>NZ_JBSSAE010000002.1:112500-4912500 GCF_054058275.1 Bradyrhizobium sp. USDA 3256
TTTTTCCAGCGCCGGATAGATGTCGCCGCCGGCGATCTGCTGCGGCACACCGCCGACCTTGGCGATGATGGTTCCGGCGAAGCCGCCGACCCGGAATTTCAAGCCCTGGAAATCCGCCATCGACTTGATCTCCTTCCGGAACCAGCCGCCCATCTGGGCGCCGGTCGAGCCGGTCGGAATGCCGATGCAGTTGTATTCTGCGAGCAAATTGTTGAGCAGGTCGGTGCCGCCGCCCCATTGCAGCCAGGAAATGTGCTGGCGCGTGTTGAGGCCGAACGGCAGCGACGTGCCGAAGGTGAAGGCGGGATTCTTGCCCCAGTAATAATACAGCGCGGTGTTGCCCATCTCGACCGTGCCGTTGGAGACGGCGTCCAGCACCTGCAAGCCGGGCACGATCTCGCCGGCGGCGAACGACTGGATCTGGAAGCGGTTGTCGGTGATCTCGGCGACGCGCTTGCAGAAGAATTCACACCCGCCATAGAGCGTATCGAGTGCCTTCGGCCAGCTCGCCGCGAGCCGCCACCTGACCTCCGGCATCGATTGCGCGACCGCGGGCGCGGCGACCGCCGTCGCGGCCAACCCGACGCCGCCTGCCTTCAAGAATTCACGACGCTTCATGCGTATCCCTCCTGTGTGCCGATACCTCGACAAGGGGAACGATCTTGGTGTCGTCTTTCTTCGCCGATCGATCGACGTTCTGTGATGAATGTGTCCGGTGGCCCTCGACGGGCTCTTGTTGTGGAAATCCGAGTTTCCGGTTCCGCCGGTCAGGATGATCGTTTGCCGGAGGAAATCAAGCGCCTGCCTTCGTTGCAGGTGCGAAGGACAATCGGCGCTGTCGGTCTCATCCGATACCCGCGGCGATGGCTGCCGGCCCTGCCGCGATCTGCTACGCAGGGCGGGTGGGTTGATGGGAGTTCAAGGACATGGCCAACAAGAAAATCGTGGTTGCCGGCGCGACCGGCCTCGTGGGCAACGCCGCCTTGCGACACTTCGGCGCATCCGACGATTGCGAGCGCATTGCGCTGTCGCGCCGCAAGCCGCGCGATCTCTACGGCGCGCGGCATGTGCGAATCGATCTCACCAGCGCGGAGGATTGCCGTCGCGCCGCAGCCGAGCTCGGCGGCGCAACGCACCTGATCTACGCCGCGCTCTATGAGGCGTCCAGCCTGGTCGACGGCTGGCGCGATGCCGGGCAGATCGAAACCAACGACCGGATGCTGCGCAATCTGATGGGCGTGCTCGAACCCGTCGCGCCCGATCTCAAGCATGTCGCGCTGCTGCAGGGCACCAAGGCTTATGGCGTGCATGTCCGGCCGCTCACGGTGCCGGCGCGCGAGGGCCGTTCGGAGATGTACGAGCAGCCGAATTTCTATTGGGCGCAGGAGAATTTCCTGCGCGAGCTGCAGCGGGGCAAGGGCTGGCACTGGAGCATCTTGCGCCCGGTCTTGATCATCGGCGAAGCCATGGGCGGCGCGATGGACCTGATCCCGCCGCTCGGCGTCTATGCGGCGGTGCTGCGCGCGCAGGGAAGGCCGCTGGATTATCCGGGCGGCGCGCCGCGCGTCGCGCAGGCGGTCGATGTCGATCTCTTGGCACGCGCGATCGCCTGGTCGGGCGACGCCGAGGCTGCGCGCAACGAAGCGTTCAACGTCACCAATGGCGACGTCTTCACCTGGGAAAATATCTGGCCGGCGGTCTCGGATGCGCTCGAGATGACGCCCGGCCGGCACGTGCCGCTGTCGCTGGCGCAGGAGTATCCGAAATGGATTGCGCCGTGGAACGAATTGCGCAGGAAGCACGACCTGATCGCGCCCGGCTTGGAGGAGTTCGTCGGCCTGTCCTTCCAATATGCCGATTACAGCATGCGCTACGGACAGACTGAACCCGGTCCGCCGTCGATCGTCTCGACGGTGAAGATCAACCAAGCTGGCTTCACCGAGATGATGGATACGGAAGCCATGTTCCGCAAATGGTTCAAGCTGGCGAAGGCGAGCCGGCTGCTGCCGTAGTTATTGAGCCGCGCTCCATCTTCTCCCTCTCCCCGTTCTTACAGGGAGAGGGGCATCCATCCGGCGAGCACTTCGCTGTTTGTCGAGCGCAGTGCCTTGCCCCTCACCCGGATCACACCGGACGATGCTTCGCATCGCCGGGGCGATCCGACCTCTCCCCGCAAAGGGCGGGGAGAGGTGAAGGACGTCCCCTCGTTCGAGCGTCAGCGCGAAAACGCCTGCTCCATCGCCTTGCGCGTCTTGATCGTATCGTTGCTCTCGTCGACCTCGACATCGCTCCAGCGCACCACCGCGCCATGGGCGACGTCGTTCTTCAGCTTCACTCGATGGGCAAGACCGATCGGCAGTGCGCCGGTGGCGAGGCTGGCGGCGGCCGGCATCAGCTTGCCCCACACGGTGTAGCCGCCTTCGCCGTCGAGCATCTCGCCGGCGCGCAGATTGCGCTTGGCCACCGCTGCGACGTCGCCGCGGAAGCCGCGCGGCTGCCCGGTCGGCTCGTTGCGCAGCGCCGCCGACAGCACGGAGATGTTCAGCTCGAGCCCGATCAGATGATACGGCTTGTACATCGCCGCATAGCGGCCGGAGGCGTCGGTCTTGAGGCCGTACTGCTTGAAGCAATCCGCGGCATAATCGTTGGGCGCCTCCAGCACGACATAAACGCCCCAGCGCAAATCGCGAAACACCGGACGGCCGTCGCGCTCCAGCGACGACACCACTTCGACGATGCCGGATTTCTCCAGCACGCCGCCCTTGTCGCGCGGCCGCATCACATGCGGCAGGTCGTCGACGCCGCAGGGCGGAAACAGCAATCCTTCCGACGGCACGTCGAGCGTGCAGGCATTGGCGATCGCCGCCATCTCGATCGCGGATTTGGTGCCGTCGAGGAAGGAGTTGAACATCTGCGGGTTCATGCCGGCGGATTGCGCCTCGCCGGCGGTGAGCCCGTAATGCTGCCACACACCCTCCGGCGTGACGTCATGATAGGCCGGCAGATACTTTGTGCCCTTGCCGGCTGCGACGACGCGGAAGCCTGTGGCGCGCGCCCAGTCGACCATCTCGGCCGTCAGCGCCGGCTGGTCGCCATAGGCGAGCGAATAGACCACGCCGGCCTTGCGTGCCTCCTCGGCGAGCAGCGGCCCCGCCAGCACATCGGCCTCGACATTGACCATCACGACATGCTTGCCGGCGGCAATCGCCGCGCGGGCATGACGGATGCCGACGGCGGGATTGCCGGTCGCTTCCACCACGACATCGAATGCGCCGCCGGCGATCGCACGTGCACCGTCGTCGGTGAAGGTGGTGGCGCTGATCCGCGCGTCGTCCCAGCCGACCGTGCGGCACGCCTCGCGCGCGCGGTCACGGTCGAGATCGACGATCACGGGTACCTCGAGCCCCGGCGTGTGCGGCACCTGCGACAGGAACATCGAGCCGAATTTTCCGGCGCCGATCAGGACGACGCGCACCGGCTTGCCGGCGGCGGCGCGGGTTTTGAGGAGGTGATGCAGGTTCATGATGCTTTCCAAACAAAAGGGTCGTTCCGGGGCGCGTGAAACGCGAACCCGGAACCTCGAGATTCCCCGATGCGCGATCGCGCATCAGTGGTTTGACGCTAACGCGCCGCCGCGGAATGACGGCCGATTCTTACTCCGCCGCCTGCCGCGGTGCGCGGGCGAGCCGCAGCAGCGCGTCGTCGGCAACCGTCTGGATCGGCGTGAAGTCGCGGTGCGCGATGTAGTCGGGCCGCGTCGGGGTGCGGATATAGTTCGAGACCGCGTTCAGCGTCAGGTAGACGATCTTGCGCGGGTAGGGCGTGATGTTGCCGCTCGATCCGTGCACCAGATTGCCGTGGAACATCAGCATGCCGCCGGGCTTGCCGGTCGGCGCGACGATGCCGCCCTGCTTCACCAGGCGGGTCACCGTCTCCTCGTCCAGCGTCCACAGCGGATAGGACGTGGTTTCGAGATCGTGCGAGGCTTTCAGATCGCCCGCGGACTGGCTCTGCGGCACCAGCATCAGCGGGCCGTTGATCGGCATCACCTCGTCGAGGAAGATCGCGATGTTCATCGCGCGCGGCTCCGGCATGCCGTCATCGCGCTTCCAGGTGCCGTAGTCCTGGTGCCACTGCCAGACGTCACCGGTGAAGGCCGCCTTCGCGTTGATCTTGAACTGGTGCATGTAGACCTTCTCACCGAACAGTTGCTCGATGGGGTCGATCATGCGCGGATGCGCGCCGAGGACGCCGAACGCCTCATTGTAGAGATGCGCGGCGAAGGCCGTGCGCGGCGCGCCACTCTTCTCGCGCCACACCTCGGGGCGGTTGGTGTCATAGATCGAGACTGCCTCGCGCGCGAGGAAGTCGACCTCTTCCTGGCTGAACAGCTCGGGCAGGAACAGCCAGCCTTCGCGATGGAAAAATTCGACCTGCTCTTGGGTCAGTTTCATGGTGCTTTTCCTCCTGTTGTTGTCATTGTCATTCCGGGGCGCGCAGCGAACCCGGAATCTCGAGGTTCCGGGTTCGCTGCTACGCACCGCCCCGGAACGACGGCCTAACTACGCCGCCACATCGATTGCCCTCAGCTTCTCCTCGGTCATCCGTCCCGCCGTCTGCGCATGCGCCAGCGCCGCGGCTTCTGCCGCTGCGGTATTGCCGGAAAAAACATGTGCGGCGATGGTCTCGTGTTCGGTCCAGGCGCTGCCGCGGTAATCGAGCTCGGCGAGCACGGTCGCCATCGAGCGGCGCATATGCGGCCATTGCGGCGCGATCATCTCCTCGATCGCGGAATTGCCGGCGAGGCGATAGATCGCGCTGTGGAAATCGACGTCGAGTGCGATCAGGCGCGCCAGCGGCGTGCCGTCATCGATCGCGCGCCCGGCTTCGAGCGCGGCTTCGAGTTGCCCGCGTGCTGCGGCATCCTCCTTCACACGCGTAGCGGCAAGCCGCGCCGCCAGCGCATCGATGGCGCCGCGGACTTCATAGAGTTCGCGGATGCGCTGCGGATCGAGCTGCGTCACCTCGAAGCCGCGTCTGCCGCTCTCCGCGACAAGGCCCTGGCGATGCAACAGATGCAGGGCGTGCGAAATCGGCTGGCGCGAGACGCCGAGCCGATCGGCGAGTTCGTTCTGGGTGATGCGCTGGCCAGGCAGCAGCGTGCGGTCGATGATCGCTTCGAGCAATCGCCCGTAAACCTGGTCGATGAGGTTTGGAAGCGGGTCCAACGGGATCATACCGACCGTCCAGTTTGGAATACGGAATTCCGTGTTCGAAAATGAAGCTACTGCGGGTTGCAGGAGCGGTCAAGGCTCGAAGTTGCGACAGCGCTAAGCGATTGAGAATGGGCCGGTTTTGACCGGGCCGCGCTGCGGCAGCCGTCCAATGTCCGTCACGGTCGGCCGTCCGCCTCTTTCTTGATATGGACCAGAGGCGTGGATGCCCGGGACAAGCCCGGGCATGACGGGTTTGCGGAAATGCTACTTCGCCTTGCCCAGCTCCATCAGCGTCCGCGTCATCAGATAGAGCCGCGGCACGATCGAGTTGGTGTCGATGTATTCGTCGCGCGCGTGATAACCCCAGCCGGCGAGGCCGAAGCTTTCGACCACGACGGCCTTGCCGCTGCGCGCGGCGTAGCCGGCGTCGGTCGCGCCGCCGGTCATTTCCGCGATGTCGAGCGTGCGCCCGAGTTCGGTGTAGATCGCCTGTCCCTGCCTGGCGAGTGCGCGGCCGCGATCATCGGCGACGAAGGGCGGGCGGCCGGCGACGACCTTCACGGTCACCTCGGTGTCCGCGATCAGTCTGTTCTTCACCTTCTCGTCGAGCGCCGCCTGCAGCTTTTGCACGCCGTCGGGAATGGTGAGGCGGATGTCGGCACCGGCGGTGGCGTGATCGGGGATCTGGTTGCGCACGATGCCGGCCTTCGCTGTGGTCCAGTTCAGCTGCGTGCCTGGAATCGATTTCGCGACGTCCTGGGTCTGCAGCAATTGATGCGCGAGCTCGATCAGCGCGTTGCGGCCGAGCTGCGGCGCGGCGCCGGCATGCGAGGCTTTGCCCTTCACATCGATCGTGCCGGTGGCGGTGCCGCTGGCGCCGAGCAGCAGGCTTTCATTTTTCGCGACCGGCGGCGCCACCGTCGGCTCGCAGGACAGCACCACATCGTGCTGGTCGGCGAGCTCGGCGATGATCTCGCCGGAGCCGATCGAGCCGACCTCCTCATCCGGATTGAGCGACACCGTGAGCTTGGCGTAGTCGCGCCAGCCCGCATCGTTCAGGATCTTGAGCGCATGCAGGATGACGGCGATGCCGCCCTTGTCGTCGGCAATGCCGGGTCCATAGATCCTGTTGCCGTCGACCTTGTAGGGCTGGGTGTCGAGGATGCCGTGCTCATAGACCGTGTCCATATGCGCGATCAGCATCAGCTTCTTGCTGCCGGTGCCCTCAAAGGTGCCGATCACCATGTCGGCGCCGGCGCCCTTCGTGGTCTTGCGGCGTTCGGTCCTGGCGCCGAGCGCCTTCAGCCGCGCCTCGGTGTAGTCGGCCATCTTCTTCAAGCCTTCGACATCGCTGGAGCCCGACTCGATCAGCACCATGTCGTGCAGGCTCTCGATCACCGCCGGCTGCGCCTGCTCGGCGGCCGCACGCAGCTTCTCGTCTGCGGCGGCAAAGGCGGAGGAGGAGGCAAGGGTGAGCAGGCCGGCCGACGCGAGCAATTTGATGGACAGTTTCATGATTGTCCTCCCTGTGCAGGAAGACACTAGCATTGCGACTTTGCTGTCTCCAGCCGCGTCAGCCGCGCTCAAGCACCTCGACATCGAAGGTCTCGATCTGCGAGGCGTCGGCGGTCGCGTCGATCATTGCGATCCTGTCGCCTGAGATCGTGACCCGCAGCACGATGCGCAGCGCGCCGCCGAAGATGACGGCAACGCCGATCCCGCCGTCGACCAGCGCGGGCTTCGCCGCCTGCGCGCGTCCCTTGAAGCTTTCGGCAACCGCTGCGGCGCCGCGGATGACCGGCAGCGAGCCTAGCCGCTGCGCAGCCTGATCGGCGCGTACCACGACGTCGGGCGCCAGCACGGCCAGCAGCCCTTCGAAATCGCCGTTGCGGGAGGCGGCAAGGAAGGCCTCGACGATGCCGCGCTGCCGGCTGAGATCGGCGTCCGGTGCGGGCGGCGTACCCTGCACGCGACGCCTGGCACGGCTGGCGAGCTGCCGCGCGGCGGCCGGCGTACGGCCGACGATCGGCGCGATCTCCTCGAACGGCACCGCGAACATGTCGTGCAGCACGAAAGCCAGCCGCTCGGCCGGCGCCAGCGTTTCCAGCACCACGAGCAGCGCGGCGCCGACGGAATCGGCCATCTCGGTCTCGCGCTCGGACGGATTGTCCGCGATCGGCTCCGGCACATGTGGGCCGATCGGCTCCTCGCGGCGCGATTTGCGCGAGCGCAGCATGTCGAGGCAGATGCGCGCGATCACCGTGGTCAGCCATCCCCCGAGATTGTCGACCGCAGCAGCGTCGGTGCGGCCGAGCCGCAGCCAGGTTTCCTGTACGGCATCGTCGACTTCGGCGGTCGAGCCCAGCATGCGATAGGCCACGGCCCGCAAGCGCGGCCGGTTGGCCTCGAACTGTTCGGTGAGAGAATTTTTCTCGTCCATCGGTCACATTCCCTTTGTCCGCTCCGTCATGGCGATGACGAACGAAACTGCGCCGATGTGACAACAGATCGGCGCGGCGCCGTCAAAAGGCAAATCAGGAGAGCGACATGATGAAAGCCCGCATGAACCACCCGGTGATGGTTGTTCCCGAGGCCATGAAGGCGCTGCAGGCGCTGAGCGAGAGCACCAAACAGGCATTGCCGGAAAAGCTGCTGGAACTGGTGCATCTGCGCGCCAGCCAGGTCAATGGCTGCAGCGTCTGCGTCGACATGCACCCGAAGCTCGCCCGGCGCGCCGGCGAGACCGACGAGCGGCTGTTCGCGGTCGGTGCCTGGCGCGACGCGCCGTATTTCAGCGAGGCCGAGCGCGCCGCACTGGCGTTGACCGAGGCGGTGACCCGGCTCAGCGACCGCGAGGATCCGGTGACGGACGCGGTGTGGGACGAGGCTGCCAAGCACTTTGACGAACAGCAGCTCGCGTCGCTGGTGCTCGGCATCGCGGCGATCAACGTCTGGAACCGGCTGAACGTCGCCGTGCGCCAGCCGGTCGGTGCGTGGAAGGTGTGACCTTCTCCCTCTCCCCGCAAGCGGGGCGAGGTGAAGAGAGGCACCGCTAGCTCGCCAGAAACTCCAGCACGATTTCGCAGTAGCGCTGCGGGGCCTGCTCGAACATCGGATGCGTGGTGCCCGGGATCATCTCGGTGCGCGCGCCCTTCACGTTTGCGGCGAGCGCGTGCAGCACCTTCGGCAGCGTGCCCTTGGTGTTGGCGCCGCCGATGAACAGCGTCGGTGTCTTGATCGCTTCCGCGTCCGCCTTCGAGAAGGGCGGGCGCTGGTCGCGGGTCTGGCCGATCAGCGTGGTCGCATTGTCGCGCAGCAGCTGCTTGGAGGTTGCCGGAATCCGCTTCCAGGCGCCGGGGCCTTCGAGCGCGTCCATGAAGATCTGCAAGCCGCCGTCGATATCGCCTTTGGCGATTTCCGCCGCGCATGCCGCGAAGCGTGCCGCCAGCGGCGAGGGGCCCGGCTTGAAATCGGGATCGAGGGTCTCGTCGAGCTCGCCGCCCGGCTCGGCGAGGATCAGCTTGCGCAACAGGTCGGGCCGCCGCTGCGCGGCGCGGAAGCAGATATGGCCGCCGCGGGAATGCCCCATCAGGTCGACCGGTCCGGTGTCGAATTTTTCGATAAACGCGATCACGTCGTCGACGTGCTGCGCGATCGAATAGGTGTCGCCGACGCCGTCCCAATGCGCCGGGAAGAAATGCCGCAGGCTGACCGCGATCACGCGGTGCCGGCGCGTCAGCGGGCCGAGCACCGCCGACCAGATCCGGAAGTCGCACAGCGAGCCGTGCACGCAGACCAGCGGCGGGCCCTCTCCGACATCGAGATAGGGCATGTCGAAACCGTTGACGTGGAGGCTGTGCATTTGGGGGCTCGCGAAGAGGCAGGAGATGTTGTTGATTTGGCCGAAGTTCCCACGGAATTCGGGTGGATAGCAACATTCTCCAAGCCTAGATTCCGGATCAACAGCAAGCTCACGCGAGAGCTGAAGGGAACATCTGGAGCGAGCCATGACCGGCCAGCATTTTGCAATCTTCGAAACCATGATCGGCGCCTGCGGCGTCGTCTGGGGCGAGCACGGCGTCACCGGGGTGCAGCTGCCGATGGGCACTGATGAGAAGACCCGCAAGCGGATCTTCCAGCGCAACGGCGAGATCACCGAGGCGGCGCCACCGGCCGAGGTGCAGCACGCGATCGACGGTATGATCGAGCTGCTCGCCGGCAAGCCGAACGACCTCGCCGACATCGTGCTCGATCTCGACGGCGTGCCGGAATTCAACCGCGGCGTCTACGACATCGCGCGGAAAATTCCGCCGGGCAAGACCATAACCTATGGCGACATCGCCAAGCAGCTCGGCGGCGTCGAGCTGTCACGCGACGTCGGCCAGGCGCTCGGCCGCAACCCGTGCCCGATCGTGGTGCCTTGCCACCGCGTGCTGGCGGCAGGCAACAAGCCGGGCGGCTTCTCGGCCAATGGCGGCGTCGTCACCAAGCTGAAGATGCTGCAGATCGAAGGCGCGATCGTGAACCACACGCCGAGCCTGTTCGATTAGGGCGGGGCACGCTCTTATCCTCCCCTGGAGGGGGAGGATCGGTTCGCGTGAAATGCGAACCGAGATCTTTCGTATCGGGTGATGCCCGTATGGAGAGATCACCCGGCCCCGCCTCACATCTCACTTCGCTCGCTGTGAGCCGACCCTCCCCCTCCAGGGGAGGGTGGAGAGAGCGTCTGTCGCGAGTTCAGTTCACCTCACACCGTCTCGCACACAAACCCGTTTCCCTTCCGCCTGATCTTGCCAATCGACGGCGAAGGGAAATGCGCGGGGCAGCACAGCGTGTCGGTGTCGCAATAACGCTCCAGGAAGCCGCGCCGCGTCTTCGCGGCTTGCGTCTGGTCGACATCGAACTTCGCCGACAGCTCCGGGTAATGCGTCTGGATCGGCGAGTGCATCAGATCGCCCGAAAAGACTGCAGCGTCCTTGCCGCGTCCGAAGGCGAAGGCGACGTGGCCCGGCGTGTGGCCGGGCGTCGGCAGGATGCGGGCATGGTCGCCGATCGCAAAATCATGGCCGACGATCTCGGCCCGCTTGGCCTCGACCACCGGCAGCACGCTGTCCACGAAAGGCGGGACCTCCGCCTTCGCGTTGCTCTCGGTCCAGTAGTCGAACTCGGCCTTGTCGAACACGTAGCGCGCGTTTGGAAAGGTCGGAACCCAGCGGCCGTTCTCCAGCCGCGTGTTCCAGCCGACATGATCGACATGCAGATGCGTGCACATCGCATAGTCGATGTCTCCGACGGAGAAGCCTGCCGATGCGAGGCTGCGCAAATAGGTCTCGTCGGTCTTCATGTTCCATTTCGGCCGCGCCGGCCGCGGCTTGTCGTTGCCGATGCAGCTGTCGATCAGGATGGTATGGTGCGGTGTCTTCACGACATAGGACTGGAACGCCAGGATCAAGGTGTCGCTGTCGTCGAGCGCACCCGTCGCTTTCATCCAGCCGCGGTTCTCGGCGAGCACGTCCGGCGTCAGCCCGGGCAGCATGTCGTGCGCGGGCAGGAATGTGGTCTCCTGCTCGACAATGCGATGAATGGTGAGATCGCCGGCGGTAAACTTCAGGCTCATGGTGATTCCTTGGCGTTGGCGTTTTCGAGCGAAGTGGAGTCCGGTTCGCGTGAAGAAACGCGTAGGAACGTTCTAGTGCGCGTCGCGCACGGCGGGAATGATGATGTTGGCGAGGATATCCATCGCCGCAAGGCCTTCCTTCGGCTGGCCGTACTGGGCTGCCGTCGTCATCATCACTAGGTCGAGATCGGGAATGACGATGATGCGCTGGCCGCCCCAGCCGAAGGCGCCGATCCATTTTATCTCCTTGCCTTCGGCCAGGGATCGTCCCATCCACCATTGATAGCCGTAGAACAGCGTGCCGCCGAAATAACCGACGGCCTGGAATCGCGGCGCGATCGATTGGGCGATCCAGTCGGCCGAGATGATCTGCTGCCCTTTCCATTGACCGTGATCGAGCACGAGCTGGCCGATTTTCGCGGCGTCGCGTGGCCGGAGCCTGAGCCCGGAAGCGGCGGCGATCTTGCCGTTCTTGTAGGTCTTCCACTCGAGATCGGTGATGCCGAGCGGCTGGAACAGCGCCTCGCGTGCGAACGCTTCAAGCGGCTTGCCGTAGACCTGCTCGACGATGTTGCCGAGCAGATCCGTGCCGCCGCCATTATAGGTCCACAGCGTGTCCGGCGGCGCGGCGATCGGCTTGCCGAGGACATAGCCGATCGGATCGGCATCGAAGGCAAGGTGCGGCTCGTCGTTGGCAGGATCGTTCCAGGGCAGCGTCTCGTCCCATTTGATGCCTGACGACATCGTCAAGAGATGGCGCAGCGTGATGGCGTCCCATCCGGCTGACTTTGCCGGCTGATGTTCGGGGAAGAACTTCAGCACGGGCTCATTGGCACTCGCGATCAGCTTGCGGTCGATCGCGATGCCGACCAGCAGCGACGTCACGCTTTTCGACGCCGAACGCATGTCGTGCTTGGTCGTCGGCGTGAATTCGATGCGCCCCTCCGGCTGCCCCCATGGCTGGTCGATGCCGGAAAAATACTGCTCGAACACTAGCTTGCCGTGGCGCGCCACGACAACGGAATGCACCTCGCTGCTGCGCAAGCCGAGCCGCGCGGCGATGCCGCACAGCCGTTCGCCGTCCATGCCGACGCTGTCGGGCGTGGCAATCGTCCAGCCGTCGTCGAGCGCGGCCGGCGATCCACAAGGCTGGTTCTGCTGTCCATGGCGCCATGCCGTCGGCCCTCACATCAGTGCCCAGGACGGTCAACGCGAGCACAAGGCTCGCGCCGAAGATATGAAAGAGGGGGAAGCGATCGCGCATTTTGCTTCCCTCCTGCCGTGGTTACGCCGCTGGCGGCGCCGAGATCTTCACCGACGGCCGCTCCAGCATTTTCTGGTAGAAGGCGTCGAGCTTGGGATAGGCCTTGCGCCAGCCGCAATCGGCGAAGCGGAAATCGGCATAGCCGAGTACGCACACGAGGCCGATCTGCGCGATGTCGAACGACGACCCATCGAGAACATCCGGCCGGTTCTCGAACCGCGCCATGCCGGCCCAGGCCCTGTTCCAGTGATCGTCGTGCCAGGCCTGCCACAGCGAGCCCTGCGGCCGCACCATTTTCTCGTAGCGGCACAGCAGCATGGAATCGAGCATGCCGTTGAGCAGCGAGTGATCGGTCTTCAGCTTCCAGCGCCGCGGGCCGTAGCCCGGGATCAGCCGGCCGCCGCCCGAGCTCGTTGAGATATTCGACGATGACATAGGAATCGAGGATGACGTCGCCATGGTCGAGGATCAGCACCGGCAGTTTCTTCAACGGCGAGATCTTGGAATATTCGTCGTTGGCCGTGCCGGGCGCGACGGTCGCCGGCACCAGCTCGATCTTGTCGATCAGGCCAAGCTCGATCGCCGCGATGCGCACCTTGCGAGCGAACGGGGAGGCGGGAGAGAAGGTGAGTTTCATTGGGGAGTTCCTTGCGAAAGCTCTTTCCTCTGTCATGGCCGGGCTTGACCCGGCCATCCATGTCTTTGCCTCTGTGGAAGACCCAAGACGTGGATGCCCGGGTCGAGCCCGGGCATGACGAATTCAGGAACAGCGTGGGCGCTTACGCCCCAACGATTTCCTGGCGCTGCTCGCCGAG
Organism: Bradyrhizobium sp. USDA 3256; assembly: GCF_054058275.1. Classification (NCBI taxonomy): domain Bacteria; kingdom Pseudomonadati; phylum Pseudomonadota; class Alphaproteobacteria; order Hyphomicrobiales; family Nitrobacteraceae; genus Bradyrhizobium; species Bradyrhizobium sp. USDA 3256. Next base: position 125,413 of record NZ_JBSSAE010000002.1, read on the forward strand.
GCCTTCGATGCCGAGCGTCACGACGTCGCCGACATTGAGATATTGCGGCGGCTTCATGCCGGTGCCGACACCGGGCGGGGTGCCAGTCGTGACAATGTCGCCGGGCAGCAGCGTCATGAACTGCGAGACGTAGGAGATGCACTTCGCCATCGTGAAGATCATGGTCGAGGTCGTGCCGGTCTGGCGGCGCTGGCCGTTGACGTCGAGCCACATCGACAGTTTCTGCACGTCGGCGATTTCATCCTTGGTGGCGAGCCACGGGCCGACCGGGCCGAACGTGTCGTGCGACTTGCCCTTGGTCCACTGTCCGAGGCGCTCGATCTGGAAGTTGCGCTCGGAGACGTCGTTGCAGATGCAGTAGCCGGCGACGTGGTTCAGCGCGTCGGCCTCCGAGACATACTTGGCGCGGGTGCCGATGATGGCGGCGATCTCGACTTCCCAGTCGAGCTTGGTCGAACCGCGCGGCTTCTCGACCGGATCGTTGGGACCGGACAACGCGGTGTTGGCCTTCAGGAAGAAGATCGGCTCGGACGGGATCGGGTTGCCGGTTTCCTTGGCGTGGTCGGAATAGTTCAGGCCGATCGCGACGAATTTGGAGATGCCGGTGACGGGGGCACCGAAGCGCGGCTTGCCGGCGACGGCGGGGAGGGAGGCGGGATCGAGGGCAGCAAGCTTCTTCAGCGACTCCGGCGTGTAGGCGTCGCCGGTCAGGTCCTTCAGATGGGCCGAGAGGTCGCGGAGCTGGCCGGATTTGTCGATCAGACCGGGCTTTTCCGCACCCTTTTCGCCATAACGAACAAGCTTCATGTTGATCACTCCCTGCGATGTCCTGAGGATTGTTACTGGTATACCTCGACACGCTTCATGGAACAGCGCGCCGGGAAATTCAACCGCTTCACGGCCATGGCATTGCAGCCATCACCTTCCGGGGTGGCCGCTCTGAGCCGTTCCTTCGATCGCCGGTCATGATCGCGGACGGGGCGCCGCCAACATCCGCGTGAACATCTCTTCCAGCAGCCGGCACGGTGGCTCGGGATCGCGCGTGCCCGCGACGATCGCATCGTCGGCCACGGCATGCATTCCGTCGAATACGATCAGCGCCGCGCTGCGGGCGTTCGGGAAAGCCCAGACGCCGGCCTTTCGGCCATCCTCCAGCACGGCGACGATCTGGGCGATCACGTCGTCCTTTTCCTGCGACTGCCGCTGATGATGCGGGAAGTCGTGAAACACGACGTCATGCAGCTCGACATTGGCGAGATAGGTTCCGACGGCGCCGCGCAGCCAGACTGACAGCCGTCCGGGATGATCGTCCGCGGCGCGCTCGGCGATCGCCGCCGCCACCCGGGCGAGGAAGTCCTGCGCGAAGCGCGTACGCAGCGCGATGATCACGTCGGCCTTGGTCGAGAAGTAATGGTAGAACGTGCCCTTCGCGACGCCGGCCCGGGCGGCGATGTCGTCGATCGTGGTGGCCTCGATGCCCTTTGCAATGAAGAGGGCAGCAGCCGCCGACATCAGGTCGTCGACCCTGACCTCGGCGGGCTGGGTCCGTCTCCAGCGTTGTGCCGCGCCGCGCGTGGCTGCCGCCTGCCGCTTGCCGATCACGTCGTGAGCATCCATCCGCATCTGATAACCGATTCTGAGATTGCACATTTAGAATGACTTTGAAATCGCTTAGATTGATTGACCGACCGTCAGTCGAAAGATATTTGTGCCGTCGCCCCGTCCGGATCCGCCCGATGGGCTCCGGTCGGGCGCCGCCGCCATGAGGAAGTTTCCATGAAATTCTTTCGCGAGGCCGAGCCCGGCATCTTCATCGCGACCGGCCGCCTGCAGACCGAACAGGACGGCTGCGACTGGACCGCGGAATACAGCCAGCTGCTTGCCGCAAACCGACCGCTCGCCGTGATCGTCAACGTCGACGATCAACCGGAGGTCGCCGCCGGCAAGCCGATGGTGCTGTGGATGAAGGCGCGCAAGGCCGAGCTGGGCCGGCTGATCCGGGTCACCGTCTATATCGCTTCTGATGACGAGGAGCGCGCCGAGCTCGAGCGCAACCTTCCCGGACGGGCCAAGGCCTTGCCCTATCCGGCCCGCGATCGCCGCCAGCGAGGCCGACGCGCTCTTCCTCGCGCGCGCCAGCTTGATCTAGCGCATCATCCGGAAAAGTGAGAACCGGTTTTCCGAAAGATCATGCTCGAGAAGAAGCTCACGCCAGCGCGACGAACCTGAAGGCGTCGCCATCGCGCTTGATGTGGCCGGCATTGAAATGCCCGCCGATCACCAGCGTCGGCGTATCGGCAAAGCGCGAGAACAATTCGCGCCGCGTCGCGGCCGATTGCTTCTGGTCGGAGTCCGCGGTCGATGACCAGTCGAGGTGGTACATCTGGCAGGGATGATGCGCGACATCGCCGGTCAGGAGGCCCTCCTCGCCGCCGGATCTGATGTGGATGCTCATATGGCCGGGGCTGTGTCCCGGCGTCGGGATCAGCGTGATCTCCTCGGTCAGCCGGTGGTCGCTCGGCACCAGCTCGGCCTTGCCGGCATCCGCGATCGGCTTCACGGAATCGGCGAACACGGCGGCATGCGCGGGATCGTCGCTATGGTCGCGCCAGTGCTCGTATTCGGTCTTGCCGAACACGTAGCGCGCATTGGCGAAGGTCGGCACCCATTTGCCGCCGACGAGCTTGGTGTTCCAGCCGACATGGTCGACATGCAGATGCGTGCACAGCACGGTGTCGATGCTGTCTGGCGCAAATCCGGCGGCGGTCAGCTTCTCAAGGAACGGATCGCTGCGGTTGTTCCAGGTCGGCACATTGCGGCCCTGTTTGTCGTTGCCGAGCCCGGTGTCGACGATGATGCGGTGCTCCGGCGCTTCCACCAGCAACGAATGGATCGACATTTTCAGCCGGCCCTCCTCATTGGCAAAGTGGGGGATCAGCCAGGGCAGGCTCTGGATCTCCTCCCGGCCGGCCAGCGGCAGGATGAAGCGGGTGCTGCCGACGGTCTCGAGCTCGACGACTTTGGTGATCCTGACCTTGCCTACGGTCCAGTGCATGCGGCGTGCCCTCTGTTTCTTGTTGCTCTTGCCGGACCATGCGGGTTTCCGCACGCCGGCGCAATGGATCAAGTCGGCGCCTCCTGCGTTACCGCCTCGTTGGACGAAGGAGTGTGCAATGCCGGAACTCGCAATCTCCCCTGAAAAGGTCGGCTTCTTGATCGAGAAGGCGCGCGAATTCGACGTCAAGGAGGGGCTCGTCGATCCCGACTCCGGCTCGAACGGCGCCGACGACGACATGATCGATGTGCTGGAGGATAACGGCAGGGATCCGGTGGCGCGCGAGATCACCGGCTTCATCGACGCGCTTAGCGAGGACGAGCAGGTCGACCTCATCGCCCTGATGCGGCTCGGCCGCGGCGACGGCACGATCGAGGAATGGGCCGATCTCCGCCGCGAGGCCGCGCGCGGACGCACCGGCCATGTCGCCAACTATCTGTTGGGCGAACCGATGCTCGGCGATCTCCTGGCCGAAGGACTGGACGAGTTTGGCCTGGGGCCGAGCGATGAGCGCATCACGCCGATCCACTGAGGAGCTGCATTGTTCATCTGACCTCGCTCCGCGTGCGGCAGGGCAATCGCATTTGGAATGAACCGATTCTTCCGCGCCGTCATGGCCGGGCTTGTCCCGGCCATCTACGTCTTTTCTTTGCGTGGATACGAAGATGTGGATGCCCGGGACAAGCCCGGGCATGACGAGTTTGTGGGAACTCCGATGGCCTCAAACGGCCATATGCGATTGCCCTACCGCGTGCGGGGAGAGGCAGAAGATTAACGCGCGCAGTCGACGATCACGGTGCCGACCTTGTCGCCCTTCTCGACGGCGAGATGGGCGACGGCGGTCTCGGCGAGCGCGAATTGCCCGGCGATGTTGTGCACGCGGGTACCCGACGCCAGCCATTGGGTGATGTCGGCCTGCGCGGCCGCGAGCAGCGGCGGCGGCAGCGCGAACAGCACCAGCGAGCGCACGGTGATGCATTTCTCCATCAATTCGCGCACCGGCAGCGTCGGCGTGCGGTTGCCGTTGGTGGCGTAGACTGCGATCGTCGAGTTCATCGCCATGATCTTCAGCGTGGTCGCGAGATTGCCGCCGAAATCGACGTCGATCACGCGGTCGACACCGCGGTTCTCGGTGAAGGCCATCACCTTCGAGACAACATCCTCGGTCCGGTAGTTGGCGACGGTGTCGGCGCCGGCGAGCCGCGCCTCGACGTCCTTGACCTGCGAACTGACAGTCGCAATCACACGCGCGCCGCCCCATTTTGCCAATTGCACGGCGTAGTGACCGACCGCGCCGGCGCCGCCGGTAACCAGCACCGTCTGCCCCGAGATCGGGCCGTCCGCAAACAGCGCGCACCACGCCGTCATGCAGGGGATGCCGAGCGTCGCGCCGGCCGCGAACGACACGTCCTGCGGCAGCGGCGTCACCAGATAGTCGGCCAGCGTGATGTATTCGGCCGCGGTGCCGAAGGCGCGGCCATTGCGCTGGCCGTTGAACAGCCAGACGCGATCACCGACCGCAAAGCGGGTGACGCCTTCGCCGACCTGGTCGATGATCCCGGCGCCGTCGCTGTTCGGGATCACGCGCGGAAATTCCATCGCGCGATAGTTGCCGCTGCGGCGGCCGACATCGGCCGGGTTGACGCCGGACGCCTCGAGGCGAACCCGGACTTCACTTGGGCCGGCCTCGGGCGTCGGCATCTCGCCGACGGTGAGCACCGTCGGTGCCGCGCCGGTCCGTTCGTACCAGACCGCCTTCATCTAGCGCCCTTTCCGAAGTTCGTGAACTCGTCCAGCGACCTCTTGCGCGAACTTCGGAAAGCAAGAGGGCGCCAGAAGACTCATGAATCTCTAGTGCCGCTTGACCGATTTGAAGCTCCCAATCGGTCGCGCCGCATACAGTGCAGGAGCTTCAAATCGGCGGCACTAGAGGGTGCCCGGGAAGGCGCCGCCATCGAGCAGCAGGTTCTGCCCGGTGATGAAGCCGGCCTTGGCGCCGCACAGGAATGCGCAGGCATAGCCGAATTCGTCGGGATCGCCGAAGCGGCCGGCGGGGTTCAGCTTGGCGCGCTCGGCCAGGACCTGCTCGGCCGAGATGCCGCGTTTCTCGGCCTCGGGTTTCGCGGTGCCGCGCAGGCGGTCGGTCTCGAACGGACCCGGCAACAGGCCGTTGATGGTGACGTTGTTGATCACGGTCTTGCGCGACAGGCCGGCGACGAAGCCGGTGAGGCCGGCGCGGGCGCCGTTGGACAGGCCGAGGATCTCGATCGGTGCCTTCACCGCGGCCGAAGTGATGTTGACGATGCGGCCGAACTTGCGCGCCATCATGCCGTCGACGGTCGCCTTGATCAGCTCGATCGGCGTCAGCATGTTGGCGTCGATCGCCTTGATCCAGTCGTCGCGGGTCCAGTTGCGGAAATCGCCCGGCGGCGGGCCGCCGGCATTGTTGATCAGGATGTCCGGATCGGGGCAGGCCTTGAGCACGGCTTCGCGTCCCGCCGCCGTCGTGATGTCGCCGACGATCTCGGTGACGGTGACGCCGGGATGCGCTTTGCGGATTTCGTCGGCGGTCCGCTTCAGCGCCTCGGCGCCGCGCGCCGTCAGGGTGACATGCACACCCTCATTGGCGAGCGCGATCGCGCAGGCGCGGCCCAGTCCCTTGCTCGATGCGCAGACGATGGCGCGGCGGCCTTTGATTCCAAGATCCACGGTTCACTCCCTGTGATGTCGGATAGGTTTGTAAAGGTTTGATGGCACCAGTCTAGCGAAGCTCGGCGGCGCCGATAAGGGATGTGCAATGCATAAGTGCATGCCGGGCAGGAACAAGCGGGTGAGCACCTTGCGGCAAGGCAGGAGGCTAGATGCGTTGCTCGCGCCGCAGCCGCTCGATCGCCATGGTGGCTTCGGGCGGCAGCGAGCGGAATCCGGCCTGTCCGGCCGCTGAGAACAACGGCCGCAATTGCGATCCGTTGAGGAATTGCGGCTGCTTCGCCAGCGGCACCAGCTGGTCGAACACCAGCACCAGCGTGGTCACGACGAGACCGACCCTGACGGCGCCGAGCAGTGCGCCGCCGAAGCGGTCGCCGATCCCGATCTCCGAGCCGATGGTGTCGTCGAGCATCGTCCGCGCCATCTTTCCGAGGATGACGCCGATCAGGAGAAAGAGGCCGAACAGCAGCACGCCATTGGGCGGAAACGGCGACGACGGCAGCGTCGCGATGTGGGGCCCGATCATCGCCAGCGCGGCGACCGCAAGCGGCATGGCGACGAGATAGGCCAGGATAGTGACCGCACTGCGCAACAGGCCGGTCGTGAAGCCGGTCACCACCGCGAACACCAATCCGAGGATGACGGCAAGGTCGAAGAGGTTCATGGATGAGGAGTTCCTGCCCCAATCTCCTACTGTCCCCTGGTTGATCAAGCCTGCTTACATCAGGGACAATTGTCGCTATCACTCGTCCGCTTCAATCCGGGAACCTGTCGATGTCCGACCTATTCGATGTCAGTAAAGAAATCATCCTCATTACCGGCGCCTCGCAGGGGCTCGGGCGGCAATTCGCTCGCGTGCTGGCGGCGCATGGCGCCGCGGTGGTGCTGGCCGCGCGCCAGACCGCGAAGCTGAAAAGCCTCGAGGAGGAGATCAAGGCCAGGGGCGGTCGCGCGGCCGCGGTGCAGATGGACGTCGCGGATATTTCCGGCATCGCGAAAGCGCTCGACGCCGCCGAAGCTGCGCTCGGTCCGATCACGGTCCTGATCAACAATGCCGGCATCGCGATCGAGAAGCTGTCGACCGAGCAGACCGAGGCGGATTGGGACGCGGTGATCAGCGCCAATCTGAAGGGCGCCTACTTCCTCGCGACCGAACTTGCGCGGCGCATGATGGCGCGCAAGCAGCCGGGCAATATCATCAACGTCGCGTCCGTGCTCGGACAAGGCGTGCTCAAGGCGGTGTCGCCCTATGCGATCTCCAAGGCCGGCATGATCCAGGGCACCAAGGCGATGGCGCTGGAGCTCGCCGGCAACAACATCCGCGTCAACGCGCTGGCGCCCGGCTATATCGATACCGAGATGAACCATGATTTCTGGTCGACGCCGGCAGGCGAGCGATTGGCTAAACGGATTCCACAGCGCCGGGTCGGCGCCGAGTCCGACCTCGACGGCGCGATCATGCTGCTCGCTTCCAACGCCTCGCGCTACATGACCGGGACAGTGGTGACGGTGGATGGCGGCTTCTTGCTGAACTAGCTTTGTAGCCCGGATGAAGCGCAGCGAAATCCGGGGAGCATGCGTGAAGGTCCCGGATTACGCTTCGCTCCATTCGGGCTACGATTCCAACGCATCAAGCCACGAGCACAGCCCGGGGGCCGTCGGCCGTTGTTTCTGGATAATAGAATAATGCCGCTGATTTGCCCGACGAGTCAAGTCGCCGGGTCGAAGCCGGCAGCCCGCGGCTCCTTTGCATGGGGTTGTTTTCGATATTTTGGCCGTGCGGCCCTGCGATGGCAGTTTCGCGGGGTGGGCAAAGGCGCTCTTGCGCCATGCCCACCCTACGCATTCGGTCACCCCGCCCGCATCTCCGCCTTGATCATGTCGGCCGCCTTCTCGCCGATCATGATGGTCGGTGCATTGGTGTTGCCGCCGATCAGGGTCGGCATGATCGAGGCGTCGACCACGCGCAGGCCTTCGAGCCCGTGCACGCGCAGCTTCGGATCGACCACCGCGAGCGTGTCGGCGGTGCCCATCTTGCAAGTGCCGACCGGGTGATAGACGGTGTCGACGCGCTCGCGCAGGATGCTGCGGATGTCGTCGTCGGTGCGGACGTTGGATGTGAAGACATCCTTCTGCTGCAGCGCGCGCAGCGCCGGCGCCTCCATCAGCCGTCGCGTGGTCTTGTAGCCCGCCACCATCGATTCGAGATCGTCTTCCTCGCCGAGGAAGTTCGGGTCGATCAGCGGCGCCTGCATCGGGTCATTGCCGGCCAGCGTGACGCTGCCGCGGCTCTTCGGCCGCAGCAGGCAGACATGGCAGGAGAAGCCGGTGCCGCCGTGGCGCTTGCGGCCGTGGTCGTCGACCATCGCCATGCCGAAATGCAGCTGGATGTCGGGGATGTCGAGATCGGGCCGCGTCTTCAGGAAGCCGCCGCATTCGGCGAAGTTCGAGGTGAGGGGACCGCGGCGCTCGCGCCGATATTGCATGATGGCGCGGACGAGCCGCGGCATGCCCTTCAGCGAGATGCCGGCGAAGTTCGGATTGTCCGACATGTAGCCGAAGATGAAATCGGGATGGTCCTGCAGATTTTGGCCGACGGCGGGCAGATGATGCACGCTGGCGAGACCGTGCTTGCCGAGCGCTGCGGCATCGCCGACGCCCGACAGCATCAACAGCTGCGGCGACTGGAACGCGCCGGCGGCAAGCAGGACTTCGCGCCGCGCGCGGAGCTGCCTCAACTCCTTGCCCTGCCGGTATTCGGCGCCGACCGCGCGCTTGCCCTCGAACAGGATACGTGTTGCGTGCGCATTGGTCTCGACGCGCAGGTTGGGACGCCTGCCGATATACGGATGCACATAGGCGCGCGCCGCGCTCCAGCGCTCGCCGTTGCGCTGCGTCACCTGGTAGATGCCGAGGCCCTCATGGTCCTCGGCATTGAAATCCTCGCGGATGCGGAATTGGGCCTCCTGCGCCGCCTGCAGGAAGGTCTGCTGGATCGGATTGCCGGAGCGCAGCTTGTTGACGGCGAGCGGGCCGCCCTTGCCGTGATACTCGCCGTCGAAATCGGAATTGTCTTCAGAGCGCTTGAAATAGGGCAGCACGTCGGCGAACGCCCAGCCGGTATTGCCGAGCGCGGCCCAGTGGTCGTAGTCGGTGCGATGGCCGCGGATGTAGACCATGGCGTTGATCGCCGAGGAGCCGCCGAGCCCCTTGCCGCGCGGCTGGTAGCCGATGCGGCCGTTGAGCCCTTTCTGCGGCACGGTGTTGAAGGCCCAGTTGTTGATCGTGCCGGCGACCATCAGCACCAGCGCGCCGGGCGTGGTGACGATCCAATTGTCATTGGTGCCGCCGGCATCGAGCAGCGCTACCGACGTTGCCGGATCCTCCGACAGCCGCCCCGCCACCGCGCAGCCGCCGGAGCCCGCGCCTATCACAACAAAATCGAATGTGTCAGTCACGCATGTTCCCCCTTATCGTCATTCCGGGGCGCGCGCAGCGCGAACCCGGAATCTCGAGCTTCCGGGTTCGCTTCGCTCCCCGGAACGACAGCACTTCTACGACAACATCCGCAGCAGCTTCTCCAGCCGCGCGACCTTCGCGCCATAGGGCGGATAGAGATCGGCAAGCCGGTTGAACCGCGAGCGGTAGAACACCGGCTTGAACTTGGTCAGCGTCTTGAATCCCCACTCGCCGTGATAAGCGCCGGTGCCGGAGGCGCCGACGCCGCCCATCGGTTGATAGGCCTGCGCGAAGTGGAACAGGCAGTCATTGACGGTGACGCCGCCGGACAGCGTGCGCGCCAGCACCGCATCGCGGGCGGCGCTGTCGGTGCCGAACCAGTACAGCGCCAGCGGGCGATCGCGCCCGTTGACGAAGGCGATCGCCTCTGCCGCATCGCGCACGCCGATGACCGGCAACAGCGGCCCGAAGATTTCCTCCTGCATCACCGTCATGTCCGGCCTCGCGTCGACGATGACGGTCGGCGGAAATTTGCGCCTCGCCTTCCACTCGCGGTCGTTCGGCGTTGCCGGCTGCATGATGGTCGCGCCCTTCGCGGCGGCGTCGACGACCAGCCGCTCGAGCCGCGCATAGTGCCGATCCGAGACGATCGACGTGTAATCGGCGTTATCGGGATCGGTACCGAACATGTGCTGCATGTGACCCTGCAGCCGCATCGCGAAGGCCTGCACCGCGGCCTGCGGCACCAGCACGTAATCGGGCGCGATGCAGGTCTGGCCGGCATTGAGCAGCTTGCCATAGGCGATGCGCTGCGCGGCTTCGTCGATGTCGGCGGAGCCGTCGACGATCACTGGCGACTTGCCGCCGAGCTCGAGCGTCACCGGCGTCAAATTGCGGCCACAGGCTTCGGCCACCAGCCGGCCAACGCGGGTCGAGCCGGTGAAGATCAGATGATCGAACGGCAGCGCGGCAAACGCCTTTGCGATTTCGTTGTCGATATCCGTGACCGCGAGCTCGGTGACGTCGAATTTCTTGGCGATCGTCTCCATCAGCAGCTCGGAGAAGCGCGGCACCAGCTCGCTCGGCTTGATGATGGCGCGGTTGCCGGCCGCGATCGCGGCGACTGCGGGCGCCAGGGTCAGCTGCAGCGGATAATTCCACGGCGCGATGATGCCGACCACGCCGAGCGGCTGCGGCATCAGCCGGTTCTTGGCCGGCGCGAACTGCACCGTGGTCGGGACCTTCCGCGACGCCATCCAGCCCTTGAGGTGCTTGGCCGCGTGCCTGATCTCTCCGAGCACCAGCATGGTCTCGGCGATCGCGGTCTCGACGGTGGAGCGGTGGCCGAAATCGGCCGAGATCGCCGCCTCGAATCGCGCCTCGTTCTCGGTCAGCGCGGCGCGCAGGCGGCGCAGCCGGTCGAGCCGTGCCTGCAATGTCGGCGCCGGGTCGCTGCGCGACAGCTCGAACTGGCGATAAAAGGCCTCCTCAAGCGCATGCAGCCCCGGGCTCTTCAATGGCCGGTCCATGGCATTTCCCCCTCGGACGACGTTTTCTTGGCGGATTTGTTGCGCGCCAAGCTCCGCTTTTGCGCGCGGTCTGGCAAGGCCCGGTTCCCGGCGGTAAATCCTGCCGGCACAGCCGGCGATTTCGACGTCACAAAATCCTCAAAAACCCGCATCCGGGGCTTTCCAAACCGGGCTCACGTTGATACATACGCCCCGCACCCGATGGCTTCGGCCCGGGTCGCCTTCTCAGGAAGCCCCCGGACGGATCGATCGGCGCCGTTGAAAAGCGTTGGCCGGCCGGCTCGGGCACCCTTTCTGCAAGGCACGCAACGGTTTAACGCGGGGTGGAGCAGCCCGGTAGCTCGTCAGGCTCATAACCTGAAGGTCATAGGTTCAAATCCTATCCCCGCAACCATCTCAAATTGCGAAACCCCAGCCCTCGTGGCTGGGGTTTTCGTTTTGAGGGCGACCGCCAGGATTCCCGCCAGATCGCCTCGGACGTCGATCTTCAGTTCCCCATCCCCGGGTGTGAGGACGATCTCCTTCACGAGAGAGCGCAGGACCTCTCCAGCTTTCAGCCGGGTCGCCTCAGTATCAGCCTGCAGCGCCTCATGCAGAGCACTTACCTGTTGTCGATAGAAAGTTGCCATTTCGGGGTGCAGCAGGGGTGGCGGCTCCTCCGCGTCAACTAGCGCTTGCTCGAGCTCAGCCTTGCGGCCCTCAAGCTGAACCATTTTTGTGTTGATCTTACCGGCGGCACCACCGCATCGTGGATGATGAACTCTGGAACGCCGCAAAAGCACGACAGGCCGCCACAAAGATAAAGCGCGACAACGATGGCACTGAGGTACCAAATAGCTTCCGCGACCGACGCCGCCCAAAATACCTGTTCTCGGGTTTGATAAAATGCGCATGCTGCGGTGGCGGATACGCCATGATCTCGGCCGACCTAGTTGGGTGCTCGACGGCGAGAAATAAGGGAACCTGCGAAAATCGAAAGAGTGTCCAGCGCGAGCGGCTGGAGGCACGCGTGCTCAACGCGCTACGCTACCACCTGATGGACCCGGCTCTGTTCAGGGAATTCTGCGACGAATTCACACGCGGGATGAATCGTCTTCGGATGGAAGGCTCGGCCTCGATCGAGACGGCTCGGTCCGAGATCAAACGGATAGAGCGCGAACTCGATACCCTGCTGAACTTGATCCTCAACGCGCAACTCTGTTACTTCTTGAATGATCCATTCGGCGGCTGGGTTCGGCACGAGCCCAACCCAGGCCGAGAAGTCCCGACCCGATCGAAACACGTTGGCATCGGCAACGCTCGCGACTAGCGCTGTTGCCAGCGCCGGCCCGACGCCGGGGATAGCGTCCAGCCGTTTGCTCGTCGCATGTGATCGATGCCAGGCGATGATGCGTCGGTCGAACTCCAGGATGTGGGCCTTCAGGGCCCGCAATTGGCTGCCGAGAGCCGCAAGACACGCGCGGCCCACCGCTGGGAGCCGACGGTCATATGTATCGGCGACCACTTCCAGCAACTGCTCGACGCCCTGCGCCCGACGGGGGCGACAATCCCGAACTCGGCAAGATAGGCGCGGATTGAATTGATGACGGCAGTCTGCTGGCGAATGAACAGATGGCGTGCTCGATGAAGCATCAGACAGCTCTGTTGCTCGACCGTCTTGGTTGGGACGAACCGCATGTTGGGCCTCGTGACCGCCTCGCAAATCGCCTCCGCGTCGGTGCTGTCGTTCTTCTGCCGCTTGACGTACGGCTTCACATAGGCCGGAGGGCATCAATAGCACCGTATGCCCCAACGCCTGCAACTCGCGGGACCAATAATGGGATGACGCGCAAGCCTCGATCCCCACCAAGCACGGTGGCAACTTCTCAAAGAAGGACAGCACGAAACGGCGCTTGAGCTGACGGCGTATGACCACTTGGCCGGCTGCATCGACGCCATGCACTTGAAAGACCGACTTCGCAATATCCAGACCGATCGTCGAAATTGACTGCATAGGCTGCTCCTCCGAATCGTGGGAGCCTCAATACGGCGCCCACTCCTTGGCACTCTTGTGCCGGTGGAGGAGCCGTCCACATCCACAGCATCAGGAGCTGACGTTCCGGCCCAGCTTCCAGAGCACTTCTTGCATAATTGGTCGCGCCGGCTTATCCGCGCGCTGTTAGCAGCATCCCGCGCCGTGCACACGTGCAGGGCGACATTGTCGTCGTCGTGTCTAAATAGATGCGCCCTGCCTCATAGGTGGTACTGCTTCTTCACCCTTTACCTTGAATTTTCTCACTCCTTTACTGAGAAAGTTCCATTGGGAGGCTTGGCCTCGAAATTTGTTGGACGGTGCTTCTCCACTTGCGTTCGCGGCAGTTTGCGGCTGATCGAGGGAGAATAGCATGCAAAAACATTTGATCATTCGATTGCAGGTACTTCTCTCCGCGACTGATCATTCAGGCAGCGTCGGATGGGCGTACGCGAAGTAGCGACAAGCTTCCGCTGCGCCCCATTCTAATGGACTGCCAGAAACTGACGTTTCCTCCGGCGACGGAATGTCGCCGGCGAGTGCACGCACGCGTTTTTTTGACGTGAAACCAGGGGCCGATCGCGCGCCCGGGCGGTTGCCGCTTGCGCTGGAGCAGGTGCGAGGCGAACCCGCCTTTCCCAAGGAGGAAATCATGGCAGTGCTGACCATCAACGGCAATCTCATCATCGACGAAGCCGCGAGCTTGCAGACCAGCGGCACCGATAATGACACTGGCGTGCTGGCGGGACCCGACAACGAAGTCGCCTGGTCTTACCTGCTTTCGAACATGAGCGCAGCGCTCAAGACCAGTCTGGGCATTACGGCTGGCTCCACCGGCGAAGAGTCGGGTGACACCAGCGTGGTGTTTCCGCAAGTTGCCGCGCGGACGATCGGCAGCGCCAGCACCGATTTCATCCAGCTCAACACAACCACCGTTACCGACCTGCAGTTCTCCGACCCCTCAGGGAACGCGATCGCCGACGGCACCGCCACCCAGATTTTCGCCACCCACAATGGGGCGCAGATCTTCCTCTACGCCGATTCCAACAACAACATCCTACTCGGGCGTGAGGGCACCACGTCAGACGGTGGCCAAACGTGGACCGCCAGTTCCACAGGTGCCGTGGCTTTCGCAATCGTGATCGACGAGACCCTCACCTCCGGCAAGGTGTCCGGCGGCAACATCTGGACCATCCAGTACGAGGCCCTGAAACATACCAACACCAGCGGGATCGACGATGCCGACGTGCTTGACCTTTCCGGCCTCGTCGATGTGAAGGCCTCCTTCACCACGACGACGACCGTCAACTTCGGCGATTTCAGTCACGTGCCGTCCGGATCGGACGACTGGTCGGCCATCGAGCAGACCGCGACCGCAGGAACAGACACCAGCGATCCCGATATGCTCATCACCGGCCTGGCGCCGGGCTCGAAGGTGACCGTCAGCACACAGGGCCTCGGCAACAATTCGCAAGCGCTCAATCCCGGTGAGGCGGTGCGCATCGACGTCGTCAACCACGTGAACTACCCCGACTTCCCGCTGACAAATCCAGACGTGCACGATCTGACGAAGCTCAGCTACACCTCGCACGTCGGGTCGGTGACGGAGGCGAGCTTTTCGGTGACCCAGGTGAACCCCGGGAACACGAACACCACTGTCAAAGTGCACATATATGCCTTCAACGAAACAAATAATCTTCAGAACGGCAATCTTGTCTCGACCACCAGCATCGGGAGCGACGGCTTGACCGGCAACGACCAGACGCTGGTCCCGATCCTCGGCAATACGATCAAAGTGTATTCCGACCTCGCGAAGACACAGCTGGTCACGACGGGCATCACCATCACTGCTGCGGGCGACGGTTCGTACTTCGTCGATGGCCTGAAAAAGAACTATACCGTCGACTTCCAGGTCGCTGAATCCAGCCACATGGACCGCTTTGTGGTCGGCAACGCCCAGCCGACCAGCGGCAGCGGATCCAATGTCAGCTTCGACGCCGGCAATTTCACGTTCAGCGTCTCGAACACGACCAGCGGGACGGAGCATGCCGCCGTCGGCGGCAACCTGTTGTTCGAGGACGACGGTCCGACCCTCCTGGCGAACGGCACGGCCACGGCGTTGCAACTCGACGAGAGCTATCTCGCGGCCGGCTCCACCCCAAATGCAGCGAACACCACCACGTCTGGCAGCTTCAGCGGCCTGTTCACACCCAATTACGGCGCCGACGCGGCTGGAGCCGTCGGCGGTTACACGCTCGGCGTCAAGTCCGCCAATGTCGATTCCGGACTGATCGATTCGCTGTCGTCGCAGACCGTTCTGCTCAGCGTTGCAAGTGCCGACGGCAGCAATTTCCTCAAGGGAGACGTACTCGGCAAGACGAGCACGGGCGGTGATCTCGTTTTCACCATTCATGTCGATTCGACGGGCACTGTGACGTTCCACGAATTTCGGGCCGTCCACGAAGCGACTGCCGACACCACGAGTACTCAGGGGACGGTCGGCGACAGCTCCGAAGCCAGTGCCACCATGACCGCGGACCTGATCACGCTGTCGGCCACCGCCACCGACAAGGACGGCGACACGAGCACCGCCGCGGCGGCCAACATCGGAAACCTGTTCAAGTTGCTCGACGACGGTCCAAGCCTCAGCGGGGTGGAGAGCCTCTCCGGGCAGGACGCCCAGCATCCGGCGGTCGCGTTCACCGCCGGCTCCTCGGGATCGGACTCGTTCACGTCACCCGATGGCGCCGACGGAGCCAAGGTCACGATCGATGCCGGCGCTGCCATCACCGGGCTCACACAATCATACAACGCCGATCATACGATCCTGACCTACAAGGATTCCGGCGGCAACGGTGTCTATCAACTGAGCGTAACCGACACAGGTTACACCTTCACGGTGCTGCAGACGCTCGCCAACCCGCCGGAGACGCTGAACTTCAGCGCCATCAAGTCGGGAAGCCCGGTCGAGACGCTCAATGTCAGCACGAGCGGCGGCCACAACATCTTGTTCAACGGACTGTTCTTCAATGATGGGACGTTTTACGCGAACCCATCAGGCGCGCTGGGGCTCAATCAGTCGACAAGTGACTTGAATCACGCCAACCTCGGCCCCACGAACCCGGCCGACGATCTCAACCCCGACAATATCGGATTCGGAGTGAAGAACGGGCAGGCGTCACAGATCAACATGAACGAAGGCTTCTTCTTCAGCGAAAGCAGTGGCCTGAACCTCAAGAACCTGGCCTTCGACGTGGCGGGGATCGGCAACATCAGCAGCATCAAGGCGGAGTATTGGCTGTTCAACTCCGCCGGCGATTTGATCGATTACGAGAACCCGACCATCAGCGGTCTCAAGCAAGGCAACGTCCACGTCACCCTTGCGGACTTAGGCAACACTGCCCTCCCCGGCACCAATCACGATGCTGCCGGCGAATCGTTCTCGACCGGATACATCCGCTTCTACTTCGACCCGGCCGATACCAATGCGGGTGTCCGCATCATCAACTTCACGACCCAGGTGGCCGCACCGGTGAACGATCAGGACGTCCAGTTCCGGGTCGTCAACACCGACGCTGACGGCGATACGGCCAAGGCCACCTTCAACGTGCTGGTGGACAACCCGGACTCGACGACCGTGAGCCACTGGCCGTTGGCCTAGTTCCGTCGCGCGCGGAGACGCATCCGACATGGATGCGCCTCCGCGCCGCCGAGCCAAGGCCTCTCGAGTTCGAAAGCCTCCAAGAAAAGCCTCTAGGAATCGATACGCGTGTTGGACATTCTCTCGGAGTGCTGGTCTCGAATCGCAGCCGACGCGCAAGCCTGGCTCGGCCCGGCTTTCGACGGGCCGCGCGACCTCATGCTCCGCGCAGCGCTGCCTATCGTGGCGGCGATCCTTCTGTTCCGCTTGGCGCGGCGCCGGCGGGCGAGCGCGCGCCCCGCCCCTGCCGGTGATCACGACGGGCCGTCGCCCGCACACGATCTGCCCTCGCTGCTCCGCGCCTGCCGCGGCGTGCTGATCGGCATCGGCCTGATCACGGCCATGCTGAACGTGCTGTACCTCACCAGTTCGTTCTTCATGCTGGAAGTCTACGACCGCGTGGTGCCGAGCCACAGCGTGCCGACGCTCGTCGGCCTCGTCGTCCTGGCCTGCGGCCTCTATCTCTTCCAGGCATTCCTTGACATTGTGCGCGGGCGCATCCTGGTCCGGATCGGCGACTGGCTCGATCGCGCTTTCTCGGAGCGCGCTTATGACATCGTCGCGCGCTGGCCGCTACGGGGGCGCGTCAGCGGCGACGGGCTGCAGCCGATGCGCGATCTCGACCAGGTGCGCAGCTATCTCTCCGGGCTCGGCCCGACCGCGCTGTTCGACCTGCCGTGGATCCCGTTCTATCTCACGATCTGCTATCTGTTCCACCCGTTGCTGGGGCACACGGCACTGATCGGCGCGCTGCTGCTTGTCTCGCTGACGCTTGTCACCGACCGGCTGACGCGCGCGCACACCAAGGACATCACCGGGCGGGTGGCGCAGCGCAATGCCCTGGCCGAGGCCAGCCGCCGCAATGCCGAGGTATTGCAGGCGATGGGCATGCGGGGGCGCCTTGCCGCGCGCTGGGCGGTGGCGAACGACGGCTACATGGCCAGCCAGCGGCGCGCCGCCGACATCGCTGGCGGCTTCGGCTCCGTCTCCAAGGTGCTGCGCATGGTCTTGCAATCGGCGGTGCTCGGCGTCGGTGGCTATCTGGTCATTCGACAGGAGGCGAGTGGCGGGATCATTATTGCCGGCGCCATCCTGACGTCGCGCGCACTGGCTCCGGTCGAGCTCGCCATCGCGCACTGGAAAAGCCTGGTCGCGGCCCGGCAGAGCTGGAAACGTCTGCGGCAATATTGGGCGCAGCTCCCGGACGAGTCGGAGAAGACTCCGTTGCCGCCGCCGTGCAAAGGCCTCGCCGTCGAGACCGTCTCCGTGGCGCCGCCAGGCGATCAGCGCCCGGTGGTGCTCGAGGTTTCCTTCACGCTGAAGCCCGGGCAAGGGCTCGGTATCGTCGGCCCGAGTGCCTCTGGCAAGTCATCGCTGGTGCGCGCCCTCGTCGGCGTCTGGACGTCGGTGGGTGGCAAGGTGCGGCTCGGCGGTGCCGCCCTCGATCAGTGGAACTCGGAGGCACTCGGGCAACATATCGGCTATCTGCCGCAGGACGTGGAGCTATTCGCCGGAACGGTAACCCAGAACATCGCCCGCTTCGATCCAGAGCCCGACGGGCCAGCGACGATCGCGGCCGCAATGGCGGCCGGTGTGCATGAAACAATCCTGCAACTGCCTGATGGCTACGATACGCAGATCGGCGAGGACGGCGCGGCGCTCTCGGCTGGGCAGCGCCAGCGCATCGCGCTGGCCCGTGCGCTGTACCGCGATCCGTTCCTGGTGGTTCTCGATGAACCCAACTCGAACCTGGACCTGGAGGGCGACCAGGCCCTGACGCAAGCCATCACGGGCGTGCGCGCGCGCGGCGGCATTGTCATCGTCGTTGCACACCGCACCAGCGCGCTCGCCGGCGTCGACCAGTTGATGGTGATGTCGCAGGGGCGTGTGCAGACGTACGGGCCGAAGGACGCGCTGCTGGCCAAGATGATGCAGTCGCGGCCGGCATCGGTGCCGCTCAAGGTCGTGAGCGAGGGAGCGAGCACATGAACCGCGAGTCGGTCAGTGTAGTGCCGCCCTCGATTCGCCGGCACCTTCGCGCTGGGCTCGTGGGGGTCATCATTCTCTCAGGCGCCGTCGGCGGCTGGGCCGCCACGACGGAGCTCGCAGGCGCCGTCATCGGCGCGGGCACGCTGGTGGTGGACAGCTACAGCAAGAAGGTGCAGCACCCCACCGGCGGCGTGGTGGGCGAGCTCAATGTCCGTGAGGGCTCCAGAGTGAAGGCCGGAGACGTGCTGCTGCGGCTCGACGAGACGGTGACGCGGGCCAACCTTCTGGTCATTCTCAAGAGCCTCGACGAGATGGCGGCACGCCAGGCCCGGCTCGAGGCGGAGCGCGACGACCAGAAGCGCGTCGATTTTCCCGCGGACCTCATCGCGCGTGTCTCCGACACGGACGTAGCGCGGGTGCTCCTCGGCGAGCACAAGCTGTTCGAACTGCGCGGTACCGCCCGAGCAGGCAAGAAGGCACAGCTCAACGAGCGTGTCGGCCAGCTGCGAGAGCAGATCCGCGGCTTGGAAGAGCAGATCGAGGCGAAAGACGGCGAGACAACGTTTGTCGACCAAGAGCTTGTTGGCGTGCGCGAGCTGTGGCGCAAGAACCTGGTCCAGATCACGCGCGTGACCACCCTTGAGCGCGATGCAGTGCGCCTGCACGGCGAACGCGGCGCTCTGGTCGCCTCGATCGCCGAAGCAAGGGGCCGGATCACCGAGACCGCGCTGCAAATCATGCAGATCGATCAGGATCTCCGCACCGAGGTGGGAAAGGAGCTCGCCGAGATTCGCGCGAAGACCTCGGAACTGGTCGAGAAGCGGGTGGCCGCCGAGGATCAGCTCAAGCGCATCGACATCCGCGCGCCGCAGGATGGCACCGTGCAGCAGCTCGCGCTGCACACGATAGGCGGCGTCGTTACCGCCGGCGAGCCGATCATGCTGATCGTCCCCGCTCACGACTTGCTCGTCGTCGAGGTGCGCATCGCCCCACACGAGATCGATCGCGTGTCCGTCGGCCAACCGGTGCTGCTGCGGTTCACCGCCTTCAACCAACGGACAACGCCCCAGCTCAACGGTGAAGTGAATCACGTGTCCGCTGATGTCACGAACGACCAAAAGAGCGGAGCCAGCTTCTATGTCACCCGCATTGCGGTGACGGAGGCGGAGATGGCCCGCCTCGGCAATGTGAAGCTGATCGCTGGCATGCCGGTCGAAGCTTTTATTCAGACCGGGCAGCGCACAGTGATGTCTTACCTCTTCAAGCCGTTCTCCGATCAGCTGATGCGCGCCTGGCGAGAGCGCTAGCGGCTCACGAAGCGTGCTTGGCCTCGACCGGCTTCTGCGCGAACTGCGGGAATGTCTCCGCCACGAACGGTCCATCCAGCCGCCATGAATAGCAGCCGCCGACGAAGAATGGCTGCTCTCGCTGCTCAAACAGTTTGTCGTCAGCCGGCAGACCCTGCCGGGTTATGAACTCGTGATCAGTCACGATCCGAGCGGCGCTGAGTGACCGAACTTCAACCCGTCCCTCTTGACGGGCTCACCGCTGCGCGCCACCTTTGATCGGCATCACCCTGTTGGGATCGAGCCAGTGGTCGATCCGATCAGCCCAATGCTGCATCAGCTTCGTGCGCGAGCCGATCAGCGCGAGTGGTCCGTGCTTCTTGTAGAGACCTTCCACAGTAGAGTTGTCGAGATGCGCGAGCTGCAGCTCGACGACATCGCCGTCCCATGCCTTGGCGTCCTTGATTTCTTCGTGGTGGGACAGGGTCGAGAAGGTCATCCGGAATCCGTGGGCACAATGATCAGTCTTGGTGTCAATGCCAAGCAGCCGCAAGCGCTTGTTGAGCGTGTTGTTCGACAGCGGCGCATCCCTCGAGCTGGAAAACGCGTATCGGCGATGGCCGGTTAGCTTCTGAACGCTCCGTAGGACTGCGAGTGCCTGCCGTGACAAGGGCACGACATGGTCCCAGCCGGTCTTCATCTTGGCGGCTGGAACAGTCCAACGTTCGGCGTCCCAATCGACCTCGCTCCACTCCATTTCATTGACCATGCCGGGGCGGGGAACGGTCAGCGCATCGAATCGCAACCCAAGGCCAACAACGTCACCAAACCTCGCTCTCGTCCACGGTGCGCTGATGAGCTTGAAGACGCGCGTCACGTCACGTGGTTCGGTGACGCCGGGACGCGGCGTCGAAATGTTGGCAATCATCTGCCCATTCAGGTTGCGGAACGGATTGTAGCCGTCGCCTTCGACATCGGCATAGTTGCAGATTTGCTCGCCGATGCTGCGCACGCGGTCGCGGGTTTCCAGCTTTCCCGCGGCTTCGTATGAACGCATAAAGGCGAGCACGTCTGGACGCTTGATATCCAGCCTGCACAGCTTGCCGAAGCGAGCTTTGACGTAGCCGACGCGCAGCTTAAGCACCTCGATGGTCTTGGCGTCACGGACCGCGACGATCCTGCCGCGTTTGACTTTCTCCACCTTCTTCTTCGCGAGCCACTCGTCGGCCCATTCCTCGAAAGGCCGGGCCGCCTTCTGCCTGTGCTTTTCGAGCTGCTTCTCGGTGCTCGGGTCTTTGCCGTTCTTGAGCAGATCTTTGGCTTTGTCGCGCTCGCGCCGCGCGTCGGCGAGCGAGAACGTGCCGTCCTTGCCGTTGCCGTAAGGACCGATGGAGTAGGTTTTCTGGCGGCTGTGGAAGCGGTAGCCCATCCGCCAGAGCTTGGAGGCAGGCTTGCCGGGCCTGGTTTCGTCGGGCGTGACGAAGAGATAGAGACCTCCACCGGTCGCGTCGGAAATCTTGGCGGCGCTCCACGCGCCATTGTCGAATCGTGGTTGCGCGGCGCGGCAGTCGACGTCGGTTCTGATCTGCTTGGGGTTGGCGCACGCGCCACCGTTCTTGCGGGCCATCGGCTCAATTCCTTCATTCGGAATAGCGAAAGTCGCCGTGAACGTTTGTTCTCCCGATACCAACACGATACCAACAAAAATACCAACAAATCGGCCGGCTGGGATCGGATGAGAACAAACGGTGACGAACACCGATGTACGCGTAAAGCCCTGTTTTTCAAGGGTTTCCGAGCATCGCGCGGACGGTTGCGAACGATTTGGAACGGGCCTGAACGGCCTGGTTGGTGCCCCTGGCCGGAATCGAACCAGCACTCCTTGCGGAACTCGATTTTGAGTCGAGCGCGTCTACCAGTTCCGCCACAGGGGCATTCGCAATGGTCCCGGCCGAGAAGGCCGGGGGTCGCGAAGCGCGGCGGACTATAGCGGGCGGCCCGTCACGGTCAACCCGCGCGGGCGGGATGTCCCGCGCCCCGGCAGCGGAATTTCCGGGGGTGTGACCCCAAGGACGACGCAAAGCCGTCGCCCGTCCGTATGGCGGTCACGGAAGAGTTTGCCCGGCAGCGGCCGCCGCTGCCACCGTCCCCGAGCCTGGCCGCGGCTGCGGCAACCTACTTCGAGACGGAGGCGCGAGCGTAACGGTATTGTCCGGTTCGTCGATCTCGATGACGCAAGGGGCACTTGAAGCAAGGGGCACTTGAACATGGTGTGGGGATGGTACGAGCGCAGCCACTTCGGCGACTTCTTCCCGAACGGCGACTATGTGGGCTGGGAGGAAGGCCTCAAGCAATATTTCGACGAGCAGATGTCTGCGGAGCAGAGGGCGGCGCTGAACGACTGGCATGTCGCTTACATCGGCGAGGTGGCTCGCAAGTTCAGGGAGGACAGGGGCTGCTCGAGCCGCACGAATGCCCGTTGGAATTCAGGATGGAGGAGTCACGCAAATCGCTCGGATCGCTGCTGCATTTGACCAACGGCGTCCGTGCCGTCGATGCACCCTTGCACGCCATCATCGAGAAGCTGGAGCCGGGCGTGCACCAGTTCTGGCCGTTACGGATCACCACGCCGAAGGGCAAGGACTACCCCGTTCCGTATTACGGCATCATCGTCCGCCGTTACATCGACAGCTTCGTGCCGGAACAAAGCGCCGTCCATCAGGTGTCGGAGGGATCGACGGCGTATTTTGCAAACAATCCCACGAAAAAGGGCTATGGCAGTCTGACGGTCTTGAAGCGTGTCAGCGCCGGCGCCCATCTCTGGCATGAACGCAGGCTGCTCAATCCGAGTCTTTTCTTTTCCGATGAGCTGCAGGCGGCGATGACCCAGTGGGGCCTGCGCGTTCCCACGCATCATCGACTGAACGCGATCTGACCGCGGCGGACGGCGGCCGTCACGGTCAACCCGCGCGGATGTGATTGTCCCGCGCCTCGACAGCGGTATTTTCACGCGATACGACCGCAATCGACGACCTTGGAGCAGGGCCCATGACCCTCCCGAACGATGCTCGCAGGAGGACCGACGTGACTATTGCCGCCGCCCATCCGTCGCATGCTTCCGCCGGCAATCCGGCGCTGACCTCGGCGCTGGCGATTGCCGTGATCGCGGCGGCGACCCTGGCCGGCGCCTGGTTCTTCCAGCTCGTGCTGGAGATCATGCCCTGTCCGCTCTGCCTCGAGCAGCGCTATGCCTATTACCTCGCGGTGCCGCTCGGCGCCGTGGTGGCGCTCGCGGCCGCCCGCGGCGCGCCGCGTCCGGTGCTGCTCGCGGGCCTCGTGATCCTCGGCCTCGCCCGCGCTCGCCAATGCCGGGCTCGGTACCTATCACGCCGGTGTCGAATGGGGATTCTGGCCGGGGCCGACCGATTGCACCGGCCCGATGGTGGATTTCGGCAAGGCCGGCTCGCTGCTGGACCAGCTCGACAAGGTCAAGGTGGTGCGCTGCGACGAGGTGCAGTGGCGCTTCCTCGGCATTTCGCTGGCCGGTTACAACGTGCTGATCTCGCTCGCGATGGCCGCGATCGCCGGTTGGGGCGTGATGCGAGCCGCGAAGGCCTGAGCCAGTAGGGTGGGTAGAGCGAAGCGAAACCCACCATTTCTCTTTAGGCGCGACGAAAGCGATGGGTTTCGCTGCGCTCTACCCATCCAACGCTTTCGAGCTAATCGTCGACGTCGTCCTGCGGCCGGCCGAACAGATGGATGATGCCCGGCGTCGAGATGGTGACGAACAGGAAGCGCGACAGATGATGCGCGCCGACGAAGATCGGGTCGATGTGCAGCGTCAACGCCAGCGCCAGCATCGCGTCCATCGCGCCGGGGGCAAAGGCGACCACGACGTCGGCGAGCCGCACATGGGTGGTGAAGCCGATCACCGCGACGAACACGGCCGAGATCAGGATGGCAATCGCAAACGAGCCGAGCCCGGCATTGACGTGACTGAGCAGCGTCGAGGTCTTCATCCGCGCGAAGCGGGTGCCGATGATGGCGCCGATGCCGACCAGCGCGACGTTGCGGAGCCAGGGCGGCAGGCCGCCATCGACCAGCCCGGAGCCGTGCAGCAGGCTGGAGGCGAGCATCGCGCCGAACATCCAGCTGGCGGGGAATTTGATCCAGCGCAGCAGCAGCGAGACGCCGATCGATAAGGCGACAAGCGCGACGAGGCCGAACGGCGAGGCGATCGAGGTCGGCAATGGCGGCGGCGCGGCATGTGTCACCCCGGTCAGCGCCAGCACCAGCGGCAGCGCGGCGGTCAAGATGATCACGCGCATGGTCTGCACCACCGCGATCGCCGCGACGTCGGCGCCCTTTTCCGCGGCAAGGATCGTGATCTGCGACAGCGCGCCCGGGCTGCCGGCAAGGAAAGCCGAGGTCTGGTCCCAGCCATGGACGCGTTGCAGATAGAGGCTCGAGCCGAAGGTCGAGCAGAACGTCGCCAGCGCCAGCAGGCCGATGGTGAGCGGATAGGAGCTCATGTGCTGCAGCAATTGCTGCGACATCAGCGAGCCGAGGGAGATGCCGAGCAACAGCAGCACCGATTGCGTCAGCACCGCCGGCACCGCGAGCGGCCGTCCGGCCAATGCGGCGATCGCGACCGCGACCATCGCCCCCGAGATCAGGCCGCCCGGCAATTCTGCCCACAGAAACAGCAAGCCGCCGACGGTGCCGATGACGAGGGTCTCGAGCCCGTTCAGGACTTTGCTGCGGTCGGGAATGGCCGTTGCCATCGAAGCGCGGATCAGGGTCACGCCGCCTTATGGCAAATTCGCGTGAACGCGACAAATGCATCTCGCGATTGCAGCATTGCGCCCCGGCTCGCCCGGCGCACAGATTTTCACCCTTCGAAACGCGCCGGGGATTGCGATCAGTATCGCCACAAACTCGTCATGTCCGGGCAGAAGCGCGAAGCGCGTCTTCGCGGAGGTGTCCCGGCAATCAACGCCTTTTCCACGCGCAAGCCAACACGTCGATGCCCGGCACAAGGCCGGGCATCACGGAGTCGTCGAGGGATCGAGCGCATGTGCGATTGCCCTCCCCGATGGGGAGAGCGAATCGCATCAAACCGGTCCGGACGTTACTTCGTCGCCGCCGGCGCAGCGGCGGCGCCGCCCGACTTCTCCTTCTTGCATTCGGAGCGGAATTTCTTGCGCTCCTTGCCGTGCAGCCCCTTGGCGTCGGCTTCCTTCGAGCATTCCAGCGACTCCGCGGTGCGCTGCTTCTTCTCGGCCGGCGCCTTGGTCTCGGCCTTGGGAGCGGCGTCCTTGGCGGCGGGCGCGGCCGTTTGCGCGAAAGCTCCGCCCGTCAGCAGCAGGGAGGCAAGGGCGGTTGCGGACGCGAGCATGGAAATCGTCTTCATGGGGCACCTCGTGAGGGAAAGAGGGCCGAAACGTCGCGCGACGATGCTGAACCGTGGATGAACATGCAGCGGTCCCGCCGCCACAATATTTTAAAGCGCAGGCGCGCTGGCGCGTTGTCGCAAGTCGGGGTTGCGCTAGGATAATGGTCTTACGCCAATGCCCCAACGGGAAACCAACGGGAAACCAGGGATGACGGGAGACCAGGGATGACCATTCAGACCAGATTGTTGTGCGTGCTTGCGGTGTCGGGCTTTGCAGCCTTTGCGGCGAGCGCGCCGGCGCAGGCCCTGACCGCGCAGGAATGCAGCGCCAAGTACCAGGCGGCCAAGTCGGCCGGCACCCTCGGCGGCCAGAAGTGGAATGATTTCCGCAAGGCGCAGTGCGGCGCCGACGCGACACCGGCCGCGGCGCCCGCCGCTCCGCCGCCGGCAGCCGCTGCGCCCGCTCCGGCCGCGCCGAAGGAAGCCAAGCAGGCGCCCGCCGCGGCACCCGCGGCGCCGGCAGGACCCGCCGTATTTCCGAACGCCATCGATCCCAAATACGCCAAGGAGTCCGAAGGCAAGGGACGCATGCACACCTGCGTCGACCAGTACAACGCCAACAAGACCACCGGCGGCAATGGCGGCCTGAAGTGGATCCAGAAGGGCGGCGGCTATTACAGCGAATGCAACAAGCGCCTGAAGGGCGCCTGAGCGAGCCGACCGAGTTTGGCGAGCGGCCGGCGTCAGCCGGCCGCTTTCCGTTTGCACCGGCTCTATTGGCTGCAGCTCTCTACCTACGGGTTTTCCGTCAGCAGCTTGTCCGCCGACTGCGCCAGCAATTGCGCGCGCTTGCGCGGGCCGCGCTCGAGAAACAGCAGGCTCTGGCCGAAGATGAAGCAGTAGAACAGGAAGGCCTGCGCATCGGCCTCTTCAATCGGCAGCCCGGTGGCGCGATAGAGCTGGGCGACATTCTTCAGCCGCGCGGCATCGACGCTCGCGGCGGCGGCGGCAGCGGCCTCATCGGTGCGCGCCCATTGCCGGATCGCGAGCTCGACCGCCATCGCCTCGGTGTTCATGCGCTCCGAATACAGCGTGATGATCGCCTTCAGCCGCTCGCGCGCACTGGCGCCGTCGAGCGCGGTGTGCTTCTCGATCGATGCGATGCGGCCGTCGCGCCAGCGTGTCAGCATGGCCTCGAGCAGCGCGGCGCGATCCCTGAAGCGGCGGTAGAAGCCGCCCTTGGTGATGCCGAGATTCTTGGCCAGTACCTCGACCCGTACGCCGTCGACCCCGCTATGGGCGAGTTCGGCGAAGCCGGCCGCGACCCAGACGTCGCCTTTGCTTTCAGTCATGCGATCTCCGCGCATCATAATGCGCGATGGGATCGTCATCGCGCATTAATCGCTTGTCTGTGCATGATCTTTTCGGAAAACCGCTTCGCACTTTTCCGGATCATGCTTTGATACGGTGCCGTATTGCTAGCCTGCTTCGTCCCTGATACGCTACCGTATCAAAAATCGAAGGAGGAATCCGATGGAGGGCGAGGCGACGTACCGCGGCACGGTCTATCCCTGGCACTGCGACCATATCGGCCACATGAACGTCATGTGGTATGTCGGCAAGTTCGACGAGGCGAACTGGAACATGTTCGCGCGGCTCGGCCTGACGCCGAGCTATCTGCGCGAGTCCGGTTGCGGCATGGCCGCCGTGCAGCAGAACATCTCCTACAAGCGCGAGCTGCTCGCCGGCGACCTTGTCGAGGTCAAGAGCCGGCTGGTCGAGTTCCGCGACAAGTCGATCCGTATCCTGCACGAGATGCGCAATGCGGAGACCGGCGAGATCGCCGCGACCTGCGAGATCGCGGCCGTGCATATCGACCGTGCGGCGCGCAGATCGGCGCCGTTTGCACCGGCGATCCGCTACGCCGCGATGCCGCATCTCGTGCCTTCAGAGCCCGCAATCGCGTGACCGCCATGCCCCGTTTCGAGCCGAAGAATCCCGATTACCGTGCGGTTGCGACCGATACGTTCGCGCGCCAGCGCGCGATGCAGACGCTTGGCATCTCGATCGCGCGCATGGAGCCCGGCGAGGTCGATCTTGCGATGCCCTATGCGCCAGAGTTCTGCCAGCAGAACGGCTTCGTGCATGCCGGAATCATCACCGCGGGCCTCGACAATGCCTGCGGCATCGCCGCCTTCACGTTGATGCCCGAAGGCTCCGACATCCTCACCGTGGAGTTCAAGACCAATCTCTTGGCGCCGGCCCGCGGCGAGCGGTTCGTGTTCCGCGGCGTCGTGGTCAAGCCCGGCCGCACACTAACGGTCTGCGACGGCCGCGCCTATGCGATCCAGGACGGCGTCGAGACGTTGGTCGCGACCATGAGCGGCACGCTGATGGCGCTGCAAAGGCGGGAGTCGCCGGCGATGAGCGGAGCTTCATCTCCGTCACCCTGAGGAGCCGC
This sequence comes from Bradyrhizobium sp. USDA 3256, assembly GCF_054058275.1. Lineage (NCBI taxonomy): Bacteria > Pseudomonadati > Pseudomonadota > Alphaproteobacteria > Hyphomicrobiales > Nitrobacteraceae > Bradyrhizobium > Bradyrhizobium sp. USDA 3256. The sequence continues at coordinate 153,007 of NZ_JBSSAE010000002.1, forward strand.
GAAGCGGCGTCTCGAAGGGTCGACGGCCCCACTCTCGGTCGTCAGGAAACAACATGCGGAAACATCTGGGCCGTGCATCCTTCGAGGCGCGCAAGAGCGCGCACCTCCAGCGACAAAGGCGAAGCCTTTGTGCGGGGATGACGGGGCTGGTCGAGGCGCGTGTTGCTTTCGCAGGGACGATTGTGGATGCAGGCCGCGCCACACACCCGTGTCGTCCTGGCGAAGGCCAGGACCCATTACCCCGAATCTCAATTGTTGCGCTTGCTGGGGCCACGATCCCGGTCATCACCGAATGCGGTGGTTATGGGTCCCTGCTTTCGCAGGGACGACAAGCGGGGATGACGGTTTGAGAAGGTGTGACGGATTTGAGAGCGGCGGCGCCCAAGATCTGCGCACGCATTCAAGACCCGCGCATTGACAAGGTCCTGCCACAACGACCTGATACGCGGATGTCTCGCGTGAGCTTCCTGCCATGATCGCCAGCCTCAGCCTGATCCTGCTCTGCCAGCTGGTCGGCGAAGTCGCCGTGCGCGCGCTGGCGGTACCGGTGCCGGGCCCGGTGGTTGGCCTCGTGCTGCTGCTGTTGCTGCTGTTGGCGCGCGACCGCTTTCCGGCGCTGGCGCGCGGGCCGCTCGGCGATGACGGTGTCGAGAGCGCGAGCCGCGGCATGCTCGCCAATCTCTCGCTGCTGTTCATTCCGGCCGGCGTCGGCGTGGTGCAGAAGCTCGATCTGCTCGCCGAGCACGGCATCGCCGTCCTGGTGATCCTCGCGGTTTCGGTCATCGTCACCCTGCTGGCGACGGTTGCAACCTTCGTTGCGGCGAGCAGCCTGTTTTCGCGCGAGGAGGAGAGGCTGTGAGCGACAATCCGTTCTCGCTCTGGGTCTACCTTTCGCAGTCGCCGCTGCTCTGGCTGACGGTGACGCTGTTGACCTACGCGGCGGCTGACGCGGTATCGTTGAAGACAAGGCGGCATCCGCTCGCCAATCCCGTGCTGCATTCGGTGTGGATCATCGGTGTGTTCCTGCTGCTGACCGGGACCTCCTACACCACCTATTTTGCCGGCGCGCAGTTCGTGCACTTCCTGCTCGGGCCGGCGACGGTGGCGCTCGCGGTGCCGCTCTACGAGAATCGCCGGCGGGTCGCGGCGGCGATCCTGCCGATGCTGGTTGCGCTCGCGATCGGCTCACTGACGGCGATCGTCTCGGTGGTGTTGCTGGCGCAGGCGTTCGGGCTGCCGCGCGACGTCATCCTGTCGCTGGCGCCGAAATCGGTCACCGCCGGCGTCGCGATGGGCATCAGCGAATCCCTGCACGCCGATCCCTCGCTGACCGCGGTGTCGGTGATCCTCACCGGCATCATGGGCGCGATCATCGTCACGCCCCTGATGAACTTCACCGGCATCACGGACTTTCGCGCCCGCGGCTTTGCGGCGGGCATCGCTGCCCATGGCATCGGCACCGCGCGCGCCTTCCAGGTCGACGAGGTCGCCGGCGTCTTTGCCGGGATCGCGATGAGCCTGAATGCGCTGGTCACCACGCTGCTGGTGCCGCTGGCTGTGACATATCTGCTGCGCTGATCCCGGCTGCAGGGCAGTTTTGTGCTATTGGTATGGCGTTGAACAGCAAATCCTTCTAGGGTCGCCGCCTCAAACGCGAGTCTGTTCCCCCTTGGTCTTCTCCGCAACTCAAAGCGCGCTTGGACTGGCATCGGGCATGCTGGTCGGTTTTTCGCTGGGCCTGGTCGGCGGCGGCGGCTCGATCCTTGCCGTGCCGCTGATGGTCTATGTGGTCGGCGTGCCGGAGCCGCATGTCGCGATCGGCACCTCGGCGATCGCGGTGGCGGCCAACGCCGCGGTCAATCTCTCCAACCACGCCCGCGGCGGCACCGTGATCTGGTCCTGCGCGCTGGTGTTCGCGCTGTCGGGCATGCTGGGCGCGTTCGGCGGCTCGATCCTCGGCAAGATGCTGGAGGGGCAGAAGCTGCTCGCGCTGTTCTCGCTGGTGATGCTGGCCATCGCGGGCCTGATGCTCAAGAACCGCGCGCGGGTCGGGCTGACCGACGTCAAGATCTCGATGTCCAACATGCCCGCGATCATCGGCCTCGGGCTTGCCACCGGAACCATGTCCGGCTTCTTCGGCATCGGCGGCGGCTTCCTGATCGTCCCGGCCCTGATGCTGGCGACCGGGATGCCGATCATGAACGCGGTGAGTTCCTCGCTGGTTGCCGTCACCGCCTTCGGCATGACCACGGCCCTGAGCTATGCGTGGTCCGGGCTGGTGTCGTGGGGCCTGGCGGGGCTATTCGTCGCCGGCGGCATCGCGGGCGGCCTTTTGGGCACACGCAGCGCCCGGCACCTGTCGGAACGGCGCGGCGCGCTTAATATCGTGTTTGCGACTGTGATTATCGTGGTGGCGATCTATATGCTGCTGCGTAACATCAATGTGTCCTGAACGTAGAAGGGCGAAGAGCTCTTGCGAAAGCCAGCCATGATCCAACTGACGAAATCGCCCCTGATCAACGCCGGTGCCACCCGCCGCGGCGCGCTCGGCCTGATCGGTGCCGGCATCGCGCTCATGGCCGCGGGCGCCGCGCGCGCCGAGGACGACAATGTCCTGACCGAGGAGCAGGTGCTGCGCGATCCGGATATTCCGGTGATCGGCAATCCCAAGGGCGACATCACCATCGTCGAATGGTTCGACTACAACTGTCCCTATTGCCGCAAGCTCGCGCCGGAACTCCGCCAGGTGGTGCAGGACGACGGCAAGGTTCGCCTCGTGCTGAAGGATTGGCCGATCCTCGGGCCGGTCTCCAAGGTCGCGGCGCGGATGGCGCTGGCGGCGAAGTACCAGAACAAGTTCGACGTCGCACATGAGGCGATGATCTCGGTCAATTCGCGCATCACCGAGCCGCGCATCGCCGAGTTGCTCTCGGGCGCCGGCCTCGACATGGACCGCCTGAAGAAGGATCACGACGCCAACGCCAAGGCGATCGACGCGATCCTTTCGCGCAACAACGAGCAGGCGCTGGCGTTCGGCTTCAACGGCACGCCGTCATTCATCGTCGGCAAGTACCGCGTGCCGGGCGTGCTCAGCATGGATCAGTTCGAGCAGGTGATCGCAGACGCCCGCAAGGCCAATATGGGTCGCAAGACCGAGCAGAATTAGCCTTCGGCGCCTTCTGTTGAGGAGCGCTGACGGGTCCGTGCGAAGTGCTCGTCTCGTTGATTTTCGTCATGGTCGGGCTTGTCCCGGCCATCCACGTCTTTCCGTCGAAGCGAAGCAAAGACGTGGATGCCCGGCACGAGGCCGGGCATGACAAGTTTTGCGGATATGATTGTGTCGGCTTGAAAACAATCGTTACTTCGCTGCGATCTTGTCCCACTGCTCGCGGGTGCGCGTCTTCAGCAGGTTCCAGTCATGCGCTGCGACGTCCCAATTGACGATGGTGCGCGTGTCCTGCGCCACCTCGCCATTGGCGACGCTCGATGTCCGCATGGAATCGTAGACGTAGACGCCACATATCAGCAGCAGCGCGCCCAAAATCATGCCGAAAAAGGTCCGCATCGCTCAATCCCTCCGGTGTCGGAAGCATAACGTCGCCGGGCTCGCTGTGGTTCCGGCAATCGATCAACTGCGCGCGAACGCCCGCATCACGTAGTCGATGAACACGCGCACGCGCGGCGAAAGCTGACGGTTGCGCGGATAGAGCAGGTTGACCGGCACCGAGGGTGGCGGACATTGCTGCAGCACCGCGACCAGCGTTCCGCTTGCCAGATCGGTTTCGGCATGAAAGCGCGGCACCTGCACGAGGCCGAGGCCGAGTTTGGCGCTCGCCAGATAACTCTCGGGGCCGGTTACCGACATCGGCGCGGGCAGCGGAAACTGCTTCAGCGCGCCGTCGATAACGAACTCCATCGGCCGCAGGCGTCCGGTGGTCAGCGAGCGGATGCCGATCATGCGATGGCCGTCGAGCGCGAACGGATCGACCGGCGTGCCGAAGCGCGCAAGATAATCCGGCGTCGCGCAGGTCAACCGTTCGAGCATCGTGACCTGCCGCGCGATCATGTCGCTGTCGGGCAGCTTGCCGAAGCGCAGCACGCAGTCGACGCCTTCGCGGATCAGATCGATCCAGCGGTCGCTCTCGCTCATGTTGATCTCGATATCAGGATATTCGGCGAGGAAGCCCGGCAGGTTCGGCAGCAGGAAGTGCCGCGCCAGCGTGCCCTGCACCTCGAGCCGCAGTAGCCCCTTCGGCCGCGCGCCGCCGAACGCGCCCTCGGCGTCTTCGAGGTCCGCGATCAGCGACAGGCAGCGGCGGTAGTGCGCCTCGCCATCGAGCGTCGGGCGCACCGTGCGCGTGGTGCGCTCGAGCAGCCGCACGCCGAGCCGCGCCTCCAGCCCCTTCACTGCGTCCGTCACCGTCGAGCGTGGCAGACCCAGATCCTCGGCGGCGAGCGAAAAGCTGCGCCGCTCGACCACCCGGGAGAACACGCGCATCGCGTCGAAACGGTCCATTTATTGTCCGAAAGTTGCGAATAGTGATGCCAGAAGATGCCTGATTATCCGGTCAATGCCAAGGCGTAGCGTCCTCTCATCGAACGCGGCGTTCGCCGCCCAACTGATGGGAGACTGAAAATGACCAATCAAGCCAATAAGGTAGCGCTGGTGACGGGTGCTTCGCGCGGGATCGGCGCGGCGGTTGCTGAGCGTCTCGCGAAGGACGGCTTCACCGTCGTCATCAACTATTCCGGCGATGCCAAGCCGGCCCAGGCGGTGGCCGACAGGATCGAGGCCGCCGGCGGCCGGGCACTGACCGCGAAGGCCGATGTCAGCGATGCCAGCGCGGTGCGCGGCATGTTCGATGCGGCGGAGGCGGCGTTCGGCGGCGTCGACGTGCTGGTCAACAATGCCGGCATCATGAAGCTCGGCAAGATCGCCGACAGCGACGATGCAGCCTTCGACCAGCAGGTCGCGGTCAACTTGAAGGGCAGCTTCAACACCATGCGCGAGGCGGCACGCCGGCTGCGCGACGGCGGACGCATCGTCAATTTCTCGACCAGCGTCGTCGGCACCAAGCTCGAGACCTACGGCATCTATGTTGCGACCAAGGCGGCGATCGAATCCCTGACCGCAATCCTGTCCAAGGAACTGCGCGGCCGCGGCATCACCGTGAATGCGGTCGCGCCCGGCCCGACTGCGACCGACCTGTTCCTGCACGGCAAGTCGGACGAGCTGATCGATCGCTTCGCCAAGATGGTCCCGCTGGAGCGGCTCGGCACGCCCGACGACATCGCGAACGCCGTGTCGTTCCTCGCCGGTCCCGACGGCTCCTGGATCAATGGCCAGACCCTGCGCGCCAATGGCGGCCTGGTCTGACGCCCTCGCACCTTCAACCCAACTCCCGTTCAACTCGACTTCAAAAGGATATGTGTCATGAAACAGATCATCGTCATCACCGGCGCTTCGAGCGGCTTCGGCCGCCTCACCGCCAACGCGCTCGCCAAGGCCGGCCACACCGTCTACGCCTCGATGCGCCACACCACCGGCCGCAATGCCGCCGCGGTCGCCGATATCGAGGAGTTCGCGCGCGACAACAAGGTCGACCTGCGCTCGCTCGAGCTCGATGTCGGCTCGCAGGCGTCGGTCGATGCGGCGATTGCGCAGATCGTCGCCGAGGAAGGCCGCCTCGACGTCGTGATGCACAATGCCGGCCACATGGTGTTCGGCCCGGCGGAGGCCTTCACGCCCGAGCAGCTTGCCGAGCTCTACGACGTCAACGTGCTATCGACCCAACGCGTCAATCGCGCGGCGCTGCCGCAACTGCGCAAACAGGGCAGGGGACTCGTGGTCTGGGTGTCGAGCAGCTCTTCGGCCGGCGGCACGCCGCCCTATCTCGCGCCGTATTTCGCGGCCAAGGCCGGCATGGATGCGATGGCGGTGATCTATGCCCGGGAGCTTACGCGCTGGGGCATCGAGACCTCGATCATCGTGCCCGGCGCCTTCACCGGCGGCACCAACCACTTTGCGCATTCCGGCCGTCCCGCGGACGAAGCGCGCGTCGCCGAATATGAAGCCGGTCCCTATGCCGGCTTCGGCGAGGAGATCATGAAGGCGTTCGCGGCGATCGTGCCCGAGGATGCCGACGCCTCGCTGGTCGCCGACGCGATCGTCAAAGTCGTCGACACGCCGTTCGGCAAGCGGCCGTTCCGCGTCCACATCGATCCGACCCACGACGGCGCCGAAGTCGCATTCGGCGTGATCGACCGCGTCCGCAACGAGATGCTGCACCGGGTCGGCTTCTCCGACCTGCTCAAGCCGCGGGTGAACGGGTAATCCGACGCTCTCCCGCAACGTCATTGCGAGGAGCGACAGCGACGAAGCAATCCATCTGCCGCGTGTTCGGTGACAATGGATTGCTTCGCTTCGCTCGCAATGACGGGATACGATCCCTCAGACGCTGTCGGCCCGCTCGCCGTTCAACCACCGAAAAATCTCCGCATTGATCTCGCGCGGATAGGTGTGGCTGAGATCGTCGATCTCGCGATAGGTCACCCTGGCGCCGGCGGCCGACAGCAGGCCTTGGGTCTGCCGCGCGGTCTGCACCGGGAACATCCAATCGTGCCGCCCGTGGGTGATGAAGATCGGCAAGCCGCGCAGCCGCTCCGCGTCGGCCATCTCCGCCATCAGCGGATGGAAGGTCGCGGCAACGGGCGCAAGATGCGTGAAGCGCGAGGCGCCGTCGAGGCCGCTCACATAGCTGAAGGTGCCGCCGTCGCTCATGCCGGTCAGCAGCATACGCGTCTCGTCGATCGTCCAGCGCGCACGCACCTGGTCGAGGATGCGGTTCAGATTTGGCGTGTCGGTGTCATCGCCCATCAGCGCCCAGGTCTGGCCGGTCGCGGTCGGCGCCACCAGGATGGCGCCGCGGCTGCGCGCATCGCGCAGCCAGCTCCACAGGAAGCCGCGGCCGTTGCCGCTGCCGCCATGCAGCGCCATCACCAGCGGCCAGGCGCGATCCGGCGTGTAATATTCCGGCACGTACATCGAGAAGCCGCCGCGGCTGCCCGGCTCGTCGCGCTCGTGGAAGATGCCGGTGTCGACGTTGGGTTTCGCCGCAAGCTTCGCCTGCAGCTCGGTATCTTCGCGCAGATCGGGCGCGATGAAGAAGCCGCTGACCGGCGGCAGCTCGGTCAAGGGATACAGCGCCTCCTGCGCCCGCGGCAGATAGCGCAGCGCGCGGAACACGCTGACCAGATCGCCTTCGCCGTTCTGCACGGCGCGCAGCCCTGCGTAGCCGGCGAGTGCCGGTTCGATCGCAGCTTCAAGCGCGGTCTTGATGTGAGCGAATTTCTCCGGCCAGTCGGCGAGCCGCGGCCGCACCGCCTGCAAGGCCTCTTCGGGTTCGCCCGCGATCTGCATCACGCGATCGAAGTCCGGCGGATTGAGGTTGCGCGCGACAAAGGACAGCGATTCCAGCGTCTGCAGCAGCGGCGGCAACACGGCCACGATGTCGTCAACCACCGCCTCGCTCATCCCCGCTGCCTCTTCTCTTCTGTATTAATGCAGCCGCGGCGCCTTCAACAGCTTCATGCGGTCGATCGAGGTCAGCGTGACGTCGAAGGTGACGCCCTCGTGATAGACGGTCAGCGGCACGTCGACGCCGGCCGAGCCGAGCGACCAGAACTTGCGGTAGAAGCCGGTCTGGCTCGTCACCTTGTCGCCGTCGACCGCGAGAATCACGTCGCCGGTCTTCAGCTCGGCGCGCGCCGCGGGTCCCTTGCTGGCGACACCGACCACCACGAGGCGGTTGTCGATCTCGGTCGTGTACATGCCGAGCCACGGCCGCGCCGGCTTGTCGACCCGGCCGAACTTGCGCAGGTCGTCCAGCACCGGATTGAGCAGATCGATCGGCACGATCATGTTGACATGCTCGGCGTGGCCCGAGCGCTCGCGTTCGAGCTGCAGCGAGCCGATGCCGATCAGCTCGCCGGCATTGTTGATCAGCCCGGTGCCGCCCCAGTTCGGATGCGACGGAGAGGTGAAGATCGCCTCGTCGAGCAGATACTCCCAGTAGCCGGCGAATTCCTGCTTCGCCGCGATCTGGCTTGCGACCGAGCGCGTGCGGCCGCCAGCGCCGCCGAGCACCACATTGTCGCCGACCTGGGTCGCCGCCGACGAGCCGATCCGCAGCGGCTCGAGATTGACCCGGCCGAGCGCCTGCACCAGGCCGAATCCGGATTCGAAATCGAAGCCGAGCGCATGGCCCTCGACCGCGCGGCCGTCGCCGAGATGCAGCCACACCGTGGCGGCTTCGGTGATCAGATAGCCGATCGTCAGTACCAGCCCGTCGTCGATCAGGACGCCATTGCCGGCGCGCTCGGTGCCGAGCGTCTCGGCGCTGAAAGCATCCGGTGGAATGATCGAATGCAGCCCGACCACACTCATCAGCGCGCGATCGAGATCGTAGCGGTAATCTTCAGGACGAGGCTGAAAGGCCCGCGGGCACTTTCCATTCGGTCACGGAGGGCATCAAAGAATCTCCTGGCGTGCAGGGCGCTGGAACCTCAACGTAGACCGAGGTTCTGCCGGCAGGGAAGATGGAATGATATACCTTGCAGGGCCGCCTGCACAGCTCATGTGGCGTGCAGACCTGCCCCTCGCAAGACGAAATGAACCTATTCGGCTTTCGCCGCCGCACGCGCCGGCATGATGCGGAAGGCGCGGTTGTCCTTGATCCACGCGGCGCGCTCGTCGCGCAGCATCGTGCGGCGAACCTTTCCGGAATCGTCGCGCGGCGCAGTGCCGACGCGCTCGAAACTTTCCGGATGCTTGTAGCGGCTGAGCCGGTCCTTCAGGAAATCGCCCATGCCGTCGGCGATCGCTTGCGCATCGGCGCTGTCGGCGAGCTCGAGGATTGCATGCACGCGCTGGCCGAATTCCGGATCGGGCAGTCCGACCACGACGCAGGAGCGCACTTCGGGATGCTCGCTGACCGCGGCCTCCACCTCGGCCGGATAGATGTTGGCGCCGCCGCGCAGCACCATGTCGGCGAGCCGGTCGCCGAGATAGAGATAGCCTTCTTCATCGAGCCGGCCGATGTCGCCGAGCGACTCCCAGCCGTCCGGCCGCCGCTTCGGCGCTGCGCCGAGATAGTGATAGGTCGAGCCGGCGCCGTCATTGGGCAGGAAGTAGATTTCGCCGGTCTCGCCGGGCGCGACGTCGTTGCCGTCCTCGCCGATGATGCGCAGTTTCGCGGTCTCGCCGATCTTGCCGACCGAGCCCTTGTGCGCCATCCATTCGGTGCCCGAGATAACGCAAGCGCCCTGCCGCTCGGTGCCGCCATAGAGCTCCCAGATCCGCTCGGGGCCGAGCCATTCGATCCACTTCTCCTTCAGCCAGGGCGGCATCGGCGCTGCCATGTGAAACACGATTTTCAGGCTGGAGACGTCGTAGCGGTCGCGCACCTCCTCGGGCAGCGCCCAGATCCGGTGCATCATGGTCGGCACGAAGTTCACCCATTGCACGCGCTCGCGCTCGATCAGCCGCAGCGTCTCCTCGGCGTCGAACTTGACCATGCCGGCGACCCTTCCGCCCCCGAACAGCGCAAAGTGCGAGAGGATGAATGGCGCATTGTGATACAGCGGCCCTGGATTGAGCAGCGAGGTGTCGCGCGCAATACCGAGCGTCGCCTCGGCCGTGGTTTCGATCACCGCGGGGTTGTGATCGAGGATCACCTTCGGCCGCCCGGTCGAGCCGCCGCTCGTCATCGCCTTCCAGTAGCGCGCGACCGGCGCATCGAGCGGCTCCTCGGAGAATCCATCCGGCACGAAATTCACCGGCAGCGAATTCGGCGCATTCCAGTCGGCCTCGCCGCCGACCACCAGCGACGGTTTCAGAATCTCGAGCACCGCGGCGGCCTCGCCGCGCGGCAGCCGCCATGACAGCGAGGTCGGCGTCGCGCCACACTTCCACACCGCGAAGGTCGTCTCGAAGAACGCGTTGCTGTTGGGCAGCCCGATCGCGACGAAGTCGCCGGGCTTGACGCCCTTGGCGGCGAAGGCGCGCGCCCGCGCATTGGCGCGGCGCTCGAGCTCAAGCCAGGTCAGCGCATCCGCGCCATGACTGATGGCGATCGCGTCAGCGGGCTTGCGTTCGGCATACCAGCGCGGCACGTCGGCGAGGGGGATCAGCATGGGTCGTTTCCGTCGAAAAGGCGGCTTGAAGCGCTCTTGTTGCAGGGATGTGGCCAAGGCCACGGCCGCCACTTCACCAACAGTGCGGTCTCCGTGTCAAGCCGACGGCTGCCGAGGCGGCCGGTATCCCGCTGGTGGAATTGCAGAATCCCTGTTCGCTAAAAGCCCCGTCAAGATTCCGGTAAAGTTCAAGCGATCGCGCTAAGCCGGGCTTTACGGGGGGCCGGCATTGTGGCCGTTGCGGTTCTGTGCCGGGCGCGTCGATCGACGCGCGCGGTCTGCAATGTCTTTCAATGACCAATGGCTTCAAGGACGGCGACGATGGCGAGCAGTGGAGCACGGATCAAGGTCAGCCGCGAGCCGCGGCGCCAGCTCAACAATCGTGCGGCCTGGATCACCGTCGACGACGGCGCCACCGAGAGCGAATGCGCCGTGGTCGACATCTCGCCGGGCGGCGCCAAGATCACGACCGAGTTCGAGTTCGAGGTGAAGGACCGCCTCGCGCTGACGCTGCTCGCCGATCATGCCAAGCGCTATCCTTGCGAGGTGGTCTGGCGTCGCGGCAAGACCTACGGACTCAAATTCGTGACGGCCGAAGCCGAGCCGGTTGAACCGGCCGCAGAGCCGGCGGGCGCGACCTAGCGCAGAATTCATCAATCGATGTGCGAATGGACGTTCGGCGCAGGCCATCGCCGATCGCTTCGGCCGCGCGTTCAATTGCTCACGTCGGAATTTCCCACGCAAGCGTGGTTCACGTCATCGCCGCTGCGGGTTGTTGTCGGCATTGCCGGTGGTGCCCGTCGGACCTCCCGGTAGCGCGGGTGCGGCGCTGCCGCCGCCGGTGCCGGAAGACGGTGCGACGCGCTGGCCGGACTGGGTCGGGAGCGCGGTGCCGCCGACGCCGTTCGACGGCGCGGCGCGGTCGCCCGGCCTGGGCGGCAGCGGGGTGCCGCCGGTGTTCTGCGCGAGAAGCTGGGCCGGTGCGAGGACGAGGCCGGCGGCGACGACGATGGCAAATTTGGTCTTGAACATGCGCTGGTCCGAGATGGCGCGGTGAGGCTGCGGCGACAGGCACAGCCGCGACGGAGACGAGATCCGCCAAGCCCGCGAGATTGCGATACCAGCATAACGTCCGCCGCATTTGATGCGTTCCCGGACGCCTCGCCAGGACGAAGCAAATATCCGTGTGGTCAACCGCGACGATGATCACGGAGCCGCGCTGCGATAGCCTTGCGCGAGACCGCTTTCGGCCTCATCCGGTGCGCCGCCGCTTGCGATCAGCCGCGGTAGCGCAACGCATCGACCAGCAAGGCGAACGCCGGCGAGGATTGCCGGCGGCTCGGATAATAGAGGTGATAGCCCGGAAACGGCGTGCACCAGTCGTCGAGCACCTGGATCAACTGTCCCTTGGCGAGCTGCGCGCGCACCTGATCCTCGGCGATATAGGCGAGTCCCAGCCCGGCCAGCGCTGCCTTGATGCGCAATGGGGTGCTGTTGAACACCAATTGCCCGTCGACGCGGACCTTGAGCGGGCGTCCGCGCCGCTCGAACTCCCAGGCATAGATGCCGCCATGGGTCGGCAGGCGGATGTTGATGCAGGCATGCTGGGTCAGGTCCTGCGGTCGTTTCGGGCGCTCCCGCCGCTTGAAATAGGAGGGAGCACCGACCACGACCATGCGGAAATCCGGCCCGATTCGCACCGCGATCATGTCTTTCGCGAGCTGCTCGCCGAGGCGAACGCCGGCGTCAAAGCGCTCCGCGACGATGTTCGCGAGACCGTTATCGACGGTCAAGTCCACCTTGATGTCGGGATAGCGCGGCAAAAACTCCGCCAGCGCCGGCCACAGGATGGTCTCGGCGGCGTGTTCGCCGGCGTTGATGCGGATGGTGCCGGCGGGCTTCTCGCGCAGCGCGCTCAGCGCTGACAGCTCGGCTTCGATCTCCTCGAAGCGCGGGCCGATGCCTTGCAGCAGCCGTTCGCCGGCGACGGTCGGCGCGACGCTGCGCGTGGTGCGGGTCAAAAGCCGTACGCCGAGCCGTTCCTCCAGCGCGCGCATGGTGTGGCTGAGCGCCGATTGCGACACACCGAGCCGCGCCGCGGCGCGGGTGAAGCTGCGCTCGCGCGCCACCGCGAGGAAGGCGATCAGGTCGTTGACGTCATGCCGCGACATTCATGAACCCTGCTCATAAGTCCATCCCGATTTTTACGTCTAATGGCCCGCCGGTGCACGCCCTAAATCCGCGGCGACGAATTCCAGTCATCGATGCGGAGAGACACCATGCAGAAACGCAAACTCGGCAACAGCAATCTCGAGGTCTCGGCGGTCGGCCTCGGCTGCATGGGCCTCAGTTTCGCCTATGGCCCGGCGGTCGAGACGACCGCGGGCATTGCCATGCTCCGCGGCGCCGTCGAGCGCGGCGTCACTTTCTTCGATACCGCGGAGGTCTACGGCCCCTTCGTCAACGAGGAACTGGTCGGCGAGGCGTTGGCGCCGGTTCGCAACCAGGTGGTGATAGCGACCAAGTTCGGCTTCGATGTCGGCTCCATGGCCGAGCGGCACCGGTCGCTGAACAGCCGGCCCGAGCACATCAGGGCGGTTGCGGACGCCTCGCTGAAGCGACTGAAGACCGACGTCATCGATCTGTTCTATCAGCATCGGGTCGATCCTGCGGTTCCGATCGAGGACGTCGCCGGCACCGTGAAGGACCTGATTGCCGCCGGCAAGGTCCGCCATTTCGGCCTGTCGGAGGCCGGCGTGCAGACCATCCGCCGCGCCCATGCCGTGCAGAAGGTCACGGCATTGCAGAGCGAATATTCGCTATGGGAACGCGGGGTGGAGGCGGAGATCCTGCCGCTGCTGGAGGAGTTCGGCATCGGCTTCGTGCCGTACAGCCCGCTCGGCCGCGGCTTTCTCACCGGTGCGATCAATGCGTCCACGACATTCGCGAGCGACGACTTCCGCAACATCGTGCCGCGCTTCACGCCGGAAGCCCGCCGTGCCAACCAGGCGCTGGTCGATCAACTCGGCCGGATCGCGGCCGGCAAGGGCGCGACGTCAGCGCAGATCGCGCTGGCCTGGCTGCTGGCGCAGAAGCCGTGGATCGTGCCGATCCCGGGCACCACGAAGCTCAATCGGCTCGAGGAAAATGTCGGCGCGGCGCGCGTCGAACTGACCGCGGCCGATCTGGCCGACATCGGCAAGACGCTGAATGCGATCGAGGTGCAGGGCGCGCGCTATCCGGAGCAATTGCTCGGAATGGTCGGACGCTGAGGAAGTCGAACCACCCGCTCAGTGTCGTCCCGGCGAAGGCCGGGACCCATAACCACGAATGCAGTCTGTTGCGCTACGCCGGGGCCGCAGCTCACTTCGACAACGCAACCTTGTGGTAATGGGTCCCGGCCTTCGCCGGGACGACGATGTGGATGTAGGCTATGCAACACACTCGCCGTCGTCCTGGCGAAAGCCAGGAGGTGGATTCACATTCGAAGTGCAACACTTGAGCAAAAGCCTCGGCAGGCGTGCGGTAGTCAAGGCATTTGCGCGGGGTGTTGTTGTAGGCGGCGATGAACTGGCGGAATCTGGCGGTCGAGAGGGTTACGAGATCGGTCTTGCGGGGAATAAAGCGGCGCATCCTGCCGATGGCGTTCTCGATGCCGCCCTTCTGCCAGGGGGCGTGGGGATCGCAGAAGAAGGTCTCGATCGAGAGGCGGTGCAGCGCCAGGTGCCCGGCGAACTCGGTGCCGTTGTCGAAGGTCACGGTCTGGCGCAGCTCTTGTGGCAGGGTCGCGAAGAAGCCCACGAGATGGCGGGCGACACCGCGCGCGACCTTGCTGGCAAGGCGGATGCCGAGCAGCAGACGCGAGGTGCGCTCGTGCACGGTCAGCACGGCCTGACCGTATTTCGAGAACATCATCAGGTCGGCCTCCCAGTGTCCGGGCACGCTGCGGTCGGCCACTTCGATCGGCCGATTTGCCAAGGAAACACGGCCTTCGATGAAGCTTGCGGGGCTGCCGCCCCTCTTGCCGCGGCGGCCGCGCTTGCTCTTGGCGCGCGGCAGATAGCGCCGCCAGTTGAAGTTCGTGGTGCGCCTGAGTTGGGCATAGATGAAGCGGTAGATGGTCTCGTGCGAGATCACCTTGCGCCCGGACTCGCGGGCCAGCCGGCCGGCGACCTGCTCGGGCGACCAGCCCCGGCGAAGGCGTTCCAACACCGCGCGGCGCAGGCCGGGCTCCCGTTCGAGGCGTCCGCCCGTCCAGCGCCGCGCTCGCATCTGGTGCTGGGCATAGTTTGGCTTGTAGCCGACCTGGCTCCCCCGATTGCGCCTCAGTTCCCGAGAGACCGTTGATGGCGAGCGATCCAGAGCTGCCGCGATTTGCCGGACCGAGCTGCCATTGGCCGATAGGCAGGCAATCTCGCATCGGTCGTCCAGAGAGAGCTGCTTGTAACTCCGCCCCATGGCAACACCTCCTCAAGGAAGTGTTGCACTTCGTTTGTGAACTCAGGGGACCCATTACCCCAAATCTCAATTGTTGCGCGACGCTGGGGCCGCGGTCCCGTTCATCATCAAATGCGGTGGTTATGGGTCCTTGCTTTCGCCAGGACGACGATCGTGTGTGTGGCATCCGCACTGTAATCGCTCGGCTCGCCGCCTCCGCATGCGCGGGTGATGACACCGCGTGGTGTGAGACGATGAATCGAGAACCATCCTCATCGTCGTCCCGGCGAAGGCCGGGACCCATAACCACCGATGCGAATTGTTAAGTGCGATTGCAACGACGAGTCCCACCTACAATACCCGCCGCGGCGTATGGGTCCCGGCCTTCGCCGGGACGACGGCGGTACGTGCGGCGCGACTTCAGCCTGTCGTCTCGCCGGGATAAGCCTGGCAATGACGGATTCCACGCCGACATGCGGATCATTTTTCCGTCAGCTTCAGCTCGATGCGGCGGTTGCGCTTGTAGGCCTCTTCGGTCTGCGCGGCGTCGAGCGGCTGGAATTCGGCAAAGCCGGCGGCGACCAGACGCTGCGCCGGCACGCCGAGCGAGACCAGGTACTGCACCACCGAGATCGCGCGCGCCGAGGACAATTCCCAGTTCGACTTGAACAGCGGGCTGTTGATCGGCCGTACGTCGGTGTGGCCGTCGACGCGAAGCACCCAGGCGATCTCGGCCGGAATCTGCTTGTCGAGATCGATCAGCGCGCTCGCGACCGTTTCGAGTTCGGTCTTGCCCTCGGGTAGCAGCGTTGCCTGGCCGGTGTCGAAGAACACTTCCGACTGGAACACGAAGCGGTCGCCGACGACGCGGATATCGGGACGGTTGCCGAGGATCGCACGTAGCCGGCCGAAGAATTCCGAGCGGTATTTCGATAGTTCCTGCACCCGCTGCGCCAGCGCGACATTGAGGCGCTGGCCGAGATCGGCGATGCGGTTCTGCGATTCCTTGTCGCGTTTTTCGGAGGCGTCGAGCGCCTCCTCGAGCGCGGCGAGCTGGCGGCGCAGCGCGCTGATCTGCTGGTTCAGCAGCTCGATCTGCGCCAGTGCGCGCGACGATACGGCCTTCTCGGACTCCAGCGCCTTGTTGAGCTCGTTGGCGCGGCCCTGCGCGTCGCTGCCGGAACTCGCGAGCCCCTCATAGAGCCCCTTGATGCGGTCGCGCTCGCCTTCGGCGGAGGCGAGGCCGGCGCGCAGCTGCGCCACCTGGTCGTCGAGCGTCAGCTTGGAGAGCTTCTCCAGCGACAACAGGTCGTTGAGCTGGGCGATCTTGGCGGTGAGCTGTTCCAGCGCTTTGTCCTTGCCCGTGACCTCCTGCGACAGGAAGAACTGCACGACGAGGAACACCGAGAGCAGGAACACGATCGACAGCACCAGCGTCGACAATGCGTCGACAAAGCCGGGCCAGTAGTTGAAGCCGGATTCGCTGCGGCGCGAGCGGGCGAGGGCCATGGGTCTCTCCTTGGGCTTACTCCCCGGCTAGCTCTTCTCGGGTTGGCGGGCGAGGCGTTCGAGCAGCCGCTTGATCTCGCGGTTCTGCTCGCCCTGGCCGTCGGCCCATTCCCGGATCATCTGCTGCTCGGTGCGCATATGCGCGACCAGCCCCTGGATCGCCTCGGCAAGATTGGCCATCGCGGCCGTGGTGCTGCGGCCGCCGCCGCCTTCCTCCAGCGCGGTGCGGAGCCGGTCGATCGCGCCCTGCATGTCGCCGGAGACGCCGGCTTCATCGCCGGAAATGCCGCGCACGGTGCCGGCGAGCCAGTCCTCGAGGTCGGTGTAGAAGCGGTTCTGGGCCTGGCTCGACTGCAGGTCGAGGAAGCCGAGGATCAGCGAGCCGGCAAGGCCGAACAGCGAGGACGAGAACGAGATGCCCATGCCGCCGAGCGGCGCGGCGAGGCCCTCCTTCAGCGTATCGAACAACGCGCCGGCGTCGCCGCCGACCTTGAGCCCGTCGATCACCTTGCCGACCGAGCCCACCGTCTCGATCAGGCCCCAGAACGTGCCGAGCAGGCCGAGGAACACCAACAGGCCGGTCATGTAGCGCGAGATGTCGCGGGCTTCATCCAGGCGGGTTGCGATCGAATCGAGCAGATGCCGCATGGTCTGCTGCGAGATCGACATCCGCCCCGAGCGCTCGCCGCCGAGGATCGCGGCCATCGGGGCAAGCAGCGTCGGGCGGCGCTCGATCGCAAGGCCGGGATCGGCGATGCGGAAATTGTTGACCCAGGCGACCTCGGGATAGAGCCGGATCACCTGGCGGAACGCCAGGATGATGCCGATCAGCAGCACCGCCCCGATCAGGGCGTTCAGTCCCGGATTGGCAAAGAAGGCGGTGACGATCTGCTTGTACAGCACGACCCCGACCAGGCCGCAGAGCACCAGGAACACCAGCATCCGCACCAGGAAGATCCGGGGCGAGGACAGCTTGCTCAATTCGATCTCCATGTCGGAGCGGGAAGGAGGCATTGCCGGGTCATCCGTTCGCGAAGGCCGCATCTGCGAGCAATATGGCACAGCGGCGGAGTGAGGAAAGCCGATTCCAGGGGCAGCAAACAGGACCTTGGGTTGGAATCTCGTGGGCCGTTGCCGCTTTGCACGGCTTTCCGACCGGTCGGCGCATCACCATCCACAGAGCTGCATACCCCACCCGCAGATCGCGAGATGAGGTCGGTTTGCACGCATCCTTGGGTGGGACCAGCGCGACGCAGGGTGATTCGGTCCGATTGTCTCGGTGTCGCGAGGTGCGGCATTCCGCGCAGGGTAAAATGGCCGGATTCCCGTGCACGCAGTCCTTAATGCATTCCCACAGCTTGCGATGGAACCTGCTCACAATGCAGTGAGTCGATAAAACATGCCGAAAAATCAGGGTGATAGGTTTGTGTGACAATGAGCCGCCCGACAAACGCTTTGCGTCGCAGCAAACGGGTTCTATTTTCCACGCAGCAAAACGAGCGGTGTCGCAGTGACATCGCTGTTCGTTTCTTCAAACCAATCAGGGGCGATCATCTCAATGTCTGGACTTCGCGCGCAATCGGCATGCATTGCATTGATGCTGGCTGCCCTCGCGCCAATGCTTGCTGGCTGCGACGAGCCGAACACCGCAACCGCCGCCGTACAAGCACCCGAGCCGGACGTCAGTGTCGTCACCGTGAGGCCGCAGTCGCGCGCGATGGTGCGCGAACTGCCGGGCCGCATTGCGCCGACCCGTGTCTCCGAGGTGCGCCCGCGCGTCTCGGGCATCATCGTCAACCGCATGTTCCATCAGGGCAGCGAGGTGAAGGTCGGCGATCCCCTGTACCAGATCGATCCGCGCCCGTTCGAAGTCGAATTGCAGTCGACCGAGGCGGCGCTGGCGCGCGCCAAGGCCGTGCTCGAGCAGGCCGCGCTGCAAGCTCGCCGTATCGCCACCCTGACCAGCCAGCGCGCCGCGCCGGAAGCCGAGAATGAAAAGGCGATCGCGACGCTGAAGGGAGCCGAAGCCGACGTTCAGGGCCGCGAGGCCGATGTTGCCCGCGCCAAGCTCAACCTGGATTACGCAACCATTCGTGCGCCGATCGACGGCACCATCGGTGCTGCGCTGGTCAGCGAGGGCGCCCTCGTCGTGCAGAACGACGCCGCGAGCCTTGCGACCATCCAGCAGCTCGATCCGATCTACGCCGACTTCCAGCAGTCGGTGACCGAGATGAACCAGCTCCGCCGCGCCTTCGAGAGCGGCGACCTCGACCGCATCGCGCCCGACGCGATGAAGGTGCGCCTCGTGCTCGACGACGGCTCGATCTACCCGCTGCCGGGCAAGCTGCTGTTCTCCGACGCCAAGGTCGACGCCTATACCGGGCAGGTGACGTTGCGCGGCGAGTTCCCGAACCCGCATCGCATCCTGCTGCCGGGCATGTATGTGCGCGTGCTGATCGAGCAGGGCATCGACAGCGATGCGATTGCCGTGCCGCAGCAGGCGATCCAGCGCAATGGCGGCGGCGGCAGCGAGGTGTTCGTCGTCAAGGCCGACAATCACGTCGCGGTGCAGCCGGTGCGCACCGGCTCGCTGCAGGGTGGTTCCTGGTTCGTGACCGACGGCCTGAAGGCCGGCGACAAGGTCGTCGTCGAGGGGTTCCAGAAATTCGCCGCCGGCGACAAGGTCCGGCCGCAGGCCTGGCGCGAGGTCGACGCAGCTGCAGCACCGACGGATTCGCACCAGACCGCGCACGCAGTGCGGTGATCCGAAATGCCTAGCTTCTTCATCGACAGGCCGATCTTCGCCTGGGTCGTCGCGCTGTTCATCTGCCTGATCGGCGCGATCTCGATCCCGCTGCTCGCGGTCGCGCAATATCCGATCATCGCACCGCCCTCGATCTCGATCTCGACCAGCTATCCCGGCGCGTCGCCGGAGAACCTCTACAACAGCGTGACGCGGCTGATCGAGGAGGAGCTCAACGGCGCCGCCAACATCCTGAACTTCGAATCGACCTCCGACTCGCTCGGCCAGGTCGAGATCATCGCCAACTTCAAGCCGGGTACCGACACCAGCCAGGCCTCGGTCGAGGTGCAGAACCGCCTCAAGCGCGTCGAGGCGCGGCTGCCGCGCGCCGTGATCCAGCAGGGCATCCTGGTCGAGGAAGCCTCATCTGCCGTGCTGCAGATCATCACGCTGAACTCGACCGACGGCAGCCTCGACGAGGTCGGCCTCGGCGACTTCATGATCCGCAACGTGCTGGGCGAGGTGCGCCGCATCCCCGGCGTCGGCCGCGCCACGCTGTATTCGACCGAGCGGTCCTTGCGGATCTGGATCGATCCGGCCAAGCTGGTCGGGTACGGCCTGTCCGCCGACGACGTCAACAAGGCGATCACGGCGCAGAACGCCCAGGTCGCCTCCGGCAGCATCGGCGCCGAGCCGAGCACCGATACGCAGAAGATTTCCGCGCAGGTGCTGGTGAAGGGCCAGCTGTCCTCACCCGATGAATTCGGCGCCATCATCCTGCGCGCCAACAATGACGGTTCGACGGTCCGCCTGCGCGACGTCGCGCGGATCGAGGTCGGCGGCCTCAGTTACCAGTTCAACACGCGCCTGGACGGCAAGCCGACCGCCGGCCTCTCGGTGCTGCTGTCGCCGAAGGGCAATGCGCTGGCGACCGCGAGCGCGGTCGAAGCCAAGATGAAGGAGCTGTCGCGCTTCTTCCCGGCCAACATCTCCTACGAAATCCCCTACAACATCACGCCGGTGGTCGAGGCTTCGATCAAGAAGGTGTTGACGACGCTGGTCGAGGCCGTGGTGCTGGTGTTCGTCGTGATGTTCCTGTTTCTGCAGAACATCCGCTACACCATCATCCCGACCATCGTGGTTCCGGTGGCGCTGTTGGGCGCCTGCGCCACGCTGATGATCGCAGGCTTCTCGATCAACATGCTGACCATGTTCGGCATGGTGCTGGCGGTCGGCATCCTCGTCGACGACGCCATCGTCGTGGTCGAAAA
This sequence comes from Bradyrhizobium sp. USDA 3256, assembly GCF_054058275.1. Classification (NCBI taxonomy): domain Bacteria; kingdom Pseudomonadati; phylum Pseudomonadota; class Alphaproteobacteria; order Hyphomicrobiales; family Nitrobacteraceae; genus Bradyrhizobium; species Bradyrhizobium sp. USDA 3256. The sequence continues at coordinate 173,161 of NZ_JBSSAE010000002.1, forward strand.
CGTCGAGCGCATCATGGCGGAGGAAGGCCTGCCGCCGAAGGAAGCCACCAAGAAGGCGATGTCGCAGATCACCGGCGCCATCATCGGCATCACGCTGGTGCTGATGGCGGTGTTCGTGCCGATGGCGTTCTTCCCCGGCTCGGTCGGCATCATCTACCGGCAGTTCTCGGTCACCATGGTGGCGGCGATCGCGTTCTCGGCGCTGCTCGCGCTGTCGCTGACGCCGGCGCTGTGCGCGACCTTGCTCAAGCCGGTCAAGAAGGGCCACGGCCACGCCAGCAAGGGCGTGTTCGGCTGGTTCAACCGCGTGCTCGACACCAGCCGCGCGGGCTACACCCGCACCGTGCAGGGTTCGCTGAAGCGCACCGGCCGCCTGATGCTGATCTACCTCGTGTTGTTCCTCGGCGTCGCCTACGGCTTCGTGCGGTTGCCCGGCGGCTTCCTGCCGGTCGACGACCAGGGCTTCATCACGACCGACGTGCAGACGCCGTCGGACTCGTCCTATGCCCGGACCGAAGCCGCGGTCGAGCAGGTCGAGAAGTACCTCAAGGACCGCGCAGGCATCGAGAACGTCACGTTCCTCACCGGATTCAGCTTCCTCGGCCAGGGTATGAACACCGCGCAGGCCTTCATCACCCTGAAGGACTGGTCGGAGCGCGGCCCGAAGGATTCCGCCGCCGCCATCGTTGCCGACATCAACCGCGACTTGTCGTCGATCCGCGACGCCAGGATCTCGGCGTTGCAGCCGCCGCCGATCGACAACCTCGGCAACTCCTCGGGCTTCTCGTTCCGCCTGCAGGACCGCGGCCAGAAGGGCTATTCGGCGCTGATCGCCGCATCCGATCGCCTGATCGCGGAGGCCAATGCCAGTCCTGTGCTGCAGAAGGTCTATGTTGAAGGCCTGCCGCCGGCGCCGCAGGTCAATCTGATGATCGACCGCGAGAAGGCGGGCGCGTTCGGCCTCACCTTCGAGGACATCAACAACACGATCTCGACCAATCTCGGCTCGAACTACATCAACGACTTCCCGAACCGCGGGCGCATGCAGCGCGTCATCGTGCAGGCCGACAAGACCAGCCGCATGAACGCGGACGATATTCTCAACTACAACGTCAAGAACAGCCGCGGCCAGCTGGTGCCGTTCTCGGCCTTCGCCACCATCGAGTGGACGAAGGGGCCGACGCAGATCGCGGGCTTCAACTACTATCCGGCGGTGCGCATCTCCGGCGAGGCGCGGCCGGGCTTCACCTCGGGCGATGCGATCGCCGAGATGGAGCGGCTTGCCGACAAGCTGCCGCGCGGCTTCGGCTATGAATGGACCGGCCAGTCGCTGCAGGAGAAGCTGTCGGGCTCGCAGGCGCCGTTCCTGCTCGCGCTCTCGGTGCTGGTGGTGTTCCTGCTGCTCGCCGCGCTCTATGAGAGCTGGACCATTCCGCTCGCGGTGCTGCTCACCATTCCGCTCGGCATTCTCGGCGCGGTGGTGGCGGCGACGATGCGCGGGCTCTCCAACGACGTCTATTTCACCGTCGGCCTGATCACCATCATCGGTCTTGCGGCGAAGGATGCGATCCTGATCATCGAGTTCGCCAAGGACCTGCGCGCGCAGGGCAAGCCGCTGGTCGAGGCGACCATCGAGGCGTGCAGCCTCAGATTCCGCCCAATCCTGATGACCGGTCTCGCGTTCGTCTGCGGCGTGCTTCCGATGGCGATTGCGACCGGCGCCGGTGGTGCCAGCCAGCAGGCGCTCGGCACGTCCGTGATGGGCGGCATGATCGCAGTGGTGATCCTTGCGCTGCTCCTGGTGCCGGTGTTCTTCGTCAGCGTGCAGCGCGTGCTGGCCGGCCGACCGGGAGAAGGCCGCGGAGAATGCCGAAGTCTACGGCCCGCCTGCGCCGGCAAGGGGAGGCCGCTGATGTCCGTCGGCGGCGCCCCCGGCTTGCTTTTCCAGCATAGTCAATCCAGATTGCAGCTCTGGATTGAACGGGGAGCGGTCGGGCAACCCGGAGATTGAGAGCATGCGATGCGGCCGAGCGATATTGCGATCTCGAACTATCGCTCGATCCGGCGGCTCTCGATGGCCATTCAACCGCTGTCGGTCTTCGTCGGCGAGAACGGCGTCGGCAAATCCAATCTCTACAAGTCGCTGTCGCTGCTGCGCGACGCGGCGACCGGCCGGATCACGCGCACGATCGCCGACGAGGGCGGATTGAACTCGGTCTGCTGGTCAGGCATGCGCCAGCGCGGCGAGGACGGGCGGCTGCGGTTGGCGGCCAGATTCGACAACATCAAATACGCGATCGAGCTCGGACATCCCGGCCCGGTCGAGGCGGCATTTCCCGGCGAGCCGATGATCAAGTCCGAACGCATCGAGGCGTTCCACGGCAAGCGGAAAGTCCTGATGATGGAGCGGACGAATTCACATGTCAGCGTTCGCGGCGAGAGCGGCGCCTGGAGCGAGCACAAGAATGCGGTGTTGCCATCGGAAACCGCGCTCGCCGATTTCCTCGACGGCCAGACATGTCCCGAAGTCGGCTTGATCAGGAACGCCTTGCAGAGCTGGCGCTTCTATCACGATTTCCGCACCGATCCGGCGTCGCCGATCCGCAAGCCCTGCCTCGCGATCACGACGCCGTCGCTGAGCGCCGATGGCAGCGACCTGGCTGCCGTTTTGGCAACGCTCTACGCGATCAGGGAGGATGCGGCCGACCTGCAGGATGCGATCGAGGATGCATTCCCGGGTGCCGAGCTCCGGGCATGGGAAGCAAACGGGCGCTGCGAATTCGAGTTGCGGCAGGCGGACATGCCGCGCCCGTTCAAGGCGCACGAACTATCCGACGGCACGCTGAAATATATCTGCCTGCTCGCCGTGTTCATGGGCTATCGCCTGCCGCCGTTCATCGCGCTGAACGAGCCCGAGACCAGCCTGCATCCATCGCTGTTGGCGCCATTGGCGAGGTTGATCGCCAAGGCGTCGCGCCGCGCCGACATCTGGATCGTCACCCATTCGGAACAACTGATGGAGGCACTGCGCAGCGAGAGCTCGGTGCCGCTGCGCCGGGTGATCAAGGCGAAGGGCGCCACCACCATCGAGGGCCTGACCGCTGGCGGTGAATTTCGTGACCGGGAAGACGACCAGGATGACGATGACGATGATGACGACGAATAGATCGCGCCGTCGCGCTACTGCCCGAGCGGCTTCAGGATCTTGATCAGCTCGCCGTGCACGAACTCGTTGCCGCAGACCACGTGGCCGGTCTGCAGCGGGTCGTCATTACCTTGGATGCCGGAGACGGTGCCGCCGGCTTCGCGGACCATCAGCAGGCCGGCCGCGACGTCCCAGGCCTGCAGATTGCGCTCCCAATAGCCGTCGAGCCGGCCGGCGGCGACGAAGGCGAGGTCGAGCGAGGCGGCGCCGAAGCGGCGGAAGCCCGCGACCTTGGTCTGCAGCGCGGCCATCTCCTGCAGCGCCAGCTGGTGGTTGCCGCGGCCGATATGCGGCAGGCCGCAGGCGACCACGCATTCGTTGAGCTGGCGGCGGCCGGCGACGCGCAGCCGCTGGTCGTTCAGGAAGGCGCCCTTGCCGCGCTCGGCGATGTAGAGCTCGTCATTGGCCGGATTGTAGATCACGCCGGCGATCACGGTGTCCTCGCGCTTGAGCCCGATCGAGATCGCGAATTGCGGGATGCCGTGCAGGAAGTTGGTGGTGCCATCCAGGGGATCGACGATCCAGGTGTGGCTCTTGTCGCTGCCTTCGCGCTTGCCGCCTTCCTCGCCGAGGAACCCGTAGCCGGGCCGGGCCTTCTCGAGGTCGGTGTAGAGCATCTCCTCGGCGCGCTTGTCGGCGAGCGAGACGAAGTTCGCCGGCCCCTTCAGCGACACCTGGAGATGTTCGATCTCGCCGAGGTCGCGCTTGAGGCTGCGGCCGGCGCGGCGCGCGGCCTTGACCATGACATTGATGAGAGCGGAATAGAGCATGATGGAAGCTGGTGGCTTTCGAGCGTTGGAAATCGATCGGGCAGCGTAGCAAGACCCTGCCCGTCATCCTGAGGAGCGCGGAACGCGCGTCTCGAAGGATCGACGGCCCGGTCCGGGGCCGTCGATCCTTCGAGGCTCGCTCCGCTCGCACCTCAGGATGACGGGAAACGGCCTGTGGCGCCCTTGGTTTCGGACTGGGTGCCCTCTGGAAGTGGCGCCGTCAAGGCGTCATTTGACGTTGTTTCCGATCCATTTTCGCGCGGCTGCCTCGCCCTTGGCGCGGTCTTCCGGGCTCATATCGGCAAGGATGTCGTCGAGATCGGGGTCGCCCTTGCCGGCGGTCTTGGCGACCGTGTGCCATTTCAGTGCCTCGACCTTGTCCACCGGGGCGCCGGCGCCGGTCGCCAGCACATGGGCGAGGCGGTTCTGCGCGATCGCGCTGTTCTGCCGGGCCGCCTTGCGCAGCAGCGCCACCGCCGCCGGCACGTTCCGCGGCGTGCCCGAGCCGTTGTAGAGCGCGATGGCATATTCGACCTCGGCATCGACATTGTCGGCCAGCGAAGCGGCCTGCAGCAGCCGCGCCGCCTTCTCGAGGTCCTTCGGCACGCCGGTGCCTTCCTTGTAGAAGGTCGCGAGCGCGTATTGCGCCTCGGGGCTGCCGGCGTCGGCGGCCATGCGCAAGAGCTCGGCGGAGCGGCGGAGGTCCTGCGGCAGGGTCTGGCCGTCGAGATAGAGCAGCGCGAGATTATAGGCCGCCTTCGGCTCGCCGAGCTTGGCCGACGACGCCAGCAGCTTGACCGCGGCATCCTTGTCGACGGTGCCGCCGCGACCCGCGATCTTCATCATGGCGAGCGCGAACATCGCCTCGCGGTCGCCGGCATCGGAGGCGCGCTTGTACCACTCGTCGGCCTTGACGTAGTCGCGCTTGACGCCGAGCCCATTGGCATAGAGCTCGCCCAGCATCGTCATGGCCTTGGCATCGTTGTTGTTCTGCGCGCGCGCGGTCGCGAGATCGAACGCGGTCTTGTACATGCCGCGCTGATAGGCGCCGTAGACGAGGTCGACATTGGGATCGTCGACGGCCTGGGTCGGGGTCGGCGAGGGAGTCGGAGATGCGGCAGGCTTCGGCGTCGCGGAGGCGGCGGGCTTGGGCGTCGGCTTCTTCGCGACCGGCGAATGCACCTTCGGCTTCGGAGCCTCCTTCTTCGCGGGCGGCGTCTGTGCCGGCGGCGTGATCGAGAGCTGCGCCATCGCGCCGCTCGCCAGCATCGTGCAGCCGAGCGCAACACCTATCGGACGCAGGCATTTCATTCCGGCGTCATCCCTCGGCCTTTCCGTCGGCCTTGGCCTTGCCGAATGTGCCGGCATGCGCCCGCGCAATCGCGTCGCCGATCTCGACAAGCGCCGCCTTGGCGCCGCGCGGATCGGACCAGATGAAGTCTCCGGCCAGCACGAAATCCGCACCGGCCGCCGCGAACGCCTCGGCTTCCTCGCGCGAGGTTGCAAAGCCGACGCAGGGCGGCTCGAACAATTCGTCCCACCATTCCAGCCGCTCGGCGATGGCCTCGCGCGAGGGCCGCTGTCCGTTGGCGTCGGGCTCGCCGAACAGCACATAGTCAGCACCGGCTTCGCCCGCGGCCATGGAATCGTGGCGGGTCGCGAGCCCGCCGACGCCGACAATGCGGTCGGGTTTCAGCGACGGCATCGCCTCTTCCATCGCGGCGATGCCGGTCAGATGCGCGCCGTCGGCGCCGGCGCGGGCCACGATATCGGGCTGGCCGTCGATCAGCAGCGCCGCGCCGGCGTTCTGGATCGCAGGCGCCAGCGCCTTGATGGTGGAGATCATGCTGCGCAGATCGCTCTCGCGCAGCCGCACCAGCACGGCCGCGACATCGGCCGCGGCAAGCAGCTCGGTGAGCTCGGCCGCAAGCCGCGCAGGCTCATCGACCGCCGGCGTTGCCAGATAGAGACGCGGTGCCGGCCGCGGCGGAACGGGCTTGGTCGCCAACTACGCCGCCTGTTTCTCGAGGTCGGCTTCCCAATTGCCGGTGCTCGCGAGCCCGTTCATCCGGGCGCGATGCGAGAAGGCGCGCTGGCCCGCGGGGACGTTGTCGGGCTTGCCGGACCACGCCTTCTGCGGCGCCGCTTGCAGCGCACGGCCGTAGGAGAAGGTCAGTTTCCAGGGCAAATTGCCGATCTTGTTCATGGCGTCGAGGTGGGCGGTTGCTTCCTCGTCGCTCTGTCCGCCAGAGAGGAAGGCGATGCCGGGCACCGCCGCGGGTACGCAGCTCTTGAGCAGGCGGATGGTCTTCTCGGCGACTTCCTGCACCGGCGCCTGCTTGGGGCACTTCTTGCCCGAGATCGCCATGTTCGGCTTCAGGATCATGCCTTCGAGCGCGACGCGCTGCACCCGCAATTCCTGGAAGGTGCGGTTCAGCACGCGCTGCGTCACCTCGTAGCAGCGGTCGATGTCGTGATCGCCGTCCATCAGCACTTCCGGCTCGACGATCGGGACGATCTGCGCGGCCTGGCACAGCGCGGCATAGCGCGCCAGCGCATGGGCGTTGACGCGGATCGCGGTCATGGTCGGAATGCCGTGGCTGCCGGCACCCGAGCCGATGTCGATCACGGCGCGCCATTTCGCAAAGCGCGCACCGCGCTCGTAATATTTCTTCAGCCGCTCGGCGAGCTTGTCGAGGCCGACGGTGACGAGTTCGCCCGGGCAGTTCGGCAGCGCCTGCGTGCCCTCGTCGACCTTGATGCCGGGGATCGCGCCGGCCTGCTCGATCAGCTTGACCAGCGGCGTGCCGTCCTTGGCATTCTGCCAGATCGTCTCGTCGTAAAGGATGACGCCGGAGATGTACTTGCTCATCGCCTCCTGCGAGCGGAACAGCATCTCGCGGTAGTCGCGGCGATTGTCCTCGGTCGAATCGACCTTGATGGCGTCGAACCGCTTCTTGATGGTGCCGGAGGATTCGTCGGCGGCGAGAATGCCCTTGCCCGGGGTGACCATGGCAAGCGCGATTTTGTTCAGGTCGGAGAGGTTCATCGGGGCGTCCTCCAGAGCCATTGCCTTTGCAAACCAAAATAGGCGGTTCTCGGGCAAATGCCTAGAAAACGTTCGTCGCGGCCGGTGTTTGTCGCAGCCGGCGATCAAGCCCTCGGGACACCGTTTCCGACTGCGCCGGAGCCGGTGTCCCGCCGTAATGTTTCAGGCGATATGTTGTCAAGCAACCTTGTCAGGCGACCTTGGGGTCGAGCTGGCCCGCGGCGTAGCGCTTGGCCATCTCCGCCGTGGTCAGCACCTTCTTGATCTTGCTTGCCTGGCCCGCGGTGTTGAACTCCTGCAGGCGCTGCTTGCACAGCTTGGTCATCGCCTCCATCGCGGGCTTCAGGTACTTGCGCGGATCGAACTCTTCCGGATTGTCCTTCAGCACCTTGCGGATCTGGCCGGTCATCGCCATCCGGTTGTCGGTGTCGATGTTGATCTTGCGCACGCCGTTCTTGATGCCGCGCTGGATCTCGGCGACCGGCACGCCCCAGGTCGGCTTCATCTTGCCGCCATTGGCGTTGATGATCTCCTGCAGCTCCTGCGGCACCGACGAGGAGCCGTGCATGACGAGATGCGTGTTCGGGAGCTTGCGATGGATTTCCTCGATCACGTTCATGGCGAGGATGTCGCCGTCGGGCTTGCGTGTGAACTTGTAGGCGCCGTGCGAGGTGCCCATCGCGATCGCCAGCGCGTCGACCTTGGTTTCCTTGACGAACTTCACGGCCTCGTCCGGATTGGTCAGCAGCTGGTCGTGCGACAGCTTGCCCTCCGCGCCATGGCCGTCTTCCTTGTCGCCCATGCCGGTCTCGAGCGAGCCGAGCACGCCGAGCTCGCCTTCCACCGAGATGCCGCCGAGATGGGCCATGCCGGTCACGGTCTTGGTGACGCCGACATTGTAGTCCCAGTCGCCGGGGGTCTTGCCGTCGGCCTTCAGCGAGCCGTCCATCATGACCGAGGTGAAGCCGGCCTGGATCGCGGTCATGCAGGTGGCGGGCTCGTTGCCATGATCGAGATGCACGCAGACCGGGATCTGCGGGTAGATTTCGGTGACGGCATCCATCATGTGCTTGAGCATGACGTCGTTGGCGTAGGAGCGCGCGCCGCGCGAGGCCTGGATGATGACGGGCGCGTCGACCTCGGAGGCTGCCGCCATGATCGACAGCGCCTGTTCCATGTTGTTGATGTTGAAGGCAGGTACGCCGTAATCATGCTCGGCCGCGTGGTCGAGCAGTTGCCGCAACGTAATGCGAGCCATTCCATTTCTCCCTGTAGTGCAAGTTCGCGGATGTGACCTAAATCAACTTTTTTTCAAGACTTCGACGCCTGGCAGCGGCTTGCCTTCCATCCATTCAAGAAACGCGCCGCCCGCGGTCGAGACGTAGGAAAAATCGCCGCCCACGCCCGCCTGGTTCAGCGCCGCGACGGTATCGCCGCCGCCGGCGACCGAGATCAGCTTCTTCGTCTTGGTGCGTTCGGCGGCATGTTTGGCCGATACCACGGTGCCGCGGTCGAACGGCGTCAGCTCGAAAGCGCCGAGCGGGCCGTTCCAGACCAGCGTCGCCGCGTCGTCGATCGCGGCATGGATGCGCGCGATCGATTGCGGACCGACGTCGAGGATCATGCCGTCGGCCGGGATCGCATCGAGGCCATAGGCGTGCGACGGCGCATTGGCGGCAAACTGGTTGGCGACGACAGCGTCGACGGGGAGGATGATCGCACAGTTGGCGGCGTTGGCCTTCTCCATGATCCGCAGCGCGGTCGGGGCAAGATCCTTTTCGGCGAGCGACTTGCCGACGGCGACGCCCTGCGCGTGCAGGAAGGTGTTGGCCATGCCGCCGCCGATCACCAGCGCGTCGACCTTGCTCACGAGGTTTTCCAAGAGGTCGATCTTGGTCGAGACCTTGGCGCCGCCGATGATCGCGATCACCGGCTTGGTCGGCGCTTCCAGCGCCTTGCCGAGCGCGTCGAGCTCGGCCTGCATGGTGCGGCCGGCATAGGCCGGCAGCTTGTGGCCGAGGCCCTCGGTCGAGGCGTGGGCGCGATGCGCGGCGGAGAAGGCGTCGTTGACCCAGATGTCGCCGAGCTTGGCGAGCTCTGTAACGAAGCCGGCGTCGTTCTTCTCTTCCTCCTTATGGAAACGCGTGTTTTCCAGGCAGAGGATGTCGCCGTCCTTGAGGGTCGCGACAGCGGCGGCCGCGGGCTCGCCGATGCAGTCCTCGGCGAAGGCCACCGGGCGCTTGATCACTTTCGACAGCGCGTCGGCGACCGGCTTCAGCGATTCCTTGGGATCGCGTCCCTTGGGGCGGCCGAAATGGGCGAGCAGGATCACCTTGCCGCCCTTGTCGGAAATTTCGGTGATGGTGGGGGCCACGCGCTCGAGCCGGGTGGCGTCGGTGACGCGACCATTTTCCATGGGGACGTTGAGGTCGACGCGCAGCAGCACGCGCTTGCCCTTCAGGTTGACGTCGTCGAGGGTGCGGAACGATTTTGTCATGAGCGTTTCCTGTGCGGCCGGACACCGCCGTCCGACGGACGGCGTCGCTTTCGCTTGCCGATGTCGCGGCCGTTGAGGTCGCGAACGCGGGGGGCAAACACGCAGATGCCCGGCGGTGAGCCGGGCATCACGAACAGTCGAACTTAAACCAGCTTGCCGATCGCGACGGCGGTGTCCGCCATACGGTTCGAGAAGCCCCACTCATTGTCGTACCAGGACATCACGCGCACGAAGTTGCCGTTCTGCACCTTGGTCTGGTCCATGTGGAAGGTCGACGAGTGCGGATCGTGGTTGAAGTCGATCGAGACGTTCGGCGCGGTGGTGTAGCCGAGGATGCCCTTGAGCTGCTGCTCGGACGCACGCTTCATCGCCTCGTTGATCTCCTTGGCGTCGGTTGCGCGCTTGGCGACGATCTTGAGGTCGATCACGGAAACGTTCGGGGTCGGAACGCGGACCGAGACGCCGTCGAGCTTGCCCTTCAGCTCGGGCAGCACGAGGCCGATCGCTTTCGCGGCACCGGTCGAGGTCGGGATCATCGACATCGCCGCGGCGCGGCCGCGATAGAGATCCTTGTGCAGGGTGTCGAGCGTCGGCTGGTCACCGGTATAGGCGTGGATCGTGGTCATGAAGCCGGTCTCGATGCCGACGGTGTCGTTCAGGACCTTGGCGACCGGCGCGAGGCAGTTGGTGGTGCAGGAGCCGTTCGAGACCACCAGGTGATCCTTGGTCAGCGTGTCGTGGTTGACGCCGTAGACGATGGTGGCGTCAGCACCGTCGGCGGGCGCCGAGACCAGCACGCGCTTGGCGCCGGCGGTGAGGTGCGCGGAGGCCTTGTCCTTCGCGGTGAAGATGCCGGTGCATTCCAGCGCGACGTCGACGCCGAGCGCCTTCCACGGCAGCTTGGAGGGATCGCGCTCGGCCGAAACCTTGATCTTGTTGTCGCCGAGGCTGATCGTGTCGCCGTCGACCGTGACGGTGCCGGGGAAGCGGCCGTGCACGGAATCGAAGCGCAGCAGGTGTGCGTTGGTCTCGACCGGGCCGAGGTCGTTGATGCCGACCACCTCGATGTCCTTGCGGCCGGACTCGGCGATGGCGCGCAGAATGTTGCGGCCGATACGCCCAAACCCGTTGATCGCGACGCGGATTGCCATGCTCGTCTCCTCTAATGCTGTTGTCAGCCCCGCGGGAGCGCTCCCACGAGGTTTTTACGGCGGAACGCCCGGTTCGGCCGGGCGCGTACGGAAAAGATGGAGCTTAGGTAATCCTTTTTTGCGACAAGCTCAACCTTGGCCCGCGGGTGTCAGGCCAGCGTCAGACGCGCTTGGCGGCAGCGTTAACGACGGCTTCAGCAGTAATGCCGAAATGCCGGAAAAGGTCCTTCGCCGGCGCGCTGGCGCCAAATCCGTGCATGCCGATGAATTCGCCGTCATGGCCGATCACGGCATCCCAGCCCCAGCGCACCGCGGCCTCGATCGCGATCTTGACCGGAGCATTGCCGATAATGGCATTTTGCCGCTCGGCGGGCTGTGCCAGCAGCAATTCCAGCGACGGGACCGAGACCACCCGCGTCGCGATGCCGCGTCCGGCGAGCTGCTTCTGCGCCTCGACCGCGATCTGGACCTCGGAACCCGACGCGAACAATGACACTTTTGCGTCACCCTGCGCCGCGACCAGCTCATAGGCGCCGTGGCTGCACGGGTTGTCGTTCGGCGCCGTGGTGCGGAGCTGCGGAAGGTTCTGGCGGGTCAGCGCCAGCACCGTCGGTCCGTCGACGCGGTTGAGCGCCAGTTCCCAGCACTCGGCGGTCTCGACCGCGTCGCAGGGGCGGAACACGCGCATGTTGGGCATCGCGCGCAACGCGGACAGATGCTCGACCGGCTGGTGCGTCGGGCCGTCCTCGCCGAGGCCGATCGAGTCATGGGTCATGACATAGACGACACCGGTGCCCATCAGCGCCGACAGCCGCATCGCGCCGCGCGCGTAGTCGGTGAACACCAGGAAGGTGGCGCCGTTCGGCGCGAAGCCGCCATGCAGGAAGATGCCGTTGAGGCACGCCGCCATGCCGTGCTCGCGGACGCCGTAATGGATGAAGCGGCCCTTCGGCGTCTTGGCACCGAACGCCGTCGCCGACTTCGCCTTGTTGTTGTTGGAGCCGGTGAGGTCGGCGGAGCCCGCGACGAATTCCATCGGCATCGCAGCCGCAATCACCTCGATCGCGGCTTCCGACGATTTGCGGGTCGCGACGTTGAGCGGATTTTCCAGGAGCCCCTTCTTGAAGGCGCGCAGCCCCTTGGCGAGCGACTGCGGCCGCTCGTGGCGAATGCGGCGTTCGAACTCGGCGCGCTTGCGGCTGCCGAGCTGCGCGAACTGCTCGTCCCAAGCCTTGTGCTCGGCGGCGCCGCGGGCGCCTGCCTCGCGCCAGGCCTTCAGCACATCGTCGGGCACCGAGAACGGCTCGAGCGAGATGCCGAGCTTCTCCTTGGCCGCCTTGAGCTCGTCGGCGCCGAGCGCCTCGCCATGCGCCTTGGCGGTGCCGGCCTTGTGCGGCGCGCCGTAACCGATCGTGGTCTTGCAGGCGATCATCGAGGGCTTGTTGGATTTCTGCGCGCGGGTGATTGCAGCGGCGATCGCCTGCGGATCGTGGCCATCGATCAATTCGGCGGCCCAGCCTGCAGACTTGAAGCGCTTCACCTGATCGACGGAATCGGAGATCGAGGTCGGGCCGTCGATCGAGATGCCGTTGTCGTCGTACAGCACGATCATCTTGTTGAGCCGCCAGACACCGGCGAGCGCGATCGCTTCCTGCGAGATGCCCTCCATCAGGTCGCCGTCGGAGGCGAGCACATAGGTGTGGTGGTTGACGATCTTCTTGCCGAACTCAGCGGCCAGCATCTTCTCGGCGAGCGCCATGCCGACCGCGGTCGCGATGCCCTGGCCGAGCGGACCGGTGGTGGTCTCGATGCCCTTGGTGTGGAAGTTCTCCGGGTGTCCCGGCGTCAGCGATCCGAGCTGGCGGAAATGCTTGAGCTGGTCGAGCGTCATGTCCTTGTTGCCGGTGAGGTACAGCAACGAATAGAGCAGCATCGAGCCATGGCCGGCCGAGAGCACGAAGCGGTCGCGATCGGGCCACGCCGTGTCGGCCGCATCGAATCTCAGGAATTTTGTGAACAGGACGGTCGCGATGTCGGCGGCGCCCATCGGCAGGCCGGGATGGCCGGAATTCGCCTTTTCGACGGCGTCCATGGCAAGGCCACGGATCGCATTGGCCATACGGGTGTGATCGACCTGCGTCATGATGAAAAGTCCGCCTAAAATGAGGAGCTGATTGCTGGACGGATCGGGGCGGGCAGCCGCGATACGCGCGTGGATGGCCTTACGGGTTGGGGGTGGATTAGCACCTCAATTCCGCAAGTCCAAGGCGATGAAACGCCTCAAAACGGGGAAAAGTGGCCCGAAATCGCCCTATTTCATTCAACGGTGCATAGTTCTGCGCCGCCGTTGCGCTGGGCTCGCTTGCCACGTAAATTTCGTCCCGTAAACGCTTGCCGAACCGCCAGTTTTGCCGTGCGGCAGGCCTGTCTTCCGCAGGCCACCAAGCCAACCGACTTGAAAGGTCCACGCCGCGTGTCATGAGTGATCGTCTCGCCAACGGGTCTGGCAATACCGAGGCACCGCTTGCCGATATCGATGCTGCGACAAAGCGGCTGATGGCAGCGCTCGATGCGCTGGAGAGCTCGGTGGAGCGGCGTCGCGAGGCCGACCGCGACGAGAACGAATTGGCGAGCCGCATCCAGGCGCTCGGCGCCGATCGCTCCAGGCTTGCAGACGAGCTCGACGGATCGCTGGTGAAGACGCGCAAGCTCGAGCGCGCCAATCGCGAAATCGCGGAAAAACTCGACGCGGCGATCGGCAGCATTCGCGCCGTGCTCGACGGCGGAGACAGCAGATGAGCCACATCAACGTCACCATCAATGGCCGGCAATACCGGATGGCCTGCGAGGAGGGCCAGGAGGTGCGGCTCCTGAAGCTCGCGGAAAATCTCCAGCAGCGCGTGGAATCGCTGCGCGGCAAGTTCGGCGAAATCGGCGATGCGCGGCTGACGGTGATGGCGGCGCTCACCGCCTGCGACGAACTGGTCGACGCCAGCGCACGCATCCGCAGCCTTGAGGAGGAGGTCGAGCAGCTGCGCAATGCGCGCGTCGCCGCCATCGACCGCGCCCGCGCGACCCAGACCGCGGTCTCCAACGCGCTCAACGCTGCCGCGGAGCGGATCGAGCGCACCACGCAGGTGCTCAACCGCACCATCGGCGGCGGCATCGCGATCGGGTGATTTATATTTTCCGGCATCGGGTGATCTTATCCTCCCCTGGAGGGGGAGGATCGACGCTCATGAAATGAGCGGCGAGGTGGGGTGACTGTCTTTCCACACGCGCAGTGCCGCGTTGAGAGATCACCCCACCCCGGTTCGCATTCCGCTACGCTTCATGCGTACCGACCCTCCCCCTCCAGGGGAGGGTGGAGAGAAGTGCATGAGTCTCGGCTGCGTCTTCCTTACCGCTGGCGGATTGGGGCAACGATGGCTAGATTAGCCCCCGCGAAGCTGCGTCGTGCGTCAGGAGCCATATATCCCCGGGGCCTTATCGATCCTTTAGGGAACTGTCCCTGGCCGGGTCCGTGGACCCGGACATATGGTGCCCACCTACTTTCGTAGGGAACTCCGGGATCGAGCGCTCCAACGGCCTCTGCGGCTTCGCACTGATTTTTGCTGTTGCCTTGTCGTCGCGCTGCGGCGGTTGAATTGTCTAGTGTTGTGCCCCGCGATACGGGGCGTCCAGCGCGCCGCGGCCTGGCCTTAACGAAAGCTAGCGTCTCTGGAATGATGGATCGTCCGTTGTCGCGGACGACGACAGCGGAAGATGGATCATGCACGCATCTCCATCGAAGGCCGAGCTCCGGGCACTTGCCCTCGCCAAGCGCGATGCGCTGAGCGACGAGCAGCGCGCGACGGCTGCCGAAGCGCTCGCCAAGCGCGGCGCGCCGTTCGAGATCGCGCAGGGCATGATCGTCTCAGGCTATGCGCCGATCCGCAGCGAGCTCGATCCGGCGCCGTTGATGAAGAAGCTTGCCGACAAGGGCGCGCGGCTCGCGCTGCCGTGCATCAACGCGCGCGGCCAGTCGCTGACCTTCCGCAGTTGGTCGCCGCAGGATCGGCTGATGCTCGGGCCGCTCGGCATTCCCGAGCCGTCGCCGGCCGCCGCCGAGGTGCATCCGGACGTGATGCTGGTGCCGCTCGCGGCATTCGACAAGCTCGGTCACCGCATCGGCTACGGCGCCGGCTATTACGACTATACCTTCGCGCATCTGCGCAAGGCCAAGCATGTGATCGGGGTCGGACTTGCCTTTGCTGCACAGGAAACCAAGGCGATTCCGGCGCTGTCGCACGACGTCCCGCTCGATTATGTGCTAACGGAGCGCAAGACGTTCGATTTCCGGAGTAGCTAGCCTTGCGAATTCTCTTCGTTGGTGACGTCGTCGGCAGGACCGGCCGCACCGCCATCGCCGACCACCTTCCCGGCATGATCAGGGACTGGTCGCTCGATCTCGTGGTCGTCAATGGCGAGAATTCCGCCGGCGGCTTTGGCATCACCGAGGCGATCTATCAGGAGCTGCTCGACGCAGGCGCCGATGCGGTCACGCTCGGCAACCACGCCTGGAATCAGAAGGAGGCATTGGTCTTCATCGAGCGCGCGCCGCGCCTGATTCGCCCGCTGAATTTCCCGCGACATTCGCCCGGCCGCGGCGCCACGCTGGTCGATACCAAAAGCGGCAAGCGCGCGCTGGTCATCAACGCGATCGGCCGCGTCTTCATGGAGCCGTCCTCGAACGATCCATTCAGCGCCATCGAGCGCGAGCTCGAGGCCTGCCCGCTGCGCGAGGGCTGTGACGCCATCGTGCTCGATTTCCATGCCGAGGCGACCAGCGAGAAGCAGGGCGTCGGCTTCTTCTGCGACGGCCGCGTCAGCCTCGTGGTTGGCACCCATACCCATGTGCCGACCGCCGATCATCAGGTGCTGCCGGGCGGCACCGCCTATATGAGCGATGCCGGCATGACCGGCGACTATGACTCGGTGATCGGCATGCAGAAGGAGGAGCCGCTGCAGCGCTTCCTCACCGGCATTCCCTCCGGTCGCTTCGAGCCGGCGGGCGGTGTGGCAACGCTGAGCGGCATCGCGGTCGAGACCGACGATGCGACCGGGCTCGCGGTGAAGGTCGCGCCGGTGCGCGCCGGCGGGCGGCTCGAGCCTGCGGTGCCGGGGTTTTGGACGTAGCCCTCGTAGCCCGGATTACGCTTCGCTCCATCCGGGCTACGGAGCTGCCGTCAACTCTGCCTAAAACCCATCCGGAATGCGCCCCAGTGGCGGCCGTTTACGACGATCGGCGATGACAGGTCCTTCATCAGCACGAAATTGCCGCCGCCCATGTCGCGGCGATAGGTCTGCAGCAGGAACGGTTTTGTGTTGGCCGCGACCTTGCTCACCGCGCGATCGTTGAACAGGCGGCGGTTGCGGCAATTGGCGTTGTTCCAGACCGGGTCCGGCCCCTGCGGCTGCCGGTAGTTCGGATTGTGGGTCGGCAGATAGCCGCTGCGCGCCCAGGCGACGCAGAACACGATGCGCGGATCGCTCTTCTGGATCGGATCCTGGATCGCGGGCAACACGCGGTCGGTGAAGGCGACGTAGTCGGTGAGATACTGCTTCGGATTGGTGCCGGCGATCTCGCGATAATTCTCGTCCATCAATTGCACGAGCGTGATCTCGCCGCGCGCGACGGCATTCTCGAACAGCTCGGAGATCCGCCTTGCGGTGTCGATCACGACGCGGATCAGTGGCGTATCACTGGTCTCCACGCCGCTGTCGGCGATGGTCACGATCAGGCTCTCGGAGAGCTCGAGCAGTTTCGCGACGCGGCTGTCGGCATGCTTGAGGTCGCGCGAGGAGAGGTCGACACCCTTGGCCAGCTCGTTCAGCTCCGCGATCACGCTGTCGCAATGGCCGAGATTGGAGGTCGCGGCGCGCGCCACGCTGCCGATCTCGGCGCCGACGGATGAAAAGCCTTCCTGCACGCGCATGATGATGCCCGAAATCTGCTGGGCGCCTTCGCCGGCGCTCTTGGCGCGCAACGAGGCATCGCTGCTCTCGCCGATCAGGCTGCCGATCTGGCCGTCGAGATCGCGCACGGTGTCGGAAATCTGATGCGTCGCCTGGCGCGTCGCTTCCGCAAGGTTCTTGACCTCGCTCGCGACCACCGCAAAGCCGCGGCCGGCATTGCCGGCGCGCGCCGCCTCGATGGTGGCGTTGAGCGCCAGCAGATTGGTCTGCTTGGCGATCGCCTCGATCGAACCGGAAACCTTGGCGACCTGGCTCAGCGCGGAGCCGACCGCGGCGAGCCGCGCCTCGATCCGTCCGACCGCCGCGACGAGCTCCGCGATATGGCTGACCGCCGTCTCGACCACATGGCGGGACTCCGCGATCTGGCCGACCGCGGCGGATGCGGTCGTTTGCACCGCCTGCGATGCGTTGGCGATGTCGTGATTGGCGGCGACCATCGTCTCGGCGGTCGTCTGCAAATGATGGAAGCGCTCGGACTGGCTGCTGACGCGGTTCGCGACCTCCTGGACGTTGCCGGCGATGTCGGCGAGTTCCACCCCGAGGCCGCCGATGCGGTCGGCGAGCTGGTCCACCAGCCGCTCGGCCAGCGTTCGGTCCGATGACGTATCCAGAACTGCAAGTTGCGCGGCCGACATGTCGACGCTTCCTCCGTTACAGCGGCCCGTCGGCCGCCGCAGCATTCCCCATTCCGATCCTAAAGCGTGATTCGCGCTGCCGGTCTTGCCTGAGCGCGCACCCTGTAGCCCGGATGCAGCGCAGCGAAATCCGGGGCTCCTGTCCGTGCAAACACGCATCCCCGATTACACTTCGCCGCATCCGGGCTACGAAGCGTTCAAAGCTTGTAGGCGGTGCGGAACCCGCCCCAATGCCGGCCGCGCACTCGGATCGGTACGTCGATCTCGCGCATCATCACCGTGTTGCCGCCTCCCATGTCGCGCGCATAAGTCTGGATCAGATAGGCGCGCTGGTTGCGGCCGGCGGCGAGGCCCGCGGCGTCGTTGAAGATGCGGCGGTTGCGGCTGTTGGCGGTGTTGTATGTCACGTCGCCCGGCCGCTGCGGCTGCGAGTAGAGCTTATTATGGACCGGCAGGTAGCCGTTCTGGTCGATCATCACACAGAACGCCATCCGCTTGTCCCTGGCGAGGAATGCCTCCTGGAACGCCGGCAGCGTGCGCTCCGCCCAGTCCAGCATTTTGGTGCGGTACTGCACCGGGTTGGTGCCTGCGATCTCGACATAATCGGTGTCGAACATGTCAGATATCGCGATCGCGCCGCTTGCCAGCCCGTTCTCGAACATCTTGCTCAGCGCGCTGCCGGCTTCGATCGCGCGGGTGACGAGTTCGGCGTTCTCCTCGTGGATCGCCCACATCCGGTCTTCGATTTTTTCCCGCAGCTCGGCGGTTGCCGCCTCGAAGCGGGCCTGGCTGCCTGCCTTGGAGCGCTCGCCGATCCGGATCCGGCACGCGCCGACCTCCTGCAATGTCCCGTTCAGGGTCTCCTGCACCGGCAGCTTCCCGGCATCGGGTCCGCCGATCAGAATGCCGTCCATCGCGATCTCGTAGACCGGCGCGGTGACGAGGCCGCGCGCGGTCGTGATCTCGATCTTGAGGCTGCAGGGCAGGCGCTCGTTCTTGCGCGGATCGCCGCGCTCGTCCTGGCGCAACAGCACCGCGCAGCGCGCTTTCAGCTTCTGCGCGAATGCGGTCACCGTCTTGCCGGCCTTGGCGACATTGTCGCCATGCGCGGCGGCTTCGCGTGTTGCCGAGTCGATCTCGCCGGCGCTGGTGCCGACCGAGACGATGAAGTGCGAAGCGGAGGCGGCATTCTGGCCCATCTCACCGGTGATTTCATTCTGCTCGGCAACCGCTCCGTTGACGTTCTCGAACACCGGGCGGATCTTTTCGATCGCCTGGGAGATGCGGTGGACCGCGTCCGCCGATCCGGTGGCGTCCTTCTGCAATACCTCGATCTTGCGGGTGATCTCCTCGGTCGCGCTCTGGGTCTGCACTGCCAGCGCCTTGACCTCAGTTGCGACCACCGCAAAGCCCTTGCCGGCGGCACCGGCGCGCGCCGCCTCGATCGTCGAGTTCAGCGCGAGCAGCGTGGTCTGCCGCGCGATCTGCGCGATCAGATTGACGACGTTGCCGATCGCGGCCGAAGACTCGCGCAGGCGATCGACATTGTCGGTGGCCTCGCGCGCCGCGGCCGCGGCGTCGTCGGCGAGCTGGCTCGCGCTGCGCACCTGCGCGCCGATGCCCTCGGCGGAGTGGGTGAAACGGTCGGCGGCTTGCGAGAACGTCGTCGCGGTGCTCTGCGCATCGCTGCTGCGGCCGGTCAGCGCATCGGTGCGGGCGCGAATGGTGGCGAGCTTGGCTGCCGTCGCCTCGGCGCCGTCGGCGACCGAGCTCGCGGCGCGCTCGAGCTGGCGGATCATCGCCCCGAGCTCGAGTTCCAGCAATTCCAGGATTTCCTTGGACGAATCCTTGGCCAAATCAGTCTCGGTCGAGACCTGAGGGGTGGCGGCCGCGGTTGGAACCTGCGGCGCGACGGCCGGCGCAGCCGGCTCCGGCACTTGCTTTCGAAACAAACCGAACGCCATGTGGGCTCTTTAGGGGCTGTGGAAAGTTGCGGCGGGACGGGGCGATCCTCGCATCCGGGCGTGAAGTCATGGTTAACAAGTGCCTCATATTCCGGCTTGCGGTAGTATTCCTCCGCCGTAGGGCCCCGCCGATCCTTTGATTTTGACCGTGAGGGGCCTATAAGGCCGCGTTTTCCATCCCTGTTCAGACCCTAAGCTCCGAAGAGACGTCGCATGGCCGGCCATTCCCAATTCAAGAACATCATGCACCGCAAGGGCCGGCAGGATGCCCAGAAGTCGAAGCTTTTCGGCAAGCTGGCCCGCGAAATCACCGTGGCGGCCAAGCTCGGCACCCCGGACCCGGCGATGAATCCGCGGCTGCGCGCCGCCGTGGTCGCGGCCCGCGCCGAGAACATGCCCAAGGACAATATCGACCGCGCCATCAAGAAGGCCGCGGGCAATGAGGGCGAGAACTACGACGAGATCCGCTACGAGGGTTATGGCCCCGGCGGCGTCGCCGTCATCGTCGAGGCGCTGACCGACAACCGCAACCGCGCTGCTTCCGACATCCGCTCCTTCTTCACCAAGTCGGGCGGCAATCTCGGCGAAACCGGCTCGGTCGCCTTCATGTTCGATCGCACCGGCATCATCGAATACGACGCCAAGGTCGCCTCCGACGACGCGATGCTGGACGCCGCGATCGAGGCCGGCGCCGACGACGTGGTCTCCAGCGAGGGCGGCCACGAGGTCTACGCCTCGCAGGACACCTTCCGCGAAGTCGCAAAAGCGCTGGAAGCGAAGTTCGGCGAGCCGCGCAAGGCGGCGCTGACCTGGAAGCCGCAGAACACCGTTTCGGTCGACGACGAGACCGGCGAAAAGCTGCTGAAGCTGATGGACCTGCTCAACGAGCACGACGACGTGCAGAATGTGTTCGCCAATTTCGAGGTGTCCGACGCGCTGATCGCGAAGATGGGCGGTTGATCCATTTGCTCCGCTGTCATCGCCCGGCTCGACCGGGCGATCCAGTATTCCAGAGACCTTCATTTGATCCGCGAGGCCGCGGCGTACTGGATCCCCAGCTTTCGCGGGGGACGACGAGCCGAGGCTGGGCGATGGGCCGAGCTGACCGCGACGGAGGCGGGGATGAGGCTCCGTTTGTGTTTCGTTCTCCCGGCGCAGGCGGTATCACTACCCCATGACATCCCAGCCGATTCGCTCTCCCGTCCGCATCATCGGTATCGATCCGGGTCTCCGCCGCACCGGCTGGGGGGTGATCGAGACCGAAGGCAATCGTCTCGTCTATATCGCCTGCGGTTCGGTCGAGCCGCCGGACGATCTGCCGCTGGCGAGCCGGCTGCTTGCGATCCATGAGGGGCTGGCTGCCGTGCTCGCCCACCACCGACCGGCGGAGGCGGCGGTCGAGCAGACCTTCGTCAACAAGGACGGCGTTGCCACGCTGAAGCTCGGCCAGGCGCGCGGCGTCGCCATGCTGGCGCCCGCAATGTTCGGTATCTCGGTCGCCGAATACGCGCCGAACCAGGTCAAGAAGACCGTGGTCGGCGCCGGACATGCCGAGAAGAGCCAGATCCAGGTGATGCTGAAGATCCTGCTGCCGAAAGCCGAGCCGCCGTCCGCCGACGCCGCGGACGCGCTCGCGGTCGCGATCACCCACGCCCATCACCGCCAGAGCACCGCGCTGCGGCTCAAGGTGGCGAACCTATGATCGGCAAGCTGAAGGGCCTGATCGATTCTTATGGCGAGGACTATGTGATCCTCGACGTCGGCGGCGTCGGCTATCAGGTGCATTGTGCGAGCCGCACGTTGCAGGCGCTGCCGTCGCCGGGCGGCGCTGCCGTGCTCTCGATCGAGACCTATGTCCGCGAGGACCAGATCAAACTGTTCGGCTTCCGCAGCGATCATGAGCGCGAATGGTTTCGCCTGCTGCAGACCGTGCAGGGGGTCGGCGCCAAGGTCGCGCTCGCGGTGCTCGGCACGCTGCCGCCGACCGATCTAGCCAATGCGATCGCGCTGCGCGACAAGGCGGCGGTGGCGCGGACGCCGGGGGTCGGGCCGAAGGTCGCCGAGCGCATCGTCAGCGAACTGAAGGACAAGGCGCCGGGCTTCGCCGATGTCGATCCCGCGGTGGTGCATCTGTCGGGCGCGATCGATAACAACCGCGCGCCGCGCCAGGTGACCGACGCGATCTCGGCGCTGGTCAATCTCGGCTACGGCCAGCCGCAAGCCGCTGCCGCCATCGCCGCCGCCTCGCGCAGCGCCGGTGAGAGCGCTGAGACTGCGCAGCTGATCCGGCTGGGCCTGAAGGAATTGTCGAAGTGAACACGCCCTCGCGCATGGTCTCGCCCGAACGCCGCTCCGACGATGTCGGTGACACCGCGCTGCGGCCGCAGTCGCTGACGGAGTTCGTCGGCCAGGCGCAGGCGCGCAAGAATCTCTCGATCTTCATCGAGGCTGCGAAGAAGCGCGGCGAGGCGCTCGATCATGTGCTGTTCGTCGGTCCGCCCGGCCTCGGCAAGACCACGTTGGCACAGATCGTCGCGCGCGAGCTCGGCGTCGGGTTTCGCGCCACCTCCGGCCCTGTCATTGCGAAGGCCGGCGATCTCGCGGCGCTGCTGACCAATCTCGAAGAGCGCGACGTGCTGTTCATCGACGAGATCCATCGCCTCAGCCCGGCGGTCGAGGAAGTGCTCTATCCCGCGATGGAGGATTTTCAGCTCGACCTGATCATCGGCGAAGGTCCCGCGGCGCGTTCTGTGAAAATCGAATTGTCGAAATTCACGCTGGTCGGCGCGACGACGCGTGCGGGGTTGCTCACCAATCCCTTGCGCGACCGCTTCGGCATTCCGATCCGGCTCAATTTCTACACCGAGGAAGAGCTCGAGAAGATCGTCACCCGCGGCGCCCGCGTGCTCAACATCGGCATGAGCCCTGATGGCGCCAACGAGATCGCGCGCCGCGCCCGCGGCACGCCGCGCATCGCCGGCCGCCTGCTGCGCCGGGTGCGCGACTTTGCTTCCGCCGCCGACGCCGATTCCGTCGACCGCGGCATCGCCGACCGGGCGCTGAGCGCGCTCGAGGTGGATAGCGCCGGGCTCGATGCGATGGACCGGCGCTATCTCACGACCATCGCCCTGAACTATGGCGGCGGGCCGGTCGGCGTCGAGACCATGGCGGCGGCGCTGTCGGAGCCGCGCGATGCGATCGAGGACATCATCGAGCCCTATCTGATCCAGTGCGGCTATCTGCAGCGCACTCCGCGGGGCCGGCTCCTGACCTCGCATGCCTTCCGCCATCTCGGCCTCGCCGAGCCGAACCGCGACCCCTCGCAGTTCGGGCTGTTCGGCGGCAATGGCGACGACGACTGACGCATGATCCGGAACAGGGCGAAGCGGTTCTTCATGCTCAAAGGCCTCCGCTCCCGAAGTCGTGAAGAGACGTGTTGATGCAGCGCATCGCACTTGCCGGTAACCTTGCCCGCTGACCATTGCGGCGTCTCTGCAGGCCGTCTGCACAAACGCGGCCCAATTTCGCTCCAATCAAAGGGCCTATGATAGCCCAAAGTGTTTTCGACAAGCGCCAGGCATCACCGATCACACGTCCATGATTTCACGTCGTCATTTTCTGCGCGGGTTCGGCGGGTTGACCGCCGCCACCGCTTCGACCGCGGCCTATGGCTTGAGCGAGCCGGTCGTCCGCCTCGCGCTCACGCGCTACGATCTGTCGCCGCGGCAATGGCCGGCGGACTTTCCGCTCAAGATCGCCGCACTCGCCGACATCCACGCCTGCGATCCCTGGATGTCGCTCGATCGCATCGCTGAGATCGTCGAGCGGACGAACGCCCTGAACCCCGACATCGTCGTGCTGCTCGGCGACTATGTCGCGGGGCTGCGCCACGTCACCCGCTTTATTCCGGCCTCCGACTGGGCCGCGGTGCTGAAGGGCCTGAACGCGCCGCTCGGCGTGCACGCCGTGCTCGGCAACCACGACTACTGGGAAGACAAGGCGGTACAGCGCTTGGGGCGCGGCATCCCGCTCGCGCGTCGCGCGCTGGAGGGGGGCGGGGATTCCGGTCTACGAGAACGACGCGGTGCGGCTCGCCAAGGACGGCCGTCCGTTCTGGCTCGCCGGTCTCGGTGACCAGCTCGCCTTCATGGCGGCGCGGCCCTATCGCCAGGTCACGCGCATCGGCGTCGACGATCTCAACGCGACGCTCGCCAAGGTCACAGACGACGCGCCGGTGATCCTGCTCGCGCATGAGCCCGACGTCGCGCTCCGGGTGCCCTCGCGCGTTGCGCTGCAATTGTCCGGCCACACCCATGGTGGGCAGGTCCGGTTGCTCGGCTGGTCGCCGGCGGTGCCGGTGAAGCACGGCATGCGGCTCGCCTATGGTCATATCAAGCTGAAATGCGACGTCGTCGTCTCCGGCGGCCTCGGCTGCAGCATCATGCCGTTCCGCCTCGGCGTGCCGCCCGAGATCGTGCAGGTCACGCTCGGCGCAAAGGGGCCGGTGGTGTCCTGAGCGCGCTTGCGCCAGCTGGCGATTTTGCGCAATACGAACCAAAGTTTTGCGCAATCGGGGGCTGCAAATGACCTCACCCATTCTCGACGGCCAGATCCGCGACGGCCGCCACCATATGCAGGTCCGCGTCTATTACGAAGACACCGATTTTTCCGGCATCGTCTATCACGCCAATTATCTGCGCTTCATGGAGCGCGGCCGCACTAATCATCTCCGCCTGATGGGCGCCGAGCAGCAGGCACTGTTCGATGAAGCGCAGGAGGAGACCGGCGGCTTCGCCTTTGTCGTGCGCTCGATGACACTCGACTTCCTCAAGCCGGCGCGGATGGACGACGTGCTCGACGTCGTGACCTGGCCGATCGCTGTGAAGGGCGCCTCCATCATGCTCGCTCAGGAAGTCCGGCGCGGCGATGACGTGCTTGTGAAGGCCGAGGTCCGCGTCGCCTTCATCAGCGGCGGCCGCGCGCAGCCGATTCCGAAGGCTATTCGCGCGCTGATGAAGGCCGATCTGGCTTAGAGCGTTTTCGAGCGAAGTGGGTAGCGGTTGGCGTGAAGAAAGCGCGTCAAAATAAGAGGCTAGAGCCCGTTCCGGTATAATCGGAACGGAATAGGCTCTAGCTATTGGCCGATAGGAAACGCCCCATCGACTCTCGACGGCGCGGCGCTAGATTTGCGTGCCGAACAACGAGGGATCGCCAATGTCACGCCCGCCGCTGCCACCCTTCACCCGCGAGACCGCCGCGCAGAAGGCGCGCATGGCGGAAGACGCCTGGAATTCGCGCGACCCCGTTCGGGTTGCCGGCGCCTATACCGAGGACAGCCGTTGGCGCAACCGCTCCGAGGTGTTTCAGGGCCGCGAGGCGATCGTGGCCTTCCTGACCCGCAAATGGGAAAAGGAGCTGGAGTATCGCCTGATCAAGGATCTCTGGGCATTCGATGAGAACCGTATCGCGGTGCGTTTCCAGTACGAATGGCACGATGCCGGCGGCAACTGGTTTCGCTCCTACGGCAACGAGCAGTGGGAGTTCGACGAGCACGGCCTGATGCGTCGCCGCGAGGCCTCGATCAACGACATCGCGATCTCCGAGAAGGACCGCCGCTTCCACTGGCCCGCCCCGGGCCCGCGTCCGGCCGACGTGCCGGGCTTGGGGCCGGAGCCGTTCTGATCGGCTCGTAGCCCGGATGGAGCGAAGCGAAATCCGGGGTAGTCTCGCCTGCGGTAATACCGTTCCCGGATTGCGCTGCGCTCCATCCGGGCTACGGCGCGTTTGTGGCGGCTCATCGAAAACGATTGCGAGTCTCGATGAGGGGCGGTTTATTCTGGTTCGCGTTGCAACCTCACCGCGTCTACCAGACTCCATTACATGCGTATTAAACGTTCTGCCGCCGTTGCGCTCGCAGGCTTCCTTCTCGCGACCGTCTTCATAGCCGTTCCTATCCAGCCAAGCGCAGCGAAAGGTAAAATGCACGGGCCCGAGACATGGGGACCGATCTTCAGGCATCAGGTCGAGAGGTGTTGGCGGAAACCCGTACGCGTCGAAAACGATACCGGGAGCATGAAGGCCGAGTTCGTGATCGAGCTGACGCGAGAGGGCAAGCTGGATGGCCAACTTATCCTGTCTTCGGGGAACAGTTCAGCAACATCAGAGTCGGCTCGGGTCTATCAACAGAGCGCGCTCAGAGCGATTGCTGACTGCCAACCTTACACCTTGCCGGCGGAATACTACCATCAGTGGAAGAAGTTCATGCCGGTCTTTACTGATACGCCACTCGATCGGGCAGGGAAGCCTACCGGTGGGGAGCTTGATACTCGCAAGCTTTCAATTTGCCGAGGATGCTGACGCAACACCAAACGGCGCATTTGCGGACGCATCCCCTCACCCCAGCCCTCTCCCCGTGAAAAACGGGGAGAGGGAGCGGAGAGAGCCCTACGCCGCCGCCTTGTGCCGCGCGATCTCGGCCTTGTAGAGTTCGAACTCCTCCGCGATCGCCTTCGCGACCGAGGGCCGGGCGCGCAGCCGTTCGTAATAGGCCTTCAGCGCCGGCCATTTCGCGAGCTCGATCGGCGGCGTTGCCATGGTCCAGTTGATGACGGTGACGAGATAGGCGTCGGCGACGCTGAAATGATCGAGCAGGTACTCGCGACCCTTCAGGTGGTCCTCGAGATAGTCGAGCCGTGAGACGTATTTCTCCACGGCATAGGTCTTGGCCTCCGGCGGCGCCTTCTTGTCGAGCAGGGGCAGGAACAGGCCCTTGTGCAGCTCGGTGCCGATGAAGCACAGCCATTGATGCAGCTTTGAACGCTCGGCGTTCGACGCCGTGCCGATGCCGGCGCGCGGAAACTGGTCAGCGACATATTGCAGGATCGCGGCGTTCTCGGTCAGCACGACGCCGTCGTCGGTGCGCAGCGTCGGCACCAGGCCGAGCGGGTTGACCTTGTTGAAGTCGGAGCCGTCGTTGCGCACCGCCTTGGTCTTCGGGTCGACCTCGAGATAGTTGGCCGGCTGGCCGGCTTCATAGAGCGCGACGCGGGTCGCCATCGAGCAGGCGAGGGGCGAGAAATAAAGGTCCATGGGTGCCTCCAGTGTCTGGCGCGGGTGTCCGGCCGTTGTTGATTTTTGTACTGTCTTGGATAATATTGATGGCGTCAAGGAATTAAATGCGAAATGGTACAAAAAAGTAAGAAGCCGCCAACTGCCGCCAAAATCGCGGCGCCGGTCACCCCGAAGCGGCGCGGGCGGCCGCGCGCCTATGAGCCCGATGTCGCGCTCGGCAAGGCGCTCGATCTGTTCCGGCGCGACGGCTTTGCCGCGACCTCGCTCGATGATTTGAGCGCCGCGACCGGCATGAACCGGCCGAGCCTCTATGGCGCGTTCGGCGACAAGCGCGAGCTCTACATCAAGAGCTACCAGCGCTATCGCGACGACGCGCGCGCCGCGATGGTCGACATCTTCCGCGCCGACGCGCCGCTGCGCGAGCGGCTCGACCGCATCTATCGCATCGCGCTCGACATCTATCTCTCCGGCGAGTCCGGCCCGCGCGGTTGCTTCACCGTGATGACGGCGGCGTCGGAGGCGGTGTCGGATCCGGACATCCGCACCATGGTGGTCGAGGGCCTGACCGAGCTCGACAAGGCGTTCGGCATCTGCTTCCGCCACGCCAAGGAACGCGGGGAACTGCCTGAGGGGACCGATCCGGCGTCGCTGGCGCATCTGGCTTCCGCCACCATCCACACCATCGCGATCCGCGCCCGCGCCCGGGTGCCGCGTAAGGAGCTCGAGGCGATCGTGAAGGGTGCGATCGACGTGCTGTGCGGGGCGAAATAGCCGCCGCGAACTTTCTTGCGCAGCAAATGTCGGGCGCTGGCTTTCCCGCCCGTCTTCCGTAAGGTCTCCCACTCACGGAAGCGGAACATCATGGGAAAAGTCAGGACTTCAGTATTCACGGTCTCGATCGACGGATTTGGCGCGGCGCCGAATCAGAGCCTCGAACATCCGTTCGGCGTCGGCGGCCTGGCGCTGCCCGCCGCCTGGTTCTTCGAGACGCGAACCTTTCGCGCGATGACCGGCCAGGACGGCGGCACCACCGGGCTCGACGACGAGATCGCGCGCAAGTCGATGGAGGGGATCGGCGCCTGGATCCTGGGCCGCAACATGTTCGGCCCGATCCGCGGGCCGTGGCCGGATCATGCCTGGAAGGGCTGGTGGGGCGACAATCCGCCGTACCACACGCCGGTGTTCGTGCTGACCCATCACGCGCGGCCCGACATCGCGATGGAGGGCGGCACCACGTTTCACTTCGTGACCGACGGCATGCTCGCGGCGCTCGAGCGGGCGCGCGCCGTTGCCGGCGACAAGGATATCCGCGTCGGCGGCGGCGTCTCGGTGGTGCGGCAATTCCTGCAGGCGCGTCTGCTCGACGAGCTGCAACTGGTGCTGCCGCCGGTCGTGCTCGGCGCCGGCGAGAGTTTGTTCGCGGGCCTTGATCTGCCCGCCCTCGGCTATGCCGTCGTCTCGCATGTCGCGAGCCCGCACGCGACCCACGTTACCTTCGCGCGCAAGGCGTCTTAGTCAGCCGTGCATCTTGTCCGTCATTGCGAACGTTACGCGGTAGGATGGATTGCTTCGTCGCTGCGCTCCTCGCAATGACGTTCAAGCGCGATTCCGCACCGCCGGTTTCGTAGCCCGGATGGAGCGCAGCGCAATCCGGGAGCGGTTTGTCCGGCGCAAAGAACCCCGGATTTCGCTTCGCTGCATCCGGGCTACACGCAGGTGTCAATACCCCCGCTTGCGGTCGACCAGGTTTTCCAGCGCGCCGCCGGCCTCGAAGCGCGCGATCTGCTGTGCGACATATTTCGAGATCTCGTCGGCGTCGGTGTCGGCGGCGTTGTGCGGCGTCAGCACCACCTTCGGGTGGCTCCAGAACGGACTCGCCTCGGGCAGCGGTTCGGTTTCGAAGACGTCGAGCGAGGCGGCGCCCAGCGTGCCGTCATCGAGCGCGCGCAGGATGTCGGCCTCGTTCTGCAGGCCGCCGCGGCCGGCATTGATGATGACGGGCGCGCCGAGCGGGCTCTCGCGGTTCAGCTTCGCGAACGCATCGCGGTTGAGCACGTGCCTTGTGTCCGGCGTCAGCGGCAGCAGGCAGACCAGGATGTTGGTCTCGCGCAGGAATGCGTCGAGCCCGTCCGCGCTGTGATAGCAGGCGATGCCGTCGATGCGCTTCTCGCTGCGGCTCCAGCCGACGACGCGAAAGCCGAGCGCGCGCAGCGCCTGCGCCGAGGCGGCGCCGAGCGTGCCGAGCCCCATGACGCCGACGGTGATCGCGCTCGCCGCCCACTGGTAGTCCGGCGCCCAGCGCTTCACCCGTTGCGACTCGCGCAAATAGAGCTCCTGGCGGTGATGCATCAGCACGTGCAGCACGACATATTCGGTCATGCGCTCGGTGAGATCGGAGACCGCGACCCGCACCAGCGGCACGTCGGGCAGCGAGCGATCGGCCATCAGCGCGTCGACCCCGGCGCCGAGATTGAAGATGACGCGCAGGTTCTTGAATGCCGCGAGTTCGCCCGGCTTCGGCTTCCACACCGCGGCGTAGTGCACCTCGGCGGGATCGAGCGCGCCGTCCGGCAGCAGCACCACGCGGCGATCCGGGCAGACCGCGTCGAACCGCGCCTTCCAGCGCGCCGACGACCAGTTTTCCGAGCCGCCATTGATCAGCAGCGCGAGCGCGCCCTTACCCATCCCGATACCTCCAACGTCTATGTGATTTAAGTCACATAACGGGTCCGACCCGCTTCCTTATCTCCTGCCATCAACAGGGGAGAACTTCCATGCGCAAACTGATCCTGGTGTCGGCTTTCATCCGCTCCGCCGTCGCCACGGTCCACGCCCGTGCTCGCAAACGCTGACACGCCGGCTCAGGCTCAACCGGCCGTTGCTCCAACGCAGAACGAGGCCCAACCGGCCTCATCGCAGGCTCAGGCGCAACCCGTGGAGTCTCCGCGGCGGCAGGCGTCCCGTTCGGTGGGGAGGAGCCACATCCGCCATCGAGAGAGCGATGAAGCCAAGGCACGCCGGATCGCCGCCCGCTACGGCGTCTATTGGTAACCGCACGTTCATCGTCGCCGCGACAAACGTCCCGTCCGTCGAAGCTCGCCATGAAGTCCCGATCAAAATCCACCGTCGGCACCCGGAACCTAAATTTCTTTCGCGCCCCCTGTCGGCAGCGGGCATAATCGTTCGTTCTTGCAATGAACGGAGATGCCTTTTCGATGCTGTACGCCATCCTCTGCTATCATGACGAAGACATGGTCGGCTCCTGGAGCAAGGAACACGACGCCTCCGTCATGCAGAAACTGTCCGTTGTGCAGGACAAGCTCGCCAAGCAGGGCAAGCTCGGCCCGGTGGCGCGGCTGTTGCCGACCACCGCGGCGACCACGCTGCGCAAGGAAAACCCGCCGCTGGTGCTGGACGGCCCGTTCGCCGAAACCAAGGAACAGCTGCTCGGCTTCTATCTGGTAGAGGGCAAGAACCTCGACGAGGTGCTCGACATCGCGCGCGACCTCGGCGAGGCCAATCCCGGCGGCACCTATGAGATCCGCCCGGTCGGCTACTTCAATCAGGGAGGTACCAAGGCGTGAGCGTGACCGACACCGCCTGGATCGATGCTGCGTTGACGTCGGCGCGTCCCCAGGCGGTCGGCGCATTGCTGCGCTACTTCCGCAATCTCGACACCGCCGAGGAGGCATTCCAGAACGCCTGCCTGCGGGCGCTCAAGAGCTGGCCGCAGAACGGCCCGCCGCGCGATCCCGCGGCGTGGCTGATCATGGTCGGCCGCAACGTCGCGATCGACGAGGTCCGCCGCAACAAGAAGCAGCAGCCGCTGCCCGACGACGACCAGGCGATCTCCGACCTCGACGACGCCGAGGACGAGATCGCCGAGCGGCTCGACGGCTCGCATTACCGCGACGACATCCTGCGGCTGCTGTTCATCTGCTGTCACAAGGATCTGCCGGCGACGCAGCAGATCGCGCTCGCGCTGCGCATCGTCTCAGGTCTCACGGTGAAGCAGATCGCGCGCGCCTTCCTGGTCTCGGAAGCCGCGATGGAGCAGCGCATCACGCGGGCCAAGGCGCGCGTCGCCGATGCCAACGTGCCGTTCGAGACGCCGGGCGCGGTCGAGCGCAGCGAGCGGCTCGCCTCGGTCGCGGCGATGATCTATCTGATCTTCAACGAGGGCTATTCGGCGAGCGGCGACACCGCCGAAATCCGCGCGCCGTTGTGCGAGGAGGCGATCCGCCTCGCCCGCCTGCTGCTGCGGCTGTTCCAGAGCGAGCCGGAGATCATGGGGCTTACCGCGCTGCTGTTGTTGCAGCACGCCCGCGCCGAGGCGCGCTTCGATGCTGACGGCGAGGTGATCCTGCTCGACGACCAGGATCGCAGCCTGTGGAACCAGAAGCAGATCGCCGAGGGCCTCGCGCTGATCGACAAGGCGATGCGCCACCGCCGCAGCGGGCCGTATCAGGTGCAGGCGGCGATCGCAGCGCTGCATGCCCGCGCGGAAAAGCCCGAGGATACCGACTGGACCCAGATCGATCTGCTGTACGGCGCGCTCGAGGTCATGCAGCCGTCGCCGGTGATCACGCTCAACCGCGCCGTTGCGGTCTCCAAGGTGAAGGGGCCGGAAGCCGCGCTCGAGATGATCGAGCCCTTGGCACCGCGGCTTGCCAACTACTTCCATTATTTCGGCGTCCGCGGCGCCTTCCTGATGCAGCTCGGCCGCAACGAGGAGGCCCGCATCGCCTTCGACCGCGCCATCGCGCTTGCCAACACCACCGCCGAAGCCGCCCACATCCGCATGCATATCGACCGCCTGATGCGCGACAGCCAGCCGCGCAGCGCGAAGGCGGGGAAATAGTCGTCCAAGTCGTCGCGCGGCCGTCATGCGCGGCCCTGAGCCGGTATCGCTTCCTCCTCGAACGCGACGCTTCCCTCGAAGCCCCGATTGCCGCCCGGCGTCGAAACGACGCCGGCTGCCGCCATTGCCTGCTTCCCTGCGGCGCGCCTCCGCAGTAGCCTGCGTGAATTGCACACAAAACCATTGCTCGGAGAATGAAATGATTGATCGCCCGCTCGACGAATCGGTGCATTCAGCGCAAGGCAATCGCCAAATGAATCGCCGCGATCTCCTGCTGAACGGCAGCTCGGTCCTGGCCATGCTTGCGTTGGCCTCGATTGCGCCTGCGAACCCCACGTCTGCCGCCGCGCAATCGACCGCGCCGCGCCCGCACATCGTTTACATCGTCGCGGACGACCTCGGATGGAAGGACGTCGGATTTCACGGCTCCGACATCAAGACCCCAAATATCGACAAGCTTGCGCAGGACGGGGCCCGGCTCGAGCAATTCTACGTCCAGCCGATGTGCACCCCCACCCGCGCAGCATTGATGACCGGCCGTTATCCGTGCCGCTACGGCCTGCAAACCCTGGTCATTCCGACGCCCGCCAAGTACGGATTGCCGACAGATGAATGGCTGCTGCCGCAGGCGCTGAAGGAAGCAGGCTACAGGACCGCCATGGTCGGAAAGTGGCACCTTGGGCACGCCGACCGCAAGTTCTGGCCACGTCAACGCGGGTTCGACTACCACTATGGATCGATGGTGGGCGAGGTCGATTACTTCACCCATTCATCGGCAAATGTGCGCGACTGGTATCGCAACGACAAGCCGGTGAATGAGCCGGGCTACGTCACTCAATTGTGGGGTGCGGATGCAGTCGCGCAAATCGACGCCCATGATCCAAAGACACCGTTGTTTCTCTATTTGGCCTTTACCGCTCCGCACTCGCCTTACCAGGCTCCCAAAGAATATATCGACAGGTACCGGCATATCGAAGATCCAACGAGGCGCACCTACGCCGCCATGATCACGTGCATGGACGACGAGATCGGCAAGCTGGTCTCCGCGCTCGAACGGAAGAGGATGCGCGAGAACACCTTGATCGTCTTCATGAGCGACAACGGCGGCAACCAGACCGCGCTCCTTGCCGGGGATGCCGACGTGTCGAAGCTGAAGCTGCCAGCCGACAACGGTCCTTACCGCGGCGGAAAGGGCATGTTGTACGAAGGCGGGACGCGCGTCGCCGCATTCGCGAACTGGCCCGGGCAGATCAGAGCTGGCGAGGTGAGGGAGATGATGCACGTCGTCGACATGTTCCCGACGCTCGCCGGTCTCGCCGGCGCCGACCTCGCCAAGGGAAGCAAGGGAAAGCCGCTCGATGGGCTGGACGTCTGGGCCACCGTCAGCAAAGGCGCCCCCTCGCCCCGGCAGGAGGTGGTGTACAACATCGAGCCGTTCCGCGGCGGCGTACGCGTAGGTGACTGGAAGCTGATCTGGCGGACGCCGCTTCCTTCCGCGATCGAGCTGTACAATATCCCGCAAGACCCGTCGGAAAAAACCAATCTGGCCGAAAGCAATCCCCAGAAGGTTGCGGAGTTGCAGTCCCGCATCACGCAGCTCGCGAGGGAAAGCGCCAAGTCGCTGTTCCTTACCGATGCGTTCGCGGCGGTCATGGGGGCTTCACACGGACCGCCGTCGCTGCCCAGCGAGGATGCCTTCTTCACGCAAGGTGATTGAGGGCGGGGGCTGCCAGGCAAACCTCATCGAATTGGGCCGGATGCCCGTGAATCAAGCTCCCGTACCGGGAGCTTCGACCGTGCATCGCGACGGCATCCAAAAATCTTCACCGGGGGTGTCGGCCCCGCATTCCGCCGTTCGTCTTGATGACAGAGCATCACCAAGCGTTACGGAGCCTGTCATGCCGACGATCGTCGACACCGAAGTCTCAAAGCCCGCCCGCATCACCGGCCGCGTCATGAGCGGCGTGGTCGTCCTGTTCCTGCTGTTCGATGGCGCGATCAAGCTGGTGCCGCTGTCTGTCGTCACCGAGACCATGGACAGGATGGGTTTCGGCGCGAGCGATGCGCTGGCGCGCAGCCTCGGCATCATCACCATCGTCTGCACGCTGCTCTACTCCGTGCCGCCGACCTCGATCCTCGGCGCCATCCTGCTCACCGGCTATCTCGGCGGCGCGATCGCATCGCATGTGCGGATCGGCAACCCGCTGTTCACCCACACGTTGTTCGGGCTCTATCTCGGCCTGATGCTGTGGGGCGGGCTCTATCTGCGCGACGGCAATCTGCGCGCAATGCTTCCATTTCGCCGGTGAACTATTGTTCAATTCATCCTTGTGGAGACTGTCATGTTGGAGATGATTGCCATCATCGCGATTGTCCTCGGCGTCGCGATCGCCGTCATCCTCATCCTCGCGGCGACCAAGCCGGGCACGCTCCGCGTCACGCGTGCGATCAGCGTCAACGCGCCGGCCGAGCGGATATTTCCGTTGATCGACGATCTCCATCAGTGGACGCTCTGGTCGCCCTACGAGAACCGGGATCCGGCCATGAAGCGCATCTATGGCGGCGCCGGGCGCGGGCAGGGAGCGGCCTATGCCTGGAACGGCAACAAGAATGTCGGCGCCGGCCGCATGGAGATCCTGCAATCCTCCGCGCCGTCGAAGATCGTCATCAAGCTCGACTTCATCAAGCCGTTCGAAGGCCACAACACCGCCGAGTTCACAATGCTGCCGCAGGGAAATGCGACCACCGTCACATGGACCATGTATGGTCCGGCCGTCTTCATGTCGAAGGTGATGCAGGTGTTCATGAACCTGGATCGCATGATCGGCAGGGATTTCGAGGTCGGTCTCGCCAATCTGAAGAAACTGACTGAAAAGTAGCGCGTTTTCGAACGAGGTGGTTACCGGTTCGTGTCAGGAAAACGCGTCAAGATAACAATCCGGAGCCCTCGTTCCGATATGATCGGGACGAGGCTCGAATGACCCAAGGGAGCATGCGATGCAGGTCAACCCCTATCTCTCCTACGACGGCAATTGCGGCGCCGCGCTGAAATTCTACGAGAAGGTTCTCGGCGCCCGGATCGAGGAAACCTTCCCCTACGGCGAGGGCAGTGCGGAGATGCAGACGCCGCCCGGCTGGAAGGACAAGATCATGCACGCCCGCCTCACGATCGACGGCGAGATCATCATGGCCTCCGACGCCCCGCCCGGCCACTTCCAGAAGCCGCAGGGCTTCCACGTCGCGTTGCAGGTCGAGGATCCCGCGGAGGCGGAACGCCGCTTCAAGGCGCTGTCCGACGGCGGCACGGTGACGATGCCGTTCGGCAAGACGTTCTTCTCCAACGGCTTCGGCATGTGCGTCGATCAGTTCGGCATCCCCTGGATGGTGAACTGCCCGCAGGGGATGTAGGCCGCGGTAGTTGGACAGTCATCCCCGCGCAACGGCTCCGCCGTTGTCGCTGAGGTGGCCGCTTCTTCAGCGGCCCTCGAAGGTTCGACGGCTCGGCTGTGGCCGTGCATCCTTCGAGGCTCGCCCAGCGGTGCAAGTGCACCGCGGGCTCGCACCTCAGGATGACGGGTCGGACTACGTCAGTTGTTTGGTCAAGGCGCCGCTACCTACACCGCGGATAGATCGCCGCGAGCTCGCGGCCGCGCAGCAGCAGCAGGCGCGAGGTCAGGCCGCCGCGGCGGACGATCCAGCCGCGCACCGGTGCCGGATAGGCTTGCAGCACCGCCACGGACGCTTCCGGCTCGGCATAAGTGTGGCCGCGCCGGTCGATCGAGCGGGCGGCGTGAAAGCCGAGCACGGCGCGCCGCGTCACGCAGATGCGGTCGCTCGGCACCATCGAGAGCACCAGCGTGCAGGCCGACAGGCAGGGCCCGTCGATCACGACGCGTTCGCCCGATTCGCGCACCTTGTCGAACAGTTCGATGAACGGGCCGACCTGCCCGCCGGGGCTGGCGAGGATATGAACGTCGGCCTGCGCGCAGCTGACGGTTGCGCAGAGAGCTACCGCCGCGACAAGTATTTTCATGCGCGCAATCCCTGCCCACGATGCGACCGAGGTGCTGTCGCATCTGAAGTCGCAAGGCTCGCGCCGGAATGGGGCATCGTCAAGACCGATGACCCGGTCGCGACAGCAGGTGGCTCAGGCCGCCCGATTCTTGAGCGCGCCAACGATCGCAGTGAGCACTGCGCCGGCAACGCCGCCGCCGGCGACCTGACCGATGATGCTGCCGATGTCAGGCGCAGCGCCGGAATTGGCGAGTAGCGGGATCAGCATGCCCAGAAGCTGTCCGCCCGCGCCGCCACCGATGGCGCCTGCGATGGTGTTTCCGAGCGTGCCGAGATCGATGCTTGGCTGCTCCGGCAGCGACATTGCCGCCAACGGCTCCGCTGATGACTTGAATGATCAGATTGATGAGGACGCCCGACATGACGTGATTTCTCCTCGGTATCTGGTGCAACGCGGCTGAGGCGCCGGCCGGCGCTTCACCGACAAGGTTAGACCTCCAGAGCGCAAAGATCATGCTGCGCACGCGAAGATTGCGGCTCGTGCCGACGGTATGCACCGGCTTTTTGAGGGAACCGCCGGGCGACCCCGAGGGCTTCAGCCCGCGCCGGAGACGCCGGCCTCGGCAAAGGTCGCCATGCCGCCATGACAGGCGAGCGCCGCGCGCAACAGCAGGATCGCAACCCCCGCGCCGGAGCCTTCGCCGAGCCGCATGTTAAGGTCGAGCAAGGGGGCGAGTTCGAGCTCGCGCAGCAATTCGCGGTGGCCGAGCTCGGCCGACACATGCCCGGCGCGGCAATGCGCGAGGCTATCGGGCGCAAGCCGCGCCAGCGGCAGCACCGCCGCTGTCGCCACGAAGCCGTCGAGCAGTACCGGAATGCAGCGTGCGCGCGCTGCCAGCACAGCCCCCGCGATCGCCGCGAGCTCGCGTCCGCCGAGCGACATCGCGGTGACGAGCGGATCGTCGTTCACGCCGCGATGCACCTTGAGCGCCGCATCGATCGTGGTGCGCTTGCGTATCAGCCCGGCATCGTCGACGCCGGTGCCGCGGCCGGCCCAGCGTACGCCGCGCCCGCCCATCAATGCCGCGCACAGCGTCGCGGCGACCGTGGTGTTGGCGATGCCCATCTCGCCGACCACGAGCAGATCGCATTGCTCGGGCACCGTGCGCCAGCCGGTATCGAGCGCGACGAGGAAGTCGGCGGCGTCCATCGCCGGCCCGGTCGTGAAATCTCGGGTCGGGCGCGCCAGCTCGAGCGGCTCGACGCGCAGCTCGGCACCGGCAAGCCTGGCGATCTGGTTGATTGCAGCGCCGCCGGCGGCGAAGTTCGCCACCATCTGCGCGGTGACCTCGGAGGGATAGGCAGAGACGCCGCGCTCGGCGATGCCGTGATTGCCGGCGAACACGGCGATCGTGACCTGGTCGAGCCGGGGCAGCTCGCGCCGCTGCCAGCGCGCCAGCCAGATCGCAACCTCCTCCAGGCGGCCGAGGCTTCCCGGCGGCTTGGTCAGGTTCTGCTGGCGCTGCGTGGCGGCCGCGGCACTGGCCTCGTCGCCCTGCGGCAGGTCGCGACAAAAGCCGCGGATGTCGTCTAGAGTACTGAACTGCATGCGATTCCCTCGTCGAGCGGGCCGCAAGCTAATGCATGATCCGGAAACGTGTGAAGCGGTTTTCCCTCGCGACAAATGCGTAGCATTTGCGCGGAGATCATGCCCTAACAAGAAGCTGAAGCGCGATCAGATCGAGCCCGATCTCGTCGCGCTTTAGCCCAATTTCCAGGCCTTCACCATGAATCAATGGCTCGACGATCTCCGGACCGCGACCGCCTTCCTGACCCGCCTGCCGATGCCGCATCCGGACGGCGCGCGGACGGAGAGCTTTGCGCGGGCGCAGCGGCTGTTTCCCCTGGTCGGGGCCGCCATCGGGGCGGCGATCGGCCTGTTTTGCCTGCTGCTGCGGGCGATCGGTGTGCCGGATCTCGCCGCCGCGGCGCTCGCGCTCGGTGGCGGTGCGCTGCTCACCGGCGCGCTGCATGAGGACGGGCTCGCCGATGTCGCCGACGGGTTCGGCGGCGGCAGCGATGTCGCGGCCAAGCTCGAGATCATGCGCGACAGCCGGCTCGGCACTTACGGCGCGCTGGCGCTGGTGGTGAGCTTTGCCGCCAAGCTCGCGGCTCTCGCGGCAACTCCGAATGGTCTCGTGGTGCAGAGCCTGATCGCGGCGCACACGCTGGGCCGCGGCGTGCTGCCATGGATCGCGATCAGCCTGCCTTACGCCCGCAAGGACGGGCTCGCCGCCAATGCCGGAAGGCCTGATGGGACAATTGCCGTGGTCGCGGCCGGCATCGCGCTGCTGATCGCAATCCTCGCCTTGCCGTTCAGCAGCGCGCTGACGGCCGCGATCGCGGCCGCTGTGAGCGCGCTGGTCATGACGCTTGTGGCAAAGCGGCAGATCGGCGGCCAGACCGGCGATGTGCTTGGCGGTGCGGAGCAGGTCGCGGAAACCACGATCCTGGTACTGCTCGCGGCGCGGTTAGGTTAGACCGTTCGAGCGAAGTGGATACCGGCTCAGTGAAGAAAACGCGTCAAAATGAAAGCGTAAGCGGAACATGGATCGCGAAACGCGTCTCTGGCTAACCCGTCATGCGCCCGTGGACGGTCCGCGCGGCGTGATCCACGCGCCGGATGCGCCCGCCGACCTCAGCGATGCCGCGGCATTCGCGTCGTTGCAGGCGAGGTTACCGGCTCACGCTCGCGCGGTCTGCAGTCCGGCGCGGCGCACCCGTGAGACCGCAGCAAAGCTCGGTCTCACGGCAACGGAGGACGACGCCTTTCGCGAGCAGGATTTTGGCGATTGGACCGGCCGGCGTCACAGCGAGATCGAAGCCGAGCTCGGCGCGGCCTATCGCGCGTTCTGGCAATCGCCGGGCAGCAACCGGCCGCCGCGCGGCGAAAGCTTTGCCGATCAGATCGCGCGGGTGCGGGCAGGGCTCGCGCGCTTGCCGGCGGGCGACGTCGTGCTGGTCGTGCATTCCGGTACCATCCGCGCGATCCTTGCGATCGCGCTCGAGCTTGCGCCGGAGCTCGCGCTGCGCTTCGTCATCGATCCGCTGTCATTGACGCGGATCGACCGGCTGCCGAACGCCTGGCGCGTGGTCGCGGTGAACGAGCGCTGATAGCGCAGTGACTCTGCTTTACCTCGCCCCGCGTGCGGGGAGAGGGCGGAACGCATCGACAGATGCGTTCCGGGTGAGGGGGAGTTCCCGCGAGACTAACTGATACTGAGCGCGGGGAGAGGGCCCCTCACCCCGACCCTCTAAGAGCGAGCTTCGCTCGTCTCGACCCCGTAAGAACGGGGCGAGGGAGCGCAGTCCCGTCGCGGCGGTGACATTAGTTCATCCGATCAACCGTTACCCATTCCGCCGCGCGCCGCGCAGGGTCGGCAGGCCGATGCCGGCGGCGTCGAAGCCGCCGTCGACGGCGAGGATCTGTCCGGTGATGTAGCTGGCGCGATCCGAGCACAGGAAGAAGATCGCTTCCGCCAGCTCCTCCTCCAGCCCATAGCGGTTGAGCGGGATGGCGTCGTGATAGTCGGCGCGGATCTCCGGCGTGTGAACAGCCTTGGCCATCGCGGTATCGACCGGCCCGGGCGCGACGCCGTTGACGCGGATGCCGAGCGAGGCGAACTCGACCGCGAGCTGCTTGGTGAGATGCGCGAGGCCGGCCTTGCTGGTGCCGTAGGCCGAGCGCAGCGTCGAGGCGCGCACCGCCGAAATCGAGGTGATGTTGACGATCGCACCGCCGCCATGCTCGCGCATCACAGGCGCGGCCGCCTTGGTGCACAGGAACGGGCCGGTGAGGTTGACCGCCATGATCCGGCTCCAGTCGGCGTCCGAGGTCTCCAGCACCGGCGTGAACACAGCAATGCCGGCATTGTTGACCAGCGCGTCGAGCCGGCCGAACCGGTCCGTGATCGCAGAGATCGCGGCTGCCACGCCAGCGGCGTCCGATACGTCGCAGGTCAGCGCCAGCGTGTCGTCGGGCTGCTTCAGCGCCGCGACTGCCGCGCGCAGCAATTCACCCTCGATGTCGAGCAGCGCGACGCGCCAGCCGTCGGCGAGAAAGCGTTTCGCCGCGGCAAGCCCGATGCCACGCGCGGCGCCGGTCACGAGTGCGACTTTTTGTGCAGAGGGAGTCATCGGATGGTCCATCGGTTCGGGCAGGAAGTCCCGACCGTCTGCGACCTTAACCTGGTGATGTCAACCTGAGAGGCGCTCAACTGGCTCGGCCGTCATTGCGAGGAGCGATAGCGACGAAGCAATCCATTCTTCCCGTGTGGCGAGGTGGATTGCTTCGCGGAGCCTGTCATCGGGCGCGCTTTCGCGCGACCCGTTGGCTCGCAATGACATGGGTGCGACGGCCGTTCTATACTCTTTCAACACGGGAGGAAGGCGCGTCTCGAAGGATGCACGGCCCCCAGCCCGGGCCGGCCATCCTTCGAGGATCGCACCGTGGCTTACGCTGCGAGTTCGGCAGAGGCGCGCTGCATGTTGGTGGACATGTCCTGCGTCACGATGCTCTGCTCCTCGACCGCGGCGGCGGTCGAGGCGATGTATTCGTTGACGCCGGCGATCGCCGCCTTGATCTCGGACAGCGAGCTCACCACTTCGGCGGCGATCGAGTTCAGCGCGTCGATTTCCGAGGAGATCGTGTCGGTCGCCTGCTTGGCCTGATTGGCGAGGCTCTTCACCTCGGAGGCGACCACCGCGAAGCCGCGCCCGGCTTCGCCCGCACGCGCCGACTCGATCGTGGCGTTGAGCGCCAGCAGGTTGATCTGCCCGGTGATGCTCGAGATCATCTCGACGATGCCGCTCATCGCCTGCGCTGCGGCATTGAGCTTCTGCGCTTGCCCGTCGGCAGCCTCGACCCGGCCGGTGGCGACCGCGGCGTTCTGCTTCGACTTGGTCATGGTTTCCGAGATCTCGCGGATCGAGGCGCTCATCTCCTCGCTGCCGGCGGCGACCGCCTCGATCAGGCCGCGCGCGCTGTCGGCCTTCTTGCGGCCGATCGCCTGCGCGGTGATGTCGGTGGCGTACTTCACCACCTTGTAGGGGTTTGCCGTTGAGATCGAGGATCGGGTTGTAGGAGGCCTGGATCCAGATCTCGCGGCCACCCTTGGCGATGCGCTTGTATTCGGCGGCCTGGAATTCGCCGCGGTTCA
Organism: Bradyrhizobium sp. USDA 3256; assembly: GCF_054058275.1. Taxonomy (NCBI): domain Bacteria; kingdom Pseudomonadati; phylum Pseudomonadota; class Alphaproteobacteria; order Hyphomicrobiales; family Nitrobacteraceae; genus Bradyrhizobium; species Bradyrhizobium sp. USDA 3256. The sequence goes on from NZ_JBSSAE010000002.1 coordinate 213,615, forward strand.
GCGCGCCCCAGAACTCGCGGTAGCCGGCCGCGCTCGCTTCAGTGGGCTCGACGAACATGCTGTGATGCTTGCCCTGGATCTCGGCAAGCGAATAGCCCATCGCGGCGAGGAAGTTTGGGTTCGCGGTGCGGATCGTGCCGTCCATGTTGAACTCGATCACCGCCTGCGACTTGCCTATCGCATCGATCTGGCCGTCATTGTCGGCGGTTTTCACCTTTTGCTGCGTGACGTCGGTGGCGAACTTGACGACCTTGAACGGCTTGCCGCGGTCGTCGAGGATCGGGTTGTAGGTGGCGAGGATCCAGATTTCCTTGCCGCCTTTGCCGAGCCGCTTGAATTCGCCGGCCTCGAACGCGCCCCGGTTCAGCCGCGCCCAGAAATCGCGATAGGCCACGCTGTCGCGGTCGGCGGGCGGCACGAACATGCTGTGGTGCTTGCCCTGGATCTCGGCGAGCGAATAGCCCATAGCGCCGAGGAAGTTCTCGTTGGCCTTGACGATGGTGCCGTCCATGCCGAACTCGATCACCGCCTGCGCCCGGCCGATCGCGGCGATCTTGCCCGCATCCTCCATGCTGTGGATCTTCTGCGCGGTGATGTCGGTGGCGAACTTGATCACGCCGACCGGCTTGCCACCCTTGTCCAGCATCGGGTTGTAGGAGGCCTGGATCCAGATCTCGCGGCCGCCCTTGGCGATGCGCTTGTATTGTGCGGCCTGGAATTCGCCGCGGTTCAGATCGGCCCAGAACGCGCGATAGTCCTGGCTGTCGCGCGTGGCCGGATCGACGAACATGCTGTGGTGCTTGCCCTTGATCTCGTCGAGCGTGTAGCCCATCGCATTGAGGAAGTTCTCGTTGGCGTCGACGATGGTGCCGTCGAGCTTGAACTCGATCACCGCCTGCGACTTGCCGATCGCGGCAGTCTGCGCCAGCGCATTCTCGATCTTGGCCTTGTTGCTGAAACTGAACATCAGGGCTCCGTGAAGGTTCAAATAAAAGGGATGGGGAAAAGCGGATCGCGGCAACTCACGGAAAGGTTGCAGTGAGCCGTTTAGCATCGGTAAAGCCTGTTGCTCGCGTGCGCCTGGCACGAACTGCATAACGCCAAGTTCCGCGCATGCATCCGCCTCAATTCGCAAAGGTTTTTTTCAGAATGCACGTTATCATCCATAGGTAGCACGCGATGTTCACCGTAATCATACGGGCGAAAATCGATGATGACTTTCGTCTGATGCGGGATGATGAAGCGCGTCGACTTCAGCGATGCTGATGGGTCTATTACGAAGCCTGATATCGCCGGCCGCTTTTTACCGATCGATGCAGCGACTTGATTCGCGTCCTCGATGAATGTGCGTCGCGTTCGATGCTTGGGTCTCCACGCCCGCCGACCCCAATAAAGTATCGCCATACGAAAAAATATCGCCGCACGAGATGTCGGAAGTGCGGTCCTGGCCTCGTCCTCCGGTCACTCATTCCATGATGGAGTTCCGATGTCGCTTACCCTGCATTACCACCCGCTGTCCTCGTTCTGTTGGAAGGCGCTGATTGCGCTCTACGAGAACGGCACGCCGTTCACGCCGAACATGGTCAATCTCGGCGATCCCGCCGAGCGCGCGGCGCTGCTCGCGCTGTCGCCGATCGGCCGTTTTCCGGTGCTCCGTGACGAGATGCGAGACGAGACGGTGCCGGAATCGAGCATCGTCATCGAATATCTCGACCGGCATTATCCCGGTGCCGTCAGGCTGATCCCCGAGGATCCGGACCTCGCGCTGCAGACCCGGCTGCGTGATCGTTTCCTCGATCTCTATGTCCACCTGCCGATGCAGAAGGTCGTTGGCGATCGACTGCGGCCTGCGGACAGCAAGGATCCGCATGGCGTCGCCGAGGCGCGGGCGCAACTCCGCACCTCCTATGCGATCCTGGATCAGCAGCTCGATCCGCGACGCGTGCATGGCGGCTGGATGATGGGCGAGCATTTCTCGTTGGCCGATTGCGCGGCCGCGCCGACGATGTTCTACGGCAACAAGGTCGAGCCGTTCGGAGATGGCCATCGGCATCTGGCCGCCTATCTCGAGCGGCTGATGGCGCGGCCGTCCTTCGCGCGCGTTCTGAAGGAGGCCGAGCCCTATTTCGGCATGTTCCCGCGGGAAGCCTGACGCAAGCCGGCCTCCGATCCGGTTCCGAAAATAAATCGTGGCGGGATGTCGCTTTCGCGCCGCCCCGTTCGTCTTCTCCCTGAGGCCCGGGTTTCCGGAGCGCTGGTCGCTCCGGAGGCCCGGGCGATACGTGTGGGAGACGACATGGCTGCAGCTGGCAACAGGGCGGAGATCATCCGCTCCCTCTTCGCCGCCTACCTCGCCAACGACCGCGCGAGAGTCGAGGCGGCGTTCGCGGAGGATTTCCGCTTCTCGACGCCCTATGGCGAGAACATCGACAAGCCGACCTATTTCGCCGAGTGCTGGCGCGACTCCGGCTGGATCGGCCGCCACGAGATCGAGCGCATCATGGTCGACGGCGTCGAGGCCTTCGTCACCTACCGCTGCGTCGCCCGCGACGGCAAGAGCTTTCGCAACACCGAGTTCTTCGTGTTCGACGGCGACAAGGTGTCGCGCATCGACGTCTATTTCGGCCCGTCGCACCAAGACCGCGAACTTGTCAGGCAGGACCGCTGAGGGGTGTGGCACGCGATGCAATGACCTCCGAAATAATTTCGCTTGACCTGTCGGCGTGGCAAGCCCCGCGTCGTCCTTGAGACGAGCACCGGAGATACCGGCAAAGCAGCTGAACAAGACAACGGAGCAGGACGATGAAGTTCATGGTGATCGTGAAGGCGAACAGGGACACCGAGGCCGGCGTGATGCCGAGCACTGAGCTGCTCGCGGCGATGGGCAAGTTCAACGAGGAGATGGTCAAGGCCGGCGTGATGCAGGCCGGCGAGGGGCTGCATCCGACCAGCAAGGGTGCCCGCGTCAAATATGCCGGCGGGCAGAGCACGGTGTCGCGCGGCCCGTTCGGCCTCAGCGGCGATCTGGTCGCCGGCTTCTGGCTGATCGAGACCAAGTCGCTCGATGAAGCGATCGACTGGATGAAGCGCGCGCCGTTCGACGGCGGCTCCGAGATCGAAATCCGGCAGGTGTTTGCCGCGGAGGATTTCGGCGAGGCGCTGACGCCGGAGCTGCGCGAGCGGGGAGAGCGCCTGCGCGCGCAGGTGGCCCGGAAATGACACCCGACGTCATTCCGCGATGTCGCGCCGGCGATGCGCCCGGAATACATGATCCCCGTCGCAAGTCGTGGATTCCGGGCCGGCGCACCAAGTCGGCTGTTGCCGACTTGGACAAATACCTAGAGCCGAACTCGGGTAAACCCAAGTTCGGCGTGGGGCTTCCCGGCATGACGAGGGTGAAGATTGCGAGTGATTCAACAGGCAAGGAAATCCGACCAATGCGTTTCATGATGCTGATGATCCCGCTCGGCTACGAGTCCGCGCCGGCCAAGCTCGAGCTCGACCCCGAACGGGTCGCCGCGATGATGCGGTACAATCAGGCGCTGAAGGACGCCGGCGTGCTGATCACGCTGGAAGGCCTGCATCCGCCGGCTGCCGGCGCGCGCGTCAAGTTCGACACCGGCGTGCCGGTCGTGATCGACGGCCCGTTCACCGAGGCCAAGGAAGTGATCGGCGGCTTCTGGATGATCGAGGTCGCCTCGCGCGCCGAGGCAATCGAATGGGCCAGGAAGTGCCCGGCCACCGCCAACGAGATGATCGAGATCCGCCAGGTGCAGGAGATGGCCGATTTCTCCGAAGAGGTGCAGCAGGCCGCCGCCACCTTCGAGCATCCGCAGGGCGGTTGGGGCAAGGCGCTGCGCTGAACCTTCACCGAAAAGCGATGCCGCTTCAAAGCGTCATCGCATCACCGAACTATCGTCCACCAGCAACGACCACAACGGAGACGCAACATGAGCACCAACACTTTCCTCGCCGTCTATCTCGGCGGCGGCAAGACCGGCTCGCGGATGGAAGCCTGGAACGCGCTGCCCGAGGCCGAACGCCGCGCCAAGGAGCAGCAGGGCATGGCGGCCTGGGGCGCCTGGGTCGAAAAGCATCATGACGTGATCGTCGAGATGGGCGGACCGCTCGGCAAGACCAAGAAGGTCGGGCAGGGCGGCGTCACCGACATCGCCAATCTGATGACCGGCTTCACCGTGGTGCGCGCGCCCTCGCATGAAGCAGCGGCAAAGCTGTTCGAGAACCACCCGCATTTTTCGATCTTCCCGGGCGAAGCCGTCGAGATTATGCCGGTGCTGCCGATCCCAGGGCGCTAAGGCGGGCCGCAGGCTCCCTGAACCTCTGCCGCTTGCGGGGGAGGTCGCTGCGCTCGAAGAGCGCGGCGGGTGGGGCTCTTTCCACGATGCGATTCGCGGAGAGAGAGCCCCCAGCCCAACCTCGAGTCTCACTCGCCACGAGCGGGAGAGAGGGCGCAGTTTCTCTCGGGCCGCCATCGATGTTCGGCGGCGGTAATCACCCAAGCAGTCCGTTAATCTTGATTGACGCGACGCTGCCCCGCTAGTGACCTTTACCGCCGGTTCATGTAAAAGCCGTTCACATGAGCTGGCGCAAGGACCAAGGCCGCGCCGAGCGCGGCTATCATCACGGCAATCTCAAAGAGGCGTTGCTGCAGGCCGCGCTCGACCTGATCTCGAAGAAGGGGCCGGCCGGCTTCACCTTCGCCGATGCCGCGCGGATGGCCGGCGTCAGCCCCGCCGCGCCGTACCGACACTTCCGCGACCGTGACGAGCTGATCGCCAGCATCGCGCAGCGCGGCTTCGAGCAGTTCGAATCGCTGCTGACGCAGGCCTGGGACGACGGCCGCCCCGACACCGTCACGGCGTTCGAGCGGGTCGGCAAGGCCTATCTCGCCTTCGCCCGCGAGGAGCCCGCGTTCTATTCCGCGATGTTCGAATCCGGCCTGCCGGTCGATTCCAATCCGACCCTGATGGCGGCAAGCGAGCGCGCCTTCGCGATCATTCGCGCCGCAGCCGAGCGGCTCGCGGCACTGGCGCCGCCCGGCATGCCGCGCCCGCCGGCGATGATGATGGCGCTGCACATCTGGGCCATGTCGCACGGCGTCGCTTCGCTGTTCGGCCGCGGCGATGCCGCGCGGCGCAAGCTGCCGATGTCGCCGGAGGATCTGCTCGAGGCCGAAGTGCTGATCTATCTGCGCGGCCTCGGCTTCCCGACCGACCGCCGGCCTGGAACCGCGGCCGCCGGCGACAAGCCGGCCGGTCCGTGGGGGAAGCCGAAATAAGGTTCAACGGCCAAGCCAAAAATAATCCGAGGGGTGCGTCACCCGCGCTGCTTGACTTTCCCAAGGGATCGGCTACCTATGTAAATGTTATTTACATTCACAACGGCGTGATGCCGTGATGGAGAAGGAAATGGCCTACACCGCTGATGTCAATCGCTGGCGCGGCCCCGTCGAAGAGCCCTACCGTCCCTACTTCTACGCGACGCCGTGGCATCCCCTGAAGATCGCCGGGATCATCCTCGGCTTCATGATCTGGTGGCCGATCGGCCTCGCCCTTCTCTTTTTCACACTCGGGAGCAGAAAGATGGCCTGTTGGAGTCACAACGACATGGATCGCTGGCAGAACAAGATGGAGCGGATGCAGGACAAGATGGAGCGGATGAAGAGCCGCATGGAGCGCCGCGGCTTCCCGTTCGGCGGCTTCGGTCCGCCCTCCAGCGGCAACCGCGCCTTCGACGAGTACCGCCAGGATACGCTGCGCCGTCTCGAGGAGGAGCAGGTCGAGTTCAAGAACTTCCTCGATCGCCTGCGTCACGCCAAGGACAAGGAAGAGTTCGACGCCTTCATGGCGCAGCACAAGACCCGTCCGACCCCGCCGACCGACCAGCCGCCGCAGGGTTGATCGCGCGAGGCAATAGCTGGCCTTCAGGCGATGTGCCCCCATAGAACCTGATGGCCCTGAGCCGCCCGTTTGCGATGAGCAAGCGGGCGGTTTGCATTTTGGGATGGTGACGCCCACTCTATCGTTTGGGATCCGGACGATGAGGTGAAGACCATGGCGGGATCAGCGACAGTGACGGCCGGCGAGCTCTGGCTTGCGATCCGGCGCGAGGCGGAGGCGGCGATCGCGGCCGATCCGTTCCTCGAGGCGTCGGCCGCCTTCATCCTAGATCAGGGCGACCTCGGCGGTGTGCTCGCTTTTTTGATCGGTCGGCATATCAGCCGCGCGGAAGAGGATCGCGCGCAGTTCGCGCGGATCGCCCGCGAAGCCTATGCGGCCGAGCCCGTGCTGGTCGATGCCGCGGCCACCGACCTCACGGCCATCGTTCGCCGTGATCCCGCGATCACGGGCTTCCTGCCGCCGCTGCTCAACTTCAAGGGCTTTGTCGCGCTGCAGGCCTGGCGGGTGTCGAATTGGCTATGGCGCGAGGACCGCCCCGACCTTGCGCTGATGATGCAAAGCGCGGCGGCAGACCAGTTGCAGATCAGCATTCACCCGTCGGCCCGGATCGGAACCGCGGTTTTCCTCGATCACGGCACCGGCATCATCATTGGCGCGCTGGCCTCGGTCGGCGACGAGGTCACGATTTTGCAGAACGTCACCATCGCGCGGCATCAGGATGATCCGCGCCGCGCGCCAAAGATCGGCCGCGGCGTGCTGCTCAGCGCCGGCGCCACCGTGATCGGACATCTCTCGATCGGCGATTTCGCCAGGATCGGCGCCGGCGCGCTGGTCACGTCGGATGTGCCCGCCGGCTGCACCGCCGTCGGCGTGCCGGCGCGGCTGACCAATTGCGCCGAGGCGGGCACGTCATCGTGAGGTGAGCGCACCGATCGGGGCGCCCCTTGCGTCGCTACGCCGGCACGAGCATATCGGCGAGTTGCGTAAAACTGTCCGCGTGGAGGTCGATCCAGGATTCCGGCGCCACGTCGAGTTTCGCGGCCGGCCCGAACTCGAGCGGACGGGCGATGAACGCCGTGCGCATGCCAAAGGCGCGAGCCGCCTTCAGGTCGTATTTGTGGCAGGCGACCATCAGGATCTTGTCGGCGGGATAGCCGAGGTAGTCGACGGCGAGTTGATACACCGCGGGTGACGGCTTGTAGCTGCGTGCAAGCTCTGCGGTCAGCACGGCGTCGAAGGGCAATTTGGCGTGCTTGACCACCGCCACCACCGCGGCCATGCCGGCATTCGACAATGTCGAGGTCACGAACCGACCGCGCAGGCGCCCAAGTCCTTCGACGCTGTCGGGCCACGCGTCGAGCTTGGTCCACACCGTGTTCAATTCGTCGCGCTCGTCCCTCGACAAGGCCTCCGAGAGGCCGTGGCGATCCAGCAGCACATCCAGCGCCTCGCGATAGATGCGGTCGACCCGAATCCACGGGCGCTTGCCCCCGATCACTTCGTCGAGCGCGGCACGATAAAGATCGCGCCATTCGCTTGAGAGCTTGGCCCAGTCGAGCGCGAGCCCCTTCGCGGCGTTGACGGCCTGCCCCACACGCAGGATCGGCTGATAGAAGTCGACGCAGGTCCCCTGGACGTCGAACGTGATGGCGCGGATCTCATCGCGCCATGTCGCAGCGCCTGCCGGCTGTATCCCCGTCATCGCGGCCATGATCGTCGACATTCCTCCAGCGGTCACGAAGCTTCGTCTGGTCAGATCGGGTAGCACGGTTTGTTCCCCGGTTGCGGGTATCGGAAGCAGGTGCACCAGGTCCTTCGTGAGGTGAGCACTCTGCTCAGGCTCCCTCTCCCGCGTGCGGGGGAGGGTTGGGGTTGGGCTCTCTCCGCGGGTCACGCTGTGGAGAGAGCCCCCACCCGCCGCAAGCGGGAGAGGCGGACGGAGTTCGCGGTAAGCTAACGCACCCTACACATTCGATCCATGGATCGCGTCGATCACCGCGTCGGTCACTTCCTTCGTCGTCGCCTTGCCGCCGACGTCGGGCGTCAGTACGCCGGCCGCGCACACCTTCTCGACCGCGGCCATCAGGCGCGCCGCGGCGTCCTTCTCGCCGAGATGCTCCAGCATCTGTGCACCGGTCCAGAACGTCGCGACCGGGTTGGCGATGCCCTTGCCGGTGATGTCGAACGCCGAGCCGTGGATCGGCTCGAACATCGAGGGATAGCGGCGCTGCGGATCGATGTTGCCGGTCGGCGCCACGCCGAGGCTGCCGGCCAGCGCACCGGCGAGGTCGGAGAGGATGTCGGCGTGCAGATTGGTCGCGACGATGGTGTCGAGGCTCTTCGGATTGAGCGTCATCCGCACCGTCATGGCGTCGACCAGCATCTTGTCCCAGGTCACGTCGGGGAAGTCCTTCGCCACCTCGGCTGCGATCTCGTCCCACATCACCATGCCGTGGCGTTGCGCGTTCGACTTGGTCACCACGGTGAGGAATTTGCGCGGCCGCGACTGCGCCAGCTGGAACGCATAGCGCATGATCCGCGTCACGCCGACCCGGGTGAAGACAGCGACTTCGGTGCCGACTTCTTCCGGCAGGCCCTTGTGCGCGCGGCCGCCCATGCCGGCATATTCGCCTTCGGAATTCTCGCGCACGATCACCCAGTCGAGATCGCCGACGCCGACATTGCGCAGCGGCGAGGCGACGCCGGGCAGGATCTTGGTCGGCCGCACATTGGCGTACTGGTCAAAGCCCTGACAGATCGGCAGCCGGAGGCCCCACAGCGTGATGTGGTCGGGCACGTCGGGCGCGCCGACCGCACCGAAATAGATCGCGTCGAAGTTCTTCAGCTCCGCGAGGCCGTCGGCCGGCATCATCACGCCGTGCTTCTTGTAATAGTCCGAGCCCCAGTCGAAGGTTTTGACGTTGAAGCTGATGTCGCCGCTGCGTTTTGCAAGAGCCTCCAGCACGCGGATGCCCGCGGAGATCACTTCGGGGCCGATGCCGTCGGCGGGAATGGCGGCGATGGAATGGGTACGCATGGGTTGTCTCCGGATCATTAGTGAGTTCGCACGGGATTGGGTTGCGGTTCGGATTGCGCGGGCGCGCTCTGCGCACGCGACAGCAGCAGCGTGAGCGCGGCCGAGAGCACCAGGAGGCCGGCGACGAAATAAAGACCGCCGTCGAAACTGCCGGTGCGTTCCTTGATGAAGCCGATCATCGCCGGCCCGACGAAGCCGCCGAGATTGCCGATCGAGTTGATGGTGGCGATTCCGGCCGCGGCGGCCGAGCCGGACAGGAACATGGTCGGCATGCTCCATAGCGGCGGCTTCGACGAGGAGATACCGATATTGACCAGCGTCAGCGCCGCGATCACGGCGGCAAGGCCGGTCCACAGCCCGGCAAGCGCAAGTCCCGCCGCGGCCATCAGGCAGGCCAGCACCACGTGCCAGGTGCGCTCGCCGGTGCGGTCGGAATGCCGCGCCCATAGCACCATCGCGATGACGGCAATGGTCGCCGGTACCGCGTTGAGGAAGCCGACCTGGATCGACGACAGGCCGAACGCCTTGATGATCTGCGGCGCCCACACCCCAAGTGTGTAGAGCCCGGCCGAGGTGCCGAAATAGACCAGCGCCAGCGCCAGCACCCGCGGGTCGGCGAGGCCGCGCCAGATGCTGTGGCTTGCGGTCGTGGCCTTGCCGTCGTTCTCGGCCTTCATGGTCTTGACCAGCCAGGCGCGCTCGTCGTCGGCAAGCCATCCGGCCTGCTCCGGCCGGTCGGTCAGGAAGCCCAGCACGACGAAGCCGAGCAGCACGGCGGGCACGGCCTCCAGCACGAACAGCCATTGCCAGCCCTTGAAGCCGAGCATTCCGTCCATCTCCAGCAGCGCACCCGAGAGCGGCGAGCCGAGCACGGTCGAGAGCGGCGCCGCGGCCATGAACAGCGCGGTGACGGCGGCGCGCTGCCGCGCCGGGAACCAGTAGGAGAGATAGAGGATGATGCCGGGGAAGAAGCCGGCTTCGGCGGCGCCGAGCAGGAAGCGCAGCACGTAGAAGCTGGTCGCGCCCTGCACCAGCGCCATCGCCGCCGAGACCAGGCCCCAGGTGATCATCACCCGCGCGATCCAGATCCGCGCGCCGATCTTGTGCAGGATGATGTTGGAGGGCACTTCGAACAGGAAGTAGCCCCAGAAGAAGATACCGGCGCCGAAGCCATAGACGGTCGGCGACAGGCCGATGTCCTTGTTCATGGTCAGCGAGGCGAAGCCGATATTGACGCGGTCGATGAACGCCACGAAGTACAGCAGCATGATGAACGGCACGATGCGCAGTGAGATCTTGCGCAATACGCGCGCGCCAAGCTGGCTTTCCATAGGCTTCTTCCCCGGGTTCGTCTTGTTTGTTGGGACGGCGCCTGTCGCGCGCCACCGGAAAGCCTAGAAGCTCGCGCCCTTTCGCTTCAATCCGCGCCGGTTTATACAAAAAAATGATATAATCCCGGCGCCGTCGTTGCGAGCCACCCGGTCGGGGCGAAGCGCCGCCGGATGACAGGCTCCGCGAAGCAATCCATTGCAATCGCATATGTGGAACGATGGATTGCTTCGTCGCTTCGCTCCTCGCAATGACGGCGCGTGAAAGGAACCCCTACGTCTTGGAACTGCACCAGCTTCGCTGCTTCGTCGCGGCTGCCGAGGAACTGCATTTCGGCCGCGCGGCCCAGCGCCTGCAGATGATGCCGTCGGCGCTCGGCCGCCACATCAAGCTGCTGGAGGAGGATCTCGGGGTCCGGCTGTTCGCGCGCACCACGCGCGCGGTGTCGTTGACCGAGGACGGGGCCGTGCTGTTGCGCGAGGGCCGCGCGCTGCTCGGCCGCGCCGAGGCGATCGAGAACGGCTTTCGCCGTCGCTTGCGCAAGCCGCAGGCGCGGCGCTTCCGGATCGGCGCGATCGACAGCGCGGCGGCCGGTCTGCTGCCGCCGCTGCTGCGCGACGTCCGCGCCGCCCATCCCGACGTCGCGGTGCAGCTGCTCGAGGAGAAGACCATCCGGCTGCTGCCGAAGCTATTGTCGGGCGCGCTCGACCTTGCCTTCGTGCGCCCGCCGGAGCGGCCCGACCGCCGCATCGAGTTTGTCCCGCTGCTGCAGGAGACCGCCGTGGTGGCGCTGTCGCACAAGCATGCGCTGGCGCGGCGCAAGCAGATCGTGCTGCCCGACATCGCGGATCAGCCCCTGATCGTGCCGGAGCGCCGCTCGCGGCCGCACAGCCACGATCTGACGACAAAACTGTTCGACGAGGCCGGGCTGACGCCGCGCATCCAAGAGATCGCCGACGAGAAGCAGACCATCGTCAACATGGTCGCGGCAAGGCTCGGCGTTGCCATCGTGCCGCGCTGGACCGCGCGGATGGCGATCCCCGGCGTCCGCTTTGTGCCGCTCCGCCTGAAGCGCGGCAGCAGCGCCGGCCGCCTGCCGCTCGCCGCCGCCTGGCTGAAAGGCTCCCGCGATCCGGTCCGCGACCAGGTGATCGCGGTGCTCGAGGCAAGGTTGAAGAGTTACGCGCGCGAGGCGTGAGGGCGCTGCGTTGCGTGATGCCTCGACGGGCGATGAATGATTTTGGCCGGTTGACCTAGGTCAACGCGACCTGCGCTGGCCGGGTGAGCGTGTTCGGCATGGCGAAGCGTCAGGACTGGGTCATGATCGCAGGGTGCGTCGCTACCGCTTTGGCGGTGGTGGCGCTCGTCGCCCTTTTCTCTGCCTGAGCTGTGTCGCCCCCGTAGTGTTACGGGGGTGTCCAGCTAGGCCCCTGAGATAACTCGGTAATTCCCAAAGCTCGAACACCGCTGGCACAAACTGCACTGGCTTGCCGAGTTCCTCCCGGCATAGCTTCCCCGTCCAACGTAGGGCGGCGTTATGGGCAACCTACTTTACAGCGTGTTTGTCGTGCTGATGGGGCTAAGCCCGGTCATCCTCGTGGCGATTGCCATGTTCATAAACTGAGGGCCGGAGCTGTGTCTTTCGGCGTGCCAACCACCGATCCATGTCGCTGGCGTGCTTAGTTAATAAATCCGCAATGCCTTAACCTGGTGAAAGGTTGGCGTCAGCGCCGGCGTGTACGCTCGCGCCCATGAATTGGGACCTGCTGTATTTCCGTCTCTCGCTCGTCTGGATGGCGATCACCGCTGCCATGCTGGTCTATGTGCTGGTCGCATAAAGGCTGCCTCTGAAGTTTGCCTTACGCGCGGCACCGCACAATTAGTGTCGTCCCGGCGAAGGCCGGGACCCATAACCACAAAAGCCGATTGTTACGCACCGTTGGAACAACAAGTCCCATCAACAACACGCGCCACGGCGTATGGGTCCCGGCCTGTGCCGGGACGACGCTGAATTTGAGGCGCGCAGGTGGGCCTCGCAATCTGCACCACGGATTCGCCGTTGTCTCGGCCGTCGCCAGGACGACGCGGAGAGAACTGCGCACGGGTGCGCCTTTGCTCCGGCACAGGTAGCCAACGGTTCCCATCCAGGCAGGTTTCCGGCAAAGCTGTCGACCGGGGCGTCACTCTGCCGGCGCGGCTCAAATCTCCCCGGTTTTGCGGGTCGGCCATGAGTTCCTCGTTTGTAGACTCGCGTTATGTTATAATATAACAGTCATTCCATGGCGCATACGCACACCCACGAGGAAAACCATCACGGCCACGCCCATCCCCACGGGCACAGCCACGCCCCGCACGCGCATCCGGCGCAGGCCGCGCACTGGTCGATCCTGCGCATGCCCGTGCCGGCCCGACTGCTCGCGGCACTGGCGGTCAGCGCCTGCCTGTGGGCTGTCGTCTGGCTGGCGATGAGGTGAGACCTGTGGCTGCTCTTGTTACCTTCCGCGACGTCACGCTCGGCTATGACCGCCACCCGGCGGTGCATCACCTCAATGGCGCCGTCGAGGCCGGTGCGCTGCTCGCCGTGATCGGCCCGAACGGTGCCGGCAAGTCGACCCTGCTGCGCGGCATCGCCGGCGTGCTCAAGCCGCTGTCGGGCGTGATCGATCTCGACGGGCTGGATCACCGCGACATCGCCTATCTGCCGCAGTCCGCCGACATCGACCGCAGCTTCCCGATCTCGGTGTTCGACTTCGTCGGCACCGGGCTGTGGCGCTCGACCGGGTTCTTCGGCGGCATCGGCAAGGCCGCGCGCGAGAAGATCCTGGCGGCGCTCGCCGCGGTCGGGCTCAATGGTTTCGAGAACCGCCCGATCGGCACGCTGTCCGGCGGCCAGACCCAGCGCATGCTGTTCGCGCGCGTGCTGTTGCAGGACGCCCGCCTGATCGTGCTCGACGAGCCGTTCAACGCCATCGATGCCAAGACCACCGCCGACCTGCTGGCGCTGGTGAAGCGCTGGAACGGCGAGGGGCGCACCGTGCTGGCGGCGCTACACGACCTCGACATGGTGCGCAACAATTTCCCGGAGACGCTGCTGCTGGCGCGCGGTCCGGTGGAATGGGGACCGACCGCCGAGGCGCTGACTGCGGACAATCTGATGGTCGCGATGCGGATGTGCGAGGCGTTCGACGACAGCGCCGCGGCCTGCGCCGCCGATCCACGCTCGCGGGCCGCCTGACGCCGATGCTATCCGACGCGCTAGTCACGCCCTTCACCGAATTCGAGTTCATGCGCCGCGCGCTGGCGGCGGTGATCGCGCTGTCGCTCGGCGGTGCGCCGATCGGCGTGTTCCTGATGCTGCGGCGGATGAGCCTGGTCGGCGACGCCATGGCGCATGCGATCCTGCCGGGGGCGGCGATCGGCTTCCTGCTTTCCGGGCTCAACCTGTTCGCGATGACGACCGGCGGCCTGATCGCGGGCTTTGCCGTGGCGCTGCTCGCCGGCCTCGTCGCCCGCACCACCGAATTGAAGGAGGACGCCTCGCTTGCGACCTTCTATCTGGTCTCGCTCGCGCTCGGCGTTACGATTGTTTCGATCAAGGGCACCAATATCGACCTGCTGCACGTGCTGTTCGGCAACATCCTGGCGATGGACGACCAGACGCTGCTGGTGATCGCGTTCAACGCCACCCTCACGCTCCTGGTGCTCGCGGTGATCTATCGCCCGCTGGTGATCGAATGCGTCGATCCGGTATTCCTGCGCACCGTGAGCCGGGCCGGCGCGCCGGCGCATCTCGCCTTCCTCGCGCTGGTCGTGGTCAACCTCGTCAACGGCTTCCACGCGCTCGGCACGCTGCTCGGCGTCGGACTGATGATCCTGCCCGCGGGCATTGCGCGGTTCTGGTCGCGCGACATCACCACCATGATCTGCATCGCGGTGGCGAGCGCGATGCTGTCGGGCTATGCCGGACTGGTGCTGTCGTACCAGACCCGGATTCCCTCCGGCCCCGCGATCATCCTGGTTGCGGCTGGGCTCTATATTATGTCGCTGCTGTTCGGCAATGTCAGCGGCCTGGTGCGGCAGCTGTTTCCCGGCCGCCATCTCGAGGCGTGAGTACGATGCGGCGATTGTTCGGTTTGATTGGTCTGGCGCTGCTGCTGGCGAGCGGACCGGCGCGCGCCGCCGAGCGCATCAATGTCGTCGCGAGCTTCTCGATCCTCGCCGACATGGTGCGCAATGTCGGCGGCAACAGCGTCGACGTGACGGCGCTGGTCGGGCCTGACGGCGATGCGCATGTCTACGCGCCGACGCCGGCGGACGCCAGGAAGGTCGCCGACGCCAAGCTCGTGGTCATCAACGGCCTCGGCTTCGAGGGCTGGATGCCGCGGCTGCTGCAGGCCGCGGGCAGCAAGGCACCGGTCGCGGTGGCGACCAAGGGGATCATGCCACGGAAGATGGGCGGCCATGACGATCCGCATGCCTGGCAATCCGTGGCCAATGCGAAGATCTACGTCGTCAATATTCGCGACGGGCTGATCGCCGCGGCCCCGGACCAGGCAGCCAACTTCAAGGCCAATGCCGACGCCTATCTGGCCAAGCTCGAGGCGCTCGACCGCGAGGTGCACGAGGCGGTGGCGAAAGTGCCAGAGGCGCGGCGCAAGGTGATCTCGACCCATGGCGCCTTCGGCTATTTCGCCGATGCCTACGGCGTCACGTTCTTCTCGCCGCTCAGCGTGTCCACGGATTCCGAGCCTAGCGCGCGCGATATCGCCGCGATCATCGCCCAGATCAAGGTTGCGAAAATTCCGGCAGTTTTTCTCGAAAATATCAGCGATCCCCGCCTGATCGAGCGGATCGCGGCCGAGACCGGCGCCCGGGTCGGCGGCACCCTGTATTCGGACGGTTTGACGGCCGAAAAGGGCGATGCACCCACTTACATTGATATGGTCAGGCACAATATAAAGGCCCTGACCAGCGCGCTCGCCGAGTAGGGCAGGGGCCTCCCTGCCGGGATTGAGTGCGGCCCCAAGTTCCTTCGGAGTTGTTATGGCTGAAGCTTCGCAAAAAATTCCTGTGACCGTGCTGACGGGCTATCTCGGCGCCGGCAAGACCACGCTGTTGAACCGCATCCTGTCGGAAAACCACGGCAAGAAATACGCCGTCATCGTCAACGAATTCGGCGAGATCGGCATCGACAACGACCTCATCATCGGCGCCGATGAGGAAGTGTTCGAGATGAACAATGGCTGCGTCTGCTGCACGGTGCGCGGCGACCTCGTCCGCATCATGGACGGCCTGATGAAGCGCAAGGGCAAGTTCGACGCTATCATCGTTGAGACCACCGGCCTCGCCGATCCCGCGCCGGTCGCGCAGACCTTCTTCGTCGACGAGGACGTGCAGAAGAACGCCCGGCTCGATGCGGTCGTGACCGTCGCCGATGCCAAATGGCTGAGCGACCGCCTCAAGGACGCGCCGGAAGCCAAGAACCAGATCGCGTTCGCCGACGTCATCGTGCTGAACAAAACCGACCTGGTCTCCAAGCCCGAGCTCGCCGAGGTCGAAGCCCGCATTCGCGGCATCAATCCCTATGCCAAGCTGCACCGCACCGAGCGTTGCCAGGTCGGGCTGACCGACGTGCTGGAGCGCGGCGCGTTCGATCTCGACCGCATCCTGGAGATCGAGCCGGATTTCCTTGAGGCCGGCGACGATCACGACCATGACCACGGTCATCACCATGACCATAATCACCACCACCATGATCACGACCACGGCCATGGCGGGTTGAAGCATTATCACGACGAGGACATGCAATCGCTGTCGCTGCGCTCCGAGAAGCCGCTCGATCCGACCAAGTTCATGCCCTGGCTGCAGCAGCTCGTCGCCACCGAGGGTCAGAAGATCCTGCGCTCAAAGGGCATCCTCGCCTTCACCGGCGATGACGACCGCTACGTGTTTCAGGGCGTCCACATGATGCTGGAGGGCGACCATCAGCGGAAATGGAAGGACGGCGAGAAGCGCGAGAGCCGCGTCGTGTTCATCGGTCGCGAACTGCCCGAGCAGGCGATCCGCGACGGCTTCGAGCAGTGCATCACCACGTGATGAAAGAGTTCGATCCGGGCGAGGCCCCTTCTTCCATCGTTTCGATCACCGACCGCGTCAAGCCGCTGCCGCTCGGCGCGGCGGTGGGCTCGGTGCATTTCCTCGGCGACCGCGCGTTCTTCGTCGGCGCCGAGGAGGGTGTTGCGATCGCGACCGCCGACGGCGAGATCACACGGACGCAGACGCATTTCGGCGCCATCCTGTGCGCCGCCTCCGACGGCAAGCGGCTCGTCACCGGCGGTGACGACGGCAAGCTGATCGCGATCGACGCCAAGGGCGAGACCGCTGTCATTGCGACCGACGCCAAGCGGCGCTGGATCGACAATGTCGCGCTGCATGGCGACGGCACGCTGGCGTGGTCGGCGGGCAAGACCGCGTTCGTGCGCAATCCCAAGGGCGAGGAGAAGACCTTCGAGGTACCGTCGACCGTCGGCGGGCTTGCTTTTGCGCCGAAGGGCCTGCGGCTCGCGATCGCGCATTACAACGGCGTGACCTTGTGGTTTCCCAACATGGCGGCCAATCCGGAGTTTCTGGAGTGGGCCGGCTCGCATCTCGCCGTCATGTTCAGCCCGGACAACAAATTCCTCGTCACCGCGATGCACGAGCCCGCGATGCATGGCTG
The DNA here is from genome assembly GCF_054058275.1 of Bradyrhizobium sp. USDA 3256. Taxonomy (NCBI): domain Bacteria; kingdom Pseudomonadati; phylum Pseudomonadota; class Alphaproteobacteria; order Hyphomicrobiales; family Nitrobacteraceae; genus Bradyrhizobium; species Bradyrhizobium sp. USDA 3256. The sequence continues at coordinate 230,620 of NZ_JBSSAE010000002.1, forward strand.
GCGGCTCGCCGACAACCGGCATATGCGGATGAGCGGCTATCCCGGCCGCGTCCGCTCGATGTCATGGAGCGTCGGCGGCAGGGGGCTCGCGACCTCGGGCGCCGATACCGTGATCGTCTGGCCGTTCACCAGCAAGGACGGCCCGATGGGCAAGGAGCCGGCGATGCTGGCGCCGATGCCGGCGCGGGTCGCCGTGGTCGCATGCCATCCGAAGAACGACATCATGGCGGTCGGCTATGCCGACGGCACCGTGCTGATGGTCCGGCTCGAGGACGGCGCCGAGATCCTGGTGCGCCGGAACGCCGGCACGGCGGTGTCCGCGCTCGGATGGAATGCCAAGGGCACGCTGCTTGCCTTCGGCACGGAAGATGGTGACGCGGGCATCGTGGAAATGTAAGAGATCGCGGCAGACGAAGCGTTTTCGAGCGAAGTGGGTACCGGTTCGCGTGAAGAAAACGCGTCAAAAGACGAAGCTCGCGCCGGGGCCGCAGCGTCATGCGATTTCTCACCACGTTCCAGCTCGCCGACTTCATCGACACGTTAGTCAGCCTGACCACGGCCTTCGTGCTCGGCACCCTGATCGGTGCCGAGCGGCAGTACCGGCAGCGCACCGCGGGTCTGCGCACGAATGTGCTGGTCGCGGTCGGCGCTGCCGCCTTCGTCGACCTCGCGATGCATCTGGCCGGTGCCGACGGCGCGGTGCGGGTGATCGCCTATGTGGTGTCGGGGATCGGCTTCCTCGGCGCCGGCGTCATCATGAAGCAGGGCATGGATGTGCGCGGCCTCAACACCGCGGCCACGCTGTGGGCCTCGGCCGCGGTCGGCTCCTGCGCGGGTGCCGACCTCGTGGCGCAGGCGGCGGCGCTGACCGTGTTCGTGATCGCCGGCAACACGCTGCTGCGTCCGCTGGTCAACGCCATCAACCGCATCCCGCTGAACGAGAAGGCCTCGGAGGCGACCTATTACTTCAAGCTCGCGGTTACCCCCGAGGCATTGCCCGACATGCGCGACCGCCTGGTCGAGAAGCTGGAGGCAGCGAACTATCCGGTCGCCGATGTCGACGTGGTCGAGGCCGGTGACGACTTCCTCGAGATCGTGGCGACGCTGGTCTCGACCGCGGTCGAGCCCAACGAGCTGAACGCCGTGGTGGTCGACCTGCAGCATCAGCCCGGCGTGCGGCACGCGACCTGGGAGGTCAGTACCACGGATTGAGCCGAGGTTCCCGCAGGCGCCGCTTCGGAACCATGCCGTGGCGGGATCGTTGACCCCGCGGACAAGGCGCAGGTGAACGAGATGGCTGTGGATCGGACCAGGTTGCGAATCGACATGCTGATCGCCTCGACGCTGGTGGCGGCGGGCGTTGCGATCGCGGTGCTTTCGCTGCACGCGATCAATGCCGCCCCGCCGCAAGAGATCGCGCAGGCGACCCAGCCGCTGCAACCGACGCCGACGCCCGAGCCGCAGAAGACGGCGCCGCCGGCCGAGTCGAAGCCGGGCGGCGAGCGGCCGACCACGCCGGCGCCGCAGCCCGCGCGTCCCGACGATGAGGCACGGAAGGCCGGCGCCAAGCCGGTGCTGCCGCCCGCGCCCGCGGAGAAGACCGCGCCGCCGATCGAGAAAAAGTAAGCGCACCGCGGCCCGCATTGTGACGCGGATTTGACGGACGCTGCCGATTATACGGTCTCGCCTCCACCGCCCGCGCACCCCATAATCCGTCGTCTCGCCAACGACAGATGGGGCCTGCCATGAAGATCGAGGATATCCGGCGCACCGCCTATTCGATGCCGCTCACCAACCCGTCGTTTCCGCCGGGACCCTACCGGTTCTTCGACCGCGAATATTTCATCATCACCTACAAGACCGACCCGGAAGCGCTCGCCGCCGTGGTGCCGGAGCCGCTCGAGGTCGCCGAGCCGGTGGTGAAGTACGAGTTCATCCGCATGCCGGACTCGACCGGCTTCGGCGACTACACCGAGACCGGGCAGGTGATCCCGGTTCGCTTCAGGGGTGAGGAGGGCGCCTACACCCACGCGATGTATCTCGACGATGAAGGCCCGATCGCCGGCGGCCGCGAGCTGTGGGGATTTCCGAAGAAGCTGGCAAAGCCCAGGATCGAGGTCGAGAGCGACGTGCTGGTCGGCTCGCTGCATTACGGCTCGGTGCTCTGCGCCTCAGCCACCATGGGCTACAAGCATCGCAAGGTCGACCACGACACCGTCTTGAAGTCGATGACGGCGCCGAACTTCATTCTGAAGATCATCCCGCATGTCGACGGCAGCCCGCGGATCTGCGAGCTGGTGCGGTTTCATCTGGAAGACATCACGCTGAAGGAGGCCTGGACCGGCCCCGCCGCGCTCGGCCTGTTTCCACACGCGCTGTGCGACGTCGCCCGCCTGCCGGTGCGCGAGGTGGTCTCGGCGCTGCATTTCAAGGCGGACCTGACCCTCGGCCTCGGCTCGGTCGCGTTCGACTACATGGCGAGATGACGAAGTCATTCCGGGGCATCGCGTCGGCGATGAACCATGGTGCGCACTCGCGCACTGAGAATCTCGCGCAACGATCTCGAGATCCCGGGTCTGCGCGTCTAAGCGCGCATCCCGGGATGACCCTTCGGGTCAGCGCACCAGAATATTCTTGAACTGCCAGGGATCGCTGGTGTCGATGTCTTCCGGAAACAGTCCCGGACGATCCGTCAGCGGGGTCCAGTCGGTGTAGAAACCCTTCACCGGGCCGAGATACGGCAGCTGGATTTCCAAGAGACGATCGAAGTCCATCTCGTCGGCCTCGACGATGCCTTCGTTCGGGTTTTCCAGCGCCCACACCATGCCGCCGAGCACGGCGGAGGTCACTTGCAGGCCGGTGGCGTTCTGATAGGGCGCGAGCCTGCGAGTCTCCTCGATGGAGAGCTGCGAGCCGTACCAGTAGGCATTGTTGTCGTGGCCGAACAGCAGCACGCCGAGCTCGTCGATGCCGTCGACGATCTCGTTCTCGTCGAGGATGTGGTGCTTTTCCTGCATCTTCGCTGCGCGGCCGAACATTTCGTGCAGCGACAGCACGGCGTCGTCGGCCGGGTGATAGGCATAGTGGCAGGTCGGCCGATAGATCGCCGTGCCCGATGCGTCACGCACCGTGAAGTAATCGGCGATCGAGATCGACTCGTTGTGGGTGACGAGGAAGCCATACTGCGCGCCGCGGGTCGGGCACCAGGTGCGCACGCGCGTGTTGGCGCCGGGCTGCATCAGATAGATGGCGGCGCCGCAGCCGGCTTCGTGGGTGTGCGCATTCTCGGGCATCCATTTCTCATGGGTGCCCCAGCCGAGTTCGGACGGCTGCACGCCTTCCGACAGGAAACCTTCCACCGACCAGGTGTTGACGAAGACATCAGGCTCTTTCGGCGACTTGGAGCGCTGGGTGTCGCGTTCGGCGATGTGGATGCCCTTCACGCCGGCCTGCCGCATCAAGTCCGCCCATTCGGCCTTGGTCTTCGGCTTCGGGGCATTGAGCTTCAGATCGGCGGCGACATTGAGCAGAGCCTGCTTGACGAAGAATGAGACCATGCCGGGATTGGCGCCACAGCAGGACACGGCCGTCGTCGAGCCCGCGGGGCGCGCCTTCTTGGCGGCCAGCGTCACTTCGCGAAGCGCGTAATTGGAGCGCGCTTCCGGGCCCTTCGAGGAATCGAAATAGAATCCGAGCCAGGGCTCGTTGACGGTGTCGATATAGAGAGCGCCGAGTTCGTTGCAGAGCTCCATGATGTCGGTCGAGCCGGTATCGACCGACAGATTGACGCAAAAGCCCTGGCCGCCGCCTTCAGTGAGCAGCGGGCTCAGCAGGTCGCGATAATTGTCCTTGGTCACGGCCTTCTGGATGAATTTGACGTTGTGCTTTTCGCAATGCGCCTTGCGGCCCTCGTCCTTGGGGTCGATCACGGTGACGCGCGACTTGTCGTAGTCGAGATGCCGCTCGATCAAAGGCAGCGTGCCTTTGCCGATCGAGCCGAAGCCGATCATGACAATGGGACCTGTGATCTTCGCGTAGATCTGCGAGGCGGGGCTCATCATTTTCTCCAGGAGAGTGCCTAGCGGCGGATAGAGTGGATCAGGGGTTGCGACGCTTCGCGGTGACTTCGATCTCGACCTTCATCTCGGGCTTGTAGAGCCCCGCGACGATCAGCATCGTTGCGGCCGGGCGGATGTCGCCGAGGACCTCGCCGCAGACCGCGAAATGGGCATCCACGTCACGGGCATCGGTGAGGTAGTAGGTCGCGCGCACGATGTCGGCCATCGCAAAGCCTCCCTCCTTGAGGGCGGCCTCAATGGTCTTGAAGCAGTTCCGTGACTGGCTCGTGACATCTGATGGCATGGTCATCGTGGCGTAGTCATAGCCGGTGGTTCCCGCGACGAAGGCGAAGTCGCCGTCGATCACGGCACGGCTGTAGCCGGCGGTCTTCTCAAAGGGCGAGCCGGTGGAAATCAGGCGGCGGGACATGTTGGACCTCGACTGAAATGGCTTTGCGCGGGGTTTACGGGCATTTTCGGCGCCCGCGCAACCCCTTGGTTCAGGCCTGGCGCGGCCGGCGTTAGCGGGACTGCAGCGTGGTGTCCGGCGGCGACGGCGGCGTGCCGGTCCAGCGCCGGACCAGGATATCCCTGACGATCATCACCGAGATCAGGATCAGCATGACCGTGGTGACGAGGCCGCGCCAACGCGGGCGCGCGCCATCGGTGATGGGAAGGTGCTCCGACATGGCGGCCCGCCTTACGCCGCGTGCGGCACGGCGAGCGGTGCCTTCCGGCTTCGGGATCGCGTCCGCGATGCCTTGGCCTCGGGCAGCGGCGCGCCGGTCGGCGTGATCATGCCCCAGGCGCCGTCCAGCGCGCCGGCGACAAGCTCGAGGCCGAGCAGCCGCTCGCGCTCGAACGTGCCAGGCAGCGACAGCTCGCCGGTCTTGGCGGCGGTGAAGCCGAAGCGGGCGTAGTAGGGCGCATCGCCAAGCAGGATCACGGCGCCGTGGCCGCGCGCCTTAGCGACCGCCAGCGCACGCTGCATCAGCGCGGCGCCGACGCCGAGGCCGCGGCAGTCGTCGTCGACTGCCAGCGGCCCCAGCATCAGCGCGCTGCGGCCCCCCGCGCTGACGTGCCACAACCGCACGGTTCCAACCACCCGGCCGTCCTGGCGCACGGCCGCAAGGCTCAGGCCTTCGGCGGGCGCGCGTCCGTCGCGCAGGCGCTGGCAGGTGCGCGTATGGCGATTACAGCCAAAGCAGGCATCCAGCAGCGCTTCGCGTGCGACGACGTCCGAGCCACGCTCCGCACGGATCGCGAACGGGGCGGCATCTCGGATGAGGGCAACGGGGGTGTTCCGTTTTGCAGTCATGGCACGTCAGTCCCCGCTTGCAACGGCATATCGTACGCCGCGGCAAGCGTCGTTCAGGAAAATCAAAAATGATCGGGGAGGAGCCGGCGGGGCCGGCTCCCGGTTTATCGGGCCTCGAAAAGGAGGCGAGTCAGATGTGGTAGGTCTTCAGCGGCGGAATGCCGTTGAACGCCACCGACGAGTAGGTCGACGTATAGGCGCCGGTGCCTTCGATCAGCAGCTTGTCGCCGATCTCGAGCGTCACCGGAAGCGGATACGGCAGCTTCTCGTACAGCACGTCGGCGCTGTCGCAGGTCGGGCCCGCGAGCACGCACGGCGTCATGTCCGCCCCGTCATGCGGGGTGCGGATGGCGTAGCGGATCGACTCGTCCATCGTCTCGGCGAGACCGCCGAACTTGCCGATGTCGAGATAAACCCAGCGCACCTCGTCCTCGTCGCTCTTCTTCGAGATCAGAACGACTTCGGTCTCGATGATTCCGGCATTGCCGACCATGCCGCGGCCCGGCTCGATGATCGTCTCCGGGATCTGGTTGCCGAAATGCTTGCGCAGCGCGCGGAAGATCGACCGGCCATATTGCAGGACCGGCGGAACGTCCTTGAGGTACTTGGTCGGGAAGCCGCCGCCCATGTTGACCATGGTGAGGTTGATCCCGCGCTCGGCGCAGTCACGGAACACGGTCGACGCCATCGCGAGCGCGCGGTCCCATGCCTTCACCTTGCGCTGCTGCGAGCCGACATGGAACGAGATGCCGCACGGCTCCAGACCCAGGCGCTTGGCGAGGTCGAGCACCTCGACCGCCATCTCCGGGTCGCAGCCGAACTTGCGCGACAGCGGCCACTCGGCGCCGGCGCAGTCATAGAGGATTCGGCAGAACACCTTGGCGCCGGGGGCGGCACGAGCGACCTTCTTGACCTCGGCGGCACAGTCGACCGCGAACAGGCGAATGCCGAGTGCGAAGGCACGCGCGATGTCGCGCTCCTTCTTGATCGTGTTACCATAGGAGATGCGGTCCGGCGTCGCACCGGCGGCCAGCGCCATCTCGATCTCCGCGACGGTCGCGGTGTCGAAGCAGGAGCCGAGCGAGGCCAGCAGCGACAGCACTTCGGGCGCAGGATTGGCCTTCACCGCGTAGAACACGCGGCTGTCCGGCAGCGCCTTCGCGAAGGTCTGGTAGTTGTCGCGCACGACTTCGAGGTCGACGACGAGGCACGGCTCGGTGTCGAGACCATCCTGACGGCGGTTGCGCAGGAATTCCTGGATACGTTCAGTCATGGCACTCTCCAACGGCCCCAGCGACGGGATCCGCATCAACGTGACGTCGGGTGAGAGCGCTTCGGCCACATCGCGCGATGGAGGCGCGTTGAGGCCAAGAGACTCAAACCAGACTGTGCTGCCGTGGATTGGTTGGGAGAGTTTCCCGCCCGATCACCTGGCAATGAAGGACAAGCCTTTTCAGTAGCCCGGGCCGGCGTTGGACCGCCGGTAGAGACCAAAAAAGCCCGATCCGTCGTTGCTTTAAGTCGCGTCCCCCGTTGAGAGCGGGGTGCGCCGGTTCGCCTCCGGCTGCCAGTCACGGTTGCAAAGAGTGGTGAGACCTTCAACGCGGCATCCCTGGAGAGAGATGCTGGCCGCCTCGTGTCCTGATGGACGTAAGCGACCCTCGGTTCTTCCACCCCTTGGCGGCTGTCCGGCCTCTTGTCCGGATACCTACCGACTGACACACGACCACAGGCACGTGCGAAATTGGGCAAGGCAGGAAATAAGTCTTTTGACTTCGTGGCGCAAGAATTTTTTTGCGATAGCGACAAATTTCCCTAACGCGTGCTTGCGATATCGCGCGGAGCACGCGTCGGACGCGCTGAGGATGAACGGCTGTTAAGAATGACTAACGAAGCGTGTGTGCGTTTTGGCCTTGTGCCGCAGTGCTTTCTTGAATCGCTCAAGCTCACGCGCGACGCGTGAACGGCTCGACGCGTTGAGCTGCGCGGATGAAGGCGATCATGATCAGGACGCCGATGCCGAACAGCACCGCCTGCAGGATGTGCGCGGCGACGTCGTCGAGCCCGAGCAGGATCGCGAGCGCCCAGCCGCCGGCGAACGCCGCGCCGAACACTTCCGCGCCGATCAGGATCGCCGCCGAGATCACGGTGATGACGCTCGGCCAAGCGATGGTGCGGTTGCCTGAGGTGGAGGGCTGCATGGTCATGGAATAGGTCCTGTTCAGGGGGCGCAATCTCTCCGAAAAGTGCCCATCTATCAAGCGCAAAAGGCCCAAAAATGCCGTATCGCGTGATATAGATTGGGCAGCATTTTCAAGGCGAAAAACGGGACATTCGATGTCAGGAACCAGCGCAGACGCTCACGCCAACCCCCTCCTGCAGGCATGGCGGACGCCGCTCGAGACGCCGCCCTTCGCCGAGATCAAGCCGGAGCATTTCCTGCCCGCCTTCGAGCAGGCCTTCGCCGATCATTCCGCGGAAGTGGCTGCGATCACCCATGATCCGTCGCTGCCCGACTTCGACAACACCATCACCGCGCTGGAGCGCTCCGGCAAGCTGCTGTCGAAGGTCTCAGCGGTGTTCTACGACCTGGTCTCGGCGCATTCGAGCCCGGCGATCCTGGAGATCGACAAGGAGGTGTCGCCCCGGATGGCGCGGCACTGGAATCCGATCATGATGAACGCTGTGCTGTTTGGCCGCATCGCCATGCTGCACGAGAAGCGCGCCTCCCTCGGCCTGACCGGCGAGCAGATGCGGCTGCTGGAGCGCACCTACACCCGCTTCCGCCGCTCCGGCGCCGGCCTCGACGATGCGGCGAAGGCCCGCATGGCCGAGATCAACGAGCGTCTCGCCCATCTCGGCACCTCGTTCAGCCACCATCTGCTCGGCGACGAGCAGGAGTGGTCCATGGAGCTCGGCGAGGACGACCGCGCCGGCCTCTCCGACACATTTGTGGCGGCTGCCAAGGCTGCGGCGGAAGAGCGCGGCATGCCCGGCAAGGCGATCGTGACGCTGTCGCGCTCCTCGGTCGAGCCGTTCCTGCAGAGCTCGTCGCGGCGCGACCTGCGCGAGAAGGTCTACAAGGCCTTCACGGCCCGCGGCGACAACGGCAACGCCAACGACAACAACGCGACCATCGTGGAGATCCTCAGGCTCCGCGAGGAGACCGCGAAGATCCTGGGCTTCCCGACCTACGCCGCTTACCGCCTCGAGGATTCCATGGCCAAGACGCCGGAGGCGGTGCGCGGCCTGCTGGAACGGGTCTGGAAGCCGGCACGGGCGCGGGCGCTCGCCGACCGCGACGCGCTGCAGGCACTGATCGCGGAGGAGGGCGGCAATTTCGCCCTCGCGTCCTGGGACTGGCGCTACTACGCCGAGAAGCTGCGCCAGCGCCGCGCCAATTTCGACGATTCCGCGATCAAGCCCTATCTGGTGCTCGACCACATGATCGAGGCCGCGTTCGACTGCGCTACCCGCCTGTTCGGCGTCACCTTCGAGGAGCGCAAGGATATTCCGGTGTGGCATCCGGACGTCCGGGTCTGGGAGGTCAAGGGCCGCGACGGCCAGCACAAGGCACTGTTCTACGGCGACTACTTCGCGCGGCCCTCGAAGCGCTCCGGCGCCTGGATGACCTCGCTGCGCGACCAGCAGAAGCTCGACGGCGGCGTCGCGCCGCTGGTGATCAATGTCTGCAACTTCGCCAAGGGCGCCGATGGCGCGCCGTCGCTGCTGTCGCCCGACGATGCGCGGACCCTGTTCCACGAGTTCGGCCACGGCCTGCACGGCATGCTGTCCAACGTGACCTATCCGTCACTGTCCGGAACCAGCGTGTTCACCGACTTCGTCGAGCTGCCTTCGCAGCTCTATGAGCACTGGCAGGAGCGGCCCGAGGTGTTGCAGCGCTTCGCCCGCCACTACCAGACCGGCGAGGCGCTGCCGGACGACCTGCTCACGCGCTTCCTCGCTGCGCGCAAGTTCAACCAGGGCTTCGCTACCGTGGAGTTCGTCTCCTCGGCGCTGGTCGACCTCGAATTCCACACCCAGCCGGCGGCGGCGAGCTGGGACGTCCGCGCCTTCGAACAGAAGGAGCTGAAGAAGATCGGCATGCCCGCCGAGATATCGCTGCGGCACCGGCCGACCCAGTTCGGCCATATCTTCTCCGGCGACCATTATGCGTCGGGCTATTACAGCTACATGTGGTCGGAGGTGATGGACGCCGACGCGTTCGGCGCCTTCGAGGAGGCCGGTGACATCTTCGATCCCGCGACCGCCAAGCGGCTGCATGACGACATCTATTCGTCGGGCGGCTCGCGCGATCCGGAGGAGGCCTATGTCGCCTTCCGCGGCCGCGAGCCCGAGCCGGACGCGCTGCTGCGCCGCCGTGGCCTGCTCGAAACGCCTGAGGCGGCCTGAGGTGCGGCCGTCATTGAACCGGCTGATCGGCTGGCTCGTGCTTGCGGTGTCCGTCGTGCTCTGCACGGCGGCCGCCGAGGCCCATCCGCATGTCTGGATCGTTGCCAAGAGCGAGCTGATCTACGCGCCCGACGGCACCATCACCGGGGTCCGGCACGCCTGGACGTTTGACGACATGTTCTCGACCTACGCGCTGCAAGGCATCGAGACCAAGGTGAAGGGCGCCTACAGCCGCGAGGAGCTGGCGCCGTTGGCGCAGACCAATGTCGAGTCGCTGAAGGAATACGCCTACTTCACCTTCGCCAAGGGCGACGGCAAGAAGCAGAAGTTCACGGAGCCGGTCGACTATTTCCTCGAATACAAGGATTCGGCGCTGACGCTGCACTTCACCTTGCCGGTGAAGACGCCGTTCAAGGCGAGGCAGCTCTCGCTCGAAGTGTTCGACCCGACCTATTTCATCGATTTCCAGTATGCCGAGAAGGAGCCGGTCAAGCTGGTCGGCGCCGCGGCGAACTGCAAGATGCAGTTCGAACGGCCGAATAGTGACGGCACCGCCGCCGCGCAGAAGCTCGGCGAGCAGACCTTTCTCGACGGCGGCAACGGCAATTTCGGCATGATGTTCGCCAACAAGGTCTCGGTGGAGTGCCCATGACGCCAATCGTCTCGCGCATGACGCGCGGCCTCGCCGTGTCCGCGGCCGTATTGACGGCGTTTGCGCTGCTCGATGGCGCCGTTCATGCGCTGCTGGCACAGAATCCGTTCGGCGCGCCGCGCGCGGCGGAGCCGCAGGGCGGGCTGGTCGGCTGGCTATTGGCGAAACAGTCGGAGTTTTACCGCGAGATTTCGCAGACGATTCGCGCTGCGAAATCCGACGGCTCGGCGGTCTGGACGCTGCTTGTGATCTCCTTTGCCTACGGGATTTTCCATGCCGCCGGCCCCGGCCACGGCAAGGCGGTGATTTCCTCCTACATGGTCGCCAACCGCGAGACCGCGCGGCGCGGCATCGTGCTGTCGTTCGCCTCGGCGCTCATGCAGTCGGTGGTCGCCGTTCTCATCGTGGGCATCTGTGCCTGGCTGCTCAACGCGACCGCGAAGACCATGTGCGGGGCGGAGAAGGCGATCGAGATCGCAAGCTACGCGCTGATCGCGGCGTTCGGCGCCCGGCTGGTGTGGGTCAAGGGCGGCGGCTTCTTCCGCGCGCTGCAGATGCCGCGCCCGGCGCTGGCGATGGCCGGCGCGCATCAGCACGATCACCACCACCATGATCACGGCCATGATCACCATCATCGTCACGCGCATGACGATCACGAGCATCATCATGACCATGGCCACGATCACGGGCATGAGGCGCAGCACGTCCATGACGAGCATTGCGGCCATTCGCACGGGCCGACGCCGGCCGAGCTTGCCGGTCCTGGTGGCTGGCGGCGCGGCTTAGGTGCGATCCTTACGGTCGGGATCCGGCCCTGCTCGGGCGCGATCCTGGTGCTGGTGTTCGCGCTGGCGCAGGGTCTGTTCTGGGCCGGCATTGCCGCGACCTTCGTGATGGGGCTCGGCACCGCCATCACCGTGGCGGCGATCGCGCTGGTCGCGGTGTCGGCGCGCGGTGTGGCCGAGCGGCTGAGCGCGGCGCGCGACGGCGGCGGCATGGTCATCATGCGCGGCCTGGAATTCGCCGCCGCGGGCCTCGTGCTGCTGTTCGGGCTCGGGCTATTGTTCGGCTACGTCGCGGCCGAGCGCGCGACGTGCCTTTGAAGTTGCCTCGCCCGCTTGCGGGGAGAGGTCGAAATTCGCGTGCGCGAATTTCGGGTGAGGGGGTCTCCGCACGCTGCCTTCAATCGAATTTGCGGAGACGGCCCCTCACCCCAGCCCTCTCCCCGTAAGAACGGGGAGAGGGGGAAGAAACTGGCTCAACTCGTCAGATAGCCCCTGATCGCCGGCAGCAGGAAGATCGCGATGTTGATCGCGAAACCGATGCTCCAGAGGATCGAGCGCAGCGTCGGGCGGTTGCCGATATAGGTGAAGACGTAGGCGATCCGCACGATCAGGAATAGCACCGCGAGCTCGTCGATCAGCCGCAGCGGGCCGACGCGGAGTTCGGCAAGCAGCACGGCGAAGGCGAAGAACGGGAAGGCCTCGATGCCGTTCTGGTGCGCGCCGAGCGCCCGTGAGCGGATCGGGTCGTCGTAGAAGTCGGGATCGCGCGGCCTGGCATTGTCGAAGCTGCGGAAGCCGGCCCACTTCACCGACACGATCGTCAGCAGCGAGAGCATCAGCGTCCCGAAGACGCACCATTCGGCGATCGTCATGGTTCCCCCTTATTCCGCACGGGAACGTAGCCAACCCGCACTCGGCTTGACAAGGTTGGAGCAACGCGCGAAGCCCAAAGCCCCCAGGCGAAGGATATCAAGCGCAAGGCCATCATGAGCACGGTGATCCCCTTCGAGAGCGCGAAGCCTGCCGCGGCGCCGAAGCCGGAACGCGTCGGCGTGCTGCTGGTCAATCTCGGCACGCCCGATACGGCCGATGCCGCCGGCGTGCGGGTCTATCTCAAGGAGTTTCTGTCCGATCCGCGGGTGATCGAGGATCAGGGCCTGCTCTGGAAGCTGATCCTCAACGGCATCATCCTGCGCGTCCGGCCGGCCCGCAAGGCGCGCGACTATCTGAAGATCTGGAACACCGAGAAGAACGAGTCGCCGCTGAAGACCATCACGCGCTCGCAGGCAGACAAGCTGGCGGAAGCGATCGCCGATCACGATCACGTCGTGGTCGACTGGGCGATGCGCTACGGCAACCCCTCGATCAAGGAGCGCATCGAGGCGCTGGCGGCGCAGGGCTGCGGCCGGCTGCTGGTGGTGCCGCTCTATCCGCAATATTCCGCCGCAACGTCGGCGACGGTCTGCGACGAGGCGTTTCGCGTGCTGGCCGGCATGCGCGCGCAGCCGATCCTTCGGGTGACGCCGCCCTACTACGACGATCCCGACTACATCGAGGCGCTCGCGGTCTCGATCAATGCGCATCTTGCGACATTGCCGTTCCAGCCCGAGATCATCGTCGCGTCGTTCCACGGCATGCCGAAGGAATACGTCGACAAGGGCGATCCGTATCAGGCGCAATGCATCGCCACGACCAATGCGCTGCGCAAGCGGCTCGGGCTCGATGCCAACGGGCTGATCCTCACCTTCCAGTCGCGCTTCGGCAAGGCCGAGTGGCTGCAGCCCTATACCGACAAGACGGTCGAGAAGCTGGCCAGGGACGGCGTGCGGCGCATTGCCGTGGTCACGCCCGGCTTCTCCGCCGATTGCCTGGAGACGCTGGAGGAGATCGCGCAGGAGAATGCCGAGATCTTCCGGCACAATGGCGGCGAGCAATTCGCGGCGATCCCCTGCCTCAACGACAGCGACGGCGGCATGGACGTGATCCGCCAGCTCGTGCTGCGCGAGCTGCAAGGCTGGATCTAACAAGGCTGGATCTGATTGTTAACGATCCGTGACACCGGGCACGGGCATTCGTTGGCATCTGGTCATCCGACAGCAGCTTCCTATGTGCTAGGGAGAACAACAGCCGGCTGAACCGGCGGAGCGGTCCTGCCGACCAATGCACGACCGTGACTGGCGACGGTCTCGCCGGCCTTGGAGGACTTTATGACTGGCTTCGACGTCTTCGCGATCGCGTTTGTTCTTCTCGTCATCGTTACGCTGTTCGCCGGGATCAAGACCGTTCCGCAGGGTTTTGACTGGACCATCGAGCGGTTCGGCAAATACACCCGCACGCTGTCGCCCGGCCTCAATTTGATCGTGCCCTATTTCGACCGCATCGGGCGCAAGATCAACATGATGGAGCAGGTGATCGACATCCCCGAGCAGGAGGTGATCACCAAGGACAACGCTACCGTGACGGTGGACGGTGTCGCGTTCTACCAGGTGTTCGATGCCGCCAAGGCGAGCTACGAGGTCGCCAATCTCAACCAGGCGATCACCGTCCTGACTATGACCAACATCCGCTCGGTGATGGGTTCGATGGATCTCGACCAAGTGCTGTCGCATCGCGACGAGATCAATGAGCGGCTGCTGCGCGTGGTCGACGCCGCGGTGTCGCCCTGGGGCGTCAAGGTCAACCGCATCGAGATCAAGGACATCGTGCCGCCGGCCGACCTCGTCGAGGCGATGGGCCGCCAGATGAAGGCCGAGCGCGTCAAGCGCGCCGACATTTTGCAGGCCGAGGGCCAGCGGCAGTCCGAAATCCTGCGCGCCGAGGGCGCCAAGCAGGGCCAGATCCTGCAGGCCGAGGGCCGCCGCGAGGCCGCCTTCCGCGACGCCGAGGCGCGCGAGCGGCTCGCCGAGGCCGAAGCCAAGGCGACCCAGATGGTGTCGGAATCGATCGCCAAGGGCGACGTCGCCGCGCTGAACTATTTCATCGCCGACAAGTACATCAAGGCGTTCGGCCAGCTCGCGGAATCGCCGAACCAGAAGGTCCTGATGCTGCCGATCGAAACCTCGAGCGTGCTGGGCTCGCTGGCCGGCATCGGCGAGATCGCCCGCGCCACCTTCGGCGAGAGTGCGGCGTCCGCTACGGCCGCAGCACGGCGTGGCGGCTCGGTCCCGCCGGCCGGGCCGCCGGTGCCACCGCCGGTGCCGCCGCAGCGGTGAGGGCGTGACGGTGTCGCGCCCGCAATGGTAGAGGTCACGTCATGGCCGAGATGTTTTCGACATTGGGTACCTGGAACTGGCTGATCTTCGGCTTCATCCTGATGGCGCTGGAGCTCGCGGCGCCTGGGGTGTTCTTGTTCTGGCTCGGGCTCGCGGCGCTCCTTGTGGGGCTGCTGTCGTTCGCCTTCACGCCGTCCTGGCAGATACAGCTCTTGATGTTCGCAGTGTTCGCCGCGTTGGCGGTGCCGGCATGGCGCCATTTCGCGAAGGGCGCGACGGCGGCCAGCAAGACCAATCCCTTCCTCAACCGCCGCAACGAAGCTCTGGTCGGCCGCGAATTCACGCTGGAGAAGCCGATCGTCGACGGATCGGGCACGGTGCGGATCGACGACACGGTGTGGCGCGTCGCCGGCCCCGATGCGCCCGCCGGCAGCCGGGTCAAGGTGGTCCGCGCCGACGGCGCCAGCCTGACGGTGGCGATCGCTTAGTCTGGCCTGAGCCATTGACGACGACCCGGCCCCGAGCGTCGGATGCTGCTTCGGGCGAGTAATTCGTAGCCCGGGTGAGCGCAGCGATACCCGGGGAAACCGGTCCCGCATATCGCTCCGCTCATGCGGGCTACACACTGACGGCCGCCGAGGTCTAGCTGCCGCCCCGCTTGCTCCAGCGCTCGGCGAAACGGTGGAGCGGCGTGAAGGTCGGGAACAGCTCGCGGCCGAGCGCGGTGAGCCCGTAACCCTCATCCGTCAGCTCGACGAACCCGGCCTCGCGCAGCTCCGTCAATCGCGTCTGCAGGATCGTCGGCGAGGCCTCGTCGCAGGCGGTGCGCAGCGCGCGCGAGGTCAGCGCGCCCTCGCGCAGCTCCCAGATGATGCGCAAGGTCCAGCGCCGTCCCAAGAGATCGAGCAGCGCCATGATCGGGCGGCCGGACCGCGAGCCGCGGACGGCGGGTCTTGTGACTGGGCCCTGCTTCGGCATGTCGCGAATTCCTGTCGAATCTCTCTTGCGAGTCGCTACAGATATTGTAGCGTGTCGCTACATTAAATGTAGCAACGGGATCAGCCCATGTCACGCCTCGCGCCGCTCGATCCGCCCTATCCGGCGGACGTTCAACAGCATTTCGATCGCATCATGCGCGGCAAGCCGCCGCTGGTGCTGTTCCGCATGTTGGCCGGCCATCCGCGTGCCTGGGAGAAGTTTCGCGGCGGCAGCCTGCTTGACCGCGGGCCGCTTCCCTTGCGGGCGCGGGAGATCGTGATCGACCGCACCTGCGCGCTCAATGCCTGCGAATATGAATGGGGCGTCCATGTCACGGCGTTCGGCGCGGCCGCCGAACTGACGGAGCAGCAGGTCCACGCCACCGTGCGCGGTGCGGCCGATGCCGGCTGCTGGTCGCCGGCCGAACAGGCGATGATCGCGGCGGTCGACGCGCTGCATGCCCGCGCGACGCTGGATGACACGGAATTCGCGGCGCTCTCGGCGCATTACGATGAGGACCAGATCCTGGAGATCATCCTGCTGTGCGGCTTCTACCGCACGGTCTCCTACCTCGCCAACGCGCTGGCCCTGCCGCTGGAGGAAACCGCGGCGCGGTTTCCGAGGTAGCCGCTGTCATTCCGGGGCGATGCGAAAGCATCGAACTATGGTGCGCAATTGCGCATCTGAGGTTCACGCTTCGCGTGCCCCGGAATGACCGAGTGAATTACGCCACACCCGCCCGCAGCAGATCGTGCAGATGGATGATGCCGACCGGCTTCTTGGCGTCGGTCACGATCAGCGTCGTGATCTTCGAGGCGTTGAGCAATTCCAGCACTTCGCCGGCCAGCGTATCGCGGCTGATCGTCTTCGGCGTCCTGGTCATGACCTCGTCGACCGACAGCGTCAAAAGGTCGGGGCGCATCTGCCGGCGCAGATCGCCGTCGGTGACGATGCCGACGAGATGGTCGTGGCGGTCGACGATGCCGACGCAGCCAAAACCCTTGGAGGTCATCTCGACCAGCGCATCCGACATCTTGGTGCCGAGCGGCTTCAGCGGCAGCGCGTCGCCGCCATGCATCAGGTCGCGGGCATATTTCAGCAGCGCGCCGAGCTTGCCGCCCGGATGCAGCACGCTGAAATCGGTCGAGGTGAAGCCGCGGCCCTCGAGCAGCGCGATCGCCAGCGCATCGCCGAGCGCCAGCATCATCAGCGAGGAGGTGGTCGGCGCCAGATTGTGCGGGCAGGCCTCGCGGGCCTTCGGCAGCGTCAGCTGCACGTCGGCGGCCTTGCTCAGCGTCGAATCCTTGTCGGCCGTCATCGCGATCAGCGGAATGCCGAAGCGCGCGGCATAGGCGATCAGGTTGCGCATCTCCGGCTGCTCGCCGGACCACGACAGCGCCAGGATCACGTCATCGATCGTGATCATGCCGAGGTCGCCATGGCTCGCTTCGGCGGCGTGCACGAAGAACCGCCGGGGTGCCTGTCGAGGCAAAGGTCGCGGCGATCTTGCGCCCGATATGGCCGGACTTGCCGAGCCCGGTGACGATCAGCCGTCCCTTGGCCTTGCCGATCAGCTCGGACGCGGCGGTGAACGGCGCGCCGAGGTCGGACTTCAGTGCGGCGGACAGCGCTGCGACGCCGCTTGCTTCGGCATCGAGGGTGCGGAGCGCCGATTGAACGGCGCCGTCATCGGGGCCGGATGATTTTGTCATCAGCGGTTTCGGTTTGGCCATTTCGGATTCCAGGGGATGGGTTTTGCACCCGGGCGTCTCCCTTAGCACGTTCGATTCCGCGATGCGACGCGCGGCAGCCGATCCTCAACGGCTCATTAACCATAATTGTTTTAACTCCATTAACGACGTTTTCCGCCGCCCGGTGGAGCGCGTCCGACAAGTATGTGAATTCGTTGGAGTTTTTCCATCGTGTTGCGGCGGCCAGCAAGCGGCCCAGACCGGCGTGGACGCCTCGTCCGCGCGGTTTTGCCATGTCCGGCCGTGACCGCTCTGGCGCTGACCGTGACCACCGGGGTCGCCGCGGCCCAGACCGTGACGCCCGATCTGTTCAGTCCCAATCGCCAGAGCCAGGTGATCACACAGGATTCGCCGCTGCGCCGGACCACGGCCGACGCCATGGATCCGCTCAATGGCCTGAAGCTGCCTGACGCCGATCGCGATCGCCGTTCCTCTTCGTCTTCATCGACATCAACGACGACGCGGATCGGACAGGTCCCGACCTACGGGCTCCCCGCGGCGAACGGCGCCGCGACGTCGGGCTATGACTCGCTCAACCGCAAACGCCAGAAGCCGAAATATTATCCCGGCCAGGCCAGGCCGAAGCCGCCGGCCGGACCCGGCTCGCCGCAGCCGACGCCGGCGCCATCGAACGCCACCGGGCAGCTGCGACTGTCGATCCCGCCCTCGGAGACCGCCAACAAGACGCCGCTGCCGCCGGCGATGGCCGGCACCATCGTCGGCCAGCCGCCGCGCAAGCGGCTCAAGATCGACGACGATCCGTTCGGCGCGGTCGGCGATTATGCCGGCTCGTTCATGGTCAAGACCGCGGTCGAGGTGATGGCCGGCTACGACACCAACCCCGGTCGGCTCTACTCGCCGCAGGGCAGGGCGTTCTACATGGTCGCGCCGGAATTCCTCGCGGTCTCCGACTGGGAGCGTCACGCCGTCGTCGCCGATTTGCGCGGCTCCTTCAACGGCTATGGCTCCGGCCTGACGCCGAACGCCGACGGCACGCCGCTGTCGGCGCCGCTCGACATCGACCGTCCGAATTTCACTGGCCATATCGACGGCCGTCTCGACGTCACCAAGGACACGCATCTGCTGGGGCAGGCCCGCCTGCTGGTCTCGACCGACAATCCCGGCAGCCCGAACGTGCAGGCCGGCCTCGCCAGATATCCGATCTACACCACGGTCGGCGGCACCTTCGGCATCGACCAGCATTTCAACCGCATGCAGGTCTCGCTCGGCGGCACCGTCGACCGCACCGACTACCAATGGTCGAAGCTCACCGACGGCACCTCGTCGTCGAACGACGATCGCAACTTCACCCAATACGGCGGCGTCGGCCGCGTCAGCTATGAGCTCAATCCGGCCGTGAAGCCCTTTGTCGAAGTCGAGGGCGACAGCCGCTTCCATGATCTCTATCTCGACCGCAACGGTTACGCGCGCAATTCGTCGGGCGGTTATGCCAAGGTCGGTACGTCGTTCGAGTTCACCCGGCTGTTGTTCGGTGAGATCTCGATCGGCTATGCCATGCGCGACTATGTCGACCCGCGGCTTAGCCGACTCGAAGGCCTGCTCACCACGGCCTCGCTGACCTGGACCGCTACGCCGCTAACCACGGCCAAATTCTATTCCGACACCCAGATCGGCGAGACCACGCTGCCCGGCACCTCGGGCGTGCTGTCGCGCACCTACACCGTCGAGGTCGATCACGACTTCCGCCGCTGGCTGACCGGCATCGGCAAGTTCACCTACGGCACGCTCGATTACCAGGGCGACAACCGCACCGACAAGATCTACGCGTTGTCGGGCGACCTGATCTACAAGCTGACCCGCAGCCTCTGGATCAAGGGCACGCTGAGCCGGAACTGGCTGGATTCGAATCAGCCGGGACAGAGCTCGGCGTCGACGGTGGTGATGCTGGGCGTGCGGGTGCAGAATTAGCGGCGAGGATGCCTACGTCGCATCTCAAATGAGATGTCGTGCCCCGCGAAGGCGGGGCACCCAGTACGCCGCGGCCTATCCGTTCAAGCTCTGACGTCTCTGGAATACTGGATCGCCCGCTTTCGCGGGCGATGACAGCTGCGTTTGTGGATGCAGTTCGGCGAAACCGCCGGGGCACTCACCCCGGCAGATCCGTCTTCCCCATCAGGAAGGTGTCGATCGAGCGCGCGCACTGGCGGCCTTCGCGGATTGCCCAGACCACGAGCGACTGGCCGCGGCGCATGTCGCCGGCCGAGAAGATTTTTGCGCGCGAGGTCTGGTAGTCGTGCAGGGACGCACGGACGTTGCCGCGCTGGTCGAGCTCGACGCCCAGCGTCTTGAGCAAGCCCTCGTGCACCGGATGCACGAAGCCCATCGCCAGCAGCACGAGCTCGGCGTCGAGCGTGAACTCGGTGCCGGGCAGCGGCTTGAACTTGTCGTCGACCTTGACGCAATGCAGCTTCGTCACCTTGCCGTCGACGCCTTCGAACTTCGTCGTCAGCACGGCGAATTCGCGCACCGCGCCTTCGGCCTGGCTCGACGACGTGCGCATCTTCAGCGGCCAGTTCGGCCAGGTCACGCCCTTGTTCTCGTGCTCGGGCGGCGCCGGCATGATCTCAAGCTGGGTCACCGACGTTGCGCCTTGCCGGAACGAGGTGCCGATGCAGTCCGATCCGGTGTCGCCGCCGCCGATCACGACGACATGCTTGCCGCCGGCGAGGATGTCGGCGGCGCCGTTCAGCGGCTCGCCGGAGACGCGGCGGTTCTGCTGCGGCAGGAAGTCCATTGCGAAGTGGATGCCGGAAAGCTCGCGGCCGGGGATCGGCAGGTCGCGGGGGGCTTCCGCGCCGCCGGTCAGCGCCACGGCGTCATACTGCTTGGCGAGCTCCTGCGGATCGATCGCACCCGGCGTCGAGCCGCCGACGGCCTTGCCGTAATGGAAGGTGACGCCCTCGGCCTCCATCTGCGCCACGCGGCGGTCGATGATGCCCTTCTCCATCTTGAAGTCGGGAATGCCGTAGCGCAGCAGGCCGCCGGCCTTGGCGAACTTCTCGTAGACATGCACCTCGTGGCCGGCGCGCGCGAGCTGCTGCGCGGCGGCCATGCCGGCGGGACCCGAGCCGATCACGGCGACCTTCTTGCCGGTCTTAACGGCTGCGATCTCCGGCTTCAGCCAGCCATTGTCCCAGGCGCGGTCCACGATCGCGCATTCGATGGTCTTGATGGTGACCGGATTGTCGTCGATGTTGAGCGTGCAGGACGCCTCGCACGGCGCCGGGCAGATGCGGCCGGTGAATTCGGGGAAGTTGTTGGTCGAGTGCAGGTTGCGCGAGGCTTCTTCCCAGTTGCCCTGATAGACGAGGTCGTTGAAATCGGGGATCTGGTTGTTGACCGGGCAGCCCGGCGTGCCCGGCGCGGTCGAGCCGGTGCCGTGGCAATAGGGGATGCCGCAATTCATGCAGCGCGCCGCCTGGTCGCGCGTGTCCTTCTCGCTCAGCGGAATGACGAATTCCCTGAAGTTCTTGAGTCGATCGGCGACCGGCTCGTACTTGCGGTCATGCCGCTCGATCTCGAGAAAACCTGTGATCTTACCCATTGAAACCCGATGCCCCTGCATCATGTGTTCGTCTGTTCTGTTTGACCCTCATCCTGAGGAGCGGCGCGTGCGCCGCGTCTCGAAGGATGGAGGCCCGTGTGGCGGCCTCATGGTTCGAGGCGGCGCTGCGCGCCTCCTCACCATGAGGGTCTTTCAGGCCTACGCGCCGATCGCGATCTTCGGCTCGGCGTCGGCGTTCGCCTTCATTTCCTTCAGCGCGCGGCGGTACTCCACCGGCATCACCTTGCGGAATTTCGGCAGCCAGCTCTTCCAGTCGGCGAGAATCTCCGCCGCCTTCTTCGAGCCCGTCAGCTTGGCGTGACGCGTGATCAGGACGTGCAGCCGCTCCACGTCGGAGTCGAGCAGGTTCTGGAACACGTCGACCCGGCCATGCGCCTCGAGATCGCCGGAGTGGTGGTAGGTGTCGGCGTTGATCATCTCCTCCGAGAGCACCGGCTCGAGCTCGACCATCGAAAGGTTGCACAGCTTGTCGAAGTCGCCGGCCTCGTCCAGCACATAGGCGATGCCGCCGGACATGCCGGCCGCGAAGTTGCGCCCGGTCTTGCCGAGCACCACGACGATGCCGCCGGTCATGTATTCGCAGCAATGATCGCCGGCGCCCTCGACGACCGCGACTGCGCCGGAGTTGCGCACCGCGAAGCGCTCGCCGGCGATGCCGCGGAAGTAGCACTCGCCCGCGATCGCGCCGTACATCACGGTGTTGCCGACGATGATCGACTCTTCCGGCACGATGCCGGAGATCTTCGGCGGCTTGACGATGATGCAGCCGCCCGAGAGGCCCTTGCCGACATAGTCGTTGCCTTCGCCCTCGAGCTCGAAGGTGACGCCCTTGGCGAGCCAGGCGCCGAACGCCTGTCCCGCCGTGCCCTTCAGGCCGACATGGATGGTGTCGAGCGGAAGGCCGGCATGGCCGTAGATCTTGGCCACCGCGCCCGACAGCATCGCGCCGGCGGAACGGTCGGTGTTGTTGATCTCTTCCTCGATCTTGACCGGGGCGCCGCGATCGAGCGCGGCCTGCGCCTTCTCGATCAGCCGGCGGTCGAGCACGGTTTCCAGATGGTGGTTCTGGCGCTCCGAGTGATAGATCGTCTGGCCCTTCTCCTCCTTCTGCCGCACGAACAGCTTGGAGAAATCGAGGCCCTTGGCCTTCCAGTGCGAGACCAGCGCGGTCTGGTCCAGCATCTGGACCTGGCCGACCATCTCGTCGAACGTCTTGTAGCCGAGCTGCGCCATGATCTCGCGGACTTCCTCGGCGACGAAGAAGAAGTAGTTGATGACGTGCTCGGGCTGGCCGGTGAAGCGCTTGCGCAGCACCGGATCCTGGGTCGCGACGCCGACCGGGCAGGTGTTGAGGTGGCACTTGCGCATCATGATGCAGCCCGCCGCGATCAGGGGCGCGGTGGCGAAGCCGAACTCGTCGGCCCCGAGCAGCGCCCCGATCACGACGTCACGGCCGGTGCGGAAGCCGCCGTCGACCTGGACCGCGATGCGGCTGCGCAGCCGCTGGCGCACCAGCGTCTGATGGGTCTCGGCAAGACCGATCTCCCACGGCGAGCCGGCATGCTTGATCGAGGTCAGTGGCGAGGCACCGGTGCCGCCCTCGAAGCCCGCGATGGTGACATGGTCGGCGCGCGCCTTGGCGACGCCGGCGGCAACCGTGCCGACGCCGACTTCCGACACCAGCTTGACCGAGACCTGGCCGTCGGGATTGACGTTCTTAAGGTCGTAGATCAGCTGGGCGAGGTCTTCGATCGAGTAGATGTCGTGATGCGGCGGCGGCGAGATCAGGCCGACGCCGGGCGTCGAATGCCGGACGCGGGCGATCGTCGCGTCGACCTTGTGGCCGGGCAGCTGGCCGCCTTCGCCGGGCTTGGCACCCTGCGCCATCTTGATCTGCATCATGTCGGAGTTGACGAGGTATTCCGTCGTCACGCCGAACCGGCCCGAGGCGACCTGCTTGATCGCTGAGCGCATGCTGTCGCCGTTGGGCATCGGCTTGAAGCGGTCGGATTCCTCGCCGCCTTCGCCGGTGTTCGACTTGCCGCCGATCCGGTTCATCGCGATCGCGAGTGTGGTGTGCGCCTCGCGCGAGATCGAGCCGAACGACATCGCGCCGGTCGAGAACCGCTTGACGATGTCCTTGGCCGGCTCGACGTCCTCGAGCTTGACCGGCTTGCGCTTGTCGTCCTCGGCGCTCTTGATCCGGAACAGGCCGCGCAGCGTCAAGAGACGCTCGGACTGCTCGTTGAGGATCTTGGCGAACGCCCGGTAGCGCTCCTGCGAATTGCCGCGCACGGCATGCTGCAGCGTCGAGACCGATTCCGCGGTCCAGGCATGGTCCTCGCCGCGGGTGCGGTAGGCATATTCGCCGCCGACATCGAGCGCGCTCTTGTAGATCTGGCCGTCACCGAAGGCGTCGGTGTGGCGCCGTACGGTCTCCTCGGCGATCTCGCCGAGGCCGACGCCCTCGATGCGGGTGTGGGTGCCGGCGAAATACTTGACGACGAAGTCCGCCTTGAGGCCGACCGCGTCGAAGATCTGCGCGCCGCAATAGGACTGGTAGGTCGAGATGCCCATCTTGGACATCACCTTGAGCAGGCCCTTGCCGATCGACTTGATATAGCGCTTGACGATCTCGTAATCGTCGAGCGCGCCGGGCAGCCGGTCCTTCATCGCGAGGATGGTTTCGAACGCGAGGTAGGGGTTGATCGCTTCGGCGCCGTAGCCGGCGAGGCAGGCGAAGTGATGCACCTCGCGCGGCTCACCGGATTCCACGACGAGGCCGACCGAGGTGCGCAGGCCGGTGCGGATCAGGTGATGATGCACGGCGGCGCAGGCCAGCAGCGACGGGATCGGAATCCGGTCGGTGCCGGTCATGCGGTCCGACAGGATGATGATGTTGATACCCTCGCGCACCGCGCCCTCGGCGCGTGCGCAGAGCTCGTCGAGCACCTGCTCCATGCCCGCCGCGCCGAATCCGGCGTGGAAGGTGGTGTCGAGCGTGCGCGACTTGAAGTGGGTCTCGGCGACGTCGGAGATCGAGCGGATCTTTTCCAGATCGGCGTCGGTCAGGATCGGCTGCCGCACCTCGAGGCGCTTGGTCGAGGCGACGCCCTGCAGGTCGAACAGGTTCGGCCGCGGCCCGATGATCGAGACGAGGCTCATGACGATTTCCTCGCGGATCGGATCGATCGGCGGGTTCGTCACCTGCGCGAAGTTCTGCTTGAAGTAGGTAAACAGCTGCTTCGGCTTGTCCGACAGCGCCGAGATCGGCGTGTCGTTGCCCATCGAGCCGGCAGCTTCCTCGCCGATGGCCGCCATCGGCGTCATCAGGATCGCGATGTCTTCCTGGCTGTAGCCGAAGGCTTGCTGGCGATCGAGCAGCGGCAGGTTGGAGCGCACGCCCTTGGCTGGCGCATCCGGCAGCTCCTCGAGCTGGATCTGGGTGCGATGCAGCCAATCGCTGTAGGGGTGACTCTTGGCGAGGTCGGCCTTGATCTCATCGTCGGGAATCAGGCGGCCCTGCTCGAGGTCGACGAGCAGCATCTTGCCGGGCTGCAGCCGCCACTTGGTGACGATCTGGTCCTCCGGAATCTTCAGCACGCCCATTTCGGACGCCATCACGATGCGGTCGTCCTTGGTGACGAGGTAGCGCGCCGGGCGCAGGCCGTTGCGATCGAGCGTGGCGCCGATCTTGCGGCCGTCGGTGAAGGCGATCGCGGCCGGGCCGTCCCACGGCTCCATCAGCGCGGCATGATATTCGTAGAAGGCGCGGCGCTGCTCATCCATCAGGGGATTGCCGGCCCACGCTTCCGGAATCATCATCATCACAGCGTGCGGCAGCGAGTAGCCGCCCTGCACCAGGAATTCGAGCGCGTTGTCGAAGCAGGCGGTGTCGCTCTGGCCTTCATAGGAGATCGGCCACAGGCGGCTGATGTCCTTGCCATAGAGCTCCGAATGCACGGAGGCCTGCCGCGCCGCCATCCAGTTGACGTTGCCGCGCAGCGTGTTGATCTCGCCGTTATGGGCGATCATCCGGTAGGGATGCGCCAGCGACCAGGTCGGGAAGGTGTTGGTCGAGAAGCGTTGATGCACCAGCGCCAGCGCGCTGTCGAAGTCGGCCTCGTGCAGGTCAGGATAGTACTTGCCGAGCTGGTCGGCGAGGAACATGCCCTTGTAGATCACGGTGCGGCACGACAGCGAGCACGGATAGTAGCCCGCCATGCCGCGGTCGCGGCGCTGATAGATCGCCTGCGAGATCGACTTGCGCAGGATGTAGAGGTGGCGCTCGAAATCGTCCTCGGTCTTCGCAGCACCATTGCGGCCGATGAAGACCTGCATGTGGTAGGGCTCGGTCGGCTTCACGGTGACGCCGAGCGAGGAATTGTCTGACGGCACATCGCGCCAGCCGAGCAGCTTGAAGCCCTCGTTCTTGATCTCGTCGGCGATGATGCTCTTGATCACGTTCCGCCACGCGGCATCGCGCGGCATGAACAGCGCGCCGATGGCGTATTCGCCGGGCTGCGGCAGCTTGAAGCCGAGCTCCGCGGTCTTGCGCGCAAAGAAGGCGTGCGGGATCTGCACCAGGATGCCGGCGCCGTCACCGGCGCGCGGGTCGGCGCCGACGGCGCCGCGATGCTCGAGGTTGCACAGGATGTTCAGCGCGTCGGAGACGATCTGGTGCGACTTCTGGCCCTTGATGTTGGCGATGAAGCCGACGCCGCAGGAATCCTTTTCCAGGCTCGGATCAAACAGGCCTTCGGCTTCCGGGCGCCAAGTATGCAACTCACGCGCGGGCTCGGCCGCTTTCGAGTCCGCGGTCGCCGACAGCGTTCCTGCCACGATGTTTTCGCGCTCGAATTCCGACCCGCTCATGTGTCCTCTCCCTTTCGTAAGGGCCCCACCGTATTTGGCGCACCTTGGACGTTGCGGCACCCACCGGGCCACCGCTCGTCCGCCGCGAGCCGCATTTTCCTAAATTCAGACGACGGGCGTTTCAACGTCCCCTGAGGGACGGCCCTGCCTGCAGCATTCTCGGAGCTCGGGGCGCCGAGGTCTCGTTGCAATCCCTATGCCGGGATGGCCTCGAAATTGAGACAGCTTTACTGTCCTAACTTAGACCTTGCCAAATTTTTGTCTATCACACAAGCGCGAGGAAGTCCTCGCCCGCATGCTCGGATCGAACGGCTCGGCGGGGATGAGGCGCCCCCGATTCGAAGCAAACACGCCGTGATCTGGCCCAAGGAGCGACCAAGGACCGCCGAATTTGAAACTGAAGTTTTGCCCCGGGCAAGCCGGCAAGAGAGCGGAAACGCTCTAGGGCGGGGCAGACAGGAGTTACGGCGATGAAGTTGTTCACAGGTTCGGTTGCTGCCGCCGCCCTCGCGCTCAGCGCAGCCTCGGCCGAGGCCCAGCTGGCGACGTCCGCCCGGATCGGCAGCCCGCTTCTGGTCAGGGTATCCGACATGGACGGGCCCTATGCCGCCATGCCCGAGGTTCCGCCGCCGCCGCGCTTTGGCCGGGTCCCGAGCCTGTTGCCGCCGGTCGAGGTCTATACCGTCCTGCGCGAGAACGGCTATCTGCCGCTTGGCGCGCCCCGGCAGCGCGGGTTCGTCTACACGATCTCGGTGATCGACCAGGGCGGCGACGACGGCCGGCTGGTGATCGATGCCCGCGACGGCCACATCATCCGCTTCACGCCGGCCTCCCGGCTCGGCGACAATTACGAAGAGGAAATGAGCGCGACCGACGGTCCCGTCGGGCCGATGCCGCGGCCAATCCAGGCCCGGGTGCCGCGCCCGCCGCTCCCGATCCCGCATGTTGCCAGCCGTGTGCCGGTGCCGAAGCGGAACCCGCTGGCGGCCAAGGCCCAGGTTCCGGCGACCCAGGCTCCGGCGGCAGCCCAGGCTCCTGTCCCGGCGGCCCAGGCCGCCGTCCCGCAGGCGGCCACGGCCACGCCGCAGCCTGCTCAGGCAGCCGCACCCGCGACGGCCGAGCAGGCCGCAGCCCCGAAGCCGGCCGAGGCCCAGGCTGCGCCGCAAGCCGTCCAGCAAGCCGAGGCTCCGACCGTCGGTCAGGGGGCTCCGGCGCCTGCGCCCGCGATCCTGCCGACCCAGGCAATGCCCAAGGTGCAGGGATTGGAGTGACCCGCGTCGCTCTGTAGCCCGGATGGAGCCAACGGGTCGCGCGAACGCGCGCCCGATGACAGGCTCCGCGAAATCCGGGGCGGTCCCGTCGCGGACAAGTTCCCCGGATTGCGCTTCGCTTCATCCGGGCTACGCCACCACTGCGGATCGTCGGCAACAAAAAACGCCCCGGTTTCCCGGGGCGTTTTCGCGATCAGCCAATATCTGCTGACGCGGGTTTGTTGCTTAGGCGGCGGCCTTGCCGGCCGAGCCGTCAACGACCTGCGGAGCCTTCTCGCCGCCGCCGATCGGAATGCTGCGGGGCTTCTTGGCCTCGGGAATCTCGCGGACGAGATCGACGTGGAGCAGACCGTTCTCGAGCGAAGCGTTCTTCACCTGCACGAAGTCGGCAAGCTGGAAGACGCGCTCGAAGGCGCGGGAGGCGATGCCGCGATAGAGCACTTCGGAGCCGTTGCCGGAGTTCTCGTTGGCGGTTTTCTCGCCCTTGATCGTCAGCGTGTTCTCCTTCGCGACGATCGAAAGCTCGGCCTGCGAGAAGCCGGAGACCGCAACACTGATCCGGTAAGCATTCTCGCCGGTGCGCTCGATGTTGTAGGGGGGATAGCCGGGGCTGCCGTCCGAGGTTACCTGATCGAGCAGGTTGAAGAGGCGGTCGAAGCCGACGGTGGAACGATAAAACGGAGTGAGGTCGTAGCTACGCATAGGAATAGTCCTCCATTGAGCGACTGTTTCAGTTACCCGCCCGCCATCGGGCCGGGCTTAGATGTGTGCAGCCTGATGTTTCGGTTCCGAAGCACTGGTAGCGGCCTGCACGGAGGTGATATGGGAGAGGTCACGTCGCGTTCAAGAGGCGGAAACCGCGTCGCATTTTTTGGCGCCGGCGTCCTTAATCTCCACCCTGTCTCACCACTCCGGTCCCCTTCATGACGCTCGTCTCGATTCCCGCCAACCCGGTTCCGGACGACGTTGTTAGTGGCACCATCAAGACATCAGACGGGGCCGAGCTGCGCTTTGCGCGCTGGGCGCCGCCGCCCGGCCGCAAGGGCACGGTTTGCGTGTTCGGCGGGCGCGGCGAGATGATCGAAAAATATTTCGAGACCGTGCGCGATCTGCGCGACCGCGGCTTTGCGGTGGCGATGATCGACTGGCGCGGACAGGGCCACTCGTCGCGGCGGCTGCGCGATCCCCGCAAGGGCTATGTGCGCGACTTCGCCGACTACGAGGTCGACGTCGAGACCTTCGTGCAACAGGTGGTGCTGCCGGATTGCCCGCCGCCCTATTTCGCGCTGGCGCATTCGATGGGCGGTGCGGTGATGCTGCGCCTCGCGCATGCCGGCAAGCGCTGGTTCGACCGCATGGTGCTGTCGGCGCCGATGATCGACCTGCCGCGCCGCCGCGTGTCGTTCTTCCCGAGCACGCTGCTTCGGATCATGCGGCTGGCCGGGCAGGGCGGCCGCTATGTTCCCGGCGGCAGCGACGAACTGGTCGGCCTCGCGCCCTTCATCGGCAATCCCGTCACCAGCGACCCGGTGCGCCATGCCCGCAACGCGGCGATCCTGGAAGAAGACCCGACGCTCGGCATCGCGGCGCCGACGATCGCCTGGGCCGACACCGCGTTCACCGCGATGCGCACCTTCCGCGGCATGTCGTATCCGTCCGAAATCCGCCAGCCGATCCTGATGCTGGCGGCGAGCAACGACGAGGTGGTGTCGACGGCCGCGATCGAGGAGTTCGCCTATCACTTGCGCGCCGGCTCGCATCTCGTGATCGCCGGCTCCAAGCACGAAATCCTGCAGGAGCAGGACCGCTACCGCGGCCAATTCTGGGCGGCGTTCGATGCGTTCGTGCCGGGCACGCCGCTGTTCAAGTGAAACATGGCGTTTTCGAGCGAAGCGGATACCGGTTCGCGTGAAGAAAACGCGTCCAACAAAAATCTAGCGCTGTAGCAGCGCGACGATCCGGTCAGGAAAGCGCTTGTCCACGAACAGCGTCCTGACCTCGGCGACGCTGAGATAGCGGTCCTTGCCTTCGCCCTTGCCCATGATGTCGAGCAGCACCGGCCACTCGCCGAGCATCAGGAGCGGATAGTAGCAGTGCAGGATGCCGTAGGACGGCGGATGCCCGTCCTTGGCGCGCTGGAAGTTCGCCGCCATGAAGGTCTTGATCTCGGCGGTCGACAGCCCGCGTTCGACGCTGCCGTCGGGTGCCTTGTAGTCGCTGCCGAAGGTCGCGAGCCGCGCGATCTCGTCCTCATGGACCACCGCGTGCTGGTCGAGGATGCGCGAGCCGGCGCCGTGCTTGTCGAGCGGGCCGTTGCGTAACGCGTCGAGAATGGCGCCCTGGAACAGGCTGCGCAGCTGGCTGAAAGGACCGAGGCCGTTGGCGATCTGCGCCACCATGAAGATCTTCGCCCGCGCGGTGAATCCCTCGAACCCGGTCTTGCCGGTTGCGCGCCCGATGGTGCCGGTCAGTTCAGGCAGCGGCACGATATGGCCGCCGACATAGTTGCCGGCGACGAGCGCCCGCAGGAACGGGCAGGGATTGTCAGGGGAGATCTGCGGGGCGGGCGCCGCGCTTGCAGCCGTATCGGACATCAAACCACATCCTGAAAAGCTTCAGCTTAAAAAGCATCCATTACCGGTGGATGAATTCGCTCAGGAGTCGACGGCGAATTTCGAGGTGGATGCAACCAGAGCGAGTTTGCCGAACGGCAGGCCGGCTTTCAAGAGGCCGTCGCGATAATGCGCGATGTCGGCCGGGTTCTTCCAGTGGAAATTGCGCAAGTGACGCTCGACCGTCAGCTCGGGATGGTTGGCGAGCAGGGCCTCGGCCGCCTGCGCGGCCTCGTCGGCGCGGCCGAGCTGAGCAAGCGCTGCGGTGCGCACCGCAAGGCACTGCAGATGGTTCGGGTTCAGATACAGCCCCTCGCGCGACCACGATAGCGACGCGTCATATTGCCCGAGCAGATAATGGCTGAATGCGTTCAGCGCCGCCCATTGGTAGCGCGGGTCGCTGTTGCCGCGCTGGACCGCCGTCGAGAACAGATCGACCGCCTTGCGATGATCGCCGATCACCATATGGCAGATTCCCAGCACGCCGCGCGCGCCCATGTCGTAGGGGTTGAGCTCGATCGCCCGCTTGATGGCATCCATCGCGGCTTCGTAGTGGCCCTGCATCGCATGCAGATAGGCCAGCAGCGAAAATGCGAACGAGGAGCGCGGGTCGAGCCGCACGCTGCTCTCGGCCAGGCTGACCGACGAGGCCCACAATTCGCGCGTGCTCGGAATCCAGCCGAACTGGATGCTCTGGATCTGGATCAGCGCCAGATAGGCGCGCGCGATCGACAGCGCGGGGTCGAGCTCGATCGCTTCCTTGAACAGCGCGATCGCGGTTTCGCAATCGTCCTTGGTCTGTTGGTAGTAGTGCGACAGCCCCTTCAGGAAGCGATCCCACGCCGTCAGCTCGGCGTTCGGCGAGCGCGCCGGTGCCGACGCCTCGGCGCGATAGATCTCCTGGGCGACGGCGGCGGAGAGATTCGCGGTGATCTCGTCCTGCATCGCGAACAGGTCGCCCATGTCGCGGTCGTAGCGGCCGGTCCACAGCTGCTCGCCCTTCTCGGGCGCGATCAGCTCGGCGGAGACGCGGATCTTGTTGCCGGCGCGCCGTACCGAACCCTGGATCAGATAGGTCGCGTCGATCTCGCGCGCGATCAGCCGCGTCGAGACGTTCTTGCCCTTGTAGGCGAAGGTCGAGTTGCGGCTCAGCACGCGATAGAAGGATTGCAGCGACAGCGCGTGGATCAGGTCCTCGGTCAGGCCGTCCGAGAAATATTCGTCGGCGCCGCCGCTCAGATTGTCGAACGGCAGCACGCCGACGATTGCGGTCCGATATTGGCCCGGCAGATGCGGACCATCCTCCGGAACCTGCTCCTGGGCATCGGACCCGGCCGGCGCCCAGGTCCAGACATTGACCGGCTCGGCGATGTTCTTGAAGCGGTGCGGGCCGGCGTCAACGAGGGTGACGGCAAGCCGCCGTCCCGCTTCAGTGCGGGCCTTGTCCGACACCGCGATGCCGCCGGGCGTTGCGACCGTCTCGAGGCGGACGGCGATGTTGACGTCGTCGCCGAACACCTCGTCCTCGTCGGCCATGACGTCGCCCATGTGGACGCCCATCCGGAAGTGCATGGCGCGGTCGGCCGGCAGATGTTCGTTGCGCTCGGCCATCAGGGTCTGCATCGCGACGGCGGCCTCGATCGCGCCGATGATGCTCGGAAATTCCAGCAGGAAGCCATCGCCGGTGTTTTTGACGATTCGGCCGCCATGGTTGAGGATGATCGGGTAAATCGCGCTACGGTGCGCCTTGAACGAGGCATGCGTCCCCGCCTCGTCGGCACCCATCATGCGGGAATAGCCGGCGATGTCAGCGCAAAGAATGGCAGCGAGCCGTCTTTCCATGTCTTCTGTGCCCTGGAATGGCCACTTAGCCGAGGTGACCGAATCCGATACTTACAAGACAGGCCGGGTCCGGCGGAAGCCCGGTTTGCAGGCACCTATAATGCATAGTAGCAGAATTGGCATGCGACCAACGGATCGTACAGTCGTTTCTCTACTGAATTCGTGTGTCGCTGGGATGGCGCCGGCTGGCTGATCATCCTTTCCGGGCAGTTACTTGCATAGGTTAACCTCGCTGACATGCTGGGAATTCACGAACTTTGGCTGTTTGTCCTGTCCGGGCTGCTGCTCAACGTCACACCGGGCCCGGATACCGCTTATATCATTGGGCGCACGATTCAGCTCGGATGGCGCGGCGGCGCCGCTGCGGCGATCGGTATCAGCGCCGGCTGCCTGGTCCATGTGCTGGGCGCGGCGATCGGCCTGTCGGCGCTGCTGATGGCCTCGTCGACCGCGTTCCTGGCCGTCAAGCTGGTCGGCGCGGCCTATCTGGTGCTGACCGGCCTGCAGATGCTGCTGACGCGCGCCAAGCCGCTCGCGGAGATCGCCGGGCAGGGCGGCGAGACCTCGATCTCGCGCGTGTTCTGGCAGGGGGCGCTGACCAATATCCTCAACCCCAAGGTGGCGCTGTTCTTCCTGGCTTTCCTGCCGCAATTCGTGGCGGCCGATTCGCCGCACAAGACGCTCGCCTTCCTGGTGCTCGGCCTGATCTTCATCACCGGCGGCACGCTGTGGTGCCTCGGTCTTGCGGCCTTCGCGGCGCGGGCTGCCGGCCGCATCAGGCAATCGGCCGGCGTGATCGCCTGGATCAACCGCTCGCTCGGCGCGCTCTTCATCTATCTCGGCGTCCGCGTCGCGACGCTGGAGGCGCGGTAGCTCTGGCTCCGCCGCTCTAGCCGTGGATCTTGAGCAGCGCGCTGCCGGCGAGATAGACGCCGAGCAGGATCATCGCGATCAGGAACCAGCGGCGGAACACCTCGGGGTGCATCCGTGTGCGAACCGCCTGGCCGATGAACATGCCGGTGAACGACGCCGCCATCGCGACCGCGCCGGGCAGTGCGGTGGCCGCTGTCAGCAGGCCCGATGCCGTGAGGTTGAACGCGAGCGCCACGGTCGCAGTGGTAAAGAACACGCCGAGCGCCTGCACGAGTTCGTCCTTCTCCATTCCGATCGCCTGCATGAACGGCATCGAGGGGATGACCTGAACGCCGGTCGCCGCCGAGATCAGCCCGGTGATGACGCCGACGATGCCGCCGATCCATTTTTCGTCGCGCCGCGGGACCTTGAAGCTGAACCGGCTCAGGCCGACGATCGCGTAGATCACCAGCAGCACGCCCAGCACGACAGTGCCGTAGGCCGCGTATGGCCCGGTCAGCAGCCCGGCATTGATCCAGATCCCGGCCACGGTGCCGAGCATCAGCGGCCACAACCGCTTGATGATGTCGCGCAGATAGGGCCCGACGAAGGTCTGCCAGATATTGGTGACGATCGCGGGCACAATCACGATCGCGATCGCCTGGCCCGGCGCCATCGTGGTTGCGAGCAGCCCCATCGCGACCGTCGGCAGGCCGAGGCCGAGCGTGCCTTTGACGAAGCCGGCGAGCAGGAAGGCGAAGGCGATGAAGATCAGGAGATGGTCGACCATGGCGGCACATTGACCGATCGAGCCGATCGGCACAATCTGGAGGTTACGGAGTTAGCCTTCGGGTGATCCGAAGGTATGGGGCGGGAAACGTCATGCGATTCGACCTGATCGACTTGCAATTGTTCATCGCGGTTGCCGATGCGCGCAGTATCACGCAGGGCGCGGCGCGCGCGAATCTTGCGCTGGCTTCGGCCAGCGAGCGGATCAAGGGCCTCGAGGAGGCGCTCGGCGTCGCACTGCTCAAGCGCGGCCGCCGCGGTGTCGAACTCACGGCGGCGGGCGAGAGCCTGCTCGGTCATGCCCGCATCGTGATTCACAATGTCGAGGCGCTGCAAAGCGATCTCGCCGCCTATGCCAGCGGCGTGCGCGCCAACGTGCTGTTGCTGGCCAACACCTCGGGCCTGTCGGAGCATCTGCCGCGGGCGCTCGCGGCCTTCCTGCACGAGCATCCCGATATCAGCGTCGATGTCGAAGAGCGCGAGAGCACCGATATCGCGACCGCGATCGCCAGCGGCGCCGCCGATCTCGGCTTCGCCGCGGAGCACGCGCTGCCCGACAGCGTCGAGCGCTTCCTGTTTAGCGAGGACCGCTTGATGCTGGTAGCGTCGCGACGCAGCGATCTCGGCGGCCGCCGCCAGATCGACTTCCAGGAGGTGGTCGGCCGCGATTTCGTCGGCCTCACGGTAACGTCGGCGCTGCAGGTCCATATCTCGCGGCACGCCGCAAAGCTCGGCGCGCGGCTGCGCTTCCGCGCCCGCCTGCGCGGCTTCGACGCGATCTGCCAGATGGTCGCCGCCGATGTCGGCATCGCCGTGATTCCGGAGACCGCGGCGCGGCGCTGCGCGGCATCGATGCCGATCACGACGATAAGGATCCGCGACGCCTGGGCCAACCGCCGGCTGACGATCTGCGCGCGCAGCTTCAAGGCGCTGCCGCGCGCGGCCAAGCAGCTCGTGGATTATCTGCGCGCCGAAGCGCAGCGCTGACGGCTGGCTCATTTCGTCGTCACCACGCCGGCGTCCTGGATCACCTTCGCCCATTTCCTGATGTCGGCGGCGATGAAGTCACGGAAATGCTCCGGCGTGTCGCCGGCCAGCGTCAGACCCTGCTCGGCGAGCTTCTGCTTGACGATCGGATCGGCCATCGCCGCGGTGGCGAGCTGGTTCAGCCGGGCGAGGATCGCGGGCGGCGTGCGTGCGGGCGCGACCATGCCGTACCAGTTCTCGATGACCAAGTCGGGCATGCCGGCCTCGGCGGTGGTCGGCACGTCGGGTGCGATCGGCGCGCGTTCGCGCCGACCGAGCGCGATCGGGCGCAGCGCGCCCGCCTTGATCTGCGGCAGGATCACCGGCAGGTCGAGGAAGGTCATCTGCACCTGCTGACCCAACAGATCGTTCAGCGCCGGCGCAGCGCCGCGATAGGGCACGTGCACGATGTCGATCTTCGCCGTCAGCTTGAACAATTCGCAGGCGAGATGCGGCAGGCTGCCCGGGCCGGAAGAGGCGAAGTTGAGCTTACCCGGCTGCGCCCTGGCGAGCGCGACCAGCTCGTTCATGTTCTTCGCCGGCACGTTGGCGGCGACCACCAGCATCTCCGGCACTGTCGCGACCAGCGTCACCGGCGCGAGGTCGTTCAGCGTGTCGTAGGCGACCTTTTCCATGCTGGGGCTGATCGCCAGCGCGCCGGCGCTCGCGATCGCCACCGTGTAGCCGTCGGGCGCGGCCTTCGCGACCGCATCGGTGCCGAGCACGCCGCCCTGGCCGGCGCGGTTGTCGACGATGACGGGCTGCCTTGCGAGCTCCGAGATCTTCTGCCCGATCACCCGCGCGATGATGTCGTTCGGCCCGCCGGGCGGGAACGGCACGATCAGCCGGATCGGCTTGGTCGGGAAATCCTGGGCGAAAGCCGTGACGGGCGCGAGAAGCAGGAGAACGGCTGCAAGCAGCCTGCCGCACATCGTCATGTCGCCCATCCCTGACTTTTCTGGTTGCGGTCAGGATGGGCGCAGATCAGACGCCCGGCAACTCAAGAATCAGACCGGGAACTCAGGCGTTCAGCAGCTTCATCGCCGCTTCGTGCACGCGCGGGTCGCCGGCCGCGATGATGCGGCCGCCGCTTTGTGCCGGCTTGCCGTCCCAGGTGGTGACGACGCCGCCGGCGCCGGTGATGATCGGGATCAGGCCGGCAATGTCGTAAGGCTTCAGCTCGGTCTCGACCACGAGGTCGAGATGACCGGCGGCGAGCATGCAATAGGAGTAGCAGTCGCCGCCATAGCGCGACAGGCGCGCTGCATTCTCGATGCGGCCGAAGCGGGCGCGGTCATCCGGATTCATCAGCAGCGGGCTCGTGGTGAACACAGTGGCCTCCTTGACCGAGGCGCAGCGCCTAACCGAAAGCCGCCGTTCGCCCGACGGGCCGGAGTAATGCGCCGAGCCGTTGTCGCCGGAGAAGCGCTCGCCGATATAGGGCTGGTGCATCATGCCGAATACCGGCGTACCTTTGTGCAGCAGCGCGATCAGCGTGCCCCAGATCGGAAAGCCGGCGATGAAGGATTTCGTGCCGTCGATCGGATCGAGCACCCAGACATAGTCGGCGTCCTCGCGCTCATTGCCGAACTCCTCGCCGACGATGCCGTGCTGGGGGAAGTTCGACTTGATCAGCCGCCGCATTACGGCTTCCGCCGCCCGGTCGGCCTCGGTGACCGGATCGAAATCGTTCGAGCTCTTGTTGTCGACCGAGAGCGAGGTGCGGAAGAACGGCAAGATGGTCTCGCCGGATGCGGTCGCAAGGCGGCCGATGAAGGCGGTGAAGTCGATGACCGTCACGGCATGTCCCTGAACTGCGCAAACGACGCGGTAGAAATCGGATGCGTTCTTGCCTAGCTCAATCCGGCGCGGCGCGCACGATTAACGGAGTGTTATCCAGCCCGATGACGCGGTTCCGGACTTTCGATTTGGCTTCGGATTCGAAAGCGCTCCGGGTCCCGGCCTCGATCACGAAGTTGCGAATTCTGGTATACAAGCTATGCGCAGAGCGCTGGCCGCCCAGGGCTTCCCTTGTAAAGTATTGATCCTACATAAGGAAAGCCGCTCCTGCCGGCCTGTTGCAGTTTCGCCAGACTTTCCAACATTACCCAAGAAATGTTTCGAAAGTTCTTGCGCTTTGTGCAGCGCGGTCGCATATTGTTGCGGTGCGGTAGCGCCTCGCGCTATCGCTGCCCTCCTTGGGCGTTTCCTCCCTAGACTTGGGCCGCTTGTTCATTCAAGCGGCCCTTTTTTCTTGGCTCATTGCTTCCGCGCGTGAATACGGAATCCAGTTTCGCGTCAGGCCCGGTCGCCAATTGAATTCCAAGTTCACGGCTTCGGTTGGCAACCGCAGTCCCGGCTGAACCGACCGCTACTCCGCGGCCGCCTGGAACGGGCCGAGATCGCCGAACGGGATTTTCGCCAGCGCATCCGCCAGGGTGGCAAAGTCGGCGGCCACCTGCGCGAAGCGCGGGCCGCGCTCGCGGCGGCGCTCATCCATGTAGACCGCGCGGTTGAGCTCGATCTGCACGGTGTGCAGGCCGCTCGCCGGATTGCCGTAATGCTCGGTGATGAAGCCGCCGGCATAGGGCTTGTTGCGGCCGATCGAATAGCCGAGCGAGCTCATGATCTCCTCGACGAGGTCGGGCAATAGCGGCGCACAGCTCGTGCCGTAGCGGTCGCCGATCACGACGTCGGGCCGGCGCGGCTCGTCGCGCGACACGCCGACCGACGGCATCGAGTGGCAGTCCACCACGATCACCGCGCCGAACGCCTGGTGCGCCTTGTTGATCAGCCGGCGCAGCGCGCGGTGATAGGGCTTGTAGAGCACCTCGATCCGGCGCAGCGCCTCGTCGACGTCGAGCCGCTCGCGGTAGATCTCCTGGCCGTCGCCGACCACGCGCGGGATGGTGCCGAGGCCGCCGGCCACCCGCATCGAGCGCGTATTGGCAAAGCTCGGCAGCCGCCCGGTGAACATGCGCGGGTCGAGCTCGTAGGGCTCGCGGTTCACGTCGACATAGGAGCGCGGGAAGTTGACCCGCACGATCGGAAAGCCGCGATCGCTGAGGCCCGCGATCAGCTCGTCCATGAAGGAGTCTTCGGAGCGCCGCAGCGACACTACGTCGATTCGCGCCGCCTCGAGGAATTCGGCCGGATAGACCGAGCCCGAATGCGGGGAATTGAAGATGATCGGCGCGCGCCAGGCCTGCGGCTCAACGATCTCGAACGGGGGCGACAACTCGCCAGCAAATTCGGTCATTCCCTTGGCGCCGTCCCTTGCGTCCGCCTCGCCCCGCAGCAACTGAGTCTGCCGGAAAAGCGGAGATTTATGGGCACGCATTGTCGGTAATCGCGATCATTCTGCCAAGTGAAAAGAGTGTGGTTTCAGCTGGAACGCGTCTTAAAAGCAGCAAATGCGGCACCCGGTTGATTCGATGTCCGGTTCGGTCCACAAATGGGTGGCGCGCATTTGCCGCTGGCTTGACGCAAATTTCACCCGAAATTTACCGTCTGTCGGGCTTACTGTTCGGACTGCTCCTCAAGCCGGATTCGACGATTCCTGCCATGCCGAAAATACTTCTCGCCGAAGACGACACCGATATGCGCCGCTTCCTGGTCAAGGCGCTCGAAAACGCGGGTTTCAAGGTCTCGCCGCACGACAACGGCATGTCGGCCTACCAGCGGCTGCGCGAGGAGCCGTTCGAAATGCTGCTCACCGACATCGTGATGCCCGAGATGGACGGTATCGAGCTGGCGCGCCGTGCCTCGGAACTCGATCCCGATATCAAGATCATGTTCATCACCGGCTTTGCCGCGGTGGCCCTCAATTCCGATTCGGAGGCGCCGAAAAACGCCAAGGTGCTGGCCAAGCCCGTGCACCTCAGGGAATTGGTCAGCGAAGTGAATAAGTTGCTGGCGGCCTGATTCGCCAAAAAACCTTCACTTTGTATCCTTGCCTGCCCCGCCGCCGTCCGTTATAGGGACCCGATCCAAATACGCTTTGGGTGCGTAGCTCAGCGGGAGAGCACTACCTTGACATGGTAGGGGTCACAGGTTCGATCCCTGTCGCACCCACCATCGCTTTCAATGAGTTAGCGGTGGTCATTCGATGCCTCGTTTTCATCGGCCCAAGCTTCGCCCAGAAAACCCTGTTCGCGCTGCGTTCAGGTGATCGGGCGAGTGGTGGCCGTAGGTGTCGCGGATAACTTTTTCAGAGGTGCCAACGAAGCCGGCCACCTCCCAAATCGGCACCCTGTTTTGCAACAACCATGTGATGCATGTGTGCTTCAGGATGTGCGGGGTGACCTCATCGCCTAGACCCGCAAGCTCGCACGCGCGGTCCCAGCCGGTGCGTTCTTTTGCAATTAAGCGACCAGCGTATTCGACTGGCCCAGTGACAGTCATTCTGCGCCATCGCTTCAGATGTGGAAGCAGACGATCGGGGATTGGCGCCGGCACTCGGCGCTTGTTGCTGTCGTTCTCGCCCTGGCCGCGGCGATACATCACACCGTGATCTAGATCGAACCATCCGCTTTTTGAGTTCACTCCCCAACGCATGCTGAGGTTCGCTTCGTGCCGAGTGCCAGTGTAAAGGCCGATCAGAATGAAACGCGCGACATGATACGATGGCTGGAACAGCCGGCCCCATTTCACCGGCGAACGTGACTTGATGTCGAAGGCTGTCGCGGTGATGCCGAGAGCGCCAGCGAGCAACCGCGCCGCCTGGCCTCGTTTCAGCCAACCGGCTCGTGGCTCAGACTCCTTTGGAAGCGACACCGAGATAGGATGTGAGAGCTTTCGCTGATCATAAGCGAAGGTGAGGGCCGCGCTGAGCGTGACTAGCTCGCGGCGGGTGGTGCTCTCTTTGACGCGGCGGCCAAGCTCGCCAGCCATTCGGCGGGTGACATAGGTCTTGCAACTCTCCGCGTCGATCTCCCAGCAAGTCATTGAACCGAAGTGCTTGAGCAGCGGCACCATGTGGTAGCCAACCAATTCAGGATGGCCGAGAGAGGGTGCCTTGTTTGATCCGTAATATGCGAGCACGTCTGCGATAGCTACCTCTGCAGGGTGACTATTTTGCCAGTCTGGTTTGTGTTTGGCGGTGATGTAGTCGGCGAGGGCTTTTTCAGCGCCTCTGCTATCGTCTGGGCCGCAACCAGTGCTGACTTCGTCTTTTCCGTCGAGGATGACCCAGACCGGTTCGCGGCCTCGACGTTTACGGAAGTAGAGGCGAGGCCCTTTGGATTTGCGCGGCATAACGCCCTCATTTGTTCGATGCCAGCTAAGGTAACGTACTGCTTATTCGCGACGCGCTCGCACTCGAGATGCCCGCGCGCAATTTCGCGGCGAAGACCGCTTTTCGTCATTGAGCCGTCAGGATAGGCAAGGCGCGCAGCGACTTCGAGACGAAGCGGCGTCGTTGGGCCGATCGTCGACAAATCGATATTTGCTTCGCGCTTCGTCATCAGCTTTTCTGAGCCAGTCCAAAATGTCGTAGAATGGGGCGAAGATCACTAACCTGATATCGTCCGTTCTGGAGTTGGACTGCGGGAATCGCGCCATCGATGACGGCGTTATAGATACGTCGATATGTCGGCACAGAAGCCTTGTCGCGCACGAGTTTACTCAGCTCGCGCGGAACGCGGGTGAGGGGGATCATTTCAAGTTCGCTCATTTCTCTTGCTCCTTTTGGACTGTGCTCCAGCGTTGCTCGCGAATTTTCGCGATCTCTCCCTCGTACTCCGCAACAGCAGCCTTCACGTCTGAAAGCTTCTGGCCACGGCAATTGCCGAGTATCGCGGCTTTGATTTTTGGAAAGAGTCTGTCGAAGATCGGCCAGCTGCGGATGTGGATGGCAACCACATCATCCGCACCGTCGACGCCGACCCATCGGCCTTCTTTGTTCTGGGTCAGAAAGAACGTGCCTGGATATCGGCCAAAGACCCCGGAATCATTGGCGATCCCGGGATCATGAAGCATGGAGCCATAAGGACTGCTGTAAGGTCGAAGCGCCTCGAAAGCTCGTTCAGGAGTCAACCCGGCGGCAATCAAGCGCGCAGCCGCGTCGAGCTGCATGAGATCCTTCAATCCATATGAGATCGCATAGCCGCGTCCGCGTGACTTGTGTGGGAATGGCGAATAGCGCTTTGTCCAATTCGCAAACTGACGCTCGCTCCAACCCAAAATGTCCGCTGCCTCCGCGGCTGAAAATTGCCAACTCTCGATGTGTTCAGCACGCATCCCTTACCAAGGCCTCTGAGGTTAGAAGGTTCATGGTGAGTCTACGTAAATTCGCGACGGGCGCAAGGGAGAGAGTGGGTTACAAACAGCAAAATGCCCGGGACCGGCCCGGGCATCTCGTCATTGCAGTGCGTTGAGCTTCTTATCGATGCCAACCTCTTCTAGGGTCCGCCTAACTTGGTTCTCTGCAGGAACTAAGTCTGGTGCTTGACCCGGCGATCAGTTGACCGTGCCATTGACTGCGGCCAGCCGTGAAACCGCCTCCTGAACCGTCCCCGCAAGGTCGGCATAGTAACCAGCCAGCTGCGTGCCTTCGCTGATCAGCCGGGACACGGCGCCAGGAGCGATATTCGGATCCGCAGCGACTTCGGCGCACTTCTTTGCAAGGCCAGCCGGCGAGTCGCGGAGGGCCTTGAGCAGGACAATCAAGTATTCCCGCTGGCTGTCGTACTGTTCGAGCACGCCATCGAGGTCGAACTTTTCGGCCTTGAAGGTCGGCTTTTTGCTCGGGAATTGGACAACGTTTGTTGCGGTCCTCATGCCGTCACCCGATCAGCCAAGACGGTCGCAGCGGCGGCCAGCCGTTGGAATGAGTCGATGAAGTTGCGGACCACGAGGTGATCCCACTCAGCATCCTCGTCGGATCCGGCCCACATATGCCAGGCGCCGAAGACTGCCAGTCTGGCTTTCACCGCCAATCCGTCGATCGTCGTCGCTGGGGTCGCAAGGATAGCTCTCATGACGCTTTCTGCTTCGCTCTCCACGTCGTCGGGATGCTCCCAATCCGGCTCGGGCGTTTCATCATCCTCCCAGTGCGGAATCCACTTATCGGTAGCCGTTTTTTCCCGCTGAACAAACTCATCCAATTGCTTCCCCAACTCG
Source organism: Bradyrhizobium sp. USDA 3256 (assembly GCF_054058275.1). NCBI lineage: Bacteria > Pseudomonadati > Pseudomonadota > Alphaproteobacteria > Hyphomicrobiales > Nitrobacteraceae > Bradyrhizobium > Bradyrhizobium sp. USDA 3256. The sequence goes on from NZ_JBSSAE010000002.1 coordinate 271,762, forward strand.
AGCAACTCGACGTCGGACGCGCGTGGCGCGCCCGCAACAGCAGCGGCGGGGACAACTGCCGCGACGGCCGCCCCGGCGAGAAATCGCCGTCTCGATGTGATATTTGTGGTCTCAGCCTGTGACATGGATCAAGCTCCAAGTTGTGGGTCAGAGCCAAGGCGGAAGCTCCAACTTCCCCTTGGCTTGCTTTTATGGTAGCACCGTAAATATGGGAAAGTCAATTACGGTAGCACCAAAAAAGAAGCGCGGCCGTCCGCCGTCCGGCGGGCGTGATCCGGGCGTACACATCCGTCTTCCCGAGGAGATGATCGAGGCGATCGACGCCTACTCGACTACCCAGTCAGTGAGCCGGTCCGAGGCGATCCGCCGATTAGTCGAGATCGGGCTGAAGAAGACGTAGCGCAGGTTCCGGTGGGTATGGAAAATCGTTAACGCCGACGCGGCAAAATGGATCGGAACCGGATTTGTACGTACAGGTTGGTGCAGTGACGCAAGCTAGCGATTCGTGGTAGATTCGCGTACTACACGCCGAGGGTGTCCCAAATGCAAACTGACGATGCATGTGACTACATCATCGTGAAGCTTAGCGAGGGCGGCATCTTTTTGAACGTCCTCAAGCTTCACAAATTGCTTTACTATTGCCAGGCATGGAGTCTGGCTTTCGGTCGTGGTCTGCTATTCCCCTCGAGATTTCAGGCTTGGGTCCATGGTCCCGTTAGCCGTGAGATCTACGATAGATTTGTGAGAAACAAGGCGCTGTATTCAGCGGTAGGTCTCGCGGACGTGCGCGCTGGTTTCAATCCTCATACACTGCCTGAGACGGAGCGCGCCCTAATCAATTCCATCTTGGAGGTGTATGCCCCGCTTTCAGGCGATCAGCTCGAAGAGATGACGCATCGTGAGGACCCGTGGATTGAAGCCAGACGAGGAGTCCCTCCTTCCGCGCGATCGGAAACCTACATCAACGAAACAACCATGCAAAACTATTACGCTGCAAGATTGGGAAATCGAAACTGATCAAACCCGTCGCGGGGCCAATTCCGGCCGCGGCGCCTCGACCTAACGCAGGTATAGTCCCACCAAAAGCGAAGTGGCGCTTCTCACTTCGCTTTTGGCGACAGGTCGAATATTTCGGCGTCGATCAATGTGACAAGTCTTGGTTCGTGTCATTGCTCGAGCGTCTGTCCGAGCTTTCTAAATGTGACATCGACGATTTGATTACTGGAGCGAACGCTTCCGCTATTAGGTTTCATCCAATCAACTGGCAGGCAAGAAACATCCCTATCGCGCGGGACGACCTTGACTGGTTGGGAAACTACGCCAGCGCTGACTTCGAGATGGTTCAATTCCACTTGTCTAGAGCGATGGGTCGAGTGGTCGGCTTCTTCGACGAAGATCGTGTATTCAACGTGGTGTTGCTAGATCCTCTTCATAACATCCAACCGTCGAAAACTTACAATTATCGTGTTCGCGCCAGCTACATCGCACAGTGTCAGCTCACTAAGTTGACTGTCACGATGGAGAACCTCATCCGGAAGCGCGCCGATCTCGAAGAAAAACAGCGCACCGAAATGTTGGCTGAGCTACGTGCGCAAAACATGCGGCACTACGATGCAGCGGTACACCTGACAATCTCGGACGAGCACCTCCATAAAGCCTACGAATACGCAAGCGTCGGCTTGATCACTGATCTCGGCGAATTGCTCCAATTGACGATCGACGAACTATCAAAGCAATAAAGTCCTCCGCCCTCGTCCTCGCCACTCCGGCGAGTCGCCAGCCAGTGGCTGATTCACGCGCTGCCCGCCGGCTCGGCCTGCTGCAGCGAAGTCCTCGCTTCCTGCGCTCGTGCGGCCTGCGTCTCATCGCACCATGCGAAGCACCTTCGCATCAGCTCGTCCGCTGACTGAACGAGTTCAGCCGCGACCAGCACGGCCTCGCCGATCTGCCGTATCTCTTCGAGGGTGGTGAGTTCGGTCTGTCGAGATCCGCTGCGCTCTCGTTCGTTGATGAAACATTCCGCGAGACCACGGGGATGGGCCAACGTGATCGATTTCAGAACGAATAAGCGCTCGCCGAGTAGCCGCCACATCTCCATGAACTGCTGGTTATCGAGATTATCCATTTGTTAGCCAACCCACGATGGTGCTACCCCGCTGCTCCTAACGGCCTGCATCACTGCTTCACGTCGAAGCTCGTCGACGACACTTCTCCGCGCGGATAGGCCACCGATCGAACGGCCGTCCGGCAAGTGGATGTTGACGGGGTGAGAGACTTCTTCACCACCAGTCCTGGCGATATTGTGCGTACTTACTTGCGGCAGTCCGATGTCACCCATGAACCCGACAGGGCCGCCTATTGCGAAGTGATGCAGGCTCTTGCCGCCGAAGTTGATGGCGTCCAAATTCTTGATGCCAACCCGCTTGGCTGCCTTGGCATTCAGAACATACTCTTCGTCGGACAACATCGCTGGGATCGAGTCCGAGGTCGACGTGCCTGCTCCGCGGATTTGACCGCCAGTTGCCGCGTAGGTGGTGTCGTCCTCCTCAACGGATTTGCTTTTCCTGATCGCACTTGTCGCCTCAGCAACTGCCTGCGCGAACTCGTCCAAGTTCTTGTCGGCTTTGTCGACAGACTGCCCGCTATCCGACGACGAGCCTGCATCACCTTCGCCGCGGATACCCATAGCTTCCGGATTGTCGACGCTGTTGTTCTGCTGTTTCGCGCTGTTGATAGAAGCGGAGATGCCCTCGATCAGGCTTCTAAAGGCGTCGCCGAGAGCGGCCACCTCCTGCGGTGCCGGCAGTGAACTTTGCTGACCCTGTCCTGGACCCGCCTCCGGCGGCCGCGGCTGGGGCAGTGGGACGTCACCGCCAAGCGGCAACGTATCCCGCAGGCCCTTGATGTAGCCGGGGTAGCTCAGAGGATTCGGCTGGCGGCCATTATAAATGGGCGTGTTCGGACCACTATCACCGCCGTAGTCGAACACATCTTCTAGCTTGTTGTATGGACGATCTGAGAAGAACGGCTTTTTGCGGAGGCGCGCATACGGTTGGCGCTTGTTCGGAACAAAGCTGCCATTCTCGTCGTAGCTTCCAAGCTGAGGCGGCTCCAGGTTGGCATCTCCGCCTGTGTACCGATACCGAAGCGGCCCGCCGGGATATTGACGCTCGCTAAGATCAGCAATCCCACCGTTCGGATGGGGAACGAAGCCGTGCTGCTTGCGCCTCGCCGCTTCAATGGTGTCCGAGCCTTTTCCGAGTTGGTCGGCTACGCCCTTCATCAGTTCGTTCTGAGAGACACCCTCATACTGGCTGATCTGCCTCTGGTTACGGAGTGTGCGATTAAGCTCCTCCTGCGTCGTCGGCGCGATCCCGCGAATTGACCCGTCGGTTCGATCGCTCAGCGCCTGAAGCTTCTGCCACGCGTCAGGGTCAACAGTCTGCAGCTTTGTGCCGTGCTGTTTGAACTTGGCAAGGGCATCGTCGATCTCATCAGGCGAGATTTTCGGAGCGTCATATTTGACAGAAGGTAGAGAGGCTGCCCGCTTCGCAAACGCCTTGCTGATCTCTTCCTGGGTGGCATTCTGAGGGATATTGACGACGCCATCTGGTCCAACGAGATCGCGGACGCTGCCAGCACCGGGGGAAGCTGAACCCGATGAGGAACCGGCGCCGCTGGATTCCCCAGATCGCTGCTCTCCGGAACGCCCTTCGCCGGGTTGGCCTGAACCTTCGCCTGAGCTGCGGCCTTCCGATTTTCCCGATCGGTTTTGGTCCTGCTTCTGAAGCGTCGACAGAATTTGGCTGAGGATATCCTTCTGCTTCTCGGTAAGCTCATGAATTGTCTTTTCTTCCGTCAGCTGTGCATCCAAATAGCGAAGCTGAGTGACTTCGCTCGAAAGCTTTTTACCTTCACTATCCTTGGTGAACTTGAGATTCGACTCGCGTTCCAGGTAGTTTGCAGAGGTGACGTCAGCCTGAGCCTTCTGCTGCGCGAGTTCGGCTTTCTTAGGTTCAAGATAGGCGAACCTACGATTGACATCCGCGACTTTCCGCGCGGTGTCGGCGTCATTCAGCTCGTCTATGGCATCTCGAATAGGATTGGTGCGGTCGAGGGCCCTTGTGTCGTATCCTTGCAATCGGCGAAGGTTTGACAGCGCCTTGGTGTATCTGCTCTCGGCGCTGCGTGACGCACTCTCCGCCTGCTCTGGAGCAAGGTTAGCAAGCTCCTTGTTTTTTGCGGCATCCTGCACGCCGATCTGAGCGCTCTGCTTCACCAGATCCGCGTTTTGAACGGCGAGCCTATCCCGGCCGAGCTGAAGGTCCAACTCTTCTGGCTTATACCTGGCGTCGATCTCCGCTTGCTCGGCAGACAGTTTTGCGCTCGCAGCGGAGAGCGCCTTCTCTTGATTGAGGGCCTTGTCTCGATCAAAGACCTGCTGCGCGCCGTCCGCGCTCTGGGCCGTCTTGTCCAGCGCGCCGGAGAGGTTCTCCGCCGACTTGGCCGCCTTATCCATATTTTCGGCAGCGACGGTCTGGTCACCTTCGCCGCCAAGGATCTTGTTGACCGGTTGAGCAACAATTCCCGGCGTGCCAAGTTCGTCAGCCGACAGAGGCGCATCGCCCGGGCTCCGGTATCGACTCGTTGCCCTGACGGCCTGAGGATTCGGTCGGAGATCATCCTTAATACCGCTGTCCTGCCGAGCTTTCTTGATCCCCTCGATACCTTCGGCGGTGGCCCCCAGAAATTTCGCCGCGCCTTCGATCGCCGTCGACACGATCTGCGTGCCGTTCAACGAATCGCCGAGCTTCGATGCCTCGGCCTTGAGGTGCGAAAGGGCCTGACCGATGCCGGTGCCGAAGGTGGTTTGCGTGGTCCGCTGATCTTCTTCCAGCTGAGGAAGGATGTTGCTGAGCGACTTCAGTGTTTCGGGCGCGGAATAGACATTCGCGTTGGGAAGCCTCTTCTGTAGATCCTCCAATAACCGCGTAACGAGCGTCGGCATAACTTTGCCGAGACCGTCTGCCAATTCCGACGTTAAACGGCCCGTATCTCGCAATCCCTCCAAAAAAGCCTTCCGGGCTGGATCGGCTTGCTCATCTTCGACCCGGTCGGCTTCAGCGCCGGTAAAAAGTGACTTCAACGCGTTCGTCTGCTCAGCGCCGGACAACTTGCTGCCAAAGCGCTGGTTTGTACGCGTGATCTGTTCGAAGGGGTCCGTCAGGCTAGACGTCGGGACCTTGAGATCCTTCGCGGTCTCCTGCAGATCCTTGTAGGCCGCAATGCCTTTTTGCGCTGAGCCGGTGAACACGCCGAGCCGCTGCGCTTGACTTCTCGCAGTGTCTCCGGCTTTTTCCATCGCAGCAACGAACGCGCCAGCAACGGCCGCGGCAAATGCGATGACATTGGTGCGGCTGAGTTTGGCAAAATCGCCGACCCCGTCCAGCTCGAGACCTGCTTTTGCGGCAGCCGGTTTGACCGCTTCGACCAACTTTTTAGCGCGTTCGATGCGCTCTCGGGATTCCGCGGTTTTTCCGTTCAGCTCAGCAAAAAAATTTCCGAAACCGCCATCCGCACCAGGACGGGAGTCCTGGATCGTCTTTTCGGTAGCGGCGAGGGCTTTCTGGCCTGCCTCGCCTACCTTTTGAAGGCGAGCGATGACGTCCGCGTCACCAGTGATCGCAATTCGTTGAACGATTTTGTCAGCCATTGCGCTTGTCCCTCGGTGATGTGATGCCGGCCGCGCGGCGCCGGCGCTTCAGGTCTTCCTGGATTAGGCTGACCGCCACATTGATCATCCTGCTGGCGACCGCGACTGGATCGTTGATGTCCAATGGAACGGCCTCTTCGTCACCCTCAACGTCGGGCGCCATTGCGCGGCCAAACCTGCGCACCAGCCCAAAATTCAACGCTTGAGCATTCATGTTGTCCGAGCTCTCTTCGGGACCAATCGGATCGGTGTCGTCCATCGTCGACAGGCCTATGTCGGCCGGTGGGTCACCTCCGCCCCGCCATCCCAGCTTCCAGGCCTCCCGCTCGAGCAGATTGGTGCCGTGAAATGCGGTCGCCAACCCAATCGTCTCGAGGTCTTTTCGGTAGGGACTGTTCGTCAGAAGAAACACCCCGAGAGCGTCCGTGGTCTCTTCGCTGAACTCCGGGAAGTCCCAACCGTGGTACTGCGCAACGTCGTCGGGAATTTGCGCGGTAACCTGCGCAACGTCTGCCTTTACGCGCTTCTTCGCCTTCGGTCGGTAGTTGCGCAGCCACATCCCGCCAAGCTGCGACGGGTCGAGCGTCCCATCGGGTAGCTCGACTAACCGCCTCTTGCGCAACGCATATCGCACGGCGCCCTCGCTGCACCCTTCAGCCTCTGCGAACGCTCGTCTGCTCAATCCCATGCGTAAACCTTGGAGTGCGTAAATAAATTTGGAGGTCTGGCGCTAGAGAGGTCGAGCCCTCTGCTGTCCCGTACTCGTTTTTTCGGCGTGACAGGACCCGGGAACTTTCACTTCCGACAGCGCCCCATGACTTTGAGCTGAACGCGCACGCCGCTGCCGATCGACACAAGGCCGCCGGTCGATGCCAGCTCGCGGTCGACCGTGTCCGGACCGGGCCCTCCTGCCAAGTCGGCGCTGCTGACATCCACTTCCAGGACAACCTTGCCGTCCTTGATCGATGCGTTGATGTTGCTCATTTCGGGCTCCTTTCCGCTCGAGCCAGCCTGCGCTGCTGGTAGATCGTTGCAGTCCATTCGGGGGTGAACGGGGCTTCCTTCGCCTCAGGGCTGCTCGGAGCCTCTTGGGTGCTTGGCGTCGGGATGGCGTGCCGCTGCTGCTGGCGATGGGCATAGATCGCCTTGGTGTCGAAGGTGGTCATTTCGCCTTTCCTTTTCGTGCTGCGTAGACGTCCGCAACGAGATTGTTCCAGCTCATGCGATTGTTCATGCCGGCGGCTTCCGCTTGGGTCACCGTGCCGATGGTGCCGACTACCGAGAGGTTGCGTTCAGCCAAGGGCGGGGTATGCCGGGAGGTCGACTGGCTGGCGATGCTGAGGCAGGCGACAGCGTCGGCGGCCGACATATCGGTGTTGTCGGCGAGGTGTTCGGCGGCGGCTTTGGTCCGACCGGCGGCGAACATGGAGCCCGTGATCTGACTGCGGCGCTCAATGGCTGCCTCGTTTGCTGCGGCTTGTTCCAGTCGCGCGCGGTCGTGCCAGTCCAGGTGTAGCGTGGCTGCCACCCATTCGACCGATCCCGGACGGGCTCGCTGATTGCGCGGCGGCGGTGATGCCTGGCGGCTCTTGCGTTGCACATAGTAGGCGTCGAACATCTCAAACTCCCGCGTTCTCAAAAAGTCCGGGGACGCGCGCCCGAAAGGAGCCTCGCGCGTCCCCGGCAGAATGCCGGCACACACCGCCGAAAGCTCGGTGCCCGACGGCCGGCATAGCTCAATCTCGCTTCGGCGATGGCATGTCGCTGGCAAGGTTCAGCACCGCGCGCGGGTCGATATCCGACCGCGGCAGCAGGCCCGCCAACTCGCTGAAGTGTGCCTCGTCGCGCTCGCTCGCCAGCATGTCGCCATCGATCTCCGCCAGCTTGGCAATCCGCTGTTCGAGCGATAGCGCCGCTTTGTCGTCGCCGGCCGCGTCGATCTCTTTGTCGATCGCGTCCTGAAACTGCTTCGGGAAAAGCCACGCCAAAAGGCCGATGTGATCATTGATCAGCACCGAGGCGGCGCTGCCGCCGTACTCCGAAACCCTCATGCGGTTATGCGGAAATTCGATTGGGTCGCAGCGCTCGACCAGATAAGTGACGTCAGGCTTCGCGGCCTCAACGCGCTTCGCAATTTGCTCCCGGGCAAGCTTCTTCGCGACCGCGACGGGAAACGGGGCCGCCAAGACTTCCTTGCGATCAGCGAGCAGTGTCCGCGTCCGACGCGCAGCGCGCTCGAGCGCATCGATTGCCCTCTCGCCCGCCTTGAGGGGCGACGGATCTCCATCGTGCAGGCGAATGCCGCCTTGCTCGGCGTCGAGCAGGTATCGCTCGATCGAAGTCACAAGCCGCGCGGCGCTCTGCCATGAAGTGCTCAGCTCGGCGCTGCGCTCGGTCAAACGGGACAGTGCAGCGGTCGAGTTCTTGATCTCAGTGTTGGCCTCGATAAACGACGGGTGGCTATCGTCCTCTCTGTGTTCGGGCGGCATGTTGGCGCGAAGGTTTTGCAGCCGGCCTTCCCACGTCTGCAGGTGCAGGCGCATTTCCGAGACGCTGTCGGAAACCCGGCGATGGACCGCATGCCGGTCGGCCTTGAGGTCGCGGAAGCCGAGCAGCTTTTCGCGCACCTGGTGCGGGACGCGGTCGGCGATGTCGGCGGCGAAGCGAAGCGGCTCGGCGTCGGCCTCCGCACGCTCAATCCTGGCCTTCGCCTCTACCGATTCCGACAACGTGGCACCGCGAACGATGGTCATTTTTTGCTCTCCCAAATCAGTTGCTGAATTCGTCGCGCACCGCGTGGGGCACTTCAAACTGCCCAACTATTCTTCTTATCCTGTCGGCACTTAGCGGGCGGTCGACGGTTTTCAGGATCAGCCAAAACGCGCCCTGCGCACCACCTGCGATCCTGCTTGGGCACTCCGTGGCGCGTCGATCGCGCAGCCAAGGCGTCGCGTGATATCGCCCAAGTGCAGCCGCCATCTCTTCGGATGCGTCGCGCAACGACCGGCGGCCGCCGTAGAACTGCTGCAGGCAATCGACAACCTGCTGATCGCGACCTGAGAACTTCGAGGGAGCTATCGATCGACGCAGCGCCTCCGCGGCCGCAGTCCTGTCCGCCGCGGACAGCTCGGCGCCGGAGGCGAGCGCCTCGGCGAGGCGGTGCAGGTCTGTCACCACTGTCACCGGTGACACCAGTGGTTCTGAAACTTCCTCCTGCGCGCGTGCGCGCACACACGCACGTTGTATTTCTAAGTTACTGGTGACAGTGGTGACACCGGTGACAATGCAGTAATTGCAGGCGGTTTTTGTGTCACCGGTTGATTGTGTGTCACCGGTTAAAGCCGGTGACATTCGGCTCTCGGCGCCCATGTTCCTAGTCGCCGCGCCGATAACACCACGATCTTTTGTCACCGGTCCGTACCTGAACGCGAAGCCAGCCGCGGGCCCGAAGGCACCGGGCAACCCGGTTCTGCTCCTGCTGGCCCATGCGTGACCGGTCGATGCCGATCGCCTCGGCGAGGATCTCGGGCACGGTGACGTCCTGCTTGTCGGCGAGGTAGCCCGCGACGATGTCCTCCCACGGGTCGTCGGTGAGCCGCGCCATCTGCTCGGCCTTCGCCTGGCTGATGGCCTCCGGGTTCAGGAGCCACCACTTCGCGCCGGCGCGGTACAGCCGAACGGCTTCCGCCCAGAGCTGGTCTCGATCACGGGTGAGGGCATCCAGCTTGATCTTGGTGGCCCGCACCGGCCAGAAACGCCGGTTGCCGGTCTCGTCCTTCAGATAGCAGTCGTTGTTGGTGGTGCCGGCGAATACACAGGAACGCGGTGCCTCGATCACGCGGCTGCCGTAGGGCGGCCGGAAACGGTCGACGGTGCGAGACGTCCAGGCCTTGATCCTGGTCGTCTCTGCTCTCGAACAGGCGTCGAGTTCGGATAGCTCGATGCACCATACGCCGGCCATCTGCAGCGCTGCATCCTTTGAGCCGAGGTCGGCGATTTCGTCGCTGAACCACGGATCGAACAAGGCGCGCAGGGCGGAAGATTTATAGATGCCTTGAGGCCCTTCGATGATCGGGATGTGGTCGTGCTTCACCCCGGGCTGCGCGATGCGCGCGACGGCGCCTATCATGAAGGTGCGGCCCACCGCGGTGGTGTAGCTGTCGTCGTTGGCGCCGAAGTAGTCCGGGAATAGCCGATCGAGCCGGGCCTGCCCGTCCCATTCGAGGCCATCCAGGTAGTCTAGTGGTGGGTGGTAGTGCCGTTCCTTCGCGACAAGTTGCACGGCTTGCCCGGTGGTGATGACCTTCACCGGAATCGCTGCGCGCTGCAGGAACTCGGTCAGGTTGAGGTCGTCGTTATCTTCCCACGGGCGTTCGCAGAACGCCGACGGGTGAGGCTCCCACGGCGGGGCCTTCACCAGCATGGTGCGCATGGCGAACGCGTCGTAGGCCACCATCATCTGCAGCGCGGGCATTTCCCGGATCGCTGTGGCAGCGGTCGAGAGGTCGCCGCGCGGCGCTTTCGGCGTTGCCGGCTGCTGCTGGGCCTGCGGCAAGGTGACAATCTTGTTCATAGATGCACCTCCGCGCCGAGGAAGTCCGACAACGCGAGGGCACCAGCCTGCGCGTGCTCGATCTCGGTGAAGCGGTGCCGCGATTGCCAGTATGTCGCGCGGCTCGAATAGGTGACGGTGAACTTCACGCTGCCGTCGGCCGGATCGCGGATGCTCGCGACGGCGACGGAGCCGCCGACCGCGCGGCTGATCGTCTGCTGGAGGTGGTTGCTCATCGCTGCCCTCCGGCGTCGTAGGCCAAGGCGGCGAGGGTCTGGGCGGTGAAGCGAGGGAGGCCGAAGCGGTGCTGAAGGTGTTGCGCTTGGGCGGCTGCTATGTCACGTTCTGCGGGCGAGACGTCCAAGATGCTTTTGCCGGTGCAGTGGTTGCCTCCGCTGCGCCGGCTTCGCTTTTCCGGGGGGGCTCGGCCCAAGAAATGCCCAAGATTGCCGTGATCCGAACGTGAACGTTTGCGGACATTCGCTGCAGGATTGGCTGGAATTTCACTGTAGTTTCCGTTAGCGCGCTGCGTTGACATGGTAGGGGTCACAGGTTCGATCCCTGTCGCACCCACCACGCTTCGCCCTGACGGGCTTCGCGTGGCGCAGCCACGCGGAGACCTTCAGGTCGAAGCGTGTCCGGCGTAGCTTGAACGCAGTGAAAGCGAAGACGGACGACGGCGCCGAAATCCAACGGGCGGAGGCGGGCCAGCGGCCGCGAGCTGCGGCTCGGCAAGCCGTTTCTTGATACCTCCATAAATCTCTCGACCCGAGAAGCGAGGCGACGAAGCAATCCATCGCTCGGCATATGCGACGGGATGGATAGCTTCGCTTCACTCGCGATGACCGGGTTGGTTTCCGATTCAACCTGTCAAACAGCTTGTCGGTGTCATCACCCGTCGCATGCGGGTGACCCAGTATTCCAGAGACGTCCATGCTTGAGCCGAGAGGCCGCGTCTTCTCCCGGTGTCGTCCCGGCGAAGGCCGGGACCCATACGCCGCGGCTCGTGTTGTGAACGGGACACGTCGTTCCAACGTCGCGGATAAGCAGCATTTGTGGTTATGGGTCCCGGCCTCCGCCGGGACGACGGTGAGTGTGTTGCACGATCTGTGAGTCACACATCCGCATTCTCGTGACATCGTTTTGTCCGAGCTTGGCCGCCGCTATGGAGGGCGGTCGGAAGGAAGCCGGTAGCGCCACGTTTCGCCGGCGAGAACCCCGCGCTGCCGACGCGCAACGGAGGGCCATTCGGAGCGAACCACGCTGAGGACCGCAGCATCGCCGGACGGCTCTTCATCGGCTGCGAAATATGCGCGAAGCCTGCCTTCGCAGCGGAAGCCGAGGTTGGCGTAGAGATCAAGCATATGCCTCAGGCGCCAGTCCAGATGCACCTCGGCCCGCTCGACCACGAGCACCTCGAACGCATACCGCGTCATCAGATGTGCAACGTGACTGACGAGCACGGCCTCATCCAGTCGTCCGATGCTCCAGATTGGAGCGAACGTCGCCCGCTTTTCGTGCCGGTCGATCGCGCCGAACCCGGACACGCCGAGCAGGTCTCCCGATCCAGCGGCCTCGATTGCGAACACGGCCGCGGTGTCGACCTGGTCCCGTCCCGCCGCCAGGCGCGCGGTGTTCGGCCGGTCAGATGTGCCGCGATCGAGCCGCCGCAGCATCGCTGCCTCGCGAAGCTGCTGTGCGCGCGAAGACTCCGGGCCGGTGATCCTGGTCAACAGGATGCGGTCGGTGGCGAAGCTTGCATGATTGCTCGACGGGTACATGCCGTATTGACGCACCCGATGCGCATGCCGTCAAATGACTGGAACGCCAGTTCATATGCAAATTGGTCATGCCCCTGAATCCAAGACATGTTGACCTGTTTCGAGAGGTCGTGCGCCACAACGGAATCACCAAGGCCGCCTTGAGCCTTCGGGTGGGGCAGCCTTTCATCAGCCGCGCGATCGCACGTCTCGAGCGCGAGATCGGCTTTGCGTTGTTCGAACGCGGGCGAGGCGGCGTCACGCTGACGCCGGAAGGCGAGATATTCCTGCGCGAGGTCGAAAGAAACCAGGCCGGCCTCGAGTATCTGGCGCGCGCCGCGCGCGGCATTCGCGAGCGCGGCAGCGGGACGCTCAGGATCGCGTGTCTTCCGGCGTTCACCTATTCGTTGATGCCGCAGATCGTCAGCAGCTTCCTGAGGAAGAATCCCGGCATCGTCGTATCCGTGGCCGTCCACAGCCCCGAGCGCGTCTGGAGCCTGGTGGCCTCGGGACAATGCGACGTCGGACTGGCGCGGCCGCAGGCGGGGTTTGCCGCGGTCGACGACGAACTCCTCATGACAACGGAGGCGGTCTGCGTCTTGCCCCGCCAGCACCGCTTGCGCTCGAAGCGATCGATCGCAGCGCAAGATCTGCGGGAGAGCCCATGATCGCAGCTTCCCCGAGCGCACCGCATCGATCCCGCTTTGAGCGCATCCTCGATGAGGCCAAGGTCGAGATCAAGACGGTCGCGGAGATCCAGTACAGCATGCAGCGTTGTGCCCTGGTTGCGCAGGGACTGGGTTTCTCGATCGTCGACCCGATCGTGGCCCGGGATTTTGCAAGCTCCAGAATCGTACTCAAGCCGTTCGTGCCACGACTGGAGATCGCCACCATGTTGCTGCTTCCCTCGCAGCGGCCGCGAAGCGGTCTCGCACTTCAATTCTGCGATCTGCTGCGCGCCGAAACCGCGCAGTACAGGAAGTCCGCGCGCGTGCAGGCTTGAGCAACAACCGCAGGGTTTTCTCTCGCGTTGCGCTCGACATGATTTCGCGGGACGGCGCGAGCCGCCTGCGACGTACTGCTCGCCGAAAAAAATCGACAGGCACTTGTGACTTTCGTCATCTCGACGCTCACGTGTGAATGCCGCAGCGTGCGCGCGCATGTATGCCGCGCGCGTGTTCGATGCGTATGGGATTGCATTCACGTCGCACGCGGTGGATTGCCGCATGATTGGGCACGAGCGTTCGCAATGCGATCATGCGTGGGATTCTCGATATGACATCTACCGTGCTTAGGTCGCGCCTTCGCAGCGACATGCGTTTCCTCCAGACGCGGAGATCGAGAAAATTTTCCGAAGACTCTGCGATGATGCGTTGCCCGATCGCATCGCATGAACGCAATTTTGGATTTCTGCACGACGCGCGTTGCCGCCCCTCTGGTTCTCGCGCAGATTGTTCTCTAGATCAATCGAGCCGACCGTGACGGAGCATCCGAGCCGGACACGGCCATGACGCGACGATGATGAACGCCATGTGCGAGCACGACTGCCAGAGGCACCTGCGTCAACCCTATCGGGAGCGGCCGGCGTAAGCCGTCGATGTCCGATTCCCGAAATGCCTCTTCCTTGTCTCCCCGAAATTCGCCGGTCTGTGAGCGGCCGGCGACGCAACCTTGGGAATGCGCCTCCGTTGAGCCGACGTTCGTCGTTCGCGCCAACGGGGCACGAAAGTACATGCAAGAAGACGACAAGACGCCGGCACACGCAGCGCAGCGCCTGGAACACGTTCCCTTGCCGCGCGAGCCGCGGAACATCAGGGATGTAACCCCCGCGCCGCCGCGGCTGTTCTCGACACGACACTATCCGCCCTCGGAGCAGTTCGAGGTCTGGAAAACGCGGATGGCTTCGCTGGTCGACGTTGCGCCACCGGAAGGTCATAGCCCTGCGCACGGGTTCCTGGTGGAGTACCTGACCTGCAACATGGCCGATGTCGTCTTCACCTCGGGGCGATTCGCCGCGCAATCATTCGCCCGCGTCATCAAGCCGTCGCATGGCGCGCCGGTCGACATCTGGTGGCTGTACCGGGTGCGCTCCGGCGAAGCCCGCTTCGAGAGCGCAGAGCGGCGGATTCACGCCGGGCCGGGCGCCATGTTCCTGATCTCGCTCGACGAGGATTTCCGCGGCAGCATCACGGACTATGACGGCCTGGTGCTGGGCTTGCCGCGCAGATCGTTCGCCGATGTGGCCGATCAGCTCGACGCTGTCTGCAATATTCTGCTCGAAGGCAATCTGATCGAATTGTTGGCCGATTATCTCGACCGGCTCGAAACGCGCATCACCCTGATGTCCGCAGAGGAGTTGAGGCAGGCGGGGCGGGCGACCGCGCAGATGATCGCCGCATGCATCCAGCTCTCTTCGGACCGGCTGGAGCAGGCGCGCGGCGCGGTCGAGTCGGTGCTGTTCGAGCGTGCGCGTCTTTATATAGAGTCGCATCTCGGCGATTTCGATCTGACGCCGGACCGCATCGCGCTGCAATTGCGGATCTCGCGTTCTGCCCTCTACCGTGCATTCGAGAGCGTCGGCGGCGTTGCCGGCTACATCCTGCGCAAGCGGCTGCGCGCGGCACATGCAGAACTTGTCTCGTCCGCCGACAGGCAGGTGCAGCAGATCGCCTATCGCCACGGCTTCAAGCTGGCGTCCGATTTTGCCCGCGCCTTCCGCCGCGAATTCGGCGTCAGCCCGCGCGAGATGCGCGAACGCATGCGCCGTCGGTCAACTAACGGTTGAAACTTCGATAAAACACCTCACGGTGTATCGGCCGATCATTCAACTTGTGAGACGATCTGCGTGATATTTGGACGGCCTGCTGAGTGACGCTGGCAAAATTGTGTCTATCATTTTGCGACATGACGACTCGGGGCACATTGATGGGGCAGTCGAGCGAGCGCTGGGTGGCTAGATGCGCTCGTTGAATTCGACACATCGTTGGCCAGGACGGGACGATGATCGTGCGTACGATCATCGTTATTTTTTCACGCGCGCGGCCGGCGGGCCCGCGCGTCGGCCCGGTCCATGGCGCGTCGCCTCCGGCGTCTGGATCAGATGTCGCGAAAGGGGCGCACCATGGCTGTCGCACACAACTCAACAAGATCGCTGAAACGTCCGGGCCGCGCCGGCTTCGTCCGGAGCTGGGTCGCATCGGGCGATGCGGGCAGCTCGTCGCTGCGGCGCCGGCTGTTGGCCGTGCTGCGTCAGGTGCATCGGACGCTCGGGGTGAAGCGGGATCGGCTTGGGCTTGGGTCGCTCGGAGTCGGTGGGGCGGTCGTCGCGATGCTTGCGATAGCCGGAGTCATGACCCCGCACGCGGCGTTCGCGCAGGTTGCCATCGGCAACGGGGTTTTGAGCAATCCCGCCAACTGCACCAATCCCACTGCTGCAACTGCAGGCAGCACTGCTATTGGTTGCGGCGCCCATGCTGCCGGCGCCACCTCGACCGCCATTGGCGCTAATACCAATGCGAATGGCCAGAACTCCGTGGCGATCGGCGATTCGAACAGCGCAACCGGCGACGGTTCGATCATCGTGGGCTATTCCAACTCCGTGAATGGCTTGAATGCGATCGGTATGGGTGTGTTTGCGAACGCGACCGGCACGAACGCCCTCGCCATCGGTGGGAACGCGCACTCCACCGGGGACGGATCCTCATCCTTTGGCGTCAACACCACTGCAAATGGCGTGGGTGCCTTGGCGCTGGGCTCGACGGCCAGCGCCTCCGGTGGCGCCTCGATCGCCATTGGATTGTCCTCCGCTGCCTCATCTTCAAACGGTTCGGGCACGGCCATCGGCGTCAGCGCCAAAGCAAACGCCGGAGTCGGCGGCGGGTCTCCAATCGCCATCGGCACGAATGCCAATGCCAGCGGGACCGCGCCTGCCGGCTTCACGTTCGAGGCTGTTGCGCTCGGCACCGGTTCCGCCGCCACGGGGGCTTGGTCGACCAGCGTCGGCCCAAGCGCTTCAGCGACAGGGACAGGAGCCAGCGCCTTCGGAACGTCGGCCAATGCTTCGGCAAATCAGGCCACCGCCATCGGTAACGGGGCGAAAGCCTC
Organism: Bradyrhizobium sp. USDA 3256; assembly: GCF_054058275.1. Taxonomy (NCBI): domain Bacteria; kingdom Pseudomonadati; phylum Pseudomonadota; class Alphaproteobacteria; order Hyphomicrobiales; family Nitrobacteraceae; genus Bradyrhizobium; species Bradyrhizobium sp. USDA 3256. The sequence continues at coordinate 287,891 of NZ_JBSSAE010000002.1, forward strand.
CGCGGTCGGCAGCGCATCCCTGGGATACCTTGCCAATGCGAGCGGCGGCAACGCCGCCGCTGTTGGCATCCAGTCGGTCGCGTCAGGTACCAGCTCGCTGGCGGCCGGCAATCTCGCCACGGCGTCGGCGGATTTCGCTGTTGCCTTGGGCAATCAGGCGCAGGCGCTGAGTACCGGAGGCTCGGTTGCGATCGGATCGGGCGCGGTCGTCAACAGTGCAGCGACGGGCGGCATCGCGATCGGCAACAATGCGGCATCCGCCGGCATCAGTTCGCTCGCGACCGGCGTTGGAGCCAGTGCCGCCGGCACAAGTTCGCTGGCGATCGGCACTGCCTCAAATGCGAGTGCCGCCGCCAGCACTGCGGTTGGCAACACAGCCGTTGCCAGCGGCCAAAACTCCTCCTCATTCGGGTCTGGAGCGCACGCGACAGGAGACAATTCTCTCGCGGCCGGCGTCAGCGCCAGCGCCAGCGGAATCGCCAGTACCGCACTCGGCATCGGCGCCAATGCGTCGGCTACAAGCGCCATCGCCATCGGCAACAATGCCGCGGCCAGTTCCGCCAACGCGGTGGCCTTGGGCACCAATGCGGTGGCCTCCGGCGGTCAGGCCGTGTCGATCGGCGCGAACAACGTCGCCTATGGCAACGGCGCCGTGGCGATCGGCGATCCCAGCTATGCCAGCGGCACCGGCGCCTTCACCGGCGGCGCGAACAACATTGCCAACAGTGACGGCACGGCGAGCGCCACCGCCGCCAACCAGGCCGCCGGCGCCGTCGCGATCGGCAACAACAACAAAGCGATCGGGCAGGGCTCGGTGGCGCTCGGCAACGGCTCGACGGCGGGCGCCGCCGGTCTTGCGGGCAATATCGCACTGGGTAACGGCGCCACGGCGGCGGCAAGCTCCGGCGATGTCGCGCTCGGCTCCGGCAGCGTCACCGCTGCCGCTGTCAACACGCCGAACACGGTGATCAACGGCACCACCTACAGCTTTGCGGGTACGACGGCGACCTCGACGGTCAGCGTCGGGGCGCTCGGCGCCGAGCGCACCATCACCAATGTCGCGGCGGGCCGCATCAGCAACGCTTCGACCGACGCGATCAACGGCTCGCAGCTCTGGGCCACCAACCAGGCGGTCGACGGCCTCGCCACCACCGTCAACAACATCAGTACCGGCGGCGGCATCAAATATTTCCACGCCAATTCGACGCTGGCTGATTCCAACGCTGTTGGCACCGACTCGGTTGCGATCGGACCGGTGTCGACCGCGACCGGCAGCGGCTCGGTGTCGATCGGCAACGGCGCCACCGCCGCCAACGCCAACGACATCGCGCTCGGCTCGGGCAGCCAGACCACCGCGGCGGTTCAAACCGCCAACATGGTCATCGGCGGCACCACCTACAGCTTTGCCGGTACCACCCCAACCTCGACGGTCAGCGTCGGCTCGGTCGGCAACGAGCGCACCATCACCAATGTCGCGGCGGGACGGGTCAGCAACGGCTCGACCGATGCGATCAACGGCTCGCAGCTGTTCGCCGCGACGTCCGCGATCGACAGCCTGTCGACCGTCGTCAGCAACGGCCTGACGCATTATTATGGCGTCAATGACGGCGGCACGCAGCAGGCCAACTACAACAACAATGGCGCGACCGGCGTGAACTCGATGGCGGCCGGCGTGGCGGCCTCGGCGACGGCGGCGAATTCCACCGCGCTCGGCTTCAACACCCAGGCCACGGTCGTCGACGGCGTCGCGCTCGGTTCGGGGTCGATCTCCAACCGTGCGCTCGCGCCGGCGTCCGGCACGATCGGCGGCACCATCATCCCCTACAACACCACCGATCTCGCGCTGCTCGGCGCGGTGTCGGTCGGCAATGCGACGAGTTACCGGCAGATCACCAATGTGGCCGACGGCACCCAGGACAGCGACGCCGTCACCGTGCGGCAGCTGACCGGCGCGCTGACCTCGTTCGCGACCACGACGACGAAATACTTCCACGCCAACTCGACGCTCGCCGACTCGCTTGCGGTCGGCAACAATTCGGTCGCGGTGGGGCCGGAGACGGTGGTCAATGGCGACAACGGCATCGGCATGGGCTTTGGCGCAACCGTGGCGCAGACCGCGCCCGGCGGCATCGCGATCGGCCAGAACTCGGAGTCCAACTTTGCCGATTCGATCGCGTTCGGCACCAATGCGCAGGCGAACGGCGTCCAGTCGGTGTCGATCGGCGCCGGATCGCAGACGACCAACCCGACCAGCGTCGCGCTCGGTCCGAACGCCAAGGCGACGGCGCAGGCCGGCGACGTCGCGCTCGGTGCCAATTCGACCACACAGGCGGTGGTCGCGACGTCGAGCACCTCGATCGGCGGCACCACCTACAACTTCGCCGGCACGACGCCGACCTCGACCGTCAGTGTCGGCAGCGCCGGCTCCGAGCGCACCATCACCAACGTGGCCGCAGGCCAGATCAGCCAGACCTCGACGGATGCGATCAACGGCTCGCAGCTCTGGGCCACCAATACCTCGCTCGCCGCTCTCTACACCACCGTCAGCAACATCTCGACCGGCGGCGGCGTGAAATATTTCCACGCCAATTCGACCGCTGCGGATTCCATCGCGACCGGCGCCGAGAGCGTCGCGATCGGACCGCAGTCGGTCGCGAGCGGGGCCAACGCGATCTCGATGGGCAACGGTTCTGCGGCGTCGGCCGACAATTCGGTCGCGATCGGCGCCGGTGCCAAGGCGACGGCGGCCAACTCGCTGGCGCTCGGCGCCAACGCCACCACCACGGCCAATCTGAGCGATGCGGCCTATACGCCTGTGGTCGGCAAGAGTGTCGCAGGGGTTGCGACCGGCGAAGTGTCGGTCGGCTCATCCGGCGCCGAACGCCGTGTCACCAACGTTGCCGCGGGCTCGGCGGCGACCGATGCGGTCAATGTCAGCCAGCTCCAGGCGGTTGCGTCGAGCTCGATCCGCTACGACTCCGACGGTTCGGGCGGCACCACCAACAAGCTGACGCTGAACAGCGGCAATGGGGCGCCGGTGACGATCAGCAACGTGGCGCCGGGCGTTGCCGGCACCGATGCGGTCAACGTCAACCAGCTCAACAGCGCGTTCCAGCAGCTCAACGGCCAGATCGGCGAGGTGCGGCAGGACGCCTGGCGTGCGGCCGCGATCGGCATGGCCGCGGCATCGCTGCGCTATGACGACCGGCCCGGCAAGGTGAGCGCCTCGGCCGGCGGCGGCGTCTGGCGCAGCCAGGGCGCGCTCGCCTTCGGCATCGGCTACACCAGCGAGAACGGCAAGCTGCGCACCAACGCGGCGGCAACCACCGCCGGCGGCGACTGGGGCGTCAGCGCCGGCGTGAGCCTGACGCTCAATTGACCCTGACGGCGACGAGGCGGCTGGCGTGTCTGGCTTTGGCGATCTGGCTCGGGGCGGCGGCGAACGCGGCCGCGCAGGGCGCGCCGCCATCCGCCTACAGCGTGAAGCCGTCGGACGTCGTGGTGCCGGAAGGCGAAACGCTCGGCGAGTTCCGGCGGATGATCCAGCCGTTCAAGAACTGGACCCTGATTTGCGACGAGAGTCTCAAATCGAAACGCCGCGTCTGCAACGTCACGCAATCGATCGTCAACGCGCAGGGCGCGGTCGCCTTCAACTGGTCGCTGATCGCGACCGCCGATGGCAAACCGCTGATGGCGATGCGGATTCCCGCGGCCGCCGGGGTCGGCGCGCAGATCGAGCTCGCGATGGGCGACAGTCCGGACCGCATCGTCGCGCAGACCGACCGCTGCGATGCCAGTTTCTGCTTCGCCACGGTCGCGATCGGCAACGTGCTGAGGCGGCACATCCGTGCGGCGACGCCGTGCCGCGTGTCCTATCAGCTGCCGCAAGGGCCGATCGTGCTGGAGGCGCCGCTGGACGGACTGTCCGGTGTGCTGGCGAAGCTGAAATGAGACAACAGGCTGCATGCGGATCCGGAAGCCGGAGCGACGCATCGACGTGCGGGACGAGAGGATGAATACGCCGATGCGACTGAAGACCCCCATCCTGATTTTCACGGCGGTCGTCGTGGCGGCGCTCAGTGCAGCCGGCGTCGTGGGCTATGCCCAGCAGATGCAGCCGGCCCAGTCGCAGCCGATGCCGCTGCAGCCGGCGACGCCCGCGCCGGCCAAAAAGCCCGCCGCCGCCGCGAAGCCGCAGCCGCACAAGCAGCGTCCGCAGGAAGCGCCGAGGCCGCCGTCTGCCGCGGCGGCCTCCGTTCCGCCGCAGCAGGCGGGCCGGCAACCGACCGTGTTCGACGAGCACGCGCGGCAGGGCAACATCGTGACCTGCGCCAATCTGTTCGGGACGCTCGGCCGCGGCCTCGCGATGAACTCCAACTACACCGCGCAGTCGCAGTGGGACGCCAAGGCCGGCAATTCGCATTCGGTGCAGTCGCTGGTCGCGCTCGCACCTAACCAGGCCAGTCAAGCCACCCCTGCCGCCAATCAGCAGGCCGCCGGCATCGTGTTTGCCGCGCCGGTTGGATCGTCCTGCGAAGGCAATCTGGTGCGGGTGACGCCGCGGACGGAGAGCTGTTCGACGGTGGCCGCCGAACTCGCCAAGCTCAACGGACAGACCGGCACGCTCGGTGAGCTCGCGACGATGGCGCTGCCGAACGGCGCGCAGGTGGTGCTGATTCCGTTAGGCAACGCCTGCGTCGCGGTGACCGCGCTGCGGGTCGCCGGGTAACGCTGCCGCTCAACCCGGTCGACCCTTGTCGGCCCCTTGCCGGCGCCAGTCAGCCCGGCTGGCGGCGCCGCGCCGGTCTCGGCGATCTCACCAATGACGCCAGCGATGATGCCAGCGCGGATAGCCGCCGCGATAATAGGCGTATGCCGGGCGCACCACGTGGCGATAGCGATAACCGTAATAGGCCGGCCGGTATCCGCTATAATATGTCGTGGTATAGCCGCCTCCCCAACGATACGGCGCAGCGTAATAGCCGTCGTCATAGGCATAGCTGCCGTAGCCGTAATAAGCGGGCGAATAGCCATAACCGTAGCCGTAGCCGGGGTAGCCGTAACCATAGGCATAGCCGGGATAGCCGTAGGCTGACGAGGCGAGACCACCGATGACTGCGCCGGCAATCAGTCCGCCTGCGAGCGCGCCACCCCAACCTCCGTGTCCCCACCGTGCTTCGGCGGGAGCCGGGGCTGCGATGGCGCTCACCCCAAGCGTACCGACGGTTGCAAGAACAAGGCCTGTTTTCCTCATGTGATCCTCCTCGATGATGATTGCCCAGCCGGTCAACGGAGGAGAGTGGCATTGGTTGCGAATGGCCGCACGCCTGCAACGATCCGGGCCTGGCAGCGAGGTGGGCGCAGCAGCTTGCCGTTGACGGCGAAGCAAATGTTCAAAGCCGAACGGAACCTGTTCCGATCCAGCGCCAGTCGCAGCGGACGATGATCCGCGTGAGCTCGCTGACCATCGTCATGACGACGAACGCACACGTCGATTCAAAACGGGAAAGCGTGGCAATCGGTTCCTGAAGCGCGATCAGACGTCGGGCCGCTGGCTCAAGATGAACTCAAGATGAACATGTGGTGTTCCCTTGGCGCGAAATGTCGCGTCGCGGCGGTGTCTAGGAACGGTGCGGGCGGCGCCGCTGTTTTCTCAGAGTTCACCGGTGAGACGCGCGCGCCGTTGCGTCGCGTCGTTCGCCGGCTTTGTTGGAGCGCGGCCGCGGTGCGGAGCGTGCCGGGCCATTTGGCGCCGGCTTCGCAATTCGGCAGCCGCAAAACTGCAGGAGGAATCGGTAATGCAGAGCAAGATCATGAAGAGCAAATTTCTGCTGACGACGGCCGTGCTGTTGGCCGGCGTCAGTCTCGCTTCGGCGCAGGGCATGCGCGAGGGCGGCGGCGGGGGCGGCATGGGTGGTGGCGGAAGCGTCGGCGCGGGCGGGAGCGGTGGCGGTGGTGAACACGGCCGCTCCGCAGGCTCGTCGGCCGGCAGTTCCGGCGGCGCAATGCATGGCGGTCCCGGGGCATCGCGAAGCGAAGGCATGACGGTCGGTCGCGGCCAGGGGGGCGCACGAGAAAGCCAGGGCGCACGAGAGAGCGGTCGGACTGAAGGTCAGATGGGCCGCGGTGCCGCCGAGCGCAGCCAGACCACCGACCAGGCCCGCGAGAGCGGCCGCGCCGAGCAAGGTCAGCGCAGCCAGAGCAAGCAAGAGCAGACCATCGGCCAGAGCCGAAGCCAGCGCGAGCAGATGGGCCGATCTGAATCCCGCGAACGCGGCAGCGCCACGACGCGGCAAAGCCAGCAGCAGCCGGAGAATCGCGCCAACGCCGCGAACCGCAGCCAGGGCACCACGACCGGTCAGGGGACGGCCCAGGACAAGGCTCAAGGCAAGGCGGGCACGACGACCGGCCAGAGCACGACCACGGGCCAGGCAAAGGGCGCGAACACGACCACCGGCCAGGGCACAACGGCAGCGCCGAATACGCGAGCCGGCCAGACCACGGGCGCGGCCGCTCCGCAGTCCGGTACGACGCAAAACCGGATGAACTCCGGACAGACCACCGGTCAGGCTCAGGGACAAGCCGGGACAACCGCTCAGACCCAGGCCCAGTCGAACGCCACGATCCAGACCGAGGCCGGGCGCACCGTGACCGCGCAGCAGCAGAGCACGATCCAGCGCTCGGTGCTGTCGGCGCGTAACGCACCGCGCGTCAATGTCAGCACGATCAACTTCGCGGTCAATCCGGGTGTGGTGGTGCCGCGGAGGTTCAACGCGGTGTCGGTTGCCGCCTTCCCGGCGCTGATCGATGCGTTCCCGTATTATCGCGACGACAGCTTCTTCGTCGTCGAGGATGAAGTCGTGTTCCTCGATCGCGAGCGCCGCGTCGTCGACGTGGTCCCGGTCGGACCGCGGACGCGCTTCAGCCATCGCGGCGGTGGCGGTGGTGGCGGCGGTAGCGTTGCGATGATGGACCTGAACCCGCAGCAGATCCGCGAGGTGCAGCAGGTGCTGATTGACCGTGGCCTGCTGGTCGGCGAGGCCGACGGCGTATTGGGATCGCGGACCCGCGAGGCGCTGATCACCTTCCAGCGTCAGGAGGGCATCACGACCAGCGGCAGCGTCGACACGCGCACGGTGACCGCACTCGGCCTGTCAGATCGGATCGGTCAGGGCGCGGGCGCATCGTCGACGGTCGGCCAGAGCCGCACCCAGCAGAACACGACTGGACAGACGACCGGTCAGACCAACAACGCGCCGCAGAACCAGTCGACCGGCCAGACCGGCACTCAGCAACCTGCCCAGCAGAACACGACCGGGCAGACCACGGGTCAGGCGAACTCGCCGCAGAACCAGTCGACAACCGGCCAGAGCGGAAATCAACCGTCCGCTCAGCAGCAGGCCCCGCAGCAGAATACGACGGGCCAGGCTGCACCGCAGAACCAGTCGACCGTCGGTCAGGGCAGCGGCAACCAGCCAAATGCCGGCCGGGACACGCAGTCCAGCCAGCCCAACCAGAACAACAATCCGCCGTCGTCAGGCTCAGGCCAGAGCCCGCAGACGCCGGCGCAAAACTCCGATCGGAAATAGGATCTCTGTGCAGGAGCCCCGCTGCAGAGCGGGGCTCTTTTTTGCGATCTTGCGATCAGTCTTTTAGTTCGGACTTCGGCACCAGGCCGAACCGGCCGTGCAATCCGCGCCAGAGGCCGGCGCACAGAACGCTCAGAAGCTTGCGCATCGAACTCCACTCGACATCAGCCATCGCGTGATCCTGCTGATGCCGGTGGCGAAAGGACAGAGCCAATTCTGAGCAGGTCTGCGCAATCTTTGAGCAAGACACCGTCGTGGCTGCGCCGTGCGCGCGGAAAAATCTCATGAGATTCAATTGCCGGCCCGCTGGCACGCCTCGTGCATCAATGGCGTCGAGTTGGCCGCTAGGGTTCCGATCTTGCCAAGCAAGGTGCTGGTCCGAGAGCAGCCGCTTGCGGGGGAGACATCCCCGCAGGTGCACGGCGGGATAAAAGCCCGGGAGACCTCGTCAGCCAAGGGATTGGCGGAGCGATGGTCTTTTCGCCAGTCCCTTTTTGTGAAGTTTTCGCAAGAGGGATCGGCAATGAACAAATTCGTTTTCTTCCTTCGCTCTGTTGTCATCGGCTGCGCGGTCGCGCTGGCGACTGTGCCTGCGGCCGACGCCGCGCCGAAGAAAAGCTTCAAGGTCGCTTGGTCGATCTATGTCGGATGGATGCCGTGGGGCTATGCGGCCGACACCGGTATCGTCAAGAAATGGGCCGACAAATACGGCATCGCGATCGAGGTCAAGCAGTTCAACGATTACGTCGAATCGATCAACCAGTACACCGCCGGCGGCTATGACGCCGTCACCATCACCAACATGGACGCGCTGTCGATTCCCGCAGCCGGCGGCGTCGACACCACCGCGGTCGTGATGGGTGATTTCTCCAACGGCAACGACGCGGTGATCCTGAAGAACAAGAGCGATCTCGCTGCGATCAAGGGCCAGACGGTCAACCTGGTCGAGTTTTCGGTGTCGCATTATCTGCTGGCGCGCGCGCTCGAGACCAGCAAGCTGAGCGAGAAGGACGTCAAGGTCATCAACACCTCCGACGCCGATATCCCGGCCGCCTACAAGACGCCTGACGTCAGCGCGGTGGTGACCTGGAATCCGATCGTAACCGAAATCCTCGGCTCGCCCGACGCGAAGAAGGTGTTCGATTCCTCGCAGATCCCCGGCGAGATCATGGACCTGATGGTGGTGAACACCGCAGTCGCCAAGGACAATCCGGGTTTCGCCAAGGCGCTGGTCGGCATCTGGTACGAGACGCTGTCCAAGATGACGGCGAACGATGCCGCCGCGAAGGCCGCCAAGGAGGCGATGGCAAAGGCCTCCGGCACCGACCTTGCGGGCTTCGACAGCCAGCTCTCGACCACAAAACTGTTTGACAAGGCAACCGATGCTGAAGCTTTTACGCGCAGCAAGACCGTCGGGGCGACGATGGATCGCGTGCGCAAATTCCTGTTCGAGAAGGACCTGCTCGGCAAGGGGGCGAAATCGGCTGACGCCGTCGGCATCGAACTCGCCGACAAGTCGGTGCTGGGCGACAAGTCGAATGTCAAGCTGCGCTTCGACCCGACCTACATGGACGAAGCCGCCAAGGGCAAGCTCTGACGCGCAGCGCGTCGCCTCAAGCCGGAGCTGACCATGCGACTTGTGAACATACGGCCGGGACGGCAGACGCGATTCTATCTGCTCGCGCTGCCGTTCGTATTGGTCGCAATCGCGTACTTCGCCGGCTCCAGCGCGCGGCTCGCGCAGAACCCGAACGACAAGCTGCTGCCTGCGCTGCCGAGCATGGTGCAGGCGGTCAAGCAGATGGCGTTCGAGGTCGACCCACGCACCGGCGGCTATCTGATGGCCTCCGACACCGTCGCCAGCCTGGGGCGACTGGGCTCGGCGCTGGCGATCTCGACGGTGGCTGCGCTGGTGCTCGGCATCGTGATCGGGCTGTTGCCGGGCGCCAACGCCCTGCTCGGGCCGTTCGTGTCTGTCACCTCGATGGTGCCGCCGCTGGCGCTGTTGCCGATCCTGTTCATCGTGATGGGGCTCGGGGAGAATTCCAAGATTGCGCTGATCGTGATTGGGACGCTGCCTTGCATGATCCGCGATCTCGCCATGAAGGTGCAGGAGCTGCCGCGCGAGCAGATCGTCAAGGCGCAGACACTCGGCGCCTCGACCTGGCAGATCGCGCTGCGCGTCGCGATGCCGCAAACCCTGCCGCGGCTGATCGACGTGCTGCGCCTGCAGCTCGGGCCGGCGTGGCTGTTCCTGATCGCGGCCGAGGCGATCGCCTCCGATTCCGGGCTCGGCTACCGGATCTTCCTGGTGCGCCGCTATCTCGCGATGGACGTCATCATTCCCTACGTCGCCTGGATCACGCTGCTGGCGTTCCTGATCGATGTCGGCCTGCGCGTCATGCAGCGACGGTTGTTTCCGTGGTTTGCCTCGGTGAGGGCGGAATGAGCGCAATCCGCTTCGACGACGTCTGGAAGGAATATGGCGACCACATCGTGCTCGAGCGCATCACGATGGAGGTCGAACCGCGCGCCTTCATTGCGCTGGTCGGCCCGTCCGGCTGCGGCAAGACCACGCTGCTCCGCATGTTGCTCGGCGAGGAGCAGCCGACCCGCGGCCAGATCCTGGTCGACGGCAAGCCGTTGCCCGGCGAGCCGGACGCCGACCGCGGCGTGGTGTTCCAGCGCTACTCGGTGTTTCCGCATCTGACGGTCTTGCAGAACGTCATGTTCGGGCGCGAACTGCGCGACGCCAAATTCACCGGCCGGCTGTTCGGCGCCGCGCGGCGCGCCGCCGCCGACGAAGCGATAAAGCTGCTCGCCGAGGTCGGGCTCGCCGGCCAGGAGGGCAAATATCCGTCCGCTTTGTCGGGCGGCATGCAGCAGCGGCTCGCGCTGGCGCAGGCGATCATGCGCGGCCCGAAGATCCTGCTGCTCGACGAGCCGTTCGGCGCGCTCGATCCGGGAATCCGCGCCGACATTCACCTTCTGATGAAGCGGCTCTGGAACGAGACCCATCTCACCGTCGTGATGGTGACGCATGACCTCAGTGAAGCCTTCGGGCTCGCGACGCGGGTGATCGCGCTGGAGCGGCAGCGCAACCGGCCGGAGGAGCGCGACCGCTACGGCGCCACGGTGTCGCGCGACCTCGAGATCTTTCCGCGCCGCAGCGCAGAGCTGCGATCGTCAGTTCAACCAGCTCCGACCGGGACGACCCGGTCAGGCAAGGAGCATCAGCCGGGACGGCCCGGCGCTCTCGTCTTGAAGGAGCAACCATGATCCTATCAGAGGAACAGAAGGCCGAGATCGCGGCGCATACCCGGCGGTATAACGAGCTGAAGGCGGCGGGACAGGAGCACGCGCCGCGCGCACTGCCGGCGCCGACTGCGCGCGACGCCGCGCCGATCGATGCCGACACGGTCATGCACCGTGAGACGATCCCGTCCGGCTGGTACTGGACCACGCGGCTGAACCGCGGTGATACCCTGCGCATCGTCAACACGTCGGGGACGTCGACCGTCAGCCTGCTCGCCTGGAACAGTGCCGACACCACCGAGCGGCTCAACCACGCCGACACCATCAAGGTGCAGTGGGCGGCGCGGCTGCAGAAGGGGCGGGTGCTGCTGTCCGACATGGGGCGCGCGCTGCTCGGCATTACCGAGGACAGCAGCGCCGCGCATGATGCGGTGGTCGGCGGCTCGACCGCGACGACCAACCAGGCCAAATACGGCGACGGCAATTTCCGCAACACGCGCGACAATTTCATTCTCGCCGCGACCAAGCTTGGGCTAGATCGCCGCGACGTCCATCCCTGTGTCAGCTTCTTCGCACCGGTCGCGATCGACGCCGACGGCAAGTTCGTCTGGTCGGAGCAGCGGCGGCAGCAGGGCGATTTCGTCGACCTGCGCGCGGAGATGGAGCTTCTGATCGCGCTGTCGAACTGCCCGCATCCGCTCGATCCCGCCAAAACCTATCCGCAGGCGAACGTGGAGATCGTGCGCTATCGCGCGGCCGCGCCGGCGGCCGACGATCTGTGCCGGACTGCCACCGCGGAAGCAGTCCGCGCCTGTCAGAACAATGCGCTGTATTTCGGCGAAACCCTGGAAGGAGCCGTGCGATGACCACGCAATCTGTTCGCACCGGCGGCCGCATCGTTCTCGATGTCGAAATTCCCGCGCGCAAGCCGTGGTCGGCGATCATCCGCAAGGGGCAGACGCTGCGGATCACCGATAGCCACGGCCAGCAGGCGGTCGATACGCTGTTCTATTGCGCCAGTGATTTCGGCGAGCGCTACAGTGGCCAGGATACGCTGCGCGCGCAGGGCTCGGCCTATGTTGGGCTCGGCACCAGGATCATGTCCAACGAAGGCCGCGTGATGTTGCGCGTGACGGCCGACAGTTGCGGCCTGCACGACACCTCGGCGGGCGCCTGCTCCTGCGAGAGCAACACCGTGCGGTTCGGGCACCAGACCCGCTACCAGCACGCCTGTCGCGAGAATTTCGTGATCGAAGCCGCGAAATACGGCATGTCGAAGCGGGACATCGTGCCGAATCTCAACTTCTTCATGAACGTGCCGATCGATCCCGCCGGCAATTTCACCGTGGTCGATGGCGTCTCCAAGCCCGGTGACGCCATCGAGCTGGTCGCCGAGATGGACGTGCTGTGCCTGATATCGAACTGCCCGCAGATCAACAATCCCTGCAACGGTTTCTTCCCGACGCCGGTGCAGGTGACGATCTTCGACGTCGCGATCGTCGAGCCGGAGGCGTGAGGCATGTTCAGCAAGGTCCTGATTGCCAACCGCGGCGAGATCGCCGGGCGGATCGGCAGAACATTGCGCCGCATGGGCATCGGTTCGGTCGCGGTCTATTCCGACGCCGACCGTTTCACCCGGCCGGTGCTCGACGCCGACGAGGCAGTGCGGATCGGTCCTCCGCCCGCCGCGGAGAGCTATCTCAACGTCGATGCGATCATGGCGGCGTGCCTTGCGACCGGTGCGCAGGCGGTGCATCCCGGTTACGGCTTCCTGTCGGAGAACCGCCGTTTCGCCGAGCGGCTCGCCGAGCACGGCATCAAGTTCATCGGGCCGCGGCCTGAGCATCTCGACGCCTTCGGCCTCAAGCACAAGGCACGCGAGATCGCCGAGCGCAGCGGCGTGCCGCTGCTGCCGGGCTCCGGCCTGCTGGAGACGATCGACGAGGCGGTGCGCGAGGCCGAAGCAATCGGCTTTCCGGTGATGTTGAAGAGCACGGCGGGCGGCGGCGGCATCGGCATGCAGCTCTGCCACGACATGGCGACGCTGCGCGAGCGATTCGAATCGGTGCAGCGCACGGCGCGGGCCAGCTTCGGCGACGCCCGGGTCTATCTCGAGCGGTTCGTTGCGCGAGCGCGGCATATCGAGGTGCAAATCTTCGGCAATGGCAAGGGCGGCGTGGTGGCGCTCGGTGAACGCGATTGCTCGCTGCAACGGCGCAATCAGAAGGTCTTTGAGGAGACGCCCGCGCCGGGGCTATCCGCCGACATCCGCCGGCGGCTGCACGCGGCCGCGGTGTCGCTCGGCAAGGCCGTGTCGTACGAGTCCGCCGGCACGGTGGAGTTCATCTACGACGTCGAGCGCGACGATTTCTATTTCCTCGAGGTGAACACCCGCCTGCAGGTCGAGCATCCCGTCACCGAGCAGGTCACTGGCGTCGACCTCGTCGAATGGATGATACGGCAGGCGGCCCGCGAGGATGTGCTCGGCCAGGCGGGCGCGCTTGCACCAAAGGGCGCGGCGATCGAGGTGCGGCTCTATGCCGAGAACCCGGGCGCCGGCTTCCGCCCGAGCGCGGGCCGGCTGACGCAGGTCAGCTTTTCGCCGGATGCGCGAATCGACGGCTGGATAGAGACCGGCACCGAAGTGTCGCCGTTCTACGATCCGATGCTGGCCAAGATCATCGTTTCAGCCGAGACGCGCGAGGCCGCGATCGCGCGGCTTTCGAAGGCGCTGGACGATACGGTCGTCGCCGGCATCGAGACCAATCTGGACTATCTGCGCGCGATAGCAGCCTCCGACGTGTTCCGCAGCGGCCAGGTCGCGACCAGTGTGCTTGGCGCATTCGCTTATCGCCCGCACACCATCGACGTCGTCGCGCCGGGGGCGCAGAGCGGGGTGCAGGAATTGCCCGGCCGGCTGCATCTCTGGCATGTCGGCGTGCCGCCGAGCGGCCCGATGGACGAACGGTCGTTTCGCCTCGCCAATCGCGTGGTCGGCAATCCGGAGACGACGACCGCACTGGAGCTGACGGTCAACGGGCCGACCTTGCGCTTCAACACCGATGCGATCGTCGCGCTATCGGGCGCGCAGATGAAGGCGTCGCTCGACGGCGCCGATGTCGCCTACGATGAGCCGCTCGCGATACGCGCCGGCCAGACGCTTGCCATCGGCAGCATCAAGGGCCCGGGCCAGCGCACCTATCTCGCCGTGCGCGGCGGCATCGACGTGCCCGAAATTCTCGGGTCGCGCGCTGTGTTTGCGCTCGGCGCCTTCGGCGGCCATGCGACGGGATCGCTGAAGGCCGGCGACGTCTTGCATATCGGTGCCGAGCCATCGGGCCTTGCGGCGCCGCGGCGCGCCACGGAGGACGAGCGGCCGCAGCTCACATCGGCGTGGCAGATCGGCGTGGTCTATGGCCCGCACGGCGCGCCGGATTTCTTCCTCGACGAGGATATCGAGACGCTGTTCGCGGCGAGCTATGAGGTGCATTTCAACAGCGCCCGCACCGGCGTGCGGCTGATCGGGCCGAAGCCGCGCTGGGCCCGCGCCGACGGCGGCGAGGCCGGGCTGCATCCGTCGAACATCCATGACAACGCCTATGCGGTCGGCTCGATCGACTTTACCGGCGACATGCCGATCATTCTCGGGCCCGACGGACCGAGCCTCGGCGGCTTCGTCTGTCCGGCGGTCGTCGCCCGCGACGAGCTCTGGAAGGTCGGCCAGCTCCGGCCCGGCGACACGGTCCGCTTCGTGCCGGTTAAACGCGACGATCCGGTTGCCGGCCCCACGGTGCTGCGCGCGCCCGAGCTCGGATCGGCGATCATTGGTCGGAATGACGACGGCCGGATCCCGGTGGTCTATCGGCGCGCCGGCGACGACAATCTCCTGGTCGAATATGGTCCGATGGAACTCGACATCGCGCTGCGGCTGCGTGTGCACGTGCTGGCGCAGGCGCTGGAAGAGGCGAAGCTCGCCGGCCTTGTCGATTTGACACCCGGCATCCGCTCGCTGCAGATCCATTACGACGGCACGGCGCTGCCACGGCAAAAGCTGCTCGACGTGCTCAAGCGGATCGAGCGCGAGTTGCCGCCGGTCGACGCGATGCGGGTGCCGAGCCGGACCGTGCATCTGCCGCTGTCGTGGCGCGATCCGCAGGCCGAGCTTGCGATGCGCAAATATCAGGAGCTGGTGCGCGCGGACGCGCCATGGTGTCCGTCGAATGTCGAGTTCATCCGGCGCATCAACGGACTTGCGAGCGAGGACGACGTTCGCCGCATCGTGTTCGACGCGGATTATTTCGTGCTCGGCCTCGGCGACGTCTATCTCGGCGCGCCGGTGGCGACGCCGCTCGACCCGCGGCATCGGCTGGTGACCACGAAGTACAACCCGGCGCGGACCTGGACGCCGGAGAACGCGGTCGGCCTCGGCGGCGCCTATATGTGCATCTACGGCATGGAAGGGCCGGGCGGCTACCAGCTGTTCGGCCGCACCGTCCAAGTCTGGAACACCTGGCGCACCACGCCGGTGTTCGAGCCGGGCCATCCCTGGCTGCTGCGGTTCTTCGACAAGATCCGCTTCTTCCCGGTCGACGCCGATGAACTCCTCGACGCCCGCGCCGAGTTCCCGCACGGCCAATACGACATCAGGATCGAAGAGGGCGAGTTCTCCTACGCCGACTACGCCAGGACACTGGCCGACGCCAAGCCATCGATCGCCGCGTTCAAGGCAACGCAGCAGGCCGCGTTCGACGCCGAGCGCCAGCGCTGGCGCGAGATGAAGCTCGACGAGGCGCCGGCTGAAACGATCGATGCGGCAGCCGCCGCGACGGGGATTCCCGACGGTCAGATCGGCGCGTTCTCCGAAGTGCCTGGTAACATCTGGAAGGTGCTGGTCGAGGAGGGCGCCAAGGTCGCGGCCGGCGACGTGCTGGCCATCATCGAGTCGATGAAGATGGAGATCTCCGTGCACGCGCCCGCGGCAGGGCGCATCGCTTCGGTGCCGGTGAAACCCGGCCAGACGCTGCGCGCCGGCGACGTGGTGGCGTTGCTCCGGCCGGGCTAGGGCGGCTACAGCCGCGCTAGTCCTTGGGATCGGCCGGAGGGACGAGCGGAGCGGGCGTCTCGACCTCTTTCTCCACCCGCTGCCGGCTTTGATAATCAATTGACGCGTTTTGCCTTAACAACCGATCGATCTTCATCCTTACGCGGCGTGCCGCCAGCAATCCAAGGACCGCCTGAACCGTTCCCGAGTAGTTGCGATCGCCGATGGAGAACGAGTAACGCCAGGTGCCCGCAGTCTCGCCTTCAATGATCATGTAATGAACTGAACGATGAATGCCGCTATGCTGGGCAGGTGTTTGTCGAACCACGACCTAGCTCATATGGCTGTTCGCTTCGGCGCCAATCGCCTGTCCCAGCGAATTTGCATGCTTGACCAAGCTCATGACGAGTTCGCCCCTGCGCGGGCCCATTGGAAGCCGACTGCCGTCGTTTCAAGGCAGAAATGGAGTGGCCGCGAAGCAATCGGCTAGACGATTTGCGTCCGTTGCGTCTTGTGATCCTGGGTCGTTAAATTGCGAGAAGGTGTCAGACCGGATGCCTCGAACCCATGAGCTCGTTTGACATAGGTCAAGATACGATCCCGGAAGCTCCCGACGTTGAGCCACGAACATAGTTCGGTGCCGAATGAAAGCCGCCACACGCCGTGAAAGCGCCTTGCCGTCGATACCGAGCTCCGCCGGGGGAATCGCGCGTCTCGCATGTGCCCGGCTGCGCGATGCGCAGGTTGATCCGGTCCCGATCGTGTCAGCTGCAGGCCTGGCAATCGACGAAGTCGAGGACCGCAAGCGCCGCATCGATGCACGAGCGCAGGTCAGGCTGCTCGAACTCGCCGCAAGGGAATTGCAGGACGACTGCTTCGGACTCCATCTGGCTCAAGGCTTCGAGCTCGGCGAGATTGGGCTTCTGTACTACGTCATGGCTTCATCGGAGCATCTCGTTGACGCCTTGCAGATCGGCGGACGCTACTGCGCGATTAACAACGAGGGTGTGCGGTTGCGGAGCTCTCTGGATCGCGGCTTCGCCATCGGGTTCGAATATGTCAACATCGATCGGTCGTCGGATCGTCACCATGCGGAATTCTGGCTGGTTGCCCTGATCCGCATTTGCCGCGCACTGACTGACGGCAGGCTGGTCCCAAAGCAAATCAAGTTGAAGCACTCCAGACGAGAAACGCCGTCGGATGTGCGATCTCTTCTCGGATGCGAGATCGAATTTGCAGCGGAAAGCGACGAGCTTTTGTTTCCGTCCCGGATCGGCGCATTACCTGTCGTGGGTGCCGATTTGCATCTCAACAGGATGTTGCTCCAATATGCCGATGAAGCGCTTCGTAACCGGGCACCGAGACGAAGCAGCGTGCAGTCACGCGTCGAAGGACACATTGCCCAGCTGCTTCCGCACGGCAAAGCCAATGCCGAGGCGGTCGCGCGTCGTCTTGGCATGAGCCGGAGAACTCTCGCTCGCGCATTGTCCTCGGAGGGGGTGGACTTCTCAGACGTTCTCAAGGCGTTTCGAATTGCCCTTGCCCGCCATTACCTCGAAGATGAGGAGCTGCCGATTTCCAAGATCGCATGGCTATTGGGCTACAGCGAGGTCTCTTCCTTCACACACGCGTTCGTCCGCTGGACCGGCCTCACGCCGAGGGCCTATCGCAGTTCGAATGGCGATCGGTGATGGGCTGACACCAGCTCTCAACTAGCTGGCACAGACTAGCAAGACCTGGCGGAGCGTACTCCGCTAGGGCAGTCCCATGCAGTCGAACTTCTTTTCCCAGCTCGCGTGTCGCTGTCGCCGCGCTTCGGCCGTGGTTTTCGGCCCCATGACCGGGGACGACTGGCTATTCCTGGCTTCGATAATTTGTTTCCACAGTCTCTTGGTGGCGCTGGTCTGGGTCGTGTTCGCGAACTGACTGATGGCGCTGCTACGTCGACGTTCGATTGCTTCGTCGATCCGCCGGTGTCCGCCTACACCTCGAGCCATTCCTCGCGAACGGCGGCATTGCTCTTGAGCTGGTCGGGGGTGCCTTCGAACACCACGCGGCCGTGGCCCATGATGTAGACCCGGTTGGAGATCTTCATCGCGATCGAGAGTTTCTGCTCGACCAGCAGAATGGCGACGCCGGCCTTGGCGATCCGTGCGATCAGCTCGCCGACCTGCTGCACGATCAGCGGCGCGAGACCTTCGGTCGGCTCGTCGATCATCATCAATTCGGGGTCGCCGAGCAGCGTGCGGCAGGTGGTCAGCATCTGCTTCTCGCCGCCCGACAGCACGCCCGCCGGCGTGTCGGCGCGCGCGGCGAGGTTGGGGAACATGTCGAGCATCTCCTGCAGCCGCCACTTGCCGGGGCGGCGCGGGTCCTTGATGCCGAGGATCAGGTTCTGGCGAACCGTCAGGCTCGGGAAGATATCGCGATGCTCGGGCACATAGCCGAGGCCGAGGCGTGCGATCTTGTGGCTCGGAAGACCTGCGATATCCCGACCCTTGAAGCGGATGGTGCCCTGCGGCGGCACCTCGCCCATGATCGCCTTGACGGTGGTGGAGCGGCCGACGCCATTGCGCCCGAGCAAGCTGACGACCTCGCCGGCGGCGATGTCGAGATCGACGCCTTGCAGGATGTGGCTCTTGCCGTAATAGGCGTGAAGATTCCTGACCTCCAGCATCAGTCGACCTCCTCGCCGAGATAGGCTTCCTTGACCTTCGGGTTGCCGCGGATCTCCTCCGGCGTGCCGGAGGCGATGATGTGGCCGTAGACCAAGACCGAGATGCGGTCGGCGAGGCCGAACACCACGCTCATGTCGTGCTCGACGATCACCAGCGTGCGTCCCTCGGTGAGGCGGCGGATCAGCGCGACGGCGCGCTCGGTCTCGGCGTGGCTCATGCCCGCGGTCGGCTCGTCCAGCATGATGACGCTGGCGCCGCCCGCGATCGTGATGCCGATCTCGAGCTCGCGCTGCTCGGCATAGGTGAGAAGGCCCGCCGGCACGTCGCGGCGGTGGCTGAGATGGATGTCGTCGAGGATCTGCGCGGTGCGCTGCTTCACCTCGGGCAGATTGTCGACGTTCTTCCAGAACGCGTAGCGGTGGCCGGTCGCCCACAGCACGGCGCAGCGGACGTTCTCCCACACCGTCATGCGGGCGAACACGTTGGTGACCTGGAACGAGCGCGACAGCCCGCGCCGGTTGATCTCGAAGGGCCGCAAGCCCGAGGTCACCTCGCCGTTGAGGCGGATCTCGCCCGAGGTCGGCTTGATGTGGCCGCTGATCAGATTGAACGTCGTCGACTTGCCGGCGCCGTTCGGGCCGATGATGGCGTGGCGCTCACCCTTGGCGACGCTCAGGTTGAGGTCGCGGATGATGGCAACATTGCCGAAGCTCTTCTCGACGGCGTTGACTTGGATGGCTGCGGTCATGCGAGATACCCCCGGTCACGGGCCACCGTCGCGGCGCGGTCCCAGGCTTCCGCAACGCGCCGCCAGGTGATGCGCGCGACCAGGAAGCCGCCGACGAGCAGGACCGCTGCGGCCGCCCAGGTCGTCGGCGCCGTGGCGACGAACGGGATGCCGAGCAGGTTGATCACATCGCCGCCCGAGAAGCGCGCAACGGTCTCGATGGTCAGGATGATGCCGAGCGCCAGCGCCAGCGTCGGGATCGCCGCGACCAGATAGGACGGGATCACGGAACGAAGCGTTCCGGCGCGGATCAGCGGACGGTGCTTCATCAGGATGCCGGCGATGCCGCCGGGTGCGAACATCACGATGCCGATGAAGATGATGCCGAAATAGAGCTGCCAGACCGAGGTGACGCTGGTCAGCCCGAGCTGCAGATAGGTCACGAGGATGGCGCCGAGGATCGGACCGAAGAAATAGGCGGTGCCGCCGATGAACGCGGAGAACAGCACGAGGCCCGATTGCGTCGCGCCGAGATAGGCCGAGTTGGCGATCTCGAAATTGATCGCGGTCAGCCCGCCGGCGATGCCGGCGAAGAAGCCGGCGAACATGTAGGCGAGATAGCGCACCACATGCGGATCGTAGCCGATGAACTCGACGCGCTCCGGATTGTCGCGCACCGCGTTGCAGATCCGCCCGAGCGGCGTGCGGGTCAGCGCATACATCGCGATCGCCGAGACCATCACCCAGAACGCGATCAGGTAATAGACTTGGATCTGCGGCCCGAAGGTCCAGCCGAACATTGGCATCAGCGCGGTGCGGTCGGTGGTGATGCCGGATTCGCCGCCGAACACGCTGCGCAGGATCAGCGACGACGAGGCGACCAGTTCGCCGATGCCGAGCGAGATCATCGCGAACACGGTGCCGGCGCGCTTGGTCATCACCCAGCCGACGAGGAGGGCGAACGCCATGCCGCCGATGCCGCCGACCAGCGGGATCACCGGCAGCGGGATCGGCCAGTTGTGGTTCGCGACCGCGTTCATGACATGCACGGCGAGGAAGCCGCCGAGGCCGTACTGCACCGCGTGTCCGAACGACAGCAGCCCGGTCTGGCCGAGCAGGATGTTGTAGGACAGCGCAAAGATGATCGCGATGCCGATCAGGCTGAACGAGGTCAGCGAGCCGCCGGTGCCGAACACCAGCGGCAGCACGACCAGCGCGACCGCGGCGAGGAGCCAGACGCCATAGAAGCTCAGGGCGCTGCCGGGCTCCTGCTTGGCCGCGGCGATGGAGGGCGTGGAAGCGTTGGTCATGACTCGCGCGTCCCCAACAGGCCCATGGGGCGGAAGATCAGGACCAGCACCAGCAGCACATAAGGCAGGATCGGCGCGATCTGCGCGATCGTGACGTTCCAGATGTCGGTGAGCGGCGAGGGGCCGAGGCTCGGATCGAGCGGGCCGAACACGCTGGCGAGCGAACCGTTGAGCGCGACCGCAAAGGTCTGGATCAAGCCGATCAGGAGCGAAGCGATGAAGGCGCCGGGGAGCGAGCCGAGGCCGCCGAACACGATGACGACGAACAGGATCGGGCCGAGCAGCGCGGCCATGTCGGACTGCGTCACCAGCGAGGGGCCGGCGATGACGCCGGCAAGGCCCGCAAGCGCGCTGCCGACGCCGAACACCAGCATGAACACGCGCCCGACATTGTGGCCGAGATGGCCGACCATGCTCGGATGGGTCAGCGCGGCCTGCACGATCAGGCCGACCCGCGTCTTCTTCAAGGTGACCAGCAGTGCGATGAAGATCACGACCGAGATCACCAGCATGAAGATCTTGTAGGCGGGGTAATTGGTGGAGAACACGGTGAAGGCGGGGAAGTCGAGCGCCGCCGGGACGCGGTAGTCGACCGGGCTCTTGCCCCAGATCATCGAGACGATCTCTTCGATCGCGAACGCAAGTCCGAAGGTCAGCAGCAGTTCGGCGACATGGCCGTGCTTGTGGGTGTTGCGCAGACCATAGCGCTCGACCGCCATGCCGACCGCGCCGACCAGCAGCGGCGCCAGCACCAGGGCAGGCCAGAATCCGATCCAGCGCGTGAGCTGAAAGCCGAAAAACGCGCCGAGCATGTAGAAGCTGGCATGGGCGAAGTTCAGCACGCCCATCATGCTGAAGATGACGGTGAGCCCGCTGGACAACAGGAACAGCAGCATGCCGAACAGGACGCCGTTGAGCGTCGAGATGACGATCAGCTCAGCCACGGCGCACTCGCTTGAGACTGGAACGGTTCACGTGATCAAAGACCTGTCGAACGAAGGAACTTACCTGTCATTCCGGGGCGGTCCGCAGGACCGAACCCGGAATCTCGAGATTCCGGGTTCGATGCTTCGCATCGCCCCGGAATGACGGGAGAGAGGCGGCCGATCAGGGCCGCTTCATGTTGCAGGTGGTCGGAAGCATCGTCTGCGCGGTGTCGATCTTGGACACGATGCGCCAGCCCCAGCCGGTGTTTTCCTCGTCGAACGGCTCCTTGGTCTTGTCGGCCAGCGAGCCGAACGAGGAGATGTAGATCGGCTGGAAGAACTGGTGGTCGTCCTTGCGGATGAAGCCCTCGCCGCCGTCGAACACTTCGAACTTCATGCCTTCGAGCGCGGCCGCGACCTTCACCGGATCGATCGAATTGGCCTTCTCGGCGGCCGCCTTGAACATCCGCATCTCGTTGACCGCGCGCGGATACCAGACGGAAATGCCGGTCTTGGCGCGGAAGTCCTTCTCGAAATCCATCGCCGCCTTGTTGCCGGAGTTCGGGACGCCTTCGCTGATCTGGAACACCTGTCCCTCGAGGCCGGCCTGCTTGATCGCGGTCGGTCCGCCGGCGCCGCCGGCATAATACGTGTACCAGTTGACCTTGAGCCCGGCGTCAGCCGCCGCCTTCAGCAGCAGCGCGAAGTCCTGGCCCCAGTTGCCGGTCACGACAGTGTCGGCACCGGACGCCTTGATCTTGGCGATGTAAGGCGAGAAGTCGGTGACCTTGAGCATCGGGTGCAGTTCGTCGCCGACGACCTGGATATCCGGCCGCTTTTCGCCCAGCATCTTGCGCGCCGTGGTGCGCACCGACTGGCCGAACGAATAGTCCATGTTGATCAGATAGACCTTCTTGATGGACGGCTGGCCCTTCATGTAGTTGGTCAGCGCTTCCATCTTGATGTCCGAGTTCGCATCCCAGCGGAAATGCCAGTAGCTGCACTTCTCGTTGGTCATCGCCGGATCGACCGCGGCGTAGTTGAAGTAGAGTACTTCCTTGCCGGGGTTACGCGAATTGTGCTTGGTGACGAAGTCCTCCAGCGCCGCGCCGACCGACGAGCCATTGCCCTGGGTGATGTAGTGGACGCCGGCGTCGACCGCCTTCTGCGCCTGCACCAGGCTTTCCTGCGGATTGGTCTTGTTGTCGAGCGGGACGATCTCGACCTTGTGGCCGAGGATGCCGCCCTTGGCGTTCAACTCGTCGGCGAGATACTGAAACGTCTTCAGGCCGCCTTCGCCGACGCTGGCGCCGCCGCCGGAGAGCGGATCGATATAGCCGATCTTGATGGATTCCTGCGCGGACGCCGCGCCTCCCAACACCGTCAGCGCTGCCGCGGCGGCAACGATCAGCCTATGCATCCTGCGTTCTCCCTTGCTCGTGTTTCTTGATCTTTAGCGATCGAGGCCGTCTCATAACCCCAATCGCCGAGCCTTCGCAACTTTCGCTTTGAATATTGCGTCAAGTTTTAGCAGAAGGTATTATGATGTTATGGGCTATATGACGCCGAAATCGGGCGCTGTTTTGAATTACAGGTAAACTTTTGGATGGGCTCACGCTTATTCGCGGTTCCGAACCAGTCGTAGCCTGCCTCCAAACCTCCCCTTGAAAAGGGGAGGTTGTTTCGCTCGTCAAGAGCGAAGCGGGTGGGGATCGGCTCTCATCCAGCATCGCCTGCCGCTACCCCCCGACCTTACCCCTTTCAGGGGGAAGGAGAAAACCGGGATTGCGACCGTGGCGCCTTAGCCCGGACGTCGGCGCGGCTTGAGGCCCGCGAGGAATAGCCGCGCGAAATGATCGGCGATCTCGGCTGGAGACCAGTCACGCCTGGTCTTGAACCAGATCGGATACCAGTGGCCCATTCCGGTGAGAATGCGCTCCGCGAAATAGGTATCGATGCGGCGGAAACGGCCCTCGTCGATCCAGCGCTGATAGCTGTTCTGGTCTTGCCGGATCGTCGCCAGCACGTCTCCGACATAGGCTTTTCGGTCTGCGTCGTTGAGATAGTTGATGTTGTGGTAGGTCGCCTTCGGGCCGCGGGGCGTGTCGTGCAGCATCAGCAGCAGGCGAATTCGCTGCACGATGTGATCGAATGCCCCAAGGCTGTGCTCTTGCAGATGCTCCCGAATGCTGACCTCGCCGGCGAGCCCGCGTCGCAGGCAGGCCAGCAGCAGGCTCTCCTTTTCACTGAAATGATAGTAGATGCCGGCGCGGGTCATGCCCGCATCGGCTGCGATGCTCTCGAGCGACGTGCCCGAGGCGCCCCTCCGGTTGAAACTGTCCGAGGCGATCGACAGCATCCTGTCGAACTTGGCGGCCCGCTTGTTCAACGCTGCGCGAGCCTCGAGAAAAGGGGCGAGGCTGAGCGGCTCGGGCATCTTGGGAAGGGCGATCTCGCGCCGGTAGACGCCGTGCGTGATGATGTCGTCGATGGCATCGATCGCCTGTTGCCGCGTGTAGTAGTCGCGTTCGGACAGCCAGAACGGAACCCAGTCCAGGACGGAGATCAGCGCCACCGCCGTGAGCAGCGGCTCGTCGCAGGCGATCGAGCCGTCCGCCACGCCCCGATCGAGGATGTCCGCCAGCAGCGCGGCGTTCTGCCAGCGCTTGGCGTGGACCTCGCTGCTGTAGGGCGCGGCCAGCGCATCGATATCGCTGAACAGGATCATGCGCTGGCCTTCGGGCCTCAGCCTGCCGCGCACGAAGCGCCTGATGATCTCGAGCCCGTCGATGCCGGGCTCGGCGGCCGCCTCGATTTCGTGGCGATAGATCGCAAGGCCGCGCAGGTAGCAGTGGAAGATGAGATCTTCCTTGTCGCGGAAATAGTGATACAGCGCGCCCGGCACGGCCTGCACCGATGCCGCGACCTGCTCCATCGTCACGTTGGCATAGGAGTGGCGGGCAAACAGCCGGGAAGCTGAGATTAGAATTTCTTCAGCCCGATCCGTCGGGTCGGCGGCGACTTGCAAGCTCGAATGCCCTTCTTGACCGCGGAACGAAAGTCCGCACGCGAGATAATCCCCTTGGCAGCCGCTTGTCGATCTGCGATAGACGGTGGCATACCATACACCAGCTGGTCTTGATTGTCTGGTGATTTGGCGACCGTCGGCCCGTGGGTGCGGGACGGCCAATATCGACCGGGCATCGGTTCGGCAGCAACTTCGGACAGGATTTTGGAGAGCAAGCCTTTCGTGAGAAGGGCTATTGGAGAGAGCATGGCGCGCAACATTCTGATTTTGGGAGCTTCCTACGGCTCCCTGCTGGGGACCAAGCTGCTGATGGCGGGTCACAACGTGTCCCTGGTGTGCCGGAAGAACACCGCCGACCTGATCAATCGCGAAGGCACCGAGGTGCGGATCAAGCTGCGCGATGAGAAGGAGCACCGCTCGATCTTCTCGCGCGATCTGCCGGGCAAGCTCGACGCCGTCACGCCCGCCGATGTCGACGTGTCGCGCTACGACATGGTCGGCCTTGCGATGCAGGAGCCGCAATACACCAACCACACGGTTCGCGTGCTGATGATCAAGATCGCGGCGGCGAAGCTGCCCTGCCTGTCGATCATGAACATGCCGCCCTTGCCGTATCTGAAGCGGATCCCCGCACTCGCCGGCATGGACCTCGAGGAGGCCTACACCAACGCGCAGGTGTGGGAGCGCTTCGAGCCGGGCCTCGTCACGCTGTGCTCGCCCGATCCGCAGGCCTTCCGTCCGCCGGAGGAGAAGGCCAATGTGCTGCATGTCGGCTTGCCGACCAACTTCAAGGCCTCCGCCTTCGCCGACGACAAGCACAACAAGGTGCTGCGCGAGCTCGAAGCCGACATCGACGCGGTGACGCTCGACGGCCAGGACGTTCCGGTGAAGCTGAAGGTGTTCGATTCGCTGTTCGTGCCGCTGGCGAAGTGGTCGATGCTGCTGACCGGCAACTATCGCTGCATCACACCGACGGAGCCGCAATCGATCCGCGACGCCGTGCATGGCGACCTGACGCGCTCGCAGGCGATCTATGATCACGTCGACGGCATCGCGCGCAAGCTCGGCGCCGACCCCGCGGACCAGGTGCCGTTCGCGAAATACGCCAAGGCGGCGGAAAGCCTGCTCAAGCCGTCCTCGGCGGCCCGTGCGGTTGCCGCCGGCGCGCCCTTCATCGAGCGCGTCGACCTCTTGGTGAAGCTGATCTCGCACCAGCTCGGCACGCCCAGCGCCGAGATCGACCGCACGGTCGAGACCGTCGATCAGAAGCTCAACGAGAAGATCGTGCAGGGCGGCTCCGGCGCGGAGTGACGCGCGTTGATGGCGAGGGCGGGCGCCCTCGCCATGCACCGGCGGTCGGCAAAGCGTGCGATCGCGGTTGCCGGACGCATGGCTCGACCTGTCCAGATAAGATAGAGTCGCCCAGCTGCGGTTGGGAGCAACGGGCATGCCGAGCAAATCGCTTCCTCTCCTTGCAATCTACGGCGACCTCGATCGCGCACGCGACATCATGCGCGCCTGGCAGCCGCTCGATCATCTCTCCCCCGACGACGCCGAGATCGTCGTGAAGGCAATCGCCGAGGGCATCGCGCGCGGGCGCCGGCACGGGATCGAGATGGGACAGTGTCATCAGGCGGCGTAAAGCCGCTAGCCCTCATGTGTCACGGCAAGGATCGTCACCGAACGCGTCTGCTGGCTCGGCGTCTGAAAATCGATCGTCTGGCCGACCGACAATCCGATCAGTGCCGCACCGACCGGCGTCAGCACCGAGATGCGCCGCAATGCGATGTCGGCTTCGTGCGGGTACACGAGCACGACCTCCCTGACGTCGCCGGTTTCGTCGTCGCGGTAGCGGACAAGCGAGCCCATGCGGACCACGTCATGCAGATCGGCATCGTCGGCGACCAGCTGGGCGCGGTCCGTCTCGCGTGCGAGGAACTGGGCGACGCGGGGAAACACCGCCATGCTGGAATCGGCCAGCGCGCTGAGGCGGTGCGCCTCGCTCGCGGTGATCACGATCGGCGGCAATGCCGGGGCGGTAAAGCTGTTTTGAACAGTTCGGGTCATATCGGTTGATCTTTGCGGTTGATCGGAGGCGCACGAGCGCCGGCGCGCGGACATCTCGCGACGCGACGGACTGAAATGATTTGGTGACGTCGAAGAATCCGGACGGCGTACGATCGCCGGCCGGCTAATTGCCTGCGTGCAGACGTCCGGCGCGCAATTCGCGGCGCGCAATGCGGGTGTCGATGCGGAGCGTGTCGATCATGGCATTATCAACATAGCCGCTGGCGACGTCGCATCCATTGCGGCGAAAGCGCGCACACCGCCGCGTGGAACGAGACGCCATCGCCGCACACAGAGCGTCAGGGCTGTCCGATGCCGGACAGGCCGAGCACCGCGCCGGCGGCGAGCGCGACAAGCGGATGGATGCGCGTCGCGGTGGTGGCGATCGCGACGCCAACCGCGATCAGGATCGTGCCCCAGCTCGAGGCCGACGCGTGGGTGATGACGACGGCGCTGGCGGTGACGAGCCCGGCGGTGACCGGAACCAGCCCGGCCTGCACGGTGCGGCGCCAGGGCCGGTCCTTGAAGCGTTCCCAGAGCCGCAGCGCGAAGCCTGTCACCAGCGACGACGGCCCGAACTTGGCGAGCGACGTCACCAGCACGCCGGAGAAGCCCGCGACATGCCAGCCGACCAGCGGCACCACCATCATGTTCGGCCCGGGTGCTGCCTGCGCCAGCGCGAACAGCGCGCCGAATTCCTGCGCCGTCATCCAGTGATGGACGTCGACCACCTGACGCTGCATCTCCGGCAGGATGGTGTTGCCGCCGCCAAAGGCGAGCAGCGAGAGCTCGGCGAAGATCAGCGCGAGCGTGACAAGGGTTGCGCTCATGACGTCTGCCTCGACCTGAGGAAGATGCTGAGCGGCGCCAGCGTCAGCAGGGTCGGCAGCAGCGGCAATCTGAACGCGGCAATAGCGAGCACGCAGAGCGCGCCGATGAAGAGGCCGAGCACATCGCGCCGCAGCGGCCAGGCGATCTTGATCGCCGTGGAAATCAGCAACCCGGCTGCCGCGGCGGCGAGGCCGCCGAACAGGTGACGGACGACCGGGTCGTCGGCGAAGCGGCCATAGATCACACCAAGGCCGATCACGACCGCGGTCGGCACCGCGATCAGGCCGAGGATCGCCGCGAACGCGCCGGGAATGCCGCGAAACTTCAACCCGACCGCGACCGACATGTTGATGATGTTGCCGCCGGGCAGGAACTGGCACAGCCCGAGCAGGTCGGTGAACTCCGCGCCGGCGAGCCAGCCGCGCTTCTCCACCATCATGTGGCGCGCCAGCGGCAGCACGCCGCCGAAGCCGGTCAGTCCGAGGATGAAGAAGCCCGTGAACAACTCGCCGACGTCAGGTGCGACATGCTTGGTGGTTTGCGCGGCGGGGATGGCGTCCATCGGCGGGGCGGCTCCGGTTCGATTTGTTCTTGAGCCGACTTTAGTTGGCCGCGTGACAAATTTCCAATATATGGATACGGGAATTTGCATATCTGTTGCATATGGATTGCCCGATGATCGAACTGCGCCATCTTCGCTATGCCGTCGCGGTCGCCGAGGAAGGTCATATCACCCGCGCCGCCGCGCGGCTCGGCATCCAGCAGCCGCCGCTGAGCCAGCAGATCCGCGCGCTGGAAGCCGCGATCGGCGCGCCGCTGTTTCGCCGGCAGCCGCGCGGGGTCGAGCTGACCGCCGCCGGCCGTGCCTTCGTCGGCAAGGCGCGCGCGATCCTGCGCGACGCCGACCTCGCGGTGGAAGCCGCGCGCCGCGCGAGCCGCGGCCAGGAGGGCCAGCTTGCGATCGGCTTCACCTCCTCGGCCGCTTTCCATCCTTTCGTCACCGGCGTGATGCGCGAAATGCGCGAGCGCGCGCCGGCGATCACGCTGTCGCTCGAGGAGGCCTCGACCGGCGAGCTGATCGCAGCCGTCGAGGCCGATCGGCTCGATGCCGCATTCGTGCGCTCGCCAAGCGAGCGGCTGGAGAACCTCACGATCACGCATCTGCTCGACGAGGAGATGGTGGTCGCATTGCCGGACCATCATCCGCGCGCCCGCAAGGACACGCGGCGGCGGATTTCGCTGGCCTCGCTCGCCGACGAGCCGCTGATCCTCTACCGCCGTCCGACTGGGCCCGGCCTCTACGACAGCATCATCGCCGCCTGTCGCGCGGCGGGCTTCAGCCCGAAGGTGGCGCAGGAGGCGACGCGGATGGTGTCGACGCTCAGTCTGGTCGCGGCCGGGCTCGGCATTTCGATCGTGCCGGAATCGATGGCGCGGCTTGAGACCGCCGGCGTGTCCTATCTTCGCCTCGACCGCGCCACGGGCCTCGTCGCGCCGCTGGCGCTGGCGCGCAAGAAGGGCCCCGCCGCCGGCACGCTCGGCCGACTGCTCGGGATCGTGACGCGGCGGGTGAAGGACCGCGCCGGCGGTTAGTGGAGACTGCGCGACGTGGCTCAACGTCGCCGCTGCCGCCGGTGGCGCGGAATGTGGGGAGTTTGGCGAACGCGCGCGTCCGGGCGCGTCTAGATAGCCTCCATCGAATCCGGCCCGCACGTGGATCGCAACTGCTCAGCTGCGTCCGGAGGACTCGGGTTCAATCAACACCGCGAAAGGCATTTCCGATGGCGCGTTTTCCTGTCCATACGCTCGAGTCTGCCCCTGAAGCCTCAAAGCCCGTCCTGCGCGAGGTCGAGGCGCGGTTTGGCATGATCCCGAACCTTGCGGCGACGATGGCGACGTCGCCTGTGCTGATCCAGAGCTTCATCGGCATCTTCGACAAGGTTCACGGCGGCAGCTTCACCGAGCAGCAGATCCAGACCGTGCTGCTCACCGACGCGATCACCAATGGCTGCGCCTGGGCGGTCGCGCTGCATTCCGCGCTCGGCTTGCAGGCTGGCCTCGATCCGGCCGATGTCGATGCGATGCGCGCCGGCCGCTCGCCTGCCGACAAGACACTCGGCGCGCTCTCGACGCTGGCGCGGTCGCTGATCGAAAAGCGCGGACGGCTCGACGATGAGGAGATCGAACGATTCCTCGCGGCCGGGTTCTACAAGGACCTCGTGCTCGAGGTGATCACCATCGTGGCGGCGTCGACCATCACCAACTACACCGGCAGCGTCACCAATCCGCCGCTGGAGGCAGCGTTGCAGGAATATGCCTGGAACGGCTGAGACGATCGCGCTTCAGTGTCTTCCACTGCGTGCCGGCCGCGAATAGCTTCACGTCCTAGCCCGCAAATCTGGCGCGGTAGTCCTGCGGCGTGGTCGACAGCAGGCGCAGGAAGCTGCGGCGCATCGTTTCCTCCGACCCGAAGCCGCAACGCCGCGAGATTCGCTTGATCGGCAGGCGCGTTTCCGAGAGGAGATGCCGTGCGCCCTCGACCCGGAGCCGCTCGATCGCGCGCGCCGGCGTCAAGCCGGTCGCCTCGGCGTAATGGCGGCTGAAGCTGCGCTCGCTCATGCCGGCCTGTTTCGCCAGCGTCGACAGCGAGAGGTCGCCGGCCAGATGGTTGCTGATCCAGTCGTGCAGCGCGCTGAACCTGTCGTCGGTTGCCTGCAGCGACAGGATTTCGCTGAACTGCGCCTGTCCGCCCGGCCGCTTGAAAAACACCACGAGATAGCGGGCGACGGCAAGCGCCGCCGTGCGGCCGAGATCTTCCTCCAGCAGCGCCAGCGCCAGATCGATGCCGGAGGTGACGCCGGCCGACGTCCAGAACGAACCGTCGCGCACGAAGATCGGATCTGGCTCGACGCGGACATCGGGAAAGCGCTCGGCGAGCTCTGCGCAAAATCCCCAATGGGTCGCGGCACGCCGGCCATTGAGCACGCCCGATTCGGCGAGCAGGAACGCGCCGGTGCAGACCGATGCGGTGCGGCGCGCTTGCCCGGCGCGCTCGCGTACCCAGTCCACCAGGACGGCATCGGCCGCCGCAGCGTTGACGCCGTCGCCGCCCGGAATCACCAGCGTGTCGACCGCGGTGTCGATCGCGGGCAGCGGATGCACCGCGAGCCCGACACCGGCGGACGACTCGACGTGTGGGCCATCCTTTGCAACCACGCGGACTTCATATGGCTCGGCGTTGCCTGCCTTGGCCGCCAGCGCATTGGCCGACGCGAACACCTGCAATGGCCCGGTGACGTCGAGCAACTGCACGGCCGGATAGGCCAGCACTTCGATCGAGCGGCGGCGGTTTGGCGGAAAACGTGGGCTGGTTGGCGTCATCGCCGAAACCTGCCGCGCTAGATTCGCTTTGTCCATAGCGCAAGGAAAGTTCGAGGGAAGTTCGATGATTGCTCACGATGTTCATCTGCGGATCGGTTCGCTGCTGTTCGAAGGCGTCGATCAAATCGATTTGACCGGGCCGTTCGAGGTGCTGTCGCGGATTCCGAATTCGACCTACCGCATCTACGGCAAGAGCGCCGAGCCCGTCCGCGACATCAAGGGATTGCGGCTGACACCGGATGCGACGCTGGCCGATGCGCCGCCGCTCGACGTGCTGCATGTGCCGGGCGGCTTCGGTCAGCAAGCCCTGATGGAGGACGCGGAAGTGCTCGGCTGGATCAACCGGCAGGCGGCGGGAGCATGCCGCATCTTTTCGGTCTGCACGGGCGCGCTGATCTGCGGAGCGGCCGGCCTGCTGAAGGGGCGCAGGGCGACGACGCATTGGGCGTCGTTTCATCTGCTGCCGTTGTTCGGCGCTACGCCCGTGAACGAACGCGTGGTGGTGGACGGAAGCTTTGTCTTTGCCGCCGGAGTCACGGCAGGCATCGATGGCGCATTGCGGCTCGCGGCTGAATTGCGCGGCGACGATGCGGCGCGCGCGATCCAGCTCTATATGGTGTATGCGCCGGAGCCGCCGTTCGACAGCGGCACGCCTGAGACCGCGCCCCCCGAAATCCTGCAGCAGTCGCGCCAGGCCGTGCGCGCGATCACGGAGCAGCGGGAGGAAACCGCGCGCCGTGTCGCGGCGAGGCTGGGCGTCGCCGTGCAGGGAGACTGAGTGCAGGCTTTTGCCGAACACTCGATTCGGTGTCACCTCGCCCCGCGTGCGGGGAGAGGTCGGAACGCATCGCTAGATGCGTTCCGGGTGAGGGGGAGTCTCCGCAACCGCAGCTATCGCCGAATATGCGGATGCGGCCCCTCACCCCAACCCTCTCTCCGTAAAGAACGGGGAGAGGGAGTGCAGCGCCGGCGCGGTCGCTATTCGACCTCGTCTCGTAGCACTAGTTCCCCGGCTCGAAGCTGCAATCGGCGCCGCCGCCAGCCTTGTCCTTGATCACTTTCGGATCGAGCGTGCAGGACAGTTTCGACAACGCCTCGTAGATCGTGCCGGCGGCGCCGTCGGGCGGCACGCCGGCGAGCGCCACGGTCGCGAACATCGCGTTGGCCTCGCTGCCCTTCACGGTACGGGTATTGCCGCCGAAGCTCAGCGCGCAGGAGCGCGAGGTGATGTCGACATTGCTGGCGCGGCAGACCACCTTGTCGGCGGTGACGACGATCTTGCTGGCATGGGAGACATTGCTGTCGCCATTGAAGAACGCCGCGACCGCCTTCTTCTCCTTGGCCGGCAATGGCGAATAGGGCGCCACCGCGCCGGCGAGCGCCAGCGCGACCGAGCCCGAGGTGGTCGCAGGCGCAGCCCATGCGGCTGACGCGGCCAGCGACAATGAACATGCGAGGATCGTCAATCGGCCCAGTCTCATTCCCGTCTCCCGGTACTGCGCTTTCCGCGGCGCGGAATCGCTAACACGTCTCGCGGCCTGAACAGGTGACGCCATTCACACGCGATGCCGCAACTTCGCGTGAGGCGCGGTGCGCGCACAGGGCAGGGCGGCCCCGCGCGGATCGGCTTGCACGATCGCGCCATCGGCGTCACAGTCCGATCCGTGGCAGCGATGCCGCCAACAACGACGACAAGAAGATCAATCCGGGGAGCGCCATGGCGGCCACGCGCATCGACTGCGACATCCATCCCGCGGTGGGGGGAACGCGCACCACGCTGCTGCCCTATCTGAGCGATCACTGGAAGGAACAGGTCGTCAGCCGCGCCATCGACGGGCTCGACCTCAATTCCTATCCGCCGTCGATGCCGCTGTCCGGCCGCGCCGACTGGCGGCCGGCGGACGGCAGCAAGCCCGGCAGCGATCTTGCCATGGTGCAGCGCGGCGCATTCGACCAGCTCGGCGCCAGCCACGCCATCTGCAACGTCGTCTATGGCGCGCAGGCGGTGTTCGATTCCTACATGGCGGCGGACTTCTGCAGGGCGATCAACGACTGGATCGCGGCCGAGTGGCTCGCCAGGGACAAGCGGCTGCGCGCCTCGATCGTGGTGCCGATCCAGGCGCCCGACCTTGCGGTCGAGGAGATCGAGCGCAGGGCCGGCGACAATCGCTTCGTCTCGGTGCTGGTGCCCTCGCAAGGCGAGACGCTGCTCGGCCGGCGCCATTACTGGCCGATCTATCAGGCCGCCGAGAAATACAAGCTGCCGGTCGCGATCCACGCCGGCAGTGCCTACCGGGGCGCGCCGAGCTCGATCGGCTGGCCGTCCTACCGCTACGAATATTATCTCGCCGAGGCGCAGGCGTTTCAGGCGCAGACGCTGAGCCTGATCTATGAGGGCGTATTCGGGAAGTATCCCGAATTGACCGTCGTGCTGATGGAGTCGGGCGTCAGCTGGCTGCCGGCGTTCATGTGGCGCGCCAACAAGACCTGGCGCGGCGTGCGCGTCGAGGTGCCGTGGGTGGAGCGCGAGCCGGCCGCGATCATCCGCGATCATTTCCGCGTCACCATGCAGCCGTTCGACGCGCCGCTGGATCCTACAAGCGTCGCCGATATCATCGACCAGATCGGCTCCGACAAGATGTTCCTGTTCGCATCCGACTATCCGCATTGGCAGTTTGACGGCGACGATCCGATCCCGCGATATCTGCCCGACAGCATCGTCAAGCGGATGTGCGAGGACAATCCGATTGAAACGTTCCCGCGTTTGAAGCTGAATTCGTAATTCGCGCGCATGATCCGGAAAAGTGGGAACCGGTTTTCCGGCAAGAACATGCGCAAACAAGAAGGAGGATCGCATGAGTGACGTCATCGACCGCCCGATGCTCGACCAGGAGAAGACCGCCGCGACGCGGCTGAAGATCATCGATTGCGACATCCATCCGAGCATTCACGCACACAGCGACCTCAACGAGTTCCTGCCGAAGCGCTGGCAGCAGCATCTCAAGGAATATGGCAGCCACCTGCGCACGCCCTATATCGGCACCACGCCCTATCCGCGCTCCTCGCCGCTGATCGCGCGGCGCGATGCCTGGCCGCCGACCGGCGGCGTGCCCGGCTCCGATCTCGATTTCATGCGCAAGCAGCACCTCGATCCCTTCGACGTCGAGTTCGGGATCCTGCAGGTGCTCGACCTCTTCATCTTCTCGCAGCAGAATCTGGAATTTGGCGCCGCGATCCAGCGCGCCATCAACGACTGGCAACTGGCGTTCTGGGCGCATCGCGATCCGCGCCTGAAGGCTTCGATCCTGGTCGGGCAGGACGGCTCCGACCTTGGCCTCGCCGAGATCGAGCGCTGCGCCAGGACCGGCGAATACATCCAGATCAACGTCTCGCCGCGCGCCAACGAACCGCTCGGCCGCCGCCGCTACTGGCCGATCTATGAACGCGCGCAAGAGCTCGACCTGCCGCTCGGCATCCATGTCGGCGGCTATGGCGGGCATGCGCCGACCGGCGGCGGCTGGCCGTCCTATTATTGCGAGGAGCATCAGTCGAACGCGCACACGGTGGCCTCGAACCTCACCAGCCTGGTGCTGGAAGGTGTTCCCGAGCGCTTCCCGAAACTGAAGATCGTGTTCATCGAGGGCGGCTTCGGCTGGATTCCCGCGACGATGTGGCGGATGGATCAGCATTTCGAACGCTTCCGCAGCGAGGTGCCGCATCTGAAGCGCAGGCCGAGCGAATATGTGAAGGAGCATTTCTGGTTCACGACCCAGCCGATCGACGAGCCGGATGAAGCGAGGCACCTGCGGCAGCTGATCGAATGGGTCGGCATCGACCGGCTGTTGTTCTCGTCGGACTATCCGCATTGGGACTATGACGACGCGCGCTACGCCTTCAAGACGCCGCTGACGGACGCCGAGCGTCGCAAGATCTTCAATGCCAACGCCCGCGCGGTTTACAAGTTTTAGAACGAGATGACTTCACTTCGGGTCGAGCGCTGGCCTCGGTTTCACCTCGCCCCGCGTGCGGGGAGAGGTCGGAATGCATCGTCAAATGCATTCCGGGTGAGGGGGAGCTTCCACGAACGCAACTATCACCGTTTATGCGGAGACAGCCCCTCACCCCAACCCTCTCCCCGTAAGAACGGGGCGAGGGAGCGCACCACCTTCGCCGCCAATATCGCAGGATTCCGATGACCCGTCACATCGTCGCGCGCACCAGTGAGATTCCGGCCGGCGGCAACAAGGTGTTCGGCATCGAGGGCCGCGACATCGTCGTGTTCCACGTCAATGGCGAGTTCTTCGCGCTGCTCAATCGCTGCCCGCATGAGGGCGCGCCGCTGGAGAAGGCGGCCTGCGTCGCGCGCTTGACCTCGCCGGAGCCCGGCATCTATCAGCGCGACCGCGTCGGCGAGATGCTGCGCTGTCCGTGGCACGGCTGGGAATTCGACATGCGCAACGGGCAGTCTTGGTTCGATCCCAAGCGGTTCAGAATCCGCTCCTATCCGGTCGCGGTCGAAAGCGGCGCCGAGTTGCAAAAGGGGCCGTATGTCGCCGAGACGTTCCCGGTGCACATCGAGGACAATTACGTGATCGTTGAGGTTTAGCGGGCGCCGCCCCGAACGCCGTCACGGCCATCCACGCCTTATTCTACCGAGCAGAAATGTAGACACCCGGAACTCGTTATTGCGATATTTGCAATAATGAAGTTCCAATCGCGACAATTATAATAACCGATGCAATGGGCCACCTTGAGCTGGCGGTCGGGAATGAACCCGTCCACCACATCAGGAACGGCACATGAAGCTCTATCACTTCGCTCTCTCCGGCCACGCGCATCGCGCGCGCCTGTTCTTGTCCCTGCTGGGAATTCCGCACGAACTTGTTGACGTCGACCTCAAGTCCGCCGCGCAGAAGCGGCCGGAATATCTCGCGCTCAACCCGTTCGGCCAGGTGCCGGTGCTCGACGATGGCGGCACCATCATTGCCGATTCCAACGCGATCCTGGTCTATCTCGCGACCAAACTCGGCCGCACCGACTGGCTGCCGCAGGATGCAAAGGGCGCTGCCGCGGTCCAGCGCTGGCTGTCGGTTGCTGCCGGCGATCTCGCGTTTGGGCCCGCTGCGGCACGCCTCATCACCGTGTTCGGCGCGAAGCACAATCCGGACGACGTGATCGCGCGGGCGCATGTCCTGCTGAAGCGGCTCGAAGCCCATCTCGCCGGTCGCGACTGGCTGGTCGGTACGGCGCCGACAATCGCTGATGTCGCGCTCTACAGCTATCTGTCCAGTGCGCCCGAAGGCAATGTCGATCTCTCCGCCTATGCGCGCGTCAACGCGTGGCTGCGCCGGATCGAGGCGCTGCCGGGCTTTGTGGCCTTTGCCAAGACCCCCGTCGGTCTGGCCGCTGCGTGACCTGCTGACCGGGCGTGCCGTCGGGCGCGCCCGTCCAACCCCGAAGGGGAGGGTAATACGATGAGCGACAGGCGAACCAAGAGCAAGCTCGCGACCTGGCATGCCGGCGAAAAGACGATCCAGCAGCAGGTCGGCGTCGCCGAGAAGATGGAGGCTGTCGGCCAGCGCGCGGTGCGGGACTTCATGCCCGACCAGCATCGCGATTTCTTCGCGCAGATTCCCTTCATCGTCGTCGGCAGCGTCGACCGAAGCGGCGACGCCTGGGCTTCGTTGCTGGCCGGCAAGCCCGGCTTCATCTCCTCGCCGACACCGCGCGGCCTCGAGATCGATGCGCGGCCCGACGCCAGCGATCCCGTCAGCGAGGGGATGCGCGAGGGCGATGCGATCGGACTATTGGGAATCGAATTGCACACGCGGCGCCGCAACCGTGCCAACGGGCTGCTGCGCGCATCGTCGGGCAAGGCACTCAGCTTCGAGCTCGATCAGAGCTTTGGCAATTGCGCGCAGTATATCCAGCTCCGCGATTTCGCCTTCGTGCGCGCGCCGGATGAACCTTTCGCGGGAGAGATCGAGGCGAGCACGACGCTCGATCGGTCCGCGCGCGACATGATCAAGGCGGCCGACACGTTCTTCGTGGCGTCCTATGCCGAGCGTGAGGACCGTCGCCAGGTCGACGTCTCGCATCGCGGCGGCCGAGCGGGCTTCGTCCGCGTCGCCGACGACGGCACGCTGACGATCCCAGATTTCGCCGGCAATCTGTTCTTCAACACGCTCGGCAACATCCTCGTCAACGGCAAGGCCGGGCTGGTGTTCGTCGATTTCGAGACCGGCGACCTGCTGCAGCTGAGCGGCGATGCCGAGGTGATGCTGGACTCGCCGGAGATCGCGGCGTTTCAGGGCGCAGAGCGGCTGTGGAGCTTCCGTGCCCGCCGCGTCGTGCGCCGGCGCGGCGCGCTGCCGTTGCGCTGGGCGTTCCGGGCCGAAGGCTGGTCGCCGAATTCGCTGATGACCGGCGACTGGGTGCAGACCGCCGAGCGGATCCGCGCCGCCGAGCGCGCCGCGCAGTGGCGGCCGTTCAAGGTCGCCAGGATCGTCGACGAGAGCCGATTGATCCGCTCGTTTCATTTGCAGCCGGACGACGGTGCGGGGTTGCTTCCGCACCGGGCGGGACAGCATTTGCCGATCCGTCTCTCGTTGCCAGGTATCGACAAGCCGGTCATCCGCACCTACACGCTGTCGGTCGCGCCGTCGGACGGCCTGTACCGGATCAGCGTGAAGCGCGACGGTGTCGTATCGCAGTATCTCCACGACACCATCCATGTCGGCGACATCATCGAAGCGCGTGCTCCGGCCGGCGGCTTCACGATCGATGCGCGCGAGAAGCGGCCCGCGGTGCTGCTCGCCGGCGGTGTCGGCATCACGCCGCTGCTCGCGATGCTGCGCCACGTGGTCTATGAGGGGCTGCGCACCCGCGGCATCCGGCCGACATTCCTGTTTCAGGCCGCGCATGCGAAACAGGACCGCGCGTTCGGCGATGAAGTGCAGCAGCTGGTGGATGCCGCCGGCGGCGCGGTGCGGATCATCCGCATCCTCGGCGATGTCGGCGGCGCCGAGCAGGGCACAGATTACGATGCTGCGGGACGGATCGACATGGCGCTGTTATCGCGCGTCCTGCCGTTCAATGACTACGACTTCTATCTGTGCGGACCGCCGCAGTTCACCCAATCGCTCTATGACGCCCTGCGCGGCTACAACATTGCCGACGGCAGGATTCACGCCGAAGCATTCGGTCCTTCATCGCTGGTCCGGAAGCCCGACCTCGTCACCGCAGCGCCGCCGCGCCGACCGCCGGCGACGACGCCGATCCCGGTCGCCTTCACCACATCGTCGAAGGAGGCGCGCTGGACGCCGGAGGCGGGGACGCTGCTCGAACTGGCGGAAGCGCGTGGCCTTAGCCCCGCCTTCAGCTGCCGGGAGGGCAATTGCGGAACCTGCCGAACGCGATTGCTGGCAGGCGCCGTGACCTATGTGAAGCAGCCCGCCGCCGAGGTGGCCGATGACGAGGCGCTGATCTGCTGCGCCGTGCCGGCGAAGCCGGAGGCCGACGGCGAGGACGGGATCCAGCTGGATCTCTGATCAGCCGCACTGGGACTGCGCGGTGGTTAAAGCCCATGAGATTAGGTTGAGCTGGAACGGCGTCGAAAGTTCGCTTCTCCCCGGTGGGGAGAGGTGAACCGAGACCGCGGCAAGCCGATGCAACGAAAATTTATCCCGCTTTAGCCCATGCTGCCCGGCATGAAGCAGCGTGGCCTCGGATGCCCGTCCAGATAATACGGCCACACCATGGTGCGGCCGGCACGGTTCGGTCCGGCGACGACGGCCTCGTCGGGAACGTCGACCCACTCGCCTTCGAGCCGCACACGATAGTGGCCGTCCTTGGTGTCCCAATCGGCGTCATCGACACGCTTCGCGTCGCTGCCGTCGCAGCAGGGGCCCTTGACGCTGCGCAGGCTCTCATACCAGGCGTTCAATTCGGGATGCCCGTGATCATGGGCCTGCGCCGGCCCGATCGCCGGCTTCGCCAGCAGGGCGGTGACCACGACGAGCGCCGCACGCCAAAACCGTTTGTTCATCTGATCCCCAAAATCCGGAAAGCCCATGACAGCCAACCCGGACATGGTCATCGAGATCAGGACATCAATCAGATGATAATCGTAATATAATCACATTCGTGAGAGCAGCGGAGCTGCTGCCGGAAGGCCGGGTGCCGACAAACTCAGGCGAGCAGGCTCATCACCTGGTCGATCACGGCCTTCACCTGCTTCGAACCCGGCCTCTGGTGCGCGAGCGCCAGCAGTCCGGCATGCACCACCATGATGGTGCGGGCGGTGACGTCGGGGTCAAAGCCCTTCCTGAACTGGGCGCGATCGGTGCGCAGCCGCGCGCGCAGCAGCTCTTCAAGCCGCCGGTTGTAGCGCTCGATGCTCTTGCGGAGCTCGACCTGGTCGAGCGAGCCGTCGGTCGCGGAATTGATCGACAGGCAGCCGCGCTGTCCCTTCTCGCCCGAGCAATAGGGAATGAAGCCGGTAAGCCACTGCCTGATGACGTCCCGCGCGGGCCCCGGCTGCGCCAGCACGCGCTCGGCCCAGCCGAGGATGCCGTCGTGATAGCGGTCCAGCACCTTCAGGAACAACGCGTTTTTGTCGCCGAACGCCGCATAGAGGCTGGGTTTGGCGACGCCGCTCGCCGCCGTGATGTCGTCGAGCGAAGTCGCCTGAAAGCCCTTCTGCCAGAACATCTGGCGGGCGATTTCCAGGACATCGTCCGGATCGAAGCTGCGCGGCCTTGCCATATCCGTCTTTTATGTACTCCCGCGTCGGATGTGAAGCCTTCACCTTGCCGTGAAGGCAGGTCCGGCTATTGACGCAATTCACATTTTGTACTTTAAAGTACATAATAAAATCGGGAGATCACGCCATGAAAGCGGTTCAGGTCGTTGCGTTCGGACATGCAGCGGAGGTGGTCAAGCTCAACGAGGTGCCGGACGTCGGCAGCCCCGGCCCCAATGAGGTCGTGGTCGCGGTGGAGGCCGCGCCGATCAACAATTCGGATTTCATGATCATCGCCGGGCGCTACGGCTATCTGCCGTCGCCGCCGGCCACGCTCGGGATCGAGGGTGTCGGGCGGGTCGTCGCCGCCGGAGCGCAGGTGAGGAACCTGAAGGAAGGCGACCGCACGCTGATTCCGTTCACGGTCCCGACCTGGACCGAACGCGTCAAATTCACCGCGTCGTGGCAGCGCCCGCTGCCCGACAACGCGGATGTCCGGCAGCTCTCAATGATCGCCGTCAATCCGGCCACCGCCTATCTGCTGCTGACCGATTTCGTGAAGATTCCGCGCGGTGGCTGGGTGATCCAGAACGGCGCCAACTCGGCCACGGCGCGGGCGGTGATCGCCATCGCCAAATCGCTCGAGCTCAAGACCGTCAACATCGTCCGCCGCGAGGAAGTCGTGGACGAGGTCAAGGCGATCGGCGGCGATGTCGTTCTGGTTGACGGCCCCGGTCTCGCCAAACGCGTCGCCAATGAAACGGGCGGGGCGCCGATCCTCCTGGCGCTCGATGTCGTCGGCGGCACCTCGACTCTGAACCTGATGAACTGTCTGGCGCCGAAGGCGGTGCTGGTCATTTACAGCGCGATGAGCGGGCAGCCGTTCTCCGGCTCGGCCCTGAGCGTGATCTTCAACGAGGTGTCGGTGCGCGGCTTCTGGCTCGGCCATTGGGGCAGGACCGCGACGGATGAAGCGTTGGCCAGGATGTACGACCATCTCGTGCCGATGGTCGCATCGGGAGCGATCAGCGCGCCGGTGCTGGGCAGCTATCGCCTGGAGGATTTTTCACAGGCGATCGCGCAGGCGGCCGCATTCAAGGGCAAGGTGATCTTCACGCCAGGCTAGGCCGTGTCCCCGGAAATTTGCCGGCGCGCCACGGCGCTGCCACGCCGCTTTCGCTGACATGTGTCCGCACGACGTCACGCCGAAGGCGGCTAGACGATGGTCGAGAGCGCGAACGCGTGCCACGCGCTCCAGTCAATGCCATCGAACGCCCGCACATACATCGTTTCAGTGCCGGTGCCGGCGCCACCACGCATCCAGACATCATTGATGTCGGCGGCGCTGACGTCGATTGCGGTGCCGGCCGCCCAATGGGAATTCGTGGAGGTCCAGAAATAGCCGCTGCTGGCGCCCGTGCCGCCATCCCAGAACTGATACCCGGTCGCGGCATTGCCGTCGGTGTCGGAATAGGACAACAGGTTGCTGATCTGGCTCCACTCGTTGACGTGTAAGGTCTGATCGCTGATCGAGGCGGAGGGGGCGTGGTTCGGCAGGCTGGTCAGGACAAAGCTGTCCCAGGCGCTCCAGCTCGTTCCGTCGAACGCGCGCACATACATGGTGTCGGTCCCACCGGCGGTGCCGCCTCGCACCCAAATGTTGGCCAGATCGGACGCTGAAACGTCGATGGCCGTGCCGGCCGCCCAGTGTGAATTGTCGGGCGTCCAGAAATAGGCGCTGTTCGCAGCCGTGCCGCCGTCCCAGAACTGGTACTGGGTGATCGCATCGCCGTCAGCGTCGGATGCCGAGGTCCAGTTGACAAGCTGCGCCCATTGCGCGGCGTTCAGCGAATGATCGCTGATCGCCGCGGACGGGGTCGCATTCGTCGACGTCAGGGTAAAGCTGTCCCAACTGCTCCAGGCGGTGCCGTCGAACGCACGCACATACATGATGTCGGTGCCGGTCGTCGAGCCACCCCGGATCCAGAGATTGGCCAGATCGGATGCCGAAACGTCGATCGCGGTGCCGGACGCCCAGTGTGAATTGTCGGGCGTCCAGAAATAGGCGCTGGTCGCGCCGGTGCCGCCGTCCCAGAACTGGTACTTGGTGATCGCGTCACCTTCGGCATCGCTAGTAGTGAGCCAGCCCTGTGGCTTGGTCCATTGATTGACGTGCAGCGACTGGTCGTTGATGGTCGCGACCGGCGCCGTGTTTGGCGTCGACGTCACGGCGAATGTGTCCCAGGCGCTCCACTCCGTTCCGTCGAATGCTCTGACCCACATCGTCTCGGAACCGGTTGTCGAGCCGCCATGGATCCAGACATTGGCGAGGTCAGCAGCCGAAACGTCGATCGTCGTGCTGGCAGCCCAGTGTGAATTGTCGGGTGTCCAGAAATAGGCACTGGTTGCGGCGGTGCCGGCGTCAAAGAACTGGTATTTGGTGGCTGGATCCCCATTGGCATCGGAGTAGCTCAGCCAGTTGCTCACGGTAATCCATTGATCGACGTGCATGGAATGATCGCTGGCCGTCACGACGGGCGGGGTATTGGTCGACGTCAGCGTGAAGCTGTCCCAGTTGCTCCAGTTCGTTCCGTCGAACGCTCTGACCCACATCGTCTCGGAACCGGTTGTCGAGCCGCCCTTGATCCAGACATCGGCCAGGTCGGCGGCCGAAACTTCGATCGTCGTGTTGGCAGCCCAATGGTCATTGGTGGAAGTCCAGAAATAGGCGCTGGTTGCGGCGGTGCCGGCGTCCCAGAACTGGTATTTGGTGGCTGCATCTCCGTTGGCATCGGAGTAGGTCAGCCAATTCTGGGCTTGCGTCCATGTATTGGTGTGCAACTGCACGTCGGGTACGGTGACAACCGGCACAGTGTTTGGAATCGTCGTGAGTGTGAAAGACGTCCAGTTACCCCAATCGGTCCCGTCGAAGGCGCGTACCCACAGTGTCTCTGTGCCGCCGACCGCACCGGCACGCACCCACACGTCGGACAGGTCGGATGCCGAAACTTCGATCGTCGTGTTGGCGGCCCAATGGTCGTTGGTGGAAGTCCAGAAATAGGCGCTGTTCGCAGCCGTGCCGCCGTCCCAGAACTGAAACTTCTGCGCGGGATTGCCGTCGGAGTCGGCATAAGTGAGCCATGGCTGTATTTTTTGCCACTGATTGTACAACAGGCTGTGGTTACCAATCGTGACGACCGGTGCGGTATTGGCCATGGTTTGCTTCCTCGTGGCGGGCCGGTCGACACCGGCTAATTTCCAAGGTGCAGCGCAATCAACTTTGCCCTCGTAAAGCGGGCTGGTCCTGCCAGCGTCATTGGGCCGAGAGCATTCCAAAACTCAGCAATATCAGGTCAGCATTGCAGAATTGGGATGTGACGTCTGTGACAGGAATCACCTGTACTGGCCAAGAGTGCTGCGGCAAAATGCCCGGACGTCGCTGTCGAACCTTACGTCGAGATTCGCGACGCGATCGCTGACAATGTAACTGACAACAGTAACACGCTGGGGTCGACGCTTTGCTTTTTGGTCTTGTTGCCTTCTGCAGCACCTTCGGCCAGTGCCGGTCGCACGCTGTGCTGGGCAACCGCATCTCGATCGTCGTGCGCTGACGCAAGCGATGGTCGCTGCGCCAGACCGCGGCTAGCGCGTGCCCGGAATAGTTGCGTCATTGCGGGACGTTAGGACGTCAGCGCGGCTCCATTGTCATTGCAGCTTGAGACCTGCCCGACTTGCCGCTACCAGTGCAGTCCGGCAGCAATGCCGAGCGCATTGGCGATAAGGAACGGTTCTCATGGCGAACACGACGGCGGAGCTTGAAGCGCTCCTGATGCAGCGATCGTTGACCGATCCGCAGCTTCTGGCGACGGCGGAGGCGGCATCGGACTTCCGGATCCTGCCGGATGCCACCGTGATCAAGATCGGCGGGCAGAGCGTCATCGACCGCGGCCGCGCCGCCGTCTACCCGCTGGTCGATGAGATCGTCGCGGCCCGCAAGGCGCACAAGCTGCTGATCGGGACCGGCGCGGGCACCCGCGCCCGGCACCTCTATTCGATCGCGGCCGGGCTTCGGCTGCCGGCCGGCGTGCTCTCGCAGCTCGGCGCCTCGGTCGCCGACCAGAACGCGGTGATGCTGGGCCAGTTGCTCGCCAGGCACGGCATCTCCGCGGTCAGCGGCGCCGGACTTTCGGCCGTGCCGCTTTATCTCGCCGAGGTGAACGCCGTGATCTTCAGCGGCATGCCGCCTTACGGCCTCTGGATGCGGCCGGCACCCGAGGGCATGATCCCGCCCTATCGCACCGATGCCGGATGCTTCCTTGTCGCCGAACAGTTCGGCTGCAAGGCGATGATCTATGTGAAGGACGAGAACGGCCTCTACACCGCGAACCCCAAGACCTCGAAGGGCGCGGCCTTCATCCCGAAAATCTCGGTCGCCGAGATGAAGGCGAAGGGGTTGCAGGATTCGATCCTCGAATTCCCGGTGCTCGATCTGCTCGCCACTGCGCGCCATGTCCGGCAGGTGCAGGTCGTCAATGGCCTCGTACCCGGCAACCTTACCCGCGCGCTCGCGGGCGAGCACGTCGGCACCATCATCACCGCGAACTGAGCAGGGGCACGACCATGGACGCTACCATCAAGCACGTCGCCTCGCCGCTCGCGCGCCAGACCCTGCTCGACAGCGATCTCACCCGTCCCGTTGCCGGCGGTCGCCCGATCCCGCTGCTGCCCTGGGTGCAGGTGGTGAAGATCGGCGGCCGCTCGATCATGGATCGCGGCCATGAAGCAATCCTGCCGATCGTCGATGAGCTGCGCGCGCTGTTGCCCGAACACCGCCTGCTGATCCTGACCGGCGCCGGCATCCGCGCCCGCCATCTCTACAGCGTCGGTCTCGATCTCGGCCTGCCGGTCGGCTCGCTCGCGCCGCTCGCTGCCAGCGAGGCCGGCCAGAACGGCCATATCCTGGCCTGCCTGCTCGCGCCGGAGGGCGTGTCCTATATCGAGCATCCGACCATCGCGAGCCAGCTCGCGATCCATCTCTCCGCGGCCCGCGCGGTGGTGGGCAGCGCGTTTCCGCCCTATCACCATCATGAATTCCCGGTCTCGCGCATCCCGTTGCATCGCGCCGATACCGGTGCGTTCCTGATTGCCGATGCGCTCGGCGCCGCCGGGCTGACGATCGTCGAGGATGTCGACGGCGTCTACTCCGACGATCCGAATGGTCCCGAGGGGAAGAAGGCGCAGCTGCTGCGCGAGGCCAGCCTCGCCGACCTTACCAAGCTGAAGGGCACGCTGCCGTTCGATCCCGCGCTGCTCGAGGTGATGGCCAATGCGCGGCATATCGAACGCGTGCAGGTCGTGAACGGCCTCGTTCCCGGCCGGCTCACGGCGGCGCTGCGCGGCCAGCATGTCGGGTCGATCA
Organism: Bradyrhizobium sp. USDA 3256; assembly: GCF_054058275.1. NCBI lineage: Bacteria > Pseudomonadati > Pseudomonadota > Alphaproteobacteria > Hyphomicrobiales > Nitrobacteraceae > Bradyrhizobium > Bradyrhizobium sp. USDA 3256. The sequence continues at coordinate 332,886 of NZ_JBSSAE010000002.1, forward strand.
TCCGCACCGGCGCGCAGCCGGCTTAAATCGAGTCGCGGACTCCACTTCACCTCGCCCCGCGTGCGGGGAGAGGTCGGAATGCATCGATAGATGCATTCCGGGTGAGGGGGAGTCTCCGCGGACGCAGCTATCACCGTACGCGCGGAGGCAGCCCCTCACCCCAACCCTTTCCACGTAAGAACGGGGAGAGGGAGCACAACGCCATTCGAACTAATCCAGTCGGTCCTTTCAGCGCGCGACCGAGGGACTACTTGATCGTCGCGCGCACCGTGATGACCGAGGTGCCGGATGCCTTCGGCCCCTGACCCGTCGCCTTGATCGCGAACGTATCGTTGCCCTTGTACTTGGCCTTCGCCCTGTATTCGAAGGTTGATGCGTTGATCTTCTTCAGCTTGCCGTAGGCCGGCTTCTGCGAGATCGCGGAGTCCGTCACCGTGCCGCGGATCCCGATCGGGATCTGGCAGCTTTGGCCCGAGGCGACGTCGATATCGCCGCTCGAATTCTCGCCCCAATCCGCCAATGTCATCGACATCGAACATTCCGGCACGGGCTGCGCCGAAGACGCCGGCGTGACATTTAATGCAAAGATGAGCGCCAGGGCGGCGACCCCCGACGTCCGCGTGGTGACGATATTCGTTTTCATGCAAAGCCCACTGCTGAAGGTTCTCGGCGCAGGAATCCTGCAACGTGGGAGCAGGGGTGGCAAGGGCTTCGGCTCGCCCGCGCGACATGTGTCGAAATGCTTGGGCGCTTGTTGCGTCGTCGAAGCGCCCTCATAGTCACCGCAGACTTGATCTGATCGGGGCAAAAGCGCGCGTGACAGGGAAGGGTTCCAATGGCTGAAAGCAGCGACGGTCAGGCAAAAGCTCAACAAGCCGGATTTGCCGGCGTCACCCGCAGGACCCTTGAGCGTCTCGCTTTGCCCGGCGATGATCGCGAGCTTGTCGTTGCCGAGGTGACCTATCCGCCCGGCGGGGTGGCCCCGCTGCACCGGCACCCCGTTGGCGGCGTGGTCTTCATCGTCGAAGGCGTTGCCGAGTCCGCGTATGGCGACGATGCGCCGCGCCAGTATCGGGCGGGTGAGACCTTGCAGGATCGACCCGACGTTCCGCACACGCTTGTTTCGCAATTGCGACCCGGACCGGCCGCTGCGCTTCCTGACCATCTACGCGCTCGAACCCGGGCGCGCCTACGCGATGGAGCCGTGAGGTTGGGAAAGGGCCAAGGCAAAATGTTACGATTGGCTCACCTGAGGTTTCGGGTTTGCGCCGGCCATCCGAGGTGGAACGGCGAGCAGGAGGCAAACCGACTCCACCAGGAGTTCATGCGCACGGTCGACAATGTCGTCCAACGAACTCGTCTTCGCGAACATGGCCTGGGCTTCAGCCAACAACCGGTCGCGCGTTGGTATGCTGGGCAGATGCAAGTCGGCGCGATGCTGTAACAGAACAAGCGCTTCCCGCACCGACAATCCGGTTTCGTGGACCGACGATTTGATAGCCTGCGCGATGTACTCGGGATTGAAGCGACCAGCGAGTTGTTCAGCCGTTCGCTTTATCACACGCGATCCCAAGCGCTGCTCGTTGCGGAGAACCTGCGTGGGCGGCGCCTTCAGATTCCAGACAATGCCGAGCAAGGACAAGGTCACCAAAACATAATAGGTCACATCAATCTCCCACCACCGGAAGCCTTGCCGCGCACTGCTTTGGTAGGCGTGATGATTGTTGTGCCAACCCTCACCCATCGTAAACAGAGCCAGCAGCCAATTGTTGCGGGAATCATCGCCCGTAACGTACCGCTTGCGCCCGTGAACATGCGCGAGGGAGTTGATGCAAAACGTGGCGTGATACAACAGCACGGTGCTCCAGAAGAAACCGACCACGAGCCCGGGCCATCCGGCGATCAGGAAGCACAGACCTGCGACCACGATCGCCGGCAAGGCCTCCAATCTGTGAAGCCACATCAACTCCGGATACGAGGCAAAATCCGCAACTTTCGTCAGATCAGTTGCATCGTGCTGTCGATAAAAAATCCACCCGAGATGACTGTACACGAAGCCTTTATGCCCCGGCGAATGCACATCTTGCTCGGTATCCGAATGAAGATGGTGATGTCGATGTTTCGCGGCCCACCAAAGCACGCTTTTCTGAGCGCTGCTTTGGGCGAGGAATGCGAGGATGAATTGAAACGTCCTGCTCGTTGAGTAGGCCCGATGCGAGAAGTACCGATGATAACCTGCGGTGATCGCAAACATGCGCAGCCAGTATAGGGCGACGCAAACTGCAGTCGCTTGCCATGAGACGCCCGTCCAGATCGCCGCCAGACACCCTGCGTGGACCAGCAGAAACGGGAGGACCTGCGGGTACATGATGTCGTCGTGTTGCTGATCTAGATCGATATTGGTGGACACGCTCGCGACCTCAGTTGCTTCAATGCGCGGGCCGCCCGGCCGGATGCTCAAATCCCGGCTTTGGCGGCATTGCACGCGGAGTAATGGTAGCTCCCCGGTCGGTAGACAAGTCGCGGGGTCGCCAAACCAGCGGCTCTGCTAGTACATTGGTTGCAAAAGCAGCATGGCGCCGATTGCCGCAGCTTACGCGGCGCGCAGATTGTTCAGTCCGGTGGTCCGCAACGATTTCAAAAAGCAATCTTCTGTCCTTCGTTGAGAGTGATCAAGCCGGCGCGTTCGCGAGGGCATCGTCTGGTTGCAGGCATCCGCGCTATTCCTTCTTCGCCGTCAGCCCGTCGACCATCGCCCGCGTCAACGTTGCGATCTCGCTGCGCAATGCGCCGATCGGCACCGCGATCAGCTTGTGCTCCAGCCCGAGCGCGACCATGCCGTGCACGGCCGAGAACAGGCTGCGCGCTGTGACGCCGAGCTGCGCCGGCGAACGCTGCGGAAACAGCGCGGCGAGCGGCTTGTAGATGTGGCGGAACAATTCCATCTGCTCGGCGATGGCCCATTCCGGCACCGGCTTGCCGGGCTGCATGCGATGCTCGAACAGCGCGCGCCACAGTTCGAGATTGTCGGCGGCGAAGTCGCAATAGGCGACCGCGATCCGCACCAGCATCTCGCGCGGCGCCGCGGCCCCGCCGATCTCGGCCAGCGACAGCGACGCATCGAGCCGCGCCAGCGTGCGTGAGCCGACGCGCAGGATCAGCTCGTCGACATCCTCGACCAGATTGTAGACGCCGCCATTGGCGACCCCGATTTCCTGGGCCAGTTCGCGGGTTTTCAGGCCGCCGAGACCCTTTGCCGCAATCGCCCGTTCCGACGCTTCGATCAGCGCTTCCCGCAGTTTTGCACGTCGTTCCAATGCCTTGGACATCTTTGATCCTTCGTTAACCATCGCATTGAGCGTCGCTCAAATATTTCTTGAGCAATGCTCATTATGTGGTACAAGAGATTCATGAGCGATGCTCATAACAGGGAGCGATGAAATGTTCAAAACTGTTTTCACTCTTTTCCGCGGCACCGTTGCGGTGGCCGAAGAGGAACTTCAAGACCGCACCGCGCTGGTCATCCTCGACCAGCAGATGCGCGATGCCGCCGCCGCCGTCGACCGCTCGAAGCGGACCCTGGCGCTGGCGATCGCCGGCGACCAGCAGGAGGGCCGGCGGCTCGACGCCACCAACGCCCGGATCGCCGATCTCGAACAGCGCGCGTCGGCGGCACTCGAGGGCGGCCGGGAAGACCTCGCCCGCGAAGCCGCGCAGGCGATCGCCAATCTCGAAGCCGAGCGCGATGCCGCGATGACCGCACGCGCGCTGTTCGCCTCCGAGATCACCCGGCTGAAGCGCCATGTCGGCAACGCCGAGGCGCGCATCGCCGAACTCGACCGCGGCCGTCGGCTGGCCCGCGCATCGGAAGCGGTGCGTTCGCTGCGCCGGAGCGGCATCGAGGCTGCACGCCCCTACGAATCGACGCTGCCGGAAGCGGAGGCGACGCTGAAGCGGCTGCGCGAGCGGCAGATGGAGATCCAGGCCGCCGACGAGGCGTTGATCGAGATCGACGCCGCCGCGGGGCCGCTCGCCACCGCCGAGAAACTCGCCGAGCAGGGTTTTGGCCCGCGCATGAAATCGACCGCCGACGACGTGCTGGCGCGGCTGAAAGCCAGGCGCCCGCCCGCTGCCTGAAACCTGAAGCCTGAACTTCAAGTCTGAAACCAAGCCAATTTCAAACCATCTATCATCAAGGAGACGACCATGAACCAGACCATCCAACCCCACAGCGGCAGCTGGGTTACCTTCACCTACGCGTCCTTTGCGGCCTCCGCCTTCCTCGTCGCCCTCGGCGTGTTCTTCCTGCCGATCGACCTCTGGATGAAGGGCTATCTCACGATGGGCATCGTGATGCTGGTCCAGACCTGCGTCACGCTGACCAAGACGGTGCGCGACAATTACGAGAGCAGCAAGTTCGTGAACCGTATCGAGGACGCCAAGGCCGAGCGCCTGCTGATGGAAGTCTCCAAGGCGGCGTGAGCCGAAGTCAAGTCGAAGCGGCGGGTGGTTTTCCACCCGCCGCTTTCGTCGGGGGCGGGTCTCGCCCCGCGTCATTGCGAGGAGCGATAGCGATGAAGCAATCCATCGCCCCGCATCTGCGGAAGCATGGATTGCTTCGCGGAGCCTGTCATCGGGGCGCGCGTTCGCGCGACCAGTTGGCTCGCAATGACGGGTGGATGGACTGCCGGCGCTTGCGGCCAACTTGTTCCGTTTCCGGAAGGCCTTGTTTACCCTGCGGCAAACAGCGTCAGGTTGCGCTCATGGCTCCTTAACAGGGGTGAGTGCAGAGATCGCGCCCGAGGGACAGAGAAATGGCGTCCACGGACAATCCCACGCCGGCTTCCAAGAGCCTTGGCAAGCACCTTGGCAAGGCGCGCGCCGCCTTTGACGGTCTGCGCAGCCATGGCGGCTTCTGGCTGAGGGCGCTGTCGCAGCCGACCATCGATCTCAGCTTGCGCACCCAGGCCGGCCAGCGCACCCGCATCGTCGAATCGCCCGGCCTGTCGCTGCCGAGGGACGAGCTCGACGCGTTGGTCGAGCAGCTGCGCATCGTCGCCGCCAAGACGCTGCCCGAGGAGAGCCTGACCTATGGCATCTTCTCCGGCGAACCCGAGCGGCTCTCGCGCGCCGTCGTCACCCTAATATCCGAAGAAAACACCGGGCGGCCGATCGCCTTCAACGCGCTGTCGGTGATGGACGTGCCGCTCGACGGCGAGCCGGCCGAGGTCACTCATCTCGGCCTCGTCATGGTCGATCCCGATGTGCACGGGCAGGGGCTGTCCTGGGTGCTCTACGGCCTGACCGCGCTGGTGCTGTTCGCCCGCGACGGGCTGCGGCCGAAATGGATATCCAACGTCACCCAGGTGCCGGCGGTGGTCGGCATGGTCAGCGATACGTTCTCGGACGTGTTTCCGTCGCCGCTGCCGGGCGCGCGGCAGAGCTTTGCGCATCTCCAATTGGCGCGCGGCATCATGGCAAGGCATCGCGCGGTGTTCGGCGTCGGCGAGGAAGCCGGCTTCGACGAGGCGCGCTCGGTCATCACCAACGCCTATACCGGCGGCTCGGACGCGCTGAAGAAGACCTTCGAGGTCGCCCCGAAGCATCGCAATGCCGTCTATAACGAGTTTTGCGCGCGCGAGCTGGACTACGCGCGCGGCGACGACGTGCTGCAGATCGGCCGCGTCGATCTTGCCGGCGCGCGCCGCTATCTCATGAGCGAGGTGCCCTCGGGCTCGCTGCCGGCGCTGCTCGCGGCGTCCGCGATGCTGGCGCTGCAGCGGCTGGTGCTGCCGATGGTCTACTGGATGGACGACAGCCGCGCCTTCGGCACGCTGCGTCCGCGCAAGCAGGATGGCGGGGCCGCGCGATGAATTTCGACTATTACTCCTTCACCGGCCGTAATATCGGCTTCATCGACGAGCACGAGCAGCAGCTGCTGCGTCAGGCGCGGGTGTTCGTCTGCGGCGTCGGCGGCATGGGCGGCGCGGCCTTCATGGCGCTGGCGCGCGCCGGCGTCGGCAAATTCGTGATCGCCGACATCGACCGCTTCGAGGTCTCCAACCTCAACCGCCAGGTGTTCGCCTTCGCCGACGAGGTCGGGCGCGAGAAGGCGGCGGTTGCCGCGGAAGCGGCGAGGCGCATCAATCCGACCATCGAGATCGAGGTGCTTGGCGAGAACTGGACCAGCGAGCTGGCGGGGATCGCCGCGCAGTGCCCGGTCATCGTCAACGGCATGGACGATATCGCTGCCGGCGTGCATCTGTACCGGACTGCCAAGCGCGCCGATGCCACCGTGATCGACGCCTACATGTCGCCGCTGCCGTCGGTGATCGTGGTGCGCCCGCACGATCCGCGGCCCGAGCAGCGCCTCGGCTTCCCGACCCTTGGCAAGGACTGGACCGATATCACCGAGGACGATCGCCGCGCCGCGATGCGCGCCGAGATCGAGCACGTGATGCTGCACTCCTCGTCGCGCGACTATGTCGACCTCGCCATCGCCGGCGAAGTGGCCGCTGGCCGCCGCAGCCGGATGTCGTTCGCGCCGATGGTGATCTCGACCGGCATGCTGATGGCCTATGAGGCGGTCGCGCTGATTCTGGGCCGCACCTCGGGCACCGATTGCCGTGGCTGGTTCCTCAACCCGCATCGGCCCGCGATCGAGAAGCCGCGCAATGCGCTCGTCGCCGCCCTGATGCGTCCGCTGGTTCGGCGGGCCATCGACGAATTGACTGGCAGCAAATGACGTCCGGGGTGATCGCCGATTCCATCGTCAATCTGTGCGGCGCCATCGGGCTCGCCGTGGCGATGATGACGTTCTACCGGCGCGATCCAAGGAGCCCTTTGACGCTCCGCCTGCTGCTCGCACTCGGCGTGATCGCAATCCTGTTCCTCGACCGCGGCCTTGCCTGGTGGACTGGAAGCCGCTTGCTCGACCGCCTCTCGGTGATCCCGGCCTCGCTGGTCCCGCTCGGCGCCCTGATCGTCACCGAAGGCATCCTGCGGCGTCACGCGCCGCGCCCGGTCAAGATCGCGGCGCTCGCGGGCGGCATCCTGCTCGGTCTTGGCGGCCTGTTCGGACTGCAACGGCTGGCAATGCCTTACGCGATCGCGCTGGCGCTGTTCCAACTGCTGGGCTTCGCCACGTGCGCGCTGCTGCTGGCGACGCGCGATCGCGCCTCGCTGATGGCCGCGGAGAACCGCAGCATCGGCCGCATGGCGGTCGGTGCGATGGTCGTGATCCCGTTCATCCTGACCGACTTCCGCACGCTATTTCCCGATATCCCGGTGCGGCTCGGCGCGCTGGGCGCGCTGCTCACGGTGACGGTGATGCTGATCGCCGGCGGCGGCGCCGAGACGCGCCGGCATGGCCTTGCGATGATGGCGCTGCGGCTGATCTCTTCGGGCCTGTTGGGGCTCGCCGCCGCCTTCATGGCGCCCGACGTCGACGCCGCCCAGATGGTTCGTTTCGTCGCGGTTGCGATCGCCGGCGTGCTGACCATCGGGTTGATGACGGACGCGCTGCGGGCACTGTTCGAATCGCAGGAGCCGGGCGTGCTCAATTCGGTCGCGGCATCGCCGGCGCAGACCCGCGAGCAGTTGATCGCCGAGCTCGCGCGGCATCCGATCTTCGAAAGCGCGCGGCGCTTCCGCGAGAACGAGCTCGCGCTCTACGATCCGCCGCTGCTGCACGACTTCCTGTCGACCCGGCGCGTGCTGCGGCGGTCCGACGCGCCATGGGGACTGGCGTCGACCGATCCCGCGGCCGAGCGCATGGTCTCTCTGATCGCAGCCAACAACGCCTCCCACGTCATCGTGCTCGGACACGATCCGCTCGACCTGATCGTGCTCGCGGTGCCCGTCACCGCGGCCGATCCAACCACTGAAACCGCGCTGGCGCTGGTGCGCCGGCTGCTGGCGTTGACCCCGGAGGCCAAATGACATCAGAGATCCGCGAGGGCGACCGCAGGGCGGCATTCGACGCCGCCCTCAATGCCTACGGGCCCGACAGCCTCTACGTGCCGCCGCTGTGGAGCGATTTCGACCGGATGTTTGATCCGGCCGGGAACCCGTTCGTCACCGAAGGCCACGGCCGCTATGCGCTGTTCTCCGCGCATCGCGATGGACGGCCGGTCGGTCGCATTGCGGCCTCGATCCACGACGCGTCCAACCGCAAGCACGGCACCCGCCATGGTGCATTCGGCTTCTTCGACTGCATCGACGACGTCGAGGTGGCCGATGCGCTGCTGCGCGCCGCCGAGCAATGGCTGTCGGCGCGCGGCATGAGCCGCGTCGCCGGCAATTTCAATCTCACCGCGATGCAGCAGATCGGCGTGATGACCGACGGGTTCGACCATTCGCCGTTCACCGACATGATGTGGTCGCCGCCGCACATCGCAAAGCATCTCGAACGTGCCGGCTATGCCGCGACCTTCCCGATGACGACGTTCGAGATCGCGCTCGACGGCGGCAAGCCGGAGCAATTGCTCGGCGACAAGCAGCGCGCGGTGCTGGCCGATCCCGATTTCGTCTGGCAGCCGATCAAGCGTTCCGCCTTCAAGGTGCGGTTGGAGGATGCGCGGCTGATCCTCAATGACGGCTTTGCCGACAATCCGATGTTCGTGCCGCCGACCGCCGCCGAATATCTGTTCCAGGCCGGCGACATGATGTGGATCATCGACAAGCGGATTTCGACCGTGGTCTATCACCGCGGCCGGCCCGCCGGAGCGATCATCGCGATCCCCGACCTCAATCCGCTGATCAAGGCGATCGGCGGCCGGGTCGGGCTGTCAGCGCCGTTCAAATTCGTGCAGCACCGCGTGATGAACAGGCGCGCGGTGCTGATCTATCAGTCGGTCTGCCGCGACCTGCACAATCGCGGCCTCAACGGCGCGATGCTCTACCGCACCGCGCTGGCGTTGCAGGAGGCCGGCTATCGCACGCTCGGCGGCACCTGGATCGCTGACATCAACGGCCCGTCGCTGCGCCAGGCGGAGAAGGTCGGGGCGAAGCCGCTGCACCGGCTGCATCTATTCACCAAGCGGCTAGCCGCACCATGAGCGCGCTGACGCCGGATCTGCTGCGCGAGGTGGTCGCGGAGGCGCGGTTGGCGCCGAGCGTCCACAACATCCAGCCGACCCGCTGGCGCCTGCTCGGCGATGGGCGGCTGGCGCTGGTCGATGCGACCGGCGTCCGCGCCCCGGTTGCCGACCCCGTGGGGCATGACGTGCTGGTGTCGCATGGCGCGGCGCTGGAGGGCATGAGCCTCGCGCTTAACCGCCGGGGCTTCGCAATCACAGGCATCACCACGCTCGAGCAGCCGCTGTCGCCGCAGTTTGCGGTGCTGTGCTCTTTTGCGATCAGGCAAGGAGCCGAGCCCGATCCGCTGGCGGACCTTGTGGCACGCCGCATGTCGTGGCGCGGCAAGTTTGCGGCATCGCCGGTCGATGCGGCGGCGCTGGCGCAGCTGGCTGCCGCGCGCGACGATGTAATCTGCATTGGAGATCGCCAGGCGATTGCCGATATCGCCAACTGGGCCGATCGGGCCGAATTCTCCTTTGTCCGCGGCGACGACTATCGGGCTGAGCTGCTCGCATGGATGCGGCTGTCGCCCGGCCATCCGCATTATCTGCTCGATGGGCTCAACCGTGATGCGCTCGCCATGAATGCGGTCGAGGCCACCGCCGCGCGCTACCTGCTCGGCACCCTGTTCAAGCCGCTCGATCGTCTCGGCCTCGCCGCATCGTTGCTTGCCGACGGCGCCAAGACCGCGTCGGCGTCGGCGATCGTCCTGTTTTGCCGTCCCGTCGGTGAGGATCCACTCACGACCGGACGGCATTTCTACCGCGCCTGGCTGGAGATCGATCGCGCCGGTTTCGCGGCGTGCCCGATTTCGGCGCTGGCCGATCATCCTGACTTTAACGACCGGCTGCGAAAGCTCGGCAAAATCGGCGCCGATCTATGCCTCGTCAACGTGTTCCGCATCGGCCGGCCATCAAAACCGATCAAACCGCGGCATTTCCGGTTGCCTGTTGACCGGCTCATTGTCTGAAAATTAAGCTGCAATCCCCGCTGTCAAAACTTCACGCGGTCGTGCTATGACGCCGCCCGCTAACCAACGACCGGTGGAGATGATGTCGAAGCAATCGCTGCGCGAGGAGGCCGAACGCCTCATCCGCGAGACCATGGAAAAGCGGAACTTGGTCGTCAAGCAGGGCACGACCCGGATCGAGGCCGTTTGCGGCAAATGCGGTGCGCCGAACCGGGTGCAGGCGGAAAAGGGCCAGTCCCGCGTCAAGTTCACCTGCAAGAACTGTGACCACAAGCAGGAGACGCTGTGAGCGGGGCCGCGCTCCCGTCATCCTGAGAGAATGTGAATGTATTCAGCGTCGTCCTGGCGAAAGCCAGGACCCATTACCCCAACCGCTTGTTGTTGTGCGATGCTGGGGCCACTATCGCACTCTCAATCGAATTCGGTGGTTATGGGTCCTGGCCTTCGCCAGGACGACGGCGTGCGGAGGCCGCTCGCTACAATACTCACGGTGACAGTCAGCAGTCGCGTAGGATGGGTGGAGCGAAGCGATACCCGTCAATGCATCGGTGCGGCGGGATGATGGGTATCGCTGCGCTCCACCCATCCTGCGAAGCAGGTCTACTTGAATACTTCGCAGACCGTGACGTGATCCGGCGCGATCCTGGCCGCGGTCCACAGCGAGACGCTGTGCCACCAGGCATCGAGCGCGTGCCGGTCGCAGGCGAGCTTCACGCTCATCCCGCCGGCGAACTTGATCCAGTCCGCAAAGCTCGCGCGCGACACCGCGATCACGACCGGAATGTCGGCGCCGAGTGCGCGCTCGATCAGGAAGCCGAGGCCCTTGCCGTCGTGCTCCCGCTTGCCGAAGCGGTTGATGACCACAAGATCGGCGCCTTCAGCGAGCGCATCGGCGACGCGGACGCCGGCGGCCTGCAGCCGCGACAGATCGAGCTTGCAGCCGGTCGCGCCAGCGCTCGTGGTATCCGGGCTCGACGGCTGCGCCAGCAGCAGCGTCTCGCCGCTATGCACCAGCACAGCCGACAGGCTGGAATCCGCGCATTGGCCTGATTGCACCATGCCGACCACGCGCGCGCCGTGTGCTCTCAGATCGGCAGCGAAGTCGCGCAGGATGGCATCGGGATCGTTATCGGCGTCATAGACCAGGGCGGCAAGGTCGCATTGGGCGTCGAACATGATGGGCTCTGTTCGTTATGGAGGGGAGGGGCGGCCGCGGCACCGAGGCGTCGCGGCCGCATGTTGATGGGTCAGGCGGCCGGTGGGCCGTTGATGATCTGCAGCTGGGTGAACTCGGCGAGGCCTTCCTCGGCGAATTCGGTGCCGATGCCCGACTGCTTGGCGCCGCCGAACGGGATGTTCGGGGCCATGTCGAGGTGCTTGTTGATCCACACCGTGCCGGCCTCGATCCGGGTCGCGATCTCGTGCGCGCGCTGGATGTCGGACGACCAGACCGACGCGCCGAGGCCGTAGGTGGTGGCATTGGCGCGGCGGATCACGTCGTCCTTGTCGGAGTACTTGATGACAGGCAGCACCGGACCGAACTGCTCCTCGTCGACCAGCTTGGAGCCTTCCTTGATGTCGCGCACGATGGTCGGCTCGATGAAATAGCCGGGGCGGTCCATCGCGGCGCCGCCGGCGATCACATTGCCGTTCTTGCGGGCGTCGTCGAGGAACGCCTTGACTTTCTCGTACTGCATCTTGTTCTGCAGCGGGCCGAGCTTGGTGCCCTGCTTGGAGCCGTCATCGACCACGGTGTTCTTCGCGATCGCGACCAGCTCGTTGCAGATTTCGTCATAGACCGACTCGTGCACATAGAGCCGCTTGATGGCGAGGCAGACCTGGCCGGAGTTCTGGAACGCGCCCTCGAAGATGCCGGGCGCGACCTTCTTCGGATCGACGTCGTCGAGCACGATGCCGGCGTCGTTGCCGCCGAGCTCGAGCGTGATCCGCTTCAGGGTCTGCGATGCGCTCGCCATTACCTTCTGGCCGGTGGCCGAGGAGCCGGTGAAGGAGATCTTGCGGATGTCGGGATGCTTGGTCATGTGGTCGCCGAGATCGTTGGCATCGGCGATGAAGTTGAGCACGCCCTTCGGCAGGATGTCCTTGACCAGTTCGGCAAAGCGCAGCGAGGCGAGCGGCGTGGTCGGCGCAGGCTTCACCACCAGCGTGTTGCCGGCGAGCAGCGCCGACGGCAGCTTGAACGCCAGGATCAGCAGCGGATAGTTCCAGGGAATGATCGCGCCGACCACGCCGAGCGGACGGCGATAGGCCTCGACCTTGCGGTCGCCGGAATTCTCGATCACGCGCATCGGCAGTTCGAGCGAGCCGAGATAGCGGAAGAAGCCGGCCATGCCCATCACCTCGCCGGTGGCATCGGCGAGCGGCTTGCCCTGTTCGCTGGTCAGGATATGCGCGAGCTCGTTGGCGTTGGCCTCGATCACCTCGGCCATCTTGATAATCAGCTTGCGGCGCTCCTCCATCGGCGTGGCGGCCCAGGCCGGGTAGGCGGCCTTCGCGGCGGCGACAGCCTTGTCGAGCTGTTCCCTGGAGGCGCGCGGGCATTGCGCCACCACCTCTTCGGTCGCCGGATTGAGCACCGGCATGGTCTGGTCGCCGGGTACCATCTTGCCGTCGATGAGAAGCTTGTAATCACTCATTGGCCTTGCTCTCCCTGGTCAAACGGGCCCTTCGCGGACCTCGCTATATTCGTGCGTATATCACGAATGCGGGTTCGACGCCACGGCCATTCAGGGCACGCGCGCGGTACTGCCGAACCGAATGAATTCTCTGGAAAATCGTGAAGAAAAATCAGCCTGAGCTTCGTGCCGATTTATTCGCGGTCGCCCGCCCGGCGTCAATCGGGGCACCGCGGGCTTCAATAGATTCTAATGCCGCGCGCGCCTCTGCCGATGGCTGCCGCGGCTATACTTTTAAGGGCTGGACGCTGGTCGTCTTGGCGATATATTAAATGGAATATAACGATGATCCGGAGTGCCGGCATGCAGATCGAAACCCAGGAGCTCACCACCTGCGAAGTCGCGTCCGATGGCTGCGCCATTTCGCTTGGCTTCGTGGACGGCAAGGGCGAGCCCGCAACCATCCGCCTGTCGATCAACCAGGTCGGCGCGCTGGTCATGACCTTGCCCGGGCTGATCAGCAAGGCGCTGCAGACCCGCTTCGGCGACCAGACCTTGCGCTACGCCTATCCGCTGGATTCCTGGGTGATCGAACAGTCGACCGATCCGGCGCAGGGCATGGTGACGCTCAAGACCACGGACGGCTTCAGCGTCTGCTTCTCGATTCCGCGCGCCCAGCAGAGCGAGCTCGGCGAGGCGCTGGTCGCGCAGCCGGTGACAAGGGTGCAGGTGCGCGCGAACTAGGAGCTTGTAGGATGGGGGGAGCGAAGCGATACCCATCAAATAGCGGACCGCGGGAGAGGTGATGGGTTTCGCTTCGCTCGACCCATCCTATGATTCCCCCCGGTTCACTTCCCCTTCACGAACGCGGCGAACGCGTCGCCGTAATCCGGATGCCAGCGCGACAGCGGCGGGCGGTTCTCGACGATGTCGCCGGCGGCCCACAGGATGCGGCGCTCGTCGAGTACGCGCGGCACGTCGTTGTCGGGGCAGAGGATGTAGAAGTCGCCGGCTTCGAGGCGTTCGATCATGAAGTCGACGGTCTGCTCAGCTGTCCAGGCGCCGGCCGGCTTCTCGGTGCGGCCGCGGGCGGTCAGCCCGGTGAAGACAAAACCCGGGATCAAGAGATGCGCCGATATCTTGCAGCCGTCGGTGTTGCGCAGCTCGTGCTGCAGCGCCTCGGTGAATGCCTTCACGCCGGCCTTGGAAACATTGTAGGCGGGATCGCCCGGCGGCGTGGTGATGCCCTGCTTGGAGCCGGTGTTGATGATCAGCCCCGGCCGGCCGCGCTTGATCATGTTGGGCGCAAACGTCTGCGTGCCGTTGATCACGCCCCACAAATTGACGCCAAGGATGCGCTGCCAATTGTCCGCGGGCCCGAACATCGCGCTGCCGGGCTGGATGCCGGCATTGTTCATCAGGATGTCGGTGCCGCCGAACTTTTTCGCGACCGCGGCCTCCAGGCTTGCGACCGCGTCGGCGCGGCTGACATCGACCGCTGCCGTCATGATATCAGCCGCGCCACCCGGCGCCGCAGATGACAGTTTTGTCGCAGCATCCTTCAGCCGGTCGTCGCCGAGGTCGGCGATGCAGACCTTCATGCCAGCCTCGGCGAACCGCACTGCGGCGGCAAGTCCGATGCCGGAGGCGCCGCCGGTGATCACGGCAACATGATTGGCTGATATCACGGGGTGGGGCATCTGCGGTCTCCGGACAAGCGAGAGGGCAAGTATATCTTAGGGTCGGGCTTCATCCTTCGAGACACCGCTTCGCGGCTCCTCAGGATGAGGCCTTATAGCAGACCTCATGGTGAGGAGCGCGGCAATGCCGCGCGTCTCGAACCATGAAGCCATGGAACGTGCCGCGACGATCCGCACCACGCACGCAGGCGCATGACAGGTTTTCGTACGCGCCGCCCTCGACAACGCCGGCTCGGCTTTACGGTTTCGCGCCTGCGCTGTAGAATTCGGGATATAACGCTTCCAAAAGACCTCAGCCGACATTTTACAGGGAGTGCAAACATGGCTGTTTCGCAGGCTATTCCGATCACGCGCCATCCTTATGCCGATGGCTCCTACAAGAAGATGCTGATCGACGGCAAATGGGTCGACGCCGCCTCCGGCAAGAAATTCGAGACACATAATCCCGCGACCGGCGAGCTGCTCGCGTCCGTCGCCGAGGGCGATGCCGAGGACATCAACCGCGCGGTCGCGGCGGCGCGCCGCGCGTTCGAAGGTCCCTGGAGCAAGGTGAAGCCGTTCGAGCGGCAGAACATGCTGCTCAAGCTTGCCGAGCTCGTCGAAGCCAATTTCGAGGAACTGTCCCAGCTCGACACGCTCGACATGGGCGCACCGATCAGCCGGACCCGCGGCAACCGCCTGCGCGCGCTCGGCATGCTGCGCTACTATGCGGGACAGGCGACCGCAATCCACGGCGAGACCATCGAGAACTCGCTGCCCGGCGAGATATTCTCCTACACGCTGAAGGAGCCGATCGGCGTGGTCGGCGCGATCATCCCCTGGAATGGGCCGCTGACCGCCTCGATCTGGAAGATCGGCCCGGCGATCGCGACCGGCTGCACCGTGGTGCTGAAGCCGGCCGAGGAATCGCCGCTGACCTCGCTGCGCATCGGCGAACTCTGCATGGAGGCCGGCATCCCGCCCGGCGTCGTCAACGTCGTGCCGGGCTATGGCGAGACCGCGGGCGCCGCGCTCGCCTCGCATCCCGATGTCGACAAGGTCGCCTTCACCGGCTCGCATGTCACCGGCCAGTCGATTATCCGTGCGTCGGCCGGCAACCTCAAGCGCGTCTCGCTCGAGCTCGGCGGCAAGTCGCCGGACATCGTGTTCGCCGACGCCGATCTCGACGCCGCGGTGCCGGGCGCGGCGATGGCGGTGTTCGCCAATTCCGGCCAGATCTGCAGCGCCGGCACCCGACTGTTCGTCGAGCAGAAGGTCTATGACGAATTCGTCGGCCGCGTCGCCGAGTTCGGCCAGAAGCTGCAGGTCGGCAACGGCCTCGATCCCAACACCCAGATTGGTCCGCTGGTGTCGCAGCAGCAGATGGACCGGGTGTCGGGCTATCTCGACATCGGCCAGAAGGAGGGCGCCAAGGCGCTGGCCGGCGGCGGCCGCCTCACCGAGGGTGCGCTGTCGAAGGGCTATTTCGTGCAGCCGACCGTGTTCGCCAATGTGCAGGACAACATGCGCATCGCGCAGGAGGAGATCTTCGGGCCGGTGATCTCGGCGATCTCGTTCAAGGATCCGGACGAGCTGATCAAGCGCGCCAACGCCACCACCTTCGGCCTCGGCTCGGGCGTCTGGACCACCAATGTCAGCAAGGCGCACCAGGTCGCGAAGGCGCTGCGCGCCGGCTCGGTCTGGGTCAATTGCTACCAGGCGATGGATCCAGCGGTGCCGTTCGGCGGCTACAAGATGAGCGGCTACGGCCGCGAGTCCGGCAAGCAGCACGTCGAGGAATATCTCAACGTCAAGGCGGTCTGGATCAAGACCGGCTAGATCGTTCGGTTCGACCGCATCTTGCTTACCTCTCCCCGCCTGCGGGGAGAGGTATAGGCCGCCTATGGCGGCCGTCCTCAAGAACGCCGAAGCGGAGCTTCGGCTATGTTGCATCGCCAGATGCAATCCGGGTGAGGGGGTACAAATCTCAACGCTCGACGTGCTCGCGGAACGAAGCCCTCACCCCAACGCTCGCATGATTTCGGAATATTAGAAGAATATCCCTGATTTGCCCGACGCGTCAAGTTGCCTTGTCGAGCGCCGGGGCGCCGCCGGCTCCTTTGCATGGGGTTGTTTTCGATATTTTTGCGACGCGCCCCTGCGACAGCCGCCGGTTCCTGCGTTTACCGCCCGGCGGCCTTCTTCGGCTTGCCGATGTCGCTGCGCAGCGCCTCGAGATCCTTGCGCACCGCGCTTGCCGCGTCGCGCTCGATCTTGCGGTAGCGCGCCACCAGGGAGAGGCCGAACGGGGTCAGCACCGCGCCGCCGCCATTCTTGCCGCCGGTCTGCCGTTCCACCGCCGCCTGGCGGCAGATGCGGTTGATCTCGTCGACCAGGTCCCAGGCGCGCTTGTAGCTCATGTCCATTGCGCGGCCGGCGGCGGAGATCGAGCCGCATTCCTTGATCCGCTCAAGCAGCAGGATCTTGCCCGGCCCGATCCGGTCCTCGGCATCGAGGTCGATGCGGACGCTGAGGGAGGGGAGCGATGAGGCGCTCGATTTCGACATGGGAGACCTGTTCTCGTGGCAACAGATTGCCACTACCCGCTTTCATGAACAAGATGAACCCGTTAGATAACGGGCATGATCCGGAAAAGTGGACACCGGTTTTCCGGGCGGATCATGCCCAGACTATAACGGAAACCACATAAGAATATTTGGGGCAGGCATGAATCCTCCGTCGCTGTTTTCTCCGCTCAAGATCGGTCCCTACCAGCTCGAACATCGCGTCGTGATGGCGCCGCTGACGCGGATGCGGGCGGCGCGGCCGAGCCTCGTGCCGCGGCCGATGAACGCGGAATATTACGCGCAGCGCGCCACGCCCGGCGGCCTGCTGATCGCGGAGGCCTCGCCGGTGGTTGCCACCGGCTTCGGCAATCCCGGTGTTCCCGGCATCTATAGCGAGGCGCAGATCGCGGGCTGGCGCGAGGTGGTGGATGCCGTGCACGCCAGGGGCGGCTTGATCTTCCTGCAGCTCTGGCACGTCGGCCGCGTCTCGCATTCCTCGTTCCAGCCGGGCGGCGCGCTGCCGGTGGCGCCGTCGGCGGTCGCGATCCCGTCCGAGTTCAAGTGCATGACGGCGGACGGCAAGGTGGTCGACTACGAGACGCCGCGCGCGCTCGAGACCGACGAGGTCGCCCTGATGGTCGAGGCCTACCGGCAGGGCGCAAAGAACGCGCTCGCCGCCGGCTTCGACGGCGTCGAGGTTCACGGCGCCAATGGCTATCTGATCGAGCAGTTCCTGCAGTCGCGCAGCAACCTGCGCACCGACCGGTATGGCGGCTCGATCGAGAATCGCGTCCGCTTCCTGATGGAGGTGACGCAGGCGGTGACCGAGGTGTGGGGTGCGAGCCGTGTCGGCGTGCGGCTCTCGCCCTATGGCATCGCCAATGGCAGTGGCGAGGCCGACCCGATGCCGCTCTACAGCCACGCCATCACGGCGCTGGACAAGCTCGGGCTTGCTTATCTGCATTTCATCGAGCCGCGCGCCTCGGGCACCGGCCGCGCCGAGGTCGACTGGCAGAACGTGCCGTCCGCGATGGTGCTGTACCGCCCGATATGGAGCGGCGTGCTGATCACCGCCGGCAATTTCGTCAGCGAAACCGCACAGAGCGCGGTCGCCGAAGGTCATGCCGATGCGATCGCGTTCGGCCGCTACTTCATCTCCAACCCGGATCTGCCGCGCCGCCTGCAGCGGCGGCTATCCGCTGACCAAGTACAACCGCGCCACCTTCTATGCCGGCGAGGAGAAGGGCTACACGGATTATCCGGTGCACGACGAGCTGGCGCAGGCTTAACTCTTCGTAGCCCGGATGGAGCGCAGCGAAATCCGGGGCCTTGCATCAGCGGATCAAGCATCCCCGGATTTCGCTACGCTGCATCCGGGCTACGATAGCTCGGCCAGCAAAACCGGGAGGCCGCGATGTTTCCGGACGACGAGTTCGAGCCGACCAAGAAGCCAAAGCCGGTGGCGCTGGCGAAGCCCGCGGCCGGCCAATGCCTGTGCGGCAAGGTGCGGTTCGAGATCGACGTGCCGGCGCGCTGGGCCTGGCATGATCACACGGCCGCCAGCCGCCGCGCTCATGGCGCGGTTTACGCGACCTATGTCGGCAGCTGGAAGAAGCGCTTCCGCATCACGCAGGGCGAGAGCGAGCTGTCGCGTTACGAGGACGCGGAAAGCAAGACCGCGCGCAGCTTCTGCGCCAATTGCGGCACGCCGATCATCTACGAACGCGCGCGGTCGCCGCACATGGTCAACATCCCGCGCGCGCTGTTCTCGGGGCGCACCGGCCGGCAGCCGCTCTATCACATCGCGATCGAGGAACTGCAGTAATGGGCCTACACCGGCGAGCCTCTGGTGCCACTGAAGGGCTATCCCGGCGTGGTCTGGCAGCGCTCGAAAAAGAAGAAGCGCAGCGAGCGCGAGGGGATGTTCTAGCGAGCGTTTTGCCTCAGGCGCGCGCCTGCGGAATGCGGCCATGACCGCCCGCTCGATTGCTCCGGCTGCGCAAGTTTGGTCATCTCCCTTGATCCCCGTCGGCCAACGCGCCGACAGGCCTGGAGGGAACATGAAGAATCGCATTACCGGCCGCTCGGCATTTTTGGCGCTGCTGAAGGATGAGGGCGTCACCCATCTGTTCGGCAATCCCGGCACCACCGAACTGCCGATCATGCACGCGCTGAAGGAGCATCCCGATCTCACCTATGTGATGGCGATGCAGGAGAGCCTGGTGGTCGCGATGGCCGACGGCTTCAGCCGCGCCTCCGGCAAGCTCGTCGCCTGCAACGTCCATGTCGCGCCGGGACTCGGCAACGCGATGGGCTCGCTCTACAATGCGAGCTTCACCGGCACGCCGCTGATCCTGACCGCCGGGCAGCAGGAGCAGGGCCATGGTCTGACCGAGCCGGTGCTCTACGGTCCGCTGGTGCAGATGGCGACGCCGCTGGTGAAATGGGCGGTCGAGGTGACGCGGCTCGAAGACCTGCCGCGCATCGTGCGCCGCGCCGCCAAGATCGCGACTACGCCGCCGACCGGGCCGGTGTTCATCTCGCTGCCCGGCGATATCCTCAATTCCGAAGCCGGCATCGAACTTGGACGCTCCACCCGGATCGACACCCGGGTGAGGCCATCGGAGGATTCGCTCAAGGCGCTGGCCGCGCGCATCCTGAAAGCGGAGCGACCGGTGGTCGTCGTCGGCGACGAGATCGTCAAGAGCGACGCACTGCGCGAGGCGGCCGATCTCGCCGAGACGCTGGGCTGCCCGGCCTGGCAATCGCCGACGCCTTTTGGTTCGCATTTCCTGTCCGAAAGCCCGAGTTTCATGGGCGCGATCGCGCGGCTGCAGAAGGTCGCGCGCGACGTGCTGGCGCCGCATGATCTGTTGATCGCGCTCGGCGGTGATCCCCTGCGGATGTCGGTCTATAGCGAGGTCGATCCGCTGCCGGACGGGCTCTCGATCGTGCAGGTCGGCCTGGTCGACAGCGACCTCGCCAGGAACTATGGCGCCGAGATCGCGGTCAAGGCGGACGTCAAGGAAACGCTGCGCGCGCTGGTCCCTGCGTTGAAGGAGGCCGGCGGCGGCGCGCTGGAGACGCGTGCCAAGCAGGGACTCGCGGCCTTGTCGACCAAGAACTGGGCGGCGAAGCGCAAGGCGCTGGTCGAACAGATCTCGAAGGCGAGCCAGACCTCGCCGATCGATCCGGACTGGCTGGCGCTGCAGGTCGTGGAGGCGATGCCTGACAACGCGATCCTGGTGGACGAGGGCCTGACCTCGTCGCGCCAGATCATCGCGCTGCGCGCGCATCGCGACCGCTACGGCTATCACGCGCTGGCCTCCGGCGGCATCGGCTGGGGCCTGCCGGCTGCGGTCGGCGTCAGCCTCGCCAATCCGCAGCGCCCGGTGGTGTGCTATTCGGGCGACGGCTCGTCGATGTATTCGATCCAGTCGCTGTGGACCGCGGCCAACCACAAGCTGCCGCTGACCTTCGTCATCGTCAACAATGGCGGCTACCGCATCATCAAGCAGCGCCTGCTCGCGTTCCACGGCGACGATCACTACATCGGCATGGACTTCATCGACCCGCCGGTCGATTTCACCGGCGTCGCGCGCTCGCTTGGGCTCGAGGCGATCAGGATCACCGACCCACAGGAGCTGAAGGGTGTGATGAAGTCGGCTTTCAGCCGTCCGGGCGCGAAGCTGATCGAGGTGGTGGTGAGCAATTCGGTGAATTAGTTGGGACGTCATTCCGGGATGGTCCGAAGGACCAGACCCGGAATCTCGAGATTCCACAATTCGCAATTGCGAATTGGGGTTCGATGCTTCGCATCGCCCCGGAATGACGTTGTCTACTCCGCCGCAGCGCTCCGCTTCACGCGATAACGGCTTGCCGGGTGCGTCGCGTCGAGCCTCGCACGCCCTGCGCCGAACAACTTCTCGCGCAAGGTGCCCTTCGCATATTCCCGCTTGTAGCGGCCGCGCTTGACGAGCTCCGGCACCAGCATGTCGGCGATGTCCTCGAAATCGCCGGGCGAGATCGCAAACGCGACATTGAGGCCGTCGACGTCGGTGTCCTCGAACCATTGCTCGATCTTGTCGGCGACCTGCTCGGGCGAGCCGACCACGACCGGGCCGGCGCCGCCGATGCCGACATGCTCGGCGACCTCGCGCACGGTCCAGACCCGGCCGGGATCGGCGCGGGTGACGTTGTCCATCGCGGAGCGGCCGGCGTCGTTCTGCACGTGCCGCACCTCCTGGTCGAGCGAATAGGTCGAGAAGTCGACGCCGGTCCAGCCCGACATCAGCGCCAGGGCGCCCTCATGGCTGATATGGCGGCGATACTCGGCGTATTTCGCCTTCGCGTCCGCCTCGGTCGGCGCCACCACGACGCACATCATCGAGAACATCAGGATCTCGGCTGCGTTGCGGCCCTTCGCGGCGGCGAGCTCGCGGATCGCCGAGACGCGTGGACCGATCACCTTCGCCGACGGTCCCGACATGAATACGCATTCGGCATGCTCGGCGGCGAACTGCCGGCCGCGCGGCGAGGTGCCGGCCTGGTAGAGCACCGGCGTGCGCTGCGGCGACGGCTCCGACAGGTGGATCGCGTTGAGCCGGTAGTTGCTGCCGTCATGGTGTACCGCATGCACCTTGCTCGGATCGCTGAAGATGCCGCGCGCGACGTCGCGGATCGCGGCGTCGTCCTCCCAGCTGCCTTCCCAGAGCTTGTAGACCAGCTCCATATATTCGTCGGCGAGCTCGTAGCGGTCGTCATGCGCGGTCTGCTTGTCCTTGCCGGCGCCGCGCGCCGCGGAATCGAGATAGCCGGTCACCACGTTCCAGCCGACCCGGCCGCCGGTGAGGTGATCGAGCGTCGACATCCGCCGCGCGAACGGGTAGGGCGGCTCGAAGGAGAGATTGCTGGTGACGCCGAAGCCGAGATTTTCGGTCACCGCGGCCATCGCCGGGATCAGCATCAACGGTTCGTTGGCCGGGGTCTGCGCCGCGTTGCGCAGCGCCGCATCCGGATTGCCGGCATAGACGTCGTAGACGCCGAGCACGTCGGCGAGGAACAGCCCGTCGAACCGGCCGCGCTCCAGCGTCTTCGCCAGATCGATCCAGTAGGACAGCTTGTTGTAGTCCTTGGTGCGGTCGCGCGGATGGGTCCACAGCCCCGGCGACTGATGCGCCACGCAGTTCATCGCAAAGGCGTTGAGCCGGATTTGTTTTGTCATTGTCGAAAACCTTGGTCGAAACCTTGCGCGCCGTGCTGCCCGGTCTATGCCGGGCGTCCCGCTTCAACTTGTTGCGACTTCCCACGTTTTGGCAAGGCCCATTCGCATTTCGCGCCCTTCCGGTCGCGATCTGATCCCGATAGGTTGCGCGCTTCCAGAAGCATGATCGGGACGCAAAGCATGGCGTTCCGGTGCGATCATGCCACGACGCGACCGGACGAAGGAACAATCATGGCGACACGGGCCGACGCAATCGCAAAGGTGCGAGAGCATTTTCAATCGGGAGAGTTCTTGAAGGAACTGGACCGCAGGGTCGGCTACCAGACCGAGAGCCTGAATGCCGACAAGGCCGATGCGCTGCGCGCCTATCTGGTGGAGAATCTGCAACCGGCCTTCGCCGAGCTCGAGTTCAAGACCCACCTGATCGAGTCGCCGACCGGCCGTGGGCCCTATCTGATCGCCGACTATCAGGAAGACGCTTCGCGGCCGACCGTGCTGACCTACGGCCATGGCGACGTCGTCGACGGCATGGTCGGCGAATGGCGCGACGGGCTCAATCCCTGGCAGACCACGGTCAAGGGCGAGCGCGTCTATGGCCGCGGCACCGCCGACAACAAGGGCCAGCATTCGATCAACATGGCCGCGCTGCGCGCGGTGAAGCAGGCGCGCGGCGGCAGGCTCGGCTTCAACGCCAAATTCATCATCGAGACCGGCGAGGAGATCGGCTCGCCCGATCTGCGCGAGGTCTGCGAGGCGCACCGCGAGGAACTGAAGGCCGACCTGTTCATCGCCTCCGACGGGCCGCGGCTGTCGGCGGAGCGGCCGACCATCTTCCTCGGCTGCCGCGGCGGCAACCGCATCCATCTCGACGTCAATCTGCGCGAAGGCGGCAACCATTCCGGCAATTGGGGCGGCGTGCTCGCCAACCCCGCCACGATCCTGGCGAGCGCGATCGCGAGCCTGGTCGATGGCAAGGGCCGCATGAAGCTCGAGATCCTCAAACCCCCGCCGATTTCGAACCGCGTCCGCGCCGCGCTCGCCGACGTCGAGGTCAAGCCGACGGCGGACGAACCGGCGCTCGCGGAAGACTGGGGCGAGGAGGGCCTGACCGCGGCGGAGCGGCTCTATGCGTGGAACACGCTGGAGGTGCTGGCGATGTCGTCGGGCAATATCGAAAAGCCCGCCAACGCGATTCCCGGCAAGGCCAACGCGGTGCTGCAGCTCCGCTTCGTCGTCGGCACCCGGCATCTCGAGGTGATCGACGCGGTGCGGGACTATCTGCACAACAACGGTTTTCCGATGGTCGAGGTCTCGGGCACGCAGCGCTTTGCCGCCTCGCGCACCGACATGGACAGCCCGTGGATCGACTGGGCGGCGAACTCAATCCGCGCCACCACCGGCAAGGCGCCGGCGGTGCTGCCGAACTTCGGCGGCTCGCTGCCGAACGACGTGTTCTCCGAAGGCCTCGGCCTGCCGACGATCTGGGTGCCGCATTCCTATCCGGGCTGCTCGCAGCACGCCCCCGACGAGCACATCCTGCTGCCGGTGACCGAGGAGGCGCTGACCATCATGGCCGGCCTGTTCTGGGACCTCGGCGAGGCCCCGCGGAAGTCTTGAGCCTCACTCGCTACTCCGTCACGGCCGGGCTTGTCCCGGCCATCCACGTCTTGACGCTACGAGACAAAGACGTGGATGCCCGGCACAAGGCCGGGCATGACGAGTGGAAAGTTTGTTGGCTGACGCTGCCAAGGAAATTCTGATGACATTATCAACTTCGGCCGCCGCTCAGCACGCCACTGCGGTCGACAAGAAAAACATCACCCGTCTGATCGTCGCGACTTCGGTCGGCAATGCGCTCGAATGGTACGATATTTCGGTCTACGCCTATTTCGCGGTGTATCTCTCCAAGGCGTTCTTCCCGGCCAATGATCCGACCACCTCGCTGCTGTTGACCTTCGGCAGCTTCGGCCTGTCGTTTCTGATCCGCCCGATCGGCGGCGTCGTGCTCGGCGCCTATGCCGACCGGCACGGCCGCAAGGCCTCGCTGATGCTGTCGATCGTGCTGATGACGCTGGGCACGCTGGTGCTGGCGCTGATGCCGACCTATCACACCATCGGCATCCTGGCGCCGATCGCGGTGCTGCTGGCGCGCCTGGTGCAGGGCTTTTCCGCCGGCGGCGAGTTCGGCTCCTCGACCGCGTTCCTGGTCGAGCACATGCCGGAGCGGCGCGGCTTCGTGGCAAGCTGGCAGTTCGCGAGCCAGGGCGTCAGCGGTCTGTTGGGCGCGGGCTTCGGTGCGCTCCTGACCTCGCTGATGAGCCCGGAGGATTTACAGTCCTGGGGCTGGCGGCTGCCGTTCCTGTTCGGCGTCCTGATAGGCCCGGTCGGCATCTATATCCGCAACCATGTCGACGATGCGACGCCTCCGCCGGCCGCGAAGCAGGAATCGCCGGTCAGGGAAGTGCTCGCGCGGCAGAAGCTCGCCACGATGCTCGCGATCGGCGCGCTCGCCGTGTCGACCGCGGTCAACTATTTGATTGTCTACATGCCGACCTATGTGGTGAAGACGCTCAACCTCGCGCCATCGGTCGGCTTCATTGCCTCGTTCGCCGCGCAGACCGCGGTTGCGCTGCTGGCGCCGATCGCAGGCATGGTCTCCGACAAGATCGGACGTACCACCCACATGATCCTGTTCGCGCTGCTGCTGCTGGTGTCGATCTTCCCGGCCTTCCTCTTGCTCACCGGCAAACCGACGCCCGAGATCATCCTGCTCGGCGTGCTCTGGCTCGGCGTCCTCAAGTCGCTGTATTACGGGCCGCTCGCCGCGCTGATGTCGGAACTGTTTCCGGCGGCGACGCGTGCGACCGGGCTCGGTCTCAGCTACAATATCGGTGTCACCTTGTTCGGCGGTATGGGGCCGGCGATCATGACCTGGCTGGGCGGTTTCCCGCTGATCGGCGAGCTCGCGCCGGGTTACTATCTCACCGCGGTCTGCATCCTCAGCCTCTGCGCGCTGTTCACGATCCGCAGGATGCGGCTGGCGTAACGCATGATCCGAAAAAGTGCGAAGCGGTCTTTCGAAAGATCATGCGCAAATGGCATCAGATTTCGTGATGCGAAATTCAGATATGCTTATTGTTGCACAGCAACGTAGATAGTCGAAATCAAAGTTTCATCTGACGAAAGTATACGGTGTCCGGCGCACGTCATCCGTCCTAGGATGATGTCCGCCGGGCGCGTCTCTTCGTTGCGCCCGGTTCAGGATTTGGAATTGACGGCAAGGAAGGCCAGGGAATGAACGCCTCCACGACTGCGACCGCACGGACCAGCCGCAAGAGGCCACTGCCGGAGCCGGGCCAACCCGACAAGTTCAACGCGATCCAGAAGGTCTGCGCGATCCTGCGCGTGCTGGCGCAGCGCTCGCCGCTGCGGCTCACCGACATCGCCGACACCACCTCGCTGAACAAGGCGACGGCGCTGCGCATTCTCAACTCGCTGATCGAGGAAGGCTTCGTCAGTCGCGTCGCCGGCGCCAAGACCTATGAGCTCGGCCAGGAGGCGCGGGTGATGGCGGTCGGCGCGCGCCGTTCGGTCGACATCGCCGAGCTGGCGCAGCCGAGCCTGCTCCGGCTGTCGGAGCGCTCGGCCGATACGGCGCTGCTGTCGGTGCGCTCCGGCGTCGAGGCGCTTTATCTGGCGCGCTCGGTCGGCAACCATCCGCTGCAGCCGAACTATCTGCAGATCGGCAGCCGCCGTCCGCTCGGCGTCGGCGCCGGCGCGCTGGCGCTGCTGGTCTGGCTGCCGGATGCCGAAATCGAGGCTGTGATCGAGGTGATCGTGCCGCGGCTGGCGAAATCGCCGCGCATCACGCCGAAGTTCCTGCGCGAGCGGATCGCCATGGCGCGCAAGGCCGGCCACACCGTGCTGATCGACGCCGCGTTCCCCGGCATGGGCGGCGTCGGCGTGCCGGTCCGCGACGATGCCGGCGAGGTGGTCGCTGCGCTCTCGATCGGCGCCGCGTCCGACCGCATTCGCCGCCGCGAAGGTGAGCTCGCCGACATGCTGAAGAAGGAAGCCCAGGTGCTGGCCCGCGCGCTGGCCCAGGCGCCGAAGAACGGGCGTGCGGCGAAGATGGGTTGAGCGGTCGGGATGCGAGCATCGGCTCTTCACCTCGCCCCGCGTGCGGGGAGAGGTCGGAACGCATCGTCAGATGCGTTCTACGCCCCCTCATCCAGCGCCACCAGCTCGCGCTTCTTGCGCAGTGAGGGCAGCAGCGGGCCGACCAGCAGCACCAGCGCGAAGGCGAGGCAGATCGCCGAGATCGGTCGCTCCACGAAGGTCATGAGGTTGCCCTGGGAGAGGATCAGCGACTTGCGCAGGTTGTTCTCCAGCATCGGCCCGAGCACGAAGGCCAGCACCAGCGGCGCCGGCTCGTAGCCGAGCTTGCGCATGAAATAGCCGATCACGCCGAACGCGATCATGACGTGGACGTCGAACACGTTGTTGCTGGAGCAATAGACGCCGATGATCGTGAACAGGATGATCAGCGGGAACAGCACGTTGTAGGGCAGCCGCAGCAGCTGCACCCACATGCCGATCATCGGCAGGTTGAGCACCAAGAGCATCAGGTTGCCGATATACATGCTGGCGACGATGCCCCAGAACAGCGTCGGATTCTGCGAGATCATCAGCGGTCCCGGCTGCAGGCCGTGGATCACGAAGGCGCCGAGCAGCAGCGCCATCACCACATTGGGCGGGATGCCGAGCGTCATCAGCGGAATGAAGGCGCCGCCGGCCGCGGAATTGTTCGCCGATTCCGGCCCCGCGACGCCCTCGATCGCGCCGTGGCCGAAGCGCTCCGGATGCTTCGAGAGCCGCTTCTCCAGCGCGTAGGAGGCGAACGACGCCACCACGGCGCCGCCGCCGGGCAGGATGCCGAGGAAGAAGCCGAGCACCGTGCCGCGCGCCACCGGTCCGGCGCTGGCCTTCCAGTCCTCCTTGCTCGGCAGCAATTGGTTGATCCTGGTCTTGATGATGTCGCGCTTGATCGCCTGCTCGGTGTTGAGCAGCACCTCGGCGACGCCGAACAGGCCCATCACGACCGGCACGAGGCCGATGCCGTCGATCAGCTCGAGGCGGCCGAAGGTCAGCCGCGGCTGCGCGGTGATGCTGTCGAGCCCGACCAGGCCGAGCACGACGCCGATGCAGGCCATCAGCAGCGCCTTGGCCATCGAGCCCTGGGTGAGGAAGGTCAGCACCACGAGGCCGAGCACCATCAGGCTGAAATATTCGGCCGGCCCGAACGCGATCGCGACGCTGGCAAGCGAGGGCGCCACCAGCATCAGCGCGATCAGCGCGAAGGTGCCGGCGATGAACGAGCCGAAGGCGGAGATGCCGAGCGCGGGGCCGGCGCGGCCCTGCTTGGCCATCTGGTGGCCGTCGATGCAGGTGACGACGGAAGCGGCTTCGCCGGGGATGTTGACCAGGATCGAGGTGGTCGATCCGCCATACATCGAGCCGTAATAGATGCCGGCCATCATGATGATGCCGGATTCCGGCGTGCCTGACAGCGTCACCGGCAGCAGCAGCGACATCGCCGAGATCGGGCCGATGCCGGGCAGCACGCCGACCAGCGTGCCGATGAACACGCCGATGAAGCAGTAGAGCAGGTTGATCGGCAGCAGCGCGACGCCGAGGCCGTGGGCGACGTTGACGAGAGTATCCATGGGCGCTCAACCGATCTCGAACATGCCGCTCGGCAGCTGGATCGCGAGCAGGTGCTTCAGCACCCACCACATTCCGAGCGGGGCAAGGATGGACAGCGGGATCGCCAGCGACCAGCGCACCGGATCGATCACGCGGAGCAGCAACAGCATCAGCGGGATCGCCGACAGCAGGAAGCCGAGCGGCTCCAGCGCAAAGGCGAACGCGGTGAGGCAGACGATGACCAGCACCGGCTTGCCCCAGCGCGCATTCTCCCAGCGCGAGGCGAAGGTCGGGCCGCCCTCGGTGACCGCCGCGATCATGATCGAGGCCGCGAACACGCACATCAGGATGCCGGTGTAGAACAGCACGTAGCCGGAGCCGGGATCGTTGATGGTGCCGAGCTTCAGCTTGAGGCCCGACCAGATCACGAAGGCGCCAAGCCCGAGCCCGATCAGCCCGCCCCACAGCTCGGAGTTGTTGAGGCGGAATTTGACGTTGGTTTGGTCAGTCATGTGGAGTGCCTTTAGGTCACCGTCGTCCTGAAGTGGCGAAGCGCCATCACCTCCCCACGCGTCGTCCCGGCGAAAGCCGGGACCCATCACCAGGGGGTCAGGTTGTTGAAACGAGCTGTGGCCCCAGCGTTGCGTGACAATAACCTTCGGTGGTTATGGGTCCCGGCTTTCGCCGGGACGACACAGTGGGTGGTTCTCGCGCATCCCGTTGTTAGTCCCGTCGTAGCGGACTGAACACTACTTCTTCGCCAGCCCGAGCGTGTCGATCACCTTGCGCTCGGACTCGGTGACCTCGCCCACGAACTTCTTGTAGTCCTCGGTGTTCTTGTAGTTCGGCACCATGTCGTATTTGGCCAGCGTTGCGATCACCGCCGGGTCCTCGATCGCCTTCTTGAAGGCATCGTGCAGCTTGGCGACGATCTTGGGGTCCATGCCCTTGGGGCCGGCGATGCCGAACGGCGAGTCATACACCATGGGGTAGCCGAGCTCCTTCAGCGTCGGTACGTCCGGATAGTTCGGCGAGCGCGCGCCGGTCCACACCATCAACAAGCGGAGCTTGCCGGCATCGACCAGCGGCCGCCAGCCGGTGGAATCCGCCTGCAGCATGGTGTGCTGGCCGAGCACGGCGGCATTGGTCTCGGCGCCGCCCTTGAACGGCACCTGGGTCAGCTTGATCCCGGCCATCAGGGCGATCTGCTCCATGCCGATGTGCAGCGAGGTGCCGGTGCCGGGCGTCGCATAGGTCACCTTGCCCGGGTTCTTCTTGGCGAAATCGACCACGTCCTGCCAGGTCTTGAACTGCGACTCCGCGTTGGTGGTGACGCCGAAAGTGTAGCCGGTGAGGTGGATGATGTAGGAGAAATCCTTCGCCGGATCCCACGACACCTCCTGCATCAGGGGCAGGCGAAACACCGTGATCGGGATCTGGGCGATGGTGTAGCCGTCGGGCTTGGCGCCGGCGGCCATCGTCGCGGGGCCCACGGTGCCGCCGCCGCCCGCCTTGTTGTCGACCGCGATCGGCTGGCCCAGCACCTTGGAGGCGCTCTCCGCGATCGCCCGCATCGAGATATCGGTCGAGCCGCCCGCCGGCCATGGCACGATCAGCGTGATCGGCTTGGTCGGATAATCCTGCGCCTGTGCCGCTGTCGACACCAGCATGCCGGCGGCGGCGAGCAGGACCATCAAGCGATTGCGGTGCGACATCTCGATCTCTCCCTTGTGACCGCGTTCGATCGCGGCCGCGTCTTGTTCGGTGTTGGCAATGATCGTCCCTGTCATGCTGGGACCGAGGGCGCATTGGACAGAACGGGGCGGGCAACGGAAGCGCGAATTGCGCTCGAAGCGCCGGCTGCGACAATTGGTCTGCCGCGACCTGCCGAGCGGCGGAATTCAATCGGCATTTGGTCTGACGGATTGGCCGTTCCCGGCAGCATGCGGGGAGGGTGCGGGGTGCGCGCGCATGACCGGCAAGCCGGGTTTGGTCAAGCGAATAATCAAGGGAACCCAAAGGCATCGGCGCCTTGCGGGATTGCGCCCTTCCGGTCATCATAGGTTGTCCGCCGCAGGAAGCTTCCCCGACAGATGACGCCATCGCCTGACGCCACCGACGACGCTGTGACGAGGGCGTTTGCCGGCCTTCCCGCGTTGCTCGACGAGGCCCCTCGGTTGGTCGCGCGCGGGCGGCTGCTCGATTGCGATTGCCTGCTCGGCCCGATGGCGCGGCCGTTTCATGCCGCGATCCGCGCCGGGCGTATTGTCGAGTTCGTGCCTTCGCCGGTCCTGATGCGCTCCTGGCGCTTTTCCTATCGCGCGACGCCGCAGGCCTGGTCCGCCTATTGGCAGGCCGAGCCAAAACCCGGCTGGCACGATCTACTGGCGCTGACCAAGCGCGGCGAGGCGGTGCTGGAAGGCGACCTGCATCCCTTCATGGCGCATCTGCAATACTTCAAGGACCTGCTGGCGCTGCCGCGGCAGCATTTCGCGGCGGCCGTATCATGAGCGGCAAGATCATGAACGGCCACGTCGAGCCGATGGTCGGCCGCTACGTTCACGTCGAGATCGGCGGTGAGCTGCACCGCATCTATTTCGAGGAGAACGGCACGGGCATTCCGCTGGTCTGCCTGCACACCGCGGGATCGGATGCGCGGCAGTGGCGCCATCTGCTCGGGGACGCGCAATTTGCCGAAAATTTCCGCATCATTGCCTTCGATATGCCCTGGCATGGCAAGTCGAATCCGCCGATGAGCTGGACCGGCGATGAATACCAACTCACCACTGCGCGCTACACCGAGACCATCCGCGCTTTCTGTCGGGCGTTGGGGCTGGAGAAGCCTGTGGTGATGGGCTGCTCGATCGGCGGCCGCATCGTGCTCAACCTTGCGATCGAACATGCCGCCGAGTTCCGGGCGCTGATCGGGCTCGAGGCGGCCGATTTCCAGGCGCCGTGGTATGACACCAACTGGCTGAACCGGCCGGACGTTCACGGCGGCGAAGTCTGCGCCGCGCTGGTGTCCGGGCTGATCGCCCCGCAGAGCCCGGAGCCTGCGCGGATGGAAACGCTGTGGGCCTACAAGCAGGGCGGTCCCGGCGTGTTCAAGGGCGATCTGTATTTCTACCGTGTCGACGGCGACCTGCGCGGCCGGGTCGCGTCAATCGATACTAAAGTATGCAAGCTGTATCTCCTCACGGGCGAGTATGATTTCTCCTGCACGCCTGAGGACACGAGGCGGACGGCAGCGGCAATAGGGGGCGCCAGCGTCACGATCATGGAGCAGCTCGGTCATTTTCCGATGAGCGAGCATCCGGAGCAGTTTCGCCGCTATATCGCACCCGTCCTCGCTGATATTCTCACGCACTAGAACGACCGTTTCCACGCAAGGAGTAGACGTATGACACGCAACTATCTGATCGGCTTCGCGCTCGCCGCCGCGCTCGGCGCGAGCCAGGCGCAAGCCGACGAACTGACCGGAACGCTGAAGAACATCAAGGACACCGGGGCGATTACGCTCGGCTACCGCGATTCCTCGATCCCGTTCTCCTATCTCGACGACAACCAGAAGCCGGTCGGCTACGCCATGGACATCTGCTACAAGATCGTCGATGCCGTGAAGAAGGAGCTGAAGCTCGACAAGCTCGAGGTCAAGCTCAACCCGGTGACCTCGGCGACGCGTATTCCGCTGATGGCCAACGGCACCGTCGACCTCGAATGCGGCTCGACCACCAACAATGCCGAGCGCCAGAAGCAGGTCTCCTTCACCAACAGCCACTTCCTGACCGCCAGCCGCTACGTCACCAAGAAGGCGAGCAAGATCAATTCGATCGACGATCTGAAGGGCAAGACGGTGGTCTCGACCGCCGGCACCACCAACATCAAGCAGCTCACCGAGGCCAACCTCGCGCGCGGGCTGAGCGTCAATATCATCCCGGCCAAGGATCATGCCGAGGCCTTCCTGATGGTCGAGACCGATCGCGCGGTCGCCTTCGTGATGGACGACATCCTGCTTGCGAGCCTCGTCGCCGGCTCGAAGTCGCCGGATGACTACGTGATCTCCAAGGACGCGTTCTCCAAGCCCGAGCCCTACGGCATCATGCTGCGCAAGGACGACGCGCCGTTCAAGAAGGTCGTCGACGCCGCAACCGCCGCGCTCTACACCAGCGGCGAGGGCCAGAAGATCTATGACAAGTGGTTCACCCAGAAGATCCCGCCGAAGGGCCTGAATCTCAACTCGCCTGCTGGACCGGAGATGAAGAAGCAGTTTGCGAAGCCGTCGGACTCTCCGGATCCGGATGCCTATCTGGTCAACTGACCGCTGCGTATGACCCGTCGCCCCCTTTTGGGAGCGGGTCCTGAAAGTTAGCATGTCCGGCCATTTTTGGAGGAGAATGGCCGGACATTTGCATAGACGCCGCGCGCGATGCCGGCGTTATGCGTGACCGGCACGGCCGCGTGGGGGACCTGTGAACTATAATTGGAACTGGCACATCTTCCTTGAGCCGAACCCGATGGGGACCGGCACCTATCTCGACCTGTTGCTGTCGGGGCTGGTGGTCACCGTCAAGGTGTCGGTGCTGGCCTGGATCATCGCGCTGGTGTCCGGCTCGGTGATCGGCGTGCTGCGCACGCTGCCGTCGCGGACGGTGTCGTGGATCGGCTTCTGCTGGGTCGAGTTCTTCCGCAACATGCCGCTGCTGGTGCAGCTGTTCCTGTGGTTCTTCGTGCTGCCCGAACTGTTGCCGCGGTCGGCCGGGCTGTGGCTGAAGCAACTGCCGAATGCGCCGTTCTGGACCGCCGCGATCGGCGTCGGCTTCTTCATGTCGGCGCGCGTCGCCGTGCAATTGCAGGCCGGCATCACCTCGCTGCCGCGCGGGCAGAAGCAGGCCTCGACCGCGCTCGGCCTCACCACGGTGCAGACCTATCGCTACGTGCTGCTGCCGATGGCGTTCCGCATCATCCTGCCGCCGCTGACCTCCGAATTCCTCAACACCATCAAGAACAGCGCGGTCGCCATCACCATCGGCCTGATCGAACTGACCGGCCAGGCCCGCTCGATGCAGGAATTCTCGTTCCAGGTGTTCGAGGCGTTCACGGCGGCAACCGTGCTCTACCTGCTCCTCAATTTCGTCGTGGTGACCGCGATGCGCTTCCTCGAGCGCTATGTCGCGATCCCCGGCTACATCACGGGCAAATGACGATGATCGGCAGTTTCGATTTCGACGTCATCCGCCGCTCGTTGCCCTACCTGTTCCTGGAGGGCATGCGCTTCACGCTGACCTTGACCGCGCTCGCAGCGTTCGGCGGCCTGGTGTTCGGCACCCTGATCGCCCTGATGCGGCTGTCGAGCTACAAGGTGCTCGGGCGCATCGCGGGCTTCTATGTCGACTTCATCCGCTCGCTGCCGCTGGTGCTGGTGATCTTCTGGTTCTACTTCCTGGTGCCGTATATCGGGCAGTGGCTGACCGGCGCGTCGCGGCCGATCACGGTCGGCGCCTTCGCCTCCTCGCTGATCACCTTCATCGCGTTCGAGGCGGCGTATTTCTCCGAGATCATGCGCGCCGGCATCCAGTCGATCTCGAAGGGGCAGCCGGCCGCGGCCAGCGCGCTCGGCCTGACCTACGCGCAGTCGATGCGCTACGTCGTGCTGCCGCAGGCGTTCCGCAACATGCTGCCGGTGCTGCTGACGCAGACCATCGTACTGTTCCAGGACACCTCGCTGGTCTACGTGCTGTCGATCCCGGATTTCCTCGGCGCCGCCAGCAAGGTCGCGCAGCGCGACGGCCGGCTGGTCGAAATGTACCTGTTCGCCGCGCTGGTCTACTTCGTCATTTCCTGTGTCGCATCCTACGGCGTTCGGCGCCTGCAGGCGCGCATCGCCATCGTTCGCTGAGACATGACCCGGAAAAGTGGGAACCGGTTTTCCGACAAGGTCATGCCTAAACAAAAAAGCTGAGCCATCATGATCGAGATCAACCACGTCAACAAATGGTACGGGCCGAGCTTCCAGGTGCTGAAGGACTGCACCACCAGCGTCGCCAAGGGCGAGGTGGTGGTGGTCTGCGGTCCATCCGGCTCGGGCAAGTCGACCCTGATCAAATGCGTCAATGCGCTGGAGCCGATCCAGGGCGGCGACATCACGCTCGACGGCGTCAAGGTCAACGATCCCAAGACCGACCTGCCGAAGCTGCGCTCGCGCGTCGGCATGGTGTTCCAGCACTTCGAGTTGTTTCCGCACTTACGGATCATCGACAATCTCCGCCTCGCGCAGGAGAAGGTGCTCGGCCGTAAGGCTGAGGGCGCCACCGCAAAGGGCATGAAGCTTCTGGAGCGCGTCGGGCTGAAGGATCACGCGAAGAAGTTTCCCGCCGAACTGTCCGGCGGCCAGCAGCAGCGCGTCGCGATCGCCCGCGCCCTGGCGATGGACCCGATCGCCATGCTGTTCGACGAGCCGACCTCGGCGCTCGATCCGGAGATGATCAGCGAGGTGCTCGACGTGATGGTCGACCTCGCCCGCGAGGGCATGACCATGATGGTCGTGACCCACGAAATGGGCTTTGCCAACAAGGTCGCCGATCGCGTCATCTTCATGGACCGCGGCGAGATCGTCGAGGACGCCAAGAAGGCCGACTTCTTCGGCACGCCGCGCAGCGACCGCGCGCAGAAGTTCCTGTCGAAGATCTTGCAGCACTGAGCTGAGGGAGTCTCTCCGCCTGTCATTCCGGGGCGCCTCGAAGAGGCGAACCCGGAATCTCGAGATTTCGCGTTCGATGCTGCGCATCGCCCCGGAATGACGACGGCTACAGGGTTTTCCCCCGTTAACAATTTGCGTATACGAAGGCCTGAAACCCCCTTCGTCCGCAGGAGAACTCGCGTGGAAAAGATCGCTTACGTCAACGGCTCGTTCGTGCCGCATTCGGAGGCCAAGGTCTCGGTCTTCGACCGCGGATTCCTGTTCGCCGACGGCATCTACGAGGTGGCGGCGGTGCTCGAGGGCAAGCTGATCGACAACGCCTCGCATCTGGCGCGGCTCAAGCGTTCGGTCGGCGAGATCCAGCTCGCGCTGCCGGAGACGCTGGAGCGGATCGAGGAGATCCAGAAGGAGCTGGTTGCGCGCAACGACCTCGTCAACGGCATGGTCTATCTCGAGGTCACCCGCGGCGCCGACAAGGGCCGCGACTTCGCCTTCCCGAAGGCCGACGTCAAGCCGACGCTCGTGATGTTCACCTCGGAAAAGGACATCATCAACGCGCCCTCGGCCAAGACCGGCATCAACGTCATCACGGTGCCCGACATCCGCTGGGAGCGGCGCGACATCAAGAGCGTGGCGCTGCTGGCGCAGGTGCTGGCCAAGCAGGCGGCGGCCGCGGCCGGCGCCGGCGAAGCCTGGATGATCGAGGACGGCAAGGTCACCGAGGGCGGCTCGTCCTCGTCCTTCATCGTCACCCAGGACGATGTCATCGTGACCCGGCAGAACGGCAACGAGATCCTGCCCGGCTGCACCCGCAAGGCGGTGGTCAAGCTCGCCGAGGAACGCCAGCTGCGCATCGAGGAGCGCGCCTTCACGATCGAGGAAGCGCTCGCCGCCAAGGAAGCCTTCATCACCAGCGCTTCCGTCTTCGTGCAGGGCGTGGTCGCGATCGACGGCAAGAAGGTCGGAGGCGGCAAGGTCGGCCCGATCACCGACCGCCTGCGCGAGATCTACGTCGAGTTCGCCCGCGCGACGGCGGTTTAGGACCGTCGCCGCACTTTACGCTGTCATCGCCCGGCGCGACCGCGGCGATCCAGTATTCCAGAGACGGCGGTGCTTGAGCCGAGGCGTCGCGGCGTACTGGATGCCCCGCATGAAGCGGGGCATGACAGCGGAATATACCGCTGAGAGTATGGTCCTCACGCCGCCGCCTTCGCCTTCACCGGATGCACCGCGCGGAAGCCGATGGCGATCCGGTTCCAGGCGTTGATCGCGCCGATCAGCGTGGTCAGGTTGACCAGTTCGCTGTCCGAGAACTGGGCGCGCACCGCCTCATAGTCGGCGTCGGGCGCATGCGTCTCCGCAACCAGCGTCAGCGCTTCGGTCCAGGCCAGCGCCGCGCGCTCGCGCTCGCTGTAGAGCGGGGATTCGCGCCAGGCGTTGAGCAAATAGAGCCGCTGCTCGGTCTCGCCGTGCTTACGGGCATCCTCGGTGTGCATGTTGATGCAATAGGCGCAGCCGTTGATCTGCGAGGCGCGGGTCTTGACCAACTCGATCAGCGATTGCTCGAGGCCGCTCGCAGCAATCTGGTTTTCGACCGCGACCAGCGCTTTGATGGTCTCGGGTGCGGCCTGGTAGAAGTTCATGCGGGGCTTCATGGTCGTTCTCCGTGGTTGTGGTTTGGGTTAGTGCGCACCGCCGCCAGCGAGCTGGCCCGGCTTCTTCAGGAAGAGTGTCGCCGCGAGTGCGATGATCAGCGCGATGCCGAGCAGATAGAAGGTATCACTGAAGGCGAGGATGTAGGCCTGCTTCTGCACGACCTTGCCGATCGCCGCGATTGCGCGGTGGGCGGCCGCGGCCTGATCGGCGACGCCGTGGTTCATGAAATACTGCGTCAGCTGCTCAATCCGGTTCCGCGTGGCCTGTTCCAGCAGCGAGACCGACTGCATCAGGACGTTGGAGTGATATTGCTCGCGCTTGGTCAGCAGCGTCTGCAGCACGGCGATGCCGACGGCGCCGCCGAGGTTGCGCATCATGTTGAACAGCGCGGAGGCCGAGCCCGCGTTCTCCAGCTCGATGCCCGCGGTCGCAACCGCCGACAGCGGCGCCATCACTAGGGCCTGACCGATCGCGCGGACGATGTTGGGCCAGAACAGCTGGTCGGTGGCATAGTCGTTGGTCATGAAGATGTTCATGAAGTTGGAGCCGGCGAACAGCGCGAAGCCGACGCCGATGATGATGCGCGGGTCGAAGCGCTGCATCAGCCGCGGCACCAGCGGGATCAGCACGAGCTGCGGCAGCCCGGTCCAGGCCAGCACCATGCCGATCTGCTCGGCGTTGTAGCCCTGGATGCGCGACAGGTACTGCGGCAGGATGAACACCGAGCCGTACAGCGCGATGCCGAGCAGGAAGTTGGCCAGCATGCCGAAGCCGAAATTCCGGCGCGCGAGCAGGCGCAGATTGAGCAGCGGCTTCTCCACAGTGAATTCGACGATCAGGAAGGCGACCAGCGCGACCGCCGCGATCACCGACAGGCGGACGATGAAGGGCGAGCCGAACCAGTCGTCCTTGTTGCCTTCCTCCAGCACCGTCTGCAGCGCGGCGAGGCCGATCGCCATGGTGATGATGCCGAGCCAGTCGCCCTGGCGGATCAGCGATAGCTTCATCGGGCTCGGATCGAGCGAGACGTACAGCATCGCGATCATCACCGCGCCGGGCACCAGATTGACATAGAAGATGTACTGCCAGCCCCAGTTCTCGGTGAGATAGCCGCCAATGGTCGGGCCGATCGCCGGCGCGAACGTCGCCGACAGCGCGAACAGCGCGAGCCCGATCGGCTGCTTGGCCTTCGGCAGCAGCGTGATGATCAGCGTGAATGCCATCGGGATCAGCACGCCGCCGGTGAAGCCTTGCACGGCGCGCAGTGCGATCATCTGGGGCAGGTCCTGCGCCAGCGCGCACGCCGCCGAGAACACCAGGAACAGGAACGCGTTGGTGAGCAGATAGATGCGCACCGAGAACACCTGCGCGAGCCAGCCGGAGAGCGGGATCACCACGATCTCGGCGATCAGATAGGAGGTCGAGATCCAGCCGCCGTCGTCGATCCCGGCGCCGATCGCGCCCTGCACATCGGCGAGCGAGGCATTGACGATCTGGATGTTGAGCACCGCCATGAACGCGCCGAGCGTCGCCCCGATCACCGCGATCCAGGTCTTTGTCGGGATCGCTGGTGTCGACGGCGTGGCGGGAGCGGGGAGAGCGGCTGCGTTCGCAGCGTCGGCTGTGGGCTGAAGTGCGGTCATCGGCGTGTTCTCTGGCTTGCACACGCAAGATGTATTAGGCGGCCACTTTCGATAATCCGGGAAAGACTGGAAGGATTGTTCTGTCGCGGTTGATAATCGGGCGCTGTTACGGCACGCGACGCAGATCCTTCGTCTGCCAGCCGTCAGTTCGTGAGATGGGCACGCCTGTCAGGCTCCCTCTCCCGCTAGCGCGAAGGGTGGGGTGGGGGCTCTCTCCGCGAGTCGTGTCGTGGGAGAGCCCCCACCCGCCGCGCGCTACGCGCACGTCGGCCTCCCCCGCAGGCGGGAGAAGCGAAGAAAGTTCGCACTCTTATCGTTGACCGTAGTCTCTATCCGCCGTTCGCCCGCGTCGCCGATGCCAGCCGCCGCTTCTCTTCGCGCTCGGCCAGCACGGTTGCCTTGGTGTTGACGGTCGGGATCGCCGACATGCCCGGGCGCAGGAGGCCGGTGAGGCTGTGATCGTCGAGCACGATCTTCACCGGCACGCGCTGCACGATCTTGGTGAAATTGCCGGTGGCGTTGTCGGGCGGCAGCAGCGCGAATTCGAGGCCGCTGGCCGGCGACAGGCTGTCGACATGGCCCTTCAGCGTGGTGCCGCGAAAACTGTCGACCGTGAGCTCGACCGGCTGGCCGTTGCGTACATGGGTCAGCTGCGTCTCCTTGAAATTGGCGACCACATAGACCGCGTC
Organism: Bradyrhizobium sp. USDA 3256; assembly: GCF_054058275.1. Lineage (NCBI taxonomy): Bacteria > Pseudomonadati > Pseudomonadota > Alphaproteobacteria > Hyphomicrobiales > Nitrobacteraceae > Bradyrhizobium > Bradyrhizobium sp. USDA 3256. The sequence goes on from NZ_JBSSAE010000002.1 coordinate 371,434, forward strand.
CAGCGGCACCACCGCCATCAGCTGGGTGCCGGCCTGCACATATTGCCCGACGCGCAGCGAGCGGGCGCCGACCGTACCGTCGACCGGCGCGGTGATCCGGGCGTAGGACAGGTTGAGCTCGGCCTGCTGCTCGACCGCGCGAGCGCGGTCCACCTGCGCCGCGGCCTGGGCGCGCTGCGTGGTCAGAACGTCGACCTTGCGCTGCGCCGCCGACAGCGCCGACTTCGCGTGCTGCAATTGCGCGGTGTTGGCACGCAGCGCCGCGTCGGTCTGTTGCGCGCGTTGAATGGTGCCGGAGCCGGATTTCATCAGCCCGTCGTAGCGGGTCTGCTCTTCCTGCGCGAATTTCAGGTTGGCCTCGGCGGCGGTGACGTCGGCCGTGCTCTGGTCGATGATCGGCTGCTGCAGCTCGAGCTGGGCATCGAGGTTGCGCACCGAGGCGCTGGCGGCGTCGACATCGGCCTTGGCCTGGCCGAGCGCGGTGCGGTAATCGCGGTCGTCGATCTCAGCCAGCAACTGGCCGGCCTTCACCGGCTGGTTGTCGGTGACCAGCACACGGGCGATGTAGCCCGACACCTTCGGGGCGATGATCGTGGAGTCCGCCTTCACATAGGCGTCGTCGGTGGCTTCGAGGTAGCGGCCGGTGGTGACGTAGTCGTAGCCAAAGTCGGCTGCCACGGCGACGCCGATGACGGCGACGAGCCCGAGCGCTGCCCGCTTGATCGCTTTCCGCGACGGGCGGAGGCCGATTTTGGCCGAATCTTCAGGGACATAAGTGGTGGTCGACATGACAGCCTCCGGGTCGAACATTCGCGTCCTTCCAGAAAGGGCGCCCAGTACGGCCCTTAGATGCAATGTCCTCCCTGCTGTGATAATCCCGATAAAACTGGAAGCATTATCAAGCCAGCGCTGATAATCCGGACCCTGCCGCATGGATCGCCTGACCAGCCTGACCGCCTTCGTCCGGGTCGTGGATTCCGGCGGTTTCTCCGCCGCTGGCCGCAAGCTCAACATGTCCACCACCATGGTGAGCAATCACGTGCAGTCGCTGGAGGACCGCCTCGGCGCCCGGCTGCTCAACCGCACCACGCGCAAGGTCAGCCTCACCGAGGTCGGCCAGGCCTATTACGACCGCTGCGTCCAGATCCTCGCCGACATCGAGCAGGCCGACGACATCGCGGGCGCGCAGCAATCGGTGCCGCGCGGCACGCTGCGCATCTTCACCAACACCCATCTCGTCCAGTTCCTGTCGCCCGCGGTGGCCGAGTTCCTCGCCACCTATCCCGAGGTCAAGGTCGATCTCACGATCGGCGAGCGCAATGCAGATCTAATCGACGAGAACTACGATCTCGCGGTGCGCATGGTGCCGCCGCCGGACTCCAGCCTGATCGTGCGCACCATCGCGACCTGGCGCCACGTGCTGTGCTGCTCGCACGGCTATATCGAACAGCACGGCAAGCCAACGCTGCTGGCCGACCTCTCTGCGCGCAACTGCATGCGCCACGCCAACTATCCCTATGGCGACGAGTGGCGCTTCGCCGACCGCAAGGGCACGCCGGCTGCGGTGCGCGTCTCCGGAAATCTGATTTCCAACAGCGGCGAAACCCTGAAGCTCGCGGCGCTGGCCGGCGTCGGCGTCTTCCTCGCGGCCGGCTTCCTGGTCCGCGACGAGCTGGAGTCGGGACAACTGGTCCGCCTGCTGCCCGAATACCGGCCGGTCGAGCTCACGATGAACGCGGTCTATCCGCACCGCCATCATCTCTCGGCGAAGGTCCGCACCTTCATCGACCTCCTGGTCCGTCACGCCACCGAGCAGCAGAAGCTGATCAATCCGTACTCGTGATGGGAGGTGTGCAGGGTGGGCACGCTTGCACTGAGCGGCCTCCGCGCTCCGGTGATGGAGCTGGTCGCATTTCTCTCTGTTCGTCGTCCCGGCCCCCCGTGCGCAATTGCGCACTAGGCCGGGACGACAGTGTGTGTGTTGCACGGCCGGCGAGTCAGACATCCGCAAGCTCGCAGCCTCGCCGCGCCACCCCAGATGACGGAACCAGCAGCAGAGCGCTTTCCTGCCGCGTCATGACGGCCCGGCATCCCTTGCATGGCGTTCGCGTGTATGAAGACGGCAGCGTCTGCCGCCGGGGCCTGCCATGCCGCTTCGTCTTCTCGCATCACTGCTGTTCGCGCTCGCAGCAAACCTGCTGCTGCAACTGCCGGCGCGCGCCGCCTATCCGGACCACATCGTCAAGATCGTGGTGCCGTTCGCGCCGGGCGGCGGCACCGATGTCGTCGCGCGGACGCTGGCGCAGGAGATGCAGAAGGATCTCGGGGTCACCGTCATCATCGAGAACAAGCCGGGCGCCGGCACCATCATCGGCACGCAGAGCGTCGCGACGAGTCCACCCGACGGCTACACGCTGCTGATGGCGACCTTCGCCAATGCGGTCAATCCGAGCCTTTACAGCAAGCTGCCCTATGACGCGCACAAGGATTTTGCACCCGTGGCGCTGGTGGCGCGCTCGTTCAACGTCGTCGTGGTCAATCCCGCTTCGCCGATCAAGTCGATTGCCGATCTGATCGCGGCCGCGAAGGCCGATCCGGAAAAGCTGTCCTACGGCACCTATGGCACCGGCACCTCGGCGCATCTCGCCGGCGAACTGTTCAAGCACATGGCCGGGGTCAATCTCACCACCGTTCCCTACAAGGGCGCGGCGCCCGCCATCACCGACCTCTTGGGCGGCCAGATCCAGGTGATGTTCACCACGGTGGCAAGCTGCGCCTCGCTGGTCGAGGCCGGGCAGCTGCGCGCGATCGGAGTGACGTCGGCCGAACGCTCGCCCGCGTTCCCGCAATTGCCGACGGTCTCGGAAGCCGGCGCATCCGGCTATGTCGCCGAATCCTGGTACGGCCTCTACGCGCCGGCCAACACGCCGCCGGACATCATCGGTCGCCTCAACAAGTCGGCGGCCAAGGCCGTGCAGGCGGAGGCCTTCAAGAAGCTCAGCGTCAATGAGGGCCTCGTGATGGTGGCCTCACGGCCGGCCGAGCTCGACCGCTACTTTGCCGGCGAGGAGGCGCGCTGGCGCAAGGTGATAAAGGACGCCGGCATCAAGGCCGAATAGGCGCCATGCACCAGGTGACGATCACATCTTTTTGCGTCGCATTGCCGTAACCGTGATTCTAGACGCAACGAACCGGTTCCTGGATCGTTGCCATGATGAGCGGAACCTCCCGCCTCGAGCTATGTCTTGCGTTAACGAGTAGGCCATGTGGATATTGTTGCTGCTGCCGTTCATCGGCTTGCTGTGGGTGCCGTTCTATAATTTCGTCGAGCCCTCCCTGTTCGGCTTTCCCTTCTTCTACTGGTACCAGCTCGCCTGGGTGCCGATCTCCTCGCTCTTGATCTGGCTGGTCTATCGCAGCCGCCGGCCCGATGCCGACGAGCAGCGATGAGGGGAGACACCATGACCGATCACATCGCCTGGGTGGCGCTCTGCGTCTTCATCTTCTTCTTCGCGCTCGTCACCGTGATGGGTTTCTTCGCGGCGCGCTGGAAATCCGGCCCGGTCAGCGAGCATCTCGACGAATGGGGCCTCGGTGGCCGCCAGTTCGGCACCTGGATCACCTGGTTCCTGGTCGGAGGCGATTTCTACACCGCCTACACCGTGATCGCGGTGCCGGCGCTGGTCTATGCAGTCGGCGCCTATGGCTTCTTCGCGCTGCCCTACACCATCATCGTCTATCCCTTCGTGTTCGCCGTCATGCCGGTGCTGTGGAAGAAGGCGCATGCCAGCGGCTACGTCACCGCCGCGGACGTCGTCCACGGCGCCTATGGCTCGCGTGCGCTCGAGCTCGCGGTGGCGTTGACCGGCCTGGTCGCGACCATGCCCTACATCGCGCTGCAGCTGATCGGCATGGAGGTCGTGATCAAGGCGATGGGGCTATCAGGCGAACTGCCGATCATCGCCGCCTTCGTCATCCTCGCACTTTATACCTATAGCTCCGGCCTGCGGGCGCCGGCGCTGATCGCCTTCGTCAAGGACATCATGATCTACATCGTGGTGCTGGCCGCCGTGGTCGTGGTGCCGGCGAAGCTCGGCGGCTATGGCGCGGTGTTCTCGGCTGCCAACGACGCCTTCACGGCCAAGGGCGGCGCCACTGGGCTGACGCTGAAGCCTTCGCAGTATCTACCCTATGCGACGCTGGCGCTGGGCTCGGCGCTCGCCGCCTTCATGTATCCGCACACGCTGACCGGCATCTTCGCCTCGAAGTCGGCGGATACCATCCGCAAGAATGCGATCCTGCTGCCGGCCTATACGCTGCTGCTCGGCCTGATCGCGCTGCTCGGTTACATGGCCTATGCCGCCAACATCAAGGTGACCTCGCCGAACGACGTGGTGCCGATGCTGTTCAAGACGCTGTTCCCGGAATGGTTTGCGGGCTTTGCGTTCTCGGCGATCGCGATCGGCGCGCTGGTGCCGGCGGCGGTGATGAGCATCGGTGCCGCCAATCTGTTCACGCGCAATGTCTGGAAGTCCTACGTCAACCCGGACATCTCGCATGCGGGTGAGGCGTCGGTGGCGAAGATCACATCGCTGGTGGTCAAGGTCGGTGCGCTCGCCTTCATCCTGTTCCTGCCGACGCAATATGCGCTCGACCTGCAATTGCTCGGCGGCCTCTGGATCGTACAGACCCTGCCGGCGCTGGTGTTCGGGCTGTTCACCGTCTGGTTCCGCGCCGAAGGGCTGCTGCTCGGCTGGGCGGTCGGCATCGGCTGGGGCACGTACACCGCGTGGAGCAACGGGCTGAAGCCGCTCGCCAGCATCACGCTCGGCGATGCCAGCTACAGCTTCTATGTCGGCCTCGGCGCGTTGCTGCTCAACATCGTCGTGGCGGTGCTCGCGACCGTCGTGGTCGGCTTGATATCACCCGCCAAGCGCCGCGCGGCGGCCTGAGCCGTCGCCTTGGTCTGACGGGGCGGAGATAAGTCGCGCGGTGAGCCGCGCGACTTCCGCCCTGGTCTTTTCGGTCGCGGCATCCTTTATCGGCCCATAACCGCGGATCTCCATCGGCGCCTTTGCCAGCGCGACGAGATCGGGCAGCCGTGCCTTGTCGAGCTTGCCGAGCATGGTCTCGATCAACGCCTCATACCAGGTGATCAACTCGCGCTCGGTGCGGCGCTCCGCGGTGTAAGCGAACACGTCGAACGCCGTGCCGCGCAGTGCCTTCAGGTTTGCCAGCAGCCGCAGCGGCGTCTGGATCCACTGCCCGAATGCGCGCTTCCTCGGCCGTCCCCGTGCATCGCGCCGTGCCGGAAGGAACGGCGGTGCAAGGTGATATTGCACCGTGAAGTCGCCGTCGAATTCTTGGCTGAGCTCGTCGAGAAAGCCCGACTGCATATGCAGCCGCGCCACTTCGTATTCGTCCTTATACGCCATCAGCTTGAACAGCGACCGGGCCACGGCTTCGGTCAAGGTCTCGCTGCCGAGCGCCACTTCGGCGCGCCGTACGCGGTCGATTGTCGCCCGATAGCGCGCGGCATAGGCCGCGTCCTGATACGACCTGAGGAAATCCACGCGCCGCGCGATCACCTGCTCCAGCGTTTCCAGTATGTTGGCCGCAGCACCGTCGGTCTTCGGCAAGAACTCCGGATCGGCGAAGGCGATCCGGCCCCAGCCCAGCGCCTGCCTGTTGCGCTCGACGGCGACGCCGTTGAGTTCGATCGCGCGGGTCAGCGCCTCCAGCGAGACCGGCACCAGGCCCTGCTGCCAGGCAAAGCCGAGCATCATGATGTTGGCAAACACGCTGTCGCCGAGTAGCCGCTCGGCCAGCGCGTTGGCGTCGATCATGGTGAGGTTGCCCGACCCGATCACCCGCTCGATCGCGCGCAAGCGAACCGGCGAGGCGAGGTCGGCATCGCGGAAGCGCACCACATCGCCGGTCGGCATCTCGGCGGTATTGACCGCAGCGCGCATTCCCTTGCGATAGGTGCCGGACGCTTTTGCCGACGAGCTCACCACGAGGTCGCAACCGATCAGCGCGTCGGCCGCGCCCTGGTCGATCCGCACCTGATGCAGCGCGTCGGGCGTAGCCGCCAGCCGCAGATAGCTCAGCACGGGGCCGAACTTCTGCGCAAAACCCGTGAAGTCGAGCACCGAGACGCCGCGACCCTCGAGATGCGCGGCCATCGCGATCAGCGCGCCGACGGTGATGACGCCGGTGCCGCCGACGCCGGTGACGAGGAGATCGTAGGGCCGCTCCAGTCCCGCGAGCTCCGGCACCGGCAGCGCAGCTGCGCGTGTCAGCGGATCGATCGCGCTCGCGCTCTTCGCCCGCCGCTTGCCGCCCTCGATGGTGACGAAGCTCGGGCAGAAGCCGTTGAGACAGGAAAAGTCCTTGTTGCAGGTCGAGAGGTTGATCCTGCGCTTGCGGCCGAACGGCGTCTCCTTGGGTTCGACACTGAGGCAGTTGGATTCCACCGAGCAGTCGCCGCAGCCTTCGCAGACGAGGTCGTTGATGAAGGCAAAGCGCGCGGGATCCTCGATCGTGCCGCGCTTGCGCCGCCGCCGCTTCTCGGTGGCGCAGGTCTGCTGATAGATCAGCACGGTGACGCCGGGAATTGCGCGCAGCTCGCGCTGCACGGCGTCCATCGCCTCGCGCGGATGGATGGTGACGCCCGCGGGCAGGTCGGCCGGCGAGAAATGCGCGGGGTCGTCGGAGACCAGCGCGATCCGCGCGACGCCCTCGGCGCGGACAGAGTGCGCGATCGCCTGCACGCTGACCGGGCCGTCGACCGGCTGGCCGCCGGTCATCGCCACCGCGTCATTGAACAGGATCTTGTAGGTGATGTTGGCTTTCGCGGCGATCGCCTGCCGGATCGCCATCGAGCCGGAGTGATAGTAAGTGCCTTCGCCGAGATTCTGGAACACGTGGCTGTTGCCGGTGAATTTCGATGATGCCGCCCAGTTGACGCCTTCGCCGCCCATCTGGATCAGCGACGAGGTCTCGCGGTCCATCCAGCTTGCCATGAAGTGGCAGCCGATGCCGGCCAGTGCCTTGGAGCCCTCGGGCACTTTCGTCGAGGTGTTATGCGGGCAGCCCGAGCAGAAATACGGCGTGCGCGTCGCGCCCGGCACCGCGATCATGCGGTCGCTCTCGGGCACCAGTGCGGCGACGCGGCGGGCGAGCTGCAGCTCCGGAAACATCGGGTCGAGCCGGCGCGCCAGCACGTCGGCCAGCATGCGCGGCGACAATTCACCGGTCCAGGAGATCAGCCGCGCGCCGCTCTCGTCATGCTTGCCGACCATTCGCTCCGGCTTGGAGCCGGGATAGTCGTAGAAATATTCCTTGAACTGGCTCTCGATGATGCCGCGCTTCTCTTCGACCACGAGGATCTCACGCTTGCCCTTCACGAACTCCATCGCATCATGCAGCGCCAGCGGCCACACCATGCCGACCTTGTAGATGTCGATGCCGAAGCGGCGGCAGGCGGCTTCATCCAGCCCGACCAGCCGCAGCGCCTCCATCAGATCGAGATGCGCCTTGCCCGTGGTGACGATGCCGTAGCTCGCATCCTTGATGTCGTAGATGTGGCGGTCGATCGGATTGGCTTTCGCGAAGGCGTAGACCGCGTGCTTCTTCGCCTCCAGCCGTTCCTCGATCTGCGGGCCCGGCAGATCCGGCCAGCGATAATGCAGGCCGCCGGGCGGCGGCACGAAATCCGGCTGCACGAAACGGCGTGGCGGCCGCAGTTCGACCGAGGCGCCGGATTCCACGATCTCCGAGATCGCCTTGAACCCGACCCACATGCCGGAGAACCGGCTCAGCGCGTAGCCATATTCGCCGAATGCGTGATATTCGCCGACATCGGCCGGATGCAGCGTCGGCATGAACCAGCTCATGAAGGCGACGTCTGACTGGTGCGGCATCGAGGACGATACGCAGCCATGGTCGTCGCCGGCGACGACGAGCACGCCGCCATGCGGCGAGGAGCCATAGGCATTGCCGTGCTTCAGCGCATCGCCGGAACGGTCGACGCCGGGGCCCTTGCCGTACCACAGGGCGAACACGCCATCGACCTCGCGACCCCTTTGCGTCTCGACCTGCTGCGAGCCGAGCACCGCGGTCGCCGCGAGGTCCTCATTCACCGCGGGCAGGAATTCGATGCGGCTGTCCTTGAGCTGCTCGCCGATCTTCCACAATTCGAGATCGACGCCGCCGAGCGGCGAACCGCGATAGCCGGAGATGAAGCCCGCGGTGTTGAGGCCGGCGGCGCGGTCGCGCCGCGCCTGGTCGAGCACGATGCGAACGATGGCCTGCGTGCCGGTGAGGAAGACGCGGCCATGTTCGCGGCTGTAGCGCTCGGACAGCTGATAGGCGTCGAGCAGCGGCATCTGGCCCATGACTGACCCCTCCGGGATTCGCGATGTTTGATCCGACTAGGCTATGCCTGTGGGCTTGGTAGGTCTTACCTATCCATTCATTCGTCGAGGGGAAATCGGCAAGATGTTGCGAAAAGTGGGATAGTATGGTAGAGTTTACCAAGTCGGAGAGGCTCGCAATGGTCGAAGGGCAGGACGAGAAAATCCTCGCCGAGCTGCAGAAGGACGGCCGCGCCACCAACCAGCAGCTTGCGGAAACCGTCGGGATGTCGACCTCGGCGTGCTGGCGCCGGGTCCGTGCGCTGGAAGAGTCCGGCGTCATCTCGGGCTATTCGGCGCTGGTCGCGCGCGAGCGCGCCGGCTTTGCGACGTCGGCGATCCTGCACGTTTCGCTGGAGCGCCACGACGTGAAGTTCGTCGACGAGTTCGTTGCCCGGGTGATGAAGCGCCGCGAGGTGCTGGAATGCTTCGCAACCACCGGCGACGCCGATTATCATCTGCGCGTCGTGGTGCGCGACATGGACGCCTACAACAAATTTCTCGACGAGTTCATGTTCCGTATTCCCGGCATCCGCCACGTCCGCACCAACGTGATCCTGAAGGAGATCAAGACCGGCGTGGCGTTGCCGTTTTGAAGTGTGCCGCGACGGCCGCGCCATACATGCGCTGTCGTCCCGGGGTAGGCCGGGACCCATAACCACGAATACGCATTGTTGCGCGGGACTGGAACGACGGGTCCCGTCCACCACATCGGCTGCGGAGTGTGGGTCCCGGCCTTCGCCGGGACGACGATGTTTGATGCGGCATCTACGCCTCCGCCGATTTGGTGCGCGTCAGCAGCATGAACACCATGACATGGCTGACCAGCAGCAGCGGCACGTAGAGCGCCGGAATGTAGATGCCCGCGCCGAACAGGCCGGGATCGCCGATCTTCACGCCCATGTAATAGGCGTTGAGCAGATCCAGCGTGCCCCAGATGTTGAACAGCCAGACGATCGGAATCGCGATCGCCCACCGCCAGGACAGCGCCGCCATCGCGAGCAGAGCGAGAACGGCGGCGACGAGATCGCCCCATCCGACCTCGCTTGCGAAATCCGCGCTCAAGTGCGGCGACACGAACCCGGCCACCATGAAGTTCATGCCCAGGAACCGGAACGCATGGAACGCTGCGAGTAGTCGGAGCGCGCTGTCACGTGGCATCGCGCGGACCGCCGGCCAGACATAGGTGACGGCCACGACAGCACTTGTCAGAAACGCGCCGGCGACGCTGAGGACGAATGGAAGATTGAAGCCCGGGGGCATCGGCGGATTTCCTTGTTGTCGATCGGTTCGGTTGGCTTGCGTTCAGGACCTTGACGCTCAGGGCTTGGCGACGAGCAGGCGGAGCGGCAGCAGCGGGCCGACCCCGATGTACTCGTGATCCATCAGATCGAGCTTGGACAATGGCAGGCCTTCCATGATCGCGTGCGCCTCGGATGGATCCTTGGCATCGAACAGGAAGACCACGCCGCGCCCGTCGGAGCGCGAATACCATTCGCGAATCTTGCCGTTGAGATAGAGCTGCACGGTCTGCCGGATTTCGTCCGGCATCACGGCCATCACCTGATCGCGGGTGACGCCAGCTTTCGCGGTGAGGATGACCATCACGCCGGTGGTGACGGTGGAGGTGGCTTGTGCTTGCGCAGGGGATGGTGCAGTCATGGAAGTGGTGCCTGTCAAAGTGAGGGTGAGAGCCAGGATTGTGTGACGGATTGTTCGCATCGGTCGCAGGTCTTCGCTCGCGACGGGTGTCGTGATGTTGCGTGGAGCAGCGCGCGTCGCGTTGCCGCTGCTTGTGGCTCCGATGTAGGGTGGCTTTCCGCGAGCGACTATTCGCGATAATGTTCACAGGCCATGAAGCAGAACTTCACAGTCCGGCAAGGCGCGCTCGACGGCGTCGAGGCATTCCTGGCCGTCGCGCAGCACCGCAGTTTTCGCCGCGCGGCGGCCGAGCTCAGCGTCACGCCGTCGGCGATCAGCCAGGCGGTGCGCGCCCTCGAGGCGCGCCTCGGCGCCGTGTTGTTCATCCGCACCACCCGCAGCGTCGGGCTGACCGACGCCGGCGAACGGTTTCTGGCGCGCGCAAGACCGGCATTCGAGGAACTGGTCGCGGCGAGTGGGGCGGCGCGCGAACTCGGGCAGAAGCCCGCCGGGCTGTTGCGCCTCACGGTGCCGCGCTCGGTGGTGCCGATCCTGCTGGAGCCGCTGATCGCCTCGTTCTGCAAGGCCTATCCCGAGATCGAGGTCGAGCTCGCCGCCAGCGAGGAATTGGTCGACCTCGCCGCCGGCGGCTTCGATGCCGGCATCCGGATGGGCCAGTTCATCAACCCGGACATGGTCGCGGTGCGACTGACCAAGCCGTTCCCGTTCGCCATCGTCGGCAGCCCGGACTATCTCGCGCGCCGCGGCCGGCCGAAACGCCCGGACGATCTGCGCGCGCACGCGTGCCTGCGGCTCCGGCGATCGAACGGCGGGCTCGCGCCATGGTCGCTGAACGACAACGGCCGTTCGATCGAGCTTGCCGTGTCGGGATCCTTCATCGGCCATGATTTCCCGACGCTGGTCGGCGCTGCCATCGAAGGCGTGGGCCTCGCGCAAGTCCCCGCACCGCTGATATCAGGCGCCGTGAAGGAGAAGAAGCTCGTCCGCGTGCTGGAGCCATTCGCGCCGACCACGCCGGGCGTGTTTCTCTACTATCCCGGTCACCGCCAGATCATGCCGAAGCTGCGCGCCTTCATCGATCATGTGAAGCGCCGGCCGGGAGCCGCGCGATGAGCCAAATGTAGGATGGGTGGAACGAAGCGTGACGACACCGCGCTGTTTGAAATCTTGAATCGAGAACCATCCCCATTGTCGTCCCGGCGAAGGCCGGGACCCATTACCACGAATGTGAATTATTGCGCGGCGCCATGGCCACAGCGCGCTTCAACAACACAACGCTGTGGTTATGGGTCCCGGCCTTCGCCGGGACGACACCGAGGACGAGGCGCGCGCGCCGACAACAGCGGGGAGGTCGAGCCACTCGGCCTCACACCTTCTCCCTCACGAACCTGTTCCGCAATGTCCCGATGCCGGTGATGTCGATCTCGACCACGTCGCCGTCCTTCAGGTCCGGCGAGGCGCCGTCGGTGCCCATCCAGATCACGTCGCCGGGCGACAGCGTGAAGTATTTGGTCAGCTCGACGAGGAACGGCACGATGCCGAAGATCATCTCGTTGGTGTGGAAGCGGCCGGTCTCCTTGCCGTTGACGCGGATCGCGGTCTCCATGCGGTCGAGGTCGACATCGGTCTCGATCCACGGGCCCATCGGCTTGAAGGTGTCGGCATTCTTGGCGCGCCACAGTCCGCGATCGGCCTTCTGCCAGCTGCGTTCGGAGACGTCGTTGCCGATGGTGTAGCCGAACACGCAGTCCATCGCGTTGGCCTCGGTCAGGTGCTTGGCGGTCTTGCCGATCACGACGACGAGCTCGCCCTCGTAATGGATCTTCTCGGTCGCGCTCGCGGGGATCACGACGTTCTCGTCATGGGCGATCAGCGCGTTCTGCGCGCGGTAGCCGATCTCGGGACGATCGGGAACGTTCGGCACGGTGCCGGCCTTGTCGGCGGCTTCCTTGAGGTGTTTCAAATAATTCAGCCCGACGCAGTAGAAGGTTCGCGGGATCAGCGGCAGCTCGATCTTGACGTCCTTCAACGCATGCGTCTTCGACGTCTTGCTCCATTCACCGAACGGATCGCCGTTGACGGTGGTGACGGTGTCGCCCTCGACGAGGCCCCAGGAAGTAGTGCCTGCGGCGGTGAATTTCAGCCAGCGCATGATGATGTCCCTCTATTCCGCGGCCTGCGCGCGGGTCTTCCAGGCGCCCGCGGCCGGGCGCTTGAGCCCAAGATTCTCGCGCAGCGTCGTGCCGGCGTAATCCGTGTGGAACAGCCCGCGCTTCTGCAGCTCGGGCACCACGTGATTGACGAAATCGGCATAGGAGCCCGGCACGTAGCTCGCCGCGACGACGAAGCCGTCGCAGCCGCGATTGACAAACATCTCCTCCAGCCGGTCGGCGATCTCCTTCGGGCCGCCGACCATCGCGTCCTGTACCTGGCCGCGGCCGGAGAAGGTGATGAAGTCGCGGGTCGAGGGATTGCTCTTGCCGGAGGTGCGCAGCACGCCGTCGCGGATGCCGAGCATGCCTTGCATGCCCTGCAGCTCCTCGGTGGTCAGCGGCTCGTCGATCGGTTTGGCGCCGAAATCGAAGTTGAGGCCTTCGGCGAGCAGCGACAGCGCATCGATCTCGAGCGGCAGCTTCTGGATCACCGCCATCCGGTCCTCGGCCTCGGCCTTGGTCGCGCCGGTGACCGGGGTGATCAGATTGCAGAGGAACATCTGGTCGGGATCGCGTCCCGCCTTGGCGGCTTCGCCCCGGATCGCATCATAGCCCTGCTTGGCATTGGCGAGGTTGCGTGCCGCGGTGAAGATCACCTCGCCCCAGCGCCCGGCAAAGCGCTGGCCGCGGCCGGAGGCACCGGCCTGGATCACGACGGGATGGCCCTGCGGCGAGCGCGGCACCGTGAACGGGCCGCGCGAGGTGAAGAACGCGCCCTTGTGGTCGAGCCGCTTCACCTTGGTCGGATCGGCGAAGCGACCGCTCTTCTTGTCGATCACCAGCGAACCGTCTTCCCAGGCATCCCAGTGGCCGAGCACCACCTCCATGAACTCGTCGGCGCGGTCATAGCGATGATCGTGCTCGAGGTGCTGCTCGCGGCCCATGTTGAGCGCTTCGCCGTCATTGACCGACGTCACCACGTTCCAGGCGGCGCGGCCACCGGTCATCAGGTCGAGCGTGGCGAAACGGCGGGCGACGTCGAACGGCTCGAAATAGGTGGTGGAGGCGGTCGAGGCGAGGCCGAGCTTGGTGGTGACCATGCCCATCGTGGTCAGCACCACGATCGGGTCCATCTTCACGCAGCGGATGCCGTATTCGACGGTGTGGGCGTGATCGTTGCCGTAGCGATCGGGCATTGCGAGGCGATCGTCGAAGAACGCCATGTGGAACTTGCCGCGCTCCAGGATGCGCGCGATCTCCTGATAGTAGTCCGCCGACATCGAATCGTCGCGCGATTCCGGGTGGCGCCAGGAGCTCGGCAGGTTGGTGCAGTTCTGCGCCTGCAAAAAGCCAACCAGCGCCATTTGCCGTGTCATGTCGTTCTCCTGTGTCCGGAACTATCAGCGAAGGTCGAGCTCATCGGTGAGCTTGTAATCGGCGGCGAGTGCCTTGAGCTTGTCCCAGGTCGCATCCTCGATCTCGATGCCGTCCTTGCGCCGCTGCTGCTCGCGCAGATATTCGATCTCGCCGGGATAGAACACGCCGCGGCTCCCTTCCGAGGGCGGCGTCGATTTCAAATAGCGGGCGAAGTCGGCGACTTCCTTCCTGAAGTCCTTGAGCGGACGGAATGCGGCGACGTTGAACACCGCCATGAAGCAGCCGTCGTTGTGCCGGCCGGTCGGCTCGACGCCGAAGCCGAGCCCGGTCAGGAGGCCGCACAGCACCTCGACCATCGCGGCAAGGCCCGAGCCCTTGTAGCCTTCGCTGCCGCCGAGCGGCAGCAGCGCGCCGCCCTTGCGGTAGTCCTTCGGGTCCGTGGTGTCGCGCCCCTCGGCATCGATGATCCAGCCCTTCGGGATGCTCTCGCCGCGCGCCACCGCGAGCTGGATCTTGCCGGCGGCGACCGCCGAGGTCGCCATATCCAGGTAGAACGGCGCCTCGAGATCGGAGGGCACCGCGATCGAAAGTGGGTTGGTGCCGAGCCGGGCCTCGCGGCCGCCGAACGGCGCCACGTGTTTCGGCGAGCGGCCGGAATCGGCGGCCGCAATCCCGATCATGCCTTCGCGCATCGCCATCATCGGGTAATGCGCGAGCCGTCCGACATGACTTTGCCGGAACACGGTGCAGGCCGCGACATTGGCAGTCTTCGCCTTGTTGATGGTCATCTCCATCGCCTTGGCGTTGACGTGGAAGCCGAAGCCCCAATGACCGTCGATCACGGTCGTGGTCGGCGTCTCCTGCACGATGGTCCATTGCGCGCCGGGCACGATGTGGCCGGCCTTGATGCGGTCGATATAGGTCGGGATTGCGATCACGCCGTGGGAGTCGTGGCCGGCGAGGTTGGCGTTGACGCAGCCGGAGGCGACTGCGTTCGCCTCCTCCTCAGATGCGCCGGCGCCCCGCAGGAGCGCCGCGCCGATGCGCGTGAGACGGTCGGCCTGGACGATCGGCATGGGATTTTCCTCGCGGTCTGCCCGCGTGATGCGCGGGTCGTGCTTGCTGTAGTCGACGTCATGCTCTCAAAGCGCCGAGGGGCGAGCAAGGGCAGAAAATCCGGTCGGCCATACCGCCAGCAGGGTGCTCGCCGCCGCGATTTCACGGAGTGGAACGGGCGCGGTCGCGTTACGGAATTTGGCTGCTCCGGCGGCGCGAGCGGGACGTCCATCCGCGCCTCGCCGTCCTCCGCCTCAGGCTGGCACACCGGTGTCCGTAATATCCCGGAAAACCGCCGCCCGCGTTCGTCAGCCGTTTACTTTGTCGTGCAACTTGCCGGATACGCTAACCACCACTTAGGCGTCTCGCGGGCAATGTTCCCCGCCAGATTGGAGGGGTTGGCCCCGGGGCCTTCAGGAATCGTGCAGTCGAGCATCGGGCGTACATTCGCGGCGTTGAGTGCCACCAACGAAGCGATCCTGTACGCGAAATCACCAGAAGAATTGTACGGCAAGGTCTGCGAAGCCGCGTTCTCGAGCGGGAGCTTCCTGGCCGCGACCGTGTTTTTGCTGGAGCCGGATACCGGTCTCCTGAAGTTCGCGGCCGGCTTCGGCGACGATGTCGCGCGACTACGCAGTATCACCATTTCCGCGATCGCCAACACCCCGGAGGGAGAAGGCGTCGCCGGCCGGGCGTTCCGCGATCAGAACGCCTGCGTCGCCAACGACTATGTCAACGACGCCCGTTCGGCCGCCTGGCGCAACGGTGCCGCGGCGGCCGGCGTCGGCGCGGCGGCGGCCCTGCCGCTGGTCTGCAACCGGCGCAGCGTCGGCGTCTTCATGGTGACGCGGCGCGAGGCCCAGTCGCTGGGCGAAGAGATCGTTTCGCTGCTGGAGCGCATGGCCGCGAACGTGTCCTTCGCGCTCGATAATTTCGACCACGAAGCCTCGCGCAAGAGCGGCGAGCGGGCGATGCGCCGGCTCAACCGCATGTTCGGTGCCATCAGCGCAACCAACGAGGCGATCCTTCGCGCCAAGACCGAGCACGATCTCTATCAGCGGGTCTGCGATGCCGCGGTTTTCAGCGGAAAGTCCTTCGCCACGGTGGTGCTGCTGGCCGAACCCGACACGCACTGGTTCGAGCCCGTCGCCGGCACCGGCGAGGCGCTCGACCTGATCACGCAGACGCGCTTCTCGACCGATCCGGACAACGTCTACGGCAAGGGGATTTGCGGCGAGGCGTTCCGGACCCAGCGGCCCTGCGTTGAGCACGATATCCCGATATCGATGAGCCCGTCGCATATGCCGATCGGCGGCAGCGGCCTGATGGCCTGCGTCGCGCTGCCGCTCACCCGGTTCGGCAAAAGCGTCGGCGTCCTGATCTTCTTCACCGGCAATTCCTGGGCGCGTGACGAGGAGATCATCGCGCTGCTTGCGGGGATCGCCGAGAATGTCTCGGTCGCGCTCGACAATTTCGGCCGTGCCACCGAAAAGGCCAGGACCGACGCCGAGCGCGAGCGGCTGTCGCGGATGTTCGCGGCGCTGAGCGCGACCAACGAGGCGATCATGCGCGCGAGATCACGGCTCGAGATGTTCGAGCTGGTCTGCGCGGCGGCGGCGCATGGCGGCGGATTCAACTCCACCAGCATCCTGATCGCGAAGCCCGGCGACGATTTCCTGGAGATGATGGCGGTCGCGGGACCGACCGCGGCAAATGCGCGCCGCCTCAACGTCTCGCGCAGCGAGGCACGCCCCGAAGGGCGCGGCGTCTGCGGCCGGGCGTTCCGCTCCCGGCGCGCCTGCATCAACAACGATTTTCTGGGCGACGTCGCCAGCAACCCCTTCCGCGACGTCATCGACCGCGAGGACGCGCGATCGGGCGCGGCATTCCCGCTGATCGTCGACGACGAGCCGGTCGGCGTGATGCTGTTCATCTCCGCCAAGCGCAACACCTTTTCGGCCGAATTCGCCGAGCTGCTGCAGCGGCTCGCCGACAACGTCTCCTATGCGCTGGGCAGCTTCGAGCGTGCCGACGAGAAGGCGCGGACCGAGGAGCAGAAGGAGCGGCTGCGGCGGATGTTCGCGGCGCTGAGCGCGACCAACGAGGCGATCATGCGGGCGAAATCCCGCAGCGAACTGTTCGATCTGGTCTGCGATGCCGCGGCGGTCGGCGGCCAGTTCGTCTCGGCAACGATCAGGCTGGTGCGCCCCGGCGAGGCCTTCCTGGACAATGTGGCCGCCTCGGGCCCCGACCGGGTGCGGGCCCGCGAGGTTCAGCTGTCGGCCGACGCGACGCGTCCGGAGGGACAGACGCTGACCGGCGTTGCGATCCGCACGCGCAGGCCCTGCATCAGCAACGACTATCTCGGCGATTTCGGCCCCGAATCGCACGTCTATCCGGCCGTGCGCGACAGCGGCAGCAAATCGGGCGCAGCCCTGCCGCTGCTCAAGAACGGCGAGGCGATCGGCGCGCTGGTGTTTCTCTCCAGCGAGTTCGGCACCTTCAGCCCGGAGATGATGGCGCTGCTGCAGCGGCTTGCCGAGAACGTGTCGTTTGCGCTGGCCAATTTCGATCGTGCCGACGAGAAGGCGCGGGACGACGAGCAGAAGGAGCGGCTGTCGCGGATGTTCGCGGCGCTGAGCGCGACCAATGAGGCGATCATGCGGGCGAAGTCCCGCGCCGAATTGTATCGACTGGTCTGCGCGGCGGCGGCGACCGGCGGCAAGTTCACCTCGACCACGATCGCGCTGGCGCAGACCGGAAGCGACTATCTGCGGATCGTCGCGATTGCGGGGCCGGCGGCGGAGGGCGCGCGCCAGGTGACGCTTTCGACCAGCGAGGCGCACCCCGAGGGGCGCGGCGCCTGCGGCCGGGCGTTCCGCTCCGGCAAGGCGTGCATCATCAACGACTATTTTGCCGATCCCGAGACCGCCGCCTTCCATGAGCGCGCCCGGCTCGATGGAACGCAGTCCAGCGCCTCGTTTCCGCTGATCGTCAGCGGGCAGGTGGTCGGGGTCATGATCTTCGTCGCGATCGACAAGGACACCTTCACGCCGGAGTTCGCCGAGTTGCTGCAGCGCCTCGCCGACAATCTGGCGTTCGCGCTTGAGAGCTTCGATCGCGCCGATGAGAAACACAAGGCCGATGAGCGCATCGAATATCTTGCCTCGCACGACAGCCTGACCAATCTGCCAAACCGCGAGACGTTCAACGAGATGCTGCATCACGCGATCTCGGCGGCGGATCGCCATCGCCGGCACCTCGCGGTACTGTTCATCGATCTCGACCGCTTCAAGGTGATCAATGATTCGCTCGGCCACGACGCCGGCGACATGCTGCTGGTGGCGATCGCCGAGCGGCTGCGTGGATCGTTGCGCGCGAGCGACGTGGTGGCGCGGCTCGGCGGCGACGAGTTCGTGGTCATCCTCGAGGAAACCGCCGAGCGGGACGACGTCGAGCGCATCGCCGGCGATCTTCTGGTTTCGCTCAGCCAGCCGCTGCAGCTCAGCGGGCATGAGTGCCACACCACGGCCTCGATCGGCATCGCGATGTATCCGACCGATGGCTCGGACGTGCAGACGCTGACCAAGAATGCCGACATGGCGATGTATCTCGCCAAGGAAGACGGCAAGAACGGCTTCCGCTTCTTCTCCAACGAGATCAGGGCGCAGTCGATCGAGCGCCTGACGATGGAGAGCGCATTGCGCCGCGCGCTCGAGCGCAAGCAATTCTCGCTCGACTATCAGCCCAAGGTGGACATGGCGAGCGGGCAGATCAGCGGCGTCGAGGCGCTGCTGCGCTGGACCCATCCCGAGCTCGGCAAGGTATCGCCGGGGCAGTTCATTCCGCTTGCCGAGGAAACCGGCCTGATCGTGCCGATCGGCCGCTGGGTGCTGAAGGAAGCCTGCGGGCAGAACATGGCGTGGCAGCGCCGCGGCCTCAGGGCCGTGACGATGGCGGTCAACCTTTCACCGCGGCAGTTCGGCGATCCGAATTTGCTCGACGACATCGACGCGGCGCTGGAGGAGAGCGGCATGTCGCCGGCGCTGCTCCAGCTCGAGGTCACCGAAAGCATGGTGATGCGCAACGTGACGCGCGCGGTGCGCGTGCTCGACGCGATCCAGAATCGCGGCATTCGGCTGGCGATCGACGATTTCGGTACCGGCTATTCGTCGATGTCGCTGATGAAGCAGTTCCCGATCGACACCATCAAGATCGATCGCTCCTTCGTGCGCGACCTGCCCAACGATTCCGAGGACGTCGCGATCGCGCAGGCAATTATCTCGATGGGCAAGGCGCTCGGCATGACCATCGTCGCCGAAGGTGTCGAGACCTCCGAGCAGCAGGAATTCCTGCGCGCCCATGCCTGCGACGAGATGCAGGGTTTCCTGTTCAGCCGCCCGCTGCCGCCGCGCGATCTCGCCGAATTGTTGAAGCCGTCGCAGGCAGAGGCGTCATCGCCGTTGCAGCCGTCGCTGGATGGCGAGGCGACCAGCGAGGCCGGGCCGGATCTAGGGCGGAAACGCGCTGTCGTCTGACGGCTGTACGGGCAGGTCGCGAACGTCGGAATCTGTGGATGCGACCTTGCGCGAGAAATCATAGGGCCACGGCAGGATGTCCTGGCCGGCCAAGCTCTGGCGCAACACAAGGGCAGCTTCCGCAAAGCGCGCGCCGTCAGGCAGGCGGAACTGGCGGCTCCAGGCGGATGGCAGCGGTTCGGCGGCATCGCGCATCTCGAATGCCGGCCCCCACCACCAGGCCGGCGCGGGCGGCCGTTCCGGTTCCGGAATGGCGCGCCAGCGCACGAACTCGTCGACGATGCGGGCAAATTGCAGCTTGGCGGCGGGATGCATCGAAGGCCCTTCCTTGGGCCGGGATGATAGCATCGCTCCCACCTCGCGCAACGCGGCTATTGGCGGCCGTGCTGCCAATGCGCCGTCACATCGGAGCCCGATTTGTTGAGGTGGACATGCTGGTCGACATGATCGACCCAGGACAGCGGAATGAAGTGGTGGTGCTGACCGTCAGGCGAGCTTTGCTTGGTCAGCTTGATCTTGTCGGTGCCTTCCATGTGGTCGACCTTGCCGACCGTTTTCTTGTCCGACGAGATCACATCCATATGTTCCCGAATGTCGGCAGCGTTTGCCATGCGTCATCTCCTCGTCATGCTGATGAGGATGAAACGCCGCCTGGATGCAAAGGTTGCTAGCCGGTTCCGGCTACTTCTGCTCGACCTCGGTCGCGGTGGCCGGGCCTTCGCCCATGATCAGCAGCACGGCGTCCTCGTCCTTGGCGCCGTCCCAGTGCACCTGCTTGCCGAAATGGGTGACGAAGCTGCCGGCCGGCATCGCCACGGTGCCGTGATCGGGATCGAATTTCGGACCCGAGCCCACCCACCAGGTGCCCTTGAGCACCACAATGTAACGGTCGTTGGGATGGACGTGCGGACGGCTGAAGTGATTGCCCTTGGTCCATTTGGTGTAGACCATGTAGAAGCCGGGCTTCGAGGGATCGCCGACCACGACCGCATTCTGCGCGCCGCGTGCGTCGACCGGGCTCCAGGGAATCTGATCCGGCAGCTTGTAGGTGACGGCGGCCGGATTGAGCTCAGCCGCGGAGCTGACGCTCAGCATCCCGGCGAAGGCCAGCGGCATCATCAGGTATCGCCATGATCGGTTCGACGCCGTCATCGGTATGCTCCCAGATCGGATTTCTCGGGCGACTGCCGCGCCCGTATGCCGCGCAAGCTAGTCGCCCTCGCTTCCGCCGGGCAAGACGCGTCCGTGCATGTCTGATCTCAGGATTGCGACAGCGATCCGTGACACAACGCAGTTGCAATATGAAAAAGCATTTACGCCGCCGCAGACGATGATAGGTTGCGCGCCAACCAAAAGACGGGAGGATAACCTTGAAGAAGCATCTGTCGATACTGGCGGCGGGACTTGTGATCGGTGCGGCCGCGCTGCAATTTTCCACCGCCGCCTCGGGGGACGACGGCTGGGTCACGCTGCTCGACAGCTCCAAGAAGGGTGACTGGGACGAGGTCGGCAAGGCCAATTGGGCGATGAAGGACGGCGCGCTGGTCGCCGACAAGCTCGACGGCAAGGATCTCTCCTATCTCGTCAGCAAAAACCAATACAAGGATTTCCAGATCCGGGCGGAGTTCTGGACCGACGAGGATGCCAACAGCGGCATCTTCATCCGCTGCGAAGGCAACAAGGTGATCGACTCCAAGGTCTGCTACGAGGTGAACATCTTCGACAAGCGGCCGGACCCGACCTACGGTACCGGCGCGATTGTCGACGTCGGCAAGGTCGATCCGATGCCGAAGGCGGCCGGCAAGTGGAACGTCTACGAGATCACGGCGCAGGGGCCGCATTTCGTCGTGACGCTGAACGGCCAGAAGACCGTCGACGCCCAGGATTCCAAGCACGCCAACGGCTATATCGCGCTCCAGTATGGTTCGGGCGTGGTCAAGTTCCGCAAGGTGCAGATCAAGCCGCTCTGACGGCGTCGGTTGAGCGGGGCCTCGATCGCACTGCGACGAGGCCCCTCCTTATTGAGGAGCACTGTCGGTCGTAGAGACCTTCCGATCGTCGCCTTGCGTGCGCAGATGATGGCCGATCACGAGCCCGGTCAGGCACAGCAACAGCCCAAGTGCCGGCGGCGCAAACAGCGCCTCTTCCTGGAAGATGCCGTTCACCAGCACGACCATCGTGCCGAAGGCGGCGAGCCCCTGAATGAGGATTCCCGACGAGGCGTAGAGCCGCCAGGCCTTCAGCGCCATCGCCAGGAAGTAGCCAAGCGGCACCAGCGAGCCGATCCCCATCTGGTACAGCAGCACGCCGACGGCGCTCTCCACCGCGCCGTCCATCGTGCCGGCCGCCTGCGCGGCGTTCCAGTCGATCGAGAAATAACCTTCGGAGAGGTTGCCGCCGACGCCAAGTCCGCGGCCGATGGGATTCTGCCGAAAGCCGTCCCATCCGCCCATGAAGCCGATCACGTGGAAGTCGCCGATCTGGAGTCCGATATAGATCGCCGCGATGGCGTACAGCACGAGCCCGACCAGCGCGACGGCAAGGGTGACGGTTGCGCCGAGCAGCCACGTTGCCGTCCAGCCCAAGGCGACGAAGATGACCAGGATGAGCGCGCCTTTCACGCTGCAGCAAATCAGCAGCGGGATCGCAGCCAGCGCCAGCCAGCGATATCCGACCGCGAACAGGAACAGGATGGAGAAGGCGATTCCGTAACCGAAGCTGATCGGGCTCATATTCGGTCCGAAGATGCGCAGCAACGACGAGAGGCCGAGGTCCTCGAACAACGGGCTGTTGAGAAAACTGAAACGGAAGCGATCGATCAGATCCACCGGCACCCTGCCGGTTGCGCGCATCTCGGCTTCCCAGGATCCGGAGCGGCTCGCCTTGAGTTCGTCGAAGTGCCAGAACGTGTAGCCGTTGGTGATGGAGAGCCAGAAATCGCGGAACAGCAGTTCGACATATCCGCAGACGATCAACAGCGCGGCAACCGTCACCAGGAAGGACGTGATGCGGATCTCGAAGGTTGCGGCCGTCAGCAGCGATAGCTGAAACAGAAACAGCGGCAGCGCTATGTTGCGCAGATAGACGAGGGCCGCGTGCGAATCCTGCGTGGCGCCGAGCAGGAAATACGCCGTCACGGTTGCGAGCGTGATCAACCCCCATTTCATGATCCGGTCGATCTCGGCGGAATGTTTCCGCTCGTGCAGCGCATAGAGCGCCAGCGTGACCAGCCACATCACCGCGATGACCAGGAAATTATAGCCCTTGACGAAATCCATCTCCTGCTCGGTCGTCATGTAGGACGACAGGATCGAGACGAAGAGGTTCTGGAAGAAGATGATGAAGATGGCGATCGACGGCGCGTAGGCCGGCACCGCGAGCACGATGGCGCAGCCGATCAGACTTTCGACGACGATCGCGAGCCCGGCGTTGGCCGCCTGCATGATCGGCGCGAATGCGATCGATGCCACGGCGATGCCGAGTGCAGGAATCAGATCGCCGGCCAACAGCGGCCGCGGGGCTATCTCTGCTCGCACAGGCTCTGACCTAATGTGACCGGACGTGTGGGTGCCACACCGCATCGTCGATCTAGCCGCGCATTGTGTAAGAACCGGTTAACCAGATGGGTCAGCGTGTCCCGAGCAGGGCCCTCAGCGCCTCGCGGTCGACCTTGCCAGTGACCGGGTCGGCGAGGCCGAAGCCTTGCGACAGCTCCCAATGGGTCCAGCCCCAGCATTGTTGCCGGGCGTAGGCCGTCACGCCGGCGAGCCAGCGCAGCCGGCTGTCGCGCGGCGCTCCGGCCTTGAGCACACCGAATTCATTGATGATGATCGGCCGCGAATATTGCCGTTGCCAGGCGGCGGCAGGCTCGAGCCATTTGTCGATGCCGCGGTCGGGAATGGCGCGGTCCACCATCGCGAGCGCCTTGCGCTTGTCCAGCGCGGTGAGCTGATCCCGCAGCTGCTCAACCCTGGGATCGTCGGCGCGGACCGGATAGGGCAATCCGGTGACGTCGTGCAGCGGCTCACTCGGATCCCAATGGGCCTGATGGGTGAACACCATCGGATCATAGAAGTGGATGGCATAGACGACATTCGGATCGTCGAGCGGAGTGAAATCCGGCAGCGAATCCGCGCGCTGCCAGTTGACCGGACCGGTGACCAGCGTGGTCTGCGGCAGCAGGCCGCGAATGAAGCCGGCCAGTTCCCGGACTTCGCCCTGCCATTGCGCGGCCTCGACATCCGGCTCGTTCAACAGTTCCGCAAACACGCGGTCGGACGGATTGCGCTGCATGACCCGTGCGAGCTCGGTCCAGGCGCGCTTCATTTCGATCATCGCGCCGGGCGGATCGTCCTTGTGCAGCGCGTTGAAGCGCTCGCCGGAATGCAGATCGATCGACACCGCATAACCGAGCGCGAGCAGGGTCTTGAGCGCCGCATCGACGGTGCGCAGGCGGCTGTCGATCTCCGCTTTCGCGGCGAAGCGCGGCATGACGAAGTCGGCGGGCACCGGCAGCCGGATGTGGGTCATGCCGGCCTTGCGCAGCTCGAGCAGCAGGCCGCGGGGCGGCGCCGACCGCGGATCGGCGATCCAGCCGTCGGCATTGACGCCGCGTGACAGCGCCTCGAGCCGTTCGGCCGGGACACCTTCGATCAAGGCGGGGCAGGCCCGCGCGGCGACCGACAGCAGAATCGACGCGCTGACCGCGAAGGCAAGGATCGATGGCCGCGTCATGACCGATCAGCGTGCGATGGCTGTCGCGGGATCGTGACGGGTTGCGGGGCGCTCACGAATATACTGCCTGTTGTGTTCGAGTCGGCCGGGGTTGCGGGCGTCGTCTGAAAGATAGCTCGGCCAAGCAGCGATGCAGTAAAGACGTAACACGAAAGTTTAACTTATGCGCCTTCGGCGACTGTCCACGAGAATCGCAAATGCAGTGTTTGGTCGCGACCGCGCCGTGCTGGCGCTGCGTCACTCCGAAATTCTCAGCGCGGCTGAAGCAGGCGCTCGGCAAGGCGACCCCGTCGCGCGAAGAGGATTGAGCCGCCGGTGCGGCGCGCCGCTAAAGCGCGATGAGATTAGGTTGAATCGTCATCGCGCCTTAGCTCTTTGTTTGAGCATGATCTTTTCGGAAAACCGCTTCGCACTTTTCCGGATCATGCTTTAGATCCCTCGGACCATGCCCGGCTGGCCCGGTGCGCATTCCAGCGCAGCACGGTCCCAGTTCGCGTTGATGGCCGCGGCCTCATAGCTCGATTGCAGGAATTCGAGCAGCGCCTTGTCGGGGTCGGCAGCCGTCCGCACGGCGTCGTAGGGCAGGATGAATTCGCCAAGCGCCTCGCTGAAGAACGCAGCATCGGGCCGTACCGGCGTGCTGCGATAGCCCGCGGGTTCCGGATAGGCGTAGGAATAGAACGCGGGATAATCGATCGCGCCGCCGCCCGGCCAGAAGCCGGCGCTGCTGACCTCGTGCGAATAGGCTTCGTGCGCCACCTCATCGGGCAAATGGGGCACGCCGCCGGGATGCCGCGGAGCGGTTCTGCCGGAGAAGCGCGTCACCGCGAGATCGAAGCTGCCCCAGAAGAAATGCACCGGACTCGCCTTGCCGAGGAAGCCGGTCCGGAATTGCTTGAATACGCGGTCGCAGTTCACGAGGATCTGGTGAAACCTGTGCACGGCATCCGCGTCGTAGGACGCATGCTGCGTATCCTGCGAGAACCGGATCGGATCGGCGACTTCGTTCGGTATCTCGTCAATGGCGATGTCGATGCCGAGGTCCTTCAGATTGGTCATGACCGCCGCGTAGAAGCTTGCGACCGATTGACCGGCCAGCGTGAATTGCCGTTCGGTGCCGTCGCTGGTCGAGATGCGCAGCATGTGATCGATGAAATCGAAGTCGATCTGGAACGTGCGATCGCCGTCGGGGATCGGCGAGGTCGTCAGCCCGCGCGCCGTGACATAGAGCGTGACGTGCCAGGAGTGATTGAGCCAGGGCGACTTCACCAGCCGGATCTTGCCGGCGATCTGGGTGAAGAGCTGGAGCGTGGCACAGCTGTCGCGCCACGCCGCGGTCGGCAGTTCCGGCCAGCGGGTCTTCTGTGTGTTGGTCATGACAAAACCTCTGGGCTGCGCGACGTACAGTGTTTCTGCTATCACGACTTGATCGCGATGACCTTGGGGAACCGATCCTCTCGTTCCGCGCGACGTGCTCTGGTCGGCGAAGCGCACGAACGCGCTTTGCCGTCAAACCGCATGTAGGTTAGTTCGCGGCCCAAGCTCCGTGGCCCTCACCGGCGGCATATCGTCGAGGGCGGCAATCCGGCGGTCAATCTCACGGATCACGTGTTTCGAGAATGGCCCGAAATGCAAATACAGCGCCATCAACATCACGATGTAGCGAAGCGCGCCCGGATTGGACTTGGCGACCTCGACGAAGGTCTTCCAGAACGGTTCGCGGACCTCCGGCAAGGCACGCATGATCGTGTGCACGCCCTCGAGGCCGCCAAGCCTCTTGCGTATGTCGCCATCCGGCAGGTCGCGGCGCCGGTCGGACCGGTCGAGCATGGCGGCGAGCCGCGACAGCCGTCCTGCATAGGCCGTCGGGTTGAACACGTGCCCGAGCACGGCCTTGTAGTCCTCGAGGATGTCACGCAGCGGACGTATGGTGTCGAAATTGCAGCCGAGCGTGCATTGGTCGCCCGCCTGCTCGACCTTCATGAGATCATGGCCTTCGTGCAGGCGGCCTTCCTTCGCCAGCCGCCGCGTCAGCTGCGTGCCCGGCAGTGCATAGAGCAGTCCAACCATGCAGACTGGAATGCTCGCCTCCTCGATGAAGTCGATCATCGCGTGCCCCATCGAGGCTTTCTCGGTATCGAACCCGACGATGAAGCCCGCGGTGACGAACATGCCGTAGCCATAGATCTTGTGAATGCATTCGGCGATGTCGCGCCGGGTGTTCTGCTTCTTCTTCATCTGCACGAGGGTCTCCGGATCCGGGCTCTCAATGCCGACGAAAATCCCGAAGAAGTTCGCGTCCTTCATCGCCTGCAACAGCTCGCTGTCGTCAGCGATATTGATCGAGGCTTCCGTCGAAAACTCGAACGGATAGTCTCGCTCCTCCAGCCACGCTTTGAGCTGCGGCAGCAGGATGCGGAGGTTTTTCTTGTTCCCGATGAAGTTGTCGTCGACGAAATCGACATGTCCGCGATAACCGCGATCGTAGAGCGCTTGCAACTCAGCGAGAATTTGATCGGGGGTCTTGGTGCGCGGCACACGACCATACAGCTCGATAATATCGCAGAACTCGCAGGTGAACGGGCAGCCACGCGAATATTGCACGCCAATGAAGAGATAGTGGTCGAAATTGATCAGGTCATAGCGGGGCATCGGGCTTAGCGTGACGTCGATCTTGAATTTCTCGGCGACGAACACGCCCTTGCGCTCTCCACTTTCCCAGGCGGCGACAAATTGCTGAATGATTTGTTCTGCCTCACCGATCACCTGGAAGTCCGCGTCGGCGTAAAGATGCGGGCTGGAGGAGACGTCAGGTCCGCCGACACATACCGGCTTGCCGTGCCGGTGTGCGAGATCGATCAGGTGGAGAAAATCAGGCTGCTGGTTGAGCATGCCGCCGATCATGACAAGATCGGCCGAGTCGAGATCGGCGTCCGTCAAGGGCTCGGTGTTACGGTTGACGAGGCGAATATCCCAATGCTTCGGCAGCATGGCGGCGACGGTGATCAGTCCGAGTGGCGCCGCCGGATACTTCGCATCGACGAGTTCACAAGCTTCCGTGTAGTTCCAGAAGGAGTCTTGAACGAACTTCGGATAGATCATTAGGACGCGACAGGGAACCGTCATGTTGCTCCGGCCTGGATATTGACGCGCACGATGACACGCGGCTTGTCGCCGCTCAAGGGCTCGATTCGCGGCCAATTGTCAGGCGATCTTGGGCATGGACGCCTATTACGTCGATTATCGGCCTTTCTTGGCGTCTCTTGGCGTCTCTCGGCGTTCGAGCAGCGATCGCTCTTGCGCCGTTGTCCGGCAACGACGTCGCGACTTAGGTAGGGGCGGCAATCGCGAACGAGAATGCCGCCCCCATCGCATCAGCCGTGAAGTTTCCTCGCGGTCTCCGCGACCGCGCGGCCCTGATAGCGGGCGCCGGCGAGTTCGTTCTCGCTCGGCTGGCGGCTGCCGTCGCCGCCGGTGATCGTGGTTGCGCCGTAGGGCGCGCCGCCGGTGACCTCGTCGAGCTTCATCTGGCCGGCGAAGCCGTAGTTCAGCCCGACCACCGTCATGCCGAAATGCAGGAGGTTGGTGATGATCGAGAACAGCGTGGTCTCCTGGCCGCCATGCTGGGTCGCGCTCGAGGTGAAGGCGCCGCCGACCTTGCCGTGCAGCGCGCCCTTTGCCCAGAGGCCGCCGGCCTGGTCGAGGAAGTTGGCCATCTGCGAGGCCATGCGGCCGAAGCGGGTGCCGGTGCCGACGATGATCGCATCGTAATTGGCGAGATCGTCGATCTTGGCGATCGGCGCGGCCTGGTCGAGCTTGTAGTGCGAGGCCTTGGCGACTTCGGCCGGCACCAGCTCGGGGACGCGCTTGATGTCGACGGTGGCGCCGGCTTCGCGCGCGCCTTCCGCGACGGCATTCGCCATGGCTTCGATGTGACCGTAGGCGGAGTAATAGAGAACGAGAACCTTGGCCATGATGGCCTCCTTTGGGTTTGAGGTAGGGGAAGATGATTTGGGGAGGGGCATGCGCGGACGTCGGTCCGCGCATGCAGGGTGAGTGGTGATCAGGCCGCGTCGACCAGCACGAGCTCGGCATCCTCGAGCGCGGTGATCTTCAGCGTGGCTTCGTCGCGGATCGCGGCGCCGTCGCGCGCATTGACGCGCACGCCGTTGACCTCGATGCTGCCGGCCGCCGGCACCAGATAGAGGTGACGGGCCTTGTCGGCAGCGTATTCCGCGCTCTCGCCGGCCTTCAGCGTGGTGGCGAGCACCCGCGCATTGGCGCGGATCGGCAGCGCGTCATTGTCGCCGTCGATGCCCGAGGCGATGGTGACGAGCTTGCCCGAACGGTCCGCCTTCGGGAACGGCTTGGAGCCCCAGGTCGGCTGGCCGCCCGTCGTCGTCGGCTCGATCCAGATCTGGAAGATCTTGGTCTTCGCCGGCTCCAGATTGTACTCGGAGTGACGGATGCCGCTGCCGGCGCTCATCACCTGGACGTCGCCGGCTTCGGTACGTCCCTTGTTGCCGAGCGAATCCTGGTGCGTGATCGCGCCTTCGCGAACATAGGTGATGATCTCCATGTTGGCGTGCGGATGCGCCGGGAAGCCGGAGTTGGGCGCGATCTCATCGTCGTTCCACACGCGCAGCGCGCCGTGGCTGACATTGTCGGGATCGTAGTAGCTCGCGAACGAGAAGTGGTGCTTGGCCTTCAGCCAGCCGTGGTCGGCACCGCCGAGCTTTGCGAATGGTCTGAGTTCGATCATGGTCATTCCCCTTGATGTCGATGTTGAGGAGCGGGCCGGGCGCTCTGCGCCCGGCGTCTCCAGAAAATTTTGCGATCAGGCGCCGAAGCCGCCGTCGACGTTGAGCACGGTGCCGGTCACGAACGACGCTTCCGGGCTCGCCAGGAACACGACGCCTGCCGCGACTTCTTCGGGGCGGCCGAAGCGCTGCAGCGCATGCTGCAGGCGTTGCGTCTCGGCAAACTCGCCACCGTCCTTCGGGTTCATGTCGGTGTCGATCGAGCCGGGCTGCACCACATTTACCGTGATGCCGCGTGGTCCGAGGTCGCGCGCCGCGCCCTTGGTGTAGCCGACGACGGCCGCCTTGGTGGCGACGTAGTCGGCAAGGCCTGGGAACGAGGCGCGATCCGCCAGCATGGAGCCGACGGTGACGATGCGGCCGCCTTCGCCCATCAGCTTGGAGGCGGCGCGGATCGCGGTGATCACGCCGTCGATGTTGATCGCCTCCTGGCGGGCGAGCGTCGCAGTGTCGGCCTCGGGATCGTCGACCGCGCCGCCCGATGCGACACCCGCATTGTTGACCAGGATGTCAAGCCGGCCAAAATCCTTGGCGACAGTCTTCACCAGCTGATCGACATCGGATGACGAGGCCTGGTCGGCCTTGTAGGCGCGGGCGTTGACGCCCTTGCCCTTCAACTCGGCGACGACGGCCTCGGCCTTCTCGGGAGAGGCGACGTAGCTGATCGCGACGCTCGCACCTTCCGCGGCGAGTGCACGCGCGCTGGCTGCGCCGATGCCGCGCGAACCGCCGGTGACGAGGGCAACCTTGCCTGTGAGCTTCTTGGTCATTGGATTTCTCCATTGATTGAATTTCGATGACCCTTGGATATGCCTCCGGCTGTGGTATAGAAATAGAAACTATTGAAACTCATTGTTTCCAGTATTGAGCAATCAGGACAGCGGCCCATGTCGAAACTGCCGGACTTCGAGGCGCTCGCGATCTTCGCAAAAGTCGTGGAATTACGTTCATTTGCGGCGGCCGCGACCGAGCTCTCGCTGTCCAAGGCGACGGTGTCCAAGGCGGTCAGCCGGCTGGAGGAGCGGCTCGGCGCCCGGCTGTTCAACCGCACCTCGCGGCGGCTGGCGCTGACCGATGCCGGCCAGAAATTGTCGGAGCGCGCCGCGCGCCTGCTCGCCGATGGCGAGGCCGCCGAGAACGAGGCGCTGGCGCAATCGACCACGCCGCGCGGCCTGGTGCGGCTCGCGGTGCCGATGAGTTTCGGCATCAAGACGGTGGCGCCGCTGCTGCCGGAATTCATGGAGGCCTATCCGGAGGTTTCGATCGACCTGCACCTGAGCGATGCCACGGTCGACCTGATCGGCGAGGGCTTCGACGCCGGCCTGCGCATCGCGCGGCTGCCGGATTCATCGCTGATCGCGCGGCGGCTGTGCGGCATGCCGCGCTACACGGTGGCCGCGCCGTCCTATCTGAAGCGCCACGGCCGGCCGACCCATCCGATGCATCTCGCCGAGCACAAATGCTTCGGCTACGCCTATCTCTCGACCCAGGGCGTCTGGCACTACACCAATGCGTCAGGCGAGCAGGCGAGCGTGCGTCCCGCCGGCCAGCTCCGGGTCAACAACGGCGAGGCGGTGATGCCCGCGCTGCTCGCCGGTCTCGGCATCGCCGATCTGCCCGACTTCATCGTCGGCGATGCGATCGCGCGCGGCGAGGTCGAGGTGATCCTGAAGGGCTGGAAGCAGCCCGAGGGCGCCGTGCATCTCGTCACCCCGCCCGGCGGCCCGCGGCCCGCCCGCGTCGAGGTGCTGGCGGATTTCCTGGCGAAGCATTTCGCCAAAGGCCGCGCGCAGCGGAAATAGAAATCCGCACGCGGACCGGTGGAAGGACATCCGCCCCGCCCCGTCACATTCGTGTCATCCCTTTTAAATTGTATAACTTATGTGAACTAACCCATGATCGTGGGCTGCCGCGATCGTCTATTTCTGCGTCCTGGACCGGTGTTGCCGCAAAGCGCATTTTCGGAGGAACCAGATGATTGATCTGACCAAGCACGATTTCACGTCATTGTCGGTGAAGGACCTGCTCGATGCCCGCGAGGCCTATCACGTGCATCTGGCACATCTGCAATCGGTCTATGCCACGGCGATCGGCCGCTATCTGATCCGGGACAACGACCGCAACGCGACGGAAAGAAAGGCGCACTCCAAGCCGCAGGCGCTCGGTCCGCGCACGCTGTTCAATTCGTCGGTCAAGGATTGGTCGTGGCCCTGCATCCTCGTCTTCGTCCGCGACTGGATGAAGCGCTCCGAGCTGAAAAACCATCCCGAGAAGCAGGACCAGCTGGTACCTCCGTTCCTCTATCTGCCGGACGGTCGCGTCGTGCCCACCTGCGTCGTCAAGGTCGATCCGAACGAGGGCAGCCCCGGCACCGTCGATCCGCCGGTGTTCAGGAGCGATCTGGTCGGCGGCGGCTTTCCGGTACAGACCATGATCCAGGGCAAGATCCACCGCGGCTCGATCGGCTGTCTCGTCACCAACGGCGAGACGGTGTTTGCGCTCTCCAACCGTCACGTGGTCGGCGCCGCCGGCCGCGAGATCTTCGCCGGCTTCAAGAACACCGATCGCCGCCTCGGCGTCAGTGATGCGCTGCAACTCGGCAAGCGCGCCTTCAGCGAGGTCTATCCCGGCTGGCCCGGCTCGCGCGTGGTGGCCAATCTCGATGCCGGCCTGATCCGCGTCGATGACGTCAAGGGCTGGACCGCGCAGGTTTACGGCGTCGGCCAGGTCGGCGACGTCGTCGACCTCAATGTCGGCACCTTCCGTCTCGACATCATCAACCAGCCGCTGATCGCGTTCGGTGCGACCAGCGGATTGATGAAGGGCAAGATCCTCGGCCTGTTCTATCGCTACAAGACCGTCGGCGGCATGGAATATGTCAGCGATTTCGTGATCGGCCCGCGCGACGGCGACACGCCGCTCAACAATTATCCCGGCGACTCCGGCACGGTCTGGTTTGTCGACGATCCGGACGCCAAGAAGAACGCCAGCGGCGCGCGGATCCTCAGCCCCCTGGCGCTCGAATGGGGCGGCCAGGAATTGTTCGGATCGAGCGGCAAGGTCCCGATGCAGGTCGCGCTCGGCATCTGCATGTCGACACTGTGCCGCGAGCTCGATGTCGAGTTGATCGGCGACTGGAATGCCGGTCACACCGAGTATTGGGGCGAATGGGGCCACGTCAAGATCGGTGCCTACGCGACCGGTCTGATCGATGCGAAGCTGCCCAAGCTCGCCACCATGATGGACGCCAATTCCGACAATATCGGCCTCGACGACAAGCTGCTCGCCGACCTCAAGCCGCATCAGCGAGGCACATTCTCGCCGCTGGCCGATGTCGCCGACCTGGTCTGGCGTTTCACCCGGCACACCGACGAAAGCAACCACTTCGCCGACATGGACAAGCCGGGCAGGAACGGCAAGACGCTGCTCGATCTTTGCGCGGAGTCGACGCGCAACGTCGATCCGAAGGTCTGGAACGACTATTACGAAGGGATCGGCGAGGACCGGCGCGGCGCGCTGCCGTTCCGGGTCTGGCAGATTTTCGACGAGATGGTCGAGTACGCCGCCGCCAACAAGAAGCTGGAGTTCGTGTGCGCCGCGGGCATCGTCGCACATTACATCGGCGATGCCTGCCAGCCGCTGCACATCTCGCAATTCCACCATGGCCTCGATCCGAACGACAAGGCGCACGCCAAGGTGCACAGCGTGTACGAGACCACGATGATCGGCCGCCACGGCAAGGATCTCATCAAGATGATCCCTGACGCCAGGACCAGCGACGTCGCGGAGATTGCTCCGGGCGGCACGCCGACCGGCCGCGACGCAGCGGTTGCCGTGGTCGCACTGATGCAGCGAACCGTGAAGCGGCTGCCGCCGATGACCATCGTCAACCTGTTCAATTCGCATATGGGCAGCGGACAGGTCGAGGCGCTGTGGTCGAAGCTGAAGGACGCCACCGCGGCCTGCATGCAGGACGGTGCCAAGACCCTGGCCCGGGTCTGGGAAGCGGCCTGGCGCGCCGGCGCGGGCGAGGACCGCGGGCAGGGCGGCAAGTTCGATCAGGACAGTTTGAGCAAGCTCTACAACGACCCCAGCTTCCTGCCGGCGTTCCCGCTCCAGCAGCTCACACTGGATGCCGACGACCACCTCGTTCCGATCGGAGGCAGCAGCGGCGCCGCAGCGCGACAACCGCGCGACGCGCGCGTCCGCAAGCAGCGAAGAAGGCCGCCAGGAAAGCTGCGAGGGAAACGGCCAGGAAGGCGCCGAAGAAGGCGGTGGCGCGCAAGCGGCCGGCCGCAGCTGCTCCGGTCCGACGCGCAGCCGCCAGCAAGAAGACCGCGACCAAGCGCGGCGCGGCCAGCAAGCGGTCGGTCGGAAAGACCCGCAAGGCGGCGCGCAAGCGTTAGAGCAAGATGATTTACACCGCATCGCGCAGCGGATTCAGCTTTACCTCGCCCCGTGTGCGGGGAGAGATCGGAACGCATCGTTAGATGCGTTCCGGGTGAGGGGGAGCCTCCACAAGTCCAGCTGTCGCCGTTTACGCGGAGGCAGCCCCTCACCCCAACCCTCTCCCTGTAAGAACAGGGAGAGGGAGCACAGCGCCGTCGTTATTCGATCGAATCTCAGCATGCACTCGGCCCGACCCGCCCGGCTCGATCTTCCCCATAAGTCAGCCCGCGTCGGACGCGGCAGCGGGACGCTTGAGATCAGAGCTCCGCTCCTGCACGATGCGACCAAGCCGCGGCTCTGACCCCGGTATCGCGATCGGTTGCGATCGCCAAAAAAGATGATTGGGGAGAAACTCTCGATGAATCGCCGCGAACTCCTGCGCGCCGTTGCCGCATTGCCGCTTGCGCAGGCTGCGCTCGCCAAGCCAGCGTTTGCGCAAGGCGCCTATCCCAACCGCAACATCACGATGATCGTGCCGTTTCCGGCCGGCGGCCAGGCCGACCTTGCGGCGCGGCCGGTGGCGCTCGCGCTGGAGCGTATCCTCGGCAAGCCCGTGATCGTCGACAATCGCGCCGGCGGAGCAGGCGGATCGATCGGCAATGCGCAGGCAGCGCGCGCCGAGCCCGATGGCTACACGCTGCTGATGACGCTGTCCTCGCTCGCAGTGCTGCCGGAGGCCGACCGGCTGTTCGATCGTCCGGTGGCTTATGAGGTGTCGCAGTTCGCGCCGATCGCGCGCGTGCTTGCCGACCCGACGCTGCTGGCGGTGCCGGCCTCGGCGCCGTGGAAGACGCTGCAGGAATTCGTCGACGACGCGAAGAAACGCCCGGGACAGATCCCCTACGGCTCGTCCGGTCCGTACGGCACGCTGCATGTCGCGATGGAGATGTTCGCGGCGAGCGCAGGAATAAAGCTGCTGCACGTGCCGTTCCGCGGCGCAGGCCCGGCGCTCACCGCGCTGCTCTCCGGCACCGTGCAGGCATTGGCGTCGGCCCCGGGCACGCTCAAGCAGCAGGTCGAGGACGGCAAGATGCGCGTTCTCGCCAATTGGGGCGCCGAGCGGATCGCGAGCTTCCCCAATCTGCCGACCTTCAAGGAACTCGGCTACAAGGACGTCGAGTTCTACATCTGGGCGGGACTGTTCGCGCAGTCAGCGCTGCCGATGCCGATCATGGACCGGTTGCGCGCGGCGATGGCCGATGCCGTGAAGGCGCCGCAGGTAATCAAGACCTTCGAAACCGCGGGCAGTCCTGTCGCTTATATGGACGCGCCGGCGTTCTCAAAATTTGTTGCAGACGACAGCGCGCGGTTGATCGCGGCGGTGAAGAAGATCGGCAAGGTCGAGTAGGGAACTCCCGGGACAAACTCTCTTCACTTTTAGTTGTCCGCGCGAACGATCCTTGGCCGCATTCATTGGGCAGCTTTGGAGCAAATCGCGGCGCGGGAACATGCGCGCGCGGGCCAGTATCTGGAACAACGGGAGCCCGACATGCGATCGCAGCGGATCGTCATGAGCCTTGCAATAGCGATCGGCGGAGCTGTCACGGCAACGGCCGCCATCGCCGAGGAGTATCGGGGAACCTGGGAACAGCAGATGGCGTGCACACCGGACGTGTGGCGGCTCTGCAGCGACCAGGTGCCCGACGTGCAGCGCATCGTGGCATGCCTGCGGCAGAACACGCCGCAACTTTCCAACAGTTGTCGTGCCGTGTTCGAATCAAACGCGCAACAGTCGCAGACACAGGGGCGAGCCCAACAGCCGCAAGCGCAGGGCCGCGCGCCGCAGCAGCCGCAGATGCAGCAGCGGCCGCGCGCACCACAGCCGATGCAGCCGGCGCCATCGCGGCCGCCGTTCGACGATGAAGACTAGTCCCCAGGTCTGACTTCGCAGACGTCGACCCATTCGGCCGCAGTCAGCTCCGCCATCCTGTCGGGCGTGATGCGGACCGCGCTGTGGGTCGAGCCTGCCGCCGGCACCACGACATCGAACGCCTTCAGCGATACGTCGCAATAGACCGGCAGCGGCGTCTTCAGCCCGAACGGGCAGACGCCGCCGACCTCGTGGCCGGTGATGTCGGCGACCTCGTCGAGGCCGAGCATCTTCGGCTTGCCGCCGAACGCCGCCTTCACCTTCTTGTTGTCCATTCGCGCCGTCCCGGCGGCGACGATCAGCACTACGCGGTCGCCGACCCGCAGGCTCAGCGTCTTGGCGATCCGCGCCGGCTCGACGCCATAGGCCTCCGCCGCCAGCACGACGGTCGCGGAGCTCGTGGTGGATTCGATCACGGAGATTTCGGGCGCCTTCTCGGCGAAGAAGGCGCGGACGGACTCGAGGCTCATGTCGTTCAGGACCTTGCAGACACCAGGGCGGGAAGTTCGGAGAGACCGTGGATCCGGTGATCGGGCACGACGCCGAGCTCGTCCATCTGGGTACGTAGCGTCTTGAACATCGTCAATGGGGCGACCGTCTCGCTTTCGACGCAGGCCAGCGCCATCGCCTGCGGCGTCACCCGCTCGATCCATGCGACGTTGAGGCCGAACGACTTGGCACCGCAGGCGTCCCACGGATTGGAGGAGATGAACAGCACCTCCGCCGGCGGTACTTTCAGCACCTCCTCGATCAGCGTGTAGGCCTCGGGCGCCGGCTTGAACACCTTGTGGGCGTCGACGCTGATGGTCGCGTCGAGCACGCGGTCGAGCCCTGAATTGCGCACCAGCGCATTCAGCATGTCAGGGCTGCCGTTGGACAGGATCGCGAGCTTCTTGTCCTTCATCGCCTCGAGCGCGCCGACCGCATCCGGATACAGCGCCAGATGCTGATATTTGTCGATGATGCGGGCGAAGGTCGCCGCGTCGTATTGCAGGCCGAGGCAGCGCAGCGTGTAGGCGAGGGAATCGCGAGTCACGATGGCGAAATCCTGGTAGCGCCGCATCAGCGAACGCAGCCAGGAGTATTCGAGCTGCTTGATGCGCCAGATCTGAGTGATGATGTCGCCGTAGCCGGGAAACGCATCCTCGGTGACGTCGGCCACCGACTGGACGTCGTAGAGCGTGCCGTAGGCGTCGAAGACGATTGCCTTGATGGTCATTGTGATCTCTCTTGCCCGCCGATTGTCGCATACAGGAATTTCCTGAGTGCGTCGATGGATTGATCCCTGGCCACCTCGTTGAATTCGAGGTGATGACCCAGCATCTGCACCGGCGTGCTGTAATGCGGCACGTCGAAACCGTGATAGGCGCCGGGATAGACAATCAGCTCGATCGGGTGTCCCGCACTATTCTGCCGGGAGATGCCGTAGTCGTCGCGGCCCTCGGCCAGGGTCCGGCACTCCTTGGCCGGCGTCCAGTCGTCGAGCTCGCCGACCATGATCAGCGTCGGCACCGTCATGTCGCCCTTGATGCTGAGGCAGGGTGGGTAGAACGCGACGGCCGCGCGGAATTTCTCTGCCGCGTTATGTTCGATCGCGCCACGCTCGACCGAGAGCAGGGCGAGCCAGGCGCCTTGCGAGAACCCGACCACCGCGACGCGATCTGGATCGACCGCCGATTGCCGCGCGAGATAGCTCAGCGCACGATAGGCGTCATGGACGGTTGCGGCCGGCGCGCCGCCCGTGCAGGCGCTGGTGATGCCGCGCGGCCCAAACCGGTCGACCGTGAGCGTGACATAGCCCCAGGCCGCCAGCCGCTTGCCCCAGCGCTCGTCGAGTTGCTTGAAGAAGCCGCCGCAGCCGTGCAGCAGCACCACGGCGGGTGAGGGGCCCGGTCCATCGGGTGTTCGCAGATAGCCTTGCAGCGGCTGCGCACTTGCAAGCGGGCTCTCGAATTCGACGAACGCGGGCGGCTGCCCGCCGCGTGCCGCGCAGTAGAGCCCTGCGCTTCCGATCAGGAGTGCGGAGAGGGTGGCAAGTCCGGTGAAGTTCGTCATGAACCACCTCCGAAGCTTGCCGCCGACAATACTCCCTTAGATCCCCAAAATCTTCCGCGCGTTGGCCTTCAGGACCTTCGGCCGGATCTCCTCGCGGATGTCGAGCTTGGCGAAGTCGGCGAGCCAGCGGTCCGGCGTGATCACCGGCCAGTCTGAGCCGAACAGCATCTTGTCCTGCAGGATCGAGTTGATGTAGCGCACCAGGATCGGCGGGAAGTATTTCGGCGACCAGCCGGACAGGTCGATATAGACGTTCGGCTTGTGGGTCGCGACCGACAGCGCCTCTTCCTGCCAGGGGAAGGAAGGATGTGCGAGGATGATCTTGAGGTCGGGGAAATCGGCCGCGACGTCGTCCATGTACATCGGGTTGGAATATTTCAGCCGCATCCCCATGCCGCCCGGCATGCCCGAGCCGACGCCGGTCTGGCCGGTGTGGAACAGCGCGATCGCGCCGCCGTCATTGATGGCTTCATAGAGCGGATAGGCCATGCGGTCATTGGCGTAGAAGCCCTGCATGGTCGGGTGGAATTTGAAGCCGCGGACACCGTATTCCTCGATCAGCTTGCGTGCCTCGCGGACGCCGAGCTTGCCCTTGTGCGGGTCGATCGAGACGAACGGGATCAGCACGTCGAGATGGTCGGAGGCGACCTCGAGCATTTCGTAATTGTTGTAGCGGCGGAAGCCGGTCTCGCGCTCGGCGTCGACCGGGAAGATCACGGCGGCGATGTTCTTGGCGCGGTAGTAGG
Source organism: Bradyrhizobium sp. USDA 3256 (assembly GCF_054058275.1). Taxonomy (NCBI): domain Bacteria; kingdom Pseudomonadati; phylum Pseudomonadota; class Alphaproteobacteria; order Hyphomicrobiales; family Nitrobacteraceae; genus Bradyrhizobium; species Bradyrhizobium sp. USDA 3256. Next base: position 409,311 of record NZ_JBSSAE010000002.1, read on the forward strand.
CGGCGGTCTCCGGCACGGTCGGCGGATGCTTGTGCGGCGACTTGAAGTAGTCGGCCATCTGCGCCTGGAAATCGTCATAGCCGTCGTCGCCATGCATGCCGCACGGCTCCTCGGCGTGGGTGTGGATGTCGATCGCTGTGACCTTTTCGATATCGGGCAGTTTGAGCTTGGGCATTCGGCTTCCCCGGCGGCGTGTTCATTGGTGATGGAAAATAATTATATGATATAACGATTTTCGCAAGCGCCGAGGGGATATGGTCGCGCGCCGAGCTCAAAACGACACGAGGTCCGGTCATGGGCGGGCGCGAGGAGGACGAAAGCGCGATTCGGCGGCCGTGACGCCATGGTCAAAGAGAGATGGCGGGTCGCGTCGTTGGTCCGGATAATTGTGGTCGTCGCCGTTTCCGAAGCGATCTCAATGGCGTGGCGCGGTGCCTTGGGCGGGTTCCCGGCCAGAACAGGCCCGAAAATCGGCCCGTCTCGGTTGACATTTAACGGTCCGATGGCTTAGAACGCGGCCGTCCCGGGCGGCAGGCCGCTTATCGGGATAAATCCCATTTTGCCAAATATTGGCATTGATCAGGTACGGCCTCCAACACGGGCCTTTCGAAGTAACAGGATTGTCCCATGAAGGTCCGTAACTCGCTCAAGTCGCTGCGCGGCCGCCATCGCAACAACCGTCTGGTTCGCCGCAAGGGCCGCGTCTACGTGATCAACAAGGTCCAGCGCCGCTTCAAGGCGCGCCAGGGTTGATCCGACAAATCTGATCGACAAGGCTGATCCCGCCCGGATCGCCGGCCGATTCCGATCACTCCTTCACAGGTCTTTGACGCCGCGCTGCTTTGCAGTGCGGCGTTGTGCGTCTAGACTTCGGCCATGGGATTAAAGCTCGGATTCAAGTTCCTGGGACCCACCAACCGCTGGCTGGCGATCCTGATCGCCGCGCTTCTGGCCATGCCTGTTGCAGCCGTCGCGCAGGACGATCCGCGGGTGGTCCCGCCGCCCAGGGCCCAGAAAAAACTACCTGAGGCTCCGACCAAGCTGCCGAAGGTGCCGGCCGACCGGACCCGCGGGCTGGATTTCCTGTTCGGCGCGCTGAAGGCCGCGCCCGACGAGGATAGTGCCCGGCATGTCGAGGCGCGGATCTGGGCGCTGTGGCTGCAAACCCCGAGCGATACCGCGGCGCTGTTGATGGTGCGTGCCAAGGCGGCGATCGACGCCCAGAATGTCGATGTCGCGCTGAAGCTGCTGGACGCGGTGATCAAGCTCCGCCCCGACTATGTCGAGGCCTGGAACCGGCGTGCGACGATCTACTACTTGAAGAACGATTACGTTCGTTCGCTGGGAGACCTGCAGCAGGTGCTGACCCGCGAACCCCGCCATTTCGGCGCGCTGGCGGGCGTCGGCATGATCATGCAGGACATGGGCGACGACAAGCGTGCGCTCGACGCCTTCCGCAAGGCGCTGGCTGTCGATCCCTACCTCGAGAAGGTGCCGCAGATCGTCAAGCAGCTGACCGAAAAGGTCGAAGGCCGCGATATCTGATTGCGTGCGATTGATCGCGATCGTGGGGCGATGGCCGCGAATGGGCACGTTGCGCGCGAGCCTGATGCTTGCTCGCGGTACGGTCCGGCGCAGGAGGCTAGTGCAAGAACTTGCCGCGGGACGCGGTGTCCTGGGCTACGGCAGCATAGAATTGCTGAAGCTCCGCCTCCAGGTGCTCATTCACCAGCAACAGTGCCTTCAGGGCGCCGCGCAGGTCGCCATTGCAGCTCGCCACGATCTGATCGATGGCCGCATCGCTAGGGTCGGAAATCATGGTACTCCTCCGATTACTTCCCGTTGAACTCGTCATGCGGACGCCGGTTCCTGTGGATACTGTGTACAAACCAGGAAGCGTTCCAGTGGCGTCCCGGTTTCGATGAAGCCTCGCGTCTGATGGCGAAATTGCCACCGCCAATCTATGAAATGACTAATGACGCAGGTATGAACCCGCTATCCACAGGCTGGGCGCATTGTGGACAACTCCGCGCCGGGACGCGAGCCGGAAAATCGACAATTGGCTTTCCATACAAGAGCATGCCCGGGCAGGGGGCACATCCGCGCGAAACCTGATTTCGGCTTCGTCGTAATTGTCAGGTGCCCAATCAGGTGCCTAAGACCTTTCGGATCTCCTCGATGTTGACCGCAATCATTGCGCTGGCGGCCGCAGGGCTCGCCCTGGCGCTGGCGACGCAAATCGGCACTCTGCTGATCCAGCGCGCCTTCCGGCCTCAGGGGCGGATGATCGATGTGGCCGGGGCGCGGCTGCATGTCGTCGAACTCGGCCCGCACGACGCGGTCGGGCCGCCGGTCGTGATGCTGCATGGTGCAAGCTCCAATCTGCGCGCGATGCAGCCGCTCGGCGATCGCGTTGCCAAAGCGCGCCGGGTGGTCCTAATCGACCGGCCGGGTCACGGCTGGAGCACGCGCGAGCGCGTCGCGGATTCAACACCCGCGATCCAGGCCCGGATGATCGTGGAGGCGCTGACCAGGCTCGGCGTCGAGCGGGCGATCGTGGTGGCGCATTCCTGGGCCGGCGCGCTCGCCTTGCGCATTGCACTGGATCATCCGGACCGCGTCGCCGGCCTCGTGCTGCTCGCCCCTGTCGCCTATCCGTGGCGCGGCGGCGCCGGCCGTTACAATGATGTGATCTCGACGCCGCTGATCGGGCCGTTGCTCGCGCACACGATCACGCTGCCGCTCGGTCTCCTCGTCGCCAATTCGGCCACGCGTGGCGTGTTCGCGCCGCAGCCGGTCCCGGCCGATTTCGTCCGCGACAGCGAGTCATTGCTCCTGCTGCGCCCGCGCGAGTTCATCGCCAATGCGCGCGACCTCGTCACGCTGAAGGCCGCCGTCATCGAGCAGGCGCCGCGCTATGCCGAGATCAGGGCGCCGCTGTCAATCATTTCGGGCGACATCGACAAGACGGTCTCGACCGGCATCCATTCGCGGCCGCTCGCCGCCACGGCGCTGAACGCCAAGCTCATCGTGCTGCCGGGCACAGGTCACATGGTGCAGTACGTCGTGCCCGACCTCGTGGCGTCCGAGATCGAGACGATGGCCGACCTGATGGTGCCGGACGTGGTGACGGCGCAATAGCTGCCGCGCGTTTGCGCCGCGCGAATGTGATCCGGCAAGGCTTGCGCCGCCGCGTGGCGCCGAACATCATGCGGCCCACGCGGTTTCGGATTGCATTAAAGGACACATCTCATGCGGATCGACAACATTGCCGACCTCATCGCTGAAACCCTTGCCCAGGCCGGCGTCAAACGCATCTACGGTGTCGTCGGCGACAGCCTCAACGGCCTGACCGAGGCGTTGCGCAAGCGCGGCACGATCGATTGGCTGCATGTGCGTCACGAGGAGGTGGCCGCGTTCGCCGCCGCCGCCGAATCCCAGATCACGGGCGCGCTCGCGGTGTGCGCGGGCTCCTGCGGTCCCGGCAATCTCCACCTCATCAACGGCCTGTTCGATGCGCATCGCAGCCGCACGCCGGTGCTGGCGCTGGCGGCGCAGATCCCGTCGGCCGAGATCGGCGGCGGCTATTTTCAGGAAACCCATCCGCAGGACCTGTTCCGCGAATGCAGCCATTATTGCGAACTGGTGTCGGATCCGGCGCAACTGCCCTACATGCTGGAGAACGCGATCCGCGCCGCGGTCGGCAAGCGCGGCGTCGCCGTATTGGTGCTGCCGGGCGACGTCGCGATGCGGACAGCGCCGAAGCGCGACATCGCGCCGAATGCCGGCCTGCTGCCGCCGGCGCCGGTCGTGCGTCCGGCCGATAACGAGTTGAATGCGCTGGCGGCGCTGCTCAATGGCGCGCGGCGCGTCACGCTGTTCTGCGGCCGCGGCTGCGCCGGCGCGCATGACGGCTTGATCAAGCTTGCCGAGACGCTGAAGAGCCCGATCGTGCACGCACTCGGCGGCAAGGAATATGTCGAATACGACAACCCCTACGACGTCGGCATGACCGGCTTCATCGGCTTCTCGTCCGGCTATGCCGCCATGCATGGCTGCGACGTGCTGCTGATGCTGGGCACCGATTTTCCCTACAAGCAGTTCTTCCCGACCGGCATCAACATCGCGCAGGTCGATATCCGCCCCGAAAATCTCGGCCGCCGCTGCAAGCTCGATCTCGGCATCGTCGGCGACGTCGGCGAGACCATCGCCGCGCTGCTGCCGAAGCTCCATGTGAAGACCGACCGCAAGCATCTCGATGCCGGCCTCGCGCATTACAAGGACGCCCGCGCCGGGCTCGACGATCTCGCCCGCGGCAAGCCGGGCCAGAAGCCGATCCATCCGCAATATCTAGCCCGTCTGCTCAGCGAGCAGGCGAGCGACGACGCGGTGTTCACCGCCGATGTCGGCACGCCGACGATCTGGGCCGCGCGTTATCTGAAAATGAACGGCCGCCGCCGTCTGGTTGGCTCCTGGGTGCACGGCTCGATGGCCAATGCAATGGCGCATGCGATCGGGGCGCAGGCGGCGCAACCCGGCCGGCAGGTGGTGTCGATGTCCGGCGACGGCGGCTTTGCCATGCTGATGGGCGATTTGATCACGCTGACGCAGGCCAAGCTGCCGGTGAAAGTCGTGATCTTCAACAACAGCGTGCTCGGGTTCGTCGCGCTCGAGATGAAGGCCGCCGGCTTCATCGAGACCGGGGTCGATCTGAAGAATCCGGATTTCGCTGCGATGGCCCGCGCCATGGGCATTCACGGCGTCAGGGTGGAGGATCCCGGCGAGCTCGAGGGCGCGATCCGCGACGTGCTCGCGCATGACGGCCCGGCCGTGCTCGACGTCGTGACCGCGACGCAGGAGCTGTCGATGCCGCCGACCATTACGCTGGAGCAGGTGAAGGGATTCAGCCTGTGGGTGCTGCGCGCGGTGATGAGCGGCCGCGGCGACGAGGTGGTCGATCTCGCCAAGACCAATCTGTTGCCGCGCTGATCGCGGTGGCGAGCATGATCCGGAAAAGTGCGTAGCGGTTTTCCTTCGCGACAAACGCGGAACGCGTTTGGGCGGAGATCATGCTTAAATCAGAGAGCCCGAAGGGGATGGCATTCGAAGAAAGGCCATCCCCTTCTGGCGTCCGCCCTGGCTTGCGCGCAGGACGGACGACGTCCGATACCGCCGATTACTGCTTCTGCTTGCCGTCCTTGTCGAACGACGAGACGTAGGCCCAGAGATTGTTGGCTTCGTTCTCGTTCTTGATCCCGGCGAAGGCCATCTTGGTCCCGGGGATCTTGGCCTTCGGATCCTTGATGTATTCGAGGAAGGTGGCCTTGTTCCAGGTGATGCCGGAATTCTTGTTGGCATCGGAATAATTGTAGTCCGGTGCGGAGCCGGAATGGCGGCCGTCGAGGCCGTTGAGCTCGGGGCCGACCTTGTTCTTGGCGCCTTCGCCGATTGCGTGGCAGGCGAGGCATTTATTGAACGAGGTCTTGCCGGCGGCGGCATCCTGCGCCAGCGCGGAGGATGCGGAAGCCAGCGATGTGACGACCGCCAGCGCGCTCAAGGTCTTTAGGTTCATGGGGTTCTCTTCGTTTCGTCCCGGGAGGTAGTGATCGTTTGTGGCATGTCCGGCTTGGACAGGACAAGCCACGAAACTTTGACAGGTTTCGCGGCCGCCCGCTTGTCCGAGAGAGAACTCGCCATTGCGGGGTGGGGCAATCCGACCTTCGGCCGGTGCACTGAAACAGGTGCAGACGTGATTGATTTGTCGTAACAAATCGGCGAAGGGCAAAAAGCCCACCGAGGGAACAACGATGTCCATCATGATGCCGGCGGCCGACCAGGCCGTCCTCGCTCGCCGCGCCGAAATCGTGGCCGCCTTGCGCGCGATCGTCCCTGGCGAGGGCGTGATCGACAGTGCCGCCGAGATGCTGGCCTATGAATCCGATGGCCTGACCGCCTATCGGCAGCCGCCGATGGTCGTGGTGCTGCCCGATACCACCGAGCAGGTGTCGAAGGTCCTCAAATATTGCCAGGGCCAGGGCATCAAGGTGGTGCCGCGCGGCTCCGGCACCTCGCTGTCCGGCGGCGCTCTGCCGCTTGCCGACGGCGTGCTGCTCGGGCTCGGTAAGTTCAAGCGGATTCGCGAGATCGACTTCGACAACCGCGTCGTTGTCACCGAGCCCGGCGTCACCAACCTCGCGATCAGCCAGGCCGTCGCCCATGCCGGCTTCTACTACGCGCCCGATCCGTCGTCGCAGATCGCCTGCTCGATCGGCGGCAATGTCGCGGAAAATTCCGGCGGCGTGCACTGCCTGAAATACGGCATGACCACCAACAACGTGCTCGGCTGCGAGATCGTGCTGATGTCGGGCGAGATCCTGCGCATCGGCGGCAAGTCGGCCGAGAATGCCGGCTATGATTTGATGGGAATCATCACCGGCTCGGAAGGGCTGCTCGGCGTCATCACCGAGATCACGGTGCGCATCCTGCAGAAGCCGGAGACGGCGCGTGCGCTGATGGTCGGTTTCGCCGAGGTCGAGGCGGCCGGCGAATGCGTCGCCCGGATCATCGGCGCCGGCATCATCCCGGGCGGCATGGAGATGATGGACAAGCCCGCGATCCACGCCGCGGAGGCGTTCGTTCACGCCGGCTATCCGCTCGACGTCGAGGCGCTGTTGATCATCGAGCTCGACGGCCCCCAGGTCGAGGTCGACGAGCTGATCAAGCGGGTCGAGGCGATCGCGCAGGGCTGCGGCTCGACCTCCTGCCAGATCTCGACTTCGGAGGCCGAGCGCAATCTGTTCTGGGCCGGCCGCAAGGCGGCGTTCCCCGCGGTCGGCCGCATCTCGCCGGACTATCTGTGCATGGACGGCACCATCCCGCGCGGCGCCTTGCCGAAGGCCCTGGCGCGGATCCGCGACCTCTCGGAGAAATACGGCCTCGGCGTCGCCAACGTGTTCCACGCCGGCGACGGCAATCTGCACCCGTTGATCCTCTACGATGCCAACAAGCCGGGCGAGATCGAGAAGGCGGAGGCGTTCGGCGCCGACATCCTGCGCTGCTGCGTCGAGCTCGGCGGCGTGCTCACCGGCGAGCACGGGGTCGGCATCGAGAAGCGCGACCTGATGCCGGACATGTTCACCGAGATCGACCTCAACCAGCAGCAGCGGCTGAAATGCGCCTTCGATGCCGGGGGCCTGCTCAACCCCGGCAAGGTGTTTCCGACCCTGCACCGCTGCGCCGAGCTCGGCCGCGTGCATGTCCACGCCGGCAAGCTGGCGTTCCCGGACATCCCGCGGTTCTAGAGCGTGATCCGGAAAAGTGCGAAGCGGTTTTCCGAAAAGATCATGCTCAAACAAAGAGCTAAGGCGCGATGACGATTCAACCTAATCTCATCGCGCTTTAGTACCGTCTGAGCAGCCCCGACGCCGCGCCGCTATCGCCATAGGCGGCGCAGGCCCCTTCCGGGTCTGTGATCAACGCCTCGCGGACGCGCATGAAGGTCCTGCCGGCCGCTTCGGATACCTCGGGGCGGAATTTGCGCGGATCGTAGTCATTGCCGTCGTGAGCCTTGATGGCCGCGTCGAACGCATTGATCATCGCCATCGCGGCGTCGGGGCTGCCGAGAAGTCTGGCGCCCGTTTGAACGCCGCCGGCACCATTGGCCTCATAGCCGGTGCATCGTTGTTCGAGCACCGCGGGCTGCGGTAGCGAGCTGGTCGAGGAACGATGCCTCGGCGTCGCTGAGCATGGCGGCACCCGCCTGTCCCGGCGCGATCACGGCGAGCAGCGCGATGGCTGTCAGTTTGATGTGCATCGTGGTGGTTCCTCCTGGCGGAGCCGCGATCAAAGCAACGGTTGCCGAATGACGATACCAAGTCTGCTTCTAGGGCATCAGGAGCCACGCCAGCTATTGGCCCCGACGCCAACATACGTGAGCGTGCGCCCAGGGCCACCAACGCGCGAGGACCAGTCGATACAATTCGACGCATCGCCCTAGCCGGCCGATAACCTTAACCGATCGTTGCGCGGTGGCTGCCGTCGCGCGTCGCTGCAATTACAGCGCGGACCCATTTACACGGCCTTAGACTGTTGCTCGGTATTTTCCGCAGATGCATGTCTTCGGGAGCACATCGATGCCCAGCCTGGCCGATCAGCTGGCGCTTTCGCGCAATCGGCCCGCGGGTTTCGACTACATGCGGATCGCGCTGGCGGCGTCGATCATTGGCCTGCACAGCACGAACGTGACGCTCGGGCTCGGCCGCGCGCTGGAAATCCAGAGCACGCTGCGCATCGGCGTCGCGATGATCCTTGCGCTGTTCTTTGCCCTGAGCGGCTTTTTGGTGACCGCAAGCCTGCTCCGGTGCAAGAGCCTGATTTCCTTCCTCGGCCTGCGCGTGCTGCGGATCGGGCCGGCGCTCGCGGTCGAAACCACGCTATCGGCAATCATCATCGGCTCGGTCTTCACCGAGCTGCCGTTGGCGCAATATGTCGCCGATCCGAAATTCCACGCCTATTTTCTCAATATCGTCGGCGACATCCATTACGAGCTGCCGGGCGTGTTCCTGCACAATCCGCTGCCGGATCTGGTGAACGCCCAGCTCTGGACCGTGCCGTATGAGCTGTGGTGCTACGTCATCCTGGCGCTGCTCGCCGTGCTCACGATTTGCTTCAACCGGGTGGCGTTCCTGGGCTTCATGGTGATCGCCCAGATCGGGCTCATCGCCTACGACATCTGGCGCTGGGACGAGGTACCGATCCAGCTTCGCCCGCACCTTCTGGTGTTCTGCTTCCTTGCCGGCGTCGGCTTCTACCTCTGGCGCGACAGGGTGCCGTTCAACCGCACTGTGTGCCTGCTGGCGCTGGTGCTGTGCGCCGCCGGCATGGCGACCGGACGCGGCGACGCGCTGGCTCCCGTGCCGGCCGCCTACGTCGCCTGCTATCTCGGCCTGATGAACCCGCCTCGGAGCTGGATTGTCTCGTCAGGCGATTACTCCTACGGGCTTTATCTCTACGGCTTCGTCATCCAGCAATGCGTCGCCACCTTCGGCCCGCCGGTTCAGCACTGGTATCTGAACCTCCTGATCAGCCTGCCGCTCGCCTTCGGCGTTGCCGTCGCGTCGTGGCATCTCGTCGAGAAACGCGCGCTTCGGCTCCGAACCCGGGTCGAGAGCCTCGAGGCGGCGGTGCTGTCGCGGATCTCGATCGTCGGGTTCTGGCGCAGGCCGCCCGAGCGGGCCGGCTTGCGCGCAACGCTCGGCAACAGCGGCGCGTCGATCTGACCCGCGCCGGCGGGAAGGATTTGCATCCTCCCCGCCGCGCTTTTCTTCACAGCAGCGCGTATTGCGACCGCTCGCGCTTGGCGAGCAGCGGCAGCGCTTGCTCCGCGATGTAGGTCTTGAAAGCCGCGCTGTCCTGATGTGCCTTGAACGCGGCTTCGTCCTGGAACAATTCGTAGAACAGGAATTGCGCCGGATTGTCCTTGCCGCGGCCGATCAGGAACAGCTTGGTGCCGGGGTCCTTCTGCGCCTCTGGCAGGAAGCCGTCGAGGATTTCCGCGACCTTGTCGGCCTGTCCCTCCTTGGCTTCCCATTGCGCCACAACCAGAAGGCCTGATGTGTTGATCGCGTCGCTGATGGTTCTCGTGCTCATCGCATAGTGCTTCATTGGCATTCCTCCGTTGCTGTGCTCCGATCGAGCTTGCGATCCGGCCCAGGGCGAGACGCCGGCGATCGCCATGATCGCGAACGAGCCGATGGCCGATCGTCGGGTGAGGATCATCGTCGTGGTCGAAACTTCCGAACGTTTCATGTTCGCCTCCAGATGATTCGCGCCAACCGTCCTGCCGGCCGAACCGCAACGCGAGAGATAATGGATCGTTCGGCGAACCGAGTTCGGTGATGATCGAAATGTCGATGTCGTGAACATTTCGATCATGATCGAAGCGTTGCAGCGGCGTGACGTGCGACAAGCGCAAGGGGCATATTTCGATCGATAGCGGAGCCGGCCATGCAGACCATCGCACCGGAGCTTGCCGAACTCGCCGGGCTGATCGCCGATCCCGGCCGCGCCAGCATCCTGTCGCGGCTGATGGACGGGCGGGCGCAGACTGCGAGCGAGCTGGCGCTGGTCGCGGGCGTGACGCCGCAGACGGCGAGCTGGCACCTTTCGCGGCTTGTCGAACGGGCGCTGCTCAAGGTCGAGCGGCGCGGCCCGCGGCGCTTCTACCGGCTGGCCACCCCGCTGGTTGCGCAGATGCTCGAGGGCATGATGACGGTTGCCGCGATCAATCCGGACCCGTCCCGGCCACCGCCGCGCATCGATCCCGAGATGCGCCGGGCCCGGACCTGCTACGACCACCTTGCCGGCGAGCTCGGCGTCGCCGTCACCGACGCGATGCTGGACCGCGGCCATCTCAATCTCGACCAGGAGGCCGGCGAGCTGACTGCTTCCGGCCGTGCTTTTCTCGGCGATCTCGGCATCGACCTGCGTTCGCCGGCGCGGAGCCGGCGGGTCCTGTGCCGGCCGTGTCTCGACTGGAGCGAGCGGCGTCCGCATCTGGCCGGGCGGGCAGGGGCAGCGGTTGCCGACCTTGCATTGCAACGGGACTGGATCCGGCGCCGGCCGCAGGGCCGCTCCGTCGAAATCACCGACGCCGGACTCCTCGCATTCAGAAATTTGTTCGGCGCGCGCATTTGATTTCGGAGCCAAATTTGGCTACCGGCTAGGGCGTGGATACGCTCAAGGTCAGAGACGCAAAAGACGTCGAGGAAGTGGTGCGCGCGGCGGTCGCCGGCGAGCAGCCGCTTGAGGTCATTGGACATGGATCGAAGCGCGCCATCGGCCATCCGATGGCAACCAATGCGCTGCTCGACGTCTCGGCGCTGAATGCGGTCACCTCCTATGAGCCGAACGAGCTGATCATCACCGTACAGGCCGGCGCGCCGCTCGCCGACGTGCAATCCCTGATCGATGCCAAGAACCAGCAATTCGCCTTCGAGCCGATGGACACGTCTGTGCTGTTCGGCACCGCGGGTGCCGGCACGATCGGCGGCATGATCGGCGCCGGACTGGCCGGTCCCCGCCGCATCAAGGCCGGCGGTATCAGGGATCATCTGCTCGGGGCGCACGCAGTGTCCGGGTTCGGCGACAGCTTCAAGACCGGCGGGCGGGTGGTGAAGAACGTCACCGGCTACGATCTCTGCAAGCTGCTGACGGGTTCCTGGGGCACGCTCGCGGTCATGACCGAGGTCACGCTTAAGGTCATGCCGAAGCCGGAAGCAGAGCGGACGCTGCTGCTGCGCGGGCTCGACGACGTCACCGCCAACAAGGCGATGACGGCGGCGCTGGGTTCGCCCTTCGACGTCTCCGGCGCCGCGCATCTGCCGGGTTCGGCGTTGCGGTCCGGGGGCGGTGCGCTGGCCGGCCTCGCAGCCTCAGGCCAGCCGGTCACGCTGGTGCGGCTCGAGGGGATTTCGGCGTCGGCGGCACATCGGGCGGCCTCGCTGAGCCAGACGCTCTCGTCCTATGGCACGGTCGACAGCCTCGCCGACGATGCGTCGGCCGCAATCTGGAGCGCGCTGCGCGACGTGGTGCCGTTCGCGGCGAACGGCGCGCTCGGGGCCTGGCCGGTGTGGCGTATCGTTTGCCCGCCGGCCTCTGGCGGCACGCTGGGCCAGGCGTTGTCGCGCGCCACCGGTGGCGACGTGATCTACGATTGGGGCGGGGGGCTGATCTGGGCCGCGGTGCCGCCGGGCGCCGACGCCCAGGCCACGCTGGTCCGCGGCCAGGTCGAGGCGATCGGCGGGCACGCTACCCTGATCCGCGCCACCGAGGATGTGCGCCGGGCGGTCGATGTGTTCCAGCCGCAGGCGGCCGGGCTTGCCGCGCTCGGTGAACGGGTCCGGGCGAGCTTCGATCCGAGGTCCGTCCTCAACCGCGGCCGGATGATGCGAGGCGGGGCTGCATGAAGACCGAGTTTTCCCTGGCGCAGCTCGCCGATCCCGACATCAAGGAAGCCGACAAGATCCTGCGCGCCTGCGTGCATTGCGGCTTCTGCACCGCGACCTGCCCGACCTATGTGCTGCTCGGCGACGAGCTCGATAGCCCGCGCGGCCGCATCTACCTGATCAAGGAGATGCTGGAGAAGGACAAGCCGCCGACGGCCGACGTGGTCAAGCATATCGACCGCTGCCTGTCGTGCCTTGCCTGCATGACCACCTGTCCGTCGGGCGTGAACTACATGCACCTCGTCGACCAGGCCCGGGTCCGGATCGAGCGGGATTACCGGAGACCGCTGACCGAGCGGCTGCTGCGGTCGGTTCTCGCCCTTGTGCTGCCGCGGCCGGGCCTGTTCCGAATCAGCATGATCCTGGCCGGGCTCGCACGTCCGTTCGCCGCACTGCTGCCGACGCCGTCGGTCGGAGCGTCGAGTCCGGGTCTGCTGCGGCGGATCAAGGCGATGCTGGCGCTCGCGCCGCGCGGCCTGCCGCAGCCGGGGCCGGCTGCGGGAACCGTGTTTGCGCCGATCGGCCGGCGGCGCGGCAGGGTCGCGCTGCTGCAGGGCTGCGCCCAGCAGGTGCTGGCGCCACGCATCAATCAGGCCGCGATCAATGTCCTGACCAGGCACGGCGTCGAGGTGGTGCTGGTCAAGGACGAGCAATGCTGCGGCGCGTTGACCCATCACATGGGACAGGACGGCGACGCGCTGGCGCGCGCGCGGGCCAACATCACGGTGTGGCAAAGGGAAGCGGACAGAGAAGGGCTCGACGCCATCCTGGTGACGACCTCGGGCTGTGGGACAGTTGTCAAAGACTACGGCTACCTGCTGCGCGAGGACAAAACATTCGCGGAGCCGGCCAAGCGAATCTCGGCGCTGGCAAAGGATATCACCGAGTATCTTGCTGGCCTCGAGCTCGCGCCTTCAACGCAGAAAGGCGACATCACCGTCGCCTATCACTCCGCTTGTTCGTTGCAGCATGGACAGAAAATCACTCAACTTCCGAAAGAATTGCTTTCCAAGAATGGATTCGTGGTGAAAGATGTGCCCGAGAGCCATTTGTGTTGCGGTTCGGCGGGGACCTACAACATTCTCCAGCCCGACATTGCGAGCAGATTGCGCGATCGCAAGGTCGCCAATATTGCGCTTGTCAAACCGGACATGATCGCTGCGGGCAATATTGGCTGCATGGTTCAGATTGCCGGCGGTACGTCAGTTCCTGTGGTGCACACGATTGAGCTTCTCGATTGGGCGACAGGAGGTCCCCGGCCAGGATTGAATTGATCGACTGCCACTCGAGCATGATCCGGACCTCAGCCTTGCCCTGACGCAACGTGAAAGGACCGGCGCTTCCTTGCCACAGACGCGAAGCGATCGCGCGGCCATCATGCCCGACAAGCGAAGTGGAGAGTGCCTCTCCTCGAGGTGCAGCCAACGTCCGGCAAGCGATCAGTTCAATACGCCCGGTGGACTCAGATAGCGGCAACAGGAGGACCACGATGGCGAAGTCGAAGAAGGCGAAGAAAAGCAAGAAGGCCAAAAAGGCCAAGAAGGTGGTAGCGGCGAAGAAGAGGTCCGCGAAGAAGTCGGCCAAGAAGGCTGCGAAGAAATCCGCCAGGAAGACTGCAAAGAAATCGGCGAAGAAGTCGGCCAAGAAAGCTGCAAAGAAAACGGCAAAGAAAGCTGCCAAGAAGGCTGCACCGAAGAAGGCCGCCAAGAGGGCTGCCAAGAAAGCCGCCGCCAAGAAGAGCGCGCCGAAGAAGGCCGCTGCTCCGAAGAAGGCTGCTGCGTCGAAGCCGGCTGCCCCGGTCGCGGCACCCCCGGCGCCCGAGCCCGAGCCGCAGCCGGCTCCGAGCTGGGCCACACCGAGCCACGAACCGGCGCCGGGCTGGATTGCCGGGTCGGCCGACGGGGGCGAGCACCACTAAGCCGCTGCCACATTGCCGAGGTTCAACTGATCGAAGCCGCAGCGCGCCACGCTGCGGCTTCTTCCGTAGATGCGATGACCATCCGTGCTTTTGCGGGCACGGCGATTCGCGCCGATGCTCTTCCGCCGAGCCGACTGTTGCTGTTTCCCTGTCCTGGTGACCCATTCAACCGGTGCGGGAGCAGAGGTCTTGTGGTGCAAATGCAACACCCGCAAATCAACATGCGGCAATATGGCTAGAACGCCTAAAAAGGCGGCACATGCATGTCTTTTTGGCTTCACGGTACCGTGCACGAGCCTCAGATTGGCCACACGCGATTTAGTTGCAGTCCGTTATCGCGCGCCCTGGGGGCCACCGGAGCCGGGCTGTCTGAACAAGTAGATGGGGATCGTCATGAAGAAACTGGCTTTGTTAGCAACGGCGCTAGCAATGATTTCGAGCTCGGCAATGGCAGCTGACATGGCGGTGAAGGCCGTCAAGGCGCCGCCGCCGGCTCCCTTCGATCCCTGGGATGTCGCCTTCGGCAGCGCCATCATGAGCGACTACATCTTCCGCGGCGTCACCCAGTCCAACCACAATCCTTCGGTCTCGGCCTATTTCGAGCCGCGCTACAACGTCAACAAGGACCTGCAGCTCTATGTCGGCGTGGCCGGCGAGAGCATTTCGTTCCCGAACCGCGCCGCGGCCGAAATCGACGTCTACGGCGGTATCCGCCCGACCTTCGGCGCGTTCGCCTTCGACATCGGTGTCTGGGGCTACCTGTATCCGGGCGGAACCTGCTACTACGGCGGCGGTGCGGTGGCCGACTTCGCCGGCAATCCGCTGAGCCCGGACTGCCAGGCCAACACCCTGACCAACCTCAACGTGATGAAGAAGGACGTCTCGTTCTTCGAAGTCTACGGCAAGGTGACCTACACCGTGAACGACAACTGGGCGTTCACCCTGAACGAGTACTACTCGCCGAACTTCCTCAACACCGGCGCCTGGGGCAACTACTCCTCGATCATCGGCAAGTACACCGCGCCGAGCACCGTGTTCGGCACCAGCGGCGTCGGCATGTACGTGTCGGGCGAGTTCGGCCGGCAGTGGTTCGGCACCTCGGACAGCTTCTACGGCGTTCCGGCATTCCCGGGCGGCATCAAATATGCCGACTACAACACCTGGAACATCGGCATCGGCTTCACCTACAAGGTGTTCACGCTCGATCTGCGCTACTCCGACACGGATATGTCGAAGGGTGATTGCAACGCCTTCACCAGCGACTACACCGCGGGCGGGACCGCCAATGTCACCCCGATCAATCCGTCGGGCCTCGGCTCCAACTGGTGCGGCGCGGCCGGCATCGCCAAGCTCTCGGTCGACCTGACCGCGATGTCCAACCTGAAGTAATCTCTCCTTCCGGGGATCGAGGGGCGGTAGAGCAATCTGCCGTCCCTTTTGTTTTTGCGGATAGGTCTGATCGGCGCAGAGCAGACAATAGCGAAAGGCGTTCGCGAAACCTGTGCCCCCGCCGGGGTCAGCCGCAAGCCGTGGCGGCTGACCTGTCATGCTGCTTACGACGCGGCGACCTTGGCCGCGTCGCGCAGGGTGAAGCGGTCGCCGTCGCGGACCAGCGTGACATTGCGCTGATGGAAGGTGTCGAGCGTCGAGCGGTGGCCGATCGAAACCACCGTGGTGCCGGGCAGCTTCTCGGCAATCAGCCTGTACAGCGCGGCTTCCGACGGCTCGTCGAGCGAGGCCGTCGCCTCGTCCAGGAACAGGAACTGCGGCGCATGCAGCAGCGCCCGCGCGATGCCGAGCCGCTGCTGCTCGCCGAGCGACAGCATCCGGTTCCAATGCGCCTGCTCCTCGAGCCGCGACGCAAGCTGCGGCAATCCGACGGCGGTGAGAACCTCGCGGACCCGTCCCGCATCGAATTGCGTGGCCTCGCCCGGATAGACGACGGCGTCATGCAGCGAGCCGATCGGCAGATAGGGACGTTGCGGCAGCATCATCAGGCTGGCATTGGCCGGGATATCGACCGCGCCGTCGCCGAACGGCCAGATGCCGGCGATCGCGCGGAATAGCGTCGACTTGCCGGCGCCGGAGGGGCCGGTCATCAGCGTGCGCTCGCCCTTGCGGAAGCCGAACCGGTCCGCGTTCAGCAGCGGCGTGCCGTCCGGCAGCCGCAGCACCAGATCCTGCAGGCTGACGGCGCCGTCGCCCGGCGTCGCCGTGACATGAATTCGGTCGTCGCGTTTGGCGAGCTTTGATGCCGCCGCGATCCCTGCCTCGAATCCATCGAGCCGGTTCACCACCGCCTGCCATTCGGCCAGTTGACGATAGATGGTGACGAAGTACGAGAACGCGCCCTGGACGTTCGAAAACGCCGATGCGGTCTGCATCATGCCGCCGAGCTGGATCTTTTGCGCAAAGTAGGCCGGCGCCACCAGCACATAGGGGAAGATCACCGAGGCCTGATTATAGCTCGCCGTGAACGCCGTGATCTTCTTGGTCCGGTTCATGAGGGCGATCCAGTTCTCCACCACGCGTCCGAAGCGAACGCGCAGGCGCTCGCGCTCGGCCGGTTCGCCCTGCAGCAGCGCGATCTGCTCGGAGTTTTCCCGCACGCGCACCAGGTTGAAGCGGAAATCGGCCTCGTATTGCTGCTGCTTGAAATCGATGCCGACCAGCGGCCAGCCGATCAGATGGGTCAGCACGGTGCCGAGCACCGAGTAGATCAGCGCGCACCAGACAAGGTAGCCGGGAATTGAATATTCCGTGCCGAACAAATGCAGCGGTGCCTCATTGGAAAGGCCCCACAACAGGGTGAGAAAAGACGCCAGCGTGACGACCGAGCTCAACAGGCCGAGGCCGAGCGTGAGCGTGCGATCGACGAACAGCTTGACGTCGTCGGTCATGCGCTGGTCGGGGTTGTCGGCAGCGTCGCCCTGGAGCTGCATCCTGTAGTGATTGGCCTGATGCAGCCAGTCCCCGAGATAGTGTGTCGTCATCCATTGCCGCCAGCGGATCTGCAGCCATTGATTGAGGTAGAGCTGGTAGACCGCCAGCAGGATGAAGAACGCGACGACGACGCAGAAATAGATGATCTCGCTGACGAAGGAGTCCCAATTGCGTTCCTGCAGCGCGTTGTAGAAGCGGTTGTTCCACTGCGTGATCAGAACGTTGATGCCCACGATCGCCAGTTCGATCGCGATGACCGCCGCAAGCAGCCCGCGGCCCGCCCATTTGTCCTCGGAGTTGAAGTAAGGCGAGGCGATGCGCCACACCGTCGCGAGCGTCGAGCGAATGTTGTTCACAGATTATCGTCTCCGGGGAAGGGGCCGCAAAGGCCTGAAGAATCGGGACAATCGGGGTAATCCTCGACTAAAGTCGTAGGTCTGGCATGCAAGCGTTGGCTTGTCCCGGCAATCGAGTCAACCCTAGCATGAGGACAACGGCGAGGGGCGGGGGACCTTCGATTTTTCGCGAGGATGTGAGCGATCCTTACCGATCGTTCATTCGCGAGCCGGGGCTGCAGCTTTTCCGACGGACTCCCGCAATCGCACCAGTCGCGCCTGCCCGCATGCAGGCCGGCGCGCTGCATAAAAATGTGGGAAGGATCCCGAGATGAACACCTGGAATCAAATCTACAACCCGCTGGGCAATGCGGCGCTGTCGACGGTCGCGGCTGCCATTCCCGTGGTCACGCTGCTGGTGCTGATCGCCAGCGGCAAGGTGAAGGCGCACATTGCGGCCATCATCGCCGTGATCGTGACCAACCTGATCACGATCTTCGTCTTCACCATGCCGGCCAACATGTCGATCCGCGCCACCCTGCTCGGCGTGATCACCGGGTTCTTCCCGATCGGCTGGATCGTGCTCAACGTCATCTTCCTCTACCAGGTCACGGTGAGGTGCGGGAAGTTCGAGCTGCTCAAGCGCGCGGTCGGCGGCGTCACCGAGGACCGGCGGTTGCAGCTGCTGTTGATCGCGTTCTCGTTCGGCGCCTTCTTCGAGGGCGCCTCGGGCTTCGGCACGCCGGTCGCGATCACCGGCGCGGTGCTGATCGGGCTCGGCTTCTCGCCGCTCGCCGCTTCCGGCCTGTCGCTGATCGCCAACACGGCACCCGTTGCCTACGGTGCGCTCGGCACGCCGATCCAGGGCCTCGCCTCGGTCACCGGGCTCGACCCCTATATCCTCGGCGCGATGGTCGGCCGGCAGCTGCCGCTGTTCTCGCTGATCGTGCCGTTCTGGGTGGTGTGGGCGTTTGCCGGCTGGCGCGGCATGAAGGAGGTGTGGCCGGCGATCCTGGTCACCGGCGTGTCGTTTGCGGTCCCGCAATTCGTGATCTCGAACTACATCAACCCCTGGATCGTCGACATCGGCGCCTCGCTGATCTCGATGGGCGCGCTGATCCTGTTCCTGAAGGTCTGGCAGCCGCGGCAGCTCTGGCTGTCGCCGGCGCTGCGCGGCCGCGATGAATCGGCGGCGACGATGGCCGCCGCACCGCCGCTCGACAAGACGCCGCTGACCCAGGGCGAAATGTGGAGCGCGCTGCTGCCGTGGATCATCGTCTGCATCCTGATGCTGATCTGGGGCAACGGTGCCTTCAAGGCTTGGGCGAACGCCAACTTCGTCTGGAACTATCCGGTCCCCGAGCTCGACAAGCTGATCTTCAAGGTGCCGCCGGTGGCCGCCAAGCCGACGCCGGAAGGCGCCGTGTTCGGCTTCACCTATCTGTCGTTCACCGGCACCGGCATGCTGATCGCCGCGATCATCTCGGGTTTGTTGATGGGCTTCTCGCCGCTCAAGCTGATCGCCGAGTATGGCCGCACCATCCGCATCTGCGCGATCTCGCTGATCACGATCTCGGCGATGCTGGCGATCGGCACGCTGACCCGGCTGTCCGGCGTCGACGCCACGCTCGGCCTCGCCTTCGCGGCGACCGGCGTGCTCTATCCGTTCTTCGGCACCTTGCTCGGCTGGCTGGGCGTGGCGCTGACCGGATCGGATACCGCGTCGAACGTGCTGTTCGGCAATCTGCAGAAGATCACCTCCGAGCAGCTCGGCCTGTCGCCGATCCTGATGGCGGCGGCGAACTCCTCGGGCGGCGTGATGGGCAAGATGATCGACGCGCAATCGATCGTGGTCGCCTCGACCGCGACCAACTGGTACGGCCACGAGGGCTCGATCCTGCGCTACGTGTTCCTGCACTCGATCGTGCTGGCGTGTCTGGTCGGCCTGTTCGTGACCCTGCAGGCCTATGTCTATCCGTTCACGACGATGGTGCTGAAATAGCGCCACGACGTGTCCGTCGAACCAGGGATCCCCGCGGGCGAACGGCTCGCGGGGATTTGCTTTTCAAGCCCATTTTCCGGCGATGCCAATCTGGCCAATCGAGTGCTGTTCCCATAGAAGGGGCCCGCAGTTGCGCGTCGCATTTCGAGGATTGGCATGATTTCGATGAGGCGAAATTGGAACGGCGGCATCGCCGCGTTGACGCTGGTTGCCGCGACTCTCGGCGCGGATGCGGCGCGGGCCCAGGAGGAATTCCCGTTCGGCTTCGTGATGACGCTCGATGCCGCGCGCATGCCGGGCTCCAAGCGGATTCCTTCGATCGAGGTCGGCGACAATGGCGAGGTGATCCTCGAGCTGTGGTGCGACGGCGGCAAGGGCCAGTTCTCGGTGGCCGGCAACACCATCGTCTTCGTTCCCGGCGCGATGGAGAATCGCACCTGCACGCCGGAGCGGGCGCAAGCGGACAAGGATCTGCTGGCGGCGCTCGGCGACGTGACGAGCTGGCGGCGGCACGGTGACGAGGTGACCTTCACCGGCAGCAAGTCGCTGCGTTTCGTGATCAACAGCAACTAAAGCGTTATCGAGCGAAGCAGACGGCGGTTCGCGTCAAGGAAACGCGTCAAGACAAAACGCTCAGGGCGTTGCGACCAACCCGCTCGCGGTGGCAACGATCCAGCGGTTGCCCCAGCGCACGATGGAATCGACCCGTCCAAGGCCGGGCACGACGTCGCCGCGCGCGGCCATCTTGACGCCCTCCGGCCCCTCGAGCACGGCGGTGCCGTCGCGGACTTCGACCACCGACCATCCCGGGATGGTGCTCGGCCGCGTTTCCGGCGCCGCCGCCGGCGGCTGCTTCGGCCCCAATGCGGCGGCCTGTGCATTCAAGGTCGTCGGCGCGGCGCCCAGGGCGAGCGGGCGCGGGCTGGCCGGCGCGGTCCTCGGAATGCTGCCGGTGACGAGGGGGTCGGCGTTGGACGCGGCCCGGCGCGGGCTCTCCTTTCGGCTCGGCGCCACCTCCGCAATGTGCGGGGCCGGCGCTTCCTTCTGGGCCACCGGGACCGGGGCGGGAGCTGCAAGGTCGTGCCAGTTGGCTCCGCCGGTCCATCCCAGTACGAAGCTTGCGGCGAGTGCGGTCGCTGCCAGGAGCGCGGTGCCGATGCGGTCGGCAAACGGCTCCCGCAGCAGCAGGGCGGCGTCGTGGTTCTCGCCGGTGACATCCCAGAGGTCCGCCGTCTGTGCCGGCGAATGACCCTCCGTCACATCTGTCGGCCAGATGCTCGCAGCGTTGATCGGCTCGCGGTCTTGCATGGCGTGACCTGTGTTCGATGGCGCGAAGCATGACCCTCGAAACTAAATCGAGCCTTAATTTTCGGTGACCGAACTGCGGCGGCACGAAGTCTTTTGGTCGCAGGCCCCCGTAGATGCCCGGGTATCTTCCGCATGCAGCGGTCGTTTTCGGACGTCGTCTCCGCAAAGCGGGTCGTCGCGGCGCGCGGGCGGGGCTATAGCGGTCGCATGCTCGAATTCGCCGCACAATATGCAGCCTTTCAGCGCCGCGACCCGGCCTGGGACGGCGTCGTGTTCGTCGCGGTCAAGACGACCGGCGTGTATTGCCGCCCGGTCTGCCGGGCGCGCACGCCGCTCGCGCGCAATGTGCGGTTCTATGGCAGCGCGGCGTCGGCCGAGCGTGCCGGCTTCAGGCCCTGCCTGCGCTGCCGTCCCGAGGCGGCGCCGTTCTGCCCGGCCTGGAAAGGCACCAGGACCACCGTCGAGCGCGCCCTGGCGCTGATCGAGGAAGGCGCGCTCGAGCGCGGCAATGTCGAAGCGTTGGCGGTGCGGCTCGGCGTCGGCGCGCGGCATCTGTCGCGTCTGTTCGCCGAGCATCTCGACGCCTCGCCGCTCCAGGTCGCGCTGTCGCTGCGCGTGCCGCGCGCCAAGCGCCTGATCGACGGCAGCGAGCTGCCGCTTGCGCTGGTGGCGCAGCGCGCCGGCTTCTCCAGCGCGCGGCGCATGAATGCCGCATTCGCAAAACTCTACGGCCGTTCTGCCGCGTCGCTGCGGCGCAAGCGGCCTGCCGTCACGATGCAATAAACCCCGGTGGAGATCGGCAATGGCCAAGAGCTACGGCACCGTCAGTGCGGAACAGAAGCTTAAGATGAGCGGCCTCGCATTCGTGCAGGGCCTCGCCAGCGGCGCATTGCCGCTCAACACGATCGCGCGGACACTCGGTTATGACGTCACCGAAGCCGAGCGCGGCCGCGTCGTCGTCACGCTGGTGCCGACCGACGCGCATCTCAATCCGGCAGGCACCGTGCATGGCGGCCTCACCGCGACGCTGCTCGATAGCTGCATGGGGCTTGCGGTGCAGTCGACGCTCGATGCCGGCACCAGCCAGACAACTCTCGAGTTCAAGATCTCGCTGGTGCGTCCGATCACGCCCGACACTGGTCCGATCAGGGCCGAGGGCCAGGTGCTCAATTGCGGCCGCCGCATCGGCACCGCCGAAGGCAGGGTCACCGACGGGAAGGGAAGATTGCTCGCGCACGGCACGACGACGTGCCTGATCTTTCCGGCTTGATACTGAGTTGCTGTGGAGAGAATCCGCCGGCACCGCCTCGCGAGATGCCGTGCGGGCGCGGCTACATTGGAATCTGTCCAGCGAGCCTGCGCGTTAGAGAGCTTCGATTTCACTGAGCTGTTCGATTGCGTTACCCGAACGCACGAAACGTGCGTTCGGGTAACCGTGATGCGATCGTCGATGAAGCCGCCGGTCAACCGGCGTAGCCGCTCTGTTCAGGCAAGCGAATGAGGCCGAGCTGAAACATGGCGGTCAGCGCATCTTCCTGGCCGAGCTCCTCGGCGATCCGTCCGTCCCGCACGCGTAGCACGGTGGTGCCGGCGAACGTCATCTTGCGTCCGGAGGCCGCCGGCAGCGAGCCGAGCCGGAAGTCGCTGAACGCAGGCCCGGTGTGGGTGCCGCCGCCTTCCCAGCGCGGCCGACCACGAGGTCGCCTTCCGCGACGAGATCGCCGACGCCCCAGAAATTCAGATCCGGAAACGCCTCGCGAAACTCGGTGATGAATTGCGTGACCGCGGCGCGGCCCTTCTTCGGTTCATGCATCGGGTAGTGCACGACAATGTCTGGCGTCGCGAGCTCTTCGATGATGCGCGGATTCCACGGGTTTCCCCAAAAGCCCTCGAACCAGCGGCCTACAACCTTCTTGTTTTCCTCTGACATCTCTTCGTCTCCATTTGCATGTTGCCGGCATCGCGACCGGCGTTGTGTCGATGCGCGCATTAGGCATTTTGAGACGCGTGTCGGACCACCCGATTCCAGATCGGGCGTGCAGCCGGCTTTCGGACGAGATTCCGCTTTGTCGATATGGCGCTTAGCGCCGCTTCTCGAACGTCGTCGCGCTATCGGGAAGCGGGTGGCCCGCGCAACACGCTCGCGAAAACCTGTTCGCGATCACACAGGAGACCATCATGCGCAACTTCGATGCGATCGCCGCGCTGCGCGGCGACGGACTTCGTCCCGAACTGCGGGCGTTGCTCGATCGTGCCGCGACCGATCCTCGTTCCGAACTGTTCGTCAGGAGCGACGGGATGCTTCAGTCCGGCCCGGACGCTGCTCCACAGCCAGTACGTGACAACGTCGTGCTGCTGAAGACGCGGGCGGCATGAAGCACCCCGGCGCAGGCCTTACCGCCACACCGACTTGTCGGCGTCCCAGCGCTGGCCCTTGAATTCCTTGAGCAGCGCGTCGATCGCGCCATTGTCGTCCCTGGTCTCGCTGCCTTCCTCGTCGCTGCTGGAATCGTCGGACAGGTTCAGCTTGGCGCCGGCGCTGTCGTCCGATGTCGAGACGGTGGGGCTCGAGACCCACAGCATCAGCCGGTCAGAGCTTCCGGGCTTGTCGGGCGAGACCAGGGCAGTGACCTCGTAATTCTGGGTGAGGCCGAGTGCCGGGTAGATCGTGCTGGGCCGCTTCAGCACCAGCTTGAGCTTGCCGGTGTTCGCGTTCCATGTCGCCGAGCCGGGCTTTGCGGCAAGCGTCTTCGCCAGCACGCCCGCGATCGCCGATGCCAGCTTGTCCTTGTTGATCTTGTCGCCCTCGCGCCAATCGGCGGCGGCAAAGCGGATGGTGCGGTCCATCTCGACCACGCCGCTGGTCCAGCCGGCAGCGGTGACGCCGGGCGCCGATTTCGCCTTGGCGAGCAGCGCGCCGGCGCGCTCGGGATCGACGGTGAGGTTGATGGTCTGCTCGCCGGAGCGCATCGCATCGCAGGTCACCGCGAGGCTGGAGGTGCCGATCTCGACGGCCTCGCCCTTCAGGCTCTTGAGGAAATCCGCCGCCGCATCGAGCTTCACCCGCACACCGATCGATTCCGGCGAAACGTCGGTGAAATCCTTCGGCTGCGGAGTGATGCCGTCCTCGGTGGCCTGGTTGTCCTGGAATTCCTTCTCGCTGAGATCGGAATTGTCCGTCGAGGCGACCTCGGTCACGGTCTGGCCGATCGTGATCTGGCCGCGGAACTCAAAGCCGTCGCCGGTTTGCTTGCGGTTCAGTTTGACGGTGACCGGCTGCTTGTCGGCGACGCTCTGGGCGGTGCCGGAAAGCGTCTGGCCGCTGACGGTCAAGTTGGCGACGAAGCGGTCTTTGCGGTCGGAGCTCTTGTCGGCGGGATAGCAGACGTCGAGCACGGCCGCGGTCACGGTCTTGCCCTGGCGGGTTTCCTTCAGGACGACGTCGGCATTGCCGTCCATCAGGCCGTCGATCGAGATGAAATAGCGCGTCTCGGGGCCGCTGGCGGGCGCCGCCTTCGATTGCAGCTTCATCTGGGCGAAAGCAGGCGCCGAGGCGACAGCAAGACCGAGCAGCAGGAGCGGGAGCGCGCGCATACGATAAGTCCTCGAAGGGCAGAATCGGTTCCGTCGTAACTAGCAAACCTCCATGTCATTGGCCAAAAAAGAAGGCCGCCTAACGGCGGCCTCGCGCCGCGATCGCGGTCATGTGCGTTGGTCAGGTTCCTCGCCGCTCTCCAGCCGGCCGCGCAGCACCGTCACGACCCGGCTCACGGTTTCGAGGTCCTTCATCGACAGCCCGTCGGCGAGGCCGTTCACCCAGGGCAGCTGCAGGCGCATGGCCGCGTCGAAGCTTTGCCGCCCCTTGGCGGTCAGCACCACGAGCTGGGCACGGCGGTGATGCGGGTTGGTCTCGAAGGCGACGAGCCCGTCCCGTTCGAGGTCGTTGACGATCCGCTGCACGTTCTGTCTGGCCGCGCCAAGGTCGCGTGCCAGCCAGGCGACCGGCTGTGGGCGCTCGGCGGCGACGATCGCGCCGAGGATCTGCCAGCGCGCGCTGGTCAGCCCGAGCCCGGCCACCAGCCGGTCGCCTGATGTGAACAGCAGGCTGTTGAGCCTGAACAGGTCGGGAATCAGGGAGCTCAGGGCTTCGCCCGCCGGCGTTCGTCTTGCATTAGGCATTTGTCACCATGTAAACGTGTTGACATCATAATGTCAATATCTATATGTATCGCATCAGCGCGAAATGACATCATAACACCATATCGAACGGAGCCAACCATGCCGCAGATGCGCCCCCTGGACCCCGCTTTCCCGATCGACCGCCAGCTCGCGGTCGATGCCAGCAACGTCGTGCTCGTCAACCTCTTCACCCTCGATGCGGCCGACGAGGACACCTTTCTCAAGGCCTGGCAGGACGACGCCGCCATCATGAAGCGGCAGCCGGGTTTCATCTCGACCCAGCTGCACCGCGCGATTGGCGACAGCCCGGCCTATCTGAACTACGCGGTCTGGGAATCCACCGCCGCCTTCCGCGCCGCCTTCATGAACCCCGAGTTCAGGGCCAAGCTCTCGGCCTATCCCGCCTCGGCGGCGGCCTCGCCGCACCTGTTCCAGAAGGTCGCGGTCCCGGGTGTTTGCGTGGGGTAACAGCCTGTCAGGCCGTCGCGTCAAGGATCGCTCAGCTGCGGACCAGCATGCCGACCCCGAGCGTGGCGGCAGCGGCCAGAAACGAGATGTCCAGAAACCGCAGCGGCGCCTTTGGACGATGACCGACAGAACCGGAAATGACGTAATAGACGCCATAACCCGCGCCGAGGACGGCGAACGTCAACGTTTGCTTGATCCAGAACGTCAGAACGACCGCAAAATCATCGATGCTGTTCGAGGAATAGGTGCCTAACGCAAGCAACGCGCCGATCGCGTAGAACAGCACAAGCGTCAACGTCAGTGATTTGGCGTCGCGGGACATCAGATGATCCTTGCACCCCGATCGTAATCAAACTGCAAAAAAGAAGGCCGCCCGGAGGCGGCCTTCGATTGCGATGCGGATTGCGCGGGTAAGGCTTAGAAGCCGCCCATGCCGCCCATTCCACCCATGCCGCCGCCGCCCGGCATTGCCGGCGCTGCGTCCTTCGGCAGTTCGGCGACCATGGCCTCGGTGGTCACGAGCAGACCGGCCACGGAGGAGGCGTCCTGCAAGGCGGTGCGCACCACCTTGGCGGGGTCGATGATGCCCTTGTCGACCATGTCGACATAGTCCTCGGTCTGCGCGTCGAAGCCGAAGGTCTCCGACTTGTTTTCGAGGATCTTGCCGACCACGATCGAGCCCTCGACACCGGCGTTCTCCGAGATCTGGCGGACCGGAGCTTCGAGCGCCTTGAGCACGATGTTGATGCCGGCTTGGACGTCGGCATTCGGGTTGGTGAGCCGGCCGACCGC
Source organism: Bradyrhizobium sp. USDA 3256 (assembly GCF_054058275.1). Lineage (NCBI taxonomy): Bacteria > Pseudomonadati > Pseudomonadota > Alphaproteobacteria > Hyphomicrobiales > Nitrobacteraceae > Bradyrhizobium > Bradyrhizobium sp. USDA 3256. Next base: position 435,261 of record NZ_JBSSAE010000002.1, read on the forward strand.
CTTCTTGGCGCGCAGCAGCGCGACGCCGCCGCCGGGCACGATGCCTTCCTGCACCGCGGCGCGGGTCGCGTTCAGCGCGTCCTCGACACGGTCCTTCTTCTCCTTGACCTCGACCTCGGTCGCACCGCCGACCTTGATCACCGCAACGCCGCCCGCGAGCTTGGCAAGGCGCTCCTGCAGCTTCTCGCGGTCGTAGTCCGAGGTGGTCTCCTCGATCTGCGCCTTGATCTGGCCAACGCGGGCGTCGATGTCCTTCTTCTTGCCGGCGCCCTTGACGATCGTGGTGTTCTCCTTGTCGATCACGATCTTGCCGGCGCGGCCGAGCATGTTCACCGTGACGTTCTCGAGCTTCATGCCGAGGTCGTCGGAGATCAGCTGACCGCCGGTCAGGATCGCGATGTCCTCCAGCATCGCCTTGCGGCGATCGCCGAAGCCCGGCGCCTTGACGGCGGCGACCTTGAGCCCGCCGCGCAGGCGGTTGACGACCAGGGTCGCCAGCGCCTCGCCCTCGACGTCCTCGGCGAGGATCAAGAGCGGACGGCCCGACTGCACCACGGCTTCCAGCACCGGCAGCATGGCCTGCAGACCGGACAGCTTCTTCTCGTGCAGCAGGATGTAGGCATCCTCGAGTTCGGCAGTCATCTTCTCGGCGTTGGTGATGAAGTAGGGGCTGAGGTAGCCGCGGTCGAACTTCATGCCCTCGACGATATCGACCTCGGTCTCGAGCGACTTGTTCTCCTCGACGGTGATCACGCCCTCGTTGCCGACCTTCTGCATTGCCTGCGCGATCATCTTGCCGATCGCGGCATCGCCATTGGCCGAGATGGTGCCGACCTGGGCGACTTCGGACGAGGAGGCGACCGGCTTGGCGCGCTTCTCGATGTCCTTGATCACGGCCGATACTGCCGTGTCGATGCCGCGCTTGAGGTCCATCGGGTTCATGCCGGCGGCGACCGACTTGGCGCCCTCGCGGACGATGGCCTGCGCCAGCACGGTCGCGGTGGTGGTGCCGTCACCGGCGGTGTCGTTGGTCTTGGAAGCAACCTCGCGCAGCATCTGCGCGCCCATGTTCTCGAACTTGTCGTCGAGCTCGATCTCCTTGGCGACGGTGACGCCGTCCTTGGTGATGCGGGGAGCGCCGAAGCTCTTCTCGATGACGACGTTGCGGCCCTTGGGGCCGAGCGTCACCTTCACGGCGTTGGCGAGCACGTCGACACCGCGCAGCATGCGGTCGCGGGCGTCTCCGGCGAATTTTACGTCCTTGGCAGCCATTGATTTGAACTCCTGGAATGTTTCGGTGCGGGTGCCGGCATCTGCGATCGTCGTTGCCGGGCTTGACCCGGCAATCCATCGTCCTTGCGAGAATCTTGCGAAGATTGATGGATGCCCGGGTCAAGCCCGGGCATGACAGCTAGAGGGTGCGGCGGGTTCTGGAATTGCCGGCCTTATTACGCCAGCACGCCCATGATGTCGGACTCCTTCATGATCAGGAGCTCCTGGTTGTCGAGCTTGACCTCGGTGCCCGACCATTTGCCGAACAGCACGCGGTCGCCGACCTTGAGGTCGATCGGGATCAGCTTGCCGGCCTCGTCGCGGCCACCCGGGCCGACGGCGACGATCTCGCCCTGGGACGGCTTCTCCTTCGCCGAGTCCGGAATGATGATGCCGCCCTTGGATTTCTCCTCGGCATCGATACGCTTGACCACGACGCGGTCGTGCAGGGGGCGGAAGGTGGATTTAGCCATGACGTTCCCTCTTGGAGGCTCGGTTTCAGGTCCGGTTCATCGGGACCGGCGTTGGATGCCGGCCCGGTCGGCGCTGGGCAGGACGCCCGACGCTTTTAGCAATCGTGGTGCAAGAGTGCTAATTGTGGGCCGGGAAATATGGCTTGGCGCAGTTTCTGTCAAGCAAACGGGTTAAGGCCTTGGTGAGGCCAATATAGGATGGTGGACCAGAAACCAAATCGTAGCGATGACGTAATTTTGTCAGACGTCATTGCTCCGTCTTAAGTTTTACGCTTGGCTGCGGGACGGGTGCGGCCGGGACATAGTCGGGGGATGCATATGATCAGGTCATTCAACGCGCGATTGGTCGCACGGTTCGCGGCTGTTTCGGCGCTGACGACACTCTTGGGGGCGTGCGGCAGCATGAGCCTGCCGTCGTTGTCGTCGAACCCTGAGCCGGCGCCGGCCGAGCCGGGGGTCGCCCCCGAAATGCCCGCGAGCATCCGCGCCGACGAGATCGTCGGCCGCTGGGGTCTCGCCTCGTTCCAGAATCCCGCCGATCGCGCCCGCACCGAGGCCGCCGCGCGCGGCCAGTGCAAGCAGCCTTACGTGATCGGCGCCGGCCAGAACGGCGGCGTGATCATGCATCTGGCCGACCAGGCCACCCCGCAGGAACTGCGGCTGAAGGGTTCCCCGAGCGGCAAGAACTATATCGGCCCGCCAGGACCGACGCCCGGCGAGCAGGACCGCGAGATCGTCTCGTTCGACGGCCGCGTCATGATCACCCGCTTCGTCGACAAGGACGCCGGGGTCCGCTACGGCAACATGGTCTATGTCCGCTGCGCCCCGAGGGCGTGAAAGCGAGCGATCAGTTTTCGACCGATCTACGGCCGCACAGCCGGTTCGCCTCTTCCCTTGTGGGAGAGGCCGGATTGCATCGTCAGATGCAAAGCGGGTGAGGGTCTTCCTCCGCGCGTGACCCTCTCTCATTTGCTGGCTCGCGGATAGAACCCCTCATCCGGCGCGGATTGCGTCCGCGCCACCTTCTCCCACAAGGGGAGAAGGCAAGGAGACCCGCAACACTACCTTATCGCCGCACGCCAACCCGATTGACGCCGCCATTCAAATTGCCGCCCGCATTGTGGCGGACCGCAGCGCGCGCCACCGGACGAGGCCTGAGCACAACGCCTGCCCGCGCCACGCAGCCTGCCGGATAACCGACATACGTGCAGTAGATCACCGCGTTGGCCGGTGCTGGACTGAGAGCGGCGCCTGCAAACCCCAACATCAGGCTCGCTGCTATTCCCGCAAACGTCACTGACTTGGTCGAAACAATGTTCGTCCGACGCATGGTGATCCTCCTCATCGCACGTGAACCGAAGGTGATGGAGCCCGCTTCAGATGCGGCCCAAGGTATCGTCAGTGGCAAGGGGGGAGGCGATGTTGACGTAGATCAACGCCGCGCGCGACCCGTCGCCGCGTGAGATCGATCTGCTTCATCGTGAAAGAGGGCGGCTCGTTGAGCCGCCCTCTTGCGGTGGCGTTGCGCCGGTTTCACTGACAGACGTACATGCGGCCGTCAGCCATCTTGGTCATCGTGCCAGGCTCGCAGCCGATACCATTGGCTGCCTTGTACTCCGTCCATCCGGCATAGCCGTAATACGGGCTTATCCTTTGGTAGGCTCGTGCCGGATAGTAGGGCTGGCCAAAGTAGGGATCCGTCTGGGCGGCATACGAATTGGTCCAATCGTTTGTGCCCCAGCCGGAATAGGCCGGCGCAGTAGCGGCAGCCGCAGCGACAGCTGCCGTAGCGGCGACGCCCGCGCCAACCCCGTATCCGTAGGCGGCGCGCCGGGTTTGACGACGCGCAACGCCCGCGACGCTCACGGGCGTCAGCGGTCGGCCCACACGCGCCTGGGCGCTTTCGACCGAAGCCGAAATGCCGCCCTGCTCAGACCAGGTGACGGAGAACAGTGTCGCACAAACGAAAGTCGAGAGCGCAATTGCAGTATTCCTGACAATTCCTTGCGTCATGTTCAATCTCCGGTGTTGAGTACTCCAGTGGCTCCCCCCAAAATCAGTGATCTGATAACAAGGCGTACGCGATCGGCGCGAATGAAAGAGATCCGCCGCTGATCGTCACAGCTGCAAAAGGCGGCCTCGCGCTTCGGCAGCGTGCGAAAGATGGCAGTCCGCCCTCGTTGGATACGCACGGCGAATGGCTGCGAACCTGCGATTGTGTGATGAGTGGACGTGCAAGCCCCGCGCGGGGACGACCGGATTTACTCCGGAAGTCCCATGCAACCGGCACCCAATGTTGGCTCCCGGCATACGCATGACAATTTCCCCTCACGCACAGTATGCGTCAGCGATGCCAAAGCTGCCAGTAACTTTCCAATTGTCGCAATTGGCACAAACTGCATGTGGTGGCCGCAATTTGGTTGGTTCGTCTATCTCCGGTGACTCGCTGCGAGCGCTGGCCCATGGCTCAAACAAAAACGCCGGCCTGAGGGCCGGCGTTTTGTATTCTGCCGATGCGATCGCTCAGTTGAACATCGCGTCGATGTCGTCCTGCGAGGCGTGGCCGGCGTCGCCGTCGAGCTTCGGACCGTTGAGCAGGCGGGCATCGCCCTCGCGGGTGTCGACGATCGCCGGAACGTGCGACTTGATCGCGTCGACGCCGCCCCAGATGTTCATCATCTCGTTGATGTGCTGTTCGATGAACTTCATCGTCTGCATCACCTTGCTGATGCGCTGGCCGGTGAGGTCCTGGAAGTTGCAGGCCTCGAAGATCGAGACCACGCGCTCCTGAATATCTTCGCTGAGCCGCTTTTGCTGGTCGGGCGTGACGTTGTTGGCCAGCGCGGTCGCGGCCTGGTCGATCGCCTCCACCGCCTCGAGGATCTGCTGGGTGGCCTGCTCGGTGCCGCCGACCACGGCGCCGAGCTCGCCATTGACCTTGGCCATCTCCTCGCCGTTGAAGCTCTTGCCGTGCAGCACGGCGATCTCGCGCTTGGTGCGGCTGATCGCGTCGTGGATCAGGTCGAGCTCGACCTTGAGCTTCTCGCACTGTTCGACCTGCGCACGGTAGGTCTCGAGCAGCGCGTGGGTCTCGGCGACTTCGCGGGCGACCGCGGCATCGACGCTGTCGCCGGTGCGCTGTGCCGGTGCTGCGGCCATCTGGGCGCGGATCGAGCGAAGCTCGGCCATGATCTCGCGATGCATCGGACCGAGATCGGGGCCGCTGGAAACATCCGGCTCCGGCATCACAACCTCGCCCATCGCCTGCTCGACACGAAAACGCTTGCGCTTCACTGACATGATTTCATTCCCGCCCCTTCACTGAAGTCCGTTCTAGACGGAGCGGATTTAACGTCAGGTTCACGCCGGAACTGTTGGCGCGGATAGCGCGCAAGCGCGGCGCTACCGGCGATTAACCATGTCGCCGCGCCGTTCACGCAAAATAAACGCTGTCGGGGAAAACCGCGCTCCATTGCCGATGTGGTGAATCGAAACGGCCGATCCGTTTACCAAACCGATGCGGTTTTCATTGCTTATTGACCACGTGCAACGGCGCAAAGTCGGCGCCTCGCGCATCACGTCACGACGAAACCAGTACAGAGTACGTCGATGTTCAGGAAAACCACGCTTGCGCTGCTCGCCGGCGCGTCTTCGCTTATTGCCGTTCCCCATCACGCCATGGCGATCGACGCGGCAGCGCCCGCCGGGCCCGCCGTCATCTACGCCAATCAGGGCGCTCCGCAGCCGCCGATGCGCACCGCCTATGTGCAGCCGCAGCGCTCCAACATGGGCGGCGGCTTCATCGAATTCCTGTTCGGCGATGCGCCGTCGTCGCAGGGTTATTCGCCGCAGCCGATGTATCAGCAGCAGCCGGGCTATTACGGCAACCGTCAGCTGCCGCCGATGGATCCGCAGCAGCAGATGCTCCGGCAGCAGGAGGAGGCCGCGGGCGATCCGGCGCAGCGTCCGTTCGATCCGAGATACGAGAAGCAGCTGGTCGACTATAGCGGCAAGGAAAGCGCCGGCACCATCGTCGTCGATACGCCGAACAAGTTTCTCTATCTGGTGCAGGGCGACGGCCGCGCGCTGCGCTACGGCATCGGCGTCGGACGGCCCGGCTTTACCTGGGCCGGCGTGAAGACGATCTCGGCCAAGAAGGAGTGGCCGGCCTGGACGCCGCCGCCGGAAATGCTGGCGCGCCGTCCCGACCTGCCGCGGCACATGGAGGGCGGCCCGGAAAATCCGCTCGGCGCCCGCGCGATGTATCTGGGCTCCTCGCTCTACCGCATCCACGGCTCCAACGAGCCCTGGACGATCGGCACCAACGTCTCGTCCGGCTGCATCCGGATGCGCAACGAGGACGTCATCGACCTCTACGGCCGCGTCAATGTCGGCGCCAGGGTCGTCGTGATGTGAAGTTGTAGCCGAGCGCGAAGCGGGTACGACGATTACGAAATCTGCGTCGTCCCGGCGCAGGCCGGGACCCATACGCCGCGGCTTCTCGGCTCGAGGCGGTGTGGGTTGCCGATCGTGCGCAACAATCGAGATCGGTGGTTATGGGTCCCGGCCGGCGCCGGGACGACGTCGGAATCAAAACGGCCGCTCGATGAGAGCGGCCGTCTGTGTTTCAGGTGGGACGCTTACGCGTAATTGCTGTCGTCACCGTCTCCGCCGCCGTCGAAGCCGCCGTCATCGTCATCATTATCGAAGTCGTCGGAATCGTGGTCGTTGTCGTAATTGTCGTCGTTGTTGTTGTCGTTGTTGTTGTTGTTCTCATTGTTGTTGTTCGACGCCTGGTCGAACAAGCTGGAGCGCGAGCCGCTGTCGCGGTTGGAGCCGATGTCGTTGACCCCGGCGTCACGCGCGAGGTCGCTCGACGACTGGTCGCCGCCCCAAGGACGCGACCCGCCACCGAGGCTGCCGGAATCGGCCAGCGACTGGTGGCTGCCGCCACCCATCATGCCGCGTATGCTGGAGAGCAACAGTCCGCCGCCGACCACGCCGGCCGCGGCCGCCGCCGCGGTGCCGAGGAACGAGCCGCCACCGCCGCCCGGCGCGCCGCCGAACGCCGGCGGCTGCGGGCCGCCATAGCCCTGGCCGTAGGGTTGCGCGGGCTGGCCGTAAGGCTGGCCGTAGCCGCCGCCGGCCTGTTGCATCGCCTGGCCCGAGTTCCAGACCGGGCGGCTGCCCGGATCGCGGCCGCCCATGTCGGGCGCCCGCACCGGCGGCACCGAACCATGCTGCTGGCCCTGTCCGCCGAAGATCGCATCGCGCATCGAGTCGAGGAAACCGCCGCCCTGCTGCTGGGCTCCCTGCTGCTGGCCGACCGCGGCCTCGAGTTCCTGGATCCGGTCGTGGGCGCGCTTCAGCGCCTCGTCCTGCACCAGCGCGGTCTGCACCAGCGCGTAGACCGCATTCGGCGCGCTGCGCAGGCCCTGTATGATCGCGGACATGGCCTCGCCGTCGCGCGGGGCATTCTCCAGCTTGGCGAGCCGGTCGAAGAGATCGTCGATCAGTTGGCGTTCTTGCGGTGTCATGGCGTTCTCCATCGCGTCGATCGAATCGGCGCGTCCGAGATGTAGGACGGGGTTTGTGGCGCAAGGAGTGGGGGTCAGAATTAAATTTATGTATGCGACAATACGACCGGCGGCTTTTCGTGAACCTTGAGGGTTTTCGAGCGAAGCGGGGGGCCGGTTCGCGTGAAGAAAACGCGTCAAAAACAAGGGTCAGGCAAGTGTAACTTTATTCGAGTGTAACTTTATTCAGGGCCAGCAGCGCGGGGAAATCGTCGCCTGCAAGATAGGCATGCTCGGTCTCGCGCTGCGTTGTCAGGGGGTCGAGGCTCTTCAGCGTTTCATCGACGAAACCGGGATGGCACATCACGAGCCCGTCCTCCGGCATGCCGTCGAGGAAGCCCTGCATCAGCGCCGCGAAATCATTGCCGCGCGTAAAATCATAGGCGCCGGCGAAGGCCGGATTGAACCGCAGGCTTGCTCGCTGCGCCTTGATCCGGAACTGCGTGCTGAGCACGTTCAGCACCAGCGCCTTCGGCGCCGCCGCCAGCTGGCGCGCCAGCGGGCCTTCGCGGCCGCACTGCCGCACCCAGGCGTTGGGCGCGCGCTCCTTCACGGCGCGCAGGAAGCCGTCGCGCACCTGCGGGAACAGCTGCGCGTGCTGATGACCGTCGACGAAGTCGGGTGCGCGGCCGAACAGATCGTGGAAGGCGTCGAGCTGCGCCAGCACCTCGGCATGGACCAGTTCGGCGTCGAGCCGATGCATCAGGCCGGCGCGCAGCAGCCGCGGGAAGGGCAGGAACATGTCGCCGTCGAGCGGGCGGAAATGCATCGTCAGCGGCCGGAACGGTGCGGTCAACGTCACATGCAGCCCGATCGCGCAACGCGGGCTGCTCGCCACCGATGCCGTGAGTGCGCTGGCCGCATCGCGGCCGATCGCCGGCGTCACGGTCATCACCGACGTCGCATTGAGGCGGCCGCGCTCGATCAGGTCGCGGATCGCGCGGTTGACGCCGTCGCTCAAGCCATAATCGTCCGCACACAGCCAGATCCGGCGCGGCGTATCGGTGTTCATTCCGCGGCGGTCCGCTCGGAGGCATTTTGCACCGCGCCGCCGTCGGCGTGCTTCTCGGTGTGCTCGGCGACGAAGTAGATCGGCCGCGCCTTCAGCTCGGAGAGGATCTTGCCGATATATTCGCCGACGATGCCGATCATGATCAGCTGCACGCCGCCGATCGTCATCATGCCGATCATCAGCGACGGATAGCCGGGGACCTGCTTGCCGGTGGTCAGCACTTCCCACAGAATCGAGAGGCCGAACAGGAACGCCGCGCCGGCGAGCAGCGCGCCGAGCAGGCTGGCAAAGCGCAGCGGCGCCACCGAGAACGAGGTCAGGCCCTCGATCGACAGGCCGATCAGCCGGCCGGCGTTGAAGGTGGTGACGCCGTGCGCGCGCGGCGCCGGCTCGTAATCGACGCGGATCTGCCTGAAGCCGATCCAGCTGGCGAGGCCCTTGAAGAAGCGGTTGCGCTCCGGCAATTGCCGGAGGGCCGCGGCCGCGCGCGGCGACAGCAGGCGGAAGTCGCCGGCGTCCTCCGGGATCTGCTGCCGGGCGCCCCAGTTGATCAGCGCGTAGAAGCCGCGCACGGCCAGCCGCCGCGCGGCCGATTCATTGTCGCGATGCGCCTTCGCCGTATAGACCACGTCGTAGCCGTCATCGATCCAGTGTGCGACCAGTTGCTCGACCAGCGTCGGCGGATGCTGGCCGTCGCCATCCATGAACAGCACTGCGCCGCGGCGGGCGTGGTCGAGGCCGGCCATCAGCGCCGCCTCCTTGCCGAAATTGCGCGACAGCGACACCACCTGCAGGTCGAGCCCGTCGGCGGGCAGGCCGCGCGCGATCATCAGCGTGTTGTCCGCGCTGCCGTCATCGACATAGATCACCTCGCAGGCGAGGCCGTAGCGGGCGCGCAGCGTCTTGGCGAGATTGATCAGCCGCTCATGCAACGCGGCAAGCCCGGCCGCCTCGTTGTAGACGGGCACGACGATCGACAGACCCTGCCCGGCGGCGGTCTTGGCGGTCGTGGTCAGGCTGGAAACGTCAGAGCCCAGCATCATCGGTCAGGTTCCAGAACTAGAGCGTTTTCGAGCGAAATGGCCTTCCGCCTCGCACGAAGACACCGCGTCAAAACGAGAGATCCCTCGAACACAATATGGTACCGCAGGGTAGCTGTCGCCAACATGAACGGCGTGGCCGCCTCATTGTCGCAGGAACGCCTCGAGCCTGGCGAACAGCGGGTTCTCGCGGTCGAACACATAGTCCAGCGACACCACCGACACGGTTTCGGCGCCGTGCTCGCGCAGGAAGCTGCCGAGCGCGTAGAGCTTGCCCGGTGGGCAGTGCAGCGTAAGCATGCCCGACGAGGTCGGGCCGCCGAACGGGGCGACCACGCCGAAGCGGTTATGCGCCTCCGACAGCAGTGCATCGTTGCAGCCGGCGAAGCGGGTGCGGACCTCGCGATACTTGCTGGCACGGGCGCGCGCCGCGATATGGTCGAGGATCACGCGCGCGGTCTCGCGGGCGCCCTTCGACCAGTCGGCATCCTTCGACGCCACCAGATTGGCCTGGCTGCGCAGCATGACGCCGTCGTCGAGCACCTTGAGCCCGTTGGCGGCGAGCGTCGCCCCGGTGGTCGTGATATCGACGATCAGTTCGGCGGTTCCGGCGGCGGGCGCACCCTCGGTGGCGCCGGCGCTTTCGACGATGCGGTAGTCGCCGACGCCGTGTTTGGCAAAGAAGCCGCGCGTCAGATTGATGTATTTGGTCGCCACCCGCATGCGGTGATTGTGCTGCTCGCGGAAGCCCGATGCGACGTCATCGAGGTCGGCCATGGTGCGCACGTCGATCCAGGCCTGGGGCACCGCGACCACGACATTGGCATAGCCGAAGCCGAGGCCTTCGATCATCAGCACGCGCTTGTCGGCATCGGGAATGCTCTCGCGCACCAGGTCCTCGCCGGTGACACCGAGATGCACCGAGCCGCGGGCCAGATTGGCTGCGATCTCGCTCGCCGAGAGATAGGCGATCTCGACATTGTCGACGCCGGCGATGGTGCCGCGATAGTCGCGGGCGCCGCCGGCCTTCGACAAGGTCAGCCCGGCGCGGGCGAAGAAGCTTTCGGCGTTTTCCTGCAGCCGCCCCTTGGAGGGAACGGCGACGACGAAGGGCGTGCTCATTGGGCGGCTCCGAAGGAGGTGGCCTGGCCATGCCGGGTCATCGCCTCGATCCAGACCGAGAAGCCGACCGCAGGGATCGGGGCCGCCGAGCCGAGCTGCGTCATCAGCCCGTCATAGCGGCCGCCGGCGACCAGCGGTTCGGCGCCGTTGCCCTTGGCGTGCAGCTCGAACTCGAAGCCGGTGTAGTAGTCGAGGCCGCGGCCGAACGCGGTGGAGAACCGGGTCTTTCGGATGTCGATGCCGCGCGCGGCCATGAAGCCGATCCGGCTCTCGAGCTGGTCGATCGCGGCGGCAAGGTTCAGCTTGGCCTCGCCAGCTAGCGCGCGCAGCTGCGCGACCGCGTCGTCGGGATCGCCGGTGATCGCCAGGAAGCGCTTGATGGTCGCGACCGCATCGCGCGGCAGCGCGCCGCCCTTCAGCGTCGATTGCTCGAGGAAACGGTCGGCGATCTCGGCGACCGTGCGGCCGCCGACATTGGTGGTGCCGGCGATCGACATCAGATCGGTGACCAGCGCCAGCGCCGCCTTGCGGTCGGAGCCGGCCAGCGCAGCGAGCACGCCCTCATATTCGTTGCGGCCCGGTGCGGTCTTGAGCGTCAGCTGCTCGATGTCGTCGGTCAGCGAGACCTTGCGGTTGAAGTCCTTGATCAACCGGCGCCGCCACACCGGATAGAGGTCGAGCGCATCGATCAGCGCGTTGAACAGCGCGACGTCGCCGGTGCGGATCTCGACGTCCTTCAACCCGAACGCCGTGGTTGCCTCCAGCGCCAGCGCCAGCATCTCGGCATCGGCCGCGGCGCGGTCCTGCCGCCCGAACGATTCGATGCCGGCCTGCAGGAACTGGCTCGGCGCACCGCCGCGATAACGGAACACGGGTCCGAGATAGCTGAAGCCGGCCGGCTGGCCGGCGCGGGCAGAGGCGAGGTAGTCGCGCGCCACCGGGATCGTGAGGTCCGGGCGCAGGCAGAGCTCCTCGCCGCTCGGGTCCGTCGTCAGGTAAAGGCTCTTGCGGATGTCCTCGCCGGAGAGATCAAGGAACGGCTCGGCCGGCTGCAGGATCGTCGGCTCGGACCTTTGATAGCCGGCCTGCGCGAACGAGGCCAGCAGCGCATCCGCCCAAACGGCGGATCCGGCGGCGGATCGTGGTGCGGCAGCTTCGGTCATCTCGACGTCCAATAGGTCCGGACCAGGTTCCGGCGCGGGTTCCAAGGGTGGTTCGGGGCAGCCCTTACCATGGCCGGATCGGGGTTTCGACCGCGATCGGCCAAGTGGCTTAATGATTGCGTGCGTTAACGATTTTACGACGGCTTGGCTAGGCGAAACCGGAACGTTCGATGCTGATGGCAAATATTGCTAAAGTCTGTGGTCGCTCCCATAATTGGGGTAGGGAGAGTTCCACCATGAACATGAACGTCTCATTGACCGATGAGCTGAGCGAGTTCGTCAAAACCAAGGTTGCGAGCGGCCGCTACACCTCGGCAAGCGAGGTCGTGCGGGAGGCGCTGCGGATCATGGAGCAGACGGAAGAGGCGCGATTGGCGTTCCTTCGCAATGCCTGGGCGGCGGGACAGGCAAGTGGCGACGCTGGACCGGCTGATTTTGCCGAGATCAAGGCGCAGGGGCGAGCCCGGTTGAAGGCAGCGGGCAAGTAAATTGGGAGAGGTTCGCCTTTCCCGGCTCGCGCAGAGCGATCTCGCCGAAATCTGGCTTCTCATCGCATCCGACAAGGGGCCCGCGACGGCAGACCATTGGATCGATCGTATTGAAGCGCGGTGTGGTCAGTTGGCGCAATTCCCTGAATCGGGGCCGGCGCGTCCCGACATCGCCGATGGTGCGAGGATGCTGGTGATTTCGCGCTGGCTGGTGCTGTACGAGATGATGCCAGGCGGCGTGCGCATCATGCGCGTCATCGATGCCGCGCGGTCTCTTGGGGAGCTGGATTTGTCCGGCGAATAGACGGATTGCGGACCGCCATTCCGGCTAAAGCGCGATGAGATTAGGTTGAATCGTCATCGCGCCTTAGCTCTTTGTTTGAGCATGATCTTTCCGGAAAACCGCTTCGCACTTTTCCGGATCATGCTTTAGCCGTTACCTCTCCAGTCCCCCAGTGCGGCCTGCACCAGCGCAAGCGCGGCGACCGCGGCGGTGTCGGCGCGCAGGATGCGCGGGCCGAGGGCGAGGCGGAGGATCGCGGGCTGGCGCAGCAGCAGCGTGCGCTCTTCCTCGGCGAAGCCGCCTTCCGGGCCGATGAGGACATCGATCCCGGCATTCGCAGCCGTTGCCGCCGCCAGCGCCTGCACCGGGCTTTCGACCTCGGCCGCCTCGTCGCAAAACACCAGCAGCCGCGCCGGGTCGCGGCCCGCCAGGAAACGTTCGAGGGGCAGGGGGTCGGCGACCTCGGCAAGCGAGATGATCCCGCATTGCTCGGCGGCCTCGACCACATTGGCGCGCATCCGCTCGCCGTTGACCCGCGACACCTGGGTGAAGCGTGTCAGCACCGGCACCAGCCGCGCGGCGCCCATCTCGACCGCCTTCTGCACCATGTAATCGAGCCGCGCATGCTTCAGCGGCGCGAACACATAGGTGACGTCGGGCAGACGGTCCTGTGCGCGGGTCTGTGCCGCGACCGTCAGCGTGTCGGGGCGCTTGCGGCCGGAAATCCCGGCGCGCCATTCGCCGTCACGCCCGTTGAACACCAGCACGCTGTCGCCGGCGCCGAGCCGCAGCACGTTGCCGAGATAGTTGCTCTGATCGCGTTCGAGCGGAACGGTTGCGCCGGCGCCGAGCGGGGCGTCGACAAACAGGCGGGGGCTGCGGAAATCGAGTCCAGGCATGTCCGGCGGCTTCATTGCGGTGTGGCAAGTTTACCAAACTGCGCGACACCGTAATCCCGCGGACTCCTCAGGAACTCGCCAGCCAGGTAATATTGAGCGTCGATATATTGCTTCTGTCACCAAGTCATTTCTTTAGTCCAAGGGGCCGCTTGCACGCGGTCCCTTTTGCATTTCGGTCGCCCGCGGCGTGGGCCCATAAATCCAAACCGGGGCCTTGCCGAAAATCCTGTTCAGGCAAATTTGATGGTCCATTTTACCGCCGTTCGTAGCCTAAAGGCTTAGAATCGGGGAACAATTTAATGTGGCCGGTGTGGCCCTACGCCGCGCTGTCGCCCAAATCCACGGGTTGTTAAGGCCTCACAGGAATCGTAAAACGCCCCCAAAATTGGTTGCTTCGTTTTTGTTGCGCTGGGGTTGCCTGGACCTTTTGCCGGAGAAACACCCTCGATGATCCGCCGACTGATCGTGCTGACCGTTGCCGCGACCGCCCTGTCCGTGGGGCAGGCCGCCGCCCAGAGCGCCTTTCCGGCCCCGCTGCCCAATCAGCAAGGGAAGGCCGGCACCGCCTCGGATCCCGCGTTTCCGCCGGTCAATGGTATGCGTCCAAGCCAGGCCGGCACCGCCTCCGATTCCGCATTCCCGCCGGTCAACGGCGCGCCGGCGGCCAGGGTCGGTGCCACGCCCTCGGCATTTCCGAGCAATGGCGCGGCCCCCATCGCCGGTGGCGGGCTGTCGTCGCCGCCCCCGCCGGGTGCAGCTGGTGGTGCCGGCGATGCCTGCATGAAGAATTTCACTCCGCTGCGTGAGGATGCGGAGAAGCGCGGCAAGGCGATCAAGGCGGCGAGCGATCGCCACGCCAGCCCCCAGGAGGCCTGCAAGCTGATCGGCAATTACAGCCAGGCCGAGATCAAGATGATCAAATATGTCGACACCAACGCGGCGAAGTGCGGAATTCCGCCGCAGATCGCCGACCAGCTCAAGGCCGGGCACAAGAATACCGAAGCGCTGCTGAAGAAGGTCTGCAACGTCGCGGAGCAGGCGGCGGCGCAGCCGCGTGGGCCTGCTGGGCCGACCTTGAGCGACGTGCTCGGTTCGTCCGCCTCGCTGCCGGAAGCGACGCCGACCAAGAAGGGCGGCAGCACCTTCGATACGCTGAACGGCAACGTCCTCACCCGTTGATGGATCACCCATGAGCGATGTCTCCACCCGCGTTGCCGACTCCACAGGCAACTGGGTGGATACCCATGCGCCGGTCTGGACGCGGCCCTATCTGCGGCTTGCGCGCTACGACCGGCCGATCGGCTCCTGGCTGCTGCTGATGCCGTGCTGGTGGTCGGCGGCGCTTGCCGCCGGTGTCGCGCACGATGTGCGCTCGCTGCCGCTCGTGGTCCTGCTGTTCTTCATCGGCGCCTTTGTGATGCGCGGCGCCGGCTGCACCTGGAACGACATCACCGATCGCGATCTCGACGCCAAGGTCGAACGCACGCGGTCGCGGCCGATCCCCGCCGGGCAGGTCACGGTGACGCAGGCGGTGGTCTTCATGGTCCTGCAGGCGCTGATCGGGCTTCTCGTGCTGCTGCAGTTCAACCGCTTCGCGGTGTTGACCGGCATCGCCTCGCTTCTGATCGTCGCGATCTACCCGTTCATGAAGCGGATTACCTGGTGGCCGCAGGTCGTGCTCGGCCTTGCCTTCTCCTACGGCGCGCTGATGGGATTTGCGGTGACGCTCGAGCGCATCGATGCGACCGCGATTGCGCTCTACGCCGGATCGATCGCCTGGGTGATCGCCTACGACACCATCTACGCCCATCAGGACGCCGAGGATGATGCGCTGATCGGCGTCAAATCCACCGCGCGCCTGTTCGGTGCACGCACCCATCGTGCGCTCGTGATCTTCTATGGTCTCGCCGTGCTCTTGATCGGCGTGGCGTTCGCACTCGCGGGGGCGCGCTGGCCGGCCTGGATCGGGCTAGCGGCGTTTGCGATGCATCTCGCCTGGCAGGTCCGGCGGCTCGACACCAGCGATGGCGCGCTCTGCCTGCGCATCTTCAAGTCCAACCGCGACGCCGGCTTGATCCTGTTCGCGAGCCTGGTCGTCGACGCGGTGCTGCGCGCGGCGTGATGACTTCGCAGGATGGGTGGAGCGGAGCGATACCCATCATTCTCGCCGCAGGACAAGAGTTGATGGGTTTCGCTTCGCTCTACCCATCCTACGCAGCTCGAAAATGACGGCGAGAGGTGCGACAAATCACGCATGCGCGGATGATGACACCGCGTGGTGTGAGACGATGAATCGAGACCCATCCTCATCGTCGTCCCTGCGAAAGCAGGGACCCATAACCACAAATGGTTATTGGTTGACGATGCCGGAACGACGAGTCCCTTCAACAACGAAAGCCGCGGCGTATGGGTCCCTGCTTTCGCAGGGACGACAGCCGTTGTGAGGCAAGCTGCGTGCGAAGAAACGCCGAACTCAATCCCGCGCGATGATCTCGCGTTCGCCGCGATGTACGCTGGTGCCGTTACGGCTGACGCCGGCGCGGCGGCGGACCAGGAATTTCGGCCTCCGTGCGCGGATCGCGTTGCGGCGACGGCGGCGCGGGGAGGGCGTCCGCGGCGCCGGCTCGGTCAGTTGCGGGAGACGGAAGATGTCGCTCCACATCTGCCAGGCGGAGCTGATCTCCTCGGCGTCAGAACTGGAGCCGAGCGGAACGCTGAGCGCGGGATCGCGGTGAACCAGCACCAGCATCTGCGCGTCGTCGATGCCGCGCACCGCGACGCCGAGAAAGTCGCTGACGCGAACATTGACCGCCATCCGCATGCCGAGAACGGCACGGCGCAGCACGACATGTTCGCGATGAAGCTCGACCTGCCGCACGCCGCCATCCGCGCGCGCATCCTGCGCGTGGAAGCTGAGCGGAAGGGAAAGAGGGTCGAGCCGCAATGCGCAGCTCGACCCGGCGGAATTGATTCCGCTTGTTGGTGTTTGACGCCTCAAAGCTCTGTCTCCCCGCCGGGATTTTGTTCCCGGTCGTTGGGTGAGAGCCTAGCCGAGCGATGTCCGTTCCCCCTTAAAAAGCCTGGTTAATCCCTCCTCACCTCGTGCCATGATTGACAAGAGGTTGGCCCGCATGATTGACGAAGCCTTGCCCCGATCACTCAAATCTTTGTTGCCTGCCGGCGCAAAGTGCTTGAAATCCCTGTGAAACCGGCACATCTGGTGGATCTGTCGACCTCGTTCCGGGCCCCCCTCAATCCGCAGGAATTCGTTCGTGAACTCTTCACCATCTGCATCGCGACACGGCGATAGCTCCGATCTGTTCGACCAATCGGGCCTGAGCGACCTTGCACAGCGCCTGGTCGATGCCGCAAAGCGCGCGGGGGCCGATGCGGCCGATGCCATCGCGGTGCGCGGCGTCTCGCAGGGCGTCGAGGTGCGCGACGGCCGCGTCGAGGAAACTGAGCGCTCGGAAGGCGATGACGTCGGCCTGCGGGTGTTCGTCGGACACCGCCAGGCGGTGGTGTCGACCAATGACGTCAGCGGCGACGGGGTCGCCAAGCTTGCCGAGCGTGCGGTCGCGATGGCGCGCGTGGCGCCGGACGACAAATATGTCGGTCTTGCCGATCCGGCGCTCCACGCCCACGATTTCCCCGATCTCGATCTGCTCGATCGCAAGGTTCCGAGCACGGCCGAACTGGAGCAGCGCGCGATCGAAGCGGAGGCTGCGGCGCTCGCGGTCAAGGGTGTCACCAAGTCCGGCGGCGCGTCGGCCTCGACCGGCATCGGCGGCATGGTGCTGGTGACGTCGACCGGCTTCCACGGTTCTTATCTGCGCTCCAGCCACGGCATCTCGACGACGGCGATTTCCGGTGAGGGCACCGGCATGGAGCGCGACTATGATTTCACCAGCGCGCCGCATGCCTCCGATCTCGATTCACCTGCTACCGTTGGTCGCAAGGCCGGCGAGCGCGCAGTGGCGCGGGCCAATCCGCGCAAGGTCGAGACCTGCAAGGTGCCGGTGGTGTTCGATCCACGGGTCGCCGGCTCGATCGTCGGCCATCTGGTCGGCGCCATCAACGGCGCCTCGATCGCCCGCAAGACCAGCTTCCTGAAGGACAAGCTCGGCGAGCAGCTGTTCTCCAGGGATATCCGCATCATCGACGATCCCTTGCGCGTGCGCGGCCTGCGCTCGCAGACCTTCGATGCCGAGGGCGTCAGGGTAAAGAAGACGGCGCTGATCGATGCGGGCGTGCTCACCACCTGGGTGCTGGATTCTGCGACCGCACGCGAGCTCGGGCTTGTTACGACTGGTCATGCGCATCGCGGCGTGTCGTCCTCGCCGTCGCCCGGAACCTATAATCTGCATCTCGAGCCGGGTGCGATGACGCCGAAGGAGCTGATCTCCGACATCAAGCAGGGCTTCTATGTCACCGACCTGATCGGCTCCGGCGTCAACGGCGTGACCGGCGATTACAGCCGCGGCGCGTCCGGCTTCTGGATCGAGAACGGCGAGATCACCTATCCGGTCAGCGAAGTGACCATCGCCGGCCATCTGCTGCCGATGTTCAAGTCGCTGGTCGCAGCCAACGATCTGGAATTCCGCTACGGCGTCAATTCGCCGACGCTGCGCATCGAGGGCCTGACGCTTGGCGGACGCTGATACGGACGACTGGACCAAGGCGCGCGATGCCGCCTTGCTGACCAGATCGGTGCAGGAAGCGGGCCGGCTCGCATCGTCGCTGTTCCGCACCGAATTGAAGAACTGGATCAAGGGCGCGTCCTCGCCGGTCTCCGAGGCCGACATCGCGGTCAACGACCTGCTGGAGCAGCAGCTGCGTGCGGCAACGCCCGGCTACGGCTGGCTGTCGGAAGAGAGCGCAGACAACGACGCCCGCCTCGGCAGGCGCTTCACCTGGATCGTCGATCCGATCGACGGCACCCGCGCCTATCTCGCCGGCCGCGAGGACTGGTGCGTCAGTGTGGCGCTGGTTGAAAATGCATCGCCGGTGCTCGCGGCAGTGTATGCGCCGGTCAGCGAGGAATTCTTCTTCGCCGCCCGCGGACAGGGCGCCACCCTGAACGACGGCGCGGTGCATGCAACCGCAGGCAGCGATTTCAACTTTCCGCGGATGGCGGGACCGAAGCCGCTGGTGCAGCGGCTCAGCCCGACGCCGGACGAGATCACGCTCTATCCGCGGATCGGATCGCTGGCGCTGCGGCTGTGCCGTGTAGCACAAGGTCGACTTGACGCGGCCTTTGCAGGCGGGCAAAGCCGCGACTGGGATCTTGCCGCCGCGAATTTGATCGTGCAGGAAGCGGGTGGTAGGATGACTGCGCTCTCGGGGGACGCGATTGAGTACAATCGCCGGGAGGTGACGCATGGGGTGCTGGTGGCAGCAGGACGCGAACGTCATGCACGCATTGTCGAGCATTTTCGCAGCCGTCCTTTGCCGTGAGGCCTCGCCGATCCGCGCCGCGTTTCCGATTGTGACGACCAGACCTGTTGCGACAGCCTTGTGACGACCAGCCTTGTGACGACCAGACCTGTGACGACCACGACTTCATTTGTTTGCCGGGCATCTCGTTAGGAAAAGCACCATCATGTCAGACAATGCCCAGCCCCAGCTGCTTCACCTCGTGATCGGCGGCGAGTTGACCGATCTCGAGCACAACACCTTCAAGAATCTGGACGAAGTCGAGATCGTCGGCGTCTACCCGAACTATGCGACCGCCTATGCAGCCTGGAAGGCGAAGGCGCAGCAGACCGTGGACAACGCCCAGATGCGCTATTTCGTCGTTCATCTCCACCGGTTGCTCGATCCTGACACAAAGCATTCCCATTGAAACGACTTTTTCGCGATCTGCTGCGCAGCGGCTTCGTGCAGCGCGCGCTGGGTGTGCTTGCGGCCGAGTATCTGCGGCTGGTGTGGTACACCAACCGCTTCAGCTACCAGCCGCATGACGTGTACGGGATCGTCGAGCCCCTGATGCCGGCGATCTTCGTGTTCTGGCACGGCCAGCACTTCATGACGCCGTTCATCAAGACCAAGGAGAGCTACCGCGCCAAGGTGCTGATCTCCCGCCACCGCGACGGCGAGTTCAACGCCCTCGCGGTGGAGCGGCTCGGCATCGGCACCATCAGAGGTTCCGGCGATCACTCCGGCGCGTTCCATCGCAAGGGCGGTGTCGGCGCCTTCCTGGAGATGGTTCGGGCGCTGGAAGACGGCTGCAACATGGCCACCACGGCCGACGTGCCGAAGCGGGCGCGGGTGGCGGGCCTCGGGGCCATCATGCTGGCGCGGGAGACCGGCCGGCCGATCGTCCCCTTTGCGATGGTCACCAGCCGATTCATCCGGTTGAAAAACTGGGATTCGACCACCATCAATTTGCCATTCGGGCGCGGCGCAGTGGTAGGTATTGAGCCGGTCTATGTGCCGCCCGACGCCGACGCCGCGACGATGGAAAAGCTTCGGCAGCACGTGGAGGAACTTCTCAACGAAGCGACCCGACGTGCCTATGCAGCGGTCGGGCGGCCGGAGGCAGCGCTTGGCTAGCTCGCTACCGATGACGTTGCGTGTGTACCGCAAGCTGTCGTCCGCGATGGTGCCGCTTGCGCCTGCCCTGATCAAGCGGCGGCTCAAGCTCGGCAAGGAAGATCCCGAACGCGTCGGCGAGCGGCGCGGCGTGAGCGCCGATACCAGGCCGCAGGGCCCGCTGGTGTGGATTCACGGCGCCAGCGTCGGCGAGGTGCTGGCGGCGGCCGGGCTGATCGAGCGGCTGCGCGCGCTCAATTTGCGCATCCTGCTCACCTCGGGCACGGTGACCTCGGCGGCGATCGTCGCCAAGCGCTTCCCGCCCGACGTCATCCATCAATACGTGCCGTACGATTCGCCGCGTTATGTGACGCGCTTCCTCGATCACTGGCATCCGTCGCTGGCGCTGTTCATCGAATCCGATTTGTGGCCGAACCTGATCCTGTCGAGCGCCGCGCGGCGGCTGCCGATGGTGCTGATCAACGGGCGGATGTCGCAGCGCTCCTTCCCGCGCTGGCGCCGGGTCTCCAACACCATCGGCGCGTTGCTCGGCCGGTTCGACATCTGCCTCGCGCAGTCGAATACCGACGCCGAACGCTTTGCCGCGCTCGGCAGCCACAACGTCGTCGTCACCGGCAACCTCAAGCTCGACGTCGCGGCGCCGCCGGCCGATCCGGCCAAGCTGGAGCGGCTGATGTCGGTGACGCGCGGCCGCGCCATCGTGGTTGCCGCGTCGACCCATCCCGGCGAGGAAGAGATCCTGATCGAGGCGCACAAGTCGCTCGCGGGTTTCTTCCCCGGCCTGCTGACGGTGATCGTGCCGCGGCATGCCGCGCGCGGCGAGGCGGTGGCGCGGCTGGTGACGGAGGCCGGCCTGCGCCCCGGCCTGCGCTCGCACGAGGATCTGCCGGTCGCGACAACAGATATCTATGTCGCCGATACGATGGGCGAACTCGGCCTGTTCTATCGCCTCGCGCCGATCGTGTTCATGGGCGGCTCGCTGGTTGCGCATGGTGGCCAGAATCCGATCGAGGCGATCAAGCTTGGCGCGGCCATCGTGCACGGCCCGCACGTGTTCAACTTCACCGATGTCTATGAGGCGCTCGATCGCGCCGGCGGCGCGCGCCGCGCCGATGACCGGGAGGCGCTGGTCAAGCAGCTCGGCCAGTTCCTCGCGGATTCCGCGGCACGCGACAATTCGCTGGCGGCCTCCGAGCGCGTCGTCGAACAGCTCGGTGGCGCGCTGGAGCGCACGGTGATCGCTCTCGAGCCCTATCTGTTGCAGTTGCGGCTCGAGATGGGAGCCGCCAATGCGTGAGCCGGCCTTTTGGCACCGGCCGTCGTCTTGGACATCGCAACTGCTCCAACCGCTTGCCGCGCTTTACGGCGCGGTCGCCGCACGGCGGATGCGGCAATCCGGCGTCGATGCCGGCATTCCCGTGATCTGCGTCGGCAATTACCATGTCGGCGGCGCCGGCAAGACGCCAACGGTGCTGGCGCTGGCAAAATTGCTGCGCGAAATTGACGAGCGGCCGGTGGTACTCAGCCGCGGCTATGGCGGCAGGCTCGCTGGCCCGGTCAAGGTCGATCGCGACAGCCACACGGCGGCCGATGTCGGCGACGAGCCGCTGATGATGGCGGCGTGCTTGCCGGTCGTGGTGTCGCGCGACCGCGCCGCAGGCCTGGCGCTGGCGCGCGCGCAGGACGCAAGCGTGATCCTGATGGATGACGGCTTCCAGAATCCCTCGGTGGCGAAGGATGCTTGCCTGATCGTGATCGACGGCACGCGCGGCGTCGGCAGTGGCCGCGTGATTCCGGCGGGACCGTTGCGCGCGCCGCTGGTGCCGCAGCTGGAACGGACCGACGCGCTGATCGTGGTCGGCGAGGGGGAGCGCGGCGCAAAGGATTGCGGCCGATCTGGCGTCCCGCGGCAAGCCGGTGCTGTCGGCGCATCTGAAGCCGGACCAGGCTTCGCTGGCGGCGCTGAGCGGAACGCGTGCGCTCGCCTTTGCCGGCATCGGCGATCCCGCGCGCTTCTTCAACACGTTGCGCTCAAGCGGCGTCGACGTCGTGCGCAGCAAGGCTTTCGCCGATCATCACGCCTTCACGAAGGAGGAGATCGAAGCGCTCGTTGCCGAGGCGCGTGGCGACGGACTGACGCTGGTGACGACGGAAAAGGATCTCGCGCGGTTGCGTGGTCCGGACGGGATGCCGGCCTGGGCGCAGGCGATCGTGCCGTTCGCGGTGACGCTGCAATTCGACGATGGCGACGCGCTGCGGCGCCTGGTGGCCGATCAGCTGTTCAGGGCGCGGGACAGGAGGCTGCGCAAATGAACCCGGCGTCGAGCCTAGGCCTGCGGCTTGAGGACGCCGGGATGGTGGCGCTGCAGCACGGCCGTCGGGGTGGCGTAGGCTTCCTGCAGATCGACGCTCCAGTACTTCAGCTCGTCGAGCGGAATCCGGACGTCGGTGATGGCACAGCGCACAAAGGTGCCGGGCGAGATCACGCGGAAATCGCCGTCGAGATATTGCACCTGCGCTTCGCCATGGCCCGAGGGACCGAACTTGTTCAGCACGATTGAGCTCTCCGCCTTGCCTCCGACGAGGCCATCTGGATGTCGATGAAACCCTCTATCACAGATAGGGTCTCATGTCCGCCCGTTAAACCACCGACTTGTGATGATTTGGCGGCAGACGCGCATGGTAGCCTTGCGGCCGTGGTCCGCTATGTTTGCGGCGCCATAACGAGCCGGCCGGATCGGATGCGCCTCAAGCCAGTTTTCATGTGCCTCGCCATGCTTGCCGTGCCGGCCGCGGCCGCTTCGCCACTCCCGGCCCCGCATCAGGTCGAGATCCCCGAAGGCAATATCACGCTGCACGCGCAGCTCTACCGGCCCGATGGCGACGGCCCGTTCCCGACCGTGATCGCGCTGCATGGCTGCGGCGGTCTCGCCGGCCGGTCCGAACCGGTCCTGCCGCGCTATCGCGACTGGGCCGAGCAATTGCTGACCACCGGCCATGCGGTGCTGCTGCCGGACAGCTACGGCTCGCGCGAGCTGGGCCCGCAGTGCCGCATCAGGGAGCATCAGGTCCAAACCCGCCGCGCGCGGGTCGCCGACATCAACGCGGCGCGGCAGTGGCTGGTGCAGCAGAAATGGGTGGCGAAGCGCCGCATCAGCCTGATCGGCTGGGGCAACGGCGCCGCCGCTTTGCTGTGGGCGGTGCGGCCGCAGATGTGGTCGCGCAACGTCGAGCCGGATTTTCGCTCGGCGGTCGCATTCTATCCGGATTGCCGCGCCTCGTTCGGCCTCGGCTGGAGCGCGCGGGTGCCGACGTTGGTCCTGATCGGCGCGCGCGACGACGTGACATCGTCATCGGCCTGCCACCAGATGGTCGACGGCGCCCGCGGCCGCAGCGCGCTGGCGCGGATCGTGGTCTATCCCGAGGCCTATCACGACTTCGACCGGCCCAACCTGCCGCTGCACGCGGTCGCGGCCTCCGATGCCGAGATCGCCGAGCGTGGTCACATCGGCACCGATACCGGCGCGCGCAAGGATGCGCAAAAGCAAGTCGCCGAGTGGCTGTCGCGCTAGAACAGACTGCCTTGGTCCACCGGCTTGGTGACGCGCTTCGGCGCCGCCGGTTTCGCCTCGCGCGGCTGAGGCTTCGGCTGGCTCTCGGGCGCTACCGTTGCCGGAGGCTGATTGGCGTCAGCGGTGGCGGCGACGCGGCCATCGGCGAACTCGATCGACAGGCCGGCATTCGGGCCGACCGCCGCGGCGGAGTGCAGGGCGTGGCCGTGCGCGTCGCGCACCAGCGCAAAGCCGCGCGCCAGCACGCCGCGATAGGACAGCGCCGACAGCAGCTGGCCGCTATGGGCGACGCGCGCCTCGAGCCGCTGCATCGTCGTCACCAGCGCACGGCGGGCGCGCTCGGCGAGGCGGTGGGTGCGTTCGAGATCGCGGGCGATGGCGTTGCGCTGGGCCTTGGCGTTGGCGAGCTTCGAGGCCTTGAGCCGGATCTCGAGCCCGCTGAAGCGCTCGCGGCGGCGATGCAGCAGCGCGCGCGCCGATAGCGTGATGCGCTCGCCGGATGCGGTGAGCCGCTGCCGCGCATGCGCGATCTGGCCGCGGAGCACGCCGATGGTGAGGCGCGAACTGCTGGCGGCAAAGCGGCGGAAATGTGCGTGCGTATTGGCCTTCAGCCCGCGCGGCAATCCCGCTGCGAGATGATCGAGCCGCTGCCGCGGGATCGCCAGCAGTTCGTGCGCCGCCGGCAGCGCCCGCGCCGCGGCACGCAGCTCGTTGTGGCGGGCCTCCTGGGCGCGCTGCCAGCACACCATGGTGCGGCGGGCGAGCGCCTGAACCTCGACGAACAGCTCGCTGCGTACCGGCACCGCCATCTCGGCGGCCGCGGTCGGCGTCGGCGCGCGCTTGTCGGCGACGAAGTCGATCAGCGTGATGTCGGTCTCATGGCCGACCGCCGAGATCAGCGGGATATGGCTCTCGGCCGCGGCGCGGACCACGATCTCCTCGTTGAACGGCCAGAGGTCCTCCAGCGAGCCGCCGCCGCGCGCGACGATCAAGAGATCAGGCCGCGGGATCCTGCCGCCCTCCGGCAGCGCGTTGAAGCCGCGGATCGCGGCCGCCACCTGTTCCGCCGAACCGTCGCCCTGCACCTTGACCGGCCAGACCAGCACGCGGCGGGGAAAGCGGTCCTCCAGCCGGTGCAGGATGTCGCGGATCACGGCGCCGGTCGGCGAGGTGACGACGCCGATCACCTCGGGCAGCCAGGGCAAAAGCTGCTTGCGGGCCTCGTCGAACAGGCCCTCGGCGGCGAGCTTCTTCTTGCGCTCCTCCATCAGCGCCATCAGCGCGCCGACGCCGGCGGGCTCCAGCGAATCGATGACGATCTGGTACTTCGAGGAGTTCGGATAGGTGGTCAGCTTGCCGGTGGCGATGACCTCGAGGCCCTCCTGCGGCTTGAAGCGCATCCGGGCGTGGGCGAACTTCCAGATCACGGCCTCGATCTTGGCGCTCTCGTCCTTCAGGGCGAAATAGCAGTGGCCGGAGGAATGCGGGCCGCGAAAGCCGGAAATCTCGCCGCGGACACGGACATGGCCGAAGCGGTCCTCCACCGTCCGCTTCAGGGCGGAAGAGAGTTCCGAGACGGTGAATTCAGGCGCGTTGACGAGATTCGGAGCAGCGGTCATCTGATCTATAGAATCGGGGTTTTCGACCCCGTGTGCAAGGTCCGGACGCCGCGTTTCAGGCGTCGAATCACATATCCACATCTGATCGAACCGCGTGTTGCTGCGGTTCGGGAGCGTGCTAAACCGGACGAAATGGCGTTACAACCCCTCTGATCGGCGACACAGATGAACATCCTCCTGCTCGGTTCCGGTGGCCGCGAACATGCGCTGGCGTGGAAGATCGCCGCATCCCCGCTGGTGACGAAACTCTGGTGCGCGCCGGGCAATGCCGGGATCGCGCGCGAGGCCGAATGCGTTGCGCTCGATGTCGCCGACCATGCCGCGGTGATCGAATTCTGCCGGGGCAATGCGGTCGAACTGGTGGTGGTCGGTCCGGAGACGCCGCTCGCCGCCGGGATCGTCGACGACCTCGTCGCGGTCGGCATCAAGGCGTTCGGGCCGAGCAGGCAGGCCGCCCGGCTCGAGGGCTCCAAGGGCTTCACCAAGGACCTCTGCAGCGAGTTCGACATTCCGACCGGCGCCTATCGCCGCTTCGACAATGCGAAGGACGCGGTGGCCTATGTCCGCGCCCAGGGCGCACCGATCGTGGTCAAGGCCGACGGGCTTGCGGCCGGCAAGGGCGTCGTGGTGGCGCAGACGCTGCCCGAGGCCGAGGCCGCGATTGCGATGATGTTCGAGGGTGCGTTCGGCTCGGCCGGCGCCGAGGTCGTGATCGAGGAATTTTTGTCGGGCCGCGAGATCAGCTTCTTCGCGCTGTGTGACGGCGAGACCGCAATTCCGCTGGCCTCGGCGCAGGACCACAAGCGGGTGTTCGATCACGACAAGGGGCCGAACACCGGCGGCATGGGCGCCTATTCGCCGACGCCGTTCGTGACGCCTGAGGTGCACGACCAGATCATGGCGCGGATCATCCTGCCGACGGTTGCCGGGATGAAGAGCCGCGGCACGCCGTTCAAGGGAGTGCTCTATGCCGGCGTGATGCTGACCGCGCAGGGCCCAAAACTGTTCGAATACAATGTCCGCTTCGGCGATCCCGAGTGCCAGGTGCTGATGCTGCGGATGATGTCGGACATCGTGCCGGCCTTCCTCGCCTCGATCGACGGGCAGTTGAAGAATTTCGACCTGCGCTGGTATCCGGACCCGGCGCTGACGGTGGTGATGGCGGCGAAGGGCTATCCCGGCGACTACATCAAGGGCACGCGGATCGGCGGCCTCGATGACGCGGCCAAGGTCGAGGGCGTCGAGATCTTCCACGCCGGCACGGTGGCGAAGGATGGCGCAATCATCGCCAATGGCGGCCGGGTGCTGAACGTGTGTGCGATGGGCAAGACGGTCACCGAGGCGCGCGACCGCGCCTATCAGGCGATCGATCGCATCAAATGGCCGGACGGATTCTGCCGTCGCGACATCGCCTGGCAGGCGGTCGAGGTGGAGAAGGGTTGATCGATCCGGCCTCAGCGGCGACAATGGCGCGCCCCGGGGCCTTCGAATGACCGATTTCAGACTGCCCGAGACGCACTACGCGCAAAGCGCCGACGCGAGCATCGCCTATCAGGTGATGGGCGATGGCCCTGTCGACATCATCCTTGTCCCCGGCCTGTTCTCGCACATCGAGTTCATGCACGAGATGCCCGGCTACACCGCCGTACTGCGCCGCCTGTCGCGTTTCGCCCGGGTCGTGACCTTCGACAAACGCGGACAGGGATTGTCGGATCGGATGACCGGCGCGCCCTCCCTCGAGCAGCGCATGGACGACGTCCGGGCCATCATGGATGCCATAGGCTCCGCGAAGGCGGTGTTGTTCGGCTTCTCCGAGGGCTGTCCGATGAGTGTGCTGTTTGCAGCAACCTATCCGGACCGCGTTTCGCATCTCGTTCTGCTCGGCAGTTTTGCCCGCTCGAAGGACCGCCAGCCGGACGACGTGTGGCAGCAGCGCTGCGACGAGATCGTGCAGAACTGGGGTTCTGGCGACACGGTCAAGACTGTCGCGCCGAGCCAGGCAACGAATGCAGAAGTGATCGCGCAGATCGCGAAATTCGAGCGGCTGTCGAGCAGTCCGGGAGCGTTGCGGACGCTGCTCGTTCTCAATCGCGCGATCGACGTCACGACGATCCTGCCGATGCTCCAGACTCCGACGCTTGTCCTGCATCGGACCGGTGATGCCCGCGTTCCCGTGGCGCTCGGCCGTGCCGTCGCGCGCTCGATCCCCGGCGCGAAATACGTGGAATATCTCGGCTGCGATCACTACTACTGGGTCGGCGAGACCGAGGCGATGCTCGGCGATGTCGAGGAATTCGTCACCGGCCATCGCGATGGTGGTGATGCCGAACTCGACCGAGTGCTTGCGACCGTGCTGTTCACCGATATCGTCGATTCGACCCGCAGCGCCGCGACGATGGGAGATCATCGTTGGCGACGTCTGCTCGACGATCACGATCAACTCGCGCAGCAGATGGTCGGCCGCCATCGCGGCCATCTGGTGAAGAGCACCGGCGACGGCATTCTGGCGACCTTCGACGGTCCCGGCCGCGCCGTACGCTGTGCGCTGGCGTTCGGCTCGGCCGCGCGGCAGATCGGCCTGCCGGTGCGAGCGGGCCTGCACACCGGCGAGATCGAGGTGAGGGGGGCGGATATCGGCGGCATAGCGGTCCACGCCGCGGCGCGCGTGATGTCGCAGTGCGGCTCGAACGAGGTGCTGGTGTCGCGCGTGGTGACCGATCTGGTCGCGGGCGCCGGGTTGAAATTCGCCGAGCGCGGCGCGTTCGAGCTGAAGGGACTGCCCGGGACATGGGAGCTGTTTGCGGCGAGCGGCTAGGTTCGCCTTACGCGGTCATTCCGGATGACGCGCATCGCGCGTCGATCCGGAATCTCGATGTTGTGGGCGCCTTCTCACCTCATCTCGAGATTCCGGGTTCGGCGCGTTGCGCCGCCCCGGAATGACGAAGTGGGTCAGAGCAGATCCCCGCCCGCCGCTGACGCCGTGGTGCCGTGCTCGCGGAACGCCTTGATGACGTTCTTGCCGATCTTCCACTTGTGCACCTCGTCGGGCCCGTCGACCAAGCGCTGCGAGCGCACCTGGGTGTACCATTTCGCCAGCGGCGTATCCTGGCTGAAGCCGAGCGCGCCGTGCAGCTGGATCGCGGTGTCGATCACCTTGTGCACCATGTGGGCGTGGAAGATCTTGGCGATCGAGTTCTCCTGGCGGATGTCGAGGCCCTTCTCGGCCTTGTAGGCGATGTGCAGCAGCATCAGCCGGCCGATATAGAGCTCGCTCGCGCAGTCGGCGAGCATGAACTGCACCGCCTGGCGGTCGGCCAGCAACTGGCCGAAGGTCGAGCGCTTTGTCACGTGAGCGGCCGCCATGTCGAGCGCGCGTTGTGCCTTGGCGACGTTGTGCATGCCGTGGCGCAGCCGGCCGTAGGCGAGGCGGTGCTGGCCCATGTTGAAGCCGTTGCCTTCGCCGCCGAGCAGATTGTCGGCCGGCACCTTCAGGTCCTTGATCTCGATCTCGGAGTGGCCGCCGTGGATCACGTCGTCATGCGGACCCTCGATCGCCATGTTGGCGACGTTGCGCTTGATGCGGTAGCCGGGGTTGGGCAGCTCGACGATGAAGGTCGAGTATTGCTTGTGGCGCGGCGCGTTCGGATCGGTCTTCGCCATGACCAGCGCGAGGTCGGCGACGCTCGCCGACGAGGAGAACCATTTCTCGCCGTTGAGGATGTAGTTCTCGTTGCCGTCCTTCACCGCCGTGGTCTGCATGCCGGTGGCATCGGCGCCGGCGGCCTTCTCGGTCATCGAGAAGCAGATGCGCTTCTCGCCGTTCAGCAGCGGTTTAAGGAATTTTTCCTTCTGGTACTCGGTGCCGTGCGCCAGGATCGTCATCATCGAGGCGTCGTCCGGTCCCTGCGTGTTCATCGAGAGCGCGCCGAGCATGCTCTCGCCGAGCTCCATCTGCACCAGGGCGTTGGCGAGCGGGCCGAGGCCCATACCGCCATACTCCTTCGGCACGAACGGGCACCACAGGCCCTGCGCGCGGGCCTTCTTCCGCAGCGTCCCAGCACCTCGGCAAGCGGCTTGGTGTCGAGTTCCTTTTCCGCCGGAATGCATTCGTCGTGGACGAATTTGCGAACCTTCTCGCGGATCGCCTTGGCCT
Organism: Bradyrhizobium sp. USDA 3256; assembly: GCF_054058275.1. Taxonomy (NCBI): domain Bacteria; kingdom Pseudomonadati; phylum Pseudomonadota; class Alphaproteobacteria; order Hyphomicrobiales; family Nitrobacteraceae; genus Bradyrhizobium; species Bradyrhizobium sp. USDA 3256. Next base: position 464,488 of record NZ_JBSSAE010000002.1, read on the forward strand.
CGGCGGGAATTTCGAAATCGATCGACATGGCACTTCCTCGTTTCATGTTGTTGTTGGCAGGACTTGAGGATGGCATAAACCTGGCCTGAGCCAGCAGCAACGCCGAACAAAGTTTGAAGCAGCGCGGCCGCGACAGGGAAGGAGCTACCGATGCCTGATCTCGCCGATCTTTTTCCCGGCTATGCGTCCGAATGGATCAACACCTCGCAGGGCCGCATCTTCGCCCGCGTCGGCGGCAAGGGCCCGCCCTTGCTGCTGCTGCACGGCTTCTCCTCGACGCATGTGATGTGGCACACGGTCGCGCCGAAACTCGACGACAGCTTCACGCTGATCATCGCCGACCTGCCGGGCTACGGCTGGTCCGATATGCCCGACAGCGACAAGGACCATACGCCCTACACCAAGCGGGCGTGGGCGAAGACCATGGTCGAGGTGATGGAGCAGCTCGGGCACGTTCATTTCGCGCTCGCCGGCCACGATCGCGGCGGCCGGGTGTCGTACCGGCTCGCGCTCGATCATCCCGGCCGGCTGTCGAAGCTTGCGGTGCTCGATATCGCACCGACCTATGATTACTGGCAGAAGCTCAATCGCCTGTCGGCGCTGAAGATCTACCACTGGGCGTTCCTGGCGCAGCCCTATCCGCTGCCGGAGACGCTGATCTCCAACAATGGTGAATTCTTCCTCAAGGAAAAGATGGCGAGCCAGACCAGGAGCAAGACGCTGGAGGCGATCGATCCGCGCGCGCTCGAACACTACCTGGCGCCATTCCGCGATCCCGCGCGCATCCACGCGATGTGCGAGGACTATCGCGCCGGCGCCTATGCCGATTACGAGATCGACAAGGCCGATGTCGACGCCGGCAAGAAGATCACGATCCCGATGCTGGCGTTGTGGGGCGATGCCGGGGTTGCCAGCGCGGCAACGACACCGCTCGACACCTGGAAGACCTGGGCCACCAATGTCAGCGGCGCGCCGGTGGCGTCGGGGCATTTCCTGCCCGAGGAGGCCCCGGAGGCGACCGCGAAGCTGCTGCGGGAGTTTTTCCTGGCGGGGTAGTCACAAGAGAAACTCGTCTCACCCGCGAATGCGGGTATCCAGTACGCCGCGTCCTATCGAGCGATCATGGCCGTCTCTGGAATACTGGATCATCCGCTTTCGCGGACGATGACAGCGGTGGGGTCCGCGATCGCGTCACTTACCGTCGCTCCCTGAAGAACTCGCGCAGCAGGCGCGCGGACTCGGTCTCGCCGACCGCGCCATAGACCTCCGGCACATGGTGGCAGGTCGGCTGCGCGAAGAATCGCACGCCGGACTCGACCGCGCCGCCCTTGGGGTCGGCGGCGCCGTAATAGAGCCGGCGGATGCGGGCAAAGGAGATTGCCCCGGCGCACATGGTGCAGGGCTCCAGCGTCACGTAGAGGTCGCAATCGACCAGTCGCTCGGTGCCGATGGCCTCGGCGGCCTGCCGGATCGCCAGGATCTCCGCATGGGCCGTCGGATCGCGGTCGGTCAGGGTACGGTTGCCGGCGGTCGCGATCACCTCGTAGCCCCGCACGATCACGCATCCGATCGGAACCTCGCCAGCTTTTCCGGCATTTTCCGCGGTTTTTAGCGCCAAATCCATGAAAGAAGGGGCAGACATGCCTCGTATCATCGGAAGAAACCTGCTAGTAGCGTCGCCTTCAGCAGAAGTGGATGCCGGTTTTGCGCCAGTCGCGCCCAGATGGCGCGCGTATCGCCGGTTGCCCTGCGCCCCAATTGAACCTCCAGGCGAGAACATTCATGCCCCGCGACAGCGACAAAAACAACGATTCCCCGCGCGGCCGGCGGGACCGGGGGGCGCCCGGGAAGGGCCGTTCCGGCGGCTCCCGCGGATCGGACAAGCCGTTCGGCAAGCGCAGCTTCGGCGGCAAAGGTGGTGATCGCGACAAGCGCTCGTTCGGCGACAAGGGCGAGGGCCGCTCGTTCCGCCGCCGCGAGGACGGCGATGCGCCGCGCCGCGATTACGGCGACCGGCCGCGCTTCAAGCGCGACGACCGCGGCGGCGAGGGGGGCGGAAAGCGCCCGTTCAAACCGCGCGGCGAGCGCCGGGACTTTGATGCGGGCGATCGTCCGCAGCGGAGTGGCGCGCGTTCGGAGGGCCGGTCATCCGACCGCAAATTCGGCGAGAAGCGCCCCTACACGCCGCGTGGCGAGCGTGACGGCGAGAAGCGGACCTTTGCGCCGCGCGGCGAGCGCGCCGAGCGCAAATTCGACGACCGGAAGTTTTCGCGCGGCGATCGCGACAAGGGTTCGTTCCGCGACAAGGGCGAAGGCCGCCCGTTCCGCCGCCGCGAAGACGGCGATGCGCCGCGCCGCGATTTCGGCGATCGGCCGCGCTTCAAGCGCGACCGCGACTTCGAAGGCCGCGACCGCAGCGACGAGAAGCCCTGGCAAAAGCGGGATCGCAAACCGCGCGACGACCGCGGCGGCGATGAGCGCCCGCGCTTTTCGCGGTCGCGCGACGATCGCGGTGGTAGCGAACGTCCGCGATTCTCCAGGTCCCGCGACGACCGCGAGCAGGGTGATCGTCCGAAGTTCGGCCGGCCGCGCTGGGATCGTCATGATGAAGATGGTGGCCGCGACAGCCGGCGCCGCGAACGGCCCGAAGGTCGCACCGACTGGCAGGAGCACCCGCGCAGCGAGGGCCGCTTCTCCGACCGGCCGCGCCGCGACAATGAGGACGACAGCAGGATCTTTGCGAAGCGCCCGGCCTTCGGCGGCCGCGGCGCCTATCGCGAACGCGCCACCGACGATCGGCGCGAGCGTCCCGAGCCGAAGCCGAAGAAGACAGGCGAACGCATCGCCAAGGTACTGGCGCGCGCCGGTCTCGCCTCGCGCCGCGATGCCGAGGAGATCGTCACGCAAGGGCGCGTCACCGTCAACGGACGCGTGATCAACTCGCCGGCGCTCGATATCACCGACAACGATGTCGTGGCGGTCGACGGCAAGCCGTTGCCGCCGCGCGAGCGGACCCGGCTGTTCATGTATCACAAACCGCGCGGGCTGATGACGACGCATGCCGATCCCGAGGGGCGGCCGACCGTGTTCGACAATCTGCCCGAGGGTCTGCCGCGGCTGATCTCGATCGGCCGGCTGGATTTCAACACCGAGGGCCTGTTGCTGCTGACCAATGACGGCGGCCTGGCGCGGACGCTGGAGCATCCCGACACCGGATGGCTGCGCCGGTACCGCGTGCGCGCGCATGGCGAGGTGACGCAGGGCCAGCTCGACCAGCTCAAGGGTGGCGTCGAGGTCGACGGCGTCAAATACGGACCGATCGACGCGACGCTGGAACGCGACCAGAGCGCCAATGTGTGGGTGGTGTTCGCGATCCGCGAGGGCAAGAACCGCGAGGTGCGCAACGTGATGGCGCATCTCGGGCTCGAGGTGAACCGCCTGATCCGGATCTCCTACGGCCCGTTCCAGCTCGGCGAGCTCGAGGAGGGCAAGGTCGAGGAGGTCAAGACGCGGGTGCTGCGCGAGCAGCTCGGCGAGAAGATCGCCAAGATCGCGGGTGCCGACTTCACGCGGCCGGAGCAGCGTGACGCAGCCGACGGAGACGAGGCGCCCGCGAGGAAGCCGAAGCCCAGCAAGCGCGAAACCATCAACGATCGCAAGGGCCGCCGCGTGCTGGTGCAGCGCACCGGCAGCGAGGAAGCCCGTGCCCGCAATGAAGACGAAGCGAACGGCTACGGCCCGCCGCGCCGTCCCAAGCGCGGCTATCACGGCAAGCGCGATCTCAAGCCGCGGGACGAGTAACGGTCAATGCGCGTCGTCGGGGGCAGGCTGAAGGGCCGCAATCTCGCTTCGCCTGCGGGCCGCGAGATTCGTCCGACCGCGGACCGCCTGCGCGAGTCCGTGTTCAACATTCTGATCCACGCCTACGACAATCCGGTTGAGGACGCGCGCGTGCTCGACCTGTTTGCCGGCACCGGCGCGCTCGGCATCGAGGCGGTCTCGCGCGGCGCCAAGTTCACGCTGTTCGTCGACAATGGCGCCGAGGCGCGGGCGCTGCTGCGCAACAATGTCGAGTCGCTCGGCCTCGGCGGCACGACCAAGGTCTATCGCCGCGACGCCACCGATCTCGGACCGGCACATCCGGTCGAGCCGTTCTCGCTGGTGTTTCTCGATCCGCCCTATGGCAAGGGGCTGGCCGACAAGGCGCTCGCCTCGCTGCGCGACGGCGGCTGGCTGACGCCAGGCGCGCTGCTCGTGGTGGAGGAGGCAAAGGCCGCGGCGTTCACGGCACCCGAGGGCTTCGAGGAGCTCGAGCGGCGCGCCTATGACGACACGGAGTTCGTGTTTTTGCGAGCTGTCGCCGCAATCTAGTCTGCTAGGGCCCCGGCCTTCGTCAACGGAGGCATTTGTGGTTATGGGTCCCGGGTCGCGCGGAGCCTGTCATCGGGCGGCGCTTTGCGCCGACCCGTTGGCTTGCCCGGGACGACGGAATGTGTGGCCACTACCGCCGCCCGAACAGCTTCTCGATATCGCTCAGCTTCAATTCGACATAGGTCGGGCGGCCGTGGTTGCACTGGCCGGAGTTCGGCGTGTCTTCCATCTCGCGGAGCAGCGCGTTCATCTCTTCCGGCTTGAGGCGGCGGCCGGCGCGGACCGAGCCGTGGCAGGCCATGGTGGCGGCGACGTGCATCAGCCGGCGCTCCAGCGGCAGCGCCTCGTCCCACTCGGCCATGTGCTCGGCGAGGTCGCGCAACAGGCCCGCCGCATTGGCCTTGCCGAGCAGCGAGGGCGTCTCGCGCACCGCGACCGCGCCGGGGCCGAAGGATTCGATCGCGAGCCCGAATGACGCCAGCTCCTCGGCGCGGTCGAGCAGCTTCTCGACGGTCGCTTCATCGAGCTCGACGATCTCGGGGATCAAGAGGATCTGCCGCTGCACGCCGTTCTTCGCCAGCGAGGCCTTCAGCTTCTCATAGACGATGCGCTCATGCGCCGCGTGCTGGTCGACCACGATGAGGCCGTCGCGGGTCTGCGAGACGATGTAAGTCTCGTGGATCTGGGTGCGCGCGGCGCCGAGCGGCCGATCGAGCAGGTCGGGCGCGGGCGCGGCCTCGAAGCGCACATCGGCGGTCGGCGTGCCGACGTCGAAGGCGGCCTGTCCGGGCTCGGCGAAGGCGGCCGCCGCCGCGCCGTCGAACGCGCGCATCGGGCCAGCCGGATAGGACGGCGAGCCGCGCCAGTCCCAGTTGCCCGGGCGCGGCGGCGTGAAGGCCGGGCGGAAGGCCGAGAGCGCGGCGCCGTCGGCGGTATTGGCCGCGGTGCGCCTGCCTTCGCGCGCGAGACCTTCCTTCAAGGCGTGCACGATGAGCGCGCGGACCAGACCGGCATTGCGGAAGCGCACCTCGGTCTTGGCCGGATGCACATTGGCATCGACCTCCTGCGGGTCGCAGGTCACGAACAGCGCCACGACGGGATGGCGGTCGCGTGGCAGGTAGTCGGAATAGGCCGCGCGCACGGCGCCGAGGATCAGCTTGTCGCGCACCGGGCGGCCGTTGACGAACAGATATTGCCCGAGCGCATTGGCGCGGGTCAGCGACGGCGCGGCGGCAAAGCCTTCCACCACGACGCCCTCGCGCTCGGCGCGCACCTCGATCGCACAGCTACGAAAATCCGCACCCAGGATATCGCCGAGCCGGGTCAGCCGGCCCGCGGCGCCGGGCAGCGCTGCGGCCCAGGTGACCGGCGCGCGCTCTTCGCCGGCCAGCGTGAAGGCGATGTCCGGGCGCGCCATGCCGAGGCGGCGCACCACCTCGCGGATCGCCTCGGCCTCGGTGCGGTCGGTCTTGAGGAATTTCAGCCGCGCCGGCGTGGCGTAGAAGAGTTCGTTGACCTCGACGCGGGTGCCCTGGCCGAGCGCGGCCGGCATGACCTCCGACTTCTCGCCGCCTTCGACCGATAGCGACCAGGCATGCGGCTCGCTGGTATGGCGCGTGGTGATGCCGAGCTTTGCGACCGCGCCGATCGAGGGCAGCGCCTCGCCGCGGAACCCGAGCGTGCGGATGCGCAGCAGGTCTTCGTCGTCGAGCTTGGACGTGGCGTGACGGTCGACCGCAAGCGCGAGGTCGGCGCGGGTCATGCCGCCGCCGTCGTCGGTGATGCCGATCCGGCGCCGCCCGCCGCCATCGGTGAAAACGTCGATCCGGCTGGCGCCGGCGTCGATCGCGTTCTCGACCAGTTCCTTGACCACGCTCGCGGGGCGTTCGACCACTTCGCCGGCGGCGATGCGGTTGACGAGCTGTTCGGGAAGCTGGCGGACGGGCATGGATTGGACGTTCGGAGCGCGATTCGAGGCTGGCCGTTACTATAAGTCGCCGCGCCGGCAAATGCATGGGACCGATCTGGCGGCCGCAAGCAGGTTGGGGATTATTCCAGCCTATCGCCTTGAAGACGCTTGGCTTCGGCGGCCGGCGCGTTACGCCCTACGTCCCGATTGTGGGGCCGCGCGCACAGGTATATCGTTTAGAAAAATTATAAGTTCTCGCCGGAGGAACGCCATGTGCCATCTTTTCGCGCATCAGCCGCAACGCGACTATGAATCGCAGACCCGATCGTTGCGGATCGACGGCCATTGCACCTCGATCCGGCTGGAGATGTCGTTCTGGGATACGCTGGAGGAGATCGCGGCCAAGGAAGGCATGACGCTGGCCAAGTTCCTCACCACCCTGCACAACGAGGTGCTTGATCATCACGGCGAGGTGAACAATTTCGCGTCGCTGCTGCGCTGCTCCTGCCTGATCTATCGCGCCAAGGCGAATGCGCCGGCGGTCGTTCCCGACTATCGCGGGGCGGCGGCGATCATGGATGCCGCGGAATAGGCTTCGCGCAAGTCCATCGCGCAAAAGAAAAGCGGCCTTGTCCTGTTAGGCAAGGCTGCTTCAGTGAGAGGAAATCCGGAACACACTCCGCTTCGCCTCGCCCCGCTTGCGGGGAGAGGTCGGAACGCATCGTTAGATGCGTTCCGGGTGAGGGGGAGTCTCCGCAAACGCAGCTACCGCCGAATACGCGGAGACGGCCCCTCACCCCAGCCCTCTCCCCGTAGGAACGGGGAGAGGGAGCGCAGGGTCGTCGCGGCCGCTATTCGACCGAATCTCGCTTCAGATCTCCTTGCGCTGCATCGCGCCGGCGATGTGGTCGGCCTGGCGGATCGCCAGCGATACGATCGTCAGCGTCGGGTTGCAGGCCGCTCCGCTCGTGAATTGGCTGCCGTCGGAGACGAACAGGTTCTTGATGTCGTGGGTCTGGCCGAACTTGTTGACCACGCCGTCCCGCGGCTTCTCGCTCATCCGGTTGGTGCCCATGTTGTGGGTCGAGGGGTAGGGCGGCGTCGGGTAGGTGACGGTGGCGCCGACCGCCTCGTAGACCGCGGAGCCCTGCTTGTAGGCGTGATCGCGCATCGCGACGTCGTTCGGATGATCGTCGAAATGCACGCTGGCGACCGGCATGCCGAACTTGTCCTTGATCTTCGGATCCAGCGTGATGCGGTTGGTCTCCTGCGGCATGTCCTCGCCGACCAGCCACATGCCGGCCATCCGCGGATAGCCCTCGATCGCGCTTGTGAAGCTGCGTCCCCAGGCGCCGGGATTGAGGAACGCGGCCATGAAGGGCAGGCCGAGCGACAGCGTCTCCATCTCGTAGCCGCCGACGAAGCCGCGCTTCGGATCATTCTTGGCCTCGTCGCGGATGATGCCGGCCATGGTGGTGCCGCGATACATGTGCACCGATTTCTCGAAGCTCGCATACACGCTGCCGGTCATGTGCCGCATGTAGTTGCGGCCGACCTGGCCGGATGAATTGGCGAGCCCGTCCGGGAACATGCTGGAGGCGCTGTTGAGCAAGAGCCGCGGGCTCTCGATCGAGTTGCCGGCGACCGCGACCACGCGGGCCTTCTGGCGCTGCATCGCGCCGGTCGCATCGGCATAGACCACGCCGGTGACTTTGCCGGACTGGTCGTGCTCTATCTTGATCACCATGCTGCCGGGGCGCACTTCGAGATTGCCGGTGGCTTCGCCCTTCGGGATCTCGGTGTAGAGCGTCGACCATTTGGCGCCCGACTTGCAACCCTGGAAGCAGAAGCCGATCTGCTGGCAGGAGCCGCGGCCGTCACGCGGCTCGCTGTTGATCGCCATCCGCCCGGTGTGCACCTCCTTGTAACCGAGCTTCCTGGCGCCGGCTTCCATCACCTTGAAGTTGTTGTTGCCGGGCAGTCCGGGAATGCCGTTGGTGCGGGTGACGCCCATCTTGTCCTCGGCCTTGGCGTACCATGGCTCCATCTCGGCGAGCGTGATCGGCCAGTCCAACAGGTTGGCGCCGGGCATGTTGCCATAGGCCGACTTGATCTTGAACTCGTGCTCGTCGAAGCGCAGCGAGGCGCCGGCCCAATGCGTGGTCGAGCCGCCGACCGCCTTTACGATCCAGGCCGGCAGGCCCGGAAAGTCCTGGTGGACGCGCCAGCTGCCCGACGTCGAGCGCGCGTCGGACCAGGCGAGCTGGGTGAAGCTGTCCCACTCATCGTTGATGAAGTCCTGGTTCTCGATGCGCGGGCCGGCTTCCAGGATCACGACCTTGACGCCCTTCTGCGCCAGTTCATTGCCGAGCGTTCCGCCGCCGGCACCGGAGCCGATGATCACCACAACGCCGCTGTCATTCAGATCGAATTTTGCCATTGTTTCCTCCCGACCCGTTCAGACCTTCGGCAGCCAGTCGATATCGGCGAAGCCGCGCTTGATGTAGCCGCCATGCTCGGCCGAGGAGCCCTCGTAGCCGAACCGCGGCCACACCTCCTTGTTGTTGTAGATGAAGACGATGAGGTCGCCGCGGATCTTCTGGAAGAAGGCGCTCTGCTCGATCTGTTGCAGCAGCGCGACGCGATCGTTTTCCCAGGCGACCTGGACATAAGGCATCTTGTGGCGGTCGTTGGCCGCCTGATCGAGCCTTGTGACGCCGTCATTGATCAGCGATTTGACCGCCGGATCCTTCGCGGCCTTCTCATCATACGGCTTGACCGCCGCTATGTAGTAGCTGTCGCCGAGGAAATCGTGCGGATAGATGTCGCGCGCCATCTTGAGCAGCGTCTTCAGCGTGGCCGGCGTCAGCGTCGTGGTGCCTTCGGCCCACGCATCGGTGATGCCGAGCCCCGTCGAGGTCGCAATCGCGACTGCGGGTGCGGTAATGGCCGCGCCTTTGAGAAAGACACGCCGGTCATATTTGCTGCGTCGATCGATTTCTCTCATGGGTTCCTCCGTCAATTTTTGTTTGTGCAATTGCCTTGTTGTTCGAGCATGCTCTAGCCGAAGCGCCCGCCGCGCTGGATCACCTCGATCTTGTAGCCGTCGGGATCGGAGACGAAGAAGAAGCGCGCCAGCGTCTTGCCGTCATGCTTGAAGTCGCGCAGCGGCCCGGGCGACAGTTTCTCCTTTTCGAAGCGCGCGTGCTCGGCATCGACGTCATCGACGATGACGGCGAGATGGCCGTAGCCGTCGCCGAGCGTGTAGGGTTCCTTGCGATCGAAATTGACCGTGAGCTCGACCTCGAAGGGCGAGGAGGGATGGCGCAGATAGATCAGCGCGAAATCGGGAAATCTCAGATTGTCCGTGATCTCGAGGCCGAACGCGCGCTGGTAGAAGTCGAGCGCCTTGGCTTCGTCGAGCACGCGGATCATCGAATGCACGGGTTTCGCCATTCAATTCAGCTCCTTCAGATAGGCGATGATCATGGCGCGGGTTTCCGGTTTGGCTTGCCGGTAGGCCATCACGGCGCCGGGGATCACCTCCTGCGGATTGGTCAGCCAGGCATCGAGGCTGGCGTCGTCCCAGACGAAGTCGGCCTTGCTGAAGCCCGCGGAATATTTGAAGCCGTCGGCCTTGCCGGCGTGGCGGCCGACGATCCTGTAGAGCGACGGGCCTTGCCGGACGGCATCCGACGTGTTTGACGTGTGGCAGGTCGCGCATTGCTGCTTGAACAGCGTCGCCCCATCGGGCGGCCTGGCGGCCGGCAAGGGCATCTGTGCAGCCGTCATTTGCACTGCAAGCATTGCGCTGCAAAATCCCAGCCCCAGCGACCACCCTGCGCGCAGCTTTGCCATCTACGTCACCGCCTCTGTGCGGTGACTGTAGGAGGCTGAAATCCGCCGTTGGTAGTAGCGGGCTGTTTCACAGCAGAACAAAGCTGGGCGGTGATCTGGCGCGGAACCGATGGTTGCCGCATATGCGGACGACAATTTCGCAAAATGACCGCGAAATCCCTGCACGATCACCACACGACGCAGCTTGCATCTCGCGTGCGCCGTTTGCGGAAAATTCAGTCTTGCGCGATGGGGTTCAGGGTCGGCGCTGCAAACGGCGCACCACCTGTGCCGCTCCTCCATCGTCAATTAAAGTCCCAGGAGAAATGGATGACGTTTGCAAAAACCAGCGTGCTCGCCCTTGCCATCTCGGCCGCGATGGCCGGCCCTGTCCTGGCACAGGGAACGACTGCACCTGATACCCAGCTTCGCGGCGGTGCACAGGGCAGAGGTACCATGCAGCAGGGCGGCGGCATGTCCGGCAGCGGCGACGAGGAAATGGCGGCGCAACCTGGCGCGACGACGCAGAAGAGCGGTGCCGCCGCCAAGTCAGGCAGCAAGGGAACGGTCGGCAGCGGACGCACGGCACCGAAGTCGGGTGGTTCCGAGATGGCGCCCGCAACCAAGAAGTACTGAAGTACGAGAGCCTTCCCGGTTCTGATCAATCGGAACCAAGGCTCAGGCTTCCTGTTCTGACGCGTTCCTTCGCGCGAACCGACATCCGCTTCGCGCGAAAACGCTTCTGGTGACGCTGACCGGATCCCGGATGCAGTGCCGCGTGCGCTGCGTCCGGCGTTCCCTAAAGCGCGATGAGATTAGGTTGAATCGTCATCGCGCCTTAGCTCTTTGTTTGAGCATGATCTTTTCGGAAAACCGCTTCGCACTTTTCCGGATCATGCTTTAATCGTCGAAACGGCGCGCGCCGCGCCCCGCCTTGATGTGGCTGCGGCGCTTCTTGCCCTCGAGCCGGCGCTGCTTGGAGCCGAGTGTCGGCTTGGTCGGCCGCCGCGGTGTCGGCCGCACCATCGCCTCCCTCAACATCTCGAGCAGCCGGTCGATCGCATCAGTGCGATTGCGTTCCTGGGTGCGAAAGCGGAAGGCGTGGATCACGATCACGCCGTCCTTGGTCATGCGGCTGCCGGCGAGCCGCGCCAGCCGCTGCGCGGCGTCCGCCGGCAATGCAATCTTGTTGGTATCGAAGCGAAGCTGCGCCGCGGTCGAGACCTTGTTGACATTCTGTCCGCCCGGGCCGGAGGCGCGGACAAAGACGATCTCAATGTCGTTCTCGTCGATCGTAAGGTCGCGGGACACCCGCAGCATGACATCACCCGTGGAGGCAAGAATCGGCCGCCGCAGAATAGCGGGTTTGATCGTGCTTGGGTGGTGCTGATGCAGTGGTCGTTACGCCGGAGGTCGGAGTTCTTGGCTGACCCCTCTCCCCAACCTCGAGAGCGAGCTTCGCTCGCCTCGGACCCCCACACGGGGGGTGAAGAGAGGTGTGGCCACAACGGTAGTGCGTATGAAGGGAAGGTGGCGCGCCGGAACGCGTCAGTTCGCCTTCGGCGGCGCCGACACCGGCTGCGCCGCGGCCTGCGGGGCGCGGCCGACGATTGCGGTGAGCAGGCCGTTGCCCCAGAGCCTCCTGGCGACCCGCTTGGCGTCGTCGAGCGTCACCGCGTCGACGATGGCGTTGCGCTTCTCGATGTAGTCGATCGGCAGCTTGTCGAGCTGGTATTGCAGCATCGCCTGCGCGAGCTTGGAGGAGGTGTCGAGCGCCAGCATCTGCGAGCCCTTCAGGTAGGACTTCGCCTCGTCGAGTTCCTTCTGCGTCGGACCTTCCTCGGCGATGCGGCGGACTTCCGCTTCGATCGCATCGACGGTCTCGCCGGCGCGGTCGGCGCGGGTGCCGGTGTTGCCGATGAACAGCGCGGAGTGATCCATCCAGACCAGCGCTTCATAGATCGAGTAGGCCAGCCCGCGCTTCTCGCGCACTTCCTTGTAGAGCCGCGACGACAATCCGCCGCCGCCGAGAATGTGGTTCACCACATAGGCCGCCATGAAGTCCGGGTCGTGCCTGGCGATGCCGGGGCCGCCGAAGGTGACGACGGTCTGCGGTACGTCGAGCGGGACGAAGGCGCGCTGCGGCGGCCTGGTCGCCACGACGTCGGGGACCGCCGTCAATTCGGCTTTCGCCGGCAGGCCGCCGAAGGTCTTGTCCAGCAGCTTGCCGAGCGTGTCGGGATCGACGTCGCCGACCACGGCAACGCGCAGCGTATCCTTGGCGATGATGCGGCGGGTGTAGTCCTTGAGGTCCGGGATCTGGATGGCCGGCACGCTCTCCAGCGTGCCGGTGGCCGTCCTGGCATAGGGATGATCGCCGAAGGCGAGCTCGAGGAACTTGCGGCCGGCGAGCGAGGACGGATTGGTCGATTCGCGGCGCAGATTGGCGATCACCTGGGCGCGGATCCGTTCGACGTCCTTCGGCTCGAAGTGCGGCGAGGTCAGCGCCATCCGCAGTAGGTCGTAGGCTTCGTCCTTGTTGTCCTTGAGCATGCGCAGCGAGCCGCGGAATTGATCGCGGTTCGACTGGAAGCTGAGCTCGATGGCGCGGCGCTCGAGCCGCTCATGATAGGTTTTGGAATCGAGATCGCCGGAACCCTCGTCGAGCAGGTCGGCGACCAGATTGCCGACGCCGGGCTTGCCGGGCGGATCCTGGCTGGCGCCGCCGCTGAAGGCATATTCCATCGCGATCAGCGGCACGGTCGCGTCCTGCACGAACCACGCCTCGATGCCGCCGGGTGATACCAGCCGCTGGATCCTGGCCGCGGCCTGCGAGGGTGCCGACGTCACCGTCAGCAGCGCGGCGCAGGCGCCGCCGATCAGCGCCGCACGGCGGGTGAGGGAATAGATCACGAGCGCTTCTCCTCGCGTTTCGGCGCAGTATCCTTGATCAGATAGCCGGTCACCGACCGCTTCTTGTCGAGCCAGCTGGCGGCAGCAGTGCGCACCTGCTCGGCGGTGACGGCGCGGATGCGGTCCGGCCAGCTGCGGATATCCTCGATGCTGAGCCCGGTGGTCAGCGCGCCGCCATACCAGCGTGCCAGCGTCGCCTGGTTGTCCTGGGCGTAGATCGCCTCCGCGATGAGCTGGGTCTTGACCCGTTCGAGATCCTCGGCGCGCGCCGGGTTCTGCGCGAGGTCGGCGATCACCTTGTCGATCGCGTCCTCGATCTGTGCGAACTCGACGCCGGGTTTCGGCGTCACCGAGATCGAGAATTGCGACGGATCGAGCGAGGTGCCCTGATAGCCGGCGCCGGCCGAGATCGCGAGGCCCTTGTCGATCACCAGCGAGCGATAGAGATAGGAGTTGGCGCCGCCGCCCATCAACTGCGCGAGCACATCGAGCGCCTGGCTCTCGCCTGCAGCCGCGGTTGTCGCCGACGGCACCAGGTAATAGCGGCGCAGGCTGGGTTGTTCGACGCGCGGATCCGACAGCGTCACGGTGCGCGGCGCGGCAGGTGTGGGCTCCTGCGGCCTGACCCGCTTCTCCGGGATCGCATGCTGTGCCGGGATCGGGCCGAAATTCTTCTCGACCAGCGGGCGGATATCCTTGACGTCGACGTCGCCGGCGATGACCAGGATCGCGTTGTTCGGTGCGTAGAAGCGACGGTAGAAGGCGAGCGCATCCTCGCGGTCGAGCTTCTCGATCTCCTGGTGCCAGCCGATCACCGGCCGGCCATAGGGATGGTTGAGATAAAGCGCGGCCATGATCTGCTCGCTCAGCCTTGCATCCGGGTTGTTGGCAACCCGCATGTTGAACTCCTCGAGGACGACGTCGCGCTCGGGCAGCACGTTCTCGTCCTTGAGGATCAGGCCGGTCATGCGGTCGGCCTCAAACTCCATCATGGTGGGCAGCTGCTCGCGCGGCACGCGCTGGAAGTAGCCGGTGTAGTCAACCGAGGTGAAGGCGTTCTCATTGCCGCCGACGCGCAGCACGGTCTGCGAGAACTCGCCGGCCGGATGCTTGGCGGTGCCCTTGAACATCAGATGCTCGAGGAAATGCGCGAGACCCGATTTGCCGGGCGTCTCGTCGGCCGAGCCGACCTTGTACCAGATCATCTGCGTGACCACCGGCGTGCGGTGGTCGGGGATCACCACGACCTGCAAGCCGTTGTCGAGCGTGAAACTGGCGGGGCGTTCCGAGGTGACGGTGGTCTGGGCGCGGAGGCTGGCACCCGGCAGCGGGATGGTGGAAACGAATGCGGCAGCGAACAGGGCGATCGATCGGCGAGAGCGCATCATGGTCCTTATGAAAGCCCGGACCCACGGCCGGGGCGCGAAAGCAAGCCATCGTACACGGTCGTTCCCGTGCCGACGGTCACGAAGCGGAGAGACACCCGCCGCCCCGCATTAAGCTTTGCTCATGTCAGCCTTCGCGCGAGCAGGCCAAGCGTCACTGTACCGGTTTTCCGGACATGACGTCGTACTGGCCCTCGTTCACCTTCGGCGCCTGCGGCCCTGTGCCATAGGCATAGCCCGAGGACGGGGTCTGGTAGCCCGGCGGCGGCTCGGTCAGGGATTCGCGCGTCGGCTCACCCTTGAACGGTTTGGACTCGCTGCTGTTTCCCTTGAACATGCCGAGCAGGCCGCCGGTGTAACCGAGCTGGCTCGGCATCAGCGATGGATTCGTGCTCACGCCGGGCTCCAGCGGCTCCTTGCGGCCATCGGTGGCCGTCTGCTGCTTGCGGCCGGCCTCGATCTCGGCCGGCGTCAACGCCACCGCCGACTGCCACGGCTCCTTCTTGACGTCCTTCTTGCGCGCCGCGATCGCAGCCTTGCGCGCGGCGATATCAGGGTCCTTCGGCCAGTTCGGCGCGTTGACCTGGGCGGTCGATGCCGGCGGGGGCAAATCCAGCTTCGGCGGCACCACCAGCGGCGAGCGCTCGCGGTAGTCGATGCCCTTGCTGGCCGCGCTCTTGGCGCCGAGCCCGGTCATCAGATTGTCGACGATCCGCTCTTCGAAGGTCAGGCCATCGTCGCCGTCATCCTCATCGTCGCCGGCGCGCACCGGGCCGGCCGTCATGACAAGGCCGATCCCGGCTGCGACGAACGCCAGGCGCAGGCCGCGCATCAGCGGCAGCCGGGACGTCTCGATCAGGTAACCGCGGGCTTTGGTGTTGCGCATTGCGCCATTCCCATCTCAAATTTCGCCAAAGCGATCACTGGCTTAGGCACAGTTCCGCTTGATACAGGTGTGGGCCGCTGACCGGCTCGTATCGGCCGGGATCAGGGCGCTTTTACGGCGGGGGTCCCCACCACGGAATCATACAATAGGGCTGCCACGCCAGCAACGATGGCCACGTCGGCGAGGTTGAAGATGTACCAATTGAAGGTTTTTCCCCCGATCTCGGCATGAAGCAGGGCAAAATCGACCACCGCGCCATAGGCGAAGCGGTCGATGCCGTTCCCGATGGCGCCGCCGATGATCAGGCCGAGCGACACCGTCGCGAGCCAGGTCCGCGACCGCGCCATCCAGATCGCCAGCGCGATCACGGCCGCGGCCTTGATCACCATCAGCAGGATCTGGGCCGCCGGGGTCTCGCTCTGGAACCAGCCGAAACTGATCCCCGGATTCCAGGCCAGCACCAGGTCGAAGAACGGCGTCACCCGCACCGGGGCGTGATGCACGATGTCGAGGACATGGAGCAGCCAGAGCTTCGAGGCCTGGTCGGCGATCAGGGTGATCACCGCCGCAAGCACACCGGCGCGAACAGCAGAGGTCATCGGCTTGCCGCCAAAGGCGTCGTCCCGGCCGAGTGCGCCGTTGCGCACGGAGCCGGGACCCATACGCCGTGCCGGGTATTGTTTGAATGACTCGGGGTCATCAACTTCAGTCCATTTTAGACAGCGGTGGTTATGGGTCCCTGCTTTCGCAGGGACGACGGCTAGGCCGAGACCTCCAGCGCCTTCCATTCGCGCAGCGCTTGCGCGTCGCGCGGCGACACGTCGGGATATTCGGGGTCCTCGCCCACATCAGGCAGGATCTTCCACGAACGGGCGCATTTGGTGCCGACCGCCTTCTCGACCACGACGGCAACGCCGGGCACGGCGTCGAGGCGGAAGGCTGTGGCCGGCGCATCGCCCTCGCGCACCTCGTAGTTCGAGGTGATGCAGACTTCGGCGAGATCGATGTCGAACAGCGTCGCCAGCATTTGCCGGTCGGTGACGTAGATCACCGGCGATGCCTCGAGCGACGAGCCGATCCGCTTGGCGGCGCGTTCGAGCTCGAGCGCGCCGGTGACGACGCGGCGGACGTTGCGGACCGTTTCCCACTTCGCGGCAAGCGCGTCGTCGCGGAACTGCTCGAGACCTTCGGGGAACAACGTGAGATGCACCGAAGGCTCGGCGTTCGGCCGATACATCCGCCAGGCTTCGTCGGTGGTGAAGCTGAGGATCGGCGCCAGCCATTTCAGGATCGCGTCGCAGAGCAGGTCGATCGTGGTCAGCGCCGCCTTGCGCGCCACCGAGGACGGCGGATCACAATACAGTGTGTCCTTGCGGATATCGAAGTAGAACGCCGACAGCTCGGAGTTCATGAAGGCGGCGAGGCTTGCGACCACGGTCTTGTAGTCGAAGTCGGCATAGGCCTTGCGGATGGTCTCGGTGTGGCCGGCGAGCTCGTGCAGCATCAGCCGCTCGAGCTCGGGCATCTCGGCAAAGGCGACCTTCTCGCTCGGCTTGAAATGATGCAGCGTGCCGAGCATCCAGCGGATCGAGTTGCGCAGCTTGCGGTAGGTCTCGATGGTGTTCTTGAGGATCTCCGGGCCGATGCGCTGGTCGTCGGCATAGTCGGTGGCGCACACCCACAGGCGCAGGATATCCGCGCCGGAATCCTTGATCACCTTCTGCGGCTCGACGGTGTTGCCGAGCGACTTCGACATCTTGCGGCCGTTCTCGTCGAGCGTGAAGCCGTGGGTCAGCACGATGTCGTACGGCGCGCGGCCGCGCGTGCCGGCGCTTTCCAGCAGCGACGAGTGGAACCAGCCGCGATGCTGGTCGCTGCCTTCGAGATACATCACGGTGTCGTTGCCGCCATCGACCTTGCGCACGATGTTGCCGAGCTGCGGGAAGTTCTGGCGGTCTTCCAGCACGAAGGCGTGCGTGGAGCCGGAATCGAACCAGACGTCGCAGATGTCGTCGACCTTCTTCCAGTTCTCCGACGCGCGTGACCCGAGGAAGCGCTCGCGGGCGCCGTCCATGTACCAGGCGTCGGCGCCTTCCTCCATGAACGCCTCGGTGATGCGCTGGTTGACCACCTCGTCCTGCAGGATCTCGGCCGAGCCGTCGCTATTCTCGCGCACGAACACGGCGATCGGCACGCCCCAGGCGCGCTGGCGCGAGATCACCCAGTCGGGACGGTTGGCGATCATGCCGTTGATGCGATTCTCGCCGGCCGGCGGCACCCATTGCGTGACCGAGATCGCGTGCAGCGCGCGGGCGCGCAGCGTGTCGCCCTTCTTCGCATGGCCATTCTCGGCGATGGGCTTGTCCATCGCGATGAACCATTGCGGGGTGTTGCGGAAGATCACCGGCTTCTTGGAGCGCCAGGAGTGCGGATACTGGTGCTTGAGGCGGCCGCGCGCGAGCAGCTTGCCGGCCTCGATCAGCGCCTTGATCACGGCCTCGTTGGCATCGCCCTTCTCGCCCTTGTCGTTGAGCACGCGCTTGCCGGTGAAGCCCGGAGCCTGCGCGGTGTAGGCGCCGTTCTCGTCGACCGTATAGGGGATCGCGGTCGGGACGCCGCGCGCGTCGAGTTCGCGGGTGTTGGCCGTCCAGACGTCGAAGTCCTCGCGGCCGTGGCTCGGCGCGGTGTGCACGAAGCCGGTGCCGGTGTCGTCGGTGACATGCTCGCCGGCGAGCAGCGGCACGATGAATTCGTAGCCGCCACCGAAGCCGCGCAGCGGATGGGCGCATTCCACGGCGTCCAGCGTGTCGCCGGGAATATCGCGGACCTTCTCATAGGACGTGACGCGCGCCTGCTTGAACACCTCGGCGGCAAGCGCGTCGGCCAGGATCAACAGATCGCCGGTCTTCGCCCAATTGTCCGCCGGCGCGTCCGTTACCTTGTAGAGGCCATAGGCGATCTTCGGCGAGAACGAGATGGCGCGGTTGCCGGGCAGCGTCCACGGCGTGGTGGTCCAGATCACGACCGAGGCATTGGCCAGCGCGCCATGCGCCGGCGAGGTGACCGGGAATTTCACCCACACCATGTCGGAGGTGTAGTCCTCGTATTCGACCTCGGCTTCGGCAAGCGCGGTCTTCTCGACCACGCTCCACATCACCGGCTTCGAGCCGCGATAGAGCGTGCCGTTGGCGGCGAACTTCATCAGCTCGCGGGCGATCTGGGCTTCGGCCGGGTAGCTCATCGTCTGGTAGGGATGATCCCAGTCGCCGATGATGCCGAGCCGCTTGAACTCCTCGCGCTGCACGTTGATCCAGTGCGTCGCATAGGCACGGCATTCCTTGCGGAACGCGACCATCGCCGCGGAGTCGCGGAAGTCCGGCTTCTGCTTGCCCTTGGAGCGGTAATTCTCCTCCTCGATCTTCCATTCGATCGGCAGGCCGTGGCAGTCCCAGCCCGGCACGTAGTTGGAGTCGAAGCCGAGCATCTGCTGGCTCTTGGTCACGACGTCCTTGAGGATCTTGTTCAGCGCGTGCCCGATATGGATGTTGCCGTTGGCGTAGGGCGGGCCGTCATGCAGCACGAATTTGGCGCGGCCCTCGGCTTCCTGGCGGAGCTTGGTGTAGAGGCCGATCTCGTTCCAGTATTTCAGGATTTCCGGCTCGCGCTGGGGCAGGCCGGCGCGCATCGGGAATTCCGTCTGCGGCAGGTAAAGGGTCTTGGAATAGTCCCTAACGTCAGTCTTTTGGGCGTCGGTCTTTTGCGGCTTGTCGGACATGAAAGCTCTGATTTGGCAGGTGCGGGCGCGGATACGCGATCAATCGCGGGTGAAACGGCGAAGTCCCGGTCTTGCGCCGAGCCTTCAGGCTCAGGCGGAAGCCGGGCCGCTAATCCGTATGATGCGCCGCGAAAACATGGGGTTTCCATAGCAGCCGGACGGGGAAATCGCAAAGCCCCCCGGTGGCCGGCAAGGCCGCGCATGGCGGCTCAGGCCGGCCGTGCCCGGGCCGGATTTCCCGCCACGATCGCGCCGGGGGCGACGTTCCGTGTGACCACGCTGCCGGCCCCGACCAGGGCGCCGTCGCCGATCGTGATGCCGGGCAGGATGATGGCACCCCCGCCGATCCAGACGTCGCTTCCGATCCGGATCGGGCGGCCGAATTCCAGTCCGGCGCGGCGGGTTTCGGCATCGCGCGGGTGGTCGGCGGTATAGATCTGCACCGCTGGGCCGATCTGGGTCCGATCGCCGATCACGACCTCGACGACGTCGAGGATCACGCAATTGAAGTTCAGGAACACGCCGTCGCCGAGGCTGATATTGCTGCCGTAGTCGCAGAAGAACGGCGGGCGGATCACGGCATCCCTGCCGACCTTGCGGAAGCGCTCACCGAGCAGCGCGTGCAGCTCGGCCGCGGACGATGCGCCCGACGCATTGTAGCGCGCCATCCATTGTTCCGCCGCGGTATGGTCGGCGGCGAGCTCTGCATCCGGGCGATACAGCTCGCCCGCCAGCATTTTTTGCTTTTCAGTCCTGTTCAACCAATCACTCCGAGCTGCGGGAACGCGTCGGGCGCCGCGGCCAGCACCGCGCGCGCCTTGGCGCTGTCGTCATCCATCTGGCGTATCAACGCCTCGATGGTGTCGAATTTCAGCTCTTCGCGAATGAAACCGATGAATGCGACATCAAGGATCGCGTCGTACAGATCGCCCTTGAAGTCGAACAGGAACACCTCGAGCAGCGGCGCGCCGTTGTCGAAGGTCGGCCGGCGCCCGAAGCTTGCGACGCCGTCGAACCGTTGCGAGCCCTTGCCGACCCGCACCGCGTAGATGCCGTGCTTCAGGCCGCAATGCTTGTCGAGGCGGATATTGGCGGTGGGGTAACCGAGATCGCGGCCGCGCTTCTCGCCGTGGATCACCTTGCCGGTGACGAACCACGGTCCGCCCAGCATCGTGGTCGCATCTGCGATCTCGCCCTCGGCGAGCGCCATGCGGATGGCACTGGAGGAAACCGGGCGCTCCTCGATGTCGACATGGGCTTGCACATCGACCTCGATGCCGAGCCGCGGTGCTTCGCTGACGAGCAGGCTCGGCGAGCCGACCCGGCCCTTGCCGAAATGGAAGTCGTAACCGACTGCGATCCCGCTGATGCCGAGCCGGCCGATCAGGTCATGGTGAATGAAATCCTGTGCCGAGGTCCCGGCGCGCGCCTTGTCGAAGGTCATCACGACGGCACCGGCGAGCCCGGTGGCCGCGAGCAGCCGCAGCTTGTTGGTCTCGTCCGTGAGACGGAATTGCGGGGTGTTCGGGCTGAAGAAGCTGCGCGGATGCGGCTCGAAGGTCACGGCGAGCGCGGGCACGCCGCGCGCTCTGCCCATCGCAAGCGCCGCGCCGATCACGGCGCGGTGACCGAGGTGGACGCCATCGAAATTCCCCATCGCGACCACGGCGCCCTTCGGAATGGCGCTTGCGGGGGTGTTGTCGCGGATAACAGTAAAGCCGGTGCTCATGAGTGGTATTCTTCAAGGATTCTTAAGCATGATGGTGCGCGCCGGACCGTGACGCGGCGGCGGCGTGGAAGTCAAGGCTAACGAAAATCGCGTCAAATCCGTAACAATCCGGATTCAGCCGGTTAACGCGCTGTTTAACGCCTGCTGTTAGTCGTTGGCGGAAAGCTGCGTTTGTGCAGAAGCCAAGTTGCGTTTGTGGTTTTGGGGGGAAAGATGGCGGTTGATTTGTCCATGCCGGTTCTGGTGGTTGATGATTACAGCACCATGATCCGCATCATCCGGAATCTTCTCAAGCAGCTTGGATTTGAAAATATCGACGATGCCTCCGACGGCTCCGCAGCGCTGAACAAGATGCGCGGCAAGAAGTACGGCCTGGTGATTTCCGACTGGAACATGGAGCCGATGACCGGCTACGACCTGCTCAAGGAAGTCCGCGCCGATCCCAACCTTGCGACCACGCCCTTCATCATGATCACGGCGGAATCCAAGACCGAGAACGTGATCGCGGCCAAGAAGGCCGGCGTGAACAACTACATCGTCAAGCCGTTCAATGCGGCCACGCTGAAGACCAAGATCGAGGCGGTGTTCCCGGATATGGCGACGGCGTAACCGCCCACATCGATCGCATCAACTGAAATTCGCGTCATGCCCGGGCAGAAGCGCGTTTTCGCGCTAGATGTCCCGGGCATTTGCATTTGATCACGCTTCCCTTCACCCCGCCCCGCTTGCAGGACGAGGGGAGGGTGGTTGCACGATTTCGGAATATTAGAAGAATATCGGTGAGTTGCCCGACGTGTCAAGTCGGCTGTCGAAGGTCGGCCGCCGCCGGCTACTTTGCATGGGGTTGTTTTCGATATTTTTGGCGGCGCGCCCCTTTACCTCGCCCCGCTTGCGGGGAGAGGTCGGATTGCATCGAGAGATGCAATCCGGGTGAGGGGGACGGGTCTCTCGGCATCCAGCGCCTGGGGAGGCAGCCGCTCACCCAACCCTCCAAGAGGGAGCTTCGCTCGTCTCGACCCCGCACAAGAGCGGGGCGAGGGAGTCCGACGACCCTTTGGCTACCACTTCAGCTCGCGCATCAGCGCGCGCGGCGGATGGCCGAACAATTCCTTGATCGAGGCCGCATCGAGCTGTTCGATGCCCTCGAACTGTTCGGAATGGATGCCGCGCGTGACGAACAACAGATCGATGCCGAAGCCAAGGGCGCCGGTGAGATCGGTGCGCACGGAATCGCCGATCGCGAGCACCCGGCTGAGCTCGGTCGGACGCCCGCGGCGCTCGGTGGCCAGTGCCATGGCGCGCTCATAGATCGGCCGGTGCGGCTTGCCGTAGAAGATCACCTCGCCGCCGAGCTCGCGATAGAGTTCGGCGACCGCCCCGGCGCAGTAGATCAGCCGGTCGCCGCGCTCGACCACGATATCGGGATTGGCGCAGACCAGCGTGAGCTTGCGCTCGAGCGCCTTCAGCAGCGTGTCGCGATAATCTTCGGCGGATTCGGTCTCGTCGTCGAACAGGCCGGTGCAGATGATGTAGTCGGCCTGCTCCAGCGGCACCAGCGTGGCGTCGAGGCCGCGGTGGATCGAGCTGTCGCGCTCCGGGCCGATCCAGAAGATCTTCTGGCCGGGATGATCGGCCACGAAGTGGCGCGTCAGGTCACCCGAGGAGACGATCGCGTCATAGGTCTCGTCGGCGACGCCGAGCTTGCGCAGTTGTCGCTGCACGGAATCGGCCGGCCGCGGCGCGTTGGTGATCAGGATGACGGTGCCGCCTTGCTGGCGGAACGTGTGCAATGCCTCGCAGGCCTCGGGAAAGGACTC
Organism: Bradyrhizobium sp. USDA 3256; assembly: GCF_054058275.1. Taxonomy (NCBI): domain Bacteria; kingdom Pseudomonadati; phylum Pseudomonadota; class Alphaproteobacteria; order Hyphomicrobiales; family Nitrobacteraceae; genus Bradyrhizobium; species Bradyrhizobium sp. USDA 3256. The sequence continues at coordinate 487,110 of NZ_JBSSAE010000002.1, forward strand.
GAGCCCGTTGTGCACGACGCCCCAGATGTCCGACAGCACCAGATCGACGCCGCCGACGAGGTCGCGCAGCTGCTCCACGAAACGCAGTGAGGTCATGATGCAAATTGCCGGCTAATTTGGACCGAGGGCGCGGCGCGCCAGCGCGGCGGTGCCGGTTGCGCGCGGCGGAGCTGCGGGGCTGGAGACAGGGGCTGAAGTGCTGGCGCCATTAAGATCCTGGGGGTTGGTCTGCGGAGCCTCGGCGGTAGCAGATGCCCCCTCCGGCCGCAACGGCCGCGGCGGCGCGAACAGGAACCCCTGGCCGAACCGGACATCGTAATCGAGCAGGTCGACCACCGAGCGTTCGCCCTCGATCCGTTCGGCGATCAGGTCGATGCCGTAGCGGCCGAGCAGGTCGGACAGATCGGAAGGATGGATATCGGTGCTCGCGATCTGCTTGGCGTCGAGCAGCAGCGCCGCCGGCACCTTGATGAAGCGGACGCCGCGATCGGCGAGCTCGCGCGGCTCGAGGCGGAGGTCGCTGACATGGTCGATCGAGAACCGGTAGCCGCGTTGTGCCAGCGCCGCGAGATTCTCGCTTTCGGCCGGGCCGAGATTGCGGAAGGTCGCCTGCTTGAACTCGAGCACGAAGGACGGCGCCAGCGCACGGTTGGCCTCCAGGAAGTCGAGACATTGGGTGAAGTGCGCCGGGCTCGACAGCGTCGCCGCCGAGACGTTGCAGAACACGCCGACATCCTTGCTGCGGATCATCAGGCGGCGCAGCACCTGAACGCAGCGAAGCATCACCATGTGATCGATGCGGCCGATCAGGCCGCCGGCCTCGGCCGCCTCGATGAAATCCTCGGCGGCCAGCACCTGGTCGCGCTCGTCGCGCAGCCGCGTCACCGCCTCGTAGTAGCGCACCTTGCGCTGCGGCAGCGTCACCATCGGCTGCAGGTAGATGTCGAGGCGGTTCTCGTCGATGGCCTGCTTGATCGCGCCGATCAGCTGGGTCTGGCTGCGCGAGACCTCCGGCGGAGTCGCAGGTGTCGGCGGAGGCGCAACCACGACGGTCGGCGCCGGCGCAACCCGTTGCAGCACATCGTCGCGCGGGGAGGTGACCGGCTGCATCGCCGGAGCCGCTGCCAGCAGATCCTCATGATGGGCGACGGATGCCGCAAGCTGCCGCACCAGTCCGCCGAGCTCGCTGATCTCGCCGGCCATGCCCTGCATCCGGTCGGCGCCGGTGGAGTTGGCCGAGGCGACGCGGCCTTCGACCGCGGCCAGCCGGCGGCCGAACTCGGCGACCTGGCGGGCAAGGTCGGCGGTGCCGCGCGACAGATCCGCGATCTGGCCGCCGACGTCGCTGCGGTCGCGCAGCCGCATCGAGACCGCGTTGTAGAGGATCAGGCACGTGAGGGCGGTGAGCGCCACGATCGCCGATTCCGATCCGCTGATGCCCGCCACTGAATACAGCACGAAGCCGAGCGAGGCTGCGACCAGCACCATGCAGATGGCGATGAAGATCGTCGAAATGCGAATCATGTCGCGCGCCCGCGCCCTCTGTCCGAACGTCCCCGGACTGCGACCTTAGCACCATTGTTGATTCGACGGGCCAGCGATCTTCGGAACCGGCTGGAACTACGCACGATTTTCGCTTCGCCCGGATCGGGCTTCGTAAATCGCCGGAGCCGGCGGCGGCACGCCGGTCAGAGGTCCGTGGCGGCGATCCAGAACACCTCGCCCTCGGAGTCCTCGGTGTCGAGCCAGAGCAGCGGCAGGTTCGGATAGGCGGCCTCGAGATTGTCGCGGCCGCGGCCGATCTCGCAGAGCAGCCCGCCCTGCGGGGTCAGATGCTGCTTCGCCTCATCGAGCAGGCGGCGGACGATGTCGAGCCCGTCGGCGCCGCCGTCGAACGCGATCTTCGGCTCGGCACGGCACTCGCGCGGCAGCGCCGCCATGCCTTCGGCGTCGACATAGGGCGGGTTCGAGATGATGAGATCGTATCTGTTGTCGCCGAGCGGCCTGAACAGGTCGCCGCGATGCAGCGTCAGGCGATCGTCGAGGCCGTGGTCGGCGACGTTGCGCGCGGCGACCTCCAGCGCGTCCTTTGAAATATCGACGGCATCGACCGCGGCGTTGGGGAAATGCCGGGCCGCCAGGATCGCGAGGCAGCCGGAGCCGGTGCAGAGATCGAGCACGCGTTCGACCTCGTCGGGATCGCCGATCAGCGAGGTGCCCTCCTCGTCACCGCCGAAATGCGAATCCAGCAATTCGCCGATGAAGGAGCGCGGCACGATGGTGCGCTCATCGACATAGAACGGCAGGCCGCGCATATAGACCTTGTTGACGAGATAGGCGGCCGGCTTCCGCGTCGCGATCCGGCGCTCGATCAGGTCGAGAATCTGCTTGCCCTCGGCAATCGTGACGCGCGCGGTGGCAAAGTTCTCGAACTGGTCGGGATGCAGATGCAGCGCTTCGGAGATCAGGAACGCGGCCTCGGCCACCGGATCGGTGGTGCCGTGCGCGAACACGAGCTTGGCCGCGTTGAATCGGCTCGTCGCATAGCGCAGGAAGTCAAACAGGGTGCGAAGCTCGCCGGCGCCGACTTTCGGTGCTTTCGGCACGGCGGGGCTGCGTCTGGCCGGCACTTTGCTGCGCTTGGCCATCAGGATTTGGTCCAGCGCGCGGCGGCCGCGTCGTCGTGGTCCTGCGCCTCGATCCAGCTCGCGCCGCGCGCGCTTTCCTCGCGCTTCCAGAACGGTGCGTTGGTCTTCAGATAGTCCATCAGAAACTCGGCGGCCTCGAACGCGGCCTGCCGGTGCGCCGAGGCGGTCACGACCAGCACGATATTCTCGCCCGGCGTGATGCGGCCGAAGCGATGGATGATGGTGAGGCCCTGCAACGGCCAGCGCGACAGCGCCTCGTCGGCGTGGCGTCCAATCTCTGCTTCCGCCATTTCAGGATAATGTTCGAGCGTCAGCGCCGCGATCGGCTCGCCCTGCTCGCTGCCGCGGCAGATGCCGCTGAAGCTGACGACCGCGCCGACATCGGTGCGGCCTCGGCTTAAGGCCGCGATCTCCTGCGCGACGTCGAAGTCGGCTTGCTGGATACGGATGGTCGCTGCGACGGTCATGTCGGGATTTAGCCGCCGGTCATCGGCGGAAAGAACGCGATCTCACGGGCGCCGGAGATCGCCGCGTCCGATTTGACATGGGCGTGGTCGATCGCGGCGCGGATCACTGTCGGCTTCTCGAAGGCATAGGCATAGGCATCGTCGCGCGCGGCAAGCCAGCCGATCAGGTCGCCGACGGTGCGCACCTCGGCCGGCGGCTCGACGATCTCTTCAGCCTTGCCGACGCGTTCACGCACCCAGGCGAAATATTTCAGCTTCATCCCTCATCCTCCTTGATGAGGTGATGGATGCCGGCACGGAAGTAATCCCAGCCGGTGTAGATCGTGAAGATCGCCGACATCCAGAGCAGCACGATGCCGATCAGGGTGGTGGCCGGGAAGACCTGCTCGCCCGCTTCGCCGGCGATCAGGAAGCCGATCGCCACCAGCTGGATCGTCGTTTTCCATTTCGCCAGCTTGGTGACGGGAACGCTGACCCTGAGCCCGGCGAGATATTCGCGCAGGCCCGAGACCAGGATCTCGCGGCACAGGATCACGATCGCCGCCCACAGCGTCCAGCCATGGATCGAATTGTCGGCGGCCAGCATCAGAAGGCTGGAGGCGACGAGCAGCTTGTCGGCGATCGGATCGAGCATCCGGCCGAAGGCAGACTGCTGGTCCCAGATCCGGGCATAATAGCCGTCGAGATAGTCGGTGACCCCCGCCGCAATGAACACGGCCAGCGCCACCCAGCGCAGCCACAACGGGCCGTCCAGGATCGATTGCCAGTAGACGCAGCCGATCACCACCGGGATCGCGGCGATCCGGGCGTAGGTCAGGATATTCGGGAGGGACATGGTCTTGGTCTGTCCCCGGGTCGTGGCGATGTTCATCCGTTCTACCAATACCGCTGAAGCGAGAAGGTCAACCGTGCGGACGCGCAAAGCGCGACCAGATTGCGCTGCATCGTCATAGCGCCTTAGCTCGTTGTTTAAGCATGATCTTTTCGGATAACTGCCTCACACTTTTCCGCATCATGCCCTAGATGCCCTGTCGCAGGCGACGCCGTGATGACTCGCCTTTGGTTTAACCCGGCTGGGCGTGGAAAAACTCGAAAATCTTGCGGGCACTCTCGGCGCTGACGCCGGGAACCTTGCCGAGGTCGGCGATCGAGGCCCGCTCGATCTCCTTGAGCGTTCCGAAGTGGTGCAGCAAGGCACGCTTGCGGGACGGGCCGATGCCCGGGATCTCCTGCAGGCCGGCCTCGCGGATGTCTTTTTTGCGCAGCTTGCGGTGCGAGCCGATCACGAAGCGATGGGCCTCGTCGCGCAGCCGCTGGATGAAATAGAGCACCGGGTCGCGCGGCTCCAGCTTGATGGCCTCGCGGTCGGGCATGAACAGGGTTTCGCGCCCGGCATCGCGCTCCGGACCCTTGGCCACCGCCATCAGCGAGACCTCGGTCAGTCCGAGATTCTGGAAAATCTCCCGGACCGCGTTGAGCTGGCCGCGGCCGCCGTCGATGATGACGAGATCGGGCCATTGCGGAAACGAATCGTCATCCGCTTTCGTCTTGGCAGCGGCCTCGCCCTCCGGCGGCTTCAGCAGCCGCTTGAAGCGGCGTTCCAGCACCTCGCGCATCATTCCGTAATCGTCGCCGGGCGTCAGCCCTTCGGACTTGATGTTGAACTTGCGGTACTGGTTTTTCATGAACCCGTCAGGTCCCGCCACGATCATCGCGCCGACCGCGTTGGTGCCCTGGATGTGGCTGTTGTCGTAGACCTCGATCCGCTTGGGCGTGTGCGGCAGGCCGAGCGTCGAGACCATGCCCTCCAGCAGCCGGCTTTGCGTCGCGGTATCGGCGAGCTTGCGGCCGAGTGCCTCGCGCGCGTTGGTGAGCGCGTGGCCGATCAGCTCTTTCTTCTCGCCGCGCTTCGGCACGGAGACCTCGACCTTGGATCCGGCCTTGACCGACAGCGCGTCGGCGAGCAACGCGCTTTCCTCGATCTCGTGCGACAGCAGAATCAGCTTCGGCGGCGGCTTGTCGTCGTAGAATTGCGCAAGGAACGAGGACAGCACCTCCTCGGGCGTGAAGCTCTTCTCGGCCTTCGGGAAATAGGCGCGGTTGCCCCAGTTCTGGCCGGTGCGGAAGAAGAACACCTCGACGCAGGAATAGCCGCCCTCCTGGTGGATCGCGAACACATCGGCCTCTTCGACCGTGCGCGGATTGATGCCCTGCTGCGACTGGATCGCCGACAGCGCTGCGAGACGATCGCGGTACAGCGCCGCGGTTTCGAACTCGAGCTCGCCGGAGGCCTTCTCCATCTCGGCCGCGAGCAGCTCCTTCACGGCGTGGCTGCGGCCGGAGAGGAATTCGGTCGCCTCGCGCACCAGTTCGCTATAGCCGGGGAAGTCGATCTCGCGCGTGCAGGGACCGGCGCAGCGCTTGATCTGATAGAGCAGGCAGGGCCGGCTGCGGCTTTCGAAGAAGCCGTCGGTGCAGGAGCGGATCAGGAACGCGCGCTGCAGCGCCGTGATGGTGCGGTTGACCGCGCCTGCATTGGCGAACGGGCCGAAATAGCGGCCCGGCCGCGACTGCGCGCCGCGATGCTTGAGGATCTGCGGCGCCCAATGGTCGCCGGTGATCAGAATATAGGGAAACGACTTGTCGTCGCGCAGCTGCACATTGAAGCGCGGACGGAGCTGCTTGATCAGATTGGCTTCGAGCAGCAGCGCCTCGGTCTCGGTCATGGTCGAGACGATCTCGACATGCGTGGTCGCCGCGATCATGCGCAGGATGCGCGCCGGCAGCGGCGCGTTGGCCCGCGCATAGGACGACAGCCGCTTTTTGACGTTCTTCGCCTTGCCGACATAGAGCACGTCGTTGGCGGCGTTGAGCATGCGGTAGACGCCGGGCGAGGTCGGGGCGAGGCGGACCGCGTTCTCGATCGCGGCATGTCCGACCGAGAGCGTGCCCTCGGCGACCGCCTCGGCGGCGTCCTCCGAAGCCTCGGGCAGGCGTGCCTCGTCCTCCTCCTCGGCGGCGGAGGTTTCGGGATCGACGTCGCTTGTATCGAGCGCCAGATCGTCCTGTGGCAGGTCGGACTTTGAACCGCGCCGTGGCTTGGGGTCAGCCTTGGAGTCAACCTTGGGGGCCGGCGTCGGGCGCTCGGGAGAATCGTGAACCATGGGCCGTAAACTAAGTGCTTGGGCGACCGGTCGCCAGCGCTGACGGCACCAACAAAAAGCACCTCGATTGCAGGAGGTTACCGGCCCCGCGCGGGCGCCGGGAGGGGGTGCGTAACACCTTGTTAAGACTGATGAGCGGGCCGGTAACCGGGCTTAACAGCCCTTTAACTTAAAACTCTCGATAAACCTTAGCGAAAAGAGTGGAATTCCGTAACCACGCCGGCCCTGGCCGGCGGGCTGCGGCAGTTGCGTGGTGGAGAGTACCAATGACCCGGTTTGTTGCGCGTGCGCTGGCACTGATCGTTGCAGGCTGGACGACCTCGGCCGCGTCGGCCGACCTCAACTACGGATCGCCCTATACCGTCTATCAGCCGCTCAATGCCTATAGCTGGGCCGGCCCCTACCTTGGCGGCAATGTCGGCTATGGCTGGGGCTCGGTCGAGAACAACCCGACCAAGCCGTCCGGTTTCGTCGGCGGTGTGCAGGCCGGCTACAACTTCCAGAACGGCTCCCCCTGGGTGTTCGGTATCGAGGCCGATATCCAGGGCACCACTGCCGACGACCGCTTCGCGCCGTGGAAGTTCTCCAACCCGTGGTTCGGCACGGTGCGCGGCCGCGCCGGCTATGCGGTCAACAACGTGCTGTTCTACGCGACCGGCGGTCTCGCCTTCGGCGAACTGCGCGGCGAGACATTCGGCATCACGGAGAGCCACACCAATGCGGGCTTCACCGTCGGTGCCGGCGCCGAGATGGGCTTTGCCCCGCACTGGAGCGCCAAGATCGAGTATCTTTACGTCGACCTTGCCAACAGCAATTTCACGATCACCGGTGGCGTGTCGAACGGCTACAGCTTCAGCCTGGTTCGCGCCGGCATCAACTATCACTTCTGAGAACAAGAAAACGTCGACCATTAACTCCCGGCCGCGCCTTGCGCGGCCGGATTTTTCTTTGTGTTAATGATCTCAACGTCGCGCACGGCCATATACACGCCGCGGCGTCCGCGAATCCAATCGGTGGGCCGCACGTGTGGGATATGCGGCACCGCCAGTCGCGTCCGCATCATGCAGGTGGTCATCCAGCGAGCGCCAGCCACGCGCTCGGCAGTCAGCTCACACGCAACGCCTCATTCGGTGTTCATCCCGAGCCCGCGCATCGCGAGCGCTCGTCATGAGACCACCAGGTTGACCGCCTTCGGGCCCTTGCCCTTCTTGTCGGGCTCAACCTCGAACGTAATGCGTTGTCCTTCAGTCAGGTCCTTCAATCCTGCACGCTCGACAGCTGTGATGTGAACGAACACATCGCGGCCGCCATCATCAGGCTTGATGAAGCCGTAGCCACGCTCTCCGTTGAAGAACTTGACTGTCCCAGTCATGGCCATCGGGAAACTCCTCCCCCGTATTGCTCCACCGCCACGCGCACGCCGCGTAGCGGTTGACCGACATTCGCTTGTCGGAAGCTTGGCCACCTGAACAGCCCGGCGTCACGCCGCCGGTCTGCCTGGATTTTATTTCGGCCTTGTCACTCCGCCGCAACCATTCGCGGAAGCGGAACGTAAAGCCAGTCGTAACAGGATGAGCATAATACGGTTCCGCGCAAATTGCCTATGCTCAAAATTGAACTTTTTCAGTAGGAGGTGTCGATCATGGTTTGGGCGTCTCGAGTCTGAAGCGTCCCGCGCCGCCTTGACCGAGCGGCTTCTCGAGTTCGGGCAGGATGATCTTCAACTCATTCGCCAGCGTCCACGGCGGATTCACCAGCAAAAGACCTGTGGAAACGAGGCCTACGCCTGCTTCTTGCGGTGCCACACTGAATTCCAATCGCAGGCATTTGCCGGCAGGCCGGCTGCTTGCTGCTGCAGCAGCCACACTGCGCGCTAGCTCATCGGTGGCTCTCCGGGTTTTTACGGGGTACCACAAAAGATACGAGCCGGTCGGCCACTTCGCGTACGCTTCCGTGAAAGCACTGGCCAGCCGCTCGAACTCGTCCTTCGCTTCGAACGGCGGATCGATCAGCACCAGGCCGCGCCGTTCGTTCGGCGGCACGAATGCGGGCAGCGCCATCCAGCCGTCGAGATCGACGACGCGCGCTTGCGCGTCGCGTCGCAGCGCGTCGATCAGTTGTTTGCGCGCCGTCGGTTCGATCTCGCAGGCGGTGAGGCGATCTTGCGGACGCAGCAGCGCCCGCGCGATCAACGGTGAACCGGGATAGGCTTTCAGCTCGCCTTTCGGATTGAATGCTCTGACGATGTCGAGATAGGGCGCGATCAGCGGCAATGCCTTGTCGGAGAGCCGCGCCTGCATCAGCCGCGCGATGCCGGTGAGCCATTCGCCGCCGCGCTGCGCTTCGCTCGACGTCAAATCATAGAGACCGGCGCCGGCATGGGTGTCGATGACGCGGAACGGCGCCGGCTTGTCCTGCAGATAGGTGAGCATGCGCACCAGCACGATGTGCTTGATGACGTCGGCAAAGCTGCCGGCATGAAAGGCGTGACGGTAGTTCATGTGATGATCGTGCCGCGCTCCCAAAGGGTGCGCATGTTGTACTCGTCATGCCCGGGCTTGTCCCGGCCTTCGCTAAAGCTTCGGCGGGGTTAACGTCCGAGCTCGGCGAAGCCCGGCTCCCGGGCATCTGCGCCTTATCTGGCTTGTTTCGCGATGGCGCAGGTGGCCGGGACGTTCTGCGCGACGACGCGCGGCGCGGGTCTGCCGGCCATGACACAGAGCGTCAGCCGCCGCGAACCGGCGGCATCAGCACCTGATCGCGGCGGCAGGCGCGGCGATCGATTTCCTCGCAGGAGCGGAATTGCAGATCCTTGCTGAGGCAGATCCGCACCTCGCTGAGCCGCTTGCTGTCGCAGGTCACCGAGATCGCGGAGTTGCTGAGGCCCGGATTGACCTTGATGAACGCCGTCTCCAGCTCGTCGGGCGCGACCGTCTTCGGCTCCGACAATTGCAGGAATTCCTCGGGGATCTTCACCGTGGCGCGAGCCTTGCGGATGGCTTCGAAATAGGCGCGCTCGCCGAGACCGGAGCAGGTGCCGTGCTTGTCCCACTCGTTGTAGATCAGCCCGGGCGCCGGCATCAGGTCGAGCATCGAGCTCATGATGCTGCGGGCGAGTCGCGGGCGAGGGCCGCTGGCAGTATTCCGGAAAGCCCCGCTCATATTGCGGCCACAGGCCGTGCACCACGAAGGAATAGGGCCGTCCGCCGCACTGTGCCTGCGTGCCGCGGCCGTTGTTGCCGCGCTCGCTCGCCGCCTCGCAGAACGAGGGCGACCACGACAGCGACAGCACATAGAAATCGAACTCACCGGGCGCATTCTGGCGGCGATCCTGGGCCGAGGCTCCAACCGCACTGCACAGAATAATGGCAACCGAAATCAAAAATCGGGAAATTGTGTCCAACCGAGGCATCAACCCGCTCCCTCACTCGACCGCCCGGAGCCTAGCAGGCCGCGAGAACATTTCAAGAACAAAAAGCCGCCGTCCAAATGGCGGCGGCTCCTGCTTTAGCAATCTGGTCGGAGATCAGGGCCGCGCGGCCTTGCAGGACGGGTTATAGGCCCAGTTGCGGTCGAGCCCCGCGACGCACCATTCGACGCCCTGATTGATGCTGGCAAAGCCGCCGTCCTCGATGATCGAATAGTGCACCTTGCGCACCTTGCCGTCGCTCAGCATCGCCTCGCCCGTGCAATAACGGCGCGGAATATTGTCGGACTGCCAGGGACGGAAGGCGGTTTCGTGAATCCCGTTGAAGCCGGTGATCACGAGCGGCGAATTCCAGAAGGTGGCTTCCTTTTCCTGGAATTGCGTGCTGATGACCGTCAGGGCCTTCTCGCATGGGGCCACATTGCCGTCATAGCGCGGGCCGGACAGCCAGAAGTTCATTTCGAGCGGATTGGCGGCCTGGGCCGTACCCCCGAAAGCCAGCAGGCTGACCACGAGTGCGGCGCCGAGGCCGAGCTTGCGGCCGAGTTTATTGCGGGAGTTGAACAGGTTGCGCATGGGAATCCACCCGATTATCCGATGCCGCGGACGGTGCCGTGAAGCCCCGGCTAGGTCAAGTGCAGGGCGGCAACACCTGCGGAGAAGTCCACTTTGGGGAGCCGGCTCGTTCTTTTCACGGTCGCCGGCGCACTCTATGTTGGCTCGAAGCGAAATGGAGTCTGCGATGCGAAGGAAATTGGCCGCGTGCCTGGTTGCCGTTTGCGGGATGCTGGCCGTTGTGCCGGCGCGAGCGGATTGGATGCAGCCGGTGCCGCCGTTCAAGGGCAACGATACCGGCGGTATCATCGCCTATACGCTGGCGACCCAGAGCGACGCCCGGCAGCTCGCCGTCGATCATTGCGCCTCCTACGGCAAGGTGGCCAAGTTCCTTGCGATGCAGAACTATCCGGGCGGCTACATCTCTTTCGCCTGTCGCTGGGTGCCCTATGGCGCGGCCCAGAGGCCGCTGCGCACGCTCTACTGAGCGCGTACCAGATCTTTCGATCGTTCAGCCGGGAGCCGACCGCATGACCCGACAGCTTGCCTTGTTTGGTTCGGCTGTGTGCCTTGTCCTGTCCGCTGGCGCCGCAAGTGCCGTCGACCTGCCGATCCGCAAGGCCGGTCTGTGGGAGATGAAGATGGTGCGCACCGGCGGGCCGATGCCGGAAATCACCATGCAGCACTGCACCGACGAGACCACCGACAAGGAGATGAGCGCGGCGGCCTCGCCGATGGCCAAGGAAGTCTGCTCCAAGCAGGATATCCAGAAGACCGCGACCGGCTATGTCAGCGACAGCGTCTGCAGCGTCGCCGGCATGACGATGCAGAGCCATGCCGAGATCGTCGGCGATTTCAATTCCGCCTACACGGTGAAGAGCACCTCGCATGCCGAGGGCGGCGCGGCCGGCTCGCGCGATACCACGATGACCATCGAGGCGAAATGGCTCGGCGCCTGCAAGAGCGACCAGAAGGCCGGTGACATCATCATGCCCGGCGGCATGAAGATGAACGTCAAGGACATGGAAAAGCTGAAGGGCCTCCTGCCCAAGCAGAAGTAGCGCGCAGCGCATTCGGCCGTTGCGGCGCGCCTGAATGCATCGCCTCTCATGCTGAGAGTCTGTGACACTTCGCATCACCGTCATTGCGAGCAGTTCGCGACGAAAATGCGGAGCAATCTTGCGCCGAGGCGATGTGCAATCCATCCGATCCCTCCGCGTCACTGCGTTCGTGTGCTCCTCGGCGCGCGATGACGTCGACGGGATGCAACATCACTGAATGATCGCCGCGTGCCTCGCGTTCGAGACTCTCTGCGAGAGACGACGCGCATCGCCTTCGTCGTGTCGAACGCCTGACGCGCCAACATGTCGTTTTGAATCGTTCCAGCGTTGCGCATCTTGAATCACTCCAGTGTTGCGCTTCGTTGCTGCTTCCATCGATTCTATTTTGCACGTGTGGAATTTCGATCATCCCGCCGATAGAAGTCCGCCCCAATCGATGTCGGCCTTGTCGCAAACGCGGCTCGATCGATGTCGGCGCAAGGCAATGCGGGGATTTGTTCGGTGGGAATGGCTTCGTTGCGGAGCAAGCGCGGCTTGCTTGCATCAACGGCTGCGATCAACGCAGCGCTACTCGGTTCGGTCATACTTGTGCCAATGGGCACAGACGTCGCCTACGCTCAGGCGCAGACAAGTCCTCCGCAGAACAATGTCAGCGAACTTCCCGCAGTGACGGTGGATGAACCTGGCGCCGCAAAGAAGCGCGGTGCCGTCGTTTCAACTCAGAACACCAGGACTTCGCGCGCGGTCGCGGCGAACCGGCGCCGCAATGCGACTGCGCCCGCCCAGAGTCAGGCTCCGCGGTCGCAAGGCACAGGTGGCGCGATCGGTATGACGACCGGTTACGTCGCGACCGCCAGCACTGCCGGCACCAAGACCAGCACAGCGCTGATCGAAACGCCGCAGTCGCTTTCGGTCGTCACGCAAAAGGAGCTAAGGGATCGCAACGTTCAGACGCTCAAGGACGCCGTCAGCTATACGCCGGGCGTGACGACCACGGCGTTCGGCTATGATCCAAGGTTCGACAGTTTCTACATCCGCGGCTTCGATGCGACCTATACAGGCATCTATCGCGACGGCCTGCGTCAGGGCGGCGGCAACTTCGCCATTCCCAAGATCGAACCCTACGGTCTCGACAGCGTGTCGATCCTGCGCGGACCAGCCTCGGGCCTCTATGGCCTCGGCTCTCCGGGAGGCATCGTGGATGTCACGACCAAGCGGCCGCCGTTGACGGCATTCGATGAGGTGCAGCTGCAGGGCGGCACCTACGACCGTTACCAGGGCAGTTTCGATGTCGGTGGTCCGGTGCCCGGCAGCGATCAGCTGTACTACCGGCTGACGGGTCTGCTTCGCGACGCAAAGACCTGGTATCCGGGCAACGACGACGATCGCGCCTATATCGCGCCGGCGCTGACCTGGCGGCCGGACGCCGACACGTCCTTCACCATCCTGAGCGAATATCAAAGCAGCCGAACCGCCGCGAGCATCGGCAATTTCCGCACGCCCGACGGACAATTGACCAACATCTACTCGAATGATCCGGCGTTCAGCGCCATGGATCAGAAGCAATATCGCATCGGCTACGCGTTCGAGCACAATGTCGACGATGTGTGGACGGTGCGGCAGAACTTCCGCTTCTACCAGGTCGACGTCGACGCGAAATACACCCAGATCGATTCGATCGACAGCGGCACCAATCTGGCGTCGCGGTCCGCCTGGCGGATCCTGGACAGCTTCAACACGGTGACGCTCGACAATCAGGCCGAGGCCAAGTTCATGCTCGGCGCGATCAAGAATACCGTGCTGCTCGGCGTCGACTACGGCCACTCCTACTACAACGACAAGATCGGCTACGGGCCGGCGCCCGATCTCAATCTCCAGACCATGAACTACGGCGCCCAGGCGATCGCGACGCCGGCATTCTCGATCTTCAACAAGCAGTCGACCGACGAGGTCGGTGTCTATGCGCAGGACCAGGCCAAGCTCGGCGGCTTCATTCTGACGCTCAACGGCCGCCAGAGCTGGGTGTCGCAGACGACGACCGCGGGTCTCGACGGCGTGCCGTCAACGCAGAAAGCGACTGACTTCACGGGCCGTGCGGGCCTGAGCTACGTCTTCGACAACGGCATTGCACCCTATATCAGCTACGCGACGGCATTCGCCCCGCAGGTCGGCGTCGACGCATCCGGACTGCCGTTCAAGCCGACCACCGGCGAGCAGAAGGAAGTGGGCATCAAGTACCAGATGCCGCAGATTGCGGTGCTGTTGACCGCCGCGGTGTTCGACATCACGCAGGACAACGTGCTGCGCACCGATCCGAACAACATGGCGTTCCAGGCAGCGACCGGGCAGGTCGAATCCAAGGGCGTGGAGCTCGAGGCGAAGCTGGCGCTCAAGCAGGGATTTGATCTCACCGCCGCCTACACCCATCTCAACGTCGTGATCACGCAGGGCAATCCCGATACGACCGGCAATCAGCTTTCCGGCATTCCGAGCAATTCCTTCGCCGCCTTCGGCAAATATACGTTCCAGTCCGGCGTGCCCGTCGAAGGGCTCGGGCTTGGTCTCGGCGTGCGTTATATCGGCACGAACTTCGGCAACGACCAGAACACGTTCCAGAACGCGGCGACGACGTTGTTCGATGCGGTGATCGATTACGATCTGGGCAGGCTGGACCGGCGCTTCCTCGGCGCCACCATGCGCGTCAACGCCACCAATCTGTTCGACACGCACTACCAGACCTGCCAGTCCGGTTACTGCTATGCCGGCGAGCGGCGGCAGGTCATCGGGACCTTGTCCTATCGCTGGTAGCTCGAATTTGTTGTTTAAAGCATGATCCGGAAAAGTGCGAAGCGGTTTTCCGAAAAGATCATGCTCAAACAAAGAGCTAAGGCGCGATGACGATTCAACCTAATCTCATCGCGCTTTAGACGCGTTTTCTTCACGCGAACCGGCGTCCACTTCGCTCGAAAACGCTATGTCACACCGGCACCCGCACGACGGCCCGCAGGCCGCCCATCGGGCTTTCGCTGAGCATGATGTCGCCGCCATGCGAGCGGGCGATGTCGCGAGCGATCGCAAGCCCGAGCCCGGTGCCGCCTTCGTCCTGGTTGCGGGCATCGTCGAGCCGCAGGAACGGCTTGAACACTTCCTCGCGCATGTCAGCGGGGATGCCCGGCCCGTCGTCGTCGACCGTGACGTTGAGATAGCGGTGATCGCGATGGCCGGTGATCGAGATCGTGTTGGCGTGGCGCGCCGCGTTGGAGACGAGGTTGGCGAGGCAGCGCTTGAACGAGGCCGGCTTCACCGTGACGACGGGCAGGCCGTGGAACGCAACGGTCGCGGTATGGCCGTGGCGTTCGGCGTCGCTGCGCAATTCCTCCAGCGCCAACGCCATGTCGGTCGGCTGCGCGACCTCGCCGGAATCGCCGCGGGCGAAGGCGAGATAATCCTCCAGCATCATCGACATCTCGTCGACGTCCTTGCGCATCGCGTCGATCTCGGGGCCTTCGCCGATCAGGGCAAGCTCGAGCTTGAACCGGGTCAGGATGGTGCGCAGGTCATGCGACACGCCGGCGAGCATCGCGGTGCGCTGCTCGATCGAACGTTCGACGCGCGCCTTCATCTCGATGAAGGCCTGCGCCGCGCGCCGCACCTCGCGCGCGCCGCGTGGCCGGAAGTTCGGCGCCTCGCGGCCCTTGCCGAAACTTTCGGCGGCGTCGGCCAGCCGCAGGATCGGCTTGATCTGGTTGCGCAGGAACAGCACGGCGACGATCAGGAGGATTGTCGAGGTGCCGAGCATCCAGAAGATGAAGATCTCCGAATTGGAGGCGTAGGCCGCGCTGCGCTGGGCGAAGATCCGCATCACCGAATCGTCGAGCTGCACGCGGATCTCGACCAGATTGGATTTGCCGACGGTGTCGATCCAGAACGGACGGCTGATCTGGCGGCCGAGCTGCACCGACAGGGTCTGGTCGAGCAGCGAGAAGAACGGCTTCGGCCCCGGCGGCGGCATGTCGCCGGCGGGAAGGAAGTCGACCACCAGCTGCAGTTTCTGGGCGATGCGGCGAAGCTGCGCGCGGTCCTTGTCCTGCGGGTAGCTCTTGTAGACGTCGATCAGCGCGGCGATATCGGAGACCACCGCGGCCGACAGGCGCCGCGTCACCGTGTTCCAGTGCCGCTCCATGAACACGAACGCCACCACGGTCTGCAGGATCACCATCGGCACGATCATGATCAGCAGCGCGCGGGCATAGAGGCCGGTCGGCATCCAGCTCTTGAACGCATTGCCCATCCAGCCGTTCGCCTTCGAGACGCGCTGCGAGGCGTTGCGGATCAGGGTCAGGCCGGAGTCGAGCGTGCTCATGGCAGCATCTTATGGCGAGGCGACCAGGCGATAGCCGATGCCGCGCACCGCCTGCAGGAACAGCGGATTGGCGGGATCGTGCTCGATCTTGCGGCGCAGGCGGTTGATCTGCACGTCGACCGCGCGCTCATTGACGGTGCCGCCGGAGGTCAACTCGGCGCGCGGCACGGTCTCGCCGGGCGCGCTGGCGAGGATGCGCAGCATCTCGCGCTCGCGATCGGTGAGATGGATGATCTCTTCACCCTGGCGCAGTTCGCTGCGCTCGATGTGGAAGATATAGGGGCCGAACGCGATCTGCTCGACGACTGCGACCTGCGGCGGCGCGGTGCGCTTGAGGATATTGCCGATCCGGAGCACCAGCTCGCGCGGCTCGAACGGCTTGGCGACATAATCGTCGGCGCCGATCTGCAGGCCCTCGATGCGGGCTTCCGCCTCGTGGCGCGCGGTCAGCATGATGATCGGCACCGTCGAGGAGCTGCGGATGAAGCGGGCGAGGTCGAAGCCGTTCTCGCCGGGCATCATCACGTCGAGGATCAGCAGGTCGAAATGCAGCCCGAGCAGCTTGGCGCGCGCATCGGTGGCGCTCATTGCCGTGGTGACCCGGTAGCCTTCGCCGGAGAGAAAGCGCGACAGCAGGTCGCGAATGCGGCGGTCGTCGTCGACCAGCAGAAGATGCGGCGCGTCGTCTGCCGGCTCGACCGGCGCGCGCATCATGGTTGCAGCCTGCACCGATTCACTCCCTCGTTTTTCTGCCGCCGCCGAAGATCGCTTCGAGCACCTTGTCGGGATCGTCGCGGTCGATCATCGCGCGGAGGAATTGGCGAACCGTCTCGACGCCGGCCGGATCGATGCCGGCGACCGCCCGGTTGATGCGGTCGGTCTGCAGCCCCGCGAGCTTGGCGACCAGCGCCTCGCCCTTCGGGGTGGCGTAGAGCAGGCGCTGCCGGCGGTCGTTGTTGCCGGTCTTCTGAACGATGTAGCCCTCGTCCAAGAGCTGCTTGAGCACGCGCCCGAGCGACTGCTTGGTGATGCGCAGGACGTCGAGCAGATCGGCGACCTTCAGCCCCGGATAGCGGGTGACGAAGTGGATGACGCGGTGGTGGGCGCGGCCGAAGCCGAACGCCTCCAGCTCCTGGTCGGCGTCGCCGACAAAGTCGCGGTAGGCGAAGAACAACAGCTCGATGATGTCCCAGCGCAGGTCGCGCCCCGCCCCCGGAGCGTGGTCGTCTCCCTGCGAATCGGGGTTGGCAGCCATGCCTGAGAAATTTATGTCAGTCATATTGACGTATCTTGGGTTCAATGTTACAAAACTGCCTGTCACGACGAAACATTAGGTCGTTTTGTCCTCGACAGCGTTTAAGGCGGCCTGAACGAGCCTGTGAGGCGGTTTGGGCCGCAAATTGGACTACCGTGCGATTGTCGAGCGGCATTTCGGCAAACATACTGGACTTCAGCATTCCGCAAAAGCATGTCTAAACGGCATGTTGGCGATGGAAGCTGCCGGCGCGGCCGGCGGTGTGAAGTTCGGGCCAGCCGAGCCGGAAGGCTCCGGGGGAAACAGGCCGGCGCCGGGTATCGCGCCGGTTCCGACAGCGGAAAGCAAGAAAAATGACTTTGAAATTTGACATCCAGCCTTCGCCGAATGCGACGTCCGACAAGGATCGCGCGGCGAAGCTCGTGGACCCCGGCTTCGGCCGGGTCTTTACCGATCACATGGCGATCGTCCGCTACAGTCAGGGCAAGGGCTGGCACAGCGCCCGCGTCGAGGCCCGCGCGAATTTTCCGCTCGATCCGGCCGGCGCGGTGCTGCACTACGCCCAGGAAATTTTCGAAGGTCTCAAGGCCTACAAGCGCGACGACGGCGGCGTGAACCTGTTTCGGCCGGACGCCAATGCCCGCCGCTTCCATGATTCGGCCGAGCGCATGGCGATGGCGCCGTTGCCCGAGGATTTGTTCATCGATGCGGTCGAGCAGCTGGTGCGGATCGATCGCGCCTGGATCCCGGGCGGCGAGGGCAGTCTCTATCTGCGGCCCTTCATGATCGCGAGCGAGATCTTCCTCGGCGTGAAGCCGTCGGCCGAATACATCTTCTCGGTCATCGCCTCGCCGGTCGGCTCCTATTTCAAGGGCGGCCCTGCGCCGGTGTCGATCTGGGTGTCGGAGAATTACACGCGCGCCGCGATCGGCGGCACCGGCGCCGTCAAGTGCGGCGGCAACTACGCCGCCAGCCTGCGCGCGCAGGCCGAGGCGATCGAACGGGGCTGCGACCAGGTCGTGTTCCTCGATGCGGTCGAACGCCGCTACATCGAGGAGCTCGGTGGCATGAACGTGTTCTTCGCGTTCGACGACGGCTCGCTGCTGACGCCGCCGCTCGGCACCATCCTGCCCGGCATCACCCGCGACTCGATCATCGCGCTTGCCAAGGATGCCGGCACGCGCGTGCGCGAGGAGCCCTATACGATCCAGCAATGGCGCGCTGACGCCGCCAGCGGCAAGCTGAAAGAGGCGTTCGCCTGCGGCACCGCGGCCGTCATCTCGCCGATCGGCAAGGTGTGCTCGGCGAGCGGCGATTTCCAGATCAGCGGCGGCGTGGCCGGCCCGGTCGCCATGGGCCTGCGCAAGAAGCTGGTCGACATCCAGTACGGTCGCACCAACGACCCGCATAACTGGATTAGGAACGTCGAGTGACGGACGCAACGTGATTCCGGGTTCGCGTCTTTGACGCGCCCCGGAATGACAGCCGGAAGCCGATGGCGGCGGTTGCCGCCTTGCGCGTCCACTGGTAAACGCCGCCAATGGCCGAGAAACCCAAAAAACCCCAGAAACTGAAGGCGCGCCTGCCGCGCGGGCTGGAAGATCGCGGCCCGGCCGCGATCAATGCCACGCGGGCGATGGTCGAGAAGATCCGCGCCGTCTACGAGCTCTACGGCTTCGAGCCGGTGGAGACGCCGGCGATGGAATACACCGACGCGCTCGGCAAGTTCCTGCCCGACCAGGACCGTCCCAACGAGGGCGTGTTCTCGTTCCAGGACGATGACGAGCAGTGGATCTCGCTGCGCTACGACCTCACCGCGCCGCTGGCGCGCTACGTCGCGGAAAACTTCGACGCGCTGCCGAAGCCGTATCGGTCCTATCGCTTCGGTTACGTCTTCCGCAACGAGAAGCCGGGTCCCGGCCGCTTCCGCCAGTTCATGCAGTTCGACGCCGACACGGTCGGCTCGGCGACGCCGGCGGCCGACGCCGAGATCTGCATGATGGCGGCCGACACGATGGAAGCACTCGGCATTCCGCGCGGCTCCTATGTCGTGAAGGTGAACAACCGCAAGGTGCTCGACGGCGTGCTCGAGGCGATCGGCCTCGGCGGCGACGACAATGCTGGCCGCCGCCTCACCGTGCTGCGCGCGATCGACAAGCTCGACAAATTTCCAGCCGATGAGGTCCGCAAGCTGCTTGGTCCCGGACGATGGGATGGCGGCGAAGAGGGCAAGGGCGACTTTACCAAGGGCGCCGACCTGAGCCCCGCGGATGCCGATATCGTCCTGGCCGTCACGCGGCAGCGCGACGATTGGCGAGAGGCGATTGCTGCGGCGGAGGCCTATCTGGCGAAGAGTGAAGTTGGTCAGGCCGGCGTGAGCGAGCTCGAGGAGATCGCCAAGCTGGTCGCGGCGTCCGGCTATGGCGCGGATCGCATCCGCATCGATCCCACCGTTGTTCGCGGTCTCGAATATTACACCGGCCCGGTCTACGAGGTTGAGCTGCTGCTCGACACCAAGGACGAGAAAGGCCGCCCGGTGCGGTTCGGCTCGGTCGGTGGCGGCGGCCGCTACGACGGCCTGGTCTCGCGCTTCCGCGGCGAGCCGGTGCCGGCGACCGGTTTCTCGATCGGCGTGTCGCGCCTGCAGGCCGCACTGACGATGCTCGGCCAGCTCGACGCGCGGGCCGAGTTCGGTCCCGTCGTCGTCACCGTGTTCGACCGCGACCGTGTCGCCGACTACCAGAAGATGGTCGCGCAGTTGCGCCAGGCCGGCATCCGGGCCGAGCTCTATCTCGGCAATCCGAAGAACATGGGCAATCAGCTCAAATATGCCGACCGCCGCAACTCGCCCTGCGTGATCATCCAGGGCTCGGACGAGAAGGCGCGCGGCGAGGTGCAGATCAAGGATTTGATCGAGGGCGCCAAGGCCGCCGCTGCGATTGCCTCCAACCAGGAATGGCGTGAGACGCGTCCGGCGCAGTTCTCCTGCGCAGAGGCCGATCTCGTCGCCCGGATCCGCGAGGTCCTGGCGCGGCATGACGTGGCGTGGGGATAGCCATTCGCTTGTGACGTCATGCGCGGCCTTGTGCCGGGCATCCGCCTCTTGTTTGATGCGCGGCGACGTGAATGGCCGGGAGGAGCCCGGCCATGGCGACAACAAGAGGGAGAGCAACGATGCCTGAGATCACCGTGAGCATGGCCGCCGGCCGCACCGACGAGCAGAAGCTCGGCATGATGCGCGACATCACCCAGGCGCTGGTGAAGAATCTCGGCGTCGATGCCGACGCGGTCGTGATCCAGATCAATGAGGCGCCGCTGCATCACAAGATGAAGGGCGGCAAGTCGTTCGTCGAGCGCGCGGCCGCCGCGAAGAAGTGACGCGCGAAAGCGCGTCATCCCGGGGCGCGCATTAGCGCGAACCCGGGATCTCGATGAACAATCTCCAGATTCCGGGTTCACGCTTCGCGTGCCCCGGAATGACGAGCAAGGCGCCAATGGACGCACGCGACTTCATCAGGATCGGCATGAGCGCCGAGCGCATGCTCGTGGTGCCGCCGGAGCGCACCGTCGGGCATTTCGTGCCCGGCATGCCGATCGTCTATGCGACGCCGATGATGATCCTCGAAATGGAGATAGCGTCGGGCGATGCCATCCGCGCCGCACTGCAGCCCGGCTGGGTCACGGTCGGGACCGAGGTCGATATCCGCCATCTCGCCGCCGCGCTGGTCGGCGCCACCGTGCGGACGACCTCAAAAGTGATCGCGGTCGAGCGCCGCGTGATCCGCTTCGAGGTCGAGGCCTTTGAGGGCACGCGCAAGCTCGGCGAAGGCCGCCACGCCCGCGGTCTGATCAATGTCGAAAGCTTCAACAAGCGCCTGGCCGGGACGTCGGGTTCGGCGCAGTAGGCGGCCTGTGTCGTTGGTCCGGCGAACTCGTCATGCGCGGGCCTGACCCGCGCATCCATCAAGGAAGAAAGCGTCCTTGTTCGATGGATTGCCGGGTCAAGCCCGGCAATGAGTGTGCATGCGCTATTTCGCCAATTCCCTTGAGCGCCTTGTCGCAGCGGCGATCGCGCGGGTCATCAGCGGCTGCATGCCGTCATTCGCCATCAGCACCTCGAGCGCGGCAGCGGTGGTGCCGCCGGGCGAGGTGACGTTCTGCCGCAGGGTTGCCGACGGCAGATCCGAGCGATGCAGCAATTCGCCGGAGCCGGCGACGGTCGCCCGCGCCAGCGTGGTCGCGAGCTGCTCGGGCAGGCCGGCCGCAACGCCGGCGCGGGCCAGCTCCTCGGCGAGCAGGAACACATAGGCCGGACCGGAGCCGGAGACCGCCGTCACCGCGTCCATCAGGCTCTCATCATCGACCCATTCGATGAGCCCGGTCGCTTTCAGCAGCGCATCGGTCATCGCGCGCTGCGCGGCGGTGACGCGCTTCGACGGCACCGCGACCGTGATGCCGCGGCCGATCGCCGCCGGCGTGTTCGGCATCGCGCGCACCACCGCGCCGCCGACAACCTCTTCCAGCGCTGACATGGTCGTGCCGGCCATGATCGAGACGACGAGCGTCGAGGGGCCGACGAAGGATTTCAGCGCGGCGCCGGCGTCGCGGAACGATTGCGGCTTCACCGCGACGACAAGCGTGTCGACCGTGCCGAGATCCTTCGCTTGCGGATTGAGCCGCACGCCCTTTGCGGCAAGCGCGGAGATTTCCGGCGAGAGATGCGGGTCGATCACCGCGACGCGCTCGGGTGCAAGGCCCTGCGCGAGCCAGCCGGTCAGCATGGCGCCGCCCATCTTGCCCGCGCCCGCGAGCGCGATGGTGCCGGAAGTATTCGTCAATGCGCTGCTGGATGTGCTCACAGGTGGCTCCGCAAACTCTGTGTCGTCCCTGCGAAAGCAGGGACCCATAACCACAAGCGGTTCTAGTGAAGCGAGAAGCGAGCCACAAGCAGTTTGCTCAACCACTGGGGCCGCGGAGTATGGGTCCCTGCTTTCGCAGGGACGACGCTGAGGGCGGGGATGGACCGAAACGAAACCCTTACGCCTCGCCCTCGGTGTCGAACATCGCCGCGGCCATCGCCTCGGCGGTCGACTTGCCGGCCCACACCACGAACTGGAACGCCGGGTAGTAGCGCTCGCAGGCGTGGATCGCGTTGACCACCATGGCCTCGCACTGCGCGGTGGAGGCGGTGAGACCGCCGGGCAGCACCAGCGCCTGACGATGCATCACCATGCCGGTGTGGGTCCACAGATCGAAATGGCCGACCCACAATTGTTCGTTGATCGCGGCGACCAGCCGCTGCACCTCGGCGCGGCGCGCCTGCGGCATCTTCATGTCGAAGGCGCAGGCGAGATGCAGCGCCTCGATCTCGCCCATCCAGGTGAACGAGAGCTGATAGTCGATCCAGTCTCCCTTGGAGACGATCGTCACCTCGTCTTCGCCGGAACGCTCGAACGCCCAGTTGTTGTCGGTGGCGATATCTTCGACCACCGCAAGCGGGTTGTTCCGGGAATCGATAATGCTTTCGACGAGGGACATGCCGTCTCGGACCTTGTTCTTATGATCGCTTGATACGCACACGGAAGCCGGCACTTGCGACATACTGCGTCGTGGCCGAGTGCAGTTCCTTGACCGGGCTTCCGGATGCCCCTGGACCTGACGCCGATGAAGTGATGTGATTTGCGGAATCCGCGCAACCGCACGCCGAGTCCGTCCACAGCCAAAGCGCGCATCGTCCACAGCTGATCTCCGCCACATCTGTGATTTTGAGAACAAATCGGAATCTAAGCGCTCGCGTAACGCTTTGTTAACCATTTGCAGGCGCTTTGCCGCACGCGTGAATCAGCCTTCGGGCCCTCATATCGCCTCTGTTAGGGCCGCAACGCGCTCATGGGGACATGCCGTTTCCCCATGCCAAAGGCCTTGCCCGGCTGTCGCGCTTTGGTCATATTTCGTCTCAGGCACGTCCATCCCGGGCGTGCCGATGTTCTCAGGGCGGGGTGAAAATCCCCACCGGCGGTAAGGGTGATGAGCCCAAGCCCGCGAGCGCCTTCCTCCGCGAAGCCGGCGGAAGGGTCAGCAGATTCGGTGCAATTCCGAAGCCGACGGTTACAGTCCGGATGAAAGAGAACGGTTGCGGCGGCCAACGCGATTTTCGTGTGGGCTCGTGTCGTTGTCCGTGTGCCCTGATTCTGGTCCTGAAAGAGGAAAGCCATGAATCAGATGTTGCAAGACCAAGACGTTCAAGCTTCTCAAATCCAAACCTCCCAAGCAGAAAGCGCTCCCGATACGCCGGCCATTCCGCCAGCGCCGGAGCATCCGCACTTCGCAAAGCCGCAGCGCGTTGCCTTCGTGCAGTCGTCCTGGCATCGCGAGGTGGTGGAAGAGTGCCGCATCTCCTTCCTGAAGGAGATCGAGGCGAGGCACATCACCAATGTCGACGTGTTCGAGGTGCCGGGCTCGTTCGAGATCCCGCTGCATGCGCAGCTGTTGGCGAAGACCCGCCGCTACACCGCGATCGTCGCGGCCGGGCTCGTTGTCGATGGCGGCATCTACCGCCACGAATTCGTCGCCGACACCGTGATCAAGGCGCTGATGGATGTGCAATTGCGCACCGAGGTGCCGGTGTTCTCGGCGGTGCTGACGCCGCAGCAATTCCACGAGACCGAGGTGCATTACGAGTTCTTCCGCAAGCACTTCGTCATCAAGGGGACCGAGGTCGCGGAAGCCTGCGCCAACACGCTGCTCAGCCTCGAGCGTCTGCGCGGCCAGGTCGCGGCGGGAATCCCCGGCTAGCATCGGCGGAAAAGCGATTCCGGCATGCGTGCCGGGATCGCTCTCGCCTGCGGCGCGTTCGGTTATGCTTGCGGCATAAAACCAAAACGCGCGGGAGGCGCCCCATGACCGAACAACATTCCTCCGACTGGCTCGGCCTGTCGGGCCGCGTTGCCGTCGTCACCGGCGGAGGCGGCGGTATCGGCCGCGCCACCGCGGTCAGTTTCGCGCGGGCCGGCGCCAGGGTCGCCGCACTCGATCGCGACGAGCGCTCCCTTGCGGAGACCAAGGCAGAGCTTCGCGAATTCGGCGACGGTCATCTCGTCGCGACTTGCGATACGACCAGCGAGGACAATGTCGCGGCAGCCGCCGATGCCGTCGCGCGCACGCTCGGCGCTTGCGACATCCTCGTCAACACAGCGGCGGTGCTGCGCCCGGGCGGGCTCGACACGCTCGCCCTCGCGGAATGGAATGCGGTGCTGGCGGTCAATCTCACCGGCTATTTCATCTGCGCCCAAGCGTTCGGCCGCCAGATGCGCAAGGCCGGACGCGGCAGCCTTATCCACGTCGCCTCGATCGCCGCCAGCAATGCGCAGGGGCAGAGCGGCGCCTACAGCGTCAGCAAGGCTGGCGTCGTGATGCTCTCGCAGCAACTCGCAGCGGAATGGGGACCGCATGGCATCCGCAGCAATGTGGTCAGCCCCGGCCTTGTCGTGACGCCGATGAGCCAGGCTTTCTACGACACGCCTGGGGTCACCGAGCGGCGCACCGCCGTGGTGCCGATGCGCCGGATCGGCGCACCGCAGGACATGGCGGACGCGACCCTGTTCCTGGCCAGCGACCGCGCGTCATACGTCAATGGCGAGGAGATCATCGTCGATGGCGGCTATGCGCGGACGCTGATGAGCCACGTGCCACGGCCGGGGTTTTAGCGGGGTGGCTGCAGCATACTCGGTGTCGTCCCGGCCTTGAGCCGGGACCCATCACCACCAATGCGAATTGATTTACAACGCTGGAGCCACAGCCTTCGCAACAACAAGGCCTGTGGTTATGGGTCCCTGCTTTCGCAGGGACGACAGCAAATATCGATTTAATCGAACAGGCTGGAAACCGACTCTTCCGCCGCGGTGCGGCCGATCGCTTCGGCAATCAGGCCGGCGATCGAGATCTGGCGGATGTTCGGCGCCTTGTTGACGGCTTCGGTCGGCAGGATCGAGTCGGTGATGACCAGCTCCTTCAGCCGCGACGAGGCGATGCGCGCGGCGGCGCCGCCGGACAGCACGCCGTGGGTGATATAGGCCGAGGCTTCCTTGGCGCCGTGCGCGATCAGCGCCTCGGCCGCATTCACCAGCGTGCCGCCGGAGTCGACGATGTCGTCGACCAGGATGCAATTGTAGCCGGCGACGTCGCCGATCACGTTCATCACCTCGGACTCGCCGGGGCGCTCGCGGCGCTTGTCGACGATCGCAAGCGGGGTGTTGATGCGCTTGGCGAGGCCGCGGGCACGCGCCACGCCGCCGACGTCGGGCGATACCACCATAACCTTGGCGAGGTCGAATTTCTCTTTGATGTCGCGCACCATCAGGGGCGCCGCGAACAGGTTGTCGGTCGGGATGTCGAAGAAGCCCTGGATCTGGCCGGCATGCAGGTCAAGCGTCATGACGCGGTCGACGCCGGCGTGCGAGATCAGGTTGGCGACGAGCTTGGCCGAGATCGGCGTACGCGAGCCGGACCTGCGATCCTGCCTGGCATAGCCGAAATAGGGCACCACCGCGGTGATGCGGCGCGCCGAGGAACGGCGCAGCGCGTCGGTGATGATCAACAGTTCCATCAGATTGTCGTTGGCCGGAAATGACGTCGACTGCAGGATGAACATGTCCGAGCCGCGGACGTTCTCCTGGATCTCGACGAAGATCTCCATGTCGGCGAAGCGCCGGACCACGGCCTTGGTCAGTTCGATGCCAAGTCCCTTGGCGATCTCCTGCGCCAGCGCAGGATTGGAGTTGCCGGCGACGAGTTTGATTGATCCGTTCTTTGCCGACATCGATGCTTCCCCCCGCGCCTTGCTGGATACGACGTTCAGCATCTCAAGTCCTTACAGAACCGGCGGGTTTTCGGTGCGCGAGGGAATATCAGGCAGGCGCATCCGATGGCAACCCATTAGCCGGCTTTGGCCGCCGTTTTCCTGGGCAAAAAACGCATTTCCCCGGGCTATAACGGGGTTTAGTCGGCGGAATAGCCGAGCGCCATGGTCTCGGGCGCGACGGGGGCCGGGGCACTTGCCACCGTGGGCCCGCGGAGGTCCGGTGCCGGGGCGGTCGCGGGGCTGTCCGCCGCGCCGCCATTGATCATGCCGGACAGGCCGCTGAGGCCGGCCTGGGCGATCTTGCGCAGCACCAGGTCGTCGGCGGCGGCCCAGGCGTCGCGGCCGGCCTTGCCGGCGGGCTCCTCGCCGGAGAGCCGCAGCGCGCGTTGCTGGTTGCTGTCGTAGACGTCCCACACCCACGCGATCATGGTGCGGCCGCGCACCACCTGCGCCGACAGATAGCTGCGCACGCGATAGGCGGCAGCGCCCTGGCGCGACACGATCGACAGGCTGCGCAGCTTGGACTCGCTGTCGAGCACGCCGACCATGCGGTCGAACACCTGGGGCGGAGGGCCGTCGATCGATTCGAACGCAACCGTTGCGCCGCTGCTTGCCGGCGTGGCCATGGCGTAGGAGTCGGCCACGTTGCCGCCGGCCGCGCAGCCGCCAAGCGCGCACGCGATCGCAAGCCACGAGCATGCGATCGCGGCACGCACGGCTGTCCCAGTTTGAAACTGGCGGTTCGACGCTTCCCTCATTGCGTCCTGCGATATCGTTAAAACGGCTTAACGTCTAGGGCAGGACGGCCACAGCACTTAACCGATCCGGGCGGCGCGCCGCGAGATTTCGGATTTCCCTGCTCAGTCAGAGAGATGGTGCCGCATGGCTGCGGTGATCCAGGTCCATTCGCGGTTCGGGCTCGCGTCCGGCGATTGCCCGCGCATGATGGCGACGAGCTCCCAATAGCGCGCCGCACGGGCGTCGTGCAGGGCATATTTACCGCGGATCCAGTTGCGGAATTCCAGATCAGGTTTTCGCTTCAGCAATCGCGCCGATGTTTCCAGCCAGTCGCGCGCCAGCGTCTGGCCGGCCTCCGACGTCGGGCCGAGGTCGCGCGCGATGATCTCCCTGGCTCTCGCCAGCACGGTTTGGTTGGCCGCCTGCCAGGCGGCGAGATCCAGCACGTGGTGATTCCAGACGTCCTCCGCGTTGGCGCGGATGTTGGCGACGAGGGAAGGGTCGTTGAGCATCTCCGAAAGCTCGATCCAGGCATCGCACTGCTCGGGCGTCGGCTCGTCCGGCAATTCGGGCACGCTGGTCTCGATCATCTGCCGGATCCATTTCCGGTCGATGTTGATGCCGTCGGACACCTTCTCGAAAAAGCGTTCGACGACGTTGCGGCGCTCGGCGCGGGACAGCTGCGTCATGGTCAGGAATCTCCTCAAATCTGCTTCGGTGAGTTGCGGTGAACGCAACGCAGCCCGCAGGGCCGAGGCGACGCGGCGCTGTGCCGCGATCTCCGCTTCCAGCGTCTCGAGGCGAAGCTGCAGCGCCTCGACCAGCGAGAGCTGCTTGGTCAGGACCTCACGGATGGCATCGAGACCGAGGCCCGCATCGCGCAGGCAGCGGATCAGGTCGAGGCGAACCAGTTCGTCGTCGGTGAAGACGCGATAGCCGCTCGCGGTGCGGCCGGCCGGCGGCAGCAACCCCTGGTCCGAATAGAAGCGGAGCTTGCGGACGGAAATTCCGCTGAGCCGCGCCGCCTCGCCGATGCTGTAGGTGCGTTGTGTCATGCGCCGCTTGTCCGGTCTCCAGCAGGTGGAGAGTCAAGACGCTTGTCGCACAAGAATCGCCCGATTTTATTCTGACGCGTTTCCCTCACCGCGAACCGGTATCCACTTCGCGGGAAAACGCTCTGGATGCCCGGCGTCAGCCTTCCAGTGCGATGGCGTGAACGAGCCGGCCGTAATCGGCTTCCTTGCGGTGCACGGAGCGGCGGTAGCTGAAGCAGCGCTCGTCGGAATAGGTGTCTATGCCGAGATCGTCGATCATCAGCACGCCGGCATTTTCCAGCCGCATGCGGATGAAGCCGGCAAGATCGAACATCGCGTGTCCGTCGCGTTCGGCGGGCATGAAGAACATGCCGTTCTCCGCATCGGCCTCGATGAAGCGTTCGACGAATTCGTTGCCGACCTCGTAGGACTCCTTGCGGATCAGCGGGCCGATGGCGGCGACGATGCCGCCGCGCTCCGCACCGAGCTTCTCCATCGCGTCGATGGTCGATTCCAGCACGCCGGTCAGCGCGCCCTTCCAGCCGGCATGCGCCGCGCCGATCACGCGCGCATTGGGATCGACGAACAGGATCGGGCCGCAGTCGGCCGTCGTGACCGATATCGCAAGGCCTTCGGTGCGGGTGACGAGCGCGTCCGCCTTCGGGCGCGCGCCGCCATTCCATGGACCGGTCACGGCCACGACGTCAGGCGAGTGAATCTGGTGCACGCTGACGAGGTGATCGAGCGGCACGCCGAGCTGCGCCGCCATCCGCCGCCGGTTCTCCGCGACCTTGGCCGGATCGTCGCGCGAGCCCAGCCCGCCATTGAGGGCGGCATAGATGCCCTCCGACACGCCGCCTTCACGCGAGAAGAAGGCATGGCGCAGGCCCGGAATGGCCGACAGCAGCGGTGATCCCAATGTCATTGTTCGGTCTCGTCAGGCTGATCGCTCAATCCGGCGATCGAGGTGAGGCGTGGGTCGGAGATGGCCATGACCTTGAACATCGAGCCCATCCCGCCGCGTCCGGAATCGGTCAGCCGCTTCAGCGCACCGGCAACGTCGGCGGAGACTTCGGGGCTTGCTTTCGCCATCAGCCCGGCCGCACGGGCCTCGACGCCGAGACGCTTGAGGAAGTCGCCCTGCGTCACCGGTCCGTGGACGAGCGCGCCGACATCCTCGGCGGCCCGCGCCATGGCCTGGAAATCGACATGTGCGGTCACATCGGCCTGTCCCGGGTTCTTCAGCGGGTCGGCGAAGCTGTGGCGTGCGATCGCCTGGAAAGTGTCGCCGGCGTCGCTGCGCAGATGGCCGTAATCGATGATCAGCGCGGCGCCGTCCTGGTCGCGCAGCCGCGTGGCGAGCTTCATGATCTCGTTGTCGGGCCGCCATTCGAACACCGCGCCGAGCGGCGCGGCGCGCACCAGCGGCGGCAGCAGCACCTCGAAATGCGGCACAGGCTCTGGCGCGGGAGCGAAATACAAGTTGCCATTGGCATCCATCCCGACCGTCCGCTCGTGCCAGCCGGTCTCGCGCCGGACCATCTGGTGGATCGGCAGCACGTCGAAATATTCGTTGGCGAGGATCACCGCCGGTCCCTCGGGCACGTCGTCGATGCTGTCGTGCCAGGTGACGTTGCGCACGCCCGCCAGCGTGGCGTACTGCTTCTCGCGCAGCACCGGGTTGACCTCGACGAGGTGGATGCTGAGCGACTGGTAGAGCGGCGGCAGCACGCGCAGCGCACGCAGCGCGTCGGACATCATGGTGCCGCGGCCCGGGCCGAGCTCGATCAGGCGAAGCGTCGCCGGCGAGCCGATCGCGCGCCAGATCGAGGCGCTCCACAGCCCGAGCAGCTCGCCGAACATCTGGCTGACCTCGGGCGCCGTGGTGAAATCGCCCTCGCGGCCGAGCGGATCGCGCGACAAATAGTAGCCGTACCGCGGATGCATCAGGCACAATTCCATGTAGCGCCAGACCGGCATCGGCCCGGACAGCTTGATCAGCTTCCTGATCTCATCCAGCAGCGGGGAGGGTTCGTTCACGGCCTTCCTTGGATTGCACTTGCTTTGGATTGAACTTGTTCAGGTTGAACTCGGCGCCGGACCGTTCGCCCGGCGGCGAACGGCGGCCGTGATGATGATAACGCCCACAATGATCATTGGCACCGACAGCAGCATGCCCATGGTTAGTCCGCCCCACAAGAATCCGAGTTGCGGGTCGGGCTCCCTGAAGTGCTCGCCGATGATTCGGGCAACGCCATAGATCGTGATGAAGCTGCCGAGGATCAGGCCGGGACGCTTGAGCGCGCCCATCCGGATCATGATCGCCAGCGCTGCAAACAGCACGATGCCCTCGAGCCCGGCCTCGTAGAGCTGGCTCGGATGCCGCGGCAGCGGCCCGCCATTGGGGAAGATCATGGCCCAGGGCAGGTCCGGATCGGCGTGACGGCCCCACAATTCGCTGTTGATGAAATTGGCGAGCCGGCCGAGGAACAGCCCGATCGGTGCGACCGCGGTGGTGATGTCGCCGAGCGACAGGATCGGGATGTTGTTGCGGCGGGCAAACAGCATCACCGCTGCGACGCAGCCGAGGAAGCCGCCGTGGAACGACATGCCGCCCTTCCACAATTCCAGGATTTCGCCCGGATGCGCGATGAAGAAGGGCAAATTGTAGAACAGCACGTAGCCGGTGCGGCCGCCGACGATGATGCCGATGGTGACCCAGAGGATGAAATCGTCGAGCTGCGGCAGCGTGATCGGCGCCGGGCCGCCCCACAGCCGCTCCTTCTTGATCAGCGAGCGGGCGTAGATCCAGCCCAGCACGATGCCGACGATATAGGCCAGCGCATACCAGCGGATCACGATCGGCCCGAGCGAGAGCGCTACGGGATTGAACACCGGAAAGTCGATCAGCAGGAACGGCATCGTTCGTCTTGAGACTCAGCTCACGAGGTTGCGCCGGTAAAGCGCGAGTAGCCGCTCCCAATGGCGTTCGGCGGCGTCGCGGTCATAGACCGGACGCTTGGGGAACGCAAAGCCGTGATGTGTGCCGGGATAGATCTCGACCTCGTTGTTCGATCCCTTCATGCCGGCCTTCACCTGCTCGATGATGTCCTGTGGCGCGTAGATATCGGTCTCGGCGCAGGCGAAATAGAGTTCGGCCTTTGTCTTTTGCGCGGCAAGATGCGGACTGTCGGGCTGGTCGGTCGCCAGATGCGTGCCGTAGACCGAGGCGGCGGCCTTGACGCGATCGCCGAAATGCGTCGCGGCGTTCACCGCATAGCGGCCGCTCATGCAATAGCCGACGGTGCCGATGATCGCGGTGTTGGCCGCCTTCTGCGTCTCGGCATAGGCGAGCAGGCTCTTGGTGTCTTCCATGACCAGCGGAATGTTGAGCGAGTGCATCAGCTCGAACATGCGTTTGCGTTCGGGCGATTCCGGATCGGGATTGATCGGGCCGAGCTCCATCACGCCGGCGCGGTAATACATGTTCGGCAGCATCACATAATAACCTGACGTGCCGAGCCGGCGCGCCATGTCGCGCAACTCCTCGCGGATCGCCGGCGCGTCCATGTAGAAGATGACGACGGGGAAGGGGCCGCCGCGCTCGGGATGGGTGATGAAGGTGGTGGTCTTGCCGTCCTTGGTCGGGATCTCGACGGTCTGGTCGATCATGGCGTTTCTGCTCGCGTTATGTGTGCGATTTCTGTTGTGAGTTCATACGATTGCAAGGAAACCGGAGCATGACAAGGCAAGCCTCGGGAGGCCTGCCATTCGCGGCGGACTTGAACCGGATGGCTGAGATCGCCATTGTCTTTGGCGCGAGGCAGGAACGCGGAGAGTTTTGCGAGATGACCCAGACCAGCAACCGGTTTTTCGATGAGATCGGCCGTCTGATGAACGATGCCGCGGGCGCCGCCCAGGGCGTCAAGCGCGAGGTCGACACGGTCATGCGCAACCAGGCGGAACGGATCCTGCGCGACCTCGACGTGGTCAAGCGCGAGGAATTCGACGCGGTCAAGGACATGGCCCGCCTGGCGCGCGAGGAGAACGAGGCGCTGAAGGCGAGGATCGCGGCGCTGGAAGCCAAGCTCGGCGGTACGGTCGGCTGATCTTCCACCTTCCCCTGGAGGGGGAGGGTGAAGCAAGAAAATTTCCTTCATTTCCTTGTCATTTCGGCCCTTTGGGGCTAAAAGCCCGCCACGTCCGCGGCCCCCGCACCCCTGGAGGCTTGCTGTGGACCTGAGCATGGGCCGCGCTGCGGCCTTTAACTTTTTAAATACAAGGACTTAACGCTATGGCGACCGTCAAGGAATTGAAGGCGACCGCGCGTCCGAAGAGCGGCAAGGGGGCCGCCCGGGCAGAGCGTCGCGCCGGGAGAGTTCCCGGAGTGATCTACGGAGACAACCAGCCCCCGGTGACCATCTCGGTCGACGATCGTGAACTGCGCCAGCGCATCCTGGCGGGCCGGTTCCTTACCACGCTGTTCGACATCGATCTCGAGGGCAAGAAGCATCGCGTGATTCCGCGCGACTACCACCTCGACCCGGTGAAGGACTTCCCGCTCCATGTCGACTTCATGCGGCTTGGCGAAGGCGCCACCATCCGCGTCAGCGTGCCGCTGCACATCGTGAACGGCGAAACCTCGCCTGGCGTCAAGCGCGGCGGCACCGTGAACATCGTCACCCACACCCTCGAGCTCGAATGCGCGGTCGACAACATCCCGCAATATATCGAAGCCGACGTGGGCAGCCTCGAGATCAGCTATTCGCTGCATCTCTCCGACGTCAAGTTGCCGAAGGGCGTGAAGTCGCTGACCCGCGAGGACGCGACCCTGGTCACCATCGTGCCGCCGTCCGGCTACGCCGAAGAGCAGAAGGCCGCGGCTGCGGCTGCTGCCGGTGGCGCTGCTCCGGCCGCGGGTGCTGCAGCTCCGGCCGCTGCGGCGGCTCCGGCTGCGGGTGCTGCGGCTCCGGCCGCGGGTGCCAAGGCTCCCGCCGGTGGCGACAAGAAGAAGTAATCGATCAGGTCGGCGCGCGATCGTCTGATGGCGCGCCGACGCGGGATGCCGCGCCATGCGCCTTTTTGTCGGTCTCGGTAATCCCGGCGCGAAATACGCCGGCAACCGGCACAATATCGGTTTCCTGGCGGTCGATGAGATTGCACGGCGTCATGGTTTCGCATCATGGCGCCGTCGCTTTCAGGGCGAGACCTCCGAGGGCGTCGTCGATCGCGAGAAGGTCGTGCTGCTGAAGCCGACCACCTACATGAACGAGTCCGGGCGCGCGGTACAGGAAGCGGCGAACTTCTTCAAGCTGACGCCCTCCGACGTCACCGTGTTCCAGGACGAGCTCGAACTGCCGCCGGCCAAGGTGCGGGTCAAGATCGGCGGCGGGATCGCCGGCCATAACGGCCTGCGCTCGATTTCCGCGCATATCGGCAACGAGTATCGGCGAGTGCGGCTCGGGATCGGTCATCCCGGCGTCAAGGAGCTCGTGCACAGCCACGTGCTGTCGGACTTCGCCAAGAGCGACCGGGCGTGGGTGGAGGCCCTGTGCCAGGCCGTCGCCGACAATGCCGGCCTGTTGGCGACGGGCCACGACGCTTCGTTCGCCAACAAGGTGCACCTGACGATGCAGGCCAAGGGGTTCGACAAGGGTGAGAACGGCGGCGAGAAGCCGGCCTGACCTCCTTTGTCGTCATGCCCGGCCTTGTGCCGGGCATCCACGTCTTACCTGCCGCGTGCACCGTAAGACGTGGATGGCCGGGACGAGCCCGGCCATGACAGATCAGAGAATGTTGAGGAAGACATGGGATTCAAATGCGGGATCGTCGGGCTGCCTAACGTCGGCAAGTCGACGCTGTTCAATGCGCTGACCGAAACGGCGGCCGCCCAGGCGGCGAACTATCCGTTCTGCACCATCGAGCCGAATGTCGGCGAGGTCGCGGTGCCCGATCCGCGGCTGGAGAAGCTCGCGGCTGTCGCGAAGTCCGCGCAGATCATTCCGACCCGGCTGACCTTCGTCGACATCGCGGGCCTCGTCCGCGGCGCGTCGCAGGGCGAAGGTCTCGGTAACCAGTTCCTCGCCAACATCCGCGAGGTCGACGCCATCGCCCATGTGGTGCGCTGCTTCGAGGATTCCGACATCACCCATGTCGAGGGCAAGATCGCGCCGCTCGCCGACATCGAGACCATCGAGACCGAGCTGATGCTGTCCGACCTCGACAGCCTGGAGAAGCGCGTCGACAACCTCTCGAAGAAGGCCAAGGGCAACGACAAGGAAGCCAAGGAGCAGCTCGAGCTCGTCAACCGCGCGCTGGTGCTGCTGCGCGACGGCAAGCCGGCGCGTGCGCTGGAGCGCAAGCCGGAGGAGGAGCGCGCGTTCCGCATGCTCGGGCTCCTGACCTCGAAGCCCGTGCTCTATGTCTGCAACGTCGAGGAAGCCTCGGCCAAGGACGGCAACAATTTTTCCAAGGCGGTGTTCGAGCGCGCCAAGGAGGAGGGCGCGGTCGCGGTCGTGATCTCGGCCAAGATCGAATCCGAAATCGCGACGCTGTCGCGCGAGGAACGCACTGACTTCCTGGAGACACTGGGTCTGGAAGAGGCCGGGCTCGATCGGCTGATCCGCGCCGGCTACCGGCTGCTCGATCTCATCACCTATTTCACCGTCGGCCCGAAGGAAGCACGCGCCTGGACCATCGACCGCGGCACCAAGGCGCCTGCCGCCGCCGGCGTGATCCATACCGATTTCGAGAAGGGCTTCATCCGCGCCGAGACCATCGCCTATGCCGATTACATCGCCGGCAACGGCGAGGCCGGCGCGCGCGATGCCGGCAAGCTGCGGCTTGAAGGCAAGGAGTACGTCGTCGCCGACGGCGACGTCATGCATTTCCGCTTCAATACCTGATCGCGCTGTTCAGCCGCGCATGAAGCGGCAGCGAATTCGGCACCGCTCTATCCCCACGTCGTTCCGGGCAAGCGAAGCGCGACCCGGGACCCATAACCACCAATTTTCGTGATCAATGGGGCTGTGGCCCCAGCGTCCTTTCACAACAGGCTGCTGTGGTTATGGGTCCCTGCTTTCGCAGGGACGACATCCAGTATGGGGTGGCGTTTTAGATCACCGATCCGCACGCCCGATCACGTCCATCAGCTCGGCGATCTTGCGCCGCTGGTCGGCCTTGTCGCCGGACGAGATCGCATGCTCGACGCAATGCGCCACATGATCGCGCAGCACCTCTTCCTCGACGCGGCGCAGCGCCGCGCGCGCGGCCGCGATCTGCGTCACCACGTCGATGCAATAGCGGTCGTCCTCGACCATGGCGGCCAACCCGCGGATCTGACCTTCGATCCGTTTGAGCCGTTTTAAGCAGGATGTCTTGACCTCGTCTCTCATAGACCTCATATACCCCCCTAGGGTATACAAATCAAGGGGCCGGGTTAGCGGCCGGGAAGAGTTTCGTGGCACACGCAACACACGACCATTCGCACGCGGATCATCACCACAATGGCGCGGCCGCGCATTCCTGCTGCGGCGGCAAGCATGGTCACGACACGCCGCCGGCCGAGGCGGCGTTCGCGATCGATCCGGTCTGCGGCATGAAGGTCAACCCGGCGACCGCCAAGCACCGCTTCAGCTACCAGGGCGAGGAGTACCTGTTCTGCAGCAGCCGCTGCCGCGAGCGTTTCGAGACCGACCCTGAGAAGTATCTCAAGCCGCGTGAACCCGAGCCGCCGGCGCCCGCGGGCACCATCTACACCTGCCCGATGCATCCCGAGGTGCGTCAGGTCGGTCCGGGCAGCTGCCCGATCTGCGGCATGGCGCTGGAGCCCGAGCAGGTCTCGCTCGACGACGGTCCCGATCCCGAACTGATCGACATGACGCGGCGGTTCTGGATCGGCCTCGCGCTGACCGTGCCGGTGTTCGTGCTCGAGATGGGCAGCCATCTCGGGCTGATGCAGCTGGTGCCGCAGCACTGGTCGAACTGGGTCTCACTCGTGCTGGCGACGCCGGTCGTGCTGTGGGCCGGCGCGCCGTTCTTCGTGCGCGGCTGGCAGTCGCTGGTCACCCGCAATCTCAACATGTTCACGTTGATCGCGATGGGCACCGGCGTCGCCTATGTCTACAGCGTGGTCGCGACGCTGGCGCCGCAGCTGTTCCCGCCCGCGTTCCGCGACATGCATGGCGCGGTCGCGGTGTATTTCGAGGCGGCGGCCGTGATCACGGTGCTGGTGCTGCTCGGCCAGGTGCTGGAATTGCGCGCCCGCGCGCAGACCTCGGGCGCGATCCGCGCGCTGCTCGGCCTCGCGCCGAAGACCGCGCGGCGCATCACCGAACATGGCGACGAGGACATCGACATCGACGCGATCAAGGTCGGCGACCGCCTGCGCGTGCGGCCGGGCGAGAAGGTGCCGGTCGACGGCGTCGTCGTCGAGGGCAGTGCGGTCATTGACGAGTCCATGGTCACAGGCGAGTCGATGCCGGTCACGAAGGCCGAAGGCCAGAACGTGATCGGCGGCACCGTCAACCAGAGCGGCGGCCTCGTGATGCGCGCCGAGAAGATCGGCCGCGACACCATGCTGTCGCGGATCGTCGACATGGTGGCGAAGGCGCAGCGCTCACGCGCGCCGATCCAGCGGCTCGCCGATCGCGTCGCCGGCTGGTTCGTGCCGGCGGTGATCGCCGCCGCCGTGCTCGCCTTTATCGCCTGGACGGTGTTCGGCCCCGAGCCGCGCCTGACCTTCGCGCTGGTCGCCGCCGTCACGGTGCTGATCATCGCCTGCCCGTGCGCGCTGGGATTGGCGACGCCGATGTCGATCATGGTCGGCGTCGGCCGCGGCGCGCATTCCGGCATCCTGATCCGCGACGCGCAGGCGCTGGAGCGGATGGAGGCGATCGACACGCTGGTCATCGACAAGACCGGTACGCTCACCGAGGGCAAGCCGAAGGTCGTGCACGTCATTGCCGCCGAAGGACTCGACGAGAGCGATCTGCTGCGCCTGGCGGCCAGTGTCGAGCAGGGCAGCGAGCACCCGCTGGCACAGGCGATTATCGCCGCTGCCAGGGAGCGCAAGCTCGCATCCGCCGCCGTCAGCAATTTCGCCTCGCCTTCCGGCAAGGGCGCGACCGGCACCGTCGAGGGCAGGCAAGTTGCGCTCGGCAATGCGGTGCTGATGGCCGAGCTGAAGATCGCGACGGCAGCGCTCGACGAGGCGGCCGAGGCGGCGCGGCGAGACGGCGCGACGGCCATCTATGTCGCGGTCGATGGCCGCGTCGTCGGGGTGATCGCGATAGCCGATCCGGTCAAGCCGTCTGCGACGAGCGCGCTGCAGGCGCTGCGCGCCGAGGGCCTGCGCATCGTGATGCTGACCGGCGACAACGAGACCACCGCGCGGGCGGTGGCGAAGACGCTCGGCATCGACGAGGTCGAGGCCGGCGTTCTGCCGGAGCGCAAGAGCGAGGTGGTGCAGCGGCTGCGCGGCGAGGGGCGCACCGTCGCGATGGCCGGCGACGGCGTCAATGACGCGCCGGCGCTCGCCGCTGCCGATGTCGGCATCGCGATGGGCGGCGGCACCGACGTCGCGATCGAGAGCGCCGGCGTCACGCTGCTCACGGGCGATCTGATGGGCCTCGTGCGCGCGCGGCGGCTGTCGGTCGCGACCATGCGCAACATCCGTCAGAACCTGGCGTTCGCGTTCGTCTACAACGCCGCCGGGGTGCCGATCGCAGCCGGCGTGCTGTATCCGCTGTTCGGCATCCTGCTGTCGCCGATGGTCGGCGCCGCCGCGATGGCGCTTTCCTCGGTCAGCGTGATCGGCAATGCGCTTAGGCTCGGCAGGGTGAAGCTGGACTAGACGTTTCCTACCTCGCCCCGCGTGCGGGGAGAGGTCGGATCGCATCGCAAGATGCGATCCGGGTGAGGGGGACGCTCCACGAGTCTGTCTCTCGCCTTTTTGTGCGGAAGCAGCCCATCACCCAGCCCTCTCCCCGTAAGAACGGGGAGAAAACGCGATCACGCCGGCAACAGCAGCTGTTCGCGGCGCTCCATCTCGGCATCGAGCCAGGTTGCGAGATCCTCGCTGATCTCGACCATCGGCAGCCGCACCTCGGGGCTGTCGATCAGCCCCTGCCGCCACAGCCAGTGCTTGGCCGGCGCGGGGCTTGGTTCGGCGAACAACAGCCTCGTCAGGCCGACGACGCTCTGCCAGGCGGCCAGCGCCGTGTCGCGCTGGCCCTGCTGCAGCAGCGTGCGGATCGCAGCGAAGGTGTTTGTTTCCAGATGTGCGGACAGCAGGATCGCCCCGTCGGCGCCGTCCGAGAGCGCATCGAAGGTTTGCGCATCCTCGCCGGTCAGCACGCGGAAGCCGGCCGGCCGGCGGTTGAGGAAGTCGATCGACTGCGCGCGGTCGGCGCAGCAATCCTTCATGCCGGCGATGTTCGGATGGTCCGCGAGCGCCAGCAGCGTTTCGTTGGTCAGGTTCACCGCCGTGCGATAGGGGATGTTGTAAAGCACGATCGGCCACGACGCGTGATCGGCGAGCGCGTTGAAGTGCTGCACGAGCCCGCGTTGCGAGGGCCTGATGTAATAGGGGCTGGCGATCAGATAGCCGTTGATCGGCCAGTCGGCCGTATCATCCAGCGCTTCCTTCATCCGGGCGGTCGAGGCGCCGGAGAGCCCGAGACAGACCGGCAAATGGCGGGAGCTGGCACTGAGCTCGTCGAGCACGACGCTCACCAGCCCCTCCAGTTCGTCCACGCTGAGCGCCATGCCCTCGCCGGAGGTTGCGCCGAGAATGAACCCGTCGACGGGGCCGCTGGCGTAGTGCCGTACGAGACGCCGCAGCGACGTGACGTCGAGTTCGCCGTTACGGAATGGCGTGATCAGAGGCAGCCAGAGGCCCTGCAATTGCTGGTGTAGATCGGTCATGTTCCATCTCCTGGGGAAGGCAAAGCCGGAGACGGGACCAACAAAAAACCCCGTCCAGGCGGCGGGGTTTCGGGATCGGTTTGAATGCGAAGGTGATCTTATCGCGCGCGATCTCGTGTCCCCGGGAGGGGAGCTTTTTTCGACGACAGAACGGCGCACGAAGTCGTGATCATGGGACAATGATGCTGCACTGCGAGGTTGTTGTCAATGCACATGCTGATCGGCGCGTGCGGCGCGTTTTGCGCATGACGTGGAGGTGAAAGGGCACGGCGATGAAAAAAAGCCGGGCTCAAGTGAGCCCGGCTTAAGGTATTGGCCACGTGAGGCCGACACAATCACCTTCCAAGAGGGATTACTGAACTTCCGCGCCACTGGAGGAGGGGGACATATGCGCGACGCGAACGCTCAGCGTGTAAGCAATATGATCCCCATCGACGGCCTGCAGCAACTATCCAGGTCGCATGTCAGTCATGCGGAGACCGGGGGCAGCACGGATATCCCTATAAACCAGCCCTATAAGGGCGGCTTAATCACGACGGCCAGCGCTGCGCCTTGCTGACCACGAAGTCGCGGAACACCTGCACC
Source organism: Bradyrhizobium sp. USDA 3256 (assembly GCF_054058275.1). Taxonomy (NCBI): domain Bacteria; kingdom Pseudomonadati; phylum Pseudomonadota; class Alphaproteobacteria; order Hyphomicrobiales; family Nitrobacteraceae; genus Bradyrhizobium; species Bradyrhizobium sp. USDA 3256. Next base: position 526,193 of record NZ_JBSSAE010000002.1, read on the forward strand.
CGAGCCACCGTCTTCAGCTCTTCCGGATAGACGAAGTAGGTGTCGAGCGCGATCGAGTCGGACTCGCCGAACAGCTGCACGAGGTTGTTCTGTTCGACCAGATAGTCCGGCAGCGCGGCGATGCCGAGGCCCTGCTGGCAGGCGCGCACGAGGCCAAGGATGTTGTTGACCTTGAAGTAGGGCTCGCGCGGACCGGAGCCGTTGCGGCCGGCATCGATCAGCCAGCTGCGGTTCTGCAGATGCGCCGGCACCTGCGAGTCGCCGAGCATGATGATGCGGTGCGAGTCGAGATCATCGAGCGTGCGCGGCGTGCCGAAGCGCTTGATGTATTCCGGCGAGCAATAGGCATGGAAGCCGATCGAGAACAGCTTGCGCTGGATCAGGTCCGGCTGGGTCGGCTTGCGGGTGCGGATCGCGACGTCGGCCTCGCGCATCGAGAGGTCGAGATCCTCGTCGGTGACGATCAGCGAGATCCGGATGTCGGGATAGAGCGCGGTGAACTCGTCGAGCCGCGGGATCAGCCAGTTGATGCCGAGCGCCGGCGGCGTCGTGATCTTGAGGTCGCCGCTCGGCCGCTCGCGGCTGTCGGTGAGCTTTGCGCGGGCCGCCTGCAGCTGCATGAACACGTCATGCGCGGTGCGGAACAGGAGGTCGCCCTGTTCGGTGAGGATCAGGCCGCGGGCGTGGCGGTGAAACAGCGACACCGAGAGCTCCTGCTCCAGCGCGCTGACCTGGCGGGAGACCGCCGATTGCGACAGGCCAAGCTGTTCGCCGGCATGCGTGAAGCTGCCGGCCTCCGCCGCTGCGTGAAAGACCTTCAGCTTGTCCCAATCCATATCCGTAAATCCGTCGCGAGATCGTGCCATGATTATTCCGCCGCTGCGCGATCGCTCGCGCGAAGAGCCAGGAAGCGTTCCGCCTCGAGCGCAGCCATGCAGCCGAGGCCGGCGGCGGTGACCGCCTGCCGGAAGGTTTCATCCGCCACGTCGCCCGCGGCGAACAGGCCGGGCATCGAGGTCGCGGTGGAGTTCGGCGCCACCTCGACATAGCCCGACGGTTTCAATTTGATCTGGCCTTTGACGAGCTCCGTCGCCGGCGCATGGCCGATCGCGATGAAGACGCCGTCGGTTTTGAGGTTCGTGTGCGAGCCGGTCTTGACGTTCTTCAGCCGCACATGGGTGACCTTGTTCGGGTTCTCCGATCCGCAGATCTCGTCGATCGCCGAGTCCCACACCACCTTGATCTTGGGATGCTTGAACAGCCGTTCCTGCAGGATGCGCTCGGCGCGGAAATGATCGCGGCGATGCACGATGGTGACCTGGGAGGCGTGATTGGTCAGGTACAGCGCCTCCTCGACCGCGGTGTTGCCGCCGCCGACCACCACGACTTCCTTGCCGCGGTAGAAGAAGCCATCGCAGGTCGCGCAGGCCGACACGCCGCCGCCCTGGAACTTCTCTTCCGAGGGCAGGCCGAGCCAGCGCGCCTGGGCGCCGGTGGCGAGGATCACGGTCTCGGCGAGATAGATGTCGCCGGAATCGCAGGTCAGGCGAAAGGGGCGCTGGCCGAGTTCCAGCTTGTTGACGAGATCGGTGACGATCTTGGTGCCGACATGGGCCGCCTGCTTCTCCATCTGCTCCATCAGCCAGGGGCCCTGGATCACATCGGCGAAGCCGGGATAGTTCTCGACGTCGGTGGTGATGGTGAGCTGCCCGCCCGGCTGGATGCCCTGGATCAGCACCGGCTCGAGCATCGCGCGTGCCGCGTAGATCGCTGCGGTGTAGCCGGCGGGGCCGGACCCGATGATGACGACCTTGGCGTGGACAGGCGCGGGCATTAGCTGATCCCTCTCTTCTGGGGACTTTGACGGGGACTTGTGTGGGAAGCACCCCGGAAGCAGGTCACGGCGGTGCTAAAAGTGTCAAATCCAAGTCTAGGATATCTGGGAAGCTATGCAAGATTTGCAATCCATGGCAGCGATTTTTCCCCGGAACTGAAGTCACATTCGCGAAATCGTGCGCTGCACGCGCAATAAAATTGCGCAACGCCGGTTGGCTGCGCTATGAGAGTTGCCGGCGGACCCGCCAAGCCTTCCAAACCCCTAGGGAACTGTAGTCGCGTGTCGAAGAACCTTGACGAGATCGACCTCAAAATCCTCGCCGAGATCCAGGCCGATGGCCGAATCACCAATGTGGAACTGGCCAAACGCGTCGGTATCTCGCCGCCGCCCTGCCTGCGCAGGGTCCGGGCGCTGGAGGAGGAAGGCTACATCCAGGGATACCGCGGCCTGCTCGATCCGCGCCGCCTCGGCTACGACGTCACGGTGTTCGCCTCGGTGCATCTGTCGAGCCAGGCCGACGCCGACCTCCGCGCCTTCGAGAATTTCGTGCGCGCCGAGCCGCTGGTGCGGGAATGCTGGATGCTGTCGGGTGAAGTCGATTTCATCCTCAAATGCGTCGCCCCCGACATGGCGACGTTCCAGGATTTCGTCACCCATCTGACGGCGGCGCCGCATGTGCGCAACGTCAGGACGTCACTGGTGCTGCACAATTCGAAATATGAGGCCGCGGTGCCGCTGGGCGTGAAGGTGGCGGGCTGAGGTTTGCGCTATTCCGCAGCTTGTCTGAAGTGCGGCTCCTCATCGCGCGAAGCGCGCCAGATCGCCGTGTCTACGCTCACCGGCCCACCGCCTGCCGTTGCGAGGTAAAGACAGGCAAAGCAGAACAGGATTGCAGCTGTTCCGCCGTTGTTGAGCGGCAGAAGCACCGGCTCGCCGGTCTTCAGCATATGGCCGAGGAAGTAGGCGAAGGCCATTTCACCCGAAAGGATGAAGGCAGATATCCGCGAGAGCAGTCCGATCATCAAGAGCGCGCCGAGCACCAGTTCAAGCCAGCCCGCAGCCTGGATCAACGGCGGGATGTTAGCGAAGTACGCGAGCGCCGGAAACTTGAAGATTTTTGCAACGCCGTACTGGAACAGGAGCAGGCCGGTGATGAACCGGAACAGGCTCAAGAGATACGGCTGAAAGCTCGCCGCAAGTCGGTCCACATTCATTGCGCTCTCCACCATTAGTCCCCAGCGTCAACAATGGCGGAGCTGTTTGGTTCAAGGGGTTGCGAGATCGCGAGACCGCAACCTCCTCACAATTTCGTGGATACATGCGCGGGGCGCATCTTCGCCCTCTTCGTTGCGCGCCGGCGGAATGGAACTCGCGCTGCCTGCTGCAGGTCCGTCATGTCAGCACGCTTCTGCCGTTGGCGTGCTATGGCCTGCGCTTTCGCAAGGCCTCGAGGCCGAGCGGTCCGCCGCCTGCCGCGGCGAGGTAGAGGCAGACGAAGCAGAACAGTATCGCAAGCGTGCCGTCGCTAAGCAGCGGAAAGAAGCTGACAGGCGCGTGCTCGATGAAATAGGCGAATGCCATCTCGCCGGAGAGGATGAAGGCAACGATCCGGGTGAACAGGCCCAGCATCAGCATCCCGCCGAGCACCAGTTCGAACATGCCGGCGATACCGAACAGCGAGAACGGCGTCACCTGCGCGAACATCTCGACATGCGGAAACTTGAACAACTTGGCGACACCGAACTGGAAGAGCAACAGCCCGGTGATGAAACGGAGAATGCTCAGCAAAACGGGCTGAGCGGTTGCGCTGAGGCGGTCCAGGTCCATGCTATCCTCCAAAATGATAATGCGCGCCGTTGCCGGCGCGCATTATGGAGAACGAGGCGACGCTGTCACGCCCTCCGCGTGCAATTCATTCGGAGCGCTATGCGGTCTTGCCTTCGCGGATCGTGTCCAGGCTCAACGGGCCGGGGCCGGCGAACATGAAATAGAGGAAGACGAAGCAGTAGACCGCGGCGAGCTCGCCTCCGTTCAGGATCGGATAGAAGCTCTTGCCCGCGTGTGCCATGAAATAGGCGACTGCCGTGAAGCCCGCGAGGATGAACGCAACCGGACGCGTAAACAGACCAAGGATGAACAGCGCGCCGCCGACAAGCTCGATCAGTCCGCCGACGCCCATCAGCGAACCGATTTCGACGTTGGCAAACATCGGAACGGTCGGAAAGTGGAGAATCTTCGCGGTGCCGTGCTGCAGCAGGCTGAGCCCGACGTAGATGCGAAGGATGCTGAGAAGGCTTGGCGAATATCGCGCAGCCAAAGTGCTGATCATGTTGCTGGGTCCCCAGATAGTTATGCTCTATAACCATTCCGGGGCCGATTCATTAACAAGTTAATCAGCGTTGCCAAGTCACAATCGTGTCAGCGCATATCCCGTGCAGCAAAAAAGCCGCGTTGGAAAACGCGGCTCCTTTGTAGCTCCGGCTTAGGCTAAAACTACCGCCACTCGACCTTGGTGATCTCGTAGGCCTTGGCGCCGCCCGGCGCCATCACCTCGACGGTGGTCCCCTTCTTCTTGCCGATCAGCGCGCGCGCGAGCGGCGAGGTGATGGAGATGCGGCCCTTCTTGGCGTCGGCCTCGACTTCGCCGACGATCTGCCACACCGCCTTCTTCTCGGTGTCCTCATCGATCAGCGTCACGGTCGCGCCGAACTTGATGGTGTCGCCCGACAGTTTCGAAATGTCGATGATGTCGGCGCGCGCGAGCTTGTCCTCGAGCTCGGCGATGCGGCCCTCGTTGTGCGATTGCTCTTCCTTGGCGGCGTGATACTCGGCGTTCTCCGAGAGATCGCCGTGCGAGCGCGCTTCCGCGATGTGTTCGATGATGCGCGGACGATCCACCGATTGGCGATGCTTCAACTCGTCCGTCAGCGCGGCGTATCCGCCCGCGGTCATCGGAACCTTATCCATCATCTTCGTCCTTCATCGCGCGCGCCCGGCGGCCGTGCACGAATATCCAGTTCAGCTAACGCAGGAATCAGGGCGCCAACGCGCCCGGAAGCCCAGTGATATTCGGCCCCGCTAAGGGCCGTGACAACATCCAATCGCGCGGTGAGTTCCAGCCATTCGGCTAATTGACCGCTTCGGGTCTTCAGCCCGGGCAGCGGTCAGCTTTCGGAAAAGTAACTCTGAAGCGTGCGGACCTCAAGGTCCCCGGCCCGATAGGCCCGGATTCCCCGTGCGGCCGCCACCGCGCCCGAAAGAGTGGTGTAATATGGCACTTTATGCAAGAGGGCAGCCCGCCGCAGCGAGCGGCTGTCGGCCAGCGCCTGCGGACCTTCGGTGGTATTGAAGACCAGCTGGACGTCGCCATTGGTGATGGCGTCGACGATGTGCGGACGGCCTTCGAGCACCTTGTTCACCTTTTCCGTCGGCACGCCGTTGTCGCTGAGGTAGCGCTGCGTGCCCGAAGTTGCCATCACCTTGAAGCCGAGCGAGTGCAACAGCCGCACCGCATCCGCGATGCGCATCTTGTCGTCACCGCGCACCGAGACGAACACCGTGCCCTGCCGCGGCACGCGCGTGCCGCCGCCGAGCTGGCTCTTCGCGAACGCGACCTCGAAGGAGCGGTCGATGCCCATCACTTCGCCGGTCGAACGCATCTCCGGTCCGAGCACGGTATCGACGCCGGGGAAACGCGCAAACGGGAATACCGACTCCTTCACGCCGACATGGCCGAGCTTCTTCTTCTTCAGCTTGAAGTCGGCGAGCTTTTCGCCGGCCATGATCCGCGCCGCGATCTTGGCGACCGGCGTGCCGATCACCTTGGCGACGAACGGCACGGTGCGGGATGCGCGCGGGTTGACCTCGAGCACGTAGATCTCGCCGTCCTTGATCGCGTATTGCACGTTCATCAGGCCGACCACGTCGAGCCCGAGCGCGAGCTCGCGGGTCTGCCGCTCCAGCTCCTCGATGGTCTTGGCGTCGAGCGAATGCGGCGGCAGCGAGCAGGCGGAGTCGCCGGAATGGATGCCGGCTTCCTCGATGTGCTCCATGATGCCGACGATGAAGGTGTCCTTGCCGTCGCAGAGGCAGTCGACGTCGACTTCGGTCGCGTCGGACAGATAGCGGTCGAATAGCAGCGGGTTCTTGCCGAGCACGGTGTTGATCTGCCCGGTCTTGTCGTTCGGGTAGCGCGCCTTGATGTCGGCGGGCACCAGCTCGGGCAGTGTTCCCAGCAGGTAGTCGTTGAGCTGGTTCTCCTCGCGGATGATCTGCATCGCGCGGCCGCCGAGCACGTAGGACGGACGCACCACCAGCGGCAGGTCGAGATCGGCGGCGACCAGGCGGGCCTGCTCGACCGAATAGGCGATGCCGTTCTTCGGCTGCTTGAGGCGCAGCTTGTCGAGCACGCGCTTGAAGCGGTCGCGGTCCTCGGCGAGGTCGATCGCATCGGGCGAGGTGCCGAGGATCGGCACTTCGGCGGCTTCGAGCGCGCGGGCAAGCTTCAGCGGGGTCTGGCCGCCGAACTGCACGATCACGCCGTGCAGCGTGCCGTTCTTGCGCTCGGTCGCGATGATCTCCAGCACGTCCTCGGCCGTCAGCGGCTCGAAATACAGCCGGTCGGCGGTGTCGTAGTCGGTCGATACCGTTTCCGGGTTGCAGTTGACCATGATGGTCTCGTAGCCGGCGTCCTCGAGCGCGAAGCAGGCGTGGCAGCAGCAATAGTCGAACTCGATGCCCTGGCCGATGCGGTTCGGCCCGCCGCCGAGGATGATCACCTTCTTGCGGTCCGACGGCGCGCTCTCGTCGGCAAATTCGCCGGCGAACGGCCGCTCATAGGTCGAATACATGTAGGCGGTCGGCGAAGCGAACTCCGCCGCGCAGGTATCGATGCGCTTGAACACCGGGCGCACCCCGAGCGCGTGGCGCTTGGCGGTAACGTCGGCCTCGGTGGTCTCCGTGAGCACGGCGAGCCGCGCGTCCGAGAAGCCCATCGCCTTCAGCATCCGCATCGCGAACGCATTGGTCGGCAGGCCGCTGCTGCGGATCTTGCCTTCCATCTCGACGATGGCGCGCAGTTCGGCGAGGAACCAGGGATCGATCTTGCAGGAATTGAAGATATCCTCGTTGGACCAGCCGAGCCGCATCGCCTGCGCGACCTGCAGCAGGCGGTTCGGCGTCGGCGTGCCGAGCGCCGCGCGGATCGCATTCTTGTCGTCGCTGCGGCCGAGGCCCTCGATGTCGATCTCGTCGAGGCCGGTCAACCCGGTCTCGAGCCCGCGCAGGGCCTTCTGCAGGCTCTCCTGGAAGGTGCGGCCGATCGCCATCACCTCGCCGACCGACTTCATCGAGGTGGTCAGCGTGGAGGAGGCGCCGGGGAATTTCTCGAACGCAAAGCGCGGAATCTTGGTGACGACGTAGTCGATCGTCGGCTCGAACGAGGCCGGCGTCGCGCCGCCGGTGATGTCGTTGGCGATCTCGTCGAGCGTGTAGCCGATCGCAAGCTTGGCGGCGACCTTGGCGATCGGGAAGCCGGTGGCCTTCGAGGCCAGCGCCGACGAACGCGACACGCGGGGATTCATCTCGATCACGACCATGCGGCCGTCGTCCGGATTGATGCCGAACTGCACGTTGGAGCCGCCGGTCTCGACCCCGATCTCGCGCAGCACCGCAATCGATGCGTCGCGCATGATCTGGTATTCCTTGTCGGTGAGCGTCAGCGCCGGCGCCACCGTGATCGAATCGCCGGTGTGCACGCCCATCGGATCGACGTTCTCGATCGAGCAGATGATGATGCAATTGTCCTTCTTGTCGCGCACCACCTCCATCTCGAACTCTTTCCAGCCGAGAACGGATTCCTCGATCAGCACCTCGTTGGTCGGCGAGGCGTCGAGGCCGCGCTCGATGATGTCGAGATATTCTTCCTTGTTGTAGGCGATGCCGCCGCCGGTGCCGCCGAGCGTGAAGGAGGGGCGGATGATCGCGGGCAGGCCGATGTCGGACAGCGCCATCAGCGCTTCGGCCAAGGCCTGCTGCTGGTAGCGCTTGCGCCGCTCGTTCTCGCCGCCTTCCCACTGCCGTTCGAAGGCTTCGAGTTCGGGGCCGGACAGCTTGGCCTGATCGGCGAGGTACTTGTCGCGGTCGGACTTCTTCAGCGCCGACGCATTGGCGAGCCGCGACCTCGGCGTCTGCAGCCCGATCTTCTCCATGGCGTCGCGAAACAGCTGGCGGTCTTCGGCCTTGTCGATGGCGTCGGCGGTGGCGCCGATCATCTCGACGTCGAACTTCTCCAGCGTACCCTGCTTGCGCAGCGACAGCGCGCAGTTCAGCGCGGTCTGGCCGCCCATGGTCGGCAGCAGCGCGAAGCCGCCGGGCACGACGTGGCGTTCCTTTTCGATGATCTTGGCGACGATTTCGGGCGTGATCGGCTCGATATAGGTCGCATCCGCCAGCTCCGGGTCGGTCATGATCGTCGCCGGGTTGGAATTGACCAGGACGATCCGATAGCCCTCTTCCTTGAGCGTCTTGCAGGCCTGCGTGCCGGAATAGTCGAACTCGCAGGCTTGGCCGATCACGATGGGACCGGCGCCGATGATCAGGATGGTGGAGATGTCGGTTCTTTTGGGCATCAGCTCTCGCGGACTGGAATTTAGGCACAAAAAAAGGGCGCGCTTCCCGCGCGTCCCTCGAGCCATGCGCTACATGTTGTAGCACCGGAAGCGCGATCCCTCGCGCGCGGGTGGTCTTTAGACCAGTTTCCGCACCCGCGAAACCCCCAAAAACGCGCAATCAACCGCGATTCTGGGGGAAAATCCGTATTCGGCATATGCCCGGTTGGGGGTGCTCGGGATGTGGGGAGGGGCTACCGGCCCGGCTTCGCGCTGCGGGCTACGCCGTGGCAGCCTTCGCTACGAGAAGGCCTGCCGGGCCGAAGCTGCGTCAGCAGCGAAGGCTGGAGGCCCGGCCTGGATTTGAACCAGGATAAACAGTGTTGCACCACTGCCGCGTCGAAGCTTCCGCCACCGGGCCGAGCGGATCATTGCTGATTATTTCAGTGGCCGCCACGTTTACTGGTGGGTAACGTTAATAGCCGGCGCAACCTGGGATCAGTGGTGCGCCACGAACGTCATCCGCCACGGATTGTGCCCGATGTTGCGCGGCGCGCGCGTAGCGCTGAACCCGGCGGCGCCCAGCTTCGCGATCATCTCGTCCTCGCGGTAGCGCTGCAGTCCGATCCTGGTGCGAAGCTGGCGGTAGTCGGACAGGGCGGTTGAAGCCAGCCCGACCAGCGCATCGCGCAGGAAGCCGTGGGTCGCGGCGAAGCGCAGCAGGGCCACGACATCCCTCGCCATCCCGACTTCGGGCCGCAGGATATCGCCGAGCACGAACCGGCCCGTGGGCTTCAGCAGGCGGTGGATCACGTCGAACGCGGAATCGAGCTCCTGCGGCGTCATGTATTGCGCCACCGAGTTCATCACCACGAGGTCGATCGAGTCCGCGTCCATGTGCTTGAGGTCATCGAGCGAGCGGACACGGATTCGGGTGTCGGGCGCAAAGCGCGCGACCAGACGGCCGCGTACGCCGGGCGCCGGCTCCGCCAGATAGAGCTGGGCGCAGGCATTGGCGACCTTCGCCGCCGACAGCGCCTCGCCGCAGGCATAGTCGAGCACCACGGCATCCGGCGAAGCGATGTAGCCGATGATGTCGTTTGCGATGATCTGGAAATGCAGGTCACGGTGCAGTCGGCTCGCATAGATCGTATGCGTGGAATCGTAATAATCGATCCATTCATCCATCGCGTTTGGTATCCGGCAGAACGGGTTCCTGGCCTCAGGAACGGGTGGGCTGATGATGCGTTAGCGGTCCGGCGGCCAATGTTCAATGCGCCGAAATACGGGTTCCTAACAGGAAGGTCCAACGTGAGCAAAGCCAAGACTGACAAGATCTCGCCCGATCTCGACACGCCGAGCGACCTGCCGCAGGCTGCGGTGGACACGATCTCGGTCTCGCTCAACACGCTTCTGGCTGACGCCTTCGCGCTCTACCTGAAGACCAAGAATTTCCATTGGCATGTCAGCGGCCGGCATTTCCATGATTACCATTTGTTGCTGGACGAGCAATCGGAGGCGATCTTTGCGACCACCGACCAGCTCGCCGAGCGGGTGCGCAAGCTTGGCGGCGCGACGCTGAAGTCGATCGGCGATATCGCCAAGCATCAGACCATCAAGGACAATGACGACGATTATGTGCCGCCGCGCGAAATGCTGCGCGAGTTGATGGAAGACAACAAGCACATGGCGGCTGCGATGCGCAAGGCGCACAAGCTGGCTGACGAGCAGGAGGACTCCGGCACCGCAGGCCTGCTCGAAACCTTCATCGACGAAACCGAGCGTCGTACCTGGTTCCTGTTCGAGGCCAGCCGCCAGGAAGGCAGCAACGCGGCGTAGGCGTCAGCGCTTCCACAGCCGCACCAGCGGCCCGTCCTTGCCCATCACCGGATCGGTCGCGGGGATCGCGACCTGTGGGATCGTCTTCAGCGCCATGGCGTGGTTCTCCGGCGTCGGCCGCTGCAGATCCATCGGCGGGCCCGGCGGATAGGCGCCGACCACGCAGAAATCGTCGCTCGCCGACAGGCATTGATGTCCGGTGCCGGCCGGCAGGATCGCGACGTCGCCTGCCGCGATCTCCAGCGCCCGCCCATGGTCGCCGCCGAACTGCACGCGCGCGCGGCCGCGCGCGACGCCCAGCACCTCGTGCACGGTGGCGTGGTAATGCGCGAAGTCGTAGACGCCGTTGCGCCACATCGCGCCCCAGCCGTTCTTGCCGAACAGCTGCTCGATGATGGCCTCGGGATTGCTGCTGACGTCGACGGTGGCCTGGTAGACCAGGAACGGCATCGGGTTGTTCGGCACCAGGCCGTCGTCCTGGAAAACGATGGTCAAGGGTTCGATATCGGTACGGACGACCGACATGGTGGCTCTCCAGCGCTGCGAGGTGCCGTGGTCTCCAGACCAACAAACCGTCGGTCCGCAAACCGTTCCAGCTAGATTTTGAACTTCAACACGTCTTCCTTGAATTTGAGCCCGTGCCCGGGCCGCTCCGGCGCGGTGATCATGCCGTTGGCGATCTCGGGCGGGTCGACCCAGAGATCGTCGATCAGCGCCATGTTCTCGCACCAGATGCCGTTCGGAATCGAAGCCAAGAGGTGCACATTGAGTTCGGGAAACAGATGCGGCGCGATGGTGATGCCGAACGTGTCCGCGAGCGCCGCGATCTTGCGCAGGTCGGTCATGCCGCCGCGCATCGGGTCGGGTTGCAGGATCGGCAGGCAGGGATTGAGAAAGAACGGCCGCAGATCGTAGCGCGTGAAATGCGTCTCGCCGCCGACGACGCGCATGTCGAGCGCCGCCGCGATGCGCTGGTAACCGGCGAAATCATCGGCCGGCACCGGCTCCTCGAGCCAGTAGATGTCGTACTTCTCGAACTTGCGTCCCATCTCGATGGCGACATCGGCGCTCCAGCCCATGTTGACGTCGATCATGATGTCGATGTCGGGCCCGAGCGCCTCGCGCATGCGGCGCACATTGTCGAGGTCCTGCGCCGGCGTGTGGACGTGCGCGACCTGCATCTTGATCGCCTTGTAGCCCTGCTTTACGAAATGCAGCGCCTTCTCGATCATCCCGTCGCCGCCGGCACCCCGGAAGCAGCCGGAACCATAGATCGGGATTTCCGAGCGATAGTGTCCCCACAGCCGGTGCAGCGGCAGGCCGGCCCGTTTCCCCACCGCGTCCCACAGCGCGATGTCGAGCGCCGACATGGCCATCGCGGCGATGCCGCCGCGGCCATAGGTCATCGTCGCCGTCCACAGATCGCGCCAGATCGCCTCGATCGCGGTGGCGTCCTTGCCGATGACGCGCGGGATGATGCATTCCTCGAGACAGGCCGCGATCGACTTCATCGCCGGCTTGAACACAAACAGATAGCCCATGCCGGTGACACCGCCGGACGTCTCGACGTCGCAGATCAGAATGTCGCGCGTCGCGCCGAGCGCCGCGCCTTTCAGCCAGGGATCGTCGGCCCAGGGCAGCCGCAGCATCGTCACGCGGATGTCGCGGATGGTCATGTCTGAATGGGCTGAAATCATCGGCGTTCCTTTCCAGGCCGGATCATGTTTGCCTGATCTCGGACAGGGAAACTCAATCACAGAGCGCAGGCCGCGATCCAGCGCGCTTCGTCATGCCTCCAATGCGCGAAGACGCGATTGCCTTCAGGTCGTCTTGGGCAACTCGAACACCATGCAGGTCGTTGTGGCGTGCGCGAGCAGCTTGCCCTTGCCGTCGGTAATCCGCGCTTCCGCGGTCGCAGCCCGGCGCCCGGCGTTGAGCACGTGGCCCTCGGTGCGGATTTTGCCGGTGTCCTGGCTCATGCCGCGAACGAAGGAGATCTTGAACTCCAGCGTGGTGTAGCCAAAGCCCTGCGGCAGCATGGTCTGGACCGCAAGCCCCATCGCGGAATCCAAGAGAATCGCGGCGTAGCCGCCATGCACCGAGCCGATCGGGTTGTAGTGGCGCAGGCCCGGGATGCTGTGGATCACCACATGGCCGGTCTCGGCGGAGCAGTCGAACGGCTCGACATTCTCCATGATCGGCGGCTCCGGCAGGGTCCGGGCGAAGATGCCGCGCACGAAGTCGAGCCCGGACATCGATGCCATCACCGCCATCGAGGAGACGCCGTAGACGGGCTTCGGGGTGGTGGGGACGGTCATGTCGGCATTTCCCGTGATCTGATGCGAAGGCGCGTTGTCCATCGGTGCTCACAGCACAGTCCGTCATGCCCGGACTTGATCCGGGCATCCATCTTTCTTCGAGGGATGGAATGCCGGGTCAAGCCCGGCAATGACGATCGGGCTCTAAGCCGCGCGCTTGTTCTTCCGCATCAGATCGGCAAAGCGCTGGAACAGGTAGTGCGAGTCGCGCGGGCCGGGCGAGGCTTCCGGGTGATATTGCACCGAGAATACCGGCTTGCCCTCGAGTGCGATGCCGCAATTGGAGCCGTCGAACAGCGAGATATGGGTCTGAGTCGCACCTTTCGGCAGCGTCGCCTGGTCCACGGCAAAACCGTGGTTCATCGAGGTGATCTCGACCTTGCCGGTGGTCCCGTCCTTGACCGGATGGTTGGCGCCGTGATGGCCCTGATGCATCTTCATGGTCTTGGCCCCGACGGCAAGGCCAAGCATCTGATGGCCGAGGCAGATGCCGAAGGTCGGCGTCCCCGACGCGATCACCTTCTGGATGACGGGCACGGCATATTTGCCGGTGGCGGCCGGATCGCCGGGGCCGTTCGACAGGAACACGCCGTCCGGCTTCATCGCCAGGATGTCTTCGGCGGCGGTCGTCGCCGGCACCACGGTCACCTTGGCGCCGACGCCGGCGAGCAGGCGCAGGATGTTGCGCTTGATGCCGTAGTCGATCGCGACCACGTTGAATTCCGGCGCGGTTTGCTGGCCGAAACCGTTGCCCCACACCCAGGGCGTCTCGTCCCAGGTGAAGCGCTGGCCGGAGGTGACCATCGGCACCAGGTCCATGCCCTCGAGGCCGGGCCATTCGCGGGCTTCTTCCTTCAGGCCGTGCAGGTCGAACTCGCCGTTTCTGGCGTGCGCGATCACCGCATTGGGCATGCCCTTGGAGCGGATCAGCGCGGTCAGCGCGCGGGTGTCGATGCCGGACAGGCCGATGATGCCGCGCGCCTTCAACCACTGGTCGAGGTGCTTGGTGGCCCGGTAATTCGAGGGATCAGTGATCGCCGAGCGCAGGATCACGCCGCGCGCGCCGGGCGTCGCCGCCATGTTCACCGTCTCGATGTCTTCCTCGTTGGTACCGACATTGCCGATATGCGGGAAGGTGAAGGTGATGATCTGGCCGGCATAGGACGGATCGGTGAGGATCTCCTCATAGCCGGTCATCGCGGTGTTGAAGCAGACCTCGCCGACGGCGTGGCCTTCCGCGCCGAGACCGAAGCCTTCCAGCACGGTACCATCGGCGAGCACAAGGAGCGCGGTCGGTTTATGGTCCGGCCAGGCGGGAGCGTTTTCGGATGTTGTCATGAGCCCTTTAAATAGACGGCGCACCCTGCGGCGTCAAAGCGAAAGGGCACGGATTCACACGGCAATACCGGCCGATTTGACAGGCCCGAACGGCCTTTTAATCTAAAGTTCCCTGAAGCGGCCGTTTGCTTGCCGAAAATGACCCGTCCGGAGCTCCCGCATGGATAATACGATGCCGATCCTGCTCGTCCCGGGCCTCATCTGCTCGCCGCGGATTTTCGCCCCGGTCATCCCGGCGCTGTGGCGATGCGGGCCGGTGACGGTCGCCAACCATGTCAGGGACGACAATATGGGGGCGATCGCCCGCCGGATCCTGGCCGAGGCGCCGCCGCGCTTTGCGCTCGCCGGGCACTCGATGGGCGGCTACATCGCCTTCGAGATCATGCGGCAGGCGCCGGACCGGGTTGCGAAGCTGGCGCTGATGAGCACCCAGGCGCGGGCCGATACGCCGGAAGCGACCGCGCGTCGCCGCAGCATGATCGAGCGTGCCAGAACCGGCCAATATCGCAGCGTGGTCGACGAGCTTTATCCGGGCTTCGTGCATCCGTCGCGGCAGGGCGATGCAAGCCTGCGCCGGATCGTCGACGACATGAGCGAGGACGTTGGCGCCGAGGCCTTCATCCGCCAGCAGAACGCGGTGCTCAGCCGGCCGGATTCGCGGCCGAGCATGGCCTGGATCAAGTGCCCGACCTTGGTGCTGACGTCGGATACCGATAACACCGTGCCGAATTCGCTGTCGGACGAGATGGCTAACGGCATTCCCGGCGCAAAACTTGTGGTGCTCGCCAATTGCGGTCACCTGCCGCAGCTGGAACAGCCGCAGGCCTGCGCCGATGCGCTGGTCGAATGGCTGAGGAACTAAAGCGTTTTCAAGCGAAGTGGACACCGGTTCGCGCCGGAAAACGCGGCAAACAAGAGTTGTTCTGCCGCTGCAAACTGCCTAGATGAGGGGATTGCTGGTTCAAGGACAACGAAATGCTGCGCGACGACATCAATACTGCGGTCAAGGAAGCGATGAAGGCAAAGGACGAGCGCAAGCTGTCCACGCTGCGCATGGTCAATTCGACCATCAAGAACGCCGACATCGACGCGCGCGGACAGGGCAAGCCGCCTCTCTCCGATGCCGACCTGCTCGGCCTGCTGCAGAAGATGATCAAGCAGCGCCAGGAGTCGGTCGAACTCTATGACAAGGGCGGCCGCGCCGAGCTCGCGGCCCAGGAGCGCGAGGAGATCGCCGTGATCTCGGCGTACCTGCCGAAGCAGATGTCCGATGACGACGTGAAGGCCGCGATCTCGGCGATCATCGCCGAGACGGGTGCCGCCGGCATCAAGGACATGGGCAAGGTGATCGGCGCGCTGAAGGCGAAATACGCCGGCCAGATGGATTTCGGGAAGGCCAGCGGCCTGGTGAAGGCGGCGCTGACGGGCTAGCCGTTCGTCCCGGCTGGCTTGCGGCGCAAAGTGCCGCGAGCCGAATTGCGGGAACCTTTCTGCTGACGGAGCATCTGACGGGCATGACCTCGCGATGACTCCGCAAAGGAAAGGCCCCGATGAACCCGATTGTGCATGCGCTGGATCGTGCTAGAGCCGCTCAAACCGAATCCGACAAGCCGACCCGGGCCGAAGTCGAGGCCGCAGTCCGCACCATCATCCGCTGGACCGGCGACGATCCCGAGCGGGATGGTCTGCTTGAAACTCCGGCGCGTGTGACGCGTTCGTTCGAGGAATTCTTTGCGGGTTACGACCAACGTCCCGCGGAGATCCTGGAAAAGACCTTCGAGGAGATCGAAGGCTACGACGAAATGATTGCTCTGCGGGGCATCCGCTTCGAGAGCCATTGCGAGCATCATATGGCGCCGATCATCGGTCAGGCCTGGGTTGCCTACATCCCGAACGGCCGCGTGGTCGGCATCAGCAAGCTGGCACGGGTGGTCGACATCTATGCCAGGCGTTTGCAGATCCAGGAGAAGATGACGGCGCAGATCGCCAACACCATCAACGACGTCTTGAAGCCTCAGGGCGTGGGCGTCATCATCAAGGCGTCGCATCACTGCATGACGACCCGCGGCGTGCACAAGCCGGATACCGATCTCGTGACCAGCCGCATGCTGGGTTGCTTTCGCGACAATGCGCTAACCCGCCAGGAATTCCTCGGCATAGCGGTTTAGAGCGTCACAGGGCGATGGAGGAATGATATGGCCGATCAGCAAGCTCCTTCCGGTCCGGATCTGACACAAGGCGTTGCCCTCTCCGACTTCACGGGCGCGATATTGCTCGGCCATGTCGGCGACGAGGACGTGCTGCTGGTGCGCTCGGGGGCGGATATCTTCGCCATCGACGCGCATTGCAGCCATTACCACGGTCCGCTCGCCGAAGGCCTCCTTGAGGGCGAGACCGTCCATTGCCCCTGGCATCACGCCTGCTTCGATATTCGCACCGGTGAAGCGATCGCCGCGCCCGCCTTCAACGCGCTCGCTGTCTGGAAGGTCGAGCGCGAGGGCGATCGCGTCGTCGTGCGCGAGAAGCGCGCGCAGCCGAAACTCCGCGTCAAGGGCCCGGTCGATGCGCCCGGCAGGATCGTGATTGTCGGCGGCGGCGGAGCAGGGTTCGCCGCCGCCGAGATGCTGCGGCGGCAGGACTATCGCGGCAGCATCGTCATGTTGAGCGGCGAGGCCGCGGCGCCGGTGGATCGTCCGAACCTGTCGAAGGACTTCCTCGCCGGCAGCGCGCCGGAAGACTGGCTGCCGCTGAAACCGGACGATTTCTATCGTGATGCGGCGATCGATCTCAGGCTCAGGACCGAGGTCAAGTCGATCGATACCGGCCGCCGCAATGTCGTGCTCGCCGGCGGCGAAACGATTCCGTATGACCGGCTGCTGCTGGCGACCGGCGCGGAGCCGGTGCGGCTGCCGATCCCGGGCGCGGATCAGCCCCACGTTCACGTGTTGCGCACCGTCGACGATTGCCGGGCAATCATCGCCTCGGCCAGCGGAGCGCGCCGCGCGGTTGTGATCGGTGCGAGCTTCATCGGCCTCGAGGTGGCGGCCTCGCTCCGCGCGCGGGAAATCGAGGTCCACGTGGTCGGGCTGGAACAGCGGCCGATGGAGCGCGTGCTCGGGCCTGAGATGGGCGATTTCGTCCGCGCGCTGCACGAAGAGCATGGTGTCGTATTCCACCTCGGCGACACGGTGACTGCGATCGAGGGCAAGCGCGCCCGCCTGAAGAGCGGGCCAGTGCTCGATGCCGATCTCGTCGTGGTCGGTGTCGGCGTGAAGCCGCGGCTGGCGCTGGCGGAAGCGGCCGGGCTCGCGATCGATCGCGGCGTGACAGTCGATGCCTATCTCGAGACCAGTGTTCCCGGCATTTATGCGGCCGGCGATATCGCGCGCTGGCCCGATCCGCACAGCGGCGAGACGATCCGGGTCGAGCATTGGGTGGTGGCGGGGCGCCAGGGCCAGACCGCCGCGCGGAATATGCTTGGGCAGCGCGAGGTGTTCGACGCGGTGCCGTTCTTCTGGAGCCAGCATTACGACGTGCCGATCAACTATGTCGGCCATGCCGAGCAGTGGGACGAGATCGCGGTGGATGGCAGCATCGCCGGCAGGGATTGCGTGCTGCGCTACAAGCGCGGCGGGCGCGTGCTCGCGGTCGCATCGATCTATCGCGACCTCGATAGCCTCAACGCCGAGGTCGCAATGGAGCGGGCGTCAGCCTGACGGCTTTCTCCTCGAGGATGTTCGGAGCCCGGATGCAGCGAAGCGAAATCCGGGTGAGTCTGTCCACTCGATGAGAACCCCGGATTGCGCGGAGCCTGTCATCGGGCGCGCGGTCGCGCGACCCGTTGGCTCCATCCGGGCTACGCATTCTTCAACCGGGCATCACATTCTTCGTCAGCCCGGGCTTGTCCCGGGCATCGACGTCTTTACAATCTGCCACGGCAAGGCGCGGATGGCAGGGAAAAGCCCGGCCATGACGAGGGACGGAAGCAACACACACCATGCTCAAGGAAGCCGCTACTTACGACGAGCTCTATCGCAACTTTCGCTGGGACGTTCCCGCGCGCTTCAACATGGCGACCGCGTGCTGCGACCGCCATGCCGACGGCACCGGGCGGCTCGCCCTGGTCTATGTCGACGAGGATGGCGGCACCACGCGCACCTCGTTTGACGAGGTCGCGGACGCCTCGCGCCGCTTCGCCAATGTGCTGACCGCCGACGGGCTGGTGCGCGGCGACCGCGTCGCGGTGTTCCTGTCGCAATCGCTCGAACTGCCGGTCGCGCATCTCGCGGCGTTTCGCGCAGCGATGATCTCAATCCCGCTGTTTGCGCTGTTCGGCGAGGACGCGCTCGAATTCCGCCTGTCGAATTCTGCTGCCAAGGCCGTGATCACCGATGAAGCGGGCTGGGAGAAGATCGCGAAAATCCGCGATCGCCTGCCCGAGTTGAAGAGCGTCTATATCGTCGGCGAAAAGACGCCGGCGGGGACGAAACCGTTCTGGAGCGCGATCAAGTCGGCGTCTCCGGAATTTGCGACCGTCGACACCTCGGCCGACGATCCCGCGCTGATCATCTACACGTCCGGTACCACGGGCAACCCGAAGGGCGCGCTGCACGCGCATCGTGTCGTGCTCGGCCATCTGCCCAATGTCGAGATGTGCCACAACTTCCTGCCGAGGCCCGGCGACCTGATGTGGACGCCGGCCGACTGGGCCTGGATCGGCGGCCTGATCAACGGCCTGTTCGCATTCTGGTACCACGGCATCCCGATGGTCGGTCACCGCGCCCGCAAGTTCGAGCCGCAGGCGGCGATGCAGATGATGGCCGAGCTCGGCATCCGCAACGTGTTCCTGCCGCCGACCGCGCTGAAGCTGATGCGGCAGGCCAATGTGAAGAATTCCGGTGTCAGGCTGCGCAGCATCTTCACCGGCGGCGAGTCGCTCGGCGGCGAATTGCTGGATTGGGTGCGCGACACCTTCGGCATCGACGCCCATGAGGTGTTCGGCCAGACCGAATGCAATCTCGTGATCGGCAGCAATTCCAACCTGTTTCCGATCCGCCCGGGCTCGATGGGCCGCGCCACGCCGGGCTTCGACGTCCGCATCGTCAACGAGAAGGGCGAGGAGCTGTCGCGGGGCCAGCGCGGCATCATCGGCGTGCGCCAGCCGTGCCCCTGCACCATGATCGAGTACTGGCGCAATCCGGAAGCGACCGCGAAGAAATACGCCGGCGAATTCCTGCTGACCGGCGATCTCGGCGTGCAGGATCAGGACGGCTATTTCTGGTACGTCAGCCGCGAGGACGACGTCATCACCACGGCCGGTTATCGCGTCGGCCCGTCCGAGATCGAGCACACGCTGATGAAGCATCCGGCGGTTGCGATGTCGGCGGTGGTCGGCATCCCCGATCCGATCCGCACCGAATCGATCAAGGCCTGGATCGTGCTGCGGCCGGGCTACGCGCCGGGCGATGCCCTGGCGCGCGAGATCCAGGAGTTCGTCAAGGTCCAGCTCGCCGCCCACGAGTATCCGCGCTTCGTGCAGTTCGCCGACAGCCTGCCGATGACGGCGACGGGCAAGGTGCTGCGGCGGGAGCTGAGGGCGCTGGGCTAGATTCTCTCCGCTGTCGTCCCGGGCAAGCGAAGCGCGACCCGGGATCCATAACCACAGGATGCAGTTGTTACGTGACGCTGTAAGTCCAGCGAACTTCGCACGCAAAGCGGTGGTTATGGGTCCCTGCTTTCGCAGGGACGACAACGGAGTATGGAACGACTGCCTCACGTCGGCATCGGGATTCCCAATTCCTTCAGCGCGGCCATCATGCGCGCTGGCGGCTGCATCGGGATCGCCATGGCCTTGCCGGTCTCCACGAGGCTCTTCAGACTGGAGAGGATCGCCGGCCAGCCGGTGCGGCCGCCTGTGAGAATGTCGTCGCTGATCGGACGGTCATGCGATTGCAAGAGCGTCAGCTTCACGCCGTCGCCGGCCGGCTCGATCTCCCAGGTGACGAGCGTCGGCCCGAGCTTTTCGACCAGCTGCGGCCAGTTGACGTTGAAGGTGACCGTCAGCCGCTTCAGCGGATCGCACTCGATCACCTCGCCGGAGATGTGCAGCGCGCCGTCGGGCGTCCGCACGACGTAGGCGCCGCCGATTCGAAGGTCGACCTCGACCGCGTTGCCGGAGAAATACTGCCGGCTGAATTCGGCAGTCGTCAAAGCCTGCCACACCTTCTCGGGCGTGGCGGCGATGTAGATCGCGTAGACGATTGCCGGTTTGAATTTCTCGATGTTCATGTCTGTACGCACCCGTCGATAGATTTTCATTGTCATTCGAAGCCGTCGATCCCGAGCGCGGCCGGCGGGATCGTGACCGCCTTGCCGGTCTCGAGCAGGCTCTTGAGTCCCGACAGGATCGCCGGCCAGCCCTTGGAGATGCCGTCGAGCAGCTTGCTCCCCGCACCGAAGCCCTCATGGGTCACGGTCAGCTTCACGATCTTGCCATGGGCTTCGAGCGTGAAGACCACCTTGGTTACCGGCTCCTTGCGCATGTCCTCGTCGAGCACGTGCTTGAAGGTGTAGGCGAGGCGCCGCGGCCGGTCGGCCTCGAGGATCTCGCCGGTGTCGGTGGTCTTGCCGCCCATCACCAGCGCGAGCGGCGAGCCGACCTTCCAGTCCGATTGCAGCTCGGTGTCGAACCAGTATTGCCGCGTGAACGCGCTCTTGGTCAGCGCGTCCCACAGCTTGTCCGGCGTGGTCTCGATGTAGGTGACGTAGGCGAATTCGGGCTTAGGCATGGTAGGCCTCCCTGGCGCCGCTGGTGAGCAGGTCGGCCGGCAATTCGCGTCCGGTCTCGAGGAAGCTCTTCAGGCTTGCGATCACCATCGGCCAGCCGCCGGAGATGTCGCGCAGCGTCTTCGGGCCGAGATTGTTGTGCGTCACGGTCAGCTTGACGACCGTGCCGTGCGGTTCGATGTCGAAGGACACGCGCGAGACCTGTTCGCGCTCGGCGCCTTCCTTCACCACATCCCAGCTGTAGGCGAGCTTTTTCGAGGGATCGGCGATCAGCACCTCGCCCTGCACGCTGCGGCGGCCGTCCTTGGTGAGAGAATAAAGCGAGCCGACCTTCCAGTCGGAGCTGACGCGATAGCCGAACCAGAAGCGTTCGGTGAAGTCGCTCGATGTCAACGCGTGCCACAGCTTGTCGGCGGTGGTCTCGATATAGGTGACGTAGACGTAGTCCGGTTTACTCATCACGCTTCTCCAATTGTCTTTTCAACTCACTCAGCGCGGCGAGTTTCCCGCGCTCGAACTTCCTGATCCACCGCTCGCCGATCTGATGGATCGGAACCGGGTTGAGATAGTGCAACTTCTCGCGGCCATGCCTGATCGTGGTGACGAGGTTGGCCTCCTCGAGAATCACAAGGTGCTTGGTGACGGCCTGACGCGTCATGTCGAGGCCGTCGCAGAGCTCACCGAGCGTCTGCCCGTTCTGATCGTGAAGCCGGTCAAGCAGCGTTCGCCGTGAGGCATCCGCGAGGGCTTTGAAGACTTCATCCATGGGCAGGATAATAGGCAACCAAATGGTTGCATGTCAAGAGCGTGTGTTTTGGCATCGGCAGCGCCGTGCTAGCCTCGCCGGCAGCCAACGCAGATTGGCGTGGAACATTGGGTGGTGCGCATGGGCGGTCGCGTTACGGCAGTTTGCTGCACGTTGGTTCTTGTCCTGCTCGCGAATAATGCGAGCGCCCAGCAGAAGATCGGAGATCCGCCCGAAACCTCCAACATGAGGCTGGTTGGAACCAACGATTTGCAGACGCGTAGCGCCTATCAGCCGACCATCCATCATCAGGGCGACAGATGGATCGCCTATATCGGTCATCACGGCGGCACCGACGACATTCCCGATCCCGTCAACCCGATGACCGGCAAGGCCGAGCCGAACGGCACCTCGATCGTCGACGTCACCGATCCCGCGCACCCGAAATATCTGCGGCACATTCCCGGACAGGAAGGCAAATACGAATCCGGCGGCGCGCAGATGGTGCGGATCTGCGACGGCAAGGATCTGCCGAAGGGCGATCGCAACGCGGTCTACATGCTGCGCACCTTCGGCAGCGAGGCGCATGAGATCTGGAACGTCGCCGATCCCGCCAATCCGGCGTTCGTCACCCGGATCGGCGGGCTGAAGGACACGCACAAGAGTTTTTGGGAATGCGGCACCGGCATTGCCTACCTGGTGTCGGGCGCGCCGGACTGGCGCACGCGGCGCATGACACAGGTCTATGATCTCTCCGATCCCGCGCATCCCGTAAAGATCAGGGACTTCGGCCTGCCCGGGCAGGAGCCGGGCGCGACCGGCGCGGTGCCGACCGAACTGCACGGGCCGATCTCGACCGGGCCAACGGGCAACCGCGTCTATTTCGGCTATGGTACCAACAAGGGCGGTTTCCTGCAGATCGTCGACCGCGACAAGCTGTTGAACGGACCGAAGGAGCCGACCCCGGACAATCTGAAATTCCCGGAGATCGCGCGGATGCCGCTGTCCGCCATGAACGGCGCGCATACGGTGTTTCCGCTGCCCGGTATGCCGATCGCGGAATTCGCCCATGACAAGGACGGTAAGACCCGCGACATCGTGATGATCGTCGACGAGGCGATCCAGAACGAATGCGGCGAGGCGCGCCAGATGGTGTGGTTCGCCGACGTCACCACCGAGGCGCGGCCGATGCTGATCTCGAGCTATACGGTGCCCGAGGCGTCCGGGGCGTTTTGCGAGCGCGGCGGCCGGTTCGGCTCGCATTCGTCGAACGAGAGCATGGCGCCGGTCTACTACAAGAAGCTGGCCTTCATCGCCTTCTTCAACGCCGGCGTCCGCGCGATCGACATCCGCGATCCCTATCATCCGAAGGAAGCGGGGTACTTCATTCCCTCCATCACGGCGGCGACCGACAAGCGCTGTGTCACCATCGACGGCAAGGACCGCTGCAAGGTCGCGATCCAGACCAACAATGTCGAGACCGACGAGCGCGGCTACATCTATGCGGTCGACCGCGCCAACACCGGCCTGCATATTCTCGAACTGACCGGCGCGGCGCGCGCCATCGCCGGTCTGCCGTGAGCGCGCGATGATGCGCTCCTGGCCGGTCATCGCGGCGATGGTCCTCGTGCTCGGCGGGCTCTCCGCAGTTGCGGGCTACGAGATGGCGCCGCCGCGCGGGGACGCGTGGCGCGAGATCGCCTGGCCGTTCCCGCGCGACGGCTGGCCTGCCGGCCGCGCCTTCCGTTGCGGCGCGGCGGAGTGCGGTGACGACGTCGAGGTTTATCTCAGGCCAAAACTCGGCTTCTGCAATTGCGACAGCGGCGTCGCCGATGACGACGAGGTCGACCGCGTCGCCGATGTCGACATGATCAGCCCGCGCTTCGTGCCGCTGAAGGCGGGCGATGTCGTCGATGTCGCGGACATGCCGGGGCGGATCAGGGTCTATGATATCGAGATGCCCAAGGGGAAGCGCATCGCGATCGGGATCGCGGTGTCACATCGCTGCGACCTGATGGCGGTCGCTGCGCAGGGCAGGGGAGATGCCGCAGGGGTGCAGCGGGCGACGTTGAAGTTTCTGGAATCGCGAGAGATCAGAGCATGGATGATTGTGGCAATGGAGGGACATTGAGGAGTCCGTCTCTCGCATGCGAAAAAGCGGGTGGCCCAATATTCCAGAGACGCTGATGCTTGGCTGACAGGCCGCGGCGTACGGATACCCCGCTTTCGCGGGGTATGACAGAGATGATCAGGAGCCGCTTCCTCTTCGCCCGTCCTATGTGCATAATTCAGTTTGAACGTCAGTGAGCTCCCCATGTCCCTGCAAGCCTATTTCGCCTTCGTCGCCGCCTGCATCGCGCTGGCGCTGCTGCCCGGTCCGATCGTCACGATGGTGATCGCCAACGGGCTGCGCTACGGCACGCGCGCCGCGCTCACCAATGTGCTCGGCGCGCAGGTCGGACTTGCGATCGTGATCGGCACCGTCGCGGTCGGGTTGACCTCGCTGATGGCGACGATGGGCTACTGGTTCGACTGGGTGCGCTTTGCCGGCGCCGCCTATCTGGTCTGGCTCGGCTTCAAGCTGATCCGCTCGCCGGTCGAGGGCGTCAGCACCGACGACACGCCGCCGCCGCCGCGCGGCGGCTTCTTCCTGCAGGGCTTTCTGGTGCTGCTTTCGAACCCGAAGGTGCTGGTGTTCTTCGGCGCCTTCATCCCGCAGTTCATGGATATGGACAAGCCGCACGTTCCGCAGGTGGCGCTGCTCGGCCTCACCTTCATGGCGACTGCTGTGCTGACCGACGCCGCCTACGCCTTGGCGGCCGGCCGCGCCCGCAAATTCTTCTCCAAGGAGCGGACCCGGCTGATGTCGCGCATATCAGGCGGCTTCATGATCGGCGGCGGCATCTGGCTGGCGCTGACCCGGGCGCGATAGACCCGCTGGGATAGCCTCAAGATCGTCGTTGACAAAGCCGCCGATTTCCAGCCTGGGCTGGCAGCGCAGACGTTTGCTCTAGCCCGGAGGCCGTCAGCCGTGCTTTGATCGGCGACGAAAATTAACCCCTCGTCTGGGGGCATGTCTTTGACCACCGATAGCTTGGATCGGCGTCTGGCAGCGGTTCTGGCGGCCGATATCGCCGGCTACAGCCGGCTGATGGGAATCGACGAGGAAGGCACTCTGGCCAAGCTGAAGTCGGTCAGGCGGGCGTTGCTGGATCCAGCGCTGGCGGCGCATCGCGGCCGTGTCGTCAAAACGACCGGCGACGGAATCCTCGTTGAATTCGCCAGCGCCGTCGACGCGGTGCGCAGTGCCGTCGAAGTGCAGCGCCGAATGGCCGATCAGAATGCTGCCGTGCCAACGGAACAGCGGCTCGAATTCCGAATCGGAATCCACGTCGGCGACATCATCTTTGATGACAACGACATCTTTGGCGACGGCGTCAACATCGCAGCGCGCCTCGAGGGGATTGCCGAGCCGGGTGGCGTCTGCATTTCCGATGACGTGCAACGGCACATTCGCGGCAAGGTCGATGCGACCTTCGAGGACATGGGGCCGCAGGTCCTGAAGAATATTGCCGAGCCTGTTCGTACATGGAGAGTTCGCGTCGGCGGCGCCTCCGCAGCGGCCGCGGTCGCGAAGCACGCGTTCACTGCTCCGGCTTCCCCACCCGCGCTTGCCGAGAAAGCCTCCATCGCGGTGCTGCCGTTCCAGAATATGAGCGGCGATCCGGAGCAGGAATACTTTGCCGACGGCGTCGTCGAGGACATCATTACCGCGCTGTCGCGCTTCAGATCGCTGTTTGTGATCGCGCGCAATTCAAGCTTCACCTACAAGGGAAAGTCCGTCGACATCAAGCAGGTCGGGCACGAGCTCGGTGTGCGATATGTGCTGGAGGGATCAGTGCGCAAGTCGAGCGGCCGCGTTCGGATCACCGCGCAACTGATCGAGGCTGGCAGCGGCACGCATCTCTGGGCGGACAGGTTCGACGGCGAACTGAGGGACGTGTTCGATCTGCAGGACCAGGTCACCGCGAATGTCGTCAGCATCATAGCTCCGAAGATCCAGCAGAGCGAAATCGAACGAGCCCGAACCAAGCCGACCGACCGTCTCGATAGCTACGATCTCTTTCTGAGAGGCATTGCGGCCTATGCAGATCGCTCCAGGTGGGGCGACGCCGAACTCGGCGAGTGGTTCAACAAGGCCTGCGCGCTCGATCCCAACTATGCGGCCGCTCAGGTCATGCTGGCCTATTCGTCGCTGCTGAAACAGACCACGCGCGGCACGCCTCTCGGCGCGCAGGAGTTGGCGAAGGCGCTGCAGATCGCCGGGCTCGCCTGCGCGCTGGCCAGCGACGATCCGTTCGTGCTGGCGCGCGCGGCTCACATGTTTGCCTATCTCGGCCACGACTACGATCGCGCCGAGACCATGATCGAAGAGGCGATCTCGCTCAATTCGAACGATGCTGCGGCGTGGGGATATCGCGGCTGGATTTCGCTCATGTGCGTCGAGCCGGCACGCGCGATCGAAAGTTTTGAGCACAGACTCCGGCTCAGCCCGATCGATCCCGGGCGGGCGTCCATGTGGAACGGAATCAGTTTCGCGCATTTCATGCTCGGTCAGTATGAGCAGGGCCGTGCGGCCGCCGCCAAGGCGCTGGTGATCGGCGAAGACGCACACACGCTCAGCGCGTTGATCATGAACGAAGTCGGCTTGGGGCGCCTTGACGAGGCGCGCGTCATCGCCGGCCGCCTGCTCAAACTGCGGCCCGATTTCCGCGCGTCCTACGCGCGGCAGAATTTTCCGACCAGGGCCGTCGAATGGGGCGACCGCATGGTCGCCGTGCTGTGTGAGGCCGGCATTCCGGCGTAGGAATTCCTGGATCTATGCATTCCAGACGCGACGTTGCCTCGAGGCCGCGAATGGGCGCTTGATCCTACGCCACGATCCGCTCGACCACGTCGCGCACCAGGCCTGTCAGCAGCTCGAGCTTGTATCCGGTCATCGGCAGCGGCCTGGCTCCCGAGATCGCCAGCTCGGTGGCTTGCGCGATGGTCGCCGCGTTAATCTGCTTACCCTGCAGCGCCGCCGCGGCCGCGGTCAGACGCAGCGGGACCGGAGCGATGCCGCCGGCGGTGATGTGGACCTGCTGGAACGCGCCGCCGGAGATCACCGCACGCACGCAGATCTCGACCAGCGGCCATTCCGCATGCGTCCGGCTGATGGCGCGCTTGTACAGCGCGCGCTCGCCGGCGAGCGGAACGGGGAGCTCGATCCGTTCGATGCGTTCGCCCGGTGCAAGCAGATTGTCGGCCGCGCCGTTGCTGCCGTCGCCGAGCAGCTCTGAGATCGACAAGCCGCTGCGCCGGTCGGTGGTGATCTTCGAATCATAGGCGAGCAGCGCCATCGCCATCGTCGACGGATGCGGCGCGACGCATGGGCCGAGATCGAACGCGACGTGATAGAGATGGTTGCCGGATCGCGCCGGACAGTCGGCGCCGCCCTTCTTGAGGCAGGCGATCTGCAGATTGCGGAAATACCAGCAGCGCGAGCGCTGCGCGAGGTTGCCGCCGAGCGTCGCCATCTGCCGGATCTGCGGCGTGGCGAGGCCCTGCGCGGCTGCGGCGATGCCGGGGTAAGCCTCGGCGAGCCGCGGATCGGATGCGATCGCAGCGATCGTGGTCAGGGCGCCGATGCGGGCCGAACCGTCCGCATTCCACGTAACGCCGATCGTGTCGGGACTGGCGGCGAGATCGATGATCGCACCGCACGACAGGCCGCTGCGGCGGCGCTCCGACAGATCGGTGCCGGCGGCGCGGAATTCGGGTGCGGATATGACGTCTGCAGTCGCGACACTCATGCGGCATCCCTCCCTTTCAACGCGGCGACGATGCGGTCGGGCCGGATCGGAATCTCGGTGAGGCGGAGGCCGATCGCGTTGTGGATCGCGTTGGCGACGGCGGCCGAGGTCGGCACCGTCGACGCCTCGCCGATGCCGACGCTGTTGCCGAGCACATGGTCGAAGCCGGCTTCGTCGAAATGGACATCGATCTCCGGCGTGTCGGCGATCCCAGGGATGCGATAATCCTCCATCCCCGCGGTCAGGACGTCGCCAGTCTTCGGATCAAGCTCGCGCGCCTCATAGAGTGCGTAGCCGAGGCCCTGGATCACCGCGCCGCAGGCCTGGCTGCGCGCCAGCGCCGGCGCTGCGATCTTGCCGACCGCGATGCCGGTATGCACGTTGAGCACGCGGACATGGCCGAGCCAGGTGTCGACTTCCACCTCGATCACCTGCACCGAGCTCGGCACGCCGGCGCCGACCGCGATGTTCGAGAAGCGGCGCATCATCCAGCCGAAGACGAAGCCCATCAGGCCGACTTCGCGCAGCGGCGAGCGGATGCCGGGCGCAGTGTTCTTGCCGTCCTCGCCGCGCGTCTCCACCACCGCGATGTCGGGCGAGCGCGCGATCAGCTCGCGCCAGGGTGCGTTGGAGCCGGGCGCCGGCTTTCGCGTGGCCTGTTCGAGCATCGCGGCCTTCAGCTTTCGCACTGCCTGCAGCGTCGGCGGCATCACCGAGGCGGTGACGCGGCTGCCGCCGGAGCCGGGGCCTTCGGGCAGCGAGGAATCGCCGATCCGCACATCGATCTCACCGGGTTCGAGATCGAACTCGCGCGCGATCGCGTCGGCAAGCACGCTGCGGGTGCCGGTGCCGATGTCCTGCGTCGCCGTGCTGGCGACGATGCGGCCGCCCTTGACCGCGACCTCGACCTTCACCTTGGGCTGCCACAGATAGAGCCAGTAGCCCGTGGCGACCCCGATGCCGCGGCGATAGCGCCCGTTCTGCGCAGGTTTGCGATTGCGCCAGATCTCGAGCCCGGATGCCCAGTCGTAGAGCCGCTGCCGGTTGGGATCGGGATCCCAGCGTTGGCGCAAGGCGATCGGATCGACGTTGAGCCGCAGCGCGGCCTCGTCGATCGCCTGTTCCACGGCGAACGCCATCGGCGGACCGCCGGGGCCGCGGAAGGCGGCGCCGGGCGGCAGATTGCTGATGACGTCGAAATCCGAAAGATCCTTCGCCTCGGCCGGATAGATCAGCCGCGCCAGTCCCGCGATGGTCGAGTTGGTCGCGGCGCCGGTATCGGCATGCGCGGTGACCGAGAGCGCCTTCAGGCCGCCTTGCTCGGAAGGCAGCAGCGCGACCTTCAGCTCCGCGGCCGGCCGATAACCGGCGACCGAGAGTTCTTCCTGGCGATCATAGGCGACCCGCACTGGCGCTTTCGCCGCGCGCGCCAGCTCGATCGCGGCAATCGCCTCGGTCCCCAGGCTCGCCTTCGAGCCGAAGCCGCCGCCGACATGCTCGGCGATCACGCGGACCTTGTCGTGATCGAGCTTGTAGCGTTTTGCGATCTGCTCCTTCAGGTGAAACACCTGCTGGGTCGAGGCGTGCAGGGTCAGCCGGTCGCCATCGAAGCGCGCCACCGCGGCGTGGGGCTCGAGACAGGCATGCTGCTGCGTGGCGGTGCGGAAGGTCGCCTCGACGAGCAGCTTGTTGTTGGCCTGGCGCGCCTCGTCGACCCAGTTGCGGGCCTTTTTTGCGCGTGTCGAGAACACCGCGGTCGGCCCGCGGATGTTCTGCTTCCAGGGCGCCGGCCCGCCGGCCGCTTCCGAGACGTTGCCGGCCCGCTTGCGGCTCGCCTTGTCGAACACCACGGGCGCATCATCCTTGCGTCCGGCGTCGAGCCCGACCACTGCGGGCAGGCGTTCGCTGATCAACCTGATCGCGGCCAGCGAGGCAAGCGCGCTCTTACGGTCCTTTGCGGCGACCGCCGCAATCGGCTCGCCGACATAGCGCACAATCCGGTCGTCGCCGAGCAGCGACACCGCGGTAACGCCGGGGAGCTCGCGCGCCGGCGCGAGATCGAGCGTGGTGATGCGCGTATGCGCCTCGCGCGAGCGCAGGATCAGGCCTTCGAGCTGGCCGTCATGATGGATGTCGACGGTATATTTCGCCGCGCCCGTCACTTTGTCGCGCGCCTCGATGCGAGGCGCCGTGACGTGATCGCCGTCGAAGCGGCCGGCGCAGGCATCCGCCACCGCACGGAAGATCCCGTCATAGGCGCCGCAGCGGCAGAGATGGCCGGACAGCGCCGCGCCGATCTCCTCGCGCGACGGCACCGCCGTTCCCCTGGTCGCGCGCCAATGGTCGCAGAACGCGGTCGCTTCCACGATGAAGCCGGGCGTGCAGAAGCCGCATTGCAGGGCGTCATGCGCCATGAACGCCTTCTGCACCGGATGCAGACCGGACGCGCCGATGGCTTCGACCGTCGTCACCGATTTGCCGGCGGCGGCGTGTGCCGGCATCAGGCAGCTTGCTACCGGCGCGCCGTCGACCAGCACGGTGCAGGCGCCGCAGACGCCGGCGCCGCACACGAGCTTGGTGCCGGTGAGCTCGAACTGGTCGCGCACGATGTCGATCAAGAGCGCATCGGGATCATCGGGCAGGGATTCGACGCGGCCATTGACGGTCGTCGTGCTCATGGATGTCCTCCGCTTGTCCTGCGTGTCGGCCTCTTGGGGATTGCCGCCTTCTTGACGGGCGGTTTTTGCAATTTTGGCAAAGGTTTCGGCTTGGCGCCGGCGCAGAGCGTCCGCACCATCATCGCCATGTCCTTCAGGAACGCATCCGCCGGCTGCATCGCCGGATACTGCGACTTCGCTGCGTACATCGCCATCTCGACCAGCCGCGCGAATTCGGCCGGCGGGAGGTCCTGCGGCAGCGCGAGCTGCTGCTTGCGCACGATCCGCGTGATCGTCGCGACCATGCGCTCCGCATATCGCGCGGCGTAGGTCTGGTAGAGGTCGCGCGCGTGCACGAGGTGCTCGGAATACAACTCCTCGAGATGCGGCGAGCCGTCCAGCGAGCCGATCATGGTCGACATCCGCGCGGTCATGCCCGCGGCGAGGATGTCGCCGAGATCACCGCCCGCGGTCTCCGCCGCGGCAACGGCGGTCTCCTCGGCCGCGATCGCGCTCTCATGCACGCGCTCGATCACGGCGCGGAACAGCGCTTCCTTGGATTCGAAGTGGTGATAGAGCGCCTGCCGCGTCAGGCCGGCCGCCTCGGCGACCTGCTCGATCGAGGAGCGGCGAAAGCCGTGCCGGCGGAACACTAGCATGGTGGCATCGAGAATGCGGGTTTTCGGTCCCATTTGACGATTTTGACAAATATAGAAGAACTGTCAAATCGCGATTTGGTGAGGAGGCTGTGCTGGGGGCTTGATCACCATTCCGCGAGGCCCGCGCCCATGTGAACCGCCTTGCGAATGGTCGCGTCGAAGAAACGTGGAGCTCCAAAGACGACCTTCTCGTCCGGAGCTTGCGAGGATACGCACATGACCCAGGTCTTCTTCCATTGCTCGACCACGCACGGGGTGCTGATGGATCGCCGCGGCACCTCGGTGACCAGCCTCTCGGAGGCATGCGAGGCGGCGACGTGCATGATGCGATCGCTGGTCGCAACGGTCAGCCTGGAAGACTGGCGCGACTGGGTCGTGCATGTCAGCGACGAGTCCGGCGAGGAGATCGTGATCCTGTCCTTCGCATCCGTGCTCGGCAAGCCGCACTGAGAGGGCGCCATGCTGTCACCGCACGCATCATTGCTCGCTCTGCGCGACAGCTGGAACGCGATCACGACGGGCTTGCAGAATCTGATCGCGCGAATTCGCGATCCCTACCGGCCCGAGCTGCACTACATGCGCGGACCGGGTCCCAAATGGCATGCCAAGCATGCCGTGCGAGCCGCGCCGGCCGGTTGAAGGCGGCGCGGTTCAGCTCTCGCTTCTCGCCGGGCGGTGCATCTCGCGCCGCCACGCCGCCGGGCTGACTCCGACCACGGCGGAAAACACCCGCGTGAAGTGGCTTTGATTGGCAAAACCGGCCGAAATCGCGATCTCGGACAGCGACAGGTCACGCGCCGCCATCAGCTGCTTGGCCACCTTCAGGCGCTGCTGAAGCAGCCATTGGTGCGGCGGCAGGCCGGTGGAGATGCGGAAGGCGCGCGAGAAATGGCCGACCGAGAGACCAAACTCGGCTGCGATCTGCTGCAACCGGATTTTCCCGCCGAGGTCGGACGCAAGCCTGTCGCAGGCCTGCTTCGCCTGCCATGCGGCAAGGCCGCCACGGGCCGGCGCGGTGATGCGCCGCAATCCGCCATAGGTCTGCGCGACATGCGCAGTGAAGGCGAGCATCATGTGATCGACGAAAAGCTGGTTCGTCTCTTCCGGCCGCTTTAACGCTTCAAGCAGCGAGGCACCGAGATGTCGGATGACGCCGTCGTCGTGGCCGATGCCGGGCTCATATGCGAGCTCATCGACGCGCGGTGCGCCGGCCTGCCTGGCGACGTCGTCCAGCGCCGAACGCGGCAGATAGAAGAAGATCGAATGGAACGGTTTGTCGATCACGTAGCGCGGATCGCGCTTCAGGTCGTACAGATAGGTCGCGCCGCGGCGGATGTTCGATTTGGTGACATACCGGCCTTGCTCCCAGCATTCGCAATCGTCGTAATCGCGAAACTTGAGGCTGACGAGGTAGGCGTCGTCGGCGGGCAGCGAGCCGGACATATCCCGCACCGGGCTGTCATTGCGGGTTTCGGTCACCGCGAGCTCGGCGCTGCGCAGCGTACGCGTGATCAGCGAGGGCGCGTCCTTCAGTTGCAAGGGCTCTCCGAGCCTTCGTCCGTAGACGCCCGCCTGTGCCATCCTCGAAAATTTCCGCCTGCGAACCCGACCGGGCCTGCCGTGACCGGCATCCTGCGCGGTGATAGCTCATTAGCGAAAATCGGCAAGGCGCCGTTCGGCGCATCACGCGATGATGAACGGCCGGCAGACTCCGCCGCGGCAATTATTTCAAAATGATTTCAAGGTGTTTTGACGGTTTGATCCGTCGGGGCCACGAAATGCCGCACCTCCGGCGCGGCGCAGAAACGGACAAAGCATGGTGGTTTCAGGAAAGACGCTCGAGCCGCGTCGCGTTTAGTACGCTCCGACAGTTCCGCGCCTCATCGGTCGACGGAGCGGCCCGCAGGGAGGGAGCGCATGAGCCTTCAAACGCGAGCACGCCTCATGAGCAAGCCTGTCCTGCACCATCCTTTGCGCGAGCCTCCGCCCGCCGCGACCGGCACTTACCAGAACACCGTCCCAGTTGCCGAAGGGCGTCCAGATGCGGAGATGGCCCGCGTGCTCGGCACCACGCCCTTTCGCATGGCTCTGGATTCATCCGGAGCGGGAATCGCCCATTGGAAGCACAAGCCGTTGCACGACGTCGTCGAGCCGATGACCCATCATGTCATCATGGCTTATAGCGGCGCGATGCAGCGGATCGAGCGGCGAACGGGACGATCGGTCGCGATCGGAACCTTCCGTCCCGGCGTCGTGATCATCATCCCCGAGGGATCAAGCTCCCGCTGGGATATCCCGAAGCCCGCTGATATCGTTGTTCTCTATCTTCCCCGCAAGACGACTCAGCGCGTGGCCGACCAAGCCGGCGGCGGCGCTCCGATCGATCTGCTGGAGCGGACGGCGCATCCCGATCCCATCACATCCCGCCTGCTGCTCAGCGCGGCCGACGTCCTGGATGGCAGTGCGGCGCTGGATACGCTGTTCAGACAGCAACTGACGGACCTGCTCGCCACGCGTCTCTTGGCCGCGCATACCGGTTCTCCAATCCCGATCGGGCCGACCACGGGAGGGCTCTCGCCGACAGTGCTGCGCCGCGCCATCGAGCGGCTGCGCTCGGACAGCGACGCCGATGTCTCGCTCGCGGCGCTGGCGACCGACGCCGGCCTGTCGCGCTTTCACTTCTGCCGTGCATTCAAGGAAAGCACCGGGCTCTCGCCGCATGCCTGGCTGCGCCAGCACCGGCTCGAGCAGGCCATGAACATGCTGCGCGACACCGACGCATCCGTGGTCTCGATCGCGGCCGC
Source organism: Bradyrhizobium sp. USDA 3256 (assembly GCF_054058275.1). Taxonomy (NCBI): domain Bacteria; kingdom Pseudomonadati; phylum Pseudomonadota; class Alphaproteobacteria; order Hyphomicrobiales; family Nitrobacteraceae; genus Bradyrhizobium; species Bradyrhizobium sp. USDA 3256. The sequence goes on from NZ_JBSSAE010000002.1 coordinate 559,639, forward strand.
GCTCGGCTACGGCTCGCAGACTGCGTTCGCCGCCGCGTTCAGGAAGCTGACCGGGGAGACCCCGAGCGACTGGCGGCGGCGTCTGCGGTAGCCGCAATCGCTCTTCAGGTCGCGCAATCGCTCTGGGGCACTCGCAAATCCAATTCGCTACATCACTGCCATCCAGAGGAGACATCATATGCGAATTGTCATCATCGGCGCCGGCTTTGCCGGCATGTATGCCGCGCTCTCCGCGGCCCGCCTGCGCGACATCCAGGGCGTATCGCCCGAGGAGCTCGAGATCGCGCTGGTCGCGCCGGAGCCGACCCTGGTGGTGCGCCCGCGGCTCTACGAGCCGAAGCCGGAGACGCTGACCGCGCCGCTGCTCGACGTCTTCAACGCGATCGACGTCGTCTACGTGCAGGGCAGCGCCGAAGCCGTCGACACCAAGGCCCGCACCGTGCAGATCGTCACCGCCAAGGACGCGCGCAAAACGCTACCCTATGATCGCCTTGTGGTGGCAACCGGCAGCCGGCTGTTCCGTCCGAACGTGCCCGGCCTCGCCGAGCATGGCTTCAGTGTCGACAATCTTGCGGACGCGATCGCGCTCGACCGTCATCTGCACGACCTCGCCAGGCAGCCGGCATCAGCGGCGCGCGACACCGTGGTCGTTGCCGGCGGCGGCTTCACCGGCATCGAGGCGGCGACCGAGATGCCGGCGCGGCTCCGGGACATCCTCGGCAGCGACACCAAACCGCGCGTCATCATCGTCGATCGCAACGTGGCGATCGCGCCCGACATGGGCGAGGGCCCGCGCCCGATCATCGAGGACGCGATGCGCAAGCTCGGCGTCGAAGGCCGCTTCGGCGCCGGCGTCGCCGAGGTCAGCAAGTCCGGCGTCACGCTTTCCAACGGCGAGCATATCGAGGCCGCGACCGTGGTCTGGGCGGCGGGCATTCGCGCCGCGCCGCTGACCGAGCAGATCCCGGCGGAACGCGACAATTTCGGCCGGCTGCTGGTCGACCGCGATCTGCGGGTGCCGTCGGTCGCTGGCGTGTTCGTCACCGGCGATGCGGCGCGTGCCGCTTGCGACGATGTCGGCAATTACGCGCTGATGTCGTGCCAGCACGCGACGCGGATGGGCGCCTTTGCCGGTAACAACGCCGCGGCCGAGCTGCTCGGTGTCCCGACCAAGCCTTATCACCAGAAGGCCTATGTCACTTGCCTCGACCTCGGCGAGGCCGGCGCGCTGTTCACCCGCGGCTGGGAGCGCAAGGTCGAGATGGTCGGCGACGTCGCCAAGAAGACCAAGCGGGAGATCAACACCGTCTGGATCTATCCGCCGCGCGCCGAGCGTGCCGCGGCGCTCGCATCCGCCGATCCGGAGCACGTCACCGAAGTCTGAGGCTCGGCGAGAGCACCGCAACTGCGATCATCGCTTCCGCGCGCGGCGTCGTTCGATCGCTGTGCGCGGAAGCGACTCGAAGTATCGCGGAGCGAAACGCAGTTTAGAATCGTCCTTAGAAACGCTCGAAAAATCTGAGGCGCATTGACGCAGTTTCGCTGCGTTCACGTTGCGAGCTCGCAACACCATCGGCGATAAGCCCGACACTGGACGTGTTCTAATCACCGATCGGCTGCATACGTCTTTCATCGTGTTAGTGACGGCGAAGATGAAGGCGATGTGAGTTGACGGGGGTCGGATGTTTCGTCGCACTGCGCTGGCGGCCGGGTACATGGCCGGCAGCGGTTTGTTCGTGCTGAGTGTGGTGATGCCGCGTGAAAGCGTTGCGCAATCGGCGCTGCCGCCGGTGACGGTCGAAGCGCCGAAACAACAGCAGCAGGCGCGACGAACGCAGCCAGCGCGACGCGCGGCGCGTCCTGTACGCACGACGCCGCGATCGATCGCGAACCGGGCGCCCGCGCAGAACGTTCCAGCACCGGGTGCGGGTGGCGGCGGAGAGCGCGGCAACGGGCCGGTCACCGGCTATCTCGCCAGCCAGAGCGTCACGGCAACCAAGACCGACAGCCCGGTGCTGACGACGCCGCAGTCGATCTCGATCGTCACCCAGGATCAGATCCAGGCACAGGGTGCGCAGAACATCACCGAAGCGCTGCGCTACACGCCCGGCGTGACGATCGAAAGTTTTGGCGCCAACGCGTTCTTCGACGAGTTCAAGTTGCGGGGCTTCACCGCGCCGCGTTATCTCGACGGGCTGCGGCTGCCGACCGACACCACGACCTTCGCGGTCCCGCGCATCGAGACCTATGGTCTCGAGCGGATCGAGGTCCTGAAGGGCCCGTCATCCGGCCTGTATGGACAGTCCGATCCGGGCGGCTTGTTGAACCTGGTCAGCAAGCGGCCCACCGAGACGCCGCATTACGAGTTCGAGGGCACGTTCGGCTCGTTCGATCGCTTCCAGGGCGCCTTCGATATCGGTGGTCCGGCCGACAAGGACGGCCGGTTCCTCTACCGCATCGTCGGCCTTGGCCGCGACAGCAACAGCCAGACCGACTTCGTTCAGGACAACAAGCTGTTCATCGCGCCGAGCTTCACCTGGCGGCCGACCTACGACACCAGCTTCACCGTGCTCTCGCAGTACCAGAAGGTCGACAACAAGGGTTACCAGCAATACGTCCCGGGACAGGTGTCCTTCCTGCCCAACCCCAACGGACATATTCCCTACAGTCGTTACCTCGGCGAGCCCGGGCTGGATGGCTATCATCTCGAGCAGTTCGCGGTTGGCTACGCGTTCGAGCATCGCTTCGACAACATCTTCCAGTTCCGGCAAAACCTGCGCTACACCCAGGTCAGCAACGACCTCGCATCGGTGCGGACCGAGGGCATGGTGACGGATCGTCTGGTCGCGCGCAGCTACAACTACGTCAAGGCCAATGCCGCCAATGTCGCGCTCGACAATCAGCTGCAGGCGGATTTCGCGACCGGGCCGCTGGTCCACAAGGTGCTGGCCGGTGTCGACTACTTCGATCTGTGGGCGAATACCGACTATCGCACCACGCCGATTGCGCCGATCGATGCCTATAGTCCGGTCTACGGCACCGCCGTTCCGTCAGCCAGCTCGCTGGTGCCGTTCATTCTTCGCGACGACAGGCAGTCGCAGCTCGGCGCCTATCTGCAGGATCAGATCAAGCTCGATCGCTGGACGTTGACCATGAGCGGGCGCCAGGACTGGGTCAGCTCCGGCTTCACCAGCATGGCGTTCTATCCGCCCGCCGGGCATTATTCGCGCGACGACTCGGCGCAAACCGGGCGCATCGGCCTGAGCTACCTGTTCGATATCGGCCTCGCGCCCTATGTCAGCTACGGGACCTCGTTCACACCGAATCTCGGCGCCGACAGCGCCGGCCGGTCGTTCAGGCCGACGACGGGCGAGGGCGCGGAGGTCGGCGTCAAGTTCAAGCCGAACGGCTCGAACTTCATGGCGACGGCGGCGGCGTTCGATATCCGTCAGCAGGACGTGCTGACGGCCGATCCCCTCAATCCGCTGTTCAACGTGCAGACCGATGCCGTGCGCGTCCGCGGCCTCGAGCTCGAGCTGAAGGGCAACCTCACGCGCGAGCTCGAGATCACGGCGGGATACACCCATCTCGATCCGCGGGTGACGACGAGCATCGCCGGGTATGCCGGCAAGTACATGATGAACACGGCGCAGGACCAGGTCGCGGTCTGGGGCAAGTATACCTGGTATGACGGCGCGCTCGCGGGCCTTGGGCTCGGCCTCGGCGTGCGCTATGTCGGCGAGACCTACGGCGACAACTTCAACACCTTTGTCATTCCCTCCTATTCCTTGCTCGATGCGTCGGTCAGCTACGACTTCGCCTATCTGCGGCCGGACCTGAAGGGATGGAAGGCACAGGTCAACGTGACCAATCTGACCGACCATTTCTACGTTGCGTCCTGCCTGACCGGGCTTCCCTATTGCGGCCTCGGCAATGGCCGCACGGTGCTGGGCACGATGAAGTACACCTGGAACTAAAGCATGATCCCGAAAAGTGCGAAGCGGTTTTCGGAAAGATCATGCTTCAACAAAAGCATGATCCCGAAAAGTGCGAAGCGGTTTTCCGAAAAGATCGTGCTTCAACAAGAGGCTAAAGCTCGATGACGATCCAACCTGATCTCATCGCGCTTTAGGTGACGAAATTGACTGCGACGACCAGATTCTTGCGGCGATGGGGCGCTGTCCATAAATGGACCAGCCTGATTTGCACGTTGTTCATGCTGCTGCTCTGCATCACCGGCCTGCCGCTGATCTTCCACGAGCAGATCGACGATCTGCTGCACAGCCAGGTCAAGCCGGCCGACGTGCCGCCAGGCACGCCGCCGGCCAATCTGGACCGTCTGCTCGGCAACGCGCTGGAGCAGGCGTCCGGAAAGGTCCCTCACTTCCTGATCTGGGATCGCGACGATCCGAGCGCGATGTTCGTCAGCGTCGGTCCGACCATCGATGCCGATCCGACCAACAATTTGCTGATCCGGATGGACACCCATACCGGCGCCTATCTCGATGCGCCCGATGTGACCGGCCGCTTCACCTACATCATGCTGAAGCTGCACACCGACATGTTTGCCGGACTGTCCGGCAAGCTGTTCCTCGGATTGATGGGGATCCTGTTCTGCGTCGCGATCATCTCCGGGATCGTGGTCTACGCGCCGTCGATGCGGAAGCTGCGCTTCGGCGCCTACCGCGCGCAGCGGACCCGCGTCGTGCGCTGGCTCGACGTCCATAATCTCGCGGGCATCCTGCTCGTCGCCTGGACACTGGTCGTCGGTTTCACCGGGGTCATCAACACCTGGGCCGATCTCGTCCTCAAGATGTGGCAGTTCGGCCAGCTCGCCGAAATGACCGCGCAGTACAAGGACCGGCCGGTGCCGTCGAGGCTGACCTCGCTGAATGCGGCGGTCGAAGTGGCCACCCATGCGGTGCCCGGCATGACGCCGAGCTTCGTCGCCTTCCCGGGAACCCTGTTCAGCAGTAAGAGCCACTACGCGGTGTTCCTGCATGGCGATACGCCGCTGACCTCGCGGCTGCTGAAGCCGGCGCTGATCGACGCGGAAACCGGCAAGCTGACCGATACAAGGGACATGCCCTGGTATGTGACGACCCTGTTCGTCTCGCAGCCGCTGCATTTCGGCGACTATGGCGGCATGCCGCTCAAGATCGTCTGGGCGCTGCTCGACATCCTGACCATCTTCATCCTCGTGACCGGCGTGTATCTGTGGATGCGCCGCCGCAAGGCGGGCGTGAGCCAGGAACGCGCGATCGCCAACGCCGCCTCCCTCGACAACCCCGCATTATCGTCGTGACGTCAGCATGATCTCGCATCGTTCATTGACCCAGATCTTCACCGCTCCGCTCGTCATCGCGATCGTGAGCACGGTCGGATTGATCAGCGCGCTGGTCGGCGACGGCTGGTGGGATGCGGTCTCGTGGGCCGGGCTCGGCCTGCCTGTGCTGCTCTATCTGGTGTTCATCTGGCGGCGCCAGCCGAATTGATTGGATTGGCCTGATCGCGCCTCGAATCGGTCGCGCAATCAGCAAAGCCGATCCAATCGGAATATGCCGATCCCTGCGGTGCCTCATCCGCGGAGATGCGCGAGAAGCCGAACCGGCAATCGAACAAGCAGTCGCGGCCGCGCAGGTGCCTGCGTGTGGCGTCGCGCCGGCATTGTAAGATGACGGGTTTTCACTCCGGGAGCCCCGCCATGCGTAGCGGGTTGACCAATGCATCCAGGTCGCCCTGTCGACGATACGGCAGCAGCCTGGCCCAGCGGGCCAAGCTAAAACTGGGGTGGCCCGCCAGCAGGTCGGTTGAGATGCTGCGCGCTTCATCTTGCCGGCCGAGATTCCAGAGCGCCGCTATGAGTGTCGACTGCGCGGTCAGCCAGAGCGGCCGCTGCCTCAGGACGCGGGAGGCTATATCGTGCGCCGCCGCGAAATCTCCGAGATGAAATCTTGCGCGCGCTTCGTCCACCATGGATTCGTTGCGCTCAATCGGGCTGAGCCGTTGGGCGTGTTCCTCGTAGAGGACGGCTTTTCGGAAATTGCCGGCGTAGCCGTGGTACATGCCCGCCATGTGATGGGCGTCAGAGCTGCTGGGAGCGAGGCTGATCGCCGTTTCTCCTGCTGCCACAGCTTCATCATGACGGTGTTGATAGATACGAACATAGCCGATCACCAGGTATGCTTCCCCAAAGCTAGGGTCGGCGGCGAGAGCCCGATCAGCGCAGCCCAGTGCGGCTTGATACGCTTCATTTTCATCCTTGATCCAACCGAAGCGCGCCTGGTCAGTCAGGGTAAGACCCAACAAGTAGAGCGCCGGCATAAACGAGGCATTGATCTCGACCGCCTGTTCAAAAAGCTTCCGCGCCTGTGCGTGGGTTTGCCTTGCGAAATTAACGTACAGGGCGCGTCCCTTTAAGACATACTCATAAGCCAGTGGACTGCCCGAGCGTTTTCTCCACACCCTTGCGCGTTCGCCGACGGTCAACTGGACTTCAAGCGCTTCGACGATCTCTTGCGTAATTCGGTCCTGGAGATCGAACACGTCGTCCAGGTCTCCGTCAAAGCGATCCGCCCAGAGATGACCGCCGTCTCGACCATCAATCAACTGCGCCGTCAACCTGATGCGATTGCCGATCTTTCGAACGCTCCCCTCCAGCAGATAACGAGCACCCAGGATCTGCCCGATTTCGCGAATGTCCCTGTTCTGTCCCTTGAATGCGAAGCTCGAGTTGCGAGCTATCACCATCAATTCCTGAATCTTTGACAGGGTCGTAAGGACGTCTTCCGCGATCCCGTCCGCGAAATACTCCTGCTCGCTGTCGCCGCTCATGTTCTGAAACGGCAGCACCGCGATGGACGGCTTTCCCGAAAACGGGCGCACGCGATGGGATTCGGCAGGAGTCGGATGGCGCTCAGCCGAAGTTCTGGCGCCAATCTTTATGCGCCAGGCGCGGATCGGTTCAGTGATGTTTTTCAGATTCTGTTGGCCCATGTCTTCGAAGGCTGCATCGACCTTGCTCCGGATCTGCCGGTAGGCGTCGTCAGACAGGCATATGCCGCCCGGGTCCGCGATGTTCTCCAGCCGCGCGGCGATGTTGACGCCGTCGCCGAAGATGTCGTCGTTGTCGATGATGATGTCGCCGACGTGAATGCCGATGCGAAATTCGATCCGCTGCTGTTGCGGTGCGGATGCATTAAGCTCCGCCATCCTGCTCTGAACCTCTACAGAGCTGCGCACTGCATCGACGGCGCTGCCGAATTCGACCAGCATGCCGTCGCCGGTCGTTTTGACGATGCGGCCGCGATGAGCGGCGATCGTTGGATCAATGAGATTCTTTCTGGCCGCCTTGAGCCGCGCGAGCGTGCCTTCCTCGTCCGTTCCCATCAGCCGGCTGTAGCCGGCGACATCTGCCGCCAGCACTGCTGCCAGTCGCCTTTCCACTCGCTCGGGCGCCACGGACTACCCTAACTTGGAAGTTCAACCCGCCAATTAAAGCACGTCGAGCTGGCTTCGGGCTAGAGGCCAGGCCCTGGCTGACCGTTAGTCGCTAGTGTGCTGAATGCGAAGTTCGTGCGATTTCGCGGCAGCCACTTTCACGAACTTCGCATTCATAAAGCACACTAGAATCATAAGTTTGCTAGTGTCCTTATCGAATCCGAAATTCGCTCCGAAGGTGCGGCAAATGATGCGAACTTCGGATTCGGGACACTAGATCAGCGCGTCCGTGCGCAGCGTCGCCTCGATCTCGCCGAGGATGCGCGCCAGTCGCTCGGCCCACGCCGTCTCGCCGGCCTGGTCGGAGATCAGGTCCTGGCGGATCTCGATGCCCGAGTTCATCAGGCCGCGCGTCTCGCCATGCACGGGGATCGTGTAGTCGGTCTCGTCGCTGACCGCATAGGGCTCGTTGTCGCCGACCACGAGATCGCCCTCGGCGCGCAGATGCTTCAGCAGCAGCGGCGGCAGTACCGTGTCGCGGTGGTAGAGCGTGCCGATGTGCCAGGGCCGTGCGATGCCGGCGTAGATCGGCGTAAAGCTGTGCAGCGACACCAGCACCGTCGGCAGGCCCCGACGCGCACGCGCGTCGATGATCTCGTCGATGCGTTTGTGATAGGGATCGAAGATCTGCGCGCGGCGCATCTCGGCTGCCTCGCGCGACAGGCCTTCATTGCCCGGCACCGTGGTGGCCTCGCTGATCAGCGGGATCGAGCTTGCGACATGCGGCGGACGGTTGCAGTCGATCACGAGCCGCGAATAGCGTTGCGCGATCAAATGCGCGCCGAGCCGCTCCGAGAGCCGGGTTGCGACCCCGGCGATGCCGATGTCCCAGGCGATGTGCCGCACGAGCTCGCTGTCGGACAGGCCGAGAGCGCCGAGCGGAGAGGGAATCAGCCTGCCGTAGTGGTCGCAGGTGAACAGGAACGGCGAGCGGCCGCCGGCATTGTGTTCAAGAACCGGTGAAGCGTCGGTGCTCGCGAGCAGGAACGATGGACCGCCTCCGTAATTCAAGGGCTTTTTTCCTCGACTTTGCCTATTCAGGCGGCATGCTGATCTGGAATCGGGCAGCTTTCTCTATAGATTATGCCGCCCGAAATCACGATGATTGTTTGAAGATGCCGCTGCTGACTATTCATCACAAGACCGTTTATCGCTACGCGCGCCCGGTGGCGTTCGGCGAACACCGCATCATGCTGCGCCCCCGTGACGGCCATGATCTGCGCGTGCTCGACAGCGCACTTGTGATCGATCCACAGCCGATGTCGCTGCGCTGGATCCACGACGTGTTCGGTAACAGCGTCGCGATCGCCGCCTTCGACGAGCGCGCCGACACGCTGTCCTTCGTCTCGACCGCGACGGTGGAGCACAATCCGGCCGATACGTTCGCGCTGACGCCGGACGATCCCGCCTATTTCTATCCGTTCCTCTACGACGACGAGGAATTCCCCGACCTGCAGCAGTTCATCACGCCGCAATATGGCGACCCGAACGGCGAACTGTCGGCCTGGGCGCTGCGCTTTCTCGATGTCGAGGCGCCGACGCCGACTTTCAAGATCCTCAGCGGTATGACCCACGGCATCCGCGAGGCGTTCAGCTATCGCAAGCGCTATGAGCAGGGCACCCAGCATCCGCTCGACACGCTGCGCACGCAGTCCGGCACCTGCCGCGACTATGCGCTGTTCATGATCGAGGCGCTGCGCCGGCTTGGCATCGCCGCGCGCTTCGTCTCCGGCTATCTCGCCATGCCGCTCGGCAGCGCACACGGCTATGTCGGCGGCGGCTCGACCCATGCCTGGGTGCAGGTCTATCTGCCGAGCGCGGGCTGGATCGAGTTCGATCCGACCAACGGCATCGTCGGCACGCGCGATCTGATCCGCGTCGCGGTGGCCCGCGACCCGCGCCAGGCGATCCCGCTGCACGGCGTCTATCTCGGCGCGGCGGATGCCTTTCTCGGCATGGATGTCGACATCAAGGTGGTCTCGGTCGGCGAGAATGCGGAGCAGGAGACGGCCTGACGATGCAGATCAAGGTCGGCTTCGAGATCACCTACACGGCGGCGCAGCCGACCCCGATGGTGATCATGCTGTCGATCCATCCGTCGCGCTACGCCGACATCGTCGGCACCGAGCGCCTTTCGACCGAGCCGGACGTGCCGATCGGCCTCTATCGCGACGGCTTCGGCAATGTCTGCGGGCGGCTGGTTGCCCCCAGCGGTGGCGTCACCTTCCGCGGCAGCGCGCTGGTGCGCGATTCAGGACTGCCTGACATCGTCAATTCGGTGGCGCAGCAGCTGCCGGTCGAGCAACTGCCCGACGACATGCTGCTCTATCTGATGCCGAGCCGCTATTGCGAGACCGACAAGCTGACCGATGTCGCCTGGTCGCTGTTCGGCAACACACCGCAGGGCTGGGCGCGGGTGCAGGCGATCAGCGATTTCGTGCACCACCACGTGACGTTCGGCTATCAGCACGCCCATCACATGAAGTCGGCGCACGACGTCTATGAAAGCCGCGCCGGCGTCTGCCGCGACTTCGCGCATCTGGCGCTCACCTTCTGCCGCTGCATGGGCATTCCGGCGCGCTACTGCACCGGCTATCTCGGCGACATCGGCGTGTCGCCGAACCCCGCGCCGATGGATTTCTCCGGCTGGTTCGAGGTCTATCTGTCCGGCCAGTGGTACACCTTCGATGCCCGCCACAACACGCCGCGGATCGGCCGCATCCTGATGGCGACCGGCCGCGACGCTGCCGACGTCGCCCTCACCACGAGCTTCGGCCGCATGACCCTGACGAAGTTCGTCGTGGTGACGGATGAAGTGGTGGCGGCCTAGCGTCCCTCGGGATTTTCTGTCATTCCGGGATGGTGCGTTAGCACCAGACCCGGAATTTCGAGATTCCGGGTCTGGTCCTTCGGACCATCCCGGAATGACAACTGAACCCATGACCGACCTTCTCTTCGTCTACGGCACGCTGATGCGCGGCTTCGACCATCCGATGGCCAAGCTGCTCGCGGGCAATGCCGAATTCCTCGGGCCGGCGCAGTGCCGCGGCCGGCTCTATTTGGTGAAGCATTATCCGGGTCTGGTCGTGTCGGACGATCCGGCCGACATCGTGCATGGTGAGCTGTTTCGCTTGCGTGAGCGCGAGGCCATGCTGCGTGAATTCGACATGTACGAAGCCTGCGGCGAAGGCTTTCCGCCGCCGACCGAATATGTCCGCGAGATGCTCGAGGTCACGCTCGCCGACGGCAGCACGCGTGAGGCGTGGACCTATCTCTACAACTGGCCGGTCACCGAGCTGCCGCGGATCGCGTCAGGAAAGTTTCTCGAGCATTAGCGCTCGGACGTAACCGCATATGAGGTCATGGCCGGGCTTGTCCCGGCCATCCACGTCTTTGTTGCAGCCAGCAAGGAAGACGTGGATGCCCGGGACAAGCCCGGGCATGACGATGAAGAGGGTACGTTACACCTCCCGCACCACGCGGATATCGACCTCGCGCTCGACATAGGTCCATTCCTCGGTCGCGCGCAGCATGCCGACCAGTTCGTCGAACAGGGTGACGTGGTCGGGGGCGAACTCGAACCAGGTCAGGAAGTCGAAGGGCATGCCGAGGTCGCGCGAATGAAACAGCTGGCGGGCGATCGCGGGGAGGAATTTCAGGGTGCCTTCGATGTGGTGCGACTTGTCCTCGAAGATCTTGCGGCGCTCCTCCTGCGTCAGCTCCCACCACGCCGCGGATTTCCTGATCGGGATCAGCGCCGCGTGCGTTGCCTCGCTGCGGCCGAGCCCGGCCTGCACGGCCAAGAGCTTCTCCCGCTCCTCCTTCTCGGTGTAGCGCAGATGGCTGGCGACGCCGGCGAGCCGCCAGGAGGTCTGCGCCGGCAGCAGCGGCAGCGCGATCGACTCGCTCGCAACGATCGACAGCGCCGCGACCTTCGGCAGCGTCTCGCCCTTCACCCGTGTGATGGACGTGACCTGCCAGCCGCCGCTCTGTCCGCCTCTGAATGTCGTGAACATGGCCTATCCAATCCCGGAAGCGGGGAGGGGGCAAGGTGGCCGCACAGGCTCTCCACCGTGGATTTGGGGGTAGCCCGCTCGACGGAGCCCTGACCGGCCAGACCTGTGAATAGCCCGGAAAAGCCCCACATTGTTCGGCATGGCGGCCCGTGCCGCTATATGGCTAACCGGTTGTCCGCGATTCGCCGCCCGAGCCCAAAATCCTGACTGATGCGTTTCACGCCCGAATTCCTCGATGAGCTGCGCGCCCGGCTTCCGGTCTCGGAAGTCGTGGGCAGGCGCGTCAAGCTCAAGAAGGCCGGCCGGGAGTGGAAGGGGCTGTCGCCGTTCCAGCAGGAGAAGACGCCGTCGTTCTTCGTCAACGACCAGAAGCAGGCCTGGTTCGACTTCTCGTCCGGGCTGAACGGCAACATCTTCGACTTCCTGATGAAGACCGAGGGCGTGACTTTCCCCGAGGCAGTGGAACGTCTCGCCGCGATGGCGGGTGTCCCGCTGCCGGCGGTGACGCCCGATGCCGCACGGCACGAGCAGCACCGCCGCACCCTGCACGACGTGATGGAACTGGCGACCAAGTTCTTTGCCGACACGCTGGCCTCACGGGGCGGCGCCAAGGCGCGCGGCTACCTCGCCGACCGCGCCATCTCGCCGGCGACCCAGCTTCAGTTCCGGATGGGCTATGCGCCGCCGGACCGCTTCGCGCTCAAGGAGCATCTCGGCGCGTTAGGCATCTCCACCGACGACATGGTGGAGGCCGGGCTTCTGGTGTCCGGCGAGGACAAGCCGGTGCCGTTCGATCGCTTCCGCGACCGCGTCATGTTCCCGATCACGGATGCCCGCGGCCGCGTCATCGCGTTCGGCGGGCGTGCGCTGGAGAAGGACGTTCCGGCAAAGTACCTGAACTCGCCGGAAACCACGCTATTTCACAAGGGCGACAATCTCTACAATCTGTTCACCGCACGGCAGGCCGCGCATGATGGCGCGCAGCTGATCGTCGTCGAGGGCTATGTCGATGTCATCGCCATGGTCACGTCGGGCTTTCCCGGCGCTGTCGCGCCGCTCGGCACTGCGCTGACCGAGAACCAGCTCGGCCTGCTCTGGAAGATGGTCGACGAGCCGATCCTCTGCTTCGACGGCGACCGCGCCGGACAGAAGGCGGCTTATCGTGCTGCCGACCTTGCGTTGCCGCAGCTCAAGCCCGGCAAGAGCCTGCGGATTGCGCTGCTGCCGGAAGGGCAGGATCCCGACGATCTCGCCCGCTCCGGCGGCCGCGGCGCGATCGAGGACGTGATCTCGGCCGCGCGTCCGCTCGCCGAAATGATCTGGTCGCGCGAGATCGAGGGCGGCAATTTCGATACGCCCGAGCGCCGCGCCGCGCTGGAGGCGCGGATCGGCGAGCTCACCAACGGCATCCGCGACGAGGTGGTGCGCCGCTATTACCGGCAGGACCTGCAGGAGCGGCTGCAGCGCAATTTTGCGCCCGAGGGCGGACGCGGCGGTTATGGCCGCGGCGGCTACGGTCGGGGGAATTTCGGCGGCGGCCGCGGCGGCGAATCACCCCGCCAGTTTGCCCCCCGGGGACCTGCCCAAAACGGCCGACAGGGAGGCCCACAGGGCGGCCGGTTCGGTGCCACCCCCGGGTTTTCACGGGGTCCCTATCAGGCCGCCAGCCCCCAATTGGCCAACAGCCCGATCATGCGCGGCCAGCGCAGCGCGATCTCCCGCCGCGAGGCCCTGATCCTGCAATCCCTGATCAATCACCCCTGGCTGCTGCACGACCATCTCGAGGAGGTGGCGGCGCTGGAGCTCGGCCATCCCGAGGCCCACAAGCTCAGGGCCGCCATCATCGCCGCCTTTGGCCCACGACCATCACCATTCCCCTGACGCCGAGGAGCAGGCCGAGAAGATGCGGGCCGACCTCGAAGCGGGTGGATTATCCCCGATTCTTCAAAGGGTTGAGCGGGCGATCACAACCCAGGCGGTGTGGGGCGCGCAGGTCGGCGCGGCGCGCGAGGATGTTTTATCAACCTGGCGTCAACTCGTTGCCTTGCATCAGAAAACCCACGCCTTACTTAGGGAAAGAAAAGATGCGGAAGCGGCTTTGGCTGAAGACTCCAGCGAGGCCAATCTGGCATGGTTGCAGGATATCCAGGCCCGGATGGCAGAAGCCGACGGGACCGAAGCCCTGATTGAAGGGTTCGGCGAATTATCGGGCCGGTTCCAGCGTAATGTCTGATAACAAAAATGCTGCGGACGGCGCTGGTCGCACCCGCAAAAAGACTCGCCAAATCTATGGTTTGGCTGCAAAAACAGGGTTAAGCGAAACTTAATAGCCTCGCGGCTATTGCAGATTGGAAACCGTCGAGACGGATGACAGGGGTGGCGAGATATTGCGCCGCCCTTTGTGCGTCGAGAGAGTAAATCTAGATTTCGTGCGGATGCGCGTGCGTGGCGCCATTTTGCACGACCGCGTTTCGGGAGCTTAGTGAATGGCCACCAAGGCAAAGACGCTGCAGGTTAAGGACAAGGAAAAGGACGACAAGGCAGCGGATGCTCCTGAGAAGGATGCCGCTGACGCGCCGTCGCCGTTGCTCGACCTGTCGGATGCCGCGGTGAAGAAGATGATCAAGCAGGCCAAGAAGCGCGGCTTCGTGACCTTCGATCAGCTCAACGAAGTGCTGCCCTCCGATACGACCTCGCCCGAACAGATCGAAGACATCATGTCGATGCTGTCAGACATGGGCATCAACGTCACCGAGGCCGACGATAGCGAAGGCGAGGACGAGAAGGACGACGGCGACGACGAGACCGACAACGAGCTCGTCGAGGTCACGCAGAAGGCCGTCACCGAGGTCAAGAAGTCGGAGCCCGGCGAGCGCACCGACGATCCCGTGCGCATGTATCTGCGCGAGATGGGCACCGTCGAGCTGCTGTCGCGCGAAGGCGAAATCGCGATTGCAAAACGCATCGAGGCCGGCCGCGAGGCGATGATCGCGGGCCTCTGCGAAAGCCCGCTGACCTTCCAGGCCATCATCATCTGGCGCGATGAGCTCAACGAAGGAAAGATCTTCCTCCGCGACATCATCGATCTGGAAGCCACCTATGCCGGCCCCGAGTCCAAGGGCGGCATCAATCCGAACCTGATCGGCAACAACGGCGCCGAGGGCGCCGCGGCTGAAGGCAATGGCGGCGATGCGCAAGGAAGCGCGCCGGCCCACGTCGCGCCGCCGGCAGCGCCGCCGTCGCCGACCCCGTTCCGCGCCGCGCCCGCCGGTGGCGAAGCCGCCACCGAGGAGAAGGATCCCGCCGAGGCCGCCGCCGAAGGCGACATGGACGACGACGAGTTCGAGAACCAGATGTCGCTCGCCGCCATCGAGGCCGAGCTGAAGCCGAAGGTGGTCGAGACCTTCGACAAGATCGCGTCCGAGTACAAGAAGCTGCGCCGCCTGCAGGAGCAGGACATCGCCAACCAGCTGCAGAGCGAGTCGCTGTCGCCCTCGCAGGAGCGCAAGTACAAGAAGCTGAAGGACGAGATCATCGTCGAGGTGAAGTCGCTGCGCCTCAACCAGGCCCGCATCGATTCGCTGGTCGAGCAGCTCTACGACATCAACAAGAAGCTGGTCTCGTTCGAGGGCCGCCTGCTGCGCCTCGGCGACAGCCACGGCGTCGCGCGCGAGGACTTCCTGCGCAACTACCAGGGCTCCGAGCTCGACCCGCGCTGGCTCAACCGCGTCTCCAAGCTGTCGGCCAAGGGCTGGAAGAACTTCGTCCATCACGAGAAGGACCGCATCAAGGACCTGCGCCACGAGATCCAGTCGCTGGCGGCGCTCACCGGGCTCGAGATCGGCGAATTCCGCAAGATCGTGCACGGCGTGCAGAAGGGCGAGCGCGAGGCCCGTCAGGCCAAGAAGGAGATGGTGGAAGCCAACCTCCGGCTCGTGATCTCGATCGCCAAGAAGTACACCAACCGCGGCCTGCAGTTCCTCGACCTGATCCAGGAAGGCAATATCGGCCTGATGAAGGCGGTCGATAAGTTCGAATATCGCCGCGGCTACAAGTTCTCGACCTACGCCACCTGGTGGATCCGGCAGGCGATCACCCGCTCGATCGCCGACCAGGCCCGCACCATCCGCATCCCCGTGCACATGATCGAGACGATCAACAAGATCGTCCGCACCTCGCGCCAGATGCTGAACGAGATCGGCCGCGAGCCGACCCCGGAAGAGCTCGCCGAGAAGCTCGGCATGCCCTTGGAGAAGGTGCGCAAGGTCCTCAAGATCGCCAAGGAGCCGCTGTCGCTCGAAACGCCGGTGGGCGATGAAGAGGATTCGCATCTCGGCGATTTCATCGAGGACAAGAACGCGATCCTGCCGATCGACGCCGCGATCCAGTCCAACCTGCGCGAGACCACCACGCGCGTGCTGGCCTCGCTCACCCCGCGCGAGGAGCGCGTGCTGCGCATGCGCTTCGGCATCGGCATGAACACCGACCACACGCTGGAAGAAGTCGGCCAGCAGTTCTCGGTCACCCGCGAGCGCATCCGCCAGATCGAGGCCAAGGCGCTGCGCAAGCTGAAGCACCCGTCGCGGTCGCGGAAGCTGCGGAGCTTCCTGGACAACTAATATTTCCGATTGTCATTGCCGGCTTCGACCCGGCAATCCATCGAAACAACAACGGCGGGCCTGGGGCCCGCCGTTTTCATTTTGATCCGTCTCCGACGTCATTGCGAGGAGATTGCTTCGCTGCGCTCGCAATGACGTGGATAGAGTTAACTGGACGCCGCTACTTCTTCTTCGCCCCAACTCGCTCGATGGACTTGATCTCGAGCGGCGGGCGGCCGCCCTTTTCGGCGATCTCGCGGTCCTGCTCGCGCAGGAAGGCGCGCACCGGCTCGTCGCCGTCGAGCCCGCCAATGAGCTCCGACGGCACGCGGCGGTTGGAGCGCTGCGAGCCGTCTTCATAGAACACGTTGAAGAAGGCGAATTCGCCTTTGGGATTGGTCCCGGGTTTTTTCGGCATGCGCGGCTTGTCCTCGATCGGGGCGCCGCTGTCAAAGCAAATCGCCGGTGCCCGCGCGCCGGTCTGCCCTGCGCGATCGGGTTGCGTGCGGCCCTTGCGCAACGCCGGGCGCAGTTCGGTCCGGCATGCGCTCGCGGCGCTCGTCCGGTCACATCAACGACATATACGGCTCAGCCCTCGAACAGCACGAACGCCGCCCACACGCTGGCGTCGCTCGCGCCCGCGACCTTGCCGTCGCGCGCATCGCGCCTCGTCTGGCGCAGCGCATCGGAATAGGTCAGGCCCTCCGCGAGGTGCTCGTAGAACCGCACGGTGAAGTTCGCGGTGCCCTCGTCGGCGACCGGCCACAGCGTCAGCAGCGCGCGGCGCGCGCCGGCGATGCCGAGCGCGGTCGGCAGGCCGCGCAGGCCGCTGACGAAGCTCTCGTCGCCGCGGCCGGTTTCGCAGGCCGACAGCACCAGCAAGTCGAGCCCGGACAGGTCCCAGTCCATCAATTCGAAGGCATAGAGATAGCCGTCGTTCTCGTCGCGCAGCGGAAATCGGCCGTCGCCGGCGCCCGACAGCACGATGCCGCTCTGCCACAGCGTATCGAGGCCCGACGCCGTGCTGTCGTGATAGAAGCCGTGCGTCGCCAGATGCGCGATGCGCGCCTTGCCGATCGCCGCGCGCAGCGTGCCTTCGCTGACGCCGCGCCCGGTCAGCATCTCGACCGGCGCGCCGCGGGTGCGGGCGAGTTTTGCGATCGCCTCGATCTCGGTTCGGGTTGCGGGCAGCGGCATCGGCCCCGGCTCGCCATATTCGATGCCGCCGGCGAGCAGCATCGCGCCCTGCTGATCGAGCGTCTCGCGTGCATGGATCGCGATCAGCGCATCGGGGCTGGTCAGCATCCGGATCGTGAACTTGTCCTCCAGCAGGCCGCCCTCGGCGCCGGGCAGCAGCGCGAACGGCACGGCGAACAGGAAGCCGTCGGGCACGACATAGAGCGTGGTCTTGTCCTGCAGCAGCGGCTCCAGCGGCGCGAACAGCCGCGCCCGGAGGTTCTGGAAGCGGCCTTTGACGTCGGACGCGTGAGCGTCGGGATCGGGCACGGCGGCCCGCGTCGCGCGCAGCCGCGCGATCTCGGTGCGCACGCCGGTGTCGACCATCCGGCCGGGATCGCCGAGATCGACCACGCGCGGCTCGCTCGTTGCAGTCTCGACGATCGCGTAGAGCACCGTCGCCGCCAGCGGCGCACTCGCCTGGCGATCCGCCTTCCATTGCCGGGTGATGAAATAGTTGACGACGGCTTCCTGCGCCGCGAGCAGCTGCGACGGACGGATCGGGTCCTGCGGCAGCTTCATGCCGATCGCATCGAGCCGCTTCTGCAGCGCCTTCTCGGCCGCGTCCTGCCGCCCCCACACCGATCGCGCCCAGTCGTCGATATTGCCCGACGAGAACAGCTCCTGCTTTTCGCCGTTGAGCCGGAGCGCCGTGCGCAGCAGCGTCGCGGTCTCCTCGTCCTTGCCGGCCATTTGCGTCTTGAGCTGGCGCAGCGCCGTGGCGTCGGCGCCGCCGAGTGTCTTCCAGCGCAGCACGGCGGCGGCAAAGGCCGGCTGCGCCACGGCGGAGCCGGCGCCGGTGGCGAAGCGGCCGAACGCGAACAAGAAATGGTCGGCATGGGCGCGGATCGCTTCGGCGACGGCGCGATCGCCCGATGTGCCGACCTCGCGCTTCATCCAGTCGAATATCTCGCGGTCGAGCGCGGCGAAGGCCTGCACCGCGCGGCTCGGATCAGCAGCGATCAGCGCGGCCGCGATGCCGAGCTTGATCTCGAAGCTGATCGGATGCTGCGCCGTGAAGGCACGGGTCGAAATCGCCAGCGCGGTCTCGCGCAGCCGCATCCCCTTGTCCCGCTCGCCGCGCTGCTCGCGTTGGCCGGCAGCCAGCACCGCGGATTTGATGCGCAGGAAATCCGCAAAATTCGCCTCATTGGCGACGATCGCCTCCAACCGCCCCAAGTCGGCCGGCGCGATCGCGGCGTCGCCGGCGGCGAGCATGTCGGTGTAGAACAGCCAGGCGTCGGCCTGTCCGGCAAAGCTCGGATCCTTCGGCGCCATCGCGGCCGCGATCGCGCGGTGCCGGCGGAAGTAGCGGCGGGCGTCGTCGAAGCGGCCGAGATTGAGGAAATCCTGGCCGGCGTTGTTGACCGTCACCAGCGTGTTGAGATGGTTCTCGCCATAATGTCTGGCGCGCTTCTCGATCGCGAACAGATCGAGCTCGAGCGCCTTCGCCGGCGCGCCGATCTCGCGCAGCATGTCGGCATAATTGTTGGCGAGCTTCCAGGTGGTGCGGTGGTCGGGCCCCAGCGCCTTCTCCGCGCGCTCGAAATTGTGCCGGCCCAAATTGGTCGCCGACGCCGCCGAGCCGTTGGCGGACAGCGCGACCGCGAGCTTGTCGCTCGCGATCAGCGATTCCTCGGAGCCTTCGCCCCAATAGGCGTTGAACGCCGCGATCGCCTTCATGTAGAGCGGAACGGCTTCGGCGATCCTGGCGTGGTCCGACAGCAGGATCGCGTACATCAGCAGCACGTCGGCATTGCCGGGCGGCCGTTGCGCCGCCGCCTTGCTCTGGAACGCGCGCACGAACAGTTTTTCGGCGAGATCGTCGCGCTTGACCGCGCGCAGCGTCGCGGTCGCGTCGAAATACTGCTCCATGACGAACTGGGCGTCGTCGAGCTTGTCTGCGGCATCCAGTGCTGCAAGCAGCTGTGCATAGCCGGCGTCGACCTTGCCGCCGCGCGTCAGCGCGACGGCGTTCTTCATTTGCGCGGCGATCGCCTGCGTGCTGCCGGCGCCCTGCGCCGGCGCACGCTTGGCGGGGGCGTTCTGCGCGGCGGCGGTGTCGATCGCTGCGCTCAAAACAGCGCCGAGCGCGAGCACGACACCGATCGATGCGGCAGCCCTGCGCGCGCGTGCGAAACCCCCGGCGATCGTCATCGGCAGCACATCCTCTTCCCCAGACGCGTCATCGGATGGCGTCCCCAGTGAAGGCGGCGTCGCAGCCGGCGTGCCTGGCTTTAGCGGCGCGGCTTTGCATGAACAAGACAGCGCGGCCGGCCGCCTGGCGGCGGAAGCGGCTTGCCCAGCCCGTGCTTTTGGTCGCGGCCGGCGGCTTCGGCGTTCATGCGTCGCGTCCGCAAATGCTGCCGTGCGGTGTGTCGCTCGCCCGGGCACCGCCGCTTGCATGCCACCGGCAGTCAAGCCAACGGATGATGTTACCGCCGGTAGGCCGGCCGTTCGCGCAGAAGCGAGGGAACGGCTGGCGGCGGAGCCGCGCACGCCGGCGCAGTTTCCCGGCAGCCTTCTTTCGTATTGGCGCGCAAACGAGCGACGGCCGAAAGCCGAGCTTTTTCTGACCATCGTCACTTGCGCCATGCCGTCCGATTCGCGTATGAGGCGCATCCTTCTCTTTCTACAACCATCCCTTCGAGAACCCACCGCCGATGTCCAACGCCACAATCGACGCCAACAAGGCGCTCGTGCTCGCGCATTACGACGCCGTGACCAACCGCCACGATCCCGAGGCGATCCGGGCGCAGCTGGCGCCCGACTTCTTCGACCATGCGGCGGGCAAGCGGCTGAGCGCCGAGGACGTGATCGCGCATTCGGCCGCGATGCACGAGACCTTCGCCGACCTGTCGGCGGTGGCGGAATGCCTGGTGGCCGAGCGCGACATCGTCGCCGGCCGCTTCGTCTGGCGCGGCCGGCACCGCAGCCCATGGCGCGGCATTCAACCAACCGGCCGCCACGTCGAATTCCGCGGCATGACGTTCTGGCGGATCAGGGACGGCAGAATCTCCGAGCGCTGGGCGGAGTTCGATTTTGTCGGGTTGGAGCGCCAGCTCAGGGATTGAGCTTCAGCTACGTGCCGATCGATGGATGGATGCGCCGTGGTCATTCCGCGTGCGAACATGGATTGAGGCGCGTAGCTGCCTGCCGAGGATGGAGCGTCGTGCCGACACTTTGACTGCCTTGTTTGCTCCATGGCATGATCAGCCAATCGAAGCAGGGAGATTTTTTTGCATGCTCAGGTGTCGTTTGGCGGTTGTATTCGGCGCCTTGCTGCTTGCCACCCCCTCCTACGCCGCGCGCTGCGGCGGCAGTTTTCCCGGCTTCGTCCAGTCGTTCTCGCAGGAGGCGGCGAGCGCCGGCATCCCGCAGGACGTGATCTCGGCTGCGCTCGGCGGCGTGCAGCAGGATGGCGGGGTGCTCGCCTTCGACCGGCGGCAGCGCTACACCTTCAACAAGACGTTCGAGCAGTATGTCGCAACCCGGGTTGGGCCCGGGCGCATCAATGGCGGCCGCGCGATGCTGCAGCGGCATGCCGCGCTGCTGTCGAAGATCGAGCAGCAATACGGCGTGCCGCGCCAGATCCTGGTCGCGATCTGGGGGCTCGAGACCGATTTCGGCAAGGGCGACATGGGCAAGCTGCCGGTGTTCCGCGTACTCGCGACGCTGGCGCATGATTGCCGCCGCACCGACCTGTTCCAGGGCGAGCTGCTCGCCGCGCTCAAGATCGTGCAGCGCGGCGATCTCCGTCTCAACGATATGATCGGCGCCTATGCCGGCGAGATCGGCCAGACGCAATTCTTGCCGTCGTCCTACATCAAGTACGGCGTCGATTTCGACGGCGACGGCCATGTCGACCTGCGCCACTCGGTCGCCGACGTGCTGGCCTCGACCGCGAACCTCCTGCACACTAGCGGCTTCAAGATGGGCGCGCCCTATGGCGAGGGCACCGCGAATTTCGAGGCGATGCGCGAGTGGAACAGGGCGGTGATCTATCGCAAGACCATCGGGTATTTTGCCGATCAGCTCGTGGGGCGGTGACCGCTCTGCGGTCATCCCGATGCGCAATTGCGCATCAGGGCGCGCGCCTCGGCGCGAACCCGGGATCTCGAGCCGCATATCTGCTGTCATTCCGGGATACACCGATAGGCGCAGGCCTGGAATCCATCGGGCCGCATCACGCATGGAAAAATGGATTCCGGATTCAGCCCTGCGGGCTGCCCCGGAATGACGGGTTGAGAATTCTGGTGTCTCCATGGAAACCATCGGCAGCCAAAAAATCTGGTCGTTCTTCGACCGCCGCGGATGCCAGGTCGCGAAGAACTCGGCGGTGCGGGAGGGGCCGGGCCATCGCGTCGGCTCCTATCTCGAGCTCGCCACCAAGATCGCCGAGCTGCAATTCCTCAACCGCGATCATGTGCTGCTGTTTCGCGGCCAAGGCGCCGACTACAGGAACATCAAGCGCAATTCGTCGCTGAAGCCGACGCTGTTTCGCGGCGGCCGCGGCAATCCCGATCAGGCGACGCTGGTCGGGCGGTTCGATGCGTTGCAACGCGCCGAGCGGATCCTGATCGCCGAATACGCCAGGGAAAAGCTGCTCGGACTGGAGCGGCTGAAGCGGCATCGCATCCTGCGCTGGTCGATCCTGCAGCATTACGAGGTCTGCACCACGCCGCTGCTCGACGTCACCCATTCGATCCGGATCGCCGCCTCCTTTGCCTCGCTGGCGGAGACCGGCACCGCCTTCCTCTATGTGCTCGGCGTGCCGAATTTGAGCGGCGCGATCACCGCGAGCGCCGAGGCCGGCCTGCAGATCGTGCGCCTCTCCAGCGTCTGCCCGCCGTCTGCGGTGCGCCCGCACATCCAGGAGGGCTATCTGCTCGGCGAGTATCCGGAGATGTCCGGCACCGAGCAGAAGGAGAACTACTTTCCCTACGAGATGGATTTCGGCCGGCGGCTGGTCGCCAAATTCTCGTTCACGCCGGCGTCGTTCTGGAAGAACGACAATTTCCCGCAGGTGACGAGGAGCGCGCTCTATCCGTCGGAACGGAGCGATCCGCTGTTCCGGCTGGCGCTCGCCGTGAAGAGGCAGCTGGGCGGGTAATCTCGTTTCGCGATGACGCGCAGGTGTGACTCGCAGGCATAGTATGACCCGCGGGTCGTGCAACATCCTCGGTGTCGTCCCGGGCTTGGCCCGGGACCCATAACCACAAATTTCGGTTGAGTGCACGACGCTGTGGCCCCGGCGTGTCTCGCCAACCCGATCCTGTGGTTATGGGTCCCGGCTTTCGCCGGGACGACGGCTGTATGCGCGTCGCCGCCGCAGGGCCTCGGGTCGCGGCGTCGTGCGTTCGCTCACTGATCGTGCAACATCCTCGGTGTCGTCCCGGGCTTGGCCCGGGACCCATAACCCCAAATGTCGGTGTTGCACGACGCTGTGGCCCCGGCGTGTCTCGCCAACCCGATCCCGTGGTTATGGGTCCCGGCTTTCGCCGGGACGACAGGTGTATGCGTGTCGGCGCCGCAGGGCCTCACGTCGCGGCGTCGTGCGTTCGCTCACTGCTCGTGCAACATCCCCGGTGTCGTCCCGGGCTTGACCCGGGACCCATAACCACAAATGTCGGTTGGTTGCACGACGCTGTGGCCCCCGCGTGTCTCGCCAACCCGATCCTGTGGTTATGGGTCCCGGCTTTCGCCAGGACGAAGGGTGATGCGCGGGTTGCTCCGCGCCATTGTGCTACTGGCTCGCCCTCGCGGCATCGCGCGCGATCCGCCGCGCCGCCGTCTTCTCCATCATCCGTTGCATCGTTTTCCAGTAGGTCGCCGGGCGGAAGCGTTGTAGCAGGTCCATGAAGTATGCGTCCTTGCCGATCAGGATGCGCGGCTGGTTCTTCTCGATGCCGGCGATGATGCGCTGTGCGGCCGCGGTCGGCGTGGTCCTGGCCAGCGCGTCGAAGCGCTCGATCGATTCGGCGCGGCGGGCATTGTCGGTGACGCCGGTGCCGGCGCGCGAGTTGCGCGCGATGCTGGTGGCGACGCCGCCGGGATGCACCACGGACAGGCGCACCGGGCTGTTCGCCACCGCAAGCTCGTGGCGCAGGCTCTCCGAGAAGCCGCGCACCGCGAACTTGGCCGCGCAATAGGCGCTCTGGCCGGGCGGGGCGATGATGCCGAAGATCGAGGAGACGTTGACGATATGTGCCTCGCGCTGCCGCGAAAGCTGCGGCAGGAAGGCGCGGGTGCCGCGCACCACGCCCCAGAAATTGATGTTGAACAGCCACTCCATCTGCGCCTGATCGAACTCGCCGAACTCGCCGAGCAGCGCGACGCCGGCATTGTTGACGACGATGTTGAGCGAGGGATGCGCCGCAACGGCGGCCTCCGCGAATGCCGTGATCTGGTCCGGCTCGCTGACGTCGAGGCGGTGCACGGTGACCTTGCGCGGGCTCGCTTTCGCGATCTCCGCGGCGGCGGCCTGCAGGCCGGCCTCGTCGCGGTCGGCGATCGCCAGATCGCAGCCGCGCAGCGCCAGTTCATGCGCGAGCGCGCGGCCGATGCCGCTGGCGGCTCCGGTCACGGCAGCGGCGGATCCAGGGATCGCGGTCATGTCGGGTGAGCTCCATCTCAACGGGGGTGGTGGTTGCCAGGTGAGGAACACGGCATTTCCACGCTTTTCTCAAATTGGAACTGAACCATCCAGTGATTTTGGGCATTTAATCTATGTTACGCGCTCGAACCGAAGCATTCAAACCAAGGGAGCCACACCCATGGGACAGTCAAAGCCCTATCGTGCGAAGGCCCTGGTGGTTGAGGACGACCCGATGCAGCGCGAGATGATCGGGCTGCTGCTGGAGGAAAGCGAGTTCGACGTCATCGCCTGCGAGAGCGCCGAGGCCGCCGAACTGGTGTTGCAGGGCAACGGCGACAACGTCGTGCTGATGATGACCGACGTCGAATTGGCCGGACACATGACCGGCATCGAGCTCGCTTATGCCGCGAAGAAATACAGGCCCGATCTCGACGTGATCGTCACCTCGGGCAAGCCGCTGCGGCAGCGCCTGCCCGAAGGCGCCTTGTTCTGGGCCAAGCCCTGGGCGCCGCTGGACGTGATCCGGGTCGCCGAGATGAAGGCGTCGGAGCTTTCGCATCGCGGATGGCGCAGGTCGTCATAACGGGGCGCCGGCGCCGGGCGGAGGCCGGCAGCCGCTTCCGCCGTCCCCGTCGCCGTGATATTGGCGGACGATGTCCCGCCCGCCGAGGATTTGAAGTGACGGATTTGAAGTGACCTGGTCCTTTCTGCTGACGTCGCTGATCGTGGTGGCCTCGCCCGGCACCGGCGTGCTCTATACGCTCGCGGTGGCGTTGACCCGGGGAGCGCGGGCGAGCGTGGCGGCGGCGTTCGGCTGCACGCTCGGGATCGTGCCGCAGATGATCGCGGCGATGCTCGGGCTCGCGGCCATCCTGCACACCAGCGCCGTGGCGTTCGCGGCGCTGAAATGGGGCGGCGTCGTCTATCTGCTCTACATGGCCTGGCAGGCGCTGCGCGAGCGCGGCGCGCTCGCCGTCGACACCGAGATCAAGCCGCGCTCGCGCCGGCGCGTGATCGTGACCGCGATCCTGATCAACATCCTCAATCCAAAGCTGTCGATCTTCTTCCTGGCCTTCCTGCCGCAGTTCATCGCGGTCGACGAGCCGCATCCGCTGGCGCGGATGGTCGAGCTCAGCTGTGTCTTCATGGCGATGACCTTTGCGGTGTTCGCAGTCTACGGGCTGTTCGCCGCCTCGGTGCGCGACCGCGTAATCACCCGGCCGAAGGTGATGGCCTGGCTGCGGCGGAGCTTTGCCGCGGGCTTTGCCCTGCTCGGCGCCAGGCTCGCCTTCGCGGAGCGCTGACGTCGCGGCCGTCAGGCCCTGATGCAGGCAATAAAAAAGCAGGCGTTGCGCCTGCTGCCATGCGCCCCGCCAGTTCGGGGCCGATCGATGTAGGGTGGTGAATTCGAGGTTGACGTCGCTGCGACCGGTCGTCCCGGTCCGGGTGCCCGGGCAGGGCGAGAGCCGCTACCCGGGCTGGAATTCGTTACTTCTTGGCGGCCTTCTTCTTGGTGGCCTTTTTCGCCTTCGCCTTCTTCGCCTTCTTCGCTTTCTTAGCCATAGTATCCTCTCAGGGTTTCATGGATTGAACGCGACTCCGAGGCATGCTTGGCGGAGGGCCAGCCTCGCAACATCCTCGATATCAAACTCAGCAGATTCGGAGGCTGCTGCCGCGTGCTGTCACGGCGCCGTCATCGTGTTATCCACAACTGTTACGCGTTTTCGCCAGCTTTTTCGCAAAGCGTTGCGCATGTCGCGCGTCGCGGCGTCGTCGCATCCGTCATGCTTAACGATGCGCAAACGGCGGATGCGCAGATCTTCATCGATTCAAAACCACAGCGCGGATTGGCACGTTGTGGGTGACGCTCCGTTAAGCGGCGCGGCCGCATGCTGTTCCGCAAGACAACGGGGATTGTCATTTGAGGAAGCGCCCGGAGGGGGCAGACGGTCATTTCAGGAGAGGCGAGGCCGATACGGCTCTCGAACAGGGGCGATGTTGAGCGTTCCGACGCTTTGGACGGTATTCATTATCAATTTTCTCGCGCTCGGGCTGATCTGGGCCTATGTCGCGCGGAGCTATCCTGCTTTCGGCGCGGCGCGGTTCTGGACCGCGTCGGCGCTCGTCGCCTCCGCCGGCGCCAGCTGCGCGATGCTTCGCGTGATGCTGACGGACTCGCTGCTGCCGCTGCTTGCGGCGGGGACCTTGATGGTGTTCGCCGCCGGCCTTGCCGCGATGGGCATCGAGCGGTTCTACGACAAGCCCGCGACCTGGCGCGCCACGTTGCTGACCACAGCGCTGGCCTTCGCCGGTCTCGGCACCTTCATCTTCGCCTATGACAGCATGCCGATGCGCATCCTGGTCTACACCATTGCCCAGGTCATGCCGTTCGCGCTGACGCTGAAGCTGTTGCTGTCGTCCGAGAACGGCCGCGTCAGCCCCGGTGCCCGGCTCGCCGGCATCGTCGCCTCCGTGCTGATCGGCATCTATGCGCTGCGCGCCGTCGGCGCGCTGCTGCAGCCCGGCGAGTTCTCCTTCGTCCGCTTTTCTGCGGGGCAGTCGCTGGTGATCCTGCTGATGGTGTTCCTGTCGATGGCGCTCAATTTCGGCTTCCTGCTGATGGCGATCGACCGGCTGCGCAACGAGGTCGCCGACCTCGCGCTGCTCGACGATCTCACCGGCGTCGGCAACCGCCGCCATCTCCTGCAGCGGCTGACCGAGGAATGCGCGCGCTCCGACCGCAACGGCGAGGCGTTCGCGCTGCTGGTGATCGACCTCGACGGCTTCAAGGGCATCAACGACACCCATGGCCACGCCGCCGGCGACGCCTGCCTGCAGCATTTCACGCTGATGGCGCAGACGCGGCTCCGCCCGGGCGACATGCTGGCCCGCACCGGCGGCGACGAGTTCTGCATCGTGCTGCCGTCCTCGACGCTGCGCGAGGGCGCGATGATCGCGCGCCGCGTGCTCGAGGTCTGCCGCGCCGACGCCGAGCAGTGCACCGGCAGGGACATCCCGATCGCGGTCTCGATCGGCGTCGCGCAATGGACCCGCGAGATCGGCCTGCATCCCGATCGCCTGGTCGCCGCCGCCGACCACGCACTCTACGATGCCAAGAAGGGCGGCAAGAACGGCTACGCGACCTACGAGCCGAAGCTGCCCGAGACGGTCGAGGCGAGCCTGCGCAAGCGCGCCTGAGCGTGCTAAAGCATGATCCGGAAAAGTGCGAAGCGGTTTTCCGAAAAGATCATGCTGAATAGAGAGACGACACCGGATCTTCAGTGATGATGCTTCGCCTGCTCACCGCGCTCGTTGCGCTGGTCCTGTCCGCTGCCGTGTCAGCCGAAACGCCCGATCTCGCGGCCATCGCGCGATCGCAAGGCACGCCCGAGATTCCCGGCTTGAAGATGGTCTGGCTGGCGCCCTGGGGTGACGTCGCCAAATCGCATCCCTGGCGCAATATCATCGTGCACCAGACCGAGGGGCCGCAAGGCTCGGCACGATACGGCGCCGAGGCGCAGCACAAGAACCCGACCCGGCGCGGCGTCATGGTCTGGGTCGAAACCGACGGCACGGTCTATTGGGCGGTCGCCGACAACCTCGTTCCGACCCACACAGACGGCGCCGATCGCAACGACAACAAATACGTCGACAACAGCAAGACCTATCACCAGGTGAACAAGGACACGTCGATCGGCGTCGAATTCGCCGGCAATTATCCCGACGTCACGACGGGCCCGACCGACGCACAGGTCGCGGCCTGGCGGGTGCTGGTGAAGCTGCTGCGCGCGCGTTACGGCATTCCGCCGGAGCGCGTCTACGCCCACAACTGGATCGACTTCAAGGATGCCCGCTACTGCGAGGGCTGCACGCTCGCCACCATGGCGCGAGAGTGGGGCGAGTAGGGCGGCGTACTCATCAAAATCCGGGACGCCGGCGTTCGGGGACGAAGCGGCAACCCGACCCGACCTCAGGGATACCGCCTTCTGACCCGAAGCGGTCATGTGGCTGTCCCAACCCCGACTCCCACCTTAAAGGTGACAAATTTTCAGACATTGAGAAGAGCAGGCGAAAGTTTGCTGCGTGACGTCGGAGTGCACCAAGATGAGCCCTTCCGGAGCTTTGATCGCGATCCTGCCGTGCAATGACCTTGATGCGTCGGAGCGGTTCTACAATCGGCTGGGCTTTGCGCGCCCGGACGGCGAAAGGCCTGCTCCGGGAGAGCCCGACACCTATCGCATGCTGTCGAACGGGAAGGGCGGATATCTACATCTGACGGACGCGGTCGAGGGATGGCTGACGCCGGGCAGAAACCCTTTTGGGCTTTATCTTTATCTCGAGAGTGTTGATGCCGCGGCCCGCGAATTTCAGCAATCGCCCGAAGACAAGCCGTGGGGGATGTACGAATTTGCGGTCTCTGATCCAGATGAAACGCTGGTCCGTGTCGGTTGGCCAACCCGCCTCCGCACCGGAGCGCAATAATTCGTCTGCTTTTGGCCCCTAGCCGACATAGCCAAGAGCGCCTGCTTTGTCCGCTTCGTCGGATGGGTGGGGCCGGCGATCGAATGTGGACGATGGGTGTTGCAGAACAAGGACTGGCGTTAACGACGCTTGGCGATTTCCAGCTTGAGCGACATCGCTTCGAAGCTTGTTAAAATTTGCCGGATACCCCTTCCGGGCATAGCGATCAGGGGAGAGGTATGGGTAAGCGAGCCAAACGTGGAAAGACCGAGACGCTCGCGCTACCGGTGGCCGGAAGAGTTGCAATCGGCGCAGTAGCCGCTGCCGCATTGGGGTACGGTTTGCTGTCGCGCCCGGCGAGCGTCCAACCGATACGGAAGCAAGCCGCGCACCAGGCCCCGGCGCCATCGACTCCTATTCACGTAGCGGCACCGGTTCAGGTTCCAGCGCAAGCTCCGGTTCCAATCCCGGTCCCCGCGCCCCGGATCGAAACACCAAACGTCGCTGACGCTCCCGGAAAATTTGTTCGGCAGGTGGTTGACTACGTCAGTCACCAGCCGCCGGGCACCGTCGTCATCGATACCGGAAACACATTCCTCTATCTCGTTCTGAACGGCGGGCAGGCGGTGCGCTACGGCATCGGTGTCGGCCGCGAAGGTTTCACATGGTCCGGTGAACAGGTCGTGGCCCGCAAGACAGAATGGCCGGACTGGCGTCCGCCGGCAGAGATGATTTCGCGCCAGCCTTATCTGCCGCGGTTCATGGCGGGCGGCCCCGGCAATCCGCTCGGTGCCCGGGCGATGTATCTGGGCGATACCGAATACAGAATTCACGGCACCAACAAGCCCGATACGATCGGGAAGCGGGTTTCGTCCGGCTGCATCCGGCTGACCAATGACGACGTCATGGACCTCTATGATCGGGTGAAAGTCGGCGCGAAAGTGATCGTGCTTCCGGCACAAGCCGCCCATCGACCATTCCCGGGCGCGCCGCCCGACGCTGCCGTCTCATCGCAGGAACCGGCGTCGCCGTCGAGCCGGCCCTCGGCAGCCAACGCGCAACCGCAGTCATCTCGACCGAAGATGGCCGACGCCCAGTAACTCAATTCCTCTGTCCCAGATCTACAACTTGAGAAGCAGCCCCTGATCAAAATGGGCTAGGTGGCCGCACCGGAACTTGCGGCATGCCAGGCGTCGGTGCGCTGTATGAGACCGTATGATCGCGTGCGTGGGGCATTGGTAGTAGCGCGCTGCAGCAACAGCGGTTTCTTGTGGATCAAATTCGGGAAAGTCGTAGCGTCGTGAGTAGAGGCTGTGCCGCTACAGCCTTCCAGCCCCGGCAGCCCCAGCTCACCCCCTGAGCTGGGGCTTGCCCGTTCCTCGTTCGATGGTCGATCGAGATGGATGACGTCGAGTACGGCCTGATAGGTCTAGCGATCGTTTTATTCGTCGTCGGCGGGGGCGCTCTTCTGCTCGGATGATCAGCGCTACAACCCCCACACCATCGCGATGGCCAAGAGCACCAGCATGCCTTATCGCATGGTCGAGGTGTGGTGGAACGTCGGCCAAATCCGCACGACTGAGCACATCGTAAATCGGCAAATGCCCGCGGCAATTGCCATCCCGAACTAGTCCTAACCAACAGACGGGCAGGCAAATCGCGTGCGCAAAAGTAGTAGCGCGCCGCAGCATTGCGGTTGGCAGTGGATAGAAACTGGGAAAAAGGCGCAATGTAGCGTCGTGGGCGGAGGGCGGCCGCCACAGCCTCCGAAGCCGCGTCAGTTCCAGCTCAATCCGCCTTCCAGCTGGGCGCACCGGACGGGGAGGGAGATCTCATGAAGGCAGCGCTCTTGGCATTATCGCTCGTTGGTCAGCCGCCCGTACAAATTTCAGACAGTGTTCCCAACTTCGATATCAACGCGCTTTGCGCGGACGTTTCCGTTGACGATAAAGCGTCGGGACTTCCCCAGGACGCGAGTAAGTGCGTGAGTGACGAGGCGGTTGCGCGGCAGCAGCTAAACTCGATCTGGCTAACTGTCCCGGCAGGACCGCGAGAAAGTTGCGAACTCGAGGCGGGGTCAGGGCAAGTACAAAGCTATGTCGAACTCCTCATTTGCTTGAAAATGATTGACTGGGACTCGCCATCGACAGTGCCCTCTCAGAGGCCCAAGCAAGGTTCGAAAACGCCAGGCAATTGAGCGCCGTTCGAAGAATTGCGGTTGAAAGAGGCCGCCAGCTGAGGCGGCGGTAGGTCAGTTTGAGAACTGCCCCCCGAGAGATTTTCCTTGGTTAAATAACGATGTTTACCAGCTAGGACGGAACGGCCCTATTCTTGGGCTGTGAAGCGTACGGAGAGGTCACCATCATGTTGGCCGATCAAACGCACGGACCGGCAAAATGAAATGGCTCCGATCTGGCGGCCAGACCGGAGCCATACGCGCGACCAAGACAATTCAGTCTTCCGAGCGCAGGGCCGCCTCGACGCGCTGGATCAGCCGCTCCCGCATCTCAGGCATGGCCCCGCCGAGCAGGAGGAAGACGCGGACGATCGGCAAATAGGGCTGCATCGCCGCCGTCAACGCCGCAGGGGCTATGCCGGCCAGCCGCGCATACTCCGCCTGCAGAACCGAATTGACCGTGGCCCGCTCCGGATCGTCGGCATGTTCCGGGGCAAGCTCGGCAATCAGGACATGGCACTGTGCAATCTCATAGGCGGCGGGCGCACGAGCCGCGCCGAGCCAGTCGATCAGTCTCGGACCCTGCGCCGTCATGATCACGTTGCCGGGGTGAAGGTCGGAATGGCACAGCACGTCATCGGGCGCGAGGTGCTCGATCAGCGCGAGGACGCCGGTGGTGATGCGCTCCGGAAGCACGCTGCCGCCGAACCGCAATCTGGCGTCCATCGCCTCGCGCAGCGAGAGTGCGTCCGGCGGCGGTCGCGTCTTGTGGACGGCACGGCAGAGCGTCGCAAGGATTGCGCCCGCTTGTTCACGCGTGATGGCGCCGGTGCGCGTAGCCTGCGTCAGGGTCGGCCCATCGAACCGCGGCAGCACGATGCCAAAGCGGCCGTCCAGGGTGACTTCGCCGAGCACCTCCGGCGCTGGACCGCCGGCGGCGAAGACCGCGCGGGTCATTTGCGCCTCGTGCCGGACGACCCACTGCGGGATACCTGGCCTGGACAATTTGACGACCTGACCGGGTGCCCAGGCGTGGACATCAGCGAAGACGCCTTGGCCGATCTTTTCCCCCAGCGATCCCTGCATGCCCGTTCTCCGCCGTGCAGAGGAAACACCGGCGGCGAGCAAAAAGAAACCCCTCCGTCGCGGGGCCGCCGGACACCATGATCGCCTTGTAACCTGCAGAGACCTTCGTCCACTCCGCAAACTGCGACATCAAAGAGCATCGCATGCTGCGATGTCGCACGTGGTTCAGCCCTGCCAACGTAGCCGGTTAAACCGGTACGATGCCTGCTCACCGTCTTCTGCTGTGGATCAGAACTTGGCGAGCACCCGGCTGGTCAACCGTTCGTGGAGCGGCACCAAACCGTGGCTCGAAATTCTCTGCGCTAGCGGCAAGGCTTTGGGAGTCTCGTCCGAGCCTTCAGCTCGGTTCAATCCAATGGGAAGGATTCGAGACGTACATGGTTCCTCGCGTCAAGAAAGCGGACAATTCAAGTCCCACACCTAAAAACGGCAAGTCGAGCACAATGACGCCCGAGCCCTTGGCTGCCTCGAATCCTCCGTACAGCGTGTGGAGTGCATTTCTCACGTTCTGAAGCAAGCCAATAGCCGTAAAGGTGTTTCGCGTATTCAGCGCGGGTGCCACGTACCTGCCGTTTTTCAAGCCATCGATGAAGTACTTGCTGTTGTGGATCGATTGCAGTGCCGATTTCGAGATCAGCTTTTCGGTAAATGCGACATTGACGCCCCAGTCATTCAGGGGTTCACGGTGCAACTCATATGGAACACTGAAACCAAAGCCGATAACAGCAACGGCCCCTCCGCTGCCTCCAAGACCAAGTCCCCACCGGCTGCTAATAATCTGGAGATCGAAGGTCTCCAAATCTCCCAGGTTCACGACGTACGCGGTCGTGCTCTCGATGCCGCCGATTAACAACTGTCCGCCGGACTTAACGCCGAAGCCAAGCCAACGCTTGAAGAATTTGCGTTCCTCCGGATAAAATTGAGGTTTCGATTGAGGCGGCGGTGGCGGCGGTGGCGGTGGTGGATTTGGCTTAGTCCAGACTGAGATGATCACACCGCGCCAGCTTTCGTTTTCCACCCCGTCCATTTCACCTGCATACTTGGCCGCGCGTTCCCCTTTCGCCACCTCGAGCGCAACTTTGAAATTGTTGGGCACTTGCTTGCGAAGCAAATCAATTACGGCCCGCAGCCTATTATGCGACAATTCCATGTTGAAATCGTCGCTGCCGGTACGACTTGCAAGTCCTATAATTGTAAGGCTTCCTCCGCTCCTCAATTTTGGAGCGACGACACTGATCAGCCAGTTGGAATGTTCCGGCTTTATGGCGAACTTGCCGACTTCAAAGTTGAATAACTTCGCCGCAATCGTATCCGGTGCCTGCGATCCGTACTCCTGGATTTTTCCGGGTGATGCCATGCTGACTATCTCCCAACGGAGAGACCGACTGCGGAACGGGTAGAACCCGGATTGAAATATCCGCGTATCAATGGGTCGCTTTGGAGTTTATGCCGGTTCATCGTCGCCCTCGGATTTCCCGTCAGCGACTTGAAGGGTGCCGTCGAAGTCGGTGAAGGCGAAGCCATAAGACACTCCGTGGTTTTCGGCGGAATGAGCGTACGGCGGCTTGGGTTTCATCGCGATGTCGCGGCATAGCGCGGCAGTGGGCGAGCAGGGCCACGTACTCCATTAAAATCCAGGACGCCTGCTTTCGGGGACGAAGCGGAAACCCGATCCGAGTTCGGGGATATCGCGTTCTGACCCGAAGCGGTCCGGCACGCGGATGGCGCGTCGTCGCGCGCGCCATCCGCTCCTACAATCTATCTCTTGCTATCCCTTGCGAAGAAAAAAGAGCCTAGGCCTTCAGGTCCGTGATCCGCATGATCGCGACCACATTCCCATCGTTGTACGCCTGCTCTTTTGTTTCCTTGTTACAGGTCCAGACAAAATTCTTCTTGCCGGTAAAGGTCTTTCCCTCCTGTTCAAGCCGAAGCTCCCCTTCAGTGATATGGCAGATCATGGCATTCATCATCGGGGGGCCCATGGTCTTCGATCCCGGCTGCATAATGACATCGCGCATTGAGACCGTCTTAAATCCTGGGATCAGGGATGGTGTCTCGCCTTCATATTCACGCACCACGACACCTGGCCAAGGTGCCGTATCCTTGTAGCCCGTGGCTTGAGCCGCGGCGGGCTTGATCATGGCAGTCGAAACCGCTGCCAATGCGATTCCCAGTGCGGACCTTCGATCGACCTTCCTCATCGCTTTTCTCCCGACGTTACCGAACGAGCGGCCGCAAATGCAGCGCGCAAGGTTCGTGGTGAACGGTGGTGCGAAACCGAAAAAAGAACGGCCTCTAAGAGAGCGTGCCTGCCGATAGCACCAGTGCTGCTCGTTTGCCCGGACGGTGATTTCGGCACGTCCCGCTTCAAGGGCCGTGACATTCTACGCCACCTGACGCATCCGGGGAACAGGTGGCGTTGCACGAAGACACTGCAGCCTGTCGGGAAGGTCCGAAACTGGCCCGTTAGCCGACATGACCGAGTGCGCCTCGCGTGTCCGCACCCGAGGGCTGATGCGGACATTCGTCGGCAGGCGGATTGATGGCGACACGCCCCGGATCGAGGTGCGTGCCGAGGACCACTTTGCAAACAACAAAAAAGCCGGCGTTGCCGCCGGCTTTCGTGTCTGTTGGCTTTATCGCTGCGCGATCAGTGCGCGGCTTCGAGCGCGGCTTCCTGCCGGGCGATCGTGCCCTTGACGGCCGACTGCACCTTCTCGAACGCGCGGACCTCGATCTGCCGCACGCGCTCGCGCGACACGCCGAACTCGGCGGCGAGATCTTCCAGCGTCATCGGCTCATCCGCCAGACGCCGCGCCTCGAAGATGCGGCGTTCGCGCGGGTTGAGCACGCCGATCGCACCGTTCAGGGCCTGGCGGCGATGATCGAACTCCTCGCTCTCGGCCATCAGGGCTTCGGCGTTGGGCGAGTTGTCGACCAGCCAGTCCTGCCATTCGCCGGCTTCGCCGTCGTCGCGGATCGGGGCGTTGAGCGACGCGTCACCGCCGAGGCGGCGGTTCATGTCGATCACGTCCTGGTCGGTCACGCCGAGGCGCTTGGCAATCAGCTTGACCTGGTCGGGGTGGAGATCACCCTCTTCCAGGGCGGAGATCTTGCTCTTCGCCTTGCGCAGGTTGAAGAAGAGCTTCTTCTGGTTCGCGGTGGTGCCCATCTTCACGAGCGACCAGGAACGCAGAATGTACTCTTGTATTGACGCCTTGATCCACCACATGGCGTAAGTGGCGAGACGGAAGCCCTTCTCGGGCTCGAATCGCTTCACCGCCTGCATCAGGCCGACATTGCCTTCCGAGACGACCTCGGAGATCGGCAAGCCGTAGCCGCGATAGCCCATGGCGATCTTGGCCACGAGCCTGAGATGGCTGGTGACGAGCTTATGCGCCGCGTCGCGATCGTCATGCTCGCGCCAACGCTTGGCGAGCATGTACTCCTGCTGGGGTTCCAGCATCGGGAACTTGCGGATCTCGGCGAGGTATCGAGAGAGGCCGGATTCTCCATTGAGGACCGGCAACGTAGCTGTACGGGCCATTTGAGCGCCCTCCAGTGGTTCAGGCCCCCGATAGCGGCGGGCCCGGCAGGTGGCCGCTGGGTTAAAGCCGGCCATGCTGCGATGTTCCGCGCTGGATATTCAGCGCAGGTGCAACATACACCAAACTGTCCGTGATAGGGAAGGATTGCTGACGTCACGTCCCCGTGTGGCAGGTATAACCTGTTGTCATAACGCGGCTTTTCCGGAAGGGGTGCGTCATACCGCCGCTTCCAGCGCCCGTTGCAGGAGAAGCAGGTCCTCCGGCAAGGGCGCTTCCCAGTGCAAAAATTCCCCGGTCCGGGGGTGCTCCAATGCCAGCAGATAGGCGTGGAGGGCCTGCCGGCCGAGGGCGGTGAGTGTGTCCTTACCTTCCGCGCCGAGCTGCCCGGCCTTGGTCTTGAAGTGGGCGCCGTAAACGCTGTCGCCGAGCAGCGGATGGCCGAGATGGGCAAGGTGCACGCGGATCTGATGGGTCCGCCCGGTCTCGAGCCGGCACGCCAAGAGCGAGGCGACCGGCTTGCCGTCGCGGCCGGCAAAGCTCGAGAGCACCTCGAAATGGGTGATCGCCTCGCGGCCGCCCTGGCGCACCGCCATCTTCTCGCGGGCGTGCGGGTGGCGATCGATCGGCGCGTCGATCGTGCCGTGGGGCCGGTTCGGCACGCCCCAGACGAACGCCATGTAGCCGCGCTCCATGGGGCCGGTGCGGCCATGGTCGGCGAACTGCGCGGTCAGCGACTGATGGGCCTGGTCGTTCTTGGCGACCACCATCAGTCCGGTGGTGTCCTTGTCGAGGCGGTGCACGATGCCCGGCCGCTTGACCCCGCCGATGCCCGACAGGCTCGAGCCGCAATGCGCGATCAGCGCGTTGACCAGCGTTCCGCTGGCGTGGCCGGCGGCGGGATGCACGACGAGACCCCTCGGCTTGTCGATGACGATGATGTCGTCATCCTCGAACACGATATCGAGCGCGATGTCCTCGCCCTGCGGCTCGGCGGGCGCGGCCTCCGGTACGTCGATTATGATCGTATCGCCCTTGGCGACATGATAAGCGGGGTCGCGGACGACGGCGTCCTTGACGGTCACGGAACCGGCGAGGATCAGCGCCTTCAGCCGGGACCGCGACAGTTCGGGACTGCGCTGCGCGAGCACGCGGTCGAGCCGGGCCGAGCCCTCGTCGCCGGCGACGACGACCTCCAGCTTCCGACCGCCATTCGAAGAGACTTGTTGCGAAGACACTTGCAAAGATAGAGCCTTGTGATGACCGACACCGCTGTGACCGAACCGACCCCCGACCAGGCCGCGCTGATCGCGCGGGTGCGGCGCATGATGCTGATCGCGGGCCTGACCTCGGCACTGGCCGTGGCCGTCGTATTGATTGCCATCGGCTACCGCCTTTATCGCAGCGAGGGAAGCCCCGTTTCCGTTTCCGACGTCACTGCTGCGCTGCCGAAAGGCGCGCGCATCGTCGCCACCGGCGTCGCCGGCGAACGATTGGTCCTCACGCTTGATGTGGGCGGTGCAACAGAGATCCGCACATTTGATGCAAAGACGCTGAAACCTGTCGGCAGGCTGAGCTTCGTCAACGAGCCCTGATCGCAGCGATCGCGAAGCCGGGCAGTCGATCAACCGAAAGCTGCAGCGTATTTTTTGCGCATGCATTCGCGCATCGAGAAGGTGTGCCGCCATCTTTTCGGCCGAGTTGCACGTTCAGCTTGCGCCATGTCGCGATCCAACCCCAGCGCTTCCATCGAACAGTCTGGTGAGTCCGATGTATCGGGCTCGTGCGCCGACCCGACGCGCCGCGCGGTGTTGACCGCGCTCGCGAGCTGCGCCTGTCTCGCCGCGATCGAGCCTGCGGCCGCCGACGATGACGAACAGCCCGGCGCCAATGAGCGGCCGCAAAAAGCCGATCGGCTCGTGCGCGCCGAGGGCGACAAGGCCGGCCAGGTCATCAAGTCGGAAGATCTGACCTTGGGCGGCCCGCCCATTCGCGCCTGGCCGCAGGACCCGAACACCTCGGTCGTCCGCAAGGGCTCGCGGCTGAACGAGGTCGTGCTGGTCAAGCTCGATCCGAACGAACTCGACGATGCCACGCGCGCCCGCGCCCCTGACGGCATCGTCTGCTACTCGGTCGTTTGCACGCATGCCGGATGTCCGATCACCGCCTGGTTGAAGGAAGAGCAGGGCGACAAGAACGTCCTGAAATGCCTCTGTCACAACTCCGAATACGATCCGCGGCAGAATGCGCAGGTCGTGTTCGGGCCGGCGCCACGTCGCCTCGCGGCATTGCCGCTGACGGTTGCCGACGGCGCGATCACGGTCGCAGCGCCATTCGTCGGAAAGGTGGGTGCTCAGCAGGGAGGATGAGGCCACATCGGGATTTCTGCACGACCTAAAGCATGATCCGGAAAAGTGCGATGCGGTTTTCCGAAAAGATCATGCTCAAAATAAAATTGAAAAATCAAAACAGAGCAGGGAGGTAGCATCTCATGACAAGCAAGCAGTGGTTACTGTCGAGTTGTGTCGCATTCACGTGCCTCATTTCGACCTATGCCGTCGCGGGGCCGATCGAAAACTACAGTTCGGTGACCTCAGCGCGTCTCGAAAATCCCGAACCCGGCAACTGGATGCTGTATCGCCGGACCTATGACGGACAGGGGTACAGTCCGCTCAACCAGATCAACACCTCCAACGTCAAGAACCTCAAGCCGGTCTGGACCTTCTCGACCGGCGTCATCGAGGGCCATGAGGCGCCGCCGATCGTCAACAATGGCGTGATGTTCGCCGCGACCCCGATGGGGCAGGTGATCGCGCTCAACGCCAAGACCGGCGAGGAGTACTGGCGCTACAAGCGGCAGCTTCCCGACGATCTGTTCCAACTGCATCCGACCAGCCGTGGCGTCGGCCTGTGGCAGGACAAGGTCTACTTCGCCACCACCGACGACCATGTCGTCGCGCTCGATGCCAAGACCGGCAAGGTGGTCTGGGACACCAAGGTCCAGGACTACAAGAAGGGTCAATACCTGACGCTGATGCCGCTGGTGGTCGACGGCAAGGTGATCGTCGGTGGCTCCGGCGGCGAGTTCGGCGTGCGCGGCTATGTGGTCGCCTACGATGCCGAGAGCGGCAAGGAGCTCTGGCGCACCTTCACCATCCCCGGCGAGGGCGAGCCCGGGCACGAGACCTGGAGCGGCGACGACTGGAAGTCGGGCGGCGGATCGGCCTGGATGACCGGCACCTACGACAAGGACAACAAGACGATCCTCTGGGGCGTCGGCAACGCTGCGCCGTGGCCGGGCTCGGCTCACGCCGGCGACAACCTCTACACCAGCTCGGTGATCGGTCTCGATCCCGAGACCGGCAAGATCAAGAAGCACTTCCAGTATCACCAGAACGATTCCTGGGACTGGGACGAGGTCGACGCGCCGATGCTGGTCGACCTGCAGCGTGACGGACGGTCGTTCAAGAGCCTGATCCACCCGGGACGCGACGCGATCTTCTGGATACTCGAGAACAAGCCCGACAAGATCAACTACGTGTCCGGCTGGCCGTTCGTGAAGACCAATGTCTGGAAGGGCATCGAGGCCGAGACCGGCCGGCCGATCGTCGATCCCGAGCACAAGCCGGTGATCGGCAAGCGGGTCGAGTTCTGCCCGTCGCTGTGGGGCGGCAAGGATTGGCCGTCGGCGGCGTACAGCCAGAGCACCAAGCTCGTCTACGTTCCCGCCAACGAGAACTTCTGCGGCGGCTTCACCGGCGAGAAGCAGCCGCTGGTACCCGGCCAGCTCTGGCTCGGCACCAAGCCGGAGGACATCGGACTGACGCCGGCGCCGAACGCCGATCATTTCGGCGAGTTGCAGGCGTGGGATCCGGCCACCGGCAAGAAGGTCTGGCAGCACGACTTCAAGACCTCGCAGCTGTTCGGCTCGGTGACGGCGACCGCGGGCGACCTGGTTCTCGCCGGCGGCACCAACGACCGGATGTTCCGCATCTTCAACGCCAAGACCGGCGAGCTGTTGTGGGAGCAGAAGACCAACTCCGGCATCATGGCGATGCCGATGTCCTATGAGGTCGACGGAACGCAATACATCGCGGTCCAGTCGGGTTGGGGCGTCGACGCGCAACGCATCCAGGATGCTCTGGCCGGCAAGGTCAAGGGCTTCGAGAACAACGTCCCGCAAGGCGGCGTGATCTGGGTGTTCGCGCTCGACAAGAAGTAAGCCACGTGATCCGAGCTTCGGTCCTGATTGAAGGACCGAAGCTCCGGCTCTCATGACGCGTTTTCTGCAAGCGAAACGGTGTTCGTTCGTTCGAAAACGCTTCTTACCAATAGGGGGCGATGCGATCGGGAAGCGGCGGATGGGGAGACCGCCGCTTCCCGGTCCGCGCTTGCGCTATTTGCCCTTGGTGTCGACCTTCCGCTTCTCGTCGTCGTTCATCTGCTTGATCGTGGGATCGCGGCTGGCCTCGCCGGTGGTCTGGCCGGTGGTCGCTGGCGGGCCGCTGCTTGGAACCGAGTTCTGGTCGGGCAGCACCCGCGCCGGACGCGTCGCCGTTGCGTTTGGCGGCGAGGCGGTTTGTGCGAGTGCAGCCTGTGTCGCAAAAAGAAAGACGCCCGCGGACAAGGCTGCCGCGAGCGTCCCGAATGTCTGAGGCGGGGTTCTCATCGATCTGCTTCCTCTAAAGCGCGATCGATGAGAACGGCCCGTCTCGTCTAACGTTCCAGCGTCAGGTCTCCAGCTGCTTGCCGATCGGAAGGGCGCGGATGCGCTTTCCGGTCGCGGCAAAGATCGCGTTGATCAGTGCCGGCGCGAACGGCGGCACGCCGGGCTCGCCGACGCCGCTCGGCGGGGTGTCGGCGCCGGGCGGCACGATGTGGACGTTGGTGATCGCAGGCGACTCGTCCATCCGGATCACCGGGAAGTCGTCGAAATTGCCCTGCTGCACCTTGCCGTCCTTGAAGCTGATCTCGCCGTATTTGGCGAGGCTCAGTCCCATGATCGCAGCGCCCTCGATCTGCGAGTGGATCCGTTCCGGATTGACATAGGTGCCGCAATCGATCGCGGTGTCGACCCGCGGCACCGAGAACTTGCCCTTGTCGTCGACCGCCACCTCGACGATGGTCGCGATGTAGCTGACGAACGAGCGGTGCACCGCGATGCCAAGGCCGTGGCCCTTCGGCACCTTGCGGCCCCACTCGCCCTTCTCGGCGACCAGCTCGACCACCTTGCGCAAGCGCGCGGTGTCGATCGGGTAGCTGTCATAGGGCTCGCCGTAGTTCCAGGGATCCTTCACCGAGGACAGGTTGACGATCCGCGGGCTTCCGATCAGCTCCAGCAGCATCTCCTTCTGGTCGCGGCCCGTCGCATGCGCGATTTCCCCGACCATGGATTGTACCGCGAAGGCGCGCGGGATGTTGGAGACCGAGCGGAACCAGCCGATCCGCGTGAACGCGGCCGCTTCCGGATTCTCGCACTGCAGGTTGGCGATCTCGAACGGGTTGTCGATCAGGCCCATGCCGAGTTCGAACGGCGCTTCGTGATTGGCGCCGGCGGCGAAGGTCGAGGCGATGGTCGGCGCCACGCTGCGGTGCCGCCACGCAATCACCTTGCCGCTCTTGTCGAGACCGGCCTCGATCCGTTCCACCGAGACGGTGTGCAGGAAGTCGTGATGCACGTCGTCCTCACGCGTCCACTGCACCTTGACCGGCGCGCCGAGCTCCTTCGACAGCAATGCCGCCTCGAGCGCGAAGTCGCATTTCGACTTGCGGCCGAAGCCGCCGCCGAGCAGCGTCACGTTGACGGTGACATTGTCCTCGGGGATGCCGAGCGTCTTGGCGACATCCTCGCGGGTGCCGCCGGGGCTCTGCACCGGCGCCCAGATCGTGGCCTTGTCGCCCTTGACGTCGGCCACCGCGACCGGCGGCTCCATGCTGACATGGGCGAGATGCGGCAGATAGTATTCGCCCGTTATCACCTTGTCGGCGCTCTTCAAGGCCGCATCGACGTCGCCTTCCTTGCGCACCACGAGGCCGGGCTTGCGCGCGGCTTCCTCGAGCGAGGCACGATAGGTGACGGAGTCGTATTTGGCGTTGGCGCCGTCGTCCCAGACGATCTTCAGCGCGTCGCGGCCCTTGATCGCGGCGCCGGTGTTGCGCGCGATCACGGCCACGCCGCCGAGCGGCTGGAACTTGGACGGCCACGGCCAGCCCTTCACCTCCATCACCTTCTCGACGCCCGGCACCTTCTTGGCCGCGCTGTCGTCGAACGACTTGAGCTTGCCGCCGGTGACCGGCGGACGCGCGATCACGGCGTATTTCAGGCCGGGCAGGCGGACATCGGCGCCGTAATGCGCCTTGCCGGTGGTGATGTCGTGCAGGTCGACGATCGAGACCTGGCCCTTGCCGAGATAGCGGAAGTCCTTGGGGTCCTTCAGCTTGAGGCCCTCGACGCTGGGCACCGACTCCTTCGCGGCGTCGGCAGCGAGTTCGCCGAAGCCGGCCTTGCGGCCGCTCGCGCTATGCACCACCTCGTGGTTCTGCGCCTTCACCTCGGTGACCGGCACGCCCCATCTCTTGGCGGCGGCGGCTTCCAGCATCGAGCGCGCCGAGGCGCCGATCTGGCGCATCGGAATCAGATAGTGCCGCGTGCTGCGCGAGCCGTCGGTGTCCTGGTTGCCGAACTTGACCTCGTCGCCATGCGCCTGCTGGACATGGACGCGCGACCAGTCGGCCTCCATCTCCTCGGCGACGATCAAGGGCAGGCTGGTGCGCACGCCGGTGCCCATCTCGGAGCGGTGCGCCAGGATGGTGACGATGCCGTCGGGGGCAATCGCGACGAACACGCGCGGGTCGACCACGACGCCGTGCGGCATCTTGCCGGCACCGGTCTCATAGGCGAACGCCTGGCGCGTCATCACGGGGGCGGCGAGCACGAAAGAGCCGGCGATGCCGAGCCCCTTGAGGATGCTGCGGCGCGAAACGTTCTCGACCTTCACGTGCTTCTCGAAGCCGCGAAGCTTGCTGGGGTTGGTGCGGATATTCATGTCACACCCCCGTCGATGCGAGATGGACGGCATTCTCGATCCGCTGGTAGCAGCCGCAGCGGCAGATATTGCCCGCCATGGCTTCGCGGATCTGGTCGTGGCTTGGCTTCGGGTTCTGGTCCAGCAGCGCCGCGGCCTGCATGATCTGGCCGGCCTGGCAGTAGCCGCACTGCGGCACGTTGACCTGGCGCCAGGCCTTCTGCACCGGATGGTCGCCGGTCGGATGCAGCCCCTCGATGGTGGTGACCTCGCGGCCGACGACGTCGGAGACCGAGGTGATGCAGGCGCGGACCGCCTCCTTGTCGACGATCACGGTGCAGGCGCCGCACAGCGCCTGGCCGCAGCCGAACTTGGTACCCGTGAGGCCTGCTTCGTCACGGAGATACCAGAGCAGCGAAAGATCCGGGTCGCCGTCCCAATTCTGTTCCTGGCCGTTGATTTTTAGTTTGATCATGGTCTGTCCTCGCTCTGCTTAAGCTATTGACCTGTGCGGCGCGAGGTGCGGAACGTCTTCCATGGCCTGCGACCGCGCTGATGTTTGTTGTGCCAAGATATTCGTGAGCCAAATCTGCTGTGCGCCAAGGCCGTCAAGCGCTTGCGCTTTGTTCCAAGCACTCCTCTCGCTTGTCCGGCGCCGTGCGGGGCGCAGCATGGTGAAGGGCTGCGATGTTAGCAGAGACGGACGCCGGGTGACTTCACAGCCAAGTGTTTTGCATTGCCATTTGGCGAAAGCAGGGCCGTGCACGACGACGACATGACATCTCAGGGTGGCCATCATGCAATCGCGAGGGCGGTGCCACTGTCGCGTGCAGGTGCGACGCGCTCGGGCAAGGCACGCGCGGCATTGCGCCCGGCACCGTCTTCCCCGGTGCGCAATTGCGCGCCTGAGGGCATCGCGCGGCGATGAACCCGGAATCCAGAGGTATGGCGCCGGATGCCCCCGGGGTTCGTAAAGCATGGCTGACAAAATCCCCGCCGCAATGCACAAGGCATCTTGCGGCCGCCGGATTTCGAGGCTATTGCCTTTCGTCTCAACGCTCCCTTCGTCTAGCGGTTAGGACGCGGCCCTCTCAAGGCTGAAACAGGGGTTCGATTCCCCTAGGGAGCGCCAGCCTCGCACCTTTCGACTTGATTTCCCTTTGGTTTTCGGCGTTTTCCCCAAACCTGCGGAAGTGGTTTGGGGAATCCTGTTCGCGTTGTGTCCTTCAAGTTTGATCACCGCGTCTTCAGCGAGGGCCGCCTGATCAGCCTCCTCCGTGTAGCGCTCAGCTTCAGCTAGCGTCGTGTGTCCGAGGACAGA
This sequence comes from Bradyrhizobium sp. USDA 3256, assembly GCF_054058275.1. NCBI lineage: Bacteria > Pseudomonadati > Pseudomonadota > Alphaproteobacteria > Hyphomicrobiales > Nitrobacteraceae > Bradyrhizobium > Bradyrhizobium sp. USDA 3256. The sequence continues at coordinate 603,201 of NZ_JBSSAE010000002.1, forward strand.
CATGATCATCTTCGCCGTTGCGCCGGCTTCGGCGAGCAAACGTCCGGCGGCTTTCCGTAGACCGTGCGGCTTGCAATCGAGAGGCAGTCCGGCCGTCGAGATAGCGTCGCGCATCCATCCACTGAAACCATCAACCGTGAAGGACTTGCCATAAGCAGTCGTAATGATCACGACGCGTTGCATGTCATATGCGTCGAGCGCCTCGATGGTGTCCCGATGCAACGGGATGAGAAGTTCGCGCCCGGTCTTCTGTTGCTTTATCCTGATCTTGCGTTCTGGCGTGATGTGCGTCTGCGCCATCCTGACTACGTCGGAGCGACGCTGACCCAGATTGAGGAACAGGTGAAACGCAGTGCGCTGCTTGGTGCCGAGCGGCCAGCATTTTTTGAATTGCTCAATTTCGTCGTCGGTCCAGGACCGAATTTTCTTGATCTTAGGCCGCTTGATACCCAATGACGGATCATGCTTCAGCCATCCGATATTGATCGCGTGACGGATCAGTATCCGAAGCTTCTTCAGTGTATCGAGTGCCGCGCCTGGGCGATTCGCATAGGGTTGAAGAATGCCAGTGATGACTCGCTCGCGCGAGAGCCCGGCGATTGTGCGATGACCGTGTTCGACCCGGAGCGTCTCAAGACGGCCATTGTAGCCCGTCTTGCTCGTGTCACGGAGGCCAATGTATTCGGCGCTCTTCATGTAGGAAGCAATAAGCGCCGCGATAGTGCCAGGCGCAGCCGGCACAAACCGATCTCGGACCGGTACAAATTGGCCGAGCAACGCGGCTTGGTACGCCACCATAAATTCTTCGCTCGTGGGATCATTCGGCAAACGAGAGCGAGGTCCTTTGCCACGGCGAAACGATAGATACGTATGGCCTTTGACATGATTACGCTCGACGTGAGGCGGCAGCTTGCGGGGCATCGACATCATTCCACGTGTCGTCTACGCGGGTATTATTGCCATCGGAAGGCAGTTGATCAATGGCGATGTCAAGTTGACGGACATCCCAAGCCCGACGCCGCTCCCCGAGCAATCGTGCTCGGGGCATTTGGCCGTTCTTCACCATCTCATCAAACGTGTTGGGCGACACGCAGACGTAAGCGGCGGCGGCTTCGCGACTGATGAGCCGTGGTGCAAGTGATGGCGGTAGCGCTGTTTGCCGTGGCATCGCGATGCCCTGTGCCAGGCGATCCATTCCGCCGATCTGTAAATCGCAACATGAAGGTGCTTGGCTCGTCCAAGCAAGGGCGCGCGGTCCCATTCCGAAGCCCATGCGTGCAATGGCGCACAAATCGGACGGTAGTACGGGACAATGCGTGTTCAGCCTCAAAATTCTCGTCGATGAATGTCGGGCCTTTGCGAAGGAACAGAAGAGGCTGTCCCGCGAGCAGGTCGGTCAGGCAGGCATGGGTCGCAAGAGCTGAAGTGACGATCAGGAATTGGCTGGCACGATTGGCGGACAGTTGGTCCGCGCTGTGCGTCCTGACAAGCTTTCGCGGATCCTCGCCGAGACCCCAAGAGTTCCACTATGCCGCCAAAGCACCCCAACTGGCTAAACATGGTTGAGATCGAGATGGGCGTTCTCGCCGCAAATGCCTCGATCGGCGCATCGACAGTTTCCCCCGCCTCGTTGCCAGACCACCGGAGAAACGGCGCAATGCTGACCACGCCAGCGTCAAATGGTCGTTACAACCCAAAAGGCTCGCGCAAAAAAGCGCGCACCTATCCACGGCCCTCGGCCAAATCAGGTCGATTTCAACGAATTAAAACCTCTGTGTTGAGGTACTAGTCAGCTTCTCGAAAGCCAACCTTCCTAGAATTCGAAATTGGTCTGGATGCCGATGCCGCCTTTGACTGAACTGGTCACGAACCCAGGGCAACCCGCTGGGCGGATCGGCGACTGGCTTTGCCACTCTTAAGAGCAAGGAGAGCATTATGGATTCCAATCGGATAAACGGTGCCGGCTCGCCAGGTTGCCAAACGGGGTACGTCTGTAGACAGGAGGATCATAATCTATTTGGGCGGGCTGTGAATGAAGCCAGGTCACTGTCTGCCGTGCCTGTACCAGCAAGGGCTCCGATTTGGAGTTCGAGCGCTCCATACGGGAACTTCTCACGCAATGGCTACACTTGGAACAACGACGTGTGGGGAGCGGGCGCTGGGCCTCAGACGATTTCTGCCCCGCGGCAACGTCAACAGCAAGACTTTCCGCGAACGAGTGATGGCGACTCTCGTCAAGGCCGACGAGCTTGGCCTCACATTGAGCGATGGGATCATGCCGTCCCTCGACCTCTACGAGGACCTCTGCAAGCACCTGGCCATTCTGACCCGGCGTGTGGAAGCGGTTTCCAAAGATAACCCGGTCTGCCGGCGGCTGATGACCGCGCCGGGTGTCGGACCGATCATCGCGCTGTCCTTTGTAACAGCCGTCGATAATCCGCTCCGCTTCTCCAACGATGAAGATATCGGTGCCTATTTCGGTCTTACGCCAAAACAGTACCAGTCAGGAGAGACGGATTATCAGGAAGGCATTTCCAGGCTTGGCAACTCCATGACGCGCGTGCACTTGGTTCAGGCCGCCACCGTCTTGCTGTCTTCGAGCAGGAAATGGTCAACACTCAGGGCCTGGGGAATGAAGGTTGCCAAAAGGCGCGGCTTCAACAGAGCGCGCATTGCCGTCGCCCGCAAGTTAGCCATCGTCCTACACCGGATGTGGATAAACGAGCAGGATTTCCGTTGGAGCAACAAGACAGAAGGTAGCGAATTGGCCAGCTCCGCAGCTGCCTGAGGAATCCTTTCGGTTCACGCCGAAAGGTATCTCCGCGAGGAGACGGAAGGGATGGTGACCGCGCAGACCGGGATGGCGGCGATAGCTCATGTTTCTATCGACATGCCGAGCTACCCATGGCGGCACCCTCTTCTGAACGAACCCTATCATGCGGCCAGCTTGACGAAACTGCGCTGATCAGACCGCGAAGAGACCCAGGCTCCCTCGTAGAGATTCTTTAAATCACGCCAGCCGCGACCGGCGTGAATGTTGGGAACGCTTGACCGTCTTAACGGCCAAACCCTGTTTTGCGTCTTGCATATGCAACACTTTGCAGCAGCCCGGCGTGTATGTTTGTCCATCTCCCTTGGCGCGACGCTTTATTATGCGGCTGCCGCCGCAAAGGCCCCTCAGGGCTTCGCCCTCGCGCGCTTCAAAGCCCCTTCCGCCCAGAACGCAAGAAAACTGCCGCCAAGCGAAGGGCGTCAATTTTCTTGCGTTCTGGTTCCCCGCGAAGGGGCTTTCCGCTTGCTACCCCAATCTCGCCGATGGGCAGGGTTGCAGCAGCAGCTGCTGCAACCCTGCAAAGGAAGCGTGACCGATCTCTTGCCAAATCCGCGGCTAGAGACCCGGTCTACACCAACGTCAACGTGGGCGGAGCGACTTGGAATGTTTTTGAAGGCTTCAACGGTCACAAGGTCATCTCGCTCCTGCGTACTTCGAAGACCAACAGCGGGACAGTGGACATCAAGAGTATCCTGCAGTGGATCAAGTCGAAGGGCTACTTCGGCGATATAAACGTTGGTAGCGTTCAATACGGCGTCGAGATCACCTCGTCCCCAGGGGGAATGAACTTCAACTTCAACACCTGGAGCGTGACCTCAAAGTGAAGATCCGCGGGCGGTGAGGTGATTTGAGAGACTTCGGGTGACGCGCGAGGCCGGCACACTATTCAGCCAAGATCAAGCGGGTCACTGTCGACGCCACCGTGCAGCCCGAAGGTCATCAGCTTCCCAACGGACGCTACGCTTTTGCATGCTGCGATCCAGGAGGTGAATCGCATCTGGCGAGGAAGCAAGACGTCAGTCTACGGCAATCCTATTCTCGCGTGGCCAACTGCGCCGGGGTCGTTACCGCGATCGAGGTGACCAGCGGCCCTGGCCCTGACGGTCTGATAATGAGGTGCGAAGCGCGCCGCCAATTCGGATGCCTTGCGGCTTCCGTGCCGCTGCCGACGAAGACGCCCTGCACGATGCTCGGCACGTAGATCGAGATGATGAAGACAACGACGGAGATGCCGCCGATCGTCGCATCGACAATCCCCCCCGGGGGGTTCGTCGCCGAGACCGCCCCTGGGAGAAACGATCGCGCCCCGCGTCAAATGGATGTTCATAACCGAAAGCCTCGCGCCAAAATGGCGTGCTCCTATCCAAGGCTCTCAGCCAAATCAGGCCTATTTCAACGAACCAAACCCTCTGTGTCGAGTTACTATAACCTATCTTAAAGTTGGCGGACCAGGATCAGCAGGCAAGCGAGCTGAACGAAAGAGGCCGAGGAGCTTCTGCGGATAGAACTCGCAGCCAACCAGAAAGCGGCGCCTCCAATGCATGCCGGCGAAGAAGCATTCGACGAGCCAGCGCCGAGAATAGCGAAGACCGAGAAACGGCCGAGCTGCTCTTAAACAACAATGAGAAACTTGCTGCGGTCCAAAGAGACCAGGCGGAGCACTTGCACAAACAGCGAGAACTCGAAGACGCCCGCAGAGAGATGGATCTCACGGTTGAGAAGAACGTACTGAACAGCTTGCCGGCGCAATGACGAAAGCCAAGCAGAAAGCCGAGCATGAGCTGATCTCAAAGCGAGGTCCTGGAGCTTGAGCTGGAAAAGTGTTCAATGCAAGGTTTCCGAACGACGTTTTGAGCCGGCAGCAAGGGGCGCACCGGGGAGCCGACGTTGGTTCAGCGTATTAACGATGCGATCGGGATGACTGCGGTGGGTGCTGGGAATCAAAACGGATCGAGAGCGTTCTGTCTGGCAACGTCACCAGTCTCGCGCGGCTGCGGCCAGCGTTCCGTTGCGACAAACCTTGGTTTAGGGTTTGCAGCCTATTCTATATTGCCCGCTTACCTTCGTAGAGTTGAGCAGCCGTCAGGTTGCTTGTACTTTCGATGTTGAAGCTGGATCATTCGATCGACGGGTCGGTGCGAAGCGTTAGGCTGAATTGATACCTTGCTCGAAGTCGTTGCGTTTCATTCAGGCGTGAGGACGAAACATCTTGGATCGGACCTCTGGTCGATTGCGCGGCAAAAAAGGACATGGGTCTCTATCCTAAGAAGGTGCTCCCCGATCCGAGATCGCGATCAGCGATCCGAATGGCAGGGCCGACTTTCATCCAGGCAACGAAGATGGTGAAGCGAAGGAGCGGGCTGTCTCTGCTTTGGAATGTGTGAGCCGTTAGAGCAGTCGTTTCCGCTTATCTCATGCTGCAGGCCTTAGCCGTAGTCGTCTCATTGATGTCCGTGGCCGTACGCGACTTGCTAGCGAATTTGCGTCACCCTCTTTGAATGCGAGTCGAAATGGCATTTACCGAGCTTTTCATCAAACGTCCGGTTTTGTCTGTCGTAGTTAGTCTCCTGATCCTGCTGATCGGCCTTCGCGCGGCTGCCGTTCTGCCGATCCGGCAGTATCCCAAGCTATCTAATACGGTCGTCAATATAACGACCTCCTATCCTGGCGCCTCCGCCGACATGATTCAGGGATTCATCACGACTCCCCTGGAGCAGGCAGTCGCTTCCGCAGAGGGCGTCGACTACGTCACTTCCTCATCGGTGCTCGGTACCTCAACGATTCAAGTCTACATCAAGCTCAATTTCGATCCCAACGAGGCGCTCACCGAGGTGCTCTCTAAGGTTAACTCTGTCAAATATTTGATCCCCAAAGAATCGAACGATCCGGTTGTCACTAAGTCAACCGGGCAGGCCACCGCTGTCATGTATATCGCCTTCTCCAGCGAGGAGCTGACGGCCAGCGCGATCTCCGATTATCTCTCGCGCGTCGTGCAACCGGTTATGTCTACTGTAGACGGCGTCGCGGCGGCAGACATCTTGGGCGGCCAGAGTTTTGCGATGCGGCTATGGCTCGACGCCGCGAAAATGGCGGGGCACGGCGTTTCGCCCGCTGATGTTTCGGCTGCAATCGCCGCCAACAACTTCCAGGCCGCGGCCGGCCAGACCAAGGGCTATTTCACTATCTCCGACGTCACGGCGAACACCGACCTGCGCAGTGTCGATGACTTCAAGCGTATGGTCGTCAAGTCCAATGACGGCGGCTTTGTGCGCATGGAGGATATTGCGACAATCGAGCTCGCCGCGCAGACCACAGATGTCAGCGTGTCCATGAACGGCGAGCACGCGGTCTTCATCGGCGTGCAGGCGAGCCCCCAAGGCAATCCGCTAAACATAGTACGAGGTGTTCGGGCTCTGTTTCCAGAAATGGAACGTAACCTGCCGCCATCACTGAAGATGAAAGTGGCCTACGATTCTACCAAATTCATTCAATCGTCGATTGATGAAGTGGAGAAGACGCTAATTGAGGCCATTGTGATCGTGGTGGTGGTGATCTTCCTATTCCTGGCATCGCTGCGGTCAGTCATCATTCCTGTCGTCACCATTCCGTTGTCGCTCGTTGGCGTCTGCAGCATGATGCTGGTGCTGGGATTTTCATTCAATCTCCTGACCCTCCTTGCGATGGTGCTCGCAATCGGTCTCGTGGTCGACGATGCGATCGTCGTGGTGGAGAACATTCACCGCCATCTAGAGGAAGGTGCGCCGCCCCTACAGGCTGCTACGAGGGGCGCTCGCGAGATCGTCGGTCCGGTTGTCTCCATGACGATTACATTGGCCGCTGTGTACGCCCCAATCGGCTTTCTCGGCGGCCTCACCGGGGCGCTGTTTCACGAATTTGCGTTTACGCTGGCGGGGGCAGTGATCGTGTCGGGCGTGATCGCTTTGACGCTGTCGCCGATGATGTGCTCGGTCCTCCTGAAGAGTGCTGAAGAGGGGCGGTTTGCCAGATCTGTGAACCGCGTGTTCGGCGCCATGACCCGCTGGTACGGGCGCAAACTCGACCGCTCACTCGATTATCGACCGATTACCGGGTTGTTTGCGCTGACCATGCTGGGCCTTGTCGGCTTTCTCTATTTGCACACGTCCAAGGAACTAGCACCCGAGGAGGATCAAGGGATTGTATTCGCACTGACCAAAGCGCCGAAATACGCCAATATCGACTACCTCGACTATTACGGCGCCAAGCTCGAAAAGGCGTTCAAGAAGTTTTCCGAGACTGATTTGAGCTTCGTGCTCAACGGTATTAGCGGCTCGCGGGGTGGCATGGCCGGCATGTTGCTCAAGCCATGGGACGAGCGCGGGCGATCATCGATCGCGCTAAAGTCCTTGGTCCAAGCCGAGCTGACCAAAATCGAAGGCATTAACGCATTTGCTTTTAGCTTGCCGCCGCTTCCAGGTGGTTCGGATGGCTTGCCAGTGCAGATGGTGATCAATTCGACGCTAGGCTTCCAATCCGTCTATGAGCAGATGTCGAAGCTGAAGGATGCTGCGCGCAAGAGCGGCCTGTTCATGGTCAGCGACTCTGACCTTGAGTTTAACCAGCCGGTGGTGCGAATCAAGGTCGATCGATCCAAGGCCAACGAGCTTGGCGTCACCATGCAGAACATCGGTAACGCGCTCGCCACTCTGCTTGGCGGAAACTACGTCAATCGCTTCAATCTGCAGGGCCGCTCCTACCAGGTGATCCCGCAGGTGCCACGGGAGCAACGCCTGGCGCCGGAAGCGATCGGGAATTATTATGTGAAGACTGCGACTGGCTCGATGCTCCCGTTGTCTACCGTAGTCTCCATCGAAACTGCGACCGATCCGAACGCGCTCACCCACTACAACCAGCTCAACTGCGCGACCTTTCAAGCCGTGCCGATGCCCGGCGTCACGATCGGTCAGGCCGTGGACTTCCTGGAAGCGGAGGCAAAGAAGCTGCCCGCAGGCTTCAGCCACGACTTCCTTGCCGACGCCCGGCAATATCTGCACGAGGGTAACCAACTGGCCATCACCTTCGCATTTGCCCTGATCGTCATATTCTTGGTGCTTGCGGCGCAGTTCGAAAGTCTGCGCGATCCCCTCATTATTATGATCAGTGTGCCGATGGCAATCGTCGGCGCCTTGATACCCTTATTCTTTGGCTGGGCGACGATGAACATCTACACTCAGGTTGGACTGCTGACGCTGGTCGGTTTGATTTCCAAGCACGGGATCCTGATGGTTGAGTTCGCCAATGAGCTCCAGATCAAGGAGAGACTCGACCGTCGCGCGGCGATAGAAATGGCGGCGCGCGTCCGACTTCGTCCAATCTTGATGACGACGGCCGCGATGGTCACGGGCCTGGTACCCCTATTGACCGCAACGGGAGCTGGTGCGGCGAGCCGCTTCTCAATCGGGCTCGTGATCGTCGCTGGCATGTCTGTTGGCACGCTATTCACGCTCTTCGTGCTGCCGGCGGTCTACGTCGCGATCGCGTCCGATCATCGTGTCGACACGAGTTCCGGCCACGAGAATAACGCCACCGAACTCGACTTCACCGTCGCCGCTGATGCCCAGCTGGCCAAGCAATGACACAAAAATCGATCCGGGTTGGCTCGATTGCTGCTCTCGATAGTCGTCCGTGAAGAATGCAGATCGGCCTGAGAGGTAGGCAGAAGTTGTCTCGATAAAGTATTCGATTTTGCAGGAAAGCCGGGTGTTGGGCTGTGCTTTCTTGCGTTTTTGGATTTTGCTTTCGAGCGATTCGTGATTCCCTGACGGCGGGTCGTCGGCATTGGGAAAGCGATGAGCAAACCGCGGGATGATCGCCAGAAAGACCTGTTGCTTCCTGCGCTCGATCAAATCATCGACATGGGCCACCCGCTGGTGCGGCTGGCAACGCTGATTGACTGGAAGTTTCTGGATGACCGCTTTGGTTCGGTGTGCCAAACCGGTCCGGGGCAGCCTGGTCTGCCGACGCGGCTCGTCGCCGGCCTGTTCATTCTGAAGCACATGCACAATCTCTCGGATGAGGTGCTGTGCGCCCGTTGGATCGAGAACCCCTATTACCAATACTTCTGCGGCGAGTTGAGCTTCTGCCACCGGCTGCCGTTCGATCGATCGTCGATGACGCGCTGGCGCCAGCGGCTCGGCGAGGAGCAACTCGTCGCGCTGATCCAGGAAAGTCTGTCGGTGGCGCACAAGACTGGCGCCCTCGGCCCTACGGACCTGGAGCGGGTGGCGGTCGATACCACGGTGCAGCCCAAGGCCGTTGCGCATCCGACCGACGCACGGCTGATGCATCGGGCCATCACCAAGCTCGTCGGGCACGCCAAGCGCAACCGTGTGCCGCTGCGTCAGAGCTATCTGCGCCTGGCCAAGCGCGCTGCCATCATGGTGGGCCGCTATACCCACGCTCACCAGTTCAAACGCGCCCGGCGCCAGCTCAAGTTCCTGCGGACACGGCTTGGCCGGGTCATTCGCGACATCCGCCGCAAGATTGATGGCGATATGGTATTGGAAGCTCGCTTCGACCCGCTGCTCGGTTTAGCGCAGCAGGTACGCAGCCAAGACCAGCATCAGCGCGGTCCAAAGGTTTATGCGTTACATGCCCCAGAGGTCGAGTGCATCGGCAAGGGTAAAGCCCGCGCGCCTTACGAGTTCGGCTGCAAGGTTAGTATTGCCACACCCGTGACGTCTCCAAAGGGCGGACAGTTCGTGCTCCATGCTAAAGCCCTGCATGGTAATCCCTTCGACGGGCACACGCTCGGCCCCGTGGTCGCCGACATGGAGAAGCTCACCGGCGTGGAGGCTCGCCGCATCCATGTCGACAAAGGGTACCGCGGCCACAACCACCCGCATCGGTTCAGGGTTTGGATCTCGGGGCCGGTCCGCCGCGTCACGGCTTCCATCCGGCGCGAGATGAAGCGTCGTGCGGCTGTCGAGCCCGTCATCGGCCACGTCAAGGCCGAGCACCGCATGGACCGCAACTATCTCAAAGGCCGGGTCGGCGACCGCATCAACGCCGTCCTCGCCGCGGCCGGCTACAACTTCGGCCTGCTCCTGCGATGGTTCGCAGAACTTTTGCGCGCCATCATCCGGGCGCTTGCTGAAACTGTCCCGGCTTAAAACATCGCTTAAATCAGCGGTCGTCCGCGTTCTTCACGGAGGACTCGATAAGGGCATTGCCTGCCGACCGCGGTAATTTGATAGGCCCGAAAATTCGTGACGAACCGAAGGATGATCCTGGTTGCTGAGCTCGTCGATCCATCGTTCGCCCGCGAAGAACTACGCCGCCAAGAAATACGATCCTTTCAGGACGCCGGTGTGGTGAGCGACGGAGTCTGGGATGGCTTCACGTTCCCTTGCACAACGAGCTCTTCATGCCTGTGCTGCCGAGCTTGGCATGCATCAGGTGCTCAGCGAAAAACATGTCAGCGATCCGTTGCTGCTCGGCCAGGGCGAATTGCCGGACGGTGACGGCCGCGGAACGCCCAAATTCGTACTCGCCGGGGGCGAGAGAATTTATACTCCCCTGATGAAAAAGAGGCGTTGCCATTATTCCGGCGCCTCTTGAAGTAGAATTATTTACTCCGCGTGGCCGCCGTATTGGCTGTGTGATCGTAGTCAGGTAGTGGGAAGTACGGCATGGCTTCTCAACTGAAGCCGATAATAGGAGCAGATGTTGAACCGGTGCACTTGACCACATCCACTGCCACTATGAAGGCGGCATGAGCTGTCAAACGACTGGTCAGAATCCGCCTCAATCCAGATTGACCAATGTTCGGGTCTGATTCCCTGACGCATGGCGCGACGCCCTCCTAAGTGCGAAAGTTACGAATGCCTGAGTTTGATGCAGCTATGTTGTTTTTGGCCGCCACAACGTGTTTTGCGGCCTTTGTAAATGGAGCCATCGGATATGGGTTTTCGTCGCTCACTGTACCCCTAGCGCTGGTCTTCTACACCAATCGCATTCTCAACCCAGCGATTGTTATTGTCGAGGTCTTCGTCAACGTTTGCGTCCTCTTCATCAATCTGAAGGGCGTGCCGGCGGTTTGGAGACGAGTGTTTCCCATTTTGCTTGGGCTCTTGCCGGGCATTGCGCTCGGCGGCTATGCGTTGGCCTCGCTGCAGCCGGGCTGGATCAAATTCGCCACCTACACGATCATGCTGCCCCTTATCCTGCTGCAAGCCGCGGGTTGGCGCCGCCCTATCGAAGCAAGCTGGCTGATCGGTCTGCCATTTGGGTGGATGCTGGGAATCCTTTATTCGGTGACGACCATCTCCGGTCCGCCTTTGGCGATGTTGTTTAACAATCAGGGCCTAGTCAAAAACGAATTTCGCGCCGGTCTAGCCCTGGTTCGCGTGGTTGAATCGAGCGTGACCGCCTTCGTCTATTACAAGCTAGGCCTGTTTATCTCCGAAAGCGGCAGCCTTCTCTATGCGTTTATACCCAGTGTTGTGCTCGGTATCCCGCTGGGATCTTACGCCATCCGCCGGCTTGATCCGGAGATATTCCGACGCATCTGCATGAGCTTTGATGCTTGGATCGTCGGCTTCGGCCTCTCACGGGTGCTGATCGAGCTCGATCTAGTGCGGAGCTCTTGGGCTTATAGCGTGATGTCGGCGACGATACTGATCGATCTTTGTCTGCTATACTCGTTCTTTACCACGCACAGTCCGGCCTGGTCAGAGCGACGGTCTCGGCGCGCTGCGGATATTAGCGCCTGAACGATGTCGGTGAGCACCTCAGTATCGAACGCGCGCGCGTCCTGGACCTAACCAGCCCGATAGAAAAGGTAATCGATGACTGCGCGCGATGCTGATGTGGGCCCGTCGGCGTCAACGATAATGACACGGAGCATCTTGCTGATTGCCTCACGACAACTAGGTGTTTAGTCCCGGCATTTTCTGGAGCGGGTTGAGTTTGAATCGTTCTGGCTGGGAAGTCCAGGATTTGCAGATGTATTCGTAAGGAGTGAGACCCTTCAGGGTCTTGAGCCGCCGAGCGTAGTTGTAGGCGTTGATGAAGTCGGCAAGGTGAGCTTCGAGCTGATCGTGTCGATCGTAGTGATAGCGTTGGACGGTCGCTTCCTTGATCGTGCGGTTCATGCGTTCGACCTGGCCATTGGTCCAGGGATGCTTGATCTTAGTCAGCCGATGTTCGATGCCATTCTCTTGGCAGCGCATATCGAACATATGTGTCACATATCTTGCCGTCGGGCCGTCTGCGTAGCGCGGCGGGAAGGTGAACTGGATCCCATTGTCGGTGAGAACCGTGTGGATCTTGTAGGGGACAGCCGCGATTAGAGCTTTGAGGAAGGCCGCGGCGGAGGTCCTTCCCGTCTTGCTGACCAATTGCACGAAGGCGAACTTACTGGTGCGATCGATCGCGACGTAGAGGTAGAGCTTGCCTTCAGCGGTCTGGAGCTCAGCAATGTCAATGTGGAAATAACCGATCGGGTAAGCCTTGAACTTTTTCTTCGGAGGCTTGCTGCCTTCGACCTCCGGCAATCGGCTGATGCCGTGGCGCTGGAGGCAGCGATGCAGGGATGATCGCGTCAGATGCGGGATGGTCGGCTGCAGCGCATAGAGGCAATCGTCGAGCGGCAATAGCGTATGCCGCCGGAAAGCGACGATGATCGCCTCCTCCTCGATGGAAAGGGTAGTCGACTTGGCTTCCTTTGGGCCAGTCGGAAGATCAGCGACGGTGTCGCGCTGCTTCCACTTCGCGACAGTCTTCTGGTTGATCCCGTAGCGCTTGGCGAGTGTTCTCAGGCTCTCTTGACTATTCTGTATTGCTCGACGGACTGCCTCCGTCGTCCTGGCGCAGCCGTGTAAAACTTGTCCCATAGCGCTTCCTTCGAATCGTGCGATAAGGATGCACCATCAAAGCTTGGGACAAAACACCTAAGGCTCCGGTGGAATCACAGTTCTGAAACCGTCGGATCAGTGCCGTTGCTTTTGGTGTGAACTTCCGGATTGGCATCGCATGCTGTCGAGGATCTTACGGCCGTGTTCGCGCTAGCTGTAGCCTTCTCCTCGAAGTACACGCAATTCTGGGTGCCGTCGGCTTTGTACGTTTTGCAACAAAGCCAGCTTTAGCTGTTGCGCCTCTGACTGTCGGAGACGAGCAAAAATAGCGTCCCCGCAAGGCTAGCCCGAGAGAGATAGGCCGAAACACGCATCCGGATGCTTCACGATCACTCCTCTTTACTCGCCTGTTTTGAGGTGGCCCGAACTTTTTGCGGTGGCATCGCATTTGCAGGGATGAAAATGTCAACGTGAGGCCATCATCGCCGAGCTGCGGGCCGCTTGCAGGCGACGCACAGGATGAGGGGCGCCGTGCTCACGAGCCCGTTCTCTCAGGAGTGCCTGTGATACCATCTGCCAGTTGGGCTGCCGGCCTGCTTGGGACGCGGCTTGCGTTTTTTGTCGCCGGATTTGGCCTGGCGGCGTGGGCGCCTTTGGTGCCGCTCGCCAAGGAGCGGCTCGCGGTAGACGACCGCATGCTTGGGCTTCTGCTGCTCTGTCTCGGCGCGGGATCCGTTCTCGCTATGCTTTTGACCAGCGTGTCGAACGCGCGGTACGGCAGCAAGCCCATTATCCTCGTGGGTGGACTCGGCCTGGCGCTTATCCTGCCTTGGCTTGCTATCGCCGGAACACCTCTTGCACTCGGTGTCACGCTGTTTGCTTTCGGAGTTTCACTCGGTTCGATCGATGTCGCCATGAACATTTATGCGCTCGAATTGGAGCGCGGCGCCGGCCGCCCACTGATGTCCGGTTTCCATGCCCATTACAGCATCGGAGAGTTCACCGGCTCTGCCGCCGTGACCTCGTTCCTCTCGCTTCAGCTTGGTCCGCTTTTTTCGACGTTGGTCTGTTCGGCGTTAATGATGACCGCGATTGTGTTGGCTTGGCCGCGGTTGACGGCGACGACTGTGACGCAGCAAGGGCCATTGTTTGTCTTGCCCCATCGCAGTGTATTGCTGATAGCTGCGCTCGCGGCGATCACTTTTCTCGTTGAAGGTGCAATGCTTGATTGGAGCGCTTTGCTTCTTGTTGGGCAAGATCTTCTCGCGGAGGCACATGGAGGTCTTGGTTGTATGCTCTTCGCCGTCGCGATGACCGCAGGACGTCTCGGCGGAGATGCCGTGGTGGAGCGAATCGGCGACCGTGCCACGTTGATGCTTGGAACTCTACCGATCATGACAGGCTTCTTGGCTGTGGTCGCCGCGCCGGTTGCGGTGGTTGCCATGGCGGGGTTCCTGCTTATTGGATTGGGTATTTCAAATGTTGTACCTGTACTGTGTCGCCGCGCCGGCAAACAGAAAGTGATGCCGGTAGGCGTTGCGATCGCGGTCATCACGACAGCCGGGTACGCCGGTATACTGATGGGGCCCGCCAGCATCGGGCTCGTCGCACATATGACTGGCCTGCCTTTTGCGTTCGGGATGTTAGGCGCGCTCATGTGCATCGTCATGCTGTCGGCGCGGATGGTGATGGCCGACCCTCGATAGGCCGCTGATCGTGAGGAAAAGGACACCGGCACGTTCCGAGCTAATGATCGGTCGGGGCGGCGTTCGAGATTGGGGTCGATCAGGTTCAACTGGGTAGCAGTAGAGCAGCACATCTCGAGCATGACATTTTTGTCTCCTGCGAGATGGTTGGCTGAGCCGTAACCAGAATATGTGGGGTCACTCGGGTGATCGGACGTCCAACCGAGCGCTCTTGTTGACGAAGAGCGTTGGGCGACGCGTGGCAAGGTTAATCATTACGCGAGGACGGGGCCAGCTAGGCTGGGACATTTGCTGCCCCGCGGATCCTCGGATGGGTCTGCTTGCGCTCGCTTGTCGGGGACAAGCAGTTCACTCTGGCGCAGTCCATTTGCTGTCGGCGAGAAATGCCCGGTACGCTAGCTGAATCCCGTCCTCCAGCGTGGTCTGGGCGCGCCAGCCGAGCCTGGCCAGACGGCTGACGTCGAGCAGCTTGCGCGGCGTGCCGTCCGGACGCGAGGTGTCGAAGCTGATCTCGCCGCGAAAACCGACCGCCGCCGCGACCATGAGCGCGAACTCGGCGATGGTGATGTCCTCGCCGGTGCCGATATTGACCAGTTCCGGCGAGGAGTAGGTCTTCATCAGATGGACGCAGGCGTCTGCGAGATCGTCGACATAGAGGAATTCGCGGCGCGGCGTGCCGGTGCCCCACACCGCGACGTTGCCGGCACCCGAAACCTTGGCCTCGTGGAAGCGGCGGATCAGCGCGGCGACGACGTGGCTGTATTCGGGGTGATAGTTGTCGCCGGGGCCGTAGAGATTGGTCGGCATCACGCTGATGAAATCGGCGCCGTACTGGCTGCGATAGGCCTCGGCCATCTTGATGCCAGCGATCTTGGCGATGGCATAGGGCTCGTTGGTCGGCTCCAGCGCGCCGGTCAGCATCGAATCCTCGCGCAGCGGCTGCGGCGCCAGGCGCGGATAGATGCAGGACGAGCCGAAGAACATCAGCTTCTCGCAGCCATTGGCGTGCGCTGCCTGGATCACGTTGCTCGAGATCGCCAGATTGTCGTAGAGAAATTCGGCCCGCAGCGTGTTGTTGGCGACGATGCCGCCGACCTTGGCGGCGGCGAGGAATACAGCCTGAGGCCGCTTCGCGGCAAACCAGGCGCTGACCGCGGTTTGGTCGCGCAAATCGACTTCGCTGCGCGACACCGTCAGGAGATCGGCCTCCTCGCGCGCCAGCCGGCGCATCAGCGCCGAGCCAACCATGCCGCGATGGCCGGCGACGAAGACCGTCTTGCCCTTCAGCTCAAACGCCGTGCTTGCCATTGGCCGCGTCCTGCCTGGCCTCGACGAGATCGCTGGCGACCATTTCCTTCACCAGCTGCGCGAACGGCGTCTTCGGCGTCCAGCCGAGCTTGGCGCGCGCCTTGCTGGCGTCGCCGATCAGAAGATCGACCTCGGTCGGGCGGAAATAGGTCGGATCGATCTGCACCAGGGTGTTGCCGGACGCCTTGTCGACACCGACCTCCTCGACGCCCTTGCCGCGCCATTCGATGCAGCGGCCGACCTCGGCAAACGCCAGCTCGACGAACTCGCGGACCGACCGCGTCTCGCCGGTCGCGAGCACGAAGTCGCCGGGCTCGTCGACCTGCAGGATCCTGTGCATGCCCTCGACATAGTCGCGGGCGTGGCCCCAGTCGCGCTTGGCGTCGAGATTGCCGAGATAGAGCTTGTTCTCGAGGCCGACCTCGATGCGGGCGACGGCGCGGGTGATCTTGCGCGTCACGAAGGTCTCGCCGCGAATCGGGCTCTCATGGTTGAACAGGATGCCGTTGCTGGCGAACATGCCATAGGCCTCACGGTAGTTCACCGTGATCCAGTAGCCGTAGAGCTTGGCGACGCCATAAGGCGAGCGCGGATAGAACGGCGTGGTTTCCTTCTGCGGCACCTCCTGCACGAGCCCGTAAAGCTCCGAGGTCGAGGCCTGGTAGAACCGCGTCTCCTTTTCCATGCCGAGGATGCGGATTGCCTCCAGCAGCCGCAGCACGCCGATCGCATCGGCGTTGGCGGTGTATTCCGGGCTCTCGAAGCTGACCTGGACGTGGCTCTGGGCCGCCAGGTTGTAGATCTCGGTCGGCCGGATCTGCTGCACCAGGCGGATCAGATTGGTCGAATCGGTCATGTCGCCATAGTGCATCAGGAACGGCACGTTGCCGGCGTGCGGATCCTGGTAGAGATGGTCGACGCGCGCGGTGTTGAACGAGGACGACCGGCGCTTGATCCCGTGCACGGTGTAGCCGAGACCGAGCAGATATTCGGCGAGATACGCGCCGTCCTGCCCGGTCACGCCGGTGATCAGCGCAACGCGCCGCTTTGAGTCCTGAGCCGCCATGGTCTTTCTTGGTTGCGCCGGAAAGAAAGCGCCCCTTCGAACCGCGATTGCGGAGCGCTTCCTCGAGATATCTAGATCCGCAAGCGCGCGACATCCACAACTAGAGAAATCAATCGTTAGCTCCAGTCATACACTTCATAGAGAAATGCGCACTATATACATTGATTTATCTGGACTAGAGAGGCGAGAACCATTCAGATTGGAAAAAGAACGGCAGTTAACAAACGCAACCCGCCTGACACCCGCGATGATCCTAAGCAAACGAGCTGGGAGCTAAATGACGATGGTCTGTGTTCCTATCCATGTTCGGCGCATGTTATGTTCATCTTGCGTGGTCTCGCCGCACTGGCCAATAGGGGCATCGACCTCCGCACTTCTTAATAGCGCGACTCTGCAGAGAGTGGACGGCCGACGCAAGACGGAATGAGAAAGGCTAGCAAACGTTTGTATCTTTCTTCGAACGTTTCGATATTGAAGACTTACGTTCGTACAATAGAGCGTTCGACGACGATCGTTTAAGTCGTCGTCCCGCCGAGTATAGCTTGCACCCAAGTACGATGAGCCTCTTAAGCCAGCACGACAGAAATGTCTCCAATAACACGGGCCAAGTCACACCAGAGCGGCTGCGTAAAACACCGAGAAGACCATGTGGAAAGTGAAGCTGCATCCTTCTACCTGTCTAATGGAGCGCGGCCGGTGCAAGCCTACCTAGGAGACCCTCGGTGAGGCGCGGGGATTTAGTTGCCCATGCGCCAGCTGCTAACCCGATCGGCCGCGTCGCCGTTCGCTCCATTGGGATTTGGAGCTGAAGAGTCGTGAATGAGGTTCATCAGCGACGATATGACGGCTTACGCGATATATCCTCGCCGTGGTACGTCGACGCCGACGGTTATCGTCGTCATCGAGCAAAGGGTTTGTTCGTGTAGGGATTAGATGCCGTACAAAGCCGATCGAGATCACCTCGAAGCAATCACGCCATTCGCGGCCGCGTCGCAGTTTGTACTCGATGGTGACAACCAAAAAGCGGAGTGTGGCTGAGCGAGGCGATGATGGTTGAAAGTCACGCTTGTAAATGGCAGCCATACAGGCAGCCACATCGAATTCAGAACTTGATATCCATCACCATCGGCTAAGCGATCCTCCAAAGGGGCGTTCTGGCTCCTTGAACTTGGGCTGCATTGATCGACATGTGTGGAATAGTCGGCATCTTGGGACGTGGTCCTGTCGCTGGGCAATTGGTCGCCTCGCTCAAGCGATTGGAATATCGTGGCTACGACTCCGCGGGCGTCGCGACGCTCGAAGGTCTCTGTATCGAGCGCCGGCGCGCTGAAGGTAAGCTGAAAAACCTTGAGGAGCGGCTGCGCGATTATCCGCCGTCGGGCCATAGCGGTATTGGTCACACTCGCTGGGCGACGCATGGAAAACCCACCGAGAACAATGCTCATCCGCATGCAACGGATAATGTCGCGGTCGTTCATAACGGAATCATTGAGAATTTTCGCGAGCTGCGAGCTGAGCTGGAGCAGAATGGAGCCCATTTTAGCTCGGAGACGGACACCGAGGTGGTGGCGCATCTCGTCGAATCTTATCTCAAGAATGGCTACTCGCCGCAGGATGCGGTACAAGCCGCGCTGCCACGGCTGCGCGGGGCCTTCGCTCTGGCATTCCTGTTCAAAGCCCACGACGATCTTCTGATCGGTGCGCGCAAGGGATCGCCCCTTGCAATCGGGCATGGTGACGGCGAAATGTATCTGGGATCGGACGCGATCGCGCTCGCGCCCTTGACCGATACTATAACCTATCTTGAAGACGGCGACTGGGCCGTGCTTAACCGCACGGTCTGCGTGATCTATAGCATAGACGGGACCGTTGTCCGTCGGGAGCCATCAAGGTCTGGAGCGTCGTCATTCCTGGTCGACAAAGCGAACTATCGCCACTTCATGGCCAAGGAAATCTACGAGCAGCCGACGGTAGTCGGTCAGACATTGGCGCATTATCTCGATATGGTGACCGAGCGCGTAGTCCTACCGCTCTCATTACCGTTCGACTTTAACTTTGTTCAGCGCATCTCGATTGCCGCGTGCGGCACGGCAAGCTATGCCGGTCACATCGCCAAATACTGGTTCGAGCGGTTGGCACGCTTGCCGGTGGAGATTGATGTAGCGTCCGAGTTCCGTTATAGGGAGGCGCCCTTGCGCCAGGGCGATCTCGCGATCGTCATCTCGCAGTCGGGAGAAACCGCTGACACATTGGCTGCATTGCGCTATGCCAAGAGCCAGGGCCTACACACAATATCTGTAGTCAACGTCTTGACGTCGACGATTGCGCGGGAGAGCGAATCCGTCTTGCCGACGCTGGCGGGACCTGAAATCGGCGTTGCCTCCACCAAGGCATTCGTGTGTCAACTTGTAGTGATGGCGACGCTTGCCATCGCGGCAGGCAAAGCGCGCGGTGAGTTGTCCGAGATTGATGAATCGAGGCTCGTGCGCGAGCTCATCGAAGTGCCGCGGCTAATTGCTGCTGCGCTGTTGGTCGAACCGCAGATCGAGAAACTCGCGCGATATATCGCCAAGTCGAACGACGTTCTCTATCTCGGCCGAGGGACATCGGCGCCGCTAGCATCGGAAGGTGCGCTCAAGCTGAAGGAAATCTCCTATATCCACTCAGAAGGCTATGCCGCCGGCGAGCTCAAGCACGGACCGATCGCATTGATCGACGAGACCGTACCCGTTGTGGTGATCGCGCCTTACGATCAGGTCTTCGAGAAAACCGTCTCGAATATGCAGGAAGTCGCTGCTCGAGGCGGCAACATCATCTTGATCACCAATTCGACGGGGGCATCGGAAGCAACGGTGGATACGCTCATGACCATTGTGTTGCCAGACATGGCTGCAAGCTTTACTCCGATGGTCTATGCGATCCCCGTGCAGCTTTTAGCTTACCATACCGCCGTCGTTATGGGGACGGATGTGGATCAGCCGCGCAATCTTGCAAAATCGGTCACAGTCGAATAGGCGCCGCCTCAACGCCGAGGTGCTCTTCCGTCGTCTAGCCAATAGGTTGTATTGGCTACGGCAGTTCTGCGAATGCACGACGGATAGCATGGTCATGATTGGTCTTTGACTGCTGCTGGGGGTTGAGCCGCGCGCCGCCGGAATTTCGAGACCACGATCTGGATGATCTAGCGCTAACACGAGCCACGTCAGCTTGTGGTAAGCCAAGCTGCCTATCACCTCCGCAGGGCCTGACTGGCCTGAACTAAATGCGGAAATGTATGCCCGATCGGAGCACCAATCGTCATGTATAATCGGATCAATGGCTCGTCCTATTACCAATCCTCGCGCTTTGCCGAAGATGACGAGCAAACGGATGCAAGCAGCTTCGCTGATGCGTTTGCCAATATGCGCTTAACCGAATCGACGTCGAGTGGCGGCTCATCTTCAGCAACAAGACCGTATTCGCTCGTTTCAGATCCTCCCATAATAGAGTTTAAAGATCGTCATTCATTCCGAGAGGCGGCGAAGACCTATCATAGCGATGAAATCAAGCACATCGCCGATAACCCGCAAGAGTACTCGAAATTCGTCTCCGATAAGGCAAAGCGAACTGTAGAAGTTGCTAAGGACTATGGAACAACTCGAGATTCCGACGATGCGAGATATTTCAGCTACCAATTAGGGAACAAGAGTGTCGGACTTCTGAGAATGGAGGGCGGCGACAGCATGACGGTGTTCGACGTGGAAAGATGGCAGGAGCTTTTTCCCGGACGGACTGGGACTACCTCTACCGTGGACTTTCAAGTTGTTCATCCGCTTGTCGAGAACGCCGGCGATATCCTGCTTGAGCATCAACTGAGAGAGGATGGCAAAAGGCCGTTGCTCAATTTGCGTCCGGCGAATCAGGAAGCAAGAGCCCGTGCGGCAAAGATGGGGTTCGTTGAGGTCGATGCCGACAACATGGTTCTCGACCCAGAGAAGTCAGGCAAGTGGATCAGGAACGGTGACGGTGATTGGCAGCGAAAAGGCACCAATTCGCGCTATCTTTCAAAAGCTGACGACAGTGAAGGCAGCGATACTAAGATCGCAGAAAGCTCCTCGACATACGATTATGAAGACGATTTTATGTGATCATAAGATCTGCTGAAAATTCCGGTTCTCGCGCGATCGTCACTTCGCTCGGCGGTCGTTTGCCACTTACAATCAGAAGAGCTCCCGCTGATTCTAGCCAAAAACTGCCCAACGTGCACCGGATAGTTATTCTTGCCGAGCCATTGACTCAGGAGCAGAGCCTCCGACAGGCAAGCTAATAGTTTGAATTGCTCGGAAGGGGGATGAACTGCGTGAGGATCGGGCAAAAAACGCCCGGCCGCCGTAAGGCGGCCGGGCGCTTTTCACGTTGAATATCTGGGACAGCTTGACGGTGTCCAGGCCATCTAATGATGCGCACGAGTTCACGTGGGCTGAAGGCGCCGGCAGGAAGGGGAGGTCCGAAGGAGGCACGGAACGATGCTGCGCTCCAATAGACAAGAAGTTCAGGTCTGTGACGGGCGCGTCGCCGCGAACAGGAGCTCGTGCCGCAGAGCTCTTTGGCTGCCAACCAAGATCACCCTAAGTTGTCAGCAATTGTTCCCCTAAAGGCACTCACAGATCATCTGGGGTGAGGGGGGAGCTCTTTGTCGTACATAAGTGGTATCCAGTCGCTACGAGCCTAAGCGAAGCAAGCGCTCGTCTGTCGGGAGCTTCCGGTAAACATTATCCGGCCATCAACAGGCTGGAATGAGCGGACACAGTGCCACGCACTCCGGCCTCGGGCGGCAAGCTCGTTCTGGCCGGCCTGAGCGCCTGTTGGTCAGGTCACGGACCAACAACGCAACTAGATAGAGCTTGCCCGCTGCCGATGCCTTCTAATTTCGGAGTGCTATAGGAGATCGTAGCGGGTCACGATAGAGATTCAGCACTCAAATTCGCTTGGGCGAGCTCAGGGTGACAAGCCGAGAAGACGGGTGAAATAGACTTGTCAAGGAGCCCAGCCCGACCTCAGCGGAGACTAACGACAGGGCGACGGCGGCCGGCGGATGGTTTCAGATGTCTCCGCCCTCCAGTGCGGCATCAAGGCACTCGATCAGGGCATGTCCTGTGAAGGGCTTGGCCAAGAATCCGGTCGCTCCCGCGCTCAGGGCTGAGGTGCGCACGCGATCGTTGGGAAACGCCGTAATGAAAATGAACGGCACGCTGTAACCTCTGTTCCGCATTTCTGTCAGGAGGTCCAAGCCGGTCATAATGGGCATCTGCACATCCGTGACGACACAGGAGGTTTCGTTCAACCGCGGTGACCTCAAGAACTCCTCAGCCGACGCAAATGTTTGGACTATATAGCCACGCGATTTCAAAAGGTTCTCTGTCGCCGCACGGACCGATGCGTCGTCATCAACGACAGAAATCAAAGGCGTGGACAAGGCAAGCCCTCCTGGCGCGGGACTAGCGTTTGCCGAGGCATTAGCCGACCCTGGGCGAAAAGTGGGCTTGAGTGGTTAAATTGTAAAATCATACTTAGGTTTGTTCAGGGCGGTTAGCACGGATTCCGAGCGCCTCAGTCATTCTAATCAAATCCGCCAGCGACCGGGCGCGCATCTTTTTCATCACGTGTCCCCGGTAGATCTTAACCGTAATCTCGGCGAGCCCCAACTCGGCGGCTATCTGCTTGTTCATCAGGCCGGTGGCGACCAGTTTCATCACCGCCTGCTCGCGCGGGCTTAATGTTTCAAATAGGGACTTCAGGTTCGCGACGGTCTTCTCGTCCTCTCGTCTTTTGCGATCGCGTTCGGTCGCTGCGATCACGGCGTCCAGCAGTTCCTGATCGCGGAACGGTTTGGTAAGAAAATCGACCGCTCCGCCCTTCATGGCCCTGACGCTCATGGGAATGTCGCCATGGCCCGTAATGAAGATGATAGGAATATGAATGCTCGACTTGGCTAGCTCGGTCTGAAACTCAAGGCCGCTCAAGCCTGGCAGCCGGACGTCAAGAACCAGGCAGCTAACGACATCCGGAAGTGTGCTTTGCAGCATTTCGCGGGCCGATCCGAACGCAACGACGTCCAGGCCCACCGATTGAAAAAGGTTCGTGAGCGATCGGCGCATCGAAACGTCATCTTCGACAACGAAGACAATCGCATTTGCCGACGTCTCGGCCTTGCTGCCTTCGCGCTGGGAGTTAGAGCGTTCGCTCACGACACGACCTCCTGGTGCAATGGCAGATCAAACCGAAAGCTTGCTCCCGGCCCCCGCTTGCGGGCGATTGAAAGGCGACCTCCATGAGCTTCCACAATCGAGCGACAGATCGAAAGGCCCATGCCAAGGCCATTCGACTTTGTCGTGAAAAACGGGTCTAACACTCGGTCGGCGTCATTCTCGGCGATGCCAACGCCACTATCAGTCACAGCAAGCCACACGTGTCCCATATCGTCCCTGGATGACTGAATCACTAGTTCGCGCGTCCGGTCCGTAACTGCGTCCATAGCTTCGATCCCGTTCATCACCAGATTGATAATCACCTGTTGCAACTGAATTCGGTCTCCGTAGATCGCGGGCAGCGCCGCCGTCAAATCAGTCTTTAGCGCCACTTGGTGGCTAATCAGCTCTCGCGTCACGAGCGCAATGACGTCCTTAACGACGTCATTAATGTCGAGTGGTAGCATCTCGATCTCGCCTTTCTTCGCAAGCGCGCGAACCCGACGGATCACCTCGCTTGCTCGGATTGCGTCTTCGATTATCCACTCAACCGATGACCTTGCGGCGGAAAGATCGGGGGGGGCGCGGTTCATCCAACCGAGGCACGCGTCGGCGTTGCTGATAATAGCGGCAAGTGGTTGGTTGATTTCATGGGCGATGGTGGCTGTCAGCTCTCCTAACGTCGTCACACGCGTCACATGCGCAAGCTCCGCCCGAGCCTTTCGCAGCTGTTGTTCGGCTTGATCTGCGCGAATGATAGCCGTGATGTCCGTGCTGACGCCGCGGTAGCCCAGAAAATTACCGTCGACACTAAAGAAAGGCTTGCCACTCGTTCGGACGTAGATCGGAGTTCCCATCCGATTGATGGTGCGATAGACCAGATCCCGAAATGGGAGGTGCGCCTCCAGGGTCGCTCGATGCTGCCGCCACTTCTCAGGCTCTTCTTCGACGTCGCACGCGATATCCCAACGAAGCATACCCATCAATCCTGTCGCCAAAATTCCCGCAGCGCTGGTGTGCTCGGACAGGTGGGTGACCTGATGATCCGGCCCGGTCTCCCAGAGCCAGTCGGAAGCCGTTTCGGCGTAGTCGCGAAAGCGCTGCTCGCTTTCCAGCAGCGCGGCAAGTGTGCTTTCCAGGCGGTCTCTGGCTGCGTATTGCTCCGTGACATCCATATGTGTTCCAATGAGCTCGCTGACATTGCCGTCGCTGCCAACCACGACATGGGCCACAGAATGTATGTGCCTCATCGAGCCATCAGGGAGGAGGATTCGAAAATCATACTCGAATCGCCCATCCTTGTCGTCTCTAGCCAGGCGCTGCACTTCCTGAAGGCGAGGCAGGTCGTCCGGATGGATACGCGAACGAATGGTCTCTATCGATACAGCCTCTTGCGGCTTGAAGCCGAAGAGACGATCCACTTCGGCGGAGCGATAGATGAAATCGAGACGGTAGACGTCCCAGGACCAACTGCCCGTGTGACTGAGACGTTGGGCTTCGGCAAGATAGGCCTCGCTACGGCGCAATTGTTGCTCTGCTTGCCTTGCGGCCGTGATATCCGTCGCCGCCCCGACGAAGTCGATGTCACCAGTCGCGGTTCTCGTCGTTCGTGCCCGCGCATGGATATGCTTCACCGATCCGTCCGGTAGCACAAGCCGGTATTCATGCTCGAAGTTCTTTGGATCTCGCATCGCTTGATCGATGGTCTCCTTGACCGACGCCCTATCGTCTGGATGCGTGCGTGCGACGATCAGTTCCGGCGCGGGAACGGTCTGCGGATCCAACTGGAGAATCCGATATAGCTCTTTTGACCAAAAGGCCTCGCCGGTGGCGACGTTCCAGCTGAAGCTGCCTGTATTGCTCAACTCCTGTGCCTGAGTCAAATGTGCCTCGCTTCGCTGCAGGGCAAGTTCGGTCCGCTTTCGTTCTGTGATATCTTCGCAGGCTATGAGGACAACGGGCCGCTCATCGGCCCAGAGCATCGCTTTGGCGTTTTCACGTACCCACAATATCGAGCCGTCTTTCCTAACTTTCTGCGCCTCCCAGGTTTGCGATTGACCGATCTCTTCAAGGCACGTCCGAATGCATTTGTGAGCAAACGCGCGATCCTCCTCCAGAAAGACTCCCAGGATGGATTGACCAATCAGTTCGGAACACGCATAGCCGAGTTGTGTCGCGCCGAACGTATTGACGTTGAGGACGGTGCCGGCTTCATCGACCATCACGTACATGGACGGATTGTGCTCAAAGATTGCGCGCCACCGCTTTTCACGATCTTTCAGGTCGGCAGCGCTGCGCCGGAGTTCGGCCGCGGTCTCACGCGCAGCCTCTCTTTCCTGGCGGACCTTTCCAATCAGGTGCGTTCCGACGATCGAGACAGTGAAGAAAGCGACAACTACCAGAAGAACTTGAGGGTCGTCGATCCGCAAACTAAACGCCGGCGGCGCAAAGTAGTATGCCAAAGCAGCGATAGCTAAGACCGAGAGCGCGGATGATGCAACAAAGCTGCCGATCAACGAAAACAGCAATATCACTAGCAAATAGCCAAACGCCGTCGCAGCGAAATGTGTTTGAAGGTGCAAGGAGGCGAGCGTCACTATCGCCAGCGTTATGCTGCCGAAAGTAAACTGCGTGGCTGACCGCTTGAAATTATTGATCTGGTCATACATTCTTGGACCGTCCGGCCTTTCTCCGGCGGGAGAGCTATAACATTTTAGGCGAAAATGGGGCAACCCTTCCGGCCCTGAGGGACGCACTCGCCTTCGGTTCCGGTCAATTGCTTGCGGCTGAACTCAGCACGTGCCGAAGAAAGGCGCATTACAAACGTAGGTATAGTTGTCCTAAACCTTTCATTATGGCGCGCTGACATGCGTACGACCGAGGCTGAGATGTCCGCTTTCCTTCGCTGACTATATTGCTCGGCGGGCGCTCGAGGGCTGCGAAGGCCGCGGCCGAACCACAGCTGCGCGGCGCCAAGGCACGTTCCAACGACGCGGACAACGCCTACATCGAGTCAACGAAGACACTGACCCTGCCCAATGAGGCACGCGTCGCCAAATTCATAAAGATCCACGATACGCTGTGGAGCCCTGACGTGACGTCAGTTCGACGAGTCCATTTCAGCCCGCGAAAGTGCCAGACTGGTCCACGGTGATCATACGCGCGCCGGCCTGATGTTGCAACGCGCGCCGGAACAAACGGATGACTGAGTCGGAGATCGCCGCCACTCGTCGGCCGGAAGAGGCCTGTTCAGTGGCCAAACGGGCCAGGCTAACTGTGGCTAGACCCAGTACCTCGGCCCGTCAGGCAGGCAGGTCTTGCCGGAATCTATTGTTCTTCCGCGGTTACGTCGGCATTGGCTAGGGAAATAATCGTCGAAAAAGCTATTTCGTCATCCACGTTTGCATGGATGTTGGGCGTGACACGGAACAAGTGGCGGTCCGCAGGTCCCGCAGAGAAGTTCTGGCTCGCAGTTTCAAGTCGGCTGTGCCGATTTGGAACTGCGAAAGAACTACGGAGTTGGCGACGCTCAGTCGAGCGCCTTGAAATCACGAATAGGGCCTACCTGCTTGAGCTTCGTGTATCGATATCGCTGGAAACGGTGGACTGCTTGAGCCGGGCGTGCAGTCTCGCGTTGTCGAGCTCGCCTTCCCACCAGGATACAAACACCGCCGCGATGCCATTGCCGGTAATGTTGGTGAGAGCTCGCACCTCGCTCATGAATTTGTCGATCGAGAATACGATCGCCATGCCCGGCACCAGCGCTGGATTGACCACCGACAATGTCGCGGCGAGCGTGATGAAGCCTGCGCCGGTGACGCCACTTGCTCCCTTCGATGTGAGCATTGCCACGAGCAAGATCGTGAGTTGCTGGCCAAAGGTAAGATCGACCCCGAGTGCCTGGGCAATAAACAATGTCGCAAGCGTCATATAGATGTTGGTGCCGTCGAGGTTGAAGGAGTAGCCGGTTGGCACCACGAGACCCACCACGGGCTTTGAGCAGCCCAGCCGCTCGAGCTTCTCCATCAATTGCGGCAGCGCGCTTTCCGAGGACGAGGTGCCGAGCACGATCAGAAGCTCGTCCTTGATATAGATAATGAATTTGAAGATCGAAAAGCCGACGATCCGCGCAATCAGGCCGAGTACGACGACTACAAATATCGCGGCCGTCGCATAGAATAGCACGATAAGCCCGATCAGATTACCGAGCGCCGCCGGCCCGAACTTGCCTATCGTGAAAGCCATCGCGCCGAACGCACCGATCGGGGCCGCTTTCATGATGATGGCGATCACGCCGAACACCGCGTGCGCGATGTCGTCAATCATGCCGCGCAGCCGTTCTCCACGCTCCCCCAGCGCCATCAGCGAAAAGCCAAACAGGATCGCGAACAGGAGAACTTGCAGTACATCGCCGCGAGCGAGGGCGCCGACCACAGTATCGGGAATGATATTGAGAAAGAAATCGACGGTCTTCGAGGCTTCCGCCTGCTTGACGTAACTGGCGACCGCCGCAGCGTCCGGTTTGACCGCAAGACCATGGCCGATTTGGACCAGATTGCCCATGACAAGGCCCAATACCAAGGCAAAGCTCGATACGATCTCGAAATAGACCAGCGCTTTGACGCCGACGCGCCCGACTTTCTTTGCATCCTGAATATGCGCGATGCCGGATGCGACGGTGCAGAATATGATCGGCGCGATCACCATCTTGATCAGCTTGATGAAGCCGTCACCGAGCGCCTTGACCCAGTCGTTGGTCGCGACCGACGGCCACAGCCAGCCGACGATGGCGCCAATCACGATCGCGATCAACACCTGGACGTAGAGAATTTTATACCAAGCCTGCGACGCGCGCACAGGCGCCGCAGTTGCCATGGTGGTCATGACGCTTCCTTCCCGAATACACTCGAATGCGAGCCGCTGCGTCGTTGAGAGGCGACGGCATCATACGAGGCTGTCATTTTAGCCGTGTCCGATTGAAGACGGTTCCGAGAGCCGGCGCGTCATTCCAAAGGCAGGCGTTCAGTTACGTTATCTTTTTTCGTCAAGCAAGATCTGCACCAGAGGCCTAACGCGCCGACGACCGGGGCGTCATTGGATACGCCGCCTGTCTTCTGACGAGGTCTGTTTGAATTGTCGAACAGCATTTGTGAGGTCGATCGCAAAGGCGTTGCTCAACGTCACGCCGCATTTTGCTGGCAAATCACCGAGTCTCGTCTCGGCACAGAAGTACTAGAGTGATCGGTACGCTTCGATAGCTAAGGTTGATGCAACAATACGCAACATTGGTAAAATTGATTATTTGGATCGCAGGCATCCAGGCGGTGGAAGCTGTGACATCTAGCGGTGATGTGAGGCGTATCCGCATCGGCGCTCGCTGAGCCGTTTAGGCGTCTGGGTGTTACGATGGAGCTCTCAACTCGATCATTCCACTTTTGGCAGTTTTGAACGTTCTTTTTCTGAGCGCTTTTCCTGGCAGGACGAGACCAATGTGACTAGTTCTGGCTGCGATTGTACATTTGCGACGATCGAATGACGGAGCGCAGCAGTATAAAAGTATAGAGGGCGCGGTGAAACCGGATGGTTCGGCAGATTTCTGCGCAAAAGCGATTCTGCTTCCGCATTGCGAAGGCGCCCGATCACCGTGCGCATATCCTTCTGTGCAAGGTGCGTCTTTGCAGCCGCGAGCCCGGCGCTAAGAAGAGGGCTTTGCGCCCACGGCGTAGGAGACGAGCGGCGCCTTCAACTTGGGGTGCCGAAAGCCGCTTCCTCGATATTCGGTATCCCTCCAGAGAGCGCGCTTCTCCATGATGATGGTGCGAACAAAGTGCCGCCATTCGCGGCCGGCCTCTCACCTGGAGCTCTCAAATGCCCGATCCGATGTCACGTCTATCCACGCGGTTCCTGCGTACACCGGAGGCTGCGCGTTATCTTAGCCTATCCGGCCGCACGCTCGAAAAGCACCGCACATATGGCGCGGGGCCAGCGTATCGAAAGATCGGCGGTCGCGTCATCTACGCACTAGGTGTTTTGTCCCGAGCTTTGATGGTGCATCCTTATCGCACGATTCGAAGGAAGCGCTATGGGACAAGTTTTACACGGCTGCGCCAGGACGACGGAGGCAGTCCGTCGAGCAATACAGAATAGTCAAGAGAGCCTGAGAACACTCGCCAAGCGCTACGGGATCAACCAGAAGACTGTCGCGAAGTGGAAGCAGCGCGACACCGTCGCTGATCTTCCGACTGGCCCAAAGGAAGCCAAGTCGACTACCCTTTCCATCGAGGAGGAGGCGATCATCGTCGCTTTCCGGCGGCATACGCTATTGCCGCTCGACGATTGCCTCTATGCGCTGCAGCGTAAGCGGAAAAGAGACCCCGTCTGGCGCAAGGGGTGAGCAATCGGCTATCGGCTGCTGAGTTTGTGAGCCGATGTGAGCTTCTATGTCTGCGCCTAGTTCTGGAACTAGAACCTTCCATATGATCGAAGCGGTCGCCGACCGTCTTGAGGGAGCGCCGCGGCAGCTTCGTCGACGCTGGTCGGACGAGTTCAAGGCGCAAATTGTGACAGAGGCGCTGGAGCCTGGCGCGAGCGTATCGGCGATCGCTCGTCGGATCGGCATTCACCCGTCGCAGCTGTTCGCGTGGCGCCGTGACGCTCGGGCGGAACGACATTATCGCGAGCGGCACTCGAGTTGCGGGGGTGAGATGGCGTCTGTGTCAGGCGCGGTGATCGAAATTGCCATTGGCGAGGTGATCGTGCGCGCCGGCGTGGACGTCGACGAGGCGCAGCTACAGCGGGTGATCCGGGCGGTACGTTCGGCATGATCCCCTCCGGCGTGAAGGTGTTCCTGGCCAGCCATCCCGTCGACTTCCGCAAGGGTATCGATGGGCTTGTTGCGCTGGTGCGCGATGCGGGCTCAGATCCGTTCGACGGTGCGCTTTATGTGTTCCGGGCCAAAAGAGCCGACAGAATCAAGATCGTATGGTGGGATGGCTCCGGCGTGTGCCTCTATTTAAAACGTCTCGAGAAGGCGAGGTTCTGCTGGCCGCGGATCGGACATCATCGGGTACAGATGAACCCCGCGCAGTTGATGGCACTGGTGGATGGGATGGACTGGAAGCGGGTCCGGACCGTGGCGGTCAAGCGGCCGGAGATTGTTGGGTAAAAGCACTGCGGCGAAGTGAATCAGCGGCCTGAAAGGGCAAGAGAAACGGAGCAAAATGTGCTCTGGTCGGGTCAATGACGCCGCCTGATCTTAGTCTCCCGAATGACGTAGAGACGCTGAAGGCCATGGTTCTTGCCATGGCCGAGAAAGCGGCCCGCGCCGATGCTCTGGAGAGCGAGGTCGCCGATCTCAAGGCCCGCAGCGCCGATGCCGATGCGCGCATCGAGCGGCTGACGCAGATCCTGAAGGCCTTCGACCGCGCCCGGTTCGGCCGACGATCGGAAAAGCTCGGCTCGGCGAACGGCGACGATGAACAGCAGGCCTTCGTCTTCGAGGAGATCGAGACCGGCATCGCTGCGATCAAGGCCCAGGTCGGCAAGGGCCGTGCGCAGGCGGATGGCACGCGTGCACCGCGTCGGCGCAAGGGCTTTGCGCCCCATCTGGAACGGATCGAAACTGTCATTGAGCCGCACGAGCTGGCTGAGCATGCAGGCAAGCAGAAGGTGCTGATCGGCGAGGACGTGTCGGAGCGCCTGGATGTGGTGCCGGCGAAGTTCCGTGTGATCGTCACGCGCCGTCCCAAGTATGCCTTCAAGAACGCGGACGGCGTCATCCAGGCGCCGGCCCCGGCCCATATCATTGAAGGAGGCATTCCGACGGAAGCGCTTCTGGCCCAGATCGCCGTCGCCAAATATGCCGATGGCCTGCCGCTCTACCGGCAGGAGGCTATCTACGCCCGCGATCATGTCGAGTTGGACCGCCAGCTGATGGCACAATGGATGGGCAAGCTCGGCTTCGAGCTCGAGATCATGGCCGACTACATCTTCAGCGAGGTCAAGAAGGCCGAACGGGTCTTTGCCGACGAAACCACTTTGCCGACGCTCGCTCCGGGCTCCGGATCGACAAAGACGGCCTACTTATGGGCCTATGCCCGAGATGACCGAACCTTTGGCCGCAACGGTCCGCCGATGGTGGCTTATCGCTTCGAAGACAGCCGCGCCAGCGAATGCGCGGTCCGACACCTCAATGGTTATCGCGGCATCCTGCAGGTGGATGGCTATGCCGCCTATAACAAGCTCGCGCGATCCGATCGCGGCAATGATGGCATCACCTTGGCTGGCTGCTGGTCACACTGCAGGCGCAAGTTCTACGAGCTGCATGTTGCTGGGAGCTCAGAAGTGGCAACGGCGACGGTCGAGCGGATGGCGAAGCTCTGGCAGGTCGAGAAAACCGTGCGCGGTCAAAGCCCCGACGCTCGCGTTGCCGCGCGCCAGCAAGCCTCCGCGGCGATCGTCACAGATCTCTTCGATCTCTGGCAGCAGACCTTGCGGCGGATCTCCGGCAAATCAAAATTGGCCGAGGCGATCCGTTATGCCGTCTCGCGCCGTGCCATCTTCGAACGCTTCCTGACCGATGGCCGCATCGAGCTCGACTCCAACATCGTCGAACGCGCCATCCGGCCACAAACAATCACGAGAAAGAATAGCCTCTTCGCGGGCAGCGACGGCGGCGGACGAACCTGGGCAACCATCGCAACGCTGCTGCAGACGGCGAAAATGAACAACGTCGATCCGTTCGCCTGGCTTGCCCTAACACTTCAGCGTATCGCCAACGGCTGGCCGAGCAGCGAAATCGACGCGCTTATGCCATGGAACCACGCCGCCTAACGGCCTCAGCTTGCCGCTTACGCTGCAGCCGACCATCCCGCATCTGACGCGATCATCCCTGCATCGCTGCCTCCAGCGCCACGGCATCAGCCGATTGCCGGAGGTCGAAGGCAGCAAGCCTCCGAAGAAAAAGTTCAAGGCTTACCCGATCGGTTATTTCCACATTGACATTGCTGAGCTCCAGACCGCTGAAGGCAAGCTCTACCTCTACGTCGCGATCGATCGCACCAGTAAGTTCGCCTTCGTGCAATTGGTCAGCAAGACGGGAAGGACCTCCGCCGCGGCCTTCCTCAAAGCTCTAATCGCGGCTGTCCCCTACAAGATCCACACGGTTCTCACCGACAATGGGATCCAGTTCACCTTCCCGCCGCGCTACGCAGACGGCCCGACGGCAAGATATGTGACACATATGTTCGATATGCGCTGCCAAGAGAATGGCATCGAACATCGGCTGACTAAGATCAAGCATCCCTGGACCAATGGCCAGGTCGAACGCATGAACCGCACGATCAAGGAAGCGACCGTCCAACGCTATCACTACGATCGACACGATCAGCTCGAAGCTCACCTTGCCGACTTCATCAACGCCTACAACTACGCTCGGCGGCTCAAGACCCTGAAGGGTCTCACTCCTTACGAATACATCTGCAAATCCTGGACTTCCCAGCCAGAACGATTCAAACTCAACCCGCTCCAGAAAATGCCGGGACTAAACACCTAGAGGATTTGAGAGCATGGGCCGATCTCGGCACCAAGACGTCGACGTCCGATCCCGGCAGGGCGACTGTGCTGCCGGCTAAGAAGCGCCCAATGTTGCGCCCCTACGCAGGCCAGGAACATCGCCGATAGCCGTACGAAGCCGCGACAGTGCAGGACGAGGTGCGGCGGGATGTACACGATGGCGAGCTCGGATTGAGCCGGCAGCTGTTTTGGTTAGCGGTACCACCGATGTTTTGTTAGGGCCGAGGTGAAGTCGATGAGCTTCTCGTTGACCCTTCTCTGTATACAGAGGTGCCATCACAAGCCCGTATATTCGTCAATTTTCTGGCTTGTTTTGAGGTCACTGTATACAGACAGTGTCCAATGCAAGGAGCCGCCTATGAGCCGTTGCTTTCCGACGAATGTCTGGTACGTGGCCGCTTGGGATGCTGAGGTGAGGCAGGCGCTGTTGCCGCGCACAATCTGCGGCAAGCACGTCGTGATGTATCGGCGCGCCAACGGTGAGGTGGCGGCATTGGAGGATGCCTGTTGGCATCGGTTGGTGCCGCTTTCAAAAGGGCGTCTTGAGGGCGACAGCGTCGTCTGCGGCTACCACGGGCTGAAATTCAACGCGCAGGGCCGCTGCATCTTCATGCCCTCGCAAGAGACGATCAACCCCTCCGCCTGTGTGCGTGCCTATCCTGTGGTCGAGCGCGATCGCTTCGTCTGGCTGTGGATGGGTGATCCGGCGCTAGCCGACCCGCGCTTGGTGCCGGATATGCACTGGAACGATGATTCCGCCTGGGCCGGTGATGGCGACACCATCCACCTGAAATGCGATTATCGTCTGGTTGTCGACAATCTCATGGACCTGACGCACGAAACTTTTGTGCATGGAGCCAGCATCGGCAATGACGCCATCGCGGAAGCACCGTTTGACGTCACCCATGGTGAGAAGACCGCTACCGTAACGCGCTGGATGAAGGGGATTACCGCGCCGCCGTTCTGGGCCAAGCAATTGCAAAAACCTGGTCCGGTGGACCGCTGGCAAATCATTCGTTTCGAGGCGCCGTGCACCATCAATATCGACGTCGGAGTGGCGCCCGCTGGAAGTGGCGCGCCGGAAGGCAACCGATCGGCTGGCGTCAATGGCATTGTCCTCAACACCATTACGCCCGAAACGGAAACGAGCTGCCATTACTTCTGGGCCTTCGTGCGCAATTATCGCCTGAACGAACAGCGCCTGACCACTGAACTCCGCCAAGGCGTTTCTAGCATCTTCCGTGAGGACGAGGTCATTCTCGAGGCGCAGCAGCGTGCGATCGACGAAAATCCTGACCGGGTCTTCTATAACCTCAACATCGATGCGGGCGCGATGTGGGCCCGCCGCTTGATAGATCGCATGATCGAGGCCGAGGATCCACAGCACAGTCGGCAGGCCGCGGAGTAGGGCATGGTCGAGCGCGACAGTGATCGCTCCGTCTCACAGACGGTGCGCGCCCAGCTCAGCTTGCGCGATCTGATCCTGTCGGGCGACTTGCGGCCGGGCGAACGGATCTCCGAGTTGCAAGCTGTGGAGACGATCGGCGCATCGCGTACTCCGGTGCGAATGGCATTGGTTCGACTGGAGGAGGAAGGACTTCTGGAAGCGATCCCTTCTGGCGGCTTCATGGTGAAGGCATTTTCCGAACGAGATGTCCTGGATTCGATCGAACTGCGTGGCACGGTGGAGGGGCTGGCCGCGCGATTCGCCGCCGAGCGCGGCGTTTCGTCGCGCGATCTTGAGCCTCTTAAAGGATGTCTCGACGAGATCGACGGCTTGGTGAGGCAGGATCCAATCTCCGTCGAGGCTTTCTCCTCCTACGTCGCGCTCAATGCGCGTTTTCACGCGCTGTTGACTGAATTGTCGCGCAGTCCGCCCTTGATCCGGCAGGTCGATCGCGCGTCGGCGCTACCATTCGCTTCGCCTAGCGGCTTTGTGATGACCCAATCGACGCTACCGAATGCGCGCCACACGCTCTTGATTGCGCAAGATCAACATCGCGTCGTGATCGATGCAATCGAAAACCGCGAAGGCGCACGAGCCGAGGCAATCATGCGCGAGCACGCCCGAGTGGCGGCACGCAATCTGCGCGTTGTGCTCAGGAATAAGACGCATTCTGATCTGCTGCCGGGACTGGCGCTCATCAAGATGCCAGGCGATTAAAGGAAATCTCCATGCGGTTCATTGAAAGCTGGACACAAGCAGCGCTCGTCGCGTCGCGCGATCTGACACCGTCGATCCGTGAGTTCCTGATCAAACCGGAAAACTTTGATGGCGCGGCCTATCCGGTCGGCAGCCATATCAACATCGCCGTCACTATCGATGGACGTCCTGAGACGCGGTCCTATTCCCTGGTCGGCGAAGCTGACCGAGCCGGCTATCGTATCGCCGTGCGGCGCGCGGAGGACTCCCGCGGCGGCTCGCAGTATATGTGGTCGCTCGCGCCGGGCGCGCGGTTGACCATTACATCGCCCGCCTCGCTGCTGCCGATCGACTGGGCGCGCAGGCACTACTGCCTAATTGCGGGTGGGATCGGCATTACGCCACTGGTTGGGGCAGCTCAGGCGCTGGCGCGCCGCAATGCCGACTTCACTCTGCACTATGCAGTGCCTTCCCGTGAGCAATCCGTATACTTGGATGTTCTCTCTCCCTTGCTGAACGATCAGCTTTTTGTCCATGCAGGCAACGAAGGGCGCCGGCTTGATTTCGACGACTTATTCGCATCACTGCCGCCTGACGCCTTGACTCTCTTCTGTGGTCCGATGCGGATGCTCGATGCCGCGCGCCGGGCCTGGACCGGCGCGGGACGCGCACTATCCGACCTACGCTACGAGACCTTCGGTTCGAGCGGCTCGCTGCCGGCTGAAGGTTTCCGGGTGCGCCTTGCAGATCGGGCCCTCGAAGTGGAGATTCCGCGCGATCGCTCGTTGCTGGACGTGCTCAACGAGGCCGGTTACGAGGTGATGGCAGATTGCCGGCGCGGCGAGTGCGGCGTCTGCGCCATCGACATCGTCCACATTGACGGTGAGCTTGACCACCGCGACGTTTTCTTCAGCGAACAGCAAAAGCACGCCAACGAAAAGATCTGTGCATGTGTCTCTCGCGCCCGTGGTACTATTACCGTCGACATACTGCATCGCCCAGACGCGCTGTAAGTTCGCTGCAACGTGTTGGCTTCGGTAGCAGGTCCTGGCCCAGTCGCTCGGCATAATGGCCATGTCCAAAGGTAGTGCTACGTTACCATAGAACGGTGCGCGCATGCTTACCGGACGAAGACGATCGGCGACGCCTGGTTATCCTTCTTCCAAGTAAGAAAAAAGTCGAGCACGACATGTACTTCTAAACCTCTGTTCAGCCGCGTTCATTCCCGCAAGGGATTTGGCGGGCCGTCTGCGCCTGCACGCGCTGGCCCTCGAGGGGTCCTAAACAGACCAGCCAATCCTACGAAGCAGAATCCACACGAGGATTTGCATCGAGTGATCACGGAGCGTCGCAACACCCAAGAGCATCTCGGGCGGCAAGCTCTGCCGCTTGATTGTGTCGTCGCTGTCTGCTTGAGAACAAAGATGCCGGAAATCTGACAGCGCGTTAGGTCCACTCCACAGCGAAAGGGC
Organism: Bradyrhizobium sp. USDA 3256; assembly: GCF_054058275.1. Taxonomy (NCBI): domain Bacteria; kingdom Pseudomonadati; phylum Pseudomonadota; class Alphaproteobacteria; order Hyphomicrobiales; family Nitrobacteraceae; genus Bradyrhizobium; species Bradyrhizobium sp. USDA 3256. The sequence goes on from NZ_JBSSAE010000002.1 coordinate 639,365, forward strand.
ATCTAGGCGCACTTTTCTTACGTTAAGCACAGAGCGCGCCAAATCTCGCGAGCGGCACGGGGATTGCTGGGTGGCGAGCGAGGAGCTGCCGCCGCCAGACCGGGCGAAGCGGCGCTGTCACCGGAGTTTCCGATGAGGTGTTTGCGATGCTGATTTTGCTCGCAGAAGCGACGGGCGTCAGTGTCGCGGCCGCCACGCCGGACGATAAGCTTGCCGGGTGGTCGACTGAGGCAGGACGACCCGAGACCGTGTCGAATATTGGCGCGAGCGACGATCTCTACGGTCATGCCACGCAGTTAGCAACATTTCAGGCGTTTCGTTCGGGCGACAGCATTCGCCCGACTGGACTGCATGAGAACGGCCCTGCGGCCCCCGAAAGCCGCTTCAAATCGGCGGCATCGACTTCGAACGCGAGCTGAAGAGGAGACGCGCAAGCCATCGTCGTTCACGGTGCTGTCGATCTCCAGGCATATCGCGGCTTGGACGAACACAATGAATCCGGTTGCCGTGCCGCAGGCGGCGCGGCTGGTGCAGGGGGCACCCGCCCCACAGGCCGATCGATTGCTTGCGACCGGAGACCCAGACTACAGCTCCGCTGCACTGTCGCTAACAGGCTATAAGGCAGGTATGCGCTGGCTGTTAGCGAGGCGTCTTATGGAGCGATCCGGCAAGGCGCTCCGTTCTTGGAGGTTCGACCTGACCAAAATGCGGTACGCGCCAAATCCCTCAGCGAACTGGACGTGCAGGCGATCGCTGCGCCGGTTTCGCGGCGGGCTCTCACAGATGGGCTGACGCACATGGACGCCCTTTCGCCCGAGATCTGGCAATCCGTTGCGCTCACGATCGAGCTCGCCAGCGTGACGACGACGATCCTGCTGGCTGTTGGCGCGCCGCTCGCGTGGTGGCTAGCACGCTCGAAGACCGTTTTGAGCCAGGCGGTTGCAACGATCGTCGCGCTGCCGCTTGTGCTGCCGCCGACGGCGCTCGGGTTCTGCGTACTCGTCCTGCTCGGCCCGAACGGACCCGGAGGTCTTCTCGCCTCCTTCTGGGGCGAGCACACGCTCGCCTTTACCTTTGCGGGAATCGTAATCGGGTCGGTCCTCTCCGCGCTCCCCTTGGTGGTGCAGCCGATCCGTAATGCCTTTGTTGCAATAGGTGAGCTTCCGCTGGATGTCGTGGCCAGTCAGCGCGGTTCTGCGCTGTATGACTTCATGACCATTGGCCTGCCGCTGGCGAGATTTGAGTTTTTCAAGGCTGGCGTCGTCGGCTTTGCTCATACGATCGGCACGTTTGGCGTCGTGATGATGATTGGCGGCAACATTCCTGGGCGCACCAAGGTGTTGTCGGCTTACGTCATAGACTACGTTCAAGCATCGCGCTGGCGGGAGGCAAGTTGGGTTGCTGGCGGTATGGTGATGTTCGCGCTTGCGGTCATTCTCACCTTGACCCTCATCGACAAACGTTGTGCCAGGAGAAGTACATGAGCGCAGGCCGGCGCAAAACACCTTCGGCGCGCCGGCCAGATACATTCGATCACGACGGCAGCCGTCTCGCAAGTCAGGTCCATCCATCCATTGGCGAGAGCTCAATGAACAAGCTTGTTGTGGCCGCGGCGGCCGCTGGAATCGGTTTCAAATCAGTACACTCTGCGCCTCTGCCCGAGGCCAGCGCGGATGACGTCGGCCTTTCTCAGCAGCGCCTTGCGAAACTAGACGAGTTCTTCGCTCGCGAGATCGCAAGCGAGCTCGTGCCGGGCGCGGTGGTTGCAATCGCCAGAGACGGCAAGTTGATTCACTACAAGGCGTACGGGCAGCTCGATCCACCAAAAGGAACGTCGATGCGGCTGGATGCAATATTCGCCCTCGCGTCTATGACCAAGCCGATGGTGGCGGTTGCTGGGCTTAGCCTCACGGAACAGGGGCGCCTGCCTTTGCGGGCCAAGCTTACGGATTACTATCCGCAATTCGCCAACATGAAGGTGGCGGTGCCGCAGCCTGACGGTTCATTAGAATTCGAAGCGCAGAGTTCTCCGATCTACATCCACGATCTTTATCGCCACACATCAGGCCTAACTTATGGCGCGCCGAATAGCTCAGATCAAGTGGCGCGTCTCTATCCGGAGTTCGCAGCTCCGCCAATCAAGGGCGATAAGGAGGCTTTCATCGAAGGCATCACCAAGCTGCCGCTGGCGCACCAGCCGGGAACAGAATACGAATACGGTTTCTCGACTGACGTGCTTGGAGCTGTCGTGGAACAGGTTAGCGGGCAGCGAATGGGCGATTATCTTGCCGACAACTTGTGGAAGCCGATTGGAATGCTAGACCCACTTTCCATCTGTCGACATCACAACGCGAACGCCTCGCGCGTCCATTTCCAAACGACCCGCTGACGGGAAAGCCACAAAGCATCGAGCTCCTCGGAAGTCCGACGAGGTTTGACTGCGGGGGAGCCTGCGCATTTGCGACAGTTGGTGACTACGTGCGCTTTGGACAAATGCTGCTCAACGGCGGGGAGCTCGACGGGCAGCGCGTTCTCGGCCCCAAAACGGTGCATCACATGATTCCAATCACCTTGGGCCGGAGATCAAGAACAAAGTCGGCAATGTGGAGCCGCACCGTGCCGGCTTTGAGTTCGGGCTCGGAGTAGCTGTACGCATAAGCGACGGTCTGTCGGCCGTTCCAGGTAATCCAGGGAGTTCACCTGGACCGGCGCTTACGGAACTCAATTTTTCTGTGACCCCAAGGAGCGTCTGATCGTGGTGGTTGGAACGGCGGCACCCGGAGAGATCCGCAAGTACTACCGCGAGCAAGTCCAGAATATCGTTTATGCCGCAATAATCCGATAGTTCGCCTGGTGGTTGCCCGTCAACTGCAACAACTGCTGTTCAGCATTGTCATGCCGCACGCCTGTCACGGCTGCGTCGAAAGTGAGCATGACGCATTCATCGTATAGGGCGATACCCTACTGTTTTGTTGGAGTTCTCACATCGACGTTCAAAACCGGACGCTATTGGCGCGGTGGACGGTAGTCACAGGCGCAGCTTGTGCCTCGCTAGCCGGCCTTGCTCATCCGCATTGCGCCCGGCGAGCGGCGGTTTGGTACCTGTCAAGTGTTTCACGCACCGTGGCCTGCTTCTTGCTGCTTAACATGAGTAAGCGGTATAGCCCGGCGAGTACTTGGAAGGGATCATGGGCGAGGCAACGGAAACTTTCTACGGCGTGATCAGACGTCAGGGCATCACGCGTCGCAGTTTCCATAAATTCTGCAGTTTGACCGCTGCGAGCTTCGGACTCGGCCCGCTCGCCGCAAGCACTATTGCCATTGCGCTAGAGACCAAGCCGCGTGTGCCCGTCATCTGGCTGCACGGCCTTGAGTGTACCTGCTGCTCGGAAAGCTTTATCCGCTCGGCCCATCCGTTGATCAAAGACGCGTTGCTGTCAATGATTTCGCTCGACTATGACGATACGATCATGGCGGCGGCAGGATACCAGGCCGAAGCCATCCTGGAGGAAACCCGTGCCAGATACAAAGGCAAGTATGTGCTTGCCGTCGAAGGCAATCCACCGCTGAACGAGGCGGGCATGTTCTGCATCGACGGTGGCAAGCCATTCGTTGAAAAACTCAGGTCGATGGCGGAGGAGTCCATGGCGATCATCGCTTGGGGCACGTGTGCGTCCTGGGGCTGTGTGCAAGCTGCCAAACCCAATCCGACTGGTGCGACGCCGATCGATCAGGTGATCACCAACAAGCCGATCATCAAGGTGCCCGGATGTCCGCCCATTGCGGAAGTCATGACCGGCCTGGTGACCTTCATCACGACGTTCGGAAAGCTTCCGGAACTCGATCGCCAGGGGCGGCCAAAGATGTTTTATTCCGAGCGCATCCACGACAAGTGCTATCGGCGTTCGCATTTCGACGCCGGCCAATTTGTCGAAGAGTGGGACGACGAGTGCGCACGCAAAGGCTATTGTCTCTACAAAATGGGGTGCAAGGGCCCGACCACCTACAACGCCTGTTCGGCCGTTCGCTGGAACGGCGGCGTTTCGTTCCCGATTCAATCCGGCCACGGCTGCCTCAGTTGCTCCGAAGACGGCTTTTGGGACAAAGGTTCGTTTTACGATCGACTCACGACCATCAAGCAATTCGGCATCGAGAAGAACGCCGACCAGATCGGCATGGCCGCTGCCGGTGCGGTTGGCCTGACCGTCGCCGCGCATGCGGCGGTGACGGCCGTGAAACGGTTGACCGACAAGGCGCATCGCGCAGCTCACAAAAGTAAACCGAATTGAGGGAAAGGTCGACGGTGGCCGTCCGGACACCCAATGGGTTCAATCTCGATCGTTCTGGCAAGCGTATTGTCATCGATCCACTGACGCGGATCGAAGGCCATCTGCGCGTCGAGGCCAATCTCGATTCGGACAGCGTGATCCGCAACGCCGTCTCGAGCGGGACGATGTGGCGCGGCATCGAAGTAATTCTGCGCGGGCGCGATCCGCGCGACGCCTGGGCGTTCACCGAACGGATTTGCGGTGTCTGCACCGGCACCCATGCGCTCACCTCGGTGCGCGCCGTTGAAAACGCGCTAGGGATCACCATTCCGGAGAATGCCAACTCGATCCGCAACATCATGCAGCTGTGCCTGCTTGTGCATGACCACCTCGTACATTTCTATCATTTGCACGCGCTGGATTGGGTCGACGTGGTCTCCGCGCTCAAGGCCGATCCCAAGTCGACCTCGGCGCTGGTGCAGTCTATCTCGCCCTGGCCGCTGTCATCACCCGGCTATTTCAAAGATTTGCAGATCAGGCTGACTAAATTCTTTGAATCAGGGCAACACGGTCCGTTCAAGAATGGCTATTGGGGTCATCCGGCTTACAAGCTGCCACCGGAAGCGAACCTGATGGCTGTGGCGCATTATCTGGAGGCGCTCGATTTCCAGAAGGAAATCGTCAAGATCCAAGCCGTCTATGGGGGGAAGAACCCGCATCCAAACTGGCTAGTCGGCGGCGTGCCTTGCCCAATCAATATGGATGGGACAGGCGCGGTGGGGGCGCTCAATATGGAGCGTCTCAACCTGATCTCCTCGATCATTGACCGTTCAATCGAGTTTGTCGAGCAGGTCTATCTGCCCGATATCGCAGTGATCGGCTCGTTCTATAAGGACTGGCTCCATGGCGGCGGACTTTCAGGCCAAAGCGTGATGTCCTACGGCGACATTCCCGAAAACGCCAACGACTGTTCGGCGAAAAGCCTCAAGTTGCCGCGCGGCGTCATTCTCGGTGGCAATCTGAATGAGATCCTGCCGATTGACCATGGTGATCCCGAGCAAATCCAGGAATACGTCGCGCATTCCTGGTATAAATACCCCAGCGAGTTCTCCGGACTACACCCTTGGGATGGCATCACCGAGCCGAGTTTTCAGCTTGGGGCAAAGGTCAAAGGCAGCAGGACAAATATCCAGGAACTCGACGAAGGCGGCAAGTATTCCTGGATCAAAGCGCCGCGCTGGCGCGGCCACGCTGTCGAGGTCGGGCCGTTGGCGCGATACATCATCGGTTATGCGCAAGGCAAAGCCGAATTCAAGGAGCCGGCGGACAGATTACTCAAGGGGCTCAGTCTTCCCCTGACTGCGCTATTTTCGACGCTCGGCCGCACCGCGGCGCGGGCGCTCGAATGCCAGTGGGCGGCGCATCAGATGCGCTATTTCCAAGGTAAGCTCGTACTCCACATCAAGGCGGGCAATAGCGCAACTGCCAACGTCAGCAAGTGGAAGCCGGAAAGCTGGCCTAAGGAGGCCAAGGGCTACGGTTTCACTGAGGCGCCACGGGGGGCGCTCGGGCACTGGATCAAGATCAAGGACACCAAGATCGACAACTACCAATGTGTCGTGCCGACGACGTGGAATGGATCTCCTCGCGATTCCAAGGGCAATATTGGCGCTTTTGAAGCCTCCCTGATCGGTACCCCGATGGCCGACCCGCAGCGGCCGCTGGAGATCTTACGCACGATCCATTCCTTTGATCCATGCTTGGCGTGCTCGACCCATGTGATCAGTCCTGCCGGCCAAGAACTGGCCTCAGTCAATGTTCGTTAGGGACATGCTGGATAAATCTCCGCAACGCCTTGCCGCCGTCGATTCGGCGCAAGCTGGTCGCGGCGTCGGCCGTGACGTCACCTACGTTTATGAAGCGCCGGTGCGGCTGTGGCATTGGGTCAATGCGGCGGCCATTCTGGTGCTCGGTGTCACCGGCTATCTCATTGGAACGGGGACGCCTGCGATGCCGGGGGAGGCTAGTGGCAATCTCCTATTCGGCTATATCCGCTTTGCGCATTTCTCTGCGGGATATGTGCTGAGCGTCGGCTTTCTGCTGCGCATCTACTGGGCCTTGATGGGAAACTCGCATGCCATGCGGATCTTTTGCGTGCCGCTCTGGCGCAGGTGCTTTTGGCGCGAGGTGTACCACGAGATTCGCTGGTACGCCTTCGTTGCAGTCGAGCCGGAGAGGCACGTCGGGCACAACCGGCTGGCTCAGCTCGCGATCTTCTTCATGTTCACGCAGACGATGACGTTCATGGTCGTGACAGGCTTTGCACTTTATGGGCAGGGTGCCGGTGATGATAGCTGGCAGTACGAGCTGTTCGGCTGGGCATTTGCAATCTGGCCGAACAGTCAGGACGTCCATACCTGGCATCATCTCGGCCTATGGGTGATCGTGACCTTTGCGGTGGTCCACATCTACGTGGTGATCCGCGAAGACATCATGTCGCGCCGGAGCATCTCCTCAATAATTTCCGGCGAACGCGAGTTACGCGATTGACCGGGAAGCGGTTGTCGGGTCCGGAGAATAAGAAAAGGATCCTGGTGCTCGGCATCGGGAACATCCTATGGGCGGACGAGGGATTCGGCGTGCGCGTAGTAGAGGAGTTTCACCGCCGCTACGCCATCGAGGACAACGTCACTATGCTCGATGGCGGAACGCAGGGTCTCTACCTCGTCAGCTTTCTTGAGCAGGCCGATTGCCTGATCGTGTTCGATGCCATCGACTATGGACTTCCGCCCGGGAAGTTGAAGCTCGTGAGAGATGACGAGGTACCAAAATTTAGCGCTGCCAGGAAGATCAGCCTGCATCAGACCGGCTTTCAGGAGGTCCTGAGCGCGGCCGACCTGCTCGGACGCTGCCCGCGAGAGCTCGCTCTCATCGGCTGTCAGCCGCTGGACCTGGATCATTGGGGTGGTCCGCTGACTGATCCTGTGCGCTTTCAGATTAACCCCGCGATTGAACTGGCTTGCAAACTGCTTGCCCAGTGGGGCTCGCCGGCAAAACTGCGGATCGCGCCGCTGCCTGCTTCAGAATGGCTGTTGGCGAACAATATCGACCGTACAAATTATGAGATAGGGAGCGCAGCCGATCTAGCGGCCTGCGGCTGACCATGTGCCTTGGCTTGCCAATGACGATCGTTGAGACCGACGGCATCACCGCGCTGTGCCAGCATGGCAATGAACAGCGGCATGTTTCGGTGATGCTGCTCTCCGGCGCGTCGGTCTGCGCTAAGGTGCTCGTCCATATCGATACCGCAGTGCGGCTCTTGGACGAGGGTGAAGCGAGGCTGATATCGCGAGCACTCGACGGACTTGAGGCCTGCCTCAACGGCCAGGACTGCGATCGCTTCTTTGCGGACTTGATCGGTCATGAGCCGCAATTGCCCGAGCACCTACGCTAGCGGTACCGCTTGCGGACATTGGGCTGCGTGCTCTTGCTCCCAACTGGAGTTTGCAATCGCAGCGCAACATTCACACGAAAATGTCGAGCCGCTGGTTCGAGCGGGGAATGTGATCGGGCGAGACGATGATGGCATGTGGCTTGCTAATACCTCGCCTAGCAGAACCAAAAACTATCACAAAGGTGTCCGATGAAGTTCCATTCGGTGCAGCACGATCTGCCGTGGCCCGGTCCGTCCGATGTGGAGAGAGCGGGGGGCGCGGCGCTGCTGCCGGCGGCCAATCCCCCGCATTCGCTCTGGGCCATCCACGTGGCCATCGGGCTTTCTGAATGGATCAAGTCGTTCCGGCGGCGCGTGCGGAGGGCAGTGACTGCGCGGGGCGCCGGTGACGAGCCGGGCGGGCGCCGCAGCCTGCTCGGCTCGCAGACGCCGATCGAGTGCCATCAGCAGGGTACACGGCGCATGATCCTCACGAGCCTGGTCCGTTTGCTCAAGATCGACCCCACCTTGGCACCGACCGCTCGACCACGCGCCGGTGGCGCTCGTATCGCCAAAAGCACCGCCTCTCGGCATGCCCAACGGAAGGCCGCATCATGAAAGCAGCGGCCCGCGTCGGATCCGACGGCGCCGAGCAGGCGGTGAGCGAGTTTCCCTTGGGGTTGAAAAGTCTCGACGTAATCCATGGCGGACTGACGACTGTGGTGGCGCCGGTCAAGTGCGCTTGGCGCGATGGCGACGAGCTTGCAAGGGACCGTGCGAATGCCGTCGCGCTATTATCGAAGGCCGCTGCCGCCGCCGGCGGCCAAAGAGGCGGCGCGCGGATGCAACTGTACGGGCTGGCGAACCTCAGTGATCTCGAACGCACGCTGATTGCCGAAGTGCTTGGGGAAGGCGAGGTTGCTGGCGTTGTCGCGCTGCCGGATGGCTCCCTAGCGCAAATTTGGGAATCCGTGCTTGCGGGAATCTGGCGCGTGCGCATCGGGACCGAGCCCGCACATGAATATGTCGAGGTCGGCGCGATCCCGCAGATTGTGCGGCGTGCCGCAACCGACCTGACTTCCACTGATCTTGTGATCGCCGCTCCGCCGGACGGCGCGATGAACGTGCTGCCGGTGCTCGCCGAAATACGCGAGCGGGCCCGTGCCTGGCGGTCTGGCATGCGCGCGCATGTCATCAACCTCACGCTGCTCCCGATGAACGCTGTCGATCTGGCGTTTCTGCACGAAAGCGTGGGCAACGGTCCGACCCAGCTAGTCTTCCGCGGCTACGGCACATGCCGGGTGCAGGCGACCGGGATCCGGAACGTCTGGTCGGTGCAGTTCTTCAATTCTACGGACAACATCATCCTGGATACGCTGGAGGTCGGCGGCGTGCCGATTGTTGCGTTGGCCGCGGACGAGGATTTCGAGGATTCCGCCGAACGCCTGCGGGAAATGATCGAGGTTTACGCCACATGAATAGCTTGGAGAATAGGTGGCATCGGACGGATTCCGGCAGACGGCGCGCCTGCAATTGGCGTTGGCTGGATCATGCGCAACGGACCGAAGAGCGATGGCGGCGCAACTGCTGCGCGAGCGCGTGGCGCCAAGAATGAAAAGTTTTTCAGATTTCGCACCTTCAGGTTCGGCTTCGCGTCCGTTGAAAATGGTGCTTGAGCGCGAACGGGACGATCGTAGGAGCAAGCACGCCGATGTGTCGACGTCTGAGAAGATGCTCGCAGCAGCCTATTGGGTTATCGCCGGTCGAACCATGCGCACGCGACCGACCTTGAACGATCCGTGTACAGGGTCGAAGCGATCGGGTTTCGCACACGCGCAGGGGAGGGCCGTTAGCATGAAGGGCGCGACTTGGGCCATGAACGTGGTTATCTTCCTGCGTAACGGTACCTGCCAACGGCATGCTGGGCAGAGATCGAACCTGCGCTTGCGAGTTCGATCCGGTGACATTGAACTTGCTGTCAGCGAAATCGCGTCGTTGAGCTCGATTGCCCGTTGCTCCCTGCTCTCGGCGACCTCGGCACACAAAGACAAGGGGGACGTCCGTGCCGAAGCAGTGGTCGGTGCTATGATATGGCCGGACATGCGCCGAGCTCAATATCATATTCATGCACCACATCTCTGTTTGATCGACCGCCGGCATTTCTTGCGCGAGATGATGGCGGAGCGCTGCGCATGACTCTTTTCGCCCGCAACAAAATCGATGTCACCATATTGCTTGCTGCCGACGTCATCGCCGCGGTCGAGATCCTGCCGCGAGCCAGGCCGCCGTTGGCGCGGCTGTTCACCGGCAGGCCGGCCTCGTCGTTGTTCGAGGCGCTGCCGCGCCTCTTCACGTTATGCGCCGCTGCGCAGCAAGCCGCATTGCAGTCCGCGACCGAGGCGGCGCGCGACGAAGAGATCGTTCTGGCGACCAAACAGCGTCGTATTATGCTGGTCGTTGCCGAGCGCATTGCAGAATTGCTGCGGAGCCTCTTTGTCGGACATCATACGCCGAGCAGCACTGCGTCGGCGATCCGGTCCCTCATACAGGGATTGTCAGCGCTTGTCGGCAGCGCACGGCCAGCTCGCGGTTCAGCTCGACGCGAGGCTACAGCACAGATTGTGGCTGCGCTCGCTGCACTCGGCATGCCGGATGAAGATGGCGCGCCGATGCCCGGTAGCCCGTTCGCGCTTTGCATTGCAGCGCTTGACGAGGTCGACTTGAAGTCTATCCCGATCGCGCACTCGTTCCTGTCCGTTGCCGACGACCGCAACATCATTGAACGGCTGCTCGGCGATGACCCGACGTTTTGCCATTGTCCTTACCTTGGGGGGCATGCGCCCGAGACGGGTCCATGGGCGCGCCAAATGACGCGTGATCGGCTCTGGCTGGGTCGGTCGGGTGCCGTCGAGCGGCTGAAGGCCAGAATTGCAGAAATCGTTCGGCTATGCGACTGGCTCAAGGCCGGTGCTCATATCGAGTCGGCGGAGCCTGGGATCATCGAAAGCTACAGGCTAGGTCCTGGCCGTGCAGCGGCCGCGGTCGAATGCGCCAGGGGCCGGCTCTATCACGCGGTTGAGCTCGATCCTCAGGGGCAGATATACCGCTTCGAGTTTCTTGCGCCGACGGAATGGAATTTCCATTGGCGCGGTCCGCTTGTCCGGAACCTGCAGGGCGCGGTGCTGACGGCGAGACGACATCAGCAAGCGGTTCGTGCAGTGATTACATCGCTTGATCCCTGCGTCGGATTCACACTCAAGTTTCGCGAAGTTGACGATGCATGAAATGGCGCTTTGTCAAAGCATCATCGAAATCATCGAGGACGAGGCGCGCCGCCGATCGCGTTCGCAGGTGCGCAGCGTCTGTCTGGAGATCGGGACCCTGAGCCATGTCGCGCCTGAAGCGATCAAGTTCTGCTTTGCAGTCGTTGCAGCGCGGACCATTGCCGAAAGCGCGGCTCTTAAAATTGTCGAACTTCCCGGTGGGGCCTGGTGCATGAGCTGTTCGAAGAGCGTCGAAATTCCCCGGCGCGGTGAGCGCTGCCCTTGCTGCGGCAGCTACCAGTTGCAAGTAACCGCGGGCGAACAGATGCGGGTAAAGGAGCTGGAGTTCGATTGATGTGTACCATATGCGGCTGCAGCGAAGGAATGCCTTCAGCGGAAGTTATCCAAGCGCATGATGCGCGAGACCAAGGGCGTCACCATGCTCATGGGCAGGACGATTGCGATCGCCATCATGCCCATCGTCATCGTGACCAGGGCCAGCCGCATTCGCGCGATGCTCGCCGCCGCCATGATCACGATCATCATCCTGGCCATCACCAGGCGCATCGGGAGCAGGCGCCTGCGAGCTGCGGCGCCGGACCGGCCACGTTGAAGCTCGCGCCCATGAACAGCGAGCGGCTCGTTCAGATCGAGCGCGACATCCTTGGCAAGAACAACAGGATCGCCGCAGACAACCGCGCGCGTTTCGTGGCCGATAACGTGCTGGTTTTTAACCTTGTGTCCAGCCCGGGTGCAGGCAAGACCTCGCTGCTGGTCCGCGCCGTGTCAGAGCTCAAGCGCAGTCGCCCGATCGGGGTTATCGAAGGCGACCAGCAGACCTCGAATGATGCCGAACGCATTCGCTCGGTCGGCGTGCCGGCTATTCAAGTCAATACCGGCAAGGGTTGCCATCTCGATGCAGCAATGATTGGCGAGGCTTATCGCCGCTTGCCGCTGCTGACGCGCGGTATTCTCTTTATCGAGAACGTCGGTAATCTGGTTTGTCCGGCAGCCTTCGATCTCGGCGAGGCCTGCAAGATCGTGGTGTTGTCGACCACCGAAGGCGAAGACAAGCCGCTTAAATATCCGGATATGTTTGCTGCTTCGTCGCTCATGCTGATCAACAAGATTGATCTGACCTCGCTGCTAGCGTTCGATTTGCCAAAGACGGTCGAATACGCAAGACGAGTCAATCCAAAGGTCGAAGTGCTGACGGTCTCGGCGCGCACCGGCGAGGGTTTTGGCGCCCTGTACGCCTGGATCGATCGGCAGGGGCGCATCAAGGATGCGCCGGAGAGGACATAGGGCGATGAGCGCCGCGGCTATCGCCTGCGATCCGACACGGCTGCGCGTGCGCGTGAGCGGGGCTGTGCAAGGGGTCGGCTTTCGCCCCTACGTGTATGGCCTTGCCAAGCGATACGGATTGGTGGGGTTTGTCGTCAATGACTCCGAGGGCGTCACAATCGAAGTCGAGGGCAACTGGGCTGCGGAGTTTGTTGTCGCTTTGCCGCTCGAGGCGCCTCCACTGGCACGCATCGACGAGATCTGCGTTCAACAGACCGCGGCGCTCGGGACGAAAAACTTTTCGGTCACCACGAGCCAAGCTGGCAGATTGTCGACGCGGATCGTCGCCGATGCCGCGACCTGCGAGCAATGCCTCAGTGAGCTGTTCGATCCCGAAAATCGTCATTACCTTTATCCCTTCATCAGCTGCTCCCATTGCGGTCCACGCTATACCATCGCCGAACGGCTTCCATACGATCGCCGCAACACGGTTATGAAGGCCTTCAGCCTGTGTGCCGCCTGCGCGGCCGACTATGCCGATCCGGCGAGCCGCAGGTTCCATGCGGAAACGATCGCGTGTCCGACCTGCGGCCCTCGGCTCAGCCATGGGATCAATGCCATTGTCGCGGCAATCGCCGGCGGCCAAATCGTCGCGATAAAGGGGCTGGGCGGGTATCAGTTGCTTTGCAACGCGCGTAACCAGCGCGCCGTTCAGCGTTTGCGCAGCAGAAAGCAGCGCCCTCAGAAGCCATTCGCGGTCATGGTCGGTTCCATCGCGCAGGTCAACGAGATCGCGGAAGCGAATGGGCCGGAGCTTGCGCTGCTCGAATCCTCAGCACGTCCCATCATCCTTCTACCTACGCGCAATGATCTGGCGCCTGCCATAGCTCCTGGCTTGTCGCGCGTGGGTGTTATGCTGCCGCTAGCCCCGCTGCATCACCTGATCTTCCATGAGTTTCGCTCCACAGCAGCATGGCTTGCGGGACCCGGCCCGGTTATCGTTGCCACCAGTGCCAATCCTTGCGGCGAACCGCTTCTGATCGACAACGCGCAGGCGCGGCGGCGGCTTGAGGGGATCGCCGATCTTATCGTGATCCATGATCGCGAGATTCTGACGCGTGCCGATGATTCCGTGATGTCAGTGGTGGCAGGCCGACCTCAATTCATTCGCCGTGCGCGCGGCTATGTTCCCGAACCGACCCGTCTTGCGCGGTCGGTGCCGCCCGTGCTTGCCGTCGGCGGCGCACTGAAATCGACCGTCACCATTACGCGGGGCAACGAAGCGTTCGTCTCCCAGCATATTGGCGATCTCGACACGGCTGAAGGCCTCCGTGCGTTCGAGGAGACGATCCGGCATCTCACTTCGACCCTTGACGTGGAGCCCGTCGTCATTGCCCACGATCTGCATCCCAATATGGCGTCGACCCGGTTTGCGGAAGCGAGTGGTCGCACGCTGATCGCTGTCCAGCATCACCACGCACACGCCGCCGCCGCCATCGCTGAGCATGGCCATGCGGGACCTGCGCTTGCCCTGGTGCTCGACGGCCATGGCTTCGGCTGCGACGGCGGAAACTGGGGTGGTGAGCTATTGTTGTGCGAAGAATCGAGGTTTCGACGCATCGGGCATCTCGCGCCCCTGCAGATGCCCGGCGGCGATCGTGCAGCCCGCGAGCCGTGGCGCATGGCGAGCGCAGTATTACACCAGCTCGGGCGGGGAAACGAAATCGGGCCTCGCTTTGCAGCGCAACGACAGGCTGAGCGCGTGCCGGCATTGCTCGATCGGCCGGGCGGGGCCACCACGACCAGCGCGGGCCGCTTGTTCGATGCCGCGGCGGCATTGCTGGGGGTCGCGAGTTTGCAGAGCTATGAGGGCGAAGCTGCGATGAAGCTCGAGGCGCTGGTGCGGCGGACTGCTATTCTCGAAGCCGGCTGGACCATCGAGCGCGGCATGCTGTCGCTTCGTTCGCTATTTTCGCGGTTGATTGCAGGCGACCTCGACGCCGTGGACGGAGCCGGCCTGTTTCATGGCACCTTTGCCGCCGCCTGCATTGACTGGGTCACGCACGCTGCGCGGAGAACCGGTGTCAGTACCATCGTACTAAGCGGCGGCTGCTTCCTGAACGCGGTGCTGGCGGAAGAGATTGACCGCGGTTGCCGCAGCGCAGGCCTCACCCCGCTGGTGCCACGCCAGCTGCCGCCCAACGACGGTGGTTTGAGCCTTGGACAGGCCTGGATTGCCGCTCTGCGGATTACGAACAGTCGTCAGCCCTAGACGGAGCAGCCTGATATGTGTCTTTCGATCCCGGCAAAAATCGCGAAAATCCTACCCGACGATATGGCGATCGTGTCCGTTGATGGGGTCAGCCTGGAGATATCGATCGCTCTCGTTGAGGAGCTCGACGTCGGCGACACCGTTCTTGTCCATGTCGGCTATGCGCTGTCCAAGATCAATCCGACAGAAGCCAAGCGCACGTTGGAGCTGCTGCAGGAGCTGGGCAGTGCAGGCCAGGAACGCTGATCATGAAATATGCCGACGAATTTCGTGACAAGACCATCGCGCAGGGGCTCGCGCGCGCGATCGGCGCCGAAGCCGGACCGCGACGGACTTACCGCTTCATGGAATTCTGCGGCGGACATACTCATGCGATCTCCCGGTACGGGCTGGAGGATTTGCTGCCCGCGAATGTGCGCATGATCCACGGGCCCGGTTGTCCCGTCTGCGTTCTGCCCGCCAGCCGGATTGACATGGCGATCCGGCTCGTCGAGCGGCCGGAGGTCACTCTGTGCGTCTATGGCGACCTGATGCGCGTGCCTGGCTCGCAGGGGCAGTCCCTGCTGCGAGCCAAAGCCCTCGGCGCAGACATTCGGATGGTCTATTCGACGCTCGACGCAATCCGGCTCGCCGAACGGGTGCCAAGCCGCGAGGTGGTGTTCTTTGCCATCGGATTTGAGACCACGACGCCGCCGACGGCGGTGATGGTCCGGATTGCCGATAAGAAGCGGCTGAAGGGCCTCAGCGTGTTCTGCAACCACGTGCTTACGCCTTCTGCGATGCACAGCATTCTCGAGAACCCGAACATGCGCAAGATCGGTGGGGTCGCAATCGACGGCTTCGTTGGTCCTGCGCACGTCAGCACCATCATCGGTACGCAGCCTTACGAGCCCTTGGCCGAACAATTCGGTAAGCCGGTCGTCATCGCGGGATTTGAACCGCTCGACGTGATGCAGGCGATCCTGATGCTGGTGCGGCAGGTGAACGAAGGCCGCTACGAGGTGGAGAACCAATACAGCCGTGCGGTTACGAGCCAAGGCAATCGACGCGCCAAGGACGAGATCTCGCAGGTATTCGAACTGCGTGAGCAGTTCGAATGGCGTGGGCTTGGGCTCGTCCCCAACAGTGGACTGAAGCTGAAGCGGGCTTACGCGGGATTCGATGCCGAGGCGCGTTTTGCGATGCACGAGCTGCGTGTCGCCGACAATCCGGCATGCGAGTGCTGTGCGATCCTGCGCGGCGCCAAGCGGCCGGTCGACTGCAAGCTGTTTGGAACCATCTGCACGCCAGAAACACCCATAGGATCTTGCATGGTTTCCTCGGAAGGCGCTTGTGCCGCGTATTGGACCTATGGCCGAGTTCGCGATGATCAGGCGAGGCGGATGTCATGAGCGTAAAGGCCTATCAGCGCAAGCTCGACGTCGAGAACGGACGCGTTGATCTTTCCCACGGATCCGGGGGGCGTGCCATGGCACAACTGATCTCCGGTATTTTTCACCAAGCCTTCGGTAATGAATGGCTTGCCCGCTGCAATGATCAGTCGGCGTTTGACGTTGCGGCAGGCAGGATGGTGATGACGACGGACGGCTATGTGGTCTCGCCGCTGTTCTTTCCCGGCGGCAATATCGGGTCACTGGCTGTGCACGGCACAATCAATGATGTCGTGATGGCCGGCGCGCGTCCGCTCTATCTATCGGCTAGCTTCATCATCGAGGAGGGGTTCCGGTTTTCAGATCTAAGGACGATTGCGCAGTCGATGGGCGCGGCGGCGCGCGGTGCCGGCGTTTACATCATCACTGGAGACACCAAGGTCGTTGAGCGCGGCAAGGCCGATGGTCTGTTCATCTCTACGACTGGGATTGGGGTTCTGGCCGATGGGCTCGATCTTTCCGCGGACAAAGCAAGGATCGGGGACCGTGTGCTGGTGTCGGGCAGCCTTGGCGATCATGGAGTGGCGATCATGTCAACGCGCCAGCACGCTGCTCTTCAAATTGAGATCGTCTCGGATTCCGCATCGCTGCATAACCTAGTGGCTGTCATGATGGCGGCTGGCGGCAGCGGCATCCGGGTGATGCGTGACCCTACGCGCGGCGGTCTTGCAGCGGCTCTCCATGAGATTGCGCATCAATCTGGCCTTGGGTTCAGTCTGCAGGAAGCAGCCATTCCCGTAAAGCCTGCGGTTGCGGCGACCTGCGAGCTCCTTGGGCTTGATCCGATCCATGTCGCCAATGAGGGCAAGCTCGTTGCGATCGTCGCGCCTGATACGGCTGATGCCGTGCTTGCAGCCATGAAGACGCATCCGCTCGGGTGCGATGCAGCCGATATTGGCGAGGCGGTTGCTGACGATCACAAATTTGTCCAGATGGCGACCAGCTTCGGCGGCGGACGAATTGTCGATTGGTTGTCGGGTGAACAATTGCCTCGAATCTGTTGAAGGCGCCGCGCCCACCTGCGGCGAGCCTGAACGAAACAATGGTTAAGTAAGCGAACATAGTCAATCAATCCGCTCGGCATCTGTTTGTTTGAAATCCTGCGTAGCTGGCCAAAGATCGCTGAATTCCTGCGCCATTTAGCCGCCTGCATCGCAATATCGCTGTGCTCTTGCGATTAAAAAGGCCCTCCAGGCAGGGAGTTTTCAAATGAAGGTCGGAGTCCCCAAGGAAATCAAGGCGCACGAATATCGCGTGGGCCTTACCCCTGGAGCCGTCCGCGAATACGTGGCAGCGGGCCACCGCGTCGTGATCGAGACCAATGCCGGCGCCGGCATTGGTGCAACCAATGACGATTATCGCGCCGCCGGCGCAACGATTCTGGATTCCGCAGCCGAGGTATTCGCATCGAGCGAGATGATCGTAAAGGTTAAGGAGCCTCAGCAATCCGAATGGAGCCAGCTGCGGGAGAGCCAGATCCTCTTCACTTACCTGCATCTGGCGCCAGATCCGGAGCAGGCCAAAGGGCTCCTAAAATCCGGGTGCACCGCGATCGCCTATGAGACCGTAACTGATGCCCATGGTGGTCTTCCACTGTTGGCGCCGATGAGCGAGGTCGCAGGTAGGCTTGCGATCGAAGCGGCGGGTAGCGCGCTGAAGCGGAGTGCAGGTGGACGAGGGCTGTTGATCGGTGGAGTGCCCGGTGTTCAGCCGGCTCGGATCGTGGTGATCGGAGGTGGCGTCGTTGGCACGCACGCGGCACGCATGGCGGCCGGTTTGGGCGCAGAGGTCACCGTCATCGACCGTTCGATACCCCGGCTCCGCGAGTTGGACGAGCTATTCGAAGGGCGCGTTCGTACCAGGTTTTCCACCATTGAATCCGTGGAGGAGGAGGTATTTGCGGCGGATGTGGTAATTGGTGCGGTGCTCGTTCCAGGAGCGAGCGCGCCGAAGCTGGTGCGCCGGAGCATGCTGAGCTCAATGCGCAAGAGGGCGGTCATCGTGGACGTCGCCATCGATCAGGGCGGCTGCTTTGAGACATCGCATCCAACCACTCACGCCGATCCAACTTACGAAGTGGATGGTATCATTCATTACTGCGTGGCCAATATGCCCGGCGCTGTTCCGCTGACCTCGAGCCAGGCACTGAATAATGCCACGCTGCCGTTTGGTTTAGCTCTGGCCAACAAGGGTTTTTCCGCCGTGCTCGAGAATCCGCACCTGCGCGCGGGCCTTAATGTCCATCGGGGCCGGCTAACTTACAAGGCCGTCGCCGAGAGCCTCGGACTTCCCTTCTCTCCGATCGAACAGGCTGCGGCCTGATCAGAGAGGCCCCACACGGGCGTTTCCTCCCTGACTTGGGCCACCCTTCGGGGTGGCTTTTTTTTCGGCTCTATCAATCTGCTCAGCACCGCTGGGATTTCTTTGGAACGCGGAGCGAAGGATCCCAGACGATCGCGCTCGGCTCGCAGTCGTGGCCGCATGCGAGAAAAACCACTTTCGTCCCATACAGGGTATAGAATGCAGGCCTGCCGGTAATCCGCGGAGAGTGAATATTGCCTGCAGCGGCTTGCTCTGAAGGCATGCGATCATCGAAGCGACTTTATCTGCGCGATCGCCGCGACGTTTCTGGCTGTGCTGCGGAGACGCGGACCGGCGACGACTGCACCAGCTCTTCATCGTCGCGCTGTAGCTCGATCCGCTCTGTTCGGTGAGAGAACCGATGTGCAGCAGAGCACTCGGAAGAGGCGGTGCCCGATTGTAGCCGCGCCACCGCGGCCATGCGAAGGATCATGCCTTTGAGTCGGCGGGCGCGGTTCACCTCGCCGGCTGACCGCCGCCGGATCGACTTGAGCTCAAACTAGGCGTTCAGATCAAGCCGCCGTGATGCCGATTGTCGCATTTGCGACAACCGTTGAGGCGGCGAGATGCGCTTTGGAAAATAGCCGAGACAAATCAAGCCTAAGATCTTTGGCATAAGACTTGAAAGCAAGAAGTGGTCCCGCACTTTTGCTTATGGAATCGCAGTGATGGCCTACAAGATAATCGCATCCCAGTGCACCGTCTGCGGCGCATGTGAGTTCGAATGTCCCAACGCCGCGATCAGCCTGAAGAACGACATATATGTCATCAATCCGGCCCAGTGCACCCAATGTGAGGGGCATTTTGACGCGCCGCGATGCGCTGTCGTTTGCCCAGTGCCCGATACCTGCGTGCCGGCATAAGGGTGGCCGATGAGGGGGGCCGGTGCAAAACATGATGAAGACTCGAGCGACGGCAACAGCTGCCTGGATCGATCATCTGATTCTCTTACTCGCTGGTCCCGTAACGTGCGCGATCAGCGGAGGCGGCGCGGAGCAACCATCGTCGACTGAAGTCGTCCATGCGCGAGCGGAGTAGGCAGTGGTAGCCGTGCCAGAGACGATCGAGCGCGTCCGGCGCATCGACGTCGACCAGTATCGATATGGGTTTGAGACGCTGATCGAGTCCGACAAGGCCCCGAAGGGGCTGTCGGAAGACACCGTCCGCTTCATCTCCGCAAAGAAGAATGAGCCGGCCTGGATGCTGGAATGGCGCCTGGAGGCGTATCGCCGCTGGTTGACCATGACCGAGCCGACCTGGGCGCGCGTCGACTATCCGAAGATCGACTACCAGGACATCTACTACTACGCGGCGCCGAAGCCGAAGAAGACGCTGTCCTCGATCGACGAGATCGATCCGGAAATCCTCAAGACCTACGAGAAGCTCGGCATCCCCTTGCGCGAGGTCGCGATCCTCGAGGGCGTCGAGCCGCCGCCCGGTGGTGAGCAGACGCCGAACCGCAAGATCGCAGTCGACGCCGTGTTCGACTCGGTTTCGGTCGCGACCACCTTCCAGAAGGAGCTCAAGGCGGCCGGCGTGATCTTCATGCCGATCTCGGAGGCGATCCGCGAGCATCCCGAGCTGGTGCAGAAATATCTCGGCACCGTGGTGCCGACCTCGGACAATTACTTCGCGACGCTGAATTCGGCGGTGTTCTCTGACGGCTCGTTCGTCTACGTCCCGCCGGGCGTGCGCTGCCCGATGGAGCTGTCGACCTATTTCCGTATCAACGAGCGCAACACCGGCCAGTTCGAGCGCACGCTGATCATCGCCGACAAGGGCTCCTACGTCTCCTATCTCGAGGGCTGCACCGCGCCGCAGCGCGACGAGAACCAGCTGCACGCCGCCGTGGTCGAGCTCGTCACGCTCGACGATGCCGAGATCAAGTATTCGACGGTGCAGAACTGGTACCCGGGCAATTCGGAAGGCAAGGGCGGCATCTACAATTTCGTCACCAAGCGTGGCGACTGCCGTGGTCGTAATTCGAAGATCTCCTGGACCCAGGTCGAGACCGGTTCGGCGATCACCTGGAAATATCCGAGCTGCATCTTGCGCGGCGACAATTCGAGCGGCGAGTTCTACTCGATCGCGATCTCGAACGGTTTCCAGCAGGTCGATAGCGGCACCAAGATGATCCATCTCGGCAAGGATACGTCGAGCCGGATCATTTCGAAGGGCATCGCCGCCGGCAAGTCGCAGAACACCTATCGCGGCCTGGTCAGCGCGCATCGCAAGGCAACCGGCGCGCGCAACTATACCGCTTGTGACTCGCTTCTGATCGGCGACAAATGCGGCGCGCACACCGTGCCCTATGTCGAGGCCAAGAATTCCTCGGCGACGTTCGAGCATGAGGCGACCACGTCGAAGATCTCCGAGGACGTGCTGTTCTATTGTGCGCAGAGAGGTTTGAGCGAGCAACGGGCCATTGGCCTCGTCGTCAATGGTTTCGCGAAAGACGTTCTGCAAAAATTGCCGATGGAATTCGCGGTGGAAGCGCAGAAGTTGATCTCAATCTCGCTCGAGGGATCCGTCGGATAACCAAACGTTCCGCGAGCCCTCCCGATTGCGGCTTGCGTTCCGGATGACGCATTTCAGGGGTCAGATCACAATGGCGCTACTCGAAGTTCGAGATTTGCATGCCGGTATCGAGGACTGCAAAATTCTTCGCGGCCTCGATCTTACGGTCAATGCGGGTGAGGTGCATGCGATCATGGGGCCGAACGGCTCCGGAAAGTCCACACTCAGCCACATTATCTCCGGCAAGCCTGGCTATCGAGTGAGCACTGGTCGAATCCTGTTCAAGGATGAAGACCTACTCGCGATGGAAGCAGACGAGCGCGCCGCCAAGGGCGTATTTCTTGCATTCCAGTATCCGGTGGCAGTTCCCGGGGTGACCACCATGAACTTCCTCCGCGCGGCGCTCAACGCCCAGCGTGGGGCGCGCGCACAAATGGAGTTTTCGACCCCCGATTTTCTGAAACGAGTTCGCGAGGTCGCTAAGTCGCTCAACATCCCGGAAGGCGTGCTCAAGCGCGGCCTCAATGTCGGATTTTCCGGCGGCGAGAAGAAGCGCAACGAGATTTTGCAGATGGCGCTGCTCGAGCCGAGCCTGTGCATCCTGGATGAGATAGATTCCGGCCTCGATATCGACGCGCTGCGGATTGTCGCGGACGGCATCAACGCTCTGCGTTCGCCGGAACGAGCGATGATCGTGATCACCCACTATCGGCGGCTGCTCGACTACATCGAGCCGGACGTTGTCCACGTAATGTCGAAAGGGCAGGTAAGGAAGAGCGGCGGCAAGGAACTCGCGCTGGAGCTTGAGGCTTGTGGCTACGCCCAATTCGAAGGCGCGGCGTGACCGCTCAAGGAACTTCCCGATGAAGCAAATTGTGGCCAAAGCCGCCGCCGGGCGCGCGATGGGCAATCTCTTCGCCGCGGCGCATGGACGGCTGCCTGGCTCCGGGCCCGTCGCGCATATTCGTGCGAGGGCATTTGAGGCCTACGAGCGTGCCGGCCTCCCGCATCGGCGCATCGAGGCTTGGAAATATACCGATCTGCGCGCCCTGATTGGCGAGGTCCTTCCACTCGCTCCGCGACCCGATGCGGCTGCGCTGGTGCGCGCAGCGAGGTCGGTTAAGCAAGCGGCAGCCGATCAGGCGGTCAAGCTCGTCTTGGTGGATGGTATATTCGCCCCCGAGCTTTCCGATGTCGGCAGGCTAGAAAACGGGGTCGATGTGCGGTCGCTCCGAGAGGTCCTGGAAAATTCTGCCGATAGCGCGATAGCCGCTCTGGTGCTGTCGACGACGACTGACGCGGTGATCTCGCTCAATGCGGCAATGGCGACCGATGGCTTGGTAATTTCGATCGCTGAGGGCAGAGCGGTAAAACGTCCGATACAGATCGTTCACGTCGCAACCGGATCGTTGGTGTCCACCTTCACGCGTTCCTATCTGCAGCTCGGCCAAGGCGCGCATGCGGCGGTGCTGGAAAGCTTTGTCTCGGCCGAAGGCACGAGCGCCTATCAGACCAACGATGCGACCATCGTCCTGGTTGGTGACGAGGCGAGCCTTTCGCATATCCGACTAGCAGCCGATGCTGCTGACGCGGTGAACATCTCGTCAGGGATCATCGCGGTCGGCGCCGGGGCGAGGCTTGATCTCTTCAGCATGACCTGCAGCGGCTCCATCAGTCGCTATCAGGGATTCGTCACGTTGGCCGGCGAGGGATCCGAGCTTTCGGCGAACGGGGTCAATCTCATCAGGCACAAGCAGCACGTCGACACGACAATCGTCGTCGACCACGCCGTGCCTCATTGCACCAGCCGGGAGAAGTTCCGTGCGGTTGTCGACGATTGCGGTCGTTCGGTGTTCCAAGGCCGGATTGTCGTTCGTCCCGGCGCGCAGAAAACGGACGCCACGCTGACGACGGGAGCGCTGCTTCTGTCCGACGAGGCCGAGGCCGACAACAAGCCCGAACTTGAAATCGTTGCCGAGGACGTGACTTGCCGTCATGGATCGACATTAGGCGCGCTGGACGGCGCTCTCGTATTCTATATGCGCGCTCGCGGTCTATCCGAGAAGGACGCGCAGGCGTTGCTGATTAAAGCATTCCTGGGTGAGCCGATTGAGGAAATCGCTACCGAAAATCTGCGCGATCTTGTGAGCGCGCAAGCTGAACACTGGCTGCTGGCGCGGCGATGAGCATGCATCCCGCGATGAGCAATGGCAGGTACGACGTTGACCGGCTGCGTGCGGACTTTCCAGCGCTGAGCATGACGGTCTACGACAAGCCGCTAGTCTATCTCGACAATGCTGCCTCGGCGCAGAAGCCGAAGGCGGTACTTGACCGCATGATGCGGGTGTACTCAAGCGAATATGCCAACGTACATCGCGGTTTGCACTACCTCGCTAACGCGGCGACCGAGGCGTATGAAGGCGCCCGCACCAAGTTGGCTCGATTTGTGAACGCCCATCTATGCGAAGAGATCATCTTCACCCGCAGCGCCACAGAGGCAATCAATCTGGTCGCCCAGACCTTCGGCCGCGAACGCGTCACCCCAGGGGATGAGATCGTTCTCTCGGTGATGGAACACCATTCCAACATCGTGCCGTGGCATTTTCTCAGGGAACGGCACGGTGCGGTGATCAAATGGGCGCCAGTGGATGATGACGGCAACTTCCTGCTGGATGAATTTGAGCAGCTTCTGACCCGGCGCACCAAGATGGTTGCGATCACACACATGTCGAATGTGCTCGGGACTGTCTTGCCGGTAAAGGAGGTGGTGAGCATCGCGCACGATCGTGGTATCCCGGTGTTGATCGATGGTTCGCAAGGATGCGTCCATTTGAACGCCGACGTCTGCGACATCGATTGCGATTTCTATGTGATGACGGGCCACAAACTCTATGGTCCGACGGGCATCGGCGTGCTTTACGGCAAATCTGAGCATCTGGCGTTGATGTCACCCTTCAATGGCGGCGGCGAGATGATCCGTGAGGTCTCACGTGCCGGCGTCATCTATGGTGATCCGCCGCACCGGTTCGAGGCGGGTACCCCGCCGATCGTCGAGGCGGTCGGTCTGGGGGCGGCTGTGGATTACATCAATTCGATAAGCAAGGAGCAGATCCGCGAGCACGAGAGCGGGTTGCTTGCTTACGCTCAGCAGCGGCTGGGGGACATCAATTCCCTGCGCATGGTCGGGACACCGGCCGAGAAGGGGCCGATCATCTCGTTTGATATGAAGGGTGCCCATGCGCACGATATTGCCACCGTCATCGACCGGGAGGGTGTAGCGGTGCGGGCAGGGGCCCATTGCGCGATGCCGCTGCTCAAGCGCTTCGGTGTTCTGGCGACGTGCCGTGCGTCCTTCGGCCTCTACAACACATGCGAAGAGATTGATGCGCTTGTCCGTGCTCTTATCAAGGCGCGGCAGCTGTTCTCGTGAGCCGGCGCGTGGGCCACGTCTAAGTGGCTAGGCAGCTTGTATCGACCTCCGCAGGCGATGACGTCATGCACAAGATCATCATCGTCATCGCTGATGATAAGCATCGGTCGTCTCGGCAAACATAGGTGGTATTGGCAAGCCGGAGCCGCCCAGCCGGCTTTACTTATTACTGGCCGCTTCCGACCGAGCGCGATTGCTAGGTGCTGCAAACAACGGCTATTCCGCGGCTGCGAGAATTGCGACGTAATTTGAAGCCTATCCAGGCCTTGTTCCATTTCGAACAGGGCCAAGACGAAGAATTCTCCGTGCAAAGCGCGATGTCGCCTTCGCAACAACAACCAGCCCCATCGGACGAAACGCGCTAACTGTTTTTATTTATTATGCTTTTTGTGCTCGCGCCGCGCTGGCATGCTCGTTGCAGTCTTGTTCAAGAAGCTGCTCCCGCAACAGCCAATTCTTGAAGGACATCAGCATGAGTCTCGCCACGACCCAGAGCATCGCAGAAATCAGGGCTCGCAACAAAGAGCTGATCGAGGAGGTGCTGAAAGTCTATCCGGAGAAGACCGCGAAACGGCGTGCCAAGCACCTCAACGTTCACCAAGCCGGCAAGTCGGACTGCGGGGTCAAGTCCAACATCAAATCAATACCTGGTGTGATGACAATCAGAGGCTGCGCCTATGCAGGATCCAAAGGGGTGGTCTGGGGACCGATCAAGGACATGGTCCATATCAGCCATGGCCCGGTCGGCTGCGGTCAGTATTCGTGGGGCTCGCGTCGCAACTATTATGTTGGCACGACGGGCGTCGATAGTTTCGTGACCCTGCAGTTCACCTCCGACTTCCAGGAAAAGGACATCGTATTTGGCGGCGACAAGAAGCTGATCAAAGTCCTTGACGAAATCCAGGAGCTGTTCCCGCTCAACAACGGCATCACCATCCAATCGGAATGCCCGATCGGACTGATCGGGGACGACATCGAGGCCGTGTCAAGATCGAAATCCAAGGAATACGGCGGCAAGACCATCGTGCCTGTTCGCTGTGAGGGCTTTCGCGGCGTGTCGCAATCGCTTGGCCACCACATTGCCAATGACGCGGTGCGCGATTGGATCTTCGACAAGCTAGAGCCCGACGACGAACCAAAGTTCCAGCCGACGCCCTACGACGTTGCGATCATCGGAGACTACAATATTGGCGGCGATGCCTGGTCATCGCGAATTCTGCTGGAAGAAATGGGCTTGCGGGTGATTGCGCAGTGGTCCGGCGACGGTTCCCTCGCCGAACTCGAAGCAACGCCGAAGGCAAAGCTCAATATTCTGCATTGCTACCGTTCCATGAACTACATCTCCCGCCACATGGAGGAGAAGTTCGGCATCCCCTGGTGCGAGTATAACTTCTTCGGACCGTCGAAGATCGCAGAATCGCTGCGCAAGATTGCGGGCTATTTCGACGACAAGATCAAGGAAGGCGCCGAACGAGTAATTGAAAAATACCAGCCACTGGTGGACGCCGTAATTGCAAAATATCGCCCCCGCCTGGAGGGCAAGACTGTGATGCTGTACGTCGGCGGGCTTCGTCCACGTCATGTGATTGGCGCGTACGAGGATCTCGGCATGGAAGTCGTGGGCACCGGATACGAGTTCGGCCACAACGACGATTATCAGCGCACCGCCCAGCACTACGTTAAGGACAGCACGCTCATCTACGACGACGTCAATGGCTATGAATTCGAGCGCTTCGTCGAAAAGGTCCAACCAGATCTGGTTGGCTCGGGCATCAAGGAAAAATATGTTTTTCAAAAGATGGGTGTGCCGTTCCGGCAGATGCATTCCTGGGACTATTCCGGTCCATATCACGGCTATGACGGCTTTGCGATCTTCGCGCGGGACATGGACATGGCTGTCAACTCGCCGATCTGGAAGAAGACGAAGGCCCCCTGGAAGGAAGCTGCGAAGCCGAAGCTCTTGGCTGCAGAATAACAAGCACTTGGTTCCACAATAGAGCGACCAATCCCGCTCTCTGCGGAGAGCTTGGGCGACATCATTTCGATAGTGAAGGATCTTAACAATGGCGCAGAGTGCAGACCATGTGCTCGATCATCTCGAACTGTTCCGCGGTCCAGAATACCAACAAATGCTGGCCGACAAGAAGATGTTCGAGAATCCCCGCGATCCTGCCGAGGTCGAACGTATCAAGCAATGGACGAAAACGCCCGAATATCGCGAGAAGAATTTCGCGCGGGAGGCGCTTGCGGTAAATCCGGCCAAGGCTTGCCAGCCGCTTGGCGCCGTATTCGTCTCGGTTGGTTTTGAGGGCACGCTGCCCTTCGTCCATGGCTCGCAGGGCTGCGTGGCCTATTACCGCAGCCATCTGTCGCGGCACTTCAAGGAGCCGAGCTCCTGCGTGTCTTCGTCGATGACGGAAGACGCCGCTGTATTCGGGGGGCTGAACAATATGATCGATGGCCTCGCCAACAGCTACAACATGTACAAACCCAAGATGATTGCGGTCTCGACGACCTGCATGGCCGAGGTGATCGGCGATGACCTGAACGCCTTCATCAAGACATCAAAGGAAAAAGGCTCGGTTCCGGCGGAGTTCGACGTGCCTTTCGCGCACACTCCAGCGTTCGTCGGCAGCCACGTCACCGGCTATGACAACGCACTCAAGGGCATTCTCGAGCATTTTTGGAACGGCAAGGCCGGAACGGCGCCGAAGCTGGAGCGCAAACCAAACGAGGCAATCAACATCATCGGCGGTTTCGATGGCAATACCGTTGGAAACCTTCGTGAGATCAAGCGAATCTTAGCGTTGATGGGCATCAAACACACGATTCTCGCCGATAACTCTGAAGTCTTTGATACCCCGACTGATGGCGAGTTCCGGATGTATGACGGCGGTACCACGCTGGAGGACACGGCCAACGCGATTCACGCCAAGGCGACAATCTCCATGCAGCAATGGTGTACGGAAAAAACGCTGCCGTTCGTGTCCGAGCATGGACAGGACGTTGTGTCTTTCAATTACCCGGTAGGTGTATCCGCGACGGATGATCTTCTCGTGGCCTTATCACGCATCAGCGGCAAGGAGATTCCGGAGCAACTCGCGCGAGAGCGTGGCCGCTTGGTTGATGCTATCGCGGATTCCAGCGCGCATATCCATGGCAAGAAGTTCGCGATCTACGGCGATCCAGATCTCTGCTATGGGTTGGCTGCCTTTCTGCTCGAACTCGGCGCCGAGCCAACTCATGTGCTGTCCACCAACGGCAACAAGGCGTGGCAGGAAAAAATGCAGGCGCTGTTTGCCGGCTCGCCATTTGGACAGGCTTGCCAAGCCTATCCGGGACGAGACCTCTGGCACATGCGCTCGCTCTTGTTCACAGAGCCGGTCGACTTTCTAATTGGCAACACCCATGGCAAGTACCTGGAGCGTGACACTGGAACGCCATTGATCCGCATCGGCTTTCCAATCTTTGATCGGCATCACCATCACCGCTTCCCTGTATGGGGCTATCAGGGCGGCCTGAATGTGCTGGTGAAGATCCTCGACAAGATCTTCGACGAAATCGACAAGAAGACCAGCGTTCTTGGCAAAACTGACTACAGTTTCGACATCATTCGTTAATGACGGGCAGTGCGCGTGCCGTCGACGAAACACGCGGCGATGGCACGCGCGCAGGATGGTTGACATTGAAATTTGCTTCCGCTGAGAGGAAAATGCTGATGAGTTCGCTAGCGGCCACGGTCCAGGGTATTTTCAGCGAACCGGGCTGCGCCAAGAATGGAAGTAAGTCGGAGGCTGAGCGCAAGAAGGGCTGCGCCAAGCAACTGCAGCCGGGCAGCGCTGCGGGTGGCTGTGCCTTCGATGGCGCCAAGATTGCGCTTCAGCCTTTTACCGACGTCGTTCACCTCGTGCATGGTCCGATCGCGTGCGAGGGCAATTCGTGGGACAATCGCGGCGCGGCGTCTTCCGGCTCTAGTCTGTGGCGCACCGCATTCACAACCGATATGAGCGAAACCGATATCGTATTCGGGGGCGAGAATCGGCTCTGCAAAGCGATCAAGGAGATTATCGATAAATACGACCCGCCGGCGATCTTCGTCTATCAGACCTGCATCCCGGCCATGATCGGGGACGATATCGACGCAATCTGTAAGGCGGCCTCGCAAAGGTTCGGCAAGCCGGTGATCCCGATCAATTCTCCGGGGTTCGTTGGTTCCAAGAACCTTGGTAACAAGCTCGCCGGCGAGGCCTTGCTCGATTATGTGATCGGAACGCAAGAGCCGGACTACACCACACCGTACGATGTCAACCTGATCGGCGAATACAATCTCTCGGGCGAACTCTGGCAGGTAAAGCCGTTGTTCGATGAGCTTGGCATCCGGATTCTCTCTTGCATTTCGGGCGATGGCAAATATCGCGAGGTCGCTTCATCCCATCGTGCGCGGGCGGCGATGTTGGTGTGCTCGAAGGCCATGGTCAACGTCGCACGCAAGATGAAGGAACGCTACGGGATCCCGTTCTTCGAAGGGTCGTTCTACGGTATTCAGGACTCAAGCGATTCGTTGCGTCAGATTGCCCGCTTGTTGGTTGAGCGCGGCGCGCCGAAAGATCTGCTCGGGCGCGCCGAAGCTGTGATCGCACGCGAGGAAGCGAGGGCGTGGGCTGCGATCGAGCCGTACAAGCCACGAATCACAGGCAAGAAGGCTTTGTTGATTACCGGCGGCGTCAAGTCATGGTCAGTCGTTGCGGCATTACAGGAAGCCGGCCTCGAACTGGTCGGAACCAGTGTGAAGAAATCGACAAGGGAGGACAAGGAACGCATCAAGCTGCTCATGGGGCAGGATGCTCACATGATCGAGGATATGACGCCCCGCGAAATGTACAAGCTGTTGAAGGACGCTAAGGCAGACATCATGCTCTCGGGCGGCAAATCGCAGTTCGTTGCACTGAAGGCGGCGATGCCCTGGCTCGATATCAACCAGGAGCGTTGCCACGCCTATATGGGCTATGTCGGAATGGTCAAGCTAGTGGAGGAGATCGATAAGTCGCTCTCCAACCCGATGTGGGAGCAGTTACGCCGACCGGCGCCCTGGGAGGCATTGGCCAAGGCGATGGTGCAGTTGAAATCACCGGTCGCCGCGATCGCCTGCGATCCGGCGGTCTCGGAGGCGGCGCGGCGCGGGAGGAAGGTCTGTTTTTGCAATACCGTCGATCTCGGCACAATCGAGGATGCGATCTACGCGCATGGCCTGACGAGCGTCGAGGCAGTCAGAGACCACACAAATGCATTCGGTGGCTGCTGCAAGCGACGCATCGAGGACGTCCTGGCGTCCACGCCGCTCGCTGGGCTGCAGGCCGCCGAATAGGGAGATGTCATGGCCATCGCCATGGTGCCGACAAAAGCATGCGCCGTTAACCCGTTGAAGATGAGCCAGCCGATCGGCGGCGCATTTGCCTTCATGGGCATATGTGGAGCGATGCCGCTTCTGCACGGCTCACAAGGTTGCACGTCCTTCGGGCTCACGCTCTTTGTGCGGCATTTCAAGGAGGCTGTACCTCTGCAGACCACCGCAATGAGCGAGGTTGCGACCGTGCTCGGCGGCTATGAAAATCTCGAGCAAGCGATACTCAATATCTACAACCGTACTAAGCCAAAGATCATCGGAATCTGCTCAACCGGCGTCACCGAGACCAATGGAGACGATGTGGATGCCTACCTCAAGTTGATCAGGGACAAGCATCCGCAACTTGCGAAATTGCCGCTGGTCTATGTCTCGACGCCTGATTTCAAGGGAGCATTCCAGGACGGCTGGGAGAAGGCTGTGGCGCGCACAGTGGAGTTGCTGGTGGAAGGGTCAAATGTCAATGGCCTGCGCGATCCATCGAGGGTGAATGTTCTTCCAGGATGTCACCTCACGCCGGGTGATCTCGATGAACTCCGCGCCATCCTTGAGGATTTTGGGTTGCGGCCGTCCTTCTTGCCTGATCTGGCGGGGTCGCTCGATGGGCATATCCCCGACGAGTTTACGGCAACGACCATCGGCGGCATCGGCGTCGACGAGATTGCGAGCATGGGCCGCGCCGGGTGGACCATTGCAGTCGGCGCGCAGATGCGGCGAGCAGCAGAGCTCATGCAGGCCAAGACTGGCGTGCCATTTCGCCTGTTCGAACGCCTGTGCGGTCTCGGTCCGAACGACGACTTCATGACGTTTCTGAGCGAGATCAGCGGCCGCCCCGTGCCACCGAAATATCGGCGCCTGCGCGGTCAACTTGCCGATGCAATGCTGGACGCGCACTTCCATATTGGCGGTCGTAGAGTTGCGATCGCGGCCGAGCCAGATCTCCTATTCGACCTCTCCAGTATGCTGCACGACATGGGCGCGCACGTGACTGCGGCCGTGACGACCACGCAGTCGGCGGTGATCGAACGCATCAAGACGGAGGAGGTGCTGATTGGCGATCTCGAGGATCTGGAAGAGGTTGCCAGAACCAAGCATTGCGACCTGCTGATCACGCATTCGCATGGCAGGCAAGCGGCGGCTCGGCTGAAAATTCCGTTCTATCGAGCCGGCTTTCCGATGTTCGATCGGCTTGGCGCGGGGCACCAACTAACCATCGGTTATCGTGGCACGCGGGATCTGATCTTCGATATCGCCAATCTTGTGATCGCGGACCGCGAGGAAAACCATCAGCCGACGCCCGATAAATGGCGCGCGTCGGCCGCACTGCCACTAATGTCGGGCCATCGCAGTGCAGCTGAGAGGGCGATCGCATGAAGGTCGCATTCGCAACACAAGACCTAAGACGCGTCGATGCCCATTTTGGTTGGGCAAAGAATATCGCCATCTACGATGTCGCGCCAAACGGACACGTGTTTCTCAAAGCGGTTGAGTTCGAGGGAGATCTCGCGGAAGACGGCAACGATGACAAGTTGGCTCCGAAGATCGAAGCGATCAAGGATTGCGCAATCCTGTACGTTGCGGCCATCGGCGGTGCAGGCGCTGCGCGGGTGGTCGCCAACAACATCCATCCCATCAAGGTAAGCAAGCCAGAAAATATCCTTGTGCTGCTCGAAAAGCTCGAGCACGTCCTGAAGGGCACGCCGCCGCCTTGGCTCCGCAAGGCCTTGGCGAAGGACCAACGGCGCACATTCGAGTTCGACGGATGAGGTGAAATGACCGAGGCAGCAGAAAAAGAGCGGCAGGGCGGCACCCTCGATGGGCCCTTCCTCAAGGAGCTAGTCAAGATATGGCGCGCTCAAGATACCAACGGAGCCTGGGAGGCCAAGAGCGATTTCGACCTGCTCGAACCTTATATCTTGGACAAGGAGAAACGGCGTGCAATACCGATTGTCGGCGATCCTGATCCCGATACCCTGTGGCGGCTGGAGCTGTTCTTCAATGCGATCGCACTCTCAATTGAGAAGGAAACGGGCGTGATGATCCAGCCGATGCTGAAGATGCATCATGAAGGCTTTGGCCGCATGGTGCTGATCGGAGGTCGGTTGATCGCAGTGAACAAGCAGCTGCGCGATGTGCATCGCTTCGGCTTCGATAATCTCGCAAAACTCGCAGAGGAGGGCGACAAATATGTCAGGGGCGGAATCGACTTTATTCGGAAGTTTCCGGACGTTGCAAACTATTGAGGGCACTCATGAGCGATCGTGAAACACTGAAGGCAGAACTAAAGAAGTTGTCAGCCAAAGCGCTGCAAGCAAAAATGGATCTGCACGACCTTTCAGAAGAACTTCCCATCAACTGGACTTCGATCATGGTGGTAGCGCAGGAGGCGCACGATGCCTATGCCGAACTTGAACGCAAGAGCCATGATTTGAAATCGCTAGAAAAAACTTGAAGGGTTTCGAAGCATGTCATTTGCAACGCGCGATGGCCGTGACTGGACGCCGGATTACCTGATCTCGATCGATGCCAAGAATTGCATTGGCTGTGGCCGTTGCTTCAAGGTGTGCGGTCGAGACGTCATGACGTTGAAAGGAATCAACGAAGAGGGCGAACTTGTCGATCTCGACGACGACGATGAGATCGAAAAGAAGGTCATGGTTCTGAGTGATCAGGGCGCTTGCATCGGATGCGGTGCCTGCGGCAGGGTTTGCCCGACGAATTGCCAGACACACGTTCTAGCCACAGCAGAAGCTGCCTGAGTGACGGCAAGGTCCCCCTCGCGGCTGGCGCGATATATGCGAGGGAATAGTCGCATTAAGCGTTCCAACCTGCTGTTGTCTCAATGACGAAGAGATGGTGGTGTAGACCTGTGCCGTTAAGCCAGTCCTTGATGGATCGACCGTCGAGGGGATCATGCAATGCCTGCCTATAGATTGCGGCTTGATGACTGGCGGTTGTTTGCCGGTCGCGCGGATAACTGCTCGTTGTGTGGGACTTCGGACAGATGCTCTGCGCCTATGGGTCAGCTTGTAGTCAGCTAAGTTACTTATTCTCGTCCGCGAGCTCGCGCGGCACGAGCTCAACAGGTGCAATTTTGCCGATAGGAAAGCGATCTGATGTATGGCAGAATCGTCGGCTCATCCAGCCAGTCTACACGCGCTAGCCAAGCTGATGAATCGGGAGAGGCTGGTGATAGCCCCCGCTTTGCGGAAACAGTTGCGGGCATCGAGTCAGGTGGATCGTCGTCGGCGCCGTATTCTAACGATTCCGATCCGCCCATTATAGAGATCGAAGACCGATCTACCTTCATGGAAGGAGTGAGGAGATATTTGGGTGGCGACATCAGGGACATCGTTAGTAACCCACAAGAATACTCGCGTTTCGTATCCAAGAAAGCTGAGCGCGCAGCAATGGTCGCCGGAGGCTATTCCAGTAAATACGATGATCCGAACATAGAGGCGAAATTTTACAGCTATCAACTGGGTGACGAAAGTGTTGGCCTTCTAAGAGTAGGAAGCGGCCCGGTTGAGATCAATGAAGAACGTCTTCGCCGGCAGTTTGGGCGCGACGATATCACATCTGTGGTGGACCTTCGGGTGACTCATCCGCTGGTCGAGAACGCGGGCGATATTCTGCTGGAACATCAACTGCGAATCGACGGCGCTAATCCGTTGGTCCTGTCACGTCCTGCCTTGGACGGCATGGAACGCCGCCTAGGGGAAATGGGCTTTGTTCACGTGGGTGATAATGACTGGGTGCTTGATCCTAATCGGCATCCCGAAGTGTGGACAAAGAACGAGAACAGCCAGTGGCAGCGAGTAGACAGGCCTACGAAGTATCTTTCCAAAGTAGTAGAGGACGAAGTACAAGGAGCGGACAATGATTCCGATGCTGCAACCAGCATCGAATCAAATGCTTCTTCCGACGATGATCCATCGTTCTACCTGGAGCGCTACCTTCAAGGACTGCGCATGGGGTAAAGCAGGCGCGATCTCGACACCCGCGCGGAAGATGACCGGCTTTTCCTGACTGCACGCGCCGGCGCAATAGTCTCCGCCTAGGGAGCGTACGCCTGCAGCGTGCGCTCCGTTGCCACCTAGGCTAGAGATCAAAACGGCTGAAGACGCTGGCCGCCAACTCTTGATGGACGATCGCAGCGTGCGACGGGTTGAGTTTACAATGTCGCTCCAGCTGGCGAGAAAAGGCCGGCACATCTCTTGACAAGAACTCCGGTGTCCGCGCCTGCAGGTCCGCGTTGCCAGATTTTTGGTGCAGTTGGTTAGTTGGAAGAGCCATGAATGCAGTCAGATGTCATCTACGCGATTTGCAGCTTTAAAGATATTCCAAGCCGCCGGGCCATGGGATTCCATCTTATGGTCATCGATGACGAGGGCAATCAACGGCCGTGGTCCATCGTTGTGATCCGATGGGGCAAGAAGGTGTTTGGCTATATCAACAAATGCCCGCACGACAGCGTCAATCTAGATTGGGAACGAAACGAATTCCTCGATCCATGCGGTGTCCGGCTGATGTGCGGCAAACACGGATCGACCTTCGAACTCGGCACCGGGCGGTGCGTCGACGGTCCATGTAAGGGGAGAGCGCTGACGCCGATCGCGTTGACAGTGCTGGACGGCGATATCTGCGCCGTCGGCGTCCGTCTTGTCGAAGGCGATGCGCCCTCCAACGAATGAACCGTTGCGCTCAGACCGGTCGATTTTCGTTGCGATTCTTGACGGGTTCCATCCTCTTCAGTCCATCTTCGTACGAGATCTCGTCATAGGACAGATCGAGATTCTTTGCCGCATCGAGCAGGTAATCAAGCTTGCCACCTGAATCGAGCTTCTTGATGTCGTCCTTGTTGATCCCGACCAGGTCCATCATCTCCTTCCAAACTGTGGACTCATCGCACGGGAGGACGTGGAACGTAGCATTGCCAAGCTTGACTCGGTATTTCGCCAGCAGATCTATATTGTTGCAGAACATGAAGTAGCTGCCGTCGCGGCTTAGCGCGCCGTCCAGCACGCCTGCAACGTCGGCAAGATACGCGAAGGAATGCAGATAGCCGGCCAGCACCGGAATGGTTTGCTCTCCGTCCTGCGCGATGGTCAGAACCTGCTCGATCGAATAGTCCGGCGGCCGTTTCTCGTCCGCGACTTGGGCCTGGAATTTCAGTGCGACGTCGCCGCGAAAGCCGAACCGGCCAGGCTTAATGGTCCCGCCTTTGAATACGGCATTGAGCAGGCGGCCCTCCTTCTCAAGTCTACCGAGTGCGGTGTTCTCGATTGCAGTCATTAAAATCGTCCTCGATCTAAGCGTTTAACCGACGCGCTGGCCGGTGCGAGACGCAATGCAAATTGCTTGCCGCCCGTGCGCAGCAGTCTTCGGCGTTGCTTGCAAGGAAGGGACGTAAATGGCTCCGACCGCATCAAGCCGACTTGTCGGAAATTCGACACGAGTTCCAAAGCCGACAGGCACGACCCGAAAAGGTGAACATCATCAAACGTCTGCATGCTGGCACATGACTTGCCATTGGCAGGCAGCCCTGAGCAGATGAAGGATAAGTCATGATCAACCTGACGGATAGCGCGGTGAATGCGGTCAAGAGCGCGATATCATCATCGACGCAGCCGGCAAGTGGCCTGCGCATTATGGTCGAAGCAGGTGGCTGCAACGGGTTCAAATACAGGATGGGTCTGGCCGAGGAACCGAAGCCCGACGACAAGGTGATCGAGTGCGGTGGCCTGAAGGTGTTTGTCGACAGCAAGAGCCATGAGCATCTGGTCGGTACAACCATCGATTTCGCGATGGCGCTGGAGAGCCCGGGCTTCACCTTTCATAACCCGAACGCCGCCTCGAGTTGCTCCTGCGGAAAATCGTTCAGCTAGGCTGGAAGAGACGTCAAGCATGCTGCCTGAATCAGAGCAACTGAGGCAATTGCGGACAGCCGCGAACGGCCGAGAACTGCGTATTCGCGCTGTAATCGAGGTTATCCGATCCATTTTGCAACGCGGCGGCCACAGTCGGCTGATTCGGCTCGATGGCAGCGGATCACGGTCAGCCTGGTGCCTGCGCGTTCTGCAAGCTTCCGGGCGGGTCGCTGGAAAGCATTCAGGCGTGGCTTGCCGATAGGCTAGGCGAATTCGTCTGTCATCCCGGTTGCTGCCGCAGCCAAGGCATGAGATTGAGCGAGGGGCAAGTGGCGATTTATCTCGATAACAATGCGACGACGCGGACCGATCCATCCGTCGTGCAAGCCATGTTGCCCTTCTTCACCGAGCAATTCGGCAATGCGTCATCCAGCCATGCCTTTGGCGGCGAGGTCACGATTGCGATGAAGCAGGCGCGCCGTAGCTTGCAGGATCTGTTGGGGAATGCCCACGATCATGAGATCGTTTTTACCTCCGGTGGGACCGAGGCGAATAACGCCGCCATCCTCTCGGCGCTTGCGACCCAGGAGGACCGCGACGAGATCGTCACCACCTCGGTTGAGCACTCCGCCATCCTTTCGCTGGTCGAGCAATTGTCGACGAAAGGCGTCAAGACGCATATCGTGCCCGTAGATTCCCGCGGCCGGCTCGACGTCGAGGCGTTTCGCTGCGCGCTCGGTCCACGCACAGCGATCGTCTCGATCATGTGGGCTAATAACGAGACCGGTACGATTTTTCCGGTGGAGTTTCTAGCCGGGTTGACCCGTGAGGCAGGCGCGCTGTTTCACACAGATGCGGTCCAGGCCATAGGTAAGATACGTGTTGACCTAAAGGATAGTGCGGTGGACATGCTGTCGCTTTCAGCGCATAAGCTGCATGGCCCGAAAGGGATCGGCGCGCTCTATCTGCGCAAAGGGACAAAATTCCGCCCGCTGATCTCGGGCGGACCGCAGGAACATCGGCGCCGCGGCGGAACTGAGAATATCCCCGGCATCGTCGGTCTTGGAAAAGCTGCGGAGTTGGCGGTCGAGCGGCTCGAGCCGGAGCGTGTTCGCATTGGTGCGTTGCGCGACCGCCTGGAGCAGGGGATTTTGCACAATGGCGAGTGCGCGGTGCTCGGCGGTGCCAGCAACCGGCTACCGAACACGGCCAATATCGCCTTCGATGATCTCGATGGCGAAGCTATCGTCCATCATCTCAATCGTGCGGGCATTGCCGTGTCGCTGGGATCAGCTTGCAACTCCGGCTCAATGGAGCCGTCGCATGTTCTGCGCGCTATGCAGGTGCCATCGCGGAGCATGCGCGGCGCGGTGCGTTTTTCCCTGTCGCGTGAAACCTCTGTTGCGGAGGTCGATGAGGTCGTATGCGTACTGTCCGACATCGTGGCTCGCCTGCGCGCCAACTTGCGGGAGTCTGCCAGTCTGACCAACCATGCTACGCATTCGGGGGAGTTGAGTTCGTGAAGATCATGATCCGCCGCTCCCCCGACGCGGGCCTGTCGATCTACGTGCCGAAAAAGGATCTCGAAGAGCCGATCGTGGAATCCGAGCACGAAACGCTATGGGGCGGCTGGATCAAAATAGCTAATGGCTGGGTGCTCGATTTGCCGCAGATGGCAAGCGATACGCGCTTGCCGGTGACAATCAACGCCAAAAAACGGGGCGAAAACGGTGACGATCCGTGAAGACGACCCAGCAAATCGATTTTGTCCACGCGACCGATGCTAAGGCCATTCTCGCGGACGTCACTGCCGGGCTGAGGGCTGCGAGCGTTGTTCCCTATCTCGGTCCTGGCCTCGCCGAACTGTCGAGACCCGACGTGCCGACGACCCCCGAGGCGTTATCTGATTTCTTCGGCAGCAAGGTTGCGCTGCCGCGGCGGGCCAAGGGTAACGTATGGGCCGCGGCGCAGCACATCGAGATCAGCAAAAATCGCTCCACAGTGACGGCATTGATGGCGCACGCCTTCGCTCGGCCGGTCGCGCCGATCCCGTTGCACCATCATCTTGCGTCTCTGTCACTGCCCATCATAGTTGACACTTGGTATGATGGGTCGATGCGCAGCGGCGCTGGACAAGCACGATGGATGGGGCGAAGTGCAGGGTACCACCCGCGCCGGCATTGGCGAGAATCGCTGGTATCGCTTTTATGACCCGGCTGGCCAGGAGGTCGACAGTATCGTAGCGGACGGCTGGGCGACGGTGTTGTACAAGCCGCACGGCAGCGTGCAGCCGGCAAAGAACTTCCTGATTTCCGACTCCGATTATGTCGAGGTGCTGACCGAAATCGACATCCAGACACCTATTCCGGACATCATCAAGCAAAGGCGGATCGGACAGAGCTTTCTCTTTCTCGGTTGTCGCTTTAACGATCAACTGTTGCGTAGCTACGCCCGGCAAATCATCAAACGGTCGGCCAACACGCACTATGCGATCATTGACGTGGATGCACTTTCACGCAATGAGCTCCGTTTTCTACGTGAGCAAGGCTTGACACCGCTTGCGGTTGCACTGCCTCGCGCGGTCGAGATACTGCTCGCCCGTTAATGGCGTTGCGAAGCCGGATCGCCCAGCTCGCATTGGCCTGTTGTGAGAGGCCGCATCGCATCAAAGCCAATAGGGATGGGAGCCGGGCGCGCGAGCCTGGCGGGTAAATGAATGCACGCGGCCGTGGAGCTCGGCGGCAGAAACACGACGTACTTGTCGCGTTTCCTGCATACGCATGATCGTTTTTCCTGTATGCGTTGGCGTCAATGTTCCCGCTAACACTTTGGCGCATGGCTGCAATGTCAGCGTCTCCGCGATGGCATGTGAGTTGCTACTGCTCTTCTTGAGGCGCTCGGGCTGATCCTGAGAAGCCGATGATTGCCTGCAGGGAGAAGTGGAAAATGAACGCGGTCGTCGGGCGCGAATATGCCAAAGCTGCGGTAGATGCCGGCAAGATGGTGCAGCCGACCGCCGAGCATAAGGGCTGCCGCACCTCGTCCAACATCGGCCAAGCGAGCTGCGGCTCGCGGGCGGGGCAAGGCGATCTGCCGACCGAGACCTGGAAAAAGGTGAAGAACCATCCCTGCTACAGCGAAGAGGCGCATCATCATTACGCCCGCATGCACGTCGCGGTGGCGCCAGCCTGCAACATCCAGTGCAATTACTGCAACCGCAAATACGACTGCGCCAACGAATCACGCCCGGGCGTGGTGAGCGAGAAGCTCACGCCTGAGCAGGCGGTAAAGAAAGTGCTTGTGGTAGCCGCCACTATTCCTCAGATGAGCGTGCTTGGCATCGCCGGTCCCGGCGATCCGCTGGCCAATCCAGAAAAGACGTTCAAGACGTTCGAACTCGTCGCCAAAGCGGCTCCGGACATTAAGCTGTGTCTGTCAACCAATGGGCTGAGTCTGCCAGATTACGTTGACGTCATCGCCAAGTCCAAGATTGACCATGTCACGATCACCATCAACATGATCGATCCCGAAATCGGCGCCAAGATCTATCCCTGGATTTTCTTCAACCACAGGCGCTACACCGGAATTGACGCGGCAAGGATACTCACTGATCGCCAGCTGCTAGGCCTGGAGATGCTTAGCGAACGGGGAATCTTGTGCAAGGTCAACTCTGTGATGATCCCGCATATCAACGACCATCACCTGGTCGAAGTCAACCAGGCGGTGAAGTCACGCGGCGCCTTCCTCCACAATATCATGCCGCTGATCTCCGCACCCGAGTACGGCACAGTATTTGGCCTCAACGGTCAGCGCGGGCCGACAGCGCGGGAATTGAAGGCGCTGCAAGATTCTTGTGAAGGGGAGATAATTATGATGCGGCACTGCCGTCAGTGCCGGGCCGATGCTGTGGGTCTGCTCGGAGAGGATCGCAGCGCAGAGTTTACCACCGATCAGGTCATGAAGATGGACATCGAATATGACCTCGAGATGCGCAAGGCTTATCAAGACCGCCTAGAGGATGAGCGTGCCGCCAAAGCCGCGGCCAGCAAAGCCGAGCTCGGGAAATTGGCTGGGGAAGCGAGTGAGATCTCGCTTCTGGTGGCAGTCGCAACCAAAGGCTCGGGGCTAATCAACGAGCACTTCGGACATGCGAAGGAATTCCAAATCTACGAACTTTCCACTTCGGGCACAAAATTCGTCGGCCACCGCCGGGTGGACGCCTACTGCCAGGGCGATTATGGCGAGGAGGATAGGCTTTCGACCATCATCCGAAGCATCCATGACTGCCATGCGGTGTTTGTGGCCAAAATCGGCGGTTGCCCGAAAAGCAATCTGATCAAGGCTGGAATCGAGCCGATCGATCAATACGCGCATGAGTTCATCGAGAAGTCGGCGGTCGCCTGGTTCCGGTGCTATCTCGACAGGGTGAAAAGCGGTGAGATCCAGCACGCGAAGCGCGGCGACGCGTCGATTCGGCAAGGAGCCCTGATCTCTGCCGCGTAGGGAGGTTATGTGCCATTCAAGATCATTGCCTCGCAATGTACGAGCTGCTCAGCCTGCGAACCCTTATGCCCGAACGTGGCAATCTCGGAGAAGGCGGGAAGCTTCGTGATTGAATCAGCAAAATGCACCGAATGCATAGGTTATTTCGACGAGCCGCAATGTGTCGCCGTCTGTCCGGTCGACAATACTTGTGTCGTTGACACGTCCTTGCCGCGCTACCAGGCGCCGGCCTAAAGGGTGAACTCCATGAACGGATTGCCGGTGCTTGATGATGTGGACGAAACAGTGTCCAGGAATGCGGCCTCATGCGCTTGGTTGCGAAACGAACCCCATCGCAGCCTCGCCGTCTGGCCCGGATCTTCGTTTGATGCGAGGGACTGATGCCGATGCTGGCCGGCCAGGACGATGAAGTTAATCGTGCCGTCGCGCGCCGCATCACGCCGCAGCCGTTCGACCGATTGATGAGCGATGAGGAGGTCGAGTTCCACCACATTGTGGCACGCGATGTCCAGAATGAGTGGCCGCTAGCCATAGCGATCGACCCGGACGCCTCCGTGCGGTTCGAAAACACACAACGGTTGCTGCCGAAGGCGCAAACTGCTCCACACTGCGATCCTGACCGGCACGTCCGCCATGAAATGGCGCGCTGCATTGCCGCTGGTGAATCGCCAAACGTCTTCGAGGCTGAGGACAAATCGATGCAGGACCTCGCTCGCGCGGGTATGGCAGCGTTTGAGGGAGAGCTGCATGAATAAAATCGTCCGCGACAGCGACGTGATCGAGCTCAGCGGGCCGCCTGTCTTCAGCTTTAGCGAGAAGGTGCGAGCCAATCGCACCATCCGCAATGATGGCACCTATCGCGGCAAGGAGATTGGCGAGATTTTGGTCAAGAAGGGCGACGTGGGTTACGTCGTTTCGATCGGCACGTTCCTGCAGCAATTCTACATCTACGGCGTCGAGTTTCTGGAAAGCGGCTATCGCGTTGGCATGAAGCGCAAGGAGCTTGAGCCGGTGGACCCGGGCGAGGAGATCGATGATTTGCCATTGCCGGAAAAGGTTGTGTCATGACTGAGGTCCGCTTTCCGAAGTATCGGCGGGGCCAGCGCGTTAAAGCCGTAGTCGATCTCATCAACGATGGTTCGTTTCCCAATACGGAACCGGAGGGGCTCGTTCTCGGCGCCGGAGCAACCGGCGAGATCGTCGGGGTCGCTATCCATACCGAAGCGGACGTGCCGATCTATACTGTCGATTTTGGTGAGCAGCTGCTCATTGGCTGTCTCGAAGAAGAAATCACGGTGCTCTGAAGGGGGGCTTTCGCGATGACTGCCGCGCTGATGAGGAAGGTAAAGACCGGGCTGGTCCCTCACCCAAACGAGGTCGATCGCAAGCGGATCGAGCGCGGCTTGAGCTCGCGCAAGCGCTATCTCTACGTCTTGCCGAATGTGACGCCGGTGAGGGGTGGCTATCTGATCGAGAGTCCCTGTTGCTCGCGCAATATCGACAAGGATGGCGGTCTCGTTGATGTCGCGCTAATTCTATATGATGCGGTGAGTGGGATTTGGAAGCTGTTTTGCAAGGATCACGCGCGAGGGATCTGGGAGTTTTACAGCCTTTACCACCGCCTGACTTCAGCAATCGATGAATTGAACGCAGATCCGGAGCGTCTGTTCTGGCAATGACGACCGCCTTTGACGAGTGATAGAGGAGCCATGATGGCGCTCACAGCGGAGGAACTGTTCGAAATCGAACGGCTACTTGCGGCTGATGCCCCTGCACTGGCCCCTTTGCGGAGCTGCGGCGCCGTTTTCCGCGGCTAGCGTGCGTGCGCTGCGAAAAGTCGGATGTGGCGGATCGGCCGTTCCGGCAGTTTCCTCGCTTTGACTTGCATTTGCTCGATGGGTCGGATCACTGCGTGCAGATTACAGCGGATCCGGCGCGGGCAACCGGCATCGTATTGGCAAAAAGGAATGTTGCCCGGTGAGTGGCATTGAATTCGCAGACCATCGGCTTGATGGCGCGGAGAAGATGGAGGCAAATACATCCTTCATTCCACTGTCTGATCCCGATATCAGCTTCGCCGAGCTCTCCGCCGTGGAAACGGGTCTGTGCTCACCGCAGATCTCCAATGGGTGGGGCACTGAGGCGTTCGAGCAGGCTTTTGCAGCCTATCTTGGCCGCAAATATGCCGTTGCGGTCTCGAGCGGCCCCATCGGGCTCCTGCTGGCGCTCAAGGCGCTCGACATCGGGCCAGGGCAGGAGGTCATCGCCTCGCCCTATTCCTTTCGCGAGACGGTCCATGCGATCGGTCTTGCGGGCGCACGGGCGGTGTTTGCTGACATTGACTATTGGTCGGGAACCCTGGTCCCAGAGAAAGCCGAAGAGCGCATTACGGCCAACACGCGGGCGATGGTCGCCGGCAATCCCAATGGTCACCCCGCGCCGTGGTCTGAACTGCGGGCGATCGCGCAGCGCCATCATTTGGCGCTTTTGGAGGATTCCACCGAAGCAATCGGATCGCGCTACAGGGGCGAGCTCGTCGGCCGGTTTGGCGATGTGGCGGTGTTCGACTTTGCCCAGCCCTCGGCTCTAAGCTGTGGCGAAGGCGCAATGGTGGTAACGGACGATATCGACATCGCGGTTGGCTTGCGTCGCTGTCGTGCCCACCGCCTGGACGAGCGCTCCTCAGTGATCGTCGGTGCCACAGCACCATACCAGGCCGGCATGAGTGATCTCACGGCCGCCTTGGGGCTGGCGCAGCTCAAGCGTCTCGATGAAATCCTGGAGCGTCGTCGGCTGGTAGATCAGCTCTACAACGCGCATATGCAATCATTTGAGGGAATCAAGCCGCCTTATGTTGGTCCCCATGTGACCGAGGTGAACTGGTTGCTCTATCTCGTCCATCTCGGGACACGCTTCACTCGATCCAGCCGCGATGCCATCGTCGATGATCTGCGCGCCGCTCGAATTGAATCCGCCGCCTATAGCCATCCGCTGCACTTGCAACGCCACTATTTTGAGCTCGGCTATCGACGTGGCGATTTCATGGTTGCGGAAAAGATCGCCGATCGCGCTTTGGTCCTGCCGTTTCACACCCATCTCACGAATAACAAGATCGAGTTTATTGTCGAGACCATGAAAGATGCGTCGGTCAACGTGGGCGCAGGGGCAGCGATCTACTGAGCGTGCGTTATCCACCACATGGAAGGAGGACGATTGAATGGCGATGATGCGACTTTTGTGACATTGCGCGAGATGAGCAAGGCGAGCGAGGACCGGCCCGCGCGCGAAGAAGACCTGCTTGCAGGTAGCGAGGCGCGGTC
This sequence comes from Bradyrhizobium sp. USDA 3256, assembly GCF_054058275.1. Lineage (NCBI taxonomy): Bacteria > Pseudomonadati > Pseudomonadota > Alphaproteobacteria > Hyphomicrobiales > Nitrobacteraceae > Bradyrhizobium > Bradyrhizobium sp. USDA 3256. Next base: position 682,717 of record NZ_JBSSAE010000002.1, read on the forward strand.
TCCAAGCCGCGGTCGAGGCGCGCCAAGCTCGGGTCTTTAAAGTCGGCCAAATACCGGATTGCTATGAACTCGCAACAAGTCATCATTCACGTCCGCTTCGCTCCGAACGGGAGGGTGATCCAAATTAGCGAGCGCCCAGCGAAGCTCACGCCGACCCAATGGTTTGATGTTCTCAGCAGCCGCGCTGGATCGACCTATCGGCCGCTTGCACGTGGCCGCGGCGCTTTTCGCCCGGCCCGGGCAGCGGTCGAAGCCTTCAAGCAGGAAACTGTGAGGCCCGGATGAGCAAAGGGATGGTCGGCCCGATCGGTGATCAGATCGAGGTGTTCGCCGTGTGTCCGGCCGACGCCATCGAGCGGAGTAACGCCAGGGGCTTTAGCTTGTCGCGGATCGACGACAGCGGCGAGAGCCGGCCTTTTCCAATTGTCGTGGTTCGCACCTTCGGCGACGACTATCTAGGGTACGTCAATCGTTGTCCTCATGACAGCGTATGGCTCAACATCGGCTCCGGCGAGTTTTTCTCCTCCGATCGCTCCTTTCTTAGATGCGGACGGCACGGTGCGAGATTTGAGATCGACACTGGATTGTGCATCGATGGTCCGTGCAATGGACAAGCGCTTGAGCCGGTTGCGCTCGCCGTCATCGAAGGTGACGTCTGCCTTTGTGGCGTCAAGCTGCTGGAGGACGATCGGTTTTCCAATGCGTTTGAGGACAGCGACGAAACCATGGATATAACGATCCATCCCGATTAACAGGCGTATCACTTGGCCGTTGCTCAAGTTGCTGCCCCGGCGCGTTGCCACCGAATAATGTCATCGTACTTGTGAGTGCTGGCGCGGCCGCGCGTCAATGCCTTTGAACTTGAGGGGCAAACAGGCGGCCCGTCGTATCCCGGGCATGCAACCGCGATCTTGGGCGGTACCAACGAGGTGATTTGGCGCTAGCTCACTAAATCAAGCCAGCAGGCCATTGCCCCCGCTGAATACAATATCTTCGCGAAGGAAATGCCCTCGGCGGTTACAAGTTCGCCGAGGGCATCGTCTGGGCTGGGTGAAATGGGGGGACCCAGACTGACAGGACCGTTTGGTCTGGAGGAATGACGATCCTGTGTCGCGATCCTTGGACGGTCGCCGAAGCGGGCGTAGCAATTGCAATTCCACGCTTCCGTTCATGCGATGCCCTTAGCGAGTGCCGTCACGATGGTCAGCCGACGGCGGCGGCCAAGGTTGAACGCATGAGCGGGCACGTGCGCGTGGCCCGGCGATTTTGCGTGCGGACTCGAAATGCAAAAAGGCGGAAGCGGCAGCGTGTCAAGCGCGATGCGACACTTGTCATGCACGAAACAGTGGAGGGCGACATTGTCGCAACCTTGGCATAATTGTCAGTCGCGCCGGCGTGGAGAATGAAATCGATTGCAGAAATGAGCGCCACGCATCTGGTGCGGAACTTGCTTGGAGAGGTTGATGGTTGCGTAAATGATACGGAGGAAGAGTATCGCGAGGGTGAAACTCTGTTCTAGATGCTGAGAATCTGTCGCTGATTCAGCGATAATCATCATTATGTCGCCCGCTCATTTCGCCTGCTTTCGCAAGCTCGAGTGGGAATTAGTAGGATCAATTGGTCGATGCGGCGTTCGACTGAAGAGCAGATTATACGAGCGGATACGCTCGGATCCTGTCTTTTTCAGATGACGGAGCCCATTGATTGCAGGATAGGCGCATGAACGCAGAAACTGAATTCGAGCTTCCTCAACTTTATAGACATCACGTCTTTGCCTGCCACACGCAGCGTCCGCCGAATCATCCGCATGGCAGCTGCGGCGCTTCTGGGGCGCAGGCCCTCTGGGATCGTTTGGGTAAGGCAATTGAAGCCCAAGGTCTCACCGATGTCGGTTTCACGGTGGCGGGCTGCCTTGGCTTTTGTAACTCCGGTCCCTTGATGGTTGTCTATCCTGACGGAGTCTGGTATCGCGCCACCACTCCTGAGGACGTTGATGAAATCGTAGAATCCCATCTCAAGCAGGGCAAACGTGTCGACCGCCTTGTGATGGTGCTGAGGCGAAGCTAAAGACCTCGCTTTAGCGCCGCTCGTCCCGGGGTATCAAACGTGGCTGGCCTATCCGGCCAATAGCTGGCATCTCGGAACAGTTGACGATGACCGGTGCCCTAATGCTTCCAGTACGTGCGCAGCGGCGGACGACTGACCCGTCGCTATGGCTCTGTCCGCAACATTCGGTTGGAGGGAGGCTCGATTGAGTCTTGCTCATGATCGCAGTCGAAGAGCCATGAGCTCAAGTTCTCGCAAGGCGGTCATTTTCACACGGTAGCGTGCCGGCTTGAATTCTAGGCTCTGATAAGCGAGCAGCCGCTTCTGCTATCGCCGATAAACACGAGCAGGATCATTTGAATCGCTATTGGTTCGATCTGTTTGTGTTCCACAGCTTACCGCCACGTTCGTAGTCCGCAGCGAGTGCAATGCTGCGAATGGCTCCCGGCCTTCGGCGAGACGACGTGTCTTTTACACATCATCTCGCTTACCTTTGGACTGCACTAAGCGGGGGGAGACGCACCCGACGATTCGGCGCGTCCGAAAGTTCACTGAAGCGTGTGTCTAGCTTCAGAACTTGTAAGTGACGCCGCCGCTGACGAGCCATGGGTCGATATTGGCGCGGCCGGTGACGGCGATCGCATTGTTTACGGTCGCCGTATAATCCGGCCGCAACCACAACTTCTTCACGTCGAAGTTGAGGCCCCAATGGCGGTCAAGCATGTAATCGAAGCCGAATTGGACCGCAGCGCCGAACTGGTTGCCGATGTGCAAATCCGTCACCGCCAGGCCGGCGAGCGATGTATTGGCTGCCGATTGCTTGAAGAATACGGTGTAGTTGATGCCCGCGCCGATGTAGGGCTTGAACGGGCTGAAATCGGTGAAGTGATATTGCAGTGTCAGTGTTGGCGGCAACAGCCAAGCTTTGCCAATATCCAGGCCATTTAGCGTGCCGGTGCCGCTGATGTGATGGCGGGTCACGCCGAGAATGAGTTCGGCGGCAACGTTGTTTGTGAAGAAATAGGTGATATCGAGCTCCGGTACCGCTTGGTCGCTGATCGATAGGCCGGAAGCGGGCGAGGACAGCAGCGGCGCCCCGGCGACATTGACGGAGCTGCCTGCGGTATCCGGCAAAACGCCCAGCGCGCGCAGGCGGATCATCCACGGATTGATGGGTTCGATTTGAGGTGCTTTGTAGTAGATTGGGGCCCGCGCCAGGTCCGCGGCCTGTACCGAGATGCTTTCCAACGGACACGTGAGCGCAAGGAGCGATGCCGTCGTCAGAATTGTTTTTGTCCTCATCGAATTCTCCATTCCAAAGTTCGCGCGCAAAGTCGCGCGAGATCTCTGTCACACATGGAGGACGGCGAAAGATTTGATGCTGATCAAATGGCGAGACGGCGTAGCGCAATTATGCAGCCACGTTGCATAAGGATCACGAAGCGTCGCTGTTCCGTGCGAATCGTTATTCAGTTTAATGTTCTGTCTGAGCCGAATCTATTCAATAAGCCGTATCTCGGCTTGAAGCTCCGAGCAAACGCAGGCTGCAGGAATCATGCGCAATAAACGCGGTCGAACTGGGCGGTGTCATATATCGCTGGCGACGGAAAGGTCATATTCAAACCGAGCAAATCTGAGCGCCGCTGGTTACGAAGAGCCACGTACGTCGGCGTTCTCAGCGAACTGCCGTCGGTCATATTGAAAAAGCCGGAAGTGGGAGGGACGTTGTTCCATTGGTTGGCGGCATGGTATTATGATCGATCGCATCCTCACATTTACGGACAGTGAGTGCTCTTTTGTTCCTGGTAGCATCCCTCAAGGCCATCTGGCGTGTCCCGGCCAAGCAGCGACAGCACAGATTCATGATCAAATCCGGCGCATCTAGAGCCATCGACGTTGATTAGCGGGCGCCTGATCAGCAAGCATCAACGCGAGTGCACTCGCTGCGTCGACTGCGTCAGGATTGACTTCGCCCGACTTGATACGAGGTGCGGCTCGGTTAAACCAGGATGCGATCGGCATATTGCTGAAGAAGCGTCGCAATTGCTCCGCAGCCCACGGCTCCTTCAATATATCCTTGGCTATCACATCATGGCCAGCGGCCTTCAGCGCCAGCATCTGACGCGCATTGCTTACGCAGCCGGGCTTCTGATAAAAGAGGATTGTCGCCATGCTATACCTATGTCGGTAAGCTGAGCTGAACGATCGGCGCAGAGCTGGACCTCATTTAGCTTCGACCTGCAGGGCCCTTGTAAGGCAGCTTCTTGCTGCCATTAAGCTATGCGCGCCGATCTGATGAGATGGATGAATCGGGAGGTCAGCCGCACAATTGATCTCGTCATCCTCGACCACGAACCCCATCGCCGGCCACTTGCCTTAGAGGTTGTGACCTCGACCTGCATATTGCTCTCCGCAAATTGCCGCCACCTTCTTGCAAGAAGAGGAGCAAGTCCCGTTCCAGTTGAGGAAATTGAACCAGATCATGCCAAACCGGCGTTTTCCGGTTGATGGGTGTGGCCGTTGTTCGTTTTCTGACAGCCGCGCAGATCCTGTCCAGTGCAAATCTCCCTGGGGTCGCTCAGCGTTTCGTTGGCTTTTTAGAGCGTAATCAGAAGCTTAATAAGCGCGGACAGTGTTGGCATGGCGATTGCTGTTGAGCTGCAGCAACACTGAGTGAGGGCTGGGTGCACGCCGACGCGTAAGACGAGCGATGCGCTCCTTCCCTTGAGCCCGTGTGCCCCGTTTCTGAGAGAGAAACAAGCTCGCGTGTCGGAAGCACGCAACTTTTGGCAATCGGTTGATGGAGAACAACATGTCTTCACTGAGACAAATCGCGTTCTACGGAAAGGGCGGCATCGGCAAGTCGACCACTTCCCAGAATACGCTGGCGGCACTGGCCGAGATGGGCCAGAAAATCCTGATCGTGGGATGCGATCCTAAGGCGGACTCGACCCGCCTCATCCTGCACGCCAAGGCGCAGGACACGATTTTGAGCCTTGCAGCGAGCGCTGGCAGCGTGGAAGACCTCGAACTCGAGGACGTGATGAAGGTCGGCTACAAGGACATCCGCTGCGTGGAGTCCGGTGGTCCTGAGCCGGGTGTCGGCTGCGCCGGCCGCGGCGTCATCACCTCGATCAATTTCCTGGAGGAGAACGGCGCCTATGAGAACATTGACTATGTCTCATACGACGTGCTCGGCGACGTCGTTTGCGGTGGCTTTGCGATGCCGATCCGCGAAAACAAAGCGCAGGAGATCTATATCGTGATGTCTGGAGAAATGATGGCAATGTATGCCGCAAACAATATCTCCAAAGGTATCCTGAAATACGCAAACTCTGGCGGCGTGCGGCTGGGCGGTCTGATCTGCAACGAGCGGCAGACCGATAAGGAGCTGGAACTGGCGGAGGCGCTGGCCAAGAAGTTAGGCACTCAGCTGATCTACTTCGTGCCGCGCGACAATGTGGTGCAGCATGCCGAGCTACGGCGCATGACGGTGCTGGAGTATGCGCCCGATTCGCAGCAGGCCGATCATTATCGCAATCTGGCGACCAAGGTTCACAACAATGGCGGCAAAGGCATCATTCCGACCCCAATCTCCATGGACGAGCTCGAGGACATGCTGATGGAGCATGGCATAATGAAGCCCGTCGACGAATCCATCGTCGGCAAGACCGCCGCCGAACTCGCGGCCTCGTAAAGGTCGCGGGTCGCGGCCTTGTGAAGGCGCGCGACGGATGCCGGTCTCCCTCACCCCCCATCCGGGGAGACCGGCATTCTGACGATTATCTGACAGCCAGAGTGGAGCGGGGCAAACGTGACAGCTGCGGGAACCCAAGACATCATGCCAGAAGCGCACTTCCTTCCGCTTATGGCTTCTTGCGCCGTCGACGCGAGCAGCAAGGTGCAAAGAGGAATTGCGACCTACCGAGCGCTCACTGGCGTGTCTCCTGAAGATGCCGACATTGCGACCGACAGCAGTTTCGATTGCCATGTCCTGGCGTCAATCCTGGCGGCCGCCTCGATGGATGGTGGCCCGCTTCCCGAGAAGGCCGGCCTGTCCGGCCACCAGCTGGCGACCCTGCTGGCGCAGCAATTTCCATCGGTTGAGGTCAATATCTCGGAGCAGCTCCTAGCGTTTAAGTGCGATGAGAATGACGAGATCGCGATGGTGCGCGATCTCTTGCTCAAGCAACGCTCGACGGAAGGGCATATCGGCGGCTGGCTGGCCGCGATGATCGCGCGCCGCGCCATAGAGCCAGATCACCTGTGGGAAGATCTCGGATTACGCAATCGTGGCGAACTCTCTCGGCTGCTAAGCCGCCACTTCTCGCCGCTCGCCGCGCGCAATATCAACAATATGCGCTGGAAGCGCTTCTTCTACCGCTCGGTGTGCGAGGACGAAGGTCTCGCCATGTGCACAACGCCCGTGTGCACGCAATGTGACGACTTCAATCTCTGTTTCGGCGAAGAGGGCGGCGAGAGCCGGATGGCCGAGCGCCGCCGCGACCTTCTGTTGCAGGCGGCTCGCCCGGACGTCAGCGGCGACTGGCCCATTTGAGTTGTCACAAGGATCGTCGATCTCACAGTCATCTGAGAACGCCTCACGGGCTTTGGCGACCTCCGCAGGAGTCGAGGGGCGCGGCTCACGCCGTTTCGATGCGAGAGCGACGATGAGTCCAAGGTGGCAAGCCGCAAGGGCTCCGCGACAATTCCTGCATCCCGGCGTGCCACAACCGGGTTAGCGTTCGAGCCAGCGTGGCAAGAGGCAAGGTGAGGCGTCCGCTTCCTAAATCTGTCGCGTTTGCGACAAATCATTTGAAGGAAGCTAGCCGAGGGAGACTGCGGTTTTTCAATGGGTTGCCAGGGATGGCGGGCTGGCACGCGGGTTGCTGAAGCGTAGGTGGATCAAAGAACAATAAGGAGCCCTTTCGTGATGGCCGCCACCACCAAACAGTCTTGGCCCGAGCAGGCGCGCGCCAAGCCGACTGTGCTCAACGATACGACGTTACGTGACGGCGAGCAGGCGCCCGGCGTTGCGTTCACCACAGAAGAAAAGCTGGCGATCGCGCAGGCGCTGGCCCGGGCCGGCGTGACGGAGATCGAGGCGGGAACGCCCGCGATGGGCAAGGAGGAGATCGCCGCCATCCGCGCTGTCGTCGAAGCAGAGCTTCCACTGACCACCATAGGCTGGTGCCGGATGCGGGAAGCAGACATCGACGCGGCGATCGAAGCGAAGGTGTCCATGGTCAATATGTCGATCCCGAGTTCCGATGTACAGATCGCGGCCAAGCTTGGCGGTTGTCGCGATCTGGCGCTGGAACAAGTGAAGCGAGTGGTAGATTATGCGCGTGAGCGGGGACTTGAGGTCGCCGTCGGCGGCGAGGACTCCTCCCGCGCCGATATCGATTTTCTCATTAGACTGATAGCTGCGGCAAGAGCGGCGGGAGCGCGTCGATTTCGTATTGCCGATACGCTTAGTGTACTCGACCCCGACACAACCTTTGCGCTGGTCGGAAGTTTGCGTGCGACCACGGATCTCGAACTCGAGTTTCATGGTCACGACGATCTCGGCCTCGCAACCGCCAATACGCTCTCTGCCATCAAGGCTGGCGCGAGCCACGCGTCGGTAACCGTTATCGGCCTCGGCGAACGGGCCGGAAATGCACCGCTCGAAGAAGTCGCAGTCGCGCTCAAGCAGCTCTATGGCTGCGAGACCGGCATCATATTGCCGGAACTCGAGAACGTCGCCGTGGTGGTTGCAGCCGCAGCCGCACGTGCGATTCCTCTGAACAAGGCCATCGTCGGAGAGCATGTGTTTACGCACGAATCGGGCATTCATGTGGATGGCCTGTTAAAGGATCAACGCACCTACCAGTCGCTTGATCCGGCTCTGCTTGGGCGCTGCAACCGTTTTGTGATAGGCAAGCATTCTGGGCTCTCGGCGATCACTGCGTTGCTCACTGAATTACAGCTCGTCGCCAGCGCCGATCAGGCTAGACAGATCCTGTCGCAAGTCCGCAGGCATGCCATCGAGCACAAGCTACCAGTCGAGCGCGAAGCAGTCGCGGCGATCTGGCGCGAAGTGTGCGGAAGCTTGGCGCCCCGCCCCGCGTGAAGAGGCCTGCCCAGCAACGTTTGCGCAGACCATTCTAAAGCCAGGCGCCGCGATGACGGTCTGTTAGTTGATCGGCGGCAACGATGACGGCCTGCCTCCGCTTGGTTGTACGAGGTCGGGGCTGCAGGAGGATCACCGGGCACTGCCGCGTTTCCGCCGAATGTCCACAAGCAAATTCAAAAGGAGATTTTGGATGAGTAACTCGCACCCAGCAGCCGGTATCCTGGACCGGCTCGGCAAGGCCTCGTCAGCGGAAGAATTTTTTTTGCTGTTAGACGTCGAGTACGATCCCAGGATCGTCAATGTCGCGCGCCTTCACATCCTAAAGCGCATGGGACAATATTTTGCCAAGGAGCAATTCGCTGGTGCCGTGGAGCCGGACATCAGAGCTCGTTGCAAAGCGATGCTGGAGCAGGCTTATGCCGACTTCGTGGCATCGTCACCAATCGACGAGCGAGTATTTAAGGTTTTGAAGGATGCGACCACGGAGCATGACAAGCCGAAGGCCTTTGTCCCTTTGAGCGAGTTGAAGTGATCTTGCGCTCCACCGCAGCGAGGTTTGTCCCGAATGGCGTCGTGGCAGCCCCTCGTGCAGTCTTTCTCTTCATACAGATCAGCTGCCTGCAATTATGGTTCGAGCGGCGCTGTCGTATTCCCGACCCATGTTCGGACTGGCCATGTCCTGGGTGTTAGCAGCCATTCTAGGTGTCTCCCAACTCGTTGCTTCCGCGCGCCTTTTCTTGGTTCTTGCAACTGGTACGACACTTGCTGTTGTGGTGCCGATCCCGTCATCGATGCCGACAAATGGTAGCCGTCCAAGATGAGACTTGAAGGAAAAGCTTTCACGTTAATTCTACTGCCTGCCGAGAGCTGCGGCATCATCTCGTGGCTCATGCTCACGCAGTGCCATCCGAATGTGATTGAAGCCGGTATCGAGCGCAAAATGGTGATCAATGGGTAAGTCGTCCGTCCACGCTGCTGCCAGGGAAGGTATGCATCGCATCAAGTTGGTGCCCGATTTTGCGCGGGTCCACATCTACCCCGCGGCCGATAGCAATATTGGTCTGGAGAAGGGGCGCATGTTGGCCCACGGGCGCTGGAGGCTAAACACGGATCGCATGACAATGTGGTGGCAAAATAACCCTGCTTGTCACAGCCAATGTGGACCGCTAGGTCGAAAGCGAGGTGAAGCTACTGCGCAGCAAGCGGAGCCGCGTACTCGAGCATGGAGAGGGTCGGACAGAGCGATCGACGCGGCCTCGCCGCCTCGCTGGCGCTGGTCGAATAGAGTGCGCAAGAAACCTGTATCGTGGCGCTCTCGGAATCTGACACGCCAGGTACGCTCACCCCAGGCGACGTCCCTCGTTGCGCGATTGGGCCGCACCGAGCAGACAGGACCACCGAGCAGCCGGCCACATGCTGATCAAAGGTGATCCTAGCCAACCGAAGTGGAAAGCGATCCTGTGGCGCGGGCGCCCGTATTATTGAGGGGAATTTAAAGCATGAGCAATGTCACCAAAACGGCCGCGCCGACGGCGGCCGGCCGCGCGGCGGCCAAAAAAGAGCTGCCGGAGCACTTTAAGGCATACAAGCATGTCTGGGTTTTCGTCGAGCAGGAGCGAGGCCAGGTGCATCCGGTTTCCTGGGAGCTCATGGGTGCGGGGCGCAGGCTTGCTGACAGGCTGAAGGTGAATCTCGCCGCGGTCGTTATCGGTCCGGAAGGGCAGCCGACGCGCAACGCCGCGCTGGAGTCATTTTGCTATGGGGCCGATCTAGCCTATCTCGTGAGCGATAATGTTCTGTCGAATTACCGCAACGAATCCTATACGAAAGCGCTAACGGAACTCGTCAACACCTACAAGCCTGAAATTCTGCTGTTGGGCGCGACGACACTCGGTCGCGATCTTGCGGGTTCGGTGGCGACCACCTTGTCGACGGGGCTCACCGCCGACTGCACCGCCCTCGACGTCGACGCCGATGGTTCGCTTGCGGCGACGCGTCCGACCTTTGGCGGCTCGCTGCTGTGCACGATCTATACCTTGAACTATCGTCCGCAGATGGCAACCGTCCGCCCGCGCGTCATGCCGATGCCGGAGCGCATCGTACGCGATGCCGCTCGCATTATTATCCATCCGCTGGGCCTCGTTGAAGACGATATCGTCACGAAAGTGCTGACGTTCATTCCCGACCGAGATTCCGAAACGTCCAATCTAGCCTATGCCGATGTCGTTGTGGCCGGCGGCTTGGGACTGGGATCGCCCGAGAATTTTCGGCTGGTGCGCGAACTGGCGGCTCTGCTTGGCGCCGAGTTTGGCTGCTCGCGTCCTCTGGTGCAAAAGGGGTGGGTGACGTCTGACCGGCAGATCGGCCAGACGGGCAAGACCATTCGGCCAAAGCTCTATATTGCGGCCGGCATTTCCGGCGCGATCCAGCACAGGGTCGGCGTGGAGGGCGCGGACCTGATCGTCGCCATCAATACCGACAAGAATGCGCCGATCTTCGACTTCGCCCACGTCGCGATCGTCAGTGATGCCATGCAGTTGCTCCCGTCGCTGACGGCAGCATTTCGCGCCAGGCTTTTGCCGAATTCGCGAGCCCGCATCGCGGTCTAGAGGAGATGATGTGATGATTGAAAGAGAGGTTCGACGCGATCGTTGTTGGAGCCGGTATGGCCGGCAACGCGGCGGCATTGACGATGGCAAAGCGCGGCCTGAAGGTGCTACAGCTCGAGCGGGGTGAATATCCCGGATCGAAGAATGTGCAGGGCGCAATTCTCTATGCCGACATGATGGAAAAGCTGATCCCCGAGTTTCGCGAGGAGGCTCCGCTGGAACGCCATCTGGTCGAACAGCGCTTCTGGATGATGGACGATCGCTCCCATGTCGGGATGCACTACCGCTCGGATGACTTCAACGAGGAGCGGCCCAACCGATACACGATCATACGCGCGCAGTTTGACAAATGGTTCTCCTCAAAGGTGCGGGAGGCGGGCGCGACCGTGCTGTGCGAGACCACAGTCACCGAACTCGTACGGGACGACCATGAGAGAATCGTCGGAGTTCGTACAGATCGCCGCGACGGCGAAATACACGCCGACGTCGTCGTGCTGGCCGAGGGTGTCAATGGCCTGCTCGGCACGCGAGCGGGTCTGCGCTCACGGCCAACGCCGGATAATGTTGCGCTCGCGGTGAAGGAAATGCACTTTCTGCCTCGCGAGACTATCGAGGCGCGGTTCAATCTCAAGGGCGACGAAGGCGTCGTGATCGAGGCGGCCGGTACCATTTCTCGCGGCATGACCGGAATGGGTTTCATTTATGCCAACAAGGAGTGCATTTCGCTCGGCATCGGCTGTCTCGTCGCCGATTTCCAGCGCACCGGCCAGACGCCCTACGGCATGCTCGACCATTTCAAGCAACATCCGTCCGTGGCGCCGCTGATCGCAGGTTCCGAAGTCAAGGAATATGCGGCGCATCTCATTCCCGAAGGCGGTTACAAAGCAATCCCGCAGCTCTACGGTGAGGGCTGGGTGGTGGTGGGGGACGCGGCACAGCTCAACAATGCCATTCATCGCGAAGGCTCCAATCTTGCGATGACCTCAGGCCGCATCGCGGCCGAAGCGATCGCCCAGGTGAAATCGCGCCGCGAGCCGATGTCCACGAAAAATCTGTCGCTCTACAAGACGATGCTGGACGAGTCCTTCGTCATCAAAGACCTCAAGAAATACAAAGACATGCCGACGCTGATGCACACTCATTCGCAAAGCTTCTTTCTTACCTATCCGCAGCTCATCTCCAAGGCGCTGCAGAACTTTGTACGCGTCGATGGTACGCCGAAAGTTGAGAAGGAGAAGGCGACCCTGAAATCCTTCGTCAAGGCGCGTTCATGGACAGGTCTGTTCGGAGATGCGTGTCGTTTTGCTCGAGCCTGGCGCTGAGCGGCAACGGTGTGAAGTCCTGCAATTGGAAGGTCAAAACATGAATGTCGAGCCCTCAGTGCGCGTCGAAGACAAGCTGTACTACAATCGCTATCTCGTCGATGTCGGTCACCCTCACGTCACCGTGCGCGCACACACGACGCCGTCGCCGCAGCTACGTGCGCTTTTGAAAGTCTGCCCTGCGCGATGCTACGAACTCAACGACAATGGCCAAGTTGAGATAACCGTCGACGGCTGCATCGAGTGCGGCACCTGTCGCGTGATCGCTGAACCTACCGGCGACATCAAATGGAGCCATCCGCGCGGCGGGTACGGCGTGCTGTTCAAGTTTGGGTGAGAGTGCAACGAAGGGCCCGCGGTGTGATCGCCATAAAGCAGGGCACTTTGTGGCGCATTCCTGCTCGTCTGCACGGAGGGTGAAGTTCGAACGAGCGCGCACCCGAGGGGACGCGCAGCAAGACAGCTTGAGGATACTACACGCGCTTAGGATTGGCGAAGGAATGGTCGTAGTGCCGTTGAATGGCGCCACAACCGATGACGCGCAAAGGAAATCAACCCTTCGCCTTCGAGGGGGCGAGCCCGGCGGCCTCGATCGCAACCGCCACTGATTGCACAATCGCAGCAAAGCGCACGGCAGTCTGGATCACTCCGGAACTGACGCCCTCAGCCCGCAGCGTCTTCTCGTGAGCGTCGACACAGGCACCGCAGCCGTTTATGGCCGAGACCGCCAAAGACCACAGCTCGAAATCGGACTTGTCCACGCCAGGATTGCCGATCACGTTCATGCGCAGTCGTGGCGGCATGCTCTTGTATTCCGGGTTGGATACGAGGTGAACGAATCGGTAGTAGACGTTGTTCATCGCCATCACAGAGGCTGCGGATTTCGCTGCGGCAATCGCGGCAGGTGCCATCACGGCAGCGGCTGCCGCTTCGATCGCGGCAATCAGGGCTGCATTGCGAGTGGCAATCGCAGTCGCCAGCAGCAGGCCGTATTGTCGCTGCGGCGACAGCGTATCATCGCCCAGCAAGGACGCCAGGTTAAGCCTGACGTCCTTGGCGAAATCGGGGATCGTCTCATTCAACTGCTCAATTGACGACATGCTGCCTCACGCAACCTTCAGGGTTTCCCCGCCGACCTCGCGGTTGCAGGCACAGAGTTCGTCGGTTTGCAGCGCGTCCAGAACGCGGAGCGTGTCCTTGGGGCTGCGCCCGACATTGAGATTGGTCGCATAGACGTGTTGGATCGTGTTGTCGGGATCGACGATAAAGGTGTAGCGGTAGGCGACGCCCTCGGGCGAACGCACGCCAAGGCCATCGACTAAGGTCCCTTTGGTGTCCGCAAACTGCCAAATCGGTAGATTGTGCAGGTCCGCATGCGAACGTCGCCAGGCGAGCTTACAGAACTCATTGTCAGTCGAACCACCCAGTACAACAGCATCGCGATCGGCGAACTCCTTGGACAGTCGGCCGAACTCGGCGATCTCGGTCGGACAGACGAACGTGAAATCTTTGGGGTAGAAAAAGATGATCTTCCATTTCTCTGGAAAGCTTGTTTCGGTCAGCGTCTCGAATGCGCTGCGTCCGTCTTCTTCTTGCGCCTGAAAGCCGGGCTTCACGCCCGTGATTTCGAACGGCGGCAACTGACTTCCAATTCCGAGCATGCTGACCTCACAAGTGTGCTTTGCGTAAGTTGTGCCATCACTGGTGAAGCAAGCGACATGCCATCCGTTCTCAAGATCGGATTGTCCCAATTGACCAGCGGCCTGGCTGCAGACACTGATCCTGAGGTCTGATGGCTCATACATCCACCGCCAATCATGCTGTCTGGATACGAGATGCTTGATCGCTTGGAACGCCGTGTGAGCGCCGCGTAAGTGATGAGTGGAGCGCCGCAGTGCAAAAGTCGCAGCCAAATTCTTCGACCAGCGATTGATCCGCTGGTTGAGACGTCTAAGTGGCGACCGAGAATGGATCCTCCGCGCCCTCGCAGAGCATCACGGTAGCTCACGGTGTGAAACGGCCGCCGAAGCTAAGGCTGTTTTCGTAGGGAGCGAAGGAGCCCGACCGGCGATGGCTGTGTCGACACTGGCGATATTCTCGCAGCCGTCATCAAGCTGTCCGGTATCATCGTCCCAAAATAGCCCCAGCTCGGGCTGAAGGTGTGGCGCCGCGCCAAGCGCGTGGCGACGTCGCACCACCATTTCTCTACGGCTTGGCGATCGCAATGTAGCAGCGTGCCAACATCACCGGTAAAAGCTCTCCAGTCGGCAAGGCATTTTCTTGGAACCGCTGTCAAGAGCGGGACACCCCGAGTGATCGCGTCAACGAATTCAGCGCGCAGGCCGCGGCCAGCGGCTTCTTGTTTGGCGAATTTGCTGATCACGAGGAGATCGATCTTGTTGCGAAGCGCCTGGGAAACGACAACTGCGGCCTCGGCTAGTCCGTTTGGATCGAGCTTACAGGATGCCGCCCCGCTGCCGAGCAGCTGGGAAATCGAGATCTCTCGCCCTGTCGCAACGTCGACTGCGAGGATAACGTGCGTGCCGCTTGCATTCCTGAAGTGTCGCTGGACGAGGCCGCCGACGCGTACGTGATGCCGCGCGAGATCCTGGACGAAATCGGCAAGCAGCTTGTCGGCGTCGTCTTCTGGCTGGTAGAGAATCGCTGCCACATCTGTCGGATCGATATTATCAAGCTTGTCGATCATGGTCGTGGTCCTATTTCCGTTCGCTTCGTGTGTCCGCGCTCAGCTGTAAAAGACCTCCTACCGGTGTCGCAGGCGTTATGAGCAATCGCTCGGGGGTCGAGACCGGCAAGGCTCGCGCGACCTCGGCGAATACGTCCATTCCGTTACTGAGCCTTAGCGCATCAAAGGAGCGGCGTGTGATGCGGGCCAAAAGCGGCACGCCCGAGCGGCCAGTTTCGAGCGCCAGAACCAGCGTGATCTCAGCTTCGTCGAACGGCAGGGAGGCTTTGATGCGTGCCGGAAAGACATTCAGGAAGGAGCTTGCGCGCGGAGCTTCGCGCACGATGCTGACGTCGGCAGCTGCGATGCGCAGCCGTAGCTGCGCGCCAGGTTTGAGCGGCGCCCCAGGTATCAACAGACGCGCGCCTCTGAGGCGGACGATGACCAGTCCATAGCGCCCGTCATAGCCGCCGACCACGGTATCAACGCAAACCGCCGCTTCGCCCCGCGCTGCAAGCGCTGGATTGCTCTGAACGACGTGCAGCGGCCCGGCCGCAGTCACAATGCCATCTTTCATCATGACGAGATAATCGGCGAAGCGCTCGATGTCGGCCATGTCGTGGCAAACATAGATCATCGGCAACGTGAGCTCCTCACGCATGCGCTCGAGAAATGGCAGAATCTCGCGCTTGGCGGCACGGTCGAGCACAATGAGCGGGTCGTCCAGCAAAAGTAGCCGCGGTTGAGCTAGTAGCGCGCTGCCTAGAGCAAGTCGCTGTCGCTCGGCGCCAGAAAGATGTGACGGCGAACGGTCCAGCAATGGCGCCAAATCGAGCAACTGAACCACGCCATCAAAGTCGATCACTGTCGATGTCGATTTCGATGCGTTGTACAGAAGGGTGTGCTTGACAGACAAATGAGAAAAAAGAATCGGTCGCTGGAATACATATGCGACGGGACGCAGATGAGGCGGCCGAAACGTCGTTTCGTCCTGCCAAATTTCACCATCGATGCCGCAGAATCCACCCGGCAGACGTTGGACGCCGGCGATGCAGCGCGCGAGCGTGGTTTTGCCGCACCCTGGCGGACCGAAAATTGCTGTGACACCCTTGGCCGGCACGCTGAATCGCGCATCCAACGGGATGTTTGCGGGGGCGCCGTTGAAGGCGACTTCGATATAGCCCGGTTTTGCTTCTCTCACGAGCCCGCGCCTATGCTGTATCTTTCCATCAAATCACGACGAGAATGGCCGCAAAGGCGATGATCACCATGCTAGCGAAAATCCACTCCGTTTTGCACCAGCGCGGCGTTTCCGCCCCGAGGAGGCCAAAAGGTGCCGCGGAGCATTGCAGATCGACGGTGTTACGACGGCCGGCATCTTGAGCATCTCCCTGTCATCGAGGAACGTGGCGATCGACGCTGCCGGAAGCGCTGACCGATCACACATGCAAGGCGGGCGTCTAGTATCGCGGAATCCTCAGCCGGCTTGGCCGGACGCAGTTTGTCCGCCGGATGAATTGGCGTGGCTTGCGTCGTTTGGCTGTAGACGCGTCGGGTACCCCCAGGGCTTGATACCGCCTCGTGGTCGGCAATCGGCTCGAACGGCGCCACAGCGTTAAGGGCCGATGTGAAGTGTTCGCCGACGGCAGGGTTCATGGCTTCTGCGACTCCAGGTGCAAGCAGCATCAAAGCCAGGTCAAATCGGATAAGCCTCATTGGGACTCCGAAGATGGTCCGCTGCGGCCGCTTTTTCTCGCGGCAGCTCCTTGTTCCTCACCCAGCAATCTGCGTGCCGGTTAATAGCATGGTGCACGGGGAGGCTTCGAGCTCGTATGGGCCCCCACCCCGCGTGTGAATCGCCCCATCGTGTCGTCGAGTTCCAGACGTCCGCGTCGCGAACCGGCCATGCAGGATGGACGGGATGGAAGCTGAAGATGATACCGTCGGCTCTTGCGGCGAGAATGGGTTGGAGAGGCCACGACCGCGACATTCGCCCCTCATGATTTGTCGTCTGGCTGTTCTGCGCCGACGAAAAGGGGGTGCTCTCATTGGCTGCATTTGGCCACTTAACTAGAAGGTAGTGATCTCCTGGACGGTCCACAGCCTTTGCGATCGCCCTTGCAGTTCTGAGGGCGATGTCTCAATGCGAATTCACAATTGATCTCCTGATCTCATTACCCGCACGCAGGCGTTTTCGTCTGCGAACAATCGCTTGCGCCAACCACTCTCGCGTCCTGATACGCGCGCGTATGAGAGGCTATGACTATCGCCCCGCTGCGCATCAGCGCACCGCAGTTGCCGTATCGAGATTGCGACATCGCAGTCTTGGATGAAGCGGACCCGACGGCACCGGCTAGGGTCATCTCCACTGATGTCGCCACGGGCTTGATCGTCGGCAGCCCGTCAATTGCACCGGACCGCTGGGACGGTCAATAAAATGTCAACGCAGACGAGGTCATCCATCTGATCGGCGGCACTGAGCGCCTAGCGTCGATAGGCGTTGAGATCGGGGCGCGCGATTTGGCGAGGCAGAGCCGTCGGGTATCTGATGAACTGCAGCTACGCCGGCGTTTGTGGCGAAGGAAGAGGCGGGCGTCGCGTTGTTAGCTCTCACGGCGCATTCATTTTGAACACGCGGTGCTCGCTCGCGGACTGGCGTCGTCTGCCTCAGGTGATCGCGCGCAGCATGCGTGTTGTGCTCGGCCCCTGATGCGCGCCTTGTTCAACACCATCGATCTTGTTGCGCTGACGGCATCGTGGTCAAAAAAGCCGCGGGCTTGCGGATCAGTTTGTTGGCATAAATTCTGCTTACCACAAGCGGCGTGCAAGTGATGCGACAATGTCGGCGAATTGTTCGTCAGAGTACCATACGGCTCTGCCTCGAGGCTGATTGCAAGTTTCATGTCGCTTAACCTGCAACAAGGTCAGCCAAATGGCGAATTGCATACCGCGAAGTAATCTCAGATCGGTGTCGGCATGCAAGAGGAGAGGTTGATCATCAAGTACAAAGTTGGTGCCCTAATGCTTGCACTGTTGGTTCAGCAGGAATGCAAAGCTGCGCACGGCCTGGTAGACGAGGTCGTGAATGCGCCGGTTGGACGGTCCGATTACGAGCGTGCGCTCACGATTGAGAGCCGATATAGCCGGCTTACTGTCAATGTTCCCGACGTGCCGTTCTGGCTCGGCGAGGGCGAGGCGTTCGTCTATCGGCGGACGACCCAAGGCAAGCACCAGTTCATGCTGGTTGATGCCGACGAAGGCTCAAAGCAGCCGGCTTTTGATCAAGCCCGCCTCGCGGCGGCGCTGAGCAGGGCGAGCCACAAGAACTATTGGCCCGAGGATCTTCCGTTCGACCGTTTCGAGCTGGCCGACAAGGGTGGCAAGATTACCTTCAATCTCGCGCATACGCATTGGAGTTGCGATCTTGTACGCTATGACTGCACAGGCAATGCCACGCACCCGGGCACCTATCCGCAGAGCCCGTACGACGACACGCCGCTGGCAGAGAACGATCCGAACAAGACAAGCGCGTCACCTGACGGCAAATGGCTGGCCTACATTAGAAACTACAATATCTTCCTGCGCAGCCAGGACGACTTGCAGGACATCCCGTTGACCTGGGACGGGGCTGAGAGTGACTATTATGCTCTCTCGACGCTAAGATGGTCTCCAGCTTCAACTCACCTGGCCGTCTACCGAGTCCGTCCCGGCCACCGACGGGAGGTCCATTACCTCGAATCATCGCCGGCGGACCAGCGTCAGCCCAGACATTCGACCATGGTGTATCCCAAACCGGGCGATACCCTGACGCGACTCCAGCCCGTGCTGTTTGAGGTCAGCAGCCGACGCGCGATCGCAATCGATAATGCAGCGTTCCGAAATCCTTACGGTCTTTCGGCGATCCAGTGGTGGAAGGATGGGCGGGGATTCACTTTCGAATACAATCAGCGTGGGCACCAGCTCTATCGCGTGGTGGAGGTCGACGGCGCCACGGGCCGAGCGCGCTCGCTGATTGATGAGGCAAGCAAGACCTTTGTCGACTACCAGCCATTGGTGATGAACCGTGTTAACACTGGAAAAACGTTCCGCTACGACGTCGATGATGGGAGGGAGATCATCTGGGCCTCGGAGCGTGACGGTTACGAGCACCTCTATCTGTTCAACGGCCGGACAGGCGAACTCAAGAACCAGATCACCAGAGGAGAGTGGGTGGTCCGTGCGGTGTATTGTATCGACCCGATAAAGCGTCAGATCTGGTTTGGCGCCAGCGGCATGAACCCTGGCGAGGATCCCTATTTCGTCCATGCCTATCGCATTGACTTCGATGGAAAAGGACTCACGGCGCTGACGCCTGAGCCAGCCAATCACCATATCGAGTTCTCGCCCAGCGGTCGCTACTATGTCGACCTGTGGTCACGCATCGGCGTTCCGCCCCGTATGGTGTTGTACCGTGTCAGTGATAATGCCGAACTGATGCAGGTTGAGAGCGCCGACATTTCTGAGCTCCTTGCCGCTGGCTGGCAGCCACCGCTCAGCTTCCACGCCAAGGGGCGCGACGGCGATACGGACATATGGGGTGTCATTCACTTGCCGATCAATTTCGATCAGCGCAAAAGGTATCCCGTGGTGGAGCACATCTATGCGGGCCCCACTGGTTCCTTCGTTCCCAAGTCCTTCTCGGCTTCAATCGAGCCGCTCACACAACTCGGTTTTATCGTTGTTCAGATCGATGGAATGGGTACCAACCATCGCTCACGCGCGTTCCACGACATTGCCTGGAAAAATCTGAAGGATGCCGGCTTTCCCGACCGGATCCTATGGCACAAGGCGGCGAGCGCGAAGTATTCCTGGTATGATATATCCAACGTCGGCATTTTTGGCACTTCCGCCGGTGGGCAGAACGCGGTGAGCGCGTTACTTTTCCATCCTGATTTCTATAGGGTCGCGGTCGCGAACAGTGGCTGCTACGATAACCGGCTAGACAAGATCTGGTGGAACGAACAATGGATGGGGTGGCCGGTCGGCATCGAATACTCGCAGTCCTCCGCGATCGACAATGCCGACAAACTACAAGGTAAGCTGCTGCTCATAGTCGGCGAAATGGACCGCAACGTCGATCCGTCCGCCACGTTTCAGCTTGCTGATCGGCTCATCAAGGCGGGAAAATACTTCGATATGCTTTATGTGCCAGGCGCAGATCACGGAACACCGGGCAGTTATACACAGCTCAAGCTCCTGGAGTTCTTCGTCCGTAACATTCTCGAGCAGACACCGCCAAACTGGAACGCGGAATCAATCGAGCTGCCGAAGAGCAAACCAGGCCATGATGGCTGACGATCCATCGAGATCCACGCCCCGGGCCGTAGCGCTCCACGAACACGTTCTCGAAATTGAGGAATGCTCGTTGCCTCGAGAGGCGGACGGGCTCAGGCAAGTATTTGCTTCTGTGGCAGAAGCCGAGGAGCCAGCCGGAGGAACTCAGAGCCGGAGTGTTGGACTGCAAGCTCGAGTCTGAAACGGTGCATTCTGACTTGGCTGCGGAAAGCTTGAGTCCCCGCGCCATTTCCCTCTTCGCAGTTGACGAGTGCTTGGCACCGTTAGGTGACAGTCCTATTTGTCCATAGAGGGCTTTGGCGTTGTATCGGTACGCGTGGGCAATATCGGATAATCAATCTTAGGCAGCTGGCCGGTAAGCGAATTTAGAAACGCGACGATGTCGTCTTTTTCTGTATCGTTGAGCTTCGCTCCGAGTTGTATCTCACTCATCACGCCAACAGCTTGCTTGAGGCTCCAAACTTGGCCCGAATGGAAGTAGGGAGGACGCAATGCGACGTTGCGCAACGGCGCGGAGCGGAAAACATACTCGTCGCTGGGCAGCTTGGTGACGGCGAAGCGGCCCTTGTCGTCCCTCGGCAGCAGGCTTGCGGTTGGCCGTTCCATCACGCCGAACGGGAAGTAATCCTGGCCACCGACGTTGATACCATTGTGGCAGGATGAGCATCCCTTTTCTATGAATAGCTTTAATCCTGCTTTCTGCTGAGCACTGAGAGCATACGGATCGCCCTCGAGGTATTGATCGAAAGGAGCGGCGGGCGTGATCAAAGTTGCCTCGAAGGCCTCGATGGCCTTGGCGAAATTGTCAAAGGTAACGGGCGTCGCATCGTTAGGGAATGCCTTGCTGAACATGACGATATAATCCGTCATTGAATTCAATGTGTTGAGAAGGCGAGCGGGCGTCGCGTTCATTTCCGCACTGGCCTGGACTGGGCCTGCAGCCTGCGCCTTGAGGTCAGCCGCGCGCCCATCCCAGAACTGCGCCACATTGAAGACCGCGTTATAGACCGTTGGCGCGCGACGTGAACCTAGCTGCCAGCGATGACCAACCGACTTCGGGCCGGCATCAACTCCACCGGTCCCAAGGTTGTGACATGTATTGCAGCTAATGACCCCGCTCGCCGATAGCCTCGGATCGAAGAACAGGGTCTTGCCGAGTGTGACTTTTTCGTGGGTGATAGGGTTGTCCTTGACCGCAGGAACGATAGAGGGGATCGGCTTGAAAATCTGCCTCGCCGCACTTATCAAATCATCATCGGCGCCTGCCGTTGACGAAGCCAGAATCCCAGCGGCCAGAACACATAACCTGCCTACGGTGTAAAGCTCTCGTACCGCTGATTTCCTCATCCCAGGCTTCGCCCTTGTCATAATTCGTGCGCGAACAGGTGCGGGTCGCCGCTCGCCCGCCTGTCATCGGAATGAGTCCCTACAGTCAAGGACGAATGGCGTCTTTTCGGTATCTCGCCAAGATCTCATCCGGTATCGTTGTTGGTAGCAACCGCTGTGCCAGTTTGGTAGCAACCGCTGTGCCAGTAGAGAAGGTCCGGCTGTTTGATGTGGTCTTCAGTTACAGGAACGGCAGCAGTCGGTCCGAACCCTTGGAATCAACCGATCGTCCCACACGCGACAATCAGCACCCTGAGAAGGCATTCCGGCCCACGATTTTGGCAGGTCGTAAAGCTGTCGGTCCCATGATTTGAGCGCGCAGGCTTGCGACCTAGGTCGGGCGCTTATCAAAACGAGCAGCGTCGACGTAATTCGTCGCGTGTGATCGACGCGATGGAATCATGTGCCCTTGCGAAGCCTTCAACAATGTGTTGGCCCTCGCGTAGCCGGGCAGTTACCGGTCGGCGTTGGGTGATGTCTGACACGCGCTGCCGCCGGTGAAGTGTCTAGTTGTCAAGAAACTCTCCTTATTGTCTCTCGTCAAGATATGGATATGCCCTTCTTGGAGCGCATTGGTAATACGATCAAAGTGCTTGAATCGACCGTAGCGTCAGGTTGTAGGCAATGCGGGACCGACCGCCTTTGCAGAAATGTCATGTTGGGAACTGACGTCGCGAATGTCACAAGACCTAAACACATTAGCTAAAGTGGGCTGCAGTGCGCTGGAATGCAGCCATCCTGTGCTGTGCTGTGCTGTGCTTTGATCTTGACCGCAATGCCTGGCGCGCGATGCAACGATGATTCGGATGTCCCGCAACAACGACACCAAGTCCGCTCCTGCCAATGCGGCGACCTGCTTTGCTAGGCAGACGATACTCGCAAGGGCAAAAAACAATAGTGAAGGGTATGCAGCTTAAGAGAGGTTTGTTGAGGCAAAAGCGACGGACGGGTTGGACTTACCCTGCGCTTTGCCATGTAACCGCCCTTGTTGCGATTGCGATCGCAGCCACAGGATTCGCTCGCGCGCGAGAACGAAGATCAGAAGAGATCTTGACGTCTTGCAGACCAGACGTGATGCGCTTCTGTGACCGATTTACAGGGCGTAGCGACGTGGACGCGGCCATGTTCTGTCTTAGAGACAATTTCAAGGGGTTGCGTGTCGAATGTCGCCGGGTGATGCCAACCGCGGCGGAGAGAAAGAGCGGATCAAGAAAACGAGGTGTCAACAACGTTCCGGTCCTGCATCGAGACTGAGACACCGGAGCAGAAGCGCTTCTTAAGCAGGCCCCCTGATGATTGACCGCGCAGCCACGAGAAGCCGCTCGCATTAGCCGCCGATCGAGCTCCCGACGGAGCCGGTTGATGCCGTTGAGGCGTTCTCAACAAGCGCTTCGGTGGATTCACTTAAACCGATCGGATTGCTTTCGGACGATTTCACTCCAGAACTCAAGACCAGAGGAAATGCGGTCGTCAAGAGCCGTTCGAAGGCGGAAAGCTGTTCAAGGAGGCGCTTCTCAACGGCCGCACTCTCCTCGCGAGGCAATTCCGTCTTAAGCAACCTACGACAGCGCCAGATCTCGTTTCGCACCCATCTGATTTCACTTAACTTATCATCAATCGAAGTCATCACAGATGCAAGTTTACTTGGACATTGGAAGTAGAACCAACGCGTACGCGTCAGCACTGAGACGCTCCATCCGCATTCATGCCGATAGAGTTACGCGTGATAACACGCCATTCGTCGCCATTGCCTGGCGGATGTGGCAAGCGGTTCAATGTATTCAAGACTGTCATCAACACATATCACCTTACGCTGGGCGTGCGACCGTAATTTGCTGCGGATCACCGCGGTTTTTCGGCGCTACGATCGTGTGAGTTGCGTAATTCCTGCCCTCCACAGGGTTGATCGGCGTCGAACTCACAGCAGTAGTTTACGAGGGGGAACGTAGCGATGTTGACTCCAGCAGCGTGGGTACGACCGTCGCGGCTTCATTGCGCTCGCCGTCCCCGGCGGTGATCAGTGTCGCGCTTGCGCCGGACAATCGCAATCGTTTCTCAATGGGCATGTCTACGATTAGGGTTGTCGCGCTCACCAGCATCATGGAAATGGCTAGGCGGCAAGATAAGACGAGCTTACCGCGAGATCCTGCGCGTGCGACTCGATCGAATGAGGCGCAGGAGGGGGCTTGGGACCTCAGGGGGTAAATGTCATTCGAAGTCGTGTCGAACTGAATAAGGGCTGCGATCGTCACCTTGATTGTCGTCTGTGCAAGGTCCACGCCACGATACCCATTTAATAGCTTGAACCCCACGCCGCGTCAGGTTGTAGTCTCGTAAAGACAAGCAGTTCAATATGTTCGGGCAGAGGTGGCTTCCTAATTGCCGATGTTGTCGCTTGCGGGCCATTGGCAAGAAAACAATTGGCATCCATCGGCGCGGGCGATGCCGTGCTGGGCGTTGTCAATCGCCCTGCTACGGCTGGAATCGTGATGTATCATGAGGTAATGGAATGATGCGCGCAGTAGAATGTCGCTGACAAATTCTACAATCGCATTTCTTGCTGTGCAGCGAGGGCTCGCCAAGTGAGCAGCCCGGCTCTCGCAAGCAGGTGCTTCAACTGCAAGGCGGTTAATATTCAGCCGGGAGCGGTGACCGGTCGCATTGAGCTGGTAGCCGCACAAGGTGCTGCGGCGAAAGATCGAAAGGTCCCATGTCTGCTCAAGCCAATCTGACGACGGCGCTAAGCGAGATCGATCGTGCTCGCGACATCGTTGAATTCTCAACCGTGGTGGTTGCTCGGGACAAACAGCTGCGCAAGACGGACCATCCGGTTTTTCTGCAAAAGGCAGCCATTGAGTTTCAATCTAGATTCCTGCCGGGTTTCGAGGAAAGCATCCGTGCCGGGAGATCGTGGGGCTATGCCACGACATGCAATGCGGTGAGCCGAAAGGCCGGAGGTCAGGCGGGCCGGGACGCTTGCGAGAGAATAGCGTCTCGCGTGTCGTTGCTTGACCATGGGTTGATTGGGAAAATTGGAATAAGAGCTCTTTCTATTTTTGCAGCATCATTCGGTCGGCACTCCAATAGAGCGGAATGTCGCAAAGGGGCGATCAGAATAGCTAAGTTTTGTCGTGAGGAAAGCAGGCCGCTTCAAGAATTGAACAATCTGAGCCTGGCGGCGCTGGTAAACGGCTTCAGCAAATGGCCGGAAGAGAAAGAGTTTCGCCAAGCCGCCGTTACAATCGCGGGCGATGTCATTCGGCGCGCGCGCCGTCATCACCAGCTCTCTGACTTTACACAGCAAGGGTTGGTGAGCCTGGTCAACGGATTTAGCAAGTGGCCGGACGAAGCGGCCTCGCGCCAGGCCGCAGCCGCGCTTGCACTTGAAATTCTGCATCGTTCCGGCCCGCTCTGCGAGTTTCCTCAGCAGGGATTGGCCATCCTGGTGAACGGTTTCAGCAAGTGGCCGGAAGAGCTGGCCTGTGGTCAAGTCACGATTGCGATCGCAAGCGAAGTTCTTGAACGGGTCGCCCGGCTTCATGAGTATAGCGAGCAGGATCTAGCAAATTTGGTGAATGGCTTCAGTAAATGGCCAGATGAGGCGGTCTCTCGTCAAGCCACTGTCGCGATCGCAAGTGAGCTCCTGCGCCGTGCTGACCAACTTCCTCATTATAGCCAGCAGGGACTAGCGAATCTGGTGAACGGGTTTTGCAAATGGCCTGACGATGCGACCTGCCGTAAGGCTACAGTCGCGATCGCTGGGGAGGTACTTTGGCGTGCTGATCAGCTCCCCGATCTTACTCAGCAGGGCTTGGCAAACCTGGTGAATGGTTTTAGCAAGTGGCCGGAAGAGCCGGCGTTTCGCCGAGCAGCGGTTTCACTCGCTCGTGAGGTTCTACGCCGTGCCACTCAGCTCTGCGACTTTTCTCAGCAGGGACTCGCGAACTTAGTGAACGGCTTCAGCAATTGGCCGGAGGAACTGCAGTGTGGTCAAGTGACCGTGGTGCTCGCGGGCGAAGTCCTTCGTCGTGCCGGCCGCAAGTCGGGGCTCTCAGACTTCACCGCCCAGGACCTCAGGGGCTTGCTGATCGGTTTTAACAGATGGCCGCAGGAGAGCGCAGCTCGGCAAGCCACGATCGCGATTGTCACGGAGGTCCTTGGCCGCGGTGTCCGGTTCTTTGACTTTACCAAGTCGGAATCGGAGAGTCTGTTGGATGACTTCAGCAGATGGCCGCAAGGCGCAACGGGCCATGAGGCGATAGCGAAGATCATCGGGGAACTGCAACTCATACAAAGTGAAGCTACCCAGCCTCGTACGGGCAAGAAGTGGTCCCACCAAACGAGGTAATCGACCAAAGAAATCTCTTCCTAGCGGTGTTCAACGCACATGATGCGGCGACGTCGCAATGCGACAATCCCACGCAGCGATGCCCTCGTGATGCCGTCGGCGGCGTCTACAGTTCACAGAATTGAGCAAACAATCAGGAGGATGTAGTTCTTGATCCAGGCTGAGGAGGCTGTCGTCGAGCAGATGCTCTCATCGTTGGCGATCAGCTTGTTGCAGAATCGTGTTGCGCCTTCCTACGAACAGGTGATGCACCATTTCGGTTTAGCCTGCGAGAGGGCAGGGTTGATCGCTACGGAAGAGGTGGCAATTCGGATATTAAAGCGCGTCTCACGCGAGATCAACGAGTCGCAATCGGTGCTCGAGTTTATCGGTCGCGGGGCGAATCTACTACATTGAGCTCGAGGCGAAGGACTTCCATCGCATCTGCAGATGCAGCTATCAATCGTTCAACCGAGAAGGCATTCCGGCAAGAGAGGCCGATGGCTAGCCATCCGCCCCTTGTTCCTCGCTCCGAAGCCCGTCAGCTTATCGACAGCTCGGTCTCGTAGCATAAGGTCTTTGCTGGTTGGCTGGCAGGTCCGGCTTCAGATCTGGCGGAACAGATTGGATGGATTCAATCATCAAGCGATACCACCAAGCCTTGGTGCGGGCGCTCTGCGTCCGCCTGCAGCGGACCGGCCGAAAGACCGGCAGGGCGTTTGCGCCAGTCGTGGGTCGTGACCGCGCGATGATCGCCAGCTTTGTATCATCTGCCGATGAGCGCAACAACCATGGTGAGGTCTGACGGCTTAAACGTGCGGCTCCGGACGCATTCGCTTCATTTGGACAGGAATAAACGGCGTCGATGAATACAGAACAACTTGGCTCAGGCTCTCCTTCCGAAACTTCCGATTCGGAAACCTCCGAGCCGGGGTCTCCGGCCACAACGCAGTGGCGCGAAGCCCTGACGGATGCGTTGGCATTCGCCGGTGAGGCATCCAGCCGACAGCACGAGACCTTGGCGGGCTGGGCTGCCGAATACGGGCAGGGGCAACATGAGAATCGCCAACAGGCGGTAAGTCGAACGATGGATTGGCGGCAGACGGGCGACGTCAATGAGGCCCTAGATCTGTCGTCGCTGTCCCTGACCGCCTTGTCTGGACCGATCCTGGCCGGGCTGCGTCGCCTGAACGTCGACGACAATCAACTGAACAGCCTTCCCGCGGACCTTCCGGCTGGTCTCCGGTGGCTCTATGCCAGCAATAATCGGCTGACCAATCTGCCTGAGCTGCCAGCTGGCCTGCGACGGCTATATGTCATCAGCAACGGGCTGACCAACCTGCCGGCACAGTTACCGCCCGGGTTGCGGCGCCTGAACGTCGATAACAATCAGCTGGCCAGTCTGCCTGATCGCCTTCCGGCGACGCTTGAGGAACTGGACGCCAGCGGCAATCGTCTGACCAGTCTGCCCGAGCTTCCAGGTGGGCTCCAGCGCCTGAACGTCGATTACAATCAGTTGACGGCTCTGCCCGAGCCTCTTCCGGCCGGGCTCGAATGGCTCAGCGCTAGCCATAACGAGCTGACCAGTCTGCCCGAAACGATGCCTCCCGAACTGCTATGGCTCGGCGCCAGCAACAACCAGCTAACCAGCGTACCCGACACCTTGCTGACACAGCTAAGCCGTGACTCGAGCGTTGATCTGGAGAATAACCCGCTCCCCGATTGGGTGCAGGCCGGCCTGGCGACAGCGGTACATGCCGCAGGCTATGCAGGTCCGCAGTTTTTTTTCTCGACCGCCGAAGGAGCTGTGGAAGTCGAGCCGCGGTCTCTGCAAGAGGTTATTGCGGACTGGCTCGAGGCCGAGCCATCGGTAATGGCCACCTGGCATCGCTTCGAACAAGAAAGAGGGGCCCCGGAATACGCGCGGTTCCTCGACCGGCTGTCGAGAACAGTGAACTCTAGCGATGAGGGGTTCCGACGGACGGTGGTTAATGATCTGCGGCAGGCCACGACGAACAGCAACTTGCGCAAGCAGTATTTCGACCTGGCCCTTGACGCCAGTGAAACGTGCGAAGATCGGGTCACGTTGACCTGGAACGCCATGCAAAACGCACGCATGATCGAGAACGTCAAGAATGGCGTCTATGATAATGACGGCCGCCTTGCCGTTCTCATCGATCTAGGCCGGGTCATGTTCCGCCTGGACGCGCTGGAGGGGATTGCCCGCGAGAAGGTCAAATCGCTGCAAACCGATGGTCGCATCGGCGATGTCGACGATATCGAGGTCTACCTTGCCTATCAGACGAAGCTGAGGGAGCGCTTGGGACTGGAGCACATCGCTCCAGCTATGCGCTTTTTCGACGTCTCGGAAGTCACTGACGCTGATATCGACAGGGCAGAAACGATCGTGCGGGACAAGGAGGCGACGGAATTCGCCAACTATTTGGCGACGCGCTGGGAGCCTTGGGAGATTGTGGTGAAGCGCATTGCACCGGAAGCCCATAACGTGATGGAGACCCGGCTCCACGAAGCGATGGGGGACGAGTTCAAGCACCGGCTGAATCACCGGCTCGCGGGTCTTCACCTGATCGGCGACGAGGACGCCGAGCGGTTGCTCGGACCCGAGATCTCAAATGAGATCGCCAGCGAGATCAAGGGCGAGCTAATGCGCCAGGTACTTGCTGAGCGCGGCCTCCAGCTGTGAAGCCGCATTCAATTCCAGGGCCCGCTAGTCCGATGCTTCCTATCGGCGGGTGTCATGACGGCGGGGCAATCTGGGTAGGCGGAGCCAGGCAATCAGAGGGTCTTCCGCATACTTTGTGCCGCATGAGCGATCAGGATTAGATAGGTTGTCCGGTCGTTCTCAAGCAGCCAAGAGCGCGCGACGACGCATGCGGGTGGCGCCAAGCACATTTGTGTGCTGTTGCACCAGAGCTATCTACGCCTCGCTAAGCGCGCAGCCATCATGACGACCGCTATACTCACGCTCATCAGTTCAAGCGCGCCCGGTGCCAGCCAAGCTCCTTCGGACACGGCTTGGCCGGATCATTCGTGATATCCGCCGCAAGATCGGTGACGATACAATGCTGGAAGCTCGCTTCGGCCAACTGCTCCGGTTTAGCGCAGCGGGGGAGGGGGGGGGCGCAGCCAGGATCAGCATCAGCGCGGTCCAAGATCTAAGCGTTACATGCGCCGGAGGTCGAGCGCAACGGCAAGGGCAAAGCCGGCGCTCCTTACGAGTTCGGCTGCAGGGTCAGTATCGGCACCCCTTGACGTCTCCGAAGGGCAGAGAGTTCCTGCTCCTTGCCAAAGCATTGCATGGCAATCTCTTCGACGGGCACACGCTCGGCCTTGTCATTGCCTACATGGAGAAGCTCACCCGCGTGGAGCCTTGCCGCATCCACGCGACAAAGAGGCGCCATGGTCACAACCACCCGCATCGGCTCAGGGTCTGGATCTCGGGCCAGGTCCGCCGCGTCACCGCTTCCATCCGTCGCGAGATGAAGCGTCGCGCGGCTATCCATCGAAATAGATGGCGAGTCGGAACTTCAAGTTACCCTTGTTCGCCGTAGGCTCTCGATATTCGTCGCCCGGGATCGATAAGGCCCCCGCAGCATTACGTTCGATTCCAGATCGCGAAACATGGTATAATTTCGTCGGATCCACTGATGCAGCTCGGAGGACCAGTCCTTCTCGTTGCGCAGATATCCGGTAAAGGAAAAGCTAAGTCGGTCTATATATCTCTTTAGAAACAGGGGCAGCGCGGGAATTCGAAGCACCCGCTCTGTATCCATTGCTTCAGGCAATCCTCCGCACAGCACGAATTCATTGTGGACGGTGACCAGCGACGCCGCAGGAACCTGCCGCCGCAGCATTTCATAGCCACGAAAGGAGATGCGGTCAGCGCCCGCAACGAAGAGGATGATAGGCGCGACACGGCAGCGCGCAGCCTCTTTCATAAAGCCGATCTCCTCGCACATCTTGAAAAATTCATCGAAGGCGTGGAAGCCGAGGTCGATCACCTTGGCTACCCGATCGTGAATGATCAGCGGGTCCATCAGCTGCATCTTGCCATAAGTATCGATCACATCTGCGGTCTCCGTGATGTTGGGGAGGTAATCGAGCAATGACGGCTCCTTCAGATTGACATCGAAGGAGAGCGCCGTGCCATTCTTCAGCAGCAAGTACTCGCTCACGAGGCGAGCGAGGAGAGTTTTGCCGACCTGCGGGCTAGGAGAGCAGATGATGTAGATGGGTGTCGCTAACATAGCCAGCAGATCAATCTCGCGTCGTGCTTGGGCTCAACCCGTCGTTCGTTGATAATGCGACTACTTCTCGGCACTCCGGGCCGCTGACTTGGCGCCGGCCAATTCCGTCAAGTTGATTCGATCAAATTCGCTCCAGACATTAGCCAACCAGTGCCGTACATAGCCGCGCAGCACGAAGGAGTTGTTCGCCGGCTCATCGTTCCGCCCCTTGTTTGCAACGAAGTCTACGAATGGGACAGAAGCGACTTCGACCTGCTCATAGGCCATCTCGTTGAGCTTCGGTATGGTCAATTCGGTCGCATGCTTGATGCGATGAAAATAGGAATTGTAGGTCGACTGGTCCCACTGGAAGAACTGAGTGTCGTTGATGAAGTTCTTGACCAGATAATACTTTGCGCCTTCCATGAAGGTCGCAGTCTCGGCGATTTCGTCCAGCGAAGCGATGGATGATCCCAGGATATGGAATACGGCAAAGGTGATCCGGCCGGACCGCGCCGAATCCAAAAAGCCGATGTCGCGCAAGGAGGTCAACGCTGTGGATAGTAAGCCGGCGCGAGCGTCGATGACAGTGACGGACAGCCCTGAGTTCAGGGTATCGAAGATCTTCATCTGGTCCGCAGTCGTCGTCATATCGACGATTTCCGTGATTGCGGGATAGAAGCGCTTCAGCGTTCCTCGCGGCGACTCCGTGTCGAATGCGCGTGTTTGCACGTTATTGACATTAAAGTAGTCCAGAAGCGTTCGTGACACGGTCGTCTTGCCGACACCTCCCTTGTCTGCACCCACCACAATCACAACTGGCTTCACCATAGAATTCTCCTGAGACACACTCGCTATTGCCGTGCGCGAAGTGCGCAAACGGCGAGTCTCTGCTTTGGGTGTGAACATGGCAGAAAGAAGGGGCAATTGAATCTTCGATGCGGGAGCGGCGCAACTGATGAGTTTTGGCAACGTCGAGCCATCAGAGCTTTTTGATTGCAACGGCGATGCAGTCGAGAACAGTAGCTAATCGCCCGTGGTCGTGCTTCACGTGAGGTTCGTGAAGAGCTGAAAGAGCAATTCGTCAAGAGCCGCTGTGCGCAGGTGGTGACCATCGCGATCACCATCAACTGCACAGTTCTGTTGATCATTGATCAGCATTAAATGACTTGAATCTCACGTAACGTCAGATGGTAGGCTTAGTGGAAGCATGATCGAGGCGGTGCCGCGCGGGTGCGCAGGCGCTTTCCGCCCGTCGGGTTGCGCGGCTGTGATGACCTGGTCGATCATCAAACGTCTAACTCGACAATCATGGCGGCCGTCGTCTTCAGCAGGTGACGTGGCTAGTCAGTTCGAAGATGACAATGAAAGAGTCGAGCCATGGTCTGCGCGATCTGCAGAACTCGAGCTGGAAGCCAAACGCGCGCCCGATTTTTTGCAGTGTTTCGGAGTTCCGATTCGCTACGCCGAGCTCGATCTCGGCGACCTGACGCGTCGTAAGCGCGAAGAGCTTCGCGGGCTCGGGTTGCGTTAGCCCCAGACCATGCCGCACAATGATCGATGTGAAGGCAATTCGGAAGAAGGTCGGACTGACGCAGGAGGAATGTGCCCCGCGCTTCTCTGTAAAGCTGGCCAGCCTGCGAGATTGGGAGCAAGGGCGATATGCTCCCGATCAGACCGCGCGCCTATCTGACGATTATCGATCGTGATCCGGTCGCCGTGGAGCGTACGCTGGCGCAAGAGTGTGAAGCAGCTTGAGTGTCTCTAGGGGCGCCAGTCTCGCGCGCGCCCGACGTGAGGAGTCTTCCACGGCGTACCCTAGACGACATGCACCGGGTGATCTGTGCATCGCTGGCGCCACGGTACATATCGCCAGTCCTCGACGGTAGCACTAGCTGAGCACAACTGTAAGGCGCCTAAAGGCAGAGTTTACCTCAGCAGATCGAGTAAGGATCGGAAACGGGAAGCGTCGACCTCATAGCTCCTGCTTCTTCGTCCCGGAATCCTCCAAAAGGAGCAATTTATAGCGCTGTGAAGACTTCAGGGTGCCGCGGATCGCTGCTTGAGCCAGAAGGTGAAAGATTAGCAACAAGGCAATCGGCGAGCGGTCATTTGTGTGGCCCAGCCGTTGGTCCGCGAGTTTGAGCCGGATCCCCCGGGGTAGTCAAGTGCCAGTTCTCCATCGGAAGGAGAAATGGAGAGCGAGCCTTGTGGCTACGACGCCGAGCTGCCCAAAAGCTAATTTGGTTCTCTCGGTAAGGTGGGTGATGGCGTGGCGCTTAGCTGGTCGACGTGTGGCGGGGACGTCGTGGCCGATGGGACAGGGGACGACCGGTCTGCGCCCAGCGGGGCGCGCCCGACAATAACCGTGAGTAGACCCTGGCCCCACAGCCGCTGCGCGACCCTCTTGGCGTCCTCCAACGTCACGGAATCGACGACGGCGTTGTGCTTTTCGAAATAGTCGATCGGGAGCTTGTCAAGCTGATGCTGCAGCAGTGTTCGCGCAAGCTTTGATGATGAGTTGAGCGCCAGCATCTGCGAGCCTTTCAGGCAAGACTTTGCGTCATCGAGTTCCTGCTGGGTGGGCCCTGCCTCGGCGATGTGGCGGGCTTGCTTCTCGATCTGTTCGACCGTCTCGCCGGCGCGATCGCTCGGGTCCCGCTTTTGCCGACAAACATGGCCGAATGATCCCTCCAGACCAGGTGCTCGCGTACGAAATAGGCTAGCCCGCGCTTCTCGCGGACTTCGCGGAACAGCCGCGACCTCAGACCGGCACCGCCGAGGATATGGTTGACGACATAGGCGGCCATGAAATCGGGCTCGCTGCGGCGAACGCCGGGACCGCCGAAAGCCACGACTGTCTGCGGCACGTCGAACGGAATGAACACGCGCTGCGGCGGCTTTGCCGCGACCACGTCGGGTACCGGCGTCGCGTCCGCCTTGGCGGGCAGGTCGCCAAAGGTCTTGTCGAGAAGCTTGCAGAGAACCTCTGGATCGACGTTGCCAACCACCGCGATCTTGAGCGTATCTCTTGCGATCACGCGTCGGACATGGCTCTTGAGATCCGCGACCTTGATCTTCGGCAAGCTTTCGATCGAGCCTGCGGCTGGGCGAGCATAAGGATGATCGTTAAAGGCGACCTCGAGGAACTTGCGATCGGCGAGCGACGATGGATCTGTCGAGTAATGCCGAAGGCGCGCGAGCATGCTGGCACGGATCCGTTGGACATCGGTCGGGTCGAAGCGGGGCGAGATTAGCGCCATCCGTAAAAGGTCGAAGGCCTCGTCCCCGTTGTCCTCGAGGGTGCGCAAGGCACCACAGAAGTGATCGTGGGTCGATCCAAAGCTTAGCTCAATGGCACGACGGTCGAGTCGCTCATGAAAGGCCTTGAAGTCGAGATCGCCGGAACCTTCGTTGAGGAGGCCAGCAACCATGTGGCCAACCCCAGGTTTGTCGGTGGGATCTTGGGTCGCGCCGCCGCCGAAAGCGAATTCCATCGCGATCAACGGGACAGTGGAATCTCGGACGAACCAGGCTTCTATACCGCAAGACGAGACCAGACGCTGGACCTTGGTCGTAATGGCGGCAAGCGAAGGTGGAGAGGCGAGCATCGCGATTGAGAGCGACGCTCCGCCGAGGTGAACTTCACGTCGTGCACAAGAATAGGTCACTGCAGGTTCTCCCGGTGCTGTGGCGCTGACTCTTTGATGAGATACCCGGTCACCGAGCGTCTCTTGTCGAGCCATTTCCGCGTGGCCTCCTGCACCTGCTGGGCGCCGACGGCGCGGATGCCGTCCGGCCAGCCTCGGATATCGTCGATGCAAAGTCCCGTCGCCAGGCCGCGGCCATACCAGAACGCGAGCATTTCGTGATTGTCCTGGGCGTAGATTGCTTGCGCGATCAGCCGGGTCTTGACCCGCTCGAGATCTTCGGTACTCGCGGGATGATGCGCAATGTCGGCGATCTCCTCGTCGGTCGCGCGCTCAATCTGGCCGAACTCGACGCCAGGTTTTGGTGTGACGGAAATCAGAATTATGAGGGATCGAGTGCGGTAGCGTGGTAGCCCGCCGAGGCACTGACCGCGAGCTACTTGTCGTTTACCAGCGCGCGATAATGATATGAGTTGACGCCACTGCCCATCAGTTTCTCGAGCACCTCGAGCGCTGCACTGTCCCCGGCGTCCGCGGTGTGAGCCGACGGTGCGAGATAGCAGCGGTGCAAGGCAGGTTGCTCGACGAGGGGATCGGCCAGCGTCACGGTGCGCGGCGCGGCCGGCGTCGGCTCCTGCGGTCGCAGGCGGTCCGCGGGGATCGATGGCTGCGGGGGGATGCCGCCAAAATTCTTCTGCACCATCGGGCGGATCTCACTGACCTCGACGTCACCCGTGATGATCAGGATGGCATTGTTCGGCGCGTAGAAGCCCTTGTAGAAGGCGAGCGCGTCCTCGCGGTCGAGCTTTTCATTCTCCTGCCGCCAACCGATCACAGGCCGGCCGTAGGGATGGTTGAGGTAAAGCGCTGCCATCATTTGCTCGAAGAGCCGCGCACCTGGAACGTTGGCGACGCGTATATTGAGTTCCTCGAGCACGACGTCGCGCTCGGACAGCACATTTTCGTCTTTGAGAATGAGACCAGTCATGCAGTCAGCTTCAAATTCCATCATCTTGCCGAGGTGCTCGCGCGGCACATGCTGGTAATAGCTGGTATAGTCCTTCCCGGTGAAGGCATTTCGGTAGCCGCCGACGCGCAATACGGTCTGGGAAAACTCATCCGACGGATGTTTGGAGGTGCCCTTGAACATCAGGTGTTCGAGGAAATGCGCCAGCCCCGATTTGCCCGCCGGCTCGTCCGCCGAGCCGACCTTATACCAGATCATCTGAGTAACAACGGGTATCCGATGATCCGGGATTACCACCACCTGCAGGCCGTTCTGAAGCGCGAAGCTAGCTGGTCGATCCGACCTGATCGTGTCCTGGGCAAAGATGCTCTCCCTCCGCAAGAAAGGATAGGTTACGATCTGTGCTATCATCCGTTCTGTGTTCGACCGCCAGGGCGGTGCGCCTCATCAAATCTATGGCGCTAGTGGCGATATCTTGCGCCGCAGCGGTGACCGAAAGCCGGTTCTTCATCACATCGCCTTTCGATCCATCGAGAGTCACGTTCCGTGCCGGACAGACCGACAAAGCCGACAGCTGCACACCGGTTAGCAAGCGACGGAGCAAAGGGCGGGCCAATTGCCCGATAACCCGCGCACGAACGAACGGCGCGCCAAGCGGGTGCAAAACAGAACCGACGTGCATGCTCTTGCCAAAGGTCGACAGCCGGCATGTCGTGAACACGACATTGCGCACGAAAGCGCACAGTGTTCGCCAACTGGCAACCTACAGGGAAGGACGGATTGAGCCGCGATATGACGGCTGATCAAGTTTCGTACGGCTCGCTGTTACAGTCTCGCTCTACACCGTGAGTGGCTTGGCAATATTTCTCATGGTCGCGAGACGAGAGTTGGCGAGCAGCTCCTTTGAGTACACTGTGCCGAAGTAATCCAGGACGAAGGTGCCGCAATAGCGTAGATTATCGCTCGCGCGGATTAGGTTATCGAGGATTGGGCCGACTTGGCCAATGCGGTCGCGATAGCGCGCGCGAATAACGTTAACAGCATTCATCGAATGAACCGCCTCGTCGGCAATTACCTCTCGCAGCCAAAGATGGAACGTCTTGTTCCCAAGACCGTCATAAAACGGCTTTTCTGCTGCGTAGGCGCGGCAAGTGCACATCTCATCAAATGCGATCATAACCATTAGGGAGAATTCGTCCTTCAGGTGTTCAATGATCGGACCAAAATCATGCGGTCGAACGTCCAATCTCTCCCGAAGATCCTTTTCGGAATCATTAGCGACAAGTTCAATGATGCGGATGAAGCCATCGGTGTGGCGCTCTTCATCGATCGCCCAGGCGTTGAGAAATGCCGCAGCTTCATCGGT
Source organism: Bradyrhizobium sp. USDA 3256 (assembly GCF_054058275.1). Classification (NCBI taxonomy): domain Bacteria; kingdom Pseudomonadati; phylum Pseudomonadota; class Alphaproteobacteria; order Hyphomicrobiales; family Nitrobacteraceae; genus Bradyrhizobium; species Bradyrhizobium sp. USDA 3256. The sequence continues at coordinate 718,775 of NZ_JBSSAE010000002.1, forward strand.
AACGACGAGATTTCGGATGGCCAATTCTTGCTTCAAGTACCGGGCGTCATATTCCGTGTACAGATCAGGCCACAATTTATCCCAACGTGCGCGTACGGCCGATGGTTCGGCGGTGAACATCGTAGGCGTAAGACCATTGAATAATTCTTTTGGACTCCAGTTCCGTCGAACCGGCGTGATCATCCGAGTCCCCTGGTCGCGAGCGGTGCGATCGCTCTGGCTAAAAACTATCTTTCGAGCAGTCGCATAGGATCCTCGTTCAAACAAAACGTGCTGTCACCTCCTTATTTTGGTGGGATGCTAGTTCCTGCGCCACAAACATTTCGGCCCGGCGTAAAGTGTCGTGAACGGCGCAGCACAGAGGTTCGCGATGCTCAAGCGGCCAAGCCAGGAATGCTTTTGATTACCAGTCTCCGGTCGGGGACACGTTTTGCTACGGGACGAAGCTGCACGACCAAATCTGCGAACTAGGTGAGCGGCTGCAGCGATCGGCCTCACGCTCGAGCGACGTGCGGGCAAGGATTGCGCGTCGGCGGGTGGCACTTATCAAGTGGTCCTCGGCTTCGGTGTGGCCGTAGGAGGCAGGCAATCTAATTCTCCTGCCGCCGGCGCGACACGCCTAGGCAGCGCGGTGCGGACATCCACGATGGCCCGCCGACGTTTCGGGCTGGCATAGTGTGCCTGAGCGCGCCTTCACGTCCCGCTCGACAGTGCACAGTTAGACGAAGTGCCGAAGCATCTTGATATACAAGGCTGGTTTGATTTCCCGCGGGGAGGAGCTCATCATAGGACATCGGGCTAGCAAGGTTTTGCCAACCATTTGCGCTTTCTGCTCTGACCGCTAACGGATCGAAAACAATTCTGCGCCAAGCTCTCGCCCCGAACAGCAGGTGGAGAGATCAGACATGACAGGAATGGCCGTTATGGAAAACGTGCGCCGCTATCGCGCGATAGCTTCGCTGTGCCGTCAGACCGCGGCATTTCGGCCAATCCAAGGGTGTTCATTGCTGGCGCAAGCCGCGGAGTGGGAGGAACGGGCAGTTGCGGAGCTCGAGAGACATTTTATGAGTTCGCGCGTGCTTACCTGATGGATTGCTCGGCAGCCAAAAATCTCATAATGATCTGAGTCTAATGGCGCGCCCGACACGAGTCGAACATACTTTGCCTTCTGAGCAGATAACGTGCCCATAGCGAGTATGGACTACGTGCATTATTGAGCGCCTTGGTCGAGGCCATCCGGCTGTCCAAGCCTATATCGGCAGATTTCAGTGCTCCGCTGCCTGAGCGCCGGTGGCGAGATCAAGAATAGCTGCCTGATCTCGCCAGCGATCTTGTGACGACTCCCATTCCACCAAAGACGTCACTTCCCAGGAAAGCGGTGCTCGAGCATCGCGGCGAATAGTCAACGTTCGGGCAAGCATCAAGCATCTGTGGTTCGCTCTTAGTCGCTGGTCTATCTCGATCGGGCCAATGCCTGTCGGCCGTCCCACTGCGGTCGGGGGCTGGCGTTCTCTGGTTCTGTCTTGCCGTCAAGTGCGAGCGATAGCGTGAGATTGTTGCGCAACATCGGATTTGCCGGTTCGGCTGCGAGAGCTTGGCGGTACAGCGCTTGGGCCTCCTGGTGGCGGCCTTGGTGATCGAGGACGACGGCTTTGGCGTTCAGTGCGCGCAGGTCGCCGGGTGACGCCAACAAGACGGTATCAAGCACCTCAATCGCCTCGCCCGGGCATTTACGAGCCAGCAGTGCCCGCGCAACAGGAATCGCCGTATCGGCGTTGTCCGGTCTTTGCTTCAGCGCATCGCACAAGTGCTGCTCGTCAGCGTCCCGAACGAGGGCGTGAGCGATGGGCTCTCGCATAGCGGGATCGATCTCCGCAACGCCAACCAACTCTGCTGTGGGCGTCTGCTGTGATGAAAGGCCGGAGTGATCTAGGTTAGCGCAGCCTGCGAGCAGCAAAACGGCGAGAATTGGGAGAAGGACTGAGCACGAGTGCGGACGAAAGCTGCGCCGGCACCGCAGAACGTCAATTTCATGTGATTTCATGGTTATCTCACGCCCACAGCTTTACTCGTCAGCCGGCCGCACGGAGAAGATCGCGATGCTCTCCTGTGGGGGTCTTGTCCTTGCCCGCGGAAAGCTTGACGGAGCCAATCGGCTGGACCGTGAAGTCCGCGGCAAGATCCTGATACGAGAGAACTGGCAGATCGATCCCGTTGCGGGTGAGGAAGCCGCGGACGAAACGCCGGATATCCATCGAGCCAAGAATGACTGGCTGGCTCTGACTCCGCGCGAGGCCGGCATGGATCTGATGGAATTGTGAAAGCAGCATCTCACTTTGCCGATCCTCCAAAACAAGATAGGGACCGACAGCGGTTTCGCGCACGGCACCACGCACGATATCCTCGGTTTGGCGCTCGACGATAAAGGCAGCGACAACACGATGGGCGTTGGCATAGCGATGACAGATCTGCCGTTTCAGACCGGAGCGGACATATTCGGTCAGCAGCACGGCATTCTGCTCCCGTTCGCTCCATTCTGCGAGCGCCTCCAGCACTAAACGAGTGTTGCGGATCGGGATGCCCTCATCCAGCAAACGGCGCAGGACGTCCGCGATGCGGGGGATCGGCGTCGTGCGTAGCACCTCCTTCACGAGATCAGCATATTCTTGCTCCATCCGGCCAAGCAGCTGACGGGTTTCCTGAATGCCCACTAAGCGTTGGGCATAGCGCCTCAACGTTGACTGGACCCGCAAAGCGATCACATCGCTTGCACGGTGATATCCTATTCCGGCTGCTTTGAGAGCAGTAGCATGAGCTTGTTCGATCCAGATCCGGTTCGTGTCTGGCTCCTGCCGAAAGGGAATTCCGCTCAATTCAATGTTTACGGCGTCGTCGTTGAGCAAGAGTTGTGTCGGCTTGAGGCTGTCCGCTTCGACGGGCACTCCCTCGACATCCACCCTGAATTGCGAATCCGCCAACTGTTGGTCGACCTGGGTTGGAATGCGTGGAATTGTGATGCCAAGATCAGATGAGACCAGTGCCGAAACCCGTCCAATGCCCTGCTCGAGGTCTGCTTTGTCGATCGCTTGTGTCAGGTTCGGTGCTAGCAGGAGCGTGATCGGAAGTGCTTCCGCAGGCACGGTTTGCTTCTGACCCTGTGCGGGAGTGGGAGCCGAGCCGGTCGAACTGGCGCCTGTCTTGATGTCCGCTTTGCCATCCCGCGTACCAACCTTGAGAAAGCTCGCCGCACAGAAAAGTGCGGCCAGAATGACGAAGGGTGGCAAGGGGAAGCCGGGAACAAGCCCCATCACAACGAGGACGCAGGCGGCCAGCCGTAGCGCTTGTGTGCTGGCAGTAAGCTGGTTGACGATATCGGCGCCAAGATTAAGCCTGGAGGGACCGTTGACGCGAGTGACGATGGTCGCGGCTGTAATTGAAAGCAACAAGGCCGGAATCTGCGAAATGAGCGCATCGCCTATAGTCAGGATGGTATATTGATGCATCGCCTCCTCAAGGGACATGCCCTTCGAAAGCGAACCGATCGCGATGCCGCCCAGCATGTTGATGCAGATGACGATGAGGCCGGCGATGGCGTCGCCCTTCACGAATTTCATAGCGCCGTCCATGGCCCCGTGAAGTTGGCTTTCTCGCTCCAGCGCGCTACGCCGGTTGCGGGCTTCGTGCTGATCCATGTGGCCGTTGCGCAGCTCCGCGTCGATAGCCATCTGCTTGCCAGGCAGGGCGTCGAGCGTGAAGCGCGCCGACACCTCTGCGACGCGTTCGGCACCCTTAGCGAGAACCATGAACTGCACCATGGTCACGATGAGGAATATGACAATTCCGACGGCGATGTTGCCCGATATGACGAAATCGCCAAACGTATGGATGATGCTGCCGGCATCGCCTTCGGCGAGTATCAGCCGCGTCGTTGCAACGGTAAGGGCTAGACGAAAGACGGTGGAGATAAGGATGACGCCCGGCAGCGACGAAAAGTCGAGCGGCGTATTGAGATAAAGGGCGACCATCAGCAGCAATATGGCAAAGCCCAGATTGAAGCCGATCAGCATATCGAGCACCACGATTGGGATCGGCATGATCATCATTCCGATCGCCAGAAGCAGCATCAACGCGACCATCAAATCCGGGTGAGACGGCGCGCGGGCGACGAGATTTCGTAGGTGCCTGGCCATGCAAAGCCTTATTGTTTGACCGGAGCCGTGCTGCCCCGCAATGAAACATAGCGCTTGAAAGTGGCCTGCGCCTCGACCATGCGGCCAGCCTGACGCAGAGCATGGCTGCGCAGTAGCAGCAATGGCAGGCGAGACGATGGCTGATCATCAAGCACGTCCAGCCTGTCCAATACCGATAGCGCTTTCTCGCCGAGACGCTCTGAGATGAGAGCATAGGCGAGGATACGAAGCAGCTCGACGTCTTGAGAATGTTCGTGAACGACGGGCCGTAAAAGAGCCAGACCGTGTGCGCTCTGCCCGCACGCAAGGTGGACATAGGAAAGCGCGCAGAGCAAATCGCGCTCGGGCCCAGAGATCGGCACCACCCCATCGGTTTTGGAAACATTCGACGACTGGGCAGGTGTGAAGTGTTGCACTGCGCGCGGATCTGACATTGCTAGCCTTGGATCAAGCCGTTGTGATTCTGCCGGAGCAGGATTAAGCGCCGCAGCTCTAGCTGCAGAAGCGCGGCCCCTTCGCGTGCCACCGAGCCCTCTGGCGCGGCTGACAGCGCATCGGCCAGCCGCTCGAGGAGAAGGCCGTGTTGTTCTGGACGCACAACAGAATGACGCAGGCGGGGCGTGACGAAGGAGAGCAGGCTATCCGCGAGATTGGGGCCGGTCAGCCAGGCGAGTTCCGAACTCGTTTCGATCTTACCAGCGTGTTCGGTGGCATCGGTGGGATTGATCCGCGAGATTGGATCGATTGACTTGAGTTCGAGCGCGTTATCGATCGTGTTGGCAGCCAAACGCTCCTGCGTTTCGCGGTCTTGGACAACTGACGTGTGACCATTGCCGCCATTTCCATGGACCTTGTCGATGCCGAGACTGCTGGCGTGAGGTGTGGCCGGGGCGATGACAAATGCATGATGCTCGTTGTTGATTCCCTGAAAGGCGGTGCCAGGCTCTACGGACCGCTGCGGCAGCCTAGTCATGAAACGTTCCTTCGTTGCCCGCGGGCTAAAACTCTAATAGGACAGAGCAGCTAGCTGGCCATTGCGTGTCAGCAGCACACGTCCGTCCTCGATCTCCTTTACGGTCCATCCATTGCTCAGGAGCGCGCCCACGAAATACTTTTGACCAGCAATGACCAGATAAGGGTCGTTTCCGCGCCAAACTGCCTGGACGGCAATCGCGGGGGGCGTCTTCTCCTCCTTGATGGCGACCGCGCTGACGAGCGTATAAGCACCATTGCTTTGGACATCGAACCGCTGCTGGACTTCCCGCCATTTAGCGAGCGAGGCAGGCGGAATGGTGCCATCGGCGGTCACAACGCCTGGCCCAGAACCGACTTTGATACCGAGTAGGCCCGCTGCATCAACTTCCTCTTGCAGCCGTTGAGCAGCTGCGTCGGTGGCCGGAGCATCAGGGGCGGCGAGCGCGACTTTGGGGCCAATGTCCGTGGCGGGGGACGAAGTGCTCAGTGCGACGCCTTCGGACCGGACAAAGCCCGTTGAGACGGTGCCAACTGCGGCAGAGCTGATCAGGACCAAGGTGAGTGCGGTAATCGGTACATGCCAGCGGCCGGTAGAGCCGGCTTGTTGAGAGCCTTCGATCGACCAGCGAATGGACATCGCGCCCATATGGATGACGGCAGGAAGAGGGACAACAACGGTCTCATTTGGCGAAATAGGGGCGCGGCCCTCGATCGCGACGTCCGCGGCAAGGACCTCGATCTCGATCGAGCTGATATGCCAGCTGACGCGAAGATGGTGCGGTTCGAGGCCTTGCTCGATGAAGACCAAATCAGCATCGAGGCTGCTGCCAATTAAGCACGAGCCGCCACCCGCTTTGCCGGTCAGCCCGGAATAACACCCCGACAACACTTCGAAAAGCGGGGAAGCTGATTCATTCACGGTCGCCTCCTGAACGAAGAACGAGGCCGTACGGCAAAGCCGTACGGCCCGTTGCGACTTCACAGATCATTGCGGCCGGCGAAAGCGGGAGGATATAACGCCGTCCTGCTTCATCCGTTACTGCACCCGCTCGTCGGCCGCCTTCTTGACGGTCGAAAGCTCTGTCGAGACGACGCGAAGTTCTACATCCCTTTCAGCAGCCTTCGTGCTGCTGGCGGTCAGGGCGGCGAGTTGCCTGTTGAATGCCGCTTCTCCCGCAGCTTCAGCAGCGGCGGAACCAGCGGCTGCAGTAGCGGTACCAGCTGCGCCACCCGCAGTCGAGCTATGAGAAGCACCAACCTTATCAGCCATATTTTTTCTCCTGTTTATTCGAACATTGCCGCGCCTTGCGGCTCCGATTTTCCTGACGCCGCAACATGCGAGGTCAGGAATCCTGCTCTGTCTCGGCCATGGCGTCGTCGAAACGACCCATTTCACTATTTACAAATTGCATAGCGGCGGCGCCGAGAGCGACGTTGAACGCTTGCTGCATAGCAGCGGCTTGCGGGTCAGCGTCTGGACCAGACGTGCCGCCATTTACGGGAACTCCTGCACTAGGCGATTGGCCACGATCATCGTGCTCGCCAGGGGCCCGAGATCCCTTTTTGCCGCCGCCAGTCGCATGGAGGTCAGAATCAAGATGCCCAGCGGCGTTTGAGCTGGAAATGCGCATCGGGGTTCTCCTACTTCAAACTTCGTTCGTGCGGAGGAAGCAGTCTCCGTCACGTCCACTATGGAAGCATTAGCTTTCGACAAGCTGACGAGCCTCAGAAATAAAATGAGCCGATCTCTTTGATGTTGCTTGAAAAGGCCGCCTCATATGTCGGCAGTGTGCCGGCGAAGGCTGCAGATCAGAGCGTTGGAAGACATCGCCTATGTGGCACTTGATCAGGCAAGCCCGTTGTTCGTGAAAGCGCAGCTTTGATGAACTGAATGTAAGCGCCGGGACGGATAAAATGGGCTTAAGCTTTGACGTGGCCCAATCTCGGGGGCCGCCGGCCGGGACCACTCACAATTCGTTCGGAAATATACTTGCTTCGAACCACTCAACGTTTTGTCTCCAACCTGCCCCAGGGCGCTGCGGCAGGTTAAAGTTGCTCATGCGAGTCAGTAACGAAGAGCGATCCTCCAGTTCCGCTCGTGGCAGATCCATAAAAATTGATCCACTTTGTCTGACAGCGATCAGGAGGCGCTGGAGACAAGCACCTTGAGCGTCACGTCCACTAATGTGCTCTCGATCCGACGACTAAACTGGTCAGGTTCGCCGCTCGGTCGTACGCATCCGGTCAGCACCCCGGGCAGGCGCGCCGATCAGCCGTGGCGCTCAGGCGGCAGCGGCTTTGGACTGTCGGGTCGCCTTCCAATTCCACGGGAGTAGGTCGGCGACACTGTTGGCGGGGTGATCTGGAAGCCTGGCCAGCATGTCAGCGAGCCAGGCTTGCGGATCAACGTTGTTCATCTTGCAGGTCTCGATCAGGGTATAGACGGCGGCGGCACGATTGCCGCCAGCATCTGAACCGGCGAAGGTCCAATTTCGTCTCCCGACAGCCACACCGCGTAACGCTCGTTCGGCAGCATTGTTCGAGAGGCAGACGCGGCCATCGTCCAAGAAGCGAGTGAACGCCGCCCAGCGGTTAAGCAGGTAGTTGATCGCCTTTGCGGTATCATTGTTTGAGGAGAGCAAGGTCCGCTGCTGGCGCATCCAGATCTCAAGATCAGCAACGATCGGCACGGACTTCTCTCGACGTACCGCAAGCCGCTGTTCTGGCGTTTTGCCGTTGATAGTGCGCTCGATCTCGAACAGGATATCGATGCGCCGCACGGCCTCGCTGGCAATCGGCGCCTCTCCAGATTTCGCCAGGTCGAAGAACTTTCTGCGACCGTGGCTCCAACAGGCCGCTTCAAGGATCGGAGCTGGCTTCCTTTGCGCCTTGTAGAGCTGGTTATATCCATCAAAGGCGTCGGCCTGCATCAGGCCCACATAGCCGGCAAGATGGCTTTGCGGGTGCTCTCCAGCCCGGTTGCGTGAGTAGTAGAACAGGGCCGCCGGCGGACCTGTGCCGCCAAACGGCCGGTCATCGCGAACATAGGTCCAGATCCGGCCGGTAACCGTCTTAAGCTTGGCCAGTACCGGCACCGTCGTATCGTCGGCGTGGATGCGTTCCGCGCTCATGACGTGGATCCGGATGGCCTCAATAATGGGATCGAGTGCCACCACGCAGGCGCCGACCCGATCCGCCAAGGTCGAGACGTCGATCTCGATCCCTTCGCGGGCATAGGTCTTGCTCTGTCGGTTCAACGGCTGATGCAGCAGGAACTTGTTGACCAGCACCATCGCCAGCAGGTTCGGCCCGGCAAAGCCTCGCGGGATCGGATGGAAGGGCGCCGGAGCCTCTGTGATCGCCTCGCAATCTCGACAGGAGAACTTTTCGCGGACATGCTCGATAATCTTCCAGCGCCGCGGCTCGCATTCCAGGGTCTTCGATACCACCTCGCCGAGCTTGTGCAGTCGCTCGCTGCCGCACTTGCCACATACGCAAGGAGCGGGTTCGACGACGCGTTCGATCGGAAGATTGTCCGGTAACGGAGGTCGCGGCGGCCGTGGATTTCGCACGCGCTGCTGTTTGGCGGCTCCCGGCGCTGCAAGCTCGGCCTTGATCTCCTGCTCCGCCTGGGTCGCTTCAAGATCCTCGATGGCGAGTTCAAGCTGCTCGACCAGCAGCTTGCCGCGCTCAGAAGATTGCCCGAACTGCTCTCGCCGTGCCTTGGCCAGCATCAGCTTCAGTCGCTCGATCTCCAGCCGGCCGACGGTCACCTCGCTCTTGGCCAGCGTCAACTGCTCGCGCTGCGCAAGGATCATCGCGTGTGCTGCGGCAAGGTCGGTGGGAAGCTGATCGGAGGGCGTCGTCACGAAGACGAATCAACCATATTCGTCGCAAAAAATCCCGCTCGATTTAACCGGAAGCCTGTGGACGCCAGGTTGCCTGCGGCATCCGCCAATCAATTCCGGACAGAAGATACGATAGCTGCGCAACGCTGATCGTCACAACGCCGTCCGCCAGTAACGGCCACAAAAAGCGCCCGCGCTCCAGCCGCTTCGTGAACAGACACGCGCCCTGGCCATCATGCCAAATAATTTTGATCAGGTCGCCGCGGCGGCCCCTAAAAACGTAGAGATCACCAGCGTGCGGATCACGCTTCAAGCTCTCCTGGACCAACCGCGCAAGGCTTGGAAAGCCGCGGCGCATATCGGTGTGGCCGGTCGCAAGCCACACCCGCACATTACCCGGTATGGCAATCATCGGCGCTCAAGTACCTCGAGGACCCGCGCCAGCGCTTCCGGATCGACGTGCGCGTCCACTCGGATGCGTCGCCGGTTGCCAAGGTCGATCTCGATCAAACCAATACGCGCGGCTGCTGCCACAGACCGCCCTCGGCCATCACCCGCAGATAAGAGCTTCGGAGTCTCCTCCGCTTCCGTAGCGGCGATCTGCACCGGCACAAAAGATGGTACGGCCTGCTCGGATGTCCGCGCTTGTCGACGCCAGGTGAACACCAGGCTGGCCGCTACGCCGTTGCGACGCGCAACCGCAGTGACCTTTGCGCCCGGCGCCAATGTCTCCTCGACAATCCGCGCCTTGTCATCCTGCGACCAGCGCCGCCGCCGCTCCAGCCCGCCTAAAACCTCGACCCGCATCGCCTGATGACCTTAAAGCTAGACTTAAGGTTACACGCTTGGCCAATTACAGCGCCTCAGACAAGACGGCGCCCGTCGGATGCGTACGCTCGGTCTGTGGCGGCGCGAAGGCATCGACAAGTTCACCGTCCGCGATGAACGGCGCAATTAGCGCGGCGAGACCTTCGCGGTGGCGCCCGCGATGTGAGAATGCCCGTCGGGCGCTCGAGACAGCCGACAAATGCGCCGGTTTAGCGAGCGACAAAATACGCTCGTCGCTGTAAGCATCGAATATGCTGGCGGAGCTTGCGGGACCTGCGCGGCGCGGGCGACCTAACTGCGCCGTGGCCTCGCAAGCTAACCTTTGTTCCAGCTTTATTCTGTGTCGATAGCGCCGCTAAGCGTAGGCACCTGCAGCTTGCGTGCGCTCAGATTCAATCCGTACCTTCAGGTTATTCAGATAGTCCTCCGCGTAGGACTGAGCCATTGACACCGGCAGGTTGATGCCGGCCGTCGCAGCTTCTTGAATTGCCTGCTTCACCAAGCCTTCCCGAATCGCTATCTTGACCTCGGGGCCGGCGATGCAGCCCACGGCCTGCGCCGCAAGACTGAGCCCGGCTTCCTCCAGCGCCTTCTTTATGTTGCCGCCGCTGATCGCGGTGTGCAGAAGATTTGCAGCTTGCGCCTCGGCCTCGATCACCATTGAAGCAAGATCGGCCAGTTCGCCCAGCCCTGGAATGAAGCCGAGTACACCAACGGCCGTCGCTGTCCAGTCGAGCACCTTCGAGCCTACCTTGAGCACGTCATCAAGTGCGTGCATGAGAGCGCCGCCGTTCTTCTTGGGAGACTTGATGTCGGGCTGGTCCGCCACGCCAATCATCATGTCCGCGGTGGCTTCCTGTTCGGCCGGCGTTCGAGCGGCATGCGTCTTCAGTTGCGGAGCGGCGCGGTTCGCGCCAGACATGTTGTTGAAGAACTGGTTGAAATCGTTTCTGCTGATGTTTCCGGAATCAACCGTATGGCCGCCGCCGAAGTCGAAAAACTTGTGGTGGGTTTTGTAGCCGGTAATCGCGTTATTCATCAACCCGAACAGCACAGGATCCGAGAGCAGCTGGGAGGCCGCTTGTCGTACCTCGGGAGAAAGGCTCTTGTCGTCCACCATACTCACGAGCGTTTCCCGGGTCAGAACGCCATTTCCAAAGAAAGCGTCCTGGTTCTTGTTGATCGTGTTTAGTGTACCCAGCTCGGGGCGAGTGAGACTCATCGATGATGAAGCGACCTGCAGAAAGTCCTCTTTGTGGACCTGATCTATCGAGCCGCCGTACAACTGCTTCCATTGATCCGGGTGGTCGAGAAAATATTGAGCCGCCGCGAGGACCTGTGGGGGGCATTTGCCAATGTCGGCGTTGCCGTCCACGATGTGCCTGAAATCCGCAAGGCTCAAGTTCTTGGGCAGGTTATCGGAATAGCGGTAGAGTTCGCGCAGGGCGTCGGTCAGGGTCATGACCGATGGCTCACCATTCCCGGTCCCGTCGGATGGTATGTAGTTCTGCTCGTAGGTCTGCGCCCGCTGCTCCTGGAACGTGGCAACTTGGGGGTGGTGATCGGAAAAGCCGCAGAGATCGCCCGCTTTGATTTTGCCGCCACAGCGGCCGTCGCCTTGCGAACCGATCGCATAGAAGAGCTCCGGGTCCTGTTGCAGTGCCTCGATCGCCGCCTTTAGATCCGGCGGTGTCGAGGGATCGTTGGCCAAATCTCCCAAAGACTTCCAATCAAGCGGGCATTTGTCCTTGTGGCGGTTCAGCACAGAGACAATATGCAGTTCCGCATTAGTCAGCGTGCCACCGTTCCAGGTGATCCTTGAGCTTTGTACGGGTGCCTCCGCAATGATAGGGCTGCTCGCAGCACAGGACGGCTGTGGGTCATCCTGATATGCATTCAGTGCTGCCCTAATCTCTGGTGGCAGGATATTCCGCGTCTCCTGCGTGAGTTCCTCCGTCAGTTGCTTGGCTGCGTCTGTGGGGGCCGGCTTCTGCGGTGCGGAATGATCGTTGGTCGTGTCTTTCGACGAGAGGCTCGCCAGCATCGCCTGAAAGCTGGAAAAGTCCTGCGCCGAAGACGGCGGGGCGGGCATTCCGGGTAAAGCCACAGCTGAGTTGGCGGTTGCCGATAGGTCGACTGACATTATACGTCCTCCGATATAAGAGTGCACCACAAGACGGTCACGTAACGCGCCCCGAGACCGCGACGAACAAGGAGTGTTGATCGACAGAGTTCAACAGGTGCTGCGACTTGCATCCTGTTGCTCAGTGCGGCTCCAGCGCTCAGTTCCGCGACTATCCATGGGAACACCGCCGTCTAGATATTCACGCCGTATGGTAAGACGGACAAGCTTTCGAGAAGCTGACGGCCCATAGACGCTTTCGAGGTGATTGATGAATTGGCCTTGCCAACAAGGCCGGACGTATTTTCAATGCCGGTGCCAGATTCGTTTGGTTGCGTTCGCCTGGCCTGGTGCCATGTCGGCGGGTTAACGGCCTCACGTCTGCCTATCCGCAGCATTCGTTGATTTGATCCAACAATCTCGCAAGAGCTCCGGAGCATCTCGAGGTGGACGCTGATTTCGCAGTAGCCACCCCGCGCCTGCGCCAAAAAGTGCTGGCGCCCTCTGGAGCCGCGCATCCAGCATGGTCGGATCAGATACCGGTCGTCGACCAAGTCCTCGAAAAACTCGATCGTCAAAGGCGTTGAACGGACCCAGGTTGCTCTGACAAACGTCAAAGCCCGGACGCCCCGGCCTTTGTTCTTTTATTCGTCCTTAGCCGCCGCGATCGTTCGACCCGGCATCGAATCCATGTCCCGAGCTCAGTACGGGATAACCGTTGGATCACCCGGTGTAAGAAGGGTGGACGCAAACTGGCTCCAAGAGCGGGTCTAGCGACTTTTGAGACGAATAAGTCTTCTCCTCGCCATTCGGCCGTGTGAGGCACACCCACGATGGCGAAGGTTGTTGTCCCGAGATGCCTGCCCGACATCACATTGCAGCTTCTCAATGATGGCTCGGCGCGTGACGGCGCGGCTGCCAGCTTCGGCCAAATCAGATCCTAGTCAAATTCGTCCGCTTCATGCGGTCCCGTCAGTTTCTGCTCAAAGCTCGTTGGATTGACCGTGCATGTCGCTTATTGGCGCGTTGAAGCCCGTTTACTCCTGACAGCGGAACGTCTCTCATCCTTCGACGAATTTCATCCGCATGACGAATCTTGGAGAGCAATTCGCATCAGGAATAAATCCGCAAGCCGCAATCTAGAATGCCGCTTCCTTCTAGCTCGGACAGCTGCTGCTCGGAGCCTGTAGCGTCGTTACGATACGCGACTGCTTCGCCGTTTCAACACCGGCGCGCTCATACCGGGCAGCACCAGCTTTCTAAAAGCGGAGACGCACTGAATTTCTTCGCAAGCGACTTTTTGTGATCGAGTCATTGTCGGCCAGAGTTGGTCGCATGGACCGGGCTGTCTTGATGCGGTGCCTGCGGCGAAGCAGTGGCATCCGGTCGTCCGTCGCGAATGACCGTGCTTGAGGATCCCCGAAACAGCATCAGAACCGACTCGTGCGGCGACCTATCGACACCGGCCGTACTCTGCCGTGCCTGTGTCTCCGCCAGCAGTCCTTTCAGCGTTTGCTCCACAAGTGTGATAAATCGAGGCGGACCATAGGCGAAGACGAGACCATCTCCTGGTGCAGCTCTCACGATATAACGCTCGTCTGAGATGTTGAGTGCATCGAGTGCCGTCTTGAATGCATCGAAGCTTATCGGATTCAAGACCAGTAGTCGGCTTTGCGCCTCGTGGGCATCGGATATGTAGAGCACCAGCCCATCGTAGTACCATTGAAGGTTATAAAGATGGATCAAGCGGTCGAGAAACCCTCGCGGTGGGAGCTCCGGTATCCGCCCGCGAATCCGCCCCTTCACCTCAGTACTTACATTGACCCGGATATTCAGATTGTTGCCGAATTCCTGCAGTGCGGCCGCGAGGTCCTGATCCAGAACCGTGTAACTGTAAGGCGTCGATGGCAGCGTCAGCGGCGCGCCGAGCGTCCTGCCGACGTTCAAGCAGATGAAAACAACAGCACATAGCACTTTCTTCAAGATGACAGCCTCCGAGATCGGATGAGTATTCCTGCGATTTTTTCACGACAGGATCGACACCAAAATTCGTTCCAAATTTGGAGATCGATGCTTCTTCCTAAATGGAAGCCAACCGTGATCATCAGGTGACGAACGCTCGTCAGGTTTCGGTCAGCTCGCTTCTCTAGGGTACTGGCCCATTCGCGCTCACGAAGCTGCCAATCTCATCACGTGACAAAAGCGGTCCTTCTCATGTTGCCTGCCGTTGCCTTGATCGCTCTCAACCCGGCCGAATGTCTCTCCAGCGGCTGTTCATCGGTGCGGGACCAGTTTCATGATAGTCTTGCGCAGGCGGCTTCGAAGCAAGGTGCAGCTTCTTCGGCAGCCGATCGCCCGCCAGCTCCGGCGCTGTCGGAGGTTCAGCGTACGATCACGCCGGCGAGCCCGCTTGGCGATCGCGTCCTGCAGAATATTTCTGCAATCCACCGGCGCAAACCATCTTCTCCGGGTGCGGTTCCGCCGACGCTTGTCACTGAGCCCGCTCCTGCGAAAAGTCTTCAGCTCGGGCCGGCCGCGCAGCCGCTGTTGCGCTCGCAGCAAGTCGAGGTGTATCCGGCAGGTAAACCGGAAGGTGGGGATCATTTCGATTCGGCCTTGACGAACCTACGGGATGTTTACGATCGCGTCATTCAGGTTTCGCTCATCTCTAAGGGCGCCGGCGCCGTCAGCTCATCTCTGAACAAGCTTCTATCGGCGGGCTGAACGGGCTGATGGGTTCTTCATACAACAGCAGGATCGCTCACGGCGCGACGGCGGGACGGTGGTTTGATGCTCTTGTCCGCTCGCCGCTTCTGCTATCGCATCGGCGGATGTAAGACCGATCTATATGCCCTATATATCAAAGTGCGGGCGAGTACGAAGGCAACAGCCGTCGAGTCGCTTGCAAATGAGATGGGAGACATTGCGTTGCGGATAGAGTTTTCGCGTATCAATCGGTCTAAAGCTATATTCCACGATATTTATGCTTCGGATGATCCGAGGGCATATTTCTCGGTCCTCGGAGACTTGGATTATATGATACCGGACGTGGCTGAGCCAGTTGTACGCCAAATCCTGGCAGCGAAAGCTTCGGCAACCGGCCTTAAGCCCATCGTGCTCGATGTTGGTTGTTCATACGGCATCAACGCAGCGGTGCATCGCTTTCCGCTGACCTTCGGGGGCTTGCGTCACCGCTACGCCCGGCGTGAGATGAGAGCGATCAGTTCTGAGACACTCGTGAGTCTCGATCGCAATTTTTATGCAGCCTGGCCTGATGTCGGGTTAGCGAGCTTTATCGGCCTCGATGTGTCGGCACGGGCGGTCAGCTATGCAAAGAGTGTTGGCCTCTTGGAGCAGGGCATTGTCGCTGACCTTGAAAAGGAGACGCTATCGACCGACAGCGCGCGCATTCTCCGCTCCGTGGATGTTATCATGTCGACCGGATGCATCGGCTACGTTACCGAGAAGACGTTCAGCGAGATTCTCGATGCGACAGAGAAGCAACCATGGATCATCTCCTTCGTGCTACGAATGTTCCCATTTGAGGCGCTGGCCGCGACGTTCGCAAAGCGTGGTCTTGTGACAGAACGTCTTACCGGCGCGACGTTTATCCAGCGTCGCTTTCGCGATGCTGAAGAGTTTGAAAGTTGTTTGGCCAGCTTGGTGGCCCTTGACGTGGATGCCACCGGTCTCGAATCGGAGGGGCTGTTTCACGCTGATCTGATCTTGTCTCGCCCCGAGGCGGATGCGCGCGCCACGCCTCTGGAAGACGTTGTCACCGTCGCCAGCGGCAGGGGACGGCCGATCGGACCGCGTTACGTTCATGTTGAAAGTAAGGAGGGCTTGCAGGTCGCGCTGGAGCCGTGACAGGTTAGGGACCACTGGGCAGCGCGCGAGTCTCTTTGGCGCTGGATCAAGACGTCGAGAACGAGGCCATTCTGGTCGCCGGCGCGCCGGAGCTGATGTTGTTCGCCCGCGTGTGGATAACGACTCGTCCAGATGCCATTTGTCCCGGCGAGCGGGAGCGCTGCGCTTCAGATCGGAGAGCGCCTTGCCGAATTGCTTCTCCACTGACGCGCGGTTCGTAGGTCGCATCAATGCGACGCGCGGGCCAGAATTTCCTTGACCATGCGCAAGCTTAACGGAAACCGGACATGCCGCCAACGGCATCTCACCTGCAGCGGAAGCGACAGCGGTGATAGAGTAGGCCGGGCGGTCAGCATGGTTTTGCCTTATAAATTTTGATCTCTCCGGTTGACGAATCCCGGCGAGTGGTGCCTATGTCTAGCCAGTCACGGTCTTCCGTTCCCCACATCTTGTAGGTCGGAAGCTAAGAGGGAACCCGGTGCGCCGAAACGGCTACTCCGGGGCTGCCCCCGCAACTGTAAGCGGCGAGCGGGTGTCATCATGGCCACTGGCGCGAAACAGCGCCGGGAAGGCCGACAGCCGTAGCGACCCGCGAGCCAGGAGACCTGCCGCGACTGAACGAAAGTCCTCGGGCGGGGTGCCCCGGTGGGTCGCTTGCAGCCGGGGACATTTGCCAACTCTCCTCGCAAGTCGTCCGCGCGGGCCCCAGCGTCTAACATCGCGGGGTTGCCGATGTCGCCGTCTTACGATTTCGATCAGCATGGTCATCTCGTCGCGCCGCCGAGTGTGCGGCCGCGCCTAGCGCAGGCAAAGCCTACCGCGCCTGAGCCGTGTCTGGTGCCCCTTTCGCCATCGCCGGCTCCGCTGCCGCGGCCCCTCGCGCCATCGCCAAAGCCGGCCGACCTTACGCTCGATCCGTCGCGCGACGACCTATTGACGTCGTTCGGCAAGCTGATGTTGAGCGACCGGTATCTGCTCGCCGGCGAAACTTACCAGGACATGTTCGCGCGGGTGTCTTGCGCTTTCGCGGACGGTGTTGCGCATGCCCAACGTCTCTATGATGCGATGTCTCGGCTGTGGTTCATGCCGGCCACACCGGTGCTCTCCAACGGAGGGACCACGCGCGGCCTGCCGATCTCCTGCTTCCTCAACTCGGTGTCGGACTCGCTCGAAGGCATCGTCGGTACCTGGAACGAGAACGTCTGGCTTGCTTCCAACGGCGGCGGCATCGGCACCTACTGGGGCAATGTTCGCTCGATCGGCGAGAAAGTAAAGGGCGGGGTCACCTCAGGCATCATCCCGTTCATCCACGTCATGGACGGCCTGACGCTGGCGATTAGCCAGGGCTCGTTGCGGCGCGGCTCGGCGGCGGTCTATCTCGATATTCACCATCCCGAGATCGAGGAGTTCCTCGAGATTCGCAAGGCGTCCGGCGACTTCAACCGCAAGAGCCTCAACCTGCATCACGGCGTCAACGTCACCGATAAGTTCATGCGTGCCGTGGGCGCCGGCACCGCGTTCGCTCTGCGCAGCCCGAAGACTAACGAGGTCGTCCGCGAGATCGATGCCCGCCAGCTGTGGCAACGCATCCTTGAGAACCGGCTCCAGACCGGCGAGCCTTATCTCTTGTTCATCGACACCGTGAACCGCGCGCTCCCCAAGCATCAGCGCGAGTTGGGCCTCAAGGTCTCGACCTCCAACCTGTGCAGCGAAATTACCCTGCCGACCGGCATCGATCATCGCGACGAGGAGCGCACCGCGGTCTGCTGTCTGTCGTCGCTCAACCTCGAGACCTGGGACCAGTGGAGTGAGGAGCCCATCTTCATCGAGGATGTCATGCGCTTCCTCGACAACGTGCTCAGCCACTTCATCACGGTGGCGCCGGACGGCATGAAGCGTGCCCGCTACGCCGCCCTGCGTGAGCGCTCCGTCGGCCTCGGCGTCATGGGCTTCCACTCCTTCCTGCAGGCCAAGGGCATTCCAATGGAAAGTGTCATGGCCAAGTCTTTCAATCTGAACATGTTCCGAAAAATCCGTCGCGATGCCGACGCGGCATCCGTGACGCTCGCGCGCGAGCGTGGCCCGTGCCCGGATGCCCTGGAACGCGGCGTGATGGCGCGCTTCAGCCATAAGATTGCGATCGCGCCGACCGCCTCGATCAGCATCATCTGCGGCGGCACCAGCGCCTGCGTCGAGCCGATCCCGGCCAACATCTACACCCATAAGACGTTGTCCGGCGCCATCTCGGTGCGTAATCCGCATCTCACCAGGGTGCTGGCCGCGAAAGGCGTAGACACCTCGGCGACCTGGCATTCGATCATCGCGCACGAGGGGTCGGTCGCCCATCTCGACGTCCTGTCAGAGCACGAGAAAGCGGTCTTTCGCACCGCCTTCGAGATCGACCAGCGCTGGGTCGTCGAGCTTGCCGGCGACCGCGCCGCGTTCATCTGCCAGAGCCAGTCGATTAACCTCTATCTTCCGGCTGACGTCGACAAGTGGGATCTCCACATGCTGCACTGGACGGCCTGGAAGCACGGGGTGAAGAGCCTCTACTACTGCCGTTCAAAATCGATCTCGCGCGCGGCGTTCGCCGGCAGGATCGGCGACGGCGACAAGGCCGCGCCACCGCGGCCGCGCACCGACTATGAGGAGTGCCTCGCATGTCAGTGATCGATCTCTCGTCCGTCGATCCACGCACGCTGATCGGCAAGGGGCGCGTCGGCCTTCTCGACTCGGCCGGCAGCTATGACGTCGATCGCTACGCCTGGGCTTACGAGTTCTGGAAGCGCCAGCAGCAGACCCATTGGATGGGCGAGGAGGTGCCGCTCGGCGCCGACCTCAAGGACTGGGCGTCGGAGCGCGTCACCGCCAGCGAGCGCGCGCTGCTCACCCAGATCTTTCGTTTCTTCACTCAGTCGGACATCGAGGTCGGAGACAACTATCTCAAGCGCTACATCCCGATCTTCCAGCCGCTCACTGTTCAGATGATGATGGCGGCCTTCAGCAACATGGAGACGGTCCACATCGACGCCTATGCGCTGCTGCTCAAGACGCTCGGCATGCCCAAGACCGAGTTCGAGGCATTCCGCGGCTATGACGAGATGCGCGCCAAGGCTGACTACATGCACGAGTTCGGCGTCGATAGCGTGGCCGATGTCGCTCGGACCTTGGCGATGTTCGGCGCCTTCACCGAAGGCATGGCGTTGTTCGCGAGCTTCGCCATGCTGCTCAACTTCCCGCGCCACAACAAGATGAACGGCATGGGACAGATCGTAAGCTGGTCAGTGCGCGACGAGAGTCTGCATTGTGAGGGTATCATCAAGCTGTTTCACGAATGGCACCGCGAAACCGGCGCGGTGACGCGCGCTGTCCGTGACGACATCGTCGACGTCGCGAAGACCATGGTGAAGCTGGAGGAGAACTTCGTCGACCTCGCCTTCGGCCTCGGCAAGATCGAGGGCATGCGAGCTGAGCAGATCCACGCCTACGTCCGCTATGTCGCCGACTGGCGACTGACCCAACTGCGGATTGACCCGGTCTTCGGCTTCTTCGAAGCCAAGGAGGGCGGATTCACCCAGCTCAAGACGCATCCGCTGCCGTGGCTTGTCGAGATTCTCAATGGTGTCGAGCACGCCAATTTCTTCGAGCAGCGCGCCACGGAGTACTCCAAGGCGGCGAGCCGCGGCAGCTGGGACGGCGAAGACGGAGTGTGGGCAGCTTTCGGCCGCATGTAGGCAGCCGGAACAGCGCTTTGGTGCGTCCGCTCGTACATCCCGGGCGTTCGCGAAAGGAGGCTCCGCCGCTGCTTGCGGGGGGCGCAGCGGACATCAGTGGCATGATTTACGCCGCTCGAAATTATGATGGGTGGGCATCGGCGTTCGGCATCGATCGGCCAAATTGGAGGCGGTGAGCACCATTTAACGGTTCCACCAGTATCAGAGCTTATCACAAGGCTCTCGGCGGGATGAGCGGAGACGCGCGGTATAGGGCAACCGATCGAAGAAAACTGCGTCCGTTGACGTGCCGATGTGCAAATGCACTCAAGCCCAAGTTGCGTTCGCTTGAGGTGCAGGACGTAATCGATGTCGAGGCTGCTTGCATCGAGGCCTGCGATGCGGCTTGGGAAGGAGGGGTTGCACGCTCGCCGTTTTTTTGAGAAGGGCCGACGGAACAGCTTTACGCATCTTGGCCAAAGGCTTCGCGGCCCCGTACAAACGCAAGGCGGAGAGGCCAAAAGCGAGAAGAGGGCGGACTGGTGATCGTTCGTCAGGTTTTCGCCGTCCTTGCCGAGGCACGGGCTATGGTCGCTAGCGGGTAGTCCGATCTTCCCCAGAGTCTGCGGGTCGATCTTCAGCGGGATCTTCGGGCTAAAGGGTCGGGTCCAGCTACTCTGTGATACGAATGAAGCCCTCTTCTCCATTCGGATCTTGGGGGACAAGCATTCCCGAAGGCCTTCCGCCTGAGAATCAACCTGGAATTTCGTTCCAGCTTGGAAGTCAACGCAATCTTTAGAGGACGCAACCAGCGCAGTTTTTCGTCAGGTTTTCGTCAGCTCACCAATCTACGATCTTGATCCGTTCATCGGTCAACAACGCCTAGTCTCATCAACGAGCACAATGACTCCTTATATGATGTTAGGCGCAACGCCGATCTCTCCCAGTCCAGCCCACTGTCTTTCCAATGCCTGCTCGCCGGCGGCTCCCGGCGAGCAGGCGCGCTTTGAGCAGTCCCTTGGGCAAGTGGCCTCCAATCAGGATGCCGCCTCATCAGTTGCAGATAGAGCCGCAGTGGTTCCGACGGTATCGGAAGTGCAGCGCGCGAGCACGCTGGCGAGTCCATCGGGTGACCGCGTCCTTCAAGCCCTTTCCAGCATGTGCCACAGCCATGCCGTTGCTCCGGCGGCCGGCAGCGCGCGGTCTGCGCCGAACGGCATGCAGCCTGGACCTGCCGTGCAGCCGCTGTTGCAACCGGTCGACATCGGCGGGCATGCGGCGGTTAAGCCGGTGGATGCGGATTTCGATGCGATGGTGGTGAATCTGAGGGATGTCTACAGGGGGGGCGTTCAGGTTTCCCTCGTCTCCAAAAGCACCGGTGCCGTCAGCTCGTCATTGAACAAGCTGCTATCGGCGGGCTGAGTGAAGCTGATGACTGGTGCGATGCGCAGCGGGGGCAACGGCGGTCGTCAATCTTGGCGGCAGCTTCGCATTTGCCTTGCTCTGCCGCTTCTTCTTCCGTTGATCGGCTGCAAGGCTGATCTCTACAGCAAGATTCAGGAGCGTGAGGCCAATGAGATGCTTGCGCTTCTCTTGGGCAAGGGTATCGATGCCGTTCGTGTTGTCGCCAAGGACGGAACCAGCACGATCCAGGTCGAGGAAAGGCAGCTCGCATATTCGATCGACTTGCTAAATATTGAGGGGCTGCCGCGCCAATCTTTCAAGAATCTTGGCGAAGTGTTCAAAGGATCGGGTCTCGTTGCCTCCCCGATCGAGGAGCGCGCCCGTTACGTTTATGCGCTGAGCGAAGAATTGTCGCGCACCATTAGCGATATCGATGGCGTCCTTTCCGCCCGCGTGCACGTGGTTCTGCCGAAGAACGATCTGTTGCGGCAAGATGCGACCCCGTCTTCGGCGTCGGTTTTCATCCGGCATGGCTCGAATGCGAAGCTCTCGGCGCTGTTGCCTCAGATCAAGATGCTCGTCGCCAACAGCATCGAAGGGCTGTCTTACGACAAGGTGGCGGTGGTCTTCGTGCCGGTTGAGCGGGCTCCACTTGAGCAGCCGGCGCCGCCGGCAGCCGCTTCGGCTCAATCAGCAAAGTCGGCTTCAACTCCGTGGCTTGCGCTCGGGGTGGGGGGCGCCGGCGCCACATTCGTCATTGCATCTTATGTGTTGCTTGGCGCGCGTCTTCGTCAGTTCGGGCAATCATCGCGCAAACTGATCATGTTCGGCAGGCGTTCGAATGTGCCCGCTGTCCAGGCTGCTGGTAAAAAGATCACGTCTGATGCGGCATAGCTGGGACGCTCATGTCGGCATCAATATCACCCACCGAACCCAATCGTTCGTCCCCGCTAGCTTCCGATCGGCTGCGCAAGTTTGTTGCCGCGATCCATCCGAGCCGTTTTGCTGCGGGTCTTGATCCGCTGCTTTCGCCTTCGACATTACTCCGACTACAGCAGAGTTCCAGGCTGCAGCCAAGACTGGCCGAACTGCTGCTCGGCAGCGAAGTGGATGTGAGCGGATCTGGCTGGAATGACGACCTTCTGCTCGGACATGATCCGCGTCGGGCTGCCCTGCTCGCGGGCAGTATCTGGCATGCACGCTCCGTCCTGAAGCTGGTTTCAAAGCGCGATCTTTCGATTTTGGTCGAGATGATCGGTGCTGAAGCGCATGCATTCGCTATCCGGCAACTATCCACGGCGGTTGCAACGACGCCCGTTGCCGATCCGGAACAGTTGTCGCGACACATTGAACACGATGGACATGCCTGTCTCGGCGCCTGGCTTGACGAGGCTCCGGCGCTTGACCGTATCCGCGTGCTTCTACGTCTGCCTATTGGGACCGCCGTGGACAATCCCGCGGCTGAGCATCGCAGTGTCGCAGCTCCACTGCTTTCCCTGGTCGTTTCCCATTTGGGGATGGAGGCTGCCGCGGTATGACAGTCGACGTCCCAGCACTGCCCGTGGCGCCGCAGATCCGCCCGCTCGGCCCCCTGATTCCGGCGGCCGAGCTCAAGATCTGGCATGACGCCGTACACGCGCGGGCCACTGCCGAGCGGCATCTGCAGCGCGTTCGAAGTTGGGGGCGCAAAGCATATGAGCGCGAGCGGGCGCGCGGCCATGCTGAGGGCGTAAAGGCGGGCGCAGAGGAGATGGCGCGGTTGATTGCGCAGGCTGCTTGCGAACTCGCGCAGCGAAAGGCCGTTTTGGAACGGGAATTGCCCGAACTGGTCATTGAGATCGTGCGCGATTTGATTGGCGCCTTTGATCCGGGCGAGATGCTCGTGCGCAGTGTTCGTCATGCGATCGAGCAAAAGTACAAAAACACAGAAGTTTACCTTCACGTATCCCCCCTGAAAGCCGATCTGCTTGCCAGGGAATTCGCCGCCTATAACGGACAGGACGGTCGGCCCAAGGTCCGGATTGAGCCGGATCCGGCGCTGGCGGCGGACCAATGCGTTTTGTGGAGCGAGTTTGGCAATGTCGATCTCGGACTTGCCGCACAGCTCCGCGCGCTTCGGCTGGGGCTTGGCCTGTCTTCGCAGGAAGGTGAGCCGTGACCACGCAACGACCGACCCACGATGCCACGGCTGAAGAGGGGGCTGTCCACGCCGCACTCTCATCCTTAAGATCTTCCGCCACGCATATCGATACGCGTGCCGTCCGGGGGCGGATCACGCGGGCGATTGGCACGCTGCTCCATGCCGTCTTGCCGGAGGCCCGGGTCGGGGAACTATGCCTCTTGCGGGATCCCCGCAGCGGATGGTCGCTCGAGGCCGAGGTGATCGGTCTATTGCCGGACGGGGTGTTACTCACGCCGATCGGCGACATGGTCGGGTTGTCCAACCGGGCGGAAGTCGTCACGACCGGGCGAATGCAGGAAGTGCCAGTCGGCCCCGACTTGCTCGGCCGCGTGATCGACAGTTTCGGCCGCCCGCTCGATGGTAAGGGCCCAATCAAGGCTGGCGAGGCTCGCCCGCTGCGCGGCAGGGCCCCCAATCCCATGAAACGGCGCGATATCGAACAGCCTTTTCCGCTCGGCGTTCGTGTCTTGGATGGGCTTCTGACCTGTGGAGAAGGCCAGCGGATCGGAATCTACGGCGACGCCGGTTGCGGCAAGTCGACGCTGATGTCGCAAATCGTCAAAGGCGCAGCCGCCGACGTCACGATTGTCGCGCTGATCGGCGAACGCGGCCGAGAGGTGCGTGAATTCATCGAGCGTCATCTTGGCGAGGCGCTCCGCCGTTCAGTCGTCGTCGTTGAGACATCCGACCGTTCGGCGATGGAGCGGGCACAATGCGCCCATATGGCGACGGCGCTTGCCGAGTATTTTCGTGATCAGGGACTTCGCGTCGTCCTGATGATGGACTCTTTGACGCGCTTTAGCCGCGCGATGCGCGAAATTGGCCTTGCCGCAGGAGAGCCTCCGACCCGGCGCGGATTTCCGCCCTCCGTCTTTGCGCTACTGCCGGGCCTGTTGGAGCGCGCCGGCATGGGCGAGCATGGCTCCATCACGGCCTTCTATACCGTACTTGTCGAAGGTGATGGTACGGGCGATCCAATCGCAGAAGAATCACGCGGCATTCTTGACGGCCACATCATTCTCTCGCGCGCGCTGGCCTCGCGAGAGCATTTTCCGGCGATCGACGTGCTGTCGAGCCGAAGCCGCGTCATGGATGCGATCGTGTCTGTGCCGCATCGAAAGGGGGCGTCCGTCTTTCGTGATCTGCTCTCGCGCTACGCGGAGGCGGAGTTCTTAATCAAGGTCGGCGAATACAAGCAAGGCTCCGATCCGCTGACCGACCGGGCGATCGCCTCGATCGAGGAGTTGCGGGCGTTCCTGCGGCAGGGCCAGGACGAGTCATGCAACTTTGAGGAGACAGTCGCATGGATGTCGCGTCTGACCGCCTGAATCTCGTTCAGGTGTCGAAATTGCGGCTCGTGAAGGATATGAGAGAGCGGAGTGCCCTTCGTGAACTGTCCAGCATGGAAACCAAGCGCCGCGTCGCAGGTGAAGCCGTCGAACGAGCTTCGGAGCAGCTTGCAAATGCCGAAAGACACCGTGCAAGGGTCGAAACTGAGCTTTATCGGAAGATGTTATCGGCCGATGCGATATCCGTCAGCGAACTCGAGCGCCGCCATCATCTCATCATCGGGCGGCTCACAGAGGACATCGCGGCGGCGCAGCGGGTTCTTGACGAGGCGCGCACCGCTCAAGATCAAGCCGAGGCAGCGGTCCTTGAGGCGCGGACGCTTTGGGCCAAACGTTCGGCGGCGTGCCACAAATGGCAGGAGATCGGGCGTGACGTTGAGCGCATCACCAATGCTCATGTTGAAGCCGCGGCGGAAATCGAAGCCGATGATGAGATCTTGCTTCGCTATCGGAGCGGCGCGCCCGCCCAAAGGGGAGGCGAGCCGAGCTGATGGCCGATTCTCCTTTGCCGGCGCGGACGTGCCGTGATGGGCAGGCGCCGCCTGCGATGCAGAGGCCGGGTGGATCCGCACCATTCAGACCGGCGCTGAGCCTCTCTCATGCTGTGGTCTCGTGGCTCAATGAGGTCGCAGCTTTCCGCGGACCTCTGCAAAGCCGTCTCGGTGATAAGCCGCTATCGCTGCGTATGAACCGGCTTGTCTGGCAAATCGAGCCGCCTGAGACATCGATGCTTGACTGCGTCTTTGATGCTGGCGGCGAAAAGCTCGTCCTATCCTTACCTGGTCCGCTTGCCGAAGTGCTGATTGCGACCGTGCAAAATGGCCTGACCTTACCTTCCGAGCCGACGCGTTCGCTGGTCCTTGAACTGGCGCTAGAACCGTTGCTGTCCTCGCTGGAGAGACTAATGCGGCGGCATTTGCAGCTTATCCGCACCGATGAAGCGACGAAATCAGGCCCATACCTGGAATTCGACGTCGCCTATGGTCTGCTCACGAGCAAGGCGCGCCTGCTCCTATTCTCGTCTCTCGACGGTCCAGTTCCGCCCGCGTTCACCGCCCTTGGGGAACTGCTTGGCCGATTGCCGCGACAGACGCCCAAGCTTGGTTCTGAACTCCCTGTCATCGTTGCAGGCGAGATTGGCTCGCTCCGGGTCACAATCGGCCTTGTTCGTCAAGCTCGGCGAGGCGATGCGCTGCTGCCGGACGAAATTCCCCTAGCCCGTGGCCGAGTCATCCTCACCGCCGACCGATTGTGGGCCCCTGCCGAGATTGCTGGCGACCGGCTGGTCCTGCGGGGGCCATTCCGCTTGCAAACCCACCCCCTGAAAAGTGGACACATGACGACACAAACCGAAGCGCAGCAGCTCCCTTCCGAGGCCGATATTGACGCTCTCGAGGTCACACTCGTATTCGAATGCGGCCGCTGGCCGATGCCGCTGGGAACTTTGCGAAGCATCAACGAAGGCCATGTGTTCGAACTTGGCCGGCCGCTCGACGGCCCCGTCGATATCCTTGCCAACGGCCAACGTATCGGCCGCGGCGATATCGTGCGGATCGGCGAGGAACTTGCCGTCAGGTTACGCGGCAGGTTGGCGGTCAATGACTGACATTCAACCCAGCATTCTCGCGCTTCTTGCGATCACGGTCGGCCTCGGCCTGCTCGCCTTCGCAGTCGTGACAACGACCGCCTTCATAAAGGTCTCGGTTGTTCTTTTCCTGGTGCGCAACGCCCTCGGGACCCAGTCGATACCGCCTAACATCGTCCTGTACGGCGCTGCGCTGATCCTGACCGTCTTCATCAGCGCCCCGGTTTTCGAGCAGACCTACAAGCGCCTGACGGATCCGCAACTTCGCTACCAAACGTTTGATGACTGGGTGACGGCCGCCAAGGAGGGGCAGGAGCCGCTGCGCGCCCATCTGAAGAAGTTCACCAATGAAGAGCAGCGCCGGTTTTTCCTGTCCTCGACCGAGCATGTCTGGTCGGAAGAGATGCGCGGCAGCGCCACGGCTGATGATTTTGCCATTCTTGTGCCGTCGTTCCTGATCTCGGAGCTCAAGCGTGGCTTCGAAATCGGCTTTCTTCTCTATCTTCCCTTTATCACCATCGATCTGATCGTCACGACGATTTTGATGGCCATGGGGATGTCGATGGTGTCGCCTACGGTGATATCTGTCCCCTTCAAGCTCTTTCTGTTCGTCACCATCGACGGCTGGTCACGTCTCATGCACGGCTTGGTGTTAAGCTACGCGACGCCGGGAGGCTGACAATGGACGAAGCCAGCATCCTCATGCACCTGAGCCAATCGCTCGTGCTTTTCATGATCTGGGTTCTGCCGCCGCTCCTCGCAGCTCTCATCTCGGGATTGATCATTGGCCTCATCCAGGCGGCAACCCAGCTCCAGGATCAAACCTTGCCCCTGACGGTGAAGCTTCTGGTCGTCGTCGCCGTGCTCGCCGGGTTTTCTCCGGTGCTCAGCGCCCCACTCATCGAACAAGCCGAGCGTATTTTCCGGGAGTTTCCTGCACTCACCTCAAGATACTAGCAGGGCTTGGATGGCTGGCTTGTCACCCTCAGATGCGCACGCTCTTGTCCAGGGCGGAATCGAACTTGTCGCCGCAACCGGCCTGAGCGCGGCCCGCGCCTTAGGCATCATGCTCGTTCTTCCCGTCTTTACCCGGCCGCGTATCAGTGGCCTGATCCGCGGAAGCCTGACGATTGCGATCGGACTACCGTGTCTGGCGCAGATCAAACTCGGCCTCCAAGCGCTGGACCCGAACACGCGTCTGGTCAGCGTCACCATGCTCGGTCTGAAGGAGGTGTTCGTCGGCCTTCTGCTCGGCATCCTGCTCAGCATTCCCTTATGGAGTATCCAGGCAGTCGGCGACATCATCGATACCCAGCGAGGAATCTCAAGCCAGGTCGCGGCGGAAGATCCTGCGACGCGCAGCCAGGCGTCGGGAACCGGGCTTTTTCTCGGTGTCACTGCGGTCACGATCTTCGTTCTGGTTGGCGGCCTCCAGACCATGGTGAGCAGCCTTTATGGCAGCTATCTGATCTGGCCCGTGTATCAGTTCTTGCCTGCGGTGACGGAACAAGGGGCAATGGAATGCCTCACCCTTCTCGATCATATCATGCTCACGACGCTATTGGTCGCCGGGCCGGTGCTGGCTCTGCTGCTGCTGATCGACATATCGGTCATGATGCTCGGCCGCTTCGCATCGCAGCTCAAACTGAACGATCTTTCGCCTACGATCAAGAATGTGGCCTTCGGCGTCATCATGGTCAGCTACAGCGTCTATCTCCTCGAATACGCGGGAGCTGAATTCCTCACCTCGAACAATCTGCTCGAGTATTTCAAGAAGCTCTTGAAATGAGCAGCACGAGCGAGGAGAAAAAGCTTCCTCCGACCCCCAAGAAGCTGCGCGATGCGCGCAAGAAAGGGCAGAGCGCGCGCAGCTCCGATCTGGTGAGCGGGGTCAGCGCCTGCGCCGGCTTTTCCTGTCTGTGGTGGAGAGCGGGGGCGATCGAAGACAAGTGGCATGAAACGGTCCGGCTGATCGACAAACTGCAGGAGCAGCCCTTCTCGAGTGCGGTTCCGCAGGCACTCAACGGCTTACTGGAACTCTCGGTTGCGGCGGTCGGGCCATTGCTTGCGGCTGCCGTGGTAGCAGGCCTTCTGGCCAATGTTCTGGCCAATGGCGGCTTCATGTTTGCTTTGGAACCGCTCAAACCGCAACTTGAGAAACTGGATCCGATCAAAGGCTTGAAGCGGATCGCATCGAAACGTTCGGCCATCGAGCTTGGCAAGACGCTGGTTAAGGTGATGCTCCTGGGGACGTGCTTTTTCCTCACCGTGACCGCAAGCTGGAAAGCGCTGGTGTACTTTCCTGTCTGCGGCATCGGCTGTCTCGCAATAGTCTTCAGCGAGGTCAAGCTGCTGGCAGGAATCGCTGCTGGGGCCTTTCTCGTGGGCGGATTGGCCGACCTTCTGATTCAGCGCTGGTTGTTCATGCAGGAGATGCGCATGACCGAAACCGAGGCCAAGCGCGAGAACAAGGAACAGCAAGGCGATCCGCAGGTGAAGGGTGAACGACGGCGTCTGCGCCAGGTGTCGGCGAACGAGGGTCCGCTTGGCGTCAATCGCGCCAACTTGATACTGAGGGGGGCCGCAGCTTTGATTGGGCTGCGCTATGTTCGCGGCGAAACCGGCGTGCCGGTTCTGGTCTGTCGGGGTGAGGGCGAAGCTGCTTCCAGGTTGCTTGGCGAGGCGCGGGCGCTGCGCCTCAAGATAGTGGATGACGACGTCCTGACGCGTCAGTTGCTCGGCAAAGCAAGACTCGGCAATCCGGTTCCGTCGCAATATTTCGAGTCGGTCGCAAAAGCGCTTTACGCTGCCGGGCTGGTTTAGAGCGGTTTCCGGCGAAGTGGACACCGGTTGTCGCGAAGAAGACGCGTCAAAACAAGAATCTAGAGCTCCGTTCCGATTCAATCGGAACGGACAAGGCTCCAGGGTGTTTTCGAGTGAAGTGGGGTACCGGTTCGCGGAAGAAAACGCGCCAGAACAAAAATCCAGCCTGCGATTCAATCGGCACGGAAAAGCGCTAGATCGTTTTGATCAGACGGTAGCGATGCAACTCCCGTCATCGAGGAGGCTGTACGTCCCTCGTTGCCACCGCGGGGGCTTCCGACGCGGCCCCACTGCTCTGTCCGCCATCTCCGTTGCTCTTGTTGCCTGGGCCAAACGTGCCATAGCTGGCAACCGGTATGGCAGCGCGATCGCCTTTGCTCGTCATGACCGACCGATTGTCCAGCAAGTCGATCGGATCGTTGACCATGACTGCCAGATTGCTTCTGGTCGAGCAGCCAAGCGTCGGGTCGAACGAATTATCGTTGACCGCAGGCCCGACGATGGAAAGCGACGGACAGACAGGAGAGTGGGCTTCAAAGGTGATCGCCTCGATCCTTACCCCGAAACGGGAGGGCAGATCGAGAGCTGAGGCGGATAGCCGGATATTATAGGGGGCAACGCCCATGGCACGGGCCTCATGGGCCACCTGTGCAATGAGCCGGGGCGAGCCGGTGACATCGACATGGAGTGCGTCCCGCCGGCCGCCACTTGCACTCGCAATGAAACTCCGCAGCCGATGTCTTTCCGAGCCACGAAGGCTCTGTAGGAACAAAACGCTGTTCTTCTGCTCCACCTGGATCGCCTGTTCAGCCGGCCCGGGAGGGATCGAAGCACTGTTTGCGCATCCGCCCAATGTTGCCGCAACAACGACCAAATGGCACAAACGTCGCAAGGTCATTTTACGATCCTCATTCGATGATAAAGCCGGCGCTGCCGGTCAATCCTGGTGCGCTCGTGCGGGGAGCATCTCGGTCTTTTGGTGGCCGCGCCAGCGTGTTCGTCAAGATCCGGCCTGTGTCTGAGGGCGGTGCTATGCGGTCGGTCGGCGCACTCATCCGGGTCGGGTTCGATCCCGGCCGCACGATGTAGGGCGTGACAATAATAACCAGCTCGGTCTCGCGCTTTTGAAACGATGAGGAGCGAAAAAGGGCGCCGAGGATCGGCACGTCGCCGAGCCAAGGAAACTCGCCAATGTCATTGTTGAAGTTGCGCCTGATGAGCCCGCCGATTGCAAAGCTCTGACCGCTGGCGAGCTCGACCACGGTGCTGGCCCGCCGGGTTGAGAGAGCAGGGACTTCCATGCCATTGATTTTGACTTGGCCTTCGCTCGACAGTTCGCTGACTTCGGGCTTCACACGGACATTGATCTGATTGTTGTTAAGAACCGTCGGGACGAACTCGAGGCTCACGCCGAACTGGCGGAACTGAACCGACACCTGCCGATTATCCTGCATGACCGGAATCGGAAATTCGCCGCCGGCCAGGAAGCTCGCGGACTCGCCGGACATTGCCGTCAGATTCGGCTCAGCCAGGATCGAGGCGAGGTGCTCGCTGGCGAGTGCGTCAAGAACAGCGCTCAGGTTGGTATTGCCGGCGCTAAACCCGATGCCGATCGTGCCGCCGCCGCCGCCCGCGCCGGACCCGCCATCTTTGCCGCTGATAAGGAAAGCGCCGTTCGGGCTAGATGCGGTGAAGTGGATATTGAGATCCTTGACGGCGCTGCGGGAGACTTCTGCGACCCGTACGCTGAGATTTACCTGCAACGAGCCGGCCACCTGGATCTTGTTGACGACCAGCGCCCCCGCGCCGAGAAACTGCTCGGTCACCTTCTTGGCAGTCTCAACAACCTCCGCATTGGGCGCCGTACCGCTCAGGATCGCCCCGCGCGGGGTATAGCTGACCTGGATCGGATAGTCGCCGACCTCGGCTCGAAGCGTGGCCCGCAGGTCCTCGATCGGCTGTGTGACGACCACGCGCAGCTCGGCGAGAGCCTCGCCGTTTTCGTTCAGGGCAAAGAGGCTTGTCCGTCCTGATTTCTTGCCAAACACGAAGATCGTCGTATTCGACGGCGCCTGATAATCCGCAATCGTCGGGTCGGCAACAAAGATGCTCGCCGCCGCAGCGGTCAGATGGATCGTCTTGCCCTGGGAGGAAATCAGGTTCAGCGTGCCGGAGGTGCTGCCGGGCGCGCTCCGCGGCGGTTCTGCTTTGCCATCCCGCTTGCTCTCGGCTGCTGCAGCAAGTGGAAATAGCAGTGCAAGTCCGCACAGGACGTAGCATAGGCGATGCAAAACAGCTGAGCGAGCCGCCCCAGCGACCATCCACGGCTCATCAGCGCCGGCAGCATTGTAAACGACCGTCAAGGGATTGTTGCTTTCAAGCTCGATTCAGTTAGGCGGCCGATGCCGCGCCAATGAGTTCAAGGGTGTAACCGACGCCGCGCGCGGTCTTGATCCTGAGCGTCGCTCCCGACTGGTTCAAATGCGTGCGCAAGCGATAGATCCCGACCTCCAGCGCATTGGTCGAGACCTCGTCATCGAACGCATAAAGGCTATCCTCCAGCGATGCGCGCGGCACGGTGCGGCCGGCGCGGTTGAGCAGATGTTCAAGAATGCACACTTCGCGGCGGGCAATCCGCAGTACCCGACCGCCGACCGCGACTTGCCTCCCGATCGGGTCGAAATGCAGATTGCCGAATGTCACGACCGGCGCCGTCATTTGCGTCGACCGCCGCAGAATGGCCCGCATGCGCGCGATGAGTTCGTCGGTCGACACAGGTTTAGGGAGGAAATCATCCGCTCCCGCATTGAAAATCGCAATCCGCCGGCCGAGGTCGTTGAGACCGCTCATCATCATGGCCGGCATTGAGCGTCCCTCGCGTCGCAACTGCTTCAGCCAGTCCAAGCCGTCTCCATCAGGCAGAACCAATTCGAGCAAAAGAATGTGGTAGTTGGCGCAATCGAGCGCGGCCGCCGCCTCATCGAGCGTGCGCGTCACATCAACAGCGAACCCGCAATTCAGCAGCGCCTCCTTCACAGCACGGACAAAGTCCGAATGATGATCAATCAGGAGAATTCGCATTTCGTTCCCTTTCGTCCGTCCACGTCAAGACCTTAAGCGCGTCACGGTTGACCAAAAGGTTCGACGAAACGGACAGACGTCCGCTTTGGCGTGAGCGCCAAAGTCCGACAGCGCTGAAGCAGAGCAGGATGGCGGGCGATCAATCCAAGTGATTTGCTTATCGTTGGATCGGAATATGCGATGGTCTGCCGGTGACTGCATGCGTCGCCGGCGATGCCGAGCGGGCCCCTTGTGCCGGGAAGAACCGCGAAATCATTCACGAGGTCGAAAGCAGACGCAGCAGAGTGACGCATGTGAGCGTCGATCGCAGCGATGTCTGCACGAGCTGAGTAGCCGCCGTCGGTCATGATAGCGCTAGAGCACGCAATCGAAGCGCAAGCGCAGGAGCGAGCGGATGGATTTGTGGCTGAACAGCGTAGCGAAATCGACATTCTGGAACTCCCCACTTTGCCCAGTCCCGCGGTCAGTCTCGCTATGCTGTCGGGGCTGTAGCGGCGCCACGACAAGGCAAGTGTTTCCGCTTGAAAGACAGTCTCACGTCACGCATCTGGACGGTGCTTCCAGAGCGGCGATGCGCGACGAACAGATCGATGCGCCTCCCGACTACGAAGAAAACGGGTCCCTAGCCGGTGATAGACATGAAGGAGGCCAACGATCCCGACGTTTTGTCGCGTCCGATGCTGCGCCCCCTCGGCGGCAGCGAACGAAGGGCGGATAGGTGCGCTGCTCGTCAGGAGCACAACGGATCTGATTGAGGTCATTGCGCCAGCTGCATCCCATCTTGGATGAACGATCTCGGAACGATCGAAGCTCGAATCTTAGGTTACGTGGCGCGCGGAAAGCGCGAGATAAACAGAGCCTGCGTTCTGCCCGGCTGCCAAATCCTGCTCCAGCTGCAACGGGGGGGGCGTTGAGGCCTCCGTGCTGCACGCGAGCGGTGTTGAGGACACGCCGTCGACAGGAGTGATCTACCCGCGTGACGGAGCGGAGCGGGGCGGCGTTAGGTTTAAGAGACTTTCGCAATTCTTGCTACCTGTCAGGAAGTGTTCGCGCGAGGGAGGTTCTGTGTCGCGAGCTGTCGCAAATCCTACAATCTGACGTTAGGAGAGTTTCAAGTCTCTTTGACAGTTGGCCAATGCAAACGCGCGCGCGTCTTGAAGCGACGACGACACAGTCTGGACACGGTCATGGCCTTGAGGATCGCGGTCGATCTCACTTTCTCCTACGTCGTGAGCATTTCGTCTGTCCAAATCCGATGATGTACAGCTCGAGCCGCGGCGATGGCGTCGTGTGAAGAGTCAGTCGTTCTTGCTCGCTCTAGGGCAAGCCATAACGCGTGGTCGTGCGATTACCTGATCGCCGCACACGTGGCGATTGGATGCAGACGCGCGATTGCCCAAATCGAATTGCCCTGCAAGGGCTGAAGATAGAATCGATTGTCACACCACATTATGCTGCCTCCAAAGATCGAGGCTGACTATGGAGGCGTTGGGCAAGATCAGCAAAATCAATTGTTTTGATGGAACGCATTCAAGCGGCGGATAGGCCTAGCGTGCGTCGCCGCTTGCCATGGCTAATGCCGAGTCTACTGGGCGGCTTGGTGATGCGACCGCATGTAGCGGTCTTCTGGCCAAGCACGGGCCAGCCTAAGACCGAGCCAGCCCTGAGTGGAAGCGGCTGTCTGGGTCTCGTGCCACCGAGCCCCTGACGAAGTGACTGAGGCGATCGAAGGGATGCCAAGCAGTTCTCCGGAAAAGTCGTTCGCGTACACTTCAGTGCGTGGCGCAGCCTCTCGATCTTACCAGCGCTGTTGGACCAGGCGACCGTTGCCATTGGTCGCCTCTAGGTCGCCCGCGCTCGATCAATGCTCGGGCGACGATGCAAGGGAAAAACTGGCTTAGCCAAACCTGACCTACGAGGTTGTGAGGTCGGATTAGCCCTCGTGACCACTTGCGCCCGGTTGTGACAAGTTGTTGTTGTCGCAAACGCGACCGCGCTTGATGTCTGGAAGCAGCCAATCGGCTTGAGAAGACGTCATCATGCGAGTGTCAGCTTGGGCGATCTGTGGTTCTTATGCGGAGAGAAGATCATATGAAGTGTATTGGCAAAAACTTGGCGATCCTGTTGTCCCTGCTTTCGGTGGCAAGCGTGAGCACGAACGCCAGAGCCGATGAGCCCTCGCCGAAATACACCGAGGTGCTCAATGCCCTGCAGACCGGCAAGAATGTGAAGCTTATACTGGACATGAGCCGCTGTACCCCCGCGGAGGGTGGCAAGCCGGCGTCGGCGACGCAAGCCGGTCTGGTCATTAGTGCCTTCAGGGTCACTGCCCAGAACGGCATCAGTTTCGCTAATGCGCACCAAACGGTGGATAGCACGGGACATGCCGTGACCGAATACGTTCGCCATAGTCTCAGCCGCGAAGGTAAGCTCACGGTGCGTGCCTCCAAGCTTGTCGTCGGGACGACTGAACTCGTGAAACAGGGCGAGTTCATCTGCGACCTCCCTGATGGCGCAAAGTTCATCTGGTAAACGAAGAGTACCGCGCAGGGGATGTGCTTCGAAACCGCGATCCCTTAACCGTGTGGATCGGCTTTGCAAGCCATGACACATGGTCTGGCTCGTGACGACGGCCAGATTGTTTCTGGCCGTTTTTGAAGGCTCGCGGCTCTTTTCGCGGTGGTTCGTGCGAAAATGCTCGTGGATGAACCAGTTCATGGAAAGCCCGGCTGCGCAGGACCTCCGAGCAGGAACTGGCCGGCACGCTGAAGTGTTCCCACATTCAAAGCCGCATGCTGCGCAACCACGAAGCTGTCGCACATCGCACGCGCCAGATTGCTCGTCGTGTACAGCGAGCCAGTTCCGGCGAGGCTGCTCGCGATCTTGCAGACCTCGGCGCTTTGTAGTGCGGCGTTGGTCGCGGCGAGCCGCATCAGCGTCGCCGTGTTCGGATTTATGGCGCCATTGAGCGCCTCGTTCCACAGCTCCTCGGTAGCCTCATAGAAAAAGGACCGCGCGGAGCGCAGTTTGGCTTCGGCTCTGGCCGTCTCCAGTTGGATGTAGCCACGCTCTCCCATCACGGGCGCTCCAGTGATCGAGGGACGGCTCCTGCTCATCGCGATCACCTCGTCCAGCGCGGAGCGCGCAATACCAATGCCAACGACCGCATGCGCCTGGGCGGCGAAGGCCACTGACGGATAACGGTAGATCGGCCGGTCGAGTGTCGGCGAACCGCCGCGGATCAGGGTCCATTCCTCCGGCACGATGACATCTTCGAAAACCACGTCGTGGCTGCCGGTTCCCTGCAGGCCGATGACATCCCAATTGGGGCGGATAGTCGCCTTTTCGGCCGGCACTACGGCTACACGCGGAAGGCCACCGGTAGGGTCGTCTTCCACAGTGATGCCGACGCCGATCAAAGCCGCGCCGGGCGAACCGCTAGCGAATGGCCACACGCCGTTCACGACAAATCCGCCGGTGGTTCGCCTGGCGGGCTGCAGCGGAAAAAACGCGGCTGCGCACACCACGTCGGGTCCATTCGCATAGATTTTGCCGAGCGTTTCTTCGGGAAGAGCGGCGAGATTGCAAGCCCCATCGCCGAAACTGGCGACCCAACCGGCCGAGCCGTCCACCTCGGAAATGCGCTCAATCAGGCGGCAAAACTCGGCCGGCGTTCGCTCCTCGCCGCCGAAGCGCTTGGCGACCATAGCCCGATAGACGCCAATTTGCTTGAAGCCCTCGATTATGTCGTCTGGAATTTTCTGCGCGGTGGCGAACTTGTTTCGACGAGCGCGGATCTCAGTGAGCAGCGGTGGGAGGTTATCCCCAGTGACAGGCTTGACGTCAGCTTCTTGCGGGATCATCTCTGGCGAAGCGTTCATAGTTGTCCTTGGTGCCTATACGAGCGCTAATGCGCGTCATTGATGAAGAGCGGATATCCTGGCCACATCGCAAATGCGGCGGATTCGTCTTCTAGAAAGCGCAATCATTGCGCTGGATGACATATGAGAAGGCTGGAAGAGCGCATTGTGATATTGCGTTTTCTGCGGGTGACCGCGGTGCATGCTTGTCATGGTCTTCTCGAATTAGGGGGCTGTCACCTTCGTTGCCAGGTCAGACAGCCTACGTCTGCGAACTCCTACCTGGCGATTCAAGCGAGCGGCACGCTGTGCCATCTCCCCAGCAATCCACGTGCCAATGAGACATGTCTACCGCCTTTGTTAAAGTGAGTGAGACTACGTGATCCGCGCCGCGCTTCGTGGCGCCCTGTCCGATTTCAGGCATAGAACGTTGTCAAACGAACGCGGTGGTCTGAGCATGAGCAGGACGGAAGTGGGCGTTGACTGCAAGCCATTCCAATTTCGATCGCTCGGAGTTTCAAGTGATCCCGCGGGAAAAGCTGTCATTGCAGATTTTATAGCGGTCTAGGTCAAGCAATTGTTGATGGTGTCTCGACCACCAGATCAACGAGCGACTGTGTGCTGGAATCTCTTTGGCTGGCGTATAGCAATAATCATCCATATGACTTTTGATCGATGTGGGGCGACTTCCGCTCAACACCCTAGACGTTGACCCGTTATACCTGCATCCTGCGGGTCGATGCCTGTGACTCGTAAGACAAGGCTCTATCTCGCGGGACTTCACCCCAAAAACTGGGGATCGGTGTGTTGGGTCTATGCGCAGCGCCCGTTCTTCACTATGGTTCGATTTCGAAGAGAGTGCGCGTCGCAAGGTCACCGGCAAGAAGGAGATCTCGCTCTCTCCCATGCGATGGAGGTCGTGCGACAGTCCCCATTGATGGTGGGCGTGCCGGGAAACGCATTCAGGTTCGGCAGACGCTGACCCTACCTCCAATTGAGTCCTTCAGTTCTACATGCGAGTAGCTCGCCAAGCTGTCCCTGCAAAGGCATTCAGCCAGCATCAGAACCCCTGAAAGTGTCGTGCTGCCGCACGCGGCCACAATGCGATTGATACATCCACCCGGAGATCATGCTGGAACCTCTAGCGTCGTTCGGATGTAGTTGCAGGATCTCTGGAAAGCAAAAGATCTGACGTGGTTTCGGGTGTGGTCGCTCGAGCCCAGCTGCCGAGGCATCCCTCGCTCAGCCAATTTGCGGCCGATGGAAGAGAAGAACGCGGCGTCCGGGTAGGGGTTCGGCCGTGTAGGATTCTCCGTGGATCAAAAAACGGGTCATTGGGACATCCTGGCTCGGCAGAAGAGCCAGGTTTTTGAGCACGTCGATCACGACAGGCGAAGCCTCTCGGAGGCCGTGCCTCCAGTCATCGCCGAACAACTGTCCGAGTTCAGGCACTTGCGGGGGCGGCTAATGGGCCGATGCCGGTGCGGCAGACGGCAGTGGAAGGTTGGTGCAAGCGACGAAGGAGCGTCCTTTCGCAATAAGAACGACAGGCGCGGTTCAAACCCTGCCGCAAGAGTGCCGTAGCGATCTGGGGGAACCGTCGGCGTCGTAACGGCGGCGTCACCCAGCAAAGCGAGCCGCGGGTGATGAATGAGTTGAACGTCGTTGGATCCTCTCGGTCCCAACGCAGCCGTGTAGCGTTCGCCGCCAATCTGGTAGTTCATGACCGGATATTCAGCGTCAGGCAAGAAGTCCCACTTCCCCAGTTTGGACAGCATCATGTCGGGAGCCAGCTGGGTGCGGTGAGAAAAGTCTTTGGGAACGGCGAACGAAACATCAAATGTATCGCCGACAGCAGGAGACTTCAGATGGATGAGCTGAACATCATCGCGCCCTTTTGGTCCTAACACGGCCGTATAGCGTTCACCGCGAATCTCGTAGGTCTTTACCCGCTGTGTTGCATCTGGCAACAGACCCCAGCGGCTCAGCTTGAAGCGCATCATATCCGGCGCGGGCTGGCTGCCATGGTAGAAATCCTCGGGAACGGCCAAGGAAGCATCGAATCTCTCGCTGGCTGCGGGGGACGTCGGATCAAGTGTGGCCCGGAGCTGCACCATCCCGACCATCATCCGTCCAACGTATTCTTCAGAGCCGGGATTCCGCGGCAGCGAGCTGGGCTGTCGGGTTGTGGCATCGAAAAGCTCCTCCTGAGTTACAACTTGCACAGGCGAGTGGGCGAGCGAACTCGTTGTTGGCCAAAGCGCCGGTGCATTGAAAGGCGCGGCTGGCAGCAGACCCTCGCGATCCGCGGTCTCGAAAAGCGCTTCCTGGGCGAGGGGGTGGCGGAACGCATTTGCTCTGGCGCATCGAAGCTGGCACCCGGAAGCATGCTGCTTCGGGCCATAGCGTCGAAAACCGTTTCCTGGGTGACACGTTGCGCGGGCGAATAAGCGGCTAAACCCATTCCCTGCCAAACCTGCGGAGCATTGAAACCATCGGCCCGCAATGGGGCGCCCCGATCCGCGGTGCTCCCCAAAGGCGGCTCATGATCGAGAAGCTGCGCGGGCAAATCGGCGGCCGGCTGAGTCGGCAGACGCAAGGTGCTTCCTTCGCCACCCGAATTGTCTTGCCCGACGATTGCGCGGTAGTCGCGCAGCCTATTCAACGCGTAGATGAGTTTCTTGTCATTCGGAAACAAGGTGTCGGCATGGCCAAGCAGGGTGTCGTGACTGAGCTTAGCAATCGACAAGGGTCGGAGTGCCTCCGCTAGCTTCCGAAGATTACTAGCATAACTTCCGGCATTTCTTCCGTCCATCGGTCGACCAAAACCTGCCTTGGCGGCTTTCCTGATGAACTGGTCGTCTTCCTTGGATGGACGGTAATGACTTGTGATGGGCCGAGCGGTGGGGTCAGGCTCGCGAAATTGGCTAACCATTGATAAAGCGGGGCCGATGACTTTGTCGTTTGGCAGCAGCTTCTTGGCGTCGTCGAGCAATGTATCGTCATCGAGCCTGGCGATCGATTGGCCAGACTGCTTGAGCGTCTCGGCCAGCCTGCGAAGCCGGCGATCATAAAATTCGACGGTGGTGGCATTCGGCGGTGGCCCTCGCTCGAGGGTAGCGCCAGACGCCGCCTGGATGAGGCGATCATCTTCCTCAGTGATATCATAACGATCCCTGTGAGGATATGTCGGGCCAAGCTGTCGCGTTTTCTCCCAGGTGTTGCTCGAACGCCGCTCGTGGCTGTTGCGGCTGTTCCACGGTGGCATCGGACGCGGCGGGACCTTTATCGGCTGGGTTGATCGTGTTGAATCGGTCCATAATCTAGTCCGCTGGCAGCATCGGTCGCTCGTTCTCTCGCTACTCACGTTAGCTTTCCAAAACCTGACGTGGCCGAGCGAAAGTAGGATGAATGATAGCCGGCAAGTGCCTTCTTCTCCGAGGCGCTGCAGCATCGCTCGCTCATGCCGCCAAAGAAAGCGCCGGATGACAATTGAGTGTCTTCAACTGAAGGCTTAAGCTGCAATGCGTGGTGTGTGCTGCGCCGAGGAAGCCTATGTACGCCGCTCGCTGTCCTTGATTTGCGTCAAATCGATCTTAGGAGGCCGGTCGATCAGATTGAATGACATCATGAGAAACGGAAAGTTGGGCAATGCTCCTGTTGCGTCACAGGACGCCCTTTGAGGGGTAAATCGAGTGCACAATTTTTGAGTTGCCTTCTGCGGCTGTCATGATGTGTAGGCCGATGTCATTCATGATCATGGGCAGGACAAGTTCGTCGGATGCAGGGCGATCTTAAATCGCACGGCTTGTGGGAGCTGACGGCACCAGCGCCGCCGAATACGGGTCCTCTCGTGGGCGATGCGCGAGTCGACGTCGTTGTCATCGGCGGTGGATATACTGGGCTCTCTGCGGCTACTCACCTCGCGAAGGGTGGCGCGCGCGTTATCCTACTGGAGGCATCCGAAATTGGCTTCGGTGGTTCCGGGCGCAACGTCGGGCTCGTCAATGCGGGCATGTGGATCATGCCCGACATGCTCTCAGGAACGCTCGGCCCTCCGTTTGGAGAGCGGCTCATCGAATTACTGGGTGGGGGACCGCAAGAGGTTTTTGAACTGATCGAGAGACACGACATCGACTGCGAAGTTGAACGCGCGGGGACACTACATTGCGCGGTTGGCCGCAGGGGCTTCCAAGAAATCCAGATACGTGCTGAACAGTGGCAGAAGCTCGGCGCTCCGGTCGCGGTGCTTAATGCGGAGGAGACGCGCAGAAAGATTGGCGGTGGCAACTACACCGGCGCGCTGCTAGACAAGCGCGCCGGTACAATACAGCCATTGGCCTATGCGCGCGGCTTGGCACGCGTTGCGCTTGCAGCGGGCGCGAAGATATCCACCCAGACTGAGGTCCTCACAGTGAGCGACATGGGTTTGCGCTGGAGGGCAGGCACAGCAATGGGATCTGTATGTGCTGATTGGGTGATCGTCGCCACCGACGCCTACGGCAAAACCCCTTGGCCTCAGGTTCAGCGGGAGCAGATCCGCCTACCTTATTTCAATTTGGCTACGCGGCTCTTGTCAGACCATCTAAGGGCCTCAATCTTGCCGGAACGGCAAGGAGCATGGGACACCAGCGAGGTCCTTTCCTCGTTTCGCTTCGATCGGTCGGGCCGTCTGGTGTTCGGCAGCGTCGGCGCTCTGGAGGGTGTCGGCGCCTTGGTTCACCGCGCCTGGGCGGTGAGGTCGCTAGGTAGGCTGTTTCCGCAGCTCGGTGACCTCGAGTTCGAAACCGGCTGGTTCGGGATGATCGGGATGACTTCCGACCACCTGCCGCGCTTTCACAAACTCGACCGTAACGTGGTCACGTTCGGTGGTTACAACGGGCGCGGGATCGCACCTGGGACCGTCTTCGGCCGTGTATTGGCCTCCTACGTCCTTGGCCGTCTTGCGGAGAAGGATCTACCACTTCCAGTTGCGCCAGTTGAACATCGGCGCTTTCGTGCCGCCCGTGAGGCCCTCTACACAGCAGGCTCTCAACTGGTTCACCTCGTTGAAGCGCGGCTCTGATCCGTCTGGTGTCAGTTGATATCCGATCCGGCGGTTTCCCATCGGTATGGCCATTTCCGGCAGGTGACGAGCGAATTGGCTACGGGTCGCGTGTCATTCCACAGAGAATTCTTGACGTCTGCTCTCGCGCGGTCCTGTCCTCACGATTGTTGGTCGGCGTCCATACAGCCTCCCGACGTCTGCGGATTGGCATACTCACACATCCTGCAGAGCAGAAAGCCGTCCATTCCGTTCATGCGATCGACGACTTCCCGAAAGACTGGTCCCTCAAAGAGGTCTTCGTATTCGTCGCGCAGAAGGTTGCCCAGTACATGACGCCGCTCAAAATCCATGCAGCACAGAGTAACGTCGCCGTTTGGGAGAAGGACATTCCGATATTGTTGTTTGCCAATACACGTCAAGGTTCCGACGATCGGCTGTCGTGGTTTGATGGTATTCAGATCAAGCCGTCCTCGCCGGCTACTCAGCGGCCGCAAGCGCTCCAACGCTTTGGCGGGAATGATGTCCGCGAGATCGGGATGGACTTTGCCCAGGACGACGAATCGAATTGACGGAATGTTCGCTTCAACCAGCCGGCGCATGACATTGAGATAGGATTTTCCGACGAGGCGGCTGTTCATGTAAGTGCCGTCATCAGGAACGTGGACGACGAAAGCGCTGAGCTGAAGCATTTGCAAGCGCCGAACGTCACTCCCGTTCATTCCGACAAGGGTCGTGAAAATCCGGATATCATGGCCGCGTGCGTAAACATGCTCAACCATCCTGGTGCACTCCGGATGCAGCCAAGGCTCCGAGTAGCCGGCAAAACTGATGTCGGTA
Organism: Bradyrhizobium sp. USDA 3256; assembly: GCF_054058275.1. Classification (NCBI taxonomy): domain Bacteria; kingdom Pseudomonadati; phylum Pseudomonadota; class Alphaproteobacteria; order Hyphomicrobiales; family Nitrobacteraceae; genus Bradyrhizobium; species Bradyrhizobium sp. USDA 3256. The sequence goes on from NZ_JBSSAE010000002.1 coordinate 760,486, forward strand.
TCCGTTGGTAGGCGTGCCAGACATCGCTCGAAATCTTGAAGACCCAGGTGCTTGGCTTGAGACACGGGTCTTTGGCGATCGGCGAACTTGTCCTGCGCGCAATAAGAGCACCGGACGATGCATCCTGCGGTCGTGGTTATCTCCAGTACCCGACGACCAGGATTGGCGGCGCGTAAGCTTTGTAACACCATGGGATATGCCGTCATTCTGTCTGGTCCTTTCAGGTGCCGGAGCAAGAAATTGCTGGGGAAGGAGCCCAGCGTTCGCTGCGCGGCGGCTTGCTTTGCTTCTCATGGATTACAATTACACGATAGGCGCGTTGGCGAAATGACCTAGACCATGCTAGCTCATCGCCAACAATGCGCCGGGTTCGATAAGCCGCTGCCGAAGGTGGGACCAGTCTGGCGTGTCGACTTCCCCCTCTCTACGCGTTGACCGCCGCTCAGCACAGTTGGCTTTCACTAACATCCTCGTTTTGTGTCAGCACACAACAGATGCTGGGCTCGGTGTCCTCGCTAGATGGGTTGCGGAGGTGCTCCCGTAGCCGTGGCGACGCGGAACCTGCATCTAACCGGAGGCATCCTGAATGCCATCCCGATGGCGGCATGGGTTCCGGACCTTTATTGCTACGTGTGGCGCAGGCGATAGCCCTCGCGAACGGTTCGGGCGTCATGAACGCGATGGACAAGCGATCGAGCATCGCAGCCCTTGCCGGCGATCGTCCGCAAAAGTTCCTGTCGCGCTCAAATGGCAAGTTGCTGGTCAGGACGGCGGATGAAGCAGGCTAGTTGCCATATTGAAGAACATATCGGCTTTTCTCGGCGGAGCGGCGGTGACCGATTTCGTCGACGACGATCAGCGCGGGTGGTGGTCCCGCACGATCCTGCGGCTAAGCAACTCCTTCAAATGCGGCCGTGAGGAGCGAAAGACGTTGCATGCGCTATCTTAAAGGAGTGGGAAGCTGAGGTCACATGGCGTCCTGCCTGGTGGCTCGAACAGCGATGTAGCCACCGTTAGGCGACGTCTGTGTAGCGAGGATGGTCTCCTCGATCCTCTGGAGCAGCTCGAGTGAGAAAGTCAATGCGATCCTTGCCTGCCCGAACTGGTAGGGGTGACTGCCCACGCTTTGGGATACTCTGTTGGGGCGACGACCCGCTCGCAACCAAAACGCCACGGCAGCTCGAAACTATGGATCGCGACCTGTGGATCCCTAAGCTCTTGAGAGAGCAAAATCTGCGGAGACGATCATGAAAGCGCGATTGGCAGACTATAGGCCCGATCATTTGTGCGGCATCCCGCTATGCAATCTGGATGTAAGCGAAGCCAAGCGCTTCCAGGATGACAGCATATGGGGCTGCTTCGAGCGGCTGCGAAGGGAAGACCCCGTTCACTACTGCCAAGACAGCCCTTATGGCCCATATTGGTCGGTAACGAAATACCGAGATATCGTAGAGGTAGATACTAATCACAAGACATTCTCGTCGGAGCAGGGTGTCACCATTGTCGACGTGCCTGACAAGCACTGGACTCAAAGCTTCATCAAGATGGGTCCTCCTAAGCATCGCGAGCAGCGTGATACGGTAAGTCCGATCGTGGCGTCGGAAAACCTGACGAAGCTCGAAAGCTTGATCCGCCGTCGCGTCACGACGATTCTGGACGGCTTGCCGCGCAATGATGCCTTCAATTGGGTGGATAGGGTCTCCATCGAGTTGACGACACAGATGCTCGCTACGCTATTCGACTTTCCATTTGAGGATCGACGGCTCTTGACCTACTGGTCGGACGTAGCTGTTGCAATTCCGAAAGCTGGCCAGCCCATCGACAGCTGGGACAAACGAAGCGCGATCTTGTCCGAGTGCTTGGCGTGTTTCGCGCGGCTTTGGAACGAGCGCATCAACGCCGAGCCGCGTCTCGACCTGATTTCCATGATGGCGCACTCGCCTGCAACTCGACACATGGAGCCGAGTGAGTTTCTCGGCAATCTGATTCTGCTGATCGTAGGTGGGAATGACACCACCCGCAATTCGATTACCGGTGGGCTCCTGTTCATGAACCGGCATCCCTTCGAGCTGCGAAAACTACGTGATAATCCCAAGCTGGTCTCGAGCGCTGTGTCGGAGATTATTCGGTATCAGACGCCCATCGCACATATGCGGCGCAACGCCGCTGCCGATGTCGTGTTAGGCGGGAAACAAATCAGGAAGGGCGACAAAGTCGTCATGTGGTACATCTCTGGTAACCGGGACGAAGAGGTCATCGAGAACGCTAGCAGCTTCGTCATCGACCGCAAGCACGTACGCCAGCATCTTTCGTTTGGATTCGGGATCCATCGCTGCGTGGGGCGGCATCTTGCGGAGCTACAGTTGAAGATCCTCTGGGAAGAGATCTTGAAGTCACGGCTGGAGATCAAGCTTGTCGGCGAACCCGAGCGAATTGCGTCCAACTTTGTGCATGGCTATTCCGCTCTTCCTGTGCAGATTGCAGCTTAGGCTGTGATGCTCCGGCTTGGCAGGCGCCCGGAGCTACGCGGTTTCGTCTTGCTCTTTGATCTCTCGTCGGGGGGACAGCAGAGGGTTGATCGGCGTGAGGAATGTCTTCATCGCGGGAACTGGACAGCGTTCAGCAGGCGTTGAAGCGCCTGCGAGGAGCGATGAACAGTGGTGCCCGGCCAAGGGCCTTTGCATTTCCAGCTGTCAACGGCAGCCGAGAGATGAGTCCAGTACTGGAAGTTACCTTTGACCTAGCATGTTCGATACGTCGGCGATGAGCTTAACATTGAAGACTGTAGCGGTCGGAGCGATTTTCTTTGGAGAAGCGCTTTCGATCATCGCAGAGTTGATTGCCTCAAAGCAGTTTGGAAAGGCTGGCGGGGACCTGGCAACGCTCCTGCCGATGTTCCTGCTGATATCCTTCGGCGGCGTTCTGCTCGTCGTCGGATATGCACTGGGATACATGCATCTTGAGAATATCTGGATAATTATCGCGATATCGGTGGGAGCAATTTTAGTGGTGGAGCCGGTTCTCACGCTTCTGCTGTTTCGAGACGTGCCGACGGCAGGTTCGCTGATCGGGTTGACGCTCGGTGTGCTCGGCACGCTCGCTGCGGTATTTTTATGATCGTATTCTGCATACACTTAAATGACGGCATCTTCAGCACACAATTTCGAAATGAGTTGCGCAACAAATCGGTTCTGCTCAATTCGAATGCGAAAACAAGAGTCTGGCGGGCGCTCCACATCCAGCCAGGATCCGCGGATCGTTGGATCCGCAAACTCTTCGGTCGAAGGCCAGTATCTTCTTCCCGGACAAGACGCTTGCGGCTCCCGAAGGTCCGCAAATCGACATCCGCCAGTACGTTCCTTCACCACAATCCTCCAGTCCGCTCCACGATGGAGGCGTCCTTGTGGCGGCTCTTCAGTACTCGGAACGGCCCTCGGCAAGGCGTTCGATAGATAGAGCCGCCAGCATCGGCCGAGTTCTTGAGGATCGCCGGCACGATCGATGCAGGCGCAGCCTGCCAGCGCAAATCTCCATGGTGGTCAAGGCGAGGCAGCGCCAGGCTGCGGTCATGCAGTGCGCTGACTATCCTGCAGCTGTCGCGGTCTTTCCAGCGTCGGTCTCCGGCACCACAGCAGCTTCCATGGAATTGGAACCCGGGCGGCTCGGGTTTTCTTGTGCGTCCGGAGGCCGCCCTTCGTCAGCCAATCGTCAGCCAGGCGGTCTATCCAGTGAGGCTGCGCATTGTTGACCCTATGGGAGACGGAACATGACGGGCATTGGCCGACCCGGCGAACCGCACGTTGGAGCTGCAGTAGCCGATAGCACGTCGGGATCGAGCAGTTCGCGCGCGGAACCCGGCCTCATCCCATCGGAAGGCAGCCAGTTCTTCGACTCCGTCGTGGAGCGGATGCGCTCTGCGCCTGAAGATGGAATGGCGATGTTCGCGAGCCAGCCGTCAGGTTCGGGTGTGGCAGTCCCCTTTTCCTCAAGCGATGAGGGGATCAACACAGCGAAGCGGAAGATGAGCCGCCTGCTTGAGGAACTTGATGCTTGCCGCATTGCCGCCATGCAGGCCCAGAACCCGTCGGAGGTGCAAGAGCTGATCGATCAGCTCGTCAAGGCAGGCTCGACAGTTCTGGATTACTTCGCGAGCTTGCCCCCAGATGTGGCGCGCAGCGTTCTGGCCGACGATCAGGCTCGCCGAGTTCGCGACGAAACGCTCGATGCGGGGGACCAATGCAACGCGCTGGCCACTCCCACGATCTACGCCCTCGAGCAGAGCAGGAAGAATGCAGGAAAGATACTCGAGCGGATTCGCCAGTCCAGCGCTCCCCCCGACCAGCTTAGTCGAGCGGCTTCCAGTGTGGCGAAACATTATTTGGCCTGCGTGGAGTGGTGGGGGAAGAAGGCATTGCGCTCGGAGCGGATGCAGTCCGTCTGCGCAGCCACTGCGAATTTGCCAAGTACAACGGCCGAGATACGACAGGCCGACCGGGCCGCACTGCGACTGCACACCGGCTGGGCACTGTATACGAAGTGCATGCATCTGCAATCGCAGGTCGCACTCGCGCGGGTCATGATTGAGGCGCAGGCGAACACGCTCGAACCGGCCGTCAGGCAAATCCTCATGGGTGAGAACGGTCGGACACGTCTACTTGGAACCTTCATCGAGGATGTTGTTCCGGCGTTCCTTTCGACGGGCGACGCTGTTCTAAACAGCAAAGGACGAGCCCTCGACGCAGAGCACTACGCCGTTCTGGAAGGGGTCATGGAGCGGCTATCGGAATTTGCATCGGCGTTGCCCGACGTCGTTGCCAAGTTAAGGAATGAAGGAGCAGGTCCCGCGCTTCCATTGGAGCTGTTGGATCAGATCGTGGAAGGCGCGTGGGTCACTGCGCGTGAGGTGATGCGTCTCCTGACAGTGCAGCCGAAGACGCCAGCCATGATTGAGCCGCCGGCCGAGGCTGGTCCGGCGACACCGGCGGACACAATCGGCAGTGCTGTAGCGGCCGAACGCCCTGCAGCGCGCAGGAAGGGGAAGGGCAAGCGCAAGCCGGCCGCGGGCGCCGGCAGTTCGGCGGCCGCGCAGCCCGAGCGGCAAGTCTCTACGGCAGACACCGGTATGGCGCCAGCAGCCAAAGTTATCGTGCTCTCGGATCTGGGCACGAAGAAACTCGCGACCGCCGAGGAGGCTCATGCGAGGCCTTCATCGTTCGCGACGGGACGCTTGGAGATATGGCAGGCTCCGCCATCGAAGGCGGCACTGACACGATCGCTTGAGCGATTGGACGAACTTTTGCAATTCGATCTGGGCAGTCAGCAACGGGCCGTCTCGCAAGCGCGCCACATGAAACCCGAAGATGCCGATCACGTGGTGGACACCGTCGTCGAGCGGCTGCTGAGCCACACCGCGGAGATTGAGGCCTGTGTAGCCGCGCTGCAGGAACCTCGTCGACGGGGCCTGCTCACGCCCGTGCAAGTGCCCCAAGTGCACGAAAAAATAGTCCGCCTCGAGGCGATGTTGTCCGAGGTTCAGGGGCAGGCAAACGCTTTGAAGGCGCGAAAGGCTACGATCGAGATCGATTGCATGAAGACCTACGCCTTCCCCTCACAAAAGTACCTTGAACAATTGCGGGCGGCCGAGGAGTTGGCTCCCTTGGAGCCACCGCGCGCGTTGAAGGGCGAGCCAGGGACGCTGTTCGAGATCAAGTTGCAGCCGAAGGCGTTCGGCAATGGTGCAATGCCGAGTCCGATGTGGGTGCACATCCATACGACGCGGCCGGTATTTGCATGGCAGCTCGCGACATTGGATGACGCCGAGTTCGCCGCTTGCCACGTGAAATCCAATGAACAGCGCGGCTACAATCGCCTCTGGCAGAATGCTCGAGCTGCAACGGGCCACGAAGACGTCGTGATCCACCGCGGCAAGCTCACGCCTGCATTCTGCAAGTCCTTGTTAGGCGCCGCTTTTAGGGGCTACCCAGAGTATCCTTTTGCCGAGAGGGAGCGCGGTGCGACGCAGGTCGCTCGATACGGGACTTAGTCAAGGTGGGTGCCGCTTGTGGTGACGACATCAGTCACACCTCCGAATCCGGATCTCGCAGGTCCGATGAACCGCACTGGGGCCCCGCAGGCTCCAACTCGTGGGAGAATGGAGCGGCGGGAAGAGAGTACGCGCTATATCTACAGAAGCTCGCCAGCGATCCGTCTTCGATCACGGGGTGAGCAAGCCGCACCGTGAGGCGATTCGATCGATTGCGACGAAGACCGGCGCTCGGGTGACAAGCGGCTCCACTTGGTGCTTTAGTAGGTGAGGACCACTTGCCCGGTGTCCACGGCGATCCGTTCGGATGTCATCGCGCTCGGCGTGAAAGGCCTGTAGGTCCCCCGCGAACTGGATGGCAAAGCTCCGGCGGGATCTTGGATGATCGGGATGCCCGGGAGATAAGTATCCCGAGGCAGTTTGACGAATCGAATCGGCGATGCACAATGAGGTTGCCTATCCATCTGCTACTCTCGGATAAGGCGACGATGGCCCCAGCATCCCGGCTTCCACGGCCCCCAGAAGGTGCTGGGGCTTTTCGTTTTTTAGCCTTCACCAGGCCTAGCTCGTTCCCCTCTTGCAGGATCGTCACATAGGTCCCGCTCTCCAAATATTCGAGCCGCTATTGTTGTTCGCACCGCCAATGTCCGGCGGGCGACGCTTTATCGGAAAAGCATAGCTTGACTGATCTTCTCGATTAAGATCGGGCCATCCTGAACAGTACTCAAAGGCTCGAGCGTGTTCCGCGTGTCTTGCAAGCGGCCCTTTCCGGCGGCCGCCCAGCGGAGGTCTTCTTCCAGTTTACGCATTGCTCGCTATCGCTCTCCCGGCCACCAAGTCTATGGCGGCTTGAAAGGGGCCGACTAGCTGTGGCAGCCTTGGTCCCCTTGTTTCGGACGCTCAGTGGACGAGATCCGCTGCAGCGGCGCCATTTGCGGCCGGGTCTGGTCGATTACCTCCTCTTGTTGCTCTCTCTCATCAGAACGCTGCTGGCGCCTCTTCACGATGAGGCCAACCAGCAATAGCATGAAGCCAGCAGCAATCATGAAGACTGCGATAACTTTTCCCATTCGAAGGCCGAAGCACTCATGGTTGCATGACCACCATTCTATTTTCCGAATTAACCAGAAACGCCTCTGCGAAGTTGATCTCCTCTCCCAATCCAGCCGCGAGCTTCACGCGGAGATGAGGGAGTAACTCGTGCTTCGGCCTCCAGCTGGGTCCTTGACGAGGATACCTTAATCCACCAGACCTGAATCCCGCAGAGAGGTATCGGGCGAGCGCTTCTCAATCGCCGCCCACTTCGTCGATGTCAATTGCCTTCGAAGCCATCCAATAGCCGGTTGCGCTGCCGTTCGTTGATCACGGCCATGGCATGCCGCTTCCAGAAGTGCGCTTTTCTAAGCACGGTTACGAGAAGGTTTCGGCCCCGCTGAAGGCGCGCCCGAGGCAGCCCAGGAACCACTCAAGCCGGTCGTGTCCTCGGAAGTGGTGTAGCTCGGTAGAGCAAAGCCGCCCGGACGCGCGCCCTCAAATAGCGCCGTAGCGGGCGGGCGGCTTTGCGGTGGTCACCGGCAGTTCTCCGGTAGGATCGGGTTGCGACACGCCAACGCAACCGAGGAACCACCGATGACCGACGATATGATGGACCTGCGCACGCTCGTGGAGAAGACCCCTGATGCCGATCTGTTGCGCGAGATGATTGGCTTTGCTGCCCAGCGCCTGATGGAGCTGGAAGTCGAAGGCCAGACCGGAGCGGCCTACGGCGAGAAGAACCCCGAGCGTCTGGCCCAGCGCAACGGCTACCGGGACCGGATCTGGGATACCCGCGCCGGCGCGGTCGAACTGCGCATTCCCAAGCTGCGTAAAGGGTCCTACTTCCCCGGCTTTTTGGAGCCGCGCCGGATGGCCGAGAAGGCGCTCACTGCCGTGGTTCAGGAAGCCTATGTGCAGGGCGTCTCGACCCGCTCAGTCGATGACCTGGTGCAGGCGATGGGGATGAGCGGCATCTCCAAGAGCCAGGTGAGCCGACTCTGCGCCGAGATCGACGACAAGGTGAAGGCGTTCCTCGCCCGTCCGATCGAGGGCGACTGGCCGTATCTGTGGATCGATGCCACCTACGTGAAGGTGCGCCAGAATGGCCGCATCGTGTCGGTCGCGGTGATTGTCGCGGTCGGCGTCAACAGCGACGGCCGGCGCGAAGTGCTCGGCATGGACGTCGGCCCCTCCGAAGCCGAGACGTTCTGGACGGCGTTCCTGCGCAAGCTCGCCCGCCGTGGCCTGCGCGGCGTCAAGCTGGTCGTTTCCGATGCCCACGAGGGCATCAAGGCCACCGTCGCCAAGGTGCTCAACGCCACTTGGCAACGCTGCCGCGTGCACTTCATGCGCAACGCGCTGGCCCATGCCGGCAAGAGCGGGCGGCGCGTCGTCTCCGCCTTCATCGCCACCGCCTTTGCCCACGACGATGCCGAGGCTGCCAAGACGCAGTGGCGCAAGGTTGCCGACCAGCTCCGCCCCAAGCTGCCCAAGCTCGCCGGCTTCCTCGACGAGGCCGAGACCGATGTGCTCGCTTATATGGCGTTCCCGCCGCAACACCGGACGAAGCTGCACTCGACAAACCCGATCGAGCGCCTCAACGGCGAGATCAAGCGCCGCACCGAGGTCGTCGGCATCTTCCCCAATGAAGAAGCCATCGTCCGCCTCATCGGAGCGATCCTGCTCGAGCAAAACGACGAATGGGCTGTCCAGCGTGCCCGCTACATGACGCTGGAAACCATCGCGCCGTTGAGCGATGATCCCACCGTCAGCCTTCCGGCGATCGCCAGCTGACCAGCCCGGCTCTCGCCGGCGAACGCGGTGACCCGCCGCCACCTACACCACGCTAGGGGACACGATCCTCAAGCCATTGCGTGACGTCGAGGTCTCCCTTCTGGGTGGTCTCCAGCATGTCATAGTAGATATTCCGCTCGCTGCGTATCCGGGCGAACATGTTGCAGAAGCGAAGCGGATTCCTTCAGAGCGGGCAAGCGACATAGCGGCAATGGCGCGCGTGATGCGTCCATTGCCGCAAAGGGATCGATCGTCACGAACCACAGATGTGCGCAGCCAATCATCACCTTCATGGCCGACGCCGTCACCGGCACCGTCGAGGAACTCATTCGAACCTGCCACGCATTGTCGAAATTCCGAATTCTGGCGGGAGCGCCGCAAATTCCGCAAGGGATCGACGGCGGCGCGCGCTCTTGACGAATTTCATCACTATCCGGTTGTGACAGCCAAGCGGCTCGCAGAGCTCCTTGAGATCAGTCCTCCGCAAGCTCATCAAGCGATTAATCAATTGGAGGACGCCCGCATCCTCAAGAAGCAAACCGGCTATGCGCGAAATCGTGTGTACATAGCTTCCGAGGCGCTCAGTCTCATCAACCGCCCCTTCGGCGAAGAGCCCATTCTTCCCGAGCAATTCGATCCGCGCGAAATTTCGGATCGGAAGATCCCAATCGACCGTGAATGACAATTGCGCTGCCCCGGGAGCTCAGCGCGGCCGCAAATCAGCGAACCTCTCGGGGGACCTCGGCATCGGCATCCCCGGCGCGCCGCCGGATCTAGGATCTCGGACGAACTATGTCGTCGCGCCAAGAGCTCCCCCTTTGCGTGACCGTGATCGACGCAGCTCGACGTAACCAGTATGTCGCGTGACGCATTCGGCTCCGATCCAGCGACTGGCCAGCGACCGCGAAACCCTTAGCGCTCAGATGATGGTCCATCGGATGCCTTTGTCGTCCTCTTTGCAACGGGGCAAAGGTCTATGCGTCGGTCAAATTCCGCAGTCCGGGCAAGTTCATTGGCCTTGTGATTGACACATTGGCGCCCGGATAGCTCGAGGTCGGCGGCACTGCAGTCATCGCAGGTTGCTGCCGGCGCGCGTGTTACTCACGTCTTCCGAAACGGTCACAGCAGCTCCGCTTCCCCACTCGTCATACACCTAGCGCTCTATCAGCCCCATCAGAATGGCTTTGGCGCGCATTGAAACCGCCATGTAGTGCTGTGCGGCTTTTATGGACCTATAGCGCCCCGGATCATTCTGAGCGATGTTAGGATCAGATAGCAGGCGCTGAAGTCGCTTCCGGCGCCATGCCTGCACGCGGCGAAGGCGCGGCAGGATCGCCGATTGCTCTTCAACGCTGATCCGTTTCTCGATCGTCAACTCGGCCTCCTCTGAAGGTTGTAAGCTTAGCTTGACTCGCGAAGCCGAGGGAAGAGCTCCCCGGGATGCTACGGGATCAGGTGCGATCAATGGGTTCAAAATCTTCGATAGTATGCTTGCGGGCATCAATGATGCCTGGGTTGCTTAGCGGTGGCATTTGCGCGGCGCCGGATCGCGAGACGTGAGAAGGATGACCACAATTGCAATGGATGATCTCGAACGCGGACTTCAAAAACTGGCATCGGATTGCCTCAGAAAAGAGGAGCCGTTTTCAGCTTTTAAGGCGTTCCGGAAGCGGGCAATTGCTCGTTTCGGAGATGACGCGAGACCACTACTGGAACCAACCCTCGCCAAAGCGCAGCGGGATGCGCTCAAAGATTCTGCGCGTCACTCAAGCCCAACGCACAAAACGAAAGGCCCGGGTTGATTTCCCGGGCGTCTTCAGTCAATTGATGTGCTCAACGGAAGTAGATGCGGATCACGTGCCGCGCCATGCCAAGCGCTGAAGCGGAGGCAAGTCACTAAGTTTCTCCTCCATTCGTGAGAAAAGGAGCGCGCCTCGATTGGTGAGGCATGTGAACTGCGTACACGCCTATATTTTATGCCAGTACGAGGCGTTTTCCAACTTCGCTGCTCGTGAGTCCGATGCCTTGGAATCCCAAGATTCCATGCTTTCCTGCACCCTTAGTTGGCAAGCGATCTCGCCGTTGTGCCGAGCGCGCCGGTACAAGGTATCTATTTTGGAAGGGGTACGTCATTGGAGCTGCCAGCACCAAAAACAAGGCTGCTCACGCGATCTACTCGTTCTTGGCAAAGCTGAGCTAGGGTCAGTTGATCCAATAGGTGACGATGGCAGCGAGGTACACGGCAACCAAGAATTCTCTCGCAAGTTTGTCGTAGCGAATTGAAACGGCCCGGAAATCCTTGAGCCGGCAAAGCAGCGCTCCATGACATTGCGTTCTCCGTAGGCGCGTTTGCTGAAGCTGTCGAGGGGCAGTCCGTTAGATGTGTTTGGAATGATAGGTTTCGCACCGCGATGGATAGGGCGCCCGGCAATGGTGATGACTACCGAATCTAGTAAGTTTGTCGTTGTCCGGCCTGATCTAGTGGTTAGAGCCGTTTTGATAGACGCGCCTCGCGCAGTAAGCGCCGGGACAGGAGAAACTCGATGAAACTGGCCGCGCCGCGCCGCACCTCTCTTGCGCTGATCCTGTTTGCCTGCGGCGTAATGGGGAGCGCACGGGCCGACGATCCGCCGCCATCCGCCCAGGTCACGACGCCGGCCAGCCAGAAGGGTGGCGCCGGCCAAAAGTCGAGTATGCCGTCGGCGGCCGATCGGCATCGCTTGCCGCCGGACTCCAGCACCAGACACTCGCTTGAGCAGCTGCACCTGGTGCCGAACCATCGCGTCGCGGAGGGCCTCGTTGGCTCGCGGCACTTGCTGTCATTGCATCAAAGGCGGCGACCTAGATTCTTGCCGGGCCGCGTGAGGCGGCGCGCGATATCCTCCGGAAGTAGCCCATGATCACATTGTCCAGCGCTATGGCGGGTCTTGCTTATTCACGGCCCACTGAATTTTGAGCGGTGCGGTCTCGGGCATCATAAGCATGGCACAGAGCCCCGCCGCGCTAGCGACAAGCATATACCAGGCGGGCGCCAGCGCGCTCCCGGTCAGGTGGATCAGCCAGGTGACGAGTGGTTGAGCTGTGCCTCCGAAGATCGTTATTGCAAAAGCGTAGATCGTCGCGAAGGTGCCACCTCGAATGTTCTTGGGCAAACCTTCGGCCATGCTCACATAGAAAGCGCTATACGGAATCGTTCCGATCAGGGTGAGCGCGCCGAGGCCGCCGAGAAGTGCGACGGCACTGCGGCTCTCTGAGATCCAGAAGAAAACCGGATAGGTCATCAGCAACGCAGCGACCTGCGGCCAAATCATGACGTGCCGGCGGCCCGCCCGGTCTGCGAGCCAGCCGCCCAGCAGTGCGGCAGCAATTCCTACCGTATTGCTGATGAGCGTGGCGCCAAAGGCGAGAGGCGCGGAAACTTGCAGGGTATTCAGCGCATAGGTGGTCATATATCCCGTGACATAGGTGACGATCGTGCAACTGGCCAAAATAACAAATCCCAAGCCCACGATGCGGCGAGCGGCAAGCGACCTCCTTACGGGCTGAACGCTGGGAACCGGCTCTTCGGGGCAGTGCAACGTTTCGGGCAGGGCGCTCCGCAACCAGAGCCCGAACGGCAGCGTGGCGGCGCCGAGCAAAAGCGCAACCCGCCATCCGTACGCATTGACTGCCTCCCTTGTCATGGTGAGGGAGAGTATTTCTCCGACCAACGCGCCGGCCGTCGCGGCGATCTGTTGACTGGCAGGCTGAAACGAAACAGCAAGACCGCGCCGTTCGGCCGCGGCCGCTTCCAGCAAATAGGCGGTCGTCGGACCAACCTCACCGCCGAGCGCGAAGCCCTGCACCAAACGTGCAAAAATGACCAGCAACGGAGCGGCGATTCCTATTGTCTCGTACGAGGGCGTAACCGCCAACACAAGGATCGCGGTACTCATCATTGCAAAGCTGGCGGTCATCGCGGGCCGGCGGCCGGCCCGATCCGAGTACGAGCCGAGCAGGATGGCCCCGATCGGTCTGGTCACAAAACCCGCGCCGAAGGTTGCGAGCGACAGCATGAGGCTGGCGAACGGGTCGCTCGCCGGGAAGAACGCTTGACCGATCTGGATAGCGAAAAAGCTATAGGTCCCGAAGTCGTAGAATTCGAGAATATTGCCGATGGTTGCGCCCCACACGGCGCGGCCGGTCAAGCGCTCGTCTGCCGGAACGGAGACCGGCTGCGGCTTCTTGCGAGCCAATTGCCCGGCCATACTCGATCCGTTCTAAAGCGTAATCGCTGGCCTGAACATTTCGATCAGTCAGCCCGCGCGCGTTGTATTCCACTTGCGTTACATGTCGCCTAACTTGAGGCGGCCGGGCCACGCACCCCGCTGCTCCACATCTGCCTCACGCATGGCAGGACGAGCTCATGGCGATGAGTGCAATAAAAATGCCTGTCTGCTGCAGCCCCATTCAAACCTTGGACTGATCGCGGCAATCGCAAGCAAACACGACTAAAGGAACGCGCTGCAAGTTGTCGGGTCGGTCCGTCGTTGTGCTCCTGTGCAATGGCGGGTTTACGACAAGATTGGCGGGCGCCGAACAGGCGGCGCTCGTCTTCGCATAAAACGGCCGCCGCCCGTGGATGCTGCGTCCAGCTGATTGCGCGTGGACGGACGCATCAGGCGGTTTGGCCCGGCTTTTGCTCCCTACTTGTTAGTTGCGCGCGGCTGCCCGCCCTGTCGGGATTGGTACGCTGCAATGCAGGATCTTCGTGCGATCAACAGACAATAGGAGTTCGCATTGCCCGCAGGCATCAGGCGGTCATCTTCGGTTTGGCGAGCAGCGGCTCGGCGGAGCGCAAATGCAAGCGTGATGCTCCAATTCTGAGCTCCAGGAATTTGAAATCGAAGTCACCAGCAATGGGGGTACGCCTCCTTGAGTGGACTTGGTTCCATCAAGGCCGACCCAGGGAAATAATCTTCCTTTCGTATTGAAGTGCTGCCGTCAGGTTATGGCACGCGAACTGTGTGCGGCCGATGTCTGACCAATGACGGCCGTGCTTCGCTCGCGCATCTGCGTGCACCCGCGCTCGAAGTTGGATGGCAAAGCACGCCTGCAATGCCTCGAATAGAATGTGTAGTATGAAGACGAAGACAGTTACGACCATCGTACTTGCGGTTAATGCGTTGCTGGCTTCGCCCAGTAGGGCCGTTGAAACTTTCGATGTCACAGACACGAACGGCCTGCCCTTCATGCGAGCGCAGATATTCGGTCCCGGTGACGGCCCTTATTGGGAAGGTGACAAGGGGGCAACGCGGAATTTGCCGCGATCGGAAATAGATCATTCACTGGCGGCGATTCGGTATTGGGCGGAAATCATCAAGGCTACACCGGGTCAAGCGCCGGCCATTGTTAACTTCGGTGGGAATAGCGAGGAAAACGCATCTGCCTATAGTGGTATGTCCCCCGGTGGTGGCACCAAGGTGCAGGCGGCACTCACGGGCCAGGATCCAGGCGAGCTGCAATACGGCGCGCATGGGATGGTTACAATTGGCCAGATGGGATTTTCATCCGAAACATACATCCCCTCGCAATTGCCGACGACTCCAAACATTGGTCTTACACCCGTAGTGATCCATGAGCTCGGCCATGCGCACGGTATGCTCAGCACTATCAGCTACGAACCATCTCCGTACTTCCCTGGGTCGATATCAACGTTTTTCCCCGAAAAGATAAATGCCTGGACGGAGCATTTGCACGACGGCAATGGCAAACAAGCCAAGCCTGGACAGACGATCTATTGCTCCGTCTGCACGAACCAGCCAGCTGACGACGTTTTCGACCTGCGCCGCGATCGGGGCTATTTCGCCGGGAAGCATGTGAGTGAGGTGCTGGCCGGTGCCATGCCAGGTATTCCGGTGCGAGTGATGGACGAGCATGGTCAACGGCGTGATGTACCCTTCGTCTCGCATAGTGAACTTAAGAACAGCCTGATGAGCCACCAGAGATACCGGAACTACACTGCCCTGATGGAGGCGGAGATCGCCGCGTTTCAGGATATGGGCTACGGCATCGATCGGCGCAATCACTTCGGTTACTCCATCTACGGCAATGGTCAGAATCTGGTCAACGACAATCCCTTCTTCGCTCGTAATGCTGACGGTACCGCCTATCTGCCAAATACATACAATACGGCTACGCTCGGACTTGGGCTACACGTCTATGGCAGCGACAATACTGTGGTCCAGCGTGCCGACCTGCTTTCGAAAGGCGCAGGGGGTGCTGGCATCCGCGTCGATGGCGTAAACAATCAGATCATAATCCCGCCTGGGACTAGCGTATACGCCGACGGCGCCTATGGGCGCGGCGTCATGTTCGCTTATGGAAAAGATCACACGTTTACTCAGCGCGGAAACGTGCAGGCGCTCGGCGAGCAGGGCATCGCAGCAAGTTTCGATTTTGGCAACAATGCGATGGGGAATGACGGTGAATACCGTGGCTCATATATTCGCACGATTGACGATCACGCGGCCCCGATGCTGAACGGAATCGACGGCCCGCTCGTCAGCGCGTTCGATCTGACCGGGCGACTGGCTGGCAGTCATGCAGCGATTTACATGTCGAACAATGGTTATGTCGGCGAGATCAATGTGATGCGTGGCGCAACGCTGTCAGGGGACATCCTGTCTGATTACGCCCAGCTTGACGCGAACGGTGCTCCGCGCCTGACCAGATTGACATTCGGCATGACGCCTGATGCGGACGGTCACTCAACGGAGCAGCCCGACGCAAGCTTTGCAACCCGCTATGAAGGGAATATCGTTGGACGCAACCTGTCGCTGCAGTGGTCGGGTGGCGTCACGTTGTTTACCGGCAATCACGAAGTGTATGACGCAACTGTCGCGCAAGGCGCCACCTTGTCCGGCAATGGCAGTTATCTGCTCAGTACTGACGGCCGCTTCGCCAATGGCGGTTCGGTCGCGCCGCTCATCGGTGGTGTTGACAACAGCATAAAAGTGAAAGGCGACTATCAGCAGACATCGACCGGTCGCTTGCAGGTCGCGTTGAATGATAGCGGTGCGTTCAGCCGCCTGGTGGTGAACGGCAATGCGACGCTCGACGGCACGCTCACGATCACCCCGCAGCGCGGCTGGTATGGCAGTGGCTTTAGCTTCTCGTCCAATCAGTGGCTGAACGCGACAAATCTCACCGGCTCGTTCGCCAACGTGGCAACATCGCTGCAATCGCCGACCTTGCTGGCGAGCGCTACTGCCGAGGGCGACAACACCTATGCGTTGACACTCTCCCGATTATCCGATGCTTACTCGCGATATGGGGCCGATGCCAACAGCCGCCAGGTGGGCGCGGCGCTCGATCAAGTCGCCGGCCACGCTGCGTTGGCGCTGCACCCGCTCGTCACGGCACTCGACTTCTCCGCATCAGACGGCACGGCGGTAACATCTGCGCTGCGTCAGCTTTCGCCGTCCGCCTATGCGTCGGAGCAGGGCAGACGTGTCAATGACAGCTTCTATGCGCGATCGGCAGTTTACAACCGTCTCGAACAGGCGCTTGGCGGGGCGCCATCATCACCGATGGCGGTGATGGGGTATGGTCCTGAGCAGGGGCGAGGCGACAATTCAGCGTCTGCCATCGGCGCGGTCGCCCCGGCCACCTTGGGCCTGCCATCTTCTGACCTGCAGGGTTATGCCGCGTGGACTTCTGCATTTGGCGGCTGGACGGCCCAATCAGGTGACAGCAATGCCGCAAGCACGAGATCCACGATCAGCGGCTTTATGACCGGTATCGACACGTCGGTATTTGATGACTGGCGCTTCGGTGTTCTTGCGGGCTACAGCCGTTCCACTTTCAAGGCTGGCGCTGCTTCTTCGTCAGGCCGCAGCGACAGCTACACTTTCGGGACCTATGCCGGCACCGAGTGGACCGTGCCGGAAGGAGCCATCGCCTTCCGCTCAGGCATTGCCTACACATGGCACGATCTTGAGATGAGCCGCAACGTTAGGTTTCCGGGGTTCAACGACAATCTGATCTCGGACTACGACGCAGGCACTTTCCAGATCTTTGGAGAATTGGGCTATAAAGTCCATCTCGGCAAGTATTCCATAATCGAGCCTTATGCCAATCTCGCCCATGTTCGTGTCGCGACGGATGGCTTGAGCGAGAGGGGATTGAACGGGGCGGCGCTTGATATTTGCGCTAACACGATGGATACGACGCTCTCCACGCTCGGCGTCTACGCGACCACACGTTTTCAGCTTGGTCAGATAGCCACAACTGCGCGAGCCGATATTGGCTGGCGCCATGCCGTTGGTGACCTCATTCCGTTTTCGACAGCCAGCTTTGCTGCTGGTTCTAGTGCTTTTGCAGCTTCGGGCGTATCCATTGGCAAGGACGTCGCGCTCGTCGAATCCGGTCTGAACTTCCGGCTTTCGAGCAACAGCATCCTCGGGATCGCCTACCAGGGCCAGTTCGGTTCAGGCATCACTCAGAACGGACTGAATGCCACCTTCAACGTGAAGTTCTGATATGCATGGTCAGTCGATTTCGGATCGGCGCGCGCGCACTGGAACCATGTCGGTTTCGATCCACATCTCGCGGACAAGAACCTGGCGCCGGCGATCGAGGTTGGTCTGCCTGAACGCCGGCGCCGGCGTCTAGGCGCGATGTCTGAGCGAGCTCGCTGAAGGTCAAGCAGCCTTTTTGTTAGCGCTGACAACCTATCCGACATCGTCTAACGCGCCTCAAGTCCGGCGGGATCGAGCGGCTGCTTCGCCGGGCACTCCGATTTCTCGTCCGACTTGGGGGCAGACCAGAACGGGCCGCGGCGGAAAGGCCTCCCGTGAAGCCGGTGAAACCGAGGCGCTACCAAAAGCCGGCGTGAGGAGGAGGGGTTATAGCCGAATCCGAAAAGAACAGCGGCTCTGAAAGACCGAGCGCCTTTCGGGAGAAGCCCACGCAACTGGATCGCGGACGGCGCGACAAGTCACGATTGGATTCGATCGCCTTCTTGACGTTCTCGACGAGGTCCAGCGGACCGCCGAAGAGGCCTATCCCCCTACAACGTCGAACGTCTCGACGAGAACCACTTCCAGATCTCGGTCGCGCTCGCCGGCTTTACGCCCGAGGTCACACTCGCCGCCGAGCAGAACGTCCTGACACTCAAAGGCCGCACGAGCGAGAGGAAGGCAAGACCTTCCTGCATCGCGGCATTTCGGCCCGCAACTTCAAGCGCCAATTCACGCTGGCCGACTACGTCGAGGTCAAGGGCGCCCGCTTCGAGAATGGCCTTCTTGTGATCGATCTGCAGCGGGAGATCTCCGAAGCGATGAAGCCGCGCCGTATCGCGATGAACGGCGCTGCAGCCAGCAAGGTGGCCCAGATCGAAGCCAAGGCCGCCTGAACCGAATTGGACGGCAGGTTTGGTCGAAGTCGCGCGGGTTGTCCCGCGCGACTCTCGCCCGTTCGTCTAAAGAAAGGAGGCGGCCATGCGGCCGGCGACCTCACTCGGGAGCACCGTAGTCGACGTCAATACAATCCTTCATGCCGGCGCCATTATCGAACATCCCCGGGATGTGATTCCCATGCGCGCCTCACCACTCCGAGAAGCGCGCCATCTTGGCGTCATGGGTAGGCCCGGGCGCACCGTCCCGAGCTCGATGGCGACCGGAATTGCGGAGCCCGTCACCTCAGACCTTTCGCCACGCCACAAGCTCACCAATCGAACCGTACCGCATACCGCTGCTTCAGCCTCTTGGTGGTCAAGCTGACGGCATACTGGATGCGATCGAGATCGGCGCCGTCGCGGGCTATTGCCGTCATTACCCAATCGCTGCCAGCGGGTTCGACTTCGACGTGACAGACGTACTCTCCGCCGGGGAAGCTGCGGATTTCGCGCAGAGCGATGAGCTCAAGATCCTTCGCGGCTACCATTGTTATGGGCACCGGAGCGTTCCTCGCCTTTTCAGAAGTCAATCGGGATCGATTGGTGCTGTTCCTAAGCTGAAGGGCAAGAGCGAAGCGGGATGACACACGAAGCAGCAGCACTCGGCCCTTTAGGGTGCGATCATGCGTGGGATCGTAGTGCTCGACGCGCTCGGCGACTCCGAGCTCAAGTTTCAGCGCGTATCGCAGGTCTGGAACCGGGCGACGTCCGATGCCGTCTGTCCCACGGCTACAACGAGACCCGCGTCCGAATCGCCGACGGCTCGTGAGATCGCCCAGGCTGAGACCGTAACCGACTGGCTAGCTTGGCTAGGACACCACCACGGCGGCGTATGGGCGCACGATGACCCTATCTGGCGATGGCTGAGCGGGAGCGATGCAGCGAGCGGACGATCCACAACCGGATCGACAACTCGGTCGCGTTGATCCTGAGCATTTTCGGCGGGGCGGAGCTCAGCATCGAGATGGTCGACGAGCCGGCTGGGCGCATTTGCCGAACTTCCTGGCCGA
Organism: Bradyrhizobium sp. USDA 3256; assembly: GCF_054058275.1. Classification (NCBI taxonomy): domain Bacteria; kingdom Pseudomonadati; phylum Pseudomonadota; class Alphaproteobacteria; order Hyphomicrobiales; family Nitrobacteraceae; genus Bradyrhizobium; species Bradyrhizobium sp. USDA 3256. Next base: position 779,807 of record NZ_JBSSAE010000002.1, read on the forward strand.
ACGGGCCATGGCCGGGGTTAACCCGGTCGTTAACCCACACGGCAAGGTGTGGATCGGCGGCGTCGGCTGGATGAAGGATGGCATGCGCTGAAGCGACGGCAGCGATAGGGCGGCTCGATTTGAGGGGCGCCGATGATCGACCGTGTCGACCATACCAAGCCGATCCGGGACCAACCGAAGCGCGGTGGGTTTCGCCTGCGTCTATGTCGCCGGCATCGACAGCCCGAAGGCCCGCCGTATCGGCTACGCAGAAAATTTGGCGCCAGCCGTTGCGAGGCTGCGGCGCTCAGCGCCGGCAGCGGTCACCATCGAGAGCGCACTTTGGGTACCTGATCGCGGTATAGCCACGACAAGCGCCAAGGCCGTTCAGTGCGACTTGGCCCTCACGCCAAAGGCCGGAGGGGGGGCGTGGTTGAGGCTGAAACGGCCACGGCAGCCGTAGAGCTGGCCTCAGTGCGTATTTTTGGCTCGCTCGCGGCCATGGCGTGGCACGATCAGCTGATACGGCAACACCGGGAATAGGAACAATCCCCTAGCAGGTAAGTTGATGGCCTGTTCGGTGCCGACCGTCATCGGCGTTGAACGAGGGATGATGGTACTCGGTCTCGGCACTTGCACCCCTCGTGCTGAGACCTTTTTCTTTGCGCTCAGTGTCGCGACCGGAGAATCCGCATGACCCCCAGAGAACGCCGTGACATGCCATGGATCATTGGGGCCGCTGCACTGGCTTTTGTCCTATCGATCGTTGTCGGCGGCATGACGTACTTCCGGTAGCCGCGGGGCTAGCGCGGGCGAATATCGGGACCATTCGCGAGTTGCTTCTCTAGTTGGGAAGCGCGATTTTCCAAGTCGTCCATCTCGAGCCGGATTTTGAGAGCTAAATCCGTGTCCTTGCTTTGCCGAGCCAGGGCAAGGTCCGTCTCCAACTCGCTGAGGTCCATCAAAACGTTGCCCAATTCCACGCTTGTTGCGTAGGTCGGATCATTTTCAAGGTGGGTGTACCGGCCGCCGAGCGCTGTAGGGGGGCGGGCCGCATCACCGCGTTCGGGGTCGACGATTGCGGATGGATGGTTTTGCGGGCCAGCGTTCGCGTCACGTTCATCGGGGATATCTTGTCTTTGGCTATAGCGCTCACGCCGGCTTTTCCTCACAAGCAGGTAAACGACCATCACGGCGGCTAGGCCGATGACGAGCACAATAGCTAGACCGGTGACGCTCATGTTACACCCTCATCATTCTCCTCAGGTCCGGACCACGAATTGACTTTTGCAGCGACTAGCCGATTTGCGCCCGCAAATCAGCTTATGTGAATAGATGCGCCCGCCCGGCACCGCCGCGGCGGGTTTTCGTTTGCAGCGTGTTTTCAAACGAGCACGGCAGAAGACGTTCCAACGTAGAGAGAAATAGATGGCGCCCGGGATCAAGATAGGGGGCAGGACCGATCATTCGCTGCAAGTGTCTCCCTGGTGGTTGAGGAGCGCTAGATATCGCGATGGCCGGCTGCATGCATACAAAGACAAGGTTTATTCCAAATAAGGCAGAGCATAGCGCCGGTGCACGACGTGATCAGGTATGCACGGCTGTCCGGCCGGTCCAAGGATGTGTTCGCAGAACGCCGGTTCGCCGGCAGCAACATGCAGCCAGTCTCGACGGACAGCGGCATGTCTGCGCGCTGTGAATGAGACGATCGTCTGCACAAGCGCGCCAGAAATGTTCTTCCCATAAATCAGGTAGATCGCAACGTTCTTCCCACGACGCGCGGGAAGACCGACAACGTATTCCGATCTTTCGGAGCGCCATTGCGGGCCGAACGCGCTGGCTTCACCTCCAGCACCGCGTGATTGCCGTCCATGTCGCTGGGTTTGTGTACGAGCAGGTCGGGCTTGCAGCCGTCGGGTCGCAGTTCCATCAGCACCGGATGGCCGCCTTGTCGACTTCGCCATTGAGCAAGAAAGGAGACAGCCGCCCAGCCAGCGCTTACGCATCTGGTGATACAGCTCATTGCAATAGACACGCTCGCGATAGACGGGCAGGCCGCCATGAACACTCAAGCGGAAATAACCTGGTTCAATCGCCGCTGTAGCCTCGGACAATAGATCGGTCAATTCCTGCATCGCGCGCCTCGCGAACGAGCCTAGTCAAACGTTCCGGCAGGGCAAGGCGAAATCTGGGGCGCGTCCTTCGGACCGCCGCTCTACGCGCTGCGCTTACCAAGCCGCTTTCAGCTTCTTGGCCCTTCGGGTCACGATCCCTCGCGCAAGCAGCACGGCCTGCCGAACTTACTGCAGGCCTCCGCAAGCCTGCTGAGCTTTATGAAGCTGCTTTCCAGAACGGCGCTGCAAATCGGTCGATTGGCGCCGCACTGCAGTTCGGACAGCGCCACATACTGTCTGCCATCTGCGATGCGGGGACGCGCCGTTGCAGTGAAGGAAATACCACCTGCTCGCCACAATCTTTGACAATGGGTGCTGCGCATTGCCGTCGGCGTCCGGCTTCGTCGAGCGCCGAGGCCAAGACGAAGCGCCAGGCGCCGGTTGTTACGCCAAGTCGCCTCATGGGCCAGCAGCAGCGCCAGCCATTCGGCGTGAGCGAGACCCTGGGCCTCCTCGTTGTCGGTGAGGCTCGTGAAGGCCTCGGCCATGCCGGTAAGGCCGAGCCGGGTAAGCAGGTGGAGTGTGGGGTGTGTCAGCATTTTCTCTCCTTAGTGGTAATAGTTCGAGCCTCTGATGTTGGTGTGTACGATCGGCTCGCGCTCGGGCGACGCAGGCGTTGGGACGCGATCGAGGCCCTTCTCGAGGATCGATTTGACGCTCGGGTAGTTGCGAGCCTGGATCTCAAGCGCGCGCAACGCGGCCGCCTCGAGGCGCTCGGCGCCAAAGCGCTTCTCGAGCCGGATGATGCCCAGGCACGAACGATAGCCCTGTTCGGGATGCGGCCGATCCTCGATGATCCGGTCGACCAGCTGGCGCAGCATCGGGCCGATGCGGCTTGCCTCGCTGCGGATCTTTGCCGGCGTCCACTCGCCATAGCGTCGGTGGCTGGAAGGCATGTGGGCGCTGATCGTCGTGTGCCGCCCGTTGCCACTGCCGCGCATGTGCGCGGCGATACGCTCGCCCCCCCAGGAAGATTTCAACGGTTCGCGCGCAGATCCGCGCTTCTACCTCTCGACGGGCGAAGCGATAGGGCACCGAGTAGTAGTGTCGTTCGATCTCGACGTGATAGTCGAGGCCGACCCGGCATCGGCGCCATTCGGCATGGACCCACGGCTCGCCGGAAGCAGTTTAAGATTCGGCGCGTCAATTTCCTCGAACAGCTGGCGCCGTGTGCGGCCATACTGGCGCAGCACCCGTTCGTCATTGAGCTTGGCCAGCCGCTCGGCGATTGCACCGTTGAGTTCGGCCAGGCTGTAAAAGGTTCGGTTGCGCAGCCTTCCGGGACTGGCCATGCCAGACCCGCGCGCGCAAATCGCTTCAGCGTGTCACGTACCGTCGTCGGCCCGATGCCGACCCGCTCGCCAACCACGCGCGTCGAGAGCCCAGCCTCAAGACTCAACCTCACAATCTCGCGCACCTGGCGCATCGTAACCCTCCTCGTCGGCATCCAATCCTCCCAGCTGCTTCCAGCCGGAGAATTGGCCCAACGATCAGGCCTCACACCATCCGAAACTGCGCGCGATCAAATCGGAATGCTGCGCGGAGAATGATCGGAATGCTGCGCGCGATCATTTCGGAACCCTGCGCGCCATCAAGTCGGTACGGTGCGCACCATCATCTCGGAATCCGCAGCTGGGCCGCTTGAGCTGACTTCTCATCTCCGCGACCGAAGAGGAGCTCATGATGATTTCGCGGATCCTGAGTTCACGTTGAAAGAGCTCTCTTTGTATTCTCGTGTTGCGTTCGATTTCGTCCTCCGCCTCTTTCCGGCATTGCTGGTATGAGGTCAGATAGGCGCCTCCCACGGTTACGACACACAGGGTCAGGAGCCAGAGGAAGAAACCGCTATTCAAGATCGAGACAAGCTTGCTCTTCTTCGGTTTATCGGGCGCGGCGAGAACGCGCTTCCTGAAGATGACGTCGCTTGTGGTTGAGATTCTTTGGATCCGCTTATTTCAAGGCAGCCACTCAGTTGCAGACGTAACCATAGGCTTGACCTCCTGTCGGACAGAATGCGGGACATCCGGCAATTCGCACAGCCTGGCTTGCGCACTGAGGTTCGGGCGCGGACATGGGGGGAGACGGGCCCCAGCAACCGCACGCAGTCATCGGGGTACCCGCCCGAAGCCCGACTGGCATCGATGAGGCGATATTCCGTGGAGGGGGGACCACCGAGCCTGTCACTGGACCTGCTGGCGTGCCGCACCAGCATGGTGTGCCGGCGGGCGCAGATCCAGGCAAACCGCACATGCCGAGAACCGTGCCGCAGATGTTCGAGACACCCGCTCCAGCAAACTGAGAGACCGGTTGATTGATCTGGTTCGCATTGACGGGACCGCTGGTAACCCCGACTTGATTCGCATTTCGTGTCGCAACCCAAGCGGCATAACGGGTTTCGGCTTCGTAGGCTGGCCGTTCCACGTCGGCATAGCTGCGGAGATATCGGACCGCGAAATCGTGGATCCCCCAGCTCTGATATTGCCCCACATGGGTGAGTTCGTGCGCCCAGAGCGTCGGATTGTACAACGCATCATTCTGCTCTTTGAAAATGATGACGTAGTCCAAGGTGATGGCTGCAGCTTTCGCCATAGCGGATCGCATTAACTTGCAGGGTCAGGTCGCCGCCACCTTTGACGCGATAGCGTGCTGCATTGAGGATGTTCTCGGGAATAAATCCGCTCAAGTTGGCTCGGATGTCCGGCGGAATCGGAAAAACGCCACCTCGCAAGGCGTCATCGCGCGATCGCGCGATGAGCTCAATCAGCGCCGGAGCCCCGGCTTGAACAAAGGCCTCGTTGACCGTGTGGGTCGCACCCTCTTCGAGCGCCTTATAGGGCGGAATGGCGTTCTTGATTTGCCGGTGGGCATTGTCCAGCGCCGTTCCGGCGCCGGGCACTACGTTGTTGATGAGGTCTCCAAGGAGACCTCCAGCGTTCGAAGCCGGAACGTTGGTTATCGAAATAAAGCAGAAGGAGATGAAAGCTGTCTTGAGATTCATGAAAATACCTCCATCTGAAATCGAAAGTCACTGTCAATCACGCCCTCGATCGTGCACTGACGGTCCCTCTTCGCGCTTCTTCGGCAGAAGCCAATCGAGCCGGTTCTCCAGGTTGACGATGGGGGGCGCTGGCTCGGCGCGAACGGCTTCCAGCCAGTCGATAGGCCGCCGCGGCAGCGGCCGACCGGCCGTCGCGCCTGCTGATGTTAGTGACGTGCAGATGGTAGATCGCCATCGGCGCGTCCCGGACGCGACTCCTTCCGGCCACGGCGTATTGCTGAGGAGATGTCGATAACGATTTCCGGGCCATTGAGTTTGGGCCTTACAGCCGTTTGATCGTTCTTTCCAGGCAGCTAAACGAACAGGGAGCCAAGCTCCCATGCGCAGCTCAAATTTAAGAGCACGACGTCAACGAAAATGGTCGATCCCAATCGGTTGAATGATTCGAGCTCAGGTTGTGATTGTCAAGAATAACCGTAGCTAGTTCAGATCCGGGATTGTGTACGAACCGGACGGACGGAGCTCGCAACCCATCTATTGAGAATCTGCGTGATGACGCCGAAAGGCGCTGAAGGGCTGTGCGATCTGCGCTGCATATAAGGACACCAAGTCACCAAGTCGCCCTTCCGATTGGAAAAGGACCCTTCGAGAGCAGATTCCAAAATGAAAGATTAATTGACCTTGACTCATGGGCGAGCAACGCTCATCTAGCGTATATTGCAACCACATGTTGTCTGACTATTGCGACAGAAAGCGGATGACCGGCGCCTTCCTTCCGGCCGGCACTCCCGCTGACTTGGAAGACACTTCTCCTCCAAGCAATTTCTTCAGACCGAGAACCATCAAGTACCAGTTCGTGTGGAAATGCCTCCTGTGATACGCCCGGTAGGCCCTTTTCGCCTGCCGGTCTAATTCGCTATCGGAGATGCCCTCTGCTGGAATCAGACCCTGATCTAGGATCAATCCCATCGTCACGCGGATCGTGAAAGCGCCTCGGCTGAACCCTGCAGCGCTCGCGGAAACCAAGCAGGCGCAGGATAAAGACGGCCGGCTATATGACTCCCGCGCTGGCGCGGCGAGTTACTACCGCTACGGGCCACGGCGCATATCCCGGCTGACCCGGCAGCGCTTCTCCTGGACGACGGGTGATGAGGTGTATGTTGAGAAGCCCAAGATCCACGAGACGGTATTAAGGCGCATAAAGAACAACGCCCATGTCTATGCGCCGATTGGAATTCCACATGACTATGATGTTGTCTCGCCAGAGATAGCCCAAGACGGCAGCGTCCGCTTCAGAATCGATAGCCTGCCGGACAGCGCGTCAGGACCGACAATCAACACGCCGGAAACCTCGCAACAAGCCCAGGCGCGCGTTATCGCCGAGCGCGAGGATGTCTGGCCGCTCGTCTACACCCGCGCGGCGCTATATTTCCTCACGTTGGCGGCGACGGTGGTATTTGTCGTATTTCCGTTCACCGGGCGGAGTGATCCGCTGGGTGAGAGGGTCAACGCGCTCAAATGGGTTTCGGACTTTATCCGAATGCTGAGTGGGTTCCTGCCTTCGTGGATATCCCAATGGCTGGCCTCCTATGCGCAGTATCCCGGGACGTTCCTGATCCTGGTGAGTATCATTGGAGCGTTGATCGTCGGCGGTAGGCGCGTTGCTTCGGCGATCGACGACCGAATGACCGCGCTTTGGCACAAGGCGTTCGCGGGAAAGCTTCCAGCGCCGAAGGCGGCTCCCAGCTCCACGCCAGGAAGTCGTGAACGTGTCCTCATGGGTGTCCGTTCCGGATGGCGCTACTATCTGGGTCCGGCGCTTTCGGCCATTGTTATTGCATATCTGGCGCTCACGGTCGGCGACCGCCTTCGGCTGTGGACCAGGCGGGGCTGATTTGCAAGCGAACGGACAAGCTGGAGTACATTCCGGATGCCGGAACGCTGGTCTCCTTTCAAACGTCCGACCCGTGCTTTGCCACGGGTTATAAGGTCAGCCGCCTCGAGCGATACTACATTTGGACCAACCCGGACCCGACAACGCTGGCCCGTCAGTATGAGAAGTATTCGACCAGCAAAGACACATGCAAACTAGCCGCGGGCGCCGGGGAAGAGCCCTTGATGAATGGCAACGTTGAAACGGACGCGCGCGGATATTCGACTTTCCATAATCCGGAGGACGGCACTCAGCTGTCCTGGACCGAGACCGCCATCCACATTCTCGCATCACCGCTGCGGCGATACTATTTCCAGCCCTGGTTTCAGCCGGTGGCGCGCTATGGCTCTCTTGGCAGCGAAGTGGACTTTCTCGAACCTGACCCGGACCGGCGCGTAAAGAAGATTTCCGAGTATGTCACGCCGAAGGTAACCGATGAGCTGTTCTTTTACGTGAACGACGCGGTCCTCATCCTCCCGCGCACGTACCAATGGCTCTACAACGACAATAGGGGTTGCATCTCATTCTTCATCAAGCCGTCGAAGTAGCGAAGGTCATGTCGAGGGCCTGATGGAGCTCCATCAAATCTGTGTCGAGATGAGTGCTGGTGGTCAGTATCGCTTTTGCTCGTTCTGTTGTCTGATGCCACTAGATTTGCGAGTGTGATTGATACGCTGGGCCTCTGTTCGTGCGGTGACCGGCATTCTCGGGCGGACGGCGCCGCGCGCCCGAGGCGCGCGGCAAATTTTTTGACGGCATAGAGCCAGGCCGCTTGCGCAGCCCGGATTCCCGATGGTCAGCAAGCGACTAAGCCGGCGGTGCTGCATCCGGGCCTCGGCTTCGGCAACCGCCGTCATTTATGACTCGAGCGGCAGCATCGTCCACCGCGAAGCGTCAAGCCATGGCACGTCGTCGTTCTGGTCGATAGGGGAAATTATCGTCACTTCATGGGCGAGCGACCGACGCATCGAGGCGTCATCCTCGACAACGAACACGGTCGCACCTGTCGGCTGCGCCGCCTTCCTGTTTTCTCGCGGTGAGTCAAAGCGCCCAATCACGATACAGCCTCCTCGTGCAACGGCAAAACGAATTGAACGGTTGCGCCCGGCCCTTGCTTCGGCACGACTGACAGGTGCCCTCCATGGGCTTCCACAATGGAACGGCAGATCGACAGGCCCATTCCAAGGCCGCTCGCCTTGGTGGTGAAGAACGGATCCAATATGCGGTTCGTATCATCCTCGGCGATCCCGACGCCGCAATCAGTCACCGAGAGTTGCACCCGGCCCATATCATCCAGGAATGACTGAATCATGAGTTCGCGGGGGCGGTCGTCAACCGTTTGCATGGCTTCGATCCCGTTCATCACGAGATTAATGATCACCTGCTGCAGTTGAACTCGGTCGGCCAGAATCGCGGGTAGCGTCGGCGCCAACTCAGTCCGCAAGGTGACTTGGTGATTGGCCAACTCGCGTGTCACCAGCGCGATGGCGTCTTTGACGACGTCGTTGATACCGATTGCGACCATCTCGATCTCGCCTTTCTTCGCGAGTGCCCGGATGCGGCGGATCACTTCGCTCGCCCGGATCGCGTCTTCGATGATCCACTCCACCGAGCTGCGCGCAGCAGGAAGGTCAGGCGTGTCGCGACCCAGCCAACCGAGGCACGCATCGGCGTTGCTGATGATGGCGGCGAGCGGTTGGTTTACTTCGTGGGCGATGGACGCTGTCAGCTCCCCAAGCGTCGTCACGCGTGTCACATGAGCTAGCTCCCCTTGAGCTTTCCTCAGCTCTTGTTCGGCCTGATCTGCCCGAATCATCGCGGTGATGTCGGTGCTGACGCCCCTGTAGCCAAGAAAGTTGCCGCTTCCGTCAAAAAAGGGCTTGCCGCTGGTCCGGACGTAGGTCGGACAACCGTGCCGGTTGACGGTACGGTAGATCAGATCTCGAAATGGGAGATGTGCGTCTAGCGTCGCCTGATGTTGTCGCCACTTCTCGGGGTCTTCTTCGACGTCGCGCGCAATTTCTCGGCGGGGCAGGCCGATGACCCCTTTCGCCACGACGCCCGCGGTGCCGGCGTGCTCCAAGAATTGGGTAAGCAGATGGTCTGGTCCGGTTTCCCATAGCCAGTCGGAAGCCGTTTCGGCGTAGTCACGAAAGCGCTGCTCGCTTTCGCGCAGCGCGGCAAGGGTGCTTTCTAGCCGTTCCCTGGCTGCGTCTTGCTCGGTGACATCCATATGCGTTCCGATGAGCTCGACGGTCGTGCCATCGCTTCCCACCACGGCGTGCGCAATTGCGTGTATGTGCCTTATTGCGCCATCAGGAAGGCGGATTCGGAAGTCATATTCGAAGTTCCCTGTCTTTTGTTCGATAGCTCGACGTTGCACTTCCTGCTGCAGCGCCAGATCGTCTGGATGGATTCGCGACCGGATGGCCTCAAGGGTCACACGCTCTTCCGGGGCGAAGCCAAACAGTCGGCTGACTTCGGCGGAGCGATACGCAAAACGGCGATGGTTGCAGTCCCAGGACCAGGTGCCCGTATGACTGAGTCGCTGCGCGTCGGCCAGGTAGGCTTCGCTCCGGCGCAACTGCTGTTCCACCTGCTTTGCCGCCGTGATATCCGTCGCCGCGCCGACAAACTCGGTATCACCAGACGCGGTTCTCGTGGCCCGTGCCAGCGCGTGAATGTGCTTTACCGACCCGTCAGGCATCAGCAGTCGGTATTCGTGCTCGAAATCCTGACCTCGAAACGCTCGATCCTCGGCTCGATACGCTCGATCCATAGTCTCTTGGACCGAGGCCCTGTCTTCTGGGTGGACGCGATCCAGGACGAGTTGCGCTGCTGGTTTCATTTCCGGATCGTACTGGAAAAGCCGAAAAAACTCCTTGGACCAAAAGATCTCGCCGGTGACTTCGCTCCAGCCGAAGCTGCCAGTATGGCTCAATTCCTGCGCCTGAGCCAGATGGGCCTCGCTCCGCTGCAGAGCAAGCACGGTCCGCTTTCGCTCAGTGATATCTTCGCAAGCGATGAGGACGATGGGTTTGTCATCCGCCCACAGCATGGCTTTGGCGTTTTCGCGCACCCAAAGCACCGAGCCGTCCTTCCTGACCTTCTGGATATCCCAGGTGTGCGATTGGCCGATATTTGTAAGGCACTCTCCTATGCATTTGCGGACAACCTCGCGATCTTCGTTCCGAAAGACATTCAGCACGGATAGGCCGACTATTTCCTCGGGCGCATAGCCGAGTTGTGTCGCACCGAAAGTGTTGACGTTGAGGACCGTTCCGGCTTCATCAACCATGAAGTACATAACCGGATTATGCTCAAAGATCGCGCGCCAGCGTTTCTCGCGGTCGCGCAAATCAGCCTCGCTCTGCCGTAGCTTTGCTGCGATCTCACGTGCAGTCTCCCTTTCGTGGCGGACGTTTCTGATCAGGTGCGTTCCGACAATTGATGCGGTAAGGAAAGCGACAAGCGCCAGAAGGTCTTGGGGGTCATCGATCCGGAGACTGAATGTTGGTGGCGTAAACAAATAGGTCAAAACCGCGACGGAGATGATGGAAAGCGCGGACGATGAAAAGAAGCTGCCCATCAGCGAAAACAGCAATATCACCACCAGATAGGCAAACGCTGTCGCTGCGAAATGGCTGTGAACGTATACGGAAGTGAGCGTCACAGCCGCCAGCGTAACGCTACCGAAAATAAGCTGGGTTGCTGAATTGCCGAATTTGGTGAGCTGGTTATACATGCTTGTAGCCGTCCACCATTCTCTGGCGAAAGAGGTTAACATGTTGGGCAAAAATGCGGCAATTCCCTTCGCAGCGAACAGTACTTTGGAGCGGTGCCGAGAACGGTCGGCGGTCACTGAACTCAGCATGAGCCGTAGGAAGGCGCATTACAAACGTTCGTATAGTTCTTTTAAACCTTTCAATATCGAATGCTAACAACCGTGTCCGAGCTATGTGCCTCGAGCTTCTTGGCCCTCATATCTCCTTCCCACCCGATCGATTGCTGGAACGGATCGTCGTGAACTCGCCTGCTGTAGGCGAGGACTCTCGACTCTTCCAGACGACAAGCCGGTCAAGATCACCGTCGGACTGCCGGCCGCCGTTCACCGTGATCTTGTTGCTTATGCCGAAGTTTTGGCGAAAACCAATGGTGAAGCCACAGCGCCCGATCCGATCAAACTCATTGCGCCCATGCTGCAGCCCTTCATGGCAACGGATAAAGGATTCAGAAAGGCGAGGGACAGCGCGTTTGATCGGTCCTCTGTGGTCATCTGCTGTTGTTCGTAGCGCATCACTCACGCGCCAAACCGGGTCAGTCGCCGCCGTACTTCCGTCGTCGGAAGCCGGCATCGAGGATGCGTGGAAATGGCAGTCAACCCCGCGTGCAGCCGGTTGAGTTCGCAGTGGTTGCCGTCTGCGAGCTGATCGAAAATCCATAGCACGCCGTGCATTTGCAGACCGACCGAGGTCGCCAACTCGCGCAGACCGCCGTCGCCGGTCAAAAGAGTCCATTGGCGTGCCTCTGCGATGGCAAATGCGAACGTGTCTGGGGTGGCGAACGCCGTGGGCGCGGCGGTCGGGGAGATCGCGCTGACGCGCGGCGCGACGGAGGCCCTGCAACTCCTCATCGATGGCTACAATAGGTTGAAACCCGGCGACACGATCTCGACTATGATTCGACGCAATATGCGATGAACGCGCTCAAGATCCGGCGCGGGTCGAGGTCGTCAAGTTCGACGTGCCGGAACCAGCGAGCCGACAATCCGCTCTCGACGCTTACGCCCGCGCACTCGAGACAAACCCGAGCACGCGACTTCTGCTGCTCACCCATGTCAGCAGCCGGACGGGCCTCGTAAGATGATGACTATCGTGCCCAGGAGCAGCCTTTTCATCCTTCTCGACCCAATCCGAGGTCAACGGTCTTGAGGGGGGCACGGACGCAGATGCATGCCACGTGTCTGTCTTCTTGATCAATTGATAAGGTTGGTACGTGACTGGAAAAAATGTGTCCGGCTCTGCGAGTGAATGGCTCGTCTTCTTCTGTGCGGATTCACATGAGTTTGTCGCGGCAAGCCGTGTTGCTATCGTCGATAGGCCTGGCAGCCATCGGATACACTGACGGGATTTCGCGTAGCTGACATGTCGGACGAAATCGGCTCGGGTCGTCGCCAAGTATTTCGGCGATACCCGCAACAAGCCGTGAGCCTGCAGGAACCAGTCATCCGCAACGCGGCTGGAATAGATGCCTAGTGCAGGCCGCAAGGGCTCACAGTAAAGGCATTCCCGGCGGTGCCAGGGCGCACCAGGGACGGTGATCGTTCCTCTTATTGGAATTCAATTGATTGAGTTCGGCTCTTTAAAGGCCGACATTGCTGTTCAGCCGGCTTGACGCGTCATGGGTTGCGAGGTGATCCACTCGTCTAGCTCCGAGCGCCACTGCGGAGAAGCTGCCGATAACCGTCATCTGCTATCCACTTCGCCCGAGCGAGATGGCTGTCAAAAGCGCGACGCGCCCGATCCCATTCGTGAGCAGGGTCAACGTGAAGAACAACACGCGCTACCTCGCGCCAATCTGCACCCTCAGCATCAGCGTCAAGTAGCCGCCAGTATGTAGCCAAGTGTTCCTCGTCATAGACCGTCAGGCTCGCACCCGATGGTGCAATGTCATCGACGGTCAAATCGAGCAGCGGTTCCTGCACTGAAAGGTCTCCCGGGCAGCCTTAGGGGCAACGAAGGGGATTGTCGCGAGCTTGGAGGCGCAGTCGCAATATCCTCCGATTGTGGAATAGTTTTGGTGATGCCTGAGACACTTCAGGTGATGCGCTTTACGCAACGACATCTGAAACGCTTCACTGTTGCGCGCTTGTCACTGGACTGGTTTGGCATGCCACCGATCATGAGCTTGAGATGCATGTGATGATTCTCGAGGTTGAGGGATCAACCAATAAAAGCGGATTGAAACTCGCGGGCCGGCGTTATCCAGGTGATATGGCCGGTAGCTCCTGGCTCCTCTATTGCGTCGAGGACCATTGAGTCTCGACACGTCAGCAATGCTTCGCTTGCATCGGACTGAAGCGAGGAAACCAAGGTCGTCTTGCCTCAAAATCCGAGATTCGGCAGCTCCTTCCACGACCTCGCCTCCGATCTTGGATGAATAAAGCAGTCTGGCCACTTGGCGCGACTGGTCAGCTTCCCGAAAGCCAGCCCTGCCATCCTGGCGTTGTGGGGATATCTCTCGGGGCTGATCTGCGACTGAATCAAACGCAAACATCGTCAAACGGAGTTTTGAGATGGTTCGAATTCATGATGCGCTCGACACGGCAACGTTGGCTTATGGCAGTACATCAGGCGCTGCCCATCAAGATGAAACCATAAACCAGCACGCCTTTGACCAACAGCTGGACGAGATACCGCCGGAGCTGGATGAACCAGGCGGTGCAGGTTCTGCCCATTTTATTGCCTCGGACGAGGCGGCAGATGTGGTCAACCTACAACCTGATCTGAAGCTTGTCGTCATTTCGAACCGCATTGCACCCTTCGATCCCAATAAACCACAGACCGGTGGCCTTGCCGCCGCCCTCGAGCCGGTCGTGCAACGGTCCGGCGGGGTGTGGGTCGGCTCCTCGGAAAACCGCGGCGACGGGACCCAGGTGCCCCTGCCACTGGTCGAGACTGGTGCGGGATTTGTCGCCAGGCTCGATCTGCCGGCCGCTGACCATGCTGGCTATTATCGTGGTTTTTCGAATTCGACGCTGTGGCCGGCATTGCACTCCCTGCCAGATCGGATGTCGGTCTCGGAAGACGATTATGAATGCTATCAAAGGACCAACAGTTATATTGCGGGTGCGGTCTACGACGTACGAGATTGGGACGTATTCTGGGTGCATGACTATCATTTGCTTCCGCTCGGAGCCCAACTGAATGAGCTTGGCATCGACCGGCCAACCGGCTTTTTCCTTCACACGCCGTGGCCCGAGCCCGATATGGTCGACCGCGTGCCCAATCATCGCGAACTGATGAAATCGACGCTGAAGTATGACCTGGCCGGATTCCAGACGAACCGAGATCTGAACAACTACTCGGCGTACCTCCGAACCCATTTCGGACTGGAAACCAAGGATGGCGTCGTCACCACGGAGCGCGGTCAGACGCGGCTGAAAAAGTTCCCAATCGGGATCGATCCCAAGCAGTTCGCAGACTATCTCGCTGCAGATCTCTCTCCTGCAGAGCAAGAAAAAGTCTCACCACTGTTGCAAAACTTCGAGGGATCCAAGTTTGCGATCGGCGTCGACCGGCTCGATTACACGAAGGGTATCGACAAGCGGGTCGAAGGGTTCAATCAGCTTCTAAGGACGGAGCCCCACAGCATCTCGCTGTTGCAGATCGCACCGTCCTCACGCGCCGATGTCGAGCAGTATCAGAAATATAAAGACGACGTGGAGAGCGCGATCAACCGCGTCAATGCCGAGCATGGCACAGACAGGTGGAGCCCGATCCACTACAGGAACGATTCGTTCAGCCAGGCGGCACTCGCGCGTCTTTACCGCGCCGCCCATGTCGGCGTCGTAACCCCGTTGCGCGACGGCATGAATCTCGTGGCGAAAGAATATGTTGCGGCACAAGACCCGAAGGATCCCGGCGTGCTGGTCCTATCCAAGTTTGCGGGCGCAGCTGAAGACTTCAATGAGAACGAAGCGCTTCTGGTGGATCCAAACCACCCTGAAGAGATCGCAGCCGCTATTTCGAAGGCGAGTCACATGCCGCTTGAGGAGCGTGTCACCCGCTGGCGCTCGATGATGGACAAGATTGAATCCTATACTATCCACGACTGGGCGGCGGACTACGTTAGCGAACTGGACAAAAGCCGCGTCACTGTTCCGGCTGATCAGTTCCACCATCTCGGTCTTGGCTGGACCAACGAAGGTCAAATGCCGCTGTACCAGAATTATACTGAGGCTCTGACTGCCTTCAACGATGTCGACCCCAGGGATGCCGCCTTGAAGGAGGCTGCCTATGCAGATGTTAAGTCAAGCTTTGAGGCGCTGGCGGCTCCACTGATGCATACGCAGAACAGACTCTGGGTCCTGCCGGAACCGGACAGCTTCGCCTAGTTCTGCTCGCCTAACAGTCCGATGCCGAGGAGGCCTGACGGGGCGAACAGCACACGGCGGATTGCGCTTCTGGTGCAGGCGAGAGGCACAATACAGGTCTGGCGGCTGGCGCGATTCCTTCGGCCCGCGCTGGCCCGCATGACGAATGGAACGTCTCAGCGGATCCTTACAGTCACGAATCGGAGATCGCCATGCGCACTGCCCTCAGCTTGATCGCGATCTGGCTGCTGATCAACGTACTGCTCTATGTCATGCTGACGCGCATCGACAAGTCTGTCCGATGATATAGCTCGGAAGATTGTACCTCGCATTTGGAGGTATGCGTTCTGACGGCGGGTGGCGAGCGGTCCTCTGTTCCGGAACTTGGCCGCAAAAGATCAGACGGTGCTGTCTGACACTCGGTCCTGCCGACATCGCCCTGTCTGCTTGGCAACCAATGTCGACAAGCGGACATCGTGGTGCACCCTAAGCGGCTGAAACTTGCGGCGCTTTGGTCGGCATGCAGCTTGCAGTGGACGGTCCGGGAGATAGCGCGAGCCGAGCCATGTCATGCGTTGCGTACTTTCCGCAGCTTCTGCTTGACGCGCCAGGCCCGCGTGGCCGCACGACCTCAGCCGGAGCAAGTCCATGAACACGTCAGTCCTCTCCGCAGCGCTGCTTTCGATTGCCTGCTTCCCCTCCGCTGCGCTTTCACAGGAGCGTTCACTTTCACAGGAGCGAAAGGCTGCGACGGTCACCGAAGATCCATTCCTCTGGCTCGAGGAGATCGAAGGACAGGGCGCATTGGCATGGGCCCGTGCCGAGAACGAGAAGACACTCGGGGTACTCCAGGCTGATCCCCGCTATCGGGTCTTCTACGAACAGGCGCTCTCTATCTTGCAGGCCAAGGATCGAATTCCATACGTCTCCCTGGGACGTCACGGGTTGGATAATTTTTGGAAAGATGAGGACAATGTGCGCGGCATCTGGCGGCGCACCAGGCTTGAGAGCTATCGTCGCCAAGACCCACGGTGGGAAACCATCCTTGACGTGGACGCCTTGGCGGTTGCCGAGAACAAGAACTGGATCTTTCAAGGCGCCAGCTGCCTTCCGCCTGAAGAGCGCCTCTGCCTGATCAGCCTTTCCGACGGCGGCAAGGATGCCGCATCCATGCGCGAGTTCGACCGCGAGACAAAGAGCTTCGTTGCGAACGGCTTTTATCTTCCAGAGAGCAAGCACAGCGTCAGCTGGGTCGATCGTGACACGCTCCTTGTTGCAGGCGACTGGGGCGAGGGCTCTTTGACGCAGGCCGGCTACCCCTTTGTTGTTAAGGAGCTCAAACGCGCTCAGCCGTTCAGCGAGGCGCGCGAGGTCTTTCGCGGCGAGCCGAACGATGTTCGGGCGATGCCCCTGGTACTTCGAGACAGTGAAGGTCGTGTTCATGCGACGGGGGCCATTCGCGCAATCGGGTTTTTCGAGCATGAGTACGTGCTCTTCCGCCCCGATGGGGTCGTCAAACTCAATCTGCCGAAGAAAGCGGAGATCGTAGGCCTCGTGAATCATTGCCTGCTTGTGAAACTTGACGAGGAGTGGACGCCGTCGGGTGATGTCAGCTTCAGTGCCGGCTCGCTGATTTCGTATGACCTGACCGAATGGAAACAGGATCCACTGAACGCCAAAGCCTCGCTTGTCTTCAAGCCTAGGCCTCGTCAAGCCCTGAGCGGGCTAAGCTTCACAAAGAACCTGTTGATCCTGACGATCCTGGATAACGTTCAAAGCAAAGCGTTCGTTTACAAGTACGATCAGGGAGCCTGGTCGGCGACGCCGATCCAGCTACCGGAACATACCAATGTCAGCGTGACAGCCGCTTCCGACGAGGCGGACCAGGCCATGTTCGCCGTCTCAAGCTATCTCAGGCCAACGTCAGTCTGGTATTTTGATGCCGAAACTCAAAAACTCGAGGAATTGAAGACGACACCTACTGCGTTTGATGCGTCCAAGCATGTCGTAGAGCAGTTCGAAGCGACTTCGCGTGATGGCACGTCAATTCCCTATTCCTTGGTGCTACCGAAGAACGCAAGATTTGACGGCGCCATTCCGACCCTTCTTTATGGCTATGGCGGGTTCCAGGCTTCGCTTCTGCCCTCTTATCTAGGCCCTGTGGGGCGGCTCTGGCTCGAACAGGGTAATGCCTATGTCGTTGCAAATCTGCGAGGGGGCGGCGAGTTTGGCCCGCAATGGCATCAAGCGGCCCAAGGCGCAACGAAGCAGACGACGTGGGATGATTTCATCGCCGTTGCCGAGGACCTGATCCGCCGCAAGATCACAAGTCCGCGTCGGCTCGGAGTCATTGGCGGCAGCCAGGGCGGGCTACTCGTTGGCACCGCAATCACTCAACGTCCCGAGCTCTTCAACGCGGCGATCATTCAGGTACCGCTGTTTGACATGCTTCGATACACCAAATTGGGCGCCGGCGCCTCCTGGATCGGCGAGTACGGTGATCCAGCTTTTCCCGACCAGCGCGCGTGGATCGACGGCTACTCGCCCTATCAGAAACTGGTGGCGGGCAAGCCATACCCGGCGCCTTTAATTCTTACCTCCACCAAGGACGACCGTGTGCATCCCGCGCACGGCCGCAAGGCTGCAGCAAAGCTCGCCGCCCTGGGCCAGCCTTACTTCTACTACGAGAACATCGATGGGGGGCACAGCGCGTCGGCCAATCTCATCGAAATGGCGCGTCGACTGGCCCTTGAATACACCTATGCATCGAGGCGGCTTTGTTCTGAATAAAATCGCTGCACGGGCTGATGAACCGTGCCCACCATTTATGATCCCGACGCCACCACGTCCGTCAGCTGAATCATCGAGGCGAGATGCCAGGCGATGAACAGAACCAGGCAATCGACGGACAAGATGCCACAGATTTCAAGGGGAACTGGACGAATTCCCACCACGCTGAAGGTGTTCGAACGCAAGCCCGCAATTTCCAGTTCGTCATGCAATATGGCTGGCCAGGCGCCTGCCCATGAAGGGTCGGCGTTTTGCTGAGCCAAATTGACCCATGAGTTGGCGTTCTAAATCTCAAGCTCCACTCAGGCTTTCTGGAGAAATCGCGCAGCGATCGACCCTGCATCGAATAATATGGAATCTAACTGTGCCTCAGGGATACCGGATCTCAAGTGGTTATGTGCCAGATCGATAGGTCGACCGGCTGGGGCAGGGAGCCGGGCCGTTGAGTTCGCCGTGACAGGCAGATCCGAAAGAAATCTCAGTCGTGGGCGGTCCCGGCAGTAAGCGATGGCGGTCGTCGAAGCTGCAGAAAATCGGCGCACACTGCAGGGCCCCACAACAGCTATCCCAGTGAGAGGCAGGAAAGAAAGATGCGCAAGCTACCGATCCTAAAAAGCCTCCATCTGTTTGAGGCGGTCAGCGAGTTTCCAAGCTTCTCCAGGGCGGCCGAGCGACTGAATATGACGACCGGCGCGGTAAGCTACCAGATGCGCCTGCTTGAGGATTGGTTCGGCAGGAGACTATTCGTGCGCCATAGTTCGGGCGTGCGACTGACATCCGACGGCGAACAGCTCAAGCGCAACTGTGCAAACGCGTTCACCATACTCGAGAAGGGATGCTACGAGCTACGAAGGCGCCATGCAGGACGTTCTGTGGTGGTCGGATGCTCAACCACATTTTTGTCGCACGGCCTGTTGCCCCGTATCGGTCGGTTCCGCAAACTCTATCCGGACATTGACCTTGTCTTTGAAACCGGAGCCGATCTTGACGCGCTCGCTGTTGGTGCGTTGGACGTATTGTTTGTCGCCGGCCCGCTAAAGCGGCCGCTTCCCGTCCGCGAGGCTCACGCTTCAAATGAGATGATTGGCCCAGTCTGTGCGCCAGCTACGCTCGAGGCGATCAAAAGCCCGGAAGATATTCTGTCTATCTCTCTGTTGCACGAGGCCGACAGGCTGGACGCCTGGAGCGAATGGGCCAGCGCAGCTGCAATATGCTTACAAGTATCGCGCAAGGTCGTGTTTGACACATTTTCCTTAGCTTTGGAGGCGGCAAAAAGTGGGCTGGGAGCCGCCATATCCTCGCAAATTCTGGTCAGAAGCAACCTTGAGAAGGGAGAGCTCGTAGCTCCATTCGGCTTCGTGCCGGTCAATCGCTCAATCTACATGTTTGTCAACGGGCAAGCCCGCAATAGCGCGGCTGTCAAACAGTTTGAGCGCTGGGCGATGTTAGAAATACTGGACCGGGATCATCAGCGGTCGCCCTTCGCAGCCCCAACCCGGCAGGTCAAGCAAGCCGCTCAATCGAAGCTTCCCGATCGGCCCCTGCTGGCGTCAAGTCGTTGATGACCATCATGGACCTACCAGCTGCGGACTGTTCGACGGTAAGGCGCAGGAAATCCGTGGCGCGCAGCCAGAAGATCAAGGATTGCAAACACATCGTCGACATAGGCGAGCCCATTCGCGTACTTCGCATCCACTGGTAAAGGCCTTTCCTTCTCCAAAATCAGAACGGGCGCGGATTGATGATCCTGCCCAAGCCTCTCGATGAGCGCGGATCGTGGTCTCGCCCAGGAAATTCGACGAACATCGAGCCTCGCAGCGCGGCTTGGAAACGCCGACAGCAACCCGTCCAACAGCAAGCATTGCCAACAATAGAATTGCCGTCCCGGCAAGGCTGGCTCCTCAAAAGGGCGTTCTAACAAGAACAGCTGATCCCAAGGCATGGTGTGGATCCTTGATCTAGCGATCGGCAGGACATGAAGCTCGAGAATCCCTTGATCTGACCACCGCGAAGGTCGCAACGGCGAAGGCAACAAATGCGCTCGCCGCACATAAAAGAACGATCGTGCCGAGAGCAAGCCAATCACCTAGAAGCGACAAGGCAATGCCATTTCCCGCAACGCCGCTATAGGTGCAACATTGAAATAACCCAGAAAGGCGACCGGCCCGATCCGGAGCCACTGAGGACACCATGTGCGCGTGAGCGGCAGCCGCAAATATCTGGCCGAAACCAAGCATTGCGCTGCTGGACACGATGACCAAAGTCAGGCTGGCATCGAGTGACATCATTGCAAGGCATGCCGCGAGCAGCATTGCAGCCCCGGCGATGGTCGGCAAGGCGCCCAGCCGGTCGTAAATCGGCTTGACGGCTAGGGCCCCCAGCAAGGCAAAAACGCCGTTCGTCATGACGATCGTCAACAGAACGCTTTTGTCGAGAACCCCGTCAGCTGTGGCATGGATCGCAGGATAGACATTGATGATGCCGGCGCCGAGGTTGAGCAGAAAAACAGCCAAGAATGCGGGATAGAGGGGTGCCAAGTCCAGGACGGTTCCGGAAGGCCGCGCCTCAAGCGCGGCTGGCGTCCTTCTGAACTGCTGCTTGATGCCAAGGAGCACAGTCAAGGACAGGATGATCGCCGATATGTTGAAGGCCAAAACGCCAGGCAAGTGCAATTGATCGGACAGCATGGCACCTGCAAACATTCCCAAGAGATAGGTGAGCCAGTCGATATTGGCGATATTGCGTAGCACCGAGATCATGCCGTCTTCCGATGTAATACGACGGAAGAAAGCAACCTCTGCAGACAAATAGACGGGCTGGACCAGGCTCAGGACGGCCATTGCGGCATAGCTCTGAAAGGAATCGGCTCCGTCGCTGCCGAAGATGGCGAGCAGCGCGCATATGCGAACAGCATTGACGATCATCATGGCGGAGATCGGATCGCCCCTGTCGACCAACGGCGACAGCAAGAGGCTGCCAAGCATGATCGGCGCAAAAGTGACCGCAATGCCGAGGCCCGCGGCGCTCATGCCGGATTGCAGAAGGCCGATCAGGATGCCGATACGGAATGCCCATCCGCCGATCTGAATGATCAAATGCGAGAGGTAGACGAACTGCCGTGTGCTCGACCCGCTCATTGTTGACTCAACTCATCGAGGATCATCGGATCGCTTGACGCGGAAGGACAGGTGGATGGCACTGGTTTTGTGACGCGACAGCGGTGCGACGAGCCCGCAAGCCACGACGAACGTTCTCGCAATATGACGGCTTGGCAAAAGGCATCTTATTTACCTATATACCTCCCTTTACTCATGTGGCGTTCGGCCATTCGCGACTATGCCGGCCAAGGCGCTTGCTTTGCCGGTCAGCCCGAGTTGCAGCGCTTGCCGCAACAGCATCCGCTCAACCCCGCCGGGCTTGGAGGTGCAGCACCCATGTCCTTAGCGATCCCCTCTCACGCCGCTCGGGCTCGATGGCAAGAGTGCTATGAGCCGCTAGCTCACGTCGCCTTCGTGGAAGATGCAGAAGCTCGGTCCCGCCGCGAAGCCAGGTCAGCTTGCAGGCTTTTCTCGATCTGCTCCCGGGTGAGGAGGTAGTCTGGATCTCCCCCGATCTCGACAGCCACAGTCGCGTGGTTCAGTGAAATATCTGGCCGGCCCTCGTTGAAGTACTCGATGGCGAGATTGTTGTGGGTGAGCGCATGCAGTGGGTTGAGTTCAAGGGCTCGAACATAGTGCGCGATGCTCTCGTTCGCCTTGCCAAGCTCGGAATAGGCAAGGCCGATATTGCTCTGCAGATCTGGGTTTTTGGAATTGATCTCAGCCGCCGCCAGATAGGACTCCAAAGCAGCGTTCGGCCTATCTTGGCGCAACAAGATGTTGCCCTTCTCGAAGAGAGCTCGCCATTCGTTTGGCTTGATGACAAGTGTCCTGTCGAGATCGGCCAGTGCGCCAGCGGCATCTCCCATTCTGTTGCGAAGTGCGGCCCTGTTCAGGTGAGCCTCATAATAGGGTGGGCAAAGTTCAATGGCACGCGCATAGGCCTCCAAAGCCTCAGCTTCCCTCCCAGCCACTTTCGAAAGCAGATTTCCTAGGTCGTTGTGATACTCTCCATAGTAGGGATCATAGGAAATTGCCTCACGCAACTGCTTCTCAGCCCGAGAAAGTTCGTCGATGAGTTCATAGACCTGACTGGTGTTGTAGATCAGAATTGATTGATGAAGCTTGAAGCGCTCGTCGCCATACGCCTTGAGCATCTTGCCAAGGCCTTCCGCGCAAAGGGCGAGGGCTTCGTCGTACTTCTGCTGTTTGGCCTTGATGTAAGCATAGGCGTTCTCTGCGAACACCTTGATGTAGTCGTACTTGTCGTGCTCCCTGAAATCCCGCTCGATGGTCTCCAGGTTCCGTAACGCGTATCCTTCGGCCAGCGTGAGGTTGACCGGCTGCTGATAGCGTCCATACGTCATTGATTGGGCATAGAGAACCGTTGGCGTGTATCGGCTCGTTGGGAAGGTTTTGTAGAATTCGTCCAGATAGGGAACCGACACCCGCCCGCAGCCGAGTGAGTACAGCACAAAAGCCGCGTTGATGAAGGCGGCATTCACGTTAGCATCCCCGGAGCCGTAGGTGCGAAGCGCAGGATCGGCGAAAATTTCCCCGAAATAGCCAAACCAAAGATCGTACAGGCCAATGCTCTGGAGGATCTGACTTGGTTCTGCAAGCAGCTCCAGACGCTTGTACTTGTCCCGTACCGAGAGCGCATGAATCATCACGAGAGGCGCCTTGCCCGCTAGATAGCGCTCCAGGCATGCGTGGTGCAGCTGCTCGTGCAGATGATCTGCGGTCGCCGGCTCGAAAGTTGCATAGTTTCGCTGCGCGATCAGATCGGACGTGGTGCAATCGGATTCAATGTAAGATTTGAGAAGGCTATGCCGTTCCCCGGTGTTGAGGCTGGCCAGATAGAGATCCACGGTCGCGGTCGGGTCGAGATAGCCGACGACTGGTAATCCTGCCGCTGCGCATTTGCTCAAAGCCTCCGCAATCAACGGATTGCCGCCGCTTGCCTCATAGATCTGCCGATGCTTCTCCGCGGCGAGATCCGGATCAAAGGTTGATCCCAGCTCTTGCGAGCTATATCTGCCGAAATGAACCTCGCTGGCGTCCGGGAAATAGAGGCGTTGTTCATAATCGATCAGAACGAAGCGAAACAGCCGCGCATCGTCGTCCAGCCTGACGAGCAGCTTGATCAGGTTCTTGGCCGAGCCGGACAGGGCAGCCGCCCGATCGATAACGATAATGTGACGCTCGTTGAGCTGTTGGGCGCAGTTGATCAGGAATTCGGCTAGTCCGACCAGGAGCTTGTTTTGATATTCATGATGATAGAACCGGGTACGCTCCTCCTTGCTCGAGGTATTCGTGAGATCCTTCGGCACGGTAAAGGCGTCGCTGTTTAGGAGGGGGAATAGCCGCTTCAAGGATTGTTGTGCCGCCTCAACCAGTTTGGGCCTAGTTTCTTTGGCCCACCTTAATTCGGAGTCAATGAGCGCTTGCAGCCCGGCAAGATAGCCGCCGGTCCGCCAGTCGCCGTCAGTGATAGAGAAGTTAGAATTGGAGCTCGCGAGTGCCGATTTGATCGTTGGCACCGGTGCCATGCCCGCTTCCGTCTTCAAAATCGTAATCGGACTGAGCTCGACGGATGCTGATATGGCTGAAAGCACGCGCTGCTGGATCAGATCAACCATTTTACTCTCCCGAACTGTCACAAAAGAGGGTGGTCGAAACGACCACCCTCCGATGCCGCTATGCTCTCATCAGGTAGATGCATCCAAGGCATCCGTCGTACCAACCTAGAGCGTACCCGTGTACGGAGTGGTGGTGCGGATCGTGGTCTTGATCTCAGCGATCTTCTTTTTCATCACATGTTCCTTTCCTTCTCTGGCACGCCAGACCCAAGCGAAATCGCGGCCAGTCGTGCAGGACAAGAATAGTAAATTGCTGCAGCAATCCGCAGCGAGATTCCTTGGCCGTCGCTGTCAAAAAGATTGAACGCCCGGCTCGGATTGGCTGCCCGTTCCGTTTGCGATGCGTTCAGGTAGCGATCTCGCTCTCGGCTGCCTTGGGCCGGGCCTAAGGATGAACCTCGTCGCAAGGAGTGTCGCGAGGATAGGCACCTTGTGCGCTCCGCTGCTGCACCTGAACCTCCTGGTGGCTGGCTGATGACAGCCTTGAACTGGTGCATGTATCCGTTGTGAGGCTGCCAGTGACGGCAGCGTGTTGCTCTGAGCCGGGCTTTCATCGGGTACTTGCGCCGCAAGCTCCCTTCGCAGAGGGAGCCAAATTGGCTGGCGCCAACCATTCCGGAAGGCTTCCGGTGAGACAATGGCGCGGTTCAACGTATAACAGGTGGGGGCAGGTGTTGGGCCAGAACCGGTCAAATATGGACCTCGATCCGAGCAGCCCTACCAGAAGTCAGAGTTTCAGCGCTAGCCGACTTTCCAATAAGGTGCGCGGGCGCTCTCATTTCGGATTTGAGCAACCGCAGGAGTTTGGCTGATCGCATGGCACACTCGCGCGATGCGATCAGTCTTCCTGCCTTTAGCGGTCTGTCCAGCCGCCACCTTTGGTGCCATCGATCGCCACGATCTGTACCTACCTCGCAAATGACGAACGACATCGATGGCTAAGCAGATACCCGCGCTGACCGGTATCCGGTTTGTCGCGGCAGCAGCGGTGGCATTGTCTCACGGCGGCGGCCTGTTCCTGCAGGGACCCAGCCTCGGACTCGATATCAGCGTCGGGACACTCGGCCTGCTCGGAATGTCGGTCTTCTTCACGCTGAGTGGCTTTGTCATTCAATATAATTATGGCGGCTCGATTGTGGGCAGCCCGCGGAAAGCGATCCCGGACTTTCTCGTGGCGCGCATAGCGCGAATCTATCCTCTATTCATTGTTCTCTTTCTCGTCGAGTTGCTGACCGGACCGATGGTCTGGCCATGGCTTCTCGGAACCAAGGCGCCGGCCGAAGGATTCTCAGCGCACCTCGTCCCGTTTCAACTCGGGATGGTTCAAACCTGGTTTTTCGCAAATGTCGCCGGTGTAGCGCCCGTCTGGCAGTACGAGGAGGTCGGCATCGTCTCCTGGTCGGTGAGTACCGAATGGTTCTTCTATCTCGTGTTCCCGCTCGTTTGCCCTCTGCTTGCGCGGATCAGAACTGTGCCCGCCGCGGTTTTGTGCGCCATTGGAGCCGTCGCAATCGAGCTTGGCATCGACCTTATGGTGCTCATGCTGCAGGACCGCATCAACCTGTTTGCGCTTCATGCCTATGGAACGGAAGCGGCTCTGCCGAACTGGAAGAACACGCTGATCCTCTGGATCGTTTACTTTTCGCCGTTTTGCAGGGTGTGGGAGTTCGTTCTCGGCTGTTGCTTGGCAAGGCTCCATGAAGTGTGGTCGGCGCAGGATCTCAGGCCGTCTCGCGCTCTGCTCGACATCGCAACGGTTGTTGGCGTCGGCGCGATCGGCTGGGTGTTCTGGTTTACCGCCCACAAGCCGCCATTTGGGGCTTCCATGAGCCTGTTCGATATTGCACGCAACAATATCGCCCTATCGGCGCCGGTTGCGCTCATCCTTGTCGCGGCGGCTCAGCCCAGCAGCACTGTAGGACGGCTGTTGTCAGCGAGGTGGCTTGTCTTTCTGGGAGAGGCCAGCTTTGCCCTCTACCTTATACACATCATCATCTTCCGGCGTTTTCCGGTGGTGCGTTGGGAAACGGCGAGCCAACTGCTTGGTCATCTCGGTGCGCTCGCACTTGCTTTCGCCCTGGCGACGTGCGCCGCGATCCTGTTGCATTTCGGCTTTGAGGTACCGGCTCGCAGGCGAATTCGCGGCGCCTATCAGGCGGCCTCGGCGGAACAGCGCAGGCTCCTGGTGCGATTGGGAACCGTCGGCTTTGCCGCACTTGTTGGTGCGGCGGCCGCGTATGCACTGCGGAATGCGACCGGAGATGCCATCACGCAATCGGGTATTTCGGTCGTTTCCGGTACGTATGGCGGCAATTGCCGCTGGATGTCAGCGCGCGGCAACACCACGGATGCGCTCGCAGAAGCGTGTAATGGCAAGAGCGAATGTACGTTTCGTACAGAGGTGGCACGGATTGCCGATCCTGCGCCGGGTTGCGCAAAGGAGTTTGTCGTCGCCTGGTTCTGCAAGGGAGACCGCAGCATTCGCGCAAGCTCGGCTCCAGATGCGCATGCGACGTCGTCGGCTCTGCAGCTCTCTTGTAACAACGTGCGATGATTGAGCCGCGGGCTGAACGCCCATCCGGATCCCGCCCCTGAAGCGAAGATCTGCGACGTCAGGGTCTTGCTGCCGGCCGTCGCACAAAAGAGTCAGCACTTTGTTCATCGGGCAAGAAAGTTGCAACTGCCGCGGCGGACGAGCGTCGTTTTGCCGCCCACCTTGATGGCTGCGAGAGTCTTCGCTAGATCACGAAGGTTCACTGATGGAGATGCCGCCGTGGCAATGGGTATTGTGAAGTGGTTCAATTCGACCAAAGGTTATGGCTTTATTAGGCCGGAGGACGGAAGTGCCGATGTCTTCGTGCACATAAGTGCCGTCGAAAAGGCCGGTTACACCACCCTCGAAGAGGGAGCCCGGGTCAGTTACCAACTCAAGACCGGACGTTCGGGCAAGACGTCAGCCGAGGATCTTAGGGTTGGCTGATCCAGTTCACCTCTGGGAAACTTCTGCCTGCAAGGCGTGTTCTCGCACCTGCGTCTGACGATGTCTTGTTCTGGCGGGCCGGGCGTTTGCCGTACGACTTCCAACCATCAGGCTGTCTCGCATACGGCGTGACAGTTTGATCTTTTCGAGCCATCGATCTCCATCACACAGTTCCAGGCTTTGTCAGCCTGCTACAGTGTGGGCATGGCAAGGTCGGCAATGAACGGTACGAACTGTACGCTCGTGCCCAACAGGCCAAGAGGTGTAAGCCGCACACGCCTCGCCCGAAGTAACGATGCACCAGCCGGTGATCAAAGCGTGATGCCGTCGCGTATGAAGGAGTTCGCAAAGCTGAGTTCGCCCGTTATGGACGATGCTGTCCTGCGGCGCCGCGGCTGCAGGTCTGTTCTGCTACGCGACGTCCGGGATCGAGACTGGTCCGCATGAGCTTGATGCGTCGCGGCGAGGTCAAATTCCAGGAAGCCGGGCTCGAGGTTGGCCAATATAGTTGAGGTTAACGGCGCCATGTTGTTGACGATGCACCCCTGACCTTGATCCATTGCAGGGGAACTGCACACACAGCCCATCGGAGACACGGAAAGTGTCCTTCCAGCTGACCGTCCTGAAAGTGCTGGCCGGTCAACCCACCGGGCGGGCCTCTATTGCCGAAGTCCGGCGCGCCGTGGAGATCCTGATGAACAGCGGCCATGATTGGACCGATCGCATGAAGCGGTTGGCTGAGCATGCGCCGGATCTGAATATCTTTTCGGCGAAATTCGTCTTTCGCGATGCTCTCGGTTGGGAAATTACGGAAGACGGGCGGCAATTTCTCTCCGCGCTCGAAAAGGCCGTTGCCGATCAAAGAGTGCTGCCTCGATCAACGATCAATACCTCGCGCAGCGAAGTCGCTGCGCCAGCGGACACGGACGCCGCAAGTTCACTCGTTCCGCCGCGCGGTCGCCGTCAGAGGCCGCGGCGACGTCGCGGGAAGAGCGGATCCAATCGACGTACAGCATGAAGTGGCGTGGCTTTAACTGTCACCCATGCGAGGCGCGCGGCACTTAACTTGAGGCAAAAATGTCATCGTTCTCGCGCAGCATCGATCGGATCTACATAGGTTGTTGATGGCCCGGAATGATTGTCTTTTCCGACCGGTATGCCTGGGACGAAGTCGAAACCCTTGCTGTTGTCGACGACAACCATCTGCCGTACCTGTCCATACCGAAGTCGAGCGGAAGTCCATACGCGGCGGAGGCGATTGACGCCTTTATCGTGGCGCTTCCCGAGAAGGTCTACTACCCGGCGGACGCCGTTGATCGGCTGGCTCCTGCCTTGTTAAAGCTTGGCCCCGCTATTGGTCTGCCGCCAACCAACGACATCATCATCCGCTACTTCATCACCACGGGCTCTTCTTATCGCCATTTCGCGCGAGAGCATGCCTCGGAATTTGATCCGAAGCTCCTCCAGTACATCATGACCCTGCCATACGCCCAATTCATATGGGTGGTGGAGTTTTCGACGGAGGAACAGTGGGCTAATGCAAGGGTTGAGGCGCGAGCGGTTATTGACGCGACGGCCAGCTTGCGCGAGCCAATGCCCCTCTGGTTGTTCCACAGCCGCGACGGTGCTTCAACCGCAAGAAGGCTGGCCAGACCGCTGCCGGAATGGGTGGCCTGAAACTTGCCGATGCCGGTCATGCAGGGTTCTCGCGGATGGACCGCGACTTGCGACCGACCCAGAAGAAATAGCGTTATCGACGGTGGAAGAGCCCGTTTTGGACTTCAGGGAGATCACGATGGCTGGCGATGCAGACGACAAGACCAATGAAAGACCTGAAGTGCTTTAGGGGCTTGCGCCCGTCGACGCCGCGCTGCTGCAGGAGTTCCTCAAGGAGATGGACGAGAACGTGATTCCCGACATCGTCAAAGTCGTGGAGGAGAGGCGTCTGCAGGCGGCTGAAAGCCGTCAATGGCAGCTCAAATGCTGACGGAGCGGCTTACTTGGGCTTACTTGAGTGGTTTCTTCAGCCGCTCGTACGATCGCTTCCACTGCTTCTGCAGCGTCCGCGTCCAGGGCCGGATCAGCCCGCAAAAGGCTGGAAATTTGTACCATTGGCTCCGGCTGGCTCGCGCGATAGGGCGCGTTGACAAAATCCGAGGGGTTAAGTCCAGAAGGAAGGTTCCCAGCACAGGCACCTGATCAAGGTCAAAGTGAACGAGCGCCCCGTGAAGCTGCTGGGTCCGCATGAAACTGGCGAGCAGATCAAGCTCACTGCGATCAAGCAGGCGTTGAAAGCGGCAAGCACTATCTGTTGGATCTCGTCCTCGACGATGGCACCCATCGCCGCATCGAAGACCATGAGCGGGTAGAGCTTCACGATCACATGGTGTTCGTGGCGCGCAAGCCCGAACATATCGTCACCATCACCGTCAATGAACAGCCGGCGAGCCTCGAGGGCCACTCCGCCACCGGCACAGAGATCAAGGTCGTTGCAATCGCTCAAGGCGTGGCGATCCAACCCAACTTTGTGCTGCAGGAGGAGCTGCCCAACGGCACCAGCCGTATCGTTGGCGACAACGATATCGTCCGTCTGCGAACATCTTCGGTTCACGGCGATTGCGCCGGACGACAACTCTCAGGCAGAAATTGCCATGAAAGTGGAAGTTTCTGCCGCCATCGAAGATCTGAGGAAGCAGTTTCCCGCTGCCACCCTCAACACGCGAGACGATGGGCAGGGGGGCGTATATCTAACGGTCGAACCGTCGCGTTGAGCGACCGGTTCGTCCCGAACAAGACATGGGTGGGGTTTCATATCCCCGCGCAATATCCTTATGCCGACATCTATCCCATGTTCATCGGTGGGGACGTCCGGCGCGCGGACGGTCAAGGCTTTGCGCCGCCGGTCACTACGGGGCACGCGTTCGAAGGAAGGTCGGCTTTGCAGATCTCCCGCCGCAACAGCATGGCCCAGAACGGCAAGCAAAAAGTTTGCGCGAAGGTGCTCAAGGTTTTGGATTTTTTGGAAAGATCATCGTGATGTCCAAGTGCAGGCTCCACATTGCCCGTTCGGACTACGAGTTACTCTGGCATCATCTCTATCAGGAGGATAGAGATGAGCACGGAGCCATCTTGCTTGCGGGTCTATCCGAACTCGACGCGATCCCGCTCCTCACCGTTCGTGAAGTGCATCTGGCTAAAGACGGAATCGACTATGTCGCGGGCAAATTCGGTCACCGTGCTCTAACGCCCCAGTTCATCCATCGGTTGATTACGCGCGCGCGACGAGCGGCTTGTCTATTTGGCCGTTCACAATCACGGTAGCGATCGGCAGGTCGGATTCAGCGATATTGATCTCGATCTCATGAGCGGGGCTATCCCGCTCTGTTGCAGATCGCCAAGGGCATGCCGGTCGGCGCTCTGGTGTTGGGTCGGCGGGCTATGCAGGCAGATCTCTGGATGCCAGACGGCAGCCGTCGCGAACTCGACCAGGCGAGCGTCATTAGTATGAAGATTGATCGCCTCGCTCCCCATCTGTCGAGAAATCTGGGTTCGACGACCAATATGACCGCCAGATTCGTATGTTTGACCGTATGGGCCAGCAGACCTTATCGCGCCCACGTTGCGGTGGTCGGCCTAGGCGGCATCGGTAGCCTTCTTGTGGAATATCTGTCGCGCCTGGGCGTCGGCCATTTCACGCTGGTTGACGACGATACGGTTGAAGCTCCAACCTCGCACGGTTGATCGGGGCATCGCAATCCGATGCTGAAAATCGGACGCCCAAGGTTCAATTGGCACGGCGCCTGATCCAACAGGCCAACCCAAGTGCGCACATCGAGCACTTCGCCGCGGATGTGGCGAAGGCTTCGGTCGCGGGCCGCCTCAAGGGTTCCGACTATATCTTCCTTGCGGCGGACTCGATGCGGGCACGCCTGGTCGTGAACGCGTTGGTCCATCAATATCTCATTCCAGCCGTTCAGCTGGGCTCAAAAGTCCGCGCCGATGAGCAGGGGCAGGTCGTCGATGCGTTCAGTGCCATTCGTCCTCTTCGTCCAGGTGCAGGGTGCCTTTGGTGCAATCAGCTCATCGATCCCAATCTCCTGGCCAAAGAAGCCAAGACGGATGCGGAACGCAAGGCGCAGGCCTATGGCGTTGAGGAGCCAAATCCCAGCGTGATAAGTCTTAATGCGGTCTCCGCAGGGCATGCCGTGAATGATTTTCTCATGGATTACCTCGGTCTACGCGCTGATCGCCCGTTGCACTACCAGCACATCAATGCCCTGACCGGAAAGCTGCAGCTGGTCGAACCGCGTCAGGATGTTGATTGTCCGGGATGCTCGACAGGCGGGATGCGGTTCGCGCAAGGCGATGGCGTAGATCTGCCATGTATGGAAGGCTAGCGCGCGTTCCGCCGTGTTGATCTAGATCGTAGCCAAAGCAGCCATAGGGCATGCCTTTCGTGAAACGCGCTTCGCCTGTTGAATATTGGCGGGCGATAGAAAGCTTGAGGCAAACCCGATAGCGCCTTGAGTGCGTCTCTTGGCAGCGAAGGGCGCTTCGCGTTTCGAGACTCAGCCGATGATTGGCGCCGCGCAGCATGGGGATCGGCAAGAGCCTGCTGCTTGCAGGCGATCGGGACGCTTGAAATATCGCGCAAGGGCTGCCGCGCACATTCGCCGCGAGAGCAGGCCTTTGTCGGATATTTGCTGCGCCGGATGTCGGCATTGAAACTCAATGCCAGAAACCTCACACTGCGCGGCGCTACGAAGTGCCTGCTGAGCCTGCCGAATTTCCTTCGGCACGCGATTTGCTCTGTTTACGGCATCATCACCAATCGCAGTGCGCTGGTCTTCGGGACGGACACCGCGTCGCTGTTCGCGTCTGGCCCGTCCGACGACAATGACTTGGCGCTCGGTTGTGGACCGAGAAAATGCAGGGAAGTGTTGGACGCGATCTAGAGTGCTTGTTTTGGGTGCCACAACAATTGCGCTCGTCGCGCGCGGTGCAACGAAAGCGGCAGACCTTGAGCTGAGCCAGGAATGAAATTGCCACCGGCGGCGTGGGACAGGCCCGGAGCTATATTGGCGGACACACGTCGGTGGCGGGTAGGCTCGAACCTCGTTCACCTATCCTTGCGGTCAATCGATCTATGACGATGCCGACACGTTCGATGTCACCCAGCGGCACAACCCGCACCTGTCTTTCGGCTAGGAGCCGCATGTCTGCCTGGGCGCTGCGCTGGCGCGCCTGGATTGCGATGCGCCTTCGCTTCTTCGCTGTTGGTGCGGCTGGAGGATCTGGCGCTGACCATCGCCGCGCAGGACGTCGTCTCCATGTCGTCTTGCTCATTCGCTGCCCGCAGCACCTGCCGCTACCTTCCGCCCTTCCATCGCTCAGAGAGTGAAGTGCCAACATGTCCGAACAACCCTTACCGACGCTGCCGATGTGGCGCGTCGATCACATCGAGCCCTCGCCCGAGATGTTGGCGCTACGCGCCAACGGTCCGATCCACCGCGTGCGTTTGCCGTCCGGGCACGAAGGCTGGTGGGTGACAGGCTACGACGAGGCCAAGACGGTGCTGTCTGATGCGGCGTTCCGGCCAGCGGGAATGCCGCCGGCGGCATTCACCCCCGATTCGGTGATTCTCGGTTCGCCGGGGTGGCTGGTCTCGCACGAGGGGAGCGAGCATGCGAGGTTGCGCACGATCGTGGCGCCGGCCTTCAGCAGCCGCAGGGCGAAGCTGCTCGCGCAGCAGGTCGAGGCGATCGCCGCGCACTTGATCGAGACGCTGGCGGCCCAGCCCCAGCCCGCCGACCTGCGGCGCCACCTCTCCTTTCCGCTTCCGGCCATGGTCATCAGCGCGCTGATGGGCGTGCTCTACGAGGATCACGTCTTTTTCGCCAACCTGTCCGACGAGGTGATGACGCATCAGCATGAAAGCGGCCCGCGCAGTGCGTCGCGCCTGGCCTGGGAAGAACTGCGCGGCTACATTCGCGACAAGATGCGGGACAAGCGCCAGGATCCGGGCGACAACCTGCTGACGGACCTGCTCGCGGCGGTCGACCAGGGCAAGGCGACCGAGGAAGAGGCGCTCGGCCTGGCGGCGGGCATGCTTGTGGCGGGGCACGAGAGCACCGTCGCGCAGATCGAATTCGGCCTGCTGGCCATGTTCCGCCATCCGCAACAGCGCGAACGCCTGGCCCGCGATCCGTCCCTGGTGGACAAGGCGGTGGAGGAAATCCTGCGCATGTACCCGCCGGGCGCGGGCTGGGATGGCATCATGCGCTATCCGAGGACCGACGTGACCATCGCGGGCGTACATATTCCCGCGGAGAGCAAGGTGCTGGTCGGCCTGCCGGCGACGTCGTTTGATCCGCGCCATTTCGACGACCCGGAAACCTTCGACATCGGACGCGACGAGAACCCCCATCTGGCGTTCTCCGACGGGCCGCACC
Source organism: Bradyrhizobium sp. USDA 3256 (assembly GCF_054058275.1). Classification (NCBI taxonomy): domain Bacteria; kingdom Pseudomonadati; phylum Pseudomonadota; class Alphaproteobacteria; order Hyphomicrobiales; family Nitrobacteraceae; genus Bradyrhizobium; species Bradyrhizobium sp. USDA 3256. The sequence continues at coordinate 812,948 of NZ_JBSSAE010000002.1, forward strand.
ACTGCATCGGCGTGGCGCTGGCCAGGCTGGAGCTCAAGGTCGTGTTCGGTTTGATCTTCCAGCGCTTTCCCGCGCTGCGCCTGGCCGTGGCGCCCGAAGAACTGAAGTTGCGCAAGGAGATCATCACTGGCGGATTCGAGGAGTTCCCGGTGCTCTGGTGATGTGCGGACGCCGCAGGGAAGCGCGATCTTCTTTCGCAATTTGCTGGCGCGCCTGGCGCTCGCCGGTCAGATCAGCCAGCCAACAGGTAACCAAGATGGACGTGCAAGAAACCACGGCAGTATGCCGGGACGCCTTTGCCCAACTGGCGTCACCAGCGTGCATCGATGACCCGTATCCGTTCATGCGGTGGTTGCGCGAGCACGATCCGGTGCATCGCGCGGCATCGGGGCTCTTTCTGCTGAGCCGCCACGCCGACATCTATTGGGCGCTCAAAGCCACAGGCGATGCGTTTCGGGGACCGGCGCCGAGCGAACTGGCGCGCTTTTTCCCGCGTGCGGCGAACAGCCTGTCGTTCAATCTGCTGGCGTCGACGCTCGCGATGAAGGAACCACCGACGCATACGCGTCTGCGCCGGCTGATCTCGCGCGATTTCACCATGGGCCAGATCGACAAGCTGCGGCCGAGCATCGCGCGCATCGTCGCGGCGCGCCTCGACGGCATGGCGCCCGCGCTGGAACGCGGGGAGGCGGTGGACCTGCATCGGGAATTCGCGCTGGCCTTGCCCATGCAGGTCTTCGCCGAGCTGTTCGGCATGCCCCAGCACGACATAGTCGGGCTCGCCGCCGGCATCGGCGCCATTCTGGAGGGCCTGAGCCCGCACGCCAGCGATCCCAAGCTCGCCGCGGCGGACGCGGCCAGCGCCAAGGTGCAGGCCTACTTGGGCATCCTCATACAGCGCAAGCGCATCAATCCCCGCCACGACATCGTGTCGATGCTGGTCGGCGTACACGACGACGATGCCGACACGCTGTCGGATGCGGAGTTGATCAGCATGCTGTGGGGCATGCTGCTGGGCGGCTTCGCCACCACTGCTGCGAGCATCGACCATGCGGTGCTGGCGATGCTGGCGTATCCCGAACAGCGGCACTGGCTGCAGGCTGACGCCGTGGGGGTTAAGGCATTCGTCGAAGAAGTCCTGCGCTGCGATGCGCCCGCCATGTTCAGCTCCATTCCGCGTATCGCCCAGCGCGACATCGAACTGGGCGGCGTGGTGATCCCGAAGAACGCGGATGTGCGCGTGCTGATTGCGGCCGGCAATCGCGACCCGGACGCCTTCGCCGATCCCGATCGCTTCGATCCCGCGCGGTTCTACGGCACCAGTCCTGGCCTGTCGACCGACGGGAAGATCATGCTGAGCTTCGGCCACGGCATCCACTTCTGCCTCGGTGCGCAACTGGCCCGGGTGCAGTTGGCCGAGAGCCTGCCGCTGATCCAGGCGCGCTTCCCCAGGCTGGCATTGGCCGAGCAGCCGACCCGGGAGCCCTCCGCATTCCTTAGGACGTTTCGCGCACTGCCGGTGCGGCTGCATGCGCAGGGGAGCTGAGATGCGCGTCGTGGTCGACCAGGATCTGTGCGGAACCACCGGGCAGTGCGTGCTGACGCTGCCGGACACCTTTCGCCAACGCGAACCGGACGGCGTGGCCGAAGTGTGCGTGGCGACGGTCCCGCAGGCGCTGCACGCCGCCGTGCGGCTCGCGGCCAGCCAGTGCCCGGTCGCCGCCATTCGGGTCATCGAAAGCGACGCTGGCGATGACGAGCGCGCCAGCGCCGACCCTGCGCCTTCTCAGGCCGAGGCCGAGCGGCATGCCGCGAAAGACCAACGCAATCCCAGGAGGACACGATGAGACGGTTTGAAGGCAAGGTGGCCGTGGTGACGGGCGCCGGCGCCGGCATCGGCAAGGCATGCGCCCTCGCCATCGCGCGCGAGGGCGGCAGCGTGGTGGTGGCCGACATCGATGGCTCGGCGGCCATCGCCTGCACCGCGCAGATCGCGGCCGAAGCGGGCCACGCGCTGGCCCTGACCATGGACATCGCCGAAGCGCGGGCGGTGGCAGCACTGTTCGAGACGGCGGAGCGGCACTTCGGTGGCGTCGACCTGCTGGTGAACAACGCGAGCGCCATGCATCTGACCCCGCGCGACCGCGCGATCCTCGAGCTGGACCTGGCGGTCTGGGATCAGACCATGGCAATCAATCTGCGCGGCACGCTGCTCTGCTGCCGGCAGGCCATCCCACGGATGATCGCCGGCGGCGGTGGCGCGATCGTCAATATGTCGTCGTGCCAGGGGCTCAGCGGTGACACCGCACTGACGTCCTATGCCGCGTCGAAGGCGGCGATGAACATGCTGTCGGCCTCGCTCGCCACCCAGTACGGTCATGCACAGATCCGCTGCAACGTGGTTGCGCCGGGTCTCATCATGACCGATCGTCTCCTTGCCAAGCTGGACGAGGGCATGCAACGGCATCTGCGCCGGCACCAGCTCTTGCCGCGCGTCGGCCGCCCCGAGGACGTGGCCGCGCTGGTGGCGTTCCTGCTCTCCGACGATGCTGCGTTCATCACCGGCCAGGTCGTGTCCATCGACGGCGGAATGCTGGCGCATGTGCCGACGTACGCCGACGGCGGCAACAGCCGCGCGGCGCGGCCTGCCAGCGACACCGCCGAAGCGGCCGCGGCGCCGCACGGCTGATGAACATGCTGCTCAACCCGCTGAACCGCCGGCACCGGCTGCGGCACGACATCCCGGTCGTGCCCGGCGCTTTCCCGCTGGTCGGGCATCTCCCCGCCATCGCCAAAGACCTGCCGCGCCTGCTGCGGCGCGCGGAACGGACGCTGGGCAGCCACTTCTGGCTGGATTTCGGCCCTACCGGACACCTGATGACCTGCATGGATCCGGATGCGTTCGCACTGCTCCGGCACAAGGACGTGTCCTCCGCGCTGATCGAAGAGATCGCGCCCGAATTGTTCGTTGGAACGTTGGTCGCACAGGATGGCGGCGCGCACCGGCAGGCGCGCGATGCGATCAGAGCGGCGTTCCTGCCCAAGGGCCTGACCGAGGCCGGTATCGGCGACCTGTTCGCGCCGGTCATCCGGGCGCGGGTGCAGGCGTGGCGCGACCGCGGCGAGGTAACCATCCTGCGCGAGACCGGCGACCTGATGCTCAAGCTCATCTTCAGCCTCATGGGAATCCCCGCGCAGGACCTGCCGGGATGGCATCGCAAGTACCGGCAACTGCTGCAGTTGATCGTCGCGCCCCCGGTCGACCTGCCCGGACTGCCCTTGCGGCGCGGCCGCGCCGCCCGCGACTGGATCGACGCGCAATTGCGCCAGTTCGTCCGCGACGCGCGTGCGCATGCCGCGCGCACCGGGTTGATCAACGACATGGTGAGCGCCTTCGATCGCAGCGACGATTCGCTCTCAGATGACGTCCTAGTCGCCAATATCCGCTTGCTGCTGCTTGGCGGTCATGACACCACCGCTTCGACGATGGCCTGGATGGTGATCGAGCTGGCGCGGCAGCCTCTCCTGTGGGACGCCGTGGTCGAGGAGGCGCAACGCGTCGGCGCAGTGCCGACCCGGCACGCGGACCTGGAGCAGTGTCCGGTCGCCGAGGCGCTGTTCCGCGAAACGTTGCGCGTGCATCCGCCGACCACGCTCCTGCCGCGTCGCGCGCTGCAGGACTTGCAACTCGGCCAACGGCGCATTGCCGCGGGCACCCATCTGTGCATCCCGCTGCTGCATTTCTCGACCTCGGAGCTGCTGCACGAGGCGCCTGACCAGTTCCGCCTGGCGCGGTGGCTGCAACGCTCCGAACCGATCCGTCCGGTGGACATGCTGCAGTTCGGTACCGGCCCACACGTCTGCATCGGCTACCACCTGGTATGGCTGGAATTGGTGCAGTTCTGCATCGCCTTGGCTCTGACCATGCCCAAGGCCGGGGTGCGGCCGCGATTGCTGAGCGGCGTCGAAAAAGGCCGGCGCTATTACCCGACCGCACATCCGTCCATGACAATCCGCATCGGATTCTCATGAGCTGGCATCGCATGCCCCGTGTGGCGAGGCAGCGGCGCCGGCGACGCGCCGCATTGCTGCACGCGGTACGCGCGCTCCATGCGACGCCGGCAACACGGTGGCGGCTCGCCGCTCGCCATGGCCGTCTCCTGTCAGGTACGAGGACATGAACAACAAGCAGATCGGTTCTACGCGACACGACGAGCGAACTGGCGTTTCCGCGATTGGTGGTTTGGGCGCGCAGGCGCGCGGCACATCCGGCAGGCTGCTGCCGGAGATCTGGATGCAGGACAGCGCAAATCGGGTCGAACAGGCGCTGGCGCGACTTCTCTGCGCCGAAGACGACGGTGAGACAGAGCTTATGGCGGCGATGCGCTACGCCACCTTGCAAGGCGGCAAGCGGACCCGCGCCTTGCTCTGTCTGGCTGCCGGCGCACTGGCCGACACGCCGGCGCACATCCTCGATGACGTCGGCGCCGCCATCGAGATGATGCACGCCTGTACCCTGGTCCACGACGACCTGCCGGCGATGGACGACGACGTGCTTCGCCGCGGCCTTCCGACCGTGCACGTCAAGTTCGGCGAAGCCACTGCGATCCTGGTCGGCGATGCGCTGCAAGCGCACGCCTTTCTGACTCTGGCGAGCCTGGATGCGCCAGGCGACAAGCGTATCGCGCTCGTGCGCGAACTGGCGCAGGCGGTGTCCGCCGAGGGCGCCGCAGGCGGGCAGGCCATGGATCTGTCGCTGGTTGGAAAGCACGTCGAGCTGGACAGGATCGTGGCGATGCACCGGATGAAGAGCGGAGCGCTCGTGCGCGCGTCCGTTCGCATGGGGGCGCTATGCGCCATAGCGGAGGATACCGCGCACGCTGCACTGTACGGTGCGCTCGATCGCTACAGCGCCTGTTTCGGGCTGGCGTTGCAGGTGATCGACGACATTCTCGACGCGACAGCGGATGCCGCGACGCTGGGCAAGACCCCCGGCAAGGACGCAGCGGCGCAGAAGCCGACCTGCGCGTCGATCATGGGGCTGCAGGCAGCGCGCCAGTTCGTGCCGGATCTGTTGCGCGACGCCGCAGAGGCCATCGCCCCGCTTGGGCCGCGTGCGGAACGCTTGGCCCAGCTCCTGCAGCGGGCCAACGCGCATCTGCTCAAGCACGCGCCATGCGCATGAGCGCTCCCGTCCGCAGGAGCCGCAACTGTGCCGGAGTCCGCGGCGCCGATCGCAGCGGTTGCCCAGCACGGCTGCGGCGCACTGCGCGCAAGCCTATGCGGCGGACCGGCGCCAGCATCGGGGCGCTTAGCCGGCGGAGCAGGGCGGCCGTCCGGCGCTGCCCATGCGACGGGCCTGCGGCGGGCGACGTGCGCGGTCCTGGCCGATCCTGGTCCTCGTCAACCCTCTGCAGAAGGAACATCCCGCGTGAACGCGCTGTCCGAACAGATCCTTTCCGAATTGCGCCACCTGCTGAGCGAGATGAGCGATGGTGATGGCGGCAGCATCGGTCCGTCCATCTACGACACGGCGCGAACTCTGCAGTTCCACCGTAACGTCACCGGTCGGCAGGACGCATACGCCTGGCTCATCGCACAGCAAGAGGCCGATGGCGGATGGGGAAGCGCGGACTTCCCGCTGTTCCGCCACGCGCCCACGTGGGCGGCTTTGCTGGCATTGCGACGTGCTGATGCTCTTCCCGGCGCTGCAGACGCAGTTAAGGCTGCAACCCGCTTCCTCCAGCGCCAGCCCGATCCCTACGCGCATGCGGTGCCGGAAGACGCGCCGATCGGCGCGGAGCTGATCCTGCCGCAGTTTTGTGGCGAGGCCTCATCCTTGCTGGGCGGCGTGGCGTTTCCGCGCCACCCGGCGCTGTTACCGTTGCGGCAAGCGTGCCTGGTCAAGCTGGGGGCGGTGGTGATGTTGCCGAGCGGCCATCCGTTGCTGCACTCCTGGGAAGCCTGGGGGACGTCACCGACCACCACATGCCCTGATGACGACGGCAGCATCGGCATCAGTCCGGCGGCGACCGCCGCGTGGCGTGCGCGCGCCTTGACACAGGAGAGCACGCCGCAGATCCGGCACGCCGACGCGTATCTGCAGGCGGCGTCGCGAGCGACGCGCAGCGGCATCGAAGGTCTCGTTCCCAACGTCTGGCCGATCAATGTGTTCGAGCCATGTTGGTCGCTGTACACCCTGCATCTAGCCGAGCTGTTCGCGCATCCCGCGCTCGCCGAGGCGGTGCGCGTGATCGTCGCGCAGCTCGACGCCCGCCTGGGCGTGCGCGGTCTGGGCCCGGCCTTGCACTTCGCTGCCGATGCGGACGACACTGCCGTTGCGTTGTGCGTCCTGCGCCTTGCAGGCCGCGACCCGGCGATCGATGCGTTGCGCCATTTCGAGATCGGCGAGCTGTTCGTCACCTTCCCTGGCGAGCGCAATGCCTCAGTGTCGACCAACATCCATGCCCTGCATGCGTTGCAACTGTTGGGAAAGCCCGGCGCCGGCACCCGCGCCTACGTCGAGGCCAATCGCAACCCGCACGGTCTATGGGACAACGAAAAATGGCACGTTTCGTGGCTGTACCCCACCGCGCATGCGGTCGCTGCGCTGGCGCAAGGCAAGCCCCAGTGGCGCGACGAGCGCGCACTGGCGGCGCTGCTGCAGGCGCAGCGCGACGATGGCGGCTGGGGCGCCGGTCGCGCGTCCACATTCGAGGAAACCGCCTATGCGCTGTTCGCGTTGCACGTGATGGACGGGAGCGAAGACCCGACAGGGCGCCGGCGCATCGCGCAGGCGGTGGCGCGTGCGCTGGAGTGGATGCTCGCCCGCCATGCGGTGCATGCATTGCCGCAGACGCCGCTGTGGATCGGCAAGGAACTGTATTGCCCCACCCGGGTCGTGCGCGTGGCCGAACTCGCCGGGTTGTGGCTGGCGCTTCGTTGGGGGCGGCGCGTCCAGGCCGAGGGAGCAGGAGCGGCGCCATGATCCAGGCCGAACGCGCGCTGCAGCAGGTGCTGGAGTGGGGGCGTTCCCTGACCGCCTTCGCCGACGAGCATGCCGTGGAAGCGGTCAGGGGGGGCCAGTACATCCTGCAGCGCATCCAGTCGAGCCTGCGCGACACCAGCGCCCGCACCGGCCGCGATCCGCAGGACGAAACGCTAATCGTGGCGTTCTATCGCGAATTGGCGCTGTTGTTCTGGCTCGACGATTGCAACGACCTTGGCCTGATCGCGCCGGAGCAGCTCGCCGCGGTAGAGCAGGCGCTCGGGCAGGGCGTGCCATGCGCGCTCCCCGGATTCGAGGGCTGCACTGTGCTGCGCGCTTCGCTGGCCGCGCTCGCCTACGATCCTCGCGACTATGCTCAGCTTCTCGACGATACCCGGTGCTACTGCGCGGCGCTGCGCGCGGGACAAGCGCAGGCGGCAGGGGCGGAACGCTGGTCCTACGCCGAGTACCTGCACAACGGCATCGATTCGATCGCCTACGCGAACGTGTTCTGTTGCCTGTCGTTGCTGTGGGGGCTGGACATGGCGAGTTTGCGCGCGCGTCCGGCGTTTCGCCAGCTCCTGCGGCTCATCTCCGCGATAGGGCGCTTGCAGAACGATCTGCATGGATGCGACAAGGACAGGTCGGCCGGCGAGGCCGACAACGCAGCGATCCTGCTGCTGCAGCGCTATCCGGCTATGCCTGTGATGGAGTTCCTCAACGACGAGCTGGCCGGCCATACGCGCATGCTGCACCGGGTGATGGCGGAAGAACGCTTTCCCGCGCCGTGGGGACCGTTGATCGAGGCCATGGCGGCTATCCGCGCGCACTACTACCAGACCTCGACCAGCCGCTACCGCAGCGACGCTCCGTGGGGAGGCCAGCGTGCACCGGCCTGAACGCGCGGGAGGCAGCGGCGTGCGCGCGCTGCCGTCGGTCCGATCCGACGCAACATCCTCGCCCGATGCGACGAATGGAGGGAGCATGAGCGACATCGCCCCAAGCCGGCGCGAGGACGACCGTCCGGACTTCGTGCTGGATCGGCGAACGGCGCCGGGCACGGTCGCCGCTGCAAGACGCGAGCTGTCATATTAGAGACGACGGCGCCAATTCTGGCTCGGCCTCGATGCTCACCAGCAGGCTTGGATTGTCTCGAGGGCAGTTTGCGAGGGCGAAGATGGAGTCCTTCAATCGAGCTTATAAGAGGCCTGAAAGAACGTACCCAGTGCTCCTTGCTGTACTTTGCAAATGGCGAGTGAGCGATGCAGCCGTTGCGTGACAGCCTATAGAGTGGCCGCGCCATCGGTCCACATGGCCCGATAGCGGGCGCCGAGGTTGATAGTTTGGTGAGGAAGTAGGACAAGCACGCTTTACCTGGACTCCGCCGCCACCATAGCCGCGTTAGAGGCAAGCAGGGTGTCTCTGAATTGGTGCGAGGAGGACGCAAAGCCGTACAGCGGCAGCGGTTTCGCCGGATCTATGGCGATATCTTCGCAAGATTCTCGACGTTTCCTTCCTTGCCGGGCCTCACGCGCATATCGCGCTCGAACGCCTCGCAGCCGAGGCGCTGATTACGCAGGAGTTTGCGACGGCGCTCAAATACGCCGATCGACTCATTCGAGTTTCACCTCCACCAGCAGCTCACTGCTTCGTTCTCCGCGCCGAAGCCGCTTGGAGGCTTGGACGTAGCGAAGCTGCGCTGTCCGATCTTGCGCGGGCCTTCTTGTCGATCCTTACGATGTCGGCGCCAACCGCCGGATGCTGGCGTGGGCTGCCGACGAACGGCGACTGGCCGCAGCCAGTAGAACGGCAAAGGCCTATGCACAAGCAGGTGGCCCGGTCGAAAGATCATGCTGGGTGACTGGCCCACATGTTCCCTGACACTGCCGCCAATTTCACAAATCCCTTATAATCGTACCCTCGATGCCAACGCTCGCATCCCTGCACATAATACAAATAATGGGCGACCGTCTGTGGCGGCGCGAACCATCGTTACCGATCGTCATCGCCGGGGCGACCTGCGGCGATGATCGCCTGATGCCAGAGCCCAATGCCAGAGCCATATCTTCGTCACGGGCACGATGGCTGCGGACGAACTGGGCGATGTCCCGAGACCGCATAATCCGGGCTGGATTCTCACCGATTTTGAGCAGCCCATCTTCGGCCAAACGAACGGCTGCGTATTGAAGCGCGACATTTTACGAAAGTCGATCGCGATGCGCCCCAACTGCGGTCTCTCAGCACCACAGCGAAACTTGCGTGACGCTCTATGTTTTCGCGGCTGACCGCAGCATCTCGGTCTGGGCCGTGGCGTAAAGTGTTCGCCAAGCCTCCTGCAGCTCCTGGGTGAATGAGGCGCCTAACTTGCGCTCAAGGCTCCACATCAACGCCTCGCCCATTGCGACATAGTGCGATAGCTGAACGCCAAGTCTGGCGTGCTTATGACCTGAAAGCGTGATCAGCGATTGGAATATCGGTCTCTCGTCGAGTGAGGCGACCAGGGCCGTGATCATATCCAGCACCTTCATCCGCCGCCGCTCGATGTCTCCGGCGAACATGTCTTTTGCATCGGGATCTAGTTCGACGAACCGGCTGTAACACAGGTCAGCGATGTCGCGACGGATCGGCCACATCGCGTCGAATGATATCCCTATGAGGTCGACCTGCTCGGGCGTCATTGGTCAGACAAGCAGCCTCGTAAAGAATGGCGCTGTGATTTCAGTGACCGACAGCGCCTTCTCATCAGAAGTGACGATGGTGCCAAATTCGTGGTCGCGGTTCCGGCAGTGTCAAAGGTGCTGGACTGGATTGATGCCATGTGAAATCTCACTCTCGTGACCGTACATCCTTACGTCGTTCCTAAAAACGATCTAGATCAATGATTGCTAATCACGTGAGTCTAAAGTTCGCCACATAAGGTCTGCTGGGCTTTGTGACAGAAGCGTTTGACAGATGCCAAACTCTGATCTGCGGACTTGATCCACTTGGAGGACTTCGGGTTTCTGTTGTGCAGGTCGATGAAGGTATAGCTGTCGGCCTCGAGCTGCCTGACGGTGGTGTAAACGCCTCGCTGGATCTGCTTTCGGGTGAGTTCGGCGAACCAAGGCTCGACCTGATTGTCCATGATGCGGCAGTCGGCGTAAAGTGGACATGATAATGCGGCCGGCGGGCGAGCCACGCCTTGATCTTGGGCGTCTTGTGGGTGGAGTAGTTATCCATGACGATATGGCCATCGAACCCTTCAGGAACTTGAGCATCGATCTTTTTTAGAGACTTCAAGAACTCGTTGCCGTGCTGCTTGTAGCATTTGCCGATGACGAACCCCCAGGCGACGTCGAGCGCGGCAGACAGCGATGTCGTACCATGCCGGAAATAGCTGTGCGTGCGACGCTCTGGCCCGCCAGGCATCATCGGCGAGACCGGCTGCTCGCGATCGAGTGCCAGAACCTGGCTTTTCTCATCGATGCTGAGGACAAGGGCTCGGTTTGGCGGGGATAGGTAAAGGCCGGCGATATCGCGCACCTTGTCGACGAACAGCGGATCGCTCGACAGCTTGAATGTCTGGCTACGGTGCGGCTGCAAGCCGAACGCCGCCCACATGCGGCGGATCGGGGTAGGGGAAAAGCCGGTTTCCGCAGCCATGGAGCGGATCGACCAGGGCGTCGCGTCGGCCGGCGTCAGCCGCAACGTCCGCTCGATCACGGCCGCAACCTGATCGTCGTTGATGGTGCGAGGGCGACCAGGGCTGGCCTCGTCAAGCAGACCAGCACAGCGATCCTTCAAAAATCGGCGACGCCACTTGCCAACGGTGTGTTCATGGAAACCGAGTTCAGCAGCCACGGACTTGCTAAGGCAGGCCGTCCGCACGCCGCAGGATCGCGCGACATCGCTCAGATAGCGACCGGGCAACACGATGACGAAGAACTTGCTCTCCAAGTACGTCCGCTCCTGCTGCCACAAGCGCTCTCCTTCAGAGGTCCGAGCGTCCTGTTATGTGACGAACTTGCATTCCAGATGACTAGCTTGAGAGAGGAGCAACGCGCGTCTAGGATTCTAGCTCTCCGTGTGATCTAACGCTTCCGTTCTGGCGAAGATCAATCCCAGCAGGGCTTTTTTCATTCTCTAAACCCAGCCTCGTATCGACTTTCCTAGCGGACCAAGATTGCCATGTGACCATCTTCTCCATCAATTCCCAAGGTTGGTAGTTGACTGAGACCTAAGCAGCCGTTGGGCAACGCATAACGCGGTTTGGTTGTGAGTTCCACGCTCGCTCTTGATGCGATTCACGATGGGGAGTGGTAGGTCACCGATTGGTAGTTTCAGTTTTTTAGACGACTCATGCGTTTCATGTCGTTGTCATCCGGGAAGCGCAGGATATGTATGTCCTTGCTCTGGTCACCCAAAAAGGCGGTAGCGGCAAGAGCACGCTGGCGGTCGGAGTTGCAGTCGCAGCGATGGGAAACGGGGAGCGCGTCGCAATTGTCGAGGCGGATGCACAAGGCACGATTTCAAAATGGAAAGAGCGGCGCGGCCACCCCTATCCGCGGGTCGTTCGGATTTCCGATCCCGCTGCAATAGAAGGGGCTCTCGTTAGCCTTGAAGCTGAGGGAACCTGGCTTACGGTCATCGATACCGCGGCCACGAACAATGCACTGGCCATGCTCGCCATCGCGAAGGCCGATCTTTGCCTGATCCCGGTGCGTCCGAGTCTGGCCGATATCGAAGCTGTGATACCGACGCTGATTGCTATTCGTAGGCTCAACCGCCGATTCGCTTTCGTCCTCAATCAGACGCCACCACGGGGCTGCCGCTTGAGTGAAGCTGCAACGTCGCTCAATTCGCTCGGGGTGCTTGCGCTTCCCTATGTCGGACAGCGCAATGACCACCAGGATGCGCTTGGGGCAGGATTGGGCGTGACCGAGCTTGCAGAAGAGGGAAGAGCCTCGGAGGAAGTTCGTGAGCTGTGGCGCTGGGTCTTGAAAAAGCTTGTCGAGGGGTCGTTAGATCATGAGTCACACGCAAAAACGGCGCCGTGCTAGCCATAAGCGCTGTGTGCGACGCTCGCTGGTGGAGCTTACCGCGGCGGCGAGCCGAGCCGTTGACGATGGCCTGTTTGTGTTGTCCAGTGGGATTGCTGTTTCCAATCCGCGATCGGAGCACACAGGTGAGAAGACGTCTGATCAAACAATGCTTGCGAGGCAAGTGACGGCTCCGAATCCCGTTGCGGTGCTTGAATCTCGGAATGCGGCGGCGCCGCGCAAGGACGAACTCCTAGATTCCGACACTACCACCGAGATGATGGTGAGGATTGCCAACCTCGTGGAAGCACGGGTGGGAAGCAGAGCGGCGTCGAAAGACATCGGCGGTTCCGGTCTTGAAGGCAGTTTTTTGACCATTCTCAGAGAAGCCGCAACGGAGTTCCGCGCGGATGCGGCCGAGTTGATCGTGCAGAAGGAACCAACCGACAGCGCGGGGCAGCCGCAACTGCGATACATGCGGCGGCTCACTGACGAGGCGGTCAGATTGCTGGACGATCTTCAGAGCGGCAAGCTGGAGAATCAGGCGAACTTTATCCTGAGCGAATGCTTCAGAGAAGCCGCCAGCGCATTCTCTATGATCAATCAGCAGCTCAAGCGCGACGGTTATGCCGCGAGCATTGATCCATCAATTTTCATCTGGCTTGCCAATATCACTGAACCGGAGACGCGCGACACCGGGACCATGCGGCTTGAGATCGTACCCAACCACCGAGGTCGTCCGAGCGCATACGCGCGCCAAGTCGCTCAATTCATCTGGCACCTTGTCGAGGGGCAAGGCTGCCGGCGACAAACCGCACATCGAGCCGCGCTCACGAAGTTCACCATAAGCGCGAGTTTCGCCGAGACCGCCTATGCCTTTTGGGAGCCGATCTTCAAACGGGCGGGGCCGCACGTGAAGATGCTGACCCGCATTTCAGATCCAGAAATGTAAAGCTAAGCAGCGTGGGCATTTGGCGTCCCGATTTGACTGAGGCGAGGCCCCTGAGAGGACTGCCCGGCACCTTCGTCCGAGCTTTGGACGCACGCGATCGGCCCCTGATGACCGCCGCAGCCCTCTCCTGTGCCGCGTCCAGGACGCCTTGCGCGATCTCACACGTCTTCGCGCGGCAAATGATATTGATCTGGCCGCAGCTTCTCGGACTTCGCTCCGAACTTCTCTCGGCGTACTTCTCCGAGAATGACCTCCAACCGGCGCCGCGCTTCTTCCGACGTTGCCAGCGCCGCTTGATGTTCGCTCAATGCTGCCTGCGCTAAAAGTGCCTTCAGGCGTTCATTCTCGTCGCGAAGCGTCGCGGTGCTCATGCGCCATGTCGAGCACATCTGCGCCGACGGCGCCATGCCCAACTCGGCACAGAGTCATTCTGCCGCACTTATAGAGCGATCTGTGGACGCCGCGCTTCCTCCGGGCAGACCAACCGCCAATCCAGGCCCTCAAACAGCGCGGCAAACATCGCCGGCGATGTCCGCATCACGCCTTCCGCAATCTTTGGCCACACGAACTTGCAACCCTCGAGGCGTTCATGCGCTAGGCCGTTCGATCCCACACTAGAATCCTGAGCCGGTTCGCCCGTTTCGACCGGAACACGAAGGCTGCACCGCTGAACGGATCGAGACCAAGCATCTCCTGCACCTTCGCAGCAAGCCCATCGTGCCGCAGCGGAAGTCGGCGGGCCACGTCGCGATGTAAATCTTCGGTTCGGAACCGGGGACAATCATCGTGACGCCCGCACCGCGGATCAATCGAGACAGATGCTCCCCATCTATCGCCGCGTCCGTCCGCACGACGAGGCCGCCAATCGCAATCTCGAGCTTGACTGCCGGAGCGTTCCGCCGACACCGGTCGCAACTGATTGGAGGGTGATAAGCCTGATCAATCCGATGCTCCGTACGCATCCGACGGGCGCCGTCTTGTCTGAGGCGCTGTAATTGGCCAAGCGTGTAACCTTAAGTCTAGCTTTAAGGTCATCAGGCGATGCGGGTCGAGGTTTTAGGCGGGCTGGAGCGGCGGCGGCGCTGGTCGCAGGATGACAAGGCGCGGATTGTCGAGGAGACATTGGCGCCGGGCGCAAAGGTCACTGCGGTTGCGCGTCGCAACGGCGTAGCGGCCAGCCTGGTGTTCACCTGGCGTCGACAAGCGCGGACATCCGAGCAGGCCGTACCATCTTTTGTGCCGGTGCAGATCGCCGCTACGGAAGCGGAGGAGACTCCGAAGCTCTTATCTGCGGGTGATGGCCGAGGGCGGTCTGTGGCAGCAGCCGCGCGTATTGGTTTGATCGAGATCGACCTTGGCAACCGGCGACGCATCCGAGTGGACGCGCACGTCGATCCGGAAGCGCTGGCGCGGGTCCTCGAGGTACTTGAGCGCCGATGATTGCCATACCGGGTAATGTGCGGGTGTGGCTTGCGACCGGCCACACCGATATGCGCCGCGGCTTTCCAAGCCTTGCGCGGTTGGTCCAGGAGAGCTTGAAGCGTGATCCGCACGCTGGTGATCTCTACGTTTTTAGGGGCCGCCGCGGCGACCTGATCAAAATTATTTGGCATGATGGCCAGGGCGCGTGTCTGTTCACGAAGCGGCTGGAGCGCGGGCGCTTTTTGTGGCCGTTACTGGCGGACGGCGTTGTGACGATCAGCGTTGCGCAGCTATCGTATCTTCTGTCCGGAATTGATTGGCGGATGCCGCAGGCAACCTGGCGTCCACAGGCTTCCGGTTAAATCGAGCGGGATTTTTTGCGACGAATATGGTTGATTCGTCTTCGTGACGACGCCCTCCGATCAGCTTCCCACCGACCTTGCCGCAGCACACGCGATGATCCTTGCGCAGCGCGAGCAGTTGACGCTGGCCAAGAGCGAGGTGACCGTCGGCCGGCTGGAGATCGAGCGACTGAAGCTGATGCTGGCCAAGGCACGGCGAGAGCAGTTCGGGCAATCTTCTGAGCGCGGCAAGCTGCTGGTCGAGCAGCTTGAACTCGCCATCGAGGATCTTGAAGCGACCCAGGCGGAGCAGGAGATCAAGGCCGAGCTTGCAGCGCCGGGAGCCGCCAAACAGCAGCGCGTGCGAAATCCACGGCCGCCGCGACCTCCGTTACCGGACAATCTTCCGATCGAACGCGTCGTCGAACCCGCTCCTTGCGTATGTGGCAAGTGCGGCAGCGAGCGACTGCACAAGCTCGGCGAGGTGGTATCGAAGACCCTGGAATGCGAGCCGCGGCGCTGGAAGATTATCGAGCATGTCCGCGAAAAGTTCTCCTGTCGAGATTGCGAGGCGATCACAGAGGCTCCGGCGCCCTTCCATCCGATCCCGCGAGGCTTTGCCGGGCCGAACCTGCTGGCGATGGTGCTGGTCAACAAGTTCCTGCTGCATCAGCCGTTGAACCGACAGAGCAAGACCTATGCCCGCGAAGGGATCGAGATCGACGTCTCGACCTTGGCGGATCGGGTCGGCGCCTGCGTGGTGGCACTCGATCCCATTATTGAGGCCATCCGGATCCACGTCATGAGCGCGGAACGCATCCACGCCGACGATACGACGGTGCCGGTACTGGCCAAGCTTAAGACGGTTACCGGCCGGATCTGGACCTATGTTCGCGATGACCGGCCGTTTGGCGGCACAGGTCCGCCGGCGGCCCTGTTCTACTACTCACGCAACCGGGCTGGAGAGCACCCGCAAAGCCATCTTGCCGGCTATGTGGGCCTGATGCAGGCCGACGCCTTTGATGGATATAACCAGCTCTACAAGGCGCAAAGGAAGCCAGCTCCGATCCTTGAAGCGGCCTGTTGGAGCCACGGTCGCAGAAAGTTCTTCGACCTGGCGAAATCTGGAGAGGCGCCGATTGCCAGCGAGGCCGTGCGGCGCATCGATATCCTGTTCGAGATCGAGCGCACTATCAACGGCAAAACGCCAGAACAGCGGCTTGCGGTACGTCGAGAGAAGTCCGTGCCGATCGTTGCTGATCTTGAGATCTGGATGCGCCAGCAGCGGACCTTGCTCTCCTCAAACAATGATACCGCAAAGGCGATCAACTACCTGCTTAACCGCTGGGCGGCGTTCACTCGCTTCTTGGACGATGGCCGCGTCTGCCTCTCGAACAATGCTGCCGAACGAGCGTTACGCGGTGTGGCTGTCGGGAGACGAAATTGGACCTTCGCCGGTTCAGATGCTGGCGGCAATCGTGCCGCCGCCGTCTATACCCTGATCGAGACCTGCAAGATGAACAACGTTGATCCGCAAGCCTGGCTCGCTGACATGCTGGCCAGGCTTCCAGATCACCCCGCCAACAGTGTCGCCGACCTACTCCCGTGGAATTGGAAGGCGACCCGACAGTCCAAAGCCGCTGCCGCCTGAGCGCCACGGCTGATCGGCGCGCCTGCCCGGGGTGCTGACCGGATGCGTACGATGCTCCGGGGGGGGGGGGGACTACTTCGCAGTAGGGCACTCCAGAGTGCTTCGGCTACATCAAAGATTGGGTAGAGAAAAAGGTTAGGCGTCATCTGGCGCACGCCCGGAAACGACAGGGCTTCGGCTGGGAACGGTGGAGCGTTAGCTGAACTACCAAGCGATTCCTGGGAATCTAAAACGGCTCGGCATGTTCCGCGCCGAGGTCTGCCGGGCATGGCTGCGCTCGCTTCGTCGACGCAGCCGGCGCTCTCGATGACCTGGGATCGGTTCCAGCATTACGTCGGGCGATACATCCCGAAAGTCCGCGCCTGCCATCCGCATCCCAATCCACGGTACGCGCCATGACCTAAGGCAGGAGCCGTATGCGCTAGCTCCGCAGTACAGATCTGGGCGGGGGGCGCTGGGAAACCAGCGTCCCTACCGCGACCGTACTATCTCTCGACCGTGCTCGATGATTTCTCGCGCTACATCGTTGCTTGGAGGCTTGGCCGCACGATGGCTGCCTCCGACGTCACCGCCAAACTTGACCAGGCACTCCTGGCCTCTGGCCTCCGACCGTGGCACCGTCGCACACCGGCCGAGGCTTCTAAGCGACAATGGCTTGAGTTACGTGGCAGACGATCTGGCCGGTTGGCTCGAAAACAAGGGCATGCAACATGTGCGCGGCTGTGATGACCCCAGACCCAGGGAAAGATCGAGCGCTGGCACCTAACCTTGAAGAACCGCATTCTGCTCGATCATTACTACCTGCCCGGGTGACCTCGAACGGCAGATACGGGCCTTCGTAGAACACTACAATCACGTCAGCTATCATGAGAGCATCGACAACCTCACTTCTGCCGATGTCTACTTCGACAGGGCTGAGGCCATCCTCGCCGACCGAAAAACGCATCAAGCGCAACACCATCGCAAACCGACGCTTGCAGCATCAATTGCGAGCAGCTTAAACTCTAACTCCTGATGAGCCAGAGCCTCCCTTCTCGAAAGGCCCGATCAGTCCCAAATTATGTGACGACAGACAACCAGACTCGTAGTGCGGCTTGGCCTCCGGCAGTTTTAGCAAAGCCAGCATCAGCAAACATCTTCGGTACACCAGTCCATGCGAAGGCGCTAGGAAGTTGCTTGCCAGCCCGGGTTGCCACCGGATATCCCTCGACGACGGCGGCGCCGGAAGCTTTGGCCAACTTTTGCGCTGCGACCAGCAGTCGTGTGGCAAGGCCACGAGCTCTGTACTTCGGGGGAATGTAGAAGCACACGATGGACCAGGTCTTGGCCGGCCGCTCACGCCGGAGCGCGCGGACCGTGGCAAGGCGGGGGAAATCTTCGTACGGTCCAACGCAAACCCACCCGATTGGCGTTGTTTCCTCGAACGCGAGCAGCCCATGAACTTTTCCGGACCGCACCAGCCGGTGGAACTGCGCACGCGCATTGTCACCCCGGATGTCGTCCCAGGTTCGTCCGCCGCGTTCCACTCGCCAGTACATGCACCAGCATCCGCCACAGGCACCTTTGTCGCCAAACAGGGCCGCGATTGCCGGCCAGTCCTTGTCGGTCAAGGGCCGGATGACCAGCTTCTTGAAGCACGATCCGCTCGATTCGGCCTCGCTGTGTACGGCAATTGTCCTTTTCTTTGCCTTTGCCATTAAAGTCATCCTTTGATCGATATTAAGCGTAGCCGAGCTTCCTCAGCCGCCCCATTATCACAGCCTGGTCAAGCTGGATGCTGCTAGCCTTCGCAACGCGCGGGCGCTTGCCCTCCACGAAGAATACCTCGAACACTTTCTCGTGGACTACGGGACCGTGGCCGAAATATCCGTCTTCGCCGAACAACTCGCCATGGTCGGCCGTAATGATGAACCAAGAGTTCGGCGGCGCCTTCTCGATGAGGGTAGCAACGACACCATCGAGATGTTCGATACAGGCGACCTGCTTTTGCCACAGCGGCCGCAGCGATTCGGTGTCGAACCGGATTCTATTTTCTGCCCCCGGTTGCGCCACCCCACCTCTGTTCTTAAGGAAATCGTCGAGATCGCGCCAGACGCCGTGAACGCCAGGTATCCGCGGCAGATCGTTCGGCCCCTCATGGGGAAGCGCGTACGGATAATGGGTCTCGCCCGCATTGACGAAAATGAACTGCGGCTGCCGGGAAAACCGCAGTTGCGCCACGATTGCGGCGAGATCGTTATGGGTTGGCATCAGCTGGAAATGATCGAAATGTTGCGCGATCGGCGTATGCGGGTTCAGAACAGGCAGCGATACGTAAGCCTCGGCGCGATAGCCAATGGAGCGTAGGAAGGCGGGCAGCGACAAGGAAGGCGCGAAATCCGCAAAGGAAATCTCCTGAGCATCGTCTCCGATGCGACGTTGCCAGAGCGACAGATCTTGCCGATGGACATCGGCAGCGAGTACTCCGGGCGCGTTGGCATGAGGCGGCAGACCCATCATGAAGGCGTAGTGGCTCGGTGCGGTCCAGCTCGCATAGCTGAAGCGCCGTTCCGTCGAACCAATGCTGTCGATTGCGGGCGTGGACGCCGCCATGAAAGCGTCGTAGCGTGCACTGTCGAAGACCAGCCAAATGATGTTGTTCAGCATGATTCTCCTCCAGCACGGATCGAATCGGGCGCCTGCTGTGGACAGCGCTCGTCGACGAATTGAGTCAACCTGCGCTCCCGCCCTTCGGCGGAGCGCAGCGCACGATCGGCAAGTTGCGCATATTCGGGTCGATCGAAAGCTACCGACTTGATCAGTAGATCGCGCACTCCGGAGAGCTCGTCGAGCTGCCGCGACCACAAGCAGACCTCGGCGGCGAACAGTTGATCGTCGAGAGCAGCGCTCGCGAAATTGAAGAAGGCATAGAGATAGGCGCGCAATCCTATCTCGGCTCGCAGTTGTAGGGCGGCTGCGCGCCGGGCTCCGCCCGAGATCGCGAGCGGCCGCGACAGCGCTTCGACCGCACCATGGCGGAATTTGGCCATCCTGCCCAGCGTGTTCGCACTCATGGCGTCCGACACCAACCCCGATAATCTCGACATGACGCCGCTGTGATTACGAATGAGCGGGTCTACGACTAGGGCGACGGTCCACCACCGTTCCCTCAATGGAATGCCGGCATAGAGCGGCTCACGCTCGATATTTTCTGGCACATGCGAATTCCGCGCGTGATCAAGATCGGAAAGTTCGATCGGGCCGGCGTATTCCGGCATCCAGACGTCAATGATGTCGGCCATTCCGGTGTCGATGGCCAGACGATCGACGATCAGCGTCCGAGCGCTGTGCACCCGCTGCCAGGCCGGCCGATAGGGCAGGTAATAACTGTCCACCGCAGCAATGATGGACTGACCCAACTCCACGCGATCGTAGGCGTTGTCTCGACCGTCCTCGGCATAGTCGAGCTGGATGCCGGCGAAGTTCAGGAGCTTTTGTGCGTAGAAGCGCCAGCCGCATGGGAGGTCAAACTCGGCGGCCGTCGAGGAGGGATCGAACTCGGCAAAGCCCCAGACACAACCCAAGCAGGGGGCACTCGGTCGGTCCACGATCGCATCCAGAATGATGTTCAGGTTGCGAAGGGTGCTCGGGACTAGAATTCTCGACGAGGCGAAGTCAGGCATGCGGGAGGCCCTCGGTCAGCAAGCTGATGGCGAAGACATGCGCGAGCGGATTGGCGTGAAGCGTGATGGAGCGGGGCCGAATCTCCGACCTGAACGGTGCCGCGACGGCAAACAGGCATGGACATAGATGATCCAGCTCATAGTCGGGATAGTGCAGGTGCGTCGCCCGCCAGCTTTGCTGCTCCTGCCGGGTGTGCTTCGGGACGAGCCAGTTCGGCAGGACTACCCGCGTGATGTACTCGTCTCCAAATACATCCGAAACCTTGAACCGTAGTTCCTGATCGCCGAGCTCTCCGAAGCCGAGAATGGCCGCTGCGCGCGCGCTGGTCGCTGCATTGACTTCAACGGTTTGCTCGAGCGCTTCGATGTGGTCCGGCGTTCCTCGCTGCTTCCCCGGCAGTCGAAACATCGCGCCACCAATCAGCAGGTTACTCCCAAAGGGAATCTCTTCTGCGGGGAAGCTGTTGCACCAGGCATTCACAAAGCCGGCCCGGCGGTCGGCATCGAAGGTCGCCAAGTGCGCGTTGATATAAGGTTCGAGATCAAGACAAAGGGATTTCATTGCAGCACGCTCACCGCTAGGGACGAGGATTGCGCGAACAGATGGGGCGCCATTCCGTAGCATTCGCCTTCGATCGGATCGCATATGCAGGCGGGCCAGGGCGTCCCGATGGTACGAACATCGTCTCGCAGGATCTTTGAGGTATCGATTGCGACGGCGACTCGCTCTTCGCCCCAAATCGGACGGTCTGCGTCGACGAGATACCAAGTCGCAAGCCAGGACGAGCGCGACAGCGTGGGTTCGACCTCCGCTGACAAGGTGTCGAACACGATGACCGGGCCGGACGGATCGGGCATCTTGCGCTCGCATCCGATCGCAAGATTGCGTTGCCGCATGTTGTAGAGCGCGTTCACCGGGCGTTGCCAGACCTCGCTGCGCTGAAGCAGCATGAATGCGATATCATCACCTTCATCGCGGTGTTCGGTGCCAGTGCCGAGGCGGCTTGCCGTCGCATTGTCCCGATGTTGCGGGGGATAGGGCGATTGCCCGGTATCGCAAACTGTCAGCTCACTATCGAACGGCCACGCCGCCGCGTCGATCGCGCCCGGGATACCGTCAAGGATGAAATTCACCAGCGCGAGCGTTGCCGACGGGCCGAACGTCAGCAGCGGCTTGCGAGGAACGTCGGCCCACTTGATTGCCTCCGCGACCAAGGGAAGGTGCGGCGATGGCAAGCCCTGGAGAATGCTGCCGTTGGCATGGACGATCGAATAGGGCCGAACATTGCCGATATCGATGACGTGCCCCATCTCGGCGACGAGCTGGCTGCGACGTCCCGGTGGCAGCCTTGCCGAATGACGATGCCATTCGTCCCTCGCCAGGTCGGACAGCCCGGCAGCATCCTGGTCGCAGGCACCAACTGCCGCGCGTCCAGCATTGGCCATCACGCGATGCGCGAAGTGATGGATGATTTGTCCATCGCGGCAGCGCGCAAAGACGATCGTGCGGTCGATAGTCATCGTGCGATCCTCAGTTGCGAGAGTAACATGGCGGGAGCCATCGTACCGACGTCGTAGAGGATCTGGCCGTGCTTGCCGCACAGGGCATTCGGATTGAGCTCAATGCGATCGCCACGCGCGATGCACCGCGCCAGCACGTCGATCCGCTCGGTGACCCGGCCGTCGCCGACGAAAATTCCCGTGCGGCGGCCCGATCTGACAAGCTCAGCTAGCACGATGCGGGCCTCGATCTCAAGTCCGCGCGAAAAGCCGTGAGAGAGATGGTGAACCAGCAGGCCGTCCCCAAGGCAGTCCACCAACTCGTCCTGCGACCGGGTTCCGGCCGGCACGACGAGGTTGGAGAGGCGGGGGATCGGTTGTTGGGTGATCTGCGCCGCGCGGGCGTTTGCGGTTGACAGCGTTTGTGCTGTCCGGGCCGAACCGCGACCATGAAGTTGCTGGACCAGAACGCCGCCGTCGACAATCTGTGTCGGCCCGACCGCGACCGTGCCTTCGTCGTCGACGCCGTAGCGCGCGGCAGCGCCGCGTGTCGGATCGTCAAACACATCGAAGTCGTCGGCCGCAAGCCGGCATCCAAGGCGATGACGCAGGTCGATCGCCGCGGATGCGGCAGCCTCGGAAAAATGACCGATGGCCTCGTGCGCGACAACGGCGGCAGGCTGCGGCGCCAGCACGACCGGAATATCGCCGGCGTCGACTGGTGCGGCCGTTCCGGCGCAGCGCGAGACCCACTCCACACGAGCGCGCTTCGGGCCCTCTGCCATACCCGCAAGGCCGTCACCAAAGCCGCTCCAGCCCAGTGACATCGTGCGTCCGTTCGCAAGCATGATCCGGCCCGTCAAAGCGTGAACATCGATGGCTCTCGATTGCCAGTCGTCTTCGGCGTCGGTCATCTGCCTGCAGGAGACCAGCCGGCTGTAGCGTAGCGAAAGCGGTGCCGTGATCGACGCGGAGAAATCCAGCAGCGCCGCGGTCGCCTGGTCTGAATCGGTCATACTCGGCGGTGACACCGACGGCATCTGCCAGTTCGCCGGCGCCGACGACGTCCAGGAGCTGACCGTGCCGCGGGGCAGCTCGTCGCGACAGGCCTCGAATGTCACCGTTCGCGTGCGAGGCAGTCCATGCGTCACGAAGTCGATCGTCAGCAGCGCGCCGATCTCACTGCTTCTGCGACGAGGCTGCGCCGGTTGTGGTGACTGCACGGCATCTCTCCCCGGCGATCAGCCAGCCGCCCGAAGCGGGGGGACACCCATGCGCGCCAGCGACACTTCGCTCACGACTGTGCTCCAGAGACTATGACGCGCCGTGAGTGCGACGATCGCGGCCCGCGTGGCCTCCTCCCATTTCTCGCGGTCGTTGCCGCAGAGCTCGGCGAGCATCTGGATCGCCATGGGTGCGTGATGGTCTTCATCCAAACCGATATGGCGATCGAGATAGGTAATGAAGGTTTTCAAGCGGCCGCCGTGCTGCTTTTGCAGGCTGCCGACCAGCGTCCGGAACATGTTGGGAATCGGCTCTTCGCGACCGAAGGTGAATGCGGCCGCGACGACATGGGTCTTGCCGGAGCTGATGAGCTCGAAGGTCTTGTCGACGAAGGCGCGCGCACCTACCGGCGCGCCGCAGTGGTAGAGCGCCTCGCTGACCGGCTTTCCGCACGCGACCGCTTCAACCATGACGTCGATCGCGCGCGTGTTAGCACCGATCTCGATCATCGCCTGGCGATACAATTCATAATGGCTTGCGGGATCACCTTCGACCTCATCGGTTTCCTCCTCGAGAACGATCTCGTTGATCAAGCGCCGCAGCTTCGGCGAGCCGACCGGAATCCAGGGAATTTCGGTGCAGGTGAGCGCTTTTTGCAGCGACTTGAGCAGCGACATGAAGTCCCAGACGGCGAAGACGTGGTGCTCCATGAAGATCCGGATGTCGTTGATGTCCTCGAGACTCTGATAGATGCTGTGCTCGGCAATCTGCTTGCGCGATATCTCGAGGCGACGCAGCAGATTGTACATTTCCATGGCTGACATTGGCGTTACTCGCTATTGAGCCGCAGTTACAAAGGCATCCATGAGCGGCCTGCGCTCTTCCGGGGCGTGGAGGAGGATTTCTTCTGGATCTTCTTTCCCCAGGAAGCGCGTGCACATCGAGCGGCAATAGGCGCCCGCATTGTGGAAGGCGATCAGGTCGCCCACCTTAGGATGGGGCAACGCCGCACCGCGCGCGAGAAAGTCGCGCGAATAGGTCGAGTTGCCGGTAACCCAGACTGGCAAGGCCGCGGGCGGGCGCTGCTGGCTGTCGACGATCTCGCAGGGATGGCGAGCCTTGTCGGGGTGCAGTAGCATGCGGGGAAACTGGACGACACTCGCGGCGACGCCGGCAAGGATGCGATCCGCACGCGGCTTGACGTCGGTCACGCGGGCAAAGAACCAGCCGATTGGCGCGCAAAGCCAGCGTCCTGGCTCGACGATAAGGGTCACCGGACGACCGGTCCTCTGTTCGAGCCACGCCATGATGGCGGCGGCGCCCGCGCCGTAAGCCGCGAGATCGAACTGGCGAGAAACGAAATCGTCAGCAATGCCAAAGCCGCCGCCGCCGTCGACGTACTCGAGGTGCGGAAGCTTGACCGCAACGGACGACAGACGCTCGAGCCCGTCCAGCAGAGTGTCCGGATCCAGGATGTCAGTGCCGAAATAGCAGTGCGCACCGGTGACACGCACGTTGCGCGTGGCGCTGACCGCAGCGCCGACTTCGTCGGCAAGCAGCCCGAACCGATAGGACGTTTCGATTGCCAGCGACGGTGTTTCGATTGCGCTGCCGACGTTAACGCGGATTCCGACCGACGTACCCGCCGGTGCGATGGCGTCCAGGCCGGCCAACTGAGTTGCGGAGTCCATGACCAGGTGGACGCCGGCATCCAGGCACATCCGCATCTCATGACCGGACATGTTGCTCGCAGCATAGATGATCCGCCGGGCCGAGAGGCCGGCGCCAAGCGCGAGGTGGAGGTGCGCTGGGGAGTTGACGAATACGCCGTGTCCGGTCTCGGCGATGGTGGCGAGAACGCTCGGATGATCGTTGGCCATCGTGGCGAAGTGGATGCGCCGTCTCCGGATCGGGAGTGCGTCCTCGATCTGGCGCAGGCGATCGCGCAATATGTTCAGGTCATAGACATAGCCGTTGGCCTCGATGTGGCATGCGGCGGATAGAACATATGGAGGAATCATCATGTCCGGAGTTCCCTCAAGAGGTTGCTAGACGTCAGCGCCTGGACGATTTCCACGGCCTGATCTAAGGCTTCGCTCTGCGGGAGCGTGGAGTCGTTCAGGGCAACCCGCACCAGCTCGTTGCGTGGACTTGGCGTGCGAGCGCGTTCCAGCACGCGCCGCGCCGCGTCGGAGATGACATGGGTGTTGACGGTTCCGCCCGGCTCGCGCGCGAACACGACCCATTGCGGCAACTCGATGTCGTTGGCCGCCTGCGGCCTGCCGCTGACAAGACGACCAATGTCGGTCTCGAACGGAACGATGAGGAAGGGGTGTCCTTGCCCGATCATATCCGACAGCAGTCGTTCCGGATGCGGGAGCGTGTCCGCCGGTAGCGCGGCGGCAGCGAGTTTGGCCGCTTCATAACGGACCAAATTTCGCAGCGGCTGATCGTCGATGCCGAGCAGTGGCATCTCCGCGGAGATGAAGTCGATCAGATCGCCGGCATTGCCGTGATGATTGGCTCGCCACGGTCGCTTGTCATTGCGTTTGCCGATCCATGTCGTCCAATGCTTGAACAGTGTCGCCGGTTCGTCGTAGTAGGGCAGCAGGTGCGGCCAAAGCCGCCTCAGCAGCACGATGTGCGGCGAAATTTCCTCCGCTGCCGAGATGAATTCGTGAGGCATGTTGGGCGTGGCGAAGCGATAGTGGCTCGCGAATAGGTTGCGATCGCTTTGGCTCAATTGGTCGGCCTCATCCCTCACGGCCGGCTGCAGTGGCAGGTCGAGATAGGCTGCGCGGCGGTCGATCCCGGCCTTGGCATTGTTGAACATCGGCGCGCCCGGGAACGGGCACAGGGTAAAGATATGAGCCCGGTATCCTCCGACCTCCAGAAAGTCGAAGAAGCGCGCGATAGTGTCGGAGAACGTCTTCTGGGTCTCCTCAGGATAACCGACGATGAACCCGGTCACCGGGCGGATGCCGCAGGCTGCTGTTGCGCGCACGATTTCGCGCGACCAATTCAGGTCGAGACCCTTGCAGATGGTCTGCTGCATCTCCTGCGAGCCTGTCTCGATGCCGTAGTAAATTTCGACGCATCCTGCCTCGGCCATGTGCTCCAGGAGTTCGGGGTCGATGACGTCCGTGCGTGTCGAGCAGGTCCAGGTCACGCCGAGTTCGGCGGCCTTCATTGCATCGCAGAATTTGTGCGCCCATTTTTGGTCGCAGGTGAAGATATCGTGCGAATAGTTGAAATGACGCCGGCCCCAACGGTCGCGCAGCAATCGCATTTCGCTGAGGATGCGTGGGATCGACTTCATCCGGTAGCGGCGTTCCCAGAACGGCGCGGTGGCGCAAAACGCGCATTTGAAGGGACAGCCGCGACCGACGTCGAGGTAGAGCGCCGAATGTGCGGTCTGAGCATACGCATCGAAATCCGGGATCGGCAGCCGGTCCAGATCCTCGATGACCTTACGGTCTGCGTTGTGCTGGATGGTGGTGCCGTCGCGCCAGGTGAGACCTTGGATGCCTACCGGCGTGCGGCCTTCCTCGAGCGCGGCGATGTACTCGGGGAAGGTCTCTTCGCCCTCGTTACGTACGACGAAATCTATCGCCTGGTAACGCTCCAGCAGAAGCCGCGCGGTCGGCGTGACAGCAGGTCCGCCGAGGCCGACGATCAATTGGGGGGCACGAACCTTGATCCGCTTGGCGATGGCAATGGTGTGATGCAGTGAGTCGGCATCCGTCATCAGCCCGACGAGGTCGCCACCGCCTTGCACGACGGTCTGGGCGACGTTGTCGTAGAAATCCTCATCGTTGGGAATGGCGCCAGCATTGATGAGCGTGTTCAGTTCATGGACGTGCACGCGCCAGTTGGCGTTCTCGACGTTGCAGGCCGCCTTCAGCGACAACAATCCGACCGGAACAAAGGCCTGCATGGTCAAGCGACTGCCCGGGATGGCATCGAGTGGTCTTGCGCCGTGATCTAGATGCA
The DNA here is from genome assembly GCF_054058275.1 of Bradyrhizobium sp. USDA 3256. Lineage (NCBI taxonomy): Bacteria > Pseudomonadati > Pseudomonadota > Alphaproteobacteria > Hyphomicrobiales > Nitrobacteraceae > Bradyrhizobium > Bradyrhizobium sp. USDA 3256. Next base: position 839,699 of record NZ_JBSSAE010000002.1, read on the forward strand.
GACTGGTCGCGAGCGATACTTGCATGGCGGATAACCTCTATCGCGCGTCAGCGTCGGCTACTGCCGGCGCTGCCTTGACCTGATGACGCGTCACCGGAATGGCCGGCTCGGCGTGGATGTGCGCCTTGAAGAGCTCCTCGCGGCGCAGGATGCTTGCCTTCTGAAAGTCGGTGGTGCCACAGCCATCGAGGCGCCCGTGCAGGACGCTCGAGCTGCCCGGGCAGCGGCCGGTGCAGAAATAGCGGCGTTCTCTGATGGAGCAGCCGTTGCAAGTCTCGGTGAAACTGTCCCATGTGATGTTGCGGATGTCCCAATATCCGTTCCAGATCTCGGCAAAGGAAGTCCAACGTGCATTGCCGGCACAGAGCACCTTGTTGCCGGAGCAGGTGCTGCAGGGGTAAACGTCACCGTTTGAATTGACGTAGCAAAGGCCACGGCCGCTCATGCAACGTCGCGTCGCGTAGACCATCGTCAGCAGGAAGTTGAAGACCTTGCCGGCGCACAAGCCGATTTTCGGATCGCGCACCCGCTCCCATTCCTCCTCGGCGATCCAGAAGCGTGCGGCGCGCTCGACGTCGTCGACGCCATTGACGAGATGGCGATTGAGCGAACCCCGCCCCATTGCGACGAAGGGCACGCTGCGTAGGCTGATGTCATTGTCGATGGCCCATTCGATGATGGCTTGCAGAGCGTTGACATTCTGACTTGACGTCGTGGTCATGATGCTTGTGTTGAAGCCGGCTTGTTTCATCATTAGCAGCTTGCGCGTGACGTATTCGAAGTCGGTTGCCCCGGAATGCGCGCCCTGGCCGTGTAGATGATCGATGCTGACGCTGATGATGACGTCATCTCGCGGGAGCTTGGCCAGCAGTCGTTCCGTGATCGGCATGCCGTTGGTGGCGAGGCCGACGGTGAATCCGAGCCGGTGAGCGTGATGGACGATGTCGACGAAGTCCGGGTGCATGGTCGGCTCACCGCCGGTGAGGATCACCGAGAAAACGCCCATGGCGGCCCACTCGTCGAGCAGGCCCAGAATACGTTCGGTCGGGAGTTCGCCCGCGCGCGCGACACCACCCTCCACGAAGCAATGCGGGCAGCGTAAGTTGCAGGCCCGCGTCAGCTCGATCCAGGCCATGAGCGGCGCATCAAAGTGAAAGTCGGTAGGTACTTCCAACTGAGGGACGAGATGCGCGCTGCAAGCCGCGTAGTCGGCGCCGTTCTCAAGCAACTGCGCCGCCGCTTCGTCGAAGATACCCACAAGACCATCCGGAAACGCTGCCAGATAGCCAAACGCTTCCTTCCGCCAACGGACAACTGCACGCGTGCGTGCCGGTACGTGATCGTGGTGAGCTCCATTCAGCGGGGTGAACATTGGCGGCATCACGCGGCTCCTTGATGCAGCAGCGCGACGATCCGGTCGGCCAGCGAGTTTGCGTCGAGGCCGACCTGTGCGAGCAGCCATCGCGGATCGCCGGCCGGAAGGAAGCGGTCGGGCAGTGTGAAGCACGAGACGTTGAGGCCGTAGCTGGCAAGTGCGACCGTGACGGCCTGCGCGCCGCCGCCAACGGCGCAATGATTTTCGATGACGATCGGGCGCTGGGTGCGTCGGGCACTGGCAAGGATCTTCTCGGCGGCTAGTGGCTTGATCCGCACGACGTGAAAAAGGTCCGCGTGAACATCCTGATCGGCCAGAATACGGACGGCTGTGAATGCCTCTTCAAGAAGATTGCCAATGACGACAATGGTGACCCTGGCATCTTCTGTGGCAGCGTGAACCAGATGCGTGCCGTCGCCGCCCTTGGCTTCGTCAGCGCGTCCGGTACGCATGCCATGGCGCCGCAGGCGCAAGTAAGAGGGACCGTCCTCGGTCATCGCCTCGCGCATCGCATTCTTCAGGTCTTCGCCATCGGCGGGTTCGTAGACCTTGAAACCTGGCAAGGCCGTGAAAGTTGCGAGATCGTCGCTGGCGAAGTGCGACGGGCCGTTACGACCGTCGAACACGCCGCAGGAGCCGCCGACCAAAAGGACGGGAAGCTTGGGCAGCGCGATGGAGATCGCGATCTGGTCATGCGCGCGGCGGGCCAGGAAGTTGGAGAAGGAGTGCACGATAGGCCTGAAGCCGCGTCGGGCAAGGCCGGAGGCAAAGCCGACCGCATTCGCCTCGGCAATACCGAGATTGACATACCTTTCGGGAAAGGCGACCTGAAATAGATCTGATTGCATCGAGGTGGCCAGACCGGCGTCGACAACGATCGCATTGGCGTGCTCCGTGCCGACGTTCCGGAGTGTGCGAGCGTAGAGTGGAGCGTCATTGGACATCGCGCATCTCCGCAATGAGCAGTCGCTCGATAAGGTCGAGCTCGGCGTTGTCGAGTGGCGACGGATAGTGGCTGTCGACCGCGTTTTCCAGGAAGGGAACTCCGCGGCCCTTGACCGTTTGCGCAACGATCAGCTTTGGCGTGTCGGGGCAGACGTCGCGGATCTCCGCAAGCAGGCTGAGCAGGCCTCGAAAATCGTGACCATCCACGGTATGGACCTGCCAGCCGAGCGCGGCCCATGCACCCTGGAGATCGTCGATCGGCATGATGTCGCTCATCGTACCGTCCTGCTGCATGCCATTGGCGTCGACGATGGCGAGCAGAGTTCCGAGCTTCAGGCGTCGCGCAGCGATTGCGGCTTCCCATGGTTGGCCTTCGTTGAGCTCTCCATCGCCGAGGATGACGACCGTCCGCTCGTCACTACGGCCACTCAGTCGGCTAGCATATGCGAAGCCCAATCCAATCGACAATCCTTGCCCGAGCGATCCCGTGCAGACGGAGCCCTCTGGCAGAACGGTCTCGTTTGGATGAGGCTCGAGAGTGCTGCCGTTCTGCCCGAACGTCGCCAGCGTGGCGTGGGAAATGATACCCGCCTCCGCGAGCGCACAATAGAGCCCAAGTGCCGCGTGTCCTTTCGAGAGCACCAGCCGATCGCCTTCCGCCGTTACGTTGGTCGAGAAACGTCCTTCGGCGAACAGAGCGCTCAGGATTTCGACCAGGGAAAGCGAACTACCGAGGTGGCCTTGGCCGGCGACTGCGTGAGTCCGCAGTATAGTAATGCGCAACCGCGTGCTGCGAAGGTCGAGAGCCTGATTGTCATCGAATGGGCGCGGGTGCTCGGTCATGGTTCAGAACATCCGTGCGGAAGCCGACCACGGCGTCGTTGACGGCAAGTCGGCGGCAAAGCGCTCGAAGATCCGCATGTTCGACGCGAGCTTCTCGATCGTTGCCACATAGGCATCAACTACCTCGGGATTGGCGAGAACCGCCTGTGACGGCATGCCGATCACCAGCGAGTCGCGGATCGCCCGCAGCGCACCGGGAAAGCGCTCGATGCCATAGTCGATATCCTCTCTCCCGTGGCAACGCCAAGGACAACCGCGACCGTAACCGACGCGCTGGCGGATGAGGTCATGACCCGGCAATGGCTGGTTCTGAAATTCGACCAGAAACAGCCCCTCGGCATTGAACACACGCTTGAGCGCTTCGTGCGCCTGATCGAGGGTGACCGAGAGGCCTGCGACCTCCGGATCGAATTTGAAGCGATACATGTGGTAGCAGTGCTGTCGGTCCTGTGGCACAAACGGTGGCGTGAACCCACGGATGAGGGACAGCGAGGCATCGAGCCTGGCGGCGCCCTCCTGCCGGGCCTGCGTATATTTCTCGAGATGGAAGAGCTGACGGCTCACCATCACGGTAGAGAGTAAGTTGATCCGGTAGTTCCACCCCATCGTGGCCCCGATCAACTCGTAGCTTCCATCGGGCTTTACCGCCTCGCTGAATGCCTTGACGGCTGCCGCGCGGTTCCGGATGTCACGATTGTTGGTCACGAGAACGCCGGCCTCTCCGGCCGAGGGCAAGTTCTTGCCGGCCATCAGGCTCGCGGCGCCGACATCGGCCAGGCCGCCGACAGGACGGTTGCGATAGGTCGCCCCCACGGCCTGCGAAAAGTCTTCAATGATTGGAATGCCGAGCCGGCGTCCGACCTCGCAGATCGCGTCGATGTCGCAGGGCAAGCCGTGGAGATGGACAACCATGATCGCGCGCGTGCGCGGCGTGATCGCCGCCTCGACGCTCTCGGCCGTGACGTTGTAGGTCGCGGGATCGACGTCCGCGAAAATCGGAATCGCCTGGTGATGAATCACCGCGGCGGCGCACGCAATATAGGCCAATGCCGGGACGATGACCTCGTCGCCCGATTGCAGCCCTAGCCCCGCGATGGCGCAATGCAGCGCAGCCGTGCCGCTGTGCACCGCAAGCGCGTAACGCGTGCCTGCCATCATGGACATCTCGGCTTCGAATTCGCGCACCCGCGCGGTCGATGCCATCTCAGTGTACAAGCCGGTTTCCAACTGGCGGGTGACGGCCTCGAGATCGCTGCGATCCAGCCGGGGCCAGCGGGCCATCATCATGTGTCCCTTGCGCACGACGGGATCGCCACCGTCGATAGCTAGCTGAGGCCGGGTGCTGATAATCGGTGCTTTGGCGATAGTCACGGATTAGACCTCCAGCGGTGAACGCTTGGCAGAAACGTACGGCGGATCGGCCAGGATCGAATTGATTGGGGATCCGTCAATGTCAGGTGGCGAGGCCATACCTAGCGCTGACGAAATGGTCGGAGCGACGTCGACGATCGAATGCAGGCGTGATGCGTGTCTCCCGGCCACAAAGGCGGGACCAGCTGCGAACATCAGTGTCTGCAGACGCGGATCGAGTGGCCAGAAATGATCGTGTCCGCTGGTGAACTCGGTCCAGGGGATCGTAATCTCGAACATCGGTCCCGGATTGTTGCGCGCCTGGTAGCCGCTGCTCAGGCAAAACACGATGTCGCCCATACCTGGTCCGTGCGCACCGAGAGCAGCGAAATGATCTCGTGGTGCGGCGATGTGGACGACGCGCTCGCCGTTGCGCGGGTCGGAGATATCGAGCAATCCCGCGCAGAGCTCGTCGATCAGTGCGCCGGCCTGGTCGCGGTGAACGATGCCTGTGGGTTCGCGCCCCGCGACATTGAGATACACGCCATTGCCGAGCACGCAGGCGCGGGTGCGACCCCAGTCGACTTCCGCCGGGTCGTCGTCGCGGAAGCAGAGGTATCCAGCCTCGGCGAGCCAGCAATTGAACCTGACCGTAGTGTGATGCAGGTCTTGGCCGTGGTCACCCATTACAATGACGTTTGCGCTTTCACCCACCGCGTCGATCACAGTTGCGACGAGCTGGTCGGTCAGCGCGTAGATATGCCTTAGTAGTCCCTCCGCTTCGTCGGCGCGGTTGGGTTCGAAGCGGGGATGGCGGGGGTCGATAGCCCCTTGGAGAAGGTGGTGCGCCCAATCGACGATGTGGGTATGCACCATGTATAGGTCCCACGGTTCGTCGCGGAGAATCGAGCGGGATATACGAGAGAGCCAATCGATGTTGAGCTGGCAGCGGTCGACGTGCGTAGCGATGTCGATCGCGCCGGAGAATAGCAAGGAGGGATCCGTCTGCTCTTCGATCGGTCCGGCAGCGCGAAGGTGTTTTTGCCAGAGCGCATCTGGATGCGAGTGGCCGTCGAGTTCGTGGAGGGGGGTATTGAAGAGCTGGAACGATACTGGGCTGGTCTCTGCGGCCAATGTCTTGAAGCGCAGCGCGCAGCGGCGCAACACGCCGCGGCGATTGACCGCCTCGATCTCGATGGGATTGCTCCATTCTCCACGCAACAGCGTCATGACAAGGTTGCTCCAATCGGCGCCATGCGCGATCGAAAGGGTTGGTCCGTCCTTGCCTTCGGATACGGCGAGGTCGAAGCAAACCGGCGCATGACCCCAGGTGTTGGGCAATGAAAGCCGACCGAACCAGACCGGCGCGAATTGCTCAGGCGCCTGACCTAGCCAGGGAGCAGCCTCCGAGATGGTGGCGTCCTCGCTATCCGGCCAGCTTCTGGTGCCTGACGCGGCCGTCTCGTGAAGGCATGTCAGTCCACCCCATCCCGCCGCGCCGTCCACCCGCAGGGTTGCGGCAGATGGATAAGAAACCGGAAACTTGACGACGTAGCTCGAGAGCCCGTTGAGACAAGCTGTCTGCCAGAGAGGCTCGGCAGTCATCTGTTCGGCGTAGACACCGCTGATGCGATCGTCGAGCCGCCGTCCGGGTCGATGCAGCAAAAAGCCTTCGATTCCGTTCTTGGACGGATAGCATCCCGTGCTCATTGCCGTCCAAGCGACCGGAGTGGTCGCCGGCAGGGTCGAGATGAGGGGAACGCGAGCGCCACGCGCGACCAGTGATGCGAGAGCTGGCATTACGCCGTCACCGAGATAGTGCTGCAGCGTCGATGGCGAAAACCCGTCAATACCGACAACTGCGATCCTCGGTCGAGCGTGGCGTTTCATCGGAATACTTCCTGCGTTGCCGATCGCTTGGTCTACTTCGGCGTGCCGACGGCGGCGGCGGCGGTGGCTACCCGCTCCTCGAGCAGGGTGATGGCTTCGGGAGCGCGACCCTGGACCGGCACGCCAACGGAGGCGAGCGGCGAGGTATGCAGGTGCGCGATCTCGAGCCCACCTTTGCCTTGCACCACCACCAGCGTGGCGCGCAGGTTGGCAGTGCCGCCGCCGGCCGAAACCCGGTTGTGATACGACACGACGGCCGCATCACCGATCACCCGAATTTCAGGCGAAAGAATCTGCGAGCGGCGCTTCTCGCCGAGAAACTGCTCCTCGAACCCGCGGCGGAACTCTTCGAGGCCGTCGATGCGGGTGGGCGAGGAGATCGAGAAGAACGATGCGTCATTGGAGAAAGCATCGAAGAAGGTCTTGTCACCGTTCTCATATGAGGAAACCCACCTCTTCAAGAAGGCGCTTACGTCATCAGCTTTCAGAGCCATTGGGACTCTCCGTATTGATCAAGATTGGACCGCAGCGAGCGATCGCACCATCGCGGGCTCGCCGGTCTCGAATTCGATATCAAGCCAAGGCCTCGCCGCGATCACGTGTCGATTTCACCAGTGTCACACCCCGAGTGGCTATCGCACACGGACGAAGCAACTCATTCGAGCGGGTGAGGATCGACGGTGCTTGGAGAAGTGTTGCTAAACCTATTTCGAAATTGAAGCTTCGAGTCGATTGGCTATAGAGGAAGATGCTTCGGCTGGCGGACGAACAACGGGAGCGCATCCGGAAACACTTTCCGGAAGAGCACATTGCTGATGGACGGCTGGGCCCGCTGACCTTGCCCCGCGGGCTTAATCCAGTTTGAAGTTCGTTCTGGCCCACGACAAGGACCAGAGCATGAAGCGCAGCCGCTTTTCGGAAGAGCAGATCATCGGGATTTTGAAGGAGCACGAGGCCGGCGTGTCGGTCGCCGATCTGTTCCGCAAGCATGGCGTCAGCGACGCCAGCATCTACAAATGGAAGGCCAAGTTCGGCGGGCTGGAGTCTCGGAGGCCAAGCGGCTGAAGACGCTGGAGGATGAGAACACGCGGCTGAAACGGTTGCTGGCCGACGCCATGCTGGACAACGCCATGCTGGACCACGCAGCCTTGAAGGACCTCGTGGGAAAGAAATGGTGACGCCCGCGGCCAAGCGGAAAGCTGTCGCCCATCTACGGGAGTCCTTCGGGATGAGCGAACGGCAGGCGTGTAAAGCCATCGGCTGTTGCCGAATGACCATGAGATACCAAGGTCAGACAATGTCGGCCTTCGCCAACGCATGCGAACGATCGCCCGAGAGCGGCGTCGCTTCGGCTATCGACGCCTGCATGTTCTGCTCAAGCGGGAGGGCTATGTGATTAACCACAAGAAGCTGTTCCGGCTCTACCGGGAAGAGAAGCTTGCGGTGCGTCGCCGTGGCGGCCGCAAGCGGGCAATCGGGACCCGGGCACCGATGATGGTGCCGATGGCCCCCAACGATCGCTGGTCGCTCGACTTCGTGTCGGATCAGCTCACGGACGGCCGCCGCTTCCGCATCCTGACCGTGGTCGACGACTGCACTCGCGAGTGTCTGGCGCTGGTGGCCGATACCTCGCTCTCGGGCACCCGGGTGGCGCGGGAATTGGACCGGCTGACGAACGAGCGCGGCAAGCCCAGGATGGTGGTCAGCGACGATGGCACCGAGCTCACCAGCAACGCCATCCTGACGTGGGCCGACCAGAGAGCCGCGTCGCCTGGCACTACATCGCGCCGGGCAAGCCCATGCAGAACGCCTTCATCGAGAGCTTCAACGGCCGGCTACGGGACGAGTTGCTCAACGAGACGCTGTTCACGTCCTTGGCCCAGGCCCGTGTCGCACTTGGTTGTTGGCGGACCGACTACAACGATGCACGACCGCACTCACAGCTCGGATGGAAGACACCATCTGAGTTCGCCTTCACCTGCAACCCGCGTCGGGATCTGGCGCTACGCTACGCCGAAGGCTCCGCGCCAGCTCCCGTCGCTACCACCGCCCGCGCGGGCAAATCCAACAGCCGGAGCGAACTCAGAACTGGATAAATCTCGGGGGCAAGGTCACCGCAAGCCTATTGCGACACGCCAAGTTCTGGAAGCCGTTCTTTGAATTCTGAATACAGGCGCGCAGTGGCACATGCCGCCGCAGTGCTATCCGAACTATAAGACCGTGCATCATCGCTCTGAGAATTGGCGCCGCAAGGAAGTGTTGCGACGCATTCTGACCGATATCGCCAACGAACTTCGCGATGAAGGTGCGCTCGATGAGGAAGATTGTTTCATCGACGCAACCTTTGCGTTGGCCAAAGGCGGCGGCGCAGAGGTCGGCCCGACGAGACGTGGAAAAGGTCTGAAAATCATGGCGATTGTGGATCGCCGTGGCTTGCCGCTTCCGGTGAGCACCCATGCTGCGAACCATCACGAGGTGCGCTTGGTGCAGCTCTGTTTCGATTTCTAGATGATCGAGGCTAGCACTACTTTGGCAGTTTCGTCAGTTTAGTGAGCCCGTCAGGATTCCCGAATCGATTTTTCAATGATTCATAGGGGGCGGCTTTTGGAGGGGCCGACCATGGGGAACGCGACGTCGGACCGGGAGGACAAACTCGAATGTTGGCTGAAGCCATTTCTCGATCGCTTGGGTCATAGGCCGGCGGCGAATGTGTCCGCTTTACATTGCGGGGTTGATCGGCCCTGGTGAGCGCAAAAGCATTCAGCCGATGGCGGAGCGCTTTGCCGCGGGCGATTACGATCAATTGCGTCAAGTTGGTCTGGCCAGTTGCGACGCGCGGACGTCCCCGCAAGCGGTGCATTCCGGACATCCTGTCGAGGGCAGCGGAAGACATGCTCGCCGATGCCAAGTGGCAAACTGTGAGTTGGCGAACCGGAACCAAGGGTCGATTGAAAGCCCGTTTTGCCGCCGTTCGGGTGCGGATCGCCGACGGACTACCGCAGCGGATCAAGGGTAAGGGCCAGCAGCATCTTCCCGGCGAGGAGGCCTGGCTGATCGGCGAACACAGAACCTCAGGGGAGAAGAAATACTATCTCGCCAATCTGCCGGCCGCGACAGATCCGCGCACGCTAGCTGCCACGATCAAGGCTCGATGGATCTGCGAACAGGCGCATCAGCAGTTGAAAGAGGAACTCGGGCTTGATCACTTCGAGGGACGATCCTGGCAAGGTCTTTATCGTCACGCACTCATGACCATGATCGCGTACGCCTTCTTGCAACACCGTCGCCTCGCACAAGCGGAGCGGAAAAAAGAATCAACGGACCCCCGCCTCAGCCAAGCTTGCCGGCCGTACGCCACGCCATCGTCGATCTCATTCTTCGACTGCCATCCCCGCGATGCCCATATTGCAGAAGACGAACCCGTGAAAAGCCGCAGCGCAAGTAAATCTGCCAAAGTAGTGCAAGACGAGAGAATCTGATCGGCGATCGCGCCTATGACAGCGATGCGCTTCGATGAAGAGCTGCGGTCACAGAGCACCGAGATCGATCGCCCCGCATCGTTCAAACCGGGTGAGGTCGCTCACTCAAGACCGGCGCAGGCTCCGTCGTTACACCCGGCGCTGGCTGGTCGAACGCTCTTTCGCGCGGATACAGTGGCGCCTGTTGGTGCGTTGGCAGTTCTATCCGCAGAACTTCCTCGGCTTCGTCCAGCTTGCTTGCCTGCTAATCCTGTTTCGCCAACTTTGAGATAGGTTCTAGTGACGCGAGGAACCGTCCGGCGAAAGCTCGTCCAGCAATTCTGCACAAATCGCAAGAAGTTTGGAAACAGTCAAGCGCAGTTCACCTACTCGATCCGTCGAGGCGACCGACGATTCGGATGTTTGCAGGCGCGGTGTTCTCGGCTTTATACGCCGCGTCAGACCGAGAGAAGAGAGGATGAATTCAGCGTCGGCGCTCAGCGGAACTCCGAGGTCATCCTTGAGAACGCGCCGACAAAGATCGACCTGCGCGAGGGCAAGGCCGTTCTTTCCCGTCGCTAAATAGGCCTTCACGAGCGCAAGATGTACGGTCTCGACATAGGGATCAATCTGCAGGAAGCGGTTGGCGTAGAGAATAACTTTGTCCGGTTGAGCTGCCTTGGCAAAATATTCGATGAGCAGTTGCAGCATATCCAGATGACATTGCCGAACGTGGGCACGTGCCTGGTGCAACCATTCGGTGTCCATATCCTCAAGCAAATCTCCGCGATAGAGGTTGACGGCATTTTCGATCGCCGTGACATCGAAGCTGCGGAATTCCTCGACATGACTCGGAATCGCCTTAAAGACGCTCTCGAATTCGGCCAGGTCGATGTGAATGTTAGTGTCGGCGTCGATCCGGATGTCGCCATTCTCCTCGATGCGAACGATCTCGTATCTTTGCGTGCTTCGTGGCGCGACGTGATTGATGCGCCACAGAATCGTGCTGAGCCGGCGTCGGTGTGCCTTGTCGTAGTTTGCCGACCAAAGCAGATCGACGATCTCTTCCCGCCGGACACTTCGACCGTAGCGAAGCACGAGCAAAGCGAGCAAGGTTCTGGAGTGCTGTGATAGCCGGCGACCGTAAGATCGGCCGTTGCAGATCACCTGGAAGCTTCCGAAGGTACGAATATTACAGAACACGGCGGCACCCAAAAGAACCAATGCAAACCCTCGCTCGCAGCAACGAGCGCAGGGCGCTTAAACTCTAACCCCTGAGGGAGCCACCCCTGCGAGCCGCCTAATTAGCCTCAAATCATTTGACGACGGAGAACGTTTACGCCGCTTGTGCGGCGCCAGCATCCGGTCGGCTCTTTGCTGAGATGTTTCGTTGTCGTGCAACACATCGAGGCTGCAGACGCGAGCGATCGCCGCGGCGCGGCGCGAGATTCGCTGATGGTTCATGGATTTTGCTTTTAGCTCTGATGTCGGTAGCGGACTGGTTGCCGGGGTCCAGAAACCGTAATCGTGAACGGCCAATGTGCTTTTGGGGTGCCCCTTGGACATGGGCACCGTCCCCGCCGAACGGGGCTGTTAGAACGCTGATGGCCACTGAATGCTATCTCGGGTTCCTGAGGCCCAAGGGTACGGTTGCATACAACTTATACGTTTGCAACGTGAAATGTTCTACCCGAGGTGCGACGAAACCGCGCGCTCTCGTAAAACGGTTGCAAGGCTCGATGCTGGCGGAAGACACGTTGGTCGATGAGGAATGGTTCGTGATCCCCTGGGTTCTCGTGCCCACGGCCCCGCCCGGTCTTACAAACCCGAATTGCTCAAGCTCCTTCCGAAGCGCGGACAACGAACCTGCAAACCGTGCTGTCGTGGCTCTACTGCACTAACGATCAAAAGCCCGCCACGGACATAGACGCAAAGTAAGACCGTATGGTGCGCCCCGACGGCGCGTATTACCAGTGGAGGAAGCATCCACCCAGAGAATTGTCGATTGATCTGGTAGCTGACGAGCGGTTTGGACGAGCAATCGGACAGACCGAAGCCTCGTGACAAAGGTCGCTTTGGGCGGCCGAGCAATCCAGCGGGCGGTAACGTGAGTGAAGCCTGAGCACGCCTCGAAAGTTACGATGCGGACGCCGACCCGATCGTATGGCGGGGAAGGCCGTGCGGACAGGGAAGCAATCGACATATGCACCTGTCTGGTCCGCCGGGGTAATGGGCATGGCACGCTGGAAAGGTAATATGGGTAATCGGGGGAGACCCGTCGGCGACCGCATCAACGCTGTCCTCGCCGCTGCGGGCTATAATTTCGGCCTGCTCCTGCGATGGCTCGCAGAGCTCATGCACGCCATCATCCGGGCGCTCGCCGAAACTGTCCCGGTTCAAAACATCGCTTAAACCGGCAGTCGCCCTCGTTCTTCACGGAGGACTAACTCTGAATTAGGACACGGGCCTCGGAATACGGACAGTACCCAATTTTCAACCAGTCAAACCCGCCCACCGCGCGCTGTTTTCGGGCCTTTCCGGGGCCGTTTTCAGCCCCTTCCATGCGTGCGATCCGCCGGGGCCTACCATATCGACCGCCCACAATGACGCGGCGAGGGTTGAGTGGAAACAGGATTGACAGCCTCGCAACTAGACGGCCGTTTCACACCCCAAGCCCGTGGTCCGCGAGCACCTGACGCGTCAGCGCGCCCTTGATCTCGCGGGCGATCTCGTCGCGGATCTGCGCTCCGAACTGCCGCTCGGCATCGCTGTTCCCGATCAGGTCATGATCGGCCAGCCGTTGCTGGAGGTGGCTGTCGAACTCCTCGCCCATCGCCTCGACGAGACGACCCTGCATCTGTGCGTGGGCTTCGGGCGCGATCCGGCTTACCACCGTTTCCCAGGGTTGCCACCGGGTTGCCAGATAGTAGGCAAACCCCGTCGCCTCCTCGTGGCGCACCCGCGTCTCGGCCGTGCTGAGGTCGTAGTCTGTAACCCAGGAGACGCCGAAGAAGCGAATGTCCGGGGCGATGTGCCGTAGCTCCAGCCGCTCGCGCAACTTGACCTGATAGGCGAGATAGACTTCGATCTCGTCGACAAAGCGGAGCGAGTCGACCTTCTCCCGGGCGATCTGCTCGAGCGCGTCCAGGCGGAACAGGATGCGGCCCTGTTCGACAAGATCACCAAGCCGATTGTCATAGGCGCCATCCTCGACGTCAGCGTTCAGGCGTGCGGTCTGCATGCTGTTCCAGGTCAATGTGATGCGATCCTCGCAGCTCTCGCTCGCCCCAAAGGCCAGCTGAAAATACTGCTCGCGCAACCGCGGCCTGATCGCCGCCCGCTGCAGGTCCTCGATCACGGCCTGCCGGAACTGGGGATTGCCGTAATTCACAGTGTCCCGCAGCCTGTCGAGGAAGCTTGCGTATACCGGGGCACCCGCCTCGTTGGCGAAGTTTTGCCAGGCGGCCAATGACTCGGGCGCCTCCTCGAGCCAGTCCGCCACCACTTCGGGCAGCGGCCGCGCTTGACTCTCCGCTGCTCCCCCGCCCATTGCGAAGAAGACCCGAGGGCCGACATAGCCTGGCGCGTTCAGGGCTGTCGCCAGATTCGTCAGCACCCTCTCGGTCAGCGGATTATCCTCCAGATAAACCGTACACCCACAACCTAGCTGCGTTAGCAAGGTCTCCGGCAGGCTGGTCAGCCGGTTGTCGCCCGCCTCGAGCTCCTGAAGCTCGGTCGGGAGGGCATCGGGCAGGCTGGTCAGCCTATTGCGGCTGGCATGAAGCCTCTGGAGCTCAGGCGGGAGTGTCTCGGGCAGGCTAGTCAGCCGGTTGTCGCGGACGGACAGCAACTGAAGCTCGGCGGGGAGGCTCTCAGGCAGGCTAGTCAGCTGGTTGCCGTCGGCTTCGAACTCTTGGAGTTCGGGCGGGAGGGTGTTGGACAGACTAGTCAGCTGGTTGCCGCCAACGGCAAGTAACTGAAGTCCAGCCCGGAGGATCTCGGGCAGGTTGGTCAGCCGATTGCCGCGGACGTCGAGGTTCTGGAGCTCGGCCGGCAGGGTTTCTGGTAGGCTGGTCAGGTGGTTGCTGACCACGGCGAGTGTCTGAAGTCCCTCCGGAAGTGTGACGGGCAGGCTGGTCAGCCGGTTGGCGCCAACTTCGAGCATCCGGAGTTGGGCCGGAAGGGTGTCGGGCAGGTGCATCAACTCGTTGCCGCTGACGTTGAGCGACCGGAGATCGGGCGGGAATGCGGCGGGCAAGGTCGTCAAGCTCAGGTATGGCAGCTCCAGACGCGCGTAGACGTCGCCGGCCTCTCCCCAGGCTTTGATTCGTCTTACCGCCTCTTGCCGGTCCTCGCCTTCTATCTGCTCCTCGGCGCCAGCCCAACTGTTCAGGATCTGGTCAAGCTGCGATGGCCAGAGCACGGGGGCTTCACCGTTCGTCGGATTGCTGACAGAGCCGGTGGCGGAGGCCCACCCGTCGCTCAAGGCTTCGACCCTCTGCGCCGTTGCCGGGGTGTGCCGGTGTGCTTCTTCTGAAGTATTGCCATCGCCCGCCCAAGGCTGTCGGTCGAAGCTCGATGCCCCGAGATCGTGCCAATAGTCCGTCTGACTGAAACTGCCGCCCAGCGATTGCCCACCAGGGCCGCACGGATCGTCGCGATGGATGAATGGCATCGCACGTCCCGATAGGTTGCCAAGACGTCAGGATTCCGCTCGCCTGCAACAATCGCTCGGATAATCCGCATGCCGGTTGCGCCCGTTATATCCGTGATCACATGATGGAGTTGCAGATTCACCTCAATCAGGGCCTTCTGCATATGCTGGATATGGGCGGCGGCATATTCCACCAGCCGCTCCCGTTGGCGGAGATACGCGCGCAGGGTTGCGATCTCGGCATCAGGTCGGAAGCTGCCGCGTAACAGGCCATAGGAGTGAAGCTGGCGCAACCATGCGGCATCGCTGACATCGGTCTTGCGCCCGGGCACGTTCTTGGCGTACCGCGCATTGACCAGAATCACCTCAAACCCGCGCTGCTCCAGGATCTCGTAGACCGGGATCCAATAGACCCCGGTGGATTCCATCGCGACACTCGTCACGCCGCACGTTTTGAACCAGTCCGCCAGCTCATGCAGGTCTTGCGTGAATGTGCCAAAAGAGCGCACAGGCACGTCGGTGCAAGCGGGGTTCACCGCAGCCATGTGCATCGTTGATCCGATGTCGATGGCGGCGGCCCCGACGTTGGCCGGCTTCAGTTCCGGACGGTCGCCGGCCGTCCTCTTCTTCTGCATGGCAATCCTCCATTCAATGATGAGCAGGAGGGTCTGGGCTATGCCAATCGTCATCTTCCTAATCGGGATCGTCGCCAGGGCGACGTCACCACTCTCAAGTTCGCATGCACCCATGGACCATGTTTTTTAACGGGGATTGTACCTCCAATAATCGAACGGCCGCTACCCTCCCAGCCGCCGAGGATAGCACAAGGCTGTTTCTACCCCGCACAGGCGCGCCACCGTGCTGGACAGTTTTTTAGAATGTCGCGCTCCATGCGCAGCCGCTCGTTCTCTCGCTGCAAACGCGCGATCTCTGCCGCGTGGTCCGCCGACGGCAGCGTCGCCTGCGTTGTGGGGCGCCGCGTCGCCGCCGTCGGCTCCAGCCGGGCCCCTCGCTGCTCCACCCACCGCCGCAGCACGGAATCGCGCAGGCCAAGCTCCTTGGCGACAGATCCGATCGAGCGCCCGCTCGACGCTACGAGATCAACCGCTTGCCGCTTGTAGTCGTCCGTAAACGACCGACGTTGACGTCCTTCCATCCGACACCTCCTGGCTCTTCGAGCCTACTACAGGTGTCCATCAATTCGGAGGAGGTTCACGAGGTTGAGAGAAAGGGCCGGCAGAGCGGCAAGTACAAGAAGGTCTGCACGACCGATCTCGATGCAACGATGGCCACAAATGCCCGAAACCGTCGGCTGAAGCCCTCTTACAAGCAACACACGGCCGTCGATGACAAGGTCGGGGTCATTTTGGACGTCGCGGTCACAACTGGACAAACGAACGAAGGTGAGATGATCGAGCCGCAAGTTGATGAGGTTGAAGCGATTACAGGCATCGACATCAAAGCGGTCACCGCCGATGCCGGCTATGCTTACGCCAAAGTCTACGGCGCTCTCGAACGGCGCGGCATCGATGCCCTGATCCCGGCTAAATCTGAACCAATCAAGAGTCGCGTACCTCTCAGACGCTTCCGGTACGGCGCCAAGCACGACATCCTGAAATGCCCGCGAGGGCGTACCTTGCGCCCCGCGCGACCCATCAAGCACGGCCGTTTCTTTTACTCGAAGGCAAAGGATTGTGCCCGGTGTCCGCTCAAGGGTGACTGTCTATCGAAGGGGAGAGTTAATAAGGGCAGTTGTTGTGGGTAACGATTATCCCGCACTGCTCCGCGCCCGCCGCCGTCGCGAGCGATGGAGCTGGCAAGATCGACGGCTCTATCAGCGCCATCGCTGGCGTTCAGAGGGCTTCCATGGCGAAGCCAGGACCTGGCATGGGCTGGCGCGCGCCATACGGCGTGGTCTGCCGAACATGAAGATCCAGGTCTACCTGACGCGCCGCCATCAACCTCAAGCGGCTGGCAGGCGCTCTGGCTGCACTCCTTTTGCGCTCGATCGTTTCCCCTCGAAACGCCGCGGTCAGCATCGCGAGTGAATGGGCCGGTTACTGCATCGAGCGAATCCATCAACCACTTGTTCAACGGCCCCCGGGTGCACTTCATGCGTAACGCGCTGGCGCTTGCCGGCAAGAGCGGGCGGCGCGCCGTCTCCGCCTTCATCGCTACCACCTTTGCCCAGGGTGATGCCGAGACTGCCAAGGCGCAATGGCGAAGGGTCTCCGACCAGCTCCGCCCCAAGCTGCCCAAGCTTGCCGGCTTCCTCGACGACGCCAAGACCGATGCGCTCGCCTACATGACCTTTCCGCGCAGCGTTGGACCACACGGACCCATCTACCAACTGGAACGCGACGTCTTGCACGTGCGCAGGCCAGCGACCCGTCGCTAGACCAGGCGTGCAGCGGCTGGTGAAAGTGGATGCCGCTGCGAGAGCAGGCGCCGAAAATGCCAGTTTCTGGCTCAATAAATGCTTCTTTGAAAGTTACCGCTTCTCCGAGGATCGATGTGTGTCGGGATCGGCGAGAGCAATTGATCTTAGTGTAGTCAAAGGGAATGACGCGATGAAAGAAACGGTTGACGATCGCCTATTGGCCGCAATTGATCGGCTGGCAAAATCTTCCAGCGAGGTTGCCAAAGCTTTGTCGACGATGCTTAGCAAGCAGGACATTGCAAATGAACACCTTCGCAAACTTGTAACCGCTGCGGAAATGTACGGGCTACCCAGAACAAACCATGGCTTGTTTCGTGCTTTGTCTGTGATTGCGCAGGAACAAGCCATTGAGATAATCCGCACAGAAATGACTGATGCTGTGTTTTTTGCCGATCATGATGAGTTCAGGCTTGATGCCTTGTCGAAAGCGGGTGCGGGCGTTGTCCTCGAATTCGGCGTCTATAGCGGTTACACGATCAGCACCATGGCCGAGCGATTTCCAGAGCGGAAGTTTTATGGCTTCGACAGCTTTACTGGCCTCCCGGAGCGCTGGAACGGATACCTTCCAGTGAACTTCGATCGTGGAGGTAAGGCGCCTAACGTTCCGGAGAACGTAGAGCTTATTATTGGACTGTTTGATGAGACGATTCCGGTGTTTGCTCAGCGCGAGCTTCCCATTGCGTTCATCCACGTCGACTGCGACATATATTCAAGCACAAGAAGCATCTTTACGGGGCTCAAGTCTCAGATTCGTCCGGGATGCGTTATCGTGTTTGACGAATACTTCAACTACGTAGGGTTCGAGAAGCATGAAAGATTAGCATTCGACGAATTCATCCGTGAAACCAACTATGGTGTCAATTGGATATCGTATTCGGGGCAACAGGCCGCTTGTGTACTGACGACGAGTGCGTAGTCCGTACAAGCCGAATACGACTGCCTGACGCAACGTCTGCGTGCCATGTATGTCGACAAACCTCGACGGCCGGATCGACAATACAATGTATGACAGGGTGTTAGCGGAATGGGGCAAAGAGCAGGATCGCTGCTCGCGGGAGATCGCTTGGCACCAGGTGGCCGAGCGCTCGTACAAGGACGAAGGTGCGACGCTGCCACGAATGCGCAGCGGCTTTTAGAGAAGCGGCCGCTAGGTGTTTAGTCCTGGCATTCGCTGGAGCGGGTTGAGTTTGAATCGTTCCGGCTGGGAAGTCCAGCATTTGCAGGTGTATTCGTAGGGTGTGAGGCCCCTCAGGGTCTTCAGCCGTCGAGCGTAGTTGTAGGCGGCGATGAAGTCGGCAAGGTAAGCTTCGAGCTGATCGTGTCGATCGTAATAGTGGCGTTGGACGGTCGCTTCCTTGATCGTGCGGTTCATGCGCTCGACTTGGCCATTGGTCCAGGGATGCTTGATCTTGGTCAGCCGATGTTCGATGCCGTTTTCCTGGCATCGCATATCGAACATATGCGTCACGTATCTTGCCGTCGGACCGTCCGCATAGCGCGGCGGGAAGGTGAACTGGATTCCATTGTCGGTGAGAACCGTGTGGATCTTGTAGGGGGCAGCCGCGATCAGAGCTTCGAGGAAGGCCACGGCTGAGGTCCTTCCCGTCTTCCTGACCAGTTGCACGAAGGCGAACTTGCTGGTGCGATCGATGGCGACGTAGAGGTAGAGCTTGCCTTCAGCGGTCTGAAGCTCTGCGATATCGATGTGGAAATAGCCGATCGGGTAAGCCTTGAACTTCTTCTTCGAAGGCTTGCTGCCTTCGACCTCCGGCAATCGGCTGATGCCATGGCGCTGGAGACAGCGATGCAGGGATGATCGCGTCAGATGCGGGATGGTCGGCTGCAGGGCATAGAGGCAGTCGTCGAGTGGCAGCAGCGTATGCCGCCGGAAAGCGATGATGATCGCCTCCTCCTCGATGGAAAGGACTGTCGACTTGGCGTCCTTGGGGCCTGTCGAACGATCGGCGACGGTCTCGCGCTGCTTCCACTTCGCGACAGTCTTCTGGTTGATCCCGTAGCGCTTGGCGAGGGCTCTCAGGCTCTCTTGACTATTTTGTATTGCTCGACGGACTGCCTCCGTCGTGGTGGCGCAGCCGTGTAAAACCTGTCCCATAGCGCATCCTTCGAATCGCGCGAAAAGAATGCACCATCAAAGCTTGGGACTAAACACCTAGCCCCCGTCGGGGCTCTCCTTGTTTGTTGGGCTAATGCACAACGCCGCCCGCTTGAAATACATGCGGACGGCGCTGGCTCTAGCCCCAGGAGGGATCGTGCAAAATCCTGATGAGGATAAGTCTGCACGAAGCGCGCGCAGGTTTCACGCCGAAAAGGAGTAGTTTGCCTCCGTAAGATCCCGGTACCCTGGAGGAGTAGGGGGAATTAGATTTCTGGCCCGGCGACGTCGCTTGCGCGGAGATCGCAAGACGTATCCTTGAAGTGGACTGAGGGCGCAGCCCTCGCGCGAGCCATCCAGCGATGCGCAGGGTGGGGACACCTTCTCGCAAGCGGCAGAATGAGATTTGCGCCGGGGCCGCGCGAAAGCGGTCCCGGCGCATTGCGGAAGGTTTGGCCGCGGCGCCGCCGTTTTCGATGGAAGCAAAGCCGCGACTGTCCGAAGGCCCCGACTAGGCGCTGCGCCTGACCTCGGCTGTCATAAGGCTTTCCAGCTCTTTCTCGGCTTTTTCTTCGGTCATGCCGCTTACAAGAGCAACTTCTTCGGACAAGCGATCAACCGCCGCCGTGTAGAGTTGCCGTTCGGCGTAGCTCTGGTCTGGGCTGGTAGCGCGTCGGTGGAGGTCGCGCATCACTTCAGCAATGGCGACAATATTACCCGAATTGATCTTGCTTTCGTACTCTTGAGCAAGTCGAGGCCAATTGCCTCGCCCCCTATGAGGTGGTTGACCCAGGATTCGTCGTATGTGCTGGATGGAGTTCGGATCGGATAGGTGACGCATACCGGTGTTTGTCGCTTTGCTCGTTGGAACGCGTAGCGTCATCTTGCTCTTTGCGAAATAGATGACAAAGAACTCAAGGCGAACGCCAGCCACCGTTTGCTCTTCAACGGCAACGATTTGTCCGACACCGTGCGCTGGGTTAAACGATCGAACCAGTTGCTTTGAATCCAAAGCGCGTTTCACTGCTCTGGCTTTCATTCGCTTGATCGGCAGAAGTCATAGCTGAATGCGTGGGGACCGAATGGTTAGGTTAGTCCTGGACTGATTGTCAAAATTCATTTCGCAACTAGCTCCAATCACGAATTGGCTTGCCGCCAATTCTGGCGCTGATCAATGAACGCATTAGAAACAAACTGGTGGGGCTCCAAAAATGTCGCCCCATTTATTCCTCACCAATAAGCTGCGAGCGCGAGCGCCGCCACGATAATGACGCCGCCAATGTCCATTCCGTTCGATGGCGTGGCTTCTTGGCAACGTGTTCACAGCCTGCGAATCCAGCAGTTGCCATGCTTGCAGGCAAGTGTCTGACAAACCCGGCGTGCGAATGAGAGACACAGGGAACTTTCGGCCAATGCGCCGACATGCTCGCGCCCAGAATGGCTCTGCAGCTCTACCAATGAAAGCCGCGCCGCCCGGCTCAATCTCTAGACCACAGCTTGAAGATCGAGGGGGCTCCGGTTGCGCTGGCCGGTCGTTGACTGCCCCACGCGATCCTGACGGAATTTTTTCGCTTCATCGTCAACATAAGTTAGGTGAGTCACGGCAATGCCGCTCCACATTCAGCGGGGCTTGAATTCAAAGCGACCACATGGCTCGATGCGCTTGCACCCCGCCGCTCAGGATCGAAACTGTGAGACGTACCTGGAGGCGCCTTGGACAACTATTTTTCGCCGCCATGTTGCTTGCGGCGGGGACAGCGGCCGCCCAGGAGGACAAGAAGACCGACGAGGATAAGCCGACCGACCCCGACAGGGGCGAAAGCACCGTGGAGGAAAAGACGCTTGGTCTTCTCTCTAATCCCTTGCAAAAGTACGGCGTCAAATTTGCAGCCACCTATATCGGCCGGCATCGAGGCTTTGCCATCCACCCGTCTCGATGAGGTCTATTTCGAAAAGCAGTGGGGCAATAAGAAAGTCTCGCTAAAGGTGGGACAACTCGCGGCCGACAGCGAGTTCTTCAACACCAAATACACCGGCGTGTTGACAAACGGCTCGATGTGTTGGCCAGCGATCACCTCGCTGGATCTGCCGAGCGGCGCCGCCATTCGATGGGAGCCCGTCTTCTCGTCAACTTCACCGACCAGTTGTCTGTTCTTGGCGGCATCTTCGATGGCGACCAGGCCGGACCCGGCCCCGGTGATCCGCAAGAGTGCGACCGCTATGGCCTCAACTTTCGCGTCAACGATCCGCCCCTCCTGCTCCGTCAGATCCAATATGCGTGGAACAACAAAAAGGGCGATCCTAATCCTGCTGGCCAAATCAAATTCGGGGCTGGCGACGTTTTGGGTCTTTCGCCGATCAGAGATTGGCGTCCAATGGTGTCTCGCTCGCCTCCCCAACCAGCGGTCACGGTGCGCGGGCAAAGGGCTGCCTGTCGAACAGGACAGCCCTCGCGATGGTCTTCAAACTGGTCGAAGGAGCCCAGAAAAGCCGGCGCCGTCTCGATGGTCACAACCGGTTGCCAAAACTCGTTCTCGATGTGACATTCAACGATGGGGTCGAGGTCATCGTCAAACAGATCGACCGTCAGCCCGCAACCGCGGCCGCTTGACCGGCCCGGCCGTCACCAAATTTTGGCGATAGCTCGTGCGTCGCGGCACGTCCAAGCCCGCTTGAGTGCCTCGCTCTCGCGCTCAACCTCATGCAATTTCGCAGCCGCAAGTCGCGGGTGAAATGACCCATCAATGGGGGCATCCCCCCAATCTCATGACCCAATCGTGACACGACACACAATGGTGAGAATACAACATTTCCTCCAATGCGGTACGAAGATGGCGGTGAAACGCGTAAACTAAACCATTTCTGCAGGATCGCACAATTGGCATGCCAATTGCTTGTCACGAATTGTCGGATGTCGAGGAATAAACGCGATTCTCCGACATTAATACAACGTCGAGTGACACTCGACCCGATCGCGTATCCACGCGCCGGGGGCTAACGCTTAGACTCCGTCTAATAAGGGGATGGGAGTATCTTGATGCTTGAGTCAGTGCGGGAGGGTCTTGTATCCGAGGCACGAGTGCAGTCAGAAAAGATGGTTCCCTCCGATGCTACGCTCATGAACTTCATCGAATGTGCGCGCTTCGTCCCAGAAGAAGAGTTGCAGGCGAATGACATCACGCAATACCAAGTCACGAAGTTCTATCGCGAGCACATTCAAAAGAACCGATACTACGAGCAGCTGAAACACATAGTCGAGCCTTCGCTCAAGGAGTTCGAAAGTCCCGGAAGCCTTGACACGAGCGGCGAGCACGCCAACACCGTCGTGCCCGGCTTGCAACACAAATACCCGCAGACAGGACTGCTGCTCGTCACCGATCGCTGTGCATCATATTGCCGTTACTGTTTCCGCAAGCGCATTGTCGGCATGGATTCCGACGAGATCGCGCCGGATTTCGCTGAAGTGGCTCGCTACATCGGCGCGCATCCGGAGATGAACAATGTGCTGCTCTCGGGCGGTGATCCGTTCATCCTAAGCACCACCAAGCTCGAAATGATCGTCGACCACCTGCTGCCGATTCCGCATCTGACCTCCATCCGCTTGGGAACCAAGATGGTGGCCTTCTCTCCCAAGCGGCTGGAGGATCCGACCCTCGCTGCTCTGTTCCGGCGCATGCGCGAGGCGGGCAAGACGCCGATCATCGTCGCCCACTTCGATCACGTAGGCGAAATCTCGTCCGAAGCAGAGCATTGCATCCGCGGGCTGCGCGCGCATGGCGTCCAGTTCCTCAATCAGACGGTGCTGCTCGCGAACGTGAATGACGACCCCGCGATCATCGCCGACACCTTCGCCAAGTGCCATGAGATCGGCGTGCGGCCGTACTACCTATTCCAGGGGCGACCAGTGAAAGGTGCGTCGCACTTTCAGGTGCCGCTCGCCCGCGGCATCGAGATCGCCAAAGGGGCTAATCAGCTGCTGAGCGGGATCCAGAAAACGTTCAAGTACATCATGTCGCATTATACCGGGAAGATCGAAATTCTCGACCTCGGCGACGATGGCCGCGTGTACATGCGCTACCACCAGAACAAATATCTGGACAAGCTCGGCAAGATCTTCTCCCGGCCGTATG
Organism: Bradyrhizobium sp. USDA 3256; assembly: GCF_054058275.1. NCBI lineage: Bacteria > Pseudomonadati > Pseudomonadota > Alphaproteobacteria > Hyphomicrobiales > Nitrobacteraceae > Bradyrhizobium > Bradyrhizobium sp. USDA 3256. The sequence goes on from NZ_JBSSAE010000002.1 coordinate 862,897, forward strand.
TTGAGGACGCCTACTGGCTCGACGATTTGCCGGAAGCCTGACCCGGAGCGCTCGCGATGCTGATCGCAGATCGAGAGCGCAGCGGCGTTGCGCCCGCGGAGGGACGCAAGCCGGCAAGCCGGGCAGCGGTGGTGACGGCCTTTCCGCTCGCCACCCAAGCCGGGCTTGCCACATTGCGTGCGGGCGGCAACGCCATGGACGCGGCGGTCGCCGCCGCGTGGGCGTTGTCCGTCTGCGAACCGAGCGCGTCCGGGCTGGGTGGACAGACGTCGATGCTCGTGCGCCGCACCGACGGATCAATCCGGATCATCGACGGACAGTCGCGCGCACCCGCAGCGGCATCGCTCGAGACGATCACGGCAATCCAGCAGCGCCGCGGTCATCGCGCCTGCACGGTTCCGTCGGCTCCCGCGACTCTCGACTGGGCGCAGCGCCAATATGGCGTGCTCAGTCGCGCCCAGGTGTTGGCGCCGGCGATCGGGATCGCGGAAGACGGCTATCCCATCACGCAGCTGCAGCATCGGCAGTGCCGATGGGTGGCCCAATATCTACGCGCCGGCGCGGCGGCGGAGTTGTTCCTGGCGGACGGCCGGCCGCCGCCCGCCGGCTCAACGTTCCGCCAGCCCGCATTGGCGGTCACGCTCCGCGAGCTCGTGCGTCGCGGCATCGAGGATTTCTACCAGGGCTCCATTGCCCGCCGGATCACGGCGGACATGGCGACGTGCGGCGGGCTCATCACTGCCGCCGACCTCTCAGCCTGCGCTCCGCCGGTCGAGACAGATCCGCTGTCGGTCGAGTACGCCGGCTGCCGGATCGTCAGTGCTCCGGCGCCGAACGGCGGCCCGCAGCTCCTCATGGCGTTCAACCTGTTGAAAGAGCTCGCGGAGCACGGGTTTGCGAGATCGGAAAGCGGATGGCGCAAGGCGCTCGCCCTTGCCGTGCCGGCGGCGTTCAGCGAACGCGAGCACATGAGCTCTCAGCAGCCCGCGCTAACTTTGCGCGACTCGCTGAGTCAGGATCATGCAAGGCGGGTTGCGGCCGCGATTGCTGGCTCGCGAAAGCTCGCCTTCACGGCCGATTGCGCGGAAGAGCCCGGCGATACAACCCATCTGGTGGCGTGCGACCGGCACGGCATGATCGTCAGCCTGACTCAGTCGATCCAATCGGTATTCGGCGCGAAGGTCGCCCACCGCACGCTCGGCTTTGTCTACAACAATTATCTCTGCACCTGTCCGCGCACACCGCATGCTCATGCGCTAGCGCCGCGGTGCCGGCCCCGCTCGAACATCGCGCCGACGCTGGTGTTGGGCGGCCCCGCCGCAACGCCATTGCTTGCATTGGGCGCGGCCGGCAGCCGCCGCATCATCTCGGCCATTCTCCAGGTCACGTGCGACGTCATCGATCACGGCCGTGACATCGTTTCGGCCGTCGATGCGCCGCGCGTGCACGGGCTCGTGGGCGGCAAGGTCTGGATCGAGCGGCCGGCCGCGGACGACGCCTTGCTGAGTAGCCTCCTGGCGAGCGGGCGCGAACCCGTCATCCGGTCACGCCACAGCTACGCCATGGCGGCCGTGCACGCGCTGCAGTTCTCGCCGGACGGCGGCGTGACGGGGGCGGCTGACCCCCGGCGTGACGGAACGGCGGGAACGTTCCAGTGATCGAAAAATCGACCACCCCGCCCGAGTCGACGGGCGCGATAGCTAGGACCGATTGGCTCTTGGTCTTCTTGTTCGCGCTTCCGGTCGGGATCGCGCTAGCGAAGATTCCGGTCTTCCCGACCGCCGCCGTGACGACAGGCTTATTCTCGCTTGCCGACGTGCCTGCACATTTTCACGCCGCGGCCGAAAATGTGCTGCTGGTAGCGCTGGGCGCCGTGATCGTCGCGGTTTTCCGGCTAACGCTCGGCGTGAAGGTCCTCAGCTTCTTTCGTCCCATCCTCCTGGCGATGGGGTTCAATATCCTGGGTATTCCGATCAGCCTCGCGTTCGTTCTAGTGGTGCTTGTGGTCATGGTCGGGCTTCGCCGGCTGCTCACGACCAATCACAGCTACTCGCGCCTCGGCGTGCTGTTGAGTCTCGCCTCGACGTGTCTGTTCGTGCCGTTGATAATCGGAAGTTGGTGGAATATCGCATGGCTGCGTGAGATTTCCCTGTTTCCCGTCATCGCGCTGTGCTTGACCTGCGAGAGCTTCGCCAAGGTGCTCGACCAGGACGGTTTGGCCGAAGCCCTCTGGCGGACACTGATGGCGGTGATCGCGGCCGTCCTGATCGTGAGCTTGATCAAGCTGCCGGGCACGTTCAAGTTCTTTCTCCGATTCCCCGAAATGGTGCTGGCGCTCGCCGGCAGCATTCTGCTGATCAACAAGTATCTCGACGTTCGCTTGTTCGAAGGCATGAACCCGTTCGTTCGAGAAAAGACGGAACCCCTAGTTGAGAAGCGGATGCCGACCCGCGGTGGTCGGAGCAAGTGATGACTTGGAATATCAATTGGAGTCTGACATGCGCACAGCTGTCGTTTGGAACAGCGATCGCTTGGGAGTGATCAACCGGTTCGGACAGATATGTCCCGAGAAGTACGGGCGCAACGCCGTCGAAAACGTGATAGCGGCCCTGCGCGACGGAGGGCATGAAACCCTCCTTTGCGAGGGTGATAAAACCCTGCTCGCCACGCTGGAGCGGTTCATGCCGCCGGATCGCCAGGGGCGGCCGTCAGGCATCGTATTTAACATGGCCTACGGAATTCAGGGAGAGTGCCGCTACACGCATGTTCCGGCCATGCTTGAGATGGGAGGCGTTCCGTACACCGGGTCGAGCCCGCTCGGCCACGCGCTCGCCCTGGACAAGGTGATCACCAAGGAGCTCATCCGTGCTGCCGGCGTCCCGACGCCGAATTTCCAAGTCATGCGGGACGGCACCGAGGCGGTCCGCGAGCTGCAGTTTCCGGTGGTGGTGAAGCCGCGTCACGAATCGACGAGCTTTGGTCTGCAGCTCGTGCACGAGCCGGCTCTGTTGAAGCCTTCCGTGGACGCGATCGTTGCGCAATACGATCAGGATGCGCTGGTCGAAGAGTACATCGACGGCCGCGAAATCTGCGTCGCATTGCTCGGCAACGAAGTGATCGAGACCCTGCCGTTGGTAGAGCATGATTTCGCCGACCGGCCCGTTCGCCTGATCACCTGGGAGGACAAGTCGCATCGCGCTGCGGCCGAACCCGAGAAAATATGTCCGGCCCTCGTGGACGAGGACCTCGCAAAGCGACTACGCGACATTTCAGTCGCGACGTTCCGCGCGTGCTTCTGCCGAGATTATGCCCGCGTTGATATCCGCGTGGACCGCGCCGGACAGCCGTTCGTGCTGGAAATCAATTCCATGGCGGCGCTCGGGCAGGGCGCTTCGTATGTGCTCGCCGCCCGCGCGGCGGGCCTGGGCTTTCCGGCGCTGGCCAATCGCATCGTCGATGTCGCGCTGGCACGTTATGCATTGTCCGACAAAAGCGGAGCCCATTCCTGCGCAGCAACTTGCGTTGAAGGCCACTGCGGCCAAAAAGGGGCCCTCGGAGCTGTCGCCGGACGGCCGCATGAACGACAAGCGCCAGCTTGAGGCGAGCGCGAACTCGCCGTGCAGCATGGTCGCGTCCTGAGTCCGGGCGATCAGCTCGTCGCGGGGCCTGTGCGGCCAGGCTCGGCGGCATCGTCCACGAAGGGCCGCCTTGCGCCGAAGTGTGTGCGATCCTGATCACCGGAACCGATCAGGATCGTCATCGCGCTCGTCCATCGCGCTCTTCTACCAATTGATACAAAGGCCGGACTTACCCCGCCTGCGGCGAAGCCGTCACCGTCGAACGCACCTTGCGGCTTCGCTGAGGGCAAGGAGCATTTTGATTCCTGTCGTGTCGCCGGCCCATCTTCAGTCGGCACTACCTCCACGCTTGTTCCTTCTCGCTAGAGTCGTCCGTTCATCGTAAGCGGGGCTCCGAGGCCCATCAGATTGTTTGTGCGTAGACCTATGAGCACCGTTAGAAGAGTCATCTTCTGCAAGGGTGCTCACAATGGACGACCATTCGGGCGACATAAAACGACCGTTGACGCAGCGTATCGAAGTGTACGCTGGCGGAGGCCGGAAGCAGTGGCCGGATGATTTGAAGGCGCAGATTGTCGCGGAAAGCCTTGAGCCGGGTGTGATTGTAACAGATATCGCACGCCGCCATGGCTGCCGGCCGCAGCAGGTGCATGACTGGCGGCGCCGGGCGGGTTCAGGTCAACTGGTGCTGCCGGCTTCGGCGGATACAGTAACATTCGTGCCTTTGGTGTCGGACACGTCGCCATCGGCGGCTGCCGCGCCCTCCGGATCGCCGGAAGCTGCCGCCGTACGATTGAATCCCTGGGGGCCCGGGTGGAGGTGTGCGGAACGCGTCGGCTTGCCGTGCTGAGTGATGTGTTTGTGGCGTTGCGCCGGACACGTTCATGCTGACGGCTCCCGCTGGCCTCATGATTTACGTTGCAACCGACCTGTAGACTTCAGGAAGGGCGCGGATGGCCTGGCGCTGTTGGCGAAGGAGACGCTGGGCCACGATCCGATGAAGGGCGTGGCGGTGGTCTTCCGTGCGAAGCGTGCCGATCGGGTGAAGATCGTCGTCTGGGATGGCAGTGGCCTTGTGCTGTATTGGAAGCGGCTTGAGGGCAGCGCCTTCAAGTGGCCGCCGGTTGTTGACGGCGTCATGCGAATGAAGTTGTCGGCGCTTCTGGCCGGCATGGATTGGACACGCATGCATGCGCCTCGAATCCCGCAGCCGAAAGCGCTTGCGTAGGAGATAAAATCTTCGCTGCATCGAGGCGCGAAGCATGGCAGACTCGGACCAATGAGTGATTTGCCTGATCAGCTGCCGAGCGACCCGGCCGAGTTGCGTGCCTTTGCCGCGGCTCTGCTGGAGCGCTGCGCCAGGCTAGAGCGGTTGCTCAAGCTTGCAAAAGACGCGCAGTTCGGTCGATCGTCGGAGAAGCTAGTGTCCTGAGTCACAAGTTCGCAATCGTAGATTCGCAGTAGATTCGCGTCGCTGTGCCAATGATGGAGGCAAACAGCGACGGAGTCTCCAATGGCGGTCCAGCAACTTGCCCCCCCTGATTGAGCGACGACGAGCGCGCCGAACTGACGTCGCTGACGATGCAGCGGAAGACGGCACAGGCGCTGTCGCTGAGGGCCCGGATCGTGCTGACCTGTGCGGAAGGTGGTCAGAACACGGAAGTGGCGGCCAGGCTGGGGACCGGCAGACCGTAGGCAAGTGGCGGCGGCGTTTTATGGAGCAGCGCGTGGCCGGGCTGCACGACGAGCCGCGCTCCGGCGCGCCGCGCACGATTGACGATGCCCGCATCGAGGCCGTGATCGTGAGAACGTTGGAGAGCTGCCCTGAGAACGCCTCTCATTGGAGCTCCCGCGACATGGCGAAGACCAGTGGCCTATCGGTGTCGACGGTCCAACGCATCTGGCGAGCCTTCGGGCTCCAGCCGCACCGGATGGAGAGGTTCAAGCTCTCGACCGATCCGAACTTCGTGGCCAAAGTGCGCGATGTTCGTGGGCCTCTACGTCTCACCGCCGGAGCACGCCATCGTTCTGTGCGTGGATGAGAAGTCCCAAATCCAGGCGCTGGACCGCAGCCAGCCGATGCTGCCGATGCGTCCCGGCCAGGCGGCCCGAAGGAGCCATGACTACAAAAGGCATGGCACCACATCGCTGTTCGCCGCCCCTCGATATTGCGACCGGACGGGTCATTGGCAAGTGCTACGGGCGCCACCGCACCGCCGAGTTCCGCAAGTTCCTTGACGAGATCGAAGCTGCCGTACCGCGCAAACTCGACGTCCATCTCGTCATGGACAATTACGTCACGCACAAGACCCCAATGATCCGCAGATGGCTGGCCAAAAGGCCGCGTTGGCACGTGCACCTGACCCCGACCAGTTCGTCATGGCTCAACCAGGTCGAGCGCTTCTTCGCACTCCTCACCGATAAGAAGATCCGGCGCGGCGTCTATCGCAGCGTGGCCGCCCTCAGGGCCGACATCGCCTCGTTCATCGAACGACACAACGCCGATCCCAAACCGTTCCGATGGACCAAATCCGCCGATGAATGACATCCTTGCTTCCATCGAGCGCTTCTGCCGTTACAATGCCCCGGCAAAACACCACCCGATGTTGCGAACTTCTGGTTCAGGACACTAGACGCTGATCAGCTCCAGCTTGTTCTGGAGGATATCGATCAGGCCGTCGCCGCTCTCGAAGCAACCGATGGTCGCGTCGATCCCAAAACACGCGAGGAGAGAGCTGCCGAGCGCAGGGCCAATCGTGGTCAGCTGCCGGAGCATTTTGCCATGCATCGTCGAAACGCTGATGCCGACTGCAACCTGCTGCCCGTCCTGCAAAGGCGATCTCGTTGAGATTGGCCGCGATGAGAGCCAAAGGCTCGACGTCGTTCCGGTGCAGTACCGGGTGATCGTCACCCGCCGGCCCAGACTGGCCTGCCGCGCCTGTCATGGTGTCGTCCTCAAGCACGCTGCGCCGGAGCGACTGATCAGGGGTGGATTGCGGCTGGTCGCGCATGTGATTGATGCCAAGTATCATTGGCATTTGCCGCTTTACCGCCAGGCGCAGATGCTGGCGACGCACGGTATCGCCATCGACCGTTCCACACTCGCCTTCTGGGTCGGCTATGCCGCCCAGGAATTGAAGCCCTTGTGGCGCCGTCTGCGCGAGATTTTGCTCGCCTCCGCGAAGCTTTCCGTCGATGAGACCCCGGCGCCGGTGTTGGATCCGGGGCGCAGCAGGACCAAAACCGGCTACTTCTGGGCACTCTCGCGCGATGACAGGTCTTGGGCCGGACCTGACCCACCGGGCGTGGTCTACGCCTATGCACCGGGCCGTGGGGCCCTCCATGGCTTGAGCCTGCTTGAGGGCTACCGCGGCATCATCCATTGCGATGGCTATGAGGCTTACAAGATCATGACCCGAGAGACGGGTGCGGACGCACTGTCCGGCACGCTCGCGTACTGCTGGTCGCATCTACGGCGCCAGTTTGTGAAGATCGAACGCGAGGCTTCGCTGGCGCCGGCTCCGGTTGCCCGCGAGGCCTCGAGCGCATCGCCCAGCTCTACGCGGTCGAGAAAGCCCTCCGCGGCCGATCTGCTGCTGAGCGTCGCGCGGGCCGACAAGCACATGCCCGGCCTCTGGCTGCAGCCTTGAAGCAGTGGTTTGAGGCAACGCTTGATCACCTTGCGCACAAGAGCGACACGGCGAAGGCTTTGCGTTATGCGCTGCGTCATTGGGACGGCCTGACGTTATACCTTGATGACGGGCGCATCGAGAGGCCGCCGCGGCCAAAGCAGGGTTCTCTAAGGCGAGTGCATACCGCATAGAAGACGACTCGCGCCCGCCATCACAGAAGAAGGCGCCGAGGGGCCGCCGACGGTCCGATCCGCTTGCGCCCTATTGGGACGCCGAGATCATCCCGATCCTGAAGGCGGCGCCCGGCATCCGCGTGATCGGCGTGCTGGACGAGCTGCGCCGACGGCATCCCGACCTCAAGGCGAACATCCGACGCACGCTGGAGCGGCGCATCCATGCCTGGCGGGTGCTCAACGGCCCCGAACAGGACGTGATCTTCCGCCAGGAGCACGAGCCTGGCCGTTTGGGTCTGTCCGATTTTACCGACACGAGTGCGCTCGGCGTCGCCATCGCGGGTGAGGCGCTCGATCACCGGCTTTATCACTTCGGGCTGGCGTTTCTCCGGCTTCGAGCATGCCCACGTCGTGCTCGGCGGCGAAAGCTTCGTCGCCCTGGCGGAAGGCTTGCAGAACGCTCCGTGGCCGCTCGGCGGCGTGCCGCGGGAGCATCGTAGCGACAGTCTGTCGGCGTCGTTCCGCAATCTGGCAGCCGACGAGCGGGAGGATCAGACGCAGCGCTACGCCGCGCTGATGGGCCACTACGGTATGACATCAACGCGCAACAATGCGGGCATCGCACACGAGAACGGCTCGATCGAGAGTGCGCACGGCCATCTTAAACGAGCGCTGGAGGATGCGCTGCTGCTGCGGGGCACGCGCGACTTCGCCAGTCTCGATGCCTACCGGGCTTTTGTCGACGAGATTGTCGGCCGGCGCAACGCCAACCTCGTCAAGCGGATCGCGCTCGAGAAGGAGGCGCTGGCGCCACTGCCGAAAGGCCGCACGACCGACTTCGAGGAGAAGGTGATCCCGGTGACGTCGTCGGGCGGCTTCATTTTGCGGCGCGTGTTCTACGGTAGCGCCCGGCAAGATGGGTGGCCATCGGAAGCCCGTACTTGAGCCGCATCGCGCCTTCATCAAGGAACGGATCAGTCAGACGCCGCATTTGACGCTTCACGACCTAAAGGATGAACTCGCCGCGCGCGGGATCAAGGTCTCCCACAATGCGGTTTGGCTATTTCTGCGACGCGAAGGGCTGCGGTTCAAAAAAAACGCTGCTCGCCCTCGAGCGAGCTCGCGCAGACATCGCGCGTAGACGCCAGCGCTGGCGTTCATGGCAGGCCAATCTCGATCCCCGACGCCTGGTCTTTATCGACGAGACCTGGATCAAGACCAACATGGCCCCACTGCGCGGATGGGGGCCAAAAGGCGCGCGGGTGCGTCTGCGATTGCGTGGATTTTCGTGTTTCGGCTGCCGCGTGAGCGGCCAATAGCCTGCTTGTGCTCCCCCTTTTTGCCCCCGAGGCCGAGCGGTGCGCCGTAACTTGCGTGCTGTCGATTATCTGCGTGGCGCTCGATCGACCGCGCGCCGCAAGTTCGCGGAACAACCGCTCCCACACGCCGCGTTCGGCCCGCGCACGAAGCGCTTGTAGATCGTCGTCGGCGGACCATATTCCGGCGGGCAATCGCTCCATCGACAACCGCTCTTGATCACATGCAAGATGCCGCTAATCACTCGGCGGTCGTCCACGCGCTCTTTGCCGCGCACGTCTGTCGGCAAGTAGGTTCGATCTGCCGCCACTGATCGTCGTTCAGCCAGAATAGATTGCGTCGCATCGACGTTGCCCCCGAATCGTACAGCAATGGAATCAGCAAGCTATTCAACCGGCAATGATTTTATTGGGTGCTGGCCCTAGTATCACGAACATCAATCCGCGACACATCATTCATGTCAGCTATGGAGGCAAGAATGAATACGGCGCTGAGCTTTCGAATGTTCATCTGATCGACGGCTCCGCCGAAGCCGTGATCGGCGCTTTCCACCGGAACAGCGAAGCATTAGCGCCGATCATCTCAGCTTTTCCAGGGTTTGGTACATTCATGCTATTGAGAACGAGGTAGGGGAATATGTTGAGATCGTTCGACAGCCGATAATCGGGTGGCGTTGCATTTCAAATTCGGCCCCTTCGCCAATAACCGCGAGTGGCGACGAGCGCCTATCAAATCCGGGTGCAGTCTTGAGCCCGAAAGGCAGGATCACCATTCAGCACTGAGAGCATTACGGCAGCGTGGAGGATTGGTTGAAAGACCTAAATGAGCGTCGTTTGTGCGACTAGCAACTACCAAGCTTGGTAGTAACTTCCGACAGCCGTGAAGACTAACCTCGCGAGCGTGTCAGCAGAGCCATCTTCTCGATGTCGAAAGCGCTAACCATGCTCTCAGCAGCCGAAATTGCGGGCGCTAAAAAGCGTGTCAACTATCAACACGCAAGAGTTGAACATGGACACGACGACTGTGTGAGGATTGCCTATCATTGGCTGGACGCACAAATACTAACCAAGAGGATGTTGGGTCGATCATACCCTTTAGACAAGATCATAGAGGTTTGGGGCGGCAGGCACATTGCTGCGTCCGATGTAGCAGTTGCCGCTGAATTGCACCCAAGAATCCGAGGCAAATACCCTCACTTCAATATCAGCGCTCGCCTAACCTTCCCCTCCGGTCGTCGGCTTGCCAACATTGCGGAGGCGAGAACGCAAGACCACCACCTTACGACGCTACACATTGTCGAAACATACGGTCGGATCGAGGAACCGTAGGAAGTGGGGCCGGCCCAATGCGACGTGGCCAGTACCAACCCTCGTCGATAGATAGAATTTCAATCGCTAAACAGGCCGAGCGACATTCCGAGAACTGGCTATTCCAGTAGTCCTCACAGAACTCTCAGCCGAGTTCGGGATTGAATGACGGCGCCCGGAGCAGCCCGATTACGGCACCTCCCTGAGACCCGCGACGTTGATCTGCAGACGCCATCGGAAGTATCCTAGCGCCGAGCAGGCCTTGTTCAAGACCATGAAGTTCAGATCGCAAGGCGCCACGCCATCGGCCAGCACTTGACTCTGCCAGAAATGATCGTCGATGTTTTGGTTGCTCGGCTGCAATAAATTCTCGAAGTTGGGTGTCGCGACGGTCAGGGCTTGTCTCAGGACAAACTCAAAGGGGGAAAGGACACCAGCGTGCTCCTGCGCGATCCCATAAAGCGCGACGATATGCTCACCTCTCAAGGCCAACGCGTTTCCACGGATGCGCAGATGGACGCCAGGCGTGACGGCCAGATCGAGATGGCCGTCATTGGTCCCGAGCGGCCCGCCATCGCGCGTGGCCAGCACGTAGATATGCTCACTGTCGATGCGTACGGGCGCATCGGGCGAGAGACTGATATTCGGATACCGTGACAGCAGTGTCTCTGCGTCGACGATGATGAGAACGGCAACGTGAGACTCGGAGCGCTGTCTCTTGGTTGAGGACCTTTTTTGGGCCATTGCTGTTTCCCTTCCTCCCGACCGTGGAGTGCTCGGCAACCGCCGGAGCTTCCAAGTGCTTGGGGCCGGCCGAACTGGATGGGGCTGACGGCGGATCGGTCTTACTCGAGAGCGACGAAAAAAGCGACAGCTGGTCGATAAGGTCGATCCGCCATGGAGTCGGGTGAGGTCGGCACGCGTCCGTCAGCAAGCTTTGAACCTACCATTTCATGCCACCCTCGGAGTAGACGGTGGGCGGGATCATGGCCGTTGCCTCGCGGCGCGGTTTCTTCGATGCCTTGGTGATCATCCGAATCAATTATGGATGCTGATGAACGGATCCCACGAGAAGTATCCCAGCGCGCTGCAATTGCGATCGACGATCATGAAGTTGAAATGGTAGGTAACTCGTCCAATAGCCAATGTTTCCGAGGACCAATAATAGTTGGCAATTGTCTGACATGTCGGCACGGACGGATTGCTAGGATTGGGATGCGCGAACGAGGCCTCCGCCTTCCGCGGGGTCGGCGTCGAGATCAGCTCGTTCCCTACGTTTCCGATGAAGCGATAGAAGATCACTGACTTCTCGAATCCAAGGGAGAGGCTGGTCTCGCGCCAACGAATCAAATCCCCAACCTGGGCCTTCAGGTCGAGCTCGCCGCCCGCTTGTCCATGGAGCACGTTGTCTTGATTGGTGATCATGTAGACATGGCGGGGCTCAATGAGAGTGGGGCTGTCTGGTTTTTTGCTCGGATTCGCGTACTTCTGAAGAATGGATTCCGTATCAAAAGCAACAAGAACATCTGTGACTCTGGACATTAGGCTTCTCCATTGCAAAGAGGAATGTTCGGCTTTCGCCGAGCCTCAATCCATCGCCGTAGACCATTGCGATGGCTGATAACGCTGTTCGTTGAATTGCGCGGCTTCCCGGTTCATCTGGACTTGGTTCTGCCGAGTAGGCTTGAGCTTCCGTGCGTGATCATAGGATGATTTCTCCTCAGGTCGTGCGCGTTGCAGGAAACGTGCATTTACCGTGCCAAAGAAGAGGGGATTACTTGGAGAGCGACAGGATGGCGCTTTAGCTGCCATGTCGCATATCTGAAATCGGCCAGTGGAGAGCGCGATAAATTTCCCGAGAGCAACCAACCGCCCGCGCGACAAATGTTTCCTCTTACCCACCACAGGTAATATGCAACACGAGCAGAAGCCCCCCGATATCGAGGGCGTCGTCGCTACATCTCGATTCTGGAGCGCTCAGCCGTGGGAGTACTGTAACCACTGGCTCTGAGGAGGGTGATGCGCCGCATAGATGACAGCTTTCGGTCTTCGTGTTTATCCAACTCCGTCGTGTGGGAGCGCATACCACCCCACGAGAAAGCAGTTGGGCCGATCGCCGTCACGCGCAAAATGTTCATGTTGTCGCGTTCATGCGCGTAGGATTTAAGACGTTCGGCGGCAAGCCGCCACAAACGGGCCGCGATTTCACGGTCGCGTCGCGAAGAAACTGGTTTCGCTCTCGACGCGCGGCTCGCAAAGCGTGGCATGCCAATTGCTTCGCTACGACGCACTGATATCAAATGGGTGAGCGCTGCTGCTGCTGCTTTTGTCACAACAGCCCCACTTGTATGAGTGTAGCGGGGAGCAATTCGTCTAACGCAATCTAAAGCGGCATAATCGTCTCACGCTGCGATGACGACAAGACAGTCTTGCGTGAACGTGATCCGTGCGCTCAAGTTCAATGCATAATCATTTTGTGTTTGCTGCGCTGAGGGAAGCAACACTTTGGTTGCGCCCGCCTCACACGTCCTTACGATCAACCGAAGTATCCGATTGGTATTCGCGTCCTCATTCATAGGGGACGCTTCGCGCGGCACGAATGTTGAGAGCAGTGCACGCCGGGATGTTCAGCTCGCATGCGGCGCGGACGAAGGCATCTTGGTGGACACTCCGAGTCGCGCGGTCCGATCCTCCGACGCTGTATTGCGCCGAGAAGGTATTTGGGTCCTTCCGGTGGCGTTGGGGCCGCGGGTGACGCGCGACCCGGCCTTTGGCTAGATACAAAAAGATCAAAGCGACTTTCTGTTCTTGGATCGGTTGCAGGGGGGCCTGGCGCTCGCCGAATAACATCAAACTGCGAATTTCCAGCCGATAAATCGCGGTTCTCCGCCCCACTCGTTCGTGGATGCCGGAAGGGATACCGGATCAGCCTCGAAAGAAAGAAGTACGGATTTACACCGGATGCTCGAAGGAGTGTACACCCAATGATCGTTATCGGCACCAAGGACTATATCGGGTCCGAAGACCATCGTGGCCCGTCATCTCATCGAACGCCACGGGTTTGTGCGCGGCCGGTTTGCTGGCGCGCTGCAGGACATGCTGCGCGCCTGTTTGCGCTACCGGCTCTGCGATGAAGCCACCATGGAGCACATGATCGAGGGTGATCTGAAGGAGAAGCCGACGCCCTGGCTGGGCGGTCGGACGCCCCGGCACGCGATGGAAGGGGTGGGCGGCATTTGGGGCCGCGACCAGATGGGCTCGAACTTCTGGATCGGCACCGAGACCGACAAGCTCTACATCGAGACTGACGTCGGATGCGGCTGATAGAACCGGCTGGAGCGGTTCTCTCGAACACGTGAGGCTGAATGAGCGGTCCTCCTTGTTCTCGAGCCTCGCGAGATCCGGCATGATTGTACTGCGAACCTGCGAGACGCCGTTGTTCAGACACGACCGAGACGCCGCTCTTATGATCGCTCATGAGTCACTCGTCACTCAGCAATGCGCGCGTCGCACGCTCGCATCCGGCCCGATCGCGGGTCGAGCTTGACCTCGAACGAGACGCGCGCGCCCACCTCAGGCACCGTGCCCAGCGGCAGCGCAGATGCATGGAGGAATACGTCTGCACCGCCATCATCTGGCGCGATGAAGCCAAAGCCGCGATCGCGGATCCATTTCTTAATCGTACCCATTGCCATCGTCGTTCAGTTCCTGAGTTAAGGTGGCCGCGCGTATCGCAGTTCATCCGTGCTGACATCGCGCGAGCCGGGACGGCATGACACCGCGCCCGATTCTCGAGAAACTCGCCGCACGGCGCATGTTGCGTAATCAGCACACGATTGCTGTCTGTTGCGGCGGGACGCTCTCATGTTGCCGATTCGAAGTCGGCTTCACGAGCTCGACGAGCGTCGGCCCCATCATCTTGACGTTGTTGCGGAACCAGTGGCGCGCCCCAGTCGCAGCAATGTCGCCGTGCTGCGTGCCTAGATACAGCACCTGAACGAACCACGGTATGGCTGCGCGGCCCCGCCTCAATCCGATGGTTGCTGCGATACGCCGTCTTCGGCGGCGCGGAGTTTGCATAACAACCCTTGAGCTGCTGGTGTTTGTCAATCGCCACCAAACGCAGCTCGGCCAAGGCGCAACCGCGAAAGTACCATGACGCAAAAGCAGATCAACATAACGGCCATCTTGGCAATGGCAGGATGGACCGCATTCTGCCTCTATGTGGGCTGGTACTAACGTGAGCGCCGTTATCATTCGCGATCCCAGAAGAGGATTCCGCTTCGCATACCCGAGAGAGTGGCTGGCAACGCCATGTTTACGCGCGCGAATAGTTGTGGTCTGATCCGATATACGCCTTCAGGACTATCATGACTCCTCCTATTTTATCCGCTCCAACCCCTGAGTGCCCGGGGTATGAGGCTTGCACCAACCAGCTCTCTCGAAGACCTCCCCACTTCGATCCATTCGCGTTTTCGACCGGGCAAGGTATCAAGCATTTTTTGGGCAATTGGCACTAGGCGCACCGCTGCGGAGTTCGGGTCGCGATCGGCCTCTTCAAGAACTTTAAGGATGGCCTTTTTCGGACTCCGCCCGCCCCGACTCGGTGAACCTGCTGTTCGCAAAATACTCGAAACAGGCCCGGAACACCTAAGCGTGGCCAATGATCGTATGTGCGGGCCGTCTCGTCCCGCTCAGCCACTGACGGAGATACTCACAGCACTCTTGGCTGCCAAGGTCGAGAAGGCCATTACCTTCAATCGCCTAGAGCGCCGCCATGCCGGCAATCCCGCGTCGTATCTCTTCATCCTGTTTTCGAACCATTTCCGGATTGCTTGCAACGGCGTCAACGGCTGGCTCATAGTCGATGCCTGTGCCGATCCGGCTCGATGGAACGGAACCACGTTTTTTATCGAGGGCATGTGCGGCCATGGCCTTCTCTCCGCGTCCCGTAATATCCATCGCTCGGCGATCTTTCTTGCCTCTTCTGGAGACGTTGTTCGCCAAGACTCCTTGAGCGATTCATTAACGCAGTATGAGACGTCAGCCTTCAGGCCGCACGTGCGTGCCATCGCTGCGAGACGCCCGGCGTCAATGAGCCGCGTCGCGATGTTGGTCTCTGCGTTAATTTGCCGAGGCCTTCGCACTCTCTTGCACGTTTCGTTCATTCGACTCTATGTGATCAAACCAGGAGCCGGGGGGAAATGTCGCGATACGCTTGGCAAATAAGGATTGCCGCTCCCAATCTTGTCCCTCGCGTCTCTCGAAGGCGATGACCCCGTTACCGGTATAATACTGGGGCCCTGGGATATTGCAGTTCACCAAGAACAGAACGCGCCACTCAGTCATGCAGGCTAAAAATAGGCCAAGACAAAGTGCTCGCCTTTTAACCGTTTTCTCCATCTGCCGAGGATCCTTCCTGATCTCTGCCGACGCGTCGAACCAAACGCTGGACTGGGCATCAAGCGCCTTCGCTCGAAGTCAGTGGCGACGTGACGCTAGCGCCCGCCATATTTCGCACGAGCAGCCGTCGACCATCTACGTCACGCGCCACTAACTTCAGTGGCTATCCACGGCTTCAAGTTGCGATGGTAGCCGTGCCTAAGAGAGGGCGCCTTAGGCATGCTGAGGCTCTGCATTCTTCGTGCCAGGCAGCAATCCGCAATTCGAGCCGCGCAGTTCGCGTCGCTTGAGCCGGCTTTGTCTATTTTCAGACGCGCGTGTCACGATGCCCAGGGAAGCAGCTCGTCTAGTCGGGCCATAGGCACCGGGGTTCAACTACGGACAGTGCCCGGCGCCGCATGATGCATTTGAGGTGTGCGATCCGTCCTAACGTTCTAGTCGCAGGCAGTCGTCGAGGCTCAGAAGGTTGTCGGGAAGAAAACGATCATTCTCGGTCTTCAGGTACTCGCGACCATCGTGGGTTTTGACGACCACCTTGGCCATCTTCCCTTGTTCAGTGACCTCATAAGCGTCCGGATCGCGTTTTACGTTTGCGATGGCTGTCTCTTCCGGGTGTTGCCACCCTGAGCCGCCGACGGCTTGAATGCGCCGATGGCGGTCTTGATGGGTGGGCAGCTTGACAATGCATGTAATACGGCGAGTCATAAGCCACTCCTATTTTGTGAGCCGAAGGTCGGACTGCTGGCGGAGAATCGGACACGCTATCCGCTCATGCTGCCACATGGTTGGGGCTCGCCCCCCTCCTTGAAATGGTGGTGGTGCGGTTCGCATGATTGAGTATCCGGACGTGGGCATAAACAGCGCGAGTCGCTGCCATGCCAGGCGTTGGCAGCGTGCCTACAAACGGCAAACGCCGCCCGCTTAAAATACATGCGGACGGCGCTGGCACCGAGCACCAGGAGAGGAGAGGAAAACCCTGGCCCATTTGATGAGGTCAATAACGGATAAGGTTCAGAAACGCCATTCCGTATGACTCCGGTGCTGTGGATGGTGGCTGCGGACGATCCCGCTCGAGGGTGTCGTTAAATTTCGAATTGCAGACCCGGCATAGGACGCCCGCGAGGCGCCAAACGGCCGCCGAGCGTCTTCTTAAGTCAGCGCAAAACTGGGTGCCGATCGAAGTATTCTGTCTTTTCGATTTAGTCTGACTGAGTCACAAAACCGCCGGCCAGAATCAATGATGGTTGCAGCATGGACCATTAGCCGATGAGGCCGACATGAGCGGGCGTGGCACGAAGACGAGCGAGAAGCGATTTGAGGCGTATTTGGAAGGGCTTGCCAGTGTCATCGGTCATGCTGATCGGAAGGCGCCGCTGCGCGACTATTGCGTCGGCCTGATGGCCTGTGGCGGTCGCAAGAGCGTGGAGCCGATGGCGGCGGTGACGGCTCCGGAGCGGATGGCGGCCCAGCATCAATCGCTGCTGCATTTCGTCGGCAGCGGCTCCTGGTCGGATGAGAAGGTGCTGGGCAAGGTACGCGAGATGGTCCTGCCGGCGATTGAACGCCAGGGCCCCATCGAAGCCTGGATCATCGATGACACCGGATTTCCCAAGCAGGGCCGACATTCGGTTGGAGTTGCACGGCGATATTGCGGGCAACTCGGCAAGCAGGATAATTGCCAGGTGGCGGTGTCGCTGTCGATTGCCAACCACCACGCCAGCCTGCCTGTCGCTTACCGCCTCTTCCTAAGGAATGGACTGAGGACCGCGATCGGCGGCGCAAGGTGGGCATTCCTGCCGAAGTCGGCTTCCAGCGTCTAGTCATGTCTCAGCACCCCGGTTGGGACCCGATAGCACGCGCAAGGCGAGTTTGGTCTGAACACCGGTCAGAATATCCTGCTCTTTTTCCGCGTTCCTCATAGCAACGATATCCTTCCCAGTGCCTGTACGGAAATCTCGGGGGAAGCTCCTGATAGGAGAGCACTGGAATTCCGTGAAACTCGGCTTCGATGATCATACGGACATATCGACGTATATCCATCGACGTTAGCAGCACCGGCTTGTGCGGCTGCTGGTCGAGGTTGCCCGACACCTCCCGTACCTTGTCATTGATCTGACGTGTTGTGCGCACGTCGAGGGCGAGATAGCTGCCAGCAGACGTCTGCCGAATTGCATTCCGCACCGTATCTTCCACTTCCGGCGTGAGAATGTAGGTAAGCGGCAAGCTGAGGCCGTTAGGCGGCGTGGTTCCATGGCATAAGCGCGTCGATTTCGCTGCTCGGCCAGCCGTTGGCGATACGCTGAAGTGTTAGGGCAAGCCAGGCGAACGGATCGACGTTGTTCATTTTCGCCGTCTGCAGCAGCGTTGCGATGGTTGCCCAGGTTCGTCCGCCGCCGTCGCTGCCCGCGAAGAGGCTATTCTTTCTCGTGATTGTTTGTGGCCGGATGGCGCGTTCGACGATGTTGGAGTGTGTGCCTTGCCAAGGCGCACTGTTCTCCCTGGTGAAAGTCCAGGCCGGCAAACTCTCGCTCCAGCCGGAAGTACTCGGAGCGGGTCAGGAGGCGACGAATGACCTGAAGCACTCTGAGAAAAGGCCCCTTCTGGGGGTCATCGGTCCGCGCGGGCCGCAACTTGCGAGTCAACACTGAGCAGGCTCCGAAAGCGTCATCGTGGGAGCCGACCCGCCATTCTAACGGGGAAGGCCGGCGTCCGGGGGGAAGCGAGCGAGAAAAGCACCCCAGGATCCCACCGGAGTAGTGGTGGCAGCACGCGCGGGACATGGACAGTGGGCAACAAGGGAAGTCTGCTGCCGACGAAGGATGATGAGTCCGGACAACGACGAACCCGTGAGGGCCAGCGTCGGCGGCGGCAGATGGCGGATGGGTCCGTACTACCTATGACACCGGGTAACGCCGGAAGAGGGAAGGGACCCTGACTTGTATCAAGCGAGAACGAAGCGGAGAACACGGCGATTGACGATGAGTCTAGCAACACCGGAACTAAGCGTTCAGAAGCTGCAGAGCTCGCTACAGGCGAAAGCTAAGACCGAACCGGCATACCGCTTCTACTCCCTGTGGGACAAAATCTGCCGACCGGATGTCATGGAAGAAGCTTACCAAAGGTGTCGTGAAAACGACGGCGCTCCCGGGGTGGACGGCATAACATTCGAACAGATCGAAACCGAGGGACAGCAGCAGTGGTTGGAAAGTGTCAGACAGGAGCTGAAGGACGGCACCTACCGTCCCAACCCCCTTCTGAGAGTATGGATACCAAAGAGCAATGGCGGACGCCGACCACTCGGAATCCCGTGCATTCGTGACAGACTCGTCATGATGGCCACGGTCTTAGTGATCGGTCCCATCTTCGACGCGGACCTGCTGGACAACCAGTATGGATTTCGTCCGAAGCTGGACGCCAAGATGGCCGTGCGCCGTGTGTTCTGGCATATCAAGGACCGGGGACGCCGCGAGGTAGTCGATGCAGATCTACGCGACTATTTTACGTCGATTCCACACGGTCCGCTGATGCGATGCCTGACACGACGGATCGCCGACGGACGACTCCTCTCGACCATCAAGGGCTGGTTGATAGCTCCGGTGATCGAACAGAGCGGAAGACGGACGATACGGACGGCAGATGCGCGGAAGTTTAAGAAAGGGACCCCGCAAGGCTCTCCTCTGAGTCCATTGCTGGCGAACATCTACTTCCGACGCTTCCTGCTGGCCTGGCGCGACCACGGACACCAAGAACAACTCGACGCCTACGTCGTCAACTATGCCGACGATCTCGTGATCTGCTGCCGCCCCGGCCAAGCCGAGGCGGCGATGAAGCGAATGACGGTACTGATGAACAGGCTCGGGCTGGAGGTGAACGAGACCAAGACCCGCATCGCTCTACTGCCGACGGAACGATTCACATTCCTCGGCTACACGATCGGGCGGTTCTACGGAAAGGATGGACAAGCCTTCATCGGCACGCGTCCGTCCAAGAAGGCGGTCATGAGATTGCTCCGACGAATCCACGAACGCACGACGCCGCAGTGGTACCCGGACACACCGGAGAACACTGTCGTCGTCATCAGTCGCCTTCTTCGTGGCTGGTGCGGCTACTTCGACCAAGGTCCTGTCATGAAGACCTATGACTTCATCAGGCAATACGTCGATAGGCGTCTGCGGCACTGGTTGATGCAGCGAGCAGGAAAACGTGGCAGGGGCTTCAAAGAGTATCCGCAGGATTACCTGCATGATACTCTCAAACTCTTCCGCGTCCCGACTCGTCGTAACGACCGATCGAGCGCGAAGGCCTGATGAGACAAGTGAAAGCCGGGTGCGGGAAATCTGCATGCCCGGTTTGACGAGCGGCGACTGGAAACGGAACTATGGCGCGAACTGCGACACCGGCAACTGGCGAAAGCCGCCGGACCAGTAAAGCCTCGCGACCTACGGTCACCGCGCCAGTCGTCGACTCTACCGAGCTCGATGCGGCCATCGGTCAGGAAGCGTTCGAAGATGGCACGGCGCGAGACGGCATAACGGATCGCCTCGGCCAATTTTGATTTGCCGGAGATCCGCCGCAAGGTCTGCTGCCAGAGATCGAAGAGATCTGTGACGATCGCCGCGGAGGCTTGCTGGCGCGCGGCAACGCGAGCGTCGGGGCTTTGACCGCGCACGGTTTTCTCGACCTGCCAGAGCTTCGCCATCCGCTCGACCGTCGCCGTTGCCACTTCTGAGCTCCCAGCAACATGCAGCTCGTAGAACTTGCGCCTGCAGTGTGACCAGCAGCCAGCCAAGGTGATGCCATCATTGCCGCGATCGGATCGCGCGAGCTTGTTATAGGCGGCATAGCCATCCACCTGCAGGATGCCGCGATAACCATTGAGGTGTCGGACCGCGCATTCGCTGGCGCGGCTGTCTTCGAAGCGATAAGCCACCATCGGCGGACCGTTGCGGCCAAAGGTTCGGTCATCTCGGGCATAGGCCCATAAGTAGGCCGTCTTTGTCGATCCGGAGCCCGGAGCGAGCGTCGGCAAAGTGGTTTCGTCGGCAAAGACCCGTTCGGCCTTCTTGACCTCGCTGAAGATGTAGTCGGCCATGATCTCGAGCTCGAAGCCGAGCTTGCCCATCCATTGTGCCATCAGCTGGCGGTCCAACTCGACATGATCGCGGGCGTAGATAGCCTCCTGCCGGTAGAGCGGCAGGCCATCGGCATATTTGGCGACGGCGATCTGGGCCAGAAGCGCTTCCGTCGGAATGCCTCCTTCAATGATATGGGCCGGGGCCGGCGCCTGGATGACGCCGTCCGCGTTCTTGAAGGCATACTTGGGACGGCGCGTGACGATCACACGGAACTTCGCCGGCACCACATCCAGGCGCTCCGACACGTCCTCGCCGATCAGCACCTTCTGCTTGCCTGCATGCTCAGCCAGCTCGTGCGGCTCAATGACAGTTTCGATCCGTTCCAGATGGGGCGCAAAGCCCTTGCGCCGACGCGGTGCACGCGTGCCATCCGCCTGCGCACGGCCCTTGCCGACCTGGGCCTTGATCGCAGCGATGCCGGTCTCGATCTCCTCGAAGACGAAGGCCTGCTGTTCATCGTCGCCGTTCGCCGAGCCGAGCTTTTCCGATCGTCGGCCGAACCGGGCGCGGTCGAAGGCCTTCAGGATCTGCGTCAGCCGCTCGATGCGCGCATCGGCATCGGCGCTGCGGGCCTTGAGATCGGCGACCTCGCTCTCCAGAGCATCGGCGCGGGCCGCTTTCTCGGCCATGGCAAGAACCATGGCCTTCAGCGTCTCTACGTCATTCGGGAGACTAAGATCAGGCGGCGTCATTGACCCGACCAGAGCACATTTTGCTCCGTTTCTCTTGCCCTTTCAGGCCGCTGATTCACTTCGCCGCAGTGCTTTTACCCAACAATCTCCGGCCGCTTGACCGCCACGGTCCGGACCCGCTTCCAGTCCATCCCATCCACCAGTGCCATCAACTGCGCGGGGTTCATCTGTACCCGATGATGTCCGATCCGCGGCCAGCAGAACCTCGCCTTCTCGAGACGTTTTAAATAGAGGCACACGCCGGAGCCATCCCACCATACGATCTTGATTCTGTCGGCTCTTTTGGCCCGGAACACATAAAGCGCACCGTCGAACGGATCTGAGCCCGCATCGCGCACCAGCGCAACAAGCCCATCGATACCCTTGCGGAAGTCGACGGGATGGCTGGCCAGGAACACCTTCACGCCGGAGGGGATCATGCCGAACGTACCGCCCGGATCACCCGCTGTAGCTGCGCCTCGTCGACGTCCACGCCGGCGCGCACGATCACCTCGCCAATGGCAATTTCGATCACCGCGCCTGACACAGACGCCATCTCACCCCCGCAACTCGAGTGCCGCTCGCGATAATGTCGTTCCGCCCGAGCGTCACGGCGCCACGCGAACAGCTGCGACGGGTGAATGCCGATCCGACGAGCGATCGCCGATACGCTCGCGCCAGGCTCCAGCGCCTCTGTCACAATTTGCGCCTTGAACTCGTCCGACCAGCGTCGACGAAGCTGCCGCGGCGCTCCCTCAAGACGGTCGGCGACCGCTTCGATCATATGGAAGGTTCTAGTTCCAGAACTAGGCGCAGACATAGAAGCTCACATCGGCTCACAAACTCAGCAGCCGATAGCCGATTGCTCACCCCTTGCGCCAGACGGGGTCTCTTTTCCGCTTACGAATGTAGGCTGGTAGCAGGTTTATGCCGAAACAGTATTGGAAACAGATTTGCCGTTTGAGCGCACAACGCACATGCTCGGTCAGCATGACGGTGTCCTTCTCATTTTGGGTCGATGCGGCCAGTGCCGTGAGGATGGTGCGCATTACGCAACGAAACGCCTTCTGAGATCAGTCTCTGCAAGACCTCGGAAATTTTCTGCAGAGATGCTGAACGCAGCACCTCCTTTACGAGGTCTGGAAAGGGCGCTTCCATGCGGGTCAGAAGAATTTTTGTTTCCTGGATGCCAATGAACTCCTCGGCGTGCCTGCGCAGAACGCGACTAACATGGTAGCCAAGAATCTGATTCGATTCGAAGAATGGGATGCTGGCAGCTCGCAACGACTCGCGATGTGCAGTGCCTACCCAGACTACTTCAATCTCAGGCAGAAAGGACCTGTCCAAAACAAATGGAATGCCCATAGTCTCGAGGTTCTCAGGGGTATCGCGCGCCAAAACATGTTGTGACCACAGTCGTCCTTCACCATAGGGCATTTCATTCACCATGATGATGTACGTTCCATCCTTGCAGCTGTCGTTGACCCGCACATTGATCTCTGGAAGAGGGACACCGAGATCAAGAAGTAGTGCCTGCCGCACGTTCGCCAACTCCTCATTTAATAGATCGCGCTGGATCATGGCTTGAACGTCGTGACCAATGTCGACCATCAGAGGTACGGTGAACGTGATGCCATCATCGGCTGCTCCTCGCCCGGCCGATTCGGCCGGCGCCGTTAAGATCCCTCTTCGGTTCGGCGAGTAATCCAATGCCCGTGACGAGGGCCGCCGAATACGCTGCAGTTGCCAGCCGCCGCCCCCAATCGCTACTGCTAGGATCATGAAGATCGTCATAGGGAAGCCTGGCACGAACGAAAACAGGAAGAGAATGAATGATCCAACGATCAAGGCACGTGGCTGTGCGCTGATATAGTCGCCAATAGGATTGCCCAGATCGGCGCCTTTATCTTCATCATTTACTCTCGTGACGATAAAGCCTGCCGTGATCGCGGTGAAGAGAGCCGGTATCTGACTAACAAGCCCATCCCCGATGGTCAGGATCGCATAGACCTCGAGCGCCCGATCCAATACCATTTCCTTTTGAAGCAAACCAATCGTGATCCCGCCGACGATGTTCACGGCAATGCTGATCAAGCCCGCGATGGCGTCACCCTTGAGGAACTTCATGGCGCCGTCCATAGCACCATACAGCTGACTCTCGCGCTCGATCGCAACGCGGCGCCGACGTGCCTCTAGAATATCAATGCTGCCGGCACGCAAGTCGCCGTCGACGCTCATTTGCTTGCCAGGCATCGAATCCAGAGAGAAGCGTGCAGCGACCTCGGCCACGCGCTCAGATCCTTTCGTGACCACGACGAACTGCACAATTGTCATGATCAGGAACGTGACCGCACCCACCACGAGGTTGCCGGCCACCACGAAGTCGCCGAAGGTCTTGATGATCTGGCCAGCGTCCGCGTGCAGCAAGATGGTGCGTGTCGCGGCGATGCCAAGCGATAGCCGGAAGAGCGTCGTCAACAACAGCACCGACGGGAAAGAGACGAACGCAAGGGGGGATCTAATATAGACCGCCACCATCAAGAGGAGAGCTGAGATTGCTAGATTGAGGGCCTGCAGCACGTCCATAAGGACTGGCGGTAGTGGAATGATCATCAGGAAAATGATCGTGATCAACAGCGCCGCAAGAACAATATCATTGCGGCCGGTCGCACCCGTCAGGATTCTGCTGAGATAGGTCACACTGGCCACCTATGCGGCTTGCCTCGTAGCATCGCGTGATCCGAACGTCTGTTGACAGACCTCGCTTCGACCAACACCCGCAGCACCCAGAATCGGTGCTCCCGTCGCGTAGCTGAAATTGCTTCGTGGCGTAGCGGTCTCGTTGCAATCCGCTGCCTACAGCAAAATAGGGATGGCCATCCATACCGTAGAGGTATGTAAGGATCGACCGGTGCATCGCGCTCGTCGGTCGGGACTGATGGGCGGCTCTGCCATCGGAAGGGAATATCGAACAGAATCCGATTGCGCTCTGCATGAGAGACGGCGAGCGCGTCGTGGATCACGACGCGGCCAGGCTTCACAACGTGCTTCTGGACTGAACAGCCTCATGCGCGTCCCGTCAATTTCGCAATGCGGAGGCACCGCACTACGCGCGATCGGCGTCGCGGAAGTATCGATCGTCGACTTCAGCTCGACGCTCGGTCGCTGTAGCAGTGCAACATGCGCAGCGAATGTGAAGACCTCTCCGAGGACGGTGCTCGGCGCCGTAACATTGGCTTTCCGAAGTGGGCCGATGAGGCTGGGAGCACCAGTCCAGGCACCGGCGAGGCACACTAGGCGCGTGGCGTCCGGCACCGGCGGAAATGCGGTCCGGATTCGTGGAGCGTGGCTAGCCCAAACATTCGCAGATCCATCCTTACTCTGGCCGGGAAACAACCATCGCCCAAGTGTGACACAGATAAACGGATCGTCCTGAACGAGGTCCAGCGGCATCCATTCCAGCCAATCACTTGCGATAGTGACATCGGGATCGACGGTCGGTTCTGCGATGCAGCGCGTTATTGCTCCTACGCACGGCCTATCAAGCCATTCATCCGAAATCGCCGTTGAGGTCGTCACACACTCCCAAGTGCCTGCCGCAGTCACGAAAGTACCTTCGCAATCTGCTTCGCTCCGATGCCATCGTTTGTGATGCAAGCCAAGAATACCGCGTCGGCGAGACCTGCGTCGCTGTAACCGTCGGATGTGTATACGTAGGAGCCATGTATCTGTGCGAAGCGCCCATACGGCATCAGATCCGACGCGCCGGACCACGACAGTAAGCAGTTGTCCGTGAACAAGGCTCTAAGCGATTGAGCTGGAGTCTGTTTTTTCGATTCAGAGCCGTTTGAGATTGCAGGGATTGGAGGGTTGAGACCTACAAACCCCGGAAATTCGTTCGTGGCTTCCCCTTTGTCGCGAGCCGTGATTCTGTGGTGCATCGGAGAGGACGATGCGACCGAAGAAGCACAAGACGACGGGATCAAATGATCTGTTCCGGGCGCGGCTGGACCAGATCATCAACATGAAGCACGAACTGGTTCTGCTCGCCGGCAAGGTCGACTGGACTGGATCGACGGCGAGATCGCTCCGCTCTACAGCGAGAACGGCCGGCCCGGGATCGAGACCCGCTTCATGATCGGGCTTTTGCTGCTCAAGCACATTTACGGACTGTCCGATGAGGGAGTGTGCGAGCGCTGGGTCCACGACCCGTATTTCCAGTTCTTCACGGGCGAAGAGTTCTTCCAACACGCTTTCCCGCACGAGCGTTCGGACCTGAGCCATTGGCGCAAGCGGCTCGGCGACAAGCTGGAGCTTTTGCTGGCTGAGAGCCTGCGGGTGGCGCACGAGGCCGGCGCGTTGCGCAGCCAGGACCTCAAGCGGGTCACGGTCGACACCACGGTGCAACCGAAGGCCATCGGCTTTCCGACCGATGCCAAGCTCTTGCATGCGGCCATCAGGGGGCTCAACCGCCTGGCGAGACAGCACGGCGTCAGGCTGCGGCAATCCTATGCTCGCGTGGCCAAGGCAGCCGCGATGATGGCGGGTCGCTACGCTCATGCCAAACAGTTCGGGCGGCATCAGCGGCAGTTGCGTATCCTGCGCAGCCGGCTGGGCCGGATCATCCGCGACATCCGTCGCAAGATCGAGGGCCAGCCAGCAGAGGAGACGTTCGCACTCTCGCTTGGCCGAGCCAGCCAGATCCGCTCGCAGCAGCAGCGCCAGCGTGGCTGGAAGCTCTATTCCTTCCATGCCCCGGAGGTGGAGTGCATCGGCAAGGGCAAGGCCGCCGCGCCCTACGAGTTCGGCGTGAAGGCCTCCATCGTCACCAACAACCGCCGGGCCCCCGGTGGCCTGTTCGTGCCGCACGCCAAGGCACTGCCCGACAACCCATACGACGGTCACACCTTGCGGGACGCCATCGACCGCACCGAGACACTCACCGGCTGTTCGATCGAGCGGGCCTCTGGATCGACCATCATATCCAGGTCGATGCGTAACCTGCGGACATCGCCCAACGATATGGAGAGGTGGATCCGTTGGTAGCTATCCCGTTGACTTTTGCTTAAGTACTACGCCGCCTCCGGACGAATACGCCATGTCGCGCCGGGTGTGTATGCCTTCGTCCCGCCGCACCTGGATCCGGCGAACTTCCATCCCGACCGGATAACTTCACGAACTTCTGGCCTGGAACTGGAAGGCCGCACGCGAAGCCGAAAAGCGAGCCGTGGCATGACGAAGCCGAAGCAACGGCGGGGAACGCGAAAAGCACGCAAGACGACGATGCGGACCATGCCATGTCGTTCGAACGGCTCGGACAATGGATGAGCGAGCGCGCCAGGTCGCCGACGCTTCGGCATCCGCGGGCGGCGTCGCTCTCCATGCTCGACGGCGCTGTGGCCGCGGTGGTCGCCGGGCCGGTTTCGATGGCCTCCGAGGAATGGGGTGCCCGCTCCTCGGCGTAGATCCCGACGCCTTCAATCATGACACCGAGGAGTTTTCGGCGATCGCCGAAGTCGACCCGCAGCCCTGGTGCATGGGCTTCTACACCGTCATGAAGCTTCGGCTTCTCGTCTGGTCGCGGCTGCTCTCCGCGAACTGAACCGAACACCTTATGCTGCGGCCGATCTTGGTCCATTGCATCGACGACGCCGGTCGGCCCTTGCTACCCCCGGCCCGGCGCACGCTGTGAACGCAGCCTATCGTGCAAAACGCCTGGCGCGACATTCCAGCAACCATCGAGGCCCTGCGGCAGTTCTGGATGCCTATACGCTTCAAGCGCAGTGCGTAGGCGGTCCGTACCAAGCCCGTGGCCCTCTCGTACCATCTACATCGAAGCCATCATCCTGCTGCCATCTCAGTTTTAGCCTATAACGAGAGGTTCTGGTTCTGAGGTGGCTTAGGTGACGGCCTAGTCGCCATAAGCTCCGCGATCGCGGCAAGCACGGCGCTCGTTTCGGTCTTCCCGTCAGACCAGTCTCGGAGCGCCGCTATCGCGTTCTGCAAAGCCTCTTCACGGGTCACGGCATGATCTCCACGAAACTTCGCGCTTGGAGCCGAGCCCGCTAGACCTCCAAGCCTACAGAAAAGACACACGGACGGAAGAATGCGCCGTTCGTGCGAGTTACCGGTCAAGACCAAGCTGTCTTCGCGAGGGCCGTCACTAAGGCCGCCAAGCTCATACGTCTCTCAGCAACCGGCGTGCCAGGCGAACCTGGAATAATAGTGCCAAAATAGTACGCTTCGGCGCACGGCGCGTGCGGATTTCCGACGTGCATGTCATCAACTGGACATCGTTGAGCGAAATCAGACGTGCGGCGCTCGTCATGGTGTACAACGATCAGCTCGCGGGGCTCCACGCCGAGAACAACGCGATGAGACCCGTGCTGAGCCAATAAGAGACACTCCGTGACTCTAGCCCCGCACAATCCGCCCTGACAACCGGCTCACCTTGATTTTCCAATTGAAAGCGACCGACCTGGACGAGGACTTGAAAGTCGAGGCAGAATGCGGTTTCGCTGCCCTAGAACAAAGCTAGCGTAGAAGCCACCCCAGGCTGCAGTCAGCAGGATTTGGAAGACTGTCAAATGACGCGTAGGGATGGGCCGCGAGTGCCGCGAATTTTTGCGCGGCTGATATGGCGGCCTCGCTGCCCCACTTCCGCGAGACGTGCTTCGCCGGATGCGTTTTCAGCACGGAAAGAGCCAACCGGATGATAATTCGCCCGAGCTGGTCGATCAGTTCGTCGAACGCGACAACAAGATCATCTTCCGAACGGCTCGGCCGCGGCAGCGGCGGGACGTTTCGAATGGCCAGCGCTACTTTGCCGACCACTTCGTCCACCAAGCCCAACTATCTCGCCGGCGCGCGCGTCGAGGTCGTGCCATGGAATGCGGCGCGTCCCCGCGCGCGGCGCTCGGCGGCAAGGAGTGCGTGTCCGTGAGCGCCTTTCCGTCAAGCAGTCCTTCAACATAGCCGGCGATCGTGTCGGCAGCCATAATCAGAGCTATGTCGAGCGTGCGGATTTAGTTTCTGGTGACAGAGTCCTTCATGGCCAACGAGCGCGGCGATGGTGACTCTGTGAAGCCGAGATCATTCGCGAAGCTGTGGCGTAAGAGTGCGGCGTGATATCCGAGAGCGTCGAATCTTCGAAAATCTGCTTTCAATGATTCGCGAAGCCTCCAAGCTTTCATTTAGGAATTGCCCGTATGTTTTGGGCATGACCAAGCGCGTGATTTCAGTTCGACTTTCGGACGAACGCCTCAAGCAACTTGATGAGGTGTGCAGCCGGCTGGGCATGAACCGCTCGCAGGTTCATCGAAAGCGCGGATCAGTTGATTGCCACGCTTGCCCATGTTGCCGGGATGGAGCGGGCCAGACACGGACGGTCCTTTAAATAGAAAGGCTGCCGATGTCGGCTCGTCTTCGATCGTCAAACGCGCGGTCTGCAGGTCGGATTTCTCGCCACCCCAATCCTTCGATACATAAGGCTCCCCGATAATGTCAGCGAAGGCTTGTTTCACCGCTACCTCAGGCATGCTCTCGATTGCTTTGAGGTCGGCTGCTGTTGGTTGGGGACTGTGCTCGACCCGTGAGAATTGATCGATGTCCTGCGCATAGACGCGGATCGACGTTGCAATAGGCATCGGAAGGGGACCGGCAGCTTCGATCTCCTCGCCGATAATGTAAGGAAAAACCTCAACTCTATGTCCGTGAAATTCGAAATGACCGGCAACAAGCATGCGCTTCTTGCCCTTTAATACCCCGACAGAGGTTGTCGAGAAGAAATGATCGATGCTCATCTCTCCAAGCATGTCGAACTCGGTCGCCGCTAGAGGAATAGCCGCTTTCAGGGTGGCGTTCCTAGGCGGCTTTCCTTCTTGTGCCCGCCTGATCGCCTCGGCTGCGCCGGAAAACGTGAAGACGCCCCAGACGAAACCCAAAATGCGTTTGTCGTCGACATCCTTGGTGGCAACCACCTCGGCGAGGTTTGAAAACCGACCTTGTCGCAACAGGTCTTGAGCTGTCGCGGCAACGTCTCTCATTGCAAGTACCCGATCGCCCGAATTCTCGACGAGCGGGCTTTGCGCTTCGATCGCGAAATTAACGTCAGCGAGTAAGCCAAGGCGCCGGCTGTTGAGATAGTACGGAAAAAGTCGATGGCGCTCAAAGCCGGCCATGGTCAACGCACTCCAATACTACGCTTTCGCGTTGTTACCCCGTTGGTCTCTGAAATCCCGCTAGCGCAATGCTGGATACGCCCCGCCAACTCATCCGGCCTCCCGTTCCGTGCTCATGCTGTCTTCCAGTAGCGGCAGGTCTAAGCTCGGAATCTCTGGCATGGCCTTGCCCGCGATGGCTTGTAGGTCTCCGACCATCCCCACCGTGCTGTCGATAACCGCTAGGATCTGGGTTTCCCGTTTCGCCCACTGCCGACCCATGAACTTCCGTTCCTTGTCGAGATCCTCGCGCATATCGTCGAACTTCTCAACGACGGCTTCCACCCGCTGTCTGAATTTCGTCCCTGTCAGGTAGTTGTAGACCTGCTCCATCTTCGTTTGCTGACCTTGCTGGACCAGTCGTGAACTGCTGACGTCGATCAGAGCCTGGCGGAGCGCGACCGCCACAGGCAGCGCACAGCGAGGATGAGCCACCCAGACACCGTCCACCAGGTCGAACTGCTCAATATGCTTGGGTAGGGCGTGGGAGATGATCAGAGCGACGTCAGCGCCGGAGCGGCGCTGGTCGTCACGCAGCTTAGCCAGCCACCCGTCGCTCCAGGCTTTGGTTCGCTTGGTCTCCCAAAGGATGATGCCGGCGGGTTGGCTGATCGATCCGTTGACCTGCTGGATAACGTCCGCGCCAAGCTCGCCTTTGCCGACCGGTTCAATCGTATCGGTTGGAAAGCGGCCGCGAAGCAGCTCTTCGAGTTCCAGTTCGAGGACCTCGCCCTGCGACTGCTGTGAGCCCTGCTCCGCCTTCCGCTTCAACTCTTCGATGGTGCGTGTCATCGACTCGATGGTCTGGTCCTTTTCGGCGACGCGCAGCCGCGCGGCTTCATCAGCTTCCTGTCGCGCTTTGGTTTGAATCGGTTCAACCGAGGCCTGGACACGCTTCTCGACGGTCAGATCAAGCTCCCGCTTCTCTTCGTCGAGCGCCCGTTGCTTGCGCAGCAGCTCAGCTTGCACCTGCTGCGCTTCCGCCAGCTTGGCGTTGTTCGCTTCCAGCATTTGCCGAAGCTCGGCCAATTCGTTGGTGCGCGCTAGCAGTTCAGCTGCGGCTGCATCTTTGGCTTTCTTGGCTTCCGCAGCGACGAGTTGACTGCGCTCAGCCGCCAGCCGGCTGGCCACCTGGTCCGCGATCTGCTCACGATCCTTCTGAAGCTTTTCCCGCTCTTGCTGGAGCACTTCGGTCTTTCGTGCGACCTCCGCGTCCTTGCTGGCGAGCTGTTCCTGGAAACGTTGGCGTGTCTCCGAGAGCAAGGGCGCCGCGAGAGATTCCGTGAGCCGGATCTCGTGGTTGCAATTGGGGCAATGCAGGGTGGGTTCATGCGCGGCTCCAGCCGCGGTCGCCTTGAATGTCATGAACCCTCCCTTTGGTCTCGCTAGGCCGGAATAAACGTGATCCGGCCGGCTTCGCCGCGCTTCCGATGCGGCTTTACCGTGATTTCGACATCCTGATCGAACGCTGTCAGCATCCGCAGCAGCTTTTCCACCGAAACCAGCTTGAAATGCCCCCGCAGCAGCTTGGACAGGTCGGGTTGCTTCATCTCGACCAGTTTGGCGGCTTCGGTCTGGGTAATTTCCCGATCAGCCATCAGCCGTTTCAGCTGAACGACGAGAGCGGCCTTGAGCTGATGCTCCTCGGCGTTCGGTAGGCCGAGATCAGCGAAAATGTTGCCGGAGCCCCGGCTATGGGCGGGCAGCTTCTTCTTCGTGCTCATCATCGGTCTCCCTTGGTTGCCTTGTGGATGGCCTCGGCGTCGCGCAGGCGCTGCCGGACCAGGTCAATGTGCCGCTGCGGCGTGGCGATGCCGCTGGTGGACTTCTTCTGGAACGCGTGCAGGACGTACAGGACACCCTCCAACCGCGTTGTGTAGACGGTTCGGTAGGTGTCGCCGTCAAAGTTGTCGCAAATCTCTAAAACGCCGCTGAAGCCCTTCAGGGGCTTCGCATTGCGCGGGTGTTCGCCGAGCTGCGCTTCGAAAAGGGACTGGCCGATCTCGCTTCGGACGGCCGCGGGAAAAGCCCGCAGGTCCTTCTTGCTCGAACCCACGAAAACCGTGGGTTTGATCGTGCGCAGTAGATCATTCACGGGGTTATAGTAATATATCTATAGGTCGCTGTCAACGGCTACGCCGTGCGCTAACTCAGCTTGCTGACATCCTGATAGAGGGCGCGCAGGTGGTCGTCGGACATGTCCAGGATGGGCTCGTACATAAACGAATTCAGTTGGATGTTTTCCGGCGTCATCAATACGACCCGTTGAATGACCCGCACGGCGCCATCGTCGCAATCCTTGCACGCCTGATAAAGCGACAGAAGCCTGGTGGTCTGGAGCGCCTTGATGGCGTCAACCTTTTTCTGGTCATTGATTTTCTTGACCATGAAGCTCTCTGCCGAGAAACGCGCGGCCAAGGACAGCACGATCTTGTTCTCAAGCTTCGAGGTGCTGCCATCCTTGATGCATTGTGCCGCTTGCGCCTGAATCTAGGCCATCACCGTGTCACCGGGTTTTTTCCAGGCGCCTGTGCCGCCAAACAGCCCGGTGTAGATCTTGTCGAGATCGGCCTCGGTTATCGAGGCCGTATCCGCCTTGCAGTGGAGGAGGGAGGTCAGGCGCAGGTAATCGGGGTCATCTTCACCCTTGGTATATTCGATCAGGTTGCGCATGAACGGTATCGACGCGATCCGCTTCATGGGATCATTGAAAAACGCCTTTTTCCAGTCGCGGACGAACACATTTTGGATGCCGGAGGCGCGCGCCAGCTGCAGGCCGGCTTCGCTCTTAGACGCCATGTAGCATTGCGAGTAGGGGACGAGCAGCCGGCTGTTGATGGTACGGAAGAAGTCGAAGTTGTGCGTCAGAATGAGTTGGGTGAAGATCGCGTCCTCGCCGATTTCCATCAGGTACTGGATGATGGCGTATTTGTTTTTATAGTCGAAGGAGTCGGCGATGTCGTCGACCACCAGCAGGGTCTTCTGCCCGGATCTGCGGCGTGCCTGGATCTCGAAGATGACGTTGAGCACATAGAGGGCCTTCTTCTCGCCGGTGCTGAGGACCTCGACCAGCGATTCCTTTTGGACCTCCGCTGAATCCTTGCCGTCCTCGAAGCGGAACCCGAGTGACAGCATGGGCTCTTGCCCGAGCATCACCGAAAGGCGGTTCTTGGCTTCCAGCTTGAACGGCACGAAGAACCGGCTGTTGAAGACGTCGATGACCTCTTCCCACTGCGTGCGCTCGGCCGCGGCTTGAGCCTCGATCTCGGCCCGCCGCTTTTCCGCAGCCTGGAACTTATCGACGACGTCGACATATGCGTCCCAGTTGGCCTTCAGATAGGATTTCCAGACCTCTTCCCGGAATTTATCGATATTGGAGAGTTCCGGCAGAATGTGCTCGTTGTTGGAGACATATTCATCGAATTCCCGCACGGTGGCATTGCGCTGGATGAGCTTCTCCAGATCGCCGAATTTCTTGCGCAGGTCCTTATCGCTGGAAATCTGCTCTTTCTCGGCCTTGATAAGCTTCTCAAGTTCCTTTTCATCCCCGATGTCGATCGTCTTGTCGGCATTCAGGCGAATGGAGTGCTTGGCCTTGAAGAAGCCGTTATCCGCGAGGCTCTTCGCGATCGTGGCAGCATTATAATAGTTGAAGACGCCCTTCTTGAAATAGGTCGAGGCGGCCAGCAACTCGTTGTATTTCTTGATGTAGGATTCGATCGCGGTCTTGACGTCCTTGGTGTTGAGGAGCGTCAGTACCTTTTCGTCGAAGATGATGTCGTAGTTGATGTCCGCGAACGCCTGCCCTTTTTGGGAGGCGAGTTCGTCCCTGATCCGGATCAGGGCCCGATAGAATTGCTGTTCCTCGCGCGTGAAGGTGAGCGATATCTCCTTCTCGATATCCTTTTTGGTGCCGGACTGCGCTTTCAGCGCTGCGAGCAAGCGCTCCTTGGCGGCATCAATGTCGAGGTGAAGTTTTTCATACTCCTCCCGAAGTGGCGCATTGACGAGAAGCGTCGATGTCCTCTCGGTGTGGCCGAACACCTCGTCGTAGGGCCGGACCACCAGTACGCATTCCGGGGCAATCTCAGTCCCGGTTTCGTCGATGACCTTCCGGGCGGATGGGCGTTCGGGGAACACGCGGTCTCCTGAAGCCTTGCCGTCCGCGATGTCCTGAAAGGTCTTTGCCAGGGACGATTTCATGGCGCCGTTCGGCGCATAAATGGCGCAAGCGCTGCCTGAGCCGAAATCGAACTGTTCCTTGAGCGCCTTGATGCCGTAGCAGTGCTGCAGCTCGACGTTCAGCTGTTTCATACGTATTCCCCCAGCGCTCGCCCTCGACTTACGAGCGCTACCCGATTCAAGTTTAGCGCGCGCGATCACCGTCGTGCAATCGCAATTGCGATTTTGCTTCCTCGGCATTTGGTCGAGTCGAGTGCCCCGTTGAAGGTCTGCACCAACCCGGCCGGTAAGGTCGGGGTGAATAGGCCCGTAGCGCATGCCGGCAAGGCATCCACCCGCATCCCGAAGGCGGGGCCCTCGGGCGGAGCCTCCTTGCCTGCCCGCTCAGACCTGCGGGCCTTGAATTCTCCCGACCGGCCGCGATGGCGCAGCCGACAACAAGGGAGATACTCAAATGCTCAACGACACCAACGCCGAGAAAATCCGCAGCCTCAACGACAGCTTCAGGCGCAACCTAGTTTTCGGCGGGACCGTCCTGCTTACACCCGGTGTGACCAGCCTCAAAATCGACCGCCAAGCCGAGCTGCTCGAAGCGGTGCGCAAGTTCGACAACTTCACGCCGGACAACGATCCACACGGCGAGCACGACTTCGGCGCGATCGACCTAGGTTCAGACCGCTTCTTCTTCAAGGTCGACTACTACGACCAGACCGGCTCGATGGGCTCGCCCGATCCGGCCGATCCGACGGTCACCCAGCGGGTCATGACCATCATGCGCGCCGACGAATACTAGGAGGCGCCGACATGACCAAGATCCCCAACGTCAACGACCTTTGCGACGCCATCAGCGACTCCACGCTCGACGAGCACACCCAACGAGTCCTTATCGGCAGCTTGGAAGCGGCCGTCTTGATCGCCGCGAACGCCCTAGCTGAGCACTACGGTGTTGTTGCCAAGCATGCCGAGTACGAAGCCGGCTGCGGCGGGCTCTGCGTAAACTTCTATCCAGCCCACGAAGGCCAGGAATGCCCGGACGTGATCGACGCTGGCGACGAAGCGGCGACTGGCCGTGAGGCCTGCGCACCGCAGCCATCAAAAAGAGCGCCCGTGGGCGCTCTTTGCGTTCGCTAAACGATTCTCCTCGGCAGCCCGATGATCTTGCCGCCGATCTTGGCATCGGCCGGTATCGGTGTGACCTCCGTGCCGGTGAGGTCGAGATTGCCGGTCACAATTAATCCGTCCGGCAACTCCTTGAGCCCGGTGTCCTTGAGGATCAGGTCGCCGTTGATGGTCACGCCTTTGCCGATCTTCCCCAAGAGGACGCCGGTCATGTCGATACCCTCGGGGCTGTTCGTGCCATCGAGAGGAAAGTCCCACCGATAGCCCGGCGGGTTATAGCCCGGTTTCAATACCAGCATTGTTTGACTCCATGTATCTTCCACCGCGCCTGGAGGCGCGTGGTATGGATGAAACGGTATGTGGAAGTGGCAGCAGTATGGGACAGCGCCGATGGATTTCAATCCTTGTCGCGGTCAACAGAATCCAGCGCATGAGAAAGGGGCCCAGCAGGCCCCTTCTGTCGCTATTTGCCGATGAAGTTCGTCACGGCCATGCCGAGCATCTTTTCGGCGATGGGCCGCGCGTCACGGCCTTCCTCGACGAAAAGGTTGATGAAGCCGCTGTACCCGTCAGTGCTGCGGAACTGGACGAGGTAGTTGTCGCGGCTGCCGTACATCTTGCAGAACGCCACGTCCAGATACGGCGGATAGCCCTCCACGATGTTGCAGCACTCATAGAGGATCGTGCGGCTCTCCCTTGTCCACCGTGACCGACGCAGGTGCTTGCACTTCGGGCAGTGAATGGTTGGACGTTCCATCGCTATTCCTCCCATTTGCCCCGTGTAGTCAGTCAGAGCCATGCCGAGCATCTTTTCGACGATGGGGCGGACGTCGCGGCCCTGCTCGACGAACAGGCTGATGTAACCGCTGTAGCCGTCAGCGCTTCGGAACGGGACGTGGTAGTTGTCGCGGTTGCGGTACTTCTTGGTAAATTCCACCATCAGGTACGGCGGGTAGGGCTCCACGACGTTGCAGCACTGATAGATGATCGTACCGGCCGTTTTATCGAAGGCCACCGGCGCCGGCTGCTCGCACTTCGGGCAGTGAATGGTTGGCCGTTCCATAAACCGCCTAGGT
Source organism: Bradyrhizobium sp. USDA 3256 (assembly GCF_054058275.1). Lineage (NCBI taxonomy): Bacteria > Pseudomonadati > Pseudomonadota > Alphaproteobacteria > Hyphomicrobiales > Nitrobacteraceae > Bradyrhizobium > Bradyrhizobium sp. USDA 3256. The sequence goes on from NZ_JBSSAE010000002.1 coordinate 898,709, forward strand.
GCTGACCGCTCGTTACTCATGTTCTCCTCGTTGGCCCCCGAATCACGCCGGGACGCAGGATGCGGGGCACGAGGCCCAAAAAGTTCAGTTACAAGTTCAGTGTGAGGCGTAGCGTTGCTACTGCAAGGGGCGGGCCGCAATGGCGATGCAGCGGCGTAGCGCGCGCGTCACCGATAAAAAAAGCCCCGCTGGCGCAGGGCTCAGATGTAGGCCATGCAACAATACAGGCCTGCCGACAGATTACCGCAGCGGCGACTCGCCGACAACAGCGCGTGACGGCACGGTATCTAAGGAAAACAGCGCAGGGGTTGCTGCGCGCGTCCGCTGGCGCGGCCGTGCTCGCACCCCTTGCTGACCAACACAACCAATGAAAGAATGACCATGACCATGACCATGACCCACAATTCATGGATTTGTACCCTCACCATCGACACAGCCACGCCCGATGCCATTCAGGCGTTCCGCAAATGGCTCAGCCAGTACGGCCCACCGGTGCCGCGCCGCGATAGCGACGTCATCGCCAAGTACGTGAGCACCATGCTGGCCGCCTGCGCCAAGTCGCGGGGCACCGCTGCGGCGTTCAGAGCAACCAGGGCCCGGCCCATCATCACCGCGCCCTGGCGCCACGATGCGGCCTTTGAACAGGAACCGACACCCTTGCTGGCCGAGCTTTCCCCGCAGCGTAGGCGTCAGCTCAACGGGCTCGCCTATTGTGCCTTCGGCGCCCTTATCGTGCTCGCCTGCATCGTCACGTTCGTCCTCTGACATGCAGGCCCGATTGACCGACTTCCCTGATACCGCACCAGCACGGCGGGTGCCGCTTTGTGCATCCCGGCTCTTGCCCATGGGCAAACAGCCCGTGATGATACATAGGTATCTTAGGAAAAAAGAGCGGCTGCTGCGCGCGGGCTGCTGCGCGCGGGCCGCTCGCGCGGCCCGTGCTCGCATCCGCTGGTATTATGATACCCCGATGTCATTCGAACACCACGCCCGGTGCGATGTGGGCTTGCAGCAGTTTCAGATCGCCTGTGCTGGTGTCGTAAGCGTAGAACTGTCCAGTTGGCAGCTCGGTCGGCATCACTGACAGGCTATCGAGGTCATCGCCGAGATCGAGCAGCGCTCGCGCGGTGTGGCGTGCGCCTTGGCGCATCACGAGCCGCCAGTTGAGATTATTGAGCAGCGCGCTGTCGACGGAATCTGTCGTATGGCGCTGCGCGGCGATGACAATATGGATGCCGAGAGCGCGCGCCCGGCGGGCCAGGCTCACCAGGTTTGCGGCCAGGCGCTTGGCCCGGGCCTTCTCCTCCTTCTCGTTCGCCGTGTCGATCGCCGACTGCACTTCGGCGAACTCGTCGATAACCAGCGCGACGCGGCCGTGCATTGGCCAGTTCTGCAAATCATTTTCGCGCATATAGGTCTGCCGCTCGTCGGCCAGGCGCATCAGGCCCTCGACCGCGCGGGCATAGGCCACGACGAATGCCGTTGTGAGCATGTCGAGCTCCATGATGGCGTCCATGCTGGTGTCGAACTTGTACGCCGGCAGGCGCTTCTGCGCATGCTTCAATGCCACCAGGGACGTGAACGAGTTTGACATCCGAGAAAGCTGTAACAGCTCTTTCTCGACAACTACCAAAGCCGCGCTTCCCGTGTCGGCCATCGACTGGAAGTTGTTGCGCCACTTCTCGGGGAGGAGAGGGAGCGCCTCCTCTGGCAGCATGTAGTAGTCATTTTGGTCAGGCTCGGTAGCGACCTCCTGCACGTATGCTCATTCGATCCGTCGCGTCGGCACATATGTTCACCGCCAATCGAGGCGTTCGGCATCCTCGTCGTGAGCCTTCGCCTGATGATCATAGTTCTTGGCAAGGTTTTCGAGGATCCCTGAGGTGCGGGGCCAGTCAAAGGCCGTGGCCTCGGACCAATCGCGATATTGCTTCGCCAGCTGACGTTCCTGGTCACCGCCGGCACCGTACGCGCGCGAGGTCACGCCACGGCGGTTGGATTTCCCGATCATCACCCCGGTTTCCAGATCGCGGCTGCGGATCGCCTCGATCACCTCGCGGACCGAAACGGCGGGCCAGATGCCGTCTGCGTCAATCCTGGAGGCCGAGAGCAGCTCGCCGATCTTCTGATCGGCGACCAGACCGCGGCCCTTGGCGTGGGCGAGCTTGCGCGCCTCCTTGATCCATGCCTCGAGCTTGGCGCCGTCGATCGATCCATCGGCAGCCGTGCCCGGGATCACATCCCACAGCCGCAGCAGCCGGAACGCCTGGCTCGCGACATTGCGGGCCTGCTCCTCGTTCTCGACGGGCGGATCGGCCACGCCGCTATCCTGGCTGGGCCGAAAGATCGCCGTGATCAATTGGACAAAGAGATCAGGGTTGATCGCGAGCTCCGACATGATCGCCTTCGCCTTGCGCGGCGAGTGCTCGAACATCGGCAGGTATTGCCATTCGAGCTGCGCGAGCGTCTTGGTGGGCACGTCATCCGCCTCGTCCAGCCGCTTGAAGATCTCCTGGGCGTAATGCTGGAACATCGTCCGGTCGTTCATCTCCAGCTCACCCTCGACCGGCTGCCGCACAGCCTCAAACAACGCTCTCGTAAGCAGATCGGAGGCGAACGTCCGTCCGTCGTGCAGGTGATAGCCGATGAAGTGCACGGCCGCGTGAGTCCGGCCGGCCGCAATCAGCTTCTCGACCGCATAGGTGGGGTCGGTATCGTCCTCCTTGCTCCACAGGATATTGAGCCGTTTCCAATACGAGTCCTCGATGGCCTCGCCGGCCCGCCTGGTGAGGGCCCAAACCCAACCCGTTGCGGGCAGCGCCAGAAGGATTGTCAGGACCGCCTTGTCACCCCAGGCCTCCCGCAGCGCCTCATCGAACAAGCCTTCGGCCCACTCACGGCCGGCAGCGAAATACCAGGTCCAGACGAGTCCCCGCGCGAAGGTCTGATCTTTCTCGCGCTCGCTGCGGAGCGCGCGCACGAGAAGCTCTTTGCGGGTGTCCTCAGGAAGGCTGGATTCCGCGATCGACTGCCCGAGATAGCCGGGCTCACGGACGACATCGATCAAGTCGAACAGACTTTCGGTCCCGTGATCCTGCAGGAACTTTTCTGCGGCTGCCGCCCGCTCCGACTGAAGCAGCTGCCGGTCCTTCTGCCAGTCGCCGGTTGGGGCGGGCAGGAACACCGAGGTCTCGAACAGCCAGGCAATGCTTTCGATGGGGTCCAGCGGCGCAAGCGCGTCATAGATAATCTGAAGGTCCGCGATGTCTTCATCCGGCAGTCCCCAGTCAGCATTTGGGAAGCTGCGCTGATGGTGCAACACGCCCCTGAGGTTGGCGCGCAGCAGCTCCCGATCCTCCTTGATGAGGTTGCCATCGGCGACCTGCTTCAGCTGCGTGGCCGCCGTTTTACGCCTGTCGCCCAGATCGCTCCAACGTTCGAGTAATGTGACCCAGCGGGCGGCATTCGAGCCAACGTCGTCGAGGAGGCGGTCCAGAACAGCTTCGGCGCCTTTGCCGATCAGCTGATAGGTGACAACTTCTTTCTTGTCGGTGGAGAAATCGCGCCAGCGCGTGGACGCCACTGACGAAAAGGAATCGTGGCCGGTTGGCAGAATGCCCAACATCAGCCTCCACGCCGGATTTGGATAGCGCTTTCTGATGCGGTCCAGAACTTTCAGGCGCTGGCTGAAGGTGGCATTGGTCTGCGGGCTCCAGAGCAGGAACGTGGTGCGCAGGCTGGCGGCGGGCCGGTTCAGAGAGCGGCTACTGCCGCGATCCACTTGATCAAGCCGCGCCAGCACAAGTGAAACGTGGAGCAGGAGCTGCGGCGACCACGCGAGCGACTCCAGCGCCCACAGCAGGTCCGAGAGATGCTCGGCGCTGCCAAAGATCGGGCTTTCATCAGAACCGAACAGCGTCGAAATCGGCGGAACCTCGTTGTCGAGGCTATCCTCCACGGCCGAGAGGAATTCCTCGGGCGAGGCCTCGGCAAGCAGCTGGAAATCCCGCGACAGGGACCACCAGCGTTGTCCGTCCGCGCCCCGGAGCACCTTCCGTACGACGGTGTCTGGATATTGCGACGCATTCGGCACCATCGCCGCGCGATCACCGAACAGTGCCAGCAGGATGAGGGTTTCACCCAGGCCATGCCGCAGGTAGGCGGAATATTCCGGCTCGATGGCACGCATCGACGCGTACCAGCGGTCTTCCGGGCTCAGCGTGTACCGCGGATCGGCCACACTCAATACATCGATAACCGCGGCGCGATAGCGCTCAATATCCGCAACCGTGAAATGGGCTGCTAGCAGCAGCCACGCGTCGCGGGGCGAAGTCACCTTCCAGGCGGTGCCGACCTTGCGAAGCGGGCTGTCAAATTCCCCGACATACGGCGTGATGCTGGCGATGAAGGCCTCATAGGGCATCTCCGACAGGCGCGACATGATGACCTTGTCGGCTTCCCGGCCTTCGTCCCACATACCGGCCAGCAGCGCGGCGAGTAACGGCCGGGAGACCGTGCCCTGAGCCCATTGCGGCACCCGGCTGGCGACGCCCGGCATCAGTCGACGCAGGATCGCCAAGCTGCGAGCGGAGTCGCGCGCAAAGGTCTTCGCCTTATCTTCGGGCACGCCGCTGTCGATCAGGGCCGCTTCGATACCGTCGCGTGAAGGCCGACTCAGCTTCCTCACGGTGCCCTGGGACCCAGGGCTCTGCCCAAACGCGGCCAGGACGTGGTGGCCCTTCGCTGCGATGGCCTCTGCGACGCCTGCCTCGGGTTCGAGGATCACGATGATCAAAGGCGTGCGGCTGCTGGCGAGATGTCGGGCTGCGTCAGAATTCGAGGCGACGACGCAACGCGCGAAATAGTGCTCCGCGATGTCGGAAGGAAGCTGATTGATCGTGGCGTAGGCGAACGCTGCCACTTCCTCGGAGCTTTCGCCCTGGAAGGCGATCGCCGAATGCTGACCGCGCAGCCAGCGGAGCAGGGCCGCACTGTCTTCATCCCGGTCGCTGAGAACGAGGTCGGGAGGCAGCGGCCACTGCGTGGCGAGCGACCACTCCGACCACACTTCTTCCAGTTGGCGCACGCTAGGTGGACGCTTGCCGAGGGCGGTCGCCAGCCATTGCCCGACCGCCGGGTATTGCTCGATCCAGTGCACCAGGTCGGTGCCGTCATAAGCCCTGACGTCTTTCCAAGCGCCTTCGGCGCGTTTTTGCTGAGCCCATTCGTCCTTTTTCGGCCAGGGGCGCGGTGTGACGAAAACGAAGGTCGCTTCGCTCTGCGCAAGGCCGAACGGTTCCTCGATTCGCTTCGAGTAATCCTCGTTGGCCTTGCCGGCGATTCCCTCGCGCTGCGTGCCGATCTCCCACCCCGTGGCCCCGGCGGGCACATATTCGGATGCGGTGATGGCTTGGGTGGTGCCGTCCCAGCCTGCAAACTGGACGGCTTCATCGGAAGGGAAATGCGGCGAGGCGCCGCCGCTCGCGCGCACCAGTTTGGCGATCAGCGTCGGCATTGAAGCCTGGCCGTCGCGGCGCTCCGCCCATTGAGCCAGGTCGGTGCCGTTCACATATCGGATTGGCGCGCCGGACTTGGTCAGCTCGGCAAGCATCGGCAGCGCCGGTCCCAGGACGGCGCCCCCGGCCGGAAATGTGATCCCGGCACGTTCCAGAGCCGCGCGCATGGCCTCCGCGTTCTGCGGAACCGGTGTGCGGCGACTCCGTTCGAAGTCGGCCACGGTGGAGGTTGCGACGTTGGCATTGGTCGCAAGGTCCTGCTGCGACCACGCCAGGAGGGCCCTCGCGGCGCGGGCCTGCGCGGGGGTGAGGTCGCGGTTCGGGGCGGAACTCGGCTTTTTCATGTCATATTATTTATATGACGTCCTATTTCCGCCCGCAAGGCTTTGACCATGAAGAGAAAAATGCCCTTAATCCAATCATGAAGTGATTGGAATGGCTTGAAGATGAAGAGATTAGCCCCATACTCCAGTGAAGAGGTGCAGGGCTATGGTTTATATTCACGAAAGGCCGGAGTGGCCGGACTTCGAGTGGAACTCCGAAGAGCTCTCTGAAACCCTCGTCCAGGTCCGCCATCAGCAGGGGCGGCTACTCGGCCGGATGGAAAGCCTGGGCTTCCAGCTGCAGGCGGAAGCTTCGCTCCAGACCCTGACCGAGGAGGTCGTTAAATCCAGTGAGATCGAAGGTGAAATCCTGGACCGCGACCAAGTGCGCTCATCGATCGCCCAGCGGCTCGGAATGGACATTGGGGCCCTTACGCCCGCTGAGCGGCATGTCGAAGGCGTGGTCGAGCTCATGCTCGACGCCACCCAGAACTACGATCAGGCGCTGACCGCGGACCGCTTGTTCGGCTGGCATGCGGCGCTATTCCCGACAGGGCGCAGCGGCATGCGCAAGATCACCATCGGCGATTGGCGTGCCGACGAAACTGGCCCCATGCAGGTGGTGTCGGGGGCCGTTGGCGGCGAAAAAGTTCACTTCGAAGCGCCAGCCGCCAAGCGGCTGCCGGGTGAGATGAAGGCGTTTCTGGGCTGGTTCAACGCAGAGCGTGAGAATGACCCTGTCATCAAGGCTGCGCTGGCGCATCTGTGGTTCGTGACCATCCATCCGTTCGAAGATGGCAACGGTCGCATCGCGCGCGCGATTGCCGACCTCGCGCTCGCACGGTCCGAGCACAGCCCGCAGCGTTTTTACAGCATGTCGGCGCAAATCCGGAAGGAGCGTAATGCCTACTACGATATTCTGGAGCGCACCCAGCGCGGCGCGCTTGACATCACCAGGTGGCTCGACTGGTTCCTTGGTTGCCTCGGCCGCGCCTTCGATGGCACCGAGACCATCATCGGAAATGTGCGGCAAAAGGCGGAGTTCTGGGAAAAACACGGCGCGAGTGGACTAAATGAACGGCAAACGCTGATGCTCAACCGTCTGCTGGATGGCTTCGAGGGTAAGCTCACCTCGTCTAAGTGGGAGAAAATTGCAAAAGTCTCGCAGCCGACTGCTACGCGCGACATCAATGATTTGATCAAACGCGGCATTTTGCAGAAGGACGAGGCTGGTGGCCGCAGCACCAGCTACTCTCTTACGAAGGTCGGAACTGAAAGCTGAACGACTAGCTCTTCAAAACCGCGAATACGCTCGCACGTCGATCATCGGCACAGTCGCCATTGTCTGAAGTCTCGCGATAGCTCCAACAGGAACGCGGTTGCCGCGCGCTTGTCGGCCTCGATCACGACACCGGCGTCCTGCTTCATGAAGGTGCCGTGTGCCGCCACACACCCCAAATCCAGAGGCGCCACGGCCTGTGACCTTGCCCCGCGGGCTTAATCCAGTTTGAAGTTCGTTCTGGCCCACGACAAGAACCAGAGCATGAAGCGCAGCCGCTTTTCGGAAGAGCAGATCATCGGGATTTTGAAGGAGCACGAGGCCGGCGTGTCGGTCGCCGATCTGTGCCGCAAGCATGGCGTCAGCGACGCCAGCATCTACAAATGGAAGGCCAAGTTCGGCGGGCTGGAGGTCTCGGAGGCCAAGCGGCTGAAGACGCTGGAGGATGAGAACACGCGGCTGAAACGGTTGCTGGCCGACGCCATGCTGGACAACGCAGCCTTGAAGGACCTCGTGGGAAAGAAATGGTAACGCCCGCGGCCAAGCGGAAAGCTGTCGCCCATCTACGGGACTCTTTCGGGATGAGCGAACGGCAGGCGTGTAAAGCCATCGGCTGTTGCCGAATGACCATGAGATACCAAGGTCAGACAATGTCGGCCTTCGCCAACGCATGCGAACGATCGCCCGAGAGCGGCGTCGCTTCGGCTATCGACGCCTGCATGTTCTGCTCAAGCGGGAGGGCTATGTGATTAACCACAAGAAGCTGTTCCGGCTCTACCGGGAAGAGAAGCTTGCGGTGCGTCGCCGTGGCGGCCGCAAGCGGGCAATCGGGACCCGGGCACCGATGATGGTGCCGATGGCCCCCAACGATCGCTGGTCGCTCGACTTCGTGTCCGATCAGCTCACGGACGGCCGCCGCTTCCGCATCCTGACCGTGGTCGACGACTGCACTCGCGAGTGTCTGGCGCTGGTGGCCGATACCTCGCTCTCGGGCACCCGGGTGGCGCGGGAATTGGACCGGCTGACGAACGAGCGCGGCAAGCCCAGGATGGTGGTCAGCGACGATGGCACCGAGCTCACCAGCAACGCCATCCTGACGTGGGCCGACCAGAGAGCCGCGTCGCAGAGCGAACTCAGAACTGGATAAATCTCGGGGCAAGGTCAAGGTGTCAAGGTCCAGCCACTTCTCCGGATCGATCACCGCGACCGGCATGCGGTCATGGTACGGCGAGACCGATTCATTGGGCTCGTCAGTAAGGATGGCAAACGACGGAACTTCGTTCGCCTTTGACTTCGGACCAATCCCAATTCCGACGAGCATGAGCGGCTTGCATGAGCGGCTTGCCGTCCTGGCGTGCGAACAAACATGGCTGTTTTTCGCCGTCTTCTTCCCGCCATTCATAAATGTATTCGGCGGGAATGATGCAGTGCCGGTTCGCGAGCATCGACTTGAACGATCCGCGCTTGCATGCTCACGTTGTATGTCGTCGTGATGTCAGTCCTTATCGAATCCACCAAAAGAGGTAGGTATCAGACGTTGGAGACCGTGTTACCCTCTGAAAGTTGATGGGAGCTGATCCGCGAAACCAATCACAACTTTACAGTCCTTCAGAGAGGAGACTTCCAATGGCGTCGAGTATAGCCGAAGACGAGAAACGCCGTACACAACAAGGGCCGCAAGTGGCCCAGGCATCGGCCGCCGGGTTAGGCGGCGCCGCCGAGCACACTAAAGAGTCGACCGCAGCCGCGCGCGGTTCATTTGTGTTTCCAGAATGGCAGAAGTCGATCGAAGCAACGACAAGCTTCTTCGCGGCGGCTTTGAAGGACGGATTGAGATTTTCTGCTTCCTCCTTGCACGATCAGGCCAATTTTCTAAAAGTCGTTGCCGAGGTCAAAACTCCCTCCGAGTTGCTGAAAAGCTATCTCGACTTGGCAGAGCGATCTTGGTCGAGATCGTTCAGTGAAGGCTCGAAGTTGTTGGATAATCTCAAGGTACAACAACATCAGCGGTGAGCAGTCGGATCGATTGATATAAACGGCGAGCTTGGGGCGGTCGTCTGATACTCCCCCAAGATCGTCCGATTGCCAAGTATGATGGCAATGCGCCTTCGGTAGAAGCAAAGCATTTTCGAGCGACCAGCGCCGCCGTTTGCTGAAAACGGACGCAGGTGTAAGGGCAGCAAGACTGGCTAAGCATTAGTGCCGGCAATTTGCATAAGGCCACGATCGGAGCAGCGAACCGCATCGCTTATGTACCGGTCCGCGCCACGGCTGCAGGCGCATAAGAATGCGGGAATCCGCGAGCTAAAGACCGCTGGCGGCGTTGTTCGATGGCATGAGCGCTCCGATTTCCGTGCTGGCCAGCCGTCAGTAATATGCTGAGGCGTTGTGGTGATCTTGCGAATGATCGACGTTGCCTATATTTGTAGTCTGCAGCAGTGATGGTCGCCGCTATTTGTCCGCAAGTTCGCTCATGATGCAAGCGCTGGGCTCGACGCTTGGCGAGGCGGCGCTTGCCCTCCGGGGCAGAGCGCAGGGACAGCGCGAAGGATCTTTTCGACGACCGACGATCAGCGCAAGATGGCCACCCGGCAATCAGATGATATTCATTGAGCAGTGTTTCCGAAGTCTGTACCGCCGATATTCTTCAGCATCAGCTTGCGCAAGAACGCTGGTTCTAGTTCGGGAACTTGGACTTCCTTGCCATCGCGCAGCCTGCGGATCCCCGCGAACAGCTTGCGGATATCATAGGTAGAATTGAACACCTCCGGCACGCAACGTTCGAGTTTGAGGAGCGCGTACACGGCCTCCATCGCCGTGCGAACTGAGTATTCCGTCGTGAAGACGCAATCGCGCTCCGTCGACTCAGCAAACTGGCCGATGAAGGCAAAATTGACGGCGCCGTTCGGCACAACATTTGGCCGATCGCCCGCCTTGCGCGGCATGAAGAGAGAGGTGACATAGGGCATCATCACCGGCACTGTCTTTGCGGCCGTTGCAGCAAATCCCGGTATGTCGTCGGCCGGCACGCCGAGGTGATAAAGCCATTCCTGCGTGATTTCCTCGCCTGTGCAATGTTGCATTGGCTTGTTCACGTAATCGCCGAGCGTATCAACAAAAAGCGAATAGAGCCAGACGACGATCTGATCGCTGGGCTGGTGCTTGAAATGCGGCTGGCGGTTTACGGTCCAACTGAGCAGCCAGCTCGAGTCCTTCGCCGTGACTATTCCTCCCGTGACGACCTTGCCGCTGAACGGCTCACGTTTAGCGATCTTGCGGATATAGGCGGGAATGCGCGCGTCCAGAGTCGTGATGGTCGCCGATTCCCATTTGGTGGCAGGGATATTGCCGGCGAAGACGTCCGGGCGGCCGAAGGCTGTGTCCTTGGCAGCGATACGTCGCCACAGATCCCAAGCAGGCGCCGGGCCTTGGTCGAGAATAGAGGAGGTGTGATGGTCTCCCATGTCCGAGTTTTCGGTGAGCGAGCCGATCGTCATGAATACAAGATCGTCGGCGCCGAGCCCGATACCGCCCGCGACGCCATCCTCCAACCAGTGAATGGCCGTGGCCTGCTTGCGTCCGGCCTTGATATCGAAATCGACACAGGTGACTTCGACGCCGTAGCGGAAGTCAACGTCCTGCTCCAACAGCCATTTGCACAGCGGTAGAACCAGCGATTCATACTGATTGTACCTGGTAAACTTCAGCGCGCTGAAATCCGGCAGGCCGCCAATATGGTGAACAAACCGATGCAGATAAAGCTTCATCTCGAGAGCAGAATGCCATTCCTGAAAAGCGAACATCGTTCGCCAATAAAGCCAAAAATTGCCGTTCAGAAAGTCACTTCCGAACACTTCGTCGATGCGCTTGTTTTCCATCTCCTCACGGGAGGCAAGAAAGACTGCAATCAACTCCTTGAGCGCCCTTTCGCTCAGCCTGAAAAGCCCGTCCGTGCGCGCATCCTGTCCCTGGTTCACAGTCGCCCGCTGCAAAGAGTAGTTTGGATCATCCTTGTTCAACCAGTAGAATTCATCGAGGACGCTGGCACCTTCGATTTCGAGCGAAGGGATCGATCGGTACAAATCCCATAGACACTCGAAATGATCCTCCATTTCGCGGCCGCCCCGGATCACGAATCCCCTTTCCAGGTCTTGGCCACCGTCGAGCGCCCCACCCGGTATTTTCAGCCGTTCGAAGATGGTGATCCGATCGCCGCGCATATGGCCATCGCGGATCAAGAAGGCTGCGCCAGAGAGCGCTGCCAGGCCTGCTCCGACGAACCACGCCGTCTTATTGTCCACACCTTCGGGTTTTCGGGGGCGGGCAAATGCTTCGTAATTTCCGCTACCATGATGCATGGAACACTCCGTCCGGGTGGGTGATCAGTTGGACTCATCAAAAGATGTTCTCGGGTGCCGGGTATTTGCGCGGGACGCCGACCGTCAGGCCGCCATCGATTACGATCTCGGAACCAGTGAGGTAGCTGGACTCATCGCTGAGTAGGAACAAGACTGCCTGCGACACTTCCTGCGGCTCGGCTGGCCGGCCCAGCGGAATGGGGAAAAGAGAGGACTCGAAGCTCTCGGTCATCGAGGTGGCGATGAAGCCGGGATGGATCGAGTTGACGCGGATCCCCGAGGCCGCAGCTTCCAGCGCAGCGGACTTGGTTATGCCCCGCACGCCGAATTTGGAAGCGACATAGGCATGGAGACCGGCACTGCCTCGCAGCCCCTCGACCGACGAGATGTTGACAATCGAACCTCCGCCGGCGCGCCTGATGGCCGGCAAGGCCGCCTTCATTCCGAGGAATACACCGGTCAGATTGACGGCGAGGGTCTTGTTCCATTGATCCAGCGAAAATTGCTCGAGGGGAGCCATGTTGGCGATCCCCGCATTGTTGACCAGCCCGTGCAGCGCACCGAACTGCCGTTCGGCACTCGCGACCGCCTCGGCCCACTCCTCCGGCTGGGTAACGTCCTGACAGACATAGACGGCGGATCCGCCTAGTTGAGCGGCAAGAGCTTCGCCTTCCGTATGCCGAATATCAGTGATTACTACCTTGGCCCCCTCAGCCACCAACAGGCGCGCATGAGCCGCGCCCATCCCGCGAGCCCCGCCCGTCACCAGAATGACTTTGTTGTTCACACGCCTCATGACGGATCCTTGCTTCCTGCCGTTGATCAGTGGCGGTGCAGCGTCTTCCAGGCATCGAAGAGGACGCTGGGATCATGCTGGCCTTTGTAGAACGGTGAGACCGGACGCTGGACGTCGAGTAGGCCGAAGACAGCGATCTGCGCCGCCCGCACGGAATATTCGACGGTAAAGACTACGTCGTCGGGGATCTCGCAGAATTGTCCGATGAAGGCGAGATTGCGCGAGCCGTTCGGAATGACTTCCGGTCGGTCGGACCTCACGCGCGGCATGAACTGGGCCGTAACGTAAGGCATCAGCGAGGTCATGACGCGCGAAGTATCGAGAATGTGCGCAATACTGTCTGTGAATCGCAGGTGCGAAAGCAACTCGATGAGGATTTCACGCCCCGTGCACTCCGCCATAGGTTTATGCACGTATTGGCCCGGCCTGTCCGGGAAAAGTCCGTATCCCCACCAGACCCAGACATTCTTCGGCTGTTCGTAATAGTGCGGTTGATGATTAAGGACGACGGTCAGGAGCCAATTGGAGTCTTTGATCGTTATCAGCCCGCCCTTGCCGGCTCGACTACCGGAGAGGGCTTCAAGCCGGTCGAAGAAGCTCGCGTCGTCTGCAGTGACGGTAAATGATTCCCATTTGGACTGATCGATGTTGGAAACGAAAGCAGCGGGGCGACCGAAGTCGGGGCTTTTGGCGGCCAAGCGCTCCCATAGTTGCCAGGAGCCTCCGATTCGCTGCGTTTTCAGCACCGGAACCGTGTCCATAGAGCCGTAGCTGCTGTCGGATGTCATTGACCCATTGGTGACGAACACAATATCCCGTTCGGCGAGCTCAATGGTGCGATCCTCGCCGCCCTTCCGATAGTGCAAATGGGTCGCGGTCTTCTGCCCGCCCTCGACAACAACATCAATATCGGTCACTTCCGCCCTCATCTCGAGCCGCACGCCTCGCGCCTTCAACCATGCGACGATCGGGCGGACTACCGCATCGAACTGGTTGAACTGCGTTCGGTAGATTCCTGCCATCGTATCGATCGTCGAGAACAGATGCAGGAAGCGTAAACAGTAGCGCTTGAACTCGACGGCACTATGCCAAGGCGCAAAAGCAAAGGTCGTGGACCAGATGAGCCAGAAGTTGCTACGGAAGAAATGGGGTTTGAACCAGTCCTGGATTGTCCTGACGCCGAGCGCCGATTCTGGCGTCGCACAAAGAGCGATCAGGTCGAGGCGATCTCTCTCGCTGAAACCGAGATCGGAGACGTCGACGATCTGCCCGCCTGAAACCAAGCGCGCCTTGTCGTTCCAGAAGAACTCCTGATGAAACTCCATCAGTTCGTCCTTGGCCGATTTCGTCGGGTCAGCGATCGAGGGAATGAAGGACAACAAGTCGTAGGTGCAGTTGAACTTCTCCTCGAACATACGCCCGCCACGCATGACATATCCATCCTTCGGATTGCCGTGTGCGTCGAGGCTTCCACCGAACTGCTCCATTTGTTCGAAAAGGACGATATTCGGGCCCGATAGCCCGCCCTCCTTGAGGAGGTAGGCCGCTGCGGCCAACGCGCCGATGCCGGTTCCGATCAAGTAGGCGTTGCGAGGAGCCGCCTGCTTCGGTGACTCCAGGCGGGAAAAGAAGGAAGCAGAGCACATAACGTTCTCCGGCATGTAACGGTTCGAATACCGTCAGTGCAATCGGCGCGCCGATAACGGTGCGTGCAAAGAAGTTCGTGAAGCACAGCTCCGGGACAAATCACTGCAAAGATCATAATAAGCAGCAACTACGCCGCGTTGATCGGGACCAATCAAAGTCATGCCAGCAGATTTTCGCGGCTCGCAAAGGACCGATTGGGGTCCTTGCTTGAATAAGGAATGGAAGCATCGTCATGTCGGGTTTCTGACTTCGCCGTCTTCAACCAGACAGGGGCGGCAAAACGGAAATTCATTACTACCGGTGGCGCCTGTGCCGACCAATAAACATTCCAGCGCGACCAGTTTGGCTAGTGCCGAGTAAGCGGATTGTTGCCTATTCCTGCAACACTGCGCCATTAGGCGCGCTTACACCGAAGCGGCACCGCATTTTCAATGTGCTGAAAGCTATCTGACAGGTTCCGAATATTGGCCGCCTACAAGATCTGGCAGGGGCCTAGCTCAACCGGCTTATGTATATAGCGGAATCTCTGTCCCGCATTTCGGCGCGGGGACGCCCAGCAGGTAACGGAGGTCACAGGTGGCGTACAAGAAACTCATCAATCAAAGCGGGCTGACACTTACGGTGTTGCTCGTCACGCGCGTTGGCTCAGAGCCGAACCAGCCCGGACCGATCGTCGCAGCGGCGCTACCGGTGGGTGGCAAGCAGACGATTGAGTACGGTAATGCGCAGAATCCTTTCCTTAACGGGCTCGTGATTTCCTCATCCTCCGATGGCGCCTTTTCGAACGGGTCGCAGATCGTGACGACTCGGGGCAGCAGCTGGGATACCGTACTGAACACGCACGATACCCTTACCTTCAGCGGAGCGGGCGGACTGAACGTGGTGGCCTCTAACACATAACGCGCCACCGGCGTGGGAACCCCGCGGCTGCGGAACTCGGCCCTGCTGGATGGCAAGCCGATCCTGGCGGCGTCGCCGTGCTGCTTGAGTGAGTGCAGCAGATGGACGGAAGGTGAAGCTCATGACCTCCGCGCCCGTCAGCAGTGATTATCGTGCTAGGCTGTTAGATGGCCTTCGGCGGAGACGAACCATGATGCCTTCATCTTGGTTGTACAGCAGGACTCTTTGGACAGCAGGACTCTAAGGTCTCTGAAGAAAAGCCCAGGAGTCAGGAAAAGACTGCGCGGAATCATCGTGGAATGACGGTATAGCATATGAGTACCAATCTTACGGTGCATGAGCGGCCCAACGCGCTGCGGCTGGTCACAGAGGCCTATACGATCCTTCTCATCACCGGCTTCGCGCTGCTGCCCACTCAGTTCATCGCCTACCTATATTTCCAGCAAGATCCCGCGCTGAAGTTTGAAGATCACCTGTTCCACGAATTCGCGATCGTCGTCGCCACCCTCGAGGGGCTGTTCGTCACATATGTGACGTGGCGTTGCTACCGGTCTTCAGGCGAGCCCCTGTTGCGCTGGTTGACGCTTGGCTTTCTGGCGTTCGCGCTGATCTATTCGCTGCACGGTGCCTTCACTGGGATGGCACACCGCAATATTTGGCTGTTTCTGCTCTATGGGCCGGCGTCGCGTCTGGTGATGTCGATTTTGCTCTTCATCGGGCTGCTCAGCTACAATCAGCCGTCAGACGAGCCCGAGAAGCGTTCGGACGCGCGCGCATGGCTGATGTGGATTGGCCTATTCCTGACGGTGGACATAGCTGTCGCACTGGTCGCCTATTCTCACTATGCTGGGCACCCGGCGGTCCGCTTGTCCATGGAGGGCGGCGCATTGCTATTCAGTGCGCTGAACGTCTCGGTCATGCTCATGCGACGGATTCACTCGCCGCTCATGCTTGTTTTCGGCGTTTCCGTCGCGTGGTTCGCGCTATCGTCGCTCGCATTCATTCTGGCGGCGCCATGGAACCATATGTGGTGGCTGGCCCACGCGATCTTTGCCGGCGGGTTCTTTCTGCTCAGCTATGGCGTTGTTCAGGCTTTCCGAACAACGCAATCGTTCGCGACCATCTATAGCCAGGAAGAAATGACGGCACGCCTGGCCAGATCGATGGCAGACACTAAAAAGGCGCTTCAACAAGTGCAAATGAGCAATCAAAGGCTAGAACGGCTCGCCGCCACCGATCCACTGACTGGTGCCGGGAACCGGCGCCACTTCATCGAGCATATCGGCGCCGAGATCGCGCGGACCAAGCGGACCGGTGCTCCATTGTCTCTGCTGTCGCTCGATCTCGATCATTTCAAGGATATCAATGACTCACGCGGTCACAGCGTCGGCGATGAGGTCCTGCGCGTATTCGTGCGAAAATGTCTGGAGGCGATCCGGCCTTACGACTCTGTCGCGCGCGTGGGCGGTGAAGAATTCATGGTATTGCTGCCGGGGGCGACGCTCGACGCGGCTTGCGCGGTAGCCGAGCGCCTTCGGTCAGCCATCGAACGCACTGCATTCGACGTCGGAGCCGAACCGTCGGTTGGCGTCACCATCAGTGTTGGAGTATCGGAATTCGGGCGCGATGGAGACACGCTCGACGGGTTCCTGAACGTCGCCGACCAGCGGCTCTATCGCGCAAAGTTTGAAGGTCGCAACCGTGTGGTTGTCGCCTAGGTTATCGTTCGTCGCGCACTTCGACTCAAGCGCGCGCCGGCGCGACGTCGGTTCTCACTGTCGTAAGTCAGAGCCACAATACTACTAACAGTTCTATTCGGTCATGGTCCATCAATTGCAATGTTTGCATGCGAGTTCGCGCCGCACTAGATGTTGATCCCGGGTTTTGATGGGGCATTCCTGTCTGCCGAATCAAAGGATGCACTATGGGCCAGGTTCTTCATGGGAGCGCCACGACGACAGAGGCGATCCGTCGAGCGATACAGCATAGTCAAGCGAGCCTGAGAACGCTGGCAAAGCGCTACGGCATCAACCAGAAGACCGTCGCCAAGTGGAAGAAGCGGACCTCGGTCGCCGACCTCCCAACCGGCCCCAAGCGGGCGAAATCAACGGTACTGTCCGTCGAAGAGGAGGCGGTTATCGTCGCCTTCCGGCGCTACACGCTATTGCCGCTTGATGACTGCCTCTATGCACTGCAGCCGACCATCCTGCAACTGACACGCTCATCACTGCACCGCTGTCTGCCGCGCCACGGTATCGGCCGACTGCCGGACGTCGAAGGCGACAGACTGGCAAAGAAGAAGTTCAAGAGCTACCCGATCGGCTTCTTCCACATCGATATCGCCGAGGTGCGGACCGAACAGGTAAGCTCCACATGTTCGTGGCGATCGACCGAACCTCCAAGTTCGCTTACGTCGAACTGCACGAAAGGGCTACCACCGCCGTATCAAGGGAGTTCCTGCTGCGCTTGATCGCGGCCGTTCCCTATAAGATCCATACGGTGCTCACCGACAATGGCATCCAGTTCACGACCCCCGGTGCCGGAGGCTCGGCTGTGCCTTTGATCAAGGAGGCCATGGCAAACGGCGAACTCTTCTGGGCCCACGCGTTCGAACTCGCCTGTGCAAAGAATGACATCGACTATCGGACACCAAAGCGAAGCACCCATGGACCAACGGTCAGGTCGAGCGAATGAACCGAACCATAAAGGACGCAACGGTCAAGCGCTTCTACTACGAGAGCCATGACCAGCTCCGCCAGCATCTGGCCGACTTCGTCTCGGCTTACAACTTCGGCCGCAGGCTCAAAACCCTCAAGGGCCTCACGCCCTACGAGTTCAATTGCAAAGCCTGGGCTTCCAGCCCCGAACGCTTCTCTATCAATCCGCTCCAGCAAATGCCGGGGCTAAACATCTAGGCCGCGACCACTAGCTGCCGGGAGCTGCAATGTCGTTGCCTGCTACGGCGTCGCTCAACAGCCTTGGTTCTGTCGAGCGCTCAGCCGGCGGTCGTCTCACCCCACCAAGGCGGGCAGCCCCGGCGCGCGACGCTGCGATCACCAATCCGCTCGTCAGGCATTTGGCGGAAGGTCCCGATCAGTGGGCGCCACTGGCAGGAGCCTGGTCGCAATAAGCGCTGTTGCACGCTGACTAACGTTCACTAGCCACTCGCGTTCCAGAGCGTCCAGAACGTTGAAGCGGCATATTGAGGGCGCAACTCGTTGCTTCGGCCGCGTTGACGATGTGCGAAGTCGCTGGTCGATCGAACAGGACGGTTGCCGGTGACAAACGATCGAGAGTCGATGGCGCAGCTTGCGAAGCCGGCAATGGTTCGGCAATCGGCGCACATCATCTGGTCCTCAGTTGACATTCATGCTACGGGTAGGAACCTCACTGAACCAATCTGCGTTAGCGAAGATCCGAATGAGATGAAATTTTTAACTCCACCATCTCGCGTAATGCAGTTCGATTGGCGGAGTTCTGCCACGAGGGACTTCATTGCTCTCTTCGGCGGCCTCGTTGTCGCTTCAATCTTAGCTCATCTCTATGAGATTAGTCCTCGCTTGATTCAGCTGGGGCGGGGCTTAGACTCGGTACTCGGCGACATTGTATTCATCATATTCGTTGCGTTCTTAATGAGCGTTTCGCTTACAATCTTTAGTGTTCGGCGCTATCGAGAACTCGCGCGCGAAACTGAAGCACGAATCATTGCAAAAGGAGAAGCCCGCGATCTGGCGCGACACGATCCATTGACGGGCCTGCCGAACCGCCGCTTGTTTGATGAAAAACTTGATCTGTGCCTTGGCCTCGCCACCGACACGCAACAAGTCGCTGTTTTGATGCTTGGCCTCGACGGCGTAAAGCGGATCAAGGACACGCATGGACATGCAGCGAGGGACAAGGTGCTTTGCGAATTTGCTAAGCGGCTTGCCGAAATCTTGCGCAAGGACGGCCTCCTGGCGAGGATCGGAGGCGACGAATTCGGGATCGTCCTGCCAAACATTAGTTCCCTCGAAGATCCCGCCAATCTGGCACGCGGTATCGTGGCGTCCACCGCCGACACTTTCGCGCTTGAGACTGGCGCGGCCGAGCTTGGTGTTGGAATTGGCATCGCCATCGCTCCGCTTGACGGTGTCAATCTCCACGAATTGGTCAGGCGCGCAGATCGCGCGCTTTATCGCGCGCAAGGCGACGGCAGGTCGCGTGTTCGCTTTTTCGAACCAGGCATGGACATGCATGTCGAGCGGCGCATTCAAATCGAGCGTGAGCTTCGCAGCGCCATCGCGGCGGATATTATCGAGCTGCACTACCAACCGCTGGTTTCACTCGAAAGTAATCGCATTATCGGGTTCGAGGCCTTGGCGCGTTGGGAAAATAGGACATTGGGGCAGATCCCGCCCGACGTTTTTATTCCGATTGCAGAAGAAACGGGCCTCATCAACGCTCTTGGAGATCAGCTTTTTCGCCGCGCCTGTTTTGATGCCAATGCATGGCCGAAGACGTTTTCGCTTGCCTTCAACATTTCGCCAGTTCAATTGCGGGATTCCACGGTTGGAGAGCGCATTCTATCGATCCTTGAGCAAACCGGCCTCAGTCCACGCCGCGTGGAGGTTGAAATTACCGAGAGCGCGTTCGTGGAAAGAACCGGGGTTGCGAAGACCGTGATTGACGAACTTCGTCAAGCCGGCATCCGGATCGTGCTCGATGATTTCGGAACAGGTTATGCTACACTTAGCCAGCTGCTTTGGTTTCGCCTTGACAAGATCAAGATTGACCGCAGCTTCGTGTCGCATCTCGACGACAGTGCCGACTGCCGGGTGATCGTTCGTGCTATACTCGGCCTTGCTGAAGGATTTGGTTTGACCGCCACGGCAGAGGGGATCGAAGACGAAGGCCAGCTGGTCTACCTGGTGGCCAATGGTTGCACAGAAGGACAAGGCTATCTGTTTAGTAGTGCTGTTCCAGCCTCCGGTATCCCCGCGTTGCTTGATCGCGAAGCCGGCCGCGCAGCGGTTACTGAAGATGGAGCAGGAAGCCTACATGCGCCAGTCGACGCGCTGATTTCTTAAGAAGCTTCTGCCTCTACGACGGTTTCCCGAGCAGGTCAGGCTCAATCTCCTCCAATGACACGTGGAGCGTGCTCGGGAGCGCTGATTAGAAAGAAGGGGTCTAGATTTGTGGCGCAGCATTGGACGCATCAATCGGAATTGTTGCTCAGGGTAGCCGCATTCGATCGTGTCCCTGGGCGTGGTGTAACAGGGGTCACCACGTTCGCCGGCATGGCCGGATCGGTCAACTGGCGATTGCCGGGAAGCTGACGGCGTGATCATCGCCCAACGGGGCGATCGTTTCCAGTGTCATGTAGCGGCCGCGCTGAACCGCCCACTCGTAGTTCTGCTCGAGCAGGATCGCACCGACGAGGCGCACGATGGCGTCTTCATTGGGGAAGATGCCGACCACTTCGGTTCGACGCTTGATCTCGCCATTGACCCGTTCGAGCGGATTGGTAACCGGTATGAGATGTCTCGGTGCCAACGTTCCGCTGCGGTGTTCTATATCGTAGCGTATGGTACGACCATCGGGACAGAGGCACCGGAGCACGATGTGCGGGCAGGCCGATACACACGATGAGCCGAGAGCTCGAGTTAGTAGCTGGCCGCCTCTGCGACTCGCCCGGTTGCGCCGAGAGCGCGTATCCGTAGTTGTCGTGTCGCCCGCAGCTCCCGTCATGTGTCTGGCAGGAGGTGCGAATGCGACGGGTAATTGGCATCGATGTCCACCGAACCTTCGGGCAGGTGGTATTTTGGGGGAACGGCAGGCTCCGACATGCGGGCCGCATTGATATGACGCGGACTGCGCTGGAGGGGTTTGGCAAGACGCTGCTGGCCAGTGATGAGGTGGTGCTCGAAGCGACCGGCAACAGCGTAGCGGTGTCGCGAGTTCTGGCGCTCTTCGTGGCGCGGGTGACCATTGCCAATCCCTTGCAGGTGAAGGCGATCGCCCAGGCGCACGTCAAGACTGCCAAGATCGATGCCGGCACGCTCGCCAGTCTGCAGGCGGCAGGATACCTACCGCAGATCCGGACGCCTGACGCGGAGACCGAACGCAAGCGCAGACTGGTGGCGCGGCGCTACCAGATCGTGCGGCATCGCACGCGGTTCAAGAACGAGGTGCATTCGATCCTGCACGCGCATCTGATCCCGAAGTGCCCGCATGCCGATCTGTTCAACGCTCGCGGCCGGGCCTGGTTGGCTGCTTAACAGCTGCCAGACGATGAGCGCGCCGCCATCGATCGGCACGTCCGTGAGCTTGACCGGCTGGCAGAAGACCTGGCCCTGCTCGACCGCGAGATCGCGCAGGACGCAATCGAGGATTCCGCGGTCAACCGATTGATGACGATCACCGACGTCAACTTGGCGGTCGCCGCCGGCATCATGGCGGCGATCGGCGACATCAGCCGGTTCAACAGCCCGCAGAAGCTGGTAAGCTATTTCGGGCTGAACCCGCGAGTGCGGCAGTCGGGACTCGGAGCCGCCCATCACGGCCGTATCAGCAAGATCGGCCGCAGTCACGCGCGTGCCATGCTGGTTGAGGCGGCCTGGGCCGCGGCCAAGGCGCCCGGTCCATGCCATAGTAGCCGTAGCGCCCGCGCAGGACGGCGGCAAACCACTCGTGCTGCGTGGTCAGTGGCGCGTGCATGAGCCGCCAGGCTTGTGCTTCACGATGAACCGGCCATCTCTGGTCCGCCCGCAGTAGTGGGTGAAGCCGAGGAAGGCGAAGGTCTCTGGCCGCCGCTCGCCGCGCCGTTGACGCGAGAGGGCCGCGAACCGGCCAAACTCGATCAGCCGCGTCTTGTCCTCATGGACCGTCAAGCCGAAGCTGGCCAGCCGCGCTTTGAGGGCCAAGAGCATTTTTTGCGCATCTGAACGGCACTCAGCACCTCGGCCATCGCGCTTTGGACGATCTTGTCTTCTAGCACTGGCACACCGAGAGGCCCCTTACCGCCATCGGCTTTGGGGATGTAGACTCGCCGCACCGGCTGTGGCCGGTAGCGACCGGTGTGGACCCGTCCGCAGGCGTGTCCACTTCATGCGCAACGCGCTGGCGCATGCCGGCAAGAGCGGACGGCGCGTCGTCTCCGCCTTCATCGCCACCGCCTTCGTCCAGGACGATGCGGAGGCGGCGCGGGCGCAATGGCGGCGCATCGCCGACCAACTCCGCCCCAAGCTACCGAAGCTCGCCGCCTTTCTCGACTAGACCGAGACCGACGTGCTCGCTTACATGAACTTCCCGGCCGCGCATCGCGCCAAGCTGCACTCAACGGATGAGATGGACAAGCGATTTCTTCATGGCCGAGACGACAATTGCGGAGGTCGCCGTAAGTTCATTGTTCGGTCGCGCTGCGGGCCATTCTTCCGTCCCGGCCACCGATCTCGCAGCCGCCGCGCGCGCAAAGGGTGTCGGGACCTGGCAGCGTTGTCTGAGACGGCGCAGCCAGAAAAGCCGGCGCATGGGCTGGCCGGAGTTCGAGACCCTGACGGCACGCTTCCGCCTGCCAACTCCACGCATCACTCGCACATGGGCGCAGGCGCGGATATGACGCGGGTTACTCTCGGGAAGAGCCGGGTGCGCGAAAGCCGCCCGCCCGGATCTGTGAGGGCAAAACCAAATGGCCGAGCTACTCGACCGCTGGCGGCCTGTCGTGGATCACTGTTTTGATCTGCTCGAACGTGAAGGCGCAGGGCATCCTCGAATGCCCTGTGTGCTCAGGCCGCGCGAGCGGCAAGGCGCCTGATCCTCGATCACCTCTCTTCGGCCCGGCGGCGTTCAGATGTACATAGCATCAATGGCGATCAGATATCCGAATTCCGGATATCGGATGCGCCTCGAAGATCCGTCATCCACACGCGGCTAATACCCTCCGACTGAAGCGCCGGAGTTGACCGTTGCAGTCTCCGAACAGCTCCTAACTGCGCCAGGGAGTGTCGTACGCACGATCCAAAGCACACTTCCACGATCATCCGCTTGTCCCGCCAAGGGGAGCCCTATCGGGCCATCTAGGATCAGCGACGCCTGCGAGGCCGACTCACTCAACACCAAACGATCCACCCAAGACTTCCAGAACGTCGCTGAATCTGATTTGCGGTCTTACGTTAGAACAAGACCCAGACTGTCCGAATTCTTACATGCTGTCGGTCTGGTACGCGCTTCCTTGAGAACAATTACCTTTACTGATCGAGCTGTCGCAGTTGGCACAAGTTTTGATGAGAAGGGTCCATCCGCCGCACCCGCTCGCGAAGCGACGGCTACAATATTGCTTTTTAGGCTACGACCTTTTTGCGCAATGACACGGACTATCACATGGAGTCGGTCTCAATAGTACGTCACAAAATCTGCCCCCAATGCAGCTCTGCATTGGTCCACCTTGAGTGGCATGAACGCATCGGTGTGCGGGAAGTTCAAAATCTTTGGCGCTGCTGGAACTGCAGGAACGAATTTATCACCGTTGTTACTTCTGAAGGGACGGATCCTCCTGCCGCTGAGATCGCAAAGCTATTCTTTACTAGCCTGTTAGTCTGATCAATGACGCCTGAGCCGCTAACAGTCGTATCCGAGCGGCGCCGGGCTTGGCAATCCAGAGCAGGGGCGGAGGGTCGCTTAGGGGAAATAGAGTCGACCTCAGGCTGCACAGCATATGTTTGCCCCGTGTGCGAATACCGCTGCGCCACCCCTCCCATCATAAATGCAGTTGGAATGTCCTTATGAGCCTCGTACGTGCGATCGTCGGCTTAACGCTGTTGGCAGTGGGATTGTACGTTGTTATCGGCGAGCACTTCGCTGGAACATCGGCGGATGCTACACTCAATGCTCGACTCTACATCGTTCGCGCCCCAATCGAAGGAAAGGTAACGCTTGTCGTAAAGAGCATCGGCGCCCGCATGAGCCGCGGCGAGCTCATCGCAGAAATCAACGACCAGCGCTTCGATACCGCGAGGCTACTTGAGCTCGATCGCGATCGCGCAAACCAGCAGATTGAGCTGAACCGCCTCGTTGGCCAGCGAGAGGCCTTGTCCGCATCCAGGTCTCGCTTCGATGCTCAATCAACTGATTACCAGCGTGGCAGGGTTCGGCAGATCGAGGCCCGAATTGCCGAAACGAAAGCAGCTCAAGACGCTGCAGCCGCGCGCCTTCGTCAGGCGGACGCAGAATTTAAGCGCGCAAACGAACTAAGCACGCGTGGTGTACAAACGGCGGCGAATCTGGATCGCGCTCGCGCAACTTACGACGTTGCGCAGCAAGAACTGGAGAGTGCGCAGCAGCGAGTGAATTACCTGGAGACGGAACTTACGTCCGCTCGCGACGGCGTGTTCATCGGGGAGTCCTATAACGACGCTCCATCCTCGGCTCAACGTATCCGAGAGCTCGAGCAGCGGCTGGCCGAGCTGAATGTCGACAAAGAGCAGGTGAAAGCGCGTATTGTCCAGCTCGACGGCCAAATCGCTGCCGAGCGTCTTCGTGCCAATAGTTTGAGTTTCGCTACGCTTAATGCCAGCGTTGTTGGTCTAGTCTGGGACATATTAGTAGACGATGGCCAATATGCGCGGCGCGGCCAGGATCTCGTCAAGATCGTCGACTGCAGTACGCTGATCGTCACTGCGGGCGTCAACGAATCTCTCTACGACAGTCTTTCGGTCGGAACGGCCGTCCAATTTCGGTTGTTTGGGGATGATCGGATTTTCAATGGAACCATAACCCGCCTTGGCGGAGCCGGTGCAGCCTCGCTCTACACCAACCTTGCGGTTGGTCCAAGTGCACAACATCTCCAGCGCTTTGATGTCACCGTGACTGTTTCAGACCTCGCAGGAGAGCCAGATCTCAGCTGCGCGATTGGGCGTACTGGACGCGTTATCTTCACAGCCGGCCCAATCGCTCAATTCCGTCAGTTTATCACGCGGTACGGACTCTGATGCTTCTGCTGTCACCAATCGCTGCTGCCTTCGCAGGTGCTGCTTTCATAATTGGCCTCCGCCTTACCATCTTTCCGTTCCTTAATCCTATGAACTGGTATTGGCGCGCTCTGCTCCTGGGGACGGCTGGCTTACTGTCTTGGCGTTATATGGCTTGGCGCTTCACCGAAACGCTGGCGCCACTCGACTGGACTGCGGACGCGCTGTTCAGTTGGGGATTCGCCTTGCTCGAAGCGCTGACAGTGCTGTCCTCTAGCATTGCGTTTTTTATACTGTCGCGGGTGAAGGAGCGGACGGCCGAAGCAGACCAGCACTCCGAATGGTGGCCGCCTGGAGAAGCGCCGCGCGTGGATGTTTTCATCACGACCTACAACGAGCCGTCGGAAGTACTCGAGCGCACGATCGTCGGCGCGACAGAAATCCGCCATCCTCGACTTCGGATTTTTATTCTCGACGACGGTGCCAGGAATTGGGTGCAGCAACTCTGCGAGCTGCACGAAATCGGATATTTGGCACGCTCGGACAAGGAGCACGCTAAAGCGGGGAACATCAATCATGCACTTCGCGCGCGCGCTCGAGATCCGGATCCCCCGGCCTTTGTTGCTGTACTTGACGCCGATTTCGTTCCCCATGCGGACTTCATCGAGCGGACGCTAGCGTTGTTTCACGAGCCAAGCGTCGCGCTCGTGCAGACCCCTCAGCACTTCTTCAATCCTGATCCGATCCAACATAACCTGAGAATAAGCACCGCATATCCGGATGAGCAACGTCATTTCTTTGACAACGTTGAGCCAGCGCGCGACGCTTGGGGCATTGCTATCTGCTGCGGAACCTCATCCGTAATGCGGGTCCAAGCCGTCGAGCAGATTGGCTGGATTCCGACACAAAGCGTAACCGAGGACTTTCTGCTCACGCTTAAGCTCGCGGAAAACGGCTGGCAAACGGTGTACCTTAACGAGCCGTTGACGGAAGGCTTGGCTCCCGAGGGATTGAAAGAATATATCACTCAGCGCGGACGGTGGTGCCTTGGCCTGATGCAGATTGTCCGCAACTCATACAACCCCTTTGGCATGCACGGCCTTGGTCTGATGCATCGAATCGGCATTATTGATTCGTTGCTCTACTGGCTCAGTACCTTTCCCTTCAGGCTTGCCAGCCTGATCATCCCACTCTTGTACTGGTGGTGTGGCATCACCATCGTGAACGCGTCGTTGGTGGAAATTATCAAATATTATGTACCCTATTACCTAATGGTTCTGGTGTCCCTGAACTGGCTTTCAAAAGGGTTATTTGTCCCGCTTCTCAACGATACGGCTCAGCTGATCGCGGCCTGGCCCATCAGCCAGGCAGCCGCTCTCGGGCTGCTGACCGGGGGATCGCATAAGTTCTCGGTGACGGCCAAAGGCGGCGACCGTGCCAAAGTCGTTGTTCAATGGATATTGATGCGACCATTCCTACTCCTACTCGGACTGACGATCGGTGGTCTGATCGTGCCGCTGAACTCCGATTTCGTCTTCAATACGTCCGCTACCGCGGGCGACGGCACGGCTATTGTGATGTTCTGGACGGTTTATAACATTCTGGTGTTGCTAGTAGCAGTCGTGGTGTGCATCGAACGACCGCGATACGATCGACCTCAGCGCCAGATCCCAGAACCCATCACGTTGGTGATCCAAGGTGAGAAGCATCGCGGATGGCTTCTCAATCTGGGCCGTGGGGGCGCTCGAATCAGCGGTCCATCCGGACTTTCCGCTGGAGCAGCAGGGAAGCTCAACCTGCCGGGGATTAGCGGAGTGGACGCGCATGTTGCTGCGACAACACGTGATGGCTATCGACTTAAGTTCTCTCCAACTCCGGAGCAAAGGGTGAAAATTATCAAGAAGCTTCACACCGAATCCGCCATGCCAGGGGCCAATCGAGGAAACGTCTTGCAAATGATCCGTGAGTTGGCGCGAGCTCTAACGAGTTGAGGAGCGCGAGATGCCGAAAAGACCTAGCCTACTGTCCTTGGTGTTCTGTGGAGGCGCCTTGCTCATATTGGTCCCTGCGATCGTGACCGCAACAATCTACACGGCCTTACTACAGCAACGGGGAGAGCAGCTGCAATTCGAGGCTCTAAGGATTCGCGGCGAATTGAGCTCCGCGCTGTTGGCCCGCCGGCTCTATGGGGTTTGGATGGATGTAGCTCGGTCCGCTGAGCTCATTGACCCAACAGATCTAAAAAAGGCGAGAGAACACATAGATTTCTTGAGCCGCCTTGATCAGCGCTACACTTGGCTCGGCGTGGCGGATCTCGAAGGGACCATTCTTGTGGCTAAAGACGGCATGCTGGAAGGAGTAAGCGGTGCACAGCGACCTTGGTTTAGGCGGGGCCTTGTCTCGCCAGCGGCTATCGATGTGCATGCCGCTCAACTACTGGCCACCCAGTTGCCTCCATCCCTTGAGCCCTATCGCTTTATCGACCTTGCTGCGCCGTTGCGCCACGCCGGCTCCGTTGCCGGTGTCATCGGCGCTCACCTTGATTGGAAATGGGTTGCAGAAGGCATGGATTCGTTGCAAGTACCCGGCATTGACGTGCTGCTGCTTTCGGGTGATCGAACCGTCCTATTTGGTCCACCGGATCTCATCAACAAGCCGCTTAACATCGGCTCCGCGCTTGCGGCTAGTCGCGTCACGACTGCGTCTCTACGCGAAGGTTGGCCTGACGGTAGGGACTACTTCACGGTGATCGTTCCCACGGTCGGCTTCGCGAACCTTCCAAGCTTCGGCTGGTCTCTTCTGGTTCGGCAGAGTGCCGACGAGGCGCTTGCGTCCACCCATAACTTGATCCGATCATTCTGGAGGAGTTTCGTTGCTTGCGCCATTGCCACACTAGCGCTGCTCTTATGTGCAGCGCAGTGGCTGAGGACGCCCCTCCGCCGGCTCTCGAATACAGCGGAGGCCCTCGTGCACGATCCTTCCGCGCGGCCGCCATACCCGGAGACACGCTTTAGTGAAGCGGCGAGGCTCAGTGACGCGCTAGCTCGCATCCAATCGAAGCTGATGGGGCACTCTGGTCGCAATTGGACCCAAGCACCGGGTGGAGACGACTAGCTGAACGACGGTCAAAATAGTCTTCACGGCGGCCTCCGGCGCCGACGTTCAGGCACACCAACCTCGGTCACCAGCGCATTGGTGCTTGGCCTCTTCTGGTCAGGACCATACCCCATCACCGCCATCGACGATGATGGCGCCCCGCCAAACGCCTGTTCGAGACGGCTGTTGACTGCCGATCACGCATTGAAGCTGTCGTTGACACGTCTGCCCTGTCGGAACATCCGTAAACCTTCCACTCGACATCCGTCGGCTGTGCGCCAGCGTTAAAGAAAGAACAGCACAAAGCACGATCGTGGTTGCCACCGTTATCCGTAGCGCGATTGC
Organism: Bradyrhizobium sp. USDA 3256; assembly: GCF_054058275.1. Classification (NCBI taxonomy): domain Bacteria; kingdom Pseudomonadati; phylum Pseudomonadota; class Alphaproteobacteria; order Hyphomicrobiales; family Nitrobacteraceae; genus Bradyrhizobium; species Bradyrhizobium sp. USDA 3256. Next base: position 926,913 of record NZ_JBSSAE010000002.1, read on the forward strand.
CGCTCGGTTCATCTCGACATCACTCGCTGGCGATAGGCGTCGATCATGGCGGTCGTCACGTCATGCGGGTAGCAGATCGCCGCAGCGCCGCCGGGTCGGGAGTAGGCGCTTCGCGCGCCGCAGGCTCGGCCGTTCCGCTTCACGTCATCTGGGCAAGCGCAGGGTTTACCCGTCGCGTGGTACTGACCCCGGCTGGTCTTGATCAAAATCGAGGCAATCGCAGCGGCCGTCAGCGCGGCCTCAATGTTGCGCTTTGGGGCAGGCGGCAAAGTCTTGTCGGGGACGTTGATCTTGTTGACGGGCGCGCTGTCGCCGACGCCAGAGGCCGGCGTCGTGGGTGGTTTCGGCTGCATCACAATGACCGGCCCATCAGTCATAGCGAGTGGCGTTGCGGGTCCAACGGTCTGCGATGGCGCAGACGGCACCGGCGGATACGCTACAGGCGCATCCTGACGACCAATCGAATAGGCCCCGAGGGCTGTGACGCCCAAGAGCAAAATGACAACTCCGCTCCGCATGATTTCTCATTCAAGCGCAAGCCGAGATGCAGCGCAAGCAGTGGTTGAGTGTTTCCCGCGTCAGTGCGTTTTCGGATGTGCATGCCATTTGGTTGCGCTCTAAATTTTGTGGTCGCGCAAGGGGCACGCTGGAACAGATACTCATTTGGGGTATCTTCGCGATTGTCGTCGCGGTTGCTGCCACCGGTCCCGGTCGTCGTCCCTTTCGGATGGTTCGTTCTCGCTTGTGTGATCTCGCCGTTGCTGGCGGTCATCCTGCTCGCATTGTTGCCGAGACGTGGGGATGATGGCGACCCTTCGTAGATGGAGTGTCACGAAGGAAAGGCGAGGAAATCTCCGTTTTGCGCTGAGTACATCAAACGCGAGGCCATCGTCTGCAACCTCAGCAGCAGTTGCGCGTGGGCATGGGCATCAATTTGCGATGCAGCATCACTTCGACGCTTGAACCCAAGATCAACCGCAGTCGGATGTTCGCGGGCGGGTGTTTCTTCTGTGCAAGGATGTGTTCGACGGAGTTCTCACGCACAATAGGTCATATACCCGCTTAGCAGCGACGGCTGGTCGTGTGCTAAGCCGGTGCAAGCCTTGTCCGATCGCGAAACAATCGGCCTGAAATTCGACAGCTTGGTAGTCCAGCGCAGAGAACGATTCCGCTTCTGAGGTCAGGCTGGAGCCGGTGACCTGCTTCTGCAGAGCGGTCTGACCGTTGACTATGTGGCCCAACTCATGGTCGAACAAGTGATCAATAGCTGAAGGGCGAGATCTGAGGCGTACTTCGCGCGTGCTGGGTCCTTCGGCTGCCAGTTGCGTTGCGCGGTGGTCGTCAGATCATAGAAGCTGCGTCTCGGTTGATAATCTCTGCGAACGATCTCCGCACTAGGCCATCCTACGTGGGGCAAATTGTTGGGGTGCGAAAGCATCTGATCAAACAGATCGCGCAACAGAAGCCCCGTCCCGCGGTTGATCTTGATGACATTCTTGCCGTCGTCCTGCATATCAGCAGATGCGCCAAGATAGGCATCTTGCCACAACTCGGCGGCCACAGAGTCCGCCGCCTCCAGCCCGCATGCTTTGACATGGCATTCGCGCGATCGTTATAGCGCTCGCTTAAGCTATCGACATCGCTTGGGAAGAGGTCCTGCGGGAAGGGATCAGGCGCAAGACTGCCGCGGCAGTGTTTGTGTCGTAGTCCGCTCCCGCACGGACACGTTGGTTGCGGCTGAACTCGACCATCATGAACCGGTCTCAGCCCCTCGGCGATGGTGGATGATCTTCCTTGTCTGGGCCTCTCATCACGATCAAGGTGCAGATTTTGAGAATTGTTGGTCCGCGATGTTGGGTTTGAGCATTCAGAAATGTGTTTCCGCTTCTCTTATGACAGAACTGCTAAAGCTTGCCGATCCAATTTCCGATCTCCGCCAGGATCTCGTCGAAGCTCGACTTGCCCTCATAGTACAGGGCGCTGCTGCGCTCATAGGCGTCGGCATAGAGCGCGCGCGTCTTGGCGTCGCTCGGGGTGAAGGCCTCGTTCGTGGCGATCTCCTTGTTGTCCGCTTTCGGAAAGCGATCATTCTTGTGCTTGTTGTAGGCCTCGGTGCCAATGTAGGTTCGGACATCGTCGCGTTGAAGCAGTTGGTGAATGTCTCAATAGGGGCGCTGCCGTCAGCCTGCTGATGACGGAGCTTCGTCGCCACCGTTTGCAGCTTCTCGAAGGTGTAGCGCGGGTCATAGCTAGGGACAGCCTTGGCCCGGTTGTCGATGACCTCGACCTTGCCCGCGGCGTAGTCATAGGCCCACGAACTGATGTCCCTCGGCTCGTTTGGTGCAACGGTGTCGAAGCCAACTTCGGGCAACACCCCGTCGCGAGACCTTCCATGGCCTCGACCGTGCTGGGAAAGGTCAGCTTGAGTCCCGCGCTGCGATATTTCGGGATATCATCAAAGTCCGCGTCCCGTTCGACCGTGGCGATGCCATCGATCTTGATGCTTTGCGCCAGCCAATCGTAAAAGTCTTTCCGGGATTGAATATGTGCCGGCTTATCGTGGTTCTTGCCGGTCTTTACATCCCGCTCAGCCGGAGGCTCGATGAGAATGTCGATGTCCTCCGAAAAGCGACCGATAATGCCGTGCCCCTTGGAAAGCGACGTGCCGCCCTTCAACTGAAACGTGAAGCCAAACTGCTGGAGTCCATGGAGGCAATGCATGATCCAGTAGTCCTTTTCGACCAGGGCTGGATCGATGCCTTTTTCCTCCGCCACGATGCGGATCAAGTCGCCGAATTGCGGATGGTTGTGAAGGAAATCACGCGGCATGCGACCCGCTCGCTTTCAAGGCGCGATCGAAGAACTTCCTTGTTCGCTCATTTCCATAGGAACGAACCGCCTGTTGCAGGCGCCGCCGGTCCGATGACATGGCACGTTAGGCGACCCTCCTGAGAACCTCGTCTTTCGCTTCGGCAAGCCGATCGACGTTGTTGACCAGATCAACGAGCAGAAACTCCCGCGTCAGCGACTTGGGAAAGCGTGGTTTCACGCGAAAGGCAAACTTGCGATTGCCGAGCTGAGATTCGCCGTGGCGCTTGTGGTTATAGACGACGGTCTTGTCGTAAAGCTGCGTGGTACCGACGCCGAGGCTGTTGTAGGCGCCGCGGGCCACGTCCCGAACGAGGCGGGACTTCTGACTCGTCCAAACGCTTCGCCCTTGACTGCAAAAAAGCCACGCTCCAATTCCTGCATTGGGTTTCTGTCGATCGGCACCGGTATTATCCATACACTGCAGTTGTTCAGGCCACTGGTCGGTAGCTTTTCCGGACGGCCAAAGCGGTCGGGAAGTTGGGCACGAGAAGCGTGCCACCTGCCGATCCGGTTTCCTTTTTGCCACCGGGCTCCACTTTGAAAAAACGGAGGCGCGGCGCTAGCAGGAAGTGGTCGTGGCCGAGCGGCTCATCTTGCCGGCGGCCGGCACGTCGCACTGGCCGCGGCCGGCGTTTGTGAGCAGACAGATCCACTTTCACGATCAGGTCACGTCAGCTTTCCGTCAGCTGAACTCGGTATCTGCCTCACCCCGCCGTTCGTGATGAATGTCCTCGTCGGGGAACCAATTTGTTGCGGGTAGGTAGTGCTGTCCCGTCTAGATCGGAGATGAAAAGATGCGGGGCATTGATGAGCGCGGCAAGCCGTTCATGTCGGAGGCTGGCCGCACCGAGGCCGACAATGCCGATAGTGCTCGCGTTGAAACGGCTGCTGGCGAGCGTGAGGAGCGTCAATCATTCAACTCTGTCGTGGATCAAATGCGCTCCGAGCCCGACGATTTGCGAACGTCCTCGTCTGGTGGCGAGCGCCCCGCAAGCGCCGGTCTGCCGGACCGGCCTGTCCGTCCAACTTCCGCTGCCCATCGGATGTTGGCGCATGCGCTGCACAACGCGACCCGAGCCAACCAGAATCTCCGCTCTTCCGCCGGCGCCGGCGCGCTGCGTACCGGTGCAAGATCCTCGTTCGATGATCCGCAGACGTCAACCTCGCAAGCGCGCGCGCTCCGAGAGGAAGGGCGCCTGCCCGGCAGGGGCGATAGCGCAGGAAGGTCGCGCATCGACGATGGATCCTCGCCGAGCGCCCGTTCTCCGGATTCCTGGAGACCGGATCAATCGCATCAGCGCGCACAAAATGAGGGCGCAGCTTCCGCGCATTCGGCAGACGAGCCATGGCGTTCCAATCGATTGGATGGAAGCTCGCAGTTTATTGTGCGCGGCCCGTACATAGAAGCCGGTTTTAATCGCGGTGGCGAGCCGGCCGGCTGGCACACCAATAACAGGCCCTTTCAGGCGCCTGACGGCCCACGCCCTGAGCGATTTGGTGCCGGCCATGGCGCCCCACACGGGAACGCAGGCGGCGCGCGTCCGGCAGGCGAACGCTGGCGTGCTGATCGAGTGGAGGAAAGCGAGCGAGAAGGCGCGCGTGGCCTCACTGTACAAGGCCGCTTCGTTCGCCCTGGCGAAATGCCAGCCTGGCGCATCGATGATATGCCATTACACAACATTGGTGGAGGCCCTGACCGGTTTGATCGCGATGCTGGCGCCTCACGTTTCTCAGGTAGGCCCTGGCACGGCGATCAAGCCGCTGGGGGCTTCCCGAGAGGGCCGCGGCATTCGCATATGGAAGCCAGTTTCGGCCAAGGCAGCGGAGCGCAAGGATGGCGCCTCGAGGAGCAATCCGCGCTGTCAGCCGATGGTCGAGGACCTGAGCGAGATCGTGGAGGTCATTGGGGCGCACCGCATCCGGATGCAAGCTCGTCGCGTTCAAACCGCGGGTCGTGGCGTGCCGATCGAGGCGCCGGATCACCACAAGGTGGCGGTCCGGCCTTGCAACCGCAATTCGCCTCCAACTGGCGCGATGGAGCGTCAGGCTGGGATATGCCTGCGGCGCCCCTTCGTGCCTCGGACTCCACGCAACCCTATCGAGGCGATGTCGCACCAGGCGCCTACGACGATCTTCCGAGCCGAGGTGGAGAGCTTTGGCAGAGCGATCGAATGGCCGCCAGCTCGCAGCAAGGTGCACTCGAGCGACATGCCCGCCCGGTTCCCGGTCGGCAGGACCAGAGGGACCGACGGCATCTAGGCGCTGCGCCCGCGCAGCAGAATCCGCAGCCTTATGATGTTCCCGGTGGCGCAGCTTGCCGGGGGGCTACTGACGCGCGTCCGCAAGCGCAGCCCTGGCGCACTCAGGGCCGCTACGACCCCGAGCAAAGAGGCCGGCTTGCACCCCAACCTCGATCGGTCGCAGGACCAGGTGGCGCACCTGGATGGCGCGGTGACAATGCCACAGGCCGGCACGTTGGCCAGGTAACATCGCAAGCTCACTCCAGAGATTCGGACGACCTCAATGCCGCGCTCGCAGAGATCGCCGGCGCTCGCAACATCGATGCCTTCTCGCGTGCCGTGGTGCGTCACGGCAAACAATTCCGCGGCCAGGAACTCGCCGAATTCCAGCAAAAGGCGGCTGCACATTTCGAGACGCGATTTGTCCCGCAGCTTGAAAACAACATCGGCTCCTCATGGGCCTACGCTATGGCATGCAACGCGGTCAGCCGGGCAGGTGAGGCCGGGGCAAATGCTTGCAGAGCTCTGGCGGCTCGTCTGTCGCGCCTTGACAGTGCCCTTATGAAGCGGGTCGATCCCAGAGCCTTCTCCCTCTTTGCTTCCTCGTTTGGCCGCCACTCCCGGGCCATGGAATGTCGCGATGCGACGATCCGGATCGCCGAATTCTGCCGCGATCAACCAAGCGTGCTTAACAGATCGAGCAGTCAGGATCTGTCCTTGCTGCTCAACGGTTTCAGCAAGTGGCCCGAACAGGTGCCCTGCCGCGACGCCGCCGTCGCAGTGGCAGGCCATGTTGAGGCCGATGGGTTGACCGATTTTGCCTTACAACACCTCTCCACCCTGGTGAACGGCTTTAGCAAGTGGCCGCAGGAGCAGGCTTGCGGTCAAGCCACAATTGCGGTTGCGAGCGAACTCGTCCATCGCGGCGCAAGCGGGCTCTTTCGTGCCGATGAGCAGCAATTGGCGAACCTCGTCAACGGCTTTGGCAAATGGCCGCAAGACGCAAATCTTGGCCACGCCGAAGTCTTGATCGCGGCCCAAATCGATCGTCGCGCAAGCGGTAGGCCGGGTCTGACCGGCTTTAAGCCAAAGGACCTGGCAATGCTGCTGAACGGCTTCGCCAACAGGCCGGAAGAGCAAGTATGTGTTCGCGCCAGCAGCGAGATCGGCCGGCAGATCGTCTGCCGCGCCGAGCGTCCAGCTCAACTCTCGGATTTTTCGTCACAGGATCTGTCCAATCTCGTCAACGGGTTCAGCAAGTTGACCGGACAAGTACCAACCGAGGACGTTGCGCGCACGCTAGCCAGTGAGGTTCTTCGCCGCGCCGACCGACCGGCCCGTCTGTCTGAATTCAACCCCCAGGACATAGCAAGCTTGGCGAACGGATTCGCCAAATGGCCGGACATGACGCAAGCGTTCCAGGCAATAAGCGCGATCGCTCGCGAGGTCGTGGACCGCCGCGTCCAGCTCCCGCGTTTTCACGAGCGGGAGCTCGCGAACCTGGTGAACGCCTTCGGCAAGACCATATTGGCGGACGACAATGTCAACCGCGCGGCCACGGTCGAGGTCGCAAGGCAGATCGTGGTTCGGGCTGCGCGCGCAGACGGGCTCACCCGCTTTAATCAGCAGGATCTTGCTAGTCTCGTGAACGGCTTTAGCAAATGGCCGACAGAAGACTGTGGCCAGGCGACAGCTTTGATCGCGGCCGAAATCCGTCGCCGCGCGACGAGCGTCGACGGGCTCCCAGATTTTAGCTTTCAGCACCTGGCGAACCTGGTGAATGGCTTCAGCAAATGGCCGGAACGGGCAGGTCAAGCCGCAGTGCCGATTGCAACGGAACTTAGCCGCCGCGCTGAGCGCGACTACGGCCTTGCAAACGCAAGTCCGCAGGACCTGGCGAACATCGCGAACGGATTGAGCAAGTGGTCCGGCGAGCTGAGCTCCCATTCCATGGCCGTCGCCCTTGCTAGCGAGCTGCGCGATCGCGCTGGCCGGGGCAGCGGACTGTCTGATTTCAGTGAGCAGCACCTGGCAAATCTGGCGAACGGCTTTTCCAAGTGGCCAGGACAGGCCGCTGGCCCAGCCCTGGTTTCGATCGCCACTGAACTGGTCAGTCACCGCGCCAACTCGCTCGCTCGCTTCAATAGCCAACATTTGTCAATGCTGGTGAACGGTCTAAGCAAGCTGGCAGACGATAACGACTGCGCACAGGCGACAGCTTTACTGGGCGGCGACCTCGCGCGCCGCGCGGCTGGCGCGCGCGGGCTCGCTGAAGTTTCTCCGCAAGGACTTGCAAACCTCGTCAACGGGTTCAGCAAGTGGCCACGCGAGAGGAACTGTAGCGAGGCCATGTTGGCAATCGCGGCCGAAATCTGCGGCCGCGCCGGCCGGGGTGATGGGCTGTCCGACTTTACCCAGCAGAATTTGCGGAATCTTGCGAATGGATTTGGCAAGCTGGAACATGAACGCTGCGGCGAGGCGACAGCTGCTATCGCCCGCGGCATGATGCGTCGCGAGGGCGGACTGTCTGACCTCGAGCCATTGGCGGTCGCGACCCTCGTGCATGATTTTGCCAAATGGCCGGAAGAGGAGGCGTGCCGGCAGGCGGTGATGGAGATCGCGCGCAGCTTTGGGAGCGGAGCGCGGCGATTTAATGCCTTCACCACGGCAGAGCTCGGCATGCTTGCCAATGCTCTGGCGCGCTGCACGATGGAAGCCGAAGATCGTGGAGAGAACGATCAAGCCGCTGTTCTGAAGAACCGCCTGCACAAGCTCGCGCACCATCTGTACTATGCGAATGATCGCCTGCGGCAAGCTGGCGTTCTGAGCATCGCCAACGTTTTCAAAGCCTTGGGTAAGGCGCGGCTGTTTGACGATCTGTCCTTGCTGGCGCCGTTGGGGTTGACCAGGCTTGCGGAACTGAGCACCGGTGACGATTTTGCCACCGAGCATAACCTCGAGATCATGGGTCACCTCAGTGTCGCTGTTTTGCCCCTGGCGCGCAGCTCGCAGAAGCAGCTGCGCTGGCATCGCAGGCAAGCGCTGAACCTGTTGAACGACATTCAAGGCGTCACGCAAGACAAGATCGCGGCGGATCTGGCAGCGACCGATGCGGAGCGGATCCGTGGCCCCCACGCGAGCCGCACCCCCGCTTTGTCGATCTATCAGGTCCTTAAAGCCCGTGTGGTGCTCGAGAAGCTTTATCGACGCCCCTATGTCGAAGGCGAGCAATCGGATTTGCGGATCAGGCGGCAGGAGCTGGAGCGCGGGACCAAAGAGATCCTGCGCAGCACACGCGATCTGATTGAGCGCGATCTGTCCAATATGAGCTGGAACCTGATTGCGGACATCGAGGCGGATAACCCGCTCGATGCGCTGGATTCGTTCCTCGAGCAGAATGTCGCAACGGTCCATGCTCAACGTCCTGCCGCGAGATTCAACGCCCACCAGGTGTTGCGCGACATGGACCACGAGCCGCGTCCACCGCAGGGCAATGCCGGACTGATGCAGCTGCCGGTCGTCGACATGCGGGGGCAGCCCCTGACCATGGAGTCGGAAGTACGATATTCGGTCTTTCATCGCCTGACGCAGGGGAAAGTGCCGGTGGTCGCGGTGCAGCTGCCTGGAAAACCCAGCAGCTTCATGTTGACCCGCACGCTCGCAGTCGATGGCGTGCCATATCGGATGGATCTATTCGGCGGCAGCAAGCTCAAGCCGCCGCGATTGACCCTGGCGCAGGTCGCCGCGCGCGCGCCAGGCGGGCGGCGGATCGAGCAGACCGGCGGCAAGCTCCTGGCAATTCCGTATGCCGACACCGCAGCGGGCACGGATTTCGAGCGACTGTCGCGCGCCTGGGGGCCATTCAAGGAAGCTTACTTTTATACGCAGCGCAGGGGATTTGCGGGCTCACCATCCATCAAAGGTCTCACGCCCCAGGACAGCGTCCTCGAAGGCGCTTTCAAAATCTCTCTTCTCCCCGACCGGCCTGCCGAGCGGGGTCACGCATTCGCGCTCGTTGGACCGCAAGGTCCAATCGCGTTGCGACCGCATGACGGCACAGGATTCATCAAGACCTCACTGGCTGAGAAAATGCGCGCCGTTTGCCGCGCCGGCGACCAGAATGGTCCCGATCGCCTCCCAGCCTATGCCGAGGGTAAGAGAGCATCCCTGCCTGCCTCTGCGCTGCATCATTATCCTCGCAGCGAGACCGTCGCGGAGGAGGCAAGAGAGAAGGCCAGGATCTGGCTCAAGAGCAGAGACAACAAGGAACTCACGTCCGAGGAGCTCTATCGAACCGTGACAGCCGCACACATCGATGCTCCTGCCGCAGTTGCCGTCCCCTCAAGCGACGGGCGTCTGCATGTGCCAACCATCAAGAGCGACACCTTGGCGGGCACGACGGGCGTGCTGGTCGGGCGATCGCCGTACGACAAGCCGAACCTGCGTCCATTTTCAGCTGAGCAGGTCAGATCGGCAGCCGATGGGGACCCGACGGCGGCATTCCTCGATCGGTGCGTTGCCATACAATATAGCTTGAATGTCGCCCAGAAATCGCACGACGAACTGGTCGCGGACGATCCTACCTTCTTTGCAAAAGGCTTGCTGATCGTGGTGCCGGACGAGATCTGGCCAGCTGACTTTGCCGACCGCGACCTCGTCATGTCTTCCGAGGACGTCAAGATCCATTCGAGCTGGACGAGCAGTAAGGACCGCGCGAAACAGGACACCGCGCTCGAGACCGTCGGGATCCTGCAGGTGACCGAAGTGTTTGCGCCGGGCTCGCTGGTTGCCGTGCCGCCTGTCGAACAGAAACGCCTCGATGGCGATTTCGACGGAGACGCCGTCATCATCGTCGGTGACCGTCCCGCGCTCTATCAGCATGTGCGGCAATTCGATCAGGAGGAGCAGGCGCGTGGTGTGCGTTCGCTCAAGCCGCCGAAATCGCACACCCCCGCGATCGAGGACAATCGGTATCAATTCAGCCGCTCGAGCCAAATCCTCGCCGCCACGCAGGGTGTGCTGGAAACCTATACCGGCCTATTGCGAAGCTTTCTGGGCCAATCGCATGAAGCGCGACACTGGTTTGCCGAGCGTGCCTTGTTCGGCACCTACGAAGGTGTTCACCACGAACTCAAGCGCGAGCTGCGTGAACTGCTGGACCAGGAACAGGCGAGCCGGACGGATATCGAGGGCAAGCTCGACCGAGCGAGAGCCGAGATCAAGGCGGCACGCCATCCGGTCGCCCGCGAAATGGCTGATCGGCTTATTGCCGACCTCGAGGCCTGGGAGCAATCCTTGGGCGCTGCGCACGACGGGCCGCATGACGCAAGGCTGACATTAAGTGCGGAGCTGTGCGAACTGTTCCCGGATCTGGCGGAGACTTACCCGGCAGCTGTTCAGCCGCGAGAGCGTATCCAGCTTCTCGTCGACAACTATCCCGCGCGTATGCATCCCTTGCCCGATGGTTACGTTGCCGACGACCTTGTCAAAAGCGCGAACAACTTCCTGAGCCTCGGCGTCAAGGTTGGCACCGACGCCTATAAATCCGACACGGGTGCTCGGCTGTACGCGGCCAAAAGCAAACGTTTGCAGGAATTGCTGCAGGCAACCCCGACACCGAAGTCGGCGCCCTATACCAAGAGCATGGCGGCTCATCTCAACCGCGGTAGGTTGGACGTCGAGGCGACGTTGGCCGGTCTGAAGGACAATCCGACGCTGGCAGCCTCCGTCATGGAAGCCTCGATCAGACTCAGCGTGGAAAGCGGTATTCTGCCAAAGCCGTCCGACGCCCGGCCTACGGCCGAAGACGGCGCGATGATTACGCTGAGCCGCGAGGAGGCCGCCGTACGCGCCAGGCGCGAGACGGATCGGGCAAGACGCGAAGATGACGCGATCACGAAAACAGTCGGCGATGTCGTGGCGAACTTAGAGAAACAACACGGCATTCAGGTGAATCTGCCGCACGATCAGCATCGCCTGCGGACTGACCAATCATTGACCGACCAACTCACCGGCAAGAGCCTCCCCTCCGGCACCACCTCACAGCTGATCAGCAACGCCGTACGGCACGTCTTTGAAATCCCTGACGGCGATTTTACAACGGGCTTCAGGAAAGCCGTGCTTGCCTTTGATGAGCAGGGGTGTACCGAGCTCAGCACAACCAATTGGTTTAGGATGCGAAATCCCACTTATGTCGGGATCAAAACTATCTTTGCGATGCCTGAAGGTTACCGCTTCGAGGTTGAGTTCCATACACCAGCCAGCTACCAGGCCAAGCTTGCCAATCACGATACTTACAAGATGCTGCAGCGAGGCAGCAGAGGGACAATGGATCAATCCAGAGTCGAGCGCCTCGTGCAGCGCGCAAGGCAGATCGTTAACGAGGTTCCACTTCCCGATCAAGCGACGAGTATCCCGAATTGGGAAGCAGAAGCAGACGGCACCGCTGATGCCAGCGCGGTCCTTGCATTGCGAAATGCCGAGCCCAAGATGCCCAAGCGTTCTCCCATGGCCGGACAAATCGTTGCAGTCTTGGGCGAGAGGCCGATCGTGCTCGTCGGCATGATGGGCGCCGGGAAATCTTCGATCGGCTGCAAGCTTTCGAATATGCTGGGCCTCGATTTCGTCGATTCCGACAAAGTGATCGAGACCAAGGCCGGCAAAGAGATCAACGAGATCTTCAAAGACCATGGTGAGCAGTATTTCAGGGATATGGAAGAGAGAGAGATCCTGCAATTGCTGGAGCGAGGCCCCATTGTGCTCGCAACCGGCGGCGGCGCCTTCATGAGTGAGAAGATCCGCGATCGTACCCGCGAGAAGGGAATCTCGATCTGGATTAACACCGATCTGGACACGATCACCAAGCGCTTGGCCAAGGATACGGCGCGTCCGCTACTGCAAACCGATAATCCAGAAGAGACGATCAAAGAGATGGTGCACGAGCGCGCCTCCGTCTATCAAATGGCCGATCTGAAACTTGACCCGACAGTCCGCAAAATCAACAAAAACGCCGGTGCACTGCTGGATAAGCTCCATGCGATGCTTAGCGGTGGCCTTGTCCGTGAACCAGGTTGAGCGGGTGGCATATCGGGCATGACCCTCATATCTGGGATGCTCATGGGAAACGCGAAGGCCCGTCAACAGGCGGTCCCTCAGAAATAGATGACCCGTAAGTCCATGAAATCACGCTATAAAAGCATATTAGTCAGAATCTTAAGATTGCAGCCTAATTTTTCCGATGAGAAGGTTGTACCCTAAAATTTGTGGACTATTATTAGGTTGCAGTCTAATATTAAGGCCGCATTATTAGGCTCGAATACGAAAAATGAAACACGACAGCGCGCTCGCGACCGCATCTTAAGATTGCAGCCTAATTTTTCCGATGAGAAGGTTGTACCCTAAAATTTGTGGACTATTATTAGGTTGCAGTCTAATATTAAGGCCGCATTATTAGGCTCGAATACGAAAAATGAAACACGACAGCGCGCTCGCGACCGCCTTGATGGGCGCCTCGCGCCCTTGAAGCCAGTTGAGCGTTTCCACCCGCCCCCGAAGGGGTGGGTCCGCGCCGTCCGCGATGCGCTGGGTATGAGTGGCGTCCAGTTCGCGCGCCGCCTCGGCGTACGGCCGTCCAGCGTCGCGGCCATCGAAGCCTCGGAAGAGAGCCGCACGATCCAGCTGAAGACCTTGCGCCGTGCGGCCGAAGCACTTGGTTGCACGCTCGTCTATGCACTCGTGCCTAACGACTCGCTTGAGGGCGCCGTGCGCACGCGCGCGCGCGCAATAGCATTGCGCGACCTCGGTCGCGTTGCGCATACGATGAAACTCGAAGCACAGGAAACGCCTGACAGAAATACCGACGCGCGTCTCGAAGCGTACATCCGGAACAAGGTGAAGGAGCGGAATCTCTGGGATGAGCCATGACGGACCTGTTTCGGGAGCCCAACGACGCAACGCCTCTTGATCCGGCGCTACGCGGCGATTTAATTCAGACATGGATCACGACCCGCGCCGATCTCAACGAGGCTGAAGAGGAAAATATCGTGGATGGCGCCGCATGGGCGCGTCGTCGCCGTGGCGGCGCCGACGCTCTGCTCAATGAAGATTTTTCGATGTCCCTGCACAAGCAGATGTTCGGAGAGGTTTGGAAATGGGCCGGCGGCTACCGCCAGAACGAACTCAATATTGGTATCGCGTCGCATCTGATCTCCGCCGAGATGCCAATGATGTTCGACAACGCGCGATTTTGGGTTGAGAACAACGCCCGACGAAATCGCGATACGGCTGCATCATCGTCTTACGCAGATCCACGGCTTTCCGAATGGCAACGGCCGCCATGCCCGAATGATGGCCGATCTATTGGTCGAGAAACTTGGCGGGAAGCCATTCACGTGGGGAGGCGGGAGTATCCAGGACACCGGAACGCTCCGTGCAACACATGTGGCTGCGCTCAAGGCCGCTGACAATCATGATTTTGAGCCTCTGCTGAAATTCGCGCGTGCGTAGTTTTTGGCCGTCATTCCCCACAAAACAGTCAACTTTGCGCGCAGTTGCGCGCTTCGACGGATGACTTTGTGGCGTGCGACGAGGAATGTACGATACAGCCTCAAGTGACTGCGCGAGTTTGAGAAACTGTGGGAAGCCGACTGCCGGAAGGTGAGCTTGGCGATCGGGAAGGTTGCCGCTAACAGCGTCAATTTGGATGAGAATTTTCATGGGATCGGCTTCTTCTACGGCGCGGCGCTGATCGGCGGAGGCAAGACGGGTAAGGACATGTTCTACGAAGAATGCTGCCCTCGCTGACAAGCGTTGCGACGGGCATCTCGAAGGCCTTAAGAAGGAAGGGACGACCTGATGGCTGGACAGCACGCTGTGCATCCTCGATTCTTGCTTCAAGCGAGACGACATCACCTGGCCGCCAAACTTCGCGCAGGCGCGCGCTCGCAAGAAAGAGCTGGCGCGTGAACTAAACGTAGGCCAACGCGCCATCGCGAAACTAGAAACGTCGCGCGGATCTGTATGTCAGCAACACATCGAAGCTTTAGGTAGCTCACTAAAATCACCGCACGTTTCCGGAGGGAAGCGTGACTATCGTCGGTGAATTAGGTAAAAGGCGCGCGCGAGAGTCGTAGTAGACGGCTCGGCCGGGGGCATGCGAGATTGCCCTATGTTCCGATAATCCTAGTAGCTCAATTACCCGAGTACATCACCTCCGAAGTCGCAAACTCCCGCTCGATGAAGCAGCGGTCCAGCGCAACTGATGCGGACAATCGGCCTCGTCGGAATCTCCCAAAGCCCAGCCAGCGGCAAACAGGCCTGCTGGGCTGACCTGCTTATCTCTTCGAGAGCGGCCTTTCTCCGTATGCAATCAAGTTCTTCGAGCCTTATTGGCTTCGGCAGAAACGGCTTGTCGCGCCGCAAACAACAAAGTTAAAGACTGCTCTCAATCAGCAGGATTCCGCAGGTGATTCGTTCGCACCGGGAGATCGCGGAGTTCCTAAATCCGACCCTGATTTAGTCCCAGGCGGGCAGGGCCTTCCGACGGTCGGCGGACCGCCATCCGCGATTGGGGTCACCGTCTATCCATGGTCTCTACTGAACTAGCACGGTGGGTTGATGGTGCTTGTCGTCGAATATTCCTTTGACCCTTTGTAAAAGCCTGGTCGCAACTTCCTTTCGCAGCCCCGGCCTCGCACAGATGAGAGCCCTTAGATTGGACAGTTGCGGCAGGTAGTAGTCGGGCGATTGAACCAGATCGTCAGGCACGCTGGAAGGCAGTGCAGTCAGACCAACACCAAGGCGCACGGCTGACAGTCTCACCAGGTGGTCGGAGGCGCGAAGAACAATCTTGTAGGCCGACCCCATCTTGTCCAACTGAGCAATCATCCAGTCGTGATCAGGATGGGTTACTATCGGAATAGGAGCGCCCGGACGGTGCACGAACTCGCGCGAGCGAACCCAGGAGGCCGGGAATGCCCGTTCTTCAAGGATGGTCTTTGAAAGATCGGAATCCGCATCCGTAGCGAAAATGCAGGCTACGTCTATGTAGCCTTCGATCAGACCCTTGCGGATCGCGCTGGAATGATCGGCGCATATAAAGAGATCCGAAAAGTCGTCTTTTCCGGCCCGCTCCAAAAGTCTTTGAGCAAAGAGGCTGCTGAGGCCGACACGATGAACGGTCGGGTTGCCACGACCGGAAAGCCTGAGCATTTGGTCGTTAGCCTCGAGTATTATACGAGCCTGCTGGAGGACGAGTTCGCCGAGGTCGGTGACGGTCGTGCCATTGGGCGTTTTGACAAACAGTTGCCCGCCAATCAGTCCTTGCAGTCGCTTGACCTGAGCGGTGACCGCGGGCTGACTAAGCCCGAGCTGGCCTGCGGCTTTCGTCAAGCTGCCTGTCTCGGCTATGGCTACAACAGTACGAATTGACTCAATTGGAACGTTTAGCGCTCGCAGCATAGTTTCGCACAGAATCATGAACCTGCATCGGTTCTACCACTGAGGTCGCAAGATCACACCGTAAGCAAAGAGCTAACCAAATGTCGGGTAAAGTAGCTGCCACTACAGCAGCTATGTACGTAACGTACACAGCCAGGCGCGCTCGCGCCCAAATCACGACTCATCGTCTTCTGCAATGATCGACGGTCAACTTGCGACCTCATCGTCGTCGCTACACCACCGCCACCGCTTGCAAGTGGTCGAGCGCGTACTGTCTTTTTGGCATTCGATGCGCGGCCGCGGCGTGCTGCCTGCTCTTCGATTCGATAAGGCTCGCAAAACTACGACATGCTGAACGCGGAAACGCTTCAAGCTGCGAGCAACGGCGCCGCGAACTGCACTATTCAATCACCCACTGCGCCGAGCCGTTCTGTAAACTACGGCGGCGCCCGAGCAGTAACTTGTCGTTCAGCTGCGATCTGGCGGTTCTTTCTCGTCCCGGCTTATCGTCCCCGACGCGCTGCTCGGTCTTATTCGAGAGTTTGCAGGCAAGAATGTTTGATCCCGGGCAAAATAAAGGGCCGAGATCGAAAAATCAGTTCACGTGCATAGCCGTCGATCGACCTGATCCTGCTTCTGGTTCTGTTCAGTCCAAAGCAGGCTGCCCTACCTGAGCACATGGTGCCTGGCCGCCTCGTATCTGGCTTGCGGCTGCTCCGTTCGCTGAACAATTGATGCGGACGTGAGGTGCTCCGGCTCTGCCTCGATGGCATCAGCCGTCGAGTGCCGTCGGTGGCAAGGCCCACGCTCTCGTTTGCGGTCTTATAAATGTCATCTTGCGCAGGCCAGTGCGGCGAGAGGCGGCCGATTGGCCGGCGCTCAGCTCAGGACAAGGTAGTGGCGAGGATGCTCGCGGCACGAGACGAGGTCGATGACAAAGCTTTTTCGCGAATGGACCCTGTTGTTTAGCGTTGCCTTCATCGCTTTTTGCCCCACCGCGAAAGCACAAGATCGCCGCATTGTCGCCGAACCCGGAGCACCTCAAACGGTCTGCGACCGCCCGGTGCCATCTGGTGGGAACGACACGGCGAGGCTGCAAGGTGCCATCGACCATTGCCCCGCCGGTGCTGCGGTCTATCTCGGGCGTGGCGAGTTCCGATCGGGCTCACTCGAGATGAAATCGGGCGTGACCTTGTGGATCGGACGCGGTGCAACGCTTTTCGCCATCCCCGAACCTGCTGCCTACGACAAGGGCCGCGGACAGTGTGGTCGAATCGGGGCGAAAGGCGACGGTTGTCGGCCGTTCGTCAGCTTCTCCAAAACGCGCGGCGGCGGCATCTACGGCGACGGCATCATCGACGGCCAGGGCGGTGCACCGATGGTCGGCAGCGCCGAAACCTGGTGGCAGCTGGCCCGCCGCGCACAGGCCGAGGGCGGCAACCAGAACGCCCCGCGTTTGATCCAGATTGATCATGCACAGGACATCACTGTTTCTGGCGTCACCTTGCGCAATTCACCCAGTTTCCATGTCGCGATGAACCGGGTCCAAGGTGCCACGTTCTGGGGCCTCACGATCGATGCACCGGCCGATGCCCGCAATACCGACGGCATCGATCCTGGCGCCAGCCAGGACGTAACCATCACCCACAGTTTTATCCGCACTGGAGACGATAACGTCGCAATCAAAGCCGGCGACAATGGCGCAACCCGTCATATCTCCATCACCGATAACTACTTCGGCTGGGGACACGGGATGTCGATCGGCAGCGAGGTGAATTCCGGCGCCAGCGACATACTGGTCCGCAACCTGACCTTGGACGGCACGACGTCCGGCCTGCGCATCAAGAGCGATATCAGCCGAGGCGGCCTGGTCGAACGGGTGACCTATGAGAACGTGTGTCTGCGGGGCAACCGATGGCCGGTCGCGTTCGATACAAAATACGATCCACGTGCCCAAGGCACGAGGATTCCAGTCTATCGCCAGATCGTTCTGCGCCATGTGCGTGGCGACAATGGTGCGCTGCTGATGCGCGGGGTCGACGAGCGGCACGCCCTTGATGTGACGCTCGAGGATGTTCGATTTGCCGATTCCGCGACTTGGCAGCTCGAACATGCCAATGTGACCGCCGATCATTCTGATGTGTCGCCGCCGCTGCCCGGGCGAGCCAGAGAACCGGCGTCGCGCGGATGGGAGGGATGTGCCAGAGCATTCCGGGACGGTAATGACTAAGCACAACTCGGTGTCGAATCTCAGGCCGGTCAGATGCGCCTCGATACCGCTTTGATTCACGGGCGTTGCGACGAGACACGGCGCTGACACCCTCATTGCAGCAGTCCGACAGGGTCACCGCCATCGGACGTTCCCGCAGTTGCGCGAGAGTTCCGGCTCGGTGGAGAAACGTGTTGATCATACTCAGCTGCTTGTCGCGGCGGGACGTTATCCCGACTGCATCGAGCGTGCGGCGAGCCCGACAAAAGGTGAGACCAAATGTGGATTTTCGCGCTGTTCGCTGCAGTTCTGGCCGGAGGTTTCTGCATCTCGGCGGCCCATGCTCAGCCACTTTTTGTCTCGCATGCCGACAGGGCAGCCTATCACTCGGTTCAGGAAGCGATCGACGCATTACCGATCCAAGGCGGGGACATCCAGATCGCGCCGGGCATTTATCGCGAGAAGGTCAAAGTCTCTAAATCTGGTGTACATATCAGAGGTTCCGGCAAGAAGCCGGATGATACGGTCGTTGTGTATGGCGACGGCGCGATCAATGTCGGAGAAACCGCTCGTTCTGCGACGCTGGACGCCTCTGGCGATGATTTCCGGCTTGATAATTTGACAATCCAAAACGACTACGCGCTCAATCCGGCCAATCCATCCTCGCAGGCGGTGGCGTTGTCGGTTACTGGAGACGGGGACGTTATCACCCGCGTCCGCCTGCTCGGCGCCCAGGACACGCTGTTTGCCGGTAAGCGGCCGAACGGCCGAATATCGCGACAATACTTCTCGAACTGCTACATCGAGGGGCATGTCGATTTCATATTTGGTGATGCCAAGGCCTATTTCCGACAATGTGAGTTGCACGGCATCGCAAATCAAGCGGTCGTGTATACCGCACAGAGCAAAGGAGCCTCGGACGAGGACAGCGCGTATGTTTTCGATCATTGCAGGCTGACTGCCGACCCTGCCGCGCGCTATGTGGCGCTCGGCCGGCCTTGGCGCCCCTATGCCACAGTGGTGTTCCTGTCGACGAAGATGGATGCACCGATCATCGCGGAAGGCTGGCGCGAGTGGACTCCGGGCAAGACGATTACACTTAAGACGGCCAACTATGCCGAATACAAATCCTCCGGCATTGGAGCCAATCCGGCAGGCCGCGAGCCTCACTCTCATCAACTGACCGATAGCGAAGCCGCGAAATGGTCGCTGAGGGCGTTCTTCGGCGAGGCCACGGATTGGCTGCCCAGCGAAAGATAGGGCACAGAAACATTCACGAAAAAGGCGTAGTTGATGCCATGCGCCGTCCTGGTATGGATGACGGCGAGGGAAGCTTTGCTTGGGTTCGAACGCACCCGCGGCAGCTCAACTTCAGGCGGGCTGCGAAGCCACAGCTGGCCGGCTTTATGTTGCATGTTTCAGAAGACGTCATGCGATCGCCGCGCCGCTGCTTGTTGCTAACTCTTGATCTCGTCAGCTTTTCGAAAGCTTGCGGCCGCACAGATCGCCGATCTGCAAATCCTCGTATAACTCCTTCCCTCTTTCTTTATACCGATCACCTGCCTCCATATAATTGAACATTGGTGCCCAGCCAGCTATCGGAGCGTAGTCTCTAAATGGCAATTGCCTCCACGATGATCGGTCGGATCGATCTCCATGGAGCAAAGCTACAGCAGCGAATGATTGATACATTGCGAAATTTAACCGGATCGACTGCACCTGGTGCGCCAGAGGCGAACGATCGCGATCTAGCTTTGGATTTTGCCAAAGGAGTGCTGATCATTTTGGTGATCGTCGGTCACCTGATCCAGTATATCCTCTACCGAGATGAAGGCTTCTGGGATTCGCCATGCTTCAAATGGATCTACATGTTCCATATGCCTCTCTTTATGGCGATAAGCGGACATCTTGCTTGCCGTGCGCTGTTGCGAAAGTCGTTAGCGCAAGCCGTCGGCGATCGGGCGATGCAGCTCTTGCTGCCCATGCTGTTTTGGTGCGCCCTCCTGGAGACAGCAAAGTTGGCTGTGCTCCCCCGCGCGCCTGACGCATCGGGCAACATTTTGCCAGTTCTGAACGATGTTGCCGGCACATACTGGTTCATCTGGGCAGCGTTCGTTCATTTTCTTCTCGTTAAAATTCTTTCGATCTTCGATCATTGCTCGCCCTGGATCTTGTTCGTATCAGTCGTACTGGTCGCGCTCGCACCCCTGACATTCTCCATATTTCCTCTCATAAAGTACACTTACCCGTTTTTCTGCCTGGGCTTCTCATTTGCGCAGTCGAAAGTCCGGTGGACAAGCATAACACCATCTTACAAGCTGATCTTGGTCGTGTCTTTCTGGATAGCGGCACTGGTGTGTTTTCTGGCCTGGCAGAAGGACACTTACGTCTACAAAAATCTCGCGCTGGTTCAAGATGTGCTGTCGGCGAAGAACGTGCTTCTGATGCTTTTTGGCTCTGCGGCAGCCTCAGCGATCATGATTGAGCTCTTCTTGCAATGCTGGAGATCTGGCCGCTCAAATCGAGTGGTCCGCTTTGTCGCCGTGGAAATAGGACAGAGCACGCTGGTGCTGTACTTGATTCAGGGTACGGTATTTCGCCTCATGGATTCGATACGGTACGCAGTGCCTTCGGATCTCACATTTAGGTTGGCCGTGGCGGGAATTCTAGGGGGAGCGATTGTTCTCGTCGCGCTGATGGTGCGCCGAACCGTGCGCGACATTCCTTATCTGTCTCAGCTCATTCTAGGAGCTTCGCCCCGGGCCCTTTTGTCCAGCGGATCAGCCCGCGCATAAGTAGAGCTGTAGCCGAAATCCGATCGGAAGCCCCCGGGATCATCCGAGAGCCGGCTCCCGGTTCGCTCTTCGCAGCCTCCAGCCGACGCGTTGACAGAAGTAGCACGTAATTTTGGTAATGCCTCAATCTGAAATTCAAACTGACGCATTACCTATTTTTAGAACCGAGGACTGGGAAGCCGAATTGGTGTGCATCCTCGATGACTAGAAGAATATCAGCGTAGACACCAGAAGATTGAGGGCGTGCTCCGTTTGGGGCGTGTGTGTGACGCTTGTCGGGTTGTGCATGTATGACAGTCCGACGGTTGCATACACACCCGGGGCGAGATGTGCGGTGTATGTTCCCGTAATTGCCGTGGTATCGCGATGCGCAAGCTGTCCTTTTGCCAAGGCGGCATCCACTGCAAACTTGCTCCAAGCGGTGTTGGTGGCGACAAGAGCCATCAGATCACTGGGACGACTATCAAAAGGTCCCTTCGCATACAGCCGAAGCTCGTAATACCGGCTGATCCGGTTCAAGTCAGGCGGAGCTCCCATGATGGAGAATCCGCCATAGATGCCGCGAGATGGCGTCCCCTCGACATCACTCTGCCAGAGCTGCCTGTCAGCAGCGACGTAATGAAAGTTATTCCCGCTCTCCCTTTGTTGATCCAAATCCGCTAGATTTTTGTAGCGGCTATTGTTGAAGCCAATGCCCGCCCGCAGCCACGTGTCGGCTACGCCGGGAGCGGCCTTGCTCTTGTAGCCAAGTTCGTCAACGAAAAGAATGCCTGTATTGGCCGTGCTCCAGTTCAGGCCGGTTGGATTGTCGGTTATCTGCGCATAAGGACCATCTGGACTGATAGAGCGCTGCACGGAGACTTTGTTGTACCAGCGATCATCAAAATTGTACTTAAGGTTGATGGCGGGCGTGGGAGCGGCGTTGGTGCTCATGCCTGCCTGGAACAAGGCAAACATGTTTGATCCTGAGATCCCTCCGAACAATGTGCCGGTGAACTCATTCTGATTTCTGAGATAGCCAAGTTTGAGTTCGAATTTCCTGTCGAGGAAAGTTTGATAATAGGCGAGTGTATTCAGCCCCACTCGATCCGGTCCCGGGCGCTTCCATGTCCAGTATTGCTGCTCCGCTCCCACGACAATCTGGCCATCGGGAATGCCAAACCGGCTGAGATCGTAGGTGACGATCATGAAGTTCGCCGTAGCAAACGTCGGATTCTGCCCCATGTAGAGCTGGTTGGCGATGCTGCTTCTGGCCGCATTCGGCAGCTGGTTGTTGGCAAACGTGTTGTGCGTCCAGCCGATATAGCCGATCCCGACGTCAGCCAGAGCGAATCTAACACCGTCCCTGTCCTGAACAATCGTATCGACAGGGCCCGGTATGGTGAGCCAGATCCCTTTTTCTCGGAAAGTGTCGAAGCGAGCGAAGGGGTCGATCGTCTTTCGCGTTTGCGTCTGAATAGCCCGATCGGCGCTGCTGCGCTTTATGAGAGACAGGTTGGGAGCTGATGCCGGCGCCGAGGCACGAAGTCGAATTGGCGGATTGACCACGCCGATCCGGAGCTTTGTGGACATGTCGGGCGCTCTTGGCGTTCTTCTCTTAGTGGCTTGGTCCACAGCGCTGCTCTTGGGACCAGGCTCGTCAGCAGTTTGTGCCAAAACAGGGGGGGCGACCAAAAAAACCGCGAGAGAAAGTGCGACGGCAAGTCGCGGGTTCTTCTCGCTTGATCGCAAGCTGCAGGCAAGTGCTGTCGTAGCCGAAGATGTCCGAGGCGTCGTCGCCGCAACAAAGCAATCACCCACAGTTTTCTTCGCGTCCTTGTTTGCGAACCACGCATGAATTGAAAACCGGCCTTGATGGCCGAGAACGGACTTCCCAAGCCTTGGCGTCTAAGGACAAGGGGGCCGACGCCTCACGGGCAAGGCGGTTCGTCCATCCCAGCGAGATCCGCTTAACGCGCCGAGCCACGTCGCCCGTAAACGCGAGAACGATCTGGTCTGCACCTTGTTGTGCATCAGGCCGGATTTACCGAGAGTGAGCAGCGCTTGCTGGCTGGACGAGAACCGCTGGCAGCGAGCGCGCGGAGCCTCAGCTGTCCTCGCCGCCAAGACATTGCGAGCCTCGACCCTGCTTCACTATGGGGCAGAGGACTGCAGCTGTGCCGAGCATCCCGCTCGAAGAGGCCGTTCTCGACGAAATGGCGGCCACCGGAATGCAAAGCTAGCCAAGCCGGCGCCGTGGCTTCATGAAGCTGTCTTGGTATCGTCGTCTGCGAAGGGCGAAACGATCGATGACCGCGATTTCCAGAGAGCCTTGGAATCTCTTCGCGCAGCGATCGCGTCACAACGTTCATGATGGTGGCTCATGAGATCAGAGGAATCAGGTTTCGAGCGGCTTTGGTGGCTGTGGGCGAGCAGTTGCTAACTCCGTACGCTCCATTGGCATGGCCAAATCTGTAGTGCATTCCTAGTTCCTGGACCTGTGATCCCGCAGCGTTCGTTTCGGCCACGCTTGCCATGTGTCCGTCGTCTCAATCAACCTGCCAGAACTGGTAGTTGGCCATGTCCAGCGCTTGCCGTTCCAATGGCATCGAGCGCCAGCTGTCGCGCTTTACGCGGCAGCAAGCCGTGAAGTTGCCGGTCTCGGCAGCGCGAAAGCTGAGATGCAGACCTTGAAGGAATAGCGGCCGGTTCGCATCAGGCGCCGGCAAGACAAGAAAATCTGCAAGGTTCTCCTGAATGATGCGAAAATGCTGCGCTATGGCCCTCGAAGGCGAGAACTATTGCTTACCGCGAGCCCTATGATGGATTAGCTCCGCGTAAAGTGTTCGCTTTGCCTCGGTCAAGACGGGCCGCTTCATCGAGGCCAAAGGGGGCAACTGATCGGCGAGTTTGTGAAGAATGATGTTGTCGGCGGCTGCGGTTGGTTGGGATGCGTAAGTATCGCGAGTTCTCGCGTCAACGAGACAAGCCGATCAAAACGGGGAAGTCGGGCAGGGGACGATGCAGATGATTGATCAGGCGGCCGCTTCGGACTTGCGGCCGCTCTTATATGGCTCGTCAGGCCGCATTCGCTGGGGTTTGATGTTTTTGGTTGTCTTCGTCGGCTTGTGTGCGGCGGCAGCCCATTTTGGGGGGAGCCTCGCCGGATTTGTCGAGACGCCGGCAGCCGGGCCCGCCGATTCGCCGGTGGGCGTGGACAGGGCGTCCCTGATCGAGATACATTGGATGCAGCAGAAGACCAGCGAGGACATTGTAGAGCTCAACCGTCAAATCGATGCTCAGCGGCAGGACCTGAGAGGGATCCTGGACCAGATCACCGTGCTGACTTCGCGGATCGATTCTCTACAACATCCAGCACCTGCCCCTTCTGCCCCCTCCGTTGCTTCTTCGCCCGCGCAAGCTGCTTCGAGCCCGGCCAAGAAGCGCATCGAGCGGTCCAAACCACAGGGGCCCGTTTCCGTCGGAGGCGCGCCAGTGATTGCAGGACAGAAGACAGGCGAGCCTTGAGGCCTCAGGCTGCTGCGCGGGGAGCTTTCCACGTTTGGCAGCCGACGGCCTGCCCAGTCAGGCTGATCCTGTCTCACCGAGCGAGCATGCCGCCGGCGCGTGAGACATCAGGAATGCGGGCAGGTTTCTGACCACGTCAGCGAGGCCGGTTCGGAAAGCAACATCTTCAACGAATGAATTCCACCGCCGAACTTTCGTTGGGTCTTCCGCAAAGCCAGTTGTCAGCGTATCCGGAGCATTCGAGGGAGTTTTTAGTTTTCCGTCGAGCGAATGTCGCGGCGATAGCTCGTGACAGCCTTTCTAATAGGGGGTGCGGTCGAGATAAGCATCGAATGCGGCAGCAACAGAGCGGATAAGAAAACGGTGCTCCTGCTTGATACGGACGAGACCCTCTTCGATGTCCACTAACCCATCCTCGGCGAGCATTCCCAAGCGATCAGCCGCATCGAGAAAAGCGATCGGATCAAATCCGTGAGCGGCACAGATTGCCGGCATGTCGGCCTCCAAATCGCACATCAGGCGATCGATAATTGCAGCCCGGAGCCGGTCTTCCTCAGTGAGACAGCAGCCCTTTGATGTTGCCAGACGGCCTGCTCTGATGTGCTGATTATAGGAAGCTGTTGCGACCTCGTTCTGGACGTAGCCGTCACGGAGACGGCCGATGGCTGACGGACCAAAGCCGATCACGTTTTTACAGGTGTCGGCCGAATAGCCCAACGAGTTGCGCCGTAGCCGACCGCTTTTTTGGGCCAGCGCGAGCTCGTCGTCCGGCAGGGCGAAATGGTCGAGCCCGATTTGGTGGTAGCCAGCGGAGACCAGCGTATCTGCCACGGCCGCGGCTTGCTCGGCGCGGGCAATATTGTCCGGCAGCGCGGCCTCGTCGATCTGGCGCTGACGTTTCATATAGGAGGGAACGTGGGCGTAGCCGAAAACCGCAAGCTGGTCGGGTCGCATGGCCACCGCCGTCCTCGCGGAGTTCACACAGGACTGCACCGTCTGATGCGGCAGTCCGAAGAGAAGGTCGAAGTTGATACGGCTTATTCCATGCTGGCGAAGGCGTTCGACGGCAGAAGCCGCCTGCGCCTCGCTTTGAAGCCGATTGACAGCCCTTTGAACCACGGGGTCGAAGCTTTGCACGCCGATGCTCGCGCGGCTCACGCCGGCTGCACCCAAGGTCTCGGCCATCTCGACCGTGAACGCGCGCGGGTCGATCTCGATGGCGATGCTTGCCGATTCGCTGAAGGTGAAGCAGCGGCGTAGGAACTCCATCAGGGCGAGGAAATCGGCTGGAGCGATCGTAGTCGGCGTTCCGCCGCCGAAATGTACGTCGTTCACGGGCAGGGCGCACGGCGCATGCTCTGCGACCAAGCGAATTTCCTCGCTCAGCACCGCAACAAAATCGTGAATCGGTCGCTCGCTGCGAGTGAGGTTTGTCGGGAAACCGCAATACCAGCAGATTGATCGGCAGAACGGAATGTGGAGATAGAGCGAGACGGGTTCGTCGGGCGGCAGCCGCCTCAACCATGTCTCACAGGTCACGGCGCCTACGGTCGCGGAGAAATCAGGTACGGTCGGATAGATGGTATACCAAGGCAAGCGTGCATCGCAATATTTGTTCAGAAGCGAGGTCTGCAAGACTTAAACTTTCCATGCTCATAGAACATGAAGCTGACCGATGCGCCTTCCTTTGTCTTTGCGTTATGTCAATAATCCCACTTTCGTTTTCAAATCTAATTCGCGTTCTCGATGTCACCAGGCGCCTAGCGTCTGAGAACGGGAGTACTCGCTGGCAATCATTTGATGCTCGCTCAAAGAGTAAATCTTTCATATGAGCACGACTTCAGCGGCTAGACGTCCCTCGACTAACTTGCGCGCAGTGTCAGTCGTTTATCCAAAGACGATTGGCTTCGCGCCGCTTATCTTCGCCATGGCGTCACCGCTCCCGCAGGCGCCACGAGCAGGATGCATCACCTTGCAAGCTGGTGATGTCACGGACAAGAATTGTTCTTCGATGAAGCCGCCAAGTGCGAGATCGTACAACTTGACGCTGCGTGAGATTCAAGATTCTTGGACCCGCGATGAAAACATTTTGGACTCGACGTTAAAAGAATGGATGAGCCTCAATTCCGCCACGCTGCTTGTCTCATTGGCGCAAGCATCATCACGGATGTACTGATGGTGTTGGGGCGGGCCCGGCGCACTTCCAACCCCGGCAAAGTGCGTCGGGGCGCCTGGCGCCGAACTTAAGCCGCTCCACCAATTCACAACTGTTTCGATTGTTTTTTTTCGGCGCTCAGCACGTTACTGTCTCTAACGGCTCCAGACCAGCAGGCCGCAAGGACGGACTACTTGCTCAGAACTAATTGCGAAAGCGTGCAGACCGTCTTCACCAAGGTGCCCTCGACATAGTTGACGAAGCGAGTCGACAATGAGACCGGCGCGGCACTTCCACAGTGCTTTCGGCTCTTGACATCCGCGCTTGCATTCCGAGCCGTTGCACTGCACGGTTGGTTGCGACCCATCGGGACCGGCCTTGTCGTCGTCTTTGATTGGTAAGTCGCCGTGTTTTCAGTCAAGCGTTGGTGCCTGGCGTACCGACGAGTTGGAGGACAAGAGCGCCTCGAGTCGGCCGTCTTGGAGAGCTGCACTCGTTGATCTACATCAACCGGTGCGGCGGCTTGCGCAAATGGCGTTGTCGTGTTTCCTCCCGATGTCACGATTGCTTCAATGTCATACGCAGGAACCGACCGCGGTCCCGTCGAGCCGTGTCTAGACGGTCGAATCAGCGAACCCAACAATTGGTACGACACTTGCTGGCAGGATCCGAGGTCCTCTCACTTCTGGAGACGCGCATGCAAAGTGTCCTCTGCATCGAGCAGATCTCGAGACTGCGCGTACCGCCCGCTGTGCCTCTGGCGCCATCACCACGTGCCCCGTCGATTCATTCACACCGAGCCTGCGCGACGGAAGCCGTCAAAGGCCGGGCATTGATGCCGGGCGGTTACCGCTTGCGGCGACTGTTACGTGTCGCGCATCGATTGCGTCCTCGACAGCGTCGAAGAGCGAAGGCTCGGCCAAGGCTCAGCGATGCCAATCCGCAAGAGTGGGATGAAAAATGACGCTCCTGGCATCTTCGCCAGCAAGCAGAGCATCGAAGCCGATATCGCACGGGCGGAACCCGACACCGCTAGGCGAGCCCGCCTGCTCTAGCTCACGATCGCGAAGTTCAGCGCCTCGGGTCCCCTCGCGCTGGCACTTCGGACGGCGCAGCGTCTCGTTCAGGCCGAACTTCGGGTTCGCACAGTTTAATCTGACCCGCGCCCACGTCGTAGCCGCCGGTGCTGCTTGGTCCGCATGGCCAGCCGCGTTTTTAGGACGGTCGGATCGCCTCCGATCGGTTGCCCGCGCACGTCGGACCACCGTGAGACTCTCCGTCAGCGCGGACATTACTGGGTTAATTCAGCGTCAATCTGCATCGCGGGCCCAGACCGTCAACACGGACAACACTGGGGGATCCTCGAGGTCGCCAGTGCGTCGTCGTCGTCGGCGGGTCGGACAGATCACATTGATGGGGACCGGCGTTGCGGTTGCGGCATGCCGTTCAGCCTCAGACTAGGGGTAGCGGTCGACATCGCAGCTGTTTGACGGAGACGATCACGCCATCGCAGTCGGCGGCAGAACAACGAATTCGGGAATGGCATCTGAGGCAGCGTGCGAGCGCTTCAGACTTCGCAAAGAGCAAACCCAGGGTTCAGGTCATGGAATGGAACTTGGCTCCGCCTGAAACAAGCGCAATTGAACGCAGGGACACCGACGTTGACCGGTGTCCCGGGCCGCGCAACATGGATCTTTTCAGCTTCACTGAATGCGCAAACCAAACGCATTCGCTCAGAGCGCTGTTCGAGCTTCTTGTCAGCTGCGCCACGGAGGAGGGCTTCAGTGAAGTTGCTTACGGCGCCCTCAACTTCATCGAACCACTTCGCCTGGCGGAGTATCCACCCCCGACCGTGGCCGTAAAATGGCCGCCAGACTGGTGCGACCGATACTTCAGACGCAAGTACCACACCATCGATCCAGTGGTCCGGCGGACGCCGATGCTGTCGCGGCCATTTTTGTGGGATCAGCTCGCTGAGCACTATCAACTTCATCCCGACGAGAGACGTGTCCTGGATGAGGCCAGAGAGGCAGGCCTGAAGCATGGCATAAGCGTACCGTTGTTTGGGCCCTTGGGCCGGGTATCGGTCGTGTCGTTTGCGTCTCCATCCGAAGATGCGGATCCGCAGGACCGCATCGGTCATCTCAACGCATTG
Organism: Bradyrhizobium sp. USDA 3256; assembly: GCF_054058275.1. Classification (NCBI taxonomy): domain Bacteria; kingdom Pseudomonadati; phylum Pseudomonadota; class Alphaproteobacteria; order Hyphomicrobiales; family Nitrobacteraceae; genus Bradyrhizobium; species Bradyrhizobium sp. USDA 3256. The sequence continues at coordinate 955,282 of NZ_JBSSAE010000002.1, forward strand.
GCTAGTCACTTTCACAGCGCCTATGGCGAGATCGCACGTCCCTGCAACAATGGTGGCGAGAAAAAAGTGGCACTGTCGCAGCGTGAGATCAGCTGCATGCGGTGGGTGGCAGAAGGAAAATCGTCATGGGAAATCGGGATGATCCTGGAAATCAGCGAGAATACAGTCAATTTTCATATCAAGAATGCGATGCGAAAGCTGGGCGCGACCAGCCGGCTCCAAGCGATCGTTATGGCAATCCGCCTCAATGTTCTTTGAATTCCTCCTCGATTGGAAGCAAGCCCCAATTGGCTAAACTGTTGCTCGCAGCGTCTGGCAAGTCGCGGCCCGCTCTATTTGCCGGAATTGCAGACGCAACGCTGCGTTGAGACAGGCAATTTGAAATCTGACACTGCGTCAGGTTGTGAATGCGCCGCAACCACCGACGACGTGCCCGATCGACTGACTTGGATCGCAACGTTCGAGCCCGGCGATGCGTATCATCCGGCCAATCACCTAGTTGCACGAACTGGAAAGTGAGGCGTAAGCGCTAAGCCAGAACCCTTGCTTCGGGATCTGGATAGCCGTGCGAAGAAGCCTCCGGGTTGGACGGAGGTTTGGGATGGGATTGGACAGCAAAAAGGACGTCCATTTAGACGGCTCATCTGCGGGGTCGGTGAGCCGGCTGGAGATCCTCGAAGGGCCGTCAGGACGTCGTGTGCGTTCGGAAGCTGAGAGAGCTCGGATCGCTGCCGAGAGTCTGTTACCCGGTGCTCAGGTGTCCGAGGTGGCGCGCAAGCACGGAGCGACGCGCGGGCAGATCTACGATTGGCGACGGCGGTTTCGACAGCGAGGTATGTTGCCGCCGTGCGAGGCGTCCCCGCCGACATTTGCTCCGCTGGTCGTGGACCATGCGTTGGAGGAGCGTCAGGCTCCGGCGATCAAGCTTGAGATCGCCATCGGTGATGTCGTGCTGCGGATGGATACGGCCATAGATGCTGACCAGCTATCTCTGGTGATCCGTGCGGTGCGAGCGTCACGATGATCGCGGCCGGTGCTGATCTGAAGATTTACGTTGCCACGCGGCCGATCGACTTCCGCTGTGGACACGATGGGCTTGCGACGAAGGTGCAGGAGATGCTTCATCTCGACCCGTTCAGCGGCGCAGCCTTCGTGTTCCGCTCGAAGCGAGCGGACCGGATCAAGATTTTGGTCTGGGATCGAACGGGCCTGGTGTTGGTGCACAAGCGCCTCGAAGGTTGCAAGTTTGTTTGGCCAACGATCGCGGACGGCGTGATGCGCATGTCGCCGGCGATGTTTGCGGCCTTGTTCGAAGGGCTGGATTGGAGATTGGTCCGCCCGGAAGAAGCACGGCGCCCGCAGACGGCGGGATAACTGCGGCAGAATGACTCGACAGCTATTTTGAACGTGGCACACGCGGCGGCGATGTGCTCGAAATAGCGCATGAGCATCGCGGCGCTGCGCGACGAAAACGAACACCTTAAGGCGCTATTGGCGCAAACGCAGGCGGCCTTGAGCGAGCATCAGGGGGCACTGGCGGCGTCGGAAGAAGCCCGACGCCGGCTGGAGGTCATTCTCGGCGAATTACGACGCGACAGGTTCGGCGCGAAATCCGAGAAGCTGCGACCAGATCAGTATCATTTGCCGCTCGAAGACGTGGAGATCGCGCAAGGCATCCTGGATGCCGCGCAGGAGAGAGCCGAGGCGGTGATCCAGGGCCGGTCACGGAACGCGACGGATCAAAGCTCTCATCGCAATCGCGGCTGCTTGCCTGCCCATTTGCCGCGGGTGGAGCGGGTCATCGAGCCTGCGAGCACGCTCTGCCCTTGCGGTTGCGGCGCCATGACGAAGATCGGCGAAGACGTCAGCCAGCGCCTTGACGTGATCCCGGCGCAATGGCGCGTGCTGGTCACGCGCCGCCCGAAATACATCTGTCGCCGCTGCTCGGGCCCCGTCGTGCAGGCGCATGCACCGGAGCACGTCGTGCCCGGCGGGCTGCCGACCGAAGCGGCCATCGCGCACGTGATCGTCTCCAAATTTGGCGACCATACGCCTTTTACCGTCAGGCCGAGATCTATGCGCGCCAGGGCATCCGGCTTGATCGGACGACACTGGGCAACTGGTCGGGCCGCGCCTGCTTCCATCTTCAGCCCATCGCGGACCACATGCGCCACACTTGGCCATGGCGGATCGGCTGTTCATGGACGAGACCAAGGCGCCAGTACTCGATCCGGGGCGCGGCCAAACGAAGAAAGGCTACTTCTGGGCGATCGCCTCAGACGACCGCGGCCACAGTGGTCCAAGTCCGCCGATCGTGCTGTTCCGATATGCCCCGGTCGCAGCGGTGCCTTTGCTGAGCAGTTCCTGAACGGCTTTGGCGGACACTACCTGCAATGCGACGCCTATGACGGGTATGACCGGTTGAACGAAGTCGTTCGACCGCAAGGGCCGTGGACGCTCGTGCATTGCTGGAGCCATTTGGCGCTTCGTCAAATTGGTACGCAACAGCAAGTCGCCGATCGCCGAAGCTGCCGTTCGGCACATCGCGCAGCTTTACGCCATCGAAGCCATGGTGCGCGGCTCATCGCCGGACATCCGGCTGGCCGCGCGCAAGGAGCACTCGCTGCCCATGGTAGCCGCGCTAAAGTCGTGGTTCGAGAAACAGCTGTCGATGATCTCCAGCGGTTCGACACTCGCCGAGGACATCCGCTATGCACTGAATCATTGGCAGGGGCTGACCCGCTTCCTCGAAGACGGACGTCTCGAGCTCGACACCAACCCGGTCGAGAACGCGATCCGGCCAATCTGCCTGACCAGGAAAAACGCTCTCTTCGCAGGACATGAAATCGGGGCAGAAAACTGGGCCTTGCTCGCGTCGATCATCGCCACCTGCAAGCTCAATTACGTCAACCCGGTAGCCTACATCGCCGAAACACTTGAGGCGATCATCGACGGCCATCCCCATAGCAGAATCGGCGACCTCATGCCGTGGCGCTTCCGCAAGGCGTCAAGCCAGCCTCAATAGGGCCCCGGCCGAGCGCTTACAGTGAGGCAGGGGTGATGATTGATTAAGAGGAGCGCTTGAAGAAAGAACCCCGATCGACCGTCGGGGTTCTCGATTGACCATAGCAAGCGCGTGGAGGTCACTATCTACCAAACGCCGGGCTGAACTTGTAATTCAGCCGTGCCGTGATGAGATCGACGTCCTGGTGGACGCGATCGCCACCAACGGCTGTTGGGAAGGATACGTTGCTGCCCTGCATGAACAAGTGGTCATACTCGACGCCGGCGGACCAACTTGGCGTGAGGCTGACTTCGATACCGGCGCCGAGCGTGCCACCCCAACGCACGTCGTTGTTTCTGGCAATCTCGGCCCCATTTACCACAGAGTTGATGTGATAGGTATTGCTTGTCACCGCAGCGCCGCCCTTGGCGTAGAGCAGCACGGCATTGAACGCGTAGCCGATGTGGCCGGTCAGCAGGCCCAACGCATCTGTCTTGGTGCCAATGATGCCTGCCGGGAAGGCGGTGCTGACATTGGAGCCGCTGAAGTCGGCCCAGTTGCCCTGACCTTCGATGCCGTAGACCGTATTGAATATCTGCCAACGATAGCCGATCTGGCCGCCGATGGTGCCTCCAGTCGAATTATGGCAGCCCTCGGGGGTGACGCCATTGAAATCCCAGCAATTGTGGCTCGATCCCCAGCCACCATTGAGACCGATGTAGTAACCGGTCCAGTCGTTGATTGTGGCTACGATCGCCGGCGGGGGCGCCTTGATGTTGACGGGCTGCGCGGCGAAGTCCGCGCCAAGCGCGGGAGCAGCCGCACTGAGTGCGCCGATGCTTGCAGTCAGAATCAGCAAATTCTTCATTCGAGTGTCGTTCCTTTCGATGCCCCCCGGCACCGCGGGTCTTAACAAGATCATCGCGGATTGCTGTAACTGCAGCACAACATTGTTTCGGAAGAAATCGGTTGAATCGGACCATGCGTCAGATTTCGGTGGGCGCTGCAGTAAGCCGAAGAAGACGCTAGAGGTTTACCCGATTGGTTATTTTCACGGCGGCATTGCTGAACTCTAGAAGCAGGTTCTACCTCTGCGTCGCCTTTGATCGCACTAACAAATCCGCCTTCGAACCGCACGATCAAGAAACGACTGAAGGAGTTTTCATCCCGCACTTCGCGATGGCGCTTATTTCAATGCGCACGCCCTTCAAGTTCAAGGGCCCTGTCAACGTTTGGGGTTCCACGTTGATCCCGGATACAAAGGCAAGCTGATATTCGCAGTGTTCAACACGAGTCCGACAACAGTGCAACTGACAGGGGTGAACGGCTTTTCAAAATCTGGTGTGCCTCAATCGATCAAAAGTCCGGCAAGAAATACGTATTCGACAAATCGCCAGTTCAAGGCATCGACAAAGAATTCGTGCGCAGAATGACGCGCGAGCGGTTGTCATTGCAACAGTTGAACGAAAAGATCAGCGAGGTTGATGAAGAAGTAGGTAAAAGACTGACCGCTGTTGAGACCGACGTTAGAACGCGTTTCGCGGAACAGAGGTCTACCGTCGATGGCATTTGGCTCGTTTGGCGCTCCATTACGCTTGGCGTCATCGGTGCCTTGCTCGTTGCTCTTTTCATAACAGTCTGGCCTACAATGCAGCTGGTAGGGAATTGGATTGCGTACAACGTCAGCGAACGTGACAGTACCGCCGAATGCCCGCGCGGACAGCCCAGCGTCACCTCAAGTGTCGCCGCCTGCGCCAGCGGCTCCATCGCCAAGCCCAGTGCAACGGCCGCAATAGACTTTCACAGATTCTAGTCGCGCTTCTGCATCCAGCCCACCGGGGATTACGTCAGTCGGTTGCTCCATATCCGCGTCGGGCATTGAAAGAAGCGTCGAATACATGCCTAGACAATTGGAAACTGGAGTATGTCTGTATGTCTGGCGTCTGGCATTGTTGGTCAGATCGAGCGACTTGCACAATTACGCACCTCTGCCAAGCTGAGATAGCGGCCGCCCATTCGAGCTCCTTTCAGCCATCCAACCCTGCACCTCATCCAAAATAGACGCCTAGGGCGAGACCTCCTCGGTGTAGGCGCTGTTGAGGACTCAATCATCGAGGCGGGGCGCAATACTCCTTCGTGGCGGAGCACAATCAACGAACCACGGAAGGCTAATGAATTTAGAGCTGCGACGGACTTGCGGCGCAAGGTCGTTGCTCTCGCGAGCGGGTGATATTCAAACACTCAAGGAGCTTGTATTCTACGGCGGCTTATCCGGCGCAAAACAAATGACTCTAAGAGCGAGCGGGAATCGGTCCAAGTGAGCTCTTGGTCAGCTCCGGATTAGTTGTTCGGGAAAAGCTCGACTTCGCCGCCCTTCATTCGTTCATACTGGTAAAGGAGCTGACATGAGCCGAAAAAACTCTCTTACCCTGCGGCGCGGCATTACCACTGTCATCGTTGAAGGCTGCTGTGCGATCACCTGTCTCACCGTGATGGCTGTAGGTTATTTGCTTCTCGCGCCTTTGCGTGGGATCAGTCGCTTAACGCAGTTTTTTCGGCCGGCCTGCTCACGCACGACGATGATTAGCTCATCATCAATGTCCTTGCGGCACATTTCAGCGTTTTCTGTCGCGAAGCGGGATGCGCCATTCGCGCGCAATCTTGGATTGATAGAACTTCTTACGCTTTGACCGATAGTTTTCGGCAAGCCATTTCTTGCCATTAGGTTCTTGGTAAGGCCTCTTCAGTTTGTGGTTACGAACGCGTTTGACTTTACCGGTTTGCGTCTTCTCGGCTCTAGTGGCTTCTCACAGTAATTTTGACCGGTTGGCTTTCAGGCGATCAGCTTAACTCCGGCAGAGTTTTGGGATCAACGAGGAGTTCAATACTGCGAGCTGTCCTTGGCAATCTTTTGATAAGGCCGGCTGTCTCGAGCGATCGCACCATTTGGTGAACCGAAGGCGGGCTGACGCGGAAATATTCCTGCATGTCGGCTTCCGCCGGAGGCCTTCGATGAAGCCTCGTATAGAGGTGGATGAAGGCTAGGTACTGCCCCTGTTTGGGTGTGAAGGTTTTTGCCGAAGGACTCACGCCGGCCATCCGATTCAGTTGTTTGTGCGTGCCTCTCAGGGAGACAGGCATGAATGTACGCTATCGGGTCGAACTCAGCCAAGTCGAGCGCGGCGAACTCAAGGCGCTGCTCAGCGGCGGCAAGCATGCGTCCCGCAAGCTCAAGCGCGCCCAGATTTTGCTGGCTGCCGATGCCGGGGCCGGCGACGAGGAGATCGCCAGGGGCATCGGCGTGAGCGGCTCGACCGTGTACCGGACCAAGCGCCGCTTCGTGGAAGGCAATCTGGAACTGGCGCTGAGCGAGGAGCCACGGCCCGGGGCGGAACGCAAGCTGACGGGCAAGGAAGAAGCTCTGCTGGTGGCGACCGCCTGCGCGGCCCCTCCGAACGGCCGTGCCCGCTGGACGCTCGATCTGCTGGCGGGTGCGCTCGTCAAGCTCACCGAACACAAAAGCCTGTCGCGCGAGGCGGTCCGGCGACGTCTGGCGGAGAATGACCTCAAACCCTGGCGCCGCGACATGTGGTGCATTCCGCAGATCGATGGCGAATACGTCGCCCGCATGGAGGACGTGCTCGATCTCTACGCCGCGGTGCCCGATTCCAAACGGCCGGTGGTGTGCTTCGACGAAAGCCCCGTGCAGCTCATCGGCGAGGTCCGTCAGCCCAGCCAAGCCGGGCCAGCTCGAACGTTACGACTACGAATATCGTCGCAATGGGACGGTCAATCTCTTCGTTCTCTTCGACGTGCATCGCCCTTGGCGGAAGGTCAAGCTCACCGAGCGGCGAACGGCAAAAGACTACGCCCAATCCATGCGCGACCTCGTCGACATCCATTATCCCGATGCCGAGATCATCCGCGTTGTGCAGGATAATTTATCGACTCACTCCGCCGGCGCCCTGTATCAGACCTTCCCGCCCGCTGAAGCCAGGCGCATCCTGCGGCGCATCGAGTTCCACTACACCCCAAAGCACGCAAGCTGGCTCAACATGGTCGAGATCGAGATCGGCATCTTGCGAGGATACAATGCCTCGACCGCAGGATCGACGACCCCAAGCGGCTGCGCCGCGAAATCTCCGCCTGGCAACGGCAGAGAAATGCCGCACGGTCCCGCATCAAATGGATGTTCACAACCGAAAAAGCCCGCGCCAAAATGGGACGCGCCTACCCAAACGCTTCCAAAGAGTCATAATCACTGTGCAGAAGTACTAGCCCATAGACCGACGATCGAACGATAGTGCCACCACTCAAATACAAACCGCGTCCCACGGTGTCCCCAGACTCAAGGCGTGTGCAAAGTACTCCGAACCCTCCGACGTCGTCTCAAATTGTGTCGCAACGAGCAAGCGAGCGCCCTGGGCTTTGGCTCAGGCAGCAAACGCTGCACAAGGCAACATGATCGTCACATCAAAGGAGGGTTCCCCGCTATTCGACGGAGGGGCGGTCGTCTAGGCAGGACTGATGATGGCGCGCGTGGCACGATGCGCCTCCCGGCGGCTCTGAGCACGTGCGATCACCGATCTGTTAGTGTGGCAGGCGGTCGGTCGAGGATCAAGTGCCGAAATCGGCGTGTGGCAGTGCCTGCAGTTGGTAGGACCGGCCCCCCTCGCTCCACTTGCGAGTTAGGGTTTCAGACATACTGGACCAATTTGAGGTAATCGTCTGTGAGGACTGGCGAGCGGATGGAAGAAGCTGCGTCATGAAGGAAGCTATTCAGAGTCCTACTAGCGCGAATGCGGCCTTCGAAAGACAGTCGCGCTGGCGCGCGAGCACGGAGGACATCCAATTCGGAACTGACCAGGTCAGCCGCGGGACAATCTGAGGCCGAGAAGCAACCAGCAGAGATGACAGCTTGTGCCAGTCCCAGTGTAGTGAGCCAGCCGGCATAGATTAGTACGGCACCGTCTGTCTCATTGAGCCCAGAGAGTTCCTCAATTGCAGCAGCGTGGACTGTTGCAGCTCCAAGAGAGAGAAAAAGATCGGCTATTTCGTCACGTGTGGCTCGAGAGAGAAGGCAGCGGCCGAGATGTGACAGGAGCGTCTCGGTCGGCCCCTCGAAGATGCGCAGAATGCGAGCGTCGCGATAGATCTTAGCTACAGGCGTTCCCTCATCGTAACCACGGCCACCTAACAGTTGGACACATTGATCAGCGACGAGGCCGCACCACTCCGACGACAAAACCTTCGTTGCTGACGCAAGGTGGACGTTCGGCGCGCCCTGCGCTGAGACAAGACGGCAGGATGCCCCCAGCATTGCCTTCACGACTTCCCGCCGGAGTACCATCTGGCCAAATAACTGCTCGATATAGCTGTTCTCGATCATGCGCAGCTTGCCTAATCGACGTTGGCTTGCATATGAGGCTGCGACCTGGATAGCGCGCTCAAGGGCTCCAAGACCCATAGCAGCCACACCGATGCGTCCGCGGTTCATACTGGATGCTGCTGCTCCCCAGCCGTCTTGATCGCGAGAGAGCACGTAAGCACTCGGCAGCTCGACATCCTGGAACTCAAGGGTGTTCTGGATAATGCCGCGTAGACCGAGTGTGCGATGCTCGTGAGTGACCTTTAGGCCGGGAGCCTGCCTATCAACCAGTACGCCAACGACGCGGCCTTTCGCATCCGGACCAGAAGCTCGCGCAAAGCAAACGATCCAACGAGCCCAGTCAGCGAGGCCGATCCAAATTTTGCGGCCGGAGACGCGAACTCTATCTTCGTGCATGAAAGCCGAAGCTTCTATATGTCGCGGCGCAGAGCCAGCTCCAGGTTCTGTTAACGCGAAAGCGCAAAGGTCGCCATGTGTTGCACCCCACATGACCTGCCCTTGTTCAGGGATGTGCGTTGCCGCTTCGATGCAGGGCAAGGCCAGGAAGTTATGGATCACGAGGGTAGAGGCAGCCGAGACATCGAAGGATGCAGTGGCGGAGATGAGATCGATGGCCTCTTGCAAGGGAAGAGCTAACCCACCGTGCTTTGTTGATGTAGTGAGTCCGAATAGCCCATGCTTTGCTAATACGCTGTGTAGGGTCGGAGGAAATGCTCGACGGTCATCTGCGTCTGCGAAATTCAGCTGACTCAGATCATCGATCAAACGGGAATATAGGGTAGCAGGTGCACAAAAGTCAGATGTGCCTTGCTGCGCCTCCTGGCATAAAGCGTGAACCTGAGTATACATAGCCATAAGAGCAGAATGATTGCGCGCGCGCTCCGTGCCAATCATCCCGGTGGCTAGCTCGAATAGACATTGGTATAGATGGATGTGAGCGTAGCATAAGCTGGTTACCCAAGATCGGAATGTTTCGCCAGCGCTCCGGGCAGGCAACAAAATGCGTCTTGGACGATTAGCCCATCGAGGGCGTGTTCGCGACCGTGCGGTACCGGACGATGGACACCGGAGGTCAGTTGTCGCCGCTACCACCACGCGCATGGCATTCAAACTGTCGATCGCCGCGTCAGGGACCTGGCGGCGGCCCAAAGGCAGATCATTTGCCGCAGCTCATCGCAGTTGTCAGATTCAACAATGGTATCGTCATCCAAGCGTCGGCGAACCACAATGTCTGATCACTCGTCACCCAAGACATCCTGCATAGGAACGACGAACTCATCAGCGGCCTGCTCAAGAAAATTGTCTCCCACACTTCGTAAATCGTTCAACACGCCTAAACGGTACGGGAGCTGCGGCCGTGCGCAAAGCTGATTGCATTGAGCCACGTCGTATCGGAGCGATGGCAGAAGACCGGAGCGCCATCAGCACGAGTTGCGCCACGAAGTGGCTTGGTCATCACGGAGATCGTCATTAAGCAACCAAGCCATACATGGCTGAGCAACTAACGTGCTAGGCAGTCATAGAGCGACAAAGAGGGTAAAACGGTGCGCCTTTCCAAACCCGCTGCGCATTCCGACGAAGTCGGCCGCGGATTCCGAGCGAAGCCGGCCGCCTGTACCGATTGAAGCCGGCCAGGGATTCCGATGATCCCGGCCGCCTGCCGAGGCGGGCTCTCGCGACGACGTCGTCATCAGGTCAGTTGGCGGGCTCGTCGTCAAGCGTCTGACGCTTGGCGGCGGCTTTGCGTAGGCTCTCGCCCTTGAGGGTGAGCCTGTGGGCGTTGTGCACGAGGCGATCGAGGATAGCGTCGGCAATGGTTGGGTTGCCGATGAGCTCGTGCCAATGCTCGACCGGGAGCTGGCTTGTCACCACGGTCGAGCCGCGGCCATGGCGATCCTCCATCATCTCCAACAGGTCGCGTTGCTGCTCGGCAGTCATCGGGGCAAGTCCCCAGTCGTCGAGGACCAGAAGCTCGACGCGCGCCAGGGTCCTGAGGAGGCGAGCATGGCGGCCGTCGCCCCGCGCGAGGGTGAGCGCCTCGAACAGCCGCGGCAGCCGTTGATAGAGCACGGAGCGGTTGTCCCGGCAGGCCTTGTGGCCCAAGGCGCAAGCGATCCAGCTCTTGCCGACGCCGGTCGGGCCGATGATGAGCAGGTTCTGATGCCGGTCGATCCACTCGCCGGCGACGAGCTTTTGGAACAGCGGCTTGTCGAGTCCGCGCGGCGCCTTCATGTCGATATCCTCGACGACGGCGTTCTGCCGGAGGCTGGCGAACCGCAACCGAGCGATCAGCCGCTTGTTCTCGCGCTCGGTCGCCTCACGGTCGACCAGTAGTGCGAGGCGCTCCTCAAAGGCCAGCGTGGCGATGTCGGGCTGTCGCTGCTGTTCGTCGAGGGCCTTCGCCATTCCGTTAAGCCCGAGTGCGACGAGGCGGTTGTGGGTGGGATGTGTCAACATCGTCTCTCCTTTCTTCAGTGCTAGTAATCGGTGCCGCGGATATTGCCGTGGCGGATCGGTGGGTCGTCCGGCAGCCTCTCGTTTGCGTAGGCGCGATCGAGCCCGTGCTGCAGGATCGACTTGATCGAGCCGTAGGAGGTCGCGCCGATGTCGTTACCGCGCCGGCAGGCGGCCTCGATGCGGGCCGAGCCGTAGCTGCGCGCGAGCCGCAGAATGCCGAGACAAGCCCGGAAGCCCTGCTCGGGGTGTGGCTTGGCTTTCATGATCGCCTCGACGAGAGCGATCGTGGCGGGGCCGATCTTGGCCGCTTCTCGTTTGAGCCGTGCTGGCGTCCATTCGGCATAGCGCCGGTGCGCGCTCGGCATGTGCTCCGGGATCGTGGTGTGGCGATGGGGCACGTCAGAGCGGGCGTGGCTGGCGACCCGGACGCCCTTGTGCAGAATCTCGATCGTCCGGTCGGTAATGCGCGCCTCAAGCTCTTCGCGGATCAGACGTGAGGGCACCGAGTAGTAGTGACCGGCGATCTCGACGTGATAGTCGGGCGCGACGCGGCACTTCTTCCACTCGGCGTACTGATACGGCAGCGGCGGCAAGGCTTTGAGCGCCGTCTTGTCGATCTGTCCGAACAACTCGTTGCGGCTCACACCGAGCTTGCGCATGATCCTGGCGTTGAGGTCGGCAACCGCCTCGCGGATGGCCGCGTTGAGTTCATCAAGCGAGAAGAAGCGCCGGTTGCGCAGCCGCGCCAGCACGAACCGCTGGACGATTTGCACCGCCACTTCCACCTTCGCCTTGTCGCGCGGCTTCCTCGGACGCGCGGGCAGGATCGCAGTGCCGTAATGCTCGGCCAGTTCCTGGTAGGTGCGATTGATGCCCGGCTCATAGCGGCAGGTGGCGGTGACGCCGGCCTTCAGATTGTCGCAGACGATCGCCTTCGGCACGCCGCTGATCGTGCGCAAGGCATTGACGTGTAACCCGATCCAGTCGGCCAGCCCTTCCGACCAGCGCGCCTCGGCAAAGGTGTAGTTGGATGCTCCCACCACCGCGACGAAGACATGGGCCAGCCGCTGCACGCCGGTCGCGGCATCGAACACCGGCACGGTGTCGCCCGCGAAGTCGACGAACAGCTTCTCTCCGGGCCCGTGCACCTGCCGCATGGTCGGCGAGATCGTCTCGCTCCATTTCCGGTAGAGATCGCAGAACCGGCTGTAGCCATAGCCGTCGGCGTGCTGGGCGCGATATTCCTCCCACAGCAGGAGCAGCGTCACACCGCGCCGCTTCAGCTCCCGGTGCACCGCCGTCCAGTCGGGCAACGGCCGCGCCGGCTTCTCCTCGAATGTCGGCGGCGTGAACAGCCGGCGCTCGAGCTCGCCGTCGTCCATCCCTTCCGGCACCGGCCAGGTGATGCCGATCACGGCAGCCCGCCGCAGATACTCGCCAACCGTCGATCGGCTGATGCCGACGGTGACCGCGATCTGCCGTTCGCTCACGCCAAGGGCGTGCCGCAGTCTCAAGACTTCTCAAACCTTCCGCATCGGCGCTCTCTCGGCGGGCATCAGACCTCCCCTTGCTTGGCCGCAAAGGAGGGCTGGTCCGCGATTCGATCGCCGTCTTCGAGAGCGTCAGGCCGGTCTCAACAGGGTGGCCGGCTTCGATCGGAGATCGGAATGGGTGGCCGACTTCCGTCGGAATCGGTGGCCGGATTGCGTCGGAATCAGTGGCCGGCTTGCATCGGATTACGCACCCCGGCTGCCTAACCACTCGATAGATTCCGGACGTGTATGTCGCTAATCGGACGCGGTTGACTACCGACTTCTCGCGCGCGATCGAGAGGAGTTTCATAGGTCTGGCGGGCATAATCGGCTCTCATTCGGGATCGATGCACAGGGCGACCTTCGGGACTTCTCTCAAGTCAGCGCCCTCCGCGACTGCGCCTCGGGGCGCATACAAAGGTGGGGGTAATCGTGATTGCGGGGGGCAGGACCGAATCCGTCGGTACCGTACGGACCCATGACGAACCACGCCCCACAGTTCTTTGCGGGACGATACGAACCGGATCGTCGCAACGGCCCGCCACGCGGTCAACGATCTAGTGACCCCGCGTGGAGCACAACTCACACCACGGAGCCGTTGCGCTCCGTTGACAGGAGAACGACGGCCAGGCCGCCGACATTTGTCTGAAAGCAAACAAGCGGTGTCCGGAATGCGCAGCGCGCGCTGAAGATCGCATTGTACGAAACGGACGATGTTGAGGTTGGAACGCTCCTTAGCTCGGAGCTCGAATGTGGTGCACGGCCGTTTCGCCAAGTGCGGCTCTGGCCATGATTAGTCGCGGCTTTCGACTGCTTGAGCGACCACCGACATCGAGCAATGCGGGAAATCCAGCAAAAAAAATGCGCGATGGCGCATGCTCGCGTTCAAGCGATTCAGAATTAGTTGAATTGACTTGAACTCGGTCATCCGCACTTCAATAAGCATCTGTATAGACCTGTTGTAGCGCCGCGAGGAGCTCGCTGCGCGAGCGGACCCGTGGATCCGATCTCTTACCTGCTGCGATACGTCAGAGGCACTCGGTTTCGCTTTGAACAAGTTACTCCCTCCTATTCAGATTTCGATTGGAGTTTTGAGATGGACCAGATTTCATCTGAGCAAGTGCAGACGCCGGAGGTTCTCGTGAGCGTTGCCTTTGATAAGGCGTGGCGCTTTGTCGAGAAGGACCCGTTACTGGCGCACAATCTCAGGACAGTGCTTCACAGCCGATTGCAGGCATTCCTGGAATGTTCGATAAGAAGCGGCGAGCGGAATACTTTGCATCTGGCGAACGAGGCGATACGCAATCTGCGCGCCGAACTTGCGCCCTCGACAAAACAATGAGGTAGCTTACACCTCCCGGCAGGAACAACCGGCTTCGTCTTGGCTCTCCGCGATCTTGCGCAGCAGAAGAGCAATCCCGATATATCGTGCTCGGACTCTTCTTCTCCACCAATATTCTGCTTCGACTGAACCGAGTCCTCGCCTAATCTTGCCGGTGAACACCGAGCGCATCCGCGAGGATGTCCGCCACGATACGGCCGGTCGCCGCCGCGCTATGCCACCTGATCCTTGATGCGCCGCCACACCCGGGCAGGGCTTCCGCCCTTCCGCCGGCATCATCCGGCCCGCCCGATCCTATGGACAACAGTGGCTCGATGCTGCCGCCCTGCGGGCAGATCGACATCTGCGCGCATCTGCGGCCCGGTCAAAGCGATTTTTGCCAACGATCTCGATCGACGTCCTTCACTCAAGCGCCCCTTGTTCAGAAAACGCGCCGGTCCTTCATCCGAACATCCGCAGGCTATGTTACGACAACTCGGAGATCAATGCCTTACGGAACGACTGCGATGCGGACAAGGCAGTAGAAGCGACGCGCTCGTGAGACGACAAGCCGGTCCAATCTTGCAACTCGTGAACCTTGCGGCGGTACTCGGTAGGGCGTCGTCACCGGCTGAAGAACACGAAATGGAATCTACTCATTTTCACGCGACAGAATTAGCGTGGCGATCTTCATCTGGTTGGCAGGAGTGCGTAGAGCCTCGGGTAAGGCCGCCACTGCTTGATCGAACAGGCGTCCCAAAACCTGAAGGTCTTCTGGATGATAGACGCCGCGGTCTCGGGACATTCGCGCTGTTTGCCCATCTCCATTGCGACCACTGGTCCTCGCGTCGCTTAGCTGACCGATGGCTAGCTCCGCGTTTATCATTTCGTTTGTGAGTGCATTAAGTAGTCGGACTGCTTCGAGCTCGTTGCCTTCCTCGCCGACGAGGGTGGCAACGATGTCCAGTTGCAAGTCGATGCGGTGAGTAAGGTCTTGTATGCGTGAATTGGAAGGATCAAGTTCCACGGCGTTGCTCCAGAGCAATTAAAAGCAGGGTCGGTTGAGTAAAGATGTGCGTCGTTTTTCGCGTTCGTGGGGCTGCAGGCGCGCGGCTAGGGCGAATTGCGACCGCAGAAAGCTGTGCATACGTGCGGTTAGTTGAGAGCGGCACATAGAATGCAATGACCGCGAAACTTGTGAGGGCGGCCGGCACCGAGCAGCACCAAGTACGCGAGCGCAGTGAGGATCCCCGACTACAATGACGTAGGGAATCGCGCTGTGGTACTGCGCAGCCGGTCTGGTCACGCAAGTCGTCAGCAGTGCCTCGTCGTGGCCGGCGAAAATATGCCTTGCAATGGAGTTGTCAGATAGCTGACAGTCCTGCATCGGCTGCCGGCCGTCACAGCGCCAGCTTGATGGCGCGGGCAAGCGGTTCAGGACGACAAGTCCGGTTTGCCTTGGCTTAGGGCGCAGTCTGCCCGTCCTAATTCTAGCGGGCGCACGCATGGACCCCAGCCAATAGGAGTACGCGAGAGCCAATCTCCTGGACCGCCTTTAGCATGAGGACAACTAAGTCGGCGACTATGCGGTAGATTGCGCGTGAGGCGTTGCGATGCGCCATCCGCCTATAAGCGGGCGATACGTGCCGTGATTTGCAGGATAAGGGAGTCTGTTTGGCGATACAGACACGGGGGACTGGAGTTGCCCTGCGACTATGCTCAAAGCAAACTGGGTTCATTGTTACACGTGCTTCGTGAAGGGTACGTTCCGGAAATCGGCGATTGACTATGGGTATTTGGTTAAGACCGGTAAAATCGAAAGTTTTGATGGGATGCATCCAACTCGCGGATAGCGCGCGCGACCGTGGCCGACCTGTTCTGGATGACGCAGGATGCCGACCGCATATGAACAGAGTTGGCTTGTCATGCGCCGCTCTTCAAGTCAGTTCACGTCAGCGTCGGTGACATCGGCCGAAAGGCCGCCGTGATGGTGATCAAGACGATCCGGTCCTCATCGGTCTGTGGACCTCCTGCTGAGTAGGCAGGAGGTCCTGAATTACGCGCGTTTGGCAGGGCGGCCGATCATAAATGAAGGTCGCGATGCGCAGCTCCTTTAAGGCGGCCACATCCTAGTCATCGTCAGCCAAAGCTAGCGATGATTTCGGATCTAATTGTGGTTGCAGTGTATAGGGAAGCTTCTAGCGGAAGGTTCCCGAATGCAAGCTGGCAAAGTAGGTAGTTTGCACCTGCCTCCTCCATCTGGTTAAGAAGGGTCTGTCGGACGGAAGCTGGCGTTCCGACGACGCATAATTCGCTTTCGAGCGCTGCATCGAAGGTCAGCGGCAGGGTAGGTGGTGTCGGAATGGCGTTCAGCTCGTAAACGAATTTAAAGCTATCGAGCCATCGCTCATACGCTGTTTCTGCTGTTACATGGGCGTCTCGGTCAGACTGCGCGATCACGACCATGCGAAGCAAACCAATAAACGGCTCGCGATCGTCCCCGGCTGTAATGCGTGCTCGATGGGCGCGGAACGCATTCGTAATGTTTCGGACAGCAGAGGAACGGCCTAGGCACGCCAGATTGGCGCCATTGGCAGCAGCCCACTCCGCCGACTCTGCCCGACTGCTCGTGATCCAGGTCGGCGGATACGGATGCTGATGAGGCCTCATGGTCAAAGGTATCTCGCTCAGCTCGAAGAATCGTCCGTGATAGGATAACGTATGCCCCTTTAGCGCGGCATTTAGGATTTCGCTGGCTTCCTCATAACGCTCCGGCGCTGCGTCCGCGCTGACGCCGAAATAGCCCCATTCGGTCGGCAGGGAGCCACGTCCGATACCGAGCTCGAGCCTGCCGCCGCTCAATTGGTCAAGCATGCAGATCTCCTCGAATGCGCGCAAAGGATGATAGAGGTTGAGCAGCAGGACCAGCGGACCAACACGCAGTCTCTGGGTGCGTTGCGCGACGCTTGATAGAAACAGGTTCGGCGAGGGCCCTCTGCCATGTGGTGTGCAGTGGTGCTCCGCCAAATGATAAGCGTAAAAGCCCAGAGAATCGCACACCTCCGCTAACTTGAGCCGATCTTCGTATTGTCGCGCGACATCGCGGCCGTCGTCGTCCAAGTGGTCGAAAATGCCGCACGTTAGTCTTGAAGGAAGGCTGCGTTTCACTTGATCATCTCCGTTTGTGGAACAGGCATCCTGGTTGCCTGATGCTGTCGCGCTCAAGGACGGCTGTTCGTTATTTGACCGCTTTTGATCTTTCTCGTCGGGTGCGGTGCCCTGAGCTTGCACCATGTGATTGGGTCATGAGGTCTGCAGATGGCGGTCTGACCACTACTTTGATAGGAGCTCGCGAAGCGCCGCCACACCGAGCATGTGTTCGACCAGAAGCATCTTTAGCTTCGCGTTCTCCTCTTCCAGGGCCTTCAATCGTTTGGCCGCAGAAACGTCCATGCCGCCAAATCTGGCTTTCCAATTGTAGATCGCCGCTTCAGAAGTTCTGTGCCTGCGAGCTAGATCGGCCGCTTTCGCGCCAGCCTCATGCTCTTTCAGTATCGCGATAATTTGTTCCTCCGTGAATCTCGACCGCTTCATCTGTCCGCCCTTCTTGGGGCAGAACTTGCGCTCCAACTGGAGGAGATGCCCAATGAGAAATCATCTGCCGGACGCCAACACGAAGCTTGGGTCGGAAGGTATTCCAGAAGGTTCGAGTTCAGCGAAGTCTGCTGCAACTTCCCGCCTTTCAAGCCTGATAGGCCGAGGGTTGTCCTCGAAGGCAAAACGGCGCCCAAAGATACGGACGCCGATGGCATGGCTGATCACATTGTTGTTGAAAAATTTTTGAATCGTGCGAATCGACCCGATTGGCACATCGCTGCGGGCGGCTTGGCGGCTCGCCCCAAGGCGGAGCCGTCCCCTGCGCATCGGCATTGCTGTACGAGGGCAGCAACGAGCCTCCAATTAAGGCGGCGGCCAGCGGGAACGAGTTGATGGCAGGGTTGACACAAGCCTCATGGAGATCGGTTCGGCCGGAGCGGAAGTTGATCGTTTTGTCGCGTGCAGTTCGTAGTGTTCCGCCCGACGCGGGACAACCCGTAGGTTGCAGCGCGCAAGTGCATTTGTCGGCATGCGTGCTCGATGGGGGAAGTTGTCGCTGCAAATTGAGTTTCATGGCTATGTTTGTTGGAAAGAACTGCCAGCGCTCCGTGACACCGCCGAGCTGCTGCAGACGGCATGGGGAGCCTATTTGAGGAAGAACCGGTGAACCAAAGAGAGTAACCATTGAGCTTATCAAAACAGGCTTGCCAAGGTCGAGAGTTGCAACACTGAGGGCTGGCACGGGTGCTATTTGTCTATCATCGGACGCAACTCATCCCCCAGCGGATCGACATCAGGCAGCTCTGCGAGCGCTGCGGCGAACGCGAAAAGTGCTCCGAAGACCGCGAGTACAAGGGTGCATGCGAGGATCGTTGCACCAAGGTCGTGAGGACGTCTTATCATCTGTGCCACTGGTTGAATTGTGGGAGGCTACGTGAGGCCACGATCAGTTCTGCTGGACGTCTTCGACATGTCCGACGCGCCAGCGGGAAACGAGAAAACCAGGAGCCGCTTTGCCTCGTTGGACTCAAATCGGACCGGACCGATCACGGTATCGGTCGGCCTCGAACGAAGTGCGTCGGTGACTCGTGCAGAATCGAAAGAGCTAACCCGCTTCACTGCATCTGCCGGGGCTTTGACGGCTGCATAGGCGTAAAGCATGTAGCCTTCGGCGGACATGTTGGCCGCGTTGAGGCGGGTCGCAATGCCGGCCGCATTGGTATTCTTGCCGGGTTCGGGCATGAAGATGAACAACGTTCCGTTTCCGGTAGTGCTGGCAACGACCCGGAAATTAGAGGTCATCAGCGGATCGTTCGCCATAATGATGAGGCCGGCACCTGATTCTGATGCCCGGCGCACGATCAGTCCGACTTCGGTAAGATAGCCGCCGAAATAAGCGAGCCGTAACCCCTCCGTCTTCAATCTTGAGACCAGCGCCGCGTAGTTCTTTTCGCCGGCTACATAGCTTTGGTGATTGACGTATTCATCGGATCTCTGAAGCTGAGCCGCAACCGCGTCGGCAATGTCATTACCCGCCGCGCTTTTGTCATCGAGCACTGCGATCGGATGATTATTATGTTGGCTCCCAATGTACTCAGCTGCAACGAAGCACTGTTTGTCGTCGCAGCCACAGATCCGAAACACCGCCTCGAGGCCGCGGTCTGTTAGTTGACGATTTGTTGAGCCAGGTAACACTTGAACGATGTCCGCTACGTCGCCGTAGACTGGGATCGACGAAGAAGAACAAAAATGACAAACGGCCAGTCGGACGCGCTCGTTTGTGAGCTGATTCGTAACTGCGATGGCATGATTGGGATCGCAAACATCGTCGACGGCAGTCGATATCAGCTTGGTAGCGGGAAGAAGGCCAGACACGTTCAGGTCCTCGACAGCGGCAGCCGCTCCATCGCGCATTTGTCCGCCAAACGCAGCGCCGTTTCCGATCACGGGACCAGCCACGGCAATATTGACGTCGGAGGCGCGCGTAGCCGAACCGAGGGCGCAAAAGAGCAGTGTTGCACTTGCAGCTAAAGCGTTACGCCTACCCAACATTATAGAGCTCCAATGCTCACCAGCTGCCGGGATTTGCCGCCCGACTTTCTTGCAGATATCGATGCGGTTGATTCTACCGAGCGAAGTCATTCGCGTCAGCTCAGCCACACCGCAGCTACGGTAGAGCCTACAATTTGACGTTACGTACGGTTCAAGCCCCTTTTTGAGGAAGTGTCTGACATGGCGTCGGCGGAAAGGTCGACGAGGCAACAGTGGGAAGAGCTGTCCGGTCGAGCCGCACAACTCAGCCGCCGCGCATCAGAACCAGCTACCGAGGCCTCATCCCGTTCTCATCTTGACGACAGAGACCGACGGGCCATCCTGCACGCGTCCCTCCCCCAAGCTGTCAGTACGGCTGATCCTCCAACCCGGCAAGGGCAAGATCGAGATACTGCATGAGACTGGGATCCCAACCAGCTAGACTGCGGGGGGCACTTAACCGCGCAAGGACCTTCAGGATCGTCGAAACGCGTGAATCAGCTCCGGCGATTTCGCCGATCAGCAACCGCGCTTCAACCGCGACAGCCTTTGCGCGCTCGCCGCAAGGGTGTTCGCCCCTATCCATACAATCACGCAGTTCGTCCCGGATCCGCCGCCACCGATCCTCGCGCTCTGCAGCCAACTTGCATGTGCATCTGGACGCCTGACTACGCGTCTCGACCCGAGACATGGCATTCAAGGTGGCAGGCAGCTCATCTACACTTACCTGGATTTCACTGTCCGTCGTCATGTCGCGCAAGCGATCTCGCAACAGGGTTGCTCGGGCGACTTGAAGTTCGATCCGCTCCAAATGCTTGCGCAGGAGGTCAATGAGTGAAGTGGTGCCCTCCATCGCTTTACGGATCTCGTTAAGGGAAAAGCCAAGCTCACGTAGCGCGCGAATTTGATGAACCCGTTGAACGCTTTCACGATCGTACATCCGGTGGCCGCCGTCCGTACGCTCTGATGCGGCTAAGAGACCCGTGTGTTCATAATGATGCAGCGTGCGTACCGTTACTCCGGTCGCCTCTGCAAGTTCGCCAATGCGCCATCGACGCCTTCGTGGTGTAGCTTTGCTCATGTTGTTCAATTTCAAAGCCTACAACCTGACGTCACGTATGATTCAAGCTATTTCAAAGCTCTAGCTGGATCGTCTTCCATTCCAGCGTAAGAGATGGTCACTATCCTCAGAACGGCTGGCGATCAACCCTGAGGGGAAATCATGACCAACAAGTTCATCAGGCATGCCAGTCTAGACTCGCCGATCGCTGTACGCTCCAAGATGAGTTTGGCGACAGCTGTTCGATTTTCAGGGGTTCGCATCGACGGGGGTAGCGCGGTGATCGCGCCATCAAAAAGTCTTCCCAAGATAGAAAGCTCTTCCGGATCGAATACGCCGCTGTATTGTTTCAACGTTTAGCTCCTTGTTGGTCATTGCGCCAAGGCAGCGCACGTCGTCAAGGCGTTTGACCGCGGTAGGGCCAAAAGAAGTCGGTCCGGCGGCGCAGCGCTATGAAGATGCAGAGCGCTTCTAGGTGATGCGACAAGGCAACACTGGTACGCGGTGTCTTGCAAAATCGCACGAGCGATTCCCGCTATCTGCGTAAATCAATCGCTGCGCTGGCTGTGCGTCATGTGAGCTCGGCGGAAGCGAATCGGCTCCGGGCATTAGGAGTACTACTGGCTCTGAGGGTAGACGGCGAGCCCCGAGCTGATCTTAGTCATGTATATGAGGCCAGTAGGCGAGGCTCCGCTTGCAACGCAAGGGTCTGACTTAAGCGTCCAGTGCGTGCTCTCTGATGCGTGATCAACTAAGGCAACGCGGCAGGCGGCTTGAGCCGCCGCCGCCATGTGCGGCGTGATACCAATATGGGAGTTTCGCAACGGCATCATGATAGCCGACCGGGCAGCGAGACTGCGGGACGTTCATGAGCAAAGAGCGAGTTCAAGCAGGAGCAGCTGTCGAGACATGCAGCCGGATACAAGGTCGCGCGCCTTGCAAAAGTCGTTACGATAGCCGCGAGGCAGGTCCCGCCAAGCTGGCTTCAGTCTCCGGCTGCTCCAAAGCGCAGATCATGGAGCGCTCGTCAGGAGCAGAGGTCATGCGACCCGCCTCCTGCACCAATATCTCTCGCATCCAGATGCTTTCCGGATCGCTGTTATGAAGGGCAGTCCATTGGACCGCCTCGATGAAGGTGGGGAATGGCTGCGGAAGCTCGGCAATCCGAAGGGGCACCGTCCTTTCGAAATGCTTAACGAGCCTTAATGGCATGGTCCCTACGCGGCTCGTGCCCACCAGCATGGGCGGAATCATGCCGTAGCTCTGCACGAGAACGTCGATGCGTCGGTTGAGGCCGCGATCGAGCAGAAAAGACTCCTCGATGGGAGGCTGACGCGCGAGCTTAACCGCGACGTGGCCCATTGACATATACTGATCAAATGTAAGCCGCCGCCGTAGCCGGCCGTTCGTGCCGCAGCCTACGCACACAAGCCTTTCCTCGAATAGGGCTATCCGCGGGTGCGCGCTGGACATGAACAGTTCCGGGAGAATAACAAAATCAACCTCGCAGCGCCGGAGAAGCTCATCGTGCTCATCGGCGAGCGCCACCAGTTCGAAGCTGACGGCCGGTGCTTCTCGTGCGACACGCTCGACGACATGTCGGAAGAACACGACCGTTATGAAATCAGAAAGGCCGATCCTGAATCGCCGATTCGATTGTCCCGGGTCGAACGCATCCCGCGCGATAATGGAGAGTTGGATGTGCATCAGAGCCTCGCGAACGGGAGCCGCCAGTCCCTCTGCGCGTGAGGTTGGGACAAGTTCCCGGCCTCTCATTGCAAACAGCTCATCACGGAAATAGGAGCGCAGCCGGGCAACGGCTGCGCTCATGGCCGGTTGACTGAGGTTAATCTTGCGCGCTGCTGCGGAAAGGCTGCGCTCAGCCATCAGAGCATCAAGGGCGACGAGAAGATTCAGATCCAGGCCTTTGAAACGCATATCTTATTATCCCACGCGATCTCTTCGCGGTGCGTACAATGTTCGGCAACGGCTGCTTCTGAAGCGGTATCATCGGCTCGCCCGAATCGACTCTGTTCCTGCCGTGTGATCGCGAAAAGTAGCTCGCGGATCACCGCAGAATGGCGAGCAGGGCGACGACATACGGCTGGGCCCGTGGGAGCGCCAACCCTAGCGAGTCCGTCAATTCCGACCACACTCGCAACTCAACCTGGTCAAATTGCCACCGGCAGACCAGCGTAGGTGCCCATCCCGTCACAGCCACGAGTTCGCCCAATTCGCCCCATCGACGTCCGCCAGCGCATCGTTGGGAGGCAAACTACAACCTGACGCAGTGTCGGGTTCAAGCGATTTAATTGGGTTCGCTAAACCATCGCACTCGAAAACGCGCGTCCTTCCGCGATGCTGCCGGACCTTGCTTGCAGGACAAGGCACTAAACCATACTTTGCGAGATCATCGCGGCCAAGAGCCGGTAAGCCCTCGCAATCCATCGCCGGATCGCGCGTTTTGCAGCGTGGCCGCACGGGAGTTAAAATGAGAAAGCCGGCCAAGCCGTCGAATGATTGATTAGGATATTTTGCATCTGCCGGGGGCGCGAATCTAGCCGCGCCTGCGCGTTGGGGGCTCCCGATGTTCAGATGCCATGTTGGATGCTTCATCCAACAATATCCGCCGCATCCAAATGCTCGCCGGATCGGTGTTGTGGAACGCGGGCCACTGCACGGCCTCGGTGAAAGTGGGCAGGGGAAGCGGTGGCTCCACAATCCGCAGGGGCATCCGCTTTTCGAAGTGTCTGGCGAGACGTAAGGGCATTGTCCCTATCCGGCTCGTGTCCAACAATATGGGCGGAATCAGACTAAAGCCTTGCACAATGACCTCGATGCGTCGTTTCAAGCCGTGCTCGAGCAAAAACCATTCCTCGAGATTGGGCCTCAGCGCCCGTCCGAACTTGGCCGTAACATGCCCCATAGAATTGTATTTCTCGAATGTAAGTGGTCTCGATAGCTGCTTGTTCGTGCGGCATCCCACGCATACGAGAGTCTCGTCGAATAGCGTCGCTTTAGGATGCGCACTCGACATGAACAATTCCGGTAGAATGAGAAAGTCGACTTCGCCGCGGCGGAGGAGCTCACCGGGTTCATCGGAAAATGGCAGCAGTTCGAAACGCACTGCAGGCGCCTCCTGCGCGATGCGATCGACAATTCTCCGAAAAAACACGATTGTCATGAAATCGGAGAGAATGACCCTGAAGCGCCGGTTCGACTGAGCCGGGTCGAACGCGTCCCGAGAAATGATCGAAAGTTGGATGTGCAGCAGGGCCTCGCGTACCGGACCCGCAAGCGCCTCCGCGCCGGGTGTCAGGACGAGCTCGCGACCTCTCATCGTAAACAATTCGTCGCGAAAGTAGCTGCGGAGCCGCGCGATCGCAGCGCTCATAGCGGGCTGGCTCAGGTTTATTTTGCGCGCAGCCGCTGTGAGATTGCGTTCCGTCATCAGAGCGTCGAGCGCAACGAGAAGGTTTAGATCTAGTCCCTTGAACCGCATGTTGTGGGTCTATCCATCGTGTGGATGTTTTCTATCGAAACAATCGATTTTACCAAATTGCGGAATGTTGGATAGCAAACATCAGTTTGGAAAATGAATTAGGCATACCACGATGGCTGCTGGTCGTACGCGGGCTCCGAGAAAGACTCCTGGACGTGCAGGCACCTGCCGAATCAATTTGGGAAACGGATATCGCTGTCGCATGCGAATTGCGGCTCTTCCCGGTGCGACGAGCACGCGATGTGACGCTAGCAAGGTCCCGATAAACCTTCGTATGTGTGTGCCAACCCTTTCCATATCGGCGGTTTACCCGCGTACACTTGAGAGCGTGCTCAGCCTCACCTTAGTGTCGCGACCAAGCGGCGTGCGCAGATTGCGGATGCCAAATATCTCCGGCGATTGGCCAAATGGCGCGCCTGTTCATCGCAATTATCGCAATTCAAGGCGCGTCGAAGATGCATAGAACCGAAGTTGATCTGGTGCCAGTCGGGTGTGTCCTCGATGAGCTCTCACGAATCGATGGCCTGCCCCGCGATGCGACAGCGCCGATCATGATCTTGGACGAGGCGGAGCGCCTTCATGCCGCAGACAGGCTCCGGGCAATCCAATCGCTTCGTTGGGACGTCCGGGCATGTTTCGACCATGGCATTGGCCGGAAAGATGCGCGCGAGGTGCGAGATCGTCTTGCCGCTAATGAGGCCGCCATTCCGATTCGGTCTGCTCTCGCGCGGTCTGCGAGGAGAGCCGAGCGCGGATGCCGCATGCCAGCGCATTTCAGATTAATCACCGGTTCGGCAATTAGCGAGGTGCTTACGTGACCATCTCCGCTCTCACGTCCACTGGCGCAGGGAAGTACGTCATGAATATTGCCGTGTCGCGGTCTGCGGAAGAGCCTTACGCGCGCACTCAAGTCCGGTGGAGCCTTCGCTGGGAAAACGAGCTGCAGCTCGCCGATCATGCCGAGCTTGCCGACTTCTTCCGTAACAGCTACGGGCCGACCGGTGCGTTCAATGCGCAGCCATTCGAAGGTAATCGAAGTTGGGCCGGTGCACGGCCTGAACTCCGCGCAATCGGTTACGACGCACGCGGCGTCGCTGCTCACATCGGCCTACTACGCCGCTTCATCAAGATTGATGGCGTCGACCTTCTCGTGGCCGAACTCGGACTATATGCCGTGCGTCCGGACCTCGAAGGGCTTGGAATCAGCCACTCAATGCGCGTGATGTATCCTGCGCTGCGGCAGCTTGGGGTGCCGTTCGGCTTTGGTACGGTCCGGCCCGCGCTTGAGAAGCATCTCACCAGGCTGGTCGGAAGGCAGGGGTTTGGCAACCCTGATGTCTGGCGTTCGCGTCCGCTCCACCCAGCCGGATGTCTACCCCAATTTGTCGCCGATCCGCATCGAAGACGTCCTCGTGGTGGTGTTCCCGCTTGAACGCTCATTAGGCGAGTGGCCTGCCGGAACGATTATCGATCGGAACGGGCCCGAGCTGTGAACGAACTCATCCCCCTGTCCGCGGTGCGGCGCAACTATGATGACGTCAGCGGAACTCGCTCGGTCTACTTGACCTTCGATGATGGGCCAAACCCCTTCTGCACGCCGGACGTCCTCGATGTGCTGACGCAACATCGGGTGCCTGCGACGTTCTTCGTTATCGGCACCTACGTGGCCAATCAACCTGAACTCATTCGACGAATGATCGCCGAAGGGCACGAGGTTGCAAACCACACGATGACCCATCCAGATTTGTCCAGATGCGAACCAGCAGAGGTACACGATGAGGTACTAACGGCGAGCAGGGCGATACGTTCGGCTTGCCCGCAGGCGTTACCCAGGCACATGCGGGCACCCTACG
This sequence comes from Bradyrhizobium sp. USDA 3256, assembly GCF_054058275.1. NCBI lineage: Bacteria > Pseudomonadati > Pseudomonadota > Alphaproteobacteria > Hyphomicrobiales > Nitrobacteraceae > Bradyrhizobium > Bradyrhizobium sp. USDA 3256. Next base: position 981,028 of record NZ_JBSSAE010000002.1, read on the forward strand.
GCATATGGACCCAAGACGTGCTTGCTACGTCAGCCAAGGCTGGTCTCGCAGCCGTGCACTGGTCGGTCGATCCGAGAGATTGGGCGCGCCCTGGGGTTGATCGCATCGTGAGCTCAGTGCTGGCGGCTATTCGACCGGGCGCAATTGTGCTCCTGCACGACGGATATCCTCCCGGCGAGGAGAGATCGTGCTCGGATGCCACTTCGCGCGATCAGACGGTGAGGGCGCTGTCATATCTGATTCCGGCACTCCAACGGCGCGGGTTCGAAATCCATCCGCTTCCTCAACTTCACTGAACAAAACTGGCACCCCCATGGACCTGCTCGCTACAACCAGCGCCGTCGCCGTTTCGTCTTATGCGCTGCTCTCGACCGTCTACAAGAGCGCGCAAGCGCTTTACGCTCGGCCGGCCAGCCCCGCATCGCTGCGGGACGAGCGGGGACAAGCCGAGATGGCTCTACCAAGCGTAGATGTCATTGTACCCTCGTTCAACGAGGACCCAAACACACTCTCTGACTGCCTCGCGTCGATTGCAAGCCAAGACTACGCTGGAAGGCTGCAGGTCCATGTGGTCGACGACGGGTCCGCAAATCGCGATCTCGTGGGGCCTGTGCACAAAATCTATGCGACCGATCCGAGGTTTCGCATCATTTTGCTGGCCAAGAACGTCGGAAAGCGCAAGGCGCAGATTGCTGCGATACGCAGCTCTTCCGGCGATCTGGTCCTCAACGTCGACTCGGATACGATACTTGCGGCTGACGTGGTCACGAAGCTTGTATTGAAGATGCAGGACCCAGATGTGGGTGCGGCCATGGGGCAGTTGATAGCGAGCAATCGCAACGAAACATGGCTGACCAAGCTGATCGATATGGAATACTGGCTAGCCTGCAACGAGGAGCGTGCGGCACAGGCTCGCTTTGGTGCGGTGATGTGCTGCTGTGGCCCATGTGCTATGTATCGTCGCTCTGCGCTCGCCTTGCTGCTTGATCAATACGAAACGCAATTGTTCCGTGGGAAGCCAAGTGATTTCGGCGAGGATCGTCATCTAACGATCCTCATGCTCAAGGCGGGGTTCCGAACCGAGTATGTCCCCGACGCGATCGCGGCAACAGTGGTGCCTGACAGCCTGGGACCATATCTGCGACAGCAACTTCGCTGGGCCCGCAGTACCTTTCGGGACACGTTTCTTGCGTTGCGCTTGCTGCCCGAGCTCGATGGCTATCTCACGCTAGACGTTGTCGGACAAAATCTCGGCCCCTTGCTTCTCGCCTTGTCATCACTGGCTGCGCTCGCGCAGTTCGTCATCGCCGGGTCGGTGGCCTGGTGGACGTTGCTGACGATTGCAGCAATGACGATGGTCCGGTGCAGCGTGGCAGCGTTCCGTGCTCGCGATATGAGGTTCCTCGGCTTCTCGCTCCACACGCCCATGAACATCTTTCTCTTGCTGCCGTTGAAGGCCTATGCACTTTGTACATTGAGCAACAGCGATTGGCTGTCGCGCAAAGTCATCGTGACAAGCGATGGAGAAGAGAAGGCTGTCCTCCCGCATGCGACCGCTGGAATAAGCTCTGCAAGAAGTGGGGTGAGCTCTGCCGCAGTTCGTAAGCCCGGGCTTTCGCGCCGTCCATCAAGCTTGCCCGCGACCGAGCGTGTTTGCGGTCGCGATCGATCGAGCGCCTACAAATAGGTTGAATGACCCGTGACACTGGACAAGAACCATCAGCTGTTGGAGCGAGAATTGGCTGTCGATGATCCATGGCGCCTCGACAGCAATTCGTTCGAGCAGGAGCGATACGCGCAGATGCTCAGGATGTCACGCTGCAGCGGTGATGTTGTGCATGCCCTCGAAGTCGGATGTGCAGCCGGCGCATTCACCGAAATGATGGCGCCTCACTGTCAACGAGTCACAGTGGTCGATGTCATGCCGCAGGCGATCGAGCGGGCGCGCCAACGGACCAAGAGGTGGTCGCATATCACGTGGATTCCGTGCGACATTCAGCAGTTCTCGACCGCTGAGGAGTTCGACCTGATCGTCGTAGCCGAGGTTCTTTACTACCTCAAGGACATCGCCGAGATGCACGCAGCCATCCGCAACTTGGTGAGTATGCTTGCACCAAACGGCGCTCTGGTGTTCGGATCTGCGCGTGATGCCACGTGTCGACGCTGGGGTCATGCTGCCGGTGCTGAAACGGTGATTGCTCTCTTCAATGAGAGCCTATCCGAGGTCGAGCGTCTGCATTGCCATACTGAGTCGGTCAACGAAGACTGTTTGCTCGTCCTGTTCCGGAAGCCAGCTAACTCATCAGAACAACCAAAGTTAGATCATTAGGCTAGGGGGTCGTATGCGCATCTGCGGCATCAAGTTAACACACGACGGGGCAATTGCTGTCGTCGAGGACGGGCAGCTCGTCTTTTGCACCGAGCAAGAGAAGCGCGGCAATAATCCACGGTATCAATCCGTCGATAACCTCGATGCAGTCGTGCTCGCGTTGGCTGAGCATGGCCTGGATCCACGAGATATTGATCAGTTCGTCATCGACGGCTGGGATGGGGAGATCGAGTCGCAGTTCCAGGTACTGAGTGGGGCCGTTCCGATTGCGTTGAAAGGGGCGCCATATGTCGAGCGCCATGCCGGGGGCCTCCTAGATTCCGTCGATGGCTATGGCCTGATCCTCGGCGGCAAGGTGTTTCCCTATAAAAGTTACCCGCACGTCACAGGCCACGTCGCCTCAGCATATAGCACCAGCCCGTTTGCCAGTGCCAGAAAACCTGCGTTCTGTCTGGTATGGGATGGCTGCATCTTTCCGCGTCTCTACTATGTAGAGACTGGAGGCGCGCGGCTCATTGCCAGCCTGTTTCCGATGATCGGTCATGCCTATGCGGCCGCGGGCCTTCATTTCGGGCCTTACAGGCAGCCGAATCGCGCGAATTGGGACTTGGGCATCGCCGGCAAGCTGATGGCCTATATTGCGCTTGGCTCTGTCGACGAAACCATCGTGGCAGTGTTTCAAGAGCTTTACGAAAAGCGCTTCGCGGCGGATACGGAGCAGGCCCGTCGCTACCGCGCCGACATCAACAATGCGGAAGCGTCGCTTGCCGCTGTGCACGACTTTTTCGAGGCGAGCGCACTGCGCCTGACGGCCAAGCGAGCGGAAGACGTCCTTGCGTCATTCCATGTGTTCCTGGAACGTCTTCTTGTCCGAGAAATCGCGATGGTTCTGCTACGGCACTCGTCGCTTCCGGGCGCAAGAAATCTATGTGTAGCCGGGGGGTGCGGGCTCAATATCAAGTGGAACAGCGCGCTTCGCGCGACGGGATTGTTTGATGAGGTCTGGGTGCCGCCGTTTCCAAATGACAGCGGCTCTGCAATTGGCGCTGCGTGCAGTGCGATGGCGGTACAAAAGGGGTTCGGCCCACTGGAATGGTCGGTCTACAGTGGTCCGGCGCTGCAGGCCAGCGAAAGTCCGTCAGAATGGGAGGCTGCGCCATGCAGTCTCCGCGAGCTTGCGGCCATTCTCGCCGACAACAAGCCCGTAATCTTCCTTTCGGGACGGGCCGAGCTTGGGCCGCGGGCGTTGGGCGGCAGAAGCATTCTTGCAGCAGCGTCCTCGCCGGCGATGAAGGATCATCTCAACGACATCAAGCGCCGTGAGCATTTCCGGCCGGTGGCGCCGATTTGCCTGGAGGATCGGGCGCCAGAGATCTTCGAGCCCGGGACGCCGGATCCTTATATGCTGTTCGATCACCAGACCCGCGCGGAGTGGCGCGATAAGATCCCCGCTATCGTCCATCTGGATGGCTCTGCGCGGTTGCAGACAGTTGCCCGCAACTCTCCGCACAAAATCGCGGAGGTGCTCGTCGAGTTTGAGCAGCTCACGGGCATTCCGTTGCTTTGCAATACGAGCGCCAACCTTCACGGGCGAGGATTCTTCCCGGATGCCGCTGCCGCTTGCCAGTGGGGACGCGTGGAGCATGTGTGGTGCGACGGTCTGCTCTGGACCAAAACAGCCGTAACGAAACCAACGTCGACCGAACGACTTCTGTCGGCCTAATATGAACATGTCCACCGCAGCAATCGACCTTGCCGGCGTGAGAAAGTCATTTGGCGACAAGATCATCGTCGATGAACTGTCGTTCTCGGTTGCTCGCGGAGAATGCTTCGGCCTGCTCGGGCCGAATGGAGCCGGCAAGAGCACCATTGCGCGTATGCTCCTCGGGATGATCTCGCCGGACGCAGGCAAGATTACGGTCCTCAATGAGCCTGTGCCTGCGCGCGCCCGTGTCGCACGGGTGCGCATTGGCGTCGTGCCGCAGTTCGATAACCTTGAACTCGAGTTCACCGTACGGGAGAACCTCCGGGTTTTTGGTCGCTATTTCGGCATGAGCGCTCACAAGATCGAGGCGGTTGTACCCTCGTTACTGGAGTTTGCCCGTCTCGAAAGCAAGGCGGACGTGCGCGTCGCAAGGCTTTCGGGTGGTATGAAACGGCGGCTAACGCTGGCGCGTGCCTTGATCAATGATCCGCATCTGCTCGTAATGGATGAGCCCACAACCGGTCTTGATCCGCACGCTCGCCACCTGATCTGGGAGCGCTTGCGAGTTCTGCTTGCGGGCGGCAAGACGATCCTCTTGACCACTCACTTCATGGAGGAGGCCGAACGGTTGTGCGATCGGCTGTGTGTGCTCGAAAGTGGACGCAAGATCGCCGAAGGCAAGCCGGACACCTTGATCGATGAGCATATCGGATGCAACGTGATCGAGGTCTATGGCGGTGATCCACATGAGCTCGGTGAGTTGATCAGGCCTTATGCGCGGCACATCGAGGTAAGTGGAGAGACGCTGTTTTGTTATGCGCTCAATCCGGAGCAAGTGGGTCTTCAACTGCGCGGGCGAGCGGGTCTTCGCATTCTGCAGCGGCCGCCGAATCTCGAAGACGTGTTTTTGCGGCTGACCGGACGCGAGATGGAGAAATGAGCGATGGGTGAAAGTTATGCGGCGCTGATGCCAGCTAATGCGTATAACTGGATCGCGGTATGGCGTCGAAACTTCCTGGCATGGAGGAAAGTCGCACTTGCATCGGTTCTCGGCAACCTTGCAGATCCCATAACCAACCTGTTTGGCCTTGGATTTGGCCTCGGGCTAATCGTTGGCCGCGTTGAAGGGACTTCGTACATCGCGTTTTTGGCAGCCGGCATGGTCGCGACCAGCGCGATGACGTCCGCGACGTTTGAAACGATGTATGCAACCTTTGCACGGATGGATGCCAAGCGGACCTGGGAGGCAATCCTGTCCACACAACTCACGCTGGGCGACGTCGTTCTGGGCGAATTGGTGTGGGCGGCCAGCAAGTCTGTTCTGGCCGGAACCGCAATCGGAATTGTCGCTGCGACGCTGGGTTATGCGTCCTGGTTGTCCATTTTGTATGCGATGCCGACGGTCGCCCTGACCGGCCTTGTATTCGCAAGTCTGGCGATGGTCGTCATATCTCTTGCGCCAAGTTACGACTACTTCGTGTTCTACCAGACGCTCATCTTGACACCCATGGTGTTTTTGTGTGGCGCAATCTTTCCGATGAGCCAATTGCCGAGCTCTTTTCAGCACGTCGCCGGCTTGTTGCCGCTGGCGCATTCGGTCGATCTCATTCGCCCGGCGATGCTGGAGCGCGCGGCCAGCGGCGGCGCCGCCGTCCATGTCGGTGCGCTTTGCATGTACGCGGTGTTACCTTTCTTTGTGTCGACGGCATTGCTTCGGCGCCGCCTGCTGCGTTGACGATCGCTATGCTCTCTGCACCGGGTCGAGGCAGCGTGAGCTGCCACAGGAGCAGCGGCAATCGCTTTAGAAGGACGCGATCAAGCCAGGTGTACGTCGCCGGTTCGGTCGATCGGTGCGTGAGCGCCGAGCACCTCAATAGGCTAGCCGCCGGACGTCGGTTCGGCTTCGCAAGAGCATTGGTTGTGCTACCTGGCCCGCGCGGCAGAGGGAGCGTGACAGTACAGGCGATTTAGTCGGGAGGGGGTGGCCTTCCTGTCATGATCAAATGGAGAACGCGATGTTGTGTCTGGGAGTGAGTGGCGGTCTGGACAGAATCTATGAAAGCTCGCCAGAGCTGCCCAATACATTTCTGCACGATGGCGCGGCGGTTCTCGTGCGGGATGGCCGTGTGATTGCTGCCGTCGAAGAGGAGCGCCTCAACCGAGTTAAGCACTCGAACAAATTCCCTAGCAATTCGATCCGATACTGCCTTTCAACTGCAGGAGTTGAGCTTAGCGAGATCGACCGCATCGCGTTCTACGCGACCGAAGCCTATTGCAATACCATGCTCGAGCGGCTGTTTGTTTCTCAGCCCGTTCCGTTGGACGCCAAACTGTTGCTACGGCAGCTGCTGGCACGGGAGTTCGGCACCGAGGTCGATGCGTCGCGCGTGTTCTTCGTAAATCACCATGAAGCGCATGCCGCGAGCGCGTTTGCCATGTCTGGCTTTGAGCAAAGTCTCATCTTTGCGGTCGATGGCGGCGGAGATTTTCTCTCGGGGTTGCTGGCGGTGGGGTCTGGCACCGAAATTTCGCAACTCGCAAGCTTCCCAGAACATAACTCCCTGGGGTTGTTCTATCTCGAGACAATCCGATATCTCGGCTACGGATTGTTCGATGAGTACAAAGTGATGGGGCTTGCTCCCTATGGTGACCCTGCTCCTTATCGCGAGCTCTTCGCGCAGTTCTACGAATTGTTGGACAATGGTGACTATCGCGTTTACCTGGACCGAATCGGTCCAGCCTTGATCCGCGACATCCAGGTCCGGCGAAAGGGAACGCCATTCACGCAGCAGCACCGAGATGTCAGCGCTTCGCTCCAGGAAGCGTTGGAGCGGATCGTCTTTCACATCCTGCGGCATCATCGCGATGCGACGGGCATGAAGCGTTTGTGCCTGGCGGGAGGAGTAGCCCACAATTGCACGGTGAACGGTAAGTTGCTCTATTCCGGGCTTTTCGACGACATCTTCGTCCAACCCGCGGCGCACGACGCCGGTTGCGCACTCGGCGCCGCATTGATGATGTCAAACGAGCTGGGGCGGCCTGCGCCGCGTGAGCGATTGCCGGACGTCTATTGGGGGCCCGATCTCGGGACGGAGCAAGCGGTAGAACAGGAGCTCAATGCATGGTCCAGCCACCTCGATATCCAACGCAGTGATGACATCGCTGCCAGTGCGGCCGACTGGATGGCAAATGGCGCTGTGATCGGTTGGGTTCAGGGCCGTTCTGAGTTCGGGCCACGTGCGCTTGGCAACCGCAGCATTCTCGCCGACCCGAGGCCAGCGGAAAACAAGAACCGGATCAACGCGATGGTCAAGAAGCGTGAGGGGTATCGTCCGTTTGCGCCATCAGTACTGGAGGAGGATGCAGGTGAGTTCTTTGAGCTCCCGGGCGGCAAGCGGGAGTTTCCCTTTATGAACTTCGTGGTTCGTGTGCGTGAAGCCCACCATAGTGTGCTCGGTGCGGTCACGCACGTCGATGGGACTGCTCGGCTGCAAACGGTCTCGCGCAACACAAACCCTGCCTATTGGGATGTCATTAATGCATTCAAGAAGCGAACCGGCGTTCCGGTTCTTCTAAACACGTCCTTTAACAACAATGTCGAGCCAATCGTGGATTCCGTTTCAGACGCCATCGTCACGTTTTTGACGACTGACCTGGACGGACTTGTAGTTGGGCCATTCCTCGTCAAGAAGCGGGCGGCAGCGCTGCAGGATTGGTGTACATTGAGCGTTTCATTGCCTCCGTATGCGTCCCTTCATCGTATTCGCTCTCACACAGCGGAAGATCGTCAGGAAACGGTCTGCGAGATCCGTATGGGACATTCGGGTCGCGACGGCATGCGTATCTCGCATGAGCTCTTCGATCTGCTGATGCGGATCGAGGGCGAGGCCTCGCTCGGCTGGCTTCTCGACACAACTATGCTGGACCAGCCCGAGCGCGAAGATCTCGTGAAGGAACTACGGCTCGTATGGGAGCAGCGCAGCGTTCGGCTGCATCCGCCACGCGCTGCTTGCGTCCGCAGTAAAGCGCAAGGCAAAGCATAACCGGCGATTATGATATGGCCGCGGCTATGCCTCCACGGACAGAAAGCGAGGCCGAGGTTGCACAATAGGCATCCGGCTTAAATCGGGAATATCGGCGCAACAGCTCTGAATGGAAGAAAAGAGGCAACGCGTTGAGAGAACCCGCTACGAGGATAGCGCTGCATGAAGTTCTACCGACGCAACTCGCGAGCAGCACAAGCGCCGACCATAACATCGGCGGAGATCAAATATGAGGTGTCTCCAATGACGTCTCTTGTTCAACCAGGAGCCCGGAAGGAGGCAATGCAGATGCGTGGTGGTTCAAAAAATGATCGGTTCGTTGTTTCCCGACGACGTACGGGATTGGGCGACTGTCTGTGGTCGCTGGCGGCAGCTTGGCGTTTTGCGCAGCGGACCAGACGGAACCTGGTCATCGATTGGCGCGGGTCCTGTTATCTCGATCAACCATTCGCCAACGCCTTTCCGGTCTTTTTCGAACCACTTCAAGCCATTGCTGGCGTACCGGTGATCTGCGACGACCAGATCAATCAGCGTTCATTTCCGGGACCATTCTTCCCGGCATGGTGGAATAGGCCTACCATTGATTGCGCCTATCGGCCCGACGAGCAGATTTTCCGGGAACGCGACGAGCTCGATCAACTGTTCCAAAGCGAGCAAGATAGCGATGCAAACACGGTTGTGTGTGACGCCTGCCTGATGTGGCGCTGCGATGAGGAGGCTGAACGTGAGATCTTTCGGAGCATCAAGCCGCGACCCGAAGTGCAGGCACGGATTGATGCCATCTTCGGGGAGCACTTTGAACCGTACAGCGTGATCGGCATTCATATTCGGCACGGCAACGGCGAGGATATTATGGGGCATGCACCCTACTGGGCTGATACGGAGCGCGCCTTGCAACAGGTCTGTAATGCCATCGACAAGGCCAAGGCGTTACCGCATGCGAAACCTGTCAGGCCTTTCCTGTGCACGGATAGCGCGCTCGTCCTTGAGAAGGTGTCGGCTATGTTTCCCGATGTTTTCACGATCCCAAAGCGCTTCCAGGCGCCTCAGGCCGGACCGTTGCACAGTGCGGCGCTCGGAGCCGGGGGCGGCGTTTCCGCCCTCATCGAGATGTATCTCCTTGCGCGATGCGACACTGTGATCCGTTTCCCCCCGACGAGCGCTTTTACGCGTTATGCGCGCCTCTTTGCGCCACGCGTTATAGAGTTCGATTTGAATGATCCGAGCCGTCTGATCTTGATTGAGGAAACCTCACAAGAGCTCGTGGCTTCATGACAGTCGTAACCCGTCTCATCGACCGGGTGGCCGCTTTTTGCATCGAGCAGTACTGCCACTATGTTTCCGGGCGGCAATTGGTTGCCCAAACCCACGCTTCAACGCGCCCTTGCACTGAAGAAAAGCAAGATACGGCGGCGGAATGCGATCCGCTGAAGCTCGAGCGCGACAAGAGTGGCCTTAACGTATTGCCACCGCGCTAAACGGGTGAAGATCGTCCTCGGCTTTGCCTCGCATGCACCGGGAGTGAAAGTTTCGCGGTGGCTGATCGTGGTTTTAGGTTTCGAAAGCTTCTACGTTGAGCCGGCGAGTTCCGTTGCGGCGGCCGGTCACTCGCTCGCGCGGGCTGACTCATTCGGGATCGATGATCTTGGGCTGGACATTCGGTGTGCCAGTTTGTGATCCTGTAACCCATCGGCGCGGCGATGTGCTGCGATGAGGTCGGTATCAGTTGCGGCAAAAACCTAACGGGCGGAGCGGGTACATGAGGTTTCGATCGCATCGACGCGGCTAGCTGGGCGGCTTCGTCAGCCTGACCAATCGGGTCTCGGCGATGGACGCTGTTCATCCGCTCGCCCCTTCGGTTGCGCGATTATGAGGGTGCGGCTTGGTGTCCGATGTTACCAAGTTGGCTGCCGGGATTGTGTAGGTGATACATCGTCGCTGTCGCAAAGCACACGCAACATGTCTCGAATCCGCCAAGCGTTTGGCGTGCGCGACATTAGGACGCAAAACCGGAGCGCCTTTGCGTGCATCGCGGTGGCCCGATTCCTGCTACGCGTTCACCAGCGGCGCTACAGGAGAGGAGGCGGGCGTGGGTCTCGATCAGCCGAATGACGATCTGGTCGGAGGTCCGCCGCCCCAGACACACTTGGGTTGTCCCTTTCACCCCGATAAAGCTCGTGTCCATCGGGGAGAACAGAAGGCGATGCTGCTGACTGGGGCATCGCGCGGAATTGGTCATGCCACTGCCAAGCTGTTTTCGGAAGCGGGCTGGCGCATCATTTCCTGCGCGCGCCAACCGTTCGACGGCGAGCGGTGCCCGTGGGAGTCCGGCCGCGAGGATCATGTCCAGGTCGACCTCAGCAATCATCGAATGCTGCCGCGCCTGATCACCGAGGTCAAGAAACGCCTGGCTGGTGCACCTCTGCACGCGCTAGTGAACAATGCCGGCATCTCGCCGAAAACACCCGATGGTGACCGGCTGACGTCGTTGACGACGTCAACGGAAATCTGGATGAGGGTGTTCCATCTGAATCTGGTGGCCCCGATTCTGCTGGCGAAGGGTTTATTTGACGAGCTAAGGGCCGCGTCAGGATCGATTGTCAACGTGACGTCGATCGCGGGTTCGCGGGTGCACCCGTTTGCCGGCAGCGCCTATGCGACGTCGAAAGCTGCGCTTGCGAGTCTTACACGCGAAATGGCCCACGATTATGCGCCGCATGGCATTCGCGTGAACGCGATCGCGCCCGGCGAGATCAGAACGGACATGGTGTCGCCCGATACAGAGGCGCGTCTTGTGCCAACTATCCCGCTGCGTAGAGTGGGAACCCCCGATGAAGTGGCTGAGGTCATCTACTTCCTATGTTCGGATGCCGCAAGCTACGTGACGGGGGCCGAGGTGCCGATCAATGGTGGGCAACATCTGTGAATCGAGCAAGCCTGGCAACACGGCTGACTTGAGTTTCAGCGCTCGAGCTTGTGTTCTAGGCTGACGTCGCGCACCTATTCCGAAAACGTGAAATCAAGGACTGTAAGGTTACCTTCGTGCCATGAAAAGGTGTTACGCTTCTATGTCATCTCGTCAACTCGTGGCGCTGAATCGAGCATGACATGCAAAACGAAGCTCGCAAACCCGAACAAGGTGCCAGGGAGGATGATCAAAATAACGGAGACCGCCTTATGCTGCATATCGCTTCCGCACGCGAAAGACCTGCCTCTGACCCAGAGACGGAACGCGAGCTCTCGGGCGAGCCGCTGCGCGAAAGCGCGCTGACCGGTATCTTCGAAATATCGAAAATACTTACTGCTCCTTGCCGCCTCGAGGTCACGCTGGCGAACGTCGTGAGTCTTCTGCAATCGTTTGTGCAGATGCGACACGGTATCGTCTCACTGTTCGACGATGACGGGATGCCGGACATTACCGTGGGCGCGGGTTGGAGCGAAGGGAGCGACGAGCACTACCGGATGCGCCTGCCGCGGAAGGCGGTCGACCAGATCGTCGCGACCGATAGGCCTCTTGTCGCCGAGAACGTGGCAGCGGAGCCGGCATTCAGCGCAGCTGATCTGGAAGTGCTCGGCGCCTCAGATAATATGCCAGTGTCCTTCATCGGAGTTCCGATCCGCATTGATCCGAACGTCGTGGGTACGCTGACCATCGACCGTGTCCGCGACGAGAGGTCGAGTCTCCGGCTCGATTACGACGCGCGGCTGCTCGCCATGATCGCCAACCTGGTAGGACAGACAGTGAGGCTGCATCGCTTGTTCGCCTGCGACCGCGAGCGACTGATGGCGGAGAAGGACCGTCTGCAAAAGCAGTTATTCGAGCTTAGGCAGCCTACACGGGAACGTAAGAAGCTGCCCGTCCATGGGATCATTGGCGACAGCCCGGCGCTGCGCGGGCTGCTCGAGAAGATCGCAGTCGTAGCCAAATCGAACAGCACGGTTCTGCTGCGCGGCGAATCCGGTACCGGAAAGGAACTTGTAGCCAAGGCCATTCACGAATCATCCTCCCGCGCCAAGCGGCCCTTCATTAAGCTGAATTGTGCGGCACTGCCCGAGACAGTGCTGGAGTCCGAATTGTTCGGTCATGAGAAAGGTGCCTTTACCGGCGCCTTCAGCTCGCGCAAGGGGCGTTTCGAGCTTGCTGACAAAGGCACGCTGTTTCTTGACGAGATCGGCGAGATCTCGGCCCCGTTCCAGGCGAAGTTGCTGCGAGTCCTGCAGGAGCAGGAGTTCGAACGGGTCGGCAGCAATCAGACCATAAAGGTCGATGTTCGAGTCATAGCCGCGACCAACAAGAACCTTGAAGAGGCTGTGGCAAGAAGCGAGTTTCGCGCAGATCTTTACTATCGCATCAGCGTTGTTCCCTTGCTGCTGCCACCGCTGCGCGAAAGACGCAGCGATATCCCGCTGCTTGCCGGCGAGTTCCTGAGGAATTTCAACAGCGTGAACGGCCGTACGTTGACCTTGGAGGCGAGTGCGATCGATGTGCTGATGAACTGCGGCTTTCCGGGCAATGTGCGCGAGCTCGAAAACTGCATCGAGCGCACAGCGACCCTGTCGGCCGGGCCCTCGATCGTGAGAAGTGACTTCGCATGTTGCCATGGTCAGTGCCTTTCCGCGATGCTGTGGAAAAGTACGTCCGAGGAAGCGACCGTCCAACCGGCACCGACCGTGCCAGCGCCCGCCAAGCCGATCACTTCGCTGTCTGAAGCGACCGCGCCGGTCCCGCCTGCTGGTAGCGAGCTGGCCCCGCTGGTGCCTCCCGGCACAGTCCTCGTAAGTGGCGCGAAGATGGCCGATCGCGAGCGGGTCATCGCGGCCATGGAAAAATCTGGCTGGGTGCAGGCAAAAGCAGCGCGCTTGCTCGGACTAACGCCGCGTCAGATTGGCTACGCGCTGAGGAAGTACGGAATCGAGATCAAGCGGTTCTGAACGCACGCACTTACAAGAGGACGATGGGTTTCGGGACATCGTGGTCAAGCCGTGGGAAACGCGCAGTGTGACCGCTGGCACCGTTCAGCCTGAACTGCAGGGCGTGCCCGACGGTATTGCGGGCGCGCGCTCGGTGGCGTTCCACCGCCGCCATTGCCGGGTAGCAACGGGCTGCCGATCCAGTTCGTCATCGGCACGACGGGTTCGTTGAACGAGCTCGATGAGGTCGCCGGAGATTCATGGCGGACGCGCTCAAGACGCGGACAGTTCATCTTTCTCGACAACGAATTCAAGATCGACAAGTCGAGGAGAACGGTCATGTTCGACCGCGGCAAGACCGGCGATCTCGGGCTGAACATGAGCGATGTCGGCGGTTCGCTGGCGACCATGCTCGGCGGCAACGTCGAGTATTTCAGCCTGGACGGCCACTCCTAGAAGCAATCCCGCCGGTCCGTCAGAAGGACCGCCTCACGACCGCGCAGCTCCTGACCCACGAGATCCGCACCAGCAACAACATGATGCGGCCGATGGCGACGGTCGCCCATCCGGAGAACAACACCGTGCCGTAGGCGATCAACCATTTCCGATGCGCGCGACTTTGAAGAACCTCGCCCAGCCGCTTCCGGCCGGTTAGTCGGTCAACTACGCAGACGCCTCCCGGCAGCTCGAGAAGGAATCGGGCGGCTTCATTACCACCTTCTTGTTCGCGTTCGCGTTCGCGTTGATCATCATCTAACTTTCGCTCGCCCCACGGTACAACAGCTTCGTTTGATACCGCGATGTCGCTGGTCGGCGCGCTGATCTTAACGTCTGTCGCAAGTGATCCTGTCGCCACTCGGCTGGCATGCCCAGCGGAATAGCGCTGTCGCAGCTCCGACGCGTGTCGGTATTCGTTCGTCCGGAACGTCGAACGAGATGAGTGCATCGGCTCCATCTAAGGCATTGTAGTAACGAGATAATTCAGAGAATTGGGTGCGATGGTACAACACTTGCTGTTCTCTTCGCAGCTGTCGCAACTTTTGGAGCAACTCCGTGCACAATGTCGTCTGCATCAAACAGGTTCCCGATTCTGCGCAGATCCGCGTGCACCCGGTGACCAATACGATCATGCGTCAGGGCGTGCCGACGATTATCAACCCATATGACCTCTTCGCGCTCGAGGCTGCGCTGGAGCTGCGCCATCAGTTCGGCGGCGAAATAACCGTATTGACAATGGGGCCGCAATCGGCAGAAGACTCCTTGCGGAAAACACTGACCTATGGCGCCGATCGCGCCGTACTGCTCACCGATCGCTGTTTTGCGGGCTCCGACACCCTGGCCACGACCTACGCACTGGCAACAGCCATCCGAAAAATCGGTAAGGAATATGGCCCGCCAGACCTTATCTTTACCGGCAAGCAGACCATCGACGGGGATACCGCGCAGGTTGGTCCCGGCATCGCAAAGCGGCTGGGCGTGCTGCAGCTGACTTACGTCGCCAAGGTCAGATCCCTCGACCTGGCCGCACGTACGATTGAAGCGGAGCGACGCTCCGAAGGTGGTGTTCAGGTTTTGCACACGAGGCTGCCCTGTCTCATCACCATGCTAGAGGCGACCAACCAGATACGGCGGGGCGCGATGGCGGATGCCCTGCGTGCCGCGCGTGCACCAATCGTGAAATGGAACGCACACGATGCCGGCGTCGAGGACGTCTCCAAATGCGGTCTTAAGGGCTCGCCGACCGTCGTCAAGCGAGTGTTTGCTCCCTCTGCGCGGGCCGAAAAAGCGGCGCTTGTTGAGGCCGCCGAACAACCAGCGCAAGCCTTGATTGAAGCCATCTTTAAGCATCAACCGAATCTCGAAACCGATCTTGCGGCACTAGCCCGCGAGGCTTGACCTGAAGAGTCCTTACGATCCCGAACCGAGCGCCCACCCGTGTTCGATAGGCATGTCGTGGTTAGGGAGCTGCCATCATTAGGTCGTTTTGCCACCAATGTAAGATCGCCAACGAAAACATGGGCAGCGTCGATCTTTGAAAACCATTTCAACAACGGTGGTTACCCGCCACGCCCTGCGTATCGCTATCGACTTCAAGTCAATAAGATTCGTCGATCGAGGCATCCGCGGCGACGATCTCGCATCGTCTTTTTGGCGAGCACTCATCGTCCTGTGACCGCTGGCTACATCGTCGGATAAGCAATATTATTCTCCGCTTAAATTGCGGAGAAAAGGTCAAATCTCCGCACCACAAGTATCCCGAACTAAGAGTGTCCCAGGCGCTCGGCATGCCGGTCGTCCGCTCCCCGATCGCCCTAATTCCTTAACTTGACGGTGCCGATCAAGGAGATCTGTCGCGCTATCGGTCGTGTCGCGAGCCTCCGGCTGATCGTTTGTGCGACATCCTCTGTTTCCATATCGGCAACTCGTAAGCCGGACTTGCGCGTTATTGGCACGAGCACACGCCTGGCGGCGACGCTTGAGGATGAACGTCGTGAAGCCCTGTCGTCCAATCACTTCAATGGGCGCTTACTCGCCCGTTACGGATGGCTCGTCGCGATGCCTGAGGTGTCGCTTCCGTGTATTGTAACTGACCAGCCAGATAACCCCGACTGCGATCGGCACGCACGCTGCGGTTAGATAAGAGGGTTCTACACGAAGTCCGACATCGTGAGCTCCCTTGGCAAGGTAGCCGAACAGGCTGACCACATAATATCCTATCGCCGCGACCGACAATCCCTCTACCGTGCACTGCAGCCGAAGCTGCTGTCCAGTGCGTTCATTGATCGCGTGCAATAGGTCACGATTCTGCCGTTCGATTTCAACGTCGACACGGGTTCGCAAAAGATCCGCGGCACGCGCCAGCTTAACCGAAAGGGTTACCTCACGATCCTTGGTCGTCTCGCAAGTCCGCATCGCGGGCGCCATCCGGCGCGCCAGGAACAACGACCAGGTCGGATAATCCGCGATCTCACTGCCCTCGATGATGGAGAGTCGGGATTGGACCAACTCGTAATAAGCTCTGCTGGCGTCGAAGCGAAACAAGCTTCCGGTCGCGCCACGCTCGAAAGAGGCAGCCAATGCGGTCAGTTCCGCAAGCAGATGGTTGTTGAGCTTCAATCCCTCCGCGCCTTGCATTTCGTCGAGCACCTCACCAAGACGTCTATCGATACGATCGACGAATGGACCGAGCTCGAGAGCGACCGATAGACCAAGCAGCGCCAACGGACGATAGGTCTCGACTTCAAGGAGCCGTTGCACAAGTGCTCCAAGATTATGGGGCGTCAACCCGAGGTCGCAGACAAGAATTTTGGTGAAACCGTCTTCGTCCACGCGAAAATCAGAGGCCATAACACTTGCTCCGCCTTTTATGCGGACCATGGCGAGGCTGCTCTTGTCGAAAAGTTGTTCGGCGCGTTTCAATGGGGAGGCGTTCTGCTCTACATCCAGCTTGATTGCGACCAGTAATTGTCCTTCCTGCCGCAAGGCGCGCATCAAGGAGTGAACGGCGCCTTGGGCGTCCTCCGTCTGACGAGCGAACGGACTCTGTGCTATCCAGGTGAAGGTTGCGAATTCGGCATGCTGCTCCCAGCGAAGCACAACGGGTCCGATGTTGATTTGGTGATGTTTCGCCGAGAGCTGCGGATGTGGAAGGTCGCGCTCTCGACAAAATGCGACGAAGCCGCGGCGAATGCTTGCAGCCGCATCGCCCTTCGCAAGAAATGCGAAGTGGACCACCTTAAATGGCGGAACAAGCTGCATAAAGGGGCGCGCGTGTACTTCATTGAGCACAGCATCCCGCTGCGGATGTAGTTTGAAACTTCGAAGGTCCAGCTTATCGAGCACGTGTGAGCACCTCGTCTCAGAATTGCCACGCAATTGTCTGCGTCGCCGCGAGCGGCGATGGTGTTGACTGTAAGGATCTGTTCGCGCAGGCACCCAATGGTGTCGTGGCGAAAAGCGACCCGAGCCGCTCTCAATTCGCCGAAAGCAGTGTCAAACGCGACTGGCTGCCACCGGGTCCGCACGAACATCACTCGGCATCGATGTGTTGGGGCACATTAGCCGTGATGCGTAGAGCCGCCTCCCAGAACGACTCCCGAGCGGCGTGGCCGAGGCACCTACGATTTCCACTCTTTCGTCTCCGTGAAGTTGCTAATCGCCGTCGCCGGCTCTGCACCGGTAGCTGCATCGTCGCTTGATGGATCAAAAGCGTAAACGTGGCCCTCGTCTTGCCGCTCATCTTCTCGCATATGGACGCGATGCAGAATCTGGGCCAGCACGGAAGTAGCGGAAGGGTCGAGTTCTTGCGTGGAGTGACCGTTGAAACTGCCAGCGGGGATTTCTGAA
This sequence comes from Bradyrhizobium sp. USDA 3256, assembly GCF_054058275.1. NCBI lineage: Bacteria > Pseudomonadati > Pseudomonadota > Alphaproteobacteria > Hyphomicrobiales > Nitrobacteraceae > Bradyrhizobium > Bradyrhizobium sp. USDA 3256. Next base: position 998,363 of record NZ_JBSSAE010000002.1, read on the forward strand.
GGAAAGCGCTTACATTCGTGCCACCCTCACGTCTGGGGTTTTTGGAACTGAAGCCCCAACGGCTGGAATCCGATTCTCATTGCGAACCGGCCAGCTCGCGCTTCTTTGGGCTCGGCCTCTGTGACGGCCGAGACTAGCTCTCTTCGTCAGAAGGCCTCGGTGATCGCGGAACGCTGACAGGACTGTCGTGCTTGATCCTGCGGCGCCATCGACCGCTGCGCATCCGCCTTCAGCGCATGGAAATCCCCTGCGATATCAATTATCGCCTGTGGCGGAGCCGATCTGGATCCGACACAAGGCCGCCCTGCAGCCCGGTCAAGTGCCCACCTTGCCGGCGATGAACGCCGAGCATTCCATGCGCTCGGTTAGCATGGGAAAATGCATTGTATTGTTCGGGGACGGCCAAGGCGGCCGAGAGCTCGCGGTTCAGGCTTTGCTCACGGCAAAACTTCATGAATTTGACCGGCAGGTCTATCTGACCAATGTACTGAGCGAGCGCATTGAGTCCGAGCAGAATGGCGCACCATCGCACCAGGTTGTCTCGTGAGCGCGCGTCATCATAAGGTAGCATCTCGATGACGTCAGCGGCGATGCTGCTTGCGGACCTCAAGCGATGGCGCCAGGCTCACGACAATCGAGATCTGCCGCCATGAGCATTCCCATGCTCGACGGCTGTGCTGCTGTGACCGTACCCGGACCGGCGTCGATCGACTAGATTTGCGGCTACTCGCGATCGATGCCGAAGCTTTCAACCATGGCAGCACCCCGCAGTTCGCCGCGCTATCGGCTGTCCCGCTGCGCCGCAATGATATCAGCAACGCCCCCTCGACTGCGCCCGATCGGTTCAGGCCGGTGTAGAGGCGAGAAGTTGATGGTGATTTCGATCCGAGCACCTGGTGCCAGGGGTTCTATGCCGCGACGCAGGTCAAGCTGTCGGTGTGGGCGCGGAGCTGGACGCCGGCAACGTCAATCAGGGCCTGTCGCCGCCCATGCTCCTCCATAGCTGCGGCATAGAGCCGTCCAGAGCGCCACAGGGCGGTCGCGAGACCGAGCGGCCAGTCGAGGCCTGACGTCGATCTTCAATGCCGATCAGCTGCGCACGCTGATCATCGCCTGACGTGGTAATTCATACCGCTTACTCGTAAGTCTTCAGACGCGCAATCGCATCACGTGTCTGGTTTCCGACAATGTCGAACATGCAGCTGCATAGGGCTAATTGACGTTGGCTCTATGGGACGCCGGCGCTTCCACATTTGAAACTTGCACGCGCCGCGATCGTCCCATTTGGCTTCTCGATCTCTGTTTTGATAGGGCGTTGACCTTGACATTGTGGTCGCGGAGTGTCTCGAGGCCTTCGAGAGCGCCGGTCAAGTGCGTGCGCAACATGTAGCCGGGCCCGCGATCTACGCATTCTGTCGGCTTCTCATTTGCCCGCCAATCATCTTGTTCCGCAAACTGTGTTACGGCCTCGATCAACGCGCGGAACCGGCCAAGCCCACCAAGCGCGTCGACAAGAGGCTGCGTATCCGTGTCCAGCTCGCAACACTGCGCAGGCGTATGCTCGTCGTTCGCAAGCCGCCGAGGCCAGTCGCGACGTTTGGTTGTAATGAACGATGGGGACCATGTCGGGTTACGGTCAGTATCCTAGCGCGATGCAGCTTGCGCGCCTAAGGCGGTGTCGGACGGCTCAGAGCGCGAAGGCTTCTCGGCCCTCGATGGCTTGGCGGTCCCTCGATAGATGGCGAGTGCCGCTATGATGCCAAGCGCGGCTGCAATCATCAGCCAAAACCCGGGTGAAGCCTTGTCATTAGTCCGTTCAATGAGCCAAGTCGAAGCGAGTGGCGTAAAGGTGCCAAATAGAGCTGCCGCGAGCGCGAAGGCCAGGGAGAAGCATGTTGTGCGCACATGTGCAGGCACAATCTCAACGAGAGCCCCGAGCATAGTTCCGCTATAGATGCCGAAATAGAACGAGAACATCATCGCCACGGCCAGCATCTTACCGAAAGTGGGTGCGCTCACCAGCCAACTTAAAGCCAGATAGGCGGTCATCAACGCTAGGGTCGCAATGCCGAGCAGAACCGGTTTGCGGCCGATACGGTCGGAAACGGCGCCGCCAATTGGATTCCAGATGAAGTTGGTCGCGGCGACCAAGAGCGTCACCAAGAGCGCGTCCTGGGTGGACAGCTTCAAGACGGTCTTGCCAAACGTGGGCGTGTAGACCGTAACGAAATAGAAGGTCGTTGTGGTCAGGATCGCCATCATCATCCCGAGAACGATGGTGCGCCAGTTGATTAGCGCCGAGGCAAAGATTTCGCGGGCCGTGGGATGCTTCTTCATCGCCAGAAATTCGGGGGTTTCCTCGAGCGTTCGACGAAGGAAGAATATTAACGGGATGATAAGGCAGCCGAGAAAGAAAGGAATGCGCCAACCCCAGGAGGCGACAGTTTCGACTGGCATCGATGCGTTCAGGAGGTAACCCAGGATTGCCGCGACAAAGATAGCGACCTGCTGGCTGGACGACTGAAACGAGGTATAGAAACCACGATTGCCTGGGGTTGCGATCTCCGCCAGATAGACCGAAACGCCGCCGACCTCGACACCGGCGGAAAAACCCTGCAACAACCGTCCGGCTAGAACGATGATCGGGGCGGCAATACCGATTGTCGCATAATCGGGACAGAAGGCGATAATCACGGTGCCAATCGCCATGATCGATAGCGTGATGATCAGGCCTTGGCGACGGCCGATCTTGTCGATATAGGCGCCCAGCACGATTGCGCCCACCGGACGCATTAAGGCGCCCAGCCAGAACGCGCCAAAGGTGTTGAGCAATGAGGCGGTTTCGTTCTCTGACGGGAAGAAGGCGTTCCCAATCGCGCTGGCGTAAAAGCCAAATAAGAAAAGGTCGAACTGCTCAAGGAAATTCCCGCTGGTCGCACGCAGGATCGCGTTGATGCGCGATTTGACCGTCGACCGTCGCGTGCTGAATGAACGTTTGTGACACCGCGAGTTTCCTTCCCGTCTGAAATGGCCGGTTGCGGAAAAACCTCGCGGCCAGCCCAAGGCAATCAGGCCGTGACTTTCTCTTAGAGACAGACATTGCCGACAACCGGAAGGCGCCTCATCTTTTCGGCTTATTTTCGGCGACAGCGCCATTGGTGCACAGAATCTGGGGATTTGTTTGACAACCAAGAGCGTTCCTCTACGTCAATCGCCGCAAGCCCGCTCTTGAGATGAAATTTGGCCGATGGGGTTCGTTTTCCGCCACTCGTTGGCCGTCTATGAGGCCCTGCGGGCCGCGGACTCGCCGGCGCTGTCCGGTTTTTGACCGCCGCGCAAATCCTGTCAGGTTCAAAACACCTGCAATGATGAGCCGGTCACGAGCGTTTTTTCAGCGCATTCAGAACTTTATGGATTGGCGGCAGGCTTGGCATGCAGATTGCTGTTAAGCGCGCAGGAACACAGGATGGTGGACGAGTGCACGTAGGACGCACAAAAACCAGTAGAGGACTCTTTGCATTGAGACACTCGCGCTGGCCAGCCGGATGCGGTTCACACCAGCAGTGCGGTACTAAGCCCGCAGCGAGTTCGTTGAACTGTCAGCGAGGCGAACCACGAGTGCGTGGCCTATCCAGGACACGTCGCGCAAGCTCGAAATGTCGGGGCGACCAGATATGTCACTCCCGCATGTGACGTGAGCCTCCCCAGGGCTGCGCGATCCCTTACCGCGCTTCTGCAAGCGCGAGTGGCCGCCCCGGCTCTGGCATCGGATCGCTCGTGGATCGGGATCCGAATACGGGAGGTCCTGGCTTCAATCAACGCGCAGTTTCCCATCCACGACACATGAACGCGGACTGATCCCATGATCCCCTCTTTGTTGCTGCGAAGATGGTCAAGGGAAAGTTCGCCTACATGGCGAACGCGACCAACAACTTGTCGAACCGACGAACTCTCCGATCTCGCTGCTGCCAATAGTTGGCCCTTACACGGAGTTGCTCGTCAAGAATCGTTCTCTCTTCACGGCTAGGGTTCAAATGAGGTCTTCTCAAGCGTCTCAAGTTCAACTGGATCAGTCTTCGCAGATATTCTGCGAGTACTTGACTGAGCAAGCGCGAACTCTGTGTGGCCCGCATCCGTTCGCTGCGGAGATGTCTGAGGGCCAGGTTGCGGGCATGCTGCCTGAATACTTGGCGATGTCACAGGCGTTCCCTTACCTGCAGGCAGGTTCGCAAAAGGATCTCATATTTGATGCGATGCGTCGCAATCGAGACCTTCCGAGGGATATTGAACTAACCAGCGTGGTCGCAAATTTCATCTGTTGGGATGAGACGGGTGGTTATGGCCGAGTTCTCCGAGGCGGCAAAGCTGCGCTGCCCGATATCCTCGCCACTGAAAACTTCCACTCAAATCTGCTTAGAAAGGACGCATCGCGACTACTCGGCAGACCGATACAGCCCAGCTACAGCACTACAACGAAGCGATACCTGCATTCCATCTACACCGGATTGTCATCGAAAGACCCGTTAGTGCGCTGCGCCTACATGGTGGCTTTTGAGCTGCATGCTGCTGAAATGATCCAGTCGCTGTGGACCACTCTGGTCAAAATCTTTGATGTACGGTCTGACGATCTTGAGTACTTCCGCAGTCACGTCGGCGGCGACGATCCTGCCGAGAAGTATCACGGAGAAATGACGACCCGGCTCATTCGCGAACTTGTGCCTGCTGACGGTAATAGTCGTTTTTTGGATGAATTCGATCGAGCCTACCGGCTCAGCTTACAGTGGTGCCGCGATCTGCTGCGAATTGTCTCAGTTGAGGGAGACGGCCTTGCGGAGATCGAACACCATGGCCGTTGTCATTGTGGTTCCGTCAAGTTCTACGTCCGAGCGCCGCGAGATCTATCTGCGGTTCGATGCAACTGCTCGATCTGCCAAATGTCCGGGGTACTGCACCTGCTTGTGCCCGGCAATAAGCTCACGATTGAGTGCGGCGAAGAATTTCTCACCACCTATCAATTCAACAAGAATATCGCTCGTCACACGTTTTGCCGGATCTGCGGCGTAAAGCCATTTTATAGGCCGCGATCGAATCCATCCGGCTTCAGCGTGAACATTCGATGTTTGGATAAGAGAACGATCGAAAACATGAGAATAGAAGATTTCGATGGTGAGCATTGGGAGGAAGCGTTCCGCTCGACGCACGAGGATTGGGAAGCCAATCATTAGATCAAACCTTGGAGTGAAGCCGTATGGCCCGCGCAATGAATGATAGATCTCGTCTGCTTTCAGAGGAAGCTCTCACCAAATATCGTATAGAGCTGTTGGTGAAGGGTACGGTCGTGATCGCTCCCCAGACGTTGTTCACCCAAGATGATTTGGCGAGAATCGATCAGCTCCAGATGCAAATTCCCGAAGAGGAGGTGCGGTTGGGCGATGCTGGCGATTCGCACAATGTCTTTGTAAAGCGGGTGAGGGTGGATCCGCCCGGCCGCCCTCCTAGCAATGCGCATGGAAGAGCTACAGGACAGATCATCGAACTGCTCGAGAGGAAAGACCGCAGCTTTGCGCTGAAAAAGATCTTGGGAGCATCGTCAGATTACGTGATTCGCCGATGCCAAATGCATCGACTGCCTCCCGGTTCGTTTGTTGGCATTCATTTGGATGCTGAGAGCGACCCCGACTTCGACTACTCCGTGATTGTGCAGCTCGCGAGGGACTTTGAGGGGGGCGAGTTTGTGGTCTATCCGAGCGCGTACGAACAGCAGATATTTCGTCCGCCGCTCGGGGCCGTGCTTGTCACCACATGCAAGCTTCGGCATGAGGTGAAGCCCGTGCACGCTGGCGAGCGCCGATCGCTGGTGTATTTCTGTTCAAAACGCAGCGGCGCGAATCGCCGGAACATCGAAAGCTCTGCTGATGACTTATAGGAGCCTTTGCTGGAATGGCCTTCGAACCGGTTGAGATGGAGAGCCGGCCTCTGACAGACGCCGTGCGCTTCGGAGAGCGGACCTTGCGCCGTATCCTAAGTTCAGGTGGAATCCACTTCGAGCGAGACGAAGCAGATACTCACCTGACGTTCCCAACCGCCGGCGTGCGGGCACAGGCAGGGGTTCGAATGAACGGAGGAGTTTGAAACAGTGATTTCAATTGACCATTGCCAATAACGAGTGCTGCAGAGCGCGGGCAGTGGGCCTATCGCGCGCGATCACCAGGCACTCCACCGTGCCTGCATCTTGATCGACGGCAAGCGGAATCACGCCTTCCTTCCGTGTGCCATCGAATAGAAATCCATGCCTGACGAAACGATCAAGCGCAGCTTGGAGAGAACATGATGGGACGTTTCGCACGGATGAAATGACGTGGCGACCGGAATATTCGATGCCGAGCAGCCGGACGGCAATGCTGTGTAACACCGAACCTCCGCCCCATCGGCCGTTCGCTTCGTTAAAGAAAAGCCGGCCGTCGCTGGCGAAAATGCCGTCAATGTTGATCATTCCGCGGTATCCCAACGTTCGTGCGAGCTCCACAAATCGGTAGGCATGGGCCTGGGCGGCCAGCCATTGCTCGTTCGTCAGGTCGCTGGGAAGCTCAAGTCCTGTCCAGATGAGTGCCCGTTCGGATCGATCTTTGCTGCGACGTAGCCGTATGTTGCCGCTGTTGATGAAAACGATGGAACCATCCTCCTCTATCTCATACTCGAGATAGAACAGAGCGCGAGCCAAGTGGTACGATTCAACGACCAACGTCTTGCAGGATGCTGTTGTCAGCTCGGACCAAAGTGCTTCAGGATCAAGCGATGGCCAAGCAACCGCTCGGGTATCTCTTGCCCCAGGGAGTGGACCGCTTTCATTGCCGGTCAGGATGACATTTCCGACTCCGCCCGCTCCATTGTCCAACTTGACGATCACGCTGCCGCTCTCTGACCTCAAGGAAGTCACCGCTCTGAATAGTTCGTCTGGATTCGTGGTCGCGCATCCACTGGGCAGCGGGAGCGCGACACTTGTCGCCAACTGACGGAAGTGGCTCTTGCGGTTCAGGAGATCCGGCCCTCGCTGCAAAGCGAAGTCGTCCCCGCTCTGCGGGATGCCCAGCAGCGCCGCCAAGCGCGCTACGCCTTCACTAGAGTAGCAGGAATGGATTTTCCAAGATGAGAAATTCCGGCGAATATGGCCGTTGAGTCGCTCGACGAGCGTATTGGACAGCAGGGTGCAATCATTAAGAATCGGTGAGTCGCCGGTGCCTTCAGGCACAAGCGTAGAGAGACTCGAGGCATCGAAGTTGAGCGTCGCGCCAATGAAGAATAACAAGTCTGTCGGGATTGCTATCGGAGAGACTATTAGGTCACCCTCCTGTGCAAACCAGGCAGAGCGGCATGCGGAGTTGGCGGAAAGGGACAGTTGAGTTGCTGTCGGATCGCCGCCCGACATTTGAGCGGTCCCGGCATTCATGATTAAGACCCGAGGCAACGACGGTCCCCCAGGCACTTGGCGCGATCAAACACAGACCGCCATGCCAGCAACGATGAACTCGCAGCGGCGCATCGTATGTAGGTACTGACCGAAAGGCGGTATTGCGCCGTCTCGATATCTCTTTTGGTGTAGTTGGGAACTACGCCCAGCCAATCCGCCGATCTCAATCGTTGTCTCCTTGCGGGCTTGACTGCGTGTCGAGCACCTTCAGCATGAAGTGTTGGACCTTGCCCAACGCCGTTTTCGGCAGCTGTTGCGTGAAAATGATTTCGCGCGGTACCTTAAAACGGGCAAGCTGCGATTGGACATGCGCCAACAGCGCGTCGGCTCCGATCCGGGTCCTCGGTCGCCTGATCACATAGGCTATCGGTACTTCTTCCCAGCGCGGGTCCGGTCGACCGACGACGGCGCAGTCGGCGACATCGGGATGGCCCATGAGCACACGTTCCACTTCCGCCGGATAGATATTCTCTCCGCCGGAGATGATCAGATTCTTCTTGCGGTCGCGGATCCAAAAATATCCATCGGCGTCGCAGCGGCCGATGTCACCAGTGCGATACCAACCTTCACTAAAGGCCTCACGCGTCGCCTGTTGATCGCCCCAATATCCGCAGAAAACGTTGGGCCCGCGTACTGCGATCTCGCCTGGGATCCCTGGCGGCAACTTGGTGCCGACATCATCGATGATGGCTGCTTCGCAGCAAAGACCAGGCAGGCCGCTTGCGCCGTCAGGTACGGGATCTGCGCCGAGCTTGGTATACACAGCGATGGGAGAGGTCTCCGTGGAACCATAAACCTGTAAGACTGGCACTCCGCGCCTGACAAAACGCTCGACAAGGCGCTGAGGCACCATCGTCGATCCGGTACAGATTGCTTTGAGCGCGGATAAGTCCGTGCTTACCCACCGCGGATGGTCGGTTAGCGCTTGCATCATGGCCGGCACTAAGGCTGCTACCGTGGGCCGGTCCAGTTCGAATGCATCAAACGTTGCCTCTGGCGTAAAGCGGCTTTGGATAGTTATCGTCGCGCCGTGATGCAAACCTGGGGTCGTCTGGATGTTCAGGCCGCCGACGTGGAAGAGCGGCAAAACAGTCAAGGCGTGATCGGTCGAGGTTAGGTCATGCATATGCTGACTCATGACCCCGTTCCACAGCAATGCTTCCTGACGCAGCACAGCGCCTTTAGGTCGCCCTGTGGTGCCCGAAGTATAGACGATCAGAAGCGGGCAAGACAGGTCAGCACGCGGATTGCGTTCGCCACCACAGTCTCCGTCCATAAGGTCGTCCAACTTGCTTCCGCCCGGCGGCCCAAAGTCCAGTCCGACGAGGTAGATATCAGGAAGTTGCCGCGTCAGATCCGGCAAGACTGCGTTAAAGGACTGCTCAAGCATGAGCACTTTTGCCCCGGAGTCGGACAGAATGAAAAGCCGCTCGGCGGTCGCAAGGCGCCAGTTCAATGGGACGAGAATTGCGCCGAGCCGCGCGCAGGCATAAAGCAAGGTCAGATAGTCAGGCCGGTTGAGGCTGAGGATCGCGATCCGGTCACCTCTCTCGATGCCGAGTTGGCTCTTGAGGCCGCGAGAGACCCGCTCAATCCGTCGATAGAAGCCGGCGTAGCTCAGGGTCTGTCCCTCGAAACGGATCGCGGCTTTGTCGGGAGCATACGCAGCGTTGCGCTCGATCAATGTGCAGAGATCCAACTCATTCTCCGTGTCATTGTGCTTCGCAAGAGACGTTGGGTTCCGATGTAGTTCAGCCCGGGGTCCGGAATTACTTTGCCAGACCTCGATTGAGTGCTTCGGGTACCCGTCGCAAAGGCTATGATCACGTGGCCTTTAGCATGACGAAGCGGTTCTTGAGGATTGTCGTGGATTGCGAACGATCGACACTTTCGAAGTGTCTCAGGCACTTGATCCACTTGCTCTGCTGTGCTCGGCAGAAGTGGCGTGCATCTGCCCGTAGTGATAGGTACACCATGACGACTGTTTCTTGCCTGGTCTTTGACATACAGGTTCGCCGCACATATATGCTGATCTTGGATCTCCATCTTTGAAGCCGACAATGGCCCGGCATTGGCCTTCAATGTGGTCGATCAGCAGGACCTTCTTGACGCCGTCCGGCGCTTTCAACTTGCTGCTCCAAAATACCGCGCCATCTCTTCCGACGTCACGCCGAGCGCAACGTGCAGTTCAAGTCTCTTGAAAGCCTCGGCTGTCGCACGGGCTGCCACACGCTTACGCGAGGGGCGGGCCCTGCCGGTGACGGGAAAGTGGTGCAAACCGAGCGAAACGCCGGTTCTCCGAACTGAGGTCGGTACGGTGGTCTCGCCGTTCGGTTTCGAATTCGGGACGCGGCGGCACCCTGCAAGGGCTCGGGATCTACGCCGATCTCTTCCGGCATCACCGTCTCGTCGGCGCCTCGCTTTGGGATAGCCCCACAGCATCGGTTCCGGAATGTGGGGCCGTCCATAACTACTTTCGAGCCGTGGCGCTGCGATCAAGACTCGCTGCATGAGCATCTCGACCGACTCGCTGTCGCGGATGAGGATCATGAGCAACACCCAGCGTATGTTCTGATGAGGTGAGACATTCGCAATCCTTCACGATTCCGACGACAGAAGAAGACCCGCGTCGTTCTACGGATCGTACAACTTAACGTTACGTCCGATTCAAGCCCTTTCGGCAAAGCTCTCAGGTTTGTCGGGAAAGCGCTGCCAAGAGGCTTGTGTCGACGGCCATTCTGCGCCACGGTCTGCGTCAGAATGTCGCTTGAGACTAGGTTCGCGAGCGATGAGGCCGTGATCGAAACGCCCACGCTTATGCGATCGGGCATCCGTCGTCTTCGCAGCCGATAGCGGATGTAACGCCCGCTGCGCCGTCATTGAACCATTCAGTGCGCATCTGTCGGATGCACAGGGCAAGATCGGACGATCGTGTTCGACAAGTCGACCTCATGGCAGCTTATCATGTTGCGCCGTTCGAACCAGCCGCGCGTATGTGCAAGCGTACTTCATCCGGTGCACGTCGCGATCGCGGGCTCCTCAAGCGCGAAGATCATTGCAGCGTCTGATAGAGGCGATAGAGGAGCCGGGCGCGCGGCTCAATCGATGAAACGTAGAGTTGCTCGTAATGCGTATGGGCTCCCTTGCCGTCAACGCCGAGACCGTCGAGGGTCGCGGTGCGAGGCGCGGTGAAATTGCCGTCCGAGCCGCCGCCGCTGAAGACGTCGAGCAGCTTGAAGCCGAGCTCGGCGGCAAGGCCCTTGGCGTGTTCGTAAAGTGCGGCCCCGGCGTTGCTCTTCTCATACGGTGGACGGTTCAATTCGCCGGCGACCTTCACGCTGACGCCCTTGGTGCGCGAGGTGATACCAAGGATCTTCGGCACCAGCTCGTCGGCGTCAGCCATGGTCGGCACCCGCATGTCGACTTCCGCATAGGCGTCTTCGGCAACCACGTTGGGCTTGGTGCCGCCGCGGACGACACCAACATTGACGGTGACGCCGCGCTTGAGATCGTTCATCGCCTCCAGTGTCTGGATCACATTGCCGAGTTCCCGGATCGCGCTGCAGCCGTCTTCGGGGCGGGCGCCGGCGTGGGCCGGCGTGCCCTTGACGAAGACGTCGAAGCGCGCAACGCCTTTGCGTCCGGTGACTATCTTGCCGCCGTCGCGCGCGGGCTCGGTCACGAGCACGTACTTGGCCTTGCGACCCTCGGCCTCGATCAACGCCCGCGACGTCGGACTACCGGTCTCTTCGTCCGATACGTAAAGCTGGGTGATGCCGAGCGGAGGTCGGACATCATCGGCGCAAGCCTGCCTGAACGCGTGATAGGCGAGGTAGGCGCCGCCCTTCATGTCGTAGATGCCAGGGCCGAACGCCCTGTTGCCCTCGACCTTGAACGGCAAGCGCTCGATGAACCCCATCGGATGAACTGTGTCGAGATGGCTCAGCACGAGAATGCCCGGTACGCCCTGCCCCCAGGACGAGCGCGTGACCAAATGATCGCCGCGGCTGTGACGCCCCGCAACGCGCTCGACGGTCGCCGACAAGTCACGATAGCCCGACGCGACGAGATCAACCAGTTTGTTGACCTGATCCGGCCGTTCGGTCGGAGACTCGATTTCAACCCAACGGCGGATGCCATCGAGAATCACCGCGGTTTCGAACGGGTTGCTGGACATAGTTGTCTGAACCTTAGAATTCGACTTCATCGTTCGCAAAAGAAGGCCTTCGCGCTGGATCACAATGCGTCAGGTGAACCTCTGAAGTCTGGTCTTGCCGCAGGCAATAATGCCGCGCCGGTTGCAATAACGGACCTACCAAGGTTGGTAGGCGCGATTATGAAAGCTCAAGATTCCACACCGGTTTGGCAGTTCTCGCGAGCTGCAGACGTTTCAATCAGGAAGTTCCTTCGATAGCTGCGCCAATTACATTCCCTGGCATCAATCCAGCCGCCTCGTGGGTGCTAGCTGCCATCTTCCTGTCATTTCACGTTTCTGCGATCTTTCGGGGGGACCGGCAGGCAAGAATGTGCGCAGTTGCCACGCAAGGACCAGAACCTCCCTTGTGTAGGTGCGTGCTGGATTGACTAACCGCGGCGGTCGCGCAAGGATGTTCAGCGTGCGGGCCGCAAGCCGATGCAGTCCAGTTTGGTGTGCCAACAAATAATCCAGGAGAGAACGGCCGACGCAAATCTGCTTCGACCACAACTCCCGCGCGGTAGTCGTGCGGATCTCGCGAACCACGCGGGCACTGCTCGGCACTTTCTCGGTGGTCTCAGGGCCCTCTCAGGTTGGTGTCTCTAACCCCCGTGATGCCAACCACTCCGTCATGCAAGCCGCTTCAGCCTGGCGAGCGCGGCGAATAAGCCCGTCGCGTTCAACACCTGGCGGTGTACCACGTGGCTTCTTTTCGCAATCGCTCCGCTTCGTCACATGAGCGCTTATTGTCGAGCGGCTCAGTCCTGCACATCCCTCCGAGTTGCGTAGGCGGGAATATATCAGTCTCTCAGTCAACGGCGACCTACAGGCAGTGCCTTGGCGGTGATGTTTCAATGATCCCTTCCGGGAAAAGTTGCAAGGGACTTGCGACCCGCAGAAATCACGGATCAATCACTGGAAGGGAGCAGACGCTAAATCTTTGGGAGTGGCATTGATTGCTAATGGAAGTACGTCAACAGGTACGTCAATCCCCCTGCCACGCCAAAATGACGACGGCGAATAATCCAGGGCATGTCGCGGTGTTCTCTGTGTGCGTGCTTCATCAGCCGACGAGCCGCTTTCTCTCGAGTTTGCCCATTCATCTTTCATCGTTTGCTATTGCTCTCCCGTTGATCAGCCCGAAGGGGCGGCATGCGGGAGTTCTTCGTCGTCTATGGCCGCGCTTGTAGGGCTAGTCTAGTCGCGGTTCGCAAGCTCTTCCTGCAACGCATGTAGCGACGCAGATCACGAAAATGCAGATCATCTCTCCCTTAACTCGTCGTAGGCTCGCGTGAATGCAGCGCTGGCCCGAACAGGGCTGGGAAGTCGCACTCAATCAAGCAACAAGGTTCGAAGCGCGCCCCTGAAATTGATCAATGGATTGCCGTGACCTACGCGGGTCGCGATAACTCGGCCGATAAAGATGGTATGTGTGCCAATCACCTTGTGGTCGTACAAGACGCATTCGAGCGCACAAAATGCGTTCGGCAATAGCGGTACATCGAGAGCGCCCTGTTTCCAGGGCGCGGTATCAAAGCGGTGAATACCTTTCGCACCTCCTTGACCGCCAAAACGTAGCGCAAGGTCCTCCTGGTCAGTGCTGAGAAGACTGACGCCAAAACTGCGACTGGCGAGTATCCCGTCATGCGTCTCGGAGCCGGCATTTATGCCAACGAGCAGACACGGCGGCTCCATGCAAATGGAGGTCACAGAACTAACCGTCAGCCCCCGTCGTTCGGCGGCCGTTCCTGTCGCCACGATGGCGACACCACCTGCCAGATTTCGCATGGCCTGACGGAACTCTGTCGCTTGGACTGATGGAATATCCCGAATCCCAGGAACGGACTGGTGGCTCATGACCTGCCTCTGGAGTTGTACTCCAATTCTGGTGCTTCCGTTACGAGCAGATGACGTTGATCTCTTTGCATCTGCCATTGGGCGCGCTGTAATCAAATGGCTGCTCCATTTCGCAGGGTAGCTCAGCGCGAGGAGATTTCCTGCTTGCGAACGCCCTATCGATGGGCATGGCGGCGGCTCGCAATTTTTCTCGGGCGTCGATCGCGGCGAGGAATCCATGAGTAGTCGGCCGGATGTTCTCCGCATTTGGCAGCATCGGCACGTTAATGTACTCTCAAAAGAACACGCTTTTTCGCATCGAGAAGATGCTCATCGAGCGTCGCGTGCAGCGCACCTCGCAGCTCCGGCGGGATCGAGCCATCCGTGTCGATCAATTCCCGAAACTTTCGAATGATGTGTTCTATCGTGGCAATAGATCCGAGTGTTTCCATATCCTGTGAGGACATTCCCGCTTATCTCCTTTTGAGCGCAGCGCGCCCACTCCGTCGCGGATCCCGACTTCGACGGTGTGCCGCAACGGGCTCTTGCCGATGAAGAAGGGGCTCTCGCGCGGCGTGCTTAAGGCTAATTGCTTGATCAGGGCGCGGCCGGGCGCACACCGTCTTCGAGAGCTCGCAGAAGCAGCGCACATTCGTGGCTGCACTCCCTTCGCGCTTGTCAGAACGTTGGAACATCGACCAATTCGGCTGTCACGCATTCGAAACCGTGATCAGGCGCTTCAGTCGAGCGGCCGCGGCGCCGCGATCAAGCGAATCTTTCCCAAGTGCAACGCCTTCCTGTAGCGTCGAGGCCCGGCCGGCTACAATCAAAGCCGCCGCCGCATTCAAAAGCGCGGCGTCGCGAAATCGACTTGGTGCACCATCGAGCATGCTTTGCAGCGCGGCGGCGTCGGCATCGCCGCCTTCCAGCGCATCCTTGCGGCAGCGGGGGAGCCCGGCTTCTTCCGGCGTCACCTCGAACGTGCGGACTGTACCCGCCTCAAGCGCGGCTACAAAGGTCTGGCCGGTGAGGGTTATTTCGTCGAGCCCGTCCGAGCCATGAACCACCCATGCCGATTCCGCACCAAGGTTCTTCAACACGTATGCAAGAGGCTCGACCCATTCGCGAGAGGATACCCCGACGATCTGTCGCTTGACCCTGGCCGGATTGGACAGTGGCCCGATTAGGTTGAAAATTGTGCGGGTCCCAAGTGCGGTCCGAATCTGGCCAACGCGCTGCATCGCCGGATAATGGGCCGCCGCAAACATGAAGCCGATGCCGGCTTGGTGCACGCAACGCGCAACTGCCTCAGGCTCAAGATCGATCTTCACGCCGAGGCGCGCCAACACGTCTGCGGCGCCCGAACCTGAGGACGCAGCGCGGTTGGCATGCTTGGCAACAGGAACGCCGGTCCCGGCGACGATAAAGGAGGCGCACGTCGACACGTTGACCGAACACAAAGGACCGTCGCTCATGCCAGCGATATCGATTGGATCGCATGCCGCCTCGACCCGCGGCATTCTATTCCGAATCGCGGAGGCTGCACCCGTGACTTCTTCGACCGTTTCGCCGCGGACCCGCATTCCCATCAACAAGCCGCCGATCTGTGAGGGGGTCGCGTGACCCGACATCACGCTGTCGAAGGCTAACGCAGTTTCCTCACGCGTTAGAGTGGCGCCGTTGGCAACTTTGCCGATGATCGATTTGAGCGCTTCCATTGAACTTTACACGGTCCATCCAAAGCTTAGGCTTGTCCGTTCAACGGGCGGCTTTTCGTTGAAGAGACATGGCATTGGTGCATCGAAGCAGCTGGCTGCCCTGTACCCGGGCGGCTGATACTTCATTGACCCTTGCGTATCAGTTGGTTGAGCGAGGGGCCCGAAGTAAGGCTACAACCTGACGCTACGTGAGGGTCAAGCTCTCCATTTCATGGTGCGGTCCGGACTGATAACAGACAGTGCTGGCGCATGGACGCCAGCGCCAACATAATTGTCTCACGCCGGCGCCTGCCGCGGCTGCCTCTTGATCGCGGTGTTCCGACCCGGTGCACGGCATCTTTCCAAGCCTTTTGGCCTGGGGCGCTTCTTCACGGAGCGTTGACGCGGGCTTCTATTACCTGCTTCGGGTCGTTCGAAGCCAAACCTCTTGGTTACTGAATGTAACGCGCATTGCAGATGAAGATGCACAGCACGTAACGAACCGTACGCTCTACAGCTTTCATAGAGTGCTTGAAAGCTTCGTGGACCCGCTGGGGCCGCTAGTTCAAGCCAATCAGGGAAAAACTGCGCTCCAATTTGCGATGCCGATGGAGCACACGTCGATCTCGGCACCGCCAGTTGCGGAAGGTGGCATGACTCAATCCGCAACTCGTGTTCGGTCCTGCTTTACAGTCGGAATACCCCGTACTGCGGCGCGTCGATCGGCGTATTGAGCGAAGCGCTCAATGCAATCGCGACGGCGGTTCTGGTGTCGGCAGGATCAAGGATGCCGTCGTCCCAGATTTCGGAGGTCGCATAATAGGCGCTCGATCGCTCGTGATACTCTTCAAGAATTGGCTCTCGAATGGCTGCCAGTTGTTGTTCGGAGAGGCGTCCGCCCGCGCGAGCCAACTGTCGCGCCTTGACGTGGGTGAGCACGCCTGCGGCTTGCTCGGCACCCATCGCAGATATCTGAGAATTAGGCCAGCTGAACACAAATCGAGGATCAAACGCACGTCCCGACATAGCGTAAGTTCCCGCGCCGTGCGAGCTATTACAAACGATCGTAAACTTCGGCACGGACGCTCCGGAAACAGCCATGATCAGCTTAGCGCCGTCCTTGGTGATCCCACGTCGCTCATACTCGCGGCCAACCATGAAGCCCGTGACGTTCTGCAGGAAGAGCAGGGGCGTCCGATTCTTGTCGCATAATTGGATGAAATGAGCGCCCTTCAGCGAACTATCGCCGAACAGCACGCCATTATTGGCAAGGATCCCGACTTGATATCCATGAAGCCGCGCAAAGCCACACACGAGTGATGTCCCATAGCGGGGCTGGTACTCATGGAAGCGGCTCCCATCGACCAAACGGGCGATGATTTCTCGCATGTCGAACTGCGCTCGCGTGTCCGTTGGAATGATACCGTAAAGCTCCGAAGCACTGTAAACGGGCGGCTCAGGAGCCTCTCGATCGATCCAGGTCTTCGCCGGTTGGTGGAGGCGAGCGACGATGTCGCGTGCAATCGCAATCGCATGCATCTCGGAGCTTGCGACGTAATCACTGGTACCCGAGACGCTGGTATGCAGGAGGGCGCCGCCAAGGTCTTCGGCGGACACTTGTTCCCCGGTGGCAGCCTTTACGACCGGGGGGCCGCCGAGAAAAATCGCTCCCGTACCTTCGACCATAATGTTGTATTCACTAAGCGCAGGGACGTAGGCCCCTGCCGCAGTGCAGTGCCCCATGACGATGGCGACCTGCGGCACTCCCATCTTCGAGAGAATGGATTGATTCCGGAGTATTCGACCGGCATGGTAGCGATCCGCAAAGAATTCTGCCTGCAAAGGCAGGAATCCGCCGGCGCAGTCGCACAGATGAACCACCGGTAGACGGTTTTCGATGGCGATGTCTAAAGCCCGCACAATCTTCTTGACCGAGAGCGGATACCATGCACCGCTTTTCACGCTGGCATCATCGGCATGAACGATCACCTCCCGACCCGCCACAATGCCGATGCCGACAACCTGCGCAGCAGTGGGCACCTCGCCATCATATGCCTTGTTGGCGGCCAGCGTGGAAAGCTCCAGGAACGGAGTTTCCGGATCAAGCAAGGCCGCGAGTCGCTCGCGAACAAACAGTTTGTTTTGTCGACGCAGTCGCTCGAAGTCCCGTTCGGGCCGGTCGAAGCGGGCAGCGCGTTGCCGTTCCTTCAATTCGGCCGCTAATTGCCTGTTGTGGAGATCGTTGCGGCGAAACGCTTGCGAGTTCACGTCCGCTACGGAATCGATCCGCTGCATTTCAGCGCCCTTCCTTGGAGAGCGTGACCAGCACGGCATCATGCTCGAAGCTCTCGCCTTGCTCGACGTGAATCCGGTCGACGATGCCGTCCCGTGGTGAGCGTATGATCGTCTCCAGCTTCATGCTCTCAACCATCATCAGCGCCATTCCCGCCGAGACTGATTGACCAGGCGAAACGGTAATCGCAACAACGACGCCAGGCATCGGCGCCCGGGCGGTTAGAGGATGTATTTCGTCATTCGCGGGAGCGAGCGTTCGCAACGGGTCGTTGTAGCGCAAAACGCGGGTTCTGCCGCGTATATGTAGGTGAATGAGGTCGCCCTCGATGGCGAACCTGACCGGTTCACTCTCACCCGCAATGGTCAGGATGCCGCTACTCTCACTGTGATGAGTGAAGGCGACCGGATCAATCACTTGGTCTCGCAAATGGAGTCGGTAGCCCTGCTGGCTGGTTGAAAGCCATAGCCTATGATCTACGCGGTCGAGCTCGAATGAGTGATACACGTCAATTCCTCCAGTTGCCGAGTGTTGCGTGAAGCTCGGGCACGGCGTCAGCGGAAGCACGCACCGGTCTCGTCAGGAGAGCGGCGGATGCCAGGAACGCACGCAATCCGGTGGCAAAATTGTCCGCTGCGAGATGCGGATTTTCTTCAAGGTATCCAGTATGGAATTGACCGCCGAGAAATGTTTCGTCCGCCAGGATTCGGGCAAGCAAGTTAGCGTTGGTCTCGCACCCAAGTAGAACTAGCTCTCGAACGGCGCGATGCGCTTTCAGAGCAGCCTCTATGCGGCTCGGCGCATGCACGATGATCTTCGCGAGCATTGGATCGAATGCCGGCGTGATGTGCTGACCTTGCATAACACCGCTGTCGATCCGCACGCCGTCCGGAAATTCGAGAAGAAGTACTTTGCCAGTGGTTGGGACGTATCCGCGTTCGGGAGCCTCTGCGTACAGCCTGAGCTCGATTGCGTGCCCATTCGGAACAATATCGGATTGTGAAAGTGAAAGTTCGCGGCCCGCTGCGGCATAAACTTGTTCGGCGATCAGATCGACGCCGGTGATCATCTCGGTCACTGGATGCTCGACTTGAAGGCGCGTATTCATTTCGAGAAAGTAGAATGCGCCTTCGCTTAGAATGAACTCAACCGTTCCAGCATTTTGATATTGCGTTGCACGGGCGATGCCAACCGCGGCCTCGCAAATCCGCTTCCGCAATTCTGGCGATAGCGCGGGCGAGGGCGTCTCCTCGATGATCTTCTGGAAGCGCCGCTGCACCGAACACTCGCGCTCGAAGAGATGGACCAGGTTACCGAAGGCGTCACCCAGCACCTGCACTTCGATGTGCCGTGGGATTTCGAGATATCGTTCGACATAAAGTCGGCCATCTCCAAAGTAGCGACACGCTTCACTGCGCGCCTGCTCAATAGCTGCTTCCAATGCACTGAGGTCGCGAACAATCCGCATGCCCTTGCCGCCACCGCCCGCTGATGGCTTCACGAGCAGAGGAAATCCAACTGCTTGCGCTCTGGAAACGAACGTCGTCGGTTCATCTTCTTCGATGGCGCAGGGAACGACTGGAAAGCCGTTCCGCTGAACGAAATTGCGAGCCCGGATCTTGTCCCCCATGAGCTCGATGGCTTCCGGAGCAGGCCCGATGAAGGTAATGCCGGCCTCGATCACAGCCTTGGCGAACTCCGCATTCTCGGAAAGCAATCCATAACCCGGATGCAGCGCGCCGGCACTCGCCTTGCGAGCGGCAGCGATGATCTGTGCGAAGTCCAGGTAGCTCGCGACCGGCGTGCGGCCGCTGATCGGAATCGCCAAGTCGGCCATGGAGACGGCGGGGGTCAAGGCGTCAACCTCGTGGTAGGCAATTGCAGAACGAAGTCCAAGGTTCCGTAACGTTTTGATGATTCGTGCAGCTATCTCGCCCCTATTGGCGATCAGAACTGTATCGAAGGGTAATGTGTGCATTCGCCTATCCGGACAAGCCAGCTGTAGCCAGAGCCTCTGTCAGTTATGACACGATTGGTGCCACTCTCGATGGCCAGCGCTTGATCGGTTGCGCTGGTGGAAGGTCAGATTTGGTTCAATTCTGAGCGTGAGTTGGTCGGCACCGGCATGATCGGCGATCCTTCACTTTGGGTCGCCGTTTTTCTTGCCAGTATCTCGAGCGGAAATCACGTAGCGACACTGCTGGCTGAGACTCGCTTGCTTGGATCTGAGACAAGACGTGATGGCGACACGATCTGGTATGTGGCTGCTGCAAAGGCGGAACACGTCCTCCATACAAGCCTCTTTCTCCTCTGCGGTCGGCGCTTGGTCGCGCGCATTCACGTGCTCGGGGATTACTGCTGTCAATGCGATAGCAAGCGCGATCGCGCAGTGGCTGGCATTGGGGCGCGAAGCCAAACGGATTCGTTGAGTTTGAGTCATGATGTATCCTTTCAAGCTGGTGGGCAGCGGTTGTTGTTCCCTGCGCCAAACGCAAGTGGCCCTGTCAACCGGGAAGCAAGTCCGGGTGCGCAGTTCTCGTTATCTGTCAGGAAGCGTCTAGATTGTCGAAGGTGTTCCCCACGTGTCTACGATCGTACAATCTGACGCAGCGTGTGATTCAAGCCCCTTCGTGGATCCGTCTCAAGATGTGTGGAATGTGCATATTCCGTCTTACACGGATGCCTGCGCGAGGGCGCTTCGGAAGGAGGGATACACATCGATTGCTGTACGCCGGCTATGCATGACTGCGCGGCAGCGTAATCAACGAGATAAGCGTCGCTGTTACGTAATTGTACTTAGCGCCTTGTCTTAATTCGTTGATCTGAAAATTGCATGCTCGTCGCTATGAATCCGAAAAGCAAACTCTACGAGACCGATCACTGGCGAGGCCGCGCGGAAGCAACGCGAAAGAAGGCGGAAGCACTCGCTTACGGCAAATCCAGAGATAGGCTTCTTAAGATTGCCATGGAATACGACAAGCTGGTTCGGCATGCTCAAGACTGGCAGGCGCGCAGAAACGAGGACGATACGTTGTCCGATTGTGAGTTTTAACGGCTCGCTCCGTTCGGCAGAACGTCCCGCGGGTACATCGGCTCGCAATTTTATTGGCGGGGCAAATATCACGCAGCGTCTTGGCGCGGCCAAGTAGTGGCAGGTCTGCACGCGGGGCGAGCCGAGCCGTATGGCGGGGTCCCTGGGGCGAGGGACGGCGTGGCCGCGTGCAATATGCTGATATACAAACGTGCTCCTGTCGCAATGCGATCGCGACACTGGCGCGGCCGGCGGCCGATCCCTTTAGCCATTCTCGCGCGGGCTTCGCAAGGCACGTTTCCGTATTTTGTTGCGCATCTGGTCGCGGGTAATAGCCAATGTTAGCCGGTATGGTTGCGGGTACATCAGTTCGCGGAGTCGAAATGCCGTCCTCTTGTCTTTATTTCATTTGTGTCGCGAGAGGACCGCGTGTCGGGCCTAGGTCGCCGCCCAAGTGTGAACTTAGCCAGGTCAGTGCAAGAGGTCATCTCCACCTCTAAAATGACGGTGCGCCTGTTCCGTCCTCCGCACGGTTAGATCGGAAGCCGCGGCCTACGAGCGACTGTACCGAACCATTTGTCGTGACGTTGCCAGTGGGTCGAGTCGATTTCCTCATAGGAGGGCTGTGACAATCCAGCACATACCGGCCCAGAGCAGCGCATTTAGGAGCAGCCCGACCAGCGGCCACAGGTTCCATTTCCTGTGCGGCTGCCAAGGTCCGCAGTCTGTGCCGTAATGCTTGATCATGGGGTGCTTTGGTGTGCGCCAGTGCATCATTCATCCCATGACGCGCTGGCCCACGGAAATAGGCTCGTGTTTGCACGCTTCGGATCACTCATGAGTTTCGCAGTCTTCTTCCAAGGCTCGGGTATCAGAATTCTGTTCGCTGCGCGGCAGGTATCCAGCTAGGTGATTTCGTTCGCATTGTCGCTCAGATCGGAACACGTTGCGAAGAGCGCACCTGTTCAGCACTGCACTGCTCTGGACCAAACAAATGGCTCGTTTTGAATTGATACCCGGATATGGTGCGTCCTGTTGGCTTCGTGTTTCTTCACCCAGCAATCAGCATGCCGCGAGCGGAGAAGTGCAGGTGCCGCTTTGACAGAAGAAAAAATGGTGTCTGTCGGGTCCAGTGCCGTGAACTAGCTGCCCGTAGTCGAATTCGCGACACCGATGTCTGAAGGCGAACACCTGCAGATAAAGGGTAAATGCGTCGCCAGCGCCATACCGCGGCGACAATGCGTTAGGTGCTGCATTGCGGTGACGCTCCGAAAGATCCGCGTTGATCGCAGTTGGGTCTGACGAAGTGAATCAGGCTAGTCTCCTTCCCTGACCGCTAGCTTACGAAGAGCCGCTGAGATCGCGGCACCAGGGCTAGGTGTTAGCAGCTCACTCAAGGACATGTTCGGCCCAGCCGTCTGCAGCTTTGATGCGAGCTGGTTTGCGCTCATACAGCGCGACCATGGTCACATAGATGACGCATTGGCACTGTTTCAGACCACGTGAAGCGAGCGCTGCGACCCTATCGAGTACCAGATGGCAGCACGGGCCGAGGTGCCGTCGCCCTCGAATCACAGTGGCGGCGGCGCGCGGGTTTGCGAGCCACAATCGAATCCACAAGCAAGTATCACATGCGATCAAATGGAGCTGCCGGGATGACGATCGATCTATCGGCGACCATGATCGGCCCATTTCATATGTTCAAGCACATCGACAGACGATCTCAACGGGCAGGGCAATCAATACTTGTTTGGAGGTGCCGAGGCTCAAGGGCTCATCTGCCTTGAAGGCGTTTCTGTTCGGCGATGTGAGGTCAGGCCTGCCGGCATCGATGGGCAAGAGGGCCCGTGCGAGCCTTGACCTTGCGACGGAGTCGTCCACGGATCTTGCCCGTCGGGTCACCATGAGTGTGGAACTGGGTGATTCGCATCGAATTGCACGGCTCGCGTTCAAGCAATCGGAAGCCGTGAGGGTGTTCGTCGCGTCCTCAAAGCAGGATGTGAGCCGCCGAAAATCAATAATAGGAGAGCAAGTGATGATGGACATCTGCGGCTTTCTCAGCAGATGGTTCGCTGAAGAGCGGTTTTGGAACGCTGCGTTGAGGACCGAAGTGGCGCGGGTTAATGAGTTGCCAGACAACGTCGTCTATGTCGACTTCAAAGCGATCCGCGAGGCAAAGGAGGGGACGTGCGAGCGCAGATCATAGAAAGGCTTGAGGCTGGCCGGGTAAAATACGGCCAGTTCGCCAGTGTACCCGGATCAGGCCCTTGCGGCTTGTTTCTTGTGCAGGGGCCTTGCGGGTGTGAGCTCAAGATCAGTGGATTAGTCCGTCCTAGCTGGGAGCATGTTGCTGTCTCGACGCCGCGGCGTTGTCCAAACTGGGAAGAGATGTGCTTCGTAAAAGACCTCTTCTGGGACGAGGAGGAGTGCGTGATGCAACTGCATCCGCCACATTCGCAATATGTGAATAACAGCCGATATTGCCTGCACCTGTGGAAGCCTACTCATCGGGACATCCCAATGCCGCCGCCAAGCTTTGTAGGCGTCGTTGGGCTAGGACCATCCGAAGCGGCCATGTTATTTGGACGGATGAGCGCGACAGCATGACGTTGTGTCGACAATTCCGCATGGAAGAGGTGCGCTGGGCCCGAGCAGAAACGTCGGTCCTGCGCCGCCGGAAGGCTGCGCGACCGGCGGACATGTCCGGCTTTTCTGCCAGTTGCAAGGTGCGGGGTTTCTGAGCCTGAATGTTGCTGTCGGGCAGGAGACTGTGCACTCAGCCGGCACGAGATGTCCCATATGCACCGGCGGCCGGGTCCATGGTGGACAGAACGACAGGATTGGATCGTTTCTCGCGGCGTTCGAACCGGTGCTCGTGGAAGCCGCGCTGAACGTGGGGCGCGAGCAGCATCTCCTGGAAGGCGGCAACTTCAACCAGAGCCGCAAGCTCCTCGACCATCGCCGAACGGAGCTGGCTAAGCAAAAAACGCTAGACTCACAAATAGCCCTCGGTGCGATAGCGTTTTCGGGTTCTTTCTGCTCGTCAGTTCGTCGTCAGCTTGCTGCAATATCGTTCGCGCGCGGGACATGAAAAGCCCGTACTCGCTTTGGGGAAACGTACGCTAAGACAGGCGAACAATCATGTATAATCGAATTGGTGGCCAATCCACGCGCCCTGAACAAGCTGACGAGCCGAGCCCGTCGATGGATAGTGATAACTTTGCGCAAGCGCTTACGGATCTCGCCCAACGGCAGAGATCGCCATCTGGGGAGTGGTCCGACCAAATGGGGCTCTGCTGCAGCAAGCCACATACCTCAGACGCAAACGTTTATAGTTCAGTCTCCTCAGACCCCAGCACATCCTCTCTGTCTTCCAGCCCAAATCCATCCTCTCCGGAGAGGCCGGTCCGTCCACTGTTCCAATACAGGACTGCTGAATTACCTGGGGCCAATGTCAACGGGATCTGCGTCGGTCTGACCGCGGAGTGGCTCCTCAGCCTCCAAGGCAGCCCCTCATCCCGAATGAGAGCGCTGGTCCCGGGCGCTGAAAACCACGCCTCGGCGGCAGTGCGGCAGCAGCGGTATGAAGATCTCAAGACTCGATTGCAAAATAGTAGGGGAGGTTCTCACAATCTTCAGGCAAGAAGCGCAATGCTGCGCGAAGCAGGCTTGGACCCATCCGACGAGCAGACGCGATATAGGTTTGGCTCATCTTCGCGCATTGCCCAGATAGTTAACGAAGTCATCGCCGACCCATCGATCTATTTGCTCGGCCTGCGTTTCGCCGCAGGTGGCGCGCACACAATCGCAACGTCGACATCGAATCGAATGACCACCCTCTTTGATCCCAACTATGGCGAGTTTACTGTTCGGTCAGATCAGATGAGTGAGTTGTTCAAAAGCCTCGCTGACCGTTACAGAAATCTGAATGGACTCGATATATCAACGATCGTCACACAAAGGATGGCCTGAGCCGTTTCAGAGCTTCGTCTTTCACTCAGTTTAGTGCTCCGCAGTCGACCGGCAGCAGGCTTCCCAAAACGGCTAAAGGCGGCCGGGAGCAAGGACACGGGACCTGCAGAGGCGGCCGAAAGGGCTGGCCGCGAAACAGTCAGCAGAATTCATTCGCCAGAGCCGTCGCGAAGTATGAAGCGACGGCTCGAGTTGATTTGCCCGGTCCCAACGGACTGACTGAACGTCAGATCCCCACCCAACCTCGTAAGACGGCGAATGCACGATCGAGGGAAAATCGATCTGTTTCAAGCTCGCCTGATCGGCTCAGAACGAAAAAGTAACTGCATCAAAGCTGCTCAGAGTCTTCGTCGGACGTACCTCTGCCTGAACAGCACGACCCCACCCGAGCCTGCATCCGCGACATCACCTTTCCCGTGACTCACGATCGCGCCGTGCAGGTGCGCTTGTCTTGCCGATTCCCGTCAGCTTCCCGAAAGCTAAGTCTCTTAGCATAAGACCCACGTCTCGATAGTGATGCCGCCTATGACTGAACTGGTAGCATTACCGGCCGCGCGGATCAGCAAGAGATATGTTCAACATAGAAGGAGAGCTGTATGGATTTTAACCCGATCGACGGCGGCGGATCCCCGGGGTCTCCAGGGGCGTACAACTGGACACACGAGGATCACGATCTATTTAGTCGGATCATCAATGAACCCGGACCGTCGTCGTCCGCCGCGCCTGAGGAGACGGCATATGACGTCTCATTCGGCGTTCCCGAGAAGTTTCCCCACGGCTCCCAATCAGCCCCGGACCGAATGGTCGAGAGACTGAGCCACTTGGGTCTTCTGCCTGACGCCGACCAGCCGACCATGACCTATGAGATCCAAGGGCACCGCTACACGGCCGCGTTGGACCCGTCTAACGGAGTTCGTCTCATCCATAACCCTCCGGAAGACCCAAATGTTGGGGCCGGGCCGGCAGGGTTGCCAGACTTCGGAGCATTTATCTTGGAGACCCGGCGCCGGGGTTTCCCGCTTCCGGAGCAGTCGGCGCCCCTAGCCCCTAATCGAGAAGTTGCGGGAAACGGGTTTCATGCCTACCCCGAGTAACCCAACAACCTTTGCGCTCAATGGTCGCGCTTACAATGCCGAGTTAATGGACGGAGGCTTCGTTAGGCTTAGGCGGGCGGGGTGAGAGACTCTGGGCAATTGTTGAACCAGCGGAACTGGGCTTGCTAGAGTTTTGCGGCCATTCGGTTCGAACTATGTCGACAGTTCAGAGCTCACAATGGACTGTCCGCGCCGCCAACGGGTGCGCAGCATCGGCCCCTGCGGATCGCGGCTGTCATCGCTGTAGCCGAAGCCTCGGCGAGGAATAAGCCTCCGAGGACGGACGTCTTTGCGATGGTCTGAGGAGAAGAAGGCGCGGATTGTTTTGGAGAGCCTGTCAGAGCCGCGCCTGGTTGCGGCGCCCTCTCGCCTCGCTGTCGTAGAACACCGCCACCGGTGGATCTCGCCCCCCGAAGGACCGATCGTCGCGAACATAAGTCCAAATCCGCCCGGTATCTGCTTTCCCTTTCGGTTGAGCAGATAATTGATCGGCCTAATCACGTTGGACGAACGCGAGAACCCGGCAGCTTCCGCGTGGCGGTGGTGTTCCGTGCGAAGCGCGCCGATCGGGTGAAGATCATCGTTTGGGATGGCAGTGGCCTTGTGCGGTATTGGAAGCGGCTTGAGGGCAGTGCCTTCAAGTGGCCGCCCGTTATTGACGGCGTGATGCGGATGAATGCCGCGCAGCTGTCGGCGCTTCTGGCCGCCGCTTCCGTGTCCTGACCGTGGTCGACGACTGCACCCGCGAGTGTCTGGCGCTGGTAGCCGATACCTCACTCTCCGGCACTCGGGTGGCGCGGGAACTGGATCGGCTACTGATTGAGCGCGGCAAGCCGAGGATGGTAGTCAGTGACAACGGCAGCGAGCTCACCAGCAACGCCATCCTGACCTGGGCCGATCAGAGCCGCGTCGCATGGCATTACATCGCGCCGGGTAAGCCCATGCAGAACGCCTTCATCGAGAGCTTCAATGGCCGGCTGCGGGATGAACTGTTGAATGAGACGCTGTTCACGTCGCTGGTTTGAGGCAAAGCTTGATCACCTTGCGCAGACGAGTGACACCGCGAAGGCTTTGCGCTATGCGCTGCGTCATTGGAACGGCTTGACGCTCTACCTTGATGACGGGCGCATCGAGATGGCCACGAATGCTGTCGAGCGCGCGATGCGGCCGTTCAAGCTTAATGCCAAGAACTCACTTTTTGCCAGTTGCGACGAGGGCGCCGAGAGTTGGGCAGTACTAGGTGTTTTGTCCCAAGCTTTGATGGTGCATCCTTATCGCGCGATTCGAAGGAAGCGCTATGGGACAAGTTTTACACGGCTGCGCCAGGACGACGGAGGCAGTCCGTCGAGCAATACAGAATAGTCAAGAGAGCCTGAGAACACTCGCCAAGCGCTACGGGATCAACCAGAAGACTGTCGCGAAGTGGAAGCAGCGCGACACCGTCGCTGATCTTCCGACTGGCCCAAAGGAAGCCAAGTCGACTACCCTTTCCATCGAGGAGGAGGCGATCATCGTCGCTTTCCGGCGGCATACGCTATTGCCGCTCGACGATTGCCTCTATGCGCTGCAGCCGACCATCCCGCATCTGACGCGATCATCCCTGCATCGCTGCCTCCAGCGCCACGGCATCAGCCGATTGCCGGAGGTCGAAGGCAGCAAGCCTCCGAAGAAAAAGTTCAAGGCTTACCCGATCGGTTATTTCCACATTGACATTGCTGAGCTCCAGACCGCTGAAGGCAAGCTCTACCTCTACGTCGCGATCGATCGCACCAGTAAGTTCGCCTTCGTGCAATTGGTCAGCAAGACGGGAAGGACCTCCGCCGCGGCCTTCCTCAAAGCTCTAATCGCGGCTGTCCCCTACAAGATCCACACGGTTCTCACCGACAATGGGATCCAGTTCACCTTCCCGCCGCGCTACGCAGACGGCCCGACGGCAAGATATGTGACACATATGTTCGATATGCGCTGCCAAGAGAATGGCATCGAACATCGGCTGACTAAGATCAAGCATCCCTGGACCAATGGCCAGGTCGAACGCATGAACCGCACGATCAAGGAAGCGACCGTCCAACGCTATCACTACGATCGACACGATCAGCTCGAAGCTCACCTTGCCGACTTCATCCGCCGCGACCTCCGTTACCGGACAATCTTCCGATCGAACGCGTCGTCGAACCCGCTCCTTGCGTATGTGGCAAGTGCGGCAGCGAGCGACTGCACAAGCTCGGCGAGGTGGTATCGAAGACCCTGGAATGCGAGCCGCGGCGCTGGAAGATTATCGAGCATGTCCGCGAAAAGTTCTCCTGTCGAGATTGCGAGGCGATCACAGAGGCTCCGGCGCCCTTCCATCCGATCCCGCGAGGCTTTGCCGGGCCGAACCTGCTGGCGATGGTGCTGGTCAACAAGTTCCTGCTGCATCAGCCGTTGAACCGACAGAGCAAGACCTATGCCCGCGAAGGGATCGAGATCGACGTCTCGACCTTGGCGGATCGGGTCGGCGCCTGCGTGGTGGCACTCGATCCCATTATTGAGGCCATCCGGATCCACGTCATGAGCGCGGAACGCATCCACGCCGACGATACGACGGTGCCGGTACTGGCCAAGCTTAAGACGGTTACCGGCCGGATCTGGACCTATGTTCGCGATGACCGGCCGTTTGGCGGCACAGGTCCGCCGGCGGCCCTGTTCTACTACTCACGCAACCGGGCTGGAGAGCACCCGCAAAGCCATCTTGCCGGCTATGTGGGCCTGATGCAGGCCGACGCCTTTGATGGATATAACCAGCTCTACAAGGCGCAAAGGAAGCCAGCTCCGATCCTTGAAGCGGCCTGTTGGAGCCACGGTCGCAGAAAGTTCTTCGACCTGGCGAAATCTGGAGAGGCGCCGATTGCCAGCGAGGCCGTGCGGCGCATCGATATCCTGTTCGAGATCGAGCGCACTATCAACGGCAAAACGCCAGAACAGCGGCTTGCGGTACGTCGAGAGAAGTCCGTGCCGATCGTTGCTGATCTTGAGATCTGGATGCGCCAGCAGCGGACCTTGCTCTCCTCAAACAATGATACCGCAAAGGCGATCAACTACCTGCTTAACCGCTGGGCGGCGTTCACTCGCTTCTTGGACGATGGCCGTAAGCGGAAAAGAGACCCCGTCTGGCGCAAGGGGTGAGCAATCGGCTATCGGCTGCTGAGTTTGTGAGCCGATGTGAGCTTCTATGTCTGCGCCTAGTTCTGGAACTAGAACCTTCCATATGATCGAAGCGGTCGCCGACCGTCTTGAGGGAGCGCCGCGGCAGCTTCGTCGACGCTGGTCGGACGAGTTCAAGGCGCAAATTGTGACAGAGGCGCTGGAGCCTGGCGCGAGCGTATCGGCGATCGCTCGTCGGATCGGCATTCACCCGTCGCAGCTGTTCGCGTGGCGCCGTGACGCTCGGGCGGAACGACATTATCGCGAGCGGCACTCGAGTTGCGGGGGTGAGATGGCGTCTGTGTCAGGCGCGGTGATCGAAATTGCCATTGGCGAGGTGATCGTGCGCGCCGGCGTGGACGTCGACGAGGCGCAGCTACAGCGGGTGATCCGGGCGGTACGTTCGGCATGATCCCCTCCGGCGTGAAGGTGTTCCTGGCCAGCCATCCCGTCGACTTCCGCAAGGGTATCGATGGGCTTGTTGCGCTGGTGCGCGATGCGGGCTCAGATCCGTTCGACGGTGCGCTTTATGTGTTCCGGGCCAAAAGAGCCGACAGAATCAAGATCGTATGGTGGGATGGCTCCGGCGTGTGCCTCTATTTAAAACGTCTCGAGAAGGCGAGGTTCTGCTGGCCGCGGATCGGACATCATCGGGTACAGATGAACCCCGCGCAGTTGATGGCACTGGTGGATGGGATGGACTGGAAGCGGGTCCGGACCGTGGCGGTCAAGCGGCCGGAGATTGTTGGGTAAAAGCACTGCGGCGAAGTGAATCAGCGGCCTGAAAGGGCAAGAGAAACGGAGCAAAATGTGCTCTGGTCGGGTCAATGACGCCGCCTGATCTTAGTCTCCCGAATGACGTAGAGACGCTGAAGGCCATGGTTCTTGCCATGGCCGAGAAAGCGGCCCGCGCCGATGCTCTGGAGAGCGAGGTCGCCGATCTCAAGGCCCGCAGCGCCGATGCCGATGCGCGCATCGAGCGGCTGACGCAGATCCTGAAGGCCTTCGACCGCGCCCGGTTCGGCCGACGATCGGAAAAGCTCGGCTCGGCGAACGGCGACGATGAACAGCAGGCCTTCGTCTTCGAGGAGATCGAGACCGGCATCGCTGCGATCAAGGCCCAGGTCGGCAAGGGCCGTGCGCAGGCGGATGGCACGCGTGCACCGCGTCGGCGCAAGGGCTTTGCGCCCCATCTGGAACGGATCGAAACTGTCATTGAGCCGCACGAGCTGGCTGAGCATGCAGGCAAGCAGAAGGTGCTGATCGGCGAGGACGTGTCGGAGCGCCTGGATGTGGTGCCGGCGAAGTTCCGTGTGATCGTCACGCGCCGTCCCAAGTATGCCTTCAAGAACGCGGACGGCGTCATCCAGGCGCCGGCCCCGGCCCATATCATTGAAGGAGGCATTCCGACGGAAGCGCTTCTGGCCCAGATCGCCGTCGCCAAATATGCCGATGGCCTGCCGCTCTACCGGCAGGAGGCTATCTACGCCCGCGATCATGTCGAGTTGGACCGCCAGCTGATGGCACAATGGATGGGCAAGCTCGGCTTCGAGCTCGAGATCATGGCCGACTACATCTTCAGCGAGGTCAAGAAGGCCGAACGGGTCTTTGCCGACGAAACCACTTTGCCGACGCTCGCTCCGGGCTCCGGATCGACAAAGACGGCCTACTTATGGGCCTATGCCCGAGATGACCGAACCTTTGGCCGCAACGGTCCGCCGATGGTGGCTTATCGCTTCGAAGACAGCCGCGCCAGCGAATGCGCGGTCCGACACCTCAATGGTTATCGCGGCATCCTGCAGGTGGATGGCTATGCCGCCTATAACAAGCTCGCGCGATCCGATCGCGGCAATGATGGCATCACCTTGGCTGGCTGCTGGTCACACTGCAGGCGCAAGTTCTACGAGCTGCATGTTGCTGGGAGCTCAGAAGTGGCAACGGCGACGGTCGAGCGGATGGCGAAGCTCTGGCAGGTCGAGAAAACCGTGCGCGGTCAAAGCCCCGACGCTCGCGTTGCCGCGCGCCAGCAAGCCTCCGCGGCGATCGTCACAGATCTCTTCGATCTCTGGCAGCAGACCTTGCGGCGGATCTCCGGCAAATCAAAATTGGCCGAGGCGATCCGTTATGCCGTCTCGCGCCGTGCCATCTTCGAACGCTTCCTGACCGATGGCCGCATCGAGCTCGACTCCAACATCGTCGAACGCGCCATCCGGCCACAAACAATCACGAGAAAGAATAGCCTCTTCGCGGGCAGCGACGGCGGCGGACGAACCTGGGCAACCATCGCAACGCTGCTGCAGACGGCGAAAATGAACAACGTCGATCCGTTCGCCTGGCTTGCCCTAACACTTCAGCGTATCGCCAACGGCTGGCCGAGCAGCGAAATCGACGCGCTTATGCCATGGAACCACGCCGCCTAACGGCCTCAGCTTGCCGCTTACCGATGGCCGCGTCTGCCTCTCGAACAATGCTGCCGAACGAGCGTTACGCGGTGTGGCTGTCGGGAGACGAAATTGGACCTTCGCCGGTTCAGATGCTGGCGGCAATCGTGCCGCCGCCGTCTATACCCTGATCGAGACCTGCAAGATGAACAACGTTGATCCGCAAGCCTGGCTCGCTGACATGCTGGCCAGGCTTCCAGATCACCCCGCCAACAGTGTCGCCGACCTACTCCCGTGGAATTGGAAGGCGACCCGACAGTCCAAAGCCGCTGCCGCCTGAGCGCCACGGCTGATCGGCGCGCCTGCCCGGGGTGCTGACCGGATGCGTACCCTTGATCGGCTGCACCTGACGCTTCAGGCGGCGTTTGGCTGGACGGATAGCGATCTCTTCGAGTTCCTCGCTGGCGAAGGACATTGGGGCATCCCTGATCCCGATGGTGATTTTGGCCCCAGCCCATCGATGCCCGCAAGGCGCGGCTCTGCGATATCGTCCGGGAGACCGGCGCCAAGACGATCCATTATCTCTAGACTTCGGCGACAGCTGGGACCATGTGATCAAGCTCGAAAAATGGTTCGACAACACGTCGACGGATGGTCTTCCATTCTTGCTCGAGGCCGCCGGTCGTTGTCCTCCGGATGATGTTGGAGGTGCGCACGGATATGCCGACTATACCTCGATGCCATCGGCGACCCTACCCATCCAGAGCATGAGAATATGCGCCTCTGGGGTCCCCGCAGTTCGATCCCAACGTCGTCGATCTGAAGGCGCTCGAGGCCGCCGTCAACGCATTCTCCGAAAAGTGTAAGCCACGCCGACACAAGCTGCGGTTAAAATAGACGTCAAGCGCCAATCAAAAGGGCCGCAGAGCTACGCATAGATATCGCGCTCGATCTCAAACAATTGGTCAATCCGACGAACCGCTTCCAGCGCAACGGGCGAGATCGCCGTCGCCGATCTTCCCCGGCGAGCATTCTGGGGCGATGTCGGCCAGTTCGAAGAACGCCCTCCAGCCATGTGCCCAGCAGAAGGCGGGCGTGGCTGGCAACGCCTTGCGTCCGCAATCGAAGAGGGCGTTGAACCCGCTATAGGCATCGGCCTGCAGGATGCCGGCGAAGTTCTGAAGATGCAGCGCGGGATGCTCGCCGCGCCGATCAAGTGAGGCGCAGGATGCATAAGAAAGACCCCGAACTCCTCAAGCGATGGGATCGGTGATCCACTATCAGCGGCTTAGCTCGGACGGACGGCGAGGACGTGGATCGCGTTCCAGAAATCGCCATCGACATGACGCGTGGGTCTGCGGAAACAACCTATGGCCGGACTGGTCGACGCTCGAAAGTCGTCGGCATCACCAATCGACTGCAGCCAGCTGGCGGCAGTTAGGTTAACGGTATCGCGCAAAAGGAAACTTCGTCCCTCTACGGACCACTCTCATCCGCTGTTACTGGGCCGCTTGTGAGATTCGCGACCAATGTCGGAAAGGTGACGACACGCAGGCCCTGACAAAGCACATAAACAGCGATTTCAGTTGGCGTGCCGTTTGCTTCGGTTGCGGCGTCAGCAGGTTGGCATCGTCAGAGGCGGGGAGATCATCGATGTAGCAAGCAGAGGTAGAACAATATATCGAGTATCCAGCGAAACAGCGTCGTCTACTCTAAATCTCAAACAGAATGTTGCACGTCTGGCGTATGGAGCCCAGTTCGAAATACGCAGCCGGACTGCATCCATACCCGTAAGTCGCGTGCGCCTTCGTGTTTCTGGGTGCAATGCTTGGCCACCTGATTGAATGTTTTCCAGATATGCCCCCATAGAAGTCATTGTGCAGCTATGAAAAGAAGTCCAACGATCTCACGGATAAATTTAGCGAATACGCATCCCGCTAATGTGTATATGTCTCCTGTCAACTTGACAGCCAATGGCAGAGCACATTTGGGGCATGCCGCTGGGCCATATCTCAGAATGGACGTTGTGCAGAAGCACCTGAAGAGGGCAGGGCATCATGTCCGTTCTGGGCTGACGACCGACGGTTTCGAGAATCACGTCCTGGTCCGAGCGGCTATTGAGAACATTGACCCGTCCGACCTGGCACATGGCTTCCATATCAGAATCGTTGAGGATCTCGCCTCGTTAGGTATCGTTTTCGATCATTTCGATGATCCGGCGTACGGCAGGAATCTGCAGCGCTTTTCGAATGTCGGTAACGCGCTCATGGGCGCCTTATCTGCGGCGGGCTCGCTACATTTCTCCGCAGCGCGCTTACCAGTGGACGACGCGGGTTCTGCTGCCACGCCACGGGAAGAGCGTTTCTGCATTGGAGGCTGGCTTGGTGCAACCTGTCCGGTTTGCCTGGCATCCGCGGGCAGCTTCTTCTGCGAACAGTGCGGACATCATTTCGAGCCCGAGGAAGCGCTGAATACGGTATCCAGGCGCGGCCGGATTGTCGAATGGTCCGAAAACATTTCCGCCTTCCTTTCAATTTCGGGAAAGGACCGACTTTTACGGGCTTGGGACGACATCGCCGTCGAATCCAGCTTTCTGGAGATAGGGAAACGGTACGTCGCATGCAAAGGACAGCAAATGCGGTTGACCGTACCGGGACTGCACGGGTTGGCTTGGAACTCGCGGCATTTCAACAGCCAGCAGATATTATTTAGCTACTCCTCGTTGCTCTACGCTCATTCTCTCTATTGTGGGCATAGGGACACGGAGGGCACCGGCAAGCCCAATCCGTTTGCGCGCGAGTCCGATGCGTTCCTCATTGGCGCTACTGGTCTCGATAACACAATTCCGATGCTTGTCGGAGTTACTGGATGCGCGTTGGGCCAGAACTCGTTCCGCCCGTTTGATCGAATATTCTTTAATCACTTCCTTCGGCTGAACGGTTCGAAGTTCTCTACCAGTCGCGGTCACGTGATCTGGGCAGGTGAAATCGCTCGAATTCCAAGTATATCCGTCGACGTCCTTAGAGTGTACCTGTCGGAAATCTGCCCGGAGGAAACCGAAACCGATTTGGTGTCAGAGCAATTGGTCGATCGTTACAACGCAATTCTCGACAAGATGTCTGCGGCCATCGACCGCTGCACGGAGTCCATAAACGCGACACCGGCCCTCGCTGGATGTCAGGTGGATAGTGCGATGATGGTTACGTTGGATCACCTCTACGAAAAACAGTGCGCCGCGCTTTCGCTTGACTATCTGCGGGTATCGCAAGCGTCGCGGCCGCTTATCGAGTGGGTTGATCATCTTGATGGCACGCCGGACCATCAGGCCGCTTACACTTGGCTTATGGGGTTCAGCATATTGGCTTGGCCGCTGATGCCCAAGATAACAGGAGCCCTATGGCACTGGCTCGGTCACAGCGGGCATCCCGTTGCCGCACGCGCTTCGACGCCTTCATCCCAACGAAGTGGAGCGGCACCTAAGATCGATGGGCGCAGGTTGTCGGTTGGTGACATTGAGCGATGCCTTCCGGGAAAGATTGCAGCATGACACCCGCCGCGAACGTCGTTCCCGCCGAGAAACTGCCCAATGCAGTGCCGTTAGACGTCTCCATCCCTTTCATGCTTGGTAGTGTTAGCTTGGCCGCATCCTATGGCTCGAGCTTCTTTCTCGTGGACGCTCTGCGGTCCATACAACAAAGCGCCACGACCGCCGGAGCCGTTATCTCGACCGGTACGATCACGACAATACTGTGTTCGCTTGTTGCTGGTCGCATCGCGGATTTACTGGGCGTGATGCGAACTATCACTCTCGCCGCGGGGGTGATGTCGATAGCGATGATATGCTTCGCATCAGCATCGACTTTGACGCTCTTCCCTTACATCGGTGGGCTTTTTCTCGGCATTGGATGGTCGGCCTTCTACATCCTGGCGCCGCTTCAAGTCTTGTGTCACGTGCGGGCCGAGGCCCGTATCAAATATCTTACCTTACTTTCCGGATCTCAAATGCTGGGCATCGGGCTTACTGTCCCCCTAGCACGCGCCATTGCGGAAATTGCTGGATCCTACACCGCAGTTTACTCGCTTTTTGCGGCTGCATGTCTCGTTGGTGCGATGCTTTTGGAGTTCGCCGGTCGAGCACTAGCGCACGCTCCTCAGATCGAAATGCCGACCGTACGACTCACCCTCGAAGGCGTGCTAGGAACCTTTAAATCGAACACGCGCTATCCGATCATCATGATCGGCGTCGGGGCTTGCGTTTTTGCAGGTCTTTCCACATTCCAAACGCTTTACGCTATCACGCGAGCGCAATCTTCCGATACGTTCTTTGTAGTCTTCACTCTGACGGCCGTCTTATTGCGGTTTGCAGTTGCGCCGATAATTGGAAAGTTTCGGCTTGAACGCGTGGCCGCATTTCTTATCGTGTGCACTATCGCGGGGCTGTCCATGCTTTTGATGAACGTAAGTAGTACGGTAATCTACATCATCGGAACAACGATGTTCGCGCTGGGATATGGTCTTAGCTATTCGACATTGAACAGTATGGTCGTTGAGATCGCTGGCATGGATGGGACATCGTTGGCCATTGCTTCTCAAGTCTTCACACTCTCCTATTTCATAGGCCTATTTGGATTTCCATACATCGCTGGGCAGATCGTGAAGGCGGGCAGCTTCGATCATCTGCTGATAAGCATGATGGTGCTTATCGTCGCTAATGCAATTCTTCTTGCAAATCAAGTGTTCTCGGCCAGCCGAGATCATTGACTGCCAAGGGATCATGGGATGCTGAAGCACAGCGACGGCTGTAACGTAATCGCGATCGGTGCAGGGCCGGCTAATCTGAGTTTGGCAGCGCTCGCCACTCCGATTCCGGACATTTCGTTGAGCATCCTCGAAAGCTCAGAAGAGGTGAAGTGGCATCCCGGCCTGCTTTTGGCAGGTGCCGTCATGCAAACCAGCCCGATGAAGGACTTGGTCACACCGGCGGATCCGACGAGCGCATACAGTTTCCTCGCCTACTTGCATGATAAAAAGCGCCTTTATCAAGCGATCGTGCGGGGACTGGCGTCTGTTAGCCGTAGTGAATTTGAAGACTATTTGCGCTGGGCAGCAGCGAAGCTGGCAAACATTCAATTCGGCGAACACGTGACTGCGGTAGAACTGCGCGGCGAGTCCTTTAGTATCATAACGAGTTGCGGCAATTATCAAACCGGTACGATTGTGCTTGGCGTGGGCAGGGTACCGTCTCTACCTGACTGGGGCAGGAATGCGCCGCCAAACGAGGTGTTTCACGGGAGCTCCCTTCTCGTGCGGCGACACGAGCTTTCAGGCAAGCGTGTCGTCATCGTAGGTGGCGGCCAAAGCGGGGCTGAAATATTTCTTCATCTTCTCAGCGGTGCATGCGGTCCGTTGGGAGCCCTGACCTGGGTGACGCGCCGCGCAAACATATTCGCGCTTGAGGACAGTCCTTTCGTCAACGAATGGTTCTTTCCGCAACATGTTTATTGGTTCTTTGACCAGAGTGAAGCGGCCCGGAAGCAAATCCTTGAACGACAATCGTTGGCCAGCGATGGCGTCAACGGCTCGACGCTGCGCGCTATCTACAACGCGTTGTACGATCGCGAGGTTCATAGACGGGCCTATCCGGCGCACATAGAAATACGCGTGGACACCACGGCTGAGGACTTGCGCGGCGTATCTCCCGTTCGCTTGGACTTGCGTCAGCGGAAGACAGGCACTCCCTCGCAACATGTCGCGGACATTGTCGTCTTGGCCACAGGCTACCGCACCGAAATCCCTTCGTTTCTGGCGCCGATCGCAGGCCGGCTCGCGGTCTTGAATGCCCCGGGAGGCTCTCAAGAGATCGTGGTCGACAAGGACTTCTCGGCTCGTTTTGACGGTCCCGCAAAGTGTCGTTTGTACGTCCAGAATGGCGCACGCTTTCAACATGGCATCGCTGACACAAATCTGAGCTTAGTTCCTTGGCGCGCTTCGCTGATCCTCAATTCCATCCTCGGCCGCTTAGCTTACGATTGCGGGCCTGCAACAGGCGTCATCAAGTGGAATAGCGTTGGTTTCGAGGGCTCCTGCTGATCGGCGAACCAGTCTGCCGCATGCCACGACCACCCGATAGTCATTCGGAGTATACCATGAAGAATGCACAGTTGATGGCCCTAGGTGACATGACGGTCTATAGCCCTGGTGTAGTCTTGCAGCACGTCGAACAAAACGGGGCGTCCGAGACCGCTTGTCCCGTCGACCTCATTGAATTCCGACTGGATCCGTTCGCAGTGTCGACGCCTCATTCCCATCCTTGCTGCGAAATCTGGCGCATCACGAGCGGCCACGGTCGGGTGATAACTGACGATGGAGAGTTGGATATCAAGGCGGGCGATCTCGTGTTTCTGCAGCCAGATCGCGCCCATCATTTGGAAAATCGCGGCAGCGAAGTTCTGAGCGCTTTGTCTATCGCCTGGGGACGAGACCGATGACCGACAACATTTATGACCTGGCGGTCATTGGCGCCGGCGTCATGGGCCTGAGTGCCGCCGTCATTGCAGCGAACAATAGTCCCGGGGAACGAATCGTCATCTTCGATCGGGAGACCGTTGGGGCAGGTGCCAGTGGGTTTGCCCCCGGAATCCAGATCAACATCGGTCGTAATGAAAAGGAAAGAAGCCTCGTCAGTGCTGGTTCGAAGATTTGGCGAGATATCTATCCCCATGGGCAATGGCCCAAAGGTCGAAACTGTGATGTGTTTTGGTTGACGCGTAATCCAGAAGAACTCACACGAACGAGCTGTGTGGTCCGAACCACCCCATCAGCTTCTTTCGCGCTCACGGAGAGGCTTTCCTCGCTGCCGCAATTGTCGGTTCCCGCCGATATGGCCGTGGCGCTGGATCGGGGGTCTTACTGTCCAGTCGATTCCATCGTTCAGGATCTGGCCCAAAGGCTCAGGGCCGTTGGGATTTCGATATGCGAGGGTACATCCATTGAACGGATACGGCAGGGACCAAGCCATATACTTCTTCAGACCTCTGTTGATAGCGAACTCTCGGCAAGACGGGTCGTTCTGGCAATCGGTCCATGGCTGCCAGGGTCACCGTTGCGCGCGCATCTCGGGGCGGAGCCGCGATTGCGAGTTAAAAAGGTCGTCGCGCTTCACTTGGCGGCGCGCCCCACCGCGAACTGTCCAATGATCGGCTTGTTCGATGATTACGCGTTCCTCGTTCCCATGATCGAGGAGGGGTATTGGTTGTTCAGTTTTACCTCGCAAGAGTGGAATGTGAGGCCTGACACCAGCCGGCTGAATATTAATTCGGATGATCTCGCGCGCGCCACCGCGATCCTCGCGAAATGGTTTTCGCCGGAGATACCCGCGGTGGCGTCAGCGCGTGTGTTTTGCGACTGCTATTCTGATGATGGTGTCCCATTCTCTCGTCCAGCTCAAGACGTCGCCGGTCTGTATGTCATTGGTGGCGGTGCAGGTAACGGGTTTCGCTTTGGGCCCGCGTGCGCGGAAGAGGCAATAAGATCCCTGTATTCTCACCATCGATAGGTCTTCGGCGTGCCCTGATAAGAAGACATATGCCGGATATGATCGGTATCGAAGCAAATCCCTATCATAAGCTTGCAGACGTCGGTTGCGAGACGTCGAGATCGACCATGATTGTTGATCTCAGCGCCATTGAAGCCAACTATCGGAAGTGCCAGGCGCTTGCGCCTCACAGCGCTTGCGGCGCCGTTGTCAAGGCCGATGCCTACGGCCTTGGCGCGGCACGTGTAGCGCCCTTCCTAGCTTACCTCGGCTGCGCGCATTTTTTCGTCACCGATGTGGCGGAAGGTATTGCCCTGCGCGATGTGCTGCCATCATCGGCAAAGATCTATACGCTACACGGCGCTATGCCAGGCACGGAGCTGGCGGCCGAGCGGCACGATTTGTTGCCAATCCTCAATAGCAGGGAACAATTGGAGGCTTGGCTTCGGCATTGCCGACTTCGGAATCGCGCGCTGCCGGCAGGGATTCATGTCGACACTGGCCTGTCTCGGTTGGGATTTCCCATTGATGAGTTGCACACAATCGCCGAGAACAAAGGCGGGCTGTCGGAATTGCCTGTAGTGTTGTTCATGAGTCAGCTCGCCTGTGCGGAGTGGCGAAACGAGATCTCTCTGCAACAACTAAATCGGTTCCGCAGACTTTCCCATTTGTTCCCGAATGCGAGTCTTTCTCTATCGAATTCGGCGGGACTATTTGCCGGATGTGAATTTCATTTTGACCTCATAAGATCGGGTGGGGGGATCTTCGGCTTCTCGACGGCCGATGATCCCGATTTCAAGCCAGCACA
Source organism: Bradyrhizobium sp. USDA 3256 (assembly GCF_054058275.1). Lineage (NCBI taxonomy): Bacteria > Pseudomonadati > Pseudomonadota > Alphaproteobacteria > Hyphomicrobiales > Nitrobacteraceae > Bradyrhizobium > Bradyrhizobium sp. USDA 3256. The sequence continues at coordinate 1,037,855 of NZ_JBSSAE010000002.1, forward strand.
AGTCGTCCGTTTGCGAACGCAAATTATTCAATGCCGTAAACTCGAGCATGGGGAAGCCATCGGATACCTCAGGTCATACACAGTCAAGAAGCGGATGCGGGTTGCGACGGCCGCTATTGGTTATGCAGATGGATTTCCGCGTACTCTAGGCAATCGAGGGCATGTCTTCATATGTGGTAATCGTGCGCCTATCGTTGGCTTCGTTTCGATGGATCTTATTACCATTGACGTAACTGATCTGCCCGAGAGTTGGACTCTGCCCGGTACCGTGGTGGACCTCATCTGCCCCGAGCAAACCGTGGGGGACCTGGCGTCAGCCGCGAAAATGCTGAGCGACGAATTGACCACAGGTATTGGACAGCGATGCCGCAGGCTTTACGTCTCTTCCTAACGAGATGATATGAGGCGCCGATGAACTCCTCCACGCTCCGATCCCAGAAAGTCAATCGAGCGATCTATCTTGGCGATGAAGGCGTGCGCCTTATGCGTCCGAGCTGCTTCACTGCGGAGGTGCGTCAATTCCATAACCGTGAGAGACTATTCTACCTCGATCTCCTATGTACAACCCGATACGAGTTGATCATAGAAGTAGGTTGTAGTGGCTACCGCCTTATTGGCATCAAGGACGATGACAATGATTATCTTGGCATCGAAATAAACCCACCTCGTGTGCGCCGGTTAAAGAGTAGGAGAGCGGCGGTTATGCGCTGCGAGGCCAGAAAATTCTTCAAAAGAACGCGACTGATTGATGAGATCATGCGCCGATATGATGAAAAAGTGCTTTGCATACTGCCGTTCAATTTCCTTGGTACGATGGATGCGCCAATGGAATTTCTGACGCTGGTCTGTAAAGCGCCCTTTGATCTAGCTTTGTCGCTCTTTTCGACGAGCGAGACGGCAACGCTGGCTCGCCACGAATATTATGATCTTTGTGGCATTATCGTTCGGGGGGTGGTGCGCACGGATGACTATGTTCGATTAGAGTGCTCCAACGGTTTCCAGGCGTTCGCTTTCGATCCGGTCTTTTTGGTGAACCGCATATCGGCGTATGGCTTCCGCTTGAACGACATAGAATACCATGATGTCTGTAACTTCCTCCATTTCAAAAAAAGAAAATCCTGAAATGAGTAGTCAGCATAATGCCAACCGTGCCCGGAAACAGATGTTAGATCCTCGACGTCATCCGGATCACTAGAAAGCAAGCAGCAGGGAAGGCCACCGCCATCGTTTCACCTCATGCGACAACGCAAGGGGATACCTGTGATCCAGGTGTGAGGCGACTTTCCGCAAAACGGCGGGTATCGGACTTGCGTCCATGCCGGCCGGGTCGGTTACTGACTTCACGAGGCTGACACCCCCGATGTTCTGAGATGGATAGCGAGAATGTGCTCTGGAGTCTCTCGAACCTCAACCGTCTGAGCGCCGCTGCCGACGAACTCCAAGATCGTCTTGTCGCCGTCCCGCCACATCCCGCCCACCAGCGAGAAATTGACATAATACGGCTTGCCGCTGTCGAAGCGGGTACATCTGATCCAGAAGCGCATCGGCATTCTCCGGTTGGGCGGGCCTCGACGATCCGCGTTTCCGCGCCTAGAACGCCTTGCGCAACTCGCGTGCGGCAGCAACCATGTTGACGAGCGCGGGACGCACTTCCTCCCATCTGCGTGTCTTCAGGCCGCAATCGGGATTGATCCAGAGCTGCGAGTCCGACAAACGTTTTCGGGCCAGCGTGATGAGGTCCCTCATCTCGGTAGTTTCGGGGACGCGTGGAGAGTGGATGTCGTAGACGCCAGGACCGATATCGTTAGGATATTTGAAGCTGGTGAACGCATCGAGCAGTTCCATCTTGGACCGCGACGTCTCGATCGAGATGACGTCGGCGTCCATCGCCGCAATCGCGTCGATGATGGCGTTGAACTCCGAGTAGCACATGTGGGTGTGGATCTGCGTGGCATCGGCAACGCCCGTCGAGCAGATGTGGAAGCTTTCCACAGCCCATTCGAGATAGGTCTTCCACTCGGAATGACGCAGCGGCAGGCCTTCGCGCAAGGCGGCTTCATCGATCTGGATCATGGTCGCTCCGGCCTTTTCGAGGTCGGTAACCTCGTCGCGGATCGCGAGTGCGATCTGGCGGCAGGCTTCGCTGCGCGGCAGGTCGTCGCGAACGAACGACCAGTTCAGGATCGTCACCGGTCCGGTGAGCATCGCCTTCATCGGCTTCCTGGTCAACGATTGCGAGTAACGCCACCACTCGACCGTCATCGGTTTCGGCCGGGAGACGTCACCGAACAGGATCGGCGGACGAACATAGCGCGAGCCGTAGGACTGCACCCAGCCATACTGGGTGAAGACGAAGCCGGAGAGCTGTTCGCCAAAATACTGCACCATGTCGTTGCGCTCGAACTCGCCATGAACCAGCACGTCGAGTCCGATCTCCTCCTGCCAGCGTATGGTGCGGGCAGTTTCCTCCTTGAGGAACTGCTTGTACTGGGCGTCGGTCAGTGTGCCCTTGGCATGGGCCGCACGAGCATTGCGGACGTCGGCGGTTTGCGGGAATGAGCCGATAGTCGTCGTCGGGAAGGCAGGCAGGGCAAAGCGCTTGCGCTGGACTTCGGCGCGGCTGGCAAAGGTGCTGGTGCGACGGCGCATCGCGTCGTCGATCGTCGCCATCCGCTTGGCAACGGTCGCGTCGTGGATCTTAGGCGAGGTCCGGCGTGCCTTGGCGGCCTTGTCCGAGGCGGCTAGGGCGTCCGCGACGCTGGCGTCGCCAGCCAATGCCTTCGCCAGCGTGGAGAGTTCGGCGATCTTCTGCACGGAGAAGGCAAGCCAGCTCTTCACATCCGGATCGAGACCGGTCTCAAGCTCTAAGTCGATCGGCGTATGCAGTAGCGAGCAGGACGGAGCGATCTGGACGCGGCCGGCGCCTAGCTTGGCGATGACCGGCTTGTAGCGCTCGACCAGCGCCGACAGATTGGAGCGCCAGACGTTGCGGCCGTCAATGACGCCGAGCGAAATCACGAGATCCTCGCGGGCACCGGATTCGATCTGGCTCAGTTGCTGCGGCGCGCGGATCAAGTCGACGTGCAGACCTGCCACCGGCAGGGCCAACACGGTCGCGATAGTGTCGCCGATCGCACCGAAGTAAGTGGCGAGCATGATCTTGATGCCCGGTACGCCTTTGGCGAGCCGAGCATAGGCGCGCTGGAGCGCATTCCTCTCGGTCTCGTTGAGATCGAGCACGAGGCAGGGTTCGTCGATCTGGACCCATTCTGCGCCGCGCTTGGCGAGCTCCTGGAGAACCTCGACATAGACCGGCAGCAGGCCGTCGAGCAGCGAGACCGGATCGACCGAGGCATCATGGCTCTTGCCGAGCTTCAGGAGGGTGACAGGGCCGACGAGCACCGGACGGGTCTGATATCCGAGCGCTTTCGCCTCGTCATACTCTTCGATCACCTTGCGGGACGAGAGCTTGAATGTCTGTCTCTCGTGAAATTCCGGGACCATGTAGTGGTAATTGGTGTCGAACCACTTGGTCATTTCCTGCGCTGTCGCGCCATGGCCACGGTGGGCGTGACTGCAGCTCGCGTCGTGCGCGTCGCCTTGCGAACCGCGCGCCATCGCGAAATAGGTCTTGAGCGAGACTGCTCCGCCCTTCCAGCCATAGGCCTCGGGGATGGCGCCGACCATCACGCTGGTGTCGAGCACGTGGTCATAAAGCGAAAAATCGTTCGACGGTATAATGGTCGCGCCGAGTGATTTCTGGCGTGCCCAGTTGGCGACACGGAGCCCGGCTGCAGCTTCGAGAAGTTGCTGCTCGCTGATCTTGCCGGCCCAGAAGCTTTCGAGCGCGAGTTTGAGTTCGCGGCGCGGCCCGATGCGGGGTGTGCCGAGTGTTGCAACTGGAACTGAAAGAGAAGTCATAGCTTTAACCCCAGGTGGTGGGGGCAAAAGGCCATGGCGGACGCTGGCAGGGCAGCCGCGGATGCGGCAGCTGCTTGGCGTACCACCGGGACACCCCGCCCGTGGACGATTATGTTGTCGGGGCAGGTCTCCTGGCTCGCGGGTCGTCGCCTGCATCCGGCCTTCCCGAAGCTTTCGCTTCAGTGACACTGATGGATGCGGGCTCACCGCTTACAGTTGCGGGGGCAGCGCCGGCATTGCCTCAATCCTGAACGGATGGAAAACGCACCGGCTTCCCTCTTAGCTCCGGATCAAGCGGGACCCGGAGAACCTCGACGTCTCCGATTATCTGCAACGACGGGCTCCCGTCAACCTCTCGATCGAAGAATCGAAAGCTTCGTAGGTCGTGTAATCCAATTGCCGCATAGAGTTCCGCGCGCGTCTGCATCCGCTCTACGATCTTGTGCGTGCCACCATCACGTAAAATTGCAGCATACAATTCTGCCTGCGCCTTGTTCGCCACTCGCAATGAGGACTCAGGCCATCACCATGGCATATCCTATCGCCTCGAACTCGGCGGCGGTGAAGAATGGGTCTTTCCAAACTCCGTCATGTTCGCGAGAAGCGACGCGCCGGGCATGCGCGCCGGAAAAGCGCGGAACATCTCGGCCGTGTTGAGTGCCTCCGGGAAGATCGCATCAGCCCCGGCCTCCATATAGGGCTTTGCCCGGGGTACGGCGCCAGCGAGGCCCTCGCTGGCGGCGGCGTCGGCCCTGGCGATGACCATGAGATCGCGACGCGCTTTTGATGCCGGCGCGACCTTGGCCGCCATGTCACGCGCATCGGCGATCTTCTTGTCGTTCAGATGGCCGCATTTCTTGGGCAGGATCTGGTCTTCCAGATGAAGCGCGCCGGCAACGGCATCCTCAAAGACGCGGGTGGCGTGCATCACATTCAGCGCCGCCTCACCGTAGCCGGTGTCGGCATCGACGAGCAGCGGCAGGTCCTGCGGCACGGACGATCTGCGTTTCCTTCCATCCCACGGAGACACTGACCTCCGGCAGCGGTCAAAAAGCGCTTCAAGCGCTTCGGCTCATTAAATCGAGTGTTTCGCCGCAGTTCCGATGCCGTGTAAATCAGAGGCGCAATGGCTTGAAACGATCGAATGTCCGGGCGCAGCCGAGAGCGCCATTTTGCGGGTGTGCGGTATCGTCGACCACAAGCTTCAGTGATTCCAAGATGAGCTTCTCACCGCGATGTCCGGCGACTTCGCGGTCGTGAACGAGTTCCTTGTGTGAGACCTGAAGGCGAGAGGGCTGTGGGACGAGGTGATAGTCTCTAATCGCCGCTGTGCCCAGATCGGGCTCGCGCCTGTCTTCGCCGACGTTGAGAACCCGTTCCCGTGGTGTCGGAGGCGATGGATCTGAAGAAGGAGAAGAACTCCTTCGAAACCGGCGTCATCAAATACCAGAACGGTGGCGCGCTCAGCTGGGACTGAGCATCAGGTCACGATGACGACCAGTGCCTTTTCTAGTTGAAATCGCGCTTACGCGCTCAAACGGGCGGGGCGGGATTATAGTTTCGGACCCGCGCTTCACTATGAAAATAAGTGGCAACTGGCGCACCCGATACGATTCGAACGTGTGACCTTTGCCTACGGAGCACAAAGCGCCCCGTGCGGCTTTCTTGAGACTGTGTCGTCCAAGCCACCAAAGGGGCTGAGCTTCGGCCTATGGTCACACAGAGCGAGGACTTCCATGTACGATGTCTACCTGAACGAACGGAACGACCTTCTCGTCGTTCCTCGCGGCAATTCCATTCCGATCGGTCTCAATAGGAACTGGCGGAAGAAACGTATCGTACGCTCGGTAAGCGAGCAAATCCGCGAAGATGTCCGGGTCTACGGCTACCATCGGCGAAAGCTGCCCTCGATGAAAACCTTAGCTGAAAAGCAGGCTTGATCTACAAACAACGAGTGATGGCAAATTGCAAACGGTCGTAAATTCGCGGCTTCATTTCCGGACCGATTGACGCGCCGAGGGCTCCGAATCTCCTTCAGAGCGGGCGGCATAGCAAGCGATTGCCTGGCACACGCGAGACGTGACTCTAATCCGAGCGGTTTCTGTGCCTCAGTGGTCCACACGGTATGTCCGTGTCTGAAACCACGCCGCGACGGGTACCAGTTTAGGAACAGCGGGTGGAGTCGGGGTCCAGCAGCCGCGTCAAAATCCAGCCGAAGTAATTCTGCAAATCGGATCCGATTTCATCAAGTCATCAGCGGTCCAGAACGTTAGCGATCGCACTTGCCCTACGGCTCTACGGCGTCGATCAACGAGAGGCTTTGCGGGCTAGTTGGCTTCGTTCCGCTCGCAAACAAAGCGATGCGATGAATAGCGTGTTCGTCCGGAGCGATAGTTAGGCCAAGATCCAGCTCGGTTTCTCAAAAAGGAAACCGTGAGCAAACCGGGCGGCTCAGTCGAAAACCCTGGCATTGGTGCCAGGGTTCTGCCTGTCGATCCTTTGAGAGGCTGGATCAGAAGTCCATGCCGCCCATGCCGCCGCCCGGAGGCATTGCGGGACCGGGCGCGATCTTTTTCGGCAGCTCGGCAACCATCGCTTCCGTGGTGATTAGCAGCGCGGCAACCGAGGCGGCGTTCTGGACAGCGATGCGCACGACCTTGGTCGGGTCGATGATCCCCTTGGAGACAAGGTTGCTGTACTCGCCAGTCTGCGCGTCGAAGCCGTAAGGGTACTGATCCTTTTCTAGGACCTTACCGACCACGACCGAGCCATCTTCACCGGCGTTGATCGCGATCTGCCGAGCTGGCCAGGACAGCGCCTTGCGCACGATCTCGACGCCGGTCTTCTGGTCGTCGTTCTTGGTGCGCAGGATCTTGAGCTGCTCGGAAGCACGGAGCAGGGCGACGCCGCCACCCGGGAGAATGCCTTCCTCGACTGCCGCACGGGTCGCATGCATCGCGTCATCCACGCGATCCTTGCGCTCCTTCACCTCGACCTCGGTCGCGCCGCCGACGCGGATCACCGCGACGCCGCCCGCGAGCTTGGCGAGACGCTCCTGCAGCTTCTCACGGTCGTAGTCCGAGGTGGTCTCCTCGATCTGCGCCTTGATCTGGGCAACGCGGGCGTCGATGTCGGCCTTCTTGCCGGCCCCGTTGACGATCGTGGTGTTTTCCTTGTCGATCATCACCTTCTTGGCGCGACCGAGCATCTGCAGCGTGACGTTCTCGAGCTTGATGCCGAGATCTTCCGAGATGGCCTGGCCGCCGGTCAGGATCGCGATGTCCTGCAGCATGGCCTTGCGGCGATCGCCGAAGCCCGGAGCCTTGACGGCCGCGACCTTCAGGCCGCCACGCAGGCGGTTGACGACGAGGGTGGCGAGGGCTTCGCCTTCGACGTCCTCGGCGACGATGACCAGCGGCTTGCCGGTCTGCACCACGGCCTCGAGCAGCGGCAGCAGCTCGTTGAGCGAGGAGAGCTTCTTCTCGTTGATCAGGATGTAGGCGTCGTCCATCTCAACGCGCATCTTGTCGGCGTTGGTGACGAAGTAGGGCGAGATGTAGCCGCGGTCGAACTGCATGCCCTCGACGACGTCGAGCTCGGTCTCGAGCGACTTGGCTTCCTCGACCGTGATCACGCCCTCGTTGCCGACCTTCTTCATGGCGTCGGCGAGGAACTTGCCGATCTCGGCATCGCCGTTGGCCGAAATGGTGCCGACCTGGGCGATCTCCTCGTTCGAGGTGACCTTCTTCGAGTTCTTCTGGAGGTCGGCCACGACGGCTTCGACCGCGAGGTCGATACCGCGCTTCAGATCCATCGGGTTCATGCCGGCGGCAACCGACTTGGCGCCTTCGCGCACGATGGCAGCCGCAAGCACGGTCGCGGTAGTGGTGCCGTCGCCGGCGGCGTCCGCCGCCTTGGCAGCGACCTCACGCACCATCTGGGCGCCCATGTTCTCGAACTTCTCCTCGAGCTCCACCTCCTTGGCGACGGCGACGCCGTCCTTGGTGATGCGGGGAGCGCCGAACGACTTCTCGAGCACCACGTTACGGCCCTTCGGACCGAGGGTGACCTGCACGGCATTGGCGAGGATATCGACACCGCGCAACATGCGGTCTCGCGCTTCTACGCCGAACTTGACTTCCTTGGCTGACATAATCGAATTTCCTCAGTTTAGTTCCTCATCCTTCGGCGCGCCCGGCAAGGCGCTCGTCAGGGGCGAGTGGTGGGAGCCCTGGACTAGGCGGCTTTCTTCTTGGAAAACACATCGGTGAGAACGCCCATGATGTCGCTCTCCTTCATGATCAACAGCTCCTGACCATCGACCTTGACCTCGGTGCCCGACCACTTGCCGAACAGCACGCGATCGCCGACCTCGACGTCGATCGGAATCAGCTTGCCGGTCTCGTCACGGCCCCCTGGGCCAACCGCGACGACTTCGCCCTGCGAGGGCTTTTCCTTGGCTGTATCGGGAATGATAATGCCGCCAGCTGTCTTCTCTTCAGCGTCGATGCGCTTGACCACGACGCGGTCGTGAAGCGGACGGAAATTCATGCAGGCCTCCTGAGTATTTGAACGAGTCGACGATGGGCACATTGTGAACAGCCCCATTATTGCAAGAGCCAGGCCAAAGATAAGTGGAGCGATCCGCGCCTGTAGTCCTGCTGAATCCGGCGCTTGGCCTGCGCGTGCGTTCGTCCGGAAGCAAACGCCATCATGTAAACAGCTCGCCAAGCTGTTGCGAACCTGACATTTCGTCTTGTCAGAACATCCGAGTTTACCGTCACGCGCATTGGCTAAAAGGCGAGTCACAGGAATCCGGAGGGCGACCTACGGATGGGATGGCAACCGAGTGCCGACGGTCTCTTCGTCTGCAGCTTCCTCACGGCGCTTCGTTGTCGCCGCTGCGACCAAAGCCGCTCGTACCAATTTGGCTGAGGGAGCAATTATAAAGCCCCGCCAAAAGAGAAGGGCCTAATCAGGATCATTATCCTTAGGTCCGCCTGAATGGCACCGCCAATCGGGCAACAGCTCTCAAAATTCACTCACTAACGAGATGGCCTATTCAGAGCTGCAGTACTACTTGGTGTCCCAACTGAGCACCATCGATAGCCGCACTGAGGTGTTCCGCTATCCGGGACTGTGTGGTTAACTATCCTTGCGCTGGAGAGATTAATCTGCTCGAGATTCCTCCAGCGTGAGCAGTGGACAGGGGCATCCGAGCCAGCCCACCCTTTTCGATCGCGCAAACAATGCATCGGAAGCAACGATTTAGCTTCATACATCCGCTTTCCCCGTACGTTTTCCGCTGAGCAAAAGCGTTGCCCTTTGAGACCTCTCCCGCGGCCGGCAACCGCTGCAGCTCGTATTTGCTGCGGGCTTGCTTGGTGTCGACGTCATTCCAATAGCGCTGATGGATCAACGGGACTGGACCGCATATGGATTATATACGTTGATATACGTTGTGCCGAAGCGTATGGCGTGTGATTGCGGATTTGAAGACGAATTCAACCGATCTCCGCGCCAATGGAAAAACAACCTGTGTCGTCTGTAGAAGTACATCAGAACATCATCTCGCTTCTTCAGAAGTCGAATCCGGTCATCTTGGATATCGGCTGCAATGACGGAACCGATACGCAACATTTTCTTAACCTGTGCCCACAAGCTCAGCTTTACTGCTTCGAGCCGGACCCTCGGGCGATCGCGCGCTTCAAGAAGAAGTTGGGCTCATCTGTCGATAAGGTGAAGCTGCTTGAAATCGCGATCAGCGATCGAAACGGGATGATCGACTTCCATCCAAGCAATGCAGACGGAGATGCAAAAGAATGGGACCTCTCCGGTTCGATACGCCGCCCGAAAAACCATCTTACCGAGTATGATTGGGTTCGGTTCGATCGGCCGTTCTCGGTTGAAACCCGACGGCTGGACGATTGGTGCAGTGACGCCAAGCTGAACACGATCGATTTCATCTGGATGGATGTCCAAGGCGCGGAGGCCGACGTCATCGCGGGCGGCATGCAGACCTTGAGCAACACGCGCTTCGTCTACACGGAATATAGCGACAGGGAACTATACGAAGGACAACTGTCGCTGCAAGCCATTCTTGATCTATTGCCGTCATTCGAAGTGGCGGCCCATTATCCCCGCGCAGTGGAAGGTGATGTATTGCTAAAGAATACGCGCTTCTAGCGCATCCAACATATCCGGCCCTCATTCACCCATGGAAGACTTGCCCCCGGGGTTTCCTGCAGCGTGACGGCCGATCCCCCAGCGAACGGATACAGCGGTCCGGACAGGCGTCCTTTCACGTCTCCAATCGCCATGCGGGCCTTAGCTGGTACACATACGTAGAATCCCTCGATAATTTTTGCGATTGTCTGACAATCATTTACTCGGCGAGCTGGCACGGCCAACGGCTCCGAGGCCGGCAGCTCGAGCTTTCTCAGATGCCTGAACCAGCCCTGATAGCCGCCGCTCAAAGCGTTTAATCGTCTGAACTGCTGCTGTATGTTCTGGTCCTCTAGGAAGCCGGTCCACTGCTTCGAACAAATGCCAAAGCAACTGCATCAGTTCTCGTAGATCCTTAAGATGTGCCACTTCGATTACGCGCTTAGCGTCGCTGTTGTTGTGTCGATGAGAAAGCATGCTGAAGCATTCGTGTTCAGCCCAGGTCAATCGCCAGTGAGGCGGGGCATAGCTGGCTTCGGCGTCCCTTTCCGGCTGCAGCTTTGTATTCTGCGATACGTCGCTGGTACAAAGCATCGTCGATGAGCCTCTGCGCAATCACGTGCGAATATAGCTGCATCAGTTCATGATCCCGAAGAATCATTCGGCCTGCCGTGCGGAGGCAAAATTTAACCATTGAACGAAGACCTGCAACGACTGTGCCATCGCTAGTTCGATGCGAATGCTAGCTCGCAATTGATCGCAATGTTTGAGTTGTTGTAAACTCGACAGGCTGGTCGGCACTGTTTCTGTTTCGAACTAGAATTGTGCCGGCTTGCCACCCGCGAGAAAGCTGCTCGAACCAAAAGATGGAGCGGACATGGCATGCCTTCCCGCAGGGGGCGCTCTCGGCATATCCGGTTCGATCGGGTCTACTAGAGTTTGGCTCGCTTCTGATCACCCAAAGCACGGATGATCGTGATCATGATGCGAGCGTTCTTTGGTCAAAAACGCTAAAGCTAACTCTCGAGCACCCTTGTCAGTCAATTGAGAGCTGCGGCAGTGAACGAGCGCCGCTGATCAGATGGGCCTGGGCGACGACTTCAGCAAGATAATCGTCCATCGCGCTTCGCGGGTAGCTGTACCAGGGTGGCGGAAGTTCACACAAATTCCGTCCTGCCAGCGACTGAACCATAGGTATGTCTCGCTAGCATCGGAGCTACGGCTAATCAGAAATTTCGTCCGCCAGTGCGGCCAGCAGTCCGACCCGGGCACCGTCCGATTGTCCATATAGGATACCATGAAGCGGTCGCGCAGTGTGGTGCCGAGCAGCTCCATGGCTTTCGAAAATGGCACCTGAGCTGTTTTCTTGGCGCGTTTGAGTTCGAGCCGGGCGGCGTGCAGAATCTCCGGCAACGTATCGGCCACCCGGAAGCTCACCGGACTCATCCCGACATACCAGCCAACCGAACGCATCGATCGCAGATCGTACCTGGTGTGAAAGGGCGCAACGGCGTGGAATTGTCGTTGGTCCGCCAGTTTCTTTCCTGCGAGCGCCAGACAGGCGAAAATTCCCGTCACCGCATTTCCGCCCTGGGACCTGCAGCCGTGATCGAATTCGGATGCCCCAGCCGCATCGAGCAGCCACATTTGTCCGCTGCGCTGCAAGGATCCTTTCGGCGCATCGAACGGTAGCGGAAAGTCCGGCAATTGACCGCCGTTCGCCGCGATCAGCTCGCGCCAGTGGCCGATAGCGGGATGGTCATCGGTCAGCTCGGTCAGTCGCTCTCGTTCGGCCTCGGCGTGATCCAGATAGCTGTGCACCGCTGCCAGTTGGGGTTCCACTCGATGGATCGCGGCTGTGTACAGCTCGCGGAGCTCATATGGTACCAGGGCCATCGAGTAGGCATCGCTGACAGAGTGGTCGGAGGCGAGCAGGAGGCTCGTGGATGTCGGCCGGCTGATCGTCACGAAGACATACGCCGGCCATCGCAGCGGGTTGGTTTCCACGTGAAACAGCTTTTCCAGGAGCTGAACAATTTCGCCGCCATCGGTGCAGTCACCCGCCACGGTTTTCTCAAGCGTTACCGCGCCTGGATCAATCGTGGCGCGATGAATTGCCGATCCATCCTTGGCCAAGCGGCTGTGTAATACCTCGTGCCGGTCGACCCAGCCGAGGATCGCTTTGGTCAGCGCAGCGGCGTTGAACTCGCCTGGCAACTCGAATGCTGCGCCGAGCCAGCCCCGTCGTCCATCGTCTGCAGAGCGAAGATGTTCCTCTTGAACGTAGGACGGGCGGCGCGGGTCGGCCCGCCAGCTGATGGGTTCGGGGACGTTGACTCGCCACACCATGAGCCGGCCCGGCCGCCGATCAAGATCGACAAATTCTTTGATGTCCATGATCGGGTCCGTCGCGGTCACAGACGCAAGCTGCGCGCCTGGCGCAGCGGCGACCGCCAAATCCACACTATCGAGGCCGTGCCAAGCACGCTGCTCGCGAGCAACGTGGTACGCAGGCTCGTTGCAGCAGAGGCCGCGCCGCCGACCAGCGCACCCAATGAGGCCAATCCCCACACCACGCTGCGGATGCTCGCATTGACGCGGCCTTGCAAGTGCTGCGGGACCAACGCATATCGAATCGGAACCTGCTGCACGTTGTAGATCCCTTGGCCGATCCACAGCATGAACTGGGAGAGCGTCACGCATGCCACTGCGGCCCACCAGGGTTGGGTGAGCAGGGCCGTCAAGCTCATTCCGCCCGCGCTCACCGCCAAACCGATCATCAAGGTTGGGCCGAGGCCGATTGCCCGACCCGCCCGCGGTGAACTAGCCGCGCCGACCACACCGCCAAGCGCGCCGATGCCGAGCACCATGCCGACGACCGGGCTGTCAAATCCGAGATCCTTGGTCAGATGCAGCAGAAACGCCGCAGAATACGCGTTGTGCCAAAAGATAAATGTGCCGCTGGCCAACGTGACTGCCCTCAGAATCGGATTGCCGAACACGCTCGCCAGCCCCTCGGCCACTTGGCCGAGCACCGCGCTCGACTCGGCCCCTGAGCACCCAGCGTTACGCATGGGCACCAGAGACAGCAACGCGCCGGCGAGCAGAAACGAAACCGAATCCGCCAGTATTGCGGTCGGGGCTGAGAATTCGTTGATGAGCCAACCGGCCAGGAACGGACCTACCGCCATCGCGCCCGCTTGGCTGAGCTCCAATGAACTCTGCGCCCGAACCAGCTGTGATCGGTCTAGGACGGTGGGTATGCACGCCAAATAAGCCACGTCAGCGATCACTGCGGCGACCCCAACCAGCATGCTTGTCGTGTACAACTGAACCAGTCCAAGGTGTCCAAGGCTGGCGGACAAGGGAATTGTGGCCAGCGTTGCCGCCATCACCAGATTGGCGGTCAAAAGGATCCGCCGATGCGGGAGGCGGTCCACGATGACCCCGGCGAACAGACTGACCACGAGGTACGGCGCCCGACCGCAGGCCAGCAGCAGCCCCGTTTGCGCTGGACCCGCATCCAGCAAGGTGATTGCGGTTAGCGGCAGCGCTAGCAAGGTTACATTGGAGCCCAGCAGCGAAATGGTCTGGCCGACGAGAAGCGCAAGATAGCTTCGCGGTAGTCCACCAGGCGCGGCGGAACAGCGCGGGCGGCTCACGCGTTGCCAGGCAGGCTGGGAACCGACAGATACCCCAGTCGGCTCAGTTCAATTTCGGCGATCTGCTCGAATTCCTCGACCTGGGCTCGCGTCAGATCTCGGACGTATCGACCGATGCTGCCTCGGTGCAGCGGCTTCCCCGCAGCCTCGGCCGCCGGATGGCCGTGCGGTTGGTCGAACAATACGTGCTCGTATTCAGCGTGACGCAGCACGGCCTCGTCCCAAGGCAAGCCTAGGTGGTCCAGGATTCGGGCCAGAGTGGGACGGGGACTGCTTACAAGATCCTCGTAACGCACCTCGAGATAACGGCCAGGCGGCGCTATTCGATGCGGCCGGGATACCACTTCAAGCCAACCGCGCGCCGCGGCGGCAACAGTTCGGTACCCCCAATCGGGAACGGTGTTCAAATGGGAGGCCGCAACGTCGCGGCCGTCCCGCACGATATGCACGAAATGTGCGCGCGGCCACAGCCGGGCGAAGTCGTCGGTCCGGGTGATCTTGCGCTGCAGTTTCAAGCCCCAGCGCTGGGCCCCGCTACGTGCTCGGCGCAACTCGCCGATCTCGTTGATAAGGCGGCATCGGGCGGCGAACGAAACAATGTCCTCGCCCATCTCGACCATCACCTTGCTGACCAACCCACGTATATCATCAAAGTCGAGGCCGAACCGGCGGCACTGGACCACAAAATGCGCCCCGTCATACCAGAACGGATCGACCGTGGTTTTGGTCATGCCCGCGACCCGGGAATCGCCGGCCGCCAGCAGGTCGATCGCGCGCAGGATGTGCGGACCGAGATCGGGCGGTTCGAGGAAGTCGATCTCTGGCCCGGCTACCAGATCCAGATGCGAATCCAGCACGATGCTTAGCAATGTGGTGCCCGAGCGGTTCTCGCCGCCGAGCAGCACCGGAGATGTGGAAAATGGATTAGGCAGCGGCATGGCCGTGTTCTCTGTTGGAAAATGCGTGCTCATCCGCAGACGGGTGCAGTGAACCAGCGCCGAACGGCCCCCGGAGTGGCCACGAAATGATCCCTGGCGAACCGTACAGCGGCTGCGACTGGATCCGGGTCGCCACCGGTGCTCTCCATGCGGGACAGCGCCGCCGGCAGGGCCTCTCCAGCAGCTTCGATGGCCGCCTGCACATCGGCGTCGGATACCGCCGCCGACGGCATGAAGCGGCCGCCGTACTGCATGAGAAAACCCCGCGCCCACATCTCCTGGAAGAAGGCGTGGCCAAGTTCGGCGTTGGCAAATACGACGTCGAACATAGTCGGACAGGCGAATGCCCATGCAGCGACCTGCTGTCTGGCGAAGACCTCGTTGAGCCCGTTGATCAGTTGCACGCCAACCTCACGCATCCGAGCCAGCAAGGTCCCGTCGCGCAGCGCGTGCAGGGTGCTAAGTGCGGCCGCGAACGGCGTAACCTCTCGTTGGTAGGTGTTGCCCATGTATGTCTTCTCGGCGGCCGCGAGCACGTCAGCGCGACCCGCGACTGCGGACAAAGCCATTCCATTGGCCAGTCCCTTGCTTAGCGTGATCAGATCGGGCGTGAGGCCGACCGCCATGTGGTAGCCGCCAATGCCGTAGCGGAATCCGGTCATCACCTCGTCAAGGATGAGCAAGGCGCCGTGCCGATGCACCAACCTCTGTAGTTCCTGATGGTATTCGGGCGGGAAGAAGTTGACCTCGGGGGTGATGATCACCGCGGCGACACGCTGGACACTTGCCAGCTCGTCGAGCAAGTCCAGGTTGTAGCGGAAATCCACGCTGTCCCGGTCCCGATTGGGTAGCCCCATCTCCGGTCTATCCTGCAACTGCCAGTCGTGCCAACCATGATATCCGCTGGTAAGCACGTGGTTCAGCCCTGTGAATGCGCGGGCAAGGCGGACGGCGGCGGTGGTCGCACACGATCCGGTGCGGAAGAACATCGAGCGCTCCGCAACGGGGAAGATCTCCGCCAACCGTTCGGCCAGCTCGACCCGGTGCACGGACAGCGGTCCGGGCAATATGCCGCCGGTACGGCGCATCTCGGTGGCTGCATGCGCCACGACCGGCTCGTATCCGGCTCCGAGCGGCGCGGCACCACTACAGGAAGTGAAATCGATGTATTGCCTTCCATTGATGTCCCATGCATGCGCACCCGAAGCGCGCGCCATTACGACCGGGAAACGCCTGTTGAGATCCCATTTCTCCGATGCGGTGACGCGCAACGCGCGGCGTAGTGCTGATCTGTGCGCGTCGGTCGTGGCCGCAGTGGCAGTCGGGGTGACGATGGACAAGAGCCGTCTCCGTTCGAGAATCATCCTTAGGTGAGCTGCGTGACTATTCTTCGAGCGATCCGCAGCGCGTTCGCCTGAATGGTGAATGTCGGATTGACGCCTCCCGAATAGGGAAAGAAACCGCCATCCGCGACATAGAGATTGTCGATGTCATGCACCCGGCCCCAGCGGTCGACCACGGATTGGGTCGGGTCGACGCCGGCACGGCAGCCGCCATGCAGGTGTCCGCTGCCGAACTGATAATTAGAATCCTGATAATCGACTTGTTTCACACCGGCCTCCGCCAGCAAGTTCGACGCGCGTCGGCACAAATAGCCTAATCGGCGCTTGTCCAGGGGATGGGTCCAGTAATCAAGAATGATCTTCGGCAAACCCAGCCGATCCAGATTGTTAGCCAGTCGGACCGCATTGTTGCGCATGGGTTGGTCGGCCGCCAGGAAATGCAGTCGTAGTGTCATCTTTCCATCGTGGTCGGTGCGCTCAACCCGACTTGCTTCGTAGATCATTCCGCCGAGCCCTGAAGGAGCCTCCTCGTCCAGGTAGTGATCGGAGATCGCAACGGTGGAGAAGGGGCCACCGGCCGGGCGCGCGGGCAGCGGATCTACTGCGGTGCTACCGGAGACATAGCCGCTGATTTTAAACGAGATGCCACTGCCGACCACGCCGGAGGCGTTGCCAATGCCGTTGGGCGCCGCCCGCTGAGCCGATCTTAGCAGTAGGGCGGCAGACTGCACCGCGTTGCCGGCGAGGACCACGCAGCGGGCGCGGACCCGAGCGCGTTGTCGGTTGAGAGTGTCCAGCCATTCCACCGAACCGGCGCGGCTGACGTTGGCCAGATCGATGCGCACCGTCTTGCTGCCGAGTGCAACCGTCAGCGCCGGGTGGCAGGGAGACATCTGTGAACGGCGAGCGCGCGTCGGCCCTCGCGCCGGTAGGACACAGATGTTCGTTGCAAGCTCCCTCGCAATGACAGGCTGGCCGGCCGCGATAGGGTAGGGAGTTGATTGCCAATGGGGTGGGAAAAGGCAGCTGGCCAAGGCGTCCGCCAGCATCGGCGATCAACCGCCCCTTCGCGCTGTAGTCATGCGGGGGCAGAACGGGAGAATCGCTCGGCGGTTCGAATGGATCCGCCCCGGCTAGGCGGGCCACTCCCATGCGCCGTTCTAGCTCCTCGTAAAACGGGCGTAGTTCTGCGTAGTTGACCGGCCAGGTAGGATCAAGCGCGTCTCCGGCCACATGCGCTCGTGCGTCAAAATCGATGGTGCGATAGCGGAAAGCTATTCCGGCATACAAAGTCATTCCGCCGCCGAGCGCGCACACCGTCCAGGGACGTCCAAACGACGTCAACGTACCTGCTGCAGACCGCACTAGGGCGGTATCCATACCAACTTGGACGCTCGCCAGCGAGGCGTCGTAAGGAAGCGCCCGACCTTCCTCGAGAAGGAGCACTCGCAAACCGTGTTGGGCGATCTCGTAGGCAACAGTCGAGCCGCTGGCACCACTCCCGATTACGCATAGATCAACGATATCGGCTGTCATTATCCCACCTCCGGCAACCGATATCGACTATGCGCAGTCAAGGTCCTATTCATCAGTGACCGGCTGCCTGAGATAATCGCCATAGCCAACGATGAACGCGCGGCGGTTATGCGATTGCCGCAGACTACCCGGTGTGACTTCACTCGGTTGCCAACGATCATCTGCCAAGTATCACTACGAACTACCGCGTGATTGTACAATGTGACGCTGCGTACGATTCAAGGCCTCCAAGCCACAACCGCATGAATATGACAGCTATTCTAGTAGCACCGAGACCATCGAGTAGAACTTTAGGGGCGGGCGGCTGTCCAATCCACCAAACCTGTGAACCTCGTGTGGGTGAGCAAACGTGTTTGCACGATGAACGGGCGCTCGCGAGCTCCTTGGGTTAGTGTCGCAAAGGCCATGCGGGTCGCCTTTTTGAGTCCGACAGGACTGCTTGTCTTCGGGAATCCTTCGCAATCATCAGATGCTGGTTAGCTGGAACACCAAAGCCGCACATCATATCGGCAAAAAAAGCCCGGCCTCATTTCGAGGGCCGGGCGGAAGTCAGTCTCGGCGAACGAGGCTGCTAAGCGTCGCGCCAGCTGCCGTCGACAGAGGGAGGGCTGCCGACGGCCATTTGCGGCAAAGCATTCACCGCAAATTCTAACCACGAAAAGATCGATGTCGGAAAAGTCTCGCGTTGTTTCTTTTACTACCAAGGTGCGCGATATTCACCGATTGCACGGACAGCCCGGGATCATCCGTCGTCGGCGCCACTCATCTAATGGGCGTGATTTTGACTATCCTCCTAAAGGAACGTCGACCGCATAGGTGTCGTTGTCTCGCCCTGGCGGAGCGGCCAGGCTGGCTTGCCCGGGGCCCCTCGCGTCCTGCTTTGAGATGCTACAACGTGACGCTAGGTACGATTCAAGGTCGTTGAGCTGTGGCCCGCCATGAAAATCCAGCTCCCGATCGCTCAAAGGCAGCTAATTGATCCGCAAGAGCAAGGGCGCATGTCGTTTCTGCTCATGTGCATGGGCCTGTACCACGTGGCGCTTGAGGAGATCTAGCCAGCGCGATTATTCTATTCTCCGCAGCGACCACTGCGGCGACCAAGCTTTGTGACCCTATGACCGGTGCCAGGCACGTCGCGCACTGTAACCAGTCTCAAATATTTCTGATTCTGTACGAAACGATCAGATCTGTAGCCGCAATGGCACGCTGAGCCGAGGTAGCGAGATCGTTCGCTCGCTGCGTACAGTGTTTACTGGCGTAAAAATACGGGCCTGCCAGTACAATCTGGGCAAGGAATGTGCTTGAGCCGTCGTTCGTGATTACCTGCTCGAATTGAGGTCCAACATGAGTCATGCGGCTGGGAACCGCTATGAAGTATCGACCGGCACAGAAGAAGAACGCGAGTTGGCGCGGTGCAGGCAGGAAATAGCACGTCTCAAACATCTGGTTGTGCAGCTTTCTCAGCTCGTCTTGCGGCATGTCGCGGAAAATACCGAGGACCGAAAGCCACAATGCAGGTGATTGACTTGGCGGGTGAGATAAATGACAGGAGACGGCAGTTAGACATTCCGTTGTGATCGCAGCGCGGCGTCTCCCCGGGGGGGGGGGCGGCCCCGCCCTTGCTTTTCATGGGGCGGGGCCGCGTAATTGCCAGTCGAGCTTCTTCGTGGAACGATGGGAGCAAGTAAACGTCGCACGGCCGATAGTCGAAACTCTCCATAAGCCGAAATCGGTGACGGCAGCCCGGCGAAAGGACAGCCCATTTGTGCCCGCCGCTAACGATCTGCGTTGCGCCAAACTATCAGCTCAGTTGAGTCCAGCCGTGAGGCGTTGAACATGCGGTCGGTTGAGCATCGATCGGAATAGGATCTAACTGCGCATGTGCGCGGTGCTCGCTTATCGTTCAGGTCGTGCGCGACCGACGGCGTGATCGCCTCGATAACGCCAAGGCAACCAGGGCGGTTTCAAATGAAGGCAAAGACGAGCAGGCTCGAGCAGAGTAGCGCGAAACTGGTCACCGTCAGCGCGAGGAGGCTACCGGAGACAAGGTCATGATTGCCCATGAGTCACCCTCGATTGCACCTAAGAAGAGACGCAGAGCGGCAGTTCGTCACTTTGAGCTTCGTAAGCAAATTATACGAGTCTGACGCGCTATTCCTGCGTCGTCCCAGCTGACGCTGCATTCTTGCAGCGATATTCGGCCGTACTTTGTTGAAGTTCGACGCAAAAAGAGCGGGTGAGTCTCGGAAGGTCCAAAGATAAACAGCTTTGATGCGGCAATCGTCGAATGGTGGATCGACGCCTGGGGCGAAGCTGAGGCCCATCACCAAGAAAGTGCGTATCCGCCGACGGCCCGCGCGAGCACAACATATTACTAGACCAGCTCCATGACGCAGACAAAGTACTGGAGATAACGGCTGTCCGACCACGAAGCTACTGAAGATGCAGTAAGGGTGAGTTTCGAGAAAGAGTTTACAAAAGCCCGAACGTTTCGTCGCTCTCGACGGAAATCGTCGCCCGATGGCGCTTGCTCAGCCCGATGCTCTCACCGATTTTCTCGAGGGCAATGCAAAGAGCGTCCATGCGAGGCACCCTTTCATGTGATGCGGCGCCGATTGCTGCCTTCAGACCCGACCTGCCAGCAAGCTGGGTCACTTGATGGGGCGGAGAGCCTGGCTACGTAGTGCCTTTGCCGGGGTTGCGAGCTCCCCTCGCATTTCGCCGGCTGCGTACTCGGTCGTGTCGTCGTTCGAGCGTACCGAGCCGAACGGTCTTTCCAGCATGCGACGGACCCGTACCGGCGCAGGGCCGATGTGGAAGTGAATTGCCCGCTGTTCTAGTGTACGTTCCGACCGGGTCGAGCGGCTCCGCGAACGCAAGTAGTCGAGCCAGGTCGGGCAATGATAGCGCTCGGTCCACAATTCCGGATCGGCAATATCCCGTGCGATCGACCAGCCGTAGGCGCCGTTGCGCTGGCGAGACAATTGCACTTCTTGCATCACATTATGAAACGCTCTGGCATTCTCCTGTGCAACTCGGTATTCGATCTCGACGACAAGCGGGCCGCTGCGTCCGGTTAAGGCGAGCCGTACCTCAGGATCGGCGAGCGGCTCGGGTTCCTCACCCCGTGCGCCGATGCGGGGCATGGGGAGCCAACGGCCGATGAGTGGCGAGGCGAGCATCAGGGCGGCCGACACCAGTAGCGCAGTTTCGACCCCGGCCGCGTCGGTCAGGCGGCCCCAACCCCAGCTGCCGACGGCAATCCCGCCTGAGCTCGCCGCCTGGTAGGCTGCGAGCGAGCGTCCGGCCACCCAGCGTGGCGCCGACAGCTGCACCCCAATGTTGAATATCGCCCAAACCATCATCCACACGGCTCCCGCCAGGACGAGCGCCGCCGCGGTCAATACCGGTTCGCGGCTGAGCGCAACCGCAGCCATCGCCGCGCCCATGGACAGCGCACAAGCGCGGATCGCGGCCTCGCCGCTCAACCGCTTGCGCAATTCGGTGATATTCAGTGCGCCGACCACCGCACCCAGGCCAAAAGCGCCAAGCATGATGCCGTAGGTCTGGGCGTCGCCATGCAAGAGATCGCGCGCCACCAGCGGCATCAGAGCGGTGATTGCACCACCAACGATGCCGGTAACCAGGCTGCGGGACAGAACAATCTTGATTGACGGCGAATTGCTAATATAGCGTACGCCAGACACCATCGCGCGGCTCAATCTTTCAGGCGGCAGGCGTGAGGGCGCACTGATGCGTTTCCAAAGCAACAACGCGACGATCAGCGGCAGATAGAGCAACGTGTTGAGCGCGAATGCGGCCACTGCACCTGCGGTTGCCACCACGACTCCGCCGATGGCCGGACCTACGCTCCGCGCAATATTGTAGCTGATGCCGTTCAGCGCGATGGCCGCAGGCAGCTGTGCTTCCAGCGGAACTTGTTCGCTAACCGACGATTGCCAGGCCGGTCCCATCAGCGCCATGCCACTGCCGACAACGAGGCATAGCATTAGCAAGAGGTTCGGTGTGGCCAAGCCAAGCCAGGCGACCACGGTCAACCCGGTCGCCCCGGCGAGCGCCAATCCAAGGGAGACCAGGGCCACGATGCGACGGTCATACATATCCGCGATCGCCCCGGCTGGCATCGAAATCAGCATCACTGGCAGTAAGAGGGCGGTCTGCACCAACGCGACCTTGTCAGCCGACGATGTCATCTGCGTCATAGCCCAGGCTGCACCAACGCCTTGAATCAAGATCCCGACATTAGACAGGAGGCTCGCAAGCCAGATGCGCCTGAAGGTCGCGTGCCGCAGCGGCGCCGTGATGCCGTCGGCACTACGCGTCTGGGCTTTGGGTGAATCGGTCATATCAGCTCATGATCATCTACCATGATTTGATCTTGGTAGGGATCACAAGGATGTTCCTGGCGCGATATCGCGTTCAGATCCTGGCATGGCGGTGAAATGAGATGCTTCGATCGCGTTTGATTGACAGTGATCTACTGCTTTTGCCGCCTTACGCCTCATAGCAAAGGCAGCGCCGCAGAAAACAAAAACAGTCATCATCACCGGCGTGATATCTGCAATCGCCTATCGCAGTAAGATCGCTTCTGATTGTGGCGCAGTAGATTCTAACGATCGGATGACTTAAAACCTGCCTCATACGCTCCAGCGCGCTGCTTGCATGGTTTTGTTGATAGATTGTGCTCACTGGCAGCAGCAAATTTTGTACGAAGCGGACAAATGGGCGCGATCTCCAAGCGCGAAACGGTTTTGCGTCGCGATAGGCTGAACGACCGAAACTCCATCTCGAACTTCTCAATGCCTCATATCTGAGCAGTGATTGACGAAGATTATTGTGCCAAGTGGTTTCGTGTCAGAATGGATCATTGGAGAACGTCGGCGAGAGTATCTGGTTCTGGATCGAGCCTTTGAGCCCGTATGCGGGGCAGGGTTTCCAACCGCAGCGCCGCTACGGCCATTGGGACGGGAGTGGTTACGCGCTGCAAGGCAGACTCGTGGATTGTTCCCGCAGCCAGCTCAAGCGCTTTCGGTTCGATGATGTCTGCTCGAACGCGCGGGTGTCTCCTCTTCAGCCTGTTTGTGTGGAGTGTAAGGATGGGCTGCCGATTGCGCTAAAACTGTCGCCCAGCGCGACATGACCCGACGCCTCGACGAAAGCGTTCGTCGATCTATCCAAGGGCAGGGAATGGGCACAAAAAAGCCCCTCCGCGGCGGGGCCGACGTCTGGGAGACAGCGTTGCCCTGCGATGCATAAGAGGGTGCGTTATCGGCGCAGACATTGTGTACCGAATGGCCATCGTGCACGTGCATGTAGCAGGGTATTCGGGCTGCAACATATGGTTCGTGCTGCATCCCGCGATCCAACGTTTGTCGTCTTCTGCAGAGCTTCTCTTATTTGCCGACCATCGCTTGATCTGATCGACGATTGTTCGGGGGCCCCGGACCGGCGCGCCGCACGACCGGTCCCAATTTCATCAGAGCGCCGACGAGCACGTAGGCCATTTCACCGCCGGATCGCTGGACGGATCTTGTCACCGCCTCATAAGATTCGCGAACGATGATCGCGCCGGCCATGGCGGTCGCCTGTCTGCGCCGCACATAACCTCCGGTCGCAGCGCGCGACCGGAGGTTTGCGGACGAGAGGGCTTACACGTTATTGACGCTTGCCGCTTGTCGGCGCATCGCTGGTTGCGGCGCCGCCAACCGTCCCCTTGTGGGTAGTACCGGTGGTGCCAGCTGCACCCTTGGTATCCTTAGCCGACTTCGTCGACTTCGTGCCCATTTTATCGCTCGCAGCGCGGGGTTCAGGGGACGCATCCTCATCTTCGCTCATGCCGCCCTGTACGCTCTGTGCGCCGTTGTGACCCTTGGTGTCGGCTGAGAGGCCTTGGGCGAGCCCAGGGCTCGCAAGCAAGGTCGCAAGGGCGCGTGCGATCACAGAGGTCTTCACTAACTTCATCCATGTCTCCTGGATTGATCTTTTCGCGACGGAACGATTCGGTGATTGCCCGCGCCATTCGCCTCCATCAGACCGGTCATATCGCGTCAACCATGCGAGCGGCGCGGTTGTCATAACAGTCTGTTTCGTGTGGTCATCGTTTAGTTATTTTCGGGCCATTTCGCGGAATTACCCGTCTCACTTGGGGCGACATAGAACACGTGGACCGCCGCAACGATCTGCTTGCGCTGACCTTAGAACATTCTGCCGACGCTCATCCCACATCCCAACATCCTGCGTACCAAGTTCAAGCGTTCAAGCGGTGTGGTGTCTAGGACTTTCCTTGCTCGTAGGCGCACCCCTACTGCGCGCAGGCTGTTGCAAAGCAAGAGACGCGCGCCTCCAAGAGCTGGCTGTGTGGCTATCTGAATTTGTTTGTCTTACGCGACGTCGTAAAACGCGCGGAAGACCTGAACTCTTGTGAGTCTATGACACAGCGTGGCTTATCGCTTCAGGGTGAGGGGAGCAGGCTCCACGCTCGTCTCCGTGGGGGGTGGGGGCCGCTTGCCGCACGGGGCACAAAAAACGCACGCCAGGAGAGAGGCCATGGCAGACCACGTGCCCGCCGTCGTCGATGCCTGGACTGCTCCAAAAGTGTAGCTCACAAGCGGGCGATCAACACGCAGCCGATGCCCTAACCTCTTTTGCAGCGTCCCAAGGAGCTGCTCTTGGTCAAAAATGCGATTCTGGCGCGACGTTATTTGCAGGACCTTCCGGCAATAGCGCAGTTCCTTGAGCGGTCACCCTGAAAAGGGGTATAGCTCTGCATGAGCCGAACAGGCATGTCGAGCACGTCTACTTCATTGAGTCGGGTCTCGATTCGCTATGAGCCTCGACATAAATCACGCCCCGTGTCATTGGAAGGGACCCCTTGGCTGCCAACCCTCCAGCTCTGCCTCGCAAGCGGCTAGTGGATAACCTGCGCGGCCCCGCGCATCCATTTTGGAAGCTGGAGCAGTGATGTCCCAATTCGAAAAGCTCGCCCTCTTTATTGACGGTCCCAACCTCCACGCCACTTCCAAGGCGCTTGGTTTCGAGATCGACTACAAGCGCCTGCTTGAGGAGTATCGGAGGCGGGGCCTGTTGCTGCAGGCGTTCTATTACACGCCGATCGCCGAGGATCAGGAGTATTCGTCGATCCGGCCGCTCATCGATTGGCTGGACTATAACGGCTATACCGTCGTCACCAAGGCAACTGGGGAATTTCTTGACGCCAGCGGTC
This sequence comes from Bradyrhizobium sp. USDA 3256, assembly GCF_054058275.1. Classification (NCBI taxonomy): domain Bacteria; kingdom Pseudomonadati; phylum Pseudomonadota; class Alphaproteobacteria; order Hyphomicrobiales; family Nitrobacteraceae; genus Bradyrhizobium; species Bradyrhizobium sp. USDA 3256. Next base: position 1,062,663 of record NZ_JBSSAE010000002.1, read on the forward strand.
GGCGTAAGGTGAAGGGTAACATGAACATCGAGCTAGCGGTCGATGCCATGGAACTCGCGGAGCATATCGACCAGATGATCCTATTCTCTGGTGACGGCGACTTCCGTTCGTTGATTAGAGCCGTGCAGCGCCGCGGCGTCAGTGTCACCGTCGTCTCCACCATTGCGGTCCAGCCGCCGATAATCGCAGACGAACTTCGGCGACAGGCAGATGATTTTATCGAACTAGCGCAGCTGAAGCCGAAGCTGGGGCGCGATCCGGCCGATCAGTTCGGGCCCGCGACAGATGCCGGCAACCAAGAGTCGGGTAGCACGGAATAGCGCATGCGGTGACGGCAAGTGGCCGTAATGCCCGGCGGCCCGCCGGCTCCATGCGAGGAGCACGAATATCTCGTGATGACTTCTTCTCAGTGCTTCTCGCGCCTGTTCATGCTGTTGTGCCATCCTCTCGGAAAGGCCGGCACCAACGGGGATTGCTGCTGGCTGTAACGCGCTCGGCAGCACGCCTTCCCGCGCCCTCAGATGGGACTGACGATGGCTTCGGCCGCATCCTGCGCGGGCTGACCAGCTGCGCTGGACCAGTGGTCGGATTGCCGTAGTTCGCTCCCAAGCCGCATCAGGCTGCACTGCAGCCAAAGTTTTTCCTGCTTCTCGTGCCCGCTACGCCGAAAAAGCGCCTCGGCATATGCTCGCATGCGGACTCGGTAAAGCAGTCGATAGAAATGACTGGCCATGTCCTGCTCCTGGTCCAGTTCGCCAACGAGACGCTTTTCATCGCGTCATTGTCTTCACTGAGCGCGATGTTTGAATGCAATTTTATCCCAAAAAACGCTTGAAGCCGGCCTTGGAGCCTCATCCCTTGATGGATTTCACTCCAGGGATAGCGGTTCACGACATAAAGGCGCAGTGGCAAATTGGATCTCCGCAATGGAGATCCATACTTGAGCTATGAATTAGAAGCGGATGGCAGGCAGGGATGTGGCCAAGATCAAGTCGACCTCGTGCCGGACCTAGCGTCATTCTACGATCAAGTCGCCGTCTTAGATGCCGCGAGAACCCGTGCAGGTCATGATAAAGGCATCCAGCAGGCTTTGAAGGCTTTCGACGGCTACTAACAACCTATCCGACGCTTCGCGTTCTGTTGTGCCGAGCGCATAGGACTCGCGTAGGCGCCTGGCGTGGTTTACCCTTTCGCGGCCGTTCGCGGCTCGCTTTTCGGCAAACTCTAGCTGCGCGGGATCATGACGGAGCTTGTCAAACTCCCGAGCAACAATCTCGTGACCGTTTGTCGTTCATGGCTGGTGAGATCAGTGCTGTAGAGCACATTGAGATAGCGATCGATGTTGGCACGCGTGACGTACCCGTACATGTCGCTAGTCCCCTATGTCCGGGACGGTCCCTGGGAAAGAGCGTATTGTAGCGCCCAACGACATCACTAGCAATTGTTGCTGTTTGAGCCCGCCATTGCGGAACGGCTCGACCATTGCGTTTGATGATCATGGCACAGAGCCTTCGGAACGTGCTCTTGTGGTCCATTCTGGGCACGTCGGCGATGATAGCGCGCGGCTTTGTCCGTTTCGTACAATTCTTGCGTCCTTTTTGAGGACGATGCACGCCGGCCGCCGGCCGCCCTTCCCAGCCGTGATCGGCAAATTTCAAATGGGGGAGCGGGGCAAAAACAAGCTCTGTCAGAGCTCAGTCTCGAGTTGGCGCCGGTGAGAGACTAGAGGCCCGTGTATCAACCGGCGGCGACTGCCGGTTCGATCGCATACAAATGCAGATCCTTATGAAACGTACGATAATGGCTTGCTGCGCTAGGTGTTTAGTCCCGGCATTTTCTGGAGCGGGTTGAGTTTGAATCGTTCTGGCTGGGAAGTCCAGGATTTGCAGATGTATTCGTAAGGAGTGAGACCCTTCAGGGTCTTGAGCCGCCGAGCGTAGTTGTAGGCGTTGATGAAGTCGGCAAGGTGAGCTTCGAGCTGATCGTGTCGATCGTAGTGATAGCGTTGGACGGTCGCTTCCTTGATCGTGCGGTTCATGCGTTCGACCTGGCCATTGGTCCAGGGATGCTTGATCTTAGTCAGCCGATGTTCGATGCCATTCTCTTGGCAGCGCATATCGAACATATGTGTCACATATCTTGCCGTCGGGCCGTCTGCGTAGCGCGGCGGGAAGGTGAACTGGATCCCATTGTCGGTGAGAACCGTGTGGATCTTGTAGGGGACAGCCGCGATTAGAGCTTTGAGGAAGGCCGCGGCGGAGGTCCTTCCCGTCTTGCTGACCAATTGCACGAAGGCGAACTTACTGGTGCGATCGATCGCGACGTAGAGGTAGAGCTTGCCTTCAGCGGTCTGGAGCTCAGCAATGTCAATGTGGAAATAACCGATCGGGTAAGCCTTGAACTTTTTCTTCGGAGGCTTGCTGCCTTCGACCTCCGGCAATCGGCTGATGCCGTGGCGCTGGAGGCAGCGATGCAGGGATGATCGCGTCAGATGCGGGATGGTCGGCTGCAGCGCATAGAGGCAATCGTCGAGCGGCAATAGCGTATGCCGCCGGAAAGCGACGATGATCGCCTCCTCCTCGATGGAAAGGGTAGTCGACTTGGCTTCCTTTGGGCCAGTCGGAAGATCAGCGACGGTGTCGCGCTGCTTCCACTTCGCGACAGTCTTCTGGTTGATCCCGTAGCGCTTGGCGAGTGTTCTCAGGCTCTCTTGACTATTCTGTATTGCTCGACGGACTGCCTCCGTCGTCCTGGCGCAGCCGTGTAAAACTTGTCCCATAGCGCTTCCTTCGAATCGTGCGATAAGGATGCACCATCAAAGCTTGGGACAAAACACCTAGGCCAGCAAGAAACGTAAAGTGCGAGCGATTCATAAGACAGCGCATCGCAGTGAGAGGCTCGACCATTCAATTCTCGAAAGTGCCTTGAACAAGTTAGTCACCGAACGACTGCGTGGGCTCGTATGCGCTCCGATATGATCCCCGTGTCAACGAGCGCGCCGTTCGGTTGAATCCCGCAGGTCTCTTGGCATCGACGCCGGGTTAACGTCCGCACGTAGGCGCGGCTCGCCGGCTAAGCTGGATCATTCCTCCGACCGCGGCGAAGCGCGTATCTGTGGACACATCGTAGTCGGCCGCAAACCGCAGCTCCCGGAGTGGCCGGACCAGCCTGATCGCCTCCTGGTATAGGCCATGCTCTTTATAAGCTGCGAGTTCCGTCTCGTTGTCGAACTCGGCATAGACCACGACGTCGATATTGTTGTCGAATTGGTCGGTCTTGCGATTGCGAGCGATCTCGAGCCGGCGTGCATGTGGAATCGTTGTGAGAACCGCCAGGCCGTCGATGATTTTATCGATGTGAGCCTCATCCATGGCGGCGAACAAGACGAGGTGACGAATCATGGATGGCCCGAAGCTTGTGTTGCAGGTCGGTCAGATAGTTATCGTTAGCTTGGCCGCGCGGCAACACGCGCCAAGGAAGTCGACGGTTTTGTGCGCCGGAATTGGTAGTCGGTGTCGCAATCGCTTGGGTACAGAGCGTGCGCTTATGATACGATTAGATCACGCTCGCTGATCGAACGCGCGCTTGTCTGCTTTGTACGAAGTTTTCGAGCGCGTGGGAAAGCGCAATCGGCCAACATAGCTATGCGACGGCGGAATGACCCGTACCGCGGTTGGTTCACCCTCTCGGCGGGCGTTCGGGAGGGCTTTTTAGGTGCGGACAATTGGGGGCAGATGTCTTCGCGTGACGCTGGCATCAAGATGAGCAGCGTCGGCATCACCGGCATGGGCAAGTTTGTCGACGATCGCGTCAGTATACTTGTCCTGCTTGCTCATTCACGTTTTGGAATGAAGTCAAGGGCGTACGATTGGTGGCGTCGCTGAGCGATCCTGGTGCGCGTGGTCGCGACGGGCAGAATCAGATTCAACCGGACAAGAGACTTGTTCGCCGGACGTCGGTTCATTACCGATGGACTGGAGACGCCGTGCTTCCTCGGCCAGCGCGCTTCGATCTACATGCAAATCGGTCGCGCGCCGGTGACATGGCACAAGCTGAGAACTGTGCCACGAAGATTCGATCGGTCGCTGCGGGCGGCAGGATATTTGATCGATAAACCCGCCGCTTAATGCTTATGTCGCGGCCCTAGGAGCCTTGAAAGATGACGATCGGCTGCGCGGCCTGAAGCCGCGCACAGGGATCGATTTTGCTTCAAACGATTATCTGGCGCTGGCGAATGCGCCCCGTATGAAGAAGGCTATGTTCACCGCGATCGATGCCGGTACGCCGATCGGAGCTGGTGGGTCACGGCTCCTGCGCGGCAATTGTGAGGAGCAGGAAGCTCTCGAATCGGAGGCGGCGCGGTTCTTCCGAGCGGAGACAGCGCTGTTCTTCGGCGGCGGCTACATCGCAAATTTTGCCATTCTGACAACGTTGCCGCAGCATGGCGATTTGCTTGTTATCGATTCGCTCGCACACGCCAGCACTCATGAAGGCGCACGGGCGGGCCGAGCCGAGTTCCGGATAAGCGCTCATAATGACCCCCAGTCGATCGAAGACACGATTGGTGATTGGCGCGCCAAAGGCGGAAAGGGGCGCGTCTGGGTCGTGGTGGAGAGCCTCTACAGTATGGACGGAGACGTCGCGCCCCTTAAAGATCTGGTCGCAATCGCCGAGCGCTACGAGGCGTTCTTGGTCGTGGATGAGGCTCATGCGACATGTGTTTACGGCGAGCAGGGGACGGGGGCTCACCGCGCCCTATGAGGGGCGCGAGAACCTCTTGGTGGTCCACACCTGCGGCAAAGCGCTGGGCGATGTCGTCCATTCATTTTCGCCACCGCGCCACCACCCCTAATGGCAGTCGCGGTGCGAGAGGCAATCTCAATCCTGCAGGAGGAGCCTGAACGGCAACGACGGCTGATCGATCTGGTCGACTTCACACATCGGCAGCTCGTTGTGTGCGGTCGCGCGAGCTCTTCGAACTCACAGATCATTCCTTATGTTGTGGGCGACAATGCCCGCGCGATGCGGCTCGCCTCTGCACTGCAGGCCCGCGGCTTTGACATCCGTGGGATACGGCCGCCAACGGTGCCTGTTGGAACGGCACGGTTGCGGATCTCGCTGACACTTAATGTCGTGCAAGATGATGTATCCGACATGATCGATGCGTTAGTCGAAGAGACTTGGGGCGACGTGTAATGAGGCCGCGCAAGATGATCATGAGGCTGATGTTGGAATCGGCAAGTCGGTCTTCAAAGGTGCGCGCCGACGCACGCAGTTGCGTCCTTTGAATTGAGCACTTCGGAATCAAATTGATAATGCTCACCTATGCAGAGCGGTCAGCGCTATTTGAATAGCACTCTCAAAGACGTCCATCGATCCTTGAGTGCCGGGCTCGAGGCGTGAAAGCGAAGGCGCAGAAATCCGACGTTCCAGCCGTTGATCGCAGCTGTCGCGCGCGAGATAAGTTCCGGTTTATCGCGGATCCAAAGTATGCTCTTAAGATTGATTTAGCGATGCGGCTTTTCCGAGACTGGCGGTCGCTTCGTTGGCTGATGCAGGAGAGACCGTCCGATGCCGTCGCGAGCAACCGTGTTCCTCTCATCGGCCGGCTGGGCAGCCGTCGTGATCGTAATTCTGCTGTATGTAATCTTCAGCCCCAGCTGAGCCGGACGTCCCTCAACGGGACGATCGGTATCGGTGCCATAACGGATGATCCGGCGAGGATAATTGTCTGAAATTGTACGCTGTCGCCGAGACGGTGCTTAGATCCAAAACATCCATCGCAGCGCATTTCTGCGGCTTCAGTCAACCGTGTTGGCCAGGGCATTGACGGCGGGCATGGACACAGTCGGTCGCGGCAGGAAATTATGTTGGTGCTGGCCGCGCGTTGCCAACATAAGTACGTAGAGTACGAGGAGGATAGAGAGCCCGCGCATAAAAAAATGTCAATTGTGGAGCGGATCACATCCGGTGCATTTACTGCAGCCGACGGACGCGAACGAATTCGCGGCACTCACCGGAGCCGCGTTAGTCGTTTAAACGATTGCGAAGGTGCTAGGTCAGTTGAGCAAATCAACCTTGCCGGTGTCGAGCCGGTACAGACCTCCAACCACTTTTAGTCTGTTCTGCTCGACTGCCGCGTTCAGAACCGGGCCCGCCGATTTAAGTTTATCGACGTTATCGATTACGTTTTGCCGGGTCGCATTGGCGAACGCATCACCGGTTTGCTGGCGCGATTCCCGTATTGCAGGCGCGAGCGCAGCGACGAGGGATGGAATATGCCCCGGCGCCGGCTTGTCGTCGTTGAGCGACCTGATCGTGGCGTCTATGGCACCGCAACGATCGTGACCGAGTACCAAGATCAGTGGCGTGTTTAGCACGGCGACCGCATATTCCATACTGGCGACCGTGTCACCGTTGGCAAAATTGCCGGCGAGGCGGCAGACAAACAGGTCACCAAGTCCGCTGTCGAAGGCAAGCTCAGGCGCTACGCGAGAATCGGCGCAGCTCAGAACCGCCGCGTATGGATTTTGCCCATCGACTAAAACCTGACGCTCGCGCTTGAAATCGTTGGCTCGTGATAACCCCTGGACATAGCGGTCATTACCTTCCGTTAGCCGCTTCAACGCAGCATCTGGCGAAAGCTGGTTGTCCGGCTTGGGCGGCCGCTTTGTTTCCTTCGCATTACCAATGTTGTCGACAAGCCCCATGCCAACCACCGAGACGGCGAACAGCAGTAGCGAGCGGCGCGAAGGCGTGATCGAACGGTCTGCATGCATGTGTGTCCACCTCATCGCGCGGCTTTACGCCATCCCGTGGCTTCAGCCTCCGCCACGCTGCAGAGCCAGCGTTCACCCCGCTTCTTCGTCATGTCGATTTGTCCGTAACCGAATTGTCCTGGCACGTGATAGATGCGCTCGCCGTTGCCGCCCACCGTGCCTTTTATCAGACACTCGGGTGAGGGCGGCTCCGATAGCAAAGCGGATCCGAGCAGGAGCTCCTGGGCATCGGTCGGTACCGAGCTCGCGCCAATGATAATCGTTCCCTTGTTGCGGTGACGCCAGTCCCAGGGCGTGATGAACGCCCCCGACCATAGTCCCGCATAAGCATGGCTCGCCACAACCTCATAGACGGCGTAGATATGGATATTTCGGCCCCATGATAGTGCCCAGCCCGAACGTACCATCCACGCGTTCACGTCCTCGCCTGCAATGAAGCAGCTCCCGAGTGACCTGCCGTACTCATCTCGCCCGGTGGTATGACAATCCCACGTTTGTCCGTTCGAATGCTTGATAAGCTCATCGCGAGCAGCTATGCCGCAAGCCCATTTCTGGCCGTGGGTGTCGAGGCAAATCTGATCCGTTTCTGGCGCGTCGATGCCCGAGAGCCGAATTTTAGTTTGCTCGATCTCGATCGTATTGCCGTCGACGATCCGCGGAGGGCCGCTGAGTTTCGCTGCGCAAGCCGGAGATGAGATGACAGCGAGAAATGCAGCGATCATTGCGCGGCGTTTCATCCCGGCAGCCTTTCGCTCTTGATCCATCCGATCAGAAGCACGTACAACCCGGCATTGCCACGTTGGACTTCATGTCGGTTATTTGGTCTGTGTTGCATCATTCTTCGTTTGGTTAGTGACCGCTCTGGTCGATTGCCAACCTACGCCCTGACGCAACGTGAGGTTCAAGCGATTTTCTCCGGTGCGAATGTTGCGGTATGCGTTTGGCGGCCTCGACGTCTCTCAGTAGGCGCGCCGCGCACCGCGCTCAAAATCATCAGCGGAGCGTTGAACTCGCCAGCCTGATCAGTCCAAGAACCAACCGAGGTGCTCCAAAAGAAGGCCATCAAAAGAAATGAACCCAACATGCAACGCGTTCGCGGGCACCGTCTTGCAACGCAAGATATCGGCGTAGATTCGCTCGATGTGCCGGACATCGGGAAACGACCGGTAATGAATGAGGGGCGGGTGGCTTATGGTGTTGCCGAATTGCGGTACATAGATGGCTCTGCGAAAGTGTACAGATCCGCATTCTTAGGATTGCATTCATTGGTGAGAGAAACCATGCAACTGAGAATGCAATGTGAGAGCGTTGGATGGGACGATAGGACTGGCATTCTTAGCTCACGACGAGTACGTTACGGCTCGCATTCAAACCTCGTTCATTCAAGCAATGTTGCCAAGCAAGAGGTAGTCTAACTGACATCGGTTCACGCAGCATGCGCTTCAAGATGAAGATCGCACTTGGCGATGGCACTCATCTTCCCGCCGCGCGACAAAGAGCAATACGGGTGGGCCGTCAACGTTGCTCGCGGCCGCGAGTCTCTCACTGGATGGACGTACCTTGACAGCGACACCGGGCCAGATTGGATATCTTGGACCGGCCGGATCATGGACACATCATGCTTGCCTTGAGCTGTTCGGTCCGTCGGACCTGGTTCCCATGTCCCAAGATGAATTGATCGCGGCATATCGGAGCGAAAAGATTGACCGGGCCTGCCTGCCCATTACGACTTCCCTTGTGGGAGCCACCCCGTTTCTAGATCCGATTCTGGACCTGGCAAACGTAAGGATCGTTGCCGAATATCCCAAAATGCTTGGCTATAGCCTTCTTGCTCGTCATGGAGCGCGTCTGGAGGATGTCAAAGAGGTCCTCGGGCATCCGGTTGCCTTTGAAGAGGCCAAGCTCTGGTTAGATTACTGGCTGCCGCAGGTTCGTCGTACCGCGACGGCGAGCAGCGGCGCCGCGGCGCAAACCGTGGCCAACAGCGAAGGCTTGGTCAAGGCTTCCATTGGCCCCAAATTTGGCGCGGCAATATATGGGCTAGCTTCGATCGTGGATGGCATCGAAGAAGGTCCGCACAATGTCACGCGCTGGTGGGTCCTGGGCAGGGATAGCCCTTCGCCGACTGAGAACGACAAGACGTCGTTGCTGGCGACCGTAAGGGATGCGGATCTTGCTTCCTTGCTTGCTTCTTTCGCCGGCGCCGGAGTCCAGATCCTGACGATTTACGAGCGACTGGCAAAAACGGCCCTCGATCGGCATAGATATCTGATTGAAGTCGCGGGACATGAGACGATGAATAGTCTTGCCGGGCTGCTTCGCAAGCGCCCTGACATTCGCGTGCTGGGGTCATATCCGCGCCGGTACTGACGGCTTCTACTTGGCACGATGCGAGGCGTTTCGGAACTGGTCGGTCGCTCGCCCAGATATCTTAAGCCACTCATGTGAGGGATATCGCACCCAGGAAGACTGCCCTTCACGGCGTCGCGAGGAATTGCTCCCTACTTAGGTAACGCGGATGGCCTGACCAAGGCGCATGGCGAGCGACGCGTGGACGAGAACTGCTTGCGCGGGCGAAGCCAAAGCTGCGGGTCGTCGATAAACTCAGCTACTTGCCGCTGGAGCCCGACGAGGCGCATCCGTTCTAGCGGTCGCTATGAAACCGGCGCCATGCCGATCACCTCGAACCAGCAGCGTTGCCGAATGGGGGAATGGGCACCGTGTTCGCCGACCCGGTGGTCGCCACCGCGATCCCCGAGCGGCTCACCACAGCCACGAGCTGACGAGCCGTGGCGACAGCCATCGGCTCCGCGCCAAGCGAAAGAGCAGCCTCATCAAGCCGGCCGCCGCTGACGGCCCTCCGGTCGGTTCCGCCCCGTCAGTGGCGGAGCTAACCTTCAACCGACATTATGAACCCGAGGGTGGGGCGGTTCTTCATGGCGCAACGGGCAGTTCCGGATGGCGTTTGACAGTCATCGCATCGATTTCTCGCGGAATGGGCCGCTTCCGAACGCGTCCGCTGTGCTGCTAGTCCGGAGTACTCAGCGTGAAGGAGCTGAGCTGCGATCTCGCTCTGTGGGACCATTGGCCGAGGCCTTTCGCGCCCTCTCTATTGCTTCCCGTTCACTTGGCTCTATGCGATCGAACCAAGAGCCTGGAGGAAAGGCGGCGATACGCTTGGCAAAAAAAGATCGAGGCTCCCAATCTTGTCCCTCGCTCTTCTCGAAAGTGATGACGCCATTGTGGGTAAAATAATGGGGCCCTGGGATCTTGCAGTTCACCAAAAGCAGAACGCGCCACAGATCACCCTTTTCAGTCGGCTTGTTATTCGGTTTCGACACGTAATCCACTGCAACCGGTTCAATGATATCGCAGCGGCCGTGCCGCAGAATATTGCCGAGCTTGCCTTGCGCGGTCGTCACGAAGTTGAAGTTGGCCGGATCATGCAGAAAGCGAAGATTTGGGTTCCTTTCGCCATCTGTGACTTCACTGGCGATCAACGAGAGCGCCAGCGCGCGCCAGCCCAATTCAATCGGCTTTGTATATGTCGACGCAACTCTAATCGTCCCGTCGGTCGCGATCTTCCAAGTGATAGCGTACCGTTCGTCTGATTTATTGTCCGGGTGCCTGGTCCACGAAAAGTAAACATACTTCGTTCGGTCAACTCCTTCAGCGACTCCCCACGATCGAGGGACGAAGTGAGCCACCTTCGAGACTTGGGAGATGATTTGTTCTATAGTCTCACCATCTTGCGCTCGCCATGTCGACTTGACCCTTTCGACAAGCGCGTTGTCGTTGGCGCGAACATCGTTGCTCGTCGCCGCCAACCCGGCCAGGCAGATCAGCGGCCGACCGATACAGAACCAAAGCATGCGCCTTCTAGACATTTTGGTCATTTCTGCCGGCTCATCCACACGTCAAATTCTAAACCGGGACATCCTGAACGTGCTATGCGCGATCGCAAGAAGTTAGCGGCAACGTGACGCGGGCACCTGCTGATGTCCCGCGTGAGCAGGCGCCGTCCCTCGATGTCACGCGCCGCTAACTTCAGTGGTCAGCCAAAGCCTCAATTTGCAATGCTGGACCTGCCCAGGAGGAGAAGCCTGGACATGCCGATGACTAGCATTCTTCGTGCCAGGCAATAGCCGGCAATTCGTACGAGATTTGTGCCGTCTTTGTCGACTTCCCAACTTGCGCGCGTTTTAATGTTACCATTCAGCCCTATTCGTCGCGACTTCCGTGATTGATTCCTGTCACGCGCTGGATCTTCGACAGCACGGGCGAATGCCTGCGACAGATCCTGACGACAATTGGAAGCAGGTTTGCCGCCATCGAACCGTGTGGTTCGGGGCCGTTGCCGTTGCCGCTGCTGCGAAGGTCGAAGGCGCCTCAGCCGGGTTGTGCTTGGCACTTTGCGGCCAACAACGGAGCGAAGGCGGCCTTCAGCGGCGAGCAATTGGAATCGACGCTAAGGGAGGTCTCGAGTCGAGCAGGCGGGGCGAGACGGTGGCATTCGCCGCTCGCGCGATGACGCGTTTTTTGACCTGTCGTCTATCTGTTCGTCGTCGCAAGCCAATATTGGAGGGAGTTGGGTTTCCCGACGTGTCGACTGGCAAGAGCGGAAGCCCGAGGCCTTGCTAGCTTCGGCTTGAACCGCTCAACACTTTCGAGAGCATCTGCCTGACGGCCTGATTCATAAATGGTCTTGCGATCCAGCCGAACAGGCCGACCGTAAAGACAGCAGCAGCAAAGACGCCGAGAGCACTCCAAACAGCCATTTTCATTGCGGGCTTCTCTTTTCGTTATGGTGATTCAATATGCTTGCTTTGGGCAGTATCGCCAAAAACATCCGCGTGACGCCTACCAGGACTGGCTGGTCCTAAAACAACGTGCTCGCTGAGTATGCTGCTGGGCTTAGCGCGTATCTCGTGCGCCTATTCAACACTTATCCTTGGTTGTTGGTGAATAAGGCAGACGCATCGAAGCGTGCTCAATGAACCGTTCGATAGCCAGATTGCATGAAGAGCGTCCTGCCCGGCGCCGTGACCTTTATCGCGCAGGCTTGCTTCGTCTCTTCCAAGAGTCGACGCGTCGGCTCGACGCCAACGCGCCTCCTTAGATGGAACTCGCCGCCGATGCCTTAGCCTCTTTTGCACCGCCCCAAGGAGTTGTTCTTGCGATCGAGGTGCGCGACCGCTCAGGCGCGCCTGTCGCCGGAATGAATTTCGTAGCCCGGCTCGAGCGCCCGGAACTCATGGCGTTCGCTCGGAAGCGGCTGCGGAGTTCGCAACTCTGGGGCAATCCGGACTGCGGCCTGAAGACGCGCAAATGGGAGGAGGTTCGCCCGGCACTGGTCAACATGGTCGCTGCTGCACCGAACTGCGCGTTGTATCCGCTCCCGTCGACCGTTGATCCTGGACCTAGTGTCTCTCGTCGAGAAGGCGATCGCTTGTGGGCGTTTGCGTCGTGAGGCGCCTTGGAGAATAAAAAAAGCCCGGCCGCCTTGAGCGGCCGGGCAGAGTGTGTCCGGGAGGAGCGACGCTGCTATGCATCGCGCCGGCTTCCATCGGCAGAGGGAGGACAGCCGATGGCTCGATCACGGCGAGGACATCCGCCGAGAAGCTGACCCCAGTTAAAGCACAAGCTCAACGTAGCTCAATTATGCCGTGGTATGCGGCCGATATAGCGTGGGATAAGAAATCCACACGAAGGTTTGCCGCTGATGCGTACTTTCGCTACGTCTAGCCGAGTCGAGCAGCGCGGGCGGGGAGGTCGCGGCATGGACGGGCACCAAGCGCAAGCTGGTGCGCGTTCCTGCCCGGAAAAGATGTGCCCGATCGACGCGACTATACGAAAATGCCGACTGCAAAGTCTTGTGGTCGTGCCCTTGCTGTTGATTTTGACCCTGCTTCCAGCACTCGTGGAGTCCACTCGATAGTCGAGTGTCGGTTCCAAGCTCTATTTGAGACGCGCGGCTCGACGCGGGGCGCGAACGGGATGCCAACCGGCGTGCACTTGCGCCGCAATTGGTCGTCATCCAAAGCCAGTCAGGTGTCGAACTCCATCTGAAACGTTCAGTTCTGCTCAGTCGTTAGACCGCCCGACTATGTATAGCCCTGGACCGAGGGAGGTGAGCGTCGAAAGCCGATGCGACGGTCCGGGCCAAGAACTCTGCGCCAGCGGCTACGGAAAGCTGGCCGTCATCAATCGCCACGACGCCATCGGCGATAAGGCTGTCGAGCCGGTAATGATCGACGACAGCCGACCTCGGATCCCGGCCGTAACGACGCGATGTCTCGGAAAGATCGACAGCCAGGTCGCACATGATCCGCTCGATGATCTCGCCATGGAAACGATCGCCATCGGTCAGCAAATAGCCCTTCGCGGTGGCGAGCCGATCCTCGGCGATGCGGGCGAGGTAGTGCTTTGTCGAAACAGCGTTCGCGACAAACCCCTGTTGCATACGGCCGATGGCGCTGGCGCCCAGACCAATGAGAGCGTCCGCGCTATCGTCGGTATAGCCCTGGAAGTTGCGCCTCAACTTGCCTTCCCGCTTCGCTAGGGCGAGATTGTCGTCCGGCAGGGCGAAGTGATCGATGCCGACGCGTACGTACCCCGCATCAACCAAAGCCTTGGCGATCGTTTCGGAGTGGTGGTGGCGCGTGACGCTGTCGGGCAGGGCCGACGCATCGATCTTGCGTTGATGTTTCTTGAACGAAGGAATGTGCGCGTAGCCAAAGACCGAAAACCGATCCGGATGAAGGTCGAGGCATTTGGCGACGGTGTCAAGGCACGAGGCAACCGTCTGCAGGGGCAGGCCATAGAGGAGGTCGAAATTGATCCGCTCGACGCCGGCGCGGCGTAACCGGTCGACCGAAGTCGCGGTCTGTCCGAAGCTCTGCAGACGATTGATGCCCTGCTGAACAACAGGATCGAAGCTCTGGATACCAAGGCTCGCCCGGCTGACCCCGCAATAACCCAGCGCCTCGGCCATCGGCTCGCTCAACATGCGTGGGTCGATCTCGACGGCGATCTCGGCATCGGGCAGGACAGCGAAGCAATAGCGCAACGAACTGACCAGATCAGCAAACGTTTCAGGCGTCATGGTCGTCGGGGTGCCGCCCCCGAAGTGGATATGAGAAATCGGTTGCCGTCGACCAACGGTTTCTGCAACGAGGTAAGCTTCAGTCCGCAGTCCCGCTGCATAGATCGCGACCGGTTCCTGGCGTTTCGTGACAGATGTGTGGCAGCCACAATACCAGCACATGCTTCGACAGAACGGCACGTGCACGTAGATCGAGGCGGATTGCTGGGCGCCCAGCGACTTGAGCCACGTTTGATAGTCGGATTCGCAAACCAACGTTGAGAAATGGGGGGCCGTCGGATAGCTGGTGTAGCGGGGCAGCCGGTCCTGCCCGTAGGAGTTTGCCAAGTCCAGTCGCATTCGGATGCCTTTCTTCCTCTTCGGCGGATTACCGGACACGCCGCGGATAAGCTTTGCGCTGGCTCAAATATCCGCGCTGGGCCATTGTGGCCATCAAGCCGAAATTGGTAGGGCATGCCCGCAGCGCATGCATAGCACTTCGAAACGCGATGAAGCGCTCGCCCGCTCGCAATGAGCAGCGTCCTATACGCATGGGCGTCCGTAGTTCGTTGGTGATCCAATCCATTCACCGATTGAGTGAGGCGAACCAAACAGCAATTGGTCTAGATGTCGAAGGTCAGGTCCTGCGTTGCCCTGTGCCAGGTCCGGAGGGTTCGAGAAGCGGCCGCAACTGTCCATCCCGATCGATCGGTGGATGTAGGGGCCGTTTGGCGCGATATCAGTCGGGGAAAGCCGGTCCATCGGCTTTGGCGCCATCTGGCGGCTTGCCGGCCATTGCGGACGAAAACGCAACCGAGCTCCGTTCGGCTTCAGCTTCTTGCTCCAATTCTAGAATATGCGCTCTTAGTGCATCGGAAGTGGCTTCCGCTGCCTCGCTGAATAGCGGATCCCCGTCATCAGTACGGGCGGACGCGATTTCGGTCCAATCCTCAGCCGATAGAGCCTTGATGGCGGCGGGGAAGAAATCTCGTTCTTCCCACATCATGTGGCGCCGCTCCCGCAATATAAAGTCGCGCACGATGTTGCCGACGTCTTGCCGAAGAAGTTCACGATCCGCGAGGACACCATCGATAGCTCGAGCGAATTGGTGCAGACGGTCGATGACTTCGCGGTGTTCGTGCGCGAGATCGCCGACGCTAGCAGCCGCGTCCGGATCGCGAGTTCTGAGCTTGGAGAAAATTAGGTCTTCCTGAGGATGATGGTACACCTCCGGATAAACTTCGAAGTAGCTGATAATCGCGCGAATTACCTCATAGTCTGGACGGACCCCATGCTCAAAAACCTCCAATTCACGTTGGAGGGCGACCAGAAGCAGATCAATATTGCGATGCTCTCGAAGCAGAAGATCGATAATCATGGCGGTGCTCCACGGAGGAACAATGTAAGCTTAGCGATCCTGTCACCCGTGCGAGATTCGCCCAAGCAAAGGTTCGATGTCCTTGACGCGCCGCGATTCGTCGGCGCTGTTCGGTGCAAAGAAGTCGCTCATTTCACAGCGATGCTTGAGCTTAGCCCAAGTTCTGCGCAACGCGGCTGGGCAATTTGTCGTTACGTAGCTCGATTCGGCGCAAGGACGGCAGGGCGATCACGCCATTCTGCTCGAGTTGAGTGAGGGTGCGCGAGACCGTTTCGATGGTCAAGCCAAGGTAATCTGCAACATCCTGCCGTGACATGGGCAGTTCGATCGCAGCGTTCTTCGTAGCGCGGCGAGACATATCGAGCAGGAATGCCACGACCCGCTCTTCAGCGCTGCTGATCAGGAGCATCAGATGTTCCTGAAAGCGGCGGAGCTCAAGCGCCATCGCATCCCATAGTTGCCGTGTGAGCTCGCTCTCGTGGCTGGCGCGAGCAATGAGAGCGCTGCGCTTCACCATCAAAAGATGCGTCTCACAGACCGCCTCCGCCGAAGAGATATGGCTGTCTCCGGCCTCGAAGCCGAAAATGTCACCGGGCAGATAAAACGCACCAATCTGTCGACGTCCATCTTCCATAATCTTGTAGGTTCGTACAGCACCCGATGCCACCTGATATAGGTATTCGGCTGCCTCGTCCTCGCCATAGATCTCGCCATTGCGAGCGAACCGCATCGGGGTCGCAACCATACCAAACGGTCCATGGGTACGAGGTTGTCTGCACAAGACACTGCTCGAATGATGGCTAATCTCGTGAATGCTTGCGGTCTGAGCGTACATGGCGACTCGATCTTCAGAACCTCGATGGGGCGGGCGCAGATTGGCCGCTTCTAACAAATTGGAAAATTTGGATGTTTCCCCTAAGTAGAACCCACTAAGTATTTATACGTAAGCCCGTGAGGACGATTCTCGAATGAGTGCGGCGCCCCTTCGGTTGCTCGAATGCGGCTCAAAACCGACGAGGCCGCGTTGGATTAGCAAGCTGCATGCTGGCTTGTCGGTCGTTCGCCTTGAAGAGGAGCTCGGACTTCGTCGGATGGGCGGTGACCAGATTGTCCCGCTCCTCCAGACCGGTCGCGTATGTGCAATGTTTCGAAACCGCGGCGGATCGGCTTCCGCCTCGCCTCGTCGATGGAGCGACGGCGGGCGCATGAAAGCCAGGACAGGCGGCGCTCTTCTTCGGCGGGCGGCCGGTGCTTCGCCCTGCGCCGATCGACGGCGTCCAGGCCGCATCTAGTGCTTCAATGCGACATCAAAACCGGGATGATGTTTGCACGAAGCAGGTCTCCCGAGATGCCACCGAGAAGCCTTTCCCGCAGCCGAGAGTGGCCGTATCCGCCCGTCACCAGCAGGCCGAGGCTTTCGTCCGCCACAAGCGATAGGAGGCCGCGGTGCGCTGACTGGGACGCTGGTAGCGACACGATCTTTGCAGGAAGCCCTGACCTTGCAAGATACTGTCCCACATGGTCGGCGGAACTTTCCGCCGGGACCTTGTGCGCAGCAGTGATCGCGATGACGGTCAGCGCGTCCGCTTCGCACAGCAGCGGCATCGCGTCGTGCAATGCGCGGGCCGCAAGGCGGCTGCCGTCCCAGCAAATCCCGATTCGTCTGGCCGAAAAAGCGCCGTGGAAGACGCCTGGCAGATACAGAACTGGCTTGCCGGCCTGGAACAGGATCTCCTTGGGGATAATGTTGTCGTAGCTGTCGTAGCCGCTCTGGGGCTGTGTGACGATAGTCATGTCATGCACTCGCGCGCTGGCGCAGATGCTTCGACGCGCCTCCGCCGGAACCGCAGTGAGCGCGCGGCTCGCATAGGAAATGCCGGCGCCCCTTGCCTGCAGATCAAAGACATGAAGTGCCGCCTCGGCTCGCTCCAACGCACGGGCCTGCTCGATTTCAAAGACCGACGTGACGGCCGCCCCGCCGAGTGCAGCGAGCGGAATAATGGTTCTCTCGTAACCGATTGCCAAAACGTCAAGATGCGCGCCGGTGCTCTGCGCGAAGGAAATCGAACCGTTCACCGTAGCCCGCACCGGGAGCTCGGTGGGAAGATGGACCAATATGTTCCCGAACATTGCCGTTCTTCGGGCATGAAAGGATTGCTGCCCATCGGAGCACAAATCTGGAGCCGGGCAATTGATCTGCTTCTAGCGCTCGTAGATTTGTTTAGGCAGCATCAAACCGGCCACGGACAGTTCGCGCAGGTCCGATGCCAAGTAGAACCAGCATGGCATGTATCGCATCGGTCATGTCAACCGCGAATCCTGCACGATTCGTGCACAGCGATCTCTGTTGCACAGATCAGGGGGATCGGGGCGGCCGGAGATCGCGGATACCGTCCATTCCTTGCCATAGCCTGTTCGATATTCATGTCGTCGAAACAGTTCGCACTGAGAGGCACGGCCAACCAGTAACGGAGGGTGATGTGCGGCTGGTCGCCGCGGTTAAGCCGGATACGCCAATGCTCCAACTTCTCCAGCGGCTGCTGCAAAATCAAACAGCGGCATGCGAGGACATCGTCGCAGATGGGAGCGGGGCTAGGTGACGTGCGCGTGCACCGTTCGCTCGGGCTCGCCTTGACCGCTGGGCAACGCATTTCCAGGACGCTCCGCCTAGCGATTGAGATCATTCATGGACGATCCGTCTAAGATCTTTTCGAACCACTGCTCGTGCCCTGTATCGCGCGCTCGCGACCCTGTTAGAGTCCGGCGACGATGGCGATCCGCATCAGCTCGGACATGCTGCGTACATTGGTCTTGGCCATGAGGTTGGCGCGGTAAACCTCGACCGTCCGGGGGCTGATGCCAAGATCATGGGCGATTACCTTATTGATCTTGCCTGCTAATAGTCCCCGCAGGACGTCACGCTCGCGCGACGAGAGGTCCGCAAGGCGGGCTTCCGCCTGCAGTTTTGCCGCGTCATCGGCCGGCTTCGTTGGCCGCGCTTCCAAAGCACCGTTGATGGCACGCAACAGCACCTCGTCCTCGAACGGCTTCTCGATGAAATCGACCGCACCCGCTTTCATCGCTTCAACTGCGAGCGATACGTCGCCATGACCGGTTATCAGGACGACCGGACAGACGATGCGATCGGCCTTCAGCTTGCGGACCAGTTCGAGGCCACTCATGCCTGGCATGCGGATGTCTGATACAACGCAGTCGAGCGGACCGCTCGCAATGTCATTGAGAAACTCGGCCGCGGTCTCGTAGGTTGCTACCCAGAAACCACTAATATCAAGCAGAAACGCCAGAGAGTCCCGCATCGCGGCGTCATCGTCGATCACAACAATGCGCCGCCCGGTCATGCTTCTTCACCGAGGTCCGCAAATGGCAGCGTGAACTGGAAGATCGTGCCCCCGCCCGGATTCGCTTGCGCGACGATGTGGCCGCCGTGGGATTCGACGATAGTCCGGCAGATTGATAGTCCAATACCCATGCCGTGCTCCTTCGTCGTGACAAAGGGCTGGAACAGGCGGTCGGCGACGTCAGCACTGATGCCGGGACCCGTGTCGGCAACGGTAAACCTGGCGAGGCCATCGACCTTGCTAACTCCGACGGTCAATTCGCGGCGCGGACAGGGAGCCATCGCCTCGATTGCGTTGCGTATCAGGTTCAGCGCGACCTGCTGGATCTGGATCTTGTCTACGACCATTGACGGCAGATCGCGATCGCTGTGCATCGTCACCCGCACGCCTTGCTCCTTGGCGCCGAGCAGGGCCAGCGCCACAGCCTCTTCAAGAAGCGTGAGCGGATTTTCCACAGAATGCTGCGTCTCGCCTTTGGCAACGAATTCCCGCAGCCGCTTGATGATATCGCCGGCGCGCAGAGCCTGTTGGACAGCGTGTTCCAGTGCATCACGGATGCGATTGGCGTTCGGCTTGTCCGACGCCAGCAGAGCTTTTGCGCCGCGCATGTAGTTTGTGATCGCGGAGAGCGGCTGGTTGATTTCATGGGCGATGGACGATGCCATCTCACCCATGGCGGTCAGCCGCGACACGTGAACGAGCTCAGACTGCAGCTCTTGCAGCCGCCTTTCCTGGGCCCGCCGTTCGGTTAGGTCTCGGATGAAGCCCGTGAAGAAGCGTTCGTCGCGAACGTTGGCCTCGCCGACGGCAAGCTCCATCGGAAATGTCGAGCCATCGCTCCGCTCGCCGACCACGATGCGACCGATGCCGATGATGCGCCGCTCGCCGGTGGTCAGATAACGTTCAATGTAGCGGTCGTGCTCGGCCCGGTAGGGCTGCGGCATCAACTTGGATACATTCCTTCCAACTACTTCGTCCGGCAACCAGCCAAATAAACGCACTGCCGCGGCGCTGAACGAGCGAACGATACCCTTGTCGTCAATCACGATCATGGCTTCCGGCACGGTGTCCAGGATCGACTGCAGATGGGCTTGCCGATACCGCGCCTGCTCCGATTCCTGCCGCAGCCGGTCGCCCATGAAGCCAAGCATGGGACCAATTACCGCGAATGCGGCAATATCGATCATGTTTGCGGAAACGGTGATGAGGCCTTTCCCAAGAAATGTCGCGCTGATCACGAGGCAGAGCAGGGTGGCGAAGCTCGCGGGCCCGCGGCCGCCGGCGAAAGCTGCAAAAACGATCGCCGGAAGGTATATGATCGTAAATGAGCGGTCCTCGAGATACGGATTTAGCGCCGCGCGGAGCACGAGGGCAAGCGCAGCGGCTGCCGCGGCAGCGCCATAGCGATACCAGATGTGGTCGGACATATTTGCCGGTGGACCTTCTCATTCAATCGACCCTACATCGTTTGGCGCCACCGGAGGCAGACGCGTGTCAAATCACGCCGATACATTGTGCAGGATAGCCAGCGCTATTTGAACCAAATGCGCCAGTGCGTGGGCTGCACAGCAACGTGTTCCCCGCTCTTCGCCTTGATCCAGCCGCCGAAGATCCGGCGGCAAGGAAAGACCAGCCGATGAATCGCATTACCCTCGATCACGCCAATCTCCAGGTCCCGATCAAAGGGCGCCGTCTCGATCCGCTCCCAGGTCACGTTGCCGTTAGATCCTGGACGGTGTTCATCGCCGCCGACTGACAATTCAAGCAACCTTCCAGACATTCCGAACCACTTGTCCGCCGCGCGGACAGCTTCAGCCAAATATCACGCACGGCTCGCGCGGTCTCCTGTCATATCAAACATCCTTTATTGGTGGGACGTTTCCTTCACGGCGTCGATCGTAAGGCGGACTGGCTAGCTGCGCTCGGCCCGGAGCATCGAGTCGGTCCGCGGATCGATGAAGTGGGGACCATCGCGAGCGATGCAGGTTATCGGGTGCAGGTCATTGGCACCTGGCTCGGCTGCGTCGTCCGGCAGCAGTCCCTGAATCCGGTCGCCCGCATTTGGGCACGAAAAGATGATCGGGCGCCAAGTCTTTCTGTGTGCCATGTGTGTGACCTTCTGGAAGATCGTTTCTATCGGTCGGCGACTGCTGAAGTATTGATCCAGGTCAAAAATGCGCCGTGCGCGTCTAGCGCGACCGACGGCGCGTGCTGCGCCCCGAGCGGGCAGGGTGGACAAGCATGTTCCGCTCAGGTGATCAGCTAGCGCCGCGCCTCAGTTCCGACAACCTGGATGCAACCGGGTTGATGGAAATCAAAATGCAGGACGCACAATCATGCGAATGTTGAAGTGCACCGCACGGACATCGGACATGACAACAGGTGTCATTGATGAAGCGAGCGGCGTGAAGGAGATCTTAGATTGATTGCTCGCCTCGCATTGTCGGTGGCCTTGCCGGCGCTGATCGCAGCCATAGGCTTTGGCGCGGAAGCCCTGAACCTTGGCCTTATCGAAACCTTGGCTGCGGCGAGCCTGATCATCGGCTTCGCCATTGCGGCGGCAGGGTGGGCCGTCAGAAGCGAGATAGGAATGGTTCGCCTCATTGGCTTACGATCATGGGGGCGCCGGTCCTGCCGACGATAGTGCCGGGCCGCCGGCACTCGCCAGAAGAGCCTCTTTCACGGTGAGTGGCCAATTGCTTTGGGATGCTGCTTGAGACAAATCAAATACTCTCCTGGTTCTAATGGCAGAATAGGCAAGGATGAGCAAATCCACCGAAGGAGGGTAGTCATGCCTTCATTTAACGTTCGCTTCATTAAGACCGTTTGCGACGATACCGGCCACGAGCATCGTGCCTGTCAGGCAGCGTTCAAGGTCGACGCCGCATCGCTGAGTGCTGCTGCACAGCAGGCCGAGACCGACTTCTGCAAGCAAAAAGGTGTTCGCGATTGGACCATCTTCGCCGATGCGATGGAGCTTCGAACACCGCCTGCATTGCCGCCGGCATGGGGCGGCTAGTCTGATTTCGGCTAGCAGGTCCCGCGAACTCTCATGGCGTGGTCATTCTGCGAGTTCGGGCTCGATCTCGTAAAACATCGCTTCGAGCGTCAATTCGAAGGAGCTCGCGAATACTATCGCCGCCAATGCAGCAGGCGTCTTGTTGTGCGTGACACGAAGCGCCCTTGCGGCACTCTTGCCGGCCGCTCGTTCAGCCGGCTCGCTCCGGCGCTCCGCCAAGCCTCTTGCCGGTAGGGCGATTGCTCCCACGTTGATCTTATTTGATGCAGGTCAAAAACAATTCCGCCTCCAGCAGCTATGGCTGCTTCGAGGGACATGAGACATGGTTAGCCAACCTGCACATATCGGTGGTCCTTGGCGTTTGAGGAATTTGCTCAGCCGGTTACGAGCGAGCCTGTCTCGGACATCCGAGCTGGCTTACTTGAGCCCGCAGGACGTCGATGCGATCGCGCGTGAGCTTAATCTGTCCACGCCCGCTTTTCGAGCCCTGGCGCAAAGTCCGGGCTCTCCCGAGCTCTTGAGCAAGCGCCTCGCGCTTGCTGGTTTTTCCGAGGGTGCGCTTGCCGCCTGCCACGGTGACGTATTGCGCGATCTGCAGCGGGTGTGCGGCCTATGTCAGGCGAAGGCCCGTTGCGCCGCCGACCTCCAAACAGGGAAGTATCGAAATCCGCTGAAAGACTGCCCCAACGAACACACCCTGCGCGCGCTCGATCGTAGGATCGATGACGGCCTCCCGCAGCGCTTCGCGATTGATGAATCCAATCGCCCAGCTCTCCGAAAATAATTCCCCAAGCATCCCGCTTTCGAAGAAGGCCAAGCCATGACAAGCCCATCCCCTGCCTCGAAATCCACGACCATGGGTGAAGCAGGCCTGATGTCGGTATTCGCAGTTTCTGCCTACGTTTTCTTTTTCGCCGGAACGATGGGGCACGATTCTGCGTTTACCTTCCATGCATTGCTGGCTTCCGCCGCCAGCCTAGCTGCTGCAGGCGTCATCCTCAATCGCTACTATGAACGGCCAGCGCAATTACCGCCGGCGCAGATCAATGGCCGACCGAACTACAATCTCGGTCCGATCAAATTCGCCTCGGCGCTGGCGATGTTCTGGGGCATTGCGGGCTTTTCCATCGGTCTGCTGATCGCCTCGCAACTTGCCTGGCCTGCACTGAATTTTGACCTGCCCTGGACGAGCTTCGGCCGGCTTCGCCCGCTGCACACATCGGCGGTGATCTTTGCGTTCGGCGGAAATGTGCTTGTCGCGACCTCGTTCTACGTCGTGCAGAAGACATGCCGTACGCGCCTGGCCGGCGATCTTGCGCCATGGTTTGTGGTCGTTGGCTATAATTTCTTCATTGTGATCGCGGGCACCGGCTATCTGTTCGGTGTCACTCAGTCGAAGGAATATGCCGAGCCGGAGTGGTACGCCGATCTCTGGCTCACCATCGTCTGGATCACCTATCTCATGGTGTTCCTGGCGACATTGTTGAAACGGAAAGAACCGCATATCTTCGTCGCCAACTGGTTCTATCTCGCCTTTATCGTCACCATTGCAGTGCTCCACCTTGGCAACAATCCCGCATTGCCGGTGTCGGTGTTTGGTTCGAAATCCTACATTGCCTGGGGCGGCGTCCAGGATGCCATGTTTCAGTGGTGGTACGGCCACAACGCAGTCGGCTTCTTCCTGACCGCAGGCTTCCTGGCGATCATGTACTACTTCATTCCGAAGAGAGCCGAACGCCCGGTCTATTCTTACCGCCTGTCGATCATCCACTTCTGGGCGCTGATCTTCCTCTACATCTGGGCCGGACCGCACCATCTACACTACACGGCGTTGCCGGACTGGACACAGACGCTGGGCATGACGTTCTCGATCATGCTGTGGATGCCCTCATGGGGCGGCATGATCAACGGCCTGATGACGCTTTCGGGCGCCTGGGACAAGCTGCGCACCGACCCGGTGCTACGCATGCTCGTGGTCTCGGTTGCCTTTTACGGCATGGCGACGTTCGAAGGTCCCACCATGGCGATCAAGGTCGTCAATTCGCTCAGTCATTACACGGATTGGACGGTCGGCCATGTGCATTCAGGCGCGCTGGGCTGGGTCGGCTTCGTATCATTCGGCGCGCTGTATTGTCTGGTTCCTTGGCTTTGGAATCGCCAGCTGTATAGCCTCAAGCTCGTCAACTGGCACTTCTGGATCGCCACGATCGGAATCGTGCTCTACATCTCCGCGATGTGGGTGTCCGGCATCCTGCAGGGGCTGATGTGGCGCGCCTATACCTCGCTTGGTTTCCTCGAGTACTCGTTCATCGAGTCGGTCGAGGCCATGCATCCCTTCTACATCATCCGTGCCGCGGGTGGCGCACTGTTCCTGATTGGTGCGCTGATCATGGCCGCCAACCTCTGGATGACCGTGAACGCACAGGAAGCCGATCAAATCCAGGACGCTAGAGCGCTCCAGGTCGCGGAATAGGTCATCGCATGTCGCTCTGGAACCGACACAAGGTCTTTGAGAAGAATTCGATCATCTTGATCGCCGGCATCCTTGCCGTGATAGCGGTCGGTGGCCTGGTCGAGATCACGCCGTTGTTTTACCTCAAGAGCACGATCGAGGCGGTGGACGGTGTGCGGCCGTATACGCCGCTCGAGCTTGCCGGCCGCAACATCTACGTACGTGAGGGCTGCTATCTCTGTCACTCGCAGATGATCCGGCCGTTGCGCGACGAGGTCGAGCGCTACGGGCATTACTCGCTGGCCGCTGAGAGCATGTATGACCACCCGTTTCAGTGGGGCTCGAAGCGGACCGGCCCGGACCTCGCACGTGTTGGCGGGAAATATTCCGATGAATGGCACGTCACGCATTTGATCAATCCGCGCGCTATCGTGCCGCAATCGGTGATGCCGGGCTATCCGTCGCTGGCGAACACGGAGGTCGATCTGACCGATATGGTCGCACATCTGCGCACCAATCGGGCAATCGGCGTCCCCTATACCGAGGACCAGATCAAGAACGCTGTCGCCGACCTGAAGACGCAGCTCGATCCCGATAGCGCCAACGTCGAGTCGTTCCAGAAGCGCTATCCGAAGGCGACTGTGCGCAATTTCGACGGCAGCGCCGGCAATCCAACCGAACTCGATGCGCTCGTCGCCTACCTGCAGATGCTCGGCACACTGATCGATTTCAAGCTCTACGACGAAAAAGCCAACCTGCGCTGAAGGATCCTCATGAAAGCCGTTCTTTCCATCGAGAACCTGGCATCAAGCTTCGTCGCGACACTCTGGACGCCGTTGTTCGTCGGCATCTTCGTAGCCATCGTCATTTACTCTTTCTGGCCTCGCAACAAGAGGCGTTTTGATTCTGCGGCGCGCATGCCGCTGCGCCGGGACTGACAGATCATGACCGAGCACAACGACATCGATCACATCTCCGGTCGCTCCACGACGGGGCACGAATGGGATGGTATAAAGGAACTCAACACGCCGCTGCCGCGCTGGTGGATCTTAAGTTTCTACGCCACGATCCTTTGGGCGATCGGCTACTGGGTCGTTTATCCGGCCTGGCCGCTCTTCTCAAGCTTTACGACTGGCGTGTTTGATTATTCGACGCGCGCCACCGTCGTCGACGAGCTTGCAGGTCTTGAGAAGCTGCGCGGCGAGAAGATGGTCGTGCTGAGCAAAGCGTCCCTTACCGAGATCGAGAAGGATCCTGCCCTGCTGGGATTGGCCCGCGCGCGAGGCAAGACGGTGTTCGCGGACAATTGTGCGCCATGCCATGGGAGCGGCGGTGCGGGTGCCAAGGGGTATCCGAATCTCAATGACGATGACTGGTTGTGGGGCGGATCGCTCGACCAGATCCTGCAGACCATCCAGTTCGGCGCACGTTCCGGACATGCGAAGGCGCATGAGGGACAAATGCTGGCCTTCGGCCGTGACGGCATGCTCACAAAACCAGAGATTGTCACCGTAGCGAATTACGTGCGATCGCTGTCAGGCCTGACCACGACAGCCAATTTCGACGCTGCTGCCGGCACAAGGATCTTTGCCGAGAATTGCGCGGTCTGTCATGGCGAGAACGCCAAGGGCAATCAGGCACTCGGCGCGCCGAATCTGACTGACCGGATTTGGCTGTACGGCTCGGACGAGGACTCGCTGGTCGAGACCATCAGCTATGGCCGTGCCGGCATTATGCCGGCTTGGAGCGGGCGGCTAGATCCCGTCACAGTCAAGGCACTTGCCGTCTATGTGCATTCGCTCGGCGGCGGACAATAGGCGAGATGGGCCGCAAATCCTGCGGCGCCGTTGACTCGGATCAACGTGATCATCCGCGCCCGATGTGAGGTCGGTCATGAAGCCCGCCGTGAACAAGACCGTTTCGCTCGATGACCCGGTGATCGACGAGGATGCACCCCTCTATGTGGCGCAAAGCAAGGTCTATCCGCAGAGCGTCCACGGTACTTTCCGCACGATCAAATGGCGGCTGATGGCGGTCTGTCTCGGCATCTACTACCTGCTGCCATTCGTGCGTTGGCATCGTGGCCTCGGCGCTCCCGATCAGGCGGTGTTGCTCGATTTCCCGAACCGGCGGTTCTACTTCTTCTTCATCGAGCTGTGGCCGCAAGAGCTCTATTACTTCACCGGTTTGCTCGTGCTTGCCGCGATGGCCCTGTTCCTGATGAACGCGCTGGGCGGGCGGATGTGGTGTGGCTATCTCTGTCCGCAGACGGTCTGGACCGACCTGTTCTATGCGCTCGAGCGCTGGGTCGAGGGCGACCGTCGCGATCGGCTGAAGGCCGCCGCACGCCCAATGACAGCGGGGCGCGTGGCAAGGCGCGTGCTGAAGCATGGAATCTGGTTGATGATCGCTTGGTGGACCGGTGGCGCCTGGGTGCTCTACTTCGCCGACGCGCCGACCTTGGTGCGCGATCTGGCGACGTTCCAAGCGCCCGCAATCGGCTATATCTGGATTGGGGTCCTGACCGCTTCGACGTATCTGCTGGCTGGCTACATGCGCGAGCAGGTTTGCGTTTATATGTGCCCGTGGCCGCGCATCCAGGCCGCGCTCACCGACGAATGGGCCCTCAATGTCACCTACAAGTACGACCGCGGCGAGCAGCGCTGCTCATTGAAGAAATCATTCTATCTGCGCGCGCGCGGCGAAAGGGCCGGGGACTGCATCGATTGCAATCAATGCGCGGCGGTGTGCCCGACCGGGATCGATATCCGCAACGGCGCCCAGCTGGGCTGTATCCAGTGCGGGCTATGCATCGACGCCTGCGATGCCGTCATGAGGAAGATCGGGCGCAAAGCCGGCCTGATCGGTTACGACAACGACATCAATATTCGGCGGCGGATGGACGGCAGGTCGGAGCTATTCAAGCCGGTACGGCCCCGCACGCTCGTCTACGCTATTTTGATCGCGGTCGTCTGCGCCGTGATGCTTTATGGGCTGTTGTCGAGAACGCTGCTCGATCTCAGCGTCCTACACGACCGCAATCCCGTGGCGGTCAGGCTCAGCGACGGTTCGGTTCGCAACGGCTATACGGTGCGCCTGCTCAACAAGCGCGGCTTCGATCGCGTGATCGCGATCGACGTCGACGGGCCGCCCGAAACGTCCGTCCACGTCGTCGGCGCCGATTCGGTGACGGTCGATCGACCGATGATCGTCTTGGCTCGCGATACGACGACAGAACTGCGCGTGCTGCTGACAGCGCCGGTTGACGACAAATCGCAACGCTCGATGCCGGTGAGGTTTCGGGTCGCCGACATTGGCCTCGGCGAGGTCGCCTCCTCAACGGATCATTTCGTCCTCCCCTAACGATCACTGTCGGAATCTGACCATGACCGCATCAATTCCAGTCGCACGGGCCATCACCGGACACTTCGTCCTGATCGCCATACTCACCTTCTTTTCGGTCGTGATTGGCGCCAATCTGGTAATGATGCGCTTTGCCATCACGACCTTGCCGGGGGCGGAGGTTGACAGCGCCTATAGCGCGAGCCTCGCCTATGAGCGTGAGATCATCGCGGCACGGCAGCAGAACGAGCGAAGCTGGCAGGTGCAGGGGCATATCTACCGGCAGCCAGACGGTGAAGCTGTGCTCGCGATCGACGTGCGCGACCGCTCAGGCGCGCCTGTCGCCGGAATGAATTTCGTCGCCCGGCTCGAGCGCCCGGTCGACCGTCGGGCCGATCGGGCGATTGATGTTTCGCAGGCCAGTGTTGGAACTTACCGGGGAAGTGCCTCGGGCGTTGCTGTCGGACAGTGGGATCTCGTGATCGAGGGCGATGCCAATGGCCGCCGCATGTTTGTATCGAAAAACCGCGTCATCCTGAACTGAGAGTACATACTCATGCAGGCAGACATCGATTTTTCTCACTTTCTAAAGAGGGCAGGCGCGGGCCTCGTTCAGCTCGACCTCGCGGTGGAGGGCATCAATTGCGCGGGCTGCATGGGCAAGATCGAGCGCAATCTGTCGAGCATTCCGGATGTGACCTCGGCCCGCGTGAACCTCACCGAAAACCGGCTGGCGCTCGAGTGGAAGGCAGGAGCGCTCGATCCAGCGCTATTTGTCAAGCGGCTGGCCGAATTAGGCTATCGGGCTTATCCCTTCCAGCGGGACAATGCGGAGACGCTGGAGGCGGAGAGGGCACAGAGCTTGCTGCGGCGGCTGGGCGTCGCCGCCTTTGCCGCGATGAACGTGATGATGCTGTCGATCCCGGTATGGTCCGGAAATGTGTCGGACATGCTGCCGGAGCAGCGCGACTTCTTTCATTGGCTCTCCGCGCTGATCGTCCTGCCGGCCGCGGCTTATTGCGCGCAACCGTTCTTCTCTTCCGCTTTTACTGCGCTGCGGGCGCGCGGAGCCAATATGGACGTGCCGATCAGCATCGGCATCCTGCTCGCCTTGGCAACTTCGGTGATCGAGACCATCGGTCATGCCGAGCACGCCTATTTCGATGCGGCGATCATGTTGATCGCCTTCCTGCTCGCAGGCCGCTATCTCGACCAGAACATGAGGCGGCGCACCCGCGCCTTCGCCAGCAACCTTGCTGCACTGAAGGCGGAGACTGCGGCGAAGTTCATAAGCCCGACCGAGATCAGAACCGTTCCGGTGGCGGCGATCGAACCGGGAGATATCGTGCTGGTGCGACCCGGCGAGTGCTGTACCGTCGACGGCAACGTAATCGAGGGATACTCCGAGGTCGATCAAAGCCTCGTTACCGGCGAGACCTCGCCGGCGATTGCGGCTACTGGTAGTGCGGTGTTCGCCGGCACGTTGGTCCGATCCGGCACCTTGCGCGTTCGCGCGGCAACGGCCTGGGACGGCACGCTGCTTGCCGAGATTTCCAGGCTACTTGATCATGCCTTGCAAGCGCGCTCGCGCTATCTGCGCCTCGCCGAGCGCGCGTCGCGGCTCTATGCACCGATCGTTCACACAACGGCCCTCCTGACGATGCTGGGTTGGCTGGCCTCCGGCGCAACCTTCCATGATTCGGTCGTCACCGCGATTGCGGTCTTGATCATCACCTGCCCTTGCGCGCTGGGCCTGGCGATTCCCGCGGTGCAGACCGTGGCCTCCGGCGCACTATTCCGTTCCGGCGTGCTGCTCAATGCCGGGGATGCGATCGAGCGTATTGGCGAGGTGGACCGAGTGATCTTCGACAAAACCGGTACGCTGACGCTGCCCGAGCTCGACGTCGCCAACCTTGCCGCCATTCCCGACGATGTCATCAAATTGGCAGGCCGGTTGGCACTGTCGAGCCGCCATCCGATCGCCGTCGCCGTCGTGCGAGCTGCCGGCGCAAGCGAGCCGCTGGCCGATATCGAAGAGGAGCCCGGGCGGGGCGTCCACGGTTGCTATGATGGGGCGCCGATTCGGCTTGGCCACCCCTCGTTCTGCGGTGCCGACAGCCTCGCAGACGAGATCCTGTGCCGTGATCCCGAGGCCTCTGTCGTCGCGTTCAGCCATGGCGACGCCAGGCATGTCTTCGCCATCCGGCAACGGATACGGCCAGACGCGGCCGAGGTCGTCGCGGGCCTCGCGCGTCTTGGTATCATGGTGGAGATCGTTTCGGGGGATCGTGAGCCCGCTGTTCGGCGCGCGGCCGAGACGCTCGGCATTATCAAGTGGCGCGCCAACGTCTCGCCTATGGACAAGGTCGCTCGGATCGAGGGTCTGACCAGCCAGGGGTACAAGGTGTTGATGGTCGGCGACGGCTTGAACGACGCACCCGCGCTCGCTGCGGCGTATGCCTCGATGTCGCCTGTCACTGCCACCCAGATGAGCCAGGCAGTCGCTGATGCGGTCTTCCTTGGTCAGCGTCTCGGGCCAGTGATGACGGCGGTCAGAGGCTCGCGCAGGGCGCTGCGGCTGATGCGGCAGAATCTCTGGCTTGCTGTCGTCTATAACGTCCTGGCCGTACCCATTGCGATCGCCGGCCTGGTGACACCGCTGATTGCCGCTGCGGCGATGTCAGGTTCGTCGGTACTGGTTATGCTTAATGCGCTGCGGGCACGTAGGAGCGAGGCAGCCTGATGGAAGTCCTGGTCTATCTGGTTCCGCTCGCACTTTCGCTCGGCTTCGTCGGCCTGCTGGGCTTTCTGTGGTCGCTGAAGAGTGGCCAGTATGACGATCTCGACGGGGCGGCCTGGCGCGCAATCACCGATGATGAGCCCGACGAGCCCTCGGCGCCGGTCCAAATAGTGCAAATGGACCAGCGCTTTTGCGGAAGCGGTCGTCAACGCTGTGCAGGTGAGTACTAGAGCGGTTCACGGTCGGCAGCCTCATCACGACCATCCAGCCCCACGAATGCGGCAACTACTTCGAAAACGCAGGA
Source organism: Bradyrhizobium sp. USDA 3256 (assembly GCF_054058275.1). Lineage (NCBI taxonomy): Bacteria > Pseudomonadati > Pseudomonadota > Alphaproteobacteria > Hyphomicrobiales > Nitrobacteraceae > Bradyrhizobium > Bradyrhizobium sp. USDA 3256. The sequence continues at coordinate 1,093,120 of NZ_JBSSAE010000002.1, forward strand.
TACGCTTCTATCAAAACGTGAAACGCTCTAGCTCGCCCGTCCAGTCACTACTACTGCGGGGGCAAGCGATCGCAAGGCGGGCAGCGAGTGGCTTGTTGATGGAGGCAACGCGCGCCATGATCAGCAACGGCTGCTCGGTTGGCCGTGCGGCTACCGATGGCGAGCAGGTGTCGGGGACAACGATTGTTGTATTGCGTCTTCAGTAGCCGTCGCCTTCGAGCACGGCCCCAGCAGCTGCAGCCTCATCGATCATCGCAATTTTTCGATCGGAAATCAACCGGGCTGGCGATGTCGCATTATTCGGCAAGGTCCAGCGAGAATGCTCGATGGACACGGCTGCTCGCTGCACCTAACCGCCAATACGGCGGGGGGTACATGGCTCGATGCGGCGGCAACCTATCGCCAAGCGACGGCTTCGAGTTGAACGATCAAGCTTCGGCTTCGTCGCCCCGCGGCAATATGCATGCATGACATAGGAGGCCATCTGGACGAACACCGGCGATTGAGCCTAAAATTGTTGGCCATCGAGGATATCACCACGAACGAAATAATGGTTTGTCGCTCTCACGCTTTCGTCAAAAGAAGTGAAAGCTGTTCATACGATCCCTTCTAACCTTGATACAAACCACGACCCAGCGCAGTTCTCAGGCTAATCGCAATTCGCTTGCTCATGGTTTTCAAAGACTTGTTATAACCTGCTTGGTTTCAAACAGCGGTGCGGCGATTACAAGGGCTGCATTCGCCAAATTCGTGGCGGTCTCTCAACACGAACCTCCACAAAGTTTACGACCGGGCTGCCCCCTTTAGCTATTGTCTTCTAAAGGTATGACCGAGCTTGCATCTTTTCGCGAGTTCTATGTTGCCTCTTTTTACGGTCGTCCCTGTGAAAAAACTATGTTACAAGCCGCTCCTCTCAAAAGGAGCATTCATTGTGAAAAAAGCAACCAAGAAACGCGTTAAGCGGCGTGAGTGGACCAAGGCAGATATCAAAGAGCTGAAGGTCCATTCAAAGGCTCGGACCCCGGTCATAAAAATATCAAAAATGACCAAGCGCTCTGTCGGTGCGCTACGCCAGAAGGCCTTACATCTGGGAATCGGACTGGGACACCAGCGTTAGCTTATGCGCAGGTGATCGGTACAGTAGGGCGGCTCGCGGGCCGCCCTTATTGGTTGTTGGGTCAGTGTCGCAACACGTCTTGCGGATTTCCGCGAGCGGTCTACAGGCTCAAATTCTGCTGGGCCCTGCACGCTAGTTTTTGAGCGCACTGATTTCCTCTTCGAGCCCAGCTAATTTCCTATCGATTTCATCATCGCGATTGTTGCCGCTGATACCGAGAGAGTAGCATGGTTGAAGCGCTATAATGCGAAATGTCGAATCCTGCGAACCCAGTGAGTACAGCCTGCATTCTGAATGCGACGAACGTCTGTCTGTCTGCTTCTCGGCGTGTACCCGCCAGAGGCCTGGCCGCTTGGTTCCGCGGTGGATCAGCTTTGAAGAGGTCCCGGAGCCCTCAACTAGCTGGTCGGAGAAGAGCTTATCGATTACGACCTCACGTTCGGTTGCCCGGACAAGGAGCGTCGCCGGCGCAGGGCAGAACGAGTGTCCGTGATTGGCCGCGAGTCCAAAGATTTTCGTAGCTTCGCAGGACCAATGATCGATTGCAGATGGAGAGATGAGCTTTTCACTTACGTGCTGGCTGGAGCTTCGGGATTGCTGAGCAGCCTCCAGCGCCCGGCATCTTTGAGCTTTTAGAAGGCGCTTGGTCGTTGCGCCCAAGCGATCGTGCCAGTGCCAGATTCAGCTGTCTCGTTGTTACTGCGATCGGATCCGCTCGGCTGATCACAGTGACGAAAGTTGCGATGGTCTGAGAGAAGATTCTGTACTCCGGACGGACCACTGGTCCACTGGCTCATAATGTAGCCGACAGGAATAACGATGCGAGTAGCGCGTTCCTCGACGATGATCGGAGGTTAAGGTTTGGGCGTAAGCGTGCGCCTAGCTCGAGCTTCCGAACGATACGGTGCACTCAGCAGCAATAGAAACAGCGCTCGGTTGGCTTGATATCTTGCGGCGGAGCGGCTGCGTCCTGAACCCGTCATCACCCGCGTGCCTTCGGCGGTATATACGGACCACAGCCATCTTCGTCCGCGCTGTTTCAAGAAAAACTCGAAGACTGGAAGCGTCGACATGGCTACCGAGCGTCATTTCTGACGGTCGTGCCTTTGGTCTTCGGAAGGCCAGAACCGCTCTGACGGCGGACCTTCTCTAGACGATGCCTGATTGCGGCCAGCTTGGTGATGAACTCGCTTGATCCGCTAACCCCGAATTCATCAGAAGCGAGTTCATCGAGTGCTTGCTGTTGTGTGGCCAAAGTTAATAGACCTTTGCGAGTTTTGGCCGTCAGCGTCATCTGCACGACCCGAGCATCGCTTGCACAGTGCTTACGCCGCAGGAATCCATTTTTCTCGAGCAGCTTTGAGTGGGTCGTGACAAAGGAAGGGTCGACATGCATCAACTTTGACACCAAGTTGACGGGGACACCGTTTTCCTTGCCCAAGTAGGCCACCGCCATCAGGATCATCCACTGTGGCCCAGTGATGCCAAGGACATTGGCTCGGAATCTCGCAAGCTCTTCGAGACACGCACTGATCGATCTGATCTCCCACATGAACGGCCGGATCATCTCCAGTCCGTCAGTAGAGACACTGCCAAGCGCGCTGGCTGGACCGGGCATATCCGGCGGCATCGTAGGTCAGGTTCCATCCTTCACCAGCTTCCCTTAGCGCGTATTGGAGGTTGGTACAACGCGGTAGGAGCAAGCAAATCAAATACTTGGTACGGTCCGGACGGATGGTAAGCGCGCGCAAGGGCCGTAGCTGTTCGGGGAGACCTGCTCATCGGCGGCGGCATTCACGGGGAACTTGCGGCGGATCGATTATGCACGCCGGTCGGATCGATGCGCCTGCCAGGTGAGATACCGCGATTATGGTCTGCTTCCTTCCCACTCGCCGGCTTGTCCGCTCTCCCGCCGAATTTCTCTGGCGCATGCCGAGCCTTACGGAGGCGCGTGTCGCATTTACGTTTCAGGGGCCACATCGGCATCGGGTCGACGTAACAACGCCCTGCGGCGAAAGGCGTTTATCCGGTAAACGTCCGTATAGTTCTTTCCAACTTTTCCATGTGTACAGCCAATCTTGGTAGACTTGAGCTGGACTTTGATTTCGACTTAGCTGTGTGAGCAACGGGGGGCAGCGAAATGCTTCTGTGATCGCGTCACAAATCCGTCGAACTCAGCAGCTCTCAAAGATCAGTTGCAAGCGAAAATCTTCTCGGTTGATGCGTGCTGCGCAGCGGCCGCCTCACGTGATCCCTCGGCCGGCGTTCGATCGAACGAGTGCTCGGAGTTCGCGTTTTAGGCATGAGGATCTGAATTATGGGTGGTGGTTTTGAGCGTTCGCCTGCGGTCTGCTTTCTTCTCGGCCTCCCGCGATCCGGGACGACGCTCCTGGCGCACTTGCTCCAGCACCATCCCTACATTGTGGCTCCGCCTGAACCCTGGTTGATGCTGGCACTTGAGGCGTTTGGCAGGGTCGATCAGCGACATCCGGCAGGACCCTCGCTGATTGAGGCTGCCACGTCCGAATTTTTGGGACGGATAGATCGCACGTTGGCCTGCCGGGCTTTTGCCGACACTGCGTACAGCCAGTATCTGGCGGCAACGGGCAAGCGCATCATCATAGACAAGACACCGCGCTATTGGACGACGCTGGAATTTCTCGAAGCGGTCTATCCAGAAGCGCCACACATCCTGCTGATGCGCAATCCTTATGCCATCGCTGCTTCACTGAAATCGACGTGGGGCATCCCGCTCCGGGCAGAGAACACCTATCCGGTCAGCGTATCTGCTCTCGCTGATCTCATGCTCCGCCTGCCCGATGGCATAATATCGTCACTCGCCGATCTGGTTCTGGGCCTTCCCAGGCTCGCCGCGCACCGCACTCGGCCGCGGACGCAGCTGGTACAATACGAACTGCTCGTGGCGCATCCGGATCAGGAAGTCCGGCGCCTACTGGCGGCGCTTGGCTGTGCTCCAGCGGCCGCTGCGTCCGCCGGGATGGAACAAGCAGATTATCTTCGATCCAGCAGCTTCGGAGACCGAAAAATCCTGGAGCGAAGCGCGGTCGATGAAAGCTCTGTCAAAGCGTGGCAATCCCAATTGAGCGCTGAAGAGATGCAAACGGTGACCGATCTGGTCGGCGCTGACCTTTTGATCGAACTCGGGTATGAGCAAGACCTGCTGCATGCGCGGCAAGCCGGAGTGGTGGATAGGGGAGGGGAACTAACCGAACTCTATCGTCGGATATTCCGAGCCTGGTGGGATTTGCGCAGTAGCAAGGCAGGAGCATTGTCCGGCCAATCTCAAACCGGCGAATCAGTCGGCACCGGTCCTGAGGTTTCCAAGAGCGTTCGTTCAGCATCCGACAGCCCCATCGCGGCTCAGTTGCAACACGTGCTGTTGGCCTCCGAAGCTGAGCGCGCTGCGGTGCTGGATGCCACTCAAAATCGCGACGCGGCCATCGAGATTTTGCGCGGCGAGGTCGAGCGGCTTGAGCGGGCCCTCAATATGCAATAGGGTGATCTGGATGCTTGCGATCAAAACACGCTGGCTGATTTAGCCAGTAGTTAGCCCGCAACGAGTTGTCTGCGCGCCGGATGACTGGCGCAGGCTGCGGCCGCACCAGCGGTTGAATGCGCTCCGATCTGCGGATCCAGGTTGCACATAAGTTTTGCGGCGAGCCGCGCGTCATGGCGAGCAGTTGTTCGCCCCCGGTCGCTCTTATCTTGGCTGCAGCCGTCGACCGGCGAAGAACAAAGATCCTGCATCGAAAAGAACACATGCTGCCTAAACATCTGCGCCGTCTTGAGGCTGAATCGATCGAAATCATGCGTGACGTGGTCGCCGAGTTCAAAAAGCCGGTCATGCTTTACTCGATCGGAAAAGACTCGAGCGTGATGCTGCACGTTGCGATCAAGGCCTTCTATCCCGGAAAGTTACCTTTTCCCCTGCTCCACGTCGACACGACCTGGAAGTTCCGCGAGATGATCAGCTTCCGGGACGCGGTAGCCAAGCGGCTCGGCCTCGATCTGATCGTTCATGTAAACAGGGAGGGCATCGAGCGCGGGATCAATCCGATCGACTCCGGCTCCGCGCTTCATACCCAAGTGATGAAGACAGACGCCCTGAAACAGGCGCTCGACCTCCACGAATTTGATGCTGCTTTTGGCGGTGCCCGCCGTGATGAGGAAAAGAGCCGCGCAAAAGAGCGGATTCTCTCCTTCCGTTCGGCCGGGCACGTATGGGACCCCCGTAACCAGCGGCCGGAGCTCTGGAACCTGTTCAACACTCGGATTCGCCAGGGCGAAACCATGCGCGTGTTCGCAATGTCAAACTGGACTGAGCTCGACGTGTGGGAATATATCATGCGCGAGAAGATCCCGGTCGTCCCGCTCTACTTCGCAAAGCAAAGACCGATCGTGCGTCGAAATGGCGCGACGATCATGATCGACGATAAGCGATTGCCGCTTTTGACTGGCGAGACGCCGCAAATGCGGATGATCCGTTTCCGCACACTGGGATGCTATCCGTTAAGCGGGGCTATTGAATCCGATGCGGCAACGATCGAAGACATTGTCGCAGAGATGCAGACCACGACAGTGTCGGAGCGCCAGGGCCGCCTGATTGATGCCGATGAAGCCGCTTCGATGGAGAAGAAGAAGCGGGAAGGCTACTTTTGATGCTTGCCAAACCGATAACGGAATCCGTCCAGGCCAAGCCAAAGGACCAGCTGCGATTCATCACATGCGGTTCGGTGGATGACGGGAAATCGACGCTGATCGGCCGGCTGCTCCACGACAGCAAGATGATTTACAAGGATCAGATGACGGCGCTGGAACGGGACAGCGCCAAGCACGGCACTACCGGCCGCGAGATCGATTTCGCGCTGCTCGTCGACGGACTTGAAGCCGAACGAGAGCAAGGCATCACGATCGATGTGGCCTATCGTTTCTTTGGGACGGAGCGGCGCTCGTTCATGGTGGCTGATACGCCCGGCCACGAGCAATATACCCGCAATATGGCAACGGGCGCTTCGAATGCCCAGCTCGCCGTCATCCTCATCGATGCCCGCAAGGGCGTACTGGTCCAAACCAAGCGTCACTCATTCATCTGTTCGCTCCTTGGTATCCGTCAGCTCGTCCTGGCCGTGAACAAGATCGACCTCGTTGACTACAGCAAAGAGACCTTTGATCGGATCTTCGCCGACTATGTGACCTTTGCCGGCGATCTTGGCTTCGACTCGATCGTTCCGATCCCGATCTCTGCCAGGTACGGCGACAATGTCGTCAATCGCTCCGGCAACACGCACTGGTACGATGGTCCATGCCTGCTCGGTCACCTTGAGAGCATTGATATCCAATCCGGCACCGCCGGCCAGGCTTTCCGCTTTCCGGTGCAGTGGGTGAACCGGCCCGACCTGGATTTCCGCGGTTATGCGGGGTCCGTGGCTTCGGGAAGCATCTCGGTGGGAGACGAGATCGTTGTCGCAGCGTCTGGACGAACCGCACGCGTCAGACGGATTGTGACGCACAGCGGCGATCTGTCCCGCGCCGGCGCCGGCGATGCAATCACGATTACTCTTGAAGACGAAATCGATATTGGCCGTGGCGATCTCCTGGCGCGTCCGACCGAGCGGCCGGAGCTTGCCGACCAATTCGCCGCTCATCTGATCTGGATGGATGAGGACCCGCTCGTTGTCGGGCGCAACTACATTCTGCGCATCGGACCGCAGACCACAGCCGGAAGCATTACCGCGATCAATCATCGGATTGAAGTCAATACGCGGGAGCACCTGGCAGCCAGGACGCTTGGCCTCAACGAGATCGGTTTTTGCAATGTCTCAACCGCACTGCCCGCGGCGTTCGATCCTTACGGGGCCAATCGCAAGACCGGATCATTTATCGTCATCGACCGATATACCAACCGTACGGTCGCAGCAGGGATGATCGCATGTCCACTGCGGCGGGCTGCCAACATCGCTTGGCAACCCGTTGCAGTGGGACGGAAGGAGCGGGCCGCCCTCAAGAACCAGAAGCCTTGCATCATTTGGTTTACCGGCCTGTCCGGCGCAGGAAAGTCGACTATTGCCAACATCGTCGATCAAAAGCTGTTTGCAATGTCCCGGCATGCCATGCTGTTGGATGGGGACAACCTGCGGCACGGATTAAACGCCGACCTATCCTTCTCCGAGGCCGACCGCATGGAAAATATTCGTCGTGCCGGGGAAGTGGCCAAGTTGATCGCGGACAGTGGTTTGATCGCAATTTGTTCATTCATCTCGCCCCACAGGTCCGAACGGGACATGGTGCGCAGTCTGGTCGGAAAGGAGGAATTTGTCGAAGTCTTTGTCGATACGCCGATCGAAGAATGCGCGCGGCGCGATCCCAAAGGTCTTTATTCAAAGGCGAAGTCCGGAAAGATCAAGAACTTCACCGGCATCGATGCGTCCTACGAAGCGCCGATAAGACCTGAAATTCATCTCAGGACTATGGAGCAGACGCCTGAGCAAATGGCCCAAGCCGTGATCGATGTCTTGATGGCGCGCGAAATTCTTGGCGGTTAGTGTCCACCGAGTCTATCACCTCGCATCGCACCATCGATTTAGCAACAGGTACCCCTCACCAATCTGGTGGCCTGGCCAAGGCGACTCGGGTTAAGCACAAGAATCAATCGGACTCATGCTCCAAGGGAACAAAATGGTCGCGTCTACACGTCGATTGCCTGCTTCTGGTTATGTGCTCGAAATCGACGGTCAATTGAAAACCGAATTCGCGACCAGAGACGGGGCCTTTGCGGGAGCGCAGGAACTCAAGAAGCGCCGTCCCATGCTCCAGGTCAGAATCTACGACGCCAGGACAAAGGCCAGAGAAGAAGTCCGACTTCCAGTTGCTTGAGAGTTTTCGCTTCACGCTGTTTCTTGCGCGTGTGGCTTGCGCCGTGCTCTCATGAAGCTGAGCCGCACAGCGTCTCGACTATCTGCCCTCGGTCTCTGGCGCTCGATAAGGGTGTCTCGCGTCCTTCCGGGGGCTAGTCGCATTCGGCGAGCGGGCGATTGATTGCCGGTAACTGATCTGGCGCGATCGCGCTAGACTAGCGTGGTCCCAATAAAAGCGGCGCCATAGACGCTTGGCGTCCTGCGCGTCAGCTTCTCGTCAGCTACCTCGGCTAGCATGGGTTCGACGATCCGAGTTTCCGGATCCGATCTGAACACATCGATCGAGATTGGAAGGGAGCAGATTCAACGCGGCCATCGCGGCTCCGCCTCTCACTGTAACAACTCCTTCAGCGCTTCTGCCGGCGCCTATTCTCCTACAAAGTCCGCTCTCGGTCCAGCAATGAGGTCGTCTGCAAAGACGGCGACTTCGTCGGGTCTTCATCTTGTGCGAAATGCTGATGCGACGGCCATTGAGCTTAAGGTGCGTGGGTGTTGATGGCAAAGTGAAGAGTTGAATTTAACGCGGCTCGCGCGCCGGCGATGGCCCAGCACTGCTTGTCACGCGACCTGCGCGATCGCGCGGCTTCGACATTGCGGGTTTTGCGCCGCGCACGATGATGGCCGAGACTGCAGCGCGGCTTACTCCCGACCTCTCGATCGCCGCGGCCGCACAAGATGTCCATGCGCGCTACGAGCCTGGGTCGTGGCGACGCAAACGGATGGGTTACGTCCTCTCGGTCGTTGGTGCTCGGTTCCCTGCATTGAGACAAAACGACCGCACTCATTTCGATCCCGCTTTCTTCTAGATCCGATTCTGGACCGGTTAGATCTGTAGGTCGACTTGCGTCCAACCGGAGGAGAAGACCCGAAAGTTCCGTATGCGAAAGCGCTGCGGGCCGAAGGGCTGGCGGCTGCTGAAGCTAAGGACGTCGGCCGTCAGAGCGCTGCATCCGGGCACTGTCGCGCGCGATTGCGCCGACGCAAACGGCGTGAGCATTGAAAATTGCCTGCTGCGAATCAATGCCAGCGAAACTTGGGTATCTGACACTGCGAGACGACACGTGAATGACCACATAGATTCCAAAAGCTGCGTTCAAGTCGACCCTGCCGACCTGCTGCCCGATGAGGGCGCTCGGCAACGGTTCGATGCGATTGTGGATCGTGCAGCGGATGCGCGATCAACGTGGTTGCCGCTTGACGAGGAGATGCGAGCGACTCGTGGCGAGCTTCATCGCGTCGAGACTCGCCGCAAACGGCTGATATTGGACCGCACCGCCGGCGATCCCGGCGCGGACAAGGAGGACGCGCAAATCCGTGGCCTCGACGTGCAAGCCGCCGGACTCGCTGAAAAGTTGCGTTGCCTCATCGGTCGGGAGGCGACCGCAGCCGCCCGCATGCGGAGCTGTGGGAGCCTGGCATCTCGCTGCCGGGCCTTTCTGGTTCGCGGTAGCTTGCCGTCGGGCATGCGTCTTGCCTCGGTCTCGCAAATCGCGCTGTCGGAGATTCTAACTCGAGACGAGCCGATCAGTGAGGCTCTCAAGCGCCTGCGCTTGCGCCTTGGCGAGCTCGAAGCCGAGGCCCACCGGATCCGCAGTGCGCCATTTCCCAGTGAGGCAAAGAAGCGAGACGCGGCGGCGCTGATCGCACGACTGGCGGAACGTGGGGCGCCGTCTATCACGGCTATGATTGATCACAACGCGAGTGAGATCAAATGGCCGGTCACCCTCCAGGAGCACCATCTGATGGCTGCCGTCCTCGATGCGGGCACGCGGGTTGTGGGCAGAGCGTCTGGCCAGGTTCCCGATGTGATCGGCCTAATCTGTTGGGTCCTTCGTGACACTCTGACCGAAAAGGTGAACGAACTGATCGACACCAACAGCGACGATGCCGCCGCGGTCCCGGCGGGTGAGCGTGAAAGGCAGCTGGCCCAAATCGAAGCTGATAAATTGATGACCGAACGCACAGAGGCCGCCCTAGTACAAGCCGCGCAGGATGCGGGCGAGGCCATCGAACACCGCACTGACATCAGCGTTCTGGCCGCGCTTCAGCTCGAGCTGGTCACGCCGGCACTATGACGACGGCACACCAATATTCCCGCGGCTGGTACCTAATCGATCGCTCATGAAAGAAGGCGGCGTTCAGGCTGGAACGAACCAGATCGCGCGATGAGCTGAGTGGGGAGTTCGCTTTGCAAGCGCGAAAAAGCACGATGCTGGTTGCGATCGTTCCCTGAGACCATTCCTAAGCGCCTCTGCGGCGCTCTCCAAAGTCTTTTCACGGATCATGGTATGATCTCCACAGCGAGTGCCGATGCGTAAAACGCGCGGTCGGTCGTGGTGAGGCCGCGCGCCAGTCAAACTCGGGCATGGGGTGCGTGCATGTATGAGCAGCCAAGCCGACACGTCCCAGCAACTCGCGTGCCAGACAGTCACGATGCTAAAGAAGTGCGGGCTGACTGATCGCCCCCAAGGAAAAGCGCGCGGACGGCGGGGGGGGGCGCCGCTCGTGCGAGTTGCGTCACGAGGGGGCTTTGGCCTCAGGAGGGGCATTCACTGATCGACTAAGCCATGCCTAGCTTGGCAACCAAGGTGCCAGACGGGGAGGCAAAATGGGGCGCTCCGCACCTCATGCGGTGTCGGCTTCCGAACGGGCGTGGTCGTCAATCAGGCGCTGCAGACGTGCAGCGCTCGCGAGCGGCGGTGATACGCGCGTTCGCGACCTCACGGTTCCTCGGCGAGCTGCGCCTCAAATGCCACCTGGCTTAGAGGCTGGCGATCTGACGATCCTGGTTGCAGGCATCATTCTTCACAGCCTGGATCGGTGGCAGGCAAAGCGGACGCGCACGTCAGGAAAAATTCACACGAGAAGAGTTCGGAAGAGGGTTGAAACGCACCTAACGTCAAGTTGTACGATCTGAAAATAGATGGCAAAGGTCGTCAGCGTCCCGAATTCCCAACGAGTGACAGTATGCGAATGTCTCAAGTCTCAGGCTCACGCAGGATCAGGCTTTTCGGCAACTTCACCCATAAAGTGCGCCATGCGCGGATCTATATCCGCACGCGATGGGGCCGACGTGCAGCTTTGTCGGAATTTCAACGTTCGCCTGAATGGCGCGCCTCGGGCGTAAGCCGGTCGGCCGACTCGCCTAACTTGCTATGCAAGATGGCGACGGCGCTCAAATCCTCGCATGCATGATGGCTGGATGGGAGTTGCGCCTCGCGCCAACTCGGTCCGCGGATGCGCAGCCAGGCGAATTCCTGGGAGAGCTCGATGATATCGGTGAGGAGCCCTGCGGGCATCGTTCTGCATCTGCGGCTGGATATGCGCGTCGTATCGGCCGGGCTTTTGATGCGGCGCTAAGCGAAGCGCGGCTGCTCCCATGGCTTTTCGCCGAATAACAGATGAACCGAGGGAGCCGCGCGCAAGAGGATTCAAGTCGCGTCATCGCTCCAGATCCCGTCGACGAACACAATTTAAGGGGAATGATGTGACAAGACAGCGCTCTCTGCTGACGCCTGGTCCATTGTCGTTGTCGCCGGCGGTCAGGAGCCAGATGCAACTCGACCTCGCATCGCGCGATTGTGAGTTCAAGGAAGTGACCGGCCGCATGAGGCGGCTGATGCTCAATCTGCTGGGAGATGCCGAGGCCTATTCGGTGGTCCCTATTCAGGGAGGCGGCTCCTTTGCAATGGAAGCCGCTCTCTCTTCATTCGTGTCCAAGGACGACAAGCCGCTCGTTTGCATAAACGGCATCTATGGCGAGCGCATCTTCAAGATTCTGCGGCTGTGGGGCATCGAAGCGCTGAAGCTTGTCAACCGAGCTACCGAGCCCGTGGATCCCCAGGAGGTTGCCGAGCATCTGAGCCGAAATCCCGGCGTTACCCACATCTGTCTCGTGCATTGCGAGACGACGACCGGAATCGTCAATCCGCTGGACGCGATCATAGAGGAGGCGAGGCGGCGTGGTGTCAAGACGATCGTCGACGCCATGAGCTCGTTTGGCGCGATTGACATTGATCTGAGCCGGGGTGGGCCAGACGTCCTGGTGACGTCGAGCAACAAGTGCATCGAAGGGCCGCCTGGAGTAGCTTTTGTCATCGCGTCTCGCGAACTGCTGGAAAATGCGGTTCAAGCCCCGAAGTCGTTTGTGCTCGACGTGAGAGATCAATGGCTCTCGCTCGAGCGCACCGGTGAGTGGCGGTCGACCCCTCCCACCCACATCGTACAGGCAACGACGAAGGCCTTGGAGATTCTGGAGGGGGAAGGCATTGATGCCAGGCGCCGCAGGTATGAGAAGGTCAGAGACGATCTCGTCCAAGAACTCGAAGGGATAGTGTCTCCGCTGCTGTCCGCCGACTTGCAGTCGCCGGTCTGCGTCGCATTCAGTGCGCCATCCGGAATCGCGGATCAAGCTGGGTTCGATGGGCTATATCGTCACTTGGCGGCCCACAACCTTTATGTCTACTCGAAGCTGCACCTTGCGACGCGCAGTTTTCGGGTCGGTTGCATTGGCGAAATCCAGCCCAGTTGGATCGAGCATTTGGGGTGTGCCTTTCGCGCATATTTTCGGTCAGGTCCGGCTCCATCAGCGGGGGCGGTGTCAGCCCGGGAGGCTTGCGAGCGCCGCGTCGAGATGTCACCGCCGTTCACAAGGACCTCGCAGCTGCCGTTCTCTGCCGAAACGGCTGTTCTGCACGCGGGCTACCGACGCGATCCGGTGACGAAAGCTGTCGCAGTGCCGATCTATCAGAACACGGCGTACGAACTCGATGGCGATCTAAATCACATTGCGGACGTCTACAACGTCAAGGCGGATGGGTTCACCTATACGAGGATCATCAATCCGACGACCCGCGCGCTGGAAAGAAGGTATGCCGCGGTCGACATGGGGAGCGACTCGCTCGCCGTCGCCTCAGGTCAAGCGGCGACGTTCCTTGCCATCGTCAACCTATCAAGCGGCGAAGTGGGGGACAATGTCGTCGCCTCACCGTATCTCTATGGCAATACGTGGAACCTGCTCCACAACACGCTAAAGCGTCTTGGTATCAGCGTCAGGACGGCAGACCCTCGAAAGCCCGAGACTTTCGAACGTGCCATCGATGATCGCACGATCTGTCTGTTCGGAGAGGTGATTTCAAACCCGTGCCTGATTCCACTTCCGGTCAAACAGCTTGCTGAGATCGGCCGAAAGCACGGCGTGCCTTTAGTCGTGGATAATACGACGACCCCACTGGTGTGTCGGCCGTCAGATCTCGGTGCTGCGATTACCACCTACTCCGCTACGAAATACATATGCGGCCATGGCACGACGCTTGGCGGTCTGATCGTAGACAACGGCAAGTTCAGCTACCGGGGAGCCTCTCGCTTTCCCTTGTTCAACAGTCCTGACGATGCGCATGGCGGGATTATTTGGCGCAACGCGCTGCAAGATGTCGACGATCTTGGAAAAAGCGAGGTTCTCCTAAAGGCTCGCATGACGTGGTTGCGCGATACTGGCGCGGCCATCGCCCCCTTTGCGAGCTTTCAGCTGATCCAAGGCCTTGAAACGCTGCCCCTTCGCATGAAGCAGCACTGCGCAAACGCCAGGATCGTGGCCGACGTTCTCAAAGAGCATCCAAAAGTGCGCCGTGTCGTCTACCCGGGGCTGTTCGAAGGAGCCGATCGGGAAACCGCCGATCAGACACTCAATCCCGCATACGGACACGGCGCGATGGTCATGTTCGAGGTGGAGGACGAACAGGCCGGGCGCAAGTTCATCCAGAACGTCGACCTGATGTATCACGTTTCGAACGTGGGGGACGCCCGTACGCTCGTGACGCATCCTGTTTCGACGACCCACACCACCGTTCCACGGGAGAAGCGGGAAGCCGCCGGCATATTTGGCGGCTCGATCCGACTTTGCGTCGGCATCGAAGATGTCAATGACATCGTACGCGATCTCGACAGGGCGCTTTCCGCAATCTGACAACTTGTAAGGCGATCAGGAAGAGGTTCTCATGAATCAGGCAGACGCTTGGAAACTGAGGTCGTCACGTTATGAGGCTGTTCAGTTCAGCCGCGAGATCAATAAGCAACTCTCAGAACTGAGACCCGACAATATAACGGGAGCCGCCTATATCGCCAAAGACTACGCTGCAATTGCCGCTTGCACGCTCGCGACGGTTTGCGTCTCCTGGTGGCTGTACCCGGCCGCCGTGCTTCTGATCGGCGCCTACCAGCGCGGCCTGACGACGATCGCTCATGATGCGGCTCACCGTACGCTCGCGAAGAACACGACCTGGAACTACGTCCTCGGCATTCTGTTCGCTGCCTATCCCCTGTTCCAGCGCCACTGGGCCTACCGGATCTCGCACGTCTATCTGCATCATCCGTATCTCGGCGACCCGGACAAGGACCCCGACCTGAAGTTCTTCATGGCCAATGGTGTTTACGACGTTCAGCCTCCTGAGCGGTACGCGTTTAATATCATCTGGAAGCCGATATTTGGTGGCGCGACGCTGGCCTATCTGAAGTATCTCTGGACCAATCGGTTTTCGATCACAGATGCCGACGACCAGAGCCGCTCGAGCATACTCATCGATAGGTATGGGTTTTACCTTTTCTGGATCGGCATCCTGGCCGGATCATATGCTCTTGGGCTGGTCCACATCGTGATCCTGTTTTGGATCGTGCCCTATCTCACAACGTTTCAGGTTCTCGGGTGGTTTGTCGAGCTCGCTGAACACTCACCGATGTGCGAAACCGAGACGCAGAACGTCTACCTAACCAGGAATCGGAAAGGGAATTTCCTTGAGCGGGCCATCCTTGGACAGAATCTGGATGAGTACCACCTTGAGCATCACCTGTCGCCGGGTATCCCATTCTGGCTTTTGCACAAAGCCCAGAAGATCCGGATGCTGGATCCGGGTTATGCAAAGGTTGCCGCAACCTGGGGGGGGCTCTTCGTCAAGGGGCCGCAAGGTCAACCCAGTGTCATAACTCAGTTGAAGGAACGAAATCGGCGCTTGTATGAGCAGTCGCTGGCCGACGCCCAAGCCAAGGGGCAAGTGGCGTGACATTGCAACGGTCGGACAAAGTCCGTGCCGTGGTCGGCGTCACCTCGAACCGTCTTTTGGTCGATGGTGTGCATCGCGACTGGCTGCGGCGCAAATACGTCAAGGCCCTGCTTCATCATGCGGGCGTGGCGTGCGTCATATTGCCGACGATCGACGCTGAAGATGCGAGGGTCGAGGTCGCCCGGGCGATCATGGGCGCTCTCGACGGCCTGGTCTTGACGGGAGATGAATCGAATATTGACCCTGCCGTCCTGAAAGCTCCTGCATCCTATCCAGGAGCCGATCAGCAGGACGTCGAGGATGGTCTCCGTGACCGCCCACGAGACAGGTTGTCTGCGGTAGCCATCGGGAGGGCGATCGCGCTCGGAATGCCGATCCTGGGCATCTGCCGTGGGCTTCAGGAGCTCAACGTCCATTTCGGCGGCACACTCCATCCATCGCTTGCGGAGTGGCGGCTGGGAGGTGCCCTGATGCATGCCGAGAAACCGGATCGTCCGAGAGACCGCCAGTACGATGCCGCGCACGGCGTGAGGATATGTTCGGATGGAGGGCTCTTTCCGATCGCGCGCGTCATCGAAGCGCAAGTCAACTCCCTACATAATCAAGGCATAAAGGAACTCGCTACCGCGCTGAAGCCGGAGGCGTGGGCGCCTGATGGACTGGTCGAAGCAGCTTCGGTCATTGGTGCGCCAACCTTGCAAATCGGCGTGCAATGGCACCCTGAATGGCACGTCTCGACCGATCTCCTGAGCAAGCGACTGTTCACGGCTTTTGGAGAGGCGTGTGTTGCGTACTGCCAAACAAAGAAACACTAGAGGCGGATTGTGACGTTTCAAACCAAGCGCGGCCCGTCCAGGTCGAAAGACGGGTCTCTCGGAGTTGATGCACAAGGATGGTTCTGGGGGCGCGCTGCGCCGCGCCACCGGCAGGGGAAGGGCCGACGATTGACAAGACGCTTCGCTCTGGGAGTTCTCTTTGTGGCGCTTTATGTCGTCCTGAGCGCGGCAGGCGAGGTTTATGCGGCATCGTATTTTCAGCAAGCAGACGTGTTCGTCGCTCTTCTCGTGTCCTTTGCCGCGGTGTGTCTGACATTCAATCTCCTGGCGAGGCACGAGAGCGGAACGGCGCGGGCTGCGAAGTCGGCGCTCCCGGTTTTTGTGTCGCTCAATGTCGTCACCGCGATCAGTTGGATCGGGTTGTTTATCGGCCTGAAATACGCCGAACCTGCGATCGTCGTTGCGTTCATGGTGGCGTTAGGACCCGCCGCAACGGTGTGGTTAAACGCGCTGATCAGGCGGCAGGGCGTCCCTCCGGCATCCGATATCGTCGTGAGCGTTACGATCGCGGCGATTGGAAGTTACATGATCTGGATTTCGGCGACCGGCAACGCTGGCGTGGAGTGGGGGGCTCGATCGTCCGTCGGCATCGTCTTGGCGATCGTGGCCGGCCTATCGCTCGCCGTTACAAATATACTCGTCAAGCTATTGTTCGACCGCGGATTTTCCGGTCGACAGGTGCTGGCGCATCGCTTTTACGGAACAATCCTTTTGCTGCTGGGATTGGTCGACCATTCCTCCATCCTGTTTGAGATCACACAGCATTGGCTTGCGATCGCAACGATTGGGCTATCCACGATCATCGTTCCTTTGCTCTTGATCCAGGAGGGCATTCGCCGCGTAGAGCCCTTCACGGTCAACATGGTCCTGTCCACCGCCCCTGTCATCACGTTCCTGTTCCAGTACTTCGATTCTCGCATCGTTCCTTCGCCACACACGTTCGTTGGAAATGTTCTCATTACGACTGTCGCCGTTAGCAACGTCTATCTGCAGTATCGGAGGTCCGCATGAACGAACGGAATTGTGTAATCGTCGACGCATATTCGACTGGCCGATTTCTGCCGGAAGAGTTCAAGCGGTATGGAATTGGAACAGTGCATGTGATGTCGGCTGCACAGATTCCGCCCATCTTCCAATCCCATTTCAATGCGGAACTGTATGATGAAGTCATTCGCCCGCCGGAGCGCATGGGATACGAGGAGATCGTTGAACATCACCTCCAGGCTCTCCATGGCAGGGAGCTGGAGTTCGTTATAGCGGGGTGCGAGACCGGAGTTGAGTTGGCCGATTCCATCTCGGAGCGGCTGGGCTTACCTACAAATGGGACCGCCCTTTCAGCCGCCCGGCGCGACAAATCGCGCCTGTCCGAAGCGTTGGCCGCGGCAGGCGTGCGATCGATCAGACAAGTCGTGTCCGACAATGCCGGAGAAATCGCAGGCTGGAAGCGTGAACAGAACTTCGATGAGATCGTGATCAAGCCGCTGAACAGCACAGGCACGGAAGACGTGTTCTTTTGCTCGACGGATGCGGATGTTGAGCGCGCTGTAACTGCTATCGTCGGGAAGACGAACCGCGTCGGAGCGCTCAATCAATCGGCACTTGGACAGGAGAAAATTAGCGGCCAGCAATATACCGTAAATGCCGTCTCGATCGACGGGGAGGCCTTCGTCACGGAGGCCTGGACCTATGACACTGTTCCTATTGAGGGCGCGTCGTCGGTCTGCTCACTCGAGCGGTTGTTGGGTGGTAAGGAGCCAATCGTGCTTGAACTGTCCGACTACCTTGTGCGTGCGTTGCGCGCGCTTCGGATCGCCGACGGACCTGCTCATGCCGAGATCATCGTCGATGATCGGGGACCAGTTTTGGTCGACTTCGGAGCCAGGCTGCAAGGAACCATGTCGGCAAAAGCCCGGACTATGGCTTTGGGCCACAACCATTTGACGCTCACGGCGTGGCGCTACGCAGATCCCAAAGGCTTTGCCGAGTATATGAGGCGACGCGGGGTTTACAAGCGGCAGGCTCATGCACTGTGCGTCTCGCTGATTTCCGACATGGGCGGTACTGTTGCCGGCTATCCTGGACTCGATGCGATCGGCAAGCTCCCGAGCTTCGCAGACGCCATTGCATTCGTTCCGATAGGTCAAAACCTGATTCCGACGATCGACCTGGCGTCGACGCCAGGCATTGTGTATCTCGTGAATAACGACCTGATACAGCTTGAGGGTGATTATCGCCAATTGCGTGCGATGCGGATGGATCAGGTGTTCGATTTGGTGGCGCAGGAAGCCAACCAATGACCGACGCCCGGGTAGATGGCGCGAATTCAACCGCCGCCGCGATGATCGGTGTCAGCGACTTCGATGGCATTCTTCGAGGCAAGCACGTCCTAGGTGAGGATCTCTCGGGTGGGGATAAAATCATCAAGTTCTCCGAAGCGGTGCTCGCGTGGGACTGTTCGGACCGGGTCATCCCGGCGAGCTTCATGCAAAAGTCGCTGTCAGCATTCGGAGACGCCGATCTGCGTATTCTCTCGGGCACCGGCCGTCCAGTGTCTTATGTCGGCGATCGGTATCTCTATCTCGCCGAGTTTACCGGCGCACATGAGAGCGTCTGCCCGCGCGGTATTCTGCGTAAGGTCCTACGAAGGGCTGCTGATCACGGATACCGCTGCACTGCCGGGTTCGAGTTTGAGTTCATGCTGTTCAAGGAGAACGCCGACACCATCGAAGACAAGCCGTTCGGCCAATGGGCTCCGTTAACGCGGGGCCCGTTCGGCTACTCGATTGCGCGTTCTGTCGCGCACCAGGAGCTGTTCGGTGAGGTCCTGGCGCTTTGTGAGAAATCCAAAATACCTCTCAGCGGGCTGCACTTTGAAACGGGACCTGGCGTGATTGAAGCGTCGCTTCGTCATTGTGACGCCCTGGAAGCTGCCGATCGAGCAATCATATTCAAGTCGATGATAAAGGCCTGGGCGCAAACACGCGGCATGATGGCCACATTCATGGCCAAGGTTTCCGAGAAATGGCCAGGCCAGTCCGGCCATATTCACATCTCGATGTCCTCAGATAGTCAGAATGCGTTTCACGATAATGCGGCGTTTTGCAACATCTCGAGGCTTATGAGGCAATTCATCGGCGGACAATTGAAATACATGAATGAGTTCTGTGTGCTCGCCGTGCCAAACTTCAATAGCTACAAGAGATTGGTACCCGAGTGCTGGGCACCAATCTGTCCGAGTTGGGGCGTTGACAACCGCTCCTGCGCGGTACGTGTCATTCCGGGAGAGCCGTCTGCACATCGCCTCGAATACAGGCTACCCGGCGCAGACCTGAACCCATATCTTGCCCTCGCATGTGCCATCGGTTCCGGCGTATTGGGCATCGAGACAAATGCGGTGCTCCCGGCTCCGATCGTCGGTGATGCAAGCGCGGAGATTTGCCTTCCGTCCGGACGATTGCCTCAAAGCCTCTCAGAGGCAACATATCGGTTTGCACAGTCCCCGGCAGCCAATGATGTCTTCGGAGAAGGATTTGTTGAAGCCTTTTCGTGCTCCCGTCGCTGGGAATGGGAAGCCATTCAACATCGGGTCACCGACTTTGAACGTCGGCGGTACTTCGAGATCATCTAGTTTGAGCCGCAGCTGCGCACTGCTGCAACCATTTGGTTGATCATTCGCACATCGGGTCTTATCACATCATGTGAATGGCGCCGGACGGCTGGTGCGGCTGCCTGATGTCGCCGGTGCCGTCGAGCAGCAGCATCTGCATGCCGATTGGGCCGAGAGTGCACACCAGCGGGTGAGGGAGCCTCATCGACATGTCGACGAAGTCGCTATCAGAACTTTGGTTGACGCACCCAAGAAGACCATTATTGCCGTCGAGTTTGGCCGCTTCAGCCAATGGCGTTCACGCGAGGCGGCGGCGAGCCATCGGCCCGCAGCGTTCGCCGGTCGGCAGCAGCAGCGGCACCGAAACGGCCGGCGCGATCGTCTTCGGCATTCGTGCCGCCGACTGTTGAGCAGCAGCGGCATAGGGTAACGCCGGCGGCGCATGATGGCACCGGTTTTGCCGCTCGATTTCCGGTTCATTGGAGGGGCGGGCTGCGTCGGTTCGGCCGCGCCTCTGTTCGTTGTAGAGTTTGGGCTATTTTATTCCCAAGTATGCGCATTGAACTTATGTCCCTTGCGTAATGCAAATTGGGGCGCATTAAGATGGTGGGACAGAGGGAAAGTTGACCCGGGCCGAATTCCGCGAAACCTTCTCCCGGCCAGCCGCGCTCGTCGTCGGACTCACGTCTGGGACGCACGATTTATCAAGTATCGCAAAGGTCGGTTGACCGACAAGCAAGGTTACCTTGCGATCGAGAGCACGTTGCATTTGGCGGATGCGCCGCCGCCGCCGAGCTAGGCGTGCTCCGCGAACCGAGAAGTGCCATCTCCAAGCGGGCTTGCCTGGCTCGCGAGCGAACTAGGCGGATCAAGGATTATCAGGAGCTCCTGCTTAGCCGGTTCCGTCCGGGGAAGGTACGACGCTGATCTTCGGGGCGGCCTCGCCAATGATGAACGGTCGCTGCCGAAACATCCGAGAGAGACTTTCAAGCCCACGAAGAAGGCGTCCCGCTGGGGGTAATCGAAAACGAAGCAGTCGATCTGGTGCCTCTTCGGACGGCCGGCAGTTGGCGGCCTCATCTACCAGTTGGATCGTGATGTTGCAGAGGAAGAAACTGATGAGCGTTCGCTTGATCGCTTGATCCGCGGTTCGATGGGGCTGGGTTAAAGGGATAGAGAAAAGTTCCCGGTTTCAACAGTTTGGTTATATATCCGACATAACTGTTGAAGTAATTGATTTTGTATGATAAATAGCGTTTCAACAGAGTTGCCATAAATCGTATCTGACTGTTGAAACCATGGATTTTCAGGAGCTTAACAATGACCAGCGCCGTGAGGTGGTCAATAGTCAGCAGCGCTTCCAGGCCCTGAGGGACGCCAAGGAGGCCTACGATGCTCATCGGGGTTCCCTGACCTGGTTGCAGTCTAAAGGCCGCGAATACCTCGTCCGCAGCTACTACGACAAAGCGGGCCTAAGGAAGCAAGCCTCGCTCGGCCCGCGTTCCCCCGAAACTGAAAAGATGAAGGCGGACTTCGAAGCTAAACGCGCTGCTGCAGAAGACCGGCTGAAGAACTTGCGCGATACCATGGAGCGGCAAGCCGCGGTCAATCGTGCGCTCGGCTTGGGCCGCGTACCGTTGATTGGTGCCCGGATCATGCGCGCTCTCGACGGCTTCGGAATGTTGGGTTCTGGGATTCGGATTCTCGGGACAAACGCGATCTACGGTTATGAGGCCTCTTCCGGCGTCAGACTCGATCCGGGCTTGGCCACGACGGAAGACATCGATCTGTTGTTCGACGCGCGGGGCGGACTTACGTTCGTCGCGGACGACGACGTCTCTCAGTCATCGCTCATGAAGATACTCAAGCGAGTGGACACTAGCTTCGAACGCGCCAAGCAGACTTTCCGTGCTGTAAACCGGGACGGCTATCTCGTCGATTTGATTAAGCCAGTGCAGAGCCCACCTTGGAAGAAGGCTCCAGACAAGATCGGCTCTGACCCGGAAGATTTGACTGCCGTGCAAATCGAAGGACTCGATTGGCTGCAGAATGCTCCCGCCTTCGAGGCGGTCGCGATCGACGAAAAGGGCCAACCGGTGCGCATCGTGGCTCCAGATCCGCGAGTTTGGGCCGCCCATAAACTATGGCTGTCCCGTCGTGCGGACAGGGAGGCGCTCAAACGCCAACGCGATGCAGCGCAGGCCAAAGCCGTAGGCGCTTTGGTGGCCAACTATCTTACTCACCTCCCGTTCGACGCAGAGCAATTGAGGATGCTTCCGAAAGAGGTGGTGGACAGCGCGGCGCGTCTTTTCGCTAAGCAAGATAGCGCTGCGCGAGCCTAGCAGCCAGGGTCTGCAACAACGGCTCCGGCATATCCGGCGCCGATCATCAGCGGCACCATGATGATGATCAGCATGCTGCTGCTCATCGGCATGCTGGCGATCATGATGCCGGCATCATCATCATCACCAGGTGAAGGTGGGGCTCATGGCTTGCCCAGCACTCCCCAATCGATCGCAAGGTCGGCGGTGGCGGCCTTCTTCGACTCGTCGTCATCAGCGAGCGGCGCAAGCACACCAAGGTGCGCGACTGCATCTGCGGTGGGTTCGATATCGACCGCGATTTTTTGACCGGGTCGTACGACCGGCACACGAAGCCGTTGAAGGACGTCGACATCTTCTTCGCGCTGGGCTCCAAGGATCAGCATTGGGGCTCGAAGGCGCCGAGCGAGGTGCTCGACGCATTCGTCGATCGCCTGCGCGGCGAGTTCGGCAAGGACGCCGTGCAGCCGGGGCGCCGCTGCGCCACGGTCGAGTTCGAGAGGAATACGAACGACAAGGAAGGCAAGGTCCTGTCGATCGACGCCGTGCCGGCCATCGAACTCTCCGACTGCTACGAGATCCCGGACCGCGATCTCGGAAAGTGGATCAAGACCGATCCCGAGATCCACGCCGAGAAGTCCACGGCGAAGAACAAGACCCTGAGCGGAAAGTGGGTGCCGCTGGTCAAGATGCTGAAGCGCTGGAACCGCTCGGCG
The DNA here is from genome assembly GCF_054058275.1 of Bradyrhizobium sp. USDA 3256. Classification (NCBI taxonomy): domain Bacteria; kingdom Pseudomonadati; phylum Pseudomonadota; class Alphaproteobacteria; order Hyphomicrobiales; family Nitrobacteraceae; genus Bradyrhizobium; species Bradyrhizobium sp. USDA 3256. The sequence goes on from NZ_JBSSAE010000002.1 coordinate 1,115,707, forward strand.
GACAAGCCGATCAAGCCGTCCTTCCTGATCGAGGTGATGGCGCAGGATCTCGTCGACGGTCCCTTCACGACCTATCCCGGCGAAGTCCGGAGGTTCTTCGCCGCCGCACTAGAAGGCATCCGGCGGGAGTGGAAAGACCCCGCGGGTTTGGGCCCGCCGGTGTCGGACCAGATGACGCCGGAGCTGATCAAGAAGGCGGAAGCGGCATTGCGCCGCGCCGAGACCGAGGCGTCCCGGGCCGTCCGCCTGGCGCAGCAGGGCAAGCAGGGCGAAGCGCTGGCGGTGTGGGCCTTGATCATGGGCCGCTACTTTCCGAAGAGCTAGAACATGACGCAAGCCGTAGCGGTCAGAAGTCAAGGTGACGATTTCCAGGCGCGGATGTTCTGGTTCTTTGCGGCGCAATTGCTTGTGCCGGAAAAAGGCATCGCGCGCGTAAGTTTCGAGAGTGGACCGCGCGCGTTCGACGACGTGACGGTGGAGTACGTGGCCGGCAACGGCCCGCAGGACCACTATGGGGACGAAATCCTCCGCGACCACCTCCAATGCAAGTGGCACGTGGCAGTTCGGCCACCTCGACCTCATCGATCCCGCGTTCTCGAACGCCCAATCCGTGTCACTTCTCCAGCGGGCTCTTGCGGCACAGCTTCAGCACGCGCCGAACGGCATGGGCGCGCGGTTGCGGCTGGTGACGAACTGGCGGCCGCAGGCGGACGACGCGCTTTCCCGCCTGATACGCATGCACACTCATGCGCTTGATCTGGATCGGCTGTTCGACGGCACCGCGCCCAGAAGCATGATGGGCAAGGTGCGCGACGCATGGTCGGGGCATCTCGGCATCGATCACGACGCGCTGCGGCTCGTGGCGCGGACCTTGGCTATTTCGCAGCGTCTGGAGTCCGGCGCCGACCTGCGCGAACGCCTGAATGACCGCTTCGCGGCGGCCGGCATGCGTCAAGTGCCGCCGTCCGAGGCCGGCTTCCTGTACGACGATCTGATCAGGAAGCTCCATGCGCAGGGCTGTAACACGTTCGACCCCGCCTCGTTTCGCGATCTCGTTGCGGACGAAAAACTTCTTGCGCCGTCATCGCCGAGGCCCGAAACGCTCGGCGTGCGCTCGTTCATGCATCCCATCGATGACATCGAGGCGCGCAGCGACGAATCAGTGAATCTCGTCCCGCATTTCGATGGGCGCTACATCCGGAACCCGGTCGATTGGAGGGCTACCGTGTTCCCCGAACTGCGGCAGTTTCTGATTCAGTCCGCGCGCGACAAGGACCAGCTCCGTCTGATCCTCGACACGCATGTGTCTCTGGCATTCGGTGTGGGCGCGATCCTCAACGTTAAGTCCGGAAAGGCCATCGAGATCGAGCAGCGAGCCGGCTGTCGTCACATGTGGTCGGCGGCGGACAAGCCGCTCGATCCTACCTGGCCGACGCTTTCCACTGTCGAGGAGGCGGTCCACGCCGATGAGGCGGACCTTGCGGTCGCCGTCTCGTTGACGCACGACGTGGCGCCCGCGGTCCGCCAGTACGTCCAGAAGCTCGCCGCCGTCGGCACGCTGATGACGGCAAGCCCCGTTGGCGGCCCATCCTACCAAAGCGTGCGATCGGGCAGCCACGCGGCGGCGATGGCGCTGTCCTTGTTGGGCGCGATGCGCGCTTCGGTCAAGGGTGGGCCGCGCCGTGTTCATCTCTTCATCGCGGGGCCGAACGCCTTCGCATTCTTTCTGGGCCAGAGCCAAGCTGCCGTCGGACCCGTTTCGATCTACGAGTGGGATTTCGATGGCCTGCGCGGCGGCGGCTACAGCGTGGGCCTCGAACTGCCGTAGGTCGCTTCACGACCGTCGCCTCGTTGTTCTCAGATCGGAAGGCCGAACTGGGGCTGCGAGACCCGGGCGACTGGAGAACCACGAACCGCTATTTTGCGGATCTGAGATCGTTCAAGAGGGAAGCAGCGACAGACTCCTCAGCGATCGAGAGGCCGTGCAGTTGCATCGCCGTCGTCAAGCCTTCGTCCCAAGATGCACATAAGGCCTTTCCGGTGAGCTTCTGTCCGAGTCCTGATGCTCCTTCAACGGCTGATACGTAGTCGATGGCATCGAACCGCCAGGAACTGGCCCCATGCTCGCGCACCATGTGATTGCCGATTCGGACACCGGCCCAATCGAAATCGCCATGGTAGTGAAGCCTCGCTCCCGCTTCGGTCAGTTGCGATAACAGGCACCTCTGTGCCGCGGCGGGCATTCCGTCGGTACAAACCAACGGCTCGCAGCCGGCGCCCCAGCGATCGGCGGCGATGGCCACAAGGTTGGGGTTCTCGCAGACATAGACCTTTCGACCCCCTACCTTCCATGCCGGAGGCGTGCGCAAGAGCGACCGCAACGAGGCGTAGACGGGCTCCCCCGCAAATTGTCCGTACCTCTCTGCGCCCTCGACGGGCAGATTCAGGAACAAAGCGGGCCGCGCCAATTCGTTAACCAGGACCCCGGCCTTGGCCCAGACGTCGCGGTCGCGCTCTGCCCGTTCGGCGGACTCGATTTCGGTCTCCCCTTCCGGCTCGTCAAAGCCTTCTTCGCCACCGGTCCGCGCAATCGGCCGCCGCCAGATCGTCAGGATCAGAGTCGCGGCCGGTCTGCCGCCATCGAGAGCGTGTGCGTCTCCCAGGGCTTCAGCGGCCAATTGCGAGCGCATGATGGCATTGGCGGGCAGTCGCCGCAGCGTCGCTTCGACCCTGCGGCACAGCTCGATCGCCACATCCGGCTGCGAGCCTGAGAGCCGCTTGAGCAGACCTAGCCCCTTGGGAGTCCGCAGCAGCTCGACGAGCGCTTGGTGGGTGCATACGTCGAGAACATCCGACCACATCTCTCTCGATGCGCGCCGCGTTTTCGCCAGGTTCGCGACCGGCCCGTCGATGATTTCGAGCGCATCACGCAGAGACATGGCGATGCCGGAATCGCGGAACGTCGCATCCACCCGGCCGACATCGACCTGCAGCGAGGAGGAATGGCGGACATGGCGGCCCAGCAGCGACGCCAACAGGGCGTGCTCCTCGGAAGTCAGCTTGCCGATCCGGAAGCCTTCAACCTCCTCGCCTTCCGGTGCCCGGGCGAACCGGTCGCGAAGCCGTTTGCGGAGGTTCGCGTATTCGGCTCCTCCGAGCAGGCGCTGCAGCCGTGGCTCGATCGGCGGCCTCATGAAGCCGCAAACCTGCGGTCGGGATCGCTTTCGCGTCTCTTGGCTCTTCCGTCCCAGCTCCAACGGGAGACGAAGACGGCGTCTATTCCTTCGCGCCGCTGTAGCTGGCAGATCGCGACGCCGGGAAGCTCGGCGTAGCAGGCCCATTCGCGTTCGCTGGTGATGACGAAATCGAGATCGAACTCGCGAATCAATCCCATGCAATGCGCCCTCGCAGTGTCGTCGATTCCGGCGAACGCCTCGTCGAGCAGCATCAGACGCGGCGCCAGCGGAAAACTTCCCTGGCTGTAGAAGCTCGCTATTGCGGCGAACAACGGCACGGTCAATCCGAGCGCCCGCTCGCCGCTCGAGGCGGGGCCCGAAAGCTTGCGCCAGTGTCCGTCCTGCCAACGCTCGACCCTGAAGCGATGCCAGCGCCTATAGTCCAGGGCACGGGAGAGTTGGTCTATCAATGGTCCGGCCGAATCCCTGCTTGCTCCCGAATCCGCGCGCTCTCGCTCGGCGGTGATGCGCTGTTGCAGCATGGCTCCGACGACCTTTCGGTCAGGAGTTCGCTCCGCTGGGCAATCTCCTCGGCGAGACGTGCCGCGAGCATGTCGGGACGCTCCGGCCTGTTCTGGTAGATGACGTGCGCGATCAACCCCCAATCGTTCTGCTCGGCTTGGGCCCGGTGACCGAGCGCGCTGAGCGCGGTCTGCAACTCCGTCAGTTCTTCGCTGATCTGCTTTTGGACGCGCGCCCACGCCTCGTCCTTGTCGTCGAGCGTCGACAGCGCCTGCTCGGCGCGTCGGGCGAGCCCCAAGGCCGGATCGATCGTCCAGGGACCACCCATCTCCGGCAATACGATTTGCGGGATGGCGGCGGCCAGTAGACCGGTCGCGGTGAACTGCTGAAACCTCGATATCGCCTCGCTGCGTGCTGCGCTCCTCTGCTCGAAGACGCCGGTCGCGGTCGCGACCTTTTCGTGCGCGACCGCGCGCGCTTCCCCCGCGTTTTTCAGGGCTTCCTCCGCACCGTCCAGAGCGACCTCTGCGGCATCGGAGGCCGCGCGGGCTTCGTTCAACTGGCGCCGCAGTTCCTCGACCTTCGCACCGATGGCTCTGCGCAGCACGTCGAATCGGACCGCCGCCTCTTCGGCCTCGATTTTTGCGGTCGTGAGCTGGTTATCATGCGCGGCGGCGGTCTCTCGCGCCTCGCTTTCGCGGACGCGTTGCCGCTCCAGATCGGGCAACGCAAGGCGTATTTCCAAGACGGCCTGCGTAAGCCGCAGTTGGCTTTCCTGGTAGCGTCCCAGAGCCGCTTCGACGGCCGCCAATTCGGAAGGTGACGCCGGCAGCCGAAGGTCGGCGGCGTCAGTGGCGCGCCGCCGCCGCACCGCAGCGAGTTCCTCTTCGCTCGCATGGAATTGCATCGTGGCTTCGGTCAACCGCTGGCGAGCCGTTGTCGCCTCGCGAGCGGCGGTCGCGGCGGCGAGATGAGCGTTGCGCAGCGCATCGTCGGTCGGCGCAAGGCGCCATTCGTCGGTCGCTTCGTTCTGATCCCGAGCTAGTCCGTCGAACTCCGCCTGCAATCCGATAGTCTCGCCGGCGATCTCCGCCAGCCGTTCCGAGATTTCCGCCGACCTCCGAGCGCGGGCGGCGGCGCGCGCGGAGTAGCCGATGTGGACCGCTTCGGTCTTCTCCCACGCACCACTCAGGGCTCCAAGCCGAAAGCGGCCATCGGGAGCGATCCAGGACTCGGCCTCCGCTGGCTCGTCGTCCGCGCAGGAGACGCCGCGCAGGATGCTTTCGACGATCGCGTTAGGTACGCCGCTGTCGGCCGGCACGTCCGCGCGCAACCAGTCGGCAAGCGACGGCGATTGAGGCCGTCGTTCGAGCATTTGCGCGTCTCGAAAGAGTGTACCTTGATCGGACGATTGGAGGCGACCGTCGGGCGAAAGCCAGGCATCGAGGAGCCCGGCCCCCTCCAGCGCGGCTTCTAATCCGGCTCGTTGAGGGAGCGTCACCGAGGGGTGAAAGTCGACCAACCTCCATAGGGGGCCCCCTTCGCGCGCCGTGCGGGCTTCGGGATCGCGGGTATGCGGTGGGGACGGCTCGGGATCGATCCCGCCTTCCAGGCGGCTGCGTTCTTCCTCGAGATTTTTGCGTTCCGTCAGCAGGCCTTGCCGCCGACCTTCGAGCGCGACGCGGGTCGTCGCCAGGCGCTCGCTGGTCTGTTGCTGCGCGTCTTGCAGAAGCCGACGCGCGGGATTGTCGCCCGTCGGCGTGACGACCCACTCGGATAACGAGGCGAGAGTCGCGAAGCGGTCGTCCGGCGTGACGCGATGTTGCTTCAAGCCTGCGAAGCAACTCTCCCAGGCGTCGATCAGGTTTTGGCCCTCGCGCTCCACGCCTGCATCGGCCGATTCACGTCTCTCCGCGGCGGCGTCGGCGGCGTCCTGACATTCGTCTCGGAAATTTCGGCGTTGCGTATTCAGCAACTCCGCCGCCAACACTTCGGCATCTCGCCTCCGCAACGACGCAATTTCCTCGCGCCGGCCCTCAACGAGCGCCCGAAGCTCGGAGCCGGCCTTTTCGAAGGTCTGAGGCGTTAACGCCGCAAGCCGTTCCGCGTCGAGCTTGGCGATCGGATTGTCGGCATGCGCATTGAGGACACCGGCCGTGTCGGCGAAGGCTTCGCATTCCCGGCGCAGATCGGCGACGCGACGTTCGATCTGCCGAACTCGCTCCGCCGCGGAGTTGGTCTCCTCAACGCTTGACCTCAATCGCCGACTCGCGGAGTCCATTGCGCCTTCGGCGCTGGACAGAGCCCTCTGACGCGCTTCCGCGTCTTTTTCTGCTGATTCCAGGCGGTTCGCGTCCTCCATTCCAGCTCCCGAGCGAAGGGTTTCGAGGCGGGATCGCTCGCGTTTGAATTCGACTTCGGCCGCGTCGCAAGCTTTGCGCGCCTCGGCCTCGGCGGTTGAGGCGGTCTCCAGTCTGGCTTCTGCCTCGCCGCGCGAACGGCTCGCATTGTCGAACTCCGTCTGGGCCTGACGCAGCGTGCGCGCCTGCCTTCGCGTTTGAGTGCCCGCGTAGACCCGGTATCTTTTGTCGAAGCGATCGACGGCCTTGGCGAGTGCCTGGTATTCCTGGAGCTGCTGGCGATCCTCTTCCAGCTGGCCCAGCGCCTCGGCGACATCGGCCAGCAGCTCCGGAGCCAACGGCGGCAATGCTTCCGTCAACGCATTGGACAACGCCGTCTCGTCGGGCTTCTTCGACAATTGCGGCTGACGTAATTGGATCAGCGTATCCATTAGCGCGTCGTAGCGCCTGGCGCCCAGGTGAAAAAGCCGCTCGTCGACGGCGCGACGGTAGTTCGCCGCGGTGTCGAACACCTGACCTCGACCTTCGAGAGCCTCGCGCAGACGCTCCTTGGTCAGGACAACTCGCTGCTCGCTCATCAGCCATAGATTCTGATTGATGCGGGTCGGTTTGTCCGCGTCGTCCAGGACGAAGAACCAGCTTTCCACGTTCGGACGCGAGGCGGCGGCGGAGAGCCCGGCGCCGAGCGTGAGATAGTGCGGCTTGCCGTGGTTGCCGAGACGGCCGAACTCGATCCAGGAATAGCCGACCCTGCGATCGTAACTATTCATCAGGAGATTCCACGACATTCTCTTGCCGTTGTCCCCGTCGGGCTCGATGCGAGAGGGCTTTAGCTGTCCATCGAACAGAAAGGGAAGCGTCAGCGACAGCACCTTCGATTTGCCGGTACCGTTGTTGCCACGTAGCAGTAGGTGACCGTCGCGAAACCAGAACTCTTCGCTGTCGTAATGGAACATCTCCACCAGCCCGAGGCGCAGGGGCTGCCAGCGATCCCGAACCGGAATCGGGAGCGCCGGTCGTTCGGAGGTCGCGTCAAAGGAGGTGGGCCGTTCGTTCACGTCGCACCCATCCCTTCGGCGATCGACGCCCGCCGCGCATCAGGAGGATCTCGGATTTCGGCCTCGCCGAGGCCGAAGCGGGCTATCGCTGGCAACGGTCGGATCCCCTCACTGCCGCGTACGATCAGTTGAAGCTTTTCCAACCGCTCGATGGCGATGCCGGCGAGCTCGCGCTCCGCCCCGGCTTCGCGGGTGGATTTGCGCCAATATCGACCGTATCTAATCTTGGCATCGCGGAGAAAAGCGATGATCTCGTGCTCGGAGAACTCGATCCGATGCGGATTTGCGTCCGCGTCGAGAGCATCGGATCGCTTGATCGCACTCGCGAGATATTCCGCAACGAGTAGGGTGGCGTGGGCATCGGTGCCTTCAGCCGGCATGGCGACGTCGGTAAGCAGGCAAGTCTCGTCCACAAGCGCCAGGCCTTCGGCTCGATGCTCCGCGGTCAGAGCCGAGGCTTCGCAAAGACGTGCGGCCATGGCCCCGCGTTGATTGACGAAATATGCTCTAGCCTCGGCATCGAGCGTCTCGACGTAGATCACGGGATCGTCGAGGAGGCGCCGCGCGAGTTGGTGGCGAAGCGCGGTGCGACGTCCCTCGTCGCTGTCCGCGACGTGCTCGTCGACCAGCGCGCTCAGGCGTTCCTCGAGGGTCTCGGGGGCATCCTCCGGTCGCCACGTCGAGGGACCGCGCACGGCGGCGAGCAGGCCGGCGAGCGTCCGGCGTTGCACGTCGTAGAGCGCGTCGGCCTGCTCGCCTCGCGTCTGTACGAAGGCCTCTTCGTCGCCGACGACGCGTTGGAGCACTCCGATCTCCAGCAACGTCCGGCAAACGGCCACAAGTTCGCGGCGCTCATGTTGCGTACCGAGCGTGAAGGCGAAGCCAAGCGATGTCAGAACGGGCTCGGCAGCGAGCTGCAACAGCCTTTCGCCCAGCAGACGCAACGTGATCTGCGATTCTGAACGCTCGAGCGCGGCGCATGCGAGACATAGCAGGACGTAGCGGCGCCTGTCGTAGTCGGGCAGTCCGCGCGTGGTCGCGGAGAGTTCGGCGGGTCTCTTGTACAGACGAGCCCCCTCCTGTTCGATATGCAGAGGCCACCCGGTTTCGCGGGAGAACCAGGCACGCAGTAAGTCGGCCTGCCGGCGTACCGAGGGAAATTCGTCGTGGGCCGGCGTCATCAGCGGGGTCATCAGGAGCGCGCGGACCGCCGTCCTGAACTCCTCGCGTTGATGTTTACGCTGCTCCTGGCCGATGTTGCGGCTTCCTCGCGTATCCTCGGCTCTGGACATCAGCGCAAGTCCTGCGTCGGCGTGATCGTGATGAGGTGATCGCGCCCCGAAAAGATGCCGTGCGGCGTCGATATCTCTGCCCGGGTTTCCGCCGCCAGAGGCGTGAGCTCGATGTGGAGCAGGCCATCACCCGTCTGCCGGGACACTGAGGCTTCCGGATCCGTCTGTTCCGTCAGCGCTTCGCCGAGTAGTCCGAGAAATAGACCGAAGGCATGTCCGTCGAGCTCCCCAAGATCCGAAAGTCGGGTGGGATGGCCGTTCGCGAGACGCCGGCGCGCGGCTTCCACCTCAGAAACTCCTCGGCCAACTCCCGAGCCAGGCGTGCGCGGGCTTCGGCGCGATCCCGGATCCTGGCCATCGGCCCGCGCGGCGTCGCCTCGCCGTATTCGCGCAGTCGAGGATGGATCTTCAATGGTGGAGCATCGGCCCAGCGGGTGCTTGCCGGCAGATCGGCGTCGGCGTCCGTGTTCAGTGCGAAATGTCGGGCAGGATTGAGCGCGAAGGCCGCGCGTGCCAATCGGTGAGCCTCGCCGTCGTTTTGACAGGCGACGAACCAGTGGGCCAGTATTCGGAAATCCGCTGATCGATCGCTGCGCCCGCTGCGGCGTTCGTTGATTGCGGCGATCGCACCGAGCAGTTGCGGGATCGCGGACCTTGCCCTCGCTCGCAACAGTTCGGCCTGAGAGGGTTCGTGGCCGCTGCGGAAAAACCATCCATGGAGGCCTTTCCAACGTTCGCGCCAAGCGTTCCAATGGGACGTATGTGCTTCGACACGATCGGATTCGTTCCCGGGGGCGGCGTCGCGAGCTTCGCGCGCTGCGACTTGCTGCAGCAAGACGTCGATACGTGGCTCGAGGGCGAGGATGTGGCCCGCGATCGTATCGGAGCGGCGTACCAGGTCGCCTATGAAACGTTCAAGATAATCTATCAGTTGCCGCTTGTAAGTCGATACGGCGCTAGACTCGGCCTGCTGCAGCTCGATGCTGCGGGCGACGCCCGCCATGAAGGCCTGCGCGTTATCCGCCAGCCCCTCGAATACGCGCACGAGGTCGCGCAGCGTTTCGTGAACTTTCGCGACATCGGGTTCCCGCTCGCTCGCAAGCGCCTGCAGGGCACGCAAGCGATTTGCGATGTCCTCGAGTGCAACAGTCTGCAGCTCCGCGCGCCGCTGCAGCGCTTGTATGAAGAGCGACAGCGCAGCTTCGACAGCCTCTCCACCCTGCGAGAGACGGTAGAGGAAGCGGGCGCGGTAAAAGTCGCTTAGACTTGAAACTCGCGCTGTATCGGGATGCGATTCTAGGTTTCCCCAGACGGTAAGCTGAGTGAGGGCCCCGTTGACTTCCTCTATTCGAGGGGGCGCGCCGCTCCACACTGCCTCGGCCAATACCTCGTCGGGTCTAAGCTGCAAGCGGTATTGCCGTTTGGCCGCCGCAAAGACGTCCATGATACGGCGATAGAATTCCGATTTGTCGGCGCTTACGTGCCTGAAGAGGTCGGCCGACTCGCTCACGCTTCGCATGGGGCCTCATCCCAAGATCCTCCTCTAGCGGAGGGTTCGCGCAATACGTTAGTAGATTTGCTACCGAGTTGCACTCGATCCAGAGTCTAATCCGCGATGAATGGCTTCACTCTATCGACCTTCGAACACAATAAGAAAAAATGCTTAGTAATTTCAACCATATATGAGTTCGACTTTTATTCTGAATGGCGCGCGAGGGACTTCGTAGACGCCTTTGTCGCCGACTCCGCGAATGGCCGTTTTGGCGTCGATCTCAACGCCGATCATGTCGTGCTGACCTGTTGGATGGAAGACGCCTTCGAGTTCACCTTAACCTGCCAACCGCGACGAGATCTGTCGTGCGCTATGCGGAGCGCTCCGCGCGAGCTCCCGTTGCTATCCATCGCCCAACCGGACAAATCCAAAGTCAGGGCGAACTCAGGACTGGATATAAACTTCGGAGCAAGATCAACGGCTACGAGCATCCGCGCGATCCCACATTTATTGGGGCTCGCCGAAGAGAAGTCCGATTTCGATCCGGTAAGGTTGTGATCGCGGCAGGCGGCGGTCGGCCGCATCCGAACGTCCGCGGCTGTCCGAGAGCTTCACCTGTTCCAGCGGTCGTCCAATTGAGGGCGTCCTATCCAGGCCCTGTTCACACACCGCGTTGTCCAGCTCAGCTGTCGCGTTCCCTGCAGTCGCGCTTGAGCTTCCTGATAGGGGCCGACGTAGCGAAGCTGGCTCGGTATTCTGGGATAGATGCGTCGTATGCGCGCGACGGCACGCTGGGCGGCCTTCTTGTCGCGTTCGTCAATGGCAAATCCGAAGCCGGTGCGCAGCTGGTCCGGCAGCAGCTCGGCGCTCAGGGCTTGGTACCAACGCGGCGGACGCAACCATGGTCGTAAACCGGCGAAGATCTGTCGGGCCGCCTCGCGCGCGGCGGTGCTGACGGACAATGTATCCGATTGCATCATCGCCGCGGTGTAGGCCGCAAATGAATCCCAATCCGCCGGTAAGTCGCTCGACGTCAGCCCGAACAATGCTCCAAACAGCCGACTTTCGGCCCAATAGCGCTCGCGCTCCTCGACAGAGAATGGCGGCAGGATCAGGTCGTGGACGGTCAGAGCGGTGTCGACGAGCGTCGCGTGAACCCAGCGCAACGCTGCGACGTCGTTGGCGCGGTAACCTCCACGGCATGTCGCTGGACCGAACGCGGCAGACCCATGGCCAACGGAAAATCGCGCGGGCGGCTGGGGGACCACCCGCGCTAGTCTGGGTGGAAGCTTGGCCATCCCGGGGGGCGCGATGCATGAGAAGCCAAGCCGTATTCCTCCCAGCAACTTGCGTGCCAAACGCTCGGGCGCGCAGCCTCATCACGATGCAAAGCATAAGCTCATGAAGCGCAGCGCTGGTCGACGCTGAAAAAGCGTGCGGGCGGAGCGAGAGCCGCCCGCACGAGTTGCGCTACGAAGCGGCTTGGGCCTACGAGGTCGTCATTAGCAACCAAGCCGTGCATGACTCAGCAACAGGCGTGCCAGACAATGAAGGGACGACGAGATGCCAAAAGTTGCGCCTTTTCACGCTGCGCCAGCCAACTGCTCGGGCGGCTTTCGAACATGAATGTCGGTAACCTGACCGGTGGTAGGAGCATCGGAGGAGCAGTACCCAAATCGAGGTCGCGAGGTGATTGGATCGATCCTATTGTGCACACCGATTAGCGCGCCGCGCTCAACGCTGAGCCCTTGCAACTGCCCTCTTCGATCGGGCAGTTGAGCGTTGCGGTCATTGCGCCGTAGTTGATCATGGTCAGCTTCATGGCTTCCGTCGGGGCAACTGCAGACGCGCGAGTTAAATGGCTGAATTGTTCTTCGTCGCCGTATTCCTCGGCGACCGTCACAATCCAGCCATCCATCTTGGTGCGTTGCGGGCTCGGCCTCCGGCCGCAGGATGCACCCGGCGACGTGTCGATTGCCACTCATCGGCATGCTGCTGGTCGCGAATTAGTCAACAGTCCCCTTGTCCGCTGCGTTGCCGCCGGCTGCACTCTTCGCGCCCTTGGTCGACTTCCTGCCCACTTTCGCGCCCCAGGTCCTGAGCCTGGGCGAGGAGTCCTCATCATCGCTCATGCCGCTCTGTATGCTCGTACCAAGGACGCCTTTACGGGCCTTGGCATCGGTGGCGAGGCTTTGCGCAATGACGGGGTATGCGAGGAAAGCCGAAAGGCTGCATGCGATTACGCAGGTCTTCACTAGTTTCATCCATGGCTCCTGGATCGATTTTCTTGCGACAGAACGATTTTGGCGTAACGCTGGGCGCGCCAGCTTGCACCGTTCGCGTCGCATTGAGAGTACGAACGGTGCGGCTTCACATAATCTCTCGTATGTGGTCATCGTTTAGGAGATTTGGGGTGAATTCGCGAAGTTACTATCTTATTTGTGGCGGTACAAAACATCCGTGTCGACGTCGACCTTGCGCGTACCCTGCTCAAGATTAGAGGGCGGTTTTTGGAGAAAGCCTTGCGCGGCTGATGAAAGTGACCTCCATGAACATCCGCAGAAGTCAACCTGTCATCTCGACACGAAGTGTTCAGCAGGAGACAGCAGCAAGACTTGCGGCCTCGCAATTGTGTGACTGGCTCCCGAAATATCTTGCCTCATACGAGGGGAGTGCGCTTATTGCGGATCTTCGCGCGGGCTTAAAGCAGATCCAAGGACGGCCGTTGCAGCCGCACAGCATGCTCTATGTCGGGCGGCTCATGCGTTGAGAAACATTCCACGATCAAGCCCAGTGTTGACGACACCAGCTTTGTCATGTGGTTTGTGCTACATCCCGGTCCGATGTTTCGCGTCTCTAAAGTCTGCCGACAGTTTTTAGGGTACACCCTGACGCTGCGTGAGGTTCAAGCGATTTCTGCGGTTTCGATTATCAGACCGAATCCCGTGTCGGCGGCCACTTTCCAAGCGTCGTTCCTAACCGTGTTCATCAAGCTGATCTTCTGGGATCTTACGGGTCCGTGCCTGTCGCCGAAGCGGCTTAGGGAAGCCGTCGTGCGCTCGCCGTTTAAATAGGCCGGGTTTCTTCGGCAATCGGCATACTCGTTGGTGCGGGCAATGGCACACGCTCGGATTCGAAGCCGTCCAACTGGAGATGGCCATTGAGAAGCTGGTGTTCGCGTTCGCCCTGTCCCAGATCGGGGTGCCGTCGCTGGCTTGGCGTGAGGCCTTCGCCTGCCTGGGCGGGTTTTGCGTTGGCGGCACGACGTGGACGCGCTTGACTGTTCTTGCTCGCGCAGACCCGCCTGTTCGAGCCGGGTAGGCTTTGGATCGGCGGCCTCAACCATTCTCACGGCCGCCACGCACGAGGGATGATCCTTCGTCACCTTCCTCGTCGAACAGGTTCGCCAGGATCGCGATATTGAATGCGGGGGCAAGGTGAGAGGAGAGGGAGAGGTAACGCGGCATTTTTCGGAGCGCTTCGACCAGGCTGCACCGATCTCGGGCCGGCCCACGTGGTCGCGGTGGCGCGTGGCGTGTTCTCGATCGCTCTTCATGGACGATTCCGCCCTTTGCGGCAGATTGTTTCTCTTTCTTCGCCAAATCGTTCCAACCTCTTGTGCAGCTCAACCGAGATTCGCCAGTCTTCTCCTTGAGATTGCGGTTCAGCACGCGGACGCACGTGGCCTCTTTGATGGCTTGATCTGGCCGAGGACCGGCTTCGCCTCGATCGTCTGAGCCGCAACGCCGTTGATGCGACTTTCTTCCCCTGGGCTGCGCCCATTCCTCGCGAGGCAAGAAAGTCGCCACAACGGCATCCTCCGCTGCGCTCCGGCCCGCGAGGGGTGCGTCCCCGATCGTCCTCGGCCCTTAGATCGCCATCGAGGCCGCGGTGGTCGCGGGCTCGAAAAACAACAGGAGAAGTGACATGGCTAACATCGGTTCTTTCAAGAAAGTCGGCAACGATTTCCAGGGCGAGATTGTCACCCTGAGCCTGCAAGCCAAGGGCGTCCGCATCGTCGCCGAGACCAACCGCTCCAACGACAACGCTCCGAGCCACCGCATCTATGTGGGCCGGGCCGAGATCGGGGCAGCCTGGTCGAAGCGCTCCGAAGAGGGTCGCGATTATCTCTCGCTCAAGCTCGACGACCCCTCGTTCAACGCACCGATCTACGCGAACCTGTTCGACGACGAAGGCGGCGAGGGCTACACGCTGCTGTGGTCGCGCCCGCGCAAAAACGGCGAGTGAGACGCGATCCTTCAGAGCTCCGCCCAGTCTTGGGCGGGGTTCTTTTTTATGTGCGAGCCAGCGAGCATCCCTTTGCCGCTGGACGGGCCGCTCGCATGCACGGATCGATCTGGCGAGACGCGTCGGGTTTCGGACGAGCGCAGGTTTAGGGCGCGTATCACTGCCGTCCGTCCGACAGGGCTCGTCGGCGGCGGAGGCTAAGCGCGTGCGACGAAGCGTCCAAACAGACCGGAAAGGGCGACTTTGACTTCTCGTGCCTGTCCGAGCGGCTCCTTGAAGATGAACGCGTTCCCGCGCCGGTTGGCGCCAGCAGCGATCGAGAATGGACCACGCGCCATAGGCGGCCCCAGGCGTCTGCAGCACCTCCCGAATTCCGGCATCCTCGATGTCCGGGATTTCAAGATCGATGGTGGGGCCGAGGCTTGCCGCTGCAGGATCGAAGCTATGAAGGAATGTCCGTGTCAAAGCGCCAGCGCTCGTTTGAGATCGTCGTGTTCGAAGGCGCTGGCCATGCGGCTTATCTCGGCCGACCGGGCGCCGACCGCCTTGGCGATGTTCCGCCATTTGGCGGTGACCGTTGCGACCTCTTTTATAATCGTGCGGGCTGGCATCAGCGTCAGCCCGAAGTATTCCGATGCGCCCTCAAGCAGGTCGAGCGAGCAGGTGCCTTCGTCCAGATCGATGTTCGTCGTCAGCACGCGCGGCTTCACATCAGTCGGCACGGGATTGAGGTCATAAGCCGGAGAGAGCGACCATCCGGCCTTTCCCAACCAGAGGAATCCGTGGTTGCGCAGGTGGTCGTCGACATTAGAGATCAGCACGTTGAAGACGACGCGTCGATAGAGGGCATGAGCGTCTGTCTTTCCCTGTGCTCCATGCTGTGCGAGAGCGTCGACAATTTCGGGATAACTGCCGCGCTCGCCGTCCTTGGCGCCGATCATCGCCATCGCTGACAAGAAGGGGACGCGGGTCGTGCCGTCGCGATCGAAGCGTCGCGACAGCAGGACCGCCTTGCCAGCCACTTCGATGAGTTCGTGTTGCGGGGTGACGATGCCGGCTCGGCCGGCCAACTGCAGCGCGATCTCCTCCCAAGTCTCCATGCTGTAGTCGTCGCTCTCCTTCGGGAATTTGGCGATGGAGAGCTTGCCATGCTGGTCGATGACCGACGCCTTCGGCCGCGCGCCACCCAGGGAGGAACCGGGGGCGAAGATGATCTGAAGATCTTCGTCCGTTTCCTCGTCCCGGAGAATGCGCTCGGTGATCTGGAGCAGCCGGCCGAGTTCGATCAGAGCCGGTACACCGGCGCGAGTCGGCGCCTGGAAGGCTTCTTCGCCGACCCAGCGGAATCGCAGTGCGCCGGACCGCGTCTCGTCGGCGACGCCGAGCAGATAATCGCTTTCTGTAAGCGTGCGAACGGCCCGACCTTCGCGATCGGCGAGGCGGCGTTCAGCGCGCTGCATGAGGCGGCGGCCCCATGTATCGGGTGCGGAGTCGCCGATGGAGCCGACAGTCACCAGTCCTGCAGAGGGAGCGAAGGCGCCTCGCGTCAGGGCCAAGGCAGGTTCCAGCGAGAACCGGTCTGGGTCACCGAGCCAGACGCCATCATATTCGAAGAGAATGGTCTCCGCGCCGCGAACGCGATTGGCCCTCGCCAGTCCGACAGGACGCGTGCGGCCGCTCAGTTCGATATGCACCTCGAAATCAGCCATCGCGTAAGGCTCCGGGCTTGCGTTTGAGATGGACATGCTTGGGCAGTTCGGCGCTGGCCAGTGCCTGTCCGACGCGATCGTTGATGATGTCGGCGATCTGGCTCAGGCCGTCGAGTAGACCGAGCGCCTGAAGGACGCCGGCATAGATGCCTATGCTGACGTTGGTATCGCCGGCTTCGACCCTTTGCAGCGTCGAGCGGGATGTGAAGGCGCGCTCGGCCACGACTGCCATCGGCAGCCGCCGACGCCGGCGGGCGTCGTGGATGTCGGCGCCGAGCTTGCGCATGGCCCGTCGAACGGCGGCGGGAGGGTGGTGAGGGGTCGGCATTTGTCGTCTTCGTGCTACGGATTTGATAAATATGTATTACGAAGATTACATTATTACTAGAGGGGTCACACGCCCCCTGCAACAAATGGCGTTATCCCTGCTGGCGCCGGCCAAAGCGTTTTTCACGGATCGAGCCTATGCAGCTAAGATTTTCAGGTCCCGTGAGCGTTTTTCGTGATCGGAGGCTGCCGGAGGACCGCGACCCCCGCTGGCTACGCAGCGCTGATTGACGCCTGCCAGCACCGTCCCGGTCCCACGCGTGCCGCACGCGGAATTTCTCTACGCATGCGTGCAGAGGACGGCGTCTCCCTGCGGGACCGGGCTGCCGGCTGGCGCTGAAACCCCGGCTTGCGCCGGGTTTTCACCCTTCGGGCTTCCATCCCTGACGGAAGCTGCGTCGGGGCGGGATGTCGTGCTTTGGGTCGTGGGTCTTGGTCGTGGGTCTGGGCGACCGACGATACAGGAGAGGCAGAGGGGAGCGGCCTTGGCCATGACGGGTTGAGGGTCGGAGGAGAGTCTTCCGGCGCCCGTCATGGAGATTGCTCCCATGAATACGCAGATTGTTGATGCCGGCCGCAACGCCACCCCCGGTTACAGAGTGGATGTGAGCCGCGGCGAGCGCGTTGGTCGGGTGTCCTCGGAGTGGTTCAGCCGTCCGGCGGATGAGCGTTATCTTTCGCTTGAGGACTTAGCCCGCACGGTGCGCGATCGCACGGAGCGCAGCCGAACGCGCGTGGTCGAAACCGCGCTCATTCATGTCGAAGCGAGAAGTGCCGATCCCGAACGCCTGGCCTTGATGCTGCCCGGCTCGGACAGGCCAGTCGCGCCGACCCACTGGAGCTTTGGTCAGCTTGCGAGCCAGGTTGGCGCACCGGCCACTTACCTGCGGCAGCTCCCAGCGGCACTCGCAGCCATCAACCTGCAATATGGCCTGACCGCCAATCGCGTCGAGCAGATCAAAACGCTCGAGACCGAGGATAGCCGTATTGAGCTTCGCGCCGTCACCGGTCCCGACTATGGCCGGATCTACGACCACGAGCTGGTTGAGGCCGTACAGCGCATCGCAGGCAATGGCACAGGCGATACACGGTGGAAGGTGCCTGGTGTGCTCGACTGGTCAAGTGGCATCTACAATCCCCGCGTCGACATCTCCAAGGACACGACGACCCTGTATGCATCGGACAGGGACGTTTTCCTGTTTCTGGTCGATGATCTGAATCCGATCGAAGCCGGTCGTCTCCGGGACGGCTCGCCCGACCTCTATTTCCGGGGCTTTTATTGCTCGAACTCGGAAGTCGGCGCGAAGACGCTCGGCATGGCGAGCTTCTATCTTCGTGCGGTTTGTCAAAATCG
This sequence comes from Bradyrhizobium sp. USDA 3256, assembly GCF_054058275.1. Classification (NCBI taxonomy): domain Bacteria; kingdom Pseudomonadati; phylum Pseudomonadota; class Alphaproteobacteria; order Hyphomicrobiales; family Nitrobacteraceae; genus Bradyrhizobium; species Bradyrhizobium sp. USDA 3256. The sequence goes on from NZ_JBSSAE010000002.1 coordinate 1,133,245, forward strand.
CAATCTGTGGGGCGTGGAAGATTTCGAGGAGATGACCATCCGTCATTCCAAATACGCAGCCTCCCGCTTTGCTCACGAGGCAGCCCCGGCACTGTTGAACTTCGCCAACTCCTCTCCCATGCCTTTCGTCAACGGCATCAAGGCCGCCCGCGAGCGGATCGTGGCACGCAACGACGAGGATCGCACCGAGTTTCTGCGCCGCCGCGGCTTCACCAAGGCCGAGACAGGCAAGGTGATTGACGCGGTGCTGGCGGAGGAAGGCCGCCCGCCTGAAAGCATCTTCGATTTCGTGCAGGGCATCACCGCCGTCGCGCGCGGCAAGCCGCATCAGGATGTCCGCCTGGACATGGAAGCCAAGGCCAAGAAGTTGCTCGACCGCGTGGCGTAATTTCGGCCAAGCCGGGGATTCCGCTCTTCGGCTTGGCTCGCTTGCGCTTTTCAGATTCACGAGGTCGCGGGCGGTGCCCTCTCGGGGACGGTGATATCCGTCGCGGGCCGACGATCCGCGGCGGCTGCTCCCGGTCGGCTGCGCCGTCGACGAACTCGCGGGTTCCGTGCAGCCCAGAAAATGCGTGCTCAGGCGCCGCGATACCCGCTTACGATCTTTGCGTGGCCGCGTTCGGCTTCGACCCACGTCGGGTGCCGCTCCCGGCGGGCGTCGATGGAGGTGATGCCCACTTCCATGACCTCGGTTTCGAAAAGGAGGGGGCGATCCGGATCGCATCCGAACACGGTTGAGACGACGATATCCGGACTTATCCGGGTCCTCGCGACGACACGGTCGGCTGATTCATACCATCGCCGCCACGAAACCGCGTTCATTTAGGCTCGCGTCCATCCAGAATGTAATGGCTCATGGCAGTCAACATAGTCGCCCGTGCCAACAAGCGCCAGCGTTTTGGGCTTCAATCCGATCGGAGATGCGAGGACGGGACCTGGTTTTTTGACAGCGCGGCGGCCGCCAACCATCGCCATCGTTCGCTGGAAAAGCGAGAGCGAGAGGAGGGCGGGCCTGTTCGCGAACGGGTTGGAGGCCGAGAGAGAGGCTCCCGGCCGCCCGTTTTTCGGAGAAACTGACATGGCAAAGGCCGTTCAGAAGATCAAGCTGTCGCCGTCGCGCGACATTCCCTTCAGCAAGCTCGTCTTGAGTCAGAACAATGTACGGCGGCTCAAGGCCGGCATCTCGATCGAGGATCTGGCCGAGGACATCGCTCGGCGCTCGCTGCTGCAAAGTCTCAACGTCCGTACTCGACGGCGAAGGCCAGGAAACCGGCATGTTCGAGGTGCCGGCCGGCGGCCGCCGTTATCGCGCGCTCGAGCTTTTGGTAACGCAGAAGCGTCTGGCAAAGACCGCGCCGGTCCCTTGCATCGTCAGTGACATGTGCAGCGAGGTCACCGCGGAAGAGGATTCACTTGCCGAGAACGTGCACCGGGTTGCGCTTCATCCCCTCGACCAGTTTCGGGCATTCCAGGCCCTGCGCGAGCAAAGGCGGTCCGAGGAGGATATCGCCGCCATCTTCTTCGTATCCCTCAACGTGGTGAAGCAGAGGCTGCGGCTTGCAGCGGTGTCCCCGAAGCTGCTCGACGTTTACGCCGATGACGGTATATCGCTCGAACAGCTGATGGCGTTCTCCGTCACCAACGATCACGCCCGCCAGGAACAGGTCTGGGAGAACGTCAGCAAGTCGGGCTACGACGAACCATATCAGATCAGGCGCCTTCTGACCGAGCGCGCGGTGCGGGGATCCGACAAACGCGTGCGATTTGTCGGCCTCGCGGCCTATGAAGCGGCTGGCGGCAAGGTGCTGCGTGACCTGTTCGAAGAAGATGACGGCGGCTGGCTCGAGGACGTTACTTTGCTGGAGCGTCTCGTGGCTGAGAAGCTGCGGACAGAAGCCGAAACGATCGCCGCTGAAGGCTGGAAGTGGATCGAGGTCACCGCCGCCAGCTTTCCCTACGGCCATGACCATGGGCTTCGTCGGCTCGAGGCAGACCCGGTGGCTCTCTCCAACGAGGAGCAGGCGCGCTTCGATGCCCTGCAGGCGGAATACGACGCGCTTCAGACAAGATTTGAAGACGCTGACGAACTGCCCGACGAGGTGGACGCGCGGCTCGGCGAACTCGAGCAGGCGCTCGAAGCGTTCAACGACCGGCCGGTCATCTTCGAGCCGGACCAGATGGCCAGGGCCGGCGTCTTCGTCGGCATCGACCCCGAAGGGCGGCTTTCTGTCGATCGGGGCTATGTCCGACCGGAGGACGAGGCGCCTGCGGCCGCTTGCGAAGGCGAGCGGGGCACCAGTGCATCCTTGAATGAAGGGCAGGAGCCCGGTGCGTCCGCCCAGCGCACGACGATTTCGCTCGCCGGTGAATCGAGCGAGACGGACGAGGATGGAGAGGATGCGGCAAGGCCGTTGCCGGATCGGCTCATCACCGAACTGACGGCGCATCGTACGTTGGCATTACGGGATGCGCTGGCAGAAAATCCGGCAATCGCGTTCCAGGCGGTGCTGCACAATTTCGTGCTGACAGCCTTTTACCGGTACGGATCGTCCGGCTCGTGTCTGGAGATCGGACTTCGCACGCCGACCTTTCCCGCTCAAGCCCCGGGGCTCAGGGAAAGCGCATCTGCCAAGGCCGTTGAGGCCCGGCACGAGTCCTGGAAGGCACGGCTGCCCAAGAGTGAGAACGATGTGTGGGATGCGCTCACGGTCCTTGACGGTGCCGCACAGGCATCCTTGTTCGCTCACTGTGCGTCATTTGCGGTCAACGCCGTCCATGAGCCGGCCAACCGTTACAATCAGGGCCGTGTCTCTGCTCACGGCGTCGGCTCTCGGCTCGGCCAGGCCGATGTGCTGGCGCGCGCCGTCGGCCTCGACATGGTTCAGTCTGGCTGGAGACCGACCGTCGACAATTATCTCGGCCGCGTCACCAAGCCTCGTATTCTGGAGGCGGTGCGGGAGGCACGAGGTGAATCGTCCGCGCAATTGATCGATCACCTGAAAAAGACCGACATGGCCAAGGAGGCCGAGCGTCTTCTCGATGGTTCGGGCTGGTTGCCGGAGCTGCTGCGTCTCGTCGACGCCACCGCCGCGCCGGTCGAACAGGAGGCGGAGGCTGGCCCACTGCCCGAATTCCTCGCCAACGCGGGGCAGGAGGACGGCGGCGACGGCGACGCTGAACCACAGCTCGATCCCGCCGAATGAAGCCCTTTATCGCGGGACGGCTCCGGCCGTCCCGCACGCCTTCCATCGCAATTCTCATCCCGCGCTCGGCTTCGTGCCGGGCTTTCGGTTTTCCAAGGAGGCACAAATGGCCGATGACGATAGCTCAAGTCGTCCAGCAGACGATCCCCGAAGCGGACATGAGCCTGCTTTGGAACGATTGCTGCTCTCTCGCATCTTCGATGCCGAACGTGACGGCGAGGGCTGGTATTTCTTTTCAGAAGTCGGACCGACCGACATGATAACGCTTGAGCGCGCGCAGCTCGAAGCCGCGCTCGCAGCGTCCCCAATGGCCGGCTCGAACGTCGCGAGCAGCATCGTCAGAGAGCATCTGGCAAAGCGTGCGGCCGGCGAACCGCCGTCACACGACGTCGAGCTCGATCTTACGACGACATCCTGGGAGTTCATCATTCAGGACATCGTGCGGCGCTCGCCGACGCTGGAGTGTGTATCGGCCGTTTCCTCCTTTGCTTGTTCGCGGATGCGTGCGACGGTTTTGGCGGCGCGGTCGTTGTGATCTCGGCCAATCAAATCCTCGGCAAGTCCACCTACGATCTCCTCGAGGAGTTCATCGCTCAGGTCACGCCGTAAGGCCGGCCGGTCGCCCTCGCACTGCCCGGCAATGCGTTTCGTCCTGTCGACGCCCGAATGCCGTGGCGCGGCGTGAGGACGGCCGCGCGATGAGAGGCAGAGAGCGGCCGGGACGGGGTTTGAGCCGGCGCGGTCCAGAGAGAGCGCCAGCCGGATCGACCCGTTCCCGCTCTCCGAAAGACATCCTGCCATGACCGAATCTCTTACCGGCGGCGCCGCCGCCACGCCGCTCTCGATGCGTGCCGTTGCAAGTCTCACCTCCGCCGCCCTCCGCGCCGCGCAGCAGCTCCTGACCGAGCTCGAACGCGGCCATCGCATCGATGCCGCCGTCCTGCGCGGCGCCATGGAGGCGGCCTTCGGCGCCTCGGATGCAGCCGGCGCCTGGAACTGGAAGACCGCCTATGATGCCTGCGAGGCGGCGACCGTTCTATTCCTGCGCAAGTTCGGCCCGGCCATGCGCGCCAAAGCGGGCTCGACGGCCGCTATGCTGCCGATGCTCGCGAGGATCGCGAGCTGTCTGCCAACCCATACGCGGCGCTCCGAGGACAGCCAGGCACTTCAACAATTCTCGACGCCGATTTCACTTGGCCTTGTTGCATCTATGGCGGCGGGCGTAACGCCCGCCGATCGCGTGCTCGAGCCCTCTGCAGGGACGGGCCTGCTCGCTACCTTTGCCGAGCTTTCGGGCGGCGCCTTGGTGTTGAACGAGTTGGCCGAGGCCCGCGCCACATTGCTAGATCACCTCTTCACCAAGGTTAAGGTCAGCCGTTTCGACGCCGCCCAGATCGATGATCACCTCGATGCGAGTGTCGTACCGAGCGTCGTCTTGATGAACCCGCCGTTCTCGGCGGTGGCCAATGTCGAACGACCGATGCCGGACGCAGCTCTCCGGCACATCACCTCGGCCTTGGCTCGCCTTTGCGACGGCGGGCGTCTTGTCGCCATCGTGGGCGCGAGCCTTGCGCCGGATAATCCGGCATGGACGGAAGCCTTTGTTCGTCTCCAGGAACGCGGGCGGGTCGTGTTTTCTGCCGCCATTGACGGCGCCGTTTACGCCAAGCACGGAACACGAACGGACACAAGGCTGCTTGTGATCGACAAGCTGCCTGCGGCTGATCCGAAGGTCTTTCCTGCTTCATTGGGCATGGCGAGCGATGTCGCCATCTTGCTTGACTGGGTGACCCAGCATGTGCCTCCGAGGTTGCCCATCGCGAGGCCGGTAGCGGTCGGCCTTAGCCGTTGTTATCCGGCAAAGTCGAAATCGAGTGCGGCCGCTGCACTGTGTTCACCGTCCACGTCGGGAAGCGCGGCGCCAGAAGGCTTAGAGCTCAACTACGAGACGGTCGAATGGTCGCCACGGGACGGAGCCCGACTGACCGATGCCCTTTATGAGGAGTACGGATTGCAGTCGATCCGTATTCCCGGATCGTGCGCACATCCAACCAAACTCGTGCAGTCCGCGGCGATGGCTATCTCATCGGCAATTGGAACAGCCTGGCGCGCATCGTCTTCGAGAGCTTCGCCGGTCTTGGACTGAAAGCATCGGGCGCAAGCCTGTCCGCATCCGATTTTCTGAGACCTGGAAAGATCGCTCAAGTCGGGCTCGACGCCGGCCGACCGTTGCTCGACTCGATCTCTAACCTGATGGGTTACATCAGCTTCTTCGAGAATTTCGTCCAGATCGTCGTTCTCCTGTTCGCCTGGGTCGTGGTGTTGCTCGCCTTCTTCATTCTCGCGATCCAGCTCTTTGTCACCTTGATCGAGTTCAAGCTCACAACGCTGGCTGGCTTCGTGCTCATCCCATTTGGTCTGTTTGGCAAGACCGCCTTTGCTGCGGAGCGGGTCTTGGGCAACGTCATCTCCTCAGGGATCAAGGTCCTCGTCTTGGCCGTCATCGTCGGCATTGGATCGATCCTGTTCTCGCAGTTCACCGCTGGCTTTGGTGGCAATCAGCCGACCATCGAAGACGCGATGACACTGGTGCTTGCGGCGCTCTCCTTGCTGGGCTTGGGCATCTTCGGTCCAGGAATCGCCGACGGCCTGGTGTCCGGCGGACCGCAACTCGGCGCCGGTGCGGCGATTGGAACGGGCCTTGCCGCTGGCGGTATTGTTGCCGCCGGCGCAGGCCTCGCCGCCGGCGGTGCTGGTCTCGCTGGCGGCGCGATCGCGGGCGCCGCGCGCAGTGGCGGCGCTGCCATGAGCGGAGCATTAGCGGCCTATCGGAGCGGCGGCCTTGCCGGTGTCGCGGAGGCCGGCGCTACCGCTGCGATGAGCCCGTTGCGTCGTTCAGCGGCTGCGCTCGGCGGAGGTGGGGAAGCCGGCGCGCAGGGCGCGAGCGCTTCGGCCGAAGGGCAGCCCGATTGGGCGCGGCGCATGAAGCGTGCCGAGACTGTTCGGCACGGTGCGTCGGCAGTCAGCCACACGGTCCGCTCAGGTGATCACGGTGGCGGCGGCTCGTCCGTCGATTTGTCTGAAAGAGAGCGCTGACACTTCGCCACTGCGCCTTTGCCAGCCGCTGCGCGACTGACTGAAACGCGGACACCGAACAACTCGAAAACGATTACTTGATCTCAAGGGCAACTATCGATGTTCAAACGACCTTCCGTACACTACGGGCGCATGCCCGAGCGGATCACGCCTTACCAAAAGGCAGCGCAGGTTTGGGACGAACGCATTGGATCTGCCCGCGTGCAGGCCAGGAACTGGCGCTTGATGGCGTTCGGCTGCTTGATGTTATCAGCCGGTCTCGCGGGTAGCCTCGTTTGGCAATCGAGACAAGGCTCGATCACGCCGTGGGTGGTCGAAGTGGACCATCTCGGCCAGGCCCAAACGGTGGCTCCGGCCAACATCGATTATCAACCCACTGATGCGCAGATCGCCTACCATCTGGCGCGCTTCATAGAGGATGTCAGAGGCCTACCGGCCGACGGCATCGTTCTGCGCCAAAATTGGCTCCGGGCCTATGATTTTACGACCGATCGTGGTGCCGCTGCGCTCAACGACTATGCGCGCAACAATGACCCCTTTGCCAAGCTGGGCAAGGCCCAAATTTCCGTGGACGTCTCGAGCGTCATTCGCGCGTCGTTGGAAAGCTTTCGGGTCGCTTGGACCCAGCGCGTCTACGACAACGGCTCGTTGAGCTCGACCGAGCGCTGGACTGCAATTCTCTCGATCGTCATCGAGACACCCCGCGATGCCGAACGCCTGCGCAAGAATCCCCTTGGCGTCTACGTCCGCGCCATCAACTGGTCAAAGGAGTTGAGTCAGTGACCAAGACGCCGTCTGACGTTCATTCGAAACGTTCTCTCCAGCAAAGCAAGCTCAATTCGGCTTGGCCCGAGTTGGTGACCGCGAAGAGAGCATTTCTACCCGCTCTTCTGCTTTGTTCGTCAGCGCTTGGTGGGTGCGCGACCTACATACCGCCACAGATCAGCTATGATGCGGAAGTTCCTTCGATGCCAGCGTCGCCAGCGCCTCTGGACGACAAGTCGCAACCGCTACACGTTCCGCCCCTCTGGAAGCCGGCTCTCGGCGGCAAGGCGGCGGGGAAGGAAGAGCCTGAACCCATGAGCCGGATTGAGACGGCAAACAGCGCAGCCCGGGTCGAACCGCGCAAGCGGGGGTATTTCAACGCTGCGCAAATCTACGCCTACAGTCCCGGGGCGCTTTATCAGATCTACGCCGCACCGGGGCAGATTACGGATATCGCGCTTGAGGAGGGAGAGCAGTTGACGGGATCTGGACCGATCGCCGCCGGAGATACCGTGCGCTGGGTCGTGGGCGATACCGAGAGTGGAAGCGGCGATACGCGAAGGGTCCATGTCCTGGTCAAGCCGACCCGCGCATCGATCGAGACCAATCTGGTGGTCAATACTGACCGGCGCACCTACCTGATCGAGCTCCGCTCACGCGAGCGGCCATACATGCCATCGGTTGCCTGGTACTATCCGGAAACAATGCGCGAACGATCGCGTGCAGTCGCTCTGAGACCCTTGCTTCCGGAGCCGGCGCAACGCATCTCCCGCTACGCAATTGAAGGCGACAGCCCGCCCTGGCGGCCGTTGGCTGTCTATGACGACGGCCGTAAGGTCTATGTCGAATTCCCCCAAGGCCTCGTACAAGGCGAGATGCCACCACTCTTTATCATCGGTTCAGACGGCAAGGCCGAACTCGCCAATTACCGTGCCTACGGCAACGTCCTGATCGTCGATCGGCTGTTTGCGGCTGCCGAATTGCGGCTCGGCGGTGAGCACCAGCAGAAAGTCAGGATTGTCAGGAAAGATGGGAGGCCGTCGTCATGAATACCGAGGTCGGAAACGATCGCGATCAGGCGGCTCCGCAGCAGGCACGAGACGGGCAATCCGGAAGTTTCCGCTTGAGAGCGGAGCATCCGCGCGTGACACGGTTGTCACGGAAGGTCCTGGCCGGAGGGAGCGCGGTTGTCATGCTCGTCATTGGCGGAACTGTGTTGTGGTCGCTGCAGAGTAACCGCCCCCTAAACCAGGCGGCCGAGGAGCTTTACAGCACAGACCATCATAATGTGGCCGACGGGATCACGGCACTGCCGAAGGACTACTCTGACACTCCACGCCAAGCGTTTCCGCAGCTCGGTCCGCCGCTCCCAGGAGACCTGGGGCGGCCGATCCTTGCTGCTCAGGGGCAGTCGCCAACCATCGGCTCTGATCCCGAACAGCAGCGCCGAGACCAAGAGACCGAAGCAGCCCGCATCAGTCGCTTGTTCGCTGCGAACAATGGCGGCGAAATGCGCGCGCCCGCCGCTGTGGCCGCTGGAACCGACCGCATCGCGTCTCCGAGCGCGACGAGCTCTGGCGATGACGGATTGGCGCAGAACGGTCAGGACCGGAAGCTTGCCTTCGCGAACGCGTCTGTGGACCGTCGCACGGTCAGCCCGGACCGCATCAGCCGCCCGGCTTCACCATACATCGTGCAGGCTGGGACGGTCATTCCGGGAGCCCTAATCACCGGGATTCGATCAGACCTTCCAGGCCAGGTCACAGCGCAGGTAACCGAGAATATCTTTGACACGCCGACAGGCCGCTTTCTGCTTGTGCCCCAGGGAGCGCGTCTCATCGGTATGTACGATAATCAGGTCTCATTCGGCCAGTCGCGCGTCCTGCTGGTCTGGACGCGGCTGATCATGCCGAATGGGCGTTCTATCGTTCTTGAGCGGCAGCCTGGCGCTGATAAGGCTGGCTATGCGGGTCTGGAAGACCAAGTCGACAATCACTGGGCAGAACTATTCAAGGCTGCGGCACTATCGACGCTTCTAGCTGTTGCGACGGAAGTAGGCGCGGGATCCGACACAAACAGCAACGACAGCGCGATTATCCAAGCGTTGCGTCACGGCGCCTCCGACTCACTGAATCAAACCGGACAGCAGGTCGTTCGCCGCAGTCTCGGCATCCAGCCTACCCTGACCGTACGACCTGGCTTTCCGGTTCGTGTTCTGGTCAATCGTGACCTCATACTTGCGCCGTATGAAAGGTGAGAACATGCCAAAGCTCAAGATAGGAGAGCTTCAAGACGACAAGCCGGTCAAAGTGAGTACGGAGCTGCCGGCGGCCGTGCATCGTGATCTCATTGCATATGCAAAAGCCCTTACGCGTGAAGGTGGTCAAGTGGTTGAACCGACTAAGCTCATCGCCCCCATGTTGGCGCGCTTTATGGCCACGGATCGAGGGTTTTCTAAACTGAAACGTGAGGGGCACGTACCGGCCGCCGGCGAAGGGAAGTGATGGTCAATGCTCATCGAAGCTTCGCGGGACGCTAAATAACTGCGATGTCAACTTAGGCTGCTGAGTTTGTCCTGACAGTTGAGATATCGTTTAGCGTTCCCACGTCCGCCCTAAACAACTCCGGTAGCCACGCTTTGTCCATTTTCGGATGCGAGAGCGCTGGTCGTGGCGGACACCTATTCGGTCACTTCAGGCGCGTCACACTTCTCCTGCCATCCACGCTGACGGGCACGTCTCCATCGATCGTGGCCCGACGTACCACGCGATGCTGGTCCCCGTAATCGTTGACGGCGTAATGCTGTGTTGCGCGATTATCCCATATCGCGATATCGCCCTCTAACCAGTTCCACCGCACAGTGTTTTCGGGCGCGGTAATATGAGACTGGAACAGCTCGAACAGCTTTTGTCCGTCATACTTTGGCACCCCAACAAGGTGCTTCACCAAGGCGCCGAGCACTAGCGTCCGCTCGTCTGTCTCGGGGTGGACGCGCACCACGGGATGCTCAGTCTCAAAAATCCTACTGGTGAACACATCGTCAAAGTGTTTCTTGTCGATGTCACGGACGCGCGCGATCCCAGCGTAATCGAAAACGTTGCTGTGAACGGCCCATAGCTCCTCGGCAAGGCGTTGTAGCGGCGGCGGCAGATCAAGATAAGCGGCTGCTGTGTTCGACCAAACGGTATCGCCTCCGAACGTTGGCATTACAACGGCTCGCAAGACTAAAACCTTGGGATAGGCTTCGGCGAAGGTTCCATCCGCATGCCAAACATCGGCGCGACCGCCGCCGCGAGTGGAGTCCAGTTCGAGGAGCGACGTCGTCCCCTTGGTAGCACCGAGCATCGGATGCGGCACTAGCTTTCCGAGACGAGCGGCAAAACGCTCCTGCTCGGCGTCGTTGAGATGTCCTTGATTGCGAAAGAAGATCACCTTGTGCTCGAGCAACAAGCTGTTTATCGCAGCGATCGTGTGGTCCGGTAGATCGCCCGATAGCTTGATATTGTTGACTTCGGCACCGATGCGCGCCGCACGTCTCACAACATCGGTGCCCGGAATGACGTCATCGATCAAAGCCGTTGTGCTCCTGTTGATTTTCCAAGGCCTTGCAGTTCTTCCTCGCCTCTCGGTTCGCGAATGATCTGCAGCAAGCATCATGCCAGGCGAAAGACCGAACGTGTAGCCAGATCGCACTAAGCGGATCGCGATATTTGACGCGACTTATCGGACTGAGCCGTCGGTTCGACCGAGTGAAAGAACTCGATCTCCGACCTCGAATATCACCGGATCGCGAAGACGAAGCGGATAGCAGCAGCGGGCCAGCCGCGGATCTTCAGTTATGTTCTTGTGGTCACTTAACTGCTCTGAACAATGCAATGCTTCCGCAAAACCGGTAATAGTTGATGATGGTCATGAATCATGTAGTCAGGCCCCGCGGCGCACAAGCGCGCTTCGGAAACAAATCCCCCCGTGATTGACACGTTGATAAGACCGAGATTGCGGGCGATCTCCGTCTCAACTGGCATGTCGCCCACGATGACGGTTCTTTCTGGGGATAGATCGTTGGCCTGCATATACAAGCGCAGCCGTTCTTGCTTGCTCATGCTCCTAAACTGGGTTGCGCGGCTCTCAAATGCCAAAATATCCGTGACGTGAGTCTTGATTCCGAGTCTTCGCACTTGTGTGCGAATCGGTTCAACAATGTGATTGCTGACAATGACGGTTTGAACGGATCTCTGATCAAGGGCGAGCAAGACGTTTCGGGCCCCCTTACGTAAGGCAGCGTTGCGCGCCAAGAATTCGTAGGCGTTGTGAAAAATCGCGCTGTCGTTACTATGCACGACTTCGATTTCATCTTCCGACATGTCTAGGTTGCGGAAAAGAACCGAAAGAGGGAGTTCGAACTCCTCTCGAAGTCTGTGCATATCGACGGCTGATCGACCGAAGCGGCTCAAAATAGCATTAATGGTTTGCAGCACGGCATTGGCATCATCGAGCAGCGTGCCATTCCAGTCGAATACAACGGCGGATTTCATGCGTGAACCTAGACAAGTAATCGTGCGATATTAACGTGTTCGAGACTGGCTGTTTTCTGGTCTACGTGTTCGGTGCGATCCTGGTGGGTATGGTCGGACAGAGTGGTCAGCGGAACAACGCGCGCTAGTGAGCTGAGCGGGCGGACCGTTATTCTGAGGCGAGATGGGAGCGCAGAGCATGAGCATTGCTGCTTTTGTGGCCCTATTTCTGGATCGATTTACTTGAAGCAATGGTCATGCCAGCCGACGATCAAGGCCGAACGGGCTTTGGAAGGTCTGAACGCGTGCTATGCGCGCTGTACTGGACCTGACATGAGATTGTGCCTCTGTCAGAATGCGGACAAGAGTCTACCAGGTGCGATAAGTCCGAGCCGACTGACTCATTCGTGAGTATCGGTCGCAATTCTGGTGAGGCGAATGGGTTTCTCGATACCCTGAGTTGCTAGTCGAAGCTCGGGAGCTGAACAGCTTGCCATTGAGAAGACTGCAGCCAATGCTCAACATTCACTCTTCCAATCTGGCGCGAGCAACCATTGATGCCACGAGGCAAAAATACCTTGAGCGGCGTAGCGGCTAAACTATTGCTGCTGGATCCCGTGAGAGCTGCGTGTCGACCGCCGCTCTTGACAACGGTCATGCATATGATCGTCTCAGTCCTGAACCAGGATAAGAGGTGCAACTTCTTGGTCTCGTGCCAGCTTGCTCGCGGCTAGGCCGGTGGCGACACCAATGCGGTCAGGCATGGGGCGATTTTGGCTCATCTTGCGCTTGCTTTCGACCCTGGTGATCGGGATGCGCACGCCGACGATTTCACGCAACTGGGCGGCAATGAAATCCACGGGAGCATCGCTGACGGCCCAAGGCGTCGCACGTGACGTTTCATGGATATTCGTCAGGCGCGTCACGATCTCAAGCAGGCGATCGGGATCGTCGAAGAACTCAATCGGCCCATGGGCATGGACCGCGATGTAATTCCATGTCGGCACCACATGCTCAGCTTGTCGTTTACTCGGATACTAGGATGGCGTCACGTAAGCTTCCGGGCCAGTAAAGATCGCCATCGCATCTCCGATCGTGGCGATGCGCCATTGCGGATTGCGCTTCGCAAGGTGCCCGTACAGCGTGCCGTGCTCGCCTTCGCTCTCATCGAGCAAGAGCGGAAGTGGCGTCGCAAGGGGCCCGCCCGACGTGGCCGTGATCAGGTTGGCCAATCGAGCGCAGCGGATTGTCGCTCGCATGTTCTCGAGGTCGTCATCTCGAAAGGGGGACGGTATGTACACGAAGGGCGCTCCCGGTTGGGATGTCGTCGAGATGAACCCAGACCAACATGCTAGAAAAATGCCAGTTTCAGTCACCCCTTTGGAGGTTCGCCGTTGGATCCGGCCGCCTTGCTCGTGGCTTGGCCGCCTCATGATCGCCCGCTGACGTGTTCCTGGAGCCGTGATGTAACCGAGCGAGGCAATTATGACGCGCCAGTCCGGTTCCATGGGGCGTTCGCTTTCATTCACTGCTCTGAAAGTCTGGGGCGGCTGCTTACCGATTGGTGCGTGCCACGTTCAACCTGGAACCTACCAACGGCCGGCTTACCGAGAGCAGAGCGGACAGCGTGCTGACAACTTTCCGCTGGCTGCGCCGATAACTCCCTCAAGCCACCTCGATATCTCTCGTGGCACTTGCGGTGGGTCGAAATTTTATGAATGTCGCAGATTCCGATCTGTTTGATTTAATCGAGGTGAAGTGCGGAAGGACAAGCTGTTATGGCCGATGGATTATGCGCGACGCATAACTAGTCTGGTTTTTTAGGGCAGAGTGTGTCCGAGGCGAAGGGTTGCCATGAGCGAGTTTATTTTCAGCGCAGGAATCGTTCTGTTTGGCTTTTGGCTGTCGCAATTGCGGCAATTCCTTTGTTTCTGATCGCGTTCAATCATCGGCCATCCGCCGTTCGATTGTCACTTCCTAACTCTCGCCTCCGTCAAACCTTGGTATATGCCGACGCCGCTAAGATGGCCTTGCTCCGTTCCGTTACTGGCGTTAACGCTGGGCCACTAGTTTGGTTAAAGGGAATACAGTGAGCAAAGCCCGGGAATTTATCGACTTCTGGATCGAGAATAGCGTTCACGCCGTCGAGCAGTATCGGACTCCCGGCGCGTCGCAGGATGTTGCGGAACTCACTGAGCGCCTTGTCGAGGCTGCCAAAGAGCAGGATATTTCCGAAGCCGAGTTGCGGGCTGAGATGAGCGATATCTCTGAGCACATTGGAGAGCGGCTCAGGGCTGCAAATAGGGCTGAGCGCGAACGGCGCACGCCCACCTAGGAGAGCGAAGTCCGCTTACCTACTAGCCGGACGTCGCCGGCTCAATGCGACGTTCCTCAACATTCGCTGCTGCTCAGCTATCAAGCTACCGCCATCCGATTGCGCGAACACCGCGACAGCCGCCGCTCAGCTATTCGCCTTCAAGGCCGGTGCCTTGAGGGACATCATGAGATTGAGCTTCTTAATGGCGGCGTTGCGCTCGCTCAGTTGCCGCGTAATTTTGCCGTCGACCCGCTTGAAAAACCCGAACGGCGTTACACGAAAGTTGCAAGACCTACATTGTGAATTGTTCCGGGGCTCGTCAGCTTGTCGACAGCTAAGGATCACAGCATGGGAAGGTCTCTAGCTAGACTGACAGGTCCGGCTTGATTTGCCCAGATCTGGGGAGGAGAATCGGATGGATTGCTTTGACAATATCAACAGCTTCGACGACCCAGATCTCACGCAGACGTCTTTGCACCGGCAGAAAGTGCTGGGGTGGGCGAATGAGGCTGCGTGTTCGGCGATCCTGGATCATAACCGCTGTAGTTGACCGCCTCTTCATTGTTCGTCGGTGGCACGCGAGGTGGCCGGCGGCTTCGAGAGCTGCCGTCGACGTTTGCTTCCGGTGGAGCTGTGCCTTTCCTGGAGGGGCCCGCGTGCAGCTTTTCGGCCGTTTCCGGCATCTATGAAATTGGTGATGCAAGCAATGAAGAAGTCAACGATACGAGAGCTTTCCCTCGTCTACAAGCTGTGCGTTCTGAGCGTTGGGATGCTGGTCTCCTCGGCAGCTGGCGCAACTGACGATTTGATGAGCGCTGCCAAGGAGGCATTCAAACCGATTCCTTCGGTCGTTCCTGCGATAAAGGACAACACAGTCACCCACGAAAAGGTCGAACTTGGCAAGACACTGTTCTTCGATCCGAGGCTATCGGCTAGCGGGATCATTAGCTGCAATACGTGCCATAACCTTGGCGCGGGCGGCGTAGATGCCGGTCCAACGTCGGTGGGGCATGGCTGGCAGCGGGGTCCACGTCGGGCACCTACCGTCTATAACGCAGTATTCAATGTGGCGCAGTTCTGGGATGGGCGCGCGGCAGATCTCAAGGCGCAAGCTACCGGCCCCATCCAGGCGAGTGTCGAAATGAATGCCACGCCGGACAGGGTACTCAATACGTTGAATTCGATGACCGACTATGTCGTCATGTTTCAGAAAGCGTTCCCGAACGAGGCGAGGCCCGTCACCTTTGACAATTCCGCCAAGGCGATCGAGGCTTTCGAAGCGACTCTGATTACACCTGCTGCCCCGTTTGATCAGTACCTCAAGGGCGATGAGCATGCTCTGGATGATCAGCAGAAGGCGGGACTAAAGCTATTCATGGAAAAAGGATGCTCGTCTTGCCACAATGGAATCAACGTCGGTGGACAGGATTACTTCCCGTTCGGCGTGGTTGAAAGGCCGGACGGAACGCTGCTTCCATCCGCCGACAAGGGCCGTTTTGCGGTTACCAAGGTAGCCAGCGATGAGTACGTTTTCCGCGCCGCGCCGTTGCGCAACGTCGCGTTGCGGGCCCCGTACTTCCACTCGGGCCAAGCCTGGAGCCTTAAGCAAGCGGTTGGCGTGATGAGTGAGACCCAGCTCGGCGCGAAGCTCAGCGATAAAGAGGAAAACGACATTGTCGCGTTTCTAAATTCGCTAACTGGGCAGCTGCCCAAGATCGAATATCCGAGACTGCCCACGCGTAGTGATACAACGCCAAGGCCCTCTCTAGCCAAATAGAACCACCGATAAGGCGGATGCCGTGCGTCCATGGTTCAATGACATTCAGGATGTGCGCGTCGCTAAGCGTGCCCAATCTTAATTGTCGTTGTCCACGCGTCTATGATCACCGACTCCATGCCGTTCTTCAGTGCATCGTCGGGATATCGGAGATCCTCGTAGTTATCGAGCGCGACGACGGCTACATTAAATTTGGAGAGGTCAGGATCGCCAACATCGGACTTGAAGGTCTGCCAGAGCTGCGGCAAGCCCTGGCCGAGCTTTTTCAATTCCTGAAGGTCCTCGTCTTCACCATCGCGCCCTTCAACATGCATTCGATTGCGTGATGAAGAAGGTTGCCGCAGATCGGGTTGAGGCCAGCGGTCACGGCGTGCCTGCCCGCGACATAGTACTGGCACCCGCTCCCAGAAGTGATTCTGTCGCTGTGCGGTGTTTTGCATCCAGCACCCTGAACGAAAATCGAACTGTCGTGTCGCGCTCAAGGAGTGATCCGTAGGCGTCGGTAATTCGTTGATTTTACTGATATCGGTTGACGACGGCTTGCAACACGGAGACGGGCAATGGAACGAAGCCGAAACTGCAACAAACCGTTATTTTATCGGCACAAATGCTGGCGATGCCGGTAGGATTGGCGAGATCGGCGAGTATCTGGGATTCGGCGGCCAATATGCGCCGAGGATGACCGGCAAGGAGGTTCGCGCAGCAGTGGCTGCATTGAACGTGGTTATGGCTGAGGATGAGCCGGCTGCTGCGCAGGGCGCGCGGTGACACGCTGTCGATACGACAGCGCACCTGACCGTCCCTATGATGACTGTAACCCAGGGGCGGCGCTGTCGAGCTTTATCGCTTGCGTCGGGCTGTAGTCAGGATTACCGCCGCGCGCGGAGGGCCGCACCATGGCGAGGTCTCTCGTTGTACACAGGGATCGGGTACCCGAGTCGCAGAAGATTTATCGCGCGGCACAGTACGTCCGCATGTCCACCGATTACCGGCAATACTCAATTGAAAATCAGGCGGTGGCAATCGCCGCCTATGCCGAACTCCACAGACTCAGGATCGTGAAAGCGGTCTCAAAATCGAGAATAGAACAGGCTTAAGCGCGTTGCTTGTTGCTGCGAGTGACGCTGGTGTCCTGCCAAAAGGTTCGGGGAAATCCAATCCTAGCCTCTCGCCGCCAGAGCTTGCGCATCTGAACAGCTGAGTTTGATTGGCGAGCAGTTCGGCGTCAAAGGTCGCCGCAAGATGCTGCGGGCAGACGTTCCTGGTAGAGCCAACCAGGCAATCCGGATGTGGACGCTGACATCAAAGCCAGACTCCACCATCGAGCGCTTGGAAAAGGGCTACCTGGACGCCTTGTCGTCTGTCGATCTCGCCGAGAACATCGGCAAACAGCTTCATGCGGATACTCGATACACCGATCAGGGCCGACAGGATCAGTACCGCGATCACATCCTGCACCAGGCCGTGCCCGTATTTCATCAGGGGCGCTGCGCGATCTCGAGAGCCAAGCAGGAGCTCGACCGCATGCGCGCTCGTCTACAACTTCCGAAGGCCGATCCAGCCGACGCGGCAGAGGCCATCGCGAAGATGGAGATCCGGACATGGCTGCGCGGTTTGCCGCAGGTCGAACGCGACAAGATCACCAGGGCAGAGAACCTCGTCCGCAGGTCCGCGCGGCCATCATCGAGGCAGCGCTCGCTTTGACGGGTGTGGCTGACAGCCATCTAGCCGTGCTGAAAGAGAAGGTTTTGCGCGAAGTGCATGGCTCGCTGATCGATGACATCGCCCAGTTGGAGGACGCGATCAGCGTGGCAACATCGGCAGTCGAGGCCGGACGCGAGAGCGTTCACATTGATACCGGCATGACGATTGAGCAGTTCAATGCCGCCGCGGCGCCCATCGAACAGCGTCAGAAAGTGGCCTGGCTGCGTCGCGGTCGCGTGGTGGATCTCGAGCACGGTGTTGAGCGTGACCGTGCCCGCGGCGTGCTCGGCTCGCTCGGCATCGACACGGTGACGCCCGACGTTTAACCGCTGGGCCAGCCAGAAAAATACGCCGCCGGTCTCAGAAATATGCGCCCGGCGGCGTTCATTCCAAAACCTGGGCCCAGAAAATTTCCCAAGCGCGAGCAAACGTCAGTGCCCCCGCCCGAGTTGCTATTTTTTAAGGGGCCAGTTTGGTTGCTGATTTGCCAACGGCTGTTTCTCCACGCGTCTTTGTCCTTGCGGGACATGACGCTCAGCGCTTAGGTTTCCCGCATTAGGACCAAAGGAGTTTTGTCTGTGGCTACAGGTACTGTGAAGTGGTTCAACCCGACGAAGGGTTACGGATTCATCCAGCCCGATGACGGAGGCAAGGATGTTTTTGTGCATATTTCCGCGGTCGAAAGGGCGGGCCTGAGCAGCCTAAATGAGGGCGCGAAAGTCAGCTACGAAGCGAAGGACAATCGCGGAAAAACATCCGCCGAAAATCTGCGGGTGGGCTGACGCACCAGGAACAAGCGGCAATGCCGGGAGTCATCATAAGCTCCCGCGATAGGTTGCCCCCCGACCGGGAGTTTAGAGCGGCCTTGGCGTTCCCCGCGCCAGGGCCGCCATCCTTGTTATGCTGCATTGCCATGTTTCAGGGACAAGTGGCCGGGCCAATGAGTCCCTTCATTGCTCCCGGACAGGTGGCGCCCTCGACCGGGAGCTTAATGGTGGCCCCGGCGCGCCCGCGCTCGGGTCGCTTTTGATTGCGCCCCATTTTCAGAACAAACGCTAAACCGCCGTGTTGCGCCCATGTTGCGCGCGGAGTGATTTGTAGCGGCTGATAAACGTGTTGATTCTGCTGGTGTGGGGTCGCAGCGCCTTGCAACATGAAAACGGGCGCTGGAACGAAGCCGAAACTACAAGAAACCCTTATTTTATCGTCATAAGTCGTGGCGATCCCGGCAGGATACGAACCTGCAACCTGCGGAGTAGAAATCTTGGCGCCCGATCGCTAATGGATTTTCCACAATCCTCGCATGTAATCAAAGCCATGCGTCAGGGTCTCCCCGGTCTCAAACGGCATCCTTCCGCAACCAACGGTGGAGAACAAGCCGGAATTCTATGGGGTCGTCATTGGTTAAGCCCTGAACCGCCTGAGTACATTGGCAAGCCGCTTCGTGCCCATCTGCATGTGCGAACGGGTACCGAGTATGGGCCTCGATTCTCATCACGCTTCAGCGGGCCCGGCTTCGCGAATGGAACTGGCGGGGCAGGAGCGGTTGCGCGGCAGCGGCTCCAACACTGGCCATGGCCCCCGAAGTGCTGGGGGCTGTTCGCTCCCACTGTGGCGGCGCGCGCCTTCACCCACGGCAGAACTTGCTTGAAAATTGCCGGTACGTAATTTCCTTTCCGCTACCGCAAATGTTGTCGCACGTTTCGTTGAAAGCGCTTCTCGAAAAACTGGGATGGTCATTTTCAATAGAAAGCATCATGCGGTTGCCGCTCGCGGACGAGTTGTATGGATTGAAGCAAGGTCGTGTTTCACTGGACGCGCATGCTTTTATCTGCGGATTCCGATGATCTCGCCCGGGTGTACCGATTTGATCTCGCCCAGGATTCCGAGATGATCTCGCCCACCATTCCGATTTGATGTCGCCCGGGGCGCGAGGCGTTCTGGCTGTTTGGTTTCTGGCATCGGTGAAGCCGCGGGGTCAACCTTGAATCGCGGCTTGAGGCCCTTCTTCGTCTGCTGTTGGTCTGCTGTGGGCATGTGGGCAACGCTCTTTGCGTTGTCCAAGCGTAGCGGCATGTCCACAGCGCCACTTGCTCAGGCTTTTCGGCCGGGCTTACGGGTTCGCCGCATGCTCTCGCCGTTGAGATCGATCCGGTGGGCGTTATGGACCAGGCGGTCGAGAACGGCGTCGGCGTAGGCGGGGTCACCGAACACGACAGAGTACCCCTGTTCTTGAACGGGTCGTGTCTCACATCACGATCACCGACCCGCATCATTTCCTGTTTGGGCAGCGGCTTGAGGTGCTGAAGGAGCGGTCGGGACGCGGTCCCGCCTACGTCGTTGTCGCACTGCCGGACGGACGGCGGCGGGGGGTTCGGATCGCCTCGACGGATCTTGCGGAGACGCCGATCATTCCCTGGCCTAACGCGGCCGATCTGCCGCGTATCAGTGCACGTACGTTGATCCCATTGATGCAACATTTGAGCGCGAGTCTGAGCCTTCTCGACGAGAAGGTGATTCGCGATGACCCACCGACCGCTTCCAGGTCGTGTTGCGTATCGACCCCTGCCGACGTTGGCAAATCCACCTGGCCGTCCGACGGCCGACATTCCGCGCCCGTGGCCGAATCTGTCGACCGCGACGCAAACCCAGATTGCTCAAACAATCGCCGCGCTGATGCGGCGAATGCACGCGATCCCCGGCGCGCCCGGAAGGGACTGGGTCGTGCTGATCAGCTCGAACGTCGCTGACGAGCGGCTCACGACTGCGCACCGAGCCAAGTTGGCCTATGTCTACGCGCGGCAATCATCCGTGAACCAGGTGCGCCAGCACCAGGAGAGCACGGAGCTGCAGTACCGCCTTGTCGATCGTGCCATCGGTCTGGGCTGGCCGTCCGAGCGCGTTCAGGTGATTGACGAGGATCTCGGCAAGTCCGGTGCTGGCGGCGCGGATCGTCATGGTTTCCAGAAGCTCATTGCCGAGATCGGCCTTGGCAACGCCGGTCTTGTGGTGAGTCTCGACGCTTCTCGCTTGGCCCGCAATAACCGGGACTGGCATCAGCTTCTCGAGCTGTGCTCGGTATTTGGTGTGATCATTGCGGATGGCGAGCGGCTTTACGATCCGCGCGCCTACCACGACCGCCTGCTGTTGGGCTTGTCCGGCATCATGAGCGAGGCGGAGCTGCATCAGCTTCGGATGCGCCTTCACCAAGGGGAACGCCAGAAGGCGGCGCGGGGCGAACTGCGGCTGCCCCTGCCAGCCGGCCTCGCCTACGATCGAGCGGGTACGATTATTCTCAATCCCGATGAGGAGGTGCAGGCCCGTCTTCATCTCGTGTTTGCCAAATTCCGGGAACTGCAAAGCGCTCGCCGTGTGATGCGTTACCTGGATAGGAACGGATTGTCCTTGCCGGCTCGACCGCTGCTCGGACCATCTCCACACGAGATCGTCTGGCGTGCGCCAGATAGTACACGCGTCCTTAATATCCTTCAGAATCCGGCCTATGCTGGGGCGTATGTTTATGGCCGCCGGCGAAAGGATCCAAGCCGATGCCGGCCGGGATCGCTGACGGGAACGGTCAAGGTAGCGATCGCGGATTGGGCGGTTTGCCTCCACGCCGCTCACCCAGGCTATATCGGCTGGGAGGAGTTCATGGCCAACCAAGAGCGACTGGCAGATAACGTCTGCCGCTATGAGGCAGGACACTCTGGCGTACCGCGCAAGGGGGCAGCCCTGTTACAAGGAATTGCGATCTGCGGTCGTTGTGGACGGCGCATGAGCATGCGCTACACGGGCCCGAATGCCGACTATCCGGTCTATTGCTGCCGCTCGGATCGGGACCAGCAAGGCAGTGCAATGTGCCAGGAAGTCCGGGCCTTGGCGGTTGACGCGTTGGTCGAGCGGATGGTCCTCGATGCCCTGGTGCCGGATCAGATTGAGATCGCACTCGCAGCCGCGGGCCAACTGGAGCAGGAGAACCGTCAGCTCGAGCGCCAGTGGGCGCTTCGCGTGGAGCGGGCCCGCTACGAGGCCGAGCGCGCTCGGCGTCAGTATGACGCCGTAGAGCCCGAGAACCGTCTTGTCGCGCGCTCACTTGAGCGGGTTTGGGAAGAGAAGCTGCGTGTCGTCGAGGCGGTCGAGCAGGAGCATGCGCGTTGGCGCGCGCGAGAGCCGCTTCTGATTGGTCCGGCGGAATGCGCGGGGTTACAAGCGCTCGGCGAGAACTTGCCACGGATTTGGAACGCGACCACCACGTCGGCAGCCGATCGCAAGCGCATTCTGCGATTTGTGATCCGCGAAGTCGTTCTTGATCAGAAGCGGACCCGAGGTCAGGTGTGGCTCAAGATCGTCTGGCAGACCGGTGCAACCAGCGAGCATCACATACAACGACGCGTTCAGACCTACCGCGATTACATCGACATTGATCGGTTGCGGCAACGGATCGTCGAGTTAAATGCTGAACATAAAATGGATGCCGAGATCGCGGCAATACTCAATCAGGAAGGCTTCGTCGCGGCCCGAGGTTGCGCCTTCAAAGGCGAGAATGTCTGGCTGTTGCGTACCCGCTGGGGTATTCCCACCGTCAAAATCAACGGCGTGGACAAGAATCCGATGCGCTGGCCCGACGGTAGCTTCTCGATTCAAGGCGCAGCGGCTGAGCTTGGGGTAACCCCGCAAACGGTGTTCGATTATCTCGCCCGCGGATTGCTGGCAGGCAGGCCTTGTTGCCGAGCGCCGAGGCGAGCCAGCTCTTGCCGACGCCGGAGGGTCCGCAGATCAGCAGGTTGGCGTGGTCGTCGATCCATTGCATCGTCAGGAGGCTGCGGTCGAGGCCACGCGGGGTGCGATAGTCGATGTCCTCGACGCAGGCCTGCTGGCGCAGCTTGGCATATTGCAGCCGCTTCGACAGCCGCTTGTCGCGTCGCAGCGAGGCTTCGCGTTCGAGCAGCAGCGCGAGCCATTCGGCATGGCCGAGGCTTGCGGCATCGCCGCCGGCTTCGATGTCGGCAAAGGCCTTGGCCATGCCATGAAGGCCGAGCGCGTGGAGTTGATCGAGGGTCGGATGGGTGAGCAAGGCGTGATCTCCTAGTTGTAGTAGCGCGGCCCGCGGATGTTGGGATGAAGGACCGGCGCGTTGTCCGCGGGGCGCTTGGGTGAAGGACGCCGATCGAGGTTGTTGGCAAGGATCGATTTGACCGAGCCGTAGGTGCGCGCGCCGATGTCGATCGCCCGCATGGCGGCAGCATCGAGCCGCTCTTGCCCGTAGGATTGGCCGAGCCGGATGATGCCGAGGCAAGCGCGGAAGCCCTGCTCGGGGTGCGCCCGCTCATCGAGGATCAGGTCGCACAGCGCCGCGGTGGCCGGCCCGATCGTGGCGGCCTCCTTGCGAATGCGCTCGATGGTCCAGCCGGCGTAGCGCCGATGACTGGACGCCATGTGTTCCGGCACGGTGGTGTGCTTGTGGTTGCCGCTCATGCGCTGATGCGCGGCGATCCGCTCGCCCTTGTGGAAAATCTCGACGGTGCGGGCGGTGAAGCGCACCTCGACCTCGGCGCGGACGAAGCGATGCGGGACGCTGTAGTAATGCGCCTCGACCTCGACGTGATAGTCGATGCTGACCCGGCAGATCCGCCACTCGGCGAACACGTAGGGGCTCTCCGGCAAGTCCTTGAGCGCCGGCCGGTCGATCTCCTCCAATAGCTTGCGGCGGGTCACGCCGAGCCGCCGGATCGGCCGCTCCTCGTTGAGCCGGGTCATTAGCTCGGTGATCGCCGCGTTGACCTCGGCGAGGCTGTGGAAGGTGCGGTGGCGCAGCCGCCCGAGCAGCCAGCGCTCGACCATGAGGACCGCCTGTTCGACCTTCGCCTTGTCCCGTGGCCGTCGCGGCCTGGCCGGCAGAATGGCGGTGCCGTAATGCGCCGCCATGTCGGCGTAGCTGCGGTTGATCTGCGGGTCGTAGAGGGAGGCCTTGATCACTGCGACCTTGGTATTGTCCGGCACCAGCAGCGCCGGCACGCCGCCGATCGCCTCGAAGGCGCCGACGTGGCCGCTGATCTAGTAGGCGAGCCCCTGCGTCCAGGTCGTCTGCTCGTAGATGAAGCTCGATGCGCCGAGCACCGCGACGAAGATCTGCGCGGCGCGTCGCTAGCCGGTGAAACCGGTCGATTACCACCGGCACGCCGTCGCCGGCATAGTCGACGAACAGCTTGTGCCGGCCGTATGCGACTGGCGCATCGTCACCGACAGGCGGCCTTCCCAGGCGCGGTAGAGTTCGCAGAACCGCGAATAACGATACCCGCCGGGTTCGCCCGCGATGTACTCGTCCCACAGGATCGACAGCGTCACATGCTTGCGCCGGAGTTCGCGGTGTACCGCCGCCCAGTCCGGCTCGGCCTGCCGGCGATGGCCCCGCCGGGTGCCGGGACCGGCTCCCGCGCTGGCGAACAGCCGGGCTTCCAGCGCAGCGTCGGTGATGTCGTCGGGCAATGGCCAGGTCAGCCCCGCTGCCTCGAACCGGTGGATCGTCAACCGCACCGTCGAAGGGGCTGTCCCCACCCGCCGCGCAATCTCGCGGGTCGGCATCCCGGCCGACTTCAATCTGATCACATCGCGCACATGGCGCATCGCAAACCTCTCCGTCGGCATCCAGGTCCCCTTTGCAAAGCCGAAAGGCGGGACCGTATCGGAGCCAGAAGAGGACCTCGTCACCCCGGGCGACATCATCCCGGAATGGTGGGCGAGATCATCTCGGAATGGCGGGCGACATCAAATCGGAACGGTGGGCGAGATCATTCCGGAATCGTGGGCGACATCGAGCGGAATCAGCACTTTTATCGTCTCATGCAAATCGCTACATGTTCTGGCGTCGATTTTCGAGGTAATCTTCGAGCGATGAACTGACAGAGTGCCTCTTCGAAAGCTCTCAACTAGCCGATAGCCCTGCTTATTGCCGATCTTGAAGGTCGCCGTGTCGGTTCGAGCGTTTGTATGGAGGACCGTTAGCTCACACCAATAACAATCTTCTACAACATTTTTGACCGTTATTTTTGAACCCCGTTCGACAACGAGTCGAACGTCCCGCGAAGGGCAACCGTTACCGCCGCAGGAATCGGAAATTGGCAAGAGAGTGCAGCTTCTAGTTTTGACCGGCTCGCCGAAATAGAGAACGCCTCCTGCAGTCGAACAGAAGAGGCGCTCGCCGTTGCGGAACAGGCACTGCGTGTATTCATGTTCGGGTGTTTCTGAAATAGTGTAGGTCGAATGTGTCGTACGCAGCGTATTGTTGGCTTCATTCTCAGCGGATTTCGCAGACTGCAGCATTGGAAGAAGCCATATAACGGCTCCGATCATCAAACACAGTGCTGAATCGGTTCTTCGCATGTACCCAAGCGCTCGTGGCTAAAAGCTAGCTGACACCTACCTCCATATCTTCTTGACCTCTTGGCCAGTGTGAAGGGCCGGGTTCTTACGGGGGGCGATTGTGATCTGGTTCACAAATGCGCGGGTGAATGGCTGCTAGATCGTGTTTTCGCTGGGGGATTTAAGGGGCTCAGTGACAGGCGCCGCCGGGACGCGATATTTCGAGCCCGACGGCGTAGTTTTTTCAAGGGCGTTGAAGCGGCCTTGGGAGCGCAACGATGAACGCGCGTGTCACAAAACCTTGGCGGACAAGTGCCAAGCTCCCGGAACTGGGATTTCATGGCCCAGACTGGAATGCGTGGCGATCGCCGCGCGAGCGAACATACTCCGCTCGCGCGGAGTTCAGCATCAATCTCATTGGAGGGAAACGCATGTTCGACGCCGAAACGACCACGCTGCTAAGAGCGGTGCTAGAGGAAGTTTGCGAGAATATTTCCGTCTTTGAAACCGGCGCTAGGACGCACGTTGCTTCCAAGATCCTCGAAGCCGCGGCAAACGGTCGACTCTCAATAGATGACTTGAAGGCAGCGGGTTACAACGCCCTGAACACGCCTACGATGTGGCGCTGAGTTTCGTCGACGCTGTGTGATGCTGAGTCTCTCTCGGTGAGACGCTGTTCAAGTGCGGCAATGGTCACCCTGAGATTGTCGCGCCGATCGTTCAGCGACTTTGCCAAAATCGGATACCTCACGTTGGATCGGTCGAAAATCCTCGCGCGTTCTTCTTCGGCCGCGATCTCAGCTTCAATCAGTTGGAGGGTGCGGACAAGATCAGCCAGTATCTTGCTGATCGTCAATTCTCGTACCGTGCTTTCGCGGGCTGTCTCAAAACGAGGATGCATATTCATTTGCGTGCTCCGAATGTTTGAGTTCGGCACACCGAATAGCTGGTGGCCGAACTATTCACGCACGCATCGCAAGTTGTCTGCCAGAGGCGGTCCCGTAAGAATACTGTCGGTGCCGATGAGCACAACAGAGGCGTGGTGGACGCTTGCTCAAGCGGGGTTGGGTGTCGGCTAGATCCGCGCCTTGCGCCATCCGGCTGCAAGCGCGCTTGCTTCCGAGCAAAATCAGCGCTCACCGCGAAACCAATTGATCCGTGTCTGCGAATAGTACATCTGCCCCGGAAGGTGATATATCCGCTCGCCGGCTGCGCTTAGATTTCCCTTGATGGGGCAGCCGAGAAGCGCTGGCGCATAATCGAGTGCGACGAAGACGAGAAACGACAATCCCAGCACCGCAGCGAATATGCGAGCCCTCGATTCATCTCATTATCTCGAATAATTCGTTCACCTCGCTCAGCCGCGGCTTCGTGCCGGCCGGCGTGTACTCTAGTAGCATGTGCCTGGTGCCGACTGCGATCCGGTCGCGGCGGATGTCATCCTGCTCGGCGTGATATGCCCGCATGTCCGCAGCGAACTGCCGGGCAACTGCCGGCGGGATCTCGAGCGGCTTCCGGGTGATTGGCATGCCCGGAAGGTAGGTATCAGATGCCGGTTTCGCGAATCGACCTGGCGTGACAGGGTAGGGCTGCGCGGCAGCGGCCCCGGCACTGGCCTCCACGGCCCCCAGAAGTTCTGGGGCCGTTTCGTTATCGCGCTAACAGGTCTTTGCGAGCCCTGCAGCATTCTCACGAACGTCACGTTCTCAGGCTGGTGGCGGTAACTCCTGTGAAGCCAGCCATCGCGTCATCCGGCAGGCTACTTCAGCCTGCCGCGCCCGCCGAATAAGCCGGTCGCGCTCGACTCCTGGCGGGGTGCCGCGCGCCTCTTTTCGCAGCCGCTCAGCTTCCGCGCAGACGCTCTTATCGAGAGGATCAATTCGCTTGGAAAGTCGGAGCTCGGTCATGCGCTCCCCTCCCTGGTATGCAGGCGGGAGCGCGATCGGTCTCTCAGCCACCGACGCCTACAGGCAACCCTTGGCCGGTGATGTTGGAACAATGATCCTGAACAGAGATGGTTGCAAGGAACTTGCGGCCCGCAAAACCCCGGTGAGATGGCACCTGCGCTGAGGCAGCCCTGCCATTTTGAGAAAGCCTGTCCGTCACATATCGTGATGTTGGCGTAAGACGAACGCCACGCCGCGGCGCGGGGCTGTGGTGACGACCGGGAAATGGACCTCGGCACCTTCGACCGCATGCTGGACCAGCGGTACGCCTCCCGCCAGCGTCTCGGCGAAGAGACATTTGAGGTCGACGCCGAGCAGGACCAAGCGGACTCCGAGCCGAGCCTCGGGCCAGCCAGACCCATTGGGCGGCCGGTGATGCCCGCGACCTTGAGGAGGGGTTCGAGACCGGCATCGCGGATCTGGACGGCCTACTCGAGCAGATCGGGTCGCAGGATTGGCAACACCGGAGCATGGTATGAACCAGATAACCCGAGGGTTCGGCCTGCAGATGATTGCGGGTGCTGCCGGCTCAACGCTCAGTGGATCAGCCGGAGTCGCCGAGGCTTCCGTTGATCCAGCATTCGCCGCCATCGCCAAACATCGTCAGGCCTCGGCGGACCACTTGGCTTCCATCGAACCATACGATTGGGCGGAGCGCGGCCAGACGCCTACTACGCCGCCCGAGACCATAACGAGGCCTGTTGTTACACCGCGATGGATGCTGCGTGGGAGCTGGCGTCAACGATACCCACGACTATCGCCGGCATCGCTGCCGATCTCCAGTACGCGAACGAGGTGGAAGACGCAGGCGACGAATGGCCGGTCACTAACACCATCGGACCGGACGGCTGGCATTATCAACTGCGACAAGCGATGGCCGTTGCGGCAGCCAACCTAGCGGCGGAGTGACGACGAACACCGTCGCCTGCAACCACAATTGAGCCCAGCCCGCCGGTTCACACCGGCGGGTTTTCCCTTGGCGCAGTTTCCATTGTTTCAGGTGGTCGACGGCGGCGCGCGCTATGTTCGGTCATGGCTTTCACCGCCTCATCTTCGTCGGCGCAAAAAGCGATGCTTCGCCGATCGGCAAACACGAGCCACTGGCGGAGGCCAACTTCCCTGATGACGTACTCGGTCATTTTCGAGCGTCCTGCAGCGAGTGGACTACATCTTATGCAAGCGATGTTGCTGTTCCATTAATCAGAATCCGGCCGGGGTGACGCCGCCGGGCTCGAAATGTTTTGTCGCGGCGGTGGGATTTCAGCTGGCCCCGATAGTCGCTGCTTCGTGGGCTGAAGGGTTAAATCAGCAGCTTCTTGCTCAGCCTTTGTATGCCCAGCGGGCGGTTCAATCGGGCTTTCGGACCAGTGCCTTTCAGGTGCTCCCGCTAGAACCGGCTGCTTACGCCTGGCTGCCCACCGCTGTTCGCATTTTCTTTCAACGTCCAGAGGGAAAGTACTCATGCCTCAACCTCGGTCTCGGATCTGCCCCGGTCCTGCGCGTCAACTTACAACTTGTGCAAAAGCTCCTATTGATCTGCCGCAAGTCCCAGGAAAAGACGCCGCCGGTGAGCCCCCCGCGGGGAGGCCGTTCTTCATGACTCTCTAGGAAGCGCAGCGCGGCTTCAGATTGACCGACCGCAGGAAAGTGTCCAGCCCGCTCTGGCTGCAGTTCTTAACTTCGCCAAGCTGTTTCTCCGCTTTGGGGCGGGTAACTGGCGAACTGCTTCCGCTACTCGCATTCGGCTTTGATTTGTACTTGGTGTCCGCAGGATCATGCCAATGTCGAGAAATGATCTTGGCCGGCGCCTTCAATCGATCGGTCGGACGGGGCGCGACAGCTATTGGGGGTGCTGCTGGGGCAGCGATCGTTGCCGAAGCTGAAGCACCCGTTGTGACCGCAGCAACCTCGTTTGCTGGCGCGACTTCGTTCTCGACGGCAGCCACATCTGTCGCGGGTGCGGGCTTCAGCGGTAGACGGTCGCTCTTACTCGAGGTCTCCGCCACCGGGTAGGCAATTGGATGTGCTGGCGCGGGATTTCTCCCCAAGGCTGCAACAGCGCCCATTCCTACCAGGCCAATTACTCCGACGGCTAAGACCCTAATCCACACCTGATTGATCCTCGACCAACCCAGCGAACCAGAGACTTCCGCCGAAGTTTGCCCAGAATAAGGCTCTAAGCCATTGGTTTGACAGACGGACTTCTTTTCTCCTGGGTCAACCCGGGGCGGCGTGACCTCGGCGCGCCGCCCGCGCTGGAGTGGTTCTCATTTGTGGGCTGACTGGTGAGCTGCTCGAGGGGTCGAAAACTAAAGATTGTTATTTCAATACCTTAGATTGGATGTGATCGGCTGTTGCCGGTTCTGGAGTACGTGAACCGGTACGAAGAGCCTTCCCTGAGGACCGGCGGTCACCATCCATGGAAGACGGCCGAGGGCGAGCAGTTCGAGAAGTGTCATGCCGTCGGCACCAGGGCAACGCTGGCCTATGAGCTGCTCCTGCAGACCGGCCAGCCACGCTGTGACCTGGTCCGGATGAGGCGGCAGTATATCCGCGGCGGGATGATGGCGATGGGCCGCAAGAAGACTGGGGGTGCCGTTCAACGTCGAAGTCGTGCCACGCCTTCAGGCGGCGATCGACGCAATGCCGGCGAGTGACCATCTGACCTTCCTGGTCACGGCCCAGGACAAGCCGTTTACCGCTGCCGGTTTCGGGAACTACTTCCGCGATACCACGAGGCAGGATTGCCGGAGCGGTGCACGTCACATGGTCTCCGAAAGGCCGCAGCGACCTATCTGGCCGAGCTCGGCTTTACCGACCATCAATTGATGGCGTGGTTCGGCTGGTCGTCGATATCGCAGGCACAAGTCTACACGCGAGCGGCAAACCGAAAGAAGATGGCGCGTGAGGGGGCGAAGCTCATTTCAGGAACAGGCACTGGCACACCTTCTGACCCGGTGACGCGCTCAACGCACCAGCCGATTCAACTGTCGTCTACATCGTTGCGGAAGGATCATTCGGCTTACCTGTTCTTCATTCAGCAGGTGCCGTGGCTGCAGTTCGGCGATCCGATGCAGGACCTCACTTTCGTTACCTGGACGCTGGCGATCGAGGAGCAATTCTACCTCGTCCTGCCGCTGCTGATTTTCTGGCTGCCGCGGCCGTGGCTGGTCCGCGTGCTGTGGGGCGGTGTGCTGCTCGCGCCAGCGTGGCGTTGGCTGTTCCATGCATGGCTTTCGCCCTTGTCTCATGAGTTTCTGTTGCCCGGCCGCCTCGATGAGCTGTTCGGCGGCGTCCTGCTGGCGTGCTATGCGCGCAGCTATTGCCGTTCGCCGATCGCGTGGCTGTTGCTGGCCTGCGTTCCGCCGCTTTGCGATCTGATCTATGGTGTGACGTTCGTCCCGTTCACGTTTCTGTCGGTCGCCGCGTTCTTTTGCTGTGTCATCGTCTGGGCGGCGACGAGAGTGGATCGGCCGGCGCTATTGCGGCCGTTCATCTGGCCGGGGCGCCGATGCTATGCGCTCTATCTGTTTCTCATGGTGGCGTACGACATCTGTTTCGGCCTCGGCAATCCATGGGCCGGGCTGGCCGCGCTGCCGATCGCATGCGCCTTCGCCGAGCTGAGCTGGCGCCTGATCGAGGCGCCGTTGATCGGCTACGCGAAGAAGCGATTTGCGAGGGCTGCACCGGCAACCGCCGGTGCTGTATGCGCGGCCTAAGGTCGATCAGGTCGGAAGCCTGGCGGCATGTCGGGAGGGGCGTCGCGATCGTCAGGCTTGTTGCAGTCGGGGCAGGGCGCACCGGCGCCTCCGCATCTGCAGGCGTGATTGCCGGTCCATGGCTGGTCCGGATGGCGCTCGCAGACCCAGCGCGTGCCGTCGCAGCGGATGCAGTGCTCGGTCATGAACAGCGCGTCCTTTACCCGGCTCATTGCCGGATGCGTCCTATTCTTGACCTTGATCCAGTGCGGACACTTACCAGCGCGATAAGATCTATCGGCACGCTTCGATACCAGGCCCTCGAGGCCGAATTCACAGGCCTTTCGAAAGAGATCAGGGCCGATCTCGCCTTGCTCGAATTCCGAAACGAAGATGCCCGCCGGCCGGCGCGCCAGCAATCGCTGCAGGTTCGTCTTGCGCATCGACAAAGGAAGGTCCCGAAGGTCGTCGCCATCTATGGCCAGGATGTCGAACGCCAGCATCTCGACCTCGGCATTGTGCTTGCCTGAGTGCAGGGCGTTGAAGTCGGAATAGCCTTCGACGTCGCGGACGATGGCCTCGCCGTCGATCACGAACCGCTTCTGGCGGTACTTGAGCGCGGACTCGACGATCCACGGGAAGCGCTTGGTCCAATCGTAGCCGCCCTTGGTGATCAGCCGGACGCGGTCTCCGTCGCGCTCGAGGCGCAGGCGGTAGCCGTCGTACTTGATCTCGTGAAACCACTCGGGCCCGGCCGGAACCACTTTCCCAACGGTCGGCAGGCAGAAATCGAATTTAAGCATGTCCGAAAGGTAGGTATCAGGAGCCGGTTTTGCGAATCCCCGTTGGCTCGTTCGTCAGTTAGACCGAGGAGGGTCCCGAAGGTCATTACCATCCATCGAGTTCGGCCCGCCCTCTCTTGGAACTTTTCCGCTCATTCGGTTTTCTGCATTTTTGGGGCAGCAACGTCAGCTTTGGAGAGAGGAGCTATGAAGCGGCGGCGCAGAGTAAAGCAGGTATACCCCCTTGAAGAACGCCTTACCGAAGAAGCCAAAGAGCTACGCAGACGGGCTAAGGCACTCCCCCCAGGTCGAGAGCGAGAGTCGCTGCTAAGACGAGCGAGGCATGACGAAATCACTGCCCATTTGGCGGAGTGGCTTCTGTCCGCAAGCCGGCGTGCGCCGATCTAAGGGGAGGCCACACCATGCAGATGGATCACCACCATTTCGATGGCGTGGAAGTTGCCTTCGTCTGCGCTGCGGCGGTGTCGTTTGCTGCACTCATCGCCAGTATTACTTGGCTTTTCATGCGATGAGATTGCGAAGGCCGCCGTTAGACCAATGGCGGATTGTCTCGCGACGGCCGATTTACGGAAAATCTTGCCACGCGGCGGTGCACGCTACACGCTTGCGGAACTACAGCACCAGCGCCGGGCAGGGGCGCTGGTGTTTTTTATGAGAACAAGTGCGCAACGCTCAGAAAGTAATTGCTGTTGTCGCATCGGTCGCGAGCATGAAGAAGGCGCGGCCTGTCGGTGCTGTCCTAGCTCGGACGCTCGCGAGAAAATTAGGACAGAAGATGCCGGCGCACTTCCCCGACCGTCATATTCAGCGAGGGGATGTGCTCGGGCGGTAGCTGTCGCTGGATCAGGCTGACGGCCCATCCTTCCGGGATGGCTTCCAGCACTCGGTCAACAGCTTCTTCGCGCGAGGTGGCAGCGAGCCAAATCTGAACTTCGCCCTCATCCGTAGTCACGCGAACCAAATGAATCTCGCTAGCTGGCTGCATAGATCTAATGTCGATACATGGGCGGATTGTTTCTAACCAGAAAACGCGGCGCATTGTTGATTGACTAGGAACAGGCAAGCGCGAGGGCGGTTATCGGCAGGTCCGCATGCTTTCCCCCCAAGGCATTGGACACCATGGAGCCCCGAACCCCAGCGACGCGACCGGCGCGCTGGGGTTTCTCTGACCGGTCACGCGAACAGGTCTTTGCCCGCCTGCGTCATCCGCACGAATGTCCCGCTCTCGTGGTACTCGAGCCAGCCCTGATCCTTGGCGCACTCCAAGCCTGCCCAGTACTCAGCCGGCGTCGCCTTGTCATGGTAGAGCATCGGATAGTTGATCTTCTCGAGGTAGATCCGGCCATCCTGGATCGGCTCGAACGCTCGAGCGTGCTCCATGATCCTGCGGGCGGCTTTCTCGGGGTCCGAGTAGGGGGCGGTCGCCCTTTGTCTTCATTATCGGATCATCTCGCTTTGAGCACCGGTCGGGAAGCATTCTCAGACTGGTCTGATCTTTTCTTTGAGCTTGCGGTTTATCAGCATTTCGGCGCGCCGTCTTGCCAGCTCAGGCAGCCTCGTGCGCACAGTGCTGCGTATCGTTTCATCATCAAGCTTGATGACGATCTCGAATTGATCGTCGTATTGGCGGGTGACGCTGAACGGAACGCCTCGGTGCTGGTCGGTAGTGGGCATGTCAGTGATTTTAGCAATCGACGCGCGCGGGAAGCACCCGGAAGGTACGGGGGATCGTCCCACTACGAGAATAGCCCCATGCAACCGGATCAATGACCCGATCACAAAACGAATTGCGGGCGCTACGAGGCGCGCCTGTGTCCCGGGTGCTGGTCTATGGTCCTCTTTGCCGCGGCGATTGCTTCCCGCGAGCTTTGATAGGTCATGGTTCTAATGATTTGCCGAGCGCCCAGAGGCGCTATCTCAACCAGGAAGCCGCCGCCGGGTTGCTCGACGACTAATAGCCGGTGCCCTGAATATTCAAGTTCGTCCGCCACTTCCGCGGCCTCCGCCGGTGCTGCGAGACAACGAATGTCCTGTTGACAGCGTTCCAACGAGACGCAGGGATCTTCTTGCGGCGCCGCGATGTCTCACCGCTCTCCCGGCCACCACGTCGACGGCGGATTCATGGCCGAGACCTTGTTCGTTCGCAATGCCACGAGATGGCTGCGCTTGAACGGATAGCCGTTCGATCGCGAGCACTGCTTGCACCGCATGTAGCGTTCGAGCTCATGGATCGGCGTCCACTTCGGTCGTCGGACGATGTCGAGCGCGACCGTCTGGTGCGTCTCGCAGCCTAGGCACTTCACCTCGAGGTAGCGATAGCCGGCGTTGAGCGCATCGCCGAGTGCGGGCGATGGCTGGGCCGGTCCCTGAAACGCGAGCATGCGCGCGTTCCAAGCTTGGCAGGCAGCCGCGTCCGCCGTCAGCCTGGCTTCCTTGGCCCGCTCGGCCAAGTGTCGGACGGTGGCGCCGAACATGTACTCCCGAGACTTGGATCCCATTTCCCATGATCGCGCCCAACCGCCCGAGAGAGAAGCCGCTAGGGCTACCGGGCGCCCTGCGTCCGACTACAACGAGTAGGTCAACGGGCGCCGGCTAAGACGGTCGGCACTACCTCGCCATCCGCGACGCGGATCACCACCCGGGCCAACTCCATGACGTCAAAATCTTGGTCTTCGAGCGTGTCCGCCACGCCCTGACGGTTCATTTCATGGACGCCTCGGCGACCTTCGTCAGGCGTGCGGTTTCAGCTGGGTCGTCTGTCATCATTTCTGCCACTTTCGAAACGGCACACGTCGCCGTCTGCCGCGCGGACGACCACGCGCCCCAGCTCCATTGGGTCGAAGCCGAGGTCAGCTACAGCTTCGGCGACGCCTTGGCGGTCCAGCTCACGGACGATCGCCTCGGTCACCTTCATCAGTCGTGCCGTTTCTGCAGTGAGGTCTACCATTGGTCTGTTCTCGAGCTTCGGGTAACCGCGACCTTCCTCTCTGGTGCGATTCTAAGTCTATGTCCGTTAGGGCAGGTGAGGTCAGATATTGCACGAGACGCAAACGCAGCCCCCACCGGCATCGCCTTGGGATGGATCGGTGCCGCGACCGCATTCGGCTCCGTTGTCAGGAAGCCGTAGACCAGATGCGGGCCGGGCACGGGCTTGGCCTTGGTGCCGCGGTCGCCGGCATATTCGGTCCAGATCCCGGCGAACGACGTCAGCGGCCGGTCGTCGCCCAGCGCAAACCAGGCGACGTCCTTCTTGCCGGTCGCCGGGTTCGGCTCAGGTGCGTATTCGGAGAAGCTGTTGAACGGCACCAGGCAGCGGCTTTCAGTACGCATCCGGTCAGCACCCCGGGCAGGCGCGCCGATCAGCCGTGGCGCTCAGGCGGCAGCGGCTTTGGACTGTCGGGTCGCCTTCCAATTCCACGGGAGTAGGTCGGCGACACTGTTGGCGGGGTGATCTGGAAGCCTGGCCAGCATGTCAGCGAGCCAGGCTTGCGGATCAACGTTGTTCATCTTGCAGGTCTCGATCAGGGTATAGACGGCGGCGGCACGATTGCCGCCAGCATCTGAACCGGCGAAGGTCCAATTTCGTCTCCCGACAGCCACACCGCGTAACGCTCGTTCGGCAGCATTGTTCGAGAGGCAGACGCGGCCATCGTCCAAGAAGCGAGTGAACGCCGCCCAGCGGTTAAGCAGGTAGTTGATCGCCTTTGCGGTATCATTGTTTGAGGAGAGCAAGGTCCGCTGCTGGCGCATCCAGATCTCAAGATCAGCAACGATCGGCACGGACTTCTCTCGACGTACCGCAAGCCGCTGTTCTGGCGTTTTGCCGTTGATAGTGCGCTCGATCTCGAACAGGATATCGATGCGCCGCACGGCCTCGCTGGCAATCGGCGCCTCTCCAGATTTCGCCAGGTCGAAGAACTTTCTGCGACCGTGGCTCCAACAGGCCGCTTCAAGGATCGGAGCTGGCTTCCTTTGCGCCTTGTAGAGCTGGTTATATCCATCAAAGGCGTCGGCCTGCATCAGGCCCACATAGCCGGCAAGATGGCTTTGCGGGTGCTCTCCAGCCCGGTTGCGTGAGTAGTAGAACAGGGCCGCCGGCGGACCTGTGCCGCCAAACGGCCGGTCATCGCGAACATAGGTCCAGATCCGGCCGGTAACCGTCTTAAGCTTGGCCAGTACCGGCACCGTCGTATCGTCGGCGTGGATGCGTTCCGCGCTCATGACGTGGATCCGGATGGCCTCAATAATGGGATCGAGTGCCACCACGCAGGCGCCGACCCGATCCGCCAAGGTCGAGACGTCGATCTCGATCCCTTCGCGGGCATAGGTCTTGCTCTGTCGGTTCAACGGCTGATGCAGCAGGAACTTGTTGACCAGCACCATCGCCAGCAGGTTCGGCCCGGCAAAGCCTCGCGGGATCGGATGGAAGGGCGCCGGAGCCTCTGTGATCGCCTCGCAATCTCGACAGGAGAACTTTTCGCGGACATGCTCGATAATCTTCCAGCGCCGCGGCTCGCATTCCAGGGTCTTCGATACCACCTCGCCGAGCTTGTGCAGTCGCTCGCTGCCGCACTTGCCACATACGCAAGGAGCGGGTTCGACGACGCGTTCGATCGGAAGATTGTCCGGTAACGGAGGTCGCGGCGGCCGTGGATTTCGCACGCGCTGCTGTTTGGCGGCTCCCGGCGCTGCAAGCTCGGCCTTGATCTCCTGCTCCGCCTGGGTCGCTTCAAGATCCTCGATGGCGAGTTCAAGCTGCTCGACCAGCAGCTTGCCGCGCTCAGAAGATTGCCCGAACTGCTCTCGCCGTGCCTTGGCCAGCATCAGCTTCAGTCGCTCGATCTCCAGCCGGCCGACGGTCACCTCGCTCTTGGCCAGCGTCAACTGCTCGCGCTGCGCAAGGATCATCGCGTGTGCTGCGGCAAGGTCGGTGGGAAGCTGATCGGAGGGCGTCGTCACGAAGACGAATCAACCATATTCGTCGCAAAAAATCCCGCTCGATTTAACCGGAAGCCTGTGGACGCCAGGTTGCCTGCGGCATCCGCCAATCAATTCCGGACAGAAGATACGATAGCTGCGCAACGCTGATCGTCACAACGCCGTCCGCCAGTAACGGCCACAAAAAGCGCCCGCGCTCCAGCCGCTTCGTGAACAGACACGCGCCCTGGCCATCATGCCAAATAATTTTGATCAGGTCGCCGCGGCGGCCCCTAAAAACGTAGAGATCACCAGCGTGCGGATCACGCTTCAAGCTCTCCTGGACCAACCGCGCAAGGCTTGGAAAGCCGCGGCGCATATCGGTGTGGCCGGTCGCAAGCCACACCCGCACATTACCCGGTATGGCAATCATCGGCGCTCAAGTACCTCGAGGACCCGCGCCAGCGCTTCCGGATCGACGTGCGCGTCCACTCGGATGCGTCGCCGGTTGCCAAGGTCGATCTCGATCAAACCAATACGCGCGGCTGCTGCCACAGACCGCCCTCGGCCATCACCCGCAGATAAGAGCTTCGGAGTCTCCTCCGCTTCCGTAGCGGCGATCTGCACCGGCACAAAAGATGGTACGGCCTGCTCGGATGTCCGCGCTTGTCGACGCCAGGTGAACACCAGGCTGGCCGCTACGCCGTTGCGACGCGCAACCGCAGTGACCTTTGCGCCCGGCGCCAATGTCTCCTCGACAATCCGCGCCTTGTCATCCTGCGACCAGCGCCGCCGCCGCTCCAGCCCGCCTAAAACCTCGACCCGCATCGCCTGATGACCTTAAAGCTAGACTTAAGGTTACACGCTTGGCCAATTACAGCGCCTCAGACAAGACGGCGCCCGTCGGATGCGTACGGCTTTCCGGCTTCAGCCAGCGCTTCCAGTGTGGTGGCTTGACGTTGCGGATGTTGGTCACCGGCGGTCCGACGTCACGACGATGGGCGCGCAGATCTCGACGGCGACCAAAGACATCGCCGAGATGAAACCGACCGTCCAGGCCGTCCAAAACGTTTGCGTCCAGGCGGACGGCGTCAGAAACGTTAGCCGCTGGCTCTATTGGGTCGCGGTCGGTTTGAGCGGCGTCGTCGTCCAACTTCGTCGACATTCACGTAAGCGCTGATGTTTCGCATCGTTGTCGTCGCCGCGCTCGTGTTGATGTGCTCGAGCTCGGCGGCCGAGGCGCGGCCACGCCTGGCGCGCGCCTGGCCGGCGCCGTGCACGACAACCATAGGCCGGGTTTACCGCGCTCCTCTAACTCCTTGATCCTTGTGGCTAGTTGACAATCGCAACGCGGTGCGCAACCTAGGGTGCATTGGAGGGGTGATGGCAATTGCACCACTTGCGCCTGCGGATAATGCGCAAACCTTAGATCGTCTCATTCATTTTGAAGTCGAAAATCTTTCGGTGAGTTTACGTATCGAATTCCGGTAAACGTCGAAAAGCGGGTGACAGCTATCATCGCTCCGAATGGTAGCGGTAAGACCATATGCCTTCGCTTGATAGCGGCGCTTTTCGCAAAGCAGTGGTCTTTCTTTTCGGATTTAGAGTTCGCCGCAGCGCGGTACGTCTTTCAGTCAGGACGTATCGTTACCGTTCGGCGCGATCGTACGCTTGATGCAACTGAACAATCAAACAGGCTTGGGATACTGATCACCATTCATATTCCAGATCACAAGCCCATCCAATGGAGCGGCCAGGAAATGCTGATCTAAAGTCGGGACGCGCACTGTCGCCGGAGCGATATCTCTCATTTCTGACACGGCGGGCGCCAAATCAACTAGAGCACGACTTTACGGGCGAATGCTTGCTCGATTCAAAATTGCTTCGGCCGGACCAATCTTGTGGGAGCAATCGAGTTGCTTATCGATGAGGGATTCCCCGGCGTTCTCGGCCTGGCAGATGCCGATTTTGACCGACTGAATGACTGCCTCGAATGCAACGAGGCCATTATCTATTCAGAGTCCCACGATTTCGACCTTGACGTCGCCCGGTCGGATATCTTTCGCCGATATCTTGAGGAAGTTGGAAATGAGGAGAAGTGTGCCGAGCTAGGCGGTCATCAGGATATTCGGAATTGGATCTACGGCGCCTGCAAGCCACTATCGATGCTCCGCCACATTAGTCACACCCAAAAACTGGGCTACCGGCTTGATCGCGTCAGCCATCGCGATGTGTGCATTGACAGCGCAATTGATGCTGGTCTGCTCATCGAGCACGTTTCGACCGGTCGGCATGGGGGAGATCAAAGAAAGCGAGAAATAGCTCGACTCATTCAAAACCACGTGGCTCGCCAAACAGACTTCGAGCAGCTGACAAACGGCCACGATTTTCTCACGATGCTCGGCCTTGCATTGCAAAGTAAGATCGGAGATCGACGGCCGCCACAAGCTTGGGCGTCAGAGGTTGAGATTCATTTTCGTTTGGCTTTCTCCGAGGAAGATTTCGTTCGGGGGCCTCTGTTCCCCGCAATACTTGTTTGGCAAGACGAAAACGTCCCATACCTTATCTTGAAGGCCTCACTGATTGCGCGCGATCGCCGAAGAGCAGGCAGACATCAGGGCCCGGCCAAGTGCGGCCCTCGGGCAACAGGGATGCTCGGCCTGGGTTTCGACGTGATGCTGCGGCCTCATAGTCCATGACACCGCTTGCGATGACCTGTTCGTCAGCTAGCAGCCCGAGGGTCTTGCTCAGCTTTTTTGCATCGACCACGGACCATTTAGTCGGACCGCGGGCCGCCGGCACCTCCTCAAACATCCAGTTCAAGTTAACGTCGCGTTTTCGGAGTGTCACGCATCGAAGGCGGATGAGATTCTGGATCGCAGCATTCCTCTCCTCCTTGGGGAATTTGCGCCACCCCGCATTGGCGGCTTGGAGGAGCTTTTGCTCGGCCGCCGCATATTCCGCGACAGTCATCATCACGCGAATTTCGGCGTCGATCTCCATCATCAGATCGAGGAAAACGACTTCGCGTCCAGCCAGCGACTTCAAAATCTCGACGAACATTTTCTCCGGTCTAACGGCCTGACGGGGGTCAACAGCGTTGGCCATGAGGCGAGCCCATAATTCCTGGACTGTTTCGTCCTCTTCTTTAGATGCCCCCTCGAGCAGACGGATCGCGTCCCCGAATCCGAGCGCTCTGAGCTGCTCCGGTCTCAATCCTTTGTCCGTGACCAGCTTCTGGGCTTTCTCCATTACATTGACGGCGTTCTTGAACTGCCAGTAGCGCATGCGCACGCCGAGCAGCTGCCCCAGCTCAGTAGCGGCGGGTTCAAAAACCTTGTTCAGGAACTCGCCTGCGCGCCCCACAAGATCCATTCCCTTTTGGATCGTCTTCTGCTGCTCCTGTTCGGCCTTGGCGACGTTCGAGACCGCGTCCGCCCCGCCTTGATCATGTCGCCGATGCTGCCTTGTTGGTCGTCCGTCATTGCGATCCCCAACTACGGTTTCACACGCGGTCTTGCTCGAGCGGCTTGGATATGTCGGACATGGATCAAGTTTTCGCTCAGGATATGGCTATCAAACGTCGTGCCACAGGGACAGCGCATCAGCGACGACGGCCGCTCTGAAGGCAGCTTCTCGCCGCGTGCCCACATGGCCTGCTTGCGCGCAATCCAGTCGCGCTGATTGCGCCACGTCTGGAAGTGCGCCTCGGTCAGTTTCGGCAGCAGCTCGCCCCACGCCGTTTCGAACGCCGTGCGCGCTTCATCAAAGGTCGCGGCCGGGCCTCCGGTCGACCGATCGCAGCCCGGTGGAAGCCGCATTTCCATTCCCACTGATCGGCGTGGTTCGGCACGCCGGTGCGAAGCCCGATCGAGCCAACGACGACGTCGCCATAGAGTATGTTCCATTTCTCCCCGGCCGCTTCCTTGTCGCGCCGGCGCGTCAGCTCGGTCACGGCTCGTCCCCGATCGGGCAGCGCTGCCACAGCTGCAGCAGCTCGGCGGCTGGCCGCTTGCCGGTCTTGCTGCATTTCACACAGCGGAGGCGGCCGGCGAGGTCATGCACGTGGGTGGTCGGCACGTGTCGCAAGGCGGCCAGGTCGACCGCGCGCGGCGTCTTGCAGCGGGTGCATTTAATCTCGAGCCACGGGTAGCCGGCATTGATGGCCTGGTCGATCGAGGGCGACGGGTCGACCGGACCACCATCGGCCCACATCTTCTCGTTCCAGCTCTGACAGAGCAGCTCGTCGGCCTCGCGGATCAGCGCCTCGCCGGCGGCGCGCTTCTCGGCCGATCGCGTGGCGAGGATCGTGGTCACCGCCCGGGCGCGCGCCAGCTCCTTGGTCAGCGCCTTGCGGTCGCCGCCGGAGAGGGGGGTGGGATGGTGTTTCGGGGCCATTGCTGAATATTAAATCCCAGAACGGGGCAAGAACAAATTCCCCGGAATTTCCCCGGGCGTTGCCGCCGGAGGCGGTCCAAAAATGCAAAAAAAACCTCGATTTTACGGGCTTTTGATGGTGGACGCACAAGGGATCGAACCTTGGACCGCTCCCGTGTGAAGGCGTCACCGGCCTTTGATGTTACGAAGCTTTTCGGCGCGAATGGGCGATGCCCCGGTTATTCCCCAGCTTCGTCATGTTCACGCTGATGGGGAAAATTCGGGGTGAGGTTGCGGTATGCCGTTGTGCCAGCGCAGCTGCGATGGACGGAAGCCATATGATCGGTCGCACATGGCGATTAGACGGCTTGGGCGACGACTTTTCCGTCGCGGTATCGCGCCCTTCGCCTGTAGAGCCGAGCTCCTTTGCTTTGACGCGGCATAGCCTCCTTCGCCGACTAGCGATTACAGAACTGGGGAACGAGTATGAAAATCGACAATGGCCTCCTCACAGCGGTTGCAATTGTTTGCTGCGTCTCGGTTACGCCGGCTCTCGCAAAATCTGCAAAGGAATGCACCACAGAGTGGCTGGCCGACAAGGCTGGCATGCAAGCCCGGGGCGTGACCGAGAAAGCCTACGTTGAGCAATGCCGGGCAGGGGCGGAGCCCACCGCCGCTGCTCCGGCTGCCAAGCCGACAGAGGCACCGCCACCGACGCTCGGACGAGCTGCGGCGACAGGATCAAAGTCCGCGAAAGACTGCATCGCCGAGTGGCGCGCAGATAAGGCCGGCATGCAAGCCCGCGGCGTCACCGAGAAAGCCTACGTTGAACAGTGCCGGACAGGTGCGGCGCCAGCTGCTTCCGCGCCTCCGCCTAGGCCGACAGCTGCGACGCCTGAAGCCCCTGCGGTGCCGTCCACCAGCACCTCGCAGTCCCAGAAGACCGCTAAGCAATGCATTGCGGAATGGCGGGCCGACAAGGCGGGCATGCAAGCCCGTGGCGTCACGGAAAGGGCCTATGTCGACCAGTGCAGGGCTGGGGTAACCATGCCGACCGCGACCGCTCCCGCACCAGCGCCAACGCCCGCTGCGCCCCCGCCGAGCCGGTCCACGCGGACCGCGACGCAAGCTGCGCCCACTCCTGCGCCGCAGAGGCCGGCAGCCACCCCGGCCGCGTCACCCGCGCCTGCTCCCGCGCAGCAACCATCTGCTCCTAGAGACAATGCAACGCTGGAGGCCGGCCAGTTTTCCGACGAAGCTTCCGCAAAAGCCCGTTGTCCGTCTGACACTGTCGTGTGGGTCAATCTGCCGTCGAAAGTCTATCACTTCGCAGGGTCGAGAAGCTACGGCACCACGAAGCGCGGCGCCTACATGTGTGAGAAGGAGGCAATTGCCGCGGAAGATCGCGCTTCGAAAACCGAGAAACATCCCTAGCTTCAACCCTGTGGTCTTGGCACGAGGGAGACATCCTGCATGTTTCGGTTTGCCGTCCTCATCATCCTTTCTCTTGCTGGCGTCACCTGGGCGGCGGCGGAAACCATCGATGTAAAGTATTACGGCAAACTGGATCTTGCGCCCTTCGCCTGCACGACGGTCTCGCGGAGCAGCTTCATCAATCGAGCTTGCTACGACAAATCCCAGCAGTTCATGGTGGTGCAACTGAGGTCGGTGTACTACCCGTATTGCGAGATGCCTGCGGTGACCTTCGAGGCATTCTTAGCGGCGCCGTCGATGGGACGATATTATAACGCCACATAAAGGGCTCCGGTTCAGATGGGCCCTTTGACTGTCGGACGCACCGCGTTCCCAAATACTAGGTTCTCTTGTCCTGGTTCAGACTCCAAGGATGAAAAGAACCAAAACCTGCTTTCGTGGGCACGCATTTGTGACCGATGCATTGCGACCAGCGGGTAGGAGGCAGCCGTGTCCTTCCGGTTTACGAGGCGAATGTCCATTCTTCCTGGAGTTCGCTTGAATTTCAGTGGATCCGGCATTTCGACAACAATCGGGGTGCCCGGGATAGGTCTCACACTAGGCGGCCGTGGCGGGCCAACAGTCAACCTTGGCATCCCGGGAACGGGTATTTCGTATCGGCAACCATTAAGGTCTGTTCCGCGGACGCGTAACTCGATCGAAGCACCCGATCCCTCTACTCCATCTGAACGCTTGATACGCCCAGCGCCTGCTGAACGTCCGGAATTGACGGCCATTCAGTCTGACGCAGTGGGGGATATTACAACGCCGGGACTATCGGCGTTCCACGAATTGATTCTAACCGCACAACATCAGCGCGGCGCTTCCGAGCGCGATCTAAACGAAGCCATTTCGTCGCTCGAGAAAGCCGAAAGGGCTGCGATTGAGGCTCGAGATCGGCACGATAGAGCAGAGCTGCGGCTTGCACGTCTGGAGGCATCATGGTTTCGCGCTCTCAGGGGTGGAGCAATTGCGGTAGCCAAGAAAGAGATCGAGCAAGCCGGTCGCGACATCGTCGTAGGTATTAGGCAAGTCCAAGACGCCGGCCAGCGGAAGGATCAAGCGGAACAGAAACGGGATGCGCTATGGCTTAACACCGAGTTCGGCTTGTCTGGAGCCGCGCACGCAGCTTGGACCAGAGCGAGCGAGGCTTTCGTCGGCTTGTCGAAATCGGAGCGAAAGTGGGACATTACAGCTTATCGAGCGAA
Source organism: Bradyrhizobium sp. USDA 3256 (assembly GCF_054058275.1). Lineage (NCBI taxonomy): Bacteria > Pseudomonadati > Pseudomonadota > Alphaproteobacteria > Hyphomicrobiales > Nitrobacteraceae > Bradyrhizobium > Bradyrhizobium sp. USDA 3256. Next base: position 1,176,402 of record NZ_JBSSAE010000002.1, read on the forward strand.
GGGGCGCGGCCAAGAACGGTCGGTCGCTACGGAAATTGTAGACCGTAGCCCAATTGAGCTCGGCACGTCGGAATTGCCGATCATCCAATCCGAGTATGTCGCCATGCGGTTACAGAACGCGAATGGCGCCGATCTATTCGTGTATCCCGGCTTCGTCGCCGTTTATCAGACAGATCGGAACTTTGCTCTGGTGGACTTGCAGGACGTCGAGTTTCAGTTCGTTCCTGTGCGCTTCCACGAAACGGAGAGAATTCCTTCCGATACAAAGCAGGTCGGCTCGACCTGGCAATATTCGAACAAGGACGGCAGTCCCGACCGGCGGTACGCCGACAACGCTGAGATACCGGTGGTGCAATATGCTCAGCTGAACTTGAAAAGTTCGACGGGCTTGTCAGAAGCCTACATGTTCTCAAATGCACAAGCTGCCGCATCTTTTGCCGACGCGATTGCTGACTTTCGTCGTGCACTTGCGGCCTCAACCTCCCCAGCGACACCGGGTGAAATTCGACCGAATCTGCCGCCGGCGCTAGAAAACATTTCAGAGCGTATCGCAGTTCAAATTAAGGAGGCGTTTCAACAGCCCGGGACGACCGCATGGCGCTTCAATTGCGATTTCAGGTGCAAGAAATGCGGAGGCAATGTGACAATCATACTGATCAATCTCTTGCGTCATGCAAGTCGTGCGGGACTGAGTTCGGATTGTTCGCAGACATCAAGGAAATAGTAAAGTTGCTGGGCGACGCATATCTTCGGAGTCGGGGACTCACGATCAAAGATGGCGAAGAACCGACCTACTTCGAAGGCAAGCCGGATGTGGATGTGAGATAGTGAGCAGATTGGTCTCGTTGTCGCGACACGTGGCCGGCTGGCGAACGTCCGCCGAGCGTGCCAATAAGCTCAAACAGAGATAGTCTGCTGAAGCGGCACGACGCTGGTTGATTGGGGACCGCGTAGAGCAATGTTCGCAGGCGACCAACACGTGACTGATAAGCTTTGGTCGCAAAGCTTATCAGTTCGGCTCAACGGTCACATGTCAGTACAGAGGCTCGCGGTCTGCGTGACAGCCGCAGCTTAACGACATTTGACGCGAGCCGATTAAAATCGCGCGGCTACTCGTCCCTGCAATATCCATGATTTCGCTGACTGCCGCGCGCCGCAAGACAGGCGCGGGCCACCCTCTGGGAGCTGGCGTTCAACTCGATCGGCGACGATTTCCAACCGTTGTTCGACACCCCAAGCCCAACGAGGGTGATGGCGAATCAAGCAGTGGCGGACGCGGTGAAGCATTAGACAGCTCTCCGATGCAGCCAGAATGAACTTCGCGCGAGGTCTCGGCAGGCATGCTAAGCCGCGACCCTCGCGGTCGGTTGCGGGAAGTTCACGGCGTTCAATCCGAGCTCAGAAGGGCGTCCGATCGGTCCTCAGATCGGGGCGGTCTCCGGTCCCCTAGCGCGCACCATCAGCGATCTGCGCATTTCACTGGCGGTGATGTCAACGCCCGATGCGCGCGATCCTTGGTACGCGCCAGTGGCCCTTGAAGGCCCGCCGAGGCCGAAACGAGTAGCGATGTGCCTCAACCCCGATGGTCTCAACCCCGCACCCGAGGTTGTCGCTGCTGTGGCCGACGCCGGCAAGCGGCTGCAAGGTGCGGGCTGGATCGTCGAGGAGATCGAAGATACGCCATCCATGCGCGAGCCGGCCGATATCCAGACTAAGCTCTGGCTCGGCGACGGCTATGAGGCCCAGCTCAAAATGGCCGAATGCGAAGGTGATCCAGGCGCGCTGGCCTGCTTGCGCTGCGTCCGCGACAAGGTGCATCCGTTCGATCTTTCGAAGGCGTTGACTCGGCGCGATACCTTGACGCGAGAGTGGTTTGCCTTCCTGGACAAATATCCGGTGCTGCTAATTCCTGTATCAGGCGAACTGCCGTTTCCCGATCATCTCGAACTTAAGGATGACGCGTCGTTCGCGCGGGTGTGGCATGCCCAGCTGCCGCAGATTGCCATTCCCCTCATGGGCCTTCCAGCGCTAACGGTCTCCACTGGGCTTGTCGGACGGATCCCGGTTGGCGTGCAACTCGTTGCCGGCCGCTACCGCGAGGATTTATGCCTTGCTGCGGGCGAGGCGATCGAGGCTGGCGGCACACCATCTGTGGCGATTGATCCGGCAAACTGGTGAGCAGGGCGCGCGTCGGATTTTAGGCCCGCGATCGCTGATCTGCGTGGGCATGCCACAGCAGGGACTGGTGCTTGTTGATGGTCGAGGCGCTTGCGAGTTACGATGCAATACAATGGCCTGCAGGGGCTGCATGTCGTCTGTCGAGCGGGTTCGCCGTCCTTGGCGTTCGACGAAATCGGTCAGTAACTTTTATGGAGCTGCTTATGACGATCCCCTTGGTCGCCATCTTTCTCGCCAAACCAGGCGCAGAAGAAAAACTCGAAATCCTATTTCGCGGCGTGATCGCGACCACTCTCAGGGAAGAAGGCTGCATCAGCTATCAGCTCAATCGCGATCTCGATCAGCCACGCCGCTTTGTCTGGATCGAAGAGTGGGAAAGCCGCGAACTTCTAGACAAGCACATCGCTGCCCCACATATAGCGGCGCTACTTACCGAGATACCTGACCTCGTCGAAAGCGCCGAGGTCATTCCGCTGGGCAAGGTCGACGGCGGCGTAGCGTGAAGCTCTTTATCGATGCGCACCCGTTCTCGATCCACGAGCGATTGCGTTCGAGTCAAAACGAGCCAGTCATGAAATTGCGATTGTTAGGAACCACGAACCGGAGATGGGGAGGAGTGCGCTTCAATGGTAGAAGAGAGAAAGTCCAGCGTGGACGAATGCTTGCGTCTTTTAGCAGCTTTCGTTTCCATAAAGGATCAGAAGACGCGAACGGAATTAATCAGGCTGGCACAGCGGTTTGCGAGCTTGGATCCGGTCGGGCTTATAGTTTTCGATGATGATAGCAAACCGTAGGCCGCGCGAACGGCGTGTCCCAGATGCGCCCACCAAGTCTCGTTGGCGGCTTCCCGCATCGGGTTGCTCCGGAGGTTGGATGAAGAGGCCCGACCTCCTTGCGCTGAGTACAGACCCGGGCCTGAAACACATCGAATAGCGATGATGGTGTAGTGGATGACAAGATCACGCGAGAGTGGATTATCCAATCTTGAACAACATCCAACCTCGCATTGATCGCATGAGCGTTCAGAGAGTTCAGAACATCGTGGGCCCACCTCCGGGCAGAAGACTCACTGCGTACGAGAGACAGGGCGTCCTCGATCAGATCGACACTTAAACCGAATGTCGGTATCGGTGGTTGAGCCTCCAGGACTTGAAACCTACGCAAGACCTTTTTTGAGCCGCGATAAATAGCGTATAGACGGCGGCTTTTGACGAGCTCCCAAGGGTCCACGTTGCGAGTTAGGCTGCTCTCCAGTAGGAAAACAGCACTAGCGGAACACAGTGAGCCACGAGGCGCTTCCGCTCCTCTAGTACGTATGTATTCCCAAATAACTTTGGCCGCGCGCAATTCGGCCTTTTGCCCGCTGATGACTGCACTCTGTATCTAATCACTGCGCACTCCTGTGGTTGGCAATTGCGGTCATTCCGTTGCCAAGATCACGCGAGCCAGCTCCGACGGATTCTCGACAGACAGGGAAACAGAACGCGTTTGAGATCGTTCCTCCTACTGCAGCGAAAAGGCCCCGACGCTGAGGAGACATGCGTCGGGGCCTTCAGTAGGCGAATTGGGAAACGGAATTTGTGCGTCAGCGACCTATTCCGGTTCCTTCGCCATAGAGTTCGCGCTCGCGCTGGATCTGATCGCTGCTGAGTGGCTCTGCCGCAGGATCAAAGCCCTTCCATCCAGACTGTTGCCATGCCGCTGTGCGCTTGCTGATGTCGACTGACGACCGATCGAGCACAGCCTCTGCTCGACCGCGATCCTGTTCGTTGACACGTGCACAGACGAGTGTTCCGCCGCGGCGCACTCCCTCGGCATATCGCTGGGCTTCTTCTTCCGGAACGCCCGCTTGAGTCAACGCGCCGATGACGCCGCCCGTTGCGGCGCCTGCGGCAGCACCGGCCGCGGTGGAGACGAGCCATCCAGCGGCGACGACCGGGCCGAGGCCAGGAATTGCGAGCAAGCCGAGACCCGCAAGCAATCCTGCAGCTCCGCCCAGACCTGCGCCGATGCCCGCACCTGCGCCTGCTCCTTCTGCTCGGTCGTCAACGCCGTCGCGGTCTCGATCAACTTTTCCATCCCGGCCGTGCCAGCCTTCCCCATTGTTTGCGATGACGCTGATATCGGAGGAGGGGACGCCGCTCTGCTCGAGTCGCTGGACGACACGCTCAGCGTCGGCATAGTTGTCATAGAGGCGAGAAATTGTAGTGGTCATGCTGGTCTTCCTTTCTAGTTCGCCGGGTTCACGTTGCCCTGGAAGTCCAAGCTGACTTCGGTCTGGTTGCCTCCCTTGGTGGCCTTTCCTCTCCAGACGCCATTATCGTCCTTCTTGAGGTCGGAAACGCCGGAATAACCGGCAGCTTCGATCCGTGACTTCGCTTGCCCCTCGGTAAAGCTGTTTCGGCCCGCCACGGGTACGTTCGAGTTGTTTTCACCCGAACGATTGACGGCGCTATTGCTTGGGCCGCTCTGCGCTGATGGCGTTTGCGCCGAGACAGGCGCTGAGCTCAGCAGAGCTGCCGTGGATACGATAGCAAAGACTCGCAACATCTGTTTGTCCTCTGGTTGGGTAATTGCCGAGGACAAATGAACATCAATTGGGTTGGTTGCTAAGTGCGTTACTCAACCGCAGGCAGACTGACTTCGTCGCTTTTGAATTATCGCAGGTTAATAGATCAGCTCTGATTTGTTTCTCGCAGCAGTTGGGCGGTGCCGCAAGTTACGCTGGTCCGTTCCTTGGGAAGCGAAGGCGAACAGACCCTTGCCGGTTTGCGACATTCTCGCGAAGGTGCCGCTCTCGTGTCACTGGAATCCTGTCGGGGAAAAGCTCTTCGAATTGGCCGTGGTATAGTTGCTCGTCAAAATCAACCCATCTGTGTGAGTTGACTTTTGGTCACTTAGGCACCGGCCACCGTCGCTTTGACCGTCTTGTGTTGCGTGACAATGAACGTGGGCGATGCTAATCGATTTCGGCGCGTTGCGGCCGATTGCGGAGGATGAGCGGAACTGCGATCTGGCGGCCTGACCAGGCCAAATACATTCTGCGTCGAGCAAGCCCGACTCTCGCCACTGCTGGCTACATGCTAAGCAATTGCCAGCACCAGTACAACGGCGATCACTGTCCGAACGGCGAAAGCAGTAATGCGCGAGCTGACTGCCATAGGGCGCGTCGAGATAGGTGAATTAGCGATTGCACGATGTGGGCGCGAAGCAACCAAAGCGCCATCGCGTCGTTGACTGACGTTGTTGACATCGTGATCCTGATGACGAGCAGTGCGGCGGCGGCAAGATTGATTTCAAAGCCCGGGAGAAGCCCAAAATGGGGATGCGGTCTGCGGATCGTCCGGTCGGTTGCCTACAACCTAAATTTAAGCGGGAGGGGTACCCGCTCGTGGAACTAGAGCTAAGTTGGCCGCTTGGATAACCAATTTCTTCATCGTTCGAACGAAGAGCTGCACCACATCGGTGCAAGTCGTGGCCTCGTTGGATAGGGCGGCCGCGCGCCACGCTGCGCAACCCGCGTCACCTTATTTGTTCGGCGGAGAGCGAATCTCTGCCGTCGTCGCGACGGACGGCCGAGCGTGATCCGGCTGAACGTCAGCGGGGCCGGCGGAATGCAATGCAGCAGAAGCAAAGCGAGCGACACCACCGTCGACTGTTCGTCACTTCGTTCTCCAACTTGTCCTGTCTATGAAAGTCGGGCAGGGGGGAGGTCTTTCAGGTCCATAGCCTTCGAAGCGGCACCACGCCGCCGTCAGCTCGAATGGCCACCCTTGCTATCTCGAGCACATCGAACCTAAGCTTAACAAGCGCATCGGCGAAGCCTTGGCGATCCAGCGCGCTCGACTCGGTCATGGGTCGTCCATCCCCAGATGGCGTCCAGACAAGAAGCGTGCGCAATGCACAATGGACAGGTGAAACAAAGCGCCGCCTGTAACCTATCCATTTGCTGCAGAAATTGACCACCGCTGCAGCAGCTCGCGCAATAGGAGCCAAGGTGGATGCCGGACGTTGAAGGCTCATGGAGACCATGGAAGCCTACCTCCGTCGGAAGCATGAAGAGGTTCAGTTGCTGGACGCCTGTCTTGACAAGTCCTTTGCGCCGCCAACGCCGAAATCGATCAATGAAGCGATCGCACTCAAGTTCAAGCTCACGGCGGCCATCAGAGCCCAGCACGATCTGAAAGATTGGACCACGACCGAAACCGCCTGGTCGCATCGCAGGCAATCGTCCGATAGCCCGTTCGACTTCCGGTACGACTACCAGCGCGCCGATCTCGACGTGGCCGGCCCGTCGTTTTATGATCTCGGCGATGACATCGATTGGGAGACCGTCTACACGTCTTCTGGCATGGCCTCCATATCTGCCCTGCTTTTGGCGTCGTCGCACTTGTTCGATCGAGCGGATATTGTGTCGCTGCCAGGGACGTACGGAGAGACCCTGGAGTTCATTGAAGCGTACGCTCGGCACCTGAAGAGCATCACGGCCGGGGAAATCCTGGGCGCGCCCGCTTCAGGCGCGTCGCACCGCATCCTTCTTCTGGATTCCTGCGCATCGGCAAAGGATTTCGAGGCCTGTCTGCGGTCACCCTGGACGCAATTCGGCCTCTGCATCTTCGATAACAGTTGCCTCGCCGGTGGCTCCGGCAAGATCGCGCGAGCGTTGCGGAAGGCCCGCAGGTGCGGAGTGCCCGTGGCTATGATCCGAAGCCACACGAAGTTGGATTCGCTGGGCGTCGAGTATGGACGATTGGGCTCTACGACTTTCGTCCGCTCCGCGGAGGCCGATCTCTGGGTTCGCTCGCCTCTCCGAAAGCTGCCCGATGAGATGCGGAATGCAGTCAGGCTGCTCGGCGGCGCAGCACTGCCGGCCCACTTCCCGCCTTATGTCGGCAGCCCCGAGTATCGGTCGCTGACTGCAAGGAGAGTGGCTGCGATCATCCGCAACAGCCGCCGCACTGCTCGCTTCTTCCGTCAGGCGCTCGGCGATCTGGTGAGCCAAACGAATTTCGCGCATGGCCTTTATGTGTTGCTCAAATGCAGGCGGCCCTTGGACGAAGAAGAGGCAAGGCAAGCGGCGTCGGAGATGAGCAGAGATCTTGGCCTGGCCGGTTTTCCGATCCGTCATGCCGGAAGCTTCGGGTTCGACTTCGCTGCCACGGAATGGTTTCACGACATGACGAGCGGGGCCTTCAGCGTGCGCATTGCCGTCCCGGACCTGCCCACCGAAATATGGGACGAGCAAACCCGGGCGATAGCTCGGTGGTGGAACGAACACGACTGCCGAGCATGAAGCATGCGGGACACTTGCTCGCGGCCCCTGGGCAAGATTAGGGTCGGCCACGAATCGCTAGTAATCCCGGCCCGATGAAAAAAGCCGCGCGGTATTTGCGCGAATTCGATATCTGGCCTTTTCCATGAAGTTGTGCCTGCGGAACGATGCAGGCCACGCCTCGCGAGCGGGCAGAAATATGAGGTCACCAGACGGAGAAGACAGGCACGTCTGCCGTCTCAGTGAAGGAGGCAGTCAAGACAGTCAGCAACAACCGCAAGCGGTGGCGAGTGGCAAGCTTTAGACCGGGCTTCCCGTGCTGAGTGAAATAGCTGACCCCGATTCGGTCGTAGCACGATGCAAATTTTCGAAGCATGTCCGTGCGATTACGGCCGCGGGAAAAAGTAGTACAGGCCGATGCGCCTACTCCGCTTGTCTATCGGCTTTGACTGGTACGACGCAAAGGCAGTCCATTCGCGTGGTTGCCGCTAGGGGCGGTGTCACGCGGGCCCGCCAGGGGAGCTTAATTAGGTTCGTCATGGGTCTGCAACGTAACCCGAATTGTTTTGTTCCTTGCCCTTTTTTCTGGCCTGGTGCCGCTCGCGCACCCGCGCTGGCGCTTGGAGCTATTTGGGAGGCATGACCGTGGTCTTTGTCGATCCGTCCGGCGCGGACTGCATCCTCGGCGGGCTTTGACCGTGGGGACTTTCCGGAGGAGCGCCACCCGACCCCGTGTTGACGGGCCCGATCCAGCCTTGCGGTTGCAATTGACCTTTGTCTTCAGGCGCCGAACGCCCGGTCGGCGCCTGAATATCGTCCGCCGGCTTAGCAGGCTGTGCAGTTGCCAATCCACAAGACAGCACAAGAATTATCGATGCAAGTCGGACGCTCACTGAAGCCTCCGTTGACTCTGGTCAACGAAGAACGTCCCGCCGATCTTGCCGTTCCTGCTCATCGGGACCGAATTGCTGAGGCCTTCGTTCAAGAACGACTTACGGGAGGACTTGAATGGCAAGAGCAACATGGAAGCGGCCCGGCCGACGATCGGCAAAGGGGCAGCGCAGAGCAAATTCCTCATACAAGTGTCGTCCGCGTCACTCGAGGTGTGCCGCGAGATGCAGGCATTGAGCTACTGATCTGGCTTGGTTCGGGGAGCGCTTCAGGTACCGCCACCCCCGCCTTGGTCGGCACGACTGGTTGCGGCCTGTGCGGCATCGAGAGCCTCACCGAGGCATCACGCCCGCTTCCGCGCAGGCTGGGCCGCTTTTTTCTCGATCACGGCCAGATCGAGCGCGCTTTGCACAATCCCTCGAATGCGTAGCTCTTGTTCCGCATGCGGCCAGCCTATTTCTCCTGGATAATACTTTGGTCGCGACCGCGTGGAGATTTGCGGGTGCGCTCGCCGGGTCAGCGTCCCGGGCGATGCCGGCGCAATCACCAGCCGCGTCTCGATCGAGCTGGTTAAATGGCGGCGGCAATCGGGATGCTCCATGCTGGTCGCCATATCGGCGCCGACGGCGCTCGCAGCGCGGCTCAATCTCGCGAAATGCAATCGTTGCGGTCGCGCGCGGCGGCGGATTTGCGATTGAATGCCGCTCTGTCAATGTCCTAGATGAACGGCTTTCCACCAGTAACTGCGACCGTCGTTCCCGACGTATAACTCGAACGCGGGTCGGCGAGCATGACGTAGACCGTCGCAAGCTCGGCGGGCTGGCCTGCTCGCTTCAGTGGAACCTGCTTTCCAAAATGCCTGACCGACTCGTCCGGCAACGTCGATGGGATCAGCGGAGTCCAGATCGGCCCCGGTGCGACGGCATTCACGCGAATGCCCTTGTCGGCCAGCATCTGGGCAAGTCCTCCGGTAAAATTCTGGATCGCGCCCTTGGTCGTGGCATACGCGAGCAGTATTGGATTCGGCATGTCCGAATTGATCGATGCCGTGTTGATGATCGCGCTGCCAGACCGCATATGCGGCACTGCCGCCTTTACTAGATAGAACATCGCGTGGATATTGACGTCGAAGGTGAGCCGCCACTCCTCGTCGGAGATAGCAGCAATATCCTTGAAACTGGCCTGATGAGCGGCGTTGTTGACGAGGATGTCTAGTCCCCCGAAATCCTCGACCGCGCGTTCGATCACGGCGCGGCAATGCTCGGGGCTGCGAAGGTCTCCGGCGACTAGGACGGCCCTACGCCCTTCCGCCTGGACCAGCGTCTTCACCTCATGCGCGTCGTCGTGCTCGTTGAGATAAGAGATGAGAATGTCGGCGCCTTCGCGGGCGCAGGCGATGGCCACGGCGCGCCCGATGCCGCTGTCGCCGCCAGTGATAACCGCTCGCTTGCCCGCCAACTTGCCGGAGCCCCGATAGCTGGATTCGCCATGGTCCGGACGCGGGTTCATTCTGGCGGTGACGCCGGGCATCGGCTGCTTCTGGTCGGGATAAGGCGGCTTTGGATAGTCTGGCATGGCTCTCTCCGCAAAGCTGTTGGATTTCAATTACGCAACTGAGCAAGTGTTCCTGGAGGCTGGCCCCACCGAATGGCAAGACCCATTTGGCAGGCGGACCGACCCCTTCCTCGGCACGGCGAGCGCGTTCACCCTCAATCCAAAGGACTGCTGCGTGCAAGCTCACTAAAAGGATTGAGGCGCAACTAACTTAGTCTAGCGCTACGCCCTTCGTGACTTTTTACTTTGCTCGGAAGATGGAGCTGAAGCTCCGGCTTCCGAGGGAATGCGTGATGAAGAAAAACTAGAAAGCGGGTCAAACAAACGACGTCGCTGCAGGAGTGACTCGCTGCGTTCGCGGATATTTTCCAACAAGGTTCCAAGCGCCTGAGGGGTCGAGCGCGACCATCTCTTGAAAAGAGCTCACACGGGAGATTGCAGCAGACGTCGACGAACGGGTCTCCTCGACGGCATCTCAATCGCCGACGCCACAGGCTTGGAGCGCTCTCCTCCCTCCAGGTCAGGAAGAGCCTCCGCCGACCGGGGCTATTCCGCACTAGGAACGAATGCCTGCTCCTGGCGTTGCGACAGGATGATCGAGCCCATTTCAATTCTCGTCGAAGACGCTATCCAAATCGCCATCCAAATCGCCTGGGATTTTCTCGAACGTTCGGGAGAGATCGGCGACCCCTACACGGCAGGCCGCTTCCTGACGAAGACCATCGACGAGATGGCTGGCAACGGCGAGCATCGTAAGATCATGCTCGCAAACCGTGCCATTGAGGTCTATCGAAGGCACAGGCGAGCGGTTGCGGCATGATCAATCCCAATTGTCCGATCTGCCGCGGTCTGGGCTGGGTGTGTGAAAATCATCCGCACCTCGCGTGGACGGCGGAGCCGCACGGCTGTCAGTGCGGGGCAGGGATGACGTGCGAGTGCAACAAGTCCGACTACATCGACAAGGGCGTTGAAGAGCCCGACGTGAACGGCGTGCTCGATGAGAATCCGCCCGCCGAGAGCTAGCGTCGCGCTGCCTTCTTGCGCCGATTGTAGGGTGAGCGGTTGACGGGCCGCAGCGAAATGCCCTCGCGTTGCGCCTTGCTTGCGATTGAGCCCTTTGGTCTGCGCATCTTCAGGCTGATCACGCCTGTCGGCGTGTTCGCCTTCGCCAGTGACCGCAACTGCTTCACTTCCTTATCCGTCCATGGTTCGCGCGAACGGCGCTTGTACTTCGGGTTTACCTTGCGCGCTCCCTTCTTGCCGATTGGCGATCCCGGACGCTTCCACGATGCAACTGCCATTTGCGATCCTCCTGCATCGTTAGGCTCGAATCGGGATCTTTGTTCCTAAGGACACTCAAAACAAAGGATGCAGGTCACGTCGCCCGTGGTACGCCGCGCGGCGTGGTTTGGCAGCGTCGGAGAGTTCGTAGCGCATGATTCGACCCGTTCGGTTCGAGATCTGAAACATAACGCGGCAGTCGGTTCAATGAGTCCGCGTGTGTTTGCCCACGGGGCGGTCGCGATTTGCCGCGAAAGCGAAAGCATTTTGCTCAATTTGAATTTGAGCATGGCCCTGAGTCGACATTCGCTTCTGCACCGGCCTCGCCGGATCTAACCCAGCGGAGCCTGTGGAGGTTGCCGGCCGCCGTCGAATCGTATGGGATGTGATGAGATTGAAACGCCTCGCCTCCGGATCCGATGGCATACGAATAGTATGGAAGTTTGTGTTCGACTAGTCGCGGGATAAACCGTCCTCGGGCGAGCACTCCGGACGGGTGTCGCCGATCGAGTCGAGCATCTTTCGTTCACAGCGTCTTCGGAAGAAACGCCACGCGGCGGATCCTGGCGGGCTGTCTCAAACGCTCGCTCTCAGGCATGCGGATCGACGCGGTCAGACATCCAGCTTTGCTCTGAGCACTCGCGAATGGCGTGGGCGTCCTGCGACACGAAGATCGTCCATCCCTGCAGAGCGCGGAACGCCGGTCGCCTTTCACTCAACATCATCTTCCCCGTCCCGAGCTGCTGACTCAGACCAGGGATTCCGAAATGCCATACTTGCGGTTTGTCCACTGTTCTGCCAGCCTATCTATAAGCCTAGGCAGCCGCCGCGGAGTCTCCCTTCTCGCCACTTGCGACGACCTTGAGCGGACCATCTGGGAGCGGACGCTGCAGTTCTGGATCACCGGCATCGAGTTCGGACGAACATGTTCGATCTCGACATTGGGATCGCAGGTCAGAGAGCCATAGACGTCGATGGCAACCTCGCTTTCCTTTGCTTTCACACTCGTCCAGTTGGTCCCTAGGCTTGCGAACGCGACGAGGAGCTCGCATCCGACGCGAACCAGACCGGCGCTTTCCTCCCCTTCGATCGTGTCGTATTCTGAACGACGTGAGTGGCAAAACAGCACTGGCCGCGGTCGGTAGTTGAAGGCCCGTGGCAACCCGCGGATCTCGGTAATCAGTCCTCAAGGTTGACCACCACTTCCACCTCGCAACCTTTTGCCATGGGCGTCCTGATCATGCTGCCTTTCATCTGCGCGGTCATCAGGTTGATCAAGCGCGTCCCCAGCCCACTCTTGGCCTCGAACGGGCATCCGATTCCATCATCCCGTACCGTGATTGCGACCTGCTCGTTTCGGCTCCGGACATCGACTTCCACGGTGCCCGGTCGTCCGTCCGGAAATGCGTATTTGAAGGCGTTAGTCACCAGTTCGTTGACGATCAAACCGATCGATGCAGCTTGTGAGCTCTTCACAGCGATTTCGTCGCTGGTCACCCGTATCGCAATCGGGCGCAAGCCCCGGTGGAAGTCAGCGAGGCTTCCGCACAACGCCTCCAGATAGGCCGAGAGATCGACCGTGCTGTCAGCGGAGGTGTTGCGCAGCCTGTCATGGACCTTGGCGACCACCTCGATGCGTGCGAGGGCGGAGGCGATCGCCGCCTGCACGGCAGGGTTGGAGTCTGATCGCGCTTGCAGGCGCAGGATCGACATGATTGTCGCAAGGTCGTTCCTGGTCCGATGCGCGAGCTCCATCAGCAGCACGTCCGCGTAGGCCTTCGCTTCCGAGTGCTTCTCCAACGTGGTACGCAAGGCTTCGGTCACCGCCGCGATGGACAGCCCGCTTATCAGGAAAATCAAGAGCGGCAGGATCTCAGCGCTCAAGGGCGGTGGCATAAAGTATCGCAGGGCAAGCGCGGCGCTCGCGCCAGTGGCAAGGAAGCCGGATCCGCGATCGAAGATGACTGAGGCTAGGAAAATGGCCGGAATGAACAACAGCAGCGGATAGGGCTTCAACTGGTCATCCAGCAGGAGCTTGGTCAGGAAAGCCAAGCCGACCAGCCCCAGGCTCAAAAGATACCGTACCCAGACCGGGTAGCTGGGCTTAACTGAAATGAAATGAAGCAGAAGCCGGTCCATGAAAGGCAACGAAGCGGTTGGACGACGTGTTCCTGTCGCACGACGCAGCGCGTGAGCGTGCAGCCCGGACTAAAAGGCCGACGAGTTGTCTTGCCGCTGCGCCAGCGTTCGAATCGCCTAGGAACGATTCAGTAAAGCGTGAGTTCGTCTCGAAAGAAAATTCAGACGAGAAAACGTCAAATTCCAAGACGGTAACGCCATGATGCGATCAGTGGAGAAGCTGAGGCGCGAGTCCGAGCGCAGCCGCGCAGAACTCGCCGTGACGGTCGAATCGATTGAGGGAACAGATATCGGATAAAGCATCCGAGACAAGGTTTCCCCGCAACACGTCAAATCCAAAGTCTTCGATTTGTTAAAGGGAAGACCAAGGGCGGGGTTAAGGCGGTGATGCAACGGGCCTTGGATAATCCCCTGCAGGCAGTCGCTGCGGATACCCAGTCATGGTGCCGCTCCTGCGCTCGGCGAGCGGCTACCACTCCTGACGATAGGCGCAGGTCTTGCCTTAATCAAAAGCTCGCGACGGAGCCGCGGAGGCCATCGCCCCGGCAACAGAGGAAATGCTGGATAAGGCGGCCGAGCGCGCTCAGGCACCGCGGAGCGAAGCCAAAGACCAGTCGCTTCGGTTGAAAGCCGCGCCAGGGACATCGCCCGCGACGCGCAAGGTAAGGCCGCTGGCAAAGCCAACGATCTCAGGAACCAAACTGCGCAGGCCACCACCGCGGTGAGCGACAAGCTCAGGAGCGACGTGCCGGCCGACACGGACACGGCGTCGATCGCGCCGGCAAAGGCCAGTGAGATCGTAGGCGACGATGCCGCGCTGATCGGCGGGTGACTAGGGATCGCGATCGCGCGACCATCGCCGCGGCTCTCTCCCCGAGACCGGAGCCGAGGCGACGGGCCAAGCGAGCGATCGAAGCAGGCGGCAGGGGAGGCGACGCAATCCGGGTTTGAAACGGCCAAGGAAGCGACGATGTCCGCAGCCGACGCAAAGGCGAAGAGCGTCAAAAGGCCGATCTGGACGATCACGCCAGCCGCATGAGGCAAAACAGGTCGAGACGCTCCAGAGAAAATATCATTAGCAATTTAGACCTACCAGAAGACGAATTTCACCTAGAACCAGAACACAGGTTCTTCACAGACCCTGAAAGTTCAGGTGGCCGACGCCCGCACCGAGATGATGCAACGCGCCGGAGATGCACAGCGAGCGTCGATGGTATTGCCCGCGACAAGCTCAAGGAAGCGTCTAACGCAGCCAAGGAGATAGCCTCCGATCGTCGTGGTGCTGATTTGGGTGTACTGCACTCGCAGACCACGCGGTGGCGCGAAGCGGCGGCTCACTGGCAACATTGTGCCGAGTTTTATGGACTTTAAGTCATGACGGCGTTTTAAAGCTCCCGCTTCGCTCGGCCTTGCCCACGTCTTGCTGTAACAAGAGTCGTATGTTGGGGCCTGCGCTTTGTGATGCCCGCTTCCTGAGCGAGCCATTATGCTTGGCGTGGGCGTGCGCGACCTCCGCGCTGATCTGGATGACCGGTGCTCGCATGCGATATTGTCCATCTCTCCCTTCAAGAAATTAAGTGCGTTCGGAGGCGGGATTGATGCTGAGCCGTGCGATCATTCGTATTCGACAGAGAGTCCAATGCCCGTTCTCAGCAACGATGCGTAAATCGAATTTAAGCTCGCCCGTGAGGTAGTTTGCGTCCAGGACGTAGGCGACCGTCATTTCACTATGTGAATCGCGACGATCAGCTTGGTCACGCAGTGCTTGCGTTTCCCCAACGAACGAAAGCGGCCCCAACCAGGGAGCCGCCAACCCGGCAATACGGATTTTCCTCCGGCAGTCGGGGGCGCCTTTGGCCAGCCGGAGCGACAGATAGACGCCCTGGCTTCTCGATGGTTCCTGCCTGCCAAGCGTCTGAGGGAAAAGGTGGCAAATCGCACAGGAGAGCGTTAACAATGGCTCCTGTCGGGTCGCGCCGACACTAGACAACTGGCCTCAGCATCGGCCTCCAGGCCCAAAGGTGCTGAGGCCTATATTTTGGCCGGACACTTCGCCGAATATATTAGGATGATTCACGCGAGTTACTTCTGAAACCGCGACGGGCGTGATGATCTGGCGTACAGGGCAGGCGATTTTCATCCGATATTTTTTCAGCCGAAACGACGACCGCTGCTTCTCGGCCGACAGCGGTTCGGCGATCCAACTCGGTCCCAGCATGATCCGGATGCTGGGGTCTCTTTGATCAGGAACGAAGCAGATGCAGCGGCATTGGTCGCCCTGTTCGGTGCCGTATCGCTATCGGCACTGAGACGGCCAGTTAAAGATTAGCCCAGCTCCCCCCGGTCGTGGGGGGCCTTTTTGGGAACAAAGCTGCAAGGAAGCCCTGCGAAGTGAGAGAACCCAAACGATGCCTAGTTCGGCAAGGAAGTCAAACCGACGGCCATCGAAACGGGATCACGTTGCCATCTGTAGCAAGTGAGACTCGAGCACTCGTTCGTAGACGTGCCGCCTGGAATGGGCGCCAGCGTTATGCAGATAGCTTGATCGCCATTTTCATCAGCGCTGCACAACAGGAGTAGTGTATGTGGAGTCGTTGGGAATCTGCGCTTCGTACTGCTTGGCTTTCTCAAGTAAGGCATCGCGAACTGGACCTTGCGGCAACAGTGCGGCCTGGTGGCGCGCCTCCCTCGCGCATTCAGCGAGTTTACTTGCCAGATCGTCGGTCTCGCGGCTCTTGGCCTCCCGGGCCAAGCGCTCCGCTTTCAACCTTTCGCGGTTCTCATAAAATGCCTCTTGCGCTTTAGCGTAATCGCTCAAAGCTTCTTTCGCTTCAGCCTCTCTGAATACCTTGCGGGCTTCTCTTTCCGCGCCTGAGGGTGTGCTCCTCCGCTCTCGAACGTTGACCATGTTGAACCTCCTTTTCGGGTTCAACAAACTCAACGCTCAGATAGGGATTTCGATCCTGTCGGCCTAGCCGGCTACTTGAAGCTAACGTGATTGCCGGCCCTTTCTTGGCCGGGAGTCCAGAAGGTCGGGCAACGATGTTAGCTCGGGGCGCGGTTCGGGACTTGTCTCGGCGGCAGGTTCGCCCTCGGCTTCAATCCCGCGGCGACGGCTGATCACAAGGCCAATTAGGCCGATCAGTACCAGCATGGCTCCGGCAAGTATAAGCCAATGCGGCAACTCCAACCGTGCTATCGCGGTTTTGATCATATCCACCACGACTCTCGACCCGCTGGCTCAAGTTGAATTTCGGTCGCGTCTGACCTTCTGAAATTCCGCCGGTCCTTTAATGAGCCGACGCTTACGACTGGCTTGGTCCTCTGGACTAGCTGCGGCCTCGGCCATCCCGCCGATCGCGTCTCCGGCCAATTCGCGGGCGCGTTGCTTCGTATCTTTGCGCTGTCGCCTGTCCTCGCTCTTTCGAGGGCTCTCGTTTTTTGCGCTCAAACCGATCTCGACCAGCCGGCGGATGGCCTCGGAGCGGGTCGGTTTATCATCCTGCCGAGCAGCCCAGTCGTCGAGTTGAGCCATGAACTCATCAGAAAGGCGAAACGTACGCGACGGGTCTTTGCCAGTCGCCGGGCGGCCTCGCCTTTTAGGTATTCCCTTTTTCATTGATCGCTTCGTATTTGTGCAATACCTTAAATAGGCTTGAAAAACGTGGCCCGCAGTGCGCTTGGCTTAGCGTTCGCATTTGTTTCCGATGGCTCCTTTCGAGGCGGTGCTGACCATTGGACGGCAGGTCAGCAAGGTCTTGCCGAAGGAGAGCGGCGAGAAGCTCGCCGGATCGCATCATGGTAACCATCGAACTTGAGCGCGAGGCGGGTCCGGCGATCCCAAGACAAGTCGTCGCCATCGAGGCCGCCAAGAATCCTGATCTCGTCATCGCGGAATTGCCGGTGATCTAGCCCAGGGGCTATTCGCCCGCTGCACCTCGGCGGTCGCACCCTGAAGAAGCCCATCTGGACGAGATCGTCCGGATGGTGAGGGAGCCCGGTGGCGAAAAGGGCTTGCCGACGAACGAGAAGATCCCTCTATCGTCCCCGCATCACTTGCGATCGGGCTCCTTGGCTGGCGGACCGCTCTTGTTTCCCGGCAGACCTGTGACGTTGGAGGTGTCCTGATGCTGGACGGTCGGATCCTGCTGGTTCGAGCTCGAGTTGGCGCCGATGGTCTCACCCGGCTTGGCGGCTGGACCATTCTTGTTGCCCGGCTGGCCGGCTATACCGGCACCCGAGTTCTGCGCGCTCGGATCGCCGGAGACATCCGGCTTCGTGGTCTGGGCAAGTGCGACGGGGGCGGAAAGCGCCAGAGCAAAGACCAGTGCGCTCGCAATGCACCTCATGGTGAATTCCTCCTCTGAATTCTGCGGCTACTTTCAGCTCGCACGTCGCATTGGCTCGTGCGTTCCTGGAATTGGCCGCGAGGCCGTTCTTTCTTGCGCTGGACCGTTAGCCATCGGCAGCGTCCTGGGCTCTGGGTGGGCGGCGCCTGCCTGAGCCTCTTCTCCCTGCGGCGACCACCCTGGCCCGCTCCTCGCAGAGGGCGCGCAGCTCCTCCAATTCGTCGGCGGAGAGGTGCTCGATGCCGACAAACGAGTTCTGGACGCTTCCGGTTCGGATGAGCTCATCCAGCTTGACCTGGATCGCAGCGCTGTCCCGGTTCTGTGAGTTCTGGATCAGGAAAACCATCAGAAAGGTCACGATGGTCGTGCCTGTGTTGATGACGAGCTGCCAGGTGTCGGAGAATCGGAACAGAGGTCCCGTGACGGCCCAAATGACGATTACAGCGCAGGCCAAGATGAAGGCCGATGCACGGCCGGCAGCCTGCGAGGCCTTGTTTGCGATGGACGCGAACCACCGCCGCGGGTGCCGCTCGCTTTCTTGATAGCGCATGCAATCCTCCTTCTATCGAACCCAAGCCAACGCCCTGATCAGCGCCGCTCACGGGACGAGCGGAGACGCGAGCGTACCGAGGCGTTCGGAGGCGACGGGCGGGTAGGCAGGCCTGCCGGCGGCGAGAAGCCGCCCATAGTGGTCCTCGTAGGTCCGTGCCATCCTGTCTGAGGTGAAGCGCTCTTCGAACCGCGCCCGAACCTTGCGCCGGTCGATCCGTGCCAGCTCCTTCACCGCGCGCATCGCCTCCGCTTCGTTCTCGACAATGAACCCGGTCACTCCTTCGTCGATGACCTCCGGCACCGATCCGGCCCGATAGGCGATGACCGGTGTGCCGCAGGCCATCGCTTCGATCATCACCAGGCCGAACGGCTCGGGCCAATCGATCGGAAACAGCAGGGCCGCAGCGCCGGACAAAAACGACTGCTTCCCCAACTCATCGACCTCGCCGATGAGCTGGATCCGATTCCCGTCGATCTCCGGCTGAATACGCTTTTTGAAGTAGCCGGTTTCGCCTCGAGGGACCTTCGCAGCGATCCGCAGCGGCATGCCGACCGCCCGCGCGATCCGGATGGCTTCCTCGGGCCCCTTGTCCGGCGTGAGCCGTCCGAGGAAGGCGAGGTACGACCCGGGCGCGTAGGATGGCCGAAACAGACCGGCCGGCAAACCGTGATGAACCGTCCCGCACCAGTTCGCGTCCTTGAGCGGAGCGCGCTGGCTGTCGGAAATCGAGACGAAGGACGCCTCCCGAAACTGCCGAACCACCTCGCCGATCCCGGGCAGGTCGAGGCGCCCGTGCAGGGTGGTGAGGAAAGGGATCCCGCACCGGCTGAGGGCGGACAGATGCAGCCAGTCGATGTGCGCATGGATAACGTCGAACTCGCAGGCGCGACGCGAGACCGCTTCGATCAAGAGCGTGCACGCCGTGTTCGGGTCGACGCGCGGGCGCCCGAGCCGCAGGGCGCGCGGCCACACCGCATGTAGCTCTCCGCGCGTCCTGGAATCGCCGCTCGCGAACAGGGTCACCTGGTGGCCTAACTCGACCAGCTCGTTGACCAGCCAAGCCACGACCCTCTCCGTGCCGCCGTAAAGTTTCGGTGGCACGCTTTCGGCCAACGGAGCGATCTGGGCGATCCGCATCGGCCTCCGCCCCTCAGCTCTCGGCGGCGCTGCACGAGGTTGCGCATAGCAGCAGAAGGCCGGCGACAAGCGCGACCAGGACCGCTGCCACCGATAACTGGGCATGTCCGTGCGCTTGTCGGCGACGCGCGAAAACCGCTCTCATGGTGCCTCGCAGACCGACCGCGGTGACGCGGCGGCTCCTTCCTGTGCGTAACGTGCGGTGTCCGACCGCCTCGCTAGGCGACCGGCACCCCATAGTAATCGTCAACCGAGCGCCTCGTTTGTGCGTCCCAATTCCAATTGCTCTCGTCGGCGTATTTGGGAGCGCCGCGGAGCTGGTCCTGGGTGACGCCGATGACGTATCCGCCGAGGTTCGTGTCGTACTTCAGAGTTTGCCAAGGCAGCGGGTAATGATCGTCCCCGATGCCGAACACGCCGCCGAAGCTGAGCACCGCGTAGGACACCTTGCCGCTGACCTTGTCGATCATGACGCGCTCGATGTAACCGGCTTTCTGCCCGTCGGGCCCGTACACGTCCGTGCCTTCGACCTTGTCGCTTCCAATGAGACTGGCGGTCTCCCGATCTTCCATGGCCATGTCGACCTCCTGGAGTTTGCTGTTTCGCGGTCAACGGAAGCGACATCGCATCCGTTCCTAAGGCGGCGACGCGGTGCGCCCGGGGGCGGTCCATGCAGCCTTCGAGGATTTGGCTGCCGGAATCGGCGCGGATCTTCATCGGCTGCACGTCTTAGTGCCGGTGCTACTTCCGGCCCGAGGGTACTTGGGCATTCGAGTTGTTCGGGTTCTTCGGTTGGCCTCGCGATGCCCGATCACGCATCCAGACGCAGCGCCAGGTTTGCCATGCCGGCCATATGGCCGGCGACTCCCCCGACGGTTGCGCCCTTGATGCAGCCCTGCTTCCGCCGGCGATCGATGCGAACGTCAAGAGCCACACCGCTGTCAGGATCGTCGGTGACCAGTCCCGGCAAGAAGACGAATTCCAGAGGATCGGCCCGGGATCACACTCAGGCCGCGTCCAGATTGCCCTTTGCCGAGACCGACAACGAGGCAGCACGTCGGAGCCGCCCGGTCTCCTCGCTGCCGCACCTGGAAAATCTGAAGGTGATCTGGGGCTGCGCGAGCATGTCCTTCTGAGAGCCGACGGCCATCGGCCAAGCACCGCATTTCGGACAGTTCACCAGATCATTCGTTTCGAGCATCGCGCGGCTCCTCAAGCTGCGCCTCGTAGCCCCGCCATGGGCGAGGCGCCTCAGTTCCCAAGATCGGCCTGTACTTCGATGAGTATTTCGAGTGCGGTTTTCGTCATTTGGGCGGCTGCAAGCCGGTCGATTGCAACCAGTCGCTCAGGTGAGTGCCCGTCTCGGCAACGCCAGCTCGCCTAAGCAAGCTTTCGCGTTCATGCTCCAGCCGGAAAGTGACGGTCCTGCTCTTTACCGCCGCGCGGTCAAGGAGGCCAAGAAACAGGCGCACCTGCTCCAACTGATCGGGATCGCAAGGCGTGGCTCCGGATCGCGCGGGAAGATCCCGTCCACTCCGAGGGCCAAGGCGAGGAAGCCAAACCAAAGGACTAACTCGCGGCGTCCACCATACCCGTCGAGGGGGCATTTCTGCTGCAATGCCCGCCGCACACCCCAATGAGGTAGTAGCGAGTTTGCCGCGACTCTAGCTCGCTCCGACGCTACTGCCGCTCTCTTCACGATCGGCCTGTCCCTTTGTCAGCGATTACGTTGGGGGGACGCCGAACTCGCGCGGTGGCACGCGCTGATCCAGATCACCCTGTTCGGCGCCGCGCTGACCAAGCCGCGCTCGCCGGCTGGCGGGTCGGAGGAACGATTCAATAAAGCGTGAGTTCGCTTTCAAACAACAATGACAAAGCAGCGAAGCCATGACACGATCCCTTGAGGAATTAAGGCGCGAGTCCGAGCGGAGCCGGGCGCAGCTTGCAGCGACTGTCGATCGCTTGAGAGAGCAGATCAGCGATACCACAGAAGACCTCCGCCACAAGGTCTCGCCCGAAGCCATTAAGTCTGAAGTCTCCGAGTTTGTCAGCCGCAAAACCCAGGGCTGGCTCGACAGCCTCAAGCAGCGAGCCCTGGAAAACCCGCTGCAGGCGATCGCGGCTGGGACTGCGGTTGCCGTGCCAGCCCTGCGGCTGGCACGGGGCCTCCCGCTTCCCCTCCTCATGATTGGCACGGGCCTCGCCCTAACTTCGAAGACCGTACGGGCCCGCGCAGCGGAGGCAGCGGCTCCGACGGTCGAAACGGTCAAGGAAGTGGCGGGTGAGGCTGCCGAACGTGTCCAGTCTTTTGGCGAGCAGGCCACCGACATCGCAGGGGAGGCTCAAGCAGGGGCGGCCGGAATGGCCGACGACCTGAAGGATCGGGCGGCGCGGACCACGGATAAAATGAGGGCCGACATCGATGCCGCCTCGGAAAGCGCGAAAGACAAGATCGAGCAAGTTCGCTCGACCGTTCGCGACAAGGCGGCCGCGGCTCCGGAAACCGCCCGGCAGATGATCCATGACAATGCTGCCCTGATCGCTGGCCTGGGGGTTGCGATCGGCGCAATCATCGCAGCTTCCCTTCCTGACACCAAGGCGGAAGCTGCCGCAATCGGTAAGGCCAGCGATAGTGCCAAGCGCGCTGCCGGAAAGGCCGCCCAGTCCGGATTCGAGACAGCAAAGGATAGTGTGCTCTCTGCGGCCGATGCTGCCGCAAAGAGCGTGTCCCAGGCGGATCTCGGCAAACACGCCAGTCGCATGACCCAGGATATGTCCGAAAAATTGAAGGAAGCGGCCGACGACATCGTCACGGCGGCATTCATCCTTCTCGAACCGAAGAGAAACCGTCATGAGCGAATTTGATACCCATATCCGGCAAGCCGCTTCTCAAGGGCAGGACGAGGCCTCCCCGCAAAATTTCAAGGATCAGATCGCCGATGCAGGCGCCGATGTCAGGCAACGCGCAGGTGATGCGCTGCGGGCTTCAACGGACGCCGCGCGCGACAAGTTCAAGGAGGCGGCCGACGTTGCCGCGGACGTGGCGGAGGGAGCGGCGGATCGCTTCCAGGACAAGGCCGAGGAGCAGCAGCGCTCCGGAGCGGATTTCGTAAACCGGCTCGCGGGAAATATCCGGCAAGCCGCCCATGCATTTGACAACGATGCGCCCTTTGCCGCGCGCGGCATCAACTCCGCCGCCGACTACGTCGAAGACGCGGCCGAGAAAATCCGCAATGGGACCTTCCGCGATCTCGTCGATGGGACGTCCGATTTTGCGAAGCGCCAGCCCGCCGCTTTCCTTGGACTGTCGGTCCTCGCGGGCTTCGCAGCCGTGCGTTTCTTTCGAGCCTCTGGCAAACCGACCTCATCCTCACAAGACGAGGATGCGTCATGAGCACCCAATCCGACCTTCGGACCATCTCAACCCTCTTGGGTGATGCGCTTTCTCAGTTTGCAAAGCTCTTCCAGAACGAAGTCGATCTCGCGAAAGCCGAGCTCGGCGAGAACCTTCAGCAGGTTGGTTGGGAGGTCGGCTTCTTCGCAGCCGGGGCGGTCCTGGTTGTTCCTGCACTCGTCATGGCCCTGTTCGCGCTGTCGGCCGCCTTGATCGCTAGTGGCTGGTCGCAATCGATCTCCTACCTTGTCTCAGCAGTGGTTGCCGCGGTGTTGGCGGGCGTCCTGTTTGCGGTGGGCATGAACCGCCTTGACGCCCGGAAGCTGGCGCCTCGCGAAACGATGCGGCAGCTCGAAAAGGACAAGGACACCGTGAAGGAAATGGTCCGATGAGTGCTACCGAAGTCAATTTCATGCAAAACCTCAGGGAAGCGGTTCGCGAGAATCCGCTTGCTGCTGCCCTCATCGGCGGCGGTGCGCTGTGGCTCTTGATGGGCCACGAGAAGCTGAAGAGCGCGGCGACAGCACCGCTCGCCAACGTCAGCGCCAATCCGCGGTCGAACGCACCTAAATTCACGAACAGTCCGCCGACCGCCCCGGAAATGGATCACGGATTGTCGCAGCACGTTGGCGACACCTTGCGCGAGAGCACGAGAACCGCGACCGACGCTGTATCGGGCGCTGCAGACATGATCAAGGACCGGTTCGACGAAGGCGTAGCTTACGCGCGGGAGAATTTCACCAAGGTGAGTGAGACGCTGCCTCGGAAGGAGACCATTGCACAAGTGCAATCGTCTTTTTCCGACCTGATCGAGAGACAACCGTTGATGCTCGGCGCCATCGGTTTGGCCCTCGGCGCAGCCGTCGCTGGCGCATTCGCCACATCGGGTCTCGAAGACAAATGGGCCGGCGAAGTCAGCGACAAAGTAAAAGAGGATCTCAACGCGCGCGCCGGAGCCGTTTCACAAAGCGTCCGCGAGGCCTCCGACACGCTTAAAGCCGAACTCGGTGACGTCGGATCCGAAGCCTTAGAGCGTCTGCAGGAGACAGGCCGTAGCGCCATGGATGCAGTGCGGGGGAAGGTGAGCGCAGCGCACCTCGAACCGACCGGCGCGCCGAACCGCGACAGCGACCTTCGCATAGTTGGCCAACAAAATTGACATCGGTCCTTTAAGGGAGAAAGCCATGAGCCGCGGAATGCCATCCTTGACGGCTTTGCTCGGTCTGCTCGCTATTGCTGGCTACCAGAACAGGGACAAGCTTGCGGAAATTCTCAGCGGAATCGGATCTGGCAACCAGACCAGTGGACAGCCGCAAGCCGGGTCGGGTGGAGGCCGGCTCGGCAACCTATCGGGCATGCTGGGCGGCGCTGGCGTGGGCGGTCTATTGAATAGCGGGCTTGGAGAGCTCCTCGACCGATTCAAGCAGAATGGCCAGGGGGATGCCGCTCAATCGTGGATCAACGACGGGCCGAACAAGGACATCTCGCCGCCTCAGCTGAAGCAAGCGATTGGACCGGAGATCTTAGCTACGCTGGAGCAGCAGACCGGCCTTCCGCAGGAAGAGCTGCTTGCGAGGCTTTCGCGTGAGCTTCCGGCGGCCGTGGACAAGTACACGCCCGGTGGCCGCCTGCCCGACCGGAATGCATAACCTTCCAGGAATCGCGAGGAGCACATGATGAGCGTGATATGGACGATAATTATCGGCTTTGTCGCGGGGGTCGTTGCCAAGTTCATCATGCCTGGCGACAATGAGCCGTCGGGATTTATCCTCACGACCGTCCTTGGCATCGTCGGGGCATTCGTTGCAACTTTTCTTGGGCAGTCGCTCGGATGGTACCGCCCTGGGGAGGGAGCTGGGCTCGTCGGCGCGATCGTCGGGGCGATCATCGTGCTGCTGATCTACGGGTTTGTCGCCGGAAGGCGCAGGACCATTTGAGCAACTCTGCCGCACGTTCGCAGGAAGAGGTGGACGCGTTGATTGTAGGCGCGGGCCCCGGTGGGCTTATGACCGCAATCTACCTTGGCAGGTTCAAACGAAAGGTCGCGATCATCGACGCGAACGCCAGCCGTGCAGCGTTGATTCCCGAGAGCCACAACCTGCCAGCATTTACACACGGAATTTCGGGTGTCGAATTGCTCGCGCGCATGAGGGAGCAGGTGGCGGCACTCGGCATTCACCTTGTCGAGGGCAGGGTAGATACCCTCTCCAAAGAGACGGGCGGCTTCGTTGCCTCTGTCCGCGGCACCAACATTCGAGCAACCAAAGTCGTGCTCGCGACCGGTATCGTCGATCGACATCCTCCCATGAAGGACTGGGTGAGTGCCGTCGCGCAGAGCCTGCTCCGTTATTGTCCGATATGTGACGCCTTCGAGTCGTGTGGCAAGAGGGTAGGAGTAGTCGGGCCGCTGGATCATGCCATCGGCAAGGCACGGTTTCTTCGCGGATTCACAGGGGAGGTCGTGCTCATTCCAATCAATGACATCCAGGAGGGGAAGGGCTCGTTGGTTGCCAAGCCGCACGAAGCAGAGGTGCAAATCACGGCAGCCTTGGCGCGCCTTGAAACGCGTGACGGCCAAATTGTTGCACGGTTGGTCGACGGTTCTTCGGCTGAATTCGACGTGATCTACGCCGCCATGGGGAGCGAGGTTCGTTCGGAGCTTTCGCTTGCGTTGGGAGCAGATCATACAGCGGAAGGATTTTTGACCGTGGATCAGAAGCAGCAGAGCACGATCAGCGGTCTCTACGGCGTTGGCGACGTCGTCAGCGATTTGCACCAGATATCCGTCGCCTTCGGGCACGCTGCCGTCGCAGCCTGCCACATCCATAATGAGCTGCCGCTGAACTATTCGTAGATGCCCGCGGGTATCTAAGTCTAGCCCCCGGCCGGCAATACTATTCCGCCTGCTCGAGTGTGGCGGGCATTCTTGCTACCGACATCAGCGATCGGGCGACCTGGTTGAGTAGCTGATCCGAATTCTCTTCTTCGGCCAGCGACTTCGACAACAACGCGACGACGGCGCTGTGGCGAAGTTGCTGGGCGAGGTTTTTCGCTGTCGTGTAAGCGGAGATCTCATAGTGCTCCACACGCTGCGCCGCGCCGATCAGAGCGAGGTCGGCGGCCGCGTCCTCCTTCTTTCTGCCCTCGGCGATGATCTCCTGGCCTTCCTCGACAAGCCCCATCATGCCCTTGCAAGGTTTCGCGCGCGCGGACTTGCCGAGCCGCTCGAAGCACTCATTGATACGCTTCACCTGATTTTCGGTCTCAACGAGATGTTGCTCGAACAGCTCACGGAGCTGATCGAAGCGAGCTGCCTCCGCCATCTTCGGGAGCGCCTTGGTTAGTTGCTTTTCTGCGTGCAGGATGTCGCGGAGCTCATCGACCAACAGGTCACTCAGGCCGGCCTGCTCGCTCGGGGACGAACTCTCCGCGACGATCGCTGTCGAGACGTCGGGGTCGGCCTGAATCGCCGGGGATTCCGTGAAGACCCAGCCGTTTCCTTCATTCCATGGCCCGCGGGCGTCGATCTCGCCGTGGTCGCCCGTGCCGGTGGAATCGTTGAAGAACTGATCGACCAGCCCGGGCGTCGGCGCGATGCGGCCGATGCTGAAGGCCGGCTTGCTCATGCTCTCGAGCGCCAGCGCGAAGGCCTTCATGTGGGTTATCTCGCGGGTCATCAGGAACTGCAAGGCATCCTTGCTGCCGGCGTCGTCGCAGAAATTGATCAGCCGCTCATAGACGATCTTCGCGCGCGCCTCGGCGGCGATGTTGCTCCGAAGATCGACGTCGAGCTCGCCGGTGATCTTCAGGTAGTCGGCCGTCCAGGCATTGCCTTGGGAATTGAAAAGGTTCACGCCACCGCCGCCCGCGATCGCAATCAGGGGATCGGCTTCGGCCGCCTGGCGATCGAACTTCGCCGGCTGAAGGTGCATGCGGGCGAGGGTGCCCACGATTTCGAGATGACTCAGTTCTTCGGTGCCGATGTCCATCAGCAGGTCTTTGCGGTCCGGGTCCTCGCAGTTCAGACCCTGGATGGAATATTGCATCGCGGCCGCGAGCTCGCCGTTGGCGCCGCCGAACTGTTCAAGAAGCATGTTGCCAAAACGAGGGTCCGGTTCGTCGACGCGGACAGTGAACATCAGCTTCTTGACATGGTGATACATGGAAGGCCTCGGAGTTAGAGGGGTTATCAGCCCGAACATTGGTCGCTGGCGTTGGTTCCTACTCACGACGGATTTGCCCTTCCGGCGATTTGCGCCGAGACCGGCCGGCGGTCGCGAAGAGTAGCGCAGAGTTCGACGGGAACATTGGCCCTGGAGGGAATGGTGAGAGTACCTCAGGGACACAGCTCAGTCGTCGCGGGTGCCATAGCCACGGCCCATTTCAAGGCCGGCGACGAGATTTTGAAGAATACTTTTGCGAACAACGGATTCGAGCACTTCCGACCTATAAGTCGCCGTTGACGTTCGGTCCAACGGCCGGGATGGATCCGGCCCGCGTGCCGCTCGAACCTCGCTGACGGAGGAAGAGCGCATGAGCGCCTGGATCGATGTCAATCTCGTAAAGGTCACGATGGAGTACGTGGGCACGAGCGACAGGCCGCGTCAGTACGTCCCAACATTTGATCGGATCGCCGAGTGGGAGTCCGGCGGTGGCAAGCGGCAGAACATACCAGCCGCTGGCTGACGGCACCATCCGCCCGAGGAGTGGCGGTCCGCCCATCCTCTGCAGAGCCGGAAGCCGTCAGTCGCTGCGCGCTGCTCCAAGCGTGACAGCCATTCTGGCGCCCCGCGCCCCCATCAGCTTCGGCGAACCGGTCGTGGTATCGCGCGCAGTCTGATGCTCCATCTCCGCGTCCAGCTCGGCTCCGATCAGAATGACGATGGCGGAGATCCAGAGCCAGGTCATAAAGCCGATCACTGCGCCGAGCGAGCCATAGGTCTCGTTGAATTTCCCGAAACCGGACGCATACCAGGAGAACAGGGCGGAAGCACCGAGCCAGAGCACCGCGGCTGCAGCGCTGCCCCAGGTGATCCAGCGCCAGCGCCGCGCCTCGCGGCTCGGTCCGTAACGATAGATCAGTGCCAGCGCCACCGGGCAGGAATCCGGAAACCTGGGCCAGATGCCCGGCGATGGCGGTCGGATCCTAGAACAGGCCGTAGATCGCGACCAGAGCCGCGAGCGCTGGAAAGATCGCCAGCAGGCTGTAATAGGTCATGCCCGCGGCCAGCGCCAACATCCGGTGCTCGGAGATGTTGGAATAGACCCGCAGCAGAATGTCCTTCCATCCGCGCGCCGGGATCTCGGAGGGCGAACTCGCCTGCCGGCCGCGGTCGCTATCGCCTGCCGTTTCGGGAGCAGCCGTGTCTCGGGACCCGTCTCGCGATGGATTTCTTCCTCCGGGGATTTCGACAGGGCGGCTTTCTTCCGGGATCAGTACGGCAGTCAGGGCCGCTGCCATCAGAAGAGCCACCCCCGAGATGATGGGTCCAACTGTCCGGCCCAGCCGACCGTTCTCGCTCGCCGGCTACAACGTGTCTTCCAATCTTGGCCGCAGTCGTCATTGGCTCGGCGCGGCCCAAGGCTGCCCCTTCGGGCAACCGCCGTCATGGCGGAACGTTCCGTTCCTCCGACCCACAGCTAGGCTGGCGGTCAGCTGGCGTTTGAGAAGCTGGGCAACCGCGGTGACGAGCTGAGTCAGTGCGAACGCTTGGTGAGAAGGATGCTGTGGGCCAGGCCGAACCTGGCCCGGTCCTTCGCAGCCGTTCCGGTCATGTACACCACGGGAGCGAGTCCCAGCTGGTCATAGCGCCACTGAGGTTTACGTCGGTCACGAGCGCCCGGAATATGGCGTCGTCGCCGTTGAGAAGCGTGACCGCGTACTCCGCGGAGGAAAGGACTTCCGGAACGAAGCCAACTTCAATCGGTGCGTCCTCCAGCATCTGCCGCACCAACAGGTCATCCTCCGCGATCAAGGCGTTGTTCAATCGCTGTCTCTCGCTCGACAGTCTACGCGGCAGTGGTCGGCCATGGCGCGAATTGTCGGCTCCCGCTTCGCTTTGCGCGCCCGGATCTCGACCAAAGGACAAAGGGAGGACCTTGTCGGCAGGTGACGCGTTGGAAGGGTACTTACCTTTCCGATCCTTTGAGACATGTTCAAAATAGCTAGCTTGTCAGCAAGGCGCCTTAGCCGTAGGCCAGGCTTTCCGGTCACTGTCCGGCCGACCAGATCGGATGTCGTCGTCGCGCGCTCTATCGCCCGCAACACCGCGCCGGCTCCGGAACTGGTGGCCCGCGCCCTGACCTGGGGCGCCGACGAGAAGGTTCTGCTGGCCCTGGCAGCCGTCGGGTGGCTTGCCTCCCGCGGGTGCGCGACGCCGCTGCGGCGCGCAGGTAACCACGCTTTGCTCGTTACAGTTGCTGCGTCACTGCTGCCCCATGGTTTGAAACTTGTGTTTGAGCAAACCCGGCCAGACCGTCGAACGGTGATTGGGCACGTCCACGGCGTCCCCATTTCCGGCAAACGAGAGGATGCTTTTCCCTCAGGTCACGCGCTGCATATGGGTGCGCTGGCATCGGGGGCCAGCGCGTTGCCGGCTGGCCCCCGGCGGGCGTTTCTGGCGCTTGCGGCCGCGCTGTCGCTGACGCGCATTGTGATCATGGCGCATTGGGCGAGCGATGTCGTGGCCGGCTTCGCGCTTGGCGCGGTGCTTGAACGGGCCCTCCGGCTGTGGACCGGCTACCCGAACGGCGTTTCAACGGAGGACGATCATGCCGACTCTTGAAGACCTGAAGGGATACGTGGAGCGCGCAACCGGTTTACAGCGCCCCGGGAAGCGCAAGGTTATGGATCTCGAGCGGGTGCGAAAACCTCACACTGTCAGGTTCAGGGATGACGGTCTCGTCCCGAACCATCCGCGATGGCCGCTCATTATCTATCGAAACGCTGTCGCTTTCGATAACCGCCTGGATGCCGCGGCGGTGATCGAAGACTTGTTTGAAGCGAACGGATGGGGAGACACCTGGCGGGACGGCATCTACGACTACGTGCATTACCACTCCAGGATCCATGAGGTGCTCGGCGTCGCGCGCGGCAAGGGCCGCGTTCGGTTCGGCGGCAACAAGGGGAGGATCTTCACGCTGAAGGCTGGCGACGTCGCGGTTCTCCCCGCCGGCATGGGCCATCAGGGCCTTGCAGCGGATGATGAGTTTCTCGTCGTCGGGGCCTACCCGCCGACCGGCACATACGACGAGTGCACGACCGTTGAAGACCGTCCGCGGGCGCTAAGGACGATTCCAAAGGTGCCGCCACCGCGCAAAGATCCAGTCTACGGGGCCGGCGGGCCGCTCGCCAAACTCTGGAAGCGAGCGAAATGACCGAGTACGTCATCCGCTTCCTCCTCGGGGGCGCCGTCGTATCAGCCTTCGCGATGCTCGGAGACCTTCTGCGCCCCAAGAGCTTCGCCGGCCTGTTCGGAGCAGCGCCCTCGGTCGCGCTCGCCACGCTTGGAATCGCGGTGTACCAGCACGGGGGCAACTACGCCGCCTTGCAAACCCAGGCGATGATTGCGGGAGCGATTGCGCTCGCCATCTACAGTGTGGTCGTCTGCCATCTGCTTGTCCGCGCAAAGCTACGAGCAGTGACGGCTACGTTGCTGTCACTCGTTGCTTGGCTGGTCGCCGCCTTCGGGCTGGTCATCTTCGCTGGAGTTCAGACGTGAGCCCGATCAGGTTTTCGCCGTCATCTCTCAAGGAAGGCCGCTGGTACGAATATCTGATCCGCTTCGCACTCGGCGGCGCTGCGACCGTCTTTACTGGCCTCGTCAGCAGCCGCTATGGAGCAGTCATCGGTGGCGTTTTTCTTGCCCTTCCAGCCATATTCTGCGCGAGCGCAACGCTGATTGAGAAG
Source organism: Bradyrhizobium sp. USDA 3256 (assembly GCF_054058275.1). Classification (NCBI taxonomy): domain Bacteria; kingdom Pseudomonadati; phylum Pseudomonadota; class Alphaproteobacteria; order Hyphomicrobiales; family Nitrobacteraceae; genus Bradyrhizobium; species Bradyrhizobium sp. USDA 3256. The sequence goes on from NZ_JBSSAE010000002.1 coordinate 1,207,059, forward strand.
CATGAAATCCGCCGCAAGCGCGAAGCGGGTCTCGCTGGTAAGCGCCGCGGGCAAATGGCGGCCGCCGTCGATGCTGCTGGCGCTGCGCTCGGTGCGCTTGGCATGCTGGCCTTTGCGGTCGCATTTTCTTTGGCGGCGGACATCAGCATCGCGGCGGCCTTCCTGGGCGCATCATTTGCGTGGCTCGCTAGCTCGGTGGTGGCCTGGTACGTACGGCGCAAGACGCGCTCAGTGCGGAGTGCGCGGACCAAACAAAGAGCTAAGGAGACCCCGATTTCGCGAAGCCACTGAAGTTGACCTTACGAGCTTGGCATGACGCGACCGCAAGTATTCGAGCCGCTCCCGATCGGGATGCCGTGCCTTGCAACCGGCGACGGGGGAGGAACCGTGGCCAGTGGCGCGTGTTGGTTTAAGCCGCTTAGTTGCTCGCGGCTTGTAAGGCTCAGGATGGCGGACGAAACGAACACTGGCATTGCCGCTCACGGCGCCTCTCGCCTCCCGTGGGTCGAGATCGACAGTTTCAACCTCGAACTGAAAGATGAGGAAGAATTCTTAGGCGATCGCGCCAGCAAGGGTGCCTTTCGAGAAACTCTCGAAACCTGGCGAAAGCCGTTGCGCAAATCCGGCGAAGACCCATTCGGGAAGGAACGTTCTGAAGACGTCAGCAAGAAAGAGCTCGACGCTGCCCTCGGCGGAGACGACCCTGACGCCTCAGTAGTCGTCCATAGCGCCGTTGAGGACTTCGCAGAGGAGCTCGCTCAGGTAACGCGCCGCTTCCTCAATACCAGGGCCTGGGACAAAACCGAGCGCATCGTGGTGGGTGGCGGGCTTCGGGACAGCCGGCTTGGCGAACTCGCCATCGCACGCGCCGAAATCCTCCTCAAAGCCGACAACTTCAAGCTCGAGATGCTCCCGATCCATTGTCACCCAGATGACGCGGGCCTTATCGGCGCACTATATCTCGCTCCTTCCTGGATCTTCGAAGCTCACGATTCCATCCTTGCCGTTGACATCGGAGGCACGAACATCCGCTGCGGCGTCGTGGAAACACGCCGTAAGAAGGCGCCGGATCTCTCCAAGGCATGCGTGTGGAAGTTCGAGTTATGGCGGCATGCCGACGACGAGCCGTCCCGTGAGAACGCCGTGAAGCGGCTGGTCAAGATGCTCAAAGGATTGATCGCGAAGGCGGAAGACGAGGGTTTCAAGCTCGCGCCGTTCATCGGCATCGCGTGCCCCGGCGTCATCAAGAGTGACGGCTCGATCGAGAAGGGCGCGCAGAACCTGCCCGGAAACTGGGAGAGCAGCAGGTTCAATTTGCCGGCCAGTCTCGTCGAAGCGATCCCTAAGATCGGCGAGAACGACACGGTCGTCATCATGCACAACGATGGCGTAGTGCAGGGACTGTCGGAGGTCCCATTCATGCAGGACGTAAAGAGTTGGGGCGTACTGACGATCGGCACCGGCCTCGGCAACGCCCGCTTTACAAACCGAAATGGGCGCGAACGCTGAAGCTATGGCGAGAACGCTACTGAAGGCCCCCAACAGGCGAGCAAAGGTTAAGCTGCTGAAGGTTGCCCTTGAGTACGAGCAGCTTGTTCTCCGCTCCGAGAAAGCGCAAGCGCGACCTGAAACCAGCCAGAATGCGGTGCCAGCGCTATGAGAACAGTCGACGAATACCTTCAGCTCTCGCTGCACTACAGAAAAGCAGCTGCAAGCACCGCCGACAGACACGCGCGCTACCAACTTGAAATGCTTGCCCGGAGTTATATGACGCTGGCTGAATCTACGCGGGTTTTGGAGCAGACAGCGCCCGATCTGAGTCAGGACAAGTAAGGCCGCGGCAAAATAGAGCAAATGTCCTGACGCAAACCATGGAAGTTTGGATCTGGCCAGTACCTCGGCCGATCTTGCAGTGCCAGGCTGTTCCTCCTCTCGGCGAGGACCCGCGACGATCAGTATCTCGCGCTCGGTTCAAAGAAGTCGACTTACCGCTTGTTAGCGAGGTTTCAACGAAGGAACCCTGCGGACCTTCGCGGATTTATCACGGGAGCAAGGATTTTGCGCTCGGCGGAACGTACGCGTTCGGTAGCAGACGGCGTCGCTGGCTCAAACTGCGAAGAGGGCGCAGACGCTCACCCGATCCACAGAGTTGAAGGAGGCACGTGGTGACCCAACCGACTGAAAAGGAAATTGAGAAGCGCGCCTATGAGCTATGGGAGCGAAGCGGCAAACCCGAAGGCAGGGAGGAAGAATTCTGGCGGTTGGCGGAGCAGGAGTTGCGAAACGAGGACAAGTCATCTCCCCTCCGCACCCCAGACAGCCTGTAAACAGAGAAGAAGCGCTTAACCGGATGTCTCATTCCGCAGCAGCCGAAACCATATTGCTGTACTTTGTGCTGCCTCTTTGGTTACTCGCCGGCTTTGCTGATTACCTTTGCCATCGCGCTTCTCGGATTGAGACGACGAGCGGCTATAAGGAAACACTGCTTCATCTGTTGATGTTGATCGAACTGGCGATACCATTGCTGGCGGCAATTTTTTTGGAAATCAACGCTCTCATTATTGCGGTAATGGTCGTCGGTTTTGTTACGCATCAGCTGACAGCCCTCTGGGATACAACATTCGCCAGCCATAAGCGGCGCATCACGCCCATCGAACAGCAGGTCCATAGTTTTCTTGAGCTGATGCCTCTCATGGCGATGGGTATCGTCATTATCTTGAGCTGGCCACAATTCCTCGGCCTTTGGGGGCTGGGTTCTGAGCCCGCACGTTACGAACTCGTTCTGAAGCGAGAACCATTACCTTGGGCATACGTGGCGACGTTCTTGTTCGCAGTCCTGCTGTTTGAGGTCCTTCCGTACATGGAGGAATTCGTTCGAGGCTTACGGTCGCGGAAGAGGGCTTAACTCCGAACGCGGAGGACCATCAATGAAGGTTGCCGTCATCGGAGCGACAGGACTGTTGGGCTCCGCTATTGTGGCTGACCTATCCTCGCAAGGCCATTCAATTGTTTCGATGAGTAGAGCGCCGGAATCGGGTGTCCGGGCGCGATCTCGATCGATCTCAACGAGGCAACGTCGCCCTCTTACTGGCTGCCCATCTCGACGGCGTAGAAGCCGTAGTGAATTGCGCCGGGGTGCTCCAAGATAGCCCAAAAGATTCCACGTCGATGGTCCATCATCAGGGGATTGCGAATCTTTTTGCCGCCTGCGAGCAACTCAAAATCCGCCGCGTTATCCATTTCTCCGCAATTGGCGTAGACCGGCAAACCCCCAGTGCGTTTTCAGAAACGAAGTTATCCGGCGACAAGGCTCTGATGGCGCGTGATCTCGATTGGATCATCTTGCGGCCATCCGTCGTAATCGGTCGAGCGGCCTATGGGGCTAGCGCGCTCATGCGAGGCTTGGCGGCCCTCCCAATGCTGCCGGTGATGCGGAATACGGGACAGCTCCAGATAGTCCTGCTTGAGGACGTCGTTCGAACCGTGCAAGCATTTTTTACAGTCCGGAGCGCCCACACGGACAGTTGTCGAACTGGTCGGCCCGCATCGCCATTCTTTCCTCGAAGTCATTGCATTGATCCGGGGTTGGTACCGCTGGCCTCCAGCGCACGAGATCCGTTTGCCGAACTTTGTTTCGATCGTAATGTACAAATTCGGTGACATGATTTCGCTGTTGGGCTGGCGGCCTCCGGTACGAAGTACTGCCGAGCGGGAGATCAGGCGAGGGGCGGTTGGCGATCTTGAAGGCATGCAGCGGCTTGGGCTGCGTCCAAGAGGCCTCCCGGAGTTCTTCGCCTCCGAACCAGCTTCAGTGCAGGAACGCTGGTTTGCGCGGATGTATTTGCTCAAGCCAGCAATATTTATTGTGGTGTCTCTATTCTGGATCTCCACCGCCTTTGTCTCCCTTGGTCCGGGCTGGGGCTACGGTATGGGTCTCATGGGCGAGGGCGGCGTCGAAGGAGCCAGCGCGGCGCTCACGGTGATCGCCGGCGCATTATCCGACCTCGTGATTGGACTCGCCATTGCTTATCGGCCAACCAGCCGGTACGGACTCTACGCGGCCATCGCTATCTCCTTCACTTACGCGATCATCGGGACCATACTTGTGCCTCGCCTATGGGCCGATCCTCTGGGGCCGATGCTGAAAATCTGGCCGATTATCATCCTGCATTTCGTAGGGCTTGCTGTTCTTGATGATCGATAATGCTGTACTTCGTTCTCAAATACTTACATGTCGTCGGCGCCGCGGTCCTGCTTGGCACAGGATCCGGCATTGCGTTTTTCATGCTTGCAGCGCACCTCGGCGGAAAACCCTCCGTTATCGCGGGCGTTGCCCGAATCGTTGTGATTGCGGACTTTATCTTCACAGCCACTGCCGTCGTTGCACAGCCAATCACAGGCTCGCTGCTTGTGTTGCACGTCGGCTACTCCTTCTGGGAAGGATGGATCGTTTGGTCGATGGTGCTGTATGTCATCATGGGGGCACTTTGGTTGCCCGTCGTTTGGATGCAAATGCGCCTTAGGGATCTTGCCTCAATCGCGGCGACAAAAGGCTCGCCTTTGCCTCCTGAGTATCACCGGATTTTCTGGCTGTGGTTTGCCTTCGGCATTCCAGCTTTCATCGCCGTGGCCGCTATAGTCTGGCTGATGATAGCCAAACCTCAACTTGCTTTGTTTGATGTGGGAGTGATTGCTGAGCTATCCTTGACGCTCAAGTCAGTTGCGTAGGGTAGGCACGCGAGAGTGGAGTGGTCGCCGAGGCAAGGCGCAGGCAGGCCGGAGCATGGTCGAGTGCTAGGAGAGCATACCTGTTAGCTCGCCAATCATCTTCAGGAGCGCCTGGTGCTCGGGTGCACCCTTATTGTTGGCTAGAAAATCTGCAAGTGCGACTTTTGTAACGTGTCCCCCAGCAAGTGCATTCGCTTCATGTAAAACGAATACTCCCTTGCCGTCCTGACAAAGCCACCAGCTATCGCCGTTTTCACTTTGATGGATCTTGCGTTGTCGGCTCAGGGACATAGAGATCTCCCACTTGGCCAACCAGTTCAACGGAAATGCGTTCCTAACGGCGGCAGCGTGTGATCCCCGCTGGCTTTCAGTGCTTCATGTGACCTTTAATTCGACAGGGCACAGCCGTATAGGAGCGAACTGTTCATCGTTTCTGCCGCTCCCAGCGACAAGAAAACGGCTCCCGCAGTCGAAGGACGGAAGTTCAATGCGAGAGCCAGCTGCGCTGGCTGCGCGGTACTCTTAGGAACGAACGTCTCTCGCCGGAAATTGAAGAGCCGCCCAGATTGGGTGCGTTGCTGGTCTCGTCAAGGAGTCTGCTTTCCGCGAGAGTAGGGATGCGCCGCCAAGAATCCGCGCCTGTTTCGAATGAAACGTGGTGCCGTGCGCGGTCGTGTACGAGATCGCCGTGATGTCTTTTCAGGACAGTAACGGCGACGGGCAAGGGGACCTGGTCGGCCTTCTGCAGCGTGTCGACTACTTGGCTTGGCATCGGCGCGGTATGGCTGACGGCTATCCTACAAGAGTCCCAATCACGACTTCGGCTATGACATTGCCGATTTATGCTCGGGTGATCCCCGTTTCGGCAAGCTGGAAGATGTCGACAACGTGCTACGTGCCCTGCATGATTCGGGCATCCGGCTCATTCTCGACCTTGTCCCCAATCATACCTCCGATCAGCACGCCTGGTTCGCAGAAAGCCGCGCCTCGCGCGACAATCCGAAGGCGGATTGGTAATTGTGGGCGGAACCCGGTGCCCACGGTGGTCCGCCGAACAACCGGCTTAGCCGCTTCGGAGGAAGTGCTTGGGAGTGGTGTGAGGAGCGCCGGCAGTTCTACTACCATTCATTTCTGCCGAGTCAGCCGGACCTGAATTGGCGAAACCCCGAGGTCCGGGAAGCGATCGCGGCTGTGATGCGGTTCTGGTTAGAGCGCGGTGTCGATGGCTTCCGGGTTGATGCCAGCGCTGTGTTGATCGGATGACCTGCTGCGCGACAATCCGCCTGACCCGGAGGCCAACGACAAGACGCCGCCCCTCAGGCCAGCAGGCTCGTGTTTACGGACGACAGGCCGGAAGCGATCACTGCATCAAATACATCAGGGGCGTTTCTGGACGAGTTGCAAGGCAGACGGATCGGATCGGCCATTTCTACGGAAACAGCAAGCCGCGCCTGCACCTGCCATTGAACTTCGCACTGCTTGACTCGGAATGGCGCGCGATCTCGCTTCAGGCTACGATCGATGCCTATTTCAATGCGCTTCAGCAAGGTGCCTGGCCGGCCTTCGTGATCGGCGGTCATGACAAGCACCGGGTCGCCAGAAAGGTGCGGCAGGCTCAGGCTCAATTCTTGCGATGCTGTTAATGACCATTAGAGGGACGCCGTTTCTGTTCGCCGGGGATGAGATGGGCTCCGAGCAGGTGCAGATTCCATCGGAGAGGACCCAAGACCCCTTCGAAAAGCTCATGAAGGGATTTGACCTGTCATGACCCCGAGCGGGCACCCTTGCGTCGGGATGACACGGAGGGAAGCGGATTTGCCGGTGGCAAACCCTGGTTGCCGTTAAGCCGGGATCGCACCCGCAATATCAAAGGACAACAGAGCGATCGGAATTCGCTCTTGAACCTCTACCGTGAACTCATTGCATTGCGTCGGGAGGAGCCTTGCCTGTCGCAGGGAGAGTATCTGCCACGCCGCGCAAAGAACGACGTCTTTTCGTTCGGGCGCAGGATGAACGATACGGAAATCCTCGTTGGAGAACCACGGCTTTGGGAGCGGGAAGGCTGCGGCGTCCGATTGTTATCTACCGGGCTGGACTGCAAGCAGGAGAAGGTAGCGGGAGACCGATCCACCTGAAGCCGAACCAAGGAGTCATCGTCAAAGTAGGTCGTTGAGCCCGCCGTGGAGCCGACGGTCAGGCAATTGAAATTCCGGCAATGCATGGACCGACCAGAAGATGCGCCTCAGCGCTTTTCGCGGCGTCCCCGCATGCTGTCGTGAAAGAGGTTCTGAGGACAGATATGATCGGGGGAGACGCTGTCCGCTGTGGCCAAGTGGTGCAATCCCGCCGACCCTACCAATGGAACCCTTTTTCCGCCCTCTCCGTTGGCCCTCTTTGAGAGGATGCGTCATGAACGTGCGAGATGAATATACGCAATCGCTCTGGATGGATGTTCCGGTAGTCCAAGCTCCCAGCCTGTCCGGATCCGAGCGGGCGGACGTGGTTGTGGTCGGTTCTGGCATTGCGCTTCGGTGGCCTATGAGCTTGTTAGCCGCGGGCGTTCCGTGATCGTGCTGGATCGCGGCAGCATCGGCAGTGGCATGACAGCGCGCACGACCGCGCATCTCGCTACGGCGCTGGACGACTATTACAAGGAACTCGTTAGCGTGCGCGGCGAGGAATGTGCGCGCCTCTATTACCAGAGCGTCATGGCCGCCATCAGCCGAGCCGAAGCAATCCAGGATCTCGAAAACATCGACTGCGATTTTTGCCGGATCGACGGTCTTTGGGTCCCGGCACCGGAGACACCGAGGTCCCTGCTTGATGAGGAACTCGAGTGCTGCCAGCGGCTCGGAATTCCCGTCGAGGACCGCATGGCGCCGACGCCGTTTCACTCCGATGGCATGGTGCGTTCGTTGCGCTTCCCCGGGCAGGCGCGCTTTCATCCCACGAAATATCTCGCGGGTCTTGCAAGCGCCCTGCAGCGCGCCGGCGCAAAACTTTACGCCGACAGCTGTGTCGAGAGCATCGAGCACAAGCTGGACGATATCGTGGTGAAAGTTTCGTCCGTGCGGGCCACCGACGTAGTGGTTGCGACGAACTCTCCGGTCAATCTTGAAGTCGCTATTCACACCAAACAGGCGCCGTATCGCACTTACGTCATCGTGGGGAAGCTGCCGGGCGGCGTGCTGGCCGACGCGCTCTATTGGGACACGCTCGATCCCTACCATTATGTCCGCCTGCAGCCGCTCTCTACCGATGAGGTTCTCGTGATCATCGGCGGTGAAGACCACAAGGCCGGCGAGGCTGATGACGGCGAGCAACGCTTTGCGGTCCTGGAGCACTGGGCGCGCGAACGATTGCCCGACCTGGGTGCGATAACCCATCGCTGGTCGGGACAAGTCCTGGAGCCGATAGATTTCGTCGGCTTCATCGGCCGCTCGCCGGACGAAGAGCATGTTTTCATTGTCGGCGGCGATTCCGGACAAGGCATCACCAACGGTCTCGTCGCCGGCATCCTGATCGCGGACCTGATCACCAGCGGCTCCAATGCGTGGGAGGACGTCTACTCGCCGGCACGGAAGATCTACAAGAACCTCGGTGAATACATCAGCGAGAACATCACGCCGTTGAAAAATTTCGCGGAGTATCTTTCGGCGAGCGAAATCGCTTCCGTCGAGGCGCTGCGTTCTGGCGAGGGCTGTTTGGTGCGTAGCGGATTGCAAAAAGTCGCAGCATGCCGGGACCAGAAAGGACAGCTGCACTTGCATTCCGCCAGCTGCACGCATCTGGGGTGCGTTGTGCACTGGAATTCACTGGAGCAATGTTGGGATTGCCCCTGTCACGGATCGCAGTTCGCACCAGATGGCACCGCGCTCAATGGACCTGCAGTATCTCCACTTGCCGAGCTCGAGAAGCCGGCGCACCACCAGGCCGCGGAATAGCTCCGGTCGGCCACTGCAGGAACTCTAGTGGCGGAAGCCTGGTGTCTCCGACCATTGTTCTGGTGCTAAGGGCGGATGAACCCCTTAGTGAAAGGCCCTCGAAAACGGGGCCTTTTTAGTGCCGCCTATTGGTGAGTGATTAGCAGTACCATGCCTCTCGGAACCTTTGACGAAAGGCGCTGTTGGCTCGTGTCCAAACAAGGAGGAATCCATGCCGGGCCAGAATAAGACACTTGAAGACCTCTTCCTGGAGACCCTCAAAGACATCTATTACGCCGAAAGGAAGATACTCGTTGCGTTGCCGAAATTGGCAAAGGCCGCGAGTTCTGACCAACTGCGCGCTGCATTTGAAAAACATGCCGGCGAAACCGAGGGGCAAGTTCAACGCCTGCAGCAAGTTTTCAAGATGATGAAGCAGGCTCCCAAGGGCAAAACCTGCCCGGCGATCCTCGGGTTGGTCGAGGAAGAAGAAGTGATGGAGGATTTCGAAGATTCTCCGGCGTTGGATGCGGGCCTTCTCTCGGGTGCTCAGGCGGTTGAGCATTACGAAATATCGCGTTATGGCACGTTGATTGCCTGGGCTGAGCAACTGGGTATGAAGCAGGCAATCCAGCTCCTCGAGCAGACGCTTGAGGAAGAAAAGAAAACGGACGCTGCGCTAAACAAGCTGGCGCAAGCCGCGATAAATCGTAAGGCGGCTTAGTCCCCAGTCAGCTGGCCCGCTCCTGGGCCAGCCCAGGTGGCGCACGCGTCGTCGAGGCGGCATAGCTGTGCCGTGTCCTTCTCTGTGGGGCGCCAACCCGATTGAACCCGCTTGGCGTGGTGCTGGCAGTGGCCGAAGTTCTTCAACCGCTGCTGGTTACCTTTGCCAAAGCGCAAGCGGGCAACAAACCGCTGATGTTAGCGCTTGCCACTGCCGAAATAGCGGCATCGATACAGTTGCAGCTCTCGCTAAAAGGGCTTGAGAGCCGCCACTGTCCCCGCCAAGCGACGATCTCACAAATCCTAGAGTATTCAGTCCTCACAATGTCACCGGCCGTCTCGGCATCGGCAAGAAAACCGGGAGGGAGCTGCGGAACAGCGGTCCCCTTCTGCCGCTATTTCTTGCCCTCGCCGACCGTAGGGGCGGGCTTTTTGTCGAGATCCTGCGCCATCTCAAGGTGATGCTTCAGCGCGCGCAGGGTCTTACCGGCCCAACCCTTGAGGTCTGCGTTGTCGCCGCCCTTGGCGTAACGCTCGAACAGGTCGACGGCATCCTTATGAGCGCTGACCTGCATCGAATTGAACTCGGAGCTAAAGTCGTTACCGTTGGCACCGTTGAGCTTGTCGAGCTTGCTTTGATGCGATGAATCGAGCGCGCTGGGCAGTTCGGCTTTCACCTTGCCGCTGGAAACCAATCCCTTCAACTCAGTGCTGGTTTTGGTGTGGTCCGTTACCATCTGGGAAGCGAAGGTCTTCTCCGCCTCATTGCCCTTCTGTTGTGCGAGTTTGCTGGATTCGATTTCAAACATATCCGATATCGCGACCTGCTTGACAAAATCCACCGTCGAGGGGCTGACCCCGAGCACGGAATTGATGCCGGCCTTCTCGCCGACGGATTGCGCCAGTCCCGGCGTCGCCAGCAAAATGCACGCGATTGCTAGTACGGTTCGTCTCATGTGTATCTCCATCAGCTTGCGGTCTTTCAGTTGACGCCCTTGCGAAGCGCCAGGTGATGACGCGCGAAAAGAGAACTTTCCGAGGTGTTCGCACTGCGGCAGGGAAGTTCTGTTTTTCCATAGCATCTTTGATTCTAAGCAAAACGCTTACACGCGCGTCTATCCCTGCTCCTGCGGCAAGTGGATCTGGCAGACTAAAGTTCCTCCCGTTGGTTGGCCTGCTGTGTAGGTTATTTCCCATCACCAGCCAGGCTCTGCCCGTAGGCGTTGGTGGCTGAGAGACCGAGCGCGCTCCCGCCTGCACAAAAAGGGAGGCGCGTAATGGAACACGCGCAGCGCATTGAGGCGATCCAGGCTCGCATGGCTGAGCAAATCGAGACTATCGCACGAGTCGTTTGCGAGGATAAGGAGCCGCTGACCGCCGAACTAGTGCTTAGGGCGCTCGCTACCCAGATGGCGCATGAAGACGCGCGTCCAGCCGGTGTGGTCCTCGTTAAGACGCGCGAGGAAATTAGGACAGCTTGTGCTGGCGCACTTCCCCAGTCGTCATATTCAGCGTCGGAATATGCTCAGGGGGTAGCTGTCGCTAGCGCGCGAGGTCGCAGCGAGCCAGATTTGGACCCGCCGTCATCGATCGTCACGCGGACTAGATGAACCTCGGTCGCCTGTTGCATGAGCAATAAAAGCGGCATCGAGGGAATCGTTTCAAAAATCTTCACATAAGCTAGTGCTGGAACCTGGAATGGGACACTGCTCCTGACACGCTTAAGTAAATGCGGAGATCAAGACCGGAGCGCAACCTGTTTGCATGTTCAGGCTCACTCATCATGACGGTGTCGAATACAGCTTCATGGGTTGGCGGCGATATCGTTCGTAGCGCTCATCGTAGGCGTCGGCGCCCTGTTGATCGGATGAGCCTGTCATCTCATGGATGATCCAACCGCCTTGGCCTCAGCGTGTACCCCCTCGCTGGGGCCGTTCTTTATGTTGGCATGTCGGCGCGGTTAGGCGAACAGGTCTTTGCCCGGCTGCAGCATCCGCACAAACGTCCCGCTCTCATGGTACTCGAGCCAGCCCTGATCCTTGGCGTACTCCAAGCCGGCCCAGTACTCAGCCGGCGTCGCCTTGTCCTGGTACAGCATCGGATAGTTGATCTTTGTAGATCCGGCCATCCTGTACGGGCTCGAAAGCCGCGCGTGCTCCATGATCCTGCGGGCGGCCTTCTCGGGGGTTGGAGTAGGGGCGGTCGCCGATGTATTTCATGGCCTGTATATTTAGTCCGCTGATCGAGGCAGCTTCACATAAACACTACAAATTACAGCGATTGCGATAGGGTTTAGGCCCAAGACGATGATGCCCGAACGATATAAGATTTCAGCCATGGCGTGCCCCTGTGCGGTCGGCAACTCAGCTTTGGCTAAGAGACTTATAGCATAAGTTGCGCCAAGAGCGCGTGACCCAAATGAACTATCGATCCTTGTTGCGCCCGAAACGCTCTTTCGCCGCGTCCTGGTTTTGGTGCCAGTGCTCGATGCTCTTCGGGCTCAGGCCGGAATAGAACCGCTCCCAAGCCGTCCGGAACGCGGCTTTGGCGCTCTCCAGATCGGGCCCGCCGGTCGCGTAGGGCGGCACGGGCAGCGGCACCGCGATGCTATAGGTTCCAGAAGGGCGGGCTGCGCTCGGTTGCCAGCCTGATCCGGCCGATCCTAGAGCACCAGCGCCGGGTAGGGCGCTGGTGTTTTTTGTGAGGATAGAGAGTGCCGCCCAAAAAGTGACTCCTGTTATCGCATCGCTTGCGATGTTCCGCCATCGTGAGAGGTATGAAGGATCGGCATTGGAAATTGCTAATCATCCTTTTGGGTATGTCGTGGTGATAGCGGCAGCCGTTTATTTTGAGATGTAGGCGCTACCGCAAGAAGAAGCGCGGCCTATCGGTGCTGTTCTAGTTAGGGCGTTTGCGCGAAGGAAACTAGGACGGAAGATGCCGGCGCACTTTCCCGACCGTCATATTCAGCGAGGGGATGTGCTCGGGCGTTAGCTGTCGCTGGATGAGGCTGACGGCCCATCCTTCCGGGTACCAGATCGTGCTCGCGATCGCCGGTTTTGCCCCCGACGAAATTTCCGTCACGGCGGAGCAGAATGTTCTGACTGTCGAAGGCATCAAGGTCGAAAAGGCCGAGCGCGAATACATCTATCAGGGCATCTCGACGCGCAGGTTCAAGCGTCAGTTCAGCCTGGCGGACTACGTCGAGGTCAAGAGCGCGGCGTTCGACAACGGGCTTGTCAGGATCGAGCTGGCGCGCGAAGTGCCGGAGGCGATGAAGCCGCGACGCATCGCAATCAATGCTGCGTCGAACACGGCGCTCCGACAGCTGGAAAGCGTCGCCGCCTGACCGAAACGGCGAAGCCGCGTCCGACGAACAGGTCGCGGCTTCGTCTCTTCAGCAACTCGTCCTTCGAATGGAGGCATCCATGCGGCCGACGACCGCGCCTGCTCATAACGTTATTGGCTTTCATCTGCCGATTGGCGATTACCACCAATATGAGACCCCGCGCGATGTGGTGCGGGATTCTCGCTTGAGCCTCGCCGAGAAGCGCGCTCTCCCGGCATCCTGGGCCTCGGACGCCAGCGCCGTAGCGTCCAATCCCGCCTTGCGGGCACCCAAGGGGCTCAAAGCACCCGTTCCTGTCCGCGACATCCTCGAAGCGCTTCGCGCGCTCGACAACGGTCCGCCCCATCCGCCAGGCGGCCGGCCTGCGCGCCTGCGCTCCGTCGACCGCTGCCTGGCTGCATAGGAGCGCGAGATGACAGACAGGCTACCGAAGCAGGTTATCGATCGGATCGAAGGGCGCTGGCGGTTAAGATTTGGACAGGCAAGGCGCCGGAGCTCAGAACTGTTCGACCACCGGCTTGAACAGCTGCGCGCTCACCGCAACAATATTCATCGGTATCGGCGACTGCTGCAGACCCAGCTCTCCGACCTCGAGCGCGAATTCATCGAAAGACGGCTCGCCGAAGAAGTCACGGCGATGCAAGGCGTCGTGGCCGACATTCCGCCACTGCCCTCGATCGATCGCGCAGCTTGCGAGGAGATCACGTCATGACTGGTCTGCAGCAGTTGCTCATAAGAGGCAGCGAAAAAGTCATCGGTCACTATCAATTCCTGCTAGACAGCGCGACCTCGGAACAAGAGCGCGAGCGCTATCGACGGAGGATCGAGAAGAACGCCGGATACTAGGCCGGTTGCTCGATAGCGACGTTCAATCGACACGCGCAGCGTGAGGCATCGCGTTCGCGCCGGGCTGGCGCCGTTAGGCACGACTGTAGCGCTACTCGGCAGGTACAACCGGCTTTGTGGCGGGGCTGGCTACCCCTTTTTGCCTTGATGGATTTCGCGGGCGGCGTCTTGCCACCGCTCTGGATGCCCTGCGTCAAGGCGTCCGTGAGGTTGAACACGTTGCTTGAGGCGGGCTCGTTGTTCTCCGATTTGTCAAAACGGAACTGCGGCGCGCGATTGGGAGGCCTGAATGGCAAACAAAGCGAAGAAGCAGACCGCCGCGGTCGCAAGGATGACCGTGCGCGCGTCGCCGGCGGGCGTGATTACGAGGTGAGCTATAAGCTGAAGAAAACCCGGAAGTCGGCAGCGCCGGTGAAGAAGGCCGTCAAGAAGGTCGGCAATAGCCGCAAGCGAGTTGAGCGCCGGCTCGGGTCGGCGATGAAAAAGTCGTTAGCAACGGCACCGTCGAAGCGTCGTTAGCAATGCGTCGCTCGCGGCAGAGCGGCATTGGACGAAGGGACGTGCCCCGGCTCTTGCCCCCGAAGACTCGGGGCACTTTGTGATCATTTCCATTGGGACCGCTGCTTTTCCGACAAGGTTCACACGGGTTATTTCCGGAGCGGGTCGCCGTTTGGGATAATCGAAGCACAGGGCATAATTTTCATTTCGTACTTTTGGGGCCCTGGCAACGACGACCGCCGCTTCTCGGGGGACAGCGGTTCGGCGATTCAACTCGGCCCCAGCATGACCCGGATCCTAGCGCCTTTTGATTAGGAACGAAGGGATGCAGCGGGCAATGGTCGCCCTTCGCTGCCGCATCGCTACCGGCATTGAGAACGCCCAGTACACTGGCCCCAGCTTCTATGATCGCCGGGGCCGTTTCTTTTAAGGAACAAAGTTACAATCGGCGGCGTTTAGGCAGCGCTAGGTTTGAGTGGTTTCCTTGGCCTCAGCTGGTGCTGACCGCAGTCATGACGCAAGGACACCGAGATGATTGGATTCTCATCATCGTAGTTTTGGGCGTCATCGGCGCAGTGCTGGTGGTGGATCTATCTTTTCTTGATGCCAAGCGAACAGGTCTTGCCGGCTTGGTTGCGGTCTAGGACACTCGACAAATCAGACACTGGAAGAACCGAGGCTGCGGTCAGCCTCCGCCTGGCTCTTATCAGATGGCGGACATCGCTTTGGGATGGATCGGTGCCGCGACCGCTTGTCAGGAATCCGTAGACCCGACACGATTCGAACGTGTGACCTTTGCCTTCGGAGCAAGATAACGTGCCCGTCCTAAAAATACGATAGGGCACGCTACACTACGACATCCATCTGAAGAAGCTGGATATTCTCAACCACAGAAGCGACGTCCCTATCCGAAAACCCGCACTGATTTTCTCCCGCCTGCTTACGTCCTGCTACGCGAGAGATAGTGCTCGGAATGAAGGAATGTCATGGTCAAGATTACGAAGAGAGGCGTCGAGGCGGCGGAAGCCCAAGAAAAGGACTACCTGATCTGGGACGACGAGTTGCCAGGCTTTGGTCTCCGAGTCTTTAGTTCCAGCGAGCGCAGCTACGTCATCCAGTATAGAACACGAGGTCGCTCGCGTCGCTACACGATTGGACTTCACGGTGCCTGGGCGCCCGAGACCGCACGCCGCGAGGCGAGGGTGCAACTCGGCCGGGTCGCTGCGGGTGATGATCCCGTCGAAGATCGCCAACTCGATCACAAGGCCACCACTGTGAAGGAGTTGTGCGCCCGCTACTTCGCCGATTTGCAGGCGGGTTGATTTTGGGAAAAGGAGGCCGACCGAAAAAGCCTTCGACAATCATCACCGACACTGGCCGTATTGAGCGCCATATTGTCCCACTTTTAGGGCCCCGGCGGGTCAAGGATCTCACCAAGACCGACATCAATAAAGCCCTTAAAGACATCATGGCCGGCAAGACGCGGTTTCTGTAAGACCAAGAAGCTGCTCGGAGAGGCCATCGTACGGGGTGGCGCTGGAACGGCCACGCGCACCGTTGGTCTCCTTGGCGCATCCTCACCTACGCCGTCGAGGCGGGCATCATTGAAAGCAACCCAACCCATGGTGTCCGCAAGCCAAAGGACAATGTACGAAAGCGCCGGTTATCGGAGGCAGAGTACCGAATCCTTGGTCGGATGCTCCGCGACGCTGCCAAGCAGGAGAATACGTCACGATCGTGGACATCGTTCGCCAGCTTGCACTGACCGGCTGCAGGCGCAGCGAGATTATCGGCCTGAAATGGACCGAGGCGGACAAGGAGTCGAGCTGCTTGCGGTTGGAGGACAGCAAGGAGGGTGAATCCATTCGTCCCGTTGGATTGCCAGTCGTCGAATACTCGACGGTGTGCCGACGGTCTCGGCACCTACGTCTTCCCAGGGCAGGGTGAGGACAACGCGTTCGGCAGCTTCCCGAACCACTGGAAGTACATCTTCGAGAGCTCTCCGCTGTCGGATGTGACGCCCACGTCCTGCGGCACAGCTTCGCGAGCATCACCAACGATCGCGTTTTTACCGAGGTGACAATCGCGGCGCTGGTCGGCCATGCCAAAGGCTCAGTGACGAGCAAATACATCCATAGGCTTGATACCGCGCTCATCATGGCTGCGGACACCATCTCGGGCTACATTCAAGGGCTCATGGATGGCATAGAGTTCAAGCAAATCGCATACGCGCTGGACCGCGATTCACGAAAAGCTGCCTTGGCCCGCTTCCTGAAGAGGGCTTCAGGGAGCCCAGGAGGAGGCCGAAGAGGAGTGCCGTCTGGCGGCTTAGGGCCTACGCCTGGTATCGCCTGTCGCCAGTTGAAGCCGACTTCATCACCGATCCGGATGCATCGCTTTCTTGTCCGCGCAGTACCTTGCTGTCATTCGGCCTGCAATATTGCCCCCTAAGCCGGGGGGATCGGCGTCCAAAATTGAGGGGTCAAATTTGCAGGGCGATTGACAGGCTGAATCCATCGTGGCCGACCGGGCCGCGATCGAGAAGAGAGCCGAGGCCGAAGACGCCCGCTGGGACGGCGAGAAGGAAAGGCTGGCGGCGGCATTGCGGCTGGCCTGGGAACGATGAGGAACATCGCGGCGCGAGGTGCATTTTTACGATAGACCGGGGGGTGACGCGTGTTGGAGTGTGTCATGCGTGATGTCGCCGAACTACTTGAGCGGAAGCGCGTCCTGCTCGACCGGCGCGAGGACGCCGCACCGAACATCCTCGCCCAAGTCGAACGGGAGCTCAGGGAAATCAACGAGGAGCTTGCCCGGCTCGAGGACCTGACGGCCCCGGCCACTGCTACCCCTTAGCTAAGCGGACGGCCGGAGGCTTTGTTCCACCTAAGAGGGCGACAAAGGGCGCGACCCACGCCGCCGCCGTATTGCCAAGCAGCACCATGGTCAGAATGGTTTGCGTGAACATCATGCCGATCTCCGCAATGCGGCGGCCTATGGCCGCCGCAGGCGCATCGGGACACCGCCGGGGCGCGGCGGATCGTCGCCCTCGCCATCGAGGCGGCGCAGCGCCGCGAGGATGTCGGCGAGCCGGATCGGGTAATCCATGCCCGGGATCTCGCGCAGCGATGGGCAGGATTCGACCGCGAACATGTCGGATGCCCACGACGACAGGATGACCCGCTTTTCAGGCGCGGACAGCTTGTCGTCATTCAGGACCGCGTCCGGAGACGCATAATGCGCGGCCGGATGAAACAGGAAGTCGAGCTTGCCGGAGTTCGTGTTGGCATTGGTCATCTGTTGCCTCCCTTTACGCTCCTTTCGTGGGACGGTGTTGCAGATCGATGAGCCGGCGGCCGACGCCGCCGGCCGTAATCGTATCTATTGGGCCTTGATGGCGATGCGCTTGACGCCGGCCCGCGGGTTTTCGGACTTCGGCAGCGAGATCGTCAGGACGCCGTTCTTGAACGAGGCCTCCGCCTTGTCCTCCTCGACGCCTTCCAGCGCAATCTGCCGCTCGAAGGCGCCGTAGGTGCGCTCGGTGAAGTGCTTGCCTTCGTCCTTACGCTCGTCCTTCTTCTCGCCACGGATGGCCAGGACGCCGTTTGCGATTTCGATCTGCACGTCCTTCTCCGTCATGCCGGGAAGCTCGGCCGAGATCGTCACCGCCTTGTCGGTGTCGCTGACCTCGAGCTTCGGCCAGCCGAACCGCCCTTCCATCAGTGGGGACAGGCTTGGTGCGCCGAAGCCGCGGAAGGCGTCGTCGAACAGCCGGTTCATCTCGCGGTGCAGCGTCATGAACGGATCATAGGTGCCGCGCGAGGGCACAAGCTCCTGGCTTTTCGACCAGGGAACGAGATCACGAATTGCCATGGTTCTTCTCCTTCAGATGTCTTCTCTCCTTCATGCATGCGGCGAGGGAGCGCGGACGCGCATCGGCGCGCCGCGTTCCACCGTCATCACCTCGATCGCGGTCAGGCCGCCTGCTTCTGCTCGATCTGCGGCGAGGAGGAGTTGCCGGCCGCGATATTGATTCTGCGCGGCTTCATGGCCTCGGGCACCTCGCGGACCAGATCGATGATCAGGAGGCCATCCTGGAACGAGGCCTGCTTCACCTGGACGTAGTCGGCCAGGTTGAACACGCGCCGGAACGGACGTGCCGCAATGCCCTGGTACAGGTATTCGCCGGCGGCCTTCTCGGGCTTCCTGCCCTCGATGGTCAACGCGTTCTGCTCGGCTGTGACGGTGATGTCGTCGGCGCCAAAGCCTGCGACCGCCAGCGAGATCCGGTAGTGATCTTCGCCGGAACGCTCGATGTTGTAGGGCGGGTAGTTGTCCTCGCTCGTGTGGCGCAGCGCGCCGTCAACGAGGCCGGCCAGGTGATCGAAGCCGATGGTGGAGCGCCACAGGGGCGCGAAGTCGAAGGTGGTCCTCATACCAAGTCCTCCAAAGAGCAAGATGGTTACGAAGGAACGCTAGACGACAGGTCCGAAAACCGGACGCCCGGCGCCCGCACCGGACCCATGACGGCGTCCGATACACCGCTCCCGCGGCAAAAAACGACTTAGAAAAACGACAAGCCGATTCAAGAGGGACCGCGAAAATTTTTCGACGCCCTGGATGCCGCGCCGCATCATGGAGCTCGCGCAACGCAGCGACGTTAAGGGTTGCTTGCAAGGCAGGCGGCCGCCGCTTGACAGCGGGAGCGCCCTGAATAATTTTCTCCACCGGGAATTCATTCCGTTTCTCGAAACCGAAAAGGACAACAACGACCGTCTGGAGCGGCGACAATGTTCAACGAAGATATTGCCCGTATCCGCGCCCGCCGCGGTAACACCCGCAGGTATGCACGCCTGCTGAAGACCAGGCTTTCGGGCCTCGAGCGTCAGTATATCGAAGGTCGATTGTCAGAGGAGTGGGCCGCCTCGGGGCACTGGTCCGAAGCGTTCCCTGTCTCGTTTACCATGCCCAAACATCTCGGCGCACCCCCGAGCGCGGAGGCGTCATTATGACCAACTTCCCCTCTCGAACCGGAGACGACCGCTTCGCGGCATTCGACATCGTGCTGAAGAGGCGCGGCCGCGGCAGGTGGAAATGGTCCGTCTGTGCGGCCGGAGGAGAGACCATCCTATGCGGGTCGGAATGCAGTCGCCCGGCCGCGCGGTACAAGGCACAGAGTGCGCTCTTTCTCCTGCTGTGCGCCAGTGCCTCGCGTATTCCCGCGTTGCCGCCTGCGTCAGCATCGGAGATCTTCGAGGCGAGCGCTCGCAGGCCGCAGAGCCGGATCACGATCGAAGGATTGCGCCAGCCGAGAAAGTGCTCGGAAGATATCGAGAGGCTCCGTTCGGCCCATGCGGCCGCCGCTGCGTCCAAGGCGATGGCCCGGCGCCTTGTGCGTCGGACCCTTCGCCCATCTGGAGGCATGGGTGCATCCGAGCTCTAGGGAGCTCGGAGAGGCGGGGAGATCTACATCGAAGCCCGACGGTCGGGATGGCCTGTCGTCGGGGAAAACAGAGCTGGAGAGGACGGCCGACCGACCGAGACCCGAGGGATCGTCAAGGCTGCAGCGCGCGGGTGCTGCATCCAGTTTTCCGCCAGCGTATGGATGCAGCTCGTCTTCGACGACCTTCTTCGGACTGGCGCCGGTCCAGCGCGAGGCCGAGAACAGCCGTCGCACGTTCGTCAGCGCGGCGAGGCGACCGTGAAAGGCCGCCCGGAATTCATCGGCGGTCTCCGCTTTGGCCAGACGCAACTCGCCTGGATCACCGCAGGGAGATTGTTGGCGCGGTGGTCGACTTTGTGGGTGAGGAGCATCATCCTCTCCTCCGCTTGCTTGCGCGAGGTAATGTCGACCAGCATGTTGACCGCGCCGACCAGCCGGCATCGCGTCCCTTCCAGTTCTCCGCAAGGCCAACTCGGGTTTACGAGCGCTGCACTAGTCTAGAAGCCCAGCGCCGCCGGGGAGCTGGGAGCATTGCAGACGGATAAATGCGCGGGTCAGTGCTTCCCCCAAGCAATAGCCCCCAGAGCGCCTACCGGGTTCCAAAGAAGGCAGGATCCGTCTGGCCTCCCTACCGCCCGATCGTCCGCGACCGACATGAAGCCAATGTTGCAGCTGGCTTGGCAGCATCTCAGCCCGCTAATCCGGGCAATTCGCTCCGAAGGCCGGTCATAACAAAGTTCACGCCTATTGCCGCTACAATCGGCGCCATGATGCGCGTCATAACGTTAATTCCGGTCTTGCCGAGAAATCGCTCGATAGCAGCGGCCGTCCAAAGTGTCGACCCGATCAGGAATGTCGCGATGATCGACGCTGCACCAAGTAACGCGGTGGAGGACCAGCCAGGGTTGTCGTTGGAGAGTGTGATGATGATGCTGACTTCGGCCGGACCGACGAGCAAGGGAAATGCGAAGGGTGTTATCGCCCAACCGTGGATATCCACCTCACTGCGGTCGACTCCGCTGGGTGGCTGCACGAACTTCCCATACTGCGCCTGAAACATCTCGAGCGCGATCACCAGCGCGAGTAACCCGCCCGCGATACGAAAGTCGTCGAGACCAACATTGAAAAAATTGAGTATTTGCTTGCCAAGGACGGCTGCTCCAACAAAAAAGATCGCGACCGCAGTGCATGCCAAAACGATGATGCGATGGATACTGGCACTTCCCGCCTGTCGCGTGATCGTCAGAAAGATTGGAATGGCTCCGACGGGATTGGTCAACGCGTAAAGCAGTATCGTGATCCCAATGAATTGGTTCCAGAGCATAGCTGTGCCTACCCCGAGAAGCTCTGCTCCGCACTTCTCGTCGCAAGCTGCGCTCGACAACAACTCTCCGATCCGACGCCTCGGAGTGCGTCGCAAGATGCGGGACGCCCGTTCGACCCTCGTTTCGTATCCATGGTCAAAGTGCTTTGAGAAACCTCTCAGCGAAGTGTAGCTCGCTCATCACACATACGATTCGGAGCGGGCCCTCGGCAATTCAAAAGATCTAGAGACGTCGGTCCGGAAAGCCTGCTGCGGCTTGAGTTCCTCAAAGATCGGGGCATGATCCGGCGCATGCTGTAAGGTCGGCCAGCGCTCCCATATCTAAGAGGTTTCCGACGTGGATTAGAAATCACTGCGCAATCAACCTTGCAACGCGAAAATAGGCCGCCCTCTGCGCCGTCGGCTGGACAGTCTAGGAGTGTGTATTGCAGCTCTTGTCGGTGGGCGTAGGCGACTGCCGCTTCTGCCGAGGGAAACGAGAGTTCCAGTTGAGCGAGCGGATCGTCGTCCTCCGTCCAACCCATCAGCGGCTCGATCCTAAGCGGCGTGCGGCGCTCGAACCTTAGCCTCCATTCCCTTTTTTGCTTGAGCGCCGAAGTCATGACCGAAGGCGCCGCCTTGTATATGATCGCTTGAGCGCCAGCGAGAAATGTAGATGATGCATAGCCCGGCATTTTGTTTTTCTCCTCAAAGTCATTTTTGAGCCATATGTCGGTTTGTGCGTTTTCATTCATGGCAGCAGCGCAGCACGCGGGCGTTCGCGACATCGTATTCGAATGCGACAGACATCTTTATTTGCGTCAGGTCCGCGAGTTCGGACTGAAGTCGAGCAGTAACGTACTCAAGCCAGAGCCGATCTAGAATCGACCTCCGACGTTTCAAGTTTCGGTAACGCTTGCGAGGCCTGATCCATCAATTGATTGACCGTCACACTCGTTTGAGCGCGGCGCAACGAGCGCTTGGCATCAATGACACGGCCGGTGAAGCGGAATTTGACCAAGTTCCGCAGCGGCTTCTGTTTCAGCGTCTCGTCACCAGGATCGACAGCATTGGCATCCCTGGATGACGGCCGCCGCCGAGTAGGTCCGGCGGCGTCATCCGGGAATGCTTGGTAGCTTCCACCTCGCACCGTCCGAGGCGTCACTCGATGCCGCTTCTCAATAGAGCTCGCGCCACCTCGAGTTCGCTGATGGCCTGACGCAACGCTTGGCGGGCCTCTCCTTTGTCGCCTTCTGAGCAAGCAATGCTTAATCGCTTCAGATGTCGTGCTGCCGTTTCCGCATGCGCGACGATATCAGCGGCGCCGACGAAGCTGGAAGTCTTTTTCTTGTCCATGACCTACCTAGATCATCAAGGAGACACTCCGGTTAGGGAGAGCGGCGAGGCGTGCCGCGGACGCCAACTCCGCAAATGCCCGAGTCACAACCGTTTGGCTTGTGCGGCTATGTCGCCGACAGCGTGCCGGCTTCGTTCCACCGATCCGGCCAGATCGGTCTACGAAAGTCTCCGACGATGTGATTTGTTCTGCAGAAATTAGAAACGTCCCGGTCGGTTTCAAGTGCTTCTTGAGCGGAGAGCAGAGTATTGTTGGGAACGGCGCAGCGCTGAGGCGGTCTCTGCTCGTTGCGGAGAATATGAAAGCGTTGAGGACCGATAGGTGCGAATACTGGTCGTCGAGGATGATCCCCTGATCCGAGAATTGGTGGTCGATGTATTGCGCGCTGAAGGCCATAACGTCATCCAGGCCGCCGACGGCGAAGAGGCCTTGGTCTGGTGTAGCCGTAAGATTGCGGACGTGTTGATTACCGACATCCGGCTCCCTGTGGTTGACGGCTGGCAGATCGCCGAGCGGTGCCGCGAGAACGACCCGGATCTGCCGGTGATATACGCGACGGGATCCTCTCCGGTGACGCCGCGCCCGGTCTCCGGCAGCCTGATTTTGGAGAAGCCCTACCATCCCGACCAACTCGCGCAGGCCGTGAGGGACGTTACCGCATCGAACTAGATCTCACTCCAGACGGCCGGAAACCCGGCGAACGGCAGCCAAACTCGCTCATGTGGGATATTGTCTGGCTTAGGTTGGGCCGCCACGGGCGTTTCGTTCCGCCGGCCGTACCCTCGACCACATGTCTATTCGCCCTGGACCGGGAGCGACCTGCATGCGCGGCTGCCGCTCGACGAACCGACCATATCGCCCGGCTTTGCCTGCCCGGCCCATCCTGGGTTTACTGGCGATGCCCGACCCCGAATTCTGCGCCCCGTGTGGCAGCGGCTTCGTCGTTTGAGCCCGAAGCCAGCGCAGATAGGGCAGGCGCGAAAGCGTAGGCGCTGGCAATCCACTTCGTGGCTTTTCCTCCGAAGCTGTTTTGCGGAGCGCTCAGATATGCTTTGGCTTCGATCCGACTTTTAACTGGAAGCTCCGGAACAATTTCATTTCATTGAAGTTTTGGCATCGCCTTACCTGCCGTCGCTCGTCCGTAGGGCGCAGCAGTACGGGGATACTGTCAACCGGCTCTTGGGGGATTTGGCTATGGGCTCCATCAGCACTTCCCGGCGCTGCGGCCAGCGGATCGACCATCTGCTGGGTTCGCTCTATTGGAAATCCGGCCATCGCTTCGCGAGAGGCGGCATTAGGCGTCTTTCGAAATTGCGAAGTAAACTTAGGTCTGTTGCGGCAGGATGGCCGCAGAAATCGCACCCACGTCTCGATAGCCACGCGAATTGGAGAAGGAGCGATCGTCATGTCGAACGTCGCAACACTGCCGTCTCTCACGTCGGAGGAAGGGCTCTCTCGCTACCTCGTGGAAATTCGGAAGTTCCCGCTTCTCTCCGCGGAGGAGGAGTTTACCTGCGCGAAGCGTTGGCGCGAACTGGGCGACCGCGACGCAGCATACCGTCTTGTCACCAGCCACCTCCGGCTGGCTGCGAAGGTCGCGATGAAGTACCGCCGTTACGGGCTGCCGATCGCGGACCTCGTTTCGGAAGCCAATCTGGGTCTGATGCAGGCCGTCAAGCGGTTCGAACCCGATCGAGGCTTTCGGCTTGCAACCCTTGCCTTGTGGTGGATCAAGGCGTCGGTCCAAGACTACGTCGTCAGATCTTGGTCGCTCGTAAAGATGGGAACCACTGCAGCTCAAAAAAAGCTGTTCTTCAACCTTCGTCGGCTCAAGAACAGGATATCCGCTTTTGAGGAGGCCGACATGGCGCCCGACCAGGTAAACTATGTGTCCGAACAGTTGAAGGTGACTTCGCGGGAAGTGATCGAGATGGATCGGCGGCTGCGTGGCGATCTCTCACTCAACGTTCCAATCGGCCAAGAGGACACGCTGGCTGAGTGGCAGGACCGCCTGATCGATCCCTCGCCGAGCCCGGAACGCCTGCTGATGGACGAGGATGATAACCGCCGGCGGCTGGGCGCGCTCTCGGAGGCACTTCAGACGCTGTCCGCGCGCGAACGCGCAATTTTGCAAGCAAGGGTGCTCACGGACGAGCCGAAGACCCTGGACGAACTGGCACGGCAGTATCGACTGTCCCGCGAGCGGATCCGCCAAATTGAACAGCGCGCACTCCAGCGGGTGACGTACGCCGTGCGGGTGCGATTGACAAACGCTCCGGCGCCGACCTGCTGTCAGTGAGAAGGTCGTGTTGGAAATGGCGAATCTCAATAGCCGCGCATCGGGGTCCCTTCAACGTCCCGAATAGGAGGTCGTGCTCACGGAATAAGTGCTTGGTGCCATGCCGAACATCGGGGCTTCGGTATCATCGCCGGCGTTGTGCGTTGTATTCAATTGCGGGGCACCTACCGCACTTCGCCATGATGGCTTCTGACTTTTCTATCGACGTGACACGTACGTTCGGGTCCAACAATCGTCCGGTCGGCGCTGTCCAATCGGACGGAAGCCGTGTTGCGCGTTCGCGGCGCATCCCGCGCGCCAAATATTCGCGTGCTGAGGCTTGAAACCGACCTTTCCTCCCCTAGGTGGTTTGTCGCTGGGACCGTTCCGACTCAGTTCTGTGAGACATCGCAGACCTACGAAGGAGGAGGTGCATTCCGTCAGTGGGAGCGCGTGCCGACGCGTGGCATTGCCGCTAAGGAGGAGACGGAGGGCTGTAAACGGATCTTTGGAAGCGGAGGAGAAAAAGGAGGATCTCGCCATGGCTGCCAAGGAGGTGAAATTCGCTGCGGAAGCTCGCGACCGAATGCTGCGGGGCATCGATATCCTGGCAAATGCAGTCAAGGTCACGCTCGGTCCGAAGGGGCGTAATGTAGTCATCGAAAAGTCGTTCGGTGCTCCTCGCATTACGAAGGACGGGGTCACCGTCGCGAAGGAAATCGAGCTCGAGGACAAGTTCGAGAACCTGGGCGCGCAGATGGTGCGCGAGGTCGCGTCCAAAACGTCCGACGTCGCGGGCGACGGCACGACCACTGCAACCGTGCTCGCGGAAGCCATCGCAAGAGAGGGAGTCAGATCGGTCGCGGCCGGCATGAATCCGATGGACCTCAAGCGCGGCATCGATCTTGCGGTCGATGCGGTCGTGGACGACCTCAAGGGGCATGCCAAGAAGGTGACCGCCAACGAGGAAATCGCGCAGGTCGCTACGGTTTCCGCGAACGGAGATGCGGAAATAGGCAAGTTTCTAGCCGACGCCATGATGAAGGTAGGCAATGACGGCGTGATCACCGTCGAGGAAGCCAAGAGCCTCAACACAGAGCTCGAAATCGTCGAGGGAATGCAGTTCGACCGCGGCTACGTTTCGCCCTATTTCGTCACAAACGCGGAAAAAATGCGGGTGGAGTTCGACGACGCCTACATCCTGATCCATGAGAAAAAACTGTCCGGACTGCAGGCGATGCTGCCGCTGCTGGAGTCCGTGGTGCAATCGGGCAAGCCCCTGCTCGTGATCGCCGAGGATATCGAGGGTGAGGCGCTGGCCACTCTCGTGGTCAACAGGCTTCGCGCCGGCCTGAAGGTCGCCGCTGTGAAAGCTCCGGGTTTTGGCGAGCGCCGCAAGGCCATGCTCGAGGACATCGCCATCCTTACCGGCGGCAAGATGATCGCCGAAGATCTCGGCATCAAGCTTGAGAACGTCACAGTCAGTATGCTTGGTCGCGGCAAGAAGGTGGTTGTAGACAAAGACAACACGACCATCGTCAACGGCGCCGGCGCGAAAAAAGATATCGAGGCGCGCGTTGGCCAGATCAAAACGTTGATCGAGGAAACCACCTCCGACTACGACCGCGAAAAGCTTCAGGAGCGGCTCGCCAGACTGGCAGGAGGAGTCGCTGTTATCCGCGTGGGCGGCGCCACGGAAGTCGAGGTCAAGGAGCGCAAAGACCGGGTCGATGACGCGCTTCACGCCACGCGCGCCGCAGTCGAGGAAGGTATCCTTCCCGGCGGGGGCGTGGCGCTGCTAAGGGCACAGGAAGCGCTTAAGGGTATCAAGGTCGCAAACCCGGATGAGAAGGCCGGCGTTGACATCATTCGCCGCGCGATCCAGATGCCGGCGCGGCAGATCGTGCAGAATGCCGGCGAAGACGGCTCATTGATCGTCGGCAAGTTGCTCGAGAATGATCAATACACTTGGGGCTTCAACGCCGCCACCGGCGAGTACGAGGACCTGGTGAAAGTCGGCGTGATCGATCCGACGAAGGTCGTTCGCACGGCGTTGCAGGACGCCGCTTCGATCTCCGCGTTGTTGATCACGACGGAAGCACTGGTGGCGGACAAATCCAAGAAAGCCGAGGCACACGCGCCCACCGCGCCCCCGATGGACTACTAGGCGTCAGTCAGTGCGGGCATCTAACTCAAAGTCGGGAGAAGATCCGTGGCAGATCCCTTAGCGCAGGTCAAAATGGGGACGGAGGCACTCGCTCTCTGCATTGCAGGCGTCTTGTGCGAACGTGAGCCAGCCCTTTTGGCAGCATTCCGAGAGAGCGCAGAATTGCTCTATCGCGTCCTTGATGATCGCGGGGATCATGAGGCTGCGGCGATGGTTAGCGCATTTGGAAGAGCGCTGGCGGATCCCTCCTTTAAGCGTTCTGCGAACTAGTCGACACAAGTAACAAGGCGATGACAAAATTTCCAATAACTGCTGCGGGTCACGCTGTCCTTGATGCCGAACTCAGACACCGCATCCGAGTGGCTCGCCCGGACCTAGTTCAGAGAATTCGGCAGGCGATTGCCGACGATGCTAACCTGATCGAGAACTCTGAATATCAGGCGGCCCACGCAGAACAGGAACTGAATGAAGCGCGAATCGCCGAATTGGAGGACAAGCTCGCGCGCGCTGACATTATCGATGTATCGAAGCTGTCCGGCCATGCGATCAAGTTCGGTGCCACCGTGACGCTGATCGATGAGGACAGTGGCAAAAAGCTGATCTGGCAGATCGTTGGCGAGCCCGAGGCAAACGCAAGCGCTGGCAGGATTTCCGTGACTTCACCGATCGCCAGGGCTCTAATCGGTAAGAGCAAAGGTGAAACCGTTTTCGTTGAGACACCGGGCGGCGGTAAGACGTATATGATCCAAAAGGTCGAGTGGCTTGAGGGCGGTCGAAGCGAGTAGAGCGGCGCATGACCGACTACGTAGTTGCAGACTGCATTTGTCGGCATCGATGCCGAAAATCCGTCGTGCTGCCTGCTGTTGTCGAAGGGGCCTCGGCTGATGCGGTGCCTGCCACGAAACTATGGGTTCGCCACTGAACTCAAGAAGACAATGGGCGAGGATAACAGAAGCCAACTCATGCCAAAGCTTCATCTCAAGTGATGGAGGGCGAGATGATGGTCAAGGCCACGACTGGACCACATCAACTCATCGCAAGCGATCACGTCGTGGGCATGGCAGTGCGATGGCCCAATGGTGCCGTGCTTGGTCACATCGAGTGGTTGATGATCGACAAGGCATCGGGGAAATTGTTGTATGCCGTGCTCAGTGTTGGCGGGCTTTTCGGCTCCCGCACCAACCTGATTCCCTTGCCTTGGGGCCGGTTGCGCTACAATCCAAAGCTCGATTCTTGCGAGCTCGACATCGAGGACGACGAGTTGAGGCGCGCACCGTCGTTCCGAGCCGACGAGGATTTTGACTGGGGTGACCGCACGCAGGAAGCGGCATTGCACCGCTTCCACAAAGCGTAGCTCCATATTGGGAAGGCGCTTGAGGCGCACCGAAACCGCTCCCCTCGGCCTGCGCCAGCCATGTCAAACTAGCTCGGCGCGTGGTGCCGGATTGCACTCGAGTTGGCGATCCTGCCGTTGTTTCGTCAACGGCCGGAAAGACCTTCCGGTGCCGTTGACGGTCACTACCAATGGTGCCAGCGGCGGTGCCACCATGGCCGGCCGACGTAAAAGCCCGGGGGCCGATAGTAAACCGGGGGCGGCGGATAATAGGCGTAGGCGCCGTAGAACGTCGGACGCCACCAGCATCGGCCCACGGATTACAGATCCAGCGGACCTGCTCAGCGTTGGGCTTGCTCTTGGCAATCTGATGCGCCTGCGGCAGGCCATTCGGCATTGCCATTGCGCTCGGCGTGAAAGCCAAAGCCGCAATGGCGATCAGAGCAGCCTTCCCCTTCATAAGATCCTCCTGACTAAAAAGGCTACAAACGCCGACGCGCGCCGGAGGTTCAAGCGGATGGCCACTTTTCACGTTTTTGAACGAGCGTTTAAGCGGCAGATTGAACGGACATCGTTCGCTTCCAACGGCGCGCCTGCAAATATCTCGAACGATCATCGCGCGACCAAATCCGCGCGATGAAACTGCGCTGCCCATGCTCGCAATTTAGGACGAGCACCCCCTGCAAATATCGCGGATCAGGTCCTTCGCGCGGAAATCCGATGTCCCGTTGAGGCGCTTCGCATCGATCCTCCGGCGAGCGATCGTTCCGTCAGACGGCTGGCGCGAAGCGTTGCGGTGGGCTGAACTTGCTGCTTCGGGAGCGCCCGTTCCTTGCCCGCAACCTGAGTGATGCTAGACGCTGCGGCCAAGAGGGCGGACGCAACGAGCCAACGACGCATAGCTTGCCCTCCCGGTTAGCGTTTGCTCTTCCAAGCCTGAAGCCTGGTAAGCCAGTCTTTGAACGAACTGGAGAGCCAGCTCAGCTGCCTCACCATGCCTGGGATGATCTCGTTCCAGTGGGGCCAAGACGGCAAATAAGGGGTCTTCATTGTCCCATCCTCCTGCAACTAACATTGTGCGAGGAACAAATCCTCGGAGCTCGCCAATCCCACATGGGATTCGGCGGCGATCGACTTAGGAGAGCTGGCCCATTTTTCAAGACCGGCTCGCAGTAGAGCGTCCGGCCGGGCGGCGGCGCGCGGCCTGAGGCAGATCATCTCTACGACGCCCCAACAAGGTTGAGGTGCTTTTGACCCAGCTGTTGCCGATCGTCGCCGGCAGCAAATCGAGGAGCACGACCTCCTGAAGGGTGCCGCCGGTCAGGACAAGGAAGATGCTCCTCGTCCAAGGCTCAAACCACATGAAGATCCACGGAGGGGACGAAGTACGTTGACGAACCGTTTCTGTCCTGCTCTCGGTCCACAGCCGGAATTGCCGGATTGATGGCAGGATCCTCTGGACGAATCCATGAAGCTCGCCCGGGTCGGCGCCCAACTTCACGCATCGGTCCTCAGGCACGCCTTGCACTTGTGCGGAAAGCTTCCTGAGCTTCTCAAGCCGGGCAAGCCGACCCTCCGGACTACTTGGAATGACGGTCGTTTACAGTTTGCACGAACCTGCGGCAGCGGTGAGGCGTCGCGAAGCGTCGAAGGTCGCCATCGATAGTAGTTTAGCAGTCGACCAAATGGACTGCCAAAATTTTTTGACCGCCCTCTTGAAGCCCCCTGCCACGAACCTAATTCCTTTCCCGCCGGGGGCCGGTTCCGGCCCCGGTCTATGACATCGCTACACCCATTAAGGAGGATGTGCATCCATTTCCGTCCATTGCACGACCGCGTGCTCGTGCGCCGCATCGACGCCGAGGAAAAGACCGCCGGCGGCATCATCATTCCCGACACAGCAAAGGAGAAGCCGCAAGAAGGCGAGGTCATCGCCGCGGGTCCCGGCGGGCGAAACGAACAAGGCCAGTTGGTCCCGCTCGACGTGAAGGTCGGAGATCGAGTCCTGTTCGGCAAGTGGTCAGGCACCGAGGTGAAGATCGATGGCCAGGATCTGCTGATCATGAAGGAGAGTGATCTTCTCGGCGTCGTCGAACACCACGGCAAGCTGAAGAAGGCGGCGTAAGGTCGCAAAAGAAGCTGACAGTCATCGAATAGAAAGGAGATCAGGATCATGGCTGCCAAGGAAGTCAAATTTTCAACCGAGGCCCGCGAGCGCATGCTGCGGGGCGTGGACACGCTGGCGAATGCGGTGAAAGTCACCCTCGGCCCGAAGGGGCGCAACGTGGTGATCGAGAAGTCATTTGGCGCGCCGCGCATTACCAAGGATGGCGTTACTGTCGCCAAGGAGATCGAGCTCGAAGACAAGTTCGAGAACATGGGCGCCCAGATGGTGCGCGAGGTTGCGTCGAAGACCAACGACCTCGCCGGTGATGGCACGACCACGGCGACTGTTCTGGCGCAAGCCATCGTCAAGGAAGGCGCGAAATCGGTCGCGGCCGGGATGAACCCGATGGATCTCAAGCGAGGCATCGATCTCGCGGTCGACGCCATCGTCAACGACCTCAAGACCCACGCGAAGAAAGTCACGTCTAATGACGAGATCGCTCAGGTCGGCACTATCTCCGCCAATGGTGACAGCGAGATCGGTCGTTTCCTGGCCGATGCGATGCAGAAGGTGGGCAATGAAGGCGTGATTACGGTCGAGGAGGCCAAACACCTCAACACCGAGCTCGAGGTGGTCGAGGGCATGCAGTTCGACCGCGGTTATGTCTCGCCCTATTTTGTTACGAACACCGAGAAAATGCGTGTCGAGCTCGAAGATCCCTACATCCTGATCCACGAGAAGAAATTGTCCGGCCTGCAGTCGATGCTGCCGCTGCTCGAAGGGGTGGTCCAATCCGGCAAGCCGCTCCTCATCGTGGCCGAGGACGTTGAAGGCGAAGCCCTTGCGACGCTTGTCGTCAACCGTCTACGTGGCGGACTTAAGGTCGCGGCCGTGAAGGCGCCGGGCTTCGGCGATCGTCGCAAAGCGATGCTTGAGGATATCGCGATCCTCACCGGCGGCACCGCAATCTCCGAGGACCTTGGCATCAAGCTCGAGAACGTAAAGCTCAACATGCTCGGCCGCGCGAAGAAGGTTGTGATCGACAAGGAGAACACGACCATCGTCAACGGTGCCGGCGCCAAGAAGGACATCGAGGCGCGAGTCGCGCAGATCAAGGCCCAGATCGAGGAGACCACTTCCGACTACGATCGCGAGAAGCTGCAGGAGCGGCTGGCGAAGTTGGCGGGCGGTGTGGCGGTCATCCGCGTCGGCGGCGCAACCGAAGTCGAGGTCAAGGAGCGCAAGGACCGTGTCGACGATGCCCTTCACGCGACACGTGCTGCTGTTGAGGAAGGCATCCTTCCCGGTGGCGGCGTGGCGTTGCTGCGTGCGCTGAAGGCGCTCGATGGTATCAAAACGACAAATTCGGACCAGAAGGCGGGCGTCGACATCGTTCGTCGCGCGATCCAGGTCCCGGCCAGGCAGATCATCCAGAATGCGGGTGAGGACGGCTCGCTGGTCGTCGGCAAGCTCCTCGAAAGCAGCAGCTATAGCTGGGGCTTCAATGCGGCGACCGGCGAATATCAGGACCTCGTGAAAGCCGGTGTGATCGATCCGGCCAAGGTCGTGCGAACCGCCCTGCAGGATGCGGCTTCGGTGGCCTCGCTGTTGATCACTACCGAAGCGCTGGTGGCCGACAAGCCCAAGAAAGCTGAGCTTGCTTCAACGGCCGCGCCACCAATGGACTTCTGACAGGAGCCGCGCCCGGCCGCTTGCGTGGCGGCTGGGCGCGATTTTTGCCGATCAAGGAAACCGAAGATAGATAGGAGGGCATACAGACGCCGCTGCTCGCACGCGGTCTCAAGCTTCGTAACCATCGCATGGGTTAATATTAACGACAGGAGGATGAGATGATCATGGATCACACCATTGGCTCCGCTCGTGCGGAGAAGCGCAAGAACTCCACACAGCGCTTATGGCGCCGTCTTCTGACGGCGTCGCTGGCATCGGCGCTGGCGATGCCATCTCTGGCTGCTTGGGGGCTGAATAGTCCGCCCAGAACGACCGCAATACCCGCTGACGTTCGGCCATCGCCGCCGATTGCGTACCTCGAGTCAATCCGCTGAATGCAGTGGGAAACGAAAGCTCCAAGGCTGAGGATCGACATACTGATGTCGCCCAACGTGACGCCGTGGAGCATCCTGCAACCTGGGCAGGATCGGACCCAACGATGTCCGACCCTTAGCTGACCGCCGTTGAAGTGGAAAGTAGCGCAGGAACTTTGGGCAAAGACCCTGTGCTATTAACCTGTGGTGATGCCGACAGAAGTCGCGCGCCTTTTGAAAGGCCAAAGAGCTTCGGCGACAAGCCTCTGAGATTGCGATAGCGCGGCCAAGGGTCGGTTGTTGACGCTCGCCTTGGACTGCGAGACGAAGGCTAACGAACTGCGAAGCCGGCTGGCAACCTCGCGGTCGGCCAAGGATAAATCGTCCTCTTAGACGATGTTGTCGCCTCGTGTTTTGGCAGGCTGGCAAAGGAATGTTGGTCGCTGTTTATGGTTTCGCGCGATCGCGTCTAGGCGCATGATCGCGTCCAAAACCTTCGCTTGGTCATGCCGGTCTTTGCAGCGAGCCGTAGCTGGCTGTGACGGGCCGGTATGCTTCTTCTCGGTCGCCATGATCGCGCCAGCTCCGAGCGCAAGCGAGCACCTCTGAAGTATCGAGAAGGGAAGTTTTCAGCTCTCAGCAGGGCATCGATCGGATCAGGAAGGGGCGGCATCCATGCGGCCTATTGCATCGCGGTAGATCGGCGCGGCAAGGTTTCTGGAGCGCCGCCAACGGAATCATCATGAGTGGCCGGCGAGGATCACCAATTTTTTTTCTGAGTGGCTCTTGACGCGATCAATCTGCTGCCTAATTTTTGCCGCGCCACCCCAACTTAACGGGGCGGTGTTTGGGTGCCAATCCGGACCCAGACCAGACGGGCACCGGTCGTGTCCCCGGTGCCGTTCATATCCATCTTGCTCCCTGGAGGATTTGGCTATGCGCACATACGACTTCTCTCCTCTCTTCCGGTCAACCATCGGCTTCGACCGTCTTTTCGATCTCGCCGAGATGACCAATCGGTCGGGTGAGGAGGACAACTTTCCCCCCTACAACATTGAACGGCTGGCGGAAGACCGCTATCAGATTGCACTCGCGGTCGCAGGCTTCTCGTCCGACGAGATTTCGGTGACGGCCGAGCAGAACGTACTTACCGTCGAAGGAAACAAGGTCGAAAAGACCGAGCGCGAATACCTCTACCGTGGCATCTCTACCCGGAGGTTCAAGCGGCAGTTCAGCCTGGCCGATTACGTACAGGTCAAAGGCGCCGCATTCGACAACGGGCTCCTCAAGATTGAGCTTGCGCGCGAAATCCCCGAGACCATGAAGCCGCGGCGGATTACGATCAATGCAGCGCAGACGAGACCGCCGCGACAGCTCGAATCTGCGGCCTGACCCGGCCCGAGCTGCGTGCCGGAAATCGGTACGCAGCCTTCACATCGATATCGTCTACAGGACGGAGGCAGCCATGCGGCCGACGACCGCGCTTACCTGTCTGAATGATCTGAAGCCATCATTCCAAAACCAACGAAAGTTCGAGCATCCGCTGGGAGATAAGCGCCTCGCATGCGCTCGACAATGCGTCGCCTTGCAGCCTAGGAGCCTGCCATGACCGATATCAAGCTACCAAAGCAAGTCGTGGACAGGATTGAAGCCCGGTGGTCGTCAAGTTATTGCTCGAAGGAGACGCAACATTCCAGATTGATCGACCAGCGCCTTAAACAACTGCGAGAGCACCGAAACAACATCCGCCGTTATCGCTGGCTTATGGGTACGCAGCTCTTCGACTTGGAGCGTCAGTTCATCGAGAGGCGCCTCGCCGAGGGGCTTGATGTCATGCAATGTGTGGCATCTAGCGTCCCGCCTCTCGGCGCACGCCCGATGTCGATCCCGGCCGCCGAGACATCGGGAGAAAACCACCCATGATCGACCTTCAGGCGATACTCATTCGCGGTAGCGAGAAGATCATCGGTCATTACCAGTATCTCCTTGATACCGCGACCTCGGAACTGGAGCGCGAGGGCTTTCGCCAACGCATCCACGAAGAGCAGCAACTGCTGGACAAGCTTCGCCAGCCTGAGCTGCGCGCCCGCGCGGCGTGATGGAAGGATTGTTCGGCAGTATGAGTGAGCTGAAGAGTTTACCCTTGGACGAGGCTATCCGACTTCGCTGGGTCTTGCGGGATATTCGCGCCAAACGCTTTGTCGTCAGTCCGCTCGATCCTGCCGACGTTCAGAAGCTCAATCAGATGGGGTTCGTCGAAATTCAGGATACGCTCCCTGTCCTGACGGCCGCGGGTATGGCTGAGATTTGAAATGCAAAAGATGACCCTCCGCGATGAGCGGATTGCGGAGGTTGAAAGATACACTTGCTTCGCTACTAACCGTCGTATGGAAAGATACAAAGGTGCCGAGCAACTGTGATGGAGTAGTAACTGCGCGCATCGTTGGTCTGCGGCGGAGAATATTGATCATCGACCTGCGCAGGCTCAGGAGTAAAAGATGTCGATCTACCTGCAGACGCAAATCCGCGAAATGAAGCCAACAGAGATTAGCCGTATCGTGACAGCTTACGAACGAACTTTGCATGCACTCTGTGTCAAAGACGGCGACGACCCACTGACGGAAATGATCGCGAAGACGGTCATCAAGGTCGCACAAACGGACATTGCGGACCCTTCGGAAATATCCGCCCGGGCGATCAAGGTACTGGAAATCCGGTAGTGGATGCGAAGCCGAACCAAAGGGAAGTGTCCCGCATGATACTTACTCACGCTTCGGCGATGCAGGCTTGTCCGATATGTGCTCCGTTAAGCCAAGCCGACTGTCGCCCAGTAACGCTGATGGTTGATGAAAATCGTTCGACTGCGTAGCTTGGTCCGCAGCTGACTCTGTTCGGATGCAAGACTTTAATGGCCAAGCGACGCATTTTGACAATCCGACGAGAAGTCTTGTGTGGCCGCATCAAACGATGCGCTGCTATCGCCTTAGAACTTCCGCTAGGCAGCGTGCGAACAGCTCTAGAGAATCTCGAGCGGGAGTATCTGCGTGACCTCGACGCACTGCAGCAGCAGGAGATCTCGCGACGCACTGCAGCATCGGGAGATCTCGCTCCAGCAAACGGGCAAGAGGTCGATACCATTTCGAACCGAAGCGGCTCGCTTGAATCTTGCCCGCGCAGCGAGGCGACGAAGGAAGGTGACGCACCATCACTCGGCAAAAAGTGGCACGGACATTACTAAGCTCGGGAAGGGTAGTGCAGAAGGTGATCGCTGACGCGCCTGCAAATGCGCTGTCGTGCGACCTGAGGGCTGAACACGCTCATGGCCGGCAGACCGCCCACAAAGCGGTGACCAGAGAGTCAGATCTCCCCGCTTGGGTCGAAACAAGCCGAATAGAGCTAAGACCTTCTATGTGGGCGCTAACATGGTCTTGCGCGGCCGAGATGAGAGTTTCTACGGCGGATCGATTGCACTAGCAGGCTGTTGAAAAAGGCGTTCGCCGTGGACCCGTGACCGTGATTCATTGGCTCCGACGGGATTCGGAGATCATGCGTGCGCGGCGGCGACAATCGAACGGGCGAGCTGTTCAGCTATGTTGATCTGGAGGCGCGGGTGCGGCGTGATCATCCGCTGCGAGCGATCCGGACGATTGTGAACGAGGGGCTGTCGGCGCTGGAGCGCGAGTTTGCCGCGCTTTATTCGCCGATCGGACGGCCGTCGATCCCGCCGGAGAAGCTGCTGCGGGCGATGCTGTTGCAGGCGTTTTATTCGATCCGCTCGGAGCGGCTTCTGATGGAGCGGCTGGAATACGATCTGCTGTTCCGGTGGTTCGTCGGAATCGGTATCGACGACGCAGTCTGGGACCATTCTGTGTTCTCGAAGAACCGCGACCGGCTGCTGGAAGGCGACATCGCGGCCAAGTTCC
This sequence comes from Bradyrhizobium sp. USDA 3256, assembly GCF_054058275.1. Taxonomy (NCBI): domain Bacteria; kingdom Pseudomonadati; phylum Pseudomonadota; class Alphaproteobacteria; order Hyphomicrobiales; family Nitrobacteraceae; genus Bradyrhizobium; species Bradyrhizobium sp. USDA 3256. The sequence continues at coordinate 1,243,082 of NZ_JBSSAE010000002.1, forward strand.
TGGCGGCGGTGCTGGCGCAGCCCAAGGTGACGAAGCTCCTGTCGAGCGATCACTTCTCGGTCGATGGCACGCTGATCGAGGCCTGGGCCTCGATGAAGAGCGTGAAGCCGAAGGACGGCTCTGGCGAGCCGCCGGCGCCAGGCGGCGGGCGCAATGCTGAAGCGGACTTCCACGGCCAGAAACGCTCCAACGACACCCATGCTTCGACCACCGATCCCGATGCCAGGCTGTACCGCAAGGGTAAAGGCAAGGAGACGAAGCTGTGCTTCATCGGGCATGGGCTGATGGAGAACCGCCACGGCCTGCTGGTCGACGCCTGCCTGACGCTGGCGAACGGCCATGCCGAACGGGTGGCCGCGCTGCACATGATCGAGCCGCGTGCCGACCGGCCGACAGCGATCACACTTGGCGCCGACAAAGCCTATGATGCAGAAGACTTCGTCAACGAGCTGCGCTCGATGAACGTGACGCCGCATGTTGCGCAGAACACCAGCGGCCGCAGCTCCGCGATCGACGGGCGAACGACCCGGCACAGCGGCTATGCCGTCAGCCAGCGCATCCGCAAGCGCATCGAGGAGGCATTCGGCTGGATCAAGACGGTCGCCGGGCAAGAAAAGACCTGCTTCCGGGGCCGTGATCGCGTCGCATGGGCCTTTACCTTCGCTTCTGCCGCCTACAATCTGGTGCGGCTGCCCAAGCTGATAGCGGAGGACGCCTGATGGCCAAGGTGCCTGGCTTCGCCAAGGCCTTTGCCGGCCGCTGGCGCATCGCCGACATGGACAACTGGGACAGCGACTTCCTCGATCTTGTCGAAGAGGCGCATCTCACCTTCCAGGGTAAGTCCGACGGTGAAATTGCCTTCGGTGCGCTAAAGGGCTTTCTCGACGTCCGCTACGGCGCGCGAGACGGTTCGGCCTGCGCGGAGTTCTCATGGGAAGGGCACGACGAGAATGACCCCGTCTGCGGTCGCGGGTGGGTTATGATCGGCACTGCTGGCAGGCTCGTTGGCCACTTCTACATCCACAATGGCGACGATTCAGGCTTCGTTTGCGAACGCGGCTGAGTTCTTCAACAGCCTGCTAGGGATGCTTCGGATTTAGGTGCAAGCCAGTTTCGATGATCATCACCTGGGTAATCCCGTCTTCAGGGCGGACTCACGATCCATGGAAATCGCTTGGTCCGATCATGGCCACCCTTGGCGATCACCTGGACGCGATCTCGGTCGTGCACGAGACGCAGGCGATAGCCGTCATACTTGATCTCATGAAACCACTAGGGCCAGGCCGGAACCAGTTTCCAACGTCAGCAGTCACGAATTTAAGCATGCTAGGTGCTGAGGGACAGTTTTGCGAGTTAAGCCCCGTCCTCTCTTGGAACTTTTCCGCTCATTCGGTTTTCTGCATTTTTGGTACATCAACGTCAGCTTTGGAGAGAGGAGCTATGAAGCGGCGGCGCAGAGTAAAGCAGATATACCCCCTTGAAGAACGCCTTACCAAGGAAGCCAGAGAGCTACGTAGACGGGCTAAGGCACTCCCCCCAGGTCGAGAGCGCGAGTCGCTGCTAAGACGAGCGAGGCACGACGAAACCACTGCCCATTTGGCGGAGTGGCTTCTGTCCGCAAGCCCGCGTGCGCCGATCTAAGGAGGCCACACCATGCAAATGGATCACCACCATTTCGATGGCGTGGAAGTCGCCTTCGTCTGCGCTGCGGCGGTGTCGTTTGCAGTGCTCATCGCCAGTATTACTTGGCTTTTCATGCGATGAGATCTCCCCGATTTTCCGGATAGGATCTGGCGGCGCGATTTGGAAGGCCTGAATGGCGAAGAAAGCGAAGAAGCAGGCCGCGTGCGGCCGCAAGCAGGATCGTGCGCGCGTCACCGGCGGTCAGGATTACGAGGTGAGCTACGAGGCGAGGAAAACCCGGAAGTCGGCGGCGTCGAAGAAGGCCCGTCAAGAAGGTCGGCAATAGCCGCAAGCGAGTTGAGCGCCTGGCTCGGGATGGCGATGAAAAAGTCGCTAGGACGGTACCTTCGAAGCGTCGTTAGCAATGCGTCGCTCGCGGCAGAGCGGCATAGGAGCGATGAACGTGCCCCGGCTCTTGCCCCCGAAGACCCGGGGTACATTCGCGATCATCGCCGTGAACCGGATGAAGCGCTGCTTTCTCCACTGGGATTTCACGCCGGATATCTTGGAGCACTGAGTCGCCCAGCTGCGCACTGGCCCCGGCTTCTGCGATCGCTGGGCCATTTCCTTTTCGGGAACAAAGTTGCAATCGGCGACGTTTAGGCACCGCTTGGTTTGAGTGGTTTCCTTGGCCTCAGCTGGTGCTCCCTCGCTGGGGCCATTTTCTTTTCTGAGCGCAGCCATGACGAACGCCGAGATGTGGATTCTCATCATCGTAGTTTTGGGCGTCATCGGCGTAGTGTTGGTTGGGGATCTTATCTTTTTTTGACGGCTACAGCTTCTTATCGGCTGCTGCGGCATTCGCGAATTAGGGCACGCTATCTGAGTTGCCTATGCAAATGCAGGGAGAGCTTTTCCGTGGCATCCTGTAACCGTGTGTCATCTCACCACATGTAATATCGTTCTGGCACTCGTCGTCGGCGTTGGCTCCTCCTCTAATAGCCGATCCCTTAGGTGATGACGTCGACCCGGCCCCAGCGGGGTAACCCCTCGCTGGGGCCGTTTTCTAAAAAGCCTCCAACTGGCGCTGGCCTCCGTCTGGGACACTTCGCCGCTCCGTGATTTTACGGAATCAGCATCCGTGCCGTTTGATTCTAGGATTTCAAGTGCCGGGGCTAGTTTTCATTCCGAAGCAATTTTCATTTGTCCGGCAAGGGGCCGTCGCGTGATCGGCCCCTTTTTGATTCAGCGGGTACCCTCGCTGGAGGTATCAAAGTCCGGGCTTGCGAATCGAATTGGGCCTGGCAGGATAGTTGCGCCTATCTGGCAGCGTCGGCCCCAGCACTGGCCCGTCGGCCCCCAGAGTGTTGGGCCATCATTTTGGTTGGACACGCCGTCGAACGTACCAGTGAACTTCGTAAATTACGAAGCGCGATTCACGAAGGTTAACGACGCCGCTCCTGAAACATTGCAACGGTCGCCCTCCTGACAGGGAGAATAGACATGGAAGACATGAACGGAGTGGAGCGGACATTTGCGTCTGTTACGGTGCTGGGTGTCTTGGTTCTCATCGCCAGCATGACCGCATACGCGTTTAGCTAGGCCGTGTACCTATAAACCCGGCGGCGTCATGTGACTGGTGAGTACGTCCGCTTTACTTCTATAGCGACCATTGCGACCAAGTTCGTGGGGCAGCGCAATATGTCGCGATGGGCCATGAGGAGAGTTGGTGGCTAAGAGCAGCGGAGCCAAGCTATTGGGATTACGTCGGAACGGCGATTTCGCAAACTAGTCCTTCCGCGCGCCAGTCAAAGAGCACCTTGCCGCCAAGTGGGGCGATCGTTCCTTCGATGAGGCGACTACCAAAGCCCTTGCGTTCGGGCGCAGTTACCCTCGGACCGCCCAATTCGGTCCAGCGAAGCATTAGCTGTCCATCCTCGGTGCGTGACCACGCCAATCTAATCCGGCCTTTAGCGTTAGATAGCGCTCCATACTTGGCAGCGTTGGTTGCCAATTCATGTAAAACCACAGCAATCGCCTGCGCAGCGGTGGGTTCTATTACGGTTTGCAGCCCCTCCATCACAATCCGCTTTACGTGGCCTTCTTGGAGATAAGGGGCGAGCTCCTGCTCGGCGATCGCCGAGACTTCTGCTCCGACCCACCGCGTTTCAACAAACAGCGAGTGAACATTTGCCAACGCTTGGATGCGCCCGCTGATCACTTCCTTGAGGCTCTCGGAGCTGTCAGACCGAGAAAGATTGATAATTGCCTGTACGTTCGCGAGGATGTTCTTGCTTCGGTGCTCCGCCTCGCGAGCCAGAATGCTAATCTGCTCCTGAGTTCGTTTCTGCTCGGTAATATCTCGAGCAATCTTTGATGCGCCAACGATGTTGCCGTGGGCATCTTTGACGGGAGAAACGGTCAGCGAAACGATGATTGAGCTACCATCCTTACGTCGCCGAACAGTCTCAAAATGGTCGATGCGCTCACCTCGTCGAATGCGAGTTAAAATCTGACGTTCTTCGCTTTGTCGGTCCTCCGGGATCACAAGTGTAATAGGCCGGCCGATCGCCTCGGCGGCCGCGTAGCCGAAGATGCGCTCTGCCGCCTTATTCCAGCTTGTAATAATGCCATCGAGATTTTTGCTAACGATCACGTCGTCACTGGATTCAACTATGGCGGCCAGCAGATTGGCCAAGCGCTCGGCACGTTCCAGGGCCGGCTCGCTGACGAGAGGTTCGCGTTGAAGTCCCGACTCTCTTCTTGGCGCCAAGATAAGCCCCCAAAACCAGATGTTGCACTGCCGTTGGTGCCCCAATCATAGCACCGAACGCAAAGGCAAGAAGGTCTCCATTGGCACGGTTTCAGCGGTAATTGTCGATCCCTTCTACTCCGTAAGCGTCCAACCGGGGCCTGCCCGGCGCATTTACTTAGGCGTGTCAGGAGCCATGTCCCACTCCAGTTCCGGCCTTATCTTATGTGAAGATTTTTGAAACGAATCCCTCGATGCCGCTTTTATTGCTCATGCAAAAGGCGACCGAGGTTCATCTAGTCCGCGTGACGACCGATGACGGCGAGGTCCAAATCTGGCTCGCTGCGACCTCGCGCGAAGAAGCCGTTGACCGAGTGCTGGACGCTATCCCGGAGGGATGGGCTGTTAGCCTCATTCAGCGACAGCTCGCCGCCGATCACCTCCCTATCCTCAACATGGCGATCGGAGAAGTGCGCCGGCATCAGGTGTCCTGAAGAAACGGCTCAGCACTTTGGGGGTGGCCTAGGGCCGGTGCTGAGGCCAGTTGTAGATCGGGCGCGAACCCGACGAGCCATTGTTAGCACGCTCCCGATTGCTACTTTGTGCGCGGCACGCAGGAACTCACCATAGGACGGAAGCATCTGATTGACGCTTCTGGTCAGCCAACCGCCCCCGACTGCCAGAAGAAAACCCGTATCGGCTCGTCTCGCCGACTATGACGGTGGGGCGGAGAAACAATTCCATCTCAGGCTACGGCCTTGGAAACGGCACCACGTCGCCATCCGCGGCGCGGATCACCACCCGGGACAGCTCCATGACGGCAAAAGCTTGGTCTTCGAGCGTGCATGGTGACCCGAATATTCAAGTTCGTCTGCCACTTCCGCGGCCTCCGCCGGTGCATCAAGACAACAATTGTTCTGGTGACAGGGTTCCAACGATGCACGGGGACTTTCTTGCGGCCGCGTTTAATGCGGAGTTCGTTCGCAATGCCACAAGCTGGCCGCGCTTGAACGGGTACGAGAAGGTCTTTTCCCGGGCTGCGCGATCTTGACCGACGCCTTGCGTTGGAGCGGCCGCTAATACGCAATTTGTCGTGCTATTGCGGGCTGCACCAGCAAGCGCAGTAATTCAGCCCATGCGAGACTTTCCCACCAAGATCACGTTCGTCGAGATGCGCGAAACGGGGGCAACGCGCGTCATTGTTTTCTGCAAAGACTACCGCTGTTCTTACAACGTCACAGTGGATGGTCGGTCGCATTCGACCTTATATTGCTGTCCGGCAACCGGGCAGCCTCGTCAGCCCTCAACGGAGCCAGGCGGCGCTATCAGACCGGGGCCGTCAGCTCCGCCGCTGTTCCGGCGCTGGAAGGTATCGCAAAGCACAGACAGGCCGCCGCAGACCCCAGCGCATCCACCACGGCGACCGATGCCACTGAGTATCGCTCCGAGGCCTATTGGGATGCCGACGACCATCAATCGGCATGCTGCCATGCGGAGAAAGACGCGGCATGGAATCTGGCTCCAACGACTCCCACCATGGCCAACGTCGCGGCGGTTCTCGAGTACGTGAACCGGTACGAAGACGCGGGCGAGGAATGGCCCGGCACCGACACGATCGGCCCGGAGGGCTGGCACTACAAGCTAAGGCAGACGATGGCCGTTGCAGCCGTCAACTTAGCCTAGCGACCGGTTCACGCCCCGGCGGGTTTCCCCCTTAACGCAATTTCCATTGTTTCCGGCGGTCGACCGCGGCGCGCACTATGTTCGGTCATGGCTTTCACCGCCTCATCTTCGTCGGCGCAAAAAGCGATGCTTCGCCGATCGGCAAACACGAGCCACTGGCGAAGGCCAACTTCCCTGATGACGTACTCGGTCATTTTCGAGCGTCCTGCAGCGAGTGGACTGCATCTTATGCAAACGACGTTGCTGTTCCATTAATCAGAAGCCGGCCCAGACGGTGAGCGCGCACCGAAAGGGGCAAGTCTTTCATTTCGAATGGAAAGGCAAAGTCGAGTATGCAGAGAGCGCTATCGAAGGCGCGGGCTTTGCCGTGACGGGTGCCGCTGTTCGATAAGCCGATTCCGGATCATCTGCCTGACTGGGGGACGGCCTGGATCTGATCCCAAAAAGTACGCCGCCGGGCTTGAAATGCAGTATCCCGGCGGCGGTCTTCCAACTGGCCCTGTCCCCGCAACACAGCGGTAGCAGCGCGGTCAACACACGCGAGTGATGCAGATCAATCCTACCGACGGGCTTTTGCGCTCGTCACCAGCGGCGATAACCGCCGTGATAGCCGTAACCCCTATGATAGCCGTAGCCCCTGTGCACGTATCCGTAACGACGGACGCCGTAGCCACGATAGCCGTAGCCGTAGCCGTACCGCCTGTAGACGGGCGCCGTGCGGACACAGCCGTTCGGGCCGCAGACTACGGCGACGTTCTCGACGTTTGAAGCGGGAGAAAGTGTGGCGAGCGGCATCGCCGACGCGCTTGCTGCCGCAGCAAGGCTGCCGAGCGCAGCAAGTCCAACAAGTGCAAATTTAAGTTTCATGGTTTCCTCTCGTGGAATCTAAGGCCCCCAAACTGTAGGAAGTTGAATGTGAATGCTGGATGAGCAGGCCGGCCGTTTTTGCGTGACGAAAATGCGGCGCGCTTATGCTCTGCGCGGGATGTCCCCAGCGGCCCCTAGGAGCATCCGGAACGAGGAGGGTGCCAAGGTCCAGACTAGCTAAATGCGATAACGAGCAGGCCCGAGCGCCCGCTCGGCTCATCTCCAGCTGGCGAGATGAACGGCCGAATTTGTGTCCGGCTGGGGAGCGCCCATCGTGGCCCATACGGCAATGCCGATGGCCAGCGCGACCAACATAGTCTTGGTAATGATTTTATTGCCATGCATACTGGAGACGCCTCTCTCACGCGTGCAGTCGCCAAATCTCAAAAGTACGCCGCCGGGCCCGAAATGGTTTGTCCCGGCGGCGCCCTGTCATTCCCGGCGCTGGGGCCCTGAAAATCCAAGTATCGGTTACCTAGCAGGCCTTTGCGTCAAACGACTGTTGCTTGGCTCACACAGACGTTTGGAAGAAGAGCCGGTGCCTGGGCCGCACGCCAGCTCCTCCCGAAACGGACCGCCATGTGTCATCCCGAACGTCCCGTCCCACAGAAAAGCGTGCGACCCTCTGGTCGCTGATCTCCCGACGACCCCTGTAAAATCGACATCGGTTTTCGGCGCTGGCGGGATCTGGCGGCAAGTCGTGAAGACAAACCCGGCCTTGCTGCATTGCCACCGGTCACCGAGCGCAACATTACTTGTGGCGGGACGGGGCGCAGCCAATACGAAAAGGACGGCGGCGCAGGCCACCAGATTTGCGATCACCAGCACGCGTACTTTGCGAATCCGCCGTGAACCCTTCGCCGTCGCTCCTTTCGAGAGAAATGGCGGGGCTAGGCACCGTTCTTCGAGCTGACTTCGCCACGTACGCAAATTGGCTTCGTCGAGAACAAGCGGCAGTACCCGGAGTCATGCATATGCTCCCGCGACAGATTGCCCAACGGTCGGCAGTTAAAAATTGAATTTAAGCATGCCCGAGAGGTAAGTATCAGATTTTGCGAATCTGCGCCGCTTGGTTCGCCAGCCCCTCCGCTAAAATCTCAGCTTGTTCTTTGGTTAGCTTCTCGGCAAAGGGGCCATCTTTTCTTATCTGCGCTGGCCCTTTGAGTTCGCTGTCGTAGACCATCCAACCAGTGCTTCCTTTCCGAACGAGGAAGCGGCTTCGCATCGGGCGTCCAATTAATTCCATTGCAACTACCATCCGTGAAATACCAACCCGGCAATTAACGTCTAGGGTGTGGGCGCCCAGTCATTGAACTATGTGAATTGGCGGCGATCAAGTTCGCAGTGAACTGGAAGCGGCCCCAACCTGGGAGCCGCCAACCCGAGCGATACGGGTTTTCTTCTGGCAGTCGGGGGGCACCTTGGCTGACTAGAAGCGTCAATTAGACGCTATGCCGTCTCGATGGTTCCTTGCCCGCCGGGCGTTCAGGGAAAAAAATCCAGCGAGATTCACAGACGTTATTTCCGGAGCCGGGCCTCATTTGGGAGGCTCCTAGCAACGGGGCACGTAATTTTCATTTCGTATTTTTTCAGCCCTGATAGCGACGATCGCTGCTTCTCGGCGGACAGCGGCTCGGCGATCCGACTTGACCCAAGCATGATCCGGATGCTGGGGCCTTTTCGATTAGGAACGAAGTGGATGCAGTGGCATTGGCTGCCCTGTTCTGTGCCGCATCGCTACCGGCACTGAGAACGTCCAGTAAACTGGCCCCAGCTTCCACGGTCGCCGGGGCCGCTTTTCGGGGTGCCCTTAGTCCTTCGGCCGGTGCCGACGAATTTGCGCCCCCCGGCTTTCACGTCCGCGTTCGGCTGATGCGCTTACGTATCCAGCGGTCCTAACCGCAAAAATTTTTTCGACCGGGTTCTTGACAGGGCATCTCCGATTTTTATTTTTCTCGCGCCAGCCCCATCGCGGAGGCTGGGGCCTGGTCGCCCTCGGGGCCAGGCGAGACGGGCACCGGTCGTGTCCGGTGCCGTCCATATCCATCTTGCTCTATGGAGGATTTGGCTATGCGCACATACGACTTCTCTCCCCTGTTCCGGTCGACCATCGGATTCGACCGGCTCTTTGATCTCGCCGAAGCAGCCCACCGGGCCGGCGAAGATCACTACCCGCCCTACAACATCGAACGGCTGTCCGAAGACCGCTATCAGATCGTGCTCGCGATCGCCGGTTTTGCGCCCGACGAAATTTCTGTCACGGCGGAGCAGAACGTTCTGACTGTCGAAGGCGTCAAGGTCGAAAAGGCCGAGCGCGAATACATCTATCAGGGCATCTCGACGCGCAGGTTCAAGCGCCAGTTCAGCCTGGCCGATTACGTCGAGGTCAAGAGCGCGGCGTTCGACAACGGGCTTCTCAGGATCGAGCTGGCGCGCGAGGTGCCGGAGGCGATGAAGCCGCGACGCATCGCCATCAATGCGGCGTCGAACACGGCGCCCCGACAGCTGGAAAGCGTCGCCGCCTGATCGAAACGGCGAAGCCGCGTCCGACGAACGGGACGCGGCTTCGTCTTCTCAGCAACTCGTCTTTCGAACGGAGGCATCCATGCGGCCGACGACCGCGCCTGCTCATAACGTTATTGGCTTTCATCTGCCGACTTGCACCCACCACGAATATGAGACCCCGCACGATGTGGTGCGGGATCCTCGCCTGAGCCTCGCCGAGAAGCGCGCTCTCCTGGCATCCTGGGCCTCGGACGCCAGCGCTGTAGCGTCCAATCCCGCCTTGCGGGCATCCAAGGGGCTCAAATCGCCCGTTCCTGTCCGCGACATCCTCGAAGCGCTTCGCGCGCTCGACGGCGATCCGCGCCATCCGCCAGGCGGCCGGCCTGCCCGCCTGCGCTCCGTCGACCGCTGCCTGGCTGCATAGGAGCGCGAGATGACAGACATCAGGCTACCGAAGCAGGTCATCGACCGCCTCGAGGGACGCTGGCGGTCAAGATTTGGACAGGCAAGGCGCCGGAGCTCAGAACTGTTCGACCACCGGCTTGAACAGCTGCGCGCTCACCGCAACAATATTCATCGGTATCGGCGACTGCTGCAGACCCAGCTCTCCGACCTCGAGCGTGAATTCATTGAAAGACGGCTCGCCGAAGAAGTCACGGCGATGCAAGGCCTCGCGGCCGACATTCCGCCACTTCCCTCCTCGTTCGATCGCGCGGCTTGCGAGGAGATCACGTCATGAATGGGCTGCAACAACTGCTCATAAGAGGCAGCGAAAAAGTCATCGGTCACTATCAATTCCTGCTGGATAGCGCGACCTCGGAACAAGAGCGCGAACGCTATCGACGGAGGATCGAGGAAGAACGCCGGATACTAGGCCGGTTGCTCGATAGCGACGTTCAATCGACATGCGCCGCGTGAGGCATCGCGTTCGCGCCGGGCTGGCGCCGGTAGGCACGACTGTAGCGCTGCTCGACAGGCAGGGCAGAAATGACCAGACTGTGTCTCAGTCGGCGTTGCGGCGCGGCTTGGCGGGCGCCTTCTTCGCCTTGGTGGATTTCGCGGGCGGCGCCTTGCCACCGCTCTGGATGCTCTGCTTCAAGGCGTCCATCAGGTTGAATACGTTGCTCGGGGCGGGCTCGTTGTTCCCCGATTTGCCGCGACGGAACTGCGGCGCGATTGGGAGGCCTGAATGGCAAAGAATGCAAGAAGCAGATCGCGCGTGGTCGCAAGCAGGACCGTGCGCGCGTCGCCGGCGGGCAGGATTACGAGGTGAGCTATGAGGCGAAGAAAGCCCGGAAGTCGGCAGCGTCGGTGAAGAAGGCCGTCAAGAAGGTCGGCAACAGCCGCAAGCAAGTTGAACACCGGCTCGGGTCGGCAATGAAAAGTCGTTAGGAACGGCGCCTTCGATGCGTCGTTAGCAATGCGCCGCTCCTCGGCAGAGCGACATCGGGCGAATGAACGTGCCCCGGCTCTTGCCCCGAAGATTCGGGGCATGTTCGCGAAAGGCGCGGTTTCGTCAGTTAGAAGGGGCGCAGTCTAGCGCCCTGATCTGACCTATTGCGTTGAAGGCCAGCATCGCTCCGTTTTCTGACTTGTCAGCCCCTCGGCTACAATCTCAGCTTGTTCTTTGGTGAGCTTCTCGGCAAAGCGGCCATTTTTCTTTATCTGCGCTGGCCCCTTGAGCTCGCTGTCGTAGACCATCCAGCCAGTGCTTCCTCTTCGAACGAGGTGCCGGCCTCGCATCGGTCTGCCAATAAATTCCATTTGCAACCACCACCTGTGAAAACTCGCCCCGCGATTGTGTCCAGGATGAGATGACACTCATTGAACTATGTGAACGAGCGGCCATCAAAACAAAAGCGGCCCCAACCGGGGCCGCCAACCCGAGCGATACGGGTTTTCTTCTGGCAGTCGGGGGGGCACCTTGGCTGACCAGAAGCGTCAATTAGACGCTATGCCGTCTCGATGGTTCCTTGCCCGCCGGGCGTTCAGGGAAAAAAATCCAGCGAGATTCACAGACGTTATTTCCGGAGCCGGGCCTCATTTGGGAGGCTCCTAGCAACGGGGCACGTAATTTTCATTTCGTATTTTTTCGGCCCTGATAACGACGATCGCTGCTTCTCGGCGGACAGCGGTTCGGCGATCCGACTTGGCCCCAGCATGATCCGGATGCTGGGGCCTTTTCGATTAGGAACGAAGCGGATGCATCGGCATTGATGGGCCTGTTCGGTGCCGCATCGCTACCGGCATTGAGAACGCCCAGCCACTGGCCCCAGCTTCCACAGTCGCTGGGGTCTTTTTCTTCGAATGTTTCTCAGGTTGAATTTCGCAGCGCCAAGAGCCGTTTCAAGGGCGCTCTCGAATAGCGCCTGCGCTTGCTCGAACATTTCGAGCAATTCCCGAGCCTCTGCCTCATTATAACACGTGCCCCTCGCAATCCGCTCGCGTTGGTTTGCCACAATGCGACGCCCATCCTGAACATGCTTTTCTGCGACTGTTATTTGCTCATCTAAAGTTGGCATGAGCTCTGGCCTGCAAATCTTCGGCTCCACCCATATTATCCGGTTCCGGGCGACAGAATAAAATGGCAATTGCAAAGGGAGGCGCTAACGTTGGTTTGTCGGGTTCGCGCCCGACCATCCCACTGGCCTCAGCGCCGGCCTCAAGGCCCCCAAAGGTGCTGGGGCCTTTTCTATGGCTGCTAGGAACGAGCATGGCCGAAGCTTGTTCATCTGACGAATGCGGCACATCAGCCCGACCAAGCCGCATTCTGACAGTGTGAGTGGAAAGCCCCATGGCCCCAGCGTGCTCCCAAGCGCTGGGGCCTTTTCGGTTCGGGAACAACTTGCAACTAACGTAGTTTAGGATCGGTACGACGAGGAGTGGGACTAACCTACCGGCCTCAGCGCTCTCCCGGGCGCCGGGGCCGTTTCTTATGACACGGTCCCTGACATGCCTAAGTGAATGCGGAAACCTCCAGCCGGCCTCACCCGCAAGATACCGGGGTGGCAAACTTCAAAGAGCATTGCTAATCGAGGCGCGGGGGTCACGCCCCCGACATCAAAAAGGAACACTTGGCCCCGGCTTCCCGCTGGGGCCGTTTTTGTTAGGCAGCCGATTCGCTTGTGCAAATACTGGAACATGGGCGCTGGCACAGACTACACATGTTCAGGTTCGATCACGTTGATGGTGTTGAGTTCAGCTTGCTTGGCGACGCTATCGTTTATCGCTCTCATCGTCGGCGTCACGGCTCTTCTGATCGGCTGAACTGGCGTAACTCCTCATGGATGATCCAAGCAAAGAAAAAAGTCCGGCTCGCGCCGGACTTCGTAGTCCAGGCCGAATTTCGAGATAGCGCTGCTTCTCGGCTGCCACGACGTCGAGAGCCTTTCAGCACCTCATTCACGCGACCGGAATTGTCTGCGGCGATGGATGGAGAATGGAGAGGCCGCCAACTGAGGCGGCCTCAGCCCAAAGGCGAGCGCAGCCATTCGGTCATCTGGGCGGCAGCGTCGTTCTGCCGGGCCTTCTTCAGCAGCATCTCTTTTTCGATACCTGGGGGAAGAGTCTTAGCTTCTTGACGCAGGCTCTTGGCCTCTTCGGTAAGACGCTCTTCGAGGGAAGTGATCTGCTTCACGCGGCGGCGGCGCTTCTTCATGGCGCAGCTCCGTTTCTTGGTTTGTCACAATGAGTGTCAACCAGCGGGTAGGAGCGCCGTTCCTAGAGTGGTTTCCTTGACCTCAGCTGGTGCTCCCTCGCTGGGGCCGTTTTCTAGCAAGCCGCCAACTGGGGGCGACTCTTCCGCGTCGTTGTTTGCGGAACGGCGCGATTGTCGGACTTCCTTGCCTCCAGTTTGATCAGCTTTAGTCTGGCACTCAGTCGGCGCAACCTGGCTCGTGCCCGCTTGGCTGAGGTATCAAGTTGGACGCCCACGATCCTGCGCTTCGCCATATTTGCTTTCCTCTGCGGGAAAGGCTCCTGCGTCTTGCGGCCGAGGAAACTGTCTGCCGGCCGCTTGAGTAGATCAACCGCCCGCGCCACGATCTCCTCAACAAGCGCGATCTGCTTGGTAATTGCTTCAATATGGATGCGATGGAAATTTGACCGGCATAGTCACGCTCTCCGGTGATGACGTTATAACGCGCCAAACTAGCATAGGTTGCTAGCTAGGCGGCCGATCGATCCTCCTTGTCCGGTCCGTCGCCCAACGACCTTGAGCAGCTCGTCGGGCAAGGGACGCTGCAGCGCCTTGGCCTCGTCCCACGGCGCGCGCATCCAGACGTCGCGCTCTTCAGCGGTGGATCAGCGGCATCCCCTTCGGGTGAATCGGCGCCACGACGCTGTTCGGCTCGGTGGTCAGGAAGCCGTAGACCAAATGCGGGCCGGGCACCGGTTTGGCCTTGGTGCCGCGGTGGATTGCCAGTTATGAATGGGTGGGACGAGAAGTGGTGCATTCTCATTCTGCCATGTGCCTTTGAGTTCTTCCCAACCTGCCGGGCGCGGACGGGTTCGTTGGCCGGATGTCTGGCTGCCCGATCGTTGCTCGAGCTTCGCTTCAGGCGCGACGCTTTCCGTGACTGGGGACTTCGGTCATTATAGACTATCCGCGAACTGCATCCGGATGGCTGAAGATTTCGAATGCGCTTCCACGCGCAACAGGCAATTAAGGTAATTCCGCACGCCTCAGCCGCGCGGACCGCGAGCGCCGTCGGAGCCGACACCGCAACGAGCATGGGACAGCCGATCGCGGCAGCCTTTTGTACGAGCTCGATGGAGACGCGACTTGTCAGGACGATCGCGCCTTCGCCGGCGGAGATGTTGGTGGAGGCGAGCGTGCCAGCGAGCTTGTCCAACGCATTGTGGCGACCGACATCCTCGCGGACTGCGACCAGTTCTTGATTGGGATGGAAGAAGCCGGCCGCATGCGTGGCGCGGTTGAGCCTCTGGGCGTCCGACAATGCGAGCAGGGCGCTCTCGACTTGCTCAGCTCGAATAGTGATAGACCTCGTCAAGTGGGGCGCTGGACGCGTGGCGTCCGCGAGGCTTTCGATGCCACAAAGGCCGCAGCCGGTCGGACCGACCAAGCGCCGCTGGCGCCGTCTGAAACGCTGTTCGCTAGTGCCGGCAAGCCACATGCGCAGCTCGACGCCTGACGGCCCTGGAATGATGTCGAGGGACTTCAGGCCAGAGACATTGTCGATGATGCCTTGGGTCAGGCTGAAGCCCAGCGCAAGATCCTTGAGGTCGGCGGGAGTCGCCATGACCACGGCGGCCGTCGTGCCGTTGTATACCAACGCGACGGGACACTCCTCTGCGAGAGTTCGCTGCGCTTCCAAGCCATCTTGATCTCTCCGCAGCGTCTCGACGGTAGGGTCTGGCAGGTGATGAAGGCTGTCGTTGGAGATCGGCAATTTCCGCATGAGCGCTCCTTGCCAGCACGACGCCCGGGACACGCCAAGGTTCCTGTCGCGCGAGGAACCTCCGCTTCAAAGGTCGGTTTCTGTCGGTACTTGTCGAGCGCGAGATCAGCCATGAAGCAAAAAGTGACAGTGAAGCAATACGCCGGACCGGCTGGTAGTTGGGGGTCTGTGAAGGCCGTCGCGGGTATGCTGACCCAAGAGGAGGTCGCGATCCTCGGCAGCGAAATCCTGCTCAAACAGAACAAGTCCGACGGATACATGTGCGTCAGCTGCTCCTGGGCGAAGCCGGCAAAACCCCGTCCGTTTGAGTTCTGCGAAAACGGCGCCAAGGCCACCGCCTGGGAGGTGACGAACAAGACGGTCGAGGCCGGATTCTTTGCAAAGCACACGCTCTCGGACTTGCGCGGCTGGTCCGATCATGCACTCGAGGAGCAGGGGCGCCTGACCGCGCCGATGCGCTATGATGTGGCGTTGGACAAATATGTTCCGGTGAGCTGGTCGGAGGCATTCCAGGAGATCGGCCGAGAACTGAATGGGCTCGATCCGCGTTCCGTGGTGCTGTACACCTCCGGCCGCGCCTCACTCGAGGCAAGCTACATGTATCAGCTATTTGGCCGGATGTACGGCACCAACAATTTCCCCGACAGCTCGAACATGTGCCACGAGAGCACGTCGGTGGCATTGCCCCCAGTGATCGGCGTGCCGGTCGGGACTGTACGGCTGCCGGATTTCGAGCAGACAGACTGCATCCTGTTCTTTGGTCACAATACGACAACCAACGCCCCACGGATGCTGCATCCGTTGCAAGAAGCGGCGCAACGGGGCGTCCCGATCATCACCTTCAATCCGCTGCGGGAGCGTGGTCTGGAGCGCTTCACCAACCCGCAGGACCCGATCCAGATGGTGGCGGGCGGCACCCGGATCAGTTCGCAATACCATCAGGTGAGGTTTGGCGGTGATGCCGGAGCCATCATAGGGATCTGCAAGGCCGTGATCGAGGCGGACGACGAGGCGCGGTCGAAGGGTCACGAACGTATTGTCGACGTCGCGTTTATCGAACAGCATACACGCGGGTTCGACGCATTCGCGGATTTCTGCCGCGCGCAGTCGTGGATTGATCTGGAGCAGATGTCCGGGTTGCGCCAGGCAGCGATGTTCCAGGCGGCCAGCACCTACATGGCTGCGAACGCCGTCATCGCGAACTACGGCATGGGCGTGACCCAGCATCGGCACGGCGTCGAAACCGTGAAGATGATCGTCAACCTGCTGCTGTTGCGCGGCAATATCGGCAAGCCCGGCGCCGGGATCTCTCCGATCCGCGGCCATTCCAACGTCCAGGGCCAGCGCACCGTCGGCATTTCCGAGAAGACCAAGTTGGTCCCGCTCGACAAGCTGAAGGAGCTATACGCATTTGAGCCGCCGCGATGGGACGGCCTGACGACGGTGGACGCCTGCAAAGCAATCCTCAAGAAAGAGGTGCGCGGTTTCGTCGGCCTTGGTGGCAATTTTATCCGCTGCATTCCGGAACGATCGCTGATGGAGCCGGCCTGGAGCAGGCTTCGGCTATCGGTCCAGATCGCTACCAAGCTGAACCGAACGCATCTCGTCCCTGGAGACGTAACTTTTCTGCTGCCGTGTCTCGGCCGGATCGAGATAGACCAGCAGGCGAACGGCCCGCAAGCCGTTGCCATGGAGGATTCCACGGCCTGCATTCATGGCTCGAGAGGACAACGCAAGCCGGTAGCGGAACGGCTGTTGTCCGAACCGCGGATCATTGCCGAGATGGCGAAGGCGACGTTGCCGCCGAATCCCAAGCTCGACTGGGACGCCTGGGTCGACAATTACGCGTTGGTCCGCGACGCGATCGAGCGGACGTATCCGGATCAATTCAAGGATTTCAACAAGCGCATGTTTGAGCCAGGTGGCTTTCCGCGGCCACTCGGCGCTCGCGAGCGGAAATGGAAGACGCCGAATGGCAAAGCCAATTTCACGGTTCCGGAAGTCGCTTTCGACATGCCGCCGGCCGGGGACGGTGTCTTCGAACTCATGACGACCCGCGCCGATGGTCAGTTCAACACGACGATCTATAACGAGAACGACCGCTTCCGCGGAATCTACGGCAGCCGAGAGGTTTTGCTGATGAACGCCGACGATATGGCCGAATGGAGTCTCGCCCAGGGCGATCTGGTCACACTGGAGACGACGGCCGATGACGGTGTCGAACGTCGTCTCGGTGGACTTCAGGTCGTTCCCTACGACGTTCCCCGTGGTGGCATCGTTGGATATTATCCGGAGTGCAACGTCCTCGTTCCGCTCTGGCATTTCGCCGAGGGCAGCAAGGTCCCGGCGGCGAAGTCGGTACCGGTGCGCATCAGCCGCGATCCGGTGCCTGAATTGACCGACACCCATGAAGTCCCGATCACCACGGTCGAGTGAGAGGAGGCGACATGCCCAGGGAAAACGATCTCGAAGGACAGCAGGATCAGGGCGGCAAGCACGGTGGCCAGAGGGGAATGCCAAAGCCGGAGCCCAAGCCGAAGGGTGATCAGCCCGATCTGCTGAAGCGGCAGGGCTCGACGCATCCGCCAACACAGGCGTGAGGCCGGCAGGATCGCGGCTGGCTGCATCACGCCGGCGTGCGCGTCATGAAATCCATCAAGCCAAGCCACAGCAAGATGCCGAGCCAGAACAGCCCGGCGCCGGCGAAGATCAGGAGGCGTGCGCCGCGGTCCCGCAGCTCCATGAAGAATGCCGCGACGATGGTGGCCTTGATAGCGGCAATCACAATCGCCACCGCGGAATTGAAGGAGCCGAGCGGCAGATAGGCCAGGGTGACGGTCAGCGCGAGGAGTGCCAGCAGGGCAAGCCAGGAGCCAACGAGCGTAAGCGGTGGCCGCCAGTTCGTCATGTGCCGCTCCGTCCGGGCAGATAGATCAGGGCAAACAGGACGATCCAGACCACGTCGACAAAATGCCAATAGAGTGCGGCGGAATGCAAGGCAGCGCGCATGCGCGTGCTAGCGGAGCGGCGCAGCAGGACGGCAAGCGTCGCGAGAACAGCGATGCCGATCACCATGTGAACGGCGTGAATCGACGTCGCGACGAAGTAGAAGATGAAGAACAGCTCGACCCCATCGGCGAGCGGCGCAACGTAGCTGAAGTCCACGCCGGGAACGAGGTGCTCGTGATATTCGCCGGCATATTCGGCTGCCTTCAGGCCAAGGAACAGCAAGCCAAGCAGCATGGCGCTGACCAGCATGGCGATACAGGTCCGGCGCGCGTCGGCCTGCAGCGCATTGACCGCGCAAGCGACGAAGAAGCTGGAAGTCAGCAGGATCGCCGTATTCGCCGTGCCGATGACGATCCTGGTGTGGCGGCCGGCCTCCGCGAACGCGGCCGGATTGGCGTGCCGGTAAACGAAATAAGCAAACAGCAGCCCGCCGAACAGCAGCACTTCGGTTGCGAGAAACACCCACATGCCGATCTCGGCGGTTTCATCGCGATGCTGAACGGAGGCGTATTGCGGAGCGAAGGCGCGGCCCTTAGGCATTCTGCGGCTCCGCGGCAAAGTCGGGCCCATATTGGTAGGGCGCACGGGTCACGACGGGCTGTGACTCGAAATTGAACTCGGGCGGCGGGGACGGGGTCTGCCATTCCAGGCCCGGCGCATCCCATGGGTTGGCCGGCGCGCGCCTGCCAAAAAACAGAGAATAACCGAGATAGAACATCGGCAGCAGATAGGCCGCCGCCAAGATCGTCGCGCCGCCGGAGGACAGCACGTTCCACACCTGAAATTCCGGCGGATAGACGTGATACCGGCGTGGCATACCTTCGGCACCGAGCACGAATTGCGGGAAAAAGGTCAGATTGAAGCCGAAGAAGATCAGTACCGCCGCCGTCCGCGCCCAGTATTCGGAGTAGAGCCGTCCGGTGATCTTGGGCCACCAGTAATGCAGGCCGCCGAAGTAGGCCGTCACCATGCCGCCGACCATGATGTAGTGGAAGTGGGCCACCACAAAATAGGTGTCGGTCGCGTGTACGTCGAAGGCAAGGCAGGCCAGGAACAGCCCCGTCAGACCGCCGATCGTGAACAGGCCGAGGAAGGCGAGGGCGTAAAGCATCGGAGCGTCGAAGCGCAGCGATCCCTTGTGCAGGGTGGCGGTCCAGTTGAACACCTTGATCGCCGAAGGCACCGCCACGATGAAACTCATGAACGAAAACACGAGACTTGCGAGCAGCGACTGGCCGCTGACGAACATGTGGTGACCCCAGACCAGAAAGCCGACGGCCGCGATGGCGAGGCTGGCCCAGGCGACGAATTTGTAGCCGAACACCGGCTTGCGCGAGAAGCAGGAGATCAGTTCGTTGACCACCCCCATGCCGGGCAGGATCATGATGTAAACGGCCGGGTGCGAGTAGAACCAGAACAGATGCTGGAACAGCAAGGGATCGCCGCCGATCCTGGGATCGAAGATGCCGACGCCGAGGAAACGTTCGGTCGCCAGCAGGACCAGCGTGATGGCGAGCACCGGCGTCGCGAGCACCAGGATCACCGACGTCGCGTAGAGCGACCAGATGAACAGGGGGAGGCGATACCAGGTCAGGCCCGGCGCGCGCAGCCGGTGAACAGTGACGATGAAATTCAAGCCGGTGAGGATCGAGGAGAAGCCGGCGATGAAGATACCGGTCACCGCGACGATGACGTAGCTGTTGGAATAGAGCGTCGAGAACGGGGTATAGAACGTCCAACCCGTGTCGATGCCGCCGGCAAGGATTGCGAACAGCGTCACGCTTCCGCCGGCGATGAACAGGTACCAGCTCATCAGGTTGAGGCGCGGGAAGGCGAGATCGCGGGCGCCAATCATCAGCGGCACGATGAAGTTGCCGAGCGTGTTCGGGATCGAGGGAATCAGGAAAAACCACACCATGATGACGCCGTGCATGGTGAAGAGCCGATTGTAGGTATCGGACGAGACGAGATCGGCCTGCGGCGTAGCGAGCTCGATCCGGATCGCGGTGGCGGCCGCGCCGCCGATGAAGAAGAAGCCGATCAGGGTCGCGAAATACAGGATCGCGATGCGCTTGTGGTCGGTGGTGAAGAACCAGGAGCGCAGGGTGTAGGCGGAGTTGAGATAGTCGGGCTCGGTCATGGTGCACGATCCGCAAGCGATTTGATGTAGGTGACGAGCCGCAACAACTGGTCCTCGCTGACCTTGCCTTCGAAGGACGGCATCACCGGCTGATATCCGGCGGCAACCTGGCTGCGCGGCAGCAGGATCGAATCCCGGATGTACTTGTCGTCGGCGGTTACCGTGGAACCATCCGAGAGCGGCACGGGCTTGCCGTAAAGTCCCTCCAGCAGCGGTGCGTGCACGCTGCTGTTGGCGGCGTGGCAGCCGCTGCAGCCGAGCTCGCGAAACAGCGCGCCGCCTTCACGAGCCAGCGAGTTGGCGGGTCCCTGGTCGTTCAGCCATTTGGCATAGTCCGCCGGCTCCATCGCCACGATCTCGCCGATCATGCCGGAATGGTCGGTGCCGCAATATTCGGCGCAAAACAGGTGATAGTGACCCGCCGTGACCGCTTCGACCTCGAGGCTCTGGTAGCGGCCGGGCACCACGTCGTGCTTGAGACGAAGCGCCGGGATGAAGAAGCTGTGAATGACGTCCTGGGATGCCATCACCAGCCGGACCGGGCGATTGACCGGCATATGCAGGCTGTTGATCTCGGATTGTCCGCCGGGGTGCTGCACTTTCCACATCCATTGCTTGGCGACGACAAAGACCGACAGCTCTCCTTGCGGTTTCTGGTAAATCTCGAGGTACACGCTGGAGCCCCAGACAAACAGCAGGAGGAAAATCACCAACGACGCCGACGTCCAACCGACCTCCCAGTGCCAGCTTTTCTTGACCCGATGTCCGCGATCGGTCGGGTTGCCAGCCCGGTAACGCACGCAGAACACGATGAGCAGGAAGAACAGCAGGCCGAGCACCAGGGCGCTCGCCAGGAGCAATCCTGCAAACAACAGATCGACGTCGCCGCCATAGGGTGAGACCCCGGGCCTCCAGAACGGGATCCATTGGCGCCACATCGTGCTCAGCCGCCCGTGCCGGTCATCGGGACGGCCATCCGGGCAGGCCGGTTTCCAGCAGCCGCTCCATCGCACGCCTAACGGGAATCCGGACCACGCCGCGGCCGGGATCGATCCAACCATAGCTGTCCGCAAATTGGCGATCGGCTTCCCGATGCCGGCGCAGTTCGGCCGCCGGATCGAGCGCAAGCGGCGGCGCCTCGGCACTGAGCGCAGGGCGCGTCACGGGGTTTCCACGATCGATCGACCGCGAGAAGGCGAAAGGCATGAGAAGCGGTGTCGCCACGACGAACAGTCCGAGGCCAAGCGCCAGCCAACACACGAGGACGGGATCGACATCGGACCGCTCGTAGTTGGTATCGGGGCTGTCAGTCATTGGGGGACCCGAAAGGCACGGAGACCAATGCCAAGCATGGGCGCATGTTCCAATCCAGGAACGATCCTGTTTGGCCCGCATTGGGATCTGACGTGCTCATGACGATGATCCGGCGACCGGATGACACAGATATTCTCTCCTGCCGCGGATACATGGCTGCGCCTGTCCATGGTAGCCGGTCTGGCCGTTCTGGGCGGTGGTCTGGTCGGCGTGATCGGATTTGCGCACTCGGCCTTTGAGACGTCGACCGACGTCCGCCCGCACCAGCCGGTTCCGTTCAGCCACAAGCACCATGCGGGCGAACTCGGGATCGACTGCCGCTATTGCCACACGGGCGTCGAAACGAGCCCGCAGGCAGGGCTGCCGCCGACTGCGACCTGCATGACCTGTCATTCGCAAATCTGGACCAATGCCGCGATGCTTGAACCGGTCAGAAAAAGCCTCGCCGACAACAAGCCGATCACCTGGACCCGCGTGGCGAAGCTGCCCGACTACGTCTTCTTCCGCCACGACATTCACATCGCAAAGGGCGTGGGTTGCGAGAGCTGTCACGGGCGCATCGACACCATGCCGCTGACCTATCGCGCCAAAGCGTTGACCATGGAGTTCTGTCTCGATTGCCATCGCGATCCCGCGCCGCATCTGCGTCCAAAAGATCATATTGCCGACATGACGTGGCAGGCCGGCCGCGATGCACGCAAGCAGGGCGAGGCGATCGCTGCGCACGAAGGCATCCGCTTCGGGCAGCTCACCCATTGCTACGTCTGTCATCGATGAGGCGCCCCGCGACAAAGCCGGACCATCCACGTGGCCCCGTCCTCTGGTCGAGCCTCGAGGAGTTGTCGGGCGATCCCGCGTTTGAAGCGTGGGTTGATGCAGAGTATCCGGTCGCCGCAACCTTTGGCCCGACGGCGCGGCGGACGTTTCTGAAGCTAATGGGCGCATCCTTTGCGCTTGCCGGACTAGCAGGATGCGAGAAGAGCCCGTTCGTCGCGGCGTTGCCCTATGTCGAACAACCGCAGGGTACGGACGTCGGCATTCCAAAATACTATGCGACCGCGGTGACGCTGGATGGCTATGCTCAGCCGGTCATTGCGACGACCTATTCCGGCCGGCCAACCAAGCTGGACGGCAATCCGGATCATCCGGCGACACAGGGCCGCAGCGACGTATTCATGCAGGCCGCCGTGCTCGAGCTCTACGATCCCGACCGCGCGCAAGCACCTAACCGTCGCGGCGAGCCGGTGACGTGGAGCGACGTGCAGCATCACATCGGCCTGTTGCGCCAGCAGTGGACGCAAAGCCAGGGCGAGGGGGTCGCATTGTTGCTGGGTCATTCGACTTCGCCGACGCTCATTCGCCAGATTGAAGCTCTGGTTCGCGAGTTTCCCAAGGCCCAGATCTATGAGCACGCCGCGGTTGGCGGCGGACGAGGGCTCGATTCGACGAGAGCGGCCTATGGTCAGCCGCTGCAACTTCGCCCACAATTCGAGAACTGCGACGTCGTCGTCAGTCTCGATGACGATTTCTTGGGAGCGGGGCCTCACCAGGTCGCCAACGCGCGCGCCTGGTCGGCGGCGCGACATCGCACCGCCGACCAGCCTGGCCTTGCGCTGTACATGGCGGAGGCCGTGCCGTCCACGACAGGAGCGATGGCCGAGGCGAGGGTGGCGGTCGATGCCTCGCGCACCTGGCTCGTCGCCCAAGGACTCGCCAATTCATGTGACGTCGCCGGCGCCGCAAAGCCTGATCTTTCGGCGAAGGAGCAACGATGGCTCGATCGCGCGGTCCATGCGTGCCGGTCGGCGCGAGGCCGAGCGCTCGTGACCTGCAGCCGCTTCGGCGACGACGCGACAGCGTCCTGGGTGGCGCGAACGAACGAGGCGCTCGGCGCGACTGCGCTGCTCGGCGCTGCGGCGCCTGTCCCCAATGTCGCGAACGCCAAGAGATTGAGCGATTTGGTCAGCGACATCGGCCGCGGCGCTGTGCAAACGCTCATCATCATTGACGCCAACCCGGCCTATACTGCGCCGGCATGGTTGGCTTTCAGGGACGCTGTTGCGAAGGTCAGGTCCTCGGTCCATGTCGGCATCCATCGGGACGAGACAGGGGCGCTTTGCGAATGGCATCTGCCATTGACGCATACGCTGGAGAGTTGGAGCGACGCGCGCTCGATCGATGGAACGGCCACTATCATCCAGCCCACGATTGCACCCTTCTACGATGTCCGCACCGTTCATCAGGTCATGGCGCTGCTGCTGGGGCAATTGGACCCGTTGCCGGCAGCGCCGGTTCGGGACACGTGGCGCGCGGCACTTGGCAACGATTTCGAGACGAAGTGGACGCGTTGCCTGCACGACGGCTATGTCCCGGAGCAGAGGGCGGCCCCACCGAACATCCACGCGGCGGCAACCGCCGTAGTCCCGCCGCCGCCAGATGACGGACTGGATATTGTCTTCCGGCCCGATCCGACGATCTGGGACGGCAGTTTCGCCAACAATGCCTGGCTGCAGGAGTTGCCGAAGCCGCTGACTACGCTGACCTGGGGCAACGTGATTTCAATCGGCCCGGCGCTGGCCATGCGAAAGGATCTGACCAATGGCGATCACGTCAGGATTAGGGTCCGGGATCGATCGATCAGCGGACCTGTGTGGGTCCTGCCAGGCCAGGCCCCGAACACGGTCGCGCTCACGCTCGGCTACGGCCGGAGCAAAGCGGGTCGGGTTGGCGATGGTCTCGGCTACAATGCCTATCACGTCCAACCGATCGACCAGCCCTGGCAGACCAAGGGCAGCCTGCACAAGCTGGGAACCCGCGAGACGCTGGCCGTCACGCAACTGCATCACCGCATGGAGGGCGTTGACTTCGTCCGTGAAGTCAACGCAGCCGACACCGATCATCCCAAGCACGAGACGACGCAACCGAGCCTCTATCCGCCGAAGCCTTCGGCGCAAAACGCCTGGGGCATGGTGATCGACCTCGATGCCTGCATCGGATGCAATGCGTGTGTGGCCGCCTGTACGGCCGAGAACAATGTGCCAGTCGTCGGCAGCGAGCAGGTCAAGGTCGGCCGCGAAATGCAATGGCTGCGGATTGCGCGCTATTATACCGGCGACGTCGAGGAGCCGCGCAGTTTCTTCCAGCCGGTGCCCTGCATGCACTGCGAGCAGGCCCCCTGCGAGATGGGCTGTCCGGTCCATGCCACGACGCACAGTCCGGAGGGCGTCAACCAGATGGTCTACAACCGCTGCATCGGCACCCGGACTTGCTCGAGCTACTGCCCCTACAAGGTGCGCCGCTTCAACTTCTTCGACTATCGCCCCGCGTCCGATGCGCCGGAACATGCGGCACACAATCCGGACGTCACGGTGCGCTCGCGCGGCGTGATGGAGAAGTGCACCTACTGCACGCAGCGGATCGAGGCTGCGCATGTCGCGGCCGACAAGGAGAACCGGCCGATCCGCGACGGCGAAGTGGTGACCGCCTGCCAGAGCGCGTGTCCGACCAAGGCGATCGTGTTCGGCGACATCAGGAATCCCGACTCCGAGGTGTCGCGCCTGCGCGGTGACGGACGGCATTACGTGTTGCTGGAAGAGCAGGGGACACGACCGCGCACGACCTATCTGGCACGCTGGAAACCCCCGGAAGGCCAGGGATGACCGATCGCACCGCCGATATCCTGCCGCAAGACCAGAGCCTCGGGCGGGTCAGCGATCAGCTCACCGGCATTCCCCTGCATTTCCCGGCGCGCCGGCGCTGGTGGATTGCGATGATCATCGCATCGGCGCTGCTGCTCCTCCTTGTGATCTCCACAACCGCGCTGTTCACCCGCGGTGTCGGCATCTGGGGTATCAATATTCCCGTCAACTGGGCATTCGCGATTCACAATTACGTCTGGTGGCTGGGCATCGGTCACGCCGGAACGTTGATCTCGGCGTTGCTGCTCCTGACTGGCAGCGAATGGCGCAATTCGCTCAATCGTTTTGCCGAGACCATGACGCTGTTCGCGGTGATCTGCGCCGGCATCTATCCGGTGCTGCATCTCGGCCGTCCCTGGTATCTGTACTGGATGTTTCCCTACCCCGCGACGATGGGGATATGGCCGCAGTTTCGCAGCCCGCTGGAATGGGACATCTGGGCGGTCTTGACCTATCTGACCGTATCGCTGGCGTTCTGGTACACTGGCCTCATTCCAGACTTCGCGGCCGCGCGCGACCGGTCGAGGAAGCGCGGCTGGCAGATTTTCTTCGGCATCACGTCGCTCGGCTGGCGCGGCTCGGCCGCGCATTGGCAGCGCTGGCAGCAAGCCTATCGCGTCACCGCGGGGCTTGCGGTGCCACTGGTCGTCTCGGTGCATAGCGAGGTGTCGCTCCTGTTCGCCGCCGGCCAGATTCCCGGCTGGCATTCGACGATCTTTCCGCCATACTTCGTGCTCGGCGCGGCCTTCTCGGGTTTTGCGGTGGTCGCAATCATCGCGATCGCGCTGCGGTCCCTTTTCGCTCTCGGCAATCTGGTCACCGATGACCATCTCGACGTGCTCGGCAAGGTGCTGCTCGCGTGCGGCCTGATGACTGGCTACGGTTACCTCTTCGAAGTTTTCGACGCGCTCTACTCCGGCGGAGCGCACGAGATGCGGACGCTGTCGGACCGGCTCACCGGCGCCTATGCCTGGACTTATTGGGGCGCGATCGCCTTCAATTTCGTTCCGCTGCAGGGGCTGTGGTGGCGTTCGGTGCGGCGCAGCGGCTGGATGCTTCTGTCGATCTCTATCTCGGTCGCGATCGGAATGTGGCTCGAGCGCTACATGATCCTCGTCACCAGCCTCTACCGCGACTTCCTGGTCTCGTCATGGGGCGCGTTCACTCCGACCTTCTGGGACTGGTCGACTTATCTTGGAACGATCGGCCTGTTCCTGGTGCCGTTCCTGCTTGCGATCCGCTTCATTCCGATGATTTCGATCTTTGAGACCGAGGAGCTGTTGCACAAGGAGCAGGAGAGGCCTCATGGCTGAGCACCCCTTCGGCCTGCTCGGCGAGTTCGCTACCCCGGAGGCGCTGCTCGCGGCCGCGCGCAAGGCCCGCGAGGTGGGCTATCGCAACCTCGACGCGTTCACGCCGTTTCCGGTTGAGGGGCTGGCGAAGGTACTCCGTCTGCCAACGCCCCGGATTTCCATCGTTGGTCTCGCTGGTGGTCTCGCGGGCGCCGCCATCGCGCTGCTGATGCAACTCTATGTGAATTACGACTATCCGCTCGATGTCGGAGGGCGGCCACTCTACGCACTCTCGGCTTTCGCCGTAGTGGTGTTCGAACTGACGATCCTGGTGTCGGCACTCGCGATGATCATCGCCATGCTCTGGCAAAACGGCCTGCCGCGGCTCAATCATCCGATCTTCAGCGCCCGTCATATCGCCCGGGCCAGCAAGGACCGGTTCTTTCTGTGCGTGTTGGCCGAGGACGCAGCGTTCGATTCCGAAAAGACGGCTGCTTTCCTGCAGAGCGCTGGGGCGCTGTCAGTGGAGCTCGTGTCGTCATGAAGGGCGCATGGCTTCTTGCGTCGGCCTTGCTGCTCGCCGGGTGCGACCAGAACATGGACGCACAGCCTCGTTACAGTGAGTACGGCCGCGCGCCGCTGTTTCGCGGCAGCGCATTGCGCAACCCGCCAGCGGGCGCGGTCGACCGCGACGCGCTGGCGGAACAGGCCGCTGTGCGGGCCAAGCCGCCATTGACAGCGGCGCTCCTGGAGCGGGGCCATCAGCGCTTCGACATCTTCTGCTTGCCGTGCCACGGCGCCAATGGGGACGGCAACGGCATCATCGTCGAGCGCGGCATGCCGCGTCCGACCAGTTACCATGCCGAGCGGCTGCGGAACGCCGAAGACCAGCATCTCTTCGACGTTATCAGCAACGGCTACGGCGCGATGTATTCCTATGGCGCGCGCGTGCCGCCGCGGGATCGCTGGGCGATCGTCGCCTATATTCGCGCGCTGCAGCTCAGCCGTCATGCGTCGATCGACGATGTGCCGGCCGACCAGCGCGGCAAGCTTGTGGAACCACCATGATCGGACGCGGCCTGCGCGATCGCCGTTTGATGATTGCCGTCGTCGGCACGGCCGGAATGCTGGTTGCTGGTGCGTTCGCAGACCATCGTTCGACCGCCGCGGCCTATCTCGTTGCCTGGATCGCGGTCAGTGCGGTTCCGATCGGGACGCTCGGCGTGCTCATGACGAGTTATCTGGTGCGGCGGGCGTGGACGGAGGAATTGCAGCCGGCAATGACGGCGATCTGCGCCACCCTTCCTATTTTCGGCGTGCTCTTCCTGCCGGTCCTGCTCGACCTCGCTACGCTCTATCCTGCGGCCGGACCTCACGCGGCGCTACCGGCCTTCAAGACGGTCTATCTCGCTCCGTGGTTCGTGGCGGCCAGAACGGGGGTCTATTTCATCGTCTGGACCTGGCTTGCCCTGAAGTTGCAGGCGGCCTGGCCGGACCCGGATCGCATGGCGAAGACGGCGTCCGGTGGACTGATCGTCTACGCGATCTCCGTGTCGTTCGCCGGTGTGGACTGGATGGAAGCGCTGGAGCCGCAGTTCCATTCATCGATTTTTGGCCTGCTGTATCTCGGTATGGTGCTACTGGACGGCGTCGCCGGCGCCATCGGCCTTGGACTTCTCCTGTGCGGCATAAGGCGAGTCGGCGGCTACAGCGCGCTGCTGTTGTCGACGATCCTGCTCTGGGCCTATCTCCATGCCATGCAGTACATCGTCATCTGGTCGGGCAACATTCCGGACGAGGTGACCTGGTACATCGATCGCTCGTCGGAGGGCTGGCAGTTCGCCTTGGCCCTTCTGGCCATCGGTCAGCTCGTGGTTCCGTTCTTTGCGCTGGTGAACCGTCGCGTCCGCGCCGATCGCCGTTGGCTACTCGGACTATGCGCCCTCACGCTCGCGATGCGGATTTGCGAGGCTTCGGTGCTGGCATTCCCGGCCATTGATGGTCTCCATGGTTGGCTCACCAGCATCATGCTGGTGGCCGGTCTGGCCTTGCTTATGGGGCTGTTGGCCTGGGGCGTAGCGTTCCGCCTGCGCCACGGCAGATGGCTCAACTTCGCGCCCCCTCGCGTTCGCGCCGAAGCAGAGCGACGATGAGCAGGCAGAGCAAGACCAAGGTCGCAAGACCGGTCGCCTTGAGCAGGCGACCGACCGCGAGCGTGTAGAGACCGCTCGCGGGATCAAATCCGTAGCACATCAGCCTGACATGATCGGTCCATCCGCCGATGCGGCCTTGACCGGCTTCGACCAACGCGAGGCGCAGATTGGCGGGATCGAGCCCGAGACCGGGCAGGGCGCGCGCAATGCGACCGTCGGCCGTCACGACAAAGGCGACCGCGGGATGCGCGTAGCGGCTGTGGTCGCGGTCGTAGACCGCTTCAAATCCGAATGCTCTCGTCAGTGCCGCGATATCGCTGGCATCGCCGCGCAGGACGTGGGTGGCGTCGCCCAGCGCGTCGAGGCCGACTTGCGCCTGCTTCATCTCCTTCGCGTTCTCCGCGGTATCCTGCGGGTCGAAGCTCACGACGTTCAGATCGAAGTCCTGATCGGGACGCAGGCCGGACTGCCGGAGCGCATCCGAGACGGTGCTGACCACCGGGCCGCACAACGTATCGCAGGTGAAATCTGCGAGGACCCACACGCTTGGCCCGCCGGTGAGC
The DNA here is from genome assembly GCF_054058275.1 of Bradyrhizobium sp. USDA 3256. Lineage (NCBI taxonomy): Bacteria > Pseudomonadati > Pseudomonadota > Alphaproteobacteria > Hyphomicrobiales > Nitrobacteraceae > Bradyrhizobium > Bradyrhizobium sp. USDA 3256. The sequence continues at coordinate 1,272,101 of NZ_JBSSAE010000002.1, forward strand.
CATTGCCGGATCGGCCGTGCGACGCCGTTTTCGTCCCGCAGGCGGACGCTCAGCGGTAGCACGGCGCCGGGCCGGGGTGATGCCTCGACCCCGGCGAGATCGGACCTGGTCAACTCGGCGCGCGCCGGCGCCAGTGCTGCGCAGACCAAACAGACGGCAAGCATCATCTGGCGATGCATCGCTTCTGGCCTTCATTTCTCCTTGCCGGGCAATACGGTCTCGAGCAGCTGACGCGCTGCGCCGCGGATGACGCCGACTTCGTTCGGGTCGCCCTTGGCAAGCGCGATCGAGAAGTTCTTGGCTTGCTCGAGCGTGATATGCGGCGGTAGCGGGGGCACTTCCGGATCGGTCTTGACTTCCAGCACCACCGGAATGTCGCTCGCGAGCGCCTGCTCCCAAGCCGAGCCGAGCTGTGCGGGGTCGTCGACATAAATCCCCCGCAGCCCGATCAGGTCGGCGAAACGCGAATAAGACACGTTGGGGATGCGTTGCGATGCCTCGAACTTGGGATCGGCATTGATGATGCGCTGTTCCCATGTCACCTGGTTGAGATCTTCATTGTTGAAGACGCAGACGATCCAGCGATGATCGCTCCAGTCGCGCCAGTATTTGGCGACCGTGATAAGCTCGGCCATGTTGTTCATCTGCATGGCGCCGTCGCCAACCAGCGCAATGACGGGACGATCGGGCGCTGCATACTTCGCGGCGATTGCGTAGGGAACGGCCGCGCCCATCGATGCCAAGCCGCCCGACAGCGAGGCGTTGAGGCCGGGACGCATCTTCAGATCACGGGCAAACCAGTTGGCGCAGGAGCCGGAATCGCTGGTGATGATCGCGCGATCGGGAATGCGCGGCGACAGCTCCCATGTCACGCGCTGAGGATTGACCGGCTTGGCCGGCTGGTGCGCGCGATCCTGCAATGTCTTCCACCAGGTCCGGACATTGTCCTCGATCGTCTTTCGCCAGCTGCCGTCGCTCTTCTGCTTCAGGCGCGGAAGCAGCGCGCGCAGCGTCTCCGCGGCGTCGCCCACGAGGCCAATCTCCATCGGAAAGCGGATCGAGAGCATGCTGGCGTCGATGTCGATCTGGACGCCGCGGGCCTGGCCCTCCTCGGGCAGGAACTCGGAATAGGGAAACGCCGAGCCGATCATCAAGAGCGTGTCGCACTCCATCATCAGGTCGTAGCTCGGCTCGGTGCCGAGCAAGCCGATCGAGCCCGTCACCCATGGCAGGTCGTCGGGCACCACGGCCTTACCGAGCAACGCCTTGGCGCATCCGGCCGAGAGCCGGTCGGCGACGGAGGAGACCTCGTTGGTCGCGCCCAGCGCGCCGGCGCCGACGAGCATGGCGACCTTCTTGCCGGCGTTGAGAATGTCGGCGGCGCGATCGAGCTCGGCCTCCGCCGGAATGATCCTTGGAGGAGTGTATCCGACGCCGGACCGCAGCGTGCCGTGCGCGCGCGGCGGATCCTCGTAATCCTCTTCCTGCAGATCATTCGGCAGGATCAGCGCGGTCACGGTGCGCCGGGCGAGCGCAATGCGCGCGGCACGGTCGATCAGATGGCGGACCTGAGCGGCCGAGGAGGCCTGCGCGACATACGCGCTGGCGACGTCCTTGAACATCGAGACCAAGTCGAGCTCCTGCTGATACTGACCGCCCAGCGCGTTCCGCGCCTGCTGGCCCACGATGGCGAGCACCGGCTGATGGTCGAGCAGGGCGTCATACAGACCGGTGATCAGGTGTGAGGCACCGGGGCCCGACGTCGCGATGCAGACGCCGAGGCGGCCGGAAAATTTGGCATACGCACACGCCATGAACGCCGCCATCTCCTCGTGGCGCGCTTGGATGAAATCGATCTTACTTTCGGCGCGATTGAGCCCGCCGAACACGCCATTGATGCCATCGCCGGGATAACCGAAGAGATGCCGCACGCCCCAATCCTGGAGGCGCTGCACTACGAAATCGCCAACGGTCTTGGACATCCTGCATATCCCGAAAGTTGAATGTGAGCGGTGAACGGCGGGGATTGGCAGCCGTTCCAAAGCGACCCGTTCCTCAAGTAGGAGGCGGTTGGCCGCCAGGATGCAAAAGCGAAAGGCGGCTAAGTAAACGTGAGTCTCCCTAAGGCAGCACGAGCGACCATTCGCAAGCGTCGCTCTTAAGGAACCATGACTTCCTTCGGACATTGAAGGACGATGAGTAGATACTATTTCCACATTACGAACGGCCACCCATTCGACGATCCCGCCGGGGAGGAATTGCAGGACGAGCAGGCCGCTTGGCAGCAGGCGCTCCTGACTGTTCGGGATATCGAGTCGAACCTCGGCCTCGACGCGTCAAACCGCTGGTCCCTTGTGGTCAAGCGGGAAGATATGCCGGTTTTTCAGATCGAGGTCACGGCCAAACGCCTCGGCTCAAGTTAGCTGGCGGGCTGCAAATGAAGGTAGGTCGGATCGAATCCGGCCAACTCCTCCAGCCTGCCGTGATCCAGGATACGGTATTGCGAGCGCTCGACCTGCATTATGTTGCTCTCACGCAGTTCTTGCAGCACGCGGTTGACGTGTACGGTGGAAAGTCCAAGGCAATCACCCAGGTCGGATTGCGTGATGGGGAAGGCAAAGCTGCCGTCGCTGGTCCGGCCAATGACCTTTAATCTCCTGTGCATTTCGGCGAAAAGATGTGCCATGCGTTCGACCGCTGATCTGCGGCCGACATTCACGATCCATTCCCTGAAGATCGAGGCGTCAATCAACGTTTCGCGCCATAAAGCTGCCGCAATGTTAGGCCGCTCCCTGCTCAAGCTTTTGGTCGCCTCGTGTGGAATGAAGCCTAGCGTGCAAGGCGTAAGCGTCGAGAAGTCATGATCCATGACGTTGAGGTGCAGGCTCTGCAAGTCGGGAATCTCGCCAGGAACGTGTAGCGATAGAACTTGCCGTTTTCCATCGGGTGTCACCTTCGCGCGGAAAGCAAAGCCCTCGGCGAGCAGGCAACTTTCCCTTGTCCGACTTCCGTCAGCAACAATGATCTTTTGGGCCGGCAGCTGTTGCTCGCGGATTGGAAGTCGCTCTATGGCTCGGATGTCCTGACTGTCTAGTCGATTTGAGACAGTCAACTTTGTGATCAACGTCGTCGGTAGAGTCGAGGGCATCCGCGTTCTTCATACTTAAGACATGGAACGGGCGAGGAGCTTGCTTTCTTCACAAGCTATCGAGGGAGAGCATCACAGCTCGCGACTACCGACGCCCGAAACCCTCTGCGCCGATGCCAAAGGCCAACGATTGTTAATCGAAATTGTTCCTCGTCATTGGCGAAGAGTGATCTCACCCGTTTAGCAACGTCCGAAAGTCGCTGTGGGGTGCAGGCTTCGTCCAACGGCGCGGTTCGCGGAAATCCGAGCGTCGAAGGGAATTTTGGGAAAGTAACTAAGGTTGTAGAATCTATCGTGCTCCGAGCCTACGTTTGATCCGTCACCGTGCGGCCCAAGGTATCTACCGGTGATGAGATCGCCCATCACAGCGCTCCCGCCCCACGCAAACAGGGATCAGCGCCATGAAGAGGCGGCGTCGTTTCAGACAGACAGAAACCCTACAAGAACGGCTTGCGAAGTTTGCGGCCGATATCCTTGATCAGGCTAATAAGCTGCCGGATGGTCAGGAGCGGGAAGATTTGCTTAAGCGGGCACGGAGGGCAGATACAGCCGCTCATATCGATGACTGGGCCTCATCGCCCGGCCTCCGACCGCCGGCGTAGGGCTTGGAGTTATCTCCTCCCTCCAAGTCCTGAGCGCCCCCCCGAGCGGGGCCTTCGCTTAGGAACGCTGTTTTCCCCAGCGCGTTTCAGAACCATGAGTGAGAGTGTACATATCCTTGTAGAAGACGCAGTTCAGATTGCTTGGGATTTTCTCGAAGCCTCCGGCGAGATCATTGACGGCTATGAGACCAGTCGATTTCTCGTGAATGCTGTTGGTCGCATGGCCCTTGCTGGTGAGCGGCGTAAGATCATGCTGGCCAACCGCGCCATCGATGCTTATCGGAATCGCACGCCTCAGGCTGCTTGATGAGCAGAGCGGAGGGGTATCGAAGGGCCCGATGTCGGTAAGGTTATCCGAGACTGAGAACGTGGAAGTACATCGCGGCAATTATCGCGATGCTGAGCAGAATAATCCCAATTAAGAACCTTCCCATATCGGACTAAGCCAACCGGGGCAGGTTCGTTCCTGGCCGGGACTGAAAGGCGCCTTGAGCGAGAATTGGACACTTGGACGCATCGGGACGAAGTGGCAATTTTTGATATGGGTGTTAGCTTCGGAACCTCGGATCACGCCGCAATTCATCATAGATGACTGGCCCCAGCACCGGCCTCTAGCAGGCTGTTGAAAAAGGCGTTCGCCGTGGACCCGTGACCGTGATTCATTGGCTCCGACGGGATTCGGAGATCATGCGTGCGCGGCGGCGACAATCGAACGGGCGAGCTGTTCAGCTATGTTGATCTGGAGGCGCGGGTGCGGCGTGATCATCCGCTGCGAGCGATCCGGACGATTGTGAACGAGGGGCTGTCGGCGCTGGAGCGCGAGTTTGCCGCGCTTTATTCGCCGATCGGACGGCCGTCGATCCCGCCGGAGAAGCTGCTGCGGGCGATGCTGTTGCAGGCGTTTTATTCGATCCGCTCGGAGCGGCTTCTGATGGAGCGGCTGGAATACGATCTGCTGTTCCGGTGGTTCGTCGGAATCGGTATCGACGACGCAGTCTGGGACCATTCTGTGTTCTCGAAGAACCGCGACCGGCTGCTGGAAGGCGACATCGCGGCCAAGTTCCTGGCGGCGGTGCTGGCGCAGCCCAAGGTGACGAAGCTCCTGTCGAGCGATCACTTCTCGGTCGATGGCACGCTGATCGAGGCCTGGGCCTCGATGAAGAGCGTGAAGCCGAAGGACGGCTCTGGCGAGCCGCCGGCGCCAGGCGGCGGGCGCAATGCTGAAGCGGACTTCCACGGCCAGAAACGCTCCAACGACACCCATGCTTCGACCACCGATCCCGATGCCAGGCTGTACCGCAAGGGTAAAGGCAAGGAGACGAAGCTGTGCTTCATCGGGCATGGGCTGATGGAGAACCGCCACGGCCTGCTGGTCGACGCCTGCCTGACGCTGGCGAACGGCCATGCCGAACGGGTGGCCGCGCTGCACATGATCGAGCCGCGTGCCGACCGGCCGACAGCGATCACACTTGGCGCCGACAAAGCCTATGATGCAGAAGACTTCGTCAACGAGCTGCGCTCGATGAACGTGACGCCGCATGTTGCGCAGAACACCAGCGGCCGCAGCTCCGCGATCGACGGGCGAACGACCCGGCACAGCGGCTATGCCGTCAGCCAGCGCATCCGCAAGCGCATCGAGGAGGCATTCGGCTGGATCAAGACGGTCGCCGGGCAAGAAAAGACCTGCTTCCGGGGCCGTGATCGCGTCGCATGGGCCTTTACCTTCGCTTCTGCCGCCTACAATCTGGTGCGGCTGCCCAAGCTGATAGCGGAGGACGCCTGATGGCCAAGGTGCCTGGCTTCGCCAAGGCCTTTGCCGGCCGCTGGCGCATCGCCGACATGGACAACTGGGACAGCGACTTCCTCGATCTTGTCGAAGAGGCGCATCTCACCTTCCAGGGTAAGTCCGACGGTGAAATTGCCTTCGGTGCGCTAAAGGGCTTTCTCGACGTCCGCTACGGCGCGCGAGACGGTTCGGCCTGCGCGGAGTTCTCATGGGAAGGGCACGACGAGAATGACCCCGTCTGCGGTCGCGGGTGGGTTATGATCGGCACTGCTGGCAGGCTCGTTGGCCACTTCTACATCCACAATGGCGACGATTCAGGCTTCGTTTGCGAACGCGGCTGAGTTCTTCAACAGCCTGCTAGGCCCGCGCTAGACTCCAACCCACGGTGACCTACTTTACAGGACGAGCATCGTCGTGTTGGGGCTGAGCCGCATAGCCATCGCAGCAATTGCGATATTCTTGTGAGAAGCGGCCGCCTCAGTGTGGCGGCCTCTTGCATGCTTCAAGTCATGCAAAGAGTTCTTTGCTCGGCTACGTCAATCCGCATGAACGTACCGCTTTTGTGGACCTCCTCCAGCCATGCGCGATCGCACACCTAGCCCAGCGGTGTACTCGGCCGGCGTGCCTTGTCGTCGCGCAAGTAGGACGATCTCCCGCGTATCTCATTCGCTCCCTCCGTTTTGTCTGTGAAGCGCGGCTACGAATCTCCAACCACGATAGTCATAGAGCCCGGCCCAATGATGAACCAGCTTCCCACATTGCCGACAATCGAAAGACCCGGACGTGTTCACCGGGATCGAGCTGCGCTCCTGAAGAGCCGAATAAACTGCGCCGCAGTTGGAGCAGGCAAAATGAATGGTGATTGGTGGGGCCATCGACCGATCCAACGGCAGAGCTTTGCGCCCGTTCCTCGGATCGATCTACCGCCCAATGGGCGCTACGAGGCGCGCCTGTGTCCCGGGTGCTTGTCAATCGTTCTCTTTGCCGCGGTGATCGCTTCCCGCGAGCTTTGATAGGTCATCGTTCTAATGGTTTGCCGGCCGTTGAGAGGCGCTATCTCAACTAAGAATCCGCCGCCGGGTTGCTCGACGACCAACAGCCGGTGTCCTGAATATTCAAGTTCGTCTGCCACTTCCGCGGCCTCCGCGATTGCTCTGACAACAATTGTCCTGTGGGCTGTGTTCCAACGAGACGCAGGGATTCTTCTTGCGGCGCCGCCGAAGCTCTCACCGCTCTCCGGGCCACCAGGTCGATTGCGGGCTCACGGCGGAGATCTTCGTGGTGCGCAACGCCCATGGGCAAGGTCTGCGAATCCCTTGACCGAATGGTTGGCACCACGGTAGGACAGCCGCCAAGGTTCGTGGGATTGCTGATCACGCCGATAAGCGCTGAAATCGCACTCCTATGAAGGATTGCCCTACCAAGATCACGTGCGGCGAAATGCGCGAAACGGGCGCAACTCGCATCATGGTCTTTTGCAAAGACTATCAATGTTCGCACAACGTCCAGACGGACGCGGCGAAATGGCCGGACGAGATGCGCCTGTCAGATCTCGAGCCGCGGTTCACCTGCACAGTGTGCGGCAAGCGAGGCTCGATCATTCGGTCGGTGGACGTGCCGCCAAGGATGGGGACGGGCGGTTAATGGAAGTAGGTCAATCCTCCCGCCACGATCGCTAGGACGAAAGCCAAGGCGGCGGCTCCGATAATCCAAGGCATATCATGGCGTTCTCTGGGAGTCATCCGCAATTGCCCTTCCGTTAGGGATGGAGAAGCGAAAGCAGGCGTTGGCGGTTCTGATCCTGGTCGAGCTGATTTTTGCGCATCACTTCAAGCTCAGCTTCGACCTTAGTGGTGTCTTCATTCAACCGTTTCAATTCAATCAGCAGCGCCTCAAGCTCCGCGAGCCGCCTTTCGCCTTCGATCACATCGATTTCGATCTGCCTCAACTCGTCCATGATCGCATCTTTGTACATCGTCGCGCTACGACTCGCAGGCTCACTGACAAATGACAAACGACGTGCAAGCTCTGCTGGTTCCTTAGGTTCTTGCGAACAGATCTTTGCTAGTCTGAATCACACGAGTGAATGTGCCGCTCCGGCGGGGGCTCGAGGCAAAAATAATCTGCGTTAATGATGGACCGCATCTCACGTAGTAGGCTAGCTTCCGCTCAAGAAGTGAGAAATGCGCTATGCAGGGAAGTGCCCGCGTCCTGAGAGAACCGCAGTTCTGGCTCACCATGCTGTTGAGCTTGTCGCCGCTGTGGATCGCGGCTGGTCTTTTGCTCTTCTTGAGCCATTGAGACCTTTAGACAGCCGACAAACGCTCTTCTTTGTCGGCGCCGCGCACCACGATCTTGAGTGCTTCGTCGAGCAGCGGCCGCTGCAACGCCTTCGCCTCGTCCCACGGCGCGCGCATCCAGACGTCGCGCTCTTCGTCGGTGGTCAGGATCACCGGCATCGCCTTGGGATGGGTCGGTGCCACGACCGCATTCGGCTCCGTTGTCAGGAAGCCGTACACGAGGTGCGGACCGGGCCCCGCCTTGGCACCGCGATCGCCGGCGTACTCGGTCCAGATCCCTGCGAAGGCAGTCAGCGGCCGGTCGTCGCCCAGCGCAAACCAGACGACGTCCTTCTCGCCGGTCTCCGGGTTCGGCTCCCGTGCGTATTCCGACAAGCTGTTGAACGGCACCCAGGCAGCGGCTTTCCGGCTTTAGCCAGCGCTTCCGGTGCGGCGACTTGACGTTGCGGATGTTGGTCACCGGCGGGCCGCCATACTGCGGCGGCGACGGCATGCCCCAGCGCATCAGAACCATCTCGCGACCGCCGGCGCCATCGCGAATGACCGGCGCCGGATAATCCGGGAACGCGCCCGGCAACGCCGACAGGTTGCCGACACAGCGGTTGACGAGACGGAAGAGGCCGGCGTCGTCGGGTGCTGGCCGAAATAGGCCATCACTCGCCAAACCAAAACAGGCCGCAACACTGAAACGACTCCAGAACGAGAAAATTGTGCAAGGGAGAGAAGCGGACAGCGAAGGCGCGTTTGAGTCCCCCCAATTGCCCCGCAGACGCGCACTCGTTTGAATCAGCCCCAGCGCGACCTTGCCCTGGTGCGCTGGGACTGTTTTTGATCCGCCATTTGCGGACGCGAAAATCCTCTGCGGAGGAACGATCCAATTGGGCATCTGCTGGACGCGCTTTAGCACCTCAGGCGATGCGTTCATCCGGTGAATGGACCCGGTCCCTGCCAAGCCTAGTCCATTCACCTAAGGTCCCAGCGTCCGTCCCCCGGTAGCGCTGGGGCTTTCTATTGAGAAGCTGGCCACTCGCAGATGCGAAATATGCGAAGCGCCGTCGCCGAAGGCGTCGCGGATCGCCGTGCGGTAGGGATGGAAGCCGCCTGTTGAAATCTCGGGCTGGCCGATCACGCGGGCGCGCAGATCATGCAGAAAGCCGAAAATGCATCGTGCTTTCGGTGTTACGCTTGCCGACGCCCAGCTAATGGTCGCCTTTTGCGTTCCGGCCATGCCGATGAAAACGTACTGATCGCCCTTGGCGTTGATTTCGTGGCGATGAAAGAGGCCGCCAACTGAGGCGGCCTTAATCGTCCCAAATGCGCTCACCGCACTGGCATTGATAAAGCCGGACGGCTCTGCCCCTCTGAATATCGAGTATGGTTTGCGCTAGGCAAGCGAAGGCGGCGCAAGTTGGACAAAATGTCCGCGATCTGAGGTCGGCTCCGCCGACAGCTGTTCGTTATGATGCGTAGTCACTTAAGCCAGAGTAATCCCGAATGACAGGCCGGGAACAAGAGGCAATACCAGGTAAAACAGAAAACGACCCCGGCGCGGGGAACGCCGAGGCGCGGTCGCTATGAACTCCTGACTGGCGATCCGGCAGGATTCGAACCTGCGACCCGCGGAATCGAAATCTGCCACTCGGTTCGCGAACCGAACCTCGTCAACCACCGATTGACCACCGAAACCCCGTGAACAAACAGCGATAAAGGTGGTCAGTCAGGACTGAGCTTCGTTGTTTTTGTTGATTTTTTCGGCCGCTGATTACGTTCGGGACGCAGGGGTCGCAGGTTCGAATCCTGCCACTCCGACCATTCTTTCAAGCACTTATAGTTTCTGTGTTTTTCGTGCGCAACGACATGCGCATCGATTTGAAGCGCGGCTGCCATGTCGGTCGATTTCGGGACGCCGGTTCCTCTTATCGGCGATTCGGGACCATTGGAGCGCGCGAGGGTAACGGCCCCTGACGTGATGTTGCGTAGCACGTCACCAAGCACCACACGGTCTCCCTTCGGACCTCTCGGCCGATCCTGTCCGGCATCAAAGCACGAATAGCCCGCGGCGAGTAGTGCTCAGCATGCCATCGCAAATCCGAATATGCACTTTGTCAGGGGTTGCCGACCTCGAAGGCCAGCAGAACGTTGCCGGGCAGCCCGCTCCATTGCGCGTAGCCGGAATTGACGTACAGCATGCCGTCGACGACGACCGGGCCGGGTCCGTCCATGGCGCCGCCATGCGCCGCAACGCCGTTGACCGTGGTGTAGTCGCGGGCGGTGTCGATTTCCCAGAGCAACCGTGCGTCATCGGTCGCGTAGGCGCGCAGGAAGCCGCTCACGCCGCCCGAGAAGACGACGCCGGGAATGACGGTGACCGCCGCGGAGAGCGCGGGACTGCATTGGGGGCGGTCGCCACAGGCCACCGGCGCGACCTGCATCGCAATCTTCCCGGTCGCAAGATCGAGTCCGAACAGGCCGCCACCTTCGCTTGAATTCAGACGCCGGGTGCCGTCCCTTAGAAATCGTACGTCCGAATTGGCGACATAGATTCGGTCCTGGTCGGCGGCGGAACCCCACTCGGTCCCGCCCAACGCGCCACCCTTGCCGATCCGCGTCTGCCACAGGATCTTGCCCTCATGGTCGGGATCGAGCGCGTGGACCACGCCGGATTTCTGGCCGATCACCAGCACGCGTTGTCCGTCACGCAGGTTCACCAGGATCGGCGATTGACCGAAGTCATGGTCGGGGCCGCGGTCTTCCGGACAGTTGCTCTGATCGGTGCCGAAACACGCAACGACGAAGCTGTCCTTCGGCGTGGCCTGCTGATGCCACAGCATTCGGCCGGTCGCGAGATCGAGCGCGAGGATGGCATCGCTGGTGTCGGTTGCCGGGTCGGCATAGCTGTTCGAGGTCGCGACATAGAGCGCCTGGCGCTGCACATCGATCGTCGGCGCTGACCAGACCGACGCGCCGGCCGGACCGAACAGCTGGGTCCCGATCGCGTTCGCCCGTGTCGGATGCGGTGCCTCGGGGATCGTGTAGGCCTTCCAGATCTGTGCGCCGGTCTCGGCCTTCAGCGCAACGACGCTGCCGCGAAACGTACAGCACTGGTAGGTGGGGCGAGACCCGATGGCCTCCTCGATCGATGAAACGCCGACATAGACGACGCCGGAATAGAACACTGGCGCACCGGTAATCCGGGCCGCCACATGATCGTCGACCTTACTCTTCCAGATCAGTTTGCCGGTCGCGGCATTGAGGGCGTAGACGTTGGCACGCACATCACCAAAAAAGATGGCAGGCTGGCCGTTGTCCAGCGGGGCAAAGCTGATGGCCGTCCGCACCGGCGCCTCGGTCGGAAACGCCCAGCGCGTGCAGCCACTTTTGGCGTCGAGGGCATGGACCTTGCGGTCGCCGCCACCGACGAACAGCAAGCCGCCGACGACAGCCGGTTGCGCGTTGGCGTTGGACGTGTCAGGAAATCCGAACGCCCATTTCAGACGCAGTCGCGGGACCTGATCTTGCGCCAGGCCGGCCATTGCCGCCGGCTGAAACCGGCTGTTGTTGATGTCCGCGCCCCAACCGTTCCACCGCGGCCCGTCGATCGGCTGCGGAAAGCCGGTCTCGTTCTGCGCGCATTGGCCCGCGCTCTCGGCTGCCGCGAGCGAAGCGGCCTTTCCGGTGACGAGCGAGGCGATCGCCGCCCGCTCGTCGCTGGTCAGTCCCTGCGCGAAGGATGCCATCGGGCCGGTGGTCATCGCACCAAGCACCTCGTCGAACGATCTGGATTGCAGCGCAGTGCGGCTCGGCGCGCGAATACCCGTGTTGCTGCTGTCGTGACATTGCGCGCAGCGTTGCGCGTAGAGGTCGGCACCGCCTTGCTGTGCGGTTGCGGGCAGGCAAGACGAGATCAGGGCGATGGCAATCGCAGCACTCAGTTTCATCGTGATTCACCGGCGTTGGCTTTGATGAAGAGAGCGATTGCAGCTTAGCACAACCTTCCGGCTGCCATCGTGCCTGGCGGAGGCCGGCGGCATGCATGACGGTGCAGGATCCGATCGCCGCCGCCTTCAATTCGAGCGCCCGCCCGCGCGATCTCCCATTGACAGGCCGGCCGATGTGATAGAATTATAACACAATAAGTTGCAAAAATAACAACATGTCACCATCGTACCAGCGCCTCGCGCGGTCGACGGGAGGAAAATTTGGAATTGTCCGGTTCGATCGCAGCCGAGCCGCGGCCGTCGACGGCGCTGTTGATGGTCGGTGGCATCAGCAAGCGCTTCGGCGGCGTGCGGGCATTGCGCGACGTCAACCTCGATGTCCGGGCCGGCGAGGTGCACGCGCTGCTGGGCGAGAACGGGGCCGGCAAGTCCACGCTGATCAAGATCCTCAGTGGTGTCCACGCGGCCGACAGCGGCACGATCGAGATCGCCGGCATCCCAGCGACGTTCGACAGTCCGGCTAGATCGCGCGAGGCGGGCATCGCCGTCGTCTATCAGGACCTCAGTCTCGTCGAGTCGCTGAGCGTCGCCGACAATCTGTTGCTCGGCCGCGAGCCGCGTACGCGGTTCGGCTTTGTCCGCAAGCGCGAACTGATGGCCAGGGCCGGGACATTCCTGAGCGAGCTCGGCATTCCCCTTGACACCAAGGCGACGGTCGGCTCGCTGCCGTTCGCCTACCGCCAAATGACGGAGATCGCCAAGGCGCTGATGGGCGAGGTGCGCCTGTTGATCCTCGACGAGCCGACATCGTCCCTGACTTCGGATGAAGTTCGCATCCTGTTCGATGCGATCGGCAAGGCGACGCGCCGCGGTGTCGGCGTGATCTATGTGACCCATCGGCTCAACGAGGTCTTCGAGATCTCGCAGCGTGTCACGGTGCTACGCGACGGCGCCAATGCCGGCACGTTCGTCACCGCCGAGACCGACATGAAGCGGCTGGTGAACGCCATCATCGGCACCGATCGATTGGCGCCCGCGGCGTCGGGCGCCGAGGCTGCGGCCGCGCGTTCGTTCGATCCGTTGCCGGTCCTGTCGTTGTCGGGCGTGTCGAACGATCGCCTGTCGGCCGTCGATTTGTCCGTCATGAAGGGTGAGATCCACGGCCTTGCCGGACTGATCGGCAGCGGACGCACCGAGGTCCTGGAGACGATCTTCGGTCTTCGGCCGGTCGACAGCGGCGCCTGCCAGATCGACGGCCGGCCGTGGCTGCCGAGGAGCCCGGCCGATGCGATCGCACAGGGTGTCGCGCTGGTGCCGGAAGACCGGCACGTGCAGGGCCTGGTGCCGGATCATTCGATCGAGCGCAACATCACGTTGCCGCGGATTCCGCATTTCTCGCGCTGGGGCTTCATGCGGCAGCGCGCCGCCGCGCGGCGTGCCGACGCTGCGGTGGCGAAGCTATCGGTGAAGGCACAAGGCGCCTCGAGCCTCGTCAGGACATTGTCCGGCGGCAACCAGCAGAAGGTCGTGTTCGGAAAATGGAATGATCCGCGGCCGCGCGTGCTGCTGCTCGACGAACCGACGGTCGGCATCGACGTCGGCGCGCGCGAGGAGATCTACGGCGTGATCCGCAATGCTGCCCGCGACGGCACCGGCGTCCTGGTGGTCTCGTCGGACCTCGTCGAACTGATCGAGCTCTGCGACCGTATCTCCGTGATCGTCGACGGACGCGTGGCGCGAACGCTGGTGCGCGGGGAGATCGATGATGCCGAAGAGCTCCATCATCTGCTGCAGATCTACCAGGCTTCCGAACAAGGCGTATTGCAAGAGCTGCCCGCATGACCGAACTGACCGCGCCCAACCTCGTCGCCTCGTCGACCCGATCCGATCGACGCCGCAAGCTGCTGCGGAATCTGCTGCGGGGCGAGCGGCCCTACATGCTGTACATCGCCTTCGTGGTGCTGCTGATCGTGTTCAGCCTGTCCTCGCCCTGGTTCCTGTCGGTCGACAATTTCCTGAACATCGGACGCCAGACCACGCTGGTCTCGATCATCGCGGTCGGCATGACCTTTGTGATCATCGCGCGCCAGATCGATCTGTCGGTCGCATCGACATTGGCTCTGTCGGGCATGGCCGCGGCGCTCGCGATGAGCCAGATCAACAACAGCTGGATCGTCGGCGCCGCTGCCGGGCTCGGCACCGGCGCGCTGGTCGGGATGCTCAACGGCATCCTGACCACGCAGCTCTCGATCCCGTCGTTCCTGGTGACGCTGGGTTCACTCAGCATGGCGCGCGGTTTGGCGATGATGGTGACCAATACCAAGCCTGTCATCATCACCAACGAGACCTATTTCGCGATCTTCGGTGAGGGCTCGTTCCTGGGCATACCGGTTCCGATCGCCTGGACGCTGGTGGCGATGATCGTCGGCATCCTGCTGCTGCACTATAACGTGTTCGGCCGCCGCATCTATGCGGTCGGCGGCAATCCGACCGCGGCGCTGTATTCCGGCATCAACACCAAATGGGTGACGACCGCGGCCTTTGTGCTGACCGGCGCGCTGGCCGGGCTTGCGGCGCTGGTGCTGTCCGCGCGCTCGCACGCCGCGCGGCCCGACGTCGTGCAGGGCATGGAGCTCGACGTCATCGCCGCCGTGATTCTCGGTGGTTGCAGCCTGTTCGGCGGGCGCGGCTACATCCTGGGGACGCTGTTCGGCAGCCTCATCATCGGCACGCTCAACAACGGCCTCGTGCTGCTCGGCGTCAGCTCGCCGCTGCAGCTCGTCATCAAGGGAGCGATCATCGTGGCCGCGGTCGCCTTCACGAAACGCTAGAGCACGATGGCGCGGCGCGTGGGCCGCAAGGTCAGGCGTTGCAAGGGTAGGGGCAAGGTCGCCGGCCTCCGGTCAATCGGCGACCAAAACGGGAGGAAACAATGAAGCCAATCTTGCGACAGACCCTGCCGCTGACCGCGCTGATCGCGGCGACGGCCATTTCGATCGTCCCCTCGGCCCGCGCCGAAGTGCCTGCAACCTGCGTCAAGGGCGTCGATCTCGCGACGCTTGGACCGAAATCGATCGTCGGTCAGGGGCCCCATGGCGAGAAGGCCGCCTCGCCCGAGGTGCTGGCGCTGTCGGACGCCGATGCCGCCAGGATCAAGGAGAAGCATTTCAAGGTCGGCATCTCCATTCAGACCGTCAATCTCGACTGGGCGCAACTGCAGATCCAGGGAATCACCGACACGCTGAAGAAGTATGGTGTGACCGTCACCGGCGTCGCGTCCGCCGAATATCAGGTCGACAAGCAGATCGCCGACATCGAGAACACCATCCAGCAGCATCCGGATGGCATCATCTCGATCCCGGTCGATTTCACCGCGACCGCGCCGACCTACAAGAAGATCGCCAAGGCCGGCATCAAGCTGGTACTGATGG
This sequence comes from Bradyrhizobium sp. USDA 3256, assembly GCF_054058275.1. NCBI lineage: Bacteria > Pseudomonadati > Pseudomonadota > Alphaproteobacteria > Hyphomicrobiales > Nitrobacteraceae > Bradyrhizobium > Bradyrhizobium sp. USDA 3256. The sequence continues at coordinate 1,287,306 of NZ_JBSSAE010000002.1, forward strand.
ACAGCATCCCGACCGGCCTGAAGCATCCGGAGGAATATGCGTCCATGATCTCGGCGGACAGCCAGGGCAACGGCCTGATCGCGGCCCAGATCCTGGCGTCCTGCGTCGCGCAGGGCGGTACCATCGGTCTCGTCAATTTCGGCGTCGATTATTTCAGCACCAACGAGCGCACCAAGGGCGTCCGCGAGTGGATGCAGAAGAATCGTCCCGACATCAAGATGAAGCAGGTCGACTTCACCGACCCGCCCAAAGTGTCGCAGATCGCGGGCGACTTCCTCACCGGCAATCCTGATATCAAGGGCCTGTTCGCGGTCTGGGATCAGCCGGCGCTGGATACGCTGAGCTCGATGCGCGCGCAGGGCATCGACATTCCGGTCACCACCGTCGATCTCGGCCTGCAATCGGCGATCGAGATCGCCAAGGGCGGACCGCTGAAGGCAACCGGATCGCAGCGTCCCTATGACCAGGGTGTCGCGGAAGCGATGGCGATGATGAACGCGCTGCTCGGCAAGGAAACGCCGGGCTGGATCGGCGTGCAGTCGCTGCCGGTGACGCAGTCCAACGTGCTGGAATCCTACAAGACGGTGTTCAAGAAGGAGCCGCCGCCGGAGCTGACCGACGCCTGCAACAAGGCGAAGCCTGCCTGCAACTGAGCTACGGGAGTTCGATGCGTGGTCCCGCGAGCCCGCGCATCGTGAGCAGCCTGATCCGGGCGTGCCAGCCCCCGCTCGGATCAGGTTGCGCCGGTCACGTATTCGACGGGAAGGCTGCGGAAGTGCTTGCGCATGTCCGCTGACGCCGCGCCGCCGACGATGATCCGCGAGAACGCGCCGATATCGGAGAAGAATGCCGATTTGAGGCTGCCGAGCTTACTCGCGTCGATCACCAGGATGCTTTCCATCGCGGTCTCGATGACGGCCTGCTTGACGGCGACTTCGTGAAAATTCGAGCAGCTCGCGCCGCGGGTCCAGTGCACGCCGCCTGCGGAGATGAAGGCCTTGTTGATACCGAGCCGCCGCAGATAGGACAGGCCGTCGTCCGACGCAAAGGATTGCGACGACGGATGGTAGAGCCCGCCCATCACCATCACCTGCGTGGCCGGCCGTCGCGTCACGATCGACGCCACGTTCATCGAATAGCAGATCACCGAAAGCGGCAGGTCCTCGGGCAGGCAGTCCGCCAGCGACTGCATCGTTGTGCCGCAATCGATGAAGATCGTATCGCCTTCCTTGATCGAGGCCGCGGCAGACCGGCAGGCCAGACGCTTGTCCTGGGTGTGCTGATCGATCTCCTGCTCGAACGTGTACTTGACCCCGGTCGGCGACGCCGCATTGACGACGTAGCCGCCGAGCAGCGCCAGCGCGGCGTCCGGCCCGGCGAGATCGCGCCGGACCGTCATTTCGGACACCTTGAGGAGCTCGGCGGCGTCCTTCAGATGCAGCGTGCCGCTCGACTCGACGGCGCGGCGCAGCCTCTGCAGGCGCTGCACGCGCGTCTCGCTTGGTCGTGCGTTCGATGTTTCAGTCATTTTGATCGCCGGGCTTGCTTATCCGATTGACAATGATCTTACAATGTTGTGAGTTTATCAACGTCGATTTGTTACAATAATAACATCCAGGTCGGCGGGCTGATCGAGGGTCGGGGACGATGTCGTCCTCAGGCAGTCGGCAAACCCCGCGGCAAGGTCAGGGAGGATCACATGTTGCGATCGACACATTCAGTCTATCTGGCGATCTCGTCGATTCGCTAGGACCGCACGGCGCCTCCATGACGCAGAGCGTCTTCATACAGAATCCGTCCCCATTGGCCGCGCAGCCGCCTTCCCCGGGCGGCGAGCATCCGCTCCCGCGCAACAGCGGCCGTGCGCTCGAGATGGATTGGGTCGACGAGATCAGGATCAATCTGTCGGCCGCCGAACGCCGCGTTGCGAGCCTGCCGGGCCGGCGCACGGTCAAGAAGGACGCGCAGGCGGCGTGGCTTCTCAAGGCGATCACTTGCATCGACCTGACGACGCTCAATGGCGACGATACGACCGAACGGGTGAAGCGCCTCTGCGCCAAGGCCAAAGCGCCGGTGCGCGGCGACCTTCTCGAGCGTCTCGGCTTTGCGGGCCGCGAGCTGCATACCGGCGCGGTCTGTGTCTACCATCGGTTCGTGGCGACGGCCGTCGAAGCGCTCGAAGGATCCGGCATCCCGGTCGCTGCGGTCTCGACCGGATTTCCCGCAGGTCTCGTGCCGCGCGATCTGAAGCTGAAGGAGATCGAGGCGTCGGTCCGCGATGGCGCGGAGGAGATCGACATCGTCATCACGCGTGAGCATGTGCTGACCGGCGATTGGCGGGCGCTTTACGCCGAAGTGCGGGATTTCCGCGCCGCCTGCGGCGACGCCCATCTGAAGACGATCCTGGCCACCGGCGATCTCAAGACGCTGCGCAACGTCGCCAAGGCGTCGATGGTCTGCATGATGGCCGGAGCCGACTTCATCAAGACCTCCACCGGCAAGGAAGGCGTCAACGCGACGCTGCCGGTGACGCTCGCGATGCTGCGGATGATCCGCGTCTATCAGGAGCGCACCGGCTACCAGATCGGCTTCAAGCCGGCCGGCGGAATCTCGACGGCAAAGGACGTGCTCAACTATCAGTTCCTGATGAAGGAGGAACTGGGACGCGACTGGCTCGAGCCGGACCTGTTCCGCATCGGCGCCTCCAGCCTGCTCGCCGATATCGAGCGACAGCTCGAGCATCACGTGACTGGCCACTATTCGGCCTTCAATCGCCACCCCGTGGGATGAGACTCCAGCGATGAGCGTCGCAAACTATTTCGAGACCATGGAGTATGGCCCCGCGCCGGAGGCTGACGGCGAGGCACGCGCCTGGCTGGCGCGGCATGACGCCGTGTTCGGGCATTTCATCGCCGGCAAGTTCACAGCGCCGCATGCCGGTAAACACCTCACGACGACCGAGCCGGCCACCGGCAAGTCGCTGGCGCGCATCGCGCAGGGCGCTGCTGCCGATGTCGAGGCGGCGGTTAGCGCCGCGCGCACCGCGCAGGCAGCGTGGGCAAAGCTCGGCGGTCACGGCCGTGCGCGTCATCTCTATGCGCTGGCGCGCATGCTGCAGCGTCACGCCCGGCTGTTCGCCGTGCTGGAGGCGATCGACAACGGCAAGCCGATCCGGGAAACCCGCGATCTCGACGTGCCGCTCGCTGCGCGCCATTTCCTCTATCACGCCGGCTGGGCGCAGCTGCAGGAGCGCGAACTCGCCGATCAGGTGCCGGTTGGCGTGATCGGGCAGATCATTCCGTGGAATTTCCCGCTGCTGATGCTGGCCTGGAAGATCGCGCCGGCGCTGGCCGCGGGCAATACGGTGGTGTTGAAGCCGGCGGAGTTCACCTCGCTCACCGCGCTGCTGTTCGCCGAGCTTTCGGCTGAGGCCGGCTTGCCGCCGGGCGTGTTGAACGTCGTGACCGGCGATGGCGCGACCGGTGCATTGCTGGTCGAAAGTTCCGGTGTTGACAAGATCGCGTTCACCGGCTCGACCGAGGTCGGGCGGCTGATCCGCCAGTCGACCGCGGGCACCGGCAAATCGCTGACACTCGAACTCGGCGGCAAGTCGCCATTCATCGTGTTCGACGATGCCGATATCGACGGCGCGGTGGAAGGCGTGGTCGATGCGATCTGGTTCAACCAGGGGCAGGTCTGCTGCGCCGGCTCGCGGCTGCTGCTGCAGGAGGGGATCGCGGACACTTTCCGCCGGCGCTTGATCCGTCGCATGGAGACGCTTCGCGTCGGCATGCCGCTCGACAAGGCGATCGACATGGGCGCGGTGGTCGCGCCGGTGCAACTCGAACGGATCAAGTCGCTGGTCGAGACCGGAGTGAAGGAGGGCGCCGATAAATATCAGGCGTCCGGTGCGATCCCGGCGGAAGGATGTTTCTATCCGCCGACCTTGCTCTGGAACGTGCATCCGTCCTCGACGGTTGCGACCGAAGAGATCTTCGGCCCTGTCCTGGTGGCGATGACGTTTCGCACCCCCGACGAGGCCGTGATGCTCGCCAACAACACGCGCTACGGCCTTGCCGCCAGCGTGTGGAGCGAGACGATCGGTCTGGCGCTCGATGTCGCGCCGAAGCTCTTGGCCGGCGTGGTCTGGGTCAACGCCACCAATCTGTTCGACGCCAGCGTCGGCTTCGGCGGCTATCGCGAGTCCGGATTCGGCCGCGAGGGCGGCCGTGAAGGCATGTACGAGTATCTCAAGCCGAAGGCCTGGAGCGGGCGCAAGGCGCGGACCAAGGCATCGCCGCTGCCGACGGCTTCTGGCGCCAGCGCCGGATTCGATGTGCCGCCGATCGATCGGACGGCAAAACTGTTCGTCGGCGGCAAGCAGGTGCGCCCGGACGGTAATTATTCGCGTCCGGTGATGTCGCCGAAGGGCCGGCGCCTCGGCGAGGCAGGCGAGGGCAATCGCAAGGATATCCGCAATGCGGTGGCCGCGGCGCGCTCCGCCGAGTCCTGGACGCGGGCAACGGCGCATAATCGCGCCCAGATCCTCTATTACCTTGCCGAGAATCTTTCCGCGCGCGGCGACGAATTCGCCCGGCGCATCGCCGACATGACCGGCGTGTCGGCCGCGAAGGCGCGCACGGAAGTCGATGCGAGCATCGAGCGGTTGTTCAGCTATGGCGCCTGGGCGGACAAATTCGAAGGATCCATCCACGCGCCGCCGCTGCGCGGCGTGGCGCTCGCGATGCATGAGCCGATTGGCGTGGTCGGCGTCGCCTGTCCCGACGAGGCGCCGCTGCTCGCCTTCATCAGCTTGGTGGCGCCGCTGATTGCGATGGGCAACCGGGTGGTCGCCCTGCCCAGCGAGCGGCATCCGCTCGCCGCGACCGACTTCTACCAGGTGCTGGAGACCTCGGACGTGCCGGGCGGCGTGGTCAACATCGTCACCGGCGACCACAGCGAGCTGGTCAAGGTGCTCGCCGAGCATGACGATGTCGACGCGCTCTGGGCGTTCGGATCGCAGGATGCCTCAGCGGCCGCCGAACGGCTGTCGATCGGCAACCTCAAGCGCACGCTGGTCGATCATGGCCTCGCGCTCGATTGGTACGACAAGGCCGCGAGCGAGGGCCCGATCCTGCTCCGCCACGCGGTGCAGGTGAAGAACATCTGGATTCCGTACGGCGACTAGCGACGTCACCTTGCGGTGATATCGATGGGGTTCGGACCGTCAGAGTCCGGCGAGTTTGAAGACAAGGGAGGGACGCAACATGCTCAAGGGCATCGATCCACTGCTCAATGCCGACGTGCTCTACGCCCTGCGGGCGATGGGGCATGGTGATCGTCTGGTGGTGTGCGATACCAATTTTCCGGCCGACTCGATCGCGCGCCAGACGGTTCTCGGCCGGTTGCTGCGCATCGACAATGTCAGCGCGGCCAGGGCGATTGAGGCGATCCTGTCGGTGATGCCGCTCGATACGTTTGTCGACGATGCCGCGATCCGCATGGAGATTGTCGGCCAGGCGCAGGAAGTGCCACCCGTGCAGCGCGAGGTGCAGGTCGCGATCGATCGCGCGGAGGGACGGTCCTGGCCGCTGGTCGGCGTCGAGCGCCACGCTTTCTACGAGAAGGCCAAGGCGGCCTATTGCGTGATCGCGACGGGCGAGCGGCGCTTCTACGGCTGCTTCCTGTTCAGCAAGGGCGTGATCGGGCCGGACGGGGAGTGACGAGATGAGCAAGAGTGGCGTCGCCGTCCTCGGCGTCTTCGTCGTCGACCTCGCGTTCCGCGCCGGCAACATGCCGGCGATCGGCGAGACGATCGCCGGTTCGGGATTCGCGATGGGGCCGGGCGGCAAGGGATCCAACCAGGCTGTCGCGGCCGCGCGGGCCGGCGCCGGCGTGAGCTTCATCTCGCGGATCGGTAGCGACGCCTTCGGCGAGCTTGCGATCAGGACCTGGGAGGCCGAGGGAATTCGGCCGCGCGTGGCCAGGACGGCGGACGCGCCGACCGGCGCAGCCTTCATTTACGTCCATGAGACGCGCGGCGACAACGCCATCATCGTCGTGCCGGGTGCAGCAGGCGGTATCGGCCCGACCGATGTCGACGCGGTGGCGGACGCGATCCGCGACAGCCGCGTGTTCGTGACGCAGCTTGAGCAGCCGCTCGATGCAGCGCGGCGCGGGCTCGAGATCGCGCGCGCCGCCGGCAGCATCACGGTGTTCAATCCGGCGCCGGCGATCCAATTCAACGATGGCCTGTTTGCGCTGTGCGATTATGTCGTTCCGAACGAGACCGAGGCCGAAGCGCTGACCGGGATCGCGGTGGGCGATCTCGCCGGCGCCCGCCGTGCCGGCGACGCCCTGTTGGCCAAAGGCGCCGGAACGGCGCTGATCACCCTCGGCGAGCGCGGCGCGCTATTCCATGCGCGGGATCGCTCGCTGCACGTGCCGCCCTTCGCGGCCGGCAAAGTCGTCGAAACCACCGGCGCGGGCGATGCATTCGTCGGCGGCTTCGCGGCGGCGCTCGCGGACGGCGTCGATCCGCTCGAGGCTGCGCGCTTCGGTTCGGCCACGGCGGGAATCTCGGTGACCCGGCCGGGCACCGCGCCCGCGATGCCGCGGCGCGCGGAGATCGAAGCGCTGCTGAGGGGATGATGCTGCGATGATGCGGAATGATCCGATCAAGCACGTCTTCATCTGGCCGGCGGTGCTCGTCGTGCTGGCGATCTCGATATTTCCGCTGATCTATTCGCTGACCACGAGCTTCCTGAGCTACCGCCTGATTCCGCCGATCCCACCGCGCGTCGTCTGGCTCGGCAATTATGCGACGTTGTTGCAGGAGCCGCGGTTCTGGAATGCGCTCTTCACCACGACGCTGATTGCGCTGATCGCGGTCGGGCTGCAATACGCGATCGGGTTCGGCGTCGCGCTGGCGCTGAATGCGCGGGTGCCGGGCGAGCGGCTGTTCCGCGTCGCCCTGCTGCTGCCGATGCTGCTGGCGCCCGTCGCGGTCGCGCTGGTGGCGCGCATGATCTTCAATCCGACGATGGGACCGCTCAATCAGTTCCTGTCGAAGTTCGGCCTGGTAAACCTGCCGTTCCTCACCAATGGACATTGGGCACTCGCCTGCATCATCGCGGTGGAGGTCTGGCAGTGGACCCCGTTCATCATCCTGATGATGCTGGCCGGGCTGCAAACGCTTCCCGAGGATGTCTACGAGGCCGCTGAGCTCGAGAATGCCAGCGCCTGGCAGCAGTTCTGGGGCATCACCTTTCCGATGATGCTGCCGATCTCGGCCGCCGTCGTCTTCATCCGCCTGATCGAGAGCTACAAGATCATGGACACGGTGTTCGTGATGACCGGCGGCGGGCCGGGCGTGGACACTGAGACGCTGACGCTGTTCGCCTATCAGGAAGGCTTCAAGAAGTTCAACCTTGGCTACACATCGGCGCTCAGCTTCCTGTTCCTGATCGCGATCACGATCATCGGTGTCACGTATCTTGCGCTGCTGCGGCCGCATCTGGAGAAGCGCCGATGAGCGGGCAGGGCTTGACGGGACTGTCGCCATGGAGCCGCCGCCTGGTCGCAGCCGGCGTTCTCGTCTGGTGCCTGATCACGGTGTTTCCGCTCTATTGGGTGGTGGTGACCGCCTTCAAGACGCCGCCCGGCGTCGTCGGCGGACCTACCTATCTGCCGTTCATCGATTTCACGCCGACCTTGCAGCCCTTCATCGATCTCTATCAGGGCATCCGCGGCGAGTTCTTCCGGACCTTCCTGAACTCGACCATTGTTGGCCTGTCCGCGGCAGCGATCGCCACGGCGATCGGCGCGATGGCGGCCTATGCGCTGGTGCGGTTCGAATTCAAGGTCCGCTTCGGCGCGGGCTTCGTGTTCTTCCTGCTCGCGCTCGGCGGCTACCTGCTGTTCAACACGACGTTCGGGTTCACCCGCCCGCAGGCCCTGTTGCTGGCCTTTCCGATCGCGCTGATCGTGGCCGTCGCCGCCAACCGCCTGCCGCTGCCGGGACCGATCCTCGGCAATGAGGACATCCTGTTCTGGTTCGTCAGCCAGCGCATGTTCCCGCCCATCGTCACCGCCTTCGCCCTGTATCTGCTCTACAGCGAGATCGGCCGGCTGGGCTTCCAGCTGATCGACAGCTTTGTCGGCCTGACGCTGTGCTACGTCGCCTTCTCGCTGCCGATCGTCGTCTGGCTGATGCGTGACTTCTTCGAGGCTGTGCCGATCGAGGTCGAGGAGGCGGCGATGGTCGACAATGTCCCGAGCTGGCGCATCTTCTTCGGCATCGTTGTGCCGATGTCGATGAACGGGCTGCTGGCGACGTTCATGATCACGCTGGCCTTCGTCTGGAACGAGTTTCTGTTCGCGCTGTTCCTGACCAATTCCAGATGGCAGACGCTGCCGATCCTGGTGGCGGGACAGAACAGCCAGCGCGGTGACGAATGGTGGGCGATCTCGGCTGCGGCGCTCGTCGCCATCGTTCCCATGATGATCATGGCGGGCCTGCTCAGCCGGATGATGCGGTCGGGCCTGCTGCTCGGGGCCATCAAATAGCAAAAAAACCTTGTAGGGAGGACTAGACGATGTTGCGACGGACGTTCCTGATGCTGACCACCTCGCTCGCGATGGCCTGTGCCGCGAGTCAGGCGAATGCGGCCTGCAGCCCGGACTATACCGGTGTCACCCTGACGGTGGCGTCGCAGACCGGGCCGTATATCGCCTCCGCGCTCAAGCTCGGCGCGGACGAATGGGCCAAGAAGACTTGCGGCAAGGTCAATGTCGTCGAATTCCCGTGGTCCGAGCTCTATCCGAAGATCGCGACATCGCTGACGGCGTCGGACGCGACGTTCGACCTCGTCAGCTTCGCGCCGGCCTGGCTGCCGGACTTCGTGCCCTATCTCAGCGAGATGCCTAAGGAAATGCAGTCCGGCAAGGACTGGGACGATATCGAGCCGGCCTATCGCGAACGGCTGATGGTGTGGGAAGGCAAGATCTACTCGCAGTCGATGGATGGCGACGTCCACACCTATACCTACCGCACCGACCTGTTCAGCGATCCCAAGGAGAAGGACGCCTTCAAGGCCAAATACGGCTACGACCTCGCGCCGCCGAAGACCTGGAAGCAGTATCTCGACATTGCGGAGTTCTTCCAGCGGCCCGACAAGGGATTGTGGGGAACGGCGGAAGCCTTCCGCCGAGGCGGTCAGCAGTTCTGGTTCTTCTTCAGCCATGCGGCGGCATACGCCAACAATCCGAACTATCCGGGCGCGATGTTCTTTGACCCCGAGACGATGGACGCGCAGATCAACAACCCGGGCTGGGTGAAGGGGCTCGAGGAATACATCAGGGCATCGAAGCTCGGGCCGCCCAATGCGCTGAATTTCTCGTTCGGCGAGGTGAACGCTGCCGTGGCCGGCGGCCAGGTTGCGGAATCGATCGGCTGGGGCGACACCGGCGTCATCGCCGCCGACCCGAAGCAGTCGAAGATCTCGGGCAAGGTCGGTTCGGCGATGCTGCCCGGTTCGGACGCGATCTGGAACGCCAAGACCAAGAAGTGGGACAAGTTCCCGAGCGTGCTTCCGGGCCCGTTCATGGCATTCGGCGGCTGGCAGATCGCGGTGCCGAAGGCCGGCAAGAACCAGAAGGCGGCGTGGGATTTCGTCAAGACACTGACAAGCCCTGAAGTGTCGGGCCAAGCGGCGATCACCGGCGGCAGCGGCGTCAATCCCTATCGCAAATCGCACACTGCCAATCTGCAATTGTGGAGCAAGATCTTCTCGCCGGAGGAGGCCAAGGAATATCTCGGCGCGCAATCCGACTCCATCAATGCCAAGAACGTCGCGCTCGACATGCGTCTGCCCGGCTACTTCTCTTATACCGAGGTGGTGGAGATCGAGCTCGGCAAGGCGCTGGCCGGCCAAACCACGCCGCAGGCGGCGCTCGACGCGATGGCCAAGGAGTGGAATCGGCTGACCGACGAGTTCGGCCGGGCCAAGCAGCTTGCGGCCTATCGCGCGGCGATGGGTCTTCCGTCGAAGAACTAGCTTTCCAGTGAGACGTCCCGGATGATGCGCGAGCATGGTCCGGGACTTTACTTGCCGTCGACGAAGGGACGGAAAAGGTATCCATGGCGCACGTCGAGATCGAGAACGTCAGCAAGGCATACGGGCCCTTCAAGATCATTGAAGGGCTCGACCTCAACGTGGCCGACGAGGAGTTTGTCGTGCTTGTCGGTCCGTCCGGCTGCGGCAAGACGACGACGTTGCGCATGATCGCGGGATTGGAGGCGGTGACGAGCGGAACCATTCGCATCGGCAATCGCGACGTGACGCAATTGCGTCCCGGCTTGCGCAATTGCGCGATGGTGTTCCAGAACTACGCGCTCTACCCGCATATGACGGTCGGAGAGAACATCGGCTACGGCATGAAGGTGCGGGGCGAATCGCGCGCCAGCATCGAGAAGGCCGTCAATGACGTGGCACGCGTGCTTGACCTCGAACAATATCTGCAGCGCCGGCCCAAGCAGCTCTCGGGCGGGCAGCGCCAGCGCGTGGCGATCGGCCGCGCCATCGTGCGCAGCCCGGATGTGTTTCTGTTCGACGAGCCATTGTCCAATCTCGACGCCAAGCTCCGTATCGAGATGCGGACCGAGATCAAGGCGCTGCACCGCCGTCTCGCCAAGACGATCGTCTATGTCACGCACGACCAGGTCGAAGCCATGACCATGGCCGACCGCGTCGTGGTGATGAACCGCGGCCGCATCGAACAGGCGGCCGATCCGATCACGATCTACGAGAAGCCCAGCAATCTCTTCGTCGCCGGCTTCATGGGCGCGCCCAGCATGAATTTCATCCATGGCGAGCTCGTCGCCCGCGACGGCGCGCTCACCTTCACCGAGCCGTCGGGCACGGCGTTGAGAGTGCCGAAGTCACGCGAGGCGGCCTATGCCGGCAGCGTCGGCAAGCCCGTGGTGCTCGGCGTCCGGCCCGACCATGTGTTGCGGCAAGACGCACCGGCGGGCTCTTCGATCCGGATCCTTGTGAAAGACGTGGAGCCGCTCGGGCCGCACACGCTGGTGATCGGGACCGTCGGCCCATTCGCGTTCACGGCGCAAATGCCGGTCGGCGTCGCCGCGGAGCCGGATCATGTCATCGACGTCGCGCTCGATCTCGAGCGAACGCACTTGTTCGACAAGGCGTCCGGGACGGCTATTTGCTGATTTGCCGCAGCCTGGCTCGACAACCGCTTGCCTAGCTGCAGAACCCTCGCGCGCGCCGGACCGTATCGGACGGATACAGGCCGAAAGCCGAGCGGTAGACCGCAGCGAAACGGCCCATATGCGTAAAGCCCCACTTCAGGGCAACTTCGCTGACCGGGAGCATGTTCTCCGGTCGCGACAGTTCGTCGTGGATGGCCTCCAGCCGAATTTGTCGCAAATAGGCGACCGGCGTCGTGCCGTGAACTTTGCGGAAGCCCAATTGCAGCAGCCGGCTGCTGACCCCAACCGTTGCGGCAATATCCGATATCGTCAGCGGCAGATGCGGATTGGCCCGCATATGCTCGACCGCACGGCGAATGTAGCGCGGCGGCGCATCCAGCGGGTGGCGGCTCAACCGGTCGGTCAACCGATGAGGAACGTTCTCAAGGATGAGCTGTATCGCCGCTTCCGATAGCAGCGCACTGGCTTTCGGAGAGCGTGCCAGGATCCCGTCATACAGACCGGTGGTGCTCGTGCGGACAAGCTGAAGAAGGGTCTGTCCAACGCCGGTCGACAAGTCGACGATCGGCGTCAGATTGAGATCTTCCAGCGCCGTGCTCCCGAACGTCGCAGACAGCACCTTGGTAACTGCGCCGGTATGCAAGGTGAGCGTGACGCTTGAGTATCGTCCATCGACCGCTTCGACCCGCTGCGCTTGCATCGTCGGAAGGGGCACGATGGCAATCTCGGAGGGGGTCCGCTCGATGCTCTTTCCTGCAATGAGCATTTCGGCCTGGCCGGCATTCAGCAGGCTTATCGCGAGCTCTCCGGCAGAATTCTCGTATGAATAGCGCCAATCCCAACCGGCCGACAGATCGGCCCGCACGACATCAAGTTCTGCGCCTATGGCTATATCCGCATGCCAGCGAAACGATTCATCACGCTGCGGCGAGGAATGCGCATTGATCCCATGCGGCTGAAGCATTTCAAGGAGTTCTTCAAACGAAGATCCCGATCGCGTGGGAGCTGCAGCGAGTACGTCGTCGACCATCAAATCCCAACCATCGGAAGTTTGCTGTCCGCGAAGTGACCCGGTCCGTCGGACCGGGCAATCATCGTTGAAGCCGCTGCCACACGCACAAATCGCGCCATCACACTAGCACGGCTTTCGGTGAATTCCGGTCGTGCTCTCTTTCTGTTGATCCTCTCAATATCCGATTTTCGAACGGGATATCCAGATCGCGCAATCGGGCCGTCAAAGGTACCATTTGATCTCATTGGCTCCGCCGGTATTGCGCGAAAGTTTCAAATCAATCCTGTCGCGCCGACGTTCGAGTGCACGGGAAAATGCACAACGTTCGCAATCGATCGTCATAGCCACAATCCGAACGCCTCCATCCGGAATGCGACGTCGTCCATGGACTCGTAGCCCATTTGGCCTAAATCGTCACGACCAACTCAAACGGGTTATGAAAGCATGCTTACAAGGATTACTTGCGTACTCGCGCTTACAGTTCTTTCGTCCATGCCTGCGCTGGCCGATGGTTGCGCAGATCACGTCCAGAGCACCGGCGTTCCGATGGTAACGGGCATGACGCACAAGACCTGGATGACCTTCTCGTCGGTCAATCCCGGTGCTGCCCTCGACAAGGTGTCCCGCGCCGTTCTGGCCGAGGGTTTTGTCGGTGTGAACGTCGACAAGAAACTCGGCACGCTGACCACCCAGCAGGAGACCACCGGCTCCGGCCGGCCGCAAACGTTGCAAGTCGTCGTCCGCAAGGATGGCAAAGGCAGCCGCGTCGATGCGACCTTCATCCTGCCGCCGGGACAGTTGGCTCCAGGTATCGGCGATAACCTCTGCCGCGTCGTGAACGCAGCCGGCCAATGAACTCGCCCATCCGTGAATTCAGGTTGACGCGCGAATTGCAACCGGCCGCGCGTGTCCGGGTGTCGTCCGGTCCGAGACCGGGCGAGCCCATCCATGTTTGGGAATCGGGGCGCAGGTGTCGGCCTGCGCCCACAGCAATAAAGCAGGAGATATGATGCGTAGGGCTCGCTTTCTGAAAGTCGTTTTGATGGCCGCCACCGCTGCCACGGTGTTTTCGGCCTCCGCCATTTCGGCTCCGTTGCAGCACGGTGCCGGCGTTGCGGCAGCAGTGCCGTCGTTGACGGAGAAGGTCTGGTGCCGTTACGGGCAGTGCTACGACAATGGCGGCGGCGCGGCCGTCGGCGGACTGGTCGGTGGCCTCATCGGCGGCGTTATCGCGGCCGGCGCAGCCAACGCCGCCGCGCAGCAGGAAGCTGCTGCCGCCCAGCAGCATGCAGCGTCCTGCGCCCAGCGTTATCGCTCCTACGATGCGGCGTCGAATACGTTCCAGGCAAAGGACGGCCGGCGGTATCCCTGCCAATGAGACCGCAGCAGGCTTGCGGCGCCGGAGCGGGGAAGCGAAACCGCCGCTCCAGACAATAGCCTTCGGCGCCGAGCTGAGCACGAATGGAGCTCCGGCCAGGGAGCCGGAGCGGGCGTTCGAGCGCCTCAGGAGCTGCAACGCGGCTTCTGCCGGCGAATTGGCCAGGACCTTTGACTGAACGGGTTCCCGCTCCGCGCCTGGATGCGCGGATCGAAGGGCTTCATCGGGAATCGCAGCGCGGGCGGCCCACGGCGGCTTCTGACGGGATCGTTTTCTATGCTATCACGCGATCCGTCGAAACTGCGCTCGTGGCAGGATCTGCCCGAACCTTACGAATCCGGATCTCGATGATGTTGTCGCTTCCCAAGACCAAAATACGCGTGCTGCTGCTGGAGGGCGTGAACGAATCCGCGGCCCGGATGTTCGAGGCGAACGGCTATACCGAGCTGCAACGTCTGCCCAAGGCGCTGGGACCCAAAGAACTCAGGCAGGCGCTGTCAGGCATCCATATGCTGGGAATTCGCTCGCGAACCCAGTTGACCGCAGACATCCTGGAGGCCGCCGACCGATTGCTCGTTGTCGGCTGCTTTTCGGTCGGCACCAATCAGGTCGATCTCGACGCCGCGCGGAGGCTGGGGATCCCCGTCTTCAACGCGCCATACTCCAACACCCGCAGCGTGGCGGAGCTGACCATCGCCGAGATCGTGATGCTGTTCCGCCGGATCTTTCCGCGTTCGGTCTCTGCACATGCCGGCGGCTGGGACAAGTCCGCCGAAGGCAGCCGCGAGGTGCGCGGCAAGACGCTCGGAATCGTCGGCTACGGCAACATCGGCTCGCAGCTGTCGAACCTCGCAGAGGCCATGGGCATGCGTGTGATCTATTTTGATCAGACCGACAAGCTCCGCCATGGCAATACCGAACCCGCCGAATCGCTCGACGCGTTGCTCGCAGCCAGCGACGTCGTATCGCTGCATGTGCCGGAGACGCCGGCCACCGCCAACATGATTGGCGCGGCCCAGCTCCAGCTGATGAAGCCTGAGGCCCATCTGATCAATAACTCGCGCGGGACCGTGGTCGATCTCGATGCGCTGGCGAGCGCGCTGCGTGAGGGCCGGCTGGCGGGTGCTGCGGTCGACGTGTTTCCGGTCGAGCCGGTGTCGAACGAGACGCGCTTTGTCTCGCCGCTGCAAGGTCTCCCTAACGTCATCCTCACGCCGCATGTCGGCGGTTCGACGGAAGAAGCGCAGGATCGCATCGGCGGCGAAGTCGCGCGCAAGTTGATCGACTATTCCGATGTCGGATCGACCTTCGGAGCGGTCAATTTTCCGCAGGTGCAATTGCCGGCGCGACCGACCGGCACCCGTTTCATCCATGTTCATCGCAACGTTCCCGGCGTCATGCGCCAGGTCAACGACGCGGTCTCCCGGCACGGGATCAATATCCTGGCGCAATATCTGCAGACCGATCCGGAAGTCGGCTATGTCGTGCTCGAGACCGACGTGGTCGGCGGCGAGGGCGAGGGATTATTGGCCGATTTGAAAGCCATTGACGGCACGATCCGCGTGCGGGTGCTGTACGACCAGAACCGGCCGCAGGGCTGACCGACCTCGTCAGTCGGCCGAGAATCCGAACGGCACGCTCGAGGTCCTGAAATCGTCCGGAAGAATCTCGCGTCCGATCGGCGGCGCCGACCGCGCCGCGCATCTCGGTCGATGGCAGACCCGGCATGCGACGCCGATCGGCGTCGGCTCGTCGGCATTCGGTCCCTGTCCGTCGCGCGTGTAGATCAACTGGCCCGCATGTTCGGCGGCGCAGCCGATCGCGATCGCCCGCTCGACGCGGATGGCGCCGAACGCGCCGCCGCCGGCGGTCACGGTGCGGGCGATCGAAAAGAACCGCTGCCCGTCGGGCAATTCCAGCCATTGGGTGACGATCTGGCGCGGCGTCTTGAAGATATCGTGCACTGACCACAGCGGACATGCGCCGCCGTGCTTTGCAAACGGGAAGCCGGCGCCGTCAAGCAGCTTGGAAATGTTGCCGGCCGGATCGACCCGGATCAGGAAGAACGGGACCTTCTCAAGACCCGGCCGTTGCAAGGTCGTGACGCGGTGCGCGATCTGCTCGAAGCTGGTGCCGAATTGACGCGCCAGCGCCTCCAGATCGTAGCGGCGTGCCTCGACCGCTTTCGCGAACACGGAATACGGCATGATGAGTGCGGCGGCGGCGTAGGCCGCAAGCGCACGGCGGGCCAGCAGTTCGGCGCTTTTGGTCGTGAACTTGCCGGCTTCGACGGCGGCACCGATCTCGTTTTCCAGTTCCAGATAGGCAAGTTGCTTGGCCAGCTGAAAATTGAGGCCCGCGGTATCGAGCGAGTCCTCCAGCAGCAATTGTCTGCGATGAAGGTCCAGTCGCCTGATCGAACCCAGCATGACGTTCGGCGGCAGATAACGGACCTGGAGTTTATGTCGCTCCCGAAGCCGCTCGATAAATCCGGCCGGTCCGGCCGGTTCGTGGACGAGCCGCTCGGCGGCATCGTCGAGGCTGGCAAAATTGTTGCGGCGCGCGGCGAGAAATCGTCGGACCTCCGCGACGGGATCGTTGGCGTCAAAGTTCTCCTGACCCGGTGAAGCGATCGCCATGTCCGGAGCCCTGCGCTCCGCAAGCGCCAGTTGCTCTTCGCGATAGGCGGTGTAGAGGCGCAGGAACGCCTCGGTCATTCCGGGGTAGCTGACTGCGAGGTCGCTGACCTCGAGCGCGGGGATGTCGATGTCGGCAAACATCGGTTCCTTCAAAATCGATTGCATGCGGGCGGTGTGATCGGCACCGCCGTCACCGGCGAGATCGGCCAGATCGATCTTGTAGGTGCGGGCAAGCCGCAGCAGCATGTCGGCCGTCACCGGGCGCTGATTGCGTTCCAGCAGCGCCACATAGGGGGCCGAGATTTCGAGATCGGCGGCCATGTCGGCTTGGGTCAGCCCGAGGTCGCGCCGCAGCCGGCGCAGTCGTGGACCCATGAAAACGGAACGGGCGCTTGAGGTTACCATCGCCTTATCCAAAGTTTGTAAGATTCTTACAAACAATACATCTGTTTCTTGTAAGTTATGACAAGTTTTCCGCGCCAGGTCTAGCTCCCGACGGCGCCGCGGGTGACAAACGGTGCAGTTATTTCGTCACCGAAGGGATCACGGACATGAACTTCCAACCGCGCGGGATCAGCGACCGGGCCATCCAGGGACCGGCTTCGTATCAGAGCGAGATCGAGGCGGCCGAAGCGCTGCTCAAGACCAAGGACACCTGGAACGGCGTCACCGCCGAAGCCGTGGCGCGGATGCGCCTGCAGAACCGCTTCAAGACCGGTCTGGATGTCGCCCGTTACACGGCTGCGCTGATGCGCGCCGACATGGCCGCCTATGACGCCGACAGCACCAAGTACACCCAGTCGCTCGGCTGCTGGCACGGCTTCATCGCTCAGCAGAAGCTGATCTCGGTCAAGAAGCACTTCGGCAATACCGACCGCCGCTATCTGTATCTGTCCGGCTGGATGATCGCGGCGCTGCGCTCCGAGTTCGGCCCGCTGCCGGATCAGTCGATGCATGAGAAGACCTCGGTGCCGGCCCTGATCGAAGAGCTCTACACCTTCCTGCGTCAGGCGGATTCGCGTGAGCTGAACGACATCTTCCGTGCGCTCGATGCGGCGCGCAAGGAAGGCGACAAGGCCAAGGAAAAGGCGCTGATCGAGAAGATCGACAACTTCCAGACCCACGTCGTGCCTGTGATCGCCGACATCGACGCCGGCTTCGGCAATGCGGAGGCGACTTATCTGCTCGCCAAGAAGATGATCGAGGCGGGCGCCTGCGCCCTGCAGATCGAGAACCAGGTCTCCGACGAGAAGCAGTGCGGCCACCAGGACGGCAAGGTCACCGTGCCGCACGAGGTGTTCATCGCGAAGATCCGCGCCTGCCGCCACGCGTTCCTCGAGCTCGGCGTCGAGGACGGCGTCATCGTGACCCGCACCGACTCGCTCGGTGCCGGCCTGACCCAGCAGATCGCGGTCAGCCACAAGCCCGGCGACCTCGGCGACCAGTACAACAGCTTCCTTGATTGCGAGGAAGTGACGGCCGCCAACGCGCGCAACGGCGACGTCATCATCAACCAGAACGGCAAGATGATGCGTCCGAAGCGTCTGCCCAGCAACCTCTACCAGTTCCGTCCCGGCACCGGTGCGGACCGCTGCGTGCTCGACTGCATCACCTCGCTGCAGAACGGCGCCGACCTCTTGTGGATCGAGACCGAGAAGCCGCATATCGAGCAGATCGCCTCGATGGTCGACCGCATCCGCAAGGTCATTCCGAACGCGAAGCTCGCCTACAACAACTCGCCGTCGTTCAACTGGACGATCAACTTCCGTTGGCAGGTCTACGACGCGATGAAGGAAGCCGGCAAGGATGTCAGCAAGTACAACCGTGCCGAGCTGATGAAGCCGGAATACGACGAGACGCCGCTGGCGATCGAGGCCGACGAGCGCATCCGTACCTTCCAGGCGGATTCGGCCAAGCGCGCCGGCATCTTCCATCACCTGATCACGCTGCCGACCTACCACACGGCCGCGCTGTCGACCGACAATCTCGCGAAGGAGTATTTCGGCGAGCAGGGCATGCTTGGCTACGTCAAGAACGTGCAGCGCGCCGAGATCCGTCAGGGCATCGCCTGCGCCAAGCATCAGAACATGGCGGGCTCCGACATCGGCGACGATCACAAGGAGTACTTCGCCGGTGAGGCTGCCCTCAAGGCGGGCGGCGCCCACAACACGATGAACCAGTTCGGCTAATCGATCGAACGGATCATTTCGACTATCGGCCGGACGGCCTGGCGCGCGAGCAGCCTGGCCTGTCCGCCGGCGGCGGGGCGATCTTCGACCACGGTGACGCGGTCGAGATCGCCCCGTAACGTTTTTGGGCTCGCTTCCCCTCAAGCCCGCCCATCTGCAGAGGTTCGCGCGTACCATGCGCGTGTGGTAATGCGTCGCTGCGATCTCGAGGGCATGCCACGCGATGAGTGTCGGGCACTACGCATCCGCCGTCACCAGCTCCGCCGTGATGGAACTGCTGAAGCCGTTCGATCCCCGTATCGTCGGAACGCTGCCGCTCGGTCTCGCCGTGCCCGGCAGCGACATCGATATCGTCTGCCATGCGTCCGACCCGAACGCATTCGCGGACGTCGTTTGGGCTCACTATCAAGCGCGCGATGATTTCGCTCTTTTCCGATGGACCTCGGGGACGCGGCCGGTGATTGCCCGCTTTGTGTGCGACGGCTGGCCGTTCGAACTGTTCGGTGATCAGCGTCCAGTGGAGCAGCAACGAGGCTGGATCCACTTCGAGGTCGAACGGCGGCTGCTTGCGCTTGACGATGGGCCGCTGCGGCGAGCCGTCAGCGAATTGAGGGCGGGCGGTCTCAAGACCGAGCCTGCGTTCGCTGCCGTGCTCGGGATATCGGGCGACCCCTATCGTGGATTGCTTGAGCTCGCGGCCGAAACGGACGCCGAGTTACGTGCCCGGCTCGCGGCGTGCGATCTCGGCTGAGCGCCAAATTGATGAAACGGCTTCATTCACCGGGAACGAGGTGGCCGACCGGCGGCCGCGCCAGGCGCCGGTGCTTGCGGCGGGACAGATAAAGCAGCAGGCCGGTCGCGGCAAACAGCGGCATCATGGCGGCGGCCAGCATGAACGCGAGCTTGCCGGGCCATCCCAGAATCGCACCGCGGTGGATGTCGAGCACGCTGGCGAGGACGCGTTCGCCAAACGTCTTGTCGGCGTAGCGATCCGATGAGATGAGGCGGCCGGTAAGGGCATCGATACGGAATTCGTCACGCACCGCCTCGCGTGTCGAATCCTGCGGCCATGACCGCACGCGCACGGCCGTGCCCGCGCCGGCCGGCAGCGTCATGAGGGCCCTTCCGTAACTGTTGTTCTCCTGCTGCAGGAACGCCGACCAGACGTGATCGAAGGCAAGCGGCTTTGCCTCGGCCTTCGCTTCGGTCTTGGCTTGACCCTTGCTCTCGGCAGCCGCGCCGCCGCGCGGCGGCTTGGATTGCATCGCGTTTGCTATGGCCTGAGGCCGCGCGAACAGCCAGTTGGCGCCGGCCTTATACCATTCGAACGAATACCACAGGCCGGTCAGCGTCATCACCAGATAGACCGGCAGCACCCAGGTGCCGATCACGGCGTGCAGCGAGCGGTGCAGGCCGCGGCCGCGCAGTCCCAGATTCGGCTTCAGCCACATCCTCACGCTGCCCGCGCGACGCGGCCAGCGCAGCACGAGGCCGGTGATCAGCATCACGATCAGGCAGATCGCAGCCGACCCGGTGATCTTACGGCCGATGCCATTGCCGTCACCCGGCAACAGCAGCCAGCGATGCAGCTTGCGGACGGTTGCGAAAAAGTCCTCGCCGCGCGGCGAGCCGAGCACGTGCCCGTCATAGGGGTCGACATAGACCGAGGACGGCCGCGTGCCGCCTTCGCTGCGAGCGAAACGGATGCGGGCCGCGGCCGATGGATCGCTCGACATCGTCACGGCCGAGACCTTGCTGAAATCGCCCGCCGCCGCCAGCCGCGCGATCAACTCGTCCGGCGTGAGCCGTTGGGTCGCGCTGGCCTCGACGCGCATCATCTGACTGTTCAGGCTGGCCTCGATCTCATCCTCAAAGGCCATCGTCGCGCCGGTGAGGCCGACCACGGCCCATACCAGCGCCAACACAAGGCCAACCAGGGAATGGACCTGCAGCAGTGCTGCCTTGATCGGGCGCCAAACGTCACGCATCAGAATTTCACCGTCGCCGAGAGCGAGAAGCGCCGCGCGTCGCCCATCGCGACCGTCAGGATGCTGTTGGCCGAAGGGTAGTAGACCGTGTCGAACAGGTTCTTGACGTTGAACTGGTAGATGACCGGAAACGACTGGACCTTGGTCTCGTAGGTCGCAAACACGTCCGCGACCGTGTAGGCCGGCAGCACGAAGCTGTTCGCGGCATCGCCTGGCCGGTCGCCGACATAGCGCGCGCCGCCGCCGAGGCGATCTATGATTTCGGCACCACCCTGCCCGGCAGGCTTCGCTGCGCCGATCACCAGATGGGTGCGGCCCTTGTCGGCGGCATTTCGACGGTCGCCGACAACCCGGCCATCAGCATTCACGGGCACTCTTGCACTTCCGATTCACGCGAACTCGTTCACGGCGCGCCTCTAGCAGTCGGCGCGCGCGAAAAGAACCGGAGCAGACTTGAATCTCTCTAACCGGAATGGATTTGAAACATTCTAAGACGCGACAGGGCTCGCGCGCGTGCGCGAGCCCTGAACCTCGTGACCTGCTTGTCGCGTCTGCGCGTCAAATGGCCGTGCCATCGTCGCCTGAGGCTGCGGCCGTGGTTCTGTCACATCTCAGGTGTATGGTTTGCCGTAGGCCGCGCGATGCGCCTCACGACAACGCCAGGCTGACCGGCGCCTTGCCGACCACTCCGGTGCTCACGCCGTCGCGCGCCATCGATTCGATCTCGTTCCAGTTCTCGCGAAAGATCCGCGCCGCCTCGTTGGCACTTTCCGCCTGGATCGTCAGACTGCACGCGCGTCTTGTGCCATTGCTGGCGAGCTGGAAGTAGAGAACATATCCAGACGATTCCGCACTCCGTGCGCCCAGCGGTGCCTGCTGCATGTAGGTTTTCCCCAAAGTGTTTTTGTTGCGCCACCCGCAGACAGGATTTGACAGGGATGCGGCACCTTCGTGGTTCACAACGCCGCAATCTGCACGATTGCGCATTTTGTTCGGCGGTGTTGCCGGGACTCAACAGGCGATGGAACCGATGACCCGCAATGGCTGCAACTCAGCCGCGACCGCCATGTGGCTTCAACTGTTGTTTGGTGATGGGTTGCCCTTCCTTGAGGGGGGAGCCGCGGCGCGAATCTCCGCGGCGGTCACAATTGCGATGCCGCGCTGAGATCGAACGGCCGCTGTGGCGCAGGATCTGCGCTCCGCTCAAGGTAGCGTTCGCGACGACGCGGAAGTCGATGTAGCGCCAGATCGCAGATCGCGGGCGCAGCGAAGCCGTCGCGCCAGGCTGACCCGTGCCGTCGCCGACCACCGAGAATTGCATCTGTCCGCATGGGCCGGGGCGGCGATCGTAAAGCCGCTTGCTGGCCTGTCCCAGGTGTGCTATTAGCCGAACGGCCGTTCGGATTATTATTGACCGTCGAAGAAAACGTCGGCCGCAGGCGATCGGTGAGGGAGACGGAACGATGAACATAATGACCGGCGCCTCGCCATGGGAACGGTTGATCCGGCCCGACCGGGTGCATGGGTCGCTCTATACCGATCCCGAGATCTTCGAGGCCGAGCTCAAGAACATCTGGTACCGGACCTGGGTCTATGTCGGGCACGAGAGCGAGGTGCCGAACGCCAACGACTACGTCGTCAAGTCGATCGGCCCGCAATCCGTGATCATGACGCGCGACGAGCAGGGCAAGGTCAATTTGCTGCTCAACCGCTGCTCACATCGCGGCAACCAGGTCTGCTCCTATGAGCGCGGCAATGCCCGCTCGTTCACCTGTCCGTTCCATTCCTGGACTTTTGCCAATGACGGCCGCCTGGTCGGTTATGCCTTCCCCGACGGCTATGAGGGGCAGGACAAGTCGCAGCTCGCGCTAGGGCGGGTGACGCGCGTCGAGTCATACCGCGGCTTCGTGTTCGGCTCGTTCGCGGCCGATGGCCCGACGCTGAAGGAACATCTCGGCGGCGCCGCGGAGACCATCGATCGCCTGGTGCGCACCTCGCCGGAGGGCGAGGTCGAGATCACGGCGGGCTTCCTCAAGCATCGCGTCAAGGCGAACTGGAAGTTCATCCTGGAGAACGAGTGCGACGGCTATCACCCGGCCTTCGTGCACACCTCGATCTTCGGCGTCGCCGACAGCATGATCGGCAAGCTCTATGGCGGCGCCTCGACCGCGCTGACGCGCGACTACGGCAACGGCCATACCGAGATCGACCTGCGGCCCGAGTTCCGCAAGCGCGATGCGCCGATGAGCTGGTTCGGCACCAGCGAGGATCGGCTGCCGGACTATACGGCGCGCATGAAGGCCGCCCATGGCGACACCACCGCGCGGGAGATCATGATCGACGGCACGCCGCATGTGATGATCTTCCCGAACCTGTTCATCGCCGAGATCCAGATGTTCGTGATCCAGCCGCTCGGCGTCGATGACAGCGTGCAGCACGTCACCGCGTTGCAGTTCAAGGGCGCGCCCGATCTGAACCGAAGGCTGCGCCAGCAGACCATGGGCTCGGTCGGCCCGGCCGGTTTCCTGCTCGCGGACGATTCCGAAATGTACGAGCGCTGCCATCGCGGCGTGCTGGCGCGCAATCCGGAATGGATCTTCCTCGGCCGCGGCGAGAAGCGCGAGCGGCAGGACGAGCTCGGCTTCACGGTCGGCCACGTCACCGACGAGGTGCCGTCGCGCGGCATCTGGACCCATTATCGCAAGCTGATGGAGCCTGACTGATGCTGTCGCGCGAGAGCAGTGCCACGTTGATGAGCGCCATCACCGCCTTCCTCTATCGCGAGGCGCGGCTGCAGGACGAGCATCAATACGAGGCCTGGGAAAAGCTCTGGACCGACGACGGCGTCTATTGGGTGCCGGCCAACGGCGCCGACATCGACCCGGAACGGCAGATGTCGATCATCTACGACAACCGCTCGCGGATCGCGCTGCGGGTTCGGCAGCTGATGACCGGCAAGCACTTCACCCAGACGCCGCAGTCGAATTTGCGCCGGCTGATCTCCAACGTCGAATTGATGGACGAGCAGCCTGACGACGGCGACATCGCGGTCGCCAGCAACAGCCTCATTTTCGAATCAAGCCTGCGCGACGACACGCTGTGGGCGGCGCGCAATGAATACCGGTTGCGCCATGTCGATGGCGAGTTGCGGATGGCCAGCAAGAAGGTCATCCTCGTCAACAACGACAAGGCGATCTACACGCTCTCGTTCCTGGTCTAGAGGAAAACGCGCCATGATCGACAAGGGCCCCGTTCTGCTCAACATTACCGACGGCATCGCGCGGCTGCGGCTCAACCGCCCCGATGCGGCCAACGGCATGAGTGTCGAGCTGCTCCGCGCGCTGTGCGACGCCATCATGGCATGTCATGGTCATCCCGATCTGCGCGTCGTGCTGCTGAGCGGCGAGGGCACCAATTTCTGCGCCGGTGGCGATGTCCGCGCCTTTGCCTCCAAGGGCGAGAAGCTGCCGGACTATATCCGGCAGGCCACCGCGTATCTGCAGAATGCGGTGACCGGATTGCTGCGTCTGGAGGCGCCGGTCATATCATCGGTGCAGGGCTTTGCGGCGGGCGGCGGCGGCTTCGGCCTGGTTTGCGCTTCCGATATCGTGATCGCGGCGGAGTCGGCAA
Organism: Bradyrhizobium sp. USDA 3256; assembly: GCF_054058275.1. Classification (NCBI taxonomy): domain Bacteria; kingdom Pseudomonadati; phylum Pseudomonadota; class Alphaproteobacteria; order Hyphomicrobiales; family Nitrobacteraceae; genus Bradyrhizobium; species Bradyrhizobium sp. USDA 3256. The sequence continues at coordinate 1,311,375 of NZ_JBSSAE010000002.1, forward strand.
AATTCCTCGCCGGCGCGACGCGGGTGGCGATGGCGCCGGATGCCGGCGTCTCCGTTACGCTGTCGCGGCTGGTCGGCCTGCGACGCGCGATGTCGATCCTCCTGACCAACCCGGTGATCCCGGCGGCGGAAGCATTGCAGATGGGCATCGTCACCAGGGTCGTGCCCGATGACGAGCTCGCCGATGCATCGCTCGCGCTGGCCCGCGAGCTTGCGGCCGGCGCGCCGAAGGCGCTGGCGGCGACCAAGCGGCTGGTCTGGGCCGGCACCGGCACCAGCATCGAGCAGTGCCTGTCGGATGAGGCGCGCACCGTCGCCGAACTCTCGGGGATGGCCGATGCACGCGAAGGGCTCGCCGCGGTGATCGAGCGGCGCCAGCCTGTCTTCACGGGGCGCTGAGGTGGCGAGCTTGCCATTCGGACGTCTCGATGGCCGCCGCGCCTTCGTCTCCGGCGGCGCGCGGGGCATCGGTGCTGCGATCGCCCGCAGCTTTTCCGGCGCGGGCGCGAGGGTCGTGATCGCCGATCTCGATGTCGCCGCGGCCTCGGAGCTGGCGCGCGAAACCGGCGCCGGCGTTGCAGGATTAGACGTCAGCGATGCTACGGCGGTGCAGGCCGTGATGGCGCAGGACGGCCCGTTCGACATTGTCGTCAACAATGCCGGCATCGATCAGCACGCCTTCTTCACCGATACCACGGCGGAGGATTGGGCGCGGCTGATCGCGGTCAATCTCACCTCGGTCTTGGCCTGCACCCACGCCGCGCTGCCGGCGATGCAGGCGGCGCGCTTTGGCCGCATCATCAACGTCACCTCGGAAGCGGCGCGGCTCGGCTCCAAAGGGGGTGCGGTCTACTCCGCGGCCAAGGGCGGCGTGATCTCGTTCACCCGGAGCATCGCGCGGGAGAATGCACGCTATGGCATCACCGCGAACGCGATCGCGCCGGGACCGATCCGCACGCCGATGCTGGAGCAGGCGGTGGCAAAGGGCGGTGACAGGATCCTGCAGGCAATGACCGGTGCAACGCTGCTCGGCCGCCTCGGCGAGCCGGAGGAGGTCGCGGCTGCCGCGCTGTTCCTGGCTTCCGACCAGGCCGCCTACATCACCGGAGAAACGCTCGGCGTTTCCGGCGGCATGGGCATCGGCGGCTGAAATGGACAGCGCGGACGACGATATCGCAATCACGCCGGTCGATCGCGCGATCGAGCGTTTGCGCGCGATCTATCGCGGCTGGACCCGCGATACATCAGTGGCGCAGATGCGCAGCGATTGGGACACAGCCTTTGCCGGCTGCGCGGTGCCGGTGACGTGCCAGCCGGTCTCCGCCGGCGGGGTCGACGGCGAATGGCTCGTGCCGACGGACGCACCACGCGACAAGGTGATCCTCTATTTTCACGGCGGCGGTTTCCGCATCGGCTCGGTCGCGTCGCATCGCGACCTGGCCGCACGGATTGCCGATGCATCGGGCTGCCGCGTGCTCTCGATCAATTACCGGCTCGCGCCGGAGCATCGTTTCCCCGCGGCACTGGAGGATGCGCTGATTGCCTATCGGTATCTGCGCGAACAGGGGCTGCATCCGGCGGATATCGCCTTTGCCGCCGACTCGGCCGGCGGCAATCTCGTGTTGTGCACGATGCTGGCGGCGCGCGACCGCGGCTTGCCGCTGCCCGCCGCCGGCGCGCTGATGTCACCCTGGACCGATCTTACCGCGAGCGGCGCGAGCTATCAGAGCAGGGCCGAGGCCGATCCGATCCACCAGCGTGCCATGATCCTGGCGCTGGCCAGGAACTATCTCGGCAAGGACGGCGATGTCAGCAATCCGCTCGCCTCGCCGCTTTATGCCGATCTCAGCCGTCTGCCGCCGCTGCTGGTCCAGGTCGGCGACCGCGAGACCGTGCGCGACGATGCGACGGAACTGGCCGCACGGGCAAAGGCTGCCGGTGTCGATGTCAAGCTGCAGGTGTGGGACGGCATGATCCACGTCTTCCAGATGTTCCCGGAGATCCCGCAGGCGCGCGAGGCGATCGCATCGCTGGCAGCTTTTTTGCGCAACCATCTTCACATCGGCCATCAGAGGGCGCCACAATGAACGTCATGACGTCGGATCCGCGCCAGCTCACTGAGACCGAATTCCACTTTTCGGAGCAGCCCAATCTGCCTGAGGAGTTGCGCATGCTGCGCGAGCAGGTGCGCCGCTTCGTCGAGAAGGAGGTGGTGCCGCATGCCGAGGCGTGGGAGCGCGACGGCAAGATCCCGCGCGAGATCTATCGCCGCATGGGCGCGCTCGGCTTTCTCGGCATGCGCCATGCGGCCGAGTATGGCGGCACCGACATGGGGCCGCTGGCCTCAATGGTGTTCGCCGAAGAGTTGGGGCGTTCGAGCTTCGGCGGTTTCACGTCGTCGATCCTCGTGCATACCGACATGTCGGCGGTGCACATCTCCTTGCGCGGCACGCCGGAACAGAAGCAGAAGTATTTGCCGGCGATCATCCGCGGCGAGACGGTCTGCTCGATCGCGGTGACCGAGCCCGATGCGGGCTCCGACGTCGCTGGCCTCAAGACGCGCGCGCGGCGCGACGGCGACAGCTGGGTGATCAACGGCGCAAAGATGTTCATCACCAACGCGGTTTATGGCGACATCCTGATCGTCGCCGCGCGCACCGACCCGCATGCCAAGGGCAGCCGTGGCATCTCGCTGTTCATCGTCGAGCGCAACACGCCGGGCATCACGGCGACCAAGCTCGACAAGCATGGCTGGCTCTGCTCGGACACCGCCGAGATCGCGTTCCAGGACGTGTGCGTGCCGGCGGAGAACCTGCTCGGCGACGAGAACAAGGGCTTCTATGGCATCATGGAGACCTTCCAGAACGAGCGCATCTGCATCGGCGGCATCTGCGCCGGCGAATCCGCCAAGGCGATCGAGCTGACGACGAATTATGTGAAGACGCGGCAGGCATTCGGCGGCCCGCTCTGGAATCAGCAGGGCGTGCGGCTGAAGCTTGCCCAGCTTGCCGCGAAGGCGGCGGCGGCGCGGGCGCTGGCCTATCAGGCCGCCGAGCTCGCGGCGGCCGGGCAGGATTGCCTGCGCGAAGTGTCGATGGTGAAGGCGCTGTCGCCCGAGGTGCTGCACGAGGTGGTGCATGGCTGCCTGCAACTGCACGGCGGCTCAGGCTTCATGCGCGGCACCCCGATCGAGCGGATGGTGCGCGACGCGCGGGTGCTGACGATCGGCGGCGGCGCCACCGAAGTGATGCTCGAGGAAATCGCCAAGCGGATGTGAGGGGCTCAGCCCCTACGGGCCGCCGGCTTGCCCTGGCCGACCGTCTGCGCCGCAATGCCCGGCTTCAGCCGCCAGTCCTCGCCGAAATCCGCGAGCGGATGGAAGAACAGCGGCTCGGTGGTCTCGAGCTGCCGCAGCCGTTCGGCATAGTCGTCGAGATAGCGGTGCCGCGTGGCCTCGTCGACGAAGTTCACTGAATACGACACAAACGGCGGCAGCACCTTGCAGCCGGCATAGGCCAGCATGCCGTTCTGGATCGGCCACAGCACCACATCGAGCGCACCGACCAGCCCGTCCGACGCGCACATGCCGGGATAGGCGGCGGTCGAGGTCACGACCATGGCACGGCGGCCGTTGAGGCCGCCGGTGTCGTAGCGGCGGCCGCTGCCGTAAATTGCGCCATTGACGAACACGCGGTCGATCCAGCCTTTCATGATGGCGGGGACGGAGAACCACCACAGCGGAAACTGCAGGATCAAGAGGTCGCACCACAGCAGCTTCTCGATCTCGGCGGCGACATCGCTGCTGAGCGCCCCGCGCTGCAGGTTGTATTTCTGCTCGCGGTCATATTGCAGCCGGTCGGGAAACCGCCGCGCGCCAAAGTCTTCGGCGGTCGCCACCGGGTTGAACCGCATGGCGTAGAGATCGGAGATCCTGACCGTGTGCCCGAGCGCGGTCAGTTCCGCCACCGACCGCGCCAGCAGTGCAGCGTTGAACGACTGCGCCTCCTGATGGGCAAAGACGATCAGGACCTTCATCTCTCTAGTTTACCGGCTTGAAGCTGAGCGTCGCGGCATCGGCTTGCATGATCTGCAGCTTCTGGTTGGAGAAGCGGACGCCGGGACCGAAGCTGATCGGCGCCATCACGCCGGTCTCGACATTCTTGGTCTTCTCCAGCTCCGAGATGGTGCAGGCCCAGGTCGGCTGCTTGCCGCAGCGCTCGATTGCCGCGATCAAGACTTTCGCGGCGGCATAGCCGGTCATGGTGTAGCGGTTGATGCCCTTGAACTCGGCCTCCGACACCAGCGGCTTGGCCTTCTCGAGGAACGCCTTGCCCGCCGCGCCGGCAAACGGCTCGACATAGTCGACCGCGTAGATGCCGTCGCCGGCCGGGCCCATCAGCTTCAGCACCGGCTCGATGCGGCCGGGCCAGAAGATGCCGGTCACCGGCTTGATGTTCAATTTCTCGAGCTCCTTTGTCATCGCGATGTTCTCGGCGATGATGCCGCCGGCCAAAAACACCTCGGCGCCGGCATCCTTCAGCTGCAGCATGTCGGACGAGAAGTCCTGCTGGCCCTTCTTGTAGTTGCCGCTGTAGACGACGTTCAGCTTCTTGGCCTTGACCACGGAATCGAAGCCGTCGCGCACCGTGATGCCGTAATCGTCGTCCTGGGTGATCAGGCCCCATTTCTTGCCGGGGTTCTTGTCGGCAAGGAAGTCGACGAGGTGGATGATGCCTTCCTCGTAGGATTGCCCGACCACGAACACGTTCTTGCGCGCCGGCTCCCACAGGAATTTGACCGGCGCGACGTCGATCACGGTCGGGATACCGGACTTCTCGAGCACCGGCATCACAGCGATCGACTGGCCCGAACCGGAGATGCCGAGCATCGCGAAGACCTTGTCGACGTCGATCACCTTCTTGACGCCCTGGATGGTTCGCGCGGTAACGTAGCCGTCGTCCTCCAGCACATATTTGATCTTGCGGCCGTTGATGCCGCCGGCGGCGTTGGCTTCGGCGATCGCAATCTTGTGGCCGATCGAGGCCGCGACGCCGAGCAGCGCCGGCGGGCCGGTCAGCGGCTCCACGTCGCCGATGAGGATCTCGCTGTCGGTGATGCCGGGATCGGCGGCAGCAGCCGGGCCGGTCGCGAGACAGGCCGTGGTGAGCAGCAGCGAGGCCGCCGCCAGGTATTTGATCATCGTCTCCTCCTCATGGTGTTGCGTCTTTTTTGATTAGTAGCGCAGCGGCCAGTGCACCCAGGTCCGCCTGATGTCGTGCCAGGCGCCGACCAGTCCGCGCGGCTGGAAGCGCAGGAACAGGATGATGACGAGACCGTAGAGCATGCTCTTCAGCTCCTGCGCGCCGGTCGTGAAGGTCGCGTCCATCTGCGCGCTGAACAGGCTGAAGACGATCCGTGTCACCTCCGGCAACAGCACGATCAGGATGGTGCCGAGCACCGCGCCGAGCGCGGAGCCGAGCCCGCCGACGATCAGGATCGCCAGCGCCTCGATCGAGAGCAGGAACGGAAATCCCTCGACGCTGACAAAGGAGAGATAGATGCCGTACAGCGCGCCGGCGATGCCGGTGATGAACGCTGAGGTGATGAAGGCGAACAGCTTGTAGGCATGCAGGTTGATGCCCATGACGCGCGCGGCAGTGTCGTTGTCCCTGATCGCGACAAAGGCGCGGCCGACTCGGCTGCGGCGGATATTGAGGGTGGCGAACAGCGTCAGCCCCGCGATGCCGAGGCAGAGATAGGTGAAGGCCGCGTCGCCGTCGAAGCTGATGCCGAGGATCTCGGGCCGCTGCACCTGAATGCCGCGCGCGCCGTTGGTGAGCCAGCGCATCTCCAGGATCACGGTGTTGATGATGAAGGAGAAGGCGAGCGTGGTGATGGCGAGGTAAAGCCCCTTGAGCCGGAGCGACGGCGCGCCGACGATCAGGCTCGCCAGCGCCGGTACCACGCCGGCGCCGAGGAAACCGATCAGCGGCGGCATGTGGTACTTTGTGACCAGCACCGCATAGGCATAGGCGCCAGTGACGAGGAAACCGACATGGCCGAGCGAGATCAGACCGGTGTAGCCGGTCAGGATGTTGAGCCCGAGCGCGCCGGTGACCGTGATCAGGATGATCATCAGGAACGACAGCGCGTAGGAGTTCAGAACATAAGGCGCTGCGATCAGCGCCAGCAGCAGCACCGCCGACCATAGCCACTCCGGCGGGGAATCGATCAGCGCAACCAGTTCGCCGTAGCTCTGCTTGTAATCGCCGGTGCGCATCACACCCTCTCAATGTCGCGTTCGCCGAAGATGCCGAACGGGCGGATCATCAGCACGATGATGATCATGGCAAAGCCCGCGACCTCCTTCATGCCGGAGCCGATATAGCCGCCGGCAAGGTTTTCGGTGATCCCGATCAGGAGGCCGCCGAGGCCGGAGCCGAGCACGGCGTCGAGGCCGCCAAGGATGGTGGCCGGAAACGCCTTCAGCCCAAGCTGGAACATCGCCGGCGATAGGTCGTAGGACAGCGCAAAGAACACGCCGCCGATGCCGGCGATCACCGAAGACGCGGCCCAGGCCAGCGCATGAACTCTTGTGGCGCTGATGCCCATCAACAGCGCGGTGCGGTCGTCGGCCGCGACCGCGCGCATCGCGACGCCGACCTTGCTGTAACGGAAGAACGCCCAGATCGCGGCGAGAAGCAGAAGCAGCGTCGCGATGACCGCAATCTGCCCGGTCCGCACGCCGATGCCGCCGAGATGCACGATGCCGCGACCCATGCCGATATCGAGGCCGTGCGGGTAGGCGTCCCAGATGAAGTTGATGGCGGAGCGCAGGATCACGGCGAGCCCGATCGTGACCATTACGGTCGCGAATACCGGCTCGCCCAGCATCGGCCGCATCACAAGGCGCTCGATGATCAGGCCGAGCACGACAGCAGCGAGAATCGCACTCACCGCGACGACGAATACATTGCCGCTGACCGTGGTCGAGATCGTCCAGGCGATATAGGCGGTGATCATGGTCATCTCGCCCTGTGCGAAATTGACCAGTCCGGTGGATTTGTAGATCACCGCAAAGCCCATCGCGATCAGTCCGTAGATCGCGCCGATCGCGAGTCCCGAGATCACGAGCTGGATGAGATACTGCATTCAGCCCTCCGCTCGGTAGATGATCGCGAGCTCGCGGGCGAACTTCTTCTCGATCATGGCGCGGCGTACCTTCTGGGTGGCGGTCAGCTCGCCGTCGTCATGGTCGAGCTCTTTTTCCAGGATGGCGAACCGCCTGATGTTCTCGACCCGCGCGAACCGCTTGTTGGTCTCGTTGACGACGCGCTCGACCAGCTCATTCACTTCGGGAAGCTGCGACAGCGATTTGTAGTTGGTGTAGGCGAGCGCCCGGTCGCGCGCCCATCGGCCGACGTTGTCGTAGTCGACCTGGATGATGGCGCCGAGATACTTCTTGGCCTCGCCGACCACGATCGCTTCCTTGACGAACTCGGAGTCCTTCAGTGCGTTCTCGATCTCCGACGGGGCGATGTTCTTGCCGCCGGCGGTGATGATGATCGCCTTCTTGCGGTCGACCACGGCGATCTCGCCATTGTCGAGCACCTCGATGATGTCGCCGGTGCGCAGCCAGCCGCCGGGCTCCAGCGAGGCGGTCGAGGCCTTCTCGTCGAGGAAGTAGCCCTTGAAGACGCCGGGGTTGCGCAGCAGGATCTCACCGTCGGCATCACACTTCCATTCGGTCTGCGGCAGCGGCACGCCGCAGCCGCCGATCCGGTGATGGCTTTCGGTCTGGATGAAGGCGACGCCGCCGCTTTCGGTGAGGCCGTAGCCCTGCGACACCGGACGGCCGATGATGTCGAAGAAGCGCAGCGTCTCCGGCGAGATCGAGGCGCCGGCGCAGAGCCGGTGCCGGCTGTAGGCGAAGCCGAGATGGCGCTGCAAATTGCGGAACATCAGGAGATAGAGCAGCCCATAGGCGGCGCGGTCGAGCACATTGGCCTTGCCGGCCTGTCGACGGTCGGACAGCGTGCGGCCCCAGGCGAGGCAGGCCCTGGTGAAGCTCTGGTGCAGGCGGCCGCTCTCGCCGAGGCGGAACAGAAAGCCCTGCTGCAGCTTCTCGTAGATGCGCGGAACGCCGACGAAGAAGGTCGGCGCAATCTCGCGGATGTTGATCGCGACGGTGTCGATCGATTCGGCAAAGGACACGGTGCCGCCGAGCACCAGATGCGTCACGGTGCCGTAGCAGCGCTCGGCGACGTGGCACAGCGGCAGATAGCTCACCGCCTCGAACGGCTTGTCGGCAATGCCCACGGTTTTGGCGTAGGCATAGGCAGCGTAGACGAGATTGCGATGGGTCAGCATCGCGCCCTTGGGCGGACCCGTCGTGCCCGAGGTGTAGACGAGGATGCAGACGTCGTCGGGCGCGCCCTGACTGATCAGGCGGTCGAGCGTCGCGTCGGCCTCCGGATTCTGCTGGGCGTAGGTCTTGCCACGCTCGCACAATGCGGCGAACGACATCAGCTCCGATTGCCGGTAATGCCGCAGGCCCTTCATGTCGACGCAGACGATGGCCTCGAGGTCCGGCAGGCCGCCATTGCCCGCCATCGCGTCGAGCACCTTGTCGGTCTGCTCCTGGTCGCCGGTGACGACGATGCGGGCGCCCGAATGCTTGACGATATATTGCAGCTCGACCCAGGGATTGGTCGGATAGATGCCGACCGCCACCGCGCCGATCATCTGCGCACCAAGATCGGCGTAAAACCATTCCGGCGTGTTCTCGCCGGCGATGGCGATTCGGTCGCCCGGCTTGATGCCGAGCGAGAGCAGGCCGAGCGCCACCGCGCGCGCAGTGTCGTAATAGTGGCGCCAGGAATAGGGATTCCAGATGCCGTAATCCTTCTCGCGCAGCGCCAGCGCCTCGCCGTGCATGGCGGCGCGCTGCCGTAGCAATTGCGGGATGGTGATGGCGGCATCCGCAAGCGTAGCCTGCAACGCGTCGGCGCCGGTTGCCGGTGGGTTGCGCGGCGTGCTCGCTTGCAGCGGCGGATAAGCGGTGCGCAGGCTGTCCAGCGTCGACATCACGCGCCCGCCTTTGCCATCGCCTCGGAGCGCTGGCCGCCGAGATAGGCCTCCGCGACTGCCGGATCGCGCCTGATCTCACCAGGTGTGCCTTCGGCGATCTTGCGGCCGAAATTCAGCACATGAACGCGGTCGGAGATGTCCATCACTATGCGCATCTCGTGCTCGATCATCACGACGGTGATGCCGAGCTCGTCGCGGATGTCGAGCACGAAGCGCGCAATGTCTTCGGTCTCCTCCTGGTTCATGCCGGAGACCATCTCGTCCAGCAGCAATAGCTTCGGCTCGCAGGCGAGCGCGCGCGCGAGCTCGACGCGCTTTTGCTGGCCGTAGGACAGCGTGCCGACCACGGCGTCCCTGATATGCTCGATCTCGAGAAATTCGATGATGTGTTCGACGCGCTGCCGTGCCGCGATTTCCTCCTTGCGGGTACGCCCGTAAAACCACACCGCATCGAGCACGGTCGAGCGCAGATGGGTGTGGCGGCCGGTCAGGATGTTCTCGACCACGGTGCCGTGCTTGAACAGCGCCAGATTCTGGAAGGTGCGGCCGATACCGACGGCGGCGAATTTCCACGGCGAGATCGTCGAGAGGTCGATGCCGTCGAACGTGATGCGGCCGCCGCTCGGCCGCAGCACGCCCGAGATCATGTTGAACAACGTGGTCTTGCCGGCGCCGTTCGGACCGATCACGCTGCAGATCTCGCCGGGCGCGACGCGCAGGCTGACATCGGCGACCGCCTGCAGGCCGCCGAAGCGCTTTGACAGGTTCTCGACAGTGAGCAGCGCGGTCACGACAGCCACCGCTTGCGGCGCTTGTAATGCTTGACTTCGCGCAGGCTCTTGCGGCCGGTGGAGGAGACGCCGAGATAGAATTCCTGGACGTCCTCATTGGCGGTGAGCCTCGATGCCGTGCCGTCGAGCACGACGCGGCCGGTCTCCAGGATGTAGCCGTAGTCGGCGATGTCGAGTGCGCGCTGCGCGTTCTGCTCGACCAGCAGCACCGTCATCTTCAGTTCGTCGCGCAGCCGGACGATCACCTCATAGATGCGGTCGATGATCAGCGGCGCGAGGCCGAGCGACGGCTCGTCGAGAGCCAGCAGCACGGGGTCGGTCATCAACGCGCGGCCGATCGCGAGCATCTGCTGCTCGCCGCCGGACATGTAGCCGGCGATCTGGTCGCGCCGCTCATACAGCCGCGGAAACAGCGCAAACACCTTGTCGCGGCGCTCGCGCGCCTCGGCACTGGTCCTGGTGTAGCCGCCCATTTGCAGGTTCTCGTCGATGGTGAGTGCCGCGAACACGCGCCGGCCCTCCGGCACCTGCACGATGCCGCGGCGGACCAGTTCGTCCGGCGCAAGGCGATGCACTTCGTCATTGCGGAAGCGGATGCTGCCGTTCTCGATCACGCCTTCCTCGGTATAGAGGATGCCGGACATCGCCTTCAGCAGCGTCGATTTGCCGGCGCCGTTGGAGCCGAGCAGGGCGACGATGTTGCCCTCGGGCACCGCGATCGAGACGTCGCGGATCGCCTCGATCGCATTGTCGTAGACGATCCGGATGTTGCGGAATTCAAGGAAGCCATCCTGCGCCGGCGCGGCCTGCGGCGCTGCTTGCGGCATCGGATGCGGGATGGTCGTCGGCATCGTGCTCAGACCCGGCCTGCCGTTAAGCGCGGGCGCGCGGCGAGGATCGCATCGGTGACGAGCTTGGCGGTTTCGGCGCAGGCCTGAGTGCCGCCATTGCCATATTGCTTCACCGCGTCGCCGACGCACCACAGGCCCTCGATGCCGGTCTCGCGCGGCAAATCGTAGCCGGCGCAGCTGCGTTGTGCCGGCCAGTCGTCGCGCATCACCCGGATCGAGAGGATTTTTGCCTGGTCGAAATTGGCGAACTGCTCGCGCAGATCCTCGAGCGCGAGCGCGACCTCCGCGTCCGCATCGAAATCGCCGAGCGCGGGCACCGGCACGGCATAGGCGACATAGAGGTGCCAGCCGGGCGGCGCCAACTCCGAACAGGTGGCGGAGAGGTTGGCCATGTTGCAGAGCCGGCGCGTCTTGCCGAAGGTGACGATGCCGGGATGATTGATCAGCGGCTCGCGGCTCGCGACATTGATGACGATGTTGGCGGCCGGGCGAAGGTCGTTCTTCACCCTGGCGATATAATCCGCCGGGAACGCCTCGCTGCCGGCAAGCGCGACGGTGGCCTTCGGTCCCGCATTGCTGATGACGAGATCGGTGTCGATCCGCACCCGTTCACCATTGCGCAGAACGGTGACGCCTTCGACGCGGCCATCTGATGTGTGGATCGTGGTCGCCGGCGTTCCAAGCCAGATGTCGCCATTGCGCCTGACGGCATTGCCCAGGCTGTTCCAGACGCCGATCGTGCCCTGCGGGCAGAAGCCGAATTTCTTGAAGGCGCCCTTGCTGGTGAAATAGGTGAGGAAGGCGCGGGCCGGCAGCTCGGCGGCGTTGCAGGCGAAGATCGCCGCACAGAGATTGCGGAACAGCGCGTGCACGGTGGCGTTGCTGGTGTAGCCCTTCAGCCAGTCCTCGGTCGATTGCCGCCCGTCGGGCAGATTGCCGGAGCGGGCGTCGGCGAATTTCTCCAGGATGCGCGAGGCTTGCTTGGTGAGTTGCCCGAGCAGCAGCGACCAGCCGCCGCGGCCGACATCGATCACCTTGCCGTCGATGAAGAACGAGCTCGCGGGCTCCGGCGCGCGGATGTCGAGCGGGGCGCCGACGGCGTGGAAGGTTTCCTCGAACACGCCACCGAACTCGATCGCGATCGCCCCAATATTGACCTTGAAGCCGTCGATGTCCTCGGTCGAGGCGCGCCCGCCGAGCCGGTCCTTGTCGTCGACGACGAGCGTATGCAGCCCGCCATGGGCGAGGCGCGCCGCGGCACACAGCCCGCCGGCACCGGCTCCGATCACGACAGCATCGATCCTCTGAGAATCCACGCGCAACCTCCCGCGATGCCGCCGGGTTGCTCCCGGCATGCGCAATCCGCTTGCTTGATGGAAGGCAGTCTAATATAATCCGACCGGTCGTTCAAATTATTTTTTGACGCAGTCGCTCATCGCACGGACGATGGAAGAGTTCTGGTGGATGGTGCCCGCAAAAGGGAGGAGAGCGTGGGGTGGCGGTAGTATAGAGAGAGGCAGTCGCCCGATTCCGGCGGCGCCGATGGTGCACGAGAGAGACGGCAATGGCGCGGACGCGCTCAGAGAATTACGACGAGATTCAGCGGAACATTCTTACCACCGCCTGCGGCCTGTTCGCGCGGCAGGGCTATATGCGTGCCTCGATCGCCGACCTTGCGGATGCCTGCAAGCTGTCGCGCGGCGCGCTGTACCATTATTTCGATTCCAAGGAAGCGATCCTGTTCGCGATCCTCGACGCCCATATCCGCGAGATGATCGCGGACGTCGAAGCCGCGATGGCCGAAAAGGCGACCACGCTGGAGCAGTTCCGCGCCGCGATCCAGGCCATCGTCGCGCTGAATGCGCGCTCGAGCGACGAGCAGCGCGTGATCCTCAACGACCTCTCGTTCCTCGGCGAGACCGAGCAGGATGCGATCAAGGCGCTGGAGCGCCAGCTGGTCGACACGGTCTCGGATCTCCTGGTCAAGCTCGACAAGGAAGGCAAGATCGTCAAGCGGACCAAGAAGATCTACAGCATGATGCTGTTCGGCATCCTGAACTTCAGCCACACCTGGTACGATCCGAAGGGCGGGATCGATCCAAGGGAGTTCGCCGACATGGTGGTGGATCTGTTCCTGTACGGTTTCACCATGCCGGTGCCGGCAAAGGTTGCCGCGCGGCCGCTGCGCCAGCGCGCGTGAGGCCGTCGTGGCCCGCACGGCGGCTTCGCGCCGATGATATCTCTCGCGGCGATTATTCCTCATCTCAGCTGCACATCATCGTGAAGGCCGAGACGTTGTCCCGCGCGTAACGCGCGCGCGGCGCGCTGCGTAGTCTGAACACGAGCGCCGCAACAGCGGCCGATGGTGACATCGCAGCGAGGGAAGCAACATCCGCATGAATTTGTCGTTCAACATCGCCGAACGGGGCGAGGGGTCCTATCGTTCGCTCGCGATCCTGCGCTGGGTCATGGTCGTGATCTTCGTGTCGTTCGGCATGCAGAAGTTCACACTGCAATCGGCGCAAGGCATCGCGCAGTTCATCAGCAACAGCCCGTTCATTTCGTGGCTGTCGGTGTTCGGTCTCCGGGGTGAGGCCTATGTTCTCGGGGTGGCCGAGTTCGGTATTGCGGCGCTGCTCGCCGCCGGTGCGTTCAGCCCGCTTCTCTCGGCGATCGGCGCGCTGATGGGCGTCATCACCTTCGCGGTGACGTGGTCGTTCTTCTTCACGACGCCCGGGGTGGTGAAATGGAGCCTGTCGACCGATCCAATGGCCTGGAACCTGGCCGGCGAGTTCCTGTTCAAGGACATCGTGCTGCTGTGCGTCTGCCTCGTGCTGCTGTTGGCGTCGTTGCCGCGGTCGATCGTCCGCTCGCGCGCCCCATAGGTCTCGCGCCGCGCATCGATGGTTAACCGATGCTTAAACAGCCATCGCGCGTATCCGGCATCTGGAACAGGACAAAACGTCGCGGACGACCGTGTCTTGAAAATCGAATCCAACCGGCTTATGCAACCTTCGATTGACGAATTGTTGCTAGGAAGAAACGTCCCCGGTTGGGAGCGGAATGTGACGAAGTCAGAAATATCCTTGGCCCGATCGGCAAGCGCCGATCCTGCCGTTTCGTCCAAGCCCGCTCCCGTCATTTTCAAACGTCCCGCATTTTTTGTTCGATTGCAGTTCCCGCACCGTGGCTGGAGTGGGAGGGCGGTCGCGATCGCGGCTTCCGGAAGTGACCACCGGAACAGCGATCGGGCCGCCCCGTCCCCAGCCGGGCGGGTAACGGGCGCAAGACGCACAATCGTGAATTCGGATGCATCGGTTCCACCGCTAGGATCGTGATGTTGCCATCTCTCGATGGTGAACAGACTCGCCCGCGGGTCACATCGCAACATCGTCCTGATTTCGCTCTTCATGAGACAATGGCTCACCGTCCGGATCGCAGCCGTCCTGCTCGTCGTCGCTGTTAGCGTGCTCGGAGTGGCGCGCGCGGACTCCGACATGGATGCGCAGATCAGGGACATCGTCACGACGGAACTCGCGCCGACCGCGACTGCGGCCGACCCGGGCGGCCTCGCCGTGGCGGTCTATGCCGGCGGCCGGGTCGCCTTCTTCAACTACGGTTTCGCTGATGCCGCAGCGAAGCGACCGGTCACCCCGGACACGCTGTTCAACCTCGCCTCGTTGCGCAAGCTGTTCGAGGCGACGCTGGTCGCGCTCGGCACCGAGCGCGGCGAATTACGGCTGGACGATCCGGTCGGCAAGTATCTGCCCGAGCTCAACGCCGACTACGTCAGCCGCGTCACCATCGGCGAGCTCGTCAATCATACGTCGGGGCTGCTGCTGCCGACCGATCATCCGCCATGGCCGGACGGGACGTTCAGCCGTGATCAGTTCATCGCGATGCTCAATGCATGGACTCCACCGGCGGGAGAGCAGCCGGGCAAGCAGCGCGTCTACAGCCATGCCGGCTATGTCCTGCTGCAGCTCGTGCTGGAGCGGCGCTATGACATGCCGATCGCGACGTTGATCGGGAACCGTATCCTCAAGCCGCTCGGCATGACGTCGACCTTCGTTCCAGACCGTAGCGAGGACAATCGCTCGACGATGGCGCCCGAGATGATGCAGCGTGTGGTTCAGGGCTACTCCCACGACGGCACGGCGATCGGTCCGCCGGGCAATCAGCAGCGCTATTATGATTTTCCAGGCACCGGCCAGATGTTCTCAACGGCGCGCGATCTCGGCATATTGCTGGGCGCCTGCCTCGACGGCGCGGTGATCGATCCGGAATTGCGCGCCGCGTTGCAGATGACCGAGCGTGAGAGTTTTCGCGTCGACGAGAAGTTCGGCCAGGCGATGGCATGGGAGCATGTGCGGCTGGACGGCGTCACCGTGATCGACAAGCCGGGCGGTCTCAATAACGCCTCAGCCTATGTCGGCCTGGTGCCGGCGCGCAGGCTCGGCATCGTGCTGCTCGCCAATCGCGGCGACTATCCGCACGAGATCGCGCGCTACAGGATCTTGCCGGCCCTCGCGCGACTGTAGTCGCAGGACGTGCCGGTCCAATGACACGGCCCGCGCGGCAGGGCAGGGGATGCATGCAAAAATCGCGATGGCGCGGAACCGTGATCGGCTGTATAAGCCGGTAGCTTCTTCTCCATTTTGAAGAGGCTGATATGACCGATCTGTATCCTGATTTGCACAATTGGCTTTCGCAACAGCCCCATGGGTTGCGAACCTTCAGGACCTTCCAGAAAAAACTCGAGATTCTGAGCAAGGACGACCCGGAGCAACGCGGCGTTTGCCGGCTGCTGAGCGGACTCGTCGGCAATTACGTCGAGACCTTCGACGAGGAGCCGCTGCCCGTCGCGGTCGCCGACCGCGCCTATGGCCGGCTGCTCGATCTCGTCGCAAGCCTTGATCTCAAGGGAAATCCCGACCGGCGCCTCGCCGACATCAACCGCGTCGCGTCCTGCGATCTGCTGAACTGATCGCGGCGCAAAACGCTTTGCGTTCTGTCGCGGGAAAACCGCTTCGCACTTCCCGGGATCATGCTCTAGCGCCGCGTCGTCGCGAGCTCGCGATAGAGCGCGGCGTAGCGGCCGGCGCGATTGTGCCAGGAGACATCGGTGGCCATGCCGGCCTGCTGCAGCCGGCGCCACGTCACCTTGTCGTTGAACAGCAGGTTTGCCTTGCGCAAGCCGTGGGCGAGCGCATCCGAAGTGACGGGTGCGAACTTGACGCCGGTCGGCGCATCGCCGGTGATCGCGACTTCGTCGAAGTCGAGCACGGTGTCGGCAAGGCCGCCGACATTGGCGACGATCGGGACCGCGCCATAGCGCAGCGCGCACAGCTGGGTGAGGCCGCACGGCTCGAAGCGCGACGGTACTGCGAGCGCGTCCGCGCCGGCCTGGATCAGATGCGCCAGCGCCTCGTCGTAACCGATCACGACCGCGATCCGTCCGGGATTGTCGCGCGCCAGCGCGGCGTAGCGATCCTGCAGGTCGCGATCGCCGCTGCCGAGCAGCACGAGTTGAATGCCTTCGCCGAGCAGCGTCGGAATGTTCTCGAGCAGCAGGTCGAGGCCCTTCTGCCATGACAGCCGGCTGATGACGCCGAGCAGCATCGCATCCGGCGCGGGATCGAGCCCGAAGCGGCGCTGCAGCGCCGCCTTGTTCGCCGCGCGCTCCGCCGGCTGCTCGGCGCTGAAGCGCGCCGCGATGTCGGGATCGGTGGCCGGATTCCACACCGATATGTCGATGCCGTTGAGGATGCCGCTCAGCACGTCGGCGCGTTCGCGCAAGAGGCCGCCGAGCCCCATGCCGCCATCGTCGCTTTGAATCTCCCGCGCATAGGTCGGCGAAACCGTGGTGATGCGGTCGGCGAATTGCAGGCCGGCCTTCAACAGGCTGATGGTGCCGTAATATTCGACGCCGTGGAGCGCGTAGGATTCGCCCGGCAGGCCGAACGCGGTCAGCATGTCCGGCGAGAACTGGCCCTGATAGGCGAGGTTGTGCACGGTCATCACCGTGCCGGGCCGCGGTTGCCCGGCATAATGCAGGAGGGCGGGTGCGAGGCCCGCCTGCCAGTCATGCGCATGCACAATGTCGGGGACGAAGGAGGTGATCGCGCCCTGGCCGATCTCCGCCGCCATCCGCGACAGCGCGGCAAAGCGGATGCCGTTGTCCGGCCAGTCGCGTCCGTCCGGGCCGACATAGGGATTGCCGGGCCGCGCATAGAGATGCGGCGCGTCGAGCGCGAACAGATCGAGGCCATCATGCGTGCCGCCCAGCACGCGGATCGGCCCGCCGTAGAATTCCGGCCAGTGCAGCAGCGTCTCCGCCGTGGCCAGCGCCTTGAGCACGTCGGGATAGCCGGGCACCAGCGTCCGCGTCGTGACGCCGTATTGCTTCAGCGCCGCCGGCAGCGCGCCGACCACGTCGGCGAGGCCGCCGGTCTTGACGATCGGGTAGACTTCAGAGGCGACTGCGAGGACGCGGATGGGCGTCATGTCCCCAGCCTGTCGATCATCGACTGCGTAATCAGCGTGATGCCATTCTCGGTGGTGCGGAAGCGCTTGCCGTCGAACTCGGGATCCTCGCCGACCACGAGCCCTTCCGGAATCCTCACCCCGCGATCGATCACGACGTTTCTGAGCCGCGCGCCGCGGCCGACATTCACGTAAGGCATGATCACCGCATTCTCGACATTCGCGTAGGAATTGACGTGGACACCGGTGAACAGCAGGGAGCGGCGCAGCGACGCGCCCGAGATGATGCAGGCGCCGGAAACAAGCGAGGTCACCGCCTGGCCGCGCCGTCCGTCCTCGTCATGCACGAACTTGGCGGGCGGGGTGATCTCGGCATAGGTCCAGATCGGCCATGATCGATCGTAGAGGTCGAGCTCGGGCACCACGTCGGTGAGATCGATATTGGCGCCCCAATAGGCATCGACGGTGCCGGCATCGCGCCAGTAGGAGCGGGGATCGTCGCCGGAGCGGACGCAGGAATCATTGAACTGATGCGCGATCGCCCGGCCATGCTTCACGATATAGGGGATGATGTCCTTGCCGAAATCGTGGGCCGAGTTCGGGTCGGCGGCATCGCGGCGCAACTCGTCGAACAGGAATTCCGAATTGAAGACATAGATGCCCATGCTGGCCAGCGACTTGTCGGGCTTGCCGGGCATCGGCGGCGGATCGGCCGGCTTCTCGAGGAAGGACTGGATCAGGCCGGTCTCGTCGATATGCATGATGCCGAAGGCAGAGGATTCCGCGCGCGGCATTTCAAGGCAGCCGACCGTGACGTCGGCGCCACTTTCGACATGCTGCTTCAGCATGATCTCATAATCCATCTTGTAGACGTGGTCGCCGGCGAGCACCAGGATGTACTTGGTGCCGTGCGCTTCGAGGATGTCGACGTTCTGGTAGACCGCGTCGGCCGTGCCGACATACCACATCGTTTCGGAAACGCGCTGGCTTGCGGGCAGGATGTCGAAACTCTCGTTTCGCTCCGGCCGGAAGAAGTTCCAGCCGCCTTGCAGATGCCGGATCAGGCTGTGCGCCTTGTACTGGGTCGCCACCGCGATGCGGCGGATGCCCGAATTCACTGCATTGGACAGCGCGAAATCGATGATGCGCGACTTGCCGCCGAAATAGACCGCGGGCTTGGCGCGCTTGTCGGTGAGCTCCTGAAGTCTGCTGCCGCGTCCGCCGGCCAGCACGAAGGCGAGGGCGTGACGCGACAAGGGTTCATTTCCGACTGATCTCATGGTCATCCTCCCAGAACTTCAGGCTGGCCCCGCTACCTTCTCTTGTCCGGAAGGCCTGATCGGGCGCCAACGGGGCCGATTGGGAACGTAGCAAGTGCATCCCGGTTGAGCAAAGCGGGATGGCGGGCTTTCGTTCCCCGGACCCCCGCTCGTGAAGATCGGGGTTGCGAGCCGGTTAAAGCTATTGACGAGGCGCGATTTCGGCCTAGAGCAAGCCTGCCGTTTTCTTCTGTCAGGCCAGCATCCCATGACACTTTCTTCCGTCACGCCACAGGACATCCGCGCAACGCTGCTGCTGCGCCGGGAGATCGCGCTGCTCGACGTCAGGCATGAGGCGGAATTCGCCACCGGCCATCCGCTGTTTGCCGCCAACATGGCGTCCGGCCGGATCGCGCTCGAAGCCGAGCTGCGACTGCCGCGCAAGGACGTGCCGATCGTCCTTTATGACAATGGCGAGGGGCTGGTCGCTGCCGCCGCGGTGCAGTTGATGGCGCTGGGCTATAGCAATGTCGCTGCACTCGCCGGCGGCCTGGGGGGCTGGAAGGCGGCAGGTTACGAGGTGTTCGAGGACGTCAACTCCTACGCCAAGGCGTTCGGCGAGTTGGTCGAGTCGCGCAGGCACACGCCGTCGCTGAGCGCCGACGAGGTCGCCGCGCTGATCTCGGACAAGGCCAACATCGCGATCCTCGATGTCCGCCGCTTCGACGAATATGCCACCATGAATATCCCTGGCTCGGTCAGCGTGCCCGGCGCCGAGCTGGTGCTGCGCGCCGGCGGCGCGGCGCCGGATCCCGACACCACCATCATCGTCAACTGCGCCGGCCGCACCCGCTCGATCATCGGCACGCAGTCGCTGATCAATGCCGGACTGCCCAACAAGGTGCGGGCGCTGCGCAACGGCACGATCGGCTGGACGCTGGCGAAGCACGATCTCGAGCACGGCGCCGGCAAGCGCGGCGGCATCGCTCCGTTCGAGGGCGCAGGCGACAATGCGCGCGACGTCGCCTATCGCGCCGGCGTCCGTCACATCGGGATCGACGAACTCGCCGCGCTGGACGAGGATGCGCACAGTACGCTGTATCGCTTCGACGTGCGCGATGCCGAGGAATACACGGCCGGTCACCTTGCCGGCTTCCGCCACTATGCCGGCGGCCAGCTGGTGCAGGAAATCGACATGGCTGCTCCCGTGCGCGGCGCGCGCATCGTGCTGAGCGACAACAAGAACATCCGCGCCGACATGACGGCGTCCTGGCTCGCGCAGATGGGCTGGGAGGTCTATGTGCTCGACGGCGGCTATAACGGCCGGCTCGAAGTCGGACCACCGCGCATGGTGCCGCGGCCCGATCCTGCGCACCGCTACCGGCGACCCTATGAAGGCACCGGCGTCGCGGAGCAGGCGATGCAGGCCTATCTCGATTGGGAGTACGGCCTCGCCGAGCAGCTGCGTCGCGACGGCACGCACGGGTTCTATGTGATCTAGCGGATGGCGTGGTGACGGCGGTGCGACCGCATCGGTCGGTGCCGAGTCGCAGGGGCGCACTGCCAAAATATCGAAAACAACCCCATGCAAAGGAGCCGGTGGCTGCCGGCGGACACGGCAACTTGACTCGTCGGGCAAATCAGCGGTATTCTTCCATTATTCAGAAATCGTGATGTGAGTCCGGGGCTCCTCCAACACGTCGTCCCTGCCTAGCGCGCAATTGTGTAGCGCGCAAAATCGAATGGCACCGCGCGCAAGTTCGTTTGTCACCCCTCAAGTTGGCCCCTGCCGATGGCAGGGTCGACGTCCGCTTCGCGGTCGACAGCGGCGGATTGCGGACGTCTCCCGAGGTCGCAGAAGGGCCAGACGCAGTCATAACGGCTTGCGTAGCGGACCGCGATGGGTTTCCGCGCATTGCGTTAGCGAGGTTTGACGCGTGTTTCTAAGAGCTGCTTGTCCCAATGTGGGTGGATTTGGCCGTCCACTGTTGGCAGGTATTGGACCCATTCGGCTCGTATGCCTCGCGGGTCGATATCTCTGTTCGACACGACGTAGTCAATCTCGCTTCGCGTCGTGCCGATATCCATTAACTCACGATCACTTAGGTCGCACAAGGCGGCTTGTAACCTCTGGCGTTCGCGCCGTTCCTGAAGCGCACCCCAATATTTCCCTAAAAAGCTGGAGACGCGCCGCGTCAATGCGGAAATTTGTCCCAACCCTGTTGCACCATAGGTCATGCTCATCGGAGCATCCTCCTCGGTATTGCTTGTATCGACGGTACCCCATGGTTAGGGGGCCACGCTTGACATCCGGCTTACATTTTCCTTGCCGGCAGCTTATTCTTTGCGTCCGAGCGGCGCAGAAGATCGAAGGCCGCCTAAGGGACCCTCAATTGCGTTATTTCTTCGAGGAGTACGTATTCGACACCGACCGTCGCGAACTGCATCGCGGGGCGAGCCTCGTCTCCATCACACCGCAGGTATTCGATTTACTTGATTACCTTATCCGCAATAGGGAGCGCGTCGTCAGCAAAGACGATCTCATCAGCGCGGTTTGGAATAGACGCATCGTCTCAGATGCCGCGCTGACGACCCGCATCAATGCCGCCCGGGCGTCAATCGGTGACGACGGTGAAAGGCAGCGCCTAATAAAAACATTGCCGCGCAAAGGCTTCCGATTTGTTGGCGCAGTGCACGAAGGGCAGAAGCCGGCAACTTCGAGTAGTTCGACGGCGCAGAGCGACGGCACGGAGCAAGCGGTGTCACCGCCTCGTCTTTCTATCGTTGTCCTGCCATTCGTCAATCTTAGTGGTGACCCCGAGCAAGACTACTTCGTCGATGGTGTGACGGAAAGCCTCACTACGGACTTGTCGCGGATCAGCGGCTCATTGGTGATCGGGCGACACACCGCATTCACCTACAAGGGCAAAGCGGCTGACCTCAAGCAAATCGGTCGCGAGTTGAACGTCCGGTATGTGCTAGAAGGCTCCGTACAGCGCCGCGAAAGCCGACTTCGCGTCAACGCGCAGCTGATAGACGCTGAAACCGGCACGCATTTTTGGGCGGACCGCTTTGACAAACTCCTAGCCGATCTGTTCGATATGCAGGACGAGATCATATCTAGACTAGCTAACTCCTTGGACGCGCAGCTCGTCGCAGCCGAGGCCATGAGAGCACAACGTTCGGCGCATCCCAATTCAATGGAGTTGTACTTCCAGGGCAGAGCTAAGCTCAATATGGGGTTGACTTCCGAATATATCTTGCAGGCGCGCCACTTTTTCGAGCGCGCCCTGACGCTTGATCCCGGCAATATCGAAGCGCGTCTGGGTTTAGCGCATGTTGATGGCATTGTTGGTGCCGGCTACATGACCGACGATCGGATAAAGTACCTTACCGCAGCAGAAGCGGCCGTCATGCATGCCCTGACCCTCGCGCCGAACCACGCCTTGGCTCACTTACATTTGGGAACAGCAAAAATTTTCACGAACCGCGTGTTTGAGGGCATTGACGAACTACAACACGCTTTGGCGCTGGACCGAAATCTGGCCCACGCGCACGGGTTAATCGGTCAAGCCAAGATTTTCCTCGGTCGCGGCGGGGAGACTGAGGCGCATGTCTTAGAGGCACTCCGTCTGTCTCCCCGCGACATTCATGCCTTCATGTGGATGCAGTATGTCGGTTTCGCTAAGTTGCAACTTAGTGCCGATAAGGAAGCCGTCTGTTGGCTCCGCAGGAGCATCGACGCCAACCGAAATTATCCGTTTGCGCATCTTGGGCTCGCCGCTGCCCTAGCACTGCTTGGAGCACTCGATGACGCGCGGGCCGCCGCGCAAGCAGGGCTCGCGCTTCAACCTAATTTCAGCATCCGCCGCTTCCGCGCCAGCCCGTCGACCGATAATCCAGCTTATCTTGCCAAACGTGAGCGCATTTATGAGGGCATGCGATTGGCAGGAGTACCGGAGGGGTAACGTCGCAGAGGGGTCAAAAGGCGACATGAAGCAACGGCGATCCAATAGTCCGCTTTGGAGCCCGAACCGCCCTAGACCAGGGCGTTGGCGCGGACCAGAAGGGCATCGACCTGCTCGTCGGACAGGCCCACGACGGCGATCATATGCTGAACCAAGGGGTCAGACCGCCTGATCTCGGTCGCCAAGTCCCATTCCTCCTGGACGTCCGCATCCGCCGCAATTGCGGCCTTCACGGAAGCCCAGGTGCCAAGCTCGTCAAAGGCCCTCTTGAGACCGAGCTTGGTGCAGGAAGACGGCACAGGGGCCGGCGGATTGAGGAATGCGACAACAGCCGGATCGTCATCAGCGATTCCTTCAAGCACAAGATCGGGCTGCGGACCTTTAAACCAACTGACGATTGCGCCCGCTTCGTTTCGTTCAATGAAGCCCATGATGATTAATTCTCCAACGGATCGAACCAGCCGCGCGTAAAACACCGATAAGATGTGTTCGCTGCCGCCGATCGCGCACAAATCTGCGCGGCAGTATCCGTCCAAATCTGCAAATCGTTGGCGTTGCCAGAAGTCGAGCTTGTCACTTCGATGCCGTTACCGCCGACACTGTAACCCGGCGCGTTGTCGAAAAGACCGGTTTCGTGCGTCCACCAAACGGTATTGATCGTAGGGCACCAAGCGATAATGTTGATGTATGCTTTGACGCGAACACCCGTAGGAATGCTTCCCAACGCGAACGTTTGCAACGTCGTTCCGAGTGTATTTGTGGTGAAATCCAGCGACGAGCCGACCCAAAAGAATTCCCGACCGCGCTGTAGGATCTGCGAGAATAGGCCGCCCGAGTTGTGCCAAACGGCACCGACGCGACGGAACAACGTATATCCGGCAGGCATTGTCGGCGCGGTCGCGCTCCTGGACATCAGCACATCGACTGCCGCCGTCGTCGGATTCTTTATCACGAAGACATGATAGAAGCCGTTCGCTAGCGCTCCGGTATCGACGATCGACGGCGTCGTAAAGCTCGTCCCCATGGGGTTGAAAGTCGGGATGTCGACGATGCGCGACAAGCTCGGTCTGCCCGAGCCCGGCCCACAAGAGGAACTGCTGGTCATGCCGACGGCTCCCATGTTCGGCGGCGGCGGGCTGTTCGGGGATCAGCAGCCGTTCCAATCTCTGCATGCGCGACGACCGGCGCTGCGCTCCGCGGACGAGGTGGCCCAGCTGGCGCTCGCTGCTGAAGATCTGGCGCAGCCTGCGTTCCAGGAGCTGGTCGATAGACTGAAGGTCGTGCTGCAGAGTGCGACGAGCTTGGAGGACGTGCGTCACAGCCTGACAAGGTTGAAGCTTGATCCGAAGAACATGACAAAGGCGATCCAGCTCGCCCTGGTGATGGCGAAGCTCGCCGGCCGCGACGATATCGCCGATGAACACTAGGGTCATTCTGCCGCGCAAGCTGAGTTTCCGCGGCTGTTGCTGCGGTCAGGCGCATCTTGCGATGAACGCCGTCGATGTCGCTGCCTTCAGCACCGATCCGCTGGAGGCGATCCGGTTCATCCGCGATAAGCTCGACGTGCCGACGTCGAGATGGACCGACCTGTGGCAGCAGCAGCACTCGGTCGCATTTACGGTCGCCGGCGCGACCTCGAAGGACCTGGTCCGGGACTTCCACGACGCCGTCAACAAGGCGATCGAGGATGGCACCACGCTGGAGGAGTTCCAGAAGGACTTCGACGACATCGTCGAAAAGTACGGCTGGAGCTATAACGGCTCGCGCGGTTGGCGCAGCAGCGTGATCTTCGACACCAACGTCAACATGGCCTACGCCGCCGGGCGCTGGGACCAGATTCAGCAGGTGAAGGCGCGGCGGCCTTACCTGATGTACAAGCACCTTGCCGGGCAGGTCCATCCGCGCGCCGAGCACGAGGCCTGGGACGGCACCATTCTGCCGGTCGACGACCCGTGGTGGCAGACGCATTTCCCGCCGAACGGCTGGTTCTGCCATTGCTGGGTTGAAAGTCTCTCCGATGCCGACCTCGATCGCTACGGCTATCAGGTGTCCGACCAGGCGCCACCGTCGCGCCTGGTGCCTCATATCGTCGGCGGCCGGACCGTCATGGTGCCCGAAGGAATCGATCCCGGCTTTGCCTATCGACCGGGTGAGCAACCGGCCGCAACCGATGACGAATAGGAGTCCCGCCTGCGAGTCCCACCTGTCCGCGGTGCTGCTGCGGCCGAAGTGGCGGTTAAGCCTAGTTTTAAAGAGCTTTCAGCAAGCTTTGAAGCTAGGTGGGACTCAGCGCGCGCCGCCGGGCTTATCGAGTCCCACTTCGGCCAGACGCCGACTGAATCGAATAGGGTTTTCGGTGCCGCCGCGCCGTTGCGTGCCATTCGATCACGCGCGCTGTCGTCTCGCCAATCGCGCGCCGCCGCCCGTCCAACGTGATCGAGCGGCCGCGACGGCTTCAGCTCGGTCACCGCGCCCGCCTTGCCGTCCTTCATCTCGATCTTGAACAGTTTGGCCGGAATGAAGGTCGTGACGTAAAGATTGCCGTCGGCGCCGATCGCGATGCCGTCGAGCCCGACGCCGTCCTTGGCCGGCGCGAGCTGCGGATCGGTGGCGAACGTCGCCAGCCCCGTGCTGCCGGGTTTCAGGCTATAAACGAATGGCGCAAAGGAATCGCTCACATAGGCGGTGCCGTCGGCACCGACCACGATGTCGTTGCAGAACGATTTCGGATCGCTCAGGGCAAAGCTGCCCTTCGGCGCGCCGCTCTTGAGATCGAAGGTCTTCAGCCAGGCGCCCTTGACGTCGCTCGGCCCCGCCACGCCCATCGCGCTGATGTCGTTGGAGCAGACATAGAGCGTGCCGCTCTTCTCGTCGGCGAGCACGCCCAGCGTCGAGCGGCTGTCGGCGGCGCCCGGCTTGACCAGCTGCTCGGCCTTGCCGGCCGAGATCTTGGTCACGCCGCCATGGTTGAAGCTGCCGACGTAAAGCGTTCCGTCGGAGGTCGAGGTCACGCTCTCCGGAAAACTCTTGTCGGGAACGCCGACCGGAGCCGTTTCGGCGCGAGCCGCGCCGGCCATGCCAAGCGCAAGGACGATGGCCGCAGCGCTCGCTAGATTCTTGTTTTGGCGCGTTTTCTTCACGCGAACCTTCGCTCGAAAACGCTCCAGCGATGCGCGGCGGATCTTGAGCAGTTCTCCCGTTGCGCGCGGACGTCCCGCGGCGCCATTGTTCTTTATCATGATCGCGTTTCCTCAATGAACCTGGTTGGACCAGGCAGGATTTTCTTGGCGATCGTCTCCGGTCGATGGTTGTTGTCTGCAGGGTTCCCGACCGAATTGTTCACCCGCCTGCCTTGTCGTTTCGATATATACGATAGTATATAGCGAGAGGGAAGCAGCAGAGAGGAAGCTGCGACGGCCGGATGGCGCGTCATGGAACGGGAATTGGCGCTGCACCACCAATGCGTGTGCTGCGGTGGCCTTATCGGGGGGATCGTCGACGATGGCGCGATCGGCCTCGATGCACGGATCGGCGTGTTTACGGATGAGTGTGCATTCGCCTGCAACGAATGCACCGCGAGTCTGATCGCGGCCGCAGCACGGCCCAGGCAGGAGGCAGTTCGGCGCAAATAGGTGCGACTAAACTCAATCCGGGCTGAACGCGTCGTAGACCAGCTTGCGGAACGCGGGCGTGATGCGCTGGCGCTCGTTCTGGGTCTGCTCGAGCATGATGTAGATCATGTCGAGCTTCGGATCGACGCCGAAATAGGTGCCGCTGCCGCTGTCCCATTTCAACTCGCCGATCGAGCCGGGCGGTGGCGGCTTGGCGATGCCGGGATCGGTGCGCACGGCGATGCCGTAGCCATAGCCAAAGCCGTCGCCGGGGAAGTACCAATAGTCTCGGCCGACGCCGGAGCCCGGCCCGATATGGTCCGTCGTCATGGTCTTGAAGGCAGAGGGGCTCAGATAGCGCTTGCCGTCGAGCTCGCCGCCGTTGAGCAGCATCTGCGCGAAGCGCGCATAATCGAGGATGGTCGATACCAGGCCGCCGCCGCCGGATTTCCATTCCGGATGCGCGCGCCGGTCGTTCTCGCCCTCGATCAGGATGGTGTCCGAGGGCAGCGGCTCGGCGAGCCTTGTCCGTTCGGTCTCCGCATCGAGCACGTATCTGGTGTCGTTCATCTTCAGGGGATCGAACAGGCGCTCCTTCTCGAACTGATAGAGCGTCTTGCCTGAGACGATCTCGATCACCCGGCCGAGCACGTCGGTGGAATGGCCGTAGCGCCACAGCGTGCCCGGCTGCCGCGACAGCGGCAGCTTGGCCAGCCGTGCGACGAATTCCTCGTTGTCGAACTTGCCGTCGAACAGGTGTCCCGCACGGTAGATCTTCTGGATCCAGTCGGCGCCGATATATTCGTAGGTGATGCCCGAAGTGTGCCGCATGATATCTTCAATGGTCACCGGCCGGATCGGCGGCACCAGCTCAACCTTGGCCGGATCGTTTCCACCGTCCGGTTCGATGGCGACCTTCACGTCGGCAAACGCCGGGATGTATTTCGACAGCGGGTCCTGCGGCGACAATTTGCCTTCGTCGACCAGCATCATCGCGGCGGTGTTGGTGATCGGCTTGGTCATCGAGTGCAGCGCGAACATCGTATCCGGCCGCATCGGCGACTTGGTTGTCACGTCGCGATACCCGAAGGTCTTCAGATAGACCGGCTTGCCGTGCTGCTGGATCAGGATGACTGCGCCCGGAATTTTTCCTGCCGCAACCTCGTTGTCAAAGAATGCGGTGATGCGTTCGAGTTTTTCCGGCACCGGGGCAGGGGCATCGGAGGCGCGCGCCGCGCCTGATATGACAACTGCAAGACAACCGATCGCGGTCACTGCTCCGCGAAGCGTCAGCACAGCACGGTGGACTGCCCGATCATACCCGCACGACATTGAAAAGCCCGCCCCTGCCTGATGCCCTGAGCGCAGAGTTTTAACGGCGTGCGCTCCCGCGCACCATAATCATTTTGGAGCGAGTTTATTCCCGGCGATGGCCGGAATTATACGATTTGGGTAGCGCCGACGGGCGTGCGCACGGCATTCGACAGCACCTGCAGCGCCTGGCTCAGTTCGGCGCGGTTGCGCGCCGCACCCAGCGACACGCGCAGGCCGCGCGGCGCGGCTTCGCCCGCCGCAAAGGCGTCTTCGCCGACCACGGCGAGACCGTTGCGCATCAGGTGCGACAGCAGGTCGGTGCCGTCGAAATGCTTCGGCAGCGGCATCCAGAGATGGTGGCTCGCCGGCCGCGCCGCATAGCTGACGCCTTTGAGGAAGCGGGTCGCAAGCAGCTGGCGCGCGGCCGCCTCGTTGCGGATGGCGCGGATGATGTCGGCGGCGACGCCGGAACGCAGCCATTGCGTGACCAGCGCGACCATCAGCGACGGCGGCATCTGCATGGTGGCCTGCATGCTGGCGCGCATGCGCTGCTCGGCGGCGGCATCGGGTGCCAGGAGATAGGCGACGCGCAGCGCCGGCGCGATGCATTTTGCGATGCTCGCGGCGTAGTAGGTGCGCTCCGGAATCAGCGTTGCGATCGGCGCCATCTGCGGTTCGAGCGGGCCGTAGACGTCGTCCTCGATCAGGACGCAGCCGCGCTTGCTGATGATATCGGCGATCGCCTTGCGCCGCGCCGCGCCCATGGTCGCGGTGGTCGGATTCTGCTGCGTCGGAATCAGGTACACCGCCTTCGGCTTGTGCTTGCGGCAGGCCTCGTCGAGCGCGTCGGGCCTCGCGCCCTCCGCGTCCATCGCGACGCCGACCAGGCGAACATCGAGCCGCGCCGCCGCGGCCTTGATGCCGGGAAACGTCAGTGCCTCGGTCAGCACCACGTCGCCGGGCGACGTCAGTGCCAGCAGGGCGTTGAAGATGATCGCCTGCGAGCCCGGATAGATCACGATGCGGTCGGCGGATGCGTTCGGCACGCGCGGCTGTATCCACGCGGCGCCGACCTGGCGCTCCTCAGTGGTGCCGCCGGGACGCGTATAGCCGAGATAGGCGGAGAACCCCGCCTCGGAGCGGATGGTGGCAAGTCCCTGCGCGATGCGCAGATCGAGATTGGCCTCGACCGGCTGCGGCGGCAGGTTCATCGACAGGTCGATGTTGACGGGCGCGGGCAGGTCGGACGCCGCGCGCGCGGTGGTCTCCGAGACGAAGGTGCCCTGGCCGACGCGGGCGTCGAGCAGTCCGCGCCGCCGTGCCTCGCCATAGGCCCGTGTCACCGTGGTCAGATCGATATCGAGCGCGGTTGCCAGCGCACGGTGGGTCGGCAGCCGCTGGCCGCGAATCAGCCGGCCGCTGGCGATATCGGCGGCCAGCGCATCGACGATGCGCAGGAACATCGGGCCGTGCCATTCCGAAACTGTAGGGATCCAATCCATGCAATCCGACGCTTTGTCTTTGATTGTATGCTATCGAAAGCATATTGTATGGATCATCAGATCAGGTCAAGGACAACGGCCAAAGGAAAACGACGATGACCGAGACGGTTTCCCTGCCAAAGGCGATGTGGCGCGGCTTCACCATGAAGTGCCCGAACTGCGGGCGCGGCCATCTGTTCGGCCGTTTCCTCAAGGTCGCCGATCACTGTGAGGTCTGCAGCGAGGACTTCACGCCGCAGCGCGCGGACGATTTCCCGGCCTATCTCGTGATCGTCGTGGTCGGCCACGTCGTGGTGCCGGCGCTGCTGTGGCTGGAGATGAACTACGCGCCGCCGGCCTGGCTGCAACTGGCGATCTGGCTACCGGTGACGTTGTTCAGCGCGCTCGCGCTGCTGCAGCCGACCAAGGGCGCGATCGTCGGCCTGCAGTGGCAGCTCGGGATGGAGGGTTTCGCGGCGACCCGGCGCGCGGTGGCGCCCGCCCGGGCGCAAAGCAGCGTCGGACGGACTCGCGAAGCCTGACGCGATCCCAGAATCGTAGCCCGGATGAGCGAAGCGACATCCGGGAACAGCAGCCCCGCATATCGCTCCGCTCATGCGGGCTGCAGCGCCGGGTCACGTCAGGATCGTAGCCCGGATGAAGGCAACGGGTCGCGCGAACGCGCGCCGATGACAGGCTCAGCGAAATCCGGGGTAACTCCTGCACAGCGAAGAATCCCGGATTGCGCTGCGCTCCATCCGGGCTACGGATCAATCAAATCGGATGATGGTGCGGCCGGAACATCCGGCCCTTTTCCGTCACCAGCACGACGGCGAGCGCGGCCAGCGTGCAGAGGAAGAAGCCGGTCGCGAACGGCGCCAGCGTGCCGTCGTAATCCTGTCCGATCGTGGTGCCGACGCCGATCCCGAGCAACGTCGTGATCGTGCCGTACAGCGAGGAGGCGGTGCCGGCGATCTTGCCCTGCGGCTCCATCGCGAGCGCGGTGAAGTTCGCCATCATCAGCCCGAACGCGAACATCATCAGGCCCGACAGCACCATGAACAGCGGCAGCGACAGCGTGTCGGTCTTCACCGCCAGTAGCAGGGCGCCTGCGACGACCGCAAAGCCGGTCAGCGCAGCGTGCGAGATCACGCGCATGCCGATGCGGCCGACGATGCGCGAGTTGAGGAAGCCGGCGATCGCGACGCCGACCGCGCAGGCCGCGAACGCCACCGGGAAGTAATGCCCAAGCTTGAAGATCTCGGTGAAGATCTGCTGCGAGGAGAACACGAAGGCGAACAGCGAGCCCTGCACGCCGCCGGCGGCGAGCGCGTAGCCGAGCGTCTGGCGGTTGGTGATGGTCTGGCGGAACGCGGACAGCACCTCCGGGATCGCCAGTGACTTGCGCAGCTCAAGCGGCAGCGTCTCCGGCATCCGCATCGCGCTCCAGGCCAGCGCGATCACGCCGTAGATCATCAGTAGCACGAAGATGCCGCGCCAATGCGTCAGCAGCATCACCGCCTGGCCGAATGACGGCGCGATCACGGGGACCGCGATGAACACCATCATCGCCAGCGACATCACGCTCGCCATCCGCCGTCCGGCGTAGCAGTCGCGCACGATCGAGGTCGCGATCACGCGGGTCGCGGCGGTGCCGAGCCCTTGCAGCGCGCGCGCCAGCAGCAGCGTTTCGAACGAGGGCGCCATGATCGCGAGCAGGCCGGCGATGGTGTAGACCGTCATGCCGCCGAGCAGCACCGGGCGGCGGCCGAAGCGGTCCGACAGCGGGCCCATCACGAACTGGCCGACGCCGAAGCCGACCAGGAAGATCGACAGTACCATCTGCGGGCGGTTGGCGTCGGCGATCTGGAACGCGGAGCGGATGTTCGGCAGCGCCGGCAGCATCATGTCCATCGCCAGCGGGTTCAGCGCCATGATCGAGGCGATGACGACGACGAATTCCGGAAAGCCCATCGGGCGGTGGCCTGAGGAAACCCAGGCATCGGCATTGATGTCAGACACTTAGCAACCTCTTGGGAATCCTCGCATCGTAGCGATCTTGCTGCGATGCACAATCGGCGTTTCGGGATAGCTGCCCGCCGATCGCGGTCGAGGTAGCGGGGTCGGGAACCAGGGCCAAAAGCACAATTCGCCGAATATCGTTGCGGATGCAACTATTTTGCTCGTGCGGCGCGGAAACCTCTGCTAATCCCGGGCCCGGCATCCGTGCGGGGCAGGCGCATAGCCGCCGATCACGCCCGCGCGGCCAAGAACAGGCTCAAGAACAGGTTCAAGAACGGGTTTGGGGAGGCCACATGTCCATCGAACTGTCCGCGCGCTCGCGCGGCGCTGAACTGTCGGATGAGGAGCGCAAGGTCCTCACTGCAACGCTCGTCGGCACTACCATCGAGTGGTACGACTTCTTCGTCTACGCCCAGGCGGCGGGCCTGGTGTTCGGCGCGCTGTTCTTCGCGCCGATGAATGCGAACAATCCGCTGCTGGCGCAGATCGTCTCGTTCGCGACGCTCGGCCTGTCGTTCCTGTTCCGCCCGTTGGGGGCCATCGTCTGCGGCCATCTCGGCGACCGCTTCGGGCGCAAGAACATGCTCGTCGTCACGCTGCTGTTGATGGGGGCGGCGACCGCGCTGGTCGGCCTGCTGCCGACCTATGCGCAGATCGGCGCCTGGGCGCCGGCGCTGCTCATTCTGTTGCGCATCCTGCAAGGCTTCTCGGCCGGCGGCGAGTGGGGCGGCGCGGCGCTGATGGCGGTGGAATCGGCGCCCGTCGACAAGCGCAGCTTCTTCGGCTCGTTCCCGCAGATCGGCACGCCGCTTGGCATGATCCTGGCGACCGGCGTGCTGTGGGTGCTGACCGCGACGCTTGGCAAGCAGGCGATGATCGAATGGGGCTGGCGGATTCCGTTCCTGCTCTCGATCGTGCTGATCGTCGTCGGCATCGTGATCCGCCGCACGGTCGAAGAGTCTCCGGTGTTCCAGGCGATGCAGCGCCGGCACAAGGAATCCTCCGCGCCGCTCAAGGAGCTGATGCGCAATCACAGCAAGGAGATTTTGCGCACCGCGTTGATCTTCATGGCCAACAATGCGGCCGGCTACATCCTGATCGCGTTCATCATCAGCTACGGCGCCAACACGCTGAAGATGCCGTCCGAGCAACTGCTGCTGATCGGCACGCTCGCGGCGGTCAGCTGGTTCATCTTCACGCTGCTCGGCGGCATCCTCGGCGACAAAATCGGCCGCGTGCGCTGCTTCCAGATCGGCTATGGGCTGATGGTGCTGTGGGCGGTGCCGATGTGGTTCTTGATCGACAGCAAGAACCTGCTGCTGTTCTTCGTCAGCGCCGTCGGGCTCACGGTTGCGCTCGGCCTGTCCTACGGCCCGCAGGCCGCGCTCTATGCCGAGCTGTTTCCGGCCAAGGTGCGCTATTCCGGCGTCTCGATCGGCTATGCGCTCGGCGCCATTTTCGGCGGCGCCTTCGCGCCGATGATCGCGCAGTGGATCATCGGCACCTACGGCCAGTCCTGGCGCGTCGGCGTCTACATCGCGGTGCTATCGCTGATCTCGCTGATCACGGTGTCGACGATCAGGGATCCGCAAGGCGTCGATCTGAACGTGCACGACGCCGGCACTTAGGCCTTGTAGGCCGGATTAGCCGCAAGGCGTAATCCGCCCTCGTCTCTGCGTCGCGGGTGGATTACGCCTTCGGCCAATCCACCCGCGCAGCGGTGCATCGCCTGCGATTGCAGCGCGGTCGTTCAGATCCGGGCGCCGCGGTTGTAGCCGTCGACGAGCTGATTGTAGTCGCGCATCAGCCGCGCCGGCGATCCTTCCACCATCCAGCCGGCGCCGGCGTTGCTCAGCATCATCTTCTCACCGGAGCTGTAGGGCACCTTGTCGCGAACGCGGCGCATGAGCTGCCTCGCCGTGGTGAGGAATGATTTGGCGCTGCCGATGAACATCGAGCCGAGCTTGGCGTCGCCGTCCTTGCCCGAGGCCTCGTCCACTGCCTTCACCGTGGCCTCATACTCGTTGAGCGCCTGGGTTATCGCGTCGAGGTTGGGTTTGTCGGCCTGCTGCGCGCGAAGCACGCGTTTGGCCTGGATCATCAGGGCCTCGACATAGTAGTGCGACTTGCGGCCTTCGCTGGCCTCGATCGCGGCCAGCTGCTCGGCGGCGCGCTTGTCATTGATGGCCTCGACGCCGGCGCGCAGCGCCTTGTCGGCGCCGGCAAACGCATCCCAGGCCGCGACCAGGCGCGGATGCAGCGCCTTGCCCTTGGCCATCTTGTCGTCCTTGTAGTTCTCCTGGGTGTAATAGTCGTCCGCCTCCTTCAGCAGCGGCTCAAGCGTGGTGACGGCCGCAACATACGCGTTCGCGGCGTCTTCAAGCTCGGCGTCGTGCGGGTCCGCTGCATTGGCAGCCGCGACGCTCGTCTTGCAGTCGGACGTGTCGTAGATCGTGTAGGTTCCGTAGATGATCCGCTCCTTGCCGGTGGGACCGCCCTTGGCGGCCCAGGAAAAGTAGCGTTCGCGGGATTCGTACGAGCGCGCCGAGAGACGGTTGATGCACCCGACATAGGCGTTCAGCTTGTGCGTCAGTTGCGCGGAGGAGGCGCTCGCCGACGACGCAGGCGGGGCCTGTTGGGCCGCGGCAGGTGCGAGGAAAGTAGCGATGGCCGCAATCGCAAGGAAAGGGAGATTTCGCATCGGAAGTTTGCCCTCATCTCAGCCGGAAGTTGGCCGCCTCAGCCTGGAAAGTCTATGTGACGGCAGAGAATAACGTCACACGAGCCTCCGCCGAGGCCGCGCGGCACACTATCGACAGACTTGATTGTCGGCTACGGGCCGGAAGTCACGACCGCCGAACTTAGCGATAAGGTACGCGCCTAGCTGATCCCCAGCATCGCCTTCAGCTTCTTGACCGCGCTGTCGGGTGTCGTCAGCACCTCGAGGCCAGTGACTTCGGCGACGCGCTCGGCCGCCGGCGCCATGCTGTACTGCGCGAGCGCGATCAGGTCGCAGTCGCGCAGCTCCTTGGACGCCTCGACCACGATGCGGTCATGTTCGGCGCGGTCGCCGCGGTCGAGCGCCGCCAGCGCGCCATCGGCAAGTTTTGGCACCAGCGTGACCTGTGACGGAAATTCCGGCGGCATCGACACCAGCGTCGGCGGGAAGGTCGAGAGCAGGCCGATCCGCTTGCCCCTCGCCACCGCCTGTTCGATCATCGCCTCGTTCGGCTTCAGCACCGGCATCGGCGCGTGCTCGCGCGCCACCGCCTCGATGCAGGGCCCGAACGCCGAGCAGGTAAAGAGAATGCCGTTGGCGCCGGTGCCGACAGCATAGCGGCCCATGGTCAGAAATCGCTCGGTCATGCGCTCGTCGAGCTTGCCGTCGCGGGCGAGGTCCGCCGACAGGCTGTCGTCGAGCAGGTTCATCAGCCGTGCCTCCGGCCAATGCCGTGCGAACGATGCCTCGATCGGCACAATCGAGTGCTTCAAGGCGTGAATGAGGGTGATGCGCATGATCGGCGTTTCTCCCTCTCCCCGCTCATTTTGCGGGGAGAGGCCTGGGATGAGGGGTTCTATCATCGTAACAGGTGAGAGGAGTATGCGCGGAGGCTCTCCCTCACCCGGATTGCTTCGCAATTCGACCTCTCCCCGCAGGCGGGGCGAGGTGACTTCACTTACTTGAACGGGATCGCGTACATCAACCCGCCCTTGCTCCAGGTGGCGTTGAGGCCGCGCTCGAGCTTCAAGGGGCTGGCCTTGCCGACATTGCGCTCGAAGATCTCGCCGTAATTGCCGCCGGCCTTGATCGCGCCGACCAGCCATTTGTTGTCGAGCCCGAGGCGTGAGCCGAGATCGCCCGACGCGCCGAGCAGGCGCTGGATCGCCGGGACCTGCGACTTCGCCATCTCGTCGGCATTGGCCTGGGTGACGCCGAGCTCTTCGGCCTCGATCAGGCCGTAATGCAGCCAGGTGATGATGTCGCTCCAGACCTCGTCGCCGTTGCGGGTGAACGGGCCGAGCGGCTCCTTGCTGATGGTCTGCGGCAGCACGACGTAGTCGTCGGCCTTCGGGGCTGCGGTCGCGACCGCGCCCGCGAGCGCGGAAGCATCCTGGGTCATGGCGTCGCAGCGGCCGCCGAAGAAGGTCTGGTACATGGTGTCGACGCGGTCGAACACCAGCGGCTTCCAGTCGATGCCGTTGGCGCGGCCGTAGTCTCCGAGCGTCACTTCATGCGTGGTGCCCTGGGCGACGCACACGGTGGCGCCCTTGAGGTCCTTCAGCTCCTTCACGCCGAGGTCCTTCTTCACGACAAAGCCTTGGCCGTCGTAGAAATTGACCGGTCCCTGCCGCAGCCCAAGCGTGGTGCCGCGCAGAAAGGTCTGCGTCGAGTTGCGGTAGAGCACGTCGATCTCGCCCGACTGCAGCGCGGTGAAGCGGTTCTGGGCGGTCAGCGCGACGTAGCGCACCTTGGCGGGATCGCCGAGCACGCCGGCGGCAAGCGCACGGCAATAGTCGACGTCGAGACCCTTGAAGTTGCCTTGCGAGTCCGGCGCCGAGAAGCCGGCAAAGCCGGTCGAGACGCCGCACACCAGCGTGCCGCGCTGCTTGACGGTGTCGAGCGTCGCCGCGCTTGCGCCCGCGATGCCTGCGGCGAGAACGGTCAGAGTGATGATACCCCTCAGCATGTCTTCCTCCTCCTCCTAACGTTTGAGCATGATCTCTGCGCAAACGCTTCGCGTTTGTCGCGGGAAAACCGGTGCCCGTTTTTCCGGATCATGCTCCGTGACCAATATCCTTCAGCGCGCTGTCTACCGCAGCGCCTAGCCGTTCGACGATCATGTCGATGTCGCCGGACGTCGCGATATAGGGCGGGGCGAGCAGCACGTGATCGCCGCGCTGGCCGTCGGCGGTGCCGCCCGACGGATAGCAGCCGAGCCCGCCGGCGAAGGCCGCAGACTTGATCCGCTGATGCAGCTTCAGCTTGGGATCGAACGGCTGCCGCGTGGCACGGTCGGCGACCAGCTCGACACCCCAGAACAGGCCGCGGCCCCTGATGTCGCCGACATGGCGGTGATTGCCGAACCGTTCGGTGAGCCGCTGTTCGAGCTGGCGGCCGCGCTCCTTGACCTGGTCGAGCAGCTTCTCCTCAGCGATCACCTTCTGCACCTCGAGCGCGGCGGCGCAGGCGAGCGGATGCGCCAGATAGGTGTGGCCGTGCTGGAACGCGCCGGAGCCGTTGCGCACCGTGTCGACGATCGTGCCGCTGGCAAGCATCGCGCCGATCGGCTGATAGCCGCCGCCGAGGCCCTTGGCGACCGCCTGGATGTCGGGCGAGATGCCTTCCTGCTCCCAGGCATGCAGCGTGCCGGTGCGGCCCATGCCGCACATGACCTCGTCGAGGATCAGGAGCGCGCCGTGGCGGTTGCAGATCTCGCGCACCGCCTTGAAGTAACCCTCCGGCGCCGGCACGCAGCCGGCGGTGGCGCCGACCACGGGCTCCGCGATGAACGCCGCGACCGTATCGGGGCCGAGCCGCTGGAATTCGGCTTCGAGTTCGGCGGCAAGGCGCGCCACGAACGCCGCCTCCGATTCGTCGTCGCGCTTCTCGTGATAGGCGAAGGCCGGCGTGACATGGCTGAACGAGGGTGACAGCAGCGGCGCGTAGGGCTCGCGGCGCCAGGCATTGCCGCCGGCCGACAGCGCGCCGAGCGTGTTGCCGTGATAGCTCTGGCGGCGCGCGATGAAGCGCGCGCGCTTCGGCTCGCCGCGCTCGATGAAATATTGCCGCGCCAGCTTGATCGAGGCCTCGATCGCTTCCGACCCGCCGCTGACGAAATAGACATAGCCGAGGCCGCCGGGCTCGTGGCCGACGAGCCGCTCGGCGAGCTCTTCTGCAGGCTCGGAGGAGAAGAAGCCGGTATGGGCATAGGCGATCCTTGAAGCCTGCTTGGCGATCGCGGCCAGGATGCGCGGATGCTGATGGCCGAGGCACGACACCGCGGCGCCGCCGGAGGAGTCCAGAATCCGGTGGCCATCCTCCGCGATCAGCCAGACGCCGTCGCCGCCGACCGCTTTCGGCGGGGTCTCGCGCAGGCTGCGATGCATCACGCGGCTCTTGTTGGCTGCCATGACACTCATCCTTTCTCGACAAAATATTGCGACATCTCGGCAAGCCG
Organism: Bradyrhizobium sp. USDA 3256; assembly: GCF_054058275.1. Classification (NCBI taxonomy): domain Bacteria; kingdom Pseudomonadati; phylum Pseudomonadota; class Alphaproteobacteria; order Hyphomicrobiales; family Nitrobacteraceae; genus Bradyrhizobium; species Bradyrhizobium sp. USDA 3256. The sequence continues at coordinate 1,348,426 of NZ_JBSSAE010000002.1, forward strand.
GCCCTCGGTCTCCTCCAGCTTGCGCTTTGCCCCGGCGCCGCCCAGCGTGAAGGCGACGGCCGCCAGCGACTGGGCGACTGCGATCGCGCCGGTGAGGCTCGGGAAGAAGCCGGGGGAGGAGGCGGCTTCGAACAGCAGCAGATGATCGGCGCCTTCGGCCATCGGCGCGCTGATGGTGTCGGCGATCGCGATCAGCGCTGCGCGCGCCTGATGTGCCGCGCGCGCCGTCTCGACGCTGACCAGGGTGTAGGGCGCAAAGCCGATCACGACCACAGCGTCGCCTGACCGGAAGGCGCCGTGGTCGAGATCGAACGGGCCGGAGCCGCCGACCAGTTGCACGGCGTCGGGGCGGAACAGGCGGAGCTGATAGGTCAGCAGTTCCGCGACGCTGCGGCAGCTGCGAAACCCCGATATCCAGATCCTGTCCGCGGAGTGCAGCGCACGCGCGGCTTCCGCGATCGCGCTCGCTGAAATCCGCGCAAGGCCCGCGGCCTCGGCTTCCAATTTGTCGTGCACCAGTTTGACATCGGCATTCGGCCCGGCGCGGCGGCTCCTGGCGCGGCCGGAGAACGGCGAACCCTGCGCCGGCCGGCGCGCCTCGGTGAGCGCGGCGCGCAATTCGTCCCAGCCGGAATAGCCGAGCGCCTTGGCAAGACGGGTGAATGAGGCAGGATCGGCGCCGGCGACGGACGCGAGCTCGCGCATCGAGCGGGTGGTGGCGTCGTAGTCATTAGCGGCGACGAACCGGCCGACCTCCTGCAAGCGCATCGGCAGCGACGGCAGTGCGCTGCACAATTCGTTGAGGGGCGATGGTTTCGGCTGAGCCTGGGCCATGAAACATATGTTGCATGGATCTTAATTTGGTGCAACATATGAAGTGCGCAGGATTTGAGGTTGACGCGTCTTCCTCACGCGAACCGGTATCCATCCCGGATCAAGTCCGGGACAGGCTTCGCTCGAAAACGCTCTTGCGCATGGCAGAAGATCGCTTCTCACTGGGGTCCTTGTGCTGTGACGACATCGACGCCGAAACGCCCTCCCGCCCGGCCCTGGCGGCTTTCGCTCAGCGACCCCCGCGTCGCCGGCCTGTTCTGGCAGATCCTGGTGGTCGCCATCGCGGTCGCCGTCGTCGCCTGGCTGTGGTCCAACGCGGTTCATAATCTCTCGGTGCGGCGCATTTCGACCGGCTTTGCCTTCCTCGGCCGTGAAGCCGGCATGCCGATCGCCGACAGCTGGATCGACTACACGCCGAAGAACACTTACCTGCGCGCCTTCATCGTCGGCGTCGTCAACACGCTGCGCGTGGCGGTCATCGGCATTGTGCTGGCGACCGTGATCGGCACGCTGGTCGGCATCGCGCGGCTGTCGTCGAACTGGCTGCTGGCGCGGCTCGCCGCCGTCTATGTCGAGGTGCTGCGCGACCTGCCGCTGCTGCTGCAACTCTTGTTCTGGTACGTGCTGATGCAGGGCCTGCCGGCGGCGCGCCAGGCGTGGAAGCCGGTCGACGGGGTCTATCTGTCCAACCGCGGCCTGGTGCTGCCGTCGGTGCCGCTGCATGAGGCCAATGACTGGACGCTCGTTGCGCTGGCCGCCGGCGTGATCGTCTTCCTCATCGTCAGGCGCCGCCTGATCGCGCTGCAGATGCTCGATGGCAAGGCGCGGCCGACCTGGCCCTACGCGCTCGGCCTCATCATCGCGCTGCCTGCGCTGGTGTCGTGGCTTCTGGGTGCGAGCTGGAGCGTCATGCTGCCCGAGCTGCGCGGCTTCAACTTCGTCGGCGGGCTGACGCTCGCGCCGGAATATTTCGCGCTGCTGATCGCGCTCGTCACCTATACTTCGGCGTTCATCGCCGAGATCGTGCGCAGCGGCATCCAGGCGGTGCCGCGCGGTCAGTCGGACGCCGCCAAGGCGCTCGGGCTGAAGCGCAGCTTCGTGTTGCAGCACATCGTGCTGCCGCAGGCGCTGCGCGTCATCATCCCGCCGATGACTAGCCAGTATCTGAACCTGACCAAGAATTCCTCGCTCGCGGTCGCGGTCGGCTACCAGGACATCGTCTCGATCGCCAACACCACGCTGAACCAGACTGGGCAGGCGATCGAGTCGATTGCGCTGATCATGATGGTGTTCCTCACCATCAGCCTCGGCATCAGCCTGTTCATGAACTGGTACAATGCGCGGATCGCGCTGGTGGAGCGCTGACATGAGCTCGGTCGCACACCTTCCGCAGGATCCGCTGCCGATCGGCCGGCGCCGCGCGCAGCGTACGCTCGGCGGCCAGATCGTGGCCTGGCTGCGCGCGAACCTGTTCGCCTCTGTGACGTCGAGCATCATGACGCTGCTGCTGCTGTTCGTGCTCGGCAAGGCGTGCATCGCGCTCTGGCAGTGGGGCATCGCCAACGCGGTCTGGATCGTCTCGGGCAACGACACCAGCGCCTGCCGCGCGCTGCGCGGCGGCGGCGCCTGCTGGGCGGTGATCCCCGAGAAGTACCGCTTCATCCTGTTCGGCACCTATCCGTTCAGCGAGCAGTGGCGGCCGGCGCTCGCGGTTCTGATCTTCATTGCGCTGTTCGTGGTCTCGAGCCGCCGCAGCTTCTGGCGCAAGGAACTGTTCCTGCTGTGGGCCGTGGCCTTGATCGCGATCGGGTGCCTGATGTGGGGCGGTTTTCTCGGCATGTCCTTTGTCACGCAGGACCGCTGGGGCGGGCTGCCGGTGACGCTGATCCTTGCGACTTTCGGATTGGCGTTCGGCTTCCCGCTCGGAATTTTGGTCGCGCTCGGCCGCCGCTCCAAGCTGCCGGCGATCCGCTCGCTCTGCGTGCTCTATGTCGAGCTGATCCGCGGCGTGCCGCTGATCAGCCTGTTGTTCATGGCGAGCGTCATGTTTCCGCTGTTCATGCCCGACGGCGTCAACATCGACAAATTGCTGCGCGCCCAGATCGCCTTCATCCTTTATGCCGGCGCTTACCTTGCGGAAGTCGTGCGCGGCGGCCTGCAGGCGGTGCCGCGCGGACAATATGAGGCCGCCGATGCGCTCGGACTGTCCTACTGGGAGAAAAACGCACTGATCGTGTTGCCGCAGGCGATCCGCCATGTGATCCCGCCGCTGGTCAACACCTTCATCGCCTTCTTCAAGGACACCAGCCTGGTCCTGATCATCGGCATCTTCGACCTGCTAACGACCGCGAAGACCGCGATCGTCGATCCGGCCTGGCAGGCCTTCAGCGTCGAGGTCTATGTGTTCGTCGGCGTGATCTACTTCGTGTTCTGCTTTGCGATGTCGCGCTACAGCCGCGGCCTCGAGGCGCAGCGCGCGCACGGCTGAGCGATCCGGGTTCTCGGTCGCTTGCCCTCACATGCCGCATCTTCGTTGCCGGCCTGTTCGCATCCGCAGCCGCCTGCTTTGATTTTTGGAGCGGACCGTTCTGGCCTTAACGATGCGGCAACCAAGACTGGGCCGATGGTTGGCGCAAAAGCGCGGCTGGCACAGATTGCACTGGGCGACGTTCCGCCCCTCATTTATCTTGAGTGCCGTGGATTCGCGAGCGCGCGCGATGACAGAAATCATTGTTCGCGTGAGCATCGTTCGAGGTGCCGTTGATTTGTTGATTTGGTGCGTGCCTGACAGGGCTTCACTTTTGATTTTTGCCGTACGCCAATGGCCGAAGACAACCCCGTCTATCCGGAGAGCACCCGAAGCCAGGTCGACGATGCCCTGCAAGGGTTTTCGACCGATGAGCTTCGCCAGCTCCTGGCAGAGATCGAGCAACTCCTGAGCGTTGAAGCTGTGCCTCGCCGACCAAGACTGCGACTGGCCGGAGGCACATACGTGAGCGAGTATACCGCGCGCGCAAACATCGACCACTATCTGGATCTGCTGAAGCGCCCGGACGTTCCGACCAACACGAGATCGATGCTCAACAAGCGGCTGCTCGAGGAAGAAGACAAGCTCGGCCGGCGACGCGAGCAACTGGAGTTTGCCGAAAGCAGGGCCGCAGCGTGCCGGGATCGTGCAGATCGTCAACGGCGTTTGACGGATTCGTTCGCACCGGGTTCGGCTGACCGGGAGCAGGCCGAAAGGCTGCTGGTCAATTTCGAGGCGCTTGCACAGCTGGTCGAAGGATTTTGTCGCCAGATGCGCCACACGCTGAATCACAGTCCGCTTTAAGCGCGACGCCGCCTCGGTTCCGCGGTCTCCTGGTCGTCGCCACCTTCCCGCGCCCTGTCGGGCTTTTGACCGCGTAGCCGCTTCGCCCCGGGGCCGGTGCCAGGCGACCGGGGATAGTCCAGTCTTGGCGAACCCGGCATCACGAAATCTGGAGAAGGACGGCCCAAGCCGGCTTGCCAAGCCGCCGCAGACCTATTTATGATCATAAAATGGATAAATCGGTCCTCCCGTCGCTCGACCCCTCGCGCCGCGCCTCGATCAAGCGCAAGCGCTCCGACGCGGTCGCCGACCTGATCCGTAGCCACATCTTCCAGGCCGGCTTGCGGCCGAACGACCGGCTGCCGCAGGAGGGTGAGCTGATCGAGATGTTCGGCTGCAGCCGCTCGACCATCCGCGAGGCGCTCAAGTCCTTGGAGGTGCAGGGGCTGGTGCAGAACACCACCGGTCCCGGCGGCGGCGCGCGGGTGGCGCCGGTGTCGATCAACCGGATCGTCGGCCTGCTCAGCAACTACTTCTACTTCCAGTCGGTCTCTACCGCGCAAATCTACCAGATCCGCCGGCTGATCGAGCCGGAGCTCGCCTTCAGCGTGGTCGGCCACCTCACGGCGAAGCATTTCGCCGCACTGGAAAAGGCGATCGCGGTCCAGGAGCATCATCCCGACGGCGACGCCGATTGGGAACATCATCGCCACGCCGAGATCGATTTCCACGACATCCTGATCGAGGCCTGTCCCAACCCGCTGCTCGGCCTGATGTGCCGGTTCGTCAACGAGGCCATCAGGCATCTGATCGGTAAGCTCGGCGTACAGGAATTCGCATCCAGCTTCACCTGCGAGAATATCGAGTTTCACAAGCGCCTGATGGCCGCGTTCCGCTCCGGCAATGCCGCGCGCGCCCGGCGCGTGATGCTCGATCATGTGCTGAGCGCCGAAGCGGTGGTCGTTCCCGCGGAAGACCGGCGCATCGATCTGCCCGTCTTTCATCAGCCGTTGGGGCTTGACTGAACCGCATCGGCCGACTGCTGCAGCACGCCCTGGAGAAAACGACAATGGACACGCGGCGCGAGAATGAGTTGTGGAGCTGGTCGGCCGTCGATCTGGCACGTGCGATTGCGACGCGCGCGATCTCCAGCCGGGAAGCGGTGCGATCCAGTCTCGATCGCATCGCCGAGGTCAATCCGGCATTGAACGCCATTGTCGCGGTCCTCGCCGACGAGGCGCTGGCCGCCGCGGACGCGGCGGATGCCGCGGTGAAGTCGGGCGCGGAGCTCGGCGCGCTGCATGGCGTGCCGATCACCATCAAGGTCAATGTCGACCAGCGCGGCCAAGCCACCACCAACGGCGTCGTCGCCTTCCGCGATGTGATCGCCACCGAGGACAGTCCGGTGGTCGCGAATCTTCGCAAGGCGGGCGCGGTCATCGTCGGGCGTACCAACACGCCGGCCTTTTCGCACCGCTGGTTCACCAACAACGATCTGCACGGCGCGACCTACAATCCGTGGAGCCGCCGGCTGACGCCGGGCGGCTCCAGCGGTGGCGCCGCGTCGGCGGTCGCTTCCGGAATGGGCGCGATCGCGCATGGCAATGATTTCGGCGGCTCGATCCGCTATCCCGCTTACGCCTGCGGCGTCGCCGGCCTGCGTCCGACGCCGGGGCGGATCCCGGCGTTCAATCCGTCGGCAACCAGCGATCGTCCGATCACCGCGCAGATGATGTCGGTGCAGGGGCCGCTGGCCTGCTCGGTCGCCGATCTCGGGCTCGGCCTCGCCGCGATGGCGCAGGCGGACGCGCGCGACGGCACCTGGCTGCCGGTGCCGCTGCAAGGTCCAGAGCTCAAGCATCCGATCGGCGTTGCGATCGCGCCGGTGCCGTTCGGCGACGAGGCGCCGGAGGTGAGCGCGGCGGTACGCGCCGCCGGGCGCTGGCTCGCGGAGGCCGGCTTTGCCGTGGAGGAGACCGTGCCGCCGCGGCTCGCGGAGGCCGCCGATCTCTGGCATCGCCTCGTCATCAACGAGGAGCGGCGCGTGCTGGCGCCGATGATCCGCAAGTTCGGCGACGATCGGAGCCGCTACAATCTCGAGTGCCATATCGCCTACGCGCCCGAGCTCGACGGCGATCAGGTGCTCGCCTGCTTCGAGCAGCGGCTGGCGATCGTGCGGGCCTGGCAGCTGTTCCAGGAGCGCTATCCCGTCATCATCCTGCCGGTCTCGGCGCAACTGCCGTTCCGTTTCGATCAGGATCAGGAAGATGCGACGGTGGTCCGCGCGCTGCTCGACGCGCAGCGGCCGCTGCTTGCGGTGCCCGCGCTCGGCTTTCCGTCGGTCGTGGTGCCGACCGGGACCGCCGGCGGCGTGCCGGTCGGCGTGCAGGTGATCGCCGGTCGCTTCCGGGAAGACGTCTGTCTCGCGGTGGCCGAGCTGATCGAGGCGCGCGCATCAAAGCTGACGCCGATCGACCCGCGAGACTAAACCAACAACTGAACCAACAACAAAGCACTGAGCATCAAGGGAGAATATCACGTGACGAATGCACCGATCTGGCAATGGTCCGCCGTCGACACGGCCAAGGCGATCCGAGAGAACGAAGTGACCTCGGAGCAGGTGGTTCGCGCGCATCTCGACCGCATGAAGGAGGCCAACCCGGCGCTCAACGCCGTCGTGGTCGATCTCGGCGCCTCAGCGATGCAGGCCGCCAAGGCCGCGGACGAGGCGCTGGCCGCGAGCAAGCGCGGAGGCGGCGCCGTCGGGCCGCTGCACGGCGTGCCGGTCACGATCAAGATCAACATCGACGTCGAGGGGCAGGCCAATTCGAATGGCGTGGTGGCATTCAAGGACAACATCGCCCCGGGCGACTCGCCGGTGACGGCCAATCTCAAGAAGGCCGGCGCCGTCATCATCGGCCTCACCAACACGCCGGAGTTCTCGCTGCGCGGCTTCACCGACAACCCGCTGCACGGCCTGACGCGCAATCCCTGGAATGCCGACGTGACCTGCGGCGGATCCTCGGGCGGCGCCGGCGCGTCGATCGCCGCCGGCATTGGCACCATCGCGCATGGCAACGACATCGGCGGCTCGCTGCGCTGGCCGGCGCATTGCAACGGCATCGCCACCATCAAGCCGACCCAGGGCCGCATTCCGGCATTCAATCCGAGCGCGACCGCGGAGCGGCCGCTGATGGCGCAGTTCATGTCGTCGCAAGGGCCGCTGGCGCGCTACGTCGCCGACGTGCGCCTCGGCCTCGAGGTGATGGCGCAGCGCGACCCGCGCGATCCCTGGTACGTGCCGGCGCCGCTGACGGGGCCGAAGCCGGCTGGGCCGATCAAGGTCGCGCTCGCCAAGATCCCGGAGGACATGACGACCGATCGCGGCGTGATTGCGCTCCAGCGCAAGGCGGCGGATCATCTCGCCGATGCCGGCTATGCGGTCAGCGAGGTGGAGGTCCCCGACCTCAACAAGGTCTGGCAGCTCTGGTGCGACCTGATCATGACCGAGACCCGCGTGTTGCAGCAGGACCAGATGCTGGCGACCACCAGCGCCGACTTCCAGAAGACGTTCCGCGGCTTCATGGCGCTGGCCAACCCGCTCGACCAGCCCGGCTACATGAAGGCGATCGCCGAGCGCTCGCGCCATATCCGGAACTGGATGACGTTCCTCGAGCAGTATCCGCTGGTGCTGATGCCGACCACTGTGCGCAAGACGCCGGAGGTCAACGCCGATCTCGGCGGCGATCAGCGCGTCAAGGATTTGTTCTGGAACGACCTGCGCTTCATTTCGTCGATGAACGTGCTGGGGCTGCCGGCGGCCGTGGTGCCGGTCGGCCTCGATGAGGGATTGCCGGTCGGTGTCCAGATCGTCGGCTCGCGCTATCGCGAGGACATGTGTCTCGACGCCGCCGAGGCGATCGAACGCAAGGCCGGCATTCTGGCACGGCAATTGTGGCAGCGGCGCTGAGCGATCTCGGCACCACAACGCATTTATCCATTCGTATCATTCAACGCGCGCCGCGGCAAAGTCTCGTCGCGGCGTTCGCATGATCGGAAACGCGCGAATGTCGACGAACCGGCTGTGTTCCTTCTCCCGGAATTTCTGAACGGAATCGCAGAGCGCCATGCCGGCGATGGGGTTGTCGGCGATCCCTGATTGCTTCAGGAGATCGTCCGAAACGTCGAAACCCCTGGGAACGAAATGTCCGTCACGAAACGCTCGCATGTCCTGGTCGCAATTGCCGCCGCGTGTCTCTCTTTTGCGGCCGGCGCTGCCCGAGCGGAGGATGGCGTGCTGCGGGTCGGCATCATCACCGACATGAGCGGGCAATATTCCGACGGCAATGGCCCGGGATCGGTGATCGCGGCGCAGATGGCGGCGGAGGAAATCGGCGGCACGGTCGCCGGACGCAAGATCGAGATCATTTCGGCGGATCACCAGAACAAGCCTGATGTGGCGACCGGCATCGTGCGCAACTGGATCGACAACAAGGGTGTCGACGTGATCGCCGAAGGCGTCAATTCCGCGGTGGCGCTCGCGATCCAGACCGTGACGCGCGAACGCAAGAAGCTTTTCCTGATCTCGGGCTCCGGTTCATCCGACCTCACCGGCAAGCAATGCTCGCCGACCAGCGTGCAGTGGACTTACGACACCTACGCGTCCTCGAACGCGACGGCGAAGGCCGTGGTTGCGCGCGGCGGTACGCCCTGGTTCTTCCTGACGGCGGATTATGCGTTCGGCCAGGCGCTGGAGCGCGATGCCAGCAAGGCCGTGACATCGGCCGGCGGCAAGGTGCTGGGCGCGGTTCGCCATCCCTTCGACACCGCCGATTTCTCTTCGTTCCTGCTGCAGGCCCAATCCTCCGGCGCCAAGATCCTGGCGCTTGCCAATGCCGGTTCCGACTTCCGCAACGCGGTCTCTCAGGCCGACGAGTTCAATATCCGCGCCAGCATGCAACTCGTCGCGCTGCAGGTGACGCTCACCGATGTGCCCGCGCTTGGCCTCGCGCATGCGCACGATCTGCTGTTCACCGATTCCTTCTATTGGGATCGCACGCCGGAGACGCGCGCCTTCGCCCAGGAATTCTTCAAGCGGCACGGCGCAATGCCGACCGCCTATCAGGCCGGCGTCAACTCGGCGCTCAGGCACTACTTCAAGGCGGTCGCCGCCACCAACTCGGTCGATTCGGAGACCGTGATCGCGCAGATGCGCAAGACCCCGGTCAATGATTTCTTTGCCCAGAACGGCCTCGTGCGCGAGGACGGCCGGATGGTGCATGACATGTATCTGATGCGCATCAAGAAGCCGGAAGAGTCCAAGAGCAAATGGGACCTCTACGAGTATCTCGCGACGGTGCCGGGCGACCAGGCCTTCCGTCCGCTCGATGAAGGCGGCTGCCCTTACGTCGCCAAATCGCATTAGCCTCAAGAATTTGCATCGAGCCTTCGCGTGAGTTTTTCTGGCATCATGCGCGAGTTTTGATCGATTGTCCGGTGCCGATCCTGAAGATACGTTCGTATTGAGACCAGTCTCAGTCGACAGATCATGATCGTCGCGCAGGTCGCTGCACGGTTCCGCGCGAGCTGCGGGCTTGTCGCTGAGAACGTTTCTCGTCCGCCCGGCAGGACCGGGCGCAGAAGGAGACGCAGCAACATGACGGGCGACACGGGTGTTCGGGCTGGCCGGTGCCATTGCGGCGCGGTGCGTTTCGAGGTGACGCTCAGCGACGGCTTCAATTCGATCCGCCGCTGCACCTGCTCCTACTGCCGGATGCGGGGCGCCGTCGTTGCCATGGCGGAGATGGGCGGGATCAAGATCCTGCACGGAGAGGATGCGTTAACAAGCTACCGCTTCCATACCGGATCGGCGCGGCACTTCTTCTGTTCGCGCTGCGGGATCTACACCCATCATCAACGGCGATCGAACCAGAACCTGTATGCCGTCAACGTGGCCTGCCTTGACGGCGTAAGCCCCTTCGATTTTCCCGAGGTGCCTGTGATGGACGGCGTCAATCATACCAACGACACCGGCAAGCCGACGCGCCGGGCAGGCACACTCCGCTTCATCCCCGCCGACTGACGATCGCCGTCGGCCGACGACCGCCCGGCCGACGCGTGGTGTGGCACTTGAATCGGTACCTATCTTCATCGTCGTCCCGGCGAAGGCCGGGACCCATAACCACCGCTGCAAATTGCTGTACAGCGGTGGACCGACGAGTCCCCCACATGATCCGCCGCGGCGTATGGGTCCCTGTGTCTTGGAAGTCTGTCAGGATGGGTTGGGCGGGAAGCCGTTGGGTCCTTGGCGCTTGACGCCGTGAGCCGGCTCGGCCTCCCGCCCGTTCCATTACCAACCTGAACAGTTGCACGAGGCTGCGCCAACAGACCTCGCATCACAGGGACAGGCACCGTGATCATACCCCCTCGTTATGTCGGAATCGACGTCTCCAAGAAGCATCTCGATATCTTTGATGAAGCTGACGGCGTGTCCAGGCGCATCGCCAACGCGGCACAGGCCATCACACAGCAGGTGGCGCGTTGGCGATGCGATGCGCTGGTCGTCTTCGAGGCCACGGGCGCCTATGACCTCGCGCTTCGCGAGGCCCTAAGCCAGGCCGGTGTCCGCTTCGCTCGGATCAATCCGGCTCGAGCTCGCGATTTTGCGCGGGCCAGCGGCCAACTTGCCAAAACCGATCCGATCGATGCACGGATGCTGGCGGCCTTTGGCCGGGTCATGCAGCCGGCAGCCGAGCGGGCCGCCAATCCCGCCCGCAACGCTTTGGCAGGGCTTGCAAAACGGCGGGACCAACTGGTTCTCATGCGCGCGCAGGAGAAGAACCGGCGCAGCGAGGCCGACGACCGCGCCATGGCCGAACGGATCAGTCGGCTCATTGAGGTTCTCGATGGCGAGATCGCCGAGATCGAGGCCGATATCAACGCATTGACCAAGGCCGAGCCGGAGATCGCGGACGATGCGCGGTTGATGCGCTCACTGCCGGGCGTGGGTCCCGTGGCTTGCATGCAGCTGATCGCGAAGATGCCGGAACTTGGACATGTTGGAGCGAAGCAGATCGCCGCGCTCGCGGGCCTTGCCCCCTTCAACGTCGACAGCGGCGCCTTCCGTGGAAAACGCAAGATCGCCGGCGGCCGAAAGCGCGTTCGTGACGCCCTCTATATGGCGGCTCTGAACGCGGTTCGTCGGGCCGATCCATTCAAGGCCTTCTACGCGCGGCTGCGACAGGTCGGCAAACCAGCCAAGCTCGCTCTCATTGCCGTCGCCAGGAAGCTCCTAACGGTCCTCAACGCCATGATGCGCGACAGAAAGCCCTACCTGCAGACCAAGCCGACATAACAGTTGCCGGCCTTCGCCGGGACGACGATTGTGGATGCAGGCCGGGCCACACATGCGGTGTCGTCCCTGCTTTCGCAGGGACGACGGCTGTGGTGAAATCAAGTGAGGCGTCATCGCGACGGCCCATCACCGTGTTCACGAGGCACCATGACCAACACCATCGAGGCTTCCGACGGCGGCTACCGCTTCATGCCCGGCGTCAGCCAGTATTCCTGCGGCGTCGCTGCGCTGCCCGGCTTTGCCATCGAGCGCGTCAGGTTCTCCGAGCCGGTGCCGTTGAGCGCGGGTTTTGCTGGGATAGCTGACATCCTCAAGGCCGCCGGCCGTCCGCTGACCGCATTCGCCGCCTGCGAGCTGCGCTCGCCGGCGCCGTTCACCGAGGAGGGCTTTAAGGCCTTCAACGAGATCTACATCAAGACGCTGGTCGCCTGGGGCGTTATGCGGGACGGCGTCAATCCGGTGGCGCGCAGCAATGTCTGTCCAAAGCTCGATCCGCCCGGCGAGCCGTCGTTCCACGCCTTCTGCTACACGGTGCCGGCCGCGAAGGACGCACCGGCAAGCTTCGTCGTGGCCGGCAGTGGCGAGTCGGTCGAGGGCAAGGCAAATTACCGCGATCATACCGTTGCCCCCGGCGACACCAGCCCGCCCGGCATCCTGGCGAAGGCGAAATTCGTGGCTGACGAGATGGAACGCCGGATGAGGGCGTTCGGCGGCTCCTGGCGGGACACCACCGCGGTGCAGCTCTACACCGTGCACGACGCTTATCCTGTGCTGGAAAGCGAACTCGGCCGCCGCGGGGTGCTTCGCAACGGCTTGACCTGGCATTTCGACCGGCCGCCGGTGGTTGGGCTCGACTTCGAAATGGATTGCCGGCGCGTGCATCGCGAGCGCGTGGTGTGACGCGTCGGTCGCGTGATGCATCAAAAGCGCGTGTGGGTGGATGTGGAAGCGTGCGCCCTTTCTTGACACGGATCGCGCGAGCCGTTTCCCTTCGCCATCGACGTCAGCGGCTGGGTGAGCGCGGGTGCAGAACGAATCTGTGATCAGGCGGCGTGATCTGCTGGCGCTGATTGGCACCATTGCCGGCAGTTCGGCGATGTATCACGCGATGACGAGCCTCGGCTTCGCGTCCGAATCCGCCTACAAGGGGCCGCTGAAGCTCACAGGCGACGTGAAGGGCGCCTCGGTGCTGATTCTCGGCGCGGGGCTTGCCGGGATGACGGCGGCGCTGGAGCTGCGCAAGGCCGGCTACAAGGTCCAGATCCTCGAATTCAACAGCCGCGCCGGCGGCCGCAACTGGTCGATCCGCGGCGGCGACAGTTTTGTCGAGCTCGGCGGTTTCAGGCAGACCAGTCAGTTCGAGCAGGGGCTCTATCTCAATCCCGGCCCGTGGCGGATTCCCTATCATCACCGAGCGCTGCTCGATTACTGTCGCCGGCTCAATGTGACGCTGGAACCCTTCATCCAGCTCAATCACAACGCCTATCTGCACGCGACGCGTGCATTCGGCGGCAAGCCGCAGCGCTTTCGCAGCATCAAGGCGGATTTTCAGGGCGGGGTCTCGGAGCTGCTCGCAAAGGTCACCCAGCAGGGCCGGCTCGACGAGACCGTGGGCAAGGAGGATCAGGAGATCCTGCTGCAGTCGCTGCGCGACTGGGGCGCGCTGGATCGCGACTACAAGTACAATGCCAACCTCGTGTCGGCCGAGTTCCGTGGGTATGCGCGCGATCCCGGCGGCGGCCTGATGGGCGATCCGCTGCCCAGCGAGCCGATCCCGCTGCAGGAGCTGCTGCGGTCGCGGATGTGGCGCTATCTGCAGACCTTTGCGCGCTACGATTTCCAGACCACCATGTTCCAGCCGGTCGGCGGCATGGACATGATCGGCAAGGCATTCGCGCGCGAGGTCGGCGATCTCATCCGCTATGGCGCCAGGGTGACGCAGATCCAGCAGAACGGCTCCGGCGTCACCGTGAGCTATGTCGACACCGCCAGTCCATCCACGGTGCAGCAGGCCACCGCCGACTGGTGCATCTGCACCATCCCGTTGCCGATCCTGAGCCAGTTGCCGGTCGATGTCAGCGCGCCGATGAAGAGTGCGATCGACTCCGTGCCCTATGCCGCCTCGGTGAAGATCGGCCTGCAGTTCAAGCGGCGGTTCTGGGAGGAGGATGACGCGATCTACGGCGGCATCAGCTACACCGACCTGCCGATCCGGCAGATCGCCTATCCGAACTACGGCTTCAACCGCGGCGGCCGCGGCATCCTGCTCGGCGCCTACATGTATGGCGGTGCCAATTCGTTCGAGTTCACCGCGATGACGCCGGCCGAGCGGGTCGCCAGCGCGGTCGAGTTCGGCGCCGCAATCCATCCGCAGTACAGAAACGAATTCGAGAACGGCGTCGCGGTGGCCTGGCATCGCGTGCCGTTCACGCTCGGCTGCGCCGGCGAATGGACCGAGGCCACCCGGGCGCAGCATTACCGCAATCTCTGTCAGATCGACGGCCGTATCGTGCTGGCGGGCGAGCACGCCTCGCAGCTGCCGGCCTGGCAGGAGGGCGCCATCCTGTCCGCGCTCGACGTCATCTCCCGGCTGCACGAACGCGTGGTGAAGACATGATGATGCGGACCGCGACATCCGTCGTCGCCGCACTGGCGCTGCTGTCGGCGACGGCGGCCCTTGGGCAGGACAGTGGCGCGGGCAAGCGCACCTTCTCTTCGGGCTACCGCTTCGTCGAGATGACAGGCGAGGAGCTGTTCGCCAATGTGTGCCAGGGCTGCCACATGCCGGATGCGACGGGCGCGAGTGGGGCGGGCACTTACCCGTCGCTGGCCGGCAACAAGAATCTCGAGGCCGCCGGCTATCCGGTCTTCCTGGTCATCAATGGCCGCCGCGGCATGCCGGCGTTCGGCGACATGATGACCGATGGTCAGATCGCCGCCGTTGTGAATTATCTGCGGACGCACTTCAGCAACAACTATCAGGACGCGGTGACGACCAAGGATGTCCAGGACGCCCGCCGCTAGAAGCGCCGTTTCCGTCATTCCGGGGCACGGGCAAAGCCCGCGAACCCGGAATCCAGAGGTGACGTACTCGGAGTTCCGCAACTTCGAGATTCCGGGTTCGCGCGGCGCGCGCCCCGGAATGACGAAATGAACGATGTGTGCCGCACGAGCTGCGATCGAGCAATGGGGGAAATCATGAGATTAGCAACTATCGCACTGGGCGCCGCGTTGTCGGCGATGGCGACCGCCGCCTCGGCTGACGTGGTCAGGCATCCGATTCCCAACTCGACATTCCCGATCGCGCAGGCCGTGACCGTCACCGGTAACACCACGACCGTCTATGTCAGCGGCCAGGTGCCGCCGGTGATCAACAAGGACGCCGATCCGTCGAGCCCGCAGGCCTATGGCGATACCAAGGCGCAGACCGTCGGCGTGCTCAACCGCATCAAGGCCATTCTGGAAGGCCAGGGCCTCGGCATGGGCGACGTCGTCAAGATGCAGGTATTCCTGGTGCACAACGCATCCGCGCCGATGGACTTCAAGGCCTTCATGGAGGGCTACACCCAGTTCTTCGGCGGCAGCCAGCCCAACCTGCCGGCGCGCTCGGTGGTCGGCGTCGCAGCCCTCGCCAATCCCGGATTCCTGGTCGAGATCGAGGTGATCGCGGCCAAGGATTCGAAATAAGGACTGCAAATAGCGTGCGCGAAACCGCGGAGCATGCGCGCGGAAATTGAAGGGCTCGCCGTCTTGCCAAAGCGCGTGCCGGCTGTCTGAATTCGCTCCGATCAGGTGGCGGAATTCCGGGAGAGCATGATGTCGCACAAGGCTAGAGACACGGTTCGGTCGCTGCGGCTCGCGGCGGCGCTCGGTCCGGCGCTGCTGGCAACCGGTGCCGCGGCGCAGGGGCTGACGGAGCAGCAGCAATTCGCCCGCGGCATCTACCAGGAGCTGGTCGAGATCAACACGACCACCGCGACCGGCGATACCCAGAAGGCGGCGGAGGCGATGGGCGCGCGGCTCCGCGCGGCGGGCTTCCCCGAGGCCGACGTGCACGTGTTCTCGCCGGCGCCGCACAAGGGCAATCTGGTGGCGCGGCTGCACGGCTCCGGCGCGCGCAAGCCGATCCTTCTGGTTGCCCATCTCGACGTCGTCCCCGCTAACCGCGAGGACTGGTCGGTCGATCCGTTCAAGCTCACCGAGCAGGATGGTTATTTCTACGGCCGCGGCTCCAGCGACGACAAATACATGGCGTCCGCCTTCATCACCAATCTGATCCGCTACAAGAAGGAGGGCTATAAGCCCGACCGCGACATCATCGTCGCGCTCGAGACCGACGAGGAATCCTCGATGCCAACGCTCTCGGCATGCAGTGGCTGATCAAGAACCACCGCGACCTGATCGATGCCGAGTTCGCGCTCAATGAAGGCGGCGGCGTCGGTCTCAAGAACGGCAAGGCGATCCGCAACAGCGTGCAGACCAGCGAGAAGGTCTCGATCGGCTACCAGCTCACGGTGAAGGATCGCGGCGGCCACTCATCGCTGCCGCGCAAGGACAATGCGATCTATCACCTCGCCGAAGGCCTCGTGCGGCTCTCCAATTACAGCTTCCCGATGAACCTCAACGAGACCACACGGATCTATTTCACCAAGATCGCCGAGGTCGACACGTCGCATGCCGACGACATCAGGGCGATCCTGGCGCCGCAGCCCGACCCGGCGGCGCTGGCGCGTTTGTCGGAGAATCCGGGCTATAATGCGCAGCTCCGCACCACCTGCGTCGCGACGATGCTGGAGGGCGGCCACGCCATCAACGCGCTGCCGCAGCTGGCGACCGCCAAGGTGAACTGCCGGATACTGCCCGGCGAGCCGGTCGAGGGCGTGCAGGCGACGATCGAGCGCGTGCTCGCCGACAAGCAGATCGCGGTGGCTCCGACCGGCAAGGCCGTGCTGAGCCCGCCGTCGCCTCTCAACGAGGAGATCATGGGTTCGATCGAGAAGCTGTCGAAGGAGTTCTGGCCGGATGCGTCGATCGTTCCGGTCATGAGCACCGGCGCAACCGACGGCAGCTATCTGCGCAATGCCGGAATTCCGACCTATGCTCATTCCGGGCTGGCC
This sequence comes from Bradyrhizobium sp. USDA 3256, assembly GCF_054058275.1. Lineage (NCBI taxonomy): Bacteria > Pseudomonadati > Pseudomonadota > Alphaproteobacteria > Hyphomicrobiales > Nitrobacteraceae > Bradyrhizobium > Bradyrhizobium sp. USDA 3256. The sequence continues at coordinate 1,365,041 of NZ_JBSSAE010000002.1, forward strand.
GCCGATGTCGACGACAATCGCAACCATGGCAAGGACGAGCGCGTGCTCGTCAAGTCGTTCTACCAGGGCGAGGAGTATCTCTATCGCCTGGTCAAGATGCTCGCCGGCGGGAAATGATGGCTGACAACAAGACAAGGACACGGGTTGCGGTCGCCGGCCTCGGCGCGATCGGCACCGACGTCGTCAAGGCGCTCGATCAGGGCATCGAGGGCCTGACGCTGGTCGCGGTGTCGGCGAACAGCCCGGGCAAGCACCGCGGCTGGGTGGCGGAGCTCAAGTCGGCGCCGAAGCTGATGCCGATCGAGCAGCTGGCCGAGATTGCCGACATCGTGGTCGAATGCGCGCCGAGCAAGCTGGTCCGTTCGATCGTGGCGCCGGTGGTCGAGCGGGGCAAGACCGCGGTCGTGCTCAGCGTCGGCGCGCTGCTCCAGAACGAGGACCTCGTCGATCTCGCGAAGGCCCATGGCGGCCAGATCATCGTGCCGACGGGGGCGCTGATCGGGCTCGATGCCGTGACCGCCGCGGCCGTCGGGACCATTCATTCGGCCAAGCTCGTGACGCGCAAGCCGGTCGCCGGCCTCGTCGGCGCGCCGCATCTGGTCGAGAACAACATCCAGATCGAAGGCATCACCGAGCCGCTGCGCATCTTCGAGGGCAGTGCGCGCGACGCCGCAAAGGGCTTTCCGGCCAACCTCAACGTCGCGGTGGCGCTGTCGCTCGCCGGCATCGGCCCCGACCGCACAAGGGTCGAGATCTGGGCGGATCCGACGGTGACGCGCAACACCCACCGGATCGAGGTCGATTCCGATTCCGCGCGGTTCTCGATGATGATCGAGAACATTCCCTCGGAGAACCCGAAGACCGGCCGCATCACCGCGCTGTCGGTGATCGCCTGCCTGCGCAAGCTGCGCGCATCATTGCGGATCGGCACCTGATGAAGATTGCGCCCGACGATCTCTTCCTTATCATCGACGTGCAGAACGATTTCTGCCCCGGCGGCGCGCTGGCGGTCGCGGACGGCGATGCCGTCGTGCCTGTCGTCAACCGGCTCGCCGAGCGGTTCGACCATGTCGTGCTGACCCAGGACTGGCACCCGGCGGGCCACAGCTCGTTTGCGACCTCGCATCCGGGCGCGGCGCCGTTCTCTGAGATCGCCATGCCTTATGGGCCGCAGACGCTGTGGCCGGATCATTGCATCCAGGGTACGGCCGGCGCCGCGTTCCATCCCGACCTCGCCACCGAGCGGGCCGAACTCGTGATCCGTAAGGGGTTTCGGACCGCGATCGATTCCTATTCGGCGTTCTTCGAGAACGACCGCAAGACGCCGACCGGGCTCGCCGGCTATCTGCGCGAGCGCGGCTTCAGGCGCGTCGTGATGGCCGGGCTCGCCACGGATTATTGCGTGCAGTATTCGGCGCTCGATGCGCGCCGGCTCGGCTTTGAGACCATTGTCGTACTGTCGGGCTGCCGCGCCATCGACCTCGGCGGCTCGCTCGCGGCCGCCACGACGGCAATGCGCGAGGCCGGAGTGGAGCTTGTTAAGGACACCGTCTGAGCGTGGCCAAACAGGGGCAAAAACCGTTGTTTTGACTGGCTTTTTGTTCTAATCCCCAGCCGTTGATGATCACGCGCAGCGGAGCTTTCGTGTCGGGACAGGTTTTGCGGATTGGGACGCGCAAGAGCGCGATGGCGCTCGCGCAGACGGACGAGGTTGCGCGGCTGCTGCGCGCTTCGGCGCCGGATCTTGCCGTCGACATCGTCAAGTTCGAGACGCGCGGCGACCAGGACCAGACCAGCAAGCTGTTGCGCCATGGCGGCAAGGGCGGCGCCTTCGTCGCCGAGATCCGCGAAGCCATGCGTGCCGGCACCTTGCAGGCGGCGATGCATTCGCTGAAGGACGTACCGGGCAATGAGGAGACGCCGGGTCTCGTCATCGCCGCGATGCTGGCGCGCGATGCCGCCAATGACAGCCTCGTGCTGCGTCCCGGCCTGTCGCTCGACACCCTTCGCGCCGCGCGCGGCAAGGGCTTCATGATCGGCACCAATGCCGTCCGCCGCGCCGCCTATCTGCGCCGGCTGTTTCCGGAAGCGACCGTGATCCACTATCGCGGCGCCGCCGACACGCGGGTGGCAAAACTCGATCGCGGCGACAAGCAGCGGCTGCCCGGCGGCGGCGAGGTCGGGCCGGCGGACGCGCTGGTGATGGCGCGCTCGGGTCTCGAGCGCATCGGCATGACCGCGCGTATCGCGCATGATTTCTCCGTCGGCGAGATGCTGCCTGCGGTCGGCCAGGGCATTGTCGCGGTGGAATGCGTCGACACCGACTGGGCGACACGTGCGCGGCTTGCCGGGATCGACAACGTGCAGTCGCGGCTCGCCGCCGAGGCCGAGCGCGAGGTGCTGTGGGTGCTCAACGGCCATTGCAATTCGCCGATCGCCGGCCACGCCACGCTTGCGGGCAGCGAGATGACGCTGCGCGCCTCCGTGCTCGACGAGGCCGGCGCCGGCTTCATCGAGGTGACGCGGCGCGGGCCGGCCGATCGGCCGCGCGAACTCGGCCGCGCCGTGGGCATGGAGCTGCTGGAGAAGGGCGCCGCTGAGATCATCGCCCGCACCCGGGTGGAGGAATAGCGCGCGCTACGCCCGCAGCGGCCAGCTGTCGATGATGCGGAAGCGTGATGCGCTGTCGGTCTGCTTGAACAGCGCGATGCGGTCGATTGCGAGCCTCGTGAGGTCGACCGCCGCGAACCGTGTGCGCAGCTGCGCCACGATCGGGCCCCGCCGCTCGTCGCTCAGCCGTCCCGTCAGCGTCATGTGGAAGCGGAACTCCTCCATGACGTAGGGATAGCCCCAGCGGTCGAGATAGTCGCACTGCCGCGCGGTGAGTTTCTCTGGCCTGCGGCGCGCGCGATCTTCCGGTGTCAGCGGCGCGCGGAACGCGTCGAATTCCGTGACGCAATCGGCAGCAAGCTGTTGCAGATCATCCGAGCGGCTGGCCGGGATCACCGCGATGAAGCCGCTGATGGCATCGACCACCGGTTCGATCACCGGAATGCGCCGCGCGCGACCGGCGAAGGCGGCGCAGGCATCGAGAAGCTCGGCCTCGCTCCGACCGTCGGCGAGCGCGGTGGGCGCCTTCAGCGTGGCGTGGAATCCATACTTGCGCGGATCTTCGGTGACCTCGCGCCAGTCGGGCGTGACGCCTTCGGGAAACGGCAACGCGTCGCCTGACACGGCATCGTAGCCGAGCAGCGTCGAACCGAAGCGGTGCAGCGCGCTGTCGGGTGACGGCGCATAGTAGATCGCGTAGCGCGGAGTATTGGCCATGGGACTGAGCTACGCCGCCGCAACCGTCTTGCGCGGCGCGAGCGAATGAACGAGGCAGCTCGCGTCGGCCAGATGCACCAGCCGTCCGGCCGAGATCACGGCGACAATGCGCGGCCGCAGCGGCACCTTGTCGTCGACGACGACGATGTCGGCACGGCGGCCCGCGGCGAGCACGCCGCGGTCGGCGAGCCCGGCCGCGCGGGCCGGCGCCGACGAGATCAGGTCCCAGGCTCTGGCGAGCGGCAGGATGCCGTCGGCGGCGAGGCGGAACGCCGCGAGCAGCTGCGCCGGATAGTAGTAGTCCGACGCCAGCACCGAGCAGAGGCCCTGTGCGATCATGTCGGATGCCTTGGTCCAGCCGGTGTGGCTGCCGCCGCGCACCACATTGGGCGCACCGAACACGATGAAGTCGCCCGCCGCCGCAGCGTCGCGCGCGGTCTCCTCGTTGACGGGGAATTCGGCGATCGTGGCGCCCAGCGCGCGAAACTCCTGGCGCATCGCCGGGCTGTTGTCGTCGTGCGACAGCATGCGGATATCGGCCGCGCGCGCAGCGGCGGCCAGTCGCGCGATCGAGGCAGGCACCTCGGGACGGCGCGCCACGATCCGGTCCAGCATGTCGTTGACGGCCTCGACGGAGAGCCCGGTGCGCTCGGCCAGCTGGTTGCGCTTCTTCGGCTTGACGTTGCTGTGGTCGTTGAAGGCGAACAGGTCTATGCGGCCCTCACTGAGCCATTGAATGATCTCGGCCTCGGCCTCGAGATTGTGGGTCTCGTGGCGCAGATGGAAGCGGGTGTCGGCGGCGAGCTGCGGCCGCAGCGCCTCGATCGCATCGAGCAGCTTGCGCGCATTCTCCGCGCTGCGCAGGCCGGGCTCCCACGACCACGTCGTGCCATGGAACACGGTGGTGATGCCGTTGGCGATCGCCTGCCGGTCGCTGTCGATCAGCGCCACGTCGGTCGGGAAGTCGACGCCGGGGCGCGGCATCATCTGCCGCTCGAACGCATCGCCGTGCAGGTCGATCATGCCGGGCAGCACGAGGAGGCCGCTGGCATCGATGTGCAGCGCGGCGCGACCCTGCTCGGCGTCGAGCGCGCCGATGTCGCGGCCTGCGGTCCGCAGCGAGGTCTCGACCAAGGCGCCGTCAACCAGCGTGCGCCCGCCCTCGATGAAAATGTCCGTCACGATGCGGCGCTCCGTTGTTTGGCTTGTGATTGGGATACGGCCTCGGCCTCATGCTTGTCGAGGAATTCCTCGACCGCGAGCTTGCGAAAGTCAGGCAGGACACGCCGAAGTGTTTCGTGATCCCAGTCCCACCATGCGAGCGCAGCGAGGCGGTCGGCGATCGTCTCGGAGAAGCGCCGCTTCACCGGCCGCGCCGGATTACCGGCGACGATGGTGTAGTCGGGAACGTCCTTGGTCACGATGGCGCCGGCGGCGACGACAGCGCCGGTTCCGACGTTCCGGCCCGGTAACAGGATCGCACCGTGCCCGATCCAGACGTCATGGCCGATATGCACGTGATGCGCACGTCGCCAGTTGAAGAAGTCGGTGTCGTCGCTCTCCCCGGGGAAATACGCGCTGGCGCGGTAGGTGAAATGCGCCTGAGTCGCGCGATGCATCGGGTGGTCGCCGGGATTGATGCGGGTCATCGCGGCGATCGAGCAGAACTTGCCGATCGAAGTGTAGGTGATCTGGCTGTCGTTCACGACGTAAGAATAGTCATCCATGCTGACTTCAAGCAGGATCGTGCGCGCGCCGACCTCGGTATACTTGCCGAGCTTGCTCTCGCGCACCGACGCTGTCGGGTCGACGGTCGGCACAACCGAGAGTGTTTTTCCGGCCATCGGGGCCTCCGCAAATCTTAAAGAATCTTGGGCTTCCGGGGATGCGTGCTCGTCATCGGGACGCTTGATGACAACATCATGACGTCGGGATGACGGCAAGGGAGCGACAAGGGAGGGGTGTGGACGATCGCCGCACCGCAGCGCTGTCGTCACATAACTGTAAAACGCCGGGGATAGCGATGGCCCAACGAGGCGCGGTTGGAGCATTACATGCTGGTGGTGGAAGGTTTGACGTGCCGTTTCGGCACGAAAGCCGCAGTCGACAACGCGTCCTTTTCGATCGCGCCGGGCAGCTTTGTCGGCGTGATCGGCCGCTCCGGTGCCGGCAAGTCGACGCTGCTGCGGATGATCAACCGTCTCGCCGATCCGACCTCCGGCCGTATCCTGTTCGAAGGTACCGACGTCACCGCGTTGCGCGGCAAGGAACTGCGGCGGTGGCGCGCGCGCTCGGCGATGATCTTCCAGCAGTTCAATCTGGTCGGCCGCCTTGACGTGCTGACCAACGTGCTGATGGGCCGGCTGGCCCAGATTCCGTCATGGCGGTCGCTGGCGCAGGTCTGGCCGGAGCAGGACAGGGCGCTGGCGCTGTCGGCGCTCGAGCAATTCGACATCGCCCAGCTGGCGGCGCAGCGCGCCGACCAGCTCTCCGGCGGCCAGCAGCAGCGCGTCGCGATCGCCCGCGCGCTGGTGCAGGAGCCCGACATCATTCTCGCCGACGAGCCGATCGCCTCGCTCGATCCGCGCAACACCAAGATCGTGATGGACGCGCTGCTGCGCATCAACAAGCATTTCGGCATCACTGTGCTTTGCAATCTGCACTCGCTCGACCTGGCGCGGACCTATTGCGACCGCCTGGTCGGCATGGCCGCGGGTCGCGTGGTGTTCGATGGCGCCCCCGCGGCGCTCACCGACCATATCGCCCGCGAGCTCTATGACCTCGAGGCCAATGACGTCATCGGCGCAGCACCGCTGCCCGCGCCCGACGGTGCAACTGCGCCGGCACTCGGCACCGCAGCCGCGGCCTGAGCGTCGCGCATTTTTCAATCTGGGAGGCCGGGCATTTTGCCCGGCCAACAGGTGCAACTACAACAAAAGAGGGGTAGTCATGTTCACTCGTCGCATCATTCTGGCTGGCGCCGCCGCGCTGGCATTTGCCGGTTCGGCCTCCGCGCAGGACTGGAAAGCAAAATACCCGGAGCTCACCTTCGCGGTGGTGCCGGCCGAGAACGCCTCCGGGGTCACCGAGCGCTGGACGCCGTTCGTGGCGTATCTGTCGAAGGAGCTCGGCGTGAAGGTCACGCTGCGCATTGCCAACGACTACGCGGCCGTCATCGAAGGCCAGCGCGCCGGCAACATCCAGATCGCCAGCTACGGCTCGGCCTCGTTCTCTCGCGCGCGCCTGACCGGCGTCAAGACCGACGCGTTCGCCAACGATATGAACGCCGACGGTTCGACCGGCTATTACTCGGTGTTCTTCGTCAAGGCGTCGAGCCCGTACAAGACGGTCGAGGACCTGAAAGGCAAGAATCTCGGCCTGGTCGATCCGAACTCGACGTCCGGCAACAACGTGCCGCGCTTCGAACTCAACAAGATGGGCATCGCGAACGCCGAAGGCTATTTCGGCAAGGTCGTGTTCACCGGCAGCCACGAGAACGCCGTCCTGGCGCTGTCGCAGGGAACCGTTGATGTGGCCGCCAACCAGTGGACCAACGAGGACGATTCCACGCTCGCCCAGATGCTGACCAAGGGCATGCTGAAGAATGCCGACGGCTCGGCGATGAAGAAGGATGATTTCCGCATCATCCACAAGTCGGCGCTGATCATCAACGGCCCCTATGCGTACAACACCGATCTTCCGGAGGACCTGAAGGCCGCGATCGCAAAGGCCTTCTTCGACGCCCCGACCAAGGACAAAGCCGCCTTCGACCGTCTGTCCGACGGTCAGAAGAAGGGCTTCCATCCCGCCACCACCAAGGATTGGGACGGCACCATCGAGCTGATCAAGTTCGTCGACGGTTTGCGCAAGAAGGCGAGCTGATCGCACGCCTGACGTCACGAGGGCCGGGCGTATAGCCCGGCCCTTTCCACTCAACTTCGAACCGGACTGGCACGCGTCGATGGCGACCGCCGTATCCATTCTTCCAGCGCAGCAACTGGCGACATTGGAGGACGCCTACCGCAAGTCCGTCGCACGCAAGCGGTTGAAGGCCGCGCTGGCAACGGCGGCATTCTGTGCGGTGCTGGTGATCGCGGCGTTCGGCGCCGAAGTGAACCTGCGCACGCTGTTCACCTATTTCGGCAATTTCGTCAGCTATTTCGATCGCATCCTGACGCTGGATTCCGGCGCGCGGGTCTGGACCGATCCCGCCGAATGGTTCTGGGGTTGGCATAAGTGGCTGAAGATGCTCGGCGAGACGATCCTGATCAGCTATGTCGGCACGCTGACGGGTGCCGTGCTTGCCTTCGCGCTCAATTTCTTCGCGGCCCAGAATACGTCGCCGGGCCCGTGGGCACGTTTCACGATCCGCCGCCTGCTGGAATTCGCCCGCACCGTCCCTGGCATCGTGTTCGCGTTGATCTTCGTGATCGCGTTCGGCCTCGGGCCGATGGCCGGCGTGCTGGCGATCGCGATCCACACCACCGGGGCGCTCGGCAAGCTGTTTGCCGAGATCGTCGAGAATGCCGACATGAAGCCGGTCGAGGGCATCCGCTCCACCGGCGCGAGCTGGCTGTCCTGCATGCGCTTTGCCGTGCTGCCGCAGGTCTCCGCCGGCTATGCCAGCTATGCGCTGCTGCGCTTCGAGATCAACGTCCGCGAGGCGTCGGTGATGGGCTTCGTCGGCGCCGGCGGCATCGGCCAGGAGCTGGTGGTCGCGATCCGCAAGTTCTACTATTCCGACGTCAGCGCCATCCTCATCACCATCATCGTCACGGTCTTCATCATCGACATTTCGACCGGCTGGCTGCGCGGCCGGCTGTTCGGCAAGGAGACCCGTCGATGAGCCAGATGCCGAGGCCGGACACCACGGAACTGCGCGCGAAGTACCCCGGCGTCTTCGAACGTCCCGCATCGGCACGGCTGGCGATGCCAGCCATGATCGCGGCGGCGCTCGCGATCTTCGTGTTCGGCCTGGTCGATCTCGACTTCTCGCCGTCCAGGCTGATCGCGGGCCTCGGCCAGCTCGGCTGGATCACCATGCTGATGCTTCCGCCGAATCCGGGCTCGTCGTTTCCGCTCTACATGCAGGCGCTCGGCGAGACGCTGTCGATCGCGGTGCTCGGCACCACGCTTGCCGCGGTTTTGGCGCTGCCGGTCAGCCTGCTGGCGGCGCGCAACATCATCCCCTCGAACCTGATCCGCTTTCCGGTGCGCCGCTTCCTGGACTCGATCCGCGGCGTCGATACGCTGATCTGGGCGCTGGTCTGGATCAACGTCGTCGGTCTCGGCCCGTTCGCCGGCGTGCTCGCGATCATGGTGTCCGACTTCGGCGCGTTCGGAAAGCTGTTCTCGGAGGCGATCGAGGCGGCTGATCGCAAGCAGGTCGAGGGCATTCGCGCCTCCGGCGGCAACGCCCTGCACGAAATCCGCTTCGGCCTGCTGCCGCAGGTGCTGCCCGTGATCGCCGGGCAGGTGCTCTACTTCATCGAGTCGAATACCCGTTCGGCGACCATCATCGGCATCGTCGGCGCCGGCGGCATCGGCTTGCAGCTCGCCGAGCAGATCCGCGTGCTGGAATGGCAGAAGGTGTCGTTCCTGATCCTGATGATCCTGATCGCAGTTGCCGCGATCGACTTCATCTCGAGCAAGCTGCGCTTTGCGATCATCGGGCAGCGTGCGGTGGTGTAGCTTCTTCTTCGCCTCTCCCCGCGTGCGGGGAGAGGCCGGAATTTTCGCGTGGCGCAAACTCCGGGTGAGGGGGACTCTCCGGGGACTCACAGCTTCCGGATTCGCGGAGACAGCCCCTCACCCCCACCCTCTCCCCGCCAGAGCGGGGCGAGGGAGAAGTGCTCATCGTCAACCGTTCTCGACCAGAAATTCCACGCGCTCGGCGGCGAAGCGCGAACGCTTGGTCACCAGCGGCTGGTCCAGCATGTCGACGTCGGTTGCGTCGACCACCAGCACCGGCCGGCCCAGCGGCAGGTCGAGCCGCGCGGCGTCGGTCGCATCGACGATCGCTGCGGTGATCCGGGTCGAGGCGCGGTGGTAGTCCTTGACGCCGTAATGCCCGAGCAGCTTCGTCATCGAGCGGACGTTGGCGAATACGCTGCCGGCATCAGGAAACCGCTCGGCCGACAGCCAGGTGGTGGAAACGCAGATCGGCGTCCGGTCGGCGAGCCGCACCGCTTCGATCCGGATCAGCGGCGCACCGATCTTCAGCCCGAGCTCGCGTGCGATCTCGCGATTGGCGGTGTCGCTGCTCGCATCGATCAGCTGGCCGCGCGGCTCGTGGCCGCCGGCGCCGACAATCTCGGAAAACCGCGTGCGTGAGCGCAAGGGATAGGCGAGGCGCTGGGCTTCGACATAGGTGCCGCTGCCGCGCTCGGCGCGCACCAGGCCGCGCTCGGCCAATGCGGCGAGCGCCCGCCGCACGGTGTGCCGGTTGACCCGGTACGTCTCGGCGATCTCCATCTCGCCGGGCAGCTTTTCGCCGGCGGCAAAGCGGCCGTCAGCGATGCCGCGCTCGATGCCGTCGGCGACCTGCCGCCACAAGGCGACGCCGGAACTTTCCTGCATGCTCATGGCGCGGTGATACCAGAAATCTTTGGTTTGTCACGAAACAGTCATGGCGCTCCGCTATCAAGTTGTCTAGTATCATAGACAACTTGATGCAAGCAAGGTTGCCCAAAGGTTTGCCCATGAGTTCGATCGGACCAAACAGCAAACAAGCCCAGCGCAAGGCCGCGATGACCGTGCTGGCGCACGCCGCCGCTGCGGACATCGCCGGCAGGCTGGCGGCGATCGCAGTGCCCGCGCATGAGAACCTGCGTGAGCCGGAAAACGGCCTTGTGATGCTGCGCGGGCGGATCGGCGGCGACGGTGCGCCGTTCAATCTCGGCGAGGCGACGGTGTCGCGCGCGGCGGTGCGGCTTGCGACTGGCGAGGTCGGCTTCGGCTACACGCTCGGCCGCGACGCGCGGAAGGCGCAGATGATCGCGCTGTGCGACGCCATGGTGCAGTCGGCGGAGTTGTCCGGCGAGGTGGAGGCCAAGGTGATTGGGCCGCTGCGCGTCGCCATGAACGCCGAACGCGGCCGCAAGGCAGCGGAAACCGCGGCGACGCGGGTCGATTTCTACACGATGGTGCGCGGTGAGGGATGATGCAATGACGACGATTGCCGAAATGCCCGCGGGCTTTGCCGACAAGGTGCTGTCGGCACAGTCGACCTTCCGTTCCGTGATGGATGCGATGGCGCGCCCGGGCAGCGTGCAGCGCGTCGCCGCTGATGTCGGAACGCCGGCCGGCATGATGCGCGGCTCGGCCGCGATCGCGCTGACGCTGTTCGATCACGATACGCCGATCTGGCTCGACGCGGCGATGTCGGCGACGCCGGACGTCGCCCGCTGGCTGAAGTTTCACGCCAGCGCGCCGGTGATCACCGATTCCTCGATCGCGAGCTTCGCGCTGATCGGCGATGCCGCGAACCTGCCGGCGCTCGATCGCTTTGCGTTCGGCAGCAGCGAGTATCCTGACCGCTCGACCACGCTGATCCTGCAGGTCGACAGCCTGTCGCAGGGGCCGGCCTTCGAGCTGAAAGGACCCGGCATCGACGGCAGCGCCGTGCTGCAGGCGATGCTCAAGCCGCGCGACCTGTTCCAGCGGCTTGCGATCAACGAAGCCTTGTTCCCGCGCGGCATCGATGTCGTGTTGGTCCATGACGATGCCATTGTGGCGATCCCGCGCACCACGCGGCTGATCGCAAGCGGAGTGTAAGCGATGTATGTAGCCGTCAAGGGAGGCGAGCGCGCCATCGAGAATGCCCATCGGCTGCTCGCGCATGAGCGGCGCGGCGACCGCGACGTGCCCGAGGTGACGCTGGCACAGATTTCCGAGCAGCTCGCGCTCGGTGTCGATCGCGTGATGACCGAAGGTTCGCTCTACGACCGCGAGCTCGCGGCGCTCGCGATCAAGCAGGCGCGCGGCGACATGATCGAGGCGATCTTCCTGGTCCGTGCCTTCCGCGCCACGCTGCCGCGCTTCGGCGCCACTGAGCCGGTCAACACCGGCGAGATGCAGGTGCGGCGGCGGATCTCCTCGACCTTCAAGGACGTTCCGGGCGGCCAGATCCTGGGCCCGACCTTCGACTACACCCATCGCCTGCTCGATCCGCAGCTCGCGCAAGGCTTTGTGCCGGAGCAGCCGGCGACCGCGGACGCCTCGCAGGCCGCCACGCCGCGGGTGACCGACATTCTCGGCCGCGATGGCCTGATCGAATCCTCACCGCAGGCAGATAGCAACACGCCGGTCGGCGACCTCACGCGCGAGCCGCTGAGCTTTCCGGCCGACCGCGATTTGCGGCTGCAGAATCTGGCGCGCGGCGATGAGGGCTTCCTGCTCGCGCTCGGCTACTCGACGCAGCGCGGCTATGGCCGCAACCACCCGTTCGCCGGCGAGATCCGCTTCGGCGAGGTCGAGGTCGAGTTCTTCGCCGAGGACGCGGGCTTTGCCGTGCCGCTCGGCTCGATCGAGTTGACCGAGTGCCAGATGGTCAACCAGTTCAAGGGCTCGACGACCGAGGCGCCGTGCTTTACCCGCGGCTATGGCCTCGCCTTCGGGCAGAGCGAGCGCAAGACCATGTCGATGGCGCTGGTCGATCGCGCTTTGCGTGCGCGCGAGCTCGGCGAGGAGGCGGCGGCGCCGGCGCAGGACGAGGAGTTCGTGATGTCGCACTCCGACAATGTCCAGTCGACCGGCTTTGTCGAGCATCTCAAGCTGCCGCATTACGTCGACTTCCAGTCCGAGCTCGGCCTGTTGCGCAAGCTGCGGCAGGAGTTTGCGGAAGCCAACGAGGCCGTGGAAATGCAGGAGGCCGCGGAATGAACGCGCCGACGTACAATTTCGCCTATCTCGACGAGCAGACCAAGCGGATGATCCGCCGCGCGATCCTCAAGGCGATCGCGATCCCCGGCTATCAGGTGCCGTTCGCGAGCCGCGAGATGCCGATGCCCTATGGCTGGGGCACCGGCGGCGTGCAGGTGACCGCCGCGATCCTCGGTCCCGACGACGTGCTGAAGGTGATCGACCAGGGCTCGGACGATACCACCAACGCGATCTCGATCCGCAAGTTCTTCGGCAAGACCGCGGGTGTCGCGACCACGACCTCGACCACGGACGCGACCGTGATCCAGACCCGGCATCGCATTCCCGAGGCGTCGCTGCATGCCGGGCAGGTGCTGGTCTATCAGGTGCCGATCCCCGAGCCGCTGCGCTTCCTCGAGCCGCGCGAGACCGAGACGCGGCGCATGCACGCGCTCGCCGAATACGGGCTGATGCACGTCAAGCTCTACGAGGACATCGCGCGCTTCGGCCATATCGCCACCGCCTACGCCTATCCGGTGAAGGTGAACGCGCGCTACGTGATGGACCCGTCGCCGACACCGAAATTCGACAATCCGAAGATGGACAATTGCGCGGCGCTGCAGCTGTTCGGCGCCGGCCGCGAAAAGCGCATCTACGCGATCCCGCCCTACACCACCGTGGTGTCGCTGGACTTCGAGGATCACCCGTTCACGCGCTACCGCTTCAACGCGCCCTGCGCGCTCTGCGGCGCCGACAATTCCTATCTCGACGAGATCGTCACCGACGACAAGGGCGGCCGGATGTTCGTCTGCTCCGACACGGACTTCTGCGAGCAGCGCCAGGCCGCCGGCCATCACGGCACCGAGAGCGCAGCGCCGCACAAGGAGAAGGCGCATGTCTGAGCTCCCGAGCCTCGACAACGACGAGCCGCTGCTGCTGGCCGAGGGGCTTGCCAAGAATTACGGCCGGCTGGCGGCCTGCCGCGACGTCTCGTTCGCGCTCTATCCCGGCGAGGTGCTGGCGATCGTCGGCGAGTCCGGCTCGGGCAAGTCGACGCTGCTGCAGCTGCTCTCGGCGCAGCTCGCGCCGAGTGCGGGCCGGGTGTCCTACCGGATGCGCGACGGCGTGCTGCGCGATCTCGCTGAACTCGGCGAGGCCGAGCGGCGCTTCCTGTTTCGCACCGACTGGGGCTTTGTGCACCAGGACCCGGCGCAGGGGCTGCGCATGGGCGTCTCGGCCGGCGCCAATGTCGGCGAGCGGCTGATGGCGGTCGGCTGGAATCACTACGGCCGCATCCGTGACACCGCATCGACCTGGCTGGAGCGGGTCGAGATCGATACCGGCCGCATCGACGACGCGCCGAAGACCTATTCCGGCGGCATGCGGCAGCGGCTGCAGATCGCCCGCAACCTCGTCACCGAGCCGCGGCTGGTGTTCATGGACGAGCCGACCGGCGGTCTCGACGTCTCGGTGCAGGCGCGATTGCTCGACCTGATGCGCAACCTCGTCAGCGAGCTCGGGCTTGCCGCGATCGTCGTGACCCACGATCTGGCGGTGGCGCGCTTGCTCTCGCATCGCGTGATGGTGATGAAAGGCGGCCGCGTCATCGAGACCGGCCTCACCGACCAGGTGCTCGACGATCCGCGCGAGCCCTACACCCAGCTGCTCGTTTCCTCGATTCTTCCGCCATGAGCGTGCCAATGACCGCGATGATCGAACTTGCCGACGCCGAGAAGACCTTCACCATGCACCTGCAGGGCGGCGTCGAGCTGCCCGTGGTGCGCGGCGTCTCGTTCCACGCCGATCCGGGCGAGTGCGTGGTGCTGTCGGGCCCGTCGGGCGCCGGCAAATCTTCGATCCTGAAGATGATCTTCGGCAACTATCGTTGCGACAGCGGCCGGATCGGCATCCGCCACCATGGCAAGGTTGTCGACCTTGCCACCGCCGAGCCGCGCCAGGTGCTGAGCATCCGCCGCTCGACCATCGGCTATGTCAGCCAGTTCCTGCGCGCCGTGCCGCGGGTGGCGACGATCGACGTCGTCGCCGAGCCCTTGATCGTCAACGGCGTGGCGCGCGAGGAGGCCCGCGCGCGCGCCGGCCAGCTGCTGCGCCGGCTCAACATTCCGGAGCGGCTTTGGACCCTGCCGCCCTCGACCTTCTCCGGCGGCGAGCAGCAGCGCGTCAACATTGCACGCGGCTTCATCTCGGACCTGCCGATCCTGCTGCTGGACGAGCCGACCGCTTCGCTCGATGCGGCCAATCGCGCCGTGGTGGTCGAGCTGATCGCGGAGAAGAAGACCAAGGGCGTCGCGATGGTCGCGATTGTCCATGACGACGAAATCCGCCATCTGATCGCCGACCGTATCGTCGACGTGACCTCGTTCGCGGCTGCTGCCTGAAGGACCGTTTGAAATGACCGCCAAGCAAGACACCATCATCGGCAACGCCCGGCTGGTCCTCGCCGATCGCGTGATCGAGCAGGGCTGGGTCGCGATCGCTGATGGCAGGATCGCGGAATTCGGCGAGGGCAGGGCGCCCGAGGCCGCCGAGGATGCCGGCGGCGACCTCCTGATGCCCGGGCTGATCGAGCTGCACACCGACCATCTCGAGATGCACTATGTGCCGCGGCCGAAAGTGTTCTGGAATCCGGTCGCGGCCGTGATCTCCTATGACGGTCAGCTCGCGACCTCAGGCATCACCACGGTGCTGGATTCGCTCCGGGTCTGGCGCGAGGACGGCGCCGAGGATGTCGACGGGCGCGCCGGCGTGCTGGCGGCGGCGATCTCGGCGGCGCGCGAGGAGAATCTACTGCGCGCCGATCACTTCCTGCATCTGCGCTGCGAGGTCCCGATGCCGGACGTGGTCGCCGAGGCCAAGGAACTGATCGACCGGCCGGATGTGCGGCTGATGTCGCTGATGGACCACACGCCGGGTCAGCGCCAGTTCCGCGACGAGGTCAAGCTGCGCGACTACTATCGCGGCAAGGGCGGCGGCATGACCGACGCCCAGCTCGACGTGCTGTTCGCGCGGCGCTTCGCCTATCAGAAGGAATATGCGGTGGCGAACACCCGCGCGATCGTCGCGCTGGCGCATGAATACCGGATCCCGCTGGCGAGCCATGACGACACCACCGACGAGAACGTGGTCGACGCCGTCAACGACAAGGTCGCGGTGGCGGAGTTCCCGACCACGATGGAAGCCGCGCGGGGCTTGCACGCCGCCGGCATCGACATCCTGATGGGCGCGCCGAACGTGGTGCGCGGCGGCTCGCACTCCGGCAACATCGCAGCCGTCGATCTCGCCAATGAGGGCATGCTCGATATCCTGTCGTCAGACTACATCCCGTCCAGCCTTTTGATGGCGGCGCTGCAATTGCCGCGGCACGTGCCGGCGATCGATCTCGCTTCGGCCGTGCGCACCGTGACCAAGACGCCGGCCGAAGCGGTCGGGCTCAACGACCGCGGCGAGATCGCGCTCGGCCGCCGCGCCGACCTGATCCGCGTGCACGTCGCGCGCGATCTGCCAGTCGTGCGCAGCGTCTGGCGCGAAGGAGGGAGGGTCGCATGACCGATGCATCCGTCGTCGCCGATCGGCGCGCCGGAATCGGTCCCGGCCGGCTGATCCTGGTGGTCGGTCCGAGCGGCGCCGGCAAGGATACGCTGCTGGGGTTCGCCAAGGCGGCCTGTGGCGATGATCGCGATGTCGTGTTTCCCCGTCGGCTGATCACCCGCAAGGCCTCGGCGTCGGAGGACAATGAGGAGGTCAGCGCGGAAAGCTTCCAGCGCGCGGTAACCGCCGGCGACTACGCCATGCACTGGGAAGCGCACGGCCATCGCTACGCGCTGTCGCGGTCGATCAACGACGATTTAGGCGCCGGACGCACCGTGATCGCGAACGTCTCGCGCACCGTGATCGCCGCGGCGCGCCGCAACTATGCCAATGCTGTCGTGGTGCTGGTCACGGCGCCGCCGGATGTGCTGGCCGCGCGGCTCGCAATGCGGGCGCGCAGCAGCGACGGCCTTCTCGAGCAGCGGCTGGCCCGCACCGTCGACGAGAGCACGTCGACGCCCGATTTCACCATCGTCAATTCCGGCACCGCCGACTATCATGCGCGACAGCTTGTCCGCATCATCAAGGGCGAACGCTGGGACGACTAGAGCGTTTTCGAGCGAAATGGATACCGGTTCGCGTCAAGAAAATGCGTCGAAAGGCAGCAAAGGGAGAAGAGCACGAATGTCGGTGATCGAAACGGTCGAGCAGCTCGAGGCGATCTACGGCTTCCCAAATGACGCGTCGACCGTGAAGGTCGCCGACCACGTGACGCCGCTCTATCGTGTGCTCATCGAGAAGTCGCCGTTCGTGTCGCTTGCCACCGCAGGCCCCGAAGGGCTCGATTGCTCGCCGCGCGGCGATCTGCCGGGCTTCGTGCGCATCCATGATGCGAAGACGCTGATGATGCCGGATCGCCGCGGCAACAATCGCTGTGATTCGCTGCGCAACATCGTTCGCGATCCCCGCGTCGGCTTGCTGTTCCTGATTCCCGGCTCGGGCAGCACGCTGCGCGTCAACGGCCGCGCCTATGTCACGGCCGAACCGGAGCTGCTCGCCTCCTTCATGATGGAAGGCAAGGCACCGCGCACGGTGATCGTGATGCATGTGGAGGAGATCTATTTCCAGTGCGCGCGCGCGATCGTGCGCTCCGATCTCTGGAATCCGGACAGGCGGGTCGATCCGAAGGTCTTGCCGACGCCGGGCCAGATTCTTGCCGAGATGAGCGAGCACACGGTCGGCGGCGAAAAATACGATCGGGAATGGCCGGAGCGCGCGCGGCAGACGATGTGGTGACGGGCCCGGACGGCTGGGAAGCATGATCCGGAAAAGTGCGAAGCGGCTTTCCGAAAGATCATGCTCAAACAAAAGTGCCATAGCGCGCTGGCGATTGAACCCATCGCGCTTTAGGCCTCGGCGCGGTCTTCCCAGTCCTCCCAGGTCACGTCAGCATTGATCTCGAGGTAGCGCGCAACGGCAACGCCGATGGTCGGGAAGAAATTGTTCTCGCCAAGCTGCGCCAGCAGGCCGAATTTCTTCAGCTTGTCCTTGACGGGGTCCTTGAGCTCGGCAAAGCACAGCTCGATCTTCTGTGCGTGCAATGCCTCGTCGAGCTCGGCGAGAATGTCGCCGGCGGTCACATCCACGCTGGTGACCGGCTCGGCCGTGACCACCAGCCAGCGCACCGCCGTCGGGGATTTTGCCACCGCATCCAGCGCGCGTTCCTTGAAGAACTCGGCATTGGCAAAGAACAGCGGCGCATCCCACCGGAACAGCACCAGCCCGGGGATCTGGCGCGCATCAGGGTATCGCGTGATGTCGTGATAGCCCTTCACGCCGGAGGCGCGGCCCAGCACGGCGGAATGCGGCCGCCAGCCGTCCCACAGGAATTCGACGATCGCGAGCACGATGGCGAGGCCTATTCCCGGAATCACGCCGAGCACGGCTACGCCGACGAAGCAGACCATCGATAGCCAGAACTCCCACTGCTGAATGCGGTAGATTCGCCTGAGGTCGCTGATCTCAAACAAGCCGAGCGCAGCAGCGATGACGACGGCGGCCAATGCTGCGTTGGGCAAGTGCTGCAGCAAATTCGGCGCTATCAGCAGCAGGAAGGCGATGGCCAGCGCGCCGATGACGCTGGTCAATTGCGTGCGCGCTCCGGCAGCTTCCGCAACGGGCGTGCGCGATCCGCTGCTGCTGATCGGAAAACCCTGAAAGAAGCCGGCCGCCAGATTCGCCGCGCCGAGTCCCACCATCTCCTGATTGGGATCAACGCGATCGCCCAATCGTCCCGCATAGGCGCGCGACAGCACGCTGGTATCGGCGAACGACACCAGCGCGACGGCGCTGCCGCCGATCAGCACCTGCACGACGTCGCCATAGCCGATCCTGGGAATGGCGAATCCCGGCAAGCCCTGGGGAACCGAACCCAGGACGGTCACGCCGAAGCGGGCCCCGAGATCGAAAACCCCGGTGACGACCGTCGCCGCGACGACGGCAATCAGAATGCCGGGCAACCGCTTGTTCCGGGCGAGCAGCAGGATCACCGCCAGCGTCGCAAGGCCGATCCCGAGGGTCGCCCAATTCGTCTTTCCGTCGACGATTGCTCCGACGACCGCCCAGAGACTGCGCAGAGGTCCATCGCCTTCAATGGAAAAGCCGAACAGCTTTGGCAGCTGGCTGATCAGCACGGTCAGGGCTATTCCGTTCATGTAGCCGTAGCGGATCGGCTTGGAGAGAAGCTCGGTCAGGAATCCCAGCCGCGCGATGCCCGCGACGATGCATATCGTCCCAGAGACGACCGCCATCATGGCGGCCAGGGTTGCCGCACGCATCGGATCGCCGCCAGACAGCGGAACGACGACGCCGAGGATGATGGCCGCAAGCGCCGAGTCCGGCCCAAGGACAAGGATGCGGCTCGGCCCGAACAGCGCGTAGACCAGCAGCGGGATGATCGTCGCATAGAGCCCGTAGATGCCGGGCAGGCCGGACGCTTCCGCATAGGCGATGCCGACCGGGACCAGCATGGTCGCGAGCACAAGCCCGGCGACGATATCGTGTGGAAGCCACGCCGCTTGATATCGACGCAGCGTGGTGAGACCTGGCAGCCAGCCGGTCCAATGCTTCATCGCCGGTCACTCCCAACGTCGTTGGGGCCGCAGGCGCTTGACGTGAACCGCTCTACCCCTTCAACCGCTCTACCCCTTCGCCTGCTCATCAAACGCCTTCAGCGACACCGCTGCAATCTCGCGCAGCGCGTTGCGGTCGGCACCCGAGGAAGCCATCACGCACATGCCTGATGTCACCGCGGAGAGATAGCGGGCAAGGGTGGCCGGATCGGCGCTTTCGCCCAGGTCGTGTTCGGCCTTCGCGCGGACAAAACGCTCGTGCAACTGGTCCTCGGTTCGGGTGCGGCGCGCTGCCAGTTCAAATGGAACATTCTCCGAGCCGGTGCCGCAGGCAAGGCCGCCCTGGACCAGCAGGCAACCGGGCGGGTTGGCGGGATCGGTCTGGGCGTCCGCGTGCTCCATCAAAAATCGTTCGGCCACCTCTCGGGCGGTGGAGGCGCCCAAAACCTTTTCCATCCACGCGTCGCGCTTCTCGGTGTAGCGGTCGAGCGCGGCCTTCAGCAGACCCTCCTTGCTGCCAAACGCGGCATAGAGGCTGGGCGGATTGATATTCATCGCCTCGGTGAGCTGCGCGATCGTCGCGCCCTCGTAACCATGGCGCCAGAACACATCCATGGCCTGGTCCAAAGCGGCGTCCGCGTCGAAAGCGCGGGGGCGTCCCATTCCCATTTTTCGTTGCTCCGTAAGCCGGGTGCCGTTTCTATGACGGATTGTCCCTGGCTTATCCTCTTGTTGCACGTGATGTTTTTCCGCGACTTCCCATTTCCCCATGAATGAGATAAGAAATTCATAGTGCTCGATACATAAGTATCTTGCGAACCGGCGTCCAGCTCCACATCTGTAGCGAACACTACAGATATCTGGAGCGCGTGAATGCCCTCGTCAATCCAAAATCCCCGTTCCGGCCGCTTCCGACGTGTCGTCGGCGGTATCGTGATCCTTGGCGGCCTCGCGGTGGCCGGTTCGATCGCGACCGGCCACTATTTTCATGCCGCACAGGCGACCGCGACTGCCGCAGCTCCCGAGCCGGCGGTCCCGGTCACCGTCGCCGTGATCCAACCGCGGTCGACCACGCTGTTCGATGACTTCTCGGGCCGGCTCGAAGCCGTCGACCGTGTCCAGCTCCGGCCGCGGGTGGCCGGTGCGATCCTTTCGACCAACTTCACTGAGGGCGCGCTGGTGAAGTCCGGCGACATCCTGTTCAAGATCGACCCCGCGCCCTACGCGGCCGAGGTCGATCGCGCCCAGGCACAGCTCGAGGCCGCCAAGGCCCGCGTCGTGTTCACCACGAGCGAAGTCGAGCGCGGCGCGCAGCTGGTCGGCAACAACATCGTGACCAAGCGCGATTTCGACCAGCGCGACAACGCCAATCGCGAGGCAATCGCCAACGTCAAGGCCGCTGAGGCCGCGCTGCAGACGGCCAAACTCAATCTCGACTACACCGAGGTGCGGGCGCCGGTCGACGGCCGGGTCGGCAGGATCGAGGTCACCGTCGGCAATCTCGTCGCCGCCGGCACCTCGTCGCCGGTCCTGACCTCGCTGGTCTCGGTCAATCCGATCTATGCGAGCTTTGATGCCGACGAGGAGGTCGTGCTGCGCGCGCTGAACTCGATCGCGGACGCCTCCGGCAAGCGAGGCAATCTCGACCAGATTCCGGTCGACATGGTGACGTCGGGCGGCCTCGGCGCCAAGGGGCACATCCAGCTGATCGACAACCAGGTCAACGGGCAGAGCGGCACCATCCGCGTCCGCGCCGTGTTCAAGAACGATGACGGCCGGCTGATCCCGGGGCAATTCGCCCGCGTGCGCATGGGCCAGCCCAAGCAGCAGACGCTGGTGCTGATCGACGAGCGCGCCGTCGGCACCGACCAGGACAAGAAGTTCGTCATGTTGGTCGGCGACGACAGCCGCGCCGTCTATCGCTCCGTCACGCTCGGTGGCTCGGTCGACGGCCTGCGGATCGTCACCGCCGGCCTGAAATCCGGCGACCGCATCGTCGTCAACGGCTTGCAGCGCGTGCGTCCGGGTGCGCTTCTGAAGATGGAAGTCGCCGAAATGGGCGCGCGCAGCATGCAGCAGGCATCCACTGAAACCAACCAGCACGTCGTGCAGCGCTAGGCGCTGCGCGCGGGGGCGGAGCCATGAATCTCTCAAAATTCTTTATCGACCGGCCGATCTTCGCCGGCGTGCTTTCGATCCTGATCTTCCTGGCCGGCCTGATCTCGCTGCTGGCGATGCCGATCTCGGAATATCCCGATGTGGTGCCGCCGTCAGTCGTGGTGCGCGCAACCTATCCCGGCGCCAATCCGAAGGTGATCGCCGAGACCGTCGCAACGCCGATCGAGGAGCAGATCAACGGCGTCGAGGGCATGCTCTATATGTCGAGCCAGGCCACCACCGACGGCGCGATGACGCTGACGGTGACGTTCCGGCTCGGCACCGACCCCGACAAGGCGACGCAATTGGTGCAGAACCGCGTGCAGCAGGCCGAGCCGCGCCTGCCGGCTGTGGTGCGCCAGCTCGGCATCATCACCAAGAAGAGCTCGCCCGACCTCACCATGGTCGTGCATCTGCTGTCGCCGAACAACCGCTACGACATGACGTATCTGCGCAACTACGCCGTGCTCAACGTCAAGGACCGGCTGGCGCGGATCGACGGCGTCGGCGACGTCCAGCTCTATGGCGCCGGCGACTATTCGATGCGGGTCTGGGTCGACCCGCAGAAGGCCGCCGAGCATGCGCTGACCGCAAGCGACGTGGTGCGCGCGATCCAGGCGCAGAACGTCGAGGCCGCCGCCGGCGTGGTCGGCTCCTCGCCCAGCGTCAAGGGCCTCGACCTGCAGCTCTCCGTCAATGCCGAGGGACGGCTATCGACCGAAGAGCAGTTCGGCGACATCGTGGTCAAGACAGGTTCGGCCGGCGAGGTGGTGCGGCTGCGCGACGTCGCGCGGATCGAGCTCGGCGCCTCCGAATACGGCCTGCGTTCGCTGCTCGACAACAAGCAGGCGGTCGCGATCCCGATCTTCCAGGC
Source organism: Bradyrhizobium sp. USDA 3256 (assembly GCF_054058275.1). Lineage (NCBI taxonomy): Bacteria > Pseudomonadati > Pseudomonadota > Alphaproteobacteria > Hyphomicrobiales > Nitrobacteraceae > Bradyrhizobium > Bradyrhizobium sp. USDA 3256. Next base: position 1,386,941 of record NZ_JBSSAE010000002.1, read on the forward strand.
GCCGGGTTCGAACGCGCTGGAGATCTCCGACCATGTCCGCGCCACGATGGCCGAGATCAAGAAGAACATGCCGGAAGGCGTGTCGTACCAGATCGTCTACGATCCGACGCAGTTCGTGCGTTCCTCGATCGAGGCCGTGATCCACACGCTGCTCGAGGCGATCGCGCTCGTCGTGCTGGTCGTGATCCTGTTCCTGCAGACCTGGCGCGCCTCGATCATTCCCTTGATCGCGGTTCCGGTGTCGATCGTCGGCACCTTCGCGGTGATGCATGTGTTCGGCTTCTCGATCAACGCGCTCAGCCTGTTCGGCCTGGTGCTGGCGATCGGCATCGTGGTCGATGACGCCATCGTCGTGGTCGAGAACGTCGAGCGCAACATCGAGTCCGGCTTGTCGCCGCGCGACGCCACCAACCAGGCGATGCGCGAAGTGTCCGGCCCGATCATTGCGATCGCGCTGGTGCTGATCGCGGTGTTCGTGCCGCTCGCCTTCATCTCTGGTCTCACCGGACAGTTCTACAAGCAGTTCGCACTGACGATCGCGATCTCGACCGTGATCTCGGCTGTGAACTCGCTGACGCTGTCGCCGGCGCTGTCGGCGCTGCTGCTGAAGGGCCATCACGAGCCGAAGGACTGGCTGACCCGGATCATGGAGAAGTCGCTGGGCTGGTTCTTCCGCGGCTTCAACAAGGTCTTCACCAAGTCCTCCGAGAACTACGGCCGCACCGTCACCAAGGTGATCTACGGCAAGGCGGTGGTGATCGGCCTCTATGTGCTGCTGATCGGCTTGACCGGCGTGCTGTTCAAGCAGGTGCCATCAGGCTTCGTGCCGGGCCAGGACAAGCAGTATCTGGTCGGCTTTGCCCGGCTGCCCGACGGCGCGACGCTCGATCGCACCGAGGAAGTGATCCGCAAGATGAGCGACATCGCGCTGACCCAGCCGGGTGTCGAGAGCTCGGTGGCGTTCCCTGGTCTGTCGATTTCCGGCTTCACCAACTCCTCCAATGCCGGCATCGTGTTCTCGACCCTGAAGCCGTTCGACGAGCGCAAGGATCCGTCGCTCAGCGGTCCGGCGATCGCGATGGCGCTGAACAAGAAATATGCCGGCATCCAGGATGCCTTCATCGCCATGTTCCCGCCGCCGCCGGTCAACGGCCTCGGTACCATCGGCGGCTTCAAGCTGCAGATCGAGGACCGCGCCGGCCTCGGCTATGAGGCGCTGAACGACGCGACCAAGGCGTTCATGGCGGCGATGCAGAAGGCGCCGGAGATCGCCGGCGTGTTCTCGAGCTTCCAGGTCAACGTGCCGCAGCTGTTCGCCGATATCGACCGTACCAAGGCGTTGCAGCTCGGCGTGCCGGTCACGGAAGTCTTCAATACGCTGCAAATCTATCTCGGCTCCTACTACGTCAACGACTTCAACAAATTCGGCCGCACCTATTCGGTCTATGTGCAGGCGGACGCGCCGTTTCGCGCGCGTGCCGACGACATCAGGCAGCTGAAGGTGCGCTCGTCGTCGGGCGACATGGTGCCGCTGTCGGCGCTGTTGAAGGTCCGCCAGAGCGCTGGGCCGGAACGTGCGATCCGCTACAACGGCTTCCTGTCGTCCGACATCAATGCCGCTGCTGCACCCGGCTATTCCTCCGGCCAGGCGCAGGAGGCGGCGACGCGGATCGCCGCCGAAACGCTGCCGCCCGGATTCGCCTTCGAATGGACCGATCTGACCTATCAGGAGTTCATCGCCGGCAATTCCGGAATCTGGGTGTTTCCGCTGGCGATCCTCTTGGTGTTCCTGGTGCTGGCCGCGCTCTATGAGAGCCTGGCGCTGCCGCTCTCGATCATCATGATCGTGCCGATGGGGCTGTTGGCGGCGATGTTCGGCGTCTGGCTGTCGAAGGGCGACAACAATGTCTTCACCCAGATCGGCCTGATCGTGCTGGTCGGATTGTCAGCCAAGAACGCCATCCTGATCGTCGAATTCGCGCGCGAGCTCGAATTCGCCGGGCGGTCACCGATCCGTGCCGCGATCGAGGCGAGCCGGCTGCGGTTGCGGCCGATCCTGATGACCTCGATGGCGTTCATCATGGGCGTGCTGCCGCTGGTGCTGTCGACCGGCGCGGGCTCGGAGATGCGGCGCGCGATGGGCGTCGCGGTGTTCTCCGGCATGATCGGCGTCACCGTGTTCGGCCTGTTCCTGACGCCGGTGTTCTACGTGCTGCTGCGCAGCCTCACCGGGATGAAGCCGCTGACGCAGCACGGCGAGACGACTATCCCTGGAAAAGCACACGCGGCATGATGCCGCGTGTACAGAACGTTTTCGAGCGAAGTGGATACCGGTTCGCGTGAAGAAAACGCGGCAAAACAAAAAAAACGAGAGCTTCGGCTTTGATTCAATCAAAACTGAAGCTCTCGTTCGTGTCATTTTCGGCGAGGTCAGGCTGCGATATCGAGCAGCAGCAATGACGAACCGCGGACCAGCACCTTCCGGCCCGCGGGCGTCAGTTCAAACGAATCGCCGCGCACGGCGACATAGCCGAGCGTGATCAGGCTCTCGACGGCAAAGCGGTTCAGCCGTGAAGGGTTTGCTGCGGGAGCCCGCAACGCTTTCAGCGCATCCCACTGATCGGGTCTGAGTTCGAATTCTTCGCTCATCGGTCCAGGCACTCCAGAAGTTCTTGGCGAGCGAGATACAGAGCGCAGATGAATTTCGTGCGACCACAACGAGTCAGGATTTCGATTTATGTGGACGCGTCGTCACATCGCCGTGTCATTGGAATACTTCAATTTTTTCGAATCGTTGCGGCGCAATAACGCGTGATTTCGTCACAGTGATTAATCCCAAATTGTCACACAGGTTAATCGTCTCGATTAACCGCGCCGCACACTTGCGCCCCCATCGACCGGCAACGTGACGCCGGTCACGAAATCCGCTTCATCGGACGCGAGAAACAGCGCGGCATTGGCGACGTCCCAGCCGGTGCCCATCTTGTGACGCAGCGGCACCTTGCTGTCGCGTTCGGCCTCGACTTCGGCGCGGCTCTTCTTGAATTCGCGGGCGCGCGTGTCGACCGCCATCGGCGTGTTCATCAATCCCGGCAGGATCACGTTTGCGCGAATGCCATATTGCGCATTCTGGTAGGCGAGCTGTTCGGTGAAGGCGATCATCGCCGACTTGGTCGCCTTGTAGGCGACGTAGGGATAGGTCGTGATCGCGGCCATCGACGAGATGTTGATGATCGAGCCACGCTGCTGCGTGCGCATGATCGGAATCACATGCTTGGCGGCGAGGATGCAGCTCTTCAGATTGATCGCCACGCAGCGATCGAACGCCTCTTCTGATATGTCGAGCAGTTCGGCATCGCCGCCGGAGAGGCTGACGCCGACATTGTTGTGCAGGATATCGACGCTGCCCCAGCGGCCATGTGCATCAGCCACCATCGCCTTGATGTCGGCATTCTTGGTGACGTCGGCCTTGAAGGCGACTGAAGTGCCGCCCTTGGCCGCGATCAGGTCGACGGTCTCCTGCGCCGATGCCAGATTGTGATCGACGCACAGCACCCTGGCGCCTTCGCGCGCGAAGGTCAGCGCGGTGGCGCGGCCGTTGCCGATCCCCTCGCCGGGGCTTTGGCCGGCACCCACGACGATAGCGACGCGATCTTGCAGGCGCATGTCACTTCACCCCCTGTAGCGGGTACTGCTGCAGTACCTCCTTGTAGTAAGGCTCGTTGTCGATCTGCATGGTGGCGAGCACCCGCACCACGGCGCAGTAGAATGCGATCGTCAGCACGAGGTCGGTCATGTGCTCGTCGGACAGCTCGCGCTTGATCTCGGCGAAGGTCGCCTCCGACATCGCGAGCTCGCGCACCATCTCGCGGGCGCCCTTCAGGATGGCTTTCGCCAGCGGCTCGAGCTTCGACGGCTGGCCTTTGGTCTCCGCGATCAGGCCCTGGATATCCTCGTCGGTGACGCCGAACTCCTTGCCGATCTTCACATGGTGGGTGAATTCGTATTCCGACTGCTCGAGCCAGCCGACCTGCAGGATCGCGAGTTCGCGCAGCCTGGGATCGAGCTTGCTCTTGAAGCGGATATAGCCGCCGACGCCGTTGAAGGCGCGCGCCATGTCCGGCGAGTTCACCAGCAGCTTGTGCAGATTGGTATTGCGCTTGAGCATGTCGCGATATTCGGGGGCGACCTGATCGGTTTCGAGATAGGGCAGGCGGGCCATTGTTGTTGTCCTTTTTTCGGCGGCTTGCGGGAGAGGGCGGCTGTCGCTTCAGCCGTAGAGGGCTTTGTGCTCGCTTTCGTAGTTGGCGTAGGAATCCTTCATGCTGGCGCCGTTGAGCAGCATCGTTGCGACCACCGCGTTGTCGGCATCGAACACGGTCGAGCGCACCCACATGCTCTCGGTGCGCTTGCTGCCGGAAAGCGCCACGACCTCGCGCTCGACCCAATAGGTCTCGCCGGGGAAGAGCGGCCCGCGCAAAACACGGATCTCCTGGTCGGCGAACAGCCCGACCGCGGGGCCGCGGACCGGCAGCCGATCCTCGCGCGCGCGGTACTGGAACAGCACGCTCAGCATCTCCATCGGGATGATGGCGCGGCCCCAGGGATTGTGCTCCAGCGAATAATAGTCCGAAGGCTCGGTGATCACCCTGAGCTTGTCGGCGAGCGAAAACGGATAGAGATCGCCCATGTTCTGGTCGAAATCCATCTTGATCGCCTGCCGCGGCGTCTTCATGCCGACCTTGATATCGGCGAGGATCACGGGATCGGTCAGTGGCTTCAATTCGCCGAGCCGGTGACTGAGCGCCGTCTCGCTGCCGTCGCCGTCGATCGAGGCGGTGCCGCGCAGGATCTCGGTGCCGTCACGCTTGATCATCCCGATCGTGCAAACGGTCTGGCCGGGCTTCGGCTTCTCGATCCGGGCCTGCACCTCTTCGCCTTCGAACACCGGGCTGCGGTAATGCGCCGAGAGGCATCCGGTCATGAACCAGGCCCGGCCCCAGATCCGCTCGCACAGCGGTGCGAACTGGCTGAAATGGGTCGGCCCCTCGATCGTGCCGCCGCGGAAGCCCAGCTTCTGCGCGGTTGCATCATCGTGGATCGAGGCGTGGGAATCGTAGGTCTGGGCCTGCAGCATCTGCTTCGGGCTGCGCCAGGGACCCACCAGCAGATCGCCGTTCTCCACGATTTCCGTCGTGAACGCGGATTCGACTGTAATCATCCTTGGTCTCCCTTGCGCGCCACCGTTTCAAAGATGCTGCCTTGCAGAGCGGCAAGGCCTCGCAGAGCGACAAGGCCTCGCATGCGCAACATGAGATATGTGCTGCGGCCATGGAACGGGGCTGTTCATGCATAACAAAATCAGTGCATGCTGATGCATGATCATTTCGGAAGATAATCAGACCGGTTCGGACCGGCGTGGCTGACTGACGGGGAAACTGATGGCGTTGATGGAAGTTGGACTGGACGACAAGTACCGGTTGGATACGAAACGAATCTTCCTCTCCGGTACCCAGGCGCTGGTCCGATTGCCCATGTTGCAGCGCGAACGTGACCGCGCGAACGGGCTGAACACCGCCGGTTTCATCTCCGGTTACCGCGGCTCGCCGCTCGGCATGTACGACCACGCGCTGTGGCGGGCGAAATCCTTCCTCAGGGAACATGACATCGCCTTCGTCCCCGGCCTCAACGAGGATCTGGCGGCGACCGCGGTGTGGGGCAGCCAGCAGGTCGGCATGTTCCCCGGCGCCAAGGTCGATGGCGTGTTCGGCATCTGGTACGGCAAGGGCCCCGGCGTCGACCGCTCGCTCGATGCGCTCAAGCACGCCAATTCCGCCGGCACCTCGCCGAACGGCGGCGTGATCGCGCTGGCCGGCGACGACCATGGCTGCCAGTCCTCCACCCTGGCGCATCAGAGCGAGCAGGTGTTTGCCTCGGCGCTGATGCCGGTGGTCAATCCGGCGACGCTGCAGGATTATCTCGACCTCGGCATCCTCGGCTTCGCGCTGTCGCGCTATTCCGGCTGCTGGGTCGGCTTCAAGGCGATCTCGGAGACGGTGGAAAGCTCGGCCTCGATCGTCAGCGATCCCGATCGCATCAAGATCATCATCCCCGACGATTTCGAGATGCCGCCGGACGGGCTCTCGATCCGCTGGCCGGATCCGCCGCTCGAGGCCGAGCGCAGGCTGCACGGGCCCAAGATGGAGGCGGTCGCGGCCTTCGCCCGCATCAACCGCTTCGATCGCATCGTGCTGGATTCGAAGCCGGCGCGGCTCGGCATCATGGCGACCGGCAAGGCCTATCTCGATCTGCGCCAGGCGCTCGCCGATCTCGGCATCACCGATGCCGATGCGCAGGCGCTCGGGCTGCGCATCTACAAGGTGGCGCTGACCTGGCCGCTCGAAGCGCGCGGCGCGCGCGCCTTCGCCGAGGGCCTGCAGGATGTGCTGGTCGTCGAGGAGAAGCGCGGCTTCATCGAGGACCAGCTGGTCCGCATCCTCTACAACATGGACGCGTCGAAGCGGCCTTCGGTGGTCGGCAAGCGCGACGAGAGCGGGGCGCCTCTGCTGCCGAGCGAGGGCGAGCTGACGCCGACCATGGTCGCCGCCGCCGTGGTGGCGCGGCTGCGCAAGCTCGGTCACCGCAGCCCGCTGCTGGAGCAGCGTTTGGCAAAACTCGAGGCGTTCGATCGCCCCGCCGAGGGCACGGGCACCGCGAAGCTGCAGCGCACGCCGTATTTCTGCTCCGGCTGCCCGCACAACTCGTCGACCAAGATTCCCGAGGGCAGCCGCGCCATGGCAGGGATCGGCTGCCACGGCATGGCGCTGTCGGTGCCGAACCGCAACACCCAGACCATCTCGCATATGGGCGCGGAGGGCGTGAGCTGGATCGGGCAGGCGCCGTTCACCAGCGAACAGCATGTGTTCCAGAATCTCGGCGACGGCACCTACACCCATTCCGGCTTGCTGGCGCTGCGCGCTGCGGCCGCGGCCGGCGTCAACATCACCTACAAGATCCTCTACAACGATGCGGTGGCGATGACCGGCGGGCAGCCGGCCGAAGGCGGCTTCACGGTGTCGCAGATCGCGCATCAGGTCGCGGCTGAAGGCACCAGGAAGCTTGCGATCGTCTCCGACGATCCGGACAAATATCCCGCCAATTATTTCCCGTCCGGCGCCACCATCCACCATCGCCGCGAGCTCGATGCCGTGCAGCGCACCCTGCGCGAGGTCGAGGGCCTCACCGTCCTGATCTACGACCAGACCTGCGCCGCCGAGAAGCGCCGCCGCCGCAAGCGCGGGCTGTTCCCCGATCCCGCCAAGCGCGTCTTCATCAACGAGCGCGTCTGCGAGGGTTGCGGCGACTGCTCGGTGGCGTCGAACTGCGTCTCGGTGCAGCCGCTGGAGACCGAGCTCGGCCGCAAGCGCCGCATCGATCAGTCGAACTGCAACAAGGATTTCTCCTGCATCGAGGGTTTTTGCCCGAGCTTCGTGATGGTGCAGGATCCCAAGCTGCGCAAGGCCGACCGCACCGCGGCCGATCCCAAGGCGTTGTTCGCCGATTTGCCGACGCCGCCTGCGGCCGCGTTGAGCAATCCCTACAACATCCTGATCACCGGCATCGGCGGCACCGGCGTCATTACCATCGGCGCGCTGCTCGGTATGGCTGCGCATGTCGAGGGGCTCGCCTGCTCGACGCTCGACTTCACCGGCCTGTCGCAGAAGAACGGCGCGGTCATGAGCCATGTCCGGCTCGCGCCCGCCTCCGACATGCTGACCACGGTTCGCATCGCGCCGGGCAACGCCAACCTGATCCTCGGCTGCGACCTGGTCGTCGCCACCAGCGTGCCGGCCCTGAGCCGCGCCGAGCGCGGCGTTACCCGCGCCGTGGTCAACGCCGATCTCTTGCCGACCGCGAGCTTCGTGATCGATCCCGATATCGACTTCGAAGCCAGCTCGATGCGCGATGCGCTGAACGGCGCCGTGACGCCAGGCGATCTCGACATCCTCGATGCCACCGGGCTTGCCACGGCGCTGATGGGCGACAGCATCGCCACCAACGCCTTCATGCTCGGCTTCGCGTTTCAGCGCGGCGCGATCCCGCTGTCGCTGGAAGCGATTCTGAAGGCGATCGAGCTCAACGGCGCCGCCATCGAGATGAACAAGACTGCGTTCTCATGGGGCCGGCTCGCCGCGCACGATTTGCAACGCGTGGTCAGCGCCGCGCGCTTCAAGAGCGCCGGTGCCGCGCCGGCCAAGAAGACGCTCGATGAGGAGATCGCGTTCCGCGCCAAATTCCTCACCGACTATCAGGATGCGGCCTATGCCAAGCGCTATCTCGACGATGTCGCTCGCGTCCGCACCGCCGAGGCGGCGGCCGCGCCGGGCTCGCAGGACCTGACCGAAGCCTTCGCAAAGGGCCTGTTCAAGCTGATGGCCTACAAGGACGAATACGAGGTCGCGCGGCTCTATTCCGACGGCGAGTTCAGCAAGGCCTTGAGGGAGCAGTTCGAAGGCAATTCCGGCTTGAAGGTCTTGCTGGCGCCGCCGCTGCTGGCCCAGCGTGATCCCGTCACCGGGCGGCTGCAGAAGCGCGAATTCGGTCCGTGGATTTTCACCGCGTTCGGCATGCTCGCAAAGCTGAAGGGCCTGCGCGGCACCGCCTTTGACATCTTCGGCTATACCGCCGAGCGCAAGATGGAGCGCGCATTGCCGGTCGAGTATTCGGCGATGATCCTGCGTCACCTCGACAGCAAGAAGCCGCTCGACTTGCCGCGCCTCGTGGCGCTAGCGAAGGCCGCGGACCTCGTGCGTGGTTATGGCCACATCAAGGAGGGCAACGTCGCCCGCTATCGCACCGAATGCGCGCGGCTGGAGTGCGCGATCAACCAGCCGCTGGCGCAGGCGGCTGAATAGGGGCCGGGGAACTTTCCACGGCCGCCCTGGTGACCGGTAACTCTGCCCGCAACCAGCGGCTGGATTCGCGCGGCCGAGCCCCTACATGATGGCTGTCTGTTCGAGTGATTTCAGGAGGCCGTTTGATGGTCCTGAAAAACGCTTTTGTTGCAATCGTTTGCACCGCGTGCCTGACTTGGGGTGGCGTGGCGTTGGCCGACGAGTACGGCCCCAGCGAATTCTTCAGCCTCGATCTCTCCAAGGCGGTGCTGTCGCCGAAGCGGCTTGGCCCGCCGACACAGTTCGAGCCCGTTCCGGTCGAGGCGAAGACCGACCATGGCCCCGATCAGCAGGCAAATGTCGAGCCGCAGGTCGAGGAGCCGAAAGTCGCGCCGAAGAAAGCCGTGCGGACCACCAGGGTGACCGCACCGCACGAGAAGAAGCGCGCGGAAGTGCGCGTGCCCGCCCGCGCCAAGCTCGCGCGCCGCCACTCGAACCCGCTCGATGCGGAGGCCCGCGACACACGGATCCAGACCTGGCCGTGCCGCACCGGCGGCATTTGCAACTGGCATCGGTGAGGCGGCGCTCTCGCGCAGATCCACGTGCGCATCCACAAGAATGTTAAACCCGTCATCCTTCGAGGCTCGCTCCGCTCGCGCTTCAGGATGACGGGTTTAGATCGAATGCTCGGCGTGCTGCGTTCCAATCGACGTAACCGAGTCATCCCGCCGTCGCAAAACCGTCGGCAGAGAGTCAAGAAACCGTAAGGCCGGAGTCAAGGAGCGCAGGCAAAACCTTCGTTGCGATTCGACGAAGGTTATTCGATGCCGACAGCGATCTCCGCGGGGCGGCGAGGCCTCACCCGGCGCCAGCTTCTGGTGCGCTCGGCGTCGACCGCCGCGCTGGCGGGATTCGGCGCGCTGGCCAAACCATATCTGAGCCGCGCCGCGGATCGGCCGGCGATCGCGGGCATCCAGTCCGGCGACGTCGCAAGCGATTCCGCTGTCATCTGGGCCCGCGCCGATCGTGCCGCGCGGATGCACGTCGAATGCGCCGCGGTCGAAAGCTTCGCCAGCATCCTGCGCGCCGCGTCCGCCGATGCGCTGCCCGAGCGCGACTTCACCGCCAAGCTGCTGCTCGACGGCCTGCCGCCGGGCCAGGACCTGTTCTATCGCGTGCGCTTCGAGGACCGCGACGGCACATCAGGCGAAAGCCGGGTCGGCCATTTCAGAACCGCGCCGGCCGACCGGCGTCCCGTCTCGTTCGTCTGGTCCGGCGACGTCGTCGGGCAGGGCTGGGGCATCGACCCCGCGCGCGGGGGCCTGCGCAGCTACCGCACCATGCTGAACGAGCGCCCGGACTTCTTCATCCATTCCGGCGATCACATCTACGCCGATTGCACGGTGCCGTCGGAGCAGAAACTCCCCAACGGTGAGATCTGGCGCAACATCGTCACCGAGGAGAAATCCGCCGTCGCGCAAAGCCTCGATCAGTTTCGCGGCAACTACAAATACAACTGGCTCGACGACAATTTTCGCACCTTCCACGCCGAGGTGCCGATGTTCGCGCAGTGGGACGACCACGAGGTGGCCGACGACTGGTCGCCGCTCGGCACCACCGATGCGACCGGCTATGAGGCTGACGGCAGCTCGCGCCTGGTGGCGCGGGCACGCCGCGCCTTCCACGAATTCATGCCGATGCGGCTGATGCCGGAGCGCGATGGCCGCGTCTACCGCAAGATTCCCTATGGGCCGCTGCTCGACGTCTTCATCATCGACATGCGCTCCTACCGCGATTCCAGCTGGAACCAGCAGGGCGATCCGGACCAGGCCCGCATCCTCGGCCAGAGCCAGCTTGCCTGGCTGAAGCGGGAACTGGTGGCGTCGGATGCTGTCTGGAAGGTGATCGCCGCGGATCTGCCGATCGGTCTCGTCAGCCTCGATGCGGTCGCGCTCGGCGACGGTCCGCCCGCGCGGCGCGAGCACGAGATCGCCGATCTGTTGTCCTTCATGAAGCGCGCCGGGGTCCGCAACACGGTGTGGCTCACCGCCGACATGCACTACACCGCCGCGCATCATTATGATCCGAACCGCGCGGTGTTCCAGGAGTTCGAGCCGTTCTGGGAGTTCGTCTCCGGTCCGCTGCATGCCGGCACCTGGTCGCCGGGTGAGCTCGACAACACCTTTGGCCCGAAGGCGATGTACCAGAAGGGCTGCTCGACCGAGCAGGGCGACAATCTCGCGCCGTGCTTCGGGCTGCAATTCTTCGGCCGCGTCGACATCGACGGCAAGACCGGCGTGATGACGGTGACGCTGAAGGACGTCGACAACCACGACCTCTGGTCGGTCGATATCGAGCCGCGGCCGGACGCGCGGCCCGGCCAGATCATGGCGCAGCACATCTAGCGCCCTCTCTGATCCCGTCGCGACATCTTGATTGCCGGCGTCTTGCCCGAGGGGCCGGTTTGCGGGCAGACTGCGTGTCGGCAGTCCTGCCAATTTCATTCCCACGAAACGATTTGCTGGCGTGACGTCGTCGATGGCATCGGCGTCCCACGCGTCAGGAGCCATCCATGGAAAATCTGCAGACACAGGGCATCAGCCTGCCGCAGCTCGGGCTCGGCACCTTCCGCATGCAGGGCGATACCTGCCGCGCGGCGGTAGAGAGCGCGCTTGGGCTCGGCTATCGGCATATCGACACCGCCGAGATGTACGGCAATGAAGAGGCGATCGGGGCGGCGATCGCTGCCTCGAATGTCGCGCGCAAGGACCTGCACGTGACCACCAAGGTCTGGCACGAGAACCTGGCGCCGGATGCGATCCGAACAGCGTTCGACGCCAGCCTGAAGAAGCTGCGGCTCGATCACGTCGATCTCTATCTGGTGCACTGGCCGTCGCGGAGCATGAAGCTGCCTGCCGTCTTCGAGACGCTAATGAAGCTGAAGGAGGAAGGCCGCACCCGCGCGATCGGCGTCGCCAATTTCACCACCGCGTTGCTCAAGACCGTGGTCGAGGACATCAAGGCGCCGATCGCCTGCAACCAGATCGAATATCACGCGATGCTGGACCAGACGCCGGTGCGCAAATATCTCGCCGCGAAATCGATCCCACTGGTGGCCTATTGTCCGCTCGCCCAGGGCCGCTTCGCCACCAACGAGACGCTGGCGAAAATCGGCAGCAAGCATGATGCGACCGCAGCACAGGTGGCGCTGAAATGGCTGCTCGATCAGGATGGCGTGGCGGCCATTCCGAAAGCCTCGCGCGCCGAAAGCCAAAAGGCCAACCTCGACGCACTGAAGGTCAAGCTCGACGACGAGGACCGCGAGGCGATTGCGGCGCTGCGCAAGGACATGCGCTGCGTCAATCCGGGGTTTGCGCCGGCGTGGGATTGAGGCCGCTGGCCCTGAGGAAGCAGAAAAGAAAAAATGGCTCCGTGAGGAGCCATTTTCCGTTGTGTCGGTCTTTAGTAGTGATGACGCTTGATGATCACCGTCCGGTCATGGCCGTGATGCCAGCCATGATGCCAACCGCGATGCCAACCACGGTCATGGCGCATTTCGGCGCGTGCGCCCCAGCCGCGGTCCCAGTGATGATGATCGCCATGTCTGATCACGACCGTTTCGGCGCTCGCGATCGACGGAACGGCCACCGCAAGCGCACCAACCGCCGCGAGAACAAAGCCAATCTTTTTCATCTCATCCTCCTCAAATAAGCGAAGAGAAAACCGTACGGAGATTGAAACGTTCCTCAGGAACCAGAGGAGTTTTCTGAACGCTTGTTCAGCAACTGCCTCGAACGCTGCTGCCGTCGCGTGTTGGTACGCACAACCGATGAGCGAGCGCACGGGCTGCTTTCCCGGCCTTGCCTAACCGCTGCGTCCGACGCATCATCGCGCCATAAAAATCAATGTTCGGGGGGACGTTGCCGTGAGCGAATTTTCACGCCGGGATTTTTTGAAAGTGACGGGATCGGCCGCTGCCGCAGCCATCGCGAGGCCAGCCGCTGCGGCGATGGGGCCGGACGACAAGTTCGACCTCGTGATCAAGAACGGCGATGTCATCGATCCCAGCCAGTCGCTGCGCGGCAAGCGCGACATCGGCATCCGCTGGGGCATCGTTGAGGCGATCGAAGACGAAATCCCGGCCGCTCGCGCCGCCAGGACTATCGACGCCTCGGGCAAGCTCGTGATGCCGGGCCTGGTCGATCTGCACTGCCACGTCTACCCGTACGGATCGGCGATCGGCATTCCCGCCGACGAGCTGGTGCAATTCCAGGGCACCACGACGGTGGTCTCGGCGGGCGATGCCGGCGTCAACAATCTCGCGGCGCTGCGGCGCTTCATCGTGGCGCAATCGCGGGCGCGGATCTACGCCTTCGTCCACATCGCCAACAACGGCCTGTCGGCATTCCCGGTGGCCGAGCTCTACAACATCGACAACGCCCAGGTCGAAGCCTGCGCGATGGCGCTGGCCGAGAACCCCGACTTCCTGATCGGGGTCAAGGTGCGGATGTCGGAAAACGTCATCTTCAAGCATGGCCTCGAGCCGCTGAAGCGCGGCATTCAAGCCTGCGAGATGTGCGGCTGGCCGGCGCGGATGATGGTGCATATCGGCGGCGTCGAGACCAGGGAGCTGATGTCCGACATCCTCAATCTGCTGCGGCCGGGCGATATCCTGACCCATGCCTATTCTGGCGCGCCGAACATGTCCGGCGCTTTCACCAATATCGTGCAGGAGGGCAAGCTGTTGCCGGCGGCGCTCGCGGCCAAGCAGCGCGGTGTGCTGTTCGATGTCGGCCATGGCGGCGGCAGCTTCGATTTCACGGTGGCCGAGATCGCGATCCCCGCCGGCTGCACGCCCGATACGATCTCCTCCGACATCCATGTCTTCTCGGGCAACTCGCCCGGCATCCCGTTCCTGCCGAACGTGATGAGCAAGTTCCTGGCGATGGGCTCGTCGCTGGATCAGGTGGTGGCGATGGCGACCTCGGTGCCGGCGCGGATCATCAACCGGACCCCGAAGATCGGCACGCTGCAGCGCGGCGCGCCCGGCGATGTCGCGATCATGGATCTGGTCGAAGGTCCGGTCTCCTTCGTCGACACCCGCAACAACAAGCGCGACGGCAATCTGCTGCTGAAGCCGGTGCAGACCGTGGTCAACGGCGTGCCGTTCGGCCGGCCCTATCAGGCACCATTTTCAGTGAGGTGAGGGCGGGTGGAAACATGGATTGCTTCGTCGCTTCGCTCCTTGCAATGACGTCGAGACGGGTTACCCCGTCATTGCGAGCAAAGCGAAGCAATCCATCTTCCGGCGAGCGAAACAGCTAACCGCGCTTCTCCACATTGCTGCTGCGCGCCGGCACGCCGAACTCCTTGCGGCACACCTCGGCCAGCACGGCGACGCCCTCGCGGATCTGCTCGTGCGAGGGGCTGGCGAAGCAGAGGCGGAGCCGGCTGCCGGAATGGGCCTTGCTGGTCGACCATTCCGGTCCCGGATTGATCGAGACGCCGGCGGCAAGCGCCGCCTGATAAAGCTTCAACGTGTCGACATTGTCGGGCAGCTTGACCCAGAGGAAGATGCCGCCCTTGGGTGCCTCGAATTCGGCCGCGGTGCCGAACTGCTCGTTCAACGCCTCCATCAGCGTATCGAGCTTGGCGCGCAGGCCCTTGGTCAGGCGCGGCACGTGGGTCGAAAAATGCGGCGCGCAATATTCCGCGAGCACCATCTGCTCCAGTGCGCCGGAGCCGGCGTCGGTCTTCAGCGGCAGCATTCGCGACATGATCTCCCAGGGCGCGACGATGAAGCCGACCCGCAGCGCAGGCGCGATCGACTTCGAGAACGAGCCGATATGGATCACGCCGCCATGCTTGCTCATGGCATAGATCGCGGGCGGCCGTTCGCCGCTCCAGATCAAATCGGCATAGCAATCGTCCTCGAAGATCGGCACGCCGTATTCTCTTGACAGCTTCAGCATCTCGGCGCGGCGGCTCTCGGGAAGGATCGAGCCGGTCGGGTTCTGCACCGTCGGGATGGTGTAGATGTATTTCGGCGTGATGCCGCGCCGCTTGTGATCGGCGAGTGCTGCAGCCAGCGCGTCGATCCTGATGCCTTCGCCATCGAGGGGAATGCCGACCGCATTGACGCCAAGCCGTGTCAGCCGGTTCAGTGAGCCCTGATAGGTTTCCTGTTCGATCAGCACGGTATCGCCCTTGGCGAGCAAGGTGTGATTGACCAGATCGAGCGCCTGCAGCGAGCCGGAGACGATCATGATCTCGTCCGGCGTGCAGGCAATCCCGGCGTCGCGCTTCAGCTTCTCGGTCAGGAACTGGCGCAGCGGCAGATAGCCCTGCGGCCCGTGCGCGAGGTTGTAGGTCGCGAGATTCCTGCCCTCGCGCTTCAACACGGCGTTGACCGCCTCCAGCAGCCCGTCGACCGGGACCTGGTCGGGATCGTTGTTGCCGCCGACGAAGCTGTATCTGGCGAGCCCGGTCCAGCGTGCGGCCGGGGCAGGCAGGCCGGCCGGGAGCAGCGGTGCAAAGTCGAACTGGGCTGAGGTGGACATGGACGTTTCGCTCCGTGTTGTTATCGTTGAGAAGGCCGCGGCGAGCGGCCTTCCATGAGGTTAGTTCTTGCCGACCGGCCGCATCGGCCGGCCCTGGCTGATGAAGGCGTAGTGCCCTGCGCCGACACTGCCGACCATCAGGGCCTCGACCGCCGGTTCCGCGATCTCGCCGGCGGCCGCCCAATCGACCACGAAATTCGCGCCGGTGCCGCCGCGGGTATCGGTCGTGGCGATCGCGACCTCGACGGTCGCAAACGGTTTTAGCGCGACCGGCGATTTGAGGTAGCTCTCCACCATCTTGCCTGATGTGTCGAAATAGGCGATCCGCTTCAGCACCAGCGGCTTCGTCTCGGAAGCGTTGTGCACGCTGAGCGTCACCGAAAAATCGGCCCTGAGCTTGCCCTGGCTCATCGACACGCTGGAATACACCGGCACGTAGAATGCACCGGAGGCGGTGAGGCCCTCCGATGGCACCGCCGTCAACGAGTTCGCGAAATTTTGTTCAATACCTGCCGAGGATTGTGCTAGCGCCTCTGACATGCGCACGGTGAGCAGGCAGAGCAAAACTGCGAGAAAAATGCCGCCTGCGCGGATGTGACACATTGCTCGGTTGATCCTCACGCCCGGCCCTCTAGGTTGCGGCAACAGGAAGTCTTTGACGCATGCATGAACTGATTCCCGATATCACGCTCTGTATCCTGTTTGCCTGGGGGATTGGGCTGCTGGCCCATTTCTCCCGACAACCGCTGATACTGGCCTACCTTATCGCCGGCTTTTTCATTGGTCCATTCGGCATGGGCTGGGTCAAGTCCCAGGAATCGATCAGCGTCATCTCCGAGCTCGGCCTGATCTTCATGCTGTTCATGATCGGGCTGGAAATCGACCTCAAGAAGATCATCCGTGCCGGCAAGGTCATCCTGTTCGCCGGAGCCGGCGAGCTGATCGGCGGCTGCCTGATCGGCGTGGCGTTCTTTGCGGCTATCGGGCTTGCGGTCGGCGGCGGCAAGTTCGACGCGATCTATCTCTGCGTCGCCTGCGCGCTGTCCTCGACCGTGATCATCGTCAAGGTGCTCTACGAGAAGCGCGAACTGGACACGCTGCCGGGCCGCATCACGCTCGGCGTGCTGGTGCTGCAGGACATCTTCGCGATCCTGTTCCTGGCGGTGCAGCCGAGCCTCGACAATCTGCAGATCAGCGTCGTGCTGCTGTCGATCGCCCGCGTCGCGGTGCTGGTCGCGACCGCGCTGGTGCTGAGCCGCTACGTGCTGCCGCGGCTGTTCCACCAGATCGCGCGGCGGCCCGAGCTCGTGCTGCTCGGCGCGCTCGCCTGGTGCTTTCTGATCGGCGAGATCGCCGAGCGGCTGCATCTGTCGCGCGAGATGGGCTCGCTGGTCGCCGGCGTCTCGATCTCGACCTTTCCCTATGCGCTCGACGTCACCGCCAAGGTCACGACGCTGCGGGATTTCTTCATCACGCTGTTCTTTGTCGCGCTCGGCATGACGATCCCGATTCCGGGCCTCTCGGTGATCTGGCTTGCGCTCGTCATCGCGGCCTTCACGGTGGCGAGCCGCCTGATCACGACGTTCACGCCGCTCTATCTGATGAAGCAGGGGCCTGCGCGCCAGCCTGCTGCCGGCGATCAACCTGGCGCAGATCTCCGAGTTCTCGCTGGTGGTGATCCAGACCGGCGTCGCCGCCAACCACATCGGAACCGAAACCGCGAGTGCGGCCTCGTTCGCCTTCGTCGTGCTGGCGGTGCTCTCGACCTTCGCGATGGGGCGCAGCGACCAGATCGTGCGCGGCCTGATCGGTCCGTTGAAGCGGATCGGGCTGCGTGACCTCGACCAGGAAGGCCAGGGCCGCGGCGAGGCCGGGCACGAGGGCGGACATGGCGAGATCCGGCGCATCGTCATCCTCGGCTTTTTCCGCGCGGCGAGCGCGCTGATCAGCCAGATCGAGCGGCAGAACCAGTCGCTGCTCGAGCAGATCAGCGTGATCGATTTCAACCCGCTGGTGTTCCGCACGCTGTCCGACCGCGGCATGCATGTGATCTATGGCGACATCAGCAATGTCGACACCCTGGTTCATGCCGGCATCGGCAACGCCGAGATCATCATCCTGAGCGTGCCGGATTTCCTGCTGGTCGGCGCCGACAATGAGAAGCTGGTGCGCCACGTCCGCGCCCTCAATCCGACCGCGCGGATCGTTGCCACCGCGGACCTGTTGACCGGCGTCGATGACCTCTACGGCGCCGGCGCCGACTACGTGACGGTGACCCGGCTCAGCGATGCCGGCGAGCTTTACTCCGTGATCGAGGCGGCCGACGCCGGTCTGCTCGACGACAAGCGCGCCGAGCTGGACGCCCAGCTCAGTGACCGGCGCGAGGTGCTGCCGTAGGCGAGCCGGCTTTGTAGCCGGCTTTGTAGCCCGGATGGAGCCAACGGGTCGCGCGAACGCGCGCCCGATGACAGGCTCCGCGAAATCCCGGGATCGTGCACGCGGAAATGTCCCGGATTGCGCTTCGCTCCATCCGGGCTACGGAAACCGTAACCGCCCTGGTATGCATGGCGGGTTGCATAATGATACTGGCGCTGACATCGGAACCCGGCTAATCCACTGCCTGCATATAGCGAGATGTCAGGACAATGGCCGATACGATCCAGGAAGTGCTGCAAGCCTTTGCGAAGGGTGAACTCGTTGTCGTCACCGACGATGACGACCGGGAAGGCGAGGGCGATCTGATCGTCGCGGCGTCGTTCTGCACGGCGGAGAAGATGGCTTTCATCATCCGCCACACCTCCGGCATCGTCTGCGCGCCGATCACCACCGAGGACGCCCGCCGGCTGCGGCTCGACCCGATGGTGGCGCACAACGAATCCAACCACACCACTGCCTTCACGGTCTCGATCGACTACAAGCCCGATGGCGGCACCGGCATCTCGGCCGAGGAGCGCGCCTCCTGCTGCCGCGCGCTCGCCAATCCCAATGCCGGCGCCAATGATTTCGCGCGTCCCGGCCACATCTTCCCGCTGATCGCGCGCGACGGCGGCGTGCTGCTGCGCTCCGGCCACACCGAGGCAGCGGTCGATCTGTGCCGGCTCTCCGGGCTGCCGCCGGTCGGCGTCATCAGCGAGCTGATGAACGACGATGGAACCGTGATGAAGGGCGAGCAGGTCGCGAAATTCGCCGCCGCCCACAAGCTCAAGCACGTCACGATCGCGGACATGATCGCCTATCGCCAGGCGCGCGAGAAGCTGATCGAGCGGGTCGCGACCTTCACCACCGAAAGCCCGATCGGCCCGCTGCAGGGCTATGCCTATCGCTCGCCGTTCGACGAGATCATGCATGCCGCCTTCGTCTATAACGGCATTGGCGACGGCCGGGACGTGCTGACGCGGCTGCACAAGCCCAACATCGTGAAAGACCTGTTCACCGGGCCGGCGCGAATGGAAGCCGTGCTGCGGCATTTCAAGGATGCCGGCCGCGGCGTGCTGGTATATCTGCGCGATGGTGCCGCCGGTGTTCCGGTCGAGCCGGTTGGCGAGCAGAAGACGGCGGAGGCCGATCGCCACAGGCAATGGCGCGAGGTCGGCGTCGGCGCACAGATCCTGCGTGATCTCGGCGTCACCTCGATCCGGCACCTGACCTCGTCGGTGCATGACTACAAGGGATTGTCAGGTTTCGGCATCGAGATCGTGTCGAACGAGAAGCTGGAGACCTGACGTCAGTCATTCCGGGTTCGATGCTGTGCATCGCCCCGGAATGACGGTGAGAGGATCACCAATTGCGCTTCGCAGCATAGCGCTTTAATTTATCCGCCAATTTCCGATAGACGACGCGAAAGGATGTTTCATGAGCGTGCGCCCCCAGGCCAAGGACAAGCCGGCTGCCGCCAGCTTCCAGTGGGATGATCCGTTCCTGCTCGACGACCAGCTCACCGAAGACGAGCGCCTGATCCGCGACACTGCGCGGGCCTATGCGCAGGACAAGCTGCTGCCGCGGGTCACCAAGGCCTATCTGGAAGAAAAAACCGATCGCGAGATCTTCAACGAAATGGGCGAGCTCGGCCTGATCGGCGTGACGCTGCCCGAGGAGTATGGCTGCGCCAACGCGAGCTACGTGGCCTATGGCCTCGTGGCGCGTGAGATCGAGCGCGTCGATAGCGGCTATCGCTCGATGAACTCGGTGCAGTCGTCGCTGGTGATGTATCCGATCTACGCCTATGGCGACGAAAACCAGCGCAAGAAATATCTGCCCAAGCTTGCGACCGGGGAATGGGTCGGCTGCTTCGGCCTGACCGAGCCGGACGCCGGTTCCGATCCCGGCGGCATGAAGACCCGCGCCGAAAAGGTCGCCGACGGCTACAAGCTGAACGGCGCCAAGATGTGGATCTCGAACGCGCCGATCGCCGACGTGTTCGTGGTGTGGGCCAAGTCGGCGGCGCACGACAACCAGATCCGCGGCTTCATCCTCGAGAAGGGCATGAAGGGCCTGTCGGCGCCGAAGGTCGGCGGCAAGCTGTCGCTGCGCGCCTCGATCACCGGCGAGATCGTGCTCGACAATGTGGTGGTGCCGGAAAGCGCGCTGCTGCCCAACGTCTCCGGCCTCAAGGGTCCGTTCGGCTGCCTCAATCGTGCCCGCTACGGCATCTCCTGGGGTGCGCTCGGCGCCGCCGAGGACTGCATGCACCGCGCGCGGCAGTACACGCTCGACCGCAAGCAGTTTGGCCGGCCGCTCGCCGCCACCCAGCTGGTGCAGAAGAAGCTCGCCGACATGGAGACCGAGATCGCGCTCGGCCTGCAGGCCTCGTTGCGCGTCGGCCGCCTGATGGACGAGGGCAAGATGGCCCCCGAGATGATCTCGATCGTCAAACGCAACAATTGCGGCAAGTCGCTCGACATCGCCCGCATGGCGCGCGACATGCACGGCGGCAACGGCATCCAGATCGAGTATCACGTGATGCGTCACGCCGCGAACCTCGAGACGGTGAACACCTATGAGGGCACGCACGACGTCCATGCGCTGATCCTCGGCCGCGCGATCACCGGCATCCAGGCGTTCTCGTAATCCTTTCGCAGTCATTCCGGGGCGATGCGTCAGCATCGAACCCGGAATCTCGAGATTCCCCGAGGCGCAATTGCGCCCCTGAGGTTCAGCCCTGTCGGGCTGCCCCGAAATGACGTCGGAGTGAAATTCCAGATGGCCGACAACGACGACATCCCGTTCAACCGCGATTTTCCGCTGAAGCCCGGCGTGGTCGAACAGGTCCGCCCCGGCGTCCGCCGCGTCCTCTGCAACAATCCGAGCCCGTTCACCTTCACCGGCACGGTCAGCTACATCGTCGGCGAGGGCAAGGTCGCGATCATCGATCCCGGTCCCGACGACGAGGCGCATGCCAAGGCGCTGCTCGATGCGGTCAAGGGCGAGACCGTGACGCATATCCTGGTCACCCATACCCATCGCGACCATTCGCCGAACACGCCGCGGATCAAGGCCGCGACCGGCGCGCCGGTTTATGCCGAGGGACCGCACCGCGCTTCGCGCCCGCGCTTCGAGAGCGAGAAGTACAATCCGGAATCCGGCGCCGACCGCGATTTCCGGCCAGATGTGCAGGTCAAGCACGGCGACGTCATCGAGGGGGCGGGCTTTGCGCTGGAGGCGGTCGCCACCCCCGGCCACACCGCCAACCATCTGGCGTTTGCCTGGGCCGAGCGCAGCATCAATTTCGTCGGCGACCATGTGATGGGCTGGTCGACCTCGATCGTGGCGCCGCCGGACGGCTCGATGATCGATTACATGGCCTCGCTGGAGCGGCTGGAACAGCGGCCCGAGCAGCTGTATTTCTCCGGCCACGGCCCGGAGATTCCGGAGGGGCCGCGCTACGTCCGTTTCCTGGCGCGGCATCGCCGGGCGCGCGAGGCGTCGATCCTGCATCGTCTCGGCAAGGGCGAGGCCGACATTCCGACCATGGTGCGGGCGATCTATATCGGGCTCGATCCGCGGCTCGCCAATGCCGCCGGCTATTCGGTGCTGGCGCATCTGGAGGACCTCGTCGCGCGCGGCGTCGTGGCGACCGACGGCGATCCCGTGATCGGCGGGACGTACCGGATGGCGTAGTTTAGTTCGTCATTCCGGGATGGTGCGAAGCACCAGACCCGGAATCTCGAGATTCCGGGTTCATCGCTGCGCGATGCCCCGGAATGACGCTACCGCGTCACTTCTTCACCGTCTTCGCCGGCGGTGCCTTTGGCGCGACAGGAGCCGCCTTCTTCGCCGGCTTGGCATTGTCGTTCTCGGCCGCGCTGTTGAGGTCCTCGATCAGCTTCTTGACGCGGGCGGCGTTGCTGCCGAGATCGGTATCGAAATAGCGCGACGCCGAGCGGATATCGACGCGGGAGTCCTCGTCGTCAGGCGTGACCCGGATCGAGACGTCCTCGCGGAAGCCCATGATCGGCGTCCGCGCCACCGCCTCGATGCGGCCGATGCGGCGTGGCGGCTGCGGCGCGCGCGCGTCGATGACGAGCCATTTGCGGCGGTTCACCAGCCGCAGCGTCAGCTCATAGGCGCGGTCGACCGGGGTTTCGAGCTCGACGGTTTCGATATCGGGATAGGCCGCGCGCTGCCGCTCGGCCGAATAGAGGCCGGCATAGGCGGCAGGATTGGTGCCTTCCCCGGTGCGCAGCCGCGCCAGCGCCTCGAATTTCGGCGGGTCGATCGCGTCGGTGGTGACGTCGTAGATCCGCGGCAGCTTGCGGTACTGATAGATGAGGTAGGCCGGGTAGGCGAGGATCGCCGCGTCGATCACGAGCGCGAGCAGGATCCGGCCCATGCCGCGGGTGCCGTTCTGCCAGATCGCAGCAAAGGCGGCCAGCCCAAGCAGGATCGACAGGCCGGCCAGGCCTAGCGCGCCGAAGAAGGTCGCCAGCGCCGGCTTGACCTCCAGGAACCCGAAGCGGACGATCAGGATCGAGACCACCACCGCGACGACCGAGAAGATGGCGAGGTTGCGCGACCAGGTGGCGAGACCGGACACGGGCTCCTGCTGGTAGGGAGCGGAAAACCTGCGCGCCATCGTCGAAAAATCTGCCGGTTGAGATGTCCTCAGGCGACCTCGGCCGCCGCGATCAGTCGTGTGAGACCACGGACCTGCGGCGAATTCAAGGGATTTGGGCGGTGCTGTTCACCCTCCCCTGGAGGGGAGGGGCGACGTGAATGAAATGAGCGGCGCGGTGGCGTGATCCTCAGCACGGGCACCTGTCTCAACGGAGGGACTGTCACCCCACCTCGGTCCGCATTCCGCTGCGCTTCATGCGAACCGATCCCCCCTCCAAGGGAGGATAAGGGAGGATGCGAGCCTGCCTACGCCGCGGCGGTCGGGAAGGTGTAGTCCTTGAACTGGTCGCGCAGCGCCGTCTTCAGGATCTTGCCGGTCGCGGTGTGGGGAATGCCGTCGACGAAGGCGACGTCGTCGGGCATCCACCATTTGGCGATCTTGCCGTCCATGAACTTCAGGATGTCCTCGCGCGTGGCGCTCTGGCCCTGTTTGAGTTGCACGATCAGCAGCGGCCGCTCATCCCATTTGGGGTGATGGACGCCGATCACGGCGGCTTCCGCGACGGCCGGATGGCCGACCGCGAGGTTCTCGAGATCGATCGAGGAGATCCATTCGCCGCCGGACTTGATCACGTCCTTGGAGCGGTCGGTGATCCGCATGTAGCCGTGCTCGTCCATGGTCGAGACGTCGCCGGTGTCGAAATAGCCGGCATCGTCGAGGATGTTGCTGTCGACCCGGAAATAGGCCTTGGCGATCGCGGGGCCGGAGACCTTGAGACGGCCGAAGGTCTTGCCGTCCCACGGCAGCTCCTTGCCGGCATCGTCGGTGATCTTCATCTCGACGCCGAACGGCGGATAGCCCTGGGTCTGCAGGATGTCGAGCCGCTCCTCGCCGGTGCGCTCGGTGAACGGCGGCTTCAGCGTCGCCAGCGTGCCGAGCGGGCTCATCTCGGTCATGCCCCAGGCGTGGCGCACCTGGCTGCCCATGTCGAGGAAGGCCTGGATCATCGAGCGCGGCATCGCCGATCCGCCGCAGATCACCATTTGCAGATCCGGCAGCTTGACGTTGTTGGCGGCCATGTATTGCAGCAGCATCAGCCAGACCGTCGGCACGCCGGCGGTGTGCGTGACCTTCTCGGTCGACAGCAACTCGTACACCGAGGCGCCGTCGAGCTTCGGGCCCGGCATCACGAGCTTGGTGCCCATCGACGGTGCTGAGAAGGCGATGCCCCAGCTGTTGGCATGGAACAAGGGGACCACCGGAAGCATTGTGTCCGACGCGGAGGTGCCGAGCGCGTCCTTCGAGTTGGCCATCAGCGCGTGCAACACGTTGGAGCGGTGCGAATAAAGTACACCCTTGGGATCGCCCGTCGTGCCGGAGGTGTAGCACATCGCCGCCGCGGTGTTCTCGTCGAAGGTCTTCCACTCGAACTTGCCGTCGGATGCCGCGATCCAATCCTCATAGGCGACCGCGTTCTTCAGCGTGGTCTGCGGCATGTGCGCCTTGTCGGTCAGCACCACGTAGCGCTCGACGCTCGGCAGCTGGCCTGCGATCTTCTCCAGCACCGGAACGAAGGTGAGGTCGGTGATGACGATGCGGTCCTGGGCGTGGTTGACGATCCAGGCGATCTGTTCCGGAAACAGGCGCGGATTGACGGTATGGCAGATCGCGCCGATCCCCATGATGCCGTACCAGACCTCGAGGTGGCGCCAGGTGTTCCAGGCGATGGTGGCGACGCGGTCACCGAGCTTGATGCCGTCGCGTTCCAGGCTCTGCGAGACCTTCAGGGCGCGGGCATGGATCTGGGCGTAGGTGGTGCGATGAATCGGGCCTTCGACCGACCGCGTCACGACTTCCTGGGTACCGTGATATTTGGCGGCGTGCTCAATAATCTTGTGACACAGCAAGGGCCAATCTTGCATCAAACCAAGCATACGCAAATCCCTCCTCGATCCTCACGCATGATCCGCCGGCATCTTGGACGGCCGGCAGTAAAATCATGGAACTGACATGAACTTTAGCGCGGAGAAAGCAAGCCGAAAATGGCCTGTTGGCGCGTTTCGTCGCGGGGGCGCGGCAATGGTTACCGCCGCTGTGCTGCTTTGCCTTGGCATGCAAACAGGCCCCGCCGAGGCCGCCCGCCGCGCGCCCAGCTTTCCGTGGGACGATCTGTTCGGCACCCGGCCGCAAAGGCCGCACAAGGCAGCCCGCCGCGCAGCGGTGCCGCTGCCGAAGCCGCGCCCGGCTCAGGCGCCGGCGGAGCCTCCCGCCGCAGCCAAAACGCAGCCTGCGGTGCCCGCTGAGGCGGCCGGGCCCAGCGAGTCGGCCAAGCCGGTTGAGGCAGCGAAGCCGGCCGAGCCCGCTGCGCCGCAGCTTTCGGCCTGCCGGCAGGCGCTGACCGAGGAGATCGCGATCGCGCCGAGCATTCCGGATATCCACGGCGCCGGAGGCTGCGGCGGCGAGGATCTGGTGCGGCTCGAGGCCATCGTGCTGCCGGACAGGCGCAAGGTCGCGGTCAAGCCCGCGGCGATCCTTCGCTGCAAGATGGCCGCTGCGGTCGCCGACTGGATCCGCACCGATATCGCGCCGCTCGCGCAGAGCCTCGGGGGCGGGATCAGCAATCTCGACAATTTCGACTCGTTCGAATGCCGCGGCCGCAATCGCGTCGCCGGAGCGCAGCTCTCCGAGCATGGCCGCGCCAACGCGCTCGACGTGCGCGCCTTCGGTCTCGCCGACGGCAAGTCGATTTCGCTGACCGACCGCAGCGTGCCGCGGACCTTGCGCGAGACCGTGCTGCATTCAGTTTGCGCCCGCTTCTCCACGGTGCTCGGGCCGGGCTCGGACTGGTACCACGAGGACCACATCCATCTCGACCTGATCGAGCGTCGCAACAATTATCGGATCTGCCAGTGGAACGTGGACGACCCGCTGCCGCAGGTCGCGCCGCTGTTGCCGGCCGAGCGCCCCGAAGAGGCGCCGCCGCGCGAGGTCGCCGCCAAATCCGACGCGCCGAAGGCGGATACATCCAAAGCTGACCATGGCAAGTCTGGCACCGGCAAGCCGGACGCCACAAAATCAGATGATGCGGCCGCACCCGACCGCAGCGCCGAGACCAGGCCGCAGCCAACAAAAAAGCGCCGGCAAAGCCGGCGCTTTTGATCGCGATTGCGATTGGATCAGTAGGTCGTGCCGCCGCCGCCCTGCAGCGCCATCTGCGGCTTGTAGGGCGAGTCGCCGTGCTTCGGCTCCAGCACCACGACGATGGTGCCGAGCTTGACGCGGTTGTAGAGGTCGATGACGTCCTCGTTGGTCATGCGGATGCAGCCCGAGGAGATCGACGCGCCGATATATTCCGGCTGGTTGGTGCCGTGGATGCGGAACAGCGTGTCCTTGCCGCCCGAATAGAGATACATCGCGCGCGAGCCCATCGGATTGTCCGGGCCCGGGGCCACGAAAGTCGGGACGCCGAGGCGCGAGATTTCGCCGGGGGTCGGGTGCCAAGCCGGCCATTCGGTCATGCTGCCGACCTTGGCGATGCCGGACCAGGCCATGGCTTCCTCGCCGACGGTGATGCCATAGCGGATCGCCTTGCCGTCGTTCAGCACGTAATAGAGGTAATGGTTGTCGGAATCGACCACGATCGAGCCGGGGGCTTCCTTGCGGTGGTACTCGACGATGGCGCGGCGGAACGGTTCAGCGACCGGTGTCTTGACGTAGGTGGTCTTGGCCAGGAGTTCCTTGTCACGCGGCTTGAAGTTCGCGGTGTTGGTTGCCTCATAGGTTGTGGCCTGCATGCAGCCCGACAACATCAGGCCCGCGGCCAGAATCCCGAAGGTAACTTTGAGCGACGACATGATTACATTCCAATCGAAAATCCGCGCCCGAAAGCGCCACTATTACGCCCCAAACGCCACGATTCCATTAGCGGCATTATTGCCGAAACGTGCCATTATTCCCAGACTTTAGATGCCTTTCCCGCATCGCGGGACGCTGTCTGTGGCTTTTTTGCCGCAACTGTTCTGGCGCCGGGTTGGTTTTTGTGCAAACAGGCAACGGTCGACGAGTCGGCGTCACGTCGCTGCCGCCTGGCCGCCACAAGTATGGATGCCCGGTTAATACCCCGGTCATGAAGCGCCCCCCAGAATCGCGCTAAGTCGGCGGGTCCTGCCAGCCCTGTTTCGTGGAGTTCGTGATGCTGTCGGTGTTCGTTCCGTCCGAGTTTTCGCTCAAGAAGGCCACGGCGACCGACCTCGGCGCGCTGCCCGAGGGAGCGGTCTGGGTCGATCTGGTGAATCCGACGGTAGAGGAGGACCGGGCGGTCGAGAAGCTCGCGGGGATCGCGGTGCCGACCCGGGAAGACATGCAGGAGATCGAGATCTCCAGCCGGCTCTATATCGAGAACAGCGCGCGCTACATGACCGCGACGCTGATGTGCCAGTCCGACACCGACATGCCGCGCACCACGGCGGTCACCTTCATCCTCACCGGTCATCGGCTGGTGACGGTGCGCTACGACTTGCCGAAGCCGTTCGCGCTGGTCGAGAACAAGCTGGCGCGCGCCTGTTCCCCCGGCATCACCGGGGAGCAGGTGCTGATGGAACTGCTGGACGCGGTGATCGACCGTTGCGCCGACATTCTGGAGCGCTGCGGGGCCGATATCGACCAGGTGTCCCACGACATCTTCGAGCCGGAGAGCGAGCGCCACGGCCACGCCAAGCAATATTCGCAGATCCTGATCGCAATCGGCCGCAAGGGCGACCTGACCTCGAAGGTTCGCGAAAGCCTGGTCTCGATCGGCCGCCTCGTCACCTTCCTCTCCGCGGTGGTCGAGGGCGTGAAATGGTCCAAGGACATGCGCGAGCAGCTCAAGACCATGCAGCGTGACGTGGCCTCACTGACCGACCACGCCTCCTATCTCTCCAACAAGATCACCTTCGTGCTCGACGCCATGCTCGGCGTGGTCAATCTGGAACAGAACAACATCATCAAGCTGTTCTCGGTGATGGCGGTGGTCTTGATGCCGCCGACGCTGATCGCCTCGATCTACGGCATGAATTTCAAGATGATGCCGGAACTCGAATGGACGCACGGCTATCCGTTCGCGCTGGTGCTGATGCTGATCGCGGCTGTCGTGCCGTACTGGATCTTCAAGTGGAAGAAGTGGCTGTAAGCCGGTTCCACGCGTCGCGTTTTGGGACGCGCTTCCTGCCTTATTTCCTCTGCTAAAATTTGAGCGTTGCGCTGAACGTTTGGGCGAAACTTGTCTGCGATAACGCCCGCCTCGAAGCCGGAGGACAGCAATGGTTGAGAAGATCATAACGCCACGGCGTAACGTCATCGACTTTGCGCGCTATCAACAGGACCGCGCAGCAGGCAAGGTGCAGGCGATCTCGCCGAGACTTTGCCGTTACTGTGGCGCTGCGTTGCTGGATGGCGAGGACGAAGACGAATGCTCCAGCGCGCTGAACGACGTCGCGCTGCGGCAGCCCGAGAAGAAGAAGTCGCGTCGGTTTTACGCAGACTAGAGGCCGAAGCCTCGGAGGCAGAAGCCTCGTTTGCGTTTGTTACGCCTGCAAGTGAAGCAATCCCAATGACGGCCGCGGCGGCGGCCGGGATCGCCTCAAAACTTCCCTCCCCGAAATACGGCTCTTCCCAAGCTCAGACGTGCTGACCACCGTTGATGTGGATTTCCGCACCGTTCACGTAAGAGCTGGTCTCCGTGCAGAGAACGTAGATGATCTTGGCGACCTCGTCCGGCGTGCCGAGGCGGTGCATCGGTATCTGCTGGTCGACGATCTTCTCGGTGCCCGGCGACAGGATCGAGGTATCGATCTCGCCCGGCGCGATCGCGTTGACGCGGACGCCGACGCGACCGAAGTCCGATGCCATCTCGCGCGTCAGCGCCGCGAGCGCGGCCTTCGACGTCGCATAGGCCGCGCCGGCAAACGGATGCACGCGCGAGCCGGCGATCGAGGTGACGTTCACCACCGCGCCCTTGGCGTGTTTCAACTCCTCGATCAGCCCGCGCGCGATCATGATCGGTGCGAAGAAGTTAACGTGGAAAACGTGGGTCCATGTCTCGATGTCGGTGTCCATGGTGCCGAGCCGGCCGCCGCCCGCAGCCTTCGGCGAGATCGCGGCGTTGTTGACCAGCGCGTGCAGTTCATCGTTCTCGAGCCGCCTGCGGATCTCGGAGATCGCGCGCACGGTGTCGTCATGGCTGCCGAGGTCGACCTCGATGTGGTCTTCCGGCCCGGCGCCCCACGGGCAGACCTCGGGAAACGCGTGCCGCGACAGGGTGATGACGCGCCAGCCGGCGGACGAGAACCGGATCGCGGTGGCATGGCCGATGCCGCGGCTTGCGCCGGTCAGGAGCAGCGTGCGCCGCGGTGCATTGGATGGGTGGGGCATCGACGGTTTCTTTCGTTTTCGTCATGCGCGGCGGCGTGCCGGGCATTCACGCCTTCGAACGACTTGGGATGACTTGGGATCAGACGTCGATGGCCGGGTCATCTTACACGAAGACGCGCTCCGCGCTTTCGCCCCGCCATGACGGTCGCAGCCTTCAGGGATAGAGCCGCACCTTCGACCAGGCGCTGCCGGCGCCGTCGCGGCGGAATTCGATGCGATCGTGCAGGCGGTACGGGCGGTCGTGCCAGAACTCGAAGCGCTGCGGCGTGATCCGCCAGCCGCTCCAGCCCGGCGGCCGCGGCACCTCGCCGATGACGTATTTCGCACCGGTCTTGGCGATCGCCTGCTCGAAGGCGAAGCGGCTCTCCAGCGGCTGCGACTGCTTGCTGGCCCAGGCGCCGATCTGGGCCTGCTTCGGCCTGGTGGCGAAATAGGCGTCGGCCTCGGCATCGGTCACCGGCGTGACCGGCCCGCGGATGCGCACCTGGCGGCGCAGTGATTTCCAGTGGAAGAGTAAAGCGGCTTTAGGATTTGCGGCCAATTCGCGGCCCTTGGCGCTCGCGATGTGGCTGTAGAACACGAAGCCGTCGGCATCGAAGCCCTTCATCAGCACCATCCGCACGTCGGGCAAACCGTCGGGATCGACGGTCGCAAGCGCCATCGCGTTCGGATCGTTCGGCTCGGACTTGACCGCCTCCGCAAACCATTCGGCGAACAGGGCGAACGGCTCCTCCGCCGCGGTGAAATCACCCGATGTTAACGGTGTCGGGTGTTTGATGGAGGTCGTGTCGGTCATGTCAGGAGTCCCGATTTGCATCCGCCCGCGTCTGAAAGCGCGTTACTAGCCCTATATAGGGCATGGGGGCGCGTTGGCCTATCGGCGATCCACCCCGCAGGCGCGGTGGTGACATTGATCCTGATCGGCGTCGGCGCAAGCGGCTGCAGCCTGTCGCGCAGCGACGCCTTCGCCAAGCTGGACGACAAGGATGTGACGGGCTCGATCAGCCCGACCCAGGTCAATGCGGTGATGCCGACCGACACCGATCTCGCCTTCGCCCGCAATGCCGCCTCCGACGTGCTGACCAAGGGCGACAAGGATTCCAGCCAGCCCTGGGAAAATCCTGAAACCGGCGCGCGCGGCTCGGTGACGCCGCTGGCCCAGGCCTATTCGGGCGAGGACGGCAAGACGTGCCGGGATTTCCTTGCCAGCTACGTCAATGGAGCCACCGAGAGCTGGCTGCAGGGTGCCGCATGCAAGGCTGGACAAGGGCGGTGGGAAATCCATAGCCTGAAGCCCTGGAGAAAATCCTGAGAATTCCGGCGAAGCCGGGCTAAGTTGCAAAAATGCCACTGAGCCCCCATATGAAGGCGAAGTGGGCCCGGACGGGTTCCCGGCCAGGACTGATTTTTCCCGTGAAGGAGACGTGACGGATGCGCGACCCCTATGAGGTCTTGGGGGTGCAGCGGAGCGCCAGCGCTGCGACGATCAAGAGCGCCTATCGCAAGCTCGCCAAGAAGCATCACCCTGATAACAACAAGAACGACCCGAAGGCGGCGGCCCGCTTTGCGGAGATCAACACGGCCAACGAGATCGTCGGCGACGAGGACAAGCGCAAGCAGTTCGACCGCGGCGAGATCGATGCCGAAGGCAAGCCGCGCTTCCAGGGCTTCCCTGGCGGCGGCGCCGCCGGCGGTCGCGCCGGTCCGGGTGGCTTCGAGTACAGTTTCCGCTCCGGGCCCGGCGGCGGCATGGGCGGCGGCAGCTTCGAGGACATCCTCAACAGCATGTTCGGCAATGCGGCTCGCGGCGGTGGCGGCCGCGCGGGCCGGGCCAGTCCGTTCGAGTTTGACGGCGGCGGGGTCGGTGTCGACCTCGATCTTTCGGTCGCCATGACGGTGTCGCTGGAGGAATCGGTCAGGGGCGGCGATAAGCGCGTCCGCCTGCCGACCGGCCGCGAGCTCAATGTCAAGATTCCGCCCGGGGTTGCTGCGGGTCAGCAGATCCGGCTGAAGGGGCAGGGCGAGACCGCGCAAGGCCATCCGCCCGGCGATCTCCTGATCACGATCTCGATCGCGCCGCACCCGTTCTTCAAGGTCGACGGCAACGACCTCAGGATCGACCTGCCCATCACCCTCTACGAGGCGGTGCTTGGCGGCAAGGTCCGCGTGCCGACGCTCGGCAGCGCGGTCGAACTCTCGATCCCGAAGAACACCTCGAGCGGCCGCACCTTCCGCCTCAAGGGCAAGGGGCTGTCGAAGGCGGGCGCCGTCGGCGATCTCTACGTCACGACCCGCATCATCCTTCCCGACGGGAACGATGCCGAGCTTGAGGCATTGATGCAGACGTGGGGGGATCGAAAACCCTACAATCCGCGTAGCGATCTCGGCTGACCGCCGAGAGCGTGCCCCAAAAGACGCGAAGACGCGAAACTGCAACTACCCCGGACTCTATCGGGGTAGACGCGGGCATTGCGGGCGCGTCAAAAGATGACCGGCCGCCGGAAGTCCCATCTGCGGCGTGCGGATGGGACGGCGGAAAGGAGTGCGGCCTCGAGAGGGGGACCAGCGCGGTACACAAAACCCCAATCGAGGCCGCGTGCGCCGATCGGCGGATCGGGCGCGGATCATCTTCGCGTGAGCATCCGGTGCGATAATGAGACGCGTCGATGACGCGAATCGAAGTTTTCGATGTCGGAATTGGGACACTGAGTGAGGCTGGATTCACTTACTCGAAATGACGCAATTTCGACGGCCTGATCTTCCGTAAATTTACCGGAGATCAGCCGCCGCTCTTCTCCATCTGATCGTAGACGGCCTGCGCGACCTGGGTCAGGCGCGTGCGATCGGTGCCGCCGCTGACGACATAGGCGACCCCCCGATCCGCCCAGAACAGCGCGCCGTCGCTGCCCTGCACGGCATAGCGCATCTGGGTCGCCTCGGTCTTCACCTTGGCGGTGTAGACCGTGAACCGCTCACCCGACGTGCTCTCATACATCAGAAACGACGCCGGGCCGCTCGGTCCGGGCAGCAGGCGGCCGCCGACCAGCTTCAGCCCAGTCAGCTCCGGCGCGCGGACGTCCCAGCCGCAGCGCTTGGTCAGCCATTGCTGCAGGTGGTCGCGCTCGCTGCCGGGCACCTCGACGGGATGCCGGACCTCGACCACGTAGAGCCGATGCGCATCGAGTGCATCGACCGTGAAGCTCTGGAAGGCCGACGGCGTCGCCGAGGCGCCGCGCGCGATCCAGCCGGCGCCGCCACCGGCGACGAAGGCCATGACCGTCGCCGCTACCGCGCCATAGACCCAGCGGCGCGGCTGGCGCACCAGCCGCTCGAGCTCGAGCCGTTTCGGCACCGCCTCGTCCAGCACGGTGTCGTAGCGCGCATGCAGTGTCTCGGCCATCGCACGCCATGACTGCACCCGCGCCGCGTCGTCGGGATGTGCGGCAAGCCACGCCTCGACATCGCCGCGGCGTTCGGCCGGCAGCTCATTGTCGACGTAAGCGTGCAGCTCGTCTTCGGTGACGGGAATGTTCGGGTCGGTCATATCAGTGGTCTCTGCCAAATCTTGTTCGAAAATCGTTCATGCATAACGCCGGCCATCGCGCACATTATCATTTCACCCGCCGGAGCGCCGGGCGCTGGCCCTCGATCGAAGCCCGGACATGGGCGCGGGCGCGGGCGAGGCGGGACATCACCGTGCCGATCGGCACGCCCTGGATGTCGGCGACCTGCCGGTAGCTCATGCCCTCCAGCATCACCAGCAGCAGCACCGAGCGTTGCTCCTCGACCAGCGTCGACAGCGCGCGCTCGATGTCGCGTCCCTCGGCCTCGGTGCCGCTGGCGTCGGCATTGTTGTCGAGCAGCGGCACGAACGCCGGCCGCCGCGCCAGCGAGCGCCGGCGGTTCTTGTTCAGATTGGTCAGGATCGTGTAGAGCCAGCTCCTGACGTCGCCGCCGAGAAACAGCCGCTCCGAGCGCAGCGCCCGCACCAGCGTATCCTGCACCAGATCGTCGGCGATATCAGTGTCACGCGCCAGCGCGCGAGCATAGCGACGCAGCGCCGGTATCATGGCTTCGACACTTTGACGAAACGCGGTCATGCATCCCAGTCTTCGATGGTCTCGGCGATAGCCGCCTTGTCCAACATAACACCCTTACGGCGTGGCTATTCCGTCTGCGCCGATCTGCGCGCATACCGCCCAAGCTGCGGCCGATTTGGGCTTGTCGCCAGCCGAAGTGCTGGTGTACCTCCGATCCGAAAAAATTCGAAGCGTGGAAGCCTTGAGGCGGCCGACCTCTCGCGCAGCAGGGACCAGCCGTTACGGGAATGCCGGTACCGACGATTTATTACATCCGCCACGGCGAGACCTCGTGGAACGCCGAAGGCCGGCTCCAGGGCGTGCAGGACATCGCCCTCAATGAGCGCGGCCGCGCCCAGGCGGCGCATGCCGGGCGCATCCTCGCTGATCTCCTGGCGCGCGACGGCCGCGACAAGACGACGGTGCCGTTCGTCGCAAGCCCGCTGATCCGGGCGCGGGCGACCATGGAGCTGGTGCGCGCCGAGCTCGGCCTTGCGCCCGGCGACTACACCCTCGACGCGCGGCTGCGCGAGATCGGCTACGGGACGTGGGAGGGCTCGACCCTGGCGCAGGCGCAGGCTGCGGACCCCGCGCTGTATGCCCGCCGCCTGGCCGAGAAGTGGACGGTGTCGCCGGCCGGCGGCGAGAGCTATGTCGACGTCCAGGTGCGGATGACCGACTGGTATCGCTCGGTGACGGAAGACACGGTCGCGGTTGCCCATGGCGGTACGGCGCGGGCGCTGATGGTGGCGCTCGGCTTCGAGACGCCGGCCTCGGCCGCCGAGCTCTATATCGAGCAGGGGGCGGTCTACGTGTTCGGTGAGCAGGGGCTGCGCAAATATAGCTAAGCATCCCGTCATTCCGGGGCGATGCGGAGCATCGAACCCGGAATCTCGAGATTCCGGGTTCGCCCTTCGGGCGCCCCGGAATGACAGCCTGGCTGTTTGACCCCGCTGCTTCCGCGCGTTACGACACGCCATGTCCTTCAATACTTTCGGCCATATGTTCCGCGTCACGACCTTCGGCGAGAGCCATGGGGTCGCGATCGGCTGCGTCGTCGACGGCTGCCCGCCGCTGATCCCCCTGACCGTGGAGGAGATTCAGCACGACCTCGACCGCCGCCGCCCCGGCCAGTCGCGCTTCACCACTCAGCGCCAGGAACCGGATGCGGTGAAGATCCTGTCCGGCGTGATGGCGCATCCGGAGAGCGGCGCGCAGGTGACGACCGGCACGCCGATCGCGCTGCTGATCGAGAACACCGATCAGCGTTCGAAGGATTATTCCGAGATCAAGGACAAGTTCCGGCCCGGCCATGCCGACTTCACCTATGAAGCGAAATACGGCCTGCGCGATTATCGCGGCGGCGGACGCTCCTCCGCGCGCGAGACCGCGACCCGCGTCGCGGCCGGTGCGATCGCGCGCAAGGTGCTGCCCGAGGTGAAGGTGCGCGGCGCGCTGGTGCAGATGGGGCCGCACAAGATCGACCGCGAGAAGTGGGACTGGGACGAGATTGCGAACAACCCGTTCTTCTGTCCCGACAAGGACAAGGCGGCGTTCTTCGAGAGCTATCTCGACGGCATCAGGAAGAGCGGCTCCTCGATCGGCGCCGTCATCGAGGTCGTCGCTGAGGGCGTGCCGGCCGGGCTCGGCGCGCCGATCTACGCCAAACTCGACAGCGACCTGGCGGCGGCGATGATGAGCATCAACGCGGTCAAGGGCGTCGAGATCGGCGCCGGCTTCAGCGCCGCCGAATTGTCGGGCGAGGAGAATGCCGACGAGATGCGGACCGGCAACAACGGAACGCGTTTCCTGTCCAACCATGCCGGCGGCGTCCTCGGCGGCATCTCGACCGGGCAGCCGGTGGTGGTGCGCTTTGCGGTCAAGCCGACCTCCTCGATTCTGACCACGCGCCGGACCGTGGACCGCAAGGGCGCGGATACCGACATCCTGACCAAGGGCCGCCACGACCCCTGCGTCGGCATCCGGGCGGTCCCGGTCGGCGAGGCCATGATGGCCTGCGTGCTGGCTGATCATTTTCTGCGCGACCGCGGGCAGACCGGGCGCTGATCCCCTATATAGTGGCGGTCGCCAGACCGCCCTGGGGGAATGCCATGAACGCGTCGGAGCTTCGGGACATCATCGAGTGGATGATCGGCGGCGCGCGGTCGGCGCCGACCCCGCCGCAGATGATGGCGGAATGCTGCGAGCGGCTGGTGCGGGCCGGATTGCCGCTGTGGCGCATCGGCGTCTTCGTGCGCACGCTGCATCCGGAGATCTATGGCCGCCATTTCTTCTGGAAGCCGGGTAGCGAAGTCGAAACCGGCACCGTCGATCACAACATCCTGGACTCCCCGGACTTTGCCGTCAGCCCGCTGTCGATCGTGTTCAGGCAGGGCGTTGAAGTACGCGCGCGGCTCGACGACCCCGCGAGCAAACGCTTTCCCATTGTCGTGGACCTGCAGGCCGAGGGCGTCACCGACTACATCGCGATGCCGCTGGTTTACACCGACGGCTTCGTCAATGCCTCGAGCTGGACCACCAGGCAGCCGGGCGGCTTCACCGAGGAGCAGCTCGATGCGATCCGCTCGATCACCGTGCCGCTGGCGCGCTACATCGAGATCGTGACGCTGCGCCGCACCGCGTCGCTGTTGCTCGACACCTATGTCGGCAACCGTGCCGGCGAGCGCATCATGGGCGGCCAGATCCGGCGCGGCCATGCCGATACGATGGATGCCGCGATCTGGCTGTCGGACCTGCGCGGCTTCACCGCGCTGTCGGACCGCTTGCCGGCCGAGACTGTCGTGGAGATCCTCAACCTCTATTTCGATTGCCAGGTCACTGCGATCCGCGACCATGGCGGCGAGGTGCTCAAATTCATGGGCGACGGCCTGCTCGCGGTGTTCCCGGTCGACGAATATCTCGGCGACGAGGTGCAGGTCTGCTCACGTGTGCTGGAGGCCGCGCGCGCGTCCCGCGCCGGCGTCGAGGCGCTGCAATTCGCCAATGGCGATGCCATTGAACGCTTCCGTTTCGGCCTCGCCCTGCATCTCGGGCGCGTGCTCTACGGCAATATCGGCGGCGGCAACCGGCTCGACTTCACCTGCATCGGTCCGGCGGTCAATCTTGCCGCGCGGCTGGAGAAGATCGCCGGCCGTCTCGGCCGCACCGTGGTGGCCTCGGAGCGCTTCGCCGGCATCAGCGACGGCGGCTGGAGCGATCTCGGCGAGTTTCCGATCGCGGGATTTGCCAAGGCCGAACGGGTCTACGGCCTGTTCGACGAGGCGCCGGTCGCTGCTGCGAGCTAGCCGCCGCGGGCGTAAGACTGCTTCAGGCCAAAGGTCAGGATCGACAGCGTGATCCACAGCCGCAGCATGGCGAAGCCGAAGATGAAGACGACGTAGATCAGGTTCTTGAGCGGCTGGTCCACCATCGAGATTTGCCAGAAGTGCCAGATCGCGGTGCGCACAAGCGCCTGCCCGTAGCCCAGCGCAACGTTGAGCGTGCCCAGCACGAGCACCGCCGCGCCAAGCCAGAGCGCGTGCCGGCCAAGGTCCTTGACGGCGGCAAACAGCGCGACGCGGCCGCCATTGCCTTCCGCATTGACGATGATCAGCAGCACCAGCGCCGCGATCGCCGCACTCCAGAACCGGCCGAGATGGGTGACCTGATCGAAGGCCATGCCGTCGAGGCCCGACAACAGATACGGTGCAAACGACGAGAAGCCGATCGCGGCGGTGCCGAGTGACGCCACGATCATCACGAGCACGATCCGCCACAGGATCGACAGCGACAGTCTGATCTGCTCGGCCAGCGTCAATTCGCCAAGCGATGATCGGCCTCCGGAAGCCTGGATCGACTCCCGTGCCGTCGCGAAGAAGGCGAGCAGCACGCAAGCGTTGGCCAGCGCCAGCGCGGGCACGATCAGGCCGAGATTGCCGTAGCCGACGATCCGCAGCGCCGCCGCCATGATGAGCCAGGGCAGGGCGGGCAACGGGCGAAATGGCCCGAACGAGGTCTCCGGGCGAGTCTTCCGCAGGGACAGTTGTTGGCGCAGCGCGACGGACATGCCGCGTTCATGCCATGCGGTCCCTAAAGCACCGGTCGCCGCGATCGCTAAAATTCGCGGCAAGGCCAGCGGCAATCCGGCACTGGCGCGCTATTCCTCGGGCTCGGTGGTGAACAGCAGAGGATAGCCCTTGGCGCGGCCGGCGTCGGTAGCGCGCGTCGCCTTGGTCTCGGCGACGTCCCTGGTGAAGACTGCGACGACGCAGACGCCGCGCTGGTGCGCGGTCAGCATCACCTTGTAGGCCTGGTCGTCGGTCATGCGGAATTCACCCTTCAGCACGGTGACGACGAATTCGCGCGGCGTGTAGTCGTCGTTGACCAGGATCACCTTGTGCAGGCGCGGCCGCTCGACCTTGGTCTTGGTCCTGGTTTTCGGCTTGACGACGGTATCCGGCATCGCACTCCCTCGCGATTGCCCCGTAAGAATACCGTCTTCAGGCGCGCCTTGGAACCGTTCGATTTGCACGGCGTCATTGCGGCAACGGCACGGCGCGCGTCGCCGCATTCGAGACAAGCGAAGTCTGACTTGAGTGTGGGCGTCTAACCTGAATGTGAAGGACAGCTGATATCTGCGCTTTTCGCCGCCTGAATTGCGTGTCACCATGACACTCATACGACGGGAGGGCCGCAATGCGCTGGTATGTCTCGATCGGAGCGGTGCTTGTCGCGGGCATGTTGGCCAGCGGCGATGTGGCCGGTGTTGCCGCGCCCGGCCCGGGAACCCAGCCCGGCCATCGCCTGGCTGAAAAGGAATCCACACCGAGCGTCGACATCGAGTTGATCATCGCGGTCGACGTTTCCTATTCGATGGATATGGACGAGCTTGCGATCCAGCGCGAGGGCTATGCGCAGGCGATCGTCTCCAAGGATTTCCTGCAGGCGCTGAAGGCCGGTCCGAACGGCAAGATCTCGATCACCTATTTCGAATGGGCCGCCTCCAACGATCAGAAGATCATCATCCCCTGGCGGGTGATCGACGGCCCTGAATCCGCCGATGCGGTCGCCGCCGAAATTATGAAGACGCCGGTGCGCCGCGCCTCGCGCACGTCGATCTCCGGCGCGATCTATTTCGCGATCCCGATGTTCGACGAGAATCCGCATCGCGGCCTGCGCCGCGTGATCGATATTTCCGGCGACGGGCCCAACAACAACGGCACGCCGATCACGCCCGCGCGCGACGCGGCGCTTGACAAGGGCATCGTCATCAACGGGCTGCCGATCATGGTGAAGGAACCGTCCTACTCGACGATGGATATCGAGAATCTCGACTATTACTACGAGGACTGCGTGATCGGCGGACCGGGCTCCTTCGTGGTGACGATCAAGGATCGTGAGAAGTTCAAGGAGGCGATCCGCACCAAGCTGCTGCTCGAAGTCGCCGGCCGCACCCCCGAGCGCCCGATTATGCGGACCGCCGACAAGGAGCCGCGGGTCAATTGCCTGATCGGCGAGAAGATCTGGCAGGACCGCTGGGGGCGGTAGCGATCATGGAAATCTCGCAGGATGGGTAGAGCGCAGCGAAACCCATCAATTCATATCCGCGGCGCGAATGATGGGTTTCGCTGCGCTCTACCCATCCTGCGGTTCTAACTCGCCCTACAGATCTTCTGGAGCTCACTCTCTATCGCGCGCAGCATCTGCAACGCGGCGGCGTGCTCGGCCGCGCCGATCTGTTGCCATATTTGCGCGACACGTCCAGACAGTTCGCGAACCGTCACCGGAAAATTCGCGGCCTGTGCCAGCGCGCCCTTTTCGTTGATCAGATACGCCCCGTTCAGCGCAAACAGCACCTGCGCGATGCAGGCCAGCGCGCGATAGGCGCAGCCGGCGATATGCGTGCTGTCGCCGCGCGGCAAGGCGAGCTCGGCATTCTCGATGCTGAACTGGGCTTCCCATTGAAAGCGCCGCACCAACGCATCGCGCAGGGCCGGCGGGTAGGGCACGGTCCTCGCCTTCAGCGCCGCGACGAGGCCGTCGGGATCGTGCAGCGCACGGCACAGCGCGACCTCGCCCATCCAGATCGCCGAGCAGAAGCCGTGCGGATGGCCGGGCTGATAGTGCATGCTGATCTCGCCGTTCCGGCAAGCATCGATGACAGCGGAGACCCGATCGATGCTGCGGTAGAGCAGGTCGACCTTGCGGCCGTCGATCGTGAGCCAGGCACCGCCGACGATCCACGGTCCCCATTCGCCGACCGGCGTAACATGCGCAACAGCGGGATCGTCGACCAGACCCGTTACAGCTTCGCGCAACCGATCGATATCCGGCGCGGTGCCATCCCGATAGTAGAGGCCGATATCGGTGTCGGAGGTGTCATGCGCGGTGCCGCGCGCCCGCGAGCCGCCGAGCACGATGGCGGCGACGCCTGGTACGGCGGCGAGAACGGAAATGATGCGTGCGAGCAGCGGATCGTCGGACATGGAGCGCAGACTATAGCGAGACTGCCCGCGCTCAGCGATAGTCGCTGCGTCCTGTCAGCGCGCGAACCGCGCCACCAGCTCGACATGGGGGGTGTGGCGGAACTGATCGACCGGCGTGACATCCGCGATCTTGTAGCCGCCGTCGATCAGGATCTTCGCGTCGCGCGCAAACGTTGCGGCGTTGCAGGACACCGCGACGATCACCGGCACCTTGCTCGTCGCCAGCTGGGTGACCTGCGCCTGCGCGCCCTGCCGCGGCGGATCGAACACGACGGCGTCATAGTCGCGCAATTCCTGCGGCATCAGGGGACGGCGGAACAGGTCGCGGGCCTCGGCCTTGAGCGGCTTCAGCCCCGGCGTCGATTGCGCGGCCTTCTGTAGCGCGGTGATCGCACCCGTGTCGCTGTCGAAGGCCGCGATCCGCGCCTTCTCCGCGAGGCGCAGCGCGAACGGACCGACGCCGCAAAACAGGTCGGCGATATGCTTGGCGCGTCCGCAATGCGCGCGAACCAGCGCGGCCAGTGCCTCCTCGCCCTGGACGGTCGCCTGCAGGAACGAGCCGGGCGGCAGCACGACCTTCGCCTTTCCGATCGCAATCTCGGGAGAGGCACGCTGCAGCACCAGCTCGCCGTGGCGTGTCAGCCGCGCCAGCCGGTGCTTCTCCGCGACGCGCGACAAAGTGGTGATCAGGCTGGTTGGCAGCGCGCCGGAGCCGCGCACGTCGATGTCGAGGCCGTTGACGGTTGCGGTCACCTGGATGTCCAGCGGCTTGCCGGTCGCGATCAGCGGCTCGGCTGTGGCCCAGGCCGCCTCGAGCGCGCCGTCGAGCGCAGGATCGAGGATCGGGCAGCGATCGACCGGGATGATGTCGTGCGAACCTGCCGCGGCGTAGCCGACCTTGAGGACCTCATGGCTGCCCATGCGGCCGTGCAACGTGATGCGGCGACGGCCCGCGCCATGGGCATCGATCAGCGCAGCGACTTCCGCCGCAATCTTCGCCTGCGCCAGCGTCTCGACCACGATGTTGCGCTTCCAGGCGTGGTAGGGCGCATCGTTCCAGTGCTGGATCGCGCAGCCGCCGCAGACCCCGAAATGCGGACAGAACGGTACGATGCGCTCGGGGCTTTCCTGCACGACCCGCAGCAGCCGCCGCCGGTCGGGATGGTTGCCCGGGACGTCGTCGACCTCGACCATTTCGCCGGCCAGCGCATAGGGCACAAAGATCGATTGCGATCCCTCGATCGCGACGCCGTCGCCGCGGTGGCCGACATGGTCGATGGTAAGAAGCTCAGCCACGGCGCGCGCCGAGGAAGAATTCGATATTGCCGTCGCCGCCCGAGATCGAGGACGGGAACACCTGAATGTCGGTGCAGCCCTGCGAGGCGGCAAAGGCGGCGATGTCGTCGCAGATCTCCTGGTGCACCATCGCGTTGCGGATGACGCCGCGCTTGGAGTGTTTGCGCGCCGCCTCGAATTGCGGCTTGATCAGTGCCAAAAGATGCATCGGGGCTGCCGCCAGCGACAGCGCCACCGGCAGCACCAGCTTCAGCGAGATGAAGCTGACGTCGATCACCACGATGTCGGGCCGCGCCGGCAGGCGCTTGCCCTCGAAACTCCTGATGTCGGTCGCCTCCATGGAGACGATCTTCGGATGTCCCTGCAGCGAGGGATGCAACTGGCCATGGCCGACATCGATGGCGAACACGAGACTTGCGCCGTTGGCGAGCAGCACTTCGGTAAAGCCGCCGGTCGAGGCGCCGACATCGAGGCAGACATGGCCCTCGACGTCGATCGGATAGTGCTCGAGCGCGCCGGCGAGCTTGACGCCGCCGCGCGAGACATAGGGATGCGCCGGTTCCGCCGAGAGTGCCGCGCCCGGTGCGACGATCTCGGACGCCTTCGCGATTTGCTTGCCGTCGGCGGTGACGAGGCCGGCGTCGATGGCGGCGCGCGCCCGCGCCCGGCTTTCGAACAGGCCGCGTTCCACCAGCAGCACGTCGATGCGCTTGCCGGGGGATGCGTCGTTGTCGTTGTCGCCCGCTCTGGTCACTTCGCCGCCTGCCGGCGCTGCGCGGCAGCGAGCCGCACGCACGCCTCGAAGGAGGTGAGGTCGTGCCAGAGGTCGGCCGACGGCTCGCGCGGGGTCACCAGCGGGCTGCCGTGCAGGTCGAGCGCGTGCATCATCATCAGATTATCCGGTAATCCAAACTCTTCCACCGTCAGCCCCTCCGCATCGATCAGGCGTCCGTCGGATGCCGGCACGACCTGACTGAGCCGCGCCACGCGATTGGCGTAGGACGTGGGATCGTTGGAATAGGCGAGACACAGTTTGTCGCGTCCCGCCATGTAGCCGAGTTCGTAAACCG
Source organism: Bradyrhizobium sp. USDA 3256 (assembly GCF_054058275.1). Classification (NCBI taxonomy): domain Bacteria; kingdom Pseudomonadati; phylum Pseudomonadota; class Alphaproteobacteria; order Hyphomicrobiales; family Nitrobacteraceae; genus Bradyrhizobium; species Bradyrhizobium sp. USDA 3256. The sequence continues at coordinate 1,428,790 of NZ_JBSSAE010000002.1, forward strand.
TGCCTGCGTCGGCACTGGGGCCGCGAAACGGCGTCAAGTTGGCGATGATGGCGTCGGCAGACTCCATCATCGCCTCGTTGCTCTTGAAGATGGTGAGCGAGGCGCCGGCGGCGGTGGGATCGATGCTGTTATCGAGCGGATACAGCCCGGTCAGCCCGTGATAGGCGCAAACCTCCGCCTTGCGGCGGCCGATCTCCACGGCATCCGGCAGGAACACGTCAGGACCTGCCAGATAGATCTTCATGGACTTGCCGGGGCTGGTGCGTTTTCGAGCGAGAACCTGGAGCTTCGGTTCTGATTGATTCAATCAGAACCGAAAATGCTCCAGTGAGCGCCGCCCGCAGCGATCAGGCGAGCTTGACGGTCTCGGTCTTGTAGTCCTTGCCGAGGGTTTCGAACACCTTGGCAACGATGCTCTTGGCGTCGAGACCGGCGCGGGCATACATCGCCGCCGGCGTGTCGTGGTCGAGGAACACGTCGGGCAGGATCATCGAGCGGAACTTGAGCATGCCGCTGTCGAGCATGGCGTTGTCCGACAGGAACTGCATGACATGCGAGCCGAAGCCGCCGATCGAGCCTTCCTCGATCGTGATCAGGATCTCATGGTCGCGGGCGAGCTTCATGATCATTTCTTCGTCGAGCGGCTTCATGAAGCGCGCGTCGGCGATCGTGGCGGAGAGGCCGTGCGCCGCGAGCTCGTCGGCCGCCTTCTCGCACTCGGCGAGACGGGTGCCGAACGACAGCAGCGCGACCTTCTTGCCCTCGCGGATGATGCGGCCCTTGCCGACTTCCAGGGCAACGCCGACTTCCGGCATCTCGATGCCGCGGCCTTCGCCGCGCGGATAGCGCAGCGCGCTTGGACGATCGTTGATCGCAACCTGCGTCGCCACCATGTGGACCAGTTCCGCCTCGTCGGCGGCGGCCATGATCACCATGTTCGGCAGACAGCCGAGATACGCATTGTCGAACGAACCCGCGTGCGTCGCGCCGTCGGCGCCGACCAGGCCGGCACGGTCGATCGCGAAGCGGACCGGAAGGCTCTGGATCGCGACGTCATGGACCACCTGGTCATAGCCGCGCTGCAGGAAGGTCGAGTAGATCGCGCAGAACGGCTTGTAGCCTTCGGTGGCGAGGCCGGCGGCGAAGGTCACCGCGTGCTGTTCGGCAATGCCGACGTCGAAGGTGCGGTCCGGGAACGCCTTGTTGAAAATATCGACTCCGGTGCCCGACGGCATCGCCGCGGTGATGGCGACGATCTTGTCGTCCTTCTCGGCTTCCTTGACGAGGCTCTGGCCGAACACGTTCTGGTAGGCCGGCGCATTCGGCTTGGCCTTGGCCTGGGTGCCGGTCGCGACGTCGAACTTGACCACGGCGTGGTACTTGTCGGCGGAGGCTTCGGCCGGGCCGTAGCCCTTGCCCTTCTGGGTCACGACGTGAACCAGGATCGGGCCGGTCTCCATGTCGCGGACGTTCTTCAGCACCGGCAGCAGATGGTCCAGATTGTGACCGTCGATCGGGCCGACATAGTAGAAGCCGAGTTCCTCGAACAGCGTGCCGCCGTCCATCATGAAGCCGCGGGAATATTCCTCGACGCGGTTGGCGCGGTTGGCGAGGATCTTCGGCAGCCGCTTGTTGATCTGCTTGGCGGCCTCGCGCAGCGAGCGGTAGGTCTTGCCGGAGTAGAGACGCGACAGATAGGCGCTCATCGCGCCGACCGGCGGCGCGATCGACATGTCATTGTCGTTGAGGATCACGATCAGGCGGGAGTTCATTGCGCCGGCGTTGTTCATCGCCTCATAGGCCATGCCCGCCGACATCGCGCCGTCACCGATCACGGCGATAACGTTGTTCTTGCCGCCGGAGAGATCGCGCGCCACGGCCATGCCGAGGCCGGCCGAGATCGAGGTCGAGGAGTGCGCGGCGCCGAACGGATCGTAGTCGCTTTCGGTGCGCTTGGTGAAGCCGGAGAGGCCGCCGCCGGTGCGCAGCGTGCGGATGCGGTCGCGGCGTCCGGTCAGGATCTTGTGCGGGTAGGCCTGGTGGCCGACGTCCCAGATCAGGCGGTCGCGCGGGGTGTCGAAGATGTAGTGGATGGCGGTGGTCAGTTCGACCACGCCGAGGCCGGCGCCGAAATGGCCGCCGGTCACCGACACCGCGTCGATGGTTTCCTGGCGCAGCTCGTCGGCAACCTGCTGCACCTGCTCGACCTTCAGCTTGCGCAGGTCATCCGGCGTGTGAATAGTGTCAAGAAGCGGCGTCTTACTAAATGTGGTCACAGCGAATTTCCAATTTTTGCCTGTCGGAACGAACCGCCCGACGCGAGATGGGATGGCGCGCACACCGCGCAGCGAATGCCAGACACTGGGTGCCGCCCCGGCAGGCCGGTGCCTGGTTGTAAGCCTAGATTCACTCCGGATTGGACCACGTGATATGCATCACCTTGGTCGCTCTTCACCCGTCCCGGTTCAGTTTTGTCGAACCATTTGAGATGCATGCCGCCCGAAAAGTCGGGCTGCCCGCCACTCTCAAATGCCCATAGAACTGGAAGCATTACACCAAAGCCGCAGCCAAAGCCAACCCGATAGGGGGCGCAGGGTTCCTATGCGGCGCGCTGAAAAACCTAATCTTTTCAATGCCTGGGTGGGAGCCGGGTTCCAATTCGCCTAATTTGGCGGCAGCCGGCCGGGGCGGCTCGGCCTGATTCGCAGCCGTACCCGACCCCCGCGGTAGCCCCGGGGGTTTACGGGTGGCTGGAAATGCACAGCAACAATTGCCCGCCGTGGCGGACATCGCGCCGCACGATCGAGGTGGTCGGTGGCGCTACTGCACGTCGAGTGGTTCGGTGCCGGTCGGCTGGCCCGAGGCGTCGGTGGTGATCTTGTCGACGCGGGCTTCGGCCTGGCGCAGCAATTCCTCGCAGCGCCGCTTCAGCGCCTCGCCGCGCTCGTAGATCGCGACCGATTCCTCAAGCGGGACCTTGCCGTCCTCGAGCCGCTTGACGATCGATTCGAGTTCCTCGATCGCGCGTTCAAAGGAGAGCTTCTTCACGTCGGCTTGGGTATTCTCGGCCATTCTTGCGTTCCCGATTGCGTGGATCAGATCGCAACCTGATCTTGTCGTCCAAACATGACCTGTCGCAGGCCATGCTCGCCCCGGCGCAGAATCAATCGAATTTTTGCGGACGTATTGTGGCGGGGATTTACCCGTCCATCAATGCGGTGACGTGAGATGCTACCGACTCTTTCAGGCCCTGCAGGTCGTAGCCGCCTTCCAGGACGGAGACGACGCGGCCGCCGGCGCTCTTGTCGGCGAGATCCATCAGCTTGCGCGTGACCCAGCCGAAATCCTCGCCCGTCAGGTTGATCGAGGCCAAGGGATCGCGGTGATGCGCGTCGAAGCCCGCCGAGATGACGACGAGTTCGGGGGAGAACTTCTCCAGCTGCGGCAGGATCAGATTCTCGAAAGCGGAGCGGAACTTGGCGCCGCCGTCGCCGGGCGCCAGCGGCGCGTTGACGACAGTGTCGTGCTCGCCACGCTCGCCGGCGGCGCCAGTGCCGGGGAACAGCGGCATCTGGTGCGTCGAGCAATACATCACGGTCGGGTCGGCCCAGAAGATATCCTGCGTACCGTTGCCGTGATGGACGTCGAAATCGATGATCGCGGCGCGCTTGATGCCGTATTTGCGCTGCGCGTGGCGGGCGGCGATCGCGGCATTGTCGAAGAAGCAGAAGCCCATCGGCGTCGATTTCTCGGCGTGGTGCCCGGGCGGGCGCACCGCGACGAACGCGTTTTGATGCTTGCCCTCCATCACCGCATCGGTGGCGGCCACCGCGCCGCCGACGCCGCGCATCACCGCTTCCCAGGTGCCTGGCGACATCGAGGTGTCGCCGTCGATATAGATCATGCCCGAGGTCGGCGCGATGTGGCGGAGTTCGCTGACATAGTGCTCGCCGTGACAGAGCAGCACGGTGTCGAGGTCGCCTTCCGGCGCGGAATCGCGCACCAGCGCCTTGAAACGATCCTCGCCGAGCACCTCGGCGACCGCCCGCAGCCGGTCGGGGCGTTCGGGATGTCCGGGAGGGGTCAGGTGGTCGAGACAGGCCGAATGCGTCAGAAGCAGTGTCATGCAAATTCCCGGCGCAATCGATGCGCGTGCGAGGACGCATGATCCGGAAAAGTGCGCAGCGGTTTTCCGACCAAGATCATGCAAGAGCAGGCCCTAATCTAGGCCGTTAGCGGCGTTCCGGAAAGGGCCGACATCATCCCTGTTCCCGTCCTTCCAAAGCCTGGGCGTTTTCCGCGTCACCGCGAGCGGAGCGAAGCAATCCATGCCGCATGCTCGGAGACAATGGATTGGTTCGCTCCGTTCGCAATGAGGTGAGGGGCTGCGTACGTCACCCCTGGACCTCGCTCAATTGATCCGCTCGATCCGCTTGCCTGCCGTCGGGCCTACCGGGCTGTTGGCCTTGAAGTAGGCATAGAGCGCATCGACGTCGTAGATGCCGAACTGCTGCGCGGTTCCTTGCTTGAACACGGTGAAGCCGTCGCCGCCCTCGGCGAGATAATTGTTCACGGTGACGCGGTAGCTCGCGGCCGGGTCGATCGGCTTGCCGTCCAGCGACATCCGTGCGGCGATGATGCGCGCGCCATCGGGCTTGCTCGCATCCCACGCATAGGAGAACCCCTTCGAGACCTGGAGGGCGCGCGGCCGCTTCGGATCGGCCCATTGCTGCTCCAGCGCGTCCTTGAGCTGCTTGCCGGTCAGCGTCATCGTCACGAGCTGGTTGCGGAACGGCTGGCTTGCGAAGATATCGGCATAGGTCACCGCGCCGTCCTCGCGCTTGACGATGTCGGTGCGCACGCCGCCGGGATTGGTGAAGGCGATCACCGCGCCGCCATTCGGCTCGGCGCTGGTTGCAAGCAGCTGTGCGTCGGCGACGATGTCGCCGAGCGGGCTCTCGCCAGTTTCGGCAGGTGTACGCGACAGCGTTTCGGTGACTGAGCCTGCCGCGCGGCTCGCGATCGGCGCGGCCAGCCGGTCGTAGGATTCCAGCAGCGCGCTCTGCTCGGGATCCTTGGCCGTGCCGGCGATCCGCACGATGGTGTTGGCGGCGCTGGCGCTGATCACGTCATGGCTGTTCGGATCGAGCTGAAGATCGATCGCCGTGACCAGGGTGCCGTATTTGTCGCCGGAGGTGACGAGCCGTCCGTCGATCTCGCAGACATAGGCCTGGTGGGTGTGGCCGGAGACCACGACGTCGACCGCGCGATCGAACTTCTTGACGATGTCGACGATCGGCCCGGAGATCCCTGGACATTCATTATAGTCGCCGGCCGGAAAGCCGCCTTCGTGGATCAGCACCACGATCGCCTCGACGCCCTTCGCCTTCAGCTCGGGGACCAGCGCATTGACGGTCTCGGCCTCGTCGCGAAAGTCGAGGCTCGCGACGCCGGCAGGCGACACCAGGTTCGGGGTGTTCTTCAGCGTCAGCCCGATGAAGGCCACTGCAATGCCGTCGAATTGCTTGATCTCGTAGGGCGGAAACACCGTCTTGCCGGTCGCCTTGTCGATCGTGGAGGCGGCGAGATAGCGGAATTTGGCTCCTGTGAACGGGTGTGGCCCCTGGCATTTGTCGATCGGATGGCAGCCGCCATTCTGCATCCGCAGCAGCTCGTCCTTGCCCTCGTCGAATTCGTGATTGCCGACCGAGGAGATCGCAAGCCCCATCAGCGAGAGCGACTCGATGGTCGGCTCGTCGTGAAACATCGCCGACAAGAACGGGCTTGCGCCGATCAGGTCGCCGGCCGCAACGAAGATGTTGTTCTTGTGGCCCTCGCGCAGCTGCTTGACGATAGTGGCCATCCGCTCGGCGCCGCCGGCGGGCTCCATGATCTTCCTGGTCGCGTGAGCGGGGTCGGTGATGCGGATGCCGCCCGGCGGCGGCCGCAGATAGCCGTGGAAATCGTTGATCGCGAGAATGCGCAGGCTCACCGGCTCCGCGGCCTGCGCCGGGCAGGGGCTTGCTGCGGCCAGTCCGAACGCGCAGAGCGCGGCGAGAGGGGAAAGGCGGGGCTGTCTCATGATCTGTCCATGGAGCACGGGATCATGGCGCCGCGCCACTACAATTTTGCGACGCTTCGTTTCAATCCTTCGGGCGAGCCATGAATGCCTTGAACGCCTCGACTGCTTCCTCGGAGCGCATCCGTTCGCTGAACAGATGGTTCTCCTGCTCGATGCGGCGGGTGACGTCCTCCGGCGGCAGCCGGATCAGGCGCCGCGAGATCGCCACCGCCTCGGCCGGCAGCGCGCAGATCTCGCGCGCCACCTTGTGCGCCTCCACCTCGGCATGTCCCGGCGCCACCACGGTATTGACGAAGCCGGCGACGCGGGCGTCGTCGGCCGACATGGTGCGGCCCATCACCAGCATCGCGAAGGCACGCTGGTGGCCCATCATGCGCGGCATCAGGAGGCTCGAGGCGCCTTCCGGCACCAGGCCGAAATTGGAGAACGGCGTCGAGAACAGTGCGGTCTTGCTGGCGAGCACATAGTCACAGTGAAACAGCATGGTGGTGCCGATGCCCATCGCGACGCCGTCGACGGCGGCGATGATCGGCTTCACATTGTGGGCCAGCGAATACAGGAACTTGACGAGGTCGGAGGCCGGCGGGGTCTCGCCGGTCGAGGTGCCCTGCGCGAGCAGGTCCTCGATGTCGTTGCCCGCGGTGAACACGCCGGAGCCGCCGGTGATGATCAGGCAGCGGATATTCGGATTGTTCTGCGCCTTGTCGATCGCGTCGCTGATCGCGCGAAACATCTCCTGGGTAATCGCGTTCTTCTTCTCGGGCCTGCGCAGCCGGATCACGCGCGTGGCGGCTTCGTCGGTCACTATGACATGCGCGGTCATCGAGCGGTCCCAGGGTCGGCCGGCAGCGTCGCCGGCGGAGGTCGTGCCGCCATCCTACATGATCCGGTGCAAGCCCCAAGAGCTCCAGCGTGTTCCGGGCCGCTTTTCCCCGTGGGCGAGCATGAGAACGGCGCAATGCAGATAACCGGAGCTTGCGATACCGGGCAGGGGACGTTGGTCGGAGGCCGGACGCGCACGGCGATGCTGCCCTCCGCCCGCGCCACGATGGCGCCGGTGCCGCCCGCCTGCAGCGCCCGTGACGCTCGCGACGAGTTTAACTTCCCCGCGAGAAACATTCCGCTGTTCGCGGCATTTCCCCCTTTGCTGACAGGCCGAGCAGACCCCGACACGTCGTTGTCGTGGTTCCGTGTCCGGCTGACTTGAGGAGAGCGGCGGCATGCAGATCTCCGGACGTTTGGAACTATCGCGGCGCCATCTGTTGATTGTTGGAGCCGCCTCGCTTGCGGCGTCGTCGATTGCGACGCCCCCGCCTGCGGCCGCCCAATCTGCCCCGACCGGAGCGCCCGTGATGACGAGAGTATCCTTTGACGTGAACGGCGAAACCCACCAACTCGAGCTCGACACCAGGACCACGCTGCTCGATGCCCTGCGCGAGCACCTGCATCTGACCGGCACCAAAAAAGGCTGCGACCACGGTCAATGCGGCGCCTGCACGGTGATCGTCGACGGCCGGCGGATCAATTCCTGCCTGACGCTCGCCGTGATGCATCAGGGCGACGAGATCACGACGATCGAGGGGCTCGGCACGCCGGACGGGCTGCATCCGCTGCAGGCGGCATTCATCGAGCATGACGGCTATCAATGCGGCTATTGCACGCCGGGCCAGATCTGCTCGGCTGTCGCCGTGCTTGCCGAGGTTAAGGCCGGCATCCCGAGCCATGTCACGGCGGATCTGAATGCGCCGCTGCGACTGACCAATGCCGAGCTCCGTGAGCGCATGAGCGGCAACATCTGCCGCTGCGGCGCCTATTCCAACATCGCCGAGGCGATCAGCGAGGTCGCCGGGAGGAGCGCATGAGATCATTCAGCTATGAGCGCGCCGCCTCGCCGGGCGCGGCGGCCGCAGCCGCCGCCGGCACCGCGAACGCCAAATTCATCGCCGGCGGCACCAATCTGCTCGACCTGATGAAGCTCGAGATCGAGACGCCGGCGCACCTGATCGACGTCAACGACCTGGCGCTCGACCGCATCGAGGAGACTGCGGACGGCGGCTTGCGGATCGGCGCGCTGGTGCGCAACACCGATCTCGCCGCCGATATCCGCGTGCGGCGCGACTATGGCGTGCTGTCGCGCGCGCTGCTCGCCGGCGCTTCCGGCCAGTTGCGCAACAAGGCGACGACCGCGGGCAATCTGCTGCAGCGGACGCGCTGTCCTTATTTCTACGACACCAATCTGCCCTGCAACAAGCGCAAGCCCGGCAGCGGCTGCGCCGCGATCGGCGGCTTCAGCCGCCAGCATGCGGTGGTCGGCGTGAGCGACGCCTGCATCGCGACCCATCCGAGCGACATGGCGGTGGCGATGCGCGCGCTCGACGCCGTCGTCGAGACGGTGCGGCCCGACGGCACCACGCGCAGCATTCCGATCGCCGAGCTGCATCGTCTGCCCGGCGACAGCCCCGAGATCGAAACCAGCCTGGAGCCGGGCGAACTGATCACCGCGGTGGTGCTGCCGAAACCGGTCGGCGGCGCGCAGGCCTATCGCAAGGTGCGCGACCGCGCCTCTTATGCGTTCGCGCTGGTGTCGGTTGCCGCCATCGTGCAGCGCGACGGCACCGGCCGCGTTGCGCTCGGCGGCGTGGCGCACAAGCCATGGCGCGTCGAAGCGGCGGAGGCGGAATTGCCCGACGGCGCCAAGGCCGTCACCGCGCGCCTGTTCGCCGATGCGAAGCCGACCAAGGACAATGCGTACAAGCTGCCGCTCGCCGAGCGAACGCTGGCGGCGGTGCTGCGCGAGGCCAGGGCTTGAGATCCAAGGCTTAAGATGAGGGCCTGACATCATGCGTTTTGAACATCCCGCCACCTTCAATCCGATCGACCAACTCAAGGTGATCGGCCACCCGACCAGCCGGATCGAGGGGCCGCTGAAGACCACCGGCACCGCGCCTTACGCCTATGAGCGGCACGACGTCGCGGCCAACCAGGCCTATGGCTACGTGGTCGGTTCGGCGATCGGCAAGGGGCGGATCGGTTCGATTGATCTCGAGGCGGCGAAGGCTGCACCGGGCGTGCTCGCCATCGTCACATCGGGCAATGCCGGCAAGCTCGGCAAGGGCGAGCGCAATGCGGCACCGCTGCTCGGCGGGCCCGAGATCGCGCATTATCACCAGGCCGTCGCCATCGTCGTCGCCGGGACCTTCGAGCAGGCGCGGGCCGCGGCGCAGCTGGTCCGGATCGACTACGTCAAGGGCGACGGCAAGTTCGATCTCGCCGCGGAGCGGGACAAGGGCATCACGCCGCACCCGTCATTCGGCGGCCCGGCCGATACCGCCGTCGGCGATTTCGCCTCCGCCTTCGCTGGTGCGCCCGTGCAGCTCGATGCCACCTACACGACGCCCGATCAGGGCCACGCGATGATGGAGCCGCATGCTTCAATCGCGGCCTGGGACGGCGACAAGCTCACGGTCTGGACCTCCAACCAGATGATCGCCTGGGGCGCTGAGGACATGGCGAAGACGCTTGGTATCCCCAAGGAGAATGTCCGCCTGGTGTCGCCCTATATCGGCGGCGGCTTCGGCGGCAAGCTGTTCCTGCGCGCCGAGGTGCTGCTCGCCGCGCTCGGCGCCCGCGCGGCCGGCCGGCCGGTCAAGGTCGCGCTGCAACGTCCGCTGATGTTCAACAACACGACGCACCGTCCGGCGACGATCCAGCGCATCCGCATCGGCGCCGAGCGCGACGGCAAGATCACCGCGATCGGCCACGAAAGCTGGTCCGGCAACGTCAAGGACGGCGAGCCCGAGATGGCGGTGAGTCAGACGCGGCTGCTTTATGCCGGCGCCAGCCGGATGACGGCGACGCGGCTTGCGGCGCTCGATCTGCCGGAGGGCAATGCGATGCGCGCGCCCGGAGAAGCCTCCGGCATGATGGCTCTCGAGATCGCGATCGACGAGCTCGCCGACAAGCTCGGCATCGACCCGGTCGTGCTGCGCATCAGCAACGACACCCAGGTCGACCCCGAGCATCCGGAGCGGCACTTCTCGCAGCGGCAATTGGTGCAGTGCCTGAGCGATGGCGCGGCGCGGTTCGGCTGGGACAAGCGCAACCCGAAACCCGGCGCCGTCCGCGACGGACGCTGGCTGGTCGGAATGGGCGTCGCCGCGGCCTTCCGCAACAATCTCGTGACCAAATCGGCGGCCCGCGTTCGTCTCGACCAGCAGGGCATCGTGACCGTCGAGACCGACATGACCGACATCGGCACTGGCTCCTACACCATCATCGCGCAGACCGCGGCCGAGATGATGGGTGTGCCTCTGGACAAGGTCGCGGTGCGGCTCGGCGATTCCGACTTTCCGGTGTCCTGCGGCTCGGGCGGGCAGTGGGGCGGCAACAATTCCACCGCCGGCGTCTATGCCGCCTGCACCAAGCTGCGCGAGGCCATTGCACAGAAGCTCGGCTTCAACTCCGCGGAGGCGGTGTTTGCCGACGGCGTGGTCCGCTCCGGTAATCGCAGCGTGCCGCTGGCGCAGGCCGCCGGCGGCGGCGAGCTCGTGGCGGAGGATGCCATCGAATACGGCGATCTCGCGAAAACCTACCAGCAGTCGACCTTCGGCGCGCATTTCGTCGAGGTCGGCGTCGACGCCGACACCGCTGAAATCCGGGTGCGGCGGATGCTTGCGGTCTGCGCGGCGGGCCGCATCCTCAACCCCAAGGCGGCGCGCAGCCAGGTGATCGGCGCGATGACCATGGGCGTCGGCGCGGCGCTGATGGAGGATCTGGTCGTCGACAAGCGGCACGGCCTGTTCATCAATCACGACCTTGCTGCCTATGAGGTGCCGGTCCATGCCGACATCCCGCATCAGGAGATGATCTTCCTCGACGAGACCGACCCGATCTCGTCGCCGATGAAGGCCAAGGGCGTCGCCGAACTCGGCATTTGCGGCGTCGCCGCCGCTGTCGCCAATGCGGTCCACAACGCGACCGGCGTTCGCGTGCGCGACTATCCGATCACGCTCGACAAGCTGCTCGCGGGAATGCCGGTCTAACCTCGCCCGACGAACGAACCGATGCCCCGGCCGATCGCGGCGCCGTGCTGAAACAGCGCGCCGAGGTGATCGCCGGGCACCGACATCGCATCGAGGCCGTTCTCCGCGGCAAAGCGCTGCATCGGCGCATGCGGTCCGTCGTCCTGTCCGTTCCACAGCAGCACCGGCACGCGCGAGGACAGCACCGCGTCCTTTGCGCCATCGACCTGGCCGAGCGCATTGAAGCAGGCCCGCACGCCGCCTTCGAGATCCGGCGTCACCCATTCGGCGAGCTCCGGCACGGTGCGGCGGGCAAAGGTGATGAAGGCGCCATAGGTCAGCGGGCCGGCATTGCCGCGCGGCAGTCCGGTGAGAAAGTCCCAGCCACCGATCGCCAGCGACGCCAGCCGTGCCGGGAAAAATCGGGCGACGCCGACCGCGACCCAGCCGCCCATCGAGTGTCCCACTACATGGGCGCGCTCGTCGCCGAGATCGTCGATCACGGCGACGATGTCGCCGGCGCGCTGCGCCTGATTATAGAGCGCCGGATCGGCCGGCTTGTCGCTGAGGCCATGTCCGAGCGAATCGACGCAGACGACACGAAAGCGATCGGCAAGCGCGTCGACCACGCCGCATTGTTTCCAGCTCGCGGCGTCGAGCAAGAGACCGTGCTGCAGCACGATCAGCGGCCCGGATCCCTCGACGGTGTAGTGGATACGCTGGCCCCGGTGATTGGCGAAAGGCATTGATAGAGTTCCCCACGTTTCACCAGAGGTGAGCGTGAAGGCGCCGGGTTTCAAGACCTCGTTCCGGATCAGGAACCACATCGCCGATGGCGGGCGGAACCTCGCCTTCAGCCGCCCCACACGGTGGCTTCGCTCCAGCCGAGATCCCTGAACTCGGCCGCGCGGAGCGGCGCTTCACCGGCGGCGAAGAATTCGTCGAGCTGCGGCGGCTTGACTGTGGTCTCCGAGAGCATCGCATGGGCCTGGCCGCGATGATGGATCTGGTGCTGAAACAGATGCATCAAGAGGCGGTCGCGCCGCTCAGTCTGCACGCTCGTGTCGCGATTGATCTTCACCACATCATCGAGCCGCTCAGCCGTCAGCACATCGCAGTGCACGATCAGCCGCTGATCGATCGCGCGCTGGGCGTCTTTCAGCTGCGCCACCGACGGATAGGGCACTTCATTGGCCCACGCCTTCGGCCCGAGCCAGCCGCCCTCGAGCGCGTCGATATAAAACAGGTCGATGACATGAATGTGGTTCAGTGTCGCCTGCAGGCTCGGGAAGAACCCGGTCCGCGCCGCGGCGAACTCCGCCTGGCTGAGACCGGCGCAGGCCGTGAGCAGGCGATGATTGGCCCAGGCGTTATTGTACGCAAAAGCGCGAAAGGTCTGAACGAGGCCTGCTTGCATATCGGTCCTCACTGGATTGACTGTTTCAGGCGGGCGCGGCGGCGAGCCGGCCGACCTGCGACAGTGATCGCGGTGCTTGCGTTGGTGACTTGATCCTCGCATAGCTAATCCATCGTGGTGCACTTCATCCGAAGGCGGGAGCAGATGCAACTGGCAAAGAACGTGATCGACGTCGGCCTTTCCTCCAACGACCTCGAGCCGATGCTGCGGTTCTGGCAGCACGATGCCAGGCTGCGCTTCGATCATGTGCAGCCGATCCGCCGCGGGCAGAAGCAGTACCGGCACGACGCGCAGGGTTCGGTCATCAAGCTCAACCATCATGTCGAGCCGCTGCCGGACGCGGCGCCGAGCGGCTATCGCGAGCTGATCATTGCGCGCGCTGGCGTCGACGCACCGCAACGCATGGCCGACCCCGATGGCAACAGCGTTTGCCTGGTCGCGCCCGGACATGACGGCATCACCCAGATCGCCGTCATGCTGGCGGTGCGCGACCTCGCCGCGCATCGCAGGTTCTACGGCGACATCCTCGGCTTCGCCGAGCAATCATGGTCGGGCGGTCCGGCGTTTCGCCTCGGCGACAGCCTGATGCTGCTCAAGGAAGACGCTGCCGCCACGGTCGATCCGATCCGGCCGGCGCGCGGCTGGCGCTACATCACACTGCAGGTCGCCGACATCGATGCCGTGCATGACGAGCTGCGCGCCAAGGGCGTGCGGGAAGGCCTTGCGCCGGTGACGCTCGGCGAGGTCGAACGGATCTCCATGATCCTCGATCCCGATGGCAACTGGATCGAACTGTCCCGCCGCGCATCGATCGTTGGAAGCCTGTCCGACCGCTAGCCAGCAAATTTTCTGCCCGCCCGGGCGGCGCCGATGATATGATTCCGACGAATGCATCCAATTTGATGATCGCTTTATGCAGTCGATTTTCGGGCCGCGGCGGGTTCATCGATCGATTCCACGAGCGGTTATCGGCTCGGCTTGCCTGCTGCTGTTTGTCCCCGTCGCGAGCGCCCAGCCTCTCGGCAATCCAGCGGTAACGCCCGCCGCGCAGCGCGCAGAGCCGGCGCAGGCAGAAACATCGCAAACGGAAACGTCTCGTCCGGATGCCAACGCCGGGGCCGATCGGTCGGCGTCCGATCAGCAATCGTCATCCGTTCCGTCGCCGGCGCCGATACCTTTGCGTCCAAGGCCCGATGGGCCGCAGCAATACTGCAAGGCGTTGGAAGAGGCTGCATTGGAGAACGGCTTGCCGCCGGATTTCTTCGTCCGGCTGATCTGGCAGGAAAGCAATTTCGATCCCAATTCGGTCAGTTCGGCCGGTGCCCAGGGGATCGCCCAGTTCATGCCCGGTACCGCGCGGTGGCGCGGTCTGGCCGACCCGTTCGAGCCATTGCCTGCCTTGCAGGAATCCGCGCGTTGGCTCCGCGAGCTGCGCGCGCAGTTCGGCAATCTCGGCCTTGCGGCGGCCGCCTATAATGGTGGTCCACGGCGCGTTCAGGATTGGCTGGCGGGACGTGGAAGCCTGCCGGGCGAAACGCGCGCCTATGTCAGGATCATTACCGGCAAGTCCGCCGAGGAATGGGCGCAGGGTTCGCTTGAGGATCGGGTCCACACCGACGCGGTCATGGCCTGCGGTGACATCGTGCGCGGCATGCTCGTTCGGGCACTTCCCGCGGGCCCAAGAGAGTCCGTGACAATCGCGCAGCAAGCTGCGTGGGGGCCCTGGGGACTTCAATTGGCCGGTGGCCCGTCGCAATCGCGCGTACTCGCCGACTACCAGCAACTTCAGAAACGATTTGCATCCGTGCTCGGCGATCGCGCACCGCTCGTTCTGAGATCGCGCATGGCCGGGCCAGGCTCGGCCACCTGGTATCTGCTCCGGGTCGCCGAGACGACCCGCGAGCGAGCTAACCAGCTGTGCGCCCGATTGGAGGCAGTCGGCGGGCGCTGCCTCGTGTTTCGAAACTAGTGGCACACGTTGCACGTCGCCGCGACCGACGGCGGGATGAGGGCTAATTGGCGGCAGAGCCTTCGACCGCAAATGTGTGGTACCTGGCGTATTTCTCGCCGACCGCCCGAACCTGCACGTAGGCTGGATCGTGTCGCCAGGCCCAAAGCGCCTCCATGGTCGGATACATATAGATGACGACGCGCTTGGGTGGATTTCCATCAACGGCAACGACCTGCGAACCGGTTGCCGCCGCGCCGGCAGCCGCGATCAGCTTGCCGCCATGCGCCTTGATGATCTCCTTCGCCTTCGGGAGATATTCCCTGGCATAACCATCGGGATCGGTGACCTCGATTTGCCCGATCAGATAGGCGGGCGGCCTGGCTTCGCCATGCAGTGCTTCGGCGCCAAGAGCGCCGATAGCGGTACAACTCAACATGACCAGAGCCATCTTGCCTCCAGAACTCATGGGAGCTTCCTCCGATGCCGTGGCGGTGCCACAAGCCGCAGCCTGGCAGGACTCTCCACGAGACTTCGAAATACGTCCAATACATATATTTTCTCGAACCTTATGCTTGAATGGTATAAGCGGGTATGACTCTTCAACAGGCCCTCACGTTCTTGACGGTGGCCGAGCTCGGCACGGTCTCAAAGGCCGCTTTGCGGTTGCGTGTCGCCCAACCCGCTCTCTCTAGGCAAATCATCGGTCTCGAACGGGAGCTCGGCTTGCAGCTCTTCGATCGCGTCGGGCGCCGGCTTCTATTGACCGGCGAAGGCGAGCAGTTGATTGCGGGCTGTCGTCTGCTGCTCAACAGCGTCAATTCCTTGAAGGAGCAGGCTCAGCTGCTTCGTCAAGGAGATACCGGGGTCCTAAGGATCGCCGGCTCGCCGCAACACATCGAAAGCGTGCTGTCGGAATTTCTGCACCGGTACGCGGAGCGATATCCCAGGGTCGAGATCAGGATCAGGGAGGGGACGGGCAGCGAGATATTGGCGATGCTCGAACGTGGGGAAGTTCATCTCGGCCAGAATTTGTTGCACGCCGTCAAGCTGGACGAACAGCACTTCGGCAGCCTTCCGCTTGGATCCGTGCAGTTACTGGCTGCTTGCCATCCGTCGATGCCGCTTGGTCCCCGTCGCACAATCGAGATCGCTGACCTTGCCGAACTTCCGTTGCTGCTGCTGGACAGCGGGTTCGGATTTCGCCGTGCTTTCGATGCGGCAAGCCGTATGGCGGGACTGAAACCGAAGATCATGTTCGAGAGTCGCAGTCCGCACACCTTGCTGGCACTCGCCGAGGCGGGGCACGGCGTCGCGATCGTTCCTTCCCAGCTTCAGTGCTGGCGCTACGGATTAAGGATTGTCGGTCTCACGCACAGACGCCGCGTGTTGCAGGAGCCCCTGACCATCTCATGGGACAAGCGGCGTCCGTTGCCTCGTTTCGCGACTGACTACTGTGCAATGCTGGCAGCACATATGCGGGAGACGTTTCCGATCACGCGCCCGACGGAGCCGGCAGCGGCAAAAGCAAGTGTTCGGACGCGCGCCAGGCGAGTTCCACGCAAGGCGAAAAGTCGGGGCGGTTGAATGCTGCTTGCGCGCGGCAGCTTGCCGGTGGCGCGCGAAAGGCAAAGACGACGCTCATCGGCGCGAGGGCCTTCTCCTGGACCGGTGTGAGATGGGCCGTCCACGACGCAGGCCAGCAGCGCCGGATGTTCAATAACCTCCGGAGGCGAGCTTCCGTCGGAAGCTAACGTCTGGACCTGTATCGGCACCCGTCCGGCATTCTCACTTTTTCATCTTGATGCCGTTCTTGGCACGATACTCGTTGAAGACAACGTCAATGGCCTGAATGACCTTCTTGTCCTGGTTCGCCTTGCAATAAACGATGATCTGGTGCTCCAGATCCTTCGCGCGATCGACCTTCATCAAGTGCTTCTTAGCGAGGCCATTATACCAACCGCTGTACCAAACCGTCAGATAATCGGCATCCTCCTGGAAGGTGTTGGCAAGCTGGGCGCATGTAAGCGCCTGAACATCAACATAGCCGTCAGCGTTCGCGTAGGTCTTCAACTCGACCTGGGCCTGACAGGGTGTCACGGCTGAAATCGCGACCGCCGCGGAAGCCAGAAACAATTTTATGGACATGCTATCTTCCCACAGGTTCTCGTGAATGACTTCTTTCGGATCGCAGCGCAAACCGGTCTCGCGGGACTTGCTACCAGTACCGCGCGGGATCGGCCCACTTTGCTCGGAGTGGGGTGATGTTTTGGGCTCGCGCGCGCGGCTGCATCAGCATTTGGTCACGACCTGACCATAGGCGTTGGTCACCTGCACGCACCCCGGCGTGGCAACATAGGCGCCGGCTGCTACTGCTCCAGCGGCTGCGGTGCCGTAGACGGCGCGCCGCGTGGTCCGGCGCGCGACCCCGGCATAGCTCATCGGCGTCAACGGTCGTCCGACCCGTGCTTCCGCGGTGGAAACCAGCCCTTGCTCGATATGGCCCTTGCCATTCCAGAGCAGCGTGCCCGAGAATGTGACGGCGGTTAAGAGAAGCAGAAGCGTCTTGCGAAGTGGGTTGGTCATTTCTTGGCTCCAGCAATTGTGCCCGCAGGTACTTCGTCAAATTCGATCATGACGTCGGAATCGAGTCCGACCTTCGTCGCGCCTTCCGGCGGCTTGAACGAGAAGGTGTCCGCGGCAGCGATTGCATCGGTCTTCCAGTCCTTGATCCGCAACGTATATTGCGGCGCGCCAGCCACGGTCTTGCTGGTGATGACATATTTGCGGGGGATCGGTTGCGGACCGGTCTGGATCCAGATCTGCCAGTCCGTGTCATGTCCGCGGAACGCCAGATGCTCGCACTCGACGCCGTCGATCACGCCCTGTCCGATATGATGCCCTTCAATGACGTCGGACGTAAGTACGTCGAAGGAATTCGAGAGCAGCAGATCCGTGCCGGGCATCGCTGCTCCCGTTTTCGCCTGAATCGCCTCCACAAGTTGCTCGACCGTGCCGGGTGCGTCGGCCTGCACATAGGCCTTGGCGTTATTGCCGTACAGCGAGACGGTCTTGCCGTCATAGACCAGGTCGACATCGGTATAGCCACCGGTTCGTCTGACCCTCAATTTGTCGGGCCGGGTCATTTTCAACTGACCGGAGCTGGAAAACTGGATCTTCTGTAGTTCCGGCGTGATGATCTCGATGTCGCTATCGTACGTCGCGGTGATCGATTTCTGGGCGGCCGTATAGTCCGCCATCGCCTTCAGCAACGTCGTGGAGTCATCGGCACGCGCGTGACCGATCGGCGTTGCAGCTATGGCGATCGATGCAGCCACCCCCGAAGCGCGAAGCAATGCGCGCAGTCTTTTCCTGTTCATGCCGGTCCTCCCTAAGGTCGCGACCAGTCTGGAGCACCTGCGCCGTCGCTCGCTTGATTTAAATCAAGGAGCCGGTCCAACGATAATGGATTTCGGGAGCACGGCAGCCGAGCAGACGTCGGGCCGGATGCGGAGCCGAACAAATATTGGGGGTGATATGAGAAAGCTGCTGATCACAATCACGGTTTTGTTGTTGTCGAATGCGTCCGGCAAGGCGGAAGAAAAGCTGGTTGTCGACATGAGCAGGATGACCTGCCGCGAGCTGGCCAGGCTCGACTTCCAGGATTTTGCCGGTGTCACCATGTGGCTCAGCGGGTATTACAACGCGAGCGTGCACAACACCGTGGTCGACCTGTATCAGTTCGCGCAAGCTGCAAAGACCGTGAAGGATTTCTGCCAAACGAGCCCGCAGTCCACGGTCATGTCTGCGGCCGAGCGGGCTCTCGGTATTAAAATGCCCCGTTCGCGCTAGGCTACGCGATCGGCAGCCTGACCTCAAATTCCGTGCCTTGGCTGCCTGTCGCAACAAGCGCCAGCATTCCCCCATGCCGATCGATGATCGTGCGACAAATTGCGAGACCCAATCCCATCCCATCGGCTTTGGTCGTGAAGAACGCATCAAAGACGTTGGTGTGCTGAGGTATGCCAACTCCGGCATCCCGGACGTTCAGAACGATCCAGCGTTGGTCGATACGGGTCGAAACGGTTAGCTTTCGTTGATCAACTGGTATCGACGCCATGGCCTCAACGCCATTCTTCACGATATTCAACACCACTTGCTGCAATTGAGCCCGATTGCCCGTGACTGCGTGAGGGTGATCGGAAAAGCTGGTCGAGACGGATATCTGGTTAGTCTGCAGATCATGTTGCATCAAACGCAAGACCTGGCACACCACATCCTCGATCTGCATCCTGGAGCGATTGGAGGCGCTCTTGAACAGACTGCGGATGCTCGTGATCGTCGAGTCAACGCTCAGGCTGGCGCGCTCGATGTCCTTCAGGACAACGTCGATCTCCTCAAGGTCGGGCGGCTCGGCGGCGAGCTGATTAAGCGCAATGCTCGTGTTCAAGGTGATCGAGCCGAGGGGAGATCTGATTTCGTGCGCGATTGCGGCCGTCGCAGCGTCGATGCTCATAAGCTGATTGGCCCGTTCTCGCCGCTGGAGAATTAGCGCGCTGGCCAGACGGGAGTACAGCACCATCAGCTCCGTTAGCAGGACGCATAGCAGCATGCAGCTCGCTACCAGCGCGAAGCCGCGCGCGGCGTACCAGCCGACAGAGAAGCGAACGGAGCTGGCGACCGCCGCTACGAGAAAGTTCGGCATCCAGGCGACAAGCGTCACCATCAGCCACATGTCCAGAATTGTGCGTCGGCGGCTGAACAAGACCGCCAACGTCGCCGCGCCCACGAGCCAGAGCGCAATGTTGATCTGGCTCCCGAACCGCGTTTGCAGGGTAACGCTCCCGCTGTAGAAGCTCGGCAAGTGGTTCACCCACGCTGTCACGGTCCACGTCAGTGCAGCAACGGTGGTGAGGACGGCGCATATTGTCGCTATGATGCTCGCTCTCGTCGACCGGGCGGCGGCGCCTCGCTCCGTCTTATCCTTGAGAAGCGTGTATGCCAGGATGCTCAGTGGAAACGTGGTGTGCCAGAAAACAAAAAACCACGCCGGTGTATCGAAGCCATCGCCGAGTATTCCGTTTGGGCCATAACCACCGGGAAAGCTCAGTGTCTGCAAGAAGGCAAACGCGCCGCTGAAGAGATATGCACCGGCGACGGCCAATAGTCCGCGCCGAGGTTGCACAGAATACTGTCCGAACAGCAGCGTAGCGGTCAGCAGATCGGCGGCGCTTAGCACTGTCTGCAGGACTGGAACAAATGCGTCGACCCTGCCGATCTGTACGCTCGCAAACGGCGCGATACAGGCGGCGAGGACAAACAGCGCGGCCACCACCCACATGGCCGCGCGGCGATGTTCGCGCGTTGCGGGCATGAGAGGAATCACCAGAGGAAATTCGTCTTCGTGAGGCGACGTGATTTGCCTTGTAATCATCTTCGTCCCTCAAGAGGATGGCCGTCTGCCGGAATGAGATCGAAATCAGCTCGGCTTGAGTTGCTCGGCCATCAAGACGAGTTCGGCAAGCGATCGGGCCTGCATTTTCTCCATCACTCGTTGACGGTGCGCCTTGATGGTGCGCACGGTCGAACCAAATTCATTTGCGATCTGCTTGTTTAATTTGCCCTCAACGACCCGTTCGAACACATCGCGCTCTCGCGGAGTGAGCTTGGCCGCGTTGGTGCGGTGAATCGCTTTTTCTTCTCGACGCTGCTGGGAGGTCTTGTGCTTATCAATTGCACGTTCGATCGTGGAAAGCAGAATTTCGGCCGTGACCGGCTTCCTCAGAAAATCCTCGGCGCCAGATTTGATGGTACGAACCGTGATCGGTATGTCTTCGTACCCGGAAAGAAAGATGATCGGGAGCTCGACGTTCTGCGCAATCAGCTGCTGCTGCAAGTCGGGGCCAGTGATTGCCGGCAGGCGAACATCAAGCAGTATGCAGTCAACCCTATTCTGGTGGAGCTGCTGCGCCAGCAGCCGCTCCGCTGACGGAAAGGATTGGACATGATAGCCTGCCAGCTCCAGCAGACGCTGGGCAGCGCCGCTGAACTCAGGGTCATCGTCCACAAGGTAAATCGTCCCACGCAAACCAAGCCGCTCAACCTGCAATTCATGGAACCTGTAGCTGTGTTTTCCAGTGTCAACAACACGGGTTTTTACGGGCTTCGTGATCGGGTCTTTCAGCGGAGCCATGGATGTCCGCTCCCGGTCGGGAATCGTCGATGACGGCGGAGTCGGGCACCTCCGCTTTCCCTGCGCCCTCTGCTTGAGGAGAGGGCGGAACGAAGCGCAAAGCTCGGACAGATCGTGTCGCGAGAACGCGGATGTATGACGAACTGACCGTGCAACACATTCGGTGTCGTCGCGGCCTTCGCCAGGACGACGGCTGTGAATGCGGCGCGGCCTATGGCCAGGGAGGGCGTCGTACCCCGCCAGTACCGCGTCCGCGCCGGTCACCGCCTCGGCGCTTTCGGTCACGGTCTTTTCCAGCGACGGCGCCTGTACGGCGATGTTCTCGGCGAAGAAGCGCGCCAGCGCGACATAGCGCTGCGGCTCGGCTTCGCCGTTCGCCTTGGCGGCCAGCGCCTCGCCGGCGAGCATGCAGCCGCCGAGCGTTCCGGCGAACAGCCGCAGATAGGGCGTTGCGCCGGCCAGTGCCTCGTTCGGCGCCGAGGCGCTCGAGCAGCCATTTGCTGATGCGCTCCAGCGCGGCGTGCGCGTTGCGCAGCTTGGGCGCTTCCGAACTTGCCCTAGCGGATTAAGTGTGTATGCTTGCGGCGTTCGATTTGCCGTTGTGCCTTGTTGAATGGTCAAAGCGGCCCTTTTCCAAAGAACATCGTCGGTTGAAGGATGATGCGGAACCAAGCGCGAATTCACGTGCGTCCGCTTTGGAGAAGACAAATGCCTACAGGTACTGTGAAGTGGTTCAACGGCCAGAAGGGCTTCGGTTTCATTCAGCCCGATGACGGCACGAATGACGTGTTCGTTCACATCAGCGCTGTCGAGCGGGCCGGACTTGGCGGTCTCGCCGAGGGCCAGAAGCTGTCGTTCGAACTCAAGATCGACAAAATGCGTGGCAAGACCAGCGCCGAAGATCTTCGGCTGGCTTGAATCGATCTGTCATTCCACGGATGTACTGGGATGACAGCCGCGGCCCGCTCGATCCTCTGATGGGTTGAGCGGGTCACGCTGCTTTTCAAAGGGCTCATTCGCTCATGGCCAAGAAGCCGGAAGAACTTTCTGCCGAGCGCCTGGCCAAGGCCCAGCGCCAGCGGCTTGCCGCCGAGGCCGGTGCGCAGGCAATCGCTGAGGTCGAGCGCGACGCGATCGCCGTGCGCAAGAACATGGTGCGTCTGCGGGCTCTTCGTGAAGCGCGTGACGCCGAGGCGGCCGCGCAGGCTGGCGCTGCACCCGCAGGCGCGGCATCTGTGGCTGCCAAGAGAACCAAGCGGGTCAAGCGCATCGTGCGCTAAGCCGCGCAATCACGCACGTCTTCGAGTCCGTCGCTGATAGTTGCTGAAGCGGACCTGTTGCTTCGCGGCCTCGGCCGCTACGTTCAGGTCGCGAAGCCTGGCCGTTGCCCGAACTATTTGGGACGATCGGCCTCCTTCCGTTCGCCGCCTTCAGTCTGATCCTGATGTAGTCAGTGATATCGCCGGCCGCATCACGCAGATCCTGTTCCGTCAGGCCTTGCTGTCCCGCCATCTCGACGCACCGGTGCGCCAACTCGGCAACGTCCTGCGAGGCACCCGGCGTTCCATATCGCTCGGCAGCGTGGACGCTGTTTTCAATCCAGAAATCAAGGAACTCTCTCGCTTTTGCGGTCATGACTCACCCGGACGGCTCGCGCGCCTCCGTCCTCACCGGCCACATTCCCCGGTCTTCGCAGGAACAATCAAGAGCCGGGGTAAATTACCATGCCGATGACGCGCTATTATTTCGATCTTCGTGATGGCGGCGGCCTGGCGATCGACGAAGAGGGCATGGAGATGTCCAGCTTCGGTGCGGTTCAGGAGGAGGCTGCGCGCGCCTTGGCCGACGTCATTCGGGATTCCTTTCGCGGTCACAATTTCCATCAGATTGCCATCGAGGTCCGGGACGGCGATGGGCCCGTGCTTGAGGTGGCCATCGCTTGGCGCAGTTGCCGGCTGGATTCTTGAGTCTGGCTGCGCAACGCAGCGGCTAGCGCCTTGTGATGCCGAGACTGAGACTGACCTGAAATAGCGGCCCTTCGTCCGTCCGGACCTCAAACGCCAATAGACTGTGTTTGTCCAAAGGCGGGTTCTCCTTGGCTATGCTGAGCAATGACTGCATCGCTTCGTGCGCGGCAGTTTCCTCGTCGCGTAGCTCGATGCCCTGTTTGTCGGCATAGAGTTGCTCGCCGCTGCGGATATCGAAATAGTAGCGGGTTGCCATCTTCGGCTCCCTTTGGTGGCGGGAGCTGCCCAGGCTCTCAGGTGCCGGCGCTCAATAGTCATCCGGCAGCGACGTACTCTGCGCCTGTTGGAGCGAATTTGCTACTCGGCAACGGTGGAGATTTTAGGGAACCGGCTCCGCGTTCGCGGTCAAGCCGCCATCGCCGTTCAGCCATGATCTCGCCGTGGCTGAACCGCCGGATATAATTCTCATGATCAGCGACTGCGTCTTGCATAGCCGAGATAAGTGCATAGGTTTCGTAGATCGACTGGCCTTGAGCCTTGTAGATCGGTTCCACGGGACCTTTTTCCAAAGACATCGTCGGATGAAAGCGAGGACGCGTGCTTGCAGCACCGCGGCTGAAGCTTCCGCGATGTTGTTGGTCGGCTGCCGTTCCACGGATGTACTGGAATGGTAGTGCGGCCCGCTCTGTCACTGATGGAGCGGGCCATTGTAGTGTTCATTCAATGTGCGTTGTACCGCGAGAGAGGTGATCCGTTGCAAGTTCTTGTCAGGGACAACAACATCGACCAGGCGCTTCGAGTTCTAAAGAAGAGGTTGCAGCGCGAAGGCGTCTTTAGAGAGATGAAGCGCCGCAGATCGTTCGAAAAGCCATCGGAAAAGAGGGCTCGAGAGAAATCCGAGGCCGTGCGGCGAGCCCGCAAGCTTGCCCGCAAGCAAGCGATACGGGATGGATTGATCGCGGCTCCTCCGCGGAAACCCAAATTCCCGGCGTCCAGACCTTCGGTGCCAAGGCAATTGCCACAGCAAGCAGGCGGCACACGGGAGACTTAGCCCGTACCGATCCTGCTGGAAGGATCGTGCAGGATGACGCGGCGATCTTATCGAGGCAACGGATGCCTCCAGGAACGTATCTCCGATGAGATATGTCGTCGGCGAGCCGTGGATCGGGATGTTCGATCGAGGCACGACGATCAACGGCGACGTGCGCAGAACCTGGCCGGCACGGCCATCAACGCAATGGCAGATCATTCCGCCAGCCAGTTCGATCAGGCCGCCCGCAAGCGTGACTTGCTCGACGGCCCGGAGGAATTTCGCGCGGATCGCTGACGAGACGTGTGATTCGGCGGTAGCCGCAAAACTCGATGCCGTCCCGGGCAAGCGAAGCGCCGAATGGTTTGCAAAGCTGGAGCCACAGCTCGTTTCAACAACGGAAGGCTGTGGTTGTGGGTCCCTGCTTTCGCAGGGACGACAGCTGTGATGCCGCACGTCGTGTGCATCAAACGAGCGAGGAGGGCCTTTGGCGACCACAGCGCTTTGGGCCCTCTCACCTCGCAATGACGGTGGAAAGTATGTTACCCCGCCAGCACAGCATCCGCGCCGGTCACCGCCTCGGCGCTTTCGGTCACGGTCTTTTCCAGCGACGGCGCCTGCACGGCGATGTTCTCGGCGAAGAAGCGCGCCAGCGCGACATAGCGCTGCGGCTCGGCTTCGCCGTTCGCCTTGGCGGCCAGGGCCTCGCCGGCGAGCATGCAGCCGCCGAGCGTTGCGGCGAACAGCCGCAGATAGGGCGTTGCGCCGGCCAGTGCCTCGTTCGGCGCCGAGCCGAGGCGCTCGAGCAGCCATTTGCTGGTGCGCTCCAGCGCGGCGTGCGCGTCGCGCAGCTTGGCGCCCGTGGTGCCGAACGCCGGATCGTTGGAGGTCTCGACCTGCTTGATGACGACAGCGAGCTCGTCCAGCAGCGCCCAGACCGAGGCGCCGCCATTGGCGCCGAGCTTGCGGGTGACGAGGTCGATCGACTGGATGCCGTTGGTGCCCTCGTAGATCGAGGTGATGCGGGCGTCGCGATAATGCTGCGCGGCGCCGGTCTCCTCGATGAAGCCCATGCCGCCGTGGATCTGCACGCCGAGATAGGCGACTTCGTTGCCGATGTCGGTGGAGAAGGCCTTGGCGATCGGGGTCAGCAGCGCGCCGCGGGCAGCGGCCTCGGCGCGCACCTTGGCGTCCTTGGCGCGCACCGAAACGTCGAGCGCGACCGCGGTGGCGTAGCAGATCGTGCGCGCCGCCGCCGTCATGCTGCGCATCTGCATCAGCATGCGCTTGACGTCGGGATGCACGATGATCGGATCCATCCCGTCGCTCTTGTGGCCGATAGCTTTCCCTTGCCGGCGCTCCTGCGCATAGGCCAGCGCTTGCTGATAGGCGCGGTCGGCAATGCCGACGCCTTCGAGGCCGACGCCGAGGCGGGCCTGGTTCATCATCGTGAACATGCAGCGCATGCCCTGGTTTTCCTCGCCGATCAGATAACCGATCGCGCCACCCTTATCGCCCATCGTCATGGTGCAGGTTGGTGAGGCGTGCATGCCGAGCTTGTGCTCGACGCCGCTGGCATGGATGTCGTTGCGCTCGCCGAGCGAGCCGTCGGCATTGACCAGGAATTTCGGAACCAGGAATAGCGAGATTCCCTTGGTGCCCGAGGGGGCATCGGGCAATCGTGCAAGCACGAAATGCACGATGTTGTCGGTCATGTCGTGCTCGCCATAGGTGATGAAGATCTTGGTGCCCTTGATGCGATAGGTGCCGTCGGGGGCGCGTTCGGCGCGGGTGCGCAGCGCGCCGACGTCGGAGCCGGCATTCGGCTCGGTGAGCTGCATCGTGCCGGTCCACTCGCCGGTGACCAGCTTCTCGAGATACGTCTTCTTCAACTCGGGGCTGCCATGGGCATCGAGCGCCTCGATCGCCGACAGCGTCAGCAGCGGACAGAGGCCGAAGGCGACGTTCGACGCGCTCCAGATCTCGGTGCAGGCGGCGTTGACCGCGAGCGGCAGGCCCTGGCCGCCGAACGCCTCCGGCCCCGACACCGCGTTCCAGCCCGCGGCGGTCCAGCGCTGGTAGGCGTCGGGCCAGCCCGGCGCGGTCGTCACCTTGCCGTTGTCGAGCTTGATGCCGTGCTCGTCGCCGACACGATTCAGCGGCGCCAGCACATCGGAGGCGAACTTGCCGGCTTCTTCCAGCACCGCAGCGGTGATGTCGCCGTCGAAATCGCCGTAGTGGCCGGCCTCCACGGCGGCAGCGAGCCCCGCACCGTGATTGAGGGACAGCAGGATATCGTTGATCGGCGCACGGTAGGTCATGGCGTTACTCCCGACGAGGCGTTTGCAAATTGTCATCCCATGAAACCGGCGGCCTCTCAACAGTCCGAACGGACATCGTACGGTCTGTTTCGGCCACCGCGGCGTCGGCTTATAAATAAGAGTACCGTCATCATCCTGCGGCTTTCGTGCCTTTTCGATCGCCGCCCTGTTGAAATGGCGGGACTCACCCTATAGACCGACGTGGCCTTCGATCGGCGCGTTGGGGCGTAGCCAAGCGGTAAGGCAGCGGATTTTGATTCCGCCATTCGGAGGTTCGATCCCTCCCGCCCCAGCCAGCAAACAAGCCATTGATTTCAATAAAGGAAATCGTTCTTCCCGGTCGAGCCCCGCCGCCATTTCGGGCGGATTGGGCCGGCTGGCTGGAAATCTGTGCCGCTTTCGTTTCCATGGCGGCGGGCGACAAGCCCCGAGTCGCCCGGAGATCCAGGTCAACGGGCGATCGTAATCACGACATAACGACGGATCTGACGTGGCGAATACCAAGAAGGCCCGCGCTGCTGCTGGCGCGAAGAAGAAAAGCAAGGGATCGGCGCGTTCCGGGATCTCGTCTTCCTCACCGCTTGGCATGCTGGCGCTCCATCTTCTCGAGCTGTGGAAGAAGTCCGGGCGGGACGGCATCGTTTTCCTTGCGGAAAGCGAGAACAGGGCCGAGCGCCTCGGCAGCGTGCTGCATTCGCTCGATCCTTCGCTCGAGGTGCTGGTGTTCCCGAGGCTGAATACCTTGCCCTTTGACGGGCTGGAGCCGTCACGAGAGATCGCCGGCCGGCGCAGTTCGGTGTTGAGGCGCCTCGCCCGGAGCAAGAAGCCGGTCTTCCTGGTATCGACGGCGGAGGCGATCATGGAGCGGTTGCCGTTGCCCGCCAGCTCGGCGCGCCTCAGCATCAGCTTGAAGGTGGGGGCGGGCTACTCCGAGCAGGAACTCAAGGATCGTCTGGAAGCTCTGGGATACGATCTCGACGAAGAGGCGGATTATCCCGGCAGCGCTCTGTTCCACGGAATGACGTTCGAGGTATTTCCCGCGGGCGCGCTGGGGCCGTTCAGAATTGAGCATTCTGGTGGCGTGATCCGCAGAATCGCCGGTGTCGATCCGGACGAGCACGACGTCGTGTTCGACGCGGAGGAACTGCACATCGACCCGATGTCCGAACGGATCGCGTTGGGAGGCAAGCGGGTGCAGCGGGCGGCGCTGCCGGATTATTGTGAGCGTGCGCGCTGGATCGCGGACGCGGGCGTGTCAGGCCACGCTGATAGCTGGCTGAGCACGATCAAGGAGGCGGCCGGCCGCAGGGAGGCGGAGCGCGAGTATCTGGGGCCCGCTGACTGGAAACGGCTGACCAGACGGATGAGCTCGCTGCCCCGAAAGGCAGCTTTCACCGCCACGCCCGACTTCTCGAAGGTCGCCTCGTCGCGGAAAGCTCTTCGCGGATTTGTCGCCGACACCGAGCGCGCCGGATCGCGGCTGCTGTTTGTCGCGGCGGTCGAGGATGACCTGCGCGCGATGGAGCGAATGAGCGGGATCAAGGCGGAGCGCTTTGCAAACTGGAACGTGGCGGCGAAGGGACGAGGCGGCGCAGGCGCGCTGCTGGCCGACTTCGACACCGGCTTCATCGGCTCAGGGCGCAAGCCGCTCGTCGTCGTGACGGCGACCGACGTGCTCGGCAGCAGGGCGCATCATCCGCAGCCTATGGCGAGAGCCTGGAGTTCGGCTTTCGATCATCCCGACGTGCCGGAGCGCGGCGCGGTCGTCGTGCATCTGCAGCGCGGGCTGGCCGTGCTCGATGGCTTGCAGACCTTCGATGTGGGGAAGGGATCATCGCGCGAGATGATCAGGCTGGCATTCGCGGGGGATGATGCCGTCCTCGTTCCGCCGGCCGATCTTGCGCTGATCTGGCCGTATGCCGCGGAGCTCGGCAAGCTGGCATTGGACAGGGCCGATGGCAGTACGTGGTGGACGCGCCGAACCAAGGCGGAGCAGGAAATTCAGACTGCCGCCAAGGCGCTTGCCAAACACATCGCGCAACGGCGCCGCCGGCGCGCTCCCAAGCTGGTCGCTCCCGGTCCCGCATATGAGCGGTTCGTCGCGCGCTTTCCCTATTTCACGAC
This sequence comes from Bradyrhizobium sp. USDA 3256, assembly GCF_054058275.1. Lineage (NCBI taxonomy): Bacteria > Pseudomonadati > Pseudomonadota > Alphaproteobacteria > Hyphomicrobiales > Nitrobacteraceae > Bradyrhizobium > Bradyrhizobium sp. USDA 3256. The sequence goes on from NZ_JBSSAE010000002.1 coordinate 1,456,893, forward strand.
CGTCGACCAGGCGAAGGCAATTCGCGACGTGCTGGACGATCTTGCCTCCGGTCATCCGATGGATCGGGTCGTCTGCGGCGACGTCGGGTTTGGCAAGACCGAGGTGGCATTGCGCGCGGCGGCGGCCGTTGCGCTGTCGGGCAAGCAGGTTGCCGTGGTCGTGCCGACGACCGTTCTGGCAAGGCAGCACGTCGCAACCTTCCGCAAACGGTTTGCCCCGCTTGGCATCGAAGTGGGAAGCCTGTCGCGGGCGACGTCGTCTCCGGAGATGAAGGAGACCAAGGAGGGCCTGCGAAGCGGCAAGATGAAGGTCGTGGTCGGCACGCAGGCGATCGCATCGAAGGACGTGAAGTTCGCCAAGTTGAGTCTGGTCATCATCGACGAGGAACAGCACTTCGGGGCGGCGGAGAAGGCGAAGCTTTCAGGCCTGGCGAAGGGCGTCCATACGCTGTGGATGAGTGCCACGCCGATTCCGCGCACGCTAGCGGCGGGCCTTGCGGGATTCAGGGAGCTTAGCGTGATCGCATCTCCGCCCGTTCATCGGCTTCCGGTCGCGACCAGGATCGCTCCGCTCTCGGACGCCGCCATTGCCGCCGCATTGCTGCGCGAGCAGCGACGTCACGGGCAAAGCTTTCTGATCTGTCCGCGCATCCAGGATCTGGATCCGATGCTGGCGCGCGTGCAGTCGATGGCCCCGGAGCTGCGCATCGTCTGCCTGCACGGCAGGCTGCCCGCCGACGAAATCGACGATCGAATGATGAGTTTCGTCGAGGGCGAGGCGGACGTCCTCCTGGCGACCAACATCGTGGAAAGCGGTCTCGACATCCCCAGGGCGAACACCATCGTGGTGTGCTGGCCGGAAAAGTTCGGTCTGGCGCAGCTCCACCAGCTCAGAGGCCGTGTGGGACGCGGCGGGACACGCGCCTTCGCATACATGCTGACCGAATCCAGTTCGGAACAATCCGGGAGGCGTTTGGCCGTTCTGGAGGAGTTCAGCAGACCGGGCGCCGGTTTCGCGATCAGCGAGCGGGATCTCGACCTCAGAGGCGCCGGGGATCTGCTTTCGGAACGGCAATCCGGCCACGTGCAGGTTTTCGGTCCGGTGCTATACAGCCATCTTCTCAAGCAAGCCTCGGAGAAGACCAACGACCGGTCCGCCGATCTATGGGTACCCGATCTCAACCTTCCGCTCGCGGATTTGCTGCCCAGGAGCTATGTGCAATCGGAGTCCGTGCGGCTTGAAATCTATGGCCGTGCCGCGAGGTGCCGGAGCGAAGACGATCTGGAAGATCTCGAGGAAGAGACCTCGCGACGCTTCGGCAGGCTGCCGTCGGCCGGTCGGGACTTCTTTGCCGCGGCGAGGCTCAGGATCGATTGCAAGCGGCGAGGGATCGTGAGGCTCGATGTCGGCCCGGAGGCCGTCGCGGCGACGTTCCTTCCCGGGAGGCTGCCCAAATCCAGAGCACGTTCGCTCGAGCGCGATGGCGATCGCGTGTTCTATTCGGACAACATACACGAGCCGCCTTTCGAGCGGATCGAGGATCTCCTGGACATTTTGGACGAGTGAGGGCGACGCGGCTCCGTCGGAGACGAGCCTTGCGGATGCACCGCGTACAGTAGAGATGTTTCAGCGCGCTGCGGCTGCGGAGAACAAATCGACCGATTCTGCGCGCTGACATCCCAGTGACATGTAGCATCGTTACTGCACATGCGCGGCAAACCGCCCGCCGTCATTCGGCCTGCTCCGAGCCATCGGAAAGCCCCCTTCCAGACGCGAGTCGACGGTATTCGGGGCGGGTTATGTTGTTCAAATCTCGGCGTTTTGGGCCGAAATGTCGTGCCCGGGATACCGGAATCAGTGCCGCCGAAGCCGGCTTCGGCTTTCGCTTTCTCAGTAGGACTACGCGTTTTGCACACCGTTCCGCGCGGTGTTGCCCAATCTTGTGCCCGATAGCGGTAACTGAAATATTTGTGTTGTATTTCAATGGCTTGCTGAAATGTCGCAATTCAAAAGCCCGTGATATTTGTGCAACATTTGCCCGAAAACAGCCGCAACTCGCCCCAAACCGAGCGGTCTTTTGTTGCGTGATCGGGGGCCTTCTGTCTCATATGGAACTACGACGGAGGGGGGCATCCCGAGGTCGTCCCGTTCTAGGTGGTTCGCTTAAGTCCCTCGCGTTCATGCGGGTGTGTCCGAAGGCGCGAAGCGACTAAGCGGGGATTTTAAGGGACAAAGGGAACCAACCTGAGGGTGTTTTACCCGGCGGATCCGGAACCTTCCCTGAGATAGAGCAACTTGGAGGTTTAACATGAAGATGGTTAAGAGCCTTATCCTCGGCTCGGCGGCGGCTCTCGTCGCGGTCGGCGGAGCTCAGGCGGCCGATCTTCCCGTCAAGGCCAAAGCGGTCGAGTACGTGAAGGTTTGCTCCCTGTATGGTCCCGGATTCTACTACATCCCGGGCACCGACACTTGCATCAAGCTGGGCGGCTACCTGCGCGTCGACGTTCTGGCGAACACCAACTCGGACCACACCGGCAACACCTCGGGCGCTGGTGGTGCGAACAACCGCTTCACCAACGGCTACACCTGGCGTTCGCGTGAAGACCTGAACATCGATACGCGCACCGCGACCGAATACGGCGTGGTCCGCACCTTCTTCGATGCGACCTTCTCCTGGACCTCGGACACCTATGCCGGTCAGGGCAACGGTGCGACCGTCTACTCGCCGATCGGCGCGGTTTCGGCTCCGAACAACGCCAACTCCGGCGCGGTTGCAGGCGGCACGGTCGGCGTCTACTACGCCTTCATCCAGTTCGCCGGTTTCACCATCGGTAAGGCGGTCTCGCAGTTCTCGGCTCCGTGGGCCAACTATCCGGGCAACAGCTACGACGGTCTCGTCGGCGGCGGCGGAACGATCACCGGCGTGAACCAGTTCACCTACACCGCGCAGTTCGGCAACGGCGTGTCGCTGTCTCTGTCGGCTCAGGATCAGTCGGCTTACTACCAGGCTGGTGTGGCCAACCTCGGTGCGCCCGTCAACTTCGGCGTTCCCGGCAACGTCAACACGTTCGGCGTCAGCGACTATGCCGGCACGATTGCTCCGGATCTCGTCGCGATGCTGCGCGTCGATCAGGCCTGGGGTCTGTTCCAGGCATCGTTCGCCGCGCATAACAACCACGTGGCCTACTACGGCGGCACCGAGTTGACCGGTCATCCGGACGACAAGTGGGGCTGGGCTGGTTCGTTGGCCTTGTCGATCAAGAACATCCCGACCGGACCTGGCGACACCATCAACTTGCAGGGTGTCTACACCAACGGTGCGACCCGCTATAACATCCAGGATCTCGCCGGCTCCGCTGGTGCGAACACCATCTTCGGCGGCACGAACGTTCCTGGTGCTTACCAGAGCATCGGCTTCGGCAGTGCTCCGGACAGCGTGTTCGTCACGGGCGGTCAGCAGCAGCTGATCACGACCTACGGCTTCCGTGGTGCCTACGTGCACAACTGGAACCCGAACTGGAACACCAGCATCTACGGTGCTTGGGCCCAGGTTAACTACAACGGCACCGCCAAGGGCTACCTCTGCGGCCCGGCTGGCAACGGCGTGGGTGGCTCGCTCAGCAACTTCTTCGGTGCTGGTTCGGCCCTGACGTCCTGCAACCCCGACTACAGCATCGCGCAGCTCGGCACGCAGACCCAGTGGACCCCGGTGAAGAACCTGACCTTCTCGGCCGACTTCACCTACACCCGTCTGGACCAGAGCTTCGCTGGTACGGTCGCCTTCCCCGGCAGCGCCACGATCGGCAAGCCGGCCGCGGTCTACGAGCTGAAGGACCAGAACACCTACATGCTGCTGCTCCGCGCTCAGCGCAACTGGTAACACCGGTTGATCTGACTGCAAGCTAACAGAGCCCCCGGCGCCAAAACGCCGGGGGTTTTGCTTTGTGATGCCGGTTCTGGCGCCTCACGCGGCGAGTATGTCGCGCACCATCGGCACCACCTTGCTGCCATAGAGCCCGATGCTCTTCATCAGCTTGTCGTGCGGCAGCGGGCCCGCCGAGTATTTCAGCTGGAAGCGCGCCGCGCCGAGCGTCTTCACGGTCGACGCGATCTTGCGGGCAACGGTTTCCGGCGCGCCGACATAGAGCGAGCCGTGCTCGGCCTCGGCCACGAACTCGTCGCGGCCCATCGGCGGCCAACCGCGCTCCTTGCCGATCCGGTCACGCATGACCTTGTAGTCCGGCCACAGCTCCTCGCGTGCCTGCGCGTCAGTCTCGGCGACATAGCCGGGCGAATGCACGCCGATCGGCTTCGGTTCGCGGCCGAACTGCTGATAGGCGCGCTGGTGCAGATCGACATAGGGTGCAAAGCGCTTGGGATCGCCGCCGATGATGGCAAGCATCAGCGGCAGGTCGTAACGCGCCGCGCGTACCACCGACTCCGGGCTGCCGCCGACGCCGATCCAGGTCTTCAGTCGTCCGTGCTCGACCGGCGGATAGACCGACTGGCTCTTGAGCGGTGGCCGCAGCTTGCCCTGCCAGGTCACCGGCTCCTGCTTGAGCAGTTCGGTGAACAGATCGAGCTTCTCCTCGAACAGCTCGTTGTATTGCCTGAGGTCGAAGCCAAACAGCGGGAACGACTCGGTGAAGGAGCCGCGGCCGAGGATCACCTCGGCGCGGCCGTTCGAGACCGCGTCGACCGTGGCGAAGCGCTGGAAGACGCGGATCGGATCGTCCGAGCTCAGCACGGTCACCGCCGAGCCGAGGCGGATGTTTTGGGTGCGCGCGGCGATTGCCGCCAGCACGGTCTCGGGCGAAGAGATCGCAAAATCGGCGCGGTGGTGCTCGCCGAGCCCGATGAAATCGATCCCGAGCTCGTCGGCCAGCACCGCTTCGTCGACGACGTTGCGGATCACCTGGGCATGGGGCAGCGGCGTGCCGGCGGCGTCGTTGGTGACGTCGCCAAACGTATCAAGCCCGAATTCGACGGAGGTCGTCATGGTCAGTCCAGTTGTCGGCGTGGCGGAGCATCCGCCACGGGCCACCCATCGCACGCAGGCCGAAAGGTCGGGTTGCTGCGGATCTATCCGCAAGCCTGCGCTGTGGAGCCTTGGTTGGAGATAGATGGGAACTATTGCCGGTTCAGGGGGCCGGCAAGGTCACGCCGCGAAACGCAGCGTTTCCAGGCCCGATTGGGAGCAGCCTGCGGCAATCAGCCCGGGACCACCAGGAAACCGGCGCGCGGGAAATGCACCACCACCTCGCCGACGCGCTCATCCGACCGGCGGATCGCGATGTGTTGCGCCGACAGCGAGACGATCTCGCCACGCACCGGGATCTTGCCGTAGTCATCCGGCATCACGGCAACGACGTCGCCGGGCTTGCGACCGTTCGGGTCCGTGGGGTCGCCGAACACAGGTGACTCCGGCCGTGCCTTCGCCGCGATCTCGAGCGCGTCGGCCGACGACATCTCGGTGCGCGTGCTGTGGCCGATGGCGCGGATGCGCTCCTCCCATGCTGCAACGCGCGGAAAGGACGTCATGATCTCGTCCATCGTGGCGAGACTCTGCCGCGCGTACCACACGTTCATGTAGGCGCTGACGTCCGCGAGGGCTGAACTCGCCGAACAGCCACGGCCGGCCGTCGCCGAGTTGCGCCTCGATCCAGTCGATATTGGCGCGGAACTGGTCGCGCATCTGCGGCAGCGCCGCGGTCATGGCGGCGACGTCGAACTTGCCGCCGCGCAACTTCTCGCGATCCTCGATGAAATCCCGCGGGACCTTGTCGCCGATGAAGCCGAACACGAGGTTGACCGTGTTCTGGAAGAACGGCCGGTCGGTCCACATGCCGAGCCCAGGGCATGCCGGCATTGCCTGCCGGAAACAGCGTCGGCGTCGGGTAGCGCCGCTCCAGCTCGCGGATGATGATCTGTGTGTCACAATAGATGTCGGCACCGATCTGCATCGTCGGCGTGCGGCGATAGCCGCCGGTCATCGGCATCAGGTCGGGCCGCGGCATGATCCGTGAGATCCGCACCGAGTTCCAGGCGAGTTTCTTGAATCCGAAGATGATGCGGATCTTCTCGGAGAACGGCGATTGATCGAAATGGTGCAGGATCGGCGTGGGCTGCGACATGGCCTTCTCCCGGGACAGGGTGCGATCTCGACGGACCTTGCCGCATAAGCTGACAAGATTCCGGCCCTATATTCGCGGTGAGGAGGGCGGCGCAGCGCGTTCAGAACTGCTCCGCCCACGGCCGCAGGTCGAGCTCCAGCGTCCAGGCGCTGCGATGCTGGTGGTGCAGCACCCAATAGGCGTCGGCAATGGCCGCGATGTTGAGCATGCCATCCGGTCCGCGCTCATCCTTCAATTGCGGACGCATGCTCAGCAGGCGGTCGCCCTCGATACCGCCGTCGACCACGACATGACCGACATGGATGCCCTGCGGCCCGAATTCCCGCGCCACGCTTTGCGCCAGCGCGCGGAGCGCGGCCTTTGCGGCGGCGAACGGTGAGTAGTTGGCCTTGCCGCGCAGTGAACCGCTGGCGCCGGTGAACACCAGCGTGCCGCCGCCGCGCGCAAGCAAAGCGGGGATCGCGGCCTGTGCCAGCTGGAAACCGCCGAGCGCATGTTCGCGCCAGTGTTCCTCGAAGCGCTGCTCGCTGACCTTCAGGAACGGCGCCGGCCGGTTGGAGCCCGCATTGTGCACGGCCATCGCGAGCGGTGCGAGCCTCTCGGCCGCCGCGACGAAGCGCGCGACATCGGCCGCCGTGGAGGCGTCGCCGACCACATGCGCGACCGTTGCGCCGCCTGCGGCGAGCTCGGCCGCCGTCGCGGCGAGCTTGTCGGCGTTGCGGCCGGCGATCGCGACGGGATAGCCGCCGGCAGCAAAGCGACGCGCAATCGCCGCGCCGAGGCCGTTCGATGCGCCGACGCCGGCAATCAGCACGCTTCCCTGCACGGCGGTCGGCTCGAGGGCGGATCGGTCGTTCATGGCTTGCTCCATCAAGGTGCCCGCGGCGCGGGCGAAATCATTCGTCGGATGCCATCGCGACGATGCTGTCGCGCACCGTGCGCAGAACGGCGTCGGACCGCTTCTGGTCGGTGAGGACGCGCGAGATCGCCAGCGCCCCGACCATCGCACTCACCGCGAGGATTGCGTTGCCGTCGTCATCGTCGCCGAACGTCTCGGCGACCTTGGCGATGAAGGATTCGATGTGCGGCTCCATCACCGCGCGGCACTGCGCGTCGGCGCGGCCGACATCCGAGATCAGCGCGCCGATCGCGCAGCCCGACCCGGGCGAGTCGCGATGGGCGCGGCTGAGATAGCTCCGCACCAGTGTGTTGATGTTGATCGGCTTGTCGGGATCGCGCGCCGCGTGAGCCGACGCTTCGCCTGCATCCAGCGCCTGTTCCAGCGCCGCGGCGATCAGGTCGGAACGCGAGGCGAAGTGCCCATAGAAACCGCCATGGGTCAGCTTCACCTGCTGCATCAGGCCGCCGATGCTGAGCGCGTCGAGGCCCTTGCCGCGGATCTGCGTCGCAGCCTCGTTCAGAATACGCTCACGGCTCCTGGCCTTTTCGGCCTGGGAATGGCCCATCTCGCCTGTCCCCTGTTTGACTCTCTTTCTGGATTATGACCATCATGTATCTGGATGACAACCATCATCCAGAAATTATCCAGTCACAAAGCAGGGAGGAACTGATGTCCGGCAGCGCGAGCGAAGGGCGGGTCCGCCACGAGCGGCACGACCGCATCCTCAAGATCATCATCGACAATCCCGCGAAGAAGAATGCCTTCAGTCCGGAGATGATGGCTGAGCTTTCCGACGCGCTGACGCTGCTCGACAATGACGATGGCCTCTGGGTCGGCGTGCTCTGCGCCGCCGGCGGCAGTTTCACCGCGGGTCTCGACATGCCGAAATTCTTCGGTCCGACGGCGACGCGCAAGCCGGTGCCGGAGGGCAACGTCGACCCGTTCGGGTTGTCGAAGCGCTGCCGAAAGCCGATCGTCACGGCGGTGCAGGGTATCGTGTTCACCGTCGGCATCGAGATGATGCTGGCCGGCGATATCGTGATCGCCGCGGACGACAGCCGCTTCTGCCAGATGGAAGCCAAGCGCGGCATCGCGCCGCTGGCGGGTGCGCATTTCCGCTATATCAGCCGCGCCGGGTGGGGCGATGCGATGTATCACCTGTTGCTGTGCGACGAGTTCACCGCCGCCGAAGCGCATCGGATCGGTCTCGTGCAGGAAGTCGTGCCGGCGGGCCAGCAGGTCGAGCGTGCAATGGCGCTCGCGGAGATCATCGCGCGCAATGCGCCGCTTGGAATCCAGGTAACCAAAGAGGCGGGCCGCAAGTTCATCGAAGCCGGCGAGCAGGCGGCAATTGCGATCATCCCGCAGATCCGCGAACGCGTGCTCAACACATCAGATGCGGCCGAGGGCATCAAGTCCTTCGTGGAGCGTCGCCCGGCTGTGTTTCAGGGACGCTAGTTGCGTTCACGATACGTGCTCGAAGAAGCTGTGACAATGATGTCGCAGCTTCTTGATTTCGATCACGACAATGTAGCAGCGACTCTTGTCGAGATTCGTCGAATCAGGGAGATTCGAGTCATTCATTAAATTCTGTTTCGTCCTGCTTTCACTCAAGCGTCCGGTATGGATTCCCATGACAAACGCACGAGTAATAGTTGTCGGAAATAACAAGGGCGGCTCGGGCAAGTCGACAATTGCCATGCACGTCGCCATCGCGCTGATCAAGGCGGGTCAGCGCGTCGCCACCATCGATCTCGATAACAAGCAGAAGTCGCTGACGCACTACGTCGAGAACCGGCGGGCTTGGGCGCGGGAAACCTCGCTGGATCTCGGCGTTCCCGCGCATATGTGCTTCGAGACGGTGAGCGGCAGGAGCAGCGAGGTCGAGACGCTCGGGCGCGGCGCGTTGGCCGAGATCGTCGAGCGGCTCGGCCGGTCGCACGATTTCGTCGTCATCGACTGTCCCGGCCACGACACCTATCTCACGACATTCACGCATTCGCTGGCGAACACGTTGATCACGCCGCTCAACGACAGCTTCCTCGATTTCGACGTGCTCGGCACCGTCGATCCGAACGACTTCAAGGTGACCGGCATCAGCCACTATTCGACGATGGTGGAGGAAGCGCGGCGCCAGCGCAGCGCACACGATCAGCCGGCATTCGAGTGGGTGGTGCTGCGCAATCGTCTGTCCACGCTCGGTTCACGCAACAAGCGCCTGGTCGGCGAAGCCTTGAGTGAACTGTCCAAGACCCTGAATTTCCGCCTGGTCGATGGCCTGGCCGAACGCGTGATCTTCCGCGAATTCTACCCGCGCGGACTGACGGCGATCGACGACGTCAGCCAGCTCGCACTCGGTAGCCGGCCGACCATGTCGCATGTCACCGCACGGCTCGAGATGGAACGGCTGATGACCGCCATCATGCTCGGCCATCTGGTGGCGCGTCCGCCGGAATCCTCCGACGCCAGCCGCGACGCGGCGTAAGGCGACGTCGGGCCGCTACCGGCAATTGGCGTTGCCGGCGTCGGTGACGGTCAGGAACGTGATGGTTGCCGGTGTGAAGACGATCGTTCCGGCGACTGTCGCATTGCCGTCCAGCGCGGGGATGCGATCAGAGGCTCCAAGCAAAAGCGTCGCGCCATTGAGCTGGACGTTGCCGTCGGCAGGCTTTTCGCTCGCGAGCGTGTAACGTTGCGAGGCGGCCGACAGCGTGAGCTTGTGCCGCATCCGCCGATCATTGTTGATGACGAGCAGGGCCACTCCATCGGGCATGTCGCGCGCGCAATGCGCATAGACATGGAAGCCGTGACGCTCCGCGATACCGGCATCGAGCACGGTGGTGCCCATCAACCGCCGCCATAGCAGCGCAGCCCAATAATTCGGCCGCGGCAGATGAGTTCGTTCGTCCAGCAGCCCATAGTCGCTCGCGGCAAGCGTGTTGTGCATCACCACCTGAACGCCGGCCTTGGCCAGCCGTCCGAGTTGATCGAGGTAACGGAACGTGTCGGCGAAGGTTGCGGCCAGGCGATTACCGCCGCACGCGGTCTCGGCCGTCTCGGTCAGCCAGATAGGCTTTCCCGGTGCAAGCTGGTCGCGCAGCGTCTCGTAGAGGGCGAGGCTGTTGCCGGTTCGCGCCAGCCATTCGTCCGACAATGCCTGCCTTGCCCTGCGATCGCCGCCGCATCGGGCCGACAGCGCGCCATAGTGATGGTAGGAGACCGCGTCGATGCCTGCCGCTGATGCGGCGAAAAGCGCTTGGGCCTCAGCGCCGGCGCCGATCGTGCCGGGGCCGAGGATCGTCACGTCGGGCGCGGTGTCCTTCATGAAGGCGCGAAACTCTCCAAAATCCCGGCCGTAGGCCGCGGCATCGTAGCCGTCAGGGGCACTGCCGATGGCCGGCAGATCGGGCTCATTCATGAACTCGGCCGCGGCGATATGCCCGCCAGCAGATCGCGTGAAAGCGAGGAGTTGCCGGGCCTGCTCGGGACTCCATTGCCCCGCAGCGTCACGCGCGCCCGCGCTGATCGCAAAGGACGTGACGATGGGAGCGTCGACGGCGCGCGAGAACTCGATCACGTCCCGCCACTGCCGTCGCGTCAGCACGCCGTTGAAGCCGGCCGGCGGTGCAGCCGGTGGCGTCTCGGAATCCGAAAAAAACGTGCTGTTGGCCCAGGTCCCGCTGACGCGCAGATAGGCGGGGGAGAGGGCTGCGGCTAGCTTGCGCAGCCTGCCATCATGCAGGTCGATCGGAGCGCGCGCTGCGAACCGCTCCGTTTCCGCACGCCGACGCGTGACGGCGGTTGCGTAGGGCTTCCAGAACCGTCCGCCGGTCACCTCGACCATCTCGATGTTGTAGGACTGAAAGCGCGGGTCGATGGTCGCGACGCGCGGCAGGGTCGCGACATTCAGCGCGAGCTCTGCCGCGGCCGCCTTCGTATGCGCGAAGGTTGCCATCGCCGAGACGGCGACGAGGCATCGGAGCGGATAAGCCCAGCGGTCGCGCACGGGTCCTCGCGGCGTTCCGGATTGTGGCGTTCAGGATGCCGCCGCGGCTTGTTTGAATCAATGCGGGAGCGGGCCTTGCGGCTCGTTCGCGATACGATCCCACAGCGCGCGGATCATGTCCTTCATGACCAGCGCGTCCTGCCAGCGGTCGGACAGTTCCCTGCCGTCGGGCCCGGTGATGGCATAGGGCGGGGGACCGAGCTCGCACAGGAAGGTCAGGGTCGCGTCGGGACCGGCACGTTTCCGCCACGAGCGGATACCGTAGTCCCACCAACCCATGAACAGCGACACCCAGCCTTGGTGTTGCGGAAAGCCGAGCGAGATCTGCACCTGCTCGCGGCTCGCGATACGGCCATGGATGCCCCAGGCATTGTCGAGGATGCGATGGATCATCGCGTGGTTGACGTCGTCGACCGGCCAGGCGAATTCGCGGCCGACCAGATAATGCGAGAGATCGGCGGTGAGCCGCAGATCGGGAAAGCAGTCGAGCAGGTCGAGCATGAAGAACAGGTCGGTCGTCATGCGGTCGCGATGGGTTTCGACGTGCACGGCGACGCCGGCGTCCGTGGCAAGCCGCCGCCAGCCTTCGAGCAGCGGAATGCAAGCTGCGAGCCGGCGCGGCCGAGCGTCCGGCTGCAGGTTGACATGATCGGCGCCGAGCCGGGCGACCAGCTCGAGAACCGGTTTCAGGTCGTCGACGCTCTTCGGGTAGCATTGCGCCTGCCAGATCATGCCATGCGCGCGAAGGAAGCTCGTCACCTCGCGCGCAAAGACAGGATCGATGAAGCGCACGCCGGCACCGTCAAACCCGGCATCGCGGATCATCGCGAGCTGGGTTTGCAGCGGCCATTCGCCCTCATCCGCCAGCCGCCGCTCCATCGCCCAGAGCGACTGCAGGACACGCAGTTGCTGCGCCACCGATCAGGCCCGCGCCGGGATCGCCGTGGGCAGCTCGGCATGTTCGCCTTCGTCGGCGGCGATGTTCTCCTGGTAGGTCTCGGGCCCGATCCAGATCGCAACGACGGTGCAGGCGGACAGGAACATCGCGTAGCAGGCGACCGGCCACCAGGTGCCGTAGGCTGCCACCAGTGCCGTGGCGACGAACGGCGCCGGACCGCCCGATAGCAGCGAGCCGAGCTCGCGGGCGAAGGCAAAGCCCGCGAAGCGGCGTTGTGGCGGGAACAGCTCGGCGAAATACGCCGCCTGCGGCCCGAACATCGCCGCGGTCACCACGGCGCGCGCCAGGATGAAGGCGAGCGCGATCATGATCCATTCCTTGGTGCCGACCATCCAGAAGAACGGGAAGGCGAGCGCCACGCCGGCCAGCGCGCCGAACATGTAGACCGGCCGCCGTCCGATCCGGTCAGACAATGCCGCGAAGCCGAGGATCGCAAACAGTTCGACCGTGAATGCCAGCATCAGCGCGCTGAGCGCCTCCGCCTTGGGCACGCCGAGCGTGGTGATCACGTAGCTCAGCCCAAACACCGGGAAGAAATAGCCGAGCCCGTTCTCGGCCATGCGGGCGCCGAGCACGACGAAGAAGTTGCGCGGATGCCGGCGCAACGCTTCCATCGCCGGATTGCTTTCGACCTTGCCGCGCGCGACCACCGCCTCGGTGTAAACCGGCGTCTCGGTGATGCGCATGCGGACGAAGATGCCGACGACGATCAGCAGGAAGCTCGCCAGGAAAGGCAGGCGCCAGCCCCAGCTCATCAAATCCTCGCGCGGCAGCATGGTGACCAGCGCAAAGGCGGCGGCCGCAAGCAGGTTGCCGACGGAGACGCCGAGCGGCGCGAAGCCGCCCCAGAAGCCGCGATGCTTCGGCGGTGCGTTCTCGACCAGATAGATCACCGCGCCGCCATACTCGGCGCCGGCGCCGAGACCCTGGATGACGCGCATCGCGACCAGGAGGATCGGCGCCCAGATCCCGATCTGCCCATAAGTCGGCAGGAAGCCGATCGCGGTGGTGCCGATGCCGATCATCAGGAGTGTGGAGACCAGCACCGGCTTGCGGCCATAGCGATCGCCGAGGATGCCGAACAAAAGGCCGCCGAACGGCCGCACCACGAAGCCGACGCCGAAAGTCAGGAACGACAGCAGCGTGCCGACCACCGGATCGCTCTTCGGAAAGAACAGCTCGCCGAACACCAGCGCCGCTGCGGTGCCGTAGAGGAAGAAGTCGTACCATTCGAGCGCGGAGCCGATGCTTGCGGCCAGGATCACACGCAGGCGCGATGTGCGAGCGCCATCTCTTGCCATCTCGGTCATTCGTTTCCCCGTTGTTTTGGTTTTTATGGTCGTTTTGATCGGGCACGATCTCCGCAGTTGTCGCGGCGGATCGTGCTCGTGAAAGCGGCAATGCCCGCGGCCTGGCCGCGGGCATTGTGGTCGGTCTTAAGCGGCGCGCGTGAAGTAGGATTTCTTCGATGCCGACTGGGTCTCGTAGATCGATCCCTGTCGCTTGGCCGGCGGCAGTGGCATCCGCACCGGCACGTCGGTGAGCCGCGGCGCGACCACTGGAGGGCCCGCCAGCAGGCGGCTGTTGAATTCGTCGAAGTCCTTGACGCCCATCAGCGGCCAGGCGTCGCTGGCGGCCACTTCATAGAGCAGCAGGTTGCGCGGCCGGTTCGACGTGTTGGTCGCCGAGCCGTGCAGCGCGCGCACGTGATGGAACGACATGCTGCCGGCCTTGCCCATGCAGGGCACCGCGCGCTTGATGTCGTCCTGGATCTGGTCCGGATCGATCAGGCCCGCGAAGTGGCCGTCCTCGCCGTGATGATCCCACATCGTGGCGCCGGTGTGCGATCCCGGCGTCACCAGCATCGGGCCGTTCTCGATGTCGCAATCGTCGAGCAGCACGCCGATCGCGAGGATGTCGTCATTGGTATGCGGATAGAATGCCCAGTCCTGATGCCACTCGACCGGCGAGCCGTATTGCGCTGACTTCATGTTGAGCTTGGAGCCGTGCAGGCGAAGGCCGGGGCCGATCAGCTTGGTGAGGATCGAGATCACGGCGGGGCTGCGCACGATCTCGTCGAAGATCGGATGCACCTTGTGCGGCGCCTTGATGCGGCGGACGCGCGGATTGTCAGGCGAATGGCCCGGCTCGAGGTCGTAGACGTCGGTGTGCTCGCTCACGCTGGCGGCGCCGGCCACGAGCTCCGCGAGGACCGTGCGCACCTTGCCTAAGGTCTCCTGGTTGAGCACCTCGGGGACCACGATCACCCCGTCGCGCTTGTAAGCCTGGGCCTGTTCGTCCGAAATCATGCCGTTTCTCCATTTTTGTTTCATGTTAGCGCTAACATAAGGTGATGCTAGCGCTAACATCATGGCTTGGCAACCCGGAATCGTGCAGGCTCCAGCCCATGAGCTCCGAACTGACCGCCCCCGGGACCGGCCCGGCCGGTGCCGCGCCCACCCTTTCAGAGGTGGCCAAGCGCGCCGGCGTCTCCTCGATCACGGTGAGCCGGGTGGTGCGGATGCCCGACCTGGTCGCCCCGGAGACCCGGGCGCGGGTCGAGCGGGCGATGCGCGATCTCGGCTATGTCCCGAACCTGGTGGCGGGCGCGTTGGCGAGCGCGCGGACCAATTCGGTCGGCGTGCTGGTGCCGACCATCGCCAACTCGATCTTCGCCGACACGGTGCAGGGCCTGTCCGACAAGCTCGAGCCGCTCGGCTTCTCCGTGATCCTGGCGCAGTCGCGCTATGACGCGGCACGCGAGGACCGCATGCTGGCGGCGCTGTTGTCGCGGCGGCCCGAGGCGATCATCATGGTCGGCTCGCCGGCGACCGAGGAGGGCAGCCGCCTGCTGCGCAATGCGCGCATTCCGATCGTCGAGACCTGGGATCTGCCGGCAAACCCGATCGACGCGGTCGCGGGCTTCGACAATTACAAGGCCGGTGTCGCCGTCGCGAAGCATCTGGTCGCGCAGGGCCGCAGGCAGCTCGCCTTCATCGGCGGCGACGATCCGCGCGGCACGCGCCGCTGGTTCGGCTTCAGGGACGAGGCGCTGGCCAGCGGCCTTGCCGAGCCGCGCCGGTTGATCCTGGACCGCAAGGATTCCGGCAGCGTGGCGGCGCATGCACGCCTGCCCGGTGTCGACGCAGTGTTCGCCGCCAACGATGCGCATGCGATCGGCTTCATGTCCGGGCTGCGCAAGGCTGGGCTGCTGCGCGACGGGCCTGCATCGGCGCAACCGGTCGCCGTGATCGGGCTTGGCGATCTCGAAATGGGCCAGTTGATCTCGCCGACGCTGAGCACGATCAGCGTGCATGGCGACGCGATCGGCCGCACCGCGGCGACGCTGACGCTGGAGCGCGGCGGCGAGCGCCGCGTCGATCTCGGCTTCGAGCTGGTGCTGCGCGACAGCGGCTAGCGCGCCTCGTCCATGGTGCGGGCGGAGGTGCTCGTCCCTTTCCGCGCTTTCACCTTGCCGCGACCCCGGAGTCAACCGCCTCGAGCAAGGTCACGAGGCCCCGCAGGATGGCGATCGGCGAAGGCGGGCAACCCGGAATGTGGAGATCGACCGGAACAACCGCGGAGACCCCGCCAACCACGGCGTAGCTGCTGGCGAAGCATCCGCCATCCCTGGCGCAATCGCCCGCAGCGATGACCCATTTGGGATCCGGCGTCGCACGGTAGGTGCGCTCCAGCGCCTCGCGCATGTTCTTGGTGACCGGACCCGTGACCAGCAGCACGTCGGCGTGACGGGGCGAGGCGACAAACCGGATTCCAAACCGTTCGACGTCGTAATACGCATTGCTTAACGCGTGTATTTCCAGCTCGCATCCATTGCAGGAGCCTGCATCAACCTCGCGGATCGAGAGGCTGCGGCCGAGGCGTCGTCGTGCGGTGTGGCCGACCATGGCCGCGAGCTCCGCGAGCGCAGCGTCGTCCGGGCGCGGCGCCTGCTCCGTCAATGGCTGGCGAAACAGGCTCTGGAACAGAAGTTTGCGCATCGCCTCAAGCCCTCAGAGATCCTGCCCGGAATAGGAACAGTTGAACGACTTATTGCAGAGCGGGAAGTCCGCCACGATGTTGCCTTCGATGGCCGCCTCGAGCAGCGGCCACTGAAACCACGACGGATCGCGCAGATGGCATCGCTCGATCCGATCGCCGTTCAGGCGCAGCCAGGCCAGGATGTCGCCGCGGAAACCTTCGACGAGCGCCATGCCTTCGCAGGGCTCTGCCGCACTGTGCAGCGGCACTTTGACCGGGCCGGCCTCGAGGCCAATGAGGATCTGGTACGCCAGCGCAAGACTCTGCTCAACCTCGCGGATCCGGATCCAGACCCGGGCGTTGACGTCGCCGTCGCTGAGGACGGGGACTTCGAAGCGGAGGCCGTCATAGGGGAGATAGCCGGGCTTGCGTCGGGCATCATGGTCGCGGCCGCTCGCGCGCCCGACATAGCCCCCGGCGGCGAATTGCCGGGCGAGCGTTGGAGCAACGATGCCGGTGCTGACGGTGCGGTCCTGCAACGAGGCGGTGTTGTCATAGAGCTCGACCAGCGCAGGGAAATGCCGGCGGATCTGGTCGAGCGCGGCCCGGATCGCGTCGGCTCCATCGCCGGCGATATCGCGCGCGACGCCGCCGGGCACGACAAGGTCGCGCATCAGGCGGTGGCCGAATGCAGCGTCGGCCGCGCGCAGCACGGATTCGCGCAGCACGGCGCAATGCGCCTGCATCAGCGCAAATGACGCATCGTTGCAGATCGCGCCGATATCGCCGAGATGATTGGCCAGCCGCTCGAGTTCGGCCATCAGCGCGCGCAGCAACAGCGCGCGCGGCGGCACGGCAATCCGCTGCGGGGCCTCGACGGCTTGCGCGAACGCCAGCCCATAGGCGACCGTGCTGTCGCCGGAGACCCGGCCGGCGAGCCGCGCGGCCTGCTCGATCGTGCTCCCGGTCATCAGCCCTTCGACGCCCTTGTGGGTGTAGCCGAGCCGCTGCTCGAGGCGGACCACCGTCTCTCCGCTCGCGGTAAAGCGGAAATGCCCAGGCTCGATGATGCCGGCATGCACCGGACCGACGGCGATCTGATGCAGACTGTCCCCCTCGGCCGAAAGGAATTGATAAGGCGCGGCGTCCGCCGATGCATCGAGACGTTCGCCCAGCGGGAAGCGCGTTTGCCAACGGCCATGGTCGAGCCAGGGGCGGGAATCCGGTATGCCCATAGCCTGCAATCCGAAGAGGTCATGCAATGTGCGCTCCAATCGAAGCGCCGGCGGATGATGGGCCGCAACCGAAGGAAATTGGCGATCGGGACAATCCAGGCTGATCACGCCGATATCGGACGTGCGCTCGTCGAGGATGGCCATGTGCACGCGCGACGGCTCACCCCACAGCCCGAGCAGGCTCAGGCCGCCATCCGCAAATGCGTGAGCTGTGGTGCGCCAGGTATCGCCGTCCACCACGGCGCGCGGCCATGGATGATGCCGTTCGATCCTGTGGCCCGCCCGGATCAGATCGATCAACCTCGGCATATCCCGTTCTCCCTCGCGCTAACCCAGCAGGTTGGCGACGTGCTGGAACCAGACGACCAGCGGTCCCGGAAGGTAGATGCCCGCAGTCAGCACCAGCGCGAAATGCGCGAACATCGGCAAATAGGACGCATCCGCCGGCGCGGCATTGCCGCGCGGCTCGCCGAACGCAAGGCTGGTCAGGCGCAGGATCAGCGCGCCGAAGGCGAGCAGCAGGCCGAACACCAGCGGGATGGCGAGCAGCGGCTGGCGCGCGAAGGTGGAGCTGACGATGAGGAATTCGCTCATGAAGATACCGAGCGGCGGCAGGCCGGCGATCGCGACCACGCCGATCACGAGACTCCAGCCGAGTGCCGGATGCGACTCGGTCAGGCCGCGAATGTTGGCGATCCGCTGCGTGCCCTTCACCTGTGCGATGTGACCGACCGCGTAGAAGATTCCCGACTTGGTGAGGCTGTGCATCACCATGTGCAGCAGGCCGGCAAAGTTGGCGAGCGGGCCACCCATGCCGAACGCAAACACGATGATGCCCATATGCTCGATCGAGGAGTAGGCGAACAGCCGCTTGATGTCGCGCCGTCGGTAAAGCATGAAGGCGGCGAACAGCAGCGAGGTCAGCCCCATGGTCACCATCAGCGGGCCCGGCGATATCGCATCCGGATTGGCGGCGAGCAGGATCTTGAAGCGGAGCACCGCGTAGAGCGCGACGTTGAGCAGCAGGCCGGAAAGCACGGCGGAGATCGGGGTCGGGCCCTCGGCATGTGCATCCGGAAGCCAGGCGTGCAGCGGCGCCAGGCCGACCTTGGTGCCGTATCCGAGCAGCAGGAAGATGAAGGCGACGTTGAGCAATGCCGGGTCGAACGTCGCCGCACGGCTGATCAGCACCGTCCACACCATGGCGTCCTGACCCTCGCCGACCACCGGCAGGGCCGCCATGTACACCAGGATCGTGCCGAACAGCGCCAGCGCGATGCCGACGCTGCCGAGGATGAAATACTTCCAGGCCGCTTCCAGCGCCGCATGGGTCCGGTAGATGCCGACCATCAGCACGGTGGTGAGCGTCGCGATCTCGACCGCGACCCAGATCAGGCCGATATTGTTCGACACGAATGCGAGGTTCATGCCGAACATCATCACCTGATACATGGCATGGTAAAATCGCAGATAGCCCGGCGTCAGCCGTCCGGTCTCGAGCTCATGGGCGATATAGCTCGCGCTGAACACGCTCGTGGTGAATCCCACGAAGGTGTTGAGCACGATGAAGACGATGTTGAGATCGTCGATCAGCAGGTACTGGCCGGGTTGCGGGCGCTTGACCACGAGCAGCGAAAGCGCTGCCAGCAAGGTGCCGAGACTGGCCACGATGTTGAGACCCGCGGTCAACCGGTAGCCGGGCAGCGCGGCCAGCACCGCCGCGGCGGTGATCGGTATCAAAAGAACCCAGGTGACGGCATCCGACGCGGCAGTCATCGGCGCTCCCCCCTGAATTCATCGAGCGCGCCGACGTCGACGGTGTCGAACCGCTCGCGAATGCGGAACAGGAACACGCCGATCACGATGAACGCGATCAGGATCGAGAAGGCGACGCTGATCTCGACGACGAGCGGCATGCCCTTGGCGCCGGTCGCCGCCAGCACCAGGCCGTTTTCCAGCGACATGAAGCCGACGACCTGGCTGACGGCGTTGCGCCGCGTCACCATGACGAGCAATCCCAGCAGCACCACCGACAGCGCGAAGGCGAGGTCTTCCCGCGCCAGCGGATCGGCCGCGCCGGTGACGCGCAGCATCAGCACCATGGACAGGGCGACGAGCCCCATGCCCGCAAGCATGGTCGGACCGATGCTCACCGCGGTCTCGATATCGCGATGAATGCCGAGCTGCTTGATGATCCGATGCAACGCCACCGGGATGACGATCGCCTTGAAGACCAGTGCGATGGCCGCGGTCACGTAGAGATACGGCGCATTCTGGATGAAGGCCTGCCAGGCGACGGAAGCTGCGAGCACCACGGCATGAAGTGCGAAGATGTTCAGCAGCGCATACAGGCGGTCCTGGTACAGCATCATGAAGCTGATCAGCACGAGCCCGCCGGCGAGCAGATGGGCGATGTCGAAGGCGAGGTTGTGCATCAGAAGCCCCGTGACACGAACCGAAGCAGCGTGCCGAGCAGGCCGAGCATCAGCGCCGCGCCGAGGAATTCGGGGACGCGGAACACCCGCATCTTGGCCGTCGCGGTCTCGAACACGGCAAGGAGAAAGCTCGCGACCGCAAGCTTGAGGATGTAGGCGGCAACGCTGACGAGATAGGACAGCGGCCCCGCGCCTTCCGTGGTGATCTGCCACGGGAAGAACACGCAGATGATCAGGGAGATGTAGAGCAGCAGCTTGAGGAAGGCGCCGAACTCGATCATGGCGAGGTGACGCCCGGAATATTCGAGGATCATCGCCTCGTGCACCATGGTCAGCTCCAGATGCGTCGCCGGGTTGTCGACCGGGATGCGGGCGTTTTCGGCGAGCGCCACCATGATGAGGGCGATCATCGCCATGCCGAGCGAGACGCGCAGTCCGACCTCCGACGACGCCATGAAGGTTGCGACCGTCGATAACTGGGTCGAGCCGGCAATCAGCGCGACGCAGAACACCATCAACAGCATGGCCGGCTCGGCGAGCGCGGCAATCATCACCTCGCGGCTGGAGCCGATGCCGCCGAAGCTGGTGCCGACGTCCATGCCGGCAAGCGCGAGGAAAAACCGCGCGCTTCCGAGCAGGGCGACGATCGCGATCAGGTCGGCGCTCCAGTTGAATTGCAGTCCGGTCGCAAATGTCGGGACCAGCGCCGCCGCGACCCAGATGGCCGCGAACGTCACATAGGGCGTGACGCGGAACAGCCAGGATGCGTTTTCGGCGAGCACGACCTCCTTGCGCAGCAGCCGCAGCAGGTCGCGGTAGGGTTGGAAGATCGACGGTCCCTTCCGCCGCAACAGGCGGGCCTTGATCTTGCGCACGACACCGGTCAGCAGCGGCGCGAGCAGCAGCACAAGCGCCATCTGGCCCAACTGAACGAGGATGTCCGAGATCACGACCATATCGCGAGCGCCAGCAGCAATGTGACGAGGGTTGCGAACACCAGGCTGAGATAGCGGCGGATGGTCAGGAACTGGAGCTGGTTCAGCCGGTCGGCGAAAAACCACACCATTTCAGTCACGGGTGTGTAGAGCCGCTCCCAGACCAGATCGTGCATATCGACCTTGAGGCGGGCCGGCCGCATCTCGCCCGGCGCGGGCATGTCGACATGCTCGCGGGCCTGGAACACCAGCGTGCCGAACACGCGCCGGATCGGCTGCACGAAGCTCACGCCGGAATACTGCGCTGCCGGTGT
This sequence comes from Bradyrhizobium sp. USDA 3256, assembly GCF_054058275.1. Classification (NCBI taxonomy): domain Bacteria; kingdom Pseudomonadati; phylum Pseudomonadota; class Alphaproteobacteria; order Hyphomicrobiales; family Nitrobacteraceae; genus Bradyrhizobium; species Bradyrhizobium sp. USDA 3256. The sequence goes on from NZ_JBSSAE010000002.1 coordinate 1,477,793, forward strand.
CGGGTCGGAGAAGCCGCAACCCCAGGCCGGTCCGCGCCGGATCGCGCGCGACGCAAAGCGATGGATAAAATACACCGCGAGCGACGCCGCGGCGGTGATGAAAGCAAAGACGAGCAATCCGTTGTAGGAACTGCGGCTCTCCGCAATCGGAACGATCGAGAGCCAGGCGTCGTCCAGCTGAACCGGCATCCGGTGGCCGATCACGGCCTGCGCAACCGGCGAAAGCGCGTCGATCACCAGGCCCGGCACAATGCCGGCGAGGAAGCAGAGTGCGGCGAGGCTGAACATCGCGGCGAGCGACCAGCGATCGACCTCGCGGGCGGCTTCTGCGGCCGGGCTCCGCGCGCGGCCGAGGAACGTGACGCCGAAAGCCTTGACGAAGCATGCGGCGGCAAGCGCCGCGGCAAGCGCCAGCAAGGCGCCGACCGCGGGCACCATGATCTTCAGCAGCCATTGCGGCAGATCGGGGCTCTGCAGGACGGCCTGAAACATCAGCCACTCCGACACGAACCCGTTGAACGGCGGCAGCGCCGAGATCGCGACGCAGCCGACCAGAAAGACGAAGCTCGTGAGCGGCATGCGGTGGATCAGGCCGCCCAGCTTCTCCATGTCGCGTTCGCCGGTCGACGTCAGCACCGCGCCGGCCCCGAAGAACAGCAGGCTCTTGAAGAACGAATGGTTCAGCACGTGGAACAATGCGGCCGTGAAGGCGAGGGCTGCCGCGAGGCCGAGGCCGTTCGCCTGAAATGCCAGCGCAAGGCCGAGGCTTGCGAAGATGACGCCGATGTTCTCGATCGTGCTGTAGGCGAGCAGGCGCTTGAGATCCTTCTCCATCAGCGCGTAGAGGATCCCCATGACGGCGGTGGCGCCGCCGAGGATGAGAACCGCGACACCCGCCGACCAGCTTGGCGGCCCGAGCAGATCGAATACGATCCGGATGAATCCGTAGATCGCAACCTTCGTCATCACGCCGCTCATCAGCGCCGAGACATGGCTCGGCGCGGCGGGATGAGCCAGCGGCAGCCACACGTGCAACGGGATCAGGCCGGCTTTCGACCCGGCGCCGAGCAGCATCAGCGCGAGCACCAGTGCGGCTTCGGACGGGGTGTGCTGAGCAGCGCGGATGGCCGCAAAGCTGTAGCTGCCGCCGGCTCCCGCCAGCAGGCCGAAGGCAAGCAACAGAGCCAGCGTTCCGAAGCTTGCCATCACGAGATAGACGTAGCCTGCGCGGGCGTTATCCGCGTCACGGTGATGCGCCATGACGAGCGCCCACGACGCGAGCGACATGAATTCCCAGCACAAGAGGTAGGTGAACGCATCGTCGGCGAGCACGACGAGATTCATGCCGGCCAGGAACGCCGGGAAAAAGGGAAGGATGCGCTGCGGCGCGGATTCGTGGCTGCCGTAGCCGAGGCCATAAAGACTTGCGGCCGCACCGCCGAGATTGACCACGACGAGAAAGAATGCGGCGAGCGCGTCAAGGCGAAAATGCGATCCCAGCCAGGGCAAGCCGATCGGCAGAGCCAGTTCTGTCGCGCTGGTACGGGAGATGAGCGCGAGCAGGGCCCCGGCCAAGGCGACCAGCGAAATCGAAAAGGTCGTGCCGTAGACGATGGCTGTCGATTGGCGCGATCTGCTCGCTGCAATCGCGAGAGCGGTCGTTCCCAGCAGGGCGGCTACACACCAGATCTGCTGAGTGACCGCCGGGATCATGTCTGCACCGTCGGTGAGCCTGATCCGGCCTTCAATCGCACCCCGCGGCCGCCGCCGTTGCTGACGGCACCCTCATTGATGACCTCGACGCCGGCTGTGCCGAGCGCGTCGATCAGTTTCACGAGCGAGTCGACGTTGCCGCGAATGGTACCTTCGCTCGCCTCCATCCGCTGGATGGTTGGCACCGAAAGTCCGGACAGCTCGGCGAGCTGCCGTTGGTCGATGCCGAGCAAGGCTCTGGCCGCTCGTAGCTGCGCCGCGGTGATCATCGATTAATGGCCGTCGATGTGAGAGTCGCGTCAATTTGGATGTCATTTATACACACCAAGTAATGATGTTACAAGTACAACAAATGATGTTTTATACGTCATTCCAATGTGCGGTCCTCAACGCGAGCGGTATCCGCGCGCCGACGAGGCTTCGCTGATGCGCACTCAGTCGGAGATTTTTCGATAGACCGCCGCGGCGTGGCGCAGCAGCCGGCTCTTGCGCTTCCGCTCGTGGACGCGCTGGTGCTTGGCCTTGCGCTCGTGGGCACGTTGCGCGGGTGCATCGACGCTCTCGAGCAGCCCGCGACGGACCTCGTCATCGTTCAATTCGCCGAGCAATTGCTGTCCCTTGCGCAGATGCTTCAGGATGATCCGCCATGACGCGTATTCGTCGGGGGGCAAGCCGCCCTCCGAGAACTCGATCGCGTAACGCAGCCGCTTGCTGGCGAGACGGACGCGGTGGCGCTTGTTCTTGCCCATGCCTTGCAGCCCGCGGCTCTTCTGGCACAGCTTGCCATGCCATCGCGCCAGCCGCCGCGCGTGAAACACCGCAACCGGCACGGCTCGCCGCTGCGCGGCGCGGGGGTCCTGCCGCGTGGTCCAGGGGCCGCTGCCGACCCAGTCCCACATGCCGTCGAACCATCGCCAGTATCGATCGCTTTGCAACGCCTCCTTGAGCGCCTCGAACGCGTCTGTTCGCGCCGTCTGGAGCATGCCTTCTTCAGGCAGGCCCTTGCTGTTCTCGATCGCGACGTCGAGGTCGCGCGTGGCGCCGAGATGGGCGCTCAGCCATTTCAACTCGGATTTCAGTCGCGTCCATTCGGCGTCCGCCACCATCGGCCCATAGAAGGCGATCGCCGCCTTCAGCCGCGTCAGCGCGATACGGGTCTGGTGCAGCGCGGCGGGATCGCCGGAGCTCATGGCCTCGTGATTGGTCGAGACTTCCTCGAGGCATTCGGACAGGATCAGGCGGAACGCGGTCTCACAACGCATGGCTTCGCTGAGATGGCGTGGCCGCTTCGGGCGGACAACACGCTCCCTGGCCGGACTTGCCGCTAACGTCATGACACTCTCGTGACCCCGCGAGAGCTGCAACGCGGCTCCCGGATGCAAAGATTTCCCGTTTGATCGATGTCGATCAAGCGTTTTCTGCTGGCTGCAGCGCAGCGATGCGGCGACGCGATCAAAATGTCGCAATCAATCCGACGGCAGGAGCTCGTTTCGGTCGATATCCCGGCTGAAACTTTCCGGGGAACATCAAGGTTTCGAAGCCGCGGCAAAGGGAGGGTGGAGTTCGCCGCAGCGCCGGATATTTCGTGCACGAAATATCTTGATATTTCGCATACGAAATATATAACGGCGTTATGAAAGCGGAACACCGGCTGATCTTTCTCCTGACCGTGGGCTATCGCCGGTTGCAGCGCGCCATCGAGCAGGAGACGGCCATCCACGATCTGACGTCGGCCCAGGCCGGCGTGCTGTTCTTTCTCGGGCGCAATGACGGCGCGCTGATCGGCGACGTCTCGCAGGCGCTCGACATCGTGCCGTCGGCGATGAGCGGCCTCGCCGACCGGATGGAACGTGCAGGTCTCGTGAAGCGCCGGCGCGATGGCGAGGACGGGCGCAGCCAGCGGCTCCATCTGACCGCGGCGGGGCAGGAACTCGGCAAGCGCGCCGCAACGCGGACCAGGGCGATCAATAGCCGCCTGATGGACGGCTTCTCGGACGCGGAGATCGAGGTGGTGTCGCGCTGGCTGACCAGCCTGCAAGACAAGTTTCCGAAAGACAAAGACAGCTAGAGCGTCTTCAAGCGAAGTGGCTACCGGTTGGCGTGAAGAAGGCGCGTCAAACACGAACCGAGCAACAGGAGTGAAGCATGAGTGAAGTGGTCGTAGTGCTGGACGGTGGCGTCCTCACCGTGACGATGGCGCGCCCGGACAAGAAGAACGCGATCACCAACGCGATGTATGGCGCGATGGCCGATGCGCTCGAGCGCGCGGAGGGCGATTCTGCGATCCGCGCCGTGCTGTTGCAGGGCGACGGCGACAGCTTTACCGCAGGCAACGATCTCGCCGATTTCGCGGCGGTGTCGCGCGGCGTGCAGGGCGAGCGCCACGTGACGCGCTTCCTCGCCGGGCTAGCCAAGGCGACGCGGCCGCTGGTTGCCGCCGTGCAGGGCAATGCGGTCGGCATCGGCACCACCATGCTGCTGCATTGCGACCTCGTCTACCTCGCGCCGACCGCGCGGCTGATCACGCCGTTCGTCAATCTGGCGCTGGTGCCGGAGGCGGCCTCGACCTATCTGCTGCCGCAGCGCATCGGCTATGCGCGGGCCTATGCGATGTTCGCGCTCGGCGAACCGGTCGAGGCGGAGACGGCGGTCTCGATCGGCCTCGCCAACGCGGTTGTGCCGCTCGCGGACCTGCGCGCCAAGGCCCGCGCGGCGGCGGACGCGCTGGCGAAGCGGCCGTTCGGCTCGCTCCAGCACACCAAGGCGCTGATGCGCGACCCCGCCAGGATCAGCGCGCAGATGGCGCGTGAGGGCGAGATCTTCCAGGAGCGGCTGATGAGTGCGGAAGCACGCGAGGCCTTTGCCGCCTTTGCCGAGCGCCGCCAGCCCGATTTCTCCAAGATTACCGGCTAGGCCCGAAGCGTGGGCCGCCACGCAAGGGCGGCCCCATTGCTTTGGGGTTGACGGCCTCGCCGGCTTCGAACATCTCCTGTCGGGGCATAGCGCAACCCGGCGAGGCGAGGCATGAGCGACAGTCACACGCTGCGCGGCGATGGAATCGCCGCGACCATTTCGGCGCAGGGCGCCGAATTGTCGTCGCTCAGAAATGCCGACGGGACCGAACTGTTGTGGCAGGCCGGCCCGCAATGGCCGCGTCATGCGCCCATCCTGTTCCCGATCGTCGGCCGATTGAAGAACGATACGCTGCGCCACAACGGCACGACCTATCCGATGACGCAGCACGGCTTTGCGCGGGATCGCCGCTTTGCCTGGGTGGAGCAGGGGCACCGATCCTGCAAGCTTGCGCTCACCGACGATACGGAGACGCGTGCGCGCTATCCCTTCGCGTTCAGGCTCGAGGTCACCTATACCATTGATGGCGCCGATCTCGATGTCGCCTTCGACATCGTCAACACCGGCACCGAGACGCTGCCGGCCTCGCTCGGCGGTCATCCCGCCTTCGACTGGCCGCTGCTTCCGGGGGTGCGGAAGGAAGCCTACGCGCTGACCTTCGCGAAGGATGAGCCGGCGCCGATCCGGCGGCTTGAGGGCGGGCTGATGCGGCAGCAAGCCGAGCCGAGTCCGATCAGGGGCAGGGTGCTGGCGTTGTCCGAGCAATTGTTCGACGACGATGCCATGATCCTCGATCAGGTTGCGAGCGCGTGGGTCCGCTTTGCAGCCGGTCGGGGACCCGCGATCGAGCTGTCCTGGCGCGGCTTTCGCGAACTTGGCATCTGGTCGAAGGTCGGTGGCGCGGCGTTCCTCTGCATCGAGCCATGGCACGGTTTCGCCAGCCCGGTCGAATTCGACGGCGAGTTCGCCGGCAAGCCCGGCCTCATGCACATCGCGCCGGGCGCGCGGCAGTCACTGGGCTATCGCATTCGCGTGAGCTGACGAAGAACAGGTCAATGTGCGCGGGGGCTGAGTGCACTGGTGATCGCGCCGACCGATGGCGGGTTCTCGTTCGCCCAGGCCTCGTGCGCGGCCAGGTCGCGGTAATGCTCGGCCATGCGTAGCAGCCGCTCGCGGATGCCGGCTTCTTCCTCGCCCTTGGCCTGATCGGTCAATTGCGCGGCGCGTTCGAGAAGCGTTTTCGGATCGATCACGACAAGCTCCAAATCCGGTTTTCGCCAAGCGGACAACTGTTACAGGCAAGCACAGTTCCTGCCATGGTTTGATGACAGCGCATTCAGAGCTGGAACAAGCCGAGTCGCGCCGTCACATCGCGCTTGGTGCGCTCGGTGATCTCCCGGGCTTTGAAGGTTCCGCGCCGGATCACGTCAGCGATATGGTCGCGATTGCTTGCCAGCTCGGCGCGCCGGGTCCGGATCGGTGCGATCAGGGCTTGCAGGATGTCCTCCAGCCGCCGCTTGACGGCTGCGTCGCCGAGACCGCCGCGCCGATAGCGCGCCTTCAATTCCTCGACGGCATGCTGATCGTCATCGAACGCGTCGAGATAGAGGAAGACGACATTGCCCTCGATCTTGCCGGGGTCGCCAATGCGCAGATGATCGGGATCGGTGAACATCGCACGCACCGCGGCCGAGATGTCCTTGGGCGAGGCCGAGAGAGCAATCGCATTGCCGGCGGATTTGCTCATCTTGGCGCGCCCGTCGACGCCCGGCAGCCGTCCCGCGCGTGGTATGACGGCCACTGCCTCCTGCAGGATCGCACGGCCGGCGAGTGCGTTGACGCGCCTGATGATCTCGTTGGTCTGCTCGATCAGGGGAGCCTGGTCCTCGCCGACCGGCACGACGGTGGCCCGAAACGCGGTGATGTCGGCGGCCTGCGCCACCGGGTAGCACAGGAAGCCTGCCGGGATGTCGCGTCCGAATCCGCGGGCGCGGATCTCGTCCTTGATGGTGGGATTGCGCTCCAGCCGCGCGACGGTGACGAGATTGAGATAGAGCATCGACAATTCCGCGAGCGCCGGAAGCTGCGACTGCAGGCAGATCGAGGTCCGTTCGGGATCGATGCCGACGGCGAGATAATCCAGCGCGACCTCGATGACGTTGCCGCGGACCTTGCCGATGTCGTGCGCATTGTCGGTCAGCGCCTGCATGTCGGCGAGCAGCAGGTATTGCTCATGGCTGTCCTGAAACGCGAGGCGGCTTCGAAGCGAGCCGACGTAATGGCCGAGATGCAGCGGCCCGGTGGTGCGGTCGCCGGTGAGGATGATCGGTTTGGTCACGGCTTATCTCCATTCGGTTGAATGGGGACACCGCATGCGGGCTGGATGAGGTGAAAGAAAAAGGCCGCCCATGCGGCGGCCCCGAAATGCATGAACGCGTTCGGCCCGCCTGTCAGTCGGCGAGCCACCAGAGATTGACGATCAGGATCGAGCGGTTCATGGCTTGAGGCGTAAGGCAATCGAGCGATCCGGTCAAGACGGCGTAGCCAGTCATTCTTGCTAGAATCGTGACGGACCATCTGTTGCACGGGAACGCTGCATGAGCGCTTATCCCGGATCCACACGTTAAGATTTCCATGGATTGGTCCACCCGGCTATGCTCGAGTAATCGCTCCCCGGTGCTCCTCCGAGAACACGTGCGCATAAAGGTTGGCGATCCATTGCTTACCTTCCTGCGTGACCCGCAGATATCGAAGTGCGTCGCCGATATAGGGGCAGACGGCCTTCCAGAAGAAAGCAGGGTACGCTGCACGTAGATCATCGGGAGTCTGATATCCGAGTTTCGCGCTTGCGCCAGTCTCCTGAAATTCGGCAAACAAGGCTGACGTCTTCCGCAAATAGTCAATGTCGGCCAATTGGCCGATCAAATCTGCGGCACGAAGCAGGCCGGGATAATCTGCCGTACTGGCATGCTCCTCTTCCCCCGGTACCGGAAAGCGCGTGTGCTCGATGTTTGCCTCGATTTCTTTTGTGTCGATGGAGGTCAAGCTCACCTTGCCGAAACGCTCGCGGACGAAGAGCTTGGATCGTGTCACATGATAGGGGGTCAAGGATGCGTCCGTGGCTCCAGCAGATATCCGGACGCGATCACCGTTTTCGTTGCAAACATAAAGTCCGTCTCGGTCGCCTCGACATACCCCGCGTACATAGCCGATGTCGTGGCATAAGAGCGAAATCATGAAATGGAGCCAGTCGCGCGGCCTGACGCCGCCTTCGCTCGTATGCTTCCCGAGTAAAATGTTCTGTCCCACCAACGTCACCATGATGGTGTGGTTCATGTCGTGGTAGGCCGCATCGCTATTGGCGATATTCTCCAACGCGAGGCGCCCAACGAAACCGATGATGTCCGGATAGGCGGGCTCGAGGATTCCGTAGATTTGGCCGTATGTACCTTTAAGTTGATCGACAAACGCTTGGATGACAATTTGAGTTGGGTTGAACATGATCGCCTCCAATGCGCGGATGCTATGCCGGTTTGAGTGCGTCGTCACCGGGTTGTTGGTCCCGCGAATTGGGCCGGAGCCTGGGAGCCGGAGGCCCGTCGAGCCCGGTTTTGAGAGCTACCCGGGATGAGGCAAGGCTGAACTGTTGCTGATGGCCCATCGCGATCAATGCACCCGACCGCCAAACTGTCCGCTGTGAGGTGCATGCCGGATTTTGCTGAGACCGGGCGAAACGGTCGCGCTTGACCTGAAGCTGACGCGAGAGCCCTAGTCAATGCCCTTCAAAGACTAGCGCGGTCTTTGGGTCCGAACTCGAGCTTGTCGCTCTCGGAGGTCTCCGGTACCGCGAAGAGCGTCGGTAGGCTGCGGTACCAAGTTGCCAACCAGGCGATGCCCACCAGAAGTACGATGCCCAAGACACTCACGAGTATCTGGGCAAAAATTCCGCCCGAGACTTGAACAAGTATCCAGTGAGCAGCGAACGATAGGAACCGCCGAAGCAAAACACAGGGAGGGAGCGTCGAAATCCGGCAGGGCGGTCCTGGCGCCACCAAAGTCCACGTTGAACCGTCATCAATCCAGCGGGGACTAACCATTCAGCGCGGCTGGTCCAACCGCAAGCGGAAAAGACCGCGAAGCCGCCGCAGCCGAATGCCTTATATGGACCCTTTCCATGCCCGACACCCATGTCCGCGACTCCTCGTGGAAAACCGATCTAATCTGGCACTATTTCCACACCGTCACGACGGTGGCCAAGGCACCCACCGCCTATCGCAAGTTCTACAGCAATCAGGACGCCAGCGACGTATTGGACAACCGCCATCGCGTCTATGAAATGCTGGTGGATGAACAGCTGCACACCCTTCCCGCCCTGGCGGCGACCGCTGACGCGTCGATGGAAAACTACAAGAAGAGCAAGCTGCCGTGGAACCAGAACAATGGCGGTTTCCTCAAGGCAGTTAACAATGAATATTGGTGCGGTTCGATCATCAAGATCGTGTTTGTCCGCTACATGGGCTGGAAAATGGCCGAACCGACGGCGCGCGACCAGGTGAGCGCGGGCCGCGATCCCAGCAAAGCGGTGGATTGGACAATCAAGAATCTCGAAAACAAGGTGCCGGTGAGGGCCTCCCTCGGCGGCGCTCATTATGTGGGCATCGTCGGGCACCGCACATCGGGAGCCGACGGCAAGATCACCGAGTTTCTGTGCCTCGACCCATGGGCCTACGGCATCGACGGGGGCAATCGGGACATGAAATATGCCGGTACAAAGACCGCCTTTCTCGGGATCAGCAAACGCGACGGCGCGATATGGACCTACAGCAATAAGGCCGTCGCCTTCGTCGAACGGCCATCCTAGGAAATCATATCTGGCCAGGGCGCCGGAACGTCGGCCAGGACCCGGACGCAGACGTTCCGAGGATGTCCGATTGGTCTCTATGCGCTCCGCCTGACCTCAGCAATTATGAGGCTTTCAAGCTCCCTGACGGCTTCTGCTTCAGTAATGCCGCTAACAAGCGCCACTTCTCCTGACAGGCGTTCGACTGCCGCAGCGTACAGCTGTCGTTCGCTGTAGCTCTGCTCGGAATTGACCGCGGGCCGATACAGATCGCGCATGACCTCCGCGATAGCGACAATATTGCCCGAATTGATCTTGCTTTCGTATTCTTGGGCAAGTCGGGACCAATTACCCCGCGCTTTGTGCGGCGCCTGCCCCAGAATTCGTCGCATGTGCTCGATGGAAACGGGATCGGACAGTTGACGCATTCCGGCGTTTGCCGCCTTCCTCGTCGGAACGCGTAGCGTCATCTTGCTCTTCGCGAAATAGACGACAAAGAACTCGAGGCAAGCCCCTGCCATTGTCTGTTCCTCAATCGCTACAATTTGGCCGACGCCGTGCGCAGGGTATACGATCAAGTCCGTTGCTCTAAATCCAAAGCGTGTCTCGCCGTCCTGGCCCTTATTCGTTTCATCGGCGGAGGTCGCTGATGCTGAATGTGTGTGGTTCGAATAACTAGATCTGGTCTGATTATTGAAATTCATTTCGCGAAACTCCATGGCTTCTGGAATGGGCTCGTGCCAATTCCAGCTCTAATCAATCAGCGTCTGAAACAAACTGCCGGGCTGGAAATGATTCATGTTGCCCGATCTGATCCCTAAACCAATAAGCCGTGAGCGCGCGCGCCGCCACGAGAATGACGGCTCCAATTTCTATTCCCTTCAATCGCTGTGGCTTCTTGGCAACGTGTTCCCACTCGGCGAAATCAATCGTTCCGTGCCGATGAAACGAACACTTGCCAAACCCAAGAGACGCGATCTCTCATGCCTCGATCAGCTCACTCATTCGTACCGCAGGCGCGATGATGCCGCGACCGCTTGGGGTCAAAAGCCGCCGATAGCGACCGAACCCATAGATTCCCGGTTCACTTCGGAGAGCCGTCATTCTCGTTGGTCATCCAAAGACCGTCAGCTATGGGCCAATTGCGACATTCAAACTGAAATCAGTCCTACGGAATCTCACGATTTTCGGCTGCGCCGCGTTGCCGCTTTGGAATAAGCCGTGACGCGGTCGAGCAAGGCCCCGGCTTTGATCAGGTCCGAGCGCTCGCTGGCCGTGAGGCATGCATCCATGGCTTCGGTGAGCCAGTGCTCGCCGCGGGCGCGGCTGTCATCGAGAAATCGCTGCCCGGCTGAACTAAGCCGGAGCCTGACTTTGCGCCGGTCCTTGGTGTCCGGCGTCCGCACGATCAGCTTGCGCGCTTCGAGGGAGCGCAGCGCTGCAGCAAGATTTGAAGAGCGCATGCCTTCGTCAGCCGCGAGCACCGAAGGTGTGGCCGACTCGCCGTGGCGGTCGATCGCACCCAGCACGAGCAACCGCGCCCAGGATCGATCGTCCGCGGTGGCTTCACGACGCAGCCGGCGGGAAGCGTCCATCAACTGTTTTCGCAGTTGCGTGATGTCGCGGTTCCGGCGTTGAATTTTCATATTGCTACTATCAAATAGCTATTGACGGATAGCAATAGAGGCCATGAGCGATCTGTTGAATGCTTCCGTGCAGGAGGACTGCTGCGCTGGCCGCCTCCGGCAATCGTGACGATCGCAGCCCACCTCATCATCCAAAATCAGTTGAGGAGATCACGATGACGTCCAAAACCCTGAGAAAGATGATCGAGGAAAAGCCGTTTGTGACCTGTCCCGGTGTCTTCGATCTGGTCTCCGCCAAGCTCGCCGATCGCACCAAGGCCGACGCGCTCTACATGACAGGCTATGGGGTCGCGGCGTCCTACCTCGGACTGCCTGATGCCGGTCTAGCGACCTATTCGCAGATGCTAGATCGCGTGCAGGTTATCGCCCAAACCGTGCGCAAGCCGCTGATCGCCGATGGCGATACCGGTTACGGTGGTCTGCTGAATGTTCATCATACGGTCCGCGGCTACGAGAAGGCTGGAGCCGCAGCGATCCAGCTTGAAGATCAGCAGAGCCTTAAGAAATGCGGGCATACGCCGAACCGGCACGTGATCTCTGCCAAGGAGATGGTCAACAAGTTGACCATCGCGAACGATGCCCGCTCGTCGAAAGATTTCCTAATCATCGCGCGCACGGACGCTCGCACGCAACTTGGTCTCGATGAAGCGATCCGCCGCGGCGAAGCCTATGCTAAAGCCGGGGCCGACATTATTTTCATCGAGAGTCCGGAATCGGAAGCGGAGATGCGAAAGATCGGAATGGCTTTGGGCGTGCCGCTGGTCTCGAACCAACTACACGGGGGTCGGACCCCCATTCTCAGTCAGGATAAACTTAGGGAAATCGGCTACCGGATGGCTATTTATCCGACGGCGGGCCTGCTCGCTACCGCTTATGCTCTGAACAACGTCTATAGTGCGCTGGCCGAAGACAAGCCGGTGCAGGAGCCGCTCTATGACTTCAACGTGTTCAGCTCGTTGATTGGTTTTCAGGAGGTGTGGGCTTTCGAGGAAAAATACGCCTCATTGGAAGCGGATTGAGCCGCGACGTGACCGACACATCTGGAAGCCAGCCGGAAGTCTATGACCGCACGACGATCACGCTGCACTGGGCGACCGCAATTCTCGTCGCGATCCAGTTTCTGATCGGTAGGACAACTAACCTTCTGCAGCGGGGCCCGCTTCGGGTCGACATCTGGTCCGTGCATGTCCTGTTTGGTTTTGCGTTCGCGAGCGTAGTGATCTTCGGAATGTTCTGGCGCGCCACACGCGGCCGTAGATTGCCGCCGATTAACCGCGGCGTCCTCCATGTGACGGCAGTGGCAATGCACCGGCTGATCGATCTGCTGCTCGTGATCATGGTCGCACTAGGTATCGCCAATGTGTTTGCGCACGGTTTCCCACTGTTCAATATTCTGCACTTTCCGAAATTCGGCGGTGACGAATTCATGCGTAGCGTCAATGCCTGGCACGGATTGATCGCAAATATCATCGTCGTCGTGGCACTGCTTCATTCCGCGGCCGCGCTTTTCCACCGCCATGTGATCAAAGACGGTGTTTTGCGCAGGATGTGGCCAACCCTGACTGAGCGGTGAGCCCGATGACGGCGATTTGGCCGTCTCGAACCGCCGCGCCGCGCGCCCGGGGCGGGCGGCGGGGTTGGACAAAGAGTGACTTTCAGTTCGGCAATGGGTCACGAACGACAAAACTCAAAGTGAGCATGACGCGTCCGCTTTCGGGCGCATCGTGGCCAGAGCATTCCTTGGCCGGGCATGTTGCCTTGCGGTCGAGAAGGGTGCATGGGCCAACATCCCGCCACGATGCAACTGAGCCTATCCGCTTCAGCCTGTATCTCTGCCGCGCCCGGAACTTGGTCGAGCGCTTCTTCAACAAGATCAAGAACTGCCGCCGGGTTGCGACGCGCTAGGACAAGCTCGCCGCCAACTACCTTGCTTTCGTTCAACTCGCGTCGATCAGGCTATGGCTGCGCGCTGATGAGCCTGCGTCCTAATTGAACGCCATGCCACCGCTCATCGCGATGGTCTGTCCGGTCATGTAGGGATTGTTGACCAGCAGCATCACGGCCTGCGCCACCTCTTCCGCTGTGCCGAAGCGGCCGACCGGGATCCGGCTGACGAGCTCGCTCTGTCCCTTCATCATGTCGGTCTCGATCAGCGACGGCGCGACGGCGTTGACGGTGATGCCTTCCTTGACGAGGCGCGCGGCATAGCCGCGGGTCATCCCCTCCATCGCCGCCTTGGATGCATTGTAGTGCGGCCCGATCGAGCCGGCGCCGCGCGCCGCGCCGGAGGAGATATTGACGATACGGCCCCATTTGCGGGTGCGCATCATCGGCAGCACCGCCTGCGTGCAGAGAAACGCCGATTTGAGATTGACCGTGATGGTGCGGTCGAAATCCTCTTCGGTGAGGTCGTCGACACCCCTGACGATGGCGATGCCGGCATTGTTGACGAGGATGTCGACCGGGCCGAGCTCGGATTTGGCGCGCTCGACCAGCGCGGCCACGGCGGCAGCTTCCGAGACGTCGGCGGCGATTGCGACGGCGCGGCCGCCGGCGGCGGTGATGCCCTTTGCCAGCGTCTCCGCCTCGGCCGAGCGCTCGCGATAATTGATGGCGACGGCGGCGCCGGCATCCGCCAGCATCTTGACGATCGCAGCACCAATGCCGCGCGATCCGCCGGTCACCAGTGCCACATGTCCGTGCAGACTGCTTGTTGTCATCAAAGTCACCCTGTTCGATGTACCCTCGCAGGCTCGCAAACGGGAAGGCGCGGCGCAATGCAACTCTGCTCAAATCTGCGTTGGAGGCCGCAGCGCGGCGAAAAACCGGCTTCCGGGGCCGGAATCGGCCTTGCGTCCGGCCCGGGCCGGCGGCAATGGTTGGGACATCACTTCTTGGCCCACCCACGAGAGATCGATGAGCAAACTGATTGTCCGCGCCGGCGAGTTCACCTTTGACGCCCGTTTCGAGGAGCAGCTCGCGCCGAAGACGGTCGCCGCGTTCCGCAAGGCGATGCCGTTCGAGAGCCAGGCGATCCACGTGCGCTGGAGCGGCGAGGGCGTCTGGATGCCGCTCGGCGATCTCGACTTCGGCGTGTCCTACGAGAACCACACCAGCTACCCGGCGCCGGGCCAGATCATCCTCTATCCCGGCGGCATCAGCGAGACCGAGATCCTGCTCGCCTATGGCGGCGTGCACTTCGCCAGCAAGATGGGCCAGCTCGCCGGCAATCACTTCATTACGCTGACCTCGGGGCTGGAGAACCTCACCGCGTTCGGCAAGACCGTGTTGTGGAAGGGCGCGCAGAACATTCGCTTCGAGGAAATCTGATGTGACCGAGGCCCGCTATCCGCGCGATCTCCGCGGCTACGGCCGCAATCCGCCCGATCCGAAATGGCCCGACGCGGCGCGCATCGCCGTGCAATTCGTGGTCAATTTCGAGGAGGGCGGGGAGAACAACATCCTGCATGGTGATCGCGCCTCGGAAGCGTTCCTGTCCGACGTGCTCGGCGCACAGCCCTGGGTCGGCCAGCGGCACGCCAATATCGAGACGATGTTCGAATATGGCGCGCGCGCCGGCTTCTGGCGGCTGTGGCGGATATTCACCGAGCGGAAGCTGCCGGCCACGGTGTTCGGCGTCGCGATGGCGCTGAGGCGCAATCCGGACGTCGTTGTCGCGATGCAGGAGGCGGGCTGGGACATCGCAAGCCACAGCCTGCGCTGGGTCGAGCACAAGGACATGTCGGAGGACGAGGAGCGCGAGGAGATCGCTCGCGCCATTGCCGTGCATGCCGAGGCGACCGGCGCGCGGCCGCTCGGCTGGTACACCGGCCGCTCCTCGATCAACACGCTGCGGCTTTTGATGGAGGCGGGCGGCCTGCGCTATCTCTGCGATTCCTATGCTGACGATCTGCCGTACTGGATCAAGGCAGCCGGCACCGAGCCGCATCTCGTGATCCCCTATACGCTCGATGCCAACGACATGCGCTTCATCAACGCGCAGGGCTTCGGCGGCGGCGAGGAGTTCTACACCTACCTGAAAGACAGTTTTGACGTGCTCTATGCCGAAGGCGCGACCTCACCGAAGATGATGTCGGTCGGGCTGCATTGCCGCGTCGTCGGGCGTCCTGGCCGCGCCGCCGCGCTGATGCGCTTTCTCGACTACATCCAGAAGCACGAGCACGTCTGGGTGCCGACGCGGCTTCAGATCGCCGAGCATTGGCACGCCAATCTCAAGCATCTCGCCGCGGACGCGTTCGAGATCGGGTAGCGCGGTCGTTAGCGAGCCGCGGCCGCTTCGCCTCGCCTGCGGCAGGGCAATCGCATATGGCAAAGAACTTCGTCGTCCCGGACAAGCGCAGCGAAGCGGAGCGCAGATCCGGGA
Organism: Bradyrhizobium sp. USDA 3256; assembly: GCF_054058275.1. Taxonomy (NCBI): domain Bacteria; kingdom Pseudomonadati; phylum Pseudomonadota; class Alphaproteobacteria; order Hyphomicrobiales; family Nitrobacteraceae; genus Bradyrhizobium; species Bradyrhizobium sp. USDA 3256. Next base: position 1,493,229 of record NZ_JBSSAE010000002.1, read on the forward strand.
CCCATAACCACAGGGCGTGGTGATAAAAGCGAGCTGGGGCCACGGCCTTGTTCAACAACAAGGTTCTGTGGCTATGGGTCCCGGCCTACGCCGGGACGACACCAAGCTTTGCATATGCGATTGCCCTGCCGCCTGCGGGGAGAGACCGGAACGCATCGCCAGATGCGTTCCGGGTGAGGGAGAGCCTCAATGCCCGGCCATATGCCGGCCGATCTCGGTGAGATCAGCCTCGCTGGCGCGGGCCTCATGCACGAACGCGCCGTGGAACATCACGACCAGCCGATCCGACAGCTCCAGCAACTCATCGAGGTCCTCGCTGACCAACAGCACCGCAGCGCCCCGGTTGCGGGCGGCCATGATCTCGGCGTGGATTTGCGCCACCGCCGCGAAGTCGAGTCCGAAGCAGGGATTGGCGGCGATCAGCACCTCGACGTCGCCGGAGAGCTCGCGCGCCAGCACTGCGCGCTGCACATTGCCGCCCGACAGTGCCGCGATCGGCGTCTCCGGCGTGCGGGTCTTGATCTTGTAGCGGTTGATCTTGCGCTCGGCGTCGTTGCGGAAGGCGGCACGGTTCAGCCACCAGCCGCCGCGCGCGAACGGGGCGCGATCGAACTCGCGAAATGCGATGTTGTCGGCGACGCTCATGCCGCCGACGCAGGCGTTCTTCAGCGGCTCTTCCGGCAGCAGCGACATCCTGTGGCGCCGCATCTCAGTGCGGCTCGCCGCATAGGTCTCGCCCTGGACGCGGATGGTGCCGCTCTCGGCCTCGCGCTGGCCGGCCAGGACCTCCACGAGCTGGGGCTGGCCGTTGCCGGAGACGCCGGCGATGCCGACGATCTCGCCGCTCTTCACGGTCAGCGACACCCCGTGCACGGCGATCGCGCCGGCATCGTCAAGCGCGGTGAGCCTGTCGAGTTCGAGCCGGGCCGCTCCGGTCTCGCCGGTGCGCGGCGGTTGCACCGTCAGCTGCTCGGCGCCGATCATGGTCCGGGCCATCTCGTCCGGCGTCAGCTCGGCGACCCGGCCGCTGCCGGCGAGCTTGCCGCGGCGCAGGATGGTCACCTCGTCGGCAAAGGCCATCACCTCGCGGAACTTGTGCGTGATCATCAGGATGGTGAGCTCGCCCGCGACCACCATGCCGCGCAGCATGCCGAGTACCTCGTCGGCCTCGCCCGGCGTCAGCACCGAAGTCGGCTCGTCCAGGATCAGGAAGCGGCGCTTCAGATAGAGCTGCTTGAGGATCTCGCATTTCTGCCGCTCGCCGGCGGAGATGTCGGAGACTTTTGCGTCGAGCGGCACCTTGAACGGCATCCGCGCCAGGAAGGCCTCCAGCTCCTTCTTCTCCTTGCGCCAGTCGACCACGGCAGGAACGTCGTCGCGCGCCAGCACCAGATTTTCGGCAACCGTCATCGCCGGCACCAAGGTAAAGTGCTGGTAGACCATGCCGAGCCCGAGCGCATGCGCGTCCTTCGGATTGGCGATGGCCTGCTGGCGGCCGCCGACAATGATGTCGCCTTCGGTGGCGTGGTAATAGCCCATGATGCATTTCACGAGCGTGCTCTTGCCCGCGCCGTTCTCACCAAGCAAGGCGTGGAACGAGCCTGGACGCACCTTGAGCTCGACATTGTCGAGCGCTGTGAAATCGCCGAACCGCATCGTCATGGCGATGGCGTCGACGCCGAATGCGCCTGATGGTGCGGGCGGCTCGCCGATGATCACGACAGCGCCCCGATCAGGTCGGCGGATCTGGTCACCGCGCCGAACACGCCGCCCTGCATTTTGATCATCTTCAGCGCGTGGTCGTGGTTGCTCCGGTCGGTCGCGCCGCAGCAGTCCTCGACCAGCACGCATTCGAAGCCGCGGTCATTGGCCTCGCGCATCGTGGTATGGACGCAGACATCGGTGGTGATGCCGGTCAGCACGATGTTCTCGATGCCGCGCAGCCGCAGCATCAGCTCGAGATCGGTGGCGCAGAACGAGCCTTTTCCGGGCTTGTCGATAACAGGCTCGCCCGGCAGCGGCGCGAGGTCGGGAATGATCTCCCAGCCCGGCTCGCCGCGCACCAGGATGCGGCCGCAGGGGCCGGGATCGCCGATGCCGGCGCCGATCTGGCGCGAGCGCCAGCGCTTGTTGGCGGGCAGGTCGGCAAGGTCGGGCCGGTGCCCCTCGCGTGTATGGATGATGTGAAAGCCCTGCGCGCGCATCACCGCGAGCAGCTTCCTGATCGGCTCGATCGGCGCCCGCGTCAGCGAGAGGTCGTAGCCCATCTTGTCGACATAGCCGCCGACGCCGCAGAAGTCGGTCTGCATATCGATGATGATGAGCGCGGTATTCTCTGGCCGCAGGTCGCCATTGTAGGGCCAGGCATAGGGCTCGGACTTGATGAAGCGCTCGGGCATGAAATGATCTCGCGAGATGCTATCGGGTGATGGACAATTCGGCGGGCGCGCCGGTCAGCGTGCGTCTCGGCGAGCAGGTGATGATCATGATCGCGAGCGTCAGGATGTAAGGCGCGGCGTTGAACAAATGATAGCCGGAGGTGATGCCGACCGATTGCAGCGCGGGCCCGAGCGCGGCGGCGCCGCCGAAGGCGAGCGAGGCCCACAGGCAGAGCATCGGGTCCCAGCGCGCGAAGATCACCAGCGCCACGGCCGTGATGCCCTGTCCCGAGGAGAGGCCTTCGTTCCAGCTGCCGGGATAGAACAGCGACAGGAACGAGCCGCCGATGCCGGCGAGGAAGCCGCCGACCATGGTGGCGCGCAGCCGGATCAAGAGCACCGAATGGCCCATCGCGCGCGCGGCATCCGCGCTCTCGCCGGCGGTGCGGATCAAGAGGCCCCAGCGCGTGGTCCTGAAGGCCCAATAGAGCAGCGGTGCGATCGCGACGCCGATCAGGAACAGCACGTTGATGCGCAGCGCCGCGCGCAGCTGCGGCACGTCGCTCCACCAGCCGAAATCGATCGCCGGCAGCCGGGCCGCCGTGGGCTCGATCAGCGGCTTGCCGAGGAAGAACGCGAGCCCGGTGCCGAGCAGCATCAGCGCGATGCCGACCGCGATGTCGTTGACCCGCGGCAGCGAGCAGATGCCGGCATGCAGCGCGCCGAACAGGGCACCGGTGATTCCGGCCGCGAGCACCCCTAACCACGGCGAGCCCGACAGGTAGGAGATGCCATAGGCGCTCATCGCGCCCATCACCAGCGTGCCCTCGAGGCCGAGATTGATGCGGCCACTTCTCTCGGTGATGCATTCGCCGAGGCTGACGAACAGGAACGGCGTCGAGACGCGGATGGCGCCGCCGAATACGGCGAGCGGAACGGTCCAGAGCCCGAGCGATGCGTCCGCCATGTCAGGACTTTCCCTTCAGGAAGCCGATGCGCCCGTAGAGCGCGTCGCTCGCCAGCACGAACACGAAGATGATGCCTTGCAGCACCAGCACCGAAGCGTCGGGCAGGCCGAGCCGCCGCTGCAACAGGCCGCCGGAGGCCGAGATGCCGCCGAGCAGGATTGCCACTGGAATGATCGCCAGCGGATTCTGCCGCGCCAGGAACGCGACGAGGATGCCGGTGAAGCCGTAGCCCGCCGCAAGATTGGCATTGGTGCGGCCCTGCACCGCCGCGACCTCGATCATGCCGGCAAGCCCGGCGCAGCTGCCGGCGAGGAAGCAGACGGTCAGGATCAGCTTGCCGACACTGAGGCCCACGATCTTCGCGGCGCGGATGTTGCCGCCGGCGACGCGCGCGGCGAAGCCGAAGGTGGTGTGATAGATCAGGATGTACGCGGCAACGGCGGCGACGAGGCCGAACGCCAGGCCCCAATGCACGTCGGTGCCGGGAATGGTGCCGATCATGTTGGCGGCGCCGATCTCGCGCGTCGACGGCTTGTTGAGGCTCGCCGGATCGCGCATCGGCCCCTCGACCAGATGGTTGAGGACGGCAAGCGCGATATAGACCAGCAGCAGGCTCGAGATCGTCTCGTTGACCCCGCGATATTGCCGCAGGCCGCCCGACAGCGTGATCCAGAGGCCGCCGCCGATCATGCCCGCGATCACCATGGCGATCTGCACGACGATCGGCGCCGCGCCTTGCAGCGCCAGCGCCGCGGCGGTCGCCGACAGCGCGCCGATCAACAGCGCGCCTTCGCCGCCGATGATCACCATGCCGAGCTGCGCCGGCAGCGCCGTGCACAGCGCGGTCAGGATCAGCGGCGCGGCGCGGGTCAGCGTGTTCTGCCAGGAGAAGGCGGTGCCGAACGCGCCGTAATACATGTAGAAATAAAGATCGAGCGGGTTCTTGCCGTAGAGCGCGACAAAGCCGCCGAACACCGCGAGCGCGCCGACCAGCGCCGCGCCCGGGATCAGGATGTATTCGATGCGCGCGCCGTGGCGCTGGAGGAATCCGGGATCGGCGGCCGGAGCGATGCCGGCCGCCTCCACCGATTCCGCCGTCTCGGTCGTCACGCGGTGGCTCCGATTACGCCCTCGACGAGATAGTCCATCTTCTCGAGTTCGGGATCCTGCTGGCCGCGATCGGTGCCGGACGCGATCACCGTCTTGCCCTTGTTGTCGACCAGCGGGCCCTTGAAGATCGTAAACTCGCCGGCCATGAACTTGGCCTTGACGTCGTCGGCATGCTTGCGCGCCTCGGCGGACACCATCTCGCCATAGGGCGACACCTTGACGATCTCTTCCTTGAGGCCGCCGCGATAGAAGTTCGGGATCGCTTCACCCGCGGTGATCATCTTGACGAATTTCGGGTAGAGCGCCTCCCAATTCCACTCGGCGCCGGTGAGATAGGCCTTCGGCGCCAGCGGCGACTGGTTGACGTGATAGCCGCATACGAAAGCGCCGCGGCGCGCGGCGTTCTCGACCATCGTCTTCGGTCCGTCGACATGGCAGGTCAGCACGTCGACGCCCTGGTCGATCAGGCTGTTGGTCGCCTCGGCTTCCTTGACCGGCATCGACCAGTCGCCGGTGAAGATCACCTGCGTGGTCGCCTTTGGGTTGGCGAGCCGCGCGCCGAGCGTGAATGCATTGATGTTGCGCAGCACCTGCGGGATCGGCTTAGCGGCGACGAAGCCGAGCTTGCCGCTCTTGGTCGAATAGCCGGCGACGATGCCGGAGATGTATTGCGCCTCGTCGATATAGCCGAAATAGCTGCCGGCGTTCTTCGGGTCCTTGTCGGACCACAGGCCGCCGCAATGCTCGAAGCGCAGTTTTGGAAACTTGCCCGCCATCTTGAGGACGTGCGGGTTGTAGTAGCCGAACGAGGTCGGGAACATGAGCGTGGCGCCGTCGAGATTGATCATGGACTCGATGGTCTTCTCGACCGCATCGGTCTCCGGCACCTTCTCTTCCTCGATGACCTTGACGCCACGAAGCTTCTTCACCGCCGCCGCACCCTGGGCGTGGGCCTGGTTGTAGCCGTAGTCGTCGCGCGACCCGACATAGATGAAGCCGATCGTGGTTTCGGCTGCCGCCGCGCCACGAATGCCGAGCGTGCTGCCGAGCGCCAGTGCGGCGCTCCCTTGCAATAAATGCCTTCTTGAAATCCTGCCAAAATCCATCGCTCGCTCCCTCCGGCGGGTCCGGCCCGCCTATCCCTGTCGCGACCGCCTGTCGGCGGAGCATGAGGGAAGTGTCGCAAGCTTCATGCCAGAGCATGTTTGGCGGTCATTCCTCCGTAAGCGGTTGAATGTACGTTGGAATGATGATCGGCCCCGGAAAGGTCGGAAGCTGATTGAGATTCATTTGCCTATTTTATAAGCGATCGATCGCTGTTGTATGCAATGCCGTTAAGCAGTCGCTAACCGCTGGACTGCCGGTGCGCGCCCGGTCGGGGCCTGGGCACGACGCGCCAATTGCCGGCTGGTGAATCGGATCGGGCCTGCTACGAGTGAAGCGAGCTCCGCCGGCCGCGTTGGACTGATGGGAAACAGCATGAGCGAGATAAAACCGTCATCGAAATCGTCTTCCCTTGGCGAGGAGATCGTGGCGCGGATCGATCAGCTCGCGTCGATCTCCGAGACGCCGGAGCATCTGGCGCGAATCTTCCTCACCGACGAGCATCGCAAGGCAGCCGATCTCATCCTGTCCTGGATCCGCGAGGCCGGCATGAGCGCGCATCTCGATGCGATCGGCAATGTCTGCGGCCGCTATGAGGGCGAGCGGCCGGGGCAGCCGGCGCTGATGCTCGGCTCGCATTACGACACCGTGCGCGACGCCGGCAGATGGGACGGCCCGCTCGGCGTCATCACCGCGATCGCCTGCGTCGCCGATCTGAACCGGCGCGGCAGGCGATTGCCGTTTGCGATCGAGATCGTGGGCTTTGCTGACGAGGAGGGTGTGCGCTTCGCCTCGACCCTGCTCGGCAGCCGCGCGGTCGCCGGCACCTTCGACGAGAGTGTGCTCAACACGCGCGACCGCGCCGGCACGTCGATGCGCGATGCGCTGATCCAGTTCGGGCTCGATCCCGATCATATCGGCAAGGCGGCGCGCGCCCGCCGCGAACTGCTCGGCTATGTCGAGCTGCACATCGAGCAGGGCCCCGTGCTGGAAGAGAAGGCGCTGCCGGTCGGCGTCGTCACCGCGATTTCGGGCGCGACCCGGCTGGCCGCTAGGCTCACCGGCGTCGCCGGCCATGCCGGCACGGTGCCGATGAAGCTGCGGCGCGATGCGCTGGCGGGCGCTGCCGAATGCATCGTTGCGATCGAACAGTTTTGCAGGTCCGACGAACAAGGCCTCGTCGGCACCGTCGGCTATGTCAACGCGATGCCGGGCGCCACCAATGTGATCCCGGGCAAGGTGTCCTTCACCATGGATATCCGCTCGCAGAACGACATGCATCGCAAGCGCGCCGTCGCCGACATCGTGCGGCAGATCGAGGCGATCGCAAAACGCCGCGACCTCGCCTTGCAGATCGACGTCACTCACGAGAACCGCAGCGTGCCCTGCGCGCCATGGCTGAAGTCCCAGATCGCCGAGGCAGTCGCGGCCGAGGGCTATGCCGCGTTCGAGCTGCCGAGCGGGGCGGGGCATGACGGGATGGCGATGGTCGATGTCGCCGATATCGGCATGATCTTCGTGCGCTGCCGCGGCGGGATCAGCCACAATCCGGCCGAGCATGTCGAGCTCGCCGATGCCGACACCGGCGCGCGGGTGCTGCTGCGCTTCGTCGAGAATTTTCGTCCGCACGGTTTAGTGAATAGCTAAAATTGCGCGCTTCGCAGGCCTTGGCCGAGGAGCGCTTGCTGTCCACGTTGCGTCAGCACGCCGCAGGCACCGGTCCAGGGGCCGCTGCCGGCCCCCTCGTGCCTAATCCGGACAGATCAGACCACCGTTTCCGGCCCAGCTGGCCTATTTGCGAGCCGGGCGTGAAGCGCTAGACTTGGTGCAACGGGGGGTAGTGGACATGAGGTCGTCCGTCGTCCAGGACGTTCAGTTCCCAAAGCAACCGGCGCTGCAGCTGATCTATGACACGGCGCCGATCGGTCTTGCCTACCTCTCACCCGATTGCCGTTACCTTCAGATCAACCAGCGGCTCACCGAGATTTGCGGCATTTCGGTCGAAGGCCACCTCGGGCGCACGGTGCACGATTGCGTGCCCGCACTGGCTTCGGCCGTCGAAGGTATCGTTCAGTCGATCATGGAGACCGGGGAGCCCGTGACCGACGTGGAGGTCTACGGCCAGCGCCCTGGCCACAATGACGAGCGATGCTGGATCACGCATTGGCATCCGCAGCGCGAACCGAACGGGAGCATCGTCGGCGTCAACGTTGCGGCCGAAGAGATCACCGATCGCAAGCGCAGCGAACGCGAGATCCGCGCCGCGCGCGATGCAGCCGAGAAGGCCTTGCACCATCTGCAGGAGACCCAGGCGTCGCTGATCGAGGCGGAAAAGCTCGCGGCGCTCGGCCGGCTGGTGGCCGGCGTCGCGCACGAGATCAACAGTCCGGTCGGCACCAGTCTCACCGTCGCCTCGGTGCTGGAGCAGAAATGCGCCGACTTCGCCGCCGAGGCCGCGCGCGGCAAGCTGAAGCGATCCAGCCTGAGCGATTTCATCGAGGTCGTCGAAAGCGCCTCGTCGCTGCTGGTTGGCAACCTCCAGCGCGCGGCGGATCTGGTGCAATCGTTCAAGCAGGTGGCCGTCGATCGCAGCTATTTCGACCGGAGCCAGTTCGATCTCGGCGCGGCGACCGAGCAGGTTCTCTCGAGCCTGCGTCCGGCCTTGCCGAAGAACAACCTCGCGCTTGAGGTCGATTGCCCGCCCGGTCTTGCCATGAATAGCTATCCCGGCCCTTACGGCCAGGTGCTGACCAACCTGTTCGTCAATTCGGTGGCGCACGCGTTTCCGGACGGCAAGGGCGGCATGATCACGATCCGGCTGCGCGCCTCAGGCGCGGACCAGGTCGAGATCCTGTTCGCCGACAACGGTTGCGGGATGGACGACGACGTGCTGCGGCAGGCCTTCGATCCATTCTTCACCACGCGCCGCGATATCGGCCGCATCGGGCTCGGTCTCCACATCGTTCATAACATCGTCACGAACCGGCTGGGCGGAGAGCTCAATCTCGACAGTGCGCCGGGCATGGGGACACGCATGCGGATCACGCTGCCGCGCGTGGCGCCGCGGCGCGTGACCGATAGTTGATGGCTACAGGGGAGGCCGAGAAGGAAATGCTCCCCGGCTTTCGGGCCGGAAAACGTCCTTCCAAGTAACCGCCGCAAAAGGCATTCCACTACCCTTGCTTCCGCCCCCGTCGTCGCGACATTCTCAGGGTATTCCTGATGGTTACGACGATGAGCCAATCCGCATTCGATCCCTTCGGCGAGCCGGTCCCCGCGGTCGATCCTTCGATCGCCAGCGAGGGCGTGTCGAAATGGCTGAAGACCGCGGGCACCAGCGTGTTCTGGGTGCTGGTGGTCGGCATCGTGCTGGCACGGGCCGTCTATTTCGAGCCCGGCGTGTTCAGCTTCGAGCATGCCGTTGCCTGGGCGCAGGGTCTGTTCGCCGCGCTCTAGCCGCAGGTCCGCGCGGGGCCGTCCTGGCCCTTTGTGCTTCCCGAATGATCCCCTCGAACGCCACCGCCGCCGGCACGTCCAGCCGGCCGGGCGATTTCAGCTGCCAGAGCGTGCGCTCGATATGGATGCCCTTGATCGGGATCACCTTCAGTTTTCCGAGCTTCACTTGATCGTCGATCGTTGCGATCGACACGATGGCGACGCCGACGCCGGCCGCCACCGCCTGCTTGATCGCCTCGGTGCTGCCGATCTCGAGCGTCCGCTGCGGCTCGACGTGGTGGGCGGCCAGCGCCTGCGCGACCACCTCGCGCGTGCCTGAGCCGGGCTCCCGCACGATCAGGATCTCGTCGTTCAGCGACCGGATGTCGATCGGCCCCTGGACCGCCGCGAAGCGATGATCCGGACCTGCGATCAGCGCCATCACGTCGGTACGCCAGGCTTCGCTGATCAAATTCTCGTCCTCGACCGGCCCCTCGACCAGCGCGATCTCGATCTCGTGCCCCAGCATCAGCGTGGCGATATCGCTGGTGTTGGCGCTCACGACGTGCAGATCAATGCCGGGAAAGGCGCGGTGGAACACACCGAGATATTCCGGGATCATGTAGGTCGCGATCGTGGTGCTGGCGCCGATCCGCAGCGAGCCGCTGCCGAGATTGCGCAGCGCCTGCAATTCGTCCTCGGCGGCGCGTTCGGCCGCGAACAGGGTCTCGGCATGCCGCGCCAGCGCCGCGCCCTCCCGGGTCGGCCGCACCCCCTTCGGCGTGCGGTCGAGCAGCCGGCAGCCGACCTGCAGCTCGAAATCCCGCACGCCCTTGGAGATCGCGGGCTGGCTGATGTGCAGGAGGTCGGCGGCACGGGAGAAACTTCCGGTTCTCGCCACGGCCGCGAACAGGCGGAGCAGATGCAGGTTGAGGGACATAACTTCTCTCTATCGGGGCAGTCCGAAAATATATTAGCCAAGAGGTGCGCCTTGGCGCATAAAATCTTCTCCGAAAAGAGGATTTTGTGCCGGAACAAGAACAAGACCAGGGGCAGAAGCAGGGGGCGCTGCGGCGCATATTCCAGCTCATTCCGGGGATTCTGCTCTGCGGGGCGGTCACCGTCATCTCGCTCGGCGTCCAGGCCGCCGAGGAGCGCGTTTTCGACCATCCCTATATCGAGGCCCTCGTCGTCGCGATCCTGCTTGGCATGGCGGTGCGCACCGCCTGGGAGCCGTCGGCGCGCTGGCGCTCGGGCATTGCCTTCAGCGCCAAGCAGCTGCTCGAGGTCGCGGTGATGCTGCTCGGCGCCTCCATCAGCTTTGCCGCGATCGTGGCGTCGGGCGGACTGCTGATCGGCGCCATCGCGGTGACCGTCGTGATCATGCTGGCGGTGAGCTATGGCCTCAGCCGGATGCTCGGGCTCAAGACCAAGCTCGCGATCCTGATCGCCTGCGGCAATTCGATCTGCGGCAACTCGGCGATCGCGGCGGTGGCGCCGGTGATCGAGGCCGATGGCGACGACATCGCCTCGTCGATCTCGTTCACCGCGATTCTCGGCGTGCTGATGGTGCTTGGCCTGCCGCTCTTGATTCCGCTGCTCAAGCTGACGGCGACGCAATACGGCATCCTCGCCGGCCTCACCGTCTATGCCGTGCCGCAGGTGCTGGCGGCGACCGTGCCGGCGGGCATCGTCTCGACCCAGATCGGCACCCTGGTCAAGCTGGTGCGGGTGTTGATGCTGGGTCCGATCGTGATCGGCCTCTCGCTGCTGGTGGCGCGGCGGCGCAAGGCCGGCGCCGCCAGCGACGGCGCCTCAAAGGCCGCCTCGATCAGCCCGTTCAAGCTGGTGCCCTGGTTCATCATCGGCTTCCTGGTGCTGGCCGCCCTGCGCTCGTTCCAGCTCGTGCCTGACATCGCGATCGCGCCGGTGACCAAGGCGGCGGCGATCCTCACCGTCGTCTCGATGGCAGCCCTCGGGCTCGGCGTCGATGTGCGGGTGCTCTCGACGGTCGGCGGCCGGGTGACGGCCGCCGTCACGCTGTCGCTGTTGTTGCTGCTGGCCTTGAGCATCGGTCTCGTGCATTTCTTCAAGTAGAGCATGATCCGGAAAAGTGTGGAGCGGTTTTCCGAAGAGATCATGCTCACATCAAAGGGCCGGCTACTCGGCGGCCTTCGCGGTCTTGCCGAACATCCGTGTCGGCGCCGGGAAGCCGCAGGACGTGCCGTCGGTGATCTTGACCTGATCTTCCCACGGAAGGCGGAAGCGGCCGGACACCATGTCCTGCATGAACGTGTACGGGCAATCCATCGCACCGCCCTTCACCGCGACATAGCCGCGGTGCCAGAGCTGATAGATGTTGTTCTCGACGCCCCAGTTGATCCGTGCCTCGCGCACGAGGTCGGGCCGCACCTCGGCGGTGATGATCTCGTCGGCCCGTCCCGTGGTCCCGTGCGCGATGATGCTGCCGTCGAAATTGACGATCATGCCTTCGCCCATCGAGTCGAACGACCCGTCCGAGCCGCACATGCAGACATTGGCCGTCACCATCAGGTTCTGGAACGCGTTGGCCTGGTTGGTGAAGCGCCAGCTGTCGCGGATCGGCGCAGTGTAGCCTGCGGTGCGGATCATGAGCTCCGCGCCCTTGTAGGCGCATTCGCGGGCCATTTCCGGGAACATGCCGTCATGGCAGATGATCAGCGCGAGCTTCGCGCCCTTCGGTCCGTCGATCACGGGAATGCCGACATCGCCCGGCTCCCACGGCTCGACCGGAATCCAGGGATGGAATTTGCGGTAGTACAGCTTGATATCGCCGTGATCGTCGATGATCAGGCCGGAATTGTAGGGGTTGCCGTGCGGATTGAACTCCATGATGGAGAAGCAGCCCCAGATCTTGTTGTCGATGCAGGCCTGCTTGAAGGCCGCGACTTCAGGCCCGTCGAGCCGGCACATGATCTCCGGATTGGTGTCCATCGAGAGGCCGTGCAACGAGTATTCCGGGAATACGACAAGATCCATGGTGGCGAGATTGCGCCGTGCCTTGCCGACCATCCAGACGATGCGCTCGGTCTGTCGTGCCAGATCGGCCTTGGTCGCAACCACGGCCAGCTGTAGCTGCACCAGCCCGATCACCACACCGTTGGGTGATTTGTTGAGACCGCCAAGTCCATTCATGCTGTCCTCCCGCTTGTTTGAGACGCTTGGGTGCTTCGTTCGATCCTGCCTTAGGCTAGCAACGATCATGCCAGCACCATTGTTGCGCCATGGCATGCGGTTTGCTTAACCAGGCGCGGGTCTTCTCACATTCAAGGCGTGGGTCATGGCGAATTCAAGCGGTACGATCGCGGCGGAGCCGGAGCCGATCACGCTCGACTGGAGCAGGACCGCGCTCGTCATCATCGACATGCAGCGCGATTTCATGGAGCCCGGCGGCTTCGGCGAGACGCTCGGCAATGACGTCAGCCAGCTCGCCCGCGCGGTGAAGCCGATCGCCGCGGTGCTCGCGGCGGTGCGCGACGCCGGGCTGCTCGTGGTCCACACCCGCGAGGGCCATCTGCCCGATCTCTCCGACGCGCCGCCCGCGAAGCTCGAGCGCGGTGCGCCGTCGCTTCGGATCGGCGATCCCGGACCGATGGGACGGATCCTGATCCGCGGCGAGGCCGGCCACGACATCATTTCGGAGCTCTATCCCCTCGACAGCGAGATCGTGATCGACAAGCCCGGCAAGGGCGCATTCTACGCCACCGAGCTCAGTGACATCCTGCAGAAATACGGCATCGAGAATCTCCTGGTCTGCGGCGTCACCACCGAGGTCTGCGTCAACACCACGGTGCGCGAGGCCAATGACCGCGGCTATCGCTGCGTCGTGATCTCAGACGGCTGCGCGTCCTATTTCCCGGAATTCCACGAGATGGGCCTGAAGATGATCAAGGCCCAGGGCGGCATTTTTGGTTGGGTCGCTGATTCAGCCGCGGTGCTGGAGGCGCTCGGGGACTAGCCACCTTTGACCGCACCCGCCGTCAGCCCGGCGACGATCTGCCGCTGCGCCATCACGGTGAGCAGCAGCACCGGCGCGGTCACGATCAATGCGGCGGCGGCGAGCGGGCCCCAGCTCAGCTGATCGAACGAGATCATGTTGTAGACCGCGACCGGCAGCGTGCGGGTCTCGCGCCCCGCCAGCACGATGCCGAACACGAAGTTGTTCCAGGAGAAGATCACCGCGAGGATGAAGGCGACCGCGAGCCCGGGCCTCGCGATCGGCAGCGCGACATGGCGGAACACCTGCCAGCGCGTCGCGCCGTCGATCAGCGCGGCTTCCTCCAACTCCAGCGGCGTGGTCTCGAAATAGCCGATCATGATCCAGATCACGATCGGTACCGTGACCACCAGATGAATGATGATCTGCGGCACCAGCGTGCCGAGCAGGCCGAGCCATTGGAACAGCAGGAACAGCGGGATCAGATACGACAGGCCGGGCGTGATGCGCGCGATCAGGATCACGATCGCCGATTTATGCGCGGCCATCCGCGCGATGCCGTAGCCGGCGGGTACGCCGACCAGCATCGCAAGTCCCGTGGCGCAGCCGGTCACGATCAGGCTGTTGCTGAAATAGGTCAGGAAGCGGTTGGAGGCGAATACGTCGGCATAGTTCTTCCAGGCAATATGCTCCGGGAAGAACACCGGCGGATAGGAGGCGTTGTCGATCTCGAACTTGAGCGACAGGGAGGCCATCCAGAGGAAGAACAGGATCGCCGGCGAGACGATGACGAACACCGACAGCCACAGTCCGATCCGACCGAGGATGTAGCGCGGGTTCATGCCTCGCTCCCGAGCTGTGAGGTCCACAGCAGGCGCTTGCGCAAGTAGAGCAGCAGCGCCGCCAGCGCCACGATCAGGAGGAAGAACACCACCGCGATCGCCGAGCCATAGCCGAGGTCGTAATAGACGAAGGCGACGCTGTAGAGATAGACGTTGATGGTCTCCGAGGCCGAGCCCGGTCCTCCTTGCGTGATCGCGAAGATGATGTCGAAGCTTTTCACCGCGTCGATCATCCGGATCATGCCGGCGATGAACAGGAACGGCATGATCAGGGGCAGCGTGATGAAGCGGAACACCTGCCAGAAATTGGCGCCGTCGATCTGCGCACTCTCGTAAGGCTCGGTCGGGATCGCGGCGAGGCCGCCGAGCACGATCAGCATCACCAGCGGCGTCCATTGCCAGGTCTCGACCAGCACCAGCGAGGGGATCACCGTCGCGGGGTTGAACACCCAGAGCTGCGCCGGCAGCCCGACCAGCGACAGCAGATAGTTGAGCACGCCGAGCTGCGGGTGGAACATCATGGTCCACACCAGCGCGATCGCCACGGGAGTGGCCATCATCGGCATGATGAAGATGCCGCGCAGGAAGCCGCGCGCCGCGAATTTCTGGTGGAACACCACCGCCGCCAGCGTGCCGAAGACCAGTGGCAGCAGCACCGACAGCGCGGTGTAGGATAGCGTGTGCCCGACCGCCTCGACGAAGCGCGGATCGGTCGGCAGCCGCAGATAGTTGGCGAGCCCGACGAAGACGGTCGGCGAACCGACCTTCCATTCCTGCAGGCTCATCCAGATCGTGAACACCCACGGAAAGATGATCACCGCCAGCACCACGACGAGCGCCGGGATCACGAACGGCCAGTAGGACGGCGGACGCCATTCACGTGCCGGCGCGGCGTTATCGGCCGCCGCCGGCGAAGCTTGTGTCACCACACTCACGCTTTTTCGCTACGCTCCAGGATGGGGCGGAATTGCTCGTGCGCTTTTTTCAGCTCGGTGGCGGGGTCGGCGCCCGACAGCGTCGCGGTCAGCGCGGCGCCGACGATGTCGCGGAATTCGGCGACCGGGATGATGACGGGCAGGCCGAGCTTCGAAATCTTGGCGGAGTCAACCACCGACTGCAGCCATTCCTTGGTCTTCACGCCCTTGGCGACTTCGGCATCGTCGACGATGGAGTTGCGGAACGGCACGCCGCCGCCGGCCTGCAGCAGGCGCGCGCCCTGTCCGCGCGAGACCACCCATTGGCAGAGCAGATAGGCGGCTTCCTTGTTCTTGCTCGCCGCGGCGATACCGACGCCGTCGCCATAGGTCGAGGAGAACTTGCCCTTGGGACCGGCGGGCACCAGCGTGTAGCCAACCTTGCCGACGACGCGCGAGGCGGCGGGATCTTCCAGCGGCGGCGCCCAGCCGTCGGCGTCGATCCACATCGCGGACCTGCCCTGCGTGAAGGACGCCATCGACTCCATCCAGTTGAAGCCGGCGACGCCGGGAGGCGCGCATTTCGTCAGCAGCCGCTGATAGAGCTTGGTGGCCTCGATCGCCTCGGGGCCGTCGGTCAGGATGTTGCCCTTGGCATCGAGGAATTCGCCGCCATAGTTCAGATAGAAGTTGGTCCACATCGCCATGTTGGCGTTGCGCAGGCCGCGGCCGACGAAGCCGTAGATGCCTTCCTTCGGATCGGTCAGCTTTTCGGCCGCGATTGCCATCTCCTCGAGCGTCTTCGGGACCTCGACGCCCTTCTTCTGGAACAGCTCCTTGTTGTAGTAGAGGATGAAATAGTCGACCGACCACGGCAGCGACAGCATCTGGCCCTTGTCGTTGCGGGCATATTGCAGCCCGGCCGCCGAGAAATCGCTCTCGACGAGATCCGGCGGCGTCATGCTCGGATCCTTGAGATAGGGCGACATGTCGGCGAGCCAGCCGGCCTTCTCGAACTGCCGCTTCTGCACGTGATAGCTCAGGTGCACAACGTCGAAGCTCGGCTTGCCCGAGGACAGCTCGATCACGCATTTCTGGCGCTGCTGCTGCTCGGGGATCTGCTCCGACTCGACCTTGATGCCGGTCAGCTCGGTAAATTCCTTGATGTATTTTTGCAGATTGTCGCCGCGCGGCCCCTTGGCGAGGATCACCTCGAGCGTGGTGCCGGAATATTTCTTCCAGTTGACGTCGGCGCGGGCCGGAAATCCGGTCAGTCCAACCGCGCCAGCCGCGGCGGTGCCGGCCAGCATCTGCCGGCGCGAGATCAGGTGATGCGACATGTTTCTCTCCCCTGGGACGGTTCTTGTTTGGGAGAGATACTAGCGCCTCAACTTTCTGTGCCTAGTCCCACATGCGCGGCGACGTTGCATAACGCTGCGCCGCGCATGGTATGGCAGCTATGCCTTGACGAAAGCGAGCAGGGTGCCGTTGCCGGAAGCCGGCGGCACGGTGATGCTGTTGCCGCTCTTCACGCCGGCTGAGCCCAGCGCCTTTTCGGTCGCGGCAAGATCGGCCGCGATCACGAGGCCGGCGCCGCCGCGATCGGGCAGGCCGTCGAGCGATACGCCGGGATAGCGCTTGCCGAGCTGGTCCCTGGTCAGGAACACGAAGTCGGCGCGGTCGCCGCCGGACGGCACGGCAACCGCACCGTCGGCATCGTGCCTGACGGCGATATCGATCATCTTGGAGAGATGCGCGGCATCGGTTGCGGGATCGGGCGAGACGATCAGCACCTGCTTGAGGCGTTTTGCCCCATTGGCGTGCGTCATCAATTCGGGAATCCACACCGTTTCGCGGGTCTTGTGCTGGCAGGCGAAGATGCGGACGCCGCCGGGCGCTTCGGCGGTCGGCCACTGGAAGGTGCGGAATTTCGCCGCGGAGATCGTGCCGTTCGGTAAGGTCACCGGGCGTTCGAAATCGGTCGGCCCGATTGGCGCATAGCCGCGCACGCGGATCTCCTCGGCACCTAGCGCGGAATCCACCGCGGTGAATGCGATGCGTTCGATGCCTTCGCCGCGCTTCTCGAGGAAGGCGCGCGCCGGAGCATTGTGTTCGGTCGGCGTCAGCACGCCGAGCAATTCCATGTAGTCGGGGTCGAACATGATGGTGTAATTGCCCGATCCCATATGCGCGCTATGGGTGCCGCGCGGCGACACGGTGAAGCCGAGCCGCTTGTAGTTCTCGGCGGCCTTGTCGAGGTCCTTCACCATGACCACGGCGTGATCGATTCCGATGACGTTCTTGAGTGCCACTTGTTGTCTTCCCGGCTGGAATAGGAGAGTAGAATTAGCTAACCAGAATGACCGGGCGCCCGCAAGAAAGGATCATGATGAACAGCAATGCCGTGCGCTGGCCCAATTCGCTCTGGGCGGCAGTGACGCCCTCCGGCCCTGATTGTCCCGAGCTGACCGGCGCGCAGCAGGCTGATGTCGTGATCATCGGCGGCGGCTTCACGGGTCTATCGACCGCGCTGCATCTGCGCGAGGCCAGTGTCGACGTCGCGATCGTCGAGGCCGCCGAACCGGGCTGGGGCGCCTCCGGGCGCAACAATGGCCAGGTGATCCCGACGCTGTCGCGCCCCGATCCGGATGACATCATCGCGAGGCACGGTGCGGCCGGCGAGCGCTTCGTCGCGATGCTGCGCGACAGTGCCGCTGATCTGTTCGACGTCGTCAGGCGCTACAACATCGCGGCCGAGCAGGAGCAGGCCGGCTGGGTGCAGCCGGTGCATTCGCCGGGCCGCATCAGGATCGCGGAGCGGCGGGTGCAGCAATGGTCGAAATTCGGCGCGCCGGTCGAATTGCTGTCGCGCGATCAGACCAAGGACATGCTCGGCTCGGATGCGTGGTACGGCGGCTTCTGGAACAGGACGGGCGGTCACGTCAATCCGCTGGCGCTGGCGCGGGGCCTTGCGCGGACCGTGGTCGGCCTCGGTGCGCGGATCTATGCGCGTTCGCCTGCACTCAGTTTCGAGCGCCGCGGCGATCGCTGGGTGGTGAAGACCGAGAAGGGTGAAATCTCCGGCCGCTCGCTGGTGGTCGCCACCAATGCCTATAGCGGCGAGTTCGCGAAATCACTGGTGCCCGAAATCGCGACCGAGGTGATGCCGGTGCTGTCCTGGCAGATGGCGACGCAGCCTCTGTCGGACAATGTCCGCAAGACCATCATCCCCGGCCGGCAGGCGATGTCGGATACCCATGGCGAGCTGTATTTCGCGCGCTACGACGCCCGCAATCGCCTCGTCACCGGCGGTGCTGTGCTCGGTCCGGGCGACAAGACCGGGCGGCTGAAGGCACGGGTGACCGAGCGGTTGCAGCGCCTGTGGCCGCAGATCGGCGAGGTCTCCTTCAACTATGTCTGGAACGGCTATGTCGGGATGACCGCGGATTTCCTGCCGCGCATGCATCGGCTGGGTCCCAACGCCTATGGCTGGACCGGCTGCAACGGCCGTGCCGTCGCGCTGACGATCCCGCTCGGCCGCGAATTGGCACGCGCGGTCCAGGGCGTGCCGGAAAGCGAACTGGCGCTGCCATTCTCCGAGCCGGTGCAGTACATGGCGCATGGCTTGCTGCGCAAGCTCGCTCCCTGGATGCTGGTGCTCTACCGGCGCCGCGATGCACAGGAGCTGGTCAAGGGCGATCGTTTCGAGTTGCTGCGATGGGCGGAGTATTTCCTCGCCTCGCGCCGTTCGCGGTGAACGCGGAGCAACGTCGCGCCGCGCATGCGAGATAAAGGGCATGGAGGGGCAAGCCGCCCGAGGTGGGGCTGGTCGGAGAACGTCGCTGGAAGAATGCGGGCCCAAGCAGGTTCGGCCGGGTGCCGCGATCACGAGGATTCCGCCGTTGGCGGATAGCGTTGTGGAAACCCCGACGCGACGCAGGCGTTATTGCCAGATAGCAACCCTGGGAGGTGGGCATGGCGAGGAAGCGCATTGGTATTCTCACGGGAGGCGGTGACGTCCCCGGCCTTAACGCGGTGATCAAGAGCGTGACCTATCGCGGCAGCGAGGACGACATCGAGGTTGTCGGTCTCCGCCGAGGCTGGGAGGCCCTCACGCACCTGAACCTCGACGACCCGTCGAGTAAGTCCCATTACATCATCCCGCTGAACCGCGAAAACACGCGCGTGATCGACCGGCGCGGCGGCACCGTGCTGCACTCGAGCCGCACCAATCCCTCCAAAATGAAGAAGTTGCCCGATCATCTCGCGGGCCGCGACTTTCCGGCTTCCCAGAGCACCAAGGGCGGCATCGCAACCACGACGTGGGACCTCACCAACGAGGTGCTCGCGAACCTCGCGGGGCTCGGTATCGAACATCTGATCGCCATCGGCGGCGACGATACGCTCAGCTACGCGGACAAGCTCAACAGGCGAGGCGTCAAGATCATTGCCATCCCGAAGACGATGGACAACGACGTTCGCAACACCGAATACTGCATCGGCTTCTCGACCGCGATCACCCGTGCCAGCGATGCCATCCAGCGCCAGCGCACCACCGTCGGCTCGCACGAACGAATCGGCATTTTCCGCGTCTTTGGTCGCGATGCCGGCTTTACGGCACTCTATACCGCATACGCAACCTCGATCCGATGCGCCATACCGGAGTTCAAGGTCAATCTCGACAAGCTGATCCAGCTTCTCCTCGATGACAAGCACGGCAACCCAAGCAACTACGCGCTGATCGTGCTCAGCGAGGGCGCCGAGTGGGAGGGCTACAAGGTGCAGGAATTCGGCGAGCCTGACGCCTACGGTCACCGCAGGAAGACGAGCGTGGCCGAAGCGTTCGCGGACGAGATCAAGCGGCGCACCGGCGAGGAGACCATCGTCTCTGACCTCACCTACGACCTGCGGTCAGGCGATCCGGACTTCATCGACAAGCTTGTGGCGCTGACGTTCGGCAACATGGCTTACGATGCGATCCTGGAAGGCAAAACCGGCCTCATGTCGGCGCTGGTCGAGGGCCGCTACGACCTCGTGCCGATCCCTGACGCCAAGCTCGGGCCACGCAAATTGGACGTCGCAAGCGCGTACAACACCGAGCGGTACCGCCCTCTCTATTCCAACAAGCGGGGCCTGCCGATCTTTCTCAACCGCGCTTCATAGGGTTGGTGGTAACCCCATCGAGCATGACGAGCTATTCCAGATGCGTCGATAGCCCGTATCGACACGCGGTGACGGAGGGGGCATAGTTCCGCAAGGAATTTGCTCAGGGAACCTGTCGCACCACACGACGTTCTTTTCGCAAATGAGCGCGCCGTCGCCCCCGGCGCAGCGAGCGCCGAGGCGAAGGCGCTGCGCTGCGGTCGGAGGGATGCTCATGAAACTCACCATTTCGGTCATCAAGGCTGACATTGGCTCCGTTGGGGGCCACACAAAACCATCTGCGCGCATGATGGCGGCTGTCGAAGGGGAGGTCGCGAAAGCGATCGACAACGGTCTCCTGATCGACGGTTTCGTGCGCCATACCGGCGACGATATTGCGATCATCATGACGCACACGCGGGGCGAAGGGAGCTCCGAAGTCCACCAATTCGCCTGGAAGACGTTTCTCGCGGCCACTGCGGTTGCGAAGACCTCCGGGCTCTACGGCGCCGGCCAGGATCTTCTTGTCGACGCCCCTTCCGGAAACGTTCGCGGCGCGGGCCCGGCCGTCGCCGAACTCAGCTTCGACCACAGCCTCTCGGGCGCGAGACCCGCGGAGTCCTTCATGGTGTTCGCCGCAGACAAATGCGGCCCCGGCGCTTACAACCTGCCGCTCTATCTGGCTTTTGCCGATCCCATGTATTGCGCCGGGCTGATGCTGCCCCCGATGATCAAGGGCTTCCGTTTCCATATCATCGACATGGACAACACGGCCGGCGACAGCGTGATCGAACTCGATGCGCCCGCGGACGGCTACCACATTGCGGCGCTGCTTCGCGACAACGAGCGCTTCGGCATTGATCGCATCGTCTCGAAAACCTATGGCGAGGTCGCCGTCGCCGTTTCGGCGCAGCGCCTTCACTCCATCGCAGGCAAGTACACCGGCAAGGATGATCCGGTCGCGGTCGTCAGGAACCAGGGCATTTTCGCGGCGCCCGAAGAAATCATCTCGCCCTTTGCCAAGGCGCACTTCGTGGGCGGCGATGCGCGCGGCTCGCATGTGATGCCGCTCATGCCGGTGCCGCTCAACACCCCGGTGACGGGGATGTACTGCCTGCCGATCGTTTCCTGCGTCGGCTTCTCGATCGACCGGGACGGGAAGTTCTCGGAGTCCTATACCGATTTCTTTGACAACCTCGCGTGGGACGAGGTCCGCCAGCGCGCGCAGCGCAAGGCGATCGAGATGCGCAGCCAGGGCTGGTCCGGTGCTGCGATGCTGCCCTATTCAGAGCTGGAATATGGCGGCTTCCGCGACACGGTATCCGGATTGCTGAAGCGCTTCCGGCTGCGCGAGGAGCCCAAGCCGCAAGCGGCGGAGTAGGGCCGCGCGTGCCCGGCTATTCGGTTGCGGTGCCGTGCTCGCGCGCGAACGCGCCGCCGGGGATCGCCGACAGCAGCGCCTGCGTATAGGAATGCTGCGGCCTGCCGAACACCTCGGCGGTCAGGCCTTGCTCGACCACGGCGCCATCCTTCATCACGGCGACGAGATCGCAGATCTGGGCGGCGACCCGCAGATCGTGGGTGATGAAGATGATGGAGAGGCCAAGCTGCTGGCGCAACCCGGCGAGCAGTTTCAAGACCTGCGCCTGCACCGAGACGTCGAGCGCCGAGACCGGCTCGTCCGCCACCAGCACATCCGGCTTCAACGCCAATGCCCGGGCGAGCCCGATGCGCTGGCGCTGGCCGCCGGAGAATTCGTGCGGGTAGCGATCGCCGGCGGACGGATCGAGCCCGACCAGCCCGAACAGCTTTCGCGCTTCCGCAATCGCGGTGGCGCGATCGGTGCCGTGCACGATCGGTCCCTGCGCCACCAGCTCGGCCGCCTTGCGGCGCGGATTGAGCGAGGCGAACGGATCCTGGAACACCGTCTGGATGTGGCGGGTCTCGCGCCTGATATCGTCGCGGCCGAGCTTTGCCCAGTCCTTGCCGTCGAGCACGATCGACCCGGTGTCGGGATCGATCAGCCGCACGATGCAGCGCGCGAGCGTCGATTTGCCCGAACCGGATTCGCCGACGATGCCGAGCGTCGCGCCGCGCGGGAGATGCAGCGACACGTTCTTGACGGCTTCCGTGATCCGCGCGCCGCGGCCAAGGAAGCCGCCGGTGCGGTAGGTCTTGGAGACGCCGTCGATGGTCAGGATATCCTTGCCGGAAAGGATGCGCGGCGGCGGTGCCTTCAGCGGCGGCACGGCCGCAATCAGCTGCTTGGTGTAGGCGTGCTGCGGATCGTTCAGCACCTTGTCGGCCGCGCCTTGCTCGACGATCGAGCCGTGCTGCATCACCACGACGCGGTCGGCGATCTCGGCGACGACGCCGAAATCATGGGTGATGAACAGCACCGCCGTCCTCTTGCGCTGCTGCAAATCGCGGATCAGCTTCAGGATCTGCGCCTGCGTTGTGACATCGAGCGCGGTGGTCGGCTCGTCGGCGATCAGGAGCTTGGGGTCGAGCGCCAGCGCCATCGCGATCATCGCCCGCTGGCGCTGGCCGCCCGACAGCTCGTGCGGGTAGGCTTTTGCGGCAGCCCTGGGGTCGGGGATGCGGACGTCCTCGAGCAGCGCCAGCACGCGCGCATTGATCTCGGCCTTCGAGAGAGCGGTGTGGATCGCAAACATCTCACCGATCTGGTCACCGATGGTGCGCAGCGGGTTGAGCGCGGTCATCGGTTCCTGGAAGATCATCGCAATCCCGGCGCCGCGCACATCGCGCATTTCGGCGCTATCGGCGGCGCAGAGGTCGCGGCCGTCGAACATCATCCGGCCCCGTTCGATCGTCACCTCGTTCGGCAGCAGCCGCATGATGGCGTTCGCCATCATCGACTTGCCGGAGCCGGACTCGCCGACCACGCAGAGGATCTCGTTGGAGGCAATTGAAAGCGAAACGTCGGACAGCGCATGCGGCCGGTCGGCGCCCTTGGGCAGGCGCACCGTCAGGGCGTCGAGGGAAAGGACCGTCTCGCTCATCGGCTCTTCAGCCTCGGATTGAGCGCATCGTTGAGGCCCTGGCCGACCAGCGACACCGCGAGCACGGTGACGAGGATCGCAATGCCGGGGATCGCCGAGACGTACCACTGCACCCGGAGCACGTCGCGGCCGAGCCCGATCAGATTGCCCCAGGAGGCGACGTTGGGATCGGACAGCCTCAGGAAGGCGAGCGCGCTTTCCAGCAGGATCGCGACCGCCATTACCACGCTGGCATAGACGATCACGGGCGGCAGCGCGTTGGGCAGGATTTCGCCGAGAATGAGCTGGACGTCCTTCATGCCGAGCGTCTTGCCGGCCTGGACGAATTCGCGGTTGCGCAGCGACAGGAACTCGGCGCGGGTCAGCCGTGCCGGCGCCGGCCACGACACCACGCCGACTGCAATGGTCACCGTGGTCAGGGTCGATCCGAACACCGCGACCAGCACCAGCAGCAGCACGAAGTTCGGCAGCGTCTGGAACGCCTCGGTGATACGCATCAAGACATTGTCGACCCAGCCGCCGTAATAGCCGGCGAAGGCGCCGACCAGGATGCCGATCAGGATCGCGATCACGGTGGCGACGCCGCCGATCAGCAGCGAGATCCGCGCGCCGTAGAATATCTGGGCGGCGATGTCGCGGCCGGAATTGTCGGTCCCAAGCAGGAAGCGCGGGTTGGAGAACGGCCAGATCAGCGGCCGGCCGGCAAGGGCGAGCGGATCGCGCGGATAGAGGACACCCGCGCTGATTGCCATCGCGATGACAAGCAGCAGCAGGATCAGGCCGATCACCGCGGCCGGGCTGCGGAAGTAGCGCTTCACGGCATCCATCGTCAGCCCTCCGCCGCGATGCGCGGATCGAGCCGCGCGTAGAGCAGGTCGACGACGAAGTTTACGGATATGACGAGTAGTGCGGACACGAAGACGATGCCGAGCAGGGTGTTGAGGTCGCGCTGCACCACGGATTCATAGGCAAGGCGACCGAGGCCGGGCAGGGAGAACACGCTCTCCACCACGACCGAGCCGCCGAGCATGGTGCCGGCCTGCAATCCGATCAGCGTCACCATTGGCAGCAGCGCGTTGCGCAGCACATGGCGGGTGATGACATGGGTCTCGTCCAGCCCCTTGGCGCGGGCGGTGCGGACGAAATCGAGGTTCAGCACCTCCAGCATCGAGGCGCGCATGATGCGCAAATAGATTGCGAGGAAGATCAGCCCGAGCGTCAGCGTCGGCAGCACCAGATGGGCCGCGATATCCAGCACGCGCCAGATCCCGGTCTGCACCGTGCCGATGTCCTCGAAGCCGCCCGGCGGCAGCCACTGCAGGTAGACCGAGAACACCACGATCGCCATCAGCCCGAACCAGAACGAGGGCGTGGCGTAGAAGATCAGGCCGAGGGTCGAGATCATCGTGTCCGGCCAGCGGTTGACGCCGCGCGCGGCGATCACGCCGAACACGAGGCCAAAGAAGAACGCGAATGACAGCGACGCCGTCATCAACAGGATGGTCGGCGGCAGCCGTTCCAGGATCACGGTCGCCACCGGCTTGCCGTAGATCGAGGAGAAGCCGAGGTCGAGCCGGACCAGGTGCCACAGATAGTTCCCGAGCTGCGCCGGAACGGAGAGGTTCAGCCCGTAGAATTTGCGCAGCGCCTCGGCGGTCGCGGCGTCGCCGCCGCCCATCTGCGCCATCAGCGCATCGACGGTGTCGCCCGGCGCGAGCTGCAGCAGCAGGAACACGCCGATCAGGATCAGGAACAGGGTCGGGATCGAGGCGGCGAGCCGCCGCCCCGCAAGGCTCAGGATACGCATGCCTTATCTATAGCGTTTTCGAAGGAAGTGGCCACCGGTCGCCGTCATTGACTTGAACCAGCGTCGGCCGCTCGGTCAGTTCGCCCCGCTTGCGGGGTCGAGACGAGCGAAGCTCGCTCTTAGAGGTCGGATCGCATCGTCAGATGCGATCCGGGTGAGGGGGTACCGGACCATCCACCCGCATCACTTGCGGAGACAGCCCCTCACCCCAGCCCTCTCCCCGCGAGAGCGGGGAGAGGGAGAAGTTGGGCGTACGCCGTTGCCGGAAGCAGCCTCATGCGCTCAGCCAAAGATCGTGCCAGCTCGTCGAGCCCCAGCGCGGGGTATTGGAGTGGTTGCGCGCCTTGGCCGTGATCACGGTGACGAAGATCTGCTCGATCGGCATCCAGACCGGCAGCTCGGTGTTCACCTCCTTGACGAAATCGGCGTAGAGCGCCTTGCGCTTGACCGGATCGACTTCGGTCGCGGCATCGTCGATGGTCTTGTCGACGGTCTTGTCCTCCCAGCCCCATTGGTTGGTCCACGGCGCGCCCTTGGGCTGGCCGGAGCGGTACCATACCGTGGTCGAGACCGCGGGGTCGTTGCGGTACTGGTGCCAGCCGGTCGCGAGATCGAAGGCGTGCTCGTCATAGACCTGCTTGAGGAAGCCGCCGCCGTCGTTGCGCACGATGTCGACCTGGATGCCGACTTCTCCCAGCGACTGCTGGATGAAGGTCGACCACAGCGAGATGTCCTCGCCCCACGGCGCCGGCAAGAGCCTCAGCGAGAAGCGGTTGCCGCTACTGGCCTTGAAGCCGGCCTCGTCGAGCAGCGCGATCGCCTTGGCCTTGTCATAGGGGTATTGCGGCGTGTTCGGCCCGGGATAGAAGTCGGTCGAGGTCGACGGGATCGGGCCGGTGCCGAGCTTGGCGAAATCGCCCAGAAAATTGTCGATGAAGAACGGCACGTTGATCGCGTGCGCGATGGCACGGCGGACCCGGATGTCGGCCAGCTCCTTGCGGCGGAAGTTGAACTCGATCGTGTTGGTGCGGGCGTTGCCCTCATTGCCCTTGGTCTGGACGATGAAGCGCTTGTCCTTGCCGAGCCGCGCCATGTCCGAGATCGTGAGGCCCGAGAACGGGCTGTAGTGCAGTTCGCCGGCCTCCATCTGGGCGGCTGCGGCGGCGCGGTCGGTGATCACCTTCCAGACGATGCGGTCGAGATAGGGCGCGTTCGGCCGCCAATAGTCCGGGTTGCGGTCGGCGATGATGTATTGCCCGCGCTCGTATTTGACGAATTTGAACGGGCCGGTGCCGACCGGCGCCAGATTGGTCGGGTTCTGCCTGATGTCGCCGTTCTCATAGAGATGCTTGGCGGAGACGTAGCCGAGGTCGGGCAGGGCCCGGAGCAGCAGGTTTAGCGGCATCGGCCGCTCGTAGCGGAAGATCGCGGTCTGCGGATCGGGCGTATCGACCGATGTGAGGAACAGCTGCAGCGTCGATCCGTAGTTGAGGATCTTCTTCCACATGTTCATCGCGGTGAAGGCGACGTCATCAGAGGTGAACGGCTTGCCGTCGTGCCAGGTAACGCCCTTGCGCAGCTTGAAGGTGACGGTCTTGCCGTCCGGGGTCGCCTCCCAGCTCTCGGCGAGCACGCCGACCGGCTGGCCGTTGGCGTCGAGGTCGACCAGATTCTCCTGGATCTTGCCGCCGATGATGTAGACGCCGGTCGAGGCCTGGATGCTGGGGTTGAGCTGGCGCTGCTCGGCGCCGTAATGGACGTTGAACACGCCGCCCTTGCGCGGGGTTTCCTGCGCGAATGCCCGCATCGGATTGATGACGTTGGCCGCAATCGCGGCCGAGGTCAGAAGGGCCGTGCGGCGGTTGATCTCGAGGCGGCTCAAATCCATACGCGGGTCTCCGGTACTTACATAAAGGCTTGCATTGGGCGGCCAGCCGATCGGTCGTGGCCGTCATTCGGCGATGTTAGCTTGGAATGGGAACCCAAGTCATTTTCTAATGCCTCGGCCTTTTGGAGGATCGTTTCCGAAACCTGAAGTGGCGCACTGGGGCGCTTCGCAACCGCGATTGCGCGCAACTTTGTCGCGCGGCGGCGGCTCAAGACGCGCGCAGTGATTCTCTCAAGGGGACGTTTCGGGAGCGCCGAAGCCGCGCAAACCCTGTAATTTTAGGGGTCGGAAGCGCCTTGACTTGAAAAAACACTGGAAAAATCCCTGATTCGGGGGCTGTCCACAGCGATATTCGTGTGGTGAATGCAGAAAACACTGTTTTTCTCGGCGTTTTCCGCCATATCGTGCCCACTCCAGAATCAATGGAGCAACCATGGCTACCCAACTGTCGAAGTCGCAAGTGATCGAGAAGATCGCGACCACCACCGAACTCTCCAAGCGCGACGTCAAGAACGTTTTGGACTCGCTCGTCGATGTCGGCCACAAGGAGCTGAAGAAGGCCGGGGTGTTCCTCGTCCCCGGCTTCGCGAAGTTCGTTGTGGTCAAGAAGCCTGCGACCAAGGCGCGCAAGGGCACCAACCCCTTCACCGGCGAAGAGATGATGTTCAAGGCCAAGCCGGCCCGGAAGATCGTCCGCGCACGGCCGGTCAAGGCCGCCAAGGACGCGGTTTAAGACGAAAAGGCCTCCGGTGACGGGGGCCTTTTGCTTTTGAGCCGTCGCTTCCTGCCGTTGGTTGCCCGCTTGAGCGTTTTCGAGCGCAGCGGACACCGGTTCGCGTGAAGAAAACGCGCCAAAGCAGAATCTGGAGCTCCGGACCGGGTTGAACCGGGACCGGGGCTCTAGACCACCGGCGACCGGCCACCATCGACATTGATGGCGGTGCCGGTGATGTAGGAGCCTTGCTCCGAGGCCAGGAAGCAGGCGAGGTTGGCGAACTCCTCCGCCGTGCCGATGCGGCCGAGCGGGGTGCCCTTGGCAAGGCCCTTGGCGAATTCCCCGAAATCCGTGTTCGGCGCCTGGGCAGCATGCCGCTTGACCCATTGATCGCTCATGATCAGGCCGACCAAGAGCGCATTCACCAGGATGTTGTGCTCGCCGCCTTCATTGGCCATGACCTTGGTCAGCGCCATGCCGGCGGCGCGCGAGACCGAGGTCGGCGCGGAATTGCCGGCCGGCGCCTTGGCAAAAGTGTTGAGCACGTTGATGATGCGGCCCCATTTGCGCTGCTTCATCCCCGGCCACACCAGCCGGCTGAAGCGGATCGCGGCGAACAGCTTCAGGTCGAGGTCCTCCTGCCAGGCCTCGTCGCTGATGCTCTCGAACGCCAGCGTGCGTGCCGTGCCGGCGTTGTTGACGAGCACGTCGATCTTGCCGAGATCGGCAACGATCTGGTCGTGGGCCTTGCTGATGTCGGCGGCCTTGGCGACGTCGCAGACATAATCGCGCACCACAAGGCCATCCCTGGCGAGCGTCTCGCGCGCCGCGGCGAGATCGGCGGCGCCGCGGGCGAGGATCGCGACCCTGGCGCCGGATTCGGCAAACCGCCGCGCCACCGCGATCCCGATGCCCTTGCTGCCGCCGGTAACCACCGCGACGCGGTCCTTCATTGATAGGTTCATTGTTGTTCTCCCTGGGGCTGGCCCGGAGAGGACGCTATCAAACCGACAGCGCGACCAACAAGGTCATGCAGAGCAGGTGTGCTGTGACAATCAGTGCGAGATGGAGCGGGCCGGACATCGGATGTCTCCATGGTGGTGCGTGCGCGGCTTGATGCTCCGTGAGGTGGGCACCGCCGCTCGTCTCCCTCCCCCTGAAAGGGGGAGGGCGGGGTGGGGGTTGCTCTCCACGGCGCCGGCGCTTGTGGAGGCAGATCCCCACCCGGATTACGCTTGCGCGCAATCCGACCTCCCCTTTTCAAGGGGAGGTGAGGAAAGAGCGCGCCAGTTCAGGCGCGCGTCAGTTCAGGTTCGCGCTCGCCGTGAAGCTGCGGTCGACGGCCTTGCCGACATCCAGCGTCTTGCCGAGGATGCCGTAGCGGGTGGCGCGGTCGGAGGCGGCCTGCACCTCCTTGACCACGGCTTCGTCGATCGCGATCGGGCTCGTCTTCTGCGCGGTGTAGGCGGCGAGCAGCACGTCCTCCGGCAGTTTTGTGAGCTCGGCCGTGTTCCTGGCATACTCGGCGAGATGGTCGAGCGACCACAGCCGCGCCTTGTTGAGCCGCTGCACCAGGTCCTGCACCGCCGCGCGCTTGGTTGCGATCGCGTTGTCGGAGGCGACGATGAAGGTGATGGTCGGCGTCAGCCCCTCGCCATCGGCGACGACGCGCGCCTTGTCCTTCAGCGTGGCGTAGGAGATATACGGCTCCCACACCGCCCAGGCGTCGATCGAGCCGGCGAGCAGCGCGATCTTGGCGTCGACCGGGCCCAGCGGCGCGAAGGTCGCGTCCTCGATCCTGCTTCCGGCTTTTTCCAGCGTCGCATTGATGAGGAATTGGCCCCAGCCGCCCCGCGTGCCGGCAAGGCGCTTGCCCTTCAGATCGGCCGCGGTCTTGATCGGCGAATCCCCGCGCACCAGGATCGCCTGCGTCCGCGCATCGGAGCGCGTGCCGCCGATCGCCTTGATCGGCGCGCCCGACGCATAGACGGTGAGGAAGGACAGATCGCCGGTGTAGCCGACGTCGAGCGCGCCGGCATTGATCGCCTCCAGGATCGGGGCCGCGGCGGGGAATTCCGACCATTCGATCTTGTAGGGCAGATCCTTGGCGAGGCCGGAAATCTCCAGCAGCGAGCGGTTGCCGCCCTTCTGGTCGCCGACGCGCAGCACGATCGCGTCGGCCGCGAGTGCCGCGGCCGACGTCGACAGTGTGATCACGGCCGTGATCAGCGCGGCCGCCGTGCGGCGGGTGAGAGAATAGGCAGGGCCCGAGCGGGTCAGTTTGCGCATTTGAATTTTTTTCCTGATTCATTCGCTGCGCGGCGGAACGCGTGGCAGCGTTCGATCAAGTCTATGAGCAAGCCGTTCGCCGTCAACGAAACGGAAATCTGAATTCGGCGGCTGCGCGGCAAGGATGATCTCGTCAGGCATGCCGCGCGTAGAAGACATGGCGCATGCGGCCGCAGAACGCTCAAATTTGATGCAGTCACGGTGATCGCGCCGCATCTCCGTGTGGGACGATCGTGAAAATCCTTTCATCGCCGCGCGATGCGATCGTGGAGAGTTCAGCTGTGGCGCCGACAACATTCGAAATTCCATTTCATTGACGATGATCTTGTCGCGCCGCATCATTTGCACGTTGCTTTGAGTGCAATCGCGCCGGAGAAATCCGCTTTTTCTAAAACCATGAGCTTCGAACGACGGGGCGCGCAAACGGAGACGTTTTGCGCGCGGGGCGGAGCCTTGCCGAAATGCAGGAGTGATGATGTCGACGGATAACAAGAAGACGGTGATGGATCGCCGCACATTGCTGCGTGCGGGCGCTGCCGCGGCCTTTGCCGCGCCGATCGGGGCGTATAGCGCGCAGGCCTTCGCGCCACGGGCGATCACGCCGGCGATCGACTTCTCCGAATTCCCGATCTGCAAGACCGCGTCCGATGCACCGGCTTTGACCGGCGCGCCGCGCAAGCTGAAACTGTCCTGGAACGCCGGCGCGGTCTGCCTTGCGCCGCTGCCGGTCGCGATCGACCACGGCTTCTTCCAGAAGCAGAATCTCGACGTCGAGCTGGTCAACTATTCGGGCTCGACCGACCAGCTGCTGGAAGCGATCGCCACCGGCAAGAGCGACGCCGGTCTCGGCATGGCGCTGCGCTGGCTGAAGCCGCTTGAGCAGGGCTTTGACGTCAAGATCGCCGCCGGCACCCATGGCGGCTGCATGCGCGTCCTGACCCGCACCAATTCCGGCATAGGCAAGCTCGCCGATCTCAAGGGCAAGATCGTCGCGGTCGGCGATCTCGCAGGCCCCGACAAGAACTTCTTCTCGATCCAGCTCGCCAAGCTCGGCATCGACCCGATCAAGGACGTCGACTGGCGTGCCTATCCCGGCAATCTCCTCAACGTCGCGGTCGAGAAGGGCGAGGTGCAGGCCTTCCTGTCGTCGGACCCGCTGGCCTATCTCTGGCTGAAGGATGCGCAATACAAGGAGGTCGCCTCCAACCTCGACGGCGAATATCGCGACAAGAGCTGCTGCATCGTCGGCCTGCGCGGCAGCCTGGTGCGCGAGGAGCCTCAGGTCGCGCGCGCCATCACCCAGGCGCTGCTCGACGCCGCGATGTTCACCTCGCAGAACCCGGACAAGGCGGCGAAGTCGTTCCAGCCCTATGCGCCGAAGGCGGCGAGCCTCGCCGATCTCGAGGCAATGGCGCGCTACCACACCCATCATCATCACCCGACCGGCGAGGTGCTCAAGCGCGAGCTGAAGGGCTACGCCGACGACCTCAAGACGGTGCAGGTGTTCAAGCAGAGCACCGACACGGCCAAATTCGCGGAGCGGATCTATGTCGACGTATTCAGTGTCTGACGCGACCGCCGCGGCCGCGCCGCGCGCGGTGATCACGCTCGCGGACCTCTCCGGCAGTTACGGTGTGGGCCTTGCGGCGAGCCTCGTCTGGCTCGCCTTCGGCCTCTCCTGCCTTTATTGGCCCGATGTCGGCGACTGGTCGCGGACCGGATCGCTCGGCATCGGCGCGATCGTCATCGCCGCCTTCATCCTGTTCGGCACATTCAGCGCGGATTATCTCGGCGGCGCCGGGCAGGCGTTGCGCAAACGCGCGCCGTGGCTGGTGGCGTTCGGCGCCTTCGTGACGTTGTGGGAGGTCGCCACCGCAAAGTTCGCGTGGCTGCCGCTGCCGTTCTTCCCGCCGCCGCAGTCGATCCTCGAGGTCTATACCGACGATCTGCCGAAACTGCTCGACAGCGTGTTTGCCTCGATCAAGCTGCAGCTCGGCGGCTACATCATCGGCGCGACCGTCGGCTTTATCACCGGTGTCTCGATCGGCTGGTCGCAGAAGATCGGCTACTGGGTGCATCCGGTGCTGCGCTTCATCGGCCCGCTGCCGGCCACTGCCTGGTTGCCGATCGCCTTCTTCACCTTTCCGTCGAGCTGGAGCGCCTCGACCTTCCTGATCGCGCTTGCCACCGGCTTTCCGGTGACGGTCCTGACCTGGTCGGGCGTCGCGAGCGTCAGCAGCGCCTATTACGACGTCGCGCGCACGCTCGGCGCAAAACCGTCATTCCTGGTGCTGAGGGTCGCGATCCCCGCCGCGCTGCCGCATGTGTTCGTCGGCCTGTTCATGGGGCTCGGCTCGTCCTTTGCGGTGCTGGTCGTCGCCGAGATGATCGGCGTCAAGGCCGGGCTCGGCTGGTACCTGCAATGGGCGCAGGGCTGGGCGGCGTATGCCAACATGTATGCGGCGCTGATCGTGATGTCGCTGCTCTGCTCCGGCGCGATCACGCTCTTGTTCCGCACCCGCGACCGCCTGCTGGTCTGGCAGAAGGGCGTCGTCAAATGGTAGTGCAGTCCGCAGCTGAGGCGATCACCTATCCGGCGGTCGGCGCCGAGCTCGATATCGAAGGCGTCAGCCACGCCTTCGATATCGATGGCGCCACGCTTCCGGTGCTCGATAATGTCAATCTCGCGATCGCGCCGGGCGAGTTCGTCGCGCTGCTCGGCCCGTCCGGCTGCGGCAAGTCGACCTTGCTGCGGCTGGTCGCGGGACTGGAGAAGCCGCGCGCGGGCACGCTGCGCGAGGATGAAGTGCGCATCAGTGGCCCGCATCCGTCGCGGGTCGTTGTGTTCCAGGATCCGACGCTGTTTCCGTGGCGCACGGTGTGGGACAATGTCGCGCTTGGCCTCGAAGCGCAGGGCATCCTGAAGGCGCAGCGCCACCGCGTCGATGACGTCATCGAGCTGGTCGGCCTGTCCTCGTTCCGCAACGCTTATCCGCACCAGCTGTCCGGCGGCATGGCGCAGCGCGTGGCGCTGGCGCGCGCGCTTGTCAACGATCCGAAGATCCTGGTGCTCGACGAGCCGCTCGGCAAGCTCGACTCGCTAACGCGGATCGCCATGCAGTCGGAGCTCGTCGCGCTGTGGCAGCGCAAGGGCTTCACCACGCTGTTGGTCACCCATGACGTCGAGGAGGCGCTGGTGCTGGCCAACCGCGTCATCGTGCTGTCCGATCGGCCGGCGCGGATCAAGGCTGACATCGCCGTCGCCCGGCCGTACCCGCGGCATCGCGGCGATCCCTATCTGGCGGAGCTGCGCAAGCAGATCCTCGGCCTGCTCGGACTGGAGGCGACATGGTGACATCAGCGGCGAGGGAGCTGCCGCCGGCGAACGAGCCGGAGTACATCGCGCGCGCGTTGCTGCTCGCCGCTGTGTTTGCTGCGCGCGCGCCGGCGCACGACCGCGACGCCAGCTTTCCCTTCGAGAATTTCGCCGATCTGTCGCGCGAAGGCCTGCTGGCGCTGACGGTGCCGGCAGCGCTCGGCGGCGGCGGAGCGGGTGTCCGCGACGCCACGCGCGTGCTCGGCATCATCGGCAAGGCCGATCCGTCGACCGCGCTGGTGCTGTCGATGCACTACATCCAGCATCTGGTGATGGCGCGCAGCACGCGCTGGCCGGCGCGCCTTTCGCGCAAGCTCGCCAAGGAAGCCGTCGAGGGTGTGGCGCTGATCAACGCTTTGCGCGTCGAGCCCGAGCTCGGCTCGCCCGCGCGCGGCGGCCTGCCGGCGACAACGGCGCGCCGCACCGAGACCGGCTGGCGGTTGACAGGCAAGAAGATCTATTCGACCGGTGCGCCGATCCTGAAATGGTATTCGGTCTGGGCAAAGACCGATGAGCCGGAGACCCGTGTCGGCTTGTTTCTGGTTCCCGCCGGGTTGCCGGGAACGCGGATCGAGGAGACCTGGGACCACCTTGGCCTGCGCGCCAGCGGCAGCCACACCGTGATCTTCGACGACGTGGTGTTTCCGCTGGATTACGAGATCGACGTCCGCGGGCCCGACGACTGGAAGGTTCCTGACGTCACCCAGGCGACCGTGCACGCGATTTTCGTCGCCGCGATCTATGACGGCATCGCCCGCGCGGCCCGCGACTGGCTGGTCACATTCCTGAAGCAGCGGGTGCCCGCCAATCTCGGCGCGCCGCTCGCGACCTTGCCACGGATGCAGGAGGTGGTCGGCGCGATCGAGGCGCGGCTTGCGGTCAATGCGCGCCTGATCGACAGCTTCGCCGCCGATTTCGATAACGGCTTCCCGCTTTCTGCGATCGAGTCTAACATCATCAAGCTGACGGTGACCAACAACGCCGCGGCAGTGGTGGAGGATGCCTTGTCGCTGACCAGCAATCACGGCCTGTCGCGAACCAATCCGCTGGAGCGGCATTACCGTGACGTGCTGTGCGGCCGCGTCCATACCCCGCAAGACGATGCCAC
This sequence comes from Bradyrhizobium sp. USDA 3256, assembly GCF_054058275.1. Classification (NCBI taxonomy): domain Bacteria; kingdom Pseudomonadati; phylum Pseudomonadota; class Alphaproteobacteria; order Hyphomicrobiales; family Nitrobacteraceae; genus Bradyrhizobium; species Bradyrhizobium sp. USDA 3256. The sequence continues at coordinate 1,527,304 of NZ_JBSSAE010000002.1, forward strand.
CCGTGTCTCCGCCGGACGCTCCGCGCTGGGCGTCTGAAAACAACAGCCAACAACAACGGAGTTCCCGTCATGCCGGTCGAATTCATCGGCTTCATCACCAACAACAATGCTTCCGAGACCATCGTCCGCTCAGGCCCGGTGCTCGATCCGCCCTATATCGAGACGGTGGCCAAGGCGCATGAGCTCGCCGGTTTCGACCGCGCGCTGCTGGCGTTCCACTCTACCACGCCGGATGCGTTGCAGGTCGCGCAGCATGTCCTGACCATCACCAGGCAGCTCAAGGTGATGATCGCGCAGCGCCCGGGCTTTACCGCGCCGACGCTGCTGGCGCGCCAGCTTGCGACGCTGGATCAATTCTACGGCGGCCGCGTCTCGCTGCACGTCATTACCGGCGGCAACGCCATCGAGCTGCGCCAGGACGGCAACACGCTCGACGACAAGGACGAGCGCTACGCGCGCACCAGCGAATTCCTCGACGTGGTGCGGCTGGAATGGACCAGCGAGAAGCCGTTCAACTACAGCGGCAAGTATTACAACGTCGAGAACGGCTTCTCGCAGGTGAAGCCGTTGCAGAAGGGCGGCATCTACACCTTCGTCGGCGGCGGCTCGGACGCCGCGGTCGAGGTCGCGGGCAAGCACGCCGATACGTTCGCGCTGTGGGGCGAGTCCTACGCGCAGGTGCGCGACGTCACCGCGCGGGTGCGCGCGGCCGCGGCCAGGCACGGAAGGCCGACTCCGCGCTTCAGCCTGTCGGTGCGGCCGATCCTCGCCGATACTGAAGAGAAGGCGTGGAAGAAGGCGGAACATATCCTCGAGCGCGCCACCGCGCTGCAGGACCAGACCGGCTATCGTCGTCCCAACCACGCGACCGACGGCGCCAAGCGGCTGCTGGCGCTCGCTGATCAGGGCACGCGCATCGACAAGCGGCTGTGGACCGAGATCGCCAAACTGACCGGCGCCAACAGCAACACCACCGCGCTGGTCGGCACACCCGAGCAGGTCGCCGAGGTATTCGGCGACTATTACGATCTCGGCGTCAGTCACTTCCTGATCCGCGGCTTCGATCCCTTGGTCGATGCGATCGACTATGGCCGGGCGCTGATTCCGCTGACCCGCAAGCTGATCGAAGCGCGGGACCAGCAGCGGGGAATTGCCGCCGAATGATCCGTCTCATTGTTGCGGCAGCGCTTGCGCTCGCCGCCATCGACGCGGCCTTCGCGCAGACCACGCTGCGCGTCGGCGACCAGAAGGGCAATTCGCAGGCCGTGATGGAAGCGGCCGGTGTGCTCAAGGACGTCCCCTACACGATCGAGTGGAAGGAGTTCGCCGCAGCCGCGCCGCTGCTGGAGGCGCTTGCGGCAGGCGCGATCGATACCGGCCTGGTCGGCGACGCGCCGTTCACCTTCGCGGCGGCCGCCAAAATTCCGGTCAAGGCGATCGCGGCGGTGCGGCAGTCGCGCGACGGGCTCGCGGTCGTGGTGCCGGAAAACTCCGCGATCAAGAGCTTTGACGATCTGCGCGGCAGGAAGATCGCAACCGGCCGCGGTTCGATCGGCCATCAGCTGATCCTGGCGGCGCTGGAATCCAGGGGTTGGCAGGCGAGCGACGTGCAGATCGTGTTTCTCGCGCCGTCGGACGCGAAGGTCGCCTACACGCAGGGCGCGGTCGACGCCTGGTCGACCTGGGAGCCTTATGTCAGCCAGGAAGAGGTGCTGTTCAAGTCGCGCCGCGTCATCACGGCCGACGGCATCACGCCCGGCCTCGGCTTCCAGGTCGCAACCCCCGATGCGATCAAGGGCAAGCGCGCCGAGCTCGAGGATTTCGTGCGGCGGTTGGCGGCCGCGCGCGCATGGTCGCAGAACAATGTCGAGGGCTACGCCGCCACCTGGGGCAGGCTGATGAACATCCCGCCCGCGGTGCCGCTGAACTGGCTGACGCGGGCCAAGATCCGCATCGCGCCGATCGACGACAGCGTGGTCGCCGACGAGCAGAAGACCATCGACCTCTACGACCGCTGGGGCCTGATCCGGCAGAAGATCAACGCCGCCGACATCGTCGACCGCTCGTTTGGTGCGGCCGTCGAGAAGGGCGCGGGACTGTAGGCAATTTGCAAGCGATACATTCAACGTCGTCCTGGCGAAAGCCAGGACCCATTACCCCGGATGGCAGTTGTTGCACGACGCCGGGGCCGCGATCCTGCTCATTATCAAATTTAATGGTAATGGGTCCTGGCTTTCGCCAGGACGACGGTGCTTGCACGATTTCGGAATACTGGAAATATATTCCTGATTTGCCCGACGTGTCAAGCTGCCCTGTCGAAGGCCGGCAGCCGCGAGCTCCTTTGCATGGGGTTGTTTTCGATATTTTGCCAGCGCACCTGCGGCGGCCCTGCAAGCGGGAGATGCAGACCGTCTGCGCGGAAGCGGATTCAACTCCGCACCATTGCACCGCTAACGAACCCGTGATTCAAAACATCCATTCGTCCGTGGGCTGCCGCGCGGCAAGGATTTTCCCCGTTTGGCATATTCCAAAACCGCAACGTTGCTATTTTCGCCGCGGCCTTGCCGCTTCCTCCGGCGCTGCCAAGATCAAACAGACGAACAATCGAGTCCGGGAGATCACCATGGGCCTTCAACAAACTCGCATCGAGTCGCTGCCGTTTGTGACCGCTGAACTGAATTATCTCGCGCCGACGCCGGGCAAGCCCCGGACCTACGCCTTCGATCCGCCGCCCGGCGAACCCAAATCCACCGCGCTGCCCGAAGCCCACAATGTTCCGATCTTTGACGGACGCCTGATCGCCGACAGCTTCTCGCTCGATCGCGAGGGCTTTGCGCTGGTCAAGCATCCGACCAGCGTGAAGGATTATTACGACGAGAACGAAGTCCGCAACGTCTACTATCCCGCCGTCGAAGCCTTCCTGAAGGCGACGCTGAAGGCGGATCGTGTCTTCATCTTCGATCACACCGTGCGCAAGCGCGTCGAGGGTGCGGCGGACATCCGCGGCGGCGGACCGCGCCAGCCCGCGACCCGCGTCCATGTCGACCAGACCGCCGTCTCCGGCCGCAACCGCGTGTTCGAGCACCTGCCCGACGAGGCCGAGCAGCTGGTCAAGGGCCGCATCCAGGTGATCAATCTGTGGCGTCCGATCCGCGGTCCCCTGCTGGATTCACCGCTCGCGATGGCCGACGGCACCACCGTCGCGCCGGAGGATCTCATTGCTTCGGACCTGATCTATCCCAACCGCAGCGGCGAGACCTACTCGGTGAAGTACAATCCGAACCATCGCTGGTTCTACATTCCCGAGATGACGCCGGACGAGGCGATCCTGCTGAAATGCTACGACTCGGCGACCGACGGCCGCACGCGGTTCGGGCCGCATACCGCGTTCGTCGATCCGACCACGCCCGCGGACGCCGCGCCGCGCGAGAGCATCGAGCTGCGCACGCTGGTGTTCCATAAGCAGTAAGGGCGACGGAATCTCAGCGAACTCGTCATGCCTGGGCTCGTCCCGAGCATCCACGTCTTCGGCCCTGCGTGAAGCAAGACGTGGATGGCCGGGACAAGCCCGGCCATGACGGCGTGTGGGGTGCCAAGATCGCGTTGCCGCCAAAGTTGGCACGCGCTGCCCAATAATGTTACGCCCGTCGCCAAACCGCTCGGGGAAGAGGCGATTCGTGGACGGCGTGGTGACGAAGGAAGAGGCGGGGATCGGGTTCCGCGCCCTGGTGCTTGCGCTTCTGGCATTGGCCTCCGGCCACATGCTGTCGACGCTGCTGCGGACCATCCCGGCGATCAGCCTCGATCTGATGGCGTCGGATTTCGGCACCTCGCCGCAGGCGCTGGCGAGCCTCACCTCGATCTATCATTTCTCCTTTGCCGCCTCGCAAATCCCGGTCGGCGCCGCGATGGATCGCTTCGGCGTGCGGCCGGTGTCGCTGAGCCTGCTCGCCGGTACCGTGGTCGGAACGCTGGTCTCGGCGCTTGCGACGGGGCCTGCGAGCTTCGTGCTCGGGCAATTGATGCTCGGCGTCGCCACTTCGGGCATGCTGATGTGCCCGATGACGCTCGCGGCGAAGCAGATGTCGGCGGCGAAGTTCGGCCTGTGGTCCGGCCTGATCCTCTCGATCGGCAATATCGGCATGCTGCTGTCGGCAAGCCCGCTGGCGTTCGTGGTCGATCAGTTCGGCTGGCGCGCCGGTTTCTGGGTTTCGGCCGGTTTCGGCATTGTCGTGCTGATCGCGGTGTTCGCGCTGGTGCCGCGGCAGCCGGCGGCGCATGCGGATGATTCCTCGCCGCTGCACCAGATGGCCGAGGTGCTGCGGCTCGGCATGTCGCGCGGGCTGCGCGGCCTGATCGCGCTGTCGCTGGTGTCGCTCGGCGCGTCGCTGACCTTGCGCGGCTTGTGGGGTGGCCCGTGGCTGATGGACGAGAAGGGGCTGAGCCGGATCGAGGCCGGCAATGTGCTCGGTCTGTTCACGCTCGCGATGATCGTCGGCCCGGCCTGCATCGGCGCCTTCGATCGCAAGTTCGGGCACCGCCGCGCCATGGTGGCGGTGACGCACGCCATCGCCGCGCTGCTGCTCGTCTTGATGGCGGCCGGTGCGCCGCATTTCCCGGTCTCGAACCTCTTCGGCGTTGCTGTGATGCCGACGCAATATGACCTGGCGCTGTTGATCCTGATCGGGTTTGCGACGTCGGCGCAGCCGCTGATTTACGGCATGACGCGCCAGCTTGTCGCCGCGCAGAACACCGGCAAGGCGCTGTCCTCGGTCAATCTTGCGTTCTTCCTTGGCGCAGCGCTGCTGCAATCGAGCACCGCCGGCGTCGCGGCGCTGTTCGGGCTGCCCGCGGTGCTGCTGTTCATCGCCGGCGCGCTGGTGATCGGGACCGTGCTGTTCCTGGTCTACACCAGGCCTGCCTAGATCGTCTGCGCCTGCTTGCGAATCTCGTTGGCGAGCGGCCGCAGGGAATCCACTCCGCGTGGCCCCACCAGGGAGTAGCCCGTACCGCCGTCAGCCCACGAGAAGCCCGCGACGTCACTGCCCGAATGCGGCGCCATCGGTGCGTTCTGGTCCGACGTCATCGGGCGGGTAAGAACCACAAGCCGCTCGCCGCGATCGTCGTCGTACATGAACATGGCCGCAGGACCATGTGCGGTCGGCACTACCCGTCCGCCCATCAAACGATATCCCGACTTGGTGAGATCTGGCAGCTTCACCGGTTGATGCAACCGGTTGGAGACCCATTGCACAAGCTCGGTGCTGTCGCGCAGCTCGACCGGCCGCGTGCGATCGGAGGCGTACACTCTGTAGGAATCGCTGGCCTCCTCGGCGAGCGCCACAATTCCGCCGACCGGTGCCTGTGTCGCGCCACGGATCACCCATCCGCCGAGGCCGCCGAGCGAGAGCATCAGCATCGCTGCGATGGCCCAGCGCAACGACGAGGGGCGGCGGCGTGGGCTCTCGATCATCCTGGCGAGGTTGAGCCGCGGCGGCAGTGGCTCCTCGGCGATCGGCAGCAGCACCGATCGCAAAAGGTTACGCTCATCGGAGTAGGCGGCGATGCGCTTGGCCACGTCCGGATGCTTGTCCAGATAGACGCGGACCTCAGCCTCGCGTTCCGGCTCGAGCGCGCGATCGACAGAGGCATGCAGATCGTCTTCTGTAATGGGTCGGTTGCTCATGTCTTGTTCCGCAATTGCACGATATTATGATCCAGGTCGCCCGGCGTCTCCTCCAGTTCGTGGTGCAGCCGCTCGCGGGCGCGCGCGAGGCGGGACATCACCGTGCCAACAGGCACGCCGAGCACCTTCGCGGCATCGGCGTAGGACAAATCCTCGACGCCGACGAGCAGCAGCGCCGCACGTTGGTCATGCGGAAGCCTGGCGAGCTTCGCCATGACGTCGCGATACATCACCTTGTGCTCCTGCGCCGCTTCCTGACCGAATGCATCCTCGTTGGTTTCGTCGATCGCGACATGAACGCCGCGCACCGTTGCGCGGCGAAATTGGTTGATGGCGAGATTATGCAGGATCGCGAACAGCCACGGGCGCGGATTGTCCGACCGCCGCTGCTCCCAGTGGATGACGGCACGTTCCAGGCAGTCCTGCACCAGGTCGTCGGCCGCGGCGTGATCGCGGACCAGGGCCCGCGCATAACGCCGCAAGGCTGGTATCAGCGGCTCGACCAGGTGCAGCATGTCGCTCATGGCGCTTGTACCTGCACGACCGCGCCGAGTTTCGCCGGCTCGCCGGATGCGATGACGAGGTAACGCCGCTCGGTCCTGGCCGCGCTCTGCACGATCTGCCGGATCGGGCCGGCCGCGTTGACGATGGCGGAGCCGGCCGGATTGGTCATGAAGGCTGCCAGCGGCTCCACCATGCCGCCACCGTCGGCGTGTTCGGCCAATCCCAGCACGTAGCGCTGCTTCGGCTCGAGCCCGGTCACGGAAGCCTGCAGCACCTGGATCAGCCCTTGATCGAACAGCGATACGCTGGTCGGCGGCTTCTCGCCCTTGGCTTGCTTTTTCGGTGCGAGCGCGAGGTGGGCGGCCTGGCCGGCGACGCCGAGGGCTTGCAGGTTCTGGCGGTCATCCGGATTTGGCGCGGCGTTCGGCACATAGACGATCGCCTGCGGCGCCTGGCCGATCGGGATGTTGGCGATCACCTTGTTGGTTGCGGTGTCGATCGCGGCCAGCGCGTCGGCGTTTTCGAGACCGACATAGACCCGCGTGCCGTCGCCGGACGGCCAGACGCCGTGCGGCAGATTGCCGACGGGGATGGTCGCGACTTGCGAGAAGTCGTCGGTTCGAAACACCTTGACCTCGTTGGTGCCGCCGATCGTGACATAGGCGAGCGTGCCTTTAGGCGTCTTCGCGAAATTGACGTGGTTGGTGATCGGGCCGGTGTCGATCGTTTTGATCAGGTTGAACGGCGGCTTGGCGTTGAACACCTGCGTCCTGCCGACATCCTTCAGCGTGAACCAGACCTGGTCGCCATCGGGCGAGGCCGCGATGTTCGGGCAGAACGGGCTTTCCTGCTTCACCTTCGCGACGATCTGATGGTCTGCGACCGAGACCACGTCAGTCTCCGGATTGAACGACGAACAGATGTAGCCGTACTTGCCGTCGGGCGAGAAGATCTGCATGCCGGGTCCTGCGGGGACCTCGATGCGCGTCGTTTCCTTGAAGCTCTGCGCGTCGATGACCGAGATGTAATTCTCGCCGCGCACGGTGACCCATACTTCCTTGCCGTCGGGCGTGAAGAACGCCTCGTGCGGTGACCGCCCGATATAGGTGACGTGCTTGACCGAGTTGGTTGCCGTGTCGATGAAGCTCACCGAGTTCGAACCGATCGAGACCACGGCGAGGGTGCGGTGGTCGGGCGAATAGCCCATGCCGTGGACCAGCACCTGGCCCTTGTAGAGCGGGCTGAAATTGCCCGGCTGCGGGTCGCCGAGCCGGATCACGCCGAGCAGCTTGTTGTCGGCCGGGTCGGTGACCGACACCGTGTTGGAGAACTGCTCGGCGGCGTAGACGCGGTCGTGATGGCTGACCGGAATGTCGGGCGAGGACGCAGCGCCCGGCGCCTGCCCGGCGAAAGCGGAGCTCGACATCGCCAGCACGGTCGTGGCCAGCAGGCTCTTGAGGATTTGACGGTTCATCGCTCGAAACTCCTAGTTCTTCATTCCGTGGGACATGTTCATATGATCGTGAGCGGCAGGCGCCGGGCTCTGCTGCGTCGGGGCCGGCACGGACGCCGTAACCGGGTCTCCGATCGCGAGCTTCATGGCGTCGATCTCCTGCCGCTGCTCGACGATGATTTCCTGCGCGATCCGGCGTAGCTGTTCGTTCTTGCCGTAGCGGAGCTCGATCACGGCCATGTCGATCGCGCCCTGATGATGCGGCGTCATCATCGCGACGAAGTCGCGGTCGATGTCGCCGCTCGGCTTGGCCGCCATGTCATTCATCATCTTGGTCATCGCGGTATCGTTTTCAGCAAGGAAGGCGCTCTCCTCTGCGGTCTGCGCGCCCTGCGCCGGATGAAGGTCGTCATGTGCGGACGCGGCCGCTGCGGCGGCGAGGGCGAGCACGACGGACGCGCCGAGCGGGGCGAGGACGGACTTAAGGAATCGAGGAGGCATTTGCGTTCACCCTGGGAGTTGTCGGGAAAGCCGAACGGTCCGGCCTCGGGGGCCGGCTTGCATGGGTGGGACGCGGCAGCGTGAGTTCTATTCCGTCGCAGGGGCGAAGATTTCTTGTCGATCACGACTTGCTGATCGACGGAATGATCCGTTTCGGCCGAGCCAGCCGATTTGCGATCGGCAAGCCACTGGCTATAAGAGGGAATTCCGGTTCCGGTCGACCGGTTCCTCGATCCTCCCTGCGCAAGTCGCTCGCGCCAAGAAGGCCAAGATGTCCGCCAAGATCGATCCGATCACCCGCTCCGTCGTCCAGCACCGCCTGTCGTCGATCGTGAAGGAGATGGGCGAAGCCATGCTTCGCACTTCCTATTCGCAGATCCTCAATTCCAGCCGCGATTTTTCGCTGGCGATCTGCGACACCGACGGGCGGCTGATCGCGCAAGCCGACCACATTCCAGTTCATGTCGGCGCCTTGCCCTGGGCGACGCTGGCGGTCGAGGAGCGCTTCAAGGATGTCGCGCCCGGCGACGTCATCCTGCTCAACGATCCCTATCAGGGCGGCAGCCATCTGCCTGACCTGACCGCATTCGTGCCGGTATTCGATGGCGGCAAGCGGCTGCTCTGGACCATCGTACGCGCGCATCAGAGCGACATCGGCGGCGCCACCCACGGCGCCTACAATCCGGCCGCCACCGAGATCTATCAGGAAGGCATTCGCATTCCGCCGATCAAGCTCTACGAGGCCGGCAAGCCGCGCGAGGATCTGCTCGACTTGCTGGCGCTCAACATCCGCAATCCCAGGGAATTCCGCGGCGACCTCGCGGCGATGCTCGGGGCCGCGCATCTCGGCGAGCGCCGTGTCGCAAAGCTGTTCAGCGAATTCGGCGCGGACACGGTCGAAGCCGCGATCGAGGCGATTCTGGACGCGACCGAGCAGCAGACCCGCGCCGTGGTGTCGACCTGGAAGGACGGCGTGTTCTACGGCGAAGCCCTGCTCGACGATGACGGCCACGGCCGCACCGACATCAAGATCGCCGCCAAGGTGACCAAGAAGGGCAGCGACATCGAGGTCGATCTCACCGGCTCCGATCCGCAGTCGACCAGCTTCGTCAATTCCTCGCACGCCAACATGCAGGCAGCGGTCGCGATGGCCTTCGCCTATCTGATCGACGCCGACATTCCCAAGAACACCGGCGCGCTGCGGCCGCTGAAGGTGGTGGCGAAGCAGGGCACGATTGTCTGGGCCGATCCCGGCCGTCCCGTCACCTTGTGCACCAGCCATCCATCTAACGAGATCGTCGAAGCCATCATCAAGGCGATGTCGGCGTCCTGTCCGGATCGCGTGATGGGCGGCTGGGGGCGCCGCTTCCGCATCGCGATCCAGGGTGAGGATCCGCGCACCGGACGCAATTTCATCTGGCACATGTTCCAGGCCCGGCCCGGCGGCGGCGCCTCGCCCGGCGGCGACGGCTATTCGTCGATCGGCGAGTGGCATTCGGTCGGCGGGCTGAAATTCGGCAGCATCGAGGTTGCCGAAGTGCGCTTTCCCCTACATTTCCGCCAGCACGAATTCCGGCCGGATTCCGGCGGCGACGGCCAGCATCGCGGCGGCCTTGGCGTCGCGCTCGACATGGTGCTGGAGACGCAAAAGCCTGCCAAGGGCAACACCGCCGGTGATGGCGCGCGCCATGGTCCCTGCGGCATGCTCGGCGGCAAGGACGGCGAGCCGCATCATTACCGGCTGCTCTCGGAAGGCCGCGCGCCGCGCGTGCTGAAGACCAAGGAAGTCGGCATCGAGCTGTGCCCCGGCGATTGCCTCGAGATCCGCTCTTCCGGCGGCGGCGGCTGGGGGCCGCCAGAGAAGCGCTCGGCGGAAGCGCGGGCGCGCGATCTTGCGCAAGGTTTGGTTTCGAAAGCGTTGTAGGCAGCGATGTACACGATTGGGGTCGACGTCGGCGGCACTTACACCGACCTGGTTGCGACGGATCAAACCGGGCGAACCGTTTTCGCGAAATCGCCGTCCACGCCGGCCGATCAGTCGATCGGCGTCATGGCGGGACTGGAAGAGCTGGCGCGCCGCCTCGGCGTGACGCGCGCAGCGATGCTCGCCGCGACCGATCGCCTGGTGCACGGCACGACGGTCGCGACCAATGCGCTGCTCGAGCGCAAGGGCGCGAAGGTTGCGCTCTTGACCACCGACGGACACCGCGATGTCGTCGAGATGCGCGAGGGGCTGAAGCCGGACCGCTACGATCTGCGCACGCCGCCGCCCGAGCCGCTGGTGCCGCGCGAGCGTCGCTTTGGCGTGCGCGAGCGGCTGAAGGCCGACGGCGGCGCCGCGGTTGCGCTCGATGCCGCCGCGCTCGGCGACGTCATCGCCGAGGTGAAACGTTCGGGTGCGAATTCCGTCGCGGTCTGCTTTCTGCACGCCTATCTCAACCCGGCACATGAGCTTGCCGCCGTCGAGCAGCTGGCGAAGGAGCTGCCCGACGTCAGCGTGTCGCGCTCGAGCGACGTGCTGCCGCAGATCAAGGAATACGAGCGCGTTTCGACCACGATCGTGAACGCCTATGTCGCGCCGACGGTGCGGCGCTATCTCACTAATCTGGAGCGCAGCCTGCATGAGGCGGGTTTCAAAGGCTCGCTGTTCGTGGTGCTGTCGCATGGCGGCATGGCGCCGGTGGAGGAGGCCTCGCGGCTCGCCGCGGGCACCGTGCTGTCGGGACCGGCCGGCGGCATCTCCGGCAGCCGCCGCTGCGCGGATCTTCTGGGGATTCCCGATCTCGTGCCGTTCGACATGGGTGGCACCTCGACCGATATTTCGCTGATCGCTGATGGCCAGGCCTCGCTGTCGGCGGACGGCATGCTCGCCGGCCAGCGCATCGCGCTGCGCAGCCTCGACATCGCCAGCATCGCCGCCGGCGGCGGCTCGATTGCGAGCGTCGACGGCGGCCGCACGCTGCGGGTCGGGCCGGAGAGCGCGGGCTCGGTGCCGGGCCCGGCCTGCTACGGCAATGGCGGCACGGCTGCTACCGTCACCGATGCCAATGTCGTGCTCGGCTATCTCGATGCCGCCGCCTTCATGGGCGGCGCGCGCCCGCTCGATCGCGCAGCGTCGGAGGCTGCGGTCGATCGTATCGCCGCAGCGCTCGAGCTGTCGCGGATCGAGGCCGCCGCCGGCATCTACAAGATGATCAATCTGAAAATGGCCGACGGCATCCGCCTGATGACGCTGCGTCGCGGCGTCGATCCCCGCAAATTCGCGCTGCTCAGCTTCGGCGGCGCCGCCGGCATGCACGCCGCCGAGGTCGCGCGCGAGCTTGAGATCAAGCGTATCATCGTGCCGACGGTCGCCTCCGTCCTATCGGCCTGGGGCATGCTGACCAGCGATCTGCGCTACGAGGTCAGCCGCACTCATTACGGCACCGGCCGGATTTCCGCCGACGAAGTCCGGGCGCTGTTCGAAGGGTTAGAACAGCAGGCCGCGGGGCGGCTGCGCGACTGGTTCAAGGGCGACATCGCCATCGAGCGTTCGGCCGAGATGCGCTACGGCGAGCAGGTGTTCGAGATCGACGTGCCGCTCGGCGACCTCGATCTCGGCGCCGCGGACCTGGTGGCGCAGATCGAGGAGCGCTTCCATCGCCGCCACGAAGAGCTCTACACCTATGCCTCGCGCGGGCAGGAGGTGGTGTTCGTCAACGCCCGCGTCGCCGCGGTCGGCAAGGTGGCGCGCGGCAGCGTTGATGCCGGAAAGGCCAGCTCGGATGCACCTTGCGCGCCGCGCGGCAAGCGGCAGGCCTGGTTCGGTGCCTGGCGCGAGGTGCCGGTCTACGCGCTCGACGATCTCAGGCCGGGCCATTCGCTGGCCGGTCCCGCGATCATTGAGGCCGAAACCACGACCGTCCTGGTCGACAGCGGCGACCGCGTCGCGGTCAACCCGCTGGGCTGGCTCGACATAACATTGCGCTGAGGCCGGCCTCCGCCATCAACATTTCATTTTTCCGGCATTGGCTTGGGCGATAAACTCCGCTCGCTCGGGAGGAGCGCCGGCCCGCTACCGGCGTTTGTGGCGATGTTGATGCAAACAAAAAGACAAACGGCGCTTTCGATATCCCTCGTCCTCGCAGCTGTCCTTGCGGCGGCGCCGTTGCGCGCGCAGCAGGCGCAGACGGCGGCCGGCAACGAGATCCGCATCGGCAACGTCATGCCCTATACCGGGCCGCTCGCGGCGTTCGCGACCATCGGGCGGGCGGAGGCGGCCTATTTCGACATGGTCAACGAGCATGGCGGCATCAACGGCCGCAAGGTCAGGTTCGTCTCGGTCGATGACAGTTCCAATCCGAAGATCGCGATGGAGCAGACCCGCGATCTCGTCGAGAAGCAGGGCGTGCTGTTGATGTTCGGCTCGTTCGGCACGCCGAGCAATCTCGCGGTCCGGAAGTACCTCAACGAGAACAAGGTCCCGCAGCTGTTCGTCGCTTCCGGCGACGAGGCGTGGGCGCATCCTGTGACCTTTCCCTGGACCATGGGCTGGCAGCCGACCTTCCGCGCCGAGGGGCGGATCTACGCCAATTACATCCAGGCGGCCTATCCCTCCCGCAAGATCGCGGTGCTCTGGCAGAACGATCAGTTCGGTCGCGACCTATTCAAGGGATTGCAGGAGGGGCTCGGCGACACCGCCGGGATGATCGTCGCCGATCTCGCCTTCGACGCGTCGGAGACCGCGATCCAGAACCAGATCGGAATCCTGAAGAACTCCGGCGCCGACATCCTGGTGTTCGACGGCGCGCCGGCGATCGCGGCGCGCGCGATCCGCGTCGCCGCGGACCTAGACTGGCATCCGGTGTTCATCCTCGACAATGCGTCGGCTTCGATCGCCAGCGCCTTGCGGCCAGCAGGTCTGCAGAATTCGCTCGGCGTGATCTCGACCTCGTTCCTCAAGGATGCCGGCGATGCCTCCTGGAAGGACGATCCGCAGATCAAGGCGTGGCTCGCCTTCATGGACAAGTATTATCCCGACGGCGACAAGGACGACATCTACGCCGTGTTCGGCTACGCCGCCGCGGACACGCTGATGCAGGCGCTGCGCCAGTGCGGCGACGATCTGTCGCGCGAGAACATCATGCGGCAGGCGGCGTCGCTGAAGGACTACCAGAGCCCGATCGCGCTGCCCGGGATCGTGATCAATACCGGCCCGAAAGACTTCCGCCCGATCAAGCAGATGCGCCTGGTGCAGTTCGACGGCAATGCCTGGCAGCCGATCGGCGACGTGATCGACAGCGCGTTCACGGCCGTGCGGGAGGATAATTGAGGTCGCGATAGTTGGGACTAGCGTCGTCCCGGCCTAGTGCGCAATTGCGCACTAGGCCGGGACGACGGTGTAGAGAGACCTACTTCTTCAATCCATAATTCAACAGCCCGCCCTTGTTCTTCGGCGGATGCGCGCGCAGGCCTTCCTCGTTCGGCTCGGTGCCCCAGCCCGGCCGATCCGGGATCACGAGATGGCCGTCGACGAATTCAGGCACGTGGGTGAACAGCTCGTGGTCCCAGGCCAGCCGATCGATGTCGGTCTCCATGATCCGCAGGTTCGGCACCGCGGCGCAGAAATGCGCGTTCATCATGGTGCAGAGGTGGCCGTAGAAATTATGCGGCGCGACGTTGACCTCGAAATGCTCGGCGGCGGCGGCGATCTTCATCGACTGCCAGACCCCGTTCCAGGGCGTATCGATGATCGCGACATCCATCGCCTGCTCGGTGAAATAGGGCAGGAATTCGCGCAGGCCGAGCAGCGTCTCGCAGGACGAGATCGGGTGCGGGCTCTGGCGGCGGATATAGCCGAGCGCCTGCGGGTTGAAGGTGTCGATCTCGACCCAGAACATGTCCATCTTCTCGATGGCGCGCAGGATCTTGAGATAGCCCTCGGTCTTGGCGTTGAAGTTGAGGTCGAGCAGAAGATCGACATCCGGCCCCGCGCCGTCGCGGATCGCCTCCAGATGCATGCAGAGATTGCGCAGCACGGTGCGATCGATATTGATCTCGGGCTGGAACGGCGAGCCGAAGCCGGGGCGCCAGCCTTGCGGCTTGCCGTCGGTGTAGACGAAGATGTTGGTCTTCATCGCCGTGAATTTCTTCTCGCGCACCTCGGCCCCGATCGCCTTGACGCCGTCGAGATCAGTGATCGCCGGCTTGTACCAGTCGGGATGATTGATGCGCCAGGTCGCGCAATGCGACCAGTACACCCGCACCCGGTCGCGGATCTTGCCGCCGAGCAGGTCGTAGCAGGGCACGCCGAGTGCCTTGGCCTTGACGTCGAGCAGCGCGTTCTCGATCGCTCCGAGCGCCAGCGCCACCACACCGCCGGCGGCGGGGCGCGTCGCGGCGAACAGCTCGACATAGATCCGCTCGTGCTCGAACGCGTTCTTGCCGACCACCCGCGCCGACAGCCGCTCGATCGCCGCCGTCACGCCGGGCGCGCCGAAGCCCTCGTCATATTCGCTCCATCCGACCAGCCCGTCCGTGGTCGTCACCTTGACGAAGTGATAATTCCGCCAGCCGGCATCGCAGGCGAGCGTCTCGACGCTTTTGATTGTGGTGGATTTGCTCATGGCTTCCTGCCCGGGTTGTTTGTTGCTGTTGGGAAGTACCAACAACGGATCGGCGAAGACGTCAATTCGCGCCAGGGCAAGGCGACAATGCAGCCCCGTCATTGCGAGGAGCTCGCGACAAAATTGCAAAGCAATTTTGCGCTGAAGCGACGAACCAATCCCCGAGTGGTGCGATGGATTGCTTCGCTACGCTCGCAATGACGGGGAGGGAACGTATGCACAAACCGTGACCCTTCGAGACGCCGCTTCGCGGCTCCTCAGGGTGACGGGGAGAATCCTGTGTCAGGCCGGAACAGCGTCGGCCGCTGCCGTTCGAACGTCTTGCGGCCGCGCTTGAAGCCCATCAGCACGTCGGGCAGCTCGGCGATCGCGTTGGTTCCGCTGTCGGTGTCGAGCACGACGATGTCGGCGGGATTACCGACCGTGATGCCGTAGTCCTTCAGGTTCATCAGCCGCGCCGGCAGGTCGGTGACGAGATCGAGGCAGGCGTCGAACTCGCCGATCCCGGCATGCGCCGCATTGGCGTAGAGATTGGCCATGCGCAGCAGCGATGCATCGCCGAACGGGGTGAAGGGATTCTGCACATTGTTGGTCGCGACCGAGCACAGCACGCCATCGGCGACGAGCCGGTGCGCGGCGGTCAGCCCGCGCGGCGCATTATGGGTGGCGTCGCGTCCCATCAGATAGAGATCGGTCGCCGGCAGCACGGTGACCGCAACGCCGGCCTCGGCGAGGCGCGCGCTCGCCGCCTTCAGCCGCTCGGGCGGCAGCGCGGAAAGTTTGGTCGCATGCCCGATCGCAACGCGCCCGTGATAGTTGCGCCGCTCGGTCTGCCGGCAGACCTCCTCCATGTGCCACCAGGAGGGATCGAGGTCGAAATCGAGATGCAGGTCGACATCGACGTCGAACTCCTGCGCGAGGTCGAAGATGCGCGCGATATGCGCGTTCGGATCGCAGTCGACATAGGGGCAGCCGCCGACCGCCTCGGCACCGTCGTGCAGCGCCGCGACCAAGAGCTCGTCGGCCCCGGGATCGTTGGTCAGGCCCTCCTGCGGAAAGGCGCAAAGCGAGAGGTCGAGCGCCCAGGCATAGTCGCGTTTCAAGGCCTTGACTGCCTCGAAGCCGCGCAGCCCGATCCTCGGGTCGATCTCGACATGCGTCCGCATCCGCGTGGTGCCCGCCGTGATCGCGCGCTCGATCACCCTGCCGCCACGCGCATAGACATCCTCGACCGTGAAGTCGCGCTTCATCGCCGACACCGCGCGGATCGCCTCGCCGAGGCTGGCGTGATCGTGGCCGCAGCGGCCGAGCAGGCAGGCCTTGTCGAGATGGATATGGGTGTCGACGAAGCCGGGCAACGCCAGCCGGCCGTTGAGGTCGACGTCGACCGCCTCGCACACGAGGCGCGGCGCGATCGCGGCAATCCTGCCGCCGGCGATGCCGATATCGACCGCGGCGGCAGAGCTGCGCGTCACGGCATTGCGGAAGACCAGGTCGAAGGCAGGTGTCGCGATCATCGGTCAGGAAACATCAGGATGGTCTGAGCCTAGCGGAAGGGCAGGGAACCAGCAGCACCAGATTGTGTGCAGTTCTATGGTTCGATTGTCTAAAAAATATGCATACACTTTGGCGGTCAGATTGTAGAGTCCTGATTATCTCCGGAGGCCCCCATGTCCGCACCCGCCAAAGCCGATGCCCGCCCGATGTCCGACGCCGAGATCGTCGAGGCTTATCTGACGGCGTCGATGATCCCGGATCCGGATGCGGCCGCGGCCCATATGAAGCCGGGCACGGTGATCACCTTCACCGGCGGGCGCGAATTCGACCATCCGCGCGGGCCGACCGGCTTCAATGCGAAGCGCTATCGCTGGGTGAAGAAGAAGATGGACCGCTTCGATGTCTGCCCTGGCACGGACGAGACCGTCGTCTACAGCGTCGGCACGCTCTACGGCGAATGGACCGACGGCACGTCGTTCGAAGGCAACCGCTATGTCGACCGCTTCGTGGTGCGGGACGGGCAGATCGTAAAGATGGACGTCTGGAACGACAGCGCCGAGCGGATTTTGGTGCAGCGGGGGATCGAGGCGTAGGGAGCGGTGCCAGTTCTCCCTCGCCCCGCTCTTGCGGGGTCGAGACGAGCGAAGCTCGCTCTTAGAGGGTCGGGGTGAAGGGCTGCATCCGCGAGTATCGGCCGCGGATGGACCTGTATTCCCTCACCCGGATCGCATCTGCGATGCGATCCGACCTCTCCCCGCAGGCGGGGCGAGGTGAGAGCATCAGCGCCGCGCCGCCTTCGGCAGCTTCACCATCTTTTCGCCGCTCGCCTCGTCGGCATAGGGCGCCAGAATATCCAGCAGATCGCGCCCGCGCTGCGGGCTTGGCGCGACCAGCGCGCGGGTCGCCACGGAATCCAGGTGGCTGTGCATCAGCCCCATCACCTTGTCGACGTCGCCTTTCGCCAGCGCGGCGATGATCGCGCGGTGCTCGTTGATCGCGCATTCCGATGAATGCGGCCGGCTGTAGAGCGACAGCGTCAGGCAGCAGCGGTAGGCGACCTCGCTGACATAGCGCACCAGGATCGGGCTGTTCGTCATGTGGGCGAGCAGGATGTGGAATTCGGTGGCGAGCCGGATCGACACCGCGTCGCTGCCGTCGCGGGCCCGATCCTCGGCGTCGACATGGGCTGTGAGCTCGGCGATCTGCGCCTTGGTCAGCTTGCCCGCGAGCTGCCGCACCACCAGCCGCTCGAGCTCGATGCGGATGTCGAAGGCATCGCGCGCCTCCTGCCAGCTCGGCGTCGCCACCACGGCGATGCGGTTGCGGCGCAGCTCGACCAGGCCTTCCGCCGCCAATTGCCCGAGCGCATGCCGTGCGATGGTGCGGCTGACGCCGAAGCGCTCGCCGAGGGAATCCTCGGGCAGCTTGGCGCCGGGCTCCAGCGCCTGCTCGATGATCGCGCGCCGCAGCGCGCGGCAGATCACGCTGACCTTGTCTGACGATTCAGCCGTCTTGCCGCTGTCGGCGCGCCCCGCCATTGCCGCGAATCCCTCTCGAAGCTGCTTCGAACGCCTCTTTATCATACCGCCAAAGCAATCGGGCGCTCGAATTGCATGCAGTTTGAGCCACGGATTGCCCAAAAGGAATCCGGCCATTTGGGCGCGGAATGCGCGATCCCCTTGATTTTCAACGCGGCGGCCGCTGGCATCCAGTTTGCATGCACTTTGCTCGTGATGCGCATGCAACCAAACTCCGAATTTGCCGGCGAGCCGATGGCCGCCGGATCCGCGCCGACCGCGATCGAGCTGTCGGACGCCTCCGTGACCTTCGGCCGCGGCGCCCGCGCCGTGCCGGCACTGTCGACAACCACGCTGCGGATCGCCGAGGGCGAGTTCGTCGCGCTGGTCGGCCCGTCCGGCTGCGGCAAGTCCACCATCCTGCGGCTGGTCAGTGGCCTGACGCGGCCGACCACCGGCGTCGTCATCGTCGGCGGCCGCGAGGTCGCGGCGCGCGCGATGCGCGTCGGTATGGCGTTCCAGAACCCGACCATGCTGCCGTGGATGACGATCGAAAAGAACATCATGCTGCCGCTGAAGATCGTCGAGCCGTTCCGCTCGCAATTCCGCAAGCTGCGCAAGACCGAGTTCCGCGACAAGGCCAATGCGCTGCTCGAGCAGGTCGGGCTGAAGGGATTCGGCGGCCGCTATCCGTGGCAGCTCTCCGGCGGCATGCTCCAGCGCGCCAATCTGTGCCGCGCGCTGATCCACGAGCCGCGCATGCTGCTGCTCGACGAGCCGTTCGGCGCGCTCGACCAGTTCACCCGCGAGGAGCTGTGGGGAATCCTCCAGCAGCTCTGGATGACCCACAGGCCGACCGTGCTGCTGGTCACCCATGATCTGCGCGAGGCCGGCTTCCTCGCCAGCCGCATCTGCGTGATGAGCGCGCGGCCCGGCCGCATCCTCGACGACTCCAGGGTCGATTTCGCCCGTCCGCGTACCGTGGCGATGACCTTCGAGCCCGACTTCGTCGCGCTCAACCAGAAGCTCCGCGCCTTCATCGTCGATGCGCGCACCGCGGCGCGAGAGGGAGCCTGACCATGTCCACGTCAGACATCAGGCAGAAGGCCTGGTCCGCGGCGCTGATCGTGCTGTTCTTCGTCGCCTGGGAATTGTTCTGCCTGATGACGGGGATGTCGGACCTCGTGTTGCCGCGGCCGTCGCAGATCTTCGTCACGCTGTTCGAGAAATTCCCGATCCTGTGGCCGCACATCGTGCAGACCCTGGTCACCACCATGATCGGCTTCGTGCTCGGCGTGGCGCTCGGCTTGGCGCTCGGTGCCGTGATCGGGGTGTCAAAAACCGCCTACGACACCTGTTATCCGCTGCTGGTCGGCTTCTCGTCGATCCCGAAGGTCGCCGTGGTGCCGATCTTCGTGCTGTGGTTCGGCTCCGGCACCGTGCCGGCGGTGTTGACCTCGCTGTCGATCTGCTTCTTCCCGATCGTCGTCAACATCGCCACCGGTCTTGCCACCACCGAACCCGAGCTCGAGGACGTGCTGAAGGCGCTCGGCGCCAGCAAGTTCGACATCCTGTGGAATGTCGGGCTGCCGCGCACGATGCCGTTCTTCTTCGCCTCGCTGAAGGTCGCGGTCTCCTACGCCTTCGTCGGTGCGGTGCTGTCGGAAACCGTCGCGTCGAACCGCGGCATCGGCAACGTTATGATGACGGCGTCCTCCAATTTCAACGTGCCGCTGGTGTTCGCCGGGCTGTTCGTGCTCGCCGGTCTCGGCGTTGCGCTCTACGTCCTGTTCTCGCTGATCGAGGGCCAGGTCACCGGCTGGGCGACGCGCAAGGACAATGTCATCGCCACTTGAGACACTTCGTCAACCGTCAAGCAATGAAGCTTAAGGAGATCTCGATGCTGAGAAAGATAAGCGCCGCGCTGTTGGGATTGGCCCTGGTCGCCGGTCCCGCGCGCGCCGAGGACACCACCATCAAGTTCACGCTGGGCTGGAAGACGCAAGGCTCGGACGCCGCGTTCTTCTACGCCAAGGACAACGGCTACTTCAAAGAAGAGGGCCTCAATGTCGTGATCGACCAGGGCGAGGGCTCCGGCGCGACCGTGACGCGCATCATGTCGGGCGCCTATGACGCCGGCTTCGGCGACGTCAACGCGATCATCCAGAACGCCGCGACCAAGCCGCAGGATGCGCCGATCATGGTCTACATGATGTGGAACCAGCCGCCGTTCGCGATCGTCGCCAAGAACTCGAGCGGCATCAAGTCGATCAAGGATTTCGAGGGCCATACGCTCGGCGGCGCGCAGGGCACGCCGACCACGCGGTTGTTGCCGGTGTTCGTGCACAAGAACGGGCTCGACGGCGAGAAGATCAAGGTCTCCAACATGGCGCCGAACCTGCAGGAGCCGATGCTGATCAAGGGCGACATCGACGCCGCGCTGGTGTTCAACATCACAAGCTATTTCAATTTGGTGCTGAACCGCCAGGACCCCGACAAGGACTTCAAATGGTTCTCGTTCGGCGATTACGGGCTCGACCTCTATTCCAACGGCGTGATGGTCTCGCGCAAGCTGATCGCGTCGAACCCGAAGGCGGTGGCCGGCCTCGTGCGCGCCATCAACAAGGGCGCGATCGCGGTCGCCAAGGACCAGAACGCCGCCATGAAGGCGGCGCTGAACTACGACAATCTGATCAATGTCGATGTCGAGAAGCGCCGCCTGCAATATTCCTTCGAGAAGCTGATCGTCTCGCCGGAGATGAAGGACATCGGCATCGGCGACGTCAAGGACGACCGCATGGCCCGCGCCATCGGCTTCATCGTCGAAGGCTACCAGCTCGCCCGCACGCCGGCCCCCGCCGAGGTGTTTTCGCGGGAATTCCTGCCGCCGCGCGCGGAGCGGGAGTTGGTGTATACGGCGAATTGAGGTTACGCGTCATTGCGAGGAGCGAAGCGAAGAAGCAATCCAGCTTTCCCCTAGCGGAGAGGGGGATTGCTTCGCTGAGCTCGCAACGACGACCAAGCGGAGAAGGTCGATGGACGTCACGGCAACCCGTCTGTTCTCCGCTTCTGACCTCGAGATCCGCAATGACGTCCTGCTCCGTCACGACGCCGGCATCATCGCCGATATTTCCGAAACCGCGCGCCCGGCGACAGGCCCGCGTTCCCTCATCCTCCCCGCTTTCGTCAACGCCCACGACCACGCCCGCCCGCAGGCCTCGAGCTTCGGCGCGGTCGGCATGCCCCTGGAGAGCTGGATCCTGCGCACGGTGGTCGGCACGCCGGTCGATCCGTATCTCACCGCGGCCTCGGCGTTTGCCCGCGCAGCGCAGGCCGGCTGCGCCGCCATGATGGTGCACTACACCCGCCCGAGCGGCACCATGCCGTTGCTCGATGAAGCCAGGGCGATCGCGCGCGCCGCCGGCGATGTCGGCATCCGCATCGCCTTTGCCATCGCCGTGCGCGACCAGAACCCGATTGTCTATGGCGACAGCGAAGCGGTGCTGTCATGTCTTCCGGCCGATGACCGCAAGACGATCGAACAGCTGTTCGTGCGCGCCCCGATGTCGCCGCAGGCCTATATCGAGCTGACCGACGCGATCGCTGCGGCGATTGGCGGGCCGAAGGTCGACGTCCAGCTCGGGCCGGCCGGCGTGCAGTGGTGCTCGAAGCCGCTGCTGGAGGCCGTCGCGGAAAATTCGGCGCGGACCGGCCGTCGTATCCATATGCATCTGCTCGAGACGACCTACCAGCGCGCCTGGGCCGACCGGTATTTCCCCGGCGGCATCGTCCGCTATCTCTGCGACATCGGTTTCCTCTCGGAGCGGTTGACGCTTGCGCATTGCATCCACGCTCGGCCTGACGAGCTCGAGATGATCGCGGCGTCGGGTGCGCGCATTGTCACCAATTTCTCCTCCAATCTGCATCTGCGCTCCGGGCTGGCGCCGATCGCGGCCGCGCACGGCTGCGGCTGTGCAATCGCGGTCGGCGTCGATGGCCTCGCGCTCGATGAGGATGACGACGTGCTGCGCGAGATGCGGCTGGTGCAGATGATGCACGGTGGTCTCGGCTTCAAGCGTACATGGACTGCTCAGGAATTCTTCACGCTCGCGATCCGCAACGGCCGCCGCGCCACCGGCGCGCCGGGCACCGGCGAGCTCACGGTCGGTGCGCCGGCCGATTTCGTCAGCATCGATCTCGACCGCCTCGAGCGTGATCAGATTCTCGATGCCGATCCGCTCGACCTCTTGTTCGCACGCGGCAATGCGTCGCTGATGTCAGAGCTTGTGGTCGATGGTCGCACCGTCGCCAAGGCCGGCCGGTGCCTCGGTGTTGATCTTCCCGCCATTGAGCAGGAACTGCGCGGCATCACCCGCGCGGGCGCTGCCTCATACGCGCATGTCTTGCGCGCATGGCCGCGACTGTCGAACTCAGTGCAACACTGGTTCGAAGCGCAGCTCACCTGCAATTAGCTGCACAATCTTCGCTTAGCGCCGAGCAGCAACTTCGGTCATACGCTCGCTAATTCCGTCAAGCGGAAGAAAATTCCACTTGCATCACACTCGTCGCGCGGCTTCAAGTTCATTCAACAAAAAAACTGAATCAGCCGCTGTCACCGGCTGGTCATGTGTCGCGAGGAAGCCTGATGGGCGCGTTGTCGCATCTGCGGATTGTCGAGATCGGAAGTGCTGCGGCGACGAGCTATTGCGCGCGGCTGTTTGCCGATTTCGGCGCCGATGTGCAGAAGGTCGAGCCGCCGCACGGCGATCCGCTTCGCCGCACCGCGCCGCTGACGCCCAAAGGCCGGAGCGCGTGGTTCGCGTTTCTCAACTTCAACAAGTCGAGTGTCGTGCTCAGCACGGGCGATGCGGGCGCGGCATCGCGCTTGCGGGAGCTGATTGTCGGCTGCGACATCTTGCTCGACGGGCGCGGCATCGCCGCGGCGGATTGTCCCGAGATCGATCTCGACGCGATCAAGCGGGATAATCCTGGCCTGATCCATCTCGACCTCGCCTGGTTCGGCGATCGCGGTCCCTACGCCAATTTCGCGGCGACGGACTCCACGATCCGCGCGCTGACCGGACTGGTGAAGCTGGTCGGTCCGGAGCAAGGGCCGCCGATGCACGCGCCGGATTTCCAGATCGGCATTCTGGGCGGGCTGTGGGGTTTCATCGCCGCCGCCTCGTCGGTGCTCGGCCGTATGCAGGACGGGCGCGGGCGGGAAAACCATCTCAGCCTGTTCGAGGCCTCTATCGCCGTCACCGAATACATCATGTTCGAGGCGTTCCAGCGCGGCGACATCATGCGGCGGATCGGCGTCAACCGGTTCTGGCCGACCTTTCCGGTCGGCATCTACGAGACCAAGCAGGGCTGGCTCGGCGTCACCACGGTGACCCCGGCGCAGTGGCGCGCGTTCTGCGAGATGCTCGGGCTCAACGAGCTGCGCGACGATCCGACGCTGGTCATGGGGGTCGACCGGCTGCGCCATGTCGCGGAGATCGAAGGCAGGATATTGCCGAAGCTGAAGCAGCGCACCGCGCAGGAGTGGTTTGCCGAAGGCCTCAGGCGCAAGATTCCGATCGTGCCGGTGCCGGAGATCTCCGATCTCATCGCCGACGAGGAGAAGCGCGCCCGCGGCGCCATCGTCCCGATCACCGTCGGCGACGAAACCGGCTTTTCCGCCGGCACCATGCAGCGGCTGACCGCAACGCCGCCGCTGCGCGGCGGCCGGGTGCCTGATCTCGGCGAGCAGCAGGCGAGGCGCGAGGCGGCGCCGCGCGTGCCGGCGCCCAAGCCCGCTGCAACCGATCGCTTGCCGCTCGAGGGCATCCGCGTCGTCGACTTTTCGATGGGCTGGGCCGGGCCGATCTGTACCCGCACGCTCGCCGATCTCGGCGCCGACGTCATCAAGATCGAGGCGACCCAGTATCCGGACTGGTGGCGCGGCGTCGACCGCCGTCCGGCCTATGTGCTGGAGCAGATGTACGAGAAGTCGGTGCGCTACTGCATCATGAACCGCAACAAGCGCGGCATCACGCTCGATCTGACCCGGCCGAAGGGGCTTGAATTGGCGAAGCGCCTGCTCGCCGATGCCGACCTCGTGGTCGACAATTATTCGGTCGAGGTGCTGCCCAAGCTCGGCCTCGGCTACGACGTGCTGAGCGAGATCAATCCCAAGCTGGTGATGATGTCGATGTCGGCGTTCGGCGCCGGCAGCGTGCACCGCGATTGCCGCGCTTACGGCTCGACGCTGGAGCAGGGCTCCGGCCTGCCCAGCGTGGTCGGCGATCCCGATGGTCCGCCGGTCATGAGCCATACCGCGTTCGGCGACGCCGTGGGCGGGCTTAACGGCGCCGCCGCGGTGCTGACCGCGCTGATCCACGCCAAACTGACCGGGCAGGGGCAGTTCATCGATCTGGCGCAGATCGAATGCATGATGCCGTTCGCCGCGCCCTGGATCGTGGCGCATTCGACCAGTGGCAGGCCGCCGACCAAATACGGCAACCGCCATCCCGATTTCGTGCCGCATGGCTGCTTTCGCTGCGCCGGCGAAGACAACTGGATCGTCGTCGCGGTGTCCGACGACGCGATGTGGCCAAAGCTCGCGCGGCTGCTCGGCCGCGAGGACTGGGCAGCGGACGAGGCGCTCAAGACGGCCGGGGGCCGCCGCGCCATCGAGGCCGAGATCGAGGCTGCGATCACGGCCTGGACCGCGGCGCGCGATGCCGATGCGGCGATGACCGCGCTGCAGACCGAAGGTGTCGCCTCCGGCGTGGCGCGGCTGCCGATCGATCTCCTGGAGGATCCGCAGCTCCACGCTCGCGGCTTCATCCAGCAGGTCGACCGCGCGTTCATCGGACGACATCCGCAGCCGTCGATGCCGTTTCGCGAGAGTGATGCGCCGTTCGCGATCCGCTCGGTGCCGCCGACGCTCGGCGAGCATAACCGCGAGATCCTCGGCGGCATGCTCGGGCTCTCCGACGCCGAGCTCGATGAGCTCACCCGCGAGGGCATCATCGGCACCGAGATGCTGATGGAGGAGCAGCTGGTGAAAGAAAAGAAGCGGGCGGCGGGCTGATGGAGGCAGGCCAGCCGGCACAGCGCAGGGTGGAGGGGGCGCGCGACGGCGCGCGGCCGCTGCTGTCCGTGCGGGGGCTCGGCATCCGCTTCAAGACCGCGCAGGGCGTCTGGCAGGCGACGCGCCGCATCGACTTCGACATCGCGCCCGGCGAGCGCGTCGGTATCGTCGGCGAGAGCGGCTGCGGCAAGACCATTACCGGCCTGTCGATCCTGCGGCTGTTGCCGGGCAATTTTGCCGGCCTCGACGGCAAGATCCTGTTCGACGGCGTCGATCTCGCCTCCTGCGGCGCGCGGCAGATGCGCGCGATCCGGGGCAAGCGGGTCGCGATGATCTTCCAGGAGCCGATGAGCGCGCTTGACCCGGTGTTCACCGTCGGCCACCAGATCGCCGAGACGCTGCGCGTCCATACCGACGTCAGCCATGAAGAGGCGCGCGCCAAAACGCTGGAGATGCTCCGCCGGGTCGGCATCGCCTCGCCCGAGCGGCGGATCGACGACTATCCGCATCAGCTCTCCGGCGGCATGCGCCAGCGCGTGATGATCGCGGCGAGTTTGATCTGCGGGCCGCAGCTTTTGATCGCGGATGAGCCGACCACCGCGCTCGACGTCACCGTGCAGGCGCAGATCCTCGAGCTGCTGCGCGACATCAGCGAGACCTCGAAGACCGCGCTGATGCTGATCACCCACGATCTCGGCGTCGTCGCCGAGACCTGCACGCGGATGATCACGATGTATGCCGGCGAGGTGATCGAGGACGCCACGGTCGACGAGGCGCTGGTGCGGCCGCTGCATCCCTATACGTCGGGACTGTTGCGCTCGCTGCCGCATTTGAGCTCGCGCCACGGCCGCCTGCCGTCGATCCCGGGCCGGGTGCCGTCGATCGCGGAGATGCCGAACGGTTGCCGCTTCCGGGCCCGCTGCGCGCATGCCACGAAAGGCTGCGAGGCCGAGCAGAAATTGCAGGACGCCGGCGGCGGCAGAAGAGTGCGCTGCTGGCGCTTTGCCGAGCTCGATCTGCCGGGCGCGCTGCATCCGCCCTCGGCGCCGGTTGGCGCGAAGGTCGCGACGCAATGACCACAGCCGGTGCCGAGCCCCGCCGCAACGCCATCGTCTCGGTGCGCGACCTTCAGGTCCGCTTCCAGACCTCGGACCGCCGCGCCACCGTGAAGGCGGTCGACGGCGTCAATTTCGACGTCCGCCGCGGCGAGACCTTTGGCATCATCGGGGAGTCCGGATCGGGCAAGACCACGATCGGCCGCGCGCTGGTGTTCCTGCTCAATCCCAGCGCCGGCGCCATCCTGCATGACGGCATCGATCCGCTGGCGCTGCCGCGCCGGGAGTTTCAAAACCATCGCCGCGACTATCAGATCATCTTCCAGGACCCGAACGCCGCGCTGAATCCGCGCATGACCATTCTGGCCTCGGTGCTGGAACCGCTGGAGCTCGCACGTGTCGGCAGCCGTGCCGAGCGCGAACGGCTGGCACGGCAGGCGCTCGAGCGCGTCGGCCTGCCGCAGGAATTCGGCGCGCGCTACCCGCATCAGCTGTCCGGCGGCCAGAAGCAGCGCGTCGTGATCGCGCGCGCGCTGACGCTGAAACCCAAACTGATCGTCTGCGACGAGGTGGTGGCCGCGCTCGACATGTCGATCCGCGGCGACGTGCTCAATCTGTTTGCCGATCTGCAGCGCGATCTCGGGCTGACCTATGTCTTCATCACCCATGATCTCGCCGTTGTCTCGCACATCAGCGAGCGCGTTGCGGTGATGTATCTCGGCCAGTTCGTCGAGCTCGGGCCGACCGAAGAGGTCGCCGAGCGGCCGCTGCATCCTTACACGCTCGCGCTGCTGTCGGCCGAGCCGCGGCCGCTGCCGTCTTCGATGCGGCAGGAGAGCCGTATCGTGCTGCAGGGCGAGGTGCCGAGCCCGATCGATCCGCCCTCGGGTTGCCGCTTCCGCACCCGCTGTCCGCATGCGCAACCGCTCTGCACCGCGCGTGTGCCGGAGTGGCGCGAGCTGAAGCCCGACCACTGGGTGGCCTGCCATTTCGCCGACCGCCCGAATTTTTCATCGAACTAAGAACACCGGAGGATGACGCCATGACGATGACGACACGACGCGAGGTTATGGCGCTGATCTCGGGCGCACTCGCCACCACCACGCTCGGCGGCCGCGCCTTCGCGGAAGGCGCGCCGAAGAAGGGCGGCACCTTGCGCATCTCGGCGCCCGCCAATCCGTCGAGCCTGGATCCCGCGACCGGCGGCGCCGGCTCCGACCACGCCTTCCTGTTCACGATCTACGACACGCTGACCGAATGGGAGTTCGACACGCTGAAGCCGAAACCCGGTCTTGCCGAGCGTTGGAAGTTCACCGACCCCACCACGCTGGTGCTCGACATCCGCGCCGGCGTCACCTTCCATGACGGCACGCCGCTCGATGCGGAAGCCGTCAAGTTCAATCTCGAGCGCAACCGCAGCGATGCGAAGTCGAACATCAAGGCCGACCTGCTCTCGGTCGCCGCGGTCGAGGTCACTGGCCGGCAGCAGGTGACGTTGAAGCTGAAGACACCCGATACCGCGCTGCCCGGGATTCTCTCCGACCGCGCCGGCATGATGGTGTCGCCGACGGCGCTGAAGGCGGCCGAGGGCGGCGTCGTGACGCGCAAGCCGGTCGGCGCCGGCGCCTATTCGTTCGTCAGCTGGGCCGACGGCGAGAAGATCGTGGTCAAGCGCAACGAGAAATACTGGAAGCCGGAGCGGCCGCTTCCCGACGGCATCGAGATCTCGATCATTCCCGAGCTCACCACCGGTGCCCGCTCGGTCACCGCTGGTCAGAACGATCTGATCTACCAGCTGCCGCCGCGGCAGAAGGTGATCATCGAGCGCGCCTCCAGCGTCAAGGTGGTGCATGGCCCGACGCTGTACGTGTTCCAGATCTTCCTGAACTGGGCGAAGCCACCGTTCGACAATATCAAGGTCCGCCAGGCGCTGAATTTCGCGATCGACCGCGAATCCTTCGTCAAGGCCGCGCTCGCCGGCCTCGCCGAGCCGGCCTACATGAACCTGCCGAAGGCGCATTGGGCCTATGACGCCGAGGTCGCCAAACTCTACCCCTACGATCCCGACAAGGCGGGCAAGCTGCTCGCCGAGGCCGGCTTCAAGGAGGGCACCCAGATCGAGTTCGGCGGCTATCCGGACCAGGATTCGGTGCAGCGTCAGGAGATCCTGATCGAGCAATTGCGCAAGGCCGGCATCAACGCGCGCTTCGTCAACGCCCCGGTCGCGGAGGCCTCTGCCGCCTTCTTCGGTCCGGAGAAGAAGGGCGCCGGGTTGCTCTCGGCCTGGACCGGCCGGCCCGACCCGAGCCTGACCTATTCGCTGATGTTCACCAAGGACGCCTATTACAATGGCGGCCGCGCGCCGGTGCCGGCCGAGCTCGAGGCCGCGATCAAGGAATCGCGCGCCTCGGAGGACATCGACACCAGGCGCAAGGCGTTCTCCACCGTGCAACGGCTGGTGATGGAGAACGCCTTCGTCGCGCCGCTGGCGTTCCAGTTCGAGCTGGTCGCCATGAACAAGAAGGTGCAGGGCTATCGACCGAACCTGCTCGGCAAGCCGAAATACGACGACGTTTGGCTCGGGAGTTAGGCGATGGCGCGACGGTCACCGGTCAGGGTCGTCGGCAGCCGCCTCGTGCAGGCGCTGCCCGTGATCCTGCTCGCGACCTTCATGGTGTTCGCGCTGCTCAAGCTGGTGCCCGGCGACATCGCCGTGACGCTGGCGGGCGACAACGCGACCGACGCACGGATCACCGAGATCAGGAAGATCTACGGTCTCGACCGCCCGTTCCTAGTGCAATATGGCGCCTGGCTCGGCAATGTCGCGCAAGGCGATCTCTCGCAATCGCTATTGACCGGCGAGAAGGTCGCGGACTCGATCGGGCGCGCGTTTCCGAACACGCTCCTGATCGTCGTGATCGCGCTGGCGCTGGCGCTGGTCACGGGCATCCCGATGGGCGTGATGGCCGCGATCAAGCCGAGCGGCTGGATCGACAAGCTGATCAGCATGCTGGCCTCACTCGGCGTCGCGGTGCCCGGCTTCTGGCTGGCGATGATCCTGGTGGCGGAATTCTCGTTGAAGCTGAACTGGCTGCCGGCGACCGGCGCAAAATCCTTCAGCGCCTCGCCGGTCGATGCGATCAGGCATGCGCTGCTGCCTGGCATCGCGATCGCGGCCTACGGCATGGCCGAGGTCGCGCGCCAGCTGCGCGGGGCGCTGCTGGAGGTGCTGTCGTCGCAATATGTCCGCACCCTGCATGCCAAGGGGCTGTCGATGTCCCGCATCCTCTGGCAACACGGCCTGAAGAATGTCGGCGTCAATCTGCTCACCATCATCAGCCTTTTAGTCAACCGCATGCTGGCGGCGACCGTGGTGATCGAGGCGGTGTTCGCCATTCCCGGTCTGGGCAGCCTGATTGTGCGCGGCGCGATCCAGCGCGATTTCCCGATCGTGCAGGGCGTCGTCTTCACCATGGTGGTCGTTGTCATCGCGGTGAACCTGATCACCGATTTGCTGTGCGCCGCGGTCGATCCGAGGATCGAGCAATGACCGACATGGCGCTCGCTCCCCTGAAGGCACCGGCGCGGCCGACGCGGCTGCGGCGCTTTGTGCGCTGGCTCGCCGGCGACCTCCGCGCCGCGCTGTCGATCCTGGTGCTCGTGGTGCTCGTCGTCGTCGCAATCGGCGCGCCCTGGATCGCGCCCTATGCGCCGACCGCGCAGGACGTCAACAACATGCTGGCGCCGCCGGGGCCGGCCCATCTGCTCGGCACCGACGATCTCGGTCGCGACATCTTCTCGCGTTTGATCTACGGCGCGCCGGCCACCGTCTATGCCAGCCTGCTTGCGGTCGGCGTCGCGGTCCTGATCGGGCTGCCGGTCGGCCTCATCGCCGGCTATTTCGGCGGCTGGATCGACGAGATCATCGGCCGCATCATCGACACCTTCCTGTCGTTCCCCGCCATCGTGCTGGCGATCGCCGTCACCGGCGCGCTCGGCATCGGGCTCACCAACGGCATGATCGCGGTCGGCATCACGATGTGTCCGGCGCTGGCGCGCATCGTCCGCGCCCGCACGCTGATCGTGCGGCAGGAGCTCTATGTCGATGCCTCCAGGGGATTTGGCGCGCCGACCTTGCATGTGCTGTGGCGCCACGTGCTGCCGAACACGCTGCAACCGGTCATCGTGCAGGTGACGCTCCTGCTCGCGGCCGCGCTGCTGGCCGAAGCCAGCCTGTCGTTCCTCGGCCTCGGCATCCAGCCGCCGGACCCGAGCTGGGGCGCCATGCTGGCGCGCGCCTATCAATACATGGAAATTGCGCCGGAGCAGATGTATGCGCCGGGCCTTGCCATTCTCGTCGTCTCCCTGGCGTTCAATGCGCTCGGGGAGTCCTTGCGCGTCGTGCTCGATCCGACCATGAAGGATCGCTAGGGGTACAAATGCTGACGGGATGCCGCGCTGTGTTCACCTCGCCCCGCTTGCGGGGAGAGGTCGAAATTTGCGCGCAGCGCGAATTTCGGGTGAGGGGGAGTCTCCACGAGCGAGCCTGCGGAGAGTCCCCCTCACCCGAAGCCTACGCTTCGCTTCGGCTTCGACCTCTCCCCGCAAGCGGGGCGAGGTAAGCAAACTTACGGAACCGATCATGTCCTTCAAGAAATTGCTGATTGCCAACCGCGGTGAGATCGCGATCCGGATTGCCCGCGCCGCCGGCGAAAGCGGCCTTGCCACGGTTGCGATCTATCCCGCCGATGATGCGGCTTCGCTCCATGTCCGCGCCGCCGACGAGGCGCGCGAGATTCCCGGCCATGGCGCGCGGGCCTATCTCGACATCGAGGCGGTGATTGCGGCGGCCAAGGCCGCAAGCTGCGACGCGCTGCATCCGGGCTACGGCTTCCTCAGCGAGAACACGCAGCTCGCGCGGCGCTGTGCCGAGGAGAAGATCACCTTCGTCGGCCCGTCGCCGGAGGCGCTCGACCTGTTCGGCGACAAGGCCAAGGCAAAGGCGCTGGCAAAAAAATGCGGCGTCCCGATCATTGCCGGCACTTCGGGCGCGACCAGTCTGGACGAGGCAAAGGCGTTCTTCGCCGCGCTCGGCGCCGGCGCCGCCGTGATGATCAAGGCGATCGCCGGCGGCGGCGGGCGCGGCATGCGCGTGGTCGAGGATGCCGCCAAGCTCGACGAAGCCTATGCGCGCTGCCAGTCGGAGGCCAAGGCGGCGTTCGGCAGCGATGCTGTCTATGTCGAGCGGCTGATCCGAAAGGCCCGCCATATCGAGGTACAGATCATCGGCGACCGTCACGGCGTCATCAGCCATCTCTGGGAGCGCGAATGCACCATCCAGCGCCGCAACCAGAAGCTCATCGAGGTGGCGCCGAGCCCGTCGCTGAGCGATGGCATGCGCGCGCGCATCATCGAAGCGGCGAAGCAGCTCGCGACCGCCGCGCGCTACGACAACCTCGGCACCTTCGAATTCCTGGTCGACGACGAAGCCGGCGAAGGTGAGGGCGCGTTCGCTTTCATCGAGGCCAATCCGCGGCTCCAGGTCGAGCACACCGTCACCGAGGAGGTGCTCGGCGTCGACCTCGTGCGCGCGCAGCTCGCGGTCGCCGCCGGCGCCACGCTGGCCTCGCTCGGGTTGGCGCAGGCTGCGGTGCCGCTGCCGCGCGGCTACGCGATGCAGCTCCGCGTCAACATGGAGGTAATGGACGAGAAGGGCATCGCGAAACCGACCGGCGGCACGCTCAGTGTGTTCGACCTGCCGTCCGGTCCCGGCGTTCGCGTCGATACCTTCGGCTATTCCGGCTACCGGACCTCTGCCGCGTTCGACTCGTTGCTGGCAAAAGTCATCGTCCATTCGCCGAGTTCAAAATGGACCGACGTGGTGCACAAGGCATCGCGCGCCTTGCGCGAATTCCGGATCGGCGGCGTCGCCACCAACATCCCGTTCCTCGGTGCCATCCTGGCGCATCAGAGCTTTGGGCGGAACAAGATCAGCACCAATTTCATCGATACACATGTGGCGGCGCTGGTCGGCGGGGCGAGGGAGCTTGCACCTCCGCTCGTCGAGGTGAACGAAGCCGTTGTTGCCAAGCCGGTTACCGCCGAAGCGGCCCCAGAAGGATCGCTCCCGGTGCCCGCGCCGCTGCAGGGCACCATCGTGGCGATCGAGGTCACGGAGGGCGATCTGGTCCGTCCCGGCCAGCAGATCGCGGTGCTGGAATCGATGAAGATGGAGCATCTCGTCACCGCGCCGCATGGCGGCCGGGTCACCAGGATCGCGGGCGGTATCGGCGTCACCCTGATGCATGGCGAGCCGATCCTGTTCCTCGAACCGGCCGAGGTCGACGGCCATCACGCTGCGGAAGAGGCCGCGATCGATCTCGATCATATCCGGTCTGATCTCGCCGAGCTGATCGCGCGCAAGGCGATCACGCTGGACGAGAACCGCCCGGCCTCGGTCGAGCGCCGCCGCAAGACCAACCAGCGCACCGCGCGCGAGAACATCGCGCAGCTGGTCGATGAGGGCTCGTTCGTCGAATACGGCTCGCTGGCGATCGCGGCGCAGCGCCGCCGCCGCAAGGTCGAGGATCTCATCAAGAACACGCCGGCCGACGGCCTGATATCAGGCGTCGCCACCGTCAATGCCAAGGATTTCGGCGCCGACGGCGCGCGCTGCATGGTGATCTCCTACGACTACACCGTGCTCGCCGGCACCCAGGGCCATATGAACCACAAGAAGATCGACCGCATGCTCGGCCTCGCCGAGCAGTGGCGCATGCCGCTGGTGTTCTATGCCGAGGGCGGTGGCGGCCGTCCCGGCGATACCGACCGGCTCGGCATGACCGGCCTCGACGGCCCGTCCTTCGTGCAGTTCGCAAAACTTTCCGGGTTGGTGCCCGTGGTCGGCGTGGTCTCCGGCTATTGCTTCGCCGGCAACGCCGCGATGCTCGGCGTCTGCGATGTGATCATCGCCACCAGGAATGCCTCGATCGGCATGGGCGGTCCGGCGATGATCGAGGGCGGCGGGCTCGGCGTCTATCATCCGGCCGAGGTCGGCCCGGTCTCGTTCCAGTCGTCCAACGGCGTGATCGACATCCTGGTCGAGGACGAGGCCGAGGCGACCACGGTGGCTCAGAAATATCTGTCCTATTTCCAGGGCGCGGTGCAGGACTGGAAGGCGCCGGACCAGCGGCTGCTGCGCCGTGCGATTCCGGAAAATCGGCTGCGGGTCTACGACATCCGCAACGTGATCGACCTGATCGCCGACGAGGGCTCGGTGCTGGAGATCCGCAGGGATTTCGGCGTCGGCATGATCACGGCCTTCATCCGCATCGAGGGCAAGCCGTTCGGCCTGATCGCCAACAATCCGAAGCATCTCGGCGGCGCGATCGATGCGCCGGCCGGCGACAAGGCCGCGCGCTTCATGCAGCTGTGCGACGCCTTCGACATCCCGATCGTCTCGCTCTGCGACACGCCCGGCTTCATGGTCGGCCCCGAGGCCGAGAAGACCGCGATCGTGCGCCACGTCGCGCGGATGTTCGTCACCGGCGCGAGCATCACGGTGCCGCTGTTCGGCATCGTGCTGCGCAAGGGCTATGGCTTAGGGGCGCAATCGATGATCGGCGGCGGCTTCCACGCCTCGTTCTTCACGGTGGCGTGGCCGACCGGCGAGTTCGGCGGCATGGGTCTCGAAGGCTATGTCCGCCTCGGCTTCCGCAAGGAGATGGAGGCGATCGAGGACCCGGTCGAGCGCGAGAAGTATTTCCAGACCAAGGTCGCCGAGCTCTACGCCAACGGCAAGGCGGTCTCGATCGCCTCGGTGCTCGAGATCGACGAGGTGATCGATCCCGCCGACACCCGGCACTGGATCATGGCCGGCCTGCGCTCGGTGGCGAAGGTCGAGCCGCGGACCCACCGCAAGCGACCATGTATCGATGCGTGGTAGGGCTGCGTAGGGTATATAACTCGCGCAACAAGCTCGGTGTCGTCCCGGCGAAGGCCGGGACCCATAATCACAAATGCTGCTTGTTGCGCGATGCTGGAACGACCGATCCCATCAACAACTTCCGCCGCGGCGTATGGGTCCTGGCTTTCGCCAGGACGACAGTGGTGGATGGGGCAGGCGCCTCGCGTCACCGAGAGAGCGACCCCAAGCTCAGCCCAATCGCAACTCCGCATACCCCTTCGCCGCCACCGCGTCGCATCTCTCACGATATGCCGGCGCGCTGCCGCTGTAGCGGGCGACGATGCGGGTCTGCTTGCCCTCGACGTTGCGGTTGATGCCGGTCATCCAGGAATCGACCTCGTTGGAGAGCAGGCCGACGCCGAGCGCTTTGACATGCTCGGTCCAGTCGGCGGTGCCTTCAGGCGTGGCATCGAGGAAGGTCAGGCCTTTCGCTTTCGCGAAGCGGATCAGCCCGGTGACCCAATCCACGCTGTATTCGATGCTGCGCGGGATGTTGCCAAGCGCGGTGTGCGGGCCCATCAGCATCATCATGTTGGGGAAGCCGTCGACCATCAGCCCGAGATAGGTTTCCGGGCCGTGCGTCCATTTCTCCTTCAGCCGTGCACCGTGCGCGCCGCGGAAATCGATTTTGTCGAAGCTGCCGGTAATGGCATCGAAGCCGGTGGCGTAGATGATGATGTCGAACGCGTAATCCCTGTCGCTGGTGCGGATGCCTTCCGGCGTGATCCGCTCGATCGGCGTCGCCTTGATGTCGACCAGCTCGACATTGTCGCGGTTGTAGACCTCGTAATAGAAGGTCTCGAGCGGCAGACGCCGCGTGCCGAAGCCGTGGTTCTTCGGGATCAGCATCTCCGCGACCGCCTGGTTCTTCACGCGCTCGCGGATCTTGCGCGCGACGAAATCGCTGATAGTGGCATTCGCCTTGCGGTCGATCAGGATATCCTTGAAGTTGCCCTGCCAGATGCCGAAGCCGCGTTCGCCATAGAGCTTCTCGTAGAACGCCTCGCGCTCCGCTTCGCTCACCTCGAACGCGCCGCGCGGATCGGGCGTATGCACGAAGCAGGCGAAGGTCTCCTTGCAGCGCGCGAAGATCTCGGGATAGCCGGCCTTGATCCTGGCTTGCGTCTCAGCGTCGATCTTGCCGTTGTGCAACGGCGCCGCCCAATTCGCGGTGCGCTGGAACACGGTGAGATGCCCGACCTCGCCGGCGATGGTCTGAATGGTCTGGATGCCGGTCGCGCCGGTGCCGATCACGGCGACGCGCTTGCCGGTGAAATCCACCTTCTCCTTCGGCCAGCGCGCGGTGTGAAACGATTGACCCCTGAAATCGTCGCGGCCCTCGATCCGCGGCAGGGTCGGCGTCGACAACGGGCCGATCGCGGTGATCAGGAAGCGGCAGGAGTGCTGCGCGCCGCTCTCCAGCGTGATCCGCCAGCTTCGCGTGTCGTCCTGGTAGATCGCGGACGTGACGCGGCTCTCGAACTGGATGTCGCGGCGCAGGTCGAACTTGTCGGCAACATAGTTGCAGTAGCGCAAGGTCTCGGGCTGGCCGGCGAAATGCTCCGACCATTCCCATTCCTCGAGCAACTCCTTCGAGAACGAGTAGCCGTAGGAATAGCTCTCGGAATCGAAGCGTGCGCCGGGATAGCGGTTCCAGTACCAGGTGCCGCCGACGCCGGTGCCGGCTTCGAACACGCGCGCGCTAAGACCAAGCTCGCGCAGCCGGTAGAGCTGGTACATGCCGGACAGGCCGGCGCCGATGATGATGACGTCGTAGTCCAGCGCAGCCGTCTCGGGGCTGTTGTCCTGGCGCGATGCGGCCACCTGTCGTTGCTCCCTGATGGATTGATTGCCGGCAAGGCTAACCGGTCTTCCTGCCGCCGACAAACATCGCGGAGCGGGGCAGCTATCGGGATTTGCCGGGTGCGTCGGCCCGCGCGCATTCCGCGCGGCGGACTGTCCGCCCCGCGGCTTTACTCGGCCGCGGGATTCCCTCTATCGTCGGCCCGACACTACGATCGCCCGCCAAGCGGCGACGGAACCAGCGGGAGTGAAGCGATGGGAGAGGCGCTGCGCAGGCCGATGTCCATAGACGTCAGCAATCCCCGGCTTTATCAGGACGACACCTGGCGGCCGCTGTTCGCGCAGCTCCGCCGCGACGATCCCGTGCATTATTGCGAGGCGTCGGCCTACGGTCCTTACTGGTCGGTGACTCGCTACGACGACATCTTCGCGGTCGAGCTGGATCACCAGAACTATTCGTCGGCTTCCGAGCTTGGCGGTATCCAGGTCGCGGACCAGCCGAAGGGGCAGGAGCGGCCGAGCTTCATCCGCATGGACCCGCCCGGCCACACCGCGCAGCGCCGCACGGTGGCGCCGATCGTGGCGCCGTCGAACCTCGCCAATTTCGACGCCCTGATCCGCAAGCGCACCGCAGCCGTGCTCGATGCGCTGCCGCGCAACGAGACCTTCGACTGGGCCGAGCGGGTCTCGGTCGACCTCACCAACATGATGCTGGCGACGCTGTTCGATTTCCCCTCTGAAGACCGCGCCAAGCTGACCTGGTGGTCGGATGTCGCGATCGCCAACGTCGAATCCCCCGACGCGGTGGTGCATTCGGAGGCCGAACGCACTGCCGAGCTGGTCAAGATGGGAGAATATTTCCGCAAGCTGTGGGACGCGCGGGTCGATGCGCCGCCGACCTTCGATTTGATTTCGATGCTGGCGCATTCTGAAGCGACGCGGAATCTGGAGCCGCGCGAGTTCATCGGCACGATCGGGCTGTTGATCGTCGGCGGCAACGACACCACGCGCAATTCGATGTCAGCCGGGCTGATGGCGCTGTGCGAGAACCCGGAGCAGTTCGAGCTGGTCCGCGCGAGGCGCGAGCTGATCCCGAACCTGGTGTCCGAAACCATCCGCTACCACACGCCGGTGCTGCACATGCGCCGCACCGCACGCAACGACGTCGAGCTTGCCGGCCGCCGGATCAAGAAGGGGGACAAGGTCGTGATGTGGTACATCTCCGGCAACCGCGACGAGGACAAGATCGAGCGCGCCGATGAATTCATCATCGACCGCGCCAAGCCGCGCCAGCATCTCGCCTTCGGCGCCGGCGTCCACCGCTGCGTCGGCGATCGCCTGGCCGAGCAGCAGCTGCGCATCCTCTGGGAGGAGGTCCTGGCGCGCGATCTGCGTTTTGAGATGATGGGCCCGCCGCAAAGGCTCTATTCCAATTTCATCCGCGGTATACGAAGCTTGCCGGTGAGAATCGTCAATTGAAGTTGTGGGTTTGTCATTCCGGGATGGTGCGTAGCACCAGACCCGGAATCTCGAGATTCCGGGTTCGATGCTGCGCATCGCCCCGGAATGACGGGATCATAAGAACAAGGAATCCGAATGAACGATCCCGTTGACGTCCTGATCATCGGCGCCGGCGCGTCCGGCGCCGCGGTGGCCTGGAGCCTCGCCGATACCAAGATGCATATCCTCTGCCTCGATCAGGGCGGCTGGATGAATCCTGCCGAATATCCGAGCACCGGGCGCGACTGGGAGGCGAAGTTCTACGGCGAGTGGTCGTCCAGCCCGAACGTCCGCCGCCGGCCCGAGGACTACCCGATCAACGACGACAATTCGCCGATCAAGGTCGTCAATTTCAACGCCGTCGGCGGCTCGACGGTGATGTACACCGCGCACTGGCCGCGGCTGCATCCGTCCGATTTCAAGGTGAAGACGCTCGACGGTGTCGCCGACGACTGGCCGATCGACTACGACGCGCTCACCCCGTTCTTCGAGGAGAACGATCGGATGATGGGTGTCTCCGGCCTGTCCGGTGATCCGCTGTCGCCGCTGAGCCATCCGCCGATGCCGCAGCAGCCGCTCGGGCTATCCGGCCCGCTGATCGGCAACGCCATGAACAAGCTCGGCTGGCACTGGTGGCCGTCGGACACGACCGTGGCGACGATGGATTACGAGGGCAGGGCGCGCTGCATCAATCTCGGCCACTGCACGCCGGCCTGCGCGCAGGGTGCCAAGGCCTCGACCGACATCACCTACTGGCCGCACGCGGTCCGCGCAGGGGTCGAGCTGAAGACCCATTGCCGGGTGCGCGAGATCCTGACCAACGAACACGGCATGGCCTCCGGCGTCGTCTATTACGACAAGGACGGCGTCGAGCAGTTTCAGCCGGCTGAAGTCGTCATCATCGCCTGCAACGGTGTCGGCACGCCGCGGCTGCTGCTCAATTCGGTGTCAGGCAAATTCCCCAATGGCCTTGCCAACTCGTCGGGCCTGGTCGGCAAGAACCTGATGTTCCACCCCTATGCGCAGATCTACGGCTTCGTGAAGGAGCCGACCGACAGCAACCGCGCGCCGCCGACCTGCCTATGGAGCAAGGAGTTCTACGACACCGATCTGTCGCGCGGCTTCGTCCGCGGCTACGGCATCCAGTTCGGCCGCGGCGCCGGGCCGGTGTTCGAGGCGGTCGCGAGCGAGCAGAAGGGCATCCTGCCCTGGGGCAAGGATCATCACCGTGTCTTCCGCAAGCTCAACGGCCATCGTCTCGCGGTGTCGGCGATCTGCGAGGATCTGCCGGAGGAGCACAACCGTGTCACGCTCGATCCCGTGTTGAAGGACAGCCACGGCATCCCCGCGCCGAAGATCGATTACACGATCAGCGCGAACAGCCGGAAGATGATGGATCACGGGCTGGCGCGCGGCCGGGAGATCCTCGAGGCCGCCGGCGCCACCGACATCTGCATCAACGATCCGATCCCGTGGGGCGGCTGGCATCTGCTCGGCACCGCGCGGATGGGCACCGATCCGGCGCGCTCGGTGGTCAACGAATGGGGTCGCTCGCATGATGTGAAGAACCTCTTCATCGTCGACGGCAGCATCTTCGTCACCTCGGGTGGCGTGAACCCGACCTCCACCATCCAGGCCCTCGCGCTCTACATCGCCGACCAGATGAAGCAGCGCCTCGCCAATCTGTTCGACTGAGACCGCCAGAGACCGACATGCCCGATGCAAAACAACTGACCGCAGCCCAGCGCGCCGATCTGCGCACCGTCGCCGCGATGATCGTTCCCGAAAGTGACGAGTACAAGGTGCCGGGTGCGGACGATGCCGCGATCCAGGCCGACATGCTGGCGACGCTCGGCCGCGACACCGCGCTGGTCGCGCAGGCGCTGGATCATCTGGCTGAGCTCGCGGGCAAGCCGCTCGCCGAGCTCGACGATGCCAGGCGCGATGCGGTGGCGCAGGAGTTTCGTACCGGCGGCGGCGCTGCCGCGGCGACGCTCGTCCGCGTGGTGCTGCAATGCTACTACCGCGACGACCGCGTACTGCGCTCGCTCGGCCTCGAGCTGCGCGCGCCGTTCCCCAAGGGCCATGTGCTGCCGGAGGGCGACTGGTCGCTGCTCGATCCGGTCAGGGCGCGCGGCGGCACGTTGCGGCGGGCGCCGTAGTGTTGTGCAGTCCATTCCGTCATTCCGGGGCGCGACGAAGTCGCGAACCCGGAATCGAGAGGTCGTGCATCGAGATTCCGGGTTCTCGCTTCGCGAGCCCCGGAATGACACTGAGTGAATCACACGTCAGAGACACAATCCTGGCCGATCGGGCAGGTGCCGGGCGTAACCACTTGCGGCGCGGGGAGCCGGTCACCATCTGAGGGGACCAAAGGACTCTCGCCATGCTGGATATTACCTCAGATACCGCCGGTGACACGCCGTCGCCGCGAACGGCTGACGCTGCCCAAGTCGCAACCCAGGTCGATGACCGGGCTTTGCTGGATGCCTATTCCAATGCCGTGATCGACGTCACCGATCGCGTCGGCCCCGCCGTGGTCCGGGTCGAAACCGGGCCGAAGGTGCGTAATGCGCGCGAGCGCGGCGGGCTCGGCTCGGGTATCGTGATCTCGCCCGACGGGTTCGTGCTGACCAACAGCCATGTGG
Organism: Bradyrhizobium sp. USDA 3256; assembly: GCF_054058275.1. Taxonomy (NCBI): domain Bacteria; kingdom Pseudomonadati; phylum Pseudomonadota; class Alphaproteobacteria; order Hyphomicrobiales; family Nitrobacteraceae; genus Bradyrhizobium; species Bradyrhizobium sp. USDA 3256. The sequence goes on from NZ_JBSSAE010000002.1 coordinate 1,567,117, forward strand.
TCGGATCGTCGAAGGAGATCCGCCTGCGCGACACCGAGGGCTTCGTCACCGACGCCCATGTGCTCGGCGTCGACCCCGACACCGACCTCGCCCTGCTGCGGGCCGATGGCGCGCGCGATCTGCCCTATGCCTCGCTCGGCAACTCCAAGACGCTGCGGCGCGGCCAGCTGGTGGTCGCGATCGGCAATCCGCTCGGCTTCGAATCGACGGTCACCGCTGGTGTGGTGTCGGCGCTCGGCCGCTCGATCCGCTCGGTGAGCGGGCGCACCATCGAGGACGTGATCCAGACCGATGCCGCGCTCAACCCCGGCAATTCCGGCGGGCCGCTGGTGTCGTCGAAGGGCGAGGTGATCGGCATCAACACCGCGATCATCAACGGCGCGCAGGGCATCTGCTTTGCGGTCGCCAGCAACACCGCGCAGTTCGTGCTGTCGGAGATCATCCGCCACGGCTATGTCCGCCGCGCCTATATCGGCGTCGCCGGCCAGACCGCACCGGTGCCGCGGCGGCACGCGGTGCTGGCCGGCGTCGAGAACAAGATGGGTGCATTGCTGATGCAGATCGAGCCGGACAGCCCGGCCGCGCGCGCGGCACTGCTGCCCGGCGACGTCGTGATCCGGCTCGACGGCATCGAGATCAACGGCGTCGACGACCTGATCCGCGCGCTCGATCACAGCCGGATCGACCGCACGCTGTCGATGGACGTGCTCCGTCTCGGCCGCCTGCGCGCGATCGACATCCACCCGATCGAGCGCAAGCCGGCGAAGCAGTGATGCCATCCACGCACGAGATACACCCTCTTCGCTCATGTCCGCCGTAGCCTTGGCGAAGGCGGATGTGGGAGAGGGTCGCTTCGCGCAGCGACGCGGGGTGAGGGGTCTGCCTCCGCGATCTCATCTGTGGCGAGAACCCCTCATCCGGCGCCCTAGCCGACGCTGCGCGTCGGCGTTGTTTAGAAACGGCGGCCGTTGGCCGCCTATGCCACCTTCTCCCACAAGGGGAGAAGGGAAGAGGCACCCTCTACGCTGCTACCGCAACGCCGCGGGCAACTCGTCGGGCTGCTCGACCATCATCATGTGGCCGGGCGCCCGGCAGCACCACAATGCGAGCATTCGGAGTCGCGGCATCGTCCGCCAAGCTGCGCCTTGAGGTTACGCCCAAAAAACGCGGCTGGCCTTCTAGTCTAGCTTGCGGCCAGCGGTGCCTTTCCGCGTCCGAGTGCAAATTGACCGACCGGGCTCTCGACATGAAATTCGAGCTCGGTGATTTTCGCAAACAGATCGATGTTGGTCGTGCCGATGGCGCAGCCGCCAAGGCCCATATCGGTCGCCGCCAGATAGAATGTCTGGATCATGGTGCCGACATCCTTCAGGATCAGCGAATATGCGATTGAGCTGTATTTCCAGGATACCCGCCCAAAACGCGCAGCGATCGTGATCAGGACCTGCGGCGGGCCGGGCGCGTCCATGGCAAACTCGGCCGCCGTCGAGAGCGCCTGGAGCTGCTGGGCGGAAGCACCGATCGCGACCAGTGCGTGACCACCCGCATCGTAGTGGTAAAATCCGCGCGCAAGCCCCTCGCAATTCGAGACCGCCAGGTACAATTCCAGCTCGTAAGCGCTGCCCGCCGATGGATAAGGCCTCGCGCTGTAGGTGACTTCAGGACCGCCGTCAAAATTCGCGCCGTTCTTCCATTCCGATAGCACGCGGGCGGTGGTGTCGAGAAACTGTGCGAGTTCGGCGAGCGTGACCGGGTGCTGGTCGTCGAAATCCCGTATCGAATGGCGTTCACGCAACAGCTTCGCGAAGGGCGAGATCGGCTCCGGCGTGGAGAGCTTGTGGAGGGCGAACTTCTTGCCTGGCCAACGCGGACGTATCGCAGGCAGCGGTGTGGAACGACGCCCGCATGGGTGAACGCGCCGCCAACTGGATCGGCATGCCGGCCCTCCGTGCTCCGCGTGTGAAACACGAGATCGTGGAAATCCCAGAGAACGAGATTGCCGTCGCCTTCATTCACCCGAAGGCCGTCGCCGTCTTTCGCATTGAGCTTGATCAGCATCTGGCTGTCGAGCAGCAATCCGAGCAGATCGAGGTTCAAGGAGGTCGCGTGGCGGCGAAGCTTGCTGATCTTCTGGGGCTGCGACAGGGCCGCGAGGGTGGCAGCGATGGCGGGATCGCAAATCCGGAACAGCGCCCCGGCGCGCGGCGATTCCAGCACCATCTCGTTGCCGCGCCGGCGCAGATAGGCGAAGCGCGACAACACGATGGTATCACCGTTCCCCAGCTTTGCAGGTTGCGGCCAGTATTCGGCGACCTGCGGCTCGATGACCACGAGGTCCTGCTCTTCGCGCGGAGAGGATAGGCGGTATTCGAGAAGCCCGTGCCGCGCCAGTCGCTGCACCAGGGCATGAACCTGCCTCGCGAGGGCGCTTTTGCCGGCAAAGGAGGCGAGCGGCAGGCCGGAGGCGAGATGTCCCGCACGGTCGATCGCCGCCGTGCTGAATTGTCCCAGATTGACCGTATAGTGGCCGAGGGCAGCGGCGATGCTTCCGTCCGCCTGCATATGAAGGGAAAAGCGACCGTTCAATCGGGCGGCGATGACTGGTGCGATCTTCCTGGTCGGCTTTTTCCGGAGCACGCGCACGGAGGCCAACCTTCAGGTGTGTGGAAGAAACGGAGTGAGTTCGCTTTCCAGTCGTGGGCGGTCCAATAATCCAAGCTTCACCGGAACATCGTAAAGCCGGCCGGCCGCGAAGCGGCGATAGAAATGCCGCAAGCCCGGAACGAGCACCCTGACGACGGGGACTTCGACGTCGGGCCGCGTCTGGTCGAGCACGAGGAAATCATGTCCGGCACCGGTGGCAATCTCGATGCAGGCATTGACCTGGTCGCTCGTATTGTCGTGAACCTTGAGGCCCGGTGCCGGCGGGACGATCGGATTGTCGCTGGGGATCAGGAAGGGATAATCGTCAAGTCGCAGCGGCGTAACGCCGTCAAGCGTCGGCTTCTCGCCGCTTCCGCCGCCCATCATGCCAATCGACATGAATTGGGTCAGCTCCGTCAGGGAACGCAGCAGGGCTATGCGGCGATCGAAATGCGAGCCGGAGCCGAACTCGATATTTTCGTGTCCGTTCTGCATCCAGTGCGTGATCGCCACGTAGGAGGGAATGCCGAGATCGCTGGTGATGTCGAGCACCCAAAGCCTGCGCCCCGCATCGGCAAGCTGGGCTTGCAGATCCCGCACATAGGAATCGTCGAATTGCGTGAGGTCGACTTCGGCCCGCTGCAGCCGATTGTACCACCAGATGGCGTAGGCATCGCGTTCGACCAGTTCGAGGAAGCCTTGAACGATGGCTTCCTCACGGGTGTTGCCGGCCGCACATCCGTTGGAATCCGTGTGGAAGCCGCCATAGAAAAAATACAGCAGGCCGGTCGGAAGAAATTTGAAGCGCTTGTCGCGTAACGACCAGACCGGCGACCACTCGTTTTTTGTCGAGGGATCGAACGGCTCGGGAACCGGGTGTGAATCGTCCGGCTGCGGGGCATGTCTGTTCTGAAACTGCGTGTCGCTGAAAAGCTGGACGTCGTTGGGAAGAAGAGCGTCACCGGGAGCGAAATCGGCAAAGCGGCGGTTCGTCCTGATCTCGTCACCCTGGAAAATGCCCGAATAGCGCTCGATCGCCTCCATCAGCGCGCTGGCCTCGCCCTGCTCGGCCGTGGAGCCCTTGCCGAAGCTGCCGCCGCTCAGTCCGGATCTGAGCTGGTCAACGTTCCAGGCCGGCGCGGAGAAGTTGTGGTAGGCGAAAAAATTCGTATTCATCGGCAGATCGGCCTCGATCCGCTCGAGCCGCGAAACGACGCCGGTCAGCGGACTGACGTGTTTGCGGAACCGCGCGACGGTGGTTCGCGACGTCACGGTGCGGTATCCGCCGCTGGTGGCTATGAGCTTTCTGCCCTCGGCAATCTCGATCGGGGTTGCCGCCCGGCGCGCGCTCTGCAGCTTCTTGCTGCCGCAAGTGGGACATTGCGGGCGTTTCGCGACATAGTGCTTGGCGATGACGGCACCAGTCAGGTCGAAGCTTGCAATGTGATCGCGCAGGTCGGTGCGAAAACCCGAGGCAATCGCCTTCGTGATCTCCACGGCAGCGAAGTGAACTGCGGTCTGTCCAACGGTGTCGTGGACCAGGGGCGATACGGCGACCGCTTGCGCCGGTCCGCGGTCGAGAAATCCCTTGATCTCCCGATTGCGTATCATGCGATCGAACAGGCAGGTCCAGCAGGCGCTCTCGCCCGGCTTGAACACAGGTCCCACCAGCGGAATCACACCGGACGGCTGCACCAGGAGCCACGGCGTCCCATCGGCGACGCGCACCCCGTTCAGCTCGGCGAGCCCTCGATCGAGATAGTCGTTCACCAGCGTGATGATGAGCCTCGGCGACCGCTTGGCGATCTGAACGCCAAGCTTGCTCAAGGCCGTGCTCAGTTCCCTGGCGCCTTTGACATCGATCGATTCCACTCGCACGGGACAATCGCGGAGATTCTGTTCCGCAACCTCGGGAGGCAGGCCGAGGCTCGCCCAATACCCATCAACGGCGCCTGCGAATGTATGCGATGCTCCACCAACGACGTATCGGCGCTCCAACAGCCGCCTGATCGCTTCCTCGATCTTGTCGGCGGGAAAACTCTTTGAAAGCTGGCGAACGATCTCTGGCGCAGCCTTTCCATTTTTTCCGATCGCCGTGGCTACCGCACAATACAGTTCGCCGTGCAGGAAGAACTTGCGATTCTCGGAATAGAGACAGACCACATTGGGAGGAATGACATAGGCGGTGAAGTTCGGCGCGAAGCGCAAAACGCCCTTGCGGGTCTGCCTCGCGGCGCGGCTCTTGCGATTGACTGTCATCGGGTCAGCACGCCGATCCTGTTCCCGTCACTGCCGGTTGCCGGCGCACGACAAACCGCCGCCCCGCCCAACTTGTGCGCCGAGCTCGACCATTCTTCGAAATAAGTTGGATCACACTCGCCCGCCATCGGCAAGCTGACCAGCCAGGCGCGCCGAACGTTGCAACGAAGGCAAGAAAATGGCCGGGTCGTTCGCGGGCCCGGCCGATGAAATCGCGACGTGTCCATACCTAGTCAGGGAGCGCTGCGTCCTAGCACCAGCGGCAGCGGCCCCACGATGCACAGCACCCTGCGCATGACACCAATGGCACGCCTACCCCGATCCAACCAACGCCGCAGCCGCCACATCCACCGCAACCGACGCCGCAGCGGCAGCCTCTGCACGCTCTGCAGCCGCCGCAGCCTCTGCAGCCTCCGCAACCTCTGGCGCCTCCGCAACCTCTGGCGCCTCCGCAGCCATGACAACCACCGCATCCCCGCGCGAGCAGCACGCCGCCCGCGACGCTTCCATGGTCGATGAGATTGAGATGGAAGGTGGCGAGGTTGACGTCGGCGAGTTCTTCCTCGCTGAGCGCGGTCACTTGGCCGGGCGCGAAGCTCGGCCTGTGTTGAACGTCCACGGTCGGTACGGCCGAAGCCGATGCACTTCCCGCCAGCGAAAAGGTTAGACCGGCTACTCCCAGCGCCGGCATGGCGGCTTTGGTCATTCGCTTCTTTTTCGAAGCTTGCTTCGCCCGCTGCATGGCCGCATCCTCCAATGTTGGAAGAAGGATCTCCGTAAGCCGTGATCCTACCCCGAGCGAACAAGGCAGGCAAGATTTGGGGGTACACGAAATGTCATGGGGCTGGGTTGCATGTAATGGGGCTGGGTTGCATTCACCTTCATGAACAATATCGCTGCAATTTCATCGAAGGCGCCGAATATCTGCGCCCGTGAGCGGATTGCGCGGGGGCGGTTTGATGCAGTGCGCAATTGCCGGCCCGCTTGAACAGGGAAATTAGCTTGGTCGATCAGCCCGGACGCTTCGCCTGGTATGAACTCCTGACGACGGACATGCGGGCGGCAGCTGCCTTCTATGGCAAGGTCGTCGGCTGGGCGACGAAAGATGCGTCGATGCCGGAGCTGGCCTATACGGTGCTTGCTGCAGGCGACACGCCGGTGGTTGGTCTCATGGAGCTCCCCGAAGAGGGGCTGCGATTGGGTGCAACGCCGAGATGGGTCGGCTATGTCGCCGTCGATGACATGGATGCGAAGGCCGCGCAGATCCGCCGTCTTGGCGGCGCCATCCTGGTATCGCCGACCGACAGCAATATCGGCCGAATTTCAGTGGTCGCCGATCCGCAAGGAGCGACGTTTGCGCTGGTCACGGGACTGACATATGGCCAACCGCAACCCGGCGGATTGGACGAGCCCGGGCGCGTGGGCTGGCACGAGTTGCTGGCCGAAGACCGGAACAGGATCTTTGCTTTTTACGACGAGCTTCTTGGCTGGCAGAAGGCCCATGCTGGAGCCGATCCGGCAGATATGTATGAATTGTTTTCAGTGGCCGGACAGACGATCGGCGGCATGCTCACCAAGCTTCCGAGCGTGTCGCAGCCCTGTTGGCTCTACTACTTCAATGTCGACGACATCGGCGCGGCCGCCAAGCGCGTTCATGCCGGCGGAGGCCGGGTCCTCCAGGGTCCGATCGAGTTGCCCGATGGTTGCTGGATCGTTCGATGTGCCGATCCCCAGGGCGCCCTGTTTGCGTTGCAGGGCGCCTGGGATCAGACGCGCACCGAACGCCCCTCCACCTCGGAAGTCGGCTGGTCTGCCAGGTGGGGTGGCATTGCTTCAAAGGGCAGGATGGTGCTTCACAAGACGAAGCGCTAGGCCGAAGCGTTTGCTGCTTGCGGCCTGAAGGCGGGACAGGCGGAATGGGTACGCGCCGATACCGCGTTCGAGGCAGATATCCGATCGGCCTTGCAGTGGCATGGTGGGTGAGAATTTTCGGCCGCAATCGCGACGGAGGCGTGCGCTGCTGCGGTGGCGCCGGGGCGTTCGTGGGATTTCGGAATAATAGAAGATATCGCTGATTTGCCCGACGCGTCAAGTGGTTTGTCCGAGTGTCGGCGGCCGCCCTGCTCCTTTGCATGGGGTTGTTTTCGACATTTTGGGGGCGCTCACCTTCCAAGGAAGGTCTCCGACGTCCCCAGCAGCCGTGGCGGCCGAGGGCACTTCGAATGATATCAGACCCTCATGGTGAGGAGCCGCCAACGGGTCCGCGCAAAGCGCGGTCCGATGACAGGCTCCGCGGCGTCTCGAACCACGAGGCCCCGACTGTGGCCTCATCCTTCGAGACGCGCTACGCGCTCCTCAAGATGAGGGGTGAGCGTTGAGCGCGAGGATATTACCGCAGCGCCGCCAGCAGTTCGTCGGGCTGCTCGACCATCATCATGTAACCGACACCAGCGAGCACCACGGTGCGGGCGTTCGGCGTCGCGGCATCGTCCGCCAAACAGCGCCTTCGCCGTCCGACGCGTGCCGCAAGCAGCCGTTTGGAAATTCTTTCCGATCGCCTGCGTGGCCGTGCGCGTAAGCGCTTTTGGCTGCACGATCCGTGTGGACCGACCAGGCCGGGCGTGTGCCCATAAACGCGCAAAATGTCGGGTCTTGGGGGGCGAAGCGGAAATCTTGTGGTCGTCCTGAGCTTTACCGCTTGTGACCCTGGAGCGGACGCCGAACTTTTCGGGCTGGCAACCGCGCCGCTGGAAGCGGAAAGCGAGGGCGGTTCAGCGCCCACCTGTGTCGAGGCCGAGAAGCCAGCGGCTCATGGTCCCGAAACCGGCCTCGCCGGAAAACACGACATCGGCAAATTCGGCGCGTTCAAGTGCTTCGCGCATTTCCGTGGGAGGCAGGCCAAAGGCCTGGCGAAAAGCGCGGCTGAACACCGAGATGCTGCCGAAACCGCACCGAGCAGCGATGACGCCGATGCGCTGGTGGGCGTGCGCCGGATCTGTGATCAATTGATGCGCGCGCCCCAATCGACGCTGTTGGATATAAGAGCTAACGCCGCCCATCGGTTCGAACGTTCGATAAAGTTTCGCGCGCGATACGCCAAGCTTGCGGCATATGAACTCCGGTCCCAGTTCCGGGTCATGCAGGTTCGCCTCGATAAATCGCCGGAAGCTAACCATCGATGCGGCGGATTCGGACCGCGCGATCACGTCCCGACCGTTGGCCGACGGTCCCGCGAACGCGGCAATGAGCGCCGCGGTTCCGTTCACCGCCGCGCGGCCATCCGCCAGACTCAGCGCCGAGGCTTCCGCGAACAACGTCTGAAGATGACCGACCAGCATCGCGTTCAGCGGATTCTTCTTTTGCAGCACCCGTCCGTGAAGGCCGTCGAGGTCGGCGAGGTACGGTTGAAGCGCATCGCGCGGCAGTATGAGTGTGAGGCTCTCGTAGTTGGGAGAGCGCAGGGAACTGGGGCGCGACAGGTCGAGAAAACAAACGTCTCCGGCGCGAACCTCGGCGGCGCGTCCCTCGGCGTCGAACGCACATCCGCCTTCCGCGTAGACAACGAGCGAGATGTTGTCGACGCCGCTACGCGCGATCAACGGCGCCGTCCGTTCAAACGTGGCGGCCGACGAACGGCCGGAGACGATGGCGACGTCCGCAAACTGATAGCTGGTCATTTGGACCGCGAAGGAGGAGCGCGCCTCAGCATCCGCGGCGTCCAGCGCGAATAGAGGAGACATGCCGCCGCGCCAGAGATCGAATTCGCGCGCGTTGCCCGGCGCGACTGACAGGTCCAAGCGGAATTGAGACGGCATCCTGCCACGCATCCGAGTCGCCGACCGCTTCAAGGAACTCTCCATTTGATTTCTGTGCTCAGCGTGCCGCGCGAGCTCTCGGTTTGCAAGGCGTCTCATTCTGTTGATCCAGTGTCTCATTCCCGCGGCTCAACCTCTCCGGCCGCAGACCTCAGTGCGGTCGCGCCAAAGATTGCAAGTCGCGGATTGGCTGGGGGAATTGGAGATTTGTTCAGGTCGTTTCGCGGTCCGCGCTGGGAGCAAGCGTCGCTCAGCAAATGGTGTCATCGGTTGCTGTTGCAACCCGGCTACATCCCGAGTCTGTCGCCTTGCCTATATTTCCCGCGTTGGCTGGTTTTTCAAAAGTTTGCTCGGGGAAGCGAGAATGCTTGAGCGTCAATTGTCCGCGTTCATTTCCATCGTGGTCTCCTCAAGGGTTGTCGTTTTCAGGGGGCGGGCGTCAGCTCAGGATCTGCCGGTGGCCGACCACGGCAGGATGCTGCGATCGGAGCGCCGGGCGTGCAGGCGTGCATTGCGCGCTGCGCTGCTCGCATCGACGTGCCTCGGCGTCATCGCGATGTTTGCCCCGGACGCCGCGCAAGCCGTCGACGGCACCTGGAACGGCCCCGGGGGTGAGTGGACCACGGGCGTCAACTGGAGCTCCACGCCGACCGTTCCTGACGGCAGCGCGACCTTCGCCAACAATGGCGCCCCCACCTCGGTGACCATCAGCGCCAGTACATCGATCAACACGATCCAGTTCGGCGCAGGCGTGCCGGCCTACAGTTTCATCCTTCAGGGGAATGGTACTACGTTGACCGTCACCGGCACCGGCATCGTCAACAATTCCGCATCTGCACCGAGCTTCACCAACAACGCCATCTTTCTTTTCTCCGGCACGAGCACCGCCGGCAACGCCACTATCACCGACAACGGCACCGTTCGGTTCCTCGATACGAGCACCGCCGGCAACGCCGCCATCAACATCAACAGCGGCGCCCAACTTCAATTCTTCAACACGAGCACGGGCGGCAACGCCACCATCACCAACAACAGCAACCTCGACTTCTTCAACTCGAGCAGCGCTGGCAACGCCACCATCATCAACAACTACAATTTTCGATTCGCCGATACGAGCACCGCCGGCAACGCCACGATCACCAACAACGCCGGCGGCCTTTCGTTTGCAAACACGAGCACGGCCGGCAGCGCCAGCATCACCAACAACACCATTCTCAACTTCAACGGCTCGAGCAGCGCCGGCAACGCCACCATCATCAACAACGGCGGTGGCACCCTCAACTTCAACGGCACCAGCACTGCTGGTAACGCCGGCATCACCAACAACAGCATCATCCAGTTCTTCGGCACCAGCACGGCCGGCACCGCCACCATCAATAACTCCCTCGCCAACCTGTCCTTCTTCAACAACAGCTCGGCCGGCAGTGCCACCATCACCAACAACTTCGGTATCGAGTTCAACGACAGCAGCACGGCCGGCACCGCGGTCATCACCAACAACGGCGCGGGCGTACTCAACTTCCACGGCACCAGCACCGTTGGCAACGCCACTCTCACCAACAACGCCCTTACGCAGTTTTTCGACACCAGCACGGCAGGCAGCGCCGGCATCACCAACAACGGCAGCCTCAATTTCAACGGCGCCAGCACTGCCGGCAGCGCCGCCATCACCAACACAGTTACCGGCAGCGTCGGTTTCGCCGGCGCCAGCTCGGCCGGCAGCGCCACCATCATCAACGACACCGGCGCAACGGTCAATTTCGCCAGCACCGGCAGCGCCGGAAATGCCACCATCACCAACCAGGGCACCGTTGGTTTCTTCAACACCAGCACGGCGGGCAGCGCCTCCATCGCCAACACCATCACCAACAGCGGCGTCCTGTTTTTCGCCGACACCAGCACGGCGGGCAGCGCCACGATCGCCAACACCCTGGGAATTGTGGAATTCCGCAACGGCAGCACGGCGGGCAGCGCCACCATCACCAACGGCTCCCTCCTGAATTTCAGGAACAGCAGTACGGCCGGCGGCGCCACCATCACCAACAGCGGTACCCTGGGATTCCGCGACACCAGCACGGCCGACAACGCCACCGTCACCAACAATAACCTCACCCAGTTCTTCAACACCAGCACGGCAGGTAGCGGCAGCATCACCAACAACGGCCGCCTCAATTTTAACGGCACCAGCACTGCCGGCAACGCCGCCATCACCAACAACGCCGGCGCCATGGTCAATTTCCTCAACACCAGCAGCGCCGGCAAGGCCACCGTCACCAGCTACGGCAGCCTGACATTCTCCAACAGCAGCACGGCGGGCAGCGCCGCCATCACCAGCAGCTTCGTCGTGCTCTTCTCCGACACAAGCACGGCGGACAACGCCACCATCACCAGCAACTCCTTCCTCCGCTTTTTCGACACCAGCACGGCCGGCAACGCCACCATCACCAACAATGGCAGCCTTCGGTTCGTCAATACGAGCACGGGCGGCACGGCGCGGCTCATCAACGGCGCGGGCGGGAGCATCGATCTGTCGTTGCTCACCAGTGCCGGCATCACGGCGGGCTCGATCGAGGGTGCGGGCACCATCAGCCTCGGCTCGAAGAACCTGCAGGCGGGCGGCAACAACCTGGCGACCACATTCTCCGGCGTTCTACAGGATGGAGGTTTCGGCGGCGGCAGCGGCGGCTCGCTCACCAAGACCGGGACGGGCACACTGACGCTCGCGGGCGTCAACACCTATACCGGTGCGACCGCCGTCGACGGCGGCACCTTGATCGTGGACGGCTCGATCGCCAGTTCGGCCCTGACGGTGAACGCCGGTGCTACGCTCGGCGGCAGCGGCACGGTGGGCAATACCACGATCAATGGCGGCACGCTGGCGCCCGGCAACTCGATCGGCACGCTGACCGTGCAGGGCAATCTGGTGTTCACGTCGGCTGCGAGCTACCTGGTCGAGGTCTCGCCGGCGAGCGCCGACCGCACCAATGTGGCAGGCACGGCGACGCTCGGTGGCGCCACCGTGCGCGCGACGTTTGCGGCTGGCACCTACGTCGCCAAACAATACACGATCGTCAATGCCACCGGCGGCGTGATCGGCACATTCAGTTCGCTGGTGAACACCAACCTTCCGTCGGGCTTTACCCCGAGCCTGAGCTACGACGGCAACAACGCCTATCTCGATCTTGCGCTCAATTTTACGCCGCCGAACGGTCCAACGCCGCCGGACTTCGGCAGCGGCTTGAACGTCAACCAGCGGAACGTCGGCAACGCGCTGATCAATTTCTTCAATACCACCGGCGGCATTCCGCTGGTGTTTGGCGCATTAACGCCGGCAGGCCTGACGCAGCTGTCCGGCGAGATCGGCACCGGCGCGCAGCAGACGACGTTCAACGCCATGAACCAGTTCATGGGCGTGATCAGCGATCCTTTCATCACCGGGCGCGGCGATCCCATCAGTGGGGGCGGAAGTCCGAATGCCTATGCCGACGAGAGCATGGCCTATGCCGCCAAGGGCAGTGGCCGCGCCAGGAGCGAGCGCGACGCTTACGCTGCGCTCTACACCAAGGCGCCACCGCTGCAGCCTTCCTTCGAGCAGCGCTGGAGCGTGTGGGCGGCCGGTTTTGGCGGATCGCAGCGGACCGACGGCAATACGGTCGTCGGCTCCAACGATACCCGGAGCAGCGTCTATGGCGTGGCCGTCGGCGCCGACTACCGCTTCTCGCCGAACACCATCGCGGGGTTCGCGCTGGCCGGCGGCGGCACCAATTTCAGCGTCAACAATCTCGGCAGCGGCCGCTCCGACCTGTTCCAGGCCGGCGGCTTCATCCGGCACAATGTCGGGCCGGCCTATATCACCGGCGCGCTTGCCTATGGCTGGCAGGACATCACCACCGATCGTTTCGTCACGGTGGCCGGCGTCGATCAGTTGCGCGCGCAGTTCAATGCCAATGCCTGGTCGGGGCGTGTCGAGAGCGGCTATCGCTTCGTCGCGCAGGGTTTTGGCATCACGCCATATGCGGCCGGGCAGTTCACCACCTTCGACCTGCCGACCTACTCCGAGCAGGCGATCGTCGGCAGCAACACCTTTGCGCTGGCCTATAATTCGAAGAGCGTCACCGATACGCGCAGCGAGCTCGGCCTGCGCACCGACAAATCCTTCGCCATGCCGGACGGCATCCTCACCTTGCGCGGCCGCGCCGCCTGGGCCCACGACTTCAATCCGGATCGGAGCATCGCCGCGACATTCCAGACGCTGCCGGGCGCCAGCTTTGTCGTGAACGGCGCAGCGATGGCGTCCGACTCCGCACTGGTGACCGCCGCGGTCGAGAAGAAATGGCTGAACGGCTGGTCGGCGGCGGCGACCTTCGAGGGTGAGTTCTCCAACGTCACGCGCTCCTACGCCGGTAAGGGCGTCGTGCGCTACACGTGGTGAGCGTAACGGCAGCTACTTGCAGTTCTGCTCATGGCTCCTCTCGGACTTTCGACAATGTCCGCTTTCGCGCTCCTGTCAGGGCCATAGCAGACACCCAACGCGTGTGATCCGAGCCGCTTCGATTTATGAGTACACGCCCTGGCTCGTGATTGTCGATCATCTCCACGTCCTCCGGACCCGCGTCGATTCGCCGGAACGCGGCCCGCCATTGGTCATTGATACGGTTCGCGTGCTTATCCGCCAAGTCGCCTTGCAGTGGCATGGTGGGTGAGAATTTTCGGCCGCGATCGCGACGGACGCGTACACTGTTGCGTAGGCAGCGGGACGCTCGAAGAAATTCGGAATAATAGAAGATATCGCTGATTTGTCCGACATGTCAAGTTGCTTGTCCGGGTGCCGGCGGCCGCCCTGCTCCTTTGCATGGGGTTGTTTTCGATATTTTGGGGTGATGGCAGCAAAGGGCACTTCGAATGCGAAAGCATCGGAGCCGGCTGTGGGGTGCGCCTTGATATCAGACCCTCATGGTGAGGAGCCGCCAACGGGTCCGCGCAAAGCGCGGCCCGATGACAGGCTCCGCGGCGTCTCGAAGGATGAGGCCCCGACTGTGGCCTCATCCTTCGAGACGCGCGTTCCGCGCTCCTCAGGATGAGGGGTGAGCGTTGAGCGCGAGGGTATTACCGCAACGCCGCCAGCAGTTCGTCGGGCTGCTCGACCATCATCATGTGGCCGGCACCCGGCAGCACGACGGTGCGGGCGTTCGGCGTCGCGGCAGCGAGTGTCTTGCCGGCCTTGGCCGGCGTCATCATGTCGCGTTCGCCGAGGACGAAGGTCGCGGGCACCTTGACCGCGGCAGCAGCCGTGAGTGCGTTCTGGTAGGCGTTGCAGGCGTTAAGGTCGTTGTACAGCACGCCCGGCTTCGCCTCCTGCAGTACCCGCTGCGCGCCCTGATGCATCCACAGGCCCGGCGCGAGGCTGCCGCCGAGCTCGGCCTTGAAGCCGAGGCCCCAGATCGAGACCATGTCGATCGCGGCGACGTCATTGGCCTCGGCGGCCTTCAACAGATCGGGGCCGACCGTCATGGTCGCGGCGGTACCGATCAGCGCGAGGCCGGAGACCTTGTCGGGATGCCGCGCCGAGGTCTCGATCGCGATCAGCGATCCCATCGAATGGCCGATCAGCCGCGCCTTCGATGCGCCGGCGGCCGTGATCAACGCGGCGATCCAGTCAGCCATCTCCGCGATGGTCGGCAGCGGCTTGCCGGCGGAGCGGCCATGGCCCGGCAGGTCCGGCGCCAGCACGGAAAAGCCGTGATGGGCGAACCAGCGGCTGTGCAGCGCCCAGGTCGAGGAATCGAAGCCGGCGCCGTGGATCATCACCACCGCCAGCAGCGACGGATCGAACGGCTTGCCGCCGGTCGCGATGAAGGTGTCTGATCCGTTCACGGAAAGCTGCATGGCCCTAAGTCCTTTGCGAGGCGCGTAGCGCCTGGCCGAGATCGTCGATGATGTCCTGCGCGGTTTCGATGCCGACCGACAGCCGCACCAGCTCCTCGCCGATGCCGGCGGCCTTGAGCTGCTCGGCGTCCATCTGCTGATGCGTGGTGCTGGCGGGATGGATCACCAGCGTCTTGGCGTCGCCGACATTGGCGAGATGGCTGATCAGCTTCAGGGACTCGATGAACTTCTTGCCGGCGGCGCGGCCGCCCTTGATGCCGAAGCTGACGATCGAGCCGGCGCCGCGCGGCAGCAGTTTCTTGGCCAGCGCGTAGTCCGGATGCGTCTCAAGCGACGGATGCAGCACCCAGTCGACCGCCTTGTTCGCGGCGAGGGCGTCCAGCACCGCATGGGTGTTGCTGACGTGACGGTCCATGCGGACGCCGAGCGTCTCGATGCCCTGCAGCAGCTGGAACGCATTGGTCGGCGACAGGCAGGCGCCGAAATCGCGCAGGCCCTCGGTGCGGGCGCGCATGATGAAGGCGGCCTTGCCGAACTGCTCGTCGAAGACGATGCCGTGATAACCGGCATAGGGCTCGGTGAGCTGCGGGAATTTGCCGGAGGCGCGCCAGTCGAACCGCCCGCCGTCGACGATGACGCCGCCGATCGCGATGCCGTGGCCGCCCATCCACTTGGTCGCCGAGTTCATCGCGATGTCGGCGCC
Source organism: Bradyrhizobium sp. USDA 3256 (assembly GCF_054058275.1). Lineage (NCBI taxonomy): Bacteria > Pseudomonadati > Pseudomonadota > Alphaproteobacteria > Hyphomicrobiales > Nitrobacteraceae > Bradyrhizobium > Bradyrhizobium sp. USDA 3256. Next base: position 1,582,423 of record NZ_JBSSAE010000002.1, read on the forward strand.
GAGCTCGATCGGCTGGCTGAGATAGGGCGTCGCGAAGGTGTTGTCTATCAAGAGCGGAATCTTCGCATCGTGCGCGATCTGTGCCACCGCGGGGATATCGAGCACCTCGAGGCCGGGATTGCCGATGGTCTCACCGATCACGAGGCGGGTGTTCGGCTTGATCGCGGCGCGGAAGTCGTCGAGCGCACGCGGCTTCACGAACGTCGTCGTGATGCCGAAACGCGGCAGCGTGTGCGCCAGCAGGTTGATGGTGCCGCCATAGAGCGAGGCGGAGGCGACGATGTGGTCGCCGGCATTGAGCAGCGTCGCGATCGCAAGATGCATCGCGGCCATGCCGCTGGCGGTGCAGATCGCGCCGACGCCGCATTCGAGCGCGGCGATGCGCTCTTCCAGCACGGCCGTCGTTGGATTCGAGATGCGAGTGTAGATGTGGCCGGCACGCTCCAGGTTGAACAGCGCCGCGGCATGATCGGCATCCTGGAACACGTAGGACGTGGTCTGATAGATCGGAACCGCGCGCGCGCCGGTCGCGGGATCGGGGCGCTGGCCGGCGTGCAGGCTCAGGGTTTCGAAGGCAGGCGGCTTGGGTGCGGGCATGCGAAACTCGTCAGGTCAGTCGATGGAGTGATATCTGTGCCGGTTTAGACGTGAACTGCGGTGCGAACACGGCCGACATTGCCGAACACGCGCAAATAGCGCTCGACCTCGGACGGGATGCCGGTCGCCTTCTCCGGATTGTCGGAGAGCTTTACGGCCGGGCGTCCGTCGACCGACGTCACCTTGCAGACGATCGAGATCGGGTCGAGCTCGGCGGTGCCGTCGGGCGCGCAGCCGACGAAATCGTTGGTGAGGTTGGTGCCCCAGCCGAAGCTGACGCGCACGCGTCCCTTGAAATGGTGGAACGTCTCCTCGATCGAGCCGACATCCATCGCGTCGGAGAACACCAGCAGCTTCTCCTTGGGATCGCGGCCCTTCTGCTTCCACCATTTGATGATCTCTTCGCCGGCCGTGATCGGCGGCGCGCTGTCGGGACGAAAGCCGGTCCAGTCGGCGACCCAATCGGGCGCGTCGCGCAGGAACGGCTTGGTGCCGAAGGCGTCGGGCAACGCGATCAGCAGGTTTCCGCCATAGGTGTGGCGCCACTGATCGAGGATGCGATAGGGCGCCCAGCGCAGCGCCTCGTCGTCATTGGCGAGCGCGGCGGCGACCATCGGCAGTTCATGCGCGTTGGTGCCGATCGCCTCGAGGTCGTTGTCCATCGCGAGCAGCACGTTCGACGTTCCCGTGAAGGAGGGGCCGAGACCTTCCTTCACCGCCTCGACGCACCAGCGCTGCCAGAGGAAGCCATGGCGGCGGCGTGTGCCGAAATCGGACAGCCGCAAGCCGTCCAGCTTGCGCAGCCGCTCGACCTTGGCCCACAGCTTGGCCTTGGCCCGCGCATAGAGCACGTCGAGCGCGAAGCGGCCGTAGGTCTTGGTCGCCGCGCGCGAGCGCAGCTCGTTGAGGATCGCGAGCGCCGGGATCTCCCACATCGTGGTGTGGGTCCACGGCCCGTGGAAATGCAGCTCGTACTGGCCGTCGACCTTGTGCAGCTCGTATTCGGGCAGCCGGAAGGTCGAGAGCCAGTTGATGAAGTCGGGCGAGAACATCTGGGTCTTGCCGTAGAACGTGTTACCGGCGAGCCAGATCAGCTCCTTCTTGGTGAAGCGGATGGTGCGGGCGTGGTCGAGCTGGGCACGCAGCTCGGCCTCGTCGATGACCTCGGCGAGCCGGATATGGGTCGAGCGGTTGATCACCGAAAAGGTCGTGCGGGTGTCCGGGTAGCATTCCCGGATCATCTGCTGCATCAACAGCTTGTAGAAATCGGTGTCCAGCAGGCTGCGCACGATCGGGTCGAGCCGCCAGCCGTGGTTGTAGGTCCGGGTCGCGATATCTGTCACGGTCATGCGGGAACCTTAGCCTGCCGGGCGGCGCCCGCCCAGTGGGTATCGGGCGGAACATGGCAGGTCAGCGCGCTATGGTCTGCCGTATACGGCCGACGGTGGCGGTGACATCGGCCCAGGCCGGCTTATCAGGCGCAAATTGCCGCCGGAGGAAGGTGACGAGCTCGGCGACCTGGCCGTCGCTCATGCTGTCCTTGAATGCCGGCATGTAGCCCAGATCGGTCACGGCCGGCTTGGCGATGCCGTGCAGGATCACCTGGATCAGGTTATCAGGCGCGTCGCTGTGCAGATTGCTGTTCAGCGCCAGCGACGGCCGGCTGCCGAACAGCGGCGGGCCGCCGACCTCATGGCAGACCGCGCAGGCGCCTTGATAGATCCGCGCCCCCGCCGAGGCCGCGGTGGTGACGACGGTGCCGGCTTCGAGCTTCGCGGCAATGGCATCGTGGGCCGGCCGATCGGTGCTCTCGTTGAACGAGGCGAGGTAGACCGCCATCGCGCGGATGTCCTGGTTGGGCAGCGCGGCGAGCTCCTGCACGACCGGCGCCATCGGCCCCGCGGCTACGCCGTGCAGGCGGGACTCGCCGGTGCGCAAATAGGCGTAGAGCTCGTCCTCGCTCCAGGGGATCGGCGCCTTCGACAGCGACGTCAGCGCCGGCGCCTCCCAGCCTTCCGCGAAGCCGCCGGCGAGATAGGCGCTTTGGCGCTCGGCGCCGAGCGCATTGCGTGGCGAGTGGCAGGCGCTGCAATGGCCGAGCCCCTCGATCAGATAGGCGCCGCGATTCCACACTTCCGATTTAGTGGGATCAGGTTGGAACGTGTTGGGCCGATGGAACAGCGCATTCCATCCGGCGAGCAGCGGCCGCAAATTGAACGGGAAGGCAAGCGTATTCGCCGGCGTCTCGGCGCGCACCGGCGGTTGCACCATCAGATAGGCATAGAGCGCCTGCAGGTCGGCATCACTGGTCCTGGCGAAATGCGTGTACGGGAACGCCGGATAGAGATGGTGCCCGTCGCGATGAATGCCCTCGCGCATCGCGCGCTCGAACGCGGGATAGGACCAGGCGCCGATGCCGGTGTCGACATCGGGTGTGATGTTGGTGGTGAAGATGGTGCCGAACGGCGTCTCCAGCGGCCGACCGCCTGCGTTCAGGACACCGTGCTCCGAGGTGTGGCAGACGGCGCAGGCGCCGAGCGCTGCAAGCTCCTTGCCACGGGCGATCGTCGCGGTGGAATAGACCGAGGCGTCAGGCCGCGCGATCGGCGCGATCGCGCGCCACGGCAGCACGGCCGCGCCGATGCCGATCGCCGCTGCGCAGAGTGCGGCAATGCCGGCGAGCACGCCGCCGCGCTTTGCAAAGGGATTCTGCCATCTGTTGAGGTCGGCCGTCTGCGCAGGCGGCGGGAGCGCGGCGGGCGCGACCGGTTGCTCGCCGCGCAATCCCTTCAAAATGCGCTCTGGCGTGAACGGCAATTCGCGGAAGCGCACGCCGGTCGCGTCATAGATCGCGTTGGCAATCGCAGCGGCGCTCGGCACCGAGGCGGACTCGCCGACCCCGAGCGGCGGTTGATCCTGCCGCGGCAGCATCAGCACGTCGATCTTGGGCAGCTCAGGAAACTTGATGATGGGATAGGCGCCCCATTCCCGCGCCGTCACCGCGCCGCGCTCGAAGGACACCTCCTCCATCAGCGCGCGGCTGGTCGACTGGATCACGTTGCCTTCGATCTGGTGCCGTACGCCCTCCGGATTGATCATCAATCCGGAATCCTGGCCGGCGACGACGCGGGTCACGCTGACATCGCCGGTCGCCTTGTTGACGGCGACATCGGCGATCCACGCCGACCACGCCGCGCCGTAACCGGGAAACTTGCTGTGCACATAGAGCGCATAGGCAAAGCCGCGGCCGCGCACGATATCGCCGTCCGCCTCAGGCTCTTTCCACACCGGGCGCGGTGTCCAGCCGGCGCGCTCGGCGACCGCCTTGACGAGATCAATCGCGCGCTTGTCCCTGAGATAGCGCAGCCGGTACTCGATCGGATCGACCTTCGCCTCCGCCGCAAGCTCGTCGATGTAGGATTCATGCGCAAAAGTGTTCGGCAGCGCCGAGACGCCGCGAAACCATGACGCGCGCACGATCGGTGGCATGTCGTTGGCGACCACGCGCATGTTCTCGTAATCGTAGGGCGGGATCGCGGTGCGGTCGCCCATCTCGAACACGGCCGCTTCAGGCGCGATCCGCCCGGTGAGCAGCAGCGCCAGCGTCGGCGCGCCGTTCGACGGATAGCGCGTCGCAAAATCGTAACCCGCAACGCTGCCGTCGGCGTTGAGCCCGCCATTGACATCCATCAGCTGCGCGGTGCCCTTCGGCTCCCAGGCATGTTCCTGCTCGCGGGTGAGCTGGACGCGCACCGGACGGCCGACCGCGCGCGACAGCAATAGCGCATCGGCGGAGACATCATCGGCGCAGTTGCGGCCGTAGCAGCCGGCCGCCTCCATCCGGATCACGTCGATCTCGGATTCCGGCCGTTGGATCAGTAGCGCGAGGTCGCCGCGCAGGATGTGCGGGTTCTGCGTGCCGGACCAGACCCGGATCGCGCCCTCGCTGTAATCGGCAACCGCGCAGGACGGGCCGATCGAGCCGTGCATCTGGTAGGGCCAGAGGTAGGTCCGCTGCATCGACTTGGCGGCCGCCTTGAGCGCGGCGTCGACGTCGCCCTTGTCGATCAGCTGGCGCGGCGTCGAGGGATTGGCGCGCAGCGCTCGCTCCACGTCGGCAAGATCGGTCAGCGCCGGCCCCGGCTTCCAGCTCACCTTGAGCTGCGCGGCCGCCTTGATCGCATTCTCCTCGCGCTCGGCGACGACGCCGACGAAATCGCCGATCCGCACCACCGCGACGAGGCCCGGAATATCGCGCACCGAAGCTTCATCGACCGCGATCAGGCTGGTGCCGACGAACGGACCGGTATCGACGCCGGCGTAAGGCGGGCGGACCACGCGGCCGTGCAGCATGCCGGGCACGCGCACATCGTGGACATAGACGAGCTCGCCGGTGGCCTTCGCCGGCACGTCGACGCGCGGCACCGACTTGCCGACGACCGAATAGGCGCTCACGGCCTTGACCGGAACGTTTTCCGCGAGCTCGAGCCGGATGGTCTCGTCCGCGATCAGCTCGCCATAGGTGATGCTGCGGTTGTCGTGGCCGCGGATCAGGCCGTCCTCGATCGTGAGGTTACTCGCCGGCAGCTCAAGCCGCTCGGCCGCGCGTGCGAGCAAGAAGTGTCGCGCTTGCGCGGCGGCCTTGCGCAGGGGAACGGCGGTGATCTGGATGGTCTCGCTCGCGATCGTCGCGCCCTGGTTCGGCACCACGGCGGTGTCGCCGAGGATCACGACGACGCGGGCAAAGGAGACGTCGAGCTCTTCGGCAACGATCTGTCCGAGCGCGGTGCGGATGCCGGTGCCGAGGTCGACATGGCCATTATAGGCATTGATCGTGCCGTCGGCCGTGATGGTGATGAAGGTCTCGAACGCGCCTTCCGCGCCCAGCACCGCAGGGCGGACGACCGACAGCGAGCCGCGCCGGCGTTGCTCGGGAGCCCGTGCGTCGACCATCAATCGCGCGCCTCGAGCGCGTGACCGGCCGCGCGCATCGCCGCGCGGACGATCTGGATATGCGCGCCGCAGCGGCAGAGGTTGTAGCGCAGCGCTTCCAGCACCTCGTGCTCGGACGGATTTGGATTGCGCGCCAGCAAGGCCTTGGTGGTGATGATCATGCCGTTGAGGCAATAGCCGCACTGCGCGGCCTGTTCGCGGATGAAGGCATCCTGCACGGGATCGGGATGCTCGCGGCTGCCGAGGCCTTCGAGCGTGACGATGCTGCGCCCCGCGCAGCCTTCGATCGGAATCACGCAGGCGCGCGCGGCGACGCCGTCGATCAGCACCGCGCAAGCGCCGCATTCGCCGAGCCCGCAGCCATATTTCGGTCCGTTCAATTCGAGGTCGTTGCGCAGCACGTAAAGCAATGCGGTGTCGGGAGCGGCGTCGACATCATGATTCCTGCCGTTCACGGTCAGGCGCATTGCCCCGGTTCTCCCCTGATGTTTTGCGCTGCAAAGTCAGCGTCAGATCGCCGACGAGGATAACGTTTGTATACAAACGTGCAAGCGGCGGCATGCCGCGCTGCAGCGCGTGCTCGCTTTATGAACAGGGTGCGCAAGCGAAGGGCAGGGTTTGATCGCAAAGGCCGCTTGACAGCTCCCGGGCTCGCGCGCAGGATCATTCGTATACGAACGATATGCATGGGAGGCGGAGGGCAGTATGATCGACCGCCGCAACAAGTCCAGGCTTGGTCACGATGGCTGACACAATGACCGTCGCCGCCGGCGACAAGATCCGCTGCGATGCCTGTCCGGTGATGTGCTACATCAAGCCGGGCGCGGCCGGCGCCTGCGACCGCTATGCCAATCATGACGGCACGCTGGTGCGCGTCGATCCGCATGTCGTGCTGGAGCGCACCGTGTCGCACGGCGGCAAGCTGGTTCCGTTCCAGGTGAGCGGCGACTGGGACGGCAAGATCGTCCGCCAACCCGAACTGTTCGTCACCGCGATCGGCGCCGGAACCACCTATCCGGACTACAAGCCCGCGCCCTTCATCGTGTCGTCGGAAGTCGACGGCGTCGACATGGTCACCGTGGTGACCGAAGGCATTTTCTCGTATTGCGGGGTCAAGGTGAAGATCGACACCGACCGCTATCTCGGCCCGGAAACCGCGATCGTGCGCGCGGACGGCGAGGCGGTCGGCCATGTCACGACCAGCGAATATGGCTCGCAGATGCTCTCGCTCGGCGGGGTGCATCATCTGACCGGCGGCTCCAAGAAGGAGGGCCGCGTCACCTGCGACACGCTGATGGATCTCTCCAACTGCAAGGCGGTAGAGCTGACGATCGACGGCGGCGCCACCGTCGTGGTGCAGGCCGGCAGGCCGCCGATCGTCAATGGTGTGGCAGAAGAGCGCATGCGGGTCGGCTGCGGCTCGGCGACCATCGGCATGTTCGCCAAGCAATGGCACGGCAAGGTCGACGAGGTCGTGGTGGTCGACGACCACATCACCGGCGTGCTCAGCGAGCACCAGGCCGGCAAGCTGCTCGACATCGCCGACACCGGGATCAAGATGAAGGGGCGGCGCTCGACGCCCGGCCGCTATTTCCAGGTCGCCGATCCCGGCACCGGGTGGGGCGGCACCGACATCTCCGATCCGCTGTCGATCCTCGGTCCCTTCAATGCGAAGGAGGCGCGGCCCGGGCTCACCATGCTGATGGTCTCGACCACCGGAGAGCATGCTTCCTATTACGTGCTCGATGAGGCGCTGAAGCCGATCGAGACCGAAATGCCGGCGGACCTCAAATTTTCGGTCGAGCGCATTCAGGAGAATTGCGAGCCGGCGCTGTGCACCGTGCTGTTCATGGGCGGCGCGGGCGGATCGCTGCGCGCCGGCGTCACCGACAATCCGGTGCGGCTGACGCGCTCGGTCAAGGACGCGCTGACGCGGGTGACCAGCGGCGGCGCGCCGGTCTATGTCTGGCCCGGCGGCGGCATCACCTTCATGGTCGATGTCACGCAAATGCCGGCCGGCGCCTTCGGCTATGTGCCGACCCCGGCGCTGGTGGCGCCGATCGAGTTCACGATGAAGCTGTCGGATTACGCGGCGCTTGGCGGCCATATGGACTATGTCCGGCCGCTGTCGTCGCTGCGGGACAGCGCCGAGGTCCGGCCGATGCCGTATCTCCCCGGGCGGCGCGCATGACCAGAGCGTTTTCCAGCGAAGTGGATACCGGTTCGCGCAAAGAAAACGCGTCAAAACAGGAATCTGGAGCCCCGTTCCGATTCCATCGGAACGGAAGAGGCTCCAGGCTCCCGCAAATCGCGCTTCTTCCTGACGGCAAGCGGCTGCATTTGCAGGACGGTCCGATTGATCTGGTTATCGAGGCCAAGGGCGGCGATGCTGACATTCGTACCGCCTATCAGGCTGCGGCGGAGCGCTTCACCGGCTTGCTCGACGAACTCTGCGCGGAACTGGCCGAACTGCGCAGCGCAGCCGCTCCGGGCGGGTGCACGCTGAAAGGTGTGGTCGCACAGCGCATGCATGCGGCGGTCGCGCCGTTTGCCGCCGATTGCTTCATCACGCCGATGGCAGCGGTCGCGGGCTCGGTCGCCGAGGAAATTTTGGGCGCGATGCTTGAGGCCGCAACGCTCGACCGCGCCTATGTCAACAACGGCGGCGACATTGCCCTGCATCTTGGCGACGGCGAACAATTCACCGTCGGCCTGATGGACCGGCCGGACCGCCATGGCGTGATGCGCACCATGACGGTCGATGCCGACACCCCGGTCCGCGGCATCGCGACCAGCGGCCGCCGCGGCCGCAGCTTCTCGCTCGGCATTGCCGATGCCGTCACCGTGCTGGCGCGGACGGCGTCGCAGGCGGATGCCGCGGCGACGGTGATCGCCAATGCGGTCGATCTGCCCAATCATCCCGCGATCCTGCGCGTTCCGGCGAGCGAGCTGCAGCCCGACAGCGACCTCGGCGCGCGGCTGGTGACCCGCGATGTCGGGCGGCTGGCGGAACACGAGGTCGAGCAGGCGCTCGAGGCGGGGGCGGCGCGGGCGCGCGACCTCCTGATGTCGGGATTGATCGAGGGCGCGGCATTGCGTCTACTGGGCGAAATGCGGCTTGTCGGTGCAACTGGGATTGGGGCGCCGGCGTCGCACGCGTTACAGAGAAGAACGACAGAACACCTGCTGCAGGCATGACCGGAAGCGAGGCAAGATGAGCGCCGTCATTCGCAAGATCGTCACCGTGGTCGAGGAGACCCATCTGGAGATGGGCAAGACCATCGCACCGCCGACAAGGCGTGCCGCCGCGATCGCCGTGATCGAAAACCCCTTTGCCGGCCGCTATGTCGAGGACCTGTCGCCGCTGATCGCGATCGGCGAGGAACTCGGCGAACTGCTCTCGAAGCGGGCCGTCGCCGCGCTCGGCATCGACGGCGCCAAGGCGCACAGCTACGGCAAGGCCGCCGCCGTCGGCGAGAATGGCGAGCTCGAGCATGCGGCGGCGATCCTGCATCCGAAGATGGGCGCGCCGGTGCGCAAGGTGCTGTCGAAGGGCGCGGCGCTGATCCCGTCGTCGAAGAAGCGCTCGGGGCCCGGCACCACGCTGGATATTCCGCTCGGGCACAAGGACGCGGCTTTCGTGCGCAGCCATTTCGACGGCATGGAAGTGCAGATCAACGACGCGCCGCGGGCCAACGAGATCATGGTCGCGGTTGCGGTGACCGACAGTGGCCGGCCGCTGCCGCGCGTCGGCGGGCTGACGGTCGGCGAGATCAAGGGCGAAGACGGATTGAGATAATCTCTTTGAAGAAAAACTGGAGGACGGGATGCGTGGTTATTTCGTAGGGGCGGGATTGGCGATCGCGGTCGCGACCATGGCAACGAGCGCCATGACGACGCAGGCCATGGCGCAGAGCGAAATCAAGATCGGCGAGATCAACTCTTATTCCTTGCTGCCGGCGTTCACCGAGCCCTATCGCAAGGGCTGGCAACTGGCGGTGGAGGAGATCAATGCCGCCGGCGGTATTGGCGGCAAGAAGCTCGTTGTCGTTTCCAAGGACGACGGCGGCAAGCCGGCGGACGCGCAGACCGCGGCCAACGAGCTGGTGTCGAGCGAGAACGTCGCGATGCTCACCGGCACGTTCCTCTCCAACATCGGCCTTGCCGTTTCCGACTTCGCCAACCAGAAGAAGGTGTTTTTCCTTGCGGCTGAGCCTTTGACCGACGCGATCACGTGGTCGAAAGGCAACCGCTACACGTTCCGCCTGCGTCCGTCGAACTACATGCAGGCGGCAATGTTGGTGGAAGAAGCCGCAAAACTGCCTGCAAAACGCTGGGCGACGATCGCGCCGAACTATGAATACGGCCAGTCGGCGGTCGCGGTGTTCAAGAAGCTGATGTCGGCGAAGCGGCCCGACATCCAGTGGGTCGACGAGCAGTGGCCGCCGCAGGGCAAGATCGACGCCGGCCCGGTGGTGCAGGCGGTTGCGGCGGCGAACCCGGAAGCGATCCTCAACGTCACCTTCGGCGCCGACCTCGTCAAGCTCGTGCGCGAAGGCAACACCCGGGGCCTGTTCAAGGGCCGCACCGTGGTGAGCTTCCTGACCGGCGAGCCGGAATATCTCGATCCGCTCAAGGATGAGACACCGGAGGGCTGGATCGTCACCGGCTATCCCTGGTACGCGATCAAGACGCCGGAGCATGACGCGTTCTTGAAGGCCTATCAGGCCAAGTACAACGACTATCCGCGGCTCGGCTCGATCGTCGGCTACCAAACCATCAAGGCGGCGGCGGCGATCCTTGCCAAGGCAGGTTCGAGCGATCCGGAGAAGCTGATCGCGGCGGCGGAAGGCATCTCGATGCCGTCGCCGTTCGGCGAGATCACCTTCCGCAAGATCGATCACCAGTCGACGCTGGGCGCCTTCACCGGCAAGACCGCGCTGAAGGACGGCAAGGGCATCATGGTCGACACCGCCTATCGCAAGGGCTCGGACTATCTGCCCAGCGATGCCGAGATCGAGAAGCTGCGGCCGAAGGATTGAACTGCAACCTTCTCCCTCGCCCCGCGCTTGCGGGGTCGAGACGAGCGAAGCTCGCTCTTTGAGGGGCGGGGTGAGGGGCTGTCTCCACAATCGTGCTTGCGGAGAGTCCCCCTCACCCGAAACTCAAGCTGGTGCTTGAGTTTCAACCTCGCCCGCAGGCGGGGCGAGGTGAACAGAAACTCCAACGCGGACCGCCCATGGCTTTCTACGTCGTCCAGTTCCTGACCGGTCTTGCCAGCGCGGCGTCGCTGTTCCTGGTCGCTTCGGGTCTGTCGATCATCTTCGGCGTGACGCGGATCGTGAATTTCGCGCATGGCGCGTTCTACATGCTCGGCGCCTATGTCGCCTTCACGCTGACCGAACGCTTTTCCGGCGCGCTCGGCTTCTGGGGCGGCATCGTCGTCGCAGCGCTGGCCGTGGCCGCCATCGGCGTGCTGGTCGAGATGGTGCTGCTGCGCCGGATCTATCATTCGCCGGAGCTGTTCCAGTTGCTCGCCACCTTCGGCCTGACGCTGATGGTCGAGGATCTCGTGGTTCTGATCTGGGGCCCGGACGATCTGGTCGGCCGCCGCGCGCCCGGCTTCAAGGGCGCGATCGATTTCTTCGGCCAGAATATTCCGAGCTATGATCTGTTCCTGATCGTGCTCGGGCCGGTCGTGCTCGGCGTCCTCTGGCTGTTGTTCCAGCGCACCCGCTGGGGCGTGCTGGTGCGTGCGGCGACGCAGGACCGCGACATGGTCGCGGCGCTCGGCGTCAATCAGAAATGGCTGTTCACCAGCGTGTTCGCGCTCGGCGTCTTCCTCGCCGCACTCGGCGGCGCGCTGCAGATTCCGCGCGACGCGGTCAACCACGCGATGGATCTGCGCGTCATCGTCGAGGTCTTCGTCGTGGTGGTGATCGGCGGCCTCGGCAGCATCATCGGCGCCTTCGTCGCGGCGGTGCTGGTGTCGGAGCTCAACGCCTTCGGCATCCTGATCTTTCCGAAGATCTCCATCATCCTGGTGTTCCTGGTGATGGCGGTGGTGCTCATCGTCCGGCCGTGGGGACTGTTCGGCAAGCCCGAGGCGCCGGCACGGCGCACGCCGGGGCTGACCGTCAATCCGTGGCGGCCGCTGACGATGAACGAGCGGTTCGCCGCGATTGCCGTGCTCGTCCTCGCCGCCGCGCTGCCCTTCGTCGCCGGCAATTATTTGCTCACGGTCGGCTCGGAGATCGCGATCTTCGTGATCTTCGCGGTCAGTCTGCACTTCCTGATGTCGGTCGGCGGGCTCGCCTCGTTCGGCCACGCGGCCTATTTCGGCCTCGGCGCCTATGGCGTGGCGCTGCTCGCCAAGATGGCCGGTTTGCCGATGATCGCCTGCCTGCTGCTCGGCCCGCTGCTCGGGCTAATGGGCGCGGCCGTGTTCGGCTTCTTCGCGGTGCAGCTCTCCGGGGTCTATTTCGCGATGCTGACCCTGGCCTTTGCCCAGATCGTCTGGTCGATCGCGTTCCAGTGGGTATCGGTCACCGGCGGCGACAACGGCATCCTCGGGGTCTGGCCGGAAAAATGGGCTGCGAGCCCGTCACATTTCTATTGGCTGTCGCTCGGCATCGCCGCGCTTGCGGTGGTGATTCTCCGCATCATCGTGTTCTCGCCGTTCGGCTTCGCGCTGCGCGCGACGCGCGATTCGCCGCTGCGCAGCGAAGCCATCGGCATCGACGGCAAGCGCATCCAGTGGACCGCCTTCGTGATCGCGGGCACGGTCGCCGGCCTTGCCGGCGCGCTGTTCGCCTATCTCAAGGGCAGCGTGTTCCCCGACAATATGGGCATCTCGCTGTCGGTCGATGCGCTGGTCATGGTGCTGCTCGGCGGTGTCGAGACGGTGTCGGGCGCGGTGGTCGGCGCCATCGTCTACAAGGCGCTCAACATCTGGCTGGTCAGCCAGACCGATTGGTCAAAACTCGTGCTCGGCGCGTTCGTGGTGCTGATCGTGGTCGCGTTCCCCAAGGGCATCGTCGGCACGCTCGAAGCCTTGATGCATCGCCGGCGCAAATCCTCGTCGTCGGTATCGCCCTTGCTGACCTCCCGCATCGAGAGCGCCGAATGAGCATGGTTCCCACATTGCTGTCGGTCGAGGGGCTGACCAAATCCTATGGCGGCGTGCATGCCGTGCGCGGCGTCTCCTTCGAACTGCGCGCGGGCGAGATTTTGGCGCTGATCGGGCCGAACGGCGCGGGAAAAAGCACCTGCTTCGACATGCTCAACGGCCAGAACATTCCCGACAGCGGCCGCATCCGCGTGCTGGGCGCGGAGACCACCGGCAAGAAGCCGCGCGTGATCTGGCGCATGGGCGTCGGCCGCACCTTCCAGATCGCGGCGACGTTCCCAACCATGACGGTACGCGAGAACGTGCAGGTCGCGCTGGTCTCGCATGGCGGGCAGTTGTTCAATCTGTGGGCCTCGACCGCCCGCCACGCTCGAGACGAGGCCGGGCGGCTGCTCGATCTGGTCGGCATGGGCGCCTATGCGGAGCGGCCCTGCGGCGAGCTCGCCTATGGCGACGTCAAGCGGCTCGAGCTTGCGATCGCTCTCGCCAACCAGCCGAAGCTGCTCTTGATGGACGAACCGACCGCCGGCATGGCGCCGCGCGAGCGCGTCGAGCTGATGCGGCTGACGGCGCGGATCGCGCGCGAGCAATCGATCGGCGTGCTGTTCACCGAGCACGACATGGACGTGGTGTTCGAGCATGCCGACCGCATCCTGGTGCTCAACCGCGGCAGCCTGATCGCCGAAGGTTCGCCCGAAGACGTGCGCGGCAACGCCCAGGTGCGCGCGATCTATCTCGGCGAGGGTCTCGTCTATGACGCCCGGCACCGCGAGGGAGCATCGGCATGAAGCTGACGGTGAAGGATCTCAACAGCTTCTACGGCCCGGCGCATATCCTGTTCGACATCGCGCTCGAGGTCGGCGAGGGCGAAGTGGTCGCCTTGCTCGGGCGCAACGGCGCCGGCAAATCGACCACGTTCCGCTCCATCGTCGGCCTGGTCCAGAACTGCTCCGGCCGCGTGATGTTCGAGGGCCGGGACGTCTCTGATCTGCCGACGCATGCGATCGTGCGCGGCGGGCTCGGCTACGTCCCGGAGGAGCGGCGCATCTTCACGGATTTGACGGTCGAGGAGAATCTCGAGGTTGGCCGGCAGCCGAACCGGGCAGGCGCGCCGCAATGGGATCGCGAAAAACTGTTCAAGCTGTTTCCCAATCTCGGCGAGATGCGCGGCCGGCCCGGCGGGCGCATGAGCGGCGGCGAGCAGCAGATGCTGACGATCGCGCGCACGCTGATGGGCAATCCGTCGCTGGTGCTGCTCGATGAGCCCTCCGAAGGTCTGTCGCCGAAGATCGTCGAGCAGATGGTCGATGCGATCCTGGCGATGAAGAAAGAGGGCGTGAGCATCGTCGTCTCCGAGCAGAATCTGCATTTCGCACGATTGATCTCGGATCGCGCCTATATCATCGAGCGCGGCCGGATCTGCTTCGGTGGCACCATGGCGGAGCTCGATGCGCGTCCGGATATCCGCGACGCGCATCTGTCGCTGTAAGGGCGGAGTGGACAATGGCGAGGAGTGCGGCACCGAAGCGAAACGGGAAGGCGACCAGGCCGGGATACGTGCTGGACGAGCAGATCGGCTTCATCCTGCGCCAGGTGTCGCAGCGCCACGCCGTGATCTTCGCCCGAGAGATCGGCATCAATCTGACGCCGACGCAGTGGGCGGCGCTGTCGAAGCTGTCGGAGGTCGGCGCTTGCTCGCAGAACCAGCTCGGACGGCTGACCTCGATGGACGTTGCGACCATCAAGGGCGTGATCGATCGCCTGACCGCGCGCGGCCTGACCGAGACCTCGCCCGATCCCGACGACGGCCGCCGCCTGCTGGTGAGCTTGACACGCGCCGGCCAGCAGATGGCCGACAAGGCCGCGCCCAATGCGCTGGTGATCTCCAGGGAGACGCTGGCGCCGCTCGACGCCAAGGAGCGCGAGACGCTGATCGCGCTGCTCGGCAAGTTGCGGTGATCGATATACCCCTGCGGCAAGTAAAACGTCGATCCGAATTCGATGGCCGCCCCCGGAGGCTGAAGAGCCCCTTACGCGCTTTGAATATCAGTGGCGAGCAGGCGCTCCCTGAAAGTCGTTGAAAACGTCTCAGAACGAATCGTGTCGCGAATTCGTTCCTGTGTGGTTACTCCCATTTCCTTTAGTCTGATCTCAATAATTGACACGATCTTGATTACCGCGGCCTTCAATCCTTCTTCATCTTTGCAAAGGCGAATCATGGCGTCGGCGGTTGCTGCCAATTTCGCTTTCTTCATGCCGAACACGTTGCTCGATCGGGTCATATGAAGACCCACCCCGGCAAGAATGTAGTATCGGAACGTCTTGAATCGGTTCTCTATCCTCTGATTTCGCCAAAGAAATTCGAGTCGATAGTAGAGGTAGCAAACGGCATGATAGATACGGACGTCATGATCATCCAAAAAGATCGTCTCCTCATATTCAGAGAGTATTCCGCGATAATCTCGAGCGGCTCGCTGCGGTTGAAATAGCAAGCATGCCGCCACAGCCTTCATTAGCACTGAAGGCTGCATGATCCGTGTCCTTTCTATCTCCTGATTTCGGTACTGATTCTCCCGTCGCTCAAAGTAGATTACTTCTTCCGGATCGAGGTTGCGGCAATACTCCTCAAGGCTTTTCATAAACGGCCGCAGAGCCCAGAATTGCTCATCTCTTACTAGATTCTGTCGATTAGTTCCCACAATGATCGACGATACAAAATCATCGTCCTTGGAGCCGATTAGACGGAAGGGGACCTGAATACTGAGAGCTAGATCCTCTCCTCCGGGTCCGACCGCAGTGCCATCACCACAAACCAAGTCGAAGATAATATTGCTGGTCTGGCAGCCGTTGACTATTTGGAAGTCCTCAAGCCGAAATGTGTCGCCGGTCCGGTCAATGTTCTTCGAAACAACAGTTATGCCGTTGTTTCGGAAAACAAACTCAGCTCCGCCTCCGGAGAGGACACTTTCCTTAATGGAGATATTGATTTTCGACTTTGAGTCGTAATCACGAATGTTGTCGAAGAACACGGCGCGGTTGACGCCGATTACCGCATCGAAGAATTTGGAGATGTCGCCGTAGTCATAGCTGGTGCTGGTTTTCGCTTGAAAGAAAATGAACTCAATCGAGGGATTATTGACTGCCGCCAGTTTTTCATCGGCTTCTTGACGGTTGCGTACAAGTTCGCCTTGGATCACTACAGCAATCCCATCGACACCGAACTCGTCGCCATCGAGATGAACGTCGTAGGAGTCTATTGTTTCTCCGAGCAAGCCGCTGAGAATTGAGTAAATCGCGTATATTTCGAATTGCTTCTCTTCGGGATCGGCAGTGATCGAATTGGCTTTTGCAAACTCGCGAAGTTGAGCGCGGATGACTGGATTCATGAATTAACTCAAGTAAGGCTGCATTCGACTTTTATGTTACTTGATCGCCTATTGAAATTCTAGGTAGACGAGCGTTTCCTTTATGCGACTTATTGTGGAGTTCAGTTCAGGCCTAGAAGTGTCCCTGATAATCTCCGGCGCCTTGCTTTCCGGCGGCGTGTCGCGTCCGAATCACATAGCAAGACCGAGCGCGACGGCGCCCACCAGCACGAGGCTGAGTGCCCAAACCGTGTCGAGGTTGAACCAGCTCCGGGATACGAATTTCAGGCCGAGGTAGCGGTAGACCAGCCACGCCAGGCATCCGCCGGCGGCGATCATCGCGCCGGCATGGACGATCGAGACCAGCACGGCCATGGTGAGGCTGGTATCGATCAGGCTGTTGGCAGCCGCATGGCCTTGGTCGGCTTCAGCCTCGCGGCACAGCCCCAGATAGATCGGCACCAACATCAGCGCCGCGCCATGGGCGATCGCCACCGCGAATGACCACAGGACAAGTTGCGTCGGCGGTATCCGCGCCAAGGCCCGCGGATGGCGCCGGTCGATCAGCCGATAGACGCCGAACAGGATGACGAGCAGGCTGGCGCCGATCCGGATCGTGCGCTGCCATTCGACGAGGGTGATCAGCAGCGCGAACGGAAGGATCACCAGCAGCATCGCCAGCAAATGACCGATCGCGAGCGGGCCAAGCGCGGTCACCAGCGCACGCGAACTCCTCTGCATCAATCCCGCAGAAACGGCGAGCGGCCAGCCCATGCCCGGGTTGATCCCGTGGTAGAGGCCGCTCGCGATGACCGCCAGCCACAGCCAGGCCGGAGTCCAGTCGGCCGGGCTCACGTCAGGGCCTTTTCCGTTCCGATCGAATCGGAACGGGCTCTGGATTCTTGTTTTGACGCGTATTCTTCACGCGAACCGGTACCTACCTCGCTCGAAAACGCTCTAGACCGACGGATAGCAGAACGAGTCGGTGGAGCAGTCGCCGCCATCGAGCCGGATCTGGTGCGCCCGGTAGCCGTCGGGGAAGCTGACCCAGTAGTCCTTCGCCAGTTCGAGCCCACCGCCCGGGCTTGCATTCGCCATCACCTCGGCGCCGGGAATGCCTTGCGGATAGAACTGGTCGTCCCAGGTCGAATAGAGCGAATTGGTCCAGTACACCCGCTTGCCGTCACGGCTGATCTCGACCATCTGCGGCCCGCCGGCAAAGACCTGTCCGTTCGCGTGAGGCGCGCGACGAACGATGCCGCCGATGCGGACCGATCCGGCGAGCTTCGGCTTGCGCGGATCGCTGACATCGTATTGGCGCATCTCGCCGGTGCCCCAGCAGGCGACGTAGAGAAACTTGTCATCCATCGACAAGTCGATATCGGTCACCAGCGGAGGTACGGCGCCGAAACCCTGCAACAGCGGCGGCAGCTGGTCTTTCGATGCAGGCTCGGGCGGGATCGTCACCGTCTTCTCGATGTGAAACTTGCCGCCCTCGCGCCACCAGGTCCAGATCGAACCCTCGAGGTTCGTGGTATCGACCACGACGCCAACGAAGCCGTGTTCGCGAACCGGATCGTGCGCCGGACGCACCTCCAGCGCCATCTGATGATTGGCGCCGAGGTCGATGGTCTGGACATTGCGTCGGGCGCGCAGGTCCCAGAAATGCAGCCGGTGGCCGTATTTGTTCGACAGCAGGTCTTCCGGCACGATGCCGTTCTCGAACTGCGGCGGCAAGGCCCACTCGCTGCTCACCATGTAGTCGCGCGGCAGGTTCCACCAGAAATCATAATGCTTGGTCTGCGGGCCACGATCGATCTCCCACCGGCCGAGTACCTCGAATGTCTCGCAGTCCATGATGAAGATGCCGGGCGGGCCGTCGGTGCCGTCCTTGCCGCTCCCGCCGAGCGTGCTGACATAGATGCCTTCCGGCCCGCAGTGGATGGTATGCGGTCGCGAGTAGCCGGTCTTCTTGAAGATTTCCTCGGGCTCGATGATCTTGTGGATCTTCGCTTGCGTCGGGTCCGGCTTGGTGTCGACGATATAGATCCGGGAGGATCGCATGCCGGGGATGATGAGATAGCGACGCTCGAGGAAGGCGTGTCCGGCCAGCGGGGACAGCGCCGACGAGCAGGCGTTCCAGCCGAAATGGTGGAACTCGTCGCCCTTGTTGGGCATCGTCACGGTGTGGACGATCTTGCTGTAGGTCGGAGAGCCGGGCTTGACGTCGATCACCGCGAGTGCGTCCGGCTTTGAAAAATCCGGACTGAGCAGCACGGTGTAGGCAAAGCTCTCGGCCGGCGCTTCCATCGCGAGCTTCGGCGACGCGTGGAACGTAGGATCTGGCCTCATCGTCATCGGCTGCCTCCTGATTGTGTGATGTGGATCGACACGGCACGGCGGCATACAGCAGCAAGAACTTAAATCCGGATCGAAAAATGCCTCTTGCGAGTGCTGCCGGCTAAGGTTCGCTTGCGGGCAGACTACACCTCAACGGTGACAGCTGAAAACAAGGTTCGGTGACGGCGCCGGCGCGGCAAAGCCGCGCGGCGCCGGGCGCGCGATCTGGCAGCCTGCTCAAGGGGTTGAGCAAGCACCGATCCAGTTATCGCCCTGAGAGCAAGTGAACGTATGACTCACGAGCGGCACCAAACACTCAGTGTCGTCCCGGCCTTCGCCGGGGCGACACCGGATATGTTGCACCGCTGTTCACCCCGTCACCCGCGCGCAACGGCTTTGGTGCACCTCACTTCGCCACCACCTCCGGCACCTTGCCCGCGGGCGGCGTGTTGCGGCTGCGCTGGGTGCGGACGATGCCGTCGATGATGGTCATGCCGATGCCCGGGAGATCGCCGAGCTGAACGCTCTCCAGGATGTTCTTGCCTGGCGAATGCTGCGCTTTGTCCATCAGCACGAAATCGGCCGAGCGGCCGATCTCGATCAGGCCGCAATCGAGCTCGCGCATCCGCGCGGTATTGCCGGTCGCCAGGCAGAACGCCAGCTCGGCCGGGAGCTCGCCGAGCGAGGACAATAGCGAGACCATCCGCAAGATGCCGAGCGGCTGCACGCCGGAGCCGGCCGGCGCGTCGGTGCCGAGGATGACGCGATGCAGATCGCCCATCTCGCGCGCGGTCCGCAGTGTGAACAGCGCCGAGCGCTCATTGCCGTTATGCACCAGCTCGAGCCCGCGCTTGCAGCCCTCGCAGATGCAGCGGATCTGGTCGTCGGGCAGGGCGGTGTGGCCGCCATTGATGTGGCCGACCACATCGGTGTCGGCCTCCAGCACCACGTCCTTGTCGATCAGGCCGGAGCCCGGGATCGACGGGCCGCCGGTGTGAATCGTGCTCTGAATGCCGTATTTGCGCGCCCAGCCGACCATCTTGCGCGCGGTCGGTCCGTCCTTGACGCCGCCGAGCCCGACCTCGCCGAGCAGCTTGACGCCGGCCGCGGCCATTTCCTTGAAGTCGTCCTCCACCATCTCGCATTCGATCACGGGCGCGCCGGCATGCACCTTCACGCCGCCCGGACGCAGCGTCCAGAACGCGCGTTGCGCGAAGATCGCCATCGCCTTCAACCCGACGACGTCGCGCGGCCGCCCGGGCATGTGCACCTCGCCGGCGGAGATCATGGTGGTGACGCCGCCATGCAAATAGCTGTCGATCCAGTTGATCTGGTTCTGCCGCGGCGTCCAGTCGCCGGCGACAGGGTGGACGTGGCTGTCGATCAGGCCGGGCGCGACCGTCGTGCCATTGGCGTCGACGATGGTGGTGGCGCCTTCGGTGTCGACCTCCTTGAGGCGGCCGATCGCCGTGATCTTGCCGTTCTCGGCGACGATGGTATCGGCATCCAGGATCGGCTTTTCCAGGGCCCCCGACAGCAACAGCCCGATATTGCGGATCACCAGCTTGCTCGGACCGGTCGCCTGGGGTGCATCGTGCGCCATGGTTTTTCCTTTTGGTTCAACGCCTTCGCCGGCCATTGTGCCCGTGGCTTGACGGCCGGATCAAGCTGGATTATTCATTTGTATACGAACGATCGTGTACAAATGATTTTGCCGCCAATCCGGCCCGCGCGTCAAGGAAACTGACGATGAGCAATTTCAACCAGGAAAGCGTCCTCAGCGTTCACCACTGGACCGACACGCTGTTCTCTTTCAAAACCACGCGCAATCCGTCGTTCCGCTTTCGCAACGGCGAGTTCACCATGATCGGGCTCAGGGTCGGCGAGAAGCCGCTGCTGCGGGCCTACAGCGTCGCCAGCGCGAACTACGAGGACACGCTGGAGTTCTTCTCGATCAAGGTTCCGGACGGCCCGCTGACCTCGCGCCTCCAGCACCTCAAGGAAGGCGACGAGATCATCGTCAGCCGCAAGGCCACCGGCACGCTGGTCATCGACAACCTCGAGGACGGTCGCAACCTCTATCTGGTCGGCACCGGCACCGGCCTCGCGCCGTTCCTCAGCGTGATCAAGGATCCCGAGACCTATGACCGGTTCGAGAAGGTCGTGCTGCTGCACGGCTGCCGCCGCGTCAAGGAGCTCGCCTATGGCGAGATGATCACCGAGAAGCTGCCGCAGGACGAACTGATCGGCGAATTGGTGCGCGACCAGCTGATCTACTACCCGACCGTGACGCGCGATCCGTTCCGCAACCGCGGCCGCATCACCGATCTCATCACCTCGGGCAAGCTGTTCACCGACATCGGCCTGCCGGCGCTCGATGCCGCGCATGACCGCGTCATGATCTGCGGCTCGCCGGCGCTGGTCGCCGACACCCGCATGCTGCTGAACGGCCGCGGCTTCGTCGAGGGCAATCACGGCGAGCCCGCGCAGTTTGTGGTCGAGAAGGCGTTCGCCGAGCGCTGACCGCTACACAGTAACTCCATCTCCTCACCCTGAGGAGCTTGCGCAGCAAGCGTCTCGAAGGGCAAGGCCCGACTGGGGCCTCATGGTTCGAGACGCGCTTTCGTGCTCCTCACCATGAGGGTTGGCGCTAAAGCATGATCCGGAAAAGTGCGAAGCGGTTTTCCGAAAAGATCATGCTCAAACAAGGAGCTAAAGCGCGATGGCGATTCAACCTAATCTCATCGCGCTTTAGGGCCTGACCGCCGGCGTCTCGACCGGCATGCCGCGCGCTCGCGTCATCAGATAGAGCTCGAGCTCGACCAGTTCGGGCGAGCCGTAATCATAAGCCTGCGCGCGGATGCCGGTGATGCAGGCGCGCAGCCGCCGCTGCAACGATCCGAGCGCCTGCCATTCCAGCCGGTACAGCGGATAGCCGGTCGGCTGGCCTTGCGTGATCGCGCTGCCCGCGAGCTTCTTGTCCCAGTTATCATCGTGGCAATTGGTGCAGCCGAGATTGAGCTGGCCCTGCCGTTGCATGAACAGCGCGTGGCCCTGTTCGATGAACGGCGCGAGCTCCGGATCGCCGCCGGCCGTAATCGGCATGCCGCGCGATTGCCGTGCGACATAGGCGGTCAGCGCCAGCAGCTCACGGCTTTCATAGGCGAAGGGCGAGGCCTGCTGGTGGTTGGTCCGGCAGAGGTTGATCCGTCCCTCGAGGTCGACCGGCTTGCCCAGCGCCTTGTCGAAGGCCGGATAGTGCGCCGCGACGCCCTTCATGCTGACGCGGGCGTCGTTGTGGCAGTCGGCGCAGGCCTTGTTGGCGGCGCCGGCCTTGCGCATCCACAGCGTCTCGCCGTCGAGCACGGACAGCATGCCGGGATTGGCGGTGTCCTCGTCCTGCATTGCCTTGCTGTCCGCGCTCATGAAGCTGTAGCCGGAGCGGCGTTCGGATCGCGGGATCTCGGTCGCGAGCGCGGCGCCCGCCATCGCCGTCAGCAGCGCGATGCAGACGGCAATCTTCATTCGACCGTGATCGAAGCCTGCGTGGTCTCCGAAAATCCCTTGTCGCCGATCCATTCGAATTCGAACTTGCCGCTCTCGGTTACCGTCGTGAAGAAGGTGATGAACGGATTGGCCGCGATCGCGGGATAAAGATCGGCGCGGAACACTTCCTTGCCGTTGAAGCGGCAAATGAAGCTCGTGATGATGTCGCGCGGCACAACGCTGCCTGAGGCCGTGTGGCGGTAGCCGGTTTCCATGATGTGCGACATCAGCGTCTTGATCTCGATGACGCTGCCGCGCTTGGCCTTGGCCGGAACATTGATCAGGGCCGACGGCATCAGATCGCCTCCTCGGTGCAGGCGGCGAGCGTCACCACGACGTCGGCGGTTGCCGACCAGAACGTGTCGTCGGACAGCCGCGCGATGGCGGTGACCTTCTGGCTGTCGGCGAGGCGGATGCGGGTCGACACCTGCGCGCGTCCGGCGCGCGGCCCGAGATAAAAATTGCCGATGTTCGGCTGCGGATTCTTCTCGTTGAAGACGTGGATGCTCTTCACATATTCGTCCGCCGTCATCGGGCTGGTGACGCTGACCGTCATCGGCACCGTGTTGCCGTTCTCGACCAGCGGCGGAATGTCGAGCTTGACCTTGCCGGTGTGCACATCGGCCTCGCCGACGACATTGCGGACCGCGGCCGACAGCATCGCCGGCGTTGCGTCCACGGGGCGCACGATCACCAGCGCGGCGGCGCCGCCAGTCAGGCTCAGAAACGTCCGGCGTGTGGTGTAGTCGGAAATCGCCATCGCTTGGTCCTAGTTCCGCAGTATCGTCAAGTAAGCTACGAGATCCTCGATCTGCTCCGCCGACAAGATCGGCCTGCCGCGCCACGAGGTGCCGACGCGCACGAGCCCGTCGACGCGATAGTAGGACGGCATGATCGTCGCCGCATTGAGATGCGACGCATCGACCAGGCGGAGCCGCAACTGTCCTTCCGACCAGCGGCTGCCGCTGCCGGCGAGGTTCGGCGCGAGGTCGCCCTGGAACGCCTGCTCGGGAAATGGGCCGCTGTGACAGAGGATGCAAGTGGAGGAACGCTCGACGATCAGCGCGCGGCCGCGCGCGACATCGCCCTTGGTTCCCGTCAGCGAAACCGGAATCGCATCGCCCACGACGGTGTAGGACCGCAGCTCCTCGGCGCCCGCGGGCCAGCACGCCGCGAACAGTCCTGCGGCGAGAAGCATTGTGAGGGCGAGCCTAGCCAAAGGCCTCTCCCGTGATCCTATTGAACCAGTCGAGCGCTTGGTGAGCTTCTTGCTGGCGCACCTCGCGCGGCGCGTCGACCGGGCTCGTGGTCACCTCCGCCTCGGCGTACTGATCTTCCTTCGGCTGATAGATGCCCTTCAGCGAGAAGGCGTAGCCCGGCGCGACCGTGTTGTAACAGGCACCATCGAGCCGCGGCGTCTCCGGCGCCTTGCCGGCCAGCGCGCTCACGATCGCCGCCGCGCAGGCGCGGCCTTGCGCCGCCGCCGCGGAGGCGGATTTCGGGATGCCGCCGGCGATCGCGGCATCACCGATGACGTGGATGTTGGGCACGAGCTTTGAAGCAAAGGTGACGGGATCGATCGGGCACCAGCCGGTGTAGTCGGCGGCTCCGGCGATGTCAGCGATGCGGCCGGCCCTTTGCGGCGGGATCACATTGGCGACCGCGGCGGTGTAGTTGCCGAAGTCGGTGACGATCTCGTTGGTTGCCGGATCGACCGATGTCACCCGTCCGCCCTGCGACAGCGCGATCCGTTCGATCATGCCGGGATAGAGCTCCGCCCAGGCTTTCTCGAACAGCTTCTGCTGCGAGTAATTGTCCTTGGCGTCGAGCACCAGGATCTTCGACTTCGGCTTGTTCGCCTTCAGATAATGCGCGATCAGGCTGGCGCGCTCGTAAGGCGCGGGCGGACAGCGCAGCGGCGCAGCGGGGACTGCGATCACGACGAGGCCGCCATCGTCCATGGCTTCAAGCTGCCTGCGCAGCAGCAGGGTTTGCTCGCCGGCCTTCCAGGCGTGCGGCATCTTCTCGGCCGCTGCCTCGTCATAGCCGGAGAGGGCGTCGAAGCGCATGTCGATGCCGGGGGCCAGCACCAGCCGGTCATAGGACAGCGTCGTGCCGTCAGCGAGCGCGATGCTGCGCGCCTGGGCGTCGACCTTCGTCGCCGCCTGTGCGGCAATCGTGATGCCGTCCGCCGCAACCTTGTCATAGCTGAATTGCTGTGCGGCAAGCTCGCGCAGACCTGCGATCACCTCGTTGCTGAACGGGCAGGCGGTGAAAGTCCTGTTCGGCTCGATCAGCGTGACCTGAAGCTTTGTGTCGAGCCGCCGCAGCGCCCGCACGCAGGCCGCGCCGCCGAAGCCGCCGCCGATCACCGCGATGCGCGGCGCTGCCTGCGCCAACGCCGGACGCGCCAAGGCAGCCGCTGCGACGGCAGCGGCGCCACGGATCACATCCCTGCGCGTCTGATGACGCGTGACGGCCATGCGCGAGAATCCGAAAAAAGGAGGCGGCGGCCGGTCGGGGCCGCCGCTTTTGGTTTGATCAGGCGAAGCTGATGTTCTGGTTGCGCAGCGGGAAGCTGCGGATGCGCTTTCCCGTCGCGGCGAAATAGGCGTTGAGCACCGCCGGCGCCGCGACGCCGATGGTCGGCTCGCCGACGCCGCCCCAGAACCCGCCGCTCGGCACCATCACCGATTCCACCTTCGGCATTTCGTTAATGCGCATCGAGTTGTAGGTGTCGAAATTGGTCTGCTCGATGCGGCCGTCCTTCACAGTGCAGCCGCCGTAGAACAGCGCGCTGAGGCCGTAGACGAAGGAGCCCGCGATCTGCCGCTCGACCTGCGCCGGGTTGACGACATAGCCGGGGTCGGTGGAGGCGACGATGCGATGCACCTTGATCTTGCTGCCGTCGGTCACCGAGATCTCGGCGGCGCCGGCAACATAGCTGCCATAGCCCATCACCTGCGCGATACCGCGATAGACGCCCTGCGGCGCCGGCGTGCCCCAGCCGATCTTCTCGGCCACGGCGTTGAGCACGGCGAGATGCTTGGGGTGCTTGCCCATCAGCTTGCGGCGGAATTCGAGCGGGTCCTGGCCGACCGCCAGCGCCAGCTCGTCCATGAAGCATTCCATGTAGATCGCGTTGTGATTGACGTTGACGCCGCGCCAGAAGCCCGGCGGAACGTGCGGGTTGCGCATCGAATGCTCGACCAGCAGGTTCGGCACCGAATAGCCGATCGCGGCCTCGCCGGCTTGAGCGACGCCCTGGAACGCGGCGGGGTCCATGCCGTTCTGCAGCGCTTCCGGGCGCACCGAGAACAGGATGGATTGGCCCGACAGCCGGTAGTGCAGCGCGACCAGGTTGTTGTCGGCATCGAACGCGCCGGTCAGCTTGCACTGCGTGATCGGGTGATACTTGCCGTGCTGCATGTCCTCTTCGCGCGACCACAGCAGCTTGATCGGCGTGCCCGGCATCTGCTTGGCGATCGCCACCGCCTGCCGCACATAGTCGGTCATGCCGCGCCGGCCGAAGCCGCCGCCGAGCATCAGCTTGTGCACGTCGACCTTCTCCGCCGGCAGGCCGGAGGCCTCGAGCGCCGCCGCGAATGCCGCCTCGCCATTCTGCGTGCCGCACCACACCTCGCATTTGTCGGGCGTGTAGAGCACGGTGGCGTTCATCGGCTCCATGGTGGCGTGGTTCTGGTAGGGATAGCTGTAGACCGCCTCGACCTTCTTGGCCGCGCTGGCGATCGCCGCCTTGGCGTCGCCGTTCTGGTTGCCGACATAGGCCGGCTGCGCATTGTCGAGACCTTCGGCGAGCCATGTCGCGATCGTCTCGCTGGAGACCTTGGCGTTGGGGCCTTCGTCCCAGACGATCGGCAGCGCATCCAGCGCGGTCTTGGCGTGCCACCAGGTGTCGGCGACGACGGCAACCGCGGTGTCGCCGACCTGCACCACTTTCTTGACGCCCTTCATGCCGGCGATCTTGGCTTCGTCAAAGCTCTTCACCTTGCCGCCGAACACCGGGCAATCCTTGATCGCGGCGTTCAGCATGCCCGGCAGCTTGACGTCGATGCCGTAGACCATCTTGCCGGTGGTCTTGTCGACGGTGTCGAGCCGCTTCAGGCCCTTGCCGGCGATGGTCCAGTCCTTCGGGTCCTTCAGCTTGACGTCGGCCGGCGGCTCGAGCTTGGCCGCGGCTTCCGCGACCTTGCCGTAGGTCGTCGTCTTGCCCGAGGGTGTGTGGGTGATGATGCTGTTGGCGGCCTTGCATTCCGAGGCCGGCACCTTCCACTCGTTGGCTGCCGCCTGGATCAGCATCACGCGCGCGGTGGCGCCGCCCTTGCGGACATAGTCCTGCGAGGTGCGGATGCCGCGGCTGCCGCCGGTCGAGAAATCGCCCCAGGCGCGCTTGCGGGCGACGCTCTGGCCCGGCGTCGGATATTCGGTCGTGACCTTCGACCAGTCGCATTCCAGTTCTTCGGCGACGAGCTGGGCGAGGCCGGTGAGCGTGCCCTGGCCCATTTCGGAGCGGGCGATGCGGATCACCACGGTGTCATCGGGCCGGATCACGACCCAGGCGTTGACTTCAGGCGCGCCGTCGGCCGCGCGCACCACGGCGGGGCCGCCGAATGGCAGATCGAGGCCGAGCGCGAGGCCGGCGCCGGCGGTTGCGGTGCCGATCACGAAGGCGCGGCGATTGAGCTTTGGCATGACGTGCTGGTTCATCGCTGCGTCCTTATGCGTTCGCGGCAGCATGGATCGCCTCGCGCACCTGCTGGAAGGTGCCGCAGCGGCAGATATTGGTGATGGCGTCGTTGATGTCGTCGTCGGTCGGCTTCGGATTGTCCTTCAAGAGCGCCGCGACGGCCATGATCATGCCGCTCTGGCAATAGCCGCATTGCGGCACGTCGCTGGCGATCCAGGCGAGCTGCACCTTGTGCATCACGCCGCCCGCCGCGAGACCCTCGATCGTGGTGATCTCCTTGCCCGCCGCTTCGCTCACCGTCACGCCGCAGGAGCGCATCGCGACGCCGTCGATATGCACGGTGCAGGCGCCGCATTGGGCGATGCCGCAACCGTATTTGGTCCCCGTCAGTCCGACGTTCTCTCTGATAGCCCACAACAGTGGCGTATCGTCCTCGACGTCTACAGTGATTGTCTTGCCGTTAATTTTGAGGTTTGCCATCGCGATCCCCTGAATGGTCCGATCCTCCGACCGAACTGCAGTGCGATGTTGGCCTTGAAACTGGAACGGTTCAAATCAAGAAAATGCGCTCGCAGCGCGAAAGAAAGTTGATGCTGTGGTGTTTGGCCGCGGACTGTGCGCGCTGCATACCTGTCATGACTTTTGCGGCGAAGCGACCGCCAAACGCAGGAAGCTCATGACGCTGCCGACCGCGGCAAATCCGGCACCCAGCGCCAGCGCCACAGTGGCGCCCTCGCGGTCGGCCAATGCGAAGCAGAGCGCGGCGAGGGCGGCGCCGGTGGTCTGCCCCGTCAGCCGCGCGGTCGCGACGATGCCGCTGGCGCTGCCGCTGCGATGCGACGGCGCGCTCGACATGATCGCCTTCATGTTCGGGGTCTGGAAGAAGCCGAAGCCGATGCCGCAGATCATCGTGCGCCAGACGATGTTGGCGACGCTGGGCTCGGCCGGCAGGGTCGCGAGCAGCACCATACCAAGTCCCAGCAGCAGCATGCCGATGCCGCCGAGGATGCCGGCCGGATAGCGGTCCGACAGCCGGCCGCCGATCGGCGCCATGAAGGCGACCACCAGCGGCCAGGGCGTCATGAAGAAGCCGGTCTCGACCTGCGAGCGGTGCAATATGTCCTCGAAGTAGAACGGCAGCGATACGAAGGCGAGGCCCTGCACAGCGAATGAGCAGACGGCGGTCGCGGCGGACAGCGCGAAGATCGGCCGCCGGAACAGGTCGATCGGCAGCATCGGCGCCGGATGATCGGCATGCCGCCGGGTCAGAATCCAGCCGATCACCAGTGCGCCGACAAGGTCGGCGATGACAAGCGCCGGCGCGGCCTTGTGCGCGGCGCTGCCGATGCCGATGATGAAGAGGCCGAGGCAGGCGCAGGCCAGCGCCGCGCCGGTGAAATCGAAGGCGTGGGTGGCGCGCGGCGTCGTCGGCAGCGTCTTCATGCCGATCAGCAACGCGACGACGCCAAAGGGAATGTTGACGGCGAACAGCCAGGGCCATGGGCCGAGCGCGAGGATTCCGGAGGCGATGGTCGGCCCCAGCGTGAAGGCGGTCGCGACCACGAGCGCATTGTGGCCGAAGCCGCGGCCGTGCATCCGGCTCGGATAGACGAAGCGCACCAGCGCGGTGTTGACGCTCATCAGGCCGCTGGCGCCGAGCCCTTGCAAGGTGCGCGCGACCAGCAGGCTCGGCAGCGACCATGCCAGCGCGCAGCCGAGTGACGCCAATGTGAACAGCAGCAGGCCGCCGAGATAGATCCGCTGATGGCCGACGATTTCACCGAGCGCGCCGAGCGGCAGCAGCGTCGCGACCAGCGCGATCTGATAGACGTTGACGACCCAGACCACTTCCGCAGGGCTGACATGCAGATCGCTCGCAATCGCCGGCAGCGCGATATTGGCGATCGCGGTATCGAGCGAGGCCATCGCCAGCGCCGTGAAGATCGCGGCCACCGCCCAGCGGCGGCGTTCCCAAGGCAATCCATCCGGCAGTCCATCGGTGATCGGCGTCGCTGCCGCGGTGGTCGGGGTCTTCTCGAGCATGCCTGAAAATGTCTCCGGGACCGCCATGTACTACGCCGGCATCCCGTTCCCCAGCCGCGGCATTGCATGATGCGTATGCGAAGCGGCCTTGCCGGAAGCGTCAAGAGTCCGGCCGCGGACCGAACAGATATCCCTCGATGGCGCGCAGCACCCGCCGGCTGGCCGCAGCCTGCGAGAGGTCGTTTTGAAGCGCATGGTCGACCATGGCGCGGCTGATCACGATCAGATCCTCGACGGCGTCATCGTCGACTGGCCTTGCGATCTCACGACGATGCCGCGCCAGCAGGTCGGCGACCAGTTCCTTCAATTCGCCGGCCGCTGACGTGCCCGATGACGCCGGGCGCAGGCGATCCTCCTCGGCCTCCAGAATGCGATTGAGCCCGGCCCGCTCGGCATGCGCCTCGAGCTGCGCCCGAACGATCAGGTTGAGCGACGCCGTCAGGCTCTTGCCCTCGGATGCCGCGACCGCATCCCGTACTTTCGCCAGCAGCGCGTCCTCGAACCTCGTGATCAAAGCCAGCGTCAGCGCGTCCTTGTTCGGGAAGTACTGGTACACCGAGCCGATGCTGATCCCGCCGCGCTCGGCGACCGCGTTGGTGTTGTAGCCCTCGAGCCCGCGCGCTTCCAAAACGCGAGCCGCCGCTTCCAGAATCACCGCCACGGTTTCCCGCGAACGCTGCTGAAGCGGCTGTTTGCGGGCCTTTGTGCGCCGCTTCGGCGGCATGGCGGCATCTCCCAAAACGCGAGTTGTGGAATATGAGCAATTACTCACATTATGGCCGTGAAAGGAGAACCGATCAATGGTGACACTGCAAACGACCTCGTCTCCCGTGCTTCCCGAGCACGAGGACGATCCGCACAGGTTTCATATCTTCGTCATGGTCAAGACCACGCGGCACTGGCTCGATCTGAAGACCGAACAGCGCCTCGCCTTCCTGCACGAGGAGGTCATTCCTTTGCTCCGGCGCCGTCCGGAGCTGAAGGTGCGCTGGTTCGAGCCGGAGGCCTTCTCGACCAGGGCGACCGACGTCATGATCTGCGAGACCGATGACCTCTTGGCGTGGGCGTGGTTCTGCGACCACCTGCGCGAGACGAGGTTCTGGGACCACTATTTCGAAGTGCTCGACATCATGCCGGCACTCGAAGGCAATTACCTTGCCTAGGATGCCGACGCCGGCCCGGATCGTTCCGGGCCGGCGTTCCGGCAGCCTGTGGCGACGCAACTTCGTTCCCATCCACATCTGTCATCGCCCGGCTCGAGCGGGCGATCCCAGTACGCCGCGGCCCATCGGTTCAAGCACTGGCGTCTCTGGAATCCAGGATCACCCGCTTTCGCTTTCGCGGTGATGACACCGAGTGGCTGTTTTGGCATCTCGAATTGCGCCCACCCGCATCGTCGTCCCGGCGCAGGCCGGACCCATAATCACCGATGCTGTTTGTCGGGCAATGCTGGAACGACGAGTCCCGTTCAAGACATCCGCCGCGGAGTATGGGTCCCGGCCTTCGCCGGGGCGACGGCGGTGGATGCAGCGTGCGAGCGCGATCAGTCCGAATTCGTGTTCCCGTGGTGTGTCACACAATCGCACGCAAGCGACTTTCGGATAGCTTGCGTCACAGTCCCGATCGACTACCCTTGGTATACAAGCAGGCCCGGCGTCAGATCGGGCCGCAAGAGGGAATGCGCATTGCACGGACAGGCCGACCGGCGCAGCGAAGCCATGCGAAGCGCCAGCGAGGGAACTCGCCGCCGCGCGTTCACCGGCCTCTGGGTCGCGGCATTGCTGGCGATCCTGACCTTCCTGGTCATCTATCCCGTCTTCATGCTGCTGCTCGGCGCGCTCACCGACACCAATCCGGTGGTCGACGGCATCCGTCTCAGCCTGAGCCATTTGTCGATCGCCAATTTCCTCGCCGTGCTGGCCAATCCGAACGTCGCCGAAGCGCTGCTCAACACGCTGATCGCCTGCGGCGGCGGCACGGTGATCGCGGTCGCGATCGGGCTCCTGTTCTCCTGGATCGTGGTGCGCACCAACACGCCGTTCAAGGGCTTCATCGCCGCGGCCAGCATCCTGCCGCTGTTCGCACCGCCGCTGGTCGCGGGCGTGGCCTGGGCCATTCTCGGCTCGCCGAAGACCGGCTTGATCAACACGATGTTCAAGTGGATGGGCTCCGACCTGCGCGTCGATCTCTATTCGATGTGGGGCCTGGTGTTCGTGTTCGGCATCTATTACGCGCCCTATGTTTACATGTTCACCTCGTCGGCGCTGCGCAACATGGACCCGAGCCTGGAGGAGGCCGCGGAAATCTCCGGCGCGAGCCCGGTCGCGACCCTGTTCACGGTGACGTTCCCGCTGATCATGCCGGCGATTGTCTCGGGCATGCTGCTGTCGTTCATTGTGATGCTCGGCATCTACGGCATCCCGGCCGTGCTCGGCGCGCCGACCAACCTGAACGTGCTCACCACCTACATCTTCAAGCTCACCAACTGGTCGCCGCCGCTCTACAACACCGCAGCGGCGGTCGCGATCATCCTGATGGTGGTCACGGGGCTCTTGGTCTATCTGCAGCAGAAATTGCTGAGCGGACGCAGCTATACCACCGTCGCGGGCAAGGCGTTCCGGCCGCGCAGCCTCGATCTCGGCCCGTGGCGCTGGCTCACTTTCGCGATCGGGATCGTCTACCTCCTCATTGTCGTGGTGCTGCCGTCGCTGGCGCTGATCGTCGCGGCGTTCCGCAAGTTCATGTTCATCCGCGACGTCGCGAGCCTGTTCGACATGCGGCAATATTCGCTGACGCATTTCGAGAGCATCTTCGACAATCCGTTGACGATGCGGTCGATCTACAATGCGATCGAGGTCGGCGTCATCACGGCTGTTGTCGGCGGCGCGCTCGCCTTTGCGATCGGCTACACCATCCATCGCACCCGCGTCAGCGGCCGCGGCGCCATCGACCTGATCTCGACCCTGCCGGTCGCGATCCCCGGGCTGGTGATCGGCGTCGCCTATCTCTGGGCCTGGATCGGCGTGCCGGGCGGGCTCTACGGCACGATCTGGATTCTCGCGCTGGCCTTCATTGCGCGCTTCATGCCGGACACCGTGAAGGCGCTGTCGACCTCGTTCCTGCAAATCCACCGCGAGCTCGAGGAGGCGGCCTGGGTCTGCGGCAAGGGCATGCTCGGCACCATCAGGACGATCGTTTTGCCGCTGGCGCGGCCGGGCGTGCTGGCGTCGATGACGCTGCTGTTCGTGCTGGCGATCCGCGAGCTCGGCTCGTCGCTGTTCCTCTACACCAGCAACACCATGGTGATGTCGGTGCTGCTGCTCGACTATTACGAAGGCGGCAATATCGGCAAGACCGCGGCCTTCAGCCTGGTGCAGACGGTGCTGCTCGGTGTCCTGATCGGCGGCGCCAACTGGCTGTCGCGCGGATCAGCGCAGGGCAACGTGGCGCGGACCGGATAACAACGAATAAGGGGAGGATTGCGATGGATAGACGAACCTTCACTACGCTGGCCTTGGCAAGCGTGGCGACGCTTGCATTGGCGCCTGCGGCACAGGCGCAGGAGTTCGGCTCGGCGGAGTTGATCGCGGCGGCCAAGTCAGAAGGCAAGCTCGTTTACTACACCGCGAACTTCGCCGAGATCGAGCAGCAGGTCATCAAGGCCTTCAACAAGCGCTTCCCCGAGATCAAGGTCGAGATGGTTCGCGCGCCCGGCGGCCAGCTGATCACCCGCGTCAAGACGGAGGCCGCGGCCGGCAAGCTGATCGCCGACGTCGTCGACCATTCCGACCGCGCGCTGATGCAGCCGCTGGAAGACCTGTTCCAGGATTACGCGCCGCCGAACGCGGCCGATTACGATCCGCACGCGCTGATCTCGCCGAAATACTGGCCGCGCGCGACGATCGCCTGGTCGATCGCCTACAACACCGAGCTGGTGAAGGACCCGCCGAAATCCTGGATGGACCTGACCAAGCCGCGATATGACAAGCTGATCGGGCAGGTGTTCGCGCAGTCCGGCGGCACCACCTGGACGCGGATCATGTTCGAGCGCCAGGTGCTCGGCGAAGACTACTGGGCCAAGCAGGCCGCGACCCATCCGGTGCTGTATCCCTCCGGCGCGCCGACGGCCGATGCGCTGGTGCGCGGCGAGATCGCGATCGCGCCGCTGCTCTACAACGTGATCTACCAGAAGAAGAAGGACGGCGCGCCGATCGAGATCTTCTTTCCGCCTGAAGGCGCTCCGGTCAATCCCTACGCGACCGGCATTCCGAAGACGGCGGCTCATCCCAATGCAGCAAAGCTGTTCCTGAACTGGTGCCTGTCGAAGGAAGGGCAGACCTTCATGATCAAGGAGCTCGGCAATCTCACGTCGTTAAAGACGCCGCCGGCATATCCGGAGGGGTTCGATCCAAAGGTGGTCAAGCTCTGGTATCCGAAGTTCGACGAGTATGTGAAGCTGCATGCGGCGTGGGTCGCGGACTGGGACAAGACGTTTGGCTACCGGCAATAGGCTGATGGTGCAGCAATGACGGCGACGCTCGAAGTCACCGATCTCAGGAAGCAGTTCTCGATCGGCCGGCCGGCCATCGACGGCGTCAGCTTTGGCGTGCCGGCCGGTGAGATCGTGGTGCTGCTGGGGCCGTCCGGCTGCGGCAAGACCACGACGCTGCGCTGTGTCGCCGGGCTCGAGCATCCGACCGGCGGCGAGATCAGCATTTCCGGGCGGGTGGTCTCCTCGCCCGCAAGCGGCATCCTCGTGCCTCCGCGTTCGCGCGATCTCGGCATGGTGTTCCAGTCCTATGCGGTGTGGCCGCATATGACGGTGCGGCAGAACGTGATCTATCCGCTGAAGCACCGCAAGATCGGGCGCACCGATGCCGCCCGCATGGTCGAGGAGGCGCTGGCGCTGGTCGGACTGTCCGACTATGCCGACCGGCCGGTGGTGGCGTTGTCGGGCGGCCAGATGCAGCGCGTCGCGTTGGCGCGCAGCATGGTGTACCGGCCGCAACTGTTGCTGCTCGACGAGCCGCTGTCGAACCTCGATGCCAAACTGCGCCTGCGGCTGCGCGACGACCTTCGCGTCATCCTCAAGCAGACCGGGATGACCGCGCTCTACGTCACCCATGACCAGGCCGAGGCGGTCGTGCTCGGCGACCGGATCGGCGTGATGCGCGACGGCAAGCTGTTGCAGATGGACACGCCCGACGTGATCTACAATCGTCCGGCCGACCTGTTCGTCGCCAATTTCACCGGCGCCACCAACGAGCTCGCGGGCACGCTCGTCACATGCAATGGCCGCTATGGGGTGGTCGATTTCGGTGACGGCCGGCAGGGGGAGGTCGCGCTGTGCCAGACGCTCAAGCCCGACGAGAAAGTGCGGATCGCGCTGCGGCCCGAGAACATCGCGATCGGCCGCCCCGACGGCGCCAACACCTTCTCGGCAAAGGTGCTCGACCGCAGATATCAGGGCACCCAGACCGCCTACGGCATCGAGCTGTTCGGCAAACGGCTGGAAGCGATCGAGCTCGGCACCGCCGCACGCCATCAGGTCGGCGTCGAGGCGCAGGTCGCGCTGCCGCGCGAATGTCTGTGGGCCTATCGCGACAGCGGGCCGGCATCGCATGATTAGCGAGACCGCGGCCGTCGTCGGTTCGCAATGATGTGAGGCGACCCGTGCCGCCGGTTCGCCGCCTAACCTTCCTCCACCAGCGCGCGGATGCTGCGGGCGAGTCCGAGGATGCGCGGGCCGCATTCGCGCTCGATCTGCTCGGCGCTGAAGCGGAAGGAGGGAACGCCGCAATTGACCGACAGGCATTCTCCGGTCGGCGTGCGATAGAGCGGGGCGGCGACGCCGAAGATCTCGCGCCGCCATTCGCCGAGCGAGACGGCAAAGCCGCGCTCGCGGCACAATTCGATGTCGGGCAAGGTGCGCTTCTGCACGTAGTCGAACTCGTCGGGGCGCTCGGCCTTGACGCGCGCGACATAGGCGCCGAGCTCGTCCTCGGTGAACAGCGACAGCAGTGCGCGCCCGACCGCGGTCGGCGCCAGCGCGCTGACAAAGCCGACGTCGGGCACGTGCGGCGCCGTATCCGTCGTGCGCAGCGTCTCGACATAGATGAAGTCGATCCCGAACGGCATCGCGATCGACACCGTGCCGCCGGCATAGGTCGCGAAGTCGCGCATCAGCGGACGTGCCAGCTGACGCACCTTCAGCGCGGACAACACAGGATAGGCGGCGGCGAGCGCGCCCAGCCCGAGCACGAAGCGGCCCTTGGTGTCGCGTCTGAGATAGCCGAGT
This sequence comes from Bradyrhizobium sp. USDA 3256, assembly GCF_054058275.1. Taxonomy (NCBI): domain Bacteria; kingdom Pseudomonadati; phylum Pseudomonadota; class Alphaproteobacteria; order Hyphomicrobiales; family Nitrobacteraceae; genus Bradyrhizobium; species Bradyrhizobium sp. USDA 3256. Next base: position 1,617,402 of record NZ_JBSSAE010000002.1, read on the forward strand.
TGCTCGAGCGTGTAGGTCAGCCGCGACACCGTCGGCCGCGACAGGCCGGTATGCAACGCGAGTTCGGCGTTCGACAACGAGCCAGGATGACGGCGAAACGCCGCCAGCACGTCGAGGCCATGCGCCAGGGTGGTCGCAAAGGACGGGTCCGCCTGAGCCTCGGCATGGGAAGATGCTGTCATACGGAATATTGGTCTCAGACTGCCATATTTGTCAATATATCGGAATGAATTTGCAAATCGTGTCGATATCGGTTTATCTGCCGGGAATAAGGACAAGGAACCGCTGGAGCGAGGCGCCTTCCGATGACGATGACCGAGCAAGCCCGAGACGTGAAGCCCGCCGCGATCGAGAAGGAGCGGCTGCGCCTGAAGTATCAGGAGGAGCGCAACAAGCGGCTGCGTCCCGACGGCAACGACCAGTATCTCCAGATCAAGGGCCAGCTCGCGCATTATCTCGATGATCCCTACACGCCGGTCACAGAGCGCGCGCCGAAGACCGATCACGTCACCTTCGCCTTCATCGGCGGCGGCTTTGCCGGGCTCGCCACCGCGGCGCGGCTGACCGAGGCCGGGATCAAGGACGTCCGCATTGTCGAGAAGGGCGGCGATTTCGGCGGCACCTGGTACTGGAACCGGTATCCCGGCGCGCAATGCGACACGGCGTCGATGGTCTACATGCCGCTGCTCGAAGAGACCGGCCACATGCCGTCCGAGAAATACGCGCATGCGCCCGAGATCCTCGCGCACTGCCAGCGGATCGGCCGGCAATTCAATCTCTACGACAACGCGCTATTCCATACCGAAGTGACGAGCCTCGATTGGGACGCCGCGCAATCGCGCTGGATCATCCGCACCACGCGGGGCGACGCGTTCACCGCGCAATATGTCGGCATCGGTACCGGCCCGCTGCACGTGCCGAAACTGCCCGGCATTCCCGGCATCGAGCGCTTCAAGGGCCACTCGTTCCACACCAGCCGCTGGGATTACGACTACACCGGCGGCGATCCCAAAGGCGCACCGATGGAGAAGCTGGCCGACAAGCGCGTCGGCATCATCGGCACCGGCGCGACCTCGGTGCAATGCATTCCGCACCTCGCGCGCGCCTGCAAGGAGCTCTACGTATACCAGCGCACGCCATCGTCGGTCGATGTGCGCGGCAACGGGCCGATCGATCCCGACTGGTTTGCCGAGATCGCGACGCCGGGCTGGCAACAGCGCTGGCTGGAGAATTTCACCGCCAACCAGGCCGGCGGATCGGCCGAGGAAGATCTGGTGCAGGACGGCTGGACCGACCTGTCGAAGCGGATTCGCGCCAAGATCATGCTGCTGCCGCGCGAGCAGCGCAGCGTGGAAAACATGCGGGCCGCGTTTGAGGATTCCGACTTCGAGAAGATGGAGGAAATCCGCAACCGGGTCGACACCATCGTCCGCGACGTCGACACCGCGAGGAATCTCAAGGCCTGGTACGGCCAGCTCTGCAAGCGCCCTTGCTTCCACGACGCCTATCTGCAGGCGTTCAATACGGCGGGCACCCATCTGGTCGATACCGACGGCAAGGGCGTCGAGGAGATCACCGAGAACGGGATCGTCGTCGCCGGCAAGGAATACGCGCTCGACTGCATCATCTATGCGTCCGGCTTCGAGGTCGGTACCGAGTACAAGCGTCGCGCCGGCTTCGATCTGACCGGCCGCGGCGGCGTCAAGCTGTCGGAGCATTGGGCCGAGGGCATGCGCACCAAGCACGGCATCCACGTGCACGGTTTCCCCAACGTATTCTTCGTGCAGCCGACGCAGGGTGCCAATCTGATCTCCAACGTGCCGCACAATCTGACCGAAGCGGCGCGGACCATCGCGCTGATGGTCGGCCACGCGCAGGACAACGGCTTCAAGGAAATCGAGGTCAGCAGGGAAGCCGAGGATCGCTGGGTCGAGCTGCTGCTGACCGGCGTCGGCCGGATGATCGGCGGGCCGGATTGCACGCCCGGCTACTACAACAATGAGGGCCGTGAGCCCGGTCCCGCGGCCAAGCTCAATGTCGGCCATCCCTCGGGCGCGCTGGCCTACTTCAAATATATCGACGGCTGGCGCCGCAGCGGCCAGTTCGAGGGCGTGCAATTCCGCTGAGGGAAGCGCGATCGGAACCGATTTCCGCCAATCGAGGGAGTGCTTGAGTATGGCCCAGACAACCGCAAGCGAAACGTCGCACGAAGGTCCGAAGGCGGCATCCGCGCCGGTCATCGCGCAGCACGCGGCGACGCTGAAGGCGCTGCCGTTCGCCGACACCAGGGATTTCGACGACGCCGCGCGCGGCTTTCTCGGCACCATCGAGAACGCACGCGTCACCTCGGCCCAGGGCAGGGTGGTCTGGAGTCTCGAGCCTTACGGATTCCTGTCCGAGGAAAAAGCGCCTGCGACCGTTGATCCGAGCCTGTGGCGGCAGTCGCGGCTCAACATGCATCACGGCCTGTTTGAGGTGGTGCCGGGCGTCTACCAGGTGCGCGGCCTCGACATCGCCAACATGACCCTGATCGAGGGCGGCAAGGGCGTCATCGTGGTCGACACGCTGACCTCGATCGAGGGCGCGCGCGCCGCGATGGAGCTGTACTTCCAGCATCGCGGCAAGCGGCCAGTCGCCGCCGTCATCTTCACGCACACCCACACCGACCATTGGGGCGGCGCGCGCGGCGTGCTCGACGACGCCACGCTGGCTGCGGGCGTGCCGATCATCGCGCCGAACTTCTTCATGGAGCACGCGGTCTCCGAGAACATCATCGCGGGGCCGGCGATGCTGCGCCGCGCGCAATACCAGTTCGGGCCGTTCCTCGCCAAGGGCGCGCGCGGCCATGTCGACTGCGGCCTCGGCAAGACCATGGCGGCGGGCGGTGTGGCGCTGCTGCGGCCAACCGATCTGATCATCGCGACCGGCGACAAGCGCGTGATCGACGGCGTCGAGTTCGAATTCCAGATGGCGCCGAACAGCGAGGCGCCGGCGGAGATGCATTTCTTCATCCCGCGCTACAGGCTGCTGAACCTCGCTGAGAACTGCACGCACAATTTCCACAATCTGCTGCCGTTCCGCGGCGCCGACGTGCGCGACGCGCTGGCCTGGTCGAAATATCTCGGCGAGGCGCTGCAGATGTGGGGCGGCAAGGCGGAAGCGATGTGCGGCCAGCATCACTGGCCGGTGTGGGGGCAGGCGCGGATCGACACCATGATCCGCGAGCAGCGCGACCTCTACAAATACGCGCATGACCAGACCATCCGTCTGATGAACCACGGGCTCAACGCAGCCGAGATCGCCGAGACGATCCGCCTGCCGCAGAGCCTGGAGGGCGCCTGGCACGGCCGCGGCTATTACGGCCACATCAGGCACAATGTGAAGGCGATCTACCAGAAATATCTCGGCTGGTACGACGCCAATCCGGCCAATCTCGATTCCTTGCCCCCGGTCGAGGCCGGCAGGAAGTATGTCGAGTATATGGGCGGCGCCGACGCGATCCTGAAACGCGCCGCGGCGGATTTTGCCAAGGGCGAGTTCCGCTTCGTGGCGCAGGCCGTCAGCCATCTCGTGTTCGCCGAGCCTGATAATCAGGCCGCGCGTTCGCTCCTCGCCGACACCTTCGAGCAGCTCGGCTATGCCGCGGAAAGCTCGACCTGGCGCAACGCCTATCTGTTCGGCGCGCAGGAATTGCGGCAGGGCATGCCGAAGACGCCGCCGCGCTCGCCGATGCCGCGCGAGACGCTGGCCGCGCTGCGCACCGAGCAGCTTTGGGACGTGCTCGGCATCCGCCTCAACGGCCCCAAGGCCGAGGGCAAGCGCATCGTGCTGAACTGGAGCTTCACCGATACCGGCGAGACCTTCGTGCTCAGCCTCGAGAATTCAGCCCTGACCTACGTTAGGGGTGCGCAGGCGGCCGATGCGCAGGCAAGCTTCACGCTGGCGCGCAGCGTGCTGGACGAGGTCATCGCCAAGCTGACCACGTTCCCGGACGCCGTCGGCGCCGGCAAGATCATGGTAGCCGGTGAGCCGCTGCGGCTCGGCGAGTTGATGGCGCTGATGGACGAATTCCCGCGGATGTTCGAGATCGTCGAGCCGAAGCGGACGGCGGTGACGTAACGGACAAATACTCAGAACGACACCCGTCACCCTGAGGAGCGAGCTCTTGCGCGCGTCTCGAAGGGTCGACCAGCCCGGCTGGTGGCCGCGCGTCCGTCGAGGCGCGCTCGCACCTCGGGATGAAGGGATGGCCAGGTGTGTTTGCGTCATTGCGAGGAAGCGGAACGACGAAGCGGATGGCTTCGCTTCGCTCGCAATGACGGGACGGGTCGCCCTCGGGCGCGGTCTCAAATCCCGAGATACGCCGCCTGTACCTGCTTGTTGTTGGCGAGCTCGGCGCTCGTGCCCTGCATGATCACCTTGCCGCTTTCCAGCACATAGGCGCGCTGCACCAGCGACAGCGCGCGGCTGACATTCTGCTCGACCAAGAGGATCGCGGTGCCCATCTTGTGGATCTCGCCGATCTTCTCGAAGGTGACGTCGGTCATCACGGGAGCTAAGCCGAGCGAGGGCTCGTCCAGCATCAGCAGGCGGGGCTTCAGCATCAGCCCGCGGCCGACCGCGACCATCTGCTGCTCGCCGCCGCTCATGGTGCCGGCGAGCTGTTTCCTGCGGTCGGCGAGCCGCGGGAAGACGCTGTAGACGAGCTCCATCGTGCGCGCGCGATCCGCCTTGGCCTTCGGCGTGTAGGCGCCGATCTCGAGATTCTCCTGTACCGTCATTTCCGGGAACACCTGGCGGCCTTCCGGGACATGCGCGATGCCGAGCTCGGGAATCCGGTAGGGCGGCAGCGTGGCGAGGTCGACGCCGTCGAACGTGACCTTGCCGCCGAACAGTTTGACGAGACCGGAGACGGCGCGCAGCGTCGTGCTCTTGCCGGCGCCGTTGGCGCCGAGCAGGCCGACGGCTTCGCCTTCGCCGATGGAGATGCTGACATCGGTGATGGCAGGGACCGAGCCGTAGCTGGCGCTGACGCGGGAGAGCTCAAGCATGGGCGTCTCCCTGCGCCGGCGGATGCACATAGGAGCCGAGATAGGCGCGGATCACTTCCGGATTCTCCACGATCTCCTTCGGCGCGCCCTCGGCGATCTTCTGGCCGTGGTCGAGCACCACGATGTGGCGGGCCACCGCCATGATCGCGCGCATCACATGCTCGACGATCACGATTGTGAGGCCGCTGGCGGAGAGCTTCTTCACCAGCGCCACCGCCTGGTCGATCTCGGCCGGGTTGAGTCCGGCCATCACCTCGTCGAGCAGCAGGATCTTGGGCTGCGTTGCCAGCGCGCGGGCCATTTCAAGCCGGCGCTGGTCGATGGTGGTGAGGTCCTTGGCCGGGGTCTGCGCCTTGGCGGAGAGGCCGACGAACTCGATCGCCTCGAGCGCCTTGTTGCGCGCGGCCGCGATATGTCGGTCGCGCAGGAACGCGCCGGTCATCACATTGGCGAGCACGGTCATCGCGCCGAACGGCTTTGCCACCTGGAAGGTGCGGGCAAGGCCCAGCGCGCAGACATCATGCGGCTTGAGCCCCACGACCTCGTGACCGAAGGCGAGCACCGAGCCGGAATCCGGCCGGTGAAATCCCGTGATCAAATGAAAGCTCGTGGTCTTGCCGGCGCCGTTCGGCCCGATCAGCGCGACCGTCTCGTTCTCCTGCACCGTGAAGCTGACGTCCTGCACGGCGCGCAGGCCGCCGAAGCGCTTGCTGAGACCCTTGATGATGAGTGCTTCTGCCATCGCGACGACCTCAGGCGCGCGCCGGCTTGCGCCGGGCGGTGCGGTGATAGATGTCGGTCGCGAACCCGATCAGTCCGGTCGGCCGCCACAGGATGACAGCCATCAGGATCAGGCTGTAGACCGTGAGCTGGATGCCGCCGACCGAGCTGCCGAGCCAGCTCTGCAGCAGCGCAGAGGTGGTCTCCAGCAGCACGGTGCCGATCACCGGACCCCACAGCGTGCCGATGCCGCCGACGATCGACACCAGCGCCGCCTCGATCGAGACGTTGAAGCTGAACGCGGTCGCAGGATCGATGAAGTAGATGTATTGCGTGTAGAAGGTGCCGGCGAGCGCGGTCAGGAACGCGCTGATCATGTAGATGTCGCGCTTGACCTTCGGCGCGTTGACGCCGATCGCCTCGGCCGCGTCCTCATCCTCGCCGATCGCGACGAGATAGTAGCCGATCCAGGATTTCTCGATTCTGTGGGTGATCCACAGCCCGACCACGAGCAGGCCGAGCACGACGTAATAGTAAGACGACTTCTCCTCGAACTGCATCATCAGCGGCGCGCTGCCGAGGTTCGGGATCGTGGTGCCTTCGGCGCCCCAGGCGAAGTCGCGGAACTTGAGGAAGATCAGCATCAGCACCTGGGCGGTCGCGATGGTGGCGATGGTGAAATAGGGGCCGCGCAGGCGGAAGCAGAGCCAGCCGATCGGCAAGCTTGCGAGCATCGCGACCACGCCGCCCGCGATCATCCCGATCCAGGGCGAGATGCCGTAGTTCACCTGCATGATGGTCGAGGTGTAGGCGCCGAGCCCGAAATAGGCGGCGTGGCCGAGCGAGAGCTGCTTGGCGTAACCGCCCATCAGGTTCCAGGCGACGCCGATGAAGGAGAACAGCAGGATGCGGATGAAGATGTCGATCGCGAATGATGAGGTGACGAGCTGGGGCAAGGCGAGCATGACGACGGCCCCGATCGCGAGCCACAGCCATTTCATGTTGCTGGACGTCTGCATCAGCGGCCCCTCCTGGCGCCGAGCCCGCTCGGCCTGAACGCGAGCGTCAGCAGCAGCAGCGCGAACACCACGATCAGGCCGGAATCGGCGCCGACGAACTGGATGCCGAGCGATTCCGCGACGCCCATCATCAGGCTTGCGATCAGCGCGCCCATCACGTTGCCGAGCGTGCCCATCACGACGGCGACGAACGCCATCAGCACGAACACCTGGCCGACGAATGGATAGGCTGAATAGAACGGCATCAGCAGCGAGCCGGCGGCGCCCGCGAGCGCCAGCGCGGTGCCGAACGCCACCGCGAACACGCGGTTCGGATTGATCCCCATCAGCATCGCGACGTCGCGGTTCTGCGATGCGGCGCGCATGGCGCGGCCGAGATCGGTGGTGTGCAGGAACACCCACAGCAGCCCGCTCAGCGCCATTGCGACCGCGAAGGCGATCAGTTTCGCTACCGGTATGTACAGCCCGCCGATGTGCCACGCCGCATCCGAATAAGACGTGTGGACGGTGCGGTAGTTGGCGCTGAACAACATCAGCGAGAGATTGAGCAGCAATAGCGACAGCGCGAAGGTCAGGAAGATCTGCGGCATGTCGTTCGGCCCCAGCACCCTGCGGATCAGGAAATGCTGGATCAGGACGCCGGCGAGGAACAGCACCGGCATCGAGACCACGAGCGAAACCAGCGGATCGATGCCGAACTGGGTGGCGAGGAAGAACGAGATATACATCCCGATCATCACGAACTCGCCCTGGGCGAAGTTGACGATCTTGACCACGCCGAAGATCAGCGTGACGCCGATGCTGACAAGCGCGTAGATGCCGCCGATGAGCAGGCCGTTGATCACGGCCTGGGCCAGTGTCTCCCACATGCGATGCGACCGCGGTTCAGGTCTTCATCAGCGGGGCGCGGGCGTCTTCCTTCGGGAAGACGCTGACGAGATCGGTGTTCTGCCACTGCACGCCGACCGGGCGGCCGTAGACGTTCTTGCCGTCCGGCCCGAACTTCACCTTGCCGCCCGGCGCCATCGCAGCAAAGCCCGAGGAGACATCGAGTGTCGAGAGCGCCTCGCGCACCTTCTTGGGGTCGGCGGAGGCGGCGCGCTCCAGCGCGTCGGCCAGCATGAAGGTCTGCGCGACCAGGCCGCCGGCATATTCGAACGCGAACTCGCCGGTTCGCTTCTTGAATTCGACATTCACTTTCTGCGCGTCGTCGCTGACGTCGTGGTTCCAGTGCGCAACGCCCTGCAGGCCCTCGGCGGCATTGCCGACATTCTTGTAGAAGTCCGGCATCACGAAGCCGCCGGAGCCCCCGTTGATCGCGATGTTGAGCCCGACCTGCTTCACGGTGCGCACGATCAGGATGAGGTCATTGAGATAGGACAGTGAGAACAGCGTGTTGGCGCCGGAGGCCTTGACCTTGTTGATCAGCGGGCTCGCGTCGGTGAAGCCGGCCGAGTAGGGCTCGAACATCACGATCTCGACGCCTTCGCCCGGCGCCAGCTCCTTCAGCCCGTTCGAGGTCGAGGTGCCGAACGCGGTGTTCTCGAAAATGACGGCGACCTTGGCCTGCTCGCGGACCAGCTTGGCCATCTGCAGCTGCGCCTTGGCAAACTGCGAGGCGCGCGCGAACGGCGTGAAGGTGTAGGTGCGCCCCTTGTTGAGCTGGTCGGAGCTCGATCCGGTGATGATCGGGACCTTCGCCCGTTCGCAGACTTCGCTCGCGATCAAGGTCAGCGCGCTGGCATAGCAGCCGTGGATCGCCGACAGCTTGTTGCCCGTGATCAGGCGGTCGGTCTCGGTGCGCGTCACCGTGGTGTCGCTCTGCACGTCCGAGACGATGAGGTTGAGCTTGGCGCCGCCGAGCGACTTGATGCCGCCGGCCTCGTTGACCATGTCGACCGCGAGCTTGGCCGCAGCCACGCAGCCGACGCCGATCTGCGCCATGCTGCCGGTGGTCGGATAGAGTGCGCCGATGTTGATCGGGTCGGCCGCCCAGCCGCGCAGCGGAACGGCGCCGAACGCGCCTGCCGCGAGCACGCCGCCGGTCTTGGCGAGGAATTTGCGGCGGTTCAGCTTCTTTGGTGAGGCTTTGGACGATGCGGCATTATTAATGGCCGACGGCTTGCGGTCCCCTGTCATGGCGTTCCCCCCTGCGCGATCACGGCACGGTTGCTCCGTCCGCTCGCTTATTATTTTTGCTCAAGCGCGGCGCATAAGAGCACGTAATTCGGCGTTCGCAAAGGCGATATCAGCCGAACTTATGGGGAATCCTTGTCATCGCTGGTGCGTCGCAGCAATCGCGCGACGCGCGCAAGCGGATTGTTTTGCTGCGTGAGAGTTGCCGCCGCACACGACGGTATTATTGACAATCGAACGACCCGACGGACCGGCACGGATGGTGCCGGCCGGCCCGCCGGATCATTCGATCGGCCGCTGCAACTGCTACTCCGCGCTGGCCACCAGCTTGAAGCGCGGCTCGGCTTCCATCAGGCTGCGGAAGGCGGCGAGATAGTCGAGCGCCATGCGCCGCGCGGTGAAGCGGGTCTCGAACTGCTTGCGGATCGCGTCGCGGTTGAGCGTTCCAAGGCGGCCGACGGAGGAGATCGCACTGATCTCGTCCTCGACGATGAAGCCGGTCAGGCCATCCTCGATGATCTCCGGCACCGAGCCGCGGTTATAGGCGATGACGGGCGTGCCGCAGGCCATCGCTTCGATCATCACGAGGCCGAACGGCTCCGGCCAGTCGATCGGAACCAGGAGCCCGATCGCGCCGCTGAGAAAATCCGGCTTCTCGCGGTCGCTGATCTCGCCGATGAACTCGACCAACGGGTTGCTGGTGATCAGCGGCTTGATCAACTCATCGTAATATTCCTGGTCGGCGCGATCGACCTTGGCCGCGATCTTCAGCGGAATGCCGCAGCGGGTTGCGATCTTGATCGCGCGATCGACGCCTTTCTCCGGCGCGATGCGCCCGAGCACCGCGAGGTAGGACGGCTTCGCCGGTTGCGGCGTCAGCAGATTCTCCGGCAGGCCGTGATGAATTGTGCGCACCCAATGCGCCTGCGGCACCGGCCGCCGCTGCGCGTTGGAGATCGAGATCACCGGAATCTTCGAGAAGGTGTTGAAGACCGGCTGATGCTCCGGCAGGTCGAGCCGTCCGTGCAATGTGGTGACGAACGGCGTCGGCTGCCGTGCGAACAGCGACCACGGATAATAGTCGAGATGGCAGTGCAGGAAGTCGAACTCCTCATCGTCGGCCTTCTGCCGCACGCGTTCCAGCATCACCATGTGGAGCGCATTGGGATCGCGGACCGAGCCGTCGAGCCGCAGTGCCTTCGGCCAGGTCGCATCGAGCTTCGCGGAGGTTTGAGAATCGCCACTGGCGAACAACGTCACGTCATGTCCAAGTGTTACAAGTTCTTCGGTCAGCCAGTGCACGACCCGTTCGGTGCCGCCGTAGAGCTTGGGGGGAACAGCCTCCGTCAGCGGGGCAACCTGCGCGATGCGCATCTCTCCGTCTCCTGTTTGTAATGTGGAATGAACTACCCTCAGCCCTCAGATGGCACCGACATGCCAAAGACGGGAACGTTCTCGCACGTGCGAGGTTCCTTAGATGTGGGAGATCTGTCGCTTCTTTCTTCCATCACACTGTGGTCTTGCTGATGCCATCACGCTCCAACAGGTTTTTGCCTATGCCAGCGTTGCAAAATTGTTGCGCAGTGATGGCTGCATCAAGGAATCCCACCGCCGCCCTTCACGTCATCGTGCGCGAGAGCTTCGACTAAAACTTTCTCGTTCACCTTCAACAGCTTTGCAGGACGTCATGGACCATCTGTCAGGATACGCGCATCGTCCGTTTCCCTTTGTGTTGCGCTATCTGCGCCGGCGTCTGCCGTCGCATGTTGTGATTTTGTCAGCCGTGGTTGCGGCGGTTGCCTGTTCGGTAGGCACGCAATACGGCGTGAAGAATCTGGTCGATGCGTTGTCGGCGGGGCCGTCGGCTGCGAACGGCGTATGGCTGGCATTCGCTGTGCTCATGTCATTGATCGCGGCCGACAACTTCCTGTGGCGGATCGCGAGCTGGACCGCGAGCTACACCTTTGTCAGCGTCACCGGCGATCTTCGCCGGGACATGTTCCGCCATCTCACCGGCCACGCGCCGAGCTATTTCACGGATCGGCTGCCGGGCATGCTGACCAGCCGGATCACGGCGACCTCGAATGCCGTGTTCACCGTCGAGAACATGTTCGTATGGAATGTGTTGCCGCCCTGCATCGCGACCTTCGCGGCGATCACCCTGGTTGGAACAGTCAGCGTGACAATGTCAGCAGTGCTGATACTGATCGCGGGAACCATGGTGGTGGCCATGTTCCGCGTCGCCGCCGCCGGCCGGCCGCTGCATGACGATTTCGCCAACAGGGCGGCCGCCGTGGACGGCGAAATGGTCGACGTCATCAACAACCTGCCGCTGGTACGCGCGTTCTGCGGCCTCGGCTATGAGCACGAACGCTTCGATGCGACCGTCAATCGGGAACTCGTCGCGCGCGGCCGTTCCCTGCGCTACCTCGAGAAGCTTCGTCTCATTCACGCCGGCGTGACCGTGATTCTGACCATCGCAATGCTGGCCTGGGCGCTTAGTCTCTGGCAGCAGGGCGCGGCGACCACCGGCGACGTCGTGCTGGTCTGCACGCTCGGCATCTCGATCCTCAGCGCCACCCGTGATCTCGCGGTCGCGCTGGTCGACGTCACCCAGCATGTCGCGCGGCTGACCGAGGCGCTGGCGACGCTGCTGCAGCCGCACGAGCTGAAGGACCATCCGGAGGCCGAGGCGCTGGTGAAGAGCGGCGCCGCGATCGCCTTCAACAACGTCGCGTTCCGCTATCCCGGCGGCCTGCAGGTGTTCGAGCGCTTCAGCCTGCGCATCCAGCCCGGCCAGCGGGTCGGCTTGGTCGGCCACTCCGGCGGCGGCAAGTCAACACTGTTTACCCTTCTGCAGCGCTTCTACGACGTCGAGCAGGGCAACATCACGGTTGACGGCCAGGACATCTCGCGCGTCACCCAGCAGAGCCTGCGCGCGGCAATTTCGGTCGTGCCGCAGGATATCTCGCTGTTCCACCGTTCGATCCTGGAGAACATCCGCTACGGCCGCCCGGACGCGACCGACGACGAGGTGCTGCGGGCGGCGATCGCGGCGCGCTGCGACTTCATCGAGAGCTTGCCCGAGGGCATGAACACCATCGTCGGCGATCGCGGCGTCAAGGTCTCCGGCGGCCAGCGCCAGCGCATCGCGATCGCGCGCGCCTTCCTGAAGGATGCGCCGATCCTGCTGCTCGATGAGGCCACCGCGGCGCTCGATGCCGACTCCGAGGAGGCGATCCGCGAGGCGTTGTCGCGGCTGATGCGCGGGCGTACCGTGGTGGCGATCGCGCACCGCCTCGCGACGCTGCGCAGCTTCGACCGCGTGCTTGTGCTGCAGGGGGGCCGGATCGTCGAGGACGGTCCGCCCGACATCCTCGTGAAGGGAAGGGGCCCCTACCGCGATCTGGTCGCGCGTGAGATGGGCCGCCTTTCCACCAGCGCGGCCTGACCCCGCGTCGTCAAGTGCGTTTGTGCGTTCCGGTGCGTTCGTTCGAACCAGGATACGGGCCAAGCAAGTCGCCAGAGGTTCAGATGGCAGCTGACGTCGTTACGCAGATCATCACCGCTCGCATCACGGAGCACGTCGCCGAATCGCCGTTTTACATTCCGATGACCGGGCCCGCGGCGCGGCCGCGGCGCTCGCTCAAGCATGACGACACCTTCATCGTGCTTGACAGCCATGGCGACATCGGCGCCTCGGCCGGCGGGCCGGACGGCCTGTTCAACGCCGACACCCGCTACCTGGCGCGGCTGGAAATGGTGCTGGAGGACGTGCAGCCGCTCCTGCTCGGCTCCAACATGCGCGACGACAATTCGGCGCTGACGGTCGACCTCACCAATTCCGACGTCTATCGCGACGACCGTCTGACCCTGCCGAAGGACACGCTGCACATCGTGCGCTCGATCTTCCTGTGGCGCGGCACGGCCTATCAGCGCATCGGCCTGCAGAATCACGGCGATCATGCCGCGAGCTTCGATCTCACGCTGCTGTTCGACAACGACTTTGCCGATCTGTTCGAGGTGCGCGGCGAGCGCCGGCCGCGGCGTGGCATCGGCTCGAGCAAGCTGCTCGGCCCGACCGACGTCGTGCTGGAATATGTCGGGCTCGACGAGCAATCGCGGATCACGGCGCTGCATTTCGATCCGCGGCCGACACGGCTGTCGGTCAACGCGGCGACCTATCATTTCGATCTCGAGCCCGGACGGGTGACGTCGCTGTTCGTCGCGGTCTCCTGCAACAAGCCGATCATGCAGAAGCCGGTGCCGTTCTTCCGCGGCCTGCTGGCGCATCGCCGCGAGATGCGGACCTCGTCGGCCGGCGCAGCCAGCATCGAGACCTCGAACAACATCTTCAACGAGGTGCTGTGCCAGGCGATGGCCGACCTCAACATGCTGATGACCGAGACGCCGCAGGGCCGTTACCCCTATGCCGGCATTCCCTGGTATTCGACGACGTTCGGCCGCGACGGACTGATCACCGCGTTGCAGATGCTGTGGGTCGATCCGCGGATCGCCAAGGGCGTGCTGAAGCGGCTCGCGCTGTTCCAGGCCAAGACGGTCGATCCGCTGGCCGATGCCGCGCCGGGCAAGATCCTGCACGAGATGCGCGGCGGCGAGATGGCCGCGCTTCGTGAGGTGCCGTTCGCGCATTATTACGGCAGCGTCGATTCGACTCCGCTGTTCGTGCTGCTCGCCGGGCTCTATCTGGAGCGCACCGGCGATCTGGACACGCTGCGTGAGCTGTGGCCGGCGGTCGAGGCCGGCTTGCAATGGATCGACGGCCCGGGCGATCCCGACCGTGACGGCTTCGTCGAATATCAGCGCGCCACCGAGGAGGGGCTGCGCAATCAAGGCTGGAAGGATTCGTTCGACGCCATCTTCCACGCCGACGGAACGCTCGCCGAGGGCAATATCGCGCTGGCGGAAGTGCAGGGCTACGTCTTTGCCGGCAAGCAGCTTGCCGCGCGCGCGGCGCGCAAGCTCGGCTTTGCCGACAAGGCCGCGAAGCTGGACGCCGAGGCCGAGCGGCTGCGCGAGCGGTTCGAGCAAGCATTCTGGTGCGAGGAGCTCGGCACCTATGCGGTCGCGCTCGACGGCGCCAAGCAGCCGTGCAAGGTGCGCACGTCGAATGCCGGCCAGACGTTATTTTCCGGCATGGTGCGGGAAGACCGCGCGCGACGGGTCGCCGCCGACCTGATGAGCCAGAAGTTTTTCTCGGGCTGGGGCATCCGCACCGTCGCCGCGGGCGAAGTGCGCTACAACCCGATGTCCTATCACGACGGCTCGATCTGGCCGCATGACAATGCGCTGATCGCGCTCGGATTTGCCCGTTACGGCCTCAAGCATTCGGTCGCGCATCTGTTCAAGGGCCTGTTCGACGCCGCCAGCTATATGGAACTGCGGCGGCTGCCGGAGCTGTTCTGCGGCTTCCGCCGCGAGCGCCGGCGCGGCCCGGTGCTCTATCCCGTGGCCTGTGCACCGCAGGCCTGGGCGAGTGCGACGCCGTTCACGCTGCTGGAGGCGGCGCTTGGCCTCGAGTTCGACACCGCGCGCGGCGAGATTCGGTTGCGCGATCCGCGGCTGCCGGAGTTCCTCAACGACGTGGTGCTGCGCGACCTCAGGCTTGGCGCTTCCAGCGTCGATCTGAGGCTGCGCCGCCATGGCGACGAGGTGTCGCTTGAAGTGTTGCGCACGCGCGGCCAGATCCAGGTGTCGATCGTGCTGACGCATTGAGCGTTGTCGCGCGGCATGCGTGCGCTAAGGAAATCGCGGGGAGAGTAACATGCGTCCGAGGATTATGATGATGCTGGTCGCCGCGGCGCTGCTGGCATGCGCTGGTGTCCGTGCCGCCGACGACGAAGCACCGGCGCCTGCACCATCGCCGCCGGCTGCGCAGGCGCCGCCAGCAACTCCTGCGCCGCCGGCAGCCCAAGCGCCGCCAGCAGCTTCTGCGGCGCCGAAGGAGCAAGCCAAGGAACCCTCAAAGGAATCGTCCAAGGAACCGTCGCCGCCGCCGTCGGTGACCGTGATCGGCGCGCGCGATGCGCACGGCATTCTCGGGCGCGACGTTCGTAGTTCCGCCAATGAGAACATGGGCCGTATCGTCGACGTCATTGTCGACCGCGACGGCAAGGTCCGCGCCGCAGTGATCGATTTCGGCGGCTTCCTCGGCGTCGGCAGCCGCAAGATCGTGGTCGATTGGAACGCGCTGCGTTTCGCCGGTGTTTCCAGCAAGAGCGACAGCATCACGCTTGACCTCAACAAGCAGCAGGTGAGCGCTGCGCCCGAGTACAAGGAAGATACGCCGCTGATCGTGCTGGGCGCGGCGGGAAGCCTGCATCCATGGGATTACGAACATTAGGGGGGTAAAGCTGGTCGCGCGTCCGAACTCTTCTTTAGAGACGGTTGGCGACGGTCGTGGCGAGCGATCAGCCGGCAGCACCAACGTTGTGTCAATTGTCCCCGATCAGCCCACACCGGAGGAACCGCGCGGGCCGTCGCGGGAAAGCCAGCGCGGCCTCGACTGGTTCATCTTCTTCCTGGCCGACGTGCAGACCGGCTTCGGCCCGTTCGTCGCGGTCTATCTGACGACGCAGAAATGGACCCAGGTCGAGATCGGCTTCGTGCTCTCGATCGGCGGCATCATCGGCCTCTTGGGCCAGATGCCCGGCGGAGCGATCGTCGATGCGGCGCGCTCGGAGCGGGTTGTTGCGGGCTGTGCGGTGGCTGCGATCGGCGCCAGCGCGCTGGCCTATGCGCTCTGGCCGATCTTTCCCGTGGTGACGCTCGCCGCGACGCTGCACGCGCTCGCGAGCTGCGTGCTCGGTCCGGCGATCGCCGCGATCAGCCTCGGCCTGGTCGGGCCGCTTGCGATCGGCGAGCGACTCGGCCGCAACGCGCGCTTCGCCTCGCTCGGCAGCGGCTCGGCCGCGGCACTGATGGGCGCCTGCGGCTATCTGCTGTCGAGCCGCTCGGTGTTCCTCGTGACCTTCATCCTGGCGATCCCGACGCTGTTGTCGCTGGCGCGCATCCGCGAGCGCGAGATCGACATCGCCCAGGCCCATGGCGAGGTGAAACGGGAAGTCCCCGACAAGCGCGCCACCAGCGTGTTCGCGCTGGTGCGGCAGCGGCCGCTCTTGATCTTCGCCGGCGCGATGATGCTGTTCCAGCTCGCCAATGCCGCGATGCTACCGCTGATGGCGGGCGTGGTTACGACTCGGTCGAGCCAATGGGCGCCGGTCCTGATCGCGGCCTGCATCATTGTGCCGCAGGCGATCGTCGCTTTGTCCTCGCCGTCGGTCGGCCGCATAGCCCAGATCCGGGGCCGGCGGCCGCTGCTCCTGATCGCATTCGTCGCGCTGGCGGTCCGCGGCCTTTTGTTTGCAACCGTGCGTGATCCCTATCTGCTGGTCATCGTGCAGATTTTCGACGGCATCACCGCGGCGATCTTCAGCGTAATGGTGCCGCTGATCGTGGCCGACATCGCCTTCGGCAGCGGCCATTTCAACCTGGCGCAGGGCATTGTCGGCACCGCGGTCGGCATTGGCGCGTCGCTCAGCACGGTGCTGGCCGGCTATGTCAGCGACAAGCTCGGCAGCAGCACGGCCTTCATGGGCCTCGCCGGCGTCGCCGCGTTCGGGCTGTTCGTGATCTGGCTGGTGATGCCGGAGACGCGGCGGACGGCATGATGGCAGGGCGCAACCGCGGCACCATTGGCCGCCGCCGACCAGACCCGGGATGCGGCTACGGGCGCGTTTTGCTGCGCGGCACCCTTCCTCCTGCATGTGCCGTCATATATGAGTGAATACATAAGTGATTTGCTGCTGGAACGAGTCCGATGGTCCCCAGGAGCGAGTTCGCGCGTTGGACCGTGGCGGCGATTAATCAATCCAAAATCGCGGTCTGGTACGGGATTGACGGAGCGCGGGCAGGCATTTCGACCGAGGAGCGGCATGGTACATCGAACGACGACGGCGCAAACCACCGGAGCGATGCGGCGTTGGGGCCAACCCGCCTTTGTGACTTTCGCGGCGATGGTCACACTTGCGTCACTGACCGGTGGCGTCGCGGCGAAAGAGCAGCGTCCCGCGGCAGCCGTCGAGGCGACCGCGCCGCGCACCGCTGGCGAGCCGATCATGGCAATCGTGTCGATCAAGGCCCAGAAGGTGACATTCTACGACGCCGAGGGCTGGATCTACCGTGCTCCGGTGTCGAGCGGCGTCAAGGGACGCGAGACGCCGGCCGGCGTCTTTGCGCTGGTCGAAAAGGATAAGGACCATCACTCGACCATGTATGACGATGCCTGGATGCCGAACATGCAGCGCATCACCTGGAACGGCATCGCGCTGCATGGCGGGCCGCTGCCGGGATATGCGGCTTCGCACGGCTGCGTGCGGATGCCCTACGATTTTGCCGAGAAGCTGTTCGACAAGACCCGGATCGGGATGCGGGTGATCATCGCGCCGAACGACGCGGCCCCGGTCGATTTCACCCATCCGGCGCTGTTCGTGCCGAACGCGCAAGCCATCGCGGCTGCGCCGGCGCGCGCCGATAAGCTCAGCCGCGAGGCCGCGGATGCAGCAAAGGCGGCCGACGAGGCGAAAAAGGCCTCGGTGGCCGCGACCAAGGAAGCCGCACTGTTCACGCCGGCGTCGCTGCGCAAATTGCAACAGATCAAGACCCGTGCCGACGCTGCGGTTGCGTTGGCCGACAAGACGCTCGCCGCGGCCAAGACCGACCAGGCCAAGGCGCGCGCCGAGGATCTGAAGCAAAAGGCGGTGGCCAAGGCCGCGGAAGCGACCACGCAGTTCGAGGCCGCGCAGGGTGACGCCAAGCCGAAGCTCGATGCGGCAGCCGCCGCCAAGGACGCCGCCAAGGCGGCCGAAACCAAGAAGGCGGATACCCAGAAGGCGGCGACCGAGGCGAAGCTCGCGCTGGAGCCGGTGTCCGTCTACATCAGCCGCGCGACGCAGAAGCTTTACGTCCGGCGCAACACCCACAAGCCGTGGGCTGACGGCGGCGAGGTGTTCGACTCAAGCATCGAGGTTCCCGTCACCATTCGCGATCCGGACAAACCGATCGGGACGCACATCTACACGGCGATGGTGCGCAACGACGCGGGCGGTCTGCGCTGGACCGAGGTGTCGATCGACGACGGCGACAACGCCAGGAATGCGCTCGACCGTGTCACCATCCCGCAGGATGTGCTGGATCGCATCGCGCCGACTGCCGTTGCGCGCTCTTCGATCATCATCTCGGACGAGCCATTGAGCGCCGAGACCAACTATCGCACCGAGTTCGTCGCCGTGCTGAGCAACCAGCCCCAGGGCGGTTTCATCACGCGCAAGCCGACCCGGCCTATGATGAACGACGACATGGTGGCGAGCGGGGACGACGGCTTCGGCTTCTTCAGTCAGCGCAGCTGGAATCCCCAGTCGGGCACCCAATACGGCTATCCCCAATACGGCAATCCGCAAGCGCCGGCCCAGTACGGCAATCCGTATTATGGCAATCCGCAAGCCGCCAATCCGCGCCGGCGTGGCGGCCAGTACTACTGGCAGTCGCAGGACTGGTAGGGCGCCGGCGGCATAACCGCCGAAGGATATGATCGGACGGTGAGTGCTGGACGGCGGCGTGGCACCGCCGTCCAATTGCGTAGCGCCGTTACGGGCGAGCTTCCAGGATCAGGTTGAACGGCGTTTCCGCGGCGCGGCGGAACCGCGAGAAGCCGCCTTGGCGCGCCACCTCGCGCAGCCTTGCCTCTCCGGCCTGCGCGCCGAGCGCGAGCCCGACCTCCTGGTCCAGCGACGCCGGCGTGCAGATCATCGTCGAGGCGGCGTAGTAGACGCGCCCGATCGGGTTGAGGTTATCCTCCAGCCGGTCGTTGGCGAACGGCTCGATCAGCATGCAGGTGCCGTCGTCGGCGAGGGTGGAGCGGGTGTGCTTGAGGGCGCCGACCGGATCGCCCATGTCGTGCAGGCAGTCGAAGAAGCACACAAGGTCATAGCCCTTGGCCGGGAACGTCTTGGCGGAATGCGTTTCGAAATGAACGCGGTCCGACAGTCCCGCTTCCCGCGCGGACTTCCGCGCCGCCTCGATCGATCCGTCGTGATAGTCGAAGCCGTAGAAGGTCGATTTCGGAAACGCCTCCGCCATCAATCGCGTCGAGACGCCGTGCCCGCAGCCGACGTCGGCGACGACAGCGCCTTTCTTCAGCTTGTCGACGACGCCCTCGAGCGCCGGCAGCCATTCCTGCACCAGATAGTGCTTGTAGCTGGTACGGAAAAAGCGGGCGGTGCCGCAGAACAGGCACTCGCTGCGCCTGTTCCAGCCGACGCCCTTGCCGGTCTTGAAGGCGTCGGTAATTTTTGGCTCATCGAGAAAGGTCGCGCCGACCAGGCTTCCGACGGCGCCGAGGAAGACCGGGCTGTCCTCGTCGGCCAGCGCGAGCGCCTGCTCGGGCAGCATCGAGAATTTTCCGGTTGCCTTGTCGTACTCGATGTAGCCGGAGGCCGCCTGCGCCGACAGCCACTCCTGGATGTAGCGCTCGGCTGTTCCCGTCGCCTTGGCCAGGGCCGCGGCATTCATCGGCCCGCCCTGCGCGAGAGCCCTGTACAGCCCGAGCTTGTCGCCCAGCAGCATCAGCGAGGCGTTCATCGCCGCGCCGACATCGCCGATCATCTTTCCCATGAATGAATTGAGGCGCTCTTCGTTGACGTCCATGATGTTCCTCCATCGCAATCGCGTTTGGCCAAAAGTCATCATTCGCAATTTCACGCATGCGTCGTCGTCCAGTCGTGGGGCGATGTGATCGCCTGAAAGGTTCGGTGCAATGACCCGATTGTTACCGGGCCGGTGGGATCCCACAGCCGCCGGGCTTCACAAGCCCGCGAGGCGGGCCGCCTACGCCATCACGCGCGGCATGACCAGCCGTTTGTACAGCGCACCGTAGCAGGCGGCCGACAGGTCC
The DNA here is from genome assembly GCF_054058275.1 of Bradyrhizobium sp. USDA 3256. Classification (NCBI taxonomy): domain Bacteria; kingdom Pseudomonadati; phylum Pseudomonadota; class Alphaproteobacteria; order Hyphomicrobiales; family Nitrobacteraceae; genus Bradyrhizobium; species Bradyrhizobium sp. USDA 3256. The sequence goes on from NZ_JBSSAE010000002.1 coordinate 1,637,300, forward strand.
CAGCTGTAGGATTTGGCCATCGCGCTGGAGCGCATGGCGTTGAGCCGGTCCTTGGCGCGGTAGGCGTCGAAGGCGCGCCTGACGCCGCCAAGGAAGGATTCCGCCGACGGCTGCGCAAACAGGAAGCCGGTCTCGCCGTCGGCGATGGTTTCCGCAAGCCCGCCGGTCTGGTGGCCTATCGGCAGCGAGCCGAAGCGCTGCGCATACATCTGGCTGAGGCCGCAGGGCTCAAAGCGCGACGGCATCAGGGTGAAATCGCTGCCGGCGAAGATCCGGCGCGCCTGCCCATCGTTGAAGCCGATGATCACGCCGATCGCATCGGGCCGGCGGCGATGCGCGGCCACCAGCGCATCCTCGATGGCGGGCTCGCCGCTGCCGGTGACGACGATCTGTCCGCCGTCCCTGACGATCTCGTCGGCGGCGGACAGCACGAGGTCGACGCCCTTCTGATGCACGAGGCGGGCGACGAGGCCAAAGATCGGCCCGCGCGAGACCGCAAGCCCGAACTGACGGCGGACATAGTCGGCGTTGGCCTGCTTGCCCTTCCAGTCGCCGGCGCCGAACGGCTGTGCGAGCTGCGCGCAGTGGCGCGGGTCCCAGCTTTCGTCAATGCCGTTCAGGATGCCGGTCAGCTGGTCGGCGTCGGAGCGCACACGGAGCAGGCCTTCCAGGCCGCAGCCGAGCTCCGCGGTCGTGATCTCCCTGGCATAGGTCGCGCTTACCGTGGTCAGATGCGAGGCGTAGACGAGGCCGCCCTTGAGGAAGGAGAGCTTGTCGTAAAACTCTAGCCCGTCGATGTGGAACGAGCTTTCCGGTGCGCCGATCCGCCGCAGCGAGTCCTTCGGAAACAGGCCCTGATAGGCGAGATTGTGGATGGTCAGGATCGACGGAATCCGCGCGTTGCGCCAGGCGAGGTAGGCCGGTGTGAGCGCGGCCTGCCAATCGTTGGCGTGTACGAGGTCCGCTGCCCAATTCTTGTCCAGCATCCCGGCTGCAAGTTCGGCAGCGGCGGAGGCAAAGCGGCCGAAGCGGATGTCGTTGTCGGGCCAGTCGCGGCCGGACTCATCGCCATAGGGATTGCCCGGCCTCTCGTAGAGTTGCGGGCACAGCAGCACGTAGACCGGAAGTCCGTCCCTGGTCGACGCGCGCCCGAGCGTGCAGGCCGGCATCTCCGCGAGCGCTCGGCATTGTCCAACGATTTCAATATGCGTGAACTGTTCGACCACATCCCGGTAGCCGGGAAGCATGATCCGGACGTCGCTCCAGGGGCGGAGCGCCCGCGGAAGGGCAGCGGAAACGGCGGCGAGCCCGCCCACGCGGACGAAATCGTCCATCTCCGTCGTGACGAATAAGACCTTCAACAAGCGCCCTCGTTCCAGCCCGTGACATGGCTATGCAAGATCGGGTCCAATCTGCCTTTGAGTAAAATGCAAGACGGCCCGCGCTCCCGGTCTGGACGAGACGCTTTCCTGCCAGGGCGGCTCACTTTAGGGTCACGCGACGCCGAACAACCAATGACGAAGGTGGAGGAAGCCTTGCCGACGACCATAGCCGCTGACGATGAGGGGAATTTGACACGGAGCTTCGACGGCCTTCGTGTGCTCGATTTTTCGACCACGATCGCTGGACCTCATTGCACGCGGATGCTCGCCGACATGGGCGCGGAGGTGATCAAGATCGAGCCCGCCGAGGGCGAGACGATGCGGACGCGGCCGCCGGTGCGCAACAATTGCTCGACGGCGTTCGGCCAGCTCAATATCGGCAAGAACAGCCTGGTGCTCGACCTGAAGTCGCCGGCCGGCGTCGAAGCCGTGCGCCGGCTGATCGCCACCGCCGACGTGCTGGTGGAGAATTTCCGTCCCGGCGTGATGCGGCGGCTGAAGCTCGATTACGCCTCTATCCGCGACATCAATCCGAAGCTGATCTTTTGCTCGATCTCCGGCTACGGCCAGACCGGCCCGTCGGCGGAATTGCCGGCCTATGCGCCGGTGATCCATGCCGCCTCGGGTTACGAGATGGCGCATCTCGCCTACCAGCCGGGCCGCAGCCGGCCGGACTATTGCGGTATCTACCACGCCGATGTGCTGACCGGCGTCTACGCCTTCGGTGCGATCTCGGCGGCGCTCTATCAGCGCGCCGCCAGCGGCAAGGGCCAGCACATCGACGTCTCGATGCTGGAATCGATGCTCAGCCTGACCCTGAACGAGTTGCAGTGGTCGCAATTCGAGGTGAAGCAAACCCAGCGCCCGATGTTCGGTCCGATCGAAACCACCGACGGCTACGTGATGGTGGCGATCGCCAGCGAGAAGACGTTCCAGAACCTGATGCAGGTGATCGGCCGTCCCGATTGGGTATCCGATCCGCGCTTCGCCAAATATTCCGATAGGCGGGAGAACTGGGCGGGCCTGATGGAGGGCGTTGAGGCGTGGTCGCGCTCGGTCAGCACGCAGGCCTGCCTTGCCGCGCTCAACGAGTATGGCGTGCCGTCATCGGCCTATCGCACTGTGCGCGAGGCGCTCGCCGATCCACAAATCGCCCATCGCGGCGCGCTGGCCGAGGTTGCGGACGGCGGCGGCAGCTTCAAGGTGCTCAATCTGCCGTTCCGCATGTCCGGCGCCACGGTCGGTGCGCGCAAGCGGATGTCGACGCTCGGCGAGCACACGCTGTCCTATCTGAAGGAGATCGGGCTCTCCGAGGATCAGATCGCAGGCTTCGCAGCGCAACCGGCAAAGGCGGCGCGTCATTAGGCCTGCGGCTTTTCATCCGTATTACGGTCTTGTCGCGCGCGGCGATTCCGGACAATCTGCCGCCCAACACACGACGATCCGGAACACCGGACGTCGCCCACCTGGGAGGGAGCATTGATGACGCTGGTCGGGCGCGCGTACACGGTTGCGCGCATATTTCTTGTGGCGGGATTAGGTGCAGCGGCGTTCGCTGCACCGGCCCATGCGCAGAAGCAGGGCGGCACGCTCACCGTCGGCCAGGAACTGGACATTCCGGGCTTCGATCCGCTCAAGGTCGGCGTTTACGATACCTCGGCCAACACCGCGGCGGCCGCAATCTTCGACACGCTGATGACGCTCGACGCGAAGGGCGAGCCGGCACCGAAGCTCGCGCTGTCCTGGGAGCATGCCGAGGACTTCAAGACCTGGACCATCAAGCTGCGGCCGGGCGTCAAATTCCACGACGGCACGCCGTTCAATGCACAGGCGGTGAAGGAGAATTTCGACCGTCAGAAGGATCCGGCCAACAAGTGCCGGTGCGCGTTCTACATCACCAGCATCAAGAGCGTGGACGTCATCGATGACTTCACGGTGCGCTATAATTTCAGCGACCCGGCGGTGAACTTCCCGGCGACGCAATCCATTCAGAGCTCCAACAATGTTATGCAGTCGCCGACGGCCTGGAAGACCAAGGGCGACGACTACAATCGCAATCCCGTCGGCACCGGCCCCTACATCCTGAAATCCTGGACTGCCGGCGATCGCATGGTACTGGAGAAGAACCCGGACTATTGGGACAAGGGCAAGCCCTATCTCGACCGCATCATCCTGAAGCCGCTGCCGGACGCGCAGTCGCGTTTTGCCTCCCTGCAATCGGGCGAGGCCGACGTCGTCTGGGACGACGAATACGACGCCGACAACATCGTCAAGGCGCAGAAGGACAAGAGCCTGACGGTTCACTCCTATGCCGGCTCCGGCGCGCAGGTCTACGCGTTCAACACCAAGGCGGCGCCATTCGACGACGTCCGCGTGCGCCAGGCGCTGGTGATGGCGCTCGATCGCAAGAAGATTTCGCAGGCGATCACCAACGGCCTGGCGCGGCCGGCCACCAATCCCTATGGCGACGGCTCCTGGGTCAAGTGCACGGATGACGGCGCGCTGCCGGAGGACACTGCGAAGGCCAAGGCGCTGCTCAAGGACTACGGCAAGCCGGTTGATTTCAAGATGATCGTCTCGGCGACGCCGCGCGGCCGTACCATCGGCCAGGTGCTGCAGCAGCTCTGGAAGCGGGTCGGCGCCAACATGGAGATCGAGCAGGTCGACCAGGCCACGATCGTGCCGCGCGCCTTCATGCGCCAGTTCCAGCTCACGCCGTGGCGCATCGTCGATCTCGCCGATCCCGATCCGCAGATGTACGCCAATTTCCACACCGGCAGTCCGGTGGCGCTGGCGAACTTCTCCGACCCGGAACTCGACCGCCTGCTGGAGCATGCGCGAACCACCGCCGATACCGCCAAACGCACCGACGACTATTGCGCGATCAGCCGCCTGATCAACAAGGAGGCGCTCTGGTTCTGGACCTTCCAGAACACCTATTACGCCATCTCGAGCGCGAAGGTGAAGGGCGTGCCGAAGATGTTCAACGGGGTGCTCGACGTCTCCTACGCCTGGAAGGAATAGCCTTTCATGCTGTTCTTCGTCGCGCGCCGGCTCCTGTACCTGGTACCGGTGCTGATCGCGGTCTCGGTGCTGACCTTCGTGATCGCCTCGCTGTTGCCCGGCGATCTCGCCTATGTGATCTTGGGCGATCAGGCGACGCCCGAGAATGTCGCGGCGCTGCGTCACGACATGGGGCTCGATCAGCCGATCTGGCTGCGCTATCTCGGCTGGCTGTGGCATATCCTGCAGGGCGATTTCGGGCGATCCTTCCGCACCGGGCAGACCGTGTTGCAGGCCGTCAGCGAACGCATCCCGGTCTCGTTCGAGCTGATGATCCTGGCCGAGCTGATCGGGCTTGCGATCGGCGTGCCGCTCGCAATCGCCTGCGCGGCCAAGGCCGGCAGCGCGTTCGACCGCTTCATGACCGGCTCCGCCTTCGGCATGCTGTCGGTGCCGACCTTCCTGTCCGCGATCCTGCTGATCTATCTGTTTGCGGTCGAGCTGCGCCTGCTGCCGGCGACCGGCTACGTGCCGTTCACCGAGGACCCGGTCGCCAATCTGCGCTTCATGGTGTTGCCGGCGCTGACGCTCGGACTTGCGGAATGGCCGGGCATCATGCGCGTGCTGCGCTCCGACATGATCGCGGCGCTGCAGGAGGACTATATCGCGCTCGCCAAGGCGAAGGGCCTCAAGCCATCGCGCATCCTGTTCGTGCACGCGCTGAAGCCGTCGTCGCTGACGCTCGTCACCATCACCGGCATCAATATCGGCCGCCTGATCGGTGGCGCCGTCATCGTCGAGTCGATTTTCGCCTTGCCGGGGATCGGCCGCCTTCTGGTCGGCGCGATCTACACCCGCGATCTCATCATCCTGCAGGGCGTGGTGCTGCTGGTTGCCGCCGGCTTCGTGATCATGAACTTCATCGTCGACATGCTATACGCCCTTCTCGATCCGAGGATTCGCCATGGCCACGCTTGAGCTCAGCCTCGAGGAAGAGGCCGGTGCGACGCCGGCCCGGCGCCGCCGCGGGCTCGGCATGTTGTTCTGGATCGCGATCGGCTGGATGACGCTGGTGTTCGCGGTCGCGATCTTTGCCGACCTGCTGCCGCTTCCGAGCCCGACCGACATGGACATGCTGGAGCGGCGGGCGCCCACCTCCGCCGAGCATTGGCTCGGCACCGACGGTCTCGGCCGTGACGAGCTGTCGCGGCTGATCTATGGCGCGCGCATCTCGCTGATCGTCGGCCTCTGCGCACCGATGATCGGGGTTACCATCGGCGGCGCGCTCGGCATGCTCGCGGGCTATTTCCGCGGCCGTTTCGAATCCTTCGTGGTCGGCAGCATGGACGTGCTGCTGGCGTTCCCGCCGCTGATCCTGGCGCTTGCGGTCACCGCCTATCTCGGCCAGTCGATCTTCAATCTGACCTGCATCCTCGGCGTGCTCGGCATTCCCGCCTTCATGCGGGTGGCGCGGGCGGCGACCTTGTCGCTGGCGCGGCGCGAATTCGTCATCGCGGCGCAGGCGCTCGGCGCCACGCATGCGCGCATCCTGCTGCGCGAGCTGCTGCCCAACGTGATGCTGCCGCTGCTCGCCTTCTTTCTGCTCGGCGTCGCCGTCACTATCGTGGTCGAGGGCTCGCTGTCCTTCCTCGGCCTCGGCGTGCCGCCGCCGATCTCGAGCTGGGGCAGCATGATCGGGGAGGGCCGTGAAAGCCTCGAGGTGGCGCCGCAGCTCGCCTTCATTCCGGCGATCGCGATGTTCCTGACCGTGCTCTCGTTCAACCTGATCGGCGATACGATGCGCGCGCTGACCGATCCCAGGCAGGGCGCGCTATGAGCCGGACGCTGCTCTCGGTCGAGAATGCGGTGGTCGACCTGCCGACGCCGCGCGGCAATCTGCGGGCGGTGGATCATGTCGATCTCACCGTTGGCGCCGGCAGGACGCTCGGTATCGTCGGCGAGTCCGGTTGCGGCAAGACCATGCTGTCGCGTGCGATCCTGCAGCTGTTGCCCAAGAAGGCGAAACTGTCCGGCCGCGTGATGTTCGACGGGCAGGATCTGACGAAACTCCCGGCCGAGAAATTGCGCAAGCTGCGCGGCCGCTCGCTCGCGGTTGTGTTCCAGGACCCGATGACCTCGCTCAATCCCGTGCTGACCATCGGCACCCAGCTGATCGAGACCATTGTGGAACATCTCGAGCTCGATCTTGCCGAGGCCCGGCAGCGTAGCATCGAACTGTTGGCGGCGGTCGGCATTCCCGCGCCCGAGCAGCGCCTCGCGCAATATCCGCACCAGCTCTCCGGCGGCATGCGCCAGCGCGTCGCGATCGCGGTGGCGCTGTCCTGCGAGCCGCAGCTCCTGATCGCGGACGAGCCGACCACCGCGCTCGACGTCACGATCCAGGCGCAGATCCTCGATCTCTTGGCGCGCGAGCAGCAGCGCCGTCACATGGCGATGATCATCATCACGCATGACCTCGGCGTGGTCGCCGGCCGCACCGACGAGGTCGCGGTGATGTATGCCGGGCGCGTCGTCGAACGCGCGCCGACGCCTGCCTTGTTCAAGCAGATGCGGATGCCCTACACCGAGGCGCTGCTCGCCGCGCTGCCGAAGCTCGACGTCGCGCCGCATACGCCGCTGCCGGCGATTTCGGGGCGGCCGCCCGACCCGACCCGGCCGCTCAAGGGGTGCTCGTTCTCGCCGCGTTGCCGCTACTCCGCGGAGCGCTGCGGCACGGAGAAGCCGCAGCTCAGCCGGGCTGAAACGCCGGAGCATCTCTACGCCTGCTTCCATCCGATCACCGCGGGGGTCGGCGCATGATGCTGCAGGCAGCCCCCGATCCGCTGATGAAGGTGGAAAACCTCGTCGTCGAATATTCGGTAGGGGGCAAGACCATCCATGCCGTCTCCGATGTCAGTCTCGAGATCGCGCGCGGCGAGACGCTGGGGCTGGTCGGCGAATCCGGCTGCGGCAAGTCCACCCTCGGCCGCGCGGTGCTGCAACTGCGCCAGGCCGTCTCCGGCAAGGTGCTGTTCGACGGGCACGATCTGACCACGCTGAAGGGCGAGCCACTGCGCAAGATGCGCCGGCGCGTGCAGCTGATCTTCCAGGACCCGATTGCCTCGCTCAATCCGCGGCGGCGGATCGGCGACATCGTCGCCGAGCCGCTGGTGATCGCGGGCGTCAAGGATCCCGAGGAACGCCGACGGCGGGTCAGCGACGTGCTGTCGGCGGTCGGCCTCGATCCGGCGCTGGTGAGCGGACGCCTTCCGCATGAATTCTCCGGCGGACAATGCCAGCGCATCTGCATCGCCCGCTCGCTGGTGCTCAATCCGGAATTCGTGATCTGCGACGAACCGGTGTCCGCGCTCGATGTCTCGATCCGCGCCCAGATCCTCAATCTGCTGGAGGAGATGAAGGCGCGCTACGGCCTGACCCTGCTGTTCATCGCCCACGACCTCGCCGTGGTGAAGGCCGTCTCAGATCGCGTCGCGGTGATGTATCTCGGCCGGCTCTGCGAGGTCGGCCCGTCGGAGCAGTTGTTTGCACGGCCGGCGCATCCCTATACCGCGCTGCTGATCGAGGCGATCCCGGTGCCGGATCCGGATGTCCGCCCGACCCAGAGCGTGCCGGTCGGTGAGCCGCCGTCGCCGATCGCGCCGCCCTCCGGCTGCCGCTTCCGCACCCGCTGCCCGCGGGCCGACGCGCGCTGCGCCAGCGAAGTGCCGGAACTGCGCGTGGTTGCGCCCGGCCAGTTCGCGGCTTGCCATCATCCGCTGGTCTGAATAGGCCTTGGCCTTCAGGCGAGCTGCATGGCGGCTCGCTCGAAAATGGGATCATGAGCGTTTGTCCCGGACGGGCAGGCGTGGCAAGGTCCGCCGCAAGAACAAGCTACGGGAGAACAGCGATGAAGAGTTTCCAGGTCGTCGATTTCAACGCCCCCTTGAAGGAGGTCGATCAGCCGACGCCGCAGCCGTCGGGCACGCAGGTGCTGATCAAGGTCAAGGCCGCCGGCGTCTGCCACAGCGACCTGCATATCTGGGAGGGCGGCTACGATCTCGGCCACGGCCGCAAGCCGCTGTCGCTGAAGGATCGCGGCGTCTCGCTGCCGCGCACGATGGGCCATGAGACGGTCGGCGAGATCGTGGCCTTCGGGCCCGACGTCAAGGACGCCGACAAGGGCGGCCTCAAGGTCGGCGATGTCGCGCTGGCCTATCCCTGGCTCGGCTGCGGCAAATGCCCGACCTGCCTCGGCGGCGACGAGAACATGTGCGCGATCAAGCCGAATGCGCTCGGTGTCTATTGCGACGGCGGCTACGCCGACCACATGACGGTGCCGCATCCGAAGTATCTGCTCAACCTCAAGGGGCTCGATCCCGTCACGGCCGCGCCCTATGCCTGCTCCGGTGTCACGACCTACAGCGCGCTGAAGAAGGTCGAGAAGGATCTCGACACGCCGATCGTGATCTTCGGCGCCGGCGGTCTCGGCCTGATGGCGCTCTCGCTGTTGAAGGCGATGGGCGGCAAGGGCGCGATCGTGGTCGATATCGACGCCAGGAAGCGCGAGGCGGCCGAAGCCGCCGGCGCGCTCGCGACCGTTGACGGCAAGGCGCCCGACGCGCTGGAACAGCTCGTCAAGAAGGCAGGCCAGCCGATCCGTGCCGCGATCGATCTGGTCGGCAACGCCCAGACCTCGCAGCTCGGCTTCGACTGCCTGACCAAGGGCGGCAAGCTCGTGATCGTCGGCCTGTTCGGCGGCGGCGCGCCCTGGGCGCTGCCACTGATCCCGATCAAGGCGGTCACCATCCAGGGCAGCTATGTCGGCAATCTGCGCGAGACCCAGGAGCTGCTCGACCTCGTGCGGACCAAGAAGATTCCGGCGATCCCGGTCACGCCGATGCCGCTGGCAAAGGCGAACGAGGCGCTGACCAATCTGCAGAAGGGCCAGCTGGTCGGCCGCGCGGTGCTGACGCCGTAGATCAAATCACCGTCATCCCGGGATGGTGCGCAGCACCAGACCCGGGATCTCGAGATTCCGGGTTCGATGCTCCGCATCGCCCCCGAATGACTGTTGTGTTCCGGAGATTCCCATGTCCGCCAACGACGCACTCCACATCGCCGTCCTCGGCGGCGACGGCATCGGCCCCGAGGTGATGGCGCCGGCGCTCGACGTGCTGCGCAAGATCGAGGCGTCGGCGGGTTTCAAATTCCGCTTCACCGAGGCGCCGGCCGGCGCGGGCCATTACAAGGAAACCGGCAAGTCGATGCCGGAGAGTACGATCCGGCTATGCGAGGAGGCCGACGCGATCCTGCTCGGAGCCTGCGGCCTGCCATCGGTGCGCTACCCCGACAACACCGAGATCGCGCCGCAGATCGAGTTGCGCATGATCTTCGATCTCTATGCCGGCGTGCGGCCCGCGCGGTTGATCCCGGGCGTGGCGAGCACGATCGTCGGCGCCGACCAGAAGGGCATCGACCTCGTCGTGATCCGCGAATCCACCGAGGGCCTGTTCGCCTCGATGGGCAAGGGCGTCGTCACCGACAGCGAGGCGCGCGAGACGATGGTGATCACGCGCCACACCTCCGAGCGGCTGTTCGAGTTCTCGTTCCGGCTCGCCGAACGCCGCAAGGCGCGCGGCAAGGTCAATGGCGGGCTGACCTGCGTCGACAAGGCGAACGTGTTCAAGGCGTTCGCATTCTTCCGGAACATCTTCGACGAGACTGCGAAGCGTCATCCCGACGTCAGAGCTGACCACCTCTACATCGATGCGACCGCGGCTGCGCTGGTGACGCGCCCGTGGGACTTCGACGTCATGGTGACCGAGAACATGTTCGGCGACATCCTGTCCGATCTCACCGCCGGCCTGATCGGCGGCATGGGCATGGCGCCGTCTGCCGACATCGGCGACCGCTACGCGGTGTTTCAGCCGTGTCATGGCACGGCGCCCGACATCATGGGGCAGGGCAAGGCCAATCCGACCGCGATGATCCTGTCGGCCGCGATGATGCTGGACTGGCTCGCCGACAAGCATGGACTCGAAAGCGCCGCCGAAGCCGGCGAGCGGATCGAGCGCGCGGTCGACAAGGTCTACGCCGACGGCATCAAGCCGTTTGAGTTCGGCGGCAGCAACGGCACGACCGATGTCGCGAAGGCGGTGCTGGCAGCGCTCTAGGCGGTGTGGACTCTAGGGATTCCCTTTTGAGGCCAAATCAGATTCAAGGCTTCTTTTGGGAGGCGGCCTTGGGTGTGATGGATCGTTTGGTGTTGAGCGACGCGGCTTGGGAGCGCATGGCGCCGCTCATCATTGGCCGGCCCGACCAGAAAGGTTCGACCGGACGCGACAACCGGATGTTCGTGGAAGGGGTGCTCTGGATCGTTCGCACGGGCTCTCCCTGGCGTGATCTTCCGGAGGCGTTTGGGGATTGGAACAGCGTGTTCCGGCGCTTCAGTCGATGGAGCACCAAGGGTGTCTGGTTGCGGATCTTCGAGGCGATGTCCGATGATCCGGACTTCGAATATTTGATCGTCGATTCCACCATCGTCCGGGCGCATCAGCACGCCGCCGGGGCAAAAAAAGGGGGTCTGAAGATCAAGCGATCGGGCGCTCGCGCGGCGGCTTGAGCACCAAGATACATATGGCCGTTCGAGGTTTGGGATGTCCCGTGCGGTTCACCCTCACCGCAGGCCAGAAGGGCGATGCCCCGCAAGCCGCCACGTTGATCGAGGGATTGCCCGCCGAGGTCGTCATGGCCGATGCAGCCTATGACGCCGATCATTTGCGCCAGGCCATCGCAGCCAAAGGCGCGATCGCCGTCATCCCCAACAACCCCTCGCGAGCCCTCAAACATCCGCTCGACAAGCATCTCTATGCCCAGCGCCACCTCGTGGAATGCTGCTTCAGCAAGCTCAAGCAGTTCCGTCGCGTCGCAACCCGCTTCGAAAAGACCGCCCGAAATTACCGAGCCATCGTCACGCTCGCTGCAATCGTCCTATGGATGCGATAAGTGTCAACACCACCTAAAGCGCGATGAGATTAGGTTGAATCGTCATCGCGCCTTAGCTCTTTGTTTGAGCATGATCTTTTCGAAAAACCGCTTCGCACTTTTCCGGATCATGCTTTAGCCGCGGAAGGGTGAGGGGGCCGAAGCCCCCTCGCTGATGATTAGCGATGGTGTCCGCCGTGATGTCCGCCGCCGTGATGGCCACCATGATGTCCGCCGTGATGAGGGCGGTGCCCGTAATGATGCGGGCGATGGTGGAATTGCGGACGATGATGCCATCCGTGATGGCGCGGTCCGTAGTAGCCGTATGCGCCCGGTCGCCAATAGCAGCGGCCCCAGCGATCGCAGACCTGGCGCACCTTGTCGACATTGGACGTTTCGCCCGCGATGTGACCGGCTTGCGGAAGCCCGTTGGGCATCGCGGATGCCGCGCCGGACATCAACGCTGCGCTTCCAAGCGCGGCGAGTCCAATAACGGCAAGCTTGATATTCATCGAGATCTCCTTGGTTGAAGCCTGAAAACGTTCGTGCGGGCCACTTCGTTGCTGCGGCAAAAAAGACAGGCTCGTGCACCTGGTTCTGGCGGCGCCGGTTCAACTGAGGAAATGCGGGAGTTCTGAGGTCGCCTGATGCGCGGGCGACAATTGGCCGCGCGACAGAATGGCGACGCATTGCGCGCGCATGCGCTGCGCGAGATGGGCAGTCGAAGCGCGAGCTGGAAAAGCGCGGCGCGCATGCGCGGCGACGCGCGCGAAGATCATGCTCAGGTGGAGCGATGAGATCATGACGCGATGCTCGTCGCCGCTTCATGACCGCGCATCCGGCCAGGACTGAAGCTATCCGCCTGGATCACAAAATCTTGAAAGACAGCCGCGCCTCAAGAAAAAGCGCCGCCATCGGCGATGGCAGCGCTTTTACATCCTCCTGGCCCGACCGGCGTGTGCGGCCGCAGCGGCCGGCGACCGGCCGTTGCGGTGTGGTGGGATCGCGTTCGCGGCGCCGCGACCCGATCCGCGCTCAGTCTTCGTTGGCGGCGATCGATTCCATCAGCGACACCAGCTGACGCTGCACCGTCTGATCCTTGATCTTGCTGTAGGCGCGCAGCAACCGGAGGCTGAACGCGCTGTCGAGGAACAGCAGGCTCTCGACTTCGCGAGCCTTGTTGTCGCCGTCGTAGAAGAAGGTGACCGGCACATCCAGCGCGGTCGCGATCTGTTGAAGGCGGGCAGCGCCGACACGGTTGACGCCCTTCTCGTACTTTTGAACCTGCTGGAAGCTGACGCCAAGCTTGTCGCCGAGTTCGGCCTGCGAGATCTTTTGCTCGACACGGCGCAGGCGAATCCGCTTGCCCAACTCAATGTCCGGCTTGCCGGCACTGCGCTGCTTCATCTTCTTTGCTGCTGATCTGTTCATTCTTGTGACCCGTCCTTCAAATCGAGAATCCCTGGCCCGGTTGGGTCAGGGACACGTTCATGATGTACCGCGTTAAGCTCGAGTGGATCGCCAGTTCGTCTGAACTACGAAATCCAGGAAGATCGCGGGATGGTATCCAAACGCAAAAGCGCAAGGAAACACCCTAGTACCGACTCGGTCGACTACCTGAAGTCGACCGCGCCAAGGTGTCTGTCGACACCCCGCCCTCTACATTTGGCAAAATATTGACCAAACCACAACTAGCGCGAGTTTGATCGACACAGATTTTGCGCACATGCATAATAGGCGTCAATGCACAGCGCCCGTAGTTCTACGGGCCACTATATTGTACGGGCGTCGTTGCACGGATGCAACCCCAGCTAGTGCAGCCTGAGGTCGAGAAGTGGCCGGCAGGTGCTTGACTGAATCATCCGATTTGCAAGAGTTTGACGTAAGTCCAAGTCGGGCTTTCGGAATGTTGCTGGACAATTGCCCAAAAGTTCTCAATCATCTGGAACAAATGTGTGCCTACGACAAGCCGGCGAACTCTGGCGGGAGGGGCCAATGAAGCGAAAGAGGGGAACGCCTCGACTCTACCTCGCGGCTTCGGGAGTTGAAGATATGCCGGTCGCAAACACGGAAGAACGGTTGCTGGCGCTGCTCGCAACGCTGGAGGAATGTCAGGCGTTCCTGACCGACCGGGCGAACACGGAGACGGCGCGGCTGTTGTCCCTTGCCATCCTCGAGCTTCGGATGTAGCTCCACAAGGTAACGGATTCCGAGCTGAAGGCCCTCTGTGACATGATCGCTTCGGATGAGCCCGTGCTGGAACAAACGACGGCCCGGCAACTGCCGCCGTATTTGAGGCTGATCAAGTAAGCCAGCGCCCGCGCGGGACGCTGCTCGGCTTGGGACGTACGGCTCAGCCCGCAGTCACGTCAACCGCCTCGGCGCCTTCGAGCACGCGACGGGCCTTGTCGCGGTCGAGGTCACCTTCCCATGCCGCGACCACGACGGTGGCGACGCAGTTGCCGATCAAATTGCCGACTGCGCGCGCCATGCCGATGAACCAGTCGACGGAGAGCACCAGCACGAGGCCAATCGCCGGGATGCTCGGCACGGCGTTGAGCGTCGCCGCCAGGATGACGATCGCCGAGCCGGGTACGCCATGCGCACCTTTCGAGGTGATCAGCGACACGCCGAGCACCAGCATCAGGTCGCCGAACGACAGCGGCGTGTTGGTCGCCTGCGCGATGAACACGACCGCGAGCGTCAGGTAGATCGAGAAGGCGTCGAGATTGAAGGAATAGCCGGTCGGGATCACGAGGCCGACCACCGAATCCTTGACGCCGAAACGCTCCAACTTGCGCATCACCTGCGGCAGCACCGCGTCGGACGATGCAGTGGCGACCACGATCATCAGCTCCTCGCGCAGGTAGCCGAGGAATTTGAGTATGTTGATGCCGGCGAGCGCCATCACGGCGCCGAGCACGCCGAGCACGAAGATCGCGACCGACACGTAGAACAGCGCGACCAGCGACAGCAGCTGCTTCAGCGAACCGACGCCGTATTTGCCGACCGTATAGGCGACGGCGCCGAGCACGCCGATCGGCGCGAAGCGCACGATGAGGCCCATCGCGCGGAACAGCACGGTCGAGACAGCGTCGATGAAGGAGGAGATCTTCTCGCCCTTCTCGCCGCCGACCAGTGCCAGGCTGACGCCGAAGATGATGGCGAAGAACAAGACCTGCAGCACGTCGTTGCGCGACAGCGCGTCGAACGAGGTGGTCGGGATGATGTTGAGCAGGAAGCTGCCGATGCCTTCGCCCTTCAGCTTCTGCGCGTTGCTGGCATAGTTGCCGAGCGCCTTGGCATCCAGCGTCGAGGTGTCGATGTTCATGCCGTGGCCGGGGCCGAACAGATAGGCGAGCAGCAGGCCGACCACGAGCGCAACCGTCGTCATCGCCTCGAAATAGACCAGCGCCTTGACGCCGACCCGGCCGACCTTCTTGAGGTCGCCGGCACCCGCAATGCCGTGCACGACGACGCAGAACACGATCGGCGCCACGATCATCGAGATCAGCTTCAGGAAGGCATCGCTGAATATCTTCAACCCGATCGCGAAATCGGGCGCGGCCATGCCGATGACGATGCCGAACAGCAGCGCGACAAGCACCTGCACGAACAGTGATGTGTAAAGCGGCTTGCGCGCCACTGTCGCTTCCGCTGCGATGGTCGACATGACTTCCCCCTGTTTCTGGCCGGCCGAACCTGCCAATCATAGCAACTTGCGTGCCAAGATGTCGCAGGATCGGCCGCGCCTAGCCGGTCAGCCGTCGATTTCGAGGGTGCTGGTCACGGTGTAGACGACGCCGTGGGGCAGGAAATCGACGGTGGCCTCGCCGCCGAGCTGGTCGCGGGCACTGCGCTCGATCAGCCGTGAGCCGAAGCCACGCTGGACCGGCGCGGTGACCTGTGGGCCGCCGGTTTCGGTCCAGATCATCCGCAGCTTCGATCCGGGGCCCTCGTTGAGGATTTCCCAGTCCAGCGTCACCGTGCCGGTGTCGTTGGACAGCGCGCCATATTTGGCGGCGTTGGTCGCCATCTCATGCAGGATCATCGACAACACCAAGGCAAGCCGGGGCGACAGCGGCACACGGGGGCCGAACATCCTGACCCGCGCGGACGTGTTCAAGAGGTGGGGCCGCAGCACGCGGCTGACGACGTCCTGGAAGTCGGAGCCCTGCCATTTGTCGGTGGAGAGCAGATTGTGCGCCTCGGCCAGCGCGCCGAGCCGCCCCTCGAACTTGTCGCGCTCGGTGCGGCTCGCACTGCGGAAGGTCTGCGTGGCGATCGATTGCAGGATCGCCAGCGTGTTCTTGACGCGGTGGTTGAGCTCTTCGATCAGCAGGTCGTGCAGCATCTCGCCGCGCGCGATCGTGGTTGCCATCCGCACCGCAAAGCCGAGCCCGACCAGCAGCAGGACGCCGCCGATCACGCTGGTGATCGCCAGCGAGCGCCACAGCGGTGCCACCAGCGAGTTCTCCGCGATCCCCGCGGCGACGGTCCAGCCGGTGACGCGCGACCGGGTGAAACCGGTGATCAGCGCCACGCCTTCCAGCGAGACAGTCGGCAGCGTCGCCTCGCCGCGGCGGAACATCTCGGCAAACAGCGATGGCGAGGCGCGCTGGCCGATGGTCGCCTGCGGATTTGGCACCCGCGCGAGGTTGACGCCGTCGCTGTCGAAGATCGAAATGGTCCAGTCCTGGTTGAGGCGTTGCTTCTCGATGATGGCCTGGAACACCTCGATCGGCGGGCTGAAGGAGATGTCGTAGAGCACCTCGCCGTCGCGCATCACCGGTACCTCGACGGTGATGATCAGCCGCTGCTTCACCGCGCCGAAGAACAGGTTGGAGTATTGCGGCTGCCGCGTCGCGAACACCTTCTCGAGGATCTCGAGATTGTTGCGCGGCGGCAGGCTCGCGGTGTCCGGCGTCAGCGAGGAGAACACCTGGCGTCCGGCGCGGTCCGCCACCAGCACCACGCCGTCCTTGCCGTACTGGTCGATGAAGCCGACCGCGACGCGGCGGAAGTTGTCGAAGTCGCTGTTGCGCAGCGAGTTGGTCAGGGCCAGCACCTGCAGCCCGCCGGTCATGCGCTGCATTTCCGCATCGAGCAGCAGGCGGATGCTGCGCGCCGTCTCCAGCACGCGCTGCGTGGCCGCCTGGCGATCCCGCTGATAATTGTGGAAGACGATCCCGACCGCGAAAATGATCAGCGGCAACATCGTTCCCGCGACCAGAAGCGCGAGACGGACTGGCAATGTCAGTTTCGGCACGAAGTCCCCGGGTCGGTGCCCATTCGCTGCGAGCTTAGGGGAGGCGAGAAAAATTCGCCAAAGGAAATAGTTTTATATCAGAAAGGTTCCGCGGCGCTTTGAGCATGATCCCTCGCGACAAACGTGGAGCGCGTTCGCGCGGAGATCATGCTCAAACGAGGTGTGCGCGGCGGAATGACGTCGTGTCAGAGATTGCTCTCGGTGATCGCGGCGTAGACCATGGTGCGCAGCTCGCGCCGCAGCGGATAGGCGCTCGACGGCAGCACCTGGGTCATGAAGATCGTGATCAGCTCCTCGGCCGGGTCGATGAAGAACGACGTCGTCGCGGCGCCGCCCCAGTTGAATTCGCCCGGGCTACCGGCGATCAGCGTCTGCGACGGGTGCATGGTGACGGCGAAGCCGAGGCCGAAGCCGATGCCGTTATAGGCGGCTTCGGCGAACATCGAGCGCGACATCGCCGGCAGGTCGACGCCACCGGGCAGATGGTTCGAGGTCATCAGCTTCAGCGTCTTCGGGCCGAGCAGCCTGACGCCGCCGAGCGCGCCGCCATTGAGCAACGCACGGCAGAAGGTCAGGTAGTCGGCCGCGGTCGAGCACAGTCCGCCGCCGCCCGAGATCAGCGAAGGCGGCGCCAGGAACGAGCTGGTGGTCGGATCGTCCTGCAGCGTCAGCGTGCCCTTGCGCTCGGCGGCGAGCGGGTTGAAGCCGCCCTGCGGATCGGCGGAATAGCAGGCGGCAAACCGATGCGCCTTGTCGGCCGGTACGAAGAAATCCGTGTCGGTCATGCCGAGCGGCTTGAAGATGCGCTCCTTCAGGAATTGCTCGAACGGCTGGCCGGAGATCTTGCCGACGAGATAGCCGAGCACGTCGGTCGAGACCGAGTAGTTCCAGGCTTCGCCCGGCGAAAATTCCAGCGGGATCTTCGCCAGATCCTCGATCATGCCGTCGAGCGTGCCGGCCTTGATGACCTCGCCGATCTTCTTCTCGCGATAGGCCGCGTCGACATTGGAGCGCTGCTGGAAGCCGTAAGTGAGGCCCGAGGTGTGGCGCAAGAGGTCGACTATTTGCATCGGCCGCGTCGGTGGGCGGGTCAGGAAGGCGGGCGCGGTGCCGGCGACGAACACGCCGAGGTTCTTCCATTCCGGAATATATTTCGCGACCGGCTCGTCGAGCGCGACCTTGCCTTCCTCGACCAGCATCATGAAGGCGACCGACGTGATCGGCTTGGTCATCGAATAGATGCGGAAAATGGTGTCGTCCTTGACCGGCACCTTGCGCTCGAGATCGGCAAAGCCCTGGACCGTGGAATGCACGATCTTGCCGCGGCGATAGATCAGGGCCTGCGTGCCGGGAAAACGGCCGGCATCGATGTAGCGGCTCTTCAGATGCGCTTCGAGGCGGTTGAGGGCAGTGGTCGACATTCCCGCGGATTCGGGCGAGGCAGGCGTGGGGGCTAGCATCAGGCGTTTCTCCGGCTTGCAAGGCAGCCTTGATAGCCGAAAAGTGTCTGCTGCACCAATCCGCTGCCGCTTACCGGCCTTGGGCTGGTGGTGTACCGTCACCCCTGCAATCGCGCCCCCGAAGGGGCCCAAGGTATCTGCCAAGGTATCCGTCAAGGGAAACGCCGAGATGACCCAATTCAACGAAACCGAGCTCACCGCCGCCGTCATCCGCAGCTTCGACCAGACACCCGATCCGCGGGCCAAGTTCCTGCTGCAGGAATTGGTGAAGTCGCTGCACGATTATGTGCGCAGGACCGATCTCACCTTTGAGGAATGGGACCAGGCGATCGGCTTCCTGACCCGCACTGGGCAGAAGTGTACCGACATCCGCCAGGAGTTCATCCTGCTGTCCGACGTGCTCGGCGTGTCGATGCTGGTCGATGCGGTCAACCATCGCGATCGCGACGGCGCGACCGAGACCACCGTGCTCGGCCCATTCTATGTCGGCGAGCACAAGGTGACGCCCCACGGCACCGACATCTCGGCAAGCCTGCCCGGCGAGCGCATGTTCGTGCAGAGCCGCGTCACCGACCTCGACGGCAAGCCGCTGGCCAATGTGCCGGTCGATATCTGGCACGCGGACGATGACGGATTCTACGACTCGCAGAAGCCGAGCTATGCCACCGAAGGTCCGTCGTCGCGGGCGCGCTTAATCACCGATGCCGACGGCCGCTTCTTCTTCCGCACCATCGTGCCGTGCAGCTATCCGATCCCGACCGACGGCCCGGTCGGGCAGATGATCACGCAGACCAACCGTCACCCGATGCGGCCGGCGCATGTGCACTTCCTGGTCAACGCCAAGGGCTACGAGCCGCTGATCACGCATGTCTTCGTCGAAGGCGACAAGTACATCGATTCCGACGTCGTGTTCGGCGTGAAGGATGAATTGATCGCCAAGGTCGAGCGCCGCACCGATCCCGTCATGCCCGATGGCCAGCGATCGGATGGGCCGTGGAGCCTGATGACCTACGAATTCCACGTGAAGCCCGGCGGCGGAATGGCGCCCGCGCCGCTCGGCACCAAGGTCACGGAAGACGCCTGATCGGTTTCTGAACGCTTCTGCCCAATCCTTGTGCGCCGCACAAGGATTGGGCGAATCGCAAATTTTGGCAGCGCGTGGAAAACTCGCGCGTGCTGCGACATGTTGCGCAAGGCTTTGCAGCGAAATCGATTTTTGCACTGCGGTAGATTGGCACAAGGCTTGAATAATCATTAGCCGACGCCATTGAAGCCGTCCCTCGAGGCTACCCCATCGGATTTCTGACGCCGCCAGACCGGGGCCTTCCCGGTGCACGCCTTTTTGCGCCCTGCGCGCGTCGCCATCCGGAGGACGGCGCTCGACGCACTGACGCAACACCGCAACGCAACGACGCAAAGGACGACCGATGACCAAGCCCACCGACAAGCCGCCAAGCCGCGGCCTCAGCCGCCGTCAGCTTCTGAAGGCAACCAGCGGCGCCGCCGCGCTGCTCGCCGCGGCCAAGCTCAACTTTCCCGCAGGCGCGTTCGCGCAGGGCGCCGGTCCCGAGGTGAAGGGCGCCAAGCTCGGCTTCATTGCGCTAACCGATGCCTCGCCGCTGTTCGTCGCCAAGGAGAAGGGCATCTTCGCCAAATACGGCATGCCCGATGTCGAGGTGCAGAAGCAGGCCTCGTGGGGCACCACGCGCGACAATCTCGTGCTCGGCTCCGAGGGCAACGGCATCGACGGCGCGCATATCCTGACCCCGATGCCGTATCTGATTTCGGCCGGCAAGGTGACGCAGAACAATCAGCCGACGCCGATGTACATCATGGCGCGGCTCAATTTGAACGGTCAGTGCATCTCGGTCGCCAAGGAATATGCCGATCTCAAGATCGGCATCGACACCGCGCCGTTCAAGGCGGCGCTGGAGAAGAAGAAGGCTTCCGGCAAGGCGGTGAAGGCCGCGATGACCTTTCCCGGCGGCACGCATGATCTGTGGATCCGCTACTGGCTCGCCGCCGGCGGCATCGATCCCGACAAGGACATTGAGACCATCGTGGTGCCGCCGCCGCAGATGGTGGCCAACATGAAGGTCGGCACGATGGACTGCTTCTGCGTGTGCGAGCCGTGGAATCTGCAGCTGATCCATCAGGACATCGGCTATACCGCGATCACGACCGGCGAGCTCTGGGACAAGCATCCGGAGAAATCGTTCGGCCTGCGCGCCGCCTGGGTCGACAAGAATCCGAAGGCCGCGAAGGCGCTGCTGATGGCTGTCATGGAAGCCCAGCAGTGGTGCGAGAAGGCGGAGAACCGCGAGGAGACCGCGGCGATCTGCGCCAAGCGGCAGTGGATCAACTGCCCGGTCGAGGACATCACCGACCGCATGAAGGGCAAGTTCGACTACGGCACCGGCCGCGTGGTTGAGAATTCGCCGCAGCAGATGCGGTTCTGGAGCGACAACGCCTCCTATCCCTATCAGAGCCACGACCTCTGGTTCCTCACGGAAGACATCCGCTGGGGCAAGTACGAGGCGGGTTTCGACACCAAGGCGCTGATCGCCAAGGTCAACCGCGAGGATCTCTGGAAGGAGGCTGCCAAGGAACTTGGCGTGTCGGACATTCCGGCCTCGACCTCGCGCGGCAAGGAGACCTTCTTCGACGGCAAGGTGTTCGATCCCGCCGATCCCGCCGCATACCTGAAGTCGTTGTCCATCAAGCGTGTTGACGTCTGATTTGAGCGAGCCGCGCGAGCAGCGCGGCTCTCCTTTTTTGACCACGGAGATTTTCGTTCAATGTCGATGCCTGCCATGAAGACTGAAGTGTCGGCGGTGGCGATCCCGCCGGCCACTGCCGCGGCGCCGGTCGTGACCATGACGCCGAAGCGCGCGCCGCGCGCCGAGGCCTACGCCAGGATGGCGAAGGAGACCGCGGCGCGCGTGGTGCCGCCGCTGATCGTGGTCGCGCTGCTGCTGGTGGTGTGGGAGCTGATCTGCCGGCGCGCCGGCTCCAGCCTGCCGCCGCCGTCAAAAGTGTTCAAGGACACCAAGGAGCTGATCCTCGATCCGTTCTTCGACAATGGCGGCATCGACAAGGGCCTGTTCTGGCATCTCTCCGCCAGCCTGCAGCGCGTCGCCTACGGCTATTCGCTCGCGGCGATCGCGGGCATCGCGCTCGGCACGCTGGTCGGACAATCGGTCTGGGCGATGCGCGGGCTCGATCCGCTGTTCCAGGTGCTGCGTACCATCCCGCCGCTCGCCTGGCTGCCGCTGTCGCTGGCCGCATTCCGCGACGGCCAGCCCTCGGCGATCTTCGTGATCTTCATCACCTCGGTGTGGCCGATCATCATCAATACCGCGGTCGGCATCCGCAACATCCCGCAGGACTACCGCAACGTCGCGGCCGTCGTGCAGCTCAATCCGCTGGAGTTCTTCACCAAGATCATGATCCCGGCGGCCGCGCCCTACATGTTCACCGGCCTGCGCATCGGCATCGGTCTATCCTGGCTCGCGATCGTCGCCGCGGAAATGCTGATCGGCGGCGTCGGCATCGGCTTCTTCATCTGGGATGCGTGGAATTCCTCGCACATCAGCGAAATCATCCTGGCGCTGTTCTATGTCGGCATCATCGGCTTCGTGCTCGACCGCCTGATCGCGGGGCTGGGCAAGATCGTGACCCGCGGCACGGCGGCGAACTGAGGAGGACGTCATGCAGGCCTATCTGAAGCTCGATCACATCGACAAGACCTTCACCCGCGGCAGCGCCACCACGGAGGTGCTGAAGGACATCAATCTGACCATCGAGAAGGGCGAATACGTCTCGATCATTGGTCACTCCGGTTGCGGCAAGTCGACCCTGCTCAACATCGTCGCCGGCCTCACCGGCGCCACCAATGGCGGCGTGCTGCTGGAGAACCGCGAGGTCAATTCGCCGGGGCCGGATCGGGCCGTGGTGTTCCAGAATCACAGCCTGCTGCCGTGGCTGACCGTCTACGAGAACGTCAAGCTCGGCGTCGACAAGGTGTTTGCAAGGACCAAGAGCAAGGCCGAGCGCGACGCCTGGGTGATGCACAATCTCAGCCTCGTGCAAATGGCGCATGCCAAGGACAAGCGGCCGAGCGAGATCTCGGGCGGTATGAAGCAGCGCGTCGGCATCGCGCGTGCGCTCGCGATGGAGCCGAAGGTGCTGCTGCTGGACGAGCCGTTCGGCGCGCTTGACGCGCTGACCCGGGCGCACCTGCAGGATTCGGTGATGGCGCTGCATCAGAAGCTCGGCAACACCATCCTGATGATCACCCACGACGTCGACGAGGCGGTGCTGCTGTCCGACCGCATCGTGATGATGACCAACGGCCCGAGCGCGCGGATCGGCGAGGTGCTCGAGGTGCCGTTGGCGCGGCCGCGCAAGCGGCTCGAGCTCGCGACCAACCAGGGCTACCTGAAGTGCCGGCAGCGCGTGCTCGAATTCCTCTATGAGCGCCACAGCTTCGTCGAAGCGGCGTGATGACTACGCCGCCGGCAAGCGCTTCCGCTTTGAACCGAAGCGCCGGCTTCGGTTACCAATGCTCGCGTTTTGAAAAATCGTTTCAGAACTCATTTCATGACCGAGGAGAATTGAGATGAATCCGGCCCAAATCAAGCTGGTTCAGGACAGCTTTGGCAAGGTCGCGCCGATCTCGGAGCAGGCCGCGGTCATTTTCTACGACCGCTTGTTCGAAGTCGCGCCCGCCGTGAAGGCGATGTTTCCGGTCGACATGAAGGAGCAGCGCAAGAAATTGATGACGACGCTTGCCGTCGTCGTGAATGGGCTGAGCAATCTCGACACGATCCTGCCGGCCGCGAGTGCGCTGGCCAAGCGGCATGTCGGCTACGGCGCCAAGGCCGAGCATTATCCGGTGGTCGGCGGCGCGTTGCTGTGGACGCTGGAGAAGGGGCTCGGCGAAGCCTGGACGCCTGACGTCGCCGCCGCGTGGACCGCGGCCTACGGCACGCTGTCCGGCTACATGATCTCGGAAGCCTATGGCCCGGTGCAGCCGGTCGAATAGCAGGCGGTGACAGAAGCCTTCCACGTCGCTGCAAGAGCCCTTCCGTCCGGCCATCGCTCAGGCGGATAGGTGGATTGCTTCGCTGCGCTCGCAATGACGTGCGCAAGCATCTATGGTCCGCCCCGTTCCGCCAACGGGTGAGCCAACAATGATGTTTCTGGAAACGCCGCCGAAACTGATCGCGACTGAAATCTTCTCCGCCGTGCCGGCCGAATTCCGCCGCAGGGTGGCGAGCGAATGGGCCGACGCCAACCGCCCGGGCGCGGTGACCGACTGCTTCATCGAGGGACCGTCGTTCGATGCCGAGGGCAATCTCTACATCGTCGACATCCCGTTCGGCCGCATCTTCAGGATCGCGCCTGACAAGTCATGGTCGCAGGTTGCCGAGTATGACGGCTGGCCGAACGGGCTGAAGATCGATGCGATGGGCCGCATCCTGATCGCCGACTATCGGCACGGGCTGATGGAACTCGATGCCAGGTCGGGCGAGGTCACGCCCCTGCTGCGCTCGCGCAATTCGGAATCGTTCCGCGGCTGCAACGACCTGCACATCGCCTCGAACGGCGACATCTATTTCACCGATCAGGGCCAGACCGGGCTGCACGATCCGACCGGCCGCGTCTATCGACTGCGGGTGAACGGAGCGCTCGACTGCCTGATCGACACCGGCATCAGCCCGAACGGCCTGGTGCTCGATCCGCACGAGGCGGTGCTGTTCGTCGCCATGACGCGCGACAATGCGGTCTGGCGCGCACCGTTCATGAAGGACGGCAGCGTCTCCAAGGTCGGCCGCTTCTGCTCGCTGTTCGGCCCGAGCGGACCCGACGGCATGACGATGGACGCCGCCGGTCGGCTGTTCGTCGCGCATGCCTCGCTCGGCCATGTGTTCGTGTTTGCGCCGAACGGCGAGTGCATCGCGCGGATCAAGTCCTGCGCCGGGCCGAGCTGCACCAATGTCGCGATCGGCGGCGCCAACCGCAACCGCCTCTACATCACGGAATCGGTGACCGGCTCGGTGCTGGTCGCCGACATCGATGGGCTCGGCTAGATATTTTCCCTGGCTGTCGATCCTCGTCGTCGCGCCTGGCGCGCGTCCCGCCATCAGGTCGGCTGCTCACCTGGTGTGGCCGGGCAGTGGTCCGAATGCAGTTTCTCGAGAAACTCCTTCACGCCGCTGACGGCGCCGGTGTTGGAGGCGACGTAGCCGGGAAGGGCGCCCACCGCCTTGTGAAACTCGCTGCTTTTCATGATGTCGAGCACGCGCTGCATCGGCTCGGTCTCGAGGAAGGCGCGCTTGCAGACGAAGAAATAATCTTCCGTGAGCAGGCGGATGAAATCGAGCCCGAACTGTCGCGCCGCGGCCTCGACGCCGAAGCTCGCATCCGCCATGCCGCTCGCGACATAGGCGGCGACCGCCGCGTGGGTGAATTCCATGTGCTGGGCGCCGTTGATCCGCCCTTCCGGGATCTTGTGCAGCCCCAGCAATTGATCGAACAGCAGCCGCGTGCCGGAATCGTGGTCGCGGTTGACGAAGCGGGCCTTGCTCTCGACCAGGTCCTTCAGCGTTGTGATCTTCAGCGGGTTGCCGCGCTTGACCATCAGGCCCATCTCGCGCGTCACGAAATTGATGACGCGGTCCTCGCGCGGATCGAGCCATTCGCGGCAGGCCTTGATGCCCTGCGCGCGCAATTCGCCGCGCGGCAGGTGCACGCCGGAGAGATCGCAGGCGCCCTGCGCCAGCGAGACCAGCGAGTTCTGGTTGCTGACATAGCGCAGATCGACGCCAACGCCGCCCGCGCGGTCGAGGAACTCGCGCAGCTTGGACACCGCAAAGCCATGGCTGGCATGGACCCGGATCACCGACGGTCGCTGCTCGAGAAACGGCTTGATCTCGGTGACCAGCTCCTGCGCGAGGTTTTCGAGCTGCAGCCCGAGCCGCGCCTGCATCCGCTCGCCGGCCCACACCAGCTTCTCGCCGAATGGCGTCAGCTTTGAGCCCTTGCCGCGGTGGGTTTCAACCAGCGGAACGCCGAAGAACCCGGTCCATTGCTCGATCAGGTTCCAGACATGACGATACGACAGCTGCGCGTCGTTGGCGGCGCTGGTGATCTTTCCGGTCTTTCTGATCTCGTTGAGGATGCCGAGCATCACGACCGCGGTCTGTGGGCTGTTTTCTTTCCGAAAGCGCCAGACGGTCTCGATCTCGATCTGCAGCATCGTGGTCACCATTTATGATGTTGACTTCATATATTGGCGTGCCAATAGGCACAAGATATCATATTTACTGCTGATCAAAGCCTCCTAGGTTGAGTGACAACACCAGGAGGAAATATGATGTCAGTTGCATATGGCTATGAGCGTGACGCCCGCCGCGCCCCGACCATCAGGGACGAATTGCTACTGATCGACGGCGCCCGCGTCCGTTCGTTGTCCGGAAACGCCTTCAAGTCGCTCAATCCCGCCACCGAGCAGGTGATCGCTGCCGTCGCCGAAGCCAATGAGGCGGATGTCGACCGTGCCGTGGCGGCCGCCCGCCGCGCCTTCGAGGGGCCGTGGCGCACCATGCGCGCGGCCGAGCGCGGACACATCCTGCTCCGATGGGCCGAGCTGCTGAAGCAGCATGCCGACGAGATTGTCGCGCTCGAAAGCCTCGATGCCGGCAAGCCGATTGCGGGTGTGCTGCGCCAGGATTTTCCCGCCGCCATCGACACGCTGACCTATTACGCCGGCTGGGCCGACAAGATCAGCGGCGATGTGGTCTCGGCGCGCGACGACGCGCTGACCTATACGATGCGCGAGCCGGTCGGCGTGGTCGCCGCGATCGTGCCGTGGAATTTCCCGCTGATGATCGGCATGTGGAAGCTCGCGCCGGCTCTCGCCTGCGGCTGCACGGTGGTGATGAAGCCGGCCGAGCTGACCTCGCTGTCGGCGCTCAGGATCGGCGAGCTTGCGCTCGAGGCCGGTTTGCCGAAGGGTGTGCTCAACATCGTGACCGGGCCCGGCCGCGTCGTCGGCGACGCGCTGGTCAATCATCCCGATGTCGACAAGGTGACCTTCACCGGCTCGCCCGGTGTCGGCCGCGGCATCATGAAGGGCGCCGCCGGCAACTTCAAACGCGTCTCGCTCGAGCTCGGCGGCAAGTCCGCCAATGTGATCTTCGACGATGCCAATCTCGAAGCCGCCGCCAAGGCCGCGGCTGCCGGCATCTTCTTCAACGCCGGGCAGGTCTGCTCGGCCGGTTCGCGCGTGCTGGTGCAGGAGAACGCCTATGACGAGGTGGTCGAGCGTCTGGTCGCCCGCGCAGAAAGCCTGCGGATCGGCGATCCCGCAGATCGCGCCACCGCGCTCGGTCCTGTCATCTCCGAGAAGCAGATGCGCTCGATCCTCGATTATGTCGAAATCGGCAAGCATGAGGGCGCGCTGCTGGCCACCGGCGGTGCGCGGGTCGGTGACCGGGGCTATTTCATCAGCCCCGCTGTGTTCGCCAATGTCGCGCACGAGATGCGCATCTCGCAGGAGGAGATCTTTGGCCCCATCGTCAGCGTGATCAAGTTCAAGGACGAGGCCGATGCGCTGCGCATCGCCAACGGCACCGCCTACAGCCTCGCCGCCGGCGTCTGGAGCGCGGATATGGGCCGCGTGCAGCGCTTCGCCAAGAAGGCCCGCGCCGGCACGGTGTGGATCAACACCTATGGCTACACCGATGTGCGGTTACCGTGGGGCGGCGAGCGCGATTCCGGCCTCGGCCGCGAGCACGGCACCGCCGCGCTCGACAACTTTACCGAGCCGAAGGCGGTGTGGATGAATCTCAACGTTTGATGCGCGTCGAGAGACGCGTGAGCGCGCGTCACAATGCAGCTGTCGTCCCGGCGAAGGCCGGGAGGTAGATTCACATTCGAAGTGCAACACTTGAGCAAAGGCCTCGGCAGGCGTGCGGTAGTCAAGGCATTTGCGCGGGGTGTGGTTGTAGGCGGCGATGAACTGGCGGAATCTGGCGGTCGAGAGGGTTACGAGATCGGTCTTGCGGGGAATAAAGCGGCGCATCCTGCCGATAGCGTTCTCGATGCCGCCCTTCTGCCAGGGGGCGTGGGGATCGCAGAAGAAGGTCTCGATCGAGAGGCGGTGCAGCGCCAGGTGACCGGCGAACTCGGTGCCGTTGTCGAAGGTCACGGTCTGGCGCAGCTCCTGTGGCAGGGTCGCGAAGAAGCCCACGAGATGGCGGGCGACACCGCGCGCGACCTTGCTGGCAAGGCGGATGCCGAGCAGCAGACGCGAGGTGCGCTCGTGCACGGTCAGCACGGCCTGACCGTATTTCGAGAACATCATCAGGTCGGCCTCCCAGTGTCCGGGCACGCTGCGGTCGGCCACTTCGATCGGCCGATTTGCCAAGGAAACACGGCCTTCGATGAAGCTTGCGGGGCTGCCGCCCCTCTTGCCGCGGCGGCCGCGCTTGCTCTTGGCGCGCGGCAGATAGCGCCGCCAGTTGAAATCCGTGGTGCGCCTGAGTTGGGCATAGATGAAGCGGTAGATGGTCTCGTGCGAGATCACCTTGCGCCCGGACTCGCGGGCCAGCCGGCCGGCGACCTGCTCGGGCGACCAGCCCCGGCGAAGGCGTTCCAACACCGCGCGGCGCAGGCCGGGCTCCCGTTCGAGGCGTCCGCCCGTCCAGCGCCGCGCTCGCATCTGGTGCTGGGCATAGTTTGGCTTGTAGCCGACCTGGCTCCCCCGATTGCGCCTCAGTTCCCGAGAGACCGTTGATGGCGAGCGATCCAGAGCTGCCGCGATTTGCCGGACCGAGCTGCCATTGGCCGATAGGCAGGCAATCTCGCATCGGTCGTCCAGAGAGAGCTGCTTGTAAGTCCGCCCCATGGCAACACCTCCTCAAGGAAGTGTTGCACTTCGTTTGTGAACTCAGGGGACCCATAACCACCGATATCTGTTGTTGCACACGGGTGGAATGGCGAGTCTCGCCAACAACGACGGCTGCGGAGTATGGGTCCCGGCCTTCGCCGGGACGACGATGTGGAGACATGGTCGTCCGTATGCTTTATCGTTCTGCGCGGAGCCACAAGGGAACACGAAGAACGAGGCGATCGTGCAGACGAAAAAATTCGGCGACAACGGCCCGCAGGTCTCGGTGATCGGGCAGGGCACCTGGTATCTCGATCGCGGTGACCGCAAGGCGGCCGTCGCTGCGCTGAAGCGCGGCATCGATGCCGGCATGACGCATATCGATACCGCCGAGATGTATGGCGACGCCGAGCTTGTGATCGCGGATGCGATGTCAGGCCGGCGCGACGAGGTGTTCCTAGTCTCGAAGGTCCTGCCGAGCAATGCCTCGCGGCGCGGCACCATCACCGCCTGCGAGCGCTCGCTGAAGCGGCTGAAGACCGATCGCCTCGATTGCTATCTGCTGCACTGGCGCGGAACCACTCCGCTCGCCGAGACGGTCGCTGCGTTCGACGAATTGATCGCGGCGGGCAAGATCCGCGCCTGGGGCGTCAGCAATTTCGACATCGAGGATCTCGACGAACTGCTCGATGTCGCGGGTGAAGGCAAGATCGCCTGCAACCAGGTGCTCTACCATCTGCAGGAGCGCGCCATCGAGCACGCCGTGATTCCCTGGTGCGAGCAGCACGGCGTCGCCGTCGTCGCCTACTCGCCGTTCGGTCACAATGATTTTCCCTCGCCGTCGAGCAGGGCCGGCGCGGTGCTGCAATCGATCGCGCAGGCGCGCAAGGCAACGCCGCGCCAGGTGGCGCTGACCTTCCTCACGCGGCTGCCGTCGGTGCTCGCGATTCCGAAGGCGTCGAACGCGGAGCACGCGGCGGAGAATGCGGCGGCAGGAACTCTGAAGCTCAGCGGCGATGAACTCGCCGCGCTCGATGCCGCGTTCCCGCGCGGGCCGAAGCCACGCTCGCTGCCGATGCTCTGAGGGCGTTCCGCTCCACACAGTTCTTAACAAACTGTTGCAGTTGCGGCGGCATGCGACCTGCGGCGGGCGGTCGCGCGCGCTGGCGCATATCGGAATCCCGTTTTCGGGCATTGTTCTCGCGGCGGAATTGGCGTTCTGTACGAGCAGCAGATTCCCTTTATTTTGCCTTCGAGATTGCCGTGACACCGCCCCCCGCAGCCGTGGCCGCCAGGCTGGACAGCGTTCCCCTTTCATTGCCCGCAAAGACCGCGCCCGCATCGACAAGCAAGGCGCCCGCCCGCACCGACCGGCCGTTCAAGGGCATCGCGCTGATCCTGCTGTCGACCGTATTCCTGGGCACCTCCGACGTCACGGCAAAATATCTCTCCTCCACGCTGCCCTCGATCGAGATCGCCTGGATCCGCTTCCTGGTGTTCGCGATGATCATGACGCCGGCGATGCTGCCGGGCTCGCCGCTGTTCGCGCTGCGCAGCAGCCGTCCCGGCCTGCACGTGCTGCGCGGCGCCGCGCTGCTCGGTTCCTCGCTGATCTTCATCACTGGGCTCGGCTTCCTGCCGATCGCCGAAGCCTCCGCCACCAGCTTCGTCTCGCCGCTGTTCGTTACTGCGCTGTCGATCGCTTTCCTCGGTGAGAGGGTCGGCATGCGACGCTGGATCGCGACCGCGGTCGGCCTTGCCGGCGTGTTCATCATCCTGCGCCCGGGCACCAGCGCCTTCCATCCCGCAGCGATCTTCCCGATCGTCTCGGCGCTGGCCTGGGCGGCCACGTTGATCCTGACGCGCATGATGAGCGGCAGCGAGCGCCCGATCACCGTGATGACCTACTCGTCGATCGTCGGCGTTGCCATCGTCAGCGCGCTGGTGCCGTTCGTCTGGGTTACGCCGAGCTGGCACGACATCATGTTCGGCATCCTGATCGGCGTTGCGTCCACCGTCGGACAGTGGATCGTGGTGTTGGCGTTCCGCTATGGCGATGCCTCGGTGCTGGCACCGTTCTCCTACACGCAGCTGCTGTGGGTCAGCATCCTCGGCTTCCTGATCTTCGGCGAAGTGCCCGACCGTTGGACCATTCTCGGCGCCGGCTTCATCGTCGCCTCGGGCCTCTACACCGCGCATCGCGAGCGCGTCCGACGGTCGCAGCTGCTGACCGTGGCCAGCGAGCCGTCGCCGAACGCCTGAGCGTCCGGACGAAATCGTGCGTCGGTTGCGAAACCGGCTTCAACTAGCGTTGCGCGGGTACAACAGTCGGGCCGAAATCTTTGATCTCGGGTCGCTGAATCACCGGATTTCGGAAACGATCGGCAACCTCACGGTTCGCTGCGTGCTAACCCTAGCCCCAAGAGCGCCGCAGAGCGTTTGGGGGTCGGGTACGTGCATTTTGGTTCGTTCTTTTTCCTGTCAGGTGGTCGGTCGTCTCGCGCTGCGATGGCCTTGGCACTCTGCGCCCTGACCAGCGCAATCGCGTTGCCGACCGGTTCGGCACGAGCGCAGAGTTACACCTGGGGCGGCACGGGCAGCTCGACGAGCACCGATGTTTACGAACTCCCGACCAACTGGTCGACCACGTCGGCCGGCGCGCCGCCGATCCTCCCGAACCAATCAGCCATCTTCGATTCATCGGGATCGGCGACGGTCACGATCGGGCCTGGCTTGATGCTGCCGGGGTCCTGGACCTTCACCGCCAATTCGCAGTCCTACACGATCAATGGCAACCCGGTTGGCTTCAGCCTGTCCGGGCCGACCGGCGGCCTGATCAGCCAGGCCAACAACGGCCAGACCATCACGGTCAACGCCAATCTCACCGACGGCATTGGCGGACCGGCGATGGTGCAGCAGCTCGGCAACAGCACGTTGGTGCTCGCCGGCACCAATGCCTACTCCGGCGGCACGCTGATCTCCGCTGGAACCGTGCAGGTGACGAATGCGGATTCGGTCGGCACCGGCACCATCACGCTCGATGGCGGTACGTTCCAGATGCAGTCGCCGACGGTATCGAGCATTGCCTTCGCCAACAACATCGCGGTCAATGCGGCCGGCGGCACGGTCGATGCGAACGGCGCCCAGGTCAATCTCCAGGGCGTGATTGCCGACGGCGTCGGCGCCGGGGTTCTGCGCCTGATCGACTCGTCGGCGTCCGCGTTTTCCAACGTGCAGCTCTCCGGCGCCAACACCTATTCCGGCGGCACGCTGGCGGTCGATACGACCGTTGTCGTCAGCAACAACAGTTCGGTCGGGTCAGGCACCGTCACGCTCGACAATGCTTCGTTTCAGGCCGACGGCCTCAGCAACCTGACATTCAGCAACAACTTCAAGATCAACACGTCGGCCATCGGCAGCGCGATCGACGCCAATGGCGTGACGCTCGCGATCGCCGGCAACATCGCCGACGGCAACGGCCCCGGCAAGCTAACGGTGCTGGATAATTCAGGCGGCCTCGGCCGCGTCGTGCTGCTCGGCACCAACACCTACACCGGCGGCACCACAATCTGCGATTGCGCGACGTTGCAACTCGGCGACGCCAGCCACACCGCCTCGATCGTCGGCGAGGTCGCGGTCGACGGCAAGTTCGACATCGTCAATGCTAACACCGCGGGCATCACCAAGATCGTCAACGACGGGTTCAACGGGATCGCCACCACGACGTTCTATAATTCCACCACGGCGTCGACGGCGACGATCGTCAACCAGAATTTCGGCATCACGGAGTTTCGCGACAGTAGCACCGCGGGCAATGCCATGGTGAGCAACACCAATGGTGCGCTCACGGTCTTCCGCGACACCAGTTCTGCCGGCAGCGCCAGGTTCACCAACACCAACGGTGGCACTGTGGTGTTCGGCGACGCGTTTGGTCCTCCCGGTGGCTCCGACACCAGCACGGCCGCCAAGGCCGTGATCGACAACTCCAACGGCGGCGCCGCCGTGTTTCTGAGCCACACCAATGCAGGGCAGGCCACCATCACCAACGGCACCAATGGCGGCTCGACGCAGTTTTTCGAGTCCTCATCTGCCGCTGCCGCAACCATCGTCACGCTCGCGGGCGGTCAGGTCGCCTTTTTCCAGAACAGCACGGCGGCAAACGCCAGCTTCGACAACAGCGGCGTGCTCTATTTCGGATCTGTCGGCTTCAATCCGGTGGAGGCGCCGACCGCGGCCAACGCGACGATCGTCAACCGGGCTGGCGGCGTTCTCCAGTTCGATGCCTATGCCACCGCGGGCAATGCAACCATCGACAACCAGGCCGGCAGCCAACACATCTTCACGGCGTTCGCTACCGCGGGCGATGCCACCATTACCACTGAAGCCGGCAGCACCATCAAGTTCTTCAACAACGCGACCGGCGGCAATGCACAGTTCATCACCAACGGCACCGGACTGGTCGATTTCTCGCTTAGCACGGGGCTGAACGGCGATGGGCGCATCACCGCGGGTTCGATCGCAGGCTCCGGCTTCTATTATGTCGGCTCAGGCAACACCCTCGCCGTTGGCAGCAATAATCTCTCGACGACGCTCAGCGGCGTGCTTGCCGACTTCGATCCGTTGAATCCATTCCATATCTGTGGCTGTTTCGGTGGCGGTCGCACCGGTCCGGCGAATTTTGAAAAGACCGGCAGCGGCACGCTGACGCTGTCCGGCGTCAACAGCTATACCGGCACCACGACGGTCAACGGCGGCATTCTTCAGGTCGATGGCTCGATCGCCTCGTCGAGCCTCACCACGGTGAATGCCGGCGGCGCGCTCTCCGGCATCGGCACCGTCGGCAACACGACGATTGCAAGCGGCGGCATCCTGATGCCCGGCAACGCGACACCAGGCACATCCCTGAACGTGGCGGGCAACCTCGCCTTCCAGTCCGGTGCGCTGTACCTCGTCGGGCTCAATTCGACGGCGTCCGCCTTGGCCAAGGTGAGCGGCAGTGCGACGCTGGCCGGATCGGTCGGCGTCAGCGTCGCCTCCGGCAGTACGATCGCCAAGCAATACACTATCCTGTCGGCGGCCGGCGGCCGCAACGGCACGTTCGCCGGCGTCGATTCAACCGGGCTGCCGTCAAACCTCGTCGCGACGCTCGGCTATGATGCGAGCAATGCCTATCTGAACTTCACGCTCGATTACGGCGCGAAGTCGAAGCTGAACGTCAATCAGCAGAACGTCGCCACCACGCTGCAGAACTTCTTCAACGCCAATGGCGGTATCAACGCGGCGTTCGCCGGACTGTCGCCGGCCGGCCTGACGCAGGCCTCGGGCGAGGGCGCGACCGGATCGCAGCAGGCGACGTTCAACGCGATGGGCCTGTTTCTGGGATTGCTGACTGATCCGTTCGTCGCCGGGCGCGATGGCGGCTTCGGCGGCGCGGGGGCGATGCCGTTCGCCGAGGAGAGCACGCCGCTCGCCTATGCGGCGCGCCAGAGCGAGCCGCGCGATGCGCTGGCCGCGATCTACACCAAGGCGCCGCCGCGGCTGGTCAATTTCGAGCAGCGCTGGAGCGTATGGGCGGCGGGCTATGGCGGCTCGCAGACCACCAGCGGCAATGCGATGCTGGGCTCGAACAATACCAGCAGCAGCCTCTATGGCACCGCGGTCGGCGCCGACTACCGCTTCTCGCCGAACACCATCGCCGGCTTTGCGCTCGCCGGCGGCGCCACCAGCTTCAGCGTCAACGGTCTCGGCTGGGGCCGTTCGGATCTGTTCCAGGCCGGCGCGTTCGTCCGCCACAGCGTCGGCGCCGCGTACTTGAGCGCGGCGCTCGCCTATGGCTGGCAGGACGTCACCACCGATCGCATCGTCACTGCGGCCGGCGCCGATCACCTGCGCGCCAACTTCAATGCCAATGCCTGGTCTGGCCGGCTCGAGGGCGGCTATCGCACCGCTACGCCGTGGATCGGGCTGACGCCTTACGCGGCGGCGCAGTTCACGAGCTTCGAGCTGCCGTCCTATGCGGAGAGCGTCGTCTCCGGCGGCGGCGCCTTCGCGCTCAATTATGCCGCGAAGAGCGTCACCGACGTCAGGAGCGAACTCGGCCTGCGCTCCGACAAATCGTTCGCGGTTGATGGCGGCATCTTCACGCTGCGCGGTCGCGTTGCCTGGGCGCATGACTTCAATCCGGACCGCGCCGTTGGTGCGGTGTTCCAGACGCTGCCCGGCGCGGCCTTCGTGGTCAACGGCGCGGCGCAGGCCAGCGACTCGGCGCTGACCACGGCTTCCCTCGAGATGAAGTGGCGGAGCGGCTGGTCGGCCGCCGCGACCTTCGAGGGCGAATTCTCCAACGTGACACAGTCTTACGCCGGCAAGGGCGTTATGCGCTATACGTGGTGACCCTCCGTGCTATAGCCTCCTGCAGCGAAAGCCTGTCCCGGACTTGATCCGCGACAGCATTTCGCGGCACGAAATACGCGTCAAAATGAGTGGGACAAAACCCACGCGGGAGGGAATATGCGCGCAGCGATCTTCAGGAACGGCGAGATCGTCGTCGACCGGATGCCCGAGCCGAAGCCGGGTCCCGGCCAGGTGCTGGTCAAATCGCTCGCCTGCGGCATCTGCGGTTCCGATCTGCACGCACGCAAGCATGCCCACCGCATGGTGGAGCTGAGCAAGTTCCTGCCCGGCCGCACGCCGATGGATCTGTCGCGCGACGTCGTGTTCGGCCATGAGTTCTGCTGCGAGGTCCTCGACTACGGCCCGAACACCACGCGCAAGCTGAAGCCCGGGACGAAAGTGTGCTCGCTGCCGGCGCTGCTGACGCCGGAGGGCCCGAAGGGCATCGGCTATTCCAACGATTATCTCGGCGGCTATGCCGAGCAGATGCTGCTCAGCGAGCCGCTGCTGCTCGAAGTGCCGAACGGGCTTGCGGCCGAGCACGCCGCGCTCACCGAACCGCTTGCAGTCGGCGTGCATGCGGTGGCGATGGCCAACATCCAGGGCGGCGAGGTGCCGCTGGTGATCGGCTGCGGACCGGTCGGGCTGGCGGTGATTGCGGCGCTGAAGATCAGGGGGCTTGGACCGATCGTTGCGGCCGATTATTCGCCGGCGCGGCGCCAGCTCGCCGAGAAGATGGGCGCCGATGTGGTGGTCGATCCCGCCAGGACGCTGCCCTATGCGAGCTGGGCCGAGCACGCCCAGATGACCGACGCTGAGAAGGCGGTGCGTCCGCCGATGCAGGCGCTGCTGCCGCCGCTGAAGCCTGCGCTGATCTTCGAATGCGTCGGCGTGCCCGGCGTGCTGCAGCAGGTGTTCGAGGGCGCCCCGCGTAGCGCTCGTGTCGTCGTGGTCGGCGTCTGCATGGAGACCGACAAATCCGAGCCGATGCTTGGTATCATCAAGGAGCTCAACGTCCAGTATGTGCTCGGCTACACGCCGGAGGAGTTTGCCTATTCGCTGCGCTTGATCGCGGAAGGCCAAGTCGACGCCGCCTCGCTGGTCACCGGCCGCGTCGGCATCGACGGCGTCGCGCGGGCGTTTGCCGATCTCGCTAATCCCGAGGCGCACACCAAGATCCTGGTCGAGCCGTGGCGCTGATTTGGCGTTGAACGCGGCGCTAAACTCACGGCGATGGGCGCGGTTTGCATTTCGTGACGCCGAACCTATAGTTCGCTGTCTCGCATCGCACTGACAGCACGCACCTCATGCGAATTTCGATCATCACGGGAGGCGGCTCCGGCATCGGCGCCGCAGTCGCGCGCCGGCTCGCCGGCCCTGATCAATCCCTGATGCTGCACGGACAGGGCACCGAGGCCGCCGGCCTCGCGCGGCTGAATTCGGTTGCGGAGGAATGCCGCAGCAAGGGCGCGAAGGTCGAGGTGAGCACCGGCGATCTCGCCGAAGCCGGCGCCGGCACCGCGCTGGTCGCGGCAACGCGGGCCGCGTTCGGGCCGATCGACAGCATCGTGCACGCCGCGGGCTTTGCCGACCGGCGCGAGTTCCCCAGCCTGCCGCGCGAGGCGCTGGAGCGCGCCTTCGCGGTGATGGCTGCGGCTTTCCATGAAATCGCGGCGGCGGCGCTGTCCGACCTCACGCGCAGCGCGCAAGGCCGCGTCGTCGCGGTGTCGAGCTTCGGGCCGCATCGCTTCGTGCCCGGCGCTACCTATCCGGGATCGGCTGCGGCGAAGGCCGCGCTCGAGGTGCTGGTGAAGTCGCTCGCGATCGAGCTCGCCGCGTCAGGCGCCACCGCCAACGCCGTGATGCCGGGCTACACCCGCAAGGATCCCGGCCTGTTCGGCGCGCTTGATACCGCGACCTGGGAGCGCGTCGCGAAGGCCAATCCGATGCAGCGGCTGGCCGAGCCCGACGAGGTCGCGGCCGTCGTCGCCTTCCTGCTGTCGCCGGAAGCGGGCCACGTCACCGGCGCGACGCTGCCGGTCGATGGCGGCCTGACCTTGATGTGACGCCATGAGCGAGGGCGAACCAACAGAGCGGGTCGATGTCGCCGTGCTCGGCGCCGGCATGGTCGGCGTCTCGGCGGGCCTCGCCGCGCGGCGGCGCGGGCTCTCCGTCATGGTCGTCGATCGCCGCGAGCCCGGCAGCGAAACCTCCTACGGCAATGCCGGCATCATCTCGTCAGGCTCGATCCTGCCGCTCAATACGCCGTCGCTGCTGAAGAACCTGCCGAAATATCTGACCAACGCGCATCCGGCGCTGCGTTGGAACATTGCGTGGGCGCTCGCCAATGCCGGCTGGGTGATGCGCTTCCTTGCAGCCGCTGTGCCATCGCAGACCAGGCCGCGCGCCGCCGCGCTGCACGGTTTGATCGGGACCTCGCTGAAGCTGCATCGCGACTGGATCGTGCAGGCCGGCGCCGGCCATCGCATCCGCGAAACCGGTTGGCTCAAGGCCTGGCGCAGCGACGGGCTCGCCGCCGCCCAGGCCGAGCAGGCAGCGCTCGCCGAGTTCGGCATCAGGAGCGAGGTGCTCGATCGCCAGGCGATCTCCGCGCTCGAGCCCAACATCATCCCTGCCTATAGCGTCGGCCTGCTGCACACGCAGACGGCATCGGTCGATTCACCTGGAGCTGTGGTCAAGGCCTACGCGCAGATGCTCGCCGCTGGCGGCGGCACGATCAGGCAATCCGGGGTCCGGCGGATCGAGCCGCACGGCGACGGCTGGCGCGTGCAGCTCGCCGACGGCGAGATCGCCGCGCGCCATGTCGTGGTCGCGCTCGGGCCGTGGTCGGCCGAACTGCTGCGGCCGCTCGGCTATCGCGTGCCGCTGGCCTTCGAGCGCGGCTATCACCAGCATTTCGTGCCGAACCCGGCACGCAAATTGCTGCGGCCGATCCATGATGCGGAGGGCGGCTTTCTGATGACGCCGATGGAATCGGGCGTTCGCGTCACCAGCGGCGTCGAGCTCACCGCGCGCGACGCGCCCTCGAATTTTTCGCAGCTCGAGGCGGTGGTGCCGATGGCGCGCAGCGTGGTCGAATTTGGCGATGCGGTCGGCGAGCGCTGGCGCGGCGCGCGGCCGACGCTGCCCGACAGCCTGCCGATGATCGGTGCGGCGCCGCGACATCGCGGGCTCTGGCTCGCCTTCGGCAACCAGCATATCGGCTTCACCACCGGCCCCGGAACTGGCGCCGCAATTGCGGCGATGATCGCGGGCGATGCGCCGCCGTTCGAGGTGCGAGCATTTTCGCCAGACCGGTATATCGCGTGACTCGTGCGAGGCCGCCTGCGATGTTTGGCGATCAAGCGCGCGGCAACCGAGGGGCAGGATGAACTACGTCTGGGATTTCGGCATCCTTGCCAAGTACAGCCATCTGTTCTGGCTCGGGCTCGGCTGGACCATCGCCTACACCATCGGCACCATTATTCTAGGGACCTTGATCGGCCTGATCGTCGGCATGCTGCGGCTGCGGCGCATTCCGGTGATCGACTGGCTCCTGATCGCCTATATCGAATTGTTCCGCTGCACACCGCTGCTGGTGCAGATCATCTGGTTCTACTACGCGTTTCCAGTCGTGATCGGCGTCAACATCCCGGCGCATGTCGCCGCCGTCAGCGTGCTCTCGCTCTATGGCGGCGCGTTCTA
Organism: Bradyrhizobium sp. USDA 3256; assembly: GCF_054058275.1. Taxonomy (NCBI): domain Bacteria; kingdom Pseudomonadati; phylum Pseudomonadota; class Alphaproteobacteria; order Hyphomicrobiales; family Nitrobacteraceae; genus Bradyrhizobium; species Bradyrhizobium sp. USDA 3256. The sequence continues at coordinate 1,675,394 of NZ_JBSSAE010000002.1, forward strand.
TGCCGAGATCGTGCGCGGCTCGATCGAGAGCGTGCCGGTCGGCCAGTGGGACGCCGCGAAGGCGCTCGGCTTCCGCGGCTGGCGCCTGATGCGGCTCGTGATCCTGCCGCAAGCGCTGAAGCCGATGATGGCGCCCTATGTCAACCAGTCGGTCACGCAGCTCAAGAACACCTCGCTGGTCTCGATCATCGCGGTACCCGATCTCGTCTACAACGCGACCTTGATCAACGCCGACACCTACCGGCCGCTCGAGGTCTACACCATCGTGGCGCTGATCTATTTTGCGATCCTGTTTCCGTCGACGCTGATGGCCAGGCGGTTGGAGCGCGGGCTGACCTACGACAAGGTGTGAGTTGCTTGACCTCTCCGGCTTGCGGGGAGGTCGGATCGCATCGTTAGATGCGATCCGGGTGGGGGCTCTCTCCATACATAGGGCGTCGCTTGTGGCGACACCCCCAACCCCGGCCCTCCCCCGCAAGCGCCCGCTAGCGGGAGAGGGAAATCACTGCCGTCTCGGCAATCGCCTCAAATACTCAACTCCACCGGCACATCCTCGGGCTTGACGCCGGCGAGGCCGAGGCCCTTCACGAACCATTCGCGCATCTGGCCGATGCCGCGGTTGTAGTCGATCCACACCGAGAGGAAATCGCGCCAGCGCTTGTCGGCTTCGCGCCGCACCGCCGTGCCGCTCGCGATCGTCACCGACGGCGAGGCCAGGATCTTGTAGGTGCCGAGGTTCGGGTTTTTGGCGATCGCGGTCAGCCCGAGCACCAGCGCGTTGACCACGCAATCGACGCGGCCCGACGACATTTCCAACATCACCTCGTCGCGCGACTTCAGCGACTTGATGGTGGCGTTCGGCGCAAAGCGGCGCGCCACCGCCTCGTTGGCCGAGCCGACGTCGACCGCGATCTTGACCTCGGGCTTGTTGATGTCGGCCCAGGTCTTGGCTTCCAGCCCCTTCTTCAGCATCGCGCCGAACGGATGCGGGAACACCAGATTGGTGAAATCGACCACCAGCGCGCGCTGTGGCGTCGGGTTGAGCGCGAAGCCGAGGTCGATCTTGTTGGCCTGCAGATCAAGGATTGAATTGCCGTAGGTCGACTCGACGTATTCCAGCTTGACGTCGAGCAGTTTGGCCAGATCGTTGGCCATCTCGATCGAGAAGCCGGACCAGGTGCCCGAGGCGAGGTCCTTGTTGAAATAGGGCAGCTCGCCCGGAAGCACCGCGATCCGCAGCACCTTGTTGGCCCGGATGCGATCCAGCGTGTTGTCGGCTGGCGTCTGCGCCGAGGCCGGCGTTGCCATCGCGGCCGCGAGCGCCGCGCCGCTGCCGATCCCGAGCGCATAGCGCAGCGCGTCGCGGCGATCTTCGGAGATTTTGATGTCGTCGGATTGAGTCAAGCGGGCCTCCCTGCACCAGATCGGGGGAAGCCTAGCGTCGGTATCCGGTGCCAGCAAGTGCGCGCGCCTGCACCATTGGTAGGCGAGGCGAGGGCGCGGTCGCCTACGTGCCGGACTTCACCTCTCCCGCTTGTGGGGAGGTCGAATAATCCGCGAACCGCGCCCTTAGGGGTTAGCAACGATAGGTCATGTTCGCCCCTGTGACCGAAGAAAAGAAAACGGCGGGGAAGCTCAGTTCGGCTACCCAATCGAGCACTTGGTTGTCTGTCTGGGTTTCTGGACTTGAAAGGTGTGGAAATTGAAAAAGCACCGTCCCGTGAATGTCCAAAAGAACGAGACGATCGATAACCCAAACATCACCGTCGTCGGTCGAGAAAAATTTTGCCAGCAATTCTGCTGTTCCGTCAGAACGAAGCCTGAGAGTGGGGCCGTTGTTCAGGGTGCCGTTCAAGAAGCCGGACAGCTTGCAATCGCCGTAACGAATAGGCGCGCTCCAACTGAGGTCAAGGGTTTGGATAGCATGTGTCGCAACACCCTTATAGCTTTCAGGCTGGTCGGTCGCCGAGCTTTTGCTTTCAAGATGTTCTTTCAACATAGCGTACGCCTCCTTCTAGCCCGCGAATTGCGAGCAACCTCTGGTTTAAAGGGAGGGCGCAAAAGGACCAGTGAGCTGCCTCACAATCTACAATCGCGATTTAGTGATCCTCCCCCGTAAGCGGAGGGCAATCGCATATAGCCGTTTGAGGCAATCGGAGTTCCCGCAAACTCGTCATGCCCGGGCTTGTCCCAGGCATCCACGTCTTCGTTTCCACGCAAAGAAAAGACGTAGATGGCCGGGACAAGCCCGGCCATGACGGCGCGGAAGAATCGGTTCATTCCAAATGCGATTGCCCTGCCCGTAAGCGGGGAGGACAGAGCGTGCTCGTGCCCAGAATCAATATCGTCCCGGCACGTACATCTCCTGCGGGATCGGGCCGCGGTGATAGTCCGGGTTGCGCATTCGCGGCGGCAGCACCACCGGCTGGTGGGTGACCGCCTGATAGGGGATCTGGCTCAATAGATGCGAGATGCAGTTGAGCCGGGCGCGCTTCTTGTCGACGGCGTCGACGATCCACCATGGCGAGTCGGGCAGGTGGGTGCGCTCCAGCATCGTTTCCTTGGCCTTGGTGTAGAGCTCCCAGCGGGTCCGCGCCTCGACGTCCATCGGGCTCAACTTCCACTGCTTCAGCGGATCCTGGATCCGCATCGAGAAGCGGAACGCCTGTTCCTCGTCGGTGATCGAGAACCAGTATTTCAGGAGGACGGTGCCGGAGCGGATCAGCATGCGCTCGAATTCCGGCACCGAGTTGAAGAATTCCTCATACTGCTCGTCGCTGCAGAACCCCATCACCTTCTCGACGCCGGCGCGGTTGTACCAGCTGCGGTCGAACAGCACGATCTCGCCGCCGGCCGGCAGATGCGAGACATAGCGCTGGAAGTACCATTGCGTGCGCTCGCGTTCGTTCGGCGCCGGCAGCGCCGCGATCCGGCAGACCCGCGGGTTGAGCCGCTGGGTGATCCGCTTGATCACGCCGCCCTTGCCGGCGGAATCGCGGCCCTCGAACAGCACGACGACCTTCTTCTTCTCGTGCTGCACCCAATCCTGCAGCTTGACCAGTTCGCCCTGCAGCCGCAGCAATTCGCGGAAATAGGACTTGCGGTCGATCGACGGCCTGCCGGCGGCGCCGTCATGGTCGAGCTCGTCGAGCCTCATGTCGTCGAGCTCGAGCTCGAGTTCCTCGTCGAGGCTGTCGGCCATCTCTTGATGGATGCGGGCGCGCAAGGCTTCATCGCGCAAGGCTTCATCCCGGGAGGCTTCGTCGGTGAGGGCGGAGGTCGTCATGAAGGTCCGTCTTTCAGTGTGTTAGATGGATCGGACGGCAGCATTGACGGGCGATGTTACCCCTCTATGACAATGCCATGACCGCTGTTTCACGCCGCCGGGCGGACTGTGCTAACAAGCCGACAAAGCCAAAAAGGGAGATGTGCCGATGATATCGCTCACGCCAAAAGACGTCCTGCCGGAGGACGGCACCGCTGGCACGCTGGTCGGGCGGGTCTGGCTGCCGCAGGCCGGCGGGCCGGCCGTCGTCGCGGTGCGGGCAGACGGTGTGTTCGACGTCACGGCGCGGTTCCCGACGGTGAGCGCGCTCTGCGAGGAAAGCGATCCCGCGGCCGCGCTGCGCGTCACGCGCGGCGAGCGGATCGGCGATTTCGAGGCGATCCTTGCCAACACCCCGCCCGACGGCCGCGACAAGGCCAGGCCGCATCTGCTGGCGCCGGTCGATCTCCAGGTGCTGAAGGCCGCCGGCGTCACCTTCGCGATCTCGATGCTGGAGCGCGTGATCGAGGAGCGGGCGCGCGGCAATCCGTCCTCGGCGGAGGCGATCCGCAAGGAGGTGGTGCGCCTGGTCGGCGACGATCTCTCCAAGCTGAAGCCCGGCTCCGAGCAGGCGATGAAACTGAAACAGGTGCTGATCGATCAGAATGCCTGGAGCCAGTATCTCGAGGTCGGCATCGGTCCCGACGCCGAAGTGTTCACCAAGGCGCCGACGCTTTCCTCGGTCGGATCAGGCATGGATGCCGGGCTGCATCCGAAGTCGACCTGGAATAATCCGGAGCCGGAGGTCGTGCTGATTGTCTCCGCCGCCGGCAAGATCGTCGGCGCCGCGCTCGGCAACGACGTCAATCTGCGCGACTTCGAGGGGCGTTCGGCGCTCTTGCTGTCGAAGGCCAAGGACAACAACGCGTCCTGCGCGATCGGTCCGCTGCTTCGGCTGTTCGACCAGACCTTCTCGCTCGACGATGTCAGGAAGATGAATGTCGGCCTGACCGTGACTGGCGCAGACGGCTTCGTGCTCGAGGGCCATTCCTCGATCAGCAAGATCAGCCGCGATCCGACCGACCTGGTCGCCCAGACCATCGGCCCCGTGCATCAGTATCCCGACGGCTTTGCGCTGTTCCTCGGCACGATGTTCGCGCCGGTCAAGGATCGCGATGCCAAGGGCGAGGGTTTTACCCACAAGCGTGACGACATCGTGACCATCGCCGCGCCGAAGCTCGGCAAGCTGGTCAACCGCATGCGCAATAGCGACGAATGCGAGCCCTGGACCTTCGGCGTCGGTGCGCTGATGAAGAACCTCGCAGAGCGCAAGGTGCTGTGAGGATCAGGACGGGACGGCGAGTCCACTATCTCGACCACTTCGTCGGCCGTGCGCGGCCTGTCGCGTGGCGGCAGGTCGGCGCCGAGTTGCGCCGACAATCCGGTGACGTTCAGCCGCCTCTCGCAGCGCGTTGAACGACGACGATGGTGACTGTGCCGAAGCGGCGGCGTTGTCGAACATGTTCAGAAACCTGCGCGGCAGATCGACCGTGTGGCGCAACTTGAGCGCGCTAAAACACGCGGAATTTGCAGCTTTTTCCTAGCTTTATGTGAACCAGTTCATCCTCGTTCGCGCCGGTCCGCTCCAGCATATTGGCTCGACGCGAACAGAAGGAGTCGCGGACATGAGCGAGCAGCCATCAAACGGAATGCCCGATTGGCTCACCACCGATATGCTGGTCATTGCCGTCTCACTGGCCATCATCGTGATTGGGATATGGATTGCGCCATAGCCTGATTGTCGCGGCGAGGCCGTCCAGCCGGGCAGGGCGCCAGCGCCAATCACTGAGTTGCCCGACGGCGCAAGCCTCTTTTGCAAAACGGAACGAGATGCAAAGCTCGGACGATTCATGTCGCGAGAGTGCGAAGGTATGCCACTGACAGCGCAACACACTCAATGTCGTCCCTGCGAAAGCAGGGACCCATAACCCCAAATGCAAATTGTTAAGCGATGCTGCAACGACGAGTCCCTCTCACAACAACTGCTGCGGCGTATGGGTCCCGGCCTTCGCCGGGACGACACTGTGGGGTCGGCGTCATTCGAGTGACCAACCAACGCCCTCACACCGGCAACGCCGTCGAATACTTCACCTGGCTCAGCGCAAAGCTGGACTCGATGGAGGCGATGCCGTCGAGCCGGGTCAGCTTGTTCTTCAGGAATGCCTCATAGGAGGAAAGGTCGGCGGCGACGACGCGCAGCAGATAGTCGCGGTTGCCGGTCATCAGGTAGCATTCGAGCACCTCGTCCCATTTCGAGATCGCGCGCGCGAAGCGGTTGAGGTCCTCCTCCTTCTGGCGCGCCAGCTTGATCGAGATGAAGACGGAGACGTGCAGCCCGATCGACTTCTGGTCGACGGTTGCGATGTAGCGAGAGATCACGCCGCGCTCCTCGAGCAGCTTGACCCGGCGGTGGCAAGGCGACACCGACAGCCCGACCTTGTCGGCGAGTTCCTGCATGGTCATGCGGCTGTCGGTCTGGAGCAGACTCAGGATCTTGCGGTCGATGGCATCGAGGGCGGGCATTGGGATGAACTCGTCAGTTGAAGTCGGATCGTGGGAATTTATCCCAATTTTTCCTGTGCTGTCGCGTGGAATTGAGATTTTCGCGGCCGCTTGCGGCAGTAACATTCCGGCATATCGCCCGGAGCATTGCCATGGGAATCGCGCCTGAACGCCTCGACATGCTGTCCGCCCTGGCCCGCAAGGTGCTGTGGCTGTCGTCGTGGACCATCCATCACGCCAACCATGTGCGGCCCTCTACCGACGGGTTGAAGGTCGGCGGCCACCAGGCCTCGTCGGCCTCGCTCGCCAACATCATGTCGGCGCTTTATTTCTCGGTGTTGCGCCCGCAGGACCGCGTCGCGGTGAAGCCGCATGCGAGCCCGGTGTTCCACGCCATCCAGTATCTGTTCGGCCACCAGACCCGCGACAAGCTGGAGAATTTTCGCGGCTACAAGGGCGCGCAGTCCTACCCCTCGCGCACCAAGGACAGCGACGACGTCGACTTCTCGACCGGCTCGGTCGGCCTCGGCGTCGCGCAGACGCTGTTCGCCTCGCTGGTGCAGGATTACGTCAAGGCGCACGGCTGGCTGCAGGACCGGCCGGAGGGCCGCATGATCGCGCTGGTCGGCGACGCCGAGATGGACGAGGGCAACATCTTCGAGGCGCTGCTCGAGGGCTGGAAGCACGGGCTGCGTAACACCTGGTGGGTGGTCGACTACAATAGGCAGTCGCTCGACGCCGTGGTGCGCGAGGGATTGTGGGCCAAGTTCGAGACCATGTTCCGCAACTTCGGCTGGGACGTGGTGATCGTGAAGTACGGCAAGCTGATGCTCGAGGCGTTCGCCGAGCCCGGCGGCGAGGCGCTACGGCGCTGGATCGACAACTGCCCGAACCAGATGTACGCCGCGCTCTGCTTCCAGGGCGGCGCCGCGTTCCGCAAGCATCTGCGCGACGACATCGGCGACCAGGGCGAGGTGTCGGCGCTGATCGAGCGCCGCAGCGACGACGAGTTGCTGGCGCTGATGTCGAACCTCGGCGGCCACGACATGGCGAGCATGATCGAGGCCTTCGAGGCGATCGACCATGATCGGCCGGTCTGTTTCATCGCTTATACCATCAAGGGTGTCGGCCTGCCGATGCAGGGCCACAAGGACAACCACGCCGGCCTGATGACGGTGGCGCAGATGGAGAAGTGGCGCGCCGCGCAGAACATCCGCCCCGGCCACGAGTGGGACAAGTTCGAGGGCCTGTCGCAGGAGCCTGCAAAGCTCGAGGCTTTCCTGGCCGAGGCGCCGTTCAACCGCGAGGGGCGCCGCCGCCTGTCCGCGCCTGAAATCGATGTGCCGGAACGGCTGGCCTTCAAGGCCTCGGCGCAGATGTCGACGCAACAGGGTTTTGGTCTCGTGCTGCACGAGCTGGCGCGCGGCGATAGCGAACTTGCCTCGCGCATCGTCACCGCATCGCCCGATGTCACCGTGTCGACCAATCTCGGCGCCTGGGTCAACCGCCGCGGCCTGTTCGCGAAGGCGGAGAACCACGACCTGTTCCGGCAGGAGAAGATCCCGTCCGCCTACACCTGGGAATATTCGCCGAAGGGACAGCACCTCGAACTCGGCATCGCCGAGATGAATCTGTTCATCATGCTGTCGGCGCTCGGCCTGTCGCACCAGATCAACGGCGCGCGGCTCTTGCCGGTTGGCACGCTGTACGATCCCTTCATCGAACGCGGCCTCGATGCGCTGAACTACGCCTGCTACCAGGATGCCCGCTTCATGGTGGCGGCGACGCCGTCGGGCATCTCGCTGGCGCCGGAAGGCGGCGCGCATCAGTCGATCAAGACGCCCTTGATCGGCATCGGGCAGGACGGGCTCGCCTCGTTCGATCCGGCCTTCGTCGATGAACTTGCCGTGATCATGGGCTGGGGCTTTTGCCACATGCAGCGGGAGGGCGCCGAGGGTGGTTCGGTTTACTTGCGACTCTCGACCCGGACGCTGGAGCAGCCGCAACGGATCATGACCCCGGACCTGCAGCGCGACATCACCGACGGCGCCTACTGGATGCGCAAGCCGGGTCCGAACTGCGACATCGTCATTGCGTATACCGGCACCGTCGCGCCGGAGGCGATCGAGGCGGTCGGCCTGATCGGCGAGAGCCACCGCGACGTCGGTCTGCTGGCGGTAACCTCCGCCGACCGGCTCTATGCGGGTTGGTCCGCCGCGCGGAATTTGCGCCGTGATCGCCGCGGCGCGCAGCATTTGAGTCATATCGAGCGCATGCTGGCGCCGCTCGGCCGCGACTGCGGCATTGTGACCGTGATCGACGGCCATCCGGCAACGCTCGGCTGGCTCGGCAGCGTGCGCGGCCACCGCGTCGAGGCGCTCGGTGTCGAGCATTTCGGCCAGACCGGCACGATCGGCGACCTCTACCGCCACTACGGCATCGATGCCAACGCCATCATCGACGCGGCGGAAAGCGTCTCGGTTGGCGCCCCGGTGCGGCATCGCAAGATGGCGGTGTAGCCCCACATCGTCGTCCCGGCCTAGTGCGCAATTGCGCACGGGGGCCGGGACCCATTACCACAACTGGCAGCAAGTAAACGCGACTCGTTCTAACAGCACCCTTTACCAATTGCCGGCGGTGGTTTTGGGCCCCGACCTTCGCCGGGGCGACGAGACCAACCTTGCCACCTGCGCGATAGCGACATTATATGCCGTTCGCGCGCACGAGCCGCGTCCCGCATATGGCGGGTTCAATTCGCCGGGCTTTCGTGCAAGGATGCCTGCCGAACGCTTTCGTTCCCCATTCCATACGCCCCGTACAAGAGGTTTCCGATGGTCAATCGCATGCAATTCTACATCGACGGCGCCTGGGTCGATCCCGTCGTCAAAGGCAAGTCCACCCCGGTCGTCAATCCGGCGACCGAAGAAGCGATGTATGAGATTGCGCTCGGCTCCAAGGCCGATGTCGACAAGGCAGTCGCCGCCGCCAAGCGCGCCTTCGAGACCTTTTCCCAGACCAGCCGCGAGGAGCGCGTCGCGCTGCTCACCAAGATCGTCGAGGTCTACAAGGGCCGCATGAAGGAGATCGGCGCCGCCGTTTCCGACGAAATGGGCGCGCCGCTGCCGATGGCCGAGAAGATGCAGGCCGGCGCCGGCCTTGGCCACCTCATGAACACCCTCGAAGTGCTGAAGAAGTACGAGTTCGAGGAGACCATGGGCACCGCCGTGATCGTGCGCGAGCCGGTCGGCGTCATCGGCATGATCACCCCCTGGAACTGGCCGCTCAACCAGATCGCCTGCAAGGTCGCGCCCGCGCTCGCCGCCGGTTGCACCATGATCCTGAAGCCGTCGGAGTTCACCCCGACCTCGGCGCTGATCTTCGCGGAAATTCTCCATGAAGCCGGCGTGCCGAAGGGCGTGTTCAACCTGCTCAACGGCCTCGGCCCGGAGGTGGGTGCCGCGATGAGCGAGCACCCGGACATCGACATGATCTCCTTCACCGGCTCGACCCGCGCCGGCGTCGACGTCGCCAAGCGTGCAGCGCCGACCGTGAAGCGCGTCAGCCAGGAGCTCGGCGGCAAGTCGCCGAACGTGATCCTAGACGGCGCCGACCTGACCAAGGCGGTGACCGGCGGCGTGATGCACATGTTCAACAACTCGGGCCAGTCCTGCAACGCGCCGTCGCGCATGATCGTGCCGCTCTCCAAGATGAAGGAAGTGGCCGCCATCGCGAAGGGCGTCGCCGACAAGACCAAGGCCGGCGATCCGCGTGCCGACGGCACGACGATCGGTCCGGTGGTCAACCGCGGCCAGTGGGACAAGATCCAGGCGCTGATCCAGAAGGGCATCGACGAGGGCGCAACGCTGGTCGCCGGCGGTCCGGGCCTGCCCGAGGGTGTCAACAAGGGCTTCTATGTCCGTCCGACCATCTTCGCCGACGTCACCAACGACATGACGATCGCCCGCGAAGAGATATTCGGACCGGTGCTGACCATCCTCGGCGCCAAGGACGAAGCCGACGCGGTGAAGATCGCCAACGACACGCCGTATGGTCTCGCCGGTTACGTCTCGGCCGACACCGTGGAAACCGCGCGCCGCGTCGGCCGCCAGATCCGCGCCGGCAACGTCAACCTGCAGGGCGTGCCGAACGAGCGCACCGCGCCGTTCGGTGGCTACAAGCAGTCCGGCAACGGCCGCGAGTGGGGCCGCTACGGTCTGGAGGAATATCTCGAGGCCAAGGCGGTCGCCGGCTACAACGCGGCGTAAGCCGAGCCACGAGAGACAACATTCTGGCGCCGGGGCGGATCACCGCTCCGGCGTCAGCCGTTTGGAAGGTAGAAGTTTCTATCGTCGTCCCGGCGAAAGCCGGGACCCATAACCACAGGCCTTCGTTTTGCGAAGAATGCGGCCCCAGCGCGCCAGGCCAAGATCCATCGGTGGTGATGGGTCCCGGCTTTCGCCGGGACGACGAGGAAAACTACCCGCCGAGCGCGCCTTGGGTGTTGACGTAGAGCGCATAGATCGACTGGCTCGCCGCCATGAACAGGCGGTTGCGCTTGACGCCACCGAAGCAGAGGTTGGCGCAGCGCTCCGGCAGCGCGATGCGGCCGATCATGACGCCGTCGGGCGCGAACACGACGACGCCGTCGAGTTCGGGATCACCCATCCCCCAGCCGCACCACAGATTGCCGTCGATGTCGCAGCGCATGCCGTCGGGCGTGCCCGGGCCGGCGTCGATGAAGACGCGCTTGTTGGAGATCGTCTTGCCGTCGGCTGCGACGTCATAGGCGAGGATCTTGCGGTTCGGTTCGCCGCGGGATTCCACGACGTAGAGGATCTTCTCGTCCGGCGAGAAGCACAGCCCGTTCGGCCCCAGCACGCCCTCGGCGACGATGGTGGCCTCGCGGGTTGCGGGATCGAGCCGGTAGACGTTGGGCTCGATCTCGGGATCGGCCTTGTAGCCTTCGTAGTTGCCGAGCAGGCCGAAGATCGGATCGGTGAACCAGATCGAGCCGTCGGATTTCACAACGACGTCGTTCGGCGAGTTCAGTCGCTTGCCGCCGAAGGAGTCGATCAGCACCGTAATCGATCCGTCATATTCGGTGCGCACCACGCGGCGGCCGCCATGCTCGCAGGTGATCAGTCGGCCCTGGCGATCGCGGGTGTTGCCGTTGGCGAAGTTCGACGGCTTGCGGAAGATGCTGACCGCGCCGGTCTCCTCCTCCCATTTGAGGATGCGCTGGTTCGGGATGTCGCTGCACAACAGATAGTGGCCGTCGCCGAACCACACCGGACCTTCGGCCCAGCGCAGACCGGTCGCGATGCGCTCGACGGCGGAGAGTTTCAGCCAGTATTTCTCGAAACGCGGATCGAGCGCGCGGATCGCGGGATCGGGATAGCAGGTCGCGGGACGCCAGCCGGCGGAATGAACATCGGACATTTGCTGTTCTCGTTGTTGTGTTTCGATGGTGTTTCCTTGAGCGCCTGGTTTGCTATCATTGTCGGCCTGCGACCGCAATTCGATCGCAGCAATCAGGAAAGAAGAGGGACGGCATGCCACGCATATTGATGACCGGCGCATCGGGGGGAATCGGAACGAGCCTGCGCAAGCTGCTGCCACCGATCTATCCGGATCTCCTGCTGAGCGATATCAAGCAGCCCTCCGATCTCGGCAGCAACGAAAAGTTCAAGGCGGCCGATCTCGCCGACCTTGCGCAGGTCGAGGCGATCTGCGAGGGCGTCGACGGCATTCTGCATTTCGGCGGCTATTCGGTCGAAGGACCCTGGGACGCGATCCTGCAGTCCAACATCATCGGCTGCTACAATCTGTTCGAGGCGGCGCGCAAAAAGGGCGTCAAGCGCGTGATCTTCGCCTCATCCAATCACGCGGTCGGGTTCTATCCGCGTCATTACCGCATCGGCACCGACGTCACCGCGAGGCCGGATAGTCGTTATGGTGTGAGCAAGGTGTTCGGTGAAGGCGTCGGCGCGCTCTATGCCGACAAGCACGGCATCAAGGTCACGTGCCTCCGGATCGGCAATTTCGGCGAGGCGCCGCTCGACCACCGCAGGCTCTCGATCTGGCTCAAGCCGGAAGACCTCGTCCAGCTCTGCCGCATCGGGCTCGAGCATCCCGACATCCATTTCGAGGTGCTGTACGGCGCGTCCTACAATGAGCGCTCGTGGTGGGACAATCACCGCGCCTACGACCTCGGCTATCGTCCGACCGGAAGGGCTGAAGATTTCCGCGAGCACGCGATGGCCGAGCAGGCCAAGCTGTCGCCGGATCCGGTCGGCGATTACTACCAGGGCGGTGCGTTCTGCAGCATGGAGTTCGACGGCGACAAGGAGAGGGTGATCGACTGGAAGAAGTGATCAATCCTCGCATTGCGGCAGTTGCTTCACGGCTTCGGTGTGCTGCTGCGCGTCCTTCGAACCTTGCCCGGATGTCTTGGGCGGGCTGCCGGGCCCGTCAAAGGTCTCGGCGAAGTGCGTGAGGGGAAAGGCGAGGCTGATGGTCTGCCCGGTGAGGTTCTTGGCTTCGACGGCGATGGTCTGCGCGTGCTTCAGCCGCTCGATCATTTCGCCATCGGCCTCGAGCGTGCCGCCGCAGCCGAGCGTGTAGCAATGCGGCCTGGCGATCTGGATCGGCTCGTCCTGATCGATGCGGAGGCTGATCGTGCCTTCCAGCATGGTCCGCGTTCCGACATTGGCGCTCACGATCGCGCGCTTGCTGCTCTGCGGCGAGACGCTGAGCGTGCCGCCCGATGGCGAGCACTGACCGCGCGCGGCGGCGCCGACGAAGCAACTCGCCTCCGTCAGGCATGTCTTAGTCCAGGGCTCGTAGGTGAGCTGCGTCGCGCGCGGATCGGCCGCCTCGCCGACGCCGCCAAGCGCAAGCTGCACGGCCAGCGATCCAAGGAATATAGCCACATAGCGCATCGCCGTCTCCTTCACGAGGAGGCCGCGTATCGCGCTATTGCGGCTTTTTGTCGTTGGAGATGCGGACGAGATAATCCGCCTTGCTGTACTGCATGTGATCGACGCAAAGCTGCGCCAGCGCCCAGCTGTCGCGGCCCTTCAAGAGCTCTATCATCAATTCGTGCTGGCGGCGCGACAATGCGAGGCCCTCGCTGTCGGCGAGGTTCTTGGCGCGCATCGGCAGCGTCAGGTTCATGTAGTCCTGCAGCGAGCGGACCAGATAGGGATTGCCGCAGGCGGAGAACAGCGCGAGGTGGAACGCATCGTTGGTCTCGTGAATGCCGCGCATGTCCTGCGCCTCGGCCTTGATGCAGTAATGCCGTTGCAGCTCGCTCAACTGGTCGATCAGGCTTTGCGGCGCGGGCAGGGCGATCATCAGCGCGGCCTGGCGCGTCAACATCTCGCGCACCTCATAGATCTGCCGCACTTCCTCGGCCGAATAGAACCGCACCGTGGCGCCGACATTCTTCTCGCGCAGCACGATGCCCTGGCGCTCGAGCTGGAACAGCGCCTGGCGGACGAAATGCCGGCTCGCGCCGTAGCGCTGCATCAGGGTATCCTCGACCAGCCGCAAACCGGGCGCGAAGCGGCCGAAGATGATGTCCTCCTCCAGCCGGCGGATCACTTCCGCCTGTTCCTCCTCGCGCGAGGGGGCCTGGAGTTCGGGCAATGTGGGCTCGGCTGTCATGCGCTCTCGGCTTCGGATCGGTGCCTGAGGTCAGCATGGCGCCACGGTTATTGTCAATAATGGGGGCGATTTTGCCGCAGACCAGCCGCAAGCCGCGACCAGATTATCTCATATTGACAATAATTCCTGCCGCTCCTTAAGTGCGGCCGAACAACCACGGGACGAGAAGAAAATGGCCGACGGACTTCGCAAGGGACTGACAAGCTATGGTGACGCCGGCTTCTCGCTGTTCCTGCGCAAGGCGTTCATCAAAGCGATGGGCTATTCGGACGATGCGCTCAATCGGCCGATCGTCGGCATCACCAACACCTACAGCGACTATAATCCCTGCCACGGCAACGTGCCTCAGATCATCGAGGCCGTGAAGCGCGGCGTGATGCTGTCGGGCGCGATGCCGTTCGTGTTCCCGACCATTTCGATCGCCGAGAGCTTTGCGCACCCGACCTCGATGTATCTGCGCAACCTGATGGCGATGGATACCGAGGAGATGATCCGCGCCCAGCCGATGGATGCGGTGGTCGTAATCGGCGGCTGCGACAAGACCTTGCCGGCGCAGATCATGGCCGCGATCAGCGCCGATCTGCCGACCGTGGTGATTCCGGTCGGGCCCATGGTGGTCGGCCATCACAAGGGCGAGGTGCTCGGCGCCTGCACGGACTGCCGCAGGCTGTGGGGCAAGTATCGCGCCGGCGAGATCGACGACAACGAGATCGAGGCCGTGAACGGCCGCCTCGCGCCTTCGGTCGGCACCTGCATGGTGATGGGCACTGCCTCCACCATGGCCTGCATCACCGAGGCGCTCGGCCTGTCGCTGCCGATGAGCGCGACGATCCCGGCGCCGCATGCCGAACGCTTCCGCTCCGCCGAGGCCAGCGGCCGCGTCGCCGCCGAGATGGCGAAGACCAAGGGACCGAAGCCGAGCGAGATCCTGACGCCATCCTCGTTCCGCAACGCCCAGGTCGTCATGCAGGCGATCGGCGGCTCGACCAACGGGCTGATCCATCTCACGGCGATCGCCAACCGCTCGCCGCACAGGATCGACCTCGAAGCGTTCGACAAGCTCGGCCGCGAGGTCCCGGTGCTGGTCGACCTCAAGCCGTCGGGCGAACACTACATGGAGCATTTCCATCATGCCGGCGGCGTGCCGAAGCTGATGGCGCAGCTCGGCGAGCTCATCGACCTCGATGCCAAAACCATCACCGGCCAGACCTTGCGTGAGGTCGTCGCCAATGCCGAGGATGTACCGGGGCAGGACGCGATCCGCTCCAAGGCGAACCCGATCAAGTCCGAAGGCGCGATGGCGATCCTGCACGGCAATCTCGCGCCGCGCGGTGCCGTGATCAAGCAGTCGGCGGCGAGCCCGAAACTACTGCAGCACACCGGCCGCGCCGTGGTGTTCGAATCGGTCGAGGACATGACGCTGCGGGTCGACGATCCCGCGCTCAATGTGACCGCCGACGACGTGCTGGTGCTGCGCAATGCCGGCCCGAAGGGCGCGCCCGGCATGCCCGAGGCGGGCTACCTGCCGATCCCGAAGAAGCTCGCGCGCGCCGGCGTGAAGGACATGGTCCGCATCTCCGATGCCCGGATGAGCGGCACCGCGTTCGGCACCATCGTGCTGCACATCACGCCGGAATCCGCCGTCGGCGGTCCGCTCGGGCTGGTGCGGAACGGCGACATGATCAGGCTCGATGTCGCCAAGCGCAGCATTGATCTGTTGGTTGACGAGGCCGAATTGCAGAAGCGCCGCGCCGCGCTCGCGCCGGCCGGTACGCCCGATTGGGCCAAGCGCGGCTACGCGCATCTCTTCAACGACACCATCCTGCAGGCCGATGAGGGCTGCGACTTTGACTTCATGCGCGCCAAGGGGAAGTAGTTCGGTCTCGATTGGCATCGCAGTCGAATTGTCGATAATTTCCGACTGCGAAGCGCCCGCTGGGGCCTCGACGACCTGATTACCTCTGTTTTATTGACAATCCTGCGCGACTGATGGGATGATCCCCTCAATTAAAAACAGGGGGAACGTCGCGATGGGCTATTCAGCCAGGATCGTCGGGATTGCGATGGCGGCGGCAGCGTTGCTGCTGCCGCCGCGCGCTGGCGCGCAGGAAGTCAAGCACTACCGCTTCGCGCACGATCAGCAGCTCAACACCGGATACAGCGTGGCCTACGACATGTTCTCCGCCAAGCTCAAGGAGTTGAGCAAGGGGACCATGATCGTCGATCAATATCCGGGCGCCCAACTCGGACAGGAGCCGCAGCTGCTGCAGCTCGTGAAATCCGGAGACATCGAATTCGCGATCATCTCATCGGCGAACACCGCGACTATCTCGCCGCAGGCCGGTGTGATGTCGCTGCATTTCCTGTTCCGCGACGCCAACCATGTGGTGAAGGCCCTTGCGGATCAGAAGGTGATTGACGCGATCAAGGCGATGATTGACGACACGTCGCAAGGCCTTCATGTCATCGCGACGGGCAGCCAAGGCGTAAGGAGCATCTACGCCAGGAAGGAAATCCATAAAGTCAACGATCTCAAGGGGGTGAAAATTCGTGTTCAGGCGACGGCCACGGAGGATACGATTTTCCCGGCTTACGCCGCGCAAACCGTCCATATGCCGTTCGGCAGCGTGTACACGTCGCTGCAGACCGGCGTCGTCGAGGCGGCGGAAAACAGCGTGAACGTTTACCTCGTCAACAAGCACTACGAAGTCGCGCCGGTGCTCTCGATGACCGAGCATGAGGCCAACAATGCGCTGTTGTTCATCAGCGACAAGCTGTGGCAGAGCCTTTCAGCGGAGCAGAAGAACTGGGTGACGACGGCGGCCGCCGAGGTGAGCACGAAGGAGCCTGCCAAGGCGTTCGAACTGGAAAAGGCCGCAGCGGCAAAGCTGAAGTCATTCGGCGTCAAGGTGGTCGAGGATGTGGACAAGAAGAGTTTTACCGCGATCGCCGATCCCTATCTCGACAAGCTCGCCAAGGATCTCGGCCCGCATGCGGAGAAGATCAAGAATTTGATCCGCGCGATCAACTAGAGCCCGAGGTTGACGCGGAGCGCGAGCCATGGCCATCGCCGACACACTGGTGCTGCAACGGCAGCGGTATCTGAAATGGCGGGCGCTCGACCGGCTCGAGCTGATCCTGATGATGCTGTGCGGCCTGCTGTGCTTCGGCTTCTCGCTCTCGGTGACCGCCGATATCGTCACCCGCACCATCGGTCATCCCTGGCTGTGGCTGCAGGAGGTGACCTCGACGCTGTTCATCTACGCGATCTTCATCGGGGCCGCGGTCGCGACACGACGCAACGACCATCTCTATCTCACCGCGATCTCCGAAGCGATGCATGGCAGGTCGCGGCTGTTCGTCGAGATCGTCATCCGTCTGGTGGTGCTGGGCGTCGCTTTCTGCCTGGTCTGGTATGGCTATCAAAATTACCTCCGAGGCTTCGGTAGCTTCCGCCTGCCGTCGGGTACGCCGATCGCCTCGCTCTATGCGGTGATCCCGCTGTCCGGCATCCTGATCGGCCTGTTCACGATCGAGCAGCTCATCAACGGGATCCGCAATGGCTTCGACCATCCGGAGCCACCGGATGACGACCTTCCGATTCCTGCGATCGATACCCGCGCGACGACGGGAGTGCAGCCGTGAGCGCACCGGTCGTGCTTGCGCTGATGTCGTTCTGCTTCCTGTTCTTCGGTTATCTCGGCGTGCCCGTGCCGTTCTCGCTGATGGCCGGCGTGTTCGTCGGCGCAGTGCTATCAGACGTCTCGCTGGCGGCGATCATCCAGAAGATCTTCGACGGCGTCGATTCCGAGGCGCTGCTTGCGATCCCGTTCTTCCTCTTGGTCGGCGAGCTCATGAGCTCGGCGAATGTCGTGGTCCGCATCGCCAATCTGTCGGTTTCGCTGGTGGGGCACATCAGGGGCGGGCTGTCGCAGGTCGTCGTCGTCTTCAGCATGTTCTTCTCGGAGATGTCGGGCTCGACCACCGCCGACGTTGCGGTCATGAGCCGGGCGCTCGGCGGGCCGATGCGGCGGGAAGGCTATGAGCCGGCCTTCATCGCCGCGATCATCGCCTCGGCGTCGACGATCGCAGCGCTGGTGCCTCCGAGCATCACGGCGGTGGTCTATGGCGCGGTCGGCAATGTCTCGATCGCCGGGCTGTTCATGGCCGGCGTGGTCCCCGGGCTGATGATCGGCTTCGGACTGATGATCTACTGCTACTTCTTCGGTCCCTCGGGCCTGCGCAAGCCGCGCGCGCCGCTGCGCCAGGTGGCGTTCGCCGCCGGTGACGCGGCGCTGCCGATGATGATCCCGGTGATTTTGCTGGGCGGCATCCTGACCGGCTGGTTCACGCCGACCGAGGCCGGGGTCGTCGCGGTCGCCTACATCATCGTCGTGGTGATCCCGGCGCTGAACCGTGGGCACCTGAAGAAGATCCCGTATGATTTCTGTCTGGCCGGCCTGATCTTCTCGCTGCCGCTGATCACGATCGGCGCGGCGAACGCGTTCGGCTGGATGCTGGCCTATCTGCGCGGCGCGATCTACATCGCGGACTGGATCACCTCGATCGCCGGCAACGACCCGCACCTCATCATGCTCTTGATGGTGCTGCTGTTCACCGTGGTCGGCGACTTCATCGAGCCGGTGCCGACCATCATCATCTTCATGCCGCTGGTCAACGCGCTGACCCAGGCCGGCGACATCAACGGCGTGCATATGGGCGTGGTGTTGATCGCTACGCTGGCATTCGGCCTGATCACGCCGCCCTACGGGCTCGTGCTGCTGATGGCCTCGAAATTCGTCGGCATCAGTTTCGCAAAAGCGTTGCGGGCGGCGCTGCCGATCTATGTCGTGTTCCTGGTCACGATCTGCTTCACGATCTATTTTCCGAAGGTCGTGCTGTGGCTGCCCAAGCAGGTGATCCCGGAATCGGTCGGCTGCTTCAAGGCACCCGGCGGCACGGGGTACATCTGCCCGAACTAGCCAAACCTCTACTTCGACTTGCTGGTGAACTTCTTCACGGCGACGCGGAAATCGTCGGTATGCATGGTCGTGATGATCTTATGTTCCTCGGCGTCGAGCTGCTGCTTGGTTGGTGTGGTGGCCGCCTGATACACCAGTGACTTGGTGGCCGCGATCGCGGCGGGCGGATTCTTTGCCAGGCGCTCGGCGAGCTGCCGCGTCGCAGCCTTCAGCTCGGCCGCGGGGACGGTCTTGACGACGAGACCCCATTCATAGGCCTGCTGCGCGGTGAACCCATCCTCGGCGAGGAAAATCTGCAGCGCGCGTCGGGTGCCGACCGTGCCGACGATGCCGACCGTGCTGCCGCCATCGGGCGACACGCCGATCTTGGCATAGGCGGGCGTGAAGCGGGCGTCGTCCGCGGCGATGCACAGGTCGGTCACGAAGGCGAGGCCCATGCCGGCGCCGGCCGCCGAAGCATGCACGCTTGAGAGAACGATCTTCGGCATCCGCCGGACCGTCTCGATGAACGCGTGATAGTGGTGCAGCATCTCGCCGACCACGGGGGCGATGTTGTTGGCTTCGGCGGCGGCACCGATGGTCTGCAGATCGCCGCCGGCGCAGAAGGCGCGGCCTTCGCCCTCGATGACGAGCACGCGAACGTCCTTGTTGGCTTCGACCTCGGCGCTGAGCTGCTCGAGCTTCTTGGCGATCGTCATGTCGATCGCGTTGAACGCGGCCGGCCGGTTCAGCGTAATGGTCGCGATGGCGCCGTCGATGCGGAGCAAAGCGGGGTCAGTGGCGGAGGGGGCGGGTGCTGGCATATTGAAGACCTTGGGCTTGTTGGTTCCGGACATTTAAGGCCTTGGCGGGAGCCGTGGCAATCCGGTCCGGCGCCGCGGGTGCGCCAGAATCGCCTGGGACCCCCTTGCGTCCGCGCGAGCCATGAGGCCAAATGGCATGTGCCTTCGGTACGCAGACACGAGCGCTGTGGGGACGGGGCAAGCAAGCTAACATCGACAAGAGGAAACGGCATGGGTCACTCCTGCTCGCGCGTATTTGGGTTGTTCCGATGACAGGCTCGGTCATCATCGTCGGCGCCGGACATGCCGGCTTCCAGCTCGCGGCGTCGCTGCGCCAGGCCGGCTTTGCCGAGCGCATCGCTTTGATCAATGACGAAGGCCATTTGCCGTATCAGCGGCCGCCGCTGTCGAAGGGCTATCTGAAGGGGACCGGCGGGCCCGAGACCCTGATGTTCCGGCCCGACAAGTTCTACCAGGACAACAAGATCGACCTGATCACCGATCGCGCCCAAGCGATCGACCGCAATGCGCGGAAAGTGGCGCTCGCCTCCGGCACGTCGCTCGACTATGGCCATCTGGTGTTCGCGACCGGTGCGCGGAACCGGCTGCTGGATATCCCCAACGCCAAGCTCGACGCCGTCCGCTACCTGCGCATCCTGGATGAGAGCCAGGTGCTGCGCGATTTGATCGCGCCCGGCATGCGCGTCGTCGTGATCGGCGCCGGCTTCATCGGGCTCGAATTTGCCGCCACCGCCCGGGCCAAAGGCCTCGAGGTCGACGTGGTCGAGCTCGCCTCCCGCGTGATGGCGCGGGCGGTGACCGCGGAGATTTCCGAGTTCTCGCAATCCCGCCACAGCGCGGCCGGCATCCGGATTCATCTCGGGGTGCAGGTCACGGCGATCGAGGCCGATGGCGGCAAGGTTACCGGCGTCAGCCTGAGCAACGGCACGCACATCCCGGCCGATCTCGTCGTGGTCGGCGTCGGCGTGCTGCCGAATGTCGAGCTTGCCGCGGAGGCCGGGCTGCCGGTGGCATCCGGCATCATCGTCGACGAGTATCTGTTGACCGCCGATCCGAATGTTTCCGCGATCGGCGATTGCGCGCTCTACACCAGCAAGCGCTTCGGCGGGTCGCTGCGGCTGGAGTCGGTGCAGAATGCGACCGACCATGCGCGCTGCGTGGCGTCGCGGCTGACCGGCAAGACCGAGGTCTATGACGGCCTGCCGTGGTTCTGGAGCGACCAGGGCCCCGACAAGCTGCAGATGGCCGGCCTCACCACCGGCTACGACCGCGTCGTGGTGCGCGGCGATCGCGCGCAGGGCGCGTTCTCGGCGTTCTGCTATCGCGGCGACAAACTGCTCGGCATCGAGTCGGTCAATCGCGCCGGCGATCACATGTTCGGCCGCCGGCTGCTCGGTGCCGGCGGCTCGATCACGCCGGAGCAGGCGGCGGATGCGAGCTTCGATTTGAAGAGTGCGCTGACGTAGTCGAATCGTTGTCCCGGCGAAGACCAGGACCCATACTCCGCGGCGATCATTGGCGGAGACGAACGCAGTTACTGCGCGGGTGCCCCAAACTGTAGCCGGTGGTTATGGGTCCCGGCCTTCGCCGGGACGACGCGTGGAAAGAACGGCGCTAACCTCCTGCGCCGTCGGCATCGACGGCGCGGCCCCCATCCGTTGCACGCAAATCGAGGCGGCGGCGTTGGCGTTAGCCAGTGCGTCGCCGAGCGGCTTGCCAATGGCGAGCTGTGAGGCGAGGGCGCCGACGAAGCAATCGCCAGCGCCTGTGGTGTCGACGGCCTTGACCTCGCGTCCCGGCACGAGCAGCGGTTGGTCCTCGACCAGCGCCAGCACGCCGCGCTTTCCGAGCGTGACGCAAACGATTTTGCCTTGCCCTAAGGTCCTGGCCGCCTCGGAGAAGCGCTCCGGCGTGTCGCCGTCTCGCAGCTCCGTGCCAGTCAGGTAGCCGAGTTCGGTTTCGTTCAGAACGAGGATGTCGACGAGATCGAGCAGAGCCTTGTCGGCCTTTTTCGCCGGTGCCGGATTGAGGATCGTGGTGGCGCCGGCAGCGCGGGCGCGCCGGAAGAAGGCCGCGATCGCCGGCAGCGGGATCTCGAACTGGCTGACCGCGACGTCACCCCTCGCGAGGATGGGGGCCGCGACATCATCGGCATCGACCAGCCCATTGGCGCCTGGCACAACGACGATCGTGTTGTCGGCGTTCGCAAGCGTGATGATCGCCGTGCCCGAATGCGTGCCGTCCGTGTCCTTGACGAAGGCGAGATCGACACCTTGTGCGACGAGGAACGTTCTCAGCTCCTTGCCAAACGCGTCGGTGCCGAGCCGGCCGATCAGCGTGGTCGGTATGCCGAGCTTGGCCGAAGCCACCGCCTGGTTGGCGCCCTTGCCTCCGGGAAAATAGAGCACGGCCTCGCCGGCGACGGTTTCGCCGATCCGCGGATGGCGCTCGGCGGTCGCCACCACGTCCATATTGATGCTGCCGGCGACGAAGACGCGCCCCATGGCCTAGCCCCATTCACCTCTATCAGGCCTCGGCGCGAAACTCCTGCTTGACCGCCGCGATATCCGCCAGCGTCGGCAGGCCTGCCTCGTTGCCGAGCTTCTGGATCTTGAAGGTCGAGGCTGCGCGCGCGAACTTGAAATGCTCATGCCAGCCTTTGCTCGGGTTTGAAAGGTAGGAGTAGATGTAGGCGCCGTGGAAGACGTCGCCGGCGCCGTTGGTGTCGATCACGCGCGCGCGCGGGATCGGGAAAGCCGGCAGCGTGCGCACTGTGCCGGCCTCGTCATACCAGAGCAGGCCGCGCTCGCCCATGGTGACGCCGCCGACCTTGCAGCCGCGGCCCTTGAGATAGTCGAGCATCTGCTCCGGCGTCTTGTCCATCTGCTCGCACAGGCGTTCGGCGACGATCGCAATGTCGATGAATGCGAGCAGCTCGTGGGTGTTGGTGCGCAGGCCGCCGCCGTCGAGCGAGGTCAGGATGCCATCCTCGCGGCACAGCTTCGCATAATGGATCGCGGCGTCCGGCTGGTGGCCGTCGATGTGCAGCGCACGGCAGCCCTTGATGTTCAGCAGCGGAAAGGGGTGGATGTGCTGGTCGTCGCGGCAGCGGACGATGGCGCGCTTGCCGTCGTTCGGCATGATGAAGGACAGCGAGGAGGAGTTGACCTTGCGGGGGTGGAACGAGATGCCGTACCTGTCGGCCATGTCCCAGAACATCCGTCCCAGCCAGTCATTGGCCATGGTGGCGATCAGGTCCGGCGGGACGCCGAGCTTGGCGCAGCAGAATGCTGCGGTCACGGCGTTGCCGCCGAACGACACCGCATAGGCGTCGGCGACGTGCTTTTCGTCGCCGACGGGCATGTGATCCGTGATGAAGGTGACGTCGATATAGGTCTGTCCGATGAAGAGAGCCTGCATTCGCTTTCCGTCGTGGCTTGGTGTGGTCCCGGCCGGCGGTTCCAGACTAGCATTGCTGATCGGCCGATATCGCTGAAAATATTCGCAACCCTGCCTGGTTTACAGGTAGAGATGATGGCTGTGCCGGGCCCTTCTGGCATGCGGCATAACGGCTGGCGGCAGTCCGTGGTTCCGGGCTGGGTTAAGGGAGAAACACAATGACGGCAGATTCGGGGAGGTTGCGGCCATGATTATCGGTCTCGATCACGTCGTCGTCCTGACCAGCGACATCGCTGCTGCCAGCGCGGCCTACGAGACGCTGTTCGCGCGGTCGCCTTCCTGGCGCTACAGCGGCGGCGGCGCGGACCGCACGCTGTTCACGCTCGACAACACCACGCTGGAATTGGTGGCGCCGCAGGGCGACGACGATGCAGCCCAGCGCGTCCGCAGCGCGCTCGCCACCCAGGGCGAGGGGCTTGCGAGCCTGTGCTTCCGCACCAGCGATATCGCGAAGACACACCGCAGGCTCGACCGCTTGACGCTAAAGCCCGAACCCGTCGCGGAGGTCGAGAGCCGCGACGACATCAGTGGCGCCACGCTGTCGTGGAAGCGTACGCGGGCCGCGACCGATGCGACGCGCGGCGTGCGCATGTTCTTCCTGGAACGCGAGCAGGAGCGGCCGCTGTCGGTCCGCACCACGACCGCATCGATCACCGCGATGGATCACGTGGTGGTTTCGACCGCCGATCCGGAACGCGCCGCAGCGCTCTATGGTGCTCGGCTCGGGCTCGACATGGCGCTCGACCGGTCGCATCCGGAGTGGGGCCGGCTGATGTTCTTCCGCTGCGGCGACCTCGTCGTCGAGGTCACGCACCGGCCGGGCAAATCGGAGACGGACGCGCCGGACCGGCTGCGCGGCATCTGCTGGCGCGTCGCCGACATCGACGCCACGCGTGCGCGGCTGATCGCCGCTGGTGTCGACGTCTCCGAGGTTCGTACCGGCCGCAAGCCCGGCACGCGCGTGATGACGGTGCGCAACGGCACCTGCGGCGTGCCGACGCTTCTGGTGCAGCCTTCGCAAGGAAAGCCAGACTAGGCTGCGCTTTATCCGCGCGTCGTCCCGGCGGCGGGTGTCGTAGGCAACTGCAGGCTTTGAATTTCTCGTCATTCCGGGGCTCGCGAAGCGAGAACCCGGAATCCATTCACCCACGGAACACGTTGTCCGGTTGATTTCGGGTTCGTGCTGCGCACGCCTTCAGGTGCGCAATTGCGCACCGGGGAATGACGAGGAGGGTGGTTGCGAGAAATATTCCCGCATGGCCGTCACGACAACATTCGTTCTCAAACGTCGTTCGTCATGCTACATTCATCAATTCAGCATCACGGGCGATCGATTTGGCCAAGGCAAAGCGAATTCAGAGATGGCAGCGCGACCCCCAGGGGATGCGGCTGCGGATTCTCGAGGCGGCCAAGCAGGAATTCGCCGCCCATGGCCTCGCCGGGGCGCGGGTCGATCGCATCGCGGCCAATGCCGGCGCCAACAAGCGCATGCTGTACTACCACGTCGGCAACAAGGAGGATCTTTATCTCGAGGTGCTGGAAGGCGCCTATGAGAAGATCCGCGCCGAGGAGCGCACCCTTGATCTCGAGCATCTCGATCCGCCCGAGGCGATCGGGCGTCTGATCGACTTCACGTGGAACTATTTTCTGCGTAACCCCGAGTTCCTGGCACTGCTGAACACCGAAAACCTCGCTAAGGCGAAACACCTGAAGCGTTCGACCAAGGTCAAGTCGATGCACTCGCCCTTTGTCGAGATGATCCGCACCGTGGTGACGCGCGGGGTCGAGAGTGGCGATTTCCGCGTCGCGGTCGATCCGGTGCAGCTTTACATCTCGATCGCCGGGCTGGCGTTCTTCTATCTCTCCAACAGCGCTACGCTGAGCGTGATCTTCGGTCGCGACCTCTTGAAGAAGGACGCCCGCGACGAGCGCCTCGAGCACATGACCGCGCTGGTGCTGGCGGCGCTGACCGGCAAATCCACGGCGGCGTTCGGCGGCGCGATGCCGGTGCTGCGCGCGGCCGAGCACCGCGTGGTGTGAGGCGCACGTTCGCGCTCATCACTGATGCCCGTAGCCCGGATGGAGCGAAGCGCAATCCGGGCTACGAAGTCTCATCCGACAAAAATTCTCGCCTGACGAAAGTCGCGTATTTCGGCGCGATTTTGCCGCGCGCTTGGGGCTGGACAGTATTTATCCAACGGGTTAATTTCTGAACGAACAGAGAGACTGCAAAGGGAGCGTGACGTGGCGGAGGCAAAGAGCCCTTCGGGCCTGTCGAAGGTGCTGAATGCGGCGTGGGTACGTCCGTTCCTGTTTTTGGTTGTCATCGTGGCGGCCTGGGACCTCGCGATCCGCCTGTTCCATATTCCCGCCTACCAAATTCCCTCGCCCGGCGACGTCGTCGCGGTGCTGTGGAGCGACTGGCCGGAGCTGTTGCGGCAGTCCTGGCCGACAACCTATGCAACGATTTGCGGCTTCCTGCTCTCGGCGCTGTTCGGCATTCCCATTGCGATGCTGATCGCGGGTTCGAAGACGGTCGAGAGCTACGTCTATCCGCTGCTGGTGTTCTCCCAGTCCGTGCCGAAGATCGCGATCGCGCCGCTGTTCGTGGTGTGGTTCGGCTTCGGCATCATCCCCAAGGTAATCTCCGCGTTCCTGCTCGGCTTCTTCCCCGTGGTGGTCTCGGCGGTGCAGGGCTTCAAGTCGGTCGACCCTGATATGGTCGATCTGGCGCGCGCGATGCAGGGCAGCCGCTTCCAGGTGTTCCGCGCGGTCAACCTGCCGCACGCGATGCCCGCGATCTTTTCCGGCCTGAAAGTCTCGGTCACGCTCGCTGTGGTCGGCGCCGTCGTCGGCGAGTTCGTCGGCTCCAACTCCGGCATCGGCTATGTGATGCAGCGCTCGATCGGCACCTTCGACCTGCCGACGATGTTCGCCGCGCTGGTGATCCTCGCGCTGCTCGGCGTCATCCTGTTCTGGATCGTCGACCGCATCGAGCGGCTGGTGATCCCCTGGCACGTCAGCCAGCGCGACGACATCATCTTCGCTTCCTAGCGCAGCAAACGGACAAGCGGTCCAAGCAAGGACCGCGGACAATAAAGGGAGAACAACCATGAAGCGTTTGATTGCGGTCGCAGGCGCCGCGCTGGCCTGGACCGCGCTTGCGGTGGCCCCTGCATCCGCGGCCGACAAGGTCGTGCTGATGCTGAACTGGTACGTCTATGGCGAGCATGCGCCGTTCTATTACGGCAAGGCCAAGGGCATCTATGCCGCCGAAGGTATCGACCTCGAGATCCAGGAAGGCCGCGGCTCGGCCGCGACCACGCAGGCGGTGGCCGCCAAGACCGCCGATTTCGGCTATGTCGACGTGCCGACGATGATGCGTGCCGCGGTGAAGGGCGCGCCCGTGATCGCCACCGGCGTGCTGCTGCAGACCAGCCCGATGTCGGCGATGAGCCTTGCCGAGAAGAACATCAGGAAGCCGGAGGACATCAAGGGCAAGACGGTCGCGATCACGCCGGCAGATTCGATGACGCAGATCTGGCCGCTGTTCCTGAAGAAGACCGGCCTGAAGGAAAGCGATTTCAACACCGTCGCCGGCGACGGCCAGACCAAGCTCAACGCCGTGATCAACGGCCAGGCTGACCTGCTGCTCGGCTACGTCATGGACCAGTCGATGAAGATCAAGGACGCCACCGGCAAGGACGTCTATCCGATCAAGTTCGCCGACTACGGCATCAACATGGTGTCGTCGGGCATCATCGCGAACTCCGACTATGTGAAGGCCAATGCGGACCTGGTCCGCCGCTTCATGTCGGCGACGACAAAGGCGGTGGAAGCCGCGGAGAAGGACCCGAAGGCGGCTGCGCAGTCGATCCTCGACGCCAACCCGAAGGGCGGCAAGATCGACACGTTGACGCAAGGCTTCGAACTGACGATCCCGCTCTATCGCACGCCGGAGACCAGGACCAAGCGGCCGTTCCAGGTCACCGACCAGAACATGACCGAGTCGGTCAATTTGATGGTCGAGTATGGCGGCCTCGACGCCAAGGCCAAGGCCAATCCGAAGGCGTTCTACACCAACGACTATCTGCCAAAGGGCAATTCGTGAGCCACAAATATCCTCTGTCGTCCCTGCCGAGTGCGCTGTTGCGCACGGAGCAGGGACCCATAACCACCGGCGTTGATTGGTGCGGAAGGTCTGTGCCCGCGTGCCCGAATGAGCGGACACGGCGTATGGGTCCCTGCTTTCGCAGGGACGACGGGTGGACAGGGCTGTGATGAATCCTGCAACCAAACCAGCCGATGTTCAGCCCGCAGCGCATCTGCGCCTGGTGTCGGACCGCGCGGGCGGTGCCGAGCACGGGATCAAGCTCTCCGGCGTCTCGAAGACCTACCGGTCGCGCGACGGTGATGTGCCGTCGCTGCGGCCGCTCGATTTCACCATCAATGACGGCGAGTTCTTCGTCGTGGTCGGGCCCTCCGGCTGCGGCAAGTCCACGCTGCTCAAGATGATCTCGGGCCTGCTGCCGCCGACGACGGGCGAAGTGCTGATCGCCGGCGAGCCGGTGACCAGGCCGCACGGCAATGTCGGTATCGTGTTCCAGAATGCGCTGCTGCTGCCGTGGCGCGACATCCTCTCCAACGTGATGCTGCCGATCGACATGAAGCAGCTGCCGCGGGACAAATATCTTGCCCGCGCCAGGGACCTGCTGAAGCTGGTCGGCCTCGAGGGTTTCGAGAAGAAACTGCCCTGGCAGCTCTCCGGCGGCATGCAGCAGCGCGCCTCGATCTGCCGCGCGCTGGTGCACGATCCGAAGATCATGCTGATGGACGAGCCGTTCGGCGCGCTCGACGCCATGACGCGCGAGCGGATGAATGTCGAATTGATGCGGATCCAGCGCGAGACCGGCAAGACGGTCCTGTTGATCACGCACTCGATCCCGGAAGCCGTGTTCCTCGCCGACCGCGTGCTGGTGATGACCGAGCGGCCCGGGGCGATCGCCGCGATCTACGATGTGCCGATGCCGCGGCCGCGCTCGCTCGAGACGATGTCCGATCCTGTCTTCAACGAACTGGTGCAACGGATCCGGAAGCATTTCTTCACACAGGGGTCGTTGGACTAACACCCGAGCCTTCAATGCCGCTTCGCCTCAAGGTCAACGATATCGCGTTCTTCGAACGGCCGCTGGTGTTCGCCCGGCCGTTCCGTTTCGGCGCGGTGACGATCACCGCGTCGACGCAGATGTTCGTGCAGGTCGAGATCGAGGTGGAAGGCAAGGGCCGCGCCACCGGCGCCGGCGCCGAGATGCTGGCGCCGAAATGGTTCGACAAGCGGCCGCGTCTGACCGAAGCGCAGTCGCTCGACGGACTTCGCCGTTCGCTTGCGATCGCGCGCGAGCTCTATCTGGCGAAGGGCTTTGACACAGCATTCGGCCTCCATGCCGAACGTATCGGCCCGCAGGTTGCGGCCTGCGCTGCCGAAGACATTCCGCCGCTTGCCGCCGGCTTTGGCCCGGCCGAGATCGACAAGGCGATCCTGGATGCGCTGCTGCGCGCGGCCGGCGCGAACTTCTTCGACGGCATGGCCGGCAATATTGCCGGCATCGACGCGCGGCTGACGGCGGATCTCGACGATGCGGCCATCGCGCGGTTCCTGTCGACGCGCAAGCGGCTTGACCGTGTCGCCGTCAGGCACACGGTCGGAATGGACGACAAGGTTGAAGGCGAGGGCGGCGTCGCCGACCGCAACGAGAACGCCGGTGCGCGCTATTTCAAGCTCAAGCTGAACGGCGATCCCGCGCATGACGCGGCGCGGCTGTCGCGGATCGGCAGCGAGCTTGCAAAGCTGCCTTACGCAACCAGGATCACGCTCGACGCCAACGAGCAATATGCCGACCTTGCCGCGCTGAACGCGCTGGTCGACCGGCTCGACCATGACGCGGCGCTGCAGCCGATCAGGGCAAACCTGCTCTATATCGAGCAGCCGATGCCGCGCGATATCACAAGAGCCTCGCCGCTCGGGAAACTGGCGGCGCACGGCTTCATCATCGACGAAGCCGACGATTCCTATGATGCATTCCCGCAGGCGCGCGCGCTCGGCTATCGAGGCATCTCCTCGAAATCGTGCAAGGGCGTCTACAAATCGATCATCAACGCCACCCGTGCGGCGGTGTGGAGCGCGGATGGCGGCCGGTATTTCGTCAGCGGCGAGGACCTGACCTGCCAGGCCGGGCTCGGCGTGCAGCAGGACCTCGCGCTCGGGGCGTTGATCGGCGTCGCCCATGCCGAGCGCAACGGGCATCATTATGTCGATGGCTTTGCCGACACCCCGGCTGACGAGGCCGACGCCTTCCTCGCCGCGCATCCCGATCTCTACACGCGCGAGGGCGGTAAGGTCCGCCTCGCGATCCATGACGGCGATCTGCTGACCGGATCGATCGCCGCCGCGCCGGGCTTTGCCAGTTCGATCCATCCGAACTGGTCCACCATGCAGCCGCTCAAGCGGCCAACATCACGCGTTTCGCAGGAGCAAGCAGTATGACGACCAAACGCCTCGGCCTGATCATGAACGGCGTCACCGGCCGGATGGGGCTCAACCAGCATCTGGTCCGCTCGATCGTCGCGATCCGCGAGCAGGGCGGTGTGCAGCTCGCGAACGGCGACCGCGTCATGCCCGATCCGATCCTGGTCGGCCGCGACGCCGAGAAGGTCGGCGCGTTGGCAAAACGCTACAGCATCGAACGCCACACCACCGATCTCGATCGCGCGCTCGCGGACAAGGGCGACACCGTGTTCTTCGACGCCGCCACCACGCAGGCGCGGCCTTCGCTGCTGACCAAGGCGATCAATGCCGGCAAGCATGTCTATTGCGAGAAGCCGATCGCGACCAATCTCGAGGAGGCCGTTGCGGTCGTGAAGCTCGCCAATGCCAAGGGCCTCAAGCACGGCACCGTACAGGACAAGCTGTTCCTGCCGGGCTTGAAGAAGCTCGCTTTCCTGCGCGACTCCGGCTTCTTCGGTCGCATGCTCTCGGTGCGCGGCGAGTTCGGCTACTGGGTGTTCGAGGGTGGCTGGCAGGAAGCGCAGCGGCCGTCGTGGAACTACCGCGCCGAGGACGGCGGCGGCATCATCCTCGACATGGTCTGCCACTGGCGCTACGTGCTCGACAATCTGTTCGGCGAAGTCGAGAGTGTGACCTGCCTCGGCACGACTGACATCCCCGAACGCTATGACGAGAAGGGCAAGAAATACCAGGCGACCGCCGATGATTCCGCATACGCGACCTTCCGCCTGAAGGGTGGCGTCATCGCGCACATCAACATGAGCTGGGTGACGCGCGTCTACCGCGACGATCTCGTCACCTTCCAGGTCGACGGCACCCATGGCTCGGCGGTGGCGGGTCTGACCGACTGCGTGATCCAGGCGCGTCAGGCAACACCGCGCCCAGTGTGGAATCCGGACGAGAAGCGGATGCATGATTTCTATGCCGACTGGCAGAAGCTGCCCGAAAACGTCGTCTACGATAACGGCTTCAAGGAACAGTGGGAGATGTTCATCCGCCATGTCTGCGAGGATGCGCCCTACAAATACACCCTGCTCGAAGGCGCCAAGGGCGTGCAGCTCGCCGAATGCGCGCTGAAGAGCTGGAAGGAGCGGCGCTGGATCGACGTCGCCCCGATATCAGTCTGAGAAAGGACCTTGCCATGAACAAGCCAGTCCTGCCCAAGCCTGCCATGACAAAGTCATCGCTGTCGCTGAAGCTGCCGACCGCCGGCGGCGCCCTCGAGACCTATCGCCTGGCGGCGTCGCGGACCTTTCCGGCGAAGCTCGAGGGTACGCTGAACCGCGTGGCATTCTCGGCCGCGCATGTGGTGGCCGATCCGCGCGCCGACGTCGATCCCTGGCTGGCCGCGGCGATCGACTGGGACAGGACGATCGCCTTTCGTGAGCACATCTGGGACCTCGGCCTCGGCGTCGCCGAAGCCATGGACACCGCGCAGCGCGGCATGGGGCTGGACTGGCCGACCTCGCTCGAACTGATCCAGCGCTCGGTAAAGGCGGCCAAGGCCAGGGGCAGCGCGCTGGTGTTCTCCGGCGCCGGCACCGATCACCTCGCGGTCGAGGACGCCAGGTCGATCGACGATGTGATCCGTGCCTATGAGGAGCAGATCGCTGCGGTGGAGCAGGCCGGCGGCCGCATCATCCTGATGGCCTCGCGCGCATTGGCAAAGCTCGGCAAGAGCGCGGAGGATTACGCCGGGGTCTACGACCGCGTGCTGTCGCAGGTTCGTGAACCCGTGATCATCCACTGGCTCGGCGACATGTTCGATCCGGCTCTATCAGGCTACTGGGGCACGGCCGATCTCGACAAGGCGATGGATACGGCGGTTGCCATCATCAACGCCAATGCGGCCAAGGTCGATGGCGTCAAGGTCTCGCTGCTCGACAAGCAGCGTGAGATCGACATGCGGCGCCGGCTCGATGCCCGCGTGAAGATGTACACCGGCGACGACTTCAACTATGCCGAACTGATCGCCGGCGACGACCAGGGATTTTCCCACGCGCTGCTCGGCATTTTCGATGCGATCGCACCGGCGGCTTCCTACGCGCTGTCGCGGCTCGCCGCCGGCGACGAGGCCGGCTTCCACGATGTGCTGGGACCAACGGTGCCGCTGTCGCGCCACATCTTCAAGGCGCCGACGCGCTTCTACAAGACCGGCATCGTGTTCATGGCCTATCTCAACGGGCACCAGGATCACTTCACCATGGTCGGCGGGCAGGAGAGCGCGCGCTCGACCTTGCATCTTGCCGAGCTGTTTCGGCTCGCCGACAAGGCCGGTCTGCTCGCCAATCCGGAGCTAGCTACGCGCCGGATGACGACGATCCTGACCACGCGCGGCATCGACGCCTGATGCGCGACTTTTCCAATGATCACCGCTGGCTGTCGCTGAACACAGCGACCGTCCGCAAGCGGGGCGATCTCCTCGCCATCGTCGAGGCCTGCGCGCGCCATGGCATCCGTGCCATCGATCCCTGGCGCGACCAGGTCGCAGCCGTCGGCCTCGATCGCGCCGTCCGTGCGGTCAAGGATGCCGGGCTCGATCTGTCGGGCTATTGCCGCGGCGGCATGTTCACGGCAGATGGCGCGCATCGCAGCGAAGCGCGCGACGACAATCGCCGTGCTGTCGACGAGGCGGCAGCACTCGGCGCCTCCTGCATCGTGCTGGTGGTCGGCGGCCTGCCGCAATATTCACGGCCGGGCAGCGCGGCATCCAAGGATATCGCGTTGGCACGATCGCAGGTGCATGACGGCATCGCGGAGATGCTGGATTATGCGAAGCAGGCCAAGCTGCCGCTCGCGATCGAGCCGCTGCATCCGGCCTATGCCGCCGACCGCGCCTGCGTGAACACCACGAAGCACGCGCTCGATATCTGCGATGCGCTCGATCCCGACAGAACCGGCGCGATCGGCGTCGCGCTCGACGTCTATCACATCTGGTGGGATCCGGAGCTGATGAGCCAGATCGCGCGCGCCGGCCAGGATCGTCTGCTCGCGTTCCATGTCTGCGACTGGCTGGTGCCGACCAAGGACATCCTCAACGACCGCGGCATGATGGGCGACGGCGTTATCGACATCAGATCGGTGCGCGCCGCCGTCGAGGCGCAGGGCTTTGACGGCTATTCGGAGATCGAGATCTTCTCGAATGACTGGTGGGGCCGTCCGCTGGACGAAGTGCTGCGAACCTGCATCGAGCGGCACCGGACGGTGGTCTAGGACGCCGGAAGGTGGGCACAGCGCTGCATGCGCGCCTCGTGCCTCATTACGACTCTTCGTTGCGGTGCTCGATCTCCAGCGTGACGAGGCGCGCCAGCAGCGTTGCCGGATAGAGCTGGCCGAAGATCGCCTCGAGATTGCACAGGCTCCGCGCGATCGGATGCAGCGGAGCGACGTCGCCATAACCTGTCGTTGTGAGCGTGGCGAAGCTGAAATAGAGGACGCGGCTCGCCAATGTCGGGCTGTCTTCCACCTTCATGCCGGGAAATGCGTCGGGCCTCAGCGTGCCGACAAAGGTGTAGAGCGCCGCGAAGATCACGGCGACCGTGAGATAGAGCAGGACCGCGCCGATCACACGGTGATAGGTGACGCGGCCTGGCGCGAACGTCGCGCGCGCCACCGTCACCGCCATGGTGAGGCCGACGAGCAGCCAGGATGCGGCGAACAGGTTGAGATCGAAAATTGAAGGTGAGCGTAGTCTCAGGATCCCGCCCGTGACGATCATGACGAGCGCGACCAGCATCGTGACGACCGCCAGCGTGCTGCCCGACATCAGGAAGACGCCGCCGACCAGGACCAGCGCGAGCAGGAGCTCAAAAATCTGGAATTCGAACAGGCCCAACGCCTGCAACGGCGCCACCACGAAAATCATGACCAGGAGCAGGACAGTGAGCACCGTCAACAAGGAATCGCCCCAGCGCTCGCGTAGCTCGCCAGTGCTCATCCAGCCGCGCTTCATTCCCGCCCCGTCATTCGGCATTGCTTCGGGATGCCGGTACCGGACATTGCTGCGCGCCGGCCGCAAAGGCAAGATGGGGGACTGGTATTCTGTGGCGCGCCCGGCGATCCGGAGCGCCGGCCGGCCGTCTCAGGGGCTCGCGACCCGCTGCAGCGTGTTGAAGCGGGCTTTCTGCTCGCTGCTCAGCATCGCATAGAACTCGTCCAGTGCAGGCTCGATCAGCTTCGCGGCCTTCTGCATGGCCTCGAGCCGGTGCTGCATCGCCTCCAGCCGGCCGACTGGCGTCAGCGGCACGTCGTTCGGGCAGGCCGCCTGCAGGTCCGCTATGGCTTTTGTGGTCGCATCGCTCAGGCGATCGAGCGCTTCCTTCTGCTTGCCAGCCGGATGAAGCGAGGCCTCGATCCGGTTGATCGGCAGGTGGGCCAGGTCGGATTTCGAATCGCCGCAATTGCCGGTTTGCGCGGTCGCCTCCTGCTGCGGCGAACGCTCGCCGACGTGCGGACCAAGCGCATTGAAGCGGGCCTGTTGCTCGTCGCTGAGCGAGCTGTAGAAATTCTCCAGCGCCGGCCGCACGATCTTGATCGCCTCGAGCGTCGCGCTGATGCGGTTCTGCATCGACCGCAGGCGGCCGGTGGGCGTCATGGCATAGCTGTCCGAACAGGAGTCCTTGAAGATATCGGCGGCCTTTGCCGCTGACGTCTTCAACTCATCTAGGAGCGCGCGCTGCTGCTGGTCCGGCCGTACCGCCCGCGCGATGTCGGCAAGCGGCCAGGCCGTGACGCCCTTGTCCGGTTCGCCGCAGAGCTGCTTGATTGCCTGCGGGCTCGTGTCGGTGCGTTGACGGGACCGATCGCGGCCTGTGGTCGCCGGATAGTCGCCAGGATTGATGCTGGCATAGGCGGAGTAGGGACTGTTGGTGTCCCAGAACACGGTGTCGACGAAGTCGTCATAGGCGTAGGCCCAATAGCCGGGCTCGTAGGCATAGGACCAGAACGTGTAGTCAAAGATGTCCGAATAGGCGTAGGGCCAGAACACCGGCCCAAGCCACGCCACGAAGGCCGCGTGGCTGCCGCGGCGCCAGGCATGCCGGGGCGCCCAGCCGCCTTGGCGCGCCGCAAGCCCTGCTTGGCCTTGCGCACCTGCCTGCTCGCGGAAGCGCGCGGCAAATCGCTCGCGCTGAGCCGCCTGCGTCGCGGCCGTGGTCGCGACCGCAGCGCCAACCGTCGCTGCCGGCGCCAATCTCTGCCGGCGGGTAACGTCGGCCTGCTGCGCACGCTGCTCGCGCTGCAACAGGCGGTTCTGCGCCTGCAGGGCACGGTCATGGACGCGTTGCGCGCGTGCGCCTTGGACCTTTTGCGACTGCAATTGCTGCACGCGCTGCTGCAGGCGATCGATCCGGGTCTGCCGCTCGGTGGTCTGGCGCGAGAGCGCGTCACGCTGCCGCTGCTGCGCCGCCTGCTGGCGTTGCTGGATCATTTGCTGGTGCTGCTGCGCGCGCTGTTGAACGCGCTCCGTCGGCGACGGCCGCTCGCTCAAGCGCGAAGTTGGGCTCGGGCGTGATGGCGCCGCGATATGCGGAGCTTGACGCTGCGGTGCTCCTCGACGGAATTCGGGGCGTGGCGTTGCGACACGCGGCGCGGCGATATGGGGGGCCTGGCGCACAGACGGGGCGGCGAAATGCGGGGCCGGGCGCGGCGCCATTGCCGGTCGCTGCGGGGCGTGGAACGCGGGTGCTGCCGGCCGTGCCATCGCGGGTGGCCGAGCCATTGCAGGCGGTCTCGCCATTGCGGGCGGCCTGGCCATCGCGGGAGGGGCGGCGTGTACCATCGGCGCGGCGGGACGCGCCATTGCGGCCGGTGCAGCCGGCCTTGCCGCCGGTGGACCTTTTCCGTGTGGCTGGGCGGACGCGCCGCCGTTCGCCACGAGCATCGAGCTGCCAATCGAAAAGACAACAAACAAAGCGCGACGGGAAAGCATGAGCGTAGCTCTCCTTTCAACAGTCGCCCGCAGTGCTTCAACGCACTGACGTCGGATTCGTTCGTTGTGGCTACGGCCGGCGTTACGGTCTTCCGGCGCGGGGAACCGTCAGGAGACGTCCTGCGTGAGGGTCGCCGCGATCCGCTCCGTCGCCCAGTCGACCTGATCGCCGGTGATCACCAGCGGCGGAGCGATCCGGATGGTGTGCTCATGGGTGTCCTTGGCGAGAATGCCGCGCGCCTGCAGCGCCAGACAGTAGCGGCGGGCACCGCCGGCTTCCGGATGCAGCTCGATCGCCAGCATCAGCCCGCGCCCGCGCACCTCGCGGATGACGTTGGCGCGGATGTCCTGCAAGCCGGCGAGAAAGCGCGCGCCCTGTTGCGCCGCGTTCTCGATCATTCCCTCGTCGATCAGCACGCGCAGCGCCGCCCGCGCCACCGCGCAGGCCAGCGGATTGCCGCCGAAGGTCGAGCCGTGCTGGCCGGGCCGCAAGGTGCCGAGTACGGCGTTGTTGGAAAGCACCGCCGACACCGGATAGAAGCCGCCCGACAGCGCCTTGCCGAGCAGCGTCACGTCGGCTTCGATCCCTTCGTGCTGCTCGGCGAGCAGCTTGCCGGTGCGGCCGAGCCCGGTCTGAATCTCGTCGAACACGAGCATCACATTGTGCGCGGTGCACAGCTCGCGCACGCGGACGAAATAGCCTGGCGGAGGAATGATGACGCCGGCCTCGCCCTGGATCGGCTCGACCAGGAAGGCCGCGGTGTTCGGCGTGATCGCCTGCTCAAGCGCGGCGGGATCGCCGAACGGGATGATCTTGAAGCCCGGCGCGAACGGGCCGAAATGGTCGCGCGAGCCGGGGTCGGTCGAGAAGCCGACGATGCCGAGCGTGCGTCCATGGAAATTATTGGCGCAGACGATGATCTCGGCCTGTCCGTCCGGCACGCCCTTGACCTCATAGGCCCATTTGCGCACCGACTTGATCGCGCTCTCCACCGCCTCGGCGCCGCTGTTCATCGGCAGCACCTTGTGCGAGCCGGTCAGCTCCGCGAGCTCGCGGTAGAAAAGAGCGAGCTGGTCGTTGTGGAAGGCGCGCGAGGTCAGCGTCAGCCGATGCGCCTGCTCGATCATGGCTGCGAGGATCTTGGGATGGCAGTGGCCCTGGCTCACCGCCGAGTAGGCCGAGAGACAGTCGAGATAGCGGTTGCCATCGGTATCCCAGACCCAGACGCCTTCGCCGCGGGACAGCACGACCCCGATCGGCTCATAATTGTAGGTGCCGAACTGCGCTTCGGTTGCGAGGAAATCAGTGACCGATGCATTCATCATGCGTCACTCCCGCTGCAGCGCCCGAGAGATTACATCAAATCGCGCCTGCAGTTGATTTGGGCATCAGTTCCTCCACAGGGAAGTCTGTCGCCGGCCAAATGTGTCGTCTTATGCGCTGATGCTGCAGGGCACGCTGAGGAAGCCGCGGAAGCGCACCCGCCCGCCGCGAACCGGCGCGCCGTCGAGCGCGTAGTTCGGAAAGCGTTTGAGGAACCGCGAGATCGCGATGGCGCCTTCGAGGCGCGCCAGCGCCATGCCGGCGCATTGATGCGCGCCGGTGCCGAAGGCGAGGTGGCGGTTCGGCGCGCGCGCGACGTCGAAAGCTTCGGGGTTGGGGAATTGCGCGGGGTCGCGGTTGGCCGCGCCGATGCACAGCGTGACCAGCGTGCCCGCCGGCAGCTTCATGCCGCCGAGCTCGGTCTCTTCCACGATCATGCGGTTGCCGAGCTGGTTCGAGCTTTCGTAGCGCAGCATCTCCTCGACCGCGGTCTTGATCAGCTCGGGTTGCGCGATCAGCCGTTGTTTCTGATCCGGATTTTGGCTGAGCGTCACCAGCCCGTTGCCGATCAGATTGGTCGTGGTCTCATGGCCGGCGTTGAGCAGGAAGATGCAGTTGTGCAGCAATTCCTTCGCGGTCAGCCGCTCGCCATTATCCTCACCCTGGATCAGCCTTGTCAGCACGTCGCGTTCGGGATTGCCGGGTCTGGCGCGGCGGCGTTCAACCAGCGTTTCGAGATAGGCGAGGAAATCCTTCACCGCATTGTTGCCGCGGTCGAACGTCTCCTTGCCGATCACGGGCTCCAGCGCCCCCAAAATCGCCAGCGACCAGTCGCGTAGCGGCTCGCGTTCGTCGTGCGGCACGTCGAGCAGATTGCCGATCACCTCGACCGGAATTGCCGAGGCGAAGTCGCCGATCAGCTCGAACCGGTCGCGGGTCTCGATCCGGTCGAGCAGGTCGTCGACCAGCGCGATCAGGTCAGGCTCCATGCCGGCGATCGCCCGCGGCGACAATGCGCCCATGATCAGCCGCCGCACGCGGGTATGCGCCGGCGGATCGTTGAAGACGAGGCTGGTCGTGTGATGCTCGTAGAGCAGCGAGTTGCCGTATTTCGGCAGGAACTCCTTCTTCTTGTCCGAGGAGAACGCCTTGGTGTTCTTGTAGGCGGCGATGAGGTCGTCGTAGCGGGTGAGAAAATAGCAGCCGTTCGGCAGCCGCTTGACCGGCGCGTTCTCGCGCAACGCGCGATAGGTCGGGTAGGGGTCGGCGTAGAACTCCGGCGTCAGCTTCTCCAGGTCGAAGCCGTCAGCCAGCTCTCGCGCGTGTCCGTTCATGGCGCATCCAGCCCAATTAGTTTCATTTGCAACTATCGTAAGCCGCGGGCGGCGGTGGCGCAACACAATTTGCCAGGCGCCGGGAACAGCGCGCAGGGGCGCCGCGTGGTGCGAGCAAATCGCAGAGCCATATGCGGTTTTGCGCTTTGATGAAGCGCGCGCGCCCCTCTACAGTCGCGACCAAACAACAAGACCGGAAACGCCAATGCATGCCCGTGCCGACACTGCGGCCTCCTGGCCCGAGGAGATCTTCTCGATATTGCAGCGCTTCGAGGTGCGTCAGGTGCCCTACGTGCCGGACGCCGGCCATTCGCAGCTGATCGAGCGGGTGCTGGGGTCGTCCTCGATGCGCGGCATCGCGCTGACCACCGAAGAGGAGGGCGTAGCGCTGCTCGCGGGCGCCTGGGCCGGCGGCCAGCGCGGCGTGCTGCTGATGCAGTCGAGCGGGGTCGGCAATTGCATCAACATGCTGTCGCTGGTGCAGATCTTCCGCCTGCCGTTCCTTACGCTGGTGACGATGCGCGGCGAATGGGGCGAGTTCAATCCCTGGCAGGTGCCGATGGGCTCGAACACGCAGGGGATTCTCGAACTGTCCGGGATCAAGGTGCTGCGCGCCTCGCACCCTGAAGAGGTCCGCGAAGTCGTCGAGGCCGGCGCAGCGCAGGCCTATAACGCCTGCACGCCCACCGCCGTCCTGCTGTCGCAGCGCCTGATCGGGGCAAAGGTCTTCACCAAATGAGCAAAGCCAATCTCCTCGACCGCCGTGCCGTCGTTTCCGAACTGCTGAAAGATCGCAAGGGCGCCTTCGCCGTCGGCGGCCTCGGCGCCTCGACCTATGACATCGCCGCCGCCGGCGACCACGACCGCAACTTCTATCTCTGGGGCGGCATGGGCGGCGCCGTGATGATCGGGCTCGGCCTCGCGCTGGCCCAGCCGACGCTGCCGGTCGTCGTGATCACCGGCGACGGCGAGATGCTGATGGGGATGGGAAGCCTCGCCACCGTCGGCCTGCAGCAGCCCAAAAATCTCTCGATCATCGTGCTGGACAATGAGGCTTATGGCGAGACCGGCGGCCAGGCCAGCCACACCGGCGGGCCTGCCGACCTGGTCGGTGTTGCCAAAGCCTGCGGAATCGGTGATAGCCGGGCGATCAGCACGATGGCTGAGGTCGAGGCTTTTGCCTCGTCTTTGCAAGACGTTACGGCAGGGCCGCGGTTCGCCAGCGCAAAGATCGACGGGGCCA
This sequence comes from Bradyrhizobium sp. USDA 3256, assembly GCF_054058275.1. Lineage (NCBI taxonomy): Bacteria > Pseudomonadati > Pseudomonadota > Alphaproteobacteria > Hyphomicrobiales > Nitrobacteraceae > Bradyrhizobium > Bradyrhizobium sp. USDA 3256. The sequence goes on from NZ_JBSSAE010000002.1 coordinate 1,714,528, forward strand.
ATCTGGAGCGCGTGCTGTCTAGCCGCGACGGCACCTACCTCGTGAACCGGATCAGAGGGTCGATCGGCCACACTCCTATTTAAAGTGGCTTTCGCGGTGCAATAGAACCTTGACTTTTGGTAAAGTGAGTGATTACTCACGACCCAAATGTCTACCTTACGCATGACGAGTGACTTGCGGCGTCAGTTGATCCTGAGCGCCGCAAAGCGGTGTTTCGCCCGCAACGGCTTTGCCGGCACCACGACAAAGAGCGTGGCGGCCGCGGCTGCCATTTCGGAAGGGCTGCTGTTCAAGCATTTCCCGTCCAAGGCGGCGCTCTATGCCGAGATCCTTGCCGAGGAGTGCGAGGCGGATCCCGATCTCGCGCATCTGCTCGGGCAGGAGCCCTCGACTGCGACGCTGGTCGAGCTAGTGCAAGGCATGGTCGGTCACTTCATGCAGCTGCGTGATGCGCCTGATCAGGAAGAGGCGCAGCGGATGCGGCTGATGGTGACGAGCCATCTCGACGACGGCGAGTTTGCGCGCCTGCTCTACGACAAGGTCGGCAAGCTGATCGGTCCGACCTTCGCCGCCTCGCTCGAGCGGGCGATTGCCTCCGGCGAGGCCACGAAGATCGGCGACGAGCCGCTCAACCTGTTCTGGTTTGCGCACCATACCGTGCTGATGGGTGCGCTGACCCAGCTGCCTGCGACACCGTGTCTCCCCTACGGCGATGCCGCCGCGGCCGAGCGCCAGCTTTGCCAATTCATCCTTCGCGGCATCGGACTTACCGAAGCCGCAATTTCAACTCATTTGGGCCGCCAGCCGTCGCCGATCGCAGGACCGTCGGTAACTGCAGAAAGTGCATGACATGAATATTCAGACCGAAAGCCACATCTCGGGGCAACCGATCAAGGAGAAGCAAGCCAAGCGTCCCGTCCGCATGGTGCGCTGGTTCATCATCGTAGGCCTGTTGCTGGCCCTGCTCGTCGGTGCGCTGGTCGGCTTCAACGCCTTCCGCAGCCACATGATCGCGCAGTTCTTTGCCAACAATAAGCCGCCGCCGGCGAATGTGTCGGCCGTCGAGGCGAAGACCGAGGTGATTCCGAACCTGCTGACCGCCGTCGGCGATCTCGTCGCCGTGCACCAGGTCAACGTCACGACCGACGTGCCGGGCCGCATCACCGAGATCCTGTTCACCGCCGGCAGCCACGTGAAGGCCGGCACGCCGCTGGTGCAGTTGTTCGACGCACCGGAGCAGGGCGACCTCGCCAACTACAAGGCGCAGGCGACCGTCGGCGAGCTGCAGCTCGACCGCGCCAAGCAGCTCGCGTCGCGCCAGTTCGGTCCGCAATCGACCGTCGACACCGCGCAGGCGGCTTACGACCAGGCCAAGGCGGGCATTGCCAAGACCGAGGCGCTGATCTCGCAGAAGCTGGTGCGCGCACCGTTCGAAGGCGATCTCGGCGTGCGCCAGGTCGAAGTCGGCCAGTACCTGACGGCCGGCACGCAGATCGTGTCGCTGACCGATCTGTCGGTGCTGTACGCCAACCTGACCGTCACCGAGAAGCAGAGCTCGCAGATCAAGGTCGGCCAGGCCGTACGCGTCTCGGTCGACGCCTATCCGGGCCGCACCTTCGAGGGCAAGATCACGACCATCGAGCCGCAGATCGCGACCGACACCCGCAACATCCGGGTTCAGGCCACGATCCAGAATCCGGACAGCATCCTCAAGCCCGGCATGTTCGCGACCACCACGATCGTGCTGCCCGGGAAGCCGCCGGTCGTGACCATTCCGGAAACCGCGGTCGACTACACGCTGTATGGCGACTCGGTGTTCCTGATCACCGAGAAGAAGGGCGACGACGGCAAGACCACCCTGACCGCGGACCGCACCTTCGTGAAGACGGGCAACCGCGTCGAGGGCCGTGTCGAGATCCTCAAGGGTCTGAAGGCGGGGGACAAGGTAGTCGCCGTCGGCCAGATCAAGCTGCAGTCGGGCATGGCGGTTGCGATCTCGACCGATCCGCCGCCGCCGGTTCCGGCCGAACCGCCGCGCTACTGATCTTCATTCATCGAACTCGGAGGGCCATCGGCCCTCCGCCACATCTTGCCGCAAGCCGGCAGAACACGAATCGAGTTGGCGATGGCCTTCACTGATATTTTCATCAAGCGCCCGGTGCTGTCGGTCGTCGTCAGCCTGCTGATCCTGCTGATCGGCCTGCGCGCGGCGATGGTTTTGCCAATCCGGCAATATCCGAATCTTTCGAACACCGTCGTGACGATCACCACGTCATACCCCGGTGCGTCGCCCGAGCTGATCAACGGCTTCATCACCACGCCGATCGAGCAGGCCGTCGCGTCGGCCGAAGGCGTCGACTACATGACGTCGAACTCGGTGCTCGGCACCTCGACGATTCAGGTCTACGTCAAGCTCAATCACGATCCGAACCAGGCGCTGACCGAGGTGCTCGCCAAGGTCAACTCGGTCAAATACCTGATCCCGAAGGAAGCCTTCGACCCCGTCGTGACCAAGGCGACCGGTGACACCATCGCCGTGATGTATCTGGGCTTCTCCAGCGAGGAGCTGACCGGATCGTCGATCTCCGACTATCTGACCCGCGTCGTGCAGCCGGTGCTCTCGACGGTCGATGGCGTCGCCTCGGCCGACATCCTCGGCGGCCAGACCTTCGCGATGCGCGTCTGGCTCGATCCGACCCGCATGGCCGGACGCGGCGTGTCGCCCAACGACGTCGCCGCCGCGATCGCCGCCAACAACTTCCAGGCGGCCGCCGGCCAGACCAAGGGCTTCTTCATCGTCTCCAACGTCTCGGCCAATACCGACCTTCAGAACATCGATCAGTTCAAGCGGATGATCGTGAAGGCGAAGGACGGCGGCTTCGTGCGCATCGAGGACATCGCGACGGTGGAGCTCGCCGCGCAGTCGACGGACGCCAGCGTCGCTTTCAACGGCGAGCATGCGATCTTCATCGGCATCAAGGCGACGCCGCAGGGCAACCCGCTGACCCTGGTGAAGGGCGTTCGCGCGCTGTTCCCCGACCTCGAGCGCAACCTGCCGCCGTCGATGAAGATGAAGGTGGCCTACGATTCCACCAAGTTCATTCAATCGTCGATCGACGAGGTCGAGAAGACGCTCACCGAAGCGGTCCTGATCGTCGTCGTCGTCATCTTCCTGTTCCTGGCCTCGCTGCGGTCGGTGATCATCCCCGTCGTCACCATCCCGCTGTCGCTGATCGGCGTCTGCATCCTGATGCTGGCCGCCGGCTTCAGCTTCAACCTGCTGACGCTGCTGGCGATGGTGCTGGCGATCGGCCTCGTGGTCGACGATGCGATCGTAGTCGTGGAGAACATCCATCGACATCTCGAGGAGGGCCTGCCACCGGTGCAGGCATCGCTGAAGGGGGCCCGCGAGATCGTCGGTCCCGTCATCTCCATGACGATCACGCTGGCGGCGGTGTACGCGCCGATCGGCTTCCTTGGCGGCGTGACCGGCACGCTGTTCCGCGAATTCGCCTTCACGCTGGCCGGTTCGGTGATCGTGTCGGGCGTGATCGCGCTGACGCTGTCGCCGATGATGTGCTCGGTGTTCCTCAAGAGCGCGGAGGAGGGCCGGTTCGCCAGGCTGGTCAATCGCGTGTTCGGCGCGTTGACGCGGGCCTATGGCCGTCAGCTCGACCGTTCGCTCGACTACCGCCCGATCACGGCGCTGTTCGCCGTGACCATCCTCGGTCTGGTCGGCTTCCTCTATATGCACATCCAGAAGGAGCTGGCGCCGCAGGAGGACCAGGGCATCGTGTTCGCGGTGACCAAGGCGCCGAAATACGCCAACATCGACTACATCGATTTCTACGGCGACAAGATGGACAAGGAGTTCCAGAAGTTTCCCGAGACCGACCTGCGGTTCATCCTGAACGGCATCACCGGTCCGCAGGGCGGCTTCGCGGGCATGCTGCTCAAGCCGTGGGATGAACGCAAGCGCAGCGCGCAGGCGCTGCAGCCGCTGGTTCAGGCCGAGCTGTCCAAGATCGAGGGCATCAGCGCGTTCGCGTTCAGCCTGCCGCCGCTGCCCGGCGGCCCCGGCGGTCTGCCGGTGCAGATGGTGATCTCGTCGACGGCCGGATTCCAGCAGGTGTTCGACCAGATGAACAAGCTGAAGGATGCGGCGCGCAAGAGCGGCCTGTTCATCGTCACCGACAGCGACCTCGACTTCAACCAGCCGGTGGTCCGGGTGAAGGTCGATCGCTCCAAGGCGAGCGACCTCGGCATCACCATGCAGTCGATCGGCGGCGCCCTGGCGACGCTGCTCGGCGGCAACTATGTCAACCGCTTCAATCTGGAAGGGCGCTCCTACCAGGTGATCCCGCAGGTGCCGCGCGCCAGCCGGCTCGCGCCCGAGGCATTCAACGACTACTACGTTCCCACCGCGACCGGGCAGCTGGTGCGGCTGTCGACCGTGGTTTCGGTCGAGACCGGCGTCGATCCGAACGCGCTGACCCACTACAACCAGCTCAACTCGTCGACCTTCCAGGCGGTGCCGATGCCCGGCGTCTCGATGGGGCAGGCGGTGGAGTTCCTGCAGGGTGAAGCCAAGAAGCTGCCGTCCGGCTTCAGCTACGACTTCCTGGCCGACTCCCGGCAATACGTCCACGAAGGCAATCAGCTGCTGGTCACCTTCGCGTTCGCCATCATCATCATCTTCCTGGTGCTGGCGGCGCAGTTCGAGAGCCTGCGCGATCCGTTCGTGATCATGATCTCGGTGCCGATGGCGATCGTCGGCGCCTTGATCCCGCTGTTCTTCGGCGTCGCCACCATGAACATCTACACCCAGGTGGGCCTGCTGACGTTGGTCGGACTGATCACCAAGCACGGCATCCTGATGGTGGAGTTCGCCAACGAGCTGCAGCTCAACGAGGGACTGGACCGCCGCGCGGCGATCGAGATGGCTGCCCGGATCCGCTTGCGTCCGATCCTGATGACGACGGCGGCCATGGTCACCGGCCTGCTGCCGCTGCTCACGGCCTCGGGCGCCGGCGCTGCCAGCCGCTTCTCGATCGGGCTCGTGGTCGTGGCCGGTATGACGATCGGCACGCTGTTCACGCTGTTCGTGCTGCCGATGGTCTACACGGTGATCGCGACCGACCACCAGGCCGCGGCCCATTCCGATCGCGCCAAGCAGATCGCCGACTACGAGCTCGACCGTCGCGGCGGCGCGCTGAAACCGACCTGAGCCCTCCAAGCTCATGCTCGCAGGGAAGGCGGCACTGGCGAAAGCCACTGCCGCCTTTTCTTTGTCTCGTGATAGCCTTTGCCGAGGGCGGGCAGAAAGTAACTCGCCTCAGGAAATCCGGAGGAAACAGGCATGGCGAGCGAGTTTGCGGCGGGCAATTACCGGTTCATTCCGGCCGTGTTCCAATATTCAAGCGGCGCGCAGGCGAACGCGGGCTATGAGATCGAGCGGGTGCGCTTCGATCGCCTGCTGCCGCTCGCGGAAGGTTTTGCGCGGATCGCGGCCTACATCAAGGATGCCGGCCGCCCGTTGACGGCGTTCTGCGCCTGCGAATTGCGTTCGCCGGCCGCCTTCACCGAAGACGGCTTCCGCGCCTTCAACCAGCACTACGTCAAGACGCTCGCCGAATGGGGGCTGTTCGACGGCACCATCAATCCGGTGGCGCGCAGCAATGTCTGTCCCGAGATCGATCCGCCGGCCGAGCCGTCGTTCCATGCGTTCTCGTTCACGCGGCCGAGCACGACGACGTCGCCCTCCTTCGTGATCGCCGGCGGCGCGGAGGCACGCGGCGGCACCGCCAGCTATCCCGACCGCATCGTTTGCTATCGCGATCTCAGTCCCGGCGCGTGGCGGGAGAAGGTCCGCTTCACCGCCGGCGAGATGGAGCGCCGTCTGGCGGAGTTCAGCTTCGGCTGGCAGGAGACGACGGCGGTGCAGGCCTACACCGTGCACGACATCCATCCCGTGCTCGTCGACGAGCTGGTCCGCCGCGGCGCCACCCGCTCCGGCCTGACCTGGCACTTCTGCCGCCCGCCGGTGGTTGATCTCGAATACGAGATGGATTGCCGCAGGGTGCTAAGGGAAGTGGTGATCTAAAGCATGATCCGGAAAAGTGCGAAGCGGTTTTCCGAAAAGATCATGCTCAAACAAAGAGCTAAGGCGCGATGACGATTCAACCTAATCTCATCGCGCTTTAGCTTTCGTCGTCATTGCGAGAAGCGAAGCGACGAAGCAATCCATAGCTCCGCACGCTCGGTGATGGTAGATTGCTTCGCTCCGCTCGCAATGACACGAACTTGGTGTCACGCAACTCTCCCCGTCATCCCGCGAAGGCGAAGCCTTTGCGCGGGGATGACGGAGAGGGATGGGCGCGCTCAGTTTGCAGTCACCGCGCCTTCGGGTCCAGCGCGTCGCGCAGGCCGTCGCCGACCAGATTGAACGACAACACGACCAGGAAGATCGCAAGCCCCGGCCAGACCGCCATCCATGGCGCGCTTGTCAGGAAGCGTTGCGCGGCGTTGAGCATGCTGCCCCAGGACGGCGCCGGCGGCTGCTGGCCGAGGCCGAGGAACGACAGCGCGGCCTCGGCGATGATCGCGGCCGCGATCGACAGCGTCGCCTGCACCAAAAGTGCCGGCAGGATGTTGGGCAGGATGTGGACCAGCGCGATCCGCCAGCGCGGATTGCCCATCGCGCGCGCCGCCTCGACATAGTCTTCGACCTTGACGCTCATCACCTGGCCGCGGGTCAGGCGGATGAAGATCGGGGTCGCCGAGACGCCGATCGCGATCATCGCGTTGCCGAGGCTCGGGCCGAGGAACGCCGCGAGCGCGATCGCCAGGATCAGGAACGGGCAGGCCAGCATCGCATCGGTGATGCGGCTGATCAGCGCGTCGATGAAGCCGCCGCGATAGCCGGCGACGAGGCCGAGCGGTACGCCGATCGCAAGCGCGATGCCGACCGAGATGACGCCGGCAAGCAGCGAGGCGCGGGCGCCGAACACGACGCGGGCCAGCACATCGCGGCCGAGCTCGTCGGTGCCGAACCAGTGCTGCGCCGACGGCGCCTTGCGCACCAGCGACCAGCTCGTCGCAATGGGATCATAGGGAACGATCAGCGGCGCGAACACGGCGAGCAGGATGAAGATCGCGATCACGGCGAGGCCGAGCACGGCGCCCTTGCGCCGGATCAGCCGCCGCCAGGCGCGCCGCGCCGGGCTTTCCAGCGTTTCGGCGACGGCAAGCGAAGCGGCAGTGGTGAGTGTCGCGTCCGTCATCTGGTCAGCCCCTCAGCCGCGGGTTGACGAGGATGTAGGCTATGTCGGCGATCAGGTTGAGCGTGATGTAGATCGTCGCCGTGGTCAGCACCACGCCCTGCACGACGGCATAGTCGCGATTGAACACGGCATCGACGATCAGCTTGCCGAAGCCCGGGATCGAGAAGATCTGCTCGGTGAGGACCGCGCCTGACAGCAGCGTGCCGAGCTCGAGTGCGCCGAGCGTGATGATCGGCGTCAGCGCGTTGCGCATCGCATGCTTGAGGATCACCGTCCGCTCGGACAGGCCCTTGGCGCGCGCGGTGCGGACATAGTCGCTCTCCAGCACCTGCAGCATGGCGCTTCGTGTGTGCCGCATCAGGATCGCCGCGATCGCATTGCCGAGCACGAAGGCCGGCATGATTGACGCGGCGATGCTGGCGCGCCAGTTCTCGGTCAGCGGCACGTAGCCGGACGCCGGCAGCCAGCCGAGTTCGATGGAGAACAGGAAGATCAGCATGATGCCGAGCCAGAAGTTCGGCGTCGAGATGCCCCACAGCGCGAACAGATTGGCGCCGTAGTCCCAGGCCGTGCCCTTCTTCACCGCCGAGACGATGCCGGCGGGAATGCCGATCAGGAAGGCTATCACGATCGCCATGCCTGCAAGCTGCAGCGTCACCGGCAGCTTCTGCGCGATCAGCTCCAGCACCGGCATCTTGTTGCGCAAGGACTCGCCGAAGTCACCCGACAGCACGCCCTTGATCCAGTAGACATATTGCACAGGGATCGGCTGATCGAGATGGTACTGCGCGCGGATCTGCGCGATCACCGCAGGATCGCGTTCCTCGCCGGCCATCACCAGCGCCGGATCACCCGGCAGCAGATGCTGCAGCGAGAAGATCAAGACCGAAACGAAGAACAGCGTCGGGACGATCTGAGCCAGCCGCTTGGCAAGGAAGTTCAGCATCGCGATGCTCGTGTCCCGGACACCGGCGTGATCATTTCAGCTTCAGCCCGACCACGCGCACCAGCCCATCGGGCATCTGCTTGTAGCCGTCGAGCTTTGTCGTGTGTGCGATGATGATGCGGCGATGGTAGATATAGAGGAGCGGCTCGTCCTCCTGTTCCAGCTTGGTCAGCTTGGCGTAGATCGCCTTGCGCTGCGCCATGTCGGTGGTGAGGCGGGCGTCGTCGAGCGCCTTGTCGGCCTCGGGACTGGCCCAGGCGCTGTAGTTCTGCGGCGCATCCTTGTGCAGGAAGACATAGGAGTTGCCGTCCGGATCGATGCGGCCGCTCCACGCCAGCATATAGGCCTGGTATTCGCCGGCCTCGGCCTGCTTCAGCGAGGTCGCGAATTCGGTGACCCGGATCTTCAAGTCGAAGCCGGCCTCCGCCGCCATCGATTGAATGACCTGCGCGGTGGCTTCGGTCTCGGGGCCCTTCGGCACCATGAAATCGACGCTGACCGGCGGCGTCACGCCGGCCTCCTTCAACAGCGCCTTGGCCTTTGCGACATCGCGCGGGCGGATCGGAAAGTCCTTCTGGTAGTAAGGATGATCCGGGCTCAGCCACTGGTTTCCAGGCTTGAACTCGCCGTTGAACACGACCTGGTTGATCGCCTCGCGGTCGATCGACAGATCAAGCGCCTGCCGGACCTTGGCGGACTGGCTGAGGGCACCCTTGGCCTTGTCCTTTCCGATGTTGAGGGTGATGCCCTGATAGCCGAGCTCGATCGCGCTCGAGACCTTCAGCCGCGAATCCGCACGCACGTCCTTCAGGTCGGTCGCCAGCACGCGTTCGATCAGGTCGAGCCCGCCGGATTTGAGATTGGCAAGCCGCACCGTGGCGTCCACGATCGGCAGATAGACGATGCGGTCGATGAAGACATTGTCCTTGTTCCAGTAGTCGGCAAATTTCTCCAGCACGATGCGGTCCTGCTGCACGCGCTCGACGAATCTGTAGGGACCGGCGCAGACCGGATGCAGGCCGAACTTGTCGCCGGCAGCCTTGGCGGCCTTCGGCGACACCATCATGCCGGCGCGGTCGGTGAGCTGCGCGATCAGGGGCGAGAACGGTGCCTTGAGCACCAGCTTGATGGTTAGGGGATCGACGACATCGATGTGATCGATGCTGGCAAGCTCCGGCTTGCGGAACGAGCCGGGGAAGGTCAGATGCCGCTCCAGCGAGAATTTGGCTGCCTCCGCATCGAGCGGCTCGCCATCCTGGAACTTGACGCCAGGCCTGAGCTTGATCGTGACCTCCTTGCCGTCGGCGGAGGTCTCGTGCGACAGCGCGAGCTGTGGCACGATGTTGAGCTTCTCGTCGATGTCGAACAGCTTGTCGCACAGCGCGGCAAACACGATGCGACCGACATAGGTGCGTGCCATGGTCGGGTCGAGCACGTCGGGGTCCTCGGCAAGACCGATCCGCAGCGTGGTCTGTGCCTGGGCGCCAGCCGCCAGCGATAGCAGCAGGGCGGCAACGGTTGCCGCCAAACCAAACATCCTCATCACACAGCTCCCCATTTTCATGCCTGCGGCACCGTCCCGAAATGACCAACCCCGCCGCGCCCGGTCCCTTCCGCGGCTCCGCTGAAGGCCGCCACCAATTTCTCCAGCGACGGCGAGAAGCCACCGTCAGAGGGGACGATACTCTCGGCGGGCGGCAGGTCCGCGATGCGGTGACAGGCCGTGGCGTGGCCCGTGTCATCCGCCAGCAATAGCGGAACCTCGCTGCGGCAGCGCGCGATCGCATAGGGACAGCGGGTATGGAAGCGGCAGCCGGAGGGCGGATTGAGCGCGCTCGGCAGCTCGCCCTCCAGCACGATGCGGCTGCGCTTCGCACGCGGCTTCGGCACCGGGATCGCCGACAACAGCGCGCGGCTGTAGGGATGGCGCGGGGCCGCGAACAGCGCCTGTGCATCGGCGGTCTCGACGATGGTGCCGAGGTTCATCACGGCGACGCGGTCGGCGATGTGCTTCACGACGGCCAGATCGTGCGAGACGAAGATATAGGCGAGCTTCAGGCCGTCCTGCAGGTCGCGCAGCAAATTCAGGATCTGCGAGCGGATCGAGACGTCGAGCGCCGACACCGGCTCGTCGCAGATGATCAGCTTCGGCTCGACCGCGAGCGCGCGGGCAATCGCGATGCGCTGGCGCTGGCCGCCGGAGAATTCATGCGGATAGCGCCGCGCGAAGCGCGGCTCGAGCCCGACCAGGCGCAACAGCTGCTCGACGCGCTCGCGGCGGGCCGGCGGCGGCACAAGATTGTGCAGCGCCAGCGGCTCGGTCAGGATCTGGCTCACCGTCATGCGCGGGTTGAGCGAGGCGTAGGGGTCCTGGAAGATCAGCTGCGCGTCGCGGCGGAATGCGCGGAGCTGCTCGGCATTGAGCGTGCCAAGGTCGCGGCCCTCGAAGCGGATACGTCCGGCATCCGGCTCGATCAGCCGCAGCACCAGCCGGCTGACGGTGGATTTGCCGCAGCCGGATTCGCCGACCAGCGCCAGCGTCTTGCCGGCCTCGACCGTGAAGCTGACGCCGTCGACCGCCTTCACATGGGCGGTCGGCCGGCCGAACAGCGAGCGTTCGGCGACGAAATGCTTCACCAGCCCTTCGACCTCGAGCAGCGCAGTCATGACACCAGCCGCTCCAGCGGCGCGCGGATGCAGCGCGAGGCGTGGGTCGGGCTCAGCAGCGCGAGCGGCGGCGGCGATTTGGTGCAGGCATCCTCGACGAACGGGCAGCGCGCGGCAAAGCGGCAGCCGGCGGGCGGGTTCGCCATGTTCGGCACCATGCCCTCGATGGTGGCGAGACGGCTGGTGCGGCGGTCGAGCCGCGGGATCGAGCCGAGCAGGCCGACCGTGTAGGGATGCTGCGGATTGGCAAACAGCTCGTCGACCGGCGCGCGCTCGACGATCTCGCCGGCATACATCACCGCGACCTCGTCGCAGACTTCGGCGACGACGCCGAGATCGTGGGTGATCAGGATGATCGCGGCGCCGCTCGCGGCCTTCAGCTCCCGCATCAGATCGAGGATCTGCGCCTGCAAGGTGACGTCGAGCGCGGTGGTCGGCTCGTCGGCGATCAGAAGCTGCGGATCGCAGGCCAGCGCCATCGCGATCATCACGCGCTGGCGCATGCCGCCGGAAAGCTTGTGCGGAAATTCGTCGACGCGTTTCTCGGGCGAGGGAATATGCACGCGGCGCAGCAGCTCGATGCTGCGTTCGCGCGCCGCGCGCCGGGAGCCGCCGCGGTGGCGCAGAATCGTCTCGGTGATCTGGTCGCCGATGGTGAAGCTCGGGTTGAGCGAGGTCATCGGCTCCTGGAAGATCATCGCGAGGCGATTGCCGCGCAGGTCGCGCAGCGTCGCATCAGGCACGTCGAGCAGGTCGAAGCCGTCGAAGCGGATCGTGCCGGAGACGGCGGCGGATTGCTTCGGCAACAGCCCCATGATCGCAAGCGAGGTCACGCTCTTGCCGCAGCCGGACTCGCCGACCAGGCCGAGCGTGGCGCCGTTGGCGACGGAAAGATCGACGCTGTCGACGGCATGCGTCACGCGGCCGTCGTCGCCCTGGAAGGCGACGCGCAGGCCCTCGATCTCGATCAGCGGGCCTGCCTTCATTCGCGACTCGTGGTTGTCGCCGCGATGCCGGCGTCGATCGTGGCGCGATCGCTGGTTCCGGCCGGGTTGTCGCGGGTCGGCATGAAGCTCCGGAACGGAACCCAGTGCTCTCGGCTGACGGCTTCCAGCCGCTCCAGCTCGCGCAAGGGATCGGTGTGGTCGTCGACGCGCAGATCGAGCGCCGGCCATTCCTCTGCGCCGTGGATCAGAAGAGCCGCCGATTGCTTGCCGCGCTTGTCGCCACCGGCCGCTTCGCCGGCGAACATCGCCTTGATCAGCCGTTCCGCGAACGGCAGCTTCTCGTTCGCGGCATAAACGCGCGCGGTCTCGTCGAGCACCGCGGGTCCGGCCAGCATGTTGCCGGCGATCGAGAACCCGTCGCCGGCGATATGGCCGAACCAGTCGATGCAGTCCTTGCCGGAATGCGCTGCGATGCGGCCCCTGGCGTCCATGACATGGACCTGCCGGCTCTCGCGGCCGCTGTCGGGCGCAATCAGCGCCGCGATCACCTCATGCGGGCTGTTGCCGCCGCGCAGCAGCGCGAGGCCGTCGATGCCGTAATAGGGATTGACCAGCGCCTGCGTCGCCACCGCGCCGATCCCGGGTGCGATGTGCGGCACCAGCGCGCCGACCGCGAAGAACCGCGTCGCGACGGCGATGCCAAGCTGGCCGGTGGCGCTGTCGCGGGCGATGATCGACCAGGTCATCTCGCGTCTCTTCTCCCTCTCCCCGCTCTTCGCGGGGAGAGGGCTGGGGTGAGGGGCTTGTTCCGCGAAGATGGTACAAATCGAGTTCGCGGAGACTCCCCCTCACCCGGATCGCATCTTCGATGCGATCCGACCTCTCCCCGCAAGCGGGGCGAGGTGGAGTTTGGGGCTCGCTCCGCGATCCGACCGGACGTCATCATGCTGTGGCGATCACCTTGTGTTAGCGGCCTGCGGCGTAACCCTGCATGCCGCGCGGATTGGCGGCGGCGCGGCGGCGGGCGCCGACCTTCGAGGCCGCGGTGAGGCGGCCTTCCGACCAATCGGGACCAATCTCAACCACATGGCCGCGGCGTTTCAATTCGTCGATGGTCGATTTCGGCACGCGGTTTTCCAGCACCAGCACACCGGGCCGCGACGTGCGAGGCCAGAACGAGATCGGGAAATGCTCGGAGTGCCAGGCCGGGGCGTCGATCGCCTCCTGCAGATTGAGACCGGCGTGGACATGGCGCAGGAAGAACTGCGTGATCCACTGATCCTGCTGGTCGCCGCCCGGCGAGCCCCAGGAGAGATACGGCTCGCCGTCGCACAGCGCCATGGTCGGCGAGAGTGTGGTGCGCGGCCGCTTGCCCGGCGCGAGCGAGGCAGGGTGGTTCTCCTCGAGCCAGAACATCTGGGCGCGGCTGCCGAGGCAGAAGCCGATCTCGGGAATCACCGGCGAGGACTGCAGCCAGCCGCCGGACGGCGTCGCCGAGATCATGTTGCCGGCCTTGTCGATGATGTCGAAATGCACGGTATCGCCGCGCACCTCGCCGAACCGGCCGACGGTCGGCTCGCCCGCGCCCATGGCGCCGACCGCCTCGCGATGCCCTTCGGCGTGTCGCAACTTCACGACGCCGCCGAAGCCCTCGAGCGAGCCGGGGCGGAAGTCGAGCGAAGCCTTGTCTTTCGAGATCAGCTTGCGCCGTTCGTTGTTATAGGCATCGGACAGCAGCGTCTCGATCGGGATGTCGGTGAATTTCGGGTCGCCGTAGAACGTCTCGCGATCGGCATAGGCAAGCTTGGCGGCTTCGATCTGCAGATGGATGAAGTCGGGGCCTGCGGGATCGAGCCCGTCGAGCTCGAAACCCTTCAGCAGCGCGAGTTGCTGCAGCATCACCGGACCCTGGCTCCAGACCCCGGCCTTCTGCACGGTGTAGCGACCGTAATCATAGGTGAGCGGCGCCTCGATGGTCGGCTGCCAACGCGCCATGTCGTCGGCCGACAGCACGCCGCGGTGCGGCGAGCCGGAGACGTCCATCACCTCCTGGGTGCGGCAGAACTTATCGATCGCCTCGGCGACGAAGCCCTTCGACCAGGCCTGCCGCGCGCGCTCGATCTGCGCCACGCGATCGCCGCCGGCGCTCTCTGCCTCATCGAGGATGCGTGCGTAAGTTTCCGCGAGCTTCTTGTTGGTGAAGATGGTGCCGGGCTTCGGCACCTCGCCGTTGGGCAGATAGACGTCGGCCGATGTAGTCCAGTATTTCCGGAACAGTTGCTCGACGGTCTTGATGGTGGCCGATGCACGCTCGACCAGCGGATAGCCGTCGCGTGCGTAGGCGATCGCGGGCTCCAGCACGTCGCGCAGCTTCATGGTGCCGTAGTCGCGCAGCAGCAGCATCCAGGATTCGAATGTGCCGGGCACGCAGGCCGCAAGCAGGCCGGTGCCGGGCACCATCTCGAGACCCTCGCTGCGATAATGCGCGATGGTTGCCTTCGCCGGCGCCGGGCCCTGGCCGCAGATCACCTCGCTTTTGGCGCGCTTGACGTCGTGCACGATGATCGGAACGTCGCCGCCGGGGCCGTTCAGATGCGGCTCGACCACCTGTAGCGTGAAGGCGGTGGCCACTCCGGCGTCAAAGGCGTTGCCGCCTTTCTCCAGCGTTGCCATGCCGACCGCGGTGGCGATCCAGTGCGTCGAGGTGACGACGCCGAAAGTGCCTTCGATCTCGGGCCGGGTTGTGAACGGATCGGGGTTGATGTTGCTCATGGCGATTGACCGTTCGTCGGTTTGTTGTTGGGCCTCTTTGGCGGGCGCACTTGATCACAGGCCGGCTGGTATGCCAACCGCTTGGTGGACATGGCCGCTCCCATCCGCGTGATCATGCCGGAACGGCGGCGGGACTGTTTACGGCATGGCAGGCGACGCCGTCGATCAGTTCCGGTGTCTTCTGGCGGCAGAGATCGAAGGCGAGGGGACAGCGCGGGTTGAAGGAGCAGCCTGACGGCGGATCGATCGGATTCGGAATCTCGCCCTTCACCGGGATGCGCTGGCGGCCGGACATCGCAAGGTCCGGAACCGCGCCGAGCAGCATCTTCGTGTAGGGCATTCGCGGGTTCTCGAACAATTCTCTGCCCTCGGCGATCTCGACGATGCGGCCGAGATACATCACGCCGATCCGGCTCGCCATGTGGCGGACCACTGCGAGATTGTGGCTGATGAAGAGATAGGTGAGGCCGAACTTGTCCTGCAGATCGCGCATCAGGTTGAGGATCTGCGCCTGCACGGAGACGTCGAGCGCCGAGGTCGGCTCGTCGCAGACGATGAACTCGGCCTCGGATGCCAGCGCGCGGGCGATCGCGATGCGCTGGCGCTGGCCGCCGGAAAATTCATGCGGGAATTTTTGACCGTCGTCGGGGTGCAGGCCGACCAGCGAGAGCAATTCGCCGACCCGAGCCTTGACGTCGCGCTCGCCCTGGATCAGGTCGAAGGCGCGGATCGGCTCGGCGACGATGGCGGCGACCCGGTAGCGCGGATTGAGGCTCGCATAGGGATCCTGGAAAACCATCTGGATGCGCCGGCGCAAGCGGCGACGCGCCTGGCCCTGCCGCGGGTCGGTCATCGAGACGCCGTCGATGACGACCTCGCCCGAGCTCGGCGGCAGCAGGCCGACCACCATCCGCGCGACCGTGGTCTTGCCGGAACCGGATTCGCCGACCAGCGCGAAGGTCTCGCCGCGCTTGATGTCGAAAGAGACGCCGTCGACGGCTTTCAGGAATTCGAGATGGCCGCCCTCGATCACGCGGTTGAGCCACGGTTTGGAGACGTCGAAGACGCGGCGCAGGTTCCTGACCTCGATCAACGTCCCGCTCATGCCGCCGTCTCCTTCGCCGGCTCAAACAGGTGGCAGGCGACGGATTGCGTGCCCTGCCGGATCGGCTCGGGGCGTTCGACGTGGCAGCGATCGAAGGCAAACGCGCAGCGCGGATTGAACGGGCAGCCCGGCGGAATCGCCGACAGCCGCGGCATCGAGCCGGGGATCTGCACCAGGCGCTTGTCCTCGCCGGCGAGGGTCGGGATCGCGCCCATCAGGCCTTTGGCATAGGGATGCAGCGGGTTGCGCACCACCTCCTGCACCGGGCCGATCTCGGCGATGCGGCCGGAATACATCACCGCAACGCGGTCACAGGTTTCGGCGATCACGCCCATGTCGTGGGTCACCAGCATCACGGCGGTGCCGTGGTCGCGGCCGAGCCGCTTGATCAGCGCGATGATCTGCGCCTGCACGGAGACGTCGAGCGCGGTGGTCGGCTCGTCGGCGATGATCAGTTCGGGCTCGGCGCAGATCGCAAGCGCGATCACGACGCGCTGGCGCATGCCGCCGGAGAATTCGTGCGGGTAGCCGTCGATGCGCTTTTCCGGCGCGGGAATGCCGACCTCGGCCAACAGATCGATAGCGCGCCTGCGCGCGGCGCTCTCGCTCAGATTGCTGTGGGTGCGAATGGTCTCGATGATCTGGTCGCCGATCCGGTAGAGCGGATTGAGGCTGGTCAGCGGATCCTGGAAGATCATGCCGATCCGCTTGCCCCTGATGCGGCGGATCTCCTCCGGCGGAAGATGGTCGATCCGCGTGCCCGAGAGTTCGATCTCGCCGCCGGAAATGCGGCCGGGCGGATCGATCAGTCCGATCACAGCAAGGCCGGTGACCGATTTGCCGGCGCCGGACTCGCCGACCACGCCGAGTACCTCGCCCTTGGCGATGTCGAACGACACGCCGTTGATGGCGCGCAAGGTCGCACGGCGGGTGACGAATTCCACCACGAGATTGCGCACGGAAAGAACAGGCTTGGTCATCGGAGCTTCGGATTGAGTGCGTCGCGCAGCCAGTCGCCGAGCAGGTTGATGGAGAGGATCAGGCCGGCCAGCGCAATGCCGGGGAAGGCGACGATCCACCATTCGCCGGCGAACAGATAGTTGTTGCCGATCCGGATCAGGGTGCCGAGCGAGGGCATGGTGTCGGGCATGCCGGCGCCAAGGAACGACAACGTCGCCTCGGTGATGATCGCGAGCGCGAGGTTGATGGTGGCAATGACGAGGATCGGGCCCATCGTGTTCGGCAGCACGTGCCGCAGCATGATCTTCGGCGCCGGCAGGCCGATCAGCTGCGCCGCGGCCACGTAATCCTTGTTCTTCTCGACCATCACCGAACCGCGCACGGTGCGGGCATATTGCACCCAGAAACTGAGGCCGATCGCGATGATGAGGACGCCGAGCGTGCTCATCTCGTCGAGCCGGTTGCCGAGCAGCGATTTGGCGACGCCGTTGACCAGCAGTGCGATCAGGATCGCGGGGAAGGTGAGCTGCACGTCGGCGATCCGCATGATCACGGTGTCGACCACACCGCCGAAATAGCCTGCGATCAGCCCGAGGGCGATGCCGAGCGCGCCGGCGAAGACCACGCCGGCCAGGCCGACCGCAAGCGAGATGCGCAGGCCGTAAAGGATCGCCGAGAGCACATCGCGGCCCTGCTCGTCGGTGCCGAGCAGGAACGGGCTTTGGCCGTCGGCGGTCCACAGCGGCGCGATCCGCGAGTTGATCAGCTGCAGCTGCGCCGGATCGAACGGGTTCTGCACCGCGAGCCACGACGCGAAGATTGCGAGCAGAAAGAACAGCAGCGTGATCACGGCGGCGACCATCGTCAGCCTGGAGCGACGGAATGAATAGAAGACGTCGCTGTCGAGCGCGCGCCTGAACCAGCCGGCAGGGGCCTGGTGGTCCTGGGAGGGATGGGGGACGACGGCATCGGACATCGGTCAGCCCCTCATGCCGCGCGGCCGACGGTCGAGCGCAAGCGCGGATCGACCACGGTGTAGAGGATGTCGACCACGAGATTGATGGTGACGAAGATCAGCGAGACCATCAACAGGTACGCGGCCATGATCGGGATATCGACATTCTGCACGGCCTGCACGAACAGAAGTCCCATGCCCGGCCATTGGAACACGGTTTCGGTGATGATCGAGAAAGCAATAACCGAGCCAAACTGCAGGCCGGCCACCGTGATGACCGGAACCAGGGTATTCTTCAGCGCATGGCCGAAATGGATCGCGCGCGTGGTCAGCCCGCGGGCGCGGGCGAAGCGGATATAGTCGGTCCGCAACACTTCCAGCATTTCGGCGCGCACCAGCCGCATGATCAGGGTCATCTGGAACAGCCCGAGCGTGATCGCCGGCATGATCAGCGCCTTCAGGCCCGAGACGGTCAGCAGTCCGGTGGTCCACCAGCCGAGCTTCACCACCTCGCCGCGGCCGAAGGAGGGCAGCCAGCCCAGCGTCACCGCGAACAGATAGATCAGCAGGATGCCGATCAGGAAGGTCGGCAGCGAAATGCCGATCAGCGATACCGCCTGGAATAATTTGGCGAGCACGGTGTCGCGGCGCAGCGCCGAATAGACCCCCATCAGGATGCCGGCCACCATCGCGAACAGCGTGGCGCAGATCGAAAGCTCCAGCGTCGCCGGCAGCCGCTCCGCCAGCAGCGAGGAGACCGGCAGGCGGAACTGGTAGGACACGCCGAACTTGAACTGCAGCGCATTGATGAAGTAGCGGCCGAACTGCACTAGCACCGGATCGTCAAGGCCGAGCGAGTGCCGGATTTCAGCGCGCTGCGCGGCCGACGTGTCGATCGAGACGATCTGGTTCACCGGGTCGCCGGCGAAACGGAACATCGCGAACGCAATCACGCCCACGGCGAGCATCACGCCGATCGCCTGCAGGAAGCGGCGAAGAGTGAAAGCCAGCATCTCTACCTTTCACTGCTTTTGAC
Source organism: Bradyrhizobium sp. USDA 3256 (assembly GCF_054058275.1). Classification (NCBI taxonomy): domain Bacteria; kingdom Pseudomonadati; phylum Pseudomonadota; class Alphaproteobacteria; order Hyphomicrobiales; family Nitrobacteraceae; genus Bradyrhizobium; species Bradyrhizobium sp. USDA 3256. The sequence goes on from NZ_JBSSAE010000002.1 coordinate 1,733,199, forward strand.
ATTCGGCGCGCGGCTTTGCGCGGCCGGAAAGCGCGAGGTCCCGGAAGCCTGCGCTTCCGGGACCCAATTCGCCAAAACCACTATTCACCCTGTTTGGTCGCCCAGTAGAGCAGCACCTGGTTGTCCGCGCGCTGGGTCAATTTGACCTTTTTCGACACGCCCCACACCAGCGGTTGCTGATGCAGCGGAATGTAGCCGTAGTCCTTGATGACGATTTCGTAGGCCTGCTTGATCAACTGGTCGCGCTTGGCGGTGTCGCCTTCGACCAGGACCTTGTCGGTGAGCGCGTCGACTTCCTTGTTGCAATAGCCGCCGAGATTGGCCTCGCCCCTTGTGGCATCCTTCGGATCGTCGCGGCAGCCGAGGATGTCGTGCAGCACGTTGTGCGAGTCGGACGTCGCGGGCGTCCAGCCCAGCATGAAGAACGAGGTCTGGTAGCCGCCGGGCTTCAGCACCTTGGCGAAATACTGCGCCTTCGGCTGCGCCAGCAGGTTCACCTTGACGCCGATGCGGGCCAGCATGCCGACCACCGCCTGGCAGATCGCGGCGTCGTTGACATAGCGGTCGTTCGGGCAGTCCATCGTGACTTCGAAGCCGTTCGGATAGCCGGCGTCGGCCAGCAGCTTCTTGGCACCATCAGGATCGAGCTTCGGCCGGGTGAATTCCTTCGACAGCGGATAGAGCTCGGGGGCGATCATCAGCGTCGAGGGGGTCGACATGCCGCGCATGACGCGGGTCTTGATCAGATCGACGTCGATCGTCTTGTAGAAAGCTTCGCGGACGCGGATGTCCTTGAACGGATTCTTGCCCTTGATGTTGGAATACAGTAACTCGTCGCGCGCCGTATCCATGCCGATGAAGATGGTGCGAATTTCCGGCGCGGTCATGACGGTCGCGACGCCGCTGGAATTGACGCGCTGGATGTCCTGGAGCGGAACCGGTTCGATGACGTCGACTTCGCCGGAGAGCAGCGCGGCAACGCGGGTGGCGTCGGAGCCGATCGGGGTGAAGATGATCTCCTTGAGATTATGCTCGGGCTTGCGCCAATAGCCTGGAAACGCCTTGAACACGGTCTTCACGCCGGGCTGGTGGCTCTCGATCGTGAAGGGGCCTGTGCCGTTCTCGTGCAGCGCCGCGTAACTCGGCGTGGTTGCGGAGGCCGGCGTCGGTGCGACCGAGTTGTTCTCCTCGCACCACTTCTTGTCCATGATGTACCAGCTATCCCATTGCGAGATCAGGATGGGATTGGGCGAGTCCAGCGTTACGTCGACGGTGTAGTCGTCGACCTTGCTGAACTTGGCGTCGGCCGGGACGTTGCTGAGGAAGTTGGAGCCCCTGGCGCGGACGCGCTCGGCCGAGAACAGCACGTCGTCGGCGGTGAAGGGATCGCCATTGTGGAATTTCACGCCCTTGCGCAGATGGAAGCGCCATTTGGTCGGGCTCAGCGTCTCCCAGCTTTCCGCCAGGGCCGGAATGATCTTGAGGTCCTTGTCGCGCGCGGTGAGGCCTTCGTAGACGTGGGCGTGGTGCGCGATCGTCGTAGTTTCCTTCAGCGTGTAGGGATCCAGCGACTTCAGCTCGCCCTGGTTCGCATACTTCAACGTCTGGGCCGATGCCGGCAAAGCAAAGGCGACGAGTGCGGCGATAGTGGCCGCAAACAAACTCCAACGTACCGACATGTAATCCCGCGTCCCCGTTTTTGTCCGCCGGCTGCTTTGTCCGGCTGGTATTATTGATCCATGTTGCCAGAGTTTACCGGCCGCGCAAGCGCGATTTGCCAAAGGGTTAACCCGTCCGCGCGGGTGCAGCGCAATGAACCGGATTGGAGAGTAGGCCGTTGGCGCGAACGCGTGACATTCGACTTTCGGAGTGCCGCTTGTCGGTCACGGGAATGATCACCGGCGCGCCCGCTTATGCCGGCCGCTCCAACCAGTTTGGAGCAAGGGCTCCAAACGGTTTGGAGCAAGGGCTCCAAACGGTTTGGAGCAGGGGCTCCAAGCGGATTGGAGCAACCGCTCCAAACGGTTTGGTTGACCATAACGGATGATTGAGGCCGACTGCCCCCCGGGGCAGGTACGGCTCGCTTGCGCAACTCGCCCCGTCCCGGCGATACTATGGCGGGCCAAGGCGCATTTGAGGAGGCGGATATGAAAGTCAACGTCGAGATAGATTGTACGCCCCTCGAAGCGCGGCAATTCTTCGGCCTGCCGGACGTGGCGCCGATGCAGGCCGCCGTGATGGACAAGCTGCAGCAGCAGATGACGTCGAACATCGAGAAGATTTCGCCGGAATCGCTGATGCAGAGCTGGTTCACCTTCGATCCCAAGCTCGCCGAGCGCTTCCAGGACATGTTCGTGGCGATGGCCGGCTTCGGCGGCTCGAGCAAGAAGAAATAGTGACCGGCATGGACAGGAGCGTTGATGGGACCGAACGCCGGTTGCGCCCGCCGAGCCTGTTCCTGATGCTGGCGGAGGCGCGCGGCGTGCTCGAACTCAATTCGAGCCTGCTGCTGTCGCCCCTGCTGATGCAGGCGCCGAAGGGCGATGGTCATCCGGTGCTGGCCCTGCCGGGCTTCCTCGCCAGCGACCTTTCGATGGCGCCGATGCGGCGCTATCTGAAGGAGCTCGGCTACGACACCTACGCCTGGAACATGGGCCGCAATTTCGGCGGGATTTCCAGCAGGCGGGCTGCGCTGCGCGACCTTCTGAAGCGGGTCCATGAGGCGTCGGGACGCAAGGTCTCGATCATCGGCTGGAGCCTCGGCGGCGTCTATGCGCGCGACCTGGCGTTGCAGATGCCGGAGCTGGTGCGCTCCATCATCACGCTGGGCAGTCCGTTCGCCGACGACATCCGCGCCACCAATGCGACGCGGCTCTATGAGCTGCTGTCCGGCGAAGGTGTCGACGACATCCCGGAGATCCGCACCGCGATCGCCGGCGACATGCCGGTGCCGACGACCTCGATCTATTCCCGCACCGATGGCATCGTGAACTGGCGGACCTCGCGCGTGCGGCCGTCGGCCACCGCCGAGAACATCGAGGTGCATTTCGCCAGCCATATCGGCCTCGGCGTCAATCCCGCGGCGCTGTGGGCGATTGCGGACCGGCTGGCCCAGCCGGAAGGGGAATTCCGGCATTTTGACCGCTCGGGCCCCTTTGCCATTGCCTACGGGCCGCCAGAACAGGCACTATCCTGACCAAACGACGAGAAGCGCCGCCCAAGGCGCCCGCGTAAGTAGGCTCTCGGGAGGAGATCATGAGCGACGCCAAGAAGCTGTCCTCGCTGGACGCATCGTTTCTCTATCTGGAAACGCCGGAAATGCCGATGCATGTCGGCAGCATGGCGATCTTCCGGCTGCCCGACGGCTACAAGGGCGACTTCTTCGAGGAGTTCAAGGCGATGATCGCCTCGCGGCTGCACATCGCACCGATCCTCAAGGCACGCCTGCAGAAGGCGCCGCTCGACATCGATCATCCTTCCTGGGTCGAGGACGACCAGTTCGACATCGACCGTCACATCTTCCGCGCCAGCCTGCCGGCGCCGCGCGATCGCGCCACGCTGGAGCGTATCGTCGGCTGGATGCACGCCAAGCTGTTGAACCGCGCCCGCCCGCTCTGGGAGTTCTACGTCTTCGAGGGCATGAAGGACAACGAGATCGGGCTCTATTCCAAGATGCACCATGCCTGCATCGACGGTGGCGCCGGTGCGGCGCTGACCAGCATGATCTACGACCTGACGCCGGTGCCGCGCGAGATCGAGCCGCCGAGCGCGAAGAAGGTCGCGCAGGAGCCGCGCGACATCGCGGCCAATCTGATCGATGCCTATCAGCAACTCTGGACCCAGCCGTTCGAGGCGGCCGCCGCCGCGCAGAAGAGCCTGGAGCTGCCGCGTTCCGGCAAGAGCGACCTCGGCTCGATCCTGTTCGACAACGCCATGTTCCAGATCGAGAGCGCGGTGAAGTTCGCCGGCTCCATGCCGACGGTCATCAAAAGCCTGTCCGACGTCGTCGCCAAGGTCGCCGATCCGAGATCGCGCGAGAGCCTGCAGGCGATGTCCTCGCCGCCGACCATCCTCAACAAGGCGATCTCGTCGGAGCGCAGCTTTGCCGGCACCTCGATCTCGCTGTCGCGTGCCAAGGCCCTCGCGAAGGCGTCCGGCGGCAAGCTCAACGACGTTGTGCTGGCGCTCGCCTCCGGCGTGGTGCGGCGCTATCTGATCAGCCAGGGCGCGCTGCCGAACAAGTCGCTGACGGCAGGTGTTCCGATCTCGCTGCGCGAGGAGGGCAATGCCGAATCCAACAACCAGGTGTTCGGCATGATCTGCTCGATCGCGACCGACATCGAAAACCCCAGGAAGCGGCTGGAAACCATCATCGCGCAGTCGACCAAGTCCAAGGAGATGTCGCATCCGCTGCGCGCCTTGGTGCCGCAGGTCACCAACATCTCGCTGCTGGGCGCGCCGATCCTGGTGCAGATCCTGGCGCTGCTCTACAGCCGCTCCGACCTCTCCAACGTGCTGCCGCCGGCCACCAACATCACGGTCTCGAACGTGCCGGGGCCGCGGCAGACGTTGTATGCGGCGGGCGCCGAGCTGCTGCACATCTTCCCGGTTTCGATCTCGACCCACGGCGTGGCGCTCAACATCACCGTGCAGAGCTACCGCGATCAGCTCGATTTCGGCTTCATCGTGGGTGCCAACATCATTCCCCACGTGCAGGTGATGTGCGACATGCTGCCGCTCGAGTTCGATGTACTCGAGGCGGCGTTCGCTCCCCCGCCTGCGGACATCAGGGGCGCAGCCGAATAAGGATGCCTGTCGATGATTGAAATGCCCCCGCTGCAGTTCGCCGAGACGAACGGCATCCGCATGGGGTTTTATGAAGCAGGCCCCAAGACCGACACGCCGCCGGTGGTGCTGTGCCACGGCTGGCCCGAACTGGCGTTCTCCTGGCGCCACCAGATCAAGGCGCTGGGCGAGGCCGGCATCCGGGTGATTGCGCCGGATCAACGCGGCTATGGCGCGACCGACCGGCCGGAGCCGGTCGAGGCCTACGACATGGAGCACCTGACCGGCGATCTCGTCGGCCTGCTCGACCATCTCAAGATCGACAAGGCGATCTTCGTCGGTCACGACTGGGGCGGCTTTGTCGTCTGGCAGATGCCGCTCAGGCATCCTGCGCGGGTCGCCGGCGTCGTCGGCGTCAACACGCCGCATTGGGACCGCGCGCCGATGGATCCGATCGCGCTGTTCCGCCAGCGCTTCGGCGATCACATGTACATCGTCCAGTTCCAGGATCCGGCGCGCGAGCCCGACCGCATCTTCGGCGGCCGCGTCGAGCAGACCTTCGACGCCTTCATGCGCAAGCCGGTGCCGCGTCCGGCGGATGCGCCACCCGAACAGCCGATCGCCGGCGTCGGCGCCTCGGCGCGGCTCAACCTGGCGTTTCCGCAGATGATCGCGAATTACGACGCCAAGCATGATCCGCGCACGCCGATCTTGTCGGCCGACGAGAAGAAGGTGTTCGTGGACACCTTCACCAAGACCGGCTTCACCGGCGGCATCAACTGGTATCGCAATTTCACCCGCAACTGGGAGCGCTCGGCCGGGCTGGACCATCACGTCCGGGTGCCGTCGCTGATGATCATGGCCGAGAACGACGCGGTGCTGCCGCCCTCGGCCGCCGACGGAATGGAGCGGTTGGTGCCGGACCTCGAGAAGTATCTGGTCAAGGACAGCGGCCATTGGACGCAGCAGGAAAAGCCTGACGAAGTCAGCGCGAAGCTGATCGAATGGTGCAGAAAGCGATTTGGCTGACGACGACGTCGTCATTCCGGGGCGATGCGCAGCATCGAACCCCAACGCGCAATTGCGCATTGTGGAATCTCGAGATTCCGGGTCTGGTCCTTCGGACCATCCCGGAATGACTGAGGTTAGAGGGGGCACTTCCAACATGGCGTCCGGCAACAGACTGAGTCCGATTCCGCATCCGCCGACGAAGCCGGTGGTCGGCAACATGCTGTCGCTGGACTCGACCGCGCCGGTGCAGCATCTCGTCAAGCTCTCCAAGGAGCTCGGGCCGATCTTCTGGCTCGACATGATGGGCGCGCCACTCGTGATCGTGTCCGGCCACGATCTCGTCGACGAGCTCTCCGATGAAAAACGCTTCGACAAGGCGGTGCGCGGCTCGCTGCGCCGGGTGCGCGCGGTCGGCGGCGACGGTCTGTTCACCGCCGACACCAAGGAGCCGAACTGGAGCAAGGCGCACAACATCCTGATGCAGCCGTTCGGCAACCGCGCCATGCAGTCGTACCACCCGAGCATGGTCGACATCGCCGAGCAGCTGGTCAAGAAATGGGAGCGCCTCAACGCGGACGAGGAGATCGAGGTCGTCCACGACATGACGGCGCTCACCCTCGACACCATCGGCCTCTGCGGCTTCGACTACCGCTTCAACTCGTTCTACCGCCGCGACTACCACCCGTTCGTGGAATCGCTGGTGCGCTCGCTCGAAACCATCATGATGACCCGCGGCCTGCCGCTCGAGGGTCTGTGGATGCAGAAGCGGCGCAAGACGCTCGCCGACGACGTCGCCTTCATGAACAAGATGGTCGACGAGATCATCGCCGAGCGGCGCGGCAACACCGCCGCGACCGACGACAAGAAGGACATGCTGGCGGCGATGATGACCGGCGTCGACCGCGCCACCGGCGAGCAGCTCGACGACGTCAACATCCGCTACCAGATCAACACCTTCCTGATCGCCGGCCATGAGACCACCAGCGGCCTGCTGTCGTGCACGATCTATGCGCTGCTGAAGCACCCGGAGGTGCTCAAGAAGGCCTATGAGGAGGTCGATCGCGTCCTCGGGCCCGACGTCAACGCGCGGCCGACCTATCAGCAGGTGACGCAGCTCACCTACATCACCCAATGCCTGAAAGAGGCGCTGCGGCTGTGGCCGCCGGCGCCGGCCTACGGCATCGCGCCGCTGAACGATGAGACGATCGGCGGCAAGTACAAGCTGAAGAAGAACACCTTCATCACCATCCTGGTGATGGCGCTGCATCGCGATCCCAGCGTCTGGGGCCCGAACCCCGACGTGTTCGATCCCGAGAATTTCAGCCGCGAGGCTGAGGCCAAGCGCCCGATCAATGCCTGGAAGCCGTTCGGCAACGGCCAGCGCGCCTGCATCGGCCGCGGCTTTGCCATGCACGAGGCGGCGCTGGCGATCGGGATGATCCTGCAGCGCTTCAAGCTGATCGACGTGCATCGCTACCAGATGCATCTGAAGGAGACGCTGACCGTCAAGCCGGATGGCTTCAGGATCAAGGTGCGGCCGCGCGACGACAAGGACCGCGGCGCGTTCGCCGGCGGCACGGGCGCGGTTGCGGCCGCGCCGAAGGCGCCGCGCGCGCCGACCACGCGTCCCGGCCACAACACGCCGATGCTGGTGCTCTACGGCTCCAATCTCGGCTCTGCCGAGGAACTGGCAACCCGCATGGCGGATCTGTCCGAGATCAATGGCTTCGCGACGCGGCTTGGCCCGCTGGACGATTATGTCGGCAAGCTGCCGGAGGAGGGCGGCGTGCTGATCATCTGCGCCTCCTACAATGGCGCGGCGCCCGACAACGCCACGCAGTTCGTCAAATGGCTCGATAGCGACCTGCCGAAGGATGCCTTCGCCAAGGTCCGCTACGCGGTGTTCGGTTGCGGCAACAGCGATTGGGCGGCGACCTACCAGTCGGTGCCGCGCTTCATTGACGAGCAGCTCACCAAACATGGTGCGCGCGCCGTCTATCCGCGCGGCGAGGGCGATGCGCGCAGCGATCTCGACGGCCAGTTCCAGAAATGGTTCCCGGAGGCGGCCAAGGTCGCGACCAAGGAATTCGGCATCGACTGGAATTTCACCCGCACCGCCGAGGACGAGCCGCTCTACGCGATCGAGCCGGTGGCGCAGGGTGCGGTCAACACCATCGTGACGCAAGGCGGCGCGGTGCCGATGAAGGTGCTCGCCAATAACGAGCTGCAGACCAAGGCAGGCGCTCATCCGTCGGAGCGTTCGACCCGGCATATCGAGGTCGAGCTGCCGGCCAGCCTGAAATACCGCGTCGGCGATCATCTCAGCGTGGTGCCGCGCAACGATCCGACATTGGTCGATTCCGTTGCGCGCCGCTTCGGCTTCCTGCCGGCCGACCAGATCCGTCTGCAGGTCTCGGAAGGCCGCCGCGCTCAATTGCCGGTCGGCAACGCCGTGTCGGTCGGACGGCTGCTCACCGAGTTCGTCGAGCTGCAGCAGGTCGCGACCCGCAAGCAGATCCAGATCATGGCCGAGCACACTCGCTGCCCGGTCACCAAGCCGAAGCTGATGGCCTATGTCGGGGACGACGATGCCTCGGCCGCGCGCTATCGCGCCGACGTCTTGGCGAAGCGCAAATCGGTATTTGACCTGCTCGAGGAACATCCGGCCTGCGAGCTGCCGTTCCACCTCTATCTCGAAATGCTGTCGCTGCTGGCGCCGCGCTATTATTCGATCTCGTCGTCTCCGGCCGGCGAGGCGCAGCGCTGCAGTGTCACCGTGGGCGTGGTGGAGGCGCCAGCAAGTTCCGGGCGCGGCATCTACAAGGGCGTCTGCTCGAACTACCTGGCGCGCCGCCGCGCCGGCGACACCGTCCACGCCACCATCAAGGAGACCAAGGCCGGCTTCCGCCTGCCCGATGACAATGCCGTGCCGATCATCATGATCGGGCCGGGCACCGGGCTCGCACCGTTCCGCGGCTTCCTGCAGGAGCGCGCCGCGCGCAAGGCGCAGGGCGCGACGCTGGGGCCGGCGATGCTGTTCTTCGGCTGCCGGCATCCCGAGCAGGACTTCATCTATGCGGATGAGCTGAAGGCGTTCGCCGCCGACGGCGTGAATGAACTCCACACCGCCTTCTCGCGCGCCGACGGTCCGAAGACCTATGTGCAGCACCTCGTCGCCGCGCAGAAGGACCGGGTGTGGGAGCTGATCCAGAAGGGTGCGATCGTCTATGTCTGCGGCGACGGCGGCAGGATGGAGCCCGACGTCAAGGCGACCCTGATGTCGATCTACCGCGAGCGCACCGGTGTCGACACTGACGCCGCCGCGCGCTGGATCGAGGAAATGGGCACCAGGAACCGCTACGTGCTCGACGTCTGGGCAGGTGGCTAGCCCGTGCCTTCGCAGCCCGGATGGAGCGAAGCGTAATCCGGGACAGCGTCAGATGCGGACCGACCGGCTCCCGGATTTCGCGGAGCCTGTCATCGGGCGCGCGTTCGCGCGACCCGTTGGCTCCATCCGGGCTACGCATGGGTGATTTGGGGGCACCGGCCGTGATACAAGCCGCCGCATGATTCCATGGGAAAAGATCGATACCGCGCGCATTCCCGGCACCGAGGGTGAATTGCGTCTGATGCGGCGAGGCCGCGAATTCTCGATCATGCTCGGCACCAACGAGCTGATGAACAGCCGCCTGTCGGGCTCGGAAGAGGCGTTGGCGACGCTCGCCGCGAAGAAGATCGAGAAGGTCGCACGGCCGCATTTTCTGATCGGCGGCCTCGGCATGGGCTTTACGCTGCGGGCCGCGCTCGCCGTGCTCGGGCCCGAGGCGAGAATCGTGGTGGCCGAACTGGTGCCGGCGGTCGTTGCCTGGGCGCGAGGTCCGATGGCGGAGATCTTCGGCGACAGCCTGAACGATCCGCGCGTGAGCATCCGGGAGGAGGATGTTGCCAGCGTGATCGAACGCCAACCGCTCAGCTTCGATGCCATCCTGCTCGACGTCGATAACGGGCCTGAAGGTCTCACCCGCAAGGCCAATGACGCGCTGTATGATGTCTCCGGGCTCAAGATCGCACACACGGCTTTGCGGCGCGGCGGCGTGCTCGCCGTCTGGTCGTCCGGTCCGAACGCCAGGTTCCCGAAATCCTTGTCCCGGGCCGGGTTCGCGGTCAACGAAATTGCCGTCCGCGCCACCGGCCGAGGCCGCGGTGTCCGCCATGTGATCTGGATCGCGGTCAAGGACTAAAGCGCGATGAGATTGGGTTGAATCGTCATCGCGCTTTAGCTCTTTTTGAGCATGATTCTTCGGAAAACCGCTTCACACTTTTCCGGATCATGCTCTAGCCGGCATCCCGGCGCGCTCGCCAGCCTGATCATGCCAGTGGCCGAGCACAAGCCATCACGATGCCTCAGAACATCGTGTTGTTGTTGGCGGGATTCTCCGGAACGGGCTGCGCCACGTCCCAGTGCTCGACGATCTTGCCGTCTCGAGCTTGAAGATGTCGACGATCGCATTGCCGCGAGTGCCGGCTCGCGCACGGCGTGGACGTGCAGGATCACGTAGTCGCCGTCGACGAATGAGCGCTTGATCTCGCTGTGCGAGTTCGGAAACTTCTCGCGCAGGAAGCCGATGAACTTGCGGAAGCCTTCCGGGCCGTCGGCCGCGCCGGGATTGTGCTGCACATAGCGGTTGCCGACATAGGCGAGCGCCGCGTCAGCGTCCTTCTGGTTCAGCCCCTTCTCGTAGAAGGCGAGCACCGCCTTGCGGTTGGCCTCCTGCTGCGCTTCGTTGGCGGCCGCAATTGCCGATGAAGACGCGAGCGCGAGGAGGAGAGCGGCGACGGCTGTCTGTGGCCGGAGAGGGGTCTTCATCTGGTTGCTCCCGGTGGCTGAGCGCTGGATAGCGCTCTCTACAGCGTCCATGCCGCGCCCGGAAGAACGCACTCCTGGCTCACATGGTTACCGGAAGATACCGGAGCCCCGTTCCGATTGAATCGGGACGGGCTCTCGATTCTGGCTTTGAGGCGTTTTCTTCACGCGAACCGGTATCCACTTCGCTCGAAAACGCTCAGGCCTTACGCCGCCTTCGCCGCCGCGCCATGCGCGTGCTTGTCGATGGCGTCGATGATCTGCGGCCACATCGGAATCGGCAGGGCGTGGCCCATGCCCTCGATCATCACGAGCTTCGCGCCCGGGATCGAGACCGCGGTGTCCTTGCCGCCTTCGGGATGCACCAGCGGATCGATGGTGCCGTGGATCACCAGCGTCGGCGCCTTGACGCCGCGCAGGCGCTCCTTGCGGCTGCCGGAGGCGAGGATGGCGCGGAGCTGGCGGCCGACGCCCTCGGGATTGAGGCCGCGCTCATAGGTGCGCCGCGCGCGTTCGGGATCGAGCGCCTCGTCCTCGGGAAACGAGCCGTTGCGCAACACCTTCCAGGTCTGCCCGAAGCGGACGAAATACTCTTCCTTGCTCTTCGGTGGCGGTGCCATCAGCACCGCGGTCGCCTCGCGGGTCGGCCCCGGGATCTTTGGATTGCCCGTGGTCGACATGATCGAGGTCAGCGAGCGCACGCGCTCGGGAAAGGTGATCGCAACCTCCTGCGCGATCATGCCGCCCATCGAGGCACCGACCAGATGCGCAGTGCGGATGCCGAGCGCATCCATCAGCCCGATCGTGTCCCTCGCCATGTCGGCCAGCTTGTAGGGTGCTGCGACCGGGATCTTCAGGAAGCGGAGCTTGAGCAGTTCGAGCGCGGTCAGCCGCTTGCCGCCGCTCAGGCGGGAGGATTTGCCGATATCCCTGTTGTCGAATCGGATGACGCGAAAACCGCGGGCGGCGAGCTGGCGGCAGAACTCGTCGTCCCAATGGATCATCTGGGCGCCGAGGCCCATGATCAGGAGCAGCGGCTCGGCATTCGCATCGCCAAAAATCTCGTAGCAGATGTCGATGCCATTGGCGCGGATGATCTGCGGCGGCTGATGGGCGAGCGTGGTCACGGGCGTCCCCTGCTGGTGTCGCGGTCAGGAACCTCTATGCCACGGATTGACGCAGCGCAGAAGAGCCTCGGCGTCGCTGGTCGCGCCGCGCAGTTGACCGATCAGCAGCAACAGTGTCGTATGGCAGAAACAAATGGAAGCGCGGCAAGCGCTCGAAATTGGTGTGGAGGAGCGCCGCATGGCCGACAAGGGCAACGACCCTGCCGTGATCTGGCAGACGATGATTGGCGAGATGGAGAAGGGGTTCAACTCCTTCGGCAACCAGCTCATGAGCTCGCCGGAATTTTCCAAGGTGATGAACCAGGCCGGCGGCGCCGCGGCCGGTGCACAGAAGCAGCTCGGCGAGCTGATGGAGAAATATCTGCTGGCGATGAACCTGCCGAGCCGCGCCCAACTCGTCGGCATGGCCGAGCGCCTGCAGTCGATGGAGAACCAGCTCAACGAGATCAAGACGCTGCTGCAGCAGGTGCACCACAATTCGCTGGCGCCGGACGACGGCCACGGCGCAACGCCGCGGCCACCGCGCACCAAGCAGCCGCCGGCGGAGGGAGGCAGCAAATGAATGCTCCCACCCCCTTTGATTTCGCCTCGATCTCCGAGCGGGTCCAGTCCGAGGTGCAGCGCGCGATCCAGCGCAGCATCAAGGGCGTCGAGTATTTCTCGAGCTCCGGCCCGTCGCTCGGCTCGACGCCGAAAGACGTGCTGTATTCGCGCGGCACCATGAACCTCTATCACTACCGGCCGCAGGCCAGCGAAGTCTATCGCGTGCCGGTGCTGATCGTGATGGCGACCACCAACCGCGGCTACATCCTCGACCTGGTGCCGGGGCAGAGCTTCATCGAGTTTCTGCTCAAGCGCGGCTTCGACGTCTACATGCTGGACTGGACCGCGCCGAAGCCGGAGGAAAAATCGCTGCGCATGGAGGATTACGTCCTCGACTTCATTCCGGAATCGGTCCGCCGCGTGCAGCAGGATTCCGGCGAAAAGGACGTCTCGGTGATCGGCTATTGCTTCGGCGGCGTGCTGTCGCTGCTCTACGGCTCGATCTTCAACGACGGGCCGATGAAGAACCTGATCTGCTTCACCACGCCGATCGATTTCCGTGAGATGAAGCTGTTCTCGAATTTCGCCGACCGCCGCTATTTCGACGTCGACCGGCTGATCGACAGCACCGGCAACATGCCGCCCGAACTGATCCTGCAATCGTTCGACATGTTGCGGCCGGCCGCGCGTGTCGTCGGCCAGATCCAACTCTGGGACAACATCTGGAACGACGAGTTCGTCAAGTCGTACCGGATGTTCGATCGCTGGGCGACCGACACGCTGCCGCTCGCGGGCGAATATTTCCGCGCCATCACCAAGGACCTGATGTGGGACAACAAGCTCTACAACGACACCATGACGGTCGGCGGCCGCGAGGCGAAGCTTGCCGACATCAAGGTGCCGATCCTGCACGCGGTCGCCGAGCACGACCACATCGTGCCGTATGATGCGGCAAAACATCTCATCACCAAGATCGGCTCCGAGGACAAGGAGGAGGTGATGCTGAAAGGCGGTCACGTCTCGCTGGTCGCCGGCGCCAACGCAATCAAGCGGCTGTGGCCGAAACTGGACTCCTGGCTGGGCAAAAGATCGACCTAAGAAGGGTCGACTTGAGAGAGATCGACATGACCGAACAACGTTCCTATCCGCGCCGCGTCAAGACCGAAGCGGGCGACATCGAGTTTCGCCTGATGATTCGGGACCACGAGGCCGCGGTGCTGGCCTTCGCGCAAAAGCTGCCGACGCATGATCTCTTGTTCTTGCCGCGCAACATCAGCCAGCCGAAGGTGCTGTCGGCCTGGATCAACGAGATCGAGCGCGGCGACATCACGAGCCTGCTCGCGATCAAGGACGGCAAGGTGGTCGGCTGCGGCACCCTGGTGCGCGATCCGCATTCCTGGTCGCCGCATGTCGGCGAGATCCGGATGGTGGTGTCGCTCGACGTGCGCGGACAGGGCGTCGGCCGGGCATTGTCGCAGGAGACCTTCGCCATCGCGCTCGGTGCCGGGCTGGAGAAGTTCTCGGTGCAGATGACCGTCGACCAGCAGGCGGCGATCGCGCTGTTCGAAAGCCTCGGCTTCAAGGCGGAGGCCCTGCTGCGCGACCATGTCCGCGACGTCGAGGGCAAGACCCACGACATCGTCGTGCTGGGGCACAACGTGGCGCAGGTCCGGGCCCAAATGGAGGCGTACGGGGTGTCCGACGCGGTCAGTGGTAATTAGAAACCGTTTTCTGCTGGTTCTCTAGGCAATCTGCCGGATCTTCGTGCTGTTCACAGGTTCGTGATATCGCGCTGCAACATCTATGTTGCGATGCATCATGGGATGTGTCATAACACCGTTGCCCCGGGCCAAACCGGACGGGGTGAGCCCATAGCTCAAACCTGAGGATGGAGAGACCCCCAATGACCACCGAAACCAATTCCGTGCTGAACAGCGTCAAGGAAGCCTTCGCGCCCGTCACCGAGGCGTTCACCAAGCTTCAGAACCTGGAAGTTCCGGAAGCCGCCCGTGAGTTCGTGAAGAAGCAGGCCGAGGCCGCCAAGACCCGCGCTGCCGATGCCTATGCCGGCTCGGAGAAGGTGACCAACGTGATCGAGTCCGCTGTTGCCGGTTCGGTGACCGAAGCCGCCAAGATCAGCCGCAACATCCAGCAGGCGATCTACCAGGACGCCGAGGCGTTCTTCGCCGGTATCGACAAGCTCGCGTCCGCCAAGTCGCTGAGCGAAGCCGCCCAGATCCAGTCGGAGCTGGCCCGTGCGCGTGGCGAACTGTTCGTCTCGCGGGCGAAGGCCACCACCGAGTATCTCGGCAAGCTCGTCACCGACGGTGCGAAGACCGCGCAGGACAACTTCGCCAAGGTCTACGGCAAGACCGCCTGATCGCGGCCGCGCTGACCAACTGCCCTTTTCGAAGGCCCGCCATTTTGCGGGCCTTCTTTTTTGGCGGTGTCCTTCATAACTCAAGTATCCATCGTCATTCCGGACGACGCGAAGCGGCGATCCGGAATCTCGAGATTCCGGGTTCATGCTTCGCACGCCCCGGAATGACGGCGGTGGGGCCATGCTATGCTTCGTTCGTCACCCCTGCGAAACCCCATGACCCTTCCCGCCGCCCTCATTGCAACGCCAGTCGACGTCGAACGCGCGGCCGAGCTGCGGCGCGTCAAGTGGCTGGCGACCGGCGTGCTGGCGGCAACCTTCATCATCTTCATCGCAGCGAAGGCGCTGCTGCCGGTGCATCCGGTGTTCGGTTTCATCGCCGCGTTTGCCGAGGCCGCAACCATCGGCGGCCTCGCCGACTGGTATGCCGTCGTCGCCTTGTTCAAGCGGCCGCTCGGCCTGCCGATCCCGCATACCGCGATCATCCAGAGCAATCAGGCGCGCATCGCCGAGAAGCTTGGCGAGTTCATCGAGAACAATTTCCTGGAATCCGGGCCGGTCGAGGCCAAGCTGCGCGAGATCGATTTCGGTTCGTTCATCGCCGACTGGCTGCGCGACCGCAAGCGTTCCGAAGATCTCGCCCGCTTCGTGCTGCGGATGCTGCCCGAGGCATTCGCGGCGACCGAGAGCTCGGGGTTGATGCAGTTCATCAGCCGCCGCGTCACGACGCAGGTGCTCTCGATCGACCTCGCGCCGCTCGCGGCCGGCGCGCTGCGCGGCTTCGTGCAGGAGGGCAAGCATGGCGGCCTGCTCGACGACATCCTGCGCGTGCTGCACCAGACGCTGACGCAGCAGGAGACCATGGCCGTGATCCGCGACAAGGTCCGCGCCGAGATGCCGACGCTGCTCAGGCTCTATCGTGCCGACAAGTTCGTGGTGAACCGGATCATCGCCTCCGCCACGAAATTCTTCGAGGAAGTGCGCAACGACCCGCAGCATCCGTTCCGCGGCGAGTTCGACCGCATGCTGCTGTCCTTTGTTGACCGGCTCGGCAGCGACAAGGCGTTCGCCGATCGCATCGATGGCCTCAAGCGCGATTTGATGGCGCGGCCCGAGCTTGCCAATCTCGGGCGCACCATCTGGGCCAACGTCAAGGACTTCATCGAGCGCAGCGCCTCGGGCGAGTCGCAGGTGCTGCAGCATCAGCTGGCGCGAATGCTGGTCGAGGCCGGCGACGCGCTCGACGGCGACGCCGACCTGCGCGGCGAGATCAATCAGGGCCTGGTGGCGATCCTGCGCACCGTCGTCGCCGAGCAGAAGAGCGGCGTCTCGAGCTTCATCGCCGACCAGATGAAGAGCTGGGACATGGAGCAGCTGATCTCCCTGATCGAGGTCAATGTCGGCAAGGACCTGCAATACATCCGCTTCAACGGCGCGCTGATCGGTGGGCTCGCCGGCCTCGCGCTTTACACCCTGGAGTACACGCTGCGGCTGCTGTGACCGATTGGGCACGAACGTCACTTTAGTTGTGGCAAGTGTGACCTGGACCGCTTGCACGAAAGTGTCCGGTTCCCTAGCTTTTCAGGACAGATTGTTGCGTTGCGGAACGATTCCGCCGGGTTTGCGTCAATTCCGTTGACCCATTCCCGTTGGTCCCATTGCCGGCGGTCCTGCCGGAAGAGGAGCTGAAATGTCCGTTGCTGCGCAGACGCTACGCCCGCCGTCCAGGACGCTGATGTTTCTGGAAGGCCGCGCCATTCATGAGCTCGGCGCCTTTCTTGGTGCATTGCCGCTGCTCAGCCTCGCGCCGCGCGGCGATGGGCATCCGGTGCTGGTGCTGCCCGGACTGATCGCCTCCGACATGTCGACCCGGCCGCTGCGCGACTTTCTCAGGAGCAAGGGCTACGCCGTCAGCGGCTGGCGCCAGGGCCGCAATCTCGGGCTCCGCGCCGGCGTGCAGGACGGGATGGTCGACCTGCTGCAGGAGATGAATGAGACGACCGGCCGCAAGGTCTCGGTGGTTGGCTGGAGCCTCGGCGGCCTCTATGCGCGCCAGCTCGCCAAGATGATGCCGGAGCGCGTGCGCCAGGTGATCACGCTCGGCAGCCCGTTTGCCGCCGGCCCGAAGTCGACCAACGCCTGGCGCGTCTATGAGATGGCCAGCGGGCGCCGCGCCGATGAGGAGGATTCCCGTTTCGGCGGCTCGCTCGCCAGTGCGCCGCCGGTGCCGACCACCGCGATCTTCAGCCGCACCGACGGCGTCTGCGCCTGGCAGGGCTGTCGCGAGCAGGCCTCGTCGATGACCGACAGCATCGAGGTCGAGAGCAGCCATTGCGGCATGGGTCATCACCCGGCCGTGGTCTACGCGGTCGCCGATCGCCTCGCGCAAAAGGAAGGCGAGTGGGCGCCGTTCGATCGCAGCGGCTGGCGCAGCATCGTCTATCCGGATCCCAATCGCTAGGTCTTGCGAAGGTCTCTCTTCACCTCGCCCCGCTTGCGGGGAGAGGTCGGATTGCGAAGCAATCCGGGTGAGGGGACTCTCCACGTATCGTCTGTCACCGCATTTGCGGAAGCGGCTCCTCACCCCAACCCTCTCCCCGCAACAGCGGGGCGAGGGAGAAGCTAGAGCGGCTACATTGTCGTGAATCGACAAAACGCGCTATGCGTTGGGCATGCCACAGCCGCTTGCCCGCATCGTCGACCAGCTGAAGCGCGAGCCGTCACGCACCGGCTCGATCATCATCACCGTGTTCGGCGATTCCATCGTGCCGCGCGGCGGCTCGGTGTGGCTCGGCACGCTGCTCGAATTCTTCAAGTCGCTCGACATCGACGGCAATGTGGTGCGCACTGCGATGTCGCGGCTCGCCGCCGACGGCTGGCTCGAGCGCAACAAGGTCGGCCGCAACAGTTTTTATCGGCTGAACGCCAAGGGCCGGCAGACCTTCGACACCGCGACGCGGCACATCTACGATCCGCCGCCGTCGGACTGGACCGGCCGCTTCGAGCTGCTGCTGATCGGCAATGCCGAGGACCGCGATGCCGCGCGCGAGGCGTTGAAGAATGCCGGCTTCGGCAGCCCGCTGCCCGGCGTGTGGGTGGCGCCGTCGGGCGTGCCGATCCCCGATGAAGCGTCGCGCGCGATCCGTCTCGAAGTCTCCGCGGAAGACGACAGCGGACGCCGGCTGCTCAGCGAGAGCTGGCCGCTCGACCGCACCGCGGACGCCTATCTGAAGTTCATGAAGACGTTCGAGCCGCTGCACGGCTCGATCATCCGCGGCGAGACACTGAGCGACGCCGACGCCTTCACCGCGCGCATTCTCTTGATCCACCATTACCGCCGCGTCGTGCTGCGCGATCCGCTGCTGCCGTATCAGCTGCTGCCCAAGGATTGGCCGGGCAGGGCGGCGCGGAAACTCTGCGGCGAGATCTATCGCGGACTGCTTTCGCCGTCGGAACAATGGCTTGACGACCATGCAACCAACGAGGACGGGCCGCTGCCGAAGCCCAACGGGGCAGTGGCGCGCCGTTTCGAGGGCGTCTGAACATATTACAAAAACTTCTTGCATTTGAAAATTATTGTTATATATTCCCTTCCAACAACACACCGGGAGGTCGGCCATGTACACGCAGGCGCTCAACTCATCCGACGGCGACGATCGCGGCGTCGAGGATGTGGCCCGTGCCAGTCAGTTCCAGGCCCGCATCGATGCCGACGAGCGCATCGAGCCGAACGACTGGATGCCCGCCGCCTATCGCAAGACGCTGACGCGGCAGATTTCCCAGCACGCGCATTCCGAAATCGTGGGCATGCTCCCCGAGGGCAACTGGATCACCCGCGCGCCGTCGCTGCGTCGCAAGGCTGCGCTGCTCGCCAAGGTGCAGGACGAATGCGGCCACGGCCTCTATCTCTACGCCGCCGCCGAGACGCTCGGCACCTCGCGCGAAGAGCTGGTCGACGCGATGCTCTCGGGCAAGGCGAAGTATTCCTCGATCTTCAACTATCCGACGCTGACC
Source organism: Bradyrhizobium sp. USDA 3256 (assembly GCF_054058275.1). Taxonomy (NCBI): domain Bacteria; kingdom Pseudomonadati; phylum Pseudomonadota; class Alphaproteobacteria; order Hyphomicrobiales; family Nitrobacteraceae; genus Bradyrhizobium; species Bradyrhizobium sp. USDA 3256. Next base: position 1,751,923 of record NZ_JBSSAE010000002.1, read on the forward strand.
TGGGCCGACATCGGCACCATCGGCTGGCTGGTCGACGGCGCGGCGATCATGAACCAGATCCCGCTGTGCCGTTGCTCCTACGGCCCCTATGCGCGGGCGATGATCCGCGTCTGCAAGGAAGAGTCGTTTCACCAGCGCCAGGGCTTCGAGATCATGGTGACGCTGTGCCGCGGCACCGCGGAGCAGAAGGCGATGGCGCAGAACGCGCTCGATCGCTGGTGGTGGCCGGTGCTGATGATGTTCGGTCCGCCGGACCAGGCCAGCCAGCACAGCGACACCTCGACCAAATGGAAGATCAAGCGCTTCTCAAACGACGAGTTGCGCCAGAAATTCATCGACGCCACCGTGCCGCAGGCCGAATTCCTGGGCCTGACGATCCCCGATCCCGGCATGAAGCAGAACGCAAACGGCAATTGGGAGCACAGCCCGATCGACTGGGACGAATTCAAGCAGGTGCTATCAGGCAACGGCCCCTGCAACCGCGATCGTCTCGCCGCGCGCCGCAAGGCGCATGAGGAGGGCGCCTGGGTGCGCGAGGCCGCGATGGCCTATGCCGAGAAGCGCAGGAGCCGCCAGCTCGCGCAAGCCGCAGAATAAGGGAGCACCGCCATGGCCACGCCGAACGTTCCGCTCTGGGAAGTCTTCATCCGCAGCCGCAATGGCCTCGCGCACAAGCATGTCGGCTCGCTGCATGCGGCCGACTCGACGCTCGCCCTGCAGGCCGCGCGCGACATCTACACCCGCCGCGGCGAGGGGCTGTCGATCTGGGTGGTGCCCTCGAACGCGATCACCGCGTCCGATCCGTCCGAGAAGGGCATGATGTTCGAGCCGGCGGAATCCAAGATCTACCGCCACCCGACCTTCTACGACGTCCCCGACGAAGTCGGGCATATGTGAATTTCGCTCCCCCTCATGGTGAGGAGCGCGCAGCGCGTCTCGAACCATGAGGCCCGTGCAGTGACAGCGGCCCATCCTTCGAGACGCGCCTTCGGCGCTCCTCAGGATGAGGCTCGAGTGTGTTGATGCAGGATATGAGAACATGGCGACCGCCAACATCGAAGTCTCCGAAACCCCGCTGGTGCTCTACGCGCTGCGCCGCGCCGATGATGCGCTGATCCTCGGCCATCGGCTGTCTGAGTGGTGCGGCCATGCGCCCGCCATGGAAGAGGACATGGCGCTCGCCAATATGGGCCTCGACCTGCTCGGCCAGGCCCGTGAGCTCTACACCTACGCGGCCAAGGCCGAAGGCCGGGGCAACGACGAAGACAAGTTCGCTTACCTTCGCGACGTCAGGCAGTACCGCAATCTGCTGCTGCTCGAACAACCGAACGGCGACTTTGCGCGCACCATGGTGCGGCAGTTCTTCTACGCGGCATTCGCCGATCTCTACTGGCGCGCGATGATGGCCTCGTCCGATGCGACGCTCGCGGCTATCGCGGCGAAGTCGGAGAAGGAGAGCGCCTATCATGTCAGGCATTCGTCGGAATGGATCGTCCGGCTCGGCGACGGCACCGAGGAGAGCCACCGCCGCGCGCAGGGCGCGATCAACGACCTCTGGGCCTATACCGGCGAGATGTTCGCGGTCGACGACAGCGAGCGCGGCCTGATTGACGCCGGCATTGCGATCGATCCCGCGGCGCTGCAACCGCGCTGGCTGAAGACGGTCACCGGCATCGTCAACGAGGCGACGCTGTCGTTGCCGAAGAGCGACTGGATGCAGCAGGGCGGCCGCAGCGGCAGCCACAGCGAGCACCTCGGCCATCTCCTCAGCGAGCTGCAATCGATGCAGCGAACCTTTCCGGGGGCGACATGGTGACCGTTGCGCTCAGCGATGCCGATCTGCGCCGGCGCGCCTGGAGCGCGGCCGCGCAGGTGGTCGATCCCGAGATCCCGGTGCTGACCATCGCCGATCTCGGCGTATTGCGCGATGTCGCGGTCCACGACGGGCATGTCGAGGTCGCGATCACGCCGACCTACTCCGGCTGTCCCGCGATGAACATGATCGCGCTCGAGATCGAGCTCGCGCTGGAGCGTGAAGGCATTCATAAGCCGAAGGTCCGCACCGTGCTGTCGCCGGCCTGGACCACCGACTGGATGAGCGAGGACGGCCGCCGCAAGCTGAAGGAGTATGGTATCGCGCCGCCGCTGCCGGGCTCCTCGCGCCGCGCGCTGTTCGGCGAGCTGGCGGTCGCGTGCCCGCAATGCGGCTCCGTTGATACCGAGCTGCTCTCCGAGTTCGGCTCGACCTCCTGCAAGGCGCTGTGGCGTTGCAGGAGCTGCCGTGAACCCTTCGACTACTTCAAGTGTCATTGACCATGTCGACACCACGATTCCACCGCTTGTCCGTCAGCGACCTTCGCCGCGAGGCGTCGGACGCGATTTCGATGACCTTTGCGATCCCCGACGATCTGCAAGGCGACTACCGTTTCACTCCGGGCCAGTATCTGACGCTGCGCACCACGATGGACGGCGAGGAGGTTCGCCGTTCCTATTCGATCTGCTCCGGTCCCGACGACGGCGAATTGCGCATCGCGGTGAAGAAGGTCGACGGCGGCGCGTTCTCGAACTGGGCCGCCGACGAGCTGAAGACCGGCGACGAGCTCGACGTGATGACGCCGACCGGGCGTTTCGGCGTCGCCCACGCGCCGGGCGAGGCGCGGACCTATGTCGGCTTTGCCGCCGGCAGCGGTATCACGCCGATCCTCTCGATCATCAAGGGCGTGCTGGCGCGCGAGCCGGACAGCCGCTTCTTCCTGTTCTACGGCAACCGCTCGACCGAAGGCGTCATGTTCCGCGAGGCGCTGGAGGAGCTGAAGGACCGCTTCATGCAGCGGCTCTCGGTGTTCCACGTCATCTCTGGCGAGGAGCAGGACATTCCGATCCTGCACGGCCGGCTCGACGGCGAGAAGGTGCGGGTGCTGCTGCGCTCGCTGGTGCCGGCCGAGACGGTCGATCACGTCTTCGTCTGCGGCCCGGTCGCGATGAGCGAGACCATCGAGGCGACCTGTCGCGAGATCGGCATCGCCGACGAGCGCATCCATGTCGAACGCTTCGTATCGGAATTCGGCGGCAAGCCGCGGCCGAAGGTCGTCGTTCCCGCCGGCGCGCCGCCGAAGGCGATCGCCGGGCTGATCATCGACGGCAAGCGCCGCGAGGTCCCGGTAGCCGACGGCGAGTCGATCCTCGACGCCGCGCTGCGCGCCGGCATGGACCTGCCGTTCGCCTGCAAGGGCGGCATGTGCTCGACCTGCCGCGCCAAGCTGGTCGAAGGCGAGGCGCCGATGGACTTGAACTATTCGCTGGAGCCGTGGGAGCTGAAGGCGGGGTTCATCCTCACCTGCCAGGCCAAGCCGTGCTCCGAGAAGGTCGTGGTCGACTACGACCACGTCTGAGAGTTGTCGTCATTCCGGGGCGATGCGCAGCATCGAACCCCAATGCGCAATTGCGCATTGTGGAATCTCGAGATTCCCCGGTGCGCAATTGCGCACCTGAGGTCTGGTCCTTCGGACCATCCCGGAATGACGGAAGTAGCGTTGACGTCTCGCGCGTCGCGCCCAACACTGATTAACGCCAAGAGGCCCTCCGCAACGGGCCCACGCACAGGGAGTTCGATGTGAACGTGAAGGCCACGCTATCGCCCGAGGACTTGACGCCGGAAGATTTGGCCCGCGCCTGCGCCGACGCGATGTGGAAGGAGGACGACGCCAGCAAGGGCCTCGGCATGGAGCTTGTCGAGATCAAGCCGGGGCAGGCGGTGATGGCGATGACGGTGCAGCCGCACATGGTCAACGGCCAGCGCATCTGCCATGGCGGCTACATCTTCACGCTGGCCGATTCTGCCTTCGCCTTTGCCTGCAACAGCCGCAACGATCGCGCGGTGGCGGCGCAGGGCAACGTCACGTTCATCCGGCCCGGCAAGCTCGGCGACCGCCTGGTGGCGACCGCGCGCGAGATCTCGCGCAGCGGCCGCTCGGGAATCTACGACGTGAGCGTCACTGCCGGCGACAGCGTGATCGCCGAATTCCGCGGACATTCGCGCGTGATACCGGGCAGCTGGCTGCCCGACACGGACATCAAGGCATAAAGGCTTCAGGGGAAAACGTCGATGGCAACGGCAAAGCTCAAGGTCAAGGACAGTGGTTATCACGCCGAGCTCGATGCGGCCGAGCGCGCCTCGCGCGACGAGATCATGGCGCTGCAGACCAGGCGGCTGGCCTGGTCGCTCAAGCATGCCTATGACAACGTCGCGCACTACAGGAAGGCGTTCGATGCCGCGGGCGTGCATCCGTCCGATTTCAAGCAGCTGCCCGATCTCGCCAAATTTCCGTTCACGGTGAAGACCGATCTGCGCGACAATTATCCCTTCAACATGTTCGCGGTGCCGCGCGAGCAGCTGGTGCGGGTCCATGCCTCCTCAGGCACGACCGGCAAGCCGATCGTGGTCGGCTACACCAGGGCCGACATCGACACCTGGGCGGACGTGATGGCGCGCTCGATCCGCGCCGCCGGCGGCCGGACCGGCATGCTGATGCACAACGCCTATGGCTATGGCCTGTTCACCGGCGGCCTCGGCGCGCATTACGGCGCCGAGCGGCTGGGCTGCACGGTGATCCCGATCTCCGGCGGCATGACCGAGCGGCAGGTGCAGATCATCAACGACTTCCGGCCCGACATCATCACGGTGACGCCGAGCTACATGCTGGCGATCCTCGACGAATTCAAGCGGCAGGGCCTCGATCCGCGCAAATCGTCGCTGAAGTTCGGCATCTTCGGCGCCGAACCCTGGACCAACGCGATGCGCGTCGAGATCGAGCAGGCCTTCGACATGGACGCCACCGACATCTATGGCTTGTCGGAGGTAATCGGCCCCGGCGTCGCGCAGGAATGCGTGGAGACCAAAGACGGTCTGCATATCTGGGAGGACCACTTCTACCCCGAGGTGATCGATCCGCTGACCGGCGAGGTACTGCCCGACGGCGAGAAGGGCGAGCTGGTGTTCACCTCGCTCACCAAGGAAGCCTTCCCGATCATCCGCTACCGCACCCGTGACCTGACGCGGCTGTTGCCCGGCACGGCGCGGCCCGGCATGCGGCGAATGGAGAAGGTGACCGGCCGCTCCGACGACATGATTATCCTGCGCGGCGTCAACGTGTTCCCGACCCAGATCGAGGAAGCGCTGCTGGCGACCGACTGGTGCGGCGGTCACTTTGTCATTGAGCTGACCCGCGAAGGCCGCATGGACGAGATGACGGTGCTCGCCGAAGCCCGGCCCGAGAGCTGGGATGGCGAAGGGCTGGTTGTTCACGCCGAGAAGGTCTCCGCCTTCATCAAGAACACGATCGGCATCTCCACCCGCGTCCGCGTCGTTGCGCCCGAGACGCTGGAGCGTTCACTCGGCAAGGCGAAACGTGTTTACGACAAGCGGCCGAAAGAATAGCCTAATCCCTGCAATCCAACAGGGCGCAGGGTATGGCCGACACCAATGAAACGACCGCTGCGGAGATCTTGGCTGATATCCGCGCCGGCAAGGTAACGGCGGTCAGCGTCGTCGAGGCCGCACTCGATCGTGCGGAGCGGCTCAAGCACCTCAACACTTTCATCGTGCTGAACCGTGACGGCGCGCTTGCTGCGGCGCGCGAGGTCGATGCCGGGACGCGGACCGGCGCGCTGGCCGGTCTCCCCATCGTCGTGAAGGACAACATCAACACATCAGATCTGCCGACATCGGGCGGCACGCCGGCGCTGCAACACGCGCGGCCTGCGCGAAACGCGCCGTCGCTGCAAAAGCTGCTCGACGCAGGTGCTGTCGTGATCGGCAAGACCAATTTGCACGAGCTCGCCTTCGGCATCACCAGCACCAATCTCGCGCCGTTCGCGGGGCCGGTGCGGAATCCGTACGACACGGGCCGGATCCCGGGCGGGTCGTCCGGCGGAACGTCGGCCGCGATCGCCGCGCGCATCGCCACCTGCGGCCTCGGATCGGACACCGGCGGCTCGACCCGCGTGCCCGCGGCGCTGACCGGGACCGTCGGCCTTCGGCCTTCGGTCGGCAATAGCGGCGCCGAGCGGCGTTATCACGACGACAACCAGGTGGTTCCGATCAGCCATACCCGCGACACCGTCGGTCCGATGGGACGCACGGTCGCCGATGTCGCGCTGCTCGATGCCGTGATATCAGGCACGCCGCTCGCAGCGAGCATCCCGCTACGCGGCGTGCGCCTCGGCACTCCCGGCTGTTTCTGGAACGGCCTCGATCGCGATGTCGAGGCCGTCGCTCGCGCAGCCTGCGCCCGGCTCACGGCCGCCGGCGCGGTGCTGGTCGATGTCGATATGCCCGATCTGTTCGAGCAGAACGGCAAGGTGTCCTTCGTGGTCGCGCTGCATGAGCCGATCGCCGATATTCCGGCCTGGCTTGCCGCCTCCGGGATCGAGGGGATCACGCTGTCCGACATCGCGGCCGGCGTCGCCAGTCCCGACGTCGTCGGCGCTTTCGGCGCCATCACGGCGGACGCCTTCGGTGCCGCCTATGATGATGCGATCAAGGTGCAGCGGCCGGCGCTGCAGGCGATCTATGCCGCGTACATCGCGGACAACAGGTTGGACGCCATCCTGTTTCCGACCACGATCGCGCCTGCACCGGTCATCGACGAAAAGAGCGGGTCCGGAGAAATGTCGGTCAATGGCAGCGCGCCGGTGCCGACCTTCGGCACCATGATCCGCAACACCGATCCCGGCAGCAATGCCGGCCTTCCGGGGCTGTCGCTCTATGCCGGCATGACGCCCGATGGCCTGCCGGTTGGGGTCGAACTCGACGGTCCGGTCGGTAGCGATACCAGGCTGCTTGGGCTCGGCCTGTCGATTGAGGCGATCCTGGGCACGGCCCCGCCGCCGAAGCTCTGACACCGCCGACCGCAAACAAGCCCCTTGAATTGATCGGTCAGTCGATTAGTCATGGCCCGAGGCCATCCGGCCGCCACCATCCGCGTGCCTTGCGGCGCGCTCCATGACCGAGACTGGAACGCTGATGCCGCCGGCCCCGCAAGCAAATCGTCTTCCTGTCGACGCGCGCTGCGTGCGCCTGCTGACGAAGGCGGAGAACGCGGCGGCGGTGGCGCCGGTGGTCGAGACCCATGCACTTTCGCGCGGCGACAACGACGTCTTGATCGAGGTGAAGGCGGCGGCGGTCAATCCGTCCGACGTGAAAGCCGCGACCGGGCTGATGCCCTATGCCGTCTTCCCGCGCACCAGTGGTCGCGACTACGCCGGCGTCGTGATCGATGGTCCCGCTGAATTTATCGGGCGCGAGGTGTTCGGCTCGTCCGGTGACCTCGGCATCCGCCGCGACGGCACCCATGCCACGCATCTAGCGGTCGAGCGCGATGCCGTGGTGGAAAAGCCCGCCGGCATTTCCTGGGACGAAGCCGCCGGGATCGGCGTGCCCTTCGTTACCGCGATGGAGGGCCTGCGCCGCGCCGGCCTGCCGAAGGCGGGGGAGAGCGTGCTGGTGATGGGCGTCAACGGCAAGGTCGGGCAAGCCGCGGTGCAGATCGCGAGCTGGCGCGGCGCGCGCGTGATCGGCGTGGTGCGCAAGAGCGAGCCTTATGAAGGGCACAGCAATTCGCCGGTCGAGGTGATCGACGCCTCCACCACCGATGTCGCCGCTCGCGTGCGCCAGCTGACCGGCGGCAAGGGCGCCGACATCGTCTACAACACGGTCGGCGATCCCTATTTCCAGGCCGCGCACAAGTCGCTGGCGCTGCGCGGCCGCCAGATCCTGATCGCGGCGGTCGACCGCATCGTGCAGTTCAACATCCTCGAATTCTACCGCGGCCAGCACACCTATGTCGGCATCGACACGCTTGCGCTGTCGTCGGTTGCGTCCGGCGAGGTGTTGCGCGAGCTCGCGCCGGGCTTTGCCGGCGGACATCTGAAGCCATTCCCGATCAAGCCGAGCGCGATCTATCCGCTGGAACAGGCCAAGGCGGCGTTTGTTGCCGTGGCAGGCTCGTCGCGCGATCGCGTGATTTTGCGACCGTGATGACGGGATAGCCGAGAGAACCCGCATGGACCCAGGCACGATCGTTATCCTCGCCGCCCTGATCATCGGCCTGATCTATGGCTCGGTCGGGCTGCTCAGCGGCTTCTGCATGATGAGCGGCCTGCGCGGCTGGTGGGCGGAGGGCGACGGCCGCTTGGCGCGCACCTATGCGCTTGCGATGGGCGTCGCGATCGCGGCCTCGCAGCTTTTGGCGGCGGCAGGCGTTGTCGATCTCGGCAAGTCGATCTATCTGCAGCCGTCCTTCTCGGCGCCGGTGATGTTCCTCGGCGGGCTGCTGTTCGGTTACGGCATGGTGCTCTCGAACGGCTGCGGCTCGCGGGCGCTGGTGCTGCTCGGACGCGGCAATCTGCGCTCCTTCGTGGTCGTGATCGTGCTCGGCATTTTCGCCGAGATAACGCTGAAGGGCCTGATTGCGCCGGCGCGCATCGCAATGGTGCAGGCCTCGCAGGCAACAGTCGCCGCCAATTCGGTGCCGTCACTGCTGGTGAACGCCGGTCTCGGCGCGGTGCAGGCACGAATGCTCGCCGCCTCGGTGCTGTCAGCTGTCCTGATCATCTTCGCCTTCGCCCATGCGCCGTTCCGAAAATCATTCGGGCAGATCGCGGCCGGCCTGATCGTGGGCCTGTTGGTGGCGGGGGGCTGGTACGCGACCGGCTATCTCGGCGCCGACGATTTCAATCCGGTGCCGTTGACGTCGCTGACCTTTATCGCGCCGATCGCCGACGCCCTGCAATATGTGATGCTGTCGACCGGCTCGACGCTGAATTTCGGCATCGTCACCGTGTTCGGCGTGTTCGCCGGCAGCCTGATCACGGCCATCGTCACCGGGCGCTTCCAGCTCGAGGGCTACCGGTCGCCGCAGCATATGCTGCGCTCGGCGAGCGGCGCCGCGCTGATGGGCGCCGGCGGCGTGATGGCGTTCGGCTGCTCGGTCGGGCAGGGGCTGACGGGACTGTCGACGCTGTCACTGTCGTCCCTCGTCGCGATCGCCGGCATCATGCTCGGCACCGGCGCCGGCCTACGCGGCGCGCTGCGGGTCAGGCCGCTTGCGACGGCCTGACTGAATTGCGCGACGGTGCGTCCGCGAGCGAGCTCAGCGCGATCCCGCCGACGATCAGCGCCGCGGCGATCGCCAGCGAGAGATCGATCGGTTCGCCGAGCAAGAGTGCCGCGGTCACGATGCCGACGATCGGCGTCGCCGTGGTTCCGAGCGAGGTCGTCAGCGCCGGCAGGCTCTTGTTGACAACAGACATCGCCCAATAGGCCAGCGCGGTGCCGATGAAGCCGGAATAGAGAAACAGCAGCAGGAGGTGTGGCGACCAATTTACCTCGGGCACGCCTTCGGTGACCAGCGCCGACGTCGTCAGCACCAAAGTCGCGACCAGCACCTGCCACAGCAGGAGCTGCAGCGGCGTCGCGATCCAGCGGTGCGAGCGGATATAGATGATGTTCGCGGCCCAGCAGATCGCGGCGATGATGATCATGCCGGCGCCGGCGAGGACATGCAGATTGCTCCAGTCCAGCGACGCAGGGTTGAGGATGACGCAGAGCCCGGCGAGTCCGAGCGCGACGCCGACAAGCTTGAGCATCCCGAGCCGTTCGGTGCGCGCGGCGGCCGCGGCAAGGGCGACCCAGAGCGGCGTGGTGTAGCCGAGCACGACGCCCTTGCTGGCCGGGAGATAACGCAGGCCGGCGGCGACCAGCGTCGAGAAGAACGTCATGTGCAGCAGCGCCACGCTGAGCACGACCGGGACATCGGCGATCCGCGGAATGATCAAATTGCCGCTGGCGCGCAGGATCACCAGCAGGGCGATCAGGGCGACCCAGCTGCGGATCGAGGCGGTCCACAGCGGGGGCACCGCCTCGACCAGCGATTTCGTGACCGACCAGTTGATGCCCCAGGCCAGCACCACGACGATGAACAGGGCGGCGGCCCTGGCGGGGGAGAGTGACTGGTTCACGGCAGAATCCTTGCAGGCGATACCGCTTGTGAATAGGATCGTACTGGCTCTCTCAAAAGAGCCAGATATTGGAGAACAATGGAGCCAGATTGATCCTCGCCGAATTGCTCGCGCTGAAGCGATCGGACGACGCCGGGCTGGCCGCGCAGTTGACCCAGCAGCTGCGCGTGCTGATGGCGAGCGGCCGGATCCGGAGCGGCGCCATGCTGCCGTCGAGCCGCAGCCTTGCGGCCGAGCTCGAGGTGGCGCGCAACACCGTAACGCATGCCTATGAGCAGCTCGCCGCCGAAGGGTATCTGCGGGTCGCGGCGCGGCGGCGGCCGGTTGTGACCGACGATATCGAGGCGCGCTTCGACAAGGCTCTGCCTGCGCCACGCCGTGATGCCGCCCGCAAGCCGCTGCTGTCGCCCTGGGCCTTGCAGCTCTCCGATACGGATTGGCCGCTGTCCTACCAGGCCGATTTCCGGCCGCTGCGGCCCGGGCTTGCGGATGCGTGCGAGTTTCCGCACGAGATCTGGGCGCGCTGCCTGCGCCGCAGCGCATTGCGCCGCCGCTTCAACGAGCAGACCGTGGTCAACCGGCCGAGCCTGCGCGAAGCCCTATGCGATTACCTTGAAGTCAGCCGCGGCGTGCGCGCCGAGGCCGATCAGATCCTGGTGCTGCCGACGGCGCAGGCGGCGCTGACGCTGATCGCCGCGACCACCATCGCCGCCGGCGATGCGGTGTGGACCGAGGATCCCGGCTACCCCGGCGCCGCGGCGGCGTTTCGTGCGGCCGGTGCAAACGTCGTCGGTGTCAGGCTCGATCAATGGGGCATGATGCGGACGCGCTCGGCGGGCGCGCCGAAGCTGATCTTCACCACGCCGTCACATCAGCACCCGACAGGGCGGGTGATGCCGGTCGCGCGCCGCACCGAGCTGTTGGCCTCAGCCGAGCCCGGCAAGACCTGGATCGTCGAGGACGATTACGACGGCGAGTTTCACTATGACAGCCGCCCGATGCCGGCGCTGCAGGGGCTCGATCGCGAGGGACGCGTGCTCTATCTCGGCACCTTCGCCAAGGCGATGACAGCCGATATCCGCATCGGCTATCTGGTGGTGCCGCCACAGCTGGCACGGACGATGGAGATCGCGCAGCGCCATCTCGGGCTGATCGCCTCCGTGCATGTCCAGGAGGCGCTGGCCGGCTTCATGGCCGACGGGCATTTCCTGGCCCATGTCAGGCGGATGCGGCGCATCTACCGATCACGCCGGGACCATCTTGCGACAGCGCTGACGCGGCATCTCGATGCGGTACTCACGGCCGAGGTGCCGCCGGGCGGCATGCAGCTGATTGCCCGTTTCAAGGATGGCCGTGCGGACCGGGATGCCGCGACGCGCCTGGTCGCCGCCGGCGTCGAGGTGCGCGCACTGTCGAGCCTCGCGCTGGAACGGCCGCGCGATCACGGCCTGTTGCTGGGCTTCGCCGCCTGGCGCGAGAACGAGATCGGCGCCGCGGTGCGGACCATGGCGAATAGCCTGACCGGCAAGCGCGCGGCGCGCGGGTAGAGGAGCGTTCGCATGATTTCGGAATAGTAGAATAATATCCCTGAGTTGCCCGACGTGTCAAGTTGCCTTGTCGAACGCCGGCGGCCGCCGGCACCTTTGCATGGGGTTGTTTTCGATATTTTTCAGCGCGCCCCTGCGACGGCCCGCGGGCGCGAGGGCCGATGCCGCTGACATGCTGTTACGGCTCGGACCGTCTCGCTGCGTTGCGGCTTATTCCGCGGCCTTGGTGACGATCCGCACCTCCGACGTCAGCGTCTTGTGCACCGGGCACTTGTCGGCGATCTCCATCAGCCGCTTGCGCTGGTCGGCATCGAGTTCGCCCTCGATCCTGATGACGCGGTCGATCTGGTCGAGCATGCCCTCGCGGGTCTCGCACTCCTCGCAATCCTTGGCGTAGATCTTGCTGTGCGTCAGCGTCACGGTGACGCGATCGAGCGGCAGCGACTTGCGGTCGGCATACATCCGCATCGTCATCGAGGTGCAGGCACCTAACCCGGCCAGTACGAAGTCGTACGGCCCGGGGCCGGAATCCTGGCCGCCGACGGCGATCGGTTCGTCGGCCAGCATGCGATGCGGACCTGCCGTGACGATCTGCTGAAACTTGCCGGCGCGGGTCTCCTGCACGACGACGTTGCGTGGCGCAGTGCCGGTATCTGCCGCCGGCTGCGGCGCGATATCGATATAGCGTTCGGCCCAGGCGCCGATCACGTCGGCGACGTAGGCGGCATCCTGCTTGCCGCTCAACAGATGATCGGCGCCGGCCAGCGAGACGAAGCTCTTGGGGTGCCTGGCGGCGCTGAAGATATGCGTGGCGTTGTCGATGCCGACGGTGTCGTCGGTCGGCGAATGCATGATCAGCAGCGCCTTGTGCAACTGCTTCACCTGCGCCATCAAGTTCTGCTCGGCGACGTCGTCGAGGAATTCCCGCTTGATGCGGAAGGGGCGGCCGGCGAGCGAGACTTCGCCTTCGCCCTGGGTGCGGATGTCCTCGATCCGGTCCCTGAAGAAATGCGTGACATGGACGGGATCGGACGGCGCGGCGATGGTCGCGACCGCCTTGGCCTCGGGGATCTGCCCCGCGGCGGCGAGGATCGCGGCGCCGCCCAGGCTGTGGCCGATCAGGATCGCGGGTGCCTTGTGCGTCTCGCGCAGATGGTCGGCGGCGCGAACGAGATCGGCGACGTTCGACGAGAAGGTCGAGTTGGCGAACTCGCCCTCGCTGGAGCCGAGGCCGGTGAAGTCAAAGCGCAGCGTGGCGATGCCCTTGGCCGCGAGCGCGACCGCGATGCGCTTTGCGGCCAGCACGTCCTTGCCGCAAGTGAAGCAGTGCGCGAACAGCGCATAGGCCTTGATCGGCCCCTCGGGCGTGTCAAGTGCGGCAGCAAGCTGATGGCCGCCAACACCGGTGAATTGAAAGCGTTCGTGCGGCACAGGAAGGCTCCATCATTCTGTTGGTTTGTCAGTCGCCAGAATAGCGCTGTTCGGCCCAGGGATCACCGCGATTGTGATAGCCGCGGACCTCCCAGAAGCCGGGCGCATCCTCGGTGAGGAATTCGATGCGCTGCAGCCACTTCGCGCTCTTCCAGAAATAGAGATGCGGCACCACGAGCCGCACCGGGCCACCATGCTCCTGCTCCAGCGGCTTGCCCGACCAGCTATGGGCGAGCAGCGCGTCCTCGGCGGCAAAGTCCTCGAGCGGCAGGTTCGTCGTATAGCCGTCATACGAATGCAGTGCCACGAAGCGCGCGTCCTCGCGTGGCTGGCAGGCGGCGAGCAGGTCGCTTGTGGCGAGCCCCTCCCACTGATTGTCGTAGCGCGACCAGGTCGTGACGCAGTGGATGTCGGAGACGAATTGCGTTTGCGGCTGCGCCATGAACTGCTGCCAAGTCCAGTAGATGGTCTGCTCGACCGCGCCGTAGACGTCGAGCCGCCAGCGTTCCTGCGAGATGTTCGGCATCAACCCGAGATCGAGCACCGGCCAGTCCGCCGTCAGATGTTGGCCCGGCGGCAGGCGCTGCTCCTCCGGGCGGGTGATCCTGCCGGTGAGGAATTTGCCTTCGCGCGCCCAGCGCTGTTTGCTGCACGTCAGTTTGCTGTCGGGCGGTTCGTTATCGTCGGTCATGGGCGTTTGCGCCGTCACTCGTGGCGATGCATCGCGGAGTCGCGCTTGGTATCGCGCATCGTGGAGTAGATCAGCAGCGACAGGAAAATCATGCCGCTGAGATAGTAGTAGAACCAATCCTCATGCCCGATGCTCTTGAAGTAGAGCGCGACCGCCGGCGCGGTGCCGCCGAAGATCGACACCGTGATGGCGTAGGGCAGGCCGACGCCGAGCGCGCGGACATTGGTCGGAAACAGCTCGGCTTTCACGATCGCGTTGATCGAGGTGTAGCCGGCGACGAAGATCCAGGCGCCGCAGATCAAAAGAAAGGCCATGAAAGGCGACTTGGTGTCCTTCAGCGCGGTCAGGATGGGGATCGTGCCGAGCGTGCCGGCGATGCCGAAGAAGATCAGCAGCGGCTTGCGGCCGATCTTATCGGAGAGCCCGCCGTAGATTGGTTGCAGGATGGTCGCGAAGATCAGCGAGCCGAAGATCACGAACGTGGTCTGGTCCTCGGTGAGGCCGACCGACAGTTTCACGAAGGTCTGCATGTAGGTGGTGAAGGTATAGAACGCCGCGGTGCCGCCGGCGGTGAGGCCGACCACCAGCAGCAATTCGCGCGGATAGTTCAACAGGCCGACGATCGAGCCGGTCGGCTTGGAAATCTTCTTGGCTTCCTCAAACGCCTCGGTCTCATGCAGGCCGCGCCGCATCACCGCTGCGACGATCGCGAGCATGGCGCCGATCACGAACGGAATCCGCCAGCCCCAGGCCTTCAGCTCGTCCGGCGTAAGGAACACCTTTTGCAGCAACAGCAGCACGATGATCGCGGTGAGCTGGCCGCCGATCAGCGTGACGTACTGAAAGCTGGAGTAGAAGCCGCGGTGCTTGGGATCGGCGACCTCGCTGAGATAGGTGGCGCTGGCGCCATATTCGCCGCCGAGGCTCAGGCCCTCGATCACGCGGGCCAGCGCCAGGATCGCCGGGGCCGCGATGCCGATCGAGGCATAGGTCGGCGTCACCGCGATGATCAGCGAGCCGAAGCACATGCAGACCACCGAGAGCGTCAACGACAGCCGCCGGCCATAGCGGTCGGCGATGAAGCCGAACAGCCAGCCGCCGAGCGGGCGCATCAGGAAGGTCGCGGCAAACAGCACGGCGGCATTGAGCTGCTGCACCACCGGATCGCTGTGCGGGAAGAACGCCGGCGCGAAATACAGGGCAAACGCCGTGTAGGCGTAGAAATCGTACCACTCGACGAGATTGCCGACCGAGCCGATGAAAATCGCTTTCACCCGCCGCTCGACGTCGTGGATGTCGAGATGATCGCTCGCGGGCTGAGCGGTTTGTTCGGACATGGCATTGCTCCCGGACTCGTCGGTTCGATTCCGGGGCAAGCTACCTCATTGGGTGACGTGATGTAACCGCTGTCCGGTTCCTCAGGCGTTGTTGCCGAACAGGACAGGGAGTTGACGCGGACCGCGCACCGTGCCTTCCGACCAGGTGACCTTGCCGGCCGGATCGAGCTGGAAATCCGGGATTCGCTTCAGCCATTCCTCGATCGCGACCTGCATCTCCATGCGCGCGAGGTTGGAACCGACGCAGCGGTGGATGCCGAGGCCGAATGCGGCGTGGCGGTTCTCCTTGCGGTCGATCACCACCTTGTCCGCATCGGGAAACATGGCGGGATCGCGATTGGCGGCGGGGAAGGACAACAGCACCATGTTGCCCGCCTTCACCGGGCAGCCGGAGATCGTGGTCTCCTTCATCACCTCGCGCGCCATCGTCACCGGCGAATAGGCGCGCAGGAATTCCTCGATCGCGGTCGGGATCAGTGCCGGCTCCGCGATCAGGCGCTCGCGATCGGCCGGCGTCTTGGCGAGGTGCCAGAGCGAAGAGCCGATCGCGCTCCAGGTGGTGTCGATGCCGGCGATCAGAAGCAGCCGCAGCGAGCCCAGCACGTGCTCGTCGGTGAGCGGCTGGCCGCCGGGGCCCTTGGCCCGCAGCAGCTGCGAGATCAGATCGTCGCCCGGCTCAAGCTTGCGCTGCTCGAGATGGGCCACGAAGTAGCCGGTCATCTCGCGTACGCCGTTCATGAGCTCGTCTTCGTTCTTGATGCCGAGCTCGAGGATCTGGTGGATCCATTTGATGAAGAGATCGCCGTCCTTCTCGGGAATCCCCAGCATGTGGGCGATGGCGCGCACCGGGATATGCTTGGTGTAGCGCGCGGCGGCGTCGCAATGGCCATCGTCGATGAATTCGTCGATCAGCTCGTTGCAGATCGCGCGCACCCGCGGCTCCAGCCGCTTCATCGCGTCCGGCGTGAACGGCGGCAGCAGCACCTGCTTGGCGGGCTTGTGCTCCGGCGGATCAGAGGTGATCGGCGGCGCGCGGGCGGTGATCTCGGGGCGGATGTCGCGCACGATGACGCGGCGCGAGGAGAAGTGCTCTGTGTCGTAGGCGATCTCCTTCACCGCCTGATAGGTGGTCGGCATGTAGCAGCCGAGGAAGCGCTCGGTATGCACGACGGGCGAAGCCGCGCGCAGCGTCTCCCAGATCGGGAACGGGTCGTCGGTCCAGACCGGATCGGTATGGTCGAAATCATGGACCCAGTCGGAGACCGGGGGATGTTCGGGCAGATAACTTGCGGACGGGGAATCGGACATCAGCTCGTTTCCTTCTCGTTCGATCAAACGCTGGTCGGCTCAACGGGCGGCGCGCAGCCATCCCTTGGCCGGAGCTATTCCTCGGTGACTTCGATCGCGATTTCCGGGCAATTGGTCTGCGCGAGCCAGGCCTTGTCCTCGAGCCCGGCCGGGACGGTCCCGTCGCCGACCTCATGGGCGTTGCCGTATTCGTCGAGCTCGAACAATTCGGGGGCGAGTGATTTGCAGCGGGCGTGACCCTGGCACTTGTCCTGGTCGACGCGGATTCTGAGCTTGGACATGCAAGCACCTCCCTCGGCTCTGGCGCATTGTGGGTTGCGCCGGGTTCCTCATTCCAGTTTATGCAGGTTCTAGCCTGCTTGGGCGCCGGCCTCTTAACCGGATCACCAAGTTATAGTATATTACATTATCGTCGTGCTTGCGCGTCAAGCGAAAATTCAGCGATCATTGCCGCAATGGGACAAATCGTTCGTAAGCCGTTCAAAACCTACCACCACGGCGACCTCCGCGAAGCCCTGATCCAGGCCGCGTTACGCGAGGTCGAGCTCGGTGGTCCCGAGGCGATCAGCATCAAGGCGCTGGCCAAGCAGCTCGGCGTCTCGCAGCCGGCGCCGTACCGGCATTTCGCCGACCGCGAGGCGCTGCTGGAGGCGGTGACCGCGGAAGCATTCCGGCAGTTCAACGTGATCATGCGCGAGGCGATCGAGCAGTCGAGCAAGGGCTCGAAGCTGTCGCGCTTTGCCCAGGCCGCGCTCGCCTTCGGGCTCGAGCGCCACGGCATCTACCGGTTGATGTTCGCGTCGCGCACCATGGCCTGCGCGCCGAAGGGCAGCGAGCTGCACACCGCGGCGATGGAAACGCTGGCACTGCTGATCGAGTCGTTCGAGGCGCCGGCGGTCGGGCTATTGCGCGAGCGGCAGGCGCTGAAGATCTGGGCCGGACTGCACGGCATCGTGATGCTCGCCGAGCAGGGCCTGCTGACCGGCGAGTCCGCGCAGATCAGCCGCGAGGAGTTGCTGGACGAAATCGTCGAGCAGACCAAGGCGGCACTCACCGTGGCGCTCAAGGCGACGGGGGATAAGGCGTAGGCTTCGCGTCTTAGGGCCGCATCAACAGATTCATCACCTCATCCTGAGGAGCTTGCGGAGCAAGCGTCGAAGGGTGAGGCCACAGACCGGGCCTCATGGTTCGAGACGGCGCTGCGCGCCTCCTCACCATGAGGAAAAAGCCTTACTTCGGCGGACGGGGATCGATCGGCGTGGTGCCGCGCACGCCCAGAATGTCCTCCAGCACTTTCGCGCCGGCCAGAAGCTGCGCCTCGGCACGCGGCTTTGCGATCATCTGCAGACCGACCGGCAGGCCCGAGGCGGTGAAGCCGCAGGGCAGCGACAGCGCCGGGCAGCAGGCCAGCGTGATCGCGTAGACGATGCCGAGCCATTCGACGTAGTTGTCGAACTTCTTGCCGTCGCACTCCGCGACATAGCGGTTCTCGACCGGGAATGGCGCCACGATGGTCGCGGGCGCCAGCAGCAGGTCGTACTTGTCGAAGAATTCGAGCGCACGCGCCGTCATCGCGACGCGGTGCGCCTCGGCGCGCTCGAGCTTTTCGACCGTGAGCTTCAACCCCTCCTCGATGTTCCAGATCACCTCGGGCTTCAGCAGATCGCGCTTGGTGCGCAGCAATTCGGCCTTGCTGATCGCGAAATCGAACGCGCGCAACACGTGGAAGCATTCATGGGCTTCGCGCAAATCGGGATGCGCTTCCTCGACGATCGCACCGGCCTCCGCAAACCGTTCCGCCGCCTTGCGCGTCACAGCCCTGACCTCGGGATCGACCGGCGTGATGCCAAGATCGGGCGAATAGGCGATGCGCTTCGGCTTGCTGCCTGACCGCGCCGCCGACAGGAACGACGTCGATAGCGCGGGCAGCGACAGCGGATCGGCGGCATGCTCGCCGCTCATCGCGTCGAGCAGCAGCGCGAGGTCCTCGACATTGCGCGCCATCGGTCCCTGCACGCCGAGGGTACGGTCGACGCCGAACTTCGGCGTGTGCGCGACGCGGCCGATCGACGGCCGGAGGCCGACGATGCCGCAGAAGCTCGCCGGGTTGCGCAGGCTGCCGCCCATGTCGGAGCCGTGCGCGAGCCACGCGGTGCCGCTCGCCAGTGCCGCCGCGGCGCCGCCGGAGGAGCCGGCGGCCGAGCGCGATGTGTCCCAGGGATTGCGGGTCGGGCCGAACACCTCGTTGAAGGTGTTGGCGCCGGCACCGAATTCCGGCGTGTTCGACTTGGCATAGATCACGCCGCCATTCTCTTCGAGGCGCTCGACCAGGATGTCCGACTTCGCCGGGACATTGTCCTTGAAGATCGGCGAGCCCTGCGTGGTCAGCACGCCGGCGACGGCGGTGAGGTCCTTGATCGGAACGGGAAGGCCTGCGAGCAGGCCGCGCTCGCTGACCGGTTTCTGCATCAGGGCCTTGGCGTGGGTGCGGGCGCGGTCGAAGCAGAGCGTCGGCAGCGCGTTGACCTTGCCGTCCACCTCGGCGATGCGCGTCTCCAGCACGTCGAGCAGATCGAGCGGCGTGACGTCGCCGGCCTTCAGCTTCTCGACGACGGCACACGCCGTTTCCTTCACCAAGCCCTGATCAGCCATGCGCCGTTGCTCCTATGCCTTCTGTTTGCTTGTGCTGTAGAACATTTCCTGCCGTCGTGGCAATGCGACGAGAACCGAAGGGGCAGGGATGGCAGCGTTGTTTTCCGCGCTGGACTGGCGCGCGATGAGCCAGCAGGAGCGTGACCTCGGCTTGAACAATGGCGTTGCCGTCAAGGGCAGCGCCGAGATCGCTGCGGGCTGGGAGCAACGCTCGGCGGCGCTGCGGCAAAAGCACGCCGGCCATCTCGACCTCAGATACGGCCCGCGCGAGCGCAACCGGATCGACTTCCTGAAAGTCCGCGACGGCGCGCCGACGCTGCTGTTCATCCACGGCGGCTATTGGCAGACCCGTGCCAAGGAAGTGTTCACGATCTTCGCCGAGGGGCCGATGGCCCACGGCATCAATGTCGCGCTGATCGGCTATACGCTGGCGCCGGATGCGACGCTCGATGACATCGTCGCCGAGATCCATGCCGGCATCGACTTTCTGGCCGGGCGGTTGCCCGCGCTCGGGGCCGCTGCCGAGAGCATCGTGGTGTCGGGCTGGTCGGCCGGCGGACATTTGACATCGATGGCGCTGTCGAACGGCCATGTCCGGGCCGGCATGGCGATCTCGGGAATCTACGACCTCGAGCCGATCAGGCATTCCTATCTCAACGAAAAGCTCAAGCTCGACGAAGCGGCGTCGCGGCGCAACTCGCCGATGATGGCGGAAGGCGGCACGGCAAAGCCGCTGTCGCTGGTGGTCGGCAGCGCCGAATTGCCGCTGCTGCGCAAGCAGACCGCCGATTTCGCCGGCCATCGCGCCCGTTATGGCTTGCCGGTGACCTATGAGGAGATCGCCGGCGCCGATCATTTCTCCATCATGAACCAGATGCTGGCGCCGCAGGGTCGCATCACGACGCTGATCCGGCAGCTGCTCGAGCGGACGGCGAGTTGACGTCATTGCGAGCGAAGCGAAGTAATCCATCGGTCCGCATATATGCAGAGCAATGGATTGCTTCGTCGCTGTCGCTCTTCGCAATGACGTGGAGAGCTGCCGTCAGCCCCACCCCGACGTGAGCCCGCCGTCGACCGTGTAGATCACGCCCGACGTATAGCCGGCGCGATCGGACGCCAGGAACGCCATCAGGTCGCCGATCTCGCGTGCATGCGCGGGCCGGCCGAGCGGCAGACCCTTCTGGAATTCCTTGTAACGGCTCTCGTCGCCGAACTGGTTCTTGGCGCGGGTCTTGAGCAGCGTGACGTGGCGGTCGGTCCCGACAGGGCCCGGATTGATGCCGACGACGCGGATATTGTCGGCGAGACTCTTGCCGCCGAGCGCGCGGGTGAACGCCATCAGCGCGGCATTGCCGGCGCTGCCGCAGATGTAATTGGCGTCGAACTTCTCGCCGGCCGCGCCGATGTCGTTGACGATCACGCCGCCGCCGCGCGCCTTCATCTGCGCGTAGATCGCGCGCGTCAGGTTGACATAGCCGAACACCTTGAGCTCCCAGGCGTGCCGCCAGGTCGCCTCGTCGATCTTGTCGATCGAGCCGCCGGGGATATCACCGGCATTGTTGACGAGGATATCGATGTCGGCAGCCTCTTTTGCCAATCGCGCCTGATCTTCCGATTTGCGCAAGTCGACGACGCTGACCGCCGCATCAATCTGATGCGCCGAACGAAGCCGTTCGGCCAGCGCCTTCAATTGCTCGCCGTTGCGGGCGGCGAGCAGCAGGTTGGCGCCTTCCTCGGCAAAGGCTTCGGCGGCGGCCGCGCCAATGCCCTTGGAGGCGCCGGTGATCAGGACACGCTTGCCGCGCAGATGCAGATCCATGGGATGTCTCGCTTGGTATGAGGAGTGGGGTGTCGGCGAATTTGGTGGGGCAGGGTCGCGCCGCGGTCAACACTGCACTGCAGCGTTGCGCTCGCGCGAAGTTTGGTCCATTGCAGGACCATCAGAATAGGCGGCATTGCCGGCCGGGCAAATCACAAGGGTGTTCTCGATGAGCAGCGCAAAGAAGCAGTATCGGATTGCGGTCATTCCCGGTGACGGCATCGGCAAGGAAGTGATGCCGGAGGGCCTGCGCGTCATCGAGGCGGCGGCGAAGAAGCACGGTGTCGACGTGAAGTTCGACCATTTCGACTTTGCCTCCTACGACTATTACGAGAAGCACGGCGAGATGATGCCGGCGGACTGGAAGAACCAGATCGGCAAGCATGATGCGATCTATTTCGGCGCGGTCGGCTGGCCGGCGAAAATACCCGACCATATCTCGTTGTGGGGATCGCTCATAAAATTCCGCCGCGAGTTCGACCAGTACGTCAATCTGCGCCCGGTGCGGCTGATGCCCGGCGTGCCGTCGCCGCTGGCGAACCGCAAGCCCGGCGACATCGATTTCTGGGTGGTGCGCGAGAACACCGAGGGCGAATACTCTTCCGTCGGCGGCCGCATGTTCCCGGACACCGACCGCGAATTCGTCACCCAGCAGACCGTGATGACCCGCACCGGCGTCGACCGCATCTTGAAGTTCGCGTTCGATCTGGCGCAGTCGCGGCCGAAGAAGCATCTGACCTCGGCGACCAAGTCGAACGGCATCTCCATCACCATGCCCTACTGGGACGAGCGCGTGGAGGCGATGGCCAAGAAATATCCCGGCGTGAAGTGGGACAAGTACCACATCGACATCCTGACCGCGAACTTCGTGCTGCATCCGGACTGGTTCGACGTCGTGGTCGGCTCCAACCTGTTCGGGGATATCCTCTCCGACCTCGGCCCGGCCTGCACCGGCACCATCGGCATCGCGCCGTCGGGCAACATCAATCCGGAAGGCGATTTCCCCTCGGTGTTCGAGCCGGTGCACGGCTCGGCGCCTGACATTGCGGGCCAGGGCATCGCCAACCCGATCGGCATGATCTGGTCGGGTGCGATGATGCTGGAGCATCTCGGCGAGAAGCAGGCGGCTGATGCGATCGTCGGCGCGATCGAGCGCACGCTCGGCGAACGCACGCTGCGCACGCGCGACCTCGGCGGCAATGCCGACACTACGGCGTGCGGCAAGGCGGTGGCAGAGATGGTGGATTAGCTACGCAGTCAAACACGGGGTCGTCCTGGCGAAAGCCAGGACCCATTACCCCGAGTGCTTGTTGTGTTGCTGGTTCTGACCACCGCCCTGCGCGATGACGCAGGCCGGTGGTAATGGGTCCTGGATCGCGCTCGCTACGCTCGCTTGTCCAGGACGACGTCGTTATTGATTGCGTCGCAATCTGCGTAGGGCGAGTTAGCCACCCTACGGCCACTGTCGTCCCTGCGAAAGCAGGGACCCATAACCACAGGGGGCCTGTGTTAGAGCTCCTGTGGACCCAGCGTTTGCGACAATGTGGAGCGGTAGTTATGGGTCCCGGCTCGCGCGGAGCCTGTCATCGGGCGGCGCTTCGCGCCGACCCGTTGGCTTGGCCGGGACGACGGTGAAATTACTCCTTCACGATCCTGCGGCAATGCTCCCACGCCGCGTGGATCAAATTCTCGCTCGCCTCGGGCGTACGGAAGGCGGAGTGCGCCGACAGCGTCACGTTCGGGATCTTCGTCAACGGGTGATCCTTCGGCAGCGGCTCGATGTTGTAGACATCGAGGCCGGCGTGGCGGATGTGGCCGGAGTTGAGCGCATCGATCATCGCCTGCTCGTCGACGATCGCGCCGCGCGCGGTGTTGATCAGCACCACGCCCTTTTTCATCTTCGCGATCTTGTCGCGCGTGATCATCCCGCGGGTCTCGTCGTTCAGCAGCAGATGGAGCGAGACCACGTCGCTGTTCGCCAGCACGGTGTCGAGATCGACGAACTCGACGCCCGGATGGCTCTTGGGCGACCGGTTCCAGGCGATCACCTTCATGCCGCTGCCGAGCGCGATGCGGGCGACCTCGGCGGCGATGCCGCCGAAGCCGACCAGGCCGAGCGTCTTGCCGGTGAGCTGCATGCCATCCTCGCGCAGCCAGTTGCCGGCGCGCATCTCGCGGTCCATCTGCGCGATCACGCGCGCCGACGACCACATCAGCGCGATCGCCGATTCCGCGACCGCGGTGTCGCCATAGCCCTTGATCAGGTGCACGGAGATGCCGAGCTCGGCAAGCTCTTCCGGGTTCATGTAGCTGCGCGCGCCGGTGCCGAGGAACACGACGTGCTTCAGGCCGGCGCACTTCCTCGCAACATCGGTCGGCAGCGCGGTGTGGTCGACCACCGCGATCTCGGCGCCGTCGAGCACCGCCGGATAGTCCTCGGACTTGATGTCCGGGTTGCGGTTGATCCGCATCCGGGGATCGCCGGGCTTTTCCAGGCGCTCCGTGATGACAGCAAGCGATTCATTGGCGTCGACAAACACTGCGCGCACGAAAGCCTCCATCGATGAGGAGAAACGAAGATCAGGACGCGACGCCGGCGAGCGCCAGCACCGTATGCATCAGGACGTTGGCGCCGGCGGCGCAATCGGTCTGCGTCGCGTCTTCCAGCTCGTTATGGCTGATGCCATCCTTGCAGGGCACGAACACCATTGCTGCCGGCATCACCGTGTTGAGGTTGCAGGCGTCGTGGCCGGCGCCCGAGGTGATGCGGCGGTGCGAATAGCCGAGCTGCTTGGCCGCGTTCTCGACGGCGTCGACCAGCTTGGGATCGAAATGCGTCGGTGCCTTGCGCCAAACGAGATCGAGTTGAACCTCGACCTTGCGCCGCGTTGCGATCTCGGCAACGGCCGCACGCAGGTCGCGGTCCAGCGCATCCATGATCCCGGCGTCGGCGCTGCGGCAATCCACGGTGAAGGCGATCTCGCCGGGGATGACGTTGCGCGAGGGCGCGGCGATCACCGCCTCGCCGATGGTACCGACTGCCTTCGGGCCGTGCTTCTTCGCGATGCTTTCCATCGCCAGCACGATCTCGGACAGCGTCGCCAGCGCATCGCGGCGCAGCGGCATCGGGGTCGAGCCGGCGTGGCTCTCGAAGCCGGTGATCTTGCCGTCGTACCACAACACGCCCTGGCCGGAATCGACCACGCCGATGGTCTTGCTCTCGGCCTCCAGGATCGGGCCCTGCTCGATATGCAGCTCGACGAAGCTGGTGAACTTCTGGCGGCCGACCGGGGCGTCGCCGCGATAACCAATCGTGTCCAGCGCCTGCGCCACCGTGACGCCCTCGGCGTCCTTGCGCGACAGGATGTCGTCGGTGGTGAAGTCGCCGACATAGGCGGCCGAGGCCATCATCGCCGGCGCAAAGCGCGAGCCTTCCTCATTGGTCCAGTTGCAGATGCAGATCGGCAGCTCGGTCTCGATCCCGGCATCGTTGAGCGTGCGCACCATTTCGAGCGCCGCCAGCGTGCCGAGCACGCCGTCATATTTGCCGCCGGTCGGCTGGGTGTCGAGATGCGAGCCGACGCCGATCGGCGGCTTCGACATGTCCCGTCCTTTCCTCAACCCGAACATCGAGCCGAGTGCGTCGACCTGCACCTCGAGGCCGGCCTCCTCGCACGCCTTGCGGAACCAGTCGCGCACCTGCTTGTCTTCGGCGCTCAGCGTCAGCCGCCGCACACCGCCCTTGGGCGTTGCACCGAACTGCGCGGTTTCGTGGATGGTGCCCCAGAGGCGGGCGGAATCGATCTGCAGGTTGGTGGCGGCTCGGCTCATGTCGTCAGTCCATTTTTATTTTCGTCATTCCGGGGCGATGCGTCAGCATCGAACCCGGAATCTCGAGATTCCGGGTCTGGTCCTTCGGACCATCCCGGAATGACGTTCGATTATCCGGCAATCGTTCAATGACGCGCCACTCCCGCGCCGTCAACCGCCACGCTCGCCTGTGCGATCTGCCGGGCGAGATTGGCGACACGCTCGATGGCGACCGCATCGGGCGAGGCGAGCCAGCTCGCGGTGAAGGTGAGGGGCGGCAGCTTGAGGTCGGTGTCGAGCAGCAGCAAGCGCCCGTCGGCAAGCTCGTTCTCGACGATCGCTGCCGGGATCACCGCGATGCCAAGCCCTTCATTGGCCATGTGGATCACGGTCGCGAGCGAGGTCGAGGCGTGCAGCCGGATCGGGGGCAGGTCGGGGGCGTTGAACAGCGCGCGCACGGTCTCGTAGGGCTGGGTCTTGCGCGGAAAGGTGATGATCGGAAACCGCGCCAGGTCCTGCCGCGCCACCGGGCCGTCGCCGAGGCCGAGGGCCGGGCTCGCCAGGAAACCGATCGGGTAATCGCACAGCACATGGTTATGCGCGCCGGACGCCGAGACCGGTCCGAGCACGAAGGCGAGCTCGATCTCCTGCGCCAGCAGCCGCGCGGTCAGATTGGGCGTGATGTCGACCTCGATCTCCAGCGACAGGTTCGGGTAGACCTCATTGACGCTCTTGACGAGGCGCGGCAGCCAGGTGTGCACGATGGTCTCCGCGACACCGAGCCGCAGCGCGCCGCGCATCGCCGAGCGGTCGCCGACCTCGGCCATCATCTCCGAACGCAGGCCGATCAGCTTCTCGGCATAGATCATCATCAGCCGTCCACTCGGGGTCGGCGAGGCCACCCGGTGGTCGCGGTTGAGCAGCTTGACGCCCATTTCGCGCTCGAGCTGGGCAATGCGCTGGGAGATCGCCGGCTGGGTGGTGTTGAGCCGCTGGGCGGCGCCGCGGAAGCTGCCGAGCTTGACGACCCAAAGAAATGTCTCGATCGAGCGGAAGTCCGTCATTGGAAGCATTTTCCCGATCGATAAATCTGTTTTATCGATTTTGATTAGAAAGGACGATTAGACATTATATCACGCTTGGTGTTGGTTTGTCCTTGTCGAGATTATGGGCAGGAGAATCCCATGACTGTTTTTGCGGCAGTGCAGCGATCTCAGGGGGAGCCAGTGCTGGCGAGCGTCGAAGCGCGCCGCGCCTGCCGTGACGGCGTGGCCTCGGCCACCACAGCCGGTCTCGCCAACGGTTTCGTCCAGGGCAATCTCGCGATCCTGCCGGAAAAACTCGCCGGCGCCTTCCACCGCTTCTGCCAGCTCAATCCGAAGCCATGCCCGATCATCGGCATGTCCGACGTCGGCGATCCCCGCATTCCCTCGCTTGGCCTCGATCTCGACATCCGCACCGACGTGCCGCGCTACCGGGTCTGGCGCGACGGCGAGGTGGCGGACGAGCCGACCGACATCACCAAATACTGGCGCGACGATCTCGTCACCTTCGTGCTCGGCTGCTCCTACTCGTTCGAGGAGGCGCTACTGGATGAGGGCCTGCCGATCCGTCACATTGAACGCAATCTGCGTGTGCCAATGTACCGGACCAGTATCGCGTGCAGCCCGTCGGGGCCGTTCGCGGGACCCATGGTGGTGTCGATGCGCCCGTTCAAGCCGGCGGATGCGATCCGCGCGGTGCAGATCACCTCGCGCTTCCCGTCCGTGCATGGCGCGCCGGTCCACCTCGGCCATCCGCATGCGATCGGCATCAAGGATATCGCCAAGCCGGATTACGGCGATGCGGTACCGGTCGCTGATGACGAGATCCCGGTGTTCTGGGCCTGTGGCGTGACGCCGCAATCGGTGATCGCAAGTGCGAAGCTGCCGTTCGCGATCACGCATTCGCCGGGCCTGATGCTGGTGACCGATCTCAGGAACAAGCAGCTCGCTGTGCTCTGAATAGGCAATTCGTGCAATTCATTGAGGCTTTACTGCGCGCTACAAGCGTCACATCGATAATAACAAGCTGACCAAGGGGAAATTTCGATGACGATCTCTCGCCGTAACGTGTTGCTGGGTGCCACTGCCGCCGCGGCGCTCGGTCCGATGGCCGCGCGCGCGCAGACCAGTGAAGTGGCAATCGGCGTGATCTATCCGCTGTCGGGCGCCAGCGCGCAGATCGGCGTCGACGCGCAGCGCGCGTTCGAAACCGCGGCCGACATCATCAACAAGAACTATGACTTCGCACTGCCGCTCGCCAAGGGCGAGGGCCTGTCCGGCCTCGGCGGCGCCAAGGTCAAGCTCGTGTTCGCCGACCACCAGGCCGATCCGCAGAAGGGCCGCGCCGAAGCCGAGCGCCTGATCACGCAGGAGAAGGTCTGCGCCGTGATCGGCACCTATCAGAGCGCGGTCGCCGTCACCGTCAGCCAGATCTGCGAGCGTTACGGCGTTCCGTTCCTCTCGGCCGACAATTCCTCGCCGAGCCTGCATCGCCGCGGCCTGAAATACTATTTCCGCGCCTCGCCGCATGACGAGATGTTCTCGACCGCGATGTTCGACTTCTTCGATGCGATGAAGAAGAAGGGCCAGAAGATCGAAACGCTGGCGCTGTTCCACGAGGACACCATCTTCGGCACCGATTCGGCGAACGCGCAGACCAAGCTCGCCGGCGAGCGCGGCTACAAGATCGTGGCCGACATCAAGTACCGGGCCAACTCGCCGTCGCTGACCGCCGAGGTGCAGCAGCTCAAGGCGGCGAATGCCGACGTGCTGATGCCGTCGAGCTACACCACCGACGCGATCCTCCTGGTCAAGACCATGGCCGAGCTCGGCTACAAGCCGAAGAACATCATGGCGCAGGACGCCGGCTTCTCCGAGAAGGCGACCTATGACGCGGTCGGCGACAAGCTCGAGGGCGTGATCTCGCGCGGCAGCTTCTCGCTCGACCTGGCGCAGAAGCGTCCGATGGTCGGTCTGATCAACGAGATGTACCGCGCCAAGTCCGGCAAGGACTTCAACGACTATTCGTCGCGCCAGTTCATGGGCCTGATCGTGATGGCGGACGCCATCAACCGCGCCAAGTCGACCGACGGCGAGAAGATCCGCGAGGCGCTGGTCGCCACCGACATGCCGGGCGATCAGACCATCATGCCGTGGCGGCGCGTCAAGTTCGACGAGATGGGTCAGAACAACTTCGCCGACCCGGTGCTATTGCAGTACTCCGCGAAGAACTTCGTGACGATCTTCCCGGATCAGGCCGCGGTCTCCGAGGCGATCTGGCCGATGAACAGCTGATCGGTCTCTCAGTTTCCCTACGTCGTCCCGGGCGAGCGAAGCGCGACCCGGGACCCCCGCGCGAGTGCTTGCACTCGTCGCGTAACCCAGGCAGGCGTTTTGCGATGATTGGTTGTTGTCTCTCCTCCCGGTGCATTTGTGGTTATGGGTCCTGGCCTTCGCCAGGACGACGCTTGAATGATGCGTTGACCGGGGCGCAGCGGTGACAGCCGAGACCATTATCCAGAGTTTGGCGAGCGGCCTGTTGATGGGGCTGCTCTACGGACTGATCGCCGCAGGCCTCGCATTGATCTTCGGATTGATGGACGTCGTGAATTTCGCGCACGGCGAGTTCCTGATGATCGCGATGTACGCGACCTTCTTCCTGTTCGCGTTCTTCGCGATCGATCCCTTGCTGTCGGCGCCGCTGGTCGCCGCGGCGCTGTTCGTGTTCGGCGCGGTGGTCTATCTGTTGATCGTTCGCTTCGCGATGCGCGCCAAGGCCAATGCCGGCATGGTGCAAATCTTCTCGACCTTCGGCCTGGCGATCGTGATGCGGGGGCTTGCCCAGTTCTTCTTTACGCCCGACTATCGCAGCGTCACCAACTCCTGGGTCGGCGGCAAGACGGTGTCGATCGCCGGCATCTATCTGCCGGAGCCGCAGCTGATCGGCGCGATGCTGTCGATCGCGGCCTTCGTCGCGCTGTACTTCTTCATCAATCGCACCGACTTCGGCCGCGCGCTCGAGGCGACGCGCGAGGACGCCGGCGCGGTGGCGCTGGTCGGCATCGACAAGAACCGGGTGTTCGCGCTCGGCTGGGGCCTTGGTGCGGCGCTGGTTGGCCTCGCCGGCGCCATCATGGCGATCTTTTTCTACGTCTATCCCGACGTTGGCGCGTCGTTCGCCCTGATCGCCTACGTCACCGTGGCGCTCGGCGGCTTCGGCAGCGTGTTCGGCGCCTTTGCCGGCGGCATCATCGTCGGCCTGGTGGAGGCGACCACCGCGCTGATCCTGCCGCCGTCGCTGAAATCGGTCGGCATCTATGCCGTTTACCTGCTGGTCGTCTTCATCCGCCCGCGTGGCCTGTTCGGATCGATGTGATGGACACCCAGTTCGCCCAACGCCGCAGGCGTGACCTGATCGTGGCTGCCTGCCTCGCGGCGATCGCCGCGCTGGTGCCGCTGTTCGTCAAGGACGTCTACGTCCAGAACATCATGGTGCTGACGCTGATGTATGCGGCGCTGTCGCAGAGCTGGAACATCCTGTCTGGCTATTGCGGGCAGATCTCGCTCGGCCATGCGCTGTATTTCGGGCTCGGCGCCTATACCACCGCGCTGCTGTTCACCAAGTTCGGCGTGCTGCCGTGGTTCGGCATGCTGGCGGGCGGGGCGATCTCCGCACTGATCGCGATGGCGCTCGGCTATCCCTGCTTCCGCCTGCGCGGGCATTACTTCGTGATCGCGACCATCGTGATCGCCGAGATCGCGCTGCTGTTGATCCAGAACTGGGATTGGGCCGGCGCCGCGCTCGGCATCGACATCCCAGTGCGCGGCGACAGCTGGCTGAAATTCCAGTTCACGCGCTCGAAGCTGCCTTACTTCTACTTTGCGCTGGCGCTGGCCTGCATCGCCTGGTTCGTCACCTGGTGGCTGGAGGATTCCAAATGGGGCTATTGGTGGCGCGCGGTGAAGGACAATCCCGATGCGGCCGAAAGCCTCGGCGTGGTGGTGTTCAATTCCAAGATGGGCGCGGCGGCGGTCTCGGCCTTCCTCGTTGCGGTCGGCGGCAGCTTCTACGCCCAGTTCGTCTCCTACATCGATCCTGAGAGCGTGATGGGCTTCCAGTTCTCGCTGCTGATGGCGCTGCCTGCGGTGCTTGGCGGCATCGGCACCTTGTGGGGCCCGGTATTGGGCGCTGTCATCCTGATCCCGCTCACCGAGCTGACGCGCTCGTTCATCGGCGGCTCCGGGCGCGGCGTCGACCTCATCGTCTACGGCACGCTGATCGTCGTGATCTCGCTGGCGCTGCCGCGCGGCCTGGTCAGCGTGTTCTCCCTGCGCAAGGGAGCTGCACGATGACGGCGCTTCCGGAAACCCCGCTCTTGGAAACTCGCGGTGTCTGGCAGCGCTTCGGCGGCCTGGTCGCCAACAGCGACGTCTCGATTTCGGTCGGGCGCGGCGAGATCGTCGGCCTGATCGGCCCCAACGGCGCCGGCAAGTCGACGCTGTTCAACCTGATCGCGGGCGTGCTGCCGCCGACCCAGGGCTCGATCATCTTCGACGGCGAGGACGTGACCAAGCTGCCGGCGGCGGAACGCTGCCAGCGCGGCGTCGGGCGCACCTTCCAGGTCGTCAAGAGCTTCGAGACCATGACCGTGATCGACAACGTCATCGTCGGCGCGCTGATCCGCAACACCAAGATGCGCATTGCGCGGCAGAAGGCCTATGAGGTGCTGGAGTTCTGCGGCCTTGCCGCGCGCGCCGACAAGCTTGCCGCCGACCTCGTCCCGTCAGAGAAGCGCCGGCTCGAAGTGGCCCGCGCGCTCGCCACCGAGCCGAAGCTGCTGCTGCTCGACGAAGTCCTCACCGGACTGACGCCAGTCGAGGCACAGACCGGCGTCGAGCTGGTGCGCAAGGTCCGCGCCGCCGGCATCACCGTGCTGATGGTCGAGCACGTGATGGAAATCGTGATGCCGCTGGTCGACCGCGCCATCGTGCTCAATCTCGGCAAGGTACTGGTCGAGGGCAAGCCGACCGAGGTCGTCCGCAATCCGGAAGTCATTTCTGCCTATCTCGGGGATCGTCATGCTGTCGGTGCGTGAAGTCACCACCGCCTATCAGGGCCTGGTCGCGATCTCCTCGGTGTCGATCGACGTCACCAAGGGCGAGATCGTCTGCGTCGCCGGCGCCAACGGTGCGGGCAAGTCGACGCTGTTGAAATCGATCGCCGGCGCCGAGCGGCCGCGCGCTGGGACCGTCACCTTCGACGGCAAGCGGATCGACGGCCAGCCGCAGCACGTCATCACGTCAAGCGGCATCGCTTACGTGCCGGAGAACCGCCGGCTGTTTCCGCGGCTCTCGGTGCGCGACAATCTGCGGCTCGGCAGCTATCTCTACCGCAGCCAGTCCGACCGCGACGCGCCGCTCGATCTGGTGTTCAAGTTGTTCCCGCGACTTGGCGAACGGCTCGACCAGCGTGCCGAGACCTTGTCCGGCGGCGAGCAACAGATGCTCGCGATCGGCCGCGCGCTGATGACGCGGCCGCGGCTTTTGATGCTCGACGAGCCGTCGCAGGGCATCATGCCGAAACTGGTCGACGAGATCTTCCAGGCCGTGAAGCGCATCCGCGACGCCGGCATGACGGTCCTGATCGTCGAGCAGCGCATGGCCGAATGCCTCGAGATCGCCGACCGCGCCTACATCCTGCAGACCGGCCGCGTGCTGATGCAGGGCACCGCCGCCGAGATCAGCGGCAATCCCGACGTGCGGAAAGCCTATCTCGGGCTTTAGCGCTAAGGTATCGCAGCGCACGCACTCGTCATCCTGAGGTGCGCGCCTCTTCGGCGCGCCTCGAAGGATGGCCGCGGGCGAGTATGTGGCCCATCCTTCGAGGCTCGCTTCGCTCGCACCTCAGGATGACGCCAGTATGTGTGGTGCGCGCTATCCAGCCCGTAGCCCGGATGAGCGCAGCGACATCCGGGGCGTCCCGCATATCGCTGCGCTCATGCGGGCTGTGAATCCAGCCCACGCAGCCTACTTGCCCTCGTCGATCTTCTCGACCTTGGCGGCGAGGTCCG
Source organism: Bradyrhizobium sp. USDA 3256 (assembly GCF_054058275.1). Lineage (NCBI taxonomy): Bacteria > Pseudomonadati > Pseudomonadota > Alphaproteobacteria > Hyphomicrobiales > Nitrobacteraceae > Bradyrhizobium > Bradyrhizobium sp. USDA 3256. Next base: position 1,783,652 of record NZ_JBSSAE010000002.1, read on the forward strand.
GCACGCGGCTGACCCGATAGGTCGCGTTGCTGCATGTCAGCGTCCAGGCCTCGTTGTCGGGCTTCGAGAGCTTGTCGTCCCGCTCGGCCTTGAGCGGCTTGTCGCAGGCATAGCCTTGCGCGCGCAGCTGGGTTGCCAGCATGCCTTGCAAGGTCTCTTCGGTCCGTCCGTCCGACGCCGCAAGGCCGACGGCGAACGGTGCCGCTAACGCCAAGCCCGTGAACCTCATCATGACTGTCCTTCGCATATCGATCCTCCGCTTGATCTAGTGAGGGTGATCCGGCAGCACGAGCCCGAACGTCCTGGTCAAATCAGCCACCTGGTCGGGCGACAAATAGCGCGGGTTCAGCCCGCGCAGCAGCAGATAGAGCTTTGCGGTTTCCTCCAGCTCCTCGGTCGCGAACACCGCCGCTTCCAGCGTATCGCCCGACACAACGGGCCCATGATTGGCGAGCAGCACCGACGAATATTTCCCGGCCAGCCCCCGGATCGCGTCGGCAACGGCCGGATCGCCGGGGCGATAATAGGGCACCAGCGCGGTCTGGCCGCACTTCATGACGTAATAAGCCGTCATCGGCGGCAGCGCGGCGCGCGGATCGATCTCGGGCAGCATCGAGAGCGCGACCGAATGGGTCGAGTGCAGGTGCACCACGGCGCCGGCGGAGGCGCGCGTCTGGTAGAGCGCGGTGTGCAGCGGCACTTCCTTGGTCGGGGCATCGCCAGAGACGAGCCGGCCGTTGCCGTCGAGCCGCGACATTTTCGCCGGATCGAGGAAGCCGAGCGAGGCGTTGGTCGGCGTCACCAGCCAGCCGCCGTCGTCGAGCCGGACGCTGATATTGCCGGAGGAGCCCGGCGTCAGGCCGCGCTCGAACAGCGAGCGGCCGAAGCGGCAGATGTCCTCACGAAGCTTTGTTTCGCTCATCCGGTTTCGCTCTTCCGGTTTAGCTCTTGGCGCCATCTTTGGCGCCATCCGTTTTCCGCTTTGTCTCATGCTTTGGCAGCGCGGCCAAGCCGTGATAGGCAAGCAGCAACGAGCATGAACCGGGCCCGGAACGCCGCGCTGGCGCAAAGTGACAGCCGGTTTTCCGAAAAGGTCATGCTCAAACAACTAAAAATGTTCAGGGATCGCCAAATGTCCAGTTCCGCAACATCACGTGTCGCCGTCATCGGGCTGGGCTCGATGGGATACGGCATGGCGACCTCGCTCAGGCGGGCCGGTTTCGAGGTGACCGGCTGCGACGTCACGGCCGATGCGGTGGCGCGCTTCGTCGTCGACGGCGGCAAGGGCGCCAAGTCGCCGGCCGAGGCAGCCCGGGATGCCGACATTGTCGTCAGCGTTGTCGTCAACGCCGCGCAGACTGAAGCGATCCTGTTCGGCAAGGACGGCGTCGCCGAGACCCTGGCCAAGGACGCGGTCTTCATCTCCTCGGCGACCATGGATCCCGATATCGCGCGGCGCCTCGCAAAGCAGCTCGAGGCGACCGGCCGGCACTATCTCGATGCACCGATCTCCGGCGGCGCGCAGCGCGCGGCGCAGGGCGAATTGACGATTCTCGCCTCCGGCAGCGCCGCGGCGTTTGCGAAGGCGCGGCCGGCACTTGGTGCGATGGCGGCAAAACTCTACGAGCTTGGCGATGCCGCAGGGCAGGGCGCCGCGTTCAAGATGATCAACCAGCTGCTGGCCGGCGTGCATATCGCGGCCGCCTCCGAGGCGATCGCCTTTGCCGCCAAGCAGGGCCTCGACATCCGCAAGGTCTATGAGGTGATCACCGCCTCCGCCGGCAATTCCTGGATGTTCGAGAACCGCATGCCGCATGTCCTCGACGGCGACTATGCGCCGCGCAGCGCGGTGGAGATCTTCGTCAAGGACCTCGGCATCATCCAGGACATGGCGCGCAATGCGCGCTTCCCGGTGCCGGTCTCGGCCGCGGCCTTGCAGATGTTCCTGATGACCGCGGCCGCCGGCATGGGCCGCGACGACGATGCGTCGGTGGCGCGGATGTATGCGCAAGTCACCGGCACCAAGCTCCCCGGCGATAAATAAGAGGATCACATGCCCCGTTTTGCCGCCAACCTCACCATGATGTTCAACGAGGTCCCCTTCCTCGACCGCTTCGAAGCGGCGGCGAAGTCGGGCTTCACCGCGGTCGAGTTCCTGTTTCCCTACGACCATCCGGCCGAGGAGGTGGGCAAGCGGCTGAAAGGCAATGGGCTGACGCAGGCGCTGTTCAACTTGCCGCCGGGCGACTGGAACGCCGGCGAGAAGGGGTTTGCCGCGCTGCCGGACCGCTTCGCCGACCTGCAGCGGAGCCTGAAGACCGCGCTGCCCTATACGCAGGCGACCGGCGTCAAGCGGGTGCATCTGATGGCGGGCATCGGCGAGCGCAGCGATGCCGGGGCCGTCGCCGCGTTTCGCAAATCGGTCGCCCATGCCGCGGAGTTCTTCGCGCCGCACGGCCTCGACGTCGTGATCGAGCCGATCAATCCGCGCAACGTGCCCGGCTACTTCCTCAACGACTTCATCTTCGCGCGCGATCTGATCAACGAGCTTGGTATCGCGAACCTGAAGCTGCAGTTCGACATCTACCACTGCCAGATCATCCATGGCGACGTCACCATGCGGCTGCGTGAAATGATGCCGATCATCGGCCACGTCCAGATCGCGTCGATCCCCTCGCGCAACGAGCCCGACGGCGAGGAGCTGAACTATCCGTTCCTGTTCGGCGAGCTCGACCGGCTCGGCTATGGCGGCTTCGTCGGCTGCGAATACAATCCGCGCGGCAAGACCACCGACGGTCTCGCCTGGTTCAAGCCCTATGCCGGAGTGAAGCCGTGACGCTCGCGGGACATCTGTCTCTTGGTTGCATCGCCGACGACTATACCGGCGCCTCCGATCTCGCCAACACGCTGACCCGCGCCGGCCTGCGCACGGTGCAGACCATCGGCGTGCCCGCGGACGATCTCGCGCTGCCCGAGGTCGACGCCGTCGTGGTGTCGCTGAAGAGCCGTTCGATCGAGGCCGGCCTCGCCGTGACGCGTTCGCGCGCAGCAGAGGCCTGGCTGCGCGGCCGCGGCGCCAAACATATCCTGTTCAAGATCTGCTCGACCTTCGATTCAACCGATGCCGGCAATATCGGCCCCGTGATGGACGCGCTGCGCGCCGATTCCAGGGATGCCATCGTGCTGGTGACGCCGGCATTCCCGGAGACCGGCCGCACCGTCTACCAGGGCAATCTGTTCGTCGGCTCGGTGCCGCTGAATGAGAGTCCGCTGAAGGACCACCCGCTCAACCCGATGCATGATTCCAATCTGGTTCGCGTGCTGGCGCGGCAAAGCACGACCAAGGTCGGCCTGGTCGATCTTGCAACGCTGAGCCGTGGCGCGGACGCCGTCCGGGCAAAGCTCGCCGAGCTCACGCACGGCGGGATCGGCGCCGCCATCGTCGATGCGGTGTTCGACCGCGACCTCGAGACCATCGGGCAGGTCGCGCTGGATCACCGTCTTTCGGTCGGCGCTTCCGGGATCGGGCTTGGCCTGGCGCGGGCGCTGGTCGCCGCGAGCAAAGCCAAACCGGACACCGCGGATGCGATGCTGGCGACGCCGGTCGGCGGCCCGGCGGCGTGCCTTGCCGGCAGTTGCTCGCAGGCGACCCTGCGCCAGATCGCCAACGCCGAGAAGGTGATGCCGGTCCTGCACCTCGATCCCGAGCGGGTGGTCGCCGGCAAGGACGAAACGCAGCGTGCGCTCGCCTGGGCCAGAGACCGGCTCGGGGCGGGGCCAATCCTGATTGCGAGTAGCTCGACCCCGGATCAGGTGGCAGCTGTGCAATCCCGTCATGGTCGTGACGCAGCCGGGCATGCCATCGAGCAGGCGATGGCCGACATCGCGGATGGTCTGGTGCAGTCGGGCGTGCACAGGCTGGTGGTCGCCGGTGGTGAAACTTCGGGCGCCGTGGTCGACCGCCTGCGCATTCCCGGATTCCTGGTCGGTGCGGAAATCGCCGCCGGCGTGCCGGTTCTGCGAGCGGTCGGCGCCGGGAGAGGCGAGATGGTGCTTGCACTGAAATCAGGCAATTTCGGCGGGCCGGAGTTTTTCTCGGATGCGCTGGCATTGATGCCTTGATGCGGCTGGCGCGCATCATGCCACGCCGTAGATGAGCGCCTCCGTAGTTCAACGGGGAACCAAATTAACCCTACTTAAGGAGGGGGGCTGGCTTTGATGTCTGCGGCGTCCCGCCACGCCCCCAGCCATTCGATCGGGCTTCGCGAGCCCGATATCAAGAGACCCCACGATGTTCGCCAAATTCTCGATCCGCGCCAAGATTATTGCCGTGGTTGCGTTCCTGCTTGTCGCGATGACAGGCATGGGCATGCTGGCGGTCGTGAATTTACGGTCGATCAACGCCAACACCGTCGACATCACGACGAGCTGGCTGCCGAGCGTGCGTGCGCTCGGCGATCTGCGCGCCGGCGTCATCACCTATCGCAACGTGGTCCGCGAGCACATGCTGTCCGAGACGCTGGAGGACAAGCTCGCGCAGGAAAAGACCCTGACCTCGGTGGTCGACGCTAACCTCAAGGTCCGCGCGATCTACGAGCCGCTGATCGCGACCCCCGCGGAGCGCGCGCTCTACGGTCAATGGGTCGATGCCTGGACCCGTTACAAGAAGGGCACCGAGGAGGTGATGGCGCTGTCGCGTCGGGATGTCGGCAAGACCCCGCATGATGCGCATGAGCTGAACGCCAAGACCGTCAACAAGATCGGCCTCGAGGCCGACGAGATCCTGCGCAAGGACATCGAGCTCAACAATGCCGGCGCCGACAAGGCGGCGCAGGAGGCGGCAAACAGCTACGCGTCGGCCGTCATGCTGCTTGCGATGATCCTTGGCGCCGCCATCATCGTCGGCGTCTGCGTCAGCTTCCTGATGATCCGCGACGTCTCAGCCGGCATCGCCTCGATCGTGAGCCCGATGCAGGCGCTGGGCCGCGGCGACCTGACCGCAAACGTCCCGCATCAGGGCGAGAAGACCGAGATCGGCGCGATGGCCGATACGCTGCAGGTGTTCAAGGAAGCCCTGGTCGCCAAGAAGGCGGCCGATGAAGCCGCCGCTGCGGACGCCGAAGCCAAGATCGAGCGCGGCCGCCGGGTCGACACCATCACCCGCAATTTCGAACAGATGATCGGCGAGATCGTGCAGACCGTGTCATCCGCCTCGACCCAGCTCGAAGCCTCCGCCGGCACGCTGTCGTCGACCGCCCGGCGTTCGCAGGAGCTGACCACGTCGGTTGCCGCGGCGTCCGAGGAAGCCTCGACCAATGTCCAGTCGGTGGCGTCGGCGACCGAGGAACTGTCGTCGTCGGTGACCGAGATCAGCCGCCAGGTGCAGGAGTCGGCACGGATGGCCGGCGATGCCGTCGGCCAGGCGCGCACCACCAACGATCGCGTCAGCGAGCTGTCGAAGGCCGCCGCGCGGATCGGCGACGTCGTCGAACTGATCAACACCATTGCCGGCCAGACCAATCTGCTGGCGCTGAACGCCACCATCGAGGCGGCGCGTGCCGGCGAGGCCGGTCGCGGCTTCGCTGTCGTGGCGTCCGAGGTGAAGGCGCTGGCCGAGCAGACCGCCAAGGCGACCGGCGAGATCGGCCAGCAGATCGCCGGCATCCAGACCGCGACCCAGGAGTCGGTCGGCGCGATCAAGGAAATCTCCTCGACCATCGAACGGCTGTCGGAAATCTCGTCCACCATTGCCGCCGCGGTCGAAGAGCAGGGCGCGGCGACGCAGGAAATCTCCCGCAACGTGCAGCAGGCGGCGCAGGGCACCCAGCAGGTCTCGGCCAACATCACCGACGTCCAGCATGGCGCCAACGAGACCGGCTCAGCGTCGAGCCAGGTGCTGTCGGCGGCCCAATCGCTCTCGGGCGACAGCAGCCGCCTCAAGCTCGAGGTCAGCAAGTTCCTCGACGCCGTCCGCGCCGCCTGATCCGGCGGCGCCGCTGCTCGGGCGGCCGCCATCCTTCGCCTAATCGATGCCGACGTGGTGGGCTGACCCGGCCCACCACGTTTTACATTTTCGCAGGGCAGCGATGCGTTAACCTCGCGTCGGCCGAAATAGCATCCTCGGCCGGCTCGCATTCGCAGCAGAGCCGTCTCTTTTTGACGACGATCCGCGCGCGATCGGCGGCCCTGCGCCCGGCATGGTGGCTCGGAGCGCGCAGCGTCACGCACTATGCCGAGGAAGTGAAAGCCGCCGCGGCTCCGCGGGTTGGCGTTTTGCCCGGCATCGGGTAAATCGGCCGCTGCGGAACGGCTTTTGCAATGTCGATTCCTCTGCCTGGGCGGGCTTCATTTCGGGAACGCTTCTTTTATGATCGCACTGGTCCGTATCGCGCTGAGCCGGCCATATACTTTCGTCGTGCTCGCGATCCTGCTGTTGATTATCGGACCGCTGGCGGCGTTGCGCACGCCGACCGACATCTTCCCGGACATCCGCATCCCCGTGATCGGCGTGGTCTGGCAGTACACCGGCCTGCCGCCGGACCAGATGTCCGGCCGCATCACCACGCCGTTCCAGCGTGCGCTGACCACGACCGTCAACGACATCGAGCATATCGTCGCCAATTCCTATAATGGCGTCGGCATCATCAAGATCTTCTTCCAGCCCAACGTCGACATCCGCACCGCCAATGCGCAGGTCACCGCGATCTCGCAGACCCTGCTCAAGCAGATGCCGCCGGGCGCGACGCCGCCGCTGATCCTGAACTACAGCGCCTCGACGGTTCCGATCATCCAGGTCGCGCTGTCGGGCGAGGGACTGACCGAGCAGAACCTCGCCGATATCGGCATCAACCAGGCTGCGCACGCCGCTGGTCACGGTACCTGGCGCAGCGATCCCGTATCCGTTCGGCGGCAAGCAGCGTCAGGTCCAGATCGATCTCAATTCGACCGCGTTGCAGGCGCGCGGCCTGTCGGGCCAGGACGTCGCCAATGCGCTCGCCGCACAGAACCTGATTACGCCGGTCGGCACGCAGAAGATCGGCAATTTCGAATACACCATCAACCTCAACAACTCGCCGCTGCGGCTCGAGGAGCTCGGCGACCTGCCGATCAAGCAGGTCAACGGCGCGATGGTCTATGTGCGTGACGTCGCTTCGGTCCGCGACGGCAACCCGCCGCAGACCAACATCGTCCATGTCGACGGCAACCGCTCGGTCTTGATGATGGTGCTGAAAGCCGGCGCCACCTCGACGCTCGATATCATCTCCGGCATCAAGCAGAAGGTGATCGAGGTCAAGGACCAGATGCCGGACGCGCTGAAGATCGGCTTCATCGGCGACCAGTCGGTGTTCGTCCGCGGCGCGATCACCGGCGTCGCCTTCGAGGGCGTGATCGCCGCGCTGCTCACCAGCATCATGATCCTCTTGTTCCTCGGCAGCTGGCGCTCGACCGTCATCATCGCGGTGTCGATCCCGCTGTCGGTGCTGGGCGCGATCATCATGCTGTCCCTGATCGGCGAGACGCTGAACATCATGACGCTCGGCGGCCTCGCGCTCGCGGTCGGCATCCTCGTCGACGACGCCACGGTGACGATCGAGAATATCAATTATCACCTCGAGCAGGGCAAGCCGGTCGAGCAGTCGATCCTCGACGGCGCCAACCAGATCGTGACGCCGGCCTTCGTCTCGCTGCTCTGTATCTGCATCGTGTTCGTGCCGATGTTCTTCCTCACCGGCGTGGCGCGCTTCCTGTTCGTGCCGATGGCCGAAGCGGTGATGTTCGCGATGATCTGGTCGTTCATCCTGTCGCGCACCCTGGTGCCGACCATGGCAAACTATTTGCTGCAGGCGCATGTGCATCATGAGGGCGCGCCGCCGAAGTCGCGCAATCCCCTGGTCTGGTTCCAGCGCGGCTTCGAGGCGCGGTTCGAGCGCATCCGCGGCGGCTATCGTGGCCTGCTCGCGATGGCGCTCGGTCATCGCACGGTGTTCGTGAGCTGCTTCCTCGCGGTCGTCGCCGCGTCGTTCCTGCTGGTGCCGTTTCTGGGCCGTAACTTCTTCCCGTCGGTCGATGCCGGCAACATCCTGATGCATGTCCGCACCCAGGTCGGCACCCGCGTCGAGGAGACCGCCAACCAGCTCGCCGACATCCAGAAGGCGATCCGCAAGCTGGTGCCCGGCGAGATCGAAACCATGACCGACAACATCGGCATGCCGATCTCCGGTATCAACATGACCTACAACAACACCGGCGTGATCGGTCCGCAGGACGGCGACATCCAGATCCGCCTGAAGGAAGGCCACAAGCCGACCGAGCAGCATGTCCGCACGTTGCGTGAGCAATTGCCGCGGCTGTTCCCGGGCACCAGCTTCGCGTTCCTGCCGGCCGACATCGTCAGCCAGATCCTGAATTTCGGCGCGCCGGCGCCGATCGACCTGCAGATCCGCGGCGCCAATCTCGAGGCCAACTTCGCCTATGCCAACAAGCTGCTGGCCGGGATCAAGCGCATCCCCGGCATTGCCGATGCACGGATCCAGCAGTCGCCCAACAACCCGACCTTCAACATCGATGTCGACCGCACCCGCGCGCAATATGTCGGCCTGACCGAGCGCGACGTCACCAACTCGCTGGTGGTCAACCTCGCCGGCTCCTCGCAGGTGGCGCCGACCTATTATCTCAATCCCGATAACGGCGTGTCGTATTCGATCGTGATGCAGACGCCGCAGTATCAGATCGACTCGCTGAGCGCGCTGCAGACCCTGCCGATCACCGCGACCGGCAACACCCAGGCGCCGATCCTCGGCGGCATCGCCGACATTAAGCGTGCGACCTCGAGCGCGGTGGTGTCGCAATATGACATCCAGTCGCTGGTGCAGATCTACGCCACGACGCAAGGCCGCGATCTCGGCGGCGTCGCGACCGACGTGCGCAAGCTGATCGCCGACACCGCCAAGGAGGTGCCGAAGGGCTCGTCCGTGGTGCTGCTCGGCCAGGTGCAGACCATGAACTCGGCCTTCACCGGCCTCTTGTTCGGCCTGCTCGGCGCGGTCGTGCTGATCTACTTCCTGATCGTCGTGAACTTCCAGTCCTGGTCGGACCCGTTCGTGATCATCACGGCGCTGCCCGCCGCGCTCGCCGGCATCGTCTGGATGTTGTTCACGACGGAGACCACGCTGTCGGTTCCGGCGCTCACCGGCGCCATCATGTGCATGGGTGTGGCGACCGCCAACAGCGTGCTCGTGATCAGCTTCGCCCGTGAGCGCTATGAGGAACTCGGCGATCCCGTCGCGGCGGCCCTGGAAGCCGGCTTCGTCCGGTTCCGCCCGGTGCTGATGACCGCGCTCGCCATGATCATCGGCATGGCGCCGATGGCGCTGGGGCTCGGCGAGGGCGGCGAGCAGAACGCGCCCTTGGGCCGGGCCGTGATCGGCGGCCTGATCTTCGCCACCTTCGCGACCCTGATGTTTGTTCCCGTGGTATTCAGTATGGTACACAAGAAGCAAGGCGCCAAAGCCGCCGCCTCATCGGAGATTCCGCATGCCGCCCACTGAACAGCGCCACCCGGTTTCTCGCCGGAGATTGGGCATCTTCGGCGTGGTGGCCCTGGTCGGGGCGGGCCTGATCGTCGGCACCGGGATCCGCGCCCGTGAGGAACAGGACACACGGCTGAAGGAATGGACCGACGACCAGGCCATTCCGACCGTCGCGGTGGCGCTGCCCAATGCCAAGGCGCTGAGCCCCACGATCGACCTGCCGGGCCGGCTCGAGGCCTATTCCCGCGCGCCGATCTATGCCCGGGTGTCCGGCTACCTGAAGAACTGGGACGCCGACATCGGCGCCCGCGTCAAGGCCGGCCAGGTGATCGCCGAGATCGAGGCGCCCGACCTCGACCAGCAATTGCTGCAGGCGCGCGCCGATCTCGCCAGCGCCCAGGCCTCGGCCAAGCTTTCCGAAGCCACGCTGAACCGGCGCAAGACGCTGGTGGCCTCGAACTTCGTCTCAGCCCAGGAGATCGATGAGCGTACCGCAGACCTTTCCAACAAGAACGGTGCGGTCAAGGCCGGCCAGGCCAATGTCGAGCGGCTGGAAGCGCTCGCCGGATACAAGAAGATCACGGCGCCGTTCGACGGCGTGGTGACCTCGCGCGACACCGACGTCGGCGCGCTGATCAACGCCGGCGGCAACTCGGGCCCGGCGATGTTCACGATCTCGGACATCACCAAGCTGCGCGTCTATGTCAACGTGCCGCAGAACTACGTCCCGGCGATCAAGATCGGCGCCAAGGCCACGCTGGCACTGCCGGATTACCCGAACCGCACCTTCCAGGCGACGGTCGAAGCCTCCTCGCAGGCGGTCGATGTCGCCTCCGGCACGACGCGGATGCAACTCGGGCTCGACAATTCCTCCGGCGAATTGATGCCGGGCAGCTATGCCAGCGTGAAGCTCAATCTGCAGCGTGAATCCACGCCGCTCAGCATTCCCGCCAGCGCGCTGATCTTCAACAGCAACGGCCTGCGGGTCGCAACCGTCGGTCCTGACGACAAGGTGCTGTTCAAGACCGTGAAGATCGGCCGCGACCTCGGTAAGGAGATCGAGATCGCCACCGGCCTCGCACCCGACGACCGCATCATCACAGCCCCGCCGGACGGACTCGCCGACGGCGATCATGTCCGCGTCACCGGTGCCGGCGCCAAGGGCAAGCCGACCACGGCGTCCGAAAAGCAGGACGTGAAGGGGTAGGGCGCTCGGCGCTTCGCCTCTTACCTCCCCCCGCTTGCGGGGAGAGGTCGGATCGCATGCTAATGCGATCCGGGTGGTACAGGTCTCACGGCGAGCAAAACTCGCGGAAGCAGCCCCTCACCCCAACCCTCTCCCCGCAAGAGCGGGGCGAGGGAGCTTAGAGACCTACCCCACCCGCCATTCCAGCATGCCATCGCCGGCGGTGACGATGTTGCCCGTGGTGCCGACCGGCGTGCGGTCCATGTCCTGCAGATAGGCCAGTGTTGCCGTGTCGCTAGCCGGGATGCGGCCGAGCGTGCGGCGGCCGTCCTCGGTGCGCAGCATGGTGACGCCGTGCTCGACCTCGCCATTGCCGCGATAGATCACCGTGAAAGCCTCGACCTTGCCTTTGCCCGCTGCCTCTGCGGTGAAGTCGGGCACGTTGCGCCGGTTGCGGTCGGCCTCCGCCTGAACGCTGGTGTCCTGCTTGAGCGCGCCGTTCGGCGCCGCGCGCGACAGCACGAGGCCATGATGCTTGGTGACGAAGCCGCCCTGGCCGTAGAGCAGGCCGAGCGTGCCGCCGCTTCTCAATTTGCGCACCATCGCGCAGGCCGAGTGCGTCATGTAGGTGTTGAGCGGCGCGCCGAAGAACGTCAGACCACCCGTCACGGTCGGCTGCACGTCGGGCCCGAGGCCGAGCGTCCGGCGCGCCATCTTCGGCACGCAGGGGAAGCAGCTATAGAGCTCGATCGCGTCGAACTTCTTGCCGTCGCCGCCGACGAGATCCATCACCGCCTTCAGCACCGCGGTCTGCGCGTGGCTTTCGACGAACTGGTCGCGGATCAGGTAGTCGCGCGGCTCTTCCGCCGAGGCGCCGCCGAGCGGATAGATCAGCTTGTCCTCCGGCACGCCGGCCGCGCGCGCTTTTGCGAGGCTGGTCAGGATCAGCGCGCCGCCCATGTTCACCGTCGGGTTCGCCACCATCAGCTTTGTATACGGCCAGGCAATCATCCGGTTGTCGGGCGTGGCCGTGGTGATCTCGTCGCCGGTGAACGTCTTCTTCAGCCACGAGTTCGGATTTTCGGCGGCGACGCGGGCGTAGGTCGACCACAGCTCGCCGGACTCCTTCAGCGCCTCGCGCGCGGCGTCTGGCCCCAATGCGCCGATGTTGCGGACTCATAGAGCGGATAGACCGTGATCGGCCTGAACACGCCGAGGCTCACGGCCATAGGCTTCTGGAACGCGGCGCCGCGCTTCGGCTCCTCCACGTCGTGCGCGAACGGCGTCCACGGCAGCTCCACGCCGGCGCGCTGCGCCTTGGTCGCGGTCGACTGCGCCTCCGCGCCGCAGACCGCGGCAACGCTGCATTCGCCGCGCGCGATGCGTTGCGCGGCCTCATGCAGATAGCGGATCGGGCTCTCGCCGCCGACCGGACCGTAATAGAGATGCGCCGGCGCAATGCTGAGCCGCTGCGCCAGCTGCTTCTCGGGATCGCGGTAGCGCCAGCTCAGGAAGTTGACGACGTCGAGCGACTGCACGTCGGACAGTAGCCTGGCGCCGCTGTCGGCTTCGGCGCGCTTCAGCGCCTCCTCCAGCAGCGTGAGCGGCTCGAGGCCGGCGGTGATGTCCTTCGGACGATCGACGATTTCGCCGACGCCGACGATGACGGGAATGCGGTCTTCGGGAATGCTGTTCGACATTCTTGTTGTTTCACTCTGCGGTCTTGGACTCGATGGTTGTTATTGGCGTCATTGCGAGGAGCAAAGCGACGAAGCAATCCATACTTCCGCTGGGGTGAGACGGATTGCTTCGCTTCGCTCGCAATGACGGGGAGGGATCGTCACTCCGCCACCAGCGCATTCATGTGCTCGACGGCCTCGACGAACTCTTCCTTGAACTCCTGCACCACGGCGCCGGCCGACTTGACGCTGTCGACCAGGCCGACGCCCTGGCCGACGAAATAAGTGACGAGATCGCGGGCCTTTTCGTTACCGCCAGCCGCGGCGCGGTCGATGGCGTTGAAGGCGTCGCGGCTGATGATGCTTTGCAGCGGCATCGGCAGCGCGCCGGGGCTTTCCGGCGAGCGGTCCCAGGCGTCGGTCCATACCGAGCGGAGCTGCCGCGCCGGCTTGCCGGTGCGGCCCTTGGAGCGGATCGCGTCGCGCGAGGAGGCCGCGATCATCTTCTCACGGAAGATCTCCGAGGTCTCCGATTCCACCGTGGCCAGCCACACCGAGCCGGTCCAGGCGCCCGCCGCGCCCATCGCCATGCAGGCCGCCATCTGGCTGCCGGTCATGATGCCGCCGGCGGCGAGCACCGGCACGTCGCGGATCTTTTGGACCGCCTTGATCACCTCGGGCACCAGCACCATGGTCGAGACCTCGCCGCAATGGCCGCCGGCCTCGGTGCCCTGCGCGACGAGGATATCGACGCCGGCCGCGACCTGGCGCAGCGCGTGCTCTTTGGAGCCGACCAATGCCGCCACCGGCACACCATGCTTGCGGCCCATCTCGATCATCGCCTTCGGCGGCACGCCGAGCGCATTCGCGATCAGCCGGATCGGATGCCGGAACGAGACCTCAAGCAGTTGGAGCGCAGTTTCGGCGTCGAACGGTTGCGGCTGGTTGTCGGCGACGTTGCGGCTGGTCAGCTCGATGTCGTATTTCTTCAAGAGATTGCGGGTGAAGTCGCGATGCTCCTGCGAGACGCGCGCTTCGAGGCTCTTCCAGGTGACGTTCTTCTCGCCCGCGGTCGAGATGTTTTCCGGGATCAGCACGTCGATGCCATAGGGCTTGCCGTCGACATGCGCGTCGATCCACTTCAACTCCTGCTCCAGCGTCTCCGGCGAATGCGCGGTCGCGCCGAGCACGCCGAAGCCGCCGGCGCGGCTAACCGCCGCCACCACGTCGCGGCAATGGCTGAAGGCGAGCAGGGGGAAGTCTACCCCCAGCATGTCGCAGATCGGTGATTTCATGGACTGATTCTCTCCCGGCGGCTGCTTCTTGTGCTTGTTGGCGTCAGCCGCTGCAACGCTAGCGCATCACGGTCAGCGAAGCCAAGCGGGTTTCGGCCACGGCGATCTTGCGTGCAGGCGCTGCTTGGCTGCATCGCTCGCAGCGCATTCCGCAAGGTAGAAAATGCGATGGCGTGGGCTGGGCAAAGCCGAGCGAGCCCACCATCTAGTGCGGACATGGGGATGGGCACGGCGGCCGCCGCGCCACCTGGCAAGAACATGAATCGGGAGCCAACGACGTGAATGACATTCCTGCCTACGAGCCGCCCAAAGTCTGGACCTGGAACAAGGAGAGCGGCGGGCGCTTTGCCAGCATCAACCGGCCGGTCGCCGGTCCCACCCACGACAAGGAACTGCCGGTCGGCCGCCATCCGCTGCAACTCTACTCGCTGGCGACGCCGAACGGCGTGAAGGTCACCGTAATGCTGGAAGAGCTGCTGGCGGCGGGGCACACGGGCGCGGAATACGACGCCTGGTTGATCAAGATCGACGGCAATCAGTTCGGCAGCGGCTTCGTCGCGGTCAATCCGAACTCGAAGATCCCGGCGCTGATGGACCGCAGCGGAAAGGAGCCGATCAGGGTATTCGAGTCGGGCTCGATCCTGGTTTACCTCGCGGAAAAATTCGGCGCGTTCCTGCCGACCGACGTCAAGTCCCGTGCCGAAGCCTTCTCCTGGCTGTTCTGGCAGATGGGCGCGGCGCCCTATCTCGGCGGCGGCTTCGGGCATTTCTACGCCTATGCGCCGACCAAGATCGAATACGCCATCGACCGCTTTGCGATGGAGGTGAAGCGCCAGCTCGACGTGCTGGACCGCCGGCTCGCCGACAACGAATATCTCGCGGGCGATGTCTACACCATCGCCGACATGGCGGTGTGGCCGTGGTACGGCAGCCTCGCCAAGGGCCTACTTTATGGCGGCGGCGAATTCCTCTCGGTGCAGGACTACAAGAACGTGCAGCGCTGGACCGACGCGATTGCGGCACGGCCGGCGGTGAAGCGCGGCCGCATGGTCAACCGCACCTGGGGCGAGCCGTCGAGCCAGCTCCATGAGCGCCACGACGCCAGCGATTTCGAAACGAAGACGCAGGACAAGATCGGCGAGCCGGTGGCGTCTTAGCATCGCCGACTACCATCGGCCCGTCCGTGAAACTCGTCATGCCCGGCCTTGTGCCGGGCATCCACGTCTTGCCCGCTGGGGCCGAAGACGTGGATGGCCGGGACAAGCCCGGCCATGACGAGATGACACGCTCTTGCTAACCTGCCCGACTCTTAGCCCAGCAAATCGTCATACTCCGGATGCTTCTTCATGAAGCCCTGGATGAATTCGCATTTCACGACGAGCTTGATGCCCTGCGCACGCACGGCGTCGAGTGTCGCGCGGGCAAGCTTGGAGCCGATGCCGCGACCGCCGAGCTCCGGAGGGACCTCGGTATGAACCAGCGTGATCGTGTCCGGCGTCTTGCGGTAGACCACGAAAGCGGTTGCGCCGTCGACGGCGAGTTCGAACCGGCTCTGCGCCGCGTTGTCGCTGAAGATTTCGCTCATTGTCTTGTCCTCATGATTTCTTCTGCGCGCCCTCGGCCGCGGGAAACACCACGCGGTCGTCGGTGCGGCAGTAGCGGTCGGCGAACATGCGGCCGATCGGGTGGTAGCGATCCATGTGGACGCGCATCGCCTCGCGGTCCCACAATTCGTCGCGGATGTGGAAGTGAATGCCTTCGCCCATGATCAGCTCGCGGTCGCCATTGACGTCGATCAGCTTCCAGGTCTTGCATTCCATCGCGAACGGTGCGTCGGCGAGCCGCGGCACCGCAATCTTGGTCGATGGCGCGAGCTTGAGGCCGAGATAGTCGGGCTCGCCGATCTCGGGCGGGAAGTCGCCGGAGGTCTCGTGCATCGCGCGCGCCAGCGGCTCGTCGGTCAGGTTGACCACGAACTCGCCCAGGCGCTGGATGTTGACCAGGGTGTCCTTCTCGCGGCCGTCCGGCCTGCGGTTGACAGCGAACATGCAGAGCGGCGGATCCTCGCAGAATACGTTGAAGAACGAGAACGGTGCGGCATTGACCACGCCGTCCGCGCCCGTGCTCGTCACCCAGGCGATGGGCCGCGGCAGCACGAAGGAGGTCAGCACCTTGTAGCGTTCGCGCTGGGTGAGGTCGCTTGGGGCGTATTCCATGGGATGTCCGAAAACGGAGGGCGGGTTAGGGGAGCGTAACCCGCCGCGACCGGACAGCAAAGTAAAAGGCGGGACACGCTCGCGCGAACCCGCCTTGCAGACTTGCTTGTTTATTCCTCGGAGCGCTCTTCCCTTACCTCGCCCCGCCTGCGGGGAGAGGTCGGATCGCATCGTTAGATGCGATTCGGGTGAGGGATTCTCCGCGAGTTCAGCTTTCACCGCCCCGTGGAGGGGAGCCGCTCATCCCGACCTTCTCCCCGCAAGAGCGGGGAGAAGGAGAAGAAGCGACTACGGCATGCTCAGCTCGTGGCGGCCGACCACCATCCAGTGCACCTCGTCCGGTCCGTCGGCGAAGCGGAGATGGCGGACGTCCTGGTACATTTCGCCGAGCGGCGACCACTGCGAGATGCCGGTGGCACCGTGCATCTGGATCGCCTGGTCGATCACCTTGCAGGCGCGCTCGGGGACCATGGCCTTGACCATCGAGACCCAGACGCGGGCTTCCTTGTTGCCGAGCACGTCCATCGCCTTGGCCGCCTTCAGCACCATCAGCCGCATCGCCTCGATCTCGCAACGCGCCTGGGCGATGATCTGCATGTTGCCGCCGAGATGGGCGATCTTCTTGCCGAACGCCTCGCGGGTGAGGCCACGCTGCACCATCATATCGAGCGCCTTCTCGGCCTTGCCGATGGTGCGCATGCAGTGATGGATGCGGCCCGGTCCGAGGCGGACCTGCGAGATCTCGAAGCCGCGGCCTTCGCCGAGCAGCATGTTCTCCTTCGGCACCTTGCAATTGTTGAAGCGCAGATGCATGTGGCCGCGCGGCGCATGGTCATGGCCGAACACGTGCATGGGCCCGAGGATCTCGACGCCGGGGGTGTCGATCGGTACCAGGATCTGCGATTGCTGCTTGCTCGGCGCTGCGTCGGGATTGGTCTTCACCATCACGATCATGATCTTGCAACGCGGATCGCCGGCGCCGGAAATGTAATACTTCTCGCCGTTGATCACCCACTCGTCGCCGACGAGCTTCGCGGTGGTCGAGATGTTCTTGGCGTCGGAGGAGGCGACGTTCGGCTCGGTCATCGCATAGGCCGAGCGGATCTCGCCGTTGAGCAGCGGCTTCAGCCACTTCTCCTTCTGCGCCTTGGTGCCGACGCGCTCCAGCACCTCCATGTTGCCGGTGTCGGGGGCCGAGCAGTTCATCGTCTCGGAGGCTAGCGGGCTCTTGCCGAGCTCGGCGGCGATATAGGCGTAGTCGAGGTTGTTGAGGCCTTCGCCGGTTTCGGCGTCGGGCAGGAAGAAGTTCCAGAGGCCGACTTCGTTGGCCTTGTCCTTGGCCTTCTGCAGGATCGCGAGCTGCTCGTCCGTGAAGCTCCAGCGGTTGGTCTTCTTCTCGCCGGCGCGATAGAACTCGACCGACATCGGGTCGACCGTGTCGCGGATGAACTGCTTCACATGGTCGTAGAGCGGGCGGACCTTGTCCGACATGCGCAGGTCATTGAGATCGTCGCCCGGATTAAGCGTGTAGTTCGTGGTGCGCGGCACATAGGCATGCTTCATTGTCTTTTCTCCCTCGCGAAGGCGCGTTTCGCGGCGGACAATAGACGCGTGCGACGCGAAGCGCGAGTACCGATTTTCCGATCACCTCTACCGCATCGTGGAATTTCGCGACGGCGTTTCAAACGTTGTTTGAACGCCGCCGCGTACAGCGTGAAAAGATTCCGGCGGGCGCCGGTTAGCTCATCCGGTGCATCGCGCAGATCTTGTTGCCGTCGAGGTCGCGCAGATAGGCGAGATAGAGCTTCACGCCAGACCCTTCCCGTACGCCCGGCGGGTCCTCGCAAGGCTTGCCGCCATTGGCGATGCCGGCCGCGTGCCAGGCATGGACCTGCTCCGGCGAAGAGCAGGCAAAGCCGATCGTGCCGCCGTTGGCGTGCGTTGCCGGTTCGCCGTTGATCGGCTTGGACACCATGAAAATGCCGGCCTTGGTGAGGTACATGATGCGGTGACCGTCGACCCGGGCCGGCCGGACATCGAGCGTGCCGAGCAGCGCATCATAGAACGCCTTGGCCTTGTCCAGATCGTTGGTGCCAACCATCACGTGTGAAAACATCTGAAATATCCTCCCTGCTTGTTAAAAGCCGCCTCATTGCGTCCCTTGCGGCTCAAACGCTAGCAGCAGTTTTGCCACGACGGAAGCGACGCCGCGTCGCGCGTTGTTTTACCCGTCACTCTCCGGCCGTCATTCCACGCCGCGCAACTGCGCACCCCCCGCGCGATGCTGCGATCGGCGCCGGGCTTTGCCGGCGCAGTCTGCTTTGGAGAAGGCAAGTAAACGCAAGACACGGACGCAGCGGCGCCGCGAGGGTGCGGATGTATGATTCAAGCTCGCGCCACATATTCAGCGTCGTCCCGGCGCAGGCCGGGACCCATAACCACCGATGTTATTTGTGGTGCGATGCTAGTACGACGAATCCCGTTCACAACACCCGCCGCGGCGTATGGGTCCCGGCCTTCGCCGGGACGACACCGGTGATGCGGGAAGGGCTGGGCTAGAACGCCGTGTACCCGCCGTCGATCACAAAGCAATCCGCCGTATGATAGGACGACGCCTTGCTCATGATGTAGACGGCGATGCCGCCGAAATCGCTCGGCTCGCCGAAGCGGCGCAGGGGGATGCGCGGCATCACATTGGCGACGAACTTGTCGTTGGCCATGATGCCGGCGGTCATGTCGCTCTTGATCCAGCCGGGCAGGATCGCGTTCGCGGTGACGCCGTGGCGCGCGAGCTCGACGCCGAGCGCGCGGCACAGCGCGTTCAGCGCCGCTTTGGTGCCGGCATAGTGCTCGTTGCGCGCGGTGCCGAACAGCGAGGCGAGGCTCGAGGTCGCGACCAGCCGGCCGAACTTGTCACCGGCCTCGGCGCGGTCGGTCATGTGGCGTGCCGCAGCCTGGAATACGTGAAACACGCCGTCGAGATTGGTCGCGAACATCTTGCGCCATTCCTCCTCGGTGCGGTCGATGAAGGCTCTACGTCCGCCGCCGCCGATGCCGGCGTTGGCGAAGCAGCCATCGACGCGGCCGAAGGTGTCCAGCGTTGCCTTCATCGCGGTCTTGACCGAGCCGGAATCGCTGACGTCGCAGAATTGCGTCGCGACCTTGCCGGGGCCGGCCTTCATCGAGGCCGCGGCGTTGGCGTTTTTTTCCGCGTTGCGGCCCCAGATCGAGACGTTGCAACCAGCGGCGTTCAGCGCCTGCGCGATGCCGAGGCCGATGCCGCCATTGCCGCCGGTGATGACAGCGACGCGGCCGGTGAGATCGAAGATGCCACTCATTGGGGTTTCCATTTGGTTTGGTGCGCGCTAATCACGCGTTCACGATGGGCTTGCCGCCGACCATGGACAAGCCCGGCACAAAAATCAAATATGGGTCGAAGCATCGACCTACCGCGGTACCAAACCGCCGAAACAACGTGAAGAGGAAACCATGCAGTTCAAACACGTCACGCTCGACTTCGATGGATCGGTCGCGATCCTCAGGCTCGACCACCAGGAAGTCATGAACGCGGTCTCGATCGACATGCTGGGCGGGCTTGCCGCGGCGCTCGATGCGATCGACGACAAGCGCGACGAGGTGCGCTGCCTGGTGATCACGGGCGCAGGTCGCGCCTTCTGCACTGGTGCCAATCTGCAGGGCCGCAACCAGCAGAAGCCCGGCAAGAGCAATGCCGGCGCGGCGCTAGAGACAGCGTTCCATCCGTTCCTGCGCCGATTGCGTAAGCTGCACTGTCCGATCGTGACGGCGGTGAACGGCCCGGCCGCCGGCGCCGGCATGAGCTTCGCCCTGATGGGCGACCTCATCCTGTGCGCGCGCTCGTCCTATTTCCTGCAGGCGTTCCGCCGCATCGGCCTGGTGCCGGATTGCGGCTCGACCTGGCTGTTGCCACGGCTGATCGGCAAGGCGCGCTCGGTCGAGCTGTCACTGCTCGGCGAGCGGCTGCCGGCCGAGAAGGCGCTGGACTGGGGTCTCGTCAACCGCGTCTATGACGACGCCGCGCTGATGGAAGAAACCATGAAGCTCGCGCACGATCTCGCCAACGGCCCGACGGTGGCGTTGTCGCTGATCCGAAAGCTCTATTGGGACAGCCCGGAAAATACCCTCGAGGATCAGCTCAATCTGGAATTCGAGTCGCAGCGCCTTGCAGGTAGCGCCGAGGATTTCAAGGAAGGTGTCACCGCATTCCTCGAGAAGCGGCCGGCGAAGTTCAAGGGCAAATGATCGAGACCGAACTCACCCGCTGCGTCGCCTCGTTTCATCCAGGCGCAACCGGCGTCACCGGCGCCGCAAAGCTCTCCGGCGGCGCCAGCCAGGAGACCTGGACGTTCGACATCGTGCATCCGAACGGCACTATCGGCGCGATCCTGCGCCGCGCGCCGCCTGGCTACGGTGCCGCGCCGGGCCGTGCCGCCGGCCTCGATGCCGAGGCGACGCTGATGCAGCTCGCGCATGACGCGGGCCTGCCATCGCCGAAGGTGATGCATGTCTTGAGACCGGAGGACGGCCTTGGCCGCGGCTTCATCATGGCGCGGGTCGAGGGCGAGACCATCGCGCGGAAAATTTTGCGCGACGAGGAATTTGCCGGTGCACGGCCGATCCTCGCCCGCCAGCTCGGCCGCGTCATCGCCGGCATCCATGGCCTGCCGCAGGCCAAACTGCCGAAGCTGCGCAGCCTGACCGCAACCAGGGAGATCGAGGATCTCGCCCGCGAGTATCACAGCTTCAACTGGCCGCGGCCGGTGTTCGAGTTGGCGCTGCGCTGGCTGCGCGATCACGATCCCGGTCCGTCGTCCGAGACGACGCTGGTGCATGGCGATTTCCGCCACGGCAATCTGATCATCGGTCCCGACGGGGTGCGCGCGGTGCTCGACTGGGAGCTCGCGCATACCGGCGACCCGATGGAGGACCTGGGGTGGATCTGCGTCAACTCGTGGCGCTTCGGCGAGATCGACAAGCCGGTCGGCGGTTTCGGCACACGCGAAGATTTGTTCGCAGGCTATGAGGAAGCCGGCCGCAAGGCCGACCCGGACCGCGTGATGTTCTGGGAAGTGATGGGCACGCTGCGCTGGGGTGTGATGTGCTGCGGCATGATGCAGCGCTTCCGAAGTGGCCCGGATCACTCGATGGAGCGCGCGATGATCGGGCGGCGCGCGTCGGAAACCGAGATCGATCTGCTTAGGCTACTCGCACCGAGAGGTCGTTGACATGCAGGACGAACCGACACCCACCGAACTGATCAAGGCCGTCGCCGATTTCCTGCGCAGCGAGATCGCGCCCGCGATCAAGGGGCACAACGGCTTCAAGCTGCGCGTCGGCATCAACGCGCTCGACCTGGTGACGCGGCAGCTCGCGCTCGCCGAGGCCGGTGATGCGACCGAAGCTGCGCGGCTGAGGCAATTGTTGGGCACCGACGGGACGCTGATGGAGCTGAACCGCGTGCTGTCGGAGAAGATCGCGGGTGGCGAGGTCGATCTGAAAACGCCCGGGCTTTCGGAGCATCTCTGGCAGACCACGCTGGACAAGCTCGCCGTCGACCAGCCGAACTACGCGTCCTACAAGCGGGAGCTGGCGACCAAGTAGGATTGGTAGAGCGAAGCGAAACCCATCACGACACGCGAATGACGCTGATGGGTATCGCGGCGCTCAACAGGCCGCGATACATCCGACGTCGTCCCGGCGCAGGCCGGGACCCATTACCACAAATATCGGGTGTTGCGCACGGCCGGAACGACGATCCCGTTCACAACACTGGCCGCCGAGTATGGGTCCCGGCCTTCGCCGGGACGACGAGTGGACAGAGCGATTACCGCCCGAGCCACTTCGGCGGCCGCTTCTCCGAAAACGCCTTCGGGCCCTCGATGTAGTCCTGCGAGGCAGCCATTGCCTTCACCGCCGGATAGTCGCGCTGCTCGGCCAGTGCCTGCTCCAGCGAGACTTCGAGGCCCTTCTGGATCGCCTGCTTGGAGGCGCGGATCGACATCGGCGAGTTCTTGGTGATGGTCTCGGCCCAGCGCTCGGCGGCCGCCAGCGCCTCGCCCTGCGGCACCACCTCGTTGACGAAGCCGAGCTCGAGGCCTTCCTTGGCGCTGACGTGGCGCGCGGTCAGGATCATGCCCATGGCGCGCTTCAGCCCGATCTGGCGCGGCAGCCGGTGCAGGCCGCCGGCCAGCGCAGCGAGGCCGACGCGCGGCTCGGGCAGGGCGAAGGTCGCATTCTCGGAAGCTATGATCAGGTCGCAGGCCAATGCGATCTCGAACCCGCCGCCCATCGCGACCCCGTTGACGGCGGCGATGATCGGCTTGTCGCAGTCGAAGCGGGTGGTGAGGCCGGCGAAGCCGCCCTTGTCCCAGCCGCGCTTGCCGCCGGCGGCCTGCCATTTCAGGTCGTTGCCGGCGCAGAACGCCTTGTCGCCGGCGCCGGTGACGATCGCGACCCACTGCTCGGGATCGGCGGAGAAGTCGTCGAACACCTTGTTGAGCTCGAAATGCGCGTCGATATGCAGCGCGTTGTAAACCTCGGGCCGCGACAGCGTCACGATGGTGATGGGACCCTTGCGCGTCACCTTGGAGAATTTCAGATCCATGTATGCTCCCGTCGATTTTCTGCGGCGAAGAATATTGCTGATATCCTAGCGCCTGCGCGTCGTTCCGTGCCATCCAATTACGCAAGGCGACCGCGCGTGCAAGCCTCGCTCGCCTGCTTGACTTGGCGACAGGCTTCTCACCTTAATCGACCCGAACGCGGATGCGCGACAGCGTCTAGACGCAAAATCAGATTCAACAATATTTCCGGGAGAGACCGCCTTGGATTTCAATCTGCCGGCTGACCTGACAGCCTATCTCGCCGAGCTCGATCGCTTCATCGAACGCGAGATCAAGCCGCTGGAAGAGGCTGACGACAACATCCGCTTCTTCGACCATCGCCGTGAATGGGCGCGCACCGATTTCGACAAGGGCGGCCTGCCGCGCCATGAATGGGAGCTGTTGCTGCGCAAGGCCAAGAACCTGGCCGACGCCGCCGGCCATCTGCGTTTCGCGATCCCGAAGCGTTATGGCGGCAAGGACGGCTCCAACCTCTGGATGGCCGTCATCCGTGAACATTTTGCCTCAAAGGGTCTCGGCTTGCACAACGATTTGCAGAACGAGCACTCGATCGTCGGCAATCTGCCGATCGTGACCATGCTCGACCGCTACGGAACCGACGAGCAGAAGGCGATGATCGACGGCTCGATCACCGGCAAGTACCGCATCACGTTCGGTCTGACCGAGCCCGAGCACGGCTCGGACGCCACCCATATGGAAACCAAAGCGGTTCAGGCCACGCGCGACAACGTCAAGGGCTGGATCATCAACGGCGAGAAGATGTGGACGACAGGCATGCATGTCGCCACGCACTGCGCGCTGTTTGCCCGCACCTCGGGCAATGACGGCGATGCGCGCGGCATCTCCTGCTTCCTGGTGCCCGCGAAGTCGGCGGGGGTGAAGGTCGAGGAGTATATGTGGACCTTCAACATGCCGACCGACCATCCGCGGGTCAGCTTCACCGATGTGTTCGTGCCTGAGGATGCGCAGTTCGGCGAGGTCGGCCGCGGCCTGTCGCTGGCGCAATGCTTCGTGCATGAGAACCGCATCCGCCAGGCGGCGAGCTCGCTTGGCGCCGCGGTCTACTGCATCAATGAGAGCGTGAAATATGCCCGCGAGCGCAAGCCGTTCGGCAAAGCGCTGGCCGAGAATCAGGCGATCCAGTGGCCGCTGGTCGAGCTTGCGACCCAGGCCGAGATGTTGCGGCTATTAATCCGCAAGACCGCCTGGGAGATGGATCAACTGACCCAGGCGCAGGTCGAGCACACGCTGTCCGACCGGGTCTCGATGTGCAACTATTGGGCAAACCGTCTGTGCTGCGAAGCCGCCGACCGCGCGATGCAGGTGCATGGCGGCATGGGCTACTCGCGCCACAAGCCGTTCGAGCACATCTACCGCCATCACCGCCGCTATCGCATCACCGAAGGCAGCGAGGAAATCCAGAAGCGCAAGGTGGCAGGCTTCCTGTTCGGCTACATGGGGGCCGGCAAGCACTAACGCAGAGGAGGCGGGACGACATGGAAGGTGGATGCACCTGCAGAAACGTCCGCTACCGCCTGACCGGCAGGCCGCTGATCGTGCACGCCTGCCACTGCACCTGGTGCCAGCGCGAGACCGGCACGGTGCACGCGCTCAACGCGATGTACGAGGCCGAGCGGGTCGAGCACATCGCGGCCGAGCCCGAGATCGTTGACACGCCGTCGGCGAGCGGCAAGGGGCAGAAGATCGCGCGCTGCCCCATCTGCAAGGTCGCGGTGTGGAGCAATTATCCGGGCGCGGGACCGGCGGTGCGCTTCGTCCGCGTCGGCACACTGGACGATCCGAGCCAGTGCCCGCCGGATGCGCACATCTTCACATCTTCGAAGCAGCCTTGGGTGACCTTCCCGCCGGGCGTGAAAGTGTTCCCCGAGTATTACGATCGGAAAGAGGTCTGGCCAAAAGAGGCGCAGGAGCGGTGGCGCACGATGCGGGAGAAGATGAAGAAGACGTGATGACTCTCTCCATCGTCGTCCCGGCGAAGGCCGGGACGACAGAGGAGGCTAATTCACCTGCCGGTCCTTGCCCGCCCAGTACGGTTCGCGCAGGCTCCGCCGCAGGATCTTGCCCGACGGGTTGCGCGGCAGCGCCGGGATGAAGTCGACCGATTTCGGCGCCTTGTAGCCGGCGATCCGCTCGCGCGTGAAGTTGATGATGTCGGTCGCGGTCGCGGCTTTTCCCGGCTTCATCACCACCACCGCCTTCACCGCTTCGCCCCATTTGTCGTCGGGAATGCCGATCACCGCGGCCTCCGCCACGTCAGGATGGTCGCACAGCGCGCTCTCGACCTCGGCCGGATAGATGTTCTCGCCGCCGGAGATGATCATGTCCTTGATGCGGTCGTGGATGTAGAGGTAGCCGTCCTTGTCCATGTAGCCGGCATCGCCGCTGCGCAACCAGCCGTCGCTGTCGATGGTGCGCGCGGTGGCCTCGGGCAGATTCCAGTAGCCGGCCATGTTGGAGCCGGAGCGGGTGGCGATCTCGCCGACTTCGTCCGGCGGCAGCGGCTTGCCGTCAGGATCGAGGATCGCAAGCTCGATGCCGGGCAACGCCTTGCCGGCCGAGCGCATGCGGTCGAGCCCTTCGATATGATCCTCCGGCGGCAGCGCGACGATGGTGCCGGTGGTCTCGGTCATGCCGTACATCTGCACGAAGCCGCATTTGAAGACCTCGATGCACTCCTTTAGCAGCGCCGC
Source organism: Bradyrhizobium sp. USDA 3256 (assembly GCF_054058275.1). Lineage (NCBI taxonomy): Bacteria > Pseudomonadati > Pseudomonadota > Alphaproteobacteria > Hyphomicrobiales > Nitrobacteraceae > Bradyrhizobium > Bradyrhizobium sp. USDA 3256. Next base: position 1,808,931 of record NZ_JBSSAE010000002.1, read on the forward strand.
CGGAATCGGGGAGGCGCCATAGAGCATGTATTTCAGGCGGGAGAAGTCGACCTGCCGCGCGCGCGGCTGCCGCACCACGAACTGCATCGCGGCCGGCACCATGAACAGCTTTGTGATGCCGGACTGCTCGAAGAAGTCGAGCACCTTGGTCGGGTCGAACTCGCGCGCGATCACGCCGCGGGCGCCGTGATAGAGCCCCATCACGCCCCAGCCGGAGCCGCCGATATGGAAGATCGGCATCGCGACCAGCGAGACGTCGTCGGTGGTCCAGCGGTTCCACTCCGGCTTCTCGGCCTCGTTGCCGCTCTGCACCAGATTGAGGAAATTGGCGTGCGACAGCATCGCGCCCTTCGGCTTGCCCGTCGTGCCCGAGGTGTAGAGCTGGATCGCGATGTCCTTCGGCTCGATCGCAACGCGCGGGTCGTCGCCGCCCTGCGCATCGCGCCACGCGACGAAGTCGGGCCATTCCGGCGCGCCGCCCTCGGTCGTGATGATGGTGCGGACGCTCGGCAGCTTGTCGCGGATGGTGCGCGCCTGCGTGATGAATTCGGGGCCGACGAACAGCACGGGGGCCCTGCAGTCATCGACGATGAAGGCGACCTCGGGGCCCGCGAGGCGCCAGTTCACCGGCGCCATCACCACACCGGCCTTCATCGCGCCCATCAACAGCTCGAAATAGAAGTCGCTGTTCTTGCCGAGATAGGCGATGCGCTCGCCCTTCTTGACGCCCATCGCGATCAGCGCGTTGGCGACGCGGTTGGTCTTGATGTCGAACTCGGCGAAGCTGGTTTGCCGTCCCTCGAATTCATAGGCCAGCGCATCGCCGCGGCTCTTGGCGCGCTCGCGCACCATGTCGGCAAGGTTGGTCAGTTTCGGCGCGTCGGACATGTTTCCCCCGTGACGTCTTGTTTTGGTTGCGCCGAGTGTGGCGGCATCGCGCGGGAAAAACAATATGGGGTGTATGGGCGCGATCTTTCAACACGGTCGTCCCGGCGCAGGCCGGGACCCATAACCACGAATGCTTATGTGGCACGACGCTGGGGCCACAGCGTACGCAAATGCGCGCATCTGTGGTTATGGGTCCCTGCTTTCGCAGGGACGACAGTTGAGGTTGGGGCACGACGTTGGGGCCGCAGCGTGCGCAATCGCGCACAGCGGTGGTTATGGGTCCTGGCTTTCGCCAGGAGGACGACAGTGGTTGAAGCGCGAGCTGTTGCTTCAGCCCCGCGCCGCGCGATCCTTCTCGTTCTGCGCCTTGATCGACTCGCGCGCCTTGGTCCAGTCGTCGTCGCTCCAGTCGCGGAGCTGATAGAAGTTGCCGCCCATCGCGAGCGCCTGCGCGCCGTCCATGGCGATGGTCTCGCCGTTGATCCAGTCGCAGCCGCCGGAGATCAGGAACACCGCGAGGTTCTGCAACTCCTCCATGGTGCCGACGCGGCCCATCGGGTTCATCGCCTTGGTCCGTGCACCGGCCTCGTCGCCTGGCTTGATGCGCTTGCTCATGCCTTCCGTCGGAATCTCGCCGGGCGCGATGGTGTTGAGGCGGATGCCGTGACGGCCCCATTCGATCGCAAGCGACATGGTCATGGCGTGGATCGCCGACTTGCTCATCGCCGATGGCACCACGTAGGGCGAGCCATTGCGCACCCAGGTCACGGTGATCGACACCACGTTGCCGCGGTGGCCGCCGGCGATCCAGCGCCGGCCCACCGCGTGCGTCACGTAGAAGGTGCCGTGCATCACGATGTTGGCGACCGCATCGAAGCCGCGCGGCGACAATTCTTCCGAGCGCGAGATGAAATTGCCGGCGGCGTTGTTGATGAGATCGGTGAGCGGACCGCTGGTGGTCCAGATCGCCTCGATCATCTCGTCGACCGCCATCGCGTTGCGGATATCGACGCCGTGGCTGACCACGTGCCCGCCATGCTCGGCCATCAGCTCGGTGGCGGTTTCGTCGCAGACGCTCTTGCGGCGGCCGCAGATATGCACCTCCGCCCCGAGCTGCAGGAACCGTGAGGCCATGGCCTTGCCCAGACCGGTGCCACCACCGGTTACCAGTATGCGCCGCCCGGCAAGAAGCTGATCAGAGAACATCGTTTCCTCCACGGGGGTTGTCAGTTAATTGGTCGATTGACTAAAAGCGGACAACGGCCTTTCTGTAAAGCGCCAACAAGGAACAGCGGAGGAGATTTCAATGGAAGATCGCGTTTCGATATCGATTTCGGACGGTATCGCCGATGTCCGCCTAGTGCGGGCGGACAAGATGAACGCGCTCGACGCTGCGATGTTCGAGGCATTGGTGGCCGCAACCGACCGACTTTCCAGGGAAAAAGCCGTTCGGGTGGTGGTGCTGTCCGGCGAGGGCCGGGCATTCTGCGCCGGGCTCGACATGGGCCGGTTCGCCGCCATGAAGGACGGCGGTAACGGGGTGCCGGGCGGCGAGAAGCGCGATCTCACCATTCGCACCCACGGCAAGGCCAATTTCCCGCAGCAGGCGGTCTGGGGCTGGCGCCAGCTTCCGGTGCCGGTGATTGCCGCGGTTCACGGCGTCGCGTTCGGCGGTGGCTTGCAGCTCGCGCTCGGCGCCGACATGCGCTTCCTCTCGACCGATGCGCGGATGTCGATCATGGAAATCAAATGGGGCCTTGTGCCCGACATGGCGGGCACGCCGATCCTCGCGAGCCTCGTGCGCGACGACATCCTGCGCGAGCTCACCTATACCGGCCGTATCTTCTCGGCGCAGGAGGCTCAAGGTTACGGCCTTGCCACCCGCGTCTGCGACGACCCGCGCGCCGCGGCGCTCGAAGTCGCGCGCGAGATCGCCGGCAAGAGCCCGGATGCGATCCGTGCCGCCAAGCGCATGCTCAACAATCTGTCCGTCGACCCGGCGGCCGCGCTGCTCGCGGAATCGGTCGAGCAGCAGAAATTGCTCGGCAGCCCGAACCAGACCGAATCCGTGCGCGCCAATCTGGAGAAGCGCGCGCCAAGGTTTGCGGATGCGGGGTAACGACCGCAGTCATTCCGGCGCGATGCGCAGCATCGAACTATGGTGCGCAATTGCGGACCGGAGAATCTCGAGATTCCGGGTTCGCGCTCTGCGCGCCCCGGAATGACATTTAACCCGACGAAAGATCGGACAACGACAATGGAAACGTCCCAGCCCTTCCTCGGCATCGTCAGCGGCGGTCGCCGGCGCGATCACGCTGCGGTCGCCGAGCGCGCCGACCGCATTGCCAGCGGCCTCAACAAGCTCGGCGTCAAGCCGGGCGACAGCGTCTGCATGCTGATGCGCAACGACATCGCCTTCATCGAGGCTGCCTATGCCGCGATGCGGCTCGGCGCCTATGGCGTGCCGATCAACTGGCACTTCAAGCCGGAGGAGATCAACTACGTGCTGACGGATTCCGGCACGCGCGTCCTGATCGGTCATGCCGACATGCTGCATCCGCTGCGCGGCGCGATCCCGCCCGGCGTCATCGTGCTCAGCGTGCCGACGCCGCCGGAAATCCTCGCCAACTACAAGATCGATCCCGACCATCTGGCGACACCGGATTTCGCGATCGATTTCGAAGCCTGGCTCGCGCAATTCCCGCGCTATGACGGTCCGGTGGTGCCGCAGCCGCAGAACATGATCTATACCTCGGGCACCACAGGCCATCCGAAGGGCGTGCGCCGCTTCGCGCCGACGCCGGAGCAGACCGCCAATGCGGAAGCAATGCGCGCGATGATCTACGGTCTGAAGCCCGGTGCACGTGCGATCCTGCCCGGACCGCTCTACCATTCTGCGCCGAATTCCTTCGGCTTGCGCTCGGGCAAGCTCGGCGGCGCGCTGGTGCTGATGCCGCGCTTCGATGCGGAGGAGTTTCTGCAGCTGATCGCGCGCGAGCGGATCGACACCATCTTCATGGTGCCGACGATGTTCATCCGCCTGATGAAGCTGCCCGAGGAGGTGCGCCGGAAGTACGACATGTCGTCGCTGCGCCACATCATCCATGCCGCCGCGCCGTGTCCGCCCGACGTCAAGCGCGCCATGATCGAATGGTGGGGGCCGGTGATCTACGAGTTCTACGGCTCGACCGAGTCAGGCGCGGTCACCTTCGCCAATTCCGAGGACGCGCTGAAGAAGCCCGGCACGGTCGGAAAGATCTCGCCCGGCGCCGAGCTGCGCTTCATCGGCGACGACGGCAAGGAGGTGCCGCAGGGGCAGATCGGCGAGATCTATTCTCGGATCAAGGGCAATCCCGATTTCACCTATCACAACAAGTCGGAGAAGCGCGCCGAGATCGACCGGCAGGGATTCATCACCTCGGGCGATGTCGGCTATATCGATGCCGACGGCTACGTCTTCATCTGCGATCGCAAGCGCGACATGGTGATCTCGGGTGGCGTCAACATCTATCCGGCCGAAATCGAGGCGGTGCTGCATGCCGTCCCCGGCGTGCACGACTGCGCGGTGTTCGGCATTCCCGATGCCGAGTTCGGCGAGGCGCTGATGGCGGTGGTCGAGCCGCAGCCAGCCGTCGTGCTCGACATCGCCTCGGTCCGCGCCCAGCTCAAGACCGCGCTCGCCGATTACAAGGTGCCCAAGCACATCGAGATCCAGACCAACCTGCCGCGCGAGGATTCCGGAAAGATCTTCAAGCGCCGGCTGCGCGATCCCTATTGGGAGCGGGCGGGGCGGAGAATCTAGGCCGCAAAACTCGACGTCGTCCCGGCCTACGTCGGGACGACGTTGGTGGATGTGTGCACCGCCACCAAGTTCATCTTGCGCTGCGGCAGAAAAAGCGCACACTCGGGAGGAGCCGGGCAGCCTCTGGAGTAGCCAAGCCATGTCTCCCCAGGTAATGCCTCCCCAGACCATGCAGTCCGAGGCGGAAATCCGCGCAAAGCGTGCCGCAGAGGCCAGCCTTCTGGAAGCGACCGCGCAGGAGGAGGATGCGCGGCTCCGGAACGACATCCGCCTCCTGGGGCGCGTTCTCGGCGACACCGTGCGCGACCAGGAAGGGGCAGATGTGTTCGACCTGGTCGAGCGCATCCGCCAGACCTCGGTTCGCTTCCATCGCGACGAGGACAAGCTGGCGCGGCGGGAGCTGGAGGGCATCCTCGACGGCATGTCGATTGCCGAGACGCTGCAGATCGTCCGCGCCTTCAGCTATTTCTCCCACCTCGCCAACATCGCCGAGGACCAGAACAACATCCGCCAGATGCGCAGCCACGGGCCGAGCGGGGCACCGCGGCCGAGCACGCTGGAACAGACGCTGGTGCATGCCCGTCAGGCCGGCATCAGCCCGGCCGATCTGCGCAGCTTCTTCAAGAGTGCACTGGTCAGCCCGGTATTGACCGCGCATCCGACCGAGGTCCGCCGCAAGAGCACGATGGACCGCGAGATGGAGATCGCCGATCTGCTCGACCGCCGCGAGCGGTTGCAGATGACGCCGGACGAGAGCGAGGCCAGCGACGAGCAGCTTCGCCGCGCCGTGGTGACGCTGTGGCAGACCAATCTGCTGCGCCGGACCAAATTGACCGTCCTCGACGAGGTCGCCAACGGCCTGTCGTTCTACGACTACACCTTCCTGCAGGAGGTGCCGCGGCTGCATTGCGCGCTGGAGGACCGCCTGAACAAGGAGGGCGGCGAGGCCGGCGAACTCGCATCCTTCCTCAGGATGGGAAGCTGGATCGGCGGCGATCGCGACGGCAATCCCTTCGTCACCGCGGAGGTGATGCGCGGCACGCTGCGCCTGCAGTCGAGCCAGGCGCTCAACTTCTACCTCGAGGAGCTGCATGCGCTTGGCGCCGAATTGTCGCTGGCGGCGCATCTCGCTGACGTCTCGGACGAGTTGCGGAGCCTGGCCGAGCGTTCGCCCGACACCTCACCGCATCGCAGCGGCGAACCGTATCGTCTGGCCGTTTCGGGCATCTATGCGAGGCTTGCGGCGACGGCCTCTCGGCTCGAGGTCGAGACCACGCGGCCGCCGGTCGGCAAGGCCGAGCCGTATGCGACCGTGAAGGAGTTCCAGGCCGATCTCGACGTGCTCAACCGCTCGCTGATCGCGAACAATTCCAGCGTGATCGCGCGCGGCCGGCTGCGGCTGTTGCGGCGGGCGGTGGATTGCTTCGGCTTCCATCTGACGCGGCTCGACATCCGCCAGAACTCGGCGGTGCACGAGCGCACCATCGCCGAACTGTTCGACACCGCCAATCCGGGGATGTCCTATCTGGCGCTCGGCGAGGACGCCCGCGTCAGCCTGCTGCTCGGCGAGCTGCGCAATGCACGGCCGCTGGCCTCGCCCTTCGTGAAATATTCCGAGGAGACCCAGAGCGAGCTCGCCGTGTTCCGAGCCGCGGCCGAGGCGCACGCCAGGTTCGGGCCGGAGGTGATCTCCCAATGCATCATCTCGATGTGCCAGGGCATGTCCGACATGCTCGAGGTCGCGGTGCTGCTGAAAGAGGTCGGGCTCGTCAATCCGTCCGGCCGCAGCGCCGTCAACATCGTGCCGCTGTTCGAAACCATCGAGGATCTGCAGGCCTCCAGCGGCATCATGGATCGCATGCTGGTGCTGCACGACTATCGCAAGCTGGTCGACAGTCTCGGCGGCGTGCAGGAGGTGATGCTCGGTTACTCCGACAGCAACAAGGATGGCGGCTTCGTCACCTCGGGTTGGGAACTCTACAAGGCAGAGATCGGCCTGGTCGAGGTGTTCGAGCGCCACGGCGTGCGGCTGCGCCTGTTCCATGGCCGCGGCGGTTCGGTCGGTCGCGGCGGCGGCCCGAGCTATGACGCGATCATCGCGCAGCCCGGCGGCGCCGTGAACGGCCAGATCCGCATCACGGAGCAGGGCGAGATCATCTCGTCGAAATATTCCAATGCCGAGGTCGGCCGCAGCAATCTGGAGATCCTCGCGGCTGCAACGCTGGAAACCAGCCTGCTGCAGCCGCGACAGAGCGCGCCGCGCCCCGAATATCTCAAGGCGATGGAGGAGATTTCCGCGCTCGCCTTCAAGGCCTATCGCGGCCTTGTCTATGAGACCGAAGGCTTCGCCGATTATTTCTGGGGCTCGACCGTCATCAACGAGATCGCGACGCTGAACATCGGCAGCCGCCCGGCCTCGCGCAAGAAGACCCGCGAGATCGAGGACCTGCGCGCCATTCCGTGGGTGTTCTCCTGGGCGCAATGCCGGCTGATGCTGCCGGGATGGTATGGTTTCGGCAGCGCGGTCGAGAGCTGGATATCAGAGCATCCGGAGCAGGGCATGGCGTTCCTGCAGGAGCTCTATCGGGAATGGCCGTTCTTCCGTACGCTGCTCTCCAACATGGATATGGTGCTGGCGAAGAGCTCGATCGCGATCGCCTCGCGCTATGCTGAACTGGTGCCTGACGTCGCGTTGCGCGAGAAGATTTTCGGCCGGATCCGCCGCGAATGGCACCTGTCGATCGAGACGCTGCTCGACATCATGGGGCATGACCGGCTGCTGCAGGGCAACCCGCTGCTGGAGCGCGGCATCCGCAACCGCTTCCCTTACATGGATCCGCTCAATCACGTGCAGGTCGAGCTGTTGAAGGAGTATCGCGCGCAGAATCCGGACGAGCAGGTGCTGCGCGGGATTCAGATTACGATCAACGGGATTTCGGCGGGGCTGAGGAATAGCGGCTAGCTACGCTGTCGTCCCGGCGAAGGCTGGGACCCATAACCACGACCGGGAGTGTCGTGAACGATGTGGGCCCCAGCTTTCTTACAACCAACTGTAGTGGTAATGGGTCCCGGCCTTCGCCGGGACGACGGTTAGATCAGCAGTTATGCGCGCCCTTCGTCTCCACATAAACCGCGTAGAGCGACTGGCTTGCCGTCATGAACAGGCGGTTGCGCTTCTTGCCGCCGAAGGTGAGGTTGGCGCAAGTCTCCGGCAGCAGGATCTGGCCGATCCGCTGGCCGTCGGGCGCGAACACCTGCACGCCGTCATAGCCCGGTCCGACCCAGCCGGCGCCGACCCAGATATTGCCGTCGATGTCGACACGCATGCCGTCCGGGAAGCCTGACTTGCCGTCCAGCGTCATGTCGATCAGCGTACGCGGGTTCGAGATCTTGTCGCCGTTGAGGTCGTACTGCCAGACGATGTTCTTGGCATTCGGATAATGCGTGATGCCGGTGTCGCAGACATAGACCTTCTTGTAGTCGTGGCTGAAGGCGATGCCGTTCGGCTTGAACGGCTCGTCGGCGACCTTGGTGATCTGGCCGGTAACAGCGTCGATGCGATAGACGGCTTCCTTCTGGTAGGGCTGCTTCGATCCCGTGTTGGCCAGCTGGCCCTCATAGATCGAGATCGCGCCATAGCCGGGATCGGTGAACCAGATCGACTTGTCGTTGGGATGCACGACCATGTCGTTCGGCCCGTTGAGCTGCTTGCCATTGGCCTGCTCCGCCAAGGGCGTGACGGTTCCGTCGTGCTCGTAGCGCACCAGGCGCGTGCGCTCGGCGGTGATCTGGCGGCCCTCGAAATCGAAAGTCGAGCCGTTGGCCTCGTTTGACGGCTTGTGGAATTGCTCGGAGATGTGGCCGTCATCATCGAGATAACGCAACTGCCGGTTGGCCGGGATATCGCTCCAGACCAGATACTGGCCCTGCGCGTTCCAGGCCGGACCCTCCGCCCACAGGCAGCCGGTGTAGAGCCGCTTGATCGCGGTGTTGCCGACCTTGGCCTTGAAGCGCTTGTCGTCGATCACGACGATGTCCGGATCGGGATAGCGCTGCGGCTCCGCGTTGGAACCGAAGTCGCGCGCTGCGGCATCGGATGCCGCCATCGCGGTGGCAGCAAGCGCGGTTGCGCCGCGCAAGATTGTCCGACGGTCGAACGCCTTCGCACCGTCGCGCTCGTGTTTCTGAATGTTGCTTGGATTTGTCACGAAAGTCCTCCCAGGCTTTTTTGTTATCGGGAGGACGATCATACCCCCGCAATTCTGGCACAATGCGGGCACGCTATGCTGAAACAACCAAAGAGTGTGTCGCCCCCGCTGTTTCGCGGAGGCGACGATTTCATAAAAATGTCAGATCGGATCGGAAGATCAGATCAAATTCAGATCGGATCCCAGGTGAAGACGTCGGCCGAGCGGTCGAGCTTGGCGAACGATCCCTTCAGCGCCGGCATGCCGTGTTCGGCAATGGTCTCGGGCGTCCAGCCTTCGCCACGATGAACCGAGCGCACCGGACGATGCTGGCCGAACAGGAAGATCTCGTTCATGCGCACGCCGAAGATCTGTCCGGTGACGTCCTTGGCCGCGTCCGACAGCAGATAGGCGCAGACCGGCGCGATCTTCTCCGGCCCCATCTGCTTGATCTTCTCGACGCGCGCCTTCTCGGCGTCGGTCTCGGTCGGGATGGTGCCGATCATGCGGGTCCAGGCGAACGGCGACACGCAGTTCGAGCGCACGTTGAAGCGGCCCATGTCGAGCGCAATCGATTTCGACAGGCCGACGATGCCGAGCTTGGCGGCGGCGTAGTTGGCCTGGCCGTAATTGCCGATCAGGCCGGAGGTCGAGGTGAAGTGCACGAACGAACCCGATTCCTGCTCGCGGTAGATGCGCGCCGCGGCGTGGCTGACATAGAACGAGCCCATCAGATGCACCTTGATGACGGCCTCGAACGCTTCCACGCTCATCTTGTGGAAGATCATGTCGCGCAGGATGCCGGCGTTGTTGACGACGCCGTCGAGCCGGCCGAAATGATCGGTCGCGGTCTTCACGATCTTGCTGGCGGGAATGGCTTCCGCCACCGACTCGAAATTGGCGACCGCGGTGCCGCCGCGCTTCTTGATCTCCTCGACCACCTCCTCGGCGGGCGCGGCGCTCGTGCCGGCACCGTCGGCGGCGCCGCCGGGATCGTTGACCACGACCTTGGCGCCTTCCGCCGCGCAGAGCAGTGCGATCTCGCGGCCGATGCCGCGGCCCGCGCCGGTGACGATGATGACTTTATCCTGCAGTGATTTTGCCATGTCGGTTCTCCTGGTTGGGACCGTCATTCCGGGGCGCACGAAGTGCGAACCCGGAATCTCGAGATTCCGGGTCTGGTCCTTCGGACCATCCCGGAATGACGGAGGTTGTTACTTCTCGTTCGTAAAGATGATCGTGCCACTTGCGGCGAACATGCCGCCAACGCCGTGACAGACCGAGATCTTTGCGTTCGGCACCTGCGCCGGCGCGATGCCGCGCATCTGCCGCACGCTCTCCTGCAGCGCGTACATGCCGTACATGCCGGAGTGCATGTAGCTGAGGCCGCCGCCATTGGTGTTGAGCGGCAGCTTGCCGCCGGGGCGGGTGTTACCGTCGGCGATGAACTTGCCGGTCTCCTCGTACGGCATGAAGCCGAGGTCGCCGAGGCCGTAGAGCGGCAGATGCGCGAAGGCGTCGTAGATCATCAGATGATCGACGTCCTTGTGGGTGATGCCGGCCTCCTTGAAGGCCAGGGGACCCGCCACCTTGAAGGCGCGCGACGAGTCGAACGTCTTCATCTGGCTGACCATCGGCGTCTCCACGCTCTCGCCGGTGCCTGATATGTAGACCGGCTTGTTCGGGAAATCCTTGGCGCGGTCGGCCGAGGTGAGGATCAGCGCGCCGCCGCCGTCGGTGACGAGGCAGCATTGCAGCAGCCGGAACGGATAGGCGATCATCCGCGAGTTCAGGACGTCGGCGATGGTGATCGGATCCTTCATGGTCGCGCGCGGATTCTTCGCCGCCCATTCGCGCTGCACGACGGCGACCATTGCAAGCTGCTCATGCGTGATGCCGTGCGTCTTCATGAAGCGCAGCACGGGAATCGGGAACATGCTCGGTGGCCCGTAGACGCCGAACGGTGCCTCGAACTGCCCATTGAGGCTGTCGGCCGGCGTGAAGCGCGGCTGCTTGCCGATCATCGACTTGCCGCTCTCGGCATGGGTGATCAGCACGGTCTTGCAGAGGCCGGCCTCGATCGCCGCGGCGGCGTGGCGGACATGGAGCATGAAGGAGCAGCCGCCGACCGAGGTGCCGTCGACCCAGGTCGGCGTGATGCCGAGATAGTGCGCCATCTGCTGCGGGGTCTCGACCGCGGTGGCGAACCCGTCGATATCCGACAGCTTCAGGCCGGCGTCCGCGATCGCATTCAGCGCCGCGTCCGCGTGCAGCTGGATCTGCGACATGTTCGGGATGACGCCGAGTTCGGTGGTTTCGGCCGCACCGACGACGGCAACCTGGTTCCTGCGCATCACATTACCCCTTTGCCGGACGGAACAAAGGAAGGGTGATCTTGTCGTCGAGCGCCTCGAAGGCGACCTCGAGCGGCATGTCGAGTTCGAGCGCTTCCGGCGTCTGCGGACAATCGACGATGTTGCTCATCATGCGCGGGCCCTCGTCGAGCTCGACCACCGCGATCGCGTAAGGCGGCGTGAAGCCGGGCGCGGCCGGACGGTGGTTGATGACGTAGCTGTAGAGCTTGCCCTTGCCGCTGGCCTTGAAGATCGAGACCTTGCGCGAGGCGCAGGAGGGGCAGAACGGCCGCGGCGGAAAGTAGACATTGGCGCAGGCATCGCAGCGCTGCAGGCGCAACTCGCCGGCCTTGGTGCCATCCCAGAAATGCTGGGTCTCCGGTGTCGGCTTTGGTTTCGCGCGCGCGGGCTCGGCCATGTCTGATGTCTCCTCCCGAAATCGTTACAGTCTTGATGCGACATTGAACCAAGGCCCGTCAACGGTCCATCCATGCTCCGCGCAGCGGCCTGTGTCCCGCGCATGCCGCATATTCCGCCCCTCGCACAATTGCTAAGGCCGCGATGCTTGTGTCGCTCCGATCCGGCGCGTAGAAGGGCCGCGTCCAAGATACGTCCAAGACACGTTCAAGATAGCCGGGAGGAACATATCATGCTGAGGATCATCGGCGCGGCACTCGCTGCCAGCCTCGCATTTGCCACGCAGGCGATGGCCGCCGACGCACCGTCGGAGATCAAGATCGGCACGCTCTATGCGTCGTCGGGGCGCTACGCCTCGATCTCGATGCCGGTCTACAGCTCGCTAAAATTGTGGGTCGAACAGAAGAACGCCGAGGGCGGCGTGTTCGTGAAGGCGTTCGACAAGAAGATCCCGATCAAGCTCGTCTCCTATGACGACCAGAGCAACACCGCGACCGCCTCGACGCTTTATAATCAGCTCGTCACCCAGGATAAGGTCGATCTCCTGGTCGCCGATTCCGGATCGGTGCTGACGGCGCCCGCGGTTGCGATCGCGCGCGATCACAAGATGTTCCTGTTCGACCAGACCGGCACCGGCGCGAGCTTCTTCTCCAAGGACAATCCCTACATCGCGCTGATGGCCGATCCGGTGTCGACGGTGTGGCCGAAGCCGGTCGCCGACTTCATCAGCCATGACGGCCCTGGCCTCGGCATCAAGAAGGTCGCGATCCTCTATTCGACCAACGAGTTCACCGGCACCCAGGCCAACGCGTTCCGCAAGTTCGTCAAGGAGTCCGGTGCGCCGATCGAGATCGTCTATGACCAGGGCGTTCCGACCGAGACCACCAACTACAACGTCATCATCAACAACATCAGCAACGCCAATCCGGACGCGGTGATCCATTTTGGCTATGCGCCGAACGACATCGCCTTCCTGCGCAACGTCCAGGACGTCGGCACCAAGTTCAAGATGCTGTTTGCGATCTATGCCGGCCTCGAGACCGAGTTGCTCGAGAAGAATGTCGGCGCCAAGGGCCTCGAGCACATCTGGACCTATGTGCCGCCGTCCGAATTGGACTATCCCGTCAATTTCGGGATGAACATGAAGGATTTCCGCGCCGCCTGGACCAAGAAGTACAACGACGGCAAGATGGAGTTCGGCTTCAACGCGGTGGCCGGCTACACCACGGCGCTGGTGATCGAGAAGACGCTGTCGGTTGCGACCAGCCTCGACCAGATGGAGCTGCGCCGCGCGGTGTTCTCGCTCAGCGGCCAGCTCAAGACGCTGGACGGCACCTTCGCGCTGGATGAGACCGGCGGTCAGATCGGCGAACTGACGCCGCTCGGCCAGCTCACGGTCGACGAGCACGACCACATCAAGTTCGTCTCGATCTATCCGCACGAGACCGCCACCGGCAAGCCGATCTATCCGGCGCCGTGATGCAGGTGAGTGCGGCAGGCGTAACCTTCGGCGGCGAGCGGTAGCATGACCTATGCGCTCGTTGCCGGCGTGCTGTTCGGGCTGTATTTCAGCCTGGTCGGCATCGGTCTCAATCTCGTGTTCGGCGTCGTGCGTATCGTCAACCTTGCGCATGGCGACATCCTGATGCTCGGCGCCTTCATCGCGCTCGGCGTGGTCGGCCTCGCCGGCATCGACCCGCTGTTCGCGGTGCCGCTCGCCTTCGTGGTGTTCGTGCTGGTGGGCGTGCTGCTGTACTGGGTGCTGGTACCGCGGCTGCAAGGCTCGGCCAATCCGGAAATGCTGTCGATCATCCTGTTCTTCGGCCTGTCGCAGGTGATCGAAGCCGTCACCACGATCTTCGCCGGCACCAGCGAGCGTTCGATCCAGAGCCGGCTGCTCGGCACCGTGTTCACGACCATCAAGGTGAAGTGGTTCGGCGGCAAGGCAGGCGGCGCAGGGCCGATCCAGATCTTCGGCCAGGGCTTTCCCGCACCCTGGGTGATCGCGGCCATCACCAGCCTGATCGCGATCGCGCTGGTCTACCTCTACCTCTACCACACCCGGCTCGGCACCCTGACCCGCGCGGTGATGTCACGGCGCGACGAGGCATTGGCGACCGGCATCGATGTCGATCGCGTCTCGGCGGCGGCGTTCGGTATCGGGCTCGGCATCGCAGCGGTCGCCGGCGTATTCGCGCCCTTCATGTTCGGCTCGGTGACGCCAGCGTTCGGCGCCGACGCGACCGTGACGTCGTTTGCGATCGTCGTGCTGGGTTCGCTCGGCAATCCGCTCGGCACCGCGCTCGGCGGTGTCGTCTACGGCCTGTGCTACATGCTTGTGCAGACCTATCTCAGTTCCTGGGCCGACTTGCTGCCCTATGTGTTGTTGATCGTGATCCTGTTGTTGCGTCCGAGCGGTCTGCTCGGAAGGCGGGTGCGCGTTGCATAACGCCTCGAAACACCTGCTGTTCATCTTGGCGCCGCTGGTGGTGGTGTTCGCACTGCTGCCCGGCGTCTATCAAAACCATCTGCTGCTGTTCAACTTCGTGATCTTCTTGATCCTCGCGCAAGGCGTGAACATCATCTATGGCTTCACCGGCTATCTGCCGTTCGGCTATGTCGGCTTCTTCGGCGCCGGCGCCTATGGCTTTGCCATCATGGTGATGCATCTGCAGACGCCGGCGCCGCTCGCCGTGCTGGTCGGCGGCGTCGTGGCGGTTGCGCTCGGCCTGCTATTGACGCCGCTGCTGCGGCTGTCGGGTGCGTATTTCGCGATCGCCAATCTCGCGGCCTCGCTCGCGGTGCTGCACTTCGTCGCCAATCCGGCGCTGGAGGGCATCACCAAGGGGCCCTACGGCGTGTCGCTCACCGGCACGTTCAACCCGAGCCATGCGTATTATGCCGCGGTCGTCGTGATGGCGCTGACCGTCGGCGCAGTGGTCTATCTGAAGAACTCGCCGTTCGGGCTGGCGCTGCAGGCTGTGCGCGAGGACGCGGTGTCGGCCTCGATGGCCGGCGTCAATATTGTGAAGATGCGGGTGATCGCCTGGCTCGCCTCGGCGCTGGTCGCCGGCCTCGCAGGCGGCATCTACGCCTGGTACGTCTCGGTGTTCTATCCGGACAACGTGTTCTCCGGCGAGTTCTCGATCTTCGCGATCGTGTTCGCGCTGTTCGGCGGCGTCGCCACCATCACCGGACCGATCGTCGGCGTGCTGATCCTCTACGGCATCTACAATCTGATCGGCTTCACCACGCCGCAATATTTCCAGCTGATCTATGGCCTTCTGATCATGGGCCTGGTGCTGTTCCTGCCCGCAGGACTGGTGTCGCTGGCAACCCGCAGGGGGTGGCATGTCCCCTGAGAAAACCCCGATCCTTGAGGTCTCGAAGCTGGTCAAGCGCTTCGGCGGTTTCCACGCACTCGACGGCCTCAGCTTTCACGTCGTGCCGGGCGAGATCCTCGGCCTCGTCGGCCCGAACGGCTCCGGCAAGACCACGGCGATCAATGTGATCTCCGGTCTCTATGCGCCTGATGGCGGCGAGGTCGTGTTCGACGGCGCGTCCGCCGGCGGCGTCGCCTCGCACAAGCTCGTTCATCGCGGCATCAACCGCACCTTCCAGGTGCCGAAGCCGTTCCTGTCGCTCACGGTGCGCGAGAACATCCAGGTGGCGCTGGCCTATGGCGGCGCGACCGGTGCGCCGTCGATCGCCGAACTGCTCGAGGATTTCAGGCTGAAGGAGGTCGCCGACCGTCCGGCCGCCGATCTCAACAGCGCGCAGCAGAAGATGCTCGATCTGACCCGTGCGCTCGCCACGCGGCCGCGGCTGTTGCTGCTCGACGAACTCGCGGCCGGCCTCAACCCGGCAGAGCTCGACTGGATCGCCGGCCGCATCAAGGCCTTGGCCGCGACCGGCATGGCGATCATCGTGGTCGAGCATCTGATGGGCTTCATCGAGCAGATCACCGACCGCGTCATCGTGCTCAATGCGGGCAGGGAGATCTTCGAGGGCACGCTGGCGACCGCGGTACGCGAGCCGCAGGTGATCGAGGTATTTTTGGGAGGCGAGCATGCCCACTGATGCGGTGCCGCTTCTGGACACGAGGGGCGTCGATGCCGGCTACGGCACCATGCAGGTGCTGTGGGGCGTCGATCTCGACGTCCGCCCCGGCGAGACCGTGCTGCTGCTCGGCGCCAACGGCGCGGGCAAGACCACGTTCCTGAAGTCGCTGGTCGGCCTGATCGAAGCCCGCAGCGGCCACATCAAGCTCGGCGGTGAGGACATCACCAGGATGCGCTCGTCGGACCGCATGAAGCGCGGCATGACCTACATGTCGGAGCTTGCGGTGTTTCCCGACCTGTCGATCGAGGAGAACATCCGCGTCGGCGCGCAGGCGCTGGGCCATGCCGATCCGGGGGCGCGGGTCGACGAACTGTACGGCCTGTTCCCGGTGCTGCGCGACAAGCGCCGCGACCCCGCATCCAGCCTGTCCGGCGGCCAGCGCAAGATGCTTGGCATCGCCAAGGCGCTGTCGGCCGAGCCGAAGCTGCTGGTGATGGACGAGCCTTCGGCCGGGCTGTCGCCGCTGTTCGTCAAGGAGGTGCTGCGCGCCTTGTCGAGCCTGCAGGGCCGCGGACTGGCACTCTTGATCGCTGAGCAAAATATCGGTTTTCTTGAGATTGCCACCCGCGTATTCGTGCTGGAAGGCGGGCGGATCCGCTTCTCCGGCACGGTTGCCGAGATGAGCGGCAATGAAGAGCTGCACCGCGCCTATTTCGGGCTGAAGTGATGCGAGGTGAGGGGCCGGCGGGCTGGAAATCGGCCCCGGTTCGCGCGACAATTAACTGCAAGCCATGAAGTGCAAGCCGTGAAGTGAAAGCCATGCCCAAGAATCCGACACTCGCCTCCCTTGCCGCCGATCTCGCCAGCGGCGCGACCTCTGCCCGCAAGCTCGTCGAGCAGTGCATCGCCAGGATCGCTGATCCCTCAGGCGAGGGCCAGCGCACCTTCATCCATGTCGACCGCGACGCTGCGCTGGAGGCCGCCGACGCCATGGACCGGCTGCGCAAGGCCAATGCGGCGCCGTCGCCGTTTGCCGGCATTCCGGTCTCGATCAAGGACCTGTTCGACATCAAGGGGCAGGTGACCCGCGCCGGCTCGCGGGCGCTGGACGATTCGGCGCCGGCGGATGCCGATGCGCCGGTGGTGGCGCGGCTCAAGCGCGCCGGCTTCGTCGCGATCGGCCGCACCAACATGACCGAGTTCGCCTATTCCGGCATCGGCATCAATCCGCATTACGGCACGCCGAAGAGCGCCTGGACCCGGAGCGTCGGTCACGTGCCGGGCGGCTCGTCCTCGGGGGCGGCGGTCTCGATCGCCGACGGCATGGCGTTCGGCGCGCTCGGCACCGACACCGGCGGCTCCTGCCGGATTCCCGCGGCCTTCAACGGCATCGTCGGCTACAAGCCGACGCAACGCCGGATTCCGCTCGATGGCGGCGTGCCGCTATCGTTCACGCTGGACAGCTACGGTCCACTGGCCAATTCGGTGGCCTGCTGCGCCGCGCTCGACGCGGTGCTGGCGGATCAGCCGGTGACGCCGGTCACGCCGCGCCCGGTCAAGGGCATGCGGCTCGCGGTGCCGACCACGGTTGCGCTCGACGACCTCGACGATGCCGTCGCAAAAACCTTCGAGCGCGCGCTCGCTTCGCTGTCGCGCGCCGGCGCCTTGATCGAGCGGATCGAGGTGCCCGAATTGCTCGATGTCGGCGTCATGAACGCCAAGGGCGGCTTTGCCGCCGCCGAAAGCTATGCCTGGCATCGCTTCCTGCTGGCCAGCAAGGGCGACGTCTACGATCCGCGCGTCGCCGTGCGCATCCAGCGCGGCGAGGGCTTTCCTGCCGCCGACTATATCGATCTGCTCAACGCGCGCCGCTCCTTCATCGCCCGCACCGAGAAGCGGATCGCGCCCTATGATGCGATGGTGCTGCCGACCACGGCGAACCTGCCGCCGACGATCGCCAGCCTCTCCGACGACAAGGCGTTCGCCACCGAGAATTTGCGCGCGCTGCGCAATTGCACGCTGATCAATGTGCTCGACGGCTGCGCGATCTCGCTGCCCGCGCATCGCGAGGGCGAGGCGCCGGTCGGCCTGATGCTCGCCGCCGCGGGCGGTTCGGATCGGCGCATTTTCGAGCTCGCTGCCGGAATGGAGACCGTGATCCGTGTTTGATCTCACCTTCAATGTCGACGACAAGGGCGTCGCCACTCCGCTGACGCTGGAAATCAGGCAGGCCGTGATCGCCGGCTGGACAGGCCGCGATCCGGTGGCGCGCGACAAGCATATCGCCGAGCTCGAGGCGCTCGGCATCGCGCGGCCCGCGACCACGCCGATCTACTACCGCTGCTCGGCGCGCCGGCTTACCTTCGCCGATGCCATCGAGGTCTGCGGCGAGGATTCCAGTGGCGAGGTCGAGTTCGTGCTGATCGGCTGGCAGGGCCGCATCTTCGTCGGCTGCGGTTCCGACCATACCGACCGCAAGGTCGAGAGCTACAGCGTCACGGTGTCGAAGCAGATGTGCGACAAGCCGATGGCATCGGAGCTCTGGGAGCTCGAGGACGTGATCGGCCATTGGGACCAGCTGGTTCTGCGCTCCTGGGCGGTGATCGGCGGCCAGCGCGTGCTCTACCAGGAAGGCACGCTCGATCACATGCTGCCGGTGAAGGACCTGATCGCGCGCGGCTTCGATCAGGGCGCGCTGCCGGACGGCTGCGCCATGTTCGGCGGCACCTTCGCCGCCAAGGGCGGCATCCGCCCGGCCAGCCGGTTCGAGTTCGAGTTGGAAGACCCGGTGCTGAAGCGGAAGATCAGCCACGGCTACGATGTGGTGACGCTGCCGGTGAGGGGTTGATTTCGTCGCAAGTCGCGCCCGAAAAAGTCAGCTAACACTCGCTCCACGCGTCGTCCCGGCGAAAGCCGGGACCCATAGCCACGGGGCGTTGTGGTTGGCACGCTGTGGCCCCAGCGATTTCAACAACTAGCGACGGTGGTTATGGGTCCCGGCTTTCGCCGGGACGACACCGTAATTGCGGTGACGTTCTCCAACTTTCGATCAGAAATCGGGTGGCGACTCCCGCAATCAGGGGCCAGATTCCGTCCCATGACAGCAACAGCCAAAACCATCACCCGCCTACCCACCGGCATCCCGGCCCGCGTCGACGGGCTCGATTGGGACCGGATCACGACCGACCTCGACGGGCAGGGATGCGCCGTCCTCAACAGTCTGCTGACGCCTGAGGAATGTGATGCCATCGCCGCGCTGTATCCCGACGACAGCCAGTTCCGTGGCCGGATCGTGATGAGCCGTCACGGCTTCGGCCGCGGCGAGTACAAGTATTTCTCCTATCCGCTGCCGGATTTAATCGCGGAGCTGCGGCCGGCGCTCTATGCGCGGCTGACCGCGACAGCCAATTGCTGGAACGAGACGATGGGGATCGATATCCGATATCCTCCGTCGCATGCGGCGTTCCTGAAGCGCTGCCATGACGCCGGACAGACGCGGCCGACGCCGCTGCTGCTGCAATATGGCGAGGGCGACTACAATTGCCTGCATCAGGATCTCTATGGCGAGCATGTGTTCCCGATCCAGGTCGCGATCCTGCTGTCGCAGCCCGGGCGCGATTTCACCGGCGGCGAATTCGTGCTGACCGAGCAGCGGCCGCGGATGCAGTCACGGCCCGAGGTGGTGCCGCTCGCCAAGGGCGATGCGGTGGCTTTTGCCGTGCATCATCGCCCGGTGCAGGGGACGCGCGGACCGTATCGTGTCAATCTGCGCCACGGCGTCAGCCGGATTCGCTCCGGCCATCGCCACACCGTCGGTGTGATCTTCCACGACGCGAAGTGAGTGCGAGAGAGGCGTGGCCGCTGATCTGTTCGAGACCATTGGCGATGCTCGGCCGTCGCGCGAGACGATCGCGGATGGCGCGGTGCTGTTGCGCGGCTTTGTCCGGCCGTTCGAGGCCGAGCTGATCCCGGCCTTGCGCACCATTGTCAAGCAGGCGCCGTTCCGGCATCTGATCACGCCGGGCGGCCACCGCATGTCGGTCGCGATGACGAATTGCGGCAGCGTCGGCTGGGTCTCCGATCCCAGCGGCTATCGCTATGATGCGATCGATCCCGACTCGGGACAACCCTGGCCTGAAATGCCGGAGGTGTTGCGCAGGCTCGCCGCCGGCGCCGCTGACGAAGCCGGCTTCAACGGCTTCGCGCCTGAGGCCTGCCTGATCAATCGCTACGTCCCCGGCGCAAAACTGTCGCTGCACCAGGACAAGGACGAGCTCGACTACCGCGCACCGATCGTGTCGATCTCGCTCGGGCTGCCGGCGATCTTCCTGTTCGGCGGCCTGCAGCGCAGCGACACGCCGCGCCGCTATCGACTCGAACATGGCGACGTTGCGGTGTGGGGCGGCCCGTCACGGCTATTTTATCACGGCGTCGCACCGCTCGCCGATGGCGAGCACAGCGTGCTCGGCCGCCAGCGCATCAATTTGACCTTCCGCAAGGTGCGCTGAAGCGCCGGGTGGTCTAGACTTGGCGGATGACCACCAAGGCCGACCGCGCCGTCAACCGCACCGGCGTCTATCTCGCCGTGCTGCAGCTCGTGTTCACGCTGGGCTGGACCACCTATCTGATCTATCTGCCGAAGCTGTGCGCCGATGTCGGCATCGCACCGTCGACCGTGATCCTGATCCTGATGATGGATCAGGGCATCTTTACCGTCACCGACACGGCGATGGGCATGGCTGCCGACAGGATCTCGAGCCTGGTCGGCCGCCTCGGCTTGTTTGTCGGTATCCTTGCCGCAATCTCCTGCGCCGCCTTCATCGCGTTGCCTTACGTCGCCGGCACCGGGCCGGGTGCAAAGGTCTGGCTGATCGTGCTGATCGTGATCTGGGCCGTGACGTCGTCGGCCTTGCGGGCGCCGCCGCTGACGCTGCTCGGCAAGTATCGCGCGCAACCCTCGGTCCCGTTCCTCGCGGCGCTGGCGATGCTGGGTTATGGCATCGCGGGCGCGGTCTCGCCCTATCTTGGCGTCGTGCTGCGCAACCAGGATGCACGGCTGCCGTTCGTGCTGTCAGGCGCCGTGCTGCTGCTGACGGCGCTCGCCTTCTCCGGCGTCGAGCGCCGCATCGCGGCGGAGGCGCAGCCGGCGCGGCTGGCGCCCCCGGCGAAGCGGCTCGGCGCGGTGCCGATGTTCCTGATCGGATCGATGGTGCTGCTGTCGCTCGGCTACCAGCTGCACTTCAACATCAACAGCGCGCCGTTCTATTTGCGCTTTGCCAAGGCGGACGAGCTGCAATGGCTGATGCCGGTATTCTGGATCGGTTTCAACATCGCGATGTTTCCGGCAAGCATCGTCGTCAAGCATCGCGGCGGCCTGATCGCGATGGGCATGGCGGGGCTGCTTGGCGCCTTTGCGCTCATCGCCGCCGAGATCGCCGGCAGTCTCAACGTCCTGATCGTGGCGCAATTCATGGCGGGGGCCGCCTGGGGCTGCATGCTGATGAGCGCGGTGTCCGCGGCGCTTGCGATCGGGGAGACCGGCGCGGAAGGCAAGGTCACCGGCCTCGTCTTCTCGGCGCTCGCGCTTGCGACCTTTGCGCGGATGGCGGCGGTCGCGGGCGGCCTGCAGAAGATGCCGGACTATGCGCCGTTGGTGCACTGGGCGCCGGTCGCCTGCTGGTCGGTCGCCGGCGCCGGCCTGCTCGTGATCGCCGCGTCACGGCTGCAACGCGGCATGAAGAGCGCTTAGCGTCGTCATTCCGGGGCGCGAAGCGAACCCGGAATCTCGAGATTCCCCGATGCGCAATTGCGCATCTGAGGTTCGATGCTGCGCATCGCCCCGGAATGACGAGCGTTTGGCTTAGTTATTCCGCGCCGGATGGATGAACGCCCAGGGGCTAACTTCCGAATCCGTCGGCACTTCCACCGAGATCACGTAAGGGCCGCCGTCGGCCAGCGCCTTCTCCAGCACGGGGCGGAAGTGATCGGGCGAGGTGACGCGCGCGGCGCCGACGCCGAAGGATTCTGCAAGCTTCACGAAATCCGGATTTACCAGGTCGGAGGCGACGACGCGGCCGTCGAAGCGTTCGCGTTGGTCGCGGCGGACATTGCCATATGCGTTGTTGTTGAACACCAGCGTCACCACGCCGATCTTGAACTGCACGGCGGTGGCAAGCTCCTGCACGCCGAACATGAAGCCGCCGTCGCCAGTGATCGCGACCACCGGCTTGTCCGGATTGGCGACCTTGGCGCCGAGCGCGGTCGGGAAACCCGAGCCGAGCGCGCCCTGATAGCCCGAGGTGACGAAGGTCCGCGGCTCGTAGATTGGAAAACCGTACCAGGAGGCGAAACCGACCTGCGACAGCTCGTCGGTGACGATGGCGCTCGCCGGCAGCACCTCGCGCAGGATCTTCAGATAGGCCATCTGCGGCTGGATGCGCTGGATCTCCTGCTCGGTCGCGGCCGTCGCCTCGCGGATCGCGGCGCGGCGGCCGGAGGTCTTGCGGTAGCCCATGCGCATAGCGGCGGCGAGATCGGCGGTGCCGGCCTTGGCGTCCGCGATCACGCCAGCATCGGCCGGCCAGCGCCGCAGCTCGACCGGATCGATATCGATGCGCACGCATTTCAGTCCGGCGGGCTGGTAGGGCCAGCGCGACATCGTCGGCAGCTCGAGGCGCGTGCCGATGCCGATCATCAGATCGGTCTTCGGCCAGAGCTTGTAGGCCGAAGCCATGGTGAGCCCGAGCTCATGCGCGTTGGAGACGATGCCGCGGCCGCTGCGGAATGCGACGACCGGTGCGTCGATCATCTCGGCCAATTCGAGGATCTCCTCGCGCGCCTCGATGGCGCCGCTGCCGACGAAGATCATCGGCGCCTTGCTGCCGGCGATCAGGTCGGCAGCGGCCTTGATACGGTCCGGATCGGGATGCGGCGCCGGCAACGGATCGAACGGCTTGACGGGGGCGACCTGGGTGCGCTGGGTGAACACGTCCCACGGCATCTCCAGCGAAGCCGGGCCGCGCCGGCCCGACAGCATCTCCTGGAATGCGCGTGACACCAGTGCGGGCGCGTTGTCGGGATATTCGATCCGGTCGGCCCATTTCACGAAGGTGCGCAGCGTCGCGAGCTGGTCCGGCATCTCGTGCAGATGGCCGCGGCCCTTGCCCAGAAACTGCGTCGGCACCTGACCGGTCAGGCACAGCACCGGCTCGTTGCAGCCGAATGCGGTGAGCAGCGCCGCCGAGGCGTTGAGCACGCCAGGGCCGGGCACCACGCTGAACACGCCGGGCTTGCCGCTGGAGCGTGCATAGCCGAACGCCATGTAGCCGCAGGCCTGCTCATGTCGGGCGCCGATCACCTTGAGCTGGGCCTGGTGGAAGGCATCGAACAGGCCATAGATCTGCGCGCCGGGCAGGCCGAACACGGTGTCGACGCCGTGGGCGACGAGGCCGTTGACGATCGCTTCGCCGCCGGATGTTGAGGTCATGGCACTGTCCACTTTGCTTGTGAGGTTAGGTGGCTTCGTCGACGACGCCATTGCGCAGGATGCCGACGCCTTCGGCCTCGACCTCGACGACATCGCCGGGCTTCAGATAGCGCGGTGGATCGAACCGCGCACCTGCGCCGGTCGGCGTCCCCGTGACGATGATGTCGCCGGGAACCAGCGTCGTGAAGGTCGAGATATAGTTGATGAGGTAGCGGAAGCCGAAGATCAAGCGCGAGGTGCGGTCGTCCTGGCGGGTCTCGCCGTTCACCCGCGTGGTCAGACGGATATCGGCGATCTGCGCTTCACCGCTGTAGGGCACGATCCACGGGCCGAGGCTGCCGGTGGAATCGAAGTTCTTGCCCTGGGTGACGTTGAACTTGGCGTGGCGCACCCAGTCGCGGATGGTGCCTTCGTTGCAGAGCGTGATCGCGGCGATGTGATCGAGCGCGACGCTCTCCGCAATGTGCCGGCCAGCCTTGCCGATCACCAGCACGAGCTCCCCCTCATAGTCGAGCTGCGGCGAGACGCGCGGCCGCACCACCGGCGTGTTGTGGCCGACGAAGGAACGTGGCACCCGCAGGAACATGCTCGGGTATTTCGGCGCGTCCGAGCCGTCTCTGTATTCGGCATTGCGGTCCGGGTAGTTGACGCCGATGCAGATGATTTTTTCCGGCGTGGGAATCGGCGGCTTCCACGCGACTGCGTCGAGCGCGTGGTCGGGCGCGCGCCTGGCGGCGTCCTCCACGAGCCTGCTCAGCGCGCCGGCGGCGATCGCATCGCGCAAGGTCGGATAGTCCTTGAAGCGCGACGAGAGGTCGACGATGCCGGTGTCGGTGACCGCGCCATAGCTGGTGGCGCCGTTGACGGAATAGGTGGCGAGGCGAGGGGCAGTCATCGGCAATCCAATCATTGGTGTCGTCCCGGCCAAGCGAAGCGCGAGCCGGGACCCATAACCACAGGCTTCACATTATGGCACGCGGGGCGACGATCTTCGCAACAACGTGGGTCGGTGGTTATGGGTCCCTGCTTTCGCAGGGACGACGGGTGAGCAGTATCTCGTATCAGTCCGCGACCAGCACGTCGGCGACGAAGCGCGGCTCGCGCACCGCCTGGCCGGCGAAGGTCGAGCCTTCCTCGAACCAGGAGCGCGGCGCCGGCGCGCCCCACAGCGTCTGGCGGCGCGGATCGCGCAGCGACCAGCGCAGCGGCTCATGGTCGTGATCGCCCGTGAAATAGTCGCTGGTGTAGAGCTCGATGCGGTGGCCGTCGGGATCGCGGATGTACAGGAAGAAGGCGTTGGAGATGCCGTGCCGGCCAGGGCCCCGCTCGATGTTCTTTAGGTAGCCGGAGGAGGCCATCACGTCGCAGAGATGCACGATGTTCATCGCGGTCGGTACCCAATAGGCGATGTGGTGCAGGCGCGGGCCGCGGCCGTTGGTGATCGCGAAGTCGTGGACGTTGCCCTTGCGGTGCATCCAGGCGGCTGCGATGCGGCCGTTGTCGCCGTCCTCCTCGGCATATTCGGTGAGGCGGAAGCCGAGCCGGGCGTAGAAATCGACGGTGTCCTGCACCTCGGCGGCGAACACGTTGAAATGGTCGAGTCGCTGCGGATGGCAGCCCTTGTAGAGATCGTAGCGCCGCAGCAGATGCGGGCGCTTCTCCATCGTAGCGTAAAGCTCGATCTGGAAGCCGAACGGATCGGTGAATTGCAGGGTGCGGCCCTGAAACGGCTGGTCGACGAAAGCGTAGGCGATGCCGTTCTCGGAGAAGAAGGCAGCGGCCTTGTCGAGGTCGCCGTCATTGCCGACCTTGAAGCCAAGCCGGTTGCAGGCCGCCTTCGCTGCCTTGCGCAGCACCACCGAGTGATGCTGGTGCTCCTCGCTGGCGCGCAGATACACCGACTTGTCGTCGCGGTCCTCGATGTGGAGGCCGACTGTCTTTTCGTAGAAGGCGGCGCTCTTGTCGAGATCCGTGACGTCGAGCACGGCATGGCTGCTGCGGATGATGTTGAACGGCGGATCGAAAACGTGTGTCGGAACGGGCATCGGTGTTTCCTCAATTTGTGTCCGTCATTCCGGGATGGTCCGAAGGACCAGACCTGGAATCTCGAGGTTCCGGGTTCGCCGCTACGCGCCACCCCGGAACGACGTGCAATCAAATTCCCAGTTTCTGAATCTTGTGCGTCCCGCGCGCGAGCGAGACGTGCTTGGTTTCCATGTAGAAGTCGAACGAGTAGTCGCCGCCGTCGCGGCCGATGCCTGACGACTTCATGCCGCCGAACGGAGTCGGCAGATGGCGGACGTTTTCCGAGTTAAGCCAGATCATGCCGGCTTCCAGCGCATCCGCCACGCGCAGCGCGCGGCCCATGTCGCCGGTCCAGACATAGCCGGTCAGGCCGTATTGCACGCCATTGGCGATCTCGATCGCCTCTCGCTCGTCCTTGAACGGGATCACGGTCAGGAACGGGCCGAACACCTCCTCCTGCGCGACGCGCATTGCCGAGTTCGCGCCGGTGACCAGCGTCGGCTGCACATAGTGGCCGCCGCCGGGGCCGTCATGCGGCTGGCCGCCGACCGCGATCGTCGCGCCGTCCTTCTTTGCGACGTCGAAATAGCTGCACACCTTGGCGAGATGCCGCTCATGGATCAGCGGCCCGATCTCGGTGACGGGATCGAGGGGGTGGCCGACCTTGAGCGCCTTGACGCGCGCGGTCAGCTTCTCGATGAACTTGCCGGCGACGCTCTCCTGAACCAGCAGCCGGCTCGACGACGTGCAGCGCTCGCCATTGAGCGAGTAGATCATGAACACGACGGCATCGAGCGCGCGGTCGAGGTCGGCATCGTCGAATACGATCACCGGGTTCTTGCCGCCGAGCTCGAAATGCACCCGCTTCAGGGTCGGCGCGCCCTGCGCCATGATCGCCGAGCCCGTCGCGCTTTCGCCGACGAAGCCGATCGCCTTGATGGCGGGGTGCTCGGTCAGCGCCTTGCCGGCCTCCTCGCCGAAACCATGCACGGTGTTGAGCACGCCGTCGGGGATGCCGGCCTGTTTTGCGAGTTTGACCAGCAGATCGGCGGTGACCGGCGACCATTCCGCCGGTTTATGCACCACGGTGCAGCCGGCGGCGAGCGCCGGCGCGATCTTCCAGGTCGAGAGCATGAACGGCGTATTCCACGGCGTGATCACGCCGACCGGGCCGATCGGCACGCGGGTCGAGATGTTCCAGTGCTCGTCCGACGGCGTGTTGAGGCCGTCGCGGGCCTCGCCGCATTTGTCGGCGAAGAAGCGGAAATTCTCCGCGGCGCGGATCGCGGCTTTGGCCATGAAGCGGTGCGCCTGGCCGGTGTCGATGCATTCGAGCACGGCGATGTCGTCGGCGCGCGCCTCGATCGCATCGGCGACGCGATGCAGCAGCTTGCGGCGCTGCGCCGCCGGCATGTCGCGCCAGGCCTTGAAGGCCTTGGACGCCGCGGTCGCGGCACGGTCGATGTCTTCTGCATTGCCGCGTGCGACGGTCGCCAGCACCGTGCCGTCGATCGGTGATTTCGTCTCAAAAGTCTGGCCGGAGGCCGCCGGGACGATCTTGCCGTCGATCACATGACCGATGCCTTCGGCTTTCAAACTTGCGAGCAGCGGGCCGGCGCGATCGCGGTTGGCCTGGAACACGTCGGCTGACGATTTCGGGGCGGCTTTATCCATTGACCGTCTCCACCTTCAGTGCATCGTGGATGTTGTTGCGCTTCCAGCTGGTTTCCTTGTCGTTGATCTGCATGTCGAACGACAACGCGAATTTGCTGTTGGCGAAGACCGGATCGAGATGGGCCGACAGCGCCTTGAAGATGTGCTCGCCGGCCTTCTTGCGGGTGGCGAGATCGCGGCCTTCGCCGAGCCGGAGCACCATGTCGAGGAAGCCGTAATTCTTGCGGCCGTCGGCGATCGCGTAGTGCTCGCATCTGACGGCACGGACGCGGATGCCGCCGAGCGGGAAGATGCCGGTCTCGACCGCCGCCTTGCGGACCAGTTCGACCGTCGCGCCCATGTCGACGAGATCGTCGAGATTGGCGGAGTATTCAAGGGTGAAATGCGGCATGCAGCGCTCCTGCTGAAGGCGTCAGGCGAAGTAGCAGCTCACGGAACCGTACGGTCCGTAGTCGGCCTGGATGGTGTCGCCCTTGCGGGTCTCGATCGGACGGATGAAGGAGCCCGCCAGCACGACGTGGCCGGCTTCCAGCGCCAGCCCGTTCGGTGCGATCTTGTTGGCGAGCCACGCCACCGCGGTCGCCGGATGATTCAACACGCCGGCGGCCAGACCGGTTTCCTCGAGCTGGCCATTTCGGAAGCACAACGCGCCGATCCAGCGCAGGTCGGCGTCCAGCGGGCGGATCGGCCGGCCGCCGAGCACGATACCGGCATTGGCGGCGTTGTCGGCGATGGTGTCGAAGATCTTGCGCGTCGTCTCGGTCTCGGGATCGACGCGCTCGACCCTGGTATCCAAGATCTCCAGCGCCGGTACCACGAAATCGGTGGCGTTGAGCACATCGAACAGTGTGCAGTTCGGCCCGGCCAGGCGATGCTTCATCACGAAGGCGAGCTCGGCCTCGACGCGGGTGGCGATGAAGCGGTCGGTCGGCACCAGGCCGCCATCGGCGAAGAACATGTCGTCGAGCAGGATTCCAGAATCGGGCTCGTCGATATGGAGCGCGCTCTGCATCGCCTTCGAGGTCAGGCCGATCTTGTGGCCCTTGACGACGCGGCCCTGCGCCACCTTCATCTCGACCCAGGCCTTCTGAATCGCGTAGGCGTCATCGAGGGTGATGCGGGGGTATTCCAGCGAGAGCTGGCGGATTTGCTTGCGGGTCTTTTCCGCGCCGTCGAGCCGTTCGGCTGCACCGCGGATATCGTCCTTGGAGAGGGCCATGCGTGCTACACAAAAGTGGATGCCGGGAGATGATTAACATGTTAAGTGAATTCCCGCAAACTGAATCAGGGCATGCTGCGACGCAAAAATTTGTTGCGCAGGATTAGGTAATGGCGCGCAAAAATTCGAACGACATTCAGCCCGGGCAGGGCGACGACGCGGCGGCGCGACGGACCCCGATGCGCGAGTTTTCGCGCTCGCTGCCGATGTCGCTGCTTCGCGGCCGCGAGGCGGTGATGCGGCAATTCCGTCCGTCGCTGCGCAATCACGGGCTGACCGAGCAGCAATGGCGGATCCTGCGCGCGCTCACCGCGGTCGACGAGATCGAGGTCACCGAACTAGCGCGCATGGCGTTTCTGCTCGGCCCGAGCCTATCGCGAATCCTTCGCGATCTCGAGGGCCGCGCGTTGATCGAGCGCAAGGCGGCGGAGAACGACGCGCGGCGCGCGGTGGTCTCGATCTCCGCCAAAGGGTTGAAGCTGATCGAGGCGGTGGCGCCGACGTCGGAGGTGATCTATGCCGAGATCACCCGGCGCTTCGGGGCGCGCAAGCTTGCCGAATTGCAGGAGATGCTGGGCGCGCTCGAAGCGAGCCTGGCCGGAATGGGCTCGTCCGATGACGCCGAAGTCGAGGCTGACGAGTAGCTGCGATCATGCGCGGCATTCGCCCTCAGGCCATGTAGGGCACGCGCGAAATCACGTTGATGGCGCGGAATTCGGCAATCCAGCCCGCAACCTTCGAGTGGGACCATTCGATATGGCGGCGCAAGATGGCTGCCGCCGCGTCGCCGTCCCGCGCGCGCAAAGCCTCGATGATCACCAGATGCTCGTCCATGAAGGAATCGATCTGCGGCGCGGTCAGGGCGACCTGGATGTGCTTGCCGATCACGAACGCACAATGGGTGCGCTTGAGCGCTTCGATCATCTCGCGATTGGCGCCGTAGCCCAGGCAGCGGATATGGAGGTCGCCTTCGATCTCATCGAGTTCGCCGACGCCGACGCGGTCGCGGTGCTGGATCCCCTCGCGCAGCCGCTCCGCCATCCGGTCGAGCAGGGCGGCAGGAATCGTCGCCGTCGCGGATTTGAGGAGCAGCGGCTCGAGCGTTGCGCGCACCTCGAAGATGTCGCGGAGGCGATCCTCGTCCAACGGCACCACGTACCAGTGCGCCTTGGCGCCCTTCTCGAGGATGCCGATCGCCTGCGCACGCAGCAGCAGGTTGCGCGCCACCGTGCGCCCCACCCGGAAATGCCGCGCCAATGCGAGCTCGCTGACGCGGAAGCGTCCGAACAGCGACCGGTAAATGATCTCACGTTCGAGCTTGTAGTAGAGCGTATCCCAGGCGTCGCTGCGCACGGCGTCGACGGGGCCGTCGGTCAGCCCGAACATTTCCGGTGTGATCGGGACGCGCCGAGGGTCGACCTTGCGCTTGCCGGCGATGACGCCGCGACCATCGAACCGGCGCACCAGACCGATATGCTCGAGCTGTTCGAAAGCCTGCCGCACCGGAGAGCGGCTGGAGCCGAACAAGGTCGCGATCGCCGATTCGGAGAGGACCGTTCCGGGTGGAACGTCGCCGGCCCGGATGTGCTTTGCCAATGCGCTCTTGATCAGCGCGTAAGCCGGCTGTTTTCGTCTGGTTTGCGATTTCGCTCGTGGAATCGACATGGAATGGCTGCCCGCTGGCCACACTATCACGTGATCGCGTCATGGTCGCTCGTAGCAGGCATTTACGCACCTCTGCCAGCGAACTTTTGACTATTGCGTGCAATGTGCAATCATGTTTAGCTGGATCAAACGCCAGATTGATGGTCGCCGTTGTACGTCTTGTGCACTGCAGCGGCGCTCACGTTTGCTCGTCGCGCCGTTTGATGGCTGCGGATGGGCCGACAGATCGACGCGTCCGCTCGTCTCAACGCAGCCGACAGCAAGCTCGGCGCATCACAGGGAGGATGGAATGAAACTGACGAGACGTGAGTTTTCCGCCGGTTTGGCGGCAGGTCTCGCTGCACCGGCGCTGATGCGCAGCGCTTGGGCGCAGGGTGCGACGATCAAGATCGGCATGTGCGTGCCGGTGACCGGACCCGCCGCGGAGCAGGGGCTGTGGGCCCAGAACGGCGCCAAGCTGGCGCTGGCCGCGGTTAACAAGGCCGGCGGCGTGCTCGGCAAGCAGGTCGAGCTCGTCATCGAGGATGATCAGACCACCAATCCGGGCATCGTGCTGGCATTCTCCAAGCTCGCCGCGCAATCCGACATCGTTGCATTCCTCGGCTCGATCCGTTCGACCCAGGTGCAGGCGATGGCGCCCGACGTAATCAAGGTCGGCAAGCCTGTGATGATCGGCGGCACCAATCCCGATCTCACCCATTCCGGCAATCCCTGGCTGTTCCGCTTCCGTCCGAACGACAATTATTCCGGCCGCGTGATCGCCGACTTCGGCGTCAACACGCTCGGCAAGAAGAAATGGGCGATCGTGCATTCCACCGACGCCTTCGGTACCGCAGGGGGCAAGGCGCTGTCCGAAGCGCTGACCAAGCTTGGCGCGCCGCCGGTGCTTGACCAAGGCTATGCCAACCAGAGTCAGGACTTCACCCCGGTCGTGCTGGCCGTGAAGCAGTCCGGCGCTGACGTGCTCGGCACCTACTTCACCTTCGAGAACGATCTCGGCATCTTCGCCCGCCAGCTGCGCCAGCTCGGCGTCAATATCCCCTGGGTCGGCTCGCCCTCGGTGGTGGCGGTCTCCTCGACCAAGCTCGCCGGCCCCGCGCTGTTCAACACCTACGGTGTCGCCGACTTCGCCGAGGATTCGAGCGATGCCGCGAAGGCGTTCGGCAAGGCCTATCGCGATGCCTACAAGACCGCGCCCGACAACCAGAGCGCCTGGCCGTACGATGCGATCACCATCCTGTCGGCGGCGATCAACAAGGCCGGCTCGACCGATCCGAACAAGATCCGCGACGCCATCCTTGCGACGCAGAAGTTCGCCGGCGCCGAGGGCGAGTACAATTTCGACAAGAACGGCGACGGTCTGCACGGCTACAATGTCGTGAAGAACGACAAGGGCAAGATCGTCTACGACAAGCATATCGACTTCAACGATTGATAGCGGTTCGGCCTCTCCGGGTCGCCTCGGAGAGGCCGTTCGTTCGCGACACAATTCTCAGATCGAGCGCTCGTCATGGATCTCGTCCTCCAACTGCTCTTTACCGGAATCGGCATTGGCGCGGTCTACGCGCTGGTCGCGCTCGGTTTCGTGCTGATCTTCCGTGCCACCAACGTAGTGAACTTCGCGCAAGGCGAGTTCTCGATGGTGGCCGCCTATCTGATGGTGGTGTTCTCGGTCGATCTCGGCTGGCCTTACTGGCTGTCGTTCCTGATCGCGCTCGCCGGCATGGCGTTGTTCGGCGTCATCTTCAATCTCGGCGTCTACTATCCACTGCGCAATCGCACCTATCTGCCCGTGATCATCGCCACCATTGGTGCCTCGATCCTGCTGTCGAATTCGGTGCTTGCGATCTATGGCCCGCAGCCGCAGGTGCTGCAGGGCTGGTTCGATACGCCCGGCATTCAGCTCGGCCCGGTCTATCTCGACAGCCAGTATCTTCTGATCATCGGCGTCACGATCCTCTTGGTGCTGTTCAATTTCTGGTTCTTCGAGAAGACGCTGCTCGGCAAGAAGCTGCAGGCGACCTCGCAGGACAAGGAAATGGCCTCGCTGCTCGGCATTTCCGTTTCCACCATGATCATGATCACCTTCATCTATTCGGCCGTGCTCGGCGGTCTCGCCGGCATCCTGGTGGCGCCGGTGCTGTTCGTCTCGATCCAGATGGGCTCGACGATTGCGCTGAAGGCGTTTGCCGCGACCATCATCGGCGGCTTCGGTGACGTCGCCGGCGCCATCGTCGGCGGCCTCGCGCTCGGCGTCATCGAGACGTTCGGTGCAGCCTACATCTCGGTGCCATACAAGGACGGCTTTGCCTTCCTGGTGCTGATCGCTTTCCTGGTGTTCCGGCCGCAGGGCATCTTCGGCGAACGTGTCGCGGAGAAAGCATGAGCGCCACCGACAACATGATCCCCGCGCCGGCCGTGCGCTCGAAGCCGTTGATCATCCGCCATCTGCCGTACTTCATCGGCGCCGCGGTGCTGGTGGCGCTCGCCGCCGGCATGCGGTTCGACGGTTACATCCTCAACATCCTGCTGCAGGCCACGACCTTCTCGATCGCGGTGTTCGGGCTGTCGGTCGTGCTCGGCCTGTGCGGCCAGATCAACCTCGCGCAGGCCGCGTTCTTCGGCTTCGGCGCCTATGCGGTCGGGCTCGGGACCGCGGATCTGCATCTGAACTTCTGGCTCTGCCTGGTTGGCGCCTGCGCGATCACGCTGATCGCCGGCGCGTTCCTCGGCATGTCGACGCTCAGATTGGGCGGGCACTACCTTGCGATGGTGACGATCTCGTTCCAGCAGATCGTGACGCTGGTGATGATCAACGCCATCGGCGTGACCCACGGGCCGGACGGCGTTGCCAATATTCGCCGGCCGGAGCTGTTCCAGTCCTCGCAGAGCTATCTGGCCTTCTGCGTCGCGATGCTCGCGATCGTCGGCTATCTGGTCTGGCATCTGCCGGACACCAAGCTCGGCCGCGCCATGCGCGCGGTGCGCGACAACGAGCTTGCGGCGGGCGTCAACGGCATCGACGTGTTCCGCACCAAGATCTACGCCTTCGGGCTCTGCGCGTTGCTCGGCGGTCTGGCCGGCGGTCTGTTCGCCGGCGGCTTCGCCTATGTCAGCCCGGATCAGTTCTCGTTCGCGGAATCGATCGTGTTCCTGACCATGTCGCTGCTCGGCGGCGTGGCCTCGCCGATCGGCTCGGTGATCGGTACGGGCCTCTTGATCCTGATCCCGGAATGGCTGCGCTTCCTCAAGAGCGTGCCCGGACTTTATCTGGCGATCTATGGCCTGTTCGTGATCCTGATCATCCGCTTCATGCCCGACGGTATCTGGGGTTTTGTGTCGGACGCATTCACGCGCTGGCGTGCGCACACCAAGGCGCCGCCGGCCGCGGCGGCCTTGCAGCTCAAGCCGGCGACGTCAGGCGGCGACATCGTGCTCGAAGTGACCGGGCTCTCGAAGCATTTCGGCGGCCTCAAGGCGGTGGACGGCGTCGATATCGCGGTGAAGCGCGGCGGCGTGCACGCGCTGATCGGGCCCAACGGCTCCGGCAAGACCACGACGCTGAACGTGCTGTCCGGTCTCTACAAGGCGACCGCGGGCAGGATCGTGCTCGACGGCACCGACATCACCAATATGGCGCCGCATCAGCGCACGGCGGCGGGCCTCGGACGCACCTTCCAGAACATCCGCCTGTTCCGTTCGATGACCGCGCTGGAGAATGTCGAGATCGGCGCCGAACGGCCCGGCAACACCATGATCGGGAAGGGCGAGGACGCGCTGACCGAGCGCGCGATGGAGGCGCTGACCTTCGTCGGGCTCGGCAACCGCGCCAACGAATTGATCTCGAGCTTCTCTTACGGCCACCAGCGCCTGATCGAGATCGCGCGGGCGCTGGCGTCGAACCCGACGCTGCTGCTGCTCGACGAGCCGGCGGCCGGCCTCAACTCGACCGAGAAGCTCGAGCTGCATGAGCTGCTCAAGCGCATCGCAGCCCAGGGCCTCACGATCCTGATCATCGATCACGACATGACGCTGGTCTCGGAAGCCGCCCAGCACATCACCGTGCTGAACTTCGGACGCCGCATCGCGGATGGCGAGTCCATGGCGGTGCTGCGCCATCCCGACGTCGTCTCCGCCTATCTCGGGAGCGAATGATGCCGCTGCTCGAAATCCGCAATCTCGTGGTCCGCTACGGCGAGATCGAGGCGCTGCGCGGCGTCACCATCGCCGTGGAGCAGGGCCAGGTGGTCACGCTGCTCGGCGCCAACGGCGCCGGCAAGTCGACCACGTTGCGCGCGATCTCAGGCCTCGCCAAGCCCGCCTCCGGCGACATTATGTTCGACGGCCACTCGATCGCGGGCCTCGGGCCGGAAGCGATCGTCCGGCTCGGCATCTCGCATGTGCCGGAAGGCCGCCGCGTGTTTCCGGGCCTCACCGTGAAAGAGAACATCATGCTCGGCGCGTCGAACCGGAAGGTGTCGGCGTCGCAGATCTCGCGCGAGGCCGACGCGATGTTCGACCTGTTTCCGGACATCCGCGCCTTTTCCAACGCGCTCGGTTGGACGCTGTCGGGCGGCCAGCTGCAGATGGTCGCGGTGGCGCGCGGCCTGATGGCCAAGCCGCGGCTGTTGCTGCTCGACGAACCGTCGCTCGGGCTGGCGCCTGTCATCGTGCAGGCGGTGTTCCGCATCATTTCGCAGATCAGGAAGGACACCACGGTCTTGCTCGTCGAGCAAAATGCGCGCATGGGACTCTCGGTCGCCGATCACGGCTTCGTCCTGGAAACGGGGCGGATCGTGTTGGGCGGCAAGCCCGACGAATTGTGGGGCAATGAAGCCATCGCCGCGGCCTATCTCGGCGGCCACGCCAAGACCCACGCCTGACAACGTCCTGTGCTTTACTGAGCGAGCTGGTTTTTCATGGTCACCATCAAGGTCGATAACCTCATCAACTTCGTGTCCGAGGTGTTTTCCCATTCGGAGTCCTCTCCGGAAGAGGCGAAGCGCATCGCGACCTATCTGACGACAGCGAACCTCACCGGGCATGACAGCCACGGCGTGATCCGCGTGCCCGTCTATGTCAGGTGGAAGAAGATGGGCTCGATCGTGCCGAACCAGACTGCGGAGGTGGTGGTCGACACGCCGTCGCTCGCGGTGGTCGACGGCAAGTTCGGCTATGGCCAGACCGTCACGCCGGTTGCGGTCAAGCTCGGCATCGAGAAGTGCAAGAAGGCGGGGCTCGCCGCGGTCGCGCTGCGCAACTCCGGTCATCTCGGCCGCGTCGGCGACTGGGCCGAGATGGCCGCCGCCGAAGGCCTTGTTTCAATTCATTTCGTGACCGCGGCCGGCTCGCTGCTGGTTGCGCCTTACGGCGGCGTCGAGAAGCGCCTGTCCACTGCGCCGTATTGCGTCGGCATTCCACGTCAGGGCCAGGATCCGATTGTGCTCGATTTTGCGACCTCGGTTGTCGCCGAGGGCAAGTGCCTGGTCGCAAGCCGCGGCGGCAAGAAGCTGCCGACCGGCGCGCTCGTCGATGCCGACGGCACGCTGAGCGAGGATCCGCACGTGCTGTATGGTCCGTACACGCCGGACGGACCGCGCGACCACACCAAGGGAACCGGCGCGATCCGCGCCTTCGGCGATCACAAGGGCTCGGGTCTTGCCTTCATCTGCGAACTGCTCGGTGGCGCGTTGACCGGCACCGGCGCGACGTCGTCAGACCGGCGCTTCGCCAACGGCATGATGGCGTTCTACATCGACCCCAAGGTGATCGACACCAGCAATTTCTTCGACGGCGAAATCACCCGCTACACCGATTTCATCCGCGCCACCAAGCCGATCGCGGGCACGGATTCCGTGCTGGTTCCAGGTGATCCGGAGCGAAAAACCCGTGCCGATCGCACCAGGAACGGCATCCCCTTGCCTGACGACACCTGGGCGGCGATAGTGAATACCGCGCGCGAAGTCGGCGTCAGCGAAGTTTCTATCCAGCGGGCGACCAGCTGAAGGCTCGTCCCCCAATAAACCGCAAAGGGAAACGCGATCAATGGCAAACAAGGTCAAGCAAGTCTGGGCATCCGGCAAGGCGGTGGTGAACGCGTGGCTTGCGATTCCCTCCGGGTTTTCAGCCGAGGTGATCGCGCAATGCGGCTTCGACAGCGTCACCGTCGACATGCAGCATGGTGTGCAGGATTATCAGTCGATGGTGCAATGCTTCCAGTCGATGCACGCCCATCCGGTGACGCCGATGGTCCGCGTGCCCTGGAATGAGCCCGGCATCATCGGCAAGGTGCTGGACGGCGGCGCCTATGGCGTGATCTGCCCGATGGTCAACACGCCGCAGGAAGCCAAGAACCTCGTCTCCTACGCCAAATATCCGCCGAAGGGCGTGCGCTCCAACGGCCCGATCCGCGCCGGCATGTACGGCTCGGCCGGCACCTATCAGCAGACCGCCAACGACGAGATCGTGCTGCTGCCGATGATGGAGACCAAGACCGCGGTCGAGAACATGGAAGCGATCCTCGATGTCGAAGGCATCGACGGCGTGTATATCGGCCCGTCCGATCTCGGCTTCTCCTACGGCCTGGTGCCGAAGCTCGATCGCGACGAGCCGGAGATCCTCAAGATCTACGAGAAGATCATCAAGGAGTGCGGCAAGCGCGGCCTCAATCCAGGCATCCACTGCTCGGGCGCCGAGGGCGCGGTGCGCGCAATCAACATGGGCTTCAAGCTCGTGACGCTGTCGAACGAAGTCGGCCTGATGCAGGTCTACGCCAAGATGCAGGTCAATGCGACCCGCGAGAAGTCCGGCGGCAAGGCGTAAGCTCTGTCCGCGATGTTAGCTCTGCTCCCTCGCCCCGCTCTCTTGTCCACCGAAGCCCGCCTTCGGGCGAAGGCGGATGCGGGGAGAGGGTTGGGGTGAGGGGCCTCTATCCGGCGAGCACCATCGTTGTAAGTGACATCGTGCCTCGCCCCTCACCCGGATCGCTGACGCGATCCGACCTCTCCCCGTAAAGGACGGTGAGAGGTGAAGAAGACACCTAGGAGAACTCCCATGGCCACGGCACAAGTGATCCGCCTGCACGCCGACGACAGCGTCCTGATCGCGCGCGCGAGCTTGCCGCCGGGGCTTGAGGTCGCCGATGGCGTCACCACCGTGGATCGGATCCCCGCGGGCCACAAGGTTGCGATCAAGCCGATCGCGCAAGGTGAGCCGATCCGGCGCTACGGTCAGATCATCGGCTTCGCGACCCAGGCGATCGCGCCCGGCCAGCACGTGCATACCCAGAACTGCGGCATGGGCGATTTCGCCAAGGATTATGCCTACGGCGTCGACGTCAAGCCGGTGCCGAACTTCGATCTGCCGGCGACCTTCGAAGGCATCCGCCGCGCCGACGGCCGCGTCGCGACCCGCAACTATATCGGCATCCTCACCTCGGTGAATTGCAGCGCCCATGTCGCCGGCATCGTGGCCGACATGTTCAAGAAGAATCCGTTCACCGGCGACAATCCGCTCGCCGATTACCCGAATGTCGACGGCGTCGTCGCGCTGACCCACAAGACCGGCTGCGGCATGACCCAGGACGAGCCCTTGGCGCTGCTGCGCCGCACGCTCGGCGGCTATGCGCGGCACGTCAATTTCTCCAACGTCATCGTGCTCGGCCTCGGCTGCGAGGTGAACCAGATCGGCGGCCTGATTCAGGAGCAGAAGCTCGCCGGCCGTCTGCGCGCGATGGACATCCAGGAGGTCGGCGGTACCCGCAAGACGGTGGAAGCCGGCGTTGCCTTCGTGAAGGAGGCGCTTGCCGATGGCAACAAGGTCAAGCGCGAGGCGGTGCCGGCGAGCGAACTCACCGTGGCGCTGCAATGCGGCGGCTCGGATGGTTACTCCGGCGTGTCGGCCAATCCGGCGCTCGGCGCGGCGAGCGATTTGCTGGTCCGCCACGGCGGCACCGTGATCCTCTCGGAGACGCCCGAGACCTATGGCGCCGAGCATCTGTTGACTCGCCGCGCCGTCAGCCGCGAGGTCGGTGAGAAGCTGGTCGGCCTGATGCGCTGGTGGGAGGAGTACACCCAGCGTGAGGGCGCTGAGATGAACGCCAATCCGAGCCCCGGCAACAAGGCCGGAGGTCTCACCACCATCCTGGAGAAGTCGCTCGGCGCGATGGCCAAGGCCGGCAGCACCAATCTCGTCGACGTCCTCAACTACGCCGAGCCCGTCACCAAGAAGGGCTTTGTGTTCATGGACACGCCCGGCTACGATCCGGTCGCGGCGACCGGGCAGGTCGCGGGCGGCGCCAACCTCGTGTGCTTCACCACTGGCCGCGGCAGCGTGTTCGGCTGCAAGCCCGCGCCGTCGATCAAGCTCGCCACCAACACGCCGATGTACAAGCGGATGGAAGACGACATGGACGTCAATTGCGGCACCATCCTCGACGGCGAGGAGAGCGTGCAGGAATGCGGCCAGCGCATCTTCGACCTCATCCTCAAGATCGCCTCGGGCCAGCCGACCAAGAGCGAGAGCTTTGACTTCGGCGGCGCCGAATTCGCGCCGTGGGTGCTCGGCGCGACGATGTAGTTTAGAGCCACGATCTAGCCCTTCACTCCGCCGTCGTCCCTGCCGAGTGCGCTATTGCGCACGGAGCAGGGACCCATAACCACCGGCCGTAGTGTGTGCAAGGCATCCGCCACCTTCTTTCATCAATAGGATCACGCGGTATGGGTCCCTGCTTTCGCAGGGACGACGAGGAAGTACGTTGGCGAATGCAGCTTCCCGGACTACGCTGCCCCTCCATCCGGAGCTACGGATGGGGCGGAGGAAGCATGCGTGCGCGTCGGTTGGGAATTGTTGGATGCATCGCATTTCTCGCCGCTTTGAGCCTCGGCGTCGGTTCGGCTGACGCCGCAACCATAGTCGCTCTTGGCGCGAGCAATACCTACGGCAAGGGCGTGGCGCGCAACCAGGCCTATCCCGCGCAGCTCGAAGCGATCTTGCGGGCGAAAGGATTGAACGTCCGTGTCGTGAACGCCGGCATCAACGGCGATACCACGGAAGGGATGCTGCAACGCCTGGACCGCGCCGTCCCGAACGGGACCCGTGCGGTTATTTTGCAGCCAGGCGGCAATGATCGACGCAAGGGCAGCCCAGACCGGACAGCGGATATTCAAAGTCGCCTCAGCGCCCGCGGCATCGCGGTGATCATGCTCCCTAACGGGATGCTGGGTGGACTCCCCCATCAGCCCGATGGTGTGCATTTGACCCCCGACGGCTATCACATGCTCGCCGAGCAACTCGCGTCGCAGGTATCCGGCGCGATCGGCCGCTAGCTATCGCGTAGCCCGGATGAAGCCAACGGGTCGCGCGAATGCGCGCCCGATGACGGGCTCCGCGCAATCCGGGACTCTTCCTGCGGATGAAGACCTCGGATTTCGCTTCGCTCCATCCGGGCTACGGATCACGCCCTTACCTTGGGCACCCCGTGCCCGTTGTTAGTGCTTGATGTCGACCGGCAGCAGTGTTCTGCTCAAAAAAGCTGCTGGAGCCCTCGGTCCGTGTCGATATCAGTCGCACTGCATCACGTCACGCACTACAAATACGACCGGCCGATCGATCTCGGGCCTCAGACCATTCGGCTTCGGCCCGCGCCGCATACGCGCACGCCGATCACAAGCTACTCGCTCAAGGTCTCGCCCGCCAATCACTTCGTGAACTGGCAGCAGGACCCGCAGGGCAACTGGCTGGCGCGCTACGTCTTTCCGGAGAAGACCACCGAGCTCAAGGTCGAGGTCGATTTCACCGCTGACATGACGGTGGTCAATCCGTTCGACTTCTTCGTCGAGCCCTTTGCCAACAGCTTTCCGTTCGAATATCCC
This sequence comes from Bradyrhizobium sp. USDA 3256, assembly GCF_054058275.1. Taxonomy (NCBI): domain Bacteria; kingdom Pseudomonadati; phylum Pseudomonadota; class Alphaproteobacteria; order Hyphomicrobiales; family Nitrobacteraceae; genus Bradyrhizobium; species Bradyrhizobium sp. USDA 3256. Next base: position 1,848,582 of record NZ_JBSSAE010000002.1, read on the forward strand.
GGCGATCTCAAGACCGAACTCGCGCCCTATCTCGAGACCGATGAGCCCGAGCCGTTGCTCGCGGCTTACCTGAAGGAGATTCCGCGCCAGGCCGACAGCACCGTCAACTTCCTGGTCGAGCTGAACGCGCAGCTGCAAAAGAAGATCGGCTACGTGATCCGCATGGAGGCCGGCATCCAGACGCCGGAGGAGACGCTGGCCGCGGGCTCCGGCTCCTGCCGTGACTCGGCGTGGCTCTTGATCCAGACGCTGCGCCACCTCGGGCTCGCCGCGCGCTTCGTCTCCGGATATCTCATTCAGCTGCGGCCCGACATCGATCCGCTCGAGGGACCGCGCGAGGTCGAGAGCGATTTCACCGACCTGCACGCCTGGGCCGAGGTCTATCTGCCGGGCGCGGGCTGGATCGGTTTCGACGTCACCTCCGGCATGCTGACGGGCGAGGGCCACATCCCGGTCTGTGCCACGCCGCACTATCGCTCGGCCGCGCCGGTGACCGGCACCGCGGGCGTTGCCAATGTCGAGTTCGGCTTCGAGATGAGCGTCAAGCGCATCGGCGAGGCGCCGCGCATCACCAAACCATTCTCCGATGAATCCTGGGCGCGGCTCGACCGGCTCGGCGAGCAGGTCGATGCCGACCTGGGGAAAGACGATGTGCGCCTGACCATGGGCGGCGAGCCGACCTTCGTTTCGGTCGACGATCTGGAATCGCCGGAGTGGAATGTCGCCGCGGTCGGCCCGACCAAGCGCGCGCTGGCCGACGAATTGATCCGCAAGCTGCGCACGCGGTTCGCGCCCGGCGGCCTGCTGCATTACGGTCAGGGCAAATGGTATCCCGGCGAGAGCCTGCCGCGCTGGGCGTTCGGTCTCTACTGGCGCAAGGACGGCAAGCCGATCTGGAAGAATGCCGAGCTGATCGCCGGCATCGAGAACTCGCGGAAGGCCGAGATCGCGGAGGCCCAGCGTTTCGTCGAAGTAACAGCAACCAAGCTTGGTCTCGGCGCCGACTATGCCATGCCGGCTTATGAAGACCCCGCCTTCTGGCTGCAGCGTGAGGCCGGCCTGCCGGCCAATGTCAGCCCGGCGAATTCCAAGCTGACCGATCCGGAAGAGCGCGCCCGGATGGCGCGGGTGTTCGATGAGGGGCTGACCACGCCGAAAGGTTACGTGCTGCCGATCCAGCGCTGGAGCCCGCTCGGCGATCGTGTGCCGGCACGCTGGCGCAGCGAGCGCTGGAAGATCCGGCGTAGCCATCTGTTCCTGTCGCCCGGTGACTCGCCGCTGGGCTTGCGGCTTCCGATCGCCTCGCTCGAATATGTGCCACCGGACGATTATCCCTACGTCGTCGAACGCGATCCGATGGCGCCGCGCGCTGCGCTTTCCGACGAGCTGCAGCAGGCCTTGAGGGAGATTCCCGAACCGCTGCCGGTGCGCACCGCGATGTCGATCGAGGTTCGCGACGGCGTGCTGTGCGCCTTCATGCCGCCGGTCGAGAGGGCCGAGGATTATCTCGACCTGATCGCAGCGATCGAAGCCGCCGCCGAGGAGCTGCAGCTACAAGTTCATGTCGAAGGTTACCCGCCGCCGTTCGATTCGCGCATCGAGGTGATCAAGGTGACGCCGGATCCCGGCGTGATCGAGATCAATGTGCAGCCGGCACAGAGCTGGCGCGAGGCCGTCGACATCACGCTCGGCCTCTATGAAGACTCCGCCAAGACGCGGTTAGGGGCCAACCGTTTCCTGATCGACGGCCGCCACACCGGCACCGGCGGCGGCAACCACATCGTGGTCGGCGGCAGCAAACCGGAGGATTCACCTTTCCTGCGCCGGCCCGACTTGTTGAAGAGCCTCGTGCTGTACTGGCAGCGTCATCCGTCGCTGTCCTATCTGTTTTCCGGCATGTTCATCGGCCCGACCAGCCAGGCGCCGCGCATCGACGAGGCGCGGCATGACGGGCTCTATGAGCTGGAGATTGCGCTCTCGCACGTGCCGCCGCCGGGCATGGATGCGCCGCTGTGGCTGGTCGATCGCCTGTTCCGGCATATCCTGGTCGACATCACCGGCAACACCCACCGCGCCGAGATCTGCATCGACAAGCTCTATTCGCCCGACGGCCCGACCGGCCGGCTCGGCCTGGTCGAATTCCGCGCGCTCGAAATGCCGCCCGACCCGCGGATGTCGCTGGCGCAGCAATTGTTGATCCGCGCGCTGATCGCAAAGCTGTGGCGTGAGCCGCAGCAGGGCCGGTTCGTGCGCTGGGGCACCGCGCTGCATGACCGCTTCATGCTGCCGCATTTCCTCTGGGAGGATTTCTTGGGCGTGCTCGCCGAGCTGAAGCAATCCGGCTACGATGTCGAGCCGGAATGGTACCAGGCACAGCTCGAATTCCGCTTCCCCGCCTTCGGCCGCGTTCATCACGGCGGCGTCGGTCTCGAACTGCGGCAGGCGCTCGAGCCCTGGCATGTGCTGGGCGAGGAGGGCACCTCGGGCGGCACCGTGCGCTACGTCGATTCGTCGGTCGAGCGTCTGCAGGTGAAGGCGACCGGATTCGTCGAGGGGCGCCATGTCATCACCTGCAACGGCAGACGGATGCCGATGACCGAGACCGGCCGTGCCGGCGAGGCGGTCGCCGGTGTTCGTTTCAAGGCCTGGCAGCCGGCCTCCGGCCTGCATCCGACCATTCCCGTGCATGCGCCGCTGACGTTTGACCTGATCGACACCTGGAACGGCCGCTCGCTCGGCGGCTGCGTCTATCATGTCGCCCATCCCGGCGGCCGCAACTACGAGACCAAGCCGGTCAATTCCTACGAGGCCGAGGCGCGGCGGCTGGCGCGCTTCCAGGAGCACGGCCATACCCCCGGCAAGATCGAGACGCCGCCGGAGGAACGCACAATTGAGTTTCCCTTGACCCTCGACTTGCGGACGCCGCTCCTGCACTAATTGTGTCAAGGGGAAGTGGAATGACCGCATCGGGTGGCCAAGGCAATAGTCAAGGCAGCAGTCAGGAGAGCAGGGCCCGTCCCGGTCAGCGCCGGATGGCGCAGTGGACCCGCGACTATGTCCGGCTGCCCGGCATTCCCGACGAGTATATTGCAGACAACGGCGCGCCGCGGCCGGTCTGGGCCCGCTTCTTCGACGCCTTTGCCGCGCTGTCGCCGGCCGATATCGAGCGCCGCTTCGCCTCCGCCGATCGCCATCTGCATGAGGCTGGCGTCACCTATCGCGCGCCGGGCGACACTTCCGACCGGATCTGGCCGCTCAGCCATCTGCCGCTGATCATCGACGCGGCGGACTGGCGCCAGCTCGCCGCCGGTGTCGCGCAGCGCGCGCAGCTTCTGGAGATGGTGCTGGCCGATCTCTACGGCGAAGGCCGCCTCGTTGCCGACGGAGCCATCCCTGCCGCTGCGATCGCCGGCAGCAGCGAGTATCTGCGCGCGGTCAGCGGCATCAAGCCGCCGGGGGGCCGCTATCTGCATCTCTATGCCGCCGACATCGGCCGCGGGCCCGACGGCCGCTGGTGGGTGCTCGGCGATCGGACGCAGGCACCGTCGGGCGCGGGCTATGCGCTGGAAAACCGCCTGGTGCTGTCACGCGCCTTTTCCAATCTCTACAAGTCGATGAATGTCGAGCGCGTCGCGCCGTTCTTCGAGGGGTTCCGCGATTCGCTGCGCGCCAGCGCCGATCGCGACGAGCCGCGGATCGGCCTGCTGACGCCCGGCGCGTTCAGCGAGACCTACTTCGAGCACGCCACGCTGGCGCGCTATCTCGGTTTCCTGCTGGTCGAGGGCGACGATCTTGCGGTCTCCGGCGACCGCGTCCACATCCGCACCGTCGCCGGGCTGAAGCGGCTCGACGTGCTGCTGCGCCGGGTCGATTCCAACATGCTCGATCCGCTCGAGCTTGACGCGTCCTCCTATCTCGGCGTGCCCGGGCTTGTCGAGGTTCTGCGCAAGGGCGGCGTCGTGGTCGCCAACATGCCTGGCTCCGGCGTGATGGAGGCGAGGGCGCTGCTCGGCTTCCTGCCCAATCTGTGTCGGCGCCTGCTCTCTGAAGACCTGATGATGCCGCACATCGCGACCTGGTGGTGCGGCCAGAAATCCGCCCGCGAAGAAGTGCTGTCGCGGCTCGACGAGTTCGCGATCGAAGGCGCCTATGGCCGCGGCGTTGCGGATTTTCCCGGCAACGGACCGGTGCTCCCGGGCGAATTGTCGGCCGCGGACCGCGACCGCCTGAAGGATGCCATCAGTCATCGCGGCATCGATTATGTCGGTCAGGAGCTCGTGCGGCTGTCGACCACGCCGGTATGGGAGAACGGCCGCATCGCGCCGCGTCCGTTCGTGTTGCGGGTGTTCGCGGCGGCGACGCCGAGCGGCTGGACTGTGCTGCCCGGCGGCTTCTGCCGGATTGCCGATCGGGCCGATGCGCGCGCGGTGTCGATGGGCGATGGCGCGGTGTCCGCCGACGTCTGGGTGGTCTCCGACAAGGCGGTTGAGACCTCGACCCTGCTGCCGGCGGTCGACACCGTCCGCATCCGCCGCATCGCCGGCGTGCTGCCGAGCCGCGCCGCCGACAATCTGTTCTGGCTCGGCCGCTATCTGGAGCGCGCCGAGGCTACCATCCGGCTGATCCGCGCGCTGTGCACGCCGCTGCGCGATCCTGCGCGCGCGAATTCGAACGGCTCGGCGCCGGCGATGCATTCGGCCGAGCGCATCCAGCGCATGCTGGTCGCCTGGGGCGCGGCCTCGCAGACCGCGCGCGCCAATCTCGCCAAGGTCGCGCTCGAAGCGCTGCAGAGCGAGGAGAAATTCGGCTCGGCGCTGTCGCTGGTGCGATCCGCGCAGCGCACCGCGACCTCGCTCCGCGAGCGGCTGTCGCCGGACGCCTGGCAGGTCATCACCGAGATGGCTGATCGGCTCGCCATCGAGGTTCATGACGATGACGGCGTCGTCAGCGCCGCCGAACTGACCTTGCAGGAGCTCGCAAGCTTCGCCGGCCTCGCGCAGGAAAACATGAACCGCGCCGCCGGCTGGCGTTTCCTCGAGATGGGCCGCCGCGCCGAGCGCGCCGTCAATACCACGCGCTTTGCCCGTCAGTTCGCTTATGACGAAGCCGGTGACGAGGACCTCGACGTTCTGCTCACGCTGGTGGACTGCCAGATCACTTATCGCTCGCGCTATCTGGTGCAGCCGCTGCTCGCACCGGTGCGCGATCTGGCGGTGCTCGACCCCTACAATCCGCGCTCGGTCGCATTCCAGGTCGCGGCGCTGAACGAGCATATTGCCGCGCTGCCGAGCCTGAAGGAGCACGGCCTGATCGAGCGGCCGCAGCGCCTTGCCGTCGCGGTGGAGGCAATGCTCACAACGGCTGAAGCCTCGAGCCTCGACGTCAAGACGCTGTTCGCGCTGGAGCAGGATCTGCTCAACCTCGCCGACGCGATCGGGCTGCATTATTTCCCGCACGGACCGAATGCCAGCCGGCCGGAGAAGCTCACGGGGCTGGCGTGATCTACGACATCCGTCACGTCACGACCTACAGCTACGAGACCCAGGTCAGCTTCGCGCGCTGCTCGCTGCGGCTGGAGCCGGGTAGCGGGGACGGGCAGCAGTTGATATCGCATTCGGTCGAGATCCGTCCGAGGCCCGCGGAACGCACCGCAAGGCGCGACTTCTTCGGCACGCTCACTGAAAGCGTCCTGATCGAGACCGCGCATCGCAGTCTGCGCATCGATGCCCGCTCGCGGGTCTCGGTGTCGCGGCAGCCGCCGGCGCGCGCCGCCGCCAGTCCGCCCTGGGAAGACGTGCGTGACAATGCGTTCGAAGCGTTGAGCCTCGATGCGGCCTCGCCGGTCGGCTACGTCTTTGCCAGCGCACTGGTGCCGGTGCTACGGCCCGTGACGGCCTACGCTTCCGCGAGCTTCGTGCCCGGTAGCGGCATCCTCACCGGGGCGGCCGACCTGATGCGCCGCATCCGCAACGACTTCAAATACGATCCCAAGGCGACCGTGATCTCGACGCCGCTTCGCGACGTGTTCGAGAAGCGCCATGGCGTGTGCCAGGACTTTGCCCATGTGATGATCGCGGGGCTGCGCGGCCTCGGCCTGCCTGCGGCCTATGTCAGCGGCTATTTGCGCACCATTCCGCCGCCGGGCCAGCCGCGGCTGCAGGGCGCGGACGCCACCCATGCCTGGGTCTCGGTCTGGTGCGGGAGCGCGCTCGGCTGGGTCGGGTTCGACCCGACCAACGATCTGATGGTCGGAAGCGACCACATCATTCTCGCCATCGGCCGCGACTTTGCCGACGTCTCGCCGGTCGATGGCGTCATCGTCGGCGCGCGCAAGCAAAAGCTCGCCGTTGCGGTCGACGTGTTGCCGGTGGAGTGAGACGGGATGGGCGCGCGGCGCGCTCGACCGCGCCAATGCAATCGCGATCAGGCGACGTGCCGCTTGCCCGATTTGTCCCACCCGATCGGGCTGACGATGACGCGGTCGCGGCCTTCACGCTTGGCTTGATAGAGTGCAAGGTCCGCGGCCTTGAGCAGATCGCGCGATGTGCGCTCGTGGTCCGGGACGAGGCAGGACAATCCGATGCTGACGGTCGGCAACTCAGGCTGGGATTCCCGCGCAGCCGTCAGCTTGGCGCGAATCCGTTCGGCAATTTCCAGGGCGCCCGCCTTGCCGATGCCCGGCAGCAACACCGAAAACTCCTCGCCGCCATAGCGGGCGCCGAGATCAGTTGCACGCTTGGCGCTGCCTGCGATGCACCGTCCCACGGTGGTGAGCACGGCGTCGCCGGCCTGATGCCCGTACGTGTCGTTGTAGATCTTGAAATGATCGACGTCGATCATCAAAAGCGAGACCGGCGCCTTTGCGCGCATGCCACGGCGCCATTCGACGTCAAGGGTATCGTCGAGGCGGCGACGGTTGGCGAGCCCGGTCAGTGCATCCGTGCTCGCGAGGTGCGCGAGCCGATCTTCCGCGGCGGCCCGCCGTTTGAGAGCGGCCACCAGGTAGAACATCAGGACGATCGAGAAGCCGCAGAGCGCTGCCACCACGCTGCCGATCAGCCAGAGCTGCTGCCACCAGTCGGCATAGATGCCGTCGAGCGCAAGACCCTCGGCGATGAGCAGGCGATTATATCCGACCGCCTGGAAAACATAGAGCCGGCTGACATGATCGACGATCGATTTCGTGATGTAGGAGCCAGATTGCCGTGCCGGAAACTGCTTGAAGACCAGAGAGTCCTTGATGCTTTGGCCGATCTTGCTGATGTCGAACGGGGCGCGCATCAGTATGACGCCATCGCTGTTGAACAGCGCCATGCTGTCGCCGAAGCCGAAGTTCAGCTTGCGAAACAGATTGTGGAAATAGCTGAGCCGCATGCTGCCCGCGACCACGCCGGCAAAGGAGCCGTCGTCATTGTTGATGCGGCGGCTGAGGCTGATCAGATATTCGCCATCAGGAGTAATCCACGGAGCACTGATGAACAGGCCGCTGTCCGCTCGCGTCTGATGTGCCCGGAAGAAGTCTCGATCGGCGAAATTTGCGACCCGTGGCGTCAACGTCCTGGAATCGAGCGTGACGTCCCCCGCCGCATTCAGCACGAGGATCGAGCCGAGATCCTTGGCTGTGGCGGCGCGGTCGAACAGCACGACCTGGCGAAGCTCCGGGCTGATCTTGCCGAGCTCCTGCAGCTTGACGCCGTCGGCGACCGCCTGGAGCGAGAGGTCGTAGAGGTCGATGTTGCGGTCGATCTCGCTGGCGATTGAGGCGACGAGGTTGGTCGCGCCTTCCTTCGCATGCCGATAGTCCTTGCCCGCCATCTCCCAGAGAATGGATGCGCAGATCGCCGAAAAGCAGAGAACGAGGCCGATCCCGAGTGTAAGGAGCCGTTTGGTCGGCACTGCCTTCGGCTTTGGCAAAAGCCCGTTCATTGCTCGCTTCCACTTCCCCGCGCCCTCGCGCAGCGACGCTTTTCTATGGAGGCATCAAATTGAGAAATGCGACCCGAAGCGGAGGCAATTTGTATCCGTGCGTTGGGAGAGTCTTAACCATCCGGATTGCCGGGGCCCTGTCGCAGGGTCCCGCCACATCGCCGCTCAGGTTCCGGTCCGCTGCAGGCCGTCGGCCGCGTCGCTGCGCAGGTTGCGGAAGAACTGCTCGACCTCGCGCGACAGCGTCTCGGCGGTTGTGGTCAGATCGTTCGAGGCCGCGAGCACCGATTCCGCCGCCTTGCTGGTCTGGTCCATGTCATCGCGGAGCGAGCCGACATTGGTGACCAGGGTCTCGTTGCCCTGGGCGGCCATCTGGGCATTGGCGGAGATTTCGCGCGTCGCCGCGTCCTGCTGGCCGATCGCGCTCGCGATGTTCGCGGTGACGTTGCTGATCTCGCGCACCGCCTGACCGATCTCGCGCACAGCGGCTACCGAGTTGCGGGTCGAGGCCTGGATCAGGCCCACATTCTCGCTGATCTCGGCGGTTGCCTTCGCGGTCTGGCCGGCCAGCGCCTTGACCTCGTGCGCGACGACGGCGAAGCCACGGCCGGCATCGCCGGCGCGGGCGGCTTCGATGGTGGCGTTGAGGGCGAGCAGGTTGGTCTGCTCGGCGATCGCCTGGATCAGGCTCAGCACCCCGTCGATGCGCTGGGTGGTGGCGGCAAGGCCCTCGATCTCGTTGATCGAGCGGTCGGTGCGCGCACCGGCCTGATCGACTGCGCCGGACGACTGCTTGACCTGGCGGCCGATCTCCTCGACCGAGGCGGAGAGTTCTTCGGCCGCGCCTGCCACCGCGGAGACGTTGCTCGAAGCCTGTTCGGTGGCGCCTGCCGCCGCCACCGCGCGGCCGCTGGCGTCCGACGCGACGGTTGCGATGGTCTGCGCGGTTTGACGCATCGTCGCGGCGTTGTCGTGCACCGCGCGGAGCACCTCGCCGATCGTGCCACGGAACGCTTCGACGAAGGTCTCGATATGCCGGCCGCGCGCGTCGCGCGCCGCGGACTCCTGTACGACCTGCGCGTTGAGGCTGCGATTGCGGTCCATCGCCTCCTGGAAGACCTTTATGGCGCGTGCCAGTGCACCGATCTCGTCGCCGCGCCCGACATGCGGTACTTCGACATGGTCGGTGCCCTCGGCGACGCGCTTGATCGTCGTGGTGATCTGCGACAGTGGCCGGGCCACCGAGCGGGCGATGATCAGCACGCCGAGTACCACCACAATCAAGGCCGCGGCGCCGAGGCCGGTCAGCACCAGCGCCATCGTGCGGTTGGTGTCGGTCTCCCGCGCCAGTTTCTTGCTGCGCTCGGCATAGACCTTGGAGAGCGCCTCGAGATCCTTGTTCAGCGCGGTGCGCACGTCGCGATTGGCGTCGTTGTCGCCCCACTCCCGCCCGGCTGCGGCGCCGATCTCGATGCCGCGGCGTACCAGCTCCTTGCGGAAATCGATGAACTGCTCGATGCGCTTCTTGAACACCGCGAACTGGGCGGCGTCGTCGGCCTGCACCAGGGTTTCCCAGTTTTTTACCACGCCGAGAATGCGTTCGTTGAACGCCAGCAGCCCGTCGCCGTATTTCTTAACGGCCGCCGGATCGGTCGACATGTAGATGCCGCGGGATTCCATCACCACGGCATAGACCAGTGAATTGACCCGCTCGACATTGAGCGCGGCACGGCTTGCGAGGTCGACGGCCTCGGTCAGCTCGGCATTGCGCCGCGCATTGTATTCGGACAGGAAGGTGATGGCCGCGGTCAGCGCCGCAATCAGCGCAAACGTCGAGTACAGCCTGGCAGCAAGCGAGAATCGGGATGCCATTGGAGGCCGGGACATGGAGATGGGGTATGTGACGGGGGCGGGCATTGCGGGGCACTCCAAGAGGCCGGGGAGTACCTTCGGCCGATTAAAGCTTATGCAAAATTTTCATGGACAATTTCTTAACGCGCGAGTTTTGTGCAGCCGCAACCGTTAAAATCTGTAAATAATCCCAATGCCTTATCGGTAGCTTTGAGTCTGCCGGGTCCCCGCGGCTTGCGGCCGCGCCGATGATACGCCGCCGTCACCGCCAACGGCGCCGGCACGCGGGGCGAAACCGCTGGCACGCCTTTCGCAAAGAGGTGCTAGGTTGTGCTGCCCCAGCCCGCGACGAACCTCCCATGCTCTATCGTCACACCATCGACGCCACCAATTATGCATTCGACGATCTGCGCATCCTGCTTGCCAAGGCCTCGCCGCCGCGTTCAGGCGACCGCCTGGCCGGCATCGCGGCCGACAGCGCGGAGGAGATGATCGCCGCACGGCTTGCGCTGGCCAACGTTCCGCTCAAGCAATTCCTCGATGAGCCTGTCATCCCCTATGAGGATGACGAAGTCACCCGCCTGATCCTCGACAGCCACGACGTTGCCGGCTTTCTGCCGGTGTCGTCGCTCACCGTCGGCGGATTCCGCGACTGGCTGCTGTCGGATGCCGCTAGCGGGGAAGCGATCAAGAAGATCTCGCGCGGCATCACGCCAGAGATGGTTGCGGCGGTGTCGAAGCTGATGCGCAACCAGGATCTGATCCTGGTCGCGAAGAAATGCGAGGTGACGACCCGCTTCCGCAACACCATCGGTTTGCGCGGGCGAATGAGTACGCGGCTGCAGCCGAACCATCCTTTCGACGATCCCAAGGGCATCACCGCCTCGATTCTCGACGGGCTGCTGCTGGGAGCGGGCGATGCCTGCATCGGCATCAATCCGGCGAGCGACGATCCGAAGGTCATCGGCACCCTGCTGCGGCTGTTGGACGACATCATCACGCGGCTCGAGCTTCCGACGCAGGGATGCGTGCTGACCCATGTCACGACCACGCTCGGACTGATCGGGCAGGGGCTGCCGGTCGATCTCGTGTTCCAGTCGATCGCCGGCACCGAGGCGGCCAATCGCAGTTTCGGCGTCGACCTCTCGCTGCTGCGGGAGGCCCGGGAAGCGGGGCTGTCGCTGCGCCGCGGCACGGTCGGTGACAGTGTGATGTATTTCGAGACCGGGCAGGGTTCGGCGCTGTCGGCCAATGCCCATCACCAGGTCGATCAGCAGACGTGCGAGGCGCGGGCCTATGCGGTGGCGCGCGCGTTCGATCCGCTGCTCGTCAACAGCGTGGTCGGCTTCATCGGTCCTGAGTACCTCTATGACGGCAAGGAAATCATCCGCGCCGGGCTCGAGGACCACTTCTGCGGCAAGCTGCTCGGCCTGCCGCTCGGGATCGACGTCTGCTATACCAACCACGCCGAGGCGGACCAGGACGATATGGACAATCTCCTGACGCTGCTTGCGGCGGCCGGCGTGAACTTCATCATGGGCGTGCCGGGCGCGGATGACGTCATGCTGAACTATCAGTCGACATCGTTTCACGATGCGCTCTATGTCCGCGACCTGTTCGGCCTGAAGCGGGCCCCCGAATTCGACGACTGGCTCGCGCGCGTCGGCCTTGCCGGGCAGGACTTCCGCCTCCTTGCCGATGCGGGGCGGTTGCCCGATCTCGCTGTCAGGCTGCTGACCTGAGGGGGATAGCGAAATTCTGCAGAGCAACTATCTCGCCGATGTGACGTTAGTAAGTGCCACAATGTTGAAGAATTTCTGGCCCAGCGTTCCACGCCATGGTTAGATTTGCGGGTGCTTCGGGGTCGATTGATGAGAGCTGAGGGCATAAAGACAATTCGGCGTATCCTCTGCGTCTTTCCGCGCTATACGTCGTCCTTTGGGACCTTCGAGCACGCCTACCCCCTCACTGACGGCGTCAAGGCGTTCATGCCGCCGCAGGGCCTGCTGCTGATCGCCGCATACCTTCCCGAGAACTGGCTGGTGCGTTTCATCGACGAGAACCTGCGTCCGGCGACGGCGGAGGATTTCGAGTGGGCGGATGCCGTGTTCGTCAGCGGTATGCATATCCAGCGCCAGCAGATGAACGACATCTGCCATCGCGCGCATGACCATGACCTGGTGGTCGCGATCGGCGGCCCGTCGGTCAGTGCTTGCCCGGACTACTATCCCTCATTCGACTACCTCCACGTCGGCGAGCTCGGCGATGCGACCAATGAGCTGATCAAGCGTCTGGCTGATGATACCAGCCGTCCCGACAAGCAGGTGGTGCTGACGACCGTCGACCGGCTGCCGATGACGGATTTCCCGCTACCGGCCTATGAGCTCGCCGAAACCAAGAAGTACTTTCTCGGCAGCATCCAGTTCTCCTCGGGCTGCCCCTATCAGTGCGAGTTCTGCGACATCCCCGGGCTCTATGGCCGCAATCCGCGGCTGAAGTCGCCGCAGCAGATCATCGCCGAGCTCGACAAGCTGCGCGCGTGCGGTGCCACCGACACCGTGTATTTCGTCGACGACAATTTCATCGGTAACCGCAAGGCGGCGAGCGAGCTGTTGCCGCACCTGATCGAGTGGCAGAAGCGGACCGGATATGTCACGCGCCTCGCTTGCGAGGCGACGCTCAACATCGCCAAGCGCCCCGAGATCCTGGAGAAGATGCGCGAGGCCTTCTTCGTGACGATCTTCGTTGGCATCGAGACGCCCGATCCCGACGCGCTGAAGGCCATGCACAAGGATCAGAACATGATGGTTCCGATCCTTGAGGGCGTGCGCACCATCAATTCGTTCGGCATGGAGGTCGTCTCCGGCATCATCATGGGGCTCGATACCGACAAGCCCCAGACCGGCGACGCGTTGCTCTCCTTCGTCGAGGAGTCGCGGATTCCGCTGCTCACCATCAACCTGCTGCAGGCGCTGCCGAAGACGCCATTGTGGGATCGGCTCGAAAAAGCCGGGCGGCTGATCGATGACGAGGGCCGCGACTCCAATGTCGAGTTCCTGTTGCCCTATGAGGACGTGGTTAGTTCCTGGCGCAAATGCATGGAAGTTGCCTACGAGCCGAAGAGGCTGTTCGCGCGCTATTTGCATCAATGCAACTACACCTATGCCAATCGCATCAAGGTGCCGGTCAGCCCGGAAATGAAGAGCTGGGCCAACATCCGGCGCGGACTGATCATGCTCCGCAACATCTTCTGGAAGGTCGGCGTGCTCGGCGACTACAAGCGCGTGTTCTGGAAGTTTGCGCTCGGCCGGCTCAAGCGCGGCGACATCGAGGGGTTGATCTCGGCGACGCTGGTTGCGCATCATTTGATCACCTTTGCGCGTGCAGCCTCCAGCGGCCGGCAGAACGCCTCGAACTACTCGATCCGGCTGCGCGAGGCCTCTGTCCCCGCCGAATAGCAGCATGACGACACCGCCGGCGCCCTTGTCCCCTTCGCTTGCCGATCTGCGCGAGCTCACGCCGGCGCGCGTCGGCCTTGGCCGGTCCGGGGCCAGCCTGCCGACCGATGCGCTGCTGTCGTTCACGCTCGACCATGCCCGCGCCCGCGACGCTGTCCACGCCGCCTTCGATGTCAGAGGGATCGCGGCCGGTCTTGCCGGCCTCGGCATCACGCCGCTTGAGGTGTCGAGCCAGGCGCACAGCCGGCGCGACTATCTGCGGCGGCCCGATCTCGGGCGCATGCTGGATTCTGCGTCGCGGCGGTCGCTCGAGACCTGCGCCATCACCGCATGCCCCTGCGCCATCGTGATCGGAGACGGCCTGTCGCCGACGGCGGTCAATGTGCATGCCGTCGAATTGATCCGGCATCTCGTGCCGCGCTTGGCGGCCGACAAGATCGACGCCGGCGCGGTGATCGCAGCGTCCGGGGCGCGGGTCGCGCTCGGTGACGAGATCGGCGCCATCATCGGCGCGCGCATGCTGGTGATGCTGATCGGCGAACGGCCGGGCCTGTCCGCACCCGACAGCCTCGGCGCCTATCTCACCTTCGCCCCGCGGATCGGCCTCACCGATGCCGACCGCAACTGCATCTCCAACATCCACCGTGCCGGGCTGAGCTATGCGGAGGCCGCATTCAGGATTTCGTGGCTTGTGCGCGAGGGCCTGGCACGCCAGATCACAGGGGTCGCGTTGAAAGATGAAAGCGGCGGTGGATCGTCGAGGAATGCGCTACCAGGGTGTGACAAATCAGATACTTAATGGCGGGGATCGGCGGTTCCCTGTCGATTTGCCTCGCCCCTCGCGCTTGCGAGCAAAGGGTCGGGCAGGTAAAACCGGCGCCGGTCAATATTCGCGTGTTTTCAAGGACTAGCGCCGATCAGTTGCGCTCACCCGCCTCATTCGCGCCCCTAGACCCAAGCTAGACAGATTGAGCCGTTTTCAGAACTGGACAGGGCATGCTCGAAAAGAATTCCGAAAGTCAGGTCCACGTCGAGAAGATCGAAGAGCCGCGGTCGGGCCTCAGCATCGCGTTCGGGATCGAGCGTCTCGGCCTGATCCCGATGCGGGCGCCGATCCTGTCCTGCATTGTCCTCGTTCTGTTGCTGATCGGCGCGGTGTTCGGGGTGCACCGGATCAAGATCGACGACTCGCTTTCGCAGCTGTTCCGCTCCGACTCCAAGGACTACAAGCAATATGAGGCGGTGACCAAGCGCTTCCCGGCGACCGAGTTCGACGTCCTCGTCGTGGTCGAAGGCAAGACGCTGCTCGCCCGCGACAATCTCGAAAAGCTGCGCGACATGGTCACCGACCTGCAGCTCGTCGAGGGCGTGCGCGGCCTGGTGTCGCTGTTCTCGGCGCGGCAGGCGCCGGAGCCCGGCAAGCTGCCGGCGGCGCTGTTCCCGAATGAACTTCCCGAGGGCGCGGCCTACGACAAGTTCGTCGAGACCGTGAAAAGCAACGAGATCATCCGCGGCAAGCTGCTGTCGGAGGACGGCACGCTCGCGCTGATCGTGCTGTCGCTCGAGCCCGAAGTGGTCGGCAGCAACAAGCTCAGCAAGGTGGTCGGCGACATCAGGAAGATCATGGCCGACGATCTCGGCGGCAGCGGGCTCAATGCGCAATTGTCCGGCGTGCCGGTCATGCAGCTCGAGATCCGCAATGCGGTCGAGCGCGACGGCCTGACCTACAACATCCTCGGCATCCTCGCCGGCTGCATCATCGCCATCGTCTTCTTCCGCAAGATATCCTTCATGGTGGCGGCCGCGTTCCCGCCGATGATCGCGATCCTGCTCGCGCTCGGCGGCCTCGGCTGGGCCAATTTCAATCTCAACATGTTCCTCAACGTGATGACGCCGCTCATCATGGTGATCAGCTTCTCCGACTCGATGCAGCTGACATTCGCAGCGCGCGACCGGCTGATCGCCGGGCAGGACAAGTTCACCGCGTTCAAGAATGCGGTGCTGGTGGTCGGTCCCGCCTGCGTGCTGACGCACGGCACGGCCGGAATTTCCTTCATCGCGCTGCAGTTTTCGGATTCCGATCTGATCCGCAAGTTCGGCGAGGCCGGGCTAGCCGCGACCATCATCGCGCTGATCGCGGTGCTGTCGCTGGTGCCGGTGTTCGGCGTGCTGTTCGTGCGCAACGAAAAGATCTTTGCGGTCAAGTTCCAGAGCGCGGATGCCGGCGTGCAGGCGCTGCGCAATTTCTGCTACTGGATCGCGGTGCGCATGGTCGGCCGTCCCGGGCTGTTCAGCCTGCTGGCGCTGATTGTGGTCGGCGGCCTCGGCATCATCTACGCCAATCTCGAGCCGCGCTACCGGCTCGCCGATCAGGTGCCGGACAAGCGGCAGGCGGTGGCGGCGTCGAGCCGGCTCGACGCCAAGCTGACCGGCGCCAATCCGATCGACGTGCTGATCGAATTCCCCAAGGGCGCCTCGCTCTACGCACCCGATACGCTGAAGACGATCGCCGACGTCCACGCGATGGTCGAGAAGACCGCAGGCGTCGGCAACGTCTGGTCGCTGGAAACCCTGCGGCGCTGGCTTGCGGAGAAGGCCGGCTCGTCCGACGTCGCGACGTTGAAGGAATATGTCGACCTGATCCCCGAGCATCTGGTGCGGCGTTTCATCTCCAAGGATCAGGATGCGGTGGTGGTCTCGGGCCGCGTGCCGGACCTCGATTCCAGCCAGATCCTGCCGGTGGTCGACAAGCTCGACAAGGAGCTCGACAAGGTGCGGGCCGAGCATCCCGGCTATGAGATCGCGGTCACCGGTCTGTCGGCGATCGCGGCGCGCAACAGTGCCAGCATGATCGAGAAGCTGAACCGCGGCCTCACCGTCGAGTTCGCGCTGGTCGCGATCTTCATCGGCCTCGCGTTCCGCTCGATCGTGGTGATGTTCTCCTGCATCCTGCCGGGCATCTTCCCGGTGGTGCTGTCGGGCACCGTGCTGTGGCTGCTCGGGGAGGGGCTGCAATTCGCCAGCGTGGTGGCTTTGACGGTGTCGTTCGGCCTCGGCCTCAGCGCCACCATCCACTTCCTCAATCGCCTGCGGCTCGAGACCAAGCCGGGTGTCACGCCGGAACTTGCGGTGGAGCGCGCCACCGTCCTGGTCGGCCCTGCGCTGATCCTGACCACGGTGGTGCTGGCCTGCGGCCTCGTCGTCACCGTGTTCTCCGACCTGCCGTCGCTGCGCCTGTTCGGCTGGCTCAGCGCGTTCTCGATGGTGGCGGCCCTGGTCGCGGACCTTTTCATCCTGCGGCCGACCTCGATGTTCCTGATCAACCTGTCGCAAAAGCTCCGCGGCAGGGGCGGCCAGCCCGCGCCGATCGAAAAGGCCTGATCGGCGAACAGGCAAAAAGCTGCAGCAAAAAGGGCCCGGTTCCGAAGCGTTCGGAACCGGGCCCTTGTGTCTTGCGGGCGCAATCGGCCGGGAGCGTCAGCTCTTCGTCATCGTGATCGAGACACCGCGGATCTCACCCTTGGAGTCGATCTGCACGACCTGCTTGGAGCCGTTGGTCTGCAGGTTCAGGTTCGCGGCAAAGCCGGACGCCTCGACGAACACGTCGATCCGCCCGCCGCCCGCGGTGCCCTGCAGATTGCCGAAGATGTTGCGGCTCGCCTCGCTCCAGTTGCCGGAGATCCGGTCGCCCTGGCTGGTGACGTCGCTGGAGAGGTCGAACTTGTAGCTGTCGCTGGCGCAATGCAGGGACTGCTTCAGGCTCATGCCCGAGGGTGCGACCTTGTAATCCGCCTTGCAACGAATCCGTTCAGTCGTGCCGTTGGACAGCGCCACCGTGCCCGTTCCGGTCCACGAGCCGGCAAAACCGGCAAACGGCCCGCTGGCCTGGGCGTGGACGGCGGAGGCAGAGAGCATCAGTGCGGCGCCGACGCCCACAGCCCTGAGAGCCTGACCATAAAGGCTGGAACCAAACCGTTTCATTGTGAATTTTCCCATCAAAATCAACGCTTCCTACGCAAGAAAGCGTCTCGCCGCATCGAAGGTTTAGTGTCACCGAAGAATGTTAGGTTCAAACGACAGAAACGGCGCGCGGCGCCCGTTTTGTCATCGAACAGAATCAGAAACCGTCGCTTCGTGACGGCATGTAGCTTTGCGCAACTGCTAACCGCAATAGCCGAACGCGACAAAGTGATGGCACGAATCGCCATTGCGAATCAATTACTTATGTAGGGGTTTACAGCGCCGCAAATTTAGCCGCATTTAGCGGTGCTTGTCGTCAATCCATTGCCGCGTTACGTGGCGTCTGCAATCCCCAAAATCCGTCCCGGCCGTGCCGAAGCGCTTTTCGGGAACAGATTTTCTGCTGTCGGAAATGAAGGAATACGATGCGTAAATTTCTCTTGGCTCTTGCCCTGTTGTCGATCCCGCTCTCGTCCAGCGCCTTCGCCCAGCAGACGCGCGGGACACCCGATGAGCAGAAGGCCTGCACGCGCGACGTGCAGCGTCACTGCCGCGCCGTGATCGATCAGGGCGATTTCACCATTCTCGCCTGCCTGCAGCAGAACCGCAGCAAGATCAGCGCCGCCTGCGACCAGGTGCTGAAGACCCACGGCCAGTAAGGCCGGTTCGGGCCCCATGGATCGCCGCAAGGCCCGTGCTCGGCAGGTGTGCCGGCCACGGGCTTCGTATGCTGGCGGTCACGGACAGCATTGGTTTTGGTGGCGTATTCCCCTATATGGGGCTCGCAAATCCCCCGCATGCGCTGACCTTTCGCGCCTGCGTCGTGCCATGACCAGTGTAGCCCAAATTTCCCATGACCACCGCGAGCGACCTGCGATCCGGAAAGACCCACCGCGACGAGAATTTCCCGGTCGCGTCGTGGATCATTCATCCGCGGCATCGTGCCCTGATCCTGGCCTTCTATAATTTCGTCCGCACCGCCGACGATATCGCCGATCACGCCACGCTGCAGCCTGCGGAGAAGCTGCGCTACCTCGACCTCATGGAGGCCGAGCTGCTTGGCAATGGCGACACCCAGAAGGAAGCGGTCAATCTGCGCCGCGCCTTCGCCGAGCGCGGCATGCCGCCGCGGCACGCGCTCGACGTGCTGGTGGCGTTCCGCCTCGACGTCACCAAGCTGCGTTACGAGAACTGGGACGACGTGATCGATTATTGCCGGTACTCGGCGATGCCGGTCGGGCGGTTCATGCTCGACGTGCACGGCGAGGATACCTCTACCTGGGCGGCGTCGGACGCGCTCTGCGCCGGGCTGCAGATCAACAACCATCTGCAGGACTGCGGCAAGGACTACCGCAACCTGAACCGTGTCTATTTGCCGCGCGATGCCCTGGCCGCCGCGGGCGCGACCGTCGAGATGCTCGGCGAGGCGAAGTCGCAGCCGGCCCTGCTCAAATGCCTGCAGGCGCTCGCCGCGCGCACCGAGGCGCTGCTCGACCAGAGCAAGTCGCTCGCCGCCGAAGTGAAGGATTTCAGGCTGGGGCTCGAGATCTCCGTGATCCAGGCGTTCGCCGACAAGATCGTCAACATGCTGAAGGTGCGCGATCCGCTCAGCGAGCGCGTGCATCTGAGCCCGCTCGAACTGCTGCTGCAGAGCCTTGGCGGCGTCGCCGGCGAGACGGCGCGGCGCGCGACCGGACGGCGTGCGGTCTCCAAATCGGCGGCTGGCGCATGAGCGTGGAGGCGGCGGCCAACGCAAATTACGGAAGCACCGCGTCGGGCAGCTCGTTCTACGCCGCGATGCGCATTCTGCCGCGCGCGCAGCGCGAGGCGATGTTCCAGATCTACAGCTTCTGCCGGCAGGTCGACGACATTGCCGATTCCGACGGCCCGCGGCCGCGGCGGCTGGCCGCGCTGCAGCAGTGGCGCGACGATATCGATGCGCTCTATGCGGGGCATCCGCCGGAGCGGCTGAAGGACTATGTCGCCTCGGTGAAGACCTTCGGCCTGAAGCGCGAGGATTTTGTCGCGATCGTCGACGGCATGGAGATGGACGTGCCGCAGGACATCCGCGCGCCGGATCTCGCGACGCTCGATTTGTATTGCGATCGCGTCGCGAGCGCGGTCGGCCGGCTGTCGGTGCGCGTGTTCGGCCTGCCCGAGGACGACGGCATCCAGCTCGCCTATCACCTCGGCCGCGCGCTGCAGCTCACCAACATCCTGCGCGACATCGACGAGGATGCCGGCCTCGGCCGGCTCTATCTGCCGCGCGAATGGCTCTGGCATGCCGGCATCACCAATAACGATCCGGCGCGCGTCACCGCCGACCGCGCGTTGCCGAAAGTGTGCGCGCCGCTGGCCGAGCGGGCCAAGATGCATTTCCAGAAATCCGACGAGATCATGAAGCGCAATTCGCGCCGCGCCGTGCGCGCGCCGCGGATCATGTCGAAATACTACCGCGCGATTCTCGATCTCCTGATCGCGCGCGGCTTCACCGCCCCGCGCGCGCCGGTACGTGTGTCCAAGGCCGCCAAGATCGGCATCCTTCTTCGTTACGCGATCATCTGATGCAAAAGACCGTTCATATCATCGGTGCCGGCATTTCCGGCCTCTCCGCGGCCGTGCGCCTCGCCAATGGCGGCTATAGGGTGTTTGTCCATGAGGCGACGCAGCAGGCCGGAGGCCGCTGCCGCTCCTATTTCGACGCGGCCACCAATCTCACCATCGACAATGGCAACCATCTGTTGCTGTCGGGCAACCGCCATGCGCTGAGCTATGCGCGCGCGATCGGCACCGAGGCCGGCCTCGTCGGGCCCGCGCGCGCGCAGTTTCCGTTCGTCGATCTTGCCAGCGGCCGGCGCTGGCAGCTCGACCTCGGCGATTCCCGCCTGCCGCTGTGGGTGTTCGACGAGACGCGCCGCGTCCCGGACACCAGCCTGCGCGACTATCTTGCCTTAGCGCCGCTGGCCTGGGCCGGCACCGGCGCGCTGGTCGGCAACACCATTCCCTGCAAGGGCACGCTGTATGACCGCCTGGTGCAGCCGCTGCTGCTCGCTGCGCTGAATGTCGATCCCCCGGAGGGCTCGGCCGGGCTCGCCGGCGCCATCGTGCGCGAGACGCTGCTTGCGGGCGGGCAGGCCTGCCGTCCGTTGATCGCGCGCGACGGCTTGAGCTCGGTTCTGATCGAGCCGGCCGTGAAGCTGCTGCAGGAGGGCGGCCACAGCGTCCGGTTCAGTCACGAATTGCGTGCGCTCGGCATGTCGGGTGGCCGCATCACTGAGCTTGATTTTGGTAATGGCGACAAGGTCGCGCTGGGAGCCGACGACGCCGTCGTGCTTGCGGTGCCGCCGCGCGCCGCGGCGGCGCTGCTGCCCGGCCTGAAAACTCCGACCAAATTCCGCGCCATCGTGAACGCGCATTTCCGCGTTGATCCGCCGCGCGACGCCGCGCCCATTCTCGGCGTGGTCGGCGGCCTCGTGGAGTGGCTGTTCGCGTTCCCGCAACGGCTGTCGGTGACGATCAGCAACGGCGACCGCCTGGTCGACATGCCGCGCGAGGAGCTCGCGCTGGCGATCTGGCAGGACATCTGCGAGGCCTTGGGGGTTTCCGGCGACCTGCCGCCCTGGCAGATCGTGCGCGAGCGCCGTGCCACATTTGAGGCGACGCCGGAACAGAATGCCCTGCGTCCGGGGCCCGCGACGGCGCAAAAAAACCTGTTCCTTGCCGGCGACTGGACTGCTACCGGGTTGCCGGCAACCATCGAGGGATCGGTGCGATCCGGTGATCGCGCCGCAGATCTGGTTCTGGCCAGACGTTAGATTCGACCTGTTGGCGCGTTTTCGAGCGAAGTGGCTACCGGTTCGCGTGAAGCAAACGCGACTGAACAAAAGGACAAGAGCTGATCCGGTGCAATCGGATCAGCTCTGGAGCGGCCGCGGCTTTCGATCAGCCGGCCCGCGATGAAGAGGATATCGAGCGAAATGCTTGCGAGAGATCACAGCGTTGCAGTCGACCCGGTCGCGCTGGAGAAGAGCATCTCCAAGGCAACCGAAGCGCTGCTCGGCTATCGCCAGTCCGACGGACATTGGGTGTTCGAGCTCGAGGCCGACAGCACCATTCCGGCCGAGTACATCCTGCTGCGCCACTATCTGGCCGAGCCGATCGATGCCGGGCTGGAGGCCAAGCTCGGTAACTATCTGCGTCGCGTCCAGGGCGCGCATGGCGGCTGGCCGCTGGTGCATGACGGCCCGTTCGATATGAGCGCCAGCGTGAAGTCCTACTTCGCGCTGAAGATGATCGGCGATTCCGTCGACGCGCCGCACATGGTGCGGGCGCGCGAGGCGATCCGTTCGCGCGGCGGTGCTTCGGGCAGCAACGTGTTCACGCGCTTCCTGCTTGCGCTCTATGGCGTCGTGACCTGGCGCGCGACGCCGGTGCTGCCGATCGAGATCATGCTGCTGCCGATGTGGTCGCCGTTCCACATCAACAAGATCTCCTACTGGGCACGCACCACCATGGTGCCGCTGATGGTGCTTGCCGCGCTAAAGCCGCGTGCGAAGAATCCGAAAGGCGTCGGCATCGACGAGCTGTTCCTGGAGGATCCGAAATCGGTCCGCATGGCGCCGAAGGCGCCGCATCAGAGCGCGAGCTGGTTCTATCTGTTCCGCTCGCTCGACGCCGTGCTGCGGGTGATCGAGCCGATGTTTCCGAAGAGCCTGCGCCAACGCGCGATCGATGCCGCGCTCGCCTTCACCGAAGAGCGGCTGAACGGCGAAGACGGCATGGGCGCGATTTATCCGCCGATGGCCAACATCGTCATGATGTACGAGGCGCTCGGCAAGGACGAGAATTTCCCGCCGCGCGCCATCACCCGCCGCGGCATCGACAAGCTGCTCGTGATTAGCGAGCTCGAGGCCTATTGCCAGCCTTGCGTCTCGCCGGTGTGGGACACCGCGCTGGCCTGTCATGCGCTGCAGGAAGCGGGCGGCGACGCTACCCTTGCCAAGGCCAGGCAGGGCCTCGACTGGCTGAAGCCGCGCCAGGTGCTGGAGCTGAAGGGCGATTGGGCGGTCAAGGCGCCGAACGTCCGCCCGGGCGGCTGGGCGTTCCAGTACAACAACGACCACTATCCCGATCTCGACGACACCGCGGTGGTCGTGATGGCGATGGATCGCGTGCGGCGTCATACCGGAACCAGGGAATATGACGAGGCCATCGCGCGCGGCCGCGAGTGGATCGAGGGGCTGCAGAGCCGCGACGGCGGCTGGGCCGCGTTCGACGTCAACAACCTCGAATATTACCTCAACAACATCCCGTTCTCCGATCACGGCGCATTGCTCGATCCGCCGACCGAGGATGTCACCGCGCGCTGCATCTCGATGCTGGGCCAACTCGGTGAGACCGTCGAAAGCAGCAAGACGATGGCCGACGGCGTCGCCTATCTGCGCCGTACCCAGCTTGCCGAGGGCTCCTGGTACGGCCGCTGGGGCCTGAACTACATCTACGGCACCTGGTCGGTGCTCTCGGCGCTAAACGTCGCAGGGGTCGATCGCGACGACCCGATGATTCGGAAGGCGGTCGGCTGGCTGGCGTCAGTCCAGAATCAGGACGGCGGCTGGGGCGAGGACGCCGTCAGTTACCGGCTGGATTACAAGGGTTATGAAGTTGCGCCGTCGACCTCCTCGCAAACGGCATGGGCTTTGCTTGGATTGATGGCGGCCGGAGAGGTCGAAAATCCCGCTGTTGCGCGGGGGGTGGAGTACCTAAAGGCAACACAGACGGAAAAAGGGCTGTGGGACGAGCAGCGATACACAGCTACGGGGTTTCCGCGGGTATTTTACTTGCGATATCATGGCTACTCGAAGTTCTTTCCGCTCTGGGCGCTGGCGCGGTATCGAAATTTGAGAAGCACCAATAGCAGGGTGGTAGGGGTCGGGATGTGATTGTTGAGGCGGGGGCCGCCGAGACCGCGGGCAGTAGAATTGATCCTCGGCCGGTATTGATTGTGACTGGATTGGTGCAGGAGGCCCGCATCGCGGCAGGCCCCGGCATGATCGTAATCTGCAGTTCGAGCGATCCGCAGCAGCTGCGTGAATTGCTGGCGACGCTGGATCCGACCACCTTCCGTGGCGTGATTTCGTTCGGCGTGGCCGGCGGACTCGATCCGTCGCTCAAGTCGGGCGACGTCGTGGTCGCGACCGAGGTGATGTCGGGCGATACCCGCTTCCTGGCCGCATCCGCGCTGAACGAAGAGATGATCGCCAGCGCCGCGCTGAAGCGCCGCAGGATCGTCCGCGGCAGTCTAGCCGGCGTGGAAGAGGTGATCGCGGCGAAGGCCTGCAAGGCCGCTCTGCGCTCGATGACGGGCGCAGCCGCAGTCGACATGGAGAGCCATATCGCGGCGGCCTATGCTGCCAAGGCCGGCATTCCGTTTGCCGCGCTACGCGTAATCAGCGATCCCGCGCACCGGGCGCTACCGGAACTTGCGAAA
Source organism: Bradyrhizobium sp. USDA 3256 (assembly GCF_054058275.1). Taxonomy (NCBI): domain Bacteria; kingdom Pseudomonadati; phylum Pseudomonadota; class Alphaproteobacteria; order Hyphomicrobiales; family Nitrobacteraceae; genus Bradyrhizobium; species Bradyrhizobium sp. USDA 3256. Next base: position 1,872,264 of record NZ_JBSSAE010000002.1, read on the forward strand.
TCCGCGGTGAAGCCGAACGGCGACATCGACCTGCGCAAGGTGCTGCGCGGCATCGCGCGCAATCCACGGACGCTGCGCGCGCTGGTGTCGACCGGAATCGACTTCAACCGCGCGCTGCGCTCGCTGCGCAGCTGCCGCGGCTTCCTGCTCGGCAACGACGCGCTGATGCCGGTGGAAGACGTTCTGATCACGGCGAAGGCGGCCTGATCCTCCGCCGGCCCGGGAATGGGTTTCTCGGCGTATCAAGCTCAAAACAAAGGCCCGGTCGCATCGCGATCGGGCCTTTTGCTTTGGTGCCTGAAGGTTTCGTCTGATGCCACGCTGTTCCGGTTCCGCGCGGTCAGCGGGGACTTGCGCGTCGGCTGTGCGGTGAGACCCCCGTATCGCTGTTCCTCGCGTCCGTGGGTCGCGCCTCCAGCCTCTACGCCAGCAGCGCGCCGGCGCCCCGGGAACGGCCCTACGGCCGCAGGGCGCCTGGTCGATACTTGACAGCTACGCCTATTCGTCCGAGAGTGAACTATGATCCTTTATTCATGAACTAAGGTTCACTATGGCAATTGCTGCGGTTCGTCTCAACCAGCTGGTCGAAACCAAAGCGCGCATTCTCGATGCCGCCAGGGAGGCCGTGGCGCTGAGTGGCTGGAGGGACGCCCAGATCGCCCTGATCGCCTCACGCGCCGGCGTGGCCACCGGCAGCGTGTATCGCTACTTCGACTCCAAGGCGGACCTGTACGCGCAGGTGCTCGGCCTGGTGTCTGAGCGCGAGGTGGCCGTGGTCGCCGCGATCGTCGAGGCGGAAGGCTCGGCGTCCCAATGTCTGGTGGATGCGATCTACACCTTCTCGGTCCGGGCGATGCGCGGCCGCCGCCTGGCCTACGCGTTGATCGCCGAGCCCTGCGAACCCGAGATCGACGCGGCGCGCCTGAAGTACCGGGCGGCCCTGGCCGATCAGATCGCAAGGCTGGTCCGGCGCGGCATCGCCGGCGGCGAGTTCGTTGAGATCGACGCGAACGTCGCGGCATCCTGCGTGACCGGCGCCTTCATGGAGGCGCTGGTTGGTCCGCTTGCGCCCGAAGCGGCCCCTGATTCCGACGCGGCGAAGGCGATCGCGCAATCGATCGCGGGGCTTTCCGCGCGCATGCTGTTTCGCCACGCGACGCCTGAACTCACCCCTGTATCGCGAGTCTCCGCATGAACGCGAGCGCCCGGCCGGTTGCCGTCGCTGAAGCGAAAGCCGCTCCGTTTGCGACCCATGACGTGCGCAATCAGGCGTGGCCCGCGCGCGGCTTCAATGCATTCGACGACGACCGCGCGTTGAGTGGCCTGATCGCAAAGATCGCGCCGTGGGCGAAAGACAAGCTTTCCGCGCTCGGAGCCCATGCCGGCAGCGAATCCGTGCAGGAGGCGGCACGGCTGGCCAACGAGCACGAGCCGAAGCTCCTGACCCATGACCGGTATGGCAACCGCAATGATTGGGTCGAATTTCATCCGGCCTGGCATCAATTGATGGCGCTGGCGTTCCGGAGCGAGGTGCATAGCCTCGCTTGGTCGACGCGCGAACCACACGGCCATCTGGCGCGCGCGGCGCTGAGCTATCTCTGGAATCAGATCGAGAACGGCGTCGGCTGCCCCACGGGAATGGCGTACGCCGCGATCGCCGGGTTCTCCGGCAAGCCGCAATTCAACCTGTGGCGGGAGCGAACGCTGGCGGCGGACTACGATCCGCGGCGGCTTCCGATCGAGGCCAAGCGCGCCGCGGTCATCGGTTACGCCATGACCGAAAAGCAGGGCGGCTCCGATCTGCGCGAGACCCAGACCACCGCGCGCTTCGTCGAGCGCGGCGCGCATGGCGAGATCTATGCGATCACCGGCCACAAATGGTTCTTCTCGGTGCCGGTGGCCGATGGTTTCTACACGCTGGCACGCACCCAGTCCGGCGTCAGTTGCCTGTTCGTGCCGCGCCTGCTGCCGGACGGTAGCGCCAACCGTATCTACATACAGCGCCTGAAGGACAAGTGCGGCAACCGCTCAAACGCATCGAGCGAGATCGAGTACCACGATACGTGGTCGATCCTGGTTGGCGAAGAGGGCCGTGGCATCTCGGAAATCCTTTCGCATGCCCATCTGACGCGGCTCGATTTCGCGGTCGGCTCCGCCGGGTTGATGCGCCAGGCGCTGAGCCTCGCCCTCAACCACGCGCAAACCCGAACCGCGTTCGGCAAGCCGATGTCCGAGCTTCCGATGCAGCGCAACGTGCTCGCCGAGCTCGCGCTCGAGAGCGAGGCGGCGATGCTCGGCGCGTTTCGGGTCGCGCGTGCAACCGACGGCCTGCAGACAAGCGAACACGAGCGATTGCTGGCGCGGGTCGCGACGCCCGTGATGAAGTTCTGGAACTGCCAGCGCGCGCCGGCCTTCACCTATGAATGCCTGCAGGTGCATGGCGGCAACGGCTTCATCATGGAGAATCCGATGGCCCGGCTCTATCGCGAGGCGCCATTGAACTCGATCTGGGAAGGCACCTCGAACATGATGTGCATGGACGTTTTGCGCGCCATGCAACGCGATGCGAATTGCCAGGACGCATTCGTTGACGAGTTGCGTGCGAGCAGGGGCCTCAATCCGGTCTATGACCGAAGCACGGACGATCTCGCCGATCGCTTGCGTGCACGATATCCGGACGACGGGCACGCGAGAGCGCTCGTCACCCGCATGGCACATGCGCTGCAGGCCGCCGAGATGCTGAGGCATGGCGACGCCGCTGCCGCCGATCTGTTCGTGAGATCCAGGCTTGGCGCAGACGGGATACAGGTATTCGGCGGGCTTCCATCGTCGGAAGACCTCAGCCGTATCGTCGAGCGCGCCTCCGTCATCCGTCACTGAGGGGCCAAGTTATGCGTCAAATCGAAGTTTGTGCCGTCAACGATATCCGGGCCGTCGTGGGAGAACAGGAGTGGGCAACCCGCGTCGATCTTGCGGCGTGCTACCGCCTGGTCGCGCTCTACGGAATGACCGACCTGATCTACAACCACATCAGTGCACAGGTCCCAGGGCATCACGATCAGTATCTGATCAATCCCTATGGCATGCTGTACGAGGAGATCACCGCGTCGAGCCTCGTCAAGATCGACATCGAGGGCCGCACCCTGCTGCAGCCCGACCATGGCTACAACGTCAACGTGGCCGGCTTCTATCTGCACGCCCCGATCCATCGCGCGCGACCTGACGTGAAGTGCGTCCTGCATACCCACACCAGGGCAGGCACCGCGGTCAGCACGCTTGCCGAGGGGCTGCTGCCGCTGTCGCAGACGGCGATGCGGTTTCACGGTCGGATCGGCTATCACGATTTCGAGGGGCCGGCGATCGACCGGGACGAATGCGACCGGGTCGTCGCCGATCTCGGCCGCCACAACGTGCTGGTGTTGCGCAATCATGGCCTGCTGGTTTGCGGCAACACGATTCCGCAGGCGTTCAATGCGATCTACTGGCTGGAGCAGGCCTGCCGGATCCAGGTCGACGCGCTCGGCTGCGGCCGGCCGCTGCATGTGCCGACCGAGATGGCGATCGGCAACACGGTGACCTGCTTTGCCGGCACCGAGATCACACTGGACAATGAGCGCGACACCAATCCGGTGCTGAATGAAGCGGCGCAAAATCTGCAGGCCGGGTACGGTCTGCTGGAATGGCCGGCGCTGCGGCGCAGGCTCGACCGCATCGACGGAAGCTACGCGCAATGAGCACGGCGTTCGCGGCGTTGCGGATCGGCTTCATCGGCGCCGGCCGCGTGGCGCAAACGCTCGCGCCGGCGTTCGCCCGCGCGGGGCTGAACGTCGCGGCGTTCTACAACCGCGGTGCCGATGCCGCGCAGCGGCTCGGATTCCGCATCCCGTCGGCAAGGCCGATGACGGACGCGCAGCAGGTCGTCGACCGCTGCGACATGGTTTTCCTCACCGTAAGCGACGATGCGATCCTGCCGGTCTGCCGCGATTTGCGCTGGGAGCCGCGCCACCGCGTGGTTCATTGCAGTGGCGCGACTGAACTGGCCGCGCTCGCTCAGGCCAAATCCGCAGGCGCCGCGACCGGCGGATTTCATCCAATGCAGATGTTCGCCAATCCCGACGTCGCGCTCGAGGGGTTGCGCGGATGCACCGTCGGCATCGAGGCAGAGGGCGACTTCAGGCGCGACCTGGAATTGCTTGCGACCCGCATCGGGTGTGAACCGCTGGCGCTGCCGGCCGGTGCGCGGGCGCTCTATCATGCGTCGGCATATTACGTCGGTCCGTTCCTGATCGCGCTGCTCAAGGAAGGCGTCGAGCTCTGGAAGAGCTTCGGCGCCAGCGAGGCCGACGCGTTGCGCGCGATGATGCCGCTGCTGCGCGGGACTGTCGCGGCTGTTCTCGACGGTGGCCTCGCCAACGGCATGGGCGGCTGCGTGGCGCGCGGCGACGTCGGAACGATCCTCAAGCACCTCCGGGCGCTGGATGAGCGCTTTCCTCCCTCCGGCGCGCTGTATCGCGAGCTCGCCCTGCGCAATGTCCCGCTCGGGATCGAGCGTGGCACACTCAGCGCACCGCGCGCCGCCGAGATCGAGAAATTGCTTCTGCGCACGAGATTGGAAAAGCAGGCGGCATCCTGATCCAGGAAAAAAGCCCCGGTTCGCTGAACCGGGGCTTTCATGTTTCTGCTTTCGCTCACATCGAGCTTCAGGCGGCGGTCGAGGCCTTCGCTTGCTGCTTGGCGGCGGCGGCCGCTGCCTCGTCGCGGCGGATCTCCGAGAGCTTCTTCTGCACCTGCTCGGCGAAGATGTACTGCGCCGGACGCTGCTTCGACATGTCGATTTCGGGCGCCATCGGGCCTGATGTCCTGATGCCACGCAGCGCGACCCACATCGCCTTGAGCGGATTGTTGATCGCAGCGGTCGCCGCGGTCGGCTCGTAGCCGCAATGGGCCATACAGTCGGCGCACTTCTCGTACTTGCCGGTGCCGTAGGTGTCCCAGTCGGTGGTGTCCATCAGCTCCTTGAAGGTCTTGGCGTAGCCTTCACCGAGCAGATAGCAGGGCTTCTGCCAGCCGAAGATGTTGCGCGCCGGCATGCCCCAGGGCGTGCACTCGTATTCCTGGTTGCCGGCGAGGAAGTCGAGGAATAGGCCGGAATGCATGAAATTCCACTTCTTGCCCTTGCCGAGCGCAAAGACGTCGCGGAACAGCTTCTTGGTCTTGGTGCGGTTGAGGAAGTGCTCCTGGTCGGGCGCACGCTCATAGGCGTAGCCCGGCGACATCGAGACGCCGACGCCGAGCTCGGTGGTGAAATCGAGGAACTTGGCGATCTCCTCGGCCGGGTGACCGTCGAAGATGGTGGCATTGACGTTGACCGTGAAGCCGCGCGCCTTCGCCGCCTTGATCGCCGAGACGGCGCGATCGAACACGCCCTTCTGCGACACCGCCTTGTCGTGATGATCCTTCAGGCCGTCGAGATGCACCGAGAAGAACAAATAGGGCGACGGCTCGAACAGGTCGAGCTTCTTCTCGAGCAGCAGCGCATTGGTGCACAGCGAGACGAACTTCTTACGCGCCACGAGGCCGCGCACGATCTCGCCGATCTCCTTGTGGATCAGCGGCTCGCCGCCGGGGATCGCCACCATCGGCGCGCCGCACTCATCGGCGGCATCCCAGCATTCCTGCGCCGTCATGCGGCGATTGAGGATCGCATCGGGATAGTCGATCTTGCCGCAGCCGACGCAGGCGAGGTTGCAACGAAACAAGGGTTCCAGCATCAGCACGAGCGGATAGCGTTTGCGGCCAAGCAGTTTCTGCTTGATCAGATAACCGCCGATACGCATTTCCTTGAAGAACGGTATAGCCATTAGACGATTTCTTTCTGCACTTATCAAAGGGATGTGGGTTCAGATCAGCCCGCGGTCAGTTCGGCTGGCAGCCGGAATTCGATATTCTCTTCTCGGCCCGGAACGACCGAGACCGATACCGGTCCGATCCGCCGCAGAGCCTCGATCACATCGTCGACCAAAACTTCGGGCGCAGAAGCGCCCGCGGTAATGCCGACGGCCTTCGCATCCTTGAGCCAATCCGGATTGAGTTCGCTCCCATCGGCAATGAGGTAACTCGCGACGCCGACCTCGGTGCCGATTTCACGAAGCCTGTTCGAGTTGGAACTGTTGGCGGCCCCCACCACCAAAATGACGTCAACCAGTTTGCTCAGGTCCCTTACCGCAGATTGGCGGTTCTGTGTCGCATAGCAGATATCCCTGATATCCGGGCCTTGAATATCTGTAAATTTTGACTGAAGAGCCGCGATAATGTCCCTGGTGTCGTCCACGGACAGGGTGGTCTGGGTGATGTAGGCGACCGGCGCATCGCTCGGCAGCCTCAGTTCCGCCACATCCTGGACGCTCTGGACCAGCAGAACCGGCCCCGGAACCTGGCCCATGGTTCCCTCGACCTCGGGATGGCCGGCGTGCCCGATCAGGATCAGGGTGCGGCCCTTCGAGATATAGCGCTTGCCTTGGTTGTGGACCTTGGTGACGAGCGGGCAGGTGGCATTGAGCACCGGCAGGTCGCGGGCTTCCGCCTCCTCCTCGACGCTCCTGGCAACGCCATGGGCACTGAAGACGGTCACCGCCTTGGCCGGCACTTCCGAGAGGTCTTCGACGAAGATCGCGCCCTTCTTCTTCAGGCTCTCGACGACGTGTTTGTTATGCACGATCTCGTGGCGGACATAGACCGGGGGCCCATACTTCTCGAGCGCGCGTTCGACGATCTCGATCGCGCGCACAACGCCCGCGCAAAAGCCGCGCGGCTGAGCAAGAAACACTTCCATCGGACGTCCGTTACGCAAATTGCACCAATCTCGTTCAATGCCCTGCGGCCTTTTCGGCAACGCACTCCACAGGTCGGACGTCGCAACGTCAGTTGCAATGTCCGAGCCATCACAGTTCCTGGACGGGATCTGCGCCCCAAGCGCATGGAAATACAGCGATTTGTGGCAAAAAGGTAGCGGTTCGATGGGGGCGTGGTCACGGACGAGGGGCAGTAGAGGTAACATGGTATGGGTTTCGACGCCTGCGACCGTCCGTCTCCCTCACTTGTTCGTCACTTTATCGCCCACTGATGCGGTTTATACCGGCCATTCGTGGCCGTTCCTGTGGTTTGGAACCTCCTCGCCGTCCCGTCGAGGAAGACAACCAAAACAACATTAGATCGGTCCCGGGAACTCCGCTACAGAGCGGGCGTTTTCGGCCATGCTTCCCCGAGATTAGAAAGAAACGAAGTGCTGACAAATATTGTCGTCTCCGTTGTTAGAACCTGTACGCGTTTTGCCCTTCCGGTCGTGATCATCTCTGTCCTGTTGTCGATCGGCGCCGGCTTCTACACGGCCCGCAACTTCTCGATCAACACCGACATCAACAAGCTGATCTCGCCGGATCTCGATTGGCGCAAGCGCGACAACCAGTTCGAGGAAGCGTTTGATCGCGAGCGGTTGATCCTGGCGGTGGTCGAGGCTGCGACGCCGGAGCTGACCAGCTCGGCCGCGAAGGCACTCACCGCGAAGCTGCAGGCCGACAAGAAGAACTTCGAGGCGATCACCGCGCTCGGCTCCGGCGAATTCTTCGAGAAGAACGGCCTCTTGTTTCTGCCGACCGAAGAAGTCGGCAAGGTCGCGGGCCAGCTCGAATCGGCCGCACCGTTGATCGAGATCATGGCCGGCGATCCCTCGATACGCGGCCTGACCGGCGCGCTCGAGACAGGCCTTGCCGGCGTCAAGCGCGGGCAGGTCAAGCTCGACAATGCCGCGCCGCCCTTCAACCTGATCTCCGAGACGGTCGAGACCGTCCTCGCCAAGGGCAACGCGACCTTCTCGTGGCGCGAGCTCACCAGCGACAAGCCGCTGACCGATTCGGACAAGCGTGCCTTCATCGAGATCAAGCCGATCATCGACTATTCGGCGCTGGAGCCGGGCAAGGCCGCGACCGATGCGATCCGCCAGGCCGCGGCCGATCTGAAATTCCCGACCGAATATCACGCGCGCGTTCGCCTGACCGGACCGGTGCCGATCGCCAACGAGGAATACGCCACCGTGCAGGACGGCGCGATCACCAACGGCATCGGCACCGTTGTGATCGTGCTGGTCATCCTCTGGATGGCGCTGCATTCCGGCAAGATCATCTTCGCCGTGTTCGTGAACCTGTTCATCGGGCTTGCCATCACCACGGCGGTCGGCCTGATGATGGTCGGCTCGCTGAACCTGCTCTCGATCGCCTTCGCCGTGCTGTTCATCGGCCTCGGGGTCGACTTCGGTATCCAGTTCAGCGTTCGCTACCGCTCCGAGCGGTTCAAGAACGACAATCTGACGCTGGCGCTGGAAAACGCGGCGCGCCGCTCCGCGGTGCCGCTGTCGCTCGCCGCGATGGCGACCGCCGCCGGGTTCCTCTGCTTCCTGCCGACCGACTACAAGGGCATCTCGGAGCTCGGCAAAATCGCCGGCGCCGGCATGCTGGTGGCGTTCGTCACCAGCATCACGGTGCTGCCGGCGCTGCTCGATCTGCTCAACCCGCCCGGCGAGAAGGAGCCGGTCGGCTACGCCTTCCTTGCGCCGCTCGATCTGTTCCTGGAGAAGCATCGCGTTCCGATCATCGTCGGCACGCTGCTGGTCACGGTCGCGGGCCTGCCGCTGCTCCATTACATGAAGTTCGACTTCAACCCGATTAATCTGCGCAATTCCAAAGTGGAATCGATCGCGACCTTCCTCGACCTGAGGAAGGATCCGAACACCGGCGCCAACGCCATCAACGTGATGACGCGCTCGGAAGCCGACGCCAAGAAGATCGAGGCCAAGCTCGAGAAGCTGCCGGAAGTGTCGCGCGTGATGTCGCTCGACAGCTTCGTGCCCGACGACCAGCCGGCCAAGCTGAAGCTGATCGCGCAGGCGGCCAAGACGCTCGGCCCCGCGCTCAACCCGGATTCGGTCGATCCGGCCCCGTCGGATCAGGAGAATGTCGAGTCGCTGAAGAGTTCGGTCGACAGCCTGCGCAAAACCGCGGGCGACGGCAAGGGGCCGGGCGCGGTGGCCGCGCGCCGGCTCGCCGACGCCCTGCAGAAGCTTGCCGATTCGAACCAGGCGACCCGCGACAAGGCGCAGGACGTCTTCGTCGCGCCGATGAAGATCGTGTTCGATCAGCTCCGCAATACGCTGCAGGCCCAGACCGTCACGCTGCAGAATCTGCCGCCGGAACTCGTCAACAGCTGGAAGACCAAGGACGGCCTGATGCGTGTCGAGGTGGAGCCGAAGGGCGATCCGAACGACAACGACAATCTGCGCCGCTTTGCCGACGCCGTGCTCGCCGCCGAGCCGACCGCGATCGGCGGGCCGGTCTCGATCCTGAAGTCGGGCGACGTCATCGTGAAGGCGTTCATCCACGCCGGCATCCTGGCGCTGGTCACGATCGGCCTGCTGCTGTGGCTCACGCTGCGCCGCGTCGTCGACGTGCTGATGACGCTGGTGCCGCTGCTGGTCGCTGGCATCGTCACGCTGGAGATCTGCGTCTTGATCGGGCTGCCGCTCAACTTCGCCAATATCGTCGCGCTGCCGCTGCTGCTCGGCGTCGGCGTGGCGTTTAAGATCTACTATGTCACGGCGTGGCGGCAGGGCAGGACGAATCTGTTGCAGTCGAGCCTGACACGCGCGATCTTTTTCAGCGCGCTGACCACGGCGACCGCGTTCGGCAGCCTGTGGCTGTCGAGCCATCCCGGCACCGCCAGCATGGGCAAGCTGCTGGCGCTCTCGCTCGTCACCACGCTCGCGGCGGTGTTGCTGTTCCAGCCGGCGCTGATGGGCAAGCCGCGCGAGGTCAAGGAGGAGGATATCGCCAACGACGTCACCTGACGCGCTGGCGATTCGCTTTCGAACCGGCTTGGCGGCAGGCGCCGCCGAGCCGCGATGTCAGCGGACGGTGTTCCCCGCCGACTTCCGCTAATGCGTCGGTCGCGCGATGTCCGGGAGCAGGCAGATATCGCCCACGGCGTCGGCCTGCGCATTGGCGTTGCCCGGAACCTGCTTTTGAGCCGGCTTGGTGGCCGGCGCCACGGCACCGGTGGTTTTCTGCGGTGCTGTCGACTTGGGCTGGGTGCCCTTCGTCGCCGGATTGCCGGCGGCGCTCACCGGGATCGGCGGACCGACGCGGGTCCAGGTCTCGCCGCCGCACAGGAAGCCGAGCACGCAGCCCTGGATCTCGAGCTGATCGGTGCCGACGGGCTTGATGGTCGAGCTGTAGAGCTGGCCGTCCTTGGCGTTGTAGACCTGACCTTCCCACGCATCGGCGCCGGCCTTCTTCTTCATGTCGATCAGGATCGGCATGCCGAGCGTCGGCCTGCTCTGCTTCGCAGGATCAGGATTGTTCTTATCCTTGCCGCCCGGGGTTTTTTCCCAGGACACCGCACCCCACATGTTGCCATTACACTGGGCGACGCGGATGGTGGCGACACCGTCAGCGACCTTCCAGTCGCCGGTCGGGTCCGCTGCAAGTGCCGGTGATAATACGGTGGCCAAAAATAAACCTGAAAAGGCTATTGTACGCGCGAAAGTTCTTGGGCAGTGCAACATGGTCCAAACCTGTGCTTAACTGGACGATCCGAGCGGGGGGCAAAACGCCGCTAGCGAGCGTTTTAAGTTGACGAGATGGCCATCAACCGACGTATGTGACGAATGGTAAGTTCCAATTTAGACGTTTCCGAGATTTTTGTGGAGCGCGAGGGGCAGCGCGGTGCCATGCACACGCGTCACCTCAACGAGCAGCTCGTTCGCGTTCTCAAGACCATCGGCTACGACGTCGGCTTCCAGAAGGGGCAAGGCCAATACCTCTTCGATCGTCAGGGGGCTCGTTACCTTGATCTATTGAGCGGATTTGGCGTTTTTGCGATTGGCCGCAATCATCCGGCCCTGCGCCAGGCGCTGAAGAGCGTGCTCGACGCCGATCTGCCCAATCTCGTGCAGCTCGATGTCTCGACGCTCGCCGGCGTGCTCGCGGAACGTCTTCTGGAACATGTTCCATATCTGGACAAGGTGTTTTTCGCCAATTCCGGCGCCGAAACCGTCGAAGCCGCGATCAAGTTCGCGCGCGGCGCGACCGGCCGCCCCGGTATCGTCTATTGCGGGCATTCGTTCCACGGCCTGTCCTACGGTGCGCTGTCGCTGACGGACGATTCGAATTTCCGCGGCGGATTCGAGCCGTTGCTGCCGGGCTGCACCCCGATTCCGTTCAACGATCTCGAAGCGCTGGAGAAGGCGCTGTCATCGCGCCAGGTCGGCGCGTTCATCGTCGAGCCGATCCAGGGCAAGGGCGTCAACATGCCCACCGACGAGTTCCTGCCCGGCGCGCTGGCGCTGTGCCGCAAATACGGCACGCTGTTCATCGCCGACGAGATCCAGACCGGCATCGGCCGCACCGGGAAATTCCTCGCGATCGAGCATTGGGGCATCGAGCCCGACATGGTGCTGCTGGCGAAGGCGCTGTCCGGCGGTCACGTGCCGATCGGCGCGCTGCTGACGCGCAAGAACATCTTCGACAAGATCTTCAACCAGATGGACCGCGCGGTCGTGCACGGCTCGACCTTCGCCAAGAACGATCTCGCGATGGCCGCCGGCATTGCCACGCTCGACGTCATCAAGGCCGAGAAGCTCGTCGAGAACGCCGCCAAACGCGGCGCCGAGCTCCGTCTTGCGCTGACGCGCATGGTGCCCGGCTATGAACTGATGAAGGAAGTGCGCGGCAAGGGCCTGATGATCGGCGTCGAGTTCGGTCCGCCGAAATCGCTGCGGCTCAAGGCGTCGTGGAATCTGCTGGAGACCGCCAACAAGGGTCTGTTCTGCCAGCTGATCACGGTGCCGCTGTTCAAGGATCACAAGATCCTGACCCAGGTCGCCGGGCACGGCCTCCACACCATCAAGCTACTGCCGCCGCTCATGATCACCGAAGCGGACTGCACCTGGATCGAGAAGTCGTTCGACGAGGTGATCGCCGGCAGCCACAAGGTGCCCGGCGCGATCTGGTCGCTCGGCAAGACGCTGGTCGACAACGCGGTGCGCAAGTCGGCGTAGGCCTCACGATGTAGCCCGGATGGAGCGCAGCGAAATCCGGGGTTCTCGAAGCGGGTAAGACCGTCCCCGGATTACGCTGCGCTCCATCCGGGCTACAAGACTCACCCCTCCTTGTTCGCGCGCATCGCGCCCTCGAACTTGTCGCCGAACTCGCTCAGTTCGTCGGCGCCGAGATCGCTGACTGCCCAGTAATTCAGGCCGCGGTCGCTCCAGCGGCGGATATTGAAGCCCTGCAGTGTCGAGATCTTCGCCGTCTTGCGTTCGGTGTTCGCGGTCTGCGCCACGAACAGGTTGATGACGTGCTGGCGCCGCTTGTAGACCACGGCGCCGATCTCGCGGGCGTTGACGTAGTCGAGCCGGCCACCGATCAGCGTGAAGCCCTGCGCGGTGAGATCGATCACCGGCGGCGAGACGTCGAGCTTGCCGTTGAACCAGGGCTTGACCGTGTGCTGATCCGTCGAGATCACGTCGGTGAGGTGGCCGGCCTGCAGCGAACGCAGATGCGCCGACACCACCTCGTTCTCGATGCGCTGCTCGTCATCGTTGCGCAGCACGATCGCGACAAGGCCGGTCGCTGCCATCGCCGACACCGCGGAGCCCAGCGCAAAGCCGCGCAGCACCGAGCGCCGGGTCGGCGCCGCCTGCGCTTGTGGTTGCGGCAGTGACTTCTCGATCTTGCGGCGCAGCTCGAGCGGCGCCTTGTAGCGCAAATCGCTCTCGGCGATCGCCTGGCGGATCTCCTGATACTCCTTCATGAGCGCGGCGCAATGTGCGCACCCCTCGACATGGGCCTCAACTTCGCGCGCATGGCCGGCGTCGAGTTCGCCGTCGATCAGCGCGTGGATCAGCACTTCGGCTTCCTCGCAGGTCATTTCGCTTGCTCCTGTTCCGCAAGCCAGGCCGATCGCAGCATGGCGCGGGCGCGCGCGAGGCGGGACATTACGGTGCCGACTGGCACGGCGGCGACATCGGCGATCTCGCGGTATGAAAGATTCTGGATTTCCCTGAGCACGAAGGTCTCGCGGAACGGCTCGGCAAGCGCCGCGACCAGCTTGCGCACGGTCTCGCCGTCGAAGCGGCGCAGCAGCTGCTTTTCCGGGGTCTCCGGGGCTTCATTCCACAGCGGGGTCTGCTCGCCGCCTTCGGGCAACTCCTCGACCGCGGTCGGGGCGGTCTTGCGCCTTGCATATTCGGCCCGGCAGACATTGCGCAGGATCGCGAACAGCCACGGCTTCATCGCAGGTCCGCGGTAGCTGTCGAAATGCTTGTAGGCGCGCAGATAGCATTCCTGCACCGCATCCTCGGCGTCGGCGGCATCGCGCAGCAGATAGCGGGCCAGCGTATAGGCATCGTCAAGATACGGCAGCGCGGCCTCGCGGAAGCGTCGCGCCTTTTCGGGATCGTCTTGCGACGCGTTGACAACCATCGTGTCCTGCCCGGCATGTCGAGAGACGGCTCGTGCCCGGCCGGGAGCGGAGAGCCACCGGCCGGGCATGGTTGTGATTGTATGGGTTGTCACGTTACCCAACCTTGACACTGCCTGTCATGTGCGGATGCAGCGAGCAGAAATACTTGTACTCGCCGGGCTCCGTGAAGGTGAACGAGAAGGTGCCGTCGGTATCCATGGTCTTGGAGCGGAATTTGCCCGCACACACCACGGTGTGCGGGATGTCGTCGCGGTTGGTCCAGGTCACTGTGGTGCCGACCTTCACCTCAAGCTGGGGCGGGGTGAACGAGAAGTTGTCGATGTGAACCGCGGTATCCTCGGCGCGGGCCGCCGTGACCGGCAGCAGCATGGTCGCGACCACGGCGATCCCGAAGTCGCGTCGATTGATCGAACTCATCGGTCTTGTCCCTCAGCCTTGCAGCGGCGTGTCGATGATCGCCAGCGGCTGGCTGTTCTGCTTGAAGTTGATGCTGGCGACGCCGAGCATGCTGCGCAGCTTGGCATCCTCCACCTTCATCGGGCCGGGCGAGGGGGCGGAGCCCGGCGCCGGCTGCGGGAAGGCGGTCGAACGCGCGGTGTGGAAGGTGACGTTGCCCTCGACCTTCTGCATCACTTGGTGGATGTGGCCGTTGAGCACGGTGACCGAGCCGAAGCCCTTGACGTATTCCAGCGCACGGGCGCCGTCCTCGGTGCCCCAGCCCCATTGCGGATAGACCGTCCACAGCGGGATGTGGGCGAACAGCACGATCGGCGTCGACTTCGAGCGGCCCTTGAGGTCGTTCTCCAGCCATTCGAGCTGCTCGTTGCCGAGATTGCCGAGGCCGCCGCCCTTGAGGTCGACGACGTTGACGAGGCCGATGAAATGCACGCCGCCGGCATCGAAGGAATAGTAGCCCGGACCCTTGGTGCCGCGGCCGTAGCGCTCCTTGTAGAGCTTGACCTCCTCGTCGATGAAATCGTGCTCGCCCGGCACGTAGTGCACGTCGAGCTTGGCCTGCGAGATGATGCGATCGGCGTCATCGAATTCGGACGCCTTCGACAGATGGGTGATGTCGCCGGTGTGGATCATGAAGGATGGCTTGACCTGCATCGCCCGGACCTTGTTGATGGCCTCTTCCAGCGTGCCGATGGCGTTCGGGTTCGCCGGCTTGTCGAAGCCGACATGGCTGTCGCTGATCTGCATGAAGGTCATGCCGGGTGCAGCTTCCGCAGCCGCGGCCGAGCCGACGATGCCGAACGAATGCGGCACGCCGCCGGTGACGGTCCACAGCACGCCGGTGCCGGCCCAGGTCATGCATTCGAGCACCTTGCGTCGGCTGACGCCTTTTTCCTCATCGCGATGGTCGTGATCGTGTCCGCTCATGGCAGTCTCCCGTGGGCCCAGGGATTGGGTTTCCGGGGAGGTGATCGGCGGGGGTGGGGCTTTATTCCCGAGGCCTGGGCGGGGCCGATGGCAGGGATGACGATTTCGTGAGGTGCGACGCCGGCCCGCCATGATCGGCGGGCGCAGGGGACCGCGCGACAGCTCGACGCAAGGGCAAGATGCGCAATTGAAGCGTTGGTGCTTGCGACGTTATCGACCCGCCCGACAACCCACTGATCGAGCGGAGGAAAACATGGCTGACGTCACCGGCGGCTGTCACTGCGGCGAGATCCGTT
Organism: Bradyrhizobium sp. USDA 3256; assembly: GCF_054058275.1. NCBI lineage: Bacteria > Pseudomonadati > Pseudomonadota > Alphaproteobacteria > Hyphomicrobiales > Nitrobacteraceae > Bradyrhizobium > Bradyrhizobium sp. USDA 3256. The sequence continues at coordinate 1,887,476 of NZ_JBSSAE010000002.1, forward strand.
ACGAGGTGACCGGCGAACCGGTCGTCCATGCTTTGTGTCACTGCACCGATTGCCGGCGCCACGCCGGCGCACCGATGGTCGGCTGGGTCATGGTTGCCAAGGACATGGTCAAGGTGACCAAGGGGCAGCCCAGGATCTACCGATCCTCGGAGCACGGCCGGCGGCACTTCTGCGCGAAATGCGGCAGCGGACTTTTCTATACCAATCGCAACATGCTGCCCGGGTTCATCGACATCCAGAGCGGCACCTATGACGATCCCGATGCGGTGCCGGCCACGATGCATATCCAGGTCGCGGAGCGGCTGCGCTGGATGGTGGATGCGCATGAGCTGCCGACCTTCGACCGCTTTCCGCCGCCGGAATGACCGGGTTGATGAACGCGGTGCTTTCCGGCGAAGCGACTATGCGCGCCACGACATGGAATCGCCGCAACATAGATGGACGGTTGCAATACGGCGTTTTCTTTTTGGCAGGTGCGCGTGACGCTCGCGTTGGTCGGGCGTCCATTTCACGCACAAACCAGCGCGGGCTGTTCGCTTGCGTCGGGTTGGCCTTATTCGTCCTCGTCGTCCGGACCGCCACGCTGCTCGATCGCGTTTCGTACGCCGCGCATGATGGCGAACGACACGAATGCCATCCTTCGCTTCTGATCATCGCTCAATGTCTTGTAGAGCGGCTCCCAGGCATCGGAGAGCTTCTTGAGATCGGTCCCGCGCTGAATCAGCCGGTCGGCTCTGCGTTGCATCATCTCGACCGGATTGCTTCCGCCAAGGGCCTCCATCGGTCCGTTGTCCTGGAGTTCGGCAATTCGCTCCAACCGAGCCTGCCGGTTTTTCGCTCGCGCACGGATGGCATCCTCGATGGCCGGCCAGTATTTCTCCTGATCGGGTGTCAGCTGCAGGGCAGCCTTGACGATGCCGACACGCATGTCCGTCAGGCTCTTCAGATCGGCTGCACTGGGTTGCGCGGCTCCGACTGTCGTGGATGTCTCTGCTGCAAAAGCGAGAGACGAGGTCGTCACCAAGAATGCAATCGCTGCGACAGCTGCGTTCCTCGTCATTGTGAGCTCCTGAGCTGGTCATCAAGGATGTCCGCGAGAGCAACCACAATCATGTCGGCCACGGGTTGATCTAGGTCAAACGGGAGAGGGAGCCGGAAAATATGGACGCGCTTCTGACCGTTCGGGAAATTCCGTGAGGCTCCGGATCGGCTTGTCGGCTCAACCCGTGACCGGCGCGACGGTGGCGCCGGATTGAGCTAGATCAAGGTTCAGCGGATCGCAGTGTTCAGAAACTGCCGTCGACCTCGTTTCGACCGGGCGGTACCATGCACCATCTGCTCAAGGAAATTCGACATAATCCACTGCTCTGGATGCTGGTCTTCGTACCGATCGTGCTGGCGGTCGAGACGGCGGCTCCGTCCGCCCACACCGCGCTGTTTGTGCTCGCTGTTCTGGCCATCGTGCCGTTGGCCGCCCTGCTCAGCCACGCGACGGAGAGCGTCGCAGAGAAGACCGGCGATGCAGTCGGAGGCCTGCTCAACGCAACTTTGGGCAATCTGACCGAGCTGATCATCGCGATCGCTGCGCTGCATGCCGGAGAGTACATGCTGGTCAAGGCATCGATCGCCGGTGCCATCGTCACCAATTCACTCTTTATGCTCGGCGCATCATTCCTGCTCGGCGGGCTCCGCCATCACGTTCAGGAGTATAATCGGGCCGGCGGGAGGATGTACGCAGCGCTGCTGCTGATGGCCACGATTGCGCTGCTTGCGCCCTCGGCTGTTGCCGACCTCGATCCGGCGCGCGGCGAGGCCATGGCGCTGGCTCTCAGTACGGGCCTCGCTGTGCTGCTGATATGCGCCTATGGGCTCGGCTTGCTGTTCTCGCTCAAGACACACAAGGAGCTGTTCGCAAGCGAGGAGCATGGCGAAACCGGCGGCGCCGGCTGGCCGATCGGACTTGCGTTAGGTACCCTTCTCGTCGTCACGGTGCTGGTTGCACTGGTCAGCGAAATATTCGTGAGCTCGGTGCAGAAAGCGGGCGAGACGCTCGGATTGAGCCCGGCGTTCGTCGGTTTCATCATCGTCGCGCTGGTCGGCGCCGCGGCAGAAATGGCGGTCGCGTTTTCTGCGGCGCGCAAGAACCGTCTCGACATGAGCGTCAGCATCGCGCTCGGCAGCGCGTCTCAAATCGCCTTGTTCGTCGCGCCGGCGCTGGTGCTTCTGAGCTACGTCGTCGGTCCGAAGCCGATGGATTTGCAGTTTTGGCCGGGGGCCGTGACGATGGTCATGATCGCCTCCGTGACGTCCTGCTTCATCACCAACAGCGGACGGTCGGCATGGTTTATCGGTGCCTTGCTCGTGCTCATCTATGCGATTTTCGCGATGACCCTGTACATGGTGCCACCGGGATCGCACGGCCCGGTTTGACCAGCGGCGAGCGTTGCCGGCACCGATCCGGACGAGGGCGCGTGTTCCTCGTCGCGTTCACGCGGACCCCTGATGGCTTTACAGCGGTAGCTCGCTCTGACCGCGCGTCCAGTCGATAATGTCGATCTGGAGCCCCCGTTTCAGAATCTCGGCCTCAAGATTGCTGGCATGCCGCTTCCATTCGGCCGTCGACCGGACCCGGAATTTTGGATCTTCACCGTTTGCCTCGAACTCATCGTCGGCTTCGAGCGCGCCGCGAACAGCCTCGTACATCATCTTAAGGCTCGCGTCGGTGAAGGCGTCGTACTCCATCGAGCCGTCTCCCTGGAAAAGCGAAATTCAAGGGACCGCCACGATGGCGATCGTGGCGTCCCTTTGCGGTCGATCCATTCAACATGGAAATGCCGATGCCTGACCGGAACTCGACAGCGAGCCGGTGCGGTGCAACCGCATGTCCATCCATTGCGGCTCAGCCGGATCAATACTGCGGGCAGACCATTTGCCCGTATTCATTGTAGTAGCAGCCTTGGTTGCCGTAGTAGCCATAGGCGCCATACGCGCCGGCTGCGGCTGCAGCGCCGACGGCAGCAGCACCATAACCCCAGCCCGGCCGATAGTAGCCTCTGCCGTAGCCGGGATAGCCGGCGACCGGGCGGCCGGGGCGCCCTGCAATCGGTCGACCGGGATAGCCCGGACGCCCTGCAACGCGATATCCTCCACCGTGAACTCGTCCGCCGCCTACATGCATGCCACCGCCACGCATCCCGCCGCCGTGAAAGCCGCCTCCGCCGCCGCGGAAGCCGCCGCCTCCTCCGCGACGGGCATAGGCGTCATCAGGAATCAGGCAGACAGCGACGAGAACCAGAGCCGCCAGAGCGGCGAGGATACAACGAAGCATGGCGTGTCCTCCCTATCGGACAATATTGCGAGCGGCGACACTGCGACAATTTCGCCTCGCGAGATTGACGTAGATCAACGGAATGCAGCAGGGCGCGCGTTCGAAAAGGGTCAGGCAGCTGTCATCAACCCCAGGCACAATCTGTACTTTGCCGCGTAGCATCTTGCCTGGAATGCGAACGTGAGTTCCATGGCATTTGCTTTCGCCTCAGTCAGGCGACAGCCATCGTTTCTTTGCCGAGTTCACCTGGTGTTTTTACGTCCTGCAGAACGCAGCCAAGAGGATCAATGTGCGGAAAGCGGATGTAACGTGCGCGTGCTGTGGCGCAGGTTTCCGGCGGTTGGAGCTATGGTCACGACCCGGCGCCAAGGGTGAGTATCGCTGTCCCGTTTGCGACTACCTGCTTGAAGCATTCGATGGCACCAACCTGATCGCCTATCGGCTGACGATCCAGCCGGAACGCGCGCCGGTCTCCTCGGCGAAGCTGTTCGACGAACAATGATCGCCTGACGATCGGTTGCCATCGGCGTGCTTCGGTTTTTCGAGGTGACGGCCGACGCCATGACTGTTTGGCCGTGTCACTGCACCGATTGGCGCCGCATGCCGACGGGCCGACGGCCGACCCGGTGATGGCCGCAGAGGACACAGCCAAGGCGACACGGGGCAGATCTGCCCGTCGTCGGAGCGCGGCCGGGAGGCGGGTCGCTCGGATGGTCTCGGTGCTCGCTTGCTCGTGCGCCGGGACGCCGGCTAGTTCTTGACGGCATACAGAGGCGTTCTGAACGTCAGTTGATAGGCGGGTTTCGGCACCCACATGATTTCGGCTGTGAGGCCAAACAATCGGTTGTCATTATCGTCCATGCGGTCGAGATCGAGCCGCACGATCGGTTGCGCGAAAGGCTGAATCGAGGCGACGTTCATAAGTTGCGCGCCCTCGAAGGATTGCACGCCCACGCGACCGGTAAATTTCCAATCGTTCGGCCATTGATAGTAGCCGCCGACATAAGCAATCGTGTTCGGATTGATTCTCCCCAGCGCACTGCCGGCGTCGGTTCGGGTGTATTGGACACCGCCGAGGAAGCCTCGGGTTTCATCGGAATCGAGCGCATAGTCGAATTCGAGAATGTTGTTGAAGGACGTTGTGCCCAGCGGGCCATTGGGAATCGACTGTGTGATGGTTGATTGCAGCGTCACGGTAGGAAAGGTCCCGCCGTTCTGCTGATAAAGGTCCGCCTGGAAGCCGATATTCCAGCTTGTGACCTGAAAGGGCGAAAAGCCGGTACTCCCGAAGTTCGTCGAACTGCCGGAGACGCCGGCATAGAGCGACACACTATCGGTGACATCGACCGTTAGGGGAAAATCCATGTTGAGAGATTTCGCGGCTGGCAGGCCGGCCGGAAAGACCGCGCTCCCCGATGCCGCAAGCGTTTGAGTATTGAACAGCGTCGGATGTCCAAAGCCGAACGCGAGCGACCCCGCCGGTACCTGTGCGTAGATCGTTCTGAGGTCGAGGTAGATGTTCGGCACCGAGACATTGGCAGCGCCGTCGTCATTTGCGGCAAGAGCCTTGGCAATCGGGACGATAAGGACCGCGCACGATGCCGCCCTCAGGATCGATCTGAAGGCCGAGCGCCCTGCGCTGTTACGTGGCGGCGCGTTCAAGGCGAAAATCTGCCTAGGCGCGATTGTCATTGGGCAGGGAGGCGCGTTGATCGATCGCAGCTTGTCCGTTCCTCGATCTCACCCGAAACTCCCGCGGGGTGCAGCCGGAGATCCGGCGGAAGGCACGCGTAAAATGAGCTGGATCGGCATAGCCCGATGAGAGTGCCACGTCGATGATCTTGATTTCAGTGTCGCCCAAAAGCTTGGCCGCATTGTTGAAGCGAGCCTGCTCAACCAGACCCGAATATGTCAGCCCGGCGAGCGAAAGCCTCCGTTGCAAACTCCTGGTGCTCACTCCCATCATCTCGGCCGCCTGCGTTATCGTGAGGCCTCCTTGGTCGAGGTAGGAGGGCAAGCTCAGCCTTAATGCGCTGACCACGCCCTTGCCGAATGACTGCGGCTCGTGATCGGACGGCGCCGGCCGAAAGTCATTTGAGGGATTTGCAAGACTGAGGAGTTTTACCGGCACCTCGATCCATGAGGCCTTCTGACCCGACAGGAACCGCGTGTTCGGCCAATGCGACTGGACCTCAGGGCTCGGCGTATAGAGCGCTTCAAATGCAATCACTCTTGGAGACCAGCTCGCCCCGGCGAACTGACGGACGATGTGCAGCACGAATATGTTTTGAAGCCACTGGGATATCTCAAGATGGGAAATGCCCTCCGTTCCAATGAGCTTGCTGCAAATCTTCAAGTTTTCGCCGCTTGGCTCGAGCCATAGTTGGAGGATCGTATCCTCGCACGGTGCCCACCGACAGGTTTGCTGCAAGGCAACCAACAGGGTCGGCGCATGGCGCACGCGCGCGCGCATGGCTTCGCTCAAATGTTCAAACGAGGTTCGCTGGGCTGCGCGAAAGGCGATTTCTGACAGGCCCTGCTTTTGCTGAGCGGCCGTCGCGAACCGAACAGCAGGCAGCAAAGGTACATAATGGTCCGCTTTCTCTTCAAAAGACGTCGGAAGTTGAAATTTGGCGAGGAGTGCCGCCGTAGGCCCGCCAGTTTCGGAATGAAGCTCAGCGAATGGGATCAAAAATTGACAACGGATCAATGGAATGACGGTCATTACTACCTGCCCAAGAAGTTTTGCCGCGATTGCAGCTTAGCAGACCGGAACTCCTCTTGCGTTGTCTTTATCGAGCAGCCGACGCGACACGCATTCGCGAATTTCGCTTGACGAGAATTTTGGCGGCTGATGGCCAGATTGATCCCCGAAGCTGCTCTATCCTGATGCGTCGTTTCTCTTGCAGGAGCACGGGCCTCACGCCTCAAACCAACCGATGAGAGCTGTCCGATTGCCTTCAGCCCAGGCGGTCCGCGCGGCCATTGTCGCGTCGCTGCGACACGGTGACGCAACTCTGGATAGCACCGCTCAGGCCCTCAAGATCAGCTCGCGCACGTTGCAGCGGCACCTTGGTCGCCTGGGCACCAGCCACAGCGAAATGCTCGCCGAAGTTCGCCTGGACATCGCCTGCCGCCTGCTCGGGGACTCAAGCAAGCGCCTGTCGGAAATCGCAAAATTCGTGGGATACAGTAATGCCAGCAGCTTCAGCCGCACTTTCGTGCGTTTGATGAAAATCCAACCCATCGCCTACAGGCAGCAGCAACTTTCCGATCGGCCGAGCGGGGCGAACCATCGCAAGAGATCTCACGCCGCCGGGCGATGAGAAGTTGTATCATTGGCGCGAAATGGCAAGACGCGCGATCTGAATTGGCGCGAAATGCGTAGCGAAGCTGATTGCCGAAATAATTGCGGCGCTCCCCCAAAGGGCGCCAAAGGAGATAACAACCATGACCCTTCGCTCAGCTCTGCTGGTATTCTGCGTCGCCGGATTGATTGCCGCTCCCCATAAGGTGCTTTCCCAATCTGCACCCGAGACCAAACCGCACGTCCCGCTTGAGAAGTCGATCGGTCAGGCAAAGCCGGAAGTCGTGCCATCGCTGTTCGTCCTCAATTCGCGCGGTGCGAGCCTGAAGGACGGGAAGCTCGTGCTGACGGGGGTTTCACCGAATGCGATCGTGTTCGCCGATCGGCCCGTGCGGGCAGCCGGTCACGATCTCACATCGCGAATTGTCGAGGATTGGGGCAATGGCACCGACAATTTCGCGAAAGATCCTCCAAACGCCACCGTGTCCGGGTTCAGGAAAGACGGATCGTCGGTAGCCGACGCCGTCGTCGTCCTGAAATCGCCCAAGCTCGACGGCGACAAGCTGACCTTCGATGTCGATCTGCTCGAAGGTGACCTTGCGGGAGCTGATGGACCTGCGTCGATCTTCATCGACATCATCGGTCGCCCATTCACGCCGCTGTCCTTTGCCGGCGTTGCCCGTCGAACCGCCTGGCGAGGGGCTTATTATCGCGGCGCTGCAGTCGCAGGTGCAGCCGCCCTTGGCGCCGCGGCTGCTTATCCCTATTACGCCCCGCGGTGCGGGTTCTATCCGTATCCGCCTTGCTACTGAGCATGCGACCGGCCACGTCGCAGCCTCCGGGCCGACCATGCAAGGTCGGCCCGATTTAAAGCCGAACATACGAGCTCACAGGAGAGGATCGTGGGACGAACCGCTATGATTGCAGCATCGCTGATCATCGCCGGCATTCAATCAGCGCATGCGCAGACCGACCTCAGCGCTTACGCCAATGCCGAAGGCTATCTGGATGTTCAGAAGCTGACATGCGCACAGCTCGCCGGAACGTGGCAAGGAGACGCCGATCTTCTCACTGCCTGGTACAGCGGCTGGTACAACGGCCTCGCGCGCAAGCATTACCTCGATATCAAAAAGTCCCGTGAGGCCGAGCACGAGGTGATCCAGCACTGCAAGGCTCATCCCGACCAGCTCATCATCGAGGCGATCGCAGTAGTCTTCAAGGATATGAGAGCGGCGCTAGGGATCAGGATGCAGCCGTAATTGTGAGCTCGGACACACCTTTACGGCAGGCCGACCTCGGGGCGGCCCCGACGATCGTTTGAAGACCATTCGATTTTGACACAAGGAGAGAACCATGGACATCACTCGTCGCAATCTTGGGCTTGGCGGAATGGGTCTGCTCACCGGAGCGGCGATCGGTCGACCGGCCGTTGCCGAGGAGGGGGCTTTCCTGGGTGTCGGCCAGGGCCTTGAAGACTTCTGGCTCGCGAGCGACGCCTACATATTCGGCTATCCGTTGGTGACGATGGAGATGACGCGGAGGATCATCACCAACGTCGCGGAGCCCGTGGGCACGCGAGGGCCGATGGGCCATATCATCAAGCTGCGCCAGTATCCGGACGCGTCGTTCCGCGATGTCACTGCGCCCAACGCGGACACGCTCTACACCACGTCCTTCCTCGACGTCGGCAAAGAACCGTGGGTCCTCAGCATCCCGGACATGAAGGGGCGTTATTTCCTGATGCCCATGCTTGATGGCTGGACTACGGTGTTCCAGGTGCCGGGCAAGCGCACCACCGGCACCGGCGCACAAACCTATGCCATCACCGGGCCCGGCTGGAAGGGCACGCTGCCGGACGGCGTGAAGGAGTACAAATCGCCCACCAACATCGTGTGGCTGCTCGGCCGCATCTATTGCACCGGAACGCCGGAGGACTACGCCGCCGTCCACAAGCTGCAGGACGAGTGCAAGCTCGTTCCGCTCAGTGCCTACGGCAAGCCGTACACGCCGCCTCCGGGAAAGGTCGATCCGTCGATCGACATGAAGACGGCTGTCCGTGAGCAGGTCAATCGCATGGACGCGGTGTCATATTTCAAGCTGCTGTGCGAGCTGATGAAAGCCAATCCGCCATATGCAGCAGACGCGCCCCAGCTCGCCAAATTTGCTCGCATCGGCATCGTTCCCGGACAGGATTTCGACGAGAGCAAGCTGAAGGCGGATTTCCTGAAGCGCGTCCCGGAGGTGTCGTTCGACAGGATCATGCTTCAGTTCAAAGTCAACAAGGCCGTCAGGGACGAGAACGGCTTTGCGTTCACGACGAAAACCGGCATCTACGGCACCGACTACCTGATGCGAGCCCTGGTGACCGCGATTGGGCTTGGTGCCAATCGTCCGCAGGATGCGGTCTACCCGACCTCGCAAAAGGATGCGGACGACCGCAAGTACAATGGTGCGAACAAGTACGTCATGCGGTTTCCCAAAGGCCACCTGCCTCCGGCCGAGGGATTCTGGTCGCTCACGATGTACGACAGCAGCTACTTCTTCGTGAACAATCCGCTCAACCGATATTCGATCAGTGCGCGGGAAAACCTGAAGGAGAATCCGGACGGCTCGACCGATCTCTACATTCAGAAGGACTCGCCCGGCAAAGACAAGGAATCCAACTGGCTCCCCGCGCCGGAGGGAGATTTCATACTCATGCTGCGCATGTACTGGCCGCAGGAAACCGACCCGTCGATCATCAACGGCACCTGGACGGTTCCTGCCGTCAAGAAGGTCGGGGCTTGAGAACCCGGCTTCGTGCCGGCTCCGCCGGGGCCGGCACGAACCAACGTGCTTCGATTTGCGGTCGCGAATCGTACGCTCGCGCAAGCCGGACCAGATCGTTCTGCGATGCGCCAAAGGTGGGGTGGGTGCGAAATGCGGCGTCATGATCTTTCGAAGAGGCGGCAACCAAACGGGCGAGGCAAGACACTCAGGGATGTCGGCATCGCCATGACAATGATCGTGGCATCATGCTCGTCTGAAGCCGCGCGTGCCGACGAGGCCGGCGTCTCATATTGGCTTCCCGGCCGCTTCGGCAGCCTCGCTGCGACCCCGCAGGTCCCCGGCTGGTCGATGGCGGAGGTCTACTATCACACCAGCGTAAGTGCATTCGGCAATGCCGCGGCCGCCAGGGAAATCCAGGTCGGCAGAATCCCCGCCGCGGCAAACGTCGATCTAAATCTGCATCTCAACGCGCAGGCGGATCTCATCCTTCTCAATCCCACTTATACGTTCGCAACGCCGGTGCTGGGTGGCCAACTTGCCATCGGCGTGACCGGGCTGTTCGGACGGTCAAGCGCGGATCTTGCGGGGACGCTCACGGCGGCCGTCGGTCCGCTGGCGACAACCCGCACCGGCAGCTTCGGCGATTCGATCACATCGGTCGGCGACCTCTACCCGCAGGCGACGCTGAAGTGGAACGCCGGGGTGCACAATTTCATGAGCTATGTAACAGGGGACATCCCCGTCGGAGCATACAGCCCGAGCAGCCTTGCCAATCTCGGCATCGGTCACGCGGCCATCGATGCCGGCGGCGGCTACACCTACTTCAACCAGCAGGCGGGCCACGAATTTTCCGCGGTCGCGGGCTTCACCTATAATTTCAAGAATCCGGATACCCAGTACCAGAACGGGGTCGACTTCCATCTGGATTGGGGCGCCTCCCAGTTCCTGTCAAAGCAGGTTTTCGTCGGCCTGGTCGGATATGCCTATCAGCAGATCACCGACGATTTCGGCCAGCACCCTCTCCTGGGAGGCTTCCGGTCCCGCGTGCTTGGCCTTGGTCCGCAGATCGGCTTCCTGTTTCCCGTAGGTGACATGCAGGGTTATCTGAATCTCAAAGGGTATGGAGAATTTGCAGCAGAGAATCGCCCGGCCGGCTGGAACACCTGGTTGACGTTCTCGATCTCTCCGATGGCGCCGACCAGCACCGTGACGCCGACCCGACGGGTCGCGACAAAATAGCAGCGCTGCTGGCGCCTTCGATTGTGCCGAGATCACGCCACTATGGGCCGCAACCGTGCCGGTGGCTGCCGATGCCCGCCGTTCGGACGCCGCCCGGCAATTTTCGCCGACGCCGGTTCGATACGCGGGCGTCGTGATTGTCAGGCCGCACGGCCCATGTTGCCAATGCTCGGCCGATTGATTTCAGCCGCGCTAATCCGAAAGTGGAGTCGATGTTACCGGATACGCCGTCGGTCAGTCAGCTCTCTCAGGTGATTTCTCAAGCGGCGGCGCCCGCATTTCTGCTCGGCGCATTGGCGGCCTTTATCGCGGTGCTGATTTCCCGCCTGAACCGGATCATCGACAGATCGATTTACCTGAACCAAATTTCGGATCAGGATCAGGAGAGATGCCGGCTCAAGGCAGACCTGCCGCGTCTTGCTCGGCGTGCCACCATGATCAATCGTGCGATCTTCTGGTCTATCATGGGAAGCATCTCGATCAGCATTGTCATCGTCGTCGGCTTTGTGAGTGCGTTCCTTCACATCCAACACGAGCGGGGCGTCGCCATCCTCTTCATTGTCTCCGTTGTGGCTTTCATCGTGTCGTTGGTCGATTTCGCGCGAGAGGTCCGAATTGCCCTGAGCGAGCTCGATCACTACGGCTAGATGCAATTGATACATTCACGCCTTAACGCGCGCGCGCGGAAGCCGATGAGGGCGTCGCCGCTTCCGACGGATGCGACTATGCGTGCCGCAACATGGAATCGACCCGCGACATAGATGAACGGCCCCATGCCCAGTACCACCACACCGAGGCGAGCCGGCATCACGCCGAGAACTACGGCAAGCACTAGCCGTTTTGGCACTGCGTGAGCAGCCTGCGCCGTCCCCGCAATGGGACGGCGATTTTCTTTTTGGCGGGCGTTCAGCCCCTATCGCCTGATGAGCAGCGCCGAGACGGCGCTCGCTGCGCACAGGCATGCGACGGTCGGAAAGATGATCGCCGTATTGCCGGTGTGATCCATGAATCGCCCGATCAACGGCTCGCCAATCCCGGCGCAGGCGTACGAAATGAAATTGAGGACGCCGGTTGCGGTTCCGGCCAGGCGACGGCCGAAGATGTCGGGACATAGCGCCCAGAACGACGACGCCGGGCCGAACACGAAGAAGCCGCACAGGAACAGGCCCGCGATCCCGACCAGGCTGCCGTGTGGCACGAGCTCCATCGCGAGCGCGATGATCGCGGCCATCACCATGTAGGAGATGATCGCGAGATAACGCCGTGATCTAAACAGAACATCCGAAATCCAGCTGTTGGTCGACGCGCCAAGCGCCATACCGACCGGCAGTGCGACGGTAATCCAGACCGGATCGATGACCGTCGCGGCCGATTTCCAGTTTGGCCCGAGGAAGTGGACGGGGACCCAGACCAGCAGGGCGTATCGCGCGGCGTTCTGAAATCCGATCGACAGGCCCGTTGCGTAGAGCCGCCAGTTCGAGAGCACCGCGCGATAGCGCGCGCCGCTGGTCTTGGTGTCGACCTCGCTGTCGCCGTCCGCCTCATCGGGCGACTTCTCGTCGGCGGGCCCTTTGAGGCCGAGATCCTCGGGCCGCTCGCGCACCACGAGGAACATGACGACGGCGCCGAACAACATCAGGAACACCGACAGCCGGAAGATCCACCGCCAGTCGAGCCCGAGCGTGCCGAGAATGATGATCGGCACGAAATAGGCGAGGACCGACGAAAATCCGGACATGCCGACATAGAATGAATAGACGAAGCCGCGATGCCGGTGTCCCCACCAGTTCGAGAGCAGCCGGCTGCCCGGCGCGAATCCCATCGCCTGGAAATATCCGTTGAGGCCCCACGCCAGCAGCAGGGCGACGAAGCCGCCTGACAGGCTCGTCGCCCAATTCGCCGCGAACGAGAGGACCGCGCCGGCGAGCATCATGACGCGGCCACCCCATTTGTCGCCGAGATTGCCGTTGATCGACTGGCCGAGCGCGTAGGCCCACAGCATCGATGCGCTGACCCACCCGAGCATCTCCTTGGATAGTCCGAGCTCCCTCTGAATGCCAGGGATGGCAAAGCCAAAGGTTTGGCGTCCGAGGTAGTAGAAGAGGTAGCAAAAGGAGACGCCGAGCAGCGCCGTCCATTTGTAGCGCCGATACATCTGCGCCGCAGCCGTTTCGGTTGCGAGCGCCCGTGCAAAGGCCTGCCCAGTATCGAGCATGGCGTGTCCTCCTGTGCTTTTGTTTTGATTTATTGCGCGCCGTTCAGCGCAAACTCGAAGATGTCGAAGTTGCGCATGCGCCTGGTCTTCGCGAGCTTGCGATAGGCATCGTTCAGCTGGTGCGACAGGATGAACGGCACGATCTGCTCGCTCAGTCCGCCATGCGACCGGAGGCGGTGGCCGTCGAGTCCGCTGAGATCGTGCTCCGCCCGCGTCGAGCCGATTGTCGTGTGGGTGTCGCCGATCGTGACGAAATCCCCTTCGCGGTCGAGCGGCATTTGGTAGCGGCTCGCGGCGCTCGGCCCGTCGAGCACGAGCGCAATTCCCGGAATGGCCGCCGACGCCTCCATGACCTCGGCGAGGTCGAGCCCCTTACGCAGGTAGACGCGAACGAAGGAGCCAAGCGCGCCATGATGCTTCACGAACGGATCGGTGATCGGACAGATCACCCGCGCCGCACGTGGACCGAAGCGCCGGTTCAGCTCGTCCTCGAGGAAGATCACGCGCGGGGTTCCGTCCGTGTTCGCCTTGTCGTTCATCCCGTGATCGGCAATCAGCCCGACCACGGCGCCAAGCTCGGCGATGCGGCCCACCTTCTGGTCGACGGCGCGGTGAAAGAAATCCGCTGCCGCCTCGCCCGGACCGTGCGCGTGCTGAACCAGATCGGACAGCGAGAGATAGAGCAGCTCGGCGCGATCTTGCTCAAGAAGCTTGATGCCGGCGTCAAGGACGAACAGCGACAGGTCGGGGCTGTACATGTCGGGCGTCGGCCGCCCGACCAGGGCTTCGACATCCGCAATGCCGTTCTCCGCCATGGTCGCGCTTCCGGCTTTCTCCGACGAGAAGCAAATTCCGCCTTCCATCCGGTGGCCGAGCATCTTGCGCAGCTTGTCCTTGGCGGTCACCGCAGCGACGCGAACGCCGGCGCGCGACATCTCGGCGAGGATGGTCGTCGCCCGCATCGGCGTTGCATCGACGATCATGATTTCCTTGCCGGTCTCGCGATCGAGATAATAGTTTCCGGAGATGCCATGAACCGCCGGCGGCGCGCCGGTCACGATCGAGACGTTGTTCGGATTGGTGAAGGTCGGCATCGCGGCGTCGGCGAGGGCCGCGAACCCGCTTCGCATCATCTGCGAAATATTGGGGAAGACCTCCCTCGCGTTGGGGAAATTGAGATAGCGCGGGTCGCATCCGTCGAGGCAGATAACGACGGTGGGGCGTGTGGGCTTGCTGTAGGTCCGCCCGTTGACTTCGATCATGATGGCTCCTTGTCCGGCCAGGGCCGATAAGCGGCTTCGGAGCGATCCTAGGAAGCAGCGGTCGGAATAAAAATTGAATAATTTACCGGTTCATGTAACTTCCATTCCCATGAAGCTGCGCGATCTTCCACTGGTGTCGCTCCGGACGTTCGCCGTCGTCGCGGAGACCGGCGGGGTCGGCGCCGCTGCGGACGCGCTCGGCGTCACCCACAGCGCGGTCAGCAAGCAGGTCAAGTTGCTCGAACGCTGGCTGGGACAGGCACTGTTCACACTGGAGGGCCGACGGCTGGTTCTCACACCCTTCGGCCTTGTGCTGTCGCGCGAGGTGGGGCGTGCGCTGGAGGATATTGCCGGTGCCTGCGCCTATGTGCAGCGCCAGCGCGAGCGCCGCACGGTCACGATCGAGGCGCCGGCGACCTTTGCGATGTACTGGCTGCTGCCGCGCGTCAATCGCTATCGCGCCCAAAACCCCCGCACAGATGTGTGGGTATCAACCAGGATGACGGGGCAGCTGCCGAATTTCTCGGCCCATGACCTTGTCGTGACGCGCGGGGAGGCGGCGGTGACTTCCTCGCGTCTCAGCGAGCGCGCCCTGCTGTTTCGCGAGGACCTGGCGGTATTGACGTCGCCGAAACTGCTGGCGCGGAAGCCGCTCGCAAAGGCCGCCGACGTCAAAAGCCATCATCTGATCGAGTCGATGACCCGGCCCCAGGAATGGGCGGCATGGTTGAAGCACGTGGGCATCACCGATGCGTTCGTGGCCGGCGGTCACCGCTTCGATCACCTGTTTGTGGCAATACAGGCAGTCAAGGATGGACTTGGATCGGTGGTAGCGCCGCAGAACGTCCTGCGAGAGGCGATCGCGAGCCATGATCTGGCAAGTCCGTTCCCGGAACTGAACTTTCCGGGTGAATGCTATTTCTGCTATGGCGCGGCCACCAGCGTCGATCCCGCGACACAGAAGTTCAGGGACTGGCTGGTTCAGGAAGCGCGATCGCAAGCCAAGGCGCCGCGCGCAACACAGCGGACCGGAGAATGTCCACGTCCGGTGAAATCGAGCTCCAGGCGCAGCCGTTGATCTAGCCGGTTCGTGTTGCAAAAGCCCTGAGCGCTGCCACCATCAGCTCCGGCGCTTCCTGCGCGACGCAATGTCCGACGCCGTCGAACGTCCAGCGGCTCGCATGCGGGATCAGCGCCGCGGCGCGGCCTGCCATCTCCTTGTAGATCGGCCATGACTGTTCGGCGGTCGCGATGCAGACCGGGCAGGCGATGTCGGAGAACCACGGGAACGGATTGCCGCGGCCATCGCCGGTATAGATCTGCTCCATGGCCTGGAAGATCGGCAGCAGCATCGCGGATTCGATTTCGGGCGTGCAGTGCAAGCGCACGCGGCCGTCGTCGAGCTTTGCGAAGCCATGATGGACATAGGCCCGCAACGATGGTTCGGTCCATGTTGCGAAGGTCGGCGCGGCGCGCAGCCGCCGGAACAGGTCGTCGGCGTTGTCGAACTCGGCCCGGCGGCGCAGCGCGCCCTGCACCGAGCCGTTCGCGATCTCGCTGAGGCCGCCGGCGCGCGGCGCGCGCGGATCCATCGCGGTCGGCTCCGTGACATGCAGGCGCGCGAAGCGACCGGGCATCAGTCTGGCTGCGAGCAGCAGGTCGGTTGCGCCGGCACTGTGACCGATGCCGTAGATGTCATGGAGGTCGAGGCGCTCCACCACCATGCGGACGTCTTCGGCAAAATCCCGGAAGTGATAGCGATCGGCCGGCGGCTTGTGGCTCAGGCCGTGGCCGCGGCGGTCGAGCGCGTAGACGGTGTAATCGGCCGCTAGCGCCTCTGCGACCTCGGTCCACACCTCCGCGACAAAGCCTGTGCCGTGCTGCAGCAGTGCCGGCGGCTTGTCCGACGCAGGCTCGCCCCATCGCGACACTGCGATGTTCGCGCCGTCATCGCCAACAAAGAGACGCTGCGGCTCGGTCATGTTCTGCTATCGCGCATCCTGCAGGATCATCGCCGCGGCCTTTTCGGCGATCATCGCCGTCGGCGTGTTAGTATTGCCCGATGTGATGGTCGGCATCACGGAGGCATCCGCGATGCGCAGGCCGTGCAGGCCGTAGAAGCGGAGCCGCTCGTCGACCACGGCCATCGGATCGTTGGCCGTTCCCATCTTCGCGGTGCCGACGGGATGGAAGATCGTGGTGCCGATGTCGCCGGCAGCCTTGGCGAGCGAAGCATCGTCGTCGCCGACCGAGGGGCCGGGCAGGAATTCCTCGGGATGATATTTCTCCAGCGCCTTCTGCTTCATCAGTCTGCGCGTGGTGCGGATGGCGTCGGCCGCGACCTGGCGGTCGTCGTCGGTCGACAGATAATTCGGCGCGATCGACGGCTTGTCGTCGGGTGCGGACGATTTGATGCGCACGGTGCCGCGCGAGCTCGGCTGCAGATTGCAGGCGCTCACCGTGATCGCGGGGAAGCGGTGCAGCGGATCACCGAACTTGTCGAGTGACAGCGGCTGCACGTGGAACTGGATGTTGGCGCGCGAGCGCGTCGCGTCCGAGCGCGTGAAGATGCCGAGCTGCGACGGCGCCATGGTCAGCGGCCCGCGGCGGCGAAATGCGTAGTCGAGGCCCATCAGGCCGCGGCGAACCAGATTGTAATAGGTTTCGTTCAGCGTACGCACGCCGGAGACCTTGTAGATCGCGCGCTGCTGCAGATGATCCTGCAGGTTATGGCCGATGCCCTGCACGTCGAGCACGATGTCGATGCCGAGCGGCGACAGCCATTCGGACGGACCGATGCCGGAGCGCTGCAGCACCTGCGTGGTTCCGATCGAACCGGCGCAGAGGATCACCTCACCCCTGGCGCGCGCCTCCACGGTCTCATTGCCCTGGCGGAACAGCACGCCGGGCGGCGCGGCCGCTCTCGATGACCAGGCGGTCGACCAGCACGTCGGTTTCGAGCCTGAGATTGCTGCGGTTCAGCACCGGTTTGAGGAAGCCGCGCGCCGACGACCAGCGCCGGCCGCGCTTCTGGTTGACGTGGAAGTAGCTGGTGCCCTCGTTGTCGCCGGTGTTGAAATCCGGGATGCGCTTGATGCCCATCTCCTCGGCGGCATCGCCGACCGCATCGAGGATCTGCCACGACAGCCGCGGCGCCTCGATGCGCCAGCCGCCGCCGACACCATGATGCTCGCTTTCACCGAGGAAATGATCCTCCAGCCGCTTGAACGCCGGCAGCACGTCGCTGTAGCTCCAGCCGGTGAGGCCAAGCTGCCGCCAGTGGTCGTAATCAGCGGCCTGGCCGCGCATCGAGATCATGGCGTTGATGGCGGAGGAGCCGCCGATCACCTTGCCGCGCGGGTAGGCGAGCGCGCGGCCGTTGAGGCCGGGCTCGGCCTCGGTCTTGAACATCCAGTCCGAGCGCGGATTGCCGATCGCGAAGAGATAGCCGACCGGGATATGAAACCAGATCCAGTTGTCCTTGCCGCCGGCTTCCAGCAGCAGCACGCGCTTCTTCGGATCGGCCGACAGGCGGTTGGCCATGATGCAGCCCGCCGTGCCTGCGCCGACGATAATGTAGTCGAAATCACCCTCGAGCCTTCGCGGCATGTCCTCGTTCCCGGCAAGCGTCTTTTGTTGGGCCCCTTCTATAGCGTTTTCGAGCGAAGTGGAGCCCGGTTCGCGTGAAGAAGACGCGTCAATACTAGAAAATAGACCTCGGTTCTGACAGGGTCAGGACCGGGTTCTATCCAGACGCAGCGGGCCGACACAAGCCCGGCGGAGCGCGCCGGGCGTGCGCTGGATGCTCAGGGGCGGCTCGGTTCGGCCAGTGTGACCTCATGTCTCGCGCGGGGAACGCAGACGATCAGCGTCAGCATGCCGATGCCGAGCAGGGCGCCGACGAGGGCGACCGGTGCGTAGATGCTCCCGGTCGCGACATTCATCCAGCCGATCAGGGCAGGGCAGACCGCGCCGCCGAACGAGCCGATCGCTGAGATCAGCGCGATGCCGCCGGCCGCGGCGCTGCCCTCCAGCATCGCGTTCGGAATCGTCCAGAACAGCGACAGGATCGCGAAGATGCCGATCGAGGCGACGGCAAGCAGCGTCACGGTCAGGAGCACGCTGTCTTGCGCGGCCTGCAAGGCGATGAAGCAGGTCGCCGCAACGAGGCCGCAGCAGACCACGTGCCAGCGCCGTTCCTGTGTGCGGTCGGAACTGTAGCCGATCGCCACCATGCCGATCGCGGACGCAACCGAGATCGCGCCGCTCAGCCAGCCGATCTCGGTGGTGGTCGCCACGCCGACGCGTTTCAGCAGCGTCGGGGTCCACAACAGGATGGTGTTGAGCGAGCAGAAGAACGCGAAGTAGATGAAGGAGAGCAGATAGACGCGCGGCTCGCGCAGCGCCGCCGCGAAGCTCCGCGTGGTGCCGGGAACGGCGGCGCGGTCGCGGGCGAGGTCGCTTGCGACCTGCCGTCGCTCGTCGGCGTTCAGCCAGCTCGCGACCTGCGGTCCGTCGGCGAGGTAGAAATAGGCGGCGATGCCGAGCAGCACGGCCGGCCCGCCTTCGAGGATGAACAGCCACTGCCAGCCATGCAGGCCATGGACGCCCTGCATGTGGTCCATGATCAGGCCCGACAACGGTCCTGCAATGACGCCGCCGAGCGGCACCGCCATCACGAACAGGCTCGTCATGCGGCCGCGCACGCGATCCGGGAACCACAGCGTCAGATAATACAGGATGCCGGGGAAGAACCCGCCCTCGGCGGCGCCGAGCAGGAAGCGCAGCAGATAGAGGTGATACTGGTTCTGCACCAGCGCGAGCAGCACGGTGACTGCGCCCCACAGCACCATGATCCGCAGCAGCGTCTTGCGGACGCCGACCTTGACCAGCAGGAGATTGCTCGGCACTTCGAGCGCGACATAGCCGACCGAGAAGATGCCGGCGGCAAGCCCGAACACGGCGTCGTCGATCTGCAGGTCGTGCAGGAATTGCAGCTTGGCAAAGCCGATGTTGAAGCGATCGATGATCGCAACCGTGTAGCACGCCAGCAGGAACGGGATCAGGCGCCAGGCGATCCGTCCATAGAGCCGCGAATGGGCCGCATCCTGCATCGAAACCTCCGAATAATTCTTTTGATTGTTGAGTGGGGTCGCGCCGCGACGGCGCTACGCTCCCTCGCCCCGTCCTTACGGGGAGAGGGCTGGGGTGAGGGGCTGCCTCCGCATAATGCGGCGATAGCTGTGTCCGCGGAGGCTCCCCCTCACCCGGAGCGCATCTGACGGTGCGTTCCGGCCTCTCCCCGCACGGAGGAGAGGCGAAGTGGGAGCCCCCGAGTTGCGTCCCGCTAGCCCGCCTTCGCGTTCGGCGGAAACTCCAGCATCGCTTCGCCGGCTGCGACCGTCTCGCCGCGCTGGTTCTGTACGGCGACGTCGACCAATACCCAGCGCGATTTGGCCGATATCTGCTTGGCTTTGACGGTGCCGGCCGGGCGGATGGTGTCGCCGGGCTTCACCGGCTTCAGCCAGCGCGTCTCGAGCCTGCGATGGATCGCGCCGGCCGGAAGCGCCCAGTCGGTCAGCATGCGCGAGATCAGGCCGAAATTGTTCATGCCGTGCATGATGATGCCGCCGAAATTGGTCTTGCCGAAATCGCCCTTCATGTAGTTGTCGTCGAGATGCAGCGGGTTGTAGTCGAGCGATGCATCGCAGAACAGGCGGATCGATTCGCGCGAAACCGCGAATGCCGGGCCGTCGATGGTGTCGCCGGCCTTGAGAGATTCGAAATTCGCCGTGGTCATGGTGATCCTCCTTACATCGGACGGATGGTCTGGCCGCGACCCGAGCAGATCACGTCGCCATGCTGGTTGAAGAAGACGTTGTCGTGCACCACGAACAGCCGCTCGCGCTTAATGAACTTGTCGAGCGCGCGAGCCTGCAGGGTGATGGTGTCGCCGGGGCGGGCCGGGATGTTGTAGCTCCACGACTGTCCGGCATTGACGGTGCCCGGCGAGCGCATCCAGTCGTCGGCCGGCGTGCAGGCGAACATCAAGAGGATATGGATCGCGGGCGGCGCGATCAGCCCGCCATAGGGCCCGGCCTTCGCGGCTGCTTCGTCCAGATAGAGCGGATTGGTCTCGCCGACCGCGCGGCAGTACAGCGCGATCGCTTCCTGCGTGAGCTTGTAGGGCAGCGTCTTGCGCGGCTCGCCGGGCACGATGTCGTCCCACACCTTGCGCAGCTTCGCGTCTTTCCAGAAATCGGTTTCGAACGGGGTGGCCGCAGAACTTTCCGCTTGCG
This sequence comes from Bradyrhizobium sp. USDA 3256, assembly GCF_054058275.1. Taxonomy (NCBI): domain Bacteria; kingdom Pseudomonadati; phylum Pseudomonadota; class Alphaproteobacteria; order Hyphomicrobiales; family Nitrobacteraceae; genus Bradyrhizobium; species Bradyrhizobium sp. USDA 3256. The sequence goes on from NZ_JBSSAE010000002.1 coordinate 1,907,895, forward strand.
CCATCGTGCATCCTCCTGCTATTTGGTTCGCTAGGCGAACAATTCATTCGCTGTATGAATTGACGCTAGCGCGGTCGGGAGCCCCTGACAAGCGCGCAGGGTCGCGTCATGTGCAGGCAGCCATGCGGGCTGCGATGTCGCGAGCGCGATGACGGAACCAGCTAGGCGCCCGCCATGAGCAAAGAGAGTGACGGCTTCGTGCGCGCGATTGCGCGCGGCTTCTCGATCATCGAGGCACTCGGCAAGCCGCCGGGGCGGCACACGCTGGCGGAGGCTGCCGATACTGCCGGCCTCAACCGCGCCACCGCGCGGCGTATCCTCGCGACCCTGATCGCGCTGAAATATTGCGCCTCCGACGGACGCTATTTCAGCCTGCGGCCGCGCGCGCTCGGGCTCGGGCTGTCTTATCTCAACGCGCTGCCATACTGGGGTCATGCGCAGCGTGCGCTGGAAAACCTGCGCAACGAGATCGGCGAGTCCTGTGCGATGGCGGTGCTCGACGAGGATGAGATCGTCTATGCGCTGCGCCTGCCGGCGCGGCGGATTCTTTCCGCCAATCTCGGCGTCGGCAGCCGGCTGCCCGCGCATCTGGTTTCGCTCGGCCGCGTCATGCTCGCGGCGCTGCCGCCCGGCACCCGCGAGGCTTATCTCGCGACCGGGGGCTTCAGGCAGGTCACGCCGCGCACGGTCACTGATCCGGAGCGTCTTGGCGAGTTGCTCGCGCGGGTGGAGAGCGACGGCTATGCCTGGATCGATGGTGAGCTCGATCCGGCGATCTGCGGCATCGCGGTGCCTTTGCGCGATCCCGCGGGCGCGGTGGTCGCCGCGCTCAGCGTCAACACGATCTCGGGGACGGTGAGCGAAGCCGGCGCGCGCAAGAAATTCCTGCTGCCGCTGCGCCGCACCGCGCAGGAGATCCGCAGCCAGATGCTGACATCAGGGTAGGGAACGGCCGTCATCGACGCCTTTTCACCCGCTCCGGACCTGGATGGCTTTCCACGCCCATGCCGAATGAATAGTCTTTCGCCTTGCTGGCCGGGTGAACTGCCAAGGAAAATCCCGGCTACGTCAACGTCGATTGCTCAACTTGCCGGAGGATTCCTGTGGCCGACCCAGTCCGCGCCCCTTTCTATCACGACGGAATGCGTGAGTTGCAGGACCGCTTCGACGGTCGTCGTGTCGCCGACGGCCTCGAGAAGCATCGCCTGCATTTCGAATTCTGGGAACAGGACCGCAAGCTCATCGAGGAGACACGATTCTTTTTCATCGCGACCAGCTATCAGGACAACGTCGATTGCTCGATGCGGTCCGGCGATCCCGGCTTCGTGAAGATCACCGGGCCCGATACGCTTGAATTCCCTGAATACGACGGCAACAACATGTATCGCACGCTCGGCAATATTCACCGCAACCCGAACATCGGGTTGCTGTTTGTACGGCTCGACGGCAAGACGTTTCGCACGCGCATCCGAGGCAAGGCAACGATCCACGATAGCGCGGAGGCGCTTGCCGGGCATCATGGCGCGAAGGTCGTCGTGCGCGTCAAATGCGAGATCTTTCCAAATTGCCCGCGCTACGTTCCGGACCTGATGGGCGCCTCAGCGGACGTACCGGCGAATCTGTATGTGCCTCGGCCCGGGTACGAGCCGCCCGCACCGGAATGGAAAAGCCGGGACTACCTCAAGGACGTCCTGTCGAAGTACGATCCGCATCGGAAACGTGACGCATAGCGGACAGCCGGGAACCGCAGCCGGACGAGCGAGCAAACCGCGATCAGGGCAGCGGCGCCATGTAGGGGATGCTGCCGACCAGAGCGAACACCTGCACCGCGTTGCACAGCATGCCGCCCCAATGCAGCTGGCGCAGCCGCCGCACCGCGGTCGGATCGCCGGCGTCTCGCGCGTCTGCCTCGGCATCGAGCCGCCGCAGAAACCATTGCCGCGCCAGCACCGCGAACCCCGCGATCAAGGCGATGCCGAGCGCAACGGCGTACCGGCCGGCCGTGGCAAAGGCCAGTGTCCCGATCACGCCCGAGACAGTGAGCACCAGGAAATAGGCGTTGAACATGCCGCGCAGCAGCCGGGTGACGGGTGGGACGTCGAGCTTCACAAGCAGGAACGCCGGCGCCGCCAGCAGGAAGTATCCCATCGGCACCAGCAGGATGATGGTGGAAAACAACACCGCCTGATCCGGCGTCATGCAGCCGCTCCCTGTTGGAAGGCGAGAGGATTTCGGTGCGGAAAACCTGGGGTAGTATCCGCGCCGGATATTTCTCGCACTATTAGGCTTTGGTCGGATGCGTTCGTTTGCGTCGGGTCTGTCGGTGACAACGATTCTGACGGTAGACCCGTCCGGCAAGTCCTTGGTCTCCGAGTAGATCTTTGCTGTAAAGGCGAGCCAGTCTCGACAGGAGCACATCCATATATTGTCGACCGTGTATTCGTCGCCGAACAGGGGAAGTGTCGTGAAGGCGTAGCACCGGGAAGGGTCAAGAATCAGTCCTGCCGAGCGGCACCGATCGACCAATGCGCGCAATAGCCAGCCATCTGCATCATCAACGCAACGTTGGCGGAACGTTTCCTCCGAGTCGGCAATCTTGTTGATCGAGCCCGCCGATACCTCCAGCATGTGAACGGCTCCCTCCGCATCGGCCAAGAATACGTCCAGGAACAGGTTGGCTCCCAGAACGCGGCTCCCGGCAGGCAGGATGTCCGACCAGGCGGCGAGTTGGGTGAGCGTTACTTCAACCGGAAGGAAGTCTGTGCGGTCCTGTTCCATCGCAAGATCATGAATGCCCGGTCGCACTGCGACAAGCCGGAATGCACGGCAACGCGCTTTCGACGATTTCCGGTCGGCCGGCTCTGCATTTGCCGTGCCGCCGGACCCAATCCGGAGCATGCCACATCTGTTTGGGTGGACCGGCTCTTGCATGCTAGAGATGACTTACGTCCAACCTCTGAGGCCAGAATTCTCATGCCCATCGTGAACCGCGTCGCCGATCTGCAACCCGATATCCAGGCCTGGCGCCGCGACATCCATGAAAACCCCGAGTTGCTCTACGATGTGCACCGCACTGCATCATTCGTCGCCGACCGGTTGCGCGAGTTCGGCTGCGACGAGGTCGCGACCGGGCTCGGCAAGACCGGCGTGGTCGGGGTCATCAAGGGCAAGAAGGGGCCGGCCAAGGGCGACGTCAAGGTGATCGGCCTGCGTGCCGACATGGATGCGTTGCCGATCCACGAACAGACCAATTTGCCCTACGCCTCGAAGACGCCGGGCAAGATGCACGCCTGCGGCCATGACGGCCACACCGCGATGCTGCTGGGGGCGGCGCGCTATCTCGCCGAGACGCGCAATTTCGCCGGCGACGCCGTCGTGATCTTCCAGCCGGCCGAGGAGGGCGGTGCCGGTGCGGCGGCGATGATCAAGGACGGCCTGATGGACCGCTTCGGCATCGAGCAGGTCTACGGCATGCACAACGGTCCGGGGATTCCGATCGGCTCGTTCGCGATCCGCACCGGCCCGATCATGGCCGCGACCGATGCGATCGACATCAAGATCGAAGGGCTCGGCGGCCATGCGGCGCGGCCGCACAAGTGCATCGATTCCGTGCTGGTCGGCGCGCAGCTCGTCACCGCTTTGCAGCAGATCGTCGCGCGCACCGTCGATCCGCTCGACTCCGCCGTGATCTCGATGTGCGAATTCCACGCCGGCAACGCCCGCAACGTGATCCCGCAGACCGCGGAGCTGCGCGGCACTGTGCGCACGCTGACCCGCGAGGTGCGCGACCTCATCGAGAAGCGCGTGCGCGAGGTGGTCGACGGCGTTGCGAAGATGACCGGCGCCAAGATCGATCTGACCTATGAACGCGGCTACCCCGTCACCGTCAACCATGAGGCGCAGACCGAATTTGCGAGCCGCATCGCGCGTGAGGTCGCGGGCGCGTCCAACGTGCACGAGATGCCGCCGCTGATGGGCGCCGAGGATTTTTCCTACATGCTGGAAGCGCGACCCGGCGCCTTCATCTTCTGCGGCAATGGCGACAGCGCCGGCCTGCATCACCCTGCCTACAATTTCAACGACGAGGCGATCGTCTTCGGTACGTCGTATTTCGTGAAGATCGTGGAGAACGCGCTGGCGGCGTGAAGTTCACGCATCCCATCTGACCGGCAGCGTCACCGGACCGCGGAACACCCAGCCGCGCACGACCGGCGGCGCCTCCGCGCGGAGGCGCAGATTGCGCAGGCGCGCGAACAGCATCGGCGCCACGATCCTGCCGACGGTGAGCCGCGACACCCAGGTGCCGGCGCAGAAATGCGGTCCGGCGCCGAATGCCAGATGCGATTGCTTGGGCCGCGTCACGTCGAAGCGATCGGGTTCGGCGAAGCGGCTGCCGTCGCGGTTCGCGGCGCCTACGCAGAGGCCGATCTGAAGGTCTTGCGGCAGCGTGGTGCCGGAGAGATCGACGTCGCGGGTGACGCGGCGCGGATACATGCCGATCGGCGAGATCCAGCGCACCGCTTCCTCGAGCGCGGCCGGCCACAGCTCGGGCTTCGCCAGCACGCCGACCTTCTGCGCCGGGTTTTCCAGGAGGCCGAGCACAAGCGTCAGGATCGCGTCGCGCGGCTCGTTCAGGCCGCCGCCGATGATCACCTTGATGTTGGCGCGGATGCCCTCGATCGGCATCGGCGGATCGGCATTGATCATCGAGGACAGGATCGAAGGATTCGGCTGACGGCGGTGATCGTCGAGCACCGCGTCGATCGCGGCATCGACCTCGGCGCTCGCCTGCATCGCCTTACGCTCGATCTCGGCATCGGCGGTATAGTTTCCGGCGCCGTCGATCAGCGCCTGCGACCACTCGGCGAGGGTCTGCCACGGCATCGCGCGAAAGCCGATCATCGCCATCAGGCTGAGCGAGGCCATCGGCGCGGCAAGGGCGGAGAACAGATCGGCCTCGTCGCTCGCGGACAGGTCGTCGATCAGCGCCGCCGCGATCGCGGTAAATTGCGGTGCCCAATACTCCTTGATTGTGGCCGGACGGAACGAGGGCTCGATCGCCCTGCGGCCGATCGCATGCTCGGCGCCGTCCTTGCGCATGAAGGTCGGCCCCATCACCTTGTTGACCAGCGAGGCCGGATTGTCGGCCGAGTAGGTCTCGGGATCGCGCTCGATCCGCATGATGTCGTCGAAACGCGTCACCAGCGTCAGCTTCGCGGGCGCGACGAAGACCGCCGGCGCGATCTCGCGCAGGCGGCGGAAGATCGGATACGGGTCGTCGAGCAGATCCTGATACGCGATATCGGTGACGACAGGCACGGCGCTGGTCATTGGTCCTCCCGGGAGCGCTTTTTCGCCAAGGCTAGTCCCGGGTACACGATCGCTCAATTCGATGGAATTGATTTGCTCCATCGAAATATCCCATGACCTTGTGCTAGGCTGGGCCGCCAGCAATGCGGGAGGTATAGCGTGGCGGCCAATTCCTCGATCGATCCGATCGACATCGGGACTCTGCGGACCCTTGTGCTGGTCTATGACTTGCAGTCGTTCTCCGCCGCGGCCAAGCGGCTCGACGTCAACCAGTCCACCATCAGCTATGCGGTCGAGCGGCTGCGCGGCGCGCTGCATGACCCGCTGTTCGTTCGCAGCGGCAATGGCGTGACGGCGACCGAGCGCTGCGTGGCGCTGGTTGCCTGGGCGCGGGACATGATCGACGAGATCGACGGGCTTGCATCACCGGCGGAGTTCGATCCGGCGACGGCGCAGGGCAGCGTGACGATCTCCTGCAACTATCACGAACGCCAGACCCTGATCCCGCAATTCAGCGCGCGGCTGCGTGCCGGCGCGCCGCGGGTCCGTCTCGTCCTGCTCGATGCCGCGGGCCATGGCGACGTCCATCTCAAGCAGAACCAGTGCGACATCGTGCTCGGTCCGGTCGGGATCGCCGGCGAAGGCTTCTTCCGGCGCAACATCCTCGCCGATCACTATGTCTGCGTGATGGATCCAGCCAATCCGCTCGCGCGGGGCCGGATCGCGCTATCGGCCTATGCCAGGGCCGAGCATGTCTTCATCACCCACAGCGGTGAGTGGCAGCCGCTTTATCTCGCGGCGCTGAGGGCGAGGAAGATCGAGATCGAGGCGGTGGTCAGCCTTCCCAACCACGATAGTCTGGAGCGCATCATCACAGGCACCAGGCTCGTTGCGACCATCCCGTATCATCTGGCGCGGGCGATGCACGGCGGCCTCCATGTCGCTGCACTGCCGTTCCGCGTGCCGATCTCGATCGACATGTACTGGGGCGCCAGGACGGCCAAATCCGGCTTGCACAGATGGGCGCGCGGCCTGCTGGCCGAGGTTGCGAAGGCTTGCGCCGCCTGAGCGACGAGCAGGGCTGCAGGTCCAAAGCAAAAGGCCCGCACCGGAGTGCGGACCTTTGTCCGGCGCGTTGCTACGCCGAAAGCGTGGGGCGTCAGAACAGGTGGTAGAACACGTAGTAGAGAACGCCCGAGATGATCATCGCGGCCGGCAGCGTCAGCACCCAGGCCATCGCGATGTTGCGGATCGTGGCCCATTGCAGGCCGGAGCCGTTGGCGGCCATGGTGCCGGCGATGCCTGACGACAGCACGTGCGTGGTCGAGACCGGCAGGCCGTAGCCGTCGGCCGCCGCGATCGTCGCGGCCGCCGTGATCTCGGCGCAGGCGCCCTGCGCGTAGGTCAGGTGGGTCTTGCCGATCTTCTCGCCGACGGTGACGACGATACGCTTCCAGCCGACCATGGTGCCGAGGCCGAGCGCGATGGCGACGGCGAACTTCACCCAGCTCGGGATGAACTTCGTCGCGGCATCGAGCGAGCCCTTGTACTCGTTCAGCGTGGCGATGTCGGCGGCGGTCAGCTCGGCTTCCTTGTCCTTCATCAGGAAACGGATCGCCTCTGACGCAAGGTACATGTCGTTACGGGTGTTGCCGACCGCGTCAGCCGGGAACTTGGCCAGCGATCCATACTGGGCAACCTGCTGGCCGATGTCGCGCACCAGCAACGCAAGCGACGGAAAGGTGCCTTCGTTGATCTGGTGCTGCGCGACATAGTTGGTCACAGCCGGGCGCGGGTTGCCGATCACGTTGTAACCGGCGGCCTTGCCTTCGATGACCTTGCTGGCCGCGGTCGAGTGCGCCGTGAACAGCTCGATCTGGCTCGAGGGCATTGCGCGGTTCAGCGCATAGGCGGTCGGCACGGTGCCGATCAGGATCAGCATGATCAGGCCCATGCCCTTCTGACCGTCGTTGGAGCCGTGGAAGAAGCTGACCAGCGTGCAGGTCAGGATCAGGATGCCGCGGATCCACCACGGCGGCGGCTGGTCGCCGACCGGTTCGCCGAACAGCGCCGGCGTCGCGCGCTGCAGCGCGATCTTGAGGAGATAGAGCAGGCCGGCGGCGAGCGCGAAGCCGAACAGCGGCGACAGCAGCAATGCCTTCGCGATGTTGGTCGCCTGCGACCAGTCGACGCCTGAGGTGCCGTCACGGCCGCGCAGCAGCGCGTTGGTGATGCCGACGCCCATGATCGAACCGATCAGGGTGTGCGAGCTCGAGGCCGGCAGGCCGAGCCACCAGGTGCCGAGATTCCAGATGATGGCGGCGATCAAGAGCGCGAACACCATGGCAAAGCCGGCACTGCTGCCGACCTGCAGGATCAGCTCGACCGGAAGCAGCGAGACGATGCCGAACGCGACGGCGCCGCTGGAGAGCAGCACGCCGATCAGGTTGAACATGCCCGACCACACCACGGCGACATGCGCCGGCAGCGAGCGGGTGTAGATCACGGTGGCGACCGCGTTCGCGGTGTCATGGAAGCCGTTGACGAATTCGAAGCCGAGCGCGATCAGCAGCGCGACGAACAGCAGGATATACGGCAGGAACGAGGTGATGCGCGTGCCGGTGGCGTCGACATCGGCATAGATGCTGTAGGCAACGAACAGCAGCGCGGCCGCAACCACGCCCAAATAGATAATCCCGGTGAGAGGATGAAAGCCCTTGTCGAGGTCCGGACCCTTCTTCAGGGCGGGCTCGATCGAGCCGGGTAACGCCATATCGCTCATGGTAAACTCCTGTCCCAATGCCCCCGATTTTGATCGATGCATATGACAAGCAATTGAAATCCGCCCCGCGAGACGCGCCGGTCTCCCGTGGCGGTGGACATCGAGCCGAAGTTTTGTGCAACGCATTGAGCGCGCACGTGGCTTGGCGGCCTCGTGGCAATCTTCAGCAACAAGGGACCGCCGATCGCGACGGAAAGCTGTGGCCTGCGTTTCGCAGGACGAGACATTGTGCGGACGACAATCACACCGGCATCCGATCGGGCCGGCGTGGCCGCCGGAGAATTCGGCAGGCGCCTGCGAGCGGGAAGGTTGCGAATGAGGGAGGGGGATTGAGAGATGAGGTGGCGCGCCGCACGATCGGGGCTAGCAAACCGTGCAGCGCGCCCGCCTCAGGGTACGTCATGGCGTGAACATGACGCCCGATACCTGCGGAACACGCTACCTTACCACGGATCAATTCAAGGTTGTAGGTATTTGTCCGCCTTTAGAACAATTTCTCGTTGCGATGTGGTTCCTCGGTTCCGTTGGTTTTGCGGAACTCAGGCCGCATCGGCCGATCTGCGCAACTGGTGTGCGGCGATTTTCAGATCGTCGACAAAGCGCTGATATTCCAGCGCCTTGGCTTTTTCATCCGGCAGCCGCAACAGATAGGACGGGTGCACGGTGATGAGCACCTTGGTTCCGTCGTGGTCGATCAGATGGCCGCGGTTCTTGTTGATCGGCGTGATCTTGCCGAGCACGCTCTGCGCCGCGGTGGCACCGAGCGCCATCACGAGGTCCGGCTTGATGGTGGCGAGCTCGCGCTCGTACCACTGGCGGCAGGCGCGGATCTCCGGTGTGCTCGGCTTCTGGTGCAGCCGGATCTTGCCGCGCGGCACGAATTTGAAGTGCTTCACCGCGTTGGTGACATAGACCTTGCGGCGATCGATGCCGGCCTCCTGCAGCGCGCGATCGAGCATCTGGCCGGCCGGTCCGACGAAGGGGTGGCCTGCGAGATCTTCCTTGTCGCCGGGCTGCTCGCCGACCAGCATCAGCGTTGCGCTCTGCGGTCCCTCGCCGAACACGATCTGGGTTGCGTCTTTCCACAGCGGGCAGGCGCGGCAATCGGCGGCCTCCTCGCGCAAGGCCGCGATCGTGTCGTGAGCTTGCCTGTCTTGAACTTGCTTGCCTTGAACTTGCTTGCGGGGCATCGGCGTATCCTGCCGCTTCTGCGGCTCGGCCGCCTTGCGTGCGATGAAGGGGCCGCTGGTCATGCGCATTGCGTCTTCGATCAGAGGCTTAATGATCGAGTCCTCGGGCAGGTTCCTCCAATAGGCCTGCGGCATCTCCATCACTTTCAGCCGTGCGGGATTGAAGCGGCCGTTGTCGTGACGCCGCCACGCCTCCTCGAGCCGGTCCTCGGTCGGCACTTCGGATTTGGCGACGCCCGGCGTGATCGAGATCGCGTGCCCGTCCCAATGTGCGCAGACGTCGGGGGTCAGGATTGACCACGGCATGTCGGCGAAGCGGCCGGCGAAGAACGGCGCGGCAAGCTCGACGATGCGATGCTCCGGCTCGAACCAGGCGACGTAATGCGCCGTCCGCTCGCGGCCGATCTCGCGGAAGCGCAGATGCGCATGCATCCTGTCGATATCGACATAGACCGCGCGCGCCATCGCGTGGACCTCGGCGACATCGGGATCATCGGTCGCACTGAGCAGATCGTGATGGCTGCGCAGCCGCCACAGCAGGCGATAGAGCAGGGCAAAGCGTTCGTCACTGCGATGCAGGATCGCGGCCTTTGCGAGCTCGACGAATTTGGCTGACACATTGAACCGCGCCTGCGGCGTATCCGGCAATTCGTTCATGCAGGATGCCGACGACAATTCGTCGTCGTTGCGTACGGTCCATGTGATCTCCGCGGGCTTCACATCGTTCAGCGCCAATCGCCGCGCGGCCTTGCGCCAGCCCTCGAAATCGGTGTCGTTGTCGAGCACGATGATGCGCATGCGATTGCTCCGTTTCCGTCACGCCGCCATTTTCGGGGCCTGCGTGCCTGACACTGCGGAAGATCAGGGCCCGTCCGGTTCGGCGGCTGCTGAATCCCATTGATTCCACTCATGAATCGATGAGCTCACCAATCCGATTGACTCCGCGGGCCCTGTTAGCTTTATATTAGAACATACCATGAACAATTGAGCCAGTCCCTGGTTCTCTGTTCAGGCAGTGACGACCTCAAATTTTCAAGTTGAAGGAGCGGCGCATATGAACGGCGCACGCATGGGTACGCTTGCGTCTCTGCGCGGCAGCATCGCGCGCATCGAGGCGCCATCGGATGCGGCGATGCCGAACCGCGTCGCGCTCGGCCATACGAGCGCGGATGCGATGCTGCGCGGCGGGCTTGCGCCGGCCGCATTGCACGAGGTGTTCGCGGCCGGCCATCAAGGCGGCGCGGCGACCGGCTTCATCGCGGGGCTCGCCGGACGGCTGTCGGCACGCAAGCCGCTGGTCTGGGTGCGGCAGGATTTTTCCGATCGCGAAAACGGCGCGCTGTCGATGCGCGGGCTTGCCGAGCTCGGCCTCGATCCGCGCCTCTTGGTCACGGTGCGCGCCGCCGATGTCGACAGCGGCCTGCGCACCGCGGCCGACGCGCTCGCCTGCGATGCGCTCGGCGCGGTCGTGCTCGAGGTCTGGGGCCAGGCGCGCCAGCTCGATCTCGTCGCCAGCCGCAAATTGACCCTGGCCGCGCAAGCCTCCGGCGTCACCGCGCTGGTGCTGCGGATCGCGGCGACGGCGATCCCCTCGACCGCGGAGACGCGCTGGATCGTGCGCGCGGCGCATTCGCCGCCGGGCAATGCCGCGAGCGTGTGGGGCACACCGCGCTTCGAGGCCGAACTCGTGCGCAATCGTCATGGCCCGGTCGGGCGATGGATCATGGAATGGAAATGTGATGAGTGCCAATTCAGTGAATCGTCGGCGTATCCTCAGCCTGTGGCTGCCACGCCTGCCCATCGACCGCATCAAACGCAAGCTCGCGCAGGACATCGCCTCGCAAGCTGATGCACGGGAGGTGGCAGGGCTCCCTCTCCCGCAAGCGGGAGAGGCGAAGAAAGCAGAACTCCCCAGCGTCGTCGTCGCAAAAGACCACAATGCGATCCTGCTGCATGCCGTCGACGAGGCCGCGGTGCACGCCGGGCTGTCGATCGGGCTGCCGCTCGCCAATGCGCGGGCGATCTGTCCGGAGCTCACGGTCTATGATGCCGATCCCGCCGCTGATCTGAAGACGCTGAACGACATCGCTGACTGGTGCGACCGCTTCACGCCGCTGGTGGCGCTCGACGCGCCCTACGGTCTGTTTCTCGACATCACCGGCTGCGCGCATCTGTTCGGCGGTGAGCGCGCGCTGCTGCAGATCGTGACGGGGGCGCTGAGTCGGCGCGGCTTTGCCGTCAGCGCGGCGATTGCCGGCACCTCGATCGCGGCGCGTACGCTGACGCGCACCGCCTCGGGCAAGATCGTCGCCGATGGCGAGGAAGCAGCGGCGGTCGGTCCGCTGCCGGTGTCGGCGCTCGGTGCCGATGCCGCTGTCACCACCGGCCTGCGCCGCGCCGGCTTGAAGACCATCGGCGATGTCGCCTCGCGCGCGCCGCATGAAATCTCGGCGCGGTTCGGTGCGGCTTTCACCACCCTGCTTGGCCACGCGCTCGGGCAGGGCGATGCTCCGATCAGCCCGCGCAAACCGCTGCCCGATTACATCGTCGAGAAGCGTTTCCCCGAGCCGGTCGCGACCGACACCGTGATCACGCTGACGCTCTCAAGCCTCGCCAAGATGCTGGTTGCGGCGATGGACAAGCAGGGCAAGGGTGCCCGGCAGCTGGAAGCGAGCTTCTTCCGCACCGACGGCGCGGTGCGCGCGATCATGGTCGAGACCGGGCGTCCGGTGACGCGGCCCGAGATGATCGATCGCCTGTTCCGCGAGCGGCTCGATGCGCTGAACGATCCGCTCGATCCCGGCTTCGGCTTCGATCTCATTCGCCTCGCCGCAGGACGTACCGAGATCGTGGTACAGCAGCAGCGCGATCTCGACGCCACCATACACGACAATGACGAGCTCTCGGCGCTGATCGACCGCATCGCCGCCCGCATCGGGGGAAAACGCGTCGTCGTGCATCTGCCGCTCGAAAGCCACGTCCCCGAGCGATCGGCGCTGGCGCTGCCGGCGCAGCATCATCTGGCCGCGGCGGGCGCCGCCGCCTGGCCGGAGCGCGTCGCCGGCGAACCGCCGCTGCGTCCGCTCAGGCTGTTCGAGCGGCCCGAACCGATCAAGGTGCCGTTCGCGACCGTGCCCGACGGTCCGCCGCATCAATTCACCTGGCGGCGCGCGCAGCATGACGTGGTGCGGGTCGAGGGCCCCGAGCGCATCGCGATGGAATGGTGGAAGCAGGACGGCGCGCCGCTGACGCGCGATTATTTCCGCGTCGAGGACGCCGAAGGCCAGCGCTTCTGGATCTTTCGCGACGGCCTCTACGAGAGCGAGCTGCGGGACGAGGATGGCAAGCCCGTTCCGGCCAACTGGTATGTGCACGGGCTGTTCGCATGAGCACACCTCCACCCGACTATGCCGAGATCGGCATCACCAGCAATTTTTCCTTCCTGCGCGGCGGTTCCGATCCGCGCGCCTATGTGCATCAGGCGAGCGAACTCGGGATTCCCGTGATCGGGCTCGCCGATCACAACACGCTGGCCGGCGTGGTGCGCGCCTGGAAGGAACTCGACAGCGAGAAGGTCGCCCATCCGCCAAAGCTCTTGATCGGCGCCCGCATCGTCTTCATCGACGGCACGCCCGACATCCTGGTCTATCCGCGCGATCGCGCCGCCTATGGCCGGCTGTGTCAATTGCTGACCCGTGGCAAGCGCGGCGACGACATCAAGCGCATCGAGAAGGGCGACTGCCGGCTGATCCTGTCCGATCTCATCGACTTCGCCGAAGGTCAGCTTTTGGTGCTGGCGCTGCCGCATCGGTTCGAGGCTGCCGATGCGCTCGATATCCTTGCGCAACTGAAGGCAAGCGCCGCCGACGGCGTCTGGCTTGCCGCAAGTCTGCTCTATCGCGGTGACGACAGGCGCCGCCTCGCGCGGCTGCATGGCCTCGCCACTGACGCCGGCGTGCCGCTGCTCGCCACCAATGAGGTGCTCTATCACCATCCGGCGCGCCGCCCGCTGCAGGACGTGCTGACCTGCATCCGCGAAAAGACCACGATCGAGACGGTCGGCCGCAGGCTCGAGGCCAATGCCGAGCGGCATCTCAAGCCGGCGCATGAAATGATCAGGCTGTTCCGCGATCTGCCGGACGCGATCGCGGAAACCATGCGTTTTGCTGCGCGCATCTCTTTCTCGCTCGACCAGCTCAAATATCAGTATCCCGACGAGCCGGTACCGCCGGGCAAGACCGCGCAACGCCATTTGGAGGATTTAACCTGGAAGGGAGCGCATAGAAAATTTCCAATTCGCATTTCGCCTAAACTCAAGAAGACCCTGCACAAGGAATTGCGCCTCATCAGAAAGCTGAAATACGCGCATTACTTCCTCACCGTGCACGACATCGTGCACTATGCGCGCAGCCAGAACATCCTGTGCCAGGGGCGCGGCTCGGCGGCCAATTCCGCTGTATGCTTCGTGCTCGGCGTCACCTCGGTCGATCCGACCAAGGTCGATCTGTTGTTCGAGCGCTTCATCTCCAAGGAGCGGCTGGAGCCGCCCGACATCGACGTCGATTTTGAGCATTCGCGGCGCGAGGAGGTGATGCAATATGTCTACCGCCGCTACGGCCGCCACCGCGCCGCGATCATCGCCACCGTGATCCATTATCGGCCGCGCAGCGCGATCCGTGACGTCGGCAAGGCGCTCGGGCTGACCGAGGATGTCACCGCGGCGCTCGCCGACACCGTGTGGGGCAGCTGGGGCAAGGGCCTCAACGACATGCAGGTGCGGCAGGCCGGGCTCGATCCCAAAAATGCGATGATCAACCTCGCGGTCGAGCTCGCCACCGAGCTGATCGAGTTTCCGCGCCATCTCTCGCAGCATGTCGGCGGCTATGTGCTGACCCAGGATCGGCTCGACACCTATGTGCCGATCGGCAACGCCGCGATGGACGACCGCACCTTCATCGAATGGGACAAGGACGACGTCGACGCCCTTAGCATGATGAAGGTCGACGTGCTGGCGCTGGGCATGCTGACCTGCATCCGCAAATGCTTCGACCTGATCGCCGACCACAAGGGCGAGCACTGGGAGCTCGCCTCGGTCCCGCAGGACGAAGAAGAAGTCTACGACATGCTGTGCCGCGGCGAATCGCTCGGCGTGTTCCAGGTCGAGAGCCGGGCGCAAATGAACATGCTGCCGCGCCTGAAGCCGCGCACCTTCTACGATCTCGTCATCGAGGTCGCGATCGTGCGCCCCGGGCCGATCCAGGGCGACATGGTGCATCCTTATCTGCGCCGGCGGAACGGCCAGGAAAAGGTCAGCTATCCATCGCCGGCGCCCGACCAGGGCGACAAGGACGAGCTCTACAACGTGCTGCACAAGACGCTCGGCGTGCCGCTGTTCCAGGAGCAGGCGATGCGGATCGCGATCGAGGCGGCCCATTTCACGTCGGAGGAAGCCAACGGCCTGCGCCGCTCGATGGCGACCTTCCGCAACCTCGGCACCATCGGCAGCTACGAGGAGAAGCTGGTCGGCAACATGGTGGCGCGCGGCTATTCGCCCGACTTCGCCCGCAGCTGCTTCGACCAGATCAAGGGCTTCGGCTCCTACGGCTTCCCGGAAAGCCACGCCGCGAGCTTCGCGCAGCTCGTCTACATTTCCTCATGGCTGAAGCACCATCATCCCGATGCATTCTGCTGCGGCCTGCTCAACTCGCAGCCGATGGGCTTCTATGCCCCGGCGCAGATCGTCGGCGACGCCCGCAAGAACGGCGTCACGGTGCGCGAGGTCGATGTCTCCCATAGCTTTGCGCAGAACACACTGGAGGAGCGCGATGGGAAATACTGCGCGGTGCGGCTCGGCTTCCGCCAGATCGATGGATTTCACTGGCTGGATGAGGACGAGGAGCGGTTGAGGAAGCTTCAACTGTCATTCCGGAGCACGCGAAGCGTGAACCCGGAATCTCGAGATTCCGGGTTCGATGCTATCGCATCGCCCCGGAATGGCAGCGTTGGAAAAGAAGACTGGGCCGACCGCATCGTTGCCGCGCGCAACCGCCGGCCGTTCACCTCGCTGGAAGACTTCGCCCGCGATACCGGCCTGCCCAAGCGCGCGTTGATCCTGCTCGCCGACGCCGATGCGTTCCGCTCGCTCGGACTCGACCGCCGCGAGGCGCTGTGGGTGGTGCGGCGGCTGCCCGACGACGTGCCGCTGCCGCTGTTTGAGGCCGCCACCGCGCGCGAGCAGCCGGATGAGGGCGCCAAGCCACTGCCGGAGATGCCGCGTCCGGAGCAGGTGGTCGCCGACTATCAGACCATCCGCCTGTCGCTGAAGGGCCATCCGATGGAGTTTTTGCGCGACATCTTCACGAAGGAGCGCGTCGTCGCCTGCCATACCATCAACCAGAGCAACGACCGCCGCCGCGTCCGCTGTGCCGGCGTCGTGCTGGTGCGGCAGCGGCCGGGCAGCGCCAAGGGCGTCGTGTTCATGACGCTGGAGGACGAAACCGGCATCGCCAACATCGTGGTGTGGCCGAAGGTGATGGAGCAGTACCGGAAAGAGGTGATGGGCGCGCGCCTGATCCTGGTCGAGGGCTATATCCAGAGCAGCCCGGAGGGCGTGACGCATCTGGTGGCGCAGCGCATGACCGATCGCTCCCACGATCTGATCGGCCTCGCCAACGAATCCTTGAGCCGCAAGCATCCGGTACCGGCGGGCCCCGCGCTGATCGAGCCGCTCAACGACGACCGCCGCGATCACGGCGACAACTCGCCGCAAAAGATCCGCCACCCGCGCAACGTCCGCATCCTGCCACCGTCCCGGGATTTTCATTAGCTGTCGTGCAATGACGGCAGCTGTTGAACCAGCTCCATCCCCAACGTCGTCCTGGCGAAAGCCAGGACCCATAACCACCGCTGCAAATGGTTACGCGGTGCTGCAAGGACGAGTGCCATCCACAACATCCTCCGCGGCGTATGGGTCCCGGCTTTCACCGGGACGACGCCGGGGAAGCAACCGTGGACTCTCATTCTCCCCGGGGGGGCGCATGCGAGCGATCCAGTACGCCGCGGCCTCTTGGCTCAATAACGGCCGTCTCTGGAATACTGGTTCACCCGCATGCGCGGGTGATGACGCCGCGTGGTGTGGCAACTTGAATCGCGAACCATCCTCATCGTCGTCCCTGCGAAAGCAGGGACCCATAACCACCGAAGCAAATTGTTATGCACTCTTGCGACGGCGAGTCCCGCCTACAACATTCGCTGCGGCGTATGGGCCACCCTGAGTCCCTGCGGCGCGAACGCGCCAGTGTCCATCCAATCGGTTCATCGACTTATGTCGTGAGAATGCGAACGTGTAAGCCTACACGCCAATGCTGACACGTAGCTTACAACCGGTCCCTGTCGGACAGGCCCATGTCGCATCGACGACGGATGACTTCCTCAGTCGCTGCATGCTACTCCACCGCGGCGCCGACCGGCGGTCCGCCCGGCGGGCGGTGCAGGAAGGTGATCGATGCGTAGGCGCCGACCCACGAGCCGAGGGCGGCGAAGGCGACGTAGAGCCAGTTTTCGGTGTAGCTGATCACCGCATAGGAGGACAGCACATACCAGACGCTGCTCCAGGTCGCCGCCGGCACGCGCTTGCGCGCCACGACCGCCGAGGTGAACATGACATAGACTGCGTCAGTCGCTGCGGTCGCGAGGAAGACAGCGCCGGCGGTGAGAGGATCGATGGCAGCCATTGCAACTCCTGTGTGGGTCAGGCAGAGCTGGATAGAAGCAGGACCGGAAATGACGGTTGGGATCGGGCACCGCCTTTTTGTCATCATGCTCGGGCATAGAATAATCGCAAACGGATATGCGCATGCAGGACATTCGTGAAATCCTTTCCGATGTCTGGACCGGCGCCGGCGGCGCGCCGGCCGCGCTCGATGCGGTCACATTGACCGGCAGCGAGCCGCAGCTGCCGTCGTCGTTTCGGGTCGCGGCGGCAGCGCAGGCACCGATCGCAGCAGCCGGCCTTGCCGCGGCCGAGATCTGGAAGGCCCGCAGCGGCGAGCAGCAGGACGTCGCGGTCGACATCCGCCATGCCGTCGTTGAATGCCGCAGCGAGCGCTATCTGCGCGTCGACGACAAGCCGCCGCCGCCGGCCTGGGACAAGATCGCCGGCGTCTATCGTGTCAGAGACAACCGCTTCGTCCGCCTGCACACCAATTTCCCGCATCACCGCGACGCCGTCTGCAAGGTGCTCGGCTGCAACGCCGAGCGTGACGAGGTCCAGGCCGCGCTGCTGCAATGGGACGGCGAGGCGTTCGAGACCGCGGCCTACGCCGCCGGCGGCGTCGTCGCCTTGATGCGCTCGCACGACGAGTGGTCGGCGACGCCGCATGCCAAAGAACTGGCAAAGCTGCCGCTGATCTCGATCGAGAAGATCGGCGAGGCCGCGCCGAAGCCGTGGCCCGCGGGCAACCGGCCGCTGGCCGGAGTCCGTGTGCTCGACCTGTCGCGCGTGATCGCCGGTCCCGTCGCCGGCCGCACGCTCGCGGCGCATGGCGCCGACGTACTCCTGATCTCCGGTCCCGATCTGCCGACGATCCCCTGGCTCACCATCGACACCGGCCGCGGCAAGCTCACGAGCTTCCTCGAGCTGCGGAGCGAAGAGGGGCGGGGCGTGATGCAGGGTCTGGTGGCGCAGGCCGATATTCTCTCGCAGGGTTATCGTCCGCAGGCGATCGCGCGGCTCGGCTTCTCGCCGGAGGAAGCGGCGCGGATCAATCCCGGGATCGTCTATGTGACGCTGTCGGCCTATGGCCATGCCGGACCGTGGGCCGGGGGCCGCGGCTTCGACTCGCTGGTGCAGACCACGACCGGCTTCAATCACGCCGAAGGACAGGCGGCCGGCACGGATGGGCCGAAGGAATTGCCGGCCCAGATGCTCGACCACGCCACCGGATATTTCATGGCGTTCGGTGCCATGATGGCGAAGGCCCGCCAGGCCCGCGAAGGCGGCAGCTGGCACGTCCGGGTATCGCTGGCACAGACCGGGCGCTGGCTGTGGAATCTCGGCCGCCTCGAAGGAGGCCTTGCGACCGAGGACCTGGAGGCGGATGCGGTGCAGCCCTTCATCGAACGGCTGCCGTCCGGCTTTGGCACGCTCAGCTCGGTCCGGCATGCCGCCGTGCTGTCCAGGACCCCGGCCCATTGGTCCCGTCCGGCCATGCCGCTCGGCAGCCACCCTCCGGAGTTTCCTGCCCCGGAGTTTCCCGGATGAGACATTCAGCTGCCGTTCAGGCTATGCAAACTTTAACGACAGGCGTCGCCGAAGGGCGATTTTTAGGTTGTTTGAGACGCCAATTCAGCACTATTAGCGCACCGCTGGGGCCGTCCCGCCGGATGCTGCAACGATCGACCCCGCGGACCGCATGGTGAAAGAGTTTACCAAGAGAATGCAGAGCTTTAGCCGCCCGCGCCTGGTCGTGGCCGCGGCGCTGCTGGCGGTTGCCTGCGCGGGTGCCTATGGCTACACGCGTTTCGGCTCGGAAAAGCAGACATCTTCGGAAGTCTCCAGCCAGTCCCGCAAGGGCGGCGCGCGCTATGCGCCGTCGGCGGCCGAGTGGGCCAGCCTGACCTTCCAGACCGTGAGCGAGCACACCTTCCGCTCCGAGCTGGTGACCGAGGGCAAGATCGGCATCGATGAGGACCGCTCCACCCCGGTCTACTCGCCCTATACCGGACGCGTCACGCGCCTCATGGTGCGGCCGGGCGATGCCGTGGTGAAGGGCCAGCCGCTGTTCGTGATCGAGGCGGCCGACACCGTGCAGGCGCAGAACGATTACATCGCGGCGATGACCGGCCTCAACAAGGCGCAGTCGGCGCTCGACCTGGCGCAGATCCAGGAGAAGCGCGCCAAGGATCTGTCCGAGGGCAAGGCGATCCCGCTGAAGGATTATCAGCAGGCGCAGGCGGCGCTGGTGCAAGCGCAGAACGATGCGCGCTCGGCGCAGACGCTTTTGGAAGCGGCGCAGAACAAGCTGCACATTCTCGGCTTCGGCGACGACGACATCACGACGCTGCGGCAGAAGGGCCGCCTCAATCCGGAGACGACGGTGTTCGCGCCGATCGGCGGCACCGTGGTGCAGCGCAAGGCCGGTCCCGGCCAGTATGTCTCGACCGGCGCCAGCGACCCGGTCTACGTGATCGGCGATCTGTCGACGGTCTGGCTGATCGCCTTCGTCCGCGAATCCGACGCAGACAATGTCGCGGTCGGCCAGGACCTCACCTTCAGCGTGATGGCGCTGCCGGGGAAGACGCTGAACGCCCGGGTCAACTATGTCGCCGCGGCGATCGACGCGACCTCGCGCCGGCTCCTGGTTCGCGCCACCATCGACAATGCCGACAAGCGGCTGAAGCCCGAGATGTTCGCCAATGTGACGCTGTATTCGAAGGGCGATCACCCGGCGGTCGGCGTGCCGAAGCAGGCGCTGATCTACGAGGGCGACCAGGTTCGGCTCTGGGTCGCGAGGGCCGACGACAAGACCATCGAGCTGCGTCAGATCAAGCCCGGCCTCATCAATGGCGACCTCGTCGAGGTGGCCGGCAACCTCAAGCCGGGCGAGCAGATCGTGACGAAGGGAAGCCTCTTCATCGACCGCGCCGCATCAGGCACCTAAGCGCATGATCCGGAAAAGCGGGAAGCGGTTTTCCCTCGCGACAAACGCGCAACGCGTTTGCGCGGAGATCACGCTCAATAAGAAAACTCCCTTCCAGTTGAAAGCGCCGATCTGAATGGATCGCCTCGTCGCCCTTGCCGTCAATCGCCGCTACTTGATGGTGGCCATGTTCGTGGCCGTCTTGATCGGCGGCCTGCTCGCGTTCAGGCAGCTCAACATCGAGGCCTATCCCGATCCGACCCCGCCGATGGTCGATATCGTGACGCAGAGCCCGGGCCTCTCGGCCGAGGAGATCGAACGCTACATCACGATCCCGATCGAGACCCAGGTCGCCGGCATCAAGAACCTCAAGACCATCCGTACCATCTCGCTGTACGGCCTTTCCGACGTCAAGCTGCAGTTCTCCTTCGACTACACCTATGACGAGGCGCTGCAACAGGTGCTCAACCGCCTGTCGCAGCTCGCGCCGCTGCCGGGCAACGTGCTGCCCGGCATCTCGCCGCTGAGTCCGATCGGCGAAATCTTCCGCTACCGCCTGAAGGGACCGCCGAACTACAGCGTGCTCGACCTCAAGACGCTGCAGGACTGGGTGCTGCAGCGCCGCTTTCGCGCCGTGCCCGGCGTGATCGACGTTACCGGCTGGGGCGGCAAGACCAAGACCTATGAGATCCAGGTCGACTTCAACAAGCTGGTCGCCAACGGCCTGACGCTGCCGCAGGTGCTGCAGGCGGTTTCCAACGCCAACATCAATGTCGGCGGCAACACCGTGAACATCGGCTCGCAATCGGCGGTGGTGCGCGGCGTCGGCCTGATCCGCTCGATCGACGACCTCGCCAACACCATGGTCTCGCAGTCCGGCGGCAATCCGGTGCTGGTGCGCGACATCGCCCATGTCACGATCGGCGAGAAGCCGCGGCTCGGCATCGCCGGCCTCGACAATGACGACGACATCGTGCAGGGCATCGTCCTGATGCGCCGCGGCGAGCAGAGCTCGCCGACGATTTCCCGCGTCGAGCAGCTGGTCCACGACATCAACCATTCCTCGATCCTGCCGCCCGGCGTGAAGATCGAGCGGATCTACGACCGCAAGGACCTGATCGAGCTCACCACCCACACCGTGCTGCACAACATGGTGGTCGGCATCCTCCTGATCGTGTTGTTGCAGTGGATCTTCCTCGGCGACCTCCGCAGCGCGCTGATCGTCGGCGCGACGATCCCGTTCGCGCTGTTCTTTGCCGTGATCATTCTGGTGCTGCGCGGCGAATCCGCCAATCTGCTGTCGGTCGGTGCGATCGATTTCGGCCTGATCGTCGATGCCACCGTGATCATGGTGGAGGCGATCTTCCGCCGGCTGTCGCAAACCACCGCGCTGTCGGAAGACGAGCGAAGCCACATCTCCGAGGACACGGTGATGGGGATGAAGAGCCACGCGATCCTGTCGGCAGCCGCCGACGTGTCGCGCTCGATCTTCTTTGCCGCGGCGATCATCATCGCGGCGTTCCTGCCGCTGTTCACGCTGTCCGGCGTCGAGGGCAACATCTTCGGTCCGATGGCGCGCACCTATGCTTACGCGCTGGCCGGCGGGCTGCTGGCGACGTTCACGGTCACTCCGGCGTTCAGCGCGATCATCCTGCCGGCGCATATCCACGAGACCGAGACCTGGATCGTCAAGAAGCTCGACGCGATCTATCTGCCGGTGCTGAACTGGGCGATCGCCAACCGCAAGCTGGTGATGGCCGGCGCGGCCGGCCTCGTGGTCATGACCATCATCTTCGCGCGCTTCCTCGGCCTCGAATTCCTGCCCAAGCTGGAAGAGGGCAATCTGTGGATCCGCGCCACGCTGCCGCCGACGATCTCGCTGCAGGAGGGCAATGCCTATGTCAACGAGATGCGGAAGCTGATCCGCAGCCGCCCCGAGGTGGTGTCGGTGGTGTCGCAGCACGGCCGTCCCGACGACGGCACCGATGCGGCCGGCCTGTTCAACGCCGAATTCTTCGCGCCGCTGAAGCCGGCCAGCGAATGGCCAAATACTCACGACAAGGACGTGCTGACCGCGCAATTGCTGGCGCAGTTGCAGGAGAAATTCCCGGGCGTCGAATTCAATTTCTCGCAATATCTGCAGGACAACGTGTCGGAAGCGGTGTCCGGCGTGAAGGGCGAGAACTCGATCAAGCTCTACGGCAATGATCTGCAGGCGCTGACCGACACCGCCAACAAGATCAAGTCGGTGCTGTCGACGGTGCAGGGCGTCACCGACCTTGCGGTGTTCACCTCGCTCGGCCAGCCGACCATCCAGATCGACGTCGATCGCGCGCGTGCCGCGCGCTATGGCCTGTCACCGGGCGATATCAACGCCACGATCCGCGTTGCCGTCGGCGGCGACAGCGCCGGCGACCTCTATGAGCCGGGCAGCGACCGGCACTTCCCGATTATCGTCCGCCTTGCGCCGGAATATCGCAAGAGCGCGGAAGCGATCCAGAACTTGCGGATCGGGGTGGCGAACGCCAACGGCGGTATCACGCAGATCCCGCTCTCCGAAGTGGCCTCGATCAACCTGATCTCCGGCGCGGCCTATATCTACCGCGAGCAGCAGGAGCGCTATTTGCCGATCAAGTTCTCGGTGCGCGAGCGCGACCTCGGCAGCGCGATCCGGGAGGCGCAGCAGAAGATCGACGAGCAGGTGCAGCTACCGCCTGGATCGCGTGTCGAGTGGGTCGGCGAGTTCGGCAATCTGCAGGATGCGATCAGGCGGCTCTCGATCGTGGTGCCGATCAGCCTCGCGCTGATCGCGGTGCTGCTGTTCTTCAATTTCGGCTCGATGGTCGACACCATGCTCGCGATGAGTGTGATCCCGATGGCGATCTTCGGCGGCGTGCTCGGGCTTCTGATCTCGGGGATTCCGTTCAGCGTGTCGGCGGCTATCGGTTTCATCGCGCTGTTCGGCATCGCGGTGATGGACGGCATCATCATCCTGTCGCAGTTCAACCAGCTGATCGATGAAGGCTACGACCGGATGCGCGCGGTGATCCGCACCGGCGAGTTGCAGCTGCGTCCGGTGCTGATGACCTGCGTGGTGGCGGGCGTCGGCCTGTTGCCGGCGGCGGTGTCGGAGGGCATCGGCTCGCAGGTGCAGAAGCCGCTCGCCATCGTCGTCGTCACCGGCATGATGCTGGCGCCGCTGGTGATCCTGATCACGCTGCCGGTCTTGATCTCCTACTTCTCGCGCCGGCCGAAGGACAGCCTCAGGTGAAGCCGTAGAGCCGCGCCGGGTTGTCGACCAGGATCGCCTTGCGGACCGCGGCGTCCGGCGCCCAGACCGGAAGCTGGTTGAGGAGGCGGCCGTCGTCGATCTGAAACAGCGGCGTCACGTCGGTGACCTTCCTGCCTTGCGGCGTCACCGAATCCGGATGCGGCCAGTCGGTGCCCCAGACAATGCGCTCGGCATTGGCCGCGATCAGCGCCTGCGCCAGCGGCGTGGCGTCGGCATAATCGGGCGCGAGCTTGGAGGCGCGGTAGGCGCCGGAAATCTTGACATAGGCCTTGCCGGACTTGACCAATGCGAGCAGGTCGGCAAATCCCGGCTGGCCGGTGCCGAGCGCGGCTTCGGCGCCGCCGAAATGGTCGAACACGACCGGCACCGGCGCTGTGGCGACGAGGTCCTTGATCGCGGAGATCATCGCGAGGCTGGTGAACAGCTGCACATGCCAGCCGCGCGCCTTCATCCGCTCGATCGCAGCCGAGAAGCGCTGCCGGCCGACATTGGGATCGTTGACACCGCCGGTCGCGAGGTTGAGGCGGATACCGCGGAAGCCGGCCTTGTTCATGGCATCGAGATCGCTCTCGCTGGTCTTGTCGTCGATCACGGCGACGCCGCGTGCGGTCGGCCCGCGGGCCGTGATGCCGAACAGGGTCGACGAATTGTCGGGGCCATAGACGCTCGGCGTCACGATCACCACGCGCTCGACATGGAGCGCCTTGTGCAGCGCGCTCATCTGCTCCGGCGAGGCCGGTTCCGGCGTGTAGACGCGGCCGGCGAAGAACGGGAATTTCTCGGGGTCGCCATGGATGTGGGTGTGGCAGTCGCACGCCCCGGCAGGCACGTCGAAATTCACCGCGGTCGATGGTTGCGCTGCCTTGGAAAATGCGTTGCCGCTGGTCATGGTCACTCCCGCTGCGATGGAAGCCAGCATCATATCGCGTCGCGTCAGCATTGGACGTCTCCCTGTGTGCTCGGCTGTTATGCGCGTCATACGCGCGCCGGCATTATGGGTTGCCGGCGGGGGCGGAGGTTATCGGCGGAGAGAGCGGGCGGGAAGGGCCGTTCGCGGTGCGAACGGTTCCGCAATGCCTATTGTCCCGACGGCGTGCGCAGGCCGTGCCAGGCGTCGCGCACCTGATGGTAGTGCACCTCGGGCAGGTAGTCCGGCGTCTTCAGGTTCAGCGTCTTGACGTCGAGGCGCCCGGTCGCGCTGAGCAGCGTGTAGGAGGCGATCACGCGGTCGCGCTGCGCACCGATCAGCCGTGCTCGCGCGGTGATCAGATCCTGCTGCGCGTTGAGCACGTCGACCGTGGTGCGCTGGCCGCCCGCGGCTTCTTTCTGCACGCCAGCCAGCGCAACCTCCGCGGCCTTCATCTCGGACTCGGAGGCCGACACCGCGATCTTGGCGCCCTCATTGGCGACCCACGCGCTGACCACGGCGGTCTTGGCCTGATTGCGGACCTGATCCAGCACCAGCCGGCTCTGCGCCGCGACCTCCTTGGCCTGCCGGGTCTGCGATGCGGCGGTGCCGCCGTCATAGATCGGCTGCGTCACCTGACCGATCACCGAGGCTTGATCGGTGCCGAAGCTGCCGAGCGTGGTGTCGGTGTCGCGGCTGCGGCTGACGCTGCCCTGCACAGAGACGTTCGGCATCAGGCTGCTCTCGGCGACGCGAATCGAGGTCGAGGCGACGTCGACGTCGAAGCCTGCCGCGGTGACGGCGGGATGCTCGCGGAGCGAGAGCGCGATCGCATCCTCGCGGCTGCGCGGCAACAGCCGGTCGATGGTCTCGGCCGGGCGCAACTGGGATGGCGCGTTGCCGACCACCTGCGCATAGGTGGCCTGGCTGATCGCATAATTGACCTCGGCGGCGTTGAGATCGGCAAGGCCGCGGTTCAGTCGCGCCTCGGCCTGGGCGGTATCGGTCGGCGTCACGTCGCCGGCATTGAGGCGCCGTTCGGTGATTGCCCGGGTCTCCTTCAGGAAGGCGACGTTGGCGCGCTGCGCCTCGACCAGGGTCTGGTTGGCCAGCACATTGGTGTAGGCGGTGACGGCGTCGAGCAGCACACCCTGGCCGACATTGCGCAACGCCTCGCGGCCGGACTGCACCTGCAACTCGGCGACGCGGACGCTGTTGGCGGTCTTGAAGCCGTTGAACAGGGTCTGCGTCACCGTGACGCCGATCTGCCACGGCTTCAGCGTTGCGGTCTGGATCACATTGCCGGGCAGCTGATCGCGCACCGCCTGCAGGCCGACCGACAGGCCGGCAATGATCTGGGGACGGTAGCCGGCCAGCGCCTGCGGCACGTTCTCGTCGGTCGCACGCTGGCGCGCCCGCTCGGCGTTGAGTTGCGGATTGGTCTGATACGCCTTGACCAAGGCTTCCGGCAGGCTCTCGGCGCGGGCCGCGGTCTCCGTCAGCAGCGCACATGCCAGCACGCCAAGGCCGATGCCCGACAAAAGCACGCGCCTCGCTACGTCGCCGACCCTCGCGGCACGCTCAACCATGTGATCCCGCAAACCAAAACTCCGGCAGTGCGCCCCCGCCGACGCCGCCGACACATCTACCTGTTTACGGGGCGGTGCCGCCACAGACAAACCGCCGCGCGACATCTGCACATCATTTCAGTTCTTGTCTGTTGCCGGTTCGTCACAGGCGCACGTATCGGTCATATGAAGTATAAGTTTGAACCGCCGGCCGTCGATTCAACGATGCCGGTTATCCACCGTCTCGTCCGGGTCCATTGCTGATGCCGATATTCTTCTCCGACCCCGAGGCGATCGCGGAGCACATCATTCGTGACGTCGGAACCGAACTGGTGGTCGGGCTGCCGCTCGGCCTCGGCAAGGCCAACCACATCGTCAACGCGCTGTATGCGCGGGCGGTGGCCGACCGCTCCATCAACCTGACGCTGTTCTCCGCGTTGACGCTGGAAAAGCCGAAGCCGAAGAGCCTGCTCGAACGGCGTTTCATCGGACCTGTGATCGACCGCCTGTTCGGCGGCTATCCGGATCTAGCCTACGCGGATGCGCTGCATCATGGCGCACTTCCGCCCAACATCAAGGTGATCGAGTTCTTCTTCCTCGCGGGGCAGTGGTTGCACCAGCCATTCGCGCAACAGCACTACATTTCCGCCAACTACACCCATGCGGCGTCATATTTGTTGGCGCGCGGACTGAATGTCGTGCCTCAGCTCGTTGCCAAGCGCATGGTTGACGGCGTGCCGCGCTACAGCCTGAGCTGCAACACCGACACCACGCTCGACGTGCTGCGCGCCCGTGCGCAGGGGCGGGCGTCGTTCAAGCTGATCGGCCAGGTCAATTCCGAGCTGCCGTTCATGCCTGGCGCCGGCGACCTGCCGGCGGATCAATTCGCCGCGGTGCTCGACAGTCCCGAGACCGATTTCTCGCTGTTCGCGCCGCCGTCCGAGCCGATCAGCGACACCAAATATGCGATCGGCTTGCACGCCGCTGGTCTGGTCCGCGACGGCGGCACGTTGCAGATCGGCATCGGGCAGGTCGGCGACGCGCTGGCGCAGGGGCTCGTGGTCCGCCATCGCGACAACGCCCAATTCCACGGCATCATGCGGCGCCTTGCGCCCGGTACCGGGCAACTCGCCGCGGCCGAGACCGGGTCGTTCGAAAAGGGTCTCTACGGCGTCAGCGAGATGCTGTTCGAGGCGTTCCTCGGGTTGATCGACGCCGGCATCCTCAAGCGCGAGGTCGGCGGCGTGATCCTGCACGGCGCATTCTTCCTGGGCCCGCCATCATTCTACCGGGCGCTGCGTGAGATGGCACCGGAGCGGCTGGTGCGAATCCAGATGATGCCGGTTTCCTTCACCAACGAGATCTTCGGCGACGAGGACGGCAAGCGTCGCGCCCGGGTCGATGCGCGCTTCGTCAACAATGCGATGATGGCGACGCTGCTCGGCGCTGCGATCTCGGACGGTCTCGAGAACGGCCAGGTCGTGAGCGGGGTCGGCGGCCAGTATAATTTTGTGGCGCAGGCATTCGCGCTCGAGGGCGCACGTTCTGTGCTGGCGCTGGAGGCGACCCGTCAGTCCGGCAAGCAAGCGCAGTCGAACATCCGCTGGTCCTATGGACATGAGACCATCCCGCGGCATCTGCGCGATGTCTTTGTCACTGAATATGGCGTCGCCGACGTCAGGGGGAAATCCGATGCCGACGTGATCGCCGCGATGCTGCAGGTCTCGGACTCCCGCTTCCAGGGTGAATTGATGCGGCAGGCCAAGGATGCCGGCAAGCTGCCGCGCAGCTACGAGATTCCTGCGGCGCATCGCGAAAATTATCCCGAGCGCATCAGTGCTGCGCTGAGGCCCGCGCGCGACGCCGGGCTGCTGCCGTCATTCCCGTTCGGCAGCGACTTCACCGATGTCGAGCAGCGGCTGATTCCGGCTTTGCAGATCTTGCGGCAGGCGCAGCACACGCCGCTGCAACTCGCCGGCCTGCTGTGGCAGGGCATGCGGCATCCGCCCGATGCCGCCGACCGCGAATGCCTGGCGCGGCTCGGTCTCGACAAGCCGGCGCATTTCGCCGAGCGCGCCTATCGCGCGCTCGTCACCGCGGCCTTGCAACGGAGCCGAAAGGGTTAGCGATTCTTGTTGACCGGCTTGCGCTTCTCGATGAACGCCGCCATGCCCTCGGAGCGATCCTCGAGCGCGAAGGTCGAGTGGAACAGGTTGCGCTCGACATTCATGCCTTCCGCGAGCGGCGTCTCGAATGCGCGGTTGATGGCTTCCTTGGCCATCGCGGCGGCCGGGCGCGACATCGAGGCGATCTTCTCGGCTGCCGCGAGCGCCTCCTCGAGCAGCTTGTCGGCCGGCACGATCCGCGACACGAGGCCCGAGCGCTCGGCTTCCGCCGCATCCATCATCCGCCCGGTCAGGCAGAGGTCCATCGCCTTCGACTTGCCGATCGCGCGGGTCAGGCGCTGCGTGCCACCGATGCCGGGAATGGTGCCGAGGGTGATTTCCGGCTGGCCGAACTTGGCGGTGTCGGCGGCGATGATGATGTCGCACATCATCGCGAGCTCGCAGCCGCCGCCGAGCGCATAGCCCGCGACCGCGGCAATGGTCGGCTTGCGGCAACGGGCGACGCGGTCGCCGCCGATGGCGGTGAAGTCGCTGTTGAACATGTCGATGAAGCCCTTCGGCTGCATCTCCTTGATGTCGGCGCCGGCCGCGAACGCCTTCTCGCTGCCGGTGATCAGGATACAGCCGATCTTGTCGTCGGCCTCGAGATCGTCGACCGCCGCTGCGATCTCGCGGAATACGCCGAACGAGAGCGCATTCAGCATTTTCGGCCGGTTCAGCGTGATGACGCCGACCGGTCCCTTGCTTTCAACAATGATGAATTCGAACATAGCCATGGACGCAAACCCCGTGCCTGATTTGCCGGGCAATGTGCCCGCTGACGGGATGCGCTTCAAGTGGCTGAAGCGAGGCTTTGGGCTGCGGTGCGGCGCCCCCCGCGCCGCACCGCAGGCGCCTCCGCTAGGCCATGAACATGCGCGCGGCGGAGGCCACCGTGAGCAGGGCACCGAAGCCGATGAAGATCTTCCCGATCAGCGAGGTCTGGTCCCAGCTCGCGCTGTCGCTGCTCGCCAGAACCGGGGCCGGCTTGGGTGCAGCCACGGCAACCGTCGGCGGCGGC
Source organism: Bradyrhizobium sp. USDA 3256 (assembly GCF_054058275.1). Classification (NCBI taxonomy): domain Bacteria; kingdom Pseudomonadati; phylum Pseudomonadota; class Alphaproteobacteria; order Hyphomicrobiales; family Nitrobacteraceae; genus Bradyrhizobium; species Bradyrhizobium sp. USDA 3256. The sequence goes on from NZ_JBSSAE010000002.1 coordinate 1,936,770, forward strand.
CCGGGCGGTGTCTCCTGTTGAGCGGTCTGCGGCTGGGCCGGCTGCGGCTGTTCCGCCGGCTGCTCCTGCTGCAGGGCGCGGTCGACCTCGTTGAGCTGGTCGGATGCGACCACATTACCGTCGGACTGGTCTGCCGGCTTGTCGGCCGCGGCAATCAACACATTGGCTTTCACCGGCGTCGCCGCCGCATTGTCGTCGCCGGAGGTCAGCTCCGCATTGGCGTTGGCGACGGTGGCGGGAATGCCTGCCGAGGTGACCCTGCCGGCGTCGTTATTGGTGGCCTTCTTGCTCTCGGACTTGTCGGCCGTCTTGGAGGACTGGCGACGCGCATGGCGCCGGCCATGCCGGGAGCTCTGTTGCGCGGACTTCTCGGTCGTTGCGCTGTCGGATTTCGATGCCGATGCGTCCGAACCGGCCGCATGCGCCGCCAGCGGACCGGCGAGACCTACGAAAAGGCCTGTCAGTCCTGTCGCAACCATCAATGCCAAGCGCCCGCCGGCTTTGATCTTCATTTTGATGATCTCCCCATGTCGCCCGCCCAAGGGCGAAAAGAGACCCCGCTGCGTGTCCACACCGGGGCAGAAAAAGGGAATCTTCGGGCATCCGGGGGCAAAAGCTGGGCAATTTCTTCCCAGCGGCCCATCGACGGCAGCAGCACCGATGCTTGTCGGACCGATCGGTGTTATGAGCCGTGACGTCTGGAAACCCGCCGGAGCGATTCTTTGAGGCCGATCCTCGGCGCGGTCTTGCCGGAGGATAGAGATCACGAATTCGTGATCGTTTGGCGTGCCGCGTAACGAACTGAAAGATCGGCCGAATTGCAATTCAGGAGCCTGCGTGCGCGAACGTGAGGATGAATGGACCGGCCTGATGCGGTCGGCCATTTCAGGCGATGATGCTGCGTATCATCGCCTGCTCAAGGCCATCACGCCGGTACTCCGTGCCGCAGCGCGCCGCGGCCTGGCGCGCGCGGGACAACCGGTCGATCAGTCCGAGGACATCGTGCAGGACATCTTGTTGGCGGTACATTTGAAGCGACAGACCTGGGACACCAGCGCGGCGTTCGCGCCCTGGCTGTTCGCGATCGCGCGCAACAAGCTGATCGACGCGCTGCGCCGCCGCGGCAAGCGGATCTTCGTCAACATCGATGATTTCGCCGAGACGCTGCCCGGGGAAACGCCGGAACCGACGGCCTCGCCGAGCGAGGTGAGCGCCCAATTGCAGGCTTTGCCCGCGCGGCAGCGCGAGGTGCTGCAATCGATCGCGGTCGACAGCGCCTCGATCAAGGACACCGCGGCGAAATTCTCGATGACCGAGGGCGCGGTGCGGGTCGCGCTGCATCGCGGGCTTGCGAGCCTCACTGCGAAATTACGGGATCGATGAGCATGGATACCGATCAACTCATTCGAACCCTTGCCGCCGACAATGCCTATCGCGCGCGTCCGATCGGTCTTGCGCTGATGCTGGCACTGCTGGCGGCGGCGCCGGTCTCGCTCCTGATCTTCTTCGCCGAACTCGGCGTGCGGCCCGACGTGATGAGCGCGATGCACAATCCGTTCTTCGACCTGAAATTCGCCGTGACGCTGGCGCTCGCCGCCTCGGCGATCGCGGTCAGCCTGCATCTGTCGCGCCCGGAGGCCTCGCTGCGCGGCTTCGGCTGGTGGCTGCTGATTCCTGCCGGCATCCTCGTCGCCGCCATCAGCGGCGAGATGATGATGCCGCAGCGTACGCCGATGATGACGCGGCTGATCGGCAAAAATTCGATGGCCTGCATGACCGCGATCCCCGCGATGTCGCTGCCGCTGCTGGTCGGCGCGCTGTACGGGCTGCGGCAGGGCGCGCCGGCGCGGCCGGCTGTCGCCGGCGCGATAGCCGGCCTGCTCTCGGCGGGGCTGGCGGCGACCGTCTACGCGTCGCACTGCACGGATGACTCGCCGCTGTTCGTTGCCACCTGGTACACGCTGGCGACCGCGATCGTCGCGAGCGTCGGCGCGCTGATGGGAAACCGGGCGCTACGATATTGAGCAATCGTAGTCGGGCTGGAGCCAACGGGTCGCGCGAACGCGCGCCCGATAACAGCTCCGCGAAATCCGGCTGCGACCCAACCTCCCCTTGAAAAGGGGCGGTTGCTTTGCTCATCAGAGCAAAGCGGGGTGGGGATCGGCTCTCTCCAAGAGCAGCGTCGCCTGCGGCTGACCCCCATCCCGACCTTCCCCCTTTCAGGGGGAAGGGGAAGAGAGCTTCGTAGCCCGGATGCTGCGGAGCGAAATCCGGACAGCTCCATCCGCGGATACAGGTCCCCGGATTGCGCTTCGCTGCATCCGGGCTGCGGGAAATCAGGCCGCGGGCGCGGACTGCTGCATGCGATGGAAGCGCAGCACCTGCTGCGCGGTGGACGGCCGCAGCCGCTCATAGGTGTCCTTGCAGGCCTGCAAATCGGTCGGCTCGCCGCCCGAGATGTCGTCGCGCAGGTTGATAATCGCCCGCACTGTCGACCATGACAGTCCCGAGACCTTGGCCAGGATCATGACGCCTTCGGCGCGGGTTTCGATCATCATGTTCTCGGCGACGCTGACCGAGACGTTGGCGAGCGCGGCGAGCGAGGCGTTGGTCTCGTCGAACTTGCCGGCCTCGGCGAAGGCTGCGAGCTGGAATTCGTCGAGCCGGCCGTCCTGGTAGAGCGACTTGACCAAGGCATGTGCGATCGTGGTGTCCGGCGTCACGGCGGCTGGCGCCGAGCGCGCGCGTCGCGTCGCTTCCTTCACCGCGATCGGAATCTCCTTGGCCTGCTGCGGATTGGCAGCCTCGAGCCGCTGCCTGACCGCGTCCGAGGCCTTGGCGACCAGCTTGAGATAGAGATGCCGCGGAATGTTCGGGCGCAGGCCGACGCAGGTCGACAGGTTGTCATCGCCCTCGGCGCGGCTGACCAGGCGGGTGAAGCCGCGCTCGGTGAACTCCGCGCCGGGATTGTTGACCGCGCTCTGGATCACCTCGTCATTGCCGCGCAGCACCAGCACGTCGGTGACGGCGCCGCTCAGCGTCTTGCGGTTCGAGATCGCGAGCAGATGCGCCTGGCTCTTGCTGCGCGCCGTTTCGATCAGGGTGTCGTCGTCGAGCCGCGGCGACAGAGTCAGCACGGGGCCCGCGACCTCGATCAGGTCGTCGAAGGCAAGGGTGCGGATGGTCTGCGGCGGTGCAGTGTCGATCGGAGCGAGGCGGTCGGCGAGCAACGCCTTGGCCGAGTTTTCGATGTGCTCGAGCAGGCATTGGAAAACGTCGTCGAACAGCACGATCTGCTCGTTGGAATAGTTCACCGAGCCGTTGATGAAGAGGTCGGTCACGCGGCGCAGCGTCTCGACGCGGCGTGCGACGGTGCCGTGCGCGAGCGTCGTCTGCAGCTCGTCGAGCAGACTTTCGGGGGCGGTCTCGGGCTTCAAGCTCATGACTCTGTCCTGGAGCAGTGGCGACGGCTTCTCCGGCGCCGAAGAGGAAATGGAGGATCTCAGGCGCTGGCGATGCGGTTGCGTCCCCTGGCCTTGGCTGCGTAAAGCGCGCCATCGGCGCGGGCGAGCAACGTATCGGAGTTTTCGCGCGGCTTGAGCGTCGTGACGCCTGCGGAGATCGTCACCCGCATGCCGGGCGAGAATGCGCTCCAGTCGAGATCGGCGATGATCGCGCGCAACCGCTCGAGCGCGCGCATCGCCTGATCCTGCGACAGGTCGGGCAGCACCAGCAAGAATTCCTCGCCGCCGTAGCGGCCGAAGCGATCGACGCTGCGGAGGTTGGCGAACATGCCGATGGCGAAGGTGCGCAGCGCCTCGTCGCCGATCGGATGGCCGTAGACGTCGTTGATGCGCTTGAAATGGTCGAGGTCGATCAGCGCAACCGCGCAGGAGCTGCCGTTGCGCGCGCAGCGCGCGATCTCCTCTTCGAGCGTGCGCATGATGCTGCGGCGATTGGAGGTGCCGGTCAGTTCATCGAGCTCCGCGAGCTCCTCGATGCGCCGATAGGCCTCCTTCAGCTTCAGTCCGCTCTGATACAGCGATTGCTGCATCGAACTGGAGAAGATGCCGAGGCACATGCAGCGCCCGATCGTCAGCGCGAACACCAGCATGGTGGCGAGGCGATCGATCCGGGTCGCGGTCGGCATCCCGATCGCCTTGTCGGTGCCGAGGAACAGCGCGGCGAGGCCCAGCACCATGACGGTCCAGACGATCGCGGTCTGCCGCGCCGAGGTGCGCAGCGCGCCGAAGCCGAACACCACGAACAGGTTGCAGAGGAACAGCACGCCGACTTCCGGCGCGATGTAGGTGAACACCAGCAGGTTCACCATGTTGATCGCCGATTGCGGCGCGACCAGATAGTGGTCGCGGAAGCGCTCGTGAAAGCCGCGCTCGGAGAGCACCACATAGACGGCGACCAAAGACAGGCCCGTCAGCGCGTAGCCCGCCGCCACCCAAACGGACGTGGTGCCGCCATGCGCGTAGATCAGCAGCACGACGGCGTCGAGCACGAAGCAGGCCGCAATCATCGACTGGATCTGGCGGCGCTGCTTGGCCCGGCGCGCCAGGCGCTCGGCCGTCAGCCTGGGACGGCCGCTTTCCGATGCGCCCGCGATCGGGCTGGGAAGTGACGACGCAGCGCTGCCCATGGTCCCGCCATTGGTGAAATCCGGCGAAAATCTACGTGGGAAAGCCTTTAGGTTTGGTATCTTTTGGAACCGAATCTACCCCGGTGTAACCCGGTCATCGCCCTTGTTTCGTAAGGGGAATCCGTTCGCGGAGGCGAGGCGGGAGCGATGTGCGGCAAGCGTGCGCTGTGGCGGACTTCGTGACGGTGCTGGCTTGCCGATAAAGCCTTGGTATGGTCGCGCCGGATGGTACCTGTCCGCGAGAGTTCTCACTATTATGATACCGTTTATCGAGTCTCGGTTGATTTTTCCTCATTGGAAGCGCCGACTGTGGCATAGATCACACATGCAGTACGGACATTGCCGTAATGTGAAGAATCTTGGCTCTCGCGTCGAACCACGCACCGCCCCCTTCAGACCAACTTTGCGAGACGGCCATTGAGCGCGACACAGGCGGCTTCAGACGACGTTCTGATCGCTCGGATCGCTCAAGGCGACCGGATTGCCATGCAGGTGCTGTACGGGCGGCACCATGTCAGGGTGTACCGCTTCGGGCTTCGGCTCGTGCGGGACGAACAGGTGGCGGAAGACCTCATCAGCGAGGTCTTCCTGGACGTGTGGCGTCAGGCGGGCAAGTTTGAGGGACGATCCGCCGTTTCGACCTGGCTTCTGGCAATTACCCGGTTCAAGGCGTTGTCTTCGCTGCGGCGAAGGAAGGACGCCGAACTGGACGATGAGGCCGCGAACGCGATCGAGGACACGTCCGACGATCCGGAAACGGTAGTGCAGAAGAAGGACACCGGTGACACGCTGCGTAGGTGCTTGACGGGACTATCGGCGGAACATCGGGAAATTGTCGATCTTGTCTACTATCACGAGAAATCCGTGGAAGATGTCGCTGAGATCGTGGGGATTCCGGAGAATACCGTGAAGACGCGCCTGTTCTATGCGCGCAAGAAACTTGCCGAGTTGCTGAAGGCAGCCGGTGTCGAGCGAGGTTGGCCATGATGGCTGCGAGAACAAAGGTGCAAGAGCCTGACGATATCGAGATGCTGCTGCCCTGGCACGCGGCCGGCACGCTGAACGCGCGTGACACGCGCCGCGTCGAGGACGCGCTCGCGAGCGATCCGGAGCTCGCCCGGCAATATGCCGTCATTCGCGAGGAATATACCGAGACCATCGGCCTCAACGAGAGCCTCGGTGCGCCCTCGGCGCGCGCGATGCAGAAGCTGTTCGCCGCGATCGATGCCGAGCCGGAGCACAAGCCGTCGATGGGCTCGCGCATGTCGGCCTCCGTCTCGGAGTTCTTTTCGAAATTGTCGCCGCGGACGCTGGCGTGGTCGTCCGGCCTCGGTGCGGTCGTGGTGTTGTTGCAGGCGGGCGTGATCGGCGCGGTGCTGATGCGCAGCCAGCCGGCCTTGTTCCAGACGGCGTCGCTCGATGTCGCCGAGCGCAGTGCGCCGGTCGCGCCCAGTGCGCCGATCACCCGCGACCTCGGCGCCAGCGTGGCGGCGACGCCGACCCGGCTGCTGGTGCGCTTCACACCCGATGCCAGGGTCGCCGACATCACGTCGCTGCTCGAGAATTACCAGGCCTCGATCCTCGACGGGAAGGGCGGGATGTTCCGGCTGCAGTTCCGCGCAATGGACAAGAGCAGCGTCGCTGCGCTGATTGCGCGTTTGCAGAAGGAGAAGATCGTCAGCCTCGCGGTGGAAACGCCGTAATCGGTGGCTGACGATTCTACGCCGAGTTGAGGTCACCATGGCCGCCAATGGCCGGACCAGATCGACGAACCACGCGATCGCCGCAGCCGCAGCATTGTTGCTGGTCTGTGTTGCCGGCTCCGCCTCCGCCCAGAATTTCATGCGATCGCCGACCGGTGGCGCGCCACAGGTCTCGCCCGGGTTGCGGGCCAATCCCGGCATCGGAAGGCTTGGTGGCAATCCCGCCGGCGGGTTCGGCAACCCAGTTGGCCGCATGCCGCCGCTATCGGTGGACCGCGGCCCGGCCACGTCGTGGACCGACGATGGGCCGCGACCGCGCATGCCGCCCCCAGTGCGCCCCGCGCCCCGTCTCTCCGCCAATTGCGATGACGGCGATCGCGGCCAATGTACCGACCGGCCGGTTGCCGGCAACGGCGGCGGGAAGGCCGCAGCGCGGAAGGGCAGGGCCGGCGGCGGCGGCAGTTTGCGTGCGCAGGACGCGTCGAGCTTGCGAACCGTGCCGAATGAGCTCGTGGCCGAAATCGACGGTGCATTGACGGCGGCGGAGGCAGATGCACTCGCGCGCCGTCATGGGTTGAGGCGGATCGCCTCGCAGAATGTCGCGCTGCTGGGTGCGACGATCGGCCGGTTCCGCATCCCGGGCAATCGTTCGGCCGAAATGGCGAGCCGCGAACTCGCAAGCGATGCCGGCGTCCGCTCCGTACAGCCCAACTACCGTTACGCGTTGCAGGACCAGGAGGCGGCGTCGGGCGGCAGCGATCCGGCGCAATATGCCCCGACACAGCTGCATCTGCCCGCGGCCCACAAGCTGGCGCGCGGGATGAATGTCACCATTGCCGTGATCGATTCCGGCGTCGATGTCGCTCATCCGGAGCTGGCGAACACGGTCGCCGATGCCTTCGATGCGCTCGGCAGCAAGGATGCTCCAAACGCCCACGGCACCGCCATTGCCGGCGCGATTGCGGCGCGTGTCAGGCTCACGGGGAGCGCGCCGGAAGTGCGGATCCTGGCGATCCGCGCCTTCGGTGCGGTCGCGGGCGGCGCCGGGAGCACGTCCTATGTGATCCTCAGGAGTCTCGACTACGCGGTGGCGCATGGCGCGCAGATCGTGAACATGAGCTTCGCCGGACCGAAGGACGCACTTGTCGAGCGTGCGGTGGCCGCCGCTGTGGCACGGGACGTCGTGCTGGTCGCCGCGGCCGGTAATGCCGGCGCGACATCGCCGCCGTTGTATCCGGCCGCCCATCCCGACGTGATCGCGGTCAGTGGCACCGATGCCGGCGAACGGCTGATGGCGGCCTCGAACCGCGGCAGCCATATCGCGTTGGCGGCCCCGGGCGCCGACCTTCTCGTGCCGGTGCCTGGCGGCAAGTACCAGCTGATGTCGGGCACCTCGTTTTCGGCTGCGTTCGTCAGCGGCATCGCGGCCTTGGTGCTGGAACGCAATCCGGCATTGAAGCCCGCCGAGGTGCGACGAGTCCTGACCAGCACGGCGCGCGATCTCGGGACACCTGGACGTGACGATCTGTTCGGTGCAGGGGAAGCGGATGCGCTTGCCGCGGTGATGGCGGCGACCAGTGCTCCCGTTGGCTCTGCCGCGGACAAACCGTCGCAGCCTGCACGGCAGGCCGACGGCAATAACACTTCCGTGAGCCGCACGTCGACTGAACCCGCGCCATCGATCGCATCGGAGGATTCCACTGCAAATCGCCGTGCTGCGCAGTGATTTTCGACGCCGAACGCCTGCAACGGTGCGATGGAACCGCGACGCGAGAAGGTTAAAAAAATCGCCGGCGATTTGAACGTCCGCCTTCCTCTCACGACTTATGTGTGTGGGAGCGGTTTAACCCTCCCCGGCTATATCAGGCGCGAGCGCCCATCCACCCCAAGCGCCCATATGGCTTTGACCCGTCCGGTTGTCCCCCCGGACGGGTCTTTCATTTTGGGGGCACCCTTGCATGACGGACTCGACGGTGCGCGGCACGATGGCGCCGACCGATCGCGGAGGGATGGGATGGGCATGCGCGCAACGGCGGCGGCGGTTTGCTGTGGATCATTCCGCCCCAGGAGCGGTGCGCATCGCCACCACGGCAAGTCGATGACTTGAGGCAGTTCGAGCGAGAAACTCCGTAGTAGAGCGGACTTCTTCGATCGCCCGTTCGCGATTAAGAATTTAGTTAGACTTTATTTACCTTTTCCACAGAATATCGGCGTCACGTCCAGTTGATTCGGTTCGGTTCGGTTCGGTTCGGTTGCGTCTGCGTCCGTTTCTTTTCCTGCGGGCAACTTGAATGACACATCGGACCGACGTGGCCAGAGGCCAGGAGATCGTTGCACGCTGGTGCAACCTCGCCGAGCAAAGGCTGGAGCACCTTACCGAACTGTTCGATACCGGGCGCTGGCGGCGCTATCACAGCGAGCAGGCCTTTCTCGAGAACATCAGGGAAGCCCGCGCCGCGGTCGACATCTGGCGCGAATTGCTGACCCGCGAAGCCTCGCTCGACAATTCGCCGATCGACCTGTCCTGGCTCGGCCGCGGCAGTTCGAAACTGCCGCCGCCTGACATCTCGCCGATGTCGGAGCGCCGGTCTGAGGCGGCAGTCCTGGCGGAGGCTGCGATGACCGCGGTCGCTGCCGCGCTGGAGACCGTCGCCGAGGTCCTCGAGGAGCCGCCCACCGTTGCCGACGCGCCGCCGCTGGAGATGCCCCCTCCGGCGATGCCCCCGCCGGTGCTCGATCTCGACACCATCCAGCGACGCTACCCGCTGCTGCGCAACGCGCTGTAGGCGGTCGCTTTAGCGCTTTTTTTGAGCATGATCTCCGCGCTTGTCGCGAGGAAAAGCCGCTTCGCATTTTCCGGATCTAGCGCCGCACCGCGTTCGCGCCGACCACGAGCTGCGCATATTGCTGGGCGCCGCCTGCCGACAGATCCGGCGTGATCGGGCGGGCATGGTCGAGCCCAACCACCGCGCCGCGCGGGGTTTCGGAGATCATGTTGTTGTTGATCAACGCGGTGCCGGCGCCCGGCACCAGCGAGACGCCGATGCCGACGAAGGCGTTGCGGACCACGTTGCCAGATATCGCGACGTCGCGCAGGTACTTGCCCCATCCGGCGACGATGCCGAAGGTCGGCGCATTCTCAATCACATTGCCGGTCACGGAGCTGTCGGCCTCGACATAGATGCCGATGCCGGCGCCGTCGTTCGGGTCGGTGCCTGCAGGGCGCTTCGGCAGCAGGTTGCGGATGATGTTGCCCTGGACCACCGCGATGCGGCCGCCCTCGTTGAAATTGCACACGGAGACGCCGATCGCGGCGCCGTCGACGGTGTTGTTGGCGATGACCGCGGCCTCGAAGGAGAACTCCGAATATAGCGCGACCTCGCGGACATTGCTGACGCTGTTGTCGGTGATGTGGATGTTGGAAGCCGAATTGCCGCGCACCGCCGAGAAGTCGCAGTTCTTGATGCGGTTGCCGCGCACGATCACGTTGCCGGCGCGGAAGGCGTTGATGGCGTTGCCGTACTGCCCGGAGCCGCCGGGGCCGGCCTTGATGTCCTCGATGCGGTTGTCGGCGACGATCGAGCCGTCGTCGCCGATCGCGGTGCGCAGGATCTCGATGCCGTTGTCGTTGGTGCCCTGGATGGTGTTGCGCGACACCATCAGGCCGAGCGCGTCGAACGACACCAGCGCCGTGGTCGCGATCTCGGTGAAGACGTTGTTGCTGACGTCGCCCGACATCTGCTCGAACCAGATGCCGTTGCCGCCGCTGCCGGTGAACCGGCAATCGGTGATGCGGATGTCTCTGCCGGACAGGCAGTGCACGAGGCCGCGCCGGTTCGGCAGCGGCACGTTGCCGCCGTCGAAGGTCAGGCCCATCAGGACGATGCCGCCGGCGCCTTCGCCCTCCAGCAGCGAGGCGCCGCCGTTGAGCACCAGTCGGCTGGCGCCGCGCACGCCGATCAGCTGGCTGCCGGGCGCAAGCCGCAACAGGCCGGTGCGGTAGACGCCGGGCGGGAACGCCAGCGGCACCTGCGCCCGTGCGGCATCATCGATCGCGCGCTGCAGATTGCGGGTCTGGTCGTCGGGGCCGCCGGGGCGCACGCCATATTGCGTGACGTCGCGGCCGAGCGAGCCGGTCGATGGCGCGGCGGCGCGCGCAGCGTCAGGCGACATCGCAAGCGCGCCGGCCGCGCCGGCGGCGGTTGCTCCGATCAGATGGCGGCGGTTGACGTCCATGGGCAAGGCCCTCGCAACATTCGCGAGCGGTGACGTTCGCGGGTCGAGTGGTAGCGCGAAAGGCGGCGCGGCATGGTGAACACGCCCTCGCAGCGGGCCGATTGTTGGCGGTAGGGTTAATCGCGGGTGCAACCGCTTCACGTTGTCAAAGAGGCGTTCCCCGGTGTCATCACGCGCGCATGCGCGTGATCCAGCATTCCAGAGACGCTTGTGTTTGAGCCGAGAAGCCGCGGCGTACTGGATGCCCCGCATTCGCTGGCCTGAAACCGGGGAGAATGCGGGCCCACGGTTCCTTCCCAGGCGTCGTCCGGGCGATGGCCGGGACGACACTGAATGGCCGCTGCAGACCTCGTCATTCGATCCAATTTTAGTATTTGCTGGGGGTCTACGGTTGACGCGTCTGGACTATTGCTCGCCCGCTGGCTTGAGAGGAGAGACCGGTGTTTGACGTGGGAGACCTGGTTGTCTGCATCGACAATGGCCCGAAGAAAGGAGCCATTGGGCCGGTAGTGGCGATCCATCATTTGCTGCACAAGGGGCGCATCTACCGCGTCAATTTCATCGGGACGACCTGGACGGGGAGTCTGACTGTCGGGCTGGCAGGCGTCGCGCTACCTCCTCCGATGATTGGGTTCGAACCTTACAGATTCCGCAAGATCGATCCTGCGGAGCCTGAATTCATTGAAATGATGCGCAGCTTGCGTACGCGTGAGTTGGAGGATGCCAACTAGGGGCGTGCACTTGCACCGCCCGATCCGCACGCTCACGCGCGCGAGGCCTGCCGGGTCAGTTTCACCAGCTCCATCAGCATGGCCTCGCCGGCATCGACGAGCGCTTCCAGCGTGATCGATGATTTGCCGGGTGCAGCCGTGCCGTCATGGGCGAGCGGCGGAACGTGGACGAATTGCGCGAGGCACAAGTCATTGTCGCCGTTCACGGCCTCGATCGCGCGCCAGCTCAGATAGTTGCAGAGATAGCTGCCGGCATCGCGCGAGGCTCGCGCGTCGATCCCGGTCGCCAGCGCGGCGCGCAGTAATTTGTCAGTATGCGGCCCGAACATGCGTGCATCGGCGTCGCCCTCGATCGATCCCTTGCGTGCATGCTGGCGGCCGGCGTCGGGGAAGCGCGTGGTCACCGCGTTGCGGGCGCGGCTTTCGATCCGCAGATAGCCGGTGCGGCCGGCGAGCCCGAACATCAAGAGCGCCTGCGGGCGGTGTTTTGCGATCAGCTCCGGCAATTCGCGGTCGACGGCCGCGTAGGTGACGTCGAAGATGTGGCTCGACAGCGCGACGTCGTCGAAGGCCGGGCGGCGCAGGGCGGTCAGCCGCTTCACCAACGGCATGGTCGGGTTGAACGGCGCACCCGGAAACGGCCCGAAGCCGGTGACGAGGATGCGCAGCCTGCCGCTCAACGCAGCATCTCCGCGATCTGTTCGGCCGCGACCGCGGGCGAGATGCGGCCGCCGGCGACCTCGGCCTCCATCTTCTTCACCTTGGCGCGGATCGCGGCATCAGAGCGCAGTCGCGCCATCATCCGGCTCTCCAGCATCGACCACATCCACTTCACCTGCTGCTCCCGGCGGCGGCCGGCGAACTCGCCCGAGGCGTTCATCGCGGTACGGTGGTCGAGGATCTTCTGCCAGAGCCGGTCGAGTCCGGCGCCGGTCAGGGCGGAATAGGTCTCCACCGGCGGATGCCAGTGCTCGGAGCGCGGCGCGAGGATGTGCAGCGCGCTGCGATAGTCGGCGGCGGCGAGGTTGGCGCGCTTGAGGTTGTCGCCGTCGGCCTTGTTGATCGCGATCATGTCGGCGAGTTCGACAAGGCCTTTCTTGATGCCCTGCAGCTCGTCACCGGCGCCCGGCAGCATCAAGGCCAGGAAGAAGTCGGTCATGTCGCAGACCGCGGTCTCGGACTGGCCGATGCCGACGGTCTCGACCAGCACGACGTCGAAGCCGGCGGCCTCGCACAGCAGCATCGCCTCGCGGGTCTTCGCCGCGACGCCGCCGAGCGTGCCCGATGAGGGCGAGGGGCGGATGAAGGCCTGGTCCGAGACGGCGAGCCGCGCCATCCGCGTCTTGTCGCCGAGGATCGAGCCGCCGGTGCGCGCCGAGGACGGATCGACCGCCAGCACCGCGACCTTGTGGCCGCGCTCGATCAGGAACATGCCGAGCGCATCGATGGTTGTCGACTTGCCGACGCCGGGCGAACCGGTGATGCCGACCCGTACCGCCTTCCCGGTGTCGGGCAAGAGCGCCTGCACCAACTCGCGCGCCGCCGCCTGGTGATCGCTGCGCCGGCTCTCGACCAGCGTGATCGCCCGTGCCAGCGCGGCGCGGTGGCCGTCACGGAGGTCCTTGGCGAGGGCGCTGATGTCGGGAGCGGCAGGCTTCGGTGAGGTCATGGTGTTGGTTTACAACGGCTGGCCATGGCAGGCGAGGGGAACGCGGATCGGCACCGGCGCGGCTTGTTGATGACGCCTCGGACATGAGGTGATGAGGTTGAATGGCCGCAAAGGCGGTGGTGCACTCTCTCTCGCGCTTGCGGGTCACTCGCGGGAGGGGGGAGGCGCGTTGCCAAAATATCGAAAACAACCCCATGCAAAGTAGCCTGCGGTGGCCGGCGTTCGACCCGGCTACTTGACACGTCGGGCAACTCACGGATATTTTTCCAATATTCCGAAATCGCGCAGACGCACGCTCGCCCTGGGGCATATGGCAGGTGCCGCGCCTTGCCTCGAGACCGGTTCAACCTGACTTCGTCATGTTCTAGTCTCGATCGTCTGCGTCGCCCTTCGGCCGCGCGCCGGCGAAGATTTTCGTGCCTTCCGCCGTCAGATACGGCTTCAGCGTCTCCCACGGCACGAAGATGACGTATTGGCCTTCGGCATAGGGGCCGACGGTGTAGGGCGGGTAGTGGAAGGTGAGGCCGGAGCTCTTGCCTGATACGGTCGACGGCGCCAGCGTCACGGCGCCGATCTTGAGCAGGGTGGGCTTCAGCTCCTTGTACCACCCGGCGGTCGCGGTCTCGCCGGCGCCGCGCCGCTTCTTCTCGGCGTTCAGCGCGCTGACGACGGCCTTGCGCATCGCCGTCAGGGTCGGGCTGTTGTCTGCGGTCTCGGTGAAGAAGGGGCGGATGCTGATGCGCTTCTTCGCCGTCGTATTCCACAGGATGGTGTTGACGTCGGAGTTCGGATGCGCGCCGTGGGTGTCCATGTAGTCATCGCGCAGCACGCTCACATAGCGGCCGTCGACGACGGAGCGTTCGGAGTATTTGCGTTCGAACGAGTAGCCGCCGCGATCCTTGAAGAGCTTGGGCTCATCCTTCCGCGCGGAAGCCGCCTCCGCCGCATTCTTCTCGATCCACTTCCGGCCTTCGGCGAGGCAATCGGCCGCCAGCGCACTATCTCCCTTGATCTTGTCGTCGAGATAGACGCTGGCCTCGATGCTTGCGTTCTTGATCGCGGCGTCGGGCTTCGGATCGGCCTTGGGATCGGCGGCGCGCGCGGGAAGGCAGAGGCAAGCGAGCACGCCGGCAAGACCCACGATGCGGACAGGCGTCATCGAGCGAGCGGCGCGCATGGAAAGCTCCTGAAAGGAGAGGGGATACGGCAGCGCTACTCCGCTGCAGCGCTATGGCCGAGCCGGGCGTTGAGCTTGTGGATCAGCTCCTCGGCGGCATCCGAGATCACAGTGCCCGGCGGGAAGATCGCCTCGGCGCCGGCCGCATACAGCGCGTCGTAATCCTGCGGCGGCACCACGCCGCCGATGATGATCATGATGTCGTCGCGGCCGTGCTTCTTCAGCGCGGCCTTCAATTCCGGCACCGCGGTGAGATGCGCCGCGGCAAGCGAGGAGACGCCGAGAATGTGGACGTCGTTCTCGACTGCCTGACGGGCGGCTTCGTCGGCGGTCGCGAACAACGGCCCGATATCGACGTCGAAGCCGACATCGGCGAACGCCGATGCGATCACCTTCTGGCCGCGGTCATGGCCGTCCTGGCCGATTTTCGCCACCAGGATGCGCGGGCGGCGGCCTTCGGCCTCCTCGAACGCATCGATCAGGGCCTGCACTTTTTCGACCTTGTTGGACATCGCCGCTGCCTCTCGCTTGTAGACGCCGGTGATGGACTTGATCTCGGCGCGGTGGCGGCCGAACACCTTTTCCATGGCGTCCGAAATCTCGCCGACGGTGGCTTTGGCGCGAGCGGCGTCGATCGCCAGCGCCAGCAAATTGCCGTTGCCTTCGCCCGCCGAGCGGGTGAGCGCGGCGAGCGCCGCATCGACGTCCTTCTGGTTGCGCTCCTTCTTGAGCCGCGCCAGCTTGTCGATCTGCAGCCGCCGCACGGTGGAGTTCTCCACCTTGAGCACGTCGATCGGCTTCTCGCTCTCGGGCTTGAACTTGTTGACGCCGATCACCGCCTGCCGGCCGGCATCGATCCGCGCCTGCGTCTTGGCGGAAGCTTCCTCGATCCTGAGCTTCGGCACGCCGGCCTCGATCGCCTTGGCCATGCCGCCGAGCGCCTCGACCTCCTGGATGTGCCCCCAGGCCTTCTGCGCGAGATCGCGGGTCAGCCGCTCGACATAATAGGAGCCGCCCCAGGGATCGATGATGCGGTTGGTGCCGCTCTCCTGCTGCAGGAACAGCTGGGTGTTGCGGGCGATGCGCGCGGAGAAGTCGGTCGGCAGCGCCAGGGCCTCGTCGAGCGCGTTGGTGTGCAGCGACTGGGTGTGGCCTTGGGTTGCCGCCATCGCCTCGATCGTGGTGCGCATCACGTTGTTGAAGACGTCCTGCGCGGTCAGCGACCAGCCCGAGGTCTGGCAATGGGTGCGCAGCGACAGCGAGCGCGGATCCTTCGGATTGAACTGCTTGAGCAGCTTGGCCCACAACAGCCGCGCGGCGCGCATCTTGGCGACTTCCATGAAGAAGTTCATGCCGATCGCCCAGAAGAACGACAGCCGCGGCGCAAAGCGGTCGACGTCGAGGCCCGCGGCCAGCCCGGCGCGCAGATATTCGACGCCGTCGGCCAAGGTATAGGCGAGCTCGAGGTCCTGCGTCGCGCCGGCTTCCTGCATGTGGTAGCCGGAAATGGAAATGGAATTGTATTTCGGCATCCGCTGCGAGGTGTAGGCGAAGATGTCCGAGATGATCCGCATCGAGGGGCCAGGTGGATAGATGTAGGTGTTGCGCACCATGAACTCTTTCAGAATGTCGTTCTGAATGGTGCCCGACAGTTTCTCCGGCGGCACGCCCTGTTCCTCGGCAGCCGCGACGAATAGCGCGAGGATCGGCAGCACCGCGCCGTTCATGGTCATCGACACGCTCATCTGGTCGAGCGGGATGCCGGCGAACAGCGTGCGCATGTCGTAGATGGAATCGATCGCGACGCCGGCCATGCCGACGTCGCCGGAGACGCGCGGATGATCCGAGTCATAGCCGCGGTGGGTGGCGAGGTCGAAGGCGACCGACAGGCCCTTCTGTCCGGACGCGAGGTTGCGGCGATAAAAGGCGTTGGAGTCCTCCGCCGTGGAGAAGCCGGCATATTGCCGGATGGTCCAGGGCTGGTTGACATACATGGTCGGGTAGGGGCCGCGCAGATAGGGCGCGATCCCCGGCCAGGTCTCGAGGAAGTCGATGCCTTCGAGATCGGCTTCACCGTAGACGGATTTCACCGGGATGCCCTCGGGCGTCAGCCAGGGCTCGGCGCTCGCAACCGGAGCCGTACTGGCCACGGGCTGGAAGGCGACATCGGCGAAATTGGGAATGCGGGTCATTCCTGGGCTTCCTCAAACTGGCGATTGCGTTCGATCAATCGCTGTAGCTTCTAACTCAATCATGGTCCGGATGCTGATGGCTGACGATCGTCGCCATCTTGTCCGGTCCGTAATTCTGCATCGTGGTCTGGCTCGGCAGGTTGGCAATGCCGACCACCCAGCCGTGGCGGGACTCGGTTCCGAATTGTTGCGTCGGTATCACCCGGTCGGGCCGGTCGAAGGCGCCGGTCATGATCTCGATCCGCGGCCCGTCGATGCGGCGGAAGCTCAGGGGCGTTCCGCAGGCGGCGCAGAAGTCGCGCTCGGCGATCGAGGAGGACCTGAACGCGGCGGGCTTGCCGCGGGTCCATTTGAAGTCGTTGCGATCGATGTCGGCGAAAGAGGCAAATGGCGCCCCGGACGCTTTCTGGCACATCCGGCAGTGGCAGATGCTGATCCGGGTCGGTGCCGCCGAGACGGCAAATCGGACGGCGCCGCACTGGCAGCCGCCGGTCAGAACGGGTGTCGATGGTGCCTCTGCGCTCATGTCTGCTCCATCTGCCGATAGGCGTCGCGCAATGTCGCCAGCGCATCACCGCCGGCGAAGACGAACTCGCCGATGCCGGCCGCCCGCAGCGCCGCTTCCTGGTCGGCGGGCCGCCCTGCCAGATAGATATGCCTTGCACCGGCGCCTTGAAGGGCCCTGGCGGCCTCAACGGCGCTGGCGGCATAGACCTTATCCGAGGAACAAATGCATGCCATCGTTGCGCCCGAGGCCTTGTAGGCCGCGGCCAGCGCCGCCGCGTCGGCAAAACCCTCGCTGTCGATAGCCTCGATCCCGCCGGTTTCGAAGAAACTCTTGGCGAAGGTCGCGCGGGCCGTGAAGTCCGCGGGGGTGCCGAGATTGGCCAGGAATATCTTCGGCCGTGCGCCATGCGCCTTCAGCGCGGCATCCGACTTGTCGCGCAGCGCCTCGAACGGTTCGGCGAGCCGCATCGGCGCGAGGGCGTCGAACTTCACCTTGGTGCCGGCGAGGGACGCCGACGCTGATGGTTTCACATCCAGCACCGCGGGGGCGGCCTCGCGCAGATCCGGAAATTCGCTGGCGCCGGTCAGCACGTCGCGGCGCTTCGCCACATTGGTCTCGCGCAGCAATCGCGTCGCGGCGACCTTGTTTTGCAGCAGCCCCTGCTCGAGCGCGGCGAAGATGCCGCCGGCCTTCTCGATCTCCTGGAACAGCGTCCACGCCGCCTCGCAGAGTTGCGAGGTCAGCGTCTCGATGCCGCCGGCGCCGGCCGCGGGATCGGACACCTTTGCCAGGTTGGATTCATCGAGCAGCACGAGTTGCGTGTTGCGCGCCACGCGCCGGGCGAAGTCGTCGGGCAGGCCGAGCGCCAGCGTGTGCGGCAGCACCGTGATCGCATTGGCGCCGCCGAGCCCGGCCGCAAAGGTCGCGATCGTCGCGCGCAGCATGTTCACATTGGGATCGCGCTGGGTCAGCATCCGCCAGGCGGTTTGCGCGTTGACGAAGATCGGCTTCGGCGCAAGCCCACAGGCCTGCTCGACCCGTGCCCAGAGCAGCCGCAGCGCGCGGAATTTCGCCATGGTCAGGAACTGGTCGGCATCGGCGCTGAGGCGGAACGAGATGCCCGCGCGCGCCGCATCGAGATCGATGCCGGCGCCTTCCAGCATGCGCAGATAGGCGAGGCCCAGCGCGAGCGTGAACGCGAGTTCCTGCACCTCGGAACCGCCGGCGTCATGGACCGGCCGGCCGTCGGCCAGCACGAACGGCCCCTTGAAGCCGCGCCTGATCAGGCCATTGACGACCTGGCCGAACGACTTTTCGTAGTTGGGCCAGGCGATGGCCGCGGCGCCGCGCACGGCCATGGTGCTGAGCGCCTGGTAATTGAAATGCAGATCGAGCTTGGCCGGGTCGAGCTTGCGGGCCTCGACCATGTCGGCAAAGGTCTCGCCGGCGTTCTCGCGGCCGATCACCGGATTGAGCGCGATCATGATGCCGGCATCGAGATGGATGCCGCCGCAGGCGCGCGCCAGCGTCTTCTTGCTGGCGTCGGCAAGACCGAAGCCGCGCGCACCGGGACCGCCGGCGAACTCGAATTCGAGGCCGGTCGCGCCGTTCTCGAGATCCTGCAGCGCTTGCGCATTAGCCTGTGCGGCATCGGGATGATCGACCCGCTGCAGGATCTGCCAGGGCGCAGCGGCGGCGCGGCCGGCAAGCGGGTTTGTGTTGGTGGCGCGGCGGTAGATCGGATCGATCTTCAGGCCGTCATAGGTCTTGCCGACCAGCTTCTCGAACGGGGCGCCCTTCAGCACGCCGTCGACCAGCTTGCGCCAGTCGTCATAGGTCGCAGGTCGAAAATCCGAAGCCAGAGCCAAATCGTCAGTCGAGGTCGTCATCCGCCCAAATCGTCCTTCACCGGCCCGCGCGGGGCCCCTTGATTTGGCCGGAAATTGCCACGGGCGGGCGGCCAAGCCAAACGGTTGTTTGCGATGGTTTGGCTTTAATCGAGGTCCGCTAGACGGAAAATACCGTCGGTAGAGACCTTGGCGAGCGCATCGGCGACGCGGCGCCCGGCGATGACGCGGTCGGGAACGATCTCGGCGAGCGGCACCAGCACGAAAGCGCGTTCGAACAGGCGCGGATGCGGCAGCGTCAGTTCCGGCTTGTTCAGTGTGACGTCGTCATAGGCGATCAGGTCGAGATCGAGGGTGCGCGGCCCCCAGCGCTGCTCATTGGCGCGGTCGCGGCCGAATTTGGCTTCGATCTTGTGCAGCGTGAACAGCAGCGCGTGCGGATCGAGACTGGTCTCGATCTCGATGCAGGCGTTGATGAAGCTGTCCTGCTGCTGCTCGCCCCAGGGCGGCGTCGAATAATCCGACGAGCGCGCGATAAGCGCGGCCTGGGTCATGCCGCAGATATTGGCGATCGCCTTGCGAAACGTCGTGCGGACGTCGCCGACATTGCCGCCGAGGGCGATCAGGACGTCAGCCATCTGCGTTCAACCCTGGGGCGGTTGATGGCGCGAGCGGGTCAGCACCACGCCGACATCGTCGAAGATCGCGGCGATCGGCGCGTGCGGCTTGTGCACCGTGACCTTGACCGCCCGGATCCGCGGGAAGCTCGCCAGGATGTCCTCGGCCACCGCGCCGGCGGCGCGCTCCAGCAGCTTGTAGTTGGTGTTCTTGAATGCCGATGTGGCGGTCGCCACCACGTTGGAATAGGAGACCGTATCGGAGAGGCGGTCGGTGCGCGAGGATTCCGAGAGGTCGGTATAGAGCTCGAGATCGATGACGAAACGCTGCCCGACTTCGGTCTCATGTTCCATCACGCCATGACGGGCATGGATGACGATCCCGGTGATGAAGATCGTATCGGTCATTGCTGTCCCTCGATTGTTGCGGCCACGCGCAGCGCCTGAACGGTTTCGGCGACGTCATGCGCGCGGATGATGCGGGCGCCATTCTGCGCGGCGATCAGATGCGCCGCGATCGAGCCGCCGATCCGCTGTTGCGGCTCCGACGGCACGACCGTGCTGATGAAGCGCTTGCGCGAGGCGCCGACCAGCAGCGGCAGTCGGAACGCGTCGAGCTCGGAGAGCCGCGCCAGCGCGGTCATGCTCTGCTCCGGGGTCTTGCCGAAGCCGATGCCGGGATCGAGCACGATCCGGTCGGGCGAAATGCCGACGCTCGCGGCGATCGCGAGCGAGCGGGTGAAGAACGCGGCGATGTCCTGCATGATGTCGATCGCCGGATCGGCCTGCTCGCGATTGTGCATGATGATCACGGGCACGCCGCGTGCGGCGACGAGCGGCGCCATGCCGGCATCGCGCTGCAGGCCCCAGACGTCATTGGCGATCGCCGCGCCGTGGTCGAGCGCCCAGGCCACGACCTCCGATTTCATGCTGTCGATCGAGACCGGCACGCCAAGCGCGATCACGTCGGCCAGCACCGGCTTCAGCCGCGCCATCTCGGCCTCGGCGGTGACCGGCTGCGAGCCGTAGGGACGGGTGGATTCCGCGCCGATGTCGATGATATCGGCGCCTTCGGCGACCAGCTTGCGGGCCTGCGCCAGCGCCTCTTCGGGTGCGGCGAACTGGCCGCCGTCGGAGAACGAGTCCGGCGTCACGTTCAGGATGCCCATCACGGCCGGATAAGGCCGCGACAACAGCGCCGGCAGCACCGCCGATACGGCCGGGCCGGTCACCGTCGATGCTATCGGCTTGCTCGCCATCATGCGGTGGCTTTGCGCTGACCGCAGCGGCAAGTCAAGGTGTGGCGATGACGTGTGACGCGGCCGGCGGCCGAATGCCGTTAAGACAGGCTAATAGGTGATCTTGGGAGGCAGCTTGCGTGCCTCTTCGATCAGCAGCTCGACCGACTTCTCCGACGGCATCACGCGGACGAGCTTACGACGCACATTGGCGTCCTTCATGCTCTGCGCGAGCCGCGACGGGTTGCGGTGCGCGAGCTCGCGCACGGTGGTGACGCCGGCGGCGCGGACCAGGCCGACCTTCGCCTTGCCCATGCCGGGAATCCGCATGTAGTCGGAGATGTTGGCCCATTCGAGCAATTGTTGTTCGCTGATCCCGGTCTTGGTGGCGAGCGCCTTGCGTCCCTTGACGGTGCGGGCGGCTTCAAGCAGTGCGTCGGTCGTGCGGATACCCTGCGATTTCAGTTTGGTGGCGCAATAGGCGGACAGGCCTTCGATCTCGGAGAGGGGGTATGTCATGATACTCGTATGCAGGTAGAAGGGAGCGCACGTGCAATGGCGTTTGGGAGAATGCTTCAGGCAAACTGGCTGAGGCCCGGCGTCCCCGAGATGATCTCGCCCATTTGATCCGCTCCGATTTTGTCGCGGCCGAACCTGAAAAGTTCACGCGCGACGTTCTGAATCTCACTCATGCTCAATCCAAGCGCCATCAGCCGGGTGCCGACAGCCATCAGACCGCCACCCATCAACCGCGATAGACCACCGCTGTTGTTGGAGGCGGCGATTGCCGCTTCGGCGCCGGGGATTTGGTCGATCAGAGCCTGAACTTTGTCGGAAGGTCCCTCGTTACGGAGGAAACCCAGAACGATGCCGATGGTTTTTTCAGCGACAGCACCGTCGATGCCGGCCTTCGCGGCCAGCTGCCCAACCAATTCGTCCATATTGCCCCGCCTCAACCGGTTTTTGCCGGATCATTCTTGAAGATTTATCTTGAGCGCCTGTGTCACGAAATACAAGCGATCCGCGCATTTCAGTTCGTTTTCTTTTTCAATCGCGTCGGGAGTGTTGCACCTCTGCAAGAGTGAGCGGCGGATTCACACCATCTTGTCGCAATGCGCAATGCCTTTCGTCACTTGGCCGGGAATAAAGTATGAGGAACTGGTGCAGCGACAATATACATCAGTGCGCGCCGATGGTTTCAATCGACCTGCAAGATGCAATATGATGTCATCGGTTCGAATGGATCGAGCCGATTTAAAATCGCGTTAAGAGGCGAAGCGATGGCGACGTCCGACAACAAGTTGGCCGACACCGATGAGAAAATCTTTATCGGCAAGGGCGAGGAAACGGCCTGGCTGACGCTTGCGCTGGCCAACCGCCACGGCCTTGTGACCGGTGCGACCGGAACCGGCAAGACCGTCACGCTACAGGTCATGGCTGAAGGATTTGCGCGCGCCGGCGTTCCGGTTTTCGCAGCCGACATCAAGGGCGATCTTTCCGGTATCTCCGAAGTCGGCGAGGCCAAGGACTTTATCCTGAAGCGTGCCAAGGAGATGGGTCTGACCTTTCAGCCGGATCAGTTCTCGACCGTATTCTGGGACGTGTTCGGCGAGCAGGGCCAGCCGGTGCGCGCCACCGTCACCGAGATGGGACCGCTGCTGCTCTCGCGGATGCTCGATCTGAACGACGTGCAGGAAGGCGTGCTCAATGTTGCCTTCCGCGTCGCCGACGAGAACGGTCTCACGCTGATCGACATGAAGGACCTGCGGGCGCTGCTGGATGCGATCGCCCCGGACGGCAGCAAGAAGGCCGCCGACGACGAGGAGGATCCGCTGGCGCCGATCCGTAAGGCCGCGCAAGGCTACGGCAATGTGTCCAAGGCGACCGTCGGAACGATCCAGCGTCAGCTCCTGGTGCTCGAGAATCAGGGCGGCGCCAAGTTCTTCGGCGAGCCGGCGCTGACGCTGAAGGATTTCATGCGCACCGACCGCGACGGCCGCGGCATGGTCAATATCCTGGTCGCCGACAAGCTGATGCAGAGCCCGCGGCTTTACGCCACCTTCCTGCTCTGGATGCTTTCGGAATTGTTCGAGGAATTGCCGGAGGCCGGCGACCTGCCGAAGCCGAAGCTGGTGTTCTTCTTCGACGAGGCGCATCTCTTGTTCACCGACGCGCCGAAGGCGCTGATGGACAAGATCGAGCAGGTGGTGCGGCTGATCCGCTCCAAGGGCGTCGGCGTCTATTTCGTCACGCAGAATCCGATCGACGTGCCGGACAAGGTGCTGGCGCAGCTCGGCAACCGCGTGCAGCACGCGCTGCGCGCCTTCACGCCGCGCGACCAGAAGGCGGTTGCCGCGGCCGCACAGACCTTCCGGCCCAATCCGAAGCTCGACACCGCGCGGGTGATCATGGAGCTCGGCAAGGGCGAGGCGCTGGTGTCGTTCCTCGAGGGCGGCGGCACGCCGTCGATGGTCGAGCGCGTCATGGTGCGCCCGCCGTCGGCGCGGATCGGGCCGATCACGCCGGAGGAGCGCAAGGCGATCATGGATGCGAGCCCGGTGAAGGGCAAATACGACACCGCGGTCGATGCCGAATCCGCCTACGAGATCATCCAGAAGCGGCTCGCCGGAACGGCGGCGCCGGCCGGCGGCAGCGCTGGCGGCGAGGGGGGCGGCATCTTCGGCCAGATCGGTTCGATCGCGTCCACGATCTTCGGCACCAACGTCAAGCGCGGCCGCATGTCGACCGGGCAGGTGATCGCGCGCAGTGTCACGCGCTCGGTGACCGACAAGGTGATCGGCGGCGTGGCCGCCGATCTCGGCAAATCGCTCGGTGGTTCGGTTGGCGGTTCGATCGGCCGGGCGCTGGTGCGCGGCGCACTCGGTGGATTGCTGCGCCGATAGCATCGCGCCGGTCGACCGAAACCGGAGACCGGCTTTGCCTCCCGCGGCCGGCGCGCTACAACCTGGCGCAACGTCCAACAAAAAGGATATCCGCGATGTCCAACGCCAAGCTGCAGCCCGTCCTCGATCGCATCGACGCCGATTTCGACAACAGCCTCGAGCGGCTGTTCACGCTGCTGCGGATCAAATCGATCTCGGCCGATCCGGCCTTCGCTGATGACTGCAAGGCGGCTGCCGATCATATCGCCAAGGACATCGCAACCCTCGGCTTCAAGACCGAAGTGCGGCCGACTGCCGGCCATCCGGCCGTGGTCGGCAAGCTGAACGGCTCGAGCGACGGACGCCCGCACGTGCTGTTCTACGGCCACTACGACGTGCAGCCGGTCGATCCCTTGAATCTCTGGCACCGTCCGCCGTTCGAACCTGTCGTGACCGACCATGCCGACGGGCGCAAGATCATCGTCGCGCGCGGCGCCGAGGACGACAAGGGACAGTTGATGACCTTCGTCGAGGCGTGCCGTGCCTGGAAGACGGTGACGGGATCGCTGCCGGTCGACATCACCATCGTCATCGAGGGTGAAGAGGAGATCGGTTCGAAGAATTTCGTGCCGTTCCTCGAGGCGAACAAGGACGATCTCAAGGCCGACTTCGCGCTGGTCTGCGACACCGGCATGTGGGACCCGAATACGCCGGCGATCACCACCTCCTTGCGCGGCCTGGTCTATGACGAGGTCAAGATCAAGGCCGCCAATCGCGACCTGCATTCCGGCGTGTTCGGCGGCGGCGCGCAGAACCCGATCCGTGTGCTGACGCGGATTCTCGGCGGCCTGCATGACGAGAACGGTCACATCACCATCCCGGGTTTCTATGACGGCGTGATGGATTTGCCGCCGGACATTCTGGCCCAGTGGAAGCAGCTCAATCTGACGCCGGAGAGCTTCCTCAAGCCGATCGGCCTCTCGGTGCCCGCCGGCGAAAAGGACCGGCTCCTGATCGAGCAGGTCTCCTCGCGCCCGACCTGCGACATCAACGGCATCGTCGGCGGCTATACCGGCGAGGGCTCCAAGACGGTGATCGCGGCCGAGGCGTCGGCGAAGGTCTCGTTCCGCCTGGTCGAGGGACAGGATCCCGAGAAGATCCGAAAGGCGTTCCGCGACTATGTGAAGGCGCGCCTGCCGGCCGACTGCAAGGCCGAGTTCACCGACCATTCCAGCGCCCCGGCGATCGCGCTCGACTGGAACATGAAGCCGCTGGCAGCCGCGCGCCGCGCGCTGACCGACGAATGGGGCAAGGAGGCGCTGCTGATCGGCTCCGGCGCCTCGATCCCGATCGTCGCCGATTTCAAGCACACGCTCGGCCTCGACAGCGTGCTGATCGGCTTCGGGCTCGACGACGACAACATCCATTCGCCGAACGAGAAGTACGACCTCAAGAGTTACCACAAGGGCATCCGCTCCTGGGCACGGATCCTGGCGGCGTTCGCCGACGCCAAATAGCGCAAGGGCAATTCACGTAAAAACGCCGCCCGGAATTGGGCGGCGTTTTGATTCCGATCGTGCAGAGGGTGTTGGCCGTTAGCCTACCCGAAGATTATGAAATTTCAATCACGGTAGCCGGGATTGACCCGGTCGAGCTTGCGCAGCAGCGGCGGCCAGACCAGCTGGGTCGAGCGCAGCTCGGCGCGATCCGGGTTGGAGAGCAGCTCGGTGTTCTTGTCGATCGCATGCTGGTCGACCGGATAGGCGATCGGTCCGAGCGCGCGGGTTGCCACCTGCATCGAGCAGGCGCGCTCCAGATGGTACATCCGCTCGAACGCGGAGGCGACCGAGCGGCCGACCGTCAGGGTGCCGTGATTGCGCAGCAGCATGTGGTTCTTGCTGCCGAGATCGCGCTGCAGGCGCGGGCGCTCGTCATGATCGAGCGCGATGCCTTCATAGTCGTGGTAGGCGAGGTCGTGGGTGACGAGCTGTGCGGTCTGGTTCAGCGGCAGCAGCCCGTCGGGGCCGCTCGACACCGCGGTGCCGTCGACGGTGTGCAGATGGAGCACGCAGCCGGCGTCCTCGCGCACCTCGTGGATCGCCGAATGGATGGTGAAGCCGGCCGGGTTGATGCTGTAGTCGCTCTTCGAGAGCTGGTTGCCGTCGAGGTCGACCTTGACGAGGCTCGACGCGGTGATCTCGTCGAACATCAGCCCGTAGGGGTTGATCAGGAAGTGATGCTCGGGCCCGGGCACGCGGGCGGAGATGTGGGTATCGACCAGATCGTCCCAGCCATAGAGCGCGACCAGCCGGTAGCAGGCAGCAAGATTGATCCGCTGCTCCCATTCCGCCGCACTCATATCCGACGGCACTTCCTTCAGGCGCGCTTCCGCTGGCGACATGGCCGATTGCTCCATTGATGGCGTTATTGCTTGGTCCAAGCGTAGCGCCGCCGCCGGACCGCAGCAAGACAGGGTAACGGCGTGACAGTCATGTCGGCATGCGGCCCACGATCGGAACGGCAATCGTCAGTGGGCAGCGTGATGCGTTACGGCGCCGGGATCGCCAGCAGGCTCGAGATGCTGCGGCCGCGGATGTCGTAGACGCGGGCGAACACGACGTCGTCGCGCTTGATCTCGACCATGACCGGCGCGGCCAGGCCCTTGCAGTAGAATTCGCCGAGCGTCATCGCGAAGTCGGCGGCATTGCTGTCCCAGCCGATCGTGAAATCGGGGCCGAGCGCGACCTGCGCGGGGCGCTGCGGTCCGCACACCGCGACCTTCCACTTGCGGTTCTGCGGCGGCACTTCCTGCCGCTCCGCCAGTTGCTCGCGCAGCCCGTCGGATGCCTGCTTCAGCGCCAGGCCCCAATAGTCCAGCATGAAGAAGTTGTCCGCGGTGCGCACCGTGCCGGCGATGTGGTTGAAGTGCGTGTACTGATACGGGTGCAGGCGGATCATTTCGCTGAGCGGCAGCAAGAGGCCGAACGCGAACATGGCGAGCGCCGCGGGCTGCCAGGCGCGGCGGTTCTCGCCGAGCCAGTCCATGCCGCGCGCGAATGCGACGCCGGCCAGCACCGTCATCGGCGGAATCACGAAGATGAAGTGACGGATGCCGTTATAGAGCGCCGGCCGCTTCACCATCGCGATCACCAGCGGCAGCGTCGCCGCCAGCGTCAGCATCAGCATGATCGACTTGCGCTTTGCGGTGACGTCGTAGCGCGACAGCGACATCAAGGTGATGACGACGGCGGCGGCCAGCAGCACCAGCAGCACTTCGGGAAGCTGCAGCGCGAACAAGGTGGGCAGATAGGACCACGGCATGTCGGGCACCGACACCAGCGCGCCGTCGAACATCTCCTTCCACGGTTTCTCGAAGAAGTGCGAGAAATAGGTCACCGCTTCGAGCGGGTGTCCGGGCTCCATGATCGACCACGGCCAGATCAGGCCCATCACGAGATAGCCCAGCACAAGTCCCGGCAGCAGCACATAGACGACATGGGCAAAGCGGTGGGTCGCCTCGCGCGGGCCCTGCTTGCGGAATTCCTCGATCAGGAGCGGGACGAAGCCGACCACGGCGTAGATCAATGCGAGCCCGCCAAGCACGCGGCAGCCGATCGACAGGCCGGCCCCCAGGCCGACGATCAGGATGGTGCGCGGCGAGGGCGCCGGATATTCCTCGATCAGGCGGACCAGGCCCATGATCAGGACCACCATCGCCACGGCGAACGGCGCATCCTTCGGATTCATGAACATGTGGCCGTAGAAAGTCGGGCACAGCGCCAGCAGCAGCAGCGCCGCCAGTCCCGCCAGCGGGCCGCCGACCCGGCGCGCCAGGCGCCAGGTTACGGCAAGGCCGATAACGCCGACGATCGCGCCGAGCAGGCGGCGCGTCTCGAACAGTTCGAGCGGAATGATCTTGTGCAGCAGGGCCGCAGCCATGTCGAAGCCGCCGCCGTACATATACAGATTGGCAAACGACAGCGCGCCGGTGTCCTTGAACCCGGACTCGTACATGCGCAGCAGGAGGTCGGCATATTCAGCGTGGGTGTAATCGTCCCAGCCCAGACCGTAATCGCGGAACGTCAAGCCGGCGACCACGGCGACCACGCCGAGGACGAGGACAGCGAGATCGTCGCAGGTCTTCTCCACCGAGCGCCGCGCAGGCGCCTCGAGGGCAGACGTCGTAATCGATGACATAGCTAGTGATACCGGCGTGCCTGTGGCCCAGATTGGCGCTTTAGGGCCTCATTCCCCGGCATCCATAGCGCAGTTCCGTTTCCGAGTAATTGGTAATTGTGGCGTAATTTCCCAGATGCGTTGCAATAAATTGGCAGCAATTCGTAGCCAGTAAATCTACGGGAGCTGGCTGGCTGACGGCCGCTGCGACCGCGGTGAAGCAACGCATCGCGGCTTGGTTAAGCCGGATTTTAGGGAACTCTGTCTACAATTGGCGGTTGGCGGTGTGGGCAATATGACGGTATCGTGGCGTTGGTGGCCCGCGCCGATTTTCGGTCGGGTCTCCCGGGGGTTAGTTCGATGAAGGTTGGTCTGTTGGTCGTCGGCGCGGGCCTGGTCGTGGCGGGCTTGGCGGCGGTCGGCCTCGGAATTCCCTACAAGGAATTCAGCGTCGGCGGCACGTTGATCGCAACAGGCGTGACCGGCGCATGTACCGGCGTGATTGTTCTGGCCCTTGCCGCCATCCTTCGCGAACTCCAGGCCATGGGCGACCGGCTTGATGCCGTCGTTGCCGTGGGTCTGCGGTCCGGCTCGCCATCTGCAACTTCCCCGCGCGGCACTCCCGACGATCCGGTGTTCCCGCCGCCTGAGCCGAAGGTCTCGGCGCCTCCGCCGCTGGCTCCAGCGTTCCCGCCATCCGCTCCCGCGGCGCCGCCGCCCTGGCACGACGAGATCGCCTCGCGCGGCGCATCAGGCGAGGTGCCGCCGCCTGCACCGGCCGCCGCGCCCGCAGATAGTGCTGCGCCGCCCAAGCGGCGCAATCTGCTGTTCTCCTCCTCGCGCAAGGAGCGTGAGCGGAACCAGGGGCGTGCCGCCGAGCCGCTCACGCCGGATCTGTTGTCGCCGGAACTACGCCCGAATCCGGGCGGTTCGGGCGAACCGGCGCCGGCAACCTTCGACG
This sequence comes from Bradyrhizobium sp. USDA 3256, assembly GCF_054058275.1. Lineage (NCBI taxonomy): Bacteria > Pseudomonadati > Pseudomonadota > Alphaproteobacteria > Hyphomicrobiales > Nitrobacteraceae > Bradyrhizobium > Bradyrhizobium sp. USDA 3256. The sequence continues at coordinate 1,965,358 of NZ_JBSSAE010000002.1, forward strand.
ATGCCTGGCCGAAGGCCGACCGGCCGCGGTCGGTCGACGTCGCTCCGCGGCGCGGCCCCCGGACGCCATCGACTGTCGGCGAGGCTCAGTCGGCCGCCGCCGCCTCGCCGTCATCGGGCCATCCGCCGCCGCCCCAGGAGCAGCCGCCGGTAACCGTGCTCAAATCCGGCGTCGTCGACGGCATGGCCTATTCGCTCTATTCGGATGGATCGATCGAGGCGCAGATGCCCGAGGGCATGATGCGATTTGCCTCGATCGACGAGCTCAGGTCGCATCTGGAGCAACGGCCGTAAGATCCGCGCCAATACTTGCGACCGGCCGGCCCGAAGCCGGAAACGCGGCCGCTGTTGTCAGATTTGCTGCAATTCGTGCATATTCGCAAAGTAGTACGCGATTCCATTAATGTATTGCTGCGCATGGATACTGTCCGGTGGGCACCGGGCTGTCGATAGCACGGGGAAGATTGAGCCATGTCCGATACGTCAGGCAAAACGCCGGTCGAGCTGACCGCCAACATCGTTTCGGCCTATCTCAGCAACAATCCGACGCCGGCCTCGGACATTCCGAACCTGATCAGCCAGGTCCACTCCGCCTTGCTGCGGGTGTCGAGCGGACGCAGCGACACGCCGAGCGAGCCGGCCAAGCCCGCGGTGTCGATGAAGAAGTCGATCACGCCCGAATATCTGGTGTGCCTCGAGGACGGCAAGCGCTTCAAGTCGCTGAAGCGCCATCTGCGCACCCAGTACAACATGACCCCGGAGCAGTATCGCGACAAATGGGGCCTGCCGGCCGACTATCCGATGGTGGCGCCGAACTATGCGGTGGCGCGCTCGCAGCTCGCCAAGAAGATGGGCCTCGGTCAGCAGGCGCGGAAGCGGAAGTAAAGATCTACACGGCGGACGCCAGCGCCTCGCGCGCATCGTTGCGGATGCGATCGACCATCGAGCGCAGGCCGTTGGAGCGCTGCGGCGTCAGATGGTCGCGGAAGCCGAATTCGTCGAACAGCGCGAGCGCGTCGGTGCCGAGGATTTCCTTGGGCGTTTGCCCTGAAAACAGCGTCAGCACGATCGCGACCAGGCCGCGCACGATGTGGGCGTCGCTATCGCCGATGTAGATCAGGCGCGGTTCGCCGTTAGCATCGCGCTCGATCCGCTTCGACAGCCAGACCTGGCTGACGCAGCCCTGCACCTTGTTCTCGGCCGAGTGCTCCGCCTCCGACAATGGCTCGAGCGTGCGGCCGAGCTCGATGACATAGCGGTAACGGTCGTCCCACTCGTCCAGCAGCGAAAAATTGTCCCTGATTTCGTCGATCGTCGTCATCGTGGCCCGCGTCCTGTCCTTGACGGCTTATATAGGAAGGCGGGCCGCGAAAGCGATGAAAATGGAACCGGTTCCCGGCTGTTTTGACGCGTTTTCTTCACGCGAACCGGTGCCTGCCTCGCTCGACAGCGCTTTGGTTTCCGCTCACGGCGTCGGCGGCAGGCGGAATTCGATCGACTGATCCTCTGCGGTCAGCGTGTCGCGGGTCGCGGTGGCTGAATCGGTATCGTCCTTGCCGATCGAGCCGGTGTGGTCGGGTGGCTTCTTGTCGGTGATGATCTGGTAGAGCTTGCGCGCCCCGTCGGTCGCGCGCTGGCCGATCGCGGTCGCGGCCTGGCCGCCGACCTCGCAGGCGGACGGCTGGCGCTTGCAGAACTGACCCATGTCGTTGATCGTCGCGGTCGCGGCCGACACCGCATCCGACGCGCTGATCTGCGGCGTCTTGTCCGCCTCGGGTGTTTTGTCTCTCGGCAGCAGCACGAGCACAAGCCCGAGCCAGAATGCCAAACGCAGCAGGAAGAACATGGCGCGATCCCGGTCGTCTGTCTTGTCTTGCTTCTTGCGCGGTCGATGCCGCTATTGGCCTTGAGGGTTAGCATCGGTCGATAAATCGGAAGTATCTGCATTGAAGTAAATTCGCCGGAAAATCGCGGAAAATTCGCCTGAATTGATTCGCCGTAAATTTTCGATTGATGGCGGCCGACGCGCGCCGGATGCGCGAGATCCGCCGCGTCCACCATTTCGAAACCATAGATCGCCGCATCCGGAAACCAGCCGTTCACCATCCCCGACAAATGGCCGGTGAATAGCGGGTCAAACCCACTCCAATGCACGGTGTTTGGCGGCAGGCCGCCCAGCCTTAGCGTTCGCTTAAGTTCGCTCTGACACGTTGACCTGCAATCACGAAGGAGGCGTTCCGGCGCGTCTGTGTTGACGATTGAGCCGAAGCGCGAGTGCTGTGAGTAGTTTGAGTCTGATCCGCGATTGCCTGGATGCGCTGCTGCATCCGTCGGCGCAATATGATGCGCTTACGCGTGCGCGCCATCGTGCCTTCATGGCGCCGCGGCTGCTCGGCAGCCTGGCGGCGCTTGCCTCGTTCCCTGCCTTTCTTGCGATGCGCGGTGCGCCGACGGCGATCGAGGTCGCGGCATTCGCCTGGCTGATCGCGCCGATCCTGCTGTCGTGGTTCCTGTCGCGCACCGGCCGCTATGAAGGCGCGCACGTGCTGTCGTCGCTGGCGCTCGCCGGTCTCGTGATGATGATCGCGGCGACGACCGGCGGCATCGCCTCGTTCGCCGCCGTGTGGCTCGTCGTCGTTCCGATCGAGGCGGCGCTGTCGGCCTCGCGGCGCGTGGTGGCGTTTGCGTTCGCGCTGGCGATGATCTGCGCGGCGCTGCTGAGCGCGCTCGGCCATTATCATGTGCTGCCGGTCGTCGATCCCGCGGTTGCCTCGAACAGCACGCTGGTCGGTTTCGGCGTCGTGTCGGCGATCTTCTACGCGGCCGGGCTCGCCTTCGGCGCGGAGTCGCTGGCGCGCACCAGCGTGGCGCTGCTTTATGTCGAGGAGGAGCGCTACCGCCTGCTCGCGCATAACATGAGCGACGTGCTGTCGCGGCACAGCCGCAACGGCGCCGTGCGCTTCATTTCGCCCGCGGCCGAGAACATGCTCGGCGTGCCGGCATCGCGGCTGCTTGGCCACGGCCTGTTCGATCGCGTTCATGTCGCCGATCGCCCGGCCTATCTCACGGCGCTGTCGGACGCCGCGCGCGGTGACTCGCGCAGCGTCGAGTTCCGCGTGCGCCGTGACGGTGCGCGGGGCGATGTCGTGGCCGAATTCATCTGGGCCGAGATGCGCTGCCGCCCGCTCGATCAAGCCGCCGCCGATGCCGAGGTCGTCGCCGTGATCCGCGACGTGACCGATCGCAAGGTGCAGGAGCACGCGCTCGAACAGGCGCGCAACGTGGCCGAGCAGGCCGATGCGTCGAAGACGCGCTTCCTGGCCACCATGAGCCACGAACTGCGCACCCCGCTCAACGCCATCATCGGCTTTTCCGAGATGATCGCGCAGGAAGACGTGCTCGGCCTCGACGTGGCCCGCCGCAAGGAATACGCGCAGCTGATCAACGATTCCGGCCAGCATCTGTTGTCGGTCGTCAACGGCATCCTCGACATGTCGAAGATGGAGTCGGGTAATTTCGAGATTTCGCCGGAGCCGTTTGCGCCGCGGCCGGCGCTGCTCAATTGCTGCAATCTGGTGGCGTTGAAGGCGCGCGAGAGCGGCGTCGACCTCGTCACCCGCGTGCCGGACGATCTGCCGATCGTGAACGGCGATCCGCGTGCGTTCAAGCAGATCGTGCTCAATCTGGTCTCCAACGCCATCAAGTTCACCGAGCGCGGCGGCAAGGTCACCGTGTCGGCCGGCGTCGAGGGATCGCGGCTGGTGCTGCGTGTCTCGGACACCGGCGTCGGCATCGCCGCCGATGATCTCAAGCGGATCGGCGATCCGTTCTTCCAGGCCGGCAAGACCTATCAGCGCCGCCACGAAGGCACCGGCCTTGGTCTGTCCATCGTGAAGGGGCTGGTTGGCCTGCACCACGGCGAGATGAATGTGGAGAGCAAGGTGGGCGAGGGCACCACGGTGTCGGTGGCGCTGCCGCTGGCGTTCACCCCGCCCGCCGCCGTCGAGCCGTCCAGCAATGTCTCGACCCTGAAGCCCGCGCTGCGTTCCGGACTACAAGAGCAAACCCATCAGGTGAAGAAGAGTGCCTAGACAGACTTTGGATGACGATGAAACGCCGCGCCGTCGCCGCGGCGCCAAGGCAGTGGCCATCGCGGCCGAGGAGGAACGTGGCCTCGTCCTGCGCCTGCTGCTGCACAGTCCGAAGGATCTGGTTGCCGGCGTGCTGGCGACGTCTGCCATCGTTGCGATCCTGATCAATGCGCTGTTCCTGCAGGCCGGCCGTCATCCGTCGCCGATGTTCGGCGGTTCGGTGGTGACGCTGCCGCCGCCGGCCCCGGTTGCCGCGGCCACCAGCCCGATGCCGCGCCCGCGTCCGGCCGAGGCCGCTGCCCGATCGGCCGAGCCGGCCGCCATGGAGCCGAGCAAGCCCGTCGACGTGAAGCCGGTGGAGACCAAGCCGGTCGAGACGAGGTCCGTCGAAGCCAAGCCGGCAGAACCCAAGGCCGAGGCCAAGCCGGTCGATCCGATGGCCAATCTGGTGCTGAAATCGACCGCCGCGCCGTCGGCCGCCGCACCGTCCCCGGCCGCCGCACCGTCCAGCGTCGTTCGTCCGCCGGCACCGATCCCGACCGCGCATTTGAGCCCGGCCGGCAAACGTATCGCCGCGGTCCAGCGTACGCTGACCGAGTATGGCTACGGCCAGCTCAAGCCGACCGGCACGATCGGCGCCGACACCCAGCACGCGATCGCGAAGTTCGAGCGCGCCCGCAAGCTGCCGGTGACCGGACAGATGTCCGATCGCCTGGTGCGCGAGCTCAGCACGATGATCGGCCATTCGATCGAGTAGCCTCTCTGCGAAGGCATTGAATGCGTAGTCGTCATGCCCGGGCTTGTCCCGGGCATCCACGTCTTCGAGGCTTGTTGAAGCCAGGATGGCCGGGACAAGCTCGGCCCTGACGGGTCAGGACGCGTCGCCCAGCAGAACGTCCCTGACCTCGTCGGAGAACAGCTTCCTGCGGCCGGCCACCAGCACCCATTCCGGATCGTCGCGATCCGGAATGGCGCGCGGCATGCCGTGATCGAGCAGGGCCTGCGCGCAGCCCATCCAGTCGCCGTCGCTGACCGGCTCGTCGCAGGAGGCCCACGACAGGCTTCCGGCCGCGTTATCGCCGAAGCCGTGCTGCTCGGTCCATTCTGCGCCGTGCTCGAGCAGGAAGCGGGTCAGCGAGGCGTTGCCGCGGAACACCGCATGATTGAGCGCCGACGCATCCCAATCGCCGCCGCGCACCGTGATCGGCCAGCCGAGCTCGACCATCAGCCGCACCGCATCATCGCCGCCTGCCGCGGCGAGCTCCGGGAGCAACCGCAATTGCTGCGGTGAAAGTGAACCTGGAAGATCGGGCCGACCGGCCTGGATTCGCCGCGCCTCCCTCTCGTCCCCGCTGCTGCATGCCGCGACGAACCGCTCATCATCGGCAAGCGTCTCATCGCCGGTCCGCTCGCGCAGCAGCTCGGCGACCTCGGTCAGTCCGAATTGCAGTGCGTATCTGTAAGCGCTGAGCCCGCCTGGTGTCGCGATGTGCGGGTCTGCGCCGGCGTCGAGCAGTGTCGCGACGCACGTCCGCGACCGCCGGCGGCGGATCGCCCACATCAGCGGCGAGCCGCAATCGGTCAGCGGCGCGTTGCGGGCGGGTTCGTTCGGATCGCCGCCGTGCCGCAGCAGCAGTTCGAGCGCCGCCACGTTCTCGTCATCGAGCACCTTGTACATGGCGTTGGTGCCGGCGATCCGCGCGCCATGCTCGAGCAGCAGCCCTGTCGTTACCGAGCCTTCGAGCGAGTGGTAGAGCGATTCATTGTCGTTCGGATTGGCGCCCGCCTCGAGCAACAGTCTTGTCAGCTCGAGATCGTGGTTGCGGCCGGCGGCGCCATACAATGCCGACAGCGGATTGCTGTCATCGGGCGCGTCGAGCGTTCCGGGCGGCCAGCGGCTGCTGATGCGCTGGTCGGGATCGGCGCCGGCCTGCAGCAGCAGGCGCGTGCAACGATGCAGCCGCGCCTGAAATTCCGCGATCTGCAACAGGCTGGAATGCGTCACGGCGACCAGCGGCGGCAGTTTGAGGGGACCGCCGGGACGGTTGACCCATGTGGGATCACTCATTGCGGTACGCCGAACGATTTCTGCGTCGCCGATGGCACAGGCGAGATAGGGATCGTCGGCGACAAGGCCGGGATCCTCGGTGAGCATCCGCGCCGCAACGCGCGGGTTGGCGCGGTCGGTGGTGCCGGCGACGTCCGCGGCATAGACCAGCTGCAGCCATCGCCGCATGCGATCGGCCTTGCTTTTACCGGGCGGCAATTGTGCGTCGACATAGCGCCGCAGGTCCGGCCAGGAGGCGAAGCCGAGATCGCGCGCCACGCAGGACTGCGCATCGTGCAGCCGCAGATCAAGCGCGGCGATTTGAGCGTCGCTGCGTCCGGCCGCAGCCGGAAGCGCATGCCGGAAACGCGCGTAGGCCTCCGGCGCCTGCCGCCGATAAAGGCGAATGAGCTCCTTGGCCTGCTTCTTCAGATGTTCGAGATTCAATCGCGCGGGCGATCGGTCCATGGAAACCTCCGTGCATCATCGCCGATGGTCCACAAAACCGGCTGCACAAAGGCTTGGTTGGCCGCTCAATTGATGCAAGTGGGTTCAACCCTTCCCGTGGACCCGGGCGCGGCTTGCACCGCGGATGCAAGGATATGGGTGACGATTGGTTCGGTCAACCCGCCGCGGCGTGACGACATCTGTGACAATTGGACGTGATCGCGCCGCTGGCCTATAGGTCGGCGCATGCGATTGAAAACCAGCATTTGGGTCGCGGCGTATCTGCGCCGCTGCCAGACCGAGGGCGTGTTCGGCGCAGTCCGCAAGAAGGGCGCCGAGGAAGCCGGTGCCGTATTCGTCAAGGTGGCGCTGATGGACGGCAACGCGATGCTCTATGCGCCCGCGCCGCAGACGGTCTATGACGACAGCCGTCCGGTCGAGCGGCTGTTCGTGCCGACCGCACCACAGGCGGTATCCGAGCCGTCTGTCGAGGAGCGCTTGACCAAGGAGCTCCGCTTCGATCCCGACGCCTGGATCGTCGAAACGGAAGACCGCGCCGGGCGGCACTTCCTCGATCTGGCGAAAAACTAGCTTCCGGACTTCTGATTGCGAATGGCGGGCGCGCTGCCGGGCTGCAACGCGGGGCGCGTCTGCGAGGATGCCGCGCGCACGCGATGGCGCTCATCGTCATAGAGCGACGAGCGATACTTGGCGCGGGCCACCGCCATGGTCGAGCCGCGCCACGCCGCCAGCATCACCAGCGCCGAGCGCTCGCTCAGGCGATCGTAGAGCCGCGACAGCCGATAGACATAGTTGACCGAGGAGCCGGCTTCCGGATTGAGGAACATCAGGATCCGCTGGAACGCGGCGCTCGACACGTCGAGCGCCCGCATCGCGCAGGCGAGCGGCTCGCCGCCGGGATCGTTGACGACGTCCGCGGCGATCCGCGACGGCAGGATCAGCGCCTCGCCGAGTTCGAGCGTGAAGTTATCGAGGTCCTCGGCAAACGCTGCCATCTCCAGGATATGGATCGCGCGCGCGGCGCGCGCCGCCGGAATTCGCGCCGCGGCCTTCAGCGGCGTCTCCTGCAGATTGTGCAGGATCTGCGCGCGCTCCTTCGTGCTCGCGGCAAAGAACATGTCGGAGATTTCGGCGGCATCGTTCGGCCGCATGGCAAGGCTCGCTGCCATCCGCAGCTCGGCTTCGGTCGGGATCTTGGCCGGCAGCGCGGACGGTGCCGGCGCGGGAATTGCCGCGGCCGCCGGCATCGGCTGGTCGGGACCGACGCGGCGCAGCCCGAGCTTGTCCATGATCCGTGCGGGCGTGGCCGGATAGATCGCAAGCCGCGCGCGGACGGCGGCACGCGTCGCGTCGTCGACTTCGTCGATCAGGCGCGTCGTCAGCTCGACGAACTGGCGCTCTTCATCGGCGGAGTGGGCGCTCGCCTGCACATAGAGGTCGGTCAGGACGCGCAGCAGCGTCGGGCGGATGTCGACGCCCTCGCGACGGGAGAGCGTCATCAGCCCATCGAAACCAGGAAATAGCGGAGCTGCGCTCATCTCGGGCGTACGCGACTTGCCAGTGAACTTCGGTTTGAAAACCTTGTGGCAGCGAGCCTACGCAGGCTGTTTTAAGAGGCAGTTAAGGAAAACAAGCCGTGAAGGTGAATGCTCGAATTTGCGCGTGTCTATTAAGGCACAGCGCCATATCCGTAACCGTCCGTGCCGGCGGCTTAAGATGTCATTAACCATGCGCGTTCTTAACTCGGCGTGCGCGGGGCAAATCATGTCCGTGCGGGGCCAGAGAGAACGGAACATGGGCACCATCGTTGAGTTTCCGGCGGATGCGGCTGCACGGCGGCCGAGCATGGCCGGTGCTGCCGGCGAAGGCACGGGGACCGTACTGATCCTTCCCGTCGTCCGGATCGAGCGAACGACGGAGGAGACCGGCGGTGGTCGCGGACCGGAGCAGGGCACTGCGCAGGGCCGCCGTCGCCGACGCCGCTCCTGATCGCGGACATCGGGCAATGCCGGAGCTTGTGCAGCGGACCGTCGCGCGGCGGTCACTCCCGGCGCTGATCCTGCTGCTGGCGGGCTCGGCGCTCGCCGGCTGCAGCGGCGGCGATTTCGGCCGCACCCGCGCCGATTTCCGCAATGACGACATGCATCGCTGGATCGGTGCCGAGGCGACCGGCAGCATCGGCAAGAACGCCTCGCAATTCCAGCTCACCGAACACGAACGTCAGCTGCGCGACCTCGCCTATCAGTTCATCGAGCCGCCGCTGTCGCGTCCGGCGTGGAAAAGCGTATTCGGCGACTACCAGCCGCTGCCTTCGCCGTGGCGGCAGAGGGTCGTGTTCGATCGCACCGCCTATGGCCGCAATCTGATCGACGAGCCGCATCGCTCGTTCGCCTCGCGCTATTCGCTGCTGATCGACGAGGTGCGCGACGACATCACCCGCTTCGAGCCGTTCTTCGCCACCGCGATCCAGGTGATCGAGCTCGATCGCAAGCGCAATGCCAGCCTCCACATGATCGCCGACGTGTCGCCGCGCGAGCGGGCTGACGCGGTGGCGCGGATGGAAGAGAACACGCTGATCGTGCAATGGGTCCAGCAGGCGCTGGAGCGACGAATCTCGTCCTATCGCTGGGCGCTGGAGCGGCTGGTGATCCAGGCACCCGACGGCATGGCTGCCGATGCCGAACGCCAGATCAATGAACTCGCCCGGCTGACGGCCAATGTGCCGCTCATCTCCGCGCCGGTCACGGGCCAGGCCGTGGTGACGAAGGGCTAGTGTGCTGAATGCGAAGTTCGTGCGATTTCGCGGCAGCCACTTTCACGAACTTCGCATTCATAAAGCACACTAGAATCATAAGTTTGCTAAAGCATGATCCGGAAAAGTGCGAAGCGGTTTTCCGAAAAGATCATGCTCAAACAAAGAGCTAAGGCGCGATGACGATTCAACCTAATCTCATCGCGCTTTAGTGTCCTTATCGAATCCGAAGTTCGCTCCGAAGGTGCGGCAAATGATGCGAACTTCGGATTCGGGACACTAGCCGCGCTTCGCCTTCTTCGCTGTCGATTTGGCCCGGCGACTGTTGGCTTGCCGCGGCAGGCTCGCAATGAATTCCTTCAGCGCATCGGAGGGCGGGTGGGCCGACGGGTAGGCGAGGCCGACCTGGCGCGTCACGTCGATATCGATCGCGCGCATCGCGACATCAGGATTGCCGCGCGCCACACCCTCGGGGACGATCGCGACGCCAACCCCGGCTGCGACCAGCGCCATCGCCCACTCCTCGGATTCCGCGATCGCCACCGGCTTGCGCGGCGGAGAGGCTCGCTTGAAGAATTCCTGCTGCTCGCAATGGCAGCGATCGATCATCGGGACGCCGGCGAAGTCGGTGGTGCGTAGCGTCTCCTTCAGCGTCAGGGGATGCGAGGGCGGCAGTGCCGCGACATAGCGCTCGCTCCACAGCGGGATGAAGTGCTCGCCGGCGCCGACCATGGTCTTGGCGACGATCCGCGCGTCGGCCTTCTCGCTGGCGCCGACCAGCCGGAGCGCAAGCTCGGCGTTGCCGGTCAGCGGCTTCAGCAGCGCGATGGTCCGGGCCTGATCGAGCGTTCGCAACAGGCCGAGCGTCAGCGCCTGCCGCGTCGCCGGCTTGCGGAAGAGATTTCGCGCCGCGTCCGCCTCGTCGATGATCCTGCGGGCGATGCCGTGAAACTGCGCGGCTGAGGCGGTCGGGGCCATGCCTTTCTTGTGCCGGATGAACAGCGTGGTGCCGAGCTCGGCCTCGAGATTGGTGATCGCCGCCGAAATCGACGGCTGCGAGATGAAGCAGCGCTTTGCTGCGGCGGTCAGATTGCGCTCGCGGTAGACCGCGGCGAAGTAGCGGAGTTCGCGGATATCCATAGGTGTATCCTATCACATGGATAGAAAGACAATATTTTACCTATGGAACCGCGAGTGGCAAGTCTGCGCCCGTTACAGCGGAGGACCTGTCATGCGCATCCACCATCTCAACACCGGCACGATGTGCCCGATCGGAAAGCGGCTCGTGAACGGCAGCGGCAGCATCTTCCAGCGCGCGCGGATGGTCTGTCACTGCCTGCTGGTCGAGAGCAATGATGGCCTCGTGCTGGTCGACACCGGCATCGGGCTCGACGACATCGGCGACCCGCCGCGGCTCGGACGCAAATGGGTGCGGCAGACGACGCCGCGGCTCGATCCGGCCGAAACGGCGGTGCGGCAGGTCAAGGCGCTCGGCTTCTCGCCGGACGATGTGCGCCATGTGCTGCTGACGCATCTCGATCGCGATCACGCCGGCGGCGTACCGGACTTTCCGAAGGCCAGGGTGCACGTCCATCGCAAGGAGTACGACATGGCGGTGACGCATCAGGTCGCGCCGCCGCAGGGGCGCTACATCACGGCGCAGTGGCAGCACGGGCCGGACTGGACGTTCTATGGTGCCGGCGGCGAGGACTGGTTCGGCTTCAAGGGCGTGCGCGCGCTCGGCGACCGCGAGCCGGACATCCTGATGATCCCGTTGCCGGGCCACACGCTCGGCCATTGCGGGATCGCGGTGCGCGACAAGGACAGGTGGCTGCTGCACGCCGGCGACGCCTATTTCCACCACGCGCAGCTCGACGCCAGGCCGCGGATCCCGCTGGTGCTCGGCATGTTCCAGCGCCGGGCGGACATGGATCGCGCGCGGCGCATCCAGAACCAGGAGCGGCTGCGGCAATTGAAGGCGGCGCATGGCGCCGATGTGACGATCGTCAACAGCCACGATCCCGTCGACTACGAGACCTGCCGCTGCGGCCGGCACGCGCTTGCAGCCAACTAAAGCGCGATGAGATTAGGTTGAATCGTCATCGCGCCTTAGCTCTTTGTTTGAGCATGATCTTTTCGGAAAACCGCTTCGCTCTTTTCCGGATCATGCTTTAGCGCTTGCGGGCGGTGGGCGGCGGGGCCGGCATAGGCAGCGGCGGCGGCGCCTCCTGCTTGGCCGCGACCGGCTCGGTCTGCACCTTGCAGGAGGAGGCGGCGAGCGAGGCTTGCGCCTGCGGCATCAGGCCGGGCTCCGGCGCCAGCGCCTTCAGCAGGATCAGGCCGGTTGAGGTCGGCGAGTCGATGATCAGCCGGTCGGCGGCGGTGATCTCCTCGTCTTCCGGCAGCTCGTTGTGCTGCGCCTCCGTCATCAGGTCGAGCTCGATCACCTTCTTGCCGGCGGAGCGGTCGTTGATTGCGTAATAGGCGACCTCGTTGCGGGTATAGAACGACACCGACGTATAGGCCTGGCTGACCGGCACGGTGAGCTTGAGTGGACCGGTCGAGAGATCGTAGCGGCAGATCGCCACCGCGAAGGCCGGATCCATCAGCGGCATCGGCGAATGGCTCGGGTCGGCCAGCGGCAGCTGCGTCACCTCGTTGAGCTTGGTCATCGGCGTCAGCCGCGAATAGGCGTCCTGCGAGGCGATGCGCGGCAGCGCCAGCACGCTGACGAGATGCACCACGCCGCCGAGCAGCACGCCTGCGAGGATGGTGAGCAGCAGGCGGATCATGGGCAGCCCGTCGTCGTGATCGAGGGCATCGGCGCGTCGCGCTGGGTGCGGGTCGCGACCCCGACCGGTGTGTCGTAGAGGCGCAGCATCAGCGCGTAGCGCTCGATGCCGCCGGTCGGCAGCCAGTTGCCGGCGCGCGAGCGCGAGGCGATGTGGATCTCGAACGTGCCGTCGGAGGCGCGCATGATCTCCTGGCTGGTGAAGCCGTAGCGCTGCAGCGTATTGGCGACCAGGTGCCCCTTGCGGTCGAACAGCGTCAGCGTCCAGAACCGCGCCGCCGGCGTCACGCCGCTGACCACGATGTCGCAGCGGCCGTCGAGCGGCTTGTTCTTGTCGTCTGATGTCGCCGAGAACGCGATGCCGTCGCCGGTGCCGATCGGCAGCTCGCCGCTGCGCGCGATGGTGGCGCGCGAATAGGGATCGACATCGGAGGTGCCGCTCTTCGGCCGCGCGGTCCAGGCGCCGATCTTCAGCGTGCCGAGATCGGTGCCGCGGGTCGCCGTCGCGTAGGTCAGGCCGAGGCCAACGGCCGTGGCGATGACGAGTGCCAGCAAGGTGGTGAGGAGGAGCCGCACGTCAGTTCTTGCGTGGCGCTGCCGGTGTCGCGCCGTCCGGCCCGGCCGCGGCAACGTAGTTTTCGGGGAACGCCAGCGCGCTCGAGGACTCGGCCTTGCCGGTCTTCGAGGGCTCGTTCAGCGTGGTCTTGCCGGCGGTCCTGGCGGCGTCATCGAGCAGCTTCTCGACCCGCACCAGGATATCCGCGCCGCGCTTGGTCAAGACCGGCGGCGGGCCCGGCTTGGTTTCCAATACGCGCGGCGCCGCGTTGGTCTGGGCATTGGCCTGCGCCGGCTGCGGCGGCAGCTTCTGGCCCATGCCGACGCCGACGAGCTCCTTGACCTCCACGCCCTGATGCGCCGCGACCATGATGTCGTGCCAGGTTTGCGCCGGCAGCGAGCCGCCGGTCATGCGGTTGGTCGGCGAATAGTCGTCATTGCCGTACCAGACCGCGCAGGTGAAGTTGCCGGTGTAGCCGACGAACCAGGCGTCGCGATAGGCGTTGGTGGTGCCGGTCTTGCCCGCGGTCGGAATGCCGTCGAGCGCGGCGCGGCGCGCGGTGCCTTCGCTGACCACGTGGCTCATCATGCCGGCCATGTCGGCGGCGATGTTCGGCGGAATCGCCTGCCGCGGTTTCGGGCCGTCGCGATCCCAGCGCCAGACCAGGTCGCCGGCGCCGGTGCGCACCTCGAGCACGGAATGCGGCGTCACCGCCTTGCCGCGGTTCGGGAAGGTCGCATAGGCGACGGCGTGCTCCAGCACCGTGACTTCGTCGGAGCCGATCGGCAGCGACGGGGTATCGGGCAGCGGCGCCTTGAGGCCGAAGCGGCGCGCGACCTCGACGATCTTGGCGCGGCCCGCCTTCGGCCCTTCCTTGCCGCCCATCATGATCGAGAGCTTGACCGGCACCACGTTGATCGAGCGGGTGATCGCCTGCGTCAGCGTGACCTGACCCGAATAGGAATGGCCATAGTTCTGCGGGCACCAGTTGCCGATGCAGACCGGGCCGTCCACGATCTTCGAGTTCGGCGTGAAGCCGTTCAGCAGCGCCGTGGTGTAGACATAGGGTTTGAACGACGAGCCCGGCTGGCGATAGGCATCGGTGGCGCGGTTGAACTGGCTTGCACCATAGTCGCGTCCGCCGACCATGGCGCGGATGCCGCCGTCGAGATCGGACACCACGGTCGCGGCCTGCGTCGCGTGATAGTCGCGCCCGAACTGGCGCAGCTGGTTCTCGATCGCTTCCTCGGCTGCCTTCTGCACGTTCATGTCGATCGCGGTGCGGACCACGAAGACGCGCTCGGTGTAGGATTTCGGGAAGGTGTCGACCAGCTTGCGCATCTCGTCGAAGGCGTAGTCGAGATAGTAGTTCGGCGAGTTCTCGTCGCGCCGGTCGACCGCGACCGCGGGATTGCGACGGGCGCCGAACACCTGGCCCTCGGTCATGAAGCCGGCATCGACGAGGTTGTCGAGCACGACATTGGCGCGGGCGCGGGCCGCGGGCAGGTTGATGTGCGGGGCGTATTTGGTCGGCGCCTTGAACAGGCCGGCGAGCATCGCGGCCTCCGCGAGGTTCACGTCGCGCACCGACTTGTTGAAGTAGAAGTGCGCCGCGCCGTCGACGCCGAAGGTGCCGCCGCCCATATAGGCGCGGTCGAGATAGAGCTTCAGGATCTCGTTCTTGGTGAGCCGCGTCTCCAGCCAGATCGCGAGGAAGGCTTCCTTCACCTTGCGCTCGATGGTGCGCTCGTTGTTCAGGAACAGGTTCTTGGCGAGCTGCTGGGTGATCGACGAACCGCCCTGGCGGACGCCGCCGGCCTGCGCGTTGGTGACCAGCGCGCGGGCGAGGCCCGGCACGTCGATGCCGAAATGGTCGTAGAAGCGGCGGTCCTCGGTCGCGAGCGTCGCCTTGATCAGATTGTCCGGAAAATCTTCCAGCGGGATCGAGTCATTATGCTTGATGCCGCGGCTGCCGATCGGGTTGCCGTAACGGTCGAGGAAGGTCACGGCGAGGTCGGACTTCTTCAACCAATCCTCGTCGGCGGTCTCGCGGAAGGCGGGGATCGCGAGCGTCAGCATCAGGATCATGCCGCCGAGCCCGAGGGTCGCGGCCTCCGACAGCGGCTCGATGAACACCCAGCGCTTCCAGCGGCCAACATAGAAGCGGTCCATGAAGGTGGAATAGCGCTCATAGAGCTCGCGCAGGCCCTTGCCCGACGAGAACAGCGTCGAGTCGATACGCGCATCGAGGTCCAGGAAGAAGTTCCGGACCCTCTGTTTCCAATGCGACGGCATGATCTGAAAGGACCGGACCCTTGATCAGTTCGACAGCGCTGCGGGCGCCCAAACCGGGCACAGGGCAGCGTCTTGCTTCGATGTTGCGGCAATCCCAAGGCGCTTTTGCGTCGATGGGGACTCGTTCGTTGTTCTATCCGAGCGGCTGCCATAAACCAATGGCGCGGCTTGTGAATTTAATGGGAGCCCTAACGCTGCCCACCGGCTTTTTCGACTCCGCAATACCACCCCCTTGCGCAAGCGTTGCCGGCATCCCAAGAAGAGTTGCACCGCCATTCCAGGGATATCATGACCGCACCGCCCAAGCGCCCGTCGGACCAGGAGGGATTCTTCTGGAAAACCAAGACGTTGGAAGAGATGTCCAACGCCGAATGGGAGAGCCTGTGTGACGGCTGCGCACGGTGCTGCCTGGAGAAGCTCGAGGACGAGGACACCGGCAAGATCTATTTCACCCATATCTCCTGCAAGCTGCTCGATGCCGGCCTTTGCACCTGCAAGGACTACCCGAACCGTTCCGACCAGGTTCCGGATTGCGTCCGCCTGACGCCCGAAAACGTCCGGACGTTGAACTGGCTGCCGCCGAGCTGCGGCTACCGGCTGGTGGCCGAGGGGCGGGACCTTTATTGGTGGCACCCGCTGATCTCGGGCGATCCCAACACCGTCCATGAAGCCGGGGTCTCGGTGCGCGGGCGGGTGGAAGGCACCGAGCTCGACGTCAACGACGCCGATCTCGAGGATCATATCGTGCGATGGCCGGCGTTGCTGCCGAAACGGGCACAATTGAAGAAGCGGCCAAAAATGCTGGGCAAGACGACCAAAGCGTGACGTCGTCGCCGCGTCGGCGATCACGTCACCGCGAGAACATCGCGGCGGGATGCACCCATGCGCTGGGGTGCCTGCCTCAGCATTCAATTGCTGCATAAATTGCAAAGCAGAGAATGATTCCATCGCGGGACGCCCCCGCGCAGCAGCATTACGCCTCAAATGAACAAGTATGAACGGCAGAGCCGGATTCCTGCCGACCAAGCGACATTGCCTGACGACATTGCCGAAGAGCTGTCCCGCCTTCCGAGCGAGGTGATCGAACTCAGCGAAGCGCCGCCGCTGGCGCCGCCGGCACCGCTCAATCCGGACGAAGTCCGCACCATCGTCATCAGCCTGATGCTGACGATGTTCCTGGCCGCGCTCGACCAGACCATCGTCGCGACCGCGCTGCCGACGATCGGGCGCCAGTTTCACGACGTCACCAACCTGTCCTGGGTGATCACGGCCTATCTCTTGGCCTCCACCGCGGTGGCGCCGGTGTTCGGCACGCTGAGCGACATCTATGGCCGCCGGGTCATGATCATCACCTCGCTCAGCCTGTTCGTGGTCGGCTCGGTGCTGTGCGCGATCGCGCCCAGCATGACCATGCTGATCGTTGCCCGCGGCCTGCAGGGGCTCGGCGGCGGCGGCATCATGCCGGTGGTCCAGACCGTGATCTCCGACGTGGTGAGCCCGCGCGAGCGCGGCCGCTATCAGGCCTATTTCTCCAGCGTCTGGATGGCCGGCGGCATCCTCGGCCCGGTGGTCGGCGGCGTGTTCGCCGAGCATCTGCACTGGTCGATGATCTTCTGGATCAACCTGCCGCTCGCGGCGGCGGCGCTGGCGCTGCTGCTGCCGAAGATGGGCAAGATCCCGGTGTTCCACCGCAAGCGCAAGGTCGACTGGCTCGGCGGCATCCTGCTGATGGCCTCGGCCGTCGTGCTGATGCTGGTGCTGACCTGGGGCGGCACCCGTCTGTCCTGGCTGTCGCCGACCATCACCGCGATGGTGGGTGCCTCGATCGCGCTCGCCGGCGCCTTCGTCTGGCATGCGCGCCGCGCCGACGAGCCGTTCCTGCCGCTGTCGCTACTCGGCGGCTCGGTGGTGCCGTTCGCGATGGGGGCGGGCGGCTGCGCGCTCGGCGCCATGGTCGGCCTCACCGTCCACCTGCCGCTCTATTACGAGGTGGTCTATCACCTCACCGCCAGCGAGGCCGGCCTCGCGCTGATCCCGCTCGCGGCGATCTCGACCTTCGGTGCGGCGATCGCCGGCCGGACCATGGCGAAGGCCAAGCACTACAAGCGCGTCGCCATCGTCGGCACCTCGGTGGCCGCGATCTGTGCCGTCGGCATGTCGGTGACGACGCTGCCGCTGTGGGGATTGTTGCTGTTGATGAGCGTGTTCGCGCTCGGCCTCGGCACCACATTCCCGATCAGCGTGGTGTCGTTGCAGAACGCGGTGGCGCGGCCGCAGGTCGGCACCGTGACCGGCGCGATGAATTTCTTCCGCGCCATGATGGCCTCCTTCACGGTCGCCGCCTTCACCACCATCCTGCTGATGACGCTCGGGACCGACATCTCGCTCGCCGGCGAGCATCATGCCGGCTCCGCCAGCACCGTCAGCGCGATCCCGATGGCCGACATGATCCATGCGTTCCGCTACGTGTTCGGCGCCGCCGCCGTGCTGCTGACCACCGCCTCGATCTGCATGATCACGATGGAAGAGCGCCCGCTCGCCGGTCCCGCCGCCCACCCGCCGGCGGAGATGGCGGAGTAGGGGCGGCTTTATTTCCGGCGTCGTCCTGGCGAAAGCCAGGACCCATTACCCCAAATGCGAATTGTTGCGCGACGCTGAGGCAACGATCCTTCCGACAACCAAAGCCGGTGGTTATGGGTCCTGGCTTTCGCCAGGACGACAATGAGGATGGTTCTCGATTCAAGTTGCACACAACGCGGTGTCATCACCCGCGCATGCGGGTGATCCAGTATTCCAGAGACGCCGGTGCATGACCCGAGAGGCCGCGGTGCTGCGTGCGCCCTCAGGTGCGCAATTGCGCATCGGGGAATGACCTAGCGATCGGCGCACCACCACTTTATTCCCCCGCTGCCTCATGTTTGTTCATTTGGTGAGCGCCGACCCACTACTTTAGTCGCCGTCCATGCATGGCGATCTGCACGCAGTTTCACTTGCTGCGCATTTTGTCGCGGCTATAGTCGCGCCCCAAGAGCTCGAAGCAGCCGAAGAACAAGAGGAGAGAAACAGGGTGACAAGAACATCGCGACTCCCCGTGCATGCGATGCAGAAACTTGCAGGAGCGGCCGTGTTGGGCCTGTTGGCTGCGGCGCCCAGCGGAGCGCTGGCTGCCGACACCCTCAAGATCGGCGTGATCGCCGAAGCGCAGGCGATTGCCGGTGCATCGATCCCGCAGGCGGCGCAGCTGGCCGCCGACGAGATCAACGCCAAGGGCGGCATCGACGGCCGCAAGATCGAGATCGTCAGCTATGACAACCACTCGTCCTCGGCGGATTCGGTGCGTGCGTTCCAGCGCGCCGTCAACGAGGACAAGGTCAATGTCGTCATTTCGAGCTACATCAGCGAAGTGGTGCTGGCGCTCGAGCCCTGGGCTTCGCGCCTGAAGACACCGTTCGTCACGCCCGGCGCCGCCTCCAACGAGATCAGCAAGAGCGTCCACGCCGATTACGAGAAGAACAAGTACACCTTCCACGGCTACCTGACCTCGGCCGCGCTGGCGCTGTCGGTCTGCGACGCCGCCAAGGAGCTCTTGGTCGATCAGAAGCACATGAAGACCGCGGTCATCATGAGCGAGGATGCCGCGTGGACCAAGCCGCTCGATGTCGGCTACGAGGAGTGCCTGCCGAAAATCGGGCTCAAGGTCGTCGACCATATCCGTTTCTCGCCCGACACCACCGACTTCACTCCGATCTTCAACAAGGTCGAAGGCTCCAAGCCCGACGTGATCATCACCGGCATCTCGCATGTCGGCGTGCAGCCGACGGTGCAGTGGAAGAACCAGCAGGTGCCGATCCCGATGTTCGGCATTTCCTCGCAGGCGACCAACGAGACCTTCGGCAAGGACACCAACGACGCGGCGGAAGGCGTGCTGTATCAGGGCGTGTCCGGCCCGAACGTCGCGGTGACGCCGAAGTCGGTGCCGTTCGCGGAGGGCTTCAAGAAGCGCTACGGCAACTATCCGTCCTACGCGGGCTACACCGCCTATGACGAGGTCTACTACATCGCGGATGCGGTGAAGCGCGCCGGCTCGGTCGAGGCCGACAAGATGGTCGATGCGCTGGAGAAGACCGACTGGGAAGGCACCATCGGACGCGTCCAGTTCTACGGCAAGGACGATCCGTTCACCCATTCGATCAAGTACGGCAAGGGCCTGATCACCGGACTGATGCTGCAGTGGCAGGGCGGCAAGCAGGTCGCGGTCTGGCCGAAGGAGGTCGCCAAGAGCGACCTCAAGTTCCCGAGCTTCATCAAGCTCACCACCAACTAACTGATGGCAATGCTCCCGGGCTGTTCCCGGGAGCATCCCTATTCAGTTCCGCGTCCTCCACAACAGGCAGCCTTGCTGCCGCGGCCAATCTGAGATGCTTGCCCTACAAATCCTGATCGATGGCTTTGCCATCAGCGCGCTCTATGCGCTCGGCGCCACCGGTTTCACCCTGATCTTCGGTGTCTCCGGCGTCCTCAACCTCTCCCACGGTGCCATCATGGTGGCCGCAGCGGTCGCGGCCTGGGCCGCGGCCAGCGTGCTGCACCTCGACATCTACACCGGCGCGCTGTTCGGTGTCGGCGTCGCGCTGATCGTGTCGTTCGCGACCTATTTCGCGGTCGTCAAGCCGATCCAGAATTCGAGGCGGATCCCCAACGAGGAGAAGGAAATCTTCGTCCTCACCGGCACGTTGCTGTGGGGCATCATGATCCAGGAGCTGATCGCCTATTTCTTCACCAACAACGCCAAGACGGTGTTGCCGATCGTCGAGGGCGTCGTCGATATTTTCGGCAACCGCACGCCGCGCAACAATATCTTCACCGCGCTGGTCTGCTGCCTCGTGATCGGCCTGCTGTGGCTGCTGGTGAACCGCACCAGGACCGGCAAGGCGGTGCTGGCGGCCTCGATGAACCCGCGCGGCGTCACGCTGCTCGGGCTCGAGCTCACCCAGATCTACATCGTGGTGTGGGGCATCTACGGGATTCTCGCCGGCATCGCCGGCGTGCTGCTCGGCATGTTCCTCGGCGTCAGCTCCTACAGCGTCGGGCCGCTGACCGCGAGCGCGTTCTCGATCGTCGTGCTCGGCGGCCTCGGCAGCGTGTCGGGCTCGCTGATCGCAGCCTTCGTCGTCGGCTATCTCGAGACCATCACGGCCTACATGATCTCGCCGGCCTATCGCACCATTCCGGCGCTGCTGCTTCTGGTGTTCGTGATGTATATCCGGCCTCAAGGCCTGCTCGGGAGGCGCTGAGATGGCCAGCTTCTTTTCCTCGCGCCTGTTCTTCATTTCGCTGGTCTGCGTGGTGATCGCCGCGACGCTGCCGTTCTACGTCTCGGGCTACATCCTCGGGCTGCTGACCGTCGCGTTCTATTTCGGCGTGTTCGCGATGGCCTGGGACCTCTTGTTCGGCTTCGCCGGCGAGGTCAATTTCGGCCCGACCTTCCTGATCGGCACCGGCGCCTACACCGCCGGGATCCTCAACAATCAGTTCGGCTGGTCGGTCTATCTCTGCATCCTGCTCGGCGCGCTGGCCTCGGTCGTCGCAGGCTTCGTGCTGGCGCTGCCGGCGCTGCGGGTGAGGGGGCCGTATTTCGGCCTGACCACGCTGGTGGCGGTCTTGATGCTGCAGAACTTCGTCGTGGTGTTCGCCGATCTCACCGGCGGCGAGATCGGGCTCACCATCCCCGACGTCATCACCATCAATGCCGGTGCCAATTACTGGATCGCGCTCGGCTTCATGACCGTGAGCGCGGCCATCCTCTATGGCCTGTCGCAATCGCCTGTCGGTCTCGTGCTGCAGGCCAGCGGGCAGGACCCAGTGCAGGCCGGCGCGCTCGGCTTTAACATCGTCAAGCACAAGCTCGCAGCCTTCATCGTCAGCGCCTTCTTCTCGGGATTGTCGGGCGCGCTGCTCGTGTTCTACTTCGGCACCGCCTCGGTCGGCACAGTGGTCGACGTCGCGGTCGGCGTGAACGTGATCGTTTCCGCCGTGCTCGGCGGCCGGCGCACGGTGCTGGGGGCCGCGCTGGGCGCGATCTTCCTGATCGTCGCCGGCGAATTCCTGCGCCCGACCGGCGAGCTTGCGACCTTCATCGTCTCGGCGGTGGCGCTGCTCGTCGTCCTGTTCTTCCCCGGCGGTTTCCTCGGAGCGGCCCTGTCACGCGAGGCGCGCTCTTAAATGGATCAGACTGTGACCACAGCAACGCTCACCGTCCGCGGGCTCACCAAGCGATTCGGCGGGTTGACCGCGGTGAAGAACCTGTCGTTCGATCTGCATCCCGGCGAGATCCTCGGCCTGATCGGGCCGAACGGCTCGGGCAAGTCGACCGCGATGAAGAGCGTGATGGGCATCGAGCGCCCGACCGCGGGCGAGGTGCTGTTCGAAGGCGAGAACGTCGCCGGGCTGCCTGCGCACAAGATCGCGCGCAAGGGTTTTGGCATGGTGTTCCAGCACTCGCGGCCGCTGAATCGGCAGACCGTGCTGGAGAACATCATGGTCGCGCTGTTGCCCGACAGCCTGTTCATGCTGTTTCCCGACAAGGCGCTGACCGAGCGCGCCAAGTGGATCGCCGAGCGCGTCGGGTTGGGGGCAGTGATGGACCGCCGTCCGCCGACGCTGCCGTTCGCCGACCTGCGCCGGCTGGAGTTGGCGAAGGCGATCGCGCGCGACCCCAAGGTCGTGCTGGTCGACGAGCCCTTCGCCGGTCTCACCAGCGCCGAGGTCGGCACCTTCTCCGCATTGATCCGCAGCTTCCGCGACGAGGGCCGCGCGGTGATGCTGGTCGACCACAACGTCAAGAGCGTCGCGGCGCTGGTCGACCGCGTGCTCGCGATGTATCTCGGCGAGGAGATCACGACCGGCCGCGCCGAGGACGTGATGAAGAACGAGACCGTGCGGCGGGTCTATCTCGGCGGCGCGATCGAGACCCATGCGCGGCCCGAGACCTCGTTCAAGGACAAGGTGCCGCTGCTGCAGGTCGAGAATGTCAGCGTGCATTACGGCAAGGCGCAGGCGCTGGAGAACGTCTCGATCCACGTCCATGAGGGCGAGTTCGTCTCCGTCGTCGGCCTCAACGGTGCCGGCAAGACCACACTGTTCAACACCATCTCGGGTTTCCTGCCGTATACCGGCGAGATCCTGCGCGGCGGGCAGCCACTGCGCGGCACGGGACCGGCGAAGATCGCCCGCTCCGGCCTCGTGCAATGTCCGGAATCGCGCGAATTGTTCGGCGAGATGACGGTGCGGGAGAATCTCGACCTCGGCGGCCAGCATCTCGACGACGCGGCGAGGGCCAAGCAGCTCGCCTGGCTGTTCGAGCTGTTCCCGATCCTGAAGGAGCGCCAGGGCCAGATGGCGCAGACGCTGTCCGGCGGCGAGCAGCAGATGCTGGCGATCGGCCGCGCGCTGATGATGCAGCCGCAGATCCTGATCCTGGACGAGCCGACGCTGGGGCTTGCGCCCGTTATCCTCGAGCTGCTGTCGAAGGCGCTGGAGAAGCTGCGCCAGACCACCAAGATCACGGTGCTGCTCGGCGAGCAGAACGTGACGTTTGCGCTCCCGCATGCCGACCGCGTCTATGTGCTGGAGCACGCGCGGATCGTCTGGGAAGGCGATCCGGGCCGGTTCGCCGCGGAGGCCGGCAAGGACTTTCTGTGACGTTCGATCATTAACAACAAGAAAGCAAAGCAAGGGAGATCATGATGACAGCATATTCAACCGCGACCCGCGTCAGCCTGTTGGCCTCGGCGCTCGCGCTCTGCCTCGCGGCGCCGGCCTATGCGCAGTCCAAGGACCCGATCAAGATCGGCATCATTGCCGAAGTGCAGTCGATCGCGGGTGCGGCGACGCCGGGCGGCGCGCAGATTGCAGCCGACGAGATCAACGCCAAGGGCGGCGTAATGGGCCGCAAGATCGAGATCGTCACCTACGACAACAAGAGCTCGTCGGCCGATTCAGTGCGCGCCTTCCAGCGCGCGGTGAGCGAGGACAAGGTTTCGGCCGTGATCGCGAGCTATATCAGCGAGGTCGTGCTGGCGCTCGAGCCGTGGGCTGCGCGGCTGAAGATGCCGCTGATCACGCCCGGCGCCGCTTCGAACGAGATCACCAAGGCGATCCACAACGACTATGAGAAGAACAAGTACACCTTCCACGGCTACCTGACCTCGGCCGCGCAGGCGCAGCTGGTCTGCGACGCGGCCAAGGAGCTGTTGGTCGACCAGCTCAAGTTCAAGTCGGTCGCGATCATGAGCGAGGACGCGGCCTGGACCAAGCCGCTCGATGTCGGCTACGAGGCCTGCCTGCCGAAAGCAGGCCTGAAGGTGGTCGAGCACATTCGCTTCTCGCCCGACACCACCGACTTCACGCCGATCTTCAACAAGATGGAAGCCGCCAAGCCCGACGTGATCGTCACCGGCATCTCCCATGTCGGCGTGCAGCCGACCGTGCAGTGGAAGAACCAGCAGGTACCGATCCCGATGTTCGGCATCAGCGCGCAGGCGCTGAGCCCGACCTTCTGGGGCGACACCAATGGCGCGGCCGAGGGCGTGCCCTCGCTCGCGGTGGCAACGCCCGATGTTGCCGTCACGCCGAAGACCAAGCCGTTCGCGGCGGCGTTCAAGGCCAAGTTCGGCACGCCGCCGGCCTATACCGGCTACACCGCCTATGACGAGGTCTACATCATCGCCGAGGCGATCCAGCGCGCCGGCTCGACCGATCCGGACAAGATGGTGACCGAGCTCGAGAAGACCGACTTCGAGGGCACGATCGGCAAGATCCAGTTCTACGGCAAGAACGACGAGTTCACCCACGGCATCAAGTCCGGTCCGGGCGCGGTGACCGGCCTCGTGTTCCAGTGGCAGGGCGGCAAGCAGATCACGGTCTGGCCGAAGGCGATCGCCGAGGGCCAGATGAAGTTTCCGAACTTCGTGAAGCTGTCGCAGTAGCAGACGTACTCGCCGTCATTGCGAGCCACCCGGTAGGCGCGAAGCGCCGCCGGATGACAGGCTCCGCGAAGCAATCCATCATACCACTCGGGATGGATGGATTGCTTCGTCGCTTCAGCGCAAAATTGCTTTGCAATTTTGTCGCGAGCTCCTCGCAATGACGGCGTGGCTTCTCTTATGACTTCGTCGGCGGCGCCGTCTGGATCGTCGGTGCGGCCGCCGCGAGCAGCGCGGCGCGGTCGCCGTTGCGCGGCGGATAGATGCGCTGCTGGTTGATGGTCTGCTTCGTGAGCTTTGCGGCGGCACCTGTGGTGTGCACCTCGCGATCCCAGCCGGTGGTGTAGAGCGCGCCCCAGGCGCCGAGATCGAGCACCGTCACATACCAGTCGATATTGAGCGGCAGCAGCTTCTCGCCAAACAGGTCCGCGACCACATTGTGGCCGGCGAAGCGGCCCATCGGCCGCGCGAACTGACACGACATCACGGTCGGGTGCTCGCCGTCGATCAGGCAGGCGGCGACGTCGCCGGCGGCGAAGACGTCCGCAAGGCCTTCGACGTGCATGGTGTGGTCGACTTTGATCCGGCCGAGCGCGTCGCGCCTCGCCGGCAGCGAGGCGGCGAGGGGGCTGGCGCGCATGCCGGCGCACCAGACCACGGTTTTGGTCGGAATGATCTCGCCGCTATCGAGCGTGATGCTGTCGGCGCCGACGGCACGGACCCGGACATTCAGCCGCATCTCGACGCCGAGCGTGGCCAGCGCCTCGTTGATGACCGGGCGGCCATGCGCGCCGAAGGTCGCGCCGACCACGGGATTGGGATCGATCAGGATGACCCGATGATCGCCGGTGATGCCGGCGTGCGCCAGCTTGGCCGGCATCTCGGCCGCGACCTCGATCCCGGTGAACCCTGCACCGATGACCGCGACGCTCGCGCGCGCCTCTGACGGCGGTTGTTTGCCGAGCGCCGCCAGATGCGCGTCGAGCCGCATCGCTGCTTCATACGTGTCGACATCGAAGCCGTGGGCGGCAAGGCCCGAGATGGCGGGGCGGACCAACTCGCTGCCGGTGGTCAGCACCAGCCGGTCGTAGCTTAGAACCTCCGCGCCCGCGCCGGTCTTGATCGTGACCGCGCGCGTCGCCGGATCGATCGCCGCGACTTCGGCCACCCTATGCCTGACGTCGACCGGATCGAGCAGGTCCTTGAGCGGCAGCGCGACATCGCCGAGATCGACCTCGTAGTTGCGCACCCGGATGTTGTGATAGGCGTTGCGATCGACGACCAGGATTTCGGTGTCCACTGCCCGCGCACCGATTTCGTCGCGCTTGCGGGCTGCGCCGAGCGCGGCCCATAGCCCGGCAAAGCCGGCCCCCAGCACCAGGATGCGCGCCATCTCTCCCTCCGAAGTTGCACCGGAGGGAGCTTGCCTGCGCTGGCGCGGTCAAATCAAGTGGCAGAGCGGGCGTGTGAGGTGCCGTCACGTCCCCGGCCGCGACACCTCGGTCTCCTTGCTTGTGATAAATTCCAGCAGCACCGGCACGCCTTCCTTGGTCTTCTGGATGCCGCGCTTGATTGCGGGGATGATGTCCTCGGGCTTGGTTACCCGTTCGCCGTAGCCGCCGAAGGCGCGGGCCATCGCGGCGTAGTCGCCGGAGATGTCGGTCGAGCGGTATTTCTCGGTCGAGATCGGCATCACCTTCAGTTCGATCGCCATCGAGAAATTGTTGAGCAGGATCGACATGATCGGAATCCGCTCGCGCACCGCGGTCTCGAAGTCCATCCCCGTAAAGCCGATCGCGGCGTCGCCCCAGACATTGATGCAGAGCTTGTCCGGCTTGGCGAGCTTGGCACCCATCGCAAGGCCGAGGCCGTAGCCGAGCTGCGTGGTCTTGCCCCAGCCGATATAGGACAGCGGCTCGACCGACTTCCAGAACGGCGAGAGCTGGTCGCGCGGGCTGCCGGCGTCGTGGGTGATGATGGTGTTGTGGATGTCGACGGTGTGCTGCAGGTCCCACAGCACGCGGTAGGGATTGAGCGGCGCGTCGTTGTGCGTCAGCTTCGGCATCCACTTGGCGAGCCACTCCTTGTGGGAAGCGGCGATCTCCTCGGCGACCGCGCCTGCGTTGCGGTCCGACGTTACGGTCTTGCCGATCTCCTCCAGCAGCGCGTCGAGCACCAGGCCGGCGTCGCCGACCAGGCCGACCTTGGCCTCGACATCCTTGTTGATGTGGTTCGGATCGAGCGTCGAATGGATGATGGTCTTGCCGTTCGGCATCGCGATGCCGAACGACGTCTCGGTGAAGGAGCAGCCGATGCCGAAGATCACGTCGGCTTCGGAAAGAAATTTCGGCACCGCGCGCGGCACGGCGAGGCCGCCGGAGCCGAGCGAGAGCGGATGCGTCTCGGGGAAGGACGACTTGCCGCCAAGGCTGGTGGTGACCGGGATCGCGAGCCGTTCGGCGAGGCGCTTCAGCTGCGGCCAGGCCTTTGCATAGTGCACGCCCTGGCCGGCATAGATCACCGGACGCTTGGCGCCAACGAGCAGGGCGGCCGCTTCCTTCACATGGACGGGGTCGGCGCCGGAGCGGGTGCGCAGCACCGGCGTGTAGTTCAAGGGCTCCGGCACCTCCTCGTTCCACATGTCGGCGGGGATTTCGACGATGACCGGCCCGCCGCGGCCGTTCTTCAATTTTGTAAACGCCCGCCGAAAGATGTTGCAGACCTCGGCTGCGATGTTGATCGGCTCCGACGATTTTGAAAATGCCTTCATCGCCTGGCTGGAATTGAAGTTCGGGTCGATATTCGCCAGCCGGCGCGCATAGCCCATCGGCAGCACCAGGACGGGCACGGATTCGCCGTAGCACTGCGCCACGCCGCCCATCGCGTTCTCGGCGCCCGGGCCATGCTGCATGCAGAAGGCGCCGATCTTCTCGCCCGAGGTGACGCGGGAAATCGCGTCCGCCATGTGCACGCCGATGCGCTCCTGGCGCACCATCACCGGGCGGATGTCGGCATTGGCGGCGTATTCGATCAGGTGGTTGACCGGGTAGCCCGTGAGGATCTCGATGCCCTCACGCTTCATGATTTCCGCGATCGCGGTGCCGAGCTTCATGACGGTCACTCCCTTTGCATGCGGCCGGTTCGTTCCGGCCTCGTTGTCGCCTGTCCGATAAAGGAACAGGATTCCGCGGCACCGGTAAAGCGCGGCCGGGGCCGTATCAGGTAGTTCTGATATGCGTTTACGACTGGAGCTGTTCCCGGTCAGACAGGATCAGAACGGAGCTCTAGATTCTTGTTTTGACGCGTTTTCTTCGCGCGAGCCGGTGTCCACTTCGCCGGAAAGCGCTCCGGTCCCGGCCCGGTGTCTCGCCCGGCGGCACCCTGATGCAGGCAGAACTAGCATGGAAATTCCCTGCAACCTTTAAGCGATCGTTCATCCTTTCCCTCAATGGGCCGTCAACCAATGCGGCCTAGTTTGGCAGGCATATTACTACGGCGCGGGAGAAAAAGCCGCGAGCGTCGGACAGGAGCTTTTCATGCGCGCGTTGATGGCAAGGTTTCTGCGTGATGAGGTCGGGGCGACGGCCATTGAATACGCCATCATCGCCGGTGGCATCAGCATCGTGATCGTCGCCGGCGTCAGGGGCATCGGCACCAGTGTAAGCGGTCAATTCAATGCCGTCAGTTCGGCATTCAAGTAAACGCTGCCGGCAGTTCGGCATTTTCCAGATTCAGTCGTCCCCATTCAACGCGCGCAGCATCGCGATGCGCGCGAACATCAACCAGCCGGCACCTTGTTCCGCCGCATTGATCAGATGCTCGACCGCGATCTGCCAGCGCGTCTCCTGCTGAGTGTCTTCCGATAGCTTCATGATGTAGTCGGCAGCGTGCTGCAGCGTCACCAGTGTGCCGCCGCGATGCAGCGCGATCGGTTCGTCAAACGGCGTCGACCAGGGCATCTCGACCGGGACATCTCAGGCGCTGCGGACCGGGCTCATCTTGCGGTCGCGGTCGCTGCGCTAGCCTGCCTTCTTCCGCGCCGCGGTGCCCTGGGCGCGCGTTGTCTTCTCGGCCCTCTTCGGCTCGGGCTTGGCGGCCTCCTTGGGCTCGCGCTTGCCGCTGCCCGAGATCGGCAGCAGCATTTCGCGCTGGCCCTCGATGCCGCTTCTTCGGCTTCTTGCCCTTCGCGGCCTTTGCCTCGGCCTTGGCGGGCGCGGCCTGCTTCTCGTTGGCGAGGCTCTTCTTCAGCGCGTCCATCAGGTTGATGA
The DNA here is from genome assembly GCF_054058275.1 of Bradyrhizobium sp. USDA 3256. NCBI lineage: Bacteria > Pseudomonadati > Pseudomonadota > Alphaproteobacteria > Hyphomicrobiales > Nitrobacteraceae > Bradyrhizobium > Bradyrhizobium sp. USDA 3256. Next base: position 1,993,609 of record NZ_JBSSAE010000002.1, read on the forward strand.
CGTTGCCGCTGGTCTTCGCCGCGGGCTTGGCGACCTTGATGCCGTTGCGCTTCTGGTTGATCAGGTCGATCAGCGCCTGCTCGTAACGGTCCTCGAACTCCTCCGGATCGAACTCGGCGGACTTCTGCTCGACGATATGCTTGGCGAGATCGAGCATGTCCTTGGTGATCTTCACATCCTGGATGTCGTCGAAATACTCCTTCTCGCTGCGCACCTCATACGGGTAGCGCAACAGCGTGCCCATCAGCCCGTTGTCGAGCGGCTCGAGCGCGATGATGTGCTCGCGATTGGTCAGCACCACGCGGCCGATCGCGACCTTGTTCAGGCTGCGGATGGTCTCACGGATCACCGCAAAGGCGTCGTGGCCGACCTTGCCGTCGGGAACGAGATAGTAGGGACGGATCAGATAGCGGCTGTCGATCTCGCTGCGCGGCACGAATTCGTCGATCTCGATGGTGCGGGTCGAATCCAGCGCGATGTCGTCGAGCTCTTCCTTGGTGACCTCGACATAGGTGTCGGTGTCGACCTTGTAGCCCTTCATGATGTCTTCGCCGGAGACTTCCTCGCCGGTCTCGGCGTCGACCTTGGCGTATTTGATCCGGTGGCCGGTCTTGCGGTTGATCTGGTTGAAGGAGACCTTTTCGGTATCCGATGTCGCCGGGTACAGGGCAACCGGGCAAGTCACGAGCGAAAGGCGCAAAAAGCCCTTCCAATTGGCGCGAGGGGCCATGGGGGAAACTCCAGGGAAACTCCAATTACGCAACCGACAGACCGGTCAAGGATAACACCGGGAACCCCAGTTTGAAACAACACGGCCCGGTGAATCTCGCAACGGCGTTAACCGTGTCCTCGCGCTGCGCCCGTTTGACGCGGCAGGCCGGACTGCCGTCGGCGCAGCCGTCGACGCGCTCGGAACATCGCTCCCGATCACGCGTTGGCTGTCGAAGGGGCGCGGCAAGCGCCGGAATTACAGGCACTTAAGCAAAGAGGTTGCCATGGCAACGGAACGACACGGCCAAATCGTCGAAACCCCGACCGAGGCGCGCCAGGCCGAGCCTGGACCTTCGGTTCTCGCGCTGCTCACGGCCTCGACAGGACTGGCCGTCCTGATCCTCGGCATTGTCTGGTTCGCCTTTTTCCGCGTGTGAGGCGATTATCATTGGTTGGTCGCCTGCGAGGACTTGATTGTTAAACTGAGAGGCGGGGCGAAGCGGGCAGATTGCTCCCGGGAAGAATCCGTTCGGTCGATCGCGCCGGCCTCCGGCGTGCGGCTATCCTGCATACCGGCTACATCGCATGGTCAAGCTGCACGACCGCCTTGATCGACGTAGGTGACGTCGATCGGACCGGGACCCGAAGTGGAAGTTCCGGCGCGCGGGCCGCCGCGATCGCCAACGTCGAATTCCTGATCGTGTCGAACGGAATTTTCACTGCGCGATGGCGTGCGGCTTGGCGGCGTTTTGCAGCGATGATCTGTGATGCGCAAGGCGAATGGCTGTGGCAACGCGTCACGAGATCATCGAAATTGACTGCTAGCTGATTTGAATCAGATACGTCTTGAGCCTGAGATGTTCTATTCGCAAGAAGAAAAAAACTCATTGCTGGCGCGCCTCAAGGAGAAAAGCGTTTCAGGTGCCTTCGTGGGACTGACGGTGCTGGCTATGGCAGGGTGGATTTATCTTCTCAGCTCGATGTTCCTGAAATTCATGCTCTGGTGGTTCTCCTGAGACGTTCTCTCGCGAGAACAATTATTGTCGACCCCTGATCATTGTTGCGTCGTTCGATTGCACAAAAATTCCAGCGGCTGAACAATCTTTCGGCGCGTCCAATCATGATGTCGTCACAACTTCGAATGTTAATAACATTGGGGCGAACGTGGACGGTTGTGATGGTTTCTCCTGCTCTCATTCTCGCGGCGGTGTTCGTCGCAGGCTTCTTCTCCGGTTTCGCTGCGCGCTCGTGGCGGTCGCACAAGCGTCGCGCGCAGTATCGGATCTATGCACCGTATGTGGCGCCATCAGCCGCGAAATCGTCGAGGCGGGAACAGCCGGTCAGTGCGTTCGGCCACATGCGTCGCGCGTTCTAGCGGAGTAGTTCGATCGAGGTAGCGCGACGGTGTGCGGTGAGTTGGGGTTGGCTGGCAACATGCAATCGGTCATCATATCTGTGTCCGTTGGTTTGGTTGCGTGCCAGCGTGCGCCTGATCTCGTCGCCGGCCCCGCGGATCGCAAGGGAACTTTCACGTCATGAGTGATCTCAGGGGGCATTCGCCAAGGCGGTATGTCGTCGATGTCAGCGGCCGGCGCGTGCTGGTCGGGCTGACGCTTGAGGAGACGTCGGAGTTCGAGGACCTGGACTCCTCGCTGCCGGTATTGGCGGACGGGGACGGTAGGGGAACGGGCTTGGTGCCGTCAGCCGGTGAGGGACGGTGGCTCGAACTCTATGACAAGCACGACAAGGCCTGGATCAAGTGGAAAGCCGACCTGAGGGCCGGGCACGAGGGCAATTCACCCTTTTTTAACTAAGACCGGGCGATTTTCGACCTGAGCTGCCTGAATGGGCCCGAACCGGATACTGACAGATGTTTCAGCTGTTTTTGCGGTCTCGCGCGCATGACCTGATCAAATCGCGGCGCGGCGAGGAAGGTTTCAAGGCACGCTCGGCCGAGCGCGATGCCGAGACCGATCGCGCCCGGATCGGATCGATCATGGCCGCGATCGAGGCCGCGTTGCAGGCGGCCGAAAGCGAGCAATCCGGTCTTGGCCGCCGTGTCGATGATGTTCTGGCCCGCGCCGCGGTGACCCTCGGCAACGGCACCGACGAATATCTGGAACGCGAGGCGCTTGACAACTATCATCAGGACCTGTTTGACGCCGAGATCTCCAACGGCCAGCGCCGGCTGAAGGAATTGGCGACCGAGATCGCGCACTTCAAGTTCATGAAGGCCGCCGTCCTGAGCCGCTTTCCGGACTACAAGCCTCCGGCCGCCAGCAACTGACGCCTAGCGGCGCGCAGAGCGAAGGCAGCCGCGGCTGCCGCGTGTAACGGCTTATTCGAATGGTCCGGCGCAAGGCGAAAGGCACAGGCAAGACGTGGTGATCGCAGGCAATCTACTGGTCACGGGCTGCGCCGGCTTCATCGGCTTCCATCTGGTGGAGCATCTGCTGCGGGCAGGGCAGCCGGTCATCGGCATCGACAATCTGAACGACTATTACGACCCGGCGCTCAAGCGCGCGCGCCTCGATCTGCTCAAGCAGCACCGTGGCTTCACCTTCGTGGAGCTCGACCTCGCCGACCGAGCCGGCATGAAGGCGCTGTTCGAGCGTTATCGCTTCGAGATCGTGGTACATCTCGCCGCGCAGGCCGGCGTGCGTTATTCCCTGCAGAACCCGCACGCCTATGCGGATTCCAATCTGGAGGGCTTCCTCAACGTCCTCGAGGGCTGCCGGCACACCGCGTGCAAGCACCTGTTGTTTGCGTCCTCATCGTCGGTCTATGGCGCCAACACCAAGCTGCCGTTTTCGGTCCACGACAATGTCGACCATCCCGTCAGCCTGTACGCCGCGACCAAGAAGGCCAACGAGCTGATCGCCCATTCCTATAGCCATCTCTATCGCGTACCGGCGACCGGGCTGCGGTTTTTCACCGTGTATGGGACGTGGTATCGGCCGGACATGGCGCTCTATGCGTTCGCCGACGCGATCACCACGGGCAAGCCGATCCAGCTGTTCAACAACGGCAACATGCGGCGCGACTTCACCTATGTCGACGACGTGGTCGAGGCGATGGTGCGGTTGATCGGCCGCGCGCCGGAGAGCGATGTCAACTGGTCGGGAGCGCATCCCGATCCGGGTTCGAGCCGGGCGCCGTGGCGGGTCTACAATATCGGCAACAGCAGGCCGGAAGAACTGATGCATGTGGTGGCGCTGCTCGAGCAGGGCTTGGGGCGGCAGGCCGAAAAGCAGTTGCTGCCGATGCAACCGGGAGATGTACTGGAGACGTCGGCCGACGTCTCCGACCTGGAGCGTGAAATCGGCTTCCGCCCGCAGACGCGGATCGAGGATGGCATTGCCAGGTTTGTCGCCTGGTATCGGGCCTATCACGACGTCGATCGGAACTAAGCGCCGCGAGAATCGTCGTCGCGTTCCAGCTCGCGGTCAGAGCTGATCTTCGCGCAAACGCGATCGGCGTTTGTCGCGACGGAAAACCGCTTCGCACTTTTCCGGATCATGCTTTAGTGCGCTCCTTGCGAATCCGGGCTCGAGAAAAAAAACTGATTCAGTTTGGAACGGAGTGTGGCAATGCGAGTTATCTCGGGTTTTGCGATCGCCTTAGCCGTGATCATGATCTCCGGCGCAATGGCTCCGGCGCATGCGATCGACGTGCAGGTGGCGCGCGCCTGCGATGCCTTGGTGGCGAAGGCATTTCCGCCGCTACAGCCCGGCAATCCCGCTTCCGGGAGCGCGCGGGGCGGTGCCAAAGCCCAGCGGGACTATTTCAACAAGTGCGTCGCCAATGGTGGCAGGATGGACGACGATACGCCTCCTAAATCGAAATAGCGCGCGATCGCGACGCGTGGCGAATTAGCAATGCTTATGGCGAATCTTCGCTGTCGCTGCTGTTCGTGGGGACTGTGCAAGCGCGTGCGAATGCAGCGACAGGCGCGCGAAAGGCGTTCGCTCCCTCTGTTCAAGCCGGACGCTTCGGTCCCGCTCATTTTAATTAGAATAGCGTTAGCGCGGCTGGGTCCGGCGGAGGCGAAATCGCGCTTGATCCGATGTCCAGCGTTGAATTCATTTCGCTGGATTGCTCGAGCGCTTCAGGACCCGTCAGTCGCTTCAATATTCGCAACCGGTCGAAACACTCTGCGATCCTTGATGGACGTAGCAGCAGCAGATTTTGCGTCTACGGAGCAGCTTTGGTGGAATATCTTGTGTGCACCTGAGCGCGTCCCTTGAAGCGCGATCGCTGTAACACGGCGACATTGTGATAGCCGGACAATGCGCGTTCGGTTGCACGACACGGCAGCCATCAACGATCACCAAGCAATATCATGCGCTTGGTAGAGCTTCTGACCCACATCGAGCCGCGTTGTCCAGCCGCGCGCCTTATCGCTGCCGCTGCCAACTCATCCGTACGACACATCAAAGGCCGCCGATCGAGCGCTTCGCGATCAGGTTGTGGAACCTGATTGAGAAAATTTAACTCGGAGCCATGTTGGTCGCAAACCTGCCCCATTAACCGCCTTCCATGTGCGCGGAATAACCCTGTCATCGAAACTTCAATCACATCGCTCATACCCTTAACCGCAGAGCGAGGGCGCGCCATGAAGCAGCACAAAGTTCAACATTTGCATCAGCCGATCGAAGAGGCGTTGCTCGCGACCAATCAATCGCTGCGCAACGAAGTCGTTGCGCTGATGCTTGATATCGCTGAGTTACGTGAAATCCAGGAACGCCCGGGCTCGTCGCGTTCGTTCGGCATGTCTCGTGAGCAGAATACCCCGCGCGTCGCGCTGCGCCGGGTTCACAGCTGAAGTCCGTCAGCCTCTTTCTCATCGGCAGAATATGCGGCCACATCCTCGCCAAGCCGGCGAGCATGCTGGCGCGTCTGCAGTTGCGGACATTTCAATTTTAAATTGAATGATGCGCTGGCCCAATGCTCGTTTAGGCGAGCTGGCGGACGTTGCTGCGGACGGTCGTGAGGGTGGGGGCGGTCAGTGCTCCAGCGGCACGGACTTGCGTGCCCCGACATCGGACAGACGCTCGCGCAGGATCCAGTTCTGCAAGACCAGTTCGACCGCGGTATGCCGGAGCTCGCAATTCTCTGCGACGAGGCGTTCCAGGATGTCGGCCGCCTCGCTTGACGCGGGTTGGTTCCCCTCGAAGACCTTGAGACGCGCCATGGTGTCGATCCTCGCAATAAAGTTGATCAGAGACTGGCTCTGACAAGCGTCAGCACAGAATGGTTCGCGGATTATCGGGCGGACGTGGTTCCGCCTGATGGCCTCGGGTGGGAAAGCGCTTAATTGATAATTCGTGGATCGAGATATGAGCGTTAGGTCTCGTGAAAATAATCCTCAAATATGTTGAAACCCTCATGACGCCTAACGTCCTAGTAACTACTGCTGGGCGTGTACGCCCGCAAGCGGCCGGACGCGAAAGTCGCGGGATTAATTTGTTAGAAATTTGTGAAAGTTGCGCTTGACCGATGGGGCGATTATCGCGGCGAGGCATGGCGCACTCACAATCTGTCGAGAGACCGATTGAATATTCTCATTTGCTTCCCGTTTGAGAATGCAAACAGTGCGCCAGTTATCCCGATCAAACTCTCATACACAGAAAGTCGTATAACTTTTTTTATCGGGCCCTTTCAGCGGAGGAATATTCCCCGTATATTCCAGTCAATACCTTGCAGCTTCGGCGTTTCTTCGCACTATGTGTTGCTGCCGACCGGCAAGTTCGAGGCTCCCGAAAGGCCCCCGGGAAACCCTCAATTTGAATTTCCTGTTGCATTTACATAGCTTATAGGCCATGCGATGATTGCTAATCTAGGGGGCAATGAGATGACCAATGAGGCGTCATTCTACTGAGGAGATCAGTTCCAAGGTCAAACAGGCCGAGGAACTCATGGCGCGGGGGCAGTCCCAGGCTCAAGCGTGCAAGGTGCTGGGCGTTAGCGTGATGACATTTCATCGCTGGCGCAAGCAGGAGGCCGCACGTGGCCACCAGGCGAATGGTACTGTTACCGAATTCGCCGCTCGCACCGATGATCGAGATGGGATCCCCCCTGTCCATAACCGTATTGATGAATTACGGCTGGAAAATGAACGGCTGCGCCGGATCGTGACCGACTTGCTGCTCGAGAAAATGAAGATCGAGGAAAAGCTTGCGCTCAGGTCCGGCGGCGGGAGCGGCTTGCCCCGCCGTGGTGAAGCCCAAAGCTGATGTAAGCTATCCGTTAGTGGATGCGTGAAGGCCTGGGAGCCAGCAGCAGCTGGTCGCTCAGATGTGCCTTCTCCGACCTTGCGCGCAGCTCTTCGAAGATCGGACGCAGTCTGGCCTGTGCAAGGTCCAGACCCCTGACGATGTCCTCATTCGGCATGTCGGCCGGGAAGCGGGCCGCGCGCAGCTTTGTCTCGATCGCCTTGACCAGCACCTCGACGTCGTCGCGGTGCTGGCCCGCGACGAGCTCGGCGCCCATCAGGCGGATGAGATGGAGGAGGGCCACCAGCGCGGCCTCGGTTTCGCCAGCCAATGAACTCATGTGCGCTCTCTATCCGATATCCGCAGCAGGTCTTGCGAGCTCACGACCCGCCTGATAATACACATATGAATTGTTAACACGAATGTTAATTCCCGATGACCGACCTTTCGGACGCTCGATTGGCGAAGGTACCGGTTAACTTCGGCGCCTTCTCGTTCGCTTTCGCCTCCCTCGAGGCGTTTGCCGTCGCGTTCGAGATGATAATCGTCGTGCTGTCCAGCATCGTTGGCGGCGCGGCTTATCACCTCTTTTACTACCACACGGTTTATAGCAACAGCTTCGAGGGTTTTCTAGGGATCGGGGTCCTCGCCGCCATCCTTCACATGTTCGTGGCGAAGTCGCAGGGCCTCTACAATGCGCAGGTGCTGGCCGGTCTAGACCGGCGCTGGAGCAGCCTGCTCGGCGGATGGCTGCTGGTCGTTCTGCTGATGACCCTGATCATCTTCCTCTTGAAGGTGGGTTCCGGCGTTTCGCGCGGATCGGTGCTGTCATTTGGCCTGATCGGCGGCCTCGGGCTGGTCGGCGGACGGATGCTGCTGCAGGCGCCGCTGCAACGCGCGATCGACCGCGGCATGCTGGCCACGCGCCGCGCGGTCGTGGTCGGGATGGCGGACGAATTGTCCCGGGTGCGGCAAGCGAGCCTGCTGCGCGATTTCGGCCTCAGCGAGGTGCGACGGGTCCAGCTACCCGGACCGTCCGACGACGCCGACGACCGGGCCGCCGTCGCGTCAGCCATTCGTGCAGCCCGCGAGTGCGGCGCCGACGAGATCGTCCTGGCCATGCCCTGGCAGCAGGAGCCGCGCATCCAGTTCGTGTGCGATCAGCTGCGGGCATCGCCGCTGCCGGTGCGGCTGCTGCCGGACCGGACCGCGGAGCGGTTTCTGGCGCTGCGGATGGTGGCGACTGGCCCGATCCCGACGCTGGAAATGCAGCGCGCGCCGCTTACTTCGCTCGAGCGCGCCGGCAAGCGGCTGTTCGACATCGTGGCGTCCAGCGGCCTCCTGGTGCTGTTCGCACCGCTGCTGATCGGAACGGCGATTGCGATCAAGCTCGACTCCAGGGGGCCGATCCTGTTCCGGCAGCGCCGCAACGGCTTCGACGGCAAGCAATTCACCATCCTCAAATTCCGCCTCGATGCACGTGCTCGAGGATGGCGATGTCATCACGCAGGCCCGCCCGAACGATCCGCGGCTGACCGGGATCGGCGCGACGCTGCGTCGCCGCAGCATCGACGAGTTGCCGCAGCTGGTGAACGTATTGCGCGGCGACATGTCGCTGGTCGGGCCGCGGCCGCACGCGCTGGCGCATGACGACAAATATTCGAAGCTGATCGCGAGCTATGCAGAGCGCCAGCACGTCAAGCCCGGCATCACCGGTCTCGCGCAGGTGCAGGGGCTGCGCGGCGCAACGCCGGCGATCGAGGACATGCAGCTGCGCGTGGCGCACGACCTCATCTACATCAAGAGCTGGAGCTTCGTGCTCGATCTGCGCATCCTGCTGCGCACGGTCGGCGCGGTGTTGCGCCACAAGGGTATCTGACGGCTGGGCACCTGGGCGCCAGGCGCGCGCGCCTTACTGCGGAATGCTCTGGTTGGCGTCCTTGAACTCCGCCTCGATGATGCGCCGGTTGGCGTCGCCAGCCACGCGATAGGCCTGCCCGATCGCGCCCTTCAGCTCCGGCGCCCGCGTGAGGATCAGGCGGATCTGCCGCTGCAGCAGGTCGACCAATTCGACATCGCGCGTGGTGTCGACCTGCGCCAGAAGGATCAGGCGCGGCGCGATCAGGTCGCTGCGGTTGAAGCCGGTATAGTAGGACATCTTGAGCGCCTTCGACGCGGTCGGGTTCAGCCAGTCGAACCGTCCGGTTGCCGAGGCGAGGCCGAACCAGGCGCCGGCGTCCATCGGCGACAGGCGAAGCGCGCGCGTGAACGCGGCTTCGGCCGCCTCCGGTGACGTCTGCAATTGGCTCCAGCCGTCGCGCAGCCACAGCTCGCCTCGGACCATGCCGACCTCTGCGGCGATCGCCGGTCTGCCGCGCAATGCATCGGCGGCAAGCCACCAGACCGACAAGGCCAGCGTCGCCGCGCCGATCGCAGCGGCCGCCGGCACGAAGGCCGGCGAGAGGCGCCTCGCATTCCGGCCGATCGCGTCAGTCATCGTGTTCGCCATCGCATTAGCCATGGCGCGCGGCCCGGTTGCCGGTCATCAGCAGGGTTCGCCGGGCTCCCTCGAGCTTGACGCAGGTCAGGCGGCCGGTCGCATAGGCGCCGGTGTCGACATTGATGCGGTTGCGCAGCAGCTCGGCCTCATGCACCGGCGTATGGCCATGGACGACGACCTTGCCGAAATCATCTTCCGAGATCAGGAAGTCGTCGCGGATCCAGAGCATATCCTCCTTGCGCTGTTGGTTGAGTGCGACGCCGGGCCTGACGCCGGCATGGACGAAGAAGTAGCGTTTGTGCACATAACAGAGCGGCAGCGAGCGCAGGAAGGCGAGATGGGCGGGCGGCATCTGGCGGATCAATTGCCGGGCGAGCGCCCTGCGTTCGGAAGCGTCGGGATTGGGCGAGGGCGTCAGTCCGTATGACATCAGCGTTTGCAAGCCGCCGAACTGCCGCCATTGCGCGAGCATGTCGGGATTGACGAGAAACTCCAGCAGGCAGGCCTCGTGATTGCCGAGCAGGCAGACCATGCTGCGGCTGCGGCGGCGTTGATCGAGCATGGCGATGACATCGCGCGAATCCGGTCCGCGATCGATATAGTCGCCGAGGAACACCTGGATCGGTCGCGCCGGCCGGAACCGACGGATGTCGGCATCGATGCGGGCGCAGATCTCGTGCAGCAGGTCGGCATGACCATGGATATCGCCGACGGCGTAGATGCAGGTCTCGTCGCCCTCATGTTCGAGATCGCCGGTCTGGCCGACAAGACGCTGGAGGAAGCTGCGCATCTGGCGTCTAGCCCGCCTGCAACCGAGAACGGCTGATCCGCTGTGCCAGTCCTGTTCCGATCACGGCTCCCAACACGATCACTCCGGGCAGCGCCGGCAATTCCGGCAAGGTGAAGCTGGCTAGCAGCAGCGTCAGCAGGACGGCTGCTGCCGATGCAGGGTAGGACCAGTCGCGGCCGCGATTGCGCGCACCGGCCGTGAACGCTGCGATGCCGACGATGATAGCCGCGACTAAAGTCCAGAACATGGCGGAACCGAACTGGGCGATCAAGGCCGCCGCGCTCGTCGCAACCACGGGGCGCGTGGTGGCGCCCTGCCAGTCCATATAGGTCGACGCCAGTGTTGCCGTGGTGCCGGCGCCGCTGCCGAGCGCGGGCAGGTCGGCGAGCAGATTGTGGGTCGATTGCACGAACTCGGACGGTGCATGAACAAAGGCGACCGCAAGCGGTACGTCGGGATGACGGTTGCCGATCGCCGTCGCCAGGGCGATCAGCGCGATCGCTGTCGCAGCAGCAGCGCTGCTCCAGCGGTGCAGATGAAGTTTCCGCGCGGCGAAGGTCATCAGGACGAGGGCGATGCCCGCGGCGATCGCGATCGCGGCGCCGCGCCGCCCAACCCAGCAGGCGCTGGCGGCGCAGAGCAGCGCGCCGGCGGCGAGCAGCCAGCGCAGCCGTGTCAATTGGGCTGCGGTGCGGCCATCGGCGTGTCCACCGACGTCGAGCGCGCGCGCAACACTGAGCGGAACGCCAACGAGAACGACGACCAGGAATCCGTTTGCCGTCTCATCGCGCGCAGCGCCAGGCCAGATTTTGACCGGATCGCTTGATAGCAGCAGGATCAGGGCTGCGACGGCCGCCGTTGCTGCAATGGTGCGGGCCACCATATCGGCGCGGCGGGCGTCGATCGCGATCGCGGCGGCGGTGATCATGACCGACATGAGTGACAGCCAGATCAGCAGCGCGCCGAGGCTTGCGCCGGTGTCGATCGTGATACTGCCGCTGAGCTGTGCTCCCAGCGTTTCGCCGGTGAACTTCCACACCGGATGCGCCAGGGCCGCCAGGGGAAGCATCTGCAGGACGATCCAGAGCACCGGCAGAAGCGCCGCCGCAACAGCGGGGCCGACGACCGACTTCAGGAACGACAGCTCGCCTGGACGGATCGCCACGAGGCTTGCGAGCAGCCCGAGCGACGTCGCCGCGCCGACGAGACCCTTCGCGAGCGATGCGTCGATGAGACCGAGCGGAAGCGACGTCCCGATCAAGATGCAGATGAAGGCCGTGACGTTCCACACGAGAGGGGGAGGTCCTGCAGAGGATGAGACGCAAGGCAGCGGGATGCCCCGGGCCTGCCGCGACGTCAACGGAAATCGGGCACGCCAAAAGGGGGCAGTGTTATGCCCTGCTATTGCGAACGGCGCAGGGCGAGACGTGGCGTCGAGGTGCGAGACCAGAACAGCGGCGCGAAGGTGCTTGCCAGATATCCGACTTGCAGCGCTACGATCGCAGCGATCATGAGCAGCGCGGTTTCCGACCACGACAGGCGCGCGACTCCGATGGCGGCCAGAAGCGCGAGTTCCGCGAGCGCCACCGGCGCCAGCACCAGACAGTGCTGGCGTAGCCCGAGAACGGTGCCGCCGATCAAATTGCCAAGGAAAACAAATAACATAACCAAACCCTGCGCCCCCAAGATATCGGGCCGGGCCTAAGCCGGGGTTAACCCGCACGTCGCAGAGCCGCCGGCGCGGTGCCGGCCGGCGCTCGAATGGCCTGTGGTTTTGTTAGTCGATTAACATTCAGAACGGGCGCAGATCGCCGTAACTATAGGCAGCCCAATAATCGCGGCCGCCATACGGTCCATAGGCGCCGTAGAGCGGCGCGCAAGAGTAGCGATCGGGACAGCCGTGCCAGCAGACCCGCTTCCACTGGCAGACGTCGCCACGACAATATTGCAGCCGCTGACAATTGCCGCTGACCCGTTGCACGGTGCGCGGCGCTGGGGAAACGCTTAGTTCTGCGGCAGAAACGGCGGAGCCGCCGAGGGCGTCTATCAGCGGCAAGGCGACCATTCCCAACGCGATCGCGGGTAGCTTCCTGCGGGCCATCGAACCCTCAATTGGTTAACTCAAACCATCTCATTCACAGATAACGGGGAGATTGGACGAAAGCAAAGCCGGAGTGACGGCGCGCGGGGCATTGTCTCACCGCGGTGCGCCGGTGTCGCCGAATTGCCTCACCTCGTTAACATTATTTATCAATTGCATCGCAATATATCGCGTAACCTTGTGATTGTGATAGTCGGCGTGTTACGGCACGGCCGGAGTATTTAAATGTCGCGTGCGAATTTCATTCGGGTAATGTTATTGCTTGCGGCCGCCTGTTGTGTCAGCGGTTGCCATTACATGCCGACCAACGGTCCGACGAGCTCCGATGTCGTGGCCGGGCAGCGCGATCCTGAAAGCCTGCCCTATGCGATGGTCAGGATCACACCGCAGATCGAGAATGTGCTGGCATCATTCGCGCCGCAGCTCGCCGGCGGCATCCAGGGCCCGCCGCCGAAGGACATCCGCTTCGGCATCGGCGACGTCGTCAGCGTCACGATCTTCGAGGCCGCCGCCGGCGGTCTGTTCATTCCGGTCGAGGCCGGCGTGCGTCCCGGCAACTACATCACGTTGCCGAACCAGAACGTCGATACCGACGGCAACATCTCGGTGCCCTATGCCGGCGCGATCCGCGCCAAGAACCGCACGCCGACCGAAGTGCAGCGCTCGATCGTCGATGCGCTGAAGAACCGCGCGATCGAGCCGCAGGCCGTGGTCGCCCTGATCGAGCAGCGCACCTCGCTGATCTCCGTGCTCGGCGAGGTCAATTCGCCGAACCGCTTCCCCGCCAACGCCGCGGGTGAGCACGTGCTCGACGCCATCACGCGCGCCGGCGGCCCGAAAGGGCAGGGTTTTGACACATGGGTCATGCTCGAGCGCGACGGCAAGCGCACCACGGTGCCGTTCGGCCAGCTGGTCTACGAGCCCAAGAGCAACATCTACGCTCATCCCGGTGACACCATTTATGTCTACCGCGAGCCGCAGACCTTCGTCGCCTTCGGCGCCTCGGGCGCGCAGGGCCAGTTCAATTTTGAGGCCTGGCGCATCTCGCTCGCCGAAGCCGTCGCCAAGGCGGGCGGCCTGAACGACTCCTCGGCCGATCCGGCCTCGGTGTTCGTCTATCGCGGCGAATTGCCGGAAGTGGCCGCCAAGCTTGGCGTCGACGTCAGCAAATATTCAGGGCCGATCATCCCGGTCGTCTACAACATCAATTTCCGCGATCCGGCCGGTTATTTCCTGGCTACGCGTTTCCAGTTGCGCAACAAGGACGTGCTCTATGCGTCGAACGCGGCATCCGTCGAGGACGCCAAGGTGATGCAGCAGATCCGCCTCGTGACCGCAACGGTGAACGATCCGATCGTGGCCGCCTACAACGCAACCTTACTTCGTAATTCGATCAAGCTTGCGCCCTGATACTGGGGCGTGAGCCGGCACGGCCGGCTTCATGACACGTTTGCGATCAGCTTCCGGCTCAAGCGAGGCGACGGCATTGCCGTGGCCGGTGCGCTGGTCATCGTGGCTGTTCTGCGCCGTCGTCGCTTTGGCGCCGCTGCCGCTCGGCTCGGTCGGTACGGTTGCGCCCGCGATCTGGTCGATCCTGCTCGGGATTGCACTGCTCGGGGTGTTGCCGATGCGCCTGCGCGGCAGTCAGCTCGCGATCCTCGCCGTGACCGTGCTGTTGACGGCGCTTGCCATGCTGGTGCTGCACGAACAGTCGGCCGTCCGGCCCTGGTCGGGTGTGGCGCCGAACGCGTTGTGGGCGCAGGCCGGCAAATTGCTGCCTGCCGAGCTGCCGCCGGCCGTGTCGATCGCGCGCGGTCAGCCGTTCTATTCGATCGGCGTCGGGATCGTTTGCCTGCTGAGCTTCGCCATCGGAGTCGTGCTCGGTGCCAACCGTAGACTGGCGCGCGGGTTGTTGCGGGCGGTGGCCGCGGCGGGCCTGGTCTATGCGATCTGCGGCATCATCACTTTCGCGATCGATCCCACCCGGATCTACCTGCTGCACGAGAAGCAGGCGCACCTGGCGTGGCTGACATCTCCCTTCGTCAATCGCAACACGGCCGGCATCTATTACGGTTGCTGCGCGCTGATCTGGCTGTTGTTCGGCTGCGAACTGATCGAGCGGCATTGGCCGCCGCGCCGTGCCGGCCTGTCACGGCTGATCGCGCGCCTCGATATGCCGGCGCGGCGCCGGCTCGCCGGCCATGCGTTCGGCTGGCTCACTTGCCTGCTGGCGATGTTTCTGACCGGCTCGCGCGGCGGCGTCGGGATCTCGCTGCTCGCTGCGGTCGCAGCTGCCGCGATCTTCTTTCGCAACCGCGTGCCGCACCGCTACGGCATGATCGTGGCGCTCGGCGTCGGCAGCCTGGTCGCGCTGGCACTGATGCAGCTTCTCGGCGGCGGTGTCGGCGCGCGCTTCAGCACGATGGGCCTGTCGGACGAGGGACGGTTCTCGACCTATCGCGCAACGTTGCGGATGATCTGGGATCACCCGTGGCTCGGCGACGGTTTCGGGACCTTCGAATGGGTCTATCCGGCCTATCGCACCGACGACACCTCGCTGCGCGGGACCTGGAACCGGGCGCACAACAGCTGGCTCGAACTGGCGTCCGACGGCGGAATGTTAATGGCCGGCGCCGCCATGATCGCGCTGCTCGCAGCGTTCGGCGTGCTCGCGCATGGCGTGCGGACACGTCGCCGCGACGTGATCGTGCCGCTCGCGGCGCTCTGCGCGTCGGCCGCCGGCGCTCTCCATTCGATGATCGATTTCTCGCTCCAGATCACTGGCTATGCCGTTGTAATCGCGGCCTTGCTCGGGGCAGGCCTGTCGCAATCCTTCCGCTCCGGCAGGGGCGGCGGCGGTGGCGGCTCCGACCGTGACGCCCGTGTTACGGTCGGGCGGCCGGGTTAACGCTGATTTCGCGCGCCAACGCCCGGCCGCGGCCGGCGAGGCTATTTAATTGGCGCGATAACTGTGACTGTGCTAACGAACTGTTAGTATTCGTTAGGGAGATAGCTGTGTTCACATTTGAGCGATCCGGCGGCTTTTCCGCTCCGCGCCTGACGATGTTGGTGGTGATGTTGGCGCTCGCGATGCCCGGTGGCGCGGCGCTGGCGGAAACTCCTGGCGGGCTGATCCAACTGTCCCAGGCGGTCGCCAATTTCAAGGCCAGCCCGGAGCAACTGCTGACCCAATATCCGAATGCGGGCGTAGAATTGACCTCGCGGGCGCGCGACTTCGCCCTCAACGATCCGACATCGCTCGATCCGTTGATTGCGCTGCTCGCCAAGGCAAGCAAGGACCAGAAGACGGCGATCGCCGCCGGCCTCGCCCAGGCCGCGCGCATCGTGGTCCGCAGCAACCAGCCCTACGCGACGCGCATCCAGCAGGCGATTGCCGACACCAAGGATCTCGACACCGTGATGGCGTTTGCCGCTGCGTCGGGTGACAGCGGCACCGCCGCAACCGGCGCCGGCGGCGCGGGCAGCGCCGGTGCATCCGGCGGCCAGACCAGCGCGCTGGTCGCCAGCGGCGCCGGCGGCGGCACGCTCGAGGCCATCGACGGCAACAGCGTGAACACCGGCATCTTCAGCTTCACCTCGTCGGTCAGCAGTTCTGGCAGCACGACGACCGGTACGGCCACGGGCACCGGCACCACCCTCATTTCGACAGTCACCCCCTGAGCGGACGTCCGATCGCCAATGGAGAACTTTCTGCAGCAACGCGCTTCGGTGTCGGCGGCGGGACGCTTCCCAGGATCATTGGAGGGCGCGAGGGCAGGATCCATCCTGCCGGCGCGGCGATAGGACGAAATGCTTCAGCGCAACCAGATTTCGCCGTCTGTCGATCTGAGAAATCGTCCGGCCGAACTGCCGTCGCTGGCGGAAACCTTCGACGCCTTCGTCACCTATCTGCTCCGGCAATACTGGGTCATCCTCGGGACCGCCGGGCTCTGCCTGTTCGGCGGCATCTGCTATCTGATGACGGCGGCGCCGAGCTATACGGCGCTTGCCACGATGATCATCGACACGCGCAAATTCCAGGCCTTCCAGCAGCAATCGCCGGTGAGCGAGGCCCCGGTCGATTCCGCCGCGGTCGAGAGCCAGGTCGAAATCCTGAAGTCGGAGAATGTGGCGCTCGCGGTGATCCGCGACCTCAAGCTCAACGAGGATCCGGAATTCGTCGGCTCGCGGGCCGGCGCGGTAGGAGCCGTGCTCGATTTCGTGTCCGGCCTGCTCGCCGGCGGTGCGCCGCCCACCGAGTTCGACCGGACCCGGCGCGCGGTCCGCACGTTCCAGAAGCAGCTCGATGTCCGCCGCCGCGGCATGACCTATGTGATCGAGGTCAGCTTCCGCTCGCTCGATCCCGAGCGCGCGGCGCAGATCGCCAACGCCGTCGCCGACGCCTACATCGTCGACCAGCTCGATTCCAAGTATCAGGCGACGCGTCGCGCCAGCGTCTGGCTGCAGGACCGCATCCAGGAGCTGCGCACGCAGGCATCCAACGCCGAGCGCGCGGTGCTCGACTACAAGAAGACCAACAACATCGTCACCTCCAGCGGCAAGCTGCTCAACGAGCAGCAGCTCGGCGAGCTCAACACCCAGCTGCTCCACGTGAAGTCGCAGGTCACCGACGCCAAGGCCAAGCTCGACCGCATCGAGGCGGTGGTGAAGGGGGGCGTCCCCGATGCGACGGTGGCCGATACCCTGAACAATCAGGTCATCACCAAGCTGCGCTCGCAATATCTCGAGCTGGCCAACCGCGAGGCCGACTGGTCGTCGCGCTACGGCTACAATCACTTGGCCGCCGTCAACCTGCGCAACCAGATGCGCGAGATCCAGTCGTCGATTGTGGACGAGCTGAAGCGGCTCGCCGAAAGCTACAAGAGCGACTATGCGATCGCCCTGCAGCGCCAAAACGAGATCGAGCGCGCCGTGAATGACTCGGTGTCGCAGTCGCAGTCGACCAACCAGGCGCAGGTCACGCTGCGCGAGCTCGAGAGCTCGGCGCAGACCTATCGCTCGCTCTACGACAATTTCCTGCAGCGCTACATGGAAAACGTGCAGCAGCAGTCGTTCCCGGTCAGCGAGGCGCGGGTGATCACCCGTGCCTCGCGTCCGCTCAGCAAGAGCCATCCGCAAACCTTGGTCGTGCTCGCGCTCTCGGCGCTCGGCGGCCTGATCGCCGGGCTCGGGCTCGGCGTGTTGCGCGACCTCTATGACCGGGTGTTCCGCACCGCTGAAATGGTCGAGACGATCCTCGAGGCCGACTGCGTCGCCATCGTTCCCCGCGTCTCGCCGGGCCAGATCAAGGCGCCGGTCGCCGGTCGTCCCAATCTGCCGATCGGTCCGCGCACGATCCGGCGCGGCGACGAGCCGGTGCTGTGGGCGGCGATCGATTCGCCATTCTCACGGTTCTCGGAAGCGATCCGCTCGATCAAGGTCAATGCCGACCTCAACGTCACCAAGCCGTCAAAGATCCTCGGCCTGACCTCGGCGCTGCCCAACGAGGGCAAGTCGACGCTGGCCTTCGTATTTGCGCAACTGGTTGCCCAGAGCGGGGCCCGCGTGCTCCTGATCGATTGCGATCTGCGCAATCCCTCGCTCAGCCGCAAGGTCGCCGCGACTGCCGAGCGCGGCATCCTCGACGTGCTGTCGAACAATGCGACATTGCAGGACACGCTATGGCGCGATCCCGAGACGGGCCTCGCCTTCCTGCCTGGCGCCACGCGATCGCGCATCGCCCATTCGCACGACGTGCTGGCCTCCGACCAGATGAGAGATTTCATCGACGGGGCCCGCAGCCATTATGACTATGTGATCGTCGATTTCCCGCCGCTCACGCCGGTGGTCGATGTCCGCATCACCGCCCACTTCGTCGATTCCTTCGTCTTCATCGTGGAATGGGGCAAGACCCAGGTGCAGGTGGTCGAGCGCGCGTTGCGCAGTGCGCGAGCGGTCAACGAGAACCTGCTCGGCGTCGTGCTCAACAAGGCCGATATCGCCGCGATGAGCCGCTATAGTGGCTATGGCGGCAAGAACTATTATTACAACTCGCACTATGGGCGATATGGCTACACCGAGTGAGACGCACGGCGGGATGCCCGGGCGCGCAGCCGCCTGGCTTGCGCGCGGCGTGCTGGTCGCGGTCGCGTGCTCGTCCGTCGCCTGGGGCACGACCACCTTGCCGGCCTTTGTCGACCAGACCCGGCTCGACGGCGCAAAGGACCTGATCCTTCGCAACGTACCGGTCAGCGACGCCGAGCTCGACGACCTCGGTCTGCTGCTGTCGCGCGCCGGGGCAGAGAAGGATTGCATGCCGGCCATCGATCGCAGCGTGGCGGTGATCCGGCTGCGGCTCGCCGAGAACGCGCTTGCATCCGGCGCGCAGGTCGACGCCCGGATGGGCGAGCTTGACGAAGCGCTCCGCAAATCGCTCGGCTGCGCGCCGGCCGATCCCTATCTTTGGCTCGTGCTGTTCTGGCTTCGCAATATACGGCAGGGCTTGAGCGACGCCAATTTCGACCTGCTGCGGATGTCGTACCGGCTCGGACCCAATGAGGGCTGGATCGTGGTCAAGCGCAGCGCGATGGCGCTCGCAATGTTCGACGCGCTGCCGCCTGACCTTTCGTCCGACGTGGTCGCCGAGTTCGCGCGTCTCGTGAAGACCGAACTGTACACCGAGGCAATCGATCTCCTGAAGGGACCGGGCTGGGCGCACCGTGACAAGCTGCTGGCCGGCCTCGCAGCTGTCCCGCAACGGAACGTCGACATCCTGACCCGCACCATGGCCGACATTGGATACGATCTCGATCGCCGCTCGCCGGCGGAACGGCGCATTTGGCAGCACAAATCGAACGACCGCCTCGACGAGCCTGCCCGAATGCCGCCGGAGGCGAGTGCTAGGCCATGACGATGGAATTCAGCGTCGGACAGCACAACGCGCACTACAAGGGCCTCTATTCGGCGCAGGAACGCGACTGGCGCCGCGTCTGCGCGGTCGACAAGGCCGATCATATCGCCGGCTTGCTCGGCGCAGCCGTCGCGAAGGTCGGCAATGTGCTCGAGGTCGGCTGCGGCACCGGCGCCGTGCTGGCGCGGCTGTCGGCGATCGGCATCGGCCGTGACTTCACCGGCATCGACGTGATCGATCCCGCGACCAACCTGGAGATCGACGGCGCCGCTTCAGCCCCGTTTCGCTGGTCCAGCTATGACGGCGCGACGATCCCGTTCGCCGACGGATCGTTCGACCTCGTCTATGCCAGCCACGTCCTGGAGCACGTGCCCGAACCGCGCGCATTCCTGCACGAGCTCGCCCGGGTCGCGCGGACCTTCGTCTATGTCGAGGTGCCGTGCGAGCTGCATGTGCGGACCAATCGCCGGGCGTTGCAATCGACGCTCGACATCGGCCATATCAATTTCTACACGCCCGACACGTTCCGCCTGGTGCTGGAGACGACGGGGCTCCATGTCACGGGCTTCGGCACCTATGACCACAGCCTGCCGGTTCACGCGTTCCATTCGTCGCGGGTGAGGGGGCTTGCCAAAAGCATTGTGCGGAAGTCGCTGTTGTCGGTCGGCCCGGCGTTCGCGACCCGGCTTGCGACCTATCATTGCGGGGCGCTCTGCCGGCGTGACGAGGCGCCGGCGCTGCCGCGGGACCGGTAAGCCATGGCGCCGCGCGTGGTCGTCTTCAACAACATGATCACACCGTACACCAACCGTCTCTACAACGAGCTGGCCAGCCGCGGGCTGGATCTTGCCGTGCTGTCCTGTACACCGCAGGAGGCCGATCGCTCCTGGGCCGGCTCGTTCACGCCGCGCTACGTCACGCGCACGGTGCCGGGTGTATCGATCCCGCTGTCGCGGTCGCGTCACACCCATGTCAATATCGGGATCGGGCGCGCCTTGAATGCGCTCGCGCCCGACCTGCTGTTCGTCAACGGTCTCTACCCCTCGATGCTGGCGGGCGCGGCATGGGCGCGCGCCAACGGCAAGGCGCTCGCGCTGACGATCGACGGCTGGCGCGAGACGATGCCCAACACCGCCTATCACCGTCTGGCGCGGCCCTGGCTGCTGCGCCAGTGCGGCGCGGTGGTGTGTTGCAGCGACAAGGGCAGGGCGTATTTCCGCGGCGAGGGCGTGCGCGCCGACGATCTGTTCGTGGTGCCGTTGGTGCCGGCATGGGATCCGCCGGCGGTCGTGCCGGCATTCGACGACCGTCCATTTCATCTGCTCTGGTGCGCCCGCCTCAATGACGACGCCAAGAACGCCATCTTCTTCGAGAACGTCGCGATCGCGCTTGGTGGGATCGTGCCCGGGCTGAAGGTGCGTGTGGTCGGGTCCGGCGCCGCCGAACGGCGCATGCTGGCGCGGCTCGGCGGTGCCGGCATCGACGTCTGCCATGACAGCTACCTGCCGTGGCAGGCGATATCGGACGCTTTTCTGCAGTCGCGGTTGCTGCTGCTGCCCTCATTGCTGGAACCGTGGGGCCTGGTGTGCAACGAGGCCCTGCAGTGCGGTGTTCCCTGCCTGGTGTCGCCCCATGTCGGGGCAGGCGGCGAGTTGGTCCGTGACCAGGATAACGGCTATGTTTGCGCGCTCGATGAACAGATTTGGGTGGAGGCGGCGCGCGGCTTGCTCGAACATCCCGCGCGCTGGGAGGCGATGTCGCGACAGGCCCGGCAGAGCGTGCGACGCGACGCGCTTGCCGACGCCGCGGCGCGCTTCACGGCCGCGGTCGATCATCTCTTGAGGGCGCCGGCCCGGCAGGAGGCCGTGCAATGATCGGCAGATGGTGGCTGCGAACCGATGTCTTTCTGCACGCCTATCTGGTGATGGTGCTCGGCTGCATCTATTTCCTGTTCAATTTCATCGAGGGCATCTCGTTCGCGGAAAGGGCCGGGGAATCCACGCTGTTCCGCGGCGCATGGCTGCTGCTCTACATCCTCCTGATGCTGCACATTGCGATCGATCGGAATCGCTTCGGCCTGCTGATGCTGCAGTCGCATCTCTATCTGACGTTCATCGCCTTCGCTCTGGTATCACTGGCGCTGAGCGCCGACCCCGCCGGCTCGTCGATCAAGTTCGCGATGTATGTCCTGACCACGATGTTCTCGGCATGGGTCGTGATCAGCTGCCCGGTCGATCGTCTCGTCGATACGCTGTTCCGGATCGGGATCGTGGTGCTGATCGTTCACGTCCTGCTGTTTCCGGTGATCGGCTCGCAATGGGATTACGACCCGCTGCACCGGCCGACGGTGCTCGGAACCCAGGCCTATGCCGGTGTGTTCGGCCACAAGAACCTCGCGGGCGCTTTCTTCGGTCTCATGGTGCTGATCTGCTTCGTGCGCATGCTGGAAGGACCGCGGCGCCAGTTCGGCTGGACGCTGCTGCTGATGGGATGTCATCTTTTTGCGCTTGCCGCGGCCGGCGCCGCAGGTCCGCTGATCAGCATGTTGACGGCGCTTGCCGTGACCTTCGGGCTCGTGCTCGTGGTGCTCGGGCACAGGGGGGCTGCCTCGATCTACTGGCTTGGCCTTGCTCTTGTTGCGCTCGTCGTGTTCGCCCTGCCGAGCGACGAGTTGTATGGGCTGGTCGGCCGCAGCGGAAACCTGACCGGCCGCTCGTTCCTCTGGTCGGTCTGGCCGCACTTCTTCTGGCAGCACCCCTGGCTCGGCTACGGGTTTTCGGGATTCTTCAACGAACTGCCGAACTCGCCGGTGAACGAGCTGACGAGCATGGCTCCGTGGAACACCGAGTTCGGCTCGTTCGAGAACTCCTATCTCGACGCCTTTCTCCAGTTCGGCCTGCTCGGCGGCGCGCTCTATATGCTGCTGCTGGCGCGCGCGTTGTGGAACACGATCGTCTTTGCGTTCGAGCGGACAGGGATGTACTGGCTGGCACCATTCGCGATGCTGCTGTTCGTCGTGATCGCGTCGGCCAATGACTCCAGCCAGCTGCTGCACAACTATTTCGGCTGCGTGCTGGTGTTCTGGTGCTATTTCGGCCCGGAGGCCAGGCTGCAAATGGCGCCGCGGCGGACTTTCAACAGATTGCGGGTGAGTGAGGCGTGAGTGCGTTGACCGACAGGCTGGACCGGGTGGCGGCTCAGACCCGGGTCGCCGGTGCCGTGAGCGGATTGCTCCGCCGGCTGCGGCGCGCCGGGGGCAATGTCGCGCTCGGCCTGATCGATCAGGCGCTGCTGAGCGGCTCCGCCTTCGTGCTGACGATCGTGCTCGCCAATGTGCTCGATATCAATTCCTTCGGCAGGTTCAGCGTCGCCTGGTCGCTCTCGATCCTGATCGAGGCGGTGTTTCTGCGCGGTCTGTTCGACGACGGCTTGCCGGCGACTGCGCACCGGATCCCGAAATCCCTATGGCCGCAACTGCGGCTCGGCCTCTATCTGTCGTCGCTGCTCGTCGCGGGTGCGCTCGGCCTGCTGCTGGTGAGTGCGGGCCTTATGGTCGTCGCCGTCGGAGGGGACGCCGGCGGGCTCGTGATCGCAACCGGGCTTGCGATCCCGGC
The DNA here is from genome assembly GCF_054058275.1 of Bradyrhizobium sp. USDA 3256. NCBI lineage: Bacteria > Pseudomonadati > Pseudomonadota > Alphaproteobacteria > Hyphomicrobiales > Nitrobacteraceae > Bradyrhizobium > Bradyrhizobium sp. USDA 3256. The sequence goes on from NZ_JBSSAE010000002.1 coordinate 2,016,450, forward strand.
GGTTCGGCTGCAGAGCATGTTCCGTCGGATCTGCTATCTCGACGGTAGACTGCCGCGCGCGCTGGTGTCCTCGCTGACCTATTGCGTGGCGCTGGTCGTCTCGGCCGGGCTGGTGATCGCCCTCAAGCTCACCGGCGCCGCCGCGGCGATGGCGTGCATCGCGATCTCGGCCGCGCTCGCCGGCAGCCTGCTGCTGGCCCACACCAGCGAGCTGGCCTGGCCGCAAGCCAGAATCTTCCGCGGCTCGCTGCGGCGGCTGTTTCGGAACGGGCGCTGGTTCGTCGCGACCTCGCTCACCTACTGGATCGGCAGCATCGGGCTGATCCCGGTGTGCGGCTTCCTGATCGGGCTGGACGCGAGCGCGTCGCTGCGGATCCTGCTGTTGGTGTTCGCACCGCTCAGCCAGTTCTGCGCGACGATGTTCTCGGTTCGCCTGCCGGAAATCGCGGCCGAACTGCGCGTCGGCCGGCGCAGCGCTGTCGCCGCTGCCGCGCGCGAAAATGCCCTGCTGCTCGGGTCGATCGCCGCCGCCTATGGCGCGGTGGTCGTGCTGCTCGGGCAGCGCATTCTCGCGCTTGTCATCCACGGACAGAGCTATGAGATCGGCACCGGCAGCCTCACCTTGATGGGAGCTGCGATGGCGCTCGACGCGGTGTGGCTCGGCCTCGCGCTGCCGCTGTTTGCGACCGGCAAGCCGCAGCGATTCATGCTGAGCCGGATTGCCGGCCTCGTCGCGTTGTGCTGCGTCCTGCCATTCGCGGCCGAGGCCTGGCAGGTGATGGGCGCGATCGCGGCGATGGTGGCCTCCAGCGCGGCGTCGGTGATCACGGTTGTGTTGACCAATTCGGCGCGGGAGCGGACATGACCGGCGACGCGCGCGGCGGCTCGCTCGAAAAGCTGCATATCGGCGCCTTCAATTGCGGCATCGCGGGCTGGATCAATACCGACATCACGATGCACCTGTGGATCGCGCGGATTCCGTTCGCGGCGAAATCGCTGCATCTCGCTGGCCTCCTCAGCGATGCCCGCTATGCCGAGCATCGCCAGGGCAAGTTTGCCGGGCTCCGCCACATGAACCTGACCAGGCCGCTGCCGTTCACGGACGGCAGCCTCTCGGCGGTGTTCAGCGCGCACGTCTTCGAGCACCTGTTTCCCGACGAGATCGAGCGGCTGGCGCGCGAGATCGCGCGGGTGCTGGCGCCTGGCGGGGTATGTCGCATCGTCGTCCCCGACATGGAGCGGATCGTCGCGCTCTACGATCCGGCGGCGCCGCAGGCTTTCCTCAAGGGCGTATTCGAGATCGATCGCCGCAAGGAGGCCGCCTTCGCGCATCACTGGGGCTTTACCCGCGCCTCGCTCGCCGCGCTGTTCCGCGACGCCGGCTGTTCGCAAACCCACACCCGTGCCTATCGCGAGGGCGTCTGTCCCGACATCGACCGGCTCGACAACCGGCCGGACGAGTCGATCTTCTTCGAGGCCATCAAGTGAGCGCGACAGGAAAATCGATGCATCGTAGCGTGAGGGATCGCGCATGCCGTGCTAGAGCGAACCGACCGGTAGCAGGAGACTGACCTTGCTGGGTGCGATTCAAGCCCGATTTTCCAATGCAGCGCGCCAGCGGCGCGGCGAATTCCTCGTCCGCACCGTGAACCTGCCGCTCGATGCGAAAATCCTCGATCTTGGCGGCGGCACCGGCCGGCATATTCGCGCGATCCTGCCGCGCCATACCGACATCACGGTCTGCGACATCTCGACCGACGATCTCAAGGCCGCGCGCGAGCGCTTCGGCTTCAAGACGGTCCTGCTGCGGGAGACCGAGCGCTTGCCGTTCGACGATCAGGCGTTCGACTTCTGCTTCTGCTCGTCGGTGATCGAGCATGTCACCGGGCCGAAGCAGGATGTCGTCACGATCGAGGACGGAGCGGCGTTTCAGAGCATCGCGCGCGAGCATCAGAACCGTTTTGCGGGCGAGATCTCGCGGGTCGCAAAGTCCTTCTACGTGCAGACGCCGTACCGGTACTTTCCGATCGAAAGCCATACCTGGCTGCCGGGCATCATCGTCCTGCTGCCGAGGCGGCTGCAGATCGCGCTGATCGAGCGGTTCAATCGCTTCTGGTTCAAGCGCACCGCGCCCGACTGGCATCTGTTCGACTGGCGCGAGATGACCGAAACGTTTCCGGACGCGAAGATCTATCGCGAACGCTATCTCGGCATGACCAAATCGCTGATGGCGATCAAGGCGTGAGACAGCTATCCGCCTGCACGTCAGTCGTCGCGCCGGGCCAGGATGTTGATCAGCGTGCCCACTGCGGGCTGGCGATCGAGTGCCGGCGGCAGCGGGGAGCCGGCAAAGCTGCTCCCCAGCATCGTGAGGCCATGTTGTCGGAGCAGACCCTGCATGGCCGCCGGCGAGGTGTCGAATCTGGAGAATGCGAGATAGCGAAACAGCGGCCGCGCCGACACGCGTGAAGAGGCCGCATGCGCGAGCTTGTAGCTCCGTCGCAGCAGCGATCCGCGGTTGGGGATCGAGAGCAGCAACCGCCCCCCGGGCATGAGCACGCGATGCATCTCGGCGAGGCACTGCGCCACGTCGGGAACATATTCCAGCACGCTCGCGCACAGCGCGCCGTCGAAGGATCGATCGGGAAACGGCAGGCTTGCGATGGTCGGGATCTGCTGGAATGTGAGCCGCCCGGCGAGCGTGCCGTCCGCGCTGTGGCCGCGAGCCGCCGCAATCATCTCCGATGATGCGTCGACGCCGGTGACGTCGCAGCCGCGTGCGGCGAGCAGGCGGGACAGCGTTCCGGTGCCGCAACCGGCGTCGAGCCAGCGCTGTCCGTTGAGGTCCGCGTTCCCGAGCAGGCCGAACATCGCGGCCGTCCGTGCCTGGAAGGTGCGGCTCTGATGCAGCATCTCCCACCCCGACGAAATCTCGTCGTGAAAGCGGATTTCGGGTCGCTCGCGGGTCTGGCCCATGGTGGCCATGATATTCCCTACCAGTGAAAACCGCTCACTTTGGCGCGCACCTGCTCGGGCAATCCGATCTCCGACAGTTCGAGCACGACCTGGTCGGGGCGGGTCGCCGTCAGCGCCGCAACGAAGCGCGGATCGGCCGTCGTCAGCACGATAATGTCGGCCCATTCGATGGTTGCCGTCACGTCGTCGTTCAACAGGCCGACCAGCTCCGGATTGCGCATCAGGAAATCCCGGTTGGCGCCGATCAGTTGCGACAGCTGCACATTGGGGTCGTAGATCCGGATGTCGCGCCGCTCGCCGCGCAGGCTCTTCACCAGCCTCACGAAGGGACTGTCGCGGACATCGTCGGTGCCGGCCTTGAAGCTGATGCCGAGGAACGCGATGCGGCGGCCCTCATGCGACAGGATCCAGTCGGCGCCGCGCGACATGATCATGTCATTGCTCGGCAGGATGCTCTCGAGCACCGGCGTCGACAGCCCGCGGCTGTGCGCAAGGTGTTTCAGCGCCTTGACGTCCTTGGGCAGGCACGAGCCGCCGAAGGCAAAGCCCGGCCGCAAATAGGCCGGCGAGATGTTGAGCCTCGTGTCCTGCATGAAGATGTTCATGACGTCGCGCCCGTCGATGCCGAGCGTCTTCGCGATCGTGCCGATCTCGTTGGCAAAGCTGACCTTGAGCGCATGCCAACTGTTGTCGACATATTTTACCAGTTCCGCGGTCTCGACCGGCGGCGTGATCTTGGCGCCGGGCAGATCCTTGTAGAGCGCCATGACGCGGTCGGCGGTTTCCTGGTTGAAAGCGCCGACTACGGTCTTGGACGGCGCGTTGAAATCCGCAATGGCGCTGCCCTCGCGCAGGAACTCGGGATTGAAGGCGAGGTCGAAATCGCGTCCGATCCTGTTGCCGGAGGCTTCCTCGATCAGGGGGCCGACGGTGCCGCGGGTGGTGCCAGGCAGCACGGTGGAGCGGATCGTCACGGTATGCGGCGCGTTCTTGGCGCGCAGTCCGCGGCCGATCTCGATCGCGACCTGTCGGATCGCGGTCAGGTCGAGGTTGCCGTTGCCGGACGAGGGCGTGCCGACGCAGACCATCGATATGTCGCTGTTGACGATCGCTTCGGTGGCGTCGGTGGTCGCGGTCAGCTGACCGGTTGCCACCGCGCGCGCCACCTTGTCCGAGATGCCCGGCTCGACGACCGGCGATCTGCCTCCGCGGATCAGGTCGACCTTCGCAACGCTCTTGTCGACGCCGATGATCTGGTGGCCGAGCTCGGTGAAGCAGGCGGCGCAAACGGTTCCGACATAGCCGAGGCCGAAAATGCTGACGTTCATGCTTCGACCTTCAACAATCCAGGACGTGCGCGTGGCCGCGGCCGCGTCGCGTTTGACTTGAGTGAGGCGGCTGCGCGTTCAAGACGATGCCCGCCCGGCGGCTGCGTTCGCGCTGGAAGGTTGCGAGGTCGGCCGCTCGGCGGGGGCATGCGCGCGCGGTGCGCGGCTTTGCGCGGGGACCTTCCCGGCGAACAACGCCTCATAGGCCGCGAGCAGCTTCGGCTCCTCATGCGTCCACGAAAGGGCCCGCTCGACGCGGTTGCGGCCAAATGCCCCCATCGTCTGCCGCAATGACGGATCGTCGATCAACGCGATGATCTTGCTGGCGAAATCCTTCGGGTCGTTCTTCGCGGCATAGAGCGAGGCGTCGAGCGCCGAGCGGCGGCCTTCGCGAACGTCGAACTGAACGATCGGCCGTCCGAGCGCCATGTACTCCATGATCTTGTTCATGGTGGAGATGTCGTTCATCGGCGTGACGCGGTCCGGATTGACGCAGACGTCAGCGGTAGAGAGCATCGTGAACAGCGCCTCATCCGCGATGGCGCCGGTGAAGTTCACGTAGTCGGAGAGCTGCATCTCCTCGCAGAGCTTGACCACCGCATTCCACTGCGGCCCGGTGCCGGCGATGTTGAACTGGATGTCGGTGCGGCCGAGATCGTGCACGATGTGGCCGATCGACTGCAGCAAGAGATCGATGCCTTCCGACTGGCCGATCACGCCGACATAGCCGACGCTGTAGCGCCGGCCACGGCGCCAGGCCGGATCGGCCGGCCGCGAGCGCACCCGGTCGAGATTGGGGCCGGATCGCACCACGAAAACCCGGTTGGCCGGCATGCCGCCGCGCGTGATCGCGATCTCGCGGTAGGATTCGTTGGTCGCGACCGAGATGCTCGCCGTCTTGAAGGTGAGATATTCGACCAGCCGCAGCAGCTGCCAGAAGAAGTCCCTGCGGCCGAATTTTGCTTCGTAGAGCTCGGGATTGACGTCGTGATGATCGAACACGAAGCGCTTGCCGCCGAGCTTGAACAACAGGCCGATCAGGAAGATCAGGTCGGGCGGATTGCAGCCCTGGATCACGTCGAAGCCGTGCTTCCACGCCACCTTGATCGCGAGCAGCGTCTCCCAGAACAGCGCGACCGGATATTCGATCAGGTAGGCGGCGATCCCACGCGCTTCCACCGGCATCGGATGGCGATAAATGTGAATGCCCTCGAGGCATTCGTAGGATTCGTCATGGCCGCGCCCCTTCGGGCAGATCACGGAAACTTCATAGCCCGCCTTGCGCAGCGACGTTGCTTCGCACCACACCCTGCGATCGAAAGGAACCGGAAGGTTCTCGACGATGATCAGGATCCGCCGCGGTGATGGTTCAGCTCTCGACATCTGAGATGATCTATACCATTGACCTAACAACATCACAATCCGACTAACATCGGCATTAACATGCGCGGCTTCCACTATGCAATCCCGGCACCGATGTGACGGCGACGAGACAGGGACATGGCAGGCAGAGTGAGGGATTTGGGCCAAAGGGCATTGATTGCGCTGGTTTTGAGCGCGCTGCTGCCGCTGGCCTACAAATGGCCGCTGCAGTGGAATAGTTCGACGTCAAACAATGCGCTGACTGCGAGCCGCGTGAACGCGGTGATCCCTCCGACGCTTTTCGGCATGACGATCAACGCGATCGGGCAGTCACCGCCAAAGTCGCAGCCCTGGCCCGAGCTCAAATTCGACGGCGTTCGGCTGTGGGGTGCGATCTACTGGGCGCAGATCAATCCGGCGCCCGGCATCTACAATTGGGCGCGCTTCGACGCCATCCTTGCCGCGGCGGAGCGCGAGCACGTCGAGATCGTTCTCAATCTCGCCTATACGCCGCGCTGGGCCGCGTCGGTGAAGGATGCGCCGCCGGCGTTCACGCCCGGCGCAAGCTCACCGCCGGCCGACCTGGCGTCATGGGATGACTGGGTGCGCGCGGCCGTGGCGCGCGCCGCCGGCCGCATCAAATACTGGGAAATCTGGAACGAGCCCGAGGATCCCAAATATTACTCGGGCAACATCGCGACCATGGTCCAGCTGCAGAAGCGGGCCTACGAGATCATCAAAGCCAGCGATCCCACCCTGACCGTGCTGACACCGCCGTCCAACGGCACGCCGGACGGATATCGCTGGCAACAGGCCTTCATGGCGCAAGGCGGCGGACAATATGCCGATGTGTTCGCCTTTCACGGCTATACGAGCGAGCCCGAGGCGGTGATTGGAATCATTGCGCGCTTCAAGAAAATCCTTGCCGCGCACGACCTGTCCGCGAGGCCGATCTGGGACACCGAGGCCGGCTGGTCGTCCTATGAGGACAATCCGGACGGGTGTCTGGCACGCGCCTACATCCTGAAATGGATCAGCGGCGTCGACCGGTTCTATTGGTACGAGTTTGCCGGAGGCGGCAGCGACTTTGGAAAATTATGGGACCCGGCGCGCGGGCTGCTGCCGAGCGGAATTGCCTACCGCACGATCCAGTCCTGGCTGGTCGGTGCAAGCGTCGTGGCAGCAGGCAGGACGTCGCCGACGACCTGGCGCGTCGAGCTTCGCATGCCGGATGGCCGTAACGGCTTGATCCTCTGGACCACCAAAGGCCGGTCCGTTTATCGGGCCGACCCGCGTTTTAGCCTTTACGAGGGCCTCGACGGCGGCGAAGGGCCTGTCGCCAACGGCGAAGTCGAGATCTCGCCAAAACCGGTCCTATTGCTGGAATGATAACAATGTTAAGTCTCCGGCAATAAGATAATTATGACGATGTTCTTAGCTTCATTGCGGGCGTTGGGCGCGATACAAGGAGCGCTGTTAACTTGAGGCGATTGACCGACTGTGAAGCAGATCGCGCAAAACTATAAGAGCGGCGAGCTCAAGCTGATCGATGTGCCGGCGCCGCGCTGCCGTCCCGGCGGGGTTTTGGTGCGCACGGCGTTCTCGGCGGTGTCGACCGGCACCGAGATGATGAAGTTCACCGAAGGCCGCCTGTCGCTGCTCGGCAAGGCGCGCGCGCGACCTGACCAGGTTGCCAAGGTGATGCGCTCGGTCCGTCAGCAGGGGTTGGCTGCGACCTATCAGAAGGTGATGAACCGCCTCGATTCCTACACGCCGCTCGGCTACTCGCTGTCAGGCACCGTCGTGGAAGTGGGCGAGGGCGTCGGCGGCTTCTCGGTCGGACAGCGCGTCTGCTGCGGCGGCAATCAATATGCAACCCACGCCGAATATAATTGGGTACCGGTGAACCTCTGCGTGCCGCTGCCGGACAGCGCTGCGCTAGACCAGGCCGCATTCACCACGATCGCCTCGATCGCCCTGCAGGCGATGCGCCAGTCGGAGATCCGTTTCGGCGAGACCGCCTGCGTGATCGGGCTTGGCCTGATCGGCCAGATCATGGTGCGGCTGCTGCGCAGCGCCGGTGTCGTGGTCGCCGGGCTCGACCGGCTGGAGGCGCGATGCCGCCAGGCGGAGGCTGCGGGCGCCGCGGTCTGCGCCGTCGCATCGGATGATGCCGCGGCCGAATTCCGCGCCCGGATCGACCAGCTGACCGCAGGGAACGGCGTCGATTGCGTGTTCATCACCGCAGGCAGCGACGATCCCGATCTCGCATCGCGATCGGCGGCGCTGCTGCGCGACCGCGGGCGCATTGTCGATATCGGCAAATGCACGCTGAACCTGCCGTGGAACGAATTCTACGACAAGGAGCTCGATGTGCGCTTCTCGCGCTCCTACGGCCCCGGCCGCTACGATCCGCTCTATGAGGAGGGCGGCATCGACTATCCGATCGGTCATGTGCGCTGGACCGAGAAGCGCAATATGGAAGCGATCGTCGCGCTGCTCGCCGACGGGCGGCTCGATTTTTCCTCGCTGATTTCCGAAACGGTGCCGCTGGAGCAGGCGACGTCGGCGTTCGAGCGCATGAGCCGCGGCGAGGTCGGTCTCGGCATGGTGTTCGCCTATCCGTACGCCGCTCCCCGCGCGATGCAGATGATCTATCGTCCGGCGGTTGCCCTGCGCAGCGGCCGGGTGCGGCTCGGCGTCATCGGCGCCGGCAACTATGCCTCCAGCATGCTGTTGCCGCAGCTTGCGAGCAACCCGCGCGTCGATCTTGTCGAGGTCGCCACCAATACTGGCCTCAGCGGCGCCACGGCGGTCCGCAAATTCGGCTTCGCGCGTGCCTCGACGGATGCGGCCTCGGTGCTCGGCGCCGACGACATCGACGCCGTGCTGATCGCAACGCGCCATGCCTCCCATGCCGACCTCGCGACGCAGGTGCTGCGCGCGGGCAAGGCGGTGTTTGTCGAAAAGCCCTTGGCGATCGATACAAACTCGCTCGATCGATTGGAGCAGGTGATCCGGGAAACCGGCAACAACCGGCTGATGGTCGGCTTCAACCGCCGCTTTTCGCCGCTGCTGCAGGGCATGCGCGCGGCGTTCGCGCCGGCAGGACCGCAGACCCTGCAATATCGCGTCATCGCCGGGCCGCTGGAGAAATCGTCCTGGTATCTGCAGGCCGAGAGCGAAGGCAGCCGCTTCGTCGGCGAGGGCGGCCATTTCATCGACGTGTTGTGCTGGTGGCTCGGCGCCGGGCCGGTGCGTGTCTCCGCGAGCACGGCGGGCAGGGACGTCGACAATCTCGTGGCCACCTTCGATTTTGCCGACGGTTCGGTCGCAAGCCTCAGCTATCTCACCGGCGGCGATCCGCGGGTGCCGAAGGAAGCGCTCGAGATATCGGCAAGCACGGGTTTTGCGGCCTTCGACAATTTCTCGGCCTTCGAAGTCTGGCACGCCGGACAGCGGACGGCGAAGACAGCGCGGCTCGACAAGGGCCAGCGGCCGATGCTGGATGCCTTCATCGCAGCGGTCGCATCGGGAGCTGCGATGCCGATCGCGCTCGATTCGCTGCTGGCGACCACGCGCGCAACGTTTGCCGTCCAGGAAAGCGCGGCCGCCGGGATGCCAATCGATCTGACGGCCGACGCAGCAGAGCAGGGCGTCGCGCGCGCCTCGACGGCGTGAGATGAATCCGGCCTGGTATCTGCGCAGGCTGCAGCGCATGGAGCCGTCCGAGCTTGCGGGACGGGTGAATGACCAGGTGCTGCATTTGCTCTGGCGGATCACTCCGCCCGACATCGCACGGCGTGCCGGCGCCAGGCTCGCTGCCGGCCCGCGGCAGCCGCGCCTGAAGCCGCTGCCTTCGCGGGCCAGCGCTCCGCAACAGGCCGCCGAACGGCTGATCCAGAGCGCCGACCGGATTCTCGCCGGGCACTGGCGGATTTTCGCCAGGGATCATGGGGCCCTCGGCGAACGGCCCGACTGGTTCGTCGATATCAGAAGCGGCAAGCGGGCGCCGGCCGGCGTGCACGCATTCGCCGTTCCCTATCGCGACGAAGCCGCGGTCGGAAACATCAAATACATCTGGGAGCCGTCGCGTCACCACCATCTCACGGTGCTCGCGGCCGCGTACTACCTGACCTCCGACGAGCGCTATGCCAGGCGCGCGGCCGAGCATCTGGTGAGCTGGTGGCGGGAAAATCCGTTCCCGCGCGGCCCGCACTGGATCAGCGGCATCGAGCTTGGCGTCCGGCTGATCTCGTGGGCCTGGGTGCGCCAGCTGCTGCAGACCTGGCCGGGCGCTGCTGCGCTGTTCGAGGACAACGATCTGTTCCTGACGCAGCTCTATGCACACCAATACTGGCTGTCGCAGTTCCCAAGCCGTGGCTCCTCGGCCAACAACCACCTCATCGCGGAGGCTGCCGGGCAGTTCGTGGCGGCTTGCGCGTTTCCGTTCTTCCAGGACAGTGCGCGATGGCGCGAGCAATCGGCCGCCACGCTGGCACACGAAGCCGTTGCGCAGACGCTTGCCTGCGGCAGCAACAGCGAGCTCGCGACCGACTATCATGGCTTTGTTCTCGAACTGCTGCTGGCGGCGGCAGTGCAGGGTGAAGCGTCGGCACATCCGCTTGGCGATGCGGTCTGGACTACGATGTGCCGCATGAGCGACGTCATTGCCGCGATGCTGGACGATCGCGGTCATCCGCCGCGGCAGGGCGATGGCGACGACGGCATCGGCCTGCTGCTCGACGATCACGACGGCAATCGCTGGCTCGGCTTGCTCAGCAGCGGCGCGCGCTTGTTCGGCGCTCTGCCATGGTGGCCCAAATCGCCGAAGCCCGATCTACGTAGCTTTTTGCTCACCGACGGCATCGGGGCCCGTGCGATCGCCGGGCGGCCCAAGCGCCGCCCGCATTTGCTTGAGGGGGCGGGACAGACCTTTCTGATCGATTCCGAGCGCGCGGTGTGGTGCCGTTGCGACCACGGCCCGCATGGCTTCGGCCGCATTGCCGCCCACGCCCATGCGGACGCGCTGTCGCTCGAATGCAGGATCGGCGGTGTGGAGATCTTGGCCGACCCCGGCACCTATTGCTACCATGGCGATCCGCGATGGCGGGCCTACTTCCGCTCCACGCTGGCGCACAACACGCTGTGCCTGTTCGCGCGCGACCAGTCGGTGTCGGGCGGGCCGTTTCTCTGGACACGGCATGCGCAGAGCCGGCTTGTCGCAGCAAGCGGCCTGGACGATCGCGATGCGGATGCGAGCTGGGTCGCGGAGCATTCGGGATATCGCGACGAAGCAGGTGTCGTGCATCGCCGCTCGGCGCAATTGCAGCGTCAGATGGCGCGGCTCGTCGTCACCGATGTCGTGCTTGCTGATGAAGGGCTCGCGGTGCCGGCGAGCCTCAGCTGGCATCTCGGTCCCGACGTCGAATGCAAGCTCGAAGGGCACAAGGCGCAGCTCGCTTGGCCGGGCGGGCGCGGCGAGCTCGATCTGCCGGCGGCCCTCAGCTGGATTGCGTATCGGGGCGACGAGGCCATGCCGGCCGGGTGGTATTCGCCGTCCTTCGATCTCAAAGTGCCGGCGACGACCTTGATCGGCTGCGGTACGCTCGCGGGCGGCCAAAGCCTGGTGACCGAGCTGCGCTGGTTTTCAGACCCGGCCGGATCATGAAGATCCTGGTCGCTCACAACAGGTATCAGGGACGCGGCGGCGAGGACGTCGTGTTTGAAGCGGAAGTCGACCTGCTGCGCGCCGCTGGACACGGCGTTGAAACGCTCACGGTCAGCAACGCGGCGATCAATTCGCTCGCCGCGCGCATCACGACCACGTTGTCGATCGCCGATAATCCGGAGGGAAAGCGGGTTGTGGCTGAGGCGATCGATCGCTTTCGCCCTGACGTCGTCCACGTCCACAATTTCTTCCCGCTGCTGTCGCCCGCGATATTCGATCTCTGTCGGCAAAAATGCGTACCCGCGGTGGTGACGCTGCACAATTATCGCAGCATCTGCACCGGCGGCATGCTGCTGCGCGATGGCCGCATTTGCCACAAGTGTCTGGACCGCGGACATCTCTGGGGCGTCGTGCACCGCTGCTACCGCGGATCGCTTCCGGGCTCGATCGCCTCGGCCTACATGATCGCGCGGCATCAGCGCCGTGGCACCTGGACGCGTCCTGGCCTGCGCCTGATTGCGCTGACGCAGTTTGCCAAAACCCTGTTCACGCAGGCCGGCTTCGACGCGGACCGGATCGACGTGAAGCCGAACTTCATGGCCGATCCGGGGGCGCCCGATCCGGCGGCGCCGCGCAGCGGGCTGCTCTATGTTGGACGGCTGAGCCGCGAGAAAGGCGTCGGCGTGCTGCTCGAGGCCGTTGCGGGGACCGGTGTGCCCTTGCGCGTCGTGGGTGAGGGACCGGAGCGTGCTGCGTTGGAGGCTCGGGCGCCCGATCATGTCACCTTCCTGGGCGGGCTCTCGCGCGATGAGGTGCTGCGGGAAATGGCGAATGCGAGGGCATTGGTGGTACCGTCGCTATGGTACGAAGGATTTCCGATGGTCGTGGTCGAGGCCTTCGCGCGCGGCACGCCTGTCGTCGCCTCCGAGATCGGCGGACTTGCCGAGGTGGTGAGCGACGGCAAGACCGGCGCGCTGGTGCCGCCGGGCGACGCGGCCGCGCTCCGAAAGCGGATCAGTGAGGTTCTCGGCGCCGCCGAACTGACCGCCGCATGGGGACGGGCCGCACGAGCCGCCTATCTCGAGCGCTACGCGCCGGACGAGAACTGCCGGCTGCTCGAGGCTATCTACGCGCGCGCCGCCGGTGGATGATCGCCGCAGGTCGGAGCTCTGCGCGCGATCGGGCATCGTCCCGCCGGTTCCAAGGCGGCGTCGCTAACATATTGCGGCAAATCTGGTGTTAATTTGTTACATCAGGGTGTCTGATCGGCATCGCGCCAGGTTTTGATTCCCGCGGTCGAACGGCGCTGATTCTGCGGGTGATTCCATGATCTCGCTTGATCGAGCCCGCAAACTGCCGCCAGGCGGCGTTATAACACTGGTCGGTGGGGCGCCGGCAGCGAAGTTTGACGCTTTTTTGCAAAACGTCTCATGCGATGCAGAAATATTTTTTTCAGATCGGAAAATCGCGTCGAAGCGCTCACGGCATCAGTGAAATTCCACGCTCCCGCGGTATCCCGGGCCCCCGTGAAACCCCGTATAATCGCTACCCTTTTTTGCGTCGCGGCTAACATTGGCGATTGACCTGCGCTAAATGTTATAGTGCATTCGAAGTAGTGCTAAGTCTCACATAAATCTCAGGGAACCGGGTGTTAACAGCGCATTGCTGATTGACACTCCGGCCTAGCGGACTTAACAATGGACTTAACAAGTTCGTAACCTGGGTCCACATTTGGGTTGCATCGCAACAAACCAGTTGTGAATCAACAGCTTAAGTGTGGGCGAGCGGCTTGAATCCTCGTATCCCAAGCAGGGGCTACATCGATGGCGACTTACAATCTAGACCAGACCGACCTCAAAGCGGCGATCAACTCCACGATCGATCATTCGACCCAGCAACAGATTCTTGACTATCTGATCAACGCGGGGATCGGATACACCAGCCCGGACAACGGCGCGACGATTCCGGTGCAGGAGGGGGCTGGGATCACCAACCCGGATCCGAACGCCAATGTTCTGATCGAAACCAACCCCGTTAACACTGTTAACACCGACGCCAACCTGAAGGCGATCATTGAGGACACCAACCAGGACGTCACGCTGACGGTGAACGGCAGCACCCCGGTGCTGGTCGCGACCGGCCACGGCAACGATCAGGTGTTCATCAACAACACCGGCGACACGACGGTTCTCACCGGCACCGGCAACGACACCATCTTCGGCGGTGCCGGTCACGACTCGATCGATGCAGGCTCCGGCAACGACGTGCTGGTTGACAACGTCTCCGGCCACAGCACGCTGGATGGCGGCAAGGGCAACGATCTGCTGTTCGGCTCCGGTGCCGACACGCTGAACGGTGGCTCCGGCAACGACACGCTTTACGGCGGCAGCTCGTCGCAGCTGAGCGGCGGCAACGGCAACGATGTGCTGGCGTCCGGCAGCACCGCCGGCAATTCCAGCACGCTGGATGGCGGCAAGGGCAACGATGCGCTGTACGCTGGTGCGGGCAACGACAGCCTGGACGGCGGCGCCGGCAACGACTCGCTGTATGGCGGTTCCGGTATCGACACGCTGCATGGCGGCAACGGCAACGATCTCCTTGTCGGCGGTGCCCAGACTGCTGCTGAGTCCGGCGGCAACGGCAAGGACGTGCTCTACTCGGGCAGCGATGCGTCGCACGCGACCTCGCTCGATGGCGGTGCCGGCAACGACTCGCTCTATGGCGGTGCCGGCAACGACACGCTCCATGGCGGTTCCGGCAACGATACGCTGGTTGCCGGCTCCGGCACGCAGACCCTGATCGGCGGCGACGGCAAGGACTCGTTCGTCGGCTCCGACACCGGTACGGCCTCGATGGTTGGCGGCTCCGGTCAGGACTACTTCTACCTGAACAACGCCACCAGCAGCGACACCATCGATGGCGGTGGCGGCAACAAGGACTCCCTGACCTTCCTGGATCACGCTTCGACCGACGTGAGCGACATCAGCTCTGGATCGAACGGTTCTATGGACATCACCTTCAGCAATGGTCAGGTGACCCAGATCAGCAACATCGAATACCTGATCTTCAACGATGGTAACTCGACCAAGCTGTAAGATCCTAGGTCCGCACTAAGCGAAAGCGCCGCCCCAACAGAGGTTGAGGCGGCGCTTTTTCTTTGATCGTCGGCATGGCCCGTCAGGAATGGTTGATTGAATGATCGAATACGCTGCGGTTGATGATCATGAGCACCTGCGATGAGTTCGACGGGTCGCGTCAGGAGAAGCGCATGCGCACATCCCGATTGGAACCTTGTCGACCGATCCGCGTCAGATGTATCAAATCGATCACAAGTTCCGCCCCGGGCATTTCCGCCAATGGATGTTAGAAGTTAGTCCGTCACATTCGGACCACGTAGCTTTTGTAAAGCCGTGCCGCTCGCTTGACACAACGGAGTTGTGGCCGATGGCTATCTGCGGCCCTGGCACCTTTGGTCAAGACGAACGATCGCTGCAGAACTCAGCCGCTTAACGAACCCGCGGAGCTCTCGAATTGGCCAAGAAAAAAATGCTGAATGCCGGCGCTGGATCGACGGTTACCAAGCGCATCCAGCCGCTCCTGACATCGCATGAATGGGACGAGATTCGATTAGACGTCGACGGCGGCGTGAACCCCGACGTTGTCGGGTCGATTACCGATCTTGCCCGATTGTTCCCGGCGGCCTCGTTCGACGCGATCTGGTGTTCCCATGTCATGGAGCATCTCTATGCCCATGAGGTTCACCCCACATTCGTCCAGTTCCGCCAAGTCCTCAAGCCGGACGGATTCGCACTGATCATGTCTCCTGACCTCGAGGCGGTCGCTCAGCACATGTTGACGCGCGGCCTCGGCGCGATCGCTTATGTCTCGCCGGCAGGTCCGATCCGGCCGTTGGACATGATCTACGGGCATTCCGGCGCGATCGAGCAAGGGCGCCACTACATGGCGCACAAGACCGGCTTTTCGACCGAGCGGATGGGGAACCTGTTGCTCAGCGCCGGCTTCCCGACGGTGTCCGTTCGGAGCGGGAATTTTGAGATCTGCGCATTGGCGCTCATGCCGGAGGCCAGGGACGAGCGGATCAGGCCACAGCTGGAGGCCTGCGGATTCGACTTCCAGGAGACGGTGACCGCCGACTCGTGACTTGTCGATGTTAAACAATGTTATAAGGTTCCCTGGTTAAGTCGCACGAGAACGTGCTCGAAACTGGCTTCGCGGCCTGCCGTGAAACATATCTTTTTCGGGTGACGCGCTGAAAATGCTGCGTTAGCGAACTAACAGTGATAAGTTATATCTCGCTGGGGACCGAACCTTGCGCAGTCGAAACTTCGAGGCATCCATGACCAAACACCTCTCGCTCGTCGGCGCACCTTCGGTGGAGGCGCTGCCACCTTCGGGCCTCGCTTGTCTCGTCATCGTGGCAAGACAGCATGGTTTGCATCTGACCCCGTCCCAGCTGATCCACGACAACCTCCTGGGCGATCAGGAAGTCACGCTGGCCGAGCTTTTGAAGTGCGCGAATTCCTCGGGCATGACGGCAAAGGCCGTCACGCTGGACTGGAAGGGCCTGAGCCATCTCAAGAGGGCGCTGCCGGCCATTGTTCGGCTGCGCGACGGCAGCCACATGGTGCTGCTGCGCCTCGAAGGCGACGAGAACAGCTCCCGGGTGGTCCTGCAGGATCCGAATGCGAGCGAGGACGCGCTGCTCGTCATCGATCAACCGCGCTTTGAGGACATCTGGTCGGGCGACGTCGTCATGGCCAAGCGCGACTATGAGATTTCGGACGAGACGCAGCCGTTCAGCTTCGGTTTTGTCGTCGCCCTGGTGTTCCGCGAACGGCGCATCATGCGCGACGTCGCGATCGCGGCGCTGGTCCTGGGCTTCATGGGGCTGGCACCGATCATGTTCTGGAGGCTGCTGTCCGACAAGGTCATTTTCTACAAGGCGTACAATACGTTCTACGTGCTGTGCGTTGCGATGCTGGTGATCATCCTGTTCGAGACGGCGTTCTCGTTCCTGCGGCAATACCTCGTTCAGAGCTTGACGGCACGCCTCGACGTCAAATTGTCGACCTACGTGTTCGAAAAGGTGCTCAATCTGCCGATCGATTATTTCGAGCAGAATCCCGTCGGCCTGATTTCCCGGGACATCCGCGAAGTGTTCCGGATCCGCGGCTTCCTGACCGGGCAGTTGTTCGGGACGGTCCTCGATTCGACGACGCTGATCTTCTTCCTGCCCGTCATGTTCTTCTTCAGCCCGATCATGACGCTGATGGTCCTGGGCTTTGCCGCAATGATCGTGGTCTGGCTCATCCTGATGCTGCCCGTGTACCGGAGGAGCTCCTCGGCGGTTCTTGCCGCCGAAGGCGCGCAGGGGGCGTTTCTGATCCAGAGCCTGAACGGCATGAGGACCATCAAATCGCTGGCGCTCGACACGCGCCAGCGGCACATGTGGGATGTGCTCGTTGCGCGCGCCGCCAAGGCGCGTCTTGCCGAAGGCATGACTGGAAACGCGATCCAGACGCTGGTCCGTCCGCTGGAACGGTTGGCGGTCAGCGCTCCCTATGCGCTCGGCGTCTACCTCGCCGTATCGAGCGGCGATCCGGTCTATGTCGGGGCGCTGTTTGCCTTTCTGATGCTGTCGCAGCGTGTTGCCGGCCCGCTGATGAAGATGGCCCAGCTCATCAACCAGTATGACGAGGCGCGCACCGCGGTCACCATCGTCGGCAATCTGGTGAATCAGCCGCCGGAGGAGGGGCGCTCCGGCCATGGCGTGCGGGTTCCGCTGAAGGGTCTGATCGAGTTCTCCGGCGTCACGTTCAAGTACAAGGGCGCGGTGTCGCCGGCGCTGAACAATATCTCCTTCGAGATTCCGCTCGGCACGACGCTCGGCGTGATGGGCAAGAGCGGCTCGGGCAAGACCACGATCACGCGGCTGTTGCAGCGCCTGCACTCCGACTATGGCGGGTTGATCAAGGTCGACGGTATCGATGTTCGCGAATACGATGTCGACCATCTGCGGCGCAACGTCGGCGTCGTGCTGCAGGAGAACTTCCTGTTCAGCGGCACGATCCGCGAGAATATTGCTGCGGCAAAGCCGGACGCGACCTTCGACGACGTCGTCAGGGCGGCGCGATTGGCCGGCGCCGAGGAATTCATCGACAAGCTGCCGCGGGGCTACGAGACCTACGTCTACGAGGGGCTCCACCAACCTCTCCGGCGGGCAGCGCCAGCGCCTCGCGATCGCGCGCGCGCTGATCGTCAATCCGCCCATCCTGATCCTGGACGAAGCGACCAGCGCGCTCGATGCCGAGAGCGAGACGATCGTGAATGCGAACATTTCGCGGATCGCGCATGGCCGCACGCTGATCATCATCTCGCATCGCCTGTCGTCGCTGACGAAGGCCGACGCGATCCTCGTGCTCAATCGCGGCGTGGTCAACGATATCGGTCGCCACGAGGAACTTCTGGAGCGAAACGACATCTACAGCTCGCTCTGGTACCAGCAGAACACGCATCTTGTTCCGACGGGCCGCAACGACAAGCCTAACTTCAGGAGTCCGACCCTTGTCTCCTAATCAAGCTTCGCTCGCGACCGTTCGCCAGTTCCAGTCCGAAACCGACGCCATCCGCGAGGCGCCCGAGCCGATGATGGCCCGCGCGACCCTGTTCGTGCTGTCGGCGCTGCTGGTATCCATCGTGGCGATCATGTGCCTGACGCGCCTCGATCGTGTGATCACCAGCGTCCGCGGCAAGATCGTTCCGGTCGATCAGATCAACGTGCTGCAGGCCCTGGACCCCTCGATCATCAAGACGATCGATGTCCGGGAAGGCGAGCAGGTCGACACGGGGCAATTGCTTGCGACCCTCGACTCGACCTTCACCGCGGCCGATGTCACCCAGTACAAGCTGCAGATCGCGAGCCTTGAGGCGCAGGTTGCCCGTGACGAGGCCGAATTGTCCGGAAAGCCGCTGTCGTATGGCGACGCCAAGGATGCCGATGCCGCCCGGTACAACGCCTTGCAGAAGGCGCTCTACGACCAGCGCATCGCCCAGTACGGCGCGCAGGTGACCAGCTACGATTCCAAGATCAGCCAGACCGAGGCGACGATCCTGAAGGCGAAGAAGGACGACGAGCGATATGGTCAACGCGCCGAGATCGCCGGCAAGATCGAGGACATGCGCTCGACCCTTGCCGAAAGCGGCAGCGGCTCCAAGCTGAACCTGTATCTGTCGCAGGATACGCGCCTGGAGTTACTGCGTCAGATCGACAACACACACAACACGCTGCTGGAGGCGCAACACCAGCTCGACTCGCTGAGGGCCGATCGCAAGGCCTTCATCGAGCAATGGAACGCGCAGCTGAGCCAGGATCTGGTCACGACGCGCAACAATTTGGATACGTCCCGGGCATCCTACGACAAGGCCATCAAGCATCAGGACCTGGTCCGGTGGACGGCTGCCGAGCCCTCGGTCGTCCTCACCCTCGCCAAGCTCTCGGTCGGATCCGTGCTGAAGCCGGGTGATCCCTTCATCACGCTGATGCCGCTCAAGACGCGGCTCGAGGCGGAGATCCAGGTGTTGTCCCGCGACGTCGGCTTTATCCGGCCGAATGACCCCTGCACGTTGAAGGTCGATGCCTTCAACGCGGCGGAGCACGGCACGGCGCAGGGCAAGATACGCTGGATCAGCGAAGGCGCCTTCACCACCGACGACGACGGAAAGCCCGTCGACGCCTATTACAAGGCGCGATGCTCGGTCGACCAGACCAACTTCACCAATGTTCCGAAGAATTTCCGCCTCATCCCCGGCATGACGCTGCAGGGTGACGTCAATGTCGGCACCCGTTCGGTGGCGATGTATCTGCTCAGCGACATGCTGCGCGGCATGACGGAAGCGATGCGCGAGCCATGATGGAGTCTGCGAGGTCCCTGCTCGAGTTGTTCCGTCCCGACTCCTCCCGTTCAGACTCAAAGCAGTTTGAACGGGGACTGGAGGCTTACGAGAACGGGCGATACCTTGAAGCCTTGCGCTCTTGGCGGCTTGCCTCGGGGGCGGGCAACCCGGAGGCGGATTACCGGATCGGGCTGCTCTATGCGAGGAACGAGGGCGTCATCGGCAGCATTCCGGACGCGGTCGCGTGGTATGAACGCGCCGCGCTGAAAGGACATCTGGATGCGCAATTCCAGCTTGGCCTGATCTATCTCAACGGGGTCAAGGCCACGCTCGGACCGAACAGGCCCGAGATGTGGCGGCAATCCACTGCGGCCCGTCTCGGCGACAAGGCGATCAACCTCCACGATCTGGTTTTCCCGAACGGGATCGGCGTGGCCAAGGACGTCGATGCCGCATTCCTCTGGATGTCGGTGGCGGCGGAAGCCGGCAAGGCGGAGGCGCAATCGATTCTCGGCAACATGTACGCCAACGGGCAAGGGTGCGCGCGGGATCACGCTGCTGCCCTGCGCTGGTATCAGGCCGCGGCCGAGCAGAAAGCGGCGTCCGGCGAATTCGCGCTCGGCGATGTGTATTATCAGGGCCGCGGCGTTCCCGTCGATTTCGCACAGGCCGCGATCTGGTATCACAAGGCCGCCGAGCAGGGCCATGTTCGCGCACAAGTTGCGCTGGCTTTCATGTGCCTCAAGGGTACCGGGCTTCCCGAAAATGTCGAAGAGGCCGCACGGCTGTTCCAGAGCGCCGCTGCCCATGACGATACGATCGCGCTCTACAACATTGCGCTGTTGCGGTTGAGCGGCAAAGGGGCTGTCAAGGATCTCGACAGGGCCGAGACCGCATTGCGCAAGGCGGCGCGGAAGGACTACCTGCCGGCGGTCCAGGCGCTCGCCGAGTTCTATGCGCTCGGGACTGCCGCCGAGCCGGATCTGCGCGAGGCGGCGTATTGGTACGAGAAGGCGGCCGAGCGCGGCGATACGCAGGCGCAGTTCTTGACCGGACGCTTCTATGCCACCGGCACCGGCGTTCCGCCCAGCATCCGCCAGGCTGCGAAATGGTTCGAGCGTGCGGCGGAGGGCGGCCATGCCACGGCGGCCCACAACATTGCGGTGTTCTATCTCAATGGCAGGGGCGTGGCGCGCGATGTCGCGACTGCGATCAAGTGGTTCGAGCGCGCGTCCGAGGGAGGCATTAGCGCCGCAGGCGTGCAGCTCGGTCGGCTCTACTCGGCGGGCAACGGCGTGCCGCGCGATCAAGCGCGCGCGGCGGAGTGGCTCAGCAAGGCGGCCGACGGCGGCGATGCCGATGCGAAGATGGCCTATGCGATGTTTCTTATCCAGGATGAACCGTCTGCGGAGCGTCTTGCGCAGGCACGTGCGCTGCTGACCGACGCTGCCGAGGCCGGCCATCCGTCCGCGGCATTTCAGCTGGGCGGGCTTCACATGGGAAGATCCGGCGGCGCCGTCGATGTTCCGGCCGCAGCCCAATGGTTCAAACGTGCGGCAGGCGCCGGTCACGTCGAAGCCCAGCACACTTTGGCGCTCCTGTATTCCGATCCCAAGAGCGGCCTCAAGGATCCGCAGGCCGCCGCCAGCTGGATCGTCAAGGCTGCGGACGGCGGCAATGCCGCGGCGCAGTTCAAGCTTGCGGTGATGTATTGCACCGGGCAGGGCGTCGAGCAGGACCTGGCCAAGGGCGTCACGTGGTACGAGGCGGCGGCGCGCCAGGGGCACACGACGGCGCAATACAACCTTGCCGTGATGCTCGGCCGGGGACAGGGGCGCGATGCCGATCCGGCGAAGGCGGCCGAATGGTTCGAGGCTGCGGCGAAGCAGGGCATGGTCGAAGCCCAACTCGCGATTGGCGATGCACTGCGCGCCGGCGACGGCGTCGCGCAGGATCGCGATCAGGCGTTGCACTGGTATCGACAAGCGGCACAGCAGAACAACGAAGGCGCGCGACGTCGTCTGCAGGCAATGGGCGAGAGCGTTGGCTGAGATTGTTGGAGGCGGGCTTCGTACGCGGTCGCAGATGCTGAGCCGCGGCTTTGTTTTTAGGCGCGAAGGCGGCGAAGCAGGCAGCTTCGCGTGACAATCTGGGCAGAACTAACGATGGCTTTCATATCGACGACAGAGAGATTGCGTTAATGTGGCCATCGCCAACAAATACTCATTGTGGTTGTGTGAAGTTGACTGATAAGCATCAGGTCACGATCCGGGGCAGGCTCGAACGGCAACGCGATCTCGGGATATCGATCTTCCGCACGGCTGATAAAGAAACTGGAACCAGCGTTAGACGTTGGTAGGAGATTGAGAAGCGATGAACAAGATGGTGGAACGGAGCGTCAGGGATACGAAGGATATGTTGCCCGTTGCCAGTCCGGTTCAGCAGGACGATCAATCGCAGAGCGTATTCCTGGATCCCGATGTCAGCGATCTCCAGTCGGGACCGAGACTGCGTGGTGCGATCCTGGAGCAGTCCGGGCGAGTGATCTCCGGCTGGATCGTGGATGCGCAGTCGCCTGCATCGACCGTTGCGATATCGCTCTTTGTTGCTTCCCACTGTGTCGAAGAGGGACGGACGGGCCGATCGGTGCCGGCCAGCGTCGGTCCGCACACAGTGATCGGGCGTCCCGGATTTCGCGTCAACCTGTCCACGCCAGGCATGCGCCGTCGTCTGGCTCGCGCCCTGAAAAATACGCTGCTGGAAGGCAAGCCTGTGCAGATCTACCTGCGCATCAGCCTCAACGACGGCGAATATTACGAAATACCGCTGTTCGAGAAACTCGAGTCGAACGAGGTGGTCGTCGCGCTCGGCTTCTCCACCGACGATTACGACGATCTGTTGTTTCCGAACAACGACAAGAAATTTGTTGCCGCCATGGCAGGCGCCGCCTCCGTGAAGGAGGTGCGCTACGTTTGCTTCTACCTGCCGCAATTCCATTCATTCGCGGAGAACGACCGTTGGTGGGGTCCTGGCTTCACCGAATGGACCAACGTCTCCCAGATGCGTCCGCAGTTTCCCACGCACCAGTCTCCGTGGTTGCCCGCGGATCTCGGCTTCTATGACATGAGATTGGTCGAGACTCGCCAGCAACAGGCAGACCTGGCTCGCCGTTACGGCGTCCACGGCTTTTGCTATTACGCCTACTGGTTTCAAGGGCGAAGATTGCTGGAGCGACCGCTGCGGCTTTTGCTGGAGGACGGAGAGCCGAACATTCCGTTCTGCATCTGCTGGGCCAACGAAAACTGGTCACGCCGATGGGATGGTTCTGATACCGAACTCCTGCTCGGTCAGAACCACTCCCTCGAGGATGATGTCCGCTTCATCGACGATATGGCCGATATCTTGCTGGATGATCGCTACATCACGGTCGACGGTCGCAAGATCCTTCTCGTCTACCGTCCCTCGCTGATCCCGGACAAGGAGCGCCTGTTCCAGACCTGGCGTGTGCGTGCAAGGCAACTCGGCATCGGCGAGCTGCTGATTTGCAATGCGATGACTTTCGGCGAGTTCGATCCACGAGAATTCCATTGCGATGCCGCCGTGGAATTCCCGCCTCATACCGTCAATGCGCGGGAGCTGAGCCGGGCGGAGGTCGAGACGCCGCCGGATTTCTCCGGCAAGCTCTACGACTATCTCGAAGCCATGCGCTCGACGCTTGGCAAGGTCTATGAGTTTCCGTTCTTTCCAACCGTGATGCCGCGCTGGGACAACACGCCGCGCAAGGGCTCGCGTGGACATGTGTTCGTCAGATCAAGCCCTGAGGCATTCGAAGTCTGGCTTCGTGAGGCGACCGAGCGGGCGCGCCGGAGTTCTTTCGAACAGCCGATCGTGTTCATCAACTCGTGGAACGAGTGGGCCGAGGGAGCCCATTTGGAGCCGGACTCGCGTTTCGGCCGTGCCTATCTCGACGTCGTCAGACGGGTGTCTGCCGGCGAGTCGATCTCGGCAGAACTGCGCGCGAATTCTGCCCTGCTGGACTGCTTGAGCAGGTCGGAGCTCGAGCAGACGATCAAGAGTGCTGCAGTTCATGTCGAAGTACTCGCCAATCTGCAGCGCAATGAAGTCGCGCTCACCGGATTCCAGAGCATTCGCGAGGGCTTGCCGGTCGAAATCGAGGGAGCCATCGCAAGTCCGGATGGCTCGATGTTCGTGATCGAGAACATCAATTCGCAAACGGAGGAGCGCGTGGTGGTGGACCCGCGCTACAGAGTGCTGGTCCGAGGATGGGTTTTTGCCAAGGATGGCTTCGAGCCCTTGAGAAACCGCATCTCGTTTCTGGTGTTGTCTCCGGAAGGAGAGGCGAACGCCGGCAAGAGCGGGTACTGCCTCGTCATCGATTGGCACGAGCGAATGGACGTCACGGAGTATATGAAGGCGACCGCTCGCGAGTGCTGCTTCGGCTTCGAGGTCAGCTTCATGCTCAAGGGACTGCCGGACGGAGAGTACAGGCTTTCGATGCTTGAGGTTGGCGAAGGAGAAAACCTGCTGGTTGGATCAAGCCATTCCCTGGTCGTTCGGCATTGAGTTGAGAGTCCTATGTTAGCCAGCGTGGTGATTGCTTGTTACAAGCACGAGGCCTATCTCGAGCATTGTCTCGAGACGGTCTTCGACCAGACCTATCCCAAACTCGAGCTGATCATCGTCGACGACAATTCGCCGGACAACAGCTTCCAGCTGGCCGAAAGGCTTCTGAAGCGGAAGTCGTTCGCAAAGCGTTTTGCATCATGCAAATTGCTCAAGAATCCCACCAACATGGGAGCGCACTTTACCTGGAATCGCGCGCTGTCCCTTGCAACGGGCGAGATGCTCTTCCTGCTCAATTCGGACGACGCCTTTTCGAAGGAGCGGGTCGAGACATTTGTCGGCCGCCATGGCGCTGAAAAGCTGTTCTTCGGCTTCTCCGCGATCGAACCCATCGACGAGAACGGGAAGTCCATCAAGAGCTTTCAGTTTCCGGCGCGTCTCAGATACGCAACGAGTCAAGCGGTAAGCTCCGATCGCCCACTGTCGTGGTCCTTCCTGGAGTCGCAGATAGCCGCCTCGACGGGAAATTTTGTGTTGAGCGCCGAACTATTGCGGCAGGCTGGGTGGTTCGCGGACCTCAAATATTGTCACGATTGGGAATTCGCGCTGCGAGCGATCACGATCGTCGAGCCGAAATACGTGGAATCCGATCAGTACATGTATCGATTGCATGCGACCAACAGCTTCCGCGGACTAAGTTCGGTGGCCGAAAGCGAAACGCGGGCTTGCATGCAAAGTTATTCGCTGCGCGCGATGACGTCCAAGCCACAGAACGGGACCTGTCTCAGTCCGCTGAACATGGGGGACGCCTTCTACAAGCTGATCAGGAATTATCCGAACTTCCGCTTCTGGATGCGGCAGCTCTACGCGCCTTATCTTGCCGAGCACAGGACCGTGGAGCTGAACCAATGGACGGTCCCGGCTGAATGGCGCTAGCACAACGCGGCTGACGCCAGATCACGGCTGACGCCAGGCCGCAGCTGAACAAGCTCACGGGCGTCAGCCTCACAACATCGGAGCTAGCAAAGGTTTGGCCTTTGCGTGGATTGGGTGTCTTTCAGGACCTTGCGCAAGGCCTCCAGGCGCTCGGTCTTGCAGGGCAAGGTGGGGACAAGCCATCCGCCTTCGTCGTTTTCGTTCCAGGCATAAATCAGGATCGCAGGAGACTTCATCTCACCCGGCTGGGCAGCTCTCCATTCGATCGAGCGACGCAGATGATCCGACAACTCCAGCCCGGTCGGCGCAATGAAGAAGTTTTCCATTCCCACGCCCGGGCGCTGCTTGGCTTCCCAGGGCACTGGGCGTTCGATGCGTGGACGGCGGTCCCAGCCGGTCATCACGGTGGGGATGACGGGAAGGCGGCTTTTGGCTAGTTCATTCCAGTCGCGCTCTGCGCCGCGCGTGAGGTCGGCATACGAACCACGGACGCTGCCGTAAACGCCGGCATAGGAGCTGACCGCATCGGCAGTTAGAAAGGCGCCCTGTTCATTGAGCAGTTTCTTGTCGCCGGTGAGCACCAGGTACGGATCTCCGTGTCCCGCGGCCTTTACCCGCGCTCTGAATTGGTCGATCTGGGCTCGAAGGTTCTCGATCCCGCCCCATCGCTTCTCAACGTCGGCAACATGTATGAAGCCGAGAAAATACAGCGGTCTTCCGCCCGCTACTTTCAGGTAGTTGCTGTCGCCCATGAGCTTGACGTGTTCGTCAATCAGCGGGCTTACCTTGTCGTGGGAGCCCCATCGAGGGAACTCGGTAAAGATGCAGTACGAGATCTCGTTCTTGATCGGGCTTTCCCTGAAGACTTTCAGAGCCCTCGACATCGGATCGGCGGAGCCGTAGGCGACAAAGGCCCAGTAGTCGATGCCCGCGAAAACGGCCTGCTTGATTTCCTTGTCGATCGTTTGTTGCGTGATCTCTGGAAAGGCAACCTCACTGCGGCTCTTTCCGGTGGTTTCCTTCGCAAAGAATGGAACTCGCCAATGGTACTGCTGGGGAGAGAGCGATGTTTCAACCGCCTTGGTTGGCGTTGATCCGGGAGCATACCAGGCGTCCCACCGCAGCGCGCCCACCAGAGGCCGGTCGGTGCGCGCAGCTACCTGCTTGGCGGCGAGGGCGCGCGTAACCGTATAGCTAAGGGCTCCAGCTGAGCCCAGGGCCAGGAACAATCGTCGTGTCAGCATCTTCGAGCGCTCGCCGTTGTTTTCCCAAACATCCTGTTGATTCTCTTCAAAAACGCCCTAATGATCAACTGACAGTGCGGCTAATGATGGGCCAAACTTTTTCTGCGCGATGAGCTTAGATTGGCTAAAACCAGTCGATGTTGATTGCAACGCACAGGGACCGTGTTTGATGCAGCTGGTTGCATGGGAAAATGAATCTACGGCGATTTGCGATCGCATCCGGAGCAGCCGTGGAGCGCTCAAGATCGTCCTCAAGACCAAGGATGATCCGTTTTTCCTTGCGGATTGGGTGGACCATCACAGGAAGATCGTGGGCGACGCGAACCTGATCATTTTCGACAATGGATCTGCCGACAGCAAGGTCTTGTCGGTTTACGAAGAGCTGGGGCCGGACTTGCTGATCGCGAGCTTCGGCGGATTTCACAACAATCTGCACAATCCCAAAAACTTCGAGGAACTGTACGCCAGCCTGTCGGCTTCTTCCGATTTCCATTGCTTCCTGGATACGGACGAGTTTCTGGCGTTCTATGATGGCGAGCGCTTCACGAGCGACGCTTCGATATTGCGTCACCTGAACGACAATGAAGGTGGTGCGTTTATCCCATCGACCTGGCTGTACAACGCGCCTTCCTATCGCGACAGGATGTTGTGCGGTACCGATTTGGGCACGCTCCGCAATGGCCTCACCTGGGGCAAGCCTTTGATCCGCTCGGCTGCCGCGCCTTTCTCGGGAGAGGTGAATCACAACTGCCAGATCGCCAAGGGAAAGAAGGCGCCGGCGCCGTTGTTTGGATTTTTCCTGCTGCATATGGCGACCTTGTCGCCCGCGCAGAGGATCCGCGCCAATCTGAACAAGCTGATTGCCCGCGGATTCATGCAACGCGGGGACTC
This sequence comes from Bradyrhizobium sp. USDA 3256, assembly GCF_054058275.1. NCBI lineage: Bacteria > Pseudomonadati > Pseudomonadota > Alphaproteobacteria > Hyphomicrobiales > Nitrobacteraceae > Bradyrhizobium > Bradyrhizobium sp. USDA 3256. The sequence goes on from NZ_JBSSAE010000002.1 coordinate 2,043,356, forward strand.
CGTCGAGAAAGTGTTGGAGCGGGATATATCGCGAGCGACAGAGAACGAGAAGCTGTACGTGACCGAGATCAAGCGGATGCTCTCTCTTCGGGAAGACCGCGGTCCCGAGACGGCTCCCTTGGGAACGGGGTCGATGCGAATTGACCAGTCGGGCAAAGTTGAATTTGCGTCGCCCGCCGAGGAGCGCGTCTTTGCCGAGTTCGCTGCATCCTTCGACGCGCTATGCGCGCAAACGCTGCCTTCCTGAGGTTGGATCCGGCTGCTTTGTCGGGGCATTGCCGCCCTGAACGCTCAGGCGGCAAGCCATGGTGCAACGTCGCCTTCGACGTCGGTCGGGAGAGCTCGCCGGTTAGGACGGCTCTCCGCTGAACGACTGCAATATGGCTTCGGCAGCATCTCTTTTCGCAAGCGGCATGAAGAACGACATGTCGCCGGCCGTCGCAATTTCGCGAGCGATCTCCCTTACGCAGTGATAGGCGGGGCGAGAGCTGAAGTCGTGCATGCCGATGATTGCAGTCGGGCTGCAGTGCAGGACGATCTGGGCGAAGCATGCGACCCTGAAACGACCGTCGACGAGATACAGGTCAGCATCGGCGCTTTGCGGCGTTTTCCAGATGGTCGAGTGATAGTCCGGCCAACGCGGCTTTGTTGACGGGTCAACCGGGAAACCCCAATCGCCGGTCCGTCCGATGTCGATGAACGTCAGATGAGGTTTCGTACGAGCCGAGGCGCAAGCACGATCGACCTGATCCAGCCAGTCCTGTGAGGAATCGATGGACAGTATCGAGTTCGTGACATGCTTTGATGCGATGACCGTACTTCCGCCGGTTCCGAATTCGACGTAATCGCGGCTATTTCTCACAAACGACAAGAACAGTTCCGCTTCTTCCCGCGACATTCTTGGTAGCAATTGAGGTCTCCTCCATGTTGCAGCCCCTGGGACAATTTCTCCTCACCGGGGGCGTTGGACGTGTCTGATGCCAGCACGTCCTTGCATCTTCAGGCCGCGTTGCAGTTCATCAACGCCAACTCATGATCGCCGAGGCCTGCATCCCTGCACCCGATCGGCCGGACATCTTCCGGCCGAGGGATATTCCGCAAGTCCCACGATGATCGGCGCTGTCACCGTTGCTGATGATCCGCGGTGATCGGCGGCTACTGGTTCAGGCCGACGCGCTCCACCTTGTAGCCGCCCTCCAGGATGGCGCGCCACCAGGGTTGCTCGTCGACATACCAGCGCACGGTCTTGGCGATGCCGGTCTCGAAATTCTCCTCGGCGCGCCAGCCGAGCTCGGTCTCGAGCTTGGTGGCGTCGATGGCGTAGCGGCGGTCGTGGCCGGGGCGGTCGGCGACGAAATTGATCAGCCGGCGGCGCGGGCCTGCTGCGGCCGGCACGACTTCGTCGAGCAGGTCGCAGATGCTCTCGACCACGTGCAGGTTGGTGCGCTCGTTGCGGCCGCCGACATTGTAGGTCTCGCCGACCTCGCCGCGCTCCAGCACCAGCGTCAGCGCCTTGGCGTGATCCTCGACGAACAGCCAGTCGCGAATGTTCTTGCCGTCGCCATAGACCGGCAGCGGCTCGCCGGCGAGCCCCTTGATGATCATGTGCGGGATCAGCTTTTCCGGGAAGTGATAGGGGCCGTAATTGTTGGAGCAGTTGGTCACCAGGGTCGGCAGCTCGTAGGTCTCACGCCAGGCCCGCACCAAATGATCGGACGATGCCTTGCTGGCCGAATAGGGCGAGTTCGGCGCGTACGCCGTGGTCTCGGTGAACAGCCCTTCGTCGCCGAGTGAACCGAACACCTCGTCGGTCGAGATATGCAGGAAGCGGAAGCGGTCGCGCTTCTCGGGCGAGAGCGAACGCCAGTGGCGCAGCGTCTCCTGCAGGATCGTGAAGGTGCCGACGATGTTGGTCTGGATGAATTCGCCGGGGCCGTCGATCGAGCGGTCGACATGGCTTTCCGCGGCAAGGTTCATCACCGCATCGGGCTGATATTTCTCGAACAGCCGACGCAGGTTCTGCGCCTCGCAGATGCATGCCTTCTCGAAAGTGTAGTTCAGGCTTTCGGCGGCGCGGGGCAGCGAGGCCAGGTTTGCCGCATAGGTCAGCTTGTCGATGTTGACGACGCGGGCGTGGGTGTCGCGCAGCAGGTGGCGGACCACGGCGGAGCCGATGAAGCCGGCGCCGCCGGTGACGAAGATCGTCGATCCCTTAAACCGCATGTTTGAATACCTCCGCCGCGCGCGGCTCGCCGTGGAATGAGCGGTAGACCGACAGCAGGTACTCGCCGTAGCTGCTCTTGGCGGTCTTCTGTGCAACCCTCGCGAAGGCTTCGAGCGAGATGTAGCCCTGGCGCAGCGCGATCTCCTCGGGGCAGGCGATGCGCAGGCCCTGACGCTGCTCCAGGATCTGGACGAAATGGCTGGCTTCGACCAGCGAGGAATGGGTGCCGGTGTCGAGCCAGGCAAAGCCGCGGCCGAGCACCTCGACATAGAGGTCGCCGCGTTCGAGATAGGCCTTGTTGACGTCGGTGATCTCGATCTCGCCGCGCGGCGATGGCCTGATGCCCGCCGCGATGTCGACCACATCATTGTCGTAGAAGTAGAGGCCGGTGACCGCGACGTTGGATTTCGGCCGCTTCGGCTTCTCTTCGATCGACAATGCCCGGCCGGTGCCGTCCAGCTCGATCACGCCGTACTGTTCAGGCGCGTTCACGACGTAGCCGAACACGGTGGCGCCTTTCTTGCGGATCGAGGCGGACGACAGCATGCTCGGCAGGCCGTGGCCGTAGAAAATGTTATCCCCTAACACAAGGGCAACAGAGTCATCACCGATGAAGTCGCGTCCGACGATGAAGGCGTCGGCAAGGCCCCGCGGGGTCTCCTGCGTCGCATAGGCGAACCGGACACCCATCTCGCTGCCATCGCCGAGCAAGCGCTGGAACAGCGGCTTGTCCTGCGGCGTGGAAATGATCAGGATATCGCGGATTCCGCCCAGCATCAGCGTCGACAGCGGATAGTAGATCATCGGCTTGTCGAACACGGGCAGCAGTTGCTTGGAGACGACTGTCGTCACCGGATAGAGGCGCGAGCCGGTGCCACCGGCAAGGATAATGCCTTTCATGGTCCCTCACAATTTGACTATCAGAACATAACATATAGCGTGCGCTGCACAAGTTTGTTATGAGAGGGGAATTAACATTTCAAGCGCGTCAAACTGGAACAAATGTTAGATGAACGTCATCAAGACCGAGCTTCCTGAAGTCCTGATCGTCGAGCCGAAGCTGTTCGGCGACCAGCGCGGCTTCTTCCTCGAGACCTACCAGTCTCCGCGTTATGTCGAGCACGGCATCACGCGTCCGTTCGTGCAGGACAACATGTCCCGCTCGGCCTATGGCGTGCTGCGCGGGCTGCATCTGCAAAACCCGGTCACCCAGGGCAAGCTCGTCTCCGTGCTGCGCGGCAAGGTGCTGGACGTTGCCGTCGACGTGCGCGTCGGCAGTCCGAATTTCGGCAAGCATGTCGCGGTCGAATTGAGCGAGGAGAACCGCCGACAATTGTGGGTGCCGCGCGGCTTCGCCCACGGCTTCGTGGTGCTCTCGGAGACCGCCGACTTCTTCTACAAATGCGATGATTTCTACAGCCCCAAGGACGAGCTCTCGATCCGGTGGAATGATCCCGCGATCGGGATCAAATGGGGCGTCGACAAGCCACAGCTGTCGGCCAAGGATGCGGACGCGCCGCTCCTCGCCGACGCCAGCAACCTTCCGACCTATGGACAAATCTGATGCGGATCTTGTTGACGGGAACACGCGGCCAGGTTGGCAGTGCGCTCAAGCCTTTGCTGGAAAGCCACGGCACGATCATCGCGCCACCCACCGCGGAGTTCGATCTGTCGAAGCCGGAGATGCTGACGAGCCAGCTTGAGAGTCTGAAGCCCGATCTCATCATCAATCCGGCTGCCTATACCGCCGTCGATCGCGCCGAGGACGAACGCGAGCTGGCGTTCCTGGTCAACGCGAAGGGACCTGAAGCGATCGCCAAATGGGCTGCGGCGAACCGCGTGCCGCTGGTGCATTTCTCCACGGACTACGTCTTCAATGGTTCGGGCGACAGGCCGTGGCGCGAGGACAGCCCGACCGAACCGCTGTCGGCCTATGGCGCCAGCAAGCTCGCCGGCGATGTCGCGATCCAGGCGGCGGGCGGGGCGCATCTGATCGCGCGCACCTCATGGGTTTATGCCGCAAAGGGCACGAATTTCCTGCGCACGATCGCGCGGCTCGCCGGCGAGCGCAAGGAATTGCGGATCGTGGCCGATCAGATCGGTGCGCCGACCACGGCATCAGCGATCGCCGGAGCGGTCGCCGGCATCGTCCTGCCGAACCTCACCACGTTGCACGATCAGCTCGTGCGCAGGGGCGGTGTCGTCAATCTCGTCTGCGCCGGCGAAACCAGCTGGCACGGCTTCGCAACCGCCATTGTCGGCGGGCTGAGATCTCGCGGCGTCACGCTGGCGGTCGAGAACATCGCTCCGATCGCAGCCGCCGATTTTCCGACCAAGGCGGTGCGTCCGGGTAATTCGCGGCTGGATCTGTCGCGGCTGAAGGCGCAGTTCGGCGTGGCGATGCCGACCTGGCAGGAAGCGCTGGCGCGCGAACTGGATGCATTTGTCCAGCTTGGCGCGCCCGCCCACGCTTAAGGCGCCTTCGGAAGCGGATGCCGGTGCGCGTGCAGAAAACGCGTCAGACAAGAAGAGAGCCTTGGTCCTGATTTGATCAGAACCAAGGCTCCAGGATTGAACCGACCGGCGGCTATCGCCGCCGGGCGCGAGCGCTCAACGCGGCCGACCGATACTGTCGTAGGTGAAGCCGTGTGCGGCCATCTCGTCCGGACGGTAGATGTTGCGCAGGTCGACGACGACCGGATGCTTCATCTCCTGCTTGATGCGCTTGAGATCGAGCGCGCGGAACTGGCGCCACTCGGTCACGATCACCAGCGCATCGGCCTGGCGCGCGCATTCATAGGCATCCTTGCAGTACTCGATTTCAGGCAATTCCTTGCGCGCCTGCTCCATGCCGATGGGATCGTAGGCACGAACCTTGGCGCCGAAGTCGATCAGGCCGTTGATCAGCGGGATCGAAGGGGCCTCGCGCATGTCGTCCGTATCGGGTTTGAAGGTCAGGCCGAGCACGCCGATGGTCTTGCCGCGCAGCTCGCCGCCGAGCACGTTGGCGACCTTGCGCGCCATCGCGCGCTTGCGGTTGTCGTTCGCGGTCAGCGTGGCCTCGACGATTTTCAGCTGGACGTCGTGGTCGAGCGCCGTCTTGAACAGCGCGCGGGTGTCCTTCGGGAAGCAGGAGCCGCCATAGCCGGCGCCGGCATGCAGGAACTTGGTTCCAATCCGGTTGTCGAGCCCGATGCCGCGCGCCACCTCCTGCACGTTCGCCCCGACTCTTTCGGAGAGATCGGCGATCTCGTTGATGAAGGTGATCTTGGTGGCAAGGAAGGCATTCGCGGCGTATTTGATCAATTCGGCCGTGCGTCGCGCGGTATAGAGGATCGGCGCCTGGTTCAGGTAGAGCGGGCGATAGACTTCGCCCATCACCCTCTTGGCCCGATCGTCCTCGGTGCCGACGACGATGCGGTCGGGATGGCGAAAATCCTGGATCGCGGCGCCTTCGCGGAGGAATTCGGGGTTCGACGCAACGGCGAAATCGGCGTCGGGATTGGTTTCGCGGATCAGGCGTTCAACCTCGTCGCCGGTGCCCACGGGCACGGTCGACTTGGTCACCACCACGGTGAACTTCTTGAGCGCCGCGCCGATCTCCTTGGCGGCAGCATAGACGTAGCTCAGGTCCGCATGGCCGTCGCCGCGCCGCGAGGGCGTTCCGACCGCGATGAACACGGCATCGGCATCCGCGACGGCGCCCGCAAGCTCCGTCGTGAAGGTCAGCCGTCCGGCGGCGGCGTTGGTCTCGACGAGCTTATCGAGGTCAGTTTCGTAGATCGGGATCTTGCCGCGCTTCAGGGCTTCGATCTTGCCGGCGTCCTTGTCGACGCAAACGACCTGGTGGCCGAAATCGGCAAAACACGCTCCGGATACGAGACCTACATATCCCGTTCCAACCATTGCAATCTTCATGAATCCGCTCGTCGATCAGTGTGGAGAGGAGGAGTTAGCACTAGCACAATTGGCGCCGATAACGCCAAGTTTTATAGCGTATAGTTTGTGTTGGAGGTCGGCGGCTTTTTGTGCAAACGGTGATCGCTCGGTGCAGCTGAGCGCCCGCTAGTCACCTCGGGCGCACCATGGACACATTCTCAACTTGAAATCGACCGACAATCGAGCTGCCGTTTGAGGGTGGACATGAGCATGAAGACGATTGGCAAGCAGAAGCCCTCAGGAGCTGAATACGCGTCGTTGCAAACGCAGTTCTCCAGATCCGATCGCACGACGTTTTCCGGGTTTGTCTATGATCGCGCCGATCTCGGCCGACGCTACACCGTCGACCTGCTCGTCGACGGCGAGCCATACATGTCATCATTGTGTGACGAGTTCGTAACAGAGCTTGCCGACGCCGGGATCGGTGACGCTCGATTTGGCTTTACCTTCAACGTGCAGGATCAGGTCAGCGCGAACGCCGGGATCATTGAGGCAAGGCTGGCAAATATCGGCACTCCCGTCGGTGCTCCAATTCGCTGCGATGTCGCTGCGCCGGAAGCGCGATGGCACCGGATCGGTGATATCGAGTGGGTCGGAGGTCTGCGCTTCGAAGGCTGGCTTGCTCAGGACATCGACGAGGACATCGAAATCCTGATCGCGCAACGTCCGGTGATGACCGTGAAGCCGACCGGGTGGACCAACGTTGCGCGGGGCGGCGAGTTCGGCGTCGGCCGCCGGATCGATTTTCATCTGCCCGAGCATTTTGCGGACGGTCGCATGCGTGGACTATCCGCGCGGACGATTTCGGGACGGAGCCTGATCTCGGAGCCGATTTCCTTCGTCGCTTTCGATCGCGGATTGGAGCAGACGCTCGCGGATCTCGGGCGCTGGGAGAGCGAGCGGCTTCGTGGAGAGCTGTTCGACCGGGTGCTGCCGGCCTCGCTGCCGTTTTACGCCTATCGCGGCTGGAAGGAGCGCTTCTCGCCGACGACTCAATCCGAACAGTCTGATCTTGCATCCGAGGCGGCAGTGGTCCTGATCGGCGATGTCAGGGTGGACGAGAGCATCGAAAGCCTCGAAGCGCAACGGCACTCCGCCTGGTCGGCGGTGTCCCTGCCGGCGCGGGCGTTCAGTCAATTCGATCCAAAAGCAGCGCGCGAATTTGTCGAGGGCGATGCCGCCGGCAGCGCGTTCTTTGTGTTTTGTCTGAGCGGAACGATCCTCGCGGACGACACCTTGCAGCGTTTCGCCGATCTATTCGCGTCCGAACCCGGCTGCGATCTCGTCTATGGCGACGTCGAAGTTGCTGCGGGCGCCGGCACTGTCTGGCCGCTGGCGTTTTCGGCATTCGATCTCGAGCGCGCGCTCGAGCAGGGCTATGGGGCGTATTGTTTTGCGGTGCGCCGGGAACGTGCCCTGGAAGCGCTGCGATCGGCGACGTCGCTCTACGACATCTTCCTCTGCTGCGCGGAGCCGGATCGAACCTATCATCTTCCGGGATCGGTTGCGGCATTGCCGCGGATCGATGCATCGGCCGCCACCGCCGAACTGGTCGCCGCAAGCAAGGCGTATTTTGCCAGGGCCGGCATCGAGGCCAATGTCGAGCCGCGAAAAGCAGGTCTTCTTCCGGCCGTTCAGGTCAAGCGCGCCGTCGATTGGAACGAGCGCACCACCATCATCATCCCGACCAGAAATCGCGCCGAGCTGCTCAAGCGATGCATCGAGACCGTCATGCCGGCGGCAAATGAGACGAACGCCCGGATCCTCGTCGTCGACAACAGCTCGACCGAGCCGGAAACGCTGGACTATCTGGAGAGCCTCTCGCAGGAAATCGACGTCATCTCGGTCGAGGGGCCCTTCAACTTCGCATTCATCAACAACGCCGCCGTCGCTTGCGTCGATACCGAGAACATCTGCTTTCTCAACAATGACGTCGAGGCGCTCGACGACAGCTGGCTGGCGGAGATGCTGTGGCGGCTCGCCGCTCCCGATGTCGGAGCCGTCGGTGCAAAGCTGCTCTGGCCGAGCAGCGTCGTGCAGCACGGTGGAGTGGTGCTGGGGGCCAATTTCTCGGCCGCGCACGCCTTCAACGACCGGATGGATGGTGATCCCGGCTATGGCGATCTGCTTCAGGTGGCGCACGAATGCTCGGCGGTGACGGGCGCGTGCCTCTTGATGCGCAAGCGCGATTTCGTGGCCGTCGGCGGCATGGACGAGATCCGCTTTCCGATCAGCTTCAACGATATCGATTTGTGCCTGAAGCTGCGCCAGCTCGGAAAGCGGATCGTGTTCACGCCGGACGCGAAACTCGTTCATCTGGAGTCGGCAAGCCGCGGTCGCGATTCCGCGCCGGATCGCAGGGCACGCTTCAGGCGCGAGTTGTCGATCCTGCGCGCGAAATGGGGAGATGTGCTGCTCGACGATCCCTATTACAGCCCGCTGCTGGGGCTGGATTCGACGCCGTTCTCCTCGCTCGCATGGCCGCCGCGATCATGGAAGCCGCGTGCCAACCTGCCGCCGGTGTCGACCGCTCCTCCGATCGGGTTGTAGCAGGACGTCCTCGACCGCCCAGTCGCGTACGGCAGCAATCGTTGCATCGGCATCAAAGCCTGGCTGCAGCTTCAGGTCCGTGCTGCGGCCACGCCCCGGAGGCGTCGGGCTCCATTCCGTCGCGGCGATCGGCAGCCCGGTTGCCAGTAGCGCTTCCACCAATGGATGACCAAATGCTGGTTCGCCGATGTCGAGAACCAATTTCGTGATGCCGTGACCTTCGATGAGCGTGGCGACGTCGTCGACGGCAATATCGCCGGTGACGATCACATTCGTGCGCTGCATCAGCTTGAGATCGTCGAGCGTACTCCCCAGCACGACGATCTCGATGTCTTCGTCGGCGTCGGCCAGTTGATCGCTCAACGCTCGTATGAAGCGAAATTCCGCGGCGCTGGTGTGCAGGACCAGCAGGCCGAGACGCGCGGGGCCGCTCACCTCGGGATACAGCGCCGGCGGCACGGGCGGGTCGCTCAGCCTCACGACTTGCAGGCCGAGAACGGCTTCCGAAAAGGCTGCGCCGTCGTCATCGATCGCAGTCACGCGCCGCGCTTCGGCGACCAGGCTTGTCCAAGCCGGATGAACGCCCGATCCGACCGCCGTGCGCATTGCAAGCGCGGTGTCTGTGATCAGGAGGTCGTAGGCAAAGTGTTGCGTGAGCTGCGCCAGACATGCGCCGGGAATGCGGTTCGGCTCCGCAATCTCGAGCGACCGGGTTCCGAGATCGGCGAGAAACCTCAGAAGAGCTTCGCGATCCTCGGGCGTCGCAACGTCGAGTGCGATCGACTGCGGCGCTCCGCCATCCGGATCAAACATCGCAGCCAGCTGGCGTTGTCCCTCGGAGCGGATCTGCACGACCAGGCCGTGCTGGCCCTCTGCAGCCAGCTGCCGGCAGCGCCTGATGGCAATTGCGCGGCCGGCGGACGAGCCGCAGAGGATGACAGATGGGCCGGCGGCGACCTGCTGGCTCGCGAGCAGCTTGAGCTCAAGTGCTGCGCGGTAATCGCGGAGCGGATCGGCAAGCAGGAATGCGGCGCAGTCCGTCGCATAGCGCCGGTAACGGTGTTCGAGAACGCGAAGATTTCGCATCACGAGCGAACGCTTCTCGCCCAGAAACGAGCGAGAACCCTCGTGCCCGACAAAAACCGAAGGAATGCAGACGTTGCGGAAGCCGGCCTCCGCCGCGCGTAGGCAGAAGTCGACGTCTTCGAGATAGCCGCGATAGAAGTCATCGGAGAGCTCGCGCACGGCGTCGAGGCATTCGCGGGTAATGTAGAGGCAGAACCCGATGCCGTTGGGGATGTCGATCGCAATCCCGGAATTGGTTCTGCCTGCAAGTTCGTCCAGCAATTCGATTTCGCCGGCCGCGGGCAGGGGATTTGACCGGTTCGGGATTGGAAAACTGGTGTATTCGCCGTTGTTCGACAGCGGGGTCGCCGTGCCCACCCTCGGCGTCGATTGCACCGCGCTGCGCAGGCGTTGCAGCGCGTATTTCGGCACGATCGTGTCCGAGTTCAGCAGCACGACGTCGCCGGCGCCGGTCTCGCCGAGCGCCCGGTTGACCGCACCGACAAAGCCGAGATTGTGCTCGTTGGTCAGGAGCCGGATGCGGAACTCGGCGGCGAGCTCGCTGAGCAAGCGCTTGATGTCGGGCTCGGGCGACGCATCGTCCACGACGACGATGGTCGAGCCCGGCGTGCAGGCGAGCGCATTCAACGCGCTGTCGATGCAGGCTCGCGTTGCGGCCAGATCCCCATATACCGGGATGATGATGGTGAGCGGAGAAGGTTCGCCGTTTCGAAGGCGAGCCGGCCGGCGTGGTGCGGCCCGGTGATCCGGAACGCGGTTGGCCGGGAGTTGAACACTTGCGATCACCCGGTCCGCCTGCGTGATCTGCAGGCGCTGCGAGGTCGCGGACGCGGGCCGGATCAGACGGAAGCTCGCAGCCTGTCGCCCGTCACGCGCGAATCTGTGGCGTGGATCGGCGGGAAGCTGGATCGTGCTGGATTGATCCGCCTGCGCCAGCGAAAGGTGCGGGTCGCCCGGCCCGCGCCACGTCACCCATCCCTTCACCTCTTCGTCCAGAAAGTCGATGCGGGCGCAGCTGTCCTGGCCGCTCTGTTCGAGCAGCAGCAGGGCGGCCCTGACCGAATCCGGATCGTCGTCACGCCGCGTGACGCTTCGCGCCGCCTCGATCTGCTGAAGGTCGTCGCCCCAAGCCATCATTCGCCGGGCAGCGACCAGATCGTCCGGCTCGAGCTCGAGCGCCCTCGCGACGCCGGCGATGGCCGCATCCCTGAGGTCGAGATGAAACAGCGCTTCCGCGCGCAGCAGATGGGCGCGGGCGCCCGGATGCGGCAGGATCCGGCAGCGGCGGTCGGCGAGCGCGAACGCCAGGCGGAAATCACGCGCCTCGAGCGCCCCGACAGCGGCCCGCTCGAGATCGACGTGGTGGAGCGTTTTGGACGTAAAGGCGATCCTGCGCGCGTCGGCGGTCAAGTGGCGCCCTTATCTGCCCGCATGGTCAGCCTGCCGTCTTGACGGCGCCCTGCCGGCTCCGGAACACGCGCACCCGTCCCTCGAGGCGCGGTCCGTCCTGGTGCGGCATCGGAGTGGCGGGTTCGACCCGCCTCGGCTGCTGGGGCGCGAGAGGGGCCGCCTGCACCCGGCGCTCCTCGAGATTGAGCTTGAGGCCCACCAGCGGTTCCCGTCCGGAAGGACCCGACACCACAATACGGTTCCCGGTGACCCGCAGGGTCGGAGCTCCCAGGAAGATGGTTTCAGCCGCGATGGCGTAGCGATCCGCGCCGGGACCCGAGGCCTCCAGCGAGAACCCCGTGATGGCCAATGCGCGTCCCCGGGTTCCGGCAAAGGTTCCGAGAGGAACGAACTGGTTGTCGCCCCGCTGCGGCCTGGCGAACTTGACGGCGTATTGCAGGTGGAGATCGTGCGGCTTGTTGGGCCATTCGAGGGAAATTCCCTCGATCCGGGCCGGCGCGGACGGTCCGGCAATCCAGACATTCGAGCCGACGGTCACGTCGCCCAGACCCGCGACATGCGCGAGCAGCTTGAGGTCGCTCAACTTGCCGGGTCCAGCCTCCGGCTCGAACATGTCGAATGGCTGGCCGGCCGGCTGCTCAGCCGGCTGTCCCTGGGTCAGCGGCTCGATCTTGATATTGGCGGCGGTCGACCCGCCGACGCGCCCTGCCGTGACCTCGACGATCAGGCGGCTCGGTCGGGCGACCGACACGACCAGCGCGGTCTCGGGCGCGAACAGGGTTCCATTGACCACGTCCGGTCCGGCAATGATATTACAATTGTTAAGACTGGCGCGATCCGCGTATACGCGCACCACCGGAGGTGACACCTTATCATCTGCGCCATTGTATCGAACCAGGAAGAGACCCCGTGCCAGATCAATGGTTTTCTGCTGAATCTGTTCGTTCATTGTCGCCTGCGAGCCTAACGGAATGGATTGATAAGTCTCCCGCAGTGTGCCCCAAAAATCTGTGTGATAGAAGGGGGCTTAATGTTAATCCGGTAAGATAGTTTTGCCCGCCAATCGATGACATACCCGCCGGTGATGATGCAGACCCTGACCCCAATCGAAGACCGCGCGGCCGGGGGGCGCGCTCGCCCGCCAATGAACGTCCTGTTCGTCCACAATAACTTTCCGGCCCAGTACCGCCACATTGCGCGTGCGCTCGCAGAGCAGCCCGGCAACAGGGTCGTTGCGGTCGGTTCATCGACCGCGAGCACGACGCCGGATATCCGGCTGCTCAAATATTCGACGACCAAGACGGATTCCGCGGTCGTCCATCCGTTTGCCCGGCGCTTCGATGTCGAATCGCGGCGTGCCGAAGAGGTTCTGTACGCGCTGTCGTCGCTGTCGGGGCAGGGCTTCGTGCCCGACCTGATCTTCGCGCATCCCGGTTGGGGCGAGACGCTGCCGCTGCGCACGATGTTTCCGCGCGCGCGGATCATCCTCTATTGCGAATTCTACTACGGTGCCGAGGGCAGGGACGTCGGCTTCGATCCCGAATTTCCCATGACCGGCCTTGATGGCAATGTCGCGCTCCATCTGAAGAATGCGACCACGCTGCTGGCGCTCACGGAATGCGACACGGGCGTCTCGCCGACGCCATGGCAGAGGTCGACCTTTCCCGCCGAGTTTCAGAGCAAGATCGAGGTGATCCACGAGGGCGTCGACACCGACGAGGTGAAGCCCAACCCGGTCGCGCGGTTTCAGCTTCCGAACGGTGCGACGCTGTCGGCGGACGACGAAGTGATCACCTACGTCTCGCGCAACCTCGAGCCGGTGCGCGGATTCCATATCTTCATGCGGTCCCTGCCGAGGATCCTCGCCGCGCGGCCGAATGCGCAGGTTGTGATCGTCGGCGGCAGCGGGACATCCTACGGCGCGAACCCACCCAAGGGTTCGAGCTGGAAGTCGATGTTCCTCGACGAGATCAAGTCGGACATCGACCTGCGCCGGGTGCATTTCCTCGGCCGGATTCCTCGGAAACCGTATCTCGAGCTGCTGCAGATCTCCTCGGTGCACGTCTATCTGACCTATCCCTTCGTGCTGTCCTGGTCGCTGCTGGAGGCGATGAGCGCGGGATGTGCGGTGGTGGCATCCGACACCGCCCCGCTTCGCGATATCGTCTCGGACGGCAACGGCCTGCTGGTGCCGTTTTTTGATATTGATGCGCTGTCGGATCAGGTAGTCTCGGTGCTGTCACGGCCCAAGGCCTTCAAGAAGATGCGGATGAAGGCGCGCAGCTTCGTGCGGGACAATTACGACGCAAAGCGGGTCTGTCTGCCGCGGATGCTGACGCTCGTTGATGAAGGTGTCCTCCCGCGTACGTACGGGGGATAACGCCAGGAGTTTGCGATGCCGCTTGTCATCTCGGTTGCCCAGCGCAAGGGCGGGGTCGGAAAGACGACCCTTGCGGTTTTGCTCGCCGCAGAACTGGATCGGCGCACGGGCGTGGTGGGACTGGTCGACGCCGACTCGCAGGCGTCCGCGTGTCACTGGGCCGAGCCCGGCAATCTGTCGTTCCCCGTCTACCAGCTTGATCCGGAAACCCGCCCCGTGGCCGAATGGGCCAAGCTGATGCGTCAGATTCCGCATCAGATCATCGTGGTGGACTCCGCGCCGAACGATCGGGTGCTGGGCGCGGTGCTCGCGGTCGCCAATATCGTGCTGATGCCGTGCACGCCGTCCGGCCTTGACATCGAGGCCACCGCGCGGACGCTCGACATTGTGCGGGAAGTGCGTGCCACGCGGCGAACGGCGCTCCGTGCCATGATCGTGCCGAACCGCGTCGACCAGCGCACGCTCGAAGGCCAGCAGCTGATCGAGGAGCTGGATACGCTCGACGAGGAGATCGGGCCGATGATCGGCAGTCGCTCGGCCTATGTTCGCGCCGTCGCCTTGGGGCAATCGGTCGCCGATTTCGCCGGCGGCACCCCCGCGGATCTCGAGATCAAGATGCTTGCCGATCTCGTCATGAGCTGGTGCGGGATCGCACCCAGGCAACGGGTGACGATTTAACAGAGCGCGCCGGCCGCTTCACGTCAGGCTAACCACGCCGGCATGGAAGCAAGCAGTTCCACGCCGCAACCAGCCCCTTGATTTGATGACGGCGTCTGATGGCGGCATCCGCGGAAACCGCGGGAAAGAGCCAAAAAAGCACAAACAACGCTGCGATCTGTTGATCTTCGCGCGCGTTATCACTTGACAGCCTAGAGCTGGTCGGCGCGGGAACCTGCCCTGGTTAACAAACTGCGTACGCGCACCCTCGCATTTGAAGCAAATGCCGCCGCGCGCTTGAGCCCAAGGTCAAGACATTTCCCGTACATGCTTCCCGTCACTGTGGGGAGTGAAGAATGTACAACGTCAAGAGAGTGATGGCCCTGGTTCTGGCCGTCCTTGCGCTCGGGACAAGCGCACAGAACACCCAGGCTGGAATGGTCGGCTTCCCGCTGCCGCTGCGCGGCGTGATCGGGAAGATCCGCTTCAGCGAGCCGACGCTGGCGCCGATGGCCTACACCATGTTCTGCATGCGCTATGCCGACGAGTGCAAGCCGAAAGCCCGCGCCCGGATGGTGTTCCGCGGCGGCGCCACACGGCTGACCAAGCAGCGCATCGCCGACCTGATCGAGGTCAACGCGTCGGTCAATCGCAGCATCGCGCCGCAGCGCAACGAGCGCGGCCTTGCCGGCGAGGAATGGTTGATCAATCCGGCGCGCGGCGATTGCAACGACTATGCCGTCAGCAAGCGCCACGAACTGCTGGCGCGCGGCTGGCCGATGCGCGACCTTCTGCTGAGCGAGGTCGTGACCTCCTCCGGCGAGCACCACCTCGTGCTGGTGGTCCGCGCCAAGGGTGGAGACATCGTGCTCGACAATCTGAATGTGCAGATCCGCAGCTGGTCGCAGGCGCGTTATCGTTGGGTCAGGATGCAGACCCCGGCGAACCCCGACCACTGGGCCGGCGTTGCGCAGGCCGGCGCCTGAATTTCTGAACGAGCCCCATCGATCGAACGTGTCGCGGCGAGACATTTCGCCGCGCCATTTTTCGTATCCGAGACGATCGCCAAAGCGCTGCGGCGATATTACCGGAACGATTGGAGGCATCGACGGTTGATCCCGGTCCAACCCATCGAGGCATCGACATGAAGCTGGCCGGCCTTGTCACAACAGCGGCGCTGGTCGTCGCCACCGCCCCGGCGCTTGCACAGGGCACCGGACAGACCACGCAGGGCGCAACGCGCTATTCGATCGATGGACCGGGCGGTGGTGTTCCGACATCGCGGCCGCAGGCGACCCGGCCGGTCCCGCCGGCAACACCGGCTTACCCTTACGTGAGACCGTCGCGGCACGGGCCGCCGGTCGGTCAACGGACCAACGTGCCGCTCGGGTCGCGCTAACCGTCGCTTCGGCTGCAAATCCGTTCGGTCTTAACGCTATTCCTATCGTCATTTTGCCGCCTCGGACGGAATGTCGTACCCATGCGGCCGTTGCGTCAGTTGAGACGCAGGATTTGTCGCGCGAGGACGACAGTTTCAAATGGCAAGCAGGGGTTCGATCCTCATCACGGGTGGCGCGGGATATATCGGATCCCATTGCGCTAAGGCGGTTGCCGAGGCCGGGTTTCTGCCGGTCGTCTACGACAATTTGTCCACCGGTCACCGTGATTTCGTGCGATGGGGGCCGCTCGTGATCGGCGACGTCGCCGACCACGACAAGATCGCCGCCATTATCGGCGAGCACAATGCGCTCGCGGTGATGCATTTCGCTGCGTTCAGTGCGGTCGGCGAGTCCGTGGCGGATCCGCAGAAATACTTCAGCAATAACGTTGCCGGCACGCTCGGCCTGCTGCGCGGCATGCGGGAGGCGGGCGGCGACCGCCTGGTGTTTTCCAGCACCGGCGCGGTCTATGGCAACGCCGGCCGCGATCCAATTCCCGAGAGTGCCGCGGGTCCGACCGTCAATCCCTACGGCCGTTCCAAGTTCATGATCGAGCAGATCCTGGCCGACTACCGCGCGGCCTATCGGTTCAACTCGGTCTGCCTGCGCTATTCAACGCCTGCGGCGCCGACGCCTCCGTCACCATCGGCGAACTTCGCGATCCCGAGACGCATTTGATTCCGCGCGCGCTGATGGCGCTGCTGGGGCACGTGCCGGACTTTGCGATCTTCGGCGAAGACTATGAGACGCCTGATGGCACCGCGGTGCGCGACTACATCCATGTCGACGATCTCGCGAGCGCCCATATCGCGGCGCTCGAGCTGCTGCTGAAGGGCGACGCCGGCGGCGTGTTCAATCTCGGCACCGGCACCGGCTATTCGGTGCGCCAGGTGCTCGATGCGATCCGCGCCGAGACCGGTGAAGCGGTGCCGAGCGTCGTGCGCGAGCGCCGGGCCGGCGATCCGCCGATCCTGGTGGCCGATCCCTCCAGGTCGGAGCGCGGCCTCGGCTTCAAGGCCAGCCGGTCCGATCTCGGCTACATCATTCGCTCGGCCTGGGCCTGGCATCAGAAGGCGCATCCGCGCCGGCGGTAGAGCATGATCCGGAAAAGTGCGAAGCGGTTTTCCCTCGCGACAAACGCGGAACGCGTTTGCGCGGAGATCATGCTCAAATATCGATCAAGCCGCGAGAGGCTCAATTCAATGTGATGTAGTGCTGTTCGGCCAATCGCGCGAGGAACGGCATGTCGACAAGGCTTGCTACCAGGAAGACGGCAACCAGCGCCAGCACGAGCAGCATCAGGCCGCGCTCGCCATAGAGCTTCTCGGGTTTCTGCGCCGACGAACCCGGCGACGTCGACATCGAGAAGTAGGTGGTAAACAGCATCACCACCAGCGGCATCGCGAGGACATACTCGATGCGGTACTTCACCAGGAACACCGAGAGGAAGAACACCGAGAACAGCGAATAGCTGAGGCACGAGGCCGTCAGCGACACTTCGGTATAGTGCGCGAAGCTCGCGCGGTAGCGCGCCAGCAGCTCCCTGCCGTGGGACGCGGCAATCTCGCGATATTCGGACAGCCGCTTGGCCGCCATCAGGAACGCGCCGCCAAACCAGTAGCACAGGATCACCGAGCCCGGCGGCAACGAGGTCGGGTCGATCATCGCCCAGCCGATCAACAGCCGCAGCGGATTGTTGACGGATTCCGAGATGACGTCGAAATAGGCCTTGTCCTTGCTGCGGAGCGGCGGGACATTGTAGACGACGCCCTGCAGGGCGAAGATGCCGGTTGCGAACAGCATCAGGCGGCTGCTCGCAGATGCGCAGACGAGGCCTAGCGCGACCAGCAGCAGCCACTCTAGCCCGATGATCTTGCCGTCCATCGCGCTCTGCACCGCGGAGCGTTGCGATTTGGTCGGGTGATGCCGGTCGAAGTCGCGGTCGAACCATTCATTGATCACATAATTGGCCGACGCGATGCAGATCGCGGCCACGAGGCCGAGGACGATCGCGCTTGCGATATGCTCGCCTCTCGGGCCGCGCAACAGCCAGGCGAGGACAATCCCGGGAACGATGAAGATGTGCTTGGTGCTGTGATCGAGCCGCAGGATGGCGAGATACTGCCGGATGCTTGCGGCCGGCGGCTTGCCGGCTTCGACCTTGCTGTCCATCAGCGCCATCGCGCGGTCCTTTTTCTGTCGTCGTTGATCGATCGCCTAGTTGAGGAGGTAGACGTCGAAACTCTCGTCGGTCTTGGCGGGGCCGAAGCGGCGGAGCATCGTGGTCGCTTCGCGGAAATCGCGGATCTGCGCCGCTGAGGCACGGAACGTCCGCCAATCCTTGCCTTCGTCGTAGATCCGGTCGGGCGTGATCTCGTCGAGCCGGTAGGCCAGCAGGATGATGACGGGCGCGCTGGTCGTGTCGCGAAGCTCGCGGGCAAGGCGCAGGGTCTCGCCGAGATCGCTGTCCATCTTGCCCTTGCGCGAGAAGATCACGACGCTGCCGAATTTGTGGTCGCGCGCCAGATAAGTCCGGTTCTTGACGTAGTAGGGCAGCGCCTCGACCAGCCATTCCGGCTCGCCGAGGATCAGTGCATTGGTGAGATCGGCGCGCGAGGCGATCAGGCGGCCGAGATCGGCGCTGCGGCTCGCAACCATGCCGGTCACCGCGTTGCGCAAATCGTTGATGCCGGCGGCGGTCTGGATCGCGAGCACCAGCAGGAGCGACACGCGTCCGATCGCCGGCAAGCGCCGGTCGAGCCACGCCCGAGAGCCGGTTGGCGCGGTGACCCGGCTCCAGCCGATCCAGTAAAGCGCGATCAGGAAGCTGAGCCAGACCGCGGCATGTCGGTAGGCACCGTTGGCGGCGACGGCGAAGAACAACGACGTCAGCAACACGGCGGCGATGGCGGCGAGGAAGGCCGGTCGCCGCGGCAAGAGCCCGAGCGTCGCGCCGAACAGCAGCACCGATCCCGCGACCCCCGGCAGCAGATTGGCAAACAGCGCGCCCAGCGACGTCGCGCCGGGGTTCACCAGGGACAGGATTGCCGCCGCCAGCGGTGACTCGTGCGACCAGTCCCGGGCCGCGGCGTCATTATAGGTCGGCAGCATCGTCGCCGCGCAGATGACGACGCCTATCGTCGCGATCGTTGCATTGATCGCGAAATTGGTGAGTGGCGGCGACCAGCGCCAGCCATCGGTCTCGAGCAGGTCGAGCAGCCAGAACAGCAGGAATGCGCCGGCCATGATCGCGCCGACGACGTTGGTGTTGGCGAGCAGGAATAGCAGCGCACCGAGCAGCAAACCACGGTCGCGGTGGGCCCGATAGCAGGCCGCGATCGCGAACAGGAACAGGGCCGAGATGCCGTAATTCCTGGCCATCACGACATATTCAAACAACAGCGCATGGCCCGTGATCAGCAGCAGGACCAACGGTCGTGGGAATGGTGACCGGAAGATCAGCAGTGCGACCGTGATGAGCCCGACCACGAAGGCGACGGCGGGCAGCACCTCGACCCGATCGAACACGGCATGCGCGCCGCGCAGCAGAAGGTACCAGAGGGCAGGGTGGCCCTCGCCATGCAACCCTCTCAGCATGGCGACCGGATCGTCGCCGTTCAGGGCAATGGTGAGCGCGCGGACCTCGTCGCGCCACATCACGTGACGGCCGATCTGGAAGCCGACCGGCGCAACCCATCCCGCGAGGAGCAGAACGTCCGGCCAGGATCGGCGGTCCCGCTTGGGCGCGAACAACCACTGGTCCATGATGTGCAGAGAACGGGTCAAAGAATCCTGCTGCTGCTCGGATCGGGACGGTCAAACCGTGGCGTCATCTGCCGGCTTGGTGGTTTGTGTTAACAGTAAAATCCACATAGAATGTTGTAACATTATGGGCAAGCCAGACTAACATTTATGACGCCGACGCCGGCCCAGAGAACGGTCAGGGACATCGGTCCTGCGCATCCCGAGGTGGAGTTCGCGCTGGTGCTGGCGCGAACCATCGATTCCGTGAGCGCCGACCCGCAGCAGCTGCGCAGCGCGGTCTACGAGCTCGCGCGGCAGAAGCTGCAGCAGCTCGCGCACGAGGATCCGACGGAAAAGCAGCGTCTGATGCAGGCGCTGGAAGTGGCGATCGAAGGCGTCGAAGCGCACACCAAGAGCAATGTGATCGAGAAATTCGCGGTGCCGCCGGCACGGGCGCTGCCCGCATTCCTCGAGGCGGCGGGCGCCGCGCGGCGGATCGAGGCACCGCCGCGGATCGATGCCGAGGCGGCATGTGTCACGACCCTCGATCGCGTCGAGCCTGCGGTGGCGCGCGGTCCGCGATGGTCGTCGTCGGCGCCGCTTCGTTACGTTGTCATGCTGGCGTTCTTCGGGCTGATCGCGGCCGTTGTCCTGCTGCAGCAACGCGGCGTGTCATTGGCCGCGGCCCGCGCAATGATTGCCGGCACGCTGGCATCGGCGCCGCCTGAAACCCAAAGGCCGGCGGTGGTCGCGGCCGTCCCGGCGCCGGTCGCTGTGGCCGAGCCGCCGGCGCCAAGACGGCCATTGCCGACCGCCTACGGCGTCTACGCCGAGAGCGGCGGCAAGCTCTACGAGCTGCAGCTGATCCAGGGGCGTGCGCCGGATCCGCGGGTGGCGATCTCGGCGGCGATCACCAGGCCGAGCGAGACCACGCTGCCGGACGGACATCTCCGCTTCATCGTGTTCCGGCGCGAGGGTGCCGGCGGCGCCTCCGACCTGATCGATGTGCGTCTGATCGCGCATGTGAGCCAGCAGACCACGTTCGACGCGACCGGCAAGCCGGTGGTCTCGCCGGGCGACGATACCTGGGTGATCCGCAACATCTCGATCCCGTTCCGCGCGGCGCCGCTCAAGGACGATCCGCAGATGTTCGAGGTCCTGCCGCGCGACGACGCGCCGCTGCCGCCGGGACGTTACGCGTTGATCCTGAAGGCGCAGGCCTACGATTTCACGGTCGAGGGCGCGGTCACCGACAAGCGGCATTGCCTGCAGCGGCTGGCGGCTGCGAACGGCGTGTTCTACTCGGAATGCGAGAAACCGTGAGCGGGGTGTCCGTCCGGTTCAGTGTCGTGCTGGCGCTCCTGCTGGCATCGCGTGCCGCCGTCGCCGCACCGGCCGCCGAGACCGCAAAGCGCTGCCTGCGCGCGGCCTACATGGTCTACCCCTACAAGCGACCGGGGGCCGTGCCGATGAATGGCGATCGGCTGCATTTCTTTCAGCAATGCATGGCGCAAGACGACACGAAGTCGGCGGAAGCGCCGAAGCGCGATTGAGCGCAATGCGCCGGCCGCTCAGTTCGCGGACTGTTCCACGTCCGACCTCAGCCGGCCGAGCTGGTAGCGCAGCGCGAGCAGCATGAAGCGACCGACGCCGATGCCGACGAGACCTCCCGCCACCTTGACGATCGCGTCGATCAGGCGGCCGTGACGGTCCGGTGTCAGGAATTGCATTGCTTCGAGCGTGAACGCGCTGAAGATGACAAGGAGCACGATCAGCGCAGTGCGCCGCGGGTAGCCCAGCACGAAGGCCAGCGCCATCACGGCGAACGCAGCGAAATGCTCGATCTGTGGATGGAACAGCGAGGGACGGTCCTGGATCGGGGACAGTGTCACGAAGGCGATGAACGCAAGCGCAAGCCAGCCTGCAATCACGCCGAACCTCCGTATCTTTGAAACAAGCAACGCGTTCTTCCCGGTCCATGTGCGCTGGGCGCGCCGGGGTTGAATTAGCGCATCGCCGGTGTCAGCGACATGGAAATGGTCGTCGAAGGTTAACTTGCCGGTCGACTGCAAATGACCCGACATGTTGCCCGTGCTCTGTCCGCTTGAAGGTTGCCAGCAACAATTGGTTTCAAGTTTTGGGTATTTAAATACCTTAGACTGAAACCCAATCTCACTTCGCGCGCATCTCATGGAGGGAACCAGGGGTGCTTGCGCGGGTTCCCGGGATGGTGCACCTGACGAAAAAATAAGCGGCGCCTTGCGGGTCCATTCATAAGCCGTTCACGGCCGGAAGCCTCATTTGGTGCCGGAATGTCGTAATGCTCACTCTCGGAGGCCAAAGTGCGTCTGCTCGTCGTTGAGGATGACCCGGATCTGAACCGCCAGCTCACCACCGCCCTGACGGACGCCGGCTATGTGGTCGATCGCGCGTTCGACGGCGAGGAGGGGCATTTCCTTGGCGACAGCGAGCCCTATGACGCGGTCGTGCTGGATATCGGGCTGCCGAAAATGGACGGTATCTCGGTGCTCGAAGCCTGGCGGCGGAACAAGCGGGTGATGCCGGTGCTGATTCTCACCGCGCGAGATCGCTGGAGCGACAAGGTTCAGGGCTTCGACGCCGGCGCCGACGACTATGTCGCCAAGCCCTTCCACCTCGAGGAGGTGCTGGCGCGGATCCGCGCGCTGCTGCGCCGCGCGACCGGGCATGCCCAGGTCGAACTGAACTGCGGGCCGGTGGCGCTGAATACCCGCACCAAGCGGGTCACCGTCAACGGCAATCCGATCAAGCTGACCTCGCACGAGTACAATCTGCTCGACTATCTGATGCACCACACCGGGCGGGTGGTCTCGCGCACCGAACTGGTCGAGCATCTCTACGACCAGGACTTCGACCGCGACTCCAACACGATCGAGGTGTTCGTCGGGCGCATTCGCAAGAAGCTGGACGTCGATATCATCCAGACCGTTCGCGGCCTCGGCTACATGCTGTCGCCGCCGACCTAAACCATTTTCGAGCGAAGTGGATGCCGGTTCGTTCGCGTGAAGAAAGCGCGGACCAAACAACGGGATAAGAGCATGTCCTATTCAATCGGATCATGCTCTTAAGGTGCTTGATCGCGATGCGGGCATTGGCATGATCCGCGCCAGGAGGACTGGATTCGCCATGTCTGAACTCGCCTTGTCGCGGCCCGCTGACGCGATGTTCGAGCTCGTGCCCTGATGGGCGGCAGCTCGCTTGCGACACGCCTGTTCGTCTCGGCGACCGCCTGGGTGGTGGTGATCCTGGCGATCACGGGCGTCATCCTGTCGTCGGTCTATCGCGACGCGACCGAGCGCGCCTTCGACCGCCGGCTCAATCTCTATCTGCGCACCCTGATCGCCGAAGTGGCGACGCCGGACGAGCCGGCGGACCGCCAGTTCCAGTCGCTCGGCGAGCCGCTGTTCGACCTGCCATTGTCGGGCTGGTACTGGCAGATCACCCGGACCGATACCGAAAAGGGCGAAACCCGCGCCTCGCGCTCGCTGTGGGACAAGAAGCTGCCCAAGCTCGAGGAGCACGGCGCCGAGCTGACCGCCGCCGGGGTCCGCCTCGGCTATGTCGACGGGCCCGAAGGCCAGAGCCTGCGCGTGGTGGAGCGGCCGGTCGATCTCGGCGCCGACGGCAAGTTCCTGGTCAGCGTCGCCGGCGATGCCACCGAGATCTTCGATGAGACGCGCAGCTTCGACTATTATCTCGGCGGCACCTTCGCCGCGCTCGGCGTCGTGCTGCTGCTGACCACGGTCTTCCAGGTGCGCTACGGCCTCGCGCCGCTCAAGCGGATCTCGGATGCGATTGCCGATATCCGGTCCGGCCGCGCCGAGCGGCTGGAAGGCCGGTTTCCGGTCGAGATCGCGCCGCTGGCGCGCGAGACCAATGCGCTGATCGATGCCAACCGGGAGATCGTCGAGCGTTCGCGCACCCATGTCGGCAATCTCGCCCATGCGATCAAGACGCCGCTCTCGGTGATCGTGAACGAGGCGGCCGCCCATGCCGCCGATCCTTTCGCCAGCAAGGTGCTGGAGCAGGCCGATTTGATGCGGGACCAGGTCGCGCACCATCTCGAGCGCGCGCGGATCGCCGCCCGTGCCACCATCGTCAGCACCATCACCGACGTCGCACCTGTGATCGAGGCGCTGCGCCGGACCATGGAGAAGATCCATCGCGATCGCGACCTCTCGATCGAGGCGAAAGCCGATCCGGCGGCACGGTTTCGCGGCGAGCGGCAGGATCTGGAGGAGATGGTCGGCAATCTCGTCGACAACGCCTGCAAATGGGCGGCTTCGCAAGTGGTCGTCGAGGTGACCGTGGTGCCGCCCGAGGCCTCGGGCGCCGGGCCGAGGCTGCGCATTGTGGTCGACGACGACGGGCGCGGCCTGTCGGAAGCCGAGCGTGCCCAGGTGTCGCGGCGCGGCCAGCGGCTGGACGAGTCGAAACCAGGCTCGGGGCTCGGCCTGTCGATCGTGACCGATCTCGCCGGCCTCTATGGCGGCAATCTCGCTCTGAACAACGCGCCGATCGGCGGCCTGCGGGCCGAGCTGATGCTGCCGGCGGTGTAGTATTGTATCTCCGATAGTCTGTCATTCCGGGGCGCGACGAAGTCGCGAACCCGGAATCCAGAGGTTGTGGATCGAGATTCCGGGTTCTCGCTTCGCGAGCCCCGAAATGACGCTGGGTGAATCACACATCAAAAGACACAACACTAAAGCATGATCCGGAAAAGTGCGAAGCGGTTTTCCGAAAAGATCATGCTCAAACAAAGAGCTAAGGCGCGATGACGATTCAACCTAATCTCATCGCGCTTTAGCGTCAGAAGCGGACAAAAGAGGTGCGCTTAGTCGTGTCGGTCAAGCGCCGACAACGGACCATATCGTTTACGATTGCTTAACTGACGTGCCCTTTGTAATGATTTATCGAGGGGCTGCCCCAAGACGGGAGGTCGAGATGCCAACGTCATCTCACCTTTTGCGGTGGTCGACCGAGATGCTTCCGGAGCGCACGCGGTTCTCGACGTTTCGTGAGGAGTTTGCGCGGCTGAACCTCGCGTTGGACGTGATAGACCACAGCGGTGGCCGCCCACGTATCGAAGTCACCTACTTGTCGCTCGGTGCGGTTGGCGTTTGTCGCCTTGTCACGACGCCGGTGGAGTTTATTCGTCACAAACACCACCTCAAGGATAGCCGTGAACAATTCGGACTGAACCTCGTCGAGGCCGGACCGGTCCAATTTGCAAATGCTGGCCAAGAGCATGCCTATGACGTCGGCTCCGCTTGTTTGGTCGATCGGGGAAGGACGCTGCGAGTATTTGGGCCGCGTGGGGGGAGCGTCAAATTCGTAACCGTGCAGGCTGCCGCCCTTAGGTCTCTGGTTGCCAACCCGGAAGATCTATCAGGTCGGCCAGTGCGTTCCGGACCGGCGCTGAGCCTCGTCAACCGCTACCTTCGGTCGCTCGCATCCTTTAAAGAACCTCCGTCATCACAACTGGCCGCCACCGTCAGCGTCCATCTCCTCGATCTTGTAGCTGCGACGCTCGGGCCGACCAACCAAGCAGCAGACATCGTTAGGGAGCGCGGTGTGAAGGCAGCAAAGCTGCAGGCGATCCTGGCGGAGGTCGCGCGACGCTCCAGCGATCCCAATTTCGATTTGAACAAGGTCGCTGGAGCGATCGGCATGTCGCGGCGATACGTGCAAAAATTGCTCGACGAGGGGACCGGAAAGACGTTCACCGAGCACCTTGCAGGATGCCGGCTTCAGCGTGCCTTCGCGATGTTGACTGACCCACACCATCTGCATTTGGCCATCATAGATATCGCGTATGCAGCCGGCTTTGGTGACGTTTCTTATTTCAATCGCACGTTCCGCCGGCACTTCGGCGAGACGCCCTCAGGTGTGCGCGCCGCATCGACCATACGAGAGCAGAAGCGATCCTCCGCCCCCTCACAGTAAGCAATGCATGGGCAGAAGAACCAAACCTGAAAAACACCCGGGTTAAATATCCTCAAGGGGGACAGTCCCGCGTACCCGCTTTCCGAGGCAGGCGCTAAAGTACCTACGCCATCGTCGCCGACCCGGTTCACAGTGCTAGAATTTATAGGCCCATCAATTTTTTTGGACCTCGTTTATCGATCGACCACCAATTTCTGCCATTATCCCACCATTGCAGGTAGGTCGCGATCAGCGGCAGCGAATTCCGAAATTCTCTTGGACCCTTCTTTTCCGAAGGAGAGGCCATGCTCAAAGGCTTCGCAATTGCAATCATCGCGCTGTCTAGCGCATCGCAAGTCGATCAGTACTTCACCAATGGCAGGTACACCGACGCCGTCATGGCGATGCTGAGGCAGATGAGGCACTCGTTCGGCATTTGAACCGCGCGGATCAACCGGGCTTCCCAAGCGCGTCTGCTTGCAGCCCGAAATCGGACGTGAGGGTGACTTCCGCGTGGGACCACAAGCGGAAGAACCTGATCGTATCGTCTCGGGTCCGTCGCCTACCTTGATCCAAGCCACATCATTCTGCGCCAGCGCGAGGTGTTTCTTCTGCGCGTGACAGGGCGATGTCAGAATGCCTTTGAGTGGACCCTGCGCGTTCACTATTTTGCCGACAATGCAGGCTTGACCGAAGCGCAACTGCGCGCATCGGTCCACGGCACTGCCGATGACACCTGTTGGGAATCCGGTGACCGCATCCTCATCCGCCTTGCTGATGAACTGCATGACACGGCCACGATCGGCGATGCACTTTGGGACGACATGCGCCCCGTCATCACCGATGAAGCGATCCTGCAGCTGATATTGCTGGCGGGTCACTATCGAACCAATGCTTACATCTCGAAGGGGCTGCGGGTTCCCGTGGAATCTCGGATCAACCGCCCATTTCCGGTCGCAAAAGTGGAAGTCTGAACCACGTAACCAAATTTCGACGCGCAGGGAGCGCCAGGCGAGCCCATGCGACCTGCGAGGAACGTTCGACGAGGTCCGCCTTGGGACAAGGCGATATCGCTGACGTCCGGTCCGCGTGTCTGCTTCGCCCCTGAAGGCGGGCGTCCCTGTTCTCGCTTCGGCGCCGCTATTATTCCTAAACGGCTTCTTAACGGGCCCGCCGCTATCATTGCGGGCGGACGGGCTGCGGCTTTTGCCGGGTACCAAGCTTTCACGACCGGGCGCATGAGCCAGAAATCGACCGAGCGGCTGAGGGATTATCTCGCACAGCTTCCGCCGCAATCGCAGGCGCTGCTGATGCGCGAGCTGGAGCGCGCCGTCGAACGTGGCGACGACGTCGCGGTCGCCAATCTGGTCCTCGAACAGCTGCGCAAGATCGTGCGCGGGGCCGAGGAGGACGAGCAGATCCAGCCGCGCAGCGATGATCCGGCGCGGCTCCTGTTCCGGCCGCTCGAGCCATTCCTCGCCGAGACCAATTTCCCGACCCGGCCGGGCCAGCTCCGGCGCGCCTCGCTGCTGCCGATCTGGCAATGGCTGGCCCGCGAGGGCGCGCCCGAGGCGGCTCGCGCGTTCGAGGCGGCGCTCGCCGCGGCCACGGAGAGCGGTCCGATGGAAACTGCCGCGCGCAAGTTCCAGCTTGCGGCCGCGGACGCCATCCTCAAGATCGCGGGGCCAAGTCAGGACGATCGCCAACGCGCGCTGTCGCGGGTCGGTCCGCCAAACGTGGTCGAGGACCTGCTGCCGATCGGCCTCGTCCTGCAGGCCCGCGAGGCGCTGGAAACCCTGGGCAGCCGGCTGCCGAGCCAGATCCGCGTGTTCGCCGATTCCCAGATCGCCTCCGCCACGGAAGCGCTCAAGCTGCCGTCGCTGCAGACGCCGCAAATGCTGCCGTTTGCGCTGTCATTGATTGCGCAGCGGCTCGCCGCGCCCTGGCAGATCGTCCGCCTCGCCATCAAGATGGCGGCCTCCGACGACGAACTGCGGGTTGCGGCGACGCCGTACGGTATCGCCGTCACCATCGCGCTGCACGACCTGTCGTTCGTCGCGGCCTGCCTGCGCACCGACATCAGGCGCGGGCATTTCGATTATGTCGGCGAGCAGCTCAAGACCCTGCATGACGGCGTCCGCGGCCTGCGCACCGAGCTCGATCTGCGCAACGATTCCACCTGGGGCCGCCAGCTCACCTCGGTCCGCGCCGATACCTCCAATGCGCTGCAATCGGAGATCGACAGCGTGCCCGGCCGGGTCCGCCGCATCCTGCGCCAGCGCGCCGACAAGGACATCACGGCCGGCGCCAAGATCGACCAGTCCGAAGTCGAGGACGCCGCCGCGCTGATCGATTTCGTCGCGGTGTGCCGCACCTATGCCAGCGAGCTCGCCATCAACGAGGTGACCCTGCGGACCTTCTCCGACCTGCAACATTATGTCGAGCAGTCGACCGAGGGGCTGGTGCAGTCGCTGCGCGGCGGCGACGCGCGGGTCCGGGCCTTCCGCCAGCAGCAGGTCAAGGCCGCGATCCGCTTCTGCGAGGTGCTGTTCGGCCACGACTACGCCTCGTTGATGAACCGGGCGGCCGAAAACGCCGTGACCGGCGAGCGGAAGTCGACGCGCGCGGGGTAGCGAGACCGCGGATAATTACGGGCGAAAAAGAACCAGGGGTGCAGTCCAGCACTGTCACCGTAATTACTGCGTTTGAATTGACGAGAGTCAAACCGCGAGTGCAAGAGCCCTTTCCGCATTCGGGATGGATCACCAATCAAGCGTCCAAGCAGTCCCATCAGCCGCCCTCCGTCCGGATACATAACGCCCATTGTTCATTAGATAGCCAACGAACCGGACGTCGGCGGACGGTTTGCTCTCAACGACTTCATCAGATTTTCGCGAATTGTATAGGGACGCAAATTCCTCGTCAGAGATTTCGCAGTCCGGATAGCATTCGCGATCGAAGAATACCCATCCACCTTCGATGAATTGGGCGGCGTAGTCGCCCTCATCTTCAAGTGACAATGCGCGGGAGTCAAAATGGATGGGAAATACGAGGTGTCTTTTCATTCCGTCTAGACTGTGGCGCATGCTGTACCTGTGGTACTGATTTTATATACTCAACCTCAGATTTTGACAGAAAAGTTGACAGCGAGCGTGAGGGGAAAAACTCGTGTTTTCGCGACGAACGATCCAAGTACTGTTTGACGGTGTAAGCAGCTTAATTCCGGACAAAGACCTTATTCGCGAATGCAAGAGCCTCGCTCCACAGAACGGAGTAAAGCTCATGGATCGACAAAACAGGGAGAGGGACCTTCATAACGCCATCTGCCTTAAGACGGAGCAGCCGGGGATTACGGTGCATTTAATGGTAAAGTCGCGCCCTGACGGGAAATTCCGGTGCCAGCACTGGACTGCAATTCTGCGTTATTCAAAAGCGAGTCTGTTCGGGGCCGATGGCTCCGTGCTCCTGATCGATGACGACGGCGTCTGCACCTGCCTGCGCCAAGGCTTGTGCGACGACTGCTGAAGGGATTGTGCAGATGAACGTCGTACGGATTCTGGGCGCAGGTTCTGACATCTCAGGTCCCCCTGTGTTTCCACGTTGAGTGACGGCTCAGCCTTCTCCAGTTCCGTGGAGCTTGCCATTGACCGAACCGTTCGGTCAATGAGAGATTTCTGTTCAGCTAGGGTCATTTTGGATGGTTTCAGCGGAGATTATCGGCCGGTCGGGGGAGGTCGGATTGCACTCGGCGATGCGAAGCGTCGTCCAGCGCAATCCGGGTGAGGGCTCTTGCTCTCTCGATCGACCGTAACACCTCACCCGATTTGCTGCGCAAATCGACCTCTCCCAAGGGAGAGGTGAACTTTCGACGCCGCTGCAACTCGACCTGACGGGGACGACGAGCGTGTGCGCAATTTCGGAATAATGGAATTGTGCCGCTGAGTTGCCCGACATGTCAAGTCGTCATTCGCGTGCCGGCGGCCGCCGGCTCCTTTGCATGGGGTTGTTTTCGATATTTTGGTCGAGCACGCGTTCGCGGGCGGGTATTGGAGCTTCGGCTTCGAACCGGTGCTCGCTTCGCCCGAATACGCTCGTGCAATTTCGCCGCAGCGGCCACCGGAAGCCGCCTGTTCCGGCGGTCCGCCGATCCAGTAATTGTCAATTGCCGGGCTCGCCGCCGGTAGTGTAAAGCGATTCTAAGGCGGCTTGCCGGAAGCCGCCGTTCCATCCGGGAACCGCTTGATGACGCTGTGGTTTGTGTTCGCGCTGATGACGGTCGCGGCGATCTTTGCCGTGCTGTGGCCGCTCAGCCGCCGCGGGCGCGCGGATACCAGCGGCAGCGAGGTCGTGGTCTACCGCGACCAGCTCGCCGAAATCGACCGCGACATGGCCGCCGGCATCATCGGTGCCGCCGAGGCCGATGCCGCACGGGTCGAGATCAGCCGCCGGCTGCTGGCCGCCGCCGATCAGGGCGGACGTGAGACCCCGGTGCAGGGCAGCCTCAATCTGCGGCGCACTGCCGCGATCGTCGGCCTGGTCGGATTGCCGGTGATTGCCTCGAGCTTCTATCTTGCGCTCGGCTCGCCGCGCCTTGGTGACTTTCCGCTCGCCGAGCGCAGCCGGGTGGCGGACGCCAACCAGCCGCTCGCCAATCTGGTCGCGCAGGTCGAGGCGCATCTGGAAAAGAACCCGACCGACGGCCGCGGCTGGACGGTGCTGGCGCCGGTGCTGTCGCGCCTCGGCCGCTACGATGACGCCGTCCGCGCCTATCGCAACGCCATCACCTATGCCGGCGACAGCGCCGATCGCCGCGCCGATCTCGGCGAGGCGCTGATGGGGACTGCCGGCGGCGTCGTCACCGCGGACGCCAAGGCGGAATTCGAGCGCGCGGTCGCGCTGAATGGCGACGATGCCAAGGCGAACTATTTCCTCGGCCTCGCCGCCGAGCAGGACGGCCGCAAGGCCGATGCCGCGTCGCTGTGGCAGAAGATGCTGGCGAAGGCGCCGGCGGACGCGCCGTGGCGGCCGCTGGTGCAGGCCGCGCTCGTGAGGGTCGGCGGCAGCTCGCCCGGCGGCGTCAGCGCACCGGCGCTGCCGGACAGTGCGGTGGCCGCGGCCCGGGACATGAGCGAGGCCGATCGCGGCACCATGATCAAAGGCATGGTCGATCGGCTGGCGACGCGGCTGAAGGCCAATGGCGACGACGTCGAGGGCTGGTTGCGGCTGGTCCGCGCCTATCTCGTGATGGGCGAGCGCGACAAGGCGATGAGCGCGCTCGCGGATGCACGTCAGGCGGTCGCCAACGATGCGGACCGGTTGCGTCAGCTCAATGAGGGGCTGAAGAATCTCGGGCTGGATGGATAACGCATGACGCCGAAAAGTGCGCAGCGGTTTTCGGAGGATGTTATGCGCAAGGATGGAACATGACCAGGAAGCAACGGCGTTTGACACTGATCGGCTGCGCGCTTGTCGTGCTCGCGATCGCCGCGGGCCTGGTGCTGAACGCGCTGCGCGATTCCATCGTGTTCTTCTCGACGCCGTCGATGGTCGCCGAAAAGCACCTTGGTCCGGGCAAGCGTTTCCGCCTCGGCGGCCTGGTGGAGCAGGGCTCGCTGAAGCGCGGCGACAATCTCGCCGTGACCTTCACCGTTGGCGACGGCGGCGCGACGCTGCCGGTCGCCTACAAGGGCATCCTGCCGGATCTGTTCCGCGAGGGGCAGGGCGTGGTCGCCGAAGGCGCGCTCGACGCGAGCGGCGTGTTCCGCGCCGACACCGTGCTCGCCAAGCATGACGAGACCTACATGCCGAAGGACGTCGCCGACGCCTTGAAGAAGCAGGGCCACTGGAAGGACGACTACGGTGCGAAGCCGAGCGCCTCCGCGGCGCCGACACAGGGAGCCGTGCGGTGATTGCCGAAAGTGGACATTACGCCCTGGTGCTCGCGCTCGCCCTGGCGCTGATCCAGTCCATCGTGCCGATCGTCGGCGCGCGCTGGCGCGATGCGGCGCTGATGAACGTCGCGCGCTCGACGGCGCTAGCCCAGTTGCTGTTCGTCGCGGCGTCGTTCGCGGCGCTGGTCACGCTGCACGTCACCTCGGATTTCTCGGTCGCCAATGTCTACGAGAATTCGCATTCGCTGAAGCCGCTGCTCTACAAGATCACCGGCGTGTGGGGAAACCATGAAGGATCGATGCTGCTGTGGGTGTCGATCCTGGCGCTGTTCGGCGGCCTCGTCGCGGCCTTCGGCAACAATCTGCCGCTGTCGCTGCGTGCGCATGTGCTGGCGGTGCAGGCCTGGGTCGCCAGCGCGTTCTACTTGTTCATCCTGATCACCTCGAACCCGTTCCTGCGCATCGTCAATCCGCCGCTCGAGGGCCGCGACCTCAATCCGGTGCTGCAGGATATCGGCCTCGCGGTGCATCCGCCGATGCTCTATCTCGGCTATGTCGGCTTCTCGATCTCGTTCTCGTTCGCGGTGGCGGCGCTGCTCGAGGGACGGATCGACGCCGCCTGGGCGCGCTGGGTGCGGCCGTGGACGCTGATGGCGTGGATATTCCTGACGCTCGGCATCGCGATGGGCTCCTACTGGGCCTATTACGAGCTCGGCTGGGGCGGCTGGTGGTTCTGGGATCCGGTCGAGAACGCCTCGCTGATGCCGTGGCTTGCCGGCACCGCGCTGTTGCATTCGGCGCTGGTGATGGAGAAGCGCAACGCGCTGAAGGTCTGGACCGTCCTGTTGTCGATCCTGACCTTCTCGCTGTCGCTGCTCGGCACCTTCCTGGTGCGCTCCGGCGTGCTGACCTCGGTCCATGCCTTCGCCACCGATCCGACGCGCGGCGTGTTCATCCTGCTGATCCTGTTCGTCTTCATCGGCGGCAGCCTGTCGCTGTACGCCTGGCGCGCGCCGGCGCTGAAGCAGGGCGGGCTGTTCGCACCGATCTCGCGCGAGGGCGCGCTGGTGCTCAATAATCTGCTGCTCACCACCGCCTGCGCGACCGTGTTCATTGGTACGCTGTACCCGCTGGCGCTCGAGGTGCTGACCGGTGAGAAGATCTCGGTCGGCGCGCCGTTCTTCAATTTCACCTTCGCGCCGCTGTTCGTGCCGCTGCTGCTCGCGGTGCCGTTCGGGCCGCTGCTGGCCTGGAAGCGCGGCGACCTGCTCGGCGCGGCGCAGCGGCTGATGGTGGCCGGCATCGTCGCGCTGGTTGCGATGGCGCTGGTGTTGGCATGGACCTATGGCGGCGCGACCTTGGCGCCGCTCGCGATCGGGCTTGCGGTGTTCGTGATCATGGGCGCGCTGTGCGATCTCGCCGAGCGCATCGCGCTGTTCCGGATTCCGCTGTCGCTCTCGCTGCGCCGTGCGCGCGGGTTGCCGCGCGCGACCTGGGGCACCGCCTTCGCGCATGCCGGTCTCGGCGTCGCGCTGATCGGGATCGTCTGCGAGACCACCTGGAACAGCGAATATATCGGCGCGATGAAGCCCGACGACGTCGCCCGCGTCGCCGGCTATCAGTTGCGGCTCGACGGCCTGAACCCGCGGCAGGGTCCGAACTTCCGCGAGATGGTCGCGCAATTCACCGTGACGCGTGACGGCGAGAAGGTCAGCGTGATGACGCCGTCGAAGCGCAACTTCACAACGCGCGGCGCCTCGACGACCGAGGCCGCGCTGATGACGCGCGGCGCCAGCCAGCTCTACATCTCGCTCGGCGATACCTCGGCCGACGGCGCGATCGCGGTGCGCATCTATCACAAGCCGCTGGTGCTGATGATCTGGTGGGGACCGGTGCTGATGGCGTTCGGCGGCATGCTGTCGCTGTCCGACCGCCGCTTGCGGGTCGGCGCGCCGAAGCCGGCCAAGGCAGCAGCACGCGCATTGCAGGCGGCCGAGTGATGCGGTCGCGCGCGCTTGCAGCCGTCGTGCTTGCGGCGGCCCTGATGCTCGGCGCGATGCCCGCCCGGGCGGTGCTGCCCGACGAGGTCATGGCGGATCCGGCCAAGGAGGCGAGGGCGCGCGAACTCTCCAAGGAGCTGCGCTGCATGGTTTGCCAGAACCAGTCGATCGACGATTCGGAGGCGCCGCTGGCGCGCGATCTCCGTCTTTTGGTGCGTGAACGCATCTCGGCCGGCGACAGCGACGCCCAGGTGATCGATTTCCTGGTGGCCCGCTACGGCGAATTCGTGCTGCTGAAGCCGCGCCTCAACGAGCACACGCTGCTGCTGTGGCTGACCCCGCCGCTGGCGCTGCTGCTGGGCGGTTTTGCGCTTTGGCGGCTCGGCCGGCGCAAGGCAAATCCGGCTGCCGGCGGGGGCGATTCCGCCCCCGGACTGACGTCCGACGAGCGTGCGCGCCTGGAACGCCTGCTGGCGGCGGAATCCGCGCCGGACAAGTCGCTTTAGTTCCCTTTTAAGTCCTTTATTTACCTGCGCTATTCTGCCGCAGCGGTGGCCGCCTCAATTACAAAAGTTTAATTCCGCAGCCAGCGCGCCGTAAGGCTGATGACCCCATGTTCAGACCCATCAGGTGCTTGCCCCGGCACCAATGATTCTGGCCCTGGAGATTTCAAGACATGACCGACCGTCCCGACCTCTCGACCCTTCCGTCCTACAAGGCGCCGAAGCGCTCGCTGTTCTCTGCCCGCAAACTCGCGCTGATGGCGTCGGTCGTGGCCGGCCTCGGTGCCGCCACCTATGGCTTCAGCCCCTCGCACAACCCCGCCGACCTGTTCACGACGCCCGCGCATGCGCAGGTCAATAACGAGGTCAAGAAGGTTCAGCAGCCGGTCGGATTTGCCGACATCGTCGAGCGCGTGAAGCCGTCGGTGATCTCGGTCAAGGTCAACATTCGCGAGAAGGTCGCGAAGGACGACAGCGGCAATGACGATTCGCCGTTCCAGCCGGGTTCGCCGATGGAGCGCTTCTTCCGCCGCTTCGGCGGTCCGGATGGCTTGCCCCCGGGCCTGCGCGGTGGACCGCGTGGCGGTGGCGTGGTGACGGGCCAGGGCTCCGGCTTCTTCATCTCGGCTGACGGCTTTGCCGTGACCAACAATCACGTCGTTGACGGCGCCGACAAGGTCGAAGTCACCACCGACGACGGCAAGACCTATTCCGCCAAGGTGATCGGCACCGATCCGCGCACCGACCTCGCGCTGATCAAGGTCGAGGGCGGCTCCAATTTCCAGTTCGCCAAGCTGTCCGACTCCAAGCCGCGCATCGGCGATTGGGTGCTGGCGGTCGGCAATCCGTTCGGCCTCGGCGGCACCGTGACCGCTGGCATCGTCTCGGCCTCCGGCCGCGACATCGGCAACGGTCCGTATGACGATTTCATCCAGATCGATGCGCCCGTGAACAAGGGCAATTCGGGTGGCCCGGCGTTCGACGTGTCCGGTGAGGTGATGGGCGTCAATACGGCGATCTACTCGCCGTCCGGCGGCAGCGTCGGCATCGCGTTCTCGATCCCGGCCCAGACCGTCAAGAGCGTCGTCGCCCAGCTGAAGGACAAGGGCGCGGTCAGCCGTGGCTGGATCGGCGTCCAGATCCAACCGGTGACCTCCGACATCGCCGACAGCCTCGGCATGAAGAAGGCCGAAGGCGCGCTGGTTGCCGAACCGCAGGCCAACGGCCCCGCGGCCAAGGCCGGCATCGAGTCCGGTGACGTCATCACCGCCGTCAATGGCGAGCCGGTGAAGGATGCGCGCGAGCTCGCCCGCACCATCGGTGGCCTCGCGCCCGGCAACGCCGTGAAGCTGAACGTGCTGCACAAGGGACAGGACAAGACCGTCAACCTCACGCTCGGCCAGCTGCCGAACAACCTGGAAGCCAAGGCTGACACCGACAAGAGCGACAAGGGCAATTCGTCCCGCGGCACCGACGTGCCGAAGCTCGGCCTCACCGTGGCGCCCGCCAACAGCGTGGCCGGCGCCGGCAAGGAAGGCGTGGTCGTGACCGAAGTCGATCCCAAGAGTGCTGCCGCTGAGCGGGGCTTCAAGGAAGGCGACGTGATCCTCGAGGTCGCCGGCAAGTCCGTCGGCACCGCCGGTGAAGTGCGGGATGCGATCACGGCGGCGCGCAATGACAGCAAGAACAGCGTTCTCATGCGCGTGAAGAGCGGCGGTTCGTCGCGCTTTGTGGCAGTGCCGCTGGCGAAGGGATAACTATCTATGAGTTGGAAGGCGTCGCCGGCATCAGTCGCCCCCGCCGACGGCGCTTTCCGGGGGGCGGGCCCCTTGCTCGCTCCCTACGTTGCCTTTCGATGGAATATGCCCCCCTCTGTCGGAAGGTCTCAGGGCGGTGAGGTCCCCCAGCTTCACCGCCCACTTTTTTCAAGCAATCGAGAATATGCGCGGTCGTCTTGCATGTGCAGGCCGGCCGCGTCATGCTGACAGAGGGCCAATTCCCGTGACCGCAATCGCTCCGCAAATGCGCATCCTGATCATCGAAGACGACCGTGAGTCAGCCGACTATCTGGTCAAGGCATTCCGCGAAGTCGGCTATATCGCCGATCTCGCCTCCGATGGCGAGGAAGGGCTGTCAATGGCCGAGTCCGGCGACTACGACGTGCTGGTTGTGGATCGCATGCTGCCGAAGCGTGACGGCCTGTCGCTGATCGGCAGCCTGCGCGACAAGGGCAACCGGACGCCGGTGCTGATCCTCTCGGCGCTTGGCCAGGTCGATGACCGCATCAAGGGCCTGCGTGCCGGCGGCGACGACTACCTGCCGAAACCCTATTCCTTCGCCGAGCTGCTCGCGCGCGTCGAGGTGCTCTCCCGGCGCAATGTCGGCCCGGCCGAGGAGACGACCTACCGGGTCGGCGACCTCGAGCTCGATCGGCTGTCGCACCGCGTCGCCCGCGGCAAGGACGAGCTGACCTTGCAGCCGCGCGAGTTCCGCCTGCTCGAATATCTCATGAAGCATGCCGGGCAGGTGGTGACGCGCACCATGCTGCTCGAGAATGTCTGGGATTATCATTTCGATCCGCAGACCAACGTCATCGACGTCCACATCTCACGGCTGCGCTCCAAGATCGACAAGGGTTTTGAGCGGCCGCTGCTGCATACCATCCGCGGTGCGGGGTATATGATCCGTGACGGCATTCGGTAAACTGATCCGGACCACGGCGTTTCGACTGACGCTGGTCTACCTGTTCCTGTTCGCGCTGTTCGCCGCCTCGCTGCTGGCTTACTTCGCCTGGAACACGCGGCGGCTGATCACCGAGCAGATCACGACGACGGTCAATGTCGAGATCAGCGAGATCACCGACATCTACAACCGCCGCGGCCTGCGCGGCCTGCTGGGCACCATGGGCAATCGTGCGCTGCGGCCGGGCGCCAACCTCTATCTGGTGACGGCGCCGAACGGACAGATGCTCGCCGGCAATGTCGGCGCGCTGGCCCCGGGCGTGATGAGCACGCAGGGCTGGACCGAGACCGCCTATCGCCGGCTCGACGACCAGGACAAGACCGATCACCGCGCGCTGGTGCGGGTCACCCAGATGGACAACGGTTTCCGCCTGCTGGTCGGGCGCGACCTTGAGGAGCGGCGGCGGCTGTTCGGCATCGTCGCCAAGGCCGCGCAATGGTCGATCCTCGTCGTCGTCGTGCTCGGCATCGGCGGCGGCATCTTCGTCGCCCGCCGCGTGCTGCACCGGATCGACGCCATGACCGGCACCACCAAGCGCATCATGGCGGGCGATCTGTCCGGCCGGCTGCCGGTCGGCCGCAGCGGCGACGAGCTCGATCGCCTGGCGGAAAATCTCAATGCCATGCTCGAGCGCATCGAGGCGCTGATGACGGGGCTGAAGGAGGTCTCCGACAACATCGCCCATGACCTCAAGACGCCGCTGACGCGGCTGCGCAACCGCGCCGAGGAGGCGCTGGCGCGGTCGGGCTGCGAGGCCGACTATCGCGCGGCGCTGGAGCGGACCATCGAGGAATCCGACGGGCTGATCCGCACGTTCAACGCCCTGTTGATGATCGCGCGTGCCGAGTCCGGCCAGGCGCGCGGCAACATGGACGATTTCGACGGCGCCGATGTCGCCAACGGCATCCACGAGCTGTACGAGCCGCTGGCCGAGGACGATGGCATGACGCTGCAGGTGAAGACCGTGCCGGCGCCGATTCACGGCAACCGCGAATTGATCAGCCAGGCGGTCGCCAACCTGGTCGAGAATGCCATCAAATACGGCAAGCCCGACGTGAGCGTGCAGCCGCTCAATGCGGATGCACGGGAGATCCTGATCGAGGCGCGGCGCGAGGGCGACCAGGTCCTGCTCAGCGTCACCGACCACGGTCCGGGCATTCCCGAGGCCGACCGCAAGCACGCTGTCGAGCGCTTCGTCCGGCTCGAGGCGAGCCGGACCTTACCCGGTTCCGGTCTCGGCCTCAGCCTGGCCTCGGCGGTCGCCACGCTTCATGGCGGCGAGCTCAGGCTCGGCGATGCCCATCCGGGGCTGATCGCCACCCTGGTGCTGCCGGCGCGGGCGGGCGGCAGTGACAGGCTTGCGGCTCAAACGCAGGATGTGCCACAGAAGGCGGCATGAATGCCGCCGCGCCGGGAAACGCGGATCGACATCGT
Source organism: Bradyrhizobium sp. USDA 3256 (assembly GCF_054058275.1). Taxonomy (NCBI): domain Bacteria; kingdom Pseudomonadati; phylum Pseudomonadota; class Alphaproteobacteria; order Hyphomicrobiales; family Nitrobacteraceae; genus Bradyrhizobium; species Bradyrhizobium sp. USDA 3256. The sequence goes on from NZ_JBSSAE010000002.1 coordinate 2,081,319, forward strand.
CTGGCCGCGCGGTTCGCGGACGGACCGCGTGTCGCCGCGCCCGTATCCGCCGATCAGCGCCTGACCGACTGGTTCGCCGAGCTCGAGCCGGCGCAATCGGGCGCGCTCAATGCATTGCTCGAACATCCGTTCGCACGGGACATCCTGCGCGGCATCGCCGAGTTCTCGCCCTACCTGTTCGAGCTCGCGCGTGCCGACGCCGCGCGGCTGATCCGGATCCTGTCATGCGACCCGGAACAGCATCTGGCCAACCTGATCGAGACGACGTCGCGCGATGTGCTCGCCGCCGGCAGCGAGGCCGACGTGATGGTTCTGCTTCGCCGCATGAAGGCGGAGGCCGCGCTGATGATCGCGCTGTGCGACATTGGCGGCGTCTGGCCGGTGATGCGGGTGACGGCGGCGCTGACCGACATCGCGGTGAATTCGGTGCAATCGGCGCTGCGATATTTGTTCCGGCAGGAAGTGGCTCGCGGCCGGATGACCGCCGCCGATCCCGATCACCCCGAAGCAGGTTCAGGCCTGATCGTGCTCGCGATGGGCAAGATGGGGGCCGGCGAGCTGAACTATTCCAGCGACATCGACCTGATCGTGTTCTTCGATCGCGCGGCCACCTCGCTCGCCGAGGACATCGAGCCGCAGCCGTTCTTCGTGCGCGTCACCCAGGCGATGGCGCGGATGCTGCAGCAGCGCTCGGGCGACGGCTATGTGTTCCGGGTCGATCTCAGGCTGCGTCCGGACCCGGCCTCGACCCAGGTCGCGATCTCGACCGACGCGGCGTTGCATTATTACGAGCGCGAGGGACGCACCTGGGAGCGCGCCGCGATGATCAAGGCGCGGCCCTGCGCCGGCGATCCGAAGGCCGGCGAGGCGCTGATCGCCGAGCTCGCGCCCTTCGTCTGGCGCAAGCATCTGGATTTTGCCGCGCTTGCCGATGTCCACGACATGAAGCGGCAGATGCAGACCTATCGCGGCCAGAGCGAGATCTCGGTCGAGGGCCATAACGTCAAGGTCGGCCGCGGCGGCATCCGCGAGATCGAGTTCTTCGCCCAGACCCAGCAGCTGATCGCCGGCGGCCGCCATCCGGAGTTGCGGGTGCGGCCGACGCTGGAGGCGCTCAATGTGCTCGCCAACAGCAACTGGATCACCTATGAGGCGCGCGACGAACTGACGACGGCCTATGAATTCCTGCGCCGGGTCGAGCACCGGCTGCAGATGATCGCCGACGAGCAGACCCATTCGCTGCCCGAAGCGCCCGAGGACGTCGAGCGTTTTGCGCATTTCTTCGGCTACGAAAATCGCGAGGCCTTCGCCAGGGACCTGCTCGGCCAGCTCAAGATCGTGCAGAACCACTACGGCAAGCTGTTCGAGGGCGACGATCCGACCGGCACCGCGAAGCTGCCGGACATCGACTACGGCGCCGGGCCCGAGGACGCCCGCCTGATCGAGCATCTCGCCAATCTCGGCTTCAAGAAGCCCATTGCGGTTGCCGGCACCGTGCAGCAATGGATCGAGGGCGACTATCGCGCGCTACGCGTCGAGGCGACGCGCGCCGCGTTCCTCGAATTCATTCCCGGCCTGATCGACGGCCTCGTGAATGCCGAGGAGCCGGACGATGCGGTGGCGGCGTTCGACCGTTTCCTCGGCGCGCTGCAGCGGGGCGGGCGGCTGATCTCGCTGCTCAGCCAGAACCGCGATTTCGTCGCGCTGGTAGCGCTGATCCTCGGCGCGGCACCGCGGCTCGGCGACATGCTCGCGCGGCAGCCGCAGATCATGGACGGCCTGGTCGACCCGCGCTTCTTCGGCGCGATGCCGGACAAGAAGGAACTGTCGGAGCGGCTCGCCGCCACGCTGCAGGATGCGTCGTCCTACGAGGATTTTCTCGATCGTCTGAGATTGTTCGGCCAGGAGAGCCTGTTCCTGATCGGCACGCGGATCCTGTCCGGCACGGTGTCAGCGCAGCACGCCAGCACCGCCTTTGCCGATGTGGCCGAGGGGATCGTGCACACCGTGCACGGCCTCGTCACCGACCAGTTCGCCGCGCAATATGGCCGGATCAAGGGGCAGGAGACCGCGATCATCGCGATGGGGCGGCTCGGCAGCCGCGAGATGACGGCGTCCTCCGACCTCGATCTGATCCTGCTGTACGATTTCGACAGCGAGGCGCCGGATTCCGACGGCGAGCGCTCGCTGCATGGCGCGCAGTATTTTGCCCGCTTCACCCAGCGCCTGATCAGCGCCTTCACGACCCGGACCAATTACGGCGTGCTCTATGAGGTCGACATGCGGCTGCGCCCGTCGGGGCGCGCCGGCCCGGTCGCCTCGCGAATCGATTCATTCTCCGACTATCAGGAGCGCGAGGCCTGGACCTGGGAGCACATGGCGCTGACGCGCGCCCGCGTGATCTCGTCGTCGCCTGAGTTCCGCGAGAAGATCGAGACGATCATCCGCAGCGTGCTGACCCGGCCGCGCGATGCGGCATCGGCCGCGGCCGACGTCGCCGACATGCGGCGCGCGATCGCGCTGGAGAAGGGCGAGGACGACGTCTGGGATCTCAAGCTCGCCGCCGGCGGGCTCGTCGACATCGATTTCATCGCGCAGTATCTCCAGCTCGCGCATGCCGCGGTGAAGCCGGAAATCCTCAGCGTCTCCACGCTGCAGGTGCTCGACAATGCCGCCAGGCTCGGCCTGCTCGGCCAGTCCGAGGCCGAGATCCTGCGCTCGGCGGCGCGGCTCTATCATGACCTGACGCAGATCCTGCGGCTCTGCGTCACCGGCAAGTTCAATCCGGAGACCGCGGGCGAGGACCTGCTGCGCGTGATGGCGCGGGCCGGGGACACGCCGGATTTCTCCGCACTGGAAGCCCGCCTGCGCGAGACCCAGAGCGAGGTGCGCCGCGTCTTCAACGCGATCGTGGGCGGGGCCTGATCCGACTGCGATGCTCGACCCGTCATCCTGAGCCGCGAGCGCGGCGAGCCTCGAAGGATGACGGGACTGAAGGCGGGACAACATGTCCGACGTCGTCCCTGCGAAAGCAGGGACCCATAACCACAGGGTTTAATTGTTGAGGAAGGCTGTGGCCCCAGCCCTGCGCAACAATGGCCTTCGGTGGTTATGGGTCCCGGCTTTCGCCGGGACGACATTGAATGTTTGGCGCCGCTCCTCCGCCATATATTCACATTCGCTGAGGTGCGAGCTCTTGCGAGCCTCGAAGGATGCACGGCCACAGTCGGGCCGCCGACCCTTCGAGACGGCCGCTTTGCGGCCTCCTCCAGCGACAATGGCAAAGCCATTGTGCGGGCGTGACGGTGCGAGAGCTGAGCCTGCAAAAGCGCCCTACGCCTGCTGCTTCAGCTTCTGCAGGGCATCGCGGACGTCGGGATCGAGGCCGGTGCCGCCGGCGTCGAGATGGGCGAAGATCTGCTTGCGCATCCGCGGATCCCAGAACTTCCAGATGTGCTCGGAAATGCCCTGCACGGCGCGGTCGCGCCCCTGGCTCTGGAAGAACTTTCCGATCTGGTTCGCCATATAGACCAGTTTGTCAGGCGACGACGACATAAGCGGACTCCTTGCCGGCCACCGCGCCTGTGACGCGTTCCGGATGCGTAAAGATTTCAAATCCATCGGCGCGAGCGATCGCGGCGAGCGTGATGCCGGCGGCATCCGCCATCCGTACCGCAAGCGCGGTCGGCGCCGACACCGCGGCGATCAGCGGCGCGCCGATCGCGGCGGTCTTCTGCACCATTTCGACCGAAACGCGGCTGGTGAGCAGCACCATGCCTTCGCTGGCATTGACCTTGTCGCGGGCCAGCGCGCCGGCGAGCTTGTCGAGCGCATTGTGGCGACCGACATCCTCGCGCAGCGCCACGATGCCGCGCGCGCCCGTCCAGAATGCCGCGGCGTGCACGGCGCGGGTCTGGTGGTTGATCTCCTGCAGCGGCGCGACCGCCGCCATCGCCGCCATGATCTCGCGCGGCGAGAATACGCGGCCGGCGCGCACCACCGCGGCCGGCCGGACCGCCTCGCTGATGGAATCGAGGCCGCACAGGCCGCAGCCGGTCGGTCCGGCGATGTTGCGCCGCCGCTCGGCGATCCGCTCGGCCCTGTCAGGCCTGAGCCACATCCGAAGCTCGATGCCGTCATCGAGCTCGACGATGTCGAGGGTCTCGATCTCGTCGGCCGCTCGCACGATGCCTTCGCTCAGGCTGAATCCAACGGCGAAGTCGCCGAGGTCCTCGGGCGAGCCCATCATCACGGCGTAGGTGCCGCCATTATAGGTCAGCGCGAGCGGCGTCTCTTCCGGGATCAGGCGCGCGCCGTCGCTGAAGACGCCGTCACGCCAGACTTTCCGCCTCGATTGGTGGACGGGCTCGCGCATCGTTACTCCGCGGCTTCCACCACCGGCGCGATGCGGCGGGAGTGGCGTGCCTGCTCGTCATAGGCCTTCTGCCAGTCGGACGGACCGTTCGACGGCGAGATCTGCACCGCGGTGACCTTGTACTCCGGACAGTTGGTGGCCCAGTCCGAGAAGTCGGTCGTGATGACGTTGGCCTGGGTGTCAGGGTGGTGGAACGTGGTGTAGACCACGCCCGGCGCTACGCGGTCGGTGATCTCGGCGCGCAACGTGGTCTCGCCGGCGCGGCTTGCCAGCCGCACCCAGTCGCCGTCGCGCACGCCGCGCTGCTCGGCGTCATGCGGATGGATCTCCAGCCGGTCCTCGGCGTGCCACACCACGTTCTCGGTGCGGCGGGTCTGCGCGCCGACATTGTACTGGCTGAGGATGCGGCCGGTGGTGAGCAGCAGCGGATAGCGCGGGCCGGTGCGTTCGTCGGTCGCGATATATTCGGTGAGGATGAACTTGCCCTTGCCGCGCACGAAGCCGCCGATATGCATCACCGGGGTGCCTTCCGGCGCCTTCTCGTTGCAGGGCCACTGCACCGAGCCGAGCTCGTCGAGCCGGGCATAGGAGACGCCAGCGAAGGTCGGCGTCAGCGAGGCGATCTCGTCCATGATCTCGGATGGATGGGCGTAGTTCATCTCAAAGCCCATCGCCTTGCCGAGCATGATCGTCACTTCCCAGTCGGCGTAGCCGTTGAGCGGCGTCATCACCTTGCGGACGCGCTGGATGCGGCGTTCGGCATTGGTGAAGGTGCCGTCCTTCTCGAGGAAGGTCGAGCCGGGCAGGAAGACGTGGGCGTAGTTCGCGGTCTCGTTCAGGAAGAGATCGTGGACGATGACGCATTCCATCGCCGACAGCGCCGCCACCACATGCTTGGTGTTGGGGTCGGACTGCAGGATGTCCTCGCCCTGCACGTAGAGCCCCATGAAGCTGCCTTCGATGGCGGCGTCGAACATGTTCGGGATGCGCAGGCCCGGCTCGTTGTTGAGCTTGACGTTCCACATCGCCTCGAACTGCTCGCGCACCGCATCGCCGGCGATGTGGCGGTAGCCCGGCAGCTCGTGCGGGAACGAGCCCATGTCGCAGGAGCCCTGCACGTTGTTCTGGCCGCGCAGCGGGTTCACGCCGACGCCGGGCCGGCCGATATTGCCGGTCGCCATCGCGAGGTTGGCGATCGCGATCACCGTGGTCGAGCCCTGGCTGTGCTCGGTGACGCCGAGCCCGTAATAGATCGCGCCGTTGCCGCCGGTGGCATAGACCCGGGCCGCCTCGCGCAGCACCTTCGGATCGAGGCCGGTCATGATCGCGGTGGCTTCCGGGCTGTGCTTGGGATCGGCGACGAAAGCCGCCCAGTCCTGGAACTCGCTCCAGTCGCAGCGCTCGCGCACGAAGGTCTCATCGACGAGCCCTTCGGTCACGATGACATGGGCGAGCGCGGTGAGCACGGCGACGTTGGTGCCGGGCATCAGCGGCAGATGCAGCGCCTTCACATGCGGCGACTCCACCATCTCGGTGCGGCGCGGATCGATCACGATCAACCTGGCGCCCTGGCGCAGCCGCTTCTTCAGCCGCGAAGCGAACACCGGATGGGCGGAAGCCGGATTGGCGCCGATGATCAGCACGACGTCGGTGTCCTCCACCGAATCGAAATCCTGCGTGCCGGCCGAAGTCCCGAAGGTTTGCGACAGGCCGTAGCCGGTCGGCGAATGGCAGACGCGGGCGCAGGTGTCGACATTGTTGTTGCCGAAGCCGGCGCGGATCAGCTTCTGCACCAGGTAGGTTTCTTCGTTGGTGCAGCGTGACGAGGTGATGCCGCCGACCGCGTCGCGGCCGTATTTCTGCTGGATGCCCTTGAACTTCGCGGCGGCGAAGTTCAGGGCCTCGTCCCACGACACTTCCTGCCAGGGGTCCTCGATCCGTTCGCGGATCATCGGCTTCAGGATACGCTCCTTGTGGGTGGTGTAACCCCAGGCGAAGCGGCCCTTGACGCAGGAATGGCCGCGATTGGCCTTGCCGTCCTTCCAGGGCACCATGCGCACCACTTCCTCGCCGCGCATCTCGGCCTTGAAGGCGCAGCCGACGCCGCAATAGGCGCAGGTGGTGACGACCGAATGCTCGGGCTGGCCGATCTCGATCACGGATTTCTCGGTCAGCGTCGCGGTCGGGCAGGCCTGCACGCAGGCGCCGCAGGATACGCATTCGGAGCCGAGGAAGCTCTCGTTCATGCCGGGCGAGACGCGGCTGTCGAAGCCGCGGCCGGAGATCGTCAGCGCGAAGGTGCCTTGCACTTCCTCGCAGGCGCGGACGCAGCGCGAGCAGACGATGCACTTCGAGGGGTCGTAGGTGAAGTACGGATTCGACTCGTCCTTCGGCATCCAGTTGTCGTTTTCGCAGCCGTGCGATTTGGCGAAGACGTGGTTCTCGCCTTCATAACCGTAGCGCACGTCGCGCAGGCCGACCGCACCCGCCATGTCCTGCAATTCGCAGTCGCCGTTCGCGGCGCAGGTCAGGCAGTCCAGCGGGTGGTCGGAGATGTAGAGCTCCATCACGCCCTTGCGCAGCTGCTTCAGCCGCCCGCTCTGGGTGTGCACGACGAGGCCGGGCATCACCGGCGTCGTGCAGGAGGCCGGCGTGCCGGCGCGGCCCTCGATCTCGACGAGGCAGAGCCGGCAGGAGCCGAAGGCGTCCACCATGTCGGTCGCGCAGAGCTTCGGAATCTGGGTGCCGGCTTCCATCGCCGCGCGCATGATCGAGGTGCCCTCGGGCACCGTGATCTGATTGCCGTCGATGGTCAGCGTGACCATCGTCTCGGATTTGGATTTGGGCGTGCCGAAATCGGTTTCCTGGATCAGCGACATCGTGATTTCCTTGCTATTCCGCGGCCTGCAGCCGGGCCGGTGCGGGACCTAGATCTCCGCCAAAATCTTCCCGGAAGTGTTTCAATGCGCTCATCACGGGGTAGGGCGTGAAGCCGCCGAGTGCGCACAGCGAGCCGAATTTCATGGTGTTGCAGAGGTCTTCGACAACCGCGAGGTTTTCCGCCACGCGCTCGCCATTGATGATCTTGTTGATGGTCTCGACGCCGCGGGTCGAGCCGATCCGGCACGGCGTGCACTTGCCGCAGGATTCGACCGCGCAGAATTCCATCGCAAAGCGGGCCTGCTTCGCCATGTCGACGCTGTCGTCGAACACCACGATCCCGCCATGGCCGATCAGGCCGTCGCGCGCGGCGAACGCTTCATAGTCGAACGGCGTGTCGAACAGCGCGCGGGGGAAGTAGGCCCCGAGCGGGCCGCCGACCTGGACCGCGCGCACCTCGCGCCCGGTGAAGGTGCCGCCGCCGATCTCGTCGACGAGTTCGCCGAGGGTGACGCCGAAGGCGGTCTCGAACAGCCCGCCATATCTGATGTTGCCGGCGAGCTGGATCGGCATCGTGCCGCGCGAGCGGCCCATGCCGAAATCGGCGTAGGCCCTGGCGCCGTTGTCGAGGATGAAGGGAATCGCCGCGAACGACAGCACGTTGTTGATCACGCTCGGGCGGCCGAACAGGCCCTTATGCGCCGGCAGCGGCGGCTTGGCCCGCACGATGCCGCGGCGGCCCTCGAGGCTTTCCAGCAGCGAGGTCTCTTCGCCGCAGACATAGGCGCCGGCGCCGACCCGCACCTCGAGATCGAACTCATGGGCGGAGCCGCCGATGCGCTTGCCGAGCAAACCGGCGCGGCGGGCGGCCACGATCGCCGCGTTCATCGCGTCGACCGCGTGCGGATATTCCGAGCGGATGTAGATGTAGCCCTTGGTGGCGCCTACCGTGATACCTGCGATCGTCATGCCCTCGATCACGACGAAGGGGTCGCCTTCCATGATCATGCGGTCGGCGAAGGTACCGCTGTCGCCTTCGTCGGCGTTGCAGACGATGTATTTGCGGTCGGCGCTGGCCTGCGCCACGGTCTTCCACTTGATGCCGGTGGGGAAGCCGGCGCCGCCGCGGCCGCGCAGACCGGACGTCGTGACGTCGGCGAGGATCTGGTCGGAGGTCAGCGTCAGCGCCCGCTCCAGGCCCTTGTAGCCGCCATGGGCGCGGTAGTCGTCGACCGAGCGCGGATCGATCACGCCGCAGCGGGCGAAGGTCAGCCGGGTCTGGCGCTTCAGCCAGGGAATCTCGTCCGTGACACCAAGCCGCAGCGCGTGCTGACCAGTGCCGGCCATCGCGTCGAGCAGGGATGGAACGTCCGCCGGCGTCGCCGGGCCGAATCCGACGCGGCCCTGGGCGGTCGCCAGTTCGACCATCGGCTCCAGCCAGTAGAGGCCGCGCGAACCGGTCCTGACGATCTCAACCGGCATGCCGCGCGCTGCCGCGGCCTGCTCGAAGGCGAGGGCGACGTCGTCGGCGCCGACGGCAACCGCGCCGGCGTCGCGGGGAATGAAGATCCGCATCGTCATCGCTGTGCCTCCGCGACCAGCGCGTCGATGCGCGCTTCATCGAGCCGGCCGACCACGCGGCCATCCAGCATCGCCGAGGGCGCGGTGGCGCACAGCCCGAGGCAGTAGATCGGCTCCAGCGTCACGCGGTCATCCGCCGTGGTGTTGCCGAGGGCAACGCCGAGCTTGGCTTCCGCGCGCGCCGCGAGCGCATCGCCGCCGGCGGCCTGGCAGGCCTCGGCGCGGCACAGCTTGAGGACGTGGCGTCCGGCAGGTTGCTTCCGGAAATCATGGTAGAAGGTGAAGACGCCGTGCACTTCGGCGCGCGACAGGTTGAGCGCCTCCGCCACCATCGGGATCGCCGGCTCCGGCACGTAGCCGAAGGCCTCCTGCAGCGCGTGCAGGATCACCAGCGTGGCGCCTTCAAGCCCGGCATGCTCGGCGATGATTTCAGCGCCGCGCGCCTTGTCCCAAGGTTCGTATCCCACCGTCATCAGCGCTTCTCACGATCAGTTTTTTGCTTCGCACATGAGAGTTGGAATCCTTCGAAACATCAATAAAGCTGTCTCATGCGGCGATTGCGAAACGCGATTAATAGCGTCGCCGAATGGATCGATGCGGTTTCGTAATAATGTTCTGGAATCACGCACTTCCGCGGCGCTTTGGATTTCGGGATCGCACCCCGATCGTGCTACCTATGGACGTGTTGGGCTGCCGCTTGGGGCACCGTTTTCCGAGGGGGTTTGAACCTTGATCGACAAGCTGGAACTTCTGCTGGCGCTGGCCAAGGAACGGCATTTCGGCCGGGCTGCGGAGGCCTGCGGCGTCACCCAGCCGACGATGTCGACCAGCCTCAAGCAGCTCGAGGAGATCCTCGGCGTCATGCTGGTGCAGCGCGGATCCCGCTTCCAGGGCTTTACGCCGGAAGGGGAGCGGACGCTGGACTGGGCGCGGCGCATCGTCGGCGATGCGCGCGCGATGAAGCAGGAGATCAACAGCCTCAAGGACAAGCTGTCGGGCGAGATCCGGATCGCGGCGATCCCGACCGCGCTCGGCATGGTGGCCTCGCTCACCACACCGTTCCGGGCGCGCCATCCCGACGTGCGGTTCCGCATCCAGTCGTGCACGTCGGCCGACGTGCTCGGCCTGCTCGAGAATCTCGAGGTCGATGCCGGGCTGACCTATATCGAGAACGAGCCGATCGGCAAGGTCCGCACCATCCCGCTCTACAATGAGAGCTATCGCTTGCTGACGGCGCCGGATGCGATGTTCGGCGACCGCAAGCAGGTGACGTGGAAGGAAGTTGGCACCGTGCCGCTCTGTCTGCTCACGCCCGACATGCAGAACCGCCGCATCATCGATCGCGCGTTGACCTCGGTCGGCGCTGAGGCGACGCCAACGCTGACGTCGAACTCACTGCTCGTGCTCTACACCCATGTGAAGACCGGCCGCTGGGCCAGCGTGATGCCGGCCAAGCTCGCCGAGACGCTCGGCCTTGCGGATGCGGTGCGCAGCATTCCGATCGTCGATCCGGTCGTGGACTACAGCATCGGCCTCGTGATCCCGCAGCGCGATCCGATGACGCCGTTGATCGCAGCCTTGGTGCAGGTCGCACGCGAGGTCGCGCCGACGCTCGAGAGCGCGTAGCTTTCGGCATTCTCTCGCAGCCTTTCCGCCACGGTTCCGGCACGGCAGCAACCGACCACGCGTTGTGTGGTTGCGTTGAAGCAAGTCCTGGTGTTCAGCCGGCGGACAATCTTCGCTTGCTCGCAGCAAAGATGGAACTCAGCGCCGGCTCGGCGGTTGCATTGCGGCGTCCCGGTCAGCGAGCAGGAGCTGCTTTGAATCGTCGCCAGTTACTCCACGGATCGGCCGTGTTGCCGACACTCATGTTCTTGCCACAGCGCCAAGCCGCCGCCGCAGGGAGCGCGACGGACGCACCCTTCAACCCAGGCATGGTCAGGGAGCTTGCGCGCAATCTCGCCAGCAAGTCGTTCGAGGCGCCGGACGAGAAGTTGCCGAACGGCCTGACGGACCTCAACTACGACCAGTACCGATCGATCCGCTTCACGCCCGAGCGCGCGCTGTGGCGCGGTTCGAAGCTGTCGTTCGAAGCGCAGTTCTTCCACCGCGGTTTCTTCTACAAGAACAAGGTCAAGATCTTCGAGATCGCCGACGGCAAGGTCAGCGAAGTCAAGTACAGCAAGGACATGTTCTCGTTCGGCGAGACCGTGCCTGACTTCACCGAGACCGACCTCGGCTTTGCCGGATTTCGCATCCACGCGCCGATCAACAAGCCGGACTACTATGACGAGGTCTGCGTCTTCCTCGGCGCGAGCTATTTCCGCGCGGTCGCCAAGGACGAGACCTACGGCCTGTCGGCGCGCGGCCTGTCGATCGATACCGGCGAGGCCAAGGGCGAGGAGTTTCCGTTCTTCAAGGCGTTCTGGCTCGAGCGCCCGGTGCCGAACGCGACCTCGCTGGTCATTCACGCCTTGCTCGACAGCAAGAGCTGCGCGGCAAGCTACCGCTTCACGATCAGGCCTGGAGCGACCACGGTGTTCGATGTCGAGGCATCGCTCTATCCGCGCGCCGATCTCGAGCATGCCGGCCTTGCGCCGATGACGAGCATGTTCTTCTTCGGGCCCAACGATCGCAACGAGGTCGACGACTTCAGGCCGTCGGTGCACGATTCGGACGGGCTTGCGATCTACAACGGCAAGGGCGAGAGCCTGTGGCGCCCGCTGAGCAATCCGCGCGACCTCCAGATCAGCACGTTCCAGGACGTCAATCCGCATGGGTTCGGTCTGATGCAGCGCGAGAAGAACTTCTTCGCCTATCAGGACATCGAATCGCGCTTCGAGAAGCGTCCGAGCCTGTGGGTCGAGCCGATCGGCGACTGGGGCGAGGGCGCGGTCATCCTGTTCGAGATCCCGACCAAGGAAGAGATCCACGACAACATCGCCGCATTCTGGCGGCCGAAGGCGCCGCCCAAGGCCAAGAGCGAGACCAATTTCACCTATCGCCTGCATTGGGGGCCGGATGCGCCGAAGCCGCATTCGCTCGCGCGCTTCACGCGCAGCGGCATCGGCGCGCATGGCGAGAACAGCAAGCTGTTCGTGCTCGACCTGTTCGGGGACAATCTGAAGGGGATCGATCCCGGCAGCGTCAAGGGCGTCGTGACGGCCGAGAAGTCCGAGATCACGAATGTCGTCACGCAGCCAAATCCGAATACCGGCGGATGGCGGCTCAGCTTCCAATGCGCCGTCAAGAAGGACCCGATCGAGCTGCGTGCGCATCTGGCGCAGAATGACAAGCCGCTCTCCGAGATCTGGGTCTATCGATGGGCGCCATAGTCACGTCGCCTCAGTCCGACGTCGCCGCGGCGGCCGAAGGCTTCCTGCCACAAGAGAGCCCGCTTGCGATGTCGGCGGCCGATCTCGGCCGGCCGCCGCATGCGGTGAGCACGCCGGTGTCGGTCGGTGCGGGCATGTTGATGCGCCGCGCGTTCGTCCTGATGTTGACGGCGGCGCTGACCGGTGCCGGCGCCTACGAGATGTACATGGTGGTCCAGGTCGGCGGCGTGACGATCATGGAAGGCATGGTGCTGGTGCTGTTCGTCGCGCTGCTCGCCTGGATCGCGTTTTCGTTCGCTTCGGCGCTCGCCGGCTTCTTCGTTCTGCTTCGCCGCAACGGCAATGCCTTGCCGATCCGCGACGATGGTCCCTTGCCGCAGCTCGCGAGCCGGACCGCGGTCCTGCTCCCGACCTACAACGAGAATCCGCATCAATTGATGGCGCGCCTGCGCGCCATCTACGAGTCCGTCGAGGCGACCGGGCAGGGCGACAGCTTCGACTGGTTCGTGCTCAGCGACACCCGCGATCCGGATATCTGGATCGCCGAGGAACGGGCGTTCCTCGAACTGTGCGAGGCCTGCGGCGCGCAACGGCTGTTCTACCGGCATCGCGCCGACAATACGGCGCGGAAGTCCGGCAATGTCGGCGAGTGGATCACGCGGTTCGGCGGCGCCTATCGGTTCATGATCGTGCTCGACGCCGACAGCCTGATGTCGGGCGACACCATGGTGCGGATGGCGCACGCCATGGAGACCAATCCGCAGGCGGCGCTGCTGCAGACGCTGCCGGTCATCGTCAACGCGCGCAGCCTGTTCAGCCGCCTGCAGCAGTTTGCCGGCCGGCTCTACGGACCGATGGTCGCCGCCGGCGTTGCGTGGTGGCACGGCTCCGAGGGCAATTATTGGGGGCACAACGCCATCATCAGGATCGAGGCATTTGCGCAGCAGGCGGGGCTGCCCGAACTCTCCGGACGCAAGCCGTTCGGCGGACATATCCTGAGCCACGACTTCGTCGAGGCGGCGCTGATGCGGCGCGCCGGCTGGGGCATCTACATGGCCCCGATGCTCGGCGGCAGTTTCGAGGAGGTCCCGCCGTCGCTCTTGGATTTTGCCGCGCGCGACCGCCGCTGGTGCCAGGGCAATCTGCAGCATCTCGCCGTGCTGAGGACGCGCCGGCTGCACTGGATCTCGCGGCTGCATTTCATGACCGGGATCGGCTCCTACATCACCGCGCCGCTCTGGCTGTCGTTCCTGCTGCTCGGAATCCTGATCTCGTTGCAGGCGCGCTTCATTCGGCCCGAATATTTTCCGAAGGGCTTTTCGCTGTTCCCGAACTGGCCGGCGCAGGACCCGGTGCTCGCCGCCTGGGTGTTTGGCCTCACCATGGCGCTGCTGATCGTGCCGAAGCTGCTCGGCTTCCTCCTGTTGCTGACACGGTCGGACGTGCGCCGGCAATTCGGCGGCGGTTTCCGGGCGCTGACGGGCGTGATCGCCGAGGTGCTGATCTCGGCGATGATCGCACCGGTCATGATGGTGTTCCAGTCGATTGCCGTCGTCGAGATCCTGCTCGGCCGGGATGCCGGCTGGCAGACGCAGCGGCGCGATGACGGCGCGGTCGAGCGGCGGGAGCTCTATCGGAAGTACGGCGTTCCCACCGCCTGCGGTGTTGCGATGGCGATAAGCGCCTGGGCGGTGTCGCTGCCGCTGCTGCTGTGGATGTCGCCGGTGATCGTCGGCCTGCTGTTTGCGATCCCGATCGGGGCCTGGACCGCCAGGCCGGCGATGCGCGCGCTGTTCGTGACGCCGGAGGAAGCGAAGCCGCCACGCGTGCTGGTCCGCGCCAATGAGCTGGCATCGTCGCCGGCACTCGCATCGGCCCCCGCGCTCGCGACGTTGCGGCAGGATTCCGGGCTGCTGCATCGCCATCTCTCGTCGCTGCCGCCGGCGCGGCGCGGCGGTCCGGGCGAGATCGATCTTCACCTCGCGGTGGCGCGTGCACGGATCGAGGCAAGCGACAGCTTCGACCAGGCAGTCCGGCATCTCACGCCTCGCGAGACGCTGGCCGTGCTCGGTGATTCCGCGCTGCTGGAAGGGGTGCTTGCGAAGTAGTGTGGGAGGCTCAGGCCGCTTCCGGCAGCTTCGTCTGCAGGGACCGCGGATCGCGCGGCAGCGTGACGCGCACGACGGTGCCGACGCCGAGCTTGGAGCGCAGCCGCATCGAGCCGCCGTGCAGGTTGGTGAGCGAGCGCGCGATCGCAAGTCCGAGGCCTGAGCCCTGGTAGCTCTTGGTGAGCTGGCTCTCGACCTGCTCGAACGGCTTGCCGAGCCGCCGCAGCGATTCCGGCGCGATGCCGATGCCGCTGTCGGCGATCAACAGCACGATCGAGTCATCCAGCATCTGACCGCGCACCAGCACACGACCGTGGTCGGGCGTGAACTTCACCGCATTGGAGAGCAGGTTGACGATGATCTGCTTGACCGCGCGGCGGTCGGCGACGACCGAGATCGTGCTTTCGATATCCGACTCCAGCGACAATCCCTTGTGCTCGGCGCGGCCGGAGACCACCCGCAGCGACTCCGCGAGGATGCCGGAGAGATCGAGCGGCTCCATGTCGAACTTCATGCGGCCGGCCTCGATCTTCGACATGTCGAGAATGTCGTTGATGACCTCGAGCAGGTATTTCCCCGACGTCAGGATGTCGTGGCAGTACTCCGCATATTTGTCCGAGCCGAGCGTGCCGAACAGGCCGCTGCCCATGATCTCGGAGAAGCCGATGATGGCGTTGAGCGGGGTGCGCAGCTCATGGCTCATATTGGCGAGGAACTTCGACTTCGCGGCGTTGGCGTCCTCGGCGCGGGTCTTCTCCTGCGAATATTTTTCGGCGAGGTCGGCAAGCTCGACGGCCTGCCGCTCCAGTTCGGCTTGCGAGCGCTGCAGGTCGATCACGGTGGCGCGCAGGCGCAGGTCGTTGTCGACCAGCTTCTGCTCGTGCGCCTTGATGCGGGTGATGTCGGTGCCGACCGAGACGTAGCCGCCGTCCTTGGTGCGGCGCTCGCTGATGTGCAGCCAGCTGCCGTCGTCGAGCTGGGCCTCGAAGGTGCGGGCGCCGGGCGCCGGCACGCCGCTCTCGTGCAGGCGGGTGCGCACTTCCGGCATGCTGCCGACCTCGATCACGGTCTCGTAGGAGGTACCGGGGCTGACGGCGGAATCGGGCAGCTTGTGCAGCCGCTGGAAGTGCGAGTTGCAGAGCACGAGACGATCGTCGGCATCCCAGAGCACGAAGGCCTCCGGAATGGTCTCGATCGCGTCGCGCAGCCTGAGATCGGCTTCCACCGACTTCTCGGCGAGGCTCTTCTGCTCAGTGATGTCGACCGCGATGCCGATCAGATGCAGGCCGCCGTCGGCCGCGGCGTGGCTGAGCTCGCAGCGCACCCGCAGCCAGATCCAGTGGCCGCCGACATGGCGCATGCGGAAGCTCTGGTCGATGTGATCGATCTTGCCCGCGATCAGCTGGTCGGCGATGTCGAACAGGTTGATGTCGTCCGAATTCACCAGCGCATTGACCTCGCCGAAGGTGAGGAGGTCGTTGCGGGTGTCGAGGCCGAGCAGCGTGAACATCGACTGCGACCAGAAGATCCTGCCGCGCGACAGGTCCCAGTCCCACAATCCGCAGCGGCCGCGGTTGAGCGCGGTGTCGATCCGGCCGCGCACGGCGTCGTTGATCAGGTCGCCCTCGCGGGCGCGGGTCGATTGCCAGTGGAAGGCGAAGCCGAGGATCAGCACCACGAAGCTCGTGGTCGCCGACAGCGTCACCGAGAGCGCCGCGTCCGATCCCCAGATCGGCTCGTTCATCTCCTGGATGACGACGACCTGGCCGGGCAGCGACTTGACGAGCTGCGAGATCGCCAGCGCGCCCGTGCCGCCGGGCAGCGTCATGTCGCTGACCGTGCCCTGCTGGCCGGGCGCGACCAGCAGCTGCGCGGTGGAGACGATGTCGAGGATGCGGTCGTTCTCGCCGGCGCCATCGACCGGCACGCGCGCCAGCACACGGTGATCGGCGCTGGTGATGATGACGTGGCGGCCATAGGCGATGCCCCAGGACGGGATCAGGTCCGGCAGCAGTTCCTGCATCCGCTCGATGTTGGCGAGCCGGTCGCGCCGCACCGAGGTCAGGCGATCGAGACGTTCGGCTAGGATGTCGGACAGCGCGGCAAGGTCGCGCTTCATCGCGCCGCGCTTCTGCCGGTTCTGGTCGATCACCTGGACGAAGGCGCCGAGGCAGATCGTGATGAGGAAGGCGATGATGAGGGTAGGGACAGCGCGGCGCAGTGCAGGCTCGGCGGTCAGGAGCCTGTGATAGGCCGGTTTCGCGATCGACTGCGCCAATCCCTTGATCGAATCGGATTGGACGCACGCGTTCGCTGCATGCGCGCGCGCCATGCCTGAGACCCCCGCTCTAAGCTGATTTTTTACCCGGTTCGGATGCTCCCCACGATGCATCCGAATCATGATCATTTGAATCCAGATTTCCGGGACTGTCGAGAGTCAACGATTCGTTAATGCGAAAAAATTCTTGTCCCGGAGAGAATCATGCGGCGCAAAGTGAGTCCGAAACAGGAACGGCTCCGTAGAATTACGCGCGCGTCGGCTCTGCGTGACTGATCACACGCTTCACGGTGGGGAACGCACGACGCAGTTTGCGTTCGATCTCGTCGACGCTTTCGTGCACCTTGATCACACTCATCGAAGGCCGCGCGCGGCAATGGAAGTTGACGACCTCGCCGGCGTCGGTGTTGCGGACCCGCACATTGTGGATGTCATGGATCGCACCGCCATCGGCAAAGCCGGTCAGCGCCGCCTTGATGGCTTCCACGCGGTCGGGCGCGGCGTCGGTTCCCCACGGCAGTTCCGGCTCGAGTGGCTCGATATGGGTGTCGACCTCGACATCCTCGCCGAAATCCTCGCGGATCGCGCGCTCGAGCTCGTGGGCGATGCCGTGCGCCGCGTCGAGCGCCATGTCGCCGTCGACCTCGAGGTCGATGCCGACGATCAGCTTGCCGCCGATGTCGTGCACCGTGACGTGGTGGATGGCGAGGCCGGAATTGCGCGCGATCACCATGATGCGCTCGCGCACGCTCTCATTGTCGCGCGCCACCGGCACCGCGGTGAAGGTGAGGTCGGCGTCGCCGAACGTCTTGGTCACCGCCGCCTGTGCCCTGCGCTTGATGTCCTCGACGCGGTCGATCGGGTAGGTGCGCGGCACCTTGGCGATGGCATCGATGAAATGCGTCGCGCCGACCATGCGGACCCGCAACCGGTCGACATCGACCACCCCCGGCACGGCCTTGATGGCGGCGGTGGCCTTTTCCAGCGCGCCTTGGGGCGCGCGGTCGAGCAGGGTCTCGACCGTCTCCCGCGCCATGCGCAGGCCGAGCAGGGCGATCATCACCGCGACCGCGATCGCCGCCGCGGCATCGCCCCACCAGAAGCCGAAGCCGGCCAGCACCAGGCCGACAATGACGGCGGTCGAGCCCATCACGTCGGAGGCGAAATGCAGCGCGTCGGCGGCCAGCGCCTGGCTCTTGGTGTCGCGCGCGGCGCGGTGCAGCGCGCGGGCCCGCCACAGATTGACGCCGATATCGATGACCAGAACGACAAAGGGAATGGCCGAGATCGACGGCGGCGGCGTTCCTTCGCGCAGATGGCTATAGGCCTGCACCAGGATGCCGCCGGCCAGCACATAGAGCAAAGCGATGATGCCGAGCGCCGAGACGCTCTCGAACTTGCCGTGGCCGTAATGATGCTCGGCGTCGGCCGGCTGGTCCGACACCCGCACCACCGCCCAGGTGATGATGGTGGCGACCAGGTCGATCGACGAGTGTAGCGCCTCGGAGATCAGCGCCAGCGATCCGATCGCGATACCGACGACGAACTTCGCCACCGCCATGCTGCCGCTGGCGAGGATCGAGATCGCTGCGACCGATGTCTTGGTGGAGGGTGCGCTGGTGTTCGAAGAGCTCATGAGCGGCGGTTTAGCAGGCCAACGGTGAACATCAAGTGTCGTTCGCCACGCGTAATCGCCACTCAGTTGCAATTGCAGCTTTGTGTTAATCACATCGTCGTCCTGGCGAAAGCCAGGACCCATAACCACAGGGTTGCGTGGTTGAAGTGAGCTGTGGCAACCGCATCGCGTCATGACTTGCATTCGGGGTAACGGGTCCCCCAGAGTTCACAAACGAAGTGCAACACTTCCTTGAGGAGGTGTTGCCATGGGCGGAGTTACAAGTAGCTCTCTCTGGAAGACCGATGCGGGCTGCTCGCGGCGCCGCGCCCCTGCGTTGAAGCGCCGGGAATGCCAGCCTTTGGTGACCCAGAATGGAATACATCTGCGGGTTGCGGACTGGCGCAATCTGCATAAGACGCGCTTTGAGTAGTTGGTTATTGTGTTCCGCAAAAGTCCGGTCGAGGGAGCAAAGTATGAAAGCAGCAGCCGCAGTCGTCCAATTCGCTTGTGCGTCTCTCTCCCTGTGCAGCTTGGTGCTGACCACACCGGCAGGCGCACAGGCTGTCTCCAATGATCAAGCCTACGAGATCGCACGCGATGCGTATGTCTACGCGTATCCACTTGTACTCGAGTACGTGACGACGATACAGGCGGCGAACTATGCCGAGCCAACCGGCATTCCGGCGCAAGCGCCATTCAATCAATTTGGTCACGCCAAGGCCTTCCCGTCGGCGGACTTCAAAGCAGTCGTGCGGCCGAACGTCGATACGTTGTATTCCGTCGCCAGCCTTGACCTCGGTCGCGAGCCAATCGTCCTTTCGGTCCCTGCGACGGATCGTTATTTCATGTTGCCGATGCTGAGCTTGTGGACCGATGTGTTCGCTGCTCCGGGAACGCGCACGACCGGTCGCAACACAGCGCGCAATTTTCTCGTCGTTGGCCCTCGCTGGCAGGGCAGCGCCCCGCGCGGTCTAGAGATAATCCGCAGCCCGACCCGTTATGTTGCCATTGCGGGACGTACGCAGACCAACGGTCCGTCGGACTACGACAATGTTCATAAGATACAACTGAGTTATAAACTGACGCCACTCTCCGCGTGGGGAAAAGGAAACTACGTTCCACCCAAAGGCAAAGTGGATCCAAAGATCGACATGAAAACGCCGTCACCGGAGCAAGTCGAGAAGATGGACGCTGCCACGTTTTTCGGCCGCTTTGCCGAAATCCTAAAGGACAATCCGCCGAACCCTCTGGATTATCCAATGATCCATCGTTTGGAGCGGGTTGGTTTTAAGGTCGGTCAAAATTTCAACCTGAACGCATCGGCGCCCGCAATCAAACAAGCT
Organism: Bradyrhizobium sp. USDA 3256; assembly: GCF_054058275.1. Classification (NCBI taxonomy): domain Bacteria; kingdom Pseudomonadati; phylum Pseudomonadota; class Alphaproteobacteria; order Hyphomicrobiales; family Nitrobacteraceae; genus Bradyrhizobium; species Bradyrhizobium sp. USDA 3256. Next base: position 2,100,837 of record NZ_JBSSAE010000002.1, read on the forward strand.
TTCGAGCGAGCAACGTCCGACGGTAAGGCGTCCGTCGCCAAGCTTGGCAAACAGGCGGCTGGCATGGGCAGCAAGGGGTGGGCGTACAACATACGCAGCGCAGACTTCGGCGTCGACTACCCATACCGCGCCTCCGTCGCATCCTATGGTCTTGGCATGAACTTGCCGCAAGATGCCGTCTATCCGTCCACCACTACCGACGCTGATGGTCGGCCGCTCGACGGCAATTCGAACTACGTCCTGCATTTCGAAAAGGGCAAGTTCCCTCCGGTCGAAGGCTTCTGGTCACTGACGGCTTATGATGGTGAGGGCTATTTCATTCCTAATTCGCTAAACCGTCAGGCCATTGGCGATCGTAGCAATCTTGTCTCCAACGCGGACGGGTCGCTCGACCTTTACGTCCAATCCACGTCGCCCGGTACAGATAAGGAAGCGAACTGGTTGCCGGTCGCCAAAGCACCCTTCACGTTGATGCTGCGCCTCTATGCGCCAAAGAGCGAAGTCCTGGACCGCACCTGGACGCCGCCGCCTATTGCACGCGCGCCGTAGGAAGCCCACTGAGCAGCTATGACCGTTCGTCAGCCCTCGGTCGCATTCGGGCCGGCATGTTCTTGGTCAGCCAATGCCGTCGAGGCCTTTGAGACTCGTCATCTCTCCGCGCGGCGCTATCAATGGCTATCGCTTCCGTCTTCGCTCTTCGAGCTATCGCGGACAGGTCATTCAGCCGCGTCCCGCGGACTGCCCGCCGACTGCACTCGATCAGAAGTGACCCGAAGCGGTACTTGCCATTTAAAGACCGATTGGTCTATATATCTGCCATGAGACACCAGACCGCCATGCAGTCGCCCCGCGGGCGCCCGCGAAGCTTCGACGTGGACGCCGCCATCGAACGCGCGATGAATGTGTTCTGGTCGCGCGGCTATCACGCCACGGCGCTGCCGGACCTGCTGCGTGCGACGAAGCTGTCGCGCGGCAGTCTTTACGCCGCGTTCGGCGACAAGCACTCGCTGTTCCTGCGCGCGCTCGATCGCTACATCGCCGATGCCGTGACGCGGATGGATGACGAACTCGATCCCCGCAGAGATCCGGTCGACGGCCTGCGAGCCTACCTTGCCGGCTACGTTGAACGCGCGTGCGGTGCCAATGGCCGGCGCGGCTGCCTGTTGGTGGCGACGGCGATGGAGCTGGCTGGCCAGGATGCCGAGGTTGGTCGTCGCTTCGCGAGCTTCTTCAAAACCATGGAGGCAAGGGTGGCGGACGCAATTTCCCGTGCGGAGACGGTGGGCAGATTGGCCGATGGCGTCGAGCCTTCGAGTGCCGCCCGAATTCTGATCTGTTTCCTTTGGGGGCTGCGCGTGGTCGCCAAGACGGCTCCGGCGCGTACCACGTCGCAAGCCACCGCTGACGCGCTCCTCGCTCGCTTCATCAAATAAGCAACTGTTGGAATGACCCTTGATGTCCACTTACGTCCGCGGGATCAGCGTGCCGATATATGGACCGATCGGTCTTGAAAGGAAAGATGCCATGTCTGCCATCCAGATCATCTGCGCGGTGGCCGTTCCCTTGCTCTGGGGTTATCAGTTCGTGGTCATCAAGGTCGGCGTCACCGAGTTTCCGCCGCTGTTCTTCCTCGGACTGCGCTTCCTGGCCATCGCGCTGCTGCTTGTTCCGTTCGTCAGAAGGCCGACACGCCGACAACTCGGCCCTGTCGCGGCTATTTCGGTTTTCTTCGGCGGACTGAACTTCGGGCTGTTCTATGTCGGCCTCGGGCTCGGCTCGGGAAGCATGTCGGCCGTCGCCTATCAACTCGCCCCGCCGTTCACCGTGCTGCTCGCCTGGCCGCTGCTCGAGGAGCGGCCGTCGCTCATCACATCCGCCGGCGTGGTGCTGGCGTTCGTCGGCGTGGTGGTGCTGGCGGCGGGGCCGGAGCTGTCGGCAAACGTGCTTCCGCTGCTGCTTGTGGTCGGGGCAGCCTTCGCATTCGCGGTGTCCACCGTCCTGACGAAACGCTACGGCCCCTTCGATCCGCTGATGCTGATGGGATGGTCATCGCTGCTCACGGTGCCGCAGGTGATGTTGATGTCGCTGCTGCTGGAATATGGACAACTGGCGAGCCTCGGCACGGCGGATCAACGTGGCTGGCTGGCGCTCGCCTACACCGTCTTCATCGGCGGCATTGTCGGGTTCGGCCTGTGGTTCTGGCTGATCGGGCGCTGCTCGATGGGCCGTGTCGCCCCCTTCGGTCTGCTGCTTCCGGTGTTCGCCTTGATCTCGAGCGTGCTGTTCCTTGGCGACAGCGTGACCCCGAAACTGGTTGTCGGCGGACTGCTCGCGATCTCCGGCGTCGCCATCACACAAGTCAGACCGGGTGTGTAGGCGGACCAGCCGTAGCGCTCGCAGGGACGGAATTCGGCGGTAGCCGATGGCTCCGCTTCCACAACAGGGAACCGCCTTCGGGCGATCGTCCATTCGCGTAAAATGCGAACCGTTCGCCATCGCCAGGACGCGATCACTGTGCGGCAAAACAGCGCTCTTGCGACATGACCGGTGCACCGCGCCTCACCGTCAAACCCGCCGGTCGTGGCGCGCACGCCTGCTCATGCGCGTGAATTCGCCAGAGGTTTTCTGGCGGCTCGGCCTGCTGTGTTGGTATGCAGTTTGTGCCAGAGAGCGCACAGCCATGCGGACAGATGCTGCCGGACAGGTTTCGACGCAGCAACTACGGGAGGAACGATTCCCCCGCGAGATGTTTGGCGACGATGCTCTCGGTGCTCAGGGAGTGGACCAATATCCAATGCAAAGGGAGAGGCCACATGAGGAGCGTTTTCGCGAAGGCGTCAATCCTCGGGGTTGTCAGCGCGGGGTTGATCGGTACGGCCGCGGCACAGACTCAAGATTTGCGCAAGGGCGCGGCCGATGCGACCAAGCAGGCCAATTCGGTCTTGCTGAAACAGCTGCCGTTTAGCGACACCTCTGATTTCGACGCGGCGAACAAAGGCTTCATGGCCGCGCTGCCTTCCGAGGCAATCAAGGGAAGCGCGGGTAACGCGATCTGGAACCCGCAGCAATACGGCTTCATCAGCGACGCGACAGCTCCCGATACGGTCAACCCAAGCCTGTGGCGACAATCCCGGCTGATCAACATCTCCGGCTTGTTCGAGGTGACCGAGGGCATCTATCAGGTCCGCAATCAGGACCTGTCGAACATGACGATCATCGAGGGCAGCGAGGGCATTACAATCGTCGATCCCCTCGTCTCGGCAGAGACGGCAAAGGTGGCGCTCGACCTGTACCGCTCGAAGCGCGGAAACAAACCGGTCAAGGCCGTGATCTACACCCACAGCCATGTCGACCACTATGGTGGTGTGCGGGGCGTCACCAGCGAGGACGACGTCCAGTCCGGCAAGGTCAAGATCTATGCGCCGGATGGATTCCTGGAGGCCGCGGTCGCCGAGAACGTCATGGCCGGCACCGCGATGAGCCGGCGCGCCAGCTACATGTACGGCAACCTGCTCAAGGCGGATCCGAAAGGTCAGGTCGGCGCGGGTCTCGGCACCACGACCTCGGCAGGCACGGTGACCCTCATCGCGCCGACCAACATCATCAAGGAAACCGGACAGAAAGAGAAGATCGACGGCTTGACCTACGAGTTTCTGATGGCACCCGGTTCGGAAGCGCCTTCGGAGATGATGTGGTTCATCGAGGAAAAGAAGGCGATGGAATCCGCCGAGGACGCGACCCACACGCTGCACAATACGTATTCGCTTCGCGGCGCCAAAATTCGCGAGCCGCTTCCCTGGTCGAAGTACCTCAACCAGGCGCTGGTGATGTGGGGCGACAAGGTCGATGTGGTGTTTGCGCAGCACCACTGGCCGACATGGGGCAATGACAAGGTGGTCTCGCTTCTGGAGAGCCAGCGCGACCTTTACCGCTTCATCAACGACCAGACCTTGCGCATGGTCAACCACGGCATGACGATGCGCGAGATCGCCGACGGATTCAAAATGCCTGACAGCCTCGCCAATGTCTGGGCAAACCGCGGTTACTACGGCTCGATCTATCACGACGTGGCCGCCACCTATGTTCTTTATCTTGGCTGGTTCGACGGCAACCCGGCGACCCTGCACGAACTGCCGCCGGTCGAGGCGAGCAAGAAGTACGTCGAGTTCATGGGCGGCAGCGACGAGGTTCTGAAAAAGGCCAAGGCTTCCTACGACAAGGGCGAATATCGCTGGGTGGCTCAAGCCGTCCACCACGTCGTGTTCGCCGATCCCGACAATCAGGCCGCCAAGAATCTCGAAGCCGACGCGCTCGAGCAACTCGGCTATCAGGCCGAGTCCGGGCCGTGGCGCAACTTTTACCTGACCGGCGCCCAGGAGCTGCGCAACGGTGTCGCGAAGCTGCCGACGCCGAACACCGCGAGCCCCGATACGGTGCGCGCGATGTCCGCGGACTTGTTCTTCGACTATCTCGGAGTTCGCCTCAACGCCGAGAAGGCCGGCAACGCGCATGCGAAGCTCAACTTCGAGTTCGGCAAGGACGGCAACTACTTCGTCGAGCTGAAGAACGGAGTGCTGAACCACACGGCGAACATGAAGTCCAACAATGCCGATGCGACGGTCGCGTTGTCGCGCGATACGCTGAACAGCATCATCCTGCAGCAGACCAGGTTTGATGATGCCGTTTCGTCCGGCGCGGTGAAGGTGAGCGGAGACCAGACCAAGCTGCGCGATCTCGTGTCGTATCTCGACACGTTCGACTTCTGGTTCAATATAGTGACGCCGAACCAGACGGCCCAATCCGCCACGACGGGGCGAGGGGGAACGTCGCGATAATCATACGATAATCATACGGTCAAGCGGCGCGGAGCACTTGCTTCGCGCCGCTTCGCTATGCGCACCTTCGCCGAAGATCGCGCGGATCTGCTCGATCGAGCGGGCGCGGAAGATAACGCCGACACTCTTCACGCGCTGTCGAAGACAGCTCCATTCAGTCATTTTGCTGACGCAATCTCTGTTTTAGTCGGGTGAGAAACTGAAGACACGGTGTGAGAACCACCCCGGTTCTCATAGTGGTTCCGCCGCCGGAACTGGCACGAATCCGCAAAGAATTGGCACGAGTTAACGCCATCGCGTTCGCTCGACGATGTTTTGCGCGGGCATCGGGAACCGGACGATCGAAGAAAATCAATCAAGGAGTTATGATGCTGTTCGGCTCGAGCGCCGCAATCTGCGGCGCCCTGGTTGCGCTCGCCATTTCTGGCACCGCTGCGCGAAGTGAAAACGCTGCGGTTCATTCAAGTGCCGTCGTCAACGCCGCGTGTGGGGATGCAATCGTTGGCGCGGCATCCATGTACAATCCGTTCAAGCCCGGCAGGGAGGAGGGCGGTCCAAGCACAGCCTCCGGCGAGCGCTATGATCTCTCGGTCTGGGCGGCTGCCATCAAGACGAGTCTGCGCCGGAAGTTTGGTGGGGTCCAATTTGGCGTGCGGCCGAAATATGCCCTCGTCGAGGCGGTAGGCAAGAAGGTCATCGTCAAGATAAATGACGTGGGGCCACTAAGGCCCGGCCGCATCATCGACCTCAACGAGCGGACGATGCGCTATTTCGATCCAAGCCTGGAGCTCGGAGTCATCAGTGGCGTCAAGGTCAGCCCGCTTGCGGGGGACTATTGGATTCCCGGACCGGTCGGCTGAACACCGTACGCGAAAAGAGCCAGGGCAGAGCACGTGGCAAGCGCGGATGAGAAGGCACACTTGCGCTTCGCTCATCCGCCGTTCGCTCGCAATGACGATGACGCTTGCCGAAGTCTGCTGCTACAGCGTCACCACGATCTTGCCGAGGTGCTTGTTGGCTTCCATGTGTTCGAACGCCTTGCCGATATCGGCGAATTTGTAGACCTGGTCGATCGGCAGCTGCAGCTTGCGTGCCTCGACCGCGGGCCAGATGTCCTTGCGCACCTCGTCGAAGATCGCGCGGATCTCCTCGATCGAGCGGGTGCGGAAGGTGACGCCGATATACTGGATGCGGCGCGCCGCATGCAGGTCGAAGTTGAAGTCGCCGTGGGTGCCGCCGAGCCGGCCGACATTGACGATGCGGCCCTTGACCTTGGTCGCCTTGAGGTTCTGGTTGGCGACCGGTCCGGAGATTTGGTCGACGATCAGGTCGACGCCTTCGCCTGAGGTCGCCTGCAGCACCTGATCGACCCAGCCGGGATCCTTCGAGTCCACCGCGAGATCGGCGCCGAACTCCTTCAGCCGGCCGCGGCGCATCGCGTCGGTCGATGAGCCCACCACGAGCTTGGCGCCCTTCAGCTTGGCGATCTGCATCGCCATCAGGCCGACGCCGGAGCTTGCGCCCTGGATCAACACGGTCTGGCCCGGCTGCAGCGCGCCATTGGTGACGACGGCGTTGTGCATGGTGGCGAGCGCGACGGGCAGGGTTGCGGCCTCGTCGAAATTCATGTTGGAGGGCGCGCGGAACAGCCGGCCGTGATCGGCCAGCGTGTATTCGGCGAATGCCGCGCCGCCGGAGCCCATGATCTTGTCGCCGATCTTGACGCCCTTGGCATCGGGGCCGAGCTCGGCGACCTCGCCGGCCCATTCCATGCCGAGCACGGTGCCGACGCCGCCGGCCGCGCCGTGGACATGGCCCTTGGTCATGCCGAGATCGGCGCGGTTCAGCCCGCAGGCATGAACCTTGACCAGCACCTGGGTGCCCTTCGGCACGGGCTTGGCGACGTCGGTAATTTCAGGGCCGTTAGGGCCGTAGACATAGGCTTTCATGGGGGCATTCCCTTCGGTCTGAATCCTCATGGTGAGGAGCGCGCCTTCGCGCGTCTCGAACCATGAGGCCCGACTGTGGCCTCATCCTTCGAGACGCTTGCTTCGCAAGCTCCTCAGGATGAGGAGATAGAGCCGCGCGATAAAACGCTTATTCAGCGGCCTGACGCTTGGCACCAGCTGTCATGCGCTCCAGCCGCTCGCGGATGATCGCTTCCGCTTCGTGGACGATGCGCGACACCAGCTCGGCGCAGGACGGAATGTCGTGGATCAGGCCCTGCACCTGGCCGGCCGACCAGATGCCTTCGTCGGCATCGCCTGACGCGTAGACCATCTTGCCGCGCGCGCCGGCGACCAGCTCGCGCACATCCTCGAACTTGGCGCCTTCCTTCTCCATCTGCACGACCTTGGTCGAGATCGCGTTCTTGGCGACGCGCGAGGTGTTGCGCATGGTGCGGAAGATCAGCTCGGTCTCGCGCTCGTCATTGGCGACGATGCGTTCCTTCACGAGCTGATGGATCGGGCTCTCCTTGGTGCACATGAAGCGCGTGCCCATGTTGATGCCTTCGGCGCCCAGCGCCAGCGCTGCGACCAGGCCGCGCGCATCGCCGAAGCCGCCCGAGGCGATCATCGGGATCTTCACCTTGTCGGCGGCGGCGGGGATCAGGATCAGGCCGGGTGTGTCGTCCTCGCCGGGATGGCCGGCGCATTCAAAGCCGTCGATCGAGATCGCGTCGGCGCCCATCCGCTCGGCGGACAGCGCGTGGCGAACGCTGGTGCACTTGTGCAGCACCTTGATGCCGTGCTTCTTGAACTCGTCGACATGCTCCTGCGGCTTGTTGCCGGCGGTCTCGACGATCTTGATGCCGCTCTCGATGATGGCCTGGCGATATTCGGCGTAGGGCGGCGGCTTGATCGCGGGCAGGATGGTCAGGTTGACGCCGAACGGCTTGTCGGTCAGCTCGCGGCAGCGCGCGATTTCCTTGCGCAGATCGTCCGGCGTCGGCTGCGTCAGCGCGGTGATCATGCCGAGCGCGCCGGCATTGGCGACGGCGGCAACCAGCTCGGCGCGCCCGACCCATTGCATGCCGCCCTGCACGATCGGGTGGTCGACGCCGAACATTTCGGTGAAACGTGTCTTGATCATTCTGCCCTCGTTTCCATCAGGATTTTCCGCGGCGCGGACGGCGGCGCACGGTGTTGTTATGGATGTCGGGCGGAAGGATGCAGTCCTGTCCGGCAATTGTCTACCGGCGACCTGCGGCGCGCCCATGCGGAAATGACGGGCCGCGGCGGTCAGGCGAGGGCGGGACAGAAATCTTTCGTCATCTGTTCAGGCGCTCGTGATCGAACACGCAGCGCCCGGCTCAGAGCAAGGCAAAGCAGGCGTTTGTTACGCCGGCACGGCGTCTTTCTTCGACGCGGCGGTCTCCTCGTCGAACGCGGCGGCGATATCGCGCATGCTGACGACGCCGATCAGGCTGTAGTTGTCGATGACGGGCACGTGGCGAATGTGGTGCTTGGTCATGAGATGACGAATGTGCTCGAGCGTGTCGCTCGATGTGCAGGAGACCAGCTGCTGCACTGAGACGAATTGCGACACCTTCATGCTCGCGCCGGCCGCACCGTGCTCGGCGATCGCGCGGACCACGTCGCGCTCGGTGAACATGCCGACGGCGGTGTTGCCCTCGGTACGAACGACATCCTTGACCACGAGCGCGCTGATATTGCTGGCGCGCATCAGTTGCGCGGCAATCGCGACGGTCTCGTTCATGCGCACCGTGGCGACGCGGGGGGTCTTCTTGCGCAGGATATCTCCGACTTGCATGGCAACCTCCTTGGTTATCGTTGACCGGAGTCTGGTGTACAAAATGCCAATTGTCAACGCGACTGTCACGGAATCTACCATCAGGAAACAGCTTAAATAGGCAGGTTTACTGACATTTTCGACGATTGTGTGCGACCGTGGGCGGCGCAGGCGATCCGCCGCACCAGGCGCGGTGGTATCTGGCATCCCTGTCTTTGGCAAAAAGAAAAGAGGCGCACCGAAATGCGCCTCTGTCCGTTCAGCAGGAAAATTGAGAGTTCAGGCCGTCCTGATTCAAGCCGTTTTGGCGCTCGTCGCGGTCTCTTCCGCGGCGGCAGCCTCGTTGCCGTTGATGAAGGCGCGGCGCATCGGCTTGATCACGAACAGCGCCATCAGCGCTGCGGTGGCGTTGAGCGCGACCGCGATCACGAACACCGCCTGCCAGCCATAGCTGGCGGCAACGATGCTTGCGGCAGGCACCAGGAGCGCTGCGGTCCCCTTCGCGGTGTAGAGCATGCCGTTGTTGGTGGTCGCGAACTTCGAGCCGAAGGTGTCGCCGCAGGTCGCCGGGAACAGCGAGTAGATCTCGCCGAATACGCCGAAATAGACCGCGGTCGCCAGCACGAACACCACCGGGTTGTGACCCCAGGTGGATAGCGTGAGCAGCATCAGCGCGCCGGTACCGAACGCGATGAACATGGTGTGCTCGCGGCCGATGTTGTCGGACACCCAGCCGAAGAACGGCCGTCCGAAACCGTCGAAGATGCGGTCGAGCGAGATCGCGAAGGTCAGCGCGGCCATCTGGAAGCCGGCGAGCGTGACCGGCGTGTTCGCGATCTTGTAGTCGTGCGCGATCGGTGCGATCTGCGCCGCCGCCATCAGGCCGCCGGCCGCAACCATCACGAACACCAGATACATCACCCAGAAGATCGGGCTGCGCAGCACCTGCGGCGGCGTGAAGTCGACCTTGGTCTGCGGCAGATTGAGCTGCTTCTTCTTCGGCGGGATCGAGACCGCGGGCGGCTGGATGAAGAAGGCGAGCAGGAAGACGATCAATCCCTGTCCGATGCCGAAATCGAAGAACGCAGTCTGATAGCCGCTCGCGGCGATCATCTTTGCAATCGGCACCACCGTGAGCGCGGCGCCGGCGCCGAAGCCGGCCGCGGTTGCGCCGGCGGCGAGGCCGCGGCGATCGGGAAACCACTTCAGCGCGTTGCCGACGCAGGTGCCGTACACCGCGCCGGCGCCGATGCCGCCGAATACCGCGGCGGTGTAGAGCAAGGCGAGCGAGTCGGCATAGGAGTTCAACACCCAGGCGAGCGCGATCATGATGCCGCCGAACATGATGACGAGCCGCGGGCCGTATTTGTCGACGAACCAGGCCTCGACCGGCACCAGCCAGGTCTCGGTCACCACGAAGATCGTGAAGGCGAACTGGATCGCCGCGCGGCCCCAGTGGTGCGCGCCGTCGATCGGGTCGACGAACAGCGTCCAGCCATATTGCAGGTTCGCGATCATCGCCATGCAGACGATGCCCATGACGAGCTGCAGCCAGCGGAAGCCGCTGGACGAAGGTTGAGCTTGTGTGACGGCAGTATTGCTGGAAACCATCAAGTCCTCCCGAGCGCGCTGGTCTTGTGACCGAGTGTCGCAATTATTGTGGCGTATCGTCGCAAGCGCTCGGCGGAAGTTGGTATACTATATTCCAGAAAGCAAGCCCTTCATTCTGCTGCAACGCAGCAAATCTGCCCTCCGACGTGCCGGTCCCGACGGCGTCTCGCGGCCGGCAAAAATGAAAAGCGCCCGGCTTTTGGCCAGGCGCTTCGCAGGTTGTGATGGAGGGCGGTTGCTTAAGCCGTAGCCGATTTCGCGACCACGACTTTTCGCCAGGGCTTGAGGAGGGCGATCGCGAGCAGCGAGGCGAGGATGTTGGCGCCTGCCGCGATGATGAACACCTTGTCCCAGTTGCCCGATGATTGCTGCATGTAGTTGGCGATCGGCACCAAGAGCGCCGCGGTGCCTTTCGCGGTGTAGAGCAGGCCCGCATTCGTGGTGGCGAACTTGGCGCCGAACGTATCGGTGCAGGTCGAGGGGAACAGCGAGTAGATCTCGCCCCAGGCAAAGAACACGAAGCCCGAGAGCAGCACGAACCAAACCGGGTCGTGTCCCCAGAGGTAGAGCATCCAGATGCCGATCCCTTCCATGCCGAAGGCGATGAACATCGTGTTCTCGCGGCCGATCATGTCGGAGATCCAGCCGAAGAACGGACGCGTCAGGCCGTTGAGGACGCGGTCGATGGTTGCCGCGAAGGTCACCGCCGTCATCGTCACCGCCATCAGCGTGACCGGCACGCTGTCGACCTTCCAGTCGACCGCGATCGGCTTCAGGTTCGCCGTCACCATCAGGCCGCCCGCGCCGACGATCACGAACATGAAGTACATCAGCCAGAAAATCGGCTGCCGCAGCACTTCGGTCGGCTGATAGTTGCGCCGGGTCTGGATGATGTTGGCGTTCGCCACGACGGCCGGCACCTGTCCGGCCTTCGGCGCCAGCAGGAAGAAGGAGAGCAGGACGATGATGATGCCCTGGCCGAGACCGAAATAGAGGAAGGTGGTCTGGAAGCCGGAGTCCTTGATCATCGCCTGGATCGGCGCGACCGTGAGCGCCGAGCCTGCGCCGAAGCCGGCAGCGGTGATGCCCGCGGCAAGTCCGCGCTTGTCCGGAAACCATTTCAGCGCATTGCCGACGCAGGTGCCGTAGACGCCGCCGGCGCCGATGCCGGCGATGATCATGCCGAGATAGTAGCCGTTCAGTGTCGTCGCCTGCGCGTTGATCGCCCAGCCGAGCGCGCAGAGGATGCCGCCGACCAGCACGACGATGCGCGGACCGTATTTGTCGACGAACCAGCCTTCGACCGGCACCAGCCAGGTCTCGAACAGCACGAACAGCGTGAAGGCCCATTGGATCGATGCGCGATCCCATCCGAATTTCTTCTGGATGTCGGGGACGAAGAACGTCCACCCGTATTGATAATTTGCGATCATCACCATCGCGGCGACGCCGATCGCGAGTTGCGTCCAGCGATAGGTGTCGCTGACACGCGCGGCCGCAGGGGCCGCAGTTGCCTGAACCATGTCCGACATAGATCCTCCCAGTGCGCCCCTTGTCGTTGCTTATGAGCGCGCGACAGCCATCTTGGTATCCGATATGCCAAGGTTCAAGCTGTCGCAGGGGCAGCGCGCGCTTATGCCGCACAGGACTCAGCCCGGGCACCCCGGGAGACTAGTTCAGCGCGCAAGGAAATGGCCCCGAAAATCGGGGCCATTGGTCGAAGGTTCAATGTCAGGTCGCATCTTGCGACGAAAGCTGCATCCGGCGGAGAGCGCCGGAAATCCCTTGGCTTAGAGGCCAAAGCGCGGCAGGTCGCCGTTCCGATTCGAGATCTCCGCGCTCTTCATCAGCAGGCGGTCGATCGAGGCCAGCAGGCGGCCGAACAGGGTGGAGGAGGGCGCGAGCGTCAGTACAGTGGTCTTGGACATTGGTGTCCCCTTTCATTGGAGGCCAGCAATGGGCCGGCTCATCATCTGCAGCCAAACTATGTATACCAGATGCCAGAAACAACGGGTTTGTTTGCATAGCAGCATGCATGACTGTGCAATGCAGCAAAATCGGCAGATCGGCATTCCGGATTGGCGTGGAAGGAAGGGAGCCCGGTGGCGCCGCCGGGGCAGAATTTCCAGCTAAAACTGGCCTTTACCGAGTGATCCTGGACCCGGTCGGCGAGCTGGCCGACATAGGCGATGCCGATGCTGGCCTGCGGCGTAACCCGCTGGTCGAGCCCGCCTTCGACCAGCGCCGCGTTGCGCGCCAGCGGCACGCCGGCCACGGTGAATCCGGTTCCCAGGTTCTGGAACGCGAGTGCCGCCAGTCGGGATAACGTCGCCGAAGGCGTGCTGCCAGGCCACCGAGGCGCGCGGCGTCAGCTGCATGCCGCTGGTGAGGGCGAAGCTGGTGGCGATGCGGGCGCCGAGCGAGGAGTAGCCGACATCCTGGTTGCTGCCGGCGCCGACCAACGCGGCGGCGCCGATTCCGCCGGTCTCGGCAAAACTGTCGGTGCTAAGGTGGGCCCAGGCGAGGCCGGCGAACGGCTCGTGCGCGATGGGAGCGATAGCCCGTAGCCGATCTCGCCGAACACCTGCGCGGTGGTCGCGTCATAGCGGGCGCGCGTCGCGTCGAAGAAGCCGGGGAACACGATCGAACGGCTGGTGCGCCGCGATCGTGATCGCCCACACCACGCCGCCCTTCGCCGGCCTGCCGCCGCGGTGGAAGCTCGGCCTCGAAGGTTCACCGCGGGCGGCGGTGCCGAGGGCGGTGAGCGGGGCCGACGCGCCATCGATTGCGGAGCATCATCGTGCTGCCGGCCCGGGATATGTCCGCTGCGCGAGGTCATTGTGCAGTTTGTTGATCTGAATCAACGTCGGGCGCCGCGCCGCCCTCTAGATTGACGTCCAAGGCAGCGGCCCGGATGCCGTCCCCCCAACGTCCCAAGTGAGAGACACGATCATGGCGGTCGCAGACGGCGACGCAGCAGATGTACGGCGTCGCCGAACGCGAATGGAAATCTTCGCCTTCCTGTTCCTGACCGCCATCCTGATGCCGGGGCTCGCGGTCGCGACGGTGGGGTCATACGGACTTGCGGTCTGGATCTACCAAATGGTGGCCGGCCCTCCCGGTCCGCCCCCGCCGCATTGAGGAGGGGCACCGTGCGCGACACCGCAATCAATCGCCGTACGCTGATCACCGGCCGCGCCTTGACGGCGGAGCGCGTCGTGGCGCCACCCGGCGGCGAGATCGCCAGCATCCTGGTGCAGGCCCGGCCCGAGCGCCTTGATGCGGTCGAAGCCGATATCCTCGCCCTTTCCGGTTGCGAGATTTTTGGCCGCGACCCCAGGGGCAAGCTCGTCGTCGTGGTCGATGCACCCGATGCCGGCGCGCTGGGCGCGACATTGAACACGATCGCTCTGCTACCGCACGTCCATTCCGCCTCGCTGGTGTTTCACGCCATCGACGTCTGCTGAAGTGCCGGGAGGCAAGCCATGACCGAAACCAAGCTCGATCGCCGCCAGATGCTGAAGCTGGAGGCCGCCGCGATCGCCGCAGCGGCCGGTGGAATGCCGGTTGCGTCGGTCGCGGCAAACCTCGTCACCGAACGCGATGCCAGCGAACTCGACTGGAACAAGGCTCCTTGCCGCTTCTGCGGCACCGGTTGCAGCGTCATGGTGGCAACCAAGGACAATCGCGTCGTTGCTACCCATGGCGATATCAAGGCCGAGGTCAATCGCGGCCTCAACTGCGTGAAGGGCTACTTCCTCTCCAAGATCATGTACGGCCACGATCGCCTGACGCAGCCGATGCTGCGCAAGACCAACGGCAAGTACGACAAGAACGGAGACTTCACCCCGGTCTCGTGGGACGAGGCGTTCGACATCATGGCCGAGAAGTTCAAGGCGGCGCTCAAGCAGCGCGGGCCGAGCGGAATCGGCATGTTCGGCTCCGGCCAATGGACGATCTGGGAGGGCTATGCGGCGTCAAAGCTGTTCAAGGCTGGCTTCCGCTCCAACAACATCGATCCTAACGCGCGCCACTGCATGGCCTCCGCGGTGGTCGGCATGATGCGCACCTTCGGCATCGACGAGCCGGCCGGCTGCTACGACGACATCGAGGCCACCGACGCCTTCGTACTGTGGGGCTCCAACATGGCGGAGATGCACCCGATCCTGTGGACGCGGGTGACCGACCGCCGGCTATCGGCGGCGCATGTGCGGGTCGCCGTGCTCTCGACCTTCGAACATCGCTCGTTCGACCTCGCGGACATCGGGATCGTGTTCACGCCGCACTCCGATCTCTACATCCTCAATGCGATCGCCAATCACATCATCAAGACTGGGCGTGTGAACAAGGATTTCGTCACGGCGCATACCGTGTTCAAGCGCGGCCAGACCGACATCGGTTACGGCCTGAGGCCCGATCATCCGCTGCAGAAGAAGGCGACGGGCGCGGCCAAGGCAAACGACGCCACCGATATGAGCTACGACGACTACGTCAAATTCCTCGCCGACTACACGCTGGAGAAGGCGGCGAAGATGTCGGGCGTTCCGCTCAATCGCCTGGAGGCGCTGGCCGAGCTCTACGCCGACCCGAAGACCAAGATCGTCAGCTTCTGGACCATGGGTTTCAACCAGCACACCCGCGGCGTCTGGTGCAACAATCTGGTCTACAATCTTCACCTTCTGACCGGGAAGATCGCGGAGCCCGGCAACAGCCCGTTTTCGCTGACCGGCCAGCCCTCGGCCTGCGGCACCGCACGCGAGGTGGGGACCTTCTCGCACCGCCTCCCGGCAGACATGGTCGTCACCAACAAGGCGCATCGCGACAAGGCGGAGGAGATCTGGAAGCTGCCGGAAGGCACGATTCCGGACAAGCCGGGCTATCACGCGGTGTTGCAAAGCCGGATGCTGAAGGACGGTCTGCTCAACGCCTACTGGGTGCAGGTCAACAACAATTTGCAGGCCGGTCCCAACATCAACGAGGAAACCTATCCCGGTTTCCGCAACCCCGACAATTTCATTGTCGTTTCGGAAGTCTATCCGACGGTCACCGCGCTCGGCGCCGACCTCATCTTGCCGACCGCGATGTGGGTGGAAAAGGAAGGCGCCTATGGCAATGCCGAGCGGCGCACCCAGTTCTGGCACCAGCTCGTCCCCGCGCCGGGCGAGTCGCGTTCTGACCTTTGGCAATTGATGGAATTTTCCAAGCGTTTCAAGATCGAGGAGGTCTGGCCGGAAGAGTTGCTGGCGAAGAAGCCGGAGTATCGTGGCAAGACGCTGTTCGACGTGCTGTATCGCAACGGCCAGGTCGACAAGTTTCCGGTCTCCGACATCGCGTCGGGCTACGCCAACGACGAATCCAAGGCGCTCGGCTTCTATGTCCAGAAAGGGCTATTTGAGGAGTACGCCAGCTTCGGCCGCGGCCACGGCCACGATCTCGCGCCGTTCGATGCCTATCACGGCGAGCGCGGGCTGCGCTGGCCGGTCGTGAACGGCAAGGAGACGAAGTGGCGCTTCCGCGAGGGCTCGGATCCGTATGTCGGGCAGGGCAGAGGCGTGCAGTTCTACGGTTTTGCCGATGGCAAGGCGCGCATCTTTGCGCTTCCCTACGAACCGCCGGCGGAATCGCCCGATAGCGAATACCCCTTGTGGCTCTCCACCGGCCGGGTGCTGGAGCATTGGCACTCCGGCACCATGACCCGCCGCGTGCCCGAACTCTATCGCGCGTTTCCCGAGGCGGTCTGCTTCATGCATCCGGATGATGCGCAGGAGGCCAAGCTGCGACGTGGCGACGAGGTCAAGGTCATCTCTCGCCGCGGGTTTATCCGGGCGCGGCTGGAGACCCGCGGCCGCGACCGGCCGCCGCGAGGTTTGGTGTTCGTTCCCTGGTTCGACGAGTCGAAGCTGATCAACAAGGTGACGCTCGACGCCACCGATCCGCTTTCGCTGCAGACCGACTTCAAGAAATGCGCCCGTGCGCATCGAGAAGGTGCTGCCGTCATGATCAGGAATCTGCGCGTCATTCTGCTCGTCCTGGCGATAGGGGCCGGCACCGGCACATTGGCGGCGCAATCGCTCAATTCCGGGCTGCGCGGGCCGACGCCGCTCGATAGTGAAGGCCCGGCTCCGCCGATGATGCCGACGCGCAACACGTCCGAGCGTGAGGTCAGAAACTATCCCGAGCAACCGCCGGTAATTCCGCATTCGATCGACGGCTACCAGATCGATCTGAACAGCAACAAATGCCTGTCCTGTCACGCGCGTGCGCGCACCGGCGAGTCGCAGGCGCCGATGGTCTCGATTACTCATTTCATGGATCGCGACGGCCAGTTCCTTGCGTCGATCTCGCCGCGCCGTTTTTTCTGCACTGAATGTCACGTACCGCAGAGCGTGAGCAATCCGCCCGTCAGCAACGACTTCGTCGACATCGACACCATGTTGAGCCGCGCGGCTCCGGGCGGCCGTCGATGAAGGCGGCCGACCCGCAAACCTCAAAAGAGGGGCTCTTCCGACGCGCATGGGCCTTCGCGCGCGAGTTGTGGGAAGTGCTAGTGCGGCCGAGCACGGTGTTCGGGCTCGGCGTATTGGTGATCGCAGGCTTCGTCGCCGGCGTTGTTTTCTGGGGCGGCTTCAATACCGCACTCGAGTTGACCAACACCGAAAAATTCTGCACCGGCTGCCATGAGATGCGCGAAAATCTGTTTACGGAGCTGAAGTCGACCATCCATTTCACCAATCGCTCCGGCGTCCGCGCCACCTGCCCGGATTGTCACGTTCCGCACAACTGGACCGACAAGATCGCGCGCAAGATGCAGGCCTCCAAGGAGGTGTGGGGCCACCTGTTCGGCGTCATCGACACCCGCGACAAGTTTGTCGACAAGCGGCTCGAACTCGCGCTGCATGAGTGGGCGCGTTTCAAGGCCAACGATTCACTCGAGTGCCGCAACTGTCACAGCGCGGAATCGATGGATATCACCAAACAGTCGCCGCGCGCGTCGGTGGCGCACCAGCGCTTCCTGTTTTCCGGCGAGAAGACCTGCATCGATTGCCACAAGGGCATTGCACATCACTTGCCCGACATGCGCGGGGTTCCGGGCTGGCAATGAGCACCGGCTCTTGCCGGGCCTCGATCAACGTCCGTGTCGGGAGAGAAGCACACGACCAGCCGACGCAAGCAAAAATGGCCGCGGTTTCCCGCGGCCATCAACGACGTTGAAACGTCGGAACTCACGTGCTTGTTTATCCGATCAGAAGGGGAGCTTCTCATGTTCGCGAGAGCTGTCGCCGTTGCAGGTGCCCTGATGCTGGGCGTTTTTGCCGTAACTACCGATGTCTCTGCACAAGGTGTCGGCAGTCATTATCGTTATGCAGTAGCCCCCTCCGGCAACCTTGCGGTTCGGGGAGCACCAACGACCGGCGGAGCAAGAGCTAATCCGGCGACCGGCCCGCAGTATTTTAATGCCAGCCCGCCGCCCTCCAGCACCCTGAACAACGGGTCGAGCCTTGGTCTAGGTGGTCCTTATACTGGGACCAGGGTCATCAATCGTTAGATGAGACGCCTGCTTGCCGGGTCACCGGACCGA
The DNA here is from genome assembly GCF_054058275.1 of Bradyrhizobium sp. USDA 3256. NCBI lineage: Bacteria > Pseudomonadati > Pseudomonadota > Alphaproteobacteria > Hyphomicrobiales > Nitrobacteraceae > Bradyrhizobium > Bradyrhizobium sp. USDA 3256. Next base: position 2,118,615 of record NZ_JBSSAE010000002.1, read on the forward strand.
GCGCCAGCGGACCGCGCAAGTCGCCAACGCCGCTATCTCTCCGCATCGACTTGACCTCGGACAAGGCAAGTCGAACGAGGGGATCGCGGGCATCCTCGGCGTCGGGTTCGACGCGGTGTAGGCGCACGTCGAGGCGATCAACAGCAAGATCGATCCCGACGGCCACCGCGCCGCGATCGTCATCGCACACACCACGCCGCCGTTTGCCGACCTGCCGCCGCTGTGGAAGTTGGGGCTGGAAGGGTCAGCGGGCTGACATGTCAGGTCGCTCGCGGCCGATAGCGGCTCGCGCTGACGATGTCGCCACTGATCCAGGACCGGACGCTGATATCGCTGCCAAATCGCATGATGTTCGCCGTTGAGTTGAGGCGCGATGCCCGCCCGGGTTGTATGGCACAAACTGCACATCCGTAACCTCGCTCGTTGCCCTAAGCTGGTCTCACTGCCCCCCGCAACTCGCGTGTGAGATCGGAGCAAGATAATGAGCACTGAGGACAAACCGTCGCCGAAAGCCGTATCCGTAGGCGACCTTGATCGCCGACGTTTGCTGTTGGGGACGTCAACATTGGTCGCGGCGGCCGCGCTCACGTCGGAAGCACTCGGCCAAGCCCAGCAGGCGTCGCCCGCCAGCCCGGCCTCCGGAGCTGCAAGAAAGCCCAACATTCTCTTCATCATGGGGGACGACATCGGCTGGTTTAATGTGAGCGCCTACAATATGGGTGTCATGGGCTATCGCACGCCAAATATCGATCGCATTGGTCGGGAGGGAGCGACCTTCACAGATTGGTACGGGCAGCAGAGTTGCACTGCGGGACGCGCCGCTTTCATCACCGGCCAGACGCCGATCCGGACCGGCCTTACCAAGGTAGGACTGCCTGGTGCCGAACTCGGACTTGGGCCACTCGATCCGAGCGTCGCCGACGTGCTCAAGACGTATGGTTACGCCACCGGACAATTCGGCAAGAACCATCTTGGTGACCGCGACGAACATCTGCCGACCGCGCACGGCTTCGACGAGTTCTTCGGCAACCTCTATCACCTCAACGCCGAAGAGGAGCCGGAGAACCCAGACTATCCAAAAGATCCCGAGTTCCGCAAGAAATTCGGTCCACGGGGTGTGTTGAAGTCAACGGCCGACGGCAAGATCGAAAACACCGGCCCGTTAAATTCCAAACGCATGGAAACGATCGACGAGGAATTCCTCGCGGCTGCCAAGGATTTCATTAACCGACAACATCGGGCCAACAAACCGTGGTTTTGCTATTTCAATTCAACGCGAATGCACATCTTCACGCACCTGAAGGCAGCGTCGCAGGGCAAGACGGGACTCGGCGTCTATCCCGATGGCATGGTGGAGCATGACGGCATGGTCGGCGAGTTGTTGAAGCTCGTGGACGATCTCGGTGTCGCCGACAACACCATCGTGGTCTATACAACGGACAACGGGGCTGAAGTCTTCACGTGGCCCGACGGCGGCACAACGCCATTCAGAGGCGAGAAAGCCACCAACTGGGAAGGCGGCTTCCGCGTCCCTTGCCTGATCAAGTGGCCCGGCGTCATCAAGCCTGGAACGATCGTCAATGATCTCTGCGCCCACGAGGATTTCATTCCGACCTTCGCGGCCGCCAACGGCGATACCGATCTCGTCGAACGGACGAAGAAGGGGACGGCTCTCAACGGCAAGCAATTCAAGGTTCACCTCGACGGATTCAATCTGCTTCCCTTCCTGAAGGGCGACGCCAAGGAATCGCCGCGCAAGGAGTTCCTCTATTGGAGCGACGATGGCGATCTGATGGCTCTGCGGGTGGGGCACTGGAAGGCGACGTTCATGGAGCAACACACCGAAGTAAGTCCACAAGCTCCTCTCGGCGTCTGGCAGGGTCAGTTCACAAAGCTGCGTGCGCCTATGTTGTACAATCTGCGTGCTGACCCGTTCGAGCGGGGCCCGACCAGCATGCTGTATGGCGACTGGCACGCCCACCGGGCGTTTCTGCTAGTGCCTGCGCAAGCGATTGTCGCCAGGTACGTCGAGAGCTTCAAAGAATTTCCACCGCGTGCCAAGGCGGCGAGCTTCACCGTTGGCGATGTGATGGAGAAGCTCACGACAGCGGGACCGGCAAAGAATTGAGGTTCTGAGGACCTGCCGGGACGGCAGTGCCGTCCCAATCTGGCTATGAGGGCCACGTAGCAAACCCGGACAGGACAATTCCTGAAGGTCTGCTCCAAGCAAAAATGGCCGCGGTTCCCGCGGCCATTCGTGTCTTGCTTGAGTGCGAGCCTTTACTCGGCCGCCTGCTTGCGCGGCGGGTCGAGCGCGCCGGAGTCGTGGATCTCGGCGACCTGGTGATCCGAGAAGCCGAGCACCTCGCGCAGGATCTCGTCGGTGTGCTCGCCGAGCAGCGGCGAGCGCTGAACGTCGCTCGGCGAATCCGACAGCTTGATCGGGTTGCCGACCGAGACGTACTTGCCACGGGTCGGGTGATCGACCTCGACCACGGTGCCGGTCGCGCGCAGCGACTGGTCTTCCGCGATCTCCTTCATCGACAGGATCGGACCGCAGGGGATGTCGTCCTTGTTGAGGATCTCCATCGCCTCGAACTTGGTCTTGGTCATCGTCCACTGTTCGATGCGGGCGAAGATCTCGTTGAGGCGCGGCAGGCGGGCCGGCGGCTTGGCGTAGTTCGGATCGGTCTTCCAGGTCGGCTCGCCGATCACGTCGCAGATCTTCTCCCAGACCGGGGCCTGGGTGATGAAGTAGATGTAGGCGTTCGGGTCGGTCTGCCAGCCCTTGCACTTCAGGATGCGGCCGGGCTGGCCGCCGCCGGAATCGTTGCCGGCGCGCGGCACGGCATCGCCGAACGGAATGCCTTCGCCGAACTGGCTGTATTCCTTCAGCGGACCGTGGGCGAGGCGCTGCTGGTCGCGCAGCTTGACGCGGGCGAGGTTGAGCACGCCGTCCTGCATCGCGGCGGTGACGCGCTGGCCCTTGCCGGAGTGGGTGCGCTGGTACAGCGCGGTGACGATGCCGAGCGCGAGATGCAACCCGGTGCCGCTGTCGCCGATCTGCGCGCCGGTGACCAGCGGCAGGCCGTCGCGGAAGCCGGTGGTCGAGGCGGCGCCGCCGGTGCACTGCGCGACGTTCTCGTAGACCTTGCAGTCTTCATACGGGCCCGGGCCGAAGCCCTTGATCGAGGCGACGATCATCTTCGGGTTGATGGCCTGGATCTTCTCCCAAGGGAAGCCCATGCGATCGAGCACGCCGGGGCCGAAGTTTTCGACCAGTACGTCGCACTGCTTGATCAGCGCGGTCAACACTTCCTTGCCCTTCGGGTTCTTGGTGTCGAGCGTGATCGAGCGCTTATTGTGATTCAGCATGGTGAAATACAGGCTGTCCACGTTCGGGATGTCCTGCAGCTGGCCGCGCGTGATGTCGCCGACGCCGGGACGCTCGACCTTGATCACGTCGGCGCCGAACCAGGCCAGCAATTGCGTGCAGGTCGGACCCGACTGGACGTGGGTGAAATCGAGAATGCGAACGCCCTTCAGCGCCTTGGTCATAATGTTTGCTCCGTACTCTGTCTGCCCCTGCACCCGCAGGGAGTGATGGGTTAGGGGGACCTGTTACTTCTTCTTCTGCAGAACGCTCTGCGGATTGAGGTTGCCGATGCGGCCGCTCTCCGAGCCCGCCGCCGGATCGATCACCGCGTTGATCAGCGTCGGCTTGCCGGAATCCAGCGCCGCATTGACCGCGCGCTTCAACTCGTCCGGCGAGGTGGCGTTGACGCCGACGCCGCCGAAGGCTTCCATCATCTTGTCGTAGCGCGAGCCCTTGACGAACACGGTGGTCGCCGGATCGTCGCCGGCGCCGTTGACGTCGGTGCCGCGATAGATGCCGTCATTGTTGAAGATCACGACGCAGATCGGCAGCTTGTAGCGGCAGATGGTCTCGACCTCCATGCCCGAGAACCCGAATGCGCTGTCGCCCTCGACCGCGAGCACGGGCAGGCCGGTCTCGACCGCAGCGGCGATCGAATAGCCCATGCCGATGCCCATCACGCCCCAGGTGCCGACGTCGAGCCGCTTGCGCGGCTTGTGCATGTCGACGACGCCGCGGGCGAGGTCGAGCGTGTTGGCGCCCTCGTTGACGAAGATGGTGTCCGGACGTTCCGCGATGATGGCGCGCAGCGCGCCGAGCGCACCGTGATAGTCCATCGGCGAAGCGTTGCTCATCAGCTTCGGCGCCATCTTGGCGACGTTGTCGTCGCGCTTCTTGCTGACGGTCGAGAGCCAGTCGGACGGCGCCGCGGTCCAGTTCGCGCCCATAGCGTCGAGGAATGCCGACACGCAGGAGCCGATATCGCCGACCACGGGGGCGACGATCTCGACGTTGGAATCCATTTCCTTCGGCTCGATGTCGACCTGGATGAATTTCTTCGGGGCTTCGCCCCAGGTCTTGCCCTTGCCATGCGAGAGCAGCCAGTTGAGGCGGGCGCCGATCAGCATCACGACGTCGGCTTCCTTCAGCACCGTCGAGCGCGCCGCACCCGCGCATTGCGGATGCAGATCGGGCAGCAGGCCCTTGGCCATGCTCATCGGCAGGAACGGCACGCCGCTCTTCTCGACGAAATTCTTGATCGCCTCGTCGGCCTGCGCGTAGGCCGCGCCCTTGCCGAGGATGATGAGCGGGCGTTTTGCGCTCTTCAGCACGTCCAGCGCGCGCTTGACCGAAGACGGGGAGGGGATCTGCTCGGGCGCGGCGTCGATCACCTTGACCAGCGACTTCTGACCGACGTCGGCGTTCATCACCTGCGAGAACAGCTTTGCGGGCAGGTCGAGATAGACGCCGCCCGGACGGCCCGACACCGCGGCGCGGATCGCGCGCGCGAGGCCGATGCCGATGTCCTGGGCGTGCAGCACGCGGAACGCGGCCTTGCACAGCGGCTTGGCGATCGCGAGCTGATCCATCTCTTCATAGTCGCCCTGCTGCAGGTCGACGATCTCGCGCTCGGACGAGCCCGAGACCAGGATCATCGGGAAGCAGTTGGTGGTGGCATGCGCGAGCGCGGTGAGGCCGTTGAGGAAGCCGGGCGCCGACACCGTGAGGCAGACGCCGGGCCGCTTGGTCAGGAAGCCGGCGATCGAAGCCGCATAGCCGGCATTCTGCTCGTGGCGGAACGAGAGCACGCGAATGCCCGCCGCCTGGGCCATGCGGCCCAGGTCCGTGATCGGGATACCCGGCACACCATAGATGGTGTCGATGCCGTTGAGCTTGAGCGCATCGATGACGAGATGGAAGCCATCGGTCAGTTCTTGCTCGGTGCCCGGTGCCTCGGACTTCGTAGCGGTATTCAGCATCGGCATCGTCTCCCTGGTCGTTCTTGTTCGGACGATCTGATTGTCGTCTGAAGCGTGTGAACTTGAGTGGTTAAGTGAAAAGTTCCTGGCCGTGCGCCTCGACATAGGCGGCAAGCCCAAGCGTGTGGTCGCGCGCGCGTTTCTCGGCAAGCTCGGTGTCGCGCGCTTCCAGCGCCTCGATGATCCCGAGATGCTCGGGCAGCGAGGTCGCGGTGCGGTCCTTGCGACCGATCGTGAGCTGGCGATAGCCGCGCACATGCAGCAGCAGGTCATTGGTGAGGTCGACCAGAACAGGCGATTCCGACAGCGAGATCAGCGCCTGGTGGAAGGCGATGTTGGCCTTGGAATATTCCTCGACGTGATCCTGCGGCAGGCGATCGTCGCTGAAGTCCTTGAAGAAGTCGCGCAGCGCCGAAATGTCCTTCTTGCGCGCGGTGGTCGTGATCAGGCGCGCCGCCATGCTCTCCAGCGCCGCCCAGGCGCGGATCATGTCGACGATCTCCGCCTTGGTGCGGCGGACCACGACGATGCCGCGGCGCGGCACGGTCTTCACGAATCCGTCCTGCTCGAGCATCGCGATCGCTTCGCGGATCGGTGTGCGGCTGACGCCGAGGCGCTCGGACAGTGCGCGCTCGTCGAGCATCACCGGCTCCGGCGTCGCGTAGATGTCCATCTTCAGGATCGCTTCCTTCAAGGCTTCATAGGCCTTGTTCTTGAAGCTCGTCTCCGGCGCGATCCGGACGATGGCGATATCTGTGTCAGCCATGGTGGGCGACGCCTTGGTCTGTTTCGGTTCTGGCACGACTCGTCTCCTCCTCTTGGAGACGTCTTCTTAGCAGAAGAAATTACCTTAGATTTTTGGCATGCCAAATACCAGAATGTCAAGCTGCCTATATTTTTCGATCTTTTTGGACCTCGACCGACCTTGACAATTGCGTTTTTGGCATACCAAATGCCACGAAATCTGTCCCAGGAGGAAGCCAATGTCAAATTCGAAGGATGCGGTCCGCAAAATTCTCGATGCGGTCAAGGCCGACAAGCGCACGAGCCTCACCGCGCCCGAAGGCAAGGTGGTGTGCGACGCCTACGGCATTCCGGTGCCGAAAGAAGGCGTCGCTAAGTCGGCGGCCGAGGCCGCCCGCATCGCCTCCGACATGGGCTTCCCGGTCGTGATGAAGATCGTCTCGCCCGACATCCTCCACAAGACCGAGGCCGGCGGCGTGGTGGTCGGCGTCAAGAGCGCCGCCGAGGCCGAGAAGAGCTATGAGACGATTCTGGCCAACGCCAAGAAGTACAAGGCCGACGCCAAGATCGAGGGCATCCAGGTCCAGCAGATGCTGGGCGGCGGCACCGAGGTGATCGTCGGCTCGATCACCGACGGCTCGTTCGGCAAGCTGGTCGCCTTCGGTCTCGGCGGCGTGCTGGTCGAAATTCTCAAGGACATCACCTTCCGCCTCGCGCCCGCGACCAAGGACGATGCCCTGTCGATGCTCGACGGCATCCAGGCGCATGAGATGCTGAAGGGCGTGCGCGGCGGCGAGGCGGTCAATCGCGAGGCGCTCGCCGACGTCATCGTCAAGGTGTCGCAGCTGGTCAGCGATTTCCCCGAGATCGTCGAGCTCGACCTCAACCCGGTGTTCGCCACCAGCAAGAACGCGATCGCCGCCGACGTCCGCATCGTCGTCGACTTCAACTACAAGCCGCGCCCGGCGCCGCGTCCGACCGAAGAGATCGTCGCCGCGATGAACCGCATCATGCAGCCGAAGGGCGTTGCGGTGATCGGCGCCTCCGCCGAGGACGGCAAGATCGGCAACTCCGTGATGAAGAACCTCATCAACGGCGGCTACAAGGGCGAGATCTATCCGATCCACCCCAAGGCCGACGAGATCCTCGGCTACAAGGCCTACAAGAGCGTCAAGGACGTGCCCGGCGTGATCGACACGGCGGTGTTTGCGATCCCGGCGAAATTCGTCGCCGGCGCGCTCGCCGAATGCGGCGAGAAGAAAATCCCCGGCGCGGTGCTGATTCCCTCGGGCTTTGCCGAGGCCGGCGCGCCGGAATTGCAGGCCGAGATCGTCGAGGTCGGCAAGAAGTACAATATCCGCCTGATGGGGCCGAACATCTACGGCTTCTACTATACCCCGGCCAACCTCTGCGCCACGTTCTGCACCGCCTATGACGTCAAGGGCCACGCCGCGCTGTCGTCGCAGTCGGGCGGCATCGGCATGGCGATCATCGGCTTCTCGCGCTCGGCCAAGATGGGCGTGTCGGCGATCGTCGGCCTCGGCAACAAGTCCGACATCGACGAGGACGATCTGCTCGCCTTCTTCGAGCAGGACCCCAACACCAACCTGATCGCGCAGCACTGCGAGGATCTGAAGGACGGCCGCGCCTTCGCGGAGGCCGCCAAGCGCGTCTCCAAGAAGAAGCCGGTGGTCGTGCTCAAGGCCGGCCGCACCTCGGCCGGTGCGAAGGCGGCCTCGTCGCACACCGGCGCGCTCGCCGGCAACGACAAGATCTACGAGGACGTGTTCAAGCAGTCCGGCGTGATCCGCGCCCGCAGCCTGCGGCAGCTGCTCGAATTCGCCCGCGGCGTGCCGGTGCTGCCGACGCCGAAGGGCGAGAACGTCCTGATCATCACCGGCGCCGGCGGCTCCGGCGTGCTGCTCTCCGACTCCGTGGTCGACAACGGCCTGTCGCTGATGCAGATGCCGCCGGATCTCGATGCGGCGTTCCGCAAGTTCATCCCGCCGTTCGGCGCGGCCGGAAATCCTGTGGATATCACCGGCGGCGAGCCGCCGATCACCTATGTCAACACCGTCAAGCTCGGCCTGTCGGACGAGCGCATCCACGCGCTGATCCTCGGCTACTGGCACACCATCGTGACGCCGCCGATGGTGTTCGCGCGCAACATGGTCGAGGTGAAGAAGGAGATGGAGGCCAAGGGCTTCGTCAAGCCGATCGTCGCCTCGCTCGCCGGCGACGTCGAGGTCGAGGAAGCCGCCGAGTATCTCTACCAGCACGGCATTCCGGCCTACGCCTATTCGACCGAGCTCCCGGTCGAGGTGCTCGGCGCCAAGTACAAGTGGGCCCGCGGCGCGGGCCTGCTCTGATCTTCTGAATCTGTCGAATACTACAGGCCGCCCCGGACACCGTCCGGGGCGGTTTTTTGTTATTGGCCGTTCTCGAGACCACCCCAGGCTTTCCCTGATCGGTCCTGAGCGGGTTCCGCGCAGCATCTTCTTTTCCGGACCCGCGCGCGGCTGACGAAGCTTGCCTTCCGCACCTGATGTGCTACTGATATATCAGATCAGAATGACGGAGGACCCCGCGATGGAGTTGGCTGCAACAGGGATGACCGACCGCCAGCGCAAATATCGCGCGACCTACCGCGAGCGCGTGGTGGGCTGGTATAATGGCTGGCTGCATGTCGTGCTGATCTACACGATCGGTTTCACGGCGCTGTACGTCTATCTGGCCAATGTGCATGACGTGAAATGGTGGGAATACCTCACCATTCCCGTGGTCTTCTTGATCGCAAACTTCTTCGAATGGGCGGTGCATCGCTTCGTCATGCACCGGCCCTCGAATGTGCCCCTGCTGCGCGCGATCTACAGCCGCCACACGCTGATGCACCATCAGTTCTTCACCGAGGAGGAGATGCGCTTCGCCGATCATCACGACTGGCGTGTCACCTTCTTCCCGCCCTATGCGCTCGTGGTGTTCACCCTGATGTCGATCCCACCGGCGATCATCGCCGGCCTTGTGATCTCGGCCAACACCGGCTGGCTGCTGATCACCACGACGACCTCGATGTACCTGATCTACGAGTTCATGCACTTCTGCTGCCACGTCGAGGAAAATGCCTTCGTGCGCAACATGCCCTTCGTCAACACCATCCGCCGGCATCATACCGCCCATCACAACCAGTCGATCATGATGGAGCGGAACATGAACCTGACCTTCCCGGTGATGGACTATGTGTTCGGCACCTCCGATCTCAATCGCGGCCTGCTTGGCCACATCTTCAACGGCTACAGCACGCGCTATGTGAAGACCGACATGCGCCGGACGGCGCGGACGCCGCGGGTCGTAGCGAAGGGGCAATCGGTGCCGCATGCCGCAGCTTGAACCCAATCTCGCCGGCCTCGCCTGGTTCGGCCTGCTGTGGAGCGTGTGCTGCATTGGCTTCCTGCAGCTGGCCGGCATGTATCCGCTGCGCGGGCGCGCCGTTCTGCCGGTGACGATGACGACCATAGTTTGGGTGATGTTGCTCGCCGGCACGCTGGCATTCGCGCTGGCCGAATTGCGCTGGACCACAATCGTTGTCGTCGGCGGCGTGCTGTTCTTGTTCTTGCCCGGGCTGTTTCAGGCGCTGCCGGAATGGTGGCGCGACGGACGCGCGGGATTGCGGCTGTCCTGTTGCGCCATGATCGTAGCGCTTGCGCTGCTGGTCCGCGTGGCGGCACCGTCGTTTCACAACTGGATGACCTGAAGGGAGGTCTCGATGCCAAGCCACATCAAGCTCATGCTGTCGCTGGCGTGCCTCGCCACGGCAGCCTGCGGGTATTTTTTCATGGTCTATCTGGGACAGCAGGGACCGAGCTATGCGGTCGCCTTCCTCGGCGTGTTCGCAACCGTCGCGATGTGGATCTTCCCCGAGGTCGTCAAGAAGGACCTCAAGATGCGCCCGCCAGGATCCTGACCGAGCTCCTGATATGATGCTGCAGCACAGGGAGGATCCGATGGCGAGCTATACCGGGGACCGCACCATCGACGGCATTTCGGTGCTGGTCGATGGCAAGCCGCTGTCACCGCATTACGACCAGCTTCGTCTCACCGAACACGGTTTTGAATGGAGCTACGAGGGGCCGGAGCCGGCACAACTGGCCTTCGCGCTGCTCTATGACCATCTGCACGATGCCGCTGTTGCGAAAGCGTTGCACGAGAGCTTCATGCGGCGCGTCGTCGCCAATTTCGACAATGAATGGGAACTCTCCTCGGCCGATCTCGACGAGGCGGTCGCGGCGCTGCGCTCCGGACAGACGGCCTGAGCCCGTGCTGATGCCCCCGGCAGAGAACTCTTGAGATGACCCTGACCTGTCGCGCGGCGGTGCTGCATCAGGGCGGAACGCCGCTTTCCGTCGAGCGCGTATCGCTTGCGCCGCCCATGCCGACCGATGTCGTGGTGAAAGTGCGTGCCGCGGGGCTCTGTCACACCGATCTCGAAGTCATCGACGGATCGTTGCGCTATCCCTTGCCGATGATCCTCGGGCACGAGGCGGCAGGCGTGGTCGAGGAAATCGGCAGTGCGGTGCGCGACATCAGCGTCGGCGATCACGTCATCCTGTCCTGGAATCCGCATTGCGGGCACTGCTTTCACTGCGACCGCGCGCAGCCGATCCTGTGCGAGACCTACCTCGTGCGAGGCGCCGAAGGCGTGCATTTCGACGGCGCGTCGAAGGCGCGGCTCGCGGACGACCGCAACCTGGCGCACCTGATGTTCCTCGGCGCGTTCTCGGAATATGTCGTGCTGCCGGCCCAGCAGGCGATCGTCGTGCCGAACGACATCCCGTTCGACCGCGCGTGCCTGATCGGCTGCGGCGTCATGACCGGCGTCGGCGCCGCGCTGAACGTCGCCGCCATCGGTCACGGTGATACCGTGATGGTCACCGGCTGCGGCGCGGTCGGGCTGGCAGCGGTGCAGGGCGCCCGGCTTGCCGGCGCCGGTGCTGTTATCGCGGTCGACCTCGACGATGCAAAGCTTGGCCTCGCGCGGCAGCTCGGCGCCACGCACGTCGTCAACGCGGCCCGCGAGGATCCGGTCCAGTTCGCAAAGCAGGCGACGTGCGGCCGGGGAGCCGACGTCATCCTTGAGGCGGCGGGCCATCCGCAGGCGTTCCGGCAGACCGCGGAGGCGGTGCGGCCGGGCGGTGAGGTGATCTGGCTCGGCAAGATCGACGTCACGCAGGACGTGAGTTTTCGCTGGGGCGCGTTAATGGGCGAGAAGCGATTTCGCCGCTCGAGCTATGGCGGCGCGCGGCCCCGGCGCGACTTTCCCTTGCTGGCGCAGGCCTATCTCGACGGCCGGCTCAAGCTCGACGAACTGATCACCGGCCGTTGCAGCCTCGACGGCATCAATGACGGTTTCGAGGCGCTGCGGCGCGGACGGTCGATCCGCACGGTCGTTGAGTTCTGATCGCTCTCACAGCGTCGAACGTGCAAAACTCTCGATATAGTCGATCAGGCTGTCGGACGCCGCGCCCGCGGCGTCGACCCGGCGCTCGGCGACGGCTTCGGCGACGTCGGCATGCAGCCGCGCCGCCAGCGGCAGATCGGCCGCTTCCTTGTAATGCTGGTACCAGAACCGGCGCGACAGGCCATGCATCAGGCCCATGGCACGGGAGGCGAACTCGTTGCGCGACGCCGCGGAGATCAGCGTGTTGAACTGGTGATCCAGCCGCATGAACAGCAGGTCGTCGGATTTCTCCGCCGCGCGCCGCATGCCGGCGGCGATCTCGGAGAACTGCGTGCGCTGCTCGCTGGTAGCGCGCTCGGCGGCGCCGCGCGCCATCAGCCGCTCCAGCTCGCGCCGCACTTCCAGCAGGCGCAGCTGGGCCCTGAGGTCGATCTCGGACACCAGCACGCCGCGGCGGGCCAGGATGTTGACGAGGCCGTCGCGCGACAGGCGCTGCAAGGCTTCGCGGATCGGGGTTCGGCCGATGTTGAGCCGCTTGGCGAGCACGAGCTCGGAGAGCGCGGTGCCCGGCGGCAGTTGCAGCGTCACGATCAGCTCTTCCAGCTCGGCATAGGCGCGATCGGTGAGCGTGACGTCGCTTTGCGGAAGAGGGGCCGGCGCGGAACCGCGCGGCTTGTCGCCGGCGGCGGAGGATGGCCGTGCCGGCCGGCGGCTCCCTGCTGTGCGCGCGCGCACCGTGCTGGATCGTTTGCTCGAATTTACCATCAGGATCGTGAGTGCTGCTGTACAGCAGATATCTCACACGCCCGATGGCAATGACAAGGGCGGTCGATCGGCGCCGCGCCGAATCGGACGGCGCGCCGCGCGCCCATCAGTGCGAAATGCTTTCCAGCGTCCGGCCGCGGGTTTCCTCGCCGAGCAACAGCACCGCAAGCGCCGCCACCACGAATGCGCCGGCGCCGAGCGCAAACACGCCGCCTTGTCCGGCCGCCGGCAGGATCACGCCGATCACATAGGGGCCGATCAGCGAACCGATTCGGCCGACCGCGGAAGCAAAGCCCGTTCCGGTCGCACGGACATGGGTCGGGTACAGTTCAGGCGTATAGGCGTAGAGCGCCGACCACATGCCGAACAGGAAGAACTGCATGCAGAGGCCGGCAATGATGAGCTGGGTCTGGTCCGCCGCCGAGCCGTAGAAATGGCAGGCGATCGCGCCACAGAGCAGGTTCATCACCAGCGTCGCCTTGCGGCCCCAGGATTCGACGAGCCACGCCGAGACCAGGAAGCCGGGGATCCCCGCGAGCGAGATCAGGATGGTGTAGAACACCGATTTGGTGATCGGGAAGCCCTTGGCCTGCAGCAGCGCGCCGAGCCACGTGGTCAGGCCGTAGAAGCCGAGCAGGGCGAAGAACCACAGGGTCCACAACATCGTGGTCCGCTTGGCGTAGATGCCCGAAAACAGCGTTCTCAGGCCCGTCACTTCGGAGACGGGGGCAGCCGCCTGGCGCAGCACCGGCGGCAGGTCCTTGCCGCCGAGACGGTCGCGGACCCTGCTTTCGATATTGCGCACGGTCGCTTCGGCCCGCTCGGAATAGCCGTGCGAGGCGAGCCAGCGCGGCGATTCCGGGACGTAGCGGCGCACGACCAGCACGAACACGGCCGGGATCGCCTGCAGGATGAAAACCCAGCGCCAGTCGGCGACCTGCAGCACGAAGTAGGTCAGCAGGCCCGACGCGATGAAGCCGAGCGGCCAGAATCCTTCGAGGAACGCGATGTAGCGGCCGCGGTTGCGCGCCGGCATGATCTCCGAGACCATCGACTGCGCGACCGGAAACTCCATGCCCATTCCGAAGCCGAGCAGCAGGCGGGATGCGCCGAGCGCGGTCGCCGTGGTGGACAGACCGCAGCACAGGCTGCCCAGTCCCCAGAAGATCATGCTGACCTGGAAGACGCGGGCACGGCCGAAGCGGTCGGCGAGCAGGCCGGCGGAGGCGGCGCCCGCGAACATGCCGAGGAAGCTCATGCTGGACAGCAGCCCGGCTTCCGCCGTCGACAGGCCGAAGGTCTGACGGATCGAGCCGAGCACGAAGGTGAGCGCGGCCAGATCCATGCTGTCGAAGAACCACGCTGTCGCGATGATACCGAAGATCCAGCGCTGATAGGAGGTCAGCGGCAGGCGTTCGAGCCGTGCCGCGATATCGGCGACCTGCTGCGCCTGCGCGGTTCGCGTAACGGCGGCCGGAGCCCGGCTTCCGGCTGCTGCGGTGACGTCGGAAATGGTCATTGCTGCCTCCCCAAGTGGACATTGATGGGCTCTTGTCGGCCCCTTTTAATAAAATGTCACACGGATAGCAGTGATATGTCAATTGCTGATCAGGTGCGAATTGGCGGCGCGGGCAGGGCTGCGGCACCGGACGGGGCCGCGGACACATCGGCACGTAGCGCGGTCCTTCCGTGATCCGGCCGACCATCCTTGCCGCGTCGGGCATCCTGCGAAGCGGCATCAAGAGCCGGTTAACGGCGTCCGAGAAATCGGGGGCTAACGGATAATCCGGCTTTAATGGGGAGCCGACTAAACGTCACGTGGTTGCAAGGTGCCGGATGCCTGGAGGTATCCGATGTTGCGTCGGGCGGAGGCGTTTTCCCCATATGTCAGTTCAGGCCGATCTGGATTTTGCGAGCGACGATCGCGCGAGAGCGCAGATCGGCGCGGCGGTGAGCTATCTGCTCAGGGACGCGACCGGCGTCGCGCGTGAGCATGCCGTCGAGACAATTGTCGAGATGGTGCGCGACATCGCAAGCCGGCCGCTCACTGTCGAAGCGGCATCGATTCAGCCGCTGATGAGCGGCGTCACCTATCGGGATTTTGTGATCGACGCCTACCGGCGCGATGTCGATCGCTGGCGCGCGACTATCCGCCGTTCGAACGGCAAGAAGATCCGGATCGCTTCGCCGCCGTCGGTGCGCGACGAGGCGACGACCACAGCGGACGCGATCACCGCCGAGAAGGCCATCGAGTTCGCCAGGCGGGCGATCGACTTGGGCGAGGTGATCTGACCTCGCCGCCTCAAGGCTGGCATCGCCGCGACGTCTTGGCGATGCCGCCTATGCTTGGGACGCGCGATGTGCTCCGATACGACGGCCGCGCCGGTTCCGCGGCTGTCTGCGGAATTGTCCATTCGTCCTGTCCCAACCGAGAAATGCCATGCCTTCCGAACTCCGTTCGCCTCGTCTGGCCGTCCTGATCGACGCCGACAACGCATCTGCAAAGATCGCCGATGGGCTGTTCGAGGAGATCGCCAAGATCGGCGAGGCCAGTGTGCGCCGCATCTACGGCGACTTCTCCAATCCCAGGTCCAAGGGCTGGGCCGACGTCCTGTCGAAGCACGCCATTATTCCACAACAGCAATTCGCCTATACGACCGGGAAGAATGCATCCGACATCACCTTGGTGATCGACGCCATGGACCTGCTGCACAGCGGCCGGTTCGACGGCTTCTGCCTGGTGTCGTCGGACAGCGATTTCACCCGGCTTGCCGCCCGCATCCGCGAGCACGGCATCGACGTGTTCGGGTTCGGCGAGCAGAAGACGCCGGAGAGTTTTCGGCAGGCCTGCCGCCGGTTCGTCTACACCGAGAATCTGCGCGGCGGCGCGCCGAGCAATCAGGATGCCGCCGTGCGGGCCCAGCCGTTGCAGCCGCCCGAGGCCGCCACGCCGATCATCAAGAAGGTCATCAGCCAGATGGCGAGCGAGGACGGCTGGGTCACGCTTGGCGAGGTCGGACGGCAGCTGGCCAATTTCGCGTCGGATTTCGATCAGAGGACCTACGGCTTCCGCACCCTCGGCGAGCTGGTGCGCAGGACCAACGCGTTCGAGATCGAGTCCAAGGGCGGGACGATGCGAATCCGCATCAAGCCAGCGGCTGCACCGCCGCCAAGACGGCGAGCTCCGAGACGGCGAGCCGATCAAAAGCTGCCGGAATGAACGGCGCGCCGCGCGGTCTGTTCTGCACGATTTCTGAATCTGAACCCAGGATGAATGCTGCTTCGGACATTGTCCGGAGCGGCATTTTCGTTCGTGCCGGAATCAAGCGAATTGCGCGCGGAACTGGAGTTGCGCGAGTTGCAGCGTTGGAACCGGAACGTTCTCGTCGCTTGCGATGTTGAGGGGGCATCGATCAATTCGGAGGAGGAGAATCATGAACAAGCGTTTTGCTGTGTCCCTTGTCGCTGCAGCGTCGCTGCTCGCATCCGGTTCGGCCTTCGCGCAGTCCACGACTGCGGCGGGCGCCGCGAACGGTGCGCGGGCCGGCGGCGAAATCGCGGGGCCTGTCGGCGAGATCGTCGGCGGCACGGTGGGTGCCGCGGTCGGCGCCGGCCTCGAGATCCCGAATGCGGTAATCACCTCGATCCCGCGCAACGAGCCGTCGGTGGTGGTGCGTGAACGCGTCGTGGTCGGCGAGCCGCTGCCCGACACCGTCGTGCTGCGTCCGGTGCCGCGCTACACCGAGTATCGCTACGCGGTCGTCAATGATCGCCGCGTGATCGTGGAGCCGCGCACCCGCCGGATCGTCAAGATCATCGACTGATCGCGTCGAGACTTCTGACTACGAACATCCTCGCGGGCCCATCGTCCGCGGGGATTTTCGCGGGTCCCATGATTACCGGCATGGCACCGCCCAGCTTTTTTCATGAAAGGACCGGTTGGCCTGACGCCGCGATCCCCTAGACTGGTCCGCAACGGATGGACGCAGCCAGCGTTCGTCTCAATCAAGAGCAGGGGATGGAAGCATGGGTCGGAAGATCGCGATCGTCGGCGCGGGTGCTGTCGGCGGCTACGCCGGTGCGCATATGGTGCAGGCGGGGGAGGACGTCACCTTCATCGACCCCTGGCCCGCGCATGTCGAGCACATGCGCAAGCACGGCCTGCGCGTCACGCATGCGATGGACGTCGCGGAATTCTCGGTGCCAGTGCGCGCACTCGATGTCACCGACGCGCAGCAATTGGCAAAGGAAAAACCGGTCGATATCGCCTTCGTCTGCATGAAGTCCTACGACACCGCCTGGGCCACCATGCTGATCCGGCAATATCTGGCGGCGGACGGTTATGTGGTGTCGCTGCAGAACTGCATGAACGAGGAAACCATCGCCGGCATCGTCGGCTGGGGCAAGACGCTCGGCTGCATCGCGAGCAGCATCACCGTCAATCTGCCGGAGCCGGGCCATATCCACCGCGGAGCCGGCAAGGGCGGCGCAGCGCACACCGTGTTTCGCGCCGGCGAGGTGCACGGCCGCATCACGGCGCGGGCGGAGGAAGTCTGCCGCCTGGTCGGTTATTCCGACAGCGCCAAGGTCACCTCCAATCTCTGGGGCGAGCGCTGGTCCAAGCTCGTCGCCAACGTGATGGGCAACGGGCTCTCGGCCTGTACTGGTCTGGCGGGTGGCGAGGTGCTGCAAAGCGAGCCGCTGCGCCGCTTCTCGACGCGTCTCGGCAGCGAGGCGATCCGCGTCGGCCAGGCGCAGGGCTATCAGCTGGAAGAGATCCTGCACCTGCCGCCGGAGACCATCGCCCGCGCCGGCGAGGGGGATGAGGCCGCAGCGCGCGTTTGCGACGAGCAGCGCTTCAAGGATGCCAAGCGCACTTCATCCGCACAGCGTCCCTCGATGGGCCAGGACATGCAAAAGGGCCGCCGCACCGAGATCGAATTCCTCAACGGCCTCGTGGTCCGCGAAGGCGGGAAGCTTGGCATCGCGTGTAACGCCAATGCCGCGCTGACCGACATCGTCAAGCGCGTCGAACGCGGCGAGCTCGCGCCGGATCCGCGGCACATCACCGAGTTGAGGTTGAATTGAGCGGCCACAGCCGTCATTTGCGAGCGCAGCGAAGCAATCCATCTCTCCGCATGTGTGGAATGATGGATTGCTTCGCCGCTTCAGCGCAAAATTGCTCTGCAATTTTGTCGCGAGCATCTCGCAGTGACGGATGCGTAGGTTGCAGGCGCCTTCTTATCTAGAGCAGCTGCCGTACCCCCATCCCGTTCATGAACCGCTCGCGGATCTGCACGGGATCGCGCCGCGTCGTCCCGGTGCCGGGCTTGTCGTCGATGCGCACCCCGATCAGGGTCGGGCCGGGGGCCTGTTTCGACTGTTCGATCAGCCGCTCGAAATCGTCCTCGTCGGCGGCCCAGGAGCTGTTCGCGATCCCGCTGGCGAGAGCGATCGCGACGAGGTCGGTATGGCCGGCGGCCGGCGTCGGCTGCGCGCCCGTGATCTGATAGATGCCGTTGTCCATCACTACCATGGTGAGATTCTTCGGCGCCAGCGTTGCGATGGTCGAGAGGCAGCCGAGCTGCATCAGCAGCGAGCCGTCGCCTTCGAGCGCGAACACGCGGCGGTTCGGCTGCGCCAGCGCGACGCCGAGCGCGATCGGGAAGGCGAGGCCCATGCTGCCCAGCATGTAAAAATTCTGCGGGCGATGGCCGGCGGCCCACAGGTCGAAATTGGTGTTGCCGATGCCGCCGATCACGGCTTCGTCCTTCAGGCCGGCGACGAGGCGCTGGGTGAGCTCGAAGCGGTTCATCACCTTGGTGTTGCGCGTGTGGGTGCTGGTCATGGCTGATCTCACTTGTCGAAGGTCTTGCCGCCGGTCAACAGCGGCGAGAGGATCAGCGCCACCGGCGCCTGGGTGGTGACGGCCTGCTTGATCGAGCGGTCGGCGATGAATTCGAGCTCGTCGAGCCGGGTGATGGTGTGATGTTCCATCGCCAGCGAATCCAGCACCGGGCGCATGGTGCGGCAGACCAGCGCCTGGCCGTAATTGAACTCGCCGAGCGTGCCGCGCTCGGAGACGAACATGATCAGCGGGATCTGGTAGGGCACCGCAAGCGAGGCCAGCACATTGGCCAGCGTGGCAAAGCCCGAGGTTTGCATCAGCACCGCGCCGCGCATTCCCGCCATCCAGGCACCGGAGACGATGCCCACCGCTTCTTCCTCGCGCGCGGTCGGAAACGTGTTGAAATAGGGATCGGCGTGCAGATCCTTGATCAGCGTGGTCAGCACCCGATCGGGCACATAGGGCACGAGCTTGATCTCGTTCCGCTTCAGCGTCTGCAGCACGATGCCGTGCCAGCTGGTCGCCGACTGGCCTTTATCTTTGGACGAGGCTTGTTCCGCGGCCGCCATCCTGTTCTCCCTGCTCGCGCGACGCTGATGGCCGCTTGCCGCACGAAACTTGACGCGGTGCCTGCGATTGTCAACATGTCGCGGCCGCAACGCGATCTGCGGAATTCGGCCATCGCCGCGCCGAGCCAACGTGCGATACAGGCGTAACGAAAAAGGGACGGTAGCGATCAAGGGACGGGAGGCGTCGATGGCCGGATGGGTCTGGCGGACCGCCATTGCAGCGGCGGCCATGGTTGTGGCTGGCCTTGCGTCCGCGCAGCCGTTCCCGGCCAAGGCGGTTCACATTCTCGTTCCATATCCGCCCGGCGGCGGCGTCGATGTGCTGACGCGGACGCTCGCCGAAGCGGTGTCGAAGACCTGGACGCAATCGATCGTGGTCGAGAACCGGCCAGGCGCCGGCGGGGTGATCGCCTCGCAGGCGATCGCGACCTCCGCGCCCGACGGTTACAATCTGATCATGGTGGCGAGCGGCCATGCCACCAATCCGTTCCTTTATCCAAAGCCGCCCTACGACACGTTCAGGGATTTCTCGCCGATCTCGCTCTTGGCGTCGTCGCCGAACGTGCTGCTGGTGCGCGCGGATTCGCCGTTCAAATCGGTCGCCGACGTCATCGCCGCGGCGAAGGCAAAGCCCGGCAGCCTGTCCTTCGCCCATGCCGGCAACGGCACCTCGACCCATCTGGCCGGCGAGCTGCTCAAGAGCCTCGCCAGGATTGATCTCGACGCGATTCCCTACAAGGGCGGTGCGCCCGCGATCAACGATCTGCTCGGCGGGCAAATTCCGCTGTCGTTCAACAACGGACCGGAATCGGTCGGGCAGCTGCAGGCCGGCACGGTTCGCGCGCTCGCGGTGACGACGGGCTCGCGTGCGCCGTTCCTGCCTGACGTGCCCAGCATGTCGGAGACCGTGCCGGGCTACGACACCGAGGTGTGGTGGGGGCTGCTCGGACCCGGCAACATGCCGGCCGACCTCGTCGCCAAGATCTCGCATGATTTCGTCGCGGCGGTGAACACCGATGCCGTGAAGGAGCGTCTCGGCAAGCTCGGTGCGATCCCGATCGGCTCCACGCCGGACAAGTTCGCCGCCAAGATCAAGGCCGACTACGACAAATGGGGGCCGATCATCAAGGCCGCCGGCATGAAGGCGGAATAGAACATGGCTGCGTCAGAGATTCCCGCCTGCCTGCCGCCGCGTCCAGTGACGCCGCCCAGAGACAAGCTACCGCCGAAGGCCTGCGATACGCATGCGCATGTATTCGGTCCGGCCGATCGCTTCCCCTATGCCGGCGATCGCAGCTACACGCCGCCGGACGCGCCGCTCGCGACCTATCTCGGCATGCTCGACGCGCTCGGTTTCGCCCGCGGCGTGCTGGTGCAGGGTAGCGCGCACGGCCACGACAATTCGGCGATGCTGGATGCGTTGCAGCGCGAGCCCGCGCGGCTGCGCGGCGTCGCGGTGGCCGATGCCGATGTGGCGGCAGGCACGCTGCGGCAATGGCATGTGCTCGGCGTCCGCGGCCTGCGCTTCAACCATTTCTTCCGCGGCGGACAGCTGCACTATCGCGGCGGCATTCCCTTGAGCGTTGCCGAGACGCACGCGGGCGTGATGACCGAGCTCGGCTGGCATCTGCAACTCTGGATCGACGTGAAGGATTTGCCTGACACTATCCCGACGCTGAAGGCGCTTGGGTTGCCGGTCGTGGTCGATCACATGGGCCGCACCGATGCTGCCGCCGGCATCAACACCGCGGGCTTTCAGAGCCTTTTGCGTGCGGTGGACGAAGGCTGGTGCTGGGCCAAACTGTCGGGCGCGCATCGCCTGAGCCAGCGGGCGCCCGATTATCCGGATGCGCGGCCGTTCCACCAGGCACTGGTCGCAGCCAATCCTGAACGGCTGGTGTGGGGCGGCGACTGGCCGCATCCGCGGGTCGAGGGCGAAATGCCCGACGCCGGCCATCTGCTGACGCTGTTCCAGGAATGGACGCCGGATGCGGCGGCCCGGCACCGCATCCTCGTCGACAATCCCGCACGACTCTATGGCTTCCCAAACTGAAAGCTGTCCGAAGATATGACCGTCAACAACAAGCGCGTATTCTACGTCAAATACCTCGCCCACGAGATCTATGTCGACATCCTGAAGAAGCGGCCGGACGTCCGGCTCGATCGTCTGGAGAACGAGACTCCGGAGGCGACGTTCGCGCCCGTCCTTGCCGACGCGCATGCCTATCAGATCGGCGCGGCCCGCGATGAGCTGGCGCCGCATTTCCATGCCCATGCCGAGTTGTTGAAGCGCGCGCCGAATCTTCTGATCGTGTCGTCGAATGGCGCCGGCTTCGATCCCGTCGATGTCGATGCCTGCACCGCGGCGGGCGTGCTTGTCGTCAACCAGTCCGGCGGCAACGCCAATTCGGTCGCCGAACACGCGCTCGGCATGATGCTGACGCTGTCGAAGCGGATCATCCAGTCCGACCGCAGGCTGCGGCGCGAGGCCAACGTCAACCGCAACGACCTGATCGGCAACGAGCTGAAGGATAAGACCGTCGGCATCGTCGGTCTCGGCAATGTCGGCCGCCGCATCGCCGAGCTGTGCAGGGGCCTCCTGCACATGAAGGTGATCGCCTACGATCCCTATCTCACGGCGGATGAGATGGCGAAGCGGGGCGGAGAGAAGGTCGAACTCGACGATCTCCTGCGTCGCGCGGACTTTGTTTCGATCTCGTGTCCGCTGGACAAGAACAGCCGCGGCATGATCGGCGCGCGCCAGTTCGCGCTGATGCAGCCGCACGCCTATTTCGTCACCACTGCGCGCGGCTTCATCCACGACGAGGAGGCGCTGGAGGAAGCGCTGCGTGACAAACGCATCGCCGGCGCCGGGCTCGACGTCTGGGACAAGGAGCCGCCGCCGCCGGATCATCCATTGCTGCAGTTCGACAATGTGCTGGCGAGCCCGCACACCGCCGGCGTCACCCGCGAGGCGCGCATCAACATGGGCCGGATCGCGGCCGAGCAGATCCTCGACGCCCTCGACGGCAAGCGCCCGCCGCGCATCATCAATCCCGAGGTCTGGCCGGTCTACGCAAGACGGTTCGAGAAGGCGTTCGGGTTCATGCCGGGGTAGGGTCAGGCCTGCCCTTGCGGGGGCCGCGGCTGCGCGCGGCCAAAAATATCGAAAACAACCCCATGCAAAGGAGCTGGCGGCTGCCGGCGTTCGAGCAGGCAACTTGACGCGTCGGGCAACTCAGGGGTACATTTCCAATATCCAGAAATCGTGCAGGCGCCGGCCTTGCGGGAGAGATATACCGCGGGGCTGAGGGAACTATTCCGCGGGTGCGTCCCTCACGCAAGCGGCCAGCCGTGCGAGCGTTGTTGCGCGGGCAAAAACACCGGAGAAAATCTCCTTCGTTGCAGCCTCGATCGAGGCAATAAACCCACTGCCGAACGACCGCCTCGCAACACGTCCGTTGTTATTTTCCCTGAGATATCGACGGCTTAGCCCGAAATCGCCATTTTCCGTCTGTGCCCGACCATTCCGGGCACGGAAGGAAGATTTTCATGCGACAGGTCCAGTCATTGCTCCGCAACGCGCCCGCCAAAATCGGCCGCCGTCTTGCACAGATCGTCGCGATCGCTGCCGCCAGCCTGCCGCAGGCCGGCGCGTAGTCTTCCCCGCTGCGAACAGTCGCACACGTACCAGCCGAATTAACTCACCACCCTTTCGTGTTAGTGCTAGCGTGGTACCCCGGGCTCTGCCGGTGCAGCAGGGAGGGTTCCATGTCACGCTTCGTCGTTCATTTCATGAAAGACGTGCTCGGCGGCAATGGCCGCGAGCGCGAGGTTTGCCAGGGTGCGCTTGAGATCGACGCCTCGAGCGAGGGCCAGGCCACCGAGATGGCCAAGGTCAAGTTTTGCCAGGAACAATCGCTGTGCGACTGGTCACTGCATGCCGACCGCATCCGGATCGAGGCGGCCGACTTGCACGTGAGCTGACGTCGGCGCCTCGTCACCACCGCGGGTAAGCCGAGCCGAATCGGCATCGGAAGTTCACCTCTCCCGTGGGAGAGGTGAAGCGGCCGTGGCCGAACGGTTGCCGATCACTCCGGCAGGATGCGAACCGCACCCTTGGCCGCGCTGCTGGCGAACGCCGCATAGGCCTTCAGCGCGGTCGAGACGGCGCGCTTGCGCGGCGCCGCCGGCTTCCAGGCCGCATTGCCCTTGGCTTCCATCGCTGCGCGCCGGCGCTTCAACTCGGCATCGTCGACCGCGAGGTTGACCTTGCGGTTCGGGATATCGAACTCGATGATATCGCCTTCCTCGACGAGGCCGATCAGGCCGCCTTCGGCGGCTTCCGGCGAGACGTGGCCGATCGACAGGCCAGACGATCCACCGGAGAAGCGGCCGTCGGTGATCAGCGCGCAGGCCTTTCCGAGGCCTTTCGACTTCAGATAGCTGGTCGGGTACAGCATCTCCTGCATGCCCGGGCCGCCGCGCGGACCCTCATAGCGGATCAGCACCACATCGCCGGCCTTCACTTTGTTGCCAAGGATGGCTTCGACCGATGCGTCCTGGCTCTCGAAGATGCGGGCCGGGCCCGAGAACTTCAGAATGCTCTCGTCGACGCCGGCGGTCTTCACGATGCAGCCGTCCTCGGCAAGGTTGCCGAACAGCACGGCGAGGCCGCCGTCCCTGGAATAGGCGTGCGCGGCGTCGCGGATGCAGCCCTTGGCGCGGTCGAGATCGACCTCGTCGAAGCGGCGGTCCTGGCTGAAGGCTTCCTGGGTCGGCACGCCCCCCGGCGCGGCGCAATAGAAGTTGCGTACCTTGTCGCTTGTGGTCCGCACCACGTCCCAGCGGTTCAGCGCATCGTCCAGCGTTGCGGCATGCACGGTCGGCCCGTCGGTCGTGAGCAGCTTGGCGCGGTCGAGCTCCCCGAGGATCGCCATGATGCCGCCGGCGTGATGCACGTCCTCCATGTGGACGTCCTGCACCGAGGGCGCGACCTTGCAGAGCACCGGCACCTTGCGCGACAGGCGGTCGATATCGGTCATCGTGAACGGCACTTCGCCCTCGCGCGCGGCGGCGAGCAGATGCAGCACGGTATTGGTCGAGCCGCCCATCGCGATATCGAGCGTCATCGCGTTCTCGAACGACTTGAAGTTCGCGATGTTGCGCGGCAGCACCTTGGCGTCGTCCTGCTCGTAGTAGCGGCGGGCGAGGTCGACGATCAGGTGGCCGGCTTCGACGAACAGGCTCTTGCGATCGGCGTGGGTCGCCAGCACCGAGCCGTTGCCGGGCAGCGCGAGGCCGAGCGCCTCGGTCAGGCAGTTCATCGAGTTCGCGGTGAACATGCCGGAGCAGGAGCCGCAGGTCGGGCAGGCCGAACGCTCGATCACCTCGACCTCCTCGTCCGACACGTTGGAGTCGGCGGCCGCGACCATCGCGTCGATCAGATCGACCGCGCGCTTCTTGCCCTTGAGCACGATCTTGCCGGACTCCATCGGTCCGCCCGAGACGAACACGGTCGGGATGTTGAGCCGCAGCGTCGCCATCAGCATGCCGGGCGTGATCTTGTCGCAGTTGGAGATGCAGACCATCGCGTCGGCGCAATGCGCGTTGACCATGTATTCGACGCTGTCGGCGATCAGCTCGCGCGAGGGCAGGCTGTACAGCATGCCGTCATGGCCCATCGCGATGCCGTCATCGACCGCAATGGTGTTGAACTCCTTGGCGACGCCGCCGGCCTTCTCGATCTCGCGGGCCACGAGCTGGCCGAGATTCTGCAGATGGACGTGGCCGGGCACGAACTGGGTGAAGGAGTTGACCACCGCGATGATCGGCTTGCCGAAGTCCTCGTTCTTCATGCCGGTGGCGCGCCAGAGGCCGCGTGCACCCGCCATGTTGCGGCCGTGGGTGGTGGTGCGGGAGCGATAGGCGGGCATCGTAAATCCTTCTCAAATCCTTGGGCCAAGGCGATTTTTTAAGGGAGTTGTCGCTCCTTATGCCTGCCCGTGGACGCGGATTCAAGCGCGGAACCGCATGGCTGAACCCCGCAATTCGGGCAATGTCGAGCGGGTCGGCTTGATCTCGGCCGGCCCGGTGCATTAGCTGGTCGAGCGACGGCAAGAACAACGAACAAGCGAAAAATGGGAGAGACGCGTGGCAAGGCTGCCCCTGATTGATCCGGACACGACGGGCGGCGATATCCGCGCCGCGTTCGACCGCATGCCGGTCAAGCTCAACATCTTCCGCATGCTCGCCCATGCCGAGGCCAATGCGATTCCGCTGATGCGGCTCGGCAATTCGATCCTGCACAAACAAAAGCTCTCCGCGGTCAATCGCGAGCTCCTGATCCTGCAGGCCGCGCAGCTCGAGGGCGGCGCCTATGAATGGCGCCAGCACGTGCCGATCGCACTCGGCGTCGGCGTCACCCAGGCGCAGATCGATGCCGTCGAGCGCGGTGGCTACGACGATGCTGCGCTGAGCGCGGCCGAACGTGCGCTGCTCGGCTTCGGCCGCGAGGTGGTCGAGAAGGTGCGCGTCGGCGAGGCCGCCTTCGCCGGCATGCGCGAGCATTTCAGCGATCAGGAGATCGTCGAGGCGATCGTCGCGCTCGGCTTCTACATGATGATGGCGCGGCTGACGGAGGCAACCGAGACCGATCTCGATCCGGCCGCCGGCATGGCGGTCTATGAGGGTGGCAAGAAGCGGGGCTGATGGGATGTCGGAGATTTCGCAAGAGGCCAAGCAAGACACGAAGCCGGAGCGCTATGTCCGTCCGCCGAGCGCGGAATCCTCGGGTACCGCGCCGGGCAGGGGACGTCTCAACGGCCGCCGCATCCTCGCGGTCGGCGGCGGCCAGCGCGTGTTCGATGCCGCGACCGATCCAATCGGCAACGGCCGCGCCATGAGCCTGCTGTTCGCACGCGAGGGCGCGCATGTCGCGGTCGCCGACCTCAACCGCGCCTCGGCCGAGGACACGGTTGCGCGCATCGCTGCTGATGGCGGCCGCGCCTTCGCGATCGCCGCAGATGTCACCAAGGAGGCCGACGTCATCAGGATGATTGATGAAGCTCATCGCACGATGGGCGGACTCGACGGCATGGTGCTGAACATCGGCACCTTCGGCAAGACCGGGCTCGACAATGTCAGCGCGGAGGAATGGAACAAAATCTACGACGTCAATGTGCGTGGCCCGATGCTGTGCTGCCGCGCGGCCTTGCCGAAATTCGAAGACGGCGGCTCGATCGTGTTCATCTCCTCGATCGCGGCGCTGAAGGCGGGATCGCAGATGGCGGTCTATGATTCCTCCAAGGCCGCGCTCGGCGGCCTGATGCGGAACATCGCACATGCGGGCGCGCGGCGCGGCATCCGCGCCAATCTGGTCTATCCCGGGCTGGTCGACACTCCGAACGGCCGCGAGGCCGGCGCGGGCCGTCCGTCACGCGGCAAGGGGCATATCCCGTTCGGCCGTCAGGCCACGGCCTGGGAGATCGCCTATGCCGTGCTGTTCTTCATGTCGGATGAAAGCGTCTATGTCACCGCGCAGACGCTCGCGGTCGACAGCGGGCTCAGCGGTTTGTGAGCGGCGGGGAGGGCGCATGAGTGCATTGTTCGGCAAGGTCTGTCAGAACGGCTACGTCGTTCGCGACATCGATGCGGCGCTGAAGTTCTGGACCGAGACACTGCGGGTCGGGCCATTCTTCCTGATCCCCTCGGTCAAGGTCGATTGGTTCCGCTATCGCGGCGTGGACTCCGCCGTCGAGATGTCGATCGCGCTGGCCAATTCCGGCGATCTGCAGATCGAACTGATCCAACAGCGCAACGACGCGCCGTCGATGTATCTGGATTTTCTGGCGCGCCACGGCGAGGGCCTGCAGCACATGTCGTACTGGAGCGCGGACTACCAGTCGCTCTACGACCGCGCCGTCGCGGCAGGCTTCACGGTCGGTCATGAAGGCCAGATCGGCGGCCCCAAGGGACGCTTCGCCTATTTCGACACCGCCGGCCATGCCGGCACCGTGATCGAGATCTCAGACATCTCGGGATCGAAGGGGCGGTTCTTCGAGAAGATCAGGACCGTGGCCGCGACTTGGGACGGCTCGGACCCGATCCGCGTGGTGGGCTGACGCGGCTATTCGGCGGCGATGCTGGCCGGCGCCGGATATCCCACGCGGGGTCGCATCTTCGCGCGCCCGTTCCTGCGGCCGAACTGGCTGCCGGCCAGCAGAGCCGCCGCGGCGCGCAACTGCTCGCGCAGCCATTGATTGGTGGTGTCGTCCTCGGCGGTGGCGTGCCAGTAGAGATAATTGACGTGCGGACTGATCGGGAACGGGCAGGGGAAGCACTGCAGCAGCCCGGGATCTTCCAGCACGGAGGCGGCGCTCTCCGAGGCGGTCAGCAGCATGTTGCTGCGGCTCACGACGTGGCAGGCGGTTGCGAAATTCTGACAGGTCAGGCGAACAGTGCGGGTCAGGCCGAGGCGCTGAAGCTGAAAATCCTCGAACGACAGACCGCTGCGCCGCGACGTCACGCAGACATGCTCCATGCGCAAATAAGCCTTCTTGTCGAGCCGGGTGCCGAGCTCGGGGTGGCCGCGCCGCGCGAACACCGCGATATGCTCGGTCAGGATCTGCTCGCGCCGCACCTCCGCCGACAGCGGCAACAGCGTATCGATCGCGACGTCGAGGGTGCCGGCGGCAAGCTCGCGCTCGAGATTGTTGCGCTCGCTGCGCACGGTGGCGATCTCGACCAGCGGCGCCACCGTACTGATCCGGTTGACCAGCGCGCTCAGCATCGGCGCCTCCAGATTGTTGCGCAGCCCGATCACGAACCGCTTCGGCGTCTGCGCCGGATCGAACCGGTGGGTGTGGGTCAGCGTCGTCTCGAGGCCGTTGAGCGCCTGGCGCACCGTAGTGATGATCTGCCGCGCCAGCGGGGTCGGCGTCATCACGTGGTTGCGGCGCACGAACAGCGGATCGTTGAACATCGCGCGCAGCCGGCTCAGCGCATGGCTTACCGCGGGTTGCGACAGGTTGAGGCGGAAGCAGGCGCGGCTGACGCCGCCCTCGGAATAGATCGCGTCGAACACGACGAACAGGTTCAGATCGACGTCGCGTACATGCATGGAAATGATCAATCCGTATCCGTCGAATGCATTTGACGAATACTAATCGGCACTCTTAAAGTCTCAAGCAAAATAATACCTGGAGGAAACGATGAGCGTGCAATCGCCATCGCGCGGCGTTGCTGTCCCTGCGGCATCATCTCGCCTGGGCGCAATGTTTGCAAAGCCGAGCCAGGAGCAGATCGTGCTCCTGATCACCATCGCGCTCCTGATCGTGTTCGGCCTGACGCTGAACGGCTTCGCCACCGTCTCCAATCTCCTGAATCTGTTGCGGAGTATTTCCATCCTCGGCGTGCTCGGCCTCGGCATGGGATTGATCGTGATCAGCCGCGGCATCGACCTCTCCGAGGTCGCGATCATGGCGGGTTCCTGGGCGATCGCGCTGATCTACATGCAGAACGGCATGCCTGTTTTCACGGCAGTGCTGCTGGCGCTGGCGGTCGCGGTGCTGATCGGCGTCGTCAACGGCGTGATGGTCGCCTTCGTCGAGGCGCCGGCGCTGTTCGTGACGCTGGCTGCCGGCTTCGTGATCTATGGCCTCGCCTTCTGGATCGCGCCGGCCTGGGTGGTCTATGCGCCGAAGGATGCGCCGGGCCTGATGTATCTCGGCGCCGGGCGGCTGTTTGGCATCCCGGTTCCGATCCTGGTGTTCGCGGCCTGTGCAATCGCGATGCATTTGTTCCTGTCGCGCACCTCGATCGGCCGCTTCATCTATTCGCAGGGCGACAATCCGGAGGCCGCGCGGCTGACCGGCGTCGCGCTGCGGCCGCTGATCGTGCTCGAGCACGTGCTGGTTGCACTGCTCGCCTGGATTGCGGGCCTGGTCTGGGTCGGCACCACGGGCAGCATGCAGATGGCGATCACCCAGGGCACCATGATCTTCGATGTCGTGCTCGTCGTCGTGATCGGCGGCATCAGCCTGATCGGCGGCCGCGGCAGCGTGTTCAGCGTCGTGGTCGGCTGCATCCTGATCGGCACGCTGCTCAACGCCTTCACCATCATGGACGTCAACAGCGAGGTGCAGAACATCATCAAGGGCGTGGTGCTGCTGGCCGCCATCGTGCTCGACAACTGGCTGCATCCCCGCGACGAGGAGACCGCGCGGCAAGGCGACTGAAACAGGGCGACTGAGCCGGCCGCCGCGCCAAATGAATCAATCAAAAGAAATTGCTTTGTGGAGGGAGACGATGAAGACGACGACAAAATTCTGGACGATCCTGCTGGCTGGCGTGACGCTGGCCGCGATGCCGTTTGCGGCATCGGCGCAGGAGGAAGGCACCAAGACCGCCCGCGAGCTGCGTGCCGTCTACGACAAGGCGCTGCAGGGCAAGACGATCGCCTATCTGCCGATCGCGCTCGGCGTGCCGCTGTCCGACGAATGGGGCCGGGTGGTGCAGGAAGAGGCCGAGTGGCGCGGCATGAAATATGTCGTGCGCGATCCCAACAACAATCCGTCGGCGATGCAGCAGGCCTTGACCGCGCTGGTCGATCAGAAGCCCGACGTGCTGATCGTGCAGAATCCGAGCGTCACGCTGTTGATGAAGGATCTGAAGCGCGCCGAAAGCCAGGGCACGCATGTGATCCAGATCAACATGTCCTCGAACTACAAGTCCGGCGCCTTTGTCGGCGCCGACTGGCGCGAGATCGGCAGGATGCTGGCGAACGAAGCCGTCAAGGCTTGCGGCACCGGCTCCGGCAAGTCGGGCAAGGTCCAGATCGTGCAGGGCGAACTGACCGCGGCCGCCAGTGTCGATCAGGTCGGCGGCATCATGGAGGTCTTGAACAAGGATCCGAACATCAAGGTGGTCTCGAACCAGGCCGCGAACTGGGACGCCAACACCGCGCTCAACGTCACCGCGACGGTGATCCAGCAGCATCCCGACCTCTGCGCCTCGATCGGGTTCTGGGGCATCATGGAATCGGGCGCCGCGCAGGCGATCCGCAATGCCGGCAAGATCGACGATGTGAAGGTGTTCGCCTCGGGTGAAGGCTCGCAGCTGGATTGCGATCAGGTCAATTCGGGCAATTTCTACAAGTTCCTGAGCTACAAGGCGACCGAGCAGGGCCACGACCTGATGTTCGCCGCCGAAACCCTGCTGGTATCAGGCGAGAAGCCGGGCAGCCGCAATCTCGTCTATTACACGCGTCCGATCTGGCTCGATAAGTCGAACGCCTCGGGCGCCAACTGCTTCGCGCTACCCAAGAAAAATTAACAAGGCGCGGACAGCCGGCGCGGGGGGCATTCCCGCGCCGGCTGTATCAAAGAGCACGCTCCGGCATGGTGGAGCCGGTTTTTCTCCGACCGACGCGCAGCGTTCAAGGAGAGCGTGTTCATGAAGGGACGAGGTCGCGATGCGATGGCCGATCGCGTCATGACCATGAGCATGATCC
This sequence comes from Bradyrhizobium sp. USDA 3256, assembly GCF_054058275.1. Classification (NCBI taxonomy): domain Bacteria; kingdom Pseudomonadati; phylum Pseudomonadota; class Alphaproteobacteria; order Hyphomicrobiales; family Nitrobacteraceae; genus Bradyrhizobium; species Bradyrhizobium sp. USDA 3256. Next base: position 2,148,863 of record NZ_JBSSAE010000002.1, read on the forward strand.
GGGACGTGCAGGCCGGCTCTTCGCAAGATCACGCTCGATCACGAGCATGATCCGGAAAAGTGGAAGCGGGTGTTCCGCAAGATCGTGCTCAATCAAAGGGGTGTTTTGGCGATGTCGATGGCCGTTGATTCCTTTGCCGCGTCGGTGCGGCGGTTCTCACCCCGGCTCCTGCTGTCGGAGCTGTTGCTGAAACAGTGGTTCGAGCCGGTGGTTCCCTTCACCGTGATGGTCGGGCTGTGGGCCTATTTCGCGCTCACCATTCCCGACTACGCCTCGGTGCAGAACTCGGTGTCGCTGCTGCGGCTGTTCGCCGAATTCGGCTTCGTCGCGCTCGCGATGGGCTTCTGCCTCGTCACCGGCGGCATCGACCTGTCGGTCGGCGCGATCTTCGCGCTGTGCAATTTCGCGGCGCTGTACTTCCTTTTGGTGCGCGAATGGCCGGTCGGCCTCGCGGTGCCGGCGACGCTTCTGGTCGGCGCGTTGCTCGGCAGCATCAACGGCTTCCTGATCGGCTTCCTGAAGACGCGGCCGTTCCTGACCACGCTGGTGACGCTGATCATCCTGCGCGCCTCGGTCAACCTGCTCAACACCAGCTACGCCCAGGTGTTCGCCACCAACTCGGTCGAGAGCGACGCCTGGGATTTCATCGGCGGCGGCAGCGTGCTCGGCATTCCCGTCAATGCGGCGACGCTGTTCGTGGTGCTGTTGATCTGCCACATCTTCCTGTCGCGCTCGCGCTATGGCTGGCATCTCACCGCGATCGGCGCCAGCCGCAAGGCGGCGCGCCACGCCGGCATCCGCGTCCGCGTGATGCTGTTCATGACCTATGTGCTGTCGGGAACGCTGTGCGCGGCGAGCGGCATTTTCTACGCCGCGCGGCAAGCCTCGACGGATTCCACCACCGGTGTGGGGTGGGAATTCCAGGCGCTCACCGCCGTCGTGCTCGGCGGCGTGTCGCTGGCCGGCGGCAAGGGCACGGTGTGGCGGGCGATGATCGGCGCGCTGATCATCTTCCTTTTGATCAACGGCCTCGTGCGGATGGGCATCCCGGGCTACGTCACCTCGGCGGTGACGGGCATGATCCTGCTCGCCGCCGTCGGCATCGACGTCAAATGGTCGAAGAACCGCGGCAAGGCGATCCAGAAGATCTATGTCAATCCGGCCTTCGTGCCGCTCGCCTCGGCGCCGGCGGTGCAGCCCGGCGCGACCTCGCCCTACGCGCAGAACGACCGGCTGATCAATGCGCAGGCGATCGGCGTCGATCAGGTCGAGGGGCCCGAGGACGTCATCCTCGATCGCCAGGGCCGGCTCTACGGCTCGACCCGCGACGGCAATGTGATCCGTTTCTCCGGGCCGAACTTCGAGACCCGCGAAGTGTTCGCCCATATCGGCGGCCGGCCGCTCGGCATGCAGTTCGATCGCGACGAGAACTTGATCGTCGCGGTCGCCGGCATGGGCGTCTACGGCGTCGCGCCCGACGGCCGCATCTTCAAGGTCACCGACGAGACCAACCGCACCTGGTACAAGCTGAACGACGATTCCCGCCTGCGCATGGCCGACGACCTCGACATCGCGCCCGACGGCAAGATCTATTTCAGCGACTGCACCACGCGCTACGAGATGACCACCAACACCCTCGACATCCTCGAGGGCCGGCCGAACGGCCGCGTGGTCTGCTACGACCCCGCGACCAGGACCACGCGCACGGTGATCAACCACTTCTATTTCCCGAACGGGATCTGCGTCTCGCATGACGGCAAATCGATCCTGATCGCGTCGACCTCGCTGTGCAAGGTGTTCCGGCACTGGATCGACGGGCCGAACAAGGGCAAGACCGAGGTGCTGATGGACGAGCTGCCGGGTAATCCCGACAACATCAACCGCGCCTCCGACGGCACCTACTGGCTGGCGCTGGTCGGCATCCGCACGCCGACATTCGACCTTGCCGCGCGAAAGCCCGGCTTCCGCCTGCGCATGGTGAAGCAGGTGCCGACCGACGAGTGGCTGGCGCCGGCGCTCAACCATGGCTGCGTGCTGAAATTCAACGAGCAGGGCGAGGCGCTGGAATCCTGGTGGGACCCGACCGGCATCTCGCATTCGACGTTGACCTCGATGCGCGAGCACCAGGGCTATCTCTATCTCGGCGGGCTCGAGAACAACCGGATCGGCCGCATCAAGCTCGACGGCGTCGACGACAGCTGGACCGGCTACGATGCCTATTGGGGCGCAAAGAGCAGGGTGGCGACGTAATGGGATTTTTCGATCATCTGCTGCGCGACATCCGCAGCGTCATCGACCGCGACGGCGGCCAGAACGCGATCCCGCCGCTCGACGGCGCGCTGAGCCCGAACGACCGGCTCGACACCGCCACCCCGATCGGCGAGCCGCTGCCCGGCGTCGACGACGTGATCGCCGCCGCCGACGGCGCGGTCTATGTCTCGGCCGGACGTCGAGTGCTGAAGCTCGGCGGCAATGGCTTGTCGATACGTACGGTCGTCGCCGAGTTCGAGGATGATGCCGGCGGGCTCGCGCTGCATCCGGACGGCCGCCTCCTGGTCTGCGTCGCGAGCAGGGGCCTTGCGGCGATCGATCCGGCGAAGCCCGATCCGCGCTGGCTGGAGGCTGCCGGCGGCAGCGCGCTCACGGGGCTGTTGTCGGTGACGGCGGCGCCCGATGGCCGCATCTATGCCGTCGAAGGCAGCGCCGGCCGACGCCCGGGCGAATGGCGGCACGACCTGATGGAGAAGCGCGCCAATGGCCGGCTTATCGGCTGCGGCGCCGGCCTCGACAATCCGCAGGTGCTGCTGCGCGATCTGCCCTATCCCTATGGCGTGAGTGTTTCGGCCGACGGCAACAGCCTGTGGCTCACCGAGAGCTGGGCGCATCGCCTCAGCCGGTTCGCGCTCGGCGGCAACGGGCTTGGTCCGCGCGAGACCGTCGCCGCCAACATGCCGGGCTATCCGGCGCGGCTGCATCCGGACGGCCATGGCGGCATGCTGCTCGGCATCTTCGCCCGCCGCACCCACCTGATCGAGTTCGTGCTCAAGGAAGACGATTTCCGCGAGGAGATGATGGCGACGATGCCGCCGGATTACTGGGTCGCGCCGGCGCTCGCCGGCGGCAGCGATTGCCTCGAGCCGATGCAGATCGGCAGCGTCAAGGCGCTCGGCATCCAGAAGCCGTGGGCGCCGCCGCGCTCCTACGGTCTGCTGGTGCATCTCGACGCCGAGGGCGATGCGACCGACAGCCTGCACAGCCGCGCCGGCGGCCGCTTCCATGGCATCACCGCCGCCTGCGCCACGCCATCGGGCGTCGTGGTCGCGGCGCGCGGCGCCGGACGCCTGCTGCGCACTACGGGAGAGCTGCGATGAATGACGGTGTGATGCAGGCGGCCCCCGGCGCCAAGACGGCAGAGACCTCCGCAGCCCGCGAGCCGGTGCTGCGGATCACCAACGGCTCGAAAATCTATGGCGGCGTCCACGCCATCGAGGGCGTCAATTTCGACCTCTATCCCGGCGAGGTGCATGCGCTGGTCGGCGAGAACGGCGCCGGCAAATCGACGCTGTGCAAGGCGATCGCGGGCGCGATCCAGCTCACCTCCGGCGACTATCTGCTCGACGGCAAGCCGACCGGTTTCGAGCAGCCGCGCGACGCGCTCAATGCCGGCATCTGCATGGTCTATCAGGAGACCAGCCTGGTGCCGACCATGACCGCCGCGCAGAATATCGAGCTCGGCAACGAAAAGCTGCTGACCCGGTTCCGCACCCTGAACATCCAGGCCCAGCAGCTGTTGCAGTCGCTCAACTTCCACGTCGATCCGGCGACGCCAGTGGCGCTGCTCGGCACCGCCAAGAAGCAGATGGTGGAGATCGCGCGCGCGATCTACAACAAGGCGCGCATCATCATCTTCGACGAACCGACCGCGTCGCTGACGCCGGAGGAGATCGTCCACTTCTTCCATCTGGTGCGTGACCTGCGCGCCCGCGGCGTCTCGATCATCTACATCTCGCATGCGCTGGAGGAGTCGCTGCAAATCGCCGACCGCATCACCGTGCTGCGCGACGGCAAGCTGGTGATCACGGCGCCGGCCAGGCAGCTCACCCGCGACGCGCTGGTGCAGCACATGGTCGGGCGCGAGGTGGCGCAGGCGGTCTATGGCGGCAAGGCGAAAACCCATCAGCGCCGCGAGAAGGTGCTGACGGTCGAGAACGTCACCATGGGCATGGCGGTCAAGAACATGTCGTTCTCGGTCTATGCCGGCGAGGTGGTCGGCATCGCCGGCCTGATCGGCTCCGGCCGCACCGAGATCGCCAAGATCATCTACGGCGCGCTGAAGCGCAATCTGGTCAATGGCGGCACCATCCGGCTGCGCGGCAAGCCGATCCGCTACCGCGTGCCGCGGCAGGCGATCAATGACGGCATCGCCTACATCACCGAGGACCGGAAGGCCAACGGCTTCTTCGAGACCATGGTGGTCGACGACAACGTCTATATCGGCAGCCTCGCCACCGGAAAGGGCTGGAGCTTCCTGCTGTCGCGCGCGCGGCGCAGCAAGCTCGCCAGCTACTGGGTCGATCGGCTCAAGATCAGCGCATTGCAGCGCAAGGCCAGGATCATCGAGCTCTCCGGCGGCAACCAGCAGAAGGTGGTGCTGGCCAAGACGCTGGTGCAGGACCCCTCGATCATCATCTTCGACGAGCCGACGCGCGGCGTCGACGTCGGCACCATCCCGCACATCCACGGCGAAATCCGCCGTCTCGCCGACGAGGGCAAGGCGGTGGTGGTGATCTCGTCCTACCTGCCGGAGATCCTCGCCGTCTCCGACCGCATCCTGGTCGCCCGCACCGGCCGCATCGTCGCCGAGTTCGACGCGGCGGACGCGACGCAGGACAAGATCCTGTACGCCGCAGTGCATTGAGGGCGCGTGCAGTGGGTACGTCCTCGGCGTAGGGCGGATCAGCGCAACGCGATCCGCCACCTTGCCACGCCTTCGACGGGCAAATCAGCAGCAACAAGTACAGTGTCGTCCCGGCGCAGGCCGGGACCCATAACCACAGATTGTCATTGTTGTACGTTGCTGGAACGACGAGTCCCGTCGACAACATCTGCTGCGGCGTATGGGTCCCGGCCTGCGCCGGGACGACAGCGTAGGGTGCGGCGCCAACTCCCTTGACAATTATTTTAAGTATAAAATATTATCCCTTGTCGGCTCCAGGGGGAACGCGCCTCGTCCGCACCCCCAACCCGCCGAAGCCAACGGGAGAACGCCATGCGTATCGTTTGCATTGGAGGCGGGCCGGCCGGGCTTTATTTCGGCATCCTGATGAAGATGCTGGATCCCGCGAACGTCATTTCGGTGGTCGAGCGCAACCGGCCTTACGACACCTTCGGCTTCGGCGTGGTGTTTTCAGATGCGACCATGGACAACATGCGCAAATGGGATCCGGTCACCGCTGACACGATCGAGCAGGCCTTCAACCACTGGGATGACATCGAGGTCCTGATCAAGGGCCGGCGCATGCGCACCACCGGTCACGGCTTCGTCGGCATCGGCCGCAAGCGGCTGCTCAACATCCTGCAGGCGCGCGCCGAGGAACTCGGCGTCGAATTGATCTTCGAGCGCGAGGTGAATTCCGATCTCGAATTTCCCGACGCCGATCTGATCGTGGCGTGCGACGGCGTCAATTCGAAGGTGCGCGTCAAATATGCCGAGACGTTCCAGCCCGACATGCTGATGCGGCCGAACCGCTATATCTGGCTCGGCACCGTCAGGCCGTTCGACGCCTTCACCTTCGACTTCCGCAAGACCGAGCACGGCTGGTTCCAGGCGCACATCTACAAGTTCGAGGAGGGCGCGGCGACCTTCATCGTCGAGACCACCGAGGAGGCCTATCTCGCCCACGGTCTCGACAAGATGGAGCAGGGCGACTCCATCGCGTTCTGCGAGAATGTGTTCGCGGAAATCCTCGAGGGACATCATCTGGTCTCCAACGCGCGGCATCTGCGCGGTTCGGCCTGGCTGTCATTCCCCAGGCTGATCTGCGACAAATGGACCGCGTTCAACGGCAACAGCCATGTCGTGCTGATGGGCGATGCCGCCCACACCGCGCATTTCGCGATCGGCTCGGGAACCAAGCTCGCGCTGGAGGATGCGATCGAGCTCACCAACCAGTTCAAGATCCACGGCGCGACGCGGGACAGCATTCCCGCGGTGCTCAAGGCCTACGAGGAGCTGCGCCGGGTCGACGTGGCGCGGATCCAGAACGCCGCGCGCAACGCGATGGAATGGTTCGAGGTGGTCGGCTCGCGCTATGCCGACACGCTGGAGCCGGAGCAGTTCATGTATTCGCTGCTGACTCGCTCGCAGCGCATCAGCCACGAGAACCTGCGGCTGCGCGACAAGACCTGGCTCGAGGGCTATGAGCGCTGGTTCGCGGAGCGCAGCGGCGTGGCCGCGACCAACGACCGCGTCACGCCGCCGATGCTGACGCCGTTCCAGATCCGCGGCCTGTCGCTTCACAACCGGATCATCGTCTCGCCGATGGCGATGTATTCGGCGGAGGAGGGCGTGCCGACCGACTTCCATTTGGTGCATTTCGGCTCCCGCGCGCTCGGCGGCGCCGGCCTTCTCTTTACCGAGATGACCTGCGTCTCGCCGGAGGCGCGGATCACGCCCGGCTGCTGCGGTCTCTGGAACGACGCGCAGGCGGCGGCCTACAAGCGCATCGTCGACTTCGTGCACCAGAATTCGCAAGCCAGGATCGGCATCCAGCTCGGCCATGCCGGCCGCAAGGGCTCAACGCGCGTCGCCTGGGAAGGCATGGACGAAGCGCTGCCGGACCATAACTGGCCGCTGGTGTCGGCTTCGTCAGTGCCTTATCTGCCCGACGGCCAGATCCCGGAGCCGATGAGCCGCGCCGAGATGGACGAGGTGCGCGACCAGTTCGTCGCGGCGGCACGGCGCGCTGCGGCCGCCGGCTTCGATATCCTGGAGCTGCACTGCGCGCACGGCTATCTGCTGTCGAGCTTCCTGTCGCCGCTGACCAACCGCCGCACCGACGACTATGGCGGATCGATCGAGAACCGCGCGCGTTATCCGCTGGAGGTGTTCCGCGCCGTCCGCGCGGTGTGGCCGGAGGACAAGCCGATGTCAGTCCGTCTGTCGTGTCACGACTGGGCCGAGGGCGGCAACACGCCCGAGGATGCGCTGGCCTTCGCCAAGCTGTTCAAGGATGCCGGTGCCGACCTGATCGACTGCTCTTCGGGGCAGGTCTGGGCCGACGACCATCCGGTCTATGGCCGGCTTTACCAGACCCCATTCGCCGACAAGATCCGCAACGAGGTCGGCATCGCCACCATCGCGGTCGGTGCGATCTCGGAGGCCGATCACGCCAACTCGATCATCGCCGCCGGCCGCGCCGATCTCTGCGCCATCGCGCGGCCGCATCTCGCCGATCCGGCTTGGACGCTGCATGAGGCTGCGAAGATCGGCGTCAAGCAGATCGCCTGGCCGAAGCAGTATCTGTCGGGCAAATCGCAATATGAGGCCAATCTGGAGCGCGCCGCGGCGGGAGGGAAGGCATGACACGCTTCTGGCCCAACGCCCATGCGCTGGTGACCGGCGCCGGTTCAGGCATCGGTGCCGCGACGGCGATCGCACTCGCGGAGGCCGGGGTGCGCGTCAGCATCGCCGGACGCCGGATCGATGCGTTGAAGGCGACCGCGGCATCGCTCGGCAAGCACTCGGGCGCCGTGGTTTCGATCGACGTGACCGATGAGGCTGCGGTGACCAAAGGCGTCGCGCAGATTGAGGCCGAGGCGGGTCCGATCGATATCCTCGTCAACAATGCCGGCAAGGCCGGCAGCGCGCCGTTCGACAAGACGAACGCCGTGCTGTGGGCGGATATGCTGGCAAGCAATCTCTCCAGCGTATTCCTCGTCACGCACGCGGTGCTGCCCGGCATGGCGCAACGCGGCCGCGGGCGGGTGATCAACGTCGCCTCGACCGCGGGCCTTACCGGCTACGCCTACGTCTCCGCCTATGTCGCGGCCAAGCACGGCGTCATCGGCCTGACGCGCTCGCTGGCGCTGGAATATGCACGGCGCGGCGTCACCGTGAATGCGGTCTGCCCCGGCTACACCGATACGCCGCTGGTGGCGGATGCCGCCGCGAACATCGTCGCCAAGACCGGCCGCAGCGCGCAGGAGGCGCGCGCCGCGCTTGCCAAGGTCAATCCGATGCAGCGGCTGGTGACGCCGGAGGAGGTCGCCGACGCCATCCTCTGGCTTGCCGCCGAGGGCGCATCGTCAATCAACGGACAAGCCGTCGCGGTCGCCGGCGGCGAAGTCCTCACCGGGTGAAGGAACACGTCATGTCCGAGATGAAAGCAAAGCTCCGGTCGTTCAAGGATTATCCCGCGAAGCACTTCCGCTGGCAGGTCGATGCGAGCGGCCGTGTCGCGACCATCACGCTGAACCGGCCGGACAAGAAGAACCCGCTGACGTTCGAGTCCTATGAGGAGCTGCGCGATCTCTTCACCAATCTCAAATATGCCTCCGATGTCCGCGCCATCGTGCTGACCGGCGCCGAGGGCAACTTCTGCTCCGGCGGCGATGTGTTCGAGATCATCGAGCCATTGACGCGGATGGCGATGCCGGACCTGCTCGCCTTCACGCGGATGACCGGCGAGGTGGTGCGGGCGATGCGCAAGTGCCCGCAGATCATTGTCGCTGCGATCGACGGCATTTGCGCCGGGGCCGGCGCGATGCTGGCGCTGGCGTCCGACCTGCGGCTGGCGACGCCGCAGGCCAAGACCGCGTTCCTGTTCACCCGCGTCGGCCTTGCCGGCGCCGACATGGGCGCGTGCGGGTTGTTGCCGCGCGTGATCGGGCAGGGCCATGCGGCCGATCTGCTCTACACCGGGCGTGCGATGAGCGCCGAGGAAGGTTTTGCGTGGGGCTTCCACAACCGCCTGGTGCCGCCGGCGGAGCTCGCCGGTGCCGCGCAAGACCTGGCGCGCTCGCTCGCGGATGGGCCGTGGTTCGCGCATGGCGTGACCAAGACGATGTTCAACCAGGAATGGGCGATGGGCGTCGACGAGATGATCGAGTCGGAAGCGCAGGCGCAGGCGATCTGCATGGTCACCGGCGATTTCCGCCGCGCCTTCGAGGCGTTCGCCGCCAAGCAGAAACCGGCCTTCGAGGGCAATTGAGATGATCGAGATCCTGCAACCGGAAGGATGGGCCAAGCCGATCGGCTACGCCAATGGCACGGCCGCGCGCGGCAAACAGCTCTTCATCGCCGGCCAGATCGGCTGGAACGGACAATGCGTGTTCGAGACCGACGATCTCGTCGCGCAGATCGGCCAGACCTTGCGCAACATCGTCGCGGTCGCCGCCGCCGGCGGGGCCGGGCCCGAGCACATCGTGTCGATGACCTGGTACCTGATCGACCGCAAGGAGTATTCGGCGCGGCTGAAGGAGATCGGCACGGTCTATCGCGACATCATTGGCCGGCGCTTTCCGGCGATGACCGCGATCCAGGTTGCCGGCCTGATCGAGGATCGCGCCAAGGTGGAAATCCAGGCGATTGCGGTGGTGCCGGAGTGACGGGAATGCGCTCCTACCAGTTCCGTCATCCAGAGGTGCGAGCCTTGCGGCGCTGGGCGAACCTCGAAGGATGAACGGCCCCGCTGGTGGCCCGTCGACCCTTCGAGACGCGCGTTCCGCGCTCCTCAGGGTGACGGGGATAAATTGGAGTTCGCTGAAGCAATGTTAAGCCTAAGCCCAATCATCGCGGGCGCGCCCAAGTCCCAGACGACAAACCTGCTTGCGGCCGGGCGAGGGGGCATGCGACCCTAGGCCAAAGCGTAAAAGCGTCCTGTTGTGAGTGGAGGTGAGGACGATGAAGGCGATTATCGTCGGAGGCGGAATCGGAGGCCTCACCACTGCGCTGATGCTGCGCTCGCGCGGCATCAGTTGCGAGTTGTACGAGCAGTCCGAGACGATCCGCGAGCTCGGCGTCGGCATCAACACATTGCCGCATGCGATCCGCGAGCTGGCGGGGCTTGGCTTGCTCGACAAGCTCGACGAGGTGGCGATCCGCACCTATGAGCTGTTCTATCTGACGCGACATGGCCAGCAGGTCTGGCACGAGAAGCGCGGGCTCGATGCCGGCCACGACGTGCCGCAATTCTCGATCCATCGCGGCCGCTTGCAAAGCGTAATCCATCAGGCCGTGGTCGATCGGCTTGGCGCGGATGCGATCCACACCGGCTGCCGGCTTGGCTCCTTCACCCAGGATGAGGGCGGCGTCTCGGCCTATTTCTTCGACCGCAGCGGAGCCCATGTGCATACCGCGCGCGGCGACATCCTGATCGGCGCCGACGGCATCCACTCAAAAGTGCGGCAGACGCTGTTTCCGGACGAGGGCGGCCCGTGCTGGAATGGCCTGATGCTGTGGCGCGGCGCGACCGACTGGCCGGCCTTCCTGACCGGGCGCTCGATGATCATCGCCGGCGGGCTGAACGCCAAGGCCGTAATCTATCCGATCGCGCCGGGCTCGAGCCCGGCAAGCCGCCTCACCAACTGGGCGGTGCTGGTGCGGATCGGCGACGGCACCTCGCCGCCGCCGCGCCGCGAGGGCTGGTCCAATCTCGGCCGGCGCGACGAGATGATGCCCTATGTCACGAGCTTCACGATCCCGCAGGTCGACTTCACCGGACTGATCAACGCGACGCCGGAATTCTGGGAGTATCCGTGCTGCGACCGCGATCCTTTGCCGTATTGGTCGAGCGGCCGCGTCACGCTGCTCGGCGACGCCGCGCATCCGATGTATCCGGTCGGCTCGAACGGCGCATCGCAGGCCATTCTCGATGCGCGCTGCCTGGCCGACATGCTGGCGCGATCGGAGCATCCGCGGCAGGCGCTGGCGGCCTATGAGCGGCAGCGGCTGCCGATGACCGCCGACATCGTCGCCTCCAACCGCCGCGGCGGGCCGGAAGGCGTGATCGATGCCGTCGAGCAGCTCGCGCCGCAAGGTTTTACCGACGTCGACACCATCCTCAATTACGAGGCGCGCGAGGCGATCGTCCGCGGCTATGCCGCCAAGGCCGGCTTTGCCGCGCGCGTGGTGGCGCGGCAGTAGGAGGCAATGTCCGATCCTCACCCTGAGGAGGCCGCAACGCGGCCGTCTCGAAGGGTCGACGGCCATCGGCCGGGCCGTGCATCCTTCGAGGCTCGCTGCGCTCGCACCTCAGGATGACGGGGAGAGACCGCGCGGCCTACGCCGGAGGCGGCGGCAGGAAGTGGATGTTGTGCTCGGCGGCGAGCCGCACCACGTCATCCGGGTTCTGCTCCTTCATGTTGTGGATCGCCCAGAACAGGTCGTAGAGCCTCCGCGTCGGCGACACCCAGAACAGCGTCTTGGCCGGCTGCTGCGACTTGTTGAAGATGCCGTGCGGCTTGCCCATCGGCAGGCGAACCAGATCGCCAGGAGTTGCGGATTCGTCGGCGCCGTCGAGCATGAAGTCGAGCTTGCCCTCGAGGATGTAGAGGTACTCGTCCTGGTCGGGGTGGATATGCGGAGGAACGAAGGTACCCGGCGGGAAGGTGGCGTGCCAGGAGAATGAATGCTCGGTGCGGCTCTTCGGCACGTAGGTCTGGCCGAGGATGCTCCAGGAAATGCCCTGGATGCCTTCATTGGCGCGGGTGATGCCGGCGATCTCGTCTTTCATCGTCATGTCTCTTGATCTCCATTTGACGCGTTTTCTTCACGCGAACCGGTACCCACTTCGCTCGAAAACGCTTCGAGTGATCTATTTAGCCGCGCAGTCCTTGGCGTAGCGGTCACCATAATTCGAGAACACCTTTTCGACGATCTCGGTCTGGAATTTGCCGTCCGGCCGCTTCGCGACCTTGGTGAGGTAGAAATCCTGGATCGGATAGCCGTTGTTGCTGAACTTGAAGTTACCGCGCAGCGAGGTGAATTCGGCCTTCTTCAATGCGGCCGCGACCGCGTCCTTGTTGGAGAGATCGCCCTTCACGGCCTTGACCGCACTGTCGATCAACAGCGCCGCATCATAGGCCTGCATGGCGTAGGTGCCGGGCACGCCGTTGTAGGCCGCCTCATAGGCGGCGACGAACTTCTTGCTTTGGGGATTGTCGAGGTTTGGGGCCCAGTTCGCCCCGCCGAACATGCCGACCGCTGCATCCTGCTGCGCGGGCAGGGTGGATTCGTCGACGGTGAAGGCGGAGAGCACCGGCACGGTGGCGCCAGCCTGCTTGTACTGCTTCACGAGATTGACGCCCATGCCGCCCGGCATGAAGGTGAACAGCGCGTCCGGCTTCTGCGCGGCGATCTTGGAGAGTTCAGGCTGGAAATCCAGCGTGTTCAGCGGCGTGTAGGATTCCTCTGTTATCTCGCCCTTGTAGTCGAGCTTGAAGCCGGCGACGGAATCGCGGCCGGCCTGATAATTCGGCACCAGGAGGTAAACGCGCTTGTAGCCGCGGTCCTGCGCCACCTTGCCGAGGATCTCGTGCACCTGGTCGTTCTGGTACGACGTGACATAGAAGAACGGGTTGCACTCCTTGCCGGCGTAGCTGGAGGGGCCGGCATTCGGGCTGATCAGGAAGGTCTTGCTGTCGGTGACCGGGCGGTGGATCGCCTGCAGGATGTTGGAGAAGATCGGGCCGACCACGAAATCGACCTTGTCGCGCTCGAGCAGGCCGCGCACCTTGACCACCGCGCCGTCGGGCTTCAGTTCGTCATCGGCGTTGACGATCTCGACATCGCGGCCGGCCATCTTGCCGCCGAGGTCCTTGATCGCGAGCGCAAAGCCGTCGCGGACCTGCTGGCCGAGCGCCGCGGCCGGGCCCGACGTTGTGACCAGCACGCCGATCTTGATCTTCTCCTGCGCGGTCGCCGGGGTGACGGCGACACCCAGCAGCGCCGCCAATCCCGCGAGCTTCGTCAATTGTTTCATGTCTCTCCCCCGACCACTGCTTTGATGTTTCGGCTTCAGCCCAATTGGCCTCAGCTTAGTCTGACGCGCGCAACCGCTGCAAGCGATGTGGCATCGCGTCAGGGCGATCGTCGCGCATCATGCAGGCGCTGCCCATGCAAGCGCCGCGCCAATTGCTTGAAGTTTAAAGAAATTGCAGGATTGCCCAGACGGATCAGGCACGATTCGCAATTGTCCTTGCGGGACGCCACGAATTGCTTGAAGCTCAAAACAATTGGTCCGACCGGAACCCGCCGCGGAGGCACGATCGCCGCATGATCCTCGATTCCGAAACCAAAGCCGTCGAACTGCCCGACGATCACGGCACCGAGCTGCGGCTGTGGCTGCGCCTCTTGACCTGCACCACGCTGATCGAAGGCGAGGTGCGCAGCCGGCTGCGCGAGAAATTCGACGTCACGCTGCCGCGCTTCGACCTGATGGCCCAGCTCGACAAGGTGTCCGACGGCATGACGCTGTCGGACCTGTCGAAGCGGATGATGGTATCGAACGGCAACGTCACCGGGCTGGTCGAGCGCCTGGTTGAATCAGGCCATCTCGATCGCCGTACCTCGGAGACGGACCGCCGCGTGCAGTTCATCCGGCTCACAAAACTCGGCCGCGCCGAATTCCGCAAGATGGCCGCCGAGCACGAGAAGTGGATCGCCGATATCTTCGGCGATCTCTCGCCGAAGGATATCCGCGAACTGATGCGGCTGCTCGCCAAGGCCAAGGGCTCGGCGCAGCGCTCCGCCAAGGCGAGGAGCGCTTAAGCCGTGACTGAGGTCGATTACGAGGTCGAATACAACAACCGGGCGCGGGTGCCGGAAAATTCGGCGCTGATGGCCGGCTGGGCGAGGGACTCGGCGGCCTATCGCGAGCAGCATCCACCGCGGCGGCTGACCTATGGTCCGGGCAGCCGCAACGTCATCGACCTGTTCGAAGGCGATCGTGACGGGCCGCTCGTGGTCTTCATCCATGGCGGCTACTGGCAGGCGCTCGACGGCTCGTCATCGAGCCACTGCGCGCGAGGGCTCAACGGCCACGGCATCAGCGTCGCGGTGCCGAGCTACGATCTTTGCCCCAATGTCACGGTCGGCGACATCATCGGCGAGACGCGTGCGGCGTGCCGCGAGCTGGCCAGGCTCGACCGGCCGCTGGTCGTGTCGGGACACTCCGCAGGCGGACATCTTGCCGCATGCATGCTCGCGACCGATTGGCCGGCCTATGATGCGTCGCTGCCGAAGGACCTGGTCAGGGCTGCTTACGCGATCTCCGGCCTGTTCGAGCTTGAGCCATTGGTCGGCACCTCCATCAACAAGGCGCTTGGCCTCGACCGCGCCGCAGCACGGGCGGCGAGCCCGCTGTCCTGGACGCCGCCTGCGGGCGCAACGCTCGATGCCGTCGTCGGGGGCGCCGAGAGCGCGGAATATCACCGGCAGAGCCGGACCGTCGTCGATGTCTGGGGCAAAGCGGGCGTTGCAACGCGGTTCGGCGTTGTGCCCGACGCCAATCATTTCACCGCGATCGCGCCGCTCGCCGACCCGGGCTCGGCGATGGTCGCGCGGTTGAAGCAGCTTACGCAAATCTGAGGTTGTGAAGGATCGGCCGGCGATTGCCCCGCGATTTCCACCCTTGCGCCCAATTATTTTAAGTATAAAATGATTGGCGGTTGGAACGCTGCCGGGCGTCCTCGATATTGATGTTGGTCTTCTCGATATTGGTCTTCTCGATATTGGTCTTGGCCTTTCTGGATGGAAAGCGAGGGGCGATCGAATGTCAGGTGAATTTCCCGGGCTCGGCCCATCCGGGCATGTCGACGATTTCGCACGGCGCAACCTGCCGCCATCAGAGCAATGGCCGCAGCTCGTGCTCGACCGGCCCGAATTCAAATATCCCGACTATCTCAACGCCGCGGTCGAGCTGACCGACCGCATCGTCGCGCAGGGGATGGGCGATCGCATCGCGCTGATCGGCAACGGCCGCCAGCGCACCTACAAGGAACTGACCGACTGGTCGAACCGCCTCGCGCACGCGCTGGTGGAGAATTACGGCGTCAAGCCCGGCAATCGCGTGCTGATCCGCTCGGGCAACAACCCGGCGCTGGTCGCGGCCTGGCTCGCGGCGACCAAGGCCGGTGCCGTCGTCGTCAACACCATGCCGATGCTGCGCGCCGGCGAATTGGCCAAGATCGTCGACAAGGCCGAGATCTCGCTGGCGCTGACCGACAGCCGCATCGCGGATGAACTGGTGGCCTGCGCCAAGACCAGCAAATTCCTCAAGCAGGTCGTCAATTTCGACGGCACGCAGAACCACGACGCCGAGCTCGACCGGATCGCGCTGAACAAGCCGGTCAAGTTCGATGCGGTGAAGACCGGCCGCGACGACGTTGCGCTACTGGGCTTCACGTCGGGCACGACGGGCGAGCCCAAGGCGACCATGCACTTTCACCGCGATCTCCTGATCGTTGCCGACGGCTATGCGAAGGAAGTGCTCAAGGTCACACCCGACGACGTGTTCGTCGGCTCGCCGCCGCTTGCGTTTACGTTCGGCCTCGGGGGGCTCGCGATCTTCCCGCTGCGCTTCGGCGCCACCGCGACGCTGCTGGAGAATGCGGCGCCGAGCGAGATGATCCGGATCATCGAAACTTACAAGGCGACGATCTGCTTTACCGCGCCCACCGCCTATCGCGCGATGATGGCCGCGATGGACAAGGGCGCCGATCTGTCGTCGCTGCGGCTCGCCGTCTCGGCCGGCGAGACGCTGCCCGCGCCGGTGTTCGAGAGCTGGACCAGGAAGACCGGCAAGCCGATCCTCGACGGCATCGGCAGCACCGAGCTGCTGCACATCTTCATCACCAACCGCACCGGCAGCGCCGTCGGCGGCTCCACGGGCACGCCTGTCTCGGGATACGAGGCCAAGATCGTCGACGAGGACATGAACGAGCTGCCGGCGGGCCAGGTCGGCAAGCTGGCGGTGCGTGGTCCGACCGGCTGCCGCTATCTCGCCGACTCCCGGCAGACCAAATATGTCCGCGACGGCTGGAACATCACCGGCGATGCCTTCGTCCGCGACGAGAACGGCCGGCTGTCGTTCGTGGCGCGGGCCGACGACATGATCATCTCGGCGGGCTACAACATCGCCGGTCCCGAGGTCGAGGCCGCGCTGCTCGGCCATCCCGATGTGGCGGAGTGCGCCGTGATCGGCGCACCCGACGAGGAGCGGGGGCAGATCGTCTCGGCGTTCATCGTGCTGATGCAGGGCGCGCGCTGCGACGAGGTCGAGGTCAAGCTGCTTCAGGATCACGTCAAGGCGACGATCGCGCCGTACAAATATCCGCGCGCGATCGCCTTCGTCGAGGCGCTGCCGAAGACCCAGACCGGGAAGATCCAGCGCTTCAAGCTACGCGAAGCAAGCTGAGCGGGGACGACGGCCTTTGGCCGTCGCCCAAGAGATCAACAAGAGATCAATGCGCCGCGCCGCCGCCGGCGGCGTTCTTCGGCTTGCCGGTCAAGAGGATCGCGATCGCGGCGAACACCAGCACGATGCCGATCACGGCAAAGGTGTCGCTGAAACCAAGCACCAGAGCCTGGCGCTTCACGATATTGCCGAGCGCCACGATCGCCTGGTGATGCGCGGTCGCCGGATCGGAGATGCCGTGGCTGAGGAAGTAGTTGGTGACCTCGGCGATCCGGGTGCGCACCTCCTCGCGGCCGAGGTCGACCGACTGGCCGATGATGTTGGAGTGGAATTGCTCGCGTTTGGTGACGATGGTGGCGAGCAGCGCCGTGCCGATCGCGCCGCCAAGATTGCGCATCATGTTGGAGATGCCGGAGGCCGCCGCCGCATCCTGCGGCGCGACGCTGCCGAGGCTGACCGCGGACAGTGGCGCCAGCATGATCGCCTGGCCGACCGCACGGACGATGTTCGGGACGAAGAACTGGTCGCCGGAGTAATCGAGCGACATCGCGATGTTCATGAAGGAGGAGACCGCGAACAGGATCATGCCGGTGAAGGCGATGAAGCGCGGATCGAAACGTTGCATCAGCTTCGGCACCAGCGGGATCAGGATCAGTTGCGGCAGGCCGGTCCAGGCCAGCACCTGGCCGATCTGCTCGGCGTTGTAGCGCTGCACCTGGCCGAGATAGGCCGGCAGCAGGTACACGGAGCCGAACAGCGCGAAGCCGACGAAAACCGCCGAGATGGTGCCGAACCCGAAGCTGCGCTGGGTCAGGAGGCGCAGCCGGATCAGCGGCTTTTCGACGACGAGCTCGATCCAGACGAACAGAGTGAGGCTGACGGCGGCGATCACCGCGAGCTTGACGATGAAGGGCGAGCCGAACCAGTCGTTCTTGTTGCCTTCCTCGAGCACGGCCTGCAACGACGACAGGCCGATCGCCATCGTGACGATGCCGAGCCAGTCGCCCTCACGGAGCAGATGCAGCTGCATCGGCTGGCGCTCCAGCGTGAAATAGAGCGTAATGACCATCACCGCGGTCGGGATCACATTGACGAAGAAGATGGTCTGCCACCCGTAATTCTCGGTGAGGTAGCCGCCGATGGTCGGGCCGATCGCGGGGGCGAAGGTCACGGCGAGCGCGAACATGGCAAGGCCGACCGGCTGCTGGGCCTTCGGCAGCTTGGTGAACACCAGCGTGAAGGCCATCGGGATCAGCACGCCGCCAAAGAAGCCCTGCAAGCCGCGCATCGCGATCATCGACGGCAGGTCGTGGGTGAAGGCACAGGCGACCGAGAAGATCGCGAACAGGGTGGCGAAGCCGATGATGATCTTGCGGAAGGAAAACACCCGGCTGAGATAGTCGGTCAGCGGGATCACCACGATCTCGCCGATCAGATAGGAGGTCGAGATCCAGGAGCCGTTGTCGACGCCGGTTCCGATGCCGCCCTCGATGTTGAGCAGCGAGGCGTTGGTGATCTGGATGTTGAGGATCGCCATGAAGGCGCCGATCATGGCGGCGACGATGGAAATCCAGACCGCCATGCTGGCGCGGTTGGGATCGGCAGTCGCCGCTGCCGCGCGGGGCGCAGCAGCCGGGGAGGAGAGCGCGAGATCGGACATGACATCACCTATTTGAATGCGGCGACAGCGAGCTTGGGAGAGGCGCTGGAGCGCGGCGCCTCGCCGGGTTGCGACAAGGTTGCGATGGTCGGGATGACCGACATGCCGGGCCGCAATTCGACCGAAGTCGCATCGAGCGCGATCTTCACCGGGATGCGCTGCACCACCTTGGTGAAATTGCCGGTCGCATTGTCTGGCGGCAGCAGCGCGAACTCCTGGCCGCTGGCGGGCGCGAGACTGTCGACATGGCCGCGCACCACCTGTCCCGGGAACATGTCGACCGCGATCTCGACCGGCTGACCCTTGCGGACATTGGTGAGCTGCGTCTCCTTGTAGTTCGCGATCACATAGGCGCCGGTGGCGGGCACCAGCGACATCAGCTGCGTGCCGGCCTGGACGAACTGGCCGGTGCGCAGCGTGCGGTTGCCGACCACGCCGTCGATCGGGGCTGATATGGTGGTGTAGCCGAGGTTCAGCTCGGCCTGATGCTGGAGCGCGGTTGCGCGCGCCTGCGCCGCGACCGCCTGGGCAATGTCGGCCTTGAGCAACTCGACCTGGCGGAGCGCGGAGGCGAGGTTTGCGGTATCGCGCGCGACGGCGGCCTGTGCGCTGGCGTAGCGCGACTGCGCCTGCTGCGCGTTCTGCACGCTGCCGAAGCCGGTGCCGGCGAGGTCGGTGTAGCGCTTGTTCTCCTGCTCGGCGAAGGTCTGCGTCGCGGTGTCCACGGCGAGGGTCGCGCGTGCCGCTTCGATCACCGACTGCTGCACATCGAGCTGCGCATGCTTGCTGGCGATCGCGGCTTCGGCTGCCGCGACGTCAGCCTTGGCCTGATCCAGCGCGACCCTGAAATCGCGATCGTCGATCCGCGCCAGCATCTGGCCGGCGCGCACATGCTCATTGTCGCCCACCAGCACCGCGCTGAGATAGCCGGAGACTTTTGGTGCGATCGTCGTGTTATCGGCCTTCACATAGGCGTCGTCGGTCGAGACCTGGAAGCGGCCGACGGTCCAGTAGTCCCAACCGTACCAGGCTCCGCCCGCGAGCATGGCGAGCGCCGCGCCGGCCAGCAGCAGGCGGCGAAGCCTGCCCTTGGCGGCGGGCGGTTTGGCGGCTTCCGGGTTGGCGATCAATTGCTTGGCGGTCTCGGCCGGAACCTGGCTCTCGGCCCTGAATGACGTCTCATGCTGGCTCATGGCGGTGCTCCTGATCCGTCTATCCTTTTGGAAAGTCTTGCCAATTCCGGCCGACGTCCGCGAGATTAATTAGGAAACTTGATGTTTTCCAAAATAAAGCCCATATTGGGAGTGTCAATAGAATGACAGGCATCATTTAAAAGCATGGCTCGCGGATGAACCGGAATGACAAGGATCAGACTGAGCAAGACGCACCGCCGCGGCGCGGCCGCGGGCGGCCGCAGCTGCGTTCCGACGACGAGACGCGCGCGCTGATCTATGACGCCGCGCGGCGCGAGTTCTCCGAGCGCGGCTTCGCCGCGGCCAACATCGCCGACGTGGCCTGCCGCGCCGGCGTCTCCACCAAGACGCTTTACCGGCTGATCCCGACCAAGCTGGCGCTGTTCGAGGGCACGGTGACGGACCGGATGGACCGGTTCATATCCGCCGTAAATCTCGGCGCCTGCGACGGCCGCGATATCGCGGCGGCCCTGGAGGCCGCACTCTCGACCTGTGGTGAGCTGATACTCGATGCCGAGGTCATCGCGCTCCAGCGCATCATCCTGGCCGACAGCGACAAATTCCCCGACATCGCCGAGATGTTCTACGAGAAGGCGATGCAGCGGACCCTTGGCGCGCTGGCTGCGTGGCTAAGCGTGCAGCAGCGGCGGGGACGGATCGCGGTGGACGACGCGGAAGCTGCTGCGGGCATGCTGCTCGGCATGCTCGTGTTCCAGCCGCAACGCGACGTGATGTACGGCCACAGGCCGCCGCCGTCGCGGGCGCAGATCGAGGCCCGCGCCAGGGCCTGTGCGGCACTGTTCCTGTCGGGATGCGCCGTGCCGGCCGACCAGATCAAGAAGCAAAGCGGAGACGCGTGACGCCCCGCGTCACTTGCCCATTGCCGCCGCCGGCGGCTGGGCCAGCACCTGCCGGATCATCCGCGCGAGATCGGATTTGCGGTAGGGCTTCGGCAGCAGCGTCACATCCGGGTCGAGACGGCCGTGGTGGATGATCGCGTCCTCGGTGTAGCCGGAGGTGAAGAGCACGCGCACCGAGGGCAGTTTGGCGATCACGGCATCGGCGACCTGCCGGCCGTTCATGCCGCCGGACATGATGACGTCGGTGAACAGCACGTCGCAGACGAACCCCTTGTCGACCGCGGCCAGTGCTTCCGGGCCGTTGGCGGTGACCATGGTGCGATAGCCAAGCTGCTCGAGCTGGGCGCTGACGTAATTGCGCACCAGCGGATCGTCCTCGACGACCAGGATGGATTCATTGCCGCCGCGCGTGTCGACCGGAGGAGGCGGCTCGACGTCGATCATGTCGCCACTGCTGCGCGGCAGATAGAGCTTGATCGAGGTGCCGTGGCCCTCCTCGGAATAGATCTTGAGGTGTCCGTTGGACTGCTTGATGAAGCCGTACACCATGCTGAGCCCGAGGCCGGTGCCCTTGCCGGTGTCCTTGGTCGTGAAGAACGGCTCGAACACCTTGTCGCGGATTCCCGCCGGGATACCACCGCCGGTGTCGCTGACCGCGACCATCACATATTCACCCGCCCGCACATCGGGGTTGGCGACGGCATAAACCTCGTCGAGGATGACGTTGCTGGTCTCCAGCATCAGCTTGCCGCCATCGGGCATCGCGTCGCGGGCATTGACCGCGAGATTGAGCAGCGCGGTCGCCATGTGGTTCGGATCGATGAAGGCCGACCAGGCATCGGGCTCGAGCGCGGTATCGATCTCGATCTGCTCGCCGAGCGAGGGGCGCAGCAGCCGCGCGGTGTCCTGCACCAGCGTGTTGAGGTTGGCTTCACGCGGCTGCAGCGGCTGCTGCCGCGAGAAGGCCAGCAGGTGCTTGGTCACTTCGGCGCCGCGAAACGCCGCGTCGCTGATCATCTTGGTGACCGACGATAGCGCGGCATCGTGCTCGACGGCTTCGGCGAGGATGTCGATCAGGCCGGTGATGACGGTCAGGATATTATTGAAGTCGTGGGCGATGCCGCCGGTAAGGTGCCCGACGGCCTCCATCTTCTGCACCTGGCGCAGCTTCTGCTCGGCCTCGAGCTGTTCGCGGGCGGCCTCGACTTCGCGGGCGCGCATGAAGATTTCCGCTTCCATCTGCTCGGTGCGCTCGCGCAACCGGTCGGTCAGCTCGTCCTGCTCGGCACCGCGCTGCTTCAACTGGATGAAGCTGGTGACGTCTTCGACACGATGGATGATGTAGGTGAACTGCCCGTTCGGCCCCAACACCGGCGTATTGCGCGGGCTCCAGTAGCGTTCCTCGAAGCCGCCGCCCTCCGACTCGGGCTTGCGGATATCGTATTTCTGCACCGTCATGGTGTCGGGACGGCGGAACTGGACCACGCGCTCGAGCGAGGCGCGCAGGTTCCGCACGCCGTCGGCGGCCGGGTCGTCCGGATTGTCAGGGAACACCTCGAACAGCCCGCGCCCGAGGATCGCGGCGCGCTCGGTCTTGGTGGCGCGCAGATAGGCGTCGCTTGCTGCCACGATGCGGAAGTCGGGCTGGGTCAGCACCAGATAGAGGCCGGGCGCCGCCTCGAATAACGCCTTGAAGTCAGGCATCGGCGGGGACTGGTTCTGCAGTTCATCCTCCCTCGCAGGGATACGGTCCGCCACTGACCGCACTCAAGATGTGACATGCGCTTGCCGGAACTTCAATGGTTAACATACGGTACCAGCTCGATTTTTCGCGTCGCGGCGGCTCCGGCGCGCTAGTTTGAATTCGGCAGATAGCGCCAGCCCTCCTTGCCGAGGAAATCCAGCATGGCTTGCGCGGGCGGCAGCAGGATCTTGTCGGCGCGCCTGATCGCGTGCCACTGCCGGACGATCGGCAGGCCCTTCACCTTGAGCACCACCAGCCGGCCATCCTCCAGCTCATGGAACACCGTGTGCTGGGAGATGAAGGCGATGCCGAGCCCCGCCATCACCGCCTGCTTGATGGTCTCGTTGCTGTCCATCGCCATGCCGAGTTTCGGCTCCAGCCCGACCCGCTCGAAATATTGCTGCATCAGCATCCGCGTGCCCGATCCTTGCTCGCGAGTAATGAAGGTTTCGTTGGCGAGTTCCGACGGGGCGACGTGCCGCCGCCGCGCCAGCCGATGATCGGGCGCGGCGACGATGAAGTGCGGATGCCGGCCGAGCGGCTTCATCTCGACCTCGACATCGGCCGGCGGCCGGCCCATCACCGCGATGTCGAGATCATAGCCGCGCAGCGCGTCGCGAATCTCCTCGCGGTTGCCGATCCTGAGCGTGACCTCGATCTTGGGAAAGCGGCGCGAGAACGCCGCGATCGCGAACGGCACGAAGTATTTCGCGGTGGAGACCGCGCCCATCGCGACGCGGCCGCCGCTGCGGCCGGCGATCATGTCGAGCGACTGCTCGCAATCCTTCAGCGCCGCCTCGATCCGCTCGACCAGCGTCAGCACATGCGCGCCGGCATCCGTCAGCGCCATGCCGTCGCCGGTGCGCTGGATCAGCGGCAACCCGGCGAGCGCCTGCAGATTGCGGAGCTGCAACGTCACCGCGGGCTGCGTCAGGTTCAACCGGTTGGCGGCCGACGTGATCGAACCGGCCTCGTGCAAGGTCGACAGTGCGCGCAGCTGGCGGATGGTGAGATCCCGCGAGAAGTTGCCGGCCATGACAAACTCCATAAGAAATACTTTGCCCGGACCAAAGATAATAAAATTTCCCTAATTGGGCAATTCGCGCGTTGATAGGGCGAAGGCGACTCCCCTGAGGTCGCCTCTCGAAGCCTCGGGACAGAGGGCGCGATCATAGGGAGAGGCCGGTGGAGATTCGTCCTGCATTGCATGCCCATCTGGAGTGGCCGACGCAACACAACCCGTTGCGTGCCGCGACCGTTGTGGTGATCGAAGCCCTTGCGCGTGCGGCGATCGAGCTCTCGCACATCATTGCCGCCGGGCCGCTCGCCGGAATCGGCGGCGAGAGCGGCGGCGTCAATCCCGACGGCGATCGCCAGAAGACGATCGACATCGTCGCCGACGATCTGATGCGGAACGCGCTGCGCACCGCGCCGGTCGCCGCGGTGCTGTCGGAGGAGGTCGAGCTGCCCGAGACGCTCGATCCCGACGCGCCGCTCTGCGTCGCGATCGATCCGCTCGATGGATCCGCCAATCTCGAAAACAACATCTCGATCGGCACGATCTTCTCGATCCGGCCGAAGGGAAACGACGTCATCTCGACCTTCTTCGAGCCCGGCACGGCGCAATGTGCCGCCGGCTGCTTCATCTACGGTCCGCAGACCGTGCTGGTGCTGGCGCTAGACCAGCGCGTCGACTGCTTCACGCTGGACCCGCGAAGTGGCGAGTTCGTCCTGACCGCGCGCGATCTGCGCGTGCCGCAGGATGCGTCGGAATTCGCCATCAATGCCTCGAACCGGCGACACTGGAGCGGCCCGGTGCGCAGCTACATCGACGATTGCCTCGCCGGCGTGAACGGCGAGCGCGGGCAGGACTTCAACATGCGCTGGATCGGCTCGCTGGTCGCTGAGGCCTACCGCATCCTGATGCGCGGCGGCGTGTTCCTGTATCCGGCGGATGCGCGCCAGGGCTACCGCGAAGGCCGGTTGCGCCTGCTGTACGAGGCGCATCCGATCGCACTGATCATGGAATGGGCGGGCGGCGCCGCGTCGAATGGCCGGTCGCGCATTCTCGAACTGTCGGCACGCACGCCGCATCAGCGCGTGCCGCTGATCATGGGATCGGCGCGCGCCGTGCGCGA
This sequence comes from Bradyrhizobium sp. USDA 3256, assembly GCF_054058275.1. Taxonomy (NCBI): domain Bacteria; kingdom Pseudomonadati; phylum Pseudomonadota; class Alphaproteobacteria; order Hyphomicrobiales; family Nitrobacteraceae; genus Bradyrhizobium; species Bradyrhizobium sp. USDA 3256. The sequence goes on from NZ_JBSSAE010000002.1 coordinate 2,172,876, forward strand.
CGTCGATGCGATCCACCTGACCGTCGAGCCGTTGTTCGAGAGCAGCGATGCCCCGCTGTTCGCGCGGCGCGGCCTGTTCCGCTGAGGAGGACCGCATGTCACGCCGGCATCCCATCATCTCGATCACCGGCTCCTCCGGGGCCGGCACCACCTCGGTGAAGAAGACGTTCGAGAACATCTTCCGCCGCGAGAACGTGGTCGCCGCCTATATCGAGGGCGACGCGTTCCACCGCTACGACCGCGCCGAGATGCGCAGCCTGATGGCGGAAAGAGCCGAGCGCGGCAACAAGCACTTCAGCCATTTCAGCCCCGAGACCAATTTGTTCGAGGAGCTGGAGAAGCTGTTCAGCGACTATGCCGAGACCGGCACCGGAACGACGCGGCACTATGTGCACGACGAGGAGGAAGCGCGGCTCTACGGCGCCAAGCCCGGCACCTTCACCGCATGGGAGGCGCTGCCGGAAAATTCCGACCTCTTGTTCTACGAGGGTCTGCATGGCGCCGTGGTCACCGACAAGGTGAATGTCGCGCAGCATGCCGACCTCAAGATCGGCGTCGTGCCGGTCATCAACCTCGAGTGGATCCAGAAGCTGCACCGCGATCGCAGCCATCGCGGCTACTCCACCGAGGCGGTGACCGACACCATCCTGCGCCGCATGCCGGACTACGTGAATTACATCTGTCCGCAATTCACCGAGACCGACATCAACTTCCAGCGCGTGCCGACCGTCGACACGTCGAACCCGTTCATCGCGCGCTGGATCCCGACGCCGGATGAATCGATGGTCGTGATCCGCTTGAAGAACCCGCGCGGCATCGACTTCCCCTATCTGCTCTCGATGATCCCGAACAGCTTCATGTCGCGCGCCAATTCGATCGTGGTGCACGGCGCCAAGCTCGACCTCGCGATGCAGCTCATCCTGACCCCGCTGATCCTGCAATTGATCGAACGAAAGAGGCGAACGATATGACCGCACTTGCGTCCGTTGCCAGCCGCCCCGAAATCAGCCACGACGAGATGGCCAACGCCATCCGCTTCCTCGCCGTCGACGCGGTGGAGCAGTCGAAATCCGGCCACCCCGGCATGCCGATGGGCATGGCCGACGTCGCGACCGTGCTGTTCACGGACTTCCTGAAGTTCGATCCGGCCGATCCAGCCTGGCCCGACCGCGACCGCTTCGTGCTGTCGGCCGGTCACGGCTCGATGCTGCTCTACGCGTTGCTCTATCTGACGGGCTACGAGAGCATGACGCTCGACCAGCTCAAGGCGTTCCGGCAGTGGGGATCGAAGACCCCGGGCCATCCCGAGTACGGCCACACCCCTGGAGTCGAGACCACGACCGGGCCGCTCGGGCAGGGGATTGCGACCGCGGTCGGCATGGCGCTCGCCGAGCGGCTGATGAACGCCCGCTTCGGCGACGACCTGGTCGACCACTACACCTATGTGATCGCCGGCGATGGCTGCCTGATGGAAGGCATCAGCCATGAGGCGATCTCGCTCGCCGGCCATTTGCGGCTGAACCGCCTGATCGTGCTGTTCGACGACAACCATATCTCGATCGACGGCGCCACCTCGCTGTCCTGCTCGGACGACCAGACGGCGCGGTTCAAGGCCAGCGGCTGGAACGTCAACCGCATCGACGGCCACGATCCGCAGGCGATCACCGCGGCGGTCAGGCAGGCACGATCGAGCGATCGTCCGTCGCTGATCGCCTGCCGCACGGTGATCGGGTTCGGTGCACCGAACCGGCAGGGCAGCGAGAAGGTGCATGGCGCGCCGCTCGGTGCCGATGAGGTGGCGAAGACACGAGCCGCGCTGCGCTGGCCGTATCCGGCCTTCGAAATTCCCGATGCGGTGCTGGCGGAGTGGCGCGACCTCGGCGGCCGCGGCCGCGACGCGCGGCGGGCCTGGATCGAGCGTTCGCGCAGCGCCTGCAAGGGCGACAAGGCCGAGCGGTCTCCGTTCCATGATGCGCTGAACCGGAAATTGCCCTGCGCCTATGCCGAGGCGATGGCAAAGCTCTTGGCGCGGTTCGCGACCGAGCGGCCGAAGCTTGCCACCCGCCAAGCCTCGCAGCAGGTCATCGACGTGATCGCGGAGGCCTTGCCCAACCTGCTGGGCGGCTCGGCCGATCTGACGCACTCCAACCTGACGCTGGCGAAGTCGCAGGTTTCGGTGCGGCCGGAAACGCTCGACGGCAGCTACATCCACTACGGCATTCGCGAACACGGCATGGCCGCGGCGATGAACGGCATCGCGCTGCACGGCGGGTTCATTCCCTATGGCGGCACCTTTCTCAGCTTTGCCGATTACAGCCGGCCGGCGATCCGCCTCGCGGCGCTGATGGGGATCCGCGTCATCCATGTGATGACCCACGATTCCATCGGGCTCGGCGAGGACGGACCGACCCATCAGCCGGTCGAGCATCTGGCCGCGCTGCGGGCAATCCCGAACGTCCTGGTGTTCCGCCCGGCCGACGCGGTCGAGACAGCGGAAGCGTGGGACTGTGCGCTGAAGGCGGAGACCTCGCCGTCGATCCTCTGCCTGTCGCGGCAGGCGCTGCCGACGGTTCGCGACGGCAGCAAGGACAACCAGGTCGCGCTCGGCGCCTACGTTCTCGTCGAGCCGGCCTTCGCGCGTGACGTCACCCTGATTGCAACGGGTTCGGAGGTGGCGATCGCGCTCGAAGCCGCAAAGCTGCTGGCGGAAGACGGGGTACAGGCCGCGGTCGTCTCGGCCCCGTGCTTCGACCTGTTCCGCCAGCAGCCGAGCGACTATCGCGCCCAGGTGCTGGGCAGCGGCCCACGTGTCGGCGTGGAGGCTGCGGTCGAGGGCGACTGGGCGCGCTGGCTCGGCGACGACGGTGCGTTCGTCGGCATGAGCGGCTTCGGCGCTTCCGCGCCGGCGGACGTGCTCTACCGCGAATTCGGCATCACGCCCGCGGCAATCGCTGCTGCAGCAAAACAGCTCATTCAACGAGCGAATTGAAAGGAGGACGCCACCATGGCGCGGATAACCCTGAGGCAGTTGCTGGACCACGCCGCCGAACGCGGCTACGGCGTTCCGGCCTTCAACATCAACAATATGGAGCAGGGCCTCGCCATCATGGAGGCGGCGGCTTCCTGCGATGCACCTGTCATCATCCAGGCCTCGCGCGGCGCGCGGTCCTATGCCAACGACATCATGCTGGCGAAGATGATCGACGCGCTCGAGGAGATGCATCCGCAGATTCCGCTCTGCCTGCATCTCGATCACGGCAACGAAGAGGCGACCTGCGCCACCGCGATCCGCTACGGCTTCACCTCCGTCATGATGGACGGCTCGCTCAGGGCCGACGCCAAGACCGCGGCCGACTATGAGTACAATGTCGATATCACCCGCCGGGTCGTCGACATGGCCCACTGGGTCGGCGCGTCGGTCGAAGGCGAACTCGGCGTGCTCGGCTCGCTCGAGCATGGCGGCGGCGAGCAGGAGGACGGTCACGGCGTCGAAGGCAAGCTGAGCCATGACCAACTGCTCACCGATCCCGACCAGGCGGTCGATTTCGTCCGCGCCACCAAGGTCGATGCGCTCGCGATCGCGATGGGCACCTCGCACGGCGCCTACAAGTTCACGCGGCGGCCCGACGGCGAGATCCTGGCGATGCGCGTGGTCGAGGAGATCCATAGCCGCCTGCCGAACACGCATCTGGTGATGCACGGCTCGTCCTCGGTGCCGCAGCCGCTGCAGGACATGTTCAACCAGTTCGGCGGCGAGATGCCGCAGACCTGGGGCGTCCCGGTCGAGGAGATCGTCCGCGGCATCAAGCACGGGGTGCGCAAGGTCAATATCGACACCGATTGCCGCCTGGCGATGGCGGCGGCCTTCCGCAAGGTCGCCGTCCAGTCGAAGAGCGAGTTCGATCCGCGCAAATTCCTGAAGCCGGCGATGGATGCGCTGCGCGAACTCTGCCGTGACCGCTTCGAGCAATTCGGCACGGCCGGCAATGCCGCCAGGATCAAGGTGGTTGCACTGCCGGAGATGGCCCGCCGCTATCGCGCCGGCGCGCTCGATCCGCAAATTGGAAAGATGACCCAGGCCGCCTGAGCAAATGGCGACGAACCACAGGAGATTTCGATGAATATGCAGCAGTCGATCACCGTGCGCGGCAAGGATCGCTACAAGTCCGGTGTGATGGAATACAAGCGTATGGGCTATTGGGAGCCGAACTACGAGCCCAAGGACACCGACGTCATTGCCTTGTTCCGCGTCACGCCGCAAGACGGCGTCGATCCGACCGAAGCCTGCGCGGCGGTGGCGGGCGAATCCTCGACCGCGACCTGGACCGTGGTGTGGACCGACCGGCTGACGGCCGCGGAGAAATACCGGGCGAAGTGCTACCGCGTCGATCCGGTGCCGAATTCGCCGGGCAGCTACTTCGCCTATATCGCCTACGACCTCGACCTGTTCGAGCCGGGCTCGATCTCGAACCTGACGGCCTCGATCATCGGCAATGTGTTCGGCTTCAAGCCGCTGAAGGCGTTGCGGCTCGAGGACATGCGGCTGCCGACCGCCTATGTGAAGACATTCCAGGGGCCGGCGACCGGCATCGTGGTGGAGCGCGAGCGGCTCGACAAGTTCGGCCGTCCATTGCTCGGCGCCACCGTGAAGCCGAAGCTCGGCCTGTCCGGCCGCAACTATGGCCGCGTCGTCTATGAGGCGCTGAAAGGCGGGCTCGATTTCACCAAGGACGACGAGAACATCAACTCGCAGCCCTTCATGCACTGGCGCGAGCGCTTCCTCTATTGCATGGAGGCGGTCAACCGCGCGCAGGCCGCGACCGGCGAGATCAAGGGGACCTATCTCAACGTCACCGCGGCGACCATGGAGGACATGTACGAGCGCGCCGAGTTCGCTCATGAGCTCGGCTCCAACATCGTCATGATCGACCTTGTGATCGGCTACACCGCGATCCAGTCGATGGCGAAGTGGGCACGCAGGAACAACATGATCCTGCATCTGCATCGCGCCGGCCACTCGACCTACACGCGGCAGCGCAGCCACGGCGTCTCGTTCCGCGTGATCGCGAAATGGATGCGGCTCGCCGGCGTCGATCACATCCATGCCGGCACGGTGGTCGGCAAGCTCGAGGGCGATCCGAACACCACCCGCGGCTATTACGACATCTGCCGCGAGGACTTCAATCCGTTGCATCTGGAGCACGGCGTGTTCTTCGATCAGAACTGGGCCAGCCTCAACAAGCTGATGCCGGTGGCCTCCGGCGGCATTCATGCCGGCCAGATGCACCAGCTGCTCGATCTGCTCGGCGAGGACGTCGTGCTGCAGTTCGGCGGCGGCACCATCGGACATCCCCGCGGCATCCAGGCCGGCGCCACCGCCAACCGCGTCGCGCTGGAAGCCATGATCCTCGCCCGCAACGAGGGGCGCGACTACGTCCATGAGGGGCCGGAGATCCTGGCCAAGGCGGCGCAGACCTGCACGCCGCTGCGCGAGGCGCTCGACGTCTGGAAGGACGTCACCTTCAACTACGAGTCGACCGACGCCCCCGATTTCGTTCCCACGCCGAGCATGGCGGTCTGAGAGGAGATACTCATGCGCGTTACCCAAGGCTGCTTCTCGTTCCTGCCCGATCTCACCGACGAGCAGATCGCCGCGCAGGTGCAATACTGCCTCGACAAGGGTTGGGCGGTGAACATCGAGTTCACCGACGATCCGCACCCCCGCAACACCTATTGGGATATGTGGGGCCTGCCGATGTTCGACCTGCGCGACGCGGCCGGCATCATGAAGGAACTCGCCGACTGCCGGCGGGTCTATGGCGACCGCTATATCCGGGTCTCCGGCTTCGATTCCAGCCCGGGCTGGGAGTCCGTACGCATCTCCTTCATCGTCAACCGGCCGCGCGAGGAGCCGGGCTTCCGGCTCGACCGCTCGGAGGCTGCCGGACGCAACCTGCGTTACGCGACCCATTCCTACGCAGCGGGCCGCCCCGAGGGCGAACGCTACGCAGATCAGTAACCGCGTCCGGTTTGCAAACCAGGCGGATTGCTCCCTCGACCGTCTGGTCCGGATGCACTTCTCCGTCGTCGCCGCCGCGGCGACGGAGCTTTTCCAGGCGAGAGGACAATGACGCAAGCGCAAGAACAGATCAGCGAACAAATCCGCGAGACCCCGCTCGAGACCATCGACCTCCGGCATGAATTCGCCGACCTCGGTATCGGCGACGTGCTCGACCAGCTCGATTCCGAATTGATCGGCCTGAAGCCGGTGAAGACCCGCATCCGCGAGATCGCCTCGCTGCTGCTGGTCGAACGCATCAGGCAGAAGATGGCGTTGGCAACGACGTTTCCGACCCTGCACATGTCGTTCACCGGCAACCCCGGCACCGGCAAGACCACGGTCGCGCTGCGGATGGCCGGAATCCTGCATCGGCTCGGCTTCGTGCGCCGCGGCCACGTCATCAGCGTCACGCGCGACGACCTCGTCGGCCAATATATCGGCCACACCGCGCCGAAGACGAAGGAAATATTGAAGAAGGCGATGGGCGGCGTCCTGTTCATCGACGAGGCCTATTACCTCTATCGTCCGGAAAACGAGCGCGATTACGGGCAGGAGGCGATCGAGATCCTGCTGCAGGTGATGGAGCAGCAGCGCGAGGATCTGGTGGTGATCCTGGCCGGCTATGGCGACCGCATGGAGAAATTCTTCCAGAGCAATCCGGGCTTCCGCTCCCGGATCGCGCATCACATCGACTTCCCGGACTATTCGGACGGCGAGTTGCTCTGGATCGCCGAGCTGATGTTGCAGCAGCAGAATTATCGGTTCTCCCCGGAAGCGCGCGAGGCCTTCATCCGTTACATCGCCGTGCGCAAGGAACAGCCGCTGTTCTCCAATGCGCGCTCGATCCGCAATGCGCTCGATCGCATCCGGCTGCGCCAGGCCAACCGGATCGTGGCGAAGCTCGACCGCACGCTGACGGCCGACGACGTGATGTCGATCGAGGCCGGCGACGTGCTCGCCAGCCGGGTGTTCGTCAAAGGCGCCGGTGCGCCGGGCGAGGGACGATGAACGAGGCGCTCGCCGTGATCCGGACCGCCGGGATGCGCGACATCATCGCGAGCGCCCGCGCCCTGATCTTCGATGTCGACGGCACGCTCGCCGAAACCGAGGAGGTGCACCGCCGCGCCTTCAATGAAGCCTTTGCCGAAGCCGGCCTCGATTGGTTCTGGGACCAGGTCACTTACGCGCGGCTGCTTCGGGTGGCCGGAGGCAAGGAGCGCATCCGCGCCTTCGACCAGCGCAACGCGGTCCCAATGCTGACATTCGCCGAGATCGCCGACCTGCACAGGATCAAGACCGCGCGCTACGCCGCGCTGATTGCCGCCGGCGGCTGCCCGTTGCGGCCGGGTGTCAGGGCCTGGCTCGCCGGCGCGCGCAGCCGCGGCCAGCGCCTGGCGATCGCAACGACCACCTCGCATGGCAATATCGATGCGCTGCTCTCGGTTTCGCTCGGGCTGGACTGGGCCAATCAGTTCGAGGCGATCGTTGCCGGTGACGACGTGCCGCGGAAGAAGCCGGCGCCCGATGTCTACACCGAAGTCCTGACCCGGCTCGGGCTCGGGCCGGGAGATTGCGTCGCAATCGAGGATTCCGGCAACGGCCTCGCCGCCGCGGCGCGCGCCGGCATCCCCGTCGTCATCACCCGCAGCACCTATTTCAGCGACGACGATTTTGCCGAGGCTCTGCTGGTTGTCGACGATCTCTCCGACATCGACGCCTGAAGGTCGCTGCCGCCGGCCGGGCAGCTCAGACCAATTTATTCTGGTGGTGAAATAAATGATGCTTGCATCCATGGCAGGGTGAGGGCACAATCCCCGCCAAAGGTTGCCAGAAACAGTGCCGCGCCACCTGGGGGCTATGGGACCTGCCAGTGATTCCAGACAGTACTCCCGCGACCCTCCACATCTCCGATTAATTTCTTCGGAAAACTAAATAAATGGCCAGTCGGTGCCTGCGTCCATATGGTAGGGGCAACATCAACCAAAGGGTGCAGAAAACGGCGGCGCACCGCCAGACGTCCTGTCGGACACTGGCGCTCGCCGACGCTTCCGGGAGACCGGCGCCTCATGATCCTCCACGTCATTCCTGCGCCTCGTTCGCCCCACGACATGACGCCCGGCTGAACCCGGCATTGCGGGATCGACATGGCCGACCATGCGGAGTGAGCATTGGCGCTGTTGACGGGTTCGACCGACATTCCGCAATTTCGGTTCGTGACGGTCCCGGCGCCGATCCGACGCCGCCGTAGAATCTGCGGCCGGCCCACGAACGATAGCCGTCGATTGACGCTGTCCACGGCAATGGGAAGCCCAACTCAAAAAAGCAGGGGAGTGAAGCATGTTCAAATTGAAGACCACCTTGTTCGCGCTTGCGCTGGCCGGCCTTGCCGCGACGGCGCTCGATCGCGGCGCCATGGCCCAGAGCAAGGCCACCATCGGCATCGCGATGCCGACAAAATCCTCGGCGCGCTGGATCGACGACGGCAACAACATGGTCAAGGTGCTGAAGGAGCGCGGCTACGGCACCGATCTGCAATATGCCGAAGACGACATTCCGAACCAGCTCTCCCAGGTCGAGAACATGGTGACCAAGGGCGCCAAGGTGCTGGTCATCGCCGCCATCGACGGCACCACCTTGTCCGATGTCCTGAAGCAGGCCAAGGCCCAGGGCATCACGGTGATCGCCTATGACCGCCTGATCCGCGACACCCCCAACGTCGACTATTACGCGACCTTCGACAATTTCCAGGTCGGTGTGCTGCAGGCCCAGTCGATCGAGAACGCGCTCGGGCTCAAGGAGAGCAAGGGGCCCTTCAACATCGAGCTGTTCGGCGGCTCGCCCGACGACAACAACGCGTATTTCTTCTACGACGGCGCGATGTCGGTGTTGAAGCCCTATATTGACAGCGGCAAGCTCGTGGTCGGCAGCGGCCAGACGGGCATGAACAAGGTCGCGACGCTGCGCTGGGACGGAGCAACCGCGCAGGCGCGGATGGACAACCTGCTCAGCGCGTTCTACGGCAAGAAGCGCGTCGACGCGGTGCTGTCGCCCTATGACGGCCTGTCGATCGGCATCATCTCCTCGCTGAAGAGCGTCGGCTATGGCAGCAAGGACCAGCCGATGCCGTATATCAGCGGACAGGACGCCGAAGTCCCCTCGATCAAGGCGATGCTGCGCGGCGAGCAATATTCGACCATCTTCAAGGACACCCGCGACCTCGCCAAGGTCACGGCCGACATGGTCGACGCCGTGCTGAGCAAGAAGGAGGTCAGCGTCAACGACACCAAGACCTACAACAACGGGGTCAAGGTGGTTCCGTCCTATCTTCTCAAGCCGGTCGTGGTGGATAAGACCAATTGGGAGAAAGTCCTGATTGACAGCGGCTATTACAAGCGCTCGCAATTCGACTAGAGCGTTTTCGGGCGAAGTGGGTACCGGCGTGAGGAAAACGCATCAAAACTAGAATCTGGAGCCCCGTTCCGATTTAATCGGAACGGAATAGGCTCTAGGGCGGATCGCCGGCAAGCGGCGGCGGACCGCGCCGGGGACGACCGACGTTGCGGGACCTGATCCGATGACGGCAATGCTTGAGATGCGCGGCGTCAGCAAGAGCTTTGCCGGCGTGCAGGCGTTGCGCGACGTCAGCTTCACTGTCGAGGCCGGGCAGATCCATGCGCTGGTCGGCGAAAACGGCGCCGGCAAGTCGACCTTGATGAAGGTGCTGAGTGGGGTCTATCCGGCCGGCAGTTACGATGGGTCGATCGTGTTCGACGGCGAGGAGCGGCGCTTCCGCGACATCAACGACAGCGAGGCGCTCGGGATCATCATCATCCATCAGGAGCTGGCGCTGATCCCGCTGATGTCGATTGCCGAGAACATCTTTCTGTCGCATCCGCCGTCGCGGTTCGGCGTCATCGACCGCAACGCGGTGCATCGGCGGACCGCCGAGCTGTTGGCGCAGGTCGGCTTGCGGGAGCCGCCGGATACGTTGATCACCGACCTCGGCGTCGGCAAGCAGCAGCTCGTGGAAATCGCCAAGGCGTTGTCCAAGCGGGTGCGTCTCCTGATCCTCGACGAGCCGACCGCAAGTCTCAACGAAGCCGACAGCGCCGCCTTGCTCGAGCGTCTCCTGGCCTTCCGCGAGCAGGGCATCGCCTCGATCCTGATCTCGCACAAGCTGAACGAGGTTGCACGCGTCGCCGACCGCATCACGGTGCTGCGCGACGGCCGCACCGTCGACAGCATCGACTGCCGCACCGAGCGGATCGAGGAGGACCGCATCATCCGCAGCATGGTCGACCGCGATCTGGCGCATCGTTTTCCCGAGCGAAAGGCGGAGATCGGCGAACCCGTGATGACGGTGGAGAACTGGTCGGTGTATCACCCGCTGCATACCGAGCGGCAGGTGATCAAGAATGTCGACTTCACGCTGCGGCGCGGCGAGGTGGTCGGCATCGCCGGCCTGATGGGCGCCGGCCGCACCGAGTTCGCCATGAGCCTGTTCGGCCGCGCCTGGGGCACCAACGTCTCCGGAAAGGTCCGCCTCGATGGACGCGAGGCCGATCTGTCCAGCGTGCCGGCCGCGATCGATGCCGGCATTGCCTATGTCACGGAAGACCGTAAGCAGCTCGGGCTGATCCTTGCCGCCGACGTCCGCAAGAACGTGACGGTGGCGAGCCTGCGCCAGGTGTCGGAGCGCGGCGTGATCGACGACGTCGCCGAGCTGAAAGCCGCGAGCGACTACCGCACCCGGATGCGGATCCGCTGCTCCGACGTCTATCAGGCGACCGGCGACCTCTCGGGCGGCAACCAGCAGAAGGTCGTGCTGTCGAAATGGCTGATGACCGATCCGAGGGTGCTGCTGCTGGACGAGCCGACACGCGGGATCGACGTCGGCGCGAAATACGAGATCTACTCCATCATCAACGAGCTGGCCGAGGCCGGCAGGGGCGTCGTGGTGATCTCCTCGGAGATGCCCGAACTGCTCGGCATCTGCGACCGGATCTGCGTGATGAACGACGGCGCCTTCGTCGGCGAGTTCGCTGCGCACGATGCGACGCAGGAGAAGATCATGCGCGCCATCATGCGCAATGTCAGAATGTCCGGACGCGGCGCCGACGAGAGGGCGGCACGCGCCGGAGGAGGGGCACCATGACCGACAAGACGGTATCACTTCCCGAGGCCCCCAGGCATTCCGGCTTCATCAAGAACAATCTGCGCAACTACGGCATGCTGCTGTCGCTGCTCGCGATCATGCTGTTCTTCGAGATCGTGACCGACGGCACGCTGTTGCAGCCGCTCAACCTCACCAATCTCGTGCTGCAGAACAGTTACATCGTCATCATGGCGCTCGGCATGCTGCTGGTGATCGTCACCGGGCATATCGATCTTTCGGTCGGCTCGGTCGCGGGCTTCGTCGGCGCGGTCGCGGCGGTGCTGATGGTGCGCTACCATGTCAGCTACCCGATTGCCTTCGTCGCCTGCCTCCTGGTCGGCGCCGCGATCGGTGCGGCGCAGGGCTATTGGGTGGCCTATTTCGGCATTCCGTCCTTCATCGTGACGCTGGCGGGCATGCTGGTGTTCAAGGGCCTCGCGCTCGCGGTCCTGCAGGGCCAGTCGGTCGGGCCGTTCCCGCCGACCTTCCAGAAGCTGTCGTCGGGCTTCATCCCCGAGCTGTTCCCGAGTGCAGGCACGCTCTATCCGACGTCGCTCGCGATCGGCATCGTCCTGGCGTTTGTGCTGGTGCTGGCGACCGCCAGGAGCCGGGCGCGCGAGCAGGCGCACGGCATCGCCGTCGAGCCCTACGCGTTTTTCATCGTCAAGAGCATCGCGCTGGCGGGCGCGGTGCTCTACTTCACCTATCTGATCGCTTCGCATCGCGGCCTGCCCAATGTGCTCGTCATCATGACCGTCTTGATCGCGCTCTATGGCTTCGTCACGCGACGGACGGTGATCGGGCGGCAGATCTACGCGGTGGGCGGCAATGCCAAGGCGGCGAAACTGTCGGGCGTCAAGACCGAACGGCTCACCTTCTTCACCTTCGTCAACATGGGCGCGCTGGCCGCGCTTGCAGGGCTGGTGTTCGCAGCCCGGCTCAACACCGCGACGCCGAAGGCCGGCCTCGGCTTCGAGCTCGATGTGATCGCCGCCTGCTTCATTGGCGGTGCGTCGGCCTATGGCGGCGTCGGCCGGGTCGGCGGCGCGGTGGTCGGTGCCATGATCATGGGCGTCATGAACAACGGCATGTCGATCCTCGGTATCGGCATCGATTATCAGCAGGTGATCAAGGGCCTCGTGCTGCTTGGCGCCGTCTGCATCGACGTCTACAACCAGCGCCGCTGACCGCCACGCAGTCACAATTCCACGATAGGGTGCCGGAGCAACGCAGGAGAATGCCGCGTGAAACTGTCCCATGCCGACGCGCTGAACATCGGAGCCATCCTTGCCGAAGTCGCCCGCAGCGAGATCATGCCGCGGTTCCGCCGCGTGCGGGAGATCGAGGTCCGCACCAAGACATCGGCATTCGACGTCGTCACCGAAGCCGATGAGCTTGCCGAGCAGGCGATATCGGCGGCGCTGCTGCGGGCGTTTCCGAATGCAGTTGTGATCGGCGAGGAGGGCGCCGCGCGTGATCCGGCCGCGCTCGATCAGCTCGGAACCGCGGAGCTTGCCTTCATCATCGATCCGATCGACGGCACGCGGAACTTCACCTCGAGCCTGCCGCTGTTCGGCACCATGGTGGCCGCCACCATGCGCGGCGAGATCGTATTCGGTGCGATCCATGATCCGGTCAGCAACGACACTGCATTTGCGCTGCGCGGCGAGGGCGCGTGGCTTGCGATGCCGGACGGCGGGCGGCATGACCTGAAGGTGGCTCCCGCCGTGTCGGTCAAGCAGATGGATGCGATCGTCGGCGTCAACTTCCTGCCCGAGCCGCTGCGCACGATTGTCGCCGGCAATCTTTCGAGGCTCGGCGGCAGCGCCTGGCTCAGATGCGCCGCGCATGAGTATCGCATGGCGGCGTCCGGACATTGCCACCTCTTGTTCTACAACAAGCTGATGCCGTGGGATCATGCCGCGGGCTGGCTGTTGCATCGCGAGGCCGGCGGCTACAGCGCGCATTTCGACGGATCACCCTACCGGCCGGTCAATCTGACCGGCGGCTTGCTGTGCGCACCCGACGAGGCGAGCTGGCGCGCGGCGCGAGAGGCGATCCTGACGCCGGCTGGATAGAAACAGGACGTGCGGTTCGTCGCGTTGCGGCGGTTATGAGCCACATTGGCTTTCGGATTCAACTGTCAAACAGCTTGTTCGGTGTCGTCCCTGCGAAAGCAGGGACCCATACGCCGCGGCAGGTGTTGTGGAAGGACTCGTCGTCCCAGCGTCGCCGTGACAACCGGCTTTTGTGGTTATGGGTCCCTGCGTTCGCAGGGACGACATTGAATGTGTTGCGCTGTCAGCGGCCATATTTTTGCCGCGGGGACTTGCGCCGTCGGGCAAATCAGTGATTGGCGATTTCGGCCGCAGCATCCAGCAGTGGCAGATGCCTGATGCGGCGCACGACAAGGATGGCAACTGCCGCAGCGGCGATCGGTGCCAGTTGCAGGCCGTTGGCGCCCGCAGGCACCATGGCGAAGGGCGTCAAATAAAGCGCCGCGAGGGCGATGCGTTCATAGGGCAGCCAGCCCTGCGCAAGCGCCTGCGCGATCAGCCACGCGCCCGGGATCGCCAGGATCACGACCTCATAGTTGCCGAGCGACGGCACGCACAGGCCGGTCATCGCCACCATCAGCGCGATCTCGGCGGCGCCGCCGGGACGTTTTCGCAGCACCAGGATCATGACGGCGATCGCGATTGCGGCCGCGATCACCTGGACGAGCCAGGCCGTGCTGCTGGATCCGCCGGCCAGCCTGACCGCGGCGTAGGGACTGGCGAACTTCTCGAAACCGGGTCCGCCGCCGAGGCTCCAGGCGCTTGCCTCCGGCAGAACGGCAACGAACTTGATCCACGGGTCGATGCCGAAGAAGGCGGTGGCCGCCAGCACAAGCGCGAGCGTCGTTGCGGCCGCTGCAGCGAGCGCGCGCCAGCGCCGCGCCAGGATCAGCACCAGCGGCGCGAGCAGGGCGATCTGCGGCTTGTAGCTGAAGCACCCGAGCAACGCCCCGGCGATCACCGGGTAGCGGTCCAGCGTGACGGCCGATCCGCCGAGCAGGGCCGCCGAGAACAGCGAATTCTGTCCGAACAGCGCGCACACCCACACGGCGGGAAAGGCGAGCGCGGGAACGACGGAGCCGCGCTCGAGCATGGCTCTCACCGCGGCTGCATAGGCGGCGCCGGTTGCGAAGATCCAGATGACGGCCGCCGTTGCAAAGGGAACCAGTGCGAAGGGCATCCAGAACAACAGCGACGTCGGCGGGTAGAAGAACGGTGCGTAGGTGTTCTGACCGAGCACGGCGGCTACAGCGGCGCGGCCTGCGTCGCCATAGGCGTCGCCGGCGCGGCCTTCGAGCGCGAGCTTTGCCGCGGTCCAGAACGCCGCGAAATCATGGCCGACATCCATCGTCGGCGCAGCCCATGGGATGATCGCGATGCAGCCGATGAACAGGACGAGAAATACGCGGGTGAAGGCGGTGACACGATCAGCCGTGAGCCAGTCGGCCTCACGCAACGCGGAGACCAGCGCGCCCGCGCCGTACCGCGGCGAATGCGCGAGTGCCGCCTGCGGCTGACTTGCGGACGCATTCGAGGTTCGGCTGATGGTCGCGCGCGGCATCGCAGCGCCACGATCCGCGTCATCCGCCGCGAAGTGACGCGCGGCGTCATCAGCGAAGGCCAGCCTGTGTCCCTCGAGGTCCGACTTTTGCGACATCGGCCGCTTCATCCCAATCGCGTCGTGCACGCACAACATTTGGATCAAATCGTCTAAGGTTGCGTAAACCCGATCGTTGCAATTGGCCGCGGCGCAATCGGAACCGATGATCGACATTGCCCTTGTCCGCGGCCTGTCATGCCGGGCATGGTAAATGAACCCGCAACGCTGGCGGCGGCATGCGGCGCTCGACGGTCAGGGTTCATCGCGAATGGTGGTATTGCAGCAGTTCGGCCACGACATCTGGATTGCCGGGGGGGCCGAACCTCGCGGTCGCCGGGTTTCACTATCCGACCCGCATGGCCGTCGTCAGGCTGGCGGACGGCGGCCTTTTCATCTGGTCGCCGGTCCGGTTGACGGAGGAATTGCGGGCCGGCGTGGAGGCGCTCGGTCAGGTCCGGCACATCGTGGCGCCCAACTCGCTGCACCATCTGTTCCTCGCCGAGTGGAAGCAGGCCTATCCGGCCGCTGTGCTCCACGCCCCGCCTGGCCTGCGCAAGCGGCGCCGTGACCTCGGCTTCGATGCCGATCTCGCGGATGCGCCGAGCCTCGACTGGGCCGGACAGATCGATCAGGTGGTGATGCGTGGCAACCTGATCACCACGGAGGTGGTGTTCTTCCATGTCGAAAGCGGCACTGTGCTGTTCACCGACTTGCTGCAGCAAATCGCTGCCGAACTGGTCTCCGGCTGGCGGGCGACGATCGCAAAACTCGACCTGATGGTCGGGCCGGAGCCGTCGGTGCCGCGCAAGTTCCGCGTTGCCTTCACCGGCCGCCGCGCCGCGCGTGCGGCCTTGCAAAGGATTTTGGCGTGGCCCGCCGAAAAGGTACTGATGGCCCATGGAACGCCGGTCGAAAAGGATGCGCCGGCATTCTTGCGCCGCGCCTTCGCGTGGCTCTTGGCGTGATGATTTCATCGCGGATGCGGCGTCGTTGCGGATCAACCGCCTGAGCGGAAATGCCGTGGCGAATGCCGCGTTTCGCGCCGGATCAGCCGGCGGAGGGTCGAGGGCTCGGCATATCCAACCTTGCCCGCGATCTCTTCGACCGACAGGCGCGTGGTCTCGAGCAACGACCGCGCCGTCTCGATCCTGATGCGTTGCACGAATTGAATGGGCGACACGCCGCAGATCGACTCGAGCCGTCTGGCAAATGTCCGCGGCGCCAGCGCCACGGCGGCGGCAACGTCCCCGGTCGTGAAGTCGCGCGCGATGTTGCTGCGCACCCATTTCTCGGCCCTGGCGACCTTGGGGTCCTGGCTGGCAAGATAATTGATCGCCATGAACGGCGCCTGCGAATGCCGCTCGCCAAGCAGCAGGTAATTGGCGCAGCCCTTGGCCAGCGCCGGGCTGCCGAAACGCGCGATCACCGCGAGCATCAGGTCCATCTGCGCCATCGCCGCGCCGGCGGTTGCGATCGGCCAGTCGGCCACCACCATGCGCTCCGTCATCAGCTCGACTTTCGGATAGCGTCGCCGAAACAGCGGCGCGAACCACCATGTCGTGGTTGCCCGCTTGCCGTCGAGCAGGCCGGTCTCCGCCAGCAGGAAGCTGCTGGCGCAGGACGCGGCGAGCATCGCGCCGCTCTCGAACGCCGTGACCAGCATGTCGCGGGCGTGCCGACATGCCGGTGTCGCCAGCTTCCGCTCCAGCTCACCGGCCGATGCCGAGCCGAGCCCGGGCACGATGACGAGGTCGGCGCCGCGCAATCGGCCGGCGCGCCGCCTCGGCCCATAACGCAGCGTCGTCACCTCGAAGCGCGTGCGCTTCGTCGTACTGATCCGGTTGGCGATGGCCAGCACGTCGTGGGTGATGGCGGCCGCCGACGCGAGGCAGCCGTCGATCTCGACAACCGCAACCCTGGTCATGTCATAAAATCCGCGATTAATGTCGTTTTTGACACTAGCTGCCCAGTCGGAAAATCGCAACTCTGACGCCGAGACGCTGCCGATCCCGATCAGGAGGACCGCCGATGACGAACCGGCCGATGACCCAGGACGATCCGCTCGAGGATTTCGAGCGCCGCCAGATTACCCTCGATGGTGCCGGCAAGGCCGTCCATGTTGGCGGCGGAGGTCCTGCGGTGATCGTGATGGCGGAGATGCCGGGCATCAGCCCGCATGTGGCGCGCTTCGCCCGCTGGGTTCGCGATGCCGGATTCACCGTCTATATGCCGTCGCTGTTCGGCCGCGACGGCGCTATTGCGAGCGCAGAGCAGGGTGCCGCGGTGTTTCAGCGCGCCTGCGTCAGCGCGGAGTTTCGTGCGATGGCCGCAAACCAGTCCAGTCCCGTGACGCAATGGCTGCGCGCGCTGGCCCGATTTGCCCATGGCGAATGCGGCGGTCCCGGTGTCGGGGCCATCGGGATGTGCTTTACCGGCAATTTCGCGCTCACCATGATGCTGGAGCCGTCGATGCTGGCGCCGGTGCTTTCGCAGCCGTCATTGCCATTGAACGATCCGGCGGGCATCGAGATCGCGCCGGAGCAAGTCAAAGCGGTGCGCGAGCGGTTGGAGCGCGAAGACCTGACCGTGCTGGCCTATCGCTTTGAGGGTGACAAGTTCTGCATGGCGCAGCGCTTTGCGGCCTATCGCGAGGCGCTCGGCGATCGATTCATCGGGCGGGTGCTTCCCGACAGCGCGGCGAACCGCGATGTGCCGCCGTTCTTCCGGAATTTCGTCACGACACCGCACAGCGTCGTGACCGTGCATCTGATCGACGAGGCCGGCCAGCCGACCATCGCGGCCCGCGATGAGATCCTGGCGTTTTTCAGGCAGCGGCTGTCACCCGCGAGCGGATGAGCCTTGCGATGGGCCTTGCCGGTCGAAATAGGCGAATGCGGCGCTCGTCAGGCTGCCCAGCAGGGACCAGAACACCAGACTGGTCAGCGTGACGGCGACCACGAACTGGTGCGACAGCGACGAGGGCACGTTGGTCTCGACATGCTCCAGCTCGGGCGCGCCGATCAGATGCGGCAGCATGATCAGGACCACGCCGGCGATGGCGGCCGGCACCGAGCGCCGGAACACGATCAGCCCGAGGCCGGCTGCGGTCGCCAGCACCGCCGTCACCCACCAGATCTGGCGCGAGAGCAATGGAGCGGTGGGAACGCCCGGTAATTCAGGCGGCAGTCCGAGGCCCGGAGCAATGGTGAAGACGGCAAAACCCGCGAGGCCCCACATCAAGCCTTCATGCCACGACATCTGCTCGCCGGTCGCGCCGCTGCGAACCGCGACGAAGCCGCAGAGCAGAAGCGCAAAACCGATCGCGGTCAGGATGTTTGCCCCCGCGGTATAGACGTTGCGTTCCAATCCATCGCGCGGCTCCCAGGCCTCCGCGCCATGATCATGATCGGCATGATCATGGACGAGGATCGCCTGCGGTGGCGCGGCGGCTTCGTGCTTGTGCGTGGCCGCCTTCTCGTAGACCTCGGCCCTGAGGATCAGGGGAACGGTGCCGAATTGCTGGACCGCCGTGACGACCAGGCCGACGATGAACCCGGCAATGACCGACGAGAAGACGATCGAGCGAAACGTGCTCATGCCAACGAGATCAGTGGCAGGGAAAGGCGTTGGAATGGCGCACGTCATGCGCGGCGTTGTGGATCACGTCGATGTGCGAGAAGCCGACCACGCCGACAATGAACAGGCCGAACGTCATGGCCATCAACGACTGTGCAAGCCGTCCAACCTGTCGGGTAGCGATTGGCAGATGCGTGACCTGAGCTTGAGTAACCTGGGTTTGCGCGGTCCGGGACTGGCTCATGGTCGTTCTCCACATTCGATTTGATCGGCTTCTAGCAGCTTTCGGGTGATGTCGCGACTGGTAAGATGCAAATTTGTTCCAAGGGGAATGCGCTTGCGCTCGATCTTGGCGTGTGCGGCTGCCTTGAAGGCTGGTTCAAACCGCCTGAAATGGGCGAGACATGCGTCCACCGTCGGATCGGTGCCAAGCAGCGTGCGAAACGCGCCCCGATGCACGGCGCAGATGGCGCGGTGCTCCGGCACGGGAAAGACCAGCGAGGCGATGTCGGCGCGCCAGTGCGCGTCACAGCTTGGGGCGCAGTCGCCGGCAGGGAGGCGGTCAGCGTCGGATGGTGAATTCATCCGGACCTCGCCGCGATTCCCACTTGGCCTGTTCGAGCTCCGGACGGTCGCACTCGGTCTGTGGGTAACCGATGCAGAGATAGCCGATGAATTTCCAGGAGTCCGGGATTTCCAGAACGCCATGAATGCGTTCCGGATTGAGGATCGACACCCAGCCGATGCCGATGCCTTCGGCGCGCGCGGCAAGCCACATCGAGCAGATCGCGGCCACCACGGAATATTCCGACGTCTCCGGCATCGTCGCGCGGCCGAGACCGGCGCCGATCCGGTCGGTCTTCTCGGCAAACACGGCGAGATGGCCCGGCGCCTCCTCGAGGCCTGATAATTTCAATGCGGCATATTTTGCGGCGCGCTCGCCCGAATAGGACCGCAGCGCATCGGCGTTGCAGGCCTTGAAGTCGTCGATGACAGCGCGGCGCCGTGCCTCGTCGTCGACAATGACAAACCGCCAGGGCTGGCTCAGGCCGACCGAAGGCGACAGGCAGGCGATCTCGATCAGCCGCTCGATCGTGCCATCCGGCAGCGGATCGGTTCGGAACCGCCGCACGTCCCGCCGCCACACGAACAGCTCGTGCAGCTGCCGGCGAAACGTATCATCGAATGAGACCATTGCGGGGCCTTTGGCAGGATCGATCTCGGACTTCATTTAAGCTTCATCGGC
The DNA here is from genome assembly GCF_054058275.1 of Bradyrhizobium sp. USDA 3256. Classification (NCBI taxonomy): domain Bacteria; kingdom Pseudomonadati; phylum Pseudomonadota; class Alphaproteobacteria; order Hyphomicrobiales; family Nitrobacteraceae; genus Bradyrhizobium; species Bradyrhizobium sp. USDA 3256. Next base: position 2,192,571 of record NZ_JBSSAE010000002.1, read on the forward strand.
AGGCCCGCAACGACGAACTCAACCTCGTCCGCGATGCCGGCGATAGTCTGGTTCATGATTCCTGCGGCGTCGCGGAAAGCCCGCGCCAATGCATTGTCCGGCACGATGCCGAGACCGACCTCGTTGGTGACCAGCACGACCGGGCCGCGCTGGCGCGACAGCGCATCCGCCAGCCGAGTCACTTCCTGCGACCAGTCGCGCCCGGCATGCAGCAGATTGGATAGCCAGAGCGTCAGGCAATCGACCAGCCTCGCACCAGCGCCATCGGTCCCGGACACCGCTTCAACCAGATCGAGCGGCACCTCGCGCTCGATCCAGTCGCTGCCGCGCCGCGCGCGATGTCTGGCGATCCGCTCATCCATTTCTGCGTCGAGCGCCTCGGCGGTCGCGATATAGATCGGCTGTCCCGGAAAGCTGCGCGCACGAAGTTCGGCGCGCCGGCTTTTGCCGGACCGGGCTCCCCCCGTGATCAGAATGACGGCCATATCATCTCCTGTGCGACCAGTACGCACTTCGCTCGGAAACGCTCTAACCACCAATCGCGGAGAAAGACAAAGCCGAAATCCGTCACGGAGGGCTTGCGCTCGGCCGATGTCTTGCGCATCAGGGGACCGCGGCGAGGAGAGGGTCAAGTGGGTTTTGCGGGAGCGATGGCGGTGGCGATGGCGATGGATGCCTTGATCGGCTGGCCGGCGTGGCTGTTTGCCCGCATCGGCCATCCCGTGACCTGGCTCGGCCGGCTGATCCATCTCGTCGATAGCGCCTGGAACCGCGCCTCCGATCCGCCGGCGTTTCGTCGCGTGGCTGGCGTCGCGGCCGCCGTTTCGGTGATCGCGCTGGTGATTGGGCTCGGTTGGGCCGTTCAGTCTGTGCTCGCATCCGGATGGGTGCGCGTTGTCCTTGTCGGTGTGCTGACGTGGCCGCTCGTTGCCGTGCGCTCGCTGCATGACCACGTCGCCGCGGTGGCCAATCCTCTTGTATCCGGCGACATTGCGGCCGCACGTTCGGCGGTTGCGCAGATTGTCGGGCGTGATCCGGCAATGCTCGATGACGCCGGCATCGCGCGCGCCACCATCGAGAGCCTCGCCGAGAATGCATCCGACGGCATCGTGGCGCCGGTGTTCTGGGGCGCGCTGTTCGGCCTGCCGGGAATCCTTGGCTACAAGGCGATCAACACGCTGGACTCCATGATCGGTCATCGTACCGAACGGCACGAAGCCTTTGGTTGGGCGGCCGCCCGGATCGACGATCTCGCCAATCTCGTTCCGGCACGGTTGACGGGTGTTCTGTTCGTGCTGCTCGCGCCGAACCGTTCGCAGGCGTGGTCATGCGTGTTGCGCGATGCGCAGCGGCATCGCTCGCCGAATGCCGGGTGGCCGGAAGCCGCGATGGCCGGCGCGCTCGGCGTGCGGCTCAGCGGTCCTCGCATCTATCATGGTCACATCGCCGATGAGCCCTGGCTGAACGAGGGGGCGCGCGATCCGGCTGCCGCTGACGTCCTCACCGGGCTGAAACTCTATCGTTACGCCATGATTCTGTTGGCCGGGGCGTTGCTGGTCCTGGCGCTGGCGTGAAGGAGCGGCGTATGCGTGAGCACGGCGGGAATCTTGATGTCGCCCGGCAGCGCTTCGGCGGCGCTGCGGACGACTGGATCGACCTGTCGACCGGGATCAATCGGGTGCCGTATCCCCTGGTCGATGTCGAGCCGCGGCACTGGAGCGCGTTGCCGTCGCGATTCGATCTTGAATCGCTGCACGACGCCGCGCGGCAGGCCTACGCGACCGACGCGCCGATCGTGGCGACGGGCGGTGCGCAGGCCGCCATTCAGTTGCTGCCGCATCTGGCGCTCAAGGGGCGGGCGCGGATTCTGGCGCCGACCTACAATGAGTATGCCGCGGTGTTGTCGGCCGCCGGCTGGGATGTTGCCGAGGTGTCCGATCTCGCCGCGCTCGCGGGTGTGGACATTGCCGTCGTCGTCAACCCGAACAATCCCGACGGACGACGCCATGACCGGCGCGAGTTGCTGGCACTGCTGCCGCGCGTTGGCCGGCTCGTCATCGACGAGAGCTTTGCGGATGCCGTTCCTGACCTGTCCCTTGCACCGGAAGCAGGACGCGCGGGGCTCCTGATCCTGCGCTCCTTCGGAAAGTTCTACGGACTTGCCGGCTTGCGGCTCGGCTTTGCGATCGGCAGCGAGGCGGACATCGCCGCGCTTGCCGCGATGGCGGGCCCATGGCCGGTTTCGGGCGCCGCGATTGCGATCGGACGGCGCGCGTTGCTCGATCACGACTGGGCCAAGGCCACGGCCGCGCGGCTGGTAGACGACTGCGTCAGGCTCGACGCAATGGCGCGATCGCAGGGCTGGACGCTGGTCGGCGGCACGTTGCTGTTCCGGCTGTACCAGACCGACGATGCGTTGGCCGCGCAGGAGATACTTGCGCGTGCGCAGATTTGGTCGCGGGTCTTCCAGCAAAAGCCGGGATGGCTGCGGCTCGGCTTGCCGGGCAGCGAGGCCGAATGGTCTCGCCTTTCCGCCGTGCTGTCTTCGGTCTAGCGACGATCTCAGCGTCGCCTCGCCCCGCGTGCCGGGAGAGGTCGGAACGCATCGCCAGATGCGTTCCGGGTGAGAGGGAGTCTCCGCGAACGCAGCTATCACCGGATATGCGGAGACGGCCCCTGACCCCGACCCTCTCCCCGTGAAGAACGGGGAGAGGGGGTACAGCGCCGTCGCTGTTCGACCCAGGAATTATCTCGCTTTAACGCGCCAGCGCGAGCAGGCCTTCGACATCGAGATGGGTCTCGATGTGCCCGGCAAGCGCGTCGAGCGCGCTCTCGACCCTGGCGCCGTAGGGCTGATCAGCCGCCGCGAAGTCGAGTTGCGCGAGGAAGGCCTTGCGAAATTCGTCCGAGGCGAACAGTCCGTGCAGATAGCTGCCGTGAACGCGCCCGTCACTCGAAATGGCGCCTTCCGGCGCGCCATCAAGCGATGCAAAAGGACGCACGCGATCCGGGCCGTCGGTGCGGCCGATATGGATCTCGTAGGCGCTGATCGGCTGGCTGGTCGCTTCATGCACTGCGCTGACGCGCGTCAGTGTCTTCTGTTCGGTCATGGTGGTCGTGACATCGAGCAGCCCAAGGCCGCGCGTTTCACCGGCGGGACCCTCGATCCCATCGGGGTCGGCGACGCTCTGTCCGAGCATCTGGTAGCCGCCGCACAGGCCGAGGACATGGCCGCCGCGGCGACGATGAGCGAGGAGATCGATGTCCCAGCCCTGCGCGCGCAGGAAGGCGAGATCGCCGCGGGTCGATTTCGAGCCGGGCAGGATGACGAGCTTCGCATCACCCGGGACGGCTTCGCCCGGACGCACCATCATGAGATCGACGCCGGGCTCGAGCTTCAGCGGATCGAGGTCGTCGAAATTGGCGATCCGCGGCAGCGCAAGGAACGCGATCTTGCACTGGCCCGGCTTGCGCGACTCGCCGAGCCCGAGCGCATCTTCAGCCGGAAGTTCGCCGGCGCGGACGAACCAGGGCAGCACGCCAAACCCGCGCCAGGCGGTGCGCTCTTCGATCAGGCGGTAGCCGTCGTCGAACAATGTCGGATCGCCGCGGAATTTGTTGATGACAAAGCCCTGGATCATCGCGGCATCATCAGGATCGATCACCGCCTTGATGCCGACCAGCTGCGCGATCACGCCGCCGCGGTCGATGTCGCCGACCAGCACCACGGGCACGTCGGCCCGGCGTGCAAACCCCATATTGGCGATATCGGACTTGCGTAAGTTGACCTCGGCGGGGCTGCCGGCGCCCTCGACCAGCACCAGATCGGCGCGCTGCTTCAGGCGCGCAAAACTCCCCAGCACCGCGGCCATCAGCGATGGTTTCATGGCGGCATATTCGCGCGCGCGTGCGGTGGCGATCCGTTTGCCGTGCACGATGATCTGGGCGCCGACATCGGTTTCGGGCTTGAGCAGCACCGGGTTCATGTCGGTGTGCGGCTCGACGCCCGCGGCGAGGGCCTGCAAGGCCTGCGCGCGGCTGATCTCGCCGCCGTCGACGGTCACGGCGGCGTTGTTCGACATGTTCTGCGGCTTGAACGGCAGCACGCGCAGGCCGCGTCGTCGCGCGGCGCGCGCGAGGCCGGCGACGATGAGCGATTTGCCCACGTCCGAGCCGGCTCCCTGGATCATCAATGCGCGCGCCATCGTGATGTCCGTCAGAACTCGACGCCCGGCTGGGCCTTGATGCCTGAGCGGAACGGATGCTTCACCAGCGTCATCTCGGTGACGAGGTCGGCAATCTCGATCAATTCATCCTTGGCATTGCGCCCGGTGAGCACGACATGGGTCATCGGCGGCTTCGACGTGGTCAGAAAGTCGACGACATCTGATATCGCGAGGTACTCGTAGCGTAGCGCGATGTTGATCTCGTCGAGCACGACCATGCGCAGGCTCGGGTCTGCGATCAGCTGCTTGGCCTTTTCCCAGCCGGCTTGCGCTGCCGCGATGTCGCGGGCGCGATCCTGCGTCTCCCAGGTAAAGCCTTCGCCCATGGCGTGAAATTGACAGAGATCGCCGAAATGCCCGGTGAGCAGGCGGCGTTCGCCGGTATCCCAGGCGCCCTTGATGAACTGCACCACGGCGCAGGGAAAGCCGTGCGCCACACAGCGCACGATCATGCCGAACGCGGAGGACGATTTTCCTTTGCCGGCGCCGGTATGAACGATGATCAGGCCCTTTTCACCGCTCTTGGTCGCCATGATGCGGTCGCGGGCGGCCTTTTTTTTCGCCATCTTGTCCGCGTGGCGCGTGTCCAGCGAAAGATCGGTGCCGACGGTGCCGTCTTCAGCGTCGTTTCCATCTGAAATCATCACGTTCCTTCGGCTTGACAAGTGCGAGGCTTGGACGAATGGTGGTCCCGCGTTGGTTCCTGTCCTACGACAGGCGAAGAGGGAATGCGATAGGGCTCCGCTAAATCGGGCCCGAAGCGCAGCCGCCCCCGCGACCGTGACCGGAGAGATGCCCAAGCCACTGATTCCATGGAGTCGGGAAGGTGGGCATCGAAGGGTAAAACCTGCTCCGCAAGCCGGGAGACCTGCCAACGCAGCATGTTGTGAAACCGGCGGACGGGGTGTTCCGCGACGGGGAACGAACCTGTCCAAAATCGGTTCGTGTGCCTCATCGCTTCCCGCTGTCAATCCAGGAAGGGCGATGAGCGTTACACTTCATGTCTGCATCACCTGCCGCGCCGGCCAGACGCCGGCGGAAGGTGAGCTCGCGCCCGGTGCACGCCTGCATGCCGCGCTTGTCGAGGCCGGCGTGCCCGATGACGTCAATCTGGTTCCCGTCGCATGCCTGTCGGCCTGCAGCCAAGGGTGCTCAGTCGCGCTCAGCGCGCCGGGGCGCTGGTCCTATGTCTACGGCCGACTGTCCGCCGATAATGCCGCGGATGTGATCGCCGGTGCCTCCGCGTATGCGGCGGCGCCCGACGGCATCGTGCCGTGGCGCAGCCGTCCGGAAATCTTCCGCAAGCAATCGCTCGCCCGCATTCCACCTCTTCCCGTCGTGCCGGAGGCCGCAGAATGAACACGCTCGCCAAAATTCCGGTCACGGTCGTGACCGGCTTTCTCGGCTCCGGCAAGACGACGCTGATCCAGCATCTGATCCGCAATGCCAACGGCAAGAAGCTCGCGGTGCTGGTCAACGAATTCGGCAGCGAAGGCGTCGACGGCGACATCCTGAAGTCGTGCGCCGACGCCAATTGTCCGGCCGAGAATATCGTCGAGCTCGCCAATGGCTGCATCTGCTGCACCGTCGCCGACGATTTCATCCCGGCGATGGAGCAGTTGCTCGCACGCCCGGTGAAGCCCGATCACATCGTGATCGAGACCTCGGGGCTCGCGCTGCCGAAGCCGCTGCTGAAAGCGTTCGACTGGCCGGAGATTCGTTCGCGGATCACGGTCGACGGCGTGATCGCGCTCGCCGACGCCGAGGCCGTCGCCGCCGGCCGGTTTGCGCCTGATCCGGCCGCGGTGGATGCGCAGCGTGCGGCGGACGACAATCTCGACCACGAGACGCCGCTGTCGGAAGTGTTCGAGGACCAGATCGCCTGTGCCGATCTCGTGCTGCTGACCAAGGCCGATCTCGCCGGGGCGGAAGGAATCAAGGCGGCGAAAGAGGTGATCGCGGCCGAGATGCCGCGCGAGGTGCCGATGTTGCCCGTCGTCGACGGCACGATCGACGCACGCGTGATCCTCGGGCTCGAGGCGGCGGCGGAAAACGACCTCGCGGCGCGGCCGTCGCATCACGATGGCGAGGAGGAACACGAGCACGACGATTTCAATTCCGTCGTGATCGATCTTCCGGAAGTTTCGGATGTCGACGCGCTGGTCGCCTCGATCAAGGGGCTGGCGCGCGAGCAGAATGTGCTGCGTGCCAAGGGCTACATCGCGGTCGAGGGCAAGCCGATGCGGCTGCTGGTGCAATCGGTCGGCGAGCGGGTGCGGCATCAGTTCGACATGCCCTGGGGCGCCCGGGCGCGGCAGTCGAAGCTCGTCGTGATCGGCGAACATGCCGACATCGATGAAGCCGCGATCAGGGCACGGCTTGGTGTCTGATGCACGTCGTCTTCCGCGAGAGCCGCGGCCTTGAGGAGACCGCGACGCCAAGGGACCTCGGCCAGGATCCGGCCGATCTCGTGGTGTTGTCGTTTTCCGACAGCGATCTTGCTGCCTTCGCGGCCGGCTGGCGGCGCGGCCGCGCTGCGTTGCCGTCGCTGCGGCTCGCCAATCTCGCGGAGTTGCGCCATGCGCTGTCGGTCGATACCTACATCGAGCGGACGCTGTCGCACGCGCGCGGCATTCTGGTGCGGCTGATCGGCGGCGAGCCCTATTGGTCATACGGGTTGGCCGCGGTGCATCGGCTGGCGAAGGAGCGCGGCATCGCCCTGGTCGTGCTGCCGGCCGATGGCCGCGACGATCAGCGGCTGGATGAATTCTCGACCTTGCCGGTCTCGACGTTGCGCCGTCTGAAGGTGCTGTGCGACAAGGGCGGCCCCGTTGCCGCGCAGGCCGTGATCGCGCAACTGGCGCTGGCGTCCGGACTCTATGCCGGGCCGGTGGTCGGCGAGATCGATCTTCCCGAGATCGGCGTCTACGATCCCCGGCGCGGTGCCGTCGCGGCGTTGCCGGCACCGGATGGCCGGCCGCGGGTGCTGGTGACGTTTTATCGTTCTTATCTCGCGGCCGGCGACACGGCGCCGGTCGATGCTCTGATCGACGCGTTGCGCGAGAAGGGCTTTGATGTCCACGGTGTCTTCGTCACCTCGCTGAAGGCGGCGGGCGTGGCCGATCGGCTGCGCGTTCAGTTTGCGCAATGCGCTCCAGCGGCCATCGTAAATGCGACCGCGTTTTCCGCAGCCGATGACGACGGCGCGACGCCGTTCGACGCTGCATCATGCCCGGTGTTCCAGGTCGCGCTGTCGACAGCACGGCGCGAGGATTGGGCCTTGTCGCTTCGCGGGCTTTCGCCCGGCGATCTCGCGATGCATGTGGTGCTGCCGGAGGTCGATGGCCGCCTGTTCGCGGGCGTCGTCAGCTTCAAATCGCCTGGTGAGCGCGATCCCGAGCTGCAATTCGTGCATCTTGCGCATCGACCGGATGCCGAGCGCGTCGCTGCAATTGCCGCACGCGTGGCCGCCTGGCATCGGCTTGCCGGCAAGCACGCACAGGATAAGCGGCTCGCGCTGGTGCTCTCGAACTATCCCGGCCGGCCGCATCAGATCGCGCATGCCGTCGGCCTCGATGCGCTTGCCTCGGTCGAGGCATTGCTGACCGATCTCGCGGCTGCGGGATTTGATGTTGAGCCGGTGGCGTCGCTGGGCGACATTCTTTTGCGCAGGACTTTGACGTGGAACGTCGCCGACTACCGTGCAGCGCTTTCCGGCCTTCCGCGGCAACTGCAGGATGATGTCGGCCGCGCATGGGGCGCGCCGGAGGACGATCCCGATTGCCGTGACGGCGCATTTCATTTCGCGGCGATCTGCTGCGGCAAATCGGTCATTGCCGTTCAGCCGGAGCGCGGCGAGGTGGGGCGGCGCGACGCCGACTATCACGATCTGGCGCGCACGCCGCGCCATGCCTATGTCGCGTTCTATCTGTGGCTCAGGCAGCAGGCCATCGATGCCGTCGTCCACATCGGTGCGCATGGAACGCTGGAATGGCTGCCCGGCAAGTCGGTTGCGCTGTCGTCCGCATGCTGGCCGGAGGCGCTGATCGGCGATCTGCCGGTTGTCTATCCCTTCATTGTCAACGATCCCGGCGAGGCGGCGCAGGCCAAGCGCCGGATCGGTGCCGTGACGATCGGTCATCTGCCGCCGCCGCTCGCGAAGGCCGCGGTGCCGGAAGGCCTGCGCAATCTCGAGCGCTTGCTCGATGAGTATTCGACCGCCGATGGTCTCGATCCGGCGCGGCGGCAGCGCCTGATCGCCGCGATCCGCGACGAAGCACGCATCGCAGGGCTGGAAGACGATCTCGGTCTCGCCGCGCCGGTCTCGTCGGCCGAGGCCATTCCGCAGATCGATCGTTTCGTCTGCGACCTCAAGGAAAGCCAGTTCGGCGACGGTTTGCATGTGTTCGGGCAGGGTGCGTGCGGCGAGGCGGAGAAGGCGGCGCTGCGCGATGCGCTCGCGGGTCGGCGCGTGGCGCCGGGGCCGTCGGGCTCGCCCTATCGCGGAAGCCGCGACGTGCTGCCGACTGGACGCAACCTGTTTGCGGTCGATCCGCGCGCGGTGCCGACGCCGTCGGCGCATGCCCAAGGCGTGAAACTCGCCGAGGAGCTGTTGCGCCGTCATTTGCAGGATCACGGCGACTGGCCGAAGGGACTCATGGTCGACCTCTGGGGCTCCTCGACGATGCGCACCGCCGGCGAGGATTTTGCGATGGCCTTGCACCTCGCGGGCATCGCGCCGCGCTGGGATCACGGCTCGGGGCGGGTGTCGGGCTACGACATCATCGCGCCGGCGGAACTCGGCCGGCCGCGCATCGACGTCACGCTGCGGGTGTCGGGGCTGTTCCGCGACGTCTTCTCAGGGCTGGCCCAGTTGTTCGAAGCCGCGGCGGAGGCGTTGTCCGAACGCAGCGACGAGGCGGACGAGAATCCTTACCGGCAGCGCATCGCGCGCGTGTTCGGTCCTCGCCCCGGACATTATGGCGTTGGCATTGCGTCGCTGTCAGATGTCTTCACCGAGGAGGCGCGCGAGGCGGCCGGCGAAGCCTGGCTGTCGGCATCGTCGTGGGCTCTCGCATCCGACGGCGAGATGCGGCCCGATCGCGCCGGCATCGAGGCGCGGCTCGCGGCTGCGGACAGTTTTGTTCACACTCAGGATTTGCCGGAGACCGATCTGCTGCTGGCGGCGGACTATGCCGCGCACGAGGCGGGCATCGCGGCGGCTGCCCGGCGCCTTGGCACGAAAGCCCCATCGCTCTATCACCTCGATGCGACGCGGCCGGATCAGCCGCATGCCCGGGCGTTGATCGAGGAAATCTCGCGGGTGGTGCGGGTGCGTGCCGCCAACCCTGCCTGGATCGCGGGCATGATGCGCCATGGCTTCCGTGGTGCCGCCGAGATATCGGCGACGCTGGAGCACATGGCGGCGTTCGCCCATCTCGCCGACGCGGTGCCGCCGCATCTGTTCGATCTCTACTACGATGCGACACTCGGCAATGACGAAGTTCGCGGCTTCATGGCGCGCGAGAATCCGGCGGCGCTGGCTGCGATCGAAACCTGCTTCATGAGATTGCATGAAGCCTCGCTCTGGCCGACACGGCGCAATTCGATCGCGGCTGCGCTGCAGGAGGCCTCATGAGCGCGGTTGCAGTCAAGGGCTGGTGTCCAGGCGCGCTGCGGCCGATGCTATCAGGCGATGGCCTCGTGGTGCGCATTCGCCCGCGCGGCGGACGGCTGGACGTGGCGCAGGCAGCGGGAATCGCCGAGCTGGCGGCGCGATACGGCAACGGCCTGATCGACCTGACCAGCCGCGCCAATCTCCAGATCCGCGGCGTCAGCGATGAAGCTTATCCGCGCCTGGTCGATGGGCTCGCTGAGCTCGGGTTGCTGGACACAGACTCGAATACCGAGGCGCAGCGCAACATTCTGGTGACGCCGTTCTGGACTGCTGCCGACGAGACGCGCTCGCTTGCGACCGAGCTTGAGCAGGGGCTTGCCGGCGCCTCGCTTGATCTTCCAACCAAGTTCGGCTTCGCAATCGATGATGGCAATGCGCGCGTGCTGGCTGGCGCGTCGGCGGATATCAGGATCGAACGCGATCGCAACGGCGGCTTGCTGGTACGTGCCGACGGCGCGCAAGTCGGCCTCTCCGTCACGCGGAGCGAGGCCACTCAGGTTGCGCTGGCCCTAGCCGAATGGTTTGTCACCTCCGGCGGAACCAGGGGTGAGCGGCGACGGATGGCGGTTCATCTCGCCGGCGGCGCGAGCCTGCCGCAGTCGCTTCGCGGTGATGCCGAGCCCGTGGGCCAATCATCGAGTCCTGTGCCGGGCATCTATCCAATCGGCGCGATGGTTGGCGTCGCCTTCGGGCAGATGCCGCACCAGACGCTCCGCGATCTCGCTGCGAGCGCGCGGGCTCTCCGCATGACGCCGTGGCGGATGATGCTGGTGGAGGGGATGCGCGAGATGCCCGGTGGGGCGGACCTCGTGACTGATGCCGGCGATCCGAGGCTGCGCGTGGTCGCCTGCAGCGGCGCACCGCGCTGCGGCGATGCGCATGCGGACACGCGTATGCTGGCATCGGCGCTCGCGCGGCATGTCCCACCCGATGCGCGGCTCCACGTCTCCGGCTGCGCCAAGGGCTGCGCCCATTCCGGTCCTTTGGATGTCACCCTCGTTGCGACGATTGACGGCTTTGATCTGATCCGCCGCGGCACGACGCGGGATGCGCCGGTGCTCCGAGGGTTGACCAGTTCGTACCTCGTCGCCAATCCCTCCGTGCTGACGGGAGGCCATTGATGCCGCACGTCTACGAGACTGACGGCGCGACGATCTATCGCCAGTCCTTTGCCACCATCCGCTCCGAAGCCGACCTTGCCCGCTTCACGCCAGACGAAGAGCCGGTGGTCGTGCGCATGATCCATGCCGCCGGCATGGTGGGCCTGGAAGCGCATGTGCGCTTCACATCGGGCATGGCTGCGCGCGCGCGAGCCGCCTTGCAGGAGGGCGCGCCAATCCTCTGCGACGCGCGCATGGTATCGGAAGGAATTACGCGCGCGCGGCTGCCGGCGGGTAATGCCGTCATCTGCACGCTCGGTGATGTCAAGGTGCCTGCACTCGCGCAATCGATGCGCAACACGCGTTCCGCGGCGGCGCTCGAGCTGTGGCGGCCGCATCTGGGCGGCGCCATCGTCGCGATCGGCAACGCGCCGACGGCGCTGTTCCATCTGCTCAACATGCTGGAGGATACCGATTGCCCAAGGCCGGCGGCGATCATCGGCTGTCCGGTCGGCTTTGTCGGCGCGGCGGAATCCAAGGCGGCATTGATGGCTGAGCCCCCCGTGCCGGCGCTGACGGTCGAGGGACGGCTCGGTGGTTCGGCGATCACGGTTGCCGCCGTCAATGCGCTGGCGAGCCGGAGCGAATAGCGATGGGACGTATCATCTGCTGCGGCCTCGGCCCAGGCGATCCGGACCTGATGAGCGTGCGCGCCGACCGCATGGTGCGTGCCGCGAAGCATGTCGCTTACTTTCGCAAAAAGGGCCAGCCGGGGCAGGCGCGCCGCATTGTCGAGGGCTTGCTCGCCGCTGACGTCAGCGAATATCCGATGGAATATCCGGTCACCACGGAAATCGCGTTCGACAGTCCGGACTACGCGCGGCTGCTTGCCGACTTCTATGACGAATGGGCGGAGCGCCTGGCGCGAATTGCGCGCGCGATCGACATCGTCGTGCTCTGCGAGGGCGATCCCTATTTCTATGGCTCGTTCATGCATCTGCATGCGCGGCTGCAGGGTCGTGTCGAGATCGAGGTGATCGCCGGCATTCCCGGCATGGTCGGCTGCTGGAATTCGGTGGGGCAGCCGATTGCGCTGGCCGACGATGTGACGACCGTTCTGATGGGGACGCTGCCGGAGCCGGAGCTCGCCGAGCGGATGCGCAGCTCCGACGCGCTGGTTGTGATGAAGACTGGTCGCAATCTTCCGAAGATTCGCCGCGCGCTGGCGTCCGCGGGGCGCCTCGATGATGCGTGGCTCGTCGAACGCGGCACCATGCCGGATCAGCGCGTCGCACGGCTTGCGGATATCGGCAAGGCCGAGTGTCCGTATTTTGCGATCGTGCTGGTGCATGGGCAAGGACGGCGCAGGGAGGCCGCGCAATGACCGGCACGCTGACCATCGCGGGGCTTGGACCGGGCAATGAGGCGCTGATCACGCCGGAGGTCGCTGCTGCGCTCGCGGCTGCGACCGACATCGTCGGCTATGCGCCCTATGTGACGCGCGTGCCGCCGCGCGCCGGGCTCACGCTGCATCCCTCGGATAATCGTGTGGAGTTGCAGCGCGCCGCTGACGCGTTGCGGCTCGCGTCGGAAGGGGGCCACGTCGTCGTGGTGTCCTCGGGCGATCCCGGCGTGTTTGCGATGGCATCGGCCGTGTTCGAAGCGCTGGAGGACGCGCCGCAATGGCACGACCTGCCGATCCGCGTTCTGCCCGGCGTGACGGCGATGCTGGCGGCAGCCGCAAGCGCCGGCGCGCCGCTCGGTCATGATTTCTGCGCGATCAACCTCTCCGACAATCTCAAGCCATGGGCGCTGATCGAGAAGCGCCTACGGCTTGCGGCCGAAGCGGATTTCGCGATCGCGATGTACAATCCGCGCTCGGCCAGCCGGCCGGACGGTTTTGGTCGCGCGCTCGAGATCTTGCGCGAGGCGGGCTGCGACGAGCGCATCGTGATTTTTGCGCGCTCCGTCAGCACGCCCGGGCAGCGGATCGAGACGGTCGAACTGCGCGACGCGCGGCCAGAGATGGCCGACATGCGGACGCTGGTGATCGTCGGCAATTCGGCGACACGACGGGTCGGCCGCTGGGTCTATGCGCCGAGGCGGGTCCGATGACCGAGCCATTGCATCACCTCGCTCACGCTTTCCACCCGTGGTCTGTCGGGCAGCAGCGGCCGCGTGATCATGATGACGGGAAGGCCGAGCGCGCGGGCGGCGTCGATCTTGGCGCGCGCGCCGGTTCCACCGGAATTGCGGGCGACGATCCATTCGATGTGACGCGCGCGCATCATCGCGAGCTCCCCCTTGAGCGTGAAAGGTCCGCGCGACACAATGACGTCCGCGTTGGGCAACGACGGCGTTTCGTCGGGCGGGTCGACAAAACGCAACGTATAGGCATGCTGCGGCCGTGCGCCGAAGGGCGCGATGTGCTGGCGGCCGATCGCGAGGAATACGCAGGCGGGGCTGTCCGGCAAGGCCGCGGCCGCGGAGACGACGTCCGCGACTTCGATCCAGCGATCGCCGGAGGCTTTGTCCCAGGGCGCGCGTTCGAGCGCGAGCAACGGCGTTGCGCTTTGCGCGCAGGCGGCGATGGCGTTGCGGCTCATCTCGGCTGCGAAGGGATGCGTCGCATCGACCACATGCGTGATGGCTTCGCGTTGCAGATAGTCGGCAAGACCGCTGACGCCGCCGAAACCACCGCTGCGGACCGGCAATGGCTGGTCGGCCGGCGCACGGGTGCGGCCGCCATAGGAATAGACCGCGTCGATCCCCGCGCTTGCGATCGCAGCGGCGAGCAGATTGGCATCGGCCGTTCCGCCCAGGATCAGGGCGCGCATCATGGGTAATCCGTGGTTGACCATCATCGGCATCGGCGAAGATGGCCTTGCCGGCCTCTCCGATGCAAGCCGAAAGGCGCTCCGTGACGCCGAAACAGTTTTCGGCGGCGAACGGCATCTCGCGCTCGCCCGCATCGCCGACCGCGGCCGTGTCTGGCCGGTGCCGTTCGATGCGAACATCGTGATGAGCTGTCGCGGCCGTCCGACGGTGGTGCTCGCGTCGGGCGATCCGTTCTGGCATGGCGTCGGCGGAAGCCTTGTCGAGAAGCTGCAGGCCGGTGAGTGGGTCGCGCACTCCGCGCCGTCGACGTTCTCACTGGCGGCGGCTCGTTTGGGCTGGCGTATCGAGAATGCTGTCTGTCTCGGTCTTCATGCCGCACTGTTCGAACGGCTGTTGCCGCATCTCGTGCGCGATGCGCGGATCATCTGCCTGCTGCGCGACGGCAAGGCGGTGTCCGATCTCGCGCGCTGGCTGACGGAGCGTGGTTGGGGGGCGTCGGCAATATGGACGCTTGCGGCGCTTGGCGGACCGCGTGAGTCCGTCACGCAGCATCGCGCCGACTCGTATGCGGGTGATTCAAGCGAGAGCCTGGTCGCAATCGCGCTGGAGGCGCGGGGACAGCAGGGAATCGCACGCAGCTCGGGACTTGCCGATGCGCTCTTTGTGCATGACGGGCAACTGACAAAGCGGCCGGTCCGCGCGCTTGCGCTGTCGGCGCTTGCGCCGCGGCCCGGTGAGTGGCTGTGGGATGTCGGCGCGGGCTCGGGCTCGATCTCGATCGAATGGGCGCTCTGTGGTGGGACGGCGATCGCCGTCGAAGCCCGCCGCGAACGCGCCGCCAACATCCGCCGCAATGCAGCGAGCTTCGGCCTGACCCATCGGATCACCATTATCGAAGGCGAGGCGCCCGGCGCTTTATCGGACCTCGCGGCGCCTGATGCCGTGTTCATCGGTGGCGGCCTCGACGCCGCGATGTTCGATGCGATCTGGTCGCGGATTGCGCCGGGCACGCGGCTGGTCGCGCATGCTGTGACCCTGGAGACCGAGGCGCTGCTCTGCGATCTGCACCAGCGTCATGGCGGCGAGTTGATGCGCCTCGAGATCGCGCAGGCCGAGCCATTGGGCCGCTATCGCGCCTGGAAGGCTGCGCGGCCGATCGTGCAATGGAGCGCGCTCCGATGAAGGTCGCTGGCCTCGGATTCAGGCGCAATACCAGTGTCGCGTCCTTGCGCGACGCGCTCGACGCGGCCGGCGGTTCCGACGGCCTTGCAGCCGTTGCGACAGTGAGTGACAAGGCGGATGCGGCGGCGTTGAAAGCGCTGGCGCAGCAACTGGGAATACCGATCCGGGGCATTCCCGCGGAGACGTTGGCCGAGATCAAGACTGCAACGCAATCCGAGTTCATCAAGGCAAGATTCGGAACGGGCTCGGTCGCCGAAGCTGCGGCGATCGCTGCAGCAGGGCGCGGTGCGCGCCTGATCTCGGTCAGGACCGCGTCACAGGATCGGATGGCCATCGCGGCGATCGCGGAAGGAGACGGCGAATGACGGTGCATTTCATCGGCGCAGGGCCTGGCGCTGCCGATTTGCTGACCTTGCGCGGGCGCGATCTCATCGCCTCGTGCCCGGTTTGTCTCTATGCCGGATCGCTGGTGCCTTCAGGTGTTCTGGCGCATTGTCCGCCGGATGCGCGCATCGTCAACACCGCGGCGCTGTCGCTCGACCAAATCATTGCCGAGATCGCTGCCGCGCATGCGGAGGGCAAGGATGTCGCGCGGCTGCATTCGGGCGATCTCTCGGTCTGGTCGGCGATGGGCGAGCAACTGCGTCGGCTGCGCGCGTTGCAGATTCCGTATTCTGTCACGCCCGGGGTGCCGGCCTTCTCGGCGGCCGCGGCGGCGCTGGAGGCCGAGCTGACGCTGCCGGGCCTTGCGCAATCGGTGGTGCTGACGCGAACGCCGGGCCGGGCGAGCGCGATGCCTGATGGCGAGACACTCGCAGCCTTTGCCGCGACCGGCGCGGTGATGGCGATCCATCTTTCGATCCATCTGCTCGACAGGGTCATCGCCGAACTCACGCCGCACTACGGCGCGGATTGCCCGGTTGCGATCGTCTGGCGCGCGAGCTGGCCGGATCAGCGCATCGTGCGCGCCACGCTCGCGACGCTCGATACCGCCGTCGGCCCCGAGCTCGAACGCACTGCGCTCATTCTGGTCGGCAAGACGCTCGGGGCGGACGAATTCGCCGAGAGCCGTCTCTATGCAGCCGACTACGACCGCCGCTACCGCCCGGTCGGGGCGGTGCCGCGTTTTCCGGAAGCGTCGCCGGAATCATCGCAATGACCGCGGGGCTCGTCATCTCTGCGCCGGCATCCGGTGTCGGCAAGACGACGCTGACCCTGGCGTTGGCGCGCGCTTATCGCAATCGCGGCGTGAGGGTGCAATGCCTCAAGAGCGGGCCTGATTACATCGATCCCGCCTTTCACGCGGTCGCCACCGGACGCGCGTCGGTCAACATCGATAGCTGGGCGATGGCGCGCGAAGCCATCGCGCATTTGGCAGGCCGCGGCGCGGATGCCGATCTCGTGCTGACGGAAGGCTCGATGGGACTGTTTGACGGCGTCGCGGCGCGCGGCGTCTCGGGGACCGGCGCCACCGCCGACATCGCCGAGATGATGGGGTGGCCGGTGTTGCTGGTAATCGATCCCTCCGGTCAGGCGCAGACGGCGGCGGCGGTGGCGGCGGGATTGCGTGATTTCCGCGCCGGCGTACGGCTTGCAGGCGTCGTCCTCAATCGCGTCGCGAGCGCACGGCATGACGCCCTGGTGCGGAGTGCGATGGCAGGCGCGGGCATCCCGGTGTTAGGATCGCTGCCCCGCCACGCCGAGATCGCCTTGCCGAAGCGTCATCTCGGACTGGTGCAGGCCGAAGAGCAGGCTCAGATCGATGGTCTGATTGACGAAGCCGCGCGCTTTGTCGTCGAGCATATCGATCTCGACGCCGTGCTGAAATCGGCCGAGGTCTGGTCGCCGCAATCCGCCGTGCCCAGCCTGGTCATCACGCCGCCCGGCCAGCGCATCGCGCTGGCGCGCGACGCGGCGTTCTCCTTTGTCTATCCTCACATGCTGGAAGCCTGGCGCGCGGCCGGCGCAGAGATCGTGACGTTCTCGCCGCTTGCCGACGAAGGCCCCGACGCGGATGCCGATGTGTGCTGGCTGCCCGGCGGCTATCCCGAACTGCATGCCGGCCGGCTTGCGGCCAACAGGCGATTTCTCGGGCAGCTCCGCGCCTTCGCCGAGACGCGGCCGGTGCATGGCGAATGCGGAGGCTACATGGTGCTAGGCGCCGCGTTGACCGATGCCGACGGCGTGCGTCACGAGATGGCGGGCTTGCTCGGCCTTGAGACGAGCTATGCCAGGCGCCGCATGCATCTGGGCTACCGGCTCGCCGAGCTTGCCGCACCGATGCCCGGCCACGGCCCAGGCGCACGCCTGCGCGGCCACGAGTTTCACTATTCGACGATCATCGCGCAGCCCGACACGCCGCTCGCGGTGGTGCGTGATGCGACCGGTACGATCGTCGCGGAGACCGGATCGCGGCGCGGCTGTGCGACGGGTACATTCTTCCATCTGATTGCGGAGGACCGGTGAGCGGATTCGTGTCCTTCGTCTCGGCCGGTCCCGGCGATCCCGAGCTCCTGACCATGAAGGGAGCGGCGCGGCTGCGCGAGGCCGATGTGGTGCTCTATGACGATCTTGCCTCGGGCGCGATCCTCGATCTCGCGCGCTCCGGCGCCAATCTCGTCGCGGTCGGCAAGCGCGCCGGCCGCCTGTCGGCGAAGCAGCGCCATGTCAGCCGGCTGCTGGTCGATTATGCTGCCGCCGGCGTGCGGGTGGTGCGGCTGAAATCCGGCGACGCCGGCATTTTTGGTCGGCTCGAGGAGGAGATCGAAGCGCTGCGCGCGGCCGGCATCGGCTACGAAATCATTCCCGGTGTGACCTCGGCCTCGGTTGCCGCCGCGCAGGCCGGCATTCCGCTGACGCGCCGGCTGACCTCGCGCCGAGTCCAGTTCGTCACCGGCGCCGATGTGACGGGCGAATTGCCCGCGGACCTGAACTGGGCGGCGCTGGCCGATCCGGAAGCGACCACCGTCGTCTATATGGGGCGGCGGACCTTCCCGGCATTGGCCGCAAGGCTGATCGCTCATGGCCTCGCGCCCGACACGCCCGCACTGCTGGCGGAATCGCTCGGCCACGCCGACGAGCGGCTGCTTCGCACCACGATCACAGCGCTGGCCGACCGGCTCATGCAGGCCGGCGCGGCCACGGCGGCTGCCGTTATCCTGTTCGGTGCGCTGGCGCCGGAGCGAGGGTGACGCGGCCATGTTGACGCTGTCTCTGATCGGCATCGGTTGTGGTGATCCCCGGCAGCTCACTTTCGCCGCGACCGCCGCGATCAATGCCGCCGATCTGATCCTGATCCCGCGCAAGGGGACGGCGAAGTCGGATATCGCCGAGTTGCGTCGCACCATCTGCGCAGAAGCGTTGACCAATGACCGCACACGCATTGCCGAGTTCGACCTGCCGGTGCGTGACGCCGGTGAGGAGGATTATCGCAAGGGTGTGGACGATTGGCACGATGCGATCGCCGCGACGTGGTCGCAGGAAATCGCGCGCCATCTCGGCGGGGAGGGACGCGTCGCCCTGCTGATCTGGGGCGATCCCTCGCTCTACGATTCGAGCCTGCGGATTGCGCGCCGGCTCGATCCGCTGCCATCGATCGAGGTGATCCCGGGCATCACGTCGATCCAGGCGCTGTGCGCGGCGCATGCGCTGCCGCTCAATGAGATCGGCGAGCCATTCCTCGTGACGACCGGCCGGCGGCTGCGCGAGGGCGGCTGGCCGCCCGGCGTCGACACCGTGGTCGTGATGCTCGACGGCGGCGCCGCCTTCCAGACGCTGGATCCTGCCGGGCTGCAAATCTGGTGGGGCGCCTATCTCGGCATGCCCGATCAGATCGTCATGGCGGGAGAACTGGCAGAGGTCGGCCCCCGCATCGTCGCCGCGCGACGCGAGGCGCGTGAGCGGCACGGCTGGATCATGGACAGCTATGTCCTGAAGCGGAGATCGTGATCCAGATTTTGCTCCGGCGGCATTCCATCCAGCGGGGCCGCTAGGTCTTCAACCCGCGAATCGAGGGCTGAATGGTCAGGCGGTAAGCGACGAGCTTGTCGCCATCGAACTGCTCGAGGGTCGTCTCGCAAACCGGGCAGCGATATTCGCCCTCACTTCCTGACCTGGATGCCAGCTCAAGGCGTCGGAATCCAGCCCCGCAACGCGGGCATGTGACGTCGTTCTTCTTCATCAACTCACCCCAGAACAACACCGGCGCTCCTTTTTAGCGCAGACCGCGCGGCGGAACTATGTTCATGGCCGGAGAGCTATGGATCATTCGTGCATGGAAGCGGCGATGGGTCGTCAAGCGGGCGACAGCGCAGCCGATCGCGCGGAGCGCGTGGCCGATTTTCAACGCATTATGCAAGTTCGGCAATGGGTTATGGCTCGGCCTTCAAGGGCAAGGGCCGCCGGACCGGTGCAACAATAGTGACTGCGATGTCGTTGTGTTCGAGAGAGATGCTGCGTCTGCTCAATACCACGCGCGATCGCCGGCACGCCCGAGGCCCACCAGCGATCAATCGCGATCAGCTATTGCCTGATCAGACGAACCACGTCCTGTCGCAGCAGGTAGAGCGAGACGGCGAGCAGAACGACGTCCTTCATCAGGAACGGCACGTTGCCGGTCATCGCGGGGAAGCCACCGGCGGCGACGTCCCAGCCATCGGGCATGAAGGGAATGATGGTGACCGTCGCGATGAAGGTTCCGGTCGAGCCGAGGGCGCCGAGCACGCCGAGCCGCTTGTCCCAGAAGCCCGCGAGCAGCAGCGAACCGTATGTCCATTCCGAGGCGCCGAGGAAGTAGCTGGCGCCGGCGTGGCCGAACGCTGGATACAGCCACCAGATCAGCGGCCCGTTGCTGATGAACGGGACCAGCCGTTCGAATTCGTACGGAAACCACTTCTGGTAACCGAAGAACAGGAACATGATCACCATCGCGGCCCGGACGACGTGATAGTCGAGATCCTCCGCCAGCAGGCCGGACCTGTCGAGCGCGCGGACAAGCGGATTTTGTGTGGTGTTGGCAAGCGTGGTCATGGTCGTGATCCTTTTGCGTGACATCGCCCGGTCGCTTCAGGCGACCGCCGGGAAATCGATGTCGGTGTCGTTGATGCGGTTGAAGACGTTGGTGAAGATCGTGGTCGCAAACGCCAGGCTGATCTCGACCAGCTGCGCGTCGCTGTATCCGGCGGACTTGATCGCGGCGAAATCCTCGTCGCTGACGGTGCCGCTCGACTGCGCGAGGTTGCGCACGAAATGCACGAGCGCATCGCGCCTGGCGTCACTGGTCGGCGCGCCGTCGCGGATCTGCTTGAGCACATCGGCATTCACGCCGGCGAGCCTGGCGAGATGCGAGTGCGCGGCGACACAATAATCGCAGCCGCCGGCAGCGCTGATCACGAGCTTGACGACCTCCAGGTCGCGCCGGGGCAGGCTGCCGCCAGTCAGCACGGCATCGGCCGCGAGGATCGACTTGAGCGCGGCCGGACCGTGGGCGGCAATCGCCGCGTAGGTGTTCGGGACGCCGCCGATCGCCTTCTTGATCTGGGCATAGATCTGGCCGGACGGGCCGGTATCGGTTTCGAGATTGGGGGTTGAGAGACGCGACATGGTGGCACTCCTTGTTGCGGGTGGTGAACGATTGCGGAGTGACAATAGGATCGAGCTTTGAGACATTGAATGTTCATATTGCTCGTTTATATGCTCAATCGTCTCACATGCTGCTTCAGGGGGATTTGGCTATGGATTGGCTGAGCCGGTTGTTCGAGATGATGCCGGTGCGCGGGCGGCTCGATCTTCGCTGCAGCTACAGCGTCCCCTGGCGTATCGAGCAGGGCCCGGGTTTAACCAACGAGATCCCCTATCATGCGGTGCTTGCTGGCTCGGCGATCCTGGACGCCGCCGCGGGCGGACGGCCGTTGCTGCTGAAGGCCGGCGACATCCTTCTGCTTCCCGGCAACCCGCGACACGTGATGCACGACGGAAGCGGGGCGACACCGCTGCCGGCGCGCAACCGGGCGGCGGAGAATTTCACGATCAGCGAAAACCTCGGATCGGACGAACGGCTTGACCTGTTGTGCGGGCACTTCGCGATTACACCGCCCCACGACCGTCTGTTGCGCGGCTATCTTCCGCCGCGTCTTGTCGTGCATGCCGGCGCGCGTGCGGGAAAGGGGACGGCTGCGCAGCTCGCCGGGCTCGTGTCGCTGATGCGCAGCGAAACGGCCGACGATCATCTGGGCGGCCGCGCCATGCTGAATGCATTGTCCACGGCAATGTTCGCGCTTGTGCTGCGGCTTGCGAGCGAGACCGATGCAACGTCACGGGGACTTCTCGCCCTGGTCGGTGATCCCAGGCTCGCGCCGGCCGTGGCCGCCATGTTCAAGGAGCCCGCGCGAGCGTGGTCGCTGCCGGAGCTCGCACGGCTTTGCAACATGTCGCGCGCCACGCTGGCGCGGCAGTTCCAGGACAAGCTCGGGCGATCGGCCAGCGATCTGCTCACCGATATCAGGATGACGCTTGCGGCGAACGAGTTGAAGGGATCGCCGCTTTCGACCGGCGCGGTGGCGGAGATGGTCGGGTATCAATCGGAAGCCGCCTTTCAGCGCGCCTTCAAGAGCCACATGGGCGTGACGCCGGCGCAGTGGCGAAAGACGCAGCACTTCGGGGAGGATGTGTTGGCCGGCGCCGGCGCGCCGGCCGATCCGGAGGGGAGTACGCCGGCCGCACATACCTAGCCTGCGAGAGGAAAGCGCCCGATGGTCACTCGCCACCGGCCAGTCTGCGCGCTGTCATGCTTTCACGATCGCCTGCTGGAGGACAGCGATCATGTCCTCGGGCTCGGGTCGGCGGGTATAGTCGGGGTTGACTTCGGAGTAGAGGATCACGCCGTCTCGTCCGATGACGTAGCGGGCCGGCATCGGCAGCGTCCAGCTCGGATCGTCGTTGAACGTCGGCAGATCGTTCTTCAGCTGCTTGTAGAGCTCGACCAGATAGTCGGGCAGGTGGAAGCGCAGTCCGAAGGCCTCGCCGACCTGACCGTTCACGTCGGACAGGATCGGGAAGGAGAGCTTGTTCTGGCGCACCGACTTGCGGCTGTTCGGCGCGGTCTGCGGCGAGATCGCCACCAGCGCGGCGCCGTATCTGTCGAATTCCGGCTTGGCCGCCTCGAGCGCCTGCAACTCCATGTTGCAATACGGGCACCAGACGCCGCGGTAGAAGCTGAGCACCAGCGGGCCGCGCTTCAACAGATCGGTCGAGTTGACGATGTTGCCCTCGGGATCGCGGAGCGAGAAGGCGGGGGCGACATCGCCCGCCTTCCTGGCGCGCTGGGCGGCACCGGATGCGATCAGCTCCGCGGTGGCGCGGTGCATGATATCGATGACTGGTCGCGGAACGTTGTAGGGCGGCTTTCCGGCTTCGAAATCGGCCTTGAAAGCGTTGAGCCTGGCTTGCAGCGACATGACGGTTCTCCTCGGTCTCTGCGTGGTGGACGGCGGCGCCGTCCGGTTTGTTGAACTCACACGCTGCAAGCTAAAGGAGGTGGCCACGCCGGGTAGCGCTGCCGTCGGACTAGCGCTTATTCCTGTCGGGAATAAGCATCGACCGTTTCAAGCGGCCGATGACGTCATGCATTGAAGCTGCGCTCGAAGAAGCTCACGAATGCGCGTGCCTTGGCGGTCGCTGCACGTCCGGTCGGAAGCACGGTCCAGAGATCGAGGGCTGGGAGGTTCCATTCCGGCAGGACCGCGCGCACGGCGCCCGATTTGAGCTCCGGGGTGAACATCCATTCCGATGCGATCGTGAGCCCGGCATCGGCGAGCACCGCAGCACGGACGCCTTCGGCTGCGGTCACCCGCAACCGGCTCCGCACGGTGACGGCCAGTTCGGTACTGTCACGTTGAAACGACCACACGCTGCCCTCGCGAAGATAGACGACGGCTTGGTGCCGGCTCAATTCGCTCGGTGTCGACGGCGTGCCGGCGCGGTCGAAATAGGCAGGCGTGCCCAGCACGAAGCGCTGGCATCGCGCGATACGGCGCACGGTCAGCGTCGAATCCGTCATCTTACCCATCCGCAGCGCGACATCGATGCCCTCCTGGACGAGGTCGATCTGACGGTCATCGAGCACGACCTCGAGCTCCAGCTCGGGATGCTGCGCGAGAAACCTCGGCAGCATCGGAATGAGATGGATGCGTGCGAAGGTGACGGCCGCACAGACCCGCAATCGGCCCTTGAGGCCGGCCCCGGCGCCACGCGCCGCCAGTTCGGCTTCCGCAGCCTCTTCCAGCGCGCGCCGGGCACGCTCGAGATAGCCAAGCCCCGCTTCCGTCGGCGTGAGGCCATGGGTCGAGCGAATCAGCAGCTTGACCCCGAGAAATTCCTCGAGCTGCGCGACCGATTTCGAGACCGCCGGCTGGCCCACGCGAAGCTGCCGCGCTGCGCCGGAGAACGAGCCGGTCTCGACCACCCGCACGAATGTCTCCATCGCCGCCAGACGATCCATGCCTATTCTCCGCCGGAATGAACGTGTCAGCCCATCCTGTCACGGTCTGGGGCGATTGGCCATGTCAGGACGCGTCCCCGGGGAGTGGAGGCAGCAGGTTAGGACTTGCGGTGCCTGGCGTTGACCGCGATCGCGGCGGCGGCGGTGCGGTTCTCGACGCCGAGCTTGGCGTAGATCTGCTCAAGGTGCTTGTCGACGGTGCGCGGGCTGAGGCCGAGGATCTGCGCGATGTCGCGGTTGGTCTTGCCCTTGGAGAGCCAGGACAGCACTTCGCCTTCACGCGTGGTCAGGCCGAGCTCGCTGGAGAACTCGGCCGGCATATCGCCGCTGGTGTCCTTGGCGAGACGCAGCAGGAATTCGTTCGGGCCGAGCTTGCCCGTATATTGCAGCCGCAGCTGCTCGTTGCCGGGGAAAGGTGCCACGGTCGCAGTCTTCTTTCCCGCAGCGCCTTTCTGCGCCTGCTCGAGCCATTGCGGCATCGGATCCGGCAGCGCGAAATTGTCGGCGGCGTCGGCGAGCGTGTCCGACAGCAGTCGCTGTGCCTGCGGCGTCGCCCACAGCAGCGCGCCGGCGCTGTTCACCGCGAGCAGATAGCGGCCGGAGACGTCGAGCGCGGCGCGGGCGCTTTGCGTCATCCGCGCATTGGCGAGATGGACCCGGATGCGCGCCAGCATCTCCTCGACCACGATCGGCTTCGTCACATAGTCGACGCCGCCGGCCTCCAGCCCGCGCACGATATGCTCGGTTTCGGCAAGACCCGTCATGAAGATGATCGGCACGCCGTCGAGCCCGGCATCGCGCTTCAGTCGCCGGCAGGTCTCGAAACCGTCCATGCCGGGCATCACGGCATCCAGCAGCACGATATCGGGCGTGATCTGGTCGACGATGCGCATCGCCGAGGCGCCGTCGAGCGCCACCATCACGGTCATGCCGGCGCCGTCGAGTGCATCGGTCAGCAGGCGCAACGTCTCGGGCGAGTCGTCGACGACGAGCGCAACGTCGCGCTTCTTTTGTTCAATGGTCATAACTGTGCAATATCTTCAACGTCGCCATATATTGATCGAGATCGAACCGGTCGATCAGCGTGCGCATCTGGCCGACGAAGTCGGCATGTTCGGGACACTCATTGCCGATCTCGTCGAGCTTGAGCTGGATCGCCCTGACATAGCCGAGCTGGCCGAGGCTGATCAGCTCTTCGACATATTTCACCGGCGGCCGCGAACCACTCTCGGGCTTCCACTGTGGAGGCGGGGCCGGCTCGGCCTCATACTGCCACTCGATCTTGAGCAACTGGCGGATGGTCTCGAGCAGCCGCGGGATGTCGATCGGCTTCATCAGGTAGCCGTCATGGAATGGTTGCGCCAGCGGCGCGCCATGGGCCTCCAGCGCGCTGGCCGAGATCATCAGGATCCGCGCCTGGTGATGGCCTTCGGAGCGCAGGGTTTCGGCGACGGTCCAGCCGTCCATGCCTGCCATCGAGATGTCGAGCAGGAACAGGTCCGGCCGGCAATGCTGCGCGAGGGCAAGACAGCCCGGCCCATCCGGCGCGCTGAGCAGGATGAAGCCGAGCGGCGTCAGGATCTCGCGCAACAGGTCGCGGTGGGTCGGGTCGTCGTCGGTGATCAGGATCGTCTTGCGCGGACCGTGATAGCCGTACACGGGAGCATCGACCGGCGCATCGCGCCGCGGATTGGTGACCTCCGACAGCAGCAGCTTGACGCGGAACGTGCTGCCGGTGCCGACCGTGCTCAACACCTTGATGTCGCCGCCCATCACACCCGCGAGCAGGCGGCTGATGGTGAGCCCGAGCCCGGTGCCGGTCTGTGGCTGGGTGACGCCAAGCGCGCCGCGCTCGAACGGGGCGAAGATCCGCTCGAGATCGTCGGGCTGGATGCCGGGCCCGGTATCGATCACCTCGAACTCTGCGACCGGGCTGCGGTAATGCACCACGAACTGCACCTGGCCGGATTGCGTGAACTTGATCGCATTCGACAGCAGGTTGATCAGGATCTGCCGCAGCCGCTTCTCGTCGGCATAGACCACGACGGGCAGCACGGCCGGCCGTTTGAACACGAAGTCGATGCCTTTTGCTGCGGCTTGCAGGCGGAACATGCCGACCAGCTGCTCGAGGAAGTCATTCAAACGCACTTCATCGCGCGACAGGTAGAGCCGGCCGGCCTCGATCTTGGAGATATCGAGGATGCCGTCGATCAGCCCCGACAGATGATCGGCGCTGCGGCGGACCACGCGCACTTGCTCGCGCGGCCGCACCTGCAGGCTGTCGTCCTGCTCCAGCAATTGCGCGTAGCCGGAGATCGCATTCAGCGGCGAGCGAAGCTCGTGGCTGAGGCCCACGACGTACCGGCTCTTGGCGAGATTGGCTGACTCGGCAACTTCTTTGGCGCGCTGCAGTTCGGCGTCGGTCCGCTTGTGGGCGTCGATCTCCTGGATCAGCAGCGTGGTCTGCCGGCGTGTTTCCGCTTCCGCGGCGCGCCGGCTCTGTTGTGCCAGCACGAACAGCCAAGCGACGACGCCGATGATGAGGGTCAGCGCAAAGAACACCTTCCAGAGCACGTCGGCCAGCAATTCGTTGGCATGCACGGCCGCGGTGGTCTGCAGGTAGATCAGGCCGAGCACCAGCGCCACGAGGCCGGCCGAGACGGCGAACACGCCGAGATAATGCCCAAGCTGCGAGTTGATGCGGGCGTAGATCGGCTGCGGCATCACCTTGCCCAGCGCGTCCGAGACCTGTGCGCCGATCCGGCCATGCGGCTTGCAGAGGTCATGGCAGCGTGCGTCGAGCGAGCAGCACAGCGAGCAGATCGGGCCGGCATAGGCGGGGCAGGAAGCCATGTCCTCGGGCTCGAATGCATGCTCGCAGATGCAGCACTGGATCGATTCAATGTTCTGCCAGCTCCGCTTCGGCTTGCGGGCGATGTAGTACTTGCCATCGGTGGCCCAGGCGATCAGGGGAGCCGTGACGAACGCGACCGCAAGCGCGACGAAGGCCGACAGCGCCTTCGCGGTCGGGCCGAACAGGCCGTAGAACGCGCTGATCGAGACCACGGTGGCGATCGTCATCGCGCCGACGCCGACCGGATTGATATCGCAGAGATGGGCGCGCTTGAACTCGATGTGCTGCGGCCGCAGGCCGAGCGGCTTGTTGACGACGAGATCGGCTACCAGCGCGCCGACCCAGGCGATCGCGACGTTCGAGTAGAGCGCGAGCGTCTGCTCCAGCGCCTTGTAGACGCCGATCTCCATCAGCAGCAGCGCGACGACGACATTGAACACCAGCCACACCACGCGGCCGGGATGCGAGTGGGTGAGGCGGGAGAAGAAATTCGACCAGGCGATCGAGCCGGCATAGGCATTGGTGACGTTGATCTTGACCTGCGACAGGATCACGAATGTCCCCGTCAGCGCCATTGCCAGATCCGGCTGCGACAGCACGTAACGGAACGCCTCGAGATACATGTTGGCCGGCTCGGCCGCGTGCTCGGCCGAGACGCCGTGGCTCAGCGCGAAGAAGGCCAGGAACGAGCCGGCCAGCAGCTTGAGCGCGCCGAGCACGATCCAGCCGGGACCGGCGCTCAGCAGCGCGATCCACCAGGCCTTGCGCGAGGTGCGGCGGTCACGCGGCAGAAAGCGCAGGAAGTCGACCTGCTCGCCGATCTGCGCCACCAGCGCAAACACGACGGAGGCCGCGGTGCCGAACAGCAGCAGGTCGAGATTCCCTGCGGGATCGCCATGATCGCCGGCGAATTTGCGCCACTCGGTGAAGGAATGCGGATTGGCCCAGGCGATCGCCGCGAACGGCATGATGTGGAGGACGATCCACAGCGGCTGGGTCCAGAGCTGGAAGCGGCTGATCAGCGTGATGCCGTAGATCACCAGCGGAATGATCACGACTGCGCTGATCAAATAGCCGATCGGCCGCGGGATGCCGAAGCACATGTCGAGCGCGCTGGCCAGGATCACCGCCTCGATCGCGAAGAAGATGAAGGTGAAGGAGGCGTAGATCAGCGAGGTGATGGTCGAGCCGATATAGCCGAAGCCGGCGCCGCGGGTCAGCAGGTCGATGTCGATGCCGCTCTTCGCGGCATGGTAGGCGATCGGCAGCCCGCAGAGGAAGATGATGACGCTGACGACCAGGATCGCGGCGGAGGCATTCATCGCACCGTAGTTCAGCGTGATAGTGCCGCCGATCGCCTCCAGCGCGAGGAAGGAGATCGCGCCGAGCGCGGTGTTGGCGAC
The DNA here is from genome assembly GCF_054058275.1 of Bradyrhizobium sp. USDA 3256. Classification (NCBI taxonomy): domain Bacteria; kingdom Pseudomonadati; phylum Pseudomonadota; class Alphaproteobacteria; order Hyphomicrobiales; family Nitrobacteraceae; genus Bradyrhizobium; species Bradyrhizobium sp. USDA 3256. Next base: position 2,220,348 of record NZ_JBSSAE010000002.1, read on the forward strand.
GCGGGCGGCGGACCAGCGCCGCGCGCTCTTGGCGGTGAAGCGCAGCGCGTAGTCTTCCAGCGTCTGGTTGGCGACCCATTGATTGTACTGGCGCCTGACGCGGTCTATCCGCTGCCGCCCTGCCACTCGTTTGAACTCCTGGTCCACGATGCGCTGATCGCGGGCAAATCCCGTACCAAAACCTACGTCGCTATTTTGCGGTGCAGTATACGCGATCTCGCGTATCAGTGCGCTGCACAAAAGTGAGCAATCCTCGCCTGATCAATAAGCGTTCTCGAACCAGATGGGGTGCTCATGTCAGACGAAACAAAACCAGGCCTGAAGTCTCCGCTCCGGCGCAAGCTCTTGATGGGAATGGCCGCTTTGCCGGCCGTCTCGATGCTGGGCCGTCCGGCATTTGCCGACGTCCCTGCAACCTCTGCGGTCAACACCACGGGGCTTGCAGTCACCGATAGCGAAGTCACGGTCGGCATCCTGCATTCTGTCACCGGCACGATGGCGATCTCCGAGACCGGGTCGGTCGAAGCCGAGAAGCTCGCGATCGAGCAGATCAATGCCGCCGGCGGCGTGCTCGGCCGCAAGATCAAGTTCATCCAGGAAGACGGCGCCAGCGACTGGCCGACCTTCGCCGAAAAGGCCAAGAAGCTGCTGGTCAACGACAAATGCGCGGCCGTGATGGGCTGCTGGACCTCGGCCTCCCGCAAGGCGGTGCTGCCGGTGTTCGAGCAGTACAACGGCATGCTGTACTACCCGACCTTCTATGAAGGCCTCGAGCAGTCCAAGAACGTGATCTACACCGGGCAGGAGGCGACCCAGCAGATCATCGCCGGCCTCGACTGGGTCAACAAGACCAAGGGCGCCAAGAGCTTCTACCTGCTTGGCTCGGACTACATCTGGCCGCGCACCTCGAACAAGATCGCGCGCAAGCACATCGAGAACCATCTGCAGGGCTGCAAGGTGGTCGGCGAGGAATACTTCCCGCTCGGCTCGACCCAGTTCAACTCGGTCATCAACAAGATCAAGCTGACCAAGCCCGACGTGATCTACGCGATCATCGTAGGCGGCTCGAACGTCGCATTCTACAAGCAGCTCAAGGCGGCCGGAATCGACCTGTCCAAGCAGACGCTGCTCACGATCTCAGTCACCGAGGACGAGATCGACGGCATCGGCGGCGAGAACATCGCCGGCGCCTATGCTTGCATGAAGTACTTCCAGTCGCTCGACAATCCGAACAACAAGGCCTTCGTGCCCGCCTTCAAGAAGATGTGGGGCGAGAAGACGGTGATCGGCGACGTCACCCAGGCTGCCTATCTCGGTCCGTGGCTGTGGAAGTTGACGGTGGAGAAGGCGCAGAGCTTCGACATCGACAAAATCGCGGCGGCTTCCCCTGGCGTCGAGTTCAAGGGCGCGCCGGAAGGTTACGTCCGGATCCACGAGAACCATCATCTCTGGTCGAAGACCCGCGTCGGACGCGCCAAGGCCGATGGCCAGTATGAGCTGATCTACGAGACCGCCGATCTCGTCGAGCCGGATCCGTTCCCCAAGGGCTACCAGTGAGCCAGTAGCCCGCATGAGCGGAGCGATATGCGGGACCGTCCCGGGTATCGCGACCGCCCGCTCGGGCTACGAAGCTCCACAACGCATCGTGGCCTGGACGTCAGCGCCCACGCCACGGAACGAGCGTCGCTTGACCGGCGGCGCGTGCCCCTTGGAATGACGGAGGACCAGATGTTCGGCGACTATTCGATCAGCGATCTCGGCGCCATCCTTGCGATGCAGGGATTTGCCGGGCTCATCCTGTTCTCCGTCTATGTGCTGATGGCGCTGGGACTTGCCATCATCTTCGGCCAGATGGGCGTCATCAACATGGCCCATGGCGAGTTCATGATCCTAGGGGCGTACGTCACCTGGATGACGTCGAACGCCGTGCAGCACGTCGCGCCCTGGCTGTTCCCCGGTTACTTCTTCATCGCAATGATCCTCGCGTTCATTGCTTCGGGCGCGCTCGGCATGCTGGTCGAGTGGGCGCTGATACACCATCTCTACAAACGCCCGCTCGACACGCTGCTGGCGACCTGGGGCCTTAGCCTGATCCTGCAGCAGGCCTATCGTTCGATCTTCGGCGCGCGCGAGGTCGGCGTCGAACTGCCGGAATGGATGATGGGCTCCTGGCAGGCGACCGACTCGATCCAGATCCCGATCAACGGCATGTTCGTGATGGCGCTGACCATCCTGATCACGATCGCGGTCGCCTATGTGCTGTTCTGGTCAAGCTGGGGCAAGCAGGTACGCGCTGTGGTGCAGAACCGCGTGATGGCGGGCGCCGTCGGCATCAATACCGAGAAGGTCGATCGTTACACCTTCGGCCTCGGCTGCGGCATCGCCGGCATCGCCGGCTCGGCCTTCACCATGATCGGCTCGACCGGGCCGACCGCCGGCCAGCTTTACATCGTCGACACCTTCCTGGTGGTCGTGTTCGGCGGCGCCGCCTCGCTGTTCGGCACCATCGCCTCCGCCTTCTCGATCTCGCAGACCCAATCGACGCTGGAATTCTTCCTGTCGGGATCGATGGCCAAGGTGATCACGCTGCTGACGATCGTCGCGATCCTGATGGTGCGTCCGCAGGGGCTCTTCGCGCTCAAGGTCCGCAAATAAGAACAAGCAGGCTGGTCATGATCATCAACTCGCGCTTTTTCAATCGCTCCGAACTGCTCGGCTTCCTTGCGCTCGCGGTGCTGTTGTTTCTCGTCCTGCCGCTGTCGCTGGATATCTTCCGCCTCAACCTCGTTGCCAAATATCTGACCTACGCCTTCGTCGGGATCGGCCTCGTGCTGTGCTGGGGCTATGGCGGCATCCTGAGCCTGGGGCAGGGCGTGTTCTTCGGTCTCGGCGGCTACTGCATGGCGATGTACCTGAAGCTCGAGGCGTCCTCGGTCGCGAACACCAAGATCCAGTCGACGCCGGGCATTCCCGATTTCATGGATTGGAACCAGCTCACCTCGCTGCCTTTCCTCTGGAAGCCGTTCCACAGCTTCCCGGTCACGCTGCTGGCGATTTTGCTGGTTCCCGCGGTCTTCGCGCTGATCATCGGTGCCGCGATGTTCAAGCGTCGGGTCGGCGGCGTGTACTTTGCCATCATCACGCAAGCGATCGCCGCGATCCTCACTATTCTGATTGTCGGGCAGCAAGGCTACACCGGCGGCATCAACGGCATTACCGACTTACGCACGCTGCACGGCTGGGACATCCGCACCGATCACGCCAAGTACATCCTGTATTTCGTGGAGGTGGCATTGTTGTTCGGCTGCATCTGCGCCGCGCAGTTCATCCGCCTGACAAAACTCGGGCGCATCCTGGTGGCAATGCGGGAGCAGGAGGATCGCGTGCGCTTCTCCGGTTACAGCGTCGCCAACTTCAAGATCTTCGCGTTCTGCGCCGCGGCGGTGTTCGCTGCGATCGGCGGCGCCATGTTCACGCTCGAGGTCGGCTTCATGTCGCCGTCCTTTGTCGGCATCGTGCCGTCGATCGAGATGGTGATCTACACAGCGGTCGGCGGCCGGATGTCGATCTTCGGCGCAGTCTGGGGCGCACTGCTGGTCAATTTCGCCAAGACCAGCCTCTCGGAGTCCTTCCCGCAGCTCTGGCTGTTCGGCCTCGGCGCGCTGTTCATCGCCGTCGTGCTCGCCTTCCCGAACGGGCTCTCCGGCATCTGGGCGGACCACGTCCAGCCGCGCATTGATGGCCTGCTGGCATCACGCAAATCGAAATCGGCGGCCGGCCTGATCGCCGACGGCGCACCGGCCGAGTGAGGAGGGATCATCATGCTTGTCGGCCATCAGCCCAAGGACTTCCTGCTTGCGGTCTCCGGTCTCACTGTGTCCTTCGACGGCTTCAAGGCGGTGAACGATCTCTCCTTCTATGTCGAGGAGAACGAGATCCGCGTCATCATCGGCCCAAACGGTGCCGGCAAGACCACGGTGCTCGACTTGATCTGCGGCAAGACCAGGGCCACGTCCGGCTCGATCCAGTTCCGCGGCCAGGAGCTGACGAGGTTGCGCGAGAACGAGATCGTGCAGGCCGGGGTGGGGCGCAAGTTCCAGACGCCGTCGGTGTTCGAGGATCTCACCGTGTTCGAGAACCTTGAGATTTCCTTCCCGCGCGGCCGCACCGTGTTCGGCTCGCTGACCTTCCAGCGCGACGACACCGTCAGGCAGCGGGTCGAGGAGGTCGCCGAGATGATCTTCCTGAAGGACAAGCTCAACACCTATGCCGACCAGCTCAGCCACGGCCAGAAGCAGTGGCTCGAGATCGGCATGCTGCTGATCCAGGACCCGGACCTCCTGATGCTCGACGAGCCGGTCGCCGGCATGAGCGTGTCCGAGCGCGCCAAGACGGCCGAGCTGCTCAACCGCATCATCAAGGACCGTTCGGTCCTGGTGATCGAGCACGACATGAAGTTCGTGGAGGACATCGCGCACAAGGTCACGGTGCTGCACCAGGGACAGATCCTGTCCGAGGGGACGATGGAGCACATCAAGAACGATCCGAAAGTCATCGAAGTGTATTTGGGCCACTGAGGAACCGGGACGATGCTGGCAATCAATGATCTTCACGTCGCCTATGGCCAGAGCGAGGTGCTGCACCGCCTCAACGTCTCGGTCGCGCCCAACGAGATCGTCGCGATCATGGGCCGCAACGGCATGGGCAAGACCACCCTGATGAAATCGCTGATGGGCGTCCTGCCGGCCAAGAGCGGCAAGGTGACCATGGACGGCACCGAGCTCGGCGCGTTGAAGAGCTACGAGCGGGTGGCGAAGGGGCTCGCCTACGTGCCGCAGGGCCGCATGATCTTCTCCACCATGACCGTCAAGGAGAACATCGAGACCGGGCTCGTAGTGTCAGGCGGCTCCGAGGTGCCGGGCGATATCTACGAACTGTTTCCGGTGCTGCTCGAGATGAAGGGGCGCCGCGGCGGCAATCTCTCGGGCGGTCAACAGCAGCAGCTCGCGATCGCCCGCGCGCTGGCGACCAAGCCCAAGGTGCTGCTGCTCGACGAGCCGACCGAAGGCATCCAGCCGTCGATCATCAAGGACATGGCGCGCACCCTGAAGCGGATCCGCGATGAGCGGGGACTGTCGATCGTCGTCTCCGAGCAGGTCCTGAGCTTCGCGCTCGACATCGCCGACCGCGTGCTCGTCATCGAGAACGGCGAGATCGTTCGCGACGATCCACGCGCCAGCGTCGATGCCGCGCAGATTTCTAAGTACCTGTCCGTCTAACTATCAGTAACCCAAGGGGAGCATCGCGATGCCAGATACACTGATCAAGGTCGATCTCAGCAAGTCGGCCTATGAAAACGACAAGATCCATAACCGCTGGCATCCGGAGGTTCCGATCGTCGAGTGGGTCAGCCCCGGCGACGACTTCATCATCGAGACCGTCGACTGGACCGGCGGCTTCATCAAGAACAACGATTCCGCCGACGACGTGCGCGACATCGACCTCTCGATCGTGCACTTCCTGTCCGGCCCGATCGGCGTCAAGGGCGCCGAGCCCGGCGATCTCCTCGTCGTCGACCTGCTCGACGTTGGTCCGTTGAAGGAGAGCCTGTGGGGCTTCAACGGTTTCTTCTCCAAGCAGAACGGCGGCGGCTTTCTCACCGACCATTTCCCGCTGGCGCAGAAGTCGATCTGGGACATCAAGGGCCTCTACACCTCGTCGCGTCACGTGCCCGGCGTCAACTTCGCCGGCCTGATCCATCCCGGCCTCATCGGCTGTCTGCCCGATGCCAAGATGCTGGCGGCCTGGAACAAGCGCGAGGCCGAGCTGATCGCGACCAACCCGACCCGGGTGCCGGGCCTCGCCAACCCGCCGTTCGCGCCGACCGCGCATGCCGGCCAGGCCAGGGGTGACGTCAAGGCCAAGATCGGCCTCGAGGGCGCCCGTACCGTGCCGCCGCGCGAGCATGGCGGCAATTGCGACATCAAGGATCTGTCGCGCGGCTCGAAGATCTACTTCCCGGTCTATGTGCCGGGCGGCGGCCTCTCGATGGGCGATCTGCATTTCAGCCAGGGTGACGGCGAGATCACCTTCTGCGGCGCCATCGAGATGGCCGGCTGGCTGCACATCAAGGTCGACGTCATCAAGGACGGCGTATCTAAGTACGGCATCAAGAACCCCGTGTTCAAGCCGTCGCCGATCACGCCGAACTACAAGGACTATCTGATCTTCGAGGGCATCTCGGTCGACGAGGCCGGCAAGCAGCACTATCTCGACGTCCACATCGCCTATCGCCAGGCCTGCCTGAACGCGATCGAGTATCTGAAGAAGTTCGGCTACTCCGGCGCCCAGGCCTATTCGATCCTCGGCACCGCGCCGTGCCAGGGTCACATCTCCGGCGTCGTCGACGTGCCGAATGCCTGCGCCACGCTGTGGCTGCCGACGGAGATCTTCGACTTCGACGTCATGCCGTCGTCGGCGGGACCGATCAAGCACATCAAGGGCGACGTGCAGATGCCGATCTCGCCGAACAAGTGATCCTTTAGGTGATCCCTGCGCGAAGGGTGCGGGACGGCTGCGTTCCGGCCGCCCCGCATCCATCGCCGGATGTCACGCACGACTGCGCAAGGATTAAGGAAATGCCGATCTACGAATATCTCTGCAACGACTGCGGTTCCTTCACCGACATGCGGCCGATGGCGGAATGCGACCTGCCGCAGGATTGCCCGCAATGCGAGGCGACGTCGCCGCGTGTGATCCTGACTGCGCCGGCGTTCTTCTGCATGCCCTCGGACAAGCGCAAGGCGCACGCTACCAACGAGCAGAGCCGGCACGCGCCGAAGACGCTCGATCAGTACAAGGCCGCGCATGGGCCAGGCTGCGGCTGCTGCTCCACCGGAAAGAAGAAGCCGGCGCGACTGATGACCAAGACCAAGAGCGGCGCCAAGGGCTTTCCGACCGCGCGGCCCTGGATGATCAGCCACTGACGGCGTGGTTGACCGTCTGCTCTCCTCAAACTGGCGCTGCTTCGTCATGGCCGGGCTTGTCCCGGCCATCCACGTCTTTCTTGCCCGATCGGAGCAAAGACGTGGATGCCCGGCACAAGGCCGGGCATGACGGAGCTAGTTAAGAAATCTCGATGTCATTGATCGCATTTCGAAACAGGCTCTCAGGCCTGCTCGGCGACTTTCAGCGCCTCGGTGCGGATTTCCTCGACCAGCCGCTCCTTCAGGGCAACGAATTCGGGTGTGGTCTTGATCTTGTAGGACCGGGGATGCGGCAGGTCGACCGCGATCTCGGCCTTGATGCGGCCGGGGCGCGCGCTCATGACGATGACGCGGCTGCCGAGGAAGATCGCCTCCTCGATGTCGTGGGTGACGAACAGCACCGTCTTCTGGTCGCGCTCCCAGATCCCCAGCAGCATCTCCTGCATCAGCGCGCGCGTCTGGTTGTCCAGCGCGCCGAACGGCTCGTCGAGCAGCAGGATCTTCGGATCGTTGGCCAGCGCGCGAGCGATCGCGGTGCGCTGCTGCATGCCGCCCGACAGCTGCTTGGGCCAGTGATTTTCGAAACCCGACAGCCCGACCCGGCGAATGAAGGCGTCGGCGATGTCATGGCGCTCGGCTTGCGCAACGCCGCGCTCGCCCAGGCCGAAGGCGATATTCTCCCGCACCGTCAGCCACGGAAACAATGTGTAGGACTGAAACACCATGCCGCGATCGGCGCCGGGGCCGGTGACCTCGCGCCCGTCGAGCGTGACCCGTCCGCTGGTCGGCCGGTCAAGCCCGGCGATGATCCGGAGCAAAGTGGACTTTCCACATCCGGAGGGGCCGAGGATGGTGACGAAGTCATTGTCGCCGACGTCGAGCGTGGTCGGCTCGAGCGCTCTCGTCGGCGCGTTGCCGGCGCGGGCGGGGAAGGTTCGCGAGACCTGATCGATCCTGAGCGCGGTCATGCGAGCTTCCACGGGAACAGCCAGGCATTGAAGGCCTTGAACAGGAAATCGGAGATCAGGCCGATCAGCCCGATCACGATGATGCCGAAGATGATCTGGCCAGTGTTGAGCAGCGCCTGGCTGTCGGTGATCATGTGCCCGATGCCCGAGGATGAGCCGATCAATTCGGCGACGATGACGTAGGTCCAGGCCCAGCCCAGCACCAGCCTGAGGATTTCAGCGATCTCGGGCGCGGCGGAGGGCAGCAGCACGCGGCGGATGATGCCGCGATCGCGGGCGCCGAGCGTGTAGGCGGCCTCCACCAGGTCGCGCCTTGTGGCGCCGACGGTGACGGCGACCATCAGGATGATCTGAAACACCGCGCCGATGAAGATCACCAGCAGCTTCTGCAACTCGCCGATGCCCGCCCACAGGATCAGCAGCGGGATGAAGGCGGATGCCGGCAGATAGCGCGCAAAGGACACAAACGGCTCGAGAAAGGCCTCGATCGGCTTGTAGGCTCCCATCAAAACGCCGAGCGGCACCGCGATGACCGCAGCAAGCACAAACCCGCCGATCACGCGCCAGATCGTCATCCCGATGTCGAACAGAAAGCCCTGCTTGGCGAGCAGCTCATAGCCCTCCTGTACCATGGTCAGCGGGTTGGCGAGGAAGGTCTTGGACACGTGGCCGCCGAACGTCGCCCAGGACCAGAGGGCGACGAACAGCACGAAGAAGGCGAGGCCATAGGCCACGCGCTGCTTCGATGTCGTGGGCTCGAGAGGACGCATCAAAATGATCCGGGCGTATCTTATGCGGCGGTCCCGCCCGCTGTGTAGCGAGGCGGGACCGGCCGAAATGGTTGCTGCGTTACTTGATGAAGCTGGCGTCGTAGATGTCCTCGACCTTCGGTGCGGCCTTGATGATGCCGACCTCGAGCAGCAGCTCGGCAGCGTCCTTGTTGAAGGTGAGGAAGTCGCCGGCGAAGAATTTCTGGTTGGCGGCCTTGTCCTGCCAGCGCAGATACTTTGCCGAGTTGCCGAACTGCTCGCCGCTCTGCTTCACGTCAGCGCCCATGATCTCGTAGGACTTGGCCTGGTCCTTCGCGATCATGTCGAGCGCTTCGAAATAGCTGTTGGCAAGCGCCTGTGCCGCTTTCGGATTGTCGGTCAGGAATTTCGGCGTGCAGCCGAAGGTATCCATCACGATCGGGTAGTCGAGCGTGGTCGCGATGATCTTGCCCTTGTCGGGAGCGGCGCGCACCGTCGACAGATAAGGCTCGTACGTCATCGCGGCATCGTTCTGGCCGGAGACGAAGGCCTGCGCCGCGGCGGCGGGCTCCAGATTCACCACGGTGACGTCCTTCACCGTGAGGCCGTTCTTCTTCAGCATCCAGGCCAGCGCGAAATAGGGCGAGGTACCCGGCGCCGATGCCGCGACGGTCTTGCCCTTCAGGTCCTTGATCGCGGCGATGTCGTTGCGCACGGCCATGCCGTCGGCGCCGTAGCTCTTGTCGAGCTGGAAGATCTGCTTGGTCGCGACGCCATTGGCGTTCCAGGAGATCCAGGTCTCGACCGTCGTCGCCGCACACTGGATGTCGCCCGACGCAATCGCGAGATGCCGGTCCTTCTGCGGGATCTTCTTCAGGGTCACGTCGAGGCCGTTCTTCTTGAAGATGCCGGCCTCCTTGGCGAGCGTCAGCGGCGCGAATCCGGTCCATCCGGAGATGCCGACGCCGATCTTGACGTCATCCGCGAACGCGCCCGTGGACGCGAGCAACACTGCGATTGCGGGCAATAGCTTGAAGGAACGCATGATTGTCGACCCCTTGAACGATGGATTGAACCCAGTTGATGTCTTCACGTCAGTCGCGGCGGTGCCGCATGAAGCATGTCGGCGGACGATGGCCCATGATGCATTGCATGAAATATGCCGCGCAAGGCGTCCTCAGCCTCCCTTGAAGCGAGCCACCAGGCGGTGCGTCTCGCCTGGATAATGCAGCCGCACCGCCGTCACCGTGCGCGCGCTGCGCCAGGTGTAGCGGTCGATCACGAGGCAGGGCGCGCCGACCGCGATGTCGAGCGCCTTTGCCGTGCGGTCGTCGGCGACGACGGCGCTGATGGTATGCTCGGCTTCGGTCCACGGCACGTGATGCAGCAGCCATGATCCCGGCGGTTCGCGGGCGAAGTCCGCGTCGGCAGCCTCGGGGACCGTGGAGAGATCGATCAGCCTGTCCTCGACGGCGAACGGCACGTTGTCGGCGCTGTGCCGGCAGGCGATCGCGACCACCTTGCCGGCCGTGCTGACGCCGAGCCGGGCGCGATCGGCCGATGTCGCGGTACGGCGCCGGCATTCGATCAGCTGATAGCCGTAGCTGCGGCCGAGCGCGGTGATCTCGGCGCGGATGTCGGCGATCTTGAGCACCGCCGACAGATGCTGCGGACGGCGCACGAAGGTGCCGGCACGGCGCCGCCGCTCGATCAAATCGGCCTGCGCCAATTCCGACAGCGCCTTGTTCACCGTCATGCGCGAGCAGCGATAGCGCGCCATCAGCTGGTGCTCGAACGGGATGCGATGCCCGGGGGGCCATTCGCCGGTCAGGATCCGCGTCTCGATGTCGAGCCGGATCCGCTTGTAGAGCGTCGGCTTGCCGGCTGCATTCGATTTGGGCTGGTCGGAGGCGAGACTCATGCGACGAGCCTCCGCACGCTGGCATTGAACTGCTCGCGCGCCTTGTCGCTCAGCCGGTGCCGGCCGCCTGCGACCACCTTGTCGCCGCCGGCCCAGACGCAGTCGATCGCGTCGCTGCCGGTTGCAAACAGCCAGCCATCGAGAACCGCATCGCCCGACCGTCCCGCGAGGGACGGATGCGCGGTGTCGAGGCTGACGATGTCGGCGCGCGCGCCGGGCGCGAGCCCGGCCTTGGTCTGTGCCAGAGCTTGCGCGCCGCCAGCCAGCGCCTGGTCGAACAGGGCACGGCCGGTGGATCTGCCCGGACGCCCCGAGAGCACATTGCGCTCGCGGTGTTTCAGCCGCTGACCGTATTCGAGCTGGCGCAGCTCGTCGGCGACGCCGACCAGCACATTGGAATCGGTTCCGATGCCGAACCGGCCGCCCGCGGCGAGGAATTCGCGCGCCGAAAAGATGCCATCGCCGAGGCTTGCTTCGGTGACGGGGCAAAGGCCGGCAACCGCGCCGCTGCGGGCGAGCGCTGTGACTTCCTGCTCCGTCATGTGAGTCGCGTGAATCAGGCACCAGCGCTGATCGACGGGCGCATGGTCGAGCAGCCATTGCACCGGCCGCCGCCCCGACCAGGCGGAGCAATCCTCGACCTCGCGCACCTGTTCGGCGGCGTGGATGTGGATCGGATCCGCCCCGGCCAGCGGGATGATCGCCGCCAGCTCATCCGGCGCCACGGCGCGCAGGCTATGCGGAGCGATGCCGATGTTGGCGCCGGGTAGATCTCGGATTGCCTCGCGCGAGGCGGCCATCAGCGCGGCGAACTGATCGACCGGGCAGATGAAGCGGCGCTGCCCGGCATGTGGTGCGGCGCCGCCGAACGTGCTGTGGGCATAGAAGCTCGGCAGCAGCGTGAGCCCGATGCCGGAGGCGCTGGCGGCCTCAGCAATGCGCACGGCCATCTCGGCGAGATTGGCGTAAGGCGCGCCGTCCCGATCGTGATGCAGATAGTGAAACTCGCCGACACGGGTAAAACCCCTCTCGAGCATCTCGACATAGAGCAGGGTGGCGACGGCGGCGACGTCGTCCGGCGTCATGGTCAGCGCGAAGCGATACATCGTCTCGCGCCAGGTCCAGAACGTATCGGTCGTGTCGCCGCGCAGTTCGGCAAGACCGGCCATGCCGCGCTGAAATGCGTGGCTGTGCAGGCTCGCCAATCCTGGAACCGCCATTTGGTGACGTTCGTCGCCGGCGCTAGGCGCAACGCCCGCCGTCACCGAAGCGATCGCGCCATCGACAACGACGACCTGCACGTCATTGGCCCAGCCCGAAGGCAGCAGCGCGAATGCGAAATGCAGTCGTGTCATTTTTCCACGCCGGCTGGACAGAACCCGGACACGATTATATGTCTAGACATATAAGTCAAGCATCCCACATCGAGGGGACGATCGCATGGCAGAGCGCTTCGACCGTATCTGGCACAACGCCCGGCTCGCCACGATGCGCAGCGACCGCACTGATCTCGGCGAGATCGAGCGGGGCCTGATCGCGGCGCGCGACGGCCGCATCGTCTATGCCGGCGTGCAGTCGGATTTTCCCGCGGATGCGGACGCTGTTGAACGGACCGATTGCGGCGGCCGCTGGATCACGCCCGGACTGGTCGATTGCCACACCCATCTCGTCTTCGGCGGCAATCGCGCGCACGAGTTCGAGCTGCGCCTGAAAGGCGCTAGCTATGAGGAGATCGCGCGCGCCGGCGGCGGCATCGTCTCGACCGTCGCGGCGACGCGCAAGGCGACCGAGGCGGAGCTCGTCGCCGGTGCGCTGCCGCGGCTCGATGCGCTGATCGGCGAGGGTGCAACCACCGTCGAGATCAAGTCCGGCTATGGCCTCAATGCCGAGACCGAGATGCGGCAGCTGGCGGCGGCACGCAGCCTCACCCGCCTGCGGCAGGTTGCGATCCGCACGTCGTTTCTCGGTGCGCACGCGCTACCGCCAGAGGCCAATGGCGACAAGGACGGTTACATCGATCTGGTCTGCAACGAGATGCTGCCGGCCGTGGCCAAGGCCGGCCTTGCCGACGCCGTCGACGGCTTCATGGAGGGGATCGCGTTTTCCGGAGAGCAGACGGCGCGAGTGTTCGAGGCGGCGCGTGCGCTCGGACTGCCCGTCAAGCTGCATGCGGATCAGCTGTCCAATCTCGGCGGCGCAGCGCTGGCAGCAAAATTCTCGGCGCTCTCAGCCGATCATCTCGAGCACACCGACGAAGCTGGCGCCGTGGCGATGGCGAAGGCCGGCACCGTGGCGGTCCTGCTGCCCGGCGCGTTCTATTTCATTCGTGAGACGCACAAGCCGTCGGTCGAGCTGTTTCGTAGCCACGGTGTGAACATGGCGCTTGCGACCGATTGCAATCCGGGCAGCTCGCCGCTCACCTCGCTGCTGCTGGCGATGAACATGGGTGCAACGTTGTTCCGGATGACGGTCGCCGAATGCCTCACAGGGGTGACTCGGGAAGGGGCGCGCGCGCTCGGCATGCTTGCCGAGACCGGTACGTTAGAGGTCGGCAAGTGGTGCGATCTGGCGATCTGGGACATCGAGCGTCCGGCCGAGCTGGTTTACCGCATCGGCTTCAACCCGCTGCACAGCCGGGTGTGGAGGGGACAATGAGCGATCGGGATGCGCCTGTCGTCGTGACGCCCGGAACCGTCGGCCTCGACGTCCTGGCGCGCGTGCTTGACGGTGCGTCCATCGTGCTCGATCCGTCGTGCTGGCCGCGCGTCGAGGCTGCCGCGCAAATCGTGGCGAAGGCGGCGCAGATCGACGTTCCCGTCTACGGCATCAATACTGGTTTCGGGAAGCTGGCATCGACGCGCATCGCGCCTGATCAAACCGCGCTGCTTCAGCGCAACCTCATCCTATCGCATTGCTGCGGAGTCGGTCCGAACACGCTCGAGCCGATCGTGCGTTTGATGATGGCGTTGAAAGTGATTTCGCTCGGTCGCGGCGCGTCCGGCGTGCGCCGCGAGGTGATCGAGCAGTTGCAGGGTATGCTGGCGCGCGGTGTCTATCCGCTGGTGCCGCAGCAGGGCTCGGTCGGTGCCTCCGGCGACCTGGCGCCGCTCGCCCACATGACCGCGGTCATGATCGGGGAGGGGCAGGCAATCCTTGATGGCAGGCTTGTGCCGGGGCGCGAAGCGCTTGCCGCTGCCGGCCTCGCGCCGCTGACGCTCGGCCCCAAGGAGGGGCTCGCGCTGATCAACGGCACGCAGTTTTCCACCGCCTACGCCATCTCCGGCCTGCTGCGTGCGCATCGCCTGGCGTGCGCCGCGCTGGTGACCGGTGCGCTGTCGGTCGATGCGGCGATGGCCTCAACGGTGCCGTTTCGTCCCGAGATCCAATCCTTGCGCGGCTATGATGGGCAGATCGCTGCGGCCGCGGCCCTGACCGCGCTGCTCGACGGCAGCGACATCAGACAATCGCATCTCGAAGGTGACGAGCGCGTGCAGGATCCTTATTGCTTGCGCTGCCAGCCGCAGGTCGCGGGCGCCGTGCTCGACCTGCTCGCGCAAGCCGCGCGCGGACTGACCGTCGAGGCCAATGCCGTGACCGACAATCCGCTGGTCCTGGTCGAGACCGGCGAGATCGTCTCGGGCGGCAATTTCCACGCCGAGCCGGTGGCGTTCGCTGCCGATCAGATCGCACTGGCGCTCTCGGAGATCGGTGCGACCAGCGAGCGCCGGATCGCGACCCTTGTCGACCCGGCGCTGAACTTCGGGTTGCCGCCGTTCCTGACGCCGGAGCCCGGCATCAATTCCGGCTTCATGATCGCCGAGGTGACGGCCGCGGCGCTCTATGCCGAGAACAAGCAGCGCGCGATGCCGTGCTCGATCGATTCCACGCCGACCAGCGCCAATCAGGAAGACCACGTCTCGATGGCCGCGCATGCCGCGCGCAGGTTGTCGGACATGGCCGACAATCTCGCGGCCATCCTCGGCATCGAGCTTTTGGTCGCGGCGCAGGGCATCACGCTGCGCGCACCGCATGCGACCAGCGCGCCGCTCGCCGCGGTCATCGCCGCGCTGCGCGCGCATGTTCCGGCACTCGCCGCCGACCGCTACATGGCCGACGATCTTGCGCGGGCCGCATCGCTGGTCGAAGCCGACGCGCTGCCTGCCGCAGCGATCGCGGTTCTCTCATCCGACCCGTTTCCAAAACTTGCTTAGCCGACAGGGGCATCCGTCATGAACCGCCGACTGGATAATGAACGCATCATCCGTGCTCCCCGCGGCACCGACATCAGTGCCAAGAGCTGGCTGACCGAAGCACCGCTGCGCATGCTGATGAACAATCTGGACCCTGATGTCGCCGAGCGCCCGAGCGAGCTCGTGGTCTATGGCGGCATCGGCCGTGCGGCGCGCGACTGGGAGAGCTTTGACCGGATTGCCGCGTCCTTGCGCAAGCTCGAGGGTGACCAGACGCTGCTGGTGCAGTCCGGCAAGCCGGTCGGCATTTTCCGCACCCATGCCGACGCGCCGCGCGTGCTGATCGCGAACTCCAACCTGGTGCCGCATTGGGCAACGCTCGATCATTTCAACGAGCTCGACCGGCAGGGCCTGATGATGTTCGGCCAGATGACGGCAGGCTCCTGGATCTATATCGGCAGCCAGGGCATCGTGCAGGGGACTTATGAGACGTTCGTCGAGGTCGGCCGCCGGCATTATGGCGGCAGTCTCGGCGGCAAATGGATCCTGACGGCGGGTCTCGGCGGCATGGGCGGTGCGCAGCCGCTGGCCGCGACGATGGCCGGCGCCTCGATGCTCGCGGTCGAATGTCAGCCGAGCCGCATCGAGATGCGGCTGCGCACGGGCTATCTTGACCGCCAGGCGACGACGCTCGATGACGCGCTGGCGATCATTGCTGAAGCGGTCAAAAGCCAGAAGCCGGTGTCGGTCGGCCTGCTCGGCAACGCGGCCGAGATCTTTCCGGAGCTGGTGCGCCGCGGCGTGCGCCCGGACATCGTCACCGACCAGACCAGCGCACATGATCCGATCAACGGCTATTTGCCGAAGGGATGGACACTCGCCGATTGGGAAGCCAAACGCGCGGCCGACCCGAAGGCTGTTGAGACGGCGGCCAAGACCTCGATGGTCGATCACGTCCAGGCCATGCTGGATTTCCACGCGCAGGGAATCCCGACGCTCGATTACGGCAACAACATCCGTCAGATGGCCAAGGACATGGGCCTGAAGCAGGCGTTCGATTTTCCGGGATTCGTTCCGGCCTATATCCGCCCGCTGTTCTGCCGCGGCGTCGGACCGTTCCGCTGGGCCGCGCTGTCGGGCGATCCCGAGGACATCTTCAAGACCGATGCCAAGGTCAAGGAGCTGATGCCCAACGACAGCCACCTGCACAACTGGCTCGACATGGCCAAGGCGCGCATCAAGTTTCAGGGACTGCCGGCACGGATTTGCTGGGTCGGGCTCGGCGACCGCCATCGGCTTGGCCTGGCCTTCAACGAGATGGTGGCGCGCGGCGAGCTCAAGGCCGCCGATCGTGATCGGCCGCGATCATCTCGACAGCGGCTCGGTGGCGAGTCCGAACCGCGAGACCGAGGCGATGCGCGACGGCTCCGACGCGGTGTCCGACTGGCCGCTACTCAATGCACTGCTCAACTGCGCGAGCGGCGCCACCTGGGTGTCGCTGCATCACGGCGGCGGCGTCGGCATCGGCTATTCGCAGCACGCCGGCATGGTGATCGTCGCTGACGGCACGCCGGAGGCGGCGCGCCGGCTCGAGCGTGTGCTATGGAACGACCCGGCGACAGGCGTCATGCGCCACGCCGACGCCGGCTATGACACGGCGATCGAATGCGCAAGCGCCAACGGGCTCGATCTGCCCAGCCTGCGCTGATGGGATCCCCCTGATCGGGAGTTGTTCGTGGTTCAGCGGCATCTCCCGATCGGGATGCAGGTTAACGAGCAATCTCGTCGCAGCTCTCTCAACCTTCCGGTTGATGGACGCGCGGTGACCGGCCGGACATGCCTTGATACGGGAAATCGGCGGTGCAGCTACCGGAGATAGGTGGTCCGTGGAGCGCTGCGCCTGTGATCCGTCGCGGGTGACACAAGTCTGCCTGCTTTCGCGTCAGCTTCGCTGACAGGATGAGCGGCCAGGGTCCTTGTCTCGCGGCAGATGGCATGCAATCTTCCGCAGCCGGCAATGCTGTTCGAGAGCAACAAGAACAATAATCCCTCTCGTCCCTCCAATTCTGTCGAGGGCCTGATCATGTCGAACCTTACCCAAACGACATCCGCTCCGTGGCGGATAGGAGTGCTGTTCTCGCGAACCGGCTTCATGTCGGTCATCGAGGAGACCCAGTATCAGGGCACGCAACTCGCGATCGAAGAGGTGAATGAAGCGGGCGGCGTGTGCGGCCGCGAGCTGGTTCCCGTTGCCTATGACCCCGGATCGGACTCGGCCGCCTATGGCCATTACGCCAAGCGGCTGATGATCGAGGATCAGGTCAGCACGATCTTCGGCTGCTACACCTCGTCGAGCCGCAAGGCGGTGCTGCCGGTGGTCGAGCGGCTGAACGGTCTGCTCTGGTATCCGACGCTTTACGAAGGGTTCGAGGCGTCGCCCAACGTCATCTACACCGGCGCCTCGCCGAACCAGAACAGCCTCGCGCTGTGCCGCTATTTGATGGATACGTTCGGAACGCGGTTCTATTTCGTGGGGTCGGACTACATCTATCCGCGCGAGTCCAACCGGGTGATGCGGGAGCTGCTCAAGAGCAATGGCGGCTCGGTCGTTGGCGAGCGCTATGTCAATGTCTATGCGCGCTGGCAGGATTTTGTGCCGATCATCCAGGATATCAAGCGTGTCAGGCCCGACGTGATCTTCTCGACCGTCGTCGGGGAGGGCACGGTGTTCCTCTATCAGGCTTATGCCAATGTCGGGCTCGATCCAAAGCAGGTGCCGATCGCCAGCTTGACCACGACGGAAGCGGAAATCGCCGCCATGGGCTTCGACGTCGGCGAGGGACACGTCACGGCGGCATCGTACTTCCAGGGCGTCGAGGGCAGCGCCAACAATGCGTTTGTGCAGCGCTTCAAGAAGCGGTTCGGCGCCGATATCTCGACCAATATGTGCGCCGAGGCGTCGTACTTCCAGCTGCATCTGTTCGCCAAGGCGCTCGAGCAGGTCAATTCACTCGACACCGAAGTGCTCCGCTCGATGGTGTTCGGCACCAGCTTTGATGCACCGCAAGGTGCAGTCACCGTCAACCCGATGTCGGGTCATACCGACCTCTGGACCCGCATCGGGCGCGCCAACCGCCAGGGACAGTTCGATGTCGTCAGCCAGTCGAAGGAGCCGGTGCATGCGGATCCGTTCCTGATCGGATATGGTCGTGCAACGCAAACAGGAAGCGTCCAATGAACGAAATGTCGCGTAAGCCGTCGCTGAGCCGAGACGTCGGCGGACGCAAGACCATGGTTCAGGAACTTGCCGATTTGTCGGCGGTGGTGGTCGCGCCGGTCGACGATCAGGTCGGCATGTTGCTGCGCGAGTTGCAGCGGTTCCGGATGCGGGTGCGGCAGGTCTGGCCGATGCCCGAGAGCGTGCCGGCCGATGCCGACGTGGTGTACTGCGAATATTCTCCTGACCTGGCGCGGCGCCTGCCGTGGATTCCCGGCGACGCGCGCTCGGCGCTGGTTGTGATCCTGCCGGCGACGGAAACCGTTCACGCCGATGCGCTATGTCATGCGACGCCGAACGCCGTGCTGCCGCGGCCGTTCACGCAAAATGCCGTGTTGTCGAGCCTCGTGCTGGCGCGTAGTCAATTTGGTTATGAACGGCGGCTTCGCAGCAAGATCGAGAAGCTCGATGACAATCTGCGCTCGATGCGCACGGTGGAGCGCGCCAAGGCGATCCTGATGGCGACGCGGCAGATGCCGGAAACCGAAGCCTATGGCTTCATCAGACGACAGGCGATGGATCGTCGCGTGTCGGCAAGTGCAGTCGCCGCGGCGATTGTTGACTCGTTCGAACTGCTTGGCTACGATCATCAACAGTAAGCCCCAATAGCGGGGCCGGCGGCGACAGCGCCGCCTTCGACACAACCGGCAACAAAGCCCTCCCAATGCTCGCGTAAGCGCGCATCGGGAGGGCTTTTTGTTTTTTCAGTCCTGAAGGGAGCGAGGGATGAGCATTTCACGGCGGACTTTGCTGAGGAATACCGCGGCGCTTGGCGCGTTTGCCGGCGCCGGACTGCCGCACATCTGGATCAAGAACGCCGACCTCGCTTTTGCCGCCGGCGGCGAGATCAAGGTCGGCGTGCTGTTCTCGCTGACGGGAACGACCGCAATCATCGAGGAATCGCTCAACAAGGCGACTCTGCTCGCCATCGAGGAGATCAACGCCGCAGGCGGCATCAAGGGCAGCAAGATCGTGCCGATCGTCGAGGACCCCGCGTCCGATCCGGCGACCTTCTCGGAGAAGGCTCGCAAGCTCGTCGTCGGCGACAAATGCGTCAGCGTGTTCGGCTCCTACACCTCGGCGAGCCGCAAGGCGGTGCTGCCGGTGTTCGAGCGGCAGAACAATCTCTATTGGTATCCGACGCTCTATGAAGGCCGCGAGTGCTCGAAGAACGTCATCTACACTGGCGCGGTGCCGAACCAGCAGCAGGACGAGTTCGTGCCCTGGCTGGTCAAGAAGTTCGGCAAGAAGTTCTATCTGATCGGCTCCAACTACATCTATCCGAAGGAAGAGAACAACTACTGCAAGAAGCTGCTTGAGAAACTCGGCGGCGAGGTCGTGGCGGAAGAATATGTGCCGCTCGGCCATTCCGAATTCTCTTCCGTCATCAACAAGATCCGCTCGACGCAGCCGAACGTGATCTTTTCCACCGTGGTCGGCGATTCCGTGGTCGCGCTGCATCGTCAGTACAAGGCGGCCGGCCTCGATCCCGAGAAGATGCCGATGGCGAGTCTTACGACCTCCGAGAACGAAGTCGCTGCGATGGGCGGCGAGGCGGCCGCCGGTCATTTCACCTCGGCGCCTTACTTCATGGTGCACAAGTCGCCGGAGAACGAGAAGTTCGTCGAGGCCTACAAGAAGCGTTGGGGCGCCGACAAGGTGACGCATTTCGTGTCGGAGGCCTGCTACTTCCAGACCTACCTGTTCAAGCAGGCGGTTGAGAAGCTCGCGACCAGCGATCTCACGCCCCCGAACATACGCGACGCGGTCAAGGGCCAGGAAGTGATTGCACCGCAGGGCAAGGTCCGGATCGAGCCGGAGAACCTGCACACCTGGTTGTGGCCCAAGATCGCGCAGGCGAAGTCGAACGGACAGTTCGAGATTCTGGTCGAGGCCAAGGAGTGGCTGAAGCCGGTGCCTTACGCGGCCTATCCCGGACAGTCATGCACCGAGAAGGGCCTGGTCGAGAAGAGCTGACGACGGGGGCTGACGAAGGCCGTCGGCGTGCGGCGCCGGCGGCCAGCGTCCCGAAACGAATGCTGTCTCTCGCACGAACGGGCGCGAGGGGCAGGGCGCACAACGCGAACATCGAAAGCGGATCCCGACGTGGACCAATTCATCGAACAAATCGTCACCGGCCTCAGCATCGGATCGATCCTGCTGCTGGTCGCGCTAGGCCTGTCGATCATCTACGGCTCGATGGGCATCATCAATCTCGCCCATGGCGAGTTCGTGATGCTGGGCGCTTACGCGGCCTGGGTGTTCCATACCTATCTCGGGCTCGGCCTGCTCGCGAGCCTGGTGCCGATCTTCTTCGTGGTCGCCGTGTTCGGCTGGGTCATCGAGCGCTATGTCCTGAGCCTGCTCAACAACCGGCCGCTGGATACGATCCTTGCGACCTGGGGCGTCGGCATCATGCTGCAGCAGGCGGTGCGGCTGATGGTTGGCAGCGAACTGCGCTACGTGCAACTGCCGCCGGCGCTGTCCGACAGCATGGACGTGTTTGGCATCTCGGTATCGTCCTATCGGGTGTTCCTGTTCGTGGTGTCGATCGCACTGTTCGTGGCGACCTGGTTGCTGATGAATCGCACCACGGTCGGAATGAAGCTACGCGCGATCATCCAGGACCGTTCCGTCGCTGCCTCGTTCGGCATCAACGCCAAACGGGTCTATGCGCTGACTTTCGCCTATGGCGCCGGACTGGCGGGCCTGGCCGGCGCGCTGGTGTCGCCGCTGAAGAGCGTGTCGCCCGATATGGGCACCGGCTATGTGGTCGATGCCTTCATGGTGGTGGTGCTCGGCGGCGTGCAGAGCCTCGCCGGCACCGTGGCGAGCGCCTTCATCCTCGGCGAGCTCTCCGGCGGCATTGCCTTCCTGCAGAACGACACGGTGGCCAAGGCGATCGTGCTGCTCGCCATCGTCGTGCTCATCCGTTTCCGCCCCGAGGGGCTTTTCACCGCACGCGTGCGGGCCTGAGACAGATCGCTCATCTATGCCGTCGCATGTTCCCAACTCCAGCGGATTGCAGCGCCTGATCGCACAGCTTGCGCCTCTGCTGATCGTCTGCGCCGTGGTGTTCGCGCTGCCGGTGCTGCTCAACAACGACTTCCTGCTCAACAAGGTCGCGCGTTATCTGGTGCTGGGGATTCTCACGGTGTCGCTCGGGCTGTCCTGGGGATTCGGCGGCATCCTGAACCTCGGCCAGGCGATGAGCTTCGGGCTCGGCTCCTACGCCATGGCGATGGCGCTCAAGCTCAAGACCGTGCCGGTGCATACGGGAGCGAGTGGACTGCCGGACTTCATGGTCTGGAACAATGTCCAGCATTTGCCGTGGTTCTGGGAGCCCTTCCGGTCGCTGACCTTCGCGATCGCCGCGGGCCTGATCGTGCCGGCGCTGGTTGCGGCGGCGCTCGGCTGGTTCATGTTCCGGGGGCGCGTCACCGGCGTCTATGTCTCGATCATCACGCTCGCCACCATGGTGGTGATCAATCTCGTGATCATCGACCAGCAGAGCTACACCGGCGGCTTCAACGGCATCACCGATCTCGCCCAGCTCGAGATCTTCGGCGTCGCGTTCGATGCTTATGGCCGCGCAACCTACTATCTCGTGGCCAGTTGTGTCCTGCTCAGCCTGCTTGTCGCCTTTGCCTTCACAAGAACCAAGGCCGGCCTGATCGTGCAGGCGATCCGCGACCATGAGAGCCGGGTGCGCTACTTCGGCTACGACGTCGCGCTTTACCAGATCTTCGTGTTCGCGCTGTCGGCGGCGATCGCGGGCCTTGCCGGCATGCTCTACACGGTGGTGATGGAGTTTGCCTCGCCGACTTTCCTCGGCGTGCAGCTCTCGCTTTCGGTGGTGGTGTGGTGCGCGGTCGGCGGCCGGCAGAGCCTGGTCGGTGCGCTCCTTGGCGCGGTGCTGGTGGCGGGCATGCAGGGCGCGCTGTCGGAGTCCGCAGCATTCCTGGAGACCTGGACGCTGGTGATGGGCGCGCTGTTCGTGCTCGTGGTGCTGTTCCTGCCGAAGGGGCTCGCCGGCCTTGCGCAGGTCGTGCTGCGCTGGATCGCGCTGCGGCGGCACGCTGCCGCGGGCGGCGTGGCGCAAGGCGTCGGCCAGACGGAGGGCAGCACATGAGCTCCCATCTCGATCTACGCGACGTCTCGGTCAGCTTCAACGGCTTCAAGGCGCTCAACAGTCTCAATATGAGCGTGCGCAAGGGCGAGCTGCGCTGCTTGATCGGGCCGAACGGGGCCGGCAAGACCACGGCGCTGGACATCATCTGCGGCAAGGTCAAGCCGAGCGCCGGCACGGTGAGCTTCGATGGCACCGCGCTGCAGGATCTTGAGGAATACGAAATCGCCCGCGCCGGCGTCGGCCGCAAATTCCAGGTGCCGAGCGTGTTCCGCGAGCTCACGGTCAGCGAGAACCTTGAAGTGGCGCGAGCGCGTCGCACCTCCGTGCTTGGCAATTTGCGCTGGAATATCGGCAATTCAGGACGCGAGCATGTCGAGCGTCTGGCCGAGCTGGTCGGGCTCACCGAGCAGCTCGACCGGCCGGCCGCCTATCTGTCGCACGGTCAGACCCAGTGGCTGGAGATCGGCATGCTGGTCGCCCAAGACGCCGAGCTGATCCTGATGGACGAGCCCACCGCGGGCATGACGGCGCAGGAAACCCGCAAGACCGCCGAACTGTTCGCACGGCTGAAGGGCAAGCACACGCTGATCGTGGTCGAGCACGACATGGGCTTCGTCAAGGCGATCGGCGACATCATCTCCGTGATGCATATGGGCCAGATGCTGGCCGAGGGCACCGCGGCGGAAGTGGAAGCGCATCCGGAAGTGCGCCGCGCCTATCTCGGATCGGGAGGCATCAGCCATGCTTGAGCTGACCGACGTCGACGCCTTCTACGGCAACAGCCGCGCCCTGCAGGGCATCAACCTGATGGTTGGCAATGGCGAATTCCTCTCGGTGCTCGGCCGCAACGGCGTCGGCAAGACCACGCTGATGCGCAGCATCCTCGGCCTGATGGACCGGTGCACCGGACGGCTGTCGCTCGACGGCGCCGACATCTCGCCGCTGCGGACCTATCAGCGCGCCAAGGCCGGTATTGCCTACGTACCACAGGGCCGCGGGATTCTGCCGCGCTTCACCGTGCGGGAGAACCTGACGCTCGGAACCTTCGCGGCGAAATCGGCCAACGGCATCGAGGAATGGGTGCTCGAGCTGTTTCCGGTCCTCAAGGATTTTCTCAATCGCTATGGCGGCAATCTCTCCGGCGGCCAGCAGCAGCAGCTTGCGATCGCGCGTGCGCTGCTGGCCAAGCCCAAGGTCATCTTGCTGGACGAGCCGACCGAGGGCATCCAGCCAAACATCGTCGAGCAGATCGAGAACGTGATCGTCAGTCTCAATCGCGAGCGCGGCATCACGGTCGTGCTGGTCGAACAGAATGTCGCGTTCGCGCGGCGCGCATCTCACCGCTTCGCGCTGCTCGAAAAGGGACGCGTCGTCGCCAAGGGCGCGATCGGTGAGCTCACCGATGATCTCATCCAGCTGCACATGGCCGTGTAGCGGGACTTATCGTTCAGGAAAGGGAGTCGAGACATGTTGCATGGAGACATATCGAGCAGCAAGGACACGGTCGGCGTTGCCGTGGTGAACTACAAGATGCCGCGCCTGCACACCAAGGCCGAGGTGCTGGATAACGCGCGCAACATCGCCAAGATGGTCGAGGGCATGAAGCTTGGCCTGCCGGGCATGGACCTCGTGATCTTCCCGGAATACTCGACCCACGGCATCATGTACGACTCCAAGGAGATGTACGAGACCGCGTCGTCGGTGCCGGGCGAGGAGACCCGCATCTTCGCCGACGCCTGCCGCAAGGCCAAGGTCTGGGGCGTGTTCTCGCTGACCGGCGAGCGCCACGAGGAGCATCCCAACAAGGCGCCGTACAACACGCTGATCCTGATGAACGACAAGGGCGAGATCGTCCAGAAGTACCGCAAGATCATGCCGTGGGTGCCGATCGAGGGCTGGTATCCCGGCGATTGCACCTACGTCTCGGACGGGCCCAAGGGGCTGAAGATCAGCCTGATCATCTGCGACGACGGCAACTATCCGGAGATCTGGCGTGACTGCGCGATGCGCGGCGCCGAACTGATCGTTCGCTGTCAGGGCTACATGTATCCGGCCAAGGAGCAGCAGATCCAGATCTCGAAGTCGATGGCCTGGGCCAATAATTGCTACGTCGCGGTTGCCAACGCCTCCGGCTTTGACGGCGTCTATTCCTATTTCGGCCATTCCGCGCTCATCGGCTTCGACGGAAGGACGCTCGGCGAGTGCGGCACCGAGGAGAACGGCATCCAGTACGCGCAGCTTTCGGTGTCGCTCATCCGCGACGCCCGCCGCAACATGCAGTCGCAGAATCATCTCTTCAAGCTGATGCACCGCGGCTATACCGGCCTGATCAACTCCGGTGACGGCGATCGCGGCCACGCGGTCTGCCCCTACACCTTCTACAAGAACTGGATCACCGACCCCGAGGGGACACGGGAAATGGTCGAGGCCATGACCCGTCCGACCGTCGGAACCGACGAATGCCCGATCGAGGGCATTCCGAACCAGAAAGTCGCACATCGTTGAGTGACATCGATGATCGGCGCCGGCGCGATGTTTCGCGCCGGCGTGGTTCGATGCAACGGCGGACACTTCCTCGCGAAGGAAACAGGGGGACATCATGAGCGGCCAATCGAATAGCGGGCTGGTTCAGCAGACCGAAGGGCAGATCGACGATCTTCTCGGCCATGAATTCGAGCACGAGCCGGTGCCGATGAGCGCCCGGCGCAGCGCCTTCTCGGTCACGATGGTATGGCTGGGCTTTCCGATGATCATCACCGGCGCGATGACCGGATCGCTGCTGGTGCTGGGTATGGGATTCAAGAATGCGCTGGTGGCGATGATCATCGGCAATCTGATCATGTTCGCCTATGTCGGCGCGCTCGGCCTGATCGGCACGAGTCGAGGCATGAACTTCGCGCTGATCGCGAGCATCGTGTTCGGAAAGAAGGGCTATGTGCTGGCGTCGGGCCTGTTGTCGACGCTGCTGCTCGGCTGGTATGCGGTGCAGACCGGCATCACCGGCGCATTGATCTCCTCGACTTACGGCCTCAACTATGTGGCGATGACCATCGTCGCGGGTGTGCTCTATATCGGGATTACCTTCGTCGGCGTGAAGGGATTGCACTGGATCGGGCTGGCGTCAGTGCCGCTGTTTGTCGTGCTCGGCCTCTGGGTCGCGGCCGATGCCGCCTCGACCACGACGTCGGCGGCGATCTTCGGCTATATCGGGAATAATGGCGTTGCCAGCATGTCGATGGGCGTCGGGCTTACGGTGGTGCTCGCGCTGTTCATCGACGCAGGCACGGTGACGGCGGACTTCAATCGCTGGGCGCCGAGCACGCGGTCCTCGCTGTTCGCCACGTTCAGCGCGTTTCCGTTCGCCAATCTGGTGGCAATGCTGGTCGGCGGCGTGATGACGGCGGCGCTCGCCGTACCGAACGCCAACCCGTTCGGTGTCGACAACATGTTCGGCTATATGAACGGCAAGCAGCTGACCTGGCTGAGCATCCTCGCGTTCATCTTCCTCTATGCCAATCTCGGCTCGGTCTGCTCGCATTGCCTGTACAACGCAGCCACCGGCTGGTCGCGCATCCTCGGGACCAATATGCGGCTCATGGCGGTGGTGCTCGGAGCGCTTGGCATCCTGGTTGCTGCAGGCAATGTCTGGGCGTTCTTCATCCAGTGGCTGTCGCTGCTCGGCATCCTGGTGCCGCCGATCGGCGCGATCATCCTGGTCGATCAGTACCTGCTGCGGGCCGAGGTGCGCGCGGACGTCGACTGGCGTGCGAAGCCGTTCATCGCCTGGGGCATCGGGTCGCTGTGTGCCTTTGCGGTTGAAAACCTGATGCCGGGACTGTCCACTGCGATCTCCGCCGCGGTGGTCGCAGGCATCGTGTACGGGGCGATTGCACGGGTGGAGTCTTCCACGGAAAAGGTGGCGCGTCCGGCGTAAGCGATCAGCTCGATCAAGCAAGAAGGGTATATCAATGAGCGTCGACTATCAGATCCATGATCTCGGCAATTTGACCTTGCAGCGCGGCGCGACCATTCGCGATTGCAAGCTCGCGTACAAGACCTATGGCCAGCTCAGCGCGGCCAAGGACAACGTCATCGTCTATCCGACCTGGTACTCCGGCCAGCACTACGACAATGAATGGCTGATCGGACCGGGCAGGGCGCTCGATCCGGCAAAGTACTTCATCATCATTCCGAACATGCTCGGCAATGGGCTGTCGTCGTCGCCGAGCAACACGCCGGAACCGTATAATGGACCGCGTTTCCCGCAGGTGACGGCCTATGACAATGTGCGCGCCCAGCACCGGCTGGTGACCGAGAAATTCGGCATCAAGCACATCCGTCTCGTCGTCGGCTGGTCGATGGGCGCGTTGCAGACGTTCCATTGGGGCGCGCTCTATCCGGACATGATGGACCTCTTGGCGCCGTTCTGCGGCTCGGCCAAATGCTCGCGCCACAACTTCGTGTTCCTCGAAGGCGTCAAGGCGGCACTCACGGCGGATGCTGCGTGGAAGGAAGGCTGGTACACCGACAAGCCGGCCCGCGGCCTGCGTGCTGCCGCGCGTGTCTATGCCGGCTGGGGCTTTTCGCAGGCCTTCTATCGCGAGCAACTCGACATCAAGACGCTGGGCTATTCGTCGCTGGAGGATTTCCTGGTGGCGTTCTGGGAGGGCTTCTTCCTGCCGAAGGATCCCAACAACCTGCTAACCATGCTGTGGACCTGGCAGCACGGCGACATCAGCGACAACGAAATCTATAACGGCGACTTCAAGGCCGCGCTGCGGGCGATCAAGGCCAAGGCCTATGTCATGCCGGGTCAGACCGATCTCTATTTCCCGCCGGAGGACAGCAAGTTCGAGGTCGAGAACATGCCGAACGCCAAGTTCGTGGCGGTACCGTCGATCTGGGGCCACTTTGCCGGCGGGCCGGGGACCAATCCGGTCGATGTCGACTTCATCGACAGCAAGCTCAAGGAGCTGCTCGCATCGTGATATCGACCGGTTGCGAACGGCTGCCTGCGCGATCATGGGAGGCGTGAGCTTGTCCAATCCCGCTTTGCTGCTTGACCAGTACCGCATCCGGGAAGAACCGTATTACCGGCCGCTCAAGGATGAGGTCGAACTGTTCGGTGCAGCCTATGCCAACCGCATGCCGGTGATGCTGAAAGGCCCCACCGGCTGCGGCAAGACCCGCTTCATCGAATATATGGCGTGGCGGCTCGGCCGCCCGCTGATCACGGTCGCCTGCCACGAGGACATGACGGCGGCGGATCTGGTCGGGCGCTGGTTGCTCGATGCGGAGGGCACGGTGTGGAGCGATGGGCCGCTCACGACCGCCGTGCGTCTTGGCGCGATCTGTTACCTCGACGAGATCGTCGAGGCGCGCCAGGACACGACGGTCGTGATCCATCCCTTGACCGACGATCGTCGTGTGCTGCCGCTGGAAAAGCGTGGTGAATTGATCCACGCCCATTCCGACTTCCAACTCGTGATCTCCTACAATCCGGGCTACCAGAGCGCGATCAAGGACCTCAAGGAATCCACCAAGCAGCGCTTCGCGGCGCTGGATTTCGGCTATCCGGACCGGCCAGCCGAGACCGAGGTGGTGTCGCGCGAAGCCGGTATCGAGCCGAACCTCGCTGATCTCCTGGTGAAGATCGCCCAGCACAGCCGCAACCTGAAGGGTCAGGGGCTCGACGAAGGCGCCTCGACCCGGATGCTGGTCAATGCCGGCCGCCTGATCGGATGCGGCATCAGCCTCGAAAAGGCCTGCGAGACTACGATCGTCGTTCCCTTGACCGATGATGCGGATACCAGGAACACGTTGCGCGACGTGATCTCGGCCTGTGGGTAAGTGGAAGATTGCAGGTGGCGGTCGCGCAAATCAGTTCGCTCGATAGCTTCCGGTCCGGACGTCGGCTTGCGGCCCTCTTGCGCGGCCATGACGATGTAGCTGCGGCCGTGCAGGCGGCGCGGGCTGCCCTGCAGCGAACTGGTTGGTTCGATGATCTGGCGGTCTGGGACGAGGCCGTGCACGCCCTGTTCGAGGCCAATCTCGGTCAAGCCGTGGTGCAGGGCTTTCTGCGTCTATCGGAGCAATGGCCGGCGCAGCGATCGCCCGATGATCTGATCGCGATCGGCCGTGCGGTCAGAGACATCGGCTGCAGCGCCGGAAGCCGCGTCGCCCATGCGCTGCTGAGCGAATTGTCCAAGGTGCTGCCGCGGCTTGCAGGTGCAGGAGAACTCGCCGCGGTTCTTGCCGCGCTCGACCAACTCGCAGCTAGCGGTCCGGAGTCGGCGGGCCTCGCGATCGGCCGGCTGGGGCAGTTTCTGGCGCATGCCGGCGGCGAGGAGTTTGCGGCGTGGGTCTCCGCGGGCTTGCGCGCCAGTGGCGGTCGCGCATCGCGCCGCCGCGCCTATTTCGCGCTCGACGATCAGCTTTCGGCGCAGCTGTTCGCGGCCGGCCGGAGCGGGGATGATTTCGCGCGACTGGAGAAGCGCCTCGCTGCAACCACGATTGCGTTGTGGAACAGGAAGCCGCGTTTCCGCAAGCTTGCCGTTGCACCGACGCCGGTGCCGCGGCGGACCTCACTTGCCGCCGGCCTCGTCGGTCTTCCGCAGACCTTTCCCGGCTTCGAAGGCGAGGCAGCGAAGGCCGTCTATCTCGCGGCGGTCGCGCATGCCGGCGCGCATCTGGTGCACTCCACCGCCCGCTTTCCGGTGGGGCGACTGAAGGCGCTGCAGATCGCGCTGGTCTCGCTGATCGAGGATGCCCGGGTCGAGACGCTGGCGCTTCGCGAGATGCCCGGGCTGCGCCGGCTGTGGCTGCCATTTCACAGCGCGACGCCAGCCGGCCAGGCAACCGCAGCCGGACTGATGATGCGGCTGGCGCGGGCGCTGGTCGATCCCGATTATCAGGATCCGGATGCCTGGGTGACCAAGGGACGTCAGCTGTTTGCCGCCGCCGCCGGCCGCTGGACCGATCCCGCCATCAGCCGCGAGATCGGTGGCTTGCTCGGCAACGACATCGGGCAGATGCGGCTGCAGTTCAACGCCAAGAGCTACGTCGTCGAACCCGCCTATCGCGACGATAATCTGGCGCTGTGGGATTTCGGCGACCAGCCGGACAGTCCGGCCGAGACGATCGAGCTTGCCGTCGATTCCGTACGGATCGAGCGACGCGACGATGCGGGTGGCCAATCGGCCGACGACGACGCCAAGCCGGATGAGACGCTGCGCGCGAAGGCCGCCGCGGTCACGCTGCTGGACGGGTTTCCAGTCGCGACCTATCCGGAATGGGACTACGCGGCGCGTACCGAGCGGCCGGACTGGACCACGATTCTGGAAGCTGATGCCGCCGTTTCCGCGCAGCCCTTCGATTCCTCGACGGACGCCGAGGCGATGCGCTGGATCACGGAGTTGACACGCGACGCGTCGATCGGCCGCCGGATCAGATACAAGGGCCAGCGCGACGGCGACGCGCTCGACATTGACGCGGCGATCGCCCTGACGATCGAGCGGCGCACCGGCAACATCAGCGAGCCCAGGGTCTACCAGCGCGATGCGCCGGGACCGCGCGATCTCGCCATCCTGCTGCTGCTGGATCTGTCGCAATCGACCGCCGACCGTGACCGCCGCGGCCGGACGGTCCTCGACGTCGAACGCAAGGCGGCCGCGATCATGGCGGCGGCGGTCGAGGCCGCCAACGATTCGATCGCGGTGCACGGCTTCAGCTCCGACGGCCGCGAGCGCGTGCGCTACCTGCGCATCAAGGGCTTTGCGGAGCCGATGGACGCCGTGGTTCGCGCACGTCTTGCGGGCCTGGGCAGCAGCCATTCCACCCGGCTGGGTGCAGCATTGCGCCATGCCGGCGGCTACCTCGCGGAACGACGGGCGTTCCGGAAGGTGCTGCTGGTTCTGACCGACGGCGAGCCGTCCGACGTCGACGTGCCGGATGCGCAATATCTCGTCGAGGACGCGCGCCGGGCCGCCCAGCAGCTGCGGCGGCGCGGCACCGATATCTTTGCCTTTGGCATCGGTGAGCACAGGTTTCCCCAGCTCGATCGGATTTTCGGCGAGCGCTATGCGCTCCGCGTGCCGCGCATCGAGGCGTTGCCGCAACGGGTGATGCAGCTCTACGCGGAACTGAAGAAATAGTCGCAGGAGCTATCCGGTTGCCCGGGGCAGGGAGCCCTTTGCGGTGATCTCCGCCGAGAGTTCCTCGATCGTCTTGCGCTGCTCCATGGCGGCGCGGCGGATCAGCGCAAACGCAGCCGGCTCGGCCAGTGCATGGGTGTGCATGACCTGAAGGACCGCGGCAAGCACGACGCGGCGGGATCGCAGCCGCTGCTCCAGCTTGAGCACCTGCTGCTTCAGCTCGCTGGTGCGCTCGCTTCGCTCGAAGGCCAGGACGAGCGCGGCATAGATGCCGGCCGAGCGCAGCGGCTTCACCAGGAATGACGCCGGATCGAGGTCGAGCACGAGCTTCAGGCGGCTCGGCGTCTCGGTGCCGAGCAGGGCGATGACCGGGCTTCGTCCAAGCGACGCCCGCTGTGCCGGCGAGGTGAGCGGCAGGAACTCGTCATCGATCAGCGTCACGTCTGGGCGGCAGTCGATATTGGCGCCGGGCTCCCATGTGACGATCTCGATTCCGAGGCGCTCGAACTGGCGCCTGACGATCGAGGCATCGCGCTCATCCTTGATGGCGACGAGCGCCTTGCGCCCGCGCAGCGAAAATGACGACGGTTTGCTCATTTCACGACCCGCAAATGCGGCGCATTCGGCAACGTTCCATCCCTTGCCGGGCTGGCGGCGATGTCGAGCTGCGTCAGATAAGGATCCGGTCTAACCGGCGCTTCAGCTTCCCAGAAGATGTCAAACTGTCCTTCGGCGTTCGAGACGGCCAGCCGCGGCGTCAGGACGCAGTGGTTGTTGCTGCCGTCGATCCAGACCGGACCTTGCGGCGAATTGTAGCGATGGCCGGCGGCGGCGCGCCGCACCTCGCCGATATCGGATGTGCCGGCGCGCTGCAGCGCGCGGGCCAGCAGATAGACCGCGACATAGGCGGATTGCCCGTCGACGGACGGGCTGCTGTGCTCGCCGTAGCGCGCCTTCCAGCGCGCCACGAAGGCCCGGTTCTCGGGCAGGCGAATGCTTTCGAAATAGGCCGACGAGGTGATGCATCCGGCCGATGCGGGACCCGCGATCTTGAGCTCGGGCTCGCACAGGCTGCAGCTCAGCATCGGGATGTCGAGGCCGGCCGCGGCAGTCGCCGCATGAAAGGCGCGGATGAAGTCATAACTCGAACTGCCGACCAAGGTGTTGAAGACGACCGGCGGCCGGCGCCGCACGATCTCGTCCACGATGTGCGTGACCGCGCTCTCACCGAGTTCGAGCAGGCGTTCGGCGAGAATGCGTCCTTTGGCCGCCGTCACCAGCTCGCGGGTGACGCGATTGGTTTCCCAGGTCCAGACGTAGTTGGAGCCGACACAGAAGATCTCGCGCGACAGATTATCGAGCACGTAACGCACCAGTGGCAGCACGTTGTGATTGGGTGAGGCGCCGACATAGATGACGTTGTCGGAGCATTCGAACCCCTCGTAGCGCGCCGGATACCAGAGCAGGCGGTCGGTACGCTCGACGATCGGCAGCACCTGCTTGCGCGAGGCTGAGGTGTAGCAGCCGATGATGTGCTCAACGCCGACGTTGCGAATGAGGTCGTCGCAGACCGTGTGGTACTCCGAAATGATTCCGCGGGGATCGCGGACATGCGCAGATATCGCGAAGTCGAATTCGTCCTGATTGTTGATTTCGTCGACCGCCATCATGGCGCTCTTCAGGATCTCGCGTCCCATGGCCTGATAGGGCCCGTGCTGCGAGCAGATGATGCCAACTGGAATGGAGGGCTTGGCCATTGAGTACTTTCGGCGGCGCAACGCATCAAGGAAATCATCTTCGCAGAGGTCGGTGCAAGAGGTCATGCCGATTTGCTGCGCATGCACCTCGCGAAATTTGTGCAGCCAGCCTCGTTGACAACGCGCTGCACACCTCCTTAGAATTTTCTCCTACAGGGTTTCCTGTCGAACCTTGCGTGCGTCGATTTGGCCGATGACGTCCCGATCGCCGCGCAGAGTGCTCCGTTCGACTCCGGACCCATGCGATAGTTCATAGCCGCGGCATTTGGGCCATTCGTCACCTTCGTTTCGGAGGGGCGGGTGGCTTTTTGCTTTTGCCGCTAAACAAATTGGCGACACGTCCGTGCCGCCAAGCCGGAGGCGCATGCGCGGTGATGGGCAGTGCCTGCGCTTGCGTCATGTCAAGTGCGGGGATGAGAAACGATGCCGACGACGGATCTTCACTATCTCGGGCTCATTGAGATCGGGCAGCAAATCCAGGCCAAAAAGCTCTCGCCGGTCGAGGTGACCAAGGCGATGCTCGGGCGGATCGAGCAGCTCGACGGCAAGCTCAAGAGCTACGCCTATGTGATGGGTGAGGCGGCGCTGGCCGAAGCGGCTGCAGCCGAGAAGGACATCGCGTCCGGCAGGATCAAGGGACCGCTCCACGGCGTGCCGATCGCCGTCAAGGATTTGTGCTGGGCCAAGGGCGCGCCGGCCGCGCACGGCATGACCATTCACCGGGACTTCCGGCCGAGCGACGATGCCACGGTCGTCGCGCGGTTGAAGGATGCCGGCGCTGTCATCCTCGGCAAGCTGCAGCAGACCGAGGGCGCTTATGCCGACCATCATCCGAAGATCGACCCGCCGAAGAATCCGTGGAATGCGGATTTGTGGTCGGGCGCATCGTCGAGCGGTTCCGGCGTCGCCACCGCCGCGGGGCTTTGCTTCGGTTCGCTTGGCACCGATACGGGCGGCTCGATCCGCTTTCCCTCGGCCGCCAACGGCATCACCGGGCTGAAGCCGACCTGGGGACGGGTGAGCCGTTATGGTGCGTTCGAACTCGCGGCAACGCTCGATCACATCGGGCCGATGGCGCGCAGCGCGGCTGATTGCGGCGCGATCCTCACCGTGATCGCGGGCCAGGATCCCAAGGACACCACCTCCGTGCCGCTGCCCGTGCCGAACTATCTCGCCGGCCTGTCCGGCGATCTGCGCGGCGTGACGATCGGGGTCGATCGGCGCTGGACCAGCGAGGGAACCGACGAGGCTGCCGGCAAGGTGCTCAGCGAAGGGCTGCGCGTTGCCGCCGATCTGGGTGCGAAGATCAAGGACATCACCTTCCCCGATCCGAAGGCCGTGATCGAGGATTGGTTCCCGCTGTGCGGCATCGAAGTGGCCGTCGCGCATGAAGAGACCTATCCGGCCCGCAAGGACGAATACGGTCCAGCGCTCGCCGGCCTGCTCGATCTCGGCCGGGCGCAATCCGGCATGAACTATCAGAAGATCGTGCTGCGGCGCGAAGCATTCCGCGGCGCGGTGCGTCTGTTGTTCGAGACGGTCGATCTGATCGCCGTCCCGGCCCAGGCGTTCGCTGCGCCGACATTGGCCAAGATGGCGGCGCTGGGTGAGGACCCGTCGCTGATTACCGGGCTGCTGCGCTTCACCTGTCCGTTCGACATGACCGGCAGCCCGACCGTGACGCTTCCCGGCGGCTTCGCGCCGAACGGCGGGCCTGTCGCCTTCCAGTTCGTCGGCCGTCACTTCGACGAAGCAAGCCTCGTTCGCGCAGGCGATGCCTTCCAGCGCGTCACCGACTGGCACAAGCGCCATCCCGCGATCTGAATTGAGGAGCCGTTCGCATGACCGAAGACTGGTTGAAAAGTTCCATCATGGCCAAGCGCGCCCTTGCCAAGGGCGCAACCGGCACGACCCATAGCCTGACGATCGAGCAGCAGGGCGGCTTCCATTACGTCTATGGGCCCTATGCCAGGCCGACCCTGTCGATCGATCCGGGCGGGGTGGTCGTTGTCGAGACCGAAGACGCCTTCGGCGGCGTGCTCACCAGCGAAAGCGACAGCCCTACGGCGAAGCTGAACTTCCCCTATCTGAACCCGCAATGTGGGCCGATCGCGGTCAAGGGCGCCAGGAAGGGCGATTGCCTCGCCGTCTATATCCGCGACGTCGAGACCCGCGGCGCGCAGCCGGCCGGAACGACCTGCATCATTCCGGAGTTTGGCGGCCTGGTCGGGACCGCATCCACGGCGCTGCTCAATCCGCCGCTGCCGGAACGCGTCAGGAAGCTGCATGTCGACCGCAACGGCGTGCGCTGGAACGACAAGATCACGCTGCCCTATGAGCCGTTCATCGGCACGATCGGCGTCTCGCCAGAGATCGAGGCGATCTCCTCGCTGCAGCCCGATTATCACGGCGGCAACATGGACCTGCCCGACGTCGCGCCGGGCGCGATTATCTATCTGCCGGTGCATGCCGAAGGCGGGCTGCTCTATGTCGGCGACTGCCACGCCACGCAGGGCGACGGCGGAGCTCTCGGGCGTCGCGCTCGAGCAGCGCGCGACGGTGACGCTGCAGATCGATCTGATCAAGAACTGGAGCTTCGCCTGGCCGCGGCTGGAGACGCGCGACTTCATCATGACGATCGGCAGCGCACGCCCGCTCGAGGACGCTGCGCGTATCGCCTATCGCGAGCTCGTGCGCTGGATGAGCGCCGATTACGGCTTCGACGAGATCGACGCCTATATGCTGCTCAGCCAGGCCGGCCGTATGCGGCTCGGCAACATGGTCGATCCCAAATACACGATGGGGGCGTCGATCCTGAAGAATTACCTCAAGGCGTGACTTCAAACATCCTTCAACGACAGAGGACATCACGATGTATTCGGGGCGTATAGTCGGAATGGCTTTGCTTGGTGCAATGCTCGGGACGGCGGCAATAGGTGCCGCACAAGCGGCTGAACCGCCGCTGAAGGTCGGCTTGCTGGAGGACGTCTCCGGCGATCTCGCTTTCATGGGTATGCCGAAGCTGCACGGCTCGCAGCTGGCGGTCGAGGAGATCAACAAGAGCGGCGGCATTCTCGGCCGGCAGATCGAGTTGATTCACCTTGATCCCCAAGGTGACAATGCCCGCTATCAGGAGTTCGGCCGCCGGCTGCTCAATCGCGACAAGGTCGACGTGCTGATCGGCGGCATCACCTCTGCATCGCGCGAGGCATTGCGCCCGATCGTCGATCGCACCACCACGCCGTACTTCTATACGAACCAGTATGAAGGTGGTGTCTGCGACGCCAGCATGATCAGCATGGGCGCGGTGCCGGAGCAGCAGTTCTCGACCCTGATCCCCTGGATGGTCCAGAAATTCGGCAAGAAGGTCTATGTCATCGCAGCCGACTACAACTTCGGCCAGATCTCCGCGGAGTGGAACCGCAAGATCATGAAGGACCTCGGCGGCGAGGTCGTGGGCGAGGAATTCATCCCGCTCGGTGTGTCGCAATTCGCGCAGACAATCCAGAACATCCAGAAGGCGAAGCCGGACTGGCTGCTGACGATCAATGTCGGCGCGGCGCAGGACTCGTTCTTCGAGCAGGCGGCCGCGGCCAACCTCAACCTGCCGATGGGCTCTTCGATCAAGATCATGCTCGGCTTCGAGCACAAGCGGTTCAAGCCACCGGCGCTCAACAACATGCATGCGACCGCGAACTGGTTCGAGGAGATCGATACCCCCGAAGCCAACGACTTCAAGAAGCGCTGGCACGCAAAATTCCCCGATGAGCTTTACATCAACGACATGGGCTACAACGCCTACAACGCGCTCTACATGTACAAGGCGCTGGTCGAGAAGGCCAAGTCGACCAAGCTCGAGGACATGCGCAAGGTGATCGCAACGGGTGATGCCTGCATCGAGGCTCCCGAGGGCAAGGTCTGCATCGACCCGAAGAGCCAGCATACGTCGCACCGCATGCGCCTGATCTCGGTCGGGCCCAAGCATGAGGTGACGGTGGAGAAGGACTACGGCACGATCCAGCCTTACTGGCTTGGCGAGATCGGGTGCGACCTCACCAAGAAGAACGACAAGGACCAGTACACGCCGAGTCATCTTCCCAGCAAATCGTGATGCGCACGGGCACGAATCTTGCTCGTGTTTGCATCGCGGCTTTGAGGCGAGCCGGCGCCGCAATGATGCGGCGCCGCGATCAGGGAGACCGGAATGTCGGCTGAACTCTTCTCGGTATTTTATCAGTTCGCCGATGTCTTCGCGTTCCTGATCCTGTCGGCGGCGGGCCTGGCCATCGTGTTCGGCATGATGGGCGTCATCAACATGGCGCATGGCGAGTTCATCATGTGCGGCGCCTACGTCACCGTGGGGCTCGTGAATCTCGGCGTGCCGCTTCCGATCGCGCAGATCCTGGCCGCGCTGACCGCGGGGATCATCGGCATGATCGTCGAGTACCTCGTCGTGCGGCGCTTCTACAAGCGACCGCTCGACTCGCTGCTCGCGACCTGGGGCCTCAGTCTGATCGTGACGCAGTCGATGCTGCTGATCGTTGGCTCCGCGGTGCGGGGTATTGGCACGCCGGAAGGAAGCTTCGCGATCGGGGGCTACACGTTCTCGACCTACCGGCTGGTGCTGTTTGCCTGTGCGGTAGCGGTCCTTGCGGGCCTCTACATCATCTTCATGAAGACGCGCTTTGGCGTGATCGCGCGCGCCACGATGCAGAACGCGGCGATGGCCAAGGCGCTCGGCGCGCGCACCGGGCGGATCTATTCCATCAGCTTCGGCATCGGCACCGCGCTTGCGGGGCTCTGCGGCGCGCTCTACGCGCCGACCATGACGCTGATCCCGACCATGGGAGCGACCTTTGTGGTCGAGAGCTTCGTCACCGTGGTGATCGGCGGCGCCAACGTCCTGCTTGGAACTGCGCCGGCCGCGGTGTTCCTGGCGATGATCCGAATGGCATTGAATGCCAGCTACGGGCAGATCATCGGCCAGATCGGCATGCTGTTTGCTGTCATCCTGATCATACGTGTGCTGCCTGAGGGACTATCCAGCGTGCTGGTTCGTCGTGGGCGCTAGACGGGAATTTCTGATGTTGAAGCTGCTCGAGGGCCCGCAGACGCTCGGACGCGGGAAGATCTTCTGGTCCTGTTTCCTCGCCGTGTTGGCGGGCGCGCTGATCTATCCGCTGTTCGCCGATTCCTATGATGTCGGCAATTTCGCCTACTTCCTGATCTGGATATTCATGGCGCTCGGTCTCTGCCTGATGTGGGGATACGGCGGCATGCTGTCGTTCGGCCAGACTTTCTTCTTCGGCATCGCCGGCTACGGCTATGGCGTGCTCGCCATCAATATGGGCGGGGGAACGACCACGATCGCCGCGCTGGTTCTCTCCGTGGTCATCGCGATGATCGCGGCCGGGATCCTCGGCTACTTCATGATCTGGGGCGGCATCAGCGGGATTTTCTTCGGCATCGTGACGCTGTCGGCAACGCTGGTGCTTGCCTTCTTCCTCGGGCAGACCGCGGGACCCGAATGGCATATCGGTCCGGCCCGGCTGAACGGCTTCAACGGCATGAAGGGGATGGACCCGCTCACGGTCGGTGACTTCGACATCGAGGGCTCGGCGCTCTATTACGTCATGATCGCGCTGATCGTCATCGTCTACATCGCGCTGCGTATGCTGGTGAACTCGAGCATCGGCAACGTGATCGTGGCGACGCGGGAAAATCCGCAGCGCGCCGAGATGCTCGGCTATGACGTCCGCAAGTATCAGCTTTTGACCTTCGTGATCGGCAGCGGCCTCGCAGGGTTGAGCGGCGCGTTGTACACGTCGTGGGGGCAGTTCATCACGCCATCCAGTATCGGCCTGCCGGCGGCGGCGATGCCGATCGTGTGGGTTGCGTTCTCCGGACGCAACGATCTGACTGCGACCTTGGTCGGATCGTTCCTGCTGCTGTTCGGCTTTCAGACCATCACGGTCTACAGCCAGCAGGCGGCGCTGGTGCTGATGGGCGTGCTGCTGCTCGCCACCGTGATGCTGGCGCCGCAGGGCTTCGTGCTCGGCATCGGCAAGCTGGTCGTCGATTGGTGGACCAAGCGTCGGCGCCGCAACGAAGCGCCCGCGCTGGCCGATACCGCCCGCCTGCAATCGGATGAGACCTGAATTATGGCGCTGGTCGATGTGAAAGGTGTCTCCAAGCGTTTCGGTGGATTGACCGCCGTCTCCGACGTCGACCTGACGGTCAATGCCGGCGAGGTGCACTGCCTGATCGGGCCCAACGGGGCCGGGAAGAGCACGCTGTTCAAATTGATCGTCGGGCTCTATCCGCCGACCACGGGCAGCATCTTCTTCGACTCGATCGATATCACCGCCGAGCGGCCCTACGCGCGGGTGCAACGCGGCATGAGCATCAAGATGCAGGCGCCGAGCGTGTTCAAGGAGCTGCCGGTGCGGCAGAACATCCAGATCGCGCTGCAGGAACGCATTTTGGGCGCGGAATGCCGTGCTGAAGAGGAGCGGCTGCTCGCGTTGCTCAATCTGGCTGACGATAGCGGCAAGCTCGCCGGCGCG
The DNA here is from genome assembly GCF_054058275.1 of Bradyrhizobium sp. USDA 3256. Taxonomy (NCBI): domain Bacteria; kingdom Pseudomonadati; phylum Pseudomonadota; class Alphaproteobacteria; order Hyphomicrobiales; family Nitrobacteraceae; genus Bradyrhizobium; species Bradyrhizobium sp. USDA 3256. Next base: position 2,259,047 of record NZ_JBSSAE010000002.1, read on the forward strand.
CTGTCGCACGGCCAGCAGCAATGGCTGGAGATCGGGATGGCGCTGGCGCTGCAGCCGCAGCTGCTGCTGCTGGACGAACCGACCGCCGGCATGTCGCCGGAAGAGACTTTCAAGACCGGCGAGCTGATCAAGTCGTTCAATGCCGAGGGCATGACCGTCCTGGTCGTCGAGCACGACATGGCGTTCGTGCGTCAGGTCGCCCAGCGCGTTACCGTTCTGCATCTTGGCAAGATCTTCGCGCGCGGCAGCTTGGAGGCGATTTTGGAAGACGAGAAGGTCGCGGAAATCTATCTGGGTAAGACCCATGCCCACTGATCGCATTCTGGAGGTGTCGGGGCTTTGGGCGGGTTACGGCGCGACGCCGATCCTGCAGGGCGTCAGCATGTCGGTCTCGCGCGGCGAGATTGTCGGCGTGATCGGCCGCAACGGCGTCGGCAAGTCGACCCTGATGCGGTGCCTGATCGGACTGCTGCAGACCTGGCGCGGCACCATCAGCTTCATGGATCAGGATGTCACGCAGCTCGAGGCCGATGCGCGAGCGCGCGCCGGCTTCGGTTACATCCCGCAGGGCCGCGACGTCTTTCCGCAAATGAGCGTCGAGGAGAATTTGCAGGTCGGCGAGTTGATCGGCGGGCCCGAAGGCAAGAAGCTGCCCGAGTTGGTCTACGAGTATTTTCCGCGCCTGAAGGAGCGCCGGCGCCAGATCGCGGGCACCATGTCCGGCGGCGAACAGCAGCAGCTTGCGATCGGCCGCGCGCTGATCGGCAATCCGGCGCTGATGATCCTCGACGAGCCGTCGGAGGGCATCCAGCCGTCGATCGTGCAGCATATTTGCGAGGCGCTGAAATCGTTCCGGGCGGAGCTCGGGACCACGATCGTGTTCGTCGAGCAGAACCTCGACACCATCCTGGAGATCGCGCAGCGCTGCTACATCATGGAGAAGGGCAAGATCACGCGATCGCTGGCCGGTGAGGAGGTCAACGCGGACAACGTTCGCGCGCAGCTGTTACTGTGATCGACCGCGCGATGCGGTGAAGATCAGTGCGTTGCATAATTGATAATAATGGAGGGAATGGACATGGATCTCGGACTCAAGGGAGCAAAGGTTCTCGTTACCGGCAGCACCAAGGGCATCGGCAGGGCGATCGCCGACACGTTCGCCGCCGAGGGCGCCAATGTCGGCATCTGTGCGCGCAACCAGGGCGACGTCGACGCTGCGGTCACAGCGCTCAAGGCCAAGGGCGTTGCGGCGTTCGGTAGTGCCGTCGACGTCTCGAACGGGCCGGCCCTGAAGGCCTGGGTCGCCGACATGGCGTCCAAGCTCGGCGGCATCGATGTCGTAGTCGCCAATGTCAGCGCACTGTCGATCGGGCAGGACGAGGAGAGCTGGGAGAAGGAATTCTCCACCGACATGATGGGGACGGTGCGCCTCGTCAACGCGGCGATGCCGTTTCTGGAGAAGAGCGGCGCCGCCGCGATCGTCACGATCTCGAGCGTGTCGGGACGCGAGGTCGACTTTGCCAGCGGTCCCTACGGGACGTTCAAGGCGGCGATCATCCACTACACGCAGGGCCTCGCCTACCAGCTCGCGGCCAAGGGCATCCGGGCCAATTCGGTGTCGCCGGGCAACACCTATTTCGAGGGCGGCGTCTGGAACATGATCAAGGACGGCAATCCCGAACTGTACAAGACCGCACTGGCGCTCAACCCGACCGGCCGCATGGGCACGCCGCAGGAGATGGCGAACGCCGCTGTGTTCCTGGCGAGCAAGGCGGCGAGTTTCATCACCGGGACCAACCTCGTGGTGGACGGCGCGTTGACGCGCGGCGTCCAGTTCTAGGCGGGGCGCGCCGTCAGCAACGTCGCGAGATCGCCGCCCGCGGCGGCGGTCCGAATAGGCATATTCCGACAACAGCAGGGCGTCAGATGTCAGCGGATTCATTGCACTACAAATCCATCACCGAGATCTCGGAGCTCATTCGCCGCAAGGAGGTGAAGCCCTCGGAGATCGCCGAGGCCATGCTGGGCCGGATTGCGAAGCTGGACGGACAGTTTCACGGCTATGCGCTGGTCCTTGCGGAGCGAGCGATGGCCCAGGCCAAGCAGTACGATGCGGAGATCGCCAAGGGCGTCTGGCGGGGCCCGCTGCATGGCGTTCCGATCGGGCTGAAGGACCTCTGCTACACCTCGTTTGCACCGACCGCGGGCGGCACCACGATCCACGCCAAATTCGTACCGTCCTTCAATGCCACGATCGTGGACCGGCTCGAAGTCGCCGGCGCGGTGACGCTCGGCAAGCTGAAGATGACGGAGGGAGCCTATACCAGCCACCATCCGGCCGTTCAGGCCCCGCTCAACCCGTGGAATGTGAACTACTGGGTTGGCTCCTCGTCGACCGGATCGGGCGTCGCGACCTCGGCGGGGCTCTGCTACGGCTCGATCGGCAGCGACACCGGCGGCTCGATCCGCTTTCCGTCGGCGACCTGCGGGTTGACCGGGATCAAGCCGACCTGGGGGCGGGTTAGCCGGCACGGCGTCTTCCCGCTGGCGGACTCGCTCGATCACGTCGGGCCGATGTGCCGGAGCGCTGCGGATTCCGCGGCGATGCTCGGCGTCATCGCGGGCGCTGATATCAACGACCCGACCGCCTTGCGGGCTCCGGTGCCGAACTATCTGGCTGGAGCGGGCGACGGCATCAGGGGCCTCAGGATCGGTGTTGACCGCAGGTACACCCAGGAGGGCATCGATCGGCAGGTCGTCGCCGCGCTGGTGCAAGCCGAGCGCACGCTCGCCGATCTCGGCGCCGACATCCGCGAGGTGCATTTCCCGCCCTACCAGAAGTTGGTCAGCCAGTGGATTGCGATGTGCTCGGTCGAGACCGCTGAGGCGCATCTGGACACCTACCCGTCACGGAAGTCGGAATACGGACCCGACCTCGCGCAGCTGATCGAGCAGGGCCGGGCGACGAGCGGCGTCGATATTGCGGCCATCCATCATGAACGGCTGAAGTTCAGCGGCAGCCTCGCCGCGATGTTCGAAGATATCGACCTGCTGCTGATCCCGACGATGCCGGTGCCGATCCCGACGCTCACCAAGATGAGCGAATACGGCGCCGACCCCAACGTCCTCCTGAGCATTCTGCGCTTCACGGCGGTGTTCGATTTCTCGGGCAGCCCGACCATCACGCTGCCGATGGGCATGGCCTCGGACCAGATGCCGCTCAGCATGCAATTGGTCGGCCCGCATCTTTCCGAGGACGTGCTGGTCCGCGCCGGCGCCGCGTTCCAGTCGGTGACGGACTGGCATACGCGGCGGCCGCCGATCGAATAGGTACCGCTAGCCTGTCTTGTCGACATTCCAGAACTGCGGCACCGGTGCGCGGACGATGTCCTTCAGCGCCTTACGCGTCGCGGCCGGTTGATTGTACTGCCCGGTCGGGACGTGGGTGACCACCTCGTAGGCGCGTGCCTGGATCTTGTCGGCCAGCGCCTTCTGGTCCGGCGGCGCCGTGGTGCGGGCAAAGCTGTCGCGCAGCCGCTCGAGCTCGGTGTCCTCGACCCAGCCGAAGAAGCCGCCGTTCTTGCCCTTGCCGTTGACGCAGGCGTTGCCGATCGGATTGACGAGGTCAGCGCTGGCCCAGGTCGAATGGTAGAGCGACCAGCCGCCCTCGGCCGGCATCGACTGCTTGGCGCGCCGCGCCACCACCGAACCCCAATCCATCGCGAGCAGGTTGACGTTCATGCCGATCGAACGCAGCGCCTCCGCGGTGACCGTGCCGAGCGCGGTGATGATCGGGGCGTCGGTCGCGTGCAGGATCGTGATCGGCTCGCCCTTGTAGCCGCCCTGCTTGAGCAGCTCCCTGGCTTTCGCGGTGTCCGCGTTGGTCGACCATCCGACCACGCTTTCGAACGGCGTGCCGGCGACGAAGATCGCCGGCGTGATCTTGTAGTAATCGGGATTGCCGATCTGGGTGTCGAGCCAGTCCTTCTGGTTCACCGCGTGCAGCACGGCCTGGCGGATCTCCGGCCGGTCGAACGGCGGCACCAGCCAGTTCATCCGGCACATGCCGGAGAAGCCCAGCGTGTTGTAATCGGTCAGCTCGACATTGGAGGCGCGCGCGAGCATCGGATGGTGGTCGTGCGGCGGCACCTCGAAATAGTCGATCTCGTCGTTCATCAGCGCGTTGGTCGCGATCTGGAAATCCGGCACGCTGATCCATTCGTAGCGGCCGATCTTGACCACCTTGCCGCCGCCGGTGCCGTCGGACGGCTCGTCGCGGGAAACGTAGTCCGGGTTCTTCTCATAAGCGGCCTTGACGCCGGGCTGGAATTCCGCCGTCACGAAGCGGAATGGTCCGGAGCCGAGGTGATCTGATATGGCCTGGTCGGCTGGCGTCGCGGCAATCCGCGCCGGCACGATGAAGGGCACGTTGGCGGTCGGCTTGCCGAGCGCCGCCAGCACGAAGCCGCACGGCTCCTTCAGCACCATGCGGAAGGTGCGCTCGTCGATCGCCTTCAGCTCGGCGACGAATTCGAACAGTTTCTGGCCCATCGTGTCGCGCCTCGCCCAGCGCTGCAGCGAGGGGATCACGTCGGCCGATGTCACCGCGCTGCCGTCATGGAATTTGAGGCCGGGCCGCAGGCGGAAGGTGTAGGTCAGGCCGTCGGAGGAGACCTCCCAGGCCTCGACCATCTGCGGCTTGATCTCGAATTTCGAATTGGTCGAGAACAGCGTGTCGTAGATCATGTAGCCGTGGTTGCGCGCGGTCCACGCCGTCGTCATGATCGGGTCGGTGGCGCGCAGCGGCGCGTGCATGACGGCCGTGATCGTCTTCGAACTGGCCCGCGCGATGCGCGGCATCGCAATGCCGAGGCTTGCTCCCGCACCGATCCGCAACAGACGGCGGCGGTTGATCGATGGTCCCATGATGTCCCCCTGTCGCAACCGGTCAGGCCTTGCCGGCAAGCCTGGCCGCGATCGCGCGATAGCCGCGCATCCACATGTGATCGAGATCCAGATCCATCGGCAGCGGCTGCGAGGAGACGCGCGCGATCACGGTCTCGTTGGTCGGATCGATGTAGATCCACTGGCCATGGATGCCGACCGCGGCAAACGGCATTTCGCGTCGATCGAGCGTGTACCACTTGTTGCGGTAATTGCCGTTTGGAAACACTTTCGTCAGGTCGCCGCGCGACCAGGCCTCGGCATTGCCGTTCTGCCTGATGTCGTCGATCCACCAGCCGGGGACGACCTGTCGTCCGTTGCTGATGCCGTGATTGCGCATCATCTCGCCGAAGCGGGCGAGATCGCGCAGTGTCGCGCAGATGCCGCCGGCGACGCGGCCTGCGCCGCGTGAATCGACGGTGATGTAGGCGTCGTGCTCGGCGCCCATCGGCTGCCACAGATAGTGCGAGAGGATCTTTGCGTAGGACAGGCCGCAGGCGCGCTCATAGACCCAGCCGAGCACATCGGTGTTGGTCGAGACGTAGTGGAAGGTCTCTCCATGCGGTGCGCCGTTCGGCCGCAGCGTGCGCAGATAGTCGCGCAGATTGCTCGGCGGAATCGCCGGATCGGGCAGCTCCCAGCCGGTTGAGCGCCGGTAGTTCATGACGTCGCCGTCGCGCGCCATATAATCCTCGTCGAAGCGGATGCCGACGCTCATGTCGAGCAGATGCCGCACCGTGCAGCTGCCGCCATAGACCGATCCTTCCATCTCTGGGATGTAGCGCGTCACCGGCGCGTCGGGCTCGAGCTTGCCGTGATCGGCAAGGATGCCGCCGAGCGTTCCGGCGACCGACTTGCTGACGGAGAAGATCAGGTGCGGGGTATCGGGCGTGAGGCCATGGGCATACCATTCGAACGCGACTTGTCCCCGATGCGACACCACGATGCCGTCGGTGTGGCTGGCGCGCAGCGCCTCGCCGACGCCGACTGTCTCGCTGCGCGGGTTGAAGAAACTGACGTCGTCGAGATAGCGCGGCGCAAAGGACAGCGGCGCCGGCGCTGCGGCGCGCGCGATGTTCGCGGTGGGCAGCAATTCGCGGACATTGCGGAATGCCCACTCGTTGAAGGGATGTTGGCGCCAGTTGGCGAGCGTGACCTGTTCGTCGGCCGCCGACGGGAAGGCGGCCATGATGCGACGCGAATTCATTTTTGATCCAGCAATGACATCGGATGATGTGCGAAAGTTCCGCATGGCTCGCGTCGCTCGCAATCAACCGGATGGTGGAGGGGGCCGTTGGGTTACTTCGGCGTAACCGTTTCCCCGGATGTGCGCTTCGTGCGTTTGGCCCGCAATTTGCTTGACTATGGCTTGCGCGTGCCCCAGCGTGACGGCTACGCGACGCGCAGACGTTCGCCATCGGGAAACATCGGGAGGTAGGTCATGATCGCGCTTCTGGGCCGACCGGATCCGGCAACCACGCAGGCCGTTCAATTCGCGCGCGGCATTCTCGAGGGGTCGGCGACCGCGTTCTACGAGGTCGACGGCAATTTGACCCTCAACCGCTTCGTGCTCTCTAGCAACGTGCCGCCGAGTTTCCACGACCAGTATCTTGCCGGCATGAACCGACTCGATCCGTTGCATCCGCGCTCCGCGAGCAACCGGCCGATTGCGCGGCTGAGCACAGCGCTCGACCAATGCGCGACCCAGGAGGCGGCGACCTACCGCGCCTTCGCCGGCCAATGCGGCGTCGCCGACATGATCGAGTTCTTCTTCCGCCGCAACGACCGCATCGTCGCCGGGATGAGCGTGCTGTGGGCGCCGGGCTGGGCGATCCCCGACGGCAGCATGCACATTGCGGAGAAGATCCACGACTATCTCGAGTTCAACCTCACCAGCCGCCTGTCGTCGAATGCCGACGAGCCGGCGCGTTTTGGCCTGACCTCGCGCGAGATGGAAGTCGTCGAGCTGTTGTGCTGCGGCCGAACCAACCGCGAGATCGGCGAGTGCCTGAATATCGGGCTCGCGACGGTGAAGACGCATCTGATCCATATCTTCGAAAAGCTCGGCGTCGAGACCCGCTCCGCCGTCGTGGCGATGATGTCGCGGCCGCATTGAGGCGCGGGCTGTCGATTAGAGTCCGCGGCTCTTCCAGCACGTCGTCCCTGCGAAAGCAGGGACCCATACGCCGCGGCGGATGTTGTAAACGGGACTCGTCGTTCGGGCATCGCTCAATAATGACTGCCTGTAGTTATGGATCCCTGCTTTCGCAGGGACGACGGTGAGGAAGGTTCTGGCGCGAGACGGCGCACCGCTATTGCGTACCCTTCTTCGGTGTCATCACCCGCGCATAGGGTGATCGAGCTTCGCTTCGGATAAAGCGAAATATCTTTCGCGCGAAGGATTGGACAGGATTTGCTGAGTTGCCCATCGGGTTAATTTTGTCGCATCCGGAATTGGGCGGGACCGTCGCTCCGTGGGCCGAAGCGGCGATCCCTGATCGCGCGAGGTGCATGGTCGGGTGTGGGCAAATGTCGGCCAATCCGCACGACTAGGGACATCATAAATCGACAAGCGCACGCGGCAATTGCCATTCTGGACTAGCCCCGAGTAACAGATTCAGCGGCAAGCAGGCTCCACAGCGCAGAAGTAGTAGCGCGGCGCAGCAATCGCGGTTCCTGGTAGATGAGAGTCCGAAGAGAGGCATAACGTCATGGGTGGAGACTGGCCGCTACGGCCTCCGAAGCCGCGGTCCAGCCCCGGCTCACCCCCTGAGCTGGGGCGCGCCGGAGCGCACGAAGCGCAGGAGGGGCAGGCCGATCAGAGGCGCGAGCTGAGTCTCGTCGTCGTGGCCCTCGACGCTGCCTTTGACTTTGCGCGCGTCGTTACGCCATGCCTGGAAGATGCTGCAATTCGGGTATGTCGCTTGCCGGCCAGCTTTGTGTGCCTTGATACCGTGCGATGAGCAGCATATTCCCGACCATCGACCGGTGCGAGATGCGCTGGGTCTCCATTCAAGTAGGGACGTCCAACTCCGAACTGCTTTTCGTGCTCGTCGATCCATTTCCATAATCGCTTGGTCTCGGTTGCACGCTCCTCCTTGCTCCCGCCATTCATGCTGACGACGTCTGCAGCGAGCCCGTGACCATAGCCACCACGCGAGCTGCCGCCGTGATAAGACTTGTCATTTGCGGCCTTCAGCCCGCTTGCAATCGATTGGCGGTAGTCATCGCGGAATCCGCTCGTGATCCCGGGTGCCAGTCCGGCCTGCTCCGCTGCATGGAGCATATAGAACAGCTTTTGCTTGAAGGCTCGATCCATCCCTCCGATCACGTAATCCATCAGAGGCATCCCGGCTTTATCCGCGGCTTTGGGGTCCTTCCATCCGAAGTCATTTTCGACCCGCTTCGGGATGCTGCGCGTGACGGTGATCAGTTTGCGCTTCCGTTTGATGATCACGTCCTTTTTTTCGTACACGACGATCCAGTCGGTCTTCGGCGCTCGCGTGTAGAGCGCGCCAAGGAACCGGTCGATGCATGCCTCTGCAACAAAGCATTCATCCAGGACCAGAACTGTATCAATATTGTCCGGGGCGACCTTGAGCGGGTCGAGAATGTTGGCCGTGGATACCTGCTCAGCTTGCTTCTCGCTGGGCGTCGTCGGCAGAGCGTCGGGCGACGCTCGGTCCGAATCTGGCAATACACTCCCGTTGGCATCGGATTGAGCCGACGGTTCGGATGCCGTCACCTGTCGGCTCGACTCCTCGTTGGGCGACGCCGCACGCACGTCGTGAACGACGGCGCAGCATGACAGTGAGACCAGCGACGAGGCAATGCGTAACCAACCAGCCCCGCAACCGAACCGACTTCGCCTGGCGCCATGAAACTCTTTGAGAGATGACATCGGCATTGGCAATCGACATGAGCTAAATTGATCATGGCAGCGTGCCATCGCGCTCCGGGCTTGGCAACCAGTTACCCACCACAGAATTGCCGCCGAGCACGCAACTATTCAGATAAGCCGAAAGAATTCCTCACGTGCAGGTTTGACAGGTTTTGCCGGGTTGCCCGCCGGATCAATCCGCCGCGTCCGAGAAGCGTCGGGCGGGACAACCCTCGTCCGTGGTTACCGATCCACCGTTAGGTGGATTGCTGCCTGCCCGGTGGCCAAACGAGAGTCCTCCGCGAGGACCGGTGTCGTTTTCGACAATGTTGGCGAGCGGCGGCCGCTCACAGCATTGAAGGAAACGACATGCGCGATTTCATGGCCATCGGCCGTTCGGTGGCGGTTGCGGAGCGTGGCATGGCCGCGACCTCGCACCCGCAGGCGACGCTGGCCGCGGTCGAGATGCTGAAGGCCGGCGGCAACGCCGTCGATGCCGCGGTGGCGGCGGTCGCTGTGCAGGGCGTGGTCGAGCCGCAGATGACCGGGATCGGCGGCGACTGCTTCGCGCTGTATTCACCTGACGCCGGCGAGCCGATTGCGCTGAACGGCTCGGGCCGCACGCCGGCTGCAACCGATGCCGAGAAATTTGCCGCAAGTAGCGCGCGCGACATTCCGCCGACCGCGCCCGAGGCCGTCACCGTGCCCGGCGCGGTCGATGCGTGGTGCCGGCTGATCGCCGATCACGGCAGCAGGTCGCTGGAGGAGATCTTCCGGCCGGCGATCGCGGCTGCCGAGCGGGGCTTTTGCGTGACGCCGCGCGTCGCGGAGGACTGGCGCCGCTTCCGGGCTCGGATCGAGATCGACGGCAATGCGGCGGCGCAGTTCCTGCCTGGTGGCAAGGCGCCTGAGGTCGGCGACATCCGTACGCAACCCGCGCTCGGCCGCACCCTTCGTCGGATCGCGCAGCGCGGGCGCGACGCTTTCTACGCGGGCGAGGCCGCCGACGAGATGGTGGCCATCTTGCGCGCCCTGGGCGGCGCCCACAGCAGCGACGATTTCGCCGCCCAGACCTCCGACTATGTGCGCCCGATCTCGGCGCTCTACCACGACCACGACGTGATCGAGTGTCCGCCGAACGGGCAGGGCCTGGCCGCGCTGATGATCCTGCGGACGCTTGCCGGCTTCGATGTCGGCAAGCTCGGAGAGGCCGATCGCATCCATCTGCTGGCCGAAGCCACCAAAGCGGCCTACCGCGCGCGCGATGCCTTCTTTTGCGATCCCGCCACCAGCAAGGTCGATCCGGCCGCATTCCTTGCCGAGGACTATATAGGGAGAATCCGCGACAAGATCGACATGGGCCGCGCGTCCGCGCCCGTGACCTGGGACGATATCGAGCATCGCGACACCGTCTATGTCACGGTGGTCGATCGCGATCTCAACGCCGTCTCGCTGATCAACTCGCTGTTCTATCCGTTCGGCAGCGGCATCTACGCGCCGAAATCGGGCATCCTGCTGCACAACCGCGGCTGGAGCTTTCGCGCCAAACCAGGACATCCCAATTCGCTCGGGCCGCGCAAGCGGCCGATGCATACGATCATTCCGGGCCTGCTGCGCAAGGACGGCAAGACCGTGATGTCGTTCGGCGTGATGGGCGGGCACTACCAGGCCGCGGGCCACGCCAATCTGCTGTCGAACATCTTCGACATGAAGATGGACATCCAGGCCGCGGCCGAGGCGCCGCGCTCCTTTGCCTTCGACGGCGCGCTGTCGCTGGAGACGACGATATCATCTGAAGTCCGTGACGACCTTCGCGCCCGCGGCCACGATGCGCGGTTTTCGGAAGAGCCGATAGGCGGCTGCCAGGCGATCCGCATCGACCATGCGAGGGGCGTTCTGTTCGGGGCCTCCGACCACCGCAAGGATGGCCTCGCGCTGGGCTTCTGAAGTGATACGGGATTGCGTCGAAGAGCGACCGCGAGGGCGGTGCCGCCCCTCGCTCTCCCGCTTGCGGGGGAGGGCCGGGGTGGGGGCTCTCTCCGCGAGTCACATTGCGGAGAGAGTCCCCACCCGCCGCGCTGCGCGCGCCGACTTCCCCCGCAAGCGGGAGAGGTGAAGCGGAGCCTGCTGCTCAATTCGAAAAAAGTGATGTCGCTCTATGCCGTGCCGCCGCCCGTATCGCCGCAGGCGGCGGAGCATCCACCGGACGGTGGATTGTTCCAAATGCCGACATGCCGAACGTTTGGCCATCATGCCGGCGTCGTGCGCGGTTCAGCCTTGTGCACCGCACGGTGAGAGGCTGATCGCTCCAGGCTTTCCCAATCGAGAAGTTTGATCTGTATGAACAGGACATTCGCCGACACGGTCTTCCGCAACGGCCGAATCTACACGTCGAACCGCGGGCAGCCCTGGGCGACATGCGCGGCCGTCAAGGCCGGCCGGTTCATCGCTGTCGGCGAGGAACGCGACGTCGCGGCGCTCATCGGCGAGGGGACGGCGACCGTCGATCTCGGCGGACGCATGGCGATGCCGGGGATCGTCGACATCCACAATCACATCATGATGGGCGGACAGGCCGATCTCTACGAGCTGCGCTTCTCCAACGCCGACAGCATTCCAAGGATCGCCGAGACCCTGCACAAGGCCGCGTCAGCGGCTGCGCCGGGCGCCTGGATCGTCGGCGGGCAGTTCGGCAACAATCTGTTGAACGAGATGAACACCGCAGAGTCCTGCGCGCTGCTGGACGCAGCCTGCCTCGGTCATCCCGTCGTATTGCGCGACGACACCTATCACAATCGCTGGGCGAGCTCGGCGGCGCTGCGGCTGGCCGGCGTTGCGGCCGACACGGCTGATCCGACCGACGGCGAGATCGGCCGCGACCTCAAGTCCGGAACGCTCACCGGAATCATGATCGAGGCTGCCTCCGGCCTGGTCGAGCGGGCGCTCGCGGCCTCCGGTCACTACACGGCCGAGATGGACCGCGCGGCGGTGGCGCGCTCGATCTCGGTGCTGAATGCCTATGGCGTCACCGCCTTCATCGACGCCGCCAGCATGCAGCCGATCATGGCGGCGCTGAAGGGGCTCGACGACCGCGGCGAGCTCACCGCTTGGGCGGTCTGCTCGATGCCGGTGGTCGAGCCGGGCTTCATGTTCGGCAAGGCCGGCGAGGAGCTGTTTGCGTTGCGCGAGGATTACCGCGGCGCCCATGTGAAGCCCGACTATGTGAAGGTGTTCCTCGACGGCGTGCCGGGCGCCAAGACCGCGGCCTTCCACGAGCCCTATGTAACCGATCCCGTGCGCGGCTGCTGCTTCCGCGGCGCGACCATGCTGACCGTGCCGGACCTGATCCGCTGGCTCGGGCGCTGCGAGAAGCTCGGCCTTGCCGCGAAGATCCATTGCGCGGGCGATGCCGCGGTGACGCAGGCGCTCGACGCCATCGATGTCGTGCGCAGCTTCAACGGCCCGACCCATCTGATCCATCAGATCGCGCATGCGAGCTATATCGCACCCGACGATATCAAGCGCTTCGCAGAGCTTGGTGTCGCCGCCGATCTGTCGCCGATCATCTGGTATCCGACCATCTTCCTCGAGGCGCACAAGGCCGCGATGGGCGAGGAGCGCGCGCAGCGCTTCTGGCCCAACAGGGATCTGAAAGAGGCCGGCGCACTGATGGCCGGCGGCTCGGACTGGCCGGTGATCCCGATCCCCGATCCCTGGCAGGGCATCGAGGGCATGGTGACGCGGCAGAATCCGACCGGGGATTTTCCCGGCAAGTCGCTGTGGGCGGAGCAGGCGCTCGACCTCAAAACCGTGATCGACATCTACACCATCGATGCCGCGCGCGCGGCCGGCCTCGGCCAGTCGATCGGCTCGATCGAGGTGGGCAAATCCGCCGATTTGATCGTGCTCGACCAGATGATCTTCGACATCCCGCCGGATCAACTGGCCGATACGCGGGTCGAGATGACCTTCTTCGAGGGCTGCAAGGTCTACGAGCGGGGCGCGTGATGGCAACGGCGGATCAGATCCCGGTCACGGTGCTGACCGGCTTCCTCGGCAGCGGCAAGACCACGGTGCTGAACCATTTGCTGCGCCAGCCCGAGCTTGGCGGCGTCGTCGCCATCATCAACGAGTTCGGCGAGGTGGCGCTGGATCATCTGCTGGTCGAGAGCAGCGAGGACCGCCTGGCGCTGCTCGACAATGGCTGCATCTGCTGCTCGGTGCGCGAGGACCTGATCGAGACGTTGGCCGACCTTGCGTCGCGATGTGCTGACGGCACGATCCCGCCGTTCCACCGGGTGCTGGTCGAGACCACCGGGCTCGCCGATCCCGTGCCCGTGCTGCACACACTAATGACGGCGCCTGATGTCCTCAGTCGCTACCGGATCGACGGCGTGGTCGCGACCGTCGATGCGGTTAATGGTGCGCACACCCTTGCGGCCCATGGCGAGGCCGTCAGGCAGATCGCCGTCGCCGACCGGTTGCTGGTGACCAAGATCGACCTTGCCGCCGAGGACGCACTGGCGCGGCTTGATGCGCAGCTTGCGGCGATCAATCCGGTCGCGACGCGCACGAAAGTGCAGAACGGGATCGTCGATCCGGCGAAGGTCCTCGATGCCGGGCTGTTCGATCCGGCGGCGCGCTCCGCCGATGTCGTGCGCTGGTTCGATCTGGCATCGCAGGCGGCCAACTCGCCACACGGGGATCATCACTGCGAAGGCGAGGCGTGCGGCCACCACAGCCATCACGCGCACGATGCCGGCGTGTCATCCTACAGCCTGGTCATCGACGAGCCGATCCAGCGCGAGGCGTTCGCGCGCTGGCTCGACTATGTCGCGGCGCTCAGAGGCGAGGACCTGCTGCGCTTCAAGGCGATCGTGCACGTCGCCGAGCAGCCCGATGCGCCCATCGTAGTGCATGGCGTGCAGCACGTGTTCCATCCGCCGATCACGCTTGCCGGTTGGCCGTCGGCGGACCGGCGCTCGCGGCTCGTCTTCATCGTGCGCGGCATCCCGCGCCGGATCATCGAAAACACCTTGTGCAAATTCGCCGCGGTGAGCCGTGCGGCGATCCAGCGATCGGCTGCGTGAGCCGCGGTCAGGCATCTTCATTGGTTGTGGAGGGAGAGGGACATGACTGAGACAAAGAGCAATACGGCGTCAGGCCGGCTCGACCGGCGTACTCTGCTGAAAGTGGCCGGTGCCGCCGGTCTCGCATCGGCGATGAACGTGCCACTGGTCAATGTCGCGCGGGCCGCCGGCAACACCATCAAGATCGGCTGGGTCGGCTGCCTCTCCGGCGTCCGCGCGCAGTTCGCCGAGCCCGATCCCTGGATCCATGAGCGCATCAAGGCGCGGCTGAAGGATGGTCTGAAGATCGGCGGCAAGACCTATCAGGTCGAGCTGGTGTTCAAGGACAATCAATCCGATCCGAATCGATCGTCGGTGATCGCGAGCGAGCTGGTGCTGCGTGAAAAGTGCGACCTGATCCTGATCGAGGACGGCGACGCCCAGCCGCCGGTGCAGGAGCTCGCCGACGCCCGCGGCATTCCCACCATCTCGACCATGGTGCCGTGGCAGGGCTGGATGTTCCCGCGCAAGTCGGCGCCGGACAAGGGTTTTCCCTACAGCTACCACTTCTTCTGGGGCGCCGACGACGTCGCGAAGAATTTCTTGGGCATGTGGCAGTCGGTCGAGACCAACAAGAAGGTCGGCACGCTCTACATCGATAACCCGCCGGGCCAGGCATTCTCCGATCCGAAGCTCGGCCTGCCGGCAGGCATCTCGGCGGCCGGCTATCAGGAATTCTCGGCCGGCAAATTCCAGATCGCGACCGACGACTTCACCAACCAGATCGCGCTGTTCAAGAACAACGGCGTCGACATCGTCTCCGGCTTCACCTTCAGCAATCACTGGGTGACGCTGTGGAATCAGGCGGCGCAGGCCGGTTTCAAGCCGCAGATCTGCACGGTGGCGGCGGCCTTCCTGTTCCCGGCCGCGGTGAATGCGCTCGGCGATCGCGGCGACGGCATGTCGACCGAGGTGTGGTGGACGCCGGCTTATCCATTCAAGTCCTCGCTGACCGGGCAGAGCGCCGCCGAACTCGCCGCGGAGTGGGAAAAGACCACCGGCAAGCAGTGGACGCAGCCGATCGGCTACGCCCATGCGCTGTGGGAGGTCGGGCTCGCGGCGTTGCAGAACAGCGATCCCAAGGACAAGAACTCATTGCGCGATGCGATCGCCGGTCTCGACATGGAGACCGTGGTCGGCCGGGTCAAGTTCAAGGACAGCCCGATCAAGAACGTCGCGGTGACCTCGCTGTCCGGCGGGCAATGGCGCAAGGCCAAGGGCGGCAAGTCGAAATACGAGCTCCTGATCGTGCACAACGGAACGGCGCCGTTCATCCCGAAGCAGGCCGATCTCCAGCTGCTCTCCAAGCTGGCCTGAGATGGCACCGCTTCTGCGCGTCAGCGGGCTGGCCAAGCGCTTCGGCGAGATCGTGGTCGCCGACAATGTCAGCTTCGAGCTGGCGCGCGGCGAGTGCCTCGGCGTGATCGGCCCGAACGGCGCCGGCAAGAGTTCGTTGCTGAACCTGATCGTCGGCCTGCTCACGGCCGACGGCGGCTCGATCATGCTCGACGACAGGGAGATATCAGCCCTGCCGCCGCATCGCCGGGCGCGGATGGGGCTCGGGCGGGCGTTCCAGATCCCGCAGCCGTTCCCGCATCTGTCGGTCTACGAGAACGCGCTGGTCGCGGCATCCTATGGCGCGGGCTTCACCGGCGAGGCGGCATCGAGCTGGACCATGGAGGTGTTGCAGCGCACCGGGCTCGACGCCAAGGCGGACAGGCTCGCCGGCGCCTTGCCGCTGATCGACCGCAAGCGGCTGGAATTCGCCAAGGCGCTGGCCTCGAAGCCGAAGCTGATCCTGCTCGACGAGATCGCCGCCGGGCTGACCGAGCCCGAGGTCGAGCGCCTCGTTGCCATCATCCAGTCGGTGAAGGCCGACCATGCCACGATCTGGATCGAGCACATCCCGCACGCGCTGCGCGCGGTGTCGGATCGCATTCTGGTGCTCGACTTCGGCCGCAAGGTGCTGGAGGGACCGCCGGCCGAGGTCATGGACAGCGCGGTGGTGCGCGAGATCTACATGGGATTGAAGGCCGATGGCATTGCTTGATGTGAACGGCCTGCAGATCTTCTACGGCGATCTGCAAGCCGTGTTCGACATGAACTTCACCGTCGCGGACGGTGAAGCGGTGGCGCTGGTCGGCGCCAATGGCGCCGGCAAGTCGACGTTTCTGAAGGCGCTGGTCGGTCTCAACGAGGAGCGTCGCGGCGCGGTGCAGTTCGACGGCATCGATATCTCGCAGATGCCGGCCGAAGAGGTGTCGCGGCTCGGCCTCATCATG
Source organism: Bradyrhizobium sp. USDA 3256 (assembly GCF_054058275.1). NCBI lineage: Bacteria > Pseudomonadati > Pseudomonadota > Alphaproteobacteria > Hyphomicrobiales > Nitrobacteraceae > Bradyrhizobium > Bradyrhizobium sp. USDA 3256. The sequence goes on from NZ_JBSSAE010000002.1 coordinate 2,275,282, forward strand.
GTGCCCGAGGGCCGCCTGCTGTTCGACTCGTTGACGATCGAGGAGAACCTCTTGATGGGCAGCGTCAACCGGCGCAAAGGCAGCTGGACCCTGCGGCGGGTATTCGACCTGTTTCCGATCCTCGAGGAGCGGCGGCGGATGTTTCCCGGCCAACTCTCCGGCGGCCAGCAGCAGATGGCGGCGATCGGCCGCGCGCTGATGTCGAACCCGCGGCTCCTGTTGTGCGACGAGATCTCGCTCGGGCTCGCCCCCGTCGTGGTCGAGCAAATTTACCGCTCCTTTGCCGACATCCGCCGCGAGGGCACCGCCGTCGTGCTGGTCGAGCAGGACGTCAAGCGCGCGCTCGCGACCTCGGAGCGGATCTATTGCCTGTTGAAGGGGCGGGTGTCGCTGACCGGCCCGGCGCAAGGCTTGCAGCCGGAGCAGCTGACGCACGCCTATTTCGGTAACTAGCCAGGATTGGCAACGACATGATCTGGGTTGAGACATTGATCAACGGGGCCCTGCTTGGCGGGCTCTATGGGCTGCTCGGCATCGGGCTCGCGCTGGTGTTCGGTGTGATGCGCGTCGTCAACATCGCGCATGGCGAGTTCATGGTGCTGAGCGCGTTCTGCGCCGTGCTGCTGGCCAACCTGTTTCCGCAGGCGTCGCCGCTGTTGATGCTGATCCCGGTGATTGCGCTGTCCTTTGCGGTCGGATGGCTCTATCAGGCCGCCATCGTCAACCGCGTCGTGACCTCGCCCGATCCGCTCTCGCCGCTGCTTTTGACCTTCGGCGTGTCGGTGATCCTGCGCAACGTGATGGTCGAGGTGTTCGGCGCCGACGTGCGCAGCCTCCAGGTTGGCGAGCTCTCTCGCGCCAGCCTCGAGGTCGCCGGGCTGAACATCGGCATCATGCCGCTGCTCACCCTGGTGCTCGCCGCATTGCTGTTCATGGCGCTGCAACTCGTGCTGCGTCATACCGAGTTCGGCCGGATCGTGCGCGCCACGGCTGACCGCCGGGACATCGTCCGGCTGTCCGGGGTCAAGCCCGACCGGGTCTATAATTACGTCATGGGCCTGTCGCTCGCGCTCGGCGCGATCGGCGGCGTGCTGCTTGCGGTGCGCTCGAGCTTCACGCCGTTCTCGGGTGCCGAGCGGCTGTTGATCGCGTTCGAGGTCGTGGTGCTCGGCGGGCTCGGCTCGTTCTGGGGCGCGCTGCTCGGCGGTATCGCGCTCGGCATGGCGCAATTGATCGGGCTGAAAATCGATCCGAATGCCGGGCTGCTCTATGCGCACCTCCTGTTCTTCATCATGCTGCTGATCCGCCCGTCGGGTCTCGTGTCGAGCAGGGTGTGATTCCGATGCCGACACGGACCATTCTTGTGGCCTCTGCCATCTTGCTCGTCGCGGCAATTGCCGGCGCGCCCTTGGTGCTGAACGAGGGTTTTCTGCGGCTCGCGACCGAGTGCCTGCTCTTGCTGACGATGGCGCAGATGTGGAACCTGCTGGCGGGCTATGCCGGGCTTGTGTCACTCGGCCACCAGGTCTTCATCGCCTTCGGCGCCTATGCGCTGTTCCTGACCTCGGGCTGGCTCGAGGTCGCGCCGATCTGGGTGCTGCCGGTCGCGCCGCTGGTGGCGGGCGCCGTTGCGGCGATCATCGCCTTTCCGCTGTTTCGTTTGCGCGACGCCTATTTCTCGATCGCGATGTGGGTGTTCGCCGAGATCATCGGCGCGTTCACGATGAAGTCGCAGGCCGTCGGCGGCACGTCGGGCGTGCCGCTCGCGACCAGCAGGCTGATCGATTTCGACTGGTTCGAGCCGACGATGTTCTGGCTCGCCGGCGGCCTGACGCTGGTGACCATCGCGGCGCTGTACAGGATGATGACCTCGAGCTTCGGGCTCGGGCTGATGAGCGTGCGCGACAATGACCTTGCGGCGATGAGCGTCGGCGTCGACGTCCGGCATAATCGTTTTGTCGCCTTCGTGCTCTCGGCGGCGGGATGCGGGTTTGCCGGCGCGCTCAACTTCATGGGCAATCTGTTCATCGCGCCGCTGGCGGCCTTCGACGTCAACTGGTCCGTGTACATGATGTTCATCGTGATCATCGGCGGTATCGGAACGCTGGAAGGCCCGATCCTCGGCGTCATCATCTTCTTCGGCCTGCGCGAGCTGATGACCGGACCGCTCGGCCTGTCCGGCGGCTGGTATCTGGTCGGGCTCGGCATCATCGCCGTCGTGGTGATGATTGTGGCGCCGCGCGGCCTCTGGCCGGCCTTGCGCGATCGCATCGGCGTGCGGCTGCTCGATGTACACCGCGCCGCACCACGCCCGGCCGCGGCCGCGATCCTGCCGGCGGCGTCGGAACAGGTTACCGGATGAAGAAGCGGGCCTTCACGTCGCCACCGTTGCTTGTATTCTGACAGTTCTGGCTTTGAGTGGAGGGCGGAATGGCTCTGATATCCCGGCACGGCGTGTGGGCAGTGGCCGGTCTGATGGTCGCGACATTGGCGGCGCCGCTGCCGGCGAAGGCCGAGCGGCGGATGTGGCCGCAGGCGGCCGCAACGCACCCGATGGACGGGCTCACCACCGACGAAATCCGCTCGGTCTCCGATATCCTGCGCGGCGCCGGCAAGCTCGACGATTCGGCGCGGGTCGTCTCGATGTCGGTCGAGGAGGATCCCAAGGACGAGGTGCGGGCGTGGAAGCCCGGACAGCCCTTCACGCGCCGGGCCAGCGCGACGCTGCTGAGCGGCGGGCATCTCTACGAGGCCCATGTCGATCTCGCCGCGCGCAGCCTGCTCGGCTGGCAGGAAGTCAGGGATCATGAGGCTGCGCTGACCTTCGACGAACTGATCTCCGCCGGCGATCTGCCGAAGCAGGACCCGCGCTGGATCGCCGCGATGGCCAAGCGCGGCATCACCGATTTCCGCAACGTGCTGTGCCTGCCGCTGACCGTGGGTCCAGTGACCGATCCGGCGTTGAAAGGCCGCCGCCTGCTCAACGTTCCCTGTGTCGACACCGCGGGCGCCGCCAACAATCTCTGGGGCAAGCCGATCGAGAACCTGTTCGCCCAGGTCGATCTCAAGAGCAAAACGGTGCTGTCGGTGACCGATCTCGGCGTGGTGCCGCCACCGCCGCAGACGCCCTCGCACGCCTATGCCGACTCCGGAACATATCGCAAGCCACCGAAGCCGATCGAAATCGCAGCGCCTGAAGGCAGCAACGTGAAGGTGGAGGGCGGCCAGGTCCGCTGGGACAACTGGTCATTCCATGTCCGTCTCGAGCCGCGCGTCGGCGCCGTGCTGTCGCTGATTCGCTACGATGACCACGGCACGCTCCGCGACATCGCCTATCAGATATCGGCGAGCGAGATGTTCGTGCCCTACATGGACCCGGCGCCGACCTGGTCGTTCCGCGCCTATATGGACATCGGCGAGTACGGCTTTGGCGTGCTTTCCAGCGAATTGCAGCGCGGCGTGGATTGTCCCGAAGGCGCGCATTATCTCGACCTGACGATCTCGGATACCAAGGGTGCGCCGGTCGTTTCCAAAGGCGCGGTCTGCATCTTCGAGCGCCCGACCGGCGATCCGATCTGGCGCCACAGCGAGCTGATCAACAACACCGCCGAGGTGCGGCCGAACAACGAGCTGGTGGTGCGGATGGCGCCGGTGGTCGGCAATTACGACTATCTGGTGGACTACGTGTTCGACCGTGCCGGCAATATCGATGTGCGGCTCGGCGCCTACGGCATCGATGCGACCAAGGGCGTCGCGAGCAAGACATTGAGCGACCCGACGGCTGCGCAGGACACCGCCTTTGGGACGCTGGTCGAGGAACGGCTGCTCGCGGTCAATCACGATCACTACATGACGTTCCGGATCGACATGGACGTCGACGGCACCTCGAACCGGCTGGTCGAGGATCGCTTCAATGTCCGCCGGCTGGAGCAGGGCCAGCGCAAGAGCCTCTGGCAGGTCGACACCAGGCCGGTTGCGACCGAAGGTCCGATCACCATGCCGCTGAACGCGGCGCAGTTCAGGATCGAGAGCACGGGCAAGACCAACGGCCGCGGCTATCGCACGAGCTATCAGCTGATGCCCGGTCACTCCGACGTCTCGCTGCTCGCCAAGGACGATCCGATCCAGCTGCGCGCCGGTTTCAGCGCCTACACGCTGTGGACCTCGGCCTACGCCAAGGACGAGCGCTACGCCGCGGGCCTGTATCCGAACGGAAACCCCGAGGTCGACGGCCTGCCGAAATGGACGGCGGCGAAGCGGCCGATCGAGGACCGCGACCTCGTGCTGTGGTACACGGTCGGCTTCCGCCACGTGCCGCGCGCCGAGGATTGGCCTGTCATGCCCGGCCTGTGGCACGGCTTCCGGCTGCGTCCGTTCAACTTCTTCGATCGCAATCCCGCGCTCGACGTGCCCCCGATGGTGAATGCCAGGGAGACGAAATGAGCGGGCGCGCGCATCGCATCGGAGCGGTGGCCGGCGCGCTGCTAGCGCTATTGGCGGCAGGGCCGGTTGCTGCCGGCGCGGTGGGCGAGAGCAGCGTTGACGACGCGTCCTTGCTCTATCTGAGCAGCAACGATTGGGAGCGCCAATCCGAGACGCGCAAGGTCGCGCTGGCGGCCGACTTCATGCGCATCTTCTGCACCGATCAGACGATGTCGGCCATATCGCTGGCCGATTGCCTCGACCGCGACAAGGCTAATGGCGCCCTGTTCGAGCGCGCCATGGCTTGCGTCAGTGCGCTGTCAACCGGCCGCTGAGAGGCCGGCGTCGATTCCTTCGGCGATCCGTCTCACATCCGCTGCCGTGAGGATCAGGGGCGGGGACAGGATCAGGTTGTTGCCGGAGACGCGCAGCATCACGCCGGCCTCGTAGGCGGCATCGGCAACCTTCGCCATCGTCTTCTTGTCGGCGGCCTTCTTGCTGTCGCGATCAGCGACCAACTCGAGTGCGGCCATCAAACCCTTGCCCCTGACGTCGCCGACCAGCGCATGCTTTGCCTTGAGCGCGGCAAGCGCCCGCGCAAGGTCCTCGCCGCGCGCGTGGGCATTCTCGTCGAGCTTGAGGCGGCGAGTCTCGGCGAGCGCCGCAAGGCCCGCGGCGCAGCCGACCGGATGGCCGGAATAGGTGTAGCCATGGCCGATCGAGCCGAACGCGGTCGTGTCGGCCTCGAAGGCTTCCGTGACCTGCTCGCCGATCAGCGTCGCGCCAAGCGGGAAATAGCCCGAGGTGATCGCCTTGGCCATCGTCATCATGTCGGGCTTCACGCCCCAGAGCCGCGAACCCGACCACGCGCCCGTGCGCCCGAAACCTGTGACGACCTCGTCCGCGATCATCAGGATGCCGTGACGGTCGCAGATCTCGCGCGCCAGCTTCATGAAGCTGTCCGGCGGCACGATCACGCCGCCGGCCCCTAACACCGGCTCCATGATGAAGGCCGCGATGGTGTCGGCGCCCTGGAATGCGATCTCCTCCTCCATCGCCGCTGCGCACAGCTGCGCGAGTTTTGCTGCATCGGTCTCGTTGAAGGGATTGCGGTAGGTCGACGGCGCGGGGATATGGAACACGCCGGGCAGCATCGGCTCATAGTTGCGGCGGAAATTGGCGTTGCCGTTGACGGAGGCGCCGCCGAAATGGGTGCCGTGATAGCCCTTCTTCAGCGCCAGGAACTTGGTGCGGTCGGCCTGGCCCTTGATCTTCCAGTATTGCCGCGCGAGCCGCAGCGCGGTCTCGACCGAGTCCGAGCCGCCCGAGGTGAAGAAAGCGCGCACCATGCCTTCCGGCTTGAACCATTCGGTGAGCTCGTAGGCGAGCTCGATCGAGGGGCCGGATGAGGTACCGCGAAAGCCCGAATAGTACGGCAGCGCGCTGAGCTGGTCCGCGATCGCCTGCTTGATCGGATCGCAGCTGTAGCCGAGATTGACATTCCACAATCCGCCGACCGCATCGATTACGGTCTTGCCGTCGATATCGGTGACTTCGACGCCTTCGCCCTTCATCACGATCCGCGGCGGCTGCGCTCGCATCTCGGCAGGATGGGCCATCGGGTGCCAGATCGGCTTGGCGTTGTTCTCAACCAGGAAGTTTCTGTCGCGCATGGTCGCCCTCTGTCCGGCTGGAGCCTGTTCCGTTTCGATGGAATCGGAACGGGGCTCCAGATTCTGGTTTTGACGCGTTTTCGAACCGGTACCCGCTTCGCTCGAAAACGCTTTAGTCGAATTGCAGCCCGAAATGCCGCAGCGCCTCGCCGTAGGACGCGGCAGGATTGCGCACATCGAACAGCACCGTGCGCATGTTGCACGCGGCGGCGCCTGCGATGTTGCGGCGCTGGTCGTCGACGAAGACGCAATTGTCTGCCTCCAGCGCCAGTTCGTCCAGCACGCTGTGATAGGCGCGGGGGTCGGGCTTCAGGATCCCGGTATGCGTGGCATCGACGATGGTGTCGAAGCGCTTGAGGATGGAGAGACGGCTGCGGAAATCGGCGCCGTAGAACAGGTCGAGCTCGTTCGACAGGATGGCGAGGCGGAACCCGGCATCGGCGGCGAGGGTGATCGCGCGCGCTGCCTCGGGGCGGATCACGGTGTCGGGATCGGCGCCACGCGCGCGTTTCACGAAGGTCTCCATGTCGCGCCAGTCCTCGCCGACCAGGCGCCCGACCTCGCGGCTGCGGGTCAGCCAGTAGTCGCGCTCAGAAATTTCGCCACGCTGCATGGAAGTCCAGAGCGGATCGCTGTCGGGCGCGAACGGTCCGAGCCATTTCAGTGTGCATGGGGCGAGTCCGAGCGTGCGCTCGGTCAGGTCGTGGGTCTCGAACAATGTCTTCGAGATCACCCCGCCGAAGTCGAGCACCAGCGCCTGGGCACGCGGCCTCCTCATGCGGCAACCGTGGTGCGGCCGCGAGGGACAATGCCGGCAGCGACCCATCGGTCGAAGATGCCGAGCACTGTTTCGTTGAATGCGGCGCTGTTGATGTGATCCTTGATCTCGTGCAACTCGACCGGCGCCCTGATCGCCGACCGCATGGCTTCGACGAAGGCGGCGAGGGCGTCAGGATCGTGCAAGGTTTCGCCTTCGCGATCCCATTGCTGGATGCCGCCGGTGGGCAGCACGAAGGCAACGGGAGCGTTGGCCTGGGACAGTTTCTCGGCGATCGCGCGTGCGATCCGTTGGCGATCAGTGGATCCCGACGTTGCCGACGCAAGCAGCCGGTTATGCGCGTGGAACGGGCGATCCGACAGCTCGTTCGGAACCCCAAGCCATGCCGGGAAATCCACCATGTCGATCGCCCCGGGCGCGACGATCTGTGGAATGCCGGCTCTTCCGGCATTCTCAAGCCTGTCAGCGCCGGAATTGACCACCGAGCCGGTGAGCTGGTTGGCGACCTCCTGCAAGCTGAGGTCCAGCACCGCGGCGAAGCCACCTTGCGCGGCGATCGATTCCATCGCGCGGCCGCCCATGCCGGTGGTGTGGAAGACGACGACCTCGTAGCCGCGCCGTTCGAGCTGCGGCTTGAGCTCGACCATGTAGTGCAGGCAGCTCTTGCCGAGCGAGGTGATCGCAACGACCGGCCGGTCCTTGCGCGGCCTGATTGCGCTTCTGGCGGCGCCGACGATCGCGCCGCAGGCTTGCGACAGCACGGCGGTGCAGGCGCCGTTGAGGCCGTAGAGACCGCCGGCCCACAGGATCATCATCAGATCGGCGGCGACGCGCTCGGGCGGGATCAGATGCGAGAAGGCGACGGTCGAGACGATCAGCTTCGGCAGGCCGAGCGGCAGCGCCTGCGCGACGTCGAGCGCAAGGTCGGTGCCCATCGTGCCGCCGATCGCGATCGCGCCGTCGATGGCATCGCGCTCCGCGAGCGCGCGCGCCAGATTGGCGGCGCCAACCGCCATCAGTGACATCGCGGAATTCTCGTCGCCGCTCGATGCGATCGCCTCGATCGTGGTTTGTGCGGCCGCCGCCACCGCGTGCTTGTCATGTGCGGGCCGGTACGGCGGATCGCCGAGCACGCTGATGTCCATCATGATGGTTCGGCCACCGGCGCGCGCGATGCACTCGCTCATGAACAGCAGTTCGTCGGCCTTGGTGTCTCCCGTTCCGATCAGGAGGATGCGGGGCTGCGTCATCTCGGGCATGACCTTCGGCTCGCCGGCAGGCGTAAGGGATGGTGACAACCGGTTTGCATAACGCAGGCGGAGCGCTCGGCCATCGTGCGATCACGCTATGGGGGCGCGCCTTGCCGTGACATCCACCTATCGGTTGATTGCTGCCAAGGCCTTGATTTGGCGAGGATTGCGCCGTGCCAGCGGTCTCGCTCGGAAGCCGCTTTTGTCATTGTCACAATTATCTCGCATGCAGCAAGCCCAGATCGATCGACTACGCGCGGCCGCCATTCCGGCCCAGCAGCTCTTCATCGGCGGCCGGCCGACATCGGCGATCAGCGAGGCACGGTTTGATGTCGTGTCGCCGATCGACGGCCAGGTATTGACCAGCATCGCTGACGGCGATGCGGCCGATGTCGACGCCGCAGTGAGACACGCGCGGCAGGCCTTCGAGCAGGGCAGCTGGTCACGCGCGGCGCCGGCGCAGCGCAAGAAGGTGTTGCTGCGGTTCGCCGATCTCATCGAGCGGCACGCGCTCGAGATTGCGGTGCTCGGCGTGCGCGACAATGGCACCGAGATCAGCATGGCCTATAAGGCCGAGCCGCTCTCGGTCGCCGGCACCATCCGTTACTACGCCGAGGCGATCGACAAGGTCTATGGCGAGATCGCCCCGACCTCAGGTGATGTGCTCGGGCTCGTGCATCGCGAGCCGCTTGGTGTCGTCGGCGTGATCGTGCCGTGGAATTTCCCGCTGATGATCGGAGCGTGGAAGATCGGCCCGGCGCTTGCCGCCGGAAACTCGGTCGTGGTCAAGCCGCCGGAGCTGGCGTCGCTGACGCTGTTGCGACTTGCCGAGCTCGCGACCGAGGCGGGGTTGCCCGACGACGTGCTCAACGTCGTCACCGGCCGCGGCGCATCCGCCGGCGAGGCGCTTGCGCTGCACATGGATGTCGATGTGCTCGCTTTCACTGGCTCGGGCGCGGTGGGCCGGCGTCTCCTGGAATGCTCGGCGCGATCGAACCTGAAGCGCGTCCATCTCGAGCTTGGCGGCAAGTCGCCCAACATCGTGTTCGCCGATGCGCCCGATATCAAGCATGCGGCCAAGGTCTCGGCGAACGGCATCTTCCGAAACTCCGGCCAGGTCTGCGTGGCCGGATCGCGGCTCTTGGTGCAGTCCGCGATCTATGATCGCTTCATGGCCGAACTGCGCGACGCAACCGCCAAGCTCCGCGTCGGTGATCCCCTCGAACTGACCTCGGATATCGGCGCCATCGCGAGCAAGCCGCAGTTGCGCAAGAACCTGGATGCCGTTGCCCATGCGGAAGCGCAGGGCGCGAAGCGGCTGATCGGCGGCGAGCAGATCCGCGTCGAGAGCGGCGGCAACTTCATGGCGCCTACGATCCTCACCGACGTGACGCCGTCGATGCAGGTCTGGCGCGAGGAAGTGTTCGGCCCGGTGCTGGCAGTGACGCGGTTCGAGGGCGAGGAAGATGCCACAGCGCTCGCCAATGCGACCCCCTATGGACTTGCGTCGGCGGTGTGGACCGCAAGTCTGTCGACGGCGCATCGCATGGTGCGCGCCATCAAGGCCGGCGTCGTGCACGTCAACGCCTATGGCGGCGCCGACATCACGGTGCCGCTCGGCGGCTTCAAGCAATCAGGCTTCGGACGCGACAAGTCGCTGCACGCGCTCGACGCCTATACCGACCTCAAGACCGCCTGGATCGCGCTATGACATCTTTGGCTGCCGAACGCGCCGGCGTTCTGAACCGATTGCTCGATGCCGAGCAGGAGCGCTTTCGCGCGCTGCATCCGCGCTCAGCCGCGGCCTGGCAGGAGGGAACGGAGCACTACCTTTACGGCGGCCCGTCGCACTGGATGCGGCGCTGGGCCGGCGGCTTCCCGGTTTATGCCGAGGAGGCGCAGGGCGCGCATATCAGGGACATCGACGGACGCGACTACATCGATTTCTGCCTTGGCGACACCGGCGGCATGTGCGGCCACGCGCCCGAGGCGGTCACTGAGGCGGCGCTCGCTCAGCTCAAGCGTGGCGCGACCATGATGCTGCCGACGGAAGACAGTATCTGGGTCGGCGCCGAACTGTCGCGACGCTTCGGCCCGAAATACTGGACGCTGACGACGTCGGCGACCGACGCCAACCGTGCCGCGATCCGCATCTCGCGCATGATCACCGGCCGGCGCAAGGTGCTGGTGTTCTCCGGCTGCTACCATGGCGGCGTCGAGGAGGCGCATGTCGAGATCCGCGACGGCCGGGTCGGCCTGCGCAACATGATCCATCCGAACGGCATCGATCATGATGCGGTGAGCAGGGTCGTCGAGTTCAACGATGTCGCGGGCCTCGAGGCGGCGCTTGCGCATGGCGACGTCGCCTGCGTGCTGACCGAGCCGCTGATGACGAATTTCGGCATGATCCCGGTCGATCCTGGTTTTCACCAGGCGTTGCGAGAGCTGACCCGCCGCGCCGGCACCGTCCTCATCATCGACGAGACCCACACGCTGTCCTGCGGACCGGGCGGCTACATGAAGAGCCATGGGCTCGAGCCCGACATTTTCGTTGCGGGCAAGGCGATCGCGGGCGGCATCCCCGCCGGCGTGTTCGGGCTCAGCCAGGAGATCGCGGAGCGGCTCTGGAAGATCGTCCCTCATGTCAATCCGCGCGAGCGGCAGTCGGCGCATCTCGGATTCGGCGGAACGCTTGCCGGCAACGCGCTGACGGTCGCGACCATGCGCGCGGTGCTGGAGAAGGTGCTGACCTCTACGAACTACGAGCGGATGATCGGAACCGCGACCTGGCTCGCGCAGGAAGCGCGCCGCCTGATCGCGGCGGCCGGTCTGCCCTGGCACGTGACGCAGATCGGCGCGCGCGCCGAGATCATGTTCATGCCGCAGCCGCCACGCAACGGCGCCGACGTCATTGCGGGCCGGCAACCCGATCTCGAGATCTTGCTGCGTGCGTTCTACATCAACGAGGGCATCCTGGTGACCCCGTTCCACACCATGCTGCTGATGTGTCCGGCGACGTCCGCGCGCGACGTCGACAAGCACACGAGGGTGTTGGCGCAGTTCATCGACGTGCTGCGCGGCGCGGGAGCGATCTGATGCAGGCCCCTCCGTTCAATCTTGACGGTCGCATCGCCATCGTCACCGGCGGCGGCAGGGGGATCGGCGCCGCCATCGTGAGAAGGTTCGCGCAGGCGGGCGCGACCGTGGTGATCGCCAACCGGACTCTTGATGTGGCCGAGGCATTGGCGCGCGAACTCGTGGCCGATGGACGGGCGGCGCATTGCATTCCGTTCGACCGGCTCGATCGCGGCAGCTTGCGGGCGATGATTGACGGTGTCGCCGCCAAATACGGCCGGCTCGATATCGTCGTGCACAATGCCGGCGGTTGCCCGTGGTCATCGCTTGAGGAGCTCGATGAAGCGAAGCTCGAGGATACGCTGGCGCTGAACCTCAACGCCAGCATCTGGCTCGCGCAGGCCGCAATTCCGCACATGCGTGCCGTCAGGTTCGGGCGCATCCTCGTGACATCCTCGGTCTCAGCGCGCGTCGCGATGGGCGGCGGCGCGCATTACTCGGCGGCGAAAGCCGGCGTCAACGCATTCATCCGCGGCGCCGCCTTCGAGCTCGCGCGCGACGGCATCACGGTCAACGGCGTCGAGGCCGGCTTCATCGAAAAGCCGGGCCGCGGCACCATGAGCGCGCCGGAGAACAAGGCGAAGCTCGAGCGTTTTATCCCGATGGGGCAAATGGGCAGCGCAGACGACATCGCCTGCGCGATGCTCTATCTCGCCTCCGCCGAGGCCAAATATGTCACCGGGCAGACCATCGTCGTCGACGGCGGCTCGACGCTGCCGGAGACCGGATTTGCCGTCGAACGGCAGTGGGGAGTCTAGATGAGCATGATCTTCTCGGAAAACCGGTTTCCACTTTTCCGGATCATGCCCTGATGCCGCGGCTCGACGGAAAGACGGCGCTGGTGACCGGCGCGGCCACGGGGATCGGTCGGGCGACGGCGGCGCTGCTGGCGTTGAGCGGCGCGCGCGTCGTGTTGTTCGGCCTCGGCGACGCCGAGCTGCAGGCCGCAGCAGTGAAGTGCGGCGGGCAGGCAATCCATGGTGACGTCACCCGGCCGGACGACATCGCAAAGGCCGTCACCGCCTGCGGAGCGTGGCTCGACATCGTGGTCAACGCCGCCGGCCTGATCGTGCCGGATCAGCCGGCCAGCGTCTCCGACGAGGTGTGGGCCAAAACGCTTGACGTCAACCTCACGGGGACGATGCGTGTCTGTCGCGCGTCCCTGCCGCTGCTCCGGCAGCGCGGCGGCGCGATCGTGAACGTCGCCTCGGTTGCGGCGTTCAATGCCAGCCCGGACAGCGCAAGCTACGCCGCCAGCAAGGCGGCCGTCGTCGCCTATACGCGCTCGCTGGCCTACGCGCACGGCGCCGACGGCATCCGCTCCAATGCGGTGGCACCGGGCTGGGTGCGCACGCCGATGAGCGCCCAAGAAATGCAGCTGCTCGCGGGCCAAAACGGCACCACCGTCGATGCCGAGATTCGCGGCGTCGAACGACGCATTGCCCTGGGACGGATGGCCGAGCCCGCCGAGATCGCCGCGTGCTGCCTGTTCCTGGCCTCCGACGAGGCGTCCTTCGTGACGGGTGCAGTGCTGGTCGCCGATGGCGGCGGCCGCGCGCCGACGCAGAATCGCGCGGTGTAGACGGCCGGTTGGCGTTGGGGGCAGGCGGCCCCCACCTTGATAACGACCGGCGGATTTGGCACTCTCGCGCGGTCACGTCATTCGATCGAGGGGCGTTATGAACAAGTCATTTTCTGTGATCATTGCCGCGGCCGCTTCAATCGTCGTTCTGTCTTCGACGGCGGCGCGATGCGGCGACTACTATCCGTTTGGCGATCCGCCGTACCGGCTGGACTACGTGCAAGAGCCCCAGATCGCATCGGGCTGCTGGAAATGGAATTGGCAGCTGTACCAGTGGCAGGACTACTGCCCGGTCTACGTCAATCCGAAGGCGTATATGTTCTCGCGCTCGTCGCGCGTCGTGCTCCGCACCAAGGGGTGAGGAGAGTTCGGCTGCTTGAGGTGCTCTGCGTCACGCCCATTGGAGCGACGCAGAGCGCGCGCTCATGAATGCGCGATGGTGCACGCCACCTGGTGGCGCTTGCCGAAGTTGAGCAGCGCGTTTTCCCGGAAGCCGTCCAGCCAGACGCCGCGGCCCGCATAGCGATAGCCGACGCCCATCGGAACGTGCCGCACATGGATGCCGCCACGGCCGGTGAGCAGGGAGGCCGTGACCACTTCGCCCTCGACCGACACGGCGCGGGGGCACAGCGGATATTGATGGCCGTTCTCGCAGGTGAAGACGATCTCGGTGCAGGTGCCGACCGGTGCTTTTGTGACCAGGCCAAGGTCCGCCGCCCCCGCCGGCCCGGAGTTGCCGAACGACATTGCACCCAACGCCAAAATGCCCGCGACCGTGTAGCCAAACCGAATACGCATCAGTGCCCCCTCGTCCAGCGATAGGCTAAGTAATTGAAGAAAATATCTCGCGCTAAATGAGCAAAAAAAAACTCTGAGGTCAAACCTCTCTGCCCATTGCGGTGGGGGAGATCCGCCGGCGCCATCGCGAATGGCGTGTCAGGTGTTGCAAGTTTGCTGCAGTGGGTCTGAATTCGGCTGCAAGCTGCCCGGTAGCGTTAATGCACCTTTACCGGCCACAATTGGCCTGCAAGTGGTGTGATGTATTGAGTCGTGTTCCGGAGATTGCTTCAATGAGCTGACCGGATCGCATCACGAACGCATTCGGACGGACATCGGGGGTGGGAATGGACTTCCGTGGTGGCATTGCACGTTCGCTACTGGCCCTGATGATTGTCTCATTGCCTGCGTTGGCAGCTCATGCGCAGACTCAGGCTCCTCAACCGGCGAACGGCCGGGCAGCGGCGGCAGCGCCGGCTCAGGGCGATCAAGCCTTTTCTGGCCCGAGCTTCCGCAAAGGTCTGTGGCGCTTCGTGCGAACGCTCGATGTGGTCAGGACCGCCAACAAAAACTTCAAGTATCGGGTGGTCAACGCGGAGACGACGCGCTGCGTCGACCCGACCCACGCCATGAAGGCGACCTTTGCCTCGGGATCGATCGGAAGCTGCGTCTCGGACAAGCCGGAGAAGGTCGGTAATCAATACACCTTCGGACACCGCTGCGATTACATGGGGACGGTCAGCACCGTCATCACCGTGCGCAGCGACGAGGCCTATACCGAGCTGAACGAGATCAGCACCGGAGAGCATCCCCGGACCGACACGGTCGTCGCGACAAGGATCGGCGACTGCGACGACGGTAGCGCGGCCAGGATTGAGGCCAAGTCTGAGGCCAAGGCTGACAAGTCCGCTGCGGCGGCTTTGCAGCATTAGTTGGCAATCGACGGCGGGTGGCGGCGGACGAGGCGTCCATTCGTCCCCGACGGCGCGGACGCTGCGCTTCCTTTCGCGCCGAAGCTGCCCCGGCCTGGAAGCAACCAGGCATTCACCGTGTTTGGCGCAAGAGCTCGAGAGAGCTTCGAGCAAAGACCAAGCATTTACGGGGTCTTAACACGAAATGCTCCTGAATGATGTGAGGTTGGACGTGCTTCAAGCGAAGTCACGCGATCCGCGTCAATCGGCCGATTAGGGATTCAATAAATGACATCGCGTGAGGGCTTCGCCCCGTCGAAGATCTTCGCGTCCGCGCTTGGCGTCGTGACCGCGCTTTCCGTGTTCGTGCTCGCCTCCCCGAGCGCCATGGCGGAGGAGGGATTCAGCGGGCCGACCTTCCGAAAAGGAATGTGGCGCTTCGTGCGGACGCTGGAAATCGCCACGTCCTCGAACGTCCGGCAAACGCTGCTCGAGCGCGAAATGACGCGCTGTGTCGATCCGACGCAGGCGATGAAGGCGACCTTCTCATCTCCGTCCGTTGGAAATTGCCACTCTTCGCGGCCGGAAAAGATCAACAACAAATACGTCTTCTCCAACCGCTGCGACTATCTCGGGCCGGTCAGCACCGTCATCACGGTTCTCAGCGACGAGGCCTATACCGAGGTCAACAAGACCAATGTTGGTCAGGCGCCGCGGACCGACCGGGTGGTTGCCCGCCGAATCAGCGATTGCCACGAGGATCGAGCTTCGCTCAGCCAGCCGGCCTCCGCATCGGGCGAGGTGTCGTTGCAGCAGGACGAAGCCGAGGGCGAGCCGCTGTAAGGCGATTGGTCGGCGCGCGGGCCTCAGATCGCCCGCAACACCATCAGATCTTCTGCTGCCCGCCTGGTGCACTCACCTTGACGGTGATCTTCTGAATTTCGGTTCGACCGCCTTGATACTTGACCTCGATGGTCAGGGCGTCATCGCCGAGAAATTCCGGAGGCGCCTTGTAGAAGGCGACATAGGCCGGCACTTCGAGCGCCAGGCAGGCCTTGTAATTGGTGGCCTTCGCCTTCGCCGACTTCACCACAACCTTTCCGGCAGCCGGCGCAGTGACCAGGCGGATGGTCGGCAGCGGCCCCGACGTGCAATCAGGTAACACGTTGAGATAGAGACCAATCTGGGTGTCTCGGTTGGCCAGGGCGCGAACCTGGCGCTCCACCGTGGTCTCCCGGGGGACAGGTTGTGCAGGGGCTTGCGCGGCCGCCGCGCCGAAGCAGCCCCAAATCAAGACAGCGGCACACGCCTGAAGAATCACCCGCATCGACTGCTGCTCCAAATCGCCGGGAAGGACGAACGGGGCCGGGGAAATACTGCCTTTGGCCAAGTTAATCCGGCTAAGCCGTTGTTCTTTCAGCTTCGACCTGTCCGATCTTTACCACACTTCCACGGAAAGCATTGATTAACCAAATACATTTCTTGACCGCGGGGAGGGTTAACAATAGCCTAAAACTAAATTTTTCTACAACTTTTCCTCTAATCGCATTTTGCGGAGTTGATAATGCAGGGTTCGTTTCAGGTCGCTCAGGCAACCGGCACCGGCAATTCCACCAATTCGGCTCCCGTACGAATTTACAAGCTGACCAAGCCGCTGACCGATCAGGCGGTGGTCGTCAATCTTGGATACGACCAGAAGGTGAAGGTCGACTTTTCGTCGATCGCCAATGAAAAGATCACGCTGGTTCACGTCGGCGAAAAGCTGATCATCCTGTTCGACAACCAGTCGACCGTCACGGTTGAGCCGTTCTTCGACTCCCGTGCGGATGGGCTGAAGAATGTCACCATCGAGATGGCGCCGGGGCGCGAGGTCTCGGTCCAGGAATTCGCCAGTCTGTTTCCGATCACCACGGACGCCTCCGTGTTGCCGGCGGCCGACAACGGCGGCAACTCGAACGGCAACGCGCAGGCGAGCGGCGCGGATTTCCGCCCGTTCGCGGTTGATCCGTTAGCTCCTGTGCCGACCAACGTGTTGGCGCCGCAGGAAGAGTTGCCGAACCTCGTAACCCCTGTGCCGCCGACCGGCTTCGTGCTGGGCATTGCTCCGCCTCCGACCATTTCCGGCAACCCCCTGTCGGCGCTGATCGTCGACGAGAGCTTCCTGACTGCGGCCACCAACCATGGTGTCGCCGGTTCGGGGCTCGGACCCGCAGGGGCAACGGTCGCGTCTGTGCAGGTGTCGTTCAACGTGACGGTGCCGGGCGGCCAGCAGTCGCTGACCTATGCGCTGTCGGTCACGACACCGAATGAAGATTCCGGTCTGATCGATTCGGCGACCGGTCAGCACGTTCTGCTGACGGTCAACGCGGCCGGCGTCGTGGAAGGGCGCACGGCGATCAGTGGCGATCTGGTCCTCACGGTCTCGGTTGACACCGCGGGTCATGTGACGCTGACCGATCTGCGCGCGGTTCATGAGGCAACACCGGGCAACTTCAATGAAGGGATCACGCTGGCATCGGGTCTGATCACGCTGACCGCCACCGTGACTGACAACAACAATCAGTCGGCAAGTGCGAGCGTCGATGTCGGCTCGCATCTGACGATCCTTGACGATGGTCCGGTGGCCGGCACGGTGACCGGCGCGACCGACACGCTGGTGCTGGACGAAACGCGTCCTGTCGGCAGCGACACCGCAGGCGGCACGACGCCGACCGGCCTCGCCAGCGTGACGGCGGACTTCTCCAACAATTTCACCGGCGGCAGCTATGGCGCCGACGGTGCCGGCAGCACTGCCTACACGCTGCATCTCACCGGCACGAACGTGGCCTCGGGCCTCTATGCGCTGGATCCGACCGACACCAACCCGGCCCATTTCGGGCAGGGCGCGCAGATCGTGCTGAACCAGTCCGGTGACACCATCACCGGTTCGGCCAACGGCACGACCTACTTCACGATCACGATCAACGAGACGACCGGGATCGTGACCTTCACCCAGGTCAACAACATCTGGCATGCCGATCCGACCAACCCGGATGATGCCGCGACGCTGACCCTCTCCAGCGCCAGCCTGCTGCAGGTGGTGCAGACCATCACTGACGTGGACGGCGACAGCGTGACAACGCCGATCAGCCTCGGTGGCGGCGTGTTCACAATTCAGGACAGCGGTCCGACGGCCGGCACGGTGATCGAGAAGGAAGGGCCGGCGGAGACGCTGGTGCTGGACGAGTCGCGGCCGGTTGGCAGCGACACGCCGGCCGGCTTTGCGCCGAGCGGGCTTGCCAGCGTGACGGCGGACTTCTCCCACGACTTCACGTCGGGCAGCTACGGCAGCGACGGACCCGGCCATACCGCCTACACGCTGAAGCTCACCGGCTCGAACGTGGCCTCGGGTCTCTACGCGCTGGATCCGACCGACACGACCACTGCTGACGGCGACGGCATCGGACAGGGCGCGCAGATCGTCCTCAACCAGTCCGGCAACACCATCACCGGCTCGGCCGGCGGGACGACGTATTTCACCATCACGATTGATCCGTCGACCGGGATCGTCACCTTCACGCAGTCGAACAACATCTGGCATTCTGACCCGAAGAATCCGGACGATCCGGCAACGCTGACGCTGTCGAGCCCCAGCCTGCTGCAGGTGGTGCAGACCATCACCGACGCGGATGGCGACAGCGTGTCGACGCCGCTCGATGTCGGCACCCGTGTGTTCACGATCCAGGACAGCGGCCCGACCGCCGGCACGGTGACCGGCCCGACCGACACCCTGGTGCTGGACGAGACCCGTCCGGTTGGCACGGACACCGCGGGCGGCACGGCGCCGACCGGCCTTGATTCCGTGACGGCAGACTTCTCCAACAACTTCACGCCCGGCAGCTATGGCAGCGACGGCCCGGGCCACACGACCTACACGCTGAACCTCGCCGGCGCGAATGTGGCGTCCGGTCTGTACGCACTTGATGCGACCGATACGACCACCGGCGACGGCGACGGCATCGGGCAGGGCGCGCAGATTCTGCTGAACCTGGTCGGCAACACCATCACCGGCTCGGCCGGCGGCACCAATTACTTCACGATCACGATCGATCCCTCGACCGGGATCGTGACATTCACCCAGCTCAACAATATCTGGCACTCCGACCCAACCAATCCGGACGATGCGGCGACGCTGACGCTGTCTGGCGCCAATCTGCTGCAGGTGGTGCAGACCATCACGGACGCGGACGGCGACAGCGTGACGACGCCGCTCGATGTCGGCACCGGCGTGTTCACGATCCAGGACAGCGGCCCGACCGCCGGCGCGGTGATCGCGGCGGCGGATACGTTGGTGCTGGACGAGACCCGTCCTGTCGGCAGCGACACTACGGGCGGCGTCGCGCCGACCGGCCTCGACACCGTCACGGCGGACTTCTCCAACAACTTCTCGGCCGGCAGCTACGGCAGCGACGGCGCAGGCAACACGGCCTACACGCTGAAGCTGACCGGCGTGAACGTGGCCTCCGGCCTCTATGCGCTGGATCCGACCGACACCGACCCGACCCATTTCGGGCAGGGTGCGCAGATCGTGCTGAACCAATCCGGTGACACCATCACCGGTTCGGTCGGCGGGACCACCTACTTCACGATCACGATCAATGAGACGACCGGGATCGTGACGTTCACCCAGGTCAACAACATCTGGCACTCCGACCCAACCAATCCGGACGATGCCGCGACGCTGACCCTGTCGGCCGCGAACCTGCTTCAGGTGGTGCAGACCATCACCGATGCGGATGGCGACAGCGTTGCGACGCCGGTCAATCTCGGCACCGGCGTGTTCACGATCCAGGACAGCGGCCCGACGGCGGGCACGGTGACCGGTCCGACCGACACCCTCGTTCTGGACGAGTCGCGTCCTATTGGCAGCGACACCGCCGGCGGCACGGCGCCGACCGGGCTCGACACCGTGACGGCAGACTTCTCCAACAACTTCTCAGCCGGCAGCTACGGCAGCGATGGTGCTGGGTCGACGACCTACACGCTGAAGCTGACCGGCGTGAATGTGGCCTCCGGCCTCTATGCGCTGGATCCGACCGACACCGACCCGACCCATTTCGGGCAGGGTGCGCAGATCGTGCTGAACCAATCCGGTGACACCATCACCGGTTCGGTCGGCGGGACCACCTACTTCACGATCACGATCAATGAGACGACCGGGATCGTGACGTTCACCCAGGTCAACAACATCTGGCACGCCGATCCGACCAATCCGGACGATGCCGCGACGCTGACCCTGTCGGCCGCGAACCTGCTTCAGGTGGTGCAGACCATCACCGATGCGGATGGCGACAGCGTTGCGACGCCGATCAACGTCGGCACCGGCGTGTTCACGATCCAGGACAGCGGTCCGACGGCGGGCACGGTGACCGGCCCGACCGACACCTTGGTGCTGGACGAGACCCGTCCCACAGGAACGGATACTGCCGGCGGCACGGCGCCGACCGGGCTCGACACCGTGACGGCGGACTTCTCCAACAACTTCACCGCCGGCAGCTACGGCAGCGACGGTGCTGGGTCGACGACCTACACGCTGAAGCTGACGGGCTTGAACGTGGCCTCCGGCCTCTATGCGCTCGATCCGACCGACAAGACCGCCGGCGACGGCGACGGTATCGGACAGGGAACGCAGATCGTGCTCAACCAGGTCGGTGACACCATCACCGGCTCGGCGAACGGCACGACCTACTTCACGATCACGATCAATGAGACAACCGGGATCGTGACGTTCACCCAGGTCAACAACATCTGGCACTCCGACCCAACCAATCCGGACGATGCCGCGACGCTGACCCTGTCGGCCGCGAACCTGCTTCAGGTGGTGCAGACCATCACCGATGCGGATGGCGACAGCGTTGCGACGCCGGTCAATCTCGGCACCGGCGTGTTCACGATCCAGGACAGCGGCCCGACGGCGGGCACGGTGACCGGTCCGACCGACACCCTCGTTCTGGACGAGTCGCGTCCTATTGGCAGCGACACCGCCGGCGGCACGGCGCCGACCGGGCTCGACACCGTGACGGCAGACTTCTCCAACAACTTCTCAGCCGGCAGCTACGGCAGCGATGGTGCTG
Organism: Bradyrhizobium sp. USDA 3256; assembly: GCF_054058275.1. Taxonomy (NCBI): domain Bacteria; kingdom Pseudomonadati; phylum Pseudomonadota; class Alphaproteobacteria; order Hyphomicrobiales; family Nitrobacteraceae; genus Bradyrhizobium; species Bradyrhizobium sp. USDA 3256. Next base: position 2,295,923 of record NZ_JBSSAE010000002.1, read on the forward strand.
GGTCGACGACCTACACGCTGAAGCTGACGGGCTTGAACGTGGCCTCCGGCCTCTATGCGCTCGATCCGACCGACAAGACCGCCGGCGACGGCGACGGCATCGGACAGGGAACGCAGATCGTGCTCAACCAGGTCGGTGACACCATCACCGGCTCGGCGAACGGCACGACCTACTTCACGATCACGATCAATGAGACGACCGGGATCGTGACGTTCACCCAGGTCAACAACATCTGGCACTCCGATCCGAACAACCCGGACGATGCGGCGACGCTGACGCTGACGCGCCCTGAGTTGCTGCAGGTGGTGCAGACCATCACGGACGCCGATGGTGATAGCGTGACGACGCCGGTCAATCTCGGCACCGGCGTGTTCACGATCCAGGACAGCGGCCCGACGGCAGGTACCGTGACCGGTCCGACCGACACCCTCGTTCTGGACGAGTCGCGTCCTATTGGCAGCGACACCGCCGGCGGCACGGCGCCGACCGGGCTCGACACCGTGACGGCAGACTTCTCCAACAACTTCTCAGCCGGCAGCTACGGCAGCGATGGTGCTGGGTCGACGACCTACACGCTGAAGCTGACGGGCTTGAACGTGGCCTCCGGCCTCTATGCGCTCGATCCGACCGACAAGACCGCCGGCGACGGCGATGGCATCGGGCAGGGAACGCAGATCGTGCTCAACCAGGTCGGTGACACCATCACCGGTTCGGTCGGCGGGACCACCTACTTCACGATCACGATCAATGAGACGACCGGCATCGTGAGCTTCACCCAGCTTAACAATATCTGGCACTCCGATCCGACCAACCCGGACGATGCGGCGACGCTGACGCTGTCGGCTGCCAATCTGTTGCAGGTGGTGCAGACCATCACCGATGCGGACGGCGACAGCGTGACGACGCCGCTGAACCTCGGCACCGGCGTGTTCACGATCCAGGACAGCGGTCCGACCGCCGGCACGGTGACCGGCCCGACCGACACGCTCGTGTTGGACGAGACGCGTCCTGTTGGCACCGACACCGCGGGCGGCACGGCGCCGAACGGGCTTGTTTCCGTGACGGCGAACTTCTCCGACAACTTCACCGGCGGTAGCTATGGCAGCGACGGTGCTGGTTCGACGACCTACACGCTGAAGCTGACGGGCTCGAACGTGGCCTCCGGCCTCTATGCGCTCGATGCGACCGACAAGACTGCCGGCGACGGCGATGGTATCGGACAGGGTGCGCAGATTCTGCTGAACCAGTCCGGCAACACCATTACCGGTTCGGTTGGCGCGACGACCTACTTCACGATCACCATTGATCCCGCAACCGGGATCGTGACCTTCACCCAGGTCAACAACGTCTGGCACTCCGATCCGAACAATTCGGACGATGCAGCGACGCTGACGCTCTCGAGCGCCAACCTGCTGCAGGTGGTGCAGACCATCGTCGATGCCGACGGTGACAGCGTGTCGACGCCGCTCGACCTCGGCACCGGCGTGTTCACAATCCAGGACAGCGGCCCGACGGCGCCGACAGCGACGGTCAGCGCAGCTACGATCGGCGTGGACGAGACTCCCGGCCTGCAGACCACCGGCGGCGCGAGCGACGTGCTCGGCTCGACTGCGATCACGTTCAACGGTGCCGCCAGCACTGTCGCCGCGCTGTTCAGCACGGTCGCGAACAAGGGCGTCGACACCGATGTGTCGGCAGCGTCACTTGACAACGGTGCGCTCAGCTTTGCCTCGACGGGCGCGAGCAGCATCCTGACGGTGGCCGGAGGCAGCTTCGGCTCTGACGGCGCGGGGTCTACGACCTATGCGTTGAGCGTCCTCAGCGCTGCGTCAGGCCTGACGTTGACGGATGGCACAGGGATCGCGCTGTCGCTGGATGCCAGCGGCCGGATCATCGGTACTGTGGGCAACGATGCCGCCAACCCCAGCCTGACGGGCCAAACGGCGTTCGCGATCGCCATCGATCCGATCACCGGTCAACTCTATGTGGCGGACTATCTCTCGCTCCACCACAACAGCACCGCCAGTCCGAACGATCTGCTGACGATGACGGCCGGCAAGATCGGCGCGACGGTGACGTTGACGGACGCCGATGGCGATCATGTGACGGCCACCGCCGACATCAGCACCCATATCAGCTTCCTCGACGACGGCCCGAGTTTCGGCACGATCGAGCATGGAATCATTGCCGATTACGCGGGGATGTCCGTGCTCGGTAACCTACCCGTGTTCTCCGGCGCCGATGGTTTTGGCGCATATGACTTCACCTTGACTGGAAACACGGCGCCGGCCGGCCTGACGTTCAATGGCCAGGCCGTGCACTATTCCATCGACGCACTTGGACAGAATTTGACGGCCTATATCGGTGCGGCCCCATCGGCAGCGAATAATATCTTCACGCTGAATCTGGATGACACAACCGGTCACTACCTGTTCACACTGCTTCAGCCATTCACGGAGACAACGATCCAGAATGTCGGCAGTTCATCCGCCTTTGGATCGGGACCTTCGGAAGAGCAGATTCTTTCTTCGAACACCGATCAACTGGCGGTTGTTTCGGGAACGACCTCCGGCGGCAGCCAAGGCGGTGTGAACGGATCAACCAACGGTTGGGGCGTCGACAACAATAACTTCGACCCCAATGAAAAGCTGCTGTTCGATTTCACGAGCGGCGCAATCGCCAGTCCGGTCGGCAACGCGGCGTTCCATCCGCCGGCAAACGAATCGGTCGCGAACTACACGTTCTCCAACTACAAGGGCGGAGACGAAATCCATTACGTCGTCACTTATTGGGACGGAGTGCACGCCGCCTCCATCACATCGGTATCCGGTGATTTCGATCCTTCCACCCACACCACGGTCGCCACCGAATGGTCGACGCCCACAGCGCCGGCCGGCCTGCAGCTCTACACTGTCCAGTTCACGGACGTGACAGGCAGCGGCAAGGTCGACTTGGTTGGCGTCGGAGTTTCGTCGACCACGAACGTCTCCCAGGACCTGAGCTTCAACGTGTCGACGATTGACGGTGACGGCGACACGGCGTCGAGCACCATCAATATCAACATCAATGGCACCACGACCCTTCTGGGCACGGCCGGCAATGATGTCATTGTCGCCGGACCAACCAACGAGACGCTCACTGGCAATGGTGGGGACGACAAGTTTGTTCTCAATCTCAGCGCCCACGAAATCATCAGTGATTTCAACAGCGGTGATACACTGCTTCTCGATGTGGCCGGTCTGAGCCTTCCGACGGGCGTTTCAAACGCCCTTACGGCTGGTCAGTTCACGTCATCGGCAGTCACCGGCGGGACCGAGAACAACGCCAGCGCCTGGAGCGAAAGTGGAAGCACGAACAAATTCTTCTTCAACAATACGACGCATGAGCTCTGGTACTCGGCGAATGGCACTGGCTCCGACAAGGTGGATCTCGCACATCTGAGCACTGGCGTGCCGGCGGCCGCGAACGTTCATATTTTCTAGGCCAGGCTCGCAGCAAAATCAGAAATCCGCGGGGACTACTCCGCGGATTTTTCTTGATTGAATTGTCGTCTACTCGCTGGCAATCACATCAGCACGGGCAGGAAGCCGGTGAGGGGGCTCGCTGCATCAAGCGACTGCACCCCCGTCCATTCCGTCTCCGCGGCATTGGCGGCCGCCGGCGCCGCGTCGAGCTCGTCGCCGAGCGGGAGGCGCTTGGCATAGGGGGCTGCAAACAGCTGCACGCCGCGGTCGTTGATCGCGAACATCGGTGTGAAGTTGCCGAGCTCGCCGTCATCAATCAGTTCGGAGCGGCGGCTGTCCAGGATCAGCCAATGGCCGTCCAGGCGCGCCGCCAGCACGGCATGATCCTGGCGGATGGCGCGATCGCGGCCCAGCACCAGGCGCAGATCCTCGCGCGGGAAGCCGGCTTCGCTGAGCGCGATGTATTTTGCGATCGCATAGTCCTCGCAGTCGCCCTTGCCGGTCGCGAAGGTGGCGAGCGGTGCAGTCCAGCGGTCGGCCTCGCCGTGCTGGGCGAAGTCGCTGACATAGCGGATCGCCTGGTTGACGCCACGGTTGACCTCATCCAGCCGGTCGCGTCCGGATTTGGACTTGACCGCGCCGATCAGGCGAAGGAATTGCGCGGCTTGCGACGGGCAGCCGGCGGCGCTCTCCCGGCATTGCTGGAGAACGCTCTGCTCCCTTACGAGATCGGATTCGAGGCCGCGCCATTTGCGCCACAGGCCGTTTTCCGGTGCGCGGAAGGTGAACAGGCCAAACGGCTCGGCGCCGACAGGCGGAAGCGGCTTTGCCGCGGGCACCGCGTCGGTCGCGGTATTTGGCGGCGTGAGCGAGGCGGTGCGAATGGCGTTCGGACCCCGGCCGCGCTGCCGGTCGAGCTTGGCCAGGACGTCGGCGATGGTGAAGAAGGTGGCAGGCGGGCGGTTCGACGCGGCGTCCGCAGCGGGCGCGAGCTCGCCGGCGGGTTTTCCGAGAGAGAGCTCGTCCGCGGCAAACGCGGCAGGCGTGGCGCAAAGACCTATTGTCAGTGCAGCCGCGGCCATGACCGCCGACGAAGCAAACTTCAGCGACTTCATATGACGTCCCCAATGTCGGGGACCGTCGACGTCTGTGCGTCGATCTGCGTCCCCGCTGTTATCGGGACGCAGACTGGCGCTTTGGCCGCTTAAGCGGAGTTAAGTGGAGGGAAGTGCCACCTCGAATGTCGAAAAGGCGGTCAATCCGGGGTTTGCCGGTTCGTTCGAAATTGAACGAACCGAGGTTACGATCGGTTAACCACGGAATCCGTGGTCCCGATCAGCGTTCGCGCAGGGCCTCGTCACGCAGCAGGCGGGCGGGCTTCACGATGTAGTCCAGCACGGATTTCTCGCCGGTCAGGACCTCGACCGTGGTCACCATGCCCGGAATGATCGGCAGCGGATGCTGCTCGGTGCCGAGGTGGTTCTTATCGGTACGCACCATGACCCGGTAGAAGGTCTCCTGGCGTTCGGTCTTTTCCGCCTTGTCGTCGACGATGGTGTCGGCGCTGATGCGTTCGACCTTGCCCTTCAGCGATCCGTAGACCGAGGAATCATAGGCGCTGATCTTCACAACCGCGTCCTGGTCGGGACGGATAAACGCGATGTCCTGCGGACGAATTCGGCCTTCCACCAACAGCGTGTCGTCCAGCGGCACGATGTCCATCAGGTTGGCGCCCGGCTGTACGACAGCACCGATGGTACTGATGTTCAGTTTGTTGACGATGCCGTGGACCGGCGCCTTCAGATCCGTGCGGCGCACCCGGTCCTGGGCGGACTTGATATTCTCGTCGAGCACGGCGAGGTCGGCACGCGATTTGGCCAGGTCCTCGTCGGCCTGTGAACGGAACGACGCGGTGATGTTTGCGATCTTCGACTGCGCTTCGGCCAGCTGTCCCTTCATCTCGGTTGCCTGCCGATCAAGTCGCAGCATCTCGATCTCGGGCACGACCTTCTGCTCATACAGCCTGCGCGTCAGGGTCTGCTCGCGCTCGAGGAGCTTGAGGGAGCCGGAGAGGCGAGTGACCTGCTGGTTGAGGACGTCGATGTCCTGCGCGACCTTCTGCCCCCGCATCCTGAACACGCTGGTCTCGGTCGCGACGGCGGCGGGAACCATCTTGTCGAGATCGTCCGGAAAGGTGATCTCGGCTCGGCCGCGCGCCTCGGCGTCGAGGCGCGCCACCCGCGCCGCCATCGCCGCGCGGCGCTCGCGGATTTCGCCGAACTCTGAAGCGAATTTCGTATCATCGATCCGCATCAGGGACTGGCCCTGCTGAACGATGTCGCCTTCCCGGATCAGGATGTCGCCGACGATCCCGCCTTCGAGCGATTGAACCACCTGCATCTGCCGCGACGGCACGACGCGGCCGCTGCCGCGCTTGACCTCGTCCAGTACGGCAAAATGAGCCCAGATCAAGAACGTCGCAAGCAGCGCGCACGACGTCCACAACAGCATGCGGGAGGTGCGCGGCGTGCGCAGCAGCGCCGCGGACCGGATATCATTTGCAAATGTGAAATCGGAAGACGCCATAATGTATTTGCTCGTTATGCGGATTTCGGCTGAATTGTATTCTCCGGCGACGGGGCCGCGGACGCCGGCCGGCCCTGGAGCAAAGCGAGCACCTTGTCGCGCGGGCCGTCGGCAACCAGGCGGCCATTGTCGAACAGCAGCAAGCGATCGACCATGTTCAGCAATGACAGGCGGTGGGTCGAAATGATGATGGTCATGCGATCATCATTGAGGCCCTTGAGCCGCTCAAGGAACTCCTGTTCGCTGCGAATATCGAAGTGCGCCGTCGGCTCGTCGAGAAAGAGCACGCGAGGCTTGCGGATCAGAACGCGCGCAAGTCCGATGGCCTGCTTCTGGCCGCCCGACAGGCTGCGGCCGCCTTCCGAGATGGGCATGTCATAGCCCATCGGGTGGCCGGCGATGAAGCTTTCGACGCCCGAAAGCCGCGCGGCAAGCAGTACTTCCTCGTCGGTCGCTTCCGGTTTGCCAAGGGCGATGTTGTCGCGCAGCTTGCCGAAGAACAGGTCGGTATCCTGCATCGCAAAGCCGATGCCGGCGCGCAGGTCGGAGGGATCGTATTGGCGCGAGTCGACGCCATCGACCAGGATGCGGCCTTCCTTCGGCTCGTAAAATCCGAGCAGCAACCTGCCGACCGTGGTCTTGCCAGAGCCGACCCTGCCGATGATGCCGACCCTCTCTCCGCCCTCGATCTTGAAGCTGACTTTTTCGAGCGCGTTACCCGGCGCGTTGGGGTAGGCGAACGACACGTTCTCGAAGGCGACCTTGCCGTCTTCGATTCGCCTTGCGACATAGGACCGGGTCGGCGAGCGTTCCCGCTCGATCGACATGATGCGGTCGATCGCCTTGAGGGCCGTGATCGTCTGCGTTCCCTTGGTGATCACCGAGGCGATCCCGGCGATCGGCGCCAGAACGCGGCCGGCGAGCATGTTTGCGGCGACCAGCGCGCCGACGCTCAGCTTGCCGTCGAGGATCAGGAAAATGCCGACGATAACGAGGAGCAGGCTCGTGATCTGCTGGGCCGTGCTCGCGCTCGTCAGCGACATCGACGACCAGAAGTGAACGTCCTCGCCGGATCGGGCGGTCGCGGCAACCGAGCGTTCCCACAAGGTCTGCATGCGGGCCTCGGCGCCGGTCGCACGGACGGTTTCGAGGCCGGACAGCGACTCGACCAGCACGCCGTGCCGTGCGGCGGATTCGGCCTGCAGCCGCTTGATGGCGCGATCGAGCGGGCGCTGCAGCAGGAAGCCGATCAGCATGACCAGCGGCAGCATGATCAGCGGGATCCAGGCCAGCGGTCCGGCGATGAGGAACAGCACCCCAACGAAGAGAATGGCGAACAGCAGGTCGGTCGCCGAAACCACGCTTCCGGAGGTGAAGAACTCGCGCACCGAGTCGAAGTCGCGGAGCTGATTGGCCAGAATGCCAACCGAAGTCGGCCGCTGCGCCATCTTCACCGACATCACGTGTTCGAAGATGTTTGCGGCCAGCACAACGTCGATCGTCTTGCCGGTCACGTCGATCATGCGGCTGCGGACCATGCGGAAGATGAAATCGAACACGATGCCGAGCCCCATGCCGATCGAGAGCGCAATCAGGGAGGGGATCGCTCCGTTGGGGATGACGCGGTCATAGACGCTCATCGTGAACAGCGGTGTCGCCAGCGCGAGGATGTTGGTCAGAAAGGCCGCGACCGCGATGTGCCCGTAGCTGCGCCAATGCGTCTTCACCACCGACCAGAACCAGTGGCTCTTGGGGATGTCGCCTGCGGCGACGGCGCGCGCATCGGCCTGCGGCGCGCTTCTCACCAGGAACGCATAGCCGGTATAGTCCGTGGCGAGCGAGGCGATGTCGGCGACGCGCGGGCTGTTCGGCGTCTCCGGATCAACGACCTTGGTCGACTTGTTCGCCGGGTCGACACCCAGAAGGATCAGCGCAGAGCCGTTCTTCATGACGAGGACGGCGGGCAGGACCAGCGCGGGAATGTCTGAAATGTCGCGCTTGACGGCCTCGGTCTCCAGACCGGCGCGTCTGGCCGCGCGGTCATAGAGCGAAACGGACAAGCGTCCGTCCGTGATCGGAAGTCCGCCGAGGAGAGCTTCGCGGCTCACGGCGCGGCCGTGATGGGCGGCGAGATAAGTCAACGACGCGGTGAGGGGATCGTCGCCCAGCGCATGTGGCCTGTTTGTCGCGGCAGGCTTTGAGGTTGAGTCATCCGGCGAGGGGCGGACGGCGTCGGCCGCCGCGCTGGGGGTGCGAAACAACAACTGAAACCTCGACAAGCAAAATGGAAATGCAGCAATCGCATTAGATTTCGGGCAGACTACAACAAATAGCGAACAAATTCAGCGAAACTTATCTTAACGATTAATAAGGAATCGAAAGGGCCCCGACTTGGGGCCCTTCCGGCAGTCCTGTCCTGAGGTTGTTGGCGGTCGCTACCGAGCGGAACTCGGGAAGGCCGACAGCAGCCAGTGGGGCTTGGTCGACGCATAGGAGCTCGCGTTCGCCGTGACTGAAGGGTCCGCGTAAATGACGTTCGGGCCGTCCGCAGCGGTCTTTTGCTGCTGCATCCATTCCGCTGAACCGGGCACCGCTGCGGTCGTCGTCGCACCGGTGAAGCGGTCCGCAAAGCCAACATCCTTCGGCTGGGCTGCTGCCGCATAGGTCTTGGCAGGACGGGCGACAGGCGCCGGAACGGCGACGCGCAGCGGCTCGGACCCGGTTTGCGGGAGGTTCACGCGAAGGGTCGGGAACGAGTAGCGGGGCAGGCCAATCGAAAGCATGTCCGTCGGCGCAGCATCGACCGGCGGCGGAGCCTTCAGGTACTCGATCAGGGTCCCCATCGCGGCCAGCAGCTGGTAGTCGGCGAAGACCACGACGCCGCGGGCTGAGGTGAGCGAGACCGACGTGTTGAAGAACTGGTTCTGCGCGTTCAAGAGATCGATCAGGGAGCGCTGACCGAGTTCGTATTCCTTCTGGTAGGCCGTGATGGTCTTCCTGGCTGCTTCTAGCTCACGGGTCAGAGCACCGATGCGCGTGGCCGTAATCGTACGGGCATTCCACGCCTTGTCGATCGACTCATAGGCGTCGCGTTGCAGGCGAGCGTGGCGCATGGTGGCTTCGGTGTAGCGCTCGGCCTTCTCTGACCGATTCCACGCGTCCTGGCCGCCGCGGAAGATGTCCCACGACATGACAACCTTCCCACTGTAGTCCTCATGCGTGATGGCGGGAGTTCCCGGGGCCGCCACGTAAGGGTAGGAGTTGTCGTAATGGGTTGCCCGTCCCTCGAGATAGAATTTCGGACCGAACGTGCCGTCGGTGGCCTTGAACGCGTGCTTGGCGGCGTCGGCGTCGGATTGTGCCGCCGCGATCGTCGAATTGAACCGGAGCGTGGTCGCCAGCGCTTCGTCGCGGCTGTGCGGCAATCCCGCGAGAGGGGCGGGGAAACGAACGTTGATTGGCTCGAGGCCAACCGTCTTGCGGTACTTCGCCCTGGCGTCATCCAGGCTGCGCTGGAATTCGGCAAGTGCCGCACGGGCGGCCTCGACGCGCTCGCGGGCTTGCTCCAGATCGCCTTCGCCGGCCCGGCCGCCCGAGAAGCGGGAGTTCACGTTCGAAAATATCTTCTCGTGATTCGCGACGTTTTGCTGGGCAAGGCTGACCAGCCGCATGTAGCGCGTGACGTCGATGTAGCCTTCGGCGGCGTCGAGGGCCAGTAGCTCGGTTCTCTCCTTGACGCGGGAGGCAGCGGCATTGACCCGCGCGGTCTGGCGCCAGACGTCATAGATCGACGAAAAACCGTCCCACAGCAGCTGGCGCACCACGACTGATTCCTGGCTGCCATTGCGCCATGGGCCTGACCCCACGGTCGGCGCTGCCTGAATGTTCGGGGTGATGAAGCCCGGCGATTGATCGAATTTTTCCGGGCCGTAGCTGGCGTCAATGCGCACCTGCGGCAGCAGTGTGCTTTGGGTTTGCCGCAGCTCGCTTTCCGTCGCCCGCCGGTTCGCCGAAGCCTCGCCGATACCCGGGTTGGTCTGCATGGCCTGGCGTAGAGCATCATTAATAGAAAAAACCTCGGCACATGCTGGCGTTGCCGCCAGGCAGAGGCACGCGATAACCGTGTATGCCGATCTCATTATTCCCGCCCCTACTCACAAAAATATTACGTAGAATCCGCCGAAGGGTAACAAAGGACAGTTCCACGACCTATGACATTTCAGCCACACAGGCGCCCTAAGTGGGGGCAGAGCCATCAGTCTCGGTGCGCGGAAATCTAAACATTTTTATTAAAATTCAGTGATTTATATGGTGATCTGTGGTCGCGCGAACTGGTGCCGAGCCGCAACACCGGGGACCGGAACATGAAAGATCAGTTAAGCCCGTCTTAAGGTTGGCGGCAGCCGGCTACTCCTGGCGACAGGTCGCCAGGTAGGTTGCAACGAAGGGCGCGGCCTTGGTGTCCGCGGAGGGGCCTCCCAGTCGGCTCGTTAGTTTGTAGAGCGACCTGTCGCCAAAATAGAACCGGAAAATCTCGGCCGTGGTGTCGTCCGTGCGGGTCGCAAAGATCGACGCGGCGGTACGGCGGGCGGCCGCAAAGACGTAGGTCGTGAGCTTGGCTCCTCCCTTGCCTTCTGCCGCGACAGATGTCCCCCAGGTGACCGTGAAGGTGTCGCCATCGATCACGACGGCGGGCCGGACCGTATCGAGGTCGTCATCGATCCACTGGGCGTCACCGCCTTTGCCTGACGGGCCGAGCTCGATCCGTTTGCCCCGCGGCGTGTCGCAGGTGAACCGGGAAGGTTCGGCGATCGCAGCGCTCGTCGCCGCCAAGAACAGCAACAGGCAGCCGACCGACCTCCACATGGGTGTTACCCTTCGTTTCGTTGTTTGGGGGATAGTGATGTCAGCGCCCGACTCGCGCAATTCGGTGATTTACGGACAAGCAGAGCTGCTTTGCTTCCCCGCCGGAAGAGGCGCCCGCGATTTCACTCGGGCGCGATCGGGTGCGCTGGACGTTCGATCGATGCCCTGAGGCTTTCGAGTTCGAGGAAGACGTCAGCTTGCCTGCGAAGCTCATCGGCGATCATGGGAGGCTTTGTTCGGATGCTGGAAACGACCGTCACGCGGACACCAGCCCGCCTGACGGCTTCGACAACGGCGCGCAAATCACCGTCGCCAGAGAACAGGTACGCGTGGTCGATGCGGTGCGCGATTTCCAATGCGTCGACCGCGAGCTCGATGCCGATGCTGCGCTTCATTCGCCGCCGCCCTTCGCCGTCATCGTGCGTTTTGGCTAACTTTCTCCTGACCGCATATCCGTTGTAATCGAGCCAATCCACCAGCGGCCGAAGGCTGCTGAACTCGTCGTCGTCTCTCACGACCGTGTAGAAGTAGGCGCGGACGATCTGTCCATGCTTGCCGAACTCCGAGAGCAGTCGCCGGAAATCGATTTCAAAACCGAGGTTCTTGACCGTGGTGTGAAGATTCGCGCCATCGATGAAAAGTGCAATGCGATCGGCCATCTCAAATCCCCATGACGCCCGGATCAGTCACTGTATGCTGTGGTTCTGAAATTCCACGGGCGCATCGTGGGTAAGCGCCCGAATTGAAATGACTGATCCTAGAGCAAGGGCTAGGCCGCGAAAAAGCGGAAATTTTCGCCAACGCGGGTCCCATGCGAATCGTGCGCCTGTTGATAACATAACGGTCGAAAGCAGCGCGGCAGGCCGGCCACGCAAACAACACGGTTGTCGTTGAACAAGGATGCGGCCCTTCGCGCCGGCGGCGCATTCGCCAGCGCAGAAAAACTGGCTGCCATGGCGATTCGGTGGCATAGGCGGTCCGAGCGCGTGCGCGCGACGCCGATCCTGATCTCCACAGTATCAGAATAGATGGCGTCGGACGAATGCCGCGGTAGGCGCCAAGCAATGGTGCGCCGCGCCGCTACTCTCAAGCCGACTGTTGCATCACCGACAAAACTACATCTAAAATCAATCTAGTGTAGCGGCATCATTTCGTGTCGGCGCGATATTTCGAGATACCACTTTTTTGCAGATGCAGGTTTTGGTCGATACCAATTTCGCCGGAGGAAGGACAGCCTTGCGTCTTCACATTACGCAGATGGTTTATTCTAGCGGACGGGTGTGGACGCGCGGCGGCGCGTCTGTCGCGCCGACTCAACCAGTCTCTCGTACGCATCGCTAACGAACCATCGCGATCGACCCATTGCTCGATGTGATGTTCGGATCAGCAGGAGGCAGGGTGGGGACCTCACGATGGGGCCTGCCGTGATCGCTATCGCAATCGGGCGCCCGATCGAGGCGGGCGCCAGGGAGTATTGGCCAAGGCGCGCGAGATGCCTGGTCGTTCTCTCGTTCTGCATCCTGCTGTCCTGTTGCGGGGCCGCTCGCCAGGCCGTCGAGAAGGAGGCGGGACCGGTAGCGGAGCCAACAACGGAGACGGCAACAACGCCCACAGAGCCGGCACCAGCGGCGACAACGATACCGGAGGCTACACCGGTACCGACACCGACGGCGGCAACGGTCAACCTGAGCGGCGCGCTCGCGGAATGCCGGAGCGCGTTTCCGGATCAGATCGCGCAAGCCGTGGCGCGGGCGTCCTGCGTGATCAAGGCGACCGACCTCGTACGTCCGCTGCTGCCGTTTCCCGAACTGCTCGACCGGGAGAACGCCCTGCGCAAGGCGCTGGCCGAGCAGGTTCAGACAAGATCAATGTCGCTGCTCGAGCGCAACATCCAGATCCAGAAACTGCATTCGCAGCTGCTCGAAGAGGAGCGCAGCAGGCTATCGGCCGCGCCGGCGGACGGGAGCAAGCCGCCGCCGCTGGCGGTCACGCAGTGGCGACAATCCAACGGGGAGAGTTGCGGCCGGCTCGGAGGGGATTCCGGGACCTGCTACTGAAACGAGCAATCCTGCAAACGGCCATCGGGGGGAATGGAACCGGATTGTGACACCGTCACCTCCGAGATTGTTGTCGCGACAGCGTCACTCCGACGCTGTCACCGTATTCGCACGGAGCAGCGAAGTTGAAATGGTGTGAAATGTCGAAAGTCCTACAATTTAAGGGGTTTCGTGCGTCGTCGTCGAGGCGCCTTGCCGAGGAGAAGGTGTGCGCGGTTACGCCAGTAGGGTTAATAAACGATTACCAATCGACAGTTTTCTCGCGACGCATTATAAGAAAATGCTAGTTGGCACCCGGATTTTGCCCCCCGCCAACGTATCGCGTAAATTTCATCGTAAAAGGGATATTTTCCTATGTTGAAACTGTACATCCAGACCACCGAAGCCTTCAAGCGTCTCCGCTCGGACAAGGACGGCGTTGTGTCGTTCGAGTACGTGATCGTCGCCGCTTGCATCGTGGCCGCCGTCTCTGCTGCGTTCGGTACGGGTACCGCCAGCGGCATCGGCTCGGTTCTGAACGCCTCGATCACCACGATCGCCAGCAAGGTCGCCACCGCAGTCTCCGCTTAACTCCGGATGTTGAATGCTGTTGGCAGATTCCTTCTGTCAACAGCGGTCAACCGGATTGCGATGTGCGCGAGCCTTAAGGAGGCTTTCTCCTATGTTGCAGTCATACATCAAGGTCACAGAAGTATTGAGGCGTCTGCGCACGGACAAGAACGGCGTTGTGTCGTTCGAGTACGTGATCGTCGCCGCCTGTATCGTCGCCGCCGTTTCCGCAGCGTTCGGTACGGGTACCGCGAGTGGCATTGGCAGTGTTCTGACCACCTCGCTCACTTCGATCGGCACCGCGGTTGCCAACGCGGTTAGCGCCTAAGTCCAGAGGGACGGCGCTCCGGAGGGGGGCATTATTTTGTGCCCCCCGCCATTTTTCTAAGGCGATTATTTCATGAATTGGATTGCGTCCACGACCCTGTGTCTGGAAATCGCATTGTTGTTGTATGTCGCAACGATCGATATCGCGACACGGTTGATCCGAAACGAAATTTGTCTGGCGCTGGCGTTCCTTGGGATCGTCGGCCAATTGGCCAGTCCGATGCAGATCGGCCAGTCGCTGATCGTTGCCGCAATCCTGTTCCTGGTGCTCTTCGTGATTTACCTGCGGGGAGCGATCGGCGGTGGCGACGTCAAGTTGCTGGTTGCCCTGGCGATCGGTCTGCCGCTGACCGGCGTGATTGAACTGTTGACGGCAACTGCGCTGGCCGGCGGCGTTCTGGCCGCGGTGCATCTGATGATGCGCCGTTTGCCCCAACCGAGGCTGGCGCCCGCCGGATCATCGCTGATGCGCCGGGTCTACGCGGTCGAGCGCTGGCGTCATTTGCGACATGCACCGCTTCCCTACGGGGTCGCCATCGCATGCGGCGGTATCTGGGCCATTTTGAGCAAAGGAATTTGACATGTCGTCCGCTCTCCGTGTCTCGATCATCATGGTGCTGCTGCTTGCGGCTACGGCGCTTGGAATGATCGCCTACAGCATGAACCGACCCAATGACCCGGTCGTTGCGCAGGCAGTCGAAGAGAAGCCTGCGCCTGTGCCTGCGGCCGCAACGGTCGGCTACTTTGTCGCGACACGCCCGCTTTCGAAGGGAACGCTGGCGCGGGACGAAGATTTCGCGGTGCGCCATACGGCACCGAACCGTGTCCCCGCGGGGGCGATCCTCGAAACGCCTGACTCCAAGGCCGGGCTGCCCGGTTCGCTGGTTCGCAAGTTCGTCGACGCCGGCAGCGCGATTACACTGGACGACATCCTGCGTCCGAAGGATCGCGGCTTCCTTGCCAGCGTCCTGGCGCCGGACAGCCGCGCCATCAGCATCAAGGTCGACGAGGAGACCGGTGTGTCCGGTCTGATCAGGCCGGGCGACAATGTCGACGTGGTGCTGACCCAGGTGTTCGAGAAGGCCGCGCCGGTGAAGCGAGCCGTGAGCGAAACCGTTCTGTCCAATGTGCGCGTGATCGCGATCGACCAGGAGATTGCGCAAGGCGGGCGTCCGATCACCAATGCCGTCCCGGGCAAGACGGCGCAGACCGTGTCACTGGAGCTCAAGCCGGATCAGGTCAAGAAGGTGGCCGTCGCAAAGCAACTCGGCACGCTGTCGCTCGTCATCCGCGCTGCGGCCGAGCAGTGGGACAAGGCCGACACAAGCGTAACGTCCAGCTGCGACGTATCGCCGGAGCTGGCGCGCCAGAGTGCAGTTGCCGGCCAGAGCACGACAGTCGCGATCTATACCGGCAGCGAGGTCAAGCAATACTCGGTCAGGAGACAGGATTTTGACGACGACGCCCGCGCGGGCTGCGACGTGCCGTCCGAACTCGATCGTCAGACCACAGCGGCAGCGAGTGATGTCGGCAAGGGACCGGAGAAACGTTGATGAGTGCGAACATGGCAGTGGTGGAACAACCCGAAGAGACGACGTCTCTTGTCGCGCGCAACCGCATCGTCTGCTTCGTCAACGAC
The DNA here is from genome assembly GCF_054058275.1 of Bradyrhizobium sp. USDA 3256. NCBI lineage: Bacteria > Pseudomonadati > Pseudomonadota > Alphaproteobacteria > Hyphomicrobiales > Nitrobacteraceae > Bradyrhizobium > Bradyrhizobium sp. USDA 3256. The sequence continues at coordinate 2,311,411 of NZ_JBSSAE010000002.1, forward strand.
GAGCTGAGCGCAGCGGCCCTCCGCAAGGGTCTCGACGGCAGCAATCTGGTGATCCGGCGCGGCACTATCCGTCATGCGACGCGCATGCTCGAGACCGACACCGATCTGTACGCGCTGGTGACCGACATCAGCGGCATCGATGATCCCTTCACTGAACTGGAACGCCTCGCCAGTGTCTGTCCGCCCGATGTGAAGGTGGCCCTGATCGGCGACAACAGGGAGATCATCTTCTACCGCGAGCTGATGGAGATCGGCCTTACTGAATACCTGCCGACGCCGATCACCAGGGATATGGTGCTCGACCAGCTGCGTCCCAAGCTGATCGGGGACGTCGCGCCGGCCCAGAATGACCGCGGCGGGCACGTGGTGTCGATCTGTGGCGCGCAGGGCGGCGCCGGAGCGACCAGCGTCGCGATCAACCTCGCGCTGCAACTGGCCGAAACCACCAAGGCGAAGGTGGCGCTGCTCGACCTGCATCTGCAGGGCGGCGAGACCGCGGTGATGCTGGGTGTTCGTCCGGGACCCGGCCTCCGCATCGCCCTTGAAAACCCGATGCGGGCCGACACGCTGTTTCTCGAACGGGCCGCGATCGAGGTGAACGATCGGGTCTGCCTGATTTCCGGCGACGAGGAGCTCGATGCCAAGCTCGACATCACCGAAGCCGGCGTGCGGCACGTGCTGGGACTGCTCCGTCAGCGGTTCAACTACGTCGTTGTCGATGTGCCGGTGCCGTTCCCGGCATCGATCTATCCGGTCATTCAGATGTCCCGTCATGTGCTGGTGCTGTTGGAGGCGGAAGTAACCGGCCTGCGCAATGCCCACGCGCTGCGCAACGCCGTCACCAACATCGCGGGCAAGGATCGGGTGTTTACCCTGCTCAATCGTGCCGACCGCGCCGGCGGTCTGCCGAGGGCGACGATCGTCAAGGCGCTTGGCGCTGAGCCGGACATGGTGATCCCGGATCTCGGCAAGGGAATGACCCAGGCGGTCAACCTCGGCGTTCCGGCTCTGAAGCACGTATCCGGGCTGCGGCGCCACCTTGCCCCGATCGTACGGGAAATCACCGGCGTCGGTGCCAAGAAAAGGGCCGGGTGGAAGAGGTGGCTCGGGCTATGAAAAAGTTCGGCAGGCGCGCAGACGAAATTCCAGTGCGGATGCCCGCAGCGGTGCCGGACGCCCCGGCAGCGGCACCAAGCGCGCGGCCGGTGCCGCCACCCTTGCCGCCGGCGGAACCGAGCGTGGCGTCCCCGGCGTCCAGCCTGTTTGCATCGGCGCCGAAGCATGAAGAGCCTTCCCACCATCCGGTGATGTCGGCATCCCTGCGCGAACGGGTCATCGAGCAGATCGAGCCGTCGGTGGCCGCGACCGTTCCCCGCGACGTCCTGCGGCGGCAGATCGAGGAAATCATCCACGGCATCGCCAACCAGGAGCGGCTGGAGCTGTCGGGCCGCGAGCAGCTCTTCCTGGCGGAGGAGATCGCCGACGACATGACCGGCTACGGGCCGCTGCGTCCGCTTCTGCTCGACGAGACGATCAACGACATCATGATCAACGGGCCGAGCAACGTCTATGTCGAGCGGGCCGGCAAGCTGGAGCGGGTTGCGGTCCGGTTTCGCGACAACGATCATATCGCCTCGGTCGCACAGAAGATCGCCTCGCAGGTCGGCCGGCGGGTGGATGAATCCAGCCCGATGGTTGACTGCCGTCTGCCGGACGGCAGCCGTGTCAACATCATCCTGCCGCCGCTGGCTATTCATAGCCCCTGCATCTCGATCCGAAAATTTCCGAACCGGCGTCTGAACATCGCCGGGATGATCGAGAACGGCTCGATGACCGCCGCGCTGGGACAGCTGCTGGAGATCGCCTCTCGCTGCCGGCTCAACGTCCTGGTCTCCGGAGGCACCGGTTCCGGCAAGACGACGCTGCTGAACGCCTTGAGTCAGTTCATCGACCATAGCGAGCGCATCGTCACGATCGAGGACGCGGCGGAGCTGCAGCTTCAGCAGCCGCACGTGATCAGCCTGGAGACCCGTCCGGCCAGCCTCGAGGGCACCGGCCAGGTGACGCAGCGCGACCTGCTGTGGAACGCACTTCGTATGCGTCCGGACCGCATCGTCGTCGGTGAGGTGCGCGGCGCCGAGGCGTTCGACATGCTGCAGGCGATGAACACCGGTCATGATGGATCGATCTCCACCGTGCACGCCAACAGCACCCGCGACGCGCTGACGCGCGTGGAGAACATGGTGCAGATGGGGCAGGTCAACCTGCCATCGCGCGCAATCCGCTCCCAGATCGTCGCCGCCCTGGATCTGATTGTGCAAGTCGAGCGCATGCGCGACGGTCAGCGCCGCATCGTGCAGATCAGCGAGGTGATCGGCCTCGAGGGCGAGGTGATCACCACCAACGACATCGCGTTGTTCGAGTACAAGGACGAAGATGTCCAGGGGCGGATATCCGGCACCTACCGCTCCACCAATGCGGTTCCGAAGTTCAAGAGTCGCCTCGTCTATTACGGGCTCGATCGGGCCTGGGCAGAAGCGATGAGGCACATCTGATGTCGACGCCCTTGATCATCGTTCTGCTGCTTCTGTTGTGTGCCGGGGCAAACACCCTTTGGCTCGACGCGCGACAGAGACGAATGGAGCGCCAGCTCGAGATTGCGCTGCCGACGGCTGAAGCGGCAGCCTTGGTGTCCATCCGTCGCGCGGCCAAGACGTCGCGCTGGCGTGCGCTCCAGCGCTTCGCCAATTACCACCCTGATATCGTGCACGTCGTGCGACCGGTCTATGTGCTGCTTGCAGGGGCCATGGCAGGGCTGGGAATCATCTACGTCAATGGATTCCTGAGGTTCCCTGGTTCCTATGGGGCCATTGCGGCTGCCGGCGCCGCCATCATGGTCGTGCGCGGTCTGTTCGGATGGCAGCAGCGGCGCTTTGCAAATCAGCTCTTCCAGCAGCTTCCCGATGCGGTCCAACTGGTGACGAGCACCGTCCGGTCCGGATTGCCCGTCCACGAAGCATTTCGCACCATCGCCCGCGAGATGCCGCAACCGACATCCGGGCAATTTGCCATCGTCTGTAATGAATTGAACCTGGGCAGGTCGCCCGAGGAGGCCGTCGAGGAGATCTATCAGCGAACGCAGGTGTCGGAGTATGCGATGTTTGCGGTGACCCTCGCGGTGCAGCTGAAGACCGGCGGCAGCCTGGCGGAAACACTGCAGACGTTGGGCGAGACCGTGAGTCAGCGGGTCGCGCTGGCGGCCCGTGCGAAGGCGCTGGCGGGAGAGGTCATCTTCTCCTCGCGTGCGCTCACCTGCGCGCCGGTCGTTATCGGCGGGTTGCTTTACCTGATCAATCCGCAGTCGGTCGATCTGCTGTTGTTTGACCGACAAGGAAACGTGCTTCTCGCTTATGCGGTGTGCTCGGTCCTGATTGGGCATTTCGTGATCCGCTGGATGGTCCGAAGGGAAACCACCCTATGACGACTGTTCTCGGTTTTGCCACGCTTGCCGTCGCACTCGCGGCCGCGACCTTCCTGCTGGTCATTCGCGAGATACATCTGCGCACCCTGGACACGCGTGTCTCGAATGCCGTGCTGGGTATCTCCGATCGAACGAATTCGAAGGATCTGATCGGCTGGCTTTCATCGGTCGGCATGCGCTACAGGCGCTACTACGCCCAGGAAAATCTCGACCAGCTGAGGATGGTTCTTCAGTCGGCAGGGTTCAATCACTATCGAACCCTGCCGATCTGGATCGGCTTCAAGACGGTCAGCACATTTGTGCTGCCGATCGCGGCTTTCTCCATTTCGCAGATTCTTGGACGGCCGTTCACCGACGTGTTGATCTTCACGCTGCTCGGCTTGGCGTTTGGAATCATGATTCCGCGCCTGATCTTGCTGGTCGTGAAGCGACGCTTCGATGCTGCGATTCGGCTCGGCACGCCGGACACCATCGATCTGCTTGTGGTTTGCAGCGAAGCCGGCATGGGCCTGGAGAGCGCGATTGAGCGTGTGGCGGAGGAGATGCGGGAGACCAATCCCGCTATCACCCACGTGCTGCGCGGTCTTCTCGATGATCTCCGGATCCTGCCGAACCGTGCCGACGCCTTCGAGAAGCTTGCGTCCACGTCGGAGGGCCTCCGTCGTTTCGGCACCATGGTCAGCCAGAGCCTGCAATATGGCACGCCGCTCAGTCAGGCGCTGCGCAGCATCGCGGTCGACCTGCGCCGGGAACGCATCACCAAGCTCGAGGAGCGGGCGCACAAACTGGGCGCCAAGCTCACCGTTCCGATGGTGCTGTTCCTGCTTCCGGCGATGTTCGTCATTCTGGGCGGAAGCCCGTTCCTTCATTTGATCCGTACATTCTCCAACCTCGGCAATTGAGCCATGAGCGCAGCTGCAATGAGTCTTTCGACGAACCTGGCCTACGATCGGGCGACCCGATTCCTGGGCAGCGCATGGTTCCTGCTGTTGGGACTTGCCGTGACGACCAATCTTGCGAAGACGGGGCAGCCATGGCCGTCGCTCGTCTCGAACTTCCTGGTCGCGGTGTTTTACCTGATGCTGGCGCTGCTGATCCTGATCCGGGGCCCCGCAAAGGCGCAGGCCGAAGGCCTGCTGCCGAGGGTCGCGGCGTTTGTCGGCACATACTGGCCATGGACGATCACGTTTTTCGAGAAGACCGAGGGCGCATTGCCGAATTTGCTGTCCGCGGTTTGCGTGCTGACCGGCATGATCATGATCCTCGTGACCGTTCGTCATCTCGGACGATCGTTCAGCCTGGTGCCGCAGGCGCGTTCGGTGGTGCAAACCGGGCCGTACCGGTGGATCAAGCATCCGCTCTATCTGTCGGAAGAGATCGTGTTCCTTGGTGTCGTGCTGCAGCATCTGAGCTGGATGACCGTGGGCCTGCTGATTCTGCACATCTGCATCCAGGTCTGGCGAATTCACTACGAGGAGGACGTGCTCCGGCGCACGCTTCCTGAATATTCCAGCTACGAGGCGTCGCGCTGGAGATTGATTCCCTATGTCTGGTGAGCGACCATGCGAAGCTGGAAAAGCCGTGTGAGCGGCAAGCGTTCCCTGATCGCGGATCGACGCGGCGCCGTCGCGTTCGAGATGCTGTTCGTTTTCGCTTTCCTGTTCCTGGTTATTCTGCTGCCGCTTGCCGACCTCGCGCTGGCGGGCTTTCAATACATCCAGGCGCTTGCGGCGCTGCGCGGGTTTGGACAATCCATCCAGTACTCCCCGCCGGGCGACGTCACGAACGCATCCAGCTGGGCGGCGGCCGCGCTCGCCAAGGCCGATTCCCGTTATCCGATCCCCAGCATCCAGCTCATCTGCGGCGAGAGCAATGCGGTCTGCGATTCGACGAACTCTGATCCGTCCCAGCCGAAGTACTACGTGTATTCGACGACGATCACGCTGGCGCCGATGGTGTTGAGATCGGCGATTTGCACCAGCGGCAATAGCAATCCCTGTTCGTTCACGCTGACCTATTCGGAACGGTTTCAATGAGGTGGTCCATGCGCAACATGCTTCATTGTCGTCGCGGCTCGGCCGCGTTCGCAACCGTGATTGCGTTGATCCCGTTGATCGGAATGATGGCGCTCGGCGGTGAAGCCGGGTCGTGGTACGTCACCCAGCAGCGCGCCCAGGGTGCGGCTGATGCGGCGGCCTATGCGGGTGCTTTGCGATTGGCGTGCGACGCCGCTCCGCAGCCGGGCACGACCTGCAACAACACCCAGACGTATGATTACCGCGGCAAGCAGGCGGCGGCTCAGAATACGTTCTGCAATTCCGGCGACACCGCCTATCCCGGCTCCAGATGTGTGGCGACCAGCGGCGTCACGCGGACCGTCCAGGTCGCCTCGCTGACGTCGTGGAACGGGGTGGCGGGGACGTACGTTCAGGCCACCATCAGCCAGCAGCAGCCGGGATATTTGGCTCAGGTGCTCGGCTTGTCGACGGTCACGATTGCCGCGACGGCGGTCGCCAAGCTCGATAGCCTGGCGAAACCTCCATGCGTGCTGGCGTTGAAGGACCCCGTCACCTTCCAGGGTAGCGCTACGGTATCGTCGGCCAACTGTGGTATTTCGTCGGACAGCAGCGCGTCGAACGCGATCGGCTTCATCGGCAATTCGGGTATCTCGGTGAATGCGCCGAGCTACACGGTCGGCGGCTGCTCCCAGACGGGCGGAAGTCAATGCACGGGCGTGCAGACCTATCAGCAACCGATCCCTGATCCCTTAAGCGCGGTCAACACGGCGCTGTCCGCGTTGAAGACGTCAGATTTCGCGAACAGTAACAACAACGCAGTACCCCAGCCATATGAGACATGCAGCTGTTACAATAGCTCCAATAATCCGACGTTCAGCGGCGCATTGAACGGCACGTACTATTTTTCGGGGAACGTCAAGATCAACATGAATCCGACCATAACCGGTACGGCTACCCTGATATTTTTCGCAGGAGCAACGCTCACCATTACAGGAACCCCGACGATCCAGCTCACGGCAATGAAGTCGCCTACGGGACCGTCCGTATTGTCGGCATCGGTCAAGGCCCTGATGACAGATCTTCTGATCTACGACGGTGAGGCTTATTCGAAGCAGGGCGTCAATATCAGTGGCACCTCCACCAGCTATTTCAATGGCACCGTCTATATCCCGAATGCCCCCGTGACATACGGAGGCAACAGCTCGTCGAGCGCCCCGGGCACCGGTTGCTATCAGGTCATAGCCTACGCGGTGAGTTTCCAGGGCAATACGACCCTGGACAACAGCAAGTGTACGTCGGATGGGGCAGCGAAGCCGAATGTTCAAACCGTGCGCTTGGTGCAGTGATGAAAAGGCTCGACCAGCGCGGGGTGGCGGCTCTCGAGTTCTGCCTCATCGCCGTGCCCCTGTTCACCTTGATCTTCGCCGTCTTTGATTTCGGACGATACGCGATCACGATGCAATCGTTGCGCCTGCTTGCGGATGCCGGGGCCCGGGCGAACATGATCAGCTGCTACACACCCACCATGCTGGCGTCCAATTCACCATCCAGTTGTACCGGCGACTATCTGACGCTTGCACAGAAGCAGGCCGTCGCGCCCTTCCTGTATGGCGCCAGTCTCACGCCGACCGTGACCACCACCGCGGGGAGCTCCGCGCTGACGGTGACGGCATCCCAGGCGGGTTTCGCCATGATCATGCCGATCTGGGGCACGTCCCTCAACGCGCCGAGCGCGTCCACCACGATTCCGTTCTGAGCAGAGCCCGATTCGGCGAGGCTGATCGGTGGCGCCGGCCTGGGCGGCTGCCAGGGCGGCTCGGCCCGATGGGCGGGCTGGGCAATAGCCCAGGCGGGCTACCGAAGTGGTGCGCGCTGGCAACATCGGGCAGTTTTCTCCCGCGTTGCCGCGGCCGGGCGGACCTCTTTCCTTGCAATCGAGGCGCGTGGCGGGGGATGATTGACCTGCCGCCATTAGCGGCCTTGCGACCCGGGTGAGCGCTCGGTGCGCGGGGAAATGGGAATTTTGCGAGTAACGATTTGTAGTCGGACAGACTGTAAACTCTACGGCGTGGTGGACGAACGGGAGTGATCGGGACGCCGAGGTCGTAGATTTACGGGGATCGTCGCGGAGACGCGGCGAAGGGGATTGGCATGATGGGAAGTCGCGTTTCGGTTGATGCGGGACTTGGGCTGGTTGCCTTGAGCGCGATGGCGTTTGGCGCTGCAATCGCCCTGTTTCATTTCACCGATTCTGCCGTCGCCGCGGACCGGCGGGCGCCGTCGTCCAGCGGCGTGTTCGTCAGCGAGATGAGCGACGTCCAGCGCGTCAGGGTGACCGTCAACAAGTCGCGCACCTTCAGGGTCGATACGGCGTTCTCGTCGATCGTCGCGGGCTCGCCCGATATCGCCGATGTGAAGTCGCTGAGCGATCACCTGATCTACGTCCAGGGCAGGAAGACCGGCACCACCAACGTCATCCTGTTCGACAGCTCGATGAAGCAGATCGGCATTCTCGATGTCGAGGTGACGCTCGATATCGGCAATTTGCAGCAGAATATCCAGGCCGGCACCGGCACGCGCGGCATTCGCGTGTCCGCCTCCGAAGGGCAGGTTGTGCTGAGCGGAATGGCTACCGATGCCGTTTCCGCGGAGCGGGCGATGACAATTGCCCAGGGCAGCGTTCCCAAGGACGCCATCGTCGTCAATGCCATGAGCGTTGCAGCGCCGCAGCAGGTCATGCTCGAGGTGCGCTTCCTCGAGGTGAACCGCGAGGCGGGACGCGATCTCGGCGTGAACCTTTATGCCGCAAACGCTAGTGGATCGAATATTGCCAATACTGGGGTTGGTTCGATCAACACAAACAGCGGCCGAGTTAACATGCCGAACGTGGGGCCCCCGCCGGGCACCATTCCGCTGCTAGGTACGGCGAGTACGCTCGTTGGTTCCGCTGGCGGCGTAGCCGCGCCTCCGTTCGGAAGCTTGTTGACGAGCATTCTTCGAACCAGCAGCGGCGGTTCGGTGGACCTTCTGATTACCGCGCTGGAAACGAAAGGGCTGGCCCGCCGGCTGGCGGAGCCGAACTTGACCACGCTGTCGGGCGATGCTGCGCGATTCCTGGCGGGTGGCGAGATCCCGGTGCCCGTCGCCTCGTCGCCGGTCCCGGGCGCACTGCCGACCGTGACCATCGACTACAAGAAGTTCGGCGTCGAACTGGCGTTCGTGCCAACCGTGCTTTCGCGCGGAGTGATCAATCTCCGCGTTGAGCCCTCGGTCAGCGAGCTCGATTTCACCAACGCGGTGAGCATCTCCGGAACGACGATCCCGGCGTTGACCCGCCGCGATGCGCGCACCACGGTCGAATTGCGCGACGGCCAGAGCTTTGCCATCGCCGGCCTGCTGCAGACGCGCAACCGGCAGGACGTCTCGCAACTGCCCTGGATCGGCTCAGTGCCGATTCTCGGGACCTTGTTCAGCAGCAAGTCGTACCAGCAGCAGGAAACCGACCTCGTCATCATCGTGACGCCGCGCCTGGTCGCGCCGGCGGCGCCCGGCCAGCAACTGGCATCGCCGCTCGATTCGCGCTTGCCGGCCAATGACGTCGACTTCTTCCTCAATGGCCAGATGGAAGTGCGCAAGCGTTACGACGACTACGTCAATTCCGGCGGCGATGTGAAGGGGCCCTATGGTCACATCATCGCGCCGAACGCCGTTGTACCGGCTCCGCCACCGGCCGTCGGTGCGAACCAGCCGGTCGTGAAGACCTTGAACTAGGGAGGCGAGAGATGACCGTCAGATACCTCGCTCTGCTCGCACCTTTCCTGCTCGGCGGCTGCTACGGCCTCTACGGGCACGACGAGATGGACCGCTACGTGCAGCGCTCCGACACCATCACGATGAGCGCCGGCAACGCCAAGGAGGTCAACGCCGTCACCCACACGATCCACCCGTGGCCGGCCTATGTCGGCGATCGCCGGCTCGCGTATGACGCGCGGCGTACAAACGGTGCCGTGCAGCGCTATGGCACTCAGCAACGCCCGCTCGATCAGCTCCCCGACATGGGCGATCCGACCAAGGCGATGGGCCAGGCGCCGCCCGTCACCACAATTCAGAACGTCAACACGACCGGATTGGGAGCCGGGACCGGAGGATCGGTGGCCGTCGGGGTCGGAGGAGGCGGCAGGTAACGTCCTTTTGGCGTCGGCCAGGTGCCGGGGCAGGGATTCGGAAGGGAAGTGCGGCGTTAGGTTTCGGCAGACCTCGGTATTTCGGTCGTGCCGTCTGTTTTCGTAGGTAGTTTTGCGATGGATCTTCGAATGGTGCGGGGGATGCGCTGGACTTGGGCAACGGGGCGAGGATTGCATCGCCTCGCCCCGGCGTTGATCTGTTGCGGCTTGGCGACCGGCCTTGGGGCCTGTGACTACACGACGCGGGAGGCGGCCATCGTCGCCCCCGTGGATCCGCCGGGCGGCGACCCCGTGCAGGAGCCGACCGACGTCAAATACTATCCGTCCGACGAACCGGTGCGGATGGGACTCGAGCAGTACAATCGCGGCAATTACGGAATCTCGCAGCGCTATTTCAAGGATGCGGTCGAGAAGGCGCCGAAGGACGTGACGGCCTGGGTCGGCCTCGCGGCAAGCTATGACAAGCTGCGCCGCTTCGATCTCGCCGATCAGGCCTATGCGCAGGCGATCCGGCTTGGCGGCGAGACCGTCCAGATCCTCAACGATCAAGGCTATTCCCTGATGCTGCGCGGCAATCTGAGCGGCGCGCGGCGGAAGTTCGAGAAGGCGTATTCGCTCGATCCTGGCAACCCTGTCATCGCCAACAACCTCGAGCTTCTCAACGGTAGCCGGAAGTTCATCGAAAGGCCGCCGAACAATCAGCCCTGATCACGCCGCTCAACCCGTCGTTTCGGCAGAGCCAGGCGCGGGCCGCTTGGCGCGTTTTGCTAGTTCGGCATCAGCACGGCATCGATGCGGCGGCTGTTTCGTGTGCTGATGATGATGGCGCCGTTACGGGTTGCAAATCTCGCGCCGACAAGACGCGGCAGCTTCTCCGTCAGCGATGAAGGCAGCGGAATCATTCCGCCGGTGATGGGATCGCCGACGTTGATCGGCGCGACGGCTGCGCCGGCCGAAGGCGCTGCCTTGATGTATTCCCTGATCAACTGAATCTCTTCACGCGAGAGGCTGAGCGCGGCCTGTTCGCCTGCGCCGTCAGGCAGCTTCTTTTCCGCCTCGGCCTTGTCTCGCGCATCTTCCTGCTGGGCGGCATCGCGTTTTGCGACTTCGACCAGTTCGAGTCTGGTGAGGCGTTCCCTCAGCGGCGCGATCTCCCGTCGCAACGCGGCGATGTCTGACTTCAGCGAAGAGAGCTGACCAAGTGCAATCGCGGCGGCAACGCAAGCGACGACCGCGATCAGGCTGAGGCACGCCACCGCCAGCCCCGTCAATCCGCCTCGACGATCCGGGACATCCTCCGCGGATCGCCGTCGCCGCGCGGCGGCGAATTTCGGCTTGATCGTGCCGAGGAAGCTGACCAGACCGGACAGCCGCGCAGCCACCATGCGGTTCGCCTCTTGAAAGGCGCCGAATGCAGGCGCAGGGACGATCGGAGAGTGCGCCGAGGGGATGGCGGGAGCAGCAGCCGAATGGCGCGCGGCGGATGGCTGGCGATCGTCGCGGTCCTCGCGCGTCATGCCGGGGAGCTCGAGATCGACGTCGTCGGGGCGGTCGATCGCGGTATCCGCAACGTAATGGCGCGTGTCGGCCGCAGCGGCGTCCAATCGCTCCGTTTCCTGCTGATCGAGTCCTTGTTCGATGCGGGCGGCTTCAAGCGAGCGCCACAGCGAGAGCCCCGAATCGGTGATCTGCAGGCCCGCATCGTTGATCGATGCCCATCCCGATTGGAAGACGTCGGCGTCGCCAAGCTCGGACGGCCGCTTCGACTGCGTGGCTTCATCGCCGGCCGCGATCATGCGCTTGACCTCGCGGCTGACCTCGTCGATCGCGATCCGCTGCCCGGGCCTTGCGGCCAGCACACTCAAGATCGCCAGATTGAACTTCATGCGGCGCCTCGCGATGCTCCTCAGCTGGCCGTGCCGCCGTTGCGCTCCCATGCAGGCGACGTGCGAGCCTCAGCGGGGTCGAAGCGGATCAATCATGCCGGCGCGGACGTCGGTCGGTCAGGGAGTCAAGCAAGTGTACCGGCTCGCCAAGGGGCAAACAATCCGGCACCAGACCTACGACAGATGGATAAGTCGGTCCGCAAACGACACGCGTCGGGATCGCGTTCGCTGCGCGCCTCAGAGAAACTCGCGAAGCCTGGAGAGCTCGATCACATGCTCGGGTGACAGCACGTCGGGGACGAGGGGAGGCTGCGACTTGGTCCGGATCTCGTAAAGATGTCGCGTCTTCTCGGGCTTGCCCATGAAATCCCGAATGCATTGGTCGAGCGTTCCGTTGACGACCATATAGGGCGCGCGATCCTCTCGCCTGGAGTTGTTGAGAGAAGGCCATTTGTAAAGGTGGGCCGCAGCTTGGAAGTCCACCTGATGGGATTGGTCGGTCATTGCAAAATATCTACCCGAAAAAGCCCTGCGCGGCAAAGTCAGCCGGCTGATGAGTGAGCCGGTGCGGTATCTCGAACCCTCCGCCGACGTGCCTCGCATTGATGCCTCGCAGCAACTCTCCACTCGATCTCCCGCGGACCGAGATCGGGGGGCGATCGGGCGAAGCCGGCTGAAGCAAGCGCCGGCAGACCCCCTCGCGCGGCAAGCGCGCAGCGTGGCAACGCGCGTTGACCACCTGGCGTCGTTCGCGGCGCCGTCGGCCACAATGACGTGCTGGATTGACTCGACTTCAGAGTGTTCCTATTTTGTTCTATCGGCAATTTCCACGTCCGGGGACGGGCGGCTTCGGTCAGGTCAGGGATGAACGGGTCGAGATGGCAGCCGCAGCCACCATCCTTCATGCGGACCTCGATGCATTCTACGCATCGGTCGAGCAACTGCTCGAGCCGTCGCTGCGCGGCAAGCCGATCGCCGTCGGAGGCGGGGTTGTGCTTGCGGCGTCCTATGAGGCCAAGGCCTTCGGAGTGCATGGCGGCATGTCGGGACGGGAAGCGCGCCAACTGTGCCCGCAACTTGTTTTCGTCGGCGGCCATTTCAGCGATTACCAGCGCCTGGGTGATGCGGCCATCAAGGTGATCGGCGACTTCACGCCGCTGGTCGAGCGAATTTCGATCGACGAGGCGTTCGCGGATGTTGCCGGCTGCACTCACCTGTTCGGAACGCCTGCCGAAATAGCCGCGTCGATCCGGTGGCGCGTGCGCAGCGAGCTCGGCCTTCCGATCTCGGTCGGCGTCGCCCGCACCAAGCATCTGGCGAAGATCGCCTCGCAGGTCGCAAAGCCCGACGGACTTGTCGTCGTTGATCCCGACGCCGAGCTGAGCTTCCTTCACGAACTGCCGGTTGAGTTGATGTGGGGGGTAGGGCCGGTCACCAGGACCCGGTTGGACGCGATCGGCGTCGCGACGATCGGTCAGCTCGCCAAATTGTCGGAACGGTCGCTGACGCACTTGCTCGGTCCGGCAGCGGGCGAGAAACTCGCCGCGCTGGCCTGGAATCGCGATCCGCGACAGCTCAAGCCACACCGGCGCGCGCGATCGGCAGGAGCACAATCTGCACTTGGCCGAAAGCCTGCGATCGAGCAAGTCATCCGGCCTACGCTGCTTCATCTCGCCGACCGCGTCGCCACGCGGCTTCGGGCGAAGTCACGGCCTGGACGAACCGTGACGGTGCGCGTCCGCTTCGCCGACCTGAAGTCGGTGACACGCTCGATGACGCTCGATGCGCCGGTGTGCACGACCATCGTCCTGGCCCGGCTCGCCGAGAATCTCGTGCGCGCTGCTCTTGCCGACCATCCCGGCGAGAAGATCATCTCGCTGCTGGCGATCTCGGTGTCGCATCTCGAGGAGCATTGGGATCTTGCATTGGAGCTTCCACTCGGACTGGAGGACGAAGCGCTTCGGCCTGGAAGTCCGACAGGGATGGCCCGCTGGGCGGCGGACCGTGCGATCGACAGGATCCGCGATCGCTTTGGCTGGGAGGCGATCGGATATGGTTCGGCGGCGCTGGAGGCGGTTCATTCGGTGCCCGACGCGTTTCGCAAGCTTGCCGAGAGAGATCTCTAGCTCACCAGTTCACACGGCTGTCACTGCATTACGAAAAGGCAATTTGGAATCGCGCGCTTGTGAGTGGCGACCCCGTACGGCCGGCCTATTTTGAGCCTGCGGAGGATAGCCATGAAGTACAGCGCCGAACTGATCCAGACGATGCGCGATGCGTTGGATGCGGTCATGGCAAGCGTGCCGGCGGATCAATCCGTGTTCGGTCTCAAGGCCGCTGTTGCGGAATGCATCCTGCGAGCTGCGGCTCACGGCCAGACATCGTTCGACGGGCTCGTGACGTCGGCATCCGATCAGCTTCAGTCGATCATCTCGATGTTGGCCTAGGCGATCGGGAGGCGCGCGACCGTCGCGTTCATCTTGCCGCACGGCGCAGTGTTGATGCAATCGCTCAGGCCGCCGGTTCTCTCAGGGCAGCGATACGACCCGTAGATTGTTGGTTGTTCCCGCTTGTCCAAAGGGAATGCCGGCGACCACAACCAGCAGATCGCGGCTTGATGCAAACTGCTCTGCATGCGCGAATGTAGTTGCGCGCTCGACCATCTCCTCATAGCTCTGAACGTCGTCGGAAAGCACGCTGTGAGCGCCCCAAAGCAGGCACAGGCGGCGGGACACTTCGCGGCTTGGGGTGATGGCGAGGATCGGGCGGCTCGGCCGCTTGCGCGCGACGCGTGCCGCCGTGGTACCGCTCGACGTATAGGCCACAATGGCTGCGGCGTGAACGACGGAGGCGAGATCGGCCGCCGCCGTTGCCACGGCATGCGGTGGCGTTTGCTCTTCGCCGGGCTGGGTCGCCTCGACGATCGAGCGGTACATCTTGTGTTGTTCGGTGCTGCGGATGATGCGGTCCATCATCTCGACCGCTTCGCGCGGATATCGGCCTGTCGCGGACTCCGCCGACAGCATCACTGCGTCTGCGCCATCATAGATGGCGGTCGCAACGTCGGAGACTTCCGCACGCGTCGGCGTAGGGGCGGCGACCATCGAGTCCAGCATTTGCGTGGCGACGATCACGGGCTTCACCGCGAGACGGCAGGCCCGCACCAGCTCCTTCTGGCGCCCAGGCACGTCCTCATGCGGGATTTCGACGCCGAGATCTCCCCGCGCAACCATGATGGCGTCGCACAGCTGGATGATATCGTCGATTCGTTCGAGAGCTGCCGGCTTCTCGATCTTGGCCATCAGACCGGCGCGGTCGCCAATGAGGCCTCTCGCCTCGATGATATCCGAGGGCTTCTGCACGAACGACAGGGCAACCCAATCCACGCCAAGTTTCAGGCCGAACTCCAGATCGAGGCGATCCTTCGCGGTAAGCGGTGAAAGATCGAGGACCGTCCCGGGCAGGTTGACGCCCTTGTGATTCGAGATCGTGCCACCGACGATCACCTTGGCTTCGATGAAATCGTCACCGAGCCCGGTAACGCGAACGCGGACCCTGCCGTCGTCGATCAGAAGGTCATGGCCGGGGGCAACGGCGGCAAAGATCTCCCGATGCGGGAGCGGAATTGCGGTTCGGTCGCCTTCCGATCCGGACAAGACGAATCGAATGGTCTCGCCGGCCACTGCGGCGATCTTGCCATCGCGCAAGGTGCCGACGCGGATCTTCGGGCCCTGGAGGTCCATCAGGATGCCGATCGGCCGGCCGACGTCCTGTTCCAGCTTTCGGATCGCCGCGTGAATGCGTGCGTGATCGCTCTGCGTTCCGTGACTGAAGTTCAGGCGGAACGTATCGACGCCGGCCAGCAGCAGCGCCTCGAGCATCTCGGGGGAACTGCTCGCCGGACCAACGGTCGCAACGATCTTGGCTCGTCGATGACGACGCATGGATCACCTCGTCGGTGGCTGGCCGGCTGCGATCAGCACGGCACGGATATCGTTGACGTTCGTAAGCGTCGGCCCGGTGCGCACGAGGTCTCCAAGGCGGTCAAAGAACGTATAGCTGTCATGGGCTGCCAGGTGCGCCCGTGCGTCAAGCAGATTCGCGGCGGCGCGCCGCAGCGTATCCGGACCGATCAAAGCGCCAGCCGCATCTTCCGTTCCATCAATTCCATCGCTGTCGCCCGCAATGGCCCAGATATCGCACGTACCTGATAGGGCTATGACAAGACCAAGCAAAAACTCGGTGTTGCGGCCGCCGCGGCCCGCCGGGCCGCGTCCGATCGTAACCGTCGTCTCGCCTCCCGACAGCAGCACCGCGGGGGCAGGGCCTGGCTGTGCATGCCACGCGACCGACCGGGCGATGCCGGCCATCACGGTTCCGAGTTCCCGTGCCTCGCCCTCGATCGCGTCTCCAAGAATGATCGGCGTCAGGCCTTCGTCCCGGGCGGCGTTGGCCGCAGCGTCAAGCGCATGGAATGGAGCGGCAAGGATGCGGACATCAGCATCGATCTCGCCGGGCTTGGGTGTCTCGTCAGCTTGTTCAAGCACAAGCCGCGCCGCTTCCGGCAGGTCGATGGCAAACCGGCCAACGATCTCCAACGCATCGGCTTTTGTGCTGCTGTCCGGCAGCGAGGGACCGGAGGCGATCGCCGCGGGATCGTCGCCAGGAATATCTGAGATCACAAGGGTCATGACGCGGGCGGGACGGGCGGCCAGCGCCAGCCGCCCGCCCTTGATCGCGGACAGATGTTTGCGGACGACGTTCATCTCGGCAATCGTCGCGCCGCTTGCAAGGAGTGCCCGGTTGACCGCCTGTTTGTCGGCGAGGGTCATCGGAGGTGCCGGCAGGGTCATCAGCGCCGAGCCACCGCCGGACATCAGGGCGATGACGAGATCGTCTGCTGAAAGCCCCTCGACGGCGTGCAGCATGCGAAGGGCCGCGGCCTTGCTCGTGTCATCCGGCACGGGGTGAGACGCTTCGAGCACTTCGATACGGCCGGCTGGAACCGAATGGCCGTGGCGCGTGACGACGACACCTGAAAGCTCGACGTCAGGCCATGCCGCCTCGAGGCCCGCCGCCATTGCCGCCGACGCCTTACCCGCGCCGACAACGATGCATCTGCCCTTCGGCTTTGCCGGCAGGGCGTCGGCAATCGTGATCCTTGGATCGGCGCTCGCGATGGCGGCGCCGAAGATTCGCCGCAGGGCGGTCCGAGCCCGCACATCCGTCCATTCGTCGCTCAATCGCTTGCGCTCCGGCCGATGGGTCTCTTGTTATGGCGCCTTCTCGAGACGGTCGTAAGACACGGGTGCCTCCAGTCGACCGCCTTCACCGGGAAAGACCTTTGCGCGAGCGATTGCGGCGCTTGCCGTCGCTTCACTGCCGAGAATGAACGCGCGCCGCATCGGCTTGATCAGAAACAACGCGGTGAGGGCAGCGGTGGCATTGAGCGCGACCGCGACGATGAACACGGCCTGCCAGCCGAGCTGGGAAGAGATGATGCTCGCGAGCGGCACGAGCAGCGCCGCCGTGCCCTTCGCCGTGTAGAGCATGCCGTTGTTGGTGGTTGCGTATTTGGCGCCGAACGTATCGCCCGACGTCGCCGGAAACAGGCTGTAGATTTCGCCGAAGACGCCAAAATAGATCGCCGTGGCCAGCACGAAGACAACCGGAATGTGACCGTAGGTGGACAGCGTCAGCAACATCAGCGCCGCAGTCGCGAACGCGATGAACATCGTGTGCTCGCGGCCGATGTTATCGGACACCCAGCCAAAGAGCGGACGGCCGAAACCATCGAAGACGCGATCGAGCGAGATGGCAAAGGTCAGCGCCGCCATCTGGAAGCCCGCCAGGGTGACCGGCGTGTCCGCGATCTTGAAGTCATGGGCGATCGGCCCGATTTGCGCGGCGGTCATCAACCCGCCCGAAGCCACCATGACGAACACCAGGTACATGACCCAGAAGATCGGGGTGCGCAACACCTGGGGCGGAGTGTAGTCGATCGCACTCTGAGGCAGATTGAGACGCTTTTTCCTGGGTGCTTCGACGCCATGCGGTGGCCGGACGAACCAGGCCAGCAGGATGACGATGAGGCCTTGTCCGATCCCGAAGGTCAGGAAGGTGCTCTGGTAGCCGCCGGCGGCAATCATGTTGGCAATCGGTACGACGGTGAGGGCCGCACCGGCGCCAAACCCGGCGGCGGTTGCTCCTGCGGCCAGGCCGCGCCGGTCCGGAAACCATTTCAACGCATTGCCGACGCAAGTGCCGTAGACGGCGCCGGCGCCAATGCCCGCGACGACAGCTGCCGCATAAAGTGTGACGAGAGAGGAGGCGTATGAGTTCAAGACCCAGGCCAACCCGATCATCAGGCCGCCGAACATGATGACAATGCGGGGGCCGTATTTGTCCACGAACCAGGCCTCCACCGGCACAAGCCATGTCTCCGTCATCACGAAAATCGTGAAGGCGAGCTGGATGGCTGGACGACCCCAGTGAAACTTCGCGTCGATCGGATCAACGAACAGCGTCCAGCCATATTGCAGATTGGCGATCATCGCCATGCAGACAATTCCGATCGCCAGTTGCAGCCAGCGGAAGCCGCCGGGCGCTGATGCCGGATTCGTGGAGATCATGTACGCTCCTAAGGCAGATAATCGTCGTTTGGACCGGCTGCGTCGGGTTATCGTCCCGCCGCAGCCTACTGACGGAATTCGTTGGTCAACTCGCCGATTCCGTCGATCGCGACGGTGACCGTGTTGACGGGCTCCTTCATGACCCCGACGCCAATCGACGTTCCGCAGCAGATCAGGTCGCCCGGCAACAGCGTCATGTCGTGCGAGATCTTGCTGACCAGCGTCTGTGCGCTGAAGATCATGTCCGCGATCGGGTAGTTCTGGCGCTCGACGCCGTTCAGGATGGTGCGCACCATAAGGCGTGCGGGGTCGAGGCCTGACGCAATCACGGGGCCGAAGGGGCCATATCCATCGAAGCCCTTGGCCCGCGCCCATTGCGGGAAGGTCGGGTCGCGATTGAGGATGTCCGCGGCGGTGACGTCGTTGGTGCAGGTGTAACCGAAGATGAAGGCGTCGGCGTGTTCGGGGGCGACCGCCGTGCAGCTTTTGCCGATGACGATGCCGAGTTCACCTTCGTAGGTCGTCTTGCCATCATAGCCCAAGGGACGCCTGATGACGGCACCAGGCGCGGTGACGCTGGTCGGCGCCTTCAACAGGTACAGCGGTTCGGCGGGCTCAGGTGATTTCAGCTTCTCCGCAAGCGCGTGAAAATTGTTCCAAAGCGCGATGACCTTGCTCGGTTGCGTGGGGGCCAGCAGCTCGACGTTATCCAGCGCCAGCGTTTGTCCAGTCGGTCGCGGGTCGCCGAACATGTCCCCGTCGTGCACGGAGATGCCGGACGGGGTGAGTTGCCCGAAGCCGATTTCGGCATGGTGGCGGAAGCGGACCCAGCGCGTAACATTGGCCATCGGGATCACGCCACCGCCAGCGTTTCTGCTGCTGCGGCGCCGGCCGCCCCGTCATAGAGGCCGGCCAGCCTGGTGCGCTGCGCGACCAGCGCCAGCACCGCATCGAGGGCGGGCGTCGCGATATCAGTCATCCGGCCCATCTCCTGCACCACGGTGATCAACGGATCGATCTCGACCGGACGTCCGCGCTCGAGATCCTGGAGCATCGAGGTCTTGTGTGCGCCAACCTTGCGCGCACCTTCGATGCGGCGTTCGACATCGACGCGGAACTTGACGCCGAGGCTTTCCGCGATCGCCTGGGCCTCCAGCATGATCGCCCGTGACAGCGCGCGCGTGCCGGGATTGCTGCAGATCACGTCGAGGGTCGCGTGGGTGAGGGCGCTGATCGGGTTGAAACAGACGTTGCCCCACAGCTTGAGCCAAATCTCGTCGCGAATGCGGTCGAGGACCGGCGCTTTCATGCCCGCGGCCACGAACAGCTCGGAAAGTTTCTGGACGTCGGATGTGATCTCGCCGGAGGGCTCGCCCAGCGGAAAGTTGTTTCCGTAGACATGGCGGATCACGCCGGGCGCCTCGATTTCGGTGGCGGGGTACACCACGCAGCCGATTGCGCGTTCGGGGCCCAGCTCGTTCCACTGCCGACCGCCAGGATCGATGCTCTCGAGCGTCGATCCTTCGTGCCGTCCGCCGTGCTTGTGGAAATACCAATAGGGAATGCCGTTAACGGCGGTGACGATGCGGGTCCGATCGCCGAGCAGCGGCCGCATCGGCTCGATGACCCCGGTGATCGAATGCGCCTTGAGGCAGATGATGACGTAATCCTGCTCGCCGAGTTCGGCGGGGTTATCGGTACAGCGAGGATGCACGACACGCTCCTCGTCGCCGATCAGGAGCTTCAGGCCGTTCTGCCGCATTGCGGCGAGATGCGCACCCCGCGCGACCAGGCTGACATCGGCACCAGCGCGCATAAATTCGACACCGAGATAGCCGCCGATCGCACCGGCGCCGTAGATGCAGATTCTCATCAGATCCTCGCAAGCAAAGTGGGGACACAGCAGGAGCCGCAGCGGCTCGAACCGAGTAGCAATGGCCTTGGGTAAGTCTGTCAGGCCGCGCAGGCGGCTTCCTCGTAAGCAAGGGTGATGTCCCGCATGCTCACGACGCCGACGAGCCGGCCGTTGTCGATGACGGGGACATAGCGGATCCCATGACGGGCCATGAGGCGCTCGACATCCGTGAGCGCATCTTGCGAATTGCAGGACAGCAGCGGCCGCGGCGAGATGAACTGCGCGACTTTCATCGCAAGACCATTGGTGCCGCGCTCGGCGATCACAGCAACGACGTCGCGCTCGCTGAACATTCCGATCACGGCGGCGTCCTTGCTGCGCGAGGCGTTCCTGACCACGAGGGCGCCGACATTGCTCGCGTACATCAGGTTCGCTGCAATGCTCACGGTTTCGTTCGAGCCGATCGTCACCACGTGCGCATTGTTGGCGCGAAGGATGTCCCCGACGTACATGGCATCGTCCTCCCGGTTGCTTGACTGGGTCGCTGTGAAATGGATCGTGGTATACATTATCCCAGATGTCAAACAAAAGAATCGAGCCATTTGCTAGGAAGAATGGCAAAAATACTGACCTATTCGCGAGTGCTGGCACCTTGACTTCAGGGCATTTTGGTATGCCATATGCCAATTATGGCGCTCGTTCTCGACGAGCAATTTCGTTCTGAACCGCAACCGGTTAGGGGCAGGTCGTGATGAAAAGAGAGCCGATCCGACGCAAGCCGTCCGATCCCGATCTTCGCGCGCAGCCGGAGCCGGACGCGCGCGACGGCGGCGTTCAGTCCGTTGATCGCGCCATGCAAATCCTGGAGACACTTGCAGAGGATGATGAAGGCTATCGGCTGACCGATCTGGCGATCCGCACCGGCCTGTCGCCCTCGACCGTACATCGGCTGCTGACCACGCTCGAGAACCGCAGGTTCGTTCAGTTCGACCGCGACGAATCCAAGTGGCACATCGGCGCGCAAAGCTTCGTGGTCGGCTCGACCTTTGTGCGCCGTCGGAATTTTGCTGCGCAGGCGCTGCCTTATCTGCGCAAGCTGCGCGACCAGACCCGGGAAACGGCCAATCTTGCGGTGGTCGATGACGAATCCATCATCGTCGTGTCCCGCATTGAAAGCCGGGAGATCATGCGCTCGCTGACCAAGGTCGGCGGGCGCGTCGCAATGATCGCCTCCGGAGTGGGGAAGGCGGTGCTGGCTACCTATTCCGACGCCGACGTCAATGCGATCATTCGTCGTCAGGGCATGCCGCGGCTGACGGAAAAATCGATCGTGCGGCCCGGCGAGCTGTTCAAGGAATTGGAGAACGTGCGGCGTCTGGGTTATGCGGTGGATGATGAAGAGGCGCGCCTCGGCCTGCGTTGCGTGGCCGCCGTCGTCTTCAACGATTGCAACGAGCCATATGCCGCAATCTCGGTATCCGGCATGGCGGACAGGCTGACGAACGAACGCTTGCCCGAAATCGGTACGATCGTGCACCGGATCGCAGCCGAACTCACGGCCGAACTTCGTGGAAACCGCACGCAGCAAGCGCAGGCGTAAGGCTGGCTGCAATTCCGTCCGCAACAATTTCCATTTCTACGCTGACGCTAATCGTTTGAAGACGCGCAAGAAATCGCGAGCGTTGCCACAGCGCGGAAATTCCAATCGATTGCGTTGAGATCGATGCTCGCGGGCCTGATGATCCTGCTCAGGCCAACTCATAGCGAAGCGGGATCATCACATGAAGATGCGAGCAGTCGATGCAGCAGTGCGCATTCTCCAACGCGAAGGGATCACGTGCGCATTCGGCGTTCCCGGCGCGGCGATCAATCCGCTTTACTCCGCACTGAAGCGCAACGGCTCGATCAGTCATATCCTGGCACGGCACGTCGAAGGCGCCTCGCATATGGCGGAAGGCTATACCAGGGCGAAGGCGGGCAATATCGGCGTCTGCATCGGCACATCGGGTCCCGCCGGCACCGACATGATCACCGGCCTCTATTCGGCGATCGCGGATTCGATTCCGATCCTCTGCATCACCGGTCAGGCGCCGCGGGCGCGGCTCTACAAGGAGGACTTCCAGGCCGTCGACATCGAGGCGATCGCAAAGCCGGTGACGAAATGGGCCGTCACCGTGCGCGAGCCGGCGCTGGTGCCGCGCGTGTTCAGCCAGGCCTTCCATGTCATGCGGTCGGGACGGCCGGGACCGGTGCTGATCGATCTTCCGCTCGATGTGCAACTGGCCGAGATCGAGTTCGATGACGAGACCTATTCACCGCTGCCGGTCTACAAGCCGACGGCGACGCGCAAGCAGATCGAGAAGGCGCTCGAGATGCTGAACGCCGCGGAGCGGCCGCTGATTGTGGCCGGCGGCGGCGTGATCAACGCCGATGCATCCGAGCTGCTGGTCGCCTTCGCCGAAGCGGTCAACGTTCCGGTGGTTCCGACGCTGATGGCGTGGGGCGCTATTCCTGACGATCATGCGCTGATGGCAGGCATGGTCGGCTTGCAGACCAGCCATCGCTACGCCAACGCCACGATGCTCGAATCCGATTTCGTGCTCGGCATCGGAAATCGCTGGGCCAACCGGCATACCGGCTCAATCGAGACCTACACGAAGGGCCGCAAATTCGTCCATGTCGACATCGAGCCGACGCAGATCGGACGGGTCTTCAATCCGGACCTCGGTATCGTCTCGGACGCCAAGGCTGCGCTGGAAATGTTCGTGAGCGTCGCCAGGGAGTGGCGGAGGTCCGGGAGGCTACGCGATCGGCAAGCCTGGCCCGCCGCCTGTCGCGACCGCAAGCGTTCGATGCTGCGCAAGAGCCACTTCGATAACATCCCGATCAAGCCCCAGCGCGTCTACGAGGAAATGAACAAGGCCTTTGGCCGCGACACCTGCTACGTGACCGTGATCGGATTGTCGCAGATCGCGGGCGCGCAGTTCCTCAATGTCTACAATCCACGCAACTGGATCAACGCTGGCCAAGCCGGCCCTCTCGGCTGGACGCTGCCGGCCGCGCTCGGTGTGCGCGCCGCCGATCCCGACCGCGAAATTGTCGCGCTGTCGGGTGACTACGACTTCCAGTTCCTGATCGAGGAACTTGCTGTAGGGGCCCAGTTCAATCTGCCGTACATCCACGTCGTCGTGAACAATTCATATCTCGGGCTGATCCGGCAGGCGCAGCGCGGCTTCGACATGGACTATCACGTCCAGCTCTCGTTCGAGAACATCAACGCGCCCGAGATCGGCGTTTACGGCGTCGACCACGTGACCGTCGCGGAAGGACTGGGCTGCAAGGCGATCCGGGTCACCGATCCGAACGACGCGCAGGCGGCTTTCGCGACAGCACGCGCGCTGATGGCGAAGCATCGCGTGCCGGTGGTGGTGGAGTTCATTCTCGAGCGCGTGACCAATATCGCCATGGGAACGGAGATCGACAACATCGTCGAGTTCGAGGAGGTGCTCGATCTTCCGCTCGATGACGTGCCGAGCGCATCACGATCCGGCACATTGTTGCCGGCCTGACGACATCTTTCAGCGCTTCAAGCGGAGATACGACCCGTGCCTCAATTTGCCGCCAATCTCACCATGCTCTTCAACGAGCTGCCGTTCCTCGATCGGTTCGCTGCCGCCAAGGCCGCCGGCTTCAACGCAGTCGAGTATCTATTTCCTTATGACTTCGAAAAGGGCGCGTTGCGCGAGGAATTGGCGCGCTGCGGGCTGACCCAGGTGCTGCATAATCTTCCGGCCGGCAACTGGGCCGCCGGCGAGCGTGGCATTGCGATTCTGCGCAATCGGGTCGATGAATTTCGCGACGGCGTGGTGCGCGCAATCGACTATGCAAAGGCGCTGGATTGCCGGCAGCTGAACTGCCTGGTCGGCATCGCGCCAGCCGATACGGATAGGGCAGACCTGCAGGAAGTCCTCGTGTCCAACCTGCGCTTCGCTGCCGGCGCGCTCGCCCAGCACGGCATCAAGCTCCTGGTCGAACCGATCAACACGCTCGATATTCCCGGCTTCTTCCTGAACCGTACGGAACAGGCGGTGCAGCTGATTTCCGAGGTGGGCTCATCCAATGTGTTCATCCAGTACGACATCTATCACATGCAGATCATGGAAGGTGACATCGCGCGGACCCTGCAGAAGCATCTCGGCCGGATCGCGCATGTCCAGCTCGCCGACAATCCGGGGCGTTATGAGCCGGGAACCGGCGAAATCAACTACTCCTATCTGTTCAAGCATCTTGACAGCATCGGGTATCGAGGCTGGATCGGGTGCGAATACAAGCCGCGGACGACCACGCTCGAAAGCCTCGGCTGGCACGCCGCACAGACTTTCGTGACCTAGAGGTTTTTCCGTTCCGATTGAATCGGGACGGAGCTCTGGAATTTTATTTGACGCATTTTCTTCACGCGAGCCGAGAGTCGCTCGCCGGAAAAACGCCTTCACCCGGCTGACAGGGAGCAACGACAATGAAAGACATCGGATTCATCGGACTTGGCACTATGGGACGTCCGATGGCCGGCCACCTCCTGGCTGCCGGCTATCGTCTGTTCCTGCACGACGTCGTACCTGTTGCGCCCGAGTTGATCGCGGCCGGCGGCATCGCTTGCGAGTCTGCCAGGCAGGTGGCGCAGGAAGCGGACGCCGTGATCATCATGGTACCGGACACTCCGCATGTCGAAGCCGTGCTGTTCGGTCAAGGCGGCGTCGCGGAGGGTATCTCCAAAGGCATGATCGTGACGGATATGAGCTCGATCTCTCCGCTGGCGACGAAGGAGTTTGCACGCTGGATCGATGCGCTCGGGGCCGACTATCTCGACGCGCCGGTCTCCGGCGGCGAAGTTGGCGCAAAGGCGGCCAGCCTGACTATCATGGTTGGCGGGCGGGAGCGCGCGTTCAATGCGATGAAGCCCCTGTTTGAAACGATGGGGAAGAATGTCACGCATGTCGGCGGCAATGGCGACGGCCAGACCACCAAGGTTGCGAACCAGATCATCGTGGCGCTGACCATAGAGGCGGTGAGCGAGGCGTTGCTGTTCGCCTCCAAGGCGGGGGCCGACCCCGCGCTGGTGCGCCAGGCGTTGATGGGTGGCTTTGCGTCGTCCCGGATCCTTGAAGTGCATGGCGATCGCATGCTGAAGCGCAATTTTGATCCGGGCTTCCGCATTGAGCTGCATCAGAAGGATCTCAACCTCGCGCTGGAAGGCGCGCGCGCGCTCGGCTTGTCGCTGCCAGGCACTGCCGCCGCCCAGCAGCTGTTCAACGCCTGTACCGCCCTCGGCGGCAAGAGCTGGGACCATTCCGCTATTCTGAGAGCGCTGGAGGTCATGGCAGGCCACGAGGTTGCCGCTGCCTGAGCTCCATGGGAGGGCGGCGCAGGACGTCAGGAGGTACCTGTCGGCTTGGACATTGCTGAAAGCGCGCGTCTCAGGGCAGTGGCGGCGACACCGCCTGCGCAGCAGCCGGCGCCTTTGACGAATATGTCTTTTATGTAGCCATGCCTGCCGGCGAGCAGCTTTTGAATGAGTTCGAAGCCGACAATGACGGCGAGCAGTGCCAGCAGGATTGGCAGGACATGCTTCGGATAGGCGAGCGAAAAGACGGCTCCGACAACGAAGAGCGCCGCAAAGCGATCGGCGTTTGGCGATATCAACGTGTGGGGACGAAATGCCAGCGTTGTATCGGTGACGATGAAGAGGCCCAGGATCAAACCCCAAGCCAAATATCGGAATACGGTTCGGGGCATTTCTGAGCTCAACGGGCCATGCCGCCGGGCGCGACATTGAGCGGTGCGCCGCCAATCGAAATGGGACCCGAAGGCTTGGCGGCCCGAGGCGGCGGTTTTCTCGGCTGCGGGGTAGTTGGCGCTATCGGGGCACGCGGCACCTCGGCCGTAACAGGTGGCGGCGGCGCTGCCGGCGAGGGCAGATGCTGCAACTCTTCGACCTTCGAGGTCAGGACCGCCAACTGGTCGGTAATGGCCTTCAACTGCGCCTGGCCGTCGGCTACCGACCGATCGAGTGCGGCGAGGTCTTCCTCGAGCTTCTGTTGGGCCGCGAGGAGAGTTGGCAACGCCTCCTTGTCGCTCGTCGTCATCGCTCCGCCGGACGATTCGTGGCTTATGGCGGGGACCAATGCCGCGACTTCGGGCCAAGCGTAGACGCTGCCGGCGCCGACAAGGGCGACGACGACGATCAGAAGAAACCACGGCCAGCGGCGGCGACCGGCGGGCAGGGGGCTGTTCGGCGCATGGCCGTGCCACGCCTGGTCGGAATCGTTGTCCATCAATGCTTCCTAGGCGCCTCTGGCATTCGTTGCAATCGATACGGAGTTCGACCATGTTACCGGGTAATGCTTCATTTGCCCGTTCCCCCCTCAGCGCCTACCCGTACTTCCCAACTCCTCGAAGAACTCGTCGCGCAAGCACCTGACGGCCCCATCGACCTCGAATGGCTCCTCAGCCATCTGGACAGGCGCTCGTTCGGGCTGCTCCTGCTGTTGCTGGGGCTGCTTGTGATCGTCCCCGGCGTGGCCACAATTGCGACGCTGGCCCTCCTGTTTCCGGCGGTCGAGATGATGTTGGGGCACAGTGCTCCATCTTTTCCCCGCTTCCTGTCGAAGCGGCCGTTCGACTTCAAGCGATTCAAGCGCTTCACCGTCAGGGCGGGTCCGCTGCTGCGCGCGATCGAGAACATCAGCCGGCCGCGCTGGAACGCGCGCCATGACGTGACTGACCGGCTTGTTGGGCTGGTCGTGTTCCTGTTGGGTCTGTTGGCGGGCTGGCCCCTGCCTCTGGTCAACGTCATTCCCGGGATTGTGGTCGTCCTGATCGCGATCGCTTACCTGCAGCAAGATGGTCTGCTGTTGGCCGTAGCAATGGCGGCCGCGGTGATGTCCCTGCTTGGCCTTGGATGGACGCTCTGGACGTCGGCCGCGGCCGTGATCAGCTGGATCGCGATCTGAAATACCGCGGCAAGTCGCGGGGTAGATGCGCTACAGGATCGATGAAGCTTAAGACATTGGTTATCACTTTGCTTTCATTTTCACCGCCTCATTCAACAAAGAGGCACCATGTCTGACATCACCATTCCCGGCGGAAAAATTCGTTCCTTCATCGAGCGGATCGAGAATCTGGATGCTGAACTGCAGGAACTGAACGAGCAAAAGAAGGAAGTGTTTTCGGAAGCCAAGGGTGAGGGTTTCGACGTGAAGATCCTCAAGGAGATCGTCAAACTGCGAAAGCAGGATCAGGATGAGCGCGACGAGCGCGAATCGCTGCTCGATCTCTATATGCGCGCGATGGAAACGGCACCGGCCGACAAGGCTGCTGCGAAAGCGGCGTGAGACGCCCGATGCGTTCCCCGCGATCGACATCCGGGGGCGCGCGATCTCTCGGCGGACGAACTTCCCAAGCTCGTCCGCCCCGTCCCATCAACCATTCGCGCGGCGTTGGTCGCACCTTCCGTTCATGATTGCGTCTTCCGGTCGGATCGAAGTAGCGCTCGATCGGGGTTGATGCGGCGATACGCGGTTGAACCGGCAATCCAAGGTCATCGCGACGCTTTGGCGCCCCGCGCCATGGTTCGAAAGGTGATCGAATATCTGGGGGCCTCGACCGGCGGAATGCTGTGCTCCCATATCTGCCGTGCATCACCGGTCATCAGATAGAGCGATCGGGGCGCCGCATCGAGCGTGAACCGCTCCCATCCGCTTTCCGTCCGGCGTCGGAAGCGGAACTTGCATGCGGATCCCAGGGACAGTCCGACAATCCTGTCGAAATGCGGCTTGTCGCGGTGCCAGCCGATACCGACGCCGCGATCATACTCGGTGCACAGGATCTGCCCGATCTCGGTCGACGCGCCGCCGAAGGATTGGATCGCAGCGACGATGCCGCTTAACCAGGAGGGGATCGGTTCGGCACATTCCAGTCGGCGCGACCCATAGTCGTACCGGTAACCGAACGAAGCCACGCGGCGCTTGCCTTCGAACTGTCCGAACTGGAAGGGGGCAAGCGGAAGTGCCCCGATGTGGCTGATGAGTTCGCCCTCGGTCGCTTTGGACATGAAATCCGGCGCGTAGTGCAGACCCGCCGGTCCTGCGGCGGGCCCATCGAACATCGACAATTGCTCGGACAATCTGGTGCCGTCAGTGTTTGCGAACCTGTCACGCATATGGGCGCGCCGAGACTGAATTTAAACCGGCCGTCAGGTCACTCGGGTTTCCACCTGGCGCGGCTTCGATGGGAAGACGGCGTCAACGCGCGGTCGCGGCATTCTCTTTCGCCACGATCTTTAGGCCTTGGCCAGGAAGCGACCGCCGCTACGTCGTCGGTTCGTCCCTCGCCACGGCTGATGGCGCTGTGAGGCCCAGTCGACCTCAGGCGGCAAGCACTCAGGCCTAAATGTATCCAATATCGACGCGTCGGCTTCAAGAAGCTGATCAAACTGAGGAAAGTGCGCTTCGATTGGGCGCAGCCGATTGTGCATATATCTAAGTATTTGCAAATAGTTAATTGATATTCAGGTGTAAGCGCATCCTTGGGTCGAACTGGTTGCTGTCCAAATCTTGGATACGGAGATTGACTTCTGGATACATTCTGTTCAATTTCCACCCACAATAAAATCAATCCTGGGAGGACCCGGTGACCGGCAGTTCGGGCGCGCGCGGGGCGAAATTGACGCAGACGACGGCCGTGCTGGTGATGTGCGCGGTCCTGATCGTCATTTTTTCGATCTTCCTGAAGGGCTTCCTGACGCTGGGCAATGTGTTCGCGCTGGCGCGCAACATTTCGATACTCGGCATTCTCGCGCTCGGCATGGCGGTCGTCGTGATCGGACGTGGACTCGATCTGTCGCAAGTCGCCTCCTTTGCCGCTTCGACCGCGATCGCGATCATCCTGATGAACTCGGGCTACGCGACGCCGATCGCGCTGCTGATCGGCTTCGTGATGGCGATCGCCATCGGCATCCTGAACGGGTTTCTGATCTCGGTGATCGAGATGCCGCCGCTGTTGACGACGCTGGCGTCGAGCCTGGCGGTGCTGGGGATCGTGCGCACCACAGCGGTGCAGCACTATGTCGTCTATCTTTCCAAGGGGCATGACGAATTCCTGCGGCTCGGCGGAAACATCTGGGGCGGCGTTCCGATCTCGATCCTGATCTTCGCGGCTACCGCGGTCGTGGTGCATCTTTTCCTGTCGCGCACCGTGATCGGGCGCTTCGTCTATGCCCATGGCGACAATCCCGACGCCGCGCGTCAGACCGGTCTGCCGACCCGCCCGCTGACCATGATCGAGTACGCGCTGTGCGCCGCGATCGGGTATGTCGGCGGTGTCGTGATGGTCGCCCAAACGGCGCTGATGCATCTCCAGGTCGCGGAATCGACGATCATTTTCGACGTCATCATGGTTGTGGTGCTCGGCGGCGTCAGCCTCGTCGGCGGCCGCGGCAACGTGATGAGCGTCATCGCCGGAACATTGCTGATCGGCGTGCTGCTGAACGGCATGACCATCATGGACATGGACGTGCAGACCCAGAACATCGTCAAGGGAGTCGTGCTGCTGATCGCGATCCTGCTCGATTCCCGGCTGCATCCGCGCGACGAGGAGACGTCGAAGCAGGGCGATTAAAGCTCTGTATCAACCAACGGGCCGCAACAGTCGGCCGACATAACAGGGGAGGAATTGACATGACGAAAGCTGTGCACAGAAGGGCGTTCGCCGGCATCGGACTGGCCGCGATGGTGGCAACCGCCGCACTGGTGGCGGCCCCATCGCAGGCGGCCGGACCGCGCGACCAGCTGCGCGAGAAGTTCGACAAGTCGCTCAAGGGCAAGACGGTGGCCTGGTCGCCGGTCTGGATGGGCGTTCTGGAATCCGAATGGACGCGCGTGATGAAGGATCGTTTCGACGATTACGGCATCAAGCTCGTCACCCGCGACGCCAACATGAAATCCGACATCCAGCTCCAGACCGTCAGCGACTACATCAACGACAAGCCCGACGTGATCGTAGTGCAAAATCCGAACGTCACGCTGCTCGCCAAGGAGCTCAAGCGTGCGATGGACGCCGGCATCTACGTCGTGCAGGTCAACATGGCATCGAACACCCTGACCGACGCCTATGTCGGCGTCGATGCCAAGGATCTCGGCACCAAGATCGCGCGCGAGGTCATCAATCAGTGTGGCGGCGGCAAGGGCTCCGGCGAGGTTGCGATCCTTGAAGGCGAGGCGACCGCGGCCTATTCGCTCGACATGAAGAATGGCGCGATGGAGGTGTTCAAGACCGACCCGTCGATCAAGGTCGTGTCGTCGCAGCCGACAAGCTGGGACGCCAACAAGGCCGGCGATATCACGACCACCGTGTTGCAGCAGCATCCCAAGCTGTGCGGGATCCTCAGCGTCTGGGGACCGCAAACCGCGGGCGCGGCGCAGGCGATCAAGGCCGCCAACATGGGTGACAAGGTGAAGGTGTTCGTCGCCAGCGACGGCCAGCCTGCGGATTGCGATCTGCTCGAGCAAGGCGCGTTCTCCGCGAACCTGTCGTATCGCGCCGACGTGCAGGGCCAGACCATCGCCGACGCGGTGATTGCGCTGTTGCAGAGCGGCGACAAGCCGGGCGCGAAGAACATCGCCTATTACACGACCCCCGCCTGGGTGAAGTCGAAGGATGATCGCATGTACTGCTTCAGCATCCCGAAGGGCGCGAAGTAAGTCGTTTCGGCGCCCGCGCCCACCGCGGCGCGGGCAAGCCGGAGCTGTCGATCCCAATCCCCTGCGTCGTCCCGCCGTTCGGCCGCTCCGCGCCGAGCCCGCCGGAGTCTGTTGATGAAGAGCCTGCAACGAGCCTGGCACCGCCATTCGCCCCAGTTGTTCCTGGGCGAACTGCTTGAGAAGCGCTGGATGGAGCCGATCATTCCATTCACGCTGACGATCGCGGTTTTCCTGGCCTTCGCGATCATGATCCCGCGCTACCTGACGGCGGGCAGCCTGCAGGAATTGATGCGGAATTTCGCGGAGCAGGGGATGGTCGCGGTCGCGATGGCCTTCTCCGTGCTGTCGGGCGGCATCGACCTGTCGGTCGGCGCGGTGTTCGCGATGTCGAACTTCCTCGCGCTCTATCTGTATCTCATCCTCGGGCTGCCGCTGCCGGTGACCATCGTGCTTGTCGTCCTGTTCGGCGCGGCGATGGGCGCGATCAACGGCGGCCTGATTGCCTACGGCAAGACCCGGCCGTTCCTGACGACGCTCGTCGTCCTCATCATTGTCCGCGCCGCCTACAACAAGGTGACGGTCGCGTTCACGAACGAGCTCGCGAGCATCGACAGCGGGTCCAGTACCTGGGACTTCATGGGATCGGGGAGGGTTCTCGGCATTCCCTTCAATATGCTGGTGCTGATCCTGCTTGCGGTCGGAACCCACTTCTTCCTCACCCGCATCAAGCCCGGCGTCCACATCATGGCGGTCGGGTCGAGCCGCAAGGCGGCCCGCCACGCCGGCGTCAACGTCAAGCGCGTGCTGTTCTCGGCCTATGTGATGTCGGGCGCGATCGCGGCGCTCGCGGGAATCCTCTATGCCGCGCGGCAGAGCAGCTCGGGCACCGACACCGGCGTCGGCTGGGAGATCAACGCGCTGGCCGCGGTGGTTCTCGGCGGCATCAGCCTGGCCGGCGGCCGCGGCACCATCGCGCGCGCCGTCATGGGCGCGGCGATCATCTTCATGCTCACCAGCGGCATGGTCCGGCTCGGCATCTCCGGCAACCTGACGACCGCCATCATCGGCATCATCCTGCTGCTTGCGGTCGGATTCAACGTGAAGTGGGTCAAGAACAAGGGCAAGGTGCTGCAAAAGGTCTATGTCACCCCAAGCTGGGTTGATTTCGAGCCGCCGCCGTCGGTCGAGCGGGGCAGCGGCACGCCGTTCGCGGAGAACGATCGCCTGAAGAACGCGGAAGCGATCGCGCTCAACATGATCGAGGGCCCGGAAGACATCATCCTTGACCGCAAGGACAACCTCTACACCGTCAACCGCAACGGCTCGATCATCCGCTTTCTCGCGCCTGACTATACCGTGCGCGAGGAGTTCGCACGCATCGGCGGCCGGCCGCTCGGGTTGGCGTTCGATCGGGATCAGAACCTCCTTGTGTGCATCGCGGGCATGGGCGTTTACGGCGTGAAGCCCGATCGCTCGGTCTTCAAGGTCACCGACCGCACCACGCGCACGCGTACGCGCCTCAAGGACGACTCGCGGCTCTATCTCGCTGACGATCTCGACGTCGCGCCGGACGGCAAGATCTATTTCAGCGAGGCCTCGACCCGCTATGAACTGACCGACTGGGCGCTCGACGGCTTCGAGGGGCGCGGCAACGGCCGGCTGATCTGCCATGATCCGAAGACCGGCACCACCAGGACGGTCCTCAAGAACCTGACGTTCCCGAACGGCATCTGCATTTCGCATGACGGTCAGTCGGTGCTGTGGGCGAGCACCTGGCTATGCCAGATCAACCGCTTCTGGATCGCCGGCCCGAAGGCGGGCACCAGCGAAATCCTGATCGACAACCTTCCGGGCTATTGCGACAACATCAACCGCGCCTCCGACGGCAAGTACTGGCTCGCCTTTGTCGGCCTGCGCACGCCGGTCTACGACCTTGCGATGCGCAACCCCGTTTTCCGCACCCGCATGGTCAAGCAAATCCCGCCGGACGAGTGGCTGTGCCCCGGCATCAACTACGGCTGCGTGGTCAAGTTCGACGACAACGGCGCGGTGACGGAATCGCTCTGGGATCCAGGCGGGCTTTCGCATCCGACCATCACGTCGGTCCGTGAACACAAGGGCCATCTCTATATCGGGGGCTTGGAGAACAACCGCATCGGCCGCATCCGCCTGCAGGACGCCGACCCGACCTGGGAAGCGCACAAGTCCTATTGGGGAGGGGCCTGAGCCATGTCTCTGCTTGGCGATATCATCGATCGCGTGCTGTCCCCGAACCGGGAAATTCACGGCATTCCGGTGCTCGACGGCGCCTTCTCCCCGAACCAGCGGCTCGATCAGGCCCGCCAGCTCGGCGACGAGATCGAGCGACCGGACGACATCGCGCTCGGGCAGGACGGTGCACTCTACGTCTCGACCGGCAACCGCGTCCTGCGTTGCACGGGAGACGACTTCAACACGCGCGCGGAGTTCGCGACGCTCGACGGCCCGGTCGGCGGGCTTGCCTGCACGCCGGACGGCCGGCTGCTCGCCTGCGTCTCTGGCGTGGGGTTGGTGGCGCTTTCGCCAACTGGCGAGATCGCCGGCAAGCTCGAAAGCGTCGGTGGTGAGAAGATTGCCTGCCCGTTGTCGGTGACGGTCGCGCCGGACGGGGCGATCTTCCTGACCGACGGCTCGCGAAACAATCGGGCAGAGCATTGGCTGACCGACCTGATGCAGAACCGCGCCCCGTCGGGCCGGCTCATCGCTTGCAATTCCTCGCTCGGCAGTGCGAGCGTGCGTGCGGACAAGCTCGCATGGCCGCTCGGCGTGGTCGTATCCGGTGACGGCAGAGAGGTCTGGGTCGCCGAATCCTGGGCCCACCGCCTGACCGCTTTTTCGCGCGCGGGTGACGACAGGCGCGTGATCGTCAAGAATCATACCGGCTACCCGGCGCGTCTTGCCCGAGGCGCGAACGGTGAGGTCTGGATGGCCTTCCTTGCGCTGCGCACGCAATTGACCGAATTCGTCCTGCGCGAGCGGGCATTCTGCGAAGAGATGATGCGGACGGTACCACCGGAGCTTTGGATCGGGCCGGCGCTGGATGGCCGCCTCAATCCGCGCGAACCGACCCAGATCGGCCGCATCAAGAAACTTGGTATCCAGAAGCCGTGGGCCCCGCCGCGTTCCTATGGCCTTGTCGCCCGGCTCGACGCCAAGGGCACGGCGACCGAGACGCTGCACAGCCGGGTCGATGGTCGGGTTCATGGAATAACCGCCGTCCGCCCGATCGGCTCGCGTGTGCTGGCGGTGTCCAAGGGACGCGATTGCCTCGTCGAACTGCCGCCTGGTCGCGGCATGCAGGAAGGATGAACGCCATGCCGGCGGAACAACAGGCAGGGACGCCGCTGCTTCAGATCGTCAACGGCAGCAAGGTCTATGGCGGTCTGCACGCGATCGACGGTGTCAATTTCGATCTGCGGCCGGGCGAAATCCACGCGCTGCTGGGGGAGAACGGCGCGGGGAAATCGACGCTCTGCAAGGCGATCGCCGGTGCGATCGTGCTGACTTCCGGCGACTACTTGATCCAGGGACGCAAGGTTTCGTTCGCGTCGCCAAAGGAAGCGCTCGAGGGTGGGGTCGCGATGGTCTACCAGGAATCCAGCCTGGTCCCCTCGATGACGGTGGCGCAGAACCTTGAACTCGGTATGGAGAAATGGGTCACGGTCTACAGCAAGATCAACATTGCGGCGACCCAGTCGCTGCAATCGATGAACTTCAACGTCGACCCGCTGGTGCTGGTGGAGAATCTCGGAACCGCCAAGCGGCAGATGGTCGAAATCGTGCGTGCGGTTCGCCACAACGCCCAGGTCTTCATCTTCGATGAGCCGACCGCATCGCTGACCCCTGAAGAGACTCAGCATCTGTTCCATCTTCTCAACACCCTGAAGGAGAAGGGCGCCGGGATCATCTTCATCTCGCATGCACTGGAAGAGGCATTGAACATCGCCGATCGCATCACCGTGCTGCGCGATGGCAAGCTGGTCGCCACCGTACCGGCGAAGGACGTCACGCGGGACGCACTCGTGCGGATGATGGTTGGCCGTGAGGAAACGGCAGCGCAGTACGCGACCCACGGGGCTGATCCGGATGCGCCGAAGCCGCATGCCTCCCGCGGTAAGAAGGTGCTTTCGGTCGAGAACGTGACGATGGGCAGCATCGTCAAGAACATGTCGTTCTCGGTGTTCAACGGAGAAGTCGTCGGGATCTTCGGGCTGGTCGGGGCAGGGCGCTCCGAGATCGCGCAGATCGTCAGCGGCGCGCGCAAGCGCAACTTCCTGCGCGGCGGGATGATCTATCTGCGGGACAAGCCGGTCCGCTACCGGGTGCCGCGGCAGGCGGTGCGCGACGGAATCGCCTATATCACCGAGGACCGCAAGGTCGACGGCTTCTTCGAGACGATGACGGTGGATCAGAATATCTATCTTGGCTATCTGTCGTCGCCGCGCGTCAAGCGGTTCCTTTACTCCACGCGCGAGATGAAACGGATCGCCGATCAATGGATCTCGGCGCTCTCGATCTCTGCATTGAAGCGGACGCTGAAAATTGTCGAATATTCCGGCGGCAACCAGCAGAAAGTCGTGGTGGGAAAGTCTCTGTCCCAGGAGCCTACGGTGGTCATCTTCGACGAACCGACGCGCGGTGTCGATGTGAGCGCCATTCCACAAATTCACGAGGCGATTCGCAGGCTGGCGCGCGAGAACAAGGCGGTTGTCGTTATTTCTTCCTATCTGCCGGAGATTCTGGCTATCTCGGATCGGATCCTGGTCGCTCGTGGCGGACGTATCGTCGAGGAAATGGCTCGGGCTGATGCGACCGAGGACAAGATCATGTACGCGGCCATTCATTGAAGGAGGGCCTTTCATGAGTCCTTATCAGCGGCCTCCCCATTGGAAGGACATGACGCGGGACGGCAACGAAGACGATCCGGAGTCCGGTCGCCTGATGAGCGAGAGGATCGCAAGCGAGATTCGCAGCGCGGTGCTGAGCGGCGAGATGCGGCCAGGCACGCGGATTCGGCAGGAGCTCCTTGCGGCTCATTTTGGAGCAAGCCGCATTCCCGTGCGCGAGGCGCTGAAGCAGCTCGAGAACGAGGGGCTCGTCGTGATGGCGCCGAACCGTGGCGCCTGGATTGCGGACGTCAATTCGGAAGAATCGATCGAGATCTACAAGATTCGTGAAGCTGTCGAGCCGCTCGCCATCGGCGAAAGCGTTCCAAATCTGACCGACGAGGATATCGAGACGCTTGACCGCATTGTGCGCGAACTTGAGCAGGTCACGACGCTCGAGGAATACATCCAGCTCGATCGGGAGTTCCATCTGCGGACCTATTCGCGGGCGCGGATGCCGCAACTGCTTGCGATGGTCGAACGCTTCTGGAACAGCACGCAGCATTTCCGGCGGCAGTTTGTGAGCGAGACCTACGCCAAGGACGGGTTTCCGTTCTCCGATCCCCAGCATGTCCTGATCATGGACGCGATCCGGGCGCGCGATGTCGAAGCTGCACAGGTGTTGGTGCGCCTCCACATCCGGCGCACGCGCGTTGTCATTCAAGCAAAAGAGAGTGGGGCGGCCCAGCCGCCCCTTGCAAGCCGTGCCGCGCTTCCGCATGCGCGTCTCGGCTCGGTCTATCGAGGAAAAAGTGCCAATGAGTAGTGGCGGCGAACGTCTTTTGCCACGGTTCCTGCTGCGCCAGGTGGCGGCGGCGGACCATAGCGGCCGCCGGACCGGACGGGGCTGCCATCGTTACGACACTGGTGGCGAGCGGCGATGACGGTCGGCCTGGATTCTGTGTCGCGGGCGCGCGCTTACGAGGAAGCCGCGGGCCGGCTGCGCGCGCGGCTCGGCGAATCGTCGATCGCTCCGCCCGATCCTGGACAGCGGACGGCGCTCGATCTGTTTCGTGCCGCGCCGCGCGAGGCGCCGGCGGTGTTCTATTTCGATGCGACGCAGACCTATGCCGATATCGATCGGCTGAGCGACCGGCTCGCCGCCCGCTTCGCGCAAAAAGGAGTCGGGCGCGGCGATCGGGTGGCCGTCATTCTTCAGAATGTGCCGCAGTTCGTCATCGTCAGCGTGGCGGCCTGGAAGGTCGGGGCCATAGTCGTCAGCCTCAACCCGATGTACCGCACGCCGGAGCTTCGCAAGCTGTTCGGGGATTGCGAACCGAAGGCGGTGATCTGCCACGACGATCAATGGGAGAACGTTTTTCCGGCCGCCGGTTCGGTCGATTCCGGGCTGGTGTTCTGGACCGGCGCTCGGGAATTCCAGACGCGAAACGACGTCCGGGTGCTGCCGGTGCCGGGCGCAGCTCCGCCCGCCCAGGCGCTGGCGACGGTTTTCGCCGAAAATGCACCCGCACCACCGGCACCAGTTCTGACTTCCGACGACGTCGCCCTTCTCTTGTATACCTCTGGAACCACGGGCGTTCCAAAGGGCGCCATGCTCACGCATCGCAATCTGGTGGCGACCGCGTTGATCTGTTGCGATCATTTCGAATTGAACGGCACGTCGCGCATCTTTGGGGTCGCGCCGCTGTTCCACATCACCGGCTTTGAAATCCAGATGGTCGCGGCGTTTGCCGCGCGTGCGGCGATGGTGCTGACCTATCGCTTCCAGCCCCAGGTCGCGCTCGATGCCTTCCTTGAATGGCGGCCGACATTCATCGTCGGTGCCATCACCGCGTACATCGCGCTGATGAACCAGGCTGACGCGACGAGCCGGCATTTCGAAAGCTTCGTACATATCTATTCCGGCGGCGCGCCGATCGCGCCCTCGGTCATCGATGCCTTTGCGAGTCGGTTTGGACGGGCGATCCGCAGTTCCTATGGAATGACCGAACTGACCTCTGCAAGCCATCTTGCGCCCAACGAAGGTCGGATTCCGGTCGATCCTGACTCAGGCGCGCTGTCGATCGGCAGGCCGACTTCGGGCGCCGATGCGATCGTCGTCGACGACGAGCGCCGCCCGCTGGGACCCGGCGTGCATGGCGAGGTGGTTGTGCGTGGCTCAGGTGTGATGGCCGGCTACTGGAGGAAGCCGGCGGAAACCGACGAGGTGCTGACCAACGGCTGGCTGCATAGCGGCGACGTCGGCTTCTTTGACGAGAGCGGCTGGTTCTACCTCGTGGATCGCAAGAAGGACATGATCTCCGCGTCCGGCTTCAAGGTCTGGCCGCGCGAAGTCGAAGACGTGATCTATGGCTTTCCGGGCGTGCGCGAAGCAGCCGTCGTCGGCGCCGCCGATCCCTATCGTGGCGAGACGGTGGTCGCCTTCGTCTCCGCTCAACCCGGCATCGTGATCGACGTTGCCGCGCTCTCGCGCTTTTGCCGCGAGCGACTGGCGGCCTACAAGTGCCCGGTCGACATTCGCGTGCTGGACGATCTGCCGAAGACGGAATCCGGAAAAATCACCCGAAACACGCTCAGGGACGGCCTGCGCGGCCGGTAAGGAGAATCTACGTGGATATCACCCAAAGCGAGCGCAGCCAGCAACTGGCCGCGGGTCTCCAGCGCTTCATGATGGAGCACATCTACCCGAATGAGCGCCGATACTATCAGGAGGCCGAGCGGCTCGGGCCCTGGGCTGTGCACCCGGTTGTCGAGGAACTGAAGCCGCGCGCACAACAGGCCGGCCTGTGGAACCTGTTTCTGCCCGCTCACGAGGACGGGCTGACCAATCTCGAATATGCCCCGCTATGCGAGATCATGGGGCGTTCGCATCTTGCTCCCGAGGTCTTCAATTGCAGTGCTCCTGACACGGGCAACATGGAGACCATCCTGCGCTACGGTACGGAGGCGCAGAAGGAAAGCTGGCTGAAGCCCTTGCTGGCCGGCGAGATCCGTTCTTCCTTTGCGATGACGGAGCCCGACGTTGCCTCGTCTGACGCGACCAATGTGGCCAGCTCGATCGTCCGTGATGGCGACGATTACGTGATCAACGGTCGCAAATGGTACACCACCGGCGCCACCGATCCGCGATGCAAGATCATCATCTTCATGGGGCAGACAGATCCGCAGAATCCGGATCGCCACAAGCGTCAGTCGATGATCCTCGTGCCGAAGGAGACGCCCGGCGTTCATGTCGTCCGTTCGCTGCCCGTGCTCGGCTTCTACGGCGTACCGGATCGTGCATCCGAGGTGATATTCACCAATGTACGCGTGCCGGCCGCCAACATGCTGCTCGGTGAGGGGCGTGGGTTCGAGATCGCGCAGGGGCGGCTGGGACCCGGACGCATTCATCATTGCATGCGGTTGATCGGCCTCTCCGAGCGCGTGCTCGAGCGCATGTGCCGGCGCGCGCTGAAACGCGTCGCCTTCGGCAAGCCTCTCGCCGAGCAAACCGTGACGCTCGAGCGCGTGGCCGAAGCGCGCATGAAGATCGACCAGGCGCGGCTGCTGACGCTCAGAGCTGCCTACATGATGGACACGGTTGGCAACAAGGCAGCGCGGCAGGAAATCGCGATGATCAAGGTCGTTGCGCCGAACATGGCGCAGACCATTGTTGACTGGGCGATCCAGGCGTTCGGGGGAGGCGGCACCAACAACGACCATTTCCTTTCGGCAGCACTCGCGACGACTCGCTTGTTGCGACTGGCCGACGGCCCCGACGAGGTTCATCGCAACCAGATCGGCAAGCTCGAATTGCGCCGATGGCTCAATGTCGATCCCGCACGAACCGGCGGTGGCGCAGATCCGTTGTCGCCCGATGAATCTGAATCCTGGTCCGAAGGCGGCTTGTGGCCGCGCCCGAAGGATTTGCCATAGGCGCGTTGGGGAGAGCTGGAGCCGGAGGGCATCGGCTCCAGCGATGATCAACAAAAGGAGAGTTGTGAGCGATCTCACAGGGGGACGTCGAGTCCTGCACTAGTCAGGAATTTCTCAGAACCAACGGAGGTTCGCGTGAAGCTCCTGATGATCGCCGGCCTGACCGCCTTCGCGCTTTTTCTGGCTGCGACGAATGTCCCGAGATCGCATCCATCGTCCGTCAGCCACACGTCAGCGGCGGGGATGCCCGCTGTGCAAGAACAAGACAAACTGCCGGTCGAAGATTTCGACGATCGATCGCTGGTGTTTCCGAGGGGAACTCAGCAGTAGAGAGAAATGGTGCCGTCGCATCCGAACGCATTGCGGTTCGGGGCGAGCGGGCCGGAAATCGTCTGGCGTTGAACGGCCCGACGCGTCGGACGATTTGTCCGCGTGCACGACCGTCCCCTCGCGGGCTGTGTTTCAAAAGCTCATGAAGATCGGGTTGATCCCCGCGGGATCGCCGACATGTCCCGGGAATTGAAACGGCGCACGGTGGCGATCGACTATCAGGATTGCCAGAAGGAGCGCTAAGACGGCAACGATGTAGATCAGCAGTGGCGACGCGTCCCGGGTGGCGGGATTGCGATCCCGCGGCGGCAATACGCGAAAGTGCCAAAAGCGCGAGATGAACTGCAGATATGCTTTCGGATGTATTTGCATGTTCGACCTCGATTGTGAGGCGCCTTTGCCAAGACTGCGACCGCGTGGGCCGCCCTTCAAGGCGCCGCTTGTCGCACCCCGAACCGAATACGAGCTCCCTTGTTGACTACTGGTGAAATGGGCACGTTGTTGCCAGGGGCCAAGCCCGTCGCCCACAGACACGCCAGATTTCCAGAACGATCGCCGGTGGGGCCGATGGACGCCAGGGGAGCACTTTGGCCGGGCAGCAAAAACGGGCAGAATGGCCCGGGGGCTTCGCTGCGAGTGTCTCCGACGGACATGGATTTGATTTTGCGTCTCGCCACGTTCCTTGTGACGGCATCGCTGCTTCTTGCGCTGCAACCCGCGCAAGCGCAATTGGCCGGACACGGCGGACCTGTCCGCGCGATCGCCGTTTCAGGCGACGGCAGGACGGTTCTGTCGGGCAGCTTCGACACTGCGGCGATCCGATGGTCGCTGGCAACCGAGTCTGCGGAGCAGGTCCTTCGATTCCATTCGGGTGCGGTGAATGCGGTCGCCTTCCTCGGCGATGGAAGAATGGCAACGGCGGGTGCGGACGGCCGGATTGCGATCTGGACGTCGGGCCGGCCGCAGCCGGACCGGGTCTTCGCAGACCATACGGGACCCATCGTCGGGCTCGCCGTTTCGCCCGATGCATCGAGGCTCGCATCGGCCTCGTGGGACCATACCGTGCGGCTCTCGTCGTTGTCCGACGGGGGCTCGCGCGTGCTGCAAGGTCACTCGCAAAACGTGAATGGCGTGGCCTTTGCCCCCGACGGACAATCGCTGGTGAGCGTGGGCTACGATCTGACGGTGCGGATCTGGCGCCTGCCGGACGGCAGCGCCGAGGTCGTCACGGTGCCGTTGCCGCTGAATGCCGTGGCCATCTCGCCTGACGGCGAAATCGTCACCGGCGCAGCGGACGGCAAGCTGCGCATGATGTCCGCCGAAGGCAAGGCAAGCGGCGAGGTCATGGCCGGTGCCACGCCGATCGTCGCCTTGGCGGTCTCGCATGACGGCGCCTTGATCGCCGCGGCGGCCATTGACGGCACGGTGGCGATCGTCGATCGCAAGGCGCGCAGCGTGCTACGCACGCTCGCCGGGCTGGGCGGGCCGGCTTGGTCGGTGGCATTCCTGCCCGATGGCGTGACGCTCCTGACCGGCGGCGCCGACGGCAAGATCAGGCGCTGGAATGCACTGACCGGCGCGGCGGCCGGATCGAACGTGGTGGGCACGCCGGGGGACCCGCTCGCCGGCTTTGCCGGCGACCACGGCGCCGAAGTCTTCAGGGCCTGCGTCGCCTGCCACACATTGTCGGAGACGGAGGTGCAGCGTGCCGGTCCGACGCTTGCCGGCCTGTTCGGTCGGAGGATCGCCTCGCTGCCGGGCTATCGCTTCTCCGACGCACTCAAGACGATGGACATCGTCTGGACGCCGGAGACCGTCTCAAAATTGTTCGAGATCGGGCCGAACGCCTATACGCCAGGCACGAAGATGCCGGAGCAGCAGATCGGCTCGGCCGAAGATCGCCGCGCGCTCACGGACTTCCTGGCGCGCGCGACGTCGAAATAGCCCGATTGGCGCTAGCCGCCTTGCGGCGTCCTCAAGCGAAGGCGTCACGCCGCGATATGAGGCTCTAATATCCCGGCCATTGCTCCACTGGAATTTTCGTCAGCTCCGGGTTCTCCTTGAGCATGTGAGCGATATTAATGTTGGGATGTTCCTTGAGCGCCGCCACGACGCACTGGTTGACGTATTTGCGGCGGGACAGCCACTTGATCTTCTTGCCCTTCGCCTCGGCCTTGCAGGCGACGACCGCCTGCTTGAGTGCAACCTTTTCGGCTTTGGTAAGCGTGGCGGCCTCGACGGCTGTGCCGCCAAGGACGGTGGTGACAAGGCACGTCGACAGAACCTTCATGAATCGAGGCATGCGGCTAGTCCTTGTTCTCGCGTTGACGCAGGTAGTCATCCGTCGTCCGTGGTGGCGCGCGTTCCGGCACGTCCTGGATCGGATCGAACTGTTGTTCGCTCATGACAATGACCCGGCAATCGGCGCACATCCGCAAGGCCTCGGTCCGGCGGTCCCCGGCAGGGTACATCCAATGCCGTCCCTCGAGTTTGGTCGCGATCCGATCGATCGTGCTCTTGACGCCGAACGGCGTGCCACAGCGAACACACAGGGCCGGTTCTTCTTCCTTGATCACCCGCGCCGGCGCGCGTCTTGCCCGGAAATCGATCTGCGGGGTGAGCCTGATGACTTTTTCAGGACAGGTGCTCTGACACAAGCCGCACTGCACGCAGGCGTCTTCCACGAATTTGAGGACGGGGCGGTCCGGATCGGCGCGGAGCGCGCCGGTTGGGCAGGCCGAAACGCAGGACAGGCACAGCGTGCATCCGCCGATATCGACGGTGATCGCACCGATCGGTGCACCCTCGGGCAAGGCGATCACGTCAACCGGTTTGGGGGCGAGGCGATGCAGTTCGCTCAAGCCGAAGCGAAGCAGATCGCCGCGCTTGCCGACCGTCAGGAAAGTCGCGGGATTATCGAGACCGGCGAGGGGGCCAATCCCCGTCAGTTGCTCGGCCAGAGTGTCGGGATCGTCGGTTTCGATCGTGCTCACGCGGCGGCCGTCAAATCCGAGTCCGGCGAGAATGGTCTCGGCCATCCGGATTGTCTGCAACGAACCGGTCACGTCGTGTCGTGGCTTGGCGCGCAGCAGGAGCCGCACGGCAGCTGCGCCATAGGCGAAGGCCCCGATGATGGCTTCCAGGCCGATCTGCGTCAGCTCGTTGACGGCGAGCGGAAGCACATTGGCCGGCAATCCGTCGCCATGGCGGGCGAGCGCATCGATCAGCGGCGTGCCATGCTGGCTGTCATGCAGCAGCAGGACCGGATGCGTTCCGCCGGCCTCGCGATAGGCGCGCAACATGGCGCGGAGGATCTGCACCTGGGTATCGGCGGGTGGCAGCGCGTAGGATGCCGCTCCCGTGGGGCAGGCGGCCGCGCATTGCCCGCAGCCTGCGCACACCTCCGCGTTGACCGCGACATGGTCGCCGTCCGGCGTGATCGCGCCGGTCGGGCACAAATCGAGGCAACGATGGCATCCGATCAGCTTCGAGCGCGAATGCGCGCACAGACTGGGTGTGAAGTCGACATATCTCGGCTTGTCGAAGCTTCCGACGAGGTCACGGGCCGCAAGCACCGCACGCAGCACGGCCGCGGGATCTCCCGGATCCGCGCGGAGATAGCCGTCCCGCAGATCGTGTGCGGGAAACAGAGGCGGCTCGCCGGAGAGGTCGAGCACGAGATCACAGCGCGAGATCGCGCCGTTGCGCGGGCCGTCGAACACGAACCGGGCGCGTGAGGACGGGCGTGGCTGGGCGTAGTCGTCGATCGTGAGCTCGAAGCCGCCAAAATGCCCCCGTGCGTTGCGGATCGTGCCCTTCACGATCGGGAACACGGCTGCGGCAGGCGGCACGACGTCCGCCGGCTTCCTGAGCATGACCGTGACGTCGAGATGGTCCGCCAGCAGCCGGCCGGCCTCGATCGCGGCCTCGTCGCGCCCATAGATCAGGATGATGCCATCGCTCGACAATGTGACCAGCGGATAGTCCGGCGCGGGAACCGCCGCCGCCGCAAGCAGTGCCGCCATCTTCGGGCCCGCCTTCGCGCCGTCGCGCGACCAGCCTGCCGTCTCGCGGATGTTGACGAAGCTGGTCGGGCCAGCGCGTTCGCCCATCTCATTGGTGAACTGGCCGGCCTGCTGTGTGCAGGCGACGGTCAGCGGGCCGTCGGCTTTCGCGGCGTTGCGGAAATGTTTGAGCTCCGCGCCGCAGAGATGACGATGGCTCCTGATCTCGCAGTTGGGACATCCACGCTGGATCGCGGCCACGTCAAGGCGCATCGTGTCTTCACACGAGCAGATCAGGACGGTCTTCGCTGGCTGCTCCAGGTCGATCCCTCCGTTGGTGCGGCGCCGTCTTACGGACTCGCGCCATTCCTTCACCTCGTATAGATATTCACTATCGGGAAGAAAAGGAAAGTGGAGGACCTTGCGGTCGACCCGAACCAGCCGGGTCTCCGTGGCGGAAGCGATCCATCTGCCGCCGCCATTCACGCTCGTCCGGTTGCGTGAGAGCGGAGACGCCTTTGCTCACGCTTGCCGCATTGCACCTAAAGGCGGTGCCGGCACGCTGGTGTGCGTCGGCCGGTTCGATCTTGCCGAATTCGCCGTGGTGCTCGAGCCGGGCGAGCCCTTGGCCACCGCACGGCGCGCCTTCTATGCGGGCATGGTCGCACTCACCGACGCTCTGCGCGCCTATGCGCCGCCGCACAAGACGGTCGCGATCGGCTGGCCCGACACCGTCGTGATCGACGGTGGGCTGGTCGGCGGCGGACGGATGGGATGGCCGAGGTCCGCGCGCGAGGACGAGCCGCCTGCCTGGCTGGTGTTCGGCGCCATGATCCGGACGGTGGCAATGGCCGATCAGGGACCCGGCGTCCATCCGCTCGCGTCCGCGCTGGATGAGGAGGGGTTTGGCGAAGCGGGAGCCGTGCAGGTGAC
Source organism: Bradyrhizobium sp. USDA 3256 (assembly GCF_054058275.1). Classification (NCBI taxonomy): domain Bacteria; kingdom Pseudomonadati; phylum Pseudomonadota; class Alphaproteobacteria; order Hyphomicrobiales; family Nitrobacteraceae; genus Bradyrhizobium; species Bradyrhizobium sp. USDA 3256. The sequence goes on from NZ_JBSSAE010000002.1 coordinate 2,356,292, forward strand.
CGAGAGCTTTGCCCGGCACCTGATGCGGGCGATCGATACCTGGCAGACCGATGGCTTTGGCGGCCTCGCGCGCGACTATCTCAGCCGGGTTCCCCGCGAGGGGCGAACCGTGCTGCGGATCGATGACGGCGGCGATCTCCTCACGCGCCGCATCGGTGCCGACAGGATTGAACGCAGCGTACTCGTCAAGGCGCTCGGAACGCCGTCCTGGTTCGATCCGAAGCTCGGAGGGCCGCGACTGTGAAACTGCTGCGCAGCATCGCGCTCGATCCCTCCGACACCTTCGTATTCGATGTGGCGGCCGAGCCCGGCGAATGGGCCGTCTCCGGTGCCTTCCGCTTCTGCGACCAGGATCCGACGAAGCTGACCGGCAAGGCGCGCGTCGCGTTCCGCAGCGGCTTCCTCGGGGTGCAATCCTGGGGCTGGTCGACGTTGGCGCAGATTGTGCCTGCCACCGAGAACGATTGCAGCGCGTTGATCGACCACCTTGCGAGGCAACTCGTCGATCGCTTCGGTGCGCCGGATCTGGCGACCGCGCGGACGGCAGCGGAAGAGGAGGTCGTCTTCGCGCAGTCGCTCTGCAACCATCCGGTCAGCTCGCTCATTGCCGTTCACCGTTCGGTGAGCGACGGCGAAGTCCGGGAGTCGTTCCGCAGGCTGCAACTGCGCCAGGGTCAGGGACACAGCAAGGCGTTTTCGTTCATGGAAGTCGAAGACGATGTCGAGCCTGACGGTGATCCCAGGCTTGCCGATATGAGCGGGGAGCCGCGGCACCGATGAATGATTTCTGGATCGCGTGTGGCCACCATCTGCTCGATCGCGACGAGAGCGGCGGGCTTTGCGTTACCGACGAGTTCCTGAAGGCCTATTTTGCTCGTCCGGAGCTGATTCCGCCGGACGAAGCATGCCCGGTCGAGCGGCGGCTGCACCGCGCGCTGCTCGCGGGTCCCCGCAGGCCGGTCGGCGCGGAAGAAATCGATGCGATTGTCGATGCGGATGCCCGGGAGAACTGGCGGCTCGTGCTTGCCTTCCGCGATCTCCTCGTGCGGCATCCGACGCTGGAGCAGGCCTATCTTGCAACCGTCCGGTCCGGGACGAACGATTTGCCGCCGCTGTTCGTCAATCAGCTTGTGCACGTGATCCTGCGCAATGCGCTCGATGGCTGCGATGACCCGTTCGTGCTGCGCGCAGCCGAGCTGTTCTTCCGCCCGCAGCGCATCCTGCCGCAGGAGCAGGCCCTGCTGCTCGGCGATGAAGAGGTCGTCGGTGGACAGACTCCGACCCCGGTGCTCTCGCTGATGTCGATGCTGGGGGCGGTGACCGATGCTGAGCTCGACGTCTTGCGCGAGGACAATGCCGACGACTACTGGCGCCGGAGCGATCAGTTCGACATGGCATTCGACCTCACCGCAGGCGGCCACGGGCCGGCGGCGCTGGCACAGGCGATGGTGCGCTGGATCTCCCATCTGCTCGGGATCGACGTCAGCATTGAGCCGCTGCGCGAGCTGCGTGATGCACGTCTCACCTGGTATGTCGGGCTCGACGCCGACGCGACCAGGCTCGGCGACCGTCTCTGGCATGGCGAGCAGCTCGACGACCGCAGCGCCGGACGTGTGCTCTCCTTGTTCCGCCTGACGTTTGCGGAAACGAGCGCGGCCGCAGACGAGACGCGGGGCGAGCCGGTCTATCTCATTCTGTCGATGAACGCCGATCAGAAGCTCCGGATGAAGCCGCAAAATTTGCTGACGGGGCTGCCGGTCAAACATCTGGAGATGGCGACATGAGCCCGGCTGCGCTGCCGCTTGTGCGCGTCCCCGTCGGCGTTGTGGTCGAGCGGCACCAGGCGGATTCGCCGTGGACCGACTTTGTCTGGCGCGCTGTCGCTGTGTTGCCCGACGAGCCGGACACCAAACCCTGGACGGTGCTTCGCGAAGAGAACGGGACGACGCTGTTTTATGCCGGCAGCGCCACGGTCGATCTCTATGGTTCCGAGACGGCGCGCTATCGCGACAATCTCGCCTCGGGCAGTCCGGCCATCTGGACCGTCTTGTCGCCGGCGGAAGGCGCCCGGCCCTATTCGGTGGCTGCCGCGACCGCCGATCCTTCGGAGGGCGAGGCGTTCACGGAGGCCGGTGCGAACCTGGTCGAGGCCGTTCCCATGCCGGAGATGCTGCGTGAGCAGATTGAAAGCTTCATTGCCGAGCACCACGTCGAACGGGAGTTCTTCAAGCGCAAGCGACGGCAGGCCGATCCGGAGGCGCTCGCGCGCCGGCAGCATGAAGGCGGACACGAATGAGTGAGGACAAGTTCCTGGCGCGCTGGTCCCGCCGCAAGCAGGAGGCAAAGGCGAACGCCACGCAACCGGACCCGGCAATGTGCGACGACATGCAGTCGATGCCGCCGCCTGCCGTGAACGATGATGACGCGGAATTCGACCTTTCGAGCCTGCCTTCGCTTGACTCGATTACGTCGGCGACCGACATCACGGCGTTCCTGCGCAAGGGAATTCCGCAGGAGCTGACGCGTGCGGCGCTTCGTCGCGCCTGGAGCGCCGATCCCGTCATTCGCGACTTTGTCGGGCTTGCCGAGAACGCCTGGGACTTCAACGATCCGGCCGCGATGCCGGGCTTTGGCCCGCTGGATTGCTCCGAGGCTGAGCTCACCGCGCTCATCGACAGGATCGTCGGCGGCCTCGGCAAGCCGGCCGAGGCGCCGCCTGCGCGTTCGGTTGAAGTCGCGGATTCGTCGCAGGAATTGCGCGAGGTCGAGTTGCCGGGCATCGCCACCGAAGAAGCCGCGACCACGGGATCTGCACCTGATCCTGCTGCAACGCAACGAACGCTCGCCGAAAGCTCCGACGGCGAACGGGTGTCGGTTGAGCGCCGCACGCACGGCAGTGCGCTGCCTCGCTAGGGACCGCGACGAAAGGCCATAGCTTCAGACTATGCGAGCTGATTGACCCCCCGTTGGGCCGGGACTAGGCTTCGCTAGCGCTTTGTAAGAAAAGCAAAATCAGCACCCGGGACTTGGATGGAGGTCCACGTGCGCGATGCTGGCCTTGAGCGAGCCATTGACGCCGCTGGCGGCGTTGCAGAGCTTGCGCGCAAAATCGGGATCAGCCAGCCCTCTGTTTCGAACTGGAGCAAGGTGCCCGCGCAACGGGTGATCGCTGTCGAAGCCGCCACAGGCATATCGCGCGATAATTTGCGGCCTGATCTGTACGGCGAGCCGCTCCTCTTCGAAGCGCCGATCGATTCTGTCGATGTCGCGCGTGCGCAGGAATATCTGCTGCTCGCGACACTGTTGTCCGCCGCACCATCGAAGAAACTGCTCGATCAACTGGCTGCATTGACCGCCGATGCGACGCCGCTTGGGCGCGCGCATGCCGCGCTGGTCGAATCCGCCGCCAATGCAGTCGCGGCGAAGGTCGAACGCGAATATTTCGATCTGTTCACAGGTCTCGGCCGCGGCGAACTCTTGCCCTACGCCTCCTATTATCTCACCGGCTTTCTCAACGAGCGGCCGCTGTCGCGTCTGCGCGCCGACCTCGCTGCGTCCGGGATCGAGCGCATCGCGAACAATTCCGAGCCGGAAGATCACGCGGCGATCCTGTGCGAGATCATGGCAGGCTTCGCGGGAGGGCGTTTCCCGGCGCCGTTCGACACGCAGCGCGCCTTCTTCGGCAAACACGTCGCGCCGTGGATGGGGCGGCTGTTCGTCGACATCGAGCGCGCGGAGAGCGCCGTCTTCTATCGTGCGGTCGGTGCGCTTGGTCGCGCCTTTATCGAGATCGAGACAGAAGCATTCACGTTCGCGAACTGACCCGCATCCGCGGGTCCAGGAGAGATGCGATGAGTGAAGACAGGACTACCACAGTCGGGCGCCGCGATTTCCTGCGCAAGGTCGGCGTCGGCACGGTGGGCGCCGGCGCGACCCTCGCAACGCCGCTGGTCGGCTCTGCGCAGGCTGACAGCGAAACGAACGATGAGAAGCGCAAGGCGCGCTACAAGGAAACCGATCACGTCAAGGCCTTCTACCGCGTCAATCGTTATCCGGCCAAGGGAGGTTGACCGTGCTGATCAAGCGAACAAACCAGCGTTCCCCGCGCCAGGGTTCCGCCGCCAGCTCCCCTGCAGATCAGGCCGGTGGCCTCGACCGCCGCAGCTTCCTGCGCAAATCCGGTCTTGCCGGCGGCGCGCTTGCCGCGTTCGGCACCTTGCCGCTCGGCAGCGTGCGCAAGGCGGAAGCCGCGGCGGCCGGTCCGCTCACGGCGGGTGCGACCGTCCGCAAGAGCATCTGCACGCATTGCTCGGTTGGGTGCACGGTGACGGCCGAGGTCTTGAACGAGGTATGGATCGGCCAGGAGCCGAGCTGGGATTCGCCGATCAATCGCGGCTCGCATTGCGCCAAGGGCGCCTCCGTGCGTGAGCTCGTGCACAGCGAGCGGCGGCTGCGCTATCCGATGAAGCTGGTGGGCGGGCAGTGGACCCGCGTCTCCTGGGACACCGCAATCAATGAGATCGGCGACAGGATTCAGGCTGTCCGTGAGAAGTCGGGTCCCGATTCCGTCTATTGGCTCGGCTCGGCCAAGATGACCAATGAAGGCGCCTACCTGTTCCGCAAGCTCGGCGCGTTCTGGGGCACCAACAATACCGATCACCAGGCCCGCATCTGCCATTCAACCACCGTCACCGGCGTCGCCAACACCTGGGGCTACGGCGCGATGACCAACAGCTACAACGACATCCGCAATGCGAAGACGCAGGTCATCCTGGGTGGCAATCCGGCCGAGGCGCATCCGGTCTCGCTGCAGCATCTGCTCGAGGGCAAGGAGCTGCAAAAGGCCAACTTCATCGTGATCGACCCGCGCCTGACGCGCACGGCCGCACACGCGACCGAATATGTGCGGATGCGGCCGGGCACCGACATCCCGGTGCTCTACGGCATGATGTGGCACATCCTACAGAACGGCTGGGAGGACAAGGAGTTCATCCGGCAGCGCGTCTACGGTTTCGACGACCTCAAGAAGGAGGTCGAGAAATGGCCTCCTGAGGAAGTCGAGCGCGTCACCGGCATTCCCGGCGAGCAGCTCAAGCGCGTCGCCAAGATGTTCGCTACCGAGAAGCCGGCAACGCTGATCTGGGCCATGGGCCAGACGCAGAAGACCGTCGGCACCGCCAATGTGCGGGCGAGCTGCATCGCGCTGCTGATGACCGGCAATGTCGGCAAGGCCGGCGCCGGCGCCAACATCTTCCGAGGCCACGACAACGTACAGGGCGCGACCGATGTCGGGCTCGATATCGTCACGCTGCCGTTCTACTACGGCCTCGCCGAAGGCGCCTGGAAGCACTGGTCGCGGGTCTGGGAGGTCGACTATGACTTCCTGAAGTCGCGGTTCGATTCCAAGCAAATCATGGAAACCCCCGGCATTCCGCTGACCCGCTGGTTCGAAGCGGTGACGTTGCCGAAGGAGCAGGTTGCCCAGAAGGACAACGTGAAGGCGGTGTTCGTGCAGGGCCACGCCTCCAACAGCATCACCCGTATCCCTGAATCCCTCAACGGCCTGAAGGCGCTCGAGCTGCTCGTCATCGCCGATCCGCATCCGACGACCTGGGCCTCGCTCGCGGTCGAGGCGGGACGCACGGAAGGCGTCTACATTCTCCCGGTCGCCACCCAGTTCGAGTGCAAGGGCTCGCGCGTCGCTTCCAACCGATCGCTGCAATGGGGCGAGCAGATCGTGAAGCCGATCTTCGAGTCGAAGGACGATCTCGAAATCATCTATCTGATGGCGAAGAAGCTCGGCTTCGCCGATCAGATGTTCAAGAAGATCAAAGTCGAGAACAACCTGCCCGAGGCCGAGGACGTGCTGCGCGAGATGAACCGCGGCAGCTGGTCGACCGGCTATTGCGGACAATCGCCCGAGCGCCTCAAGGCGCACATGAAGAACCAAGCGAAGTTCGACATGCTGACGATGCGGGCGCCGAAGGACGATCCCGAGGTTGGCGGCGACTATTACGGCCTGCCTTGGCCGTGCTGGGGATCACCCGAGGTCAAGCACCCCGGCACGCCGCTGCTCTACAACACCAATCTGCACGTGATGGACGGCGGCGGCACGTTCCGGCCGCGGTTCGGCGTCGAGCGCGAGGAGAAGCTGCCGGACGGCACGACGCGGAAGGTAAGCCTGCTCGCGGACGGCTCCTATTCATTGGGGTCGGGAATCCAGGACGGCTATCCGGAATTCACGCTGGCGAGCCTGAAGAAGCTCGGCTGGGACAGCGAGCTCACCGAAGCGGAAATGGCCGTGATCAACAAGATCAATCCGGCCAATCCGGACACGGTGTCGTGGTCGCTCGATCTGTCGGGCGGCATTCAGCGCGTCGCGCTGGCGCACGGCTGCGTACCTTACGGCAACGGCAAGGCGCGCATGAATGCCTTCGGCTTGCCGGATCCGATCCCGGTCCACCGCGAGCCGATCTATACGCCACGCGTCGATCTCGTCGCCAAATACCCGACACTGCCCGACGCCAAGCAGTTCCGGATGCCCAATATCGGATTCTCGGTGCAGAAGGCCGCAGTGGAGAAGGGCATTGCAAAGCAGTTTCCGCTGATCCTCTCGTCCGGCCGTCTGGTCGAATATGAGGGCGGCGGCGAGGAGACGCGCACGAACCCGTGGCTTGCCGAGTTGCAGCAGGACATGTTCATCGAGATCAATCCTGCCGATGCCGCCGATCGCGGTGTCAAGGACGGTGGCTGGGTCTGGGTCACCGGCGCCGAGAACAATTCCAGGGCAAGGATGAAGGCGCTCGTCACCGAGCGGGTCGGCAAGGGCGTTGCATGGATGCCCTTCCATTTCGGCGGCTGGCTTGCGGGCAAGGATCTTCGCGGCAACTACCCGAAGGGCACCGATCCGATCGTGCTCGGCGAAAGCGCGAACACGATCACCACCTACGGATACGATCCCGCGACGGGCATGCAGGAGCCCAAGGTCACTCTCTGCCAGATCGCGGCGGCATAAGGGAGCAACGACGATGGCACGTATGAAATTTCTCTGCGACGCCGACCGTTGCATCGAGTGCAACGCCTGCGTCACGGCTTGCAAGAACGAGCACGAGGTGCCCTGGGGCATCAACCGCCGCCGGGTCGTCACCATCGCCGACGGCAAGCCGGGCGAACGCTCGGTCTCGATGGCCTGCATGCACTGCACGGACGCGCCCTGTGCGGCGGTGTGCCCGGTGAATTGTTTCTATACCACCGCCGACGGCGTGGTTCTGCACTCCAAGGATCTCTGCATCGGCTGCGGCTACTGCTTCTACGCCTGTCCGTTCGGCGCGCCGCAATATCCGAAGGTCGGCAATTTCGGCTCGCGCGGGAAAATGGACAAATGCACCTATTGTGCTGGCGGCCCCGAGGCCGATGGCAGCAAGGAAGAGTACGAGAAATACGGCGCGAACCGGCTTGCCGAAGGCAAGCTGCCACTGTGCGCGGAGATGTGCTCGACCAAGTCGCTGCTCGCCGGCGACGGCGAGATAATTGCCCAGATCTATAAAGAGCGCGTGCTGAAGCGCGGCTACGGCTCAGGCGCATGGGGCTGGAAGACCGCCTATCGCGAGACGATCGAGTCCTGACGACGACCTGGCGCGGGTCGCGTCGATATCGGGAGGACCTTATGGCGTGTTTTGCACGATTTGTTCGGCTCGTCCTTGGCGTGGCTGGACTCCTGCTGCTCGTCTCCGCGGCTTCCCCGTCCGTAGCCCAGCAGGTCAACCCGACTGCAAGCGCGGTCAAGGAGCAACAGCTCCTGCAGGAACTGAACCGGGTGCAGGGACGCGTCAGCATTCCCGACCAGCGCTCGGGCGTTCTCGAACAGCCGGCCGGCCGTGAATGGCGCGAGTTCCGGAACGTGACGCTGCGCTGGATCGGGGGCATCGCCATACTTGGCATGCTCGCGGCGCTGGTCATCTTCTATCTCAGCCGCGGGATGGTGCGGCTGCAGAGCGGTCGTTCCGGCCGGACCATCGTGCGCTTTTCCGCATTCGAGCGCTTCGTGCACTGGATGACGGCGACTTGCTTCATCATTCTGGCGATCTCGGGGTTGAACGTCACTTTTGGACGTCCATTGCTGCTGCCGTTGATCGGCCACGAGGCGTTTTCCGAATGGTCGCAATGGGCGAAATATGTTCATAACTATCTCAGCTTCCCGTTCACCATCGGCGTCGTGCTGATTTTCCTGATGTGGATCGCCGGCAACATCCCGAACAAGGTGGATGTCGATTGGATCAAGCGTGGCGGCGGCATCGTCGGGCACGATCATCCGCCGGCCTATCGTTTCAACGCCGGCCAGAAGGCGATCTACTGGATCGTGGTCATCGGCGGAGGTCTGGTGGCAGCGACGGGATATGCGCTGATGTTCCCGTTCTACCTGTCAGGCATCGAAGGGATGCAGCTCGCCCAGATCGTCCACTCCATCGTGGCGATGCTCTTCACGGCAGTGATGCTGGCGCACATCTATATCGGCACGATCGGCATGGAAGGCGCGTTCGAGGCGATGGGAAGCGGCACCGTCGATGTCAATTGGGCCAGGGAGCACCACAACCTCTGGCTTGAAGAAGAGAATGCGCGCGATGCGCGACCCCAGCCCTCCGTCACCGCGGCGGAGTAGGGCGCGCGCAGCCGTTGAACGCGAAATTGCTATAGCCGTACGCCCGTCGTTGCAAAGGCCTGTGCGACCGGTTCTTGCACCCGGTTCAGCGCCAGGGCCCCGATTGCCGACACGACGACGGCGGCCACGCAGGCGAGCAAGAAGACTTTCATTGTTGTTCTCCCAAATCGATCGGGATGCCGTGAGAGTTTACACAAGATGAAGCGTTGCGGACATCGTTGTCCGGCGCGTGTGAGCGGCCGTAGCTCAAGCCATGGGGCGCAAGCGGCGGCTTTCCGGGACGCTGCACCCTCGAGACGCCGCATCCCGCGTTAGGTTGCCTTGGCGACCAGCAGTTCGCGTGGAGCGTGGATTGATCGCGCATTTCGAGCCTAATGGGATTCCTCAGGCGGTCCAGTCCCCTCAAGGATCGGGGGCAAAAAGAAACAAATGAACTGAACGACTTAAGGTGAAGATTGTCGGTGACCCGATGCTGGATTGGACCGGCTGATCCTAAGGTCCCGGTAGATGATGTTCGCTCTCGGCACAGAGCGTGCGCTTGAGGGTCAGCGTCGCTCTCTAGACGTCAAAATGGCGCTGCCGCCTGCGCGCTTGCTGAATTGGGTTTGATTCAGATCAACCCACGATGCGCGTCGATGCTCTGTTTATAGTGGGAGGTCCCGGGTCCAATGGGGAGCGCCGTGGCAGCCTGGAAACACGCTTTGAGGGTCCTCCGCGCGACATTTATCGACGGCGACGCAAACGGCCGGAGCGCCACGCATGGGTTGCTGCCACCCCGAAGCGATGTCGCAACGGGTCGGCTTCATTCTCGAGCGCCTGCAATTCGCCCGATGCGGATTGCGGGATGCGTTTTGAGCATCGCGGTCGTGCTGACCTCGACGAACTGTCTCGCGATGGAGTTCTCCCGTGTCCGGGGGTGCTTTGGAGATGTCTTGAAGCTCAGCGGAGATATTCGGGATGGGGACTTTGTCCGCTTTCGCGGATATCTGGCGACTGAGCGCCGGGTCGTTGGCCTCGATCTCGATTCCCGAGGTGGGTCCCTCTACGAAGGCTTCCGAATCGCCATGCTCGCGCACCAGAAGCAAATCGCCAGTTACGTTTCCGGAGAATGCGACTCGGCATGCGCTTTCATTTTCCTGGCGAGCAGGAAGCGTTATGTGGCGTCAAATGCCAGGATCGGCGTCCATTCGGTTTCCAATTTACACGGCAACGAGGACAGTCGAACGATTCGTGACACGATCAAGCTTGCGAGGTTGTCGGCCAAGCTCCGTATTCCTCCGTCGGCCATCGGCAGGATGGTCATGACTCCGCCGGGAAAGATCTCCTATTTGAACAAGGAGGAGCTCGCTTCGCTGAAGGTCATGGAGCGGAATCCGTTTGATCGCACCGCTCGCACGGCGACCGCGGAATCAAGAAGTGGCTCCATGTGCGGCGCGGCGCCCTCGAAGAGCGCGTCGGAGGAGGAGCGGCCGATGCGGAACGCCGCCGGCTCGAAGGGAAGCTAGAGCGCTGGTTGAGTGGGCCTTGGGCCGAGTCGGCTCGGATAGCCCAATTGGGTCAGTCAAGCCGTCGCACGTGACCCTGACTGCTTGGCACAAGCTGCACTGGTCTCCCCGTTTCACCGCGATCTACAATCGCAGCCATGGGGTATGCCAGCGACAGATTTCGGGGAGTGCGTGGCGCAAGCCAGCCGGCGGGCGCTCGCAATTGGCTGCGTCGCTGGCTTGAAGCGGCCGACGGCGATATTGCCTTCAAGGTCGTGGTCGTGACGGCCGGGATGCTGTCGAGCGCGGCGATCGCCTTTGGATTGCTATCGTCCTGAGCGCGCCTCTTGTTGGCCGTGCGTGATGCTGTAATCGTCGTTCTGAGGTGCTCCGCCCGCGAAGCTCTGACAATATGAGCTATCGTCTTCAGCACGACACGGATGATTCCCGGCGGCAATGAATGCACTTCGAATTAGCTGAAAAATCGAGCGGACGTCGAGACCGTCTGGCGGCCAGGTTGGGCGTCGGGGCCTGCGCCGCGACCTTCCTGTTTTGCTGCGCGCAACAGACGGCCGCGCTGCCGCTGACGCCTTTCCGCTATGAAGCCCAGGCTCAGCGGCATTGCCCCGGCGATAGCGTGGTCTGGCTCGATTTTCGGCGCGGACGCTACTACCTCAAAGGGCAAAGCCGCTATGCCAGGGGCTTCGATGGTGGCTTCGTGTGCAGGAATGAAGCGCGCGAGAGCGGCTATCGGCGTTCGCTGCTCGGCCTTCGGTGACATCACCGAAGGCCGGCCTGTCACGCAAAAGCGGCGCTACCATCCATAATCGTAGCGTGGCCGAGCGTAATAGCCATAGCCTCCTCCCGGCGGACAATAGTCGTAGCCATAGCCGCCGCCATAGCCGTATCCACCGCCATAGTAGGGATACCCGCCATAGTAGGCCGAGCTCGCGATGGCTCCGCCAACGATCGCACCGGCGGCAGCGGCGCCCCAGCCTCGATAGCCCCATCCACGATAGCCTCCCCAGCCGCCGTAGCCGCGCCAACCGCGATAGCCCCAGCCGCCCGCCGCGCCAGCCGCCCCAGCGCACCTGATGGGCGGTGTTGCTCTCGACCATGCCCTTCATGGCCGCGACATTGGTCGGCAGCGGGGCCGCCTGGCTCGCGCCAATGCCGACCATGCTCGCAAGCAGGATCAAGGCCGGCAGGGTCTTGGTGTTCGTCATGACGTCCTCCACATCGGGGTGACACAGGCAGTCGCGATCGAAAGACAGCCAAATCGAGAGCGGCTTTCCGATCCATGAGCAGGCGGAGCCTGTCAGCCGCGGCCGGCCCGAAGCTTGATTTGAATCAAAGTGGCAAGAGGGCGGTGCGGACGATTGATCCTCCACCTGGGACAATTGCCGCGGATAGGCAGGCCGCCGCCCGATGGGGCGCGATCGCGCTCGTGATCCCGACCGCGAACGCATCCGGGCGAAGTCGGAGCGGCCCCTGATTCCTGCCCCCGAACCGGGCCGCTACTTCGGTGAAAGTCCGGACGCGTCACGCTTGATCTGAATCAAGCCGTGCGCAGCAAGGCGATGGCATCGCTTCCCGCGTAGCTGCTGATGCTCGATCGAAAGCACGCTCTTGAAAACCCTTCGCCAACTCGTGACCGGAGATGAGTTCATCCAGCTCGCAATTCGCCTCGGATTGCTGGCGCTGTTGATCTACTGGTCGTTCGTCCTGGTCAGCCCGTTCGTGCCGATCCTGGCCTGGAGCGTGGTGCTCGCGGTCGCGCTCTATCCCGTCTTCACCTGGCTCGCAGCAATGCTCGGCGGCCATGCCGGCATCGCGGCGCTCGTGCTGACCTTGATCTCTCTGGGAGTCGTCATCGGGCCGGCGACCTGGCTCGGAATCGGAGCGGTGGAGGGGGTGAGGGAGCTCGCCGAACAACTCGGCGCCGGCCACGTTGTCGTGCCGTCGCCGCCGGCCGAGATCAAGGATTGGCCGCTGATCGGCGGCCCACTCCATGAAATCTGGGATCGGGCGTCGACAAATCTGCGTGCCGTGCTGCGCGAGGTCGTGCCGCAACTGAAGCCGTTGGCCGGGACCCTGTTTGCATTTGCCAGCGATGCCGGGATCGGGATGCTGAAGTTTCTGCTGGCGGTCGTCGTGGCAGGGTTTCTGTTTCCCTATGGCTTGCAGCTTGCAGCGGCGTGCCGGAGCTTTCTGTCCCGCATCGTGCCGGAGCAGAGCGAGCACTTCCTCGATCTTGCAGGTGCGACCATCCGGGCGGTGTCCCGCGGGGTCATTGGCGTCGCCGTCCTGCAATCGCTGCTGGCCGGCATTGGCTTCAAGCTGGCGGGGATTCCGAGTGCGGGGCTGCTGGCGTTTGTCGTGATGCTGCTCGCGATCGTGCAGATCGGAGCGGCAATCGTGCTGTTTCCGGTCATCATCTGGCTTTGGTCGGCCAAGGATTTCACGACCGCACTCGCCCTCACGTTCTTCTTCCTGGTCGTCGGCGTCCTCGACAATGTGCTGAAGCCGCTGGTGATGGGGCGGGGCTTGACCACGCCGGCGCTCGTCATCTTTGTCGGCGTGATCGGCGGCACGCTTGCCCACGGCATCGTGGGCCTGTTCATCGGCCCAATCATTCTCGCGGTCGCCTGGGAATTGATCACGGCATGGATCCGGGACGACCGCGCCCGGCTGGCGGGAGAGCGATAATGCTGCTTCAGCTCCTCGTGGGATCGGCGGTGAGCGCGATCAACATCGCGATCCATTCGCTGTGGACGGTCGCGGCCATCGGGTTGCTTCGCAACATTGCCTTGAGCGCGGCCGGCCGGGCGGGGCTACAGCTCAGCGGCGTGATGGTCGCAACCGCGCTTGCGCTGATGCTGGCTCACACGCTCGAGATCGTGGTGTGGAGCCTGGCCTATTGGGTGCTCGGCGCCGCGCCCGCCGGCAGCGATCTGCTGTATTTCGCCTTCGTGAACTACACCACGCTCGGCTATGGCGACGTCATCCCGGTCAAGCAGTGGCTGTTGATCGGACCGATGGCGGCCATGAACGGCATTCTCATGTTCGGGTGGTCGACCGCGGTCTTGTTCGAAGTGTTGCAAAAGACCATCGAGCGCCAGGATGCGCTGACGAAATCCCCCTGACGTCGGCTAGTTGTCCAGCCTGGACAGCTGGTCGCGGTCGACCAGCATGATCTCGCGCTGGTTCGAGCCAAGAAAGTTGAGCGCGCCGTAGGCGTGCAGCTTGGATAGCGCACGTGACACGGTTTCGAGCGTCAGTCCGAGATAGTCGGCAATATCACGCCGGCACATCGGCAAGGCGACGACGCCGACTCCGGTCAGCCGGCGATCCATTTCGAGCAGAAACGCGGCAACCCGCTCCAGCGCGGTCTTGCGGCCGAGCAGCAGCATGTGCTCCTCGGCGTGCCGCAGGTTGCTGGTCGTCATGACCAGCAGGTTGCGAGCCAGGGCGAAATCGGAATCGGCCACGCGTTCGAGGCTGGTCCGCCTGATCAGGTGTACGTTGGTGTCGACGATGGCTTCCGCGGTAAAGCGATGGGTTTCGGCATTCTCGAGGCCGAAAATATCCCCGACGAGGTGAAAGGCACCGATCTGGCGGCGTCCGTCGGAGAGTAGCTTGTAGCTGCGGACCGCCCCTGAAACGACCTGGTAGACGTACTCGGCCGGCTCCTTCTCCCCGTAGATCTCGGTGCCTTTCCTGTAGTGGAATTCGCTGGTGATGCAGTTGGCGTGCCGGGCGGTCACCCCACCGAGGATGCTCGGCACATTGGCGGGTCTGGCATTGACGCGAGCGAACATGGACTAACTCTCTTGGGTTACGACTGATGCAGCGTCCGGGGCGGCTCGAAATGCGTATCCGCGCGCAATGACTACGACAGGGCCCGGCCAGTCTCTATTGGTCTTGAGGTCATTGTCCTAAAGGACAGGGTGCGTGAAATGCGGCAATTTGTTCGTAAATTGGTGCGCACAGTCTTAGATTACTTTTCAATTTTCTCGGCGACAACCGGGTGCTAGGTTTTGAACCTGTTGGTCTCCGGCTCCGAACGTTATGAGCAGTGCAATTCGGCTCTCTGGACTGATCATCCTGCTGGCTGCTTTGTTGGCACCGGCTGATCTCCGGGCGCAACAAACACGCCCGCATTCCATGCTGGTGCTGGACCAGTCTGATCGACGCGGCCCCTTCTACTACCAGGTGTTCGTTGGCTTAAGGGATGCGGTGAGCGCTCACGGGCACGCGCCGACCACCGTCTACACCGAAAGCCTCGATCTCAATCGCTTCGGCGGCGAGGCCTATCAGGAGGATTTCCGGCGATTCCTCGAGGCGAAATATCGCAATCGGCCGATCGGCGTGGTGGTCACTATTGGCGCGGCTGCGCTTGAGCTTGCGCTCCGCTGGCGCCCGCAGCTCTGGCCCGACACGCCAATCGTGTTTTCGCTGGTCGAAGAGGCCGATTTCAAGCGATTGCAGCCGCCGGCCTATGTTACCGGCGGCATCGTGAACTTGAAACTCAAGGATGCCGTCACGGCTGCCCGCGCCGTGGTGCCGGAGCTCAAGACCGTCGTGCTCGTTGGCGCGGACTGGGAGCGGCAGGTTCTGTTTCGCAATTGGAATGACCAGGCGGCGGCCGGCATTCCGGGCCTCGACATCATCGAGATCATTGGACGTCCGATGCCGGAGATCGTTGAGCGGGTCGCAGCGCTTCCCGACCACAGTGCGATCATCTACACCGGCCTCTATAGCGACGGCAAAGGCAACTACTATCCGCCCTCGGATGCGCTCTCTTTTCTCGCAGCGAAGGCAAATCGTCCCATCGTGGTTGCGGCGGAGACGTTCCTCGAACCGGGCGGCATCGGCGGATTTGTTATCGTCCCATCCCTGATCGGTGCCGAGGCTGCAGGCAGGGCGCTGCGCATTCTGGATGGCGAGACGCCGGAAAGCCTCCCACCGTCGGTCATCGACGTGGTGAAGCCGATCTTCAACTGGCGGCAGATGCAGCATTGGAACGTCAGCGAAGCCAGTCTGCCAAAAGGCAGCGAAGTTCATTTTCGTGAACCGTCCTTCCTGGAAAAATACCGCTGGCGGGCCGTTGCGCTGGCAATGGCGCTGCTGGTTCAAACCGCCC
The DNA here is from genome assembly GCF_054058275.1 of Bradyrhizobium sp. USDA 3256. NCBI lineage: Bacteria > Pseudomonadati > Pseudomonadota > Alphaproteobacteria > Hyphomicrobiales > Nitrobacteraceae > Bradyrhizobium > Bradyrhizobium sp. USDA 3256. The sequence goes on from NZ_JBSSAE010000002.1 coordinate 2,371,581, forward strand.
TGATTGCGTTCCTGCTCCACGAGCGTCACATGCGGCGGAGTGCCGAGGTCGAAGCCCGCAGTCGCCTGTCCGAGCTCGCCCATATCAATCGACAGGCCACTGCCGGTGAGCTCTCGTCCTCGATCGCCCATGAGCTCAACCAGCCGCTGGGGTCGATCCTGACCAATGCCGAGAGCGCGGAGTTGATCCTCGCTTCGCCGACGCCCGACCTTCAAGAGGTGCGGGAAATCATTTCGGACATCAAGCGCGATGATCTGCGTGCAAGCGAGGTGATCCGCAGGATGCGCAGCCTGCTCAAGCGTGCGCCGTTTGAGAAGAAGGAGATCGACCTCAACCAGACCATGCGGGAAGCATTCGATTTCCTCAAGCTGCAGGCCTCGACACGCAACGTCGCGATCTACCTGCAGACCTCGCCGCAGACCTTGCGGGTGAAGGGCGACCCGGTGCAGTTGCAGCAGGTCATTCTCAACCTCGTGGTCAATAGCATGGACGCGATGGCCAAAATGCCCTACGGGCGCACCATCATCGGCCGTACGGAGGTCAATGGGGACGCGTCGGCGGTGATTTCCATCTGCGATTCCGGTCCGGGAATTCCGCAGGACAGGCTGAACGACATTTTCGATCCGTTCTTCACCACAAAGGAGCAGGGCATGGGCATCGGCCTGTCCATCGCACGGACGATCGTTCTGGCGCATAGCGGCCAGCTCTGGGCCGAGAATCAGTCCGGAGGAGGGGCGGTATTCCACCTTTCGCTGCCGCTGGCCGCGTAGCGCGTTTGGGTCTTGTTTGCCTGATTGCAAGGTTCGATTTACGACGAACGCAGCATTTTCAGATCGCCGCTGATGGACATTCTACAGGTAGCGGCGATCATCCGGCGATGGAGCAGCAATGCACGCTTACGTGCACATAGTCGACGACGACGCCTCGTTTCGCGCAGCGCTCGAGCGCCGGCTCAAGCTCGCAGGCTATCGCGTCGTCACCTACGCGTCGGCCCGGGAATTGCTCGATCAATTGCCTGACGACGAAGGGGCCGGCTGTATCCTGCTGGACGTACGCATTCCCGGAATGAGTGGTCCCGAGCTGCAGGGGCGCCTCAACGAGCTGGGATCGACGCTCCCGATCGTATTCCTGACCGGACATGCCGACACCGCGACCACCGTCCAGGCGATCAAGGCAGGTGCCGAAGATTTTTTGACCAAGCCGATCGCGTCGGAACAGCTGATCGAGGCGATCAATCGCGCCCTTGCGCGGCACGAACTGGCCCGTGGCCGGCGAACCAGGCTCGATTCGCTGCGCGCGCTGCTGGCGAAGTTGACCCCGCGCGAGCGGCAGGTGTTCGATCTGATTGTGTGCGGGCGGATCAACAAGCAGATTGCTCACGAGCTTGGCACGACCGAACGCACGATCAAGGCGCATCGTCACCAGGTCATGGAGAAGATGGAGGTGCAGTCGCTTGCCGAGCTGGTTTCGATCGCGGAGCAGCTCGGCACGCGCGCGTCCGGTGGCGAGGTCAAGGCTTGATCTGCCGGGCAGCTCTGCTCCTCCTGTCCCATGGTACAATATGAAAGCTCTGTGACGCAGCGTATCTCCGATCTTGGCCGCGAGAATATTGCGCGCCGGTAGCCGCTTGACGTGCCCTTTATCCACACGCGGGCCAAGGTCATTCAGCGATAGAGTGAGGCTTCAGGATTTGCCGACCGCGAAACTCGTTTTCGTCGTGGATGATAATCCCTCCATGCTCCGTGGAATCGGACGGCTTCTACGGCAGTGTGGATTTGCATCCAGGTTATTCGAGACCGGAAGCGCGTTACTGAGACATGGCAGCTTTGACAGCGCGGTTTGCCTGATATTGGACATCAATCTCAGCGATGGGTCCGGGATCGAGCTGCGGCACCGCCTGGCGGATCAGGGCATCGAAATCCCCGTCATCTACATCACCGGAAATGACAATCCGGCGACGCGAATGGCGGCAATGGCATCGGGATGCGTGGCCTATCTGACCAAGCCCTTCACCGCCAATTCGCTGATCCAGCCGATTGAACGGCTGTTGGCCGGCGTGGTCTAGCGGCTGCCGGTCTCAATCATTCATCGATGACCTGATCGAGTGTCAGCGCGGGCGCGCCCTTGCGCACGCTTGCAAAGCGGTCGAGCGGCACCGATGTCGTCATCGTCAGAATGCTGGTGTCGACGACCTCGATCGAGAGCGTCTTTCCGCCATCCATGTCCTCGAGGAGCTTGGGATCGGCGACATCCGCCGCGATGCACATGTTGGTCGCGCACCAGGTATAGGGCAGGCGATACACTTGCTTCTGGTCGACCGATAGCTTGACGCCGGCCTGCAGATACATCCCGACCGGCAGGAATAGCTGGACGCGGCTGCTGCCGTCCTCTCGCTCGATCAGATCGAGGCGAACGGCCGTCTGCCCGGTTCCGAAGGTGCCCGTGATCGTCGTCCGGCATAGTGTCTTGGCGCCGGCGGCATTGAAGCAGAGCTTCTTCCACTCGCCATACTTGATGTCTCGCGCCGCGCGCGCGCCCCGCGGGGCCACCTCGCCACCGTCTTTCGCCGCAGCCGGTGGTGAGGGCGTCTGTTGACCGTGGGCAGCACTGATGCCGGCCGCAAACAGCGCCAACTTCGCCAAGGCACCATATCGGACCATGGATGCTCCTCCAGCGGGAACGGCCGCCTAGCGAACCTTGTCGAGAAATCGTTCGACCAGGGGCGACCACGTGGGAATGGAATCGGGTGAGCCGATCAGGAAATGCCCTTCGTCGCCGAACGGCGGCAAAAGATGGTACTCGGCACGACCGCCGGCGCGCGTGAAGGCCTCGTGCATTCGCTTCGACAGGGCCGGGCCGAAGAATGTGTCGTTCTCAATGTAGAACCACAGCATCGGCACCCGCGACGTATGGCCGAACATGCCGGTGGCCTCGACCAGTCTGTCGGGGCCGCAATTGTTGTTGGGTTTGCCGTCGACACGGCCGCCGCGGCCTGCCGCGAAGGTGATGATGGCCTTGACCTGCGGCGGGTTGAGGCTCGACAGCGCGATCGCAGCCCAGCCGCCGGCCGACTGTCCGACGACGATGACGTCCTTCGGCAAGGTGCGCTTTTCGGCGGCCATGTAATCAATGATCCAGAGATCGACCTGCGCGACGGCGAGGCCCGCATCGAGGAAATTCGGATTGGTGCATTTGCCGATCTTGGAGAAGAACGGGCCATAAAGACCGCGTTCGGGAATATCGATGGCCGCCGCGCCATAGCCGGTCCCGACCGGTGCCACCACGAGATAGCCGCGCCGTGCAAACCACATTGCGGCATCGCGAAATTCGACCAGCGGGAAGAAGCTGCGATCCCTGGCGTTCAGTGACACGCCGTGGTTCATGATGACCAGTGGGAAAGGGCCATCGCCGAGTGGGCGGACCAGATAAGCGAACATTGGCAGCGGGGTTGGCAACGCCCAGATCTCTTCCTGGATGCGCTGGGATGTGTCTCGGTCCTCCGTGCGCGCCGGAGCGATCATGCCAAGCAACAGCAGCGCTGCGGTTGCGAAGGTCCGTAAGCGGTGCTGACGCATGCCATGCGCTCCGGCAGTCATCTGGCAAATCTGCAGGTCACGTCTGCAGGTCACGACGATCGAGCCGCGCAAGATCAGAAGCACATCGAGGACTGCGAGGCTTGATCTGAATCAACGCGCATCGGGCCCGCCGGCGCAACCACATGCGAACATTGTGGCGTCACACGGCGGGCTTGATGTCGATCCAGGCAGAGACGAGTTGGGTGCGCTGGTTTCCGCCGGCGAACTGGCTCGCCGACTACCGCGCATCCTGGCTTGGGGCGGACGCAATCGCCGGGGTCACGTTGGCGGCCTACGCGATTCCGGTGTCGCTGGCCTATGCGGGGCTCGCGGGTCTGCCGCCGCAGATCGGCGTCTATGGCTATCTGCTCGGCGGCGTGGGCTACGCCCTGCTGGGCTCGTCCCGGCAACTCGCGGTCGGGCCGACGTCGGCGATCTCGCTGATGATCGCCGGCGCCGTCGGCATACTGGCCGGCGGCGACGCCACGCGTTACGGGCAGATTGCCAGTCTCGTGGCCTTCAGCGTCGCAGTGCTCTGCCTGATTGCCTGGCTGTTCAAGCTCAGCGTGCTGGTGCGATTGATCAGCGACAGTATTCTGGTGGGCTTCAAGGCCGGAGCGGGTCTCACCATCATCATGAGCCAGCTGCCCAGCCTGTTCGGCGTCGCTGGAGGCGGTCACAACTTCTTCGACCGCGTGATCAAGCTTGCCGGCCAGCTGGGTGACACCAGGCCGCTGGTGCTCGGCGTCGGTCTGACTGCGACGGTGCTGCTCTTGCTTGGCGAGAAGAGACTGCCGGGAAAGCCCATTGGGTTGGTGGTGGTCGCGCTCTCGATCCTGATGGTCTCCGCGCTCGGGCTCGCGCAAATGGGACTGCCGGTGACCGGGCCGATCCCGACCGGGCTGCCAACGATGTCGTTACCGACATTTGGTCTGCTCGAATTTGACGATCTCTTTCCCATCGCTGCCGGATGCCTCGTGCTGGCCTATGTCGAAGGGGTGTCCGCCGCGCGAAGCTTTGCGGCAAAGCACGGCTATCCGCTGGATGTCAGGCAAGAGTTTCTGGGACTCGGCGCGGCCAATCTCGCCGCGGCCGTCGGGCATGGCTATCCCGTCGCCGGCGGGCTGTCGCAGTCGGCCGTGAATGACGCCGCCGGCGCACGCACGCCGCTGGCGCTGGTGTTCTGTTCGGCAACCCTCGCGCTCTGCCTGCTGTTCTTCACGGGCCTGCTGACCAATCTGCCGAAGACCGTGCTGGCCGCGATCGTTTTCTCAGCCGTCTACAAATTGGTCGATATTCCGGCGCTCGCCAGAATGTGGCGGATCAGCCGGATCGATTTCTATGCCGCTATCATCGCCCTGGTGTCCGTGCTGTTCCTCGGGATATTGCAGGGCGTGCTGCTGGCGGCCGTCGCCTCGATCTTCCTGCTGCTGTTGCGGGCGTCGCAGCCCAATATCGCGTTTCTGGGCCGTCAAGCCGGCAGCGGGCGCTATTCCGACCGGGCGCGACACGATGACGTCGAGCCCCTGACCGGGATCATCGCGTTCCGCCCGGAGACCTCGCTCCTTTACGTCAATGCCGAGACGATCTTCGAAACGGTGCTGGCGGCGCTTCGGATGTCGCCCGACGTCAAGCTGGTGGCTTGTGACCTATCGGCCTCGCCGTTCATCGACCTTGCGGGCTCGCGCATGCTGCACGACCTTCATCAGGAGCTCGCATCGCGCCAGATCACATTCTGCATCGTGGGCGCGCACGCGCAGTTGCGGGATCTGCTTCGGGCGGATGGTCTTGCCGACAAGACCGATAGCGGCGACTGGACGCGTACGCTCGACAGCGTATTGAGCAACAGGAAGCCGCAGGCAAGCGGCTAGCGTGCCGTACGGACCGCCGCGACATTCCAGCCTTGTTGCGTCGCAAGGCGTCGCGATCATGCGCGCTTGGGGGCTGTCTCAATCCAGCTTGCAGCTTGACTTGGATCAAAGGGCGCAGTGGGCCCCGTTTGTACGATTGGACAGAACCAGCGCTGAGATCACGAGATCAGGAGACACTCATGGCCAACGACGCGAAGCCGGCACAGCAGCGCATCGACCAGTTCTTCTCCGGGCCTGGCGGACGAGCCGACAATTGGCGCGATCTGGTTGAGGCGGCGAAGGTGTGGAACAGGGGCGGCAACCGCGCGGCGTATGACGCCGCGCTGACGGCGCTTGCGGTGACGGAGGAGTTTCACGGCTATCCGGGCCTTCGTTTGATGGCGGCGTTGAAGGAAGCCGCGGCGGCGGGCGACGCCGCCACCTCGCATGTGCTCGCGACGCGGATCGCCCAGGCACTTCAGACAAAATCCTTCCGCCAGCATGCAGGTGACTGGAGCACGCAGGACGAGGGCAATGGCGACGTTCCCGACCTGCTTCCGCCAACTCTGGGGCAATCGGCGGCGCGCCGTCCTTACTTCGAGACCCTGATCGTGACCGGGGTGCCAGCCAGCAACTGGCCGGGACTCCTGTCGGAGTGGCGCAAGCTGCGGCGTCCGGTCGACGCCTTCATCTATGAGCCCGTGGTCGTGGGCAACCTCGAGGACGCCTTCTGTGCGGCAATGCTGAACCCCAACATTGCGGCGGTGGTGATCAATGAAGGCTTTGCGCTGCGCTCGCGACACGATGCGCCGGTGCTTCGTGCCATGACCGGTGCCATGGGGCTCAACGAAGAGTCCGATGCGTCCGCGCTCCGGTTGGCCCATATCCTGAAGCGGGTGCGTCCCGAGCTTGATCTCTACCTCATGTCCAATCGCGACGTTGAGGAGCTGGCCGGCAATCCCGAAGCCGATGTGGTGCGCCGGGTATTCTACTCGGTCGAGGATATCCTCGAATTGCACCTTTCAATTCTGGAGGGCGTGCAGGACCGCTTCGACACGCCGTTCTTCGACAATCTGAAGAAATATGCGCAGCGGCCGATCGGTACCTTCCATGCGCTGCCGATCGCGCGCGGCAAGTCCGTGTTCAAGTCGGACTGGATCCGCGACATGGGCGAATTCTACGGTCTGAACCTGTTCCTTGCCGAGAGCAGTGCGACCACCGGCGGCCTCGACAGCATGCTGGAGCCGACCGGCAACATCAAGAAGGCGCAGGAGAAGGCCGCGCGCGCGCTCGGCGCCGACCGCGTCTACTTCGTGACCAACGGCACCTCGACATCCAACAAGATGGCGGTGCAGGCGCTGCTGGGTCCCGGCGACATCGCAATCGTCGACCGCAATTGCCACAAGTCGCACCACTACGGCATGGTGCTGGCGGGCGCGCAGCCGCTCTACGTCGAGGCATTCCCGATGACGGAATACTCGATGTATGGCGCGGTGCCGTTGCAGACGATCAAGCGGGCGCTTTTGAACGCGAAGGCGGACGGCCGGCTCGACCGGGTCAAGATGATCGACCTGACCAATTGCACCTTCGATGGCCACATCTACAACACGCGGCGCGTGATGGAGGAATGCCTCGCGATCAAGCCTGACCTGATCTTCCTCTGGGACGAGGCCTGGTTCGGCTTCGCGCGGTTTTCACCGTTCCTGAGGCGGCGAACCGCGATGGGCGCGGCGAACGAGATCGAAGCCTGGATGCGCGATCCGAAATCGGTCGCCGCCTATGAGAAACAGCAGGCCGAGCTCGGCAAGAACCCGTCGGACGAGGTGCTGCTCAAGACCAGGCTGATCCCCGATCCGCGCCAGATCCGGCTGCGCGTCTACCAGACCAACTCGACGCACAAGTCGATGTCGGCGATCCGCCAGGGCTCGATGCTGGCGGTCAAGGACATCGAATTCCATACCGTCGAAGCGCAGTTCAAGGAGGCCGTATTCACGCACGCCTCGACCAGCCCGAACCAGCAGCTGATCGCCAGCCTCGACGTCTCGCGCCGGCAGATGGAGCTCGAGGGCTATGGACTGGTGGCCAATGCGATGGAGATCGCGTTCGCCATCCGCAACGCGGTCAACACCAATCCGTTGATTTCGAGATATTTCCGCGTCCTCGGCGCGGATGCCATGGTGCCGAAGGAATATCGCCAAAGCGGGTTCACCGACTATCTGGCGGCCGGTACCAATTGGGCGAGCGCCCTGAGGAGCCTGAACGACGACGAGTTCTGTCTCGATCCGACCCGCATGACGCTGGTCTGCGGCACGGCCGGGTACGACGGAACGTCGTTCAAGGGGCTGCTCGCCAGCCGCTACAACATCCAGGTCAACAAGACCTCGCGCAACTCGGTCCTGATCCAGTCCAACATCAACAATACGCGGAGCGATGTCGCGCATCTTGTCCGGGTGCTGGCCGAAATCTCTGGCGAAATCGATCGCGGCCTGGCCAAGGGCGGCGCGAACGCCAGGGTCGACTTCGACATGCGGGTCAACAGCCTGATGAAGGACGTCCCCGACCTGCCCAACTTCTCGCATTTCCACGACGCCTATCGCAGCGATGCCGGCACGAAGACGAATGAGGGCGACATCCGCGGCGGGTTCTATTCGGCCTATGACGCTGCAGGATGCGAATATATTCGCCTGCACGATCCCGAGATCGACAGGCGCCTGAAGAACGGGCCCGATCTCGTCTCCGCCAACTTCGTGATTCCCTATCCGCCGGGCTTCCCGATCATGGTCCCTGGCCAGGTCATCACGCAGGAGACCATCGATTTCATGCGCAAGCTGGATGTGAAGGAGATCCATGGCTACGACGCGGCGGAGGGCCTGAAGCTCGTGACCACCGAGGCATTGGCCAGGATGGGCAAGCCGCGAGCGGCCGCGCCGAAGTTCAAGGCTGCATCATAAACGAGGGAGATTCCGCAAGGCGTCTTCGCATTCTTGCGGCGATGAGTCTTGCGCAACAAGGCGTAACGCAACCGGTTCCTGGAGGGACATGATGAGGAAAGTGAGTTTGATTGGAGCTCTTGCTATGCTGGCGATTGGATTGGCCGGCTTCAGCGCGCCGTCACTGGCTGAAACCGGCTCGGTCGCCGTCATCTTCACCAAGGGTGGATTCATCGTTGGTGTCGGAGGCGGCGAGGGCGTGTTGACGCTGCGCGGCAAGCACTATCCGTTCACGGTGTCGGGCATGAGCGTCGGCTTCACGATCGGCGCTTCGACCACCAAGCTGGTCGGGCGCGCCCTCAATCTCAGAGGGCCTGCCTCGATCGAAGGCTCCTACAGTGCCGCAGGCGCCGGTGGGGCGATCGCCGCGGGCGCCGGCGGCGTGCAACTGCAGAACGCCAATGGCGTGATCCTGCAGCTCAGCGGTCCGAAGGTGGGCGCCGAAGTCTCGGCCGCCGTGGGCGGGGTTTCCATCCGTTTGAAATAGGTCCGGAGAGGTCCAGGCCGCGCCCTTCGCGGCCTGGACCTCTAGTAGCGTTCCTCGACGAACTTCATTCCGCGCAGTCCGGCCTGATCATTGTAGCGCCCCTTGTTGGAGCGCTTGGGGAGCTTGACCTTGTCGCGCTTGACCCGTCCGTGAGGAATTGTCTTCAGCAGGAACGAGATGCAGTTCAGCCGCGCCCGCCGCTTGTCGTCGGAACGGATGACGTTCCAGGGCGCGTGCTCCGAGCTCGTCGCCTTGAACATCAGGTCGCGCGCACGGGAGTAATCGTACCAGCGGCGGTAGGATTCCGTGTCCATCGGGCTCAGCTTCCACTGCCGCATCGGATCGTCGATCCGGGCCCTGAAGCGGCGCTCCTGCTCATCCATCCCGACCTCGAGCCACAGCTTGATCAGGATGATGCCGCCCTCGATGATGTATTGCTCCATCTGCGGGCAGAGCGAGAGAAACCGCTTGTGCTCCGCCGGCGTGCAGAACCCCATCACATATTCGACGCCCGCGCGATTGTACCAGCTGCGATCGAAGATCACGATCTCGCCGGCCGCCGGAAACTGCTGCATGTAGCGCTGGATGAAAAGTTGAGACTTCTCACGATCCGAGGGCGCGGGCAGGGCGACTACGCGAAACACGCGCGGGCTGACCTTCTCGGTCAAGGCCTTGATCGTTCCGCCTTTGCCGGCCGCATCGCGTCCCTCGAACAAGATGATGACCCTGAGCTTGTTCGCCTGCACCCAATCCTGGAGCTGGCAGAGCTGGGCCTGCAGCTTCTGCAGCTCTTCCTCGTAGTCCTTGCGCTTCATCTTCCCAGTCGGCTTGTCTTTCGCCATGGATATCCGTCCATCGTTTCAACTAATCACCCCAGGCAATGACAATGCCGATGTCGCCGGGCATGCCGCCGGGGTAATCGACGATCTGATAGCGGATGCGGTAGCCGCGCGGCTGCAGGTAGTCAGCCCAAAGCTGATATATTTCCCTGGGGATACCCGTCAGCGTCTTCTCCCAGCCGGACTCCATCTGATTGATGGCTCGCCCCTTGTCGGTGCACAGCGTATTGGGGAAGCGATAGACCTGCACTTCGCTCAGCCCGTTGCGCACCGCCCGCTGAATCACCGTCGACGCCAGCTTGACCTTCTCGTCCTCGCTGAGTCCGGAGGGCTTGCTCAGCCGCTCGATCAACGCTCGCTTCTCGGCTTCGATAGCGGCCGCACGCTTGGCGTGCTCCTCGGCTTTCTCCGCTTCCTTCAGCGCTGCCTGCTTCTGGATCTCGTGCGCCTTCGGGATCAGGTCATCGATTTTGTCTCGCATGGCTGGGGACTCCTAAGCCCGATCTTCCACCTTGCCCCCGGAACGGTAGGGATGAGCCGACCGGCTTCCTTGATCCAGATCAAGCAAGCGCGATAGGATCGTCAGCAGTGTCAATCAAGATTCGCCTGCGGTGTTATTGCGACCGGGAGACTTGGCTTGAGCGAACAGATGCATCCGGCAGCCCCCCATCATCTGCCGTTTTTCATTCCCGGCGCCGATGGGTCGGACGCCCTGATGGTGGTGATGGGCATTTTCCTCGTAGCCACGGTCTTGTGGGTTGGCACTCTGTACTGGAAGCTGCACAGCCTGCCGGAGCGCATGGCGCACAAGAGCCAGAAACTTCAGTTTGAGATCGTCGCCGTCCTCGGGCTGATATCGCTTTTCACTCACATGCATATCTTCTGGGTCGCCGGCCTGTTGCTGGCACTCATCGATCTGCCGGATTTCGGCACGCCGATGCGCAGCATCGCCGATTCCGTCGAGCGCATAGCAGACGCCACGCCGGGCGCTGCCGAACCGGAAGCTGAATCCGTACCTGGCGGCGGTCCCGACGTCCGGACGCCCGCCAAGCAAGAGGTGCACAACCATGCTTGAGCTGATGATCTGCTCGCTGGTGACGATCCTGCCGGATTACCTCTACCGCCGCTATCGGCAAGGCAAGCGGTTCGGCAAGGAGATCACGTTCTTCTCTGTCTGGTACGAACTGAGATGGGGGATCACCGGCTGCCTGATGCTCACGATTTCGCTGATCACGATGATCTTCTACTTTCATCCTTCGACAACCTCCGCGGCGATCTACTTCAGGACCGTGCCGATCCTGCCCGAAGGCTCCGGTCGTGTCGTCGAGGTCAATGTCGACTTCACCGCGCCGGTGAAGAAGGGCGACGTTCTGTTCCGGCTCGACAGTTCGAAGCAGGAGGCCGCGCTCGAGACCGCCAAGCGAAAGATCGCCGAGGTCGATGCGTCGTTGATCGCGGCGCAGGCCGACGTCGTCAAGGCGGACGCTCAGATCGGGGAGGCGAAAGCCTCCTTGCAGCAGGCCAAGGACGAGCTGGAGGTGAAGAGCGAGTTGCAGCGCCGCAATCCCGGCATCGTGCCGCAACGTGACATCGAGAAGCTGCAGGTGCTGGTTGATCAGCGGCAGTCCGGCGTCGATGCCGCCAGCGCCGTCAAGGAATCGGCGACGTTGCGGGTCTCCACGCTGTTGCCGGCCGAGAAGGCGAGCGCCGAGGCCGCGCGGGCGCAGGCGCAAGTGGATCTCGACAAGACCTTCGTCCGTGCCGGCGTCAATGGCCGCGTCGAGCAATTCCTCGTTCGCCCCGGGGACCTCGTCGCCCAGATCATGCGGCCGGCCGGAATCCTGATACCGGACGAAGCGGGCCGCAACAAGTTGCAGGCGGGATTCGGGCAGATCGAGGCCCAGGTGATGAAGCCTGGCATGGTCGCGGAAGCCACCTGCATGTCGAAACCCTGGGTGATCATTCCGCTGGTCGTCACCAGCGTGCAGGATTTCATCGCCGCCGGCCAGTTTCGGGCCACCGAGCTGTTGATCGACCCGCAGAGCCTGCAAAAGCCAGGTTCGATCCTCGTGTTCCTGGAGCCGCTTTACAAGGGCGGCCTTGACGGCGTGACACCGGGCAGCAGTTGCATCGTCAATGCGTACACCAGCAACCATGACGAGATTTCCGATCCGAAAACCGGCACGTTGAAAGGCTTTGCCCTGCACGCCGTCGACGCGACTGCACTTGTTCATGCCTTGCTGCTTCGGATTCAAGCTCTGCTGCTGCCGATCAAGACGCTGGTGTTAAGCGGTCACTGACGGGCGCGAACGGGGAGACGGCATATGAAACCGAACTGCAAGTTTCGCGCAATCGTGGCGACGGGCATGATCTTCGGATTGCCGGGTTACGCGCACGCTTTCGATCTCACGGGTGCCTGGGCCACGAGCGCCGAGCAATGCCGAAAAGTGTTCGCCCACAAGGGCAGGGCGAACCAACTGACCTTCACGAACTTCTCAGGCGTCTATGGCGGCGGATTCATCGCCGAGCCCGATCGCCTCCGGAGCAAGTTCGAGAACTGCAAGATCAAATCGCGCAAGGACGACGGCCAGACCATCAACATCATCGTCGGCTGTGCGTCCGGAATCATGGTATCCAATGTGCAGTTCTTCCTTAAGGCCGTCGACGACGATACCATTACGCGCCAGTTCCCGGGCATCGATGGGATGGAGGTCAACTATCATCGTTGCAAGATCTAGCGTCCGGTCCCCGCACTGGCTCAGCGCCGCCGGACCGTTGTCAGCTGACGCCGGACCGATTGGGTAGCGCGCCGTGGATCCCAGCAGGTTGCCGAGGTCATTGCGCATCGCCCTGGTGGCCGGGCTTGTGCTTTTGGTTGGAGGCGGGAGCCTATTCGCCTATCGCTGGTACGAGCGGCCGACGACCCTGACGATCGCGGTTGGTTCGCTGGACGGCGAGGCCGGCAGACTGGTCTCGGCGATCGCAGGAAAGTTCGCCCAGTCGAAAGCGCCAGTCCGGCTCAGCCTGGTCCAGACGCCGGGACCGCTCGAGTCCGCCAAGGCATTCGCGTCCGGAAAGGTAGACCTCGCGGTCGTCCGTGGAGACGTCGGTGATCTCTCGCAGGCCCAGGCCGTTATCGTGTTGGCCCATGCCACCGTCCTGTTGGTCGCGCCGCCCGGCGCTGCGATATCTGACGTGGCGGAGTTGAAACGCGCCACGATCGGTGTGATTGGTGCCGAAGCCAATCAGAAGCTGATCAAGGTGCTGACCGACGAATACGATCTGACGCGCGCGGGCGTGACGTTCAAGCCGCTCGCCCCTGCGGACGCGCGCCGGGCGCTCGACACCAAGGAAGTACGAGCAATCCTGCTCGTCATTCCCTTGACCGAAAAGTACCTTGCGCTGCTGCGCAATGTCTTCGCGCGCACCACGCGAGCCGGCCCGGTGATGATCGCCATCGAGTCCGCCGGAGCCATCGCCGAGAAAGAGCGTGCCTATGAAAGCTTCGACGTACCCAAGGGAACCCTGCGCGGCTCGCCGCCCATTCCTGCTGATGACCTGACGACGCTGCAGACGTCGTTTTATCTGGTGGCACAGAAGAAGCTTGGGAATGACGTGATCAGCGACCTGACTCAGTCGATCATGAACGCGCGGCGACAGTTGCTCGCCGAACTGCCGGCGCTCTCCCAGATCGCCACGCCCGATACCGATGCAGGTGCCTACATTCCCGTGCATCCCGGGGCGGCAGCGGTCTATGAGGGGACCAGGGAGAGCTTTCTCGACCAATGGGGCAATGCGATCTTCCTGGCGCCGATGATTGCCGGAGGACTTGCATCGGTGCTCGCGGCGGCGTGGAAGTTTCTCCGCTCGAGCGAGACACCGAGCCGGAAGGAGGCGCTCGACACGCTTTATGCACTGGCAGGACGAATTCGGATGGCTAGCCGTGTGTCGGACCTCGAAGAGATCGAGCGCGAAATCGATCAGGTGCTGCGTACGCAGCGCGAGCAGCCGGTCGCGGATGACAAGGCCGAGCGTGCCGTTACGGCGGTGAACGTTGCCGCCCATCGGCTCGAGAACCTGATTCACGACCGCCGCATCCACCTTGCGTCGCGACAGCCGGGCCAGGCCGAAAGCCAAATCGAAAGCTGAGCCGAAGGACAGTTTCCTTGATCTCGATCAAGGAGGCGAGGAGATCGTGGCCGATGCTGTCGACCGTTGGTGTCGATGGAGGTCGCGATGGTCCGTTGGGGCAAGACTCTGCTCGCGGTTGTGCTGGTGTCGGTGACGTCCGTTGCCGCATTCGCGCAAACGGCTGACAAGCCGCCCGCCCAGACCAGCCCGCCCGCCCAGGCTAGCCAGCCGGCTGCGGCAACCCAGCCTGCCGATCAGCTCCTGAAGCCGGAACAGCTGGAAGCCCTGGTGGCGCCGATCGCGCTCTACCCGGACTCGCTGCTCGCCAATGTGCTGGCGGCGTCGACCTATCCGCTCGAGGTCGTGCAGGCCGATCGGTGGGTCAAGGAGCGCAAGAGTCTGAAAGGGGATGCGCTGAAGACCGAGGTCGACAAGCAGGCCTGGGATGACAGCGTGAAGGCGCTCACGAGCACCGCCGACGTGCTCGCAATGATGAGCGACAAGATCGATTGGACGAAGAACCTGGGCGATGCCGTGCTGGCCCAGCAGCCCGACGTCATGGACGCGATCCAGCGGCTGCGCAGCAAGGCGCAGGCCAACAACAAGCTGGTGACAACCAAGCAGCAGAAGGTCAGCGTCCAGACCCAGGAGAACAAGCAGGTCATCGTCATCGAGCAGACCGATCCGAACACCGTCTACGTGCCTTATTACGATCCCGCGACGGTCTATGGCGCGTGGCCCTATGCGGAGTATCCGCCGTATTATTTCGGCTATCCGTCCTATATCGGCGCCGGTGTGATCGCGGCAGGCCTTGCCTTCGGTGCTGGCTGGGCGATCGGACGCTGGGGCAATTATTGGGGCGGCGGCTTCAACTGGGGCAATCGCAACGTCTATGTCAATCACCGGACCACCAACATCGCAAATGGCTGGCAGCACAATCCGGCGCATCGCCAGGGCGTTCGCTACAACAATAGCAACATCCAGCAGCGCTTCGGCGGCAACGCCAATCGGGCCGGTGCCAGCGATCGGATGAACTTTCGCGGCCGCGACGGTCAGCAGGTTCTCAATCCCGGTGATCGCCCGGGTGCAGATCGCGCAGGTGACCGGGCAGGAGACCGCGGCGGCGACCGTGCGGGTGATCGCGCCGGAGATCGTGCGGGCGATCGCGCTGGAGACCGTGGAGGCGACCGCGGCGGAGATCGTGCGAAGGGTGGTGACCGTGCAGGTGCAGGCGATCGCGCCAAGGGCGGCGACCGCGCGAGTGCCGGCAACAAGGCCAAGGGCGGTGGCGATCGCGCAAAGGCCGCCAACCGCGGCAATGCCGGTAACCGCGCGGCTGCGGCGAATCGCGGCGGTGGCGGTCGCGGCGGCGCCATGAACGTGTCGTCCGGACGGGCGGCTGCGGCGGCATCGGCGCGCGGGCGATCGAGTATGGCCAGCATGCCGCGCGGCGGCGGCGGCGCAAGTTTTGCCGGCCGTGGTGGCGGTGGCTTCAGCGGCGGCGGAGGCGGCTTCCGCGGTGGTGGCGGAGGTGGCGGCTTCCGCGGCGGCGGTGGCGGTGGACGACGCTCCGACATCGCGCTCAAGCACGATATCGAACTGCTGGGACATCTCGCCAACGGCCTCGGCTACTACCGCTTCTCCTATCTCGGCAGCAGCAAGGCCTATGTCGGCGTGATGGCGCAGGAGGTCGAGCAGGTCATGCCGGCGGCGGTGACGCGCGGCGCCGATGGCTATCTCAGGGCCTATTACGACAAGCTTGGGCTCAAGTTCCGCAGCTACCACGACTGGCTTGCCGCCGGCGCGAAGATTCCATCCTCGTCGGAGGCATCACGATGACTGGCCCCTCATGCTCGCGACTGGATCGTATTGCCTCCATCGGCGTGGCCGCGGCAACAGCACTCGCCTTGCTGCTGTCTCCTGCGCGCGCGCAGCAAGGCTTCCCCAATCCGGAAGACGCGGCGTCCGCCTTGGCAACCGCGGTCAAGACCGGCACCAGTCGGGCGATGCTGAAGGTGCTGGGCCGCGATGCCGCCGATATCATCGAGTCGGGCGACGATGTCGCCGACGCCAATGCGCGAGAGAGCTTTCTTTCTGCCTACGACGCCAAGCATTCGATCAAGGCTGACGGCAACAAGAAAGCCATCTTGATTCTGGGGAGGGACGATTTCCCGTTCCCGATCCCGCTCGTCAACAACAATGACGGCTGGAGTTTCGACGCCGCCGCGGGACGTCGCGAAATCCTCTACCGCAGGATCGGCCGCAACGAGCTGGCCGCGATCCAGACCTGTCTTGCCTATGTCGACGCACAGAACGAATACGCAGAGAAGGATCGCGGCGAGGGTGTGGGCGCCTATGCCCAGCGCATCGTCAGCAGGCCGGGCAAGACGGACGGGTTGTTCTGGCGCGACGACAAGGATCCAAGCCCGCTCGGCGAGCTGGCCGCCCAGGCCGCCGCGGAAGGCTACAAGGTCGGCGAGCAGAGCATGCCGTACCACGGCTACTACTATCGGATCCTGAAGGCACAGGGCTCCGACGCTCCGGGCGGCGCGCTGAACTATGTCGTGAAGGGCAAGATGATCGGTGGATTCGCACTGGTCGCCTATCCCGCCGAATACGGCAATTCCGGCGTCATGACCTTCCTGGTCAACCACGCAGGCACGGTCTATCAGAAGGATCTCGGCTCACGCACCGATTTCCTCGCCAAGCGCATGATCGTCTTCGATCCGGATCAGACCTGGAAGAAAGCGGATCCG
Organism: Bradyrhizobium sp. USDA 3256; assembly: GCF_054058275.1. Classification (NCBI taxonomy): domain Bacteria; kingdom Pseudomonadati; phylum Pseudomonadota; class Alphaproteobacteria; order Hyphomicrobiales; family Nitrobacteraceae; genus Bradyrhizobium; species Bradyrhizobium sp. USDA 3256. Next base: position 2,388,209 of record NZ_JBSSAE010000002.1, read on the forward strand.
ACAAATCCCTGAGCGAGGAGGGGACTGCAGTGACGCGATCCATGATCCGTTCCGTCATACTGGCGCTCGCGGCGATGGTCCTGGCGGTCGCGCCATGCTTCGCCCAGGCCGTCGGCCACGTTCAGGTCAAGTTCGTGAAAGCCGCGCTCGTCGTGGGCGGCGGCGGCGGCAGCGGCACGTTGACCTACCGCGGGCGGCACTATCGGTTCATCGCGTCCGGCTTCAGCCTCGGCGTGACTGCCGGTGCGTCGGTGACCTGGCTGGAGGGCACCGCCTCAGGCATCAGGGACGTCAACGATTTCGCCGGCAGCTACGCGCTGGTCGGAGCCGGTGGCGCATGGGCTGGGGGCGTCGGCGGGGTGAGCCTGCGAAATGAACACGGGGTGGTGCTGGCGCTCAAGGGACCGAAGGCAGGGCTGGAATTTGCTGCCAATCTGGGCGGGCTTACGATCTCGCTGCGCTGAGCGATGGATTGATCTATCTCAAGGCCAGGTCCGAGGCTCAGGTTCAGCTTGCATTTGGCGGGCGGCGATACGTCATCCAGATAACCGGGAGGTGAAGGCATGTACCGGCACATTCTCATTCCGACAGATGGGTCGGACCTGGCGGAGCAAGGGGTGAAGCAGGGGTTGGCGCTGGCGAAATCTCTCGGAGCCAAAGTATCGGTCGTCTTCGTTGTTGAGCCGCTCTCGGAAATAGGAGGGCGGTACCGTGATCTGCTCGCGAGATTTGCCGAGATACGCAAGGAAGAGGCCACGAGCGCGCTGGATCGCGCCGCACACGCGGCCAGGGGAGGCCGGCGTTCCCTGCGAGACAAGCCAGGTCGAGAGCGGGCAACCCCATCAAGCCATCATCGCAGCAGCCGAGGATAAGGGCTGCGATCTCATCGTTATGTCATCGCACGGGCGCAGCGGGCTCTCCAAGCTCCTCATCGGCAGTGTGACAAACAAGGTGCTGACGCAAGCGAAGACTCCGGTCCTTGTCTGTCAGTGAGGGCGCAGATCGCTGGATAGAAATCACTGTGCACGGAGCTTGGGAGAAATCGAAATGAACAAAATCACTGTGTGCCTGGCTCTTGCCGGTGCGGCGTTGTCGGGTCCGCTGCAAGCGCAGACGAGCATCGATATGGCGCGGATAACTTGCTCGCAGTACCTCGCCATGTCCCCGGGCGATTCGTCCGTGTTTTCTGCCTGGATGAGTGGCTGGTTCAATCAGAAGAAGGGATACGTCTTCGTCGATCTCAACGCGTATGCACGGAATGTCGCAAGCGTGAAGGCGTGGTGCGCGACCAATCCCACTCAGACCGTGATGGCCGGTCTTGAGCGCTCTACGGCCGGCCAGTGATCAAACAGGGTTGGAAGATAACAATGAAACCATCAATCTTCGCAATTGCGACCGTTGCACTCCTCGCCACGAGCGTCGTGGCCAAAGCGCAAGTCGTCGTCGATCTGTCCCTCATTACCTGCAAGCAACTGCTGGAGTCGGATCAGGAACGACAAATGCTGATCAGCTCCTGGATGTCGGGCTATTTCAGCGCATCGAAGAACCTGACCGTTGTCGATTTTCGCTACGTCGAGCGAAACGGCAAGGTCATCGGCAAGTACTGCAAGTCGCACAAGACAGACACCGTAATGAATGCGATGCAAAAGAACTGGCGCTGACCATCGTTGTTGCGAACGCGCAGGCAGCGGACGGCATCCTCGTCCTTCTCGGGTCGGAGGTGAAGCCGGCGATGCCAACGGTCGGCAGGCTCGTCGCGGTTCACTCGCGCTTCTGATGAACCGCTTGTCCCTCAACTCGGGCCGCGGCGCCCGTATTTCTACGGTCCGAGCCCTTGACCAAGGTCAAGGCGCGGCCACTGGCTGGATGGTGTGTTGCTAGGGCTGTTTGCTCTTGCCCGGTGTCGCGGTGTCGGCCATCTGGTATGTCACTTATGAGATTCGCCGACGTGGTCTGCTGGCTCGAAGGGCGCGCAGTCCTCGCGAGACCAGGACATTTGCCAGCGAATCAGAAGCCAAGGCATTCGCACGGTCAAAACTGGACGAAGGGCTGGTCGTGTTTGCCGGCACCATCAATCCGCACCTCCCCAGGCAATTGATCCCCTCGCAGAACATTGCCGATTGGCTCGTCGAACAGTGAGCCGGCTCCTCTTCGGCAGAACGAGCTTCGTGCTGCGCCGAAGTTGAACGCGGAGCCCGAGCACGCTGTTCGTTTGCCCTTGAGTGTTGCCATTTTGGCACGTGGCTTTTCGTGACTCACATCTAGGCTTCGATCACTGCCCCGATTGGGCGAGCGCAAGGACTGCTTTTCTCGATTAACGCCAAGAGACCCGGAGATCATTCCATGAAGAGATTTTTGCTTTCTGTCGCCGCGATTGTCGGCATGGCTACGCCGGCGTTGTCGGCTGACATGGCCGTCAAGGCGGCGCCTGTGCCGGTCCCTCCGCCGGTCTACAACTGGACCGGCTTCTATATCGGTGCGAACGGCGGTTGGGGCGAGAGCCGCACCTGCTGGGACTTCATCCCTGCCGTCGGTGGTGTCGTGGCCGACGGATGCAGCTCACGCTCTGGTGGCGTTTTCGGCGGACAGCTCGGCTATCGCTGGCAGGCCGGCCAGTTCGTCTTCGGCCTGGAAGGACAGGGTGATTGGGCGGACCTGAAGAGCTCGCGCCTCAGCCTGATCGATCCGAGGTTCTCGACGACAACGAAGACCGACGGACTGGGCCTTTTCACCGGCCAACTCGGCTGGGCCTGGGATGCCGCGCTGTTCTACGTGAAGGGCGGTGCAGCGGTCACCAGCAATCGCTATGACATCTGGACCACGGTCGGCGGAATCGGGGTGGCGTCGGCGACATCGACCCGTTGGGGCGGCACGATCGGCGTGGGCTTCGAATACGGCTTCACTCCGAACTGGTCCGTCGGGCTCGAATATGACCGTCTCTTCATGGGCGATGCCAACAACACGTTCTCGGTGGTCAATCCCATCGTGGCCGGCGCCGCCAACCGGATCGGACAGGACGTGGATCTGCTGACGATACGCCTGAACTATCGGTTCGGCGGGCCGGTCGTCGCGAGATACTGATCGTCCTGGATGGATGTAAATTAGGCCCCGGCATTTCTGCCGGGGCCTTTCCCTTAGCTTTGGCACTACCGATCCAAACGCTCGATGCGCGGCAAGCGCCGCTGTCAGCGCTTCGCGGCGCCGCCCTTCGCTGCCTCGTAGGCGTCGCGATAGCCTCTGGCGATGGTCCGAACGCCGCGCCCGATATCGTCATAGACATCGTCAGGCAGGTTCGCGAGCGACACGCGAAGCGACCATTCGGGCGCATCGAATCCGCCGCCGTTCAACAGCACGATCCCGTGGGCTTCGGCCAGCCTGAACGCCAGGTCGAGCGGATGGACGTTCTTCTTCAGGTATTCAACCGCAGCGTCGCCGATGTTCTTCCGGGCCCAGAACTCGAAATCGATCAGGGCGTAGTAGGCATCATAGTTCGGATTCGGGCTCAGCTTGTCGGCCAGCCCGAGGCCGTCGAGCATCGACCACAGGCGCTTGTTGACGATCTCCATGCAGGCAGCCTGATAGGCCTTGTTCACGTCCATCATCTCGGCGAGCGAGAACAGGCTCATCATCACCTGCTGCGGCAATGACAGGCCCGCCGTGTGATTGAGCGCCACGTCGCGGCTGTCGGCGACGATGCGGTCGATCAGCTTGAGCTTGCGTGGTTCGAGCGTGAGCGGTCCGTAGCGCTTGTCGAGTGCCTTCACGGCCTCGTCCGGGAGCTTGGCGATCATCTTGTCGAAGATGTTGTCCTCGTTGATGGCGATGGCCCCGAGCCGCCATCCCGTGCAACCGAAATACTTCGAATAGGAGTAGACGCCGATGGTGTTGTGCGGCAGTTCGCCGAGCAGCGAGCGGAACCCGTGCACGAAGGTGCCGTAGACGTCGTCGGTGAGGATCATCAGGTCGGGGCGCTTGGTCTTGACCAGATTGGCCAGCTTGGCAACCGTCTCCTTGCTCAGCGCCATCCCCGGAGGGTTGGACGGATTGACGACGAAGAAGGCCTTGATCTTCGGATCCTCCAGCTTCTTGATTTCCTCGTCGGTGAACTGGAACTTGTTTTCTTGCGGAGCCCTGATCTGAACGACCTTCAGGTCGTAGTCTTCCAGGTGCGTCATCTCGATGTAGGGCGTGAAAATCGGCGTCGCCAGCGCGATCGTATCGCCAGGCACCAGCAGGCGATTGGCTTTCAGCGACTTGAAGAGGTAGCACATCGCCGCCGTGCCGCCCTCGACCGCATAGATGTCGAATTTGCCGGCCGGCCGGGGCTCGCCGCAAACCGCCCACATCAGGTATTCGTGCACGATCTTTTCGTTGTGCACCAGCATGCGGTCCGGCACCGGGTAATTGTCGCCGATGATCGAATCGACCAGCTCGTGGACGAAGGCGTCGGGGTCGAAGCCGAACTTCTTGACCGCAAAGGGCAGCATCTCGGTCAGGAAGCTCGCGCCCGGCATGTCCTTGTGCTGCTTGAGCCAGGCCTCGAACCGGCCGGCGATGCCGCTTGGCTGGGGCATGCCGCCGATGCCCGCCGGGTGCTCCATCACCCGCTTGCTCTCGGTGATGGCGAACTGTCCCAGCAGGAAGAAGCCTTCGCGCGGCGTCGTGGCCACCCAGTTCGGATTGCCCCGCCCGGCGTTCAGGAAAGGCATCTGGCTCCGCTTGGAATTGCTTTTGGCGAGGTTGATCAGCTCGTCCTTGATCTCGAAGGGGCTCAGCGCCTCGAATTTCTTCAGGGTCAGAAGATCGGCCATTTGACACTCCCGGGGCGATGCAAGCTGTTGGAATGGAGGCGACAGGCTCTGTTGCCTGCGCAATCGCGCGCAGCATGATCGGCGACCGGTTACGAGCCTTGATCTATGTCAACGGTCACGCGCAGCGCGATGCGATCGCTGCGACGGATCGCCGCTCACGATGCGAGTGCGCGGCACGTGCGTAGTGTCGGCAAGATCACGAAATCGCAAGGCTCCCGCAGCGGCGGTTGACATAGATCAACGTCCCGCTCGCCAACCGCCGTCTGATGTCGACCGATACGGTTGCTCGCCCTTTTCGGCACCCCTGCATGAGATCGAAGCGGGCGCACGCCGAAGCCCCGGGACAGCATGAACGGGTGACATCATGATCGATTGGCTCTTCCAGACGCTCCGCACCTATCCCGAAATTGCGATCTTCCTCTCGCTGGCCTTGGGCTACTATTTCGGTTCCTTCACCTATAAGGGGCTTGGACTGGGCGCGGTCACCGCGACACTGGTCGCCGCGGTCATCATCGGCCAGATCGGGATCACCATATCAGGGCCGCTGAAGCCGTTCTTCTTTCTGATGTTCCTGTTTGCAATCGGTTACGGTGTCGGACCGCAATTCGTGCGCGGCATCGCGCAGGACGGCGTCCCGCAGGCGGTTTTCGCGGCGGTGGTCTGTGTCTTCTGCCTGCTGTCTGCGTATCTCGGCGCCAAGCTCGCCGGTTACGACGTCGGATCGGCCATCGGGCTCTATGCCGGCTCGCAGACGATTTCCGCGTCGATGGGCCTCGCGACCGACGCCATCAATCGCCTTGGTCTGCCCGCCGACGAAGCCAAGAAGCTGCTCGATGCCATGCCGGTCGCTTATGCCGTGACCTATATTTTCGGCACGGTTGGGTCGGCGATCGTGCTGGCGCTGCTCGGGCCTGCGTTGCTCGGGATCGATCTCGAGACCGCATGCAAGAAATACGAGGAGGAGCACGGCGGCAAGAAGCAGCTGGGCGGCCCGGGGACGGCTTGGCACCAGTTCGATGTGCGCGCCTATCGCGTTCATGAGCGCGGACCCGTCGCCGGCAAGACGGTCGGGCAAGCCGAGGCGCTGCTTCCCGATCATCGCATCTTCGTCCTCCGGCTCCGGCAAGCCGGCAAGATCGAGGAGGCAACTTCGGACACCGTGATCCATGCCGGCGACATCGTCGCCGTTGCCGGCCGCCGGGATGTGCTCGTGCAGCTGATCGGCGAGCAGGCCGAGGAAATTGACGATCGCGAACTGCTGGCGGTGCCGATCGAGGGCGTCGACGTGTACGTGACCAGCAAGGACGTCGACGGCAAGACGCTGGAGCAACTGGCGAAGGAACCGGGCGCTCGCGGCGTGTTCCTGCGCAGGATCGTCCGGGGCGCGATCGCGACCGAGATTCCGATCCTGCCGTACACCAAGATCAATCGGGGCGACATCCTCACCTTGGTCGGCCGCACGTCCGATGTCGCCGCCACCACAAAGCTGCTGGGCCGGCCCGACCGTGCAACCGACGTTGCCGACGTCGCCTTCATCGGGGCGGCCATTGCGATCGGCGCTCTGGTCGGCGCTTTCGTCTACAAGATCGGAAGCGTGCCGCTCACGCTGTCCACCTCGGGCGGTGCGCTAATCTCCGGCCTGTTCTTCGGCTGGCTCCGGTCCGTGCATCCGACCTTCGGCCGCATCCCGTCACCCACGGTGTGGTTCATGAACTCGGTCGGCCTGAACGTCTTCATTGCTGTGGTCGGAATCTCCTCGGGCCCGGGATTTGTCGCCGGCCTGCAGAAGCTCGGCTTCAGCCTGTTCCTCTGGGGCGTCGTCGTGACCACCGTGCCGCTGATCCTGGCGATGTTTGTCGGCAAATACGTGTTCCGCTTCCACGACGCGATCCTGCTCGGATGCTGCTCCGGCGCGCGCACCACGACCGCCTCGCTGGGCATGATCAACGACCGCGCCAAAAGCCAGATTCCCGGCCTTGGCTACACCGTCACCTACGCGGTCGGAAACACGCTGCTGACGATCTGGGGCATGGTGCTGGTGATGATGATGACGTAGCCGCGGCGCGGGACCGTGTTGAGACGATGTTGACCTGGCTGGCGCAATTTCTCGTTCGGTATCCGGAGCTCGCGCTGTTCCTGGTGATCGCCGCGGGCTACTGGATCGGAAGCTTCAGGATCGGCGCCTTCAGCCTCGGCCCGGTGACGGGCGCGCTGTTCGCAGGACTCGCGGTCGGCGATTTCGCGCATGTACCCGTCTCCAGCATGACCAAATCGTTCCTGTTCCTGCTGTTCCTGTTCGGGGTGGGCTATTCGGTCGGCCCGCAATTCATGTTGGCTATGAAGCGCGATGGGCTGAAGCCGATGTTGATGGCCGTTGTCGTGAGCCTCACCGGCCTTGCGGCGGCGATCGTCGCGGCACGCGTGCTGCGACTCGACGCCGGCTTTGCAGCCGGGCTCATGTCGGGTGCGCTGAGCCAGAGCGCCGCGATGGGTACCGCGACCGACGCGGTCAATTCCCTGCCTGTGTCCGAAGCACAGCGCGCGTTGTTGGTCTCGCACATCGCGGTGGCCGACGCGGTCTGCTACATCTTCGGCTATGCCGGCGTGATTACATTCTGCACGATTGTCGTTCCGGCGCTGTTGAAGATCGATCTGAAGGCGGAAGCGCTCAAGCTGGAGCAGACCCTGGGCATCACGCGCGCCAAGCCCGGCCTGGCGTCGGCATGGCGCAAGTTCGAAATGCGCGCCTATCGGCTGGATGATCATGCCGCGATCGTCGGGCTGACAGTTGCTGCCGCCGAAGCCCGCGTGCCCGGGCAACGCGTCTTCATCCACCGCTTTCGTCGCGGCGAGCGCATCCTGGAGGCGGAGCCTGCCACTGTGCTCGCGGCCGGCGATATCATCGCGCTGTCGGCGCCGCGCCAGACCATCGTCGAACTGATCGGACCGCGCGGTGAGGAGGTGGAGGACCGCGAGCTGCTCGACATCCCCGTGATCTCGGCGGACGTGTTCCTGATCAACCGGGAACTCGCGGGCAGCAGTCTGCAGCAGGCGTCGGAACAGAGCTGGGCACGCGGCCTCTACTTGCGTTCGTTGAGCCGCGGCGATGAAGCTCTCCCCATCGCGGCCGGCGTTGTCCTGCAGCGCGGCGATATGCTTCGCATCGTCGGTCCTGAATCGGTGGTCCAGAATGCAGCCAAGAGCATCGGCGTCATCGTTGCGCCGAGCACCAGCATCGATTTCGTGGTGCTGGGGCTCGCGATCTTCTTCGGCGGCCTCGTTGGCGTGCTCCTGAGCTTTTCGATTGGTGGCGTCACGATCTCGCTGAGCACCAGCGTCGGTACGCTGCTCGCTGGACTTCTTGTCGGCTATCTCCGCACACGTCTGCCGTATTTCGGCCGGATCCCCGATGGCGCCATCAGCCTGATGACGTCGCTCGGACTGGCTGCCTTCGTCGGCCTGACCGGGATCCATGCCGGTCCGGTCTTCCTCTCCGCCATACGGGAGTCGGGCGTCGGCCTGCTGCTGGGTGGCATGTTTGTAACCCTGTTGCCGCAGATCGTCGGCTTCTGCTTCGGCCATTTCGTGTTGCGCATGAACCCCATCCTCATGCTCGGCGCATTGACCGGCGCACAGACGGTGACGGCCGCGATGGCGGCCATTCAGGAGCGCTCGGGCAGCTCCGTGGTGGTGCTTGGCTACACGCCCGCCTATCCGATCTCCAATATTCTGCTGACGACCTGGGGATCGATCATGGTCGTCGTTTTCGCTGGATGACGGGGCGGGGACGGCTCGCGCCTACCTCGCCATTGAGAGTCGCGCACAAGCGAGCCTCCCCGGGGCCGGACGACCGTATTCCGCCTGTTCCGAACTGAACTGCGGTTTCCAACGAGTCCCTACGGCTGAAGGGTCAGCGCGCTCGGCGGGTCGGATATTGAGGTCCGGATCGACGCCTTGATGGTGCCCCTCTGCTGGCAGCATGGCCCAGACTGCGTCGATGTTGCAGGGGGCTAACGCGCATTTCAGAGCGAAACATGAATATGAATGCGGAGGCCGATGAGTAACCCAGCCGCAACGCGATCTCTGTGATCGGCAGGTCGCTGCCCAACAATTCGATAGCCTTGAGCAGGCGGAGACGCTGACGCCATGCGCGCAAGCTCATGCCGACTTCGCGCTCGAAGTGCCGCGTCAAGGTTCGCGGCGACATGCCGATCTCACGCCCCCATCTCTCGGCGTGGCGCGTATCCGCTGGATCGGCGTAGAGGGTTTCACAGAGCGCCAGCAGGCCTGGGTGGGTCGGCCAAGGTAACGCTGCCGAGATCGGCGTCGCCCGCCGCAACTGATCGAGGATGAGCGCGATAACGCGAGCGGCGTAGCGACGATCCTCGCTTTTCAGCGACGCGGCTTCCACGATGAGCGTCCGCAGGAGCGGGGACACATGGATGACGGTCGTGCCCGAAGTCATGCCTTGGCTGGCAGCATTGGCGACCCAGAGGCTCCGGAATTCCGCTCCCATCAGCGAGCCGACCGAATGCTTCGTACCGGCCGGCAGCCAGACGGCCTGTTCCGGAGAAATGACGACGCGCCGTCCATCCGCCTTCACGGTGAGCGCGCCTGAGATCGCGTAGACCAGCTGATTCCAGCTGTGACTGTGTTCGGCGAAGTAGCTCCTCGCGGGAAGAGACTGCACCCGAACGATCAAAGGCTTCGGTGATCCGAGGCCCTGCGGGGCATCGACCGTCTTCCAGCCGGCGTTCCCTGGCGAAATGTGACGTTTCATCTACATAAATTGGCAATCTGTAGAAGGAAAAGTCCAGCGATTTCTCCTTAACTCCGACGCGGTGATCCACGGCCCTGGACCGGCCACCGGTCCGATCGGCGACGTCCCGTCGACGGACATCTAACGGCGGAGCAAGCCGCAGCGTGAACTTCAATTTTCCCGTTGCCAGCCATGAGGCGCCGACCGCCATTCGCCGAGAGCGCAGCAATGTCGCAAGGCTGGCTGTCGCCCAGGCCCTCGCAGGCGCCAATTCCACGGTCGTCTACGCAACCGGGGCCGTGGTCGGCGACATGCTGGCGCCTACCAAGGCACTTGCGACGCTGCCGGTCTCGGTTTTTGTCGTCGGCATGGCCATGTGCACGCTGCCGGCGGGCGCTGTCGCGCAGCGCTATGGCCGGCGCGCGACATTCCTGCTCGGTGCAGGCAGCGGCGTCCTCGCGGGCTTGATTGCGCTCCTTGCCGTACTCAACGCGTCATTCCCGCTATTCTGCGCAGGGACCTTCTTTGGCGGCGTCTATGCGGCCGTGGTGCTCTCGTTCCGCTTTGCGGCGGCCGATTGCGCAGCGCCTGAACGGCGTCCGCGCGCGCTCTCGGCCGTGATGGCTGGCGGTGTGTTCGCCGGTGTGATCGGTCCACAGCTTGTGACGCACACCATGAATCTGTGGGCGCCGTACCTCTTTGCTGCGACGTTTGTCGGCCAGGCGGTCGTTGCCGCGCTCTCCGCGGTCATTCTGGCGGGCGTTGAGCTTCCTCCGCGGACTGCAACGCATCTCAACGCCGGAAGGCCGCTCGCTGTCATTGCCCGGCAGCCGCGCTTTATCCTGGCCGTGATCTGCGGGGTCGTCTCCTACCTGCTCATGAATTTCCTCATGACCGCAGCCCCGCTGGCGATGAAGCTCTGCGGGCTGCCTCAGGAATCGGCCAATCTCGGTCTGCAGTGGCACGTCATCGCGATGTACGCCCCGAGTTTCTGGACCGGCCGCCTGATCACGCGCTTCGGCGCATCCGCGATCGTCGCGGTCGGGCTGGTATTGATTGCGGCCTCTTCGTCGGTGGGCCTGCTCGGGATCGATGTCGTGCATTTCTGGGCGACGCTGAGCCTGCTCGGGATCGGCTGGAACTTCAGCTTCATCGGCGCCTCCGCGATGATCCTGGAGTGCCATCGTCCCGAGGAAAAGGCGCGCGTTCAGTCGCTCAATGATTTCGTGGTCTTCGGCACGATGACCGTCGGCTCCTTCCTTTCGGGCGGGCTGCTGTCGTCCTTCGGCTGGTCGACCGTCCTGATGCTGTCGTGCGGACCACTGCTCGGCGCGTTGCTGGCACTCATCGGCTTTTCATACCGGCCCGGCCGCACGACCAAGCTAGCGTCTCGAGGAGAATCCACATGAGCGTAGCGGAAACCCCAGTTCAATATATGGAGCGAACGCGCCAATATTACCGTGCCCTTGGTTACGACAACGACTATGTCTGGGCGACCTTTGATGATGTCCCTTTCACCAAACCTGCCAAACCATCATCGGACCTGCGTATCGCACTGATTACCACGGCCAGTCCGCCGGATTTTGACGGCGTCAAACGGGTATGGTCGGGTGTGGTTTCGCCGCCGCCCGGGAAGCTGTTTACCGACAATGTTGCGTGGGACAAGGAGTCGACCCACACCAATGATCCGGGCAGCTTCTTGCCGGTAGAAGCCGCTTTCGGATTGGTCGGCGAAGGTGCCCTCGTCGGACTGACCCGGCACTTTCACGGCGTGCCGACAGAATACAGCCAACGGAAAACGAACGCGGAGGATGCACCTGAAATCCTGGCACGGGTTCGAAAAGACGGGGCTGATGCTGCGATCCTTTGCCCCCTTTGCCCCGTGTGTCATCAGACCGTAAGCTTGGTCGCCCGGCATCTGGAAGCGAACGGCATTCCGACGGTCATTGTCGGCTCGGCGCAGGATGTCGTGGAGCACTGCGGCGTGCCACGGTTCTATTTCACGGATTTCCCGCTGGGCAATCCTTGCGGGCATCCCTGGCGACCGGACATGCAGCGCGAAATCATGCGCCAGGCGCTCGCCCTTCTTGACACGGCGACGGCGCCGCGAACGACTGTGAAAGCGCCATTTGCGTGGAAGGAGGAGGGTTCCCTTTGGCGGCCCCGGTATGGAAGAGTAAATCCAGCGGATCGAGAGCGGCTGCTCAAGCTGGGTGATGAGCGCCGCCGGCGGCAAGCCAAGGCCAAGCAGGTTTCCATGGAGGGAGTGTCATCAAAATGACCGAGAGTTCGATGGGAAATCGGGTGCGCGTTCTTGAAGACCGGTACGGTAACCCCTTGAGCACAAGCTCTGCCGCCGCCCGCGACGCATATGTCGCCGGCGTCGACAAGCTGCTCGCGGCCGGATCGGGAATTGACCAGGCATTCCGCGACGCGATCGCCGCCGACGAAGGTTTCGCTCTGGCGCACATCGCGCTTGCGCGAACCCTGCAACTGCTCGGTCGCGGCAACGAAGTCAAAGCGCCGCTCGAACGCGCGATCGCGCTAGCGCCGGCTACGACTTCGCGTGAGCAAGGTCATATTGCGATCTTTGCCAAGATCCTGAGTGGTCAAGGCGCTGCGGCGGTTTCGGCGATCGCCGAACATATGAAGCACTGGCCGCGCGATGCCATGGTGCTGGCACCGGCCACCGGTGTCTTCGGCTTGATCGGCTTCTCGGGCAAGTCCGGCCGCGAGGTTGAGCAACTGGCGATGCTGGAGCCGCTTGCAACCCATTATGGCGATGACTGGTGGTTTCGAACCGTGCTCGCGTTTGCCGAAATCGAGCTGCACAGGCTCGACAGTGGTTTCAGGAATATCGAGACCGCACTTCGTGGTTGTCCCCGCAACGCTCACGCTGCGCATATCAAGGCCCATCTGTTCTATGAGCAGGGACAGCGCGAGGAGGGGCTGGTTTATCTCGAGCAATGGAACGCCGCCTACCCACGCGAGGGGCAACTGCATTGCCATATCAGTTGGCATCTTGCCCTGTGGTCGCTGGAGACCGGCAGGCGGGATCAAGCCTGGAAGATCTATCGTGAGGCGCTGCATCCGGGCGGCTCGTGGGGGCCGCAAATCAATGTCCTCACGGATTGCGCCTCGTTCCTTGCGCGCGCCGAGATGGCGGGCGAGCCGCGATATCCGGAACTCTGGAGCGAGATCAGCCAGTATGCGGCGAAGTGGTTTCCCAACTCGGGGATCATCTTTGCCGACATGCACAGCGCGCTTGCCTTTGCAATGGCTGGCGACGCGGAGGCCTTGGCGAGGATCATCGAGAACCCGAAGGGACCCGCCGCGGACATGGTGGTGCCCATCGCGCGCGGCTTCGATGGTTTGGCCAAGGGCGACTGGACACGGGTCGTCGATGAGCTAAGGCCCGTCCTGGCAACCCATGAAAGGGTTGGAGGCAGCCGCGCCCAGCGCGACCTGCTGGAATATTCCGTGACCTGCGCCTTGCTGCGCAGCGGTCGAGCCGACGAGGCGCGGCGGCTGATCGCGTCACGACGACCGCAGAATGTGGCGAGTGGCGTTCCGCTCGCGGGGATCTGAACGTGTCCTGGTTTGGGACCTGCACTGGTCAAGAGATCCGAAATGGCGAAGCGGTGGGTTTCGGATGGCGCCGCCTGAGGGAGAGTAACGATGCGCATCAACGATGATCTGTCGAAGCCCGTTATCGTTCACGCCTCGAAGCTGGACTGGGTGGCCAGTCCGTCGGCCGGCGTGGATCGGCGCATGCTGTTCCGCATTGGCGGCGAAGTCGCGCGCGCGACCTCGATCGTGCGTTATGCTCCCGGTAGCGCGTTCCCGCGTCATACGCATGGGGGTGGAGAAGAGATTGTCGTCCTTGAAGGTACCTTTCAGGATGAGCATGGCGACTACCCCGCGGGCAGCTACTTCCGCAACCCTCCAGGGACGTCACATGTTCCCGCCTCGAAGGACGGCTGCACCATCTTCGTGCGGCTCTGGCAGTTCCGGGACGAGGACCGGACCCAGGTCGTGCGTCAGCCAGGTGAGGGCCAACACGTTGCGCCGCGCCCCGGTGCAAGCAGCGTCAGTGTGCTGTTTGACGACGGCCACGAAGAGGTCCGCCTTGAAGACTGGCGGCCGGGTGAAGTCATCAGCCTTGCGAACGCGCGCGGGCTCGAGTTCTTTGTTCTATCGGGGGGACTAACGATCGGGGGCGAGACGCTGCAGCCGCAGGGCTGGGGTCGGCTACCCAGCGGCGTCGACCTGAAAGCGACCGTGGGCCCGCAGGGCGCGAAAATCTGGATCAAGGAGGCGCCGCTGCTGCATCCGGATATCTGTCGACTTCCCGGGTAGCCGATACAATCCTGACCGCCTCTGCGCTGGGCTCCTTGCAAGGGCGAAGCTGCTTTGCATGGGGTTGTTTTCGATATTTTGGTTGGGCCGGGCCTGTTTCCGCCGGGCAGCGCTCCGAAACATCATGTTGCATTGAACGGATGTTGCGGCTACGCAATTGAGATGACACGGAAATTTTCCGTTGCCCCAATGATGGACTGGAACGAAAGTTCAAGGTTTTCAGTTGGTTAGATGGCCACGTGTGCACGACGTGTGCACGCGGAGATCAAGAAAAATCTCACTACAGGCAGCGCGAGCATGGTGCGCGACGAAGCGCTTCCGACTGTGCAGATTGTCGCGCCGGCCGCGGATATTCTTCCCGCATCCCGCAAGGTGCTCGCCAGGGCCGGACTGACGCGCGATGATATTGACCTGTTCGAGGTCAACGAGGCGTTCGCCGTCGCCGTGGAGAAGTACATCCGCGACCTGCGGATCGATCGAAACAAGATCAACGTCAATGGAGGTTCGATCGCGCTGGGTCATCCAATTGGCGCGACGGGCACCGTCTTGATCGGGGCAAGTTTCCCGACGGGCTCCCCGCATCCTGCGTCGCGCTGCAAGAGCAATTGTGCTGGCACGAAAAATGCTGAGGCGCCTCCGCAACGGCGAGCACAAGGTTCGCTGGGCAGACGGAGGAGAACATGAAAGCCCAAGTATTGAGAGCGTATGACGAGAGGCTGTCCAACGACCGCTGGGTCATCGAAGAAAACGTACCTGATCCCAAGCTGACGAAATCGACTGACGTTATCGTCCGAATCGGCGGCGCGGGCGTATGCAGGACCGATATCCATATCATCGAAGGAGTCTGGAAGCCGCACATGGATCCGTCCGGCGACAAACTCCTCCCCATCATCATGGGACACGAAAATGCAGGTTGGGTCGAGGAGGTCGGCAAGGAGGTCGAGGGACTGAAGAAAGGAGATCCCGTCATTGTTCATCCGAAGATCACTGGAGGAACGTGTCTCGCCTGTCGTCGCGGCTTCGACATGCATGGTCCCGGCACGTTTCCTGGTCTGGATTGCAACGGTGGCTATGCAGAATTCCTCTGCACCTCGGAGCGGAATATCGTGCCGCTGCCACGGACGCTCGCCCCCAAGGAGGTGGCGCCTTATGCGGACGCGGGGCTCACGGCCTATCGCGCCGTCAAGAAGGCTACGCGTCACCTTTTGCCCGGCGAATCTTGCGTCGTTATCGGTGCAGGTGGATTGGGTCACATCGCAATCCAGTGCCTCAAAGCAATGTGCGCCGCCGATATTATCGTCGTCGACAAGTCCGAAGCGTCGCTGAAGCTGGCCGAAAAGTCAGGTGCCGACCATCTGGTGAAAGCCGACGGCGAAGAAGTGGCTGCCGTTCTGGCTCTGACCGCCGGAAACGGCGCGGAGGCGGTAATCGATTTCGTCGGTGAGAAGGGCACGACATCGAAGGGGCTGGCGATGACCCGTTCGATGGGAAGTTACTACGTTGTTGGTTACGGCGAGGACATCCGCATCCCGACTGTCGACATGGTGATCACCGAGAAGAACATCATCGGCAATCTCGTCGGCACATGGGCCGAGCTGACGGAGTTAATGGCGCTCGCAGACCGCGGTCTGGTTGAACTGGCAACCGCCGAGTATCGTCTCGCCGATGCAAACAAGGCCTTGCACGATCTCAATGCCGGCAAGATTCATGGACGCGCAGTTTTAATTCCGTGAACCCGGGTCTCGTCCACCGCGAGCATTTGCTCGTGGTGGATTTCACCGGCCCGTCTCCTGACACGGCATACAAATTCTCGTTCGTTTGGGCGCGCTGGAGGTGGCTTTGAAAGCTCATCGGAAACGAGTTTTTTAGTCCGGCCGGAAGCAGCCAATCGACCAAATCGGCTCTAGGCATCCAAACCGACTTTTCATGCTGCATCGCAAACTGAGGTGAGAATGCCACCTGCAGTTCACGGCGAGTCTCAATTTGCATCTTTGTCGCAATTTGCGTCGTGGACGCTCTCAAGTTGACGGGGCGCGGTCATCAGGGATCGCCGGTGATCACGGCGTTCAAGAAGCTGTTGTCGGAGGTTCCGGACGGTCTGGCACGGCCGTTGCACGAACTATGCGGCAGGGAGCCGCGAAGCATGAGTTGACCGTTTAAAGGCAGTGCTGGGAGCCGCCCGCAAGACGCTTCGTCGTTCCGGGTCGGCTGAATTGGGGGCGAGAGTGACATCATTTCTTCGCATTGAGCGGCGCTATATGAGGTTCATTCTGGTGAACGGCATGGCCCTGCGCCCGAGAATCCTCTGTATGCTTTGCTGTGAGCCAATCGGCGCCCACTATCTCAAAGAATTCAGCACCGGGCTGTCGTTCTGCGGTCATGACTGTTACGCGCTCTATTGCGATCGCTGGATCTCCAGGGCGGGGCAGATAAAGTGCTCGGCCGTTGCGGAGACCTCTTGCTGATTGGCGCATGCGTATGGGCAAGTGTTCCCGCGCATCGGCTAGAAGAGCCGCCCAGGTTCGAGGTCCCGAAACATCGCTGGACCCAACGTGCAGTCGTTACTGATTCCAACGAAGCGTTATCGGCATCCAAGCCTGCTTCCATTCTTGCAACGCAAACATCGCTGCACCAATCCCTTTGCGCTGTCGGAATTCTCATTCTGCAATTTCCGTCGCAATCTGCATCGCTTCCGGCAGCAGGCCGGGCCCGTGTAACGCGTCCGCCCACGCCATACACGCGTCGATACCTCGGAAAGAGAGTTGGCGAGCGCCTCGGATGCGCTGGCACGCCCATTGCAAAGCTCCTGATCACAACAACGCCGACTGCTCCGTCTGGGGTGAGCCGCGACAAGAACGAGGGAAGGGGACGCTTGCCTGAGGGCGCATCATGTGTGGGATGAAGTATAGCGATCGCAGGACCGTAGTTCGGAAGATCGCGCCTGATCATCGTTGCGGTGCACCACAGTCGTTCCCGAGACCCTTGCCGATATCAAACGTCCGGCCATGCAAGCGGCCGCGAGGTGGCCCGTAACGCACGGGTAGGCACTGCCCGGTCCGCGAAGGTCCAGGCAGGCGGAATATCGATGTGGTTTCTGACCCGATCAGGAGGAAAGACGAGATGTCTGGAACTTTAACACTCAACAAGATCACCGCCCAGCGCGGCATATCCGTCGGTGATGCTGCAAAGAAGATTGCAGATCTCGGATGGAATCCTTCCTACGTCCAGGAAGCGATGACCTTTCCCACGGACTACAAGATCGCGAAGGCGCCGAAGGATCCGATGAAGCAGGTCCTCCGCTCCTATTTCCCGATGCAGGAGGAGAAGGACAACCGCGTCTACGGTGCGCTCGATGCTGCGCTGCGCGGCGACATGTTCCGCAACGTCGAGCCGCGTTGGGTCGAGTGGATGAAGCTGTTCCTGGCGATAATCCCGTTCCCGGAAATTTCCGCCGCCAGGTCCATGGCTATGGTCGGCCGCCTCGCTCCAGGTGAAGATCTTCGCACCGGCTTCACGATGCAGATGGTCGACGAGTTCCGTCACTCGACGATCCAGATGAATCTCAAGAAGTGGTACATGGAGAATTACATCGATCCGGCCGGCTTCGACATCACCGAGGAGGCGTTCGGCAAATGCTACGCCACCACGATCGGCAGGCAGTTCGGTGAGGGCTTCATCACCGGCGATGCGATCACCTCTGCGAACGTGTACCTGACCGTGGTCGCCGAGACCGCGTTCACCAACACGTTGTTCGTCGCCATGCCGTCGGAAGCGGCCCGCAACGGTGACTACGCGCTGCCGACGGTCTTCCTGTCGGTGCAGTCGGATGAGAGCCGGCACATCGGTAACGGCCACTCGATGCTGATGTCGATGCTGAAGGAGCCGGAGAACCATCTGCTGCTCGAGCGCGACATGCGCTATGCCTTCTGGCAGAACCACGCCATCGTCGACGCAGCGATCGGCACCTTCATCGAGTACGGCACCACGAACCGCGACAAGACCAAGGAGTCCTATGCCGAGATGTGGCACCGCTGGATCTTCGAGGACTATTATCGCACCTACATGCTGCCGCTCGAGAAGTATGGCATCAAGATCCATCATGACGACGTTCAGACTGCCTGGAAGCGTCTGACCGAGAAGCACTATGTCCACAAGGTCGCGCAGTTCTTCGCGGTCGGCTGGTCGGCCAACTTCTGGCGCATCGAGGCGCAGACCGACAAGGACTTCGAGTGGTTCGAGCACAAGTATCCGGGCTGGTATGCGCAGTTCGGCGACTTCTGGAAATGGTATGAGAAGCTGTCGCATCGCGGCCAGACCAACATCCTGTTCAACAGCGATGTCGGTTACGTCTATCCGCATCGTTGCTGGTCGTGCCTGGTGCCCTGCCTGATCCGCGAGGACATGGTCACCGGCGAGATCGACGGCAAGCTCTACACGTTCGCCCATGAGCTCGATCGCTGGACGGCCGTCGAAGCCTTCGCCGGCGAGTATCAGGGGCGTCCGACCCCCGCGATGGGACGGTTCAGCGGCCGTCGCGAATGGGAAAGCGTCTACCACAATGTCGATATCGCCGACGCCATCAAGGATCTCGGCTTCGTGCGCACCGACGGCAAGACCCTGGTCGCCCAGCCGCACCTGCGCTTCGAGGAGAAGGAAATGTGGACGCTCGACGACGTCCGCGGCCACATCCTGAAGAGCCCGCTGCTCACGCTGCGGGAAATGAGCCCGGCCGACCGGGAAAAGCATCTCGCCGAGTATCGCAAGGGATTCACCATCAATCCCTGCAACTAGCCGAGGCGGAAGGGGCCGGCTCCGGCCGGCTCCTTCCGATCACTCTCCGGAAGATACGCAAGTCTTGGTTTGAGGAGGCCCTATGGGCACGCCCGCTAATGTCGTTCGCCTGCAACCGGTAGGCATAGAATTCGAGGTCGAGGAGAACGAGACCGTTCTTGACGCCGCCTTTCGCCAGGGCATCGCACTGCCGCATGGTTGCAAGGAGGGACAGTGCTCGGCGTGCAAATGCGTCCTTACCGGAGGCGAAGTAGAGCTCAAGAAATATTCGACGTTCGCCCTCAATGAGATGGAGCGAGGCCAGGACTACATCCTGCTGTGCCGGACCTTGGCCTATTCGGATCTCGAGGTGGAGCTCCTCAACTACGACGAGGAGGTGTTGTCGAAATCGATCCCGGTGAGGGACTTCGCGGGCACAGTCACGAGCGTCTCCGCGCTGACCCATGACATCCGGCTCCTCGAGATATCGCTCGAGCAACCTCTGAAGTTCTGGGCGGGTCAATATGTCGACATCACGCTCCCGGGGGCAGAGACGATTACGCGCTCGTTTTCCATGGCAAATTCGCCGATCGAGGGCGAAAAGCTCGCATTCATCATCAAAAAATACCCGAACGGACGCTTCTCTTCCCGGCTCGACGGAGACCTCTCCGCCGGAACCGCGGTCGGAATCCGCGGACCCTACGGGACCTGTTTCCGGCGAGAAAACAGAGCCGGAGCCATAGTCCTGGTCGGCGGCGGATCGGGAATGTCGCCGTTGTGGTCGATCCTGCACGATCACATCGAGTCTGGCGAGGCTCGTCCGGTGCACTTCTTCTATGGCGCACGGACGCGCAACGATCTTTTTTACCTCGATCGCTTCGCAGAACTCGCCGCCAGGCATCCGGAGTTCAAGTTCATCCCGGTGCTCTCCCATGCGGCCGATGATGCGGCCTGGAGTGGAGCAAAGGGCTTCGTGCACGAAGCCGTCGGAGCGCACCTTCGCAACGCGAGATATGGCGAAGACGTCGACGTCTATGCGTGTGGACCGTCGCCGATGATCGAGGCGCTGGTGCCCGTGCTGCAGCTGAACGACGTCGAGTCGGATCGCATCTTCTTCGACAAGTTCACACCAGCCAACAACTGAGGTTTTCGAATAGCGACCGTGCCTTTTACAGAGCCCACCAAGGGAGGAGGAAGACGACCATGACTGCCGTTCAAAGTGTTCCAGCGAAATCCGGTGCAGCAGGCGCTGCGGTGTTTCCGGATTCGGACAGCCGCAAGTACCGGTATTTCGAGCCCCGCAGCAAGCGGGCGACGCACTATGAGGACGTGACCGTAGACGTTCAGCCCGATCCGGAACGCTATTTGCTGCAGGACTGGATCATCTCCTTCCCCAACGGAAAGGGGGCCTACACCAAGGACAACACGGCCGCGTTGAGCTCGAACTGGCATGCCTTCCGTGCGCCCGATCAGGAGTGGGAGCGCACCCACTACCAGCGCCAGTCCAAGATCGAGACGATGGTGCAATCGGTGATCGCCAACGGCCGCAAGTCCGGTGCGCCGAAGGGCTTCGACAAGGCCTGGGTCAAGATCCTGCAAAACCACCTCGGTGCGTGGAAGCACGCCGAGTTCGGGCTCGGCACATCGCTGATGCAAGCTCAGCGCTACGGCTACACCCAGATGATCAACAACGCGACCCTGACGAACTCGTCCTATAAGCTTCGGCTGGCCCAGGACATCACGCTCTATCTCGCCGAGATCGGAATGGACATTCCGGGCTTCGACGACACGGCTGGCAAGCGGGCGTGGCTGGAGGACAAGGGCTGGCAGGGCACCCGGGAAGCGATCGAATCGATCATGGGGTCGGCTGACTATGTCGAGCAGTACTTCGCCACCAACATCGTGTTTGAGCCGCTGGTCGGTGAGCTGTTCCGCAGCGGATTCCTGATGCAGGTCGGCTCGCCGAACGGCGACTTCATCACGCCGGCGGTCATTTCGGCGGCCGAGGCCGACTATGAGCGCAATCTCGCCAACACGATCGACCTGATGCATCTGCTGGTGAGCGACAATCAGCACGCCGCACACAACAAGAAGCTGTTCCAGGGCTGGGTTAACAAGCACGTGGCGCTGGCCGGCAAGGCGGCCGCCGGACTGCAGCCGATCTGGTCGCAACCACATTCGAAGCCGGTGCAGTACGCCGACGTCCGCGCGCAGTCGGTCGAACGCATCAAGAAGATTCTCGGCGAGCTCGGTCTCGTCCTTCCCAAGGAGTGAATTGCAATGTCCATTGCTTCAAGAAGTGCGACCAACCAGAACATCTTCCAGAAGATGGGAGATCTCCGTTTTGAACAGACGATATCCCATCAGTGCGGCGTCACCATGAACGACAGCGTCGAAGCGCGCGCCATCGCTGAATTCATGGGCAAAAAGCCGAACGTGACCGTGACCTACCAGCCGGCCCTGATCCGCATCGACGGCGAGGGCAAGCTGATCTTCAAGATGGATGAGATCAGCGACATCCTCGGAAAAGACATGACGGCCGAGATATTCGAAGTGAATACCTCGACCCACTACGGCCGGATGGTGCGCATCGACGACAATACGGTGACGCTGTTCGGAAACATGGACGAGGTCTTCGAATACATCGAGTGAAGCTCCCTCACTGGGGGCCGCATCCTCAACGGTGTGGTCCCGCCGTTTCCAAAGTGTTCGCGCAGCTACGATGCGTGGATTGATCGAACAGCGCCTATCAAATTCTCGGAGATCATCATGTTCATAACTCCCACGGGCGAGGAAGTTTTCGTCATCGACGGTCATACCCACTTCTGGGACGGCAGTCCGGCGAACCAGCTCAACATTCACGGCAAGCAGTTCATTGATTGCTTCTACGCCTACCACAGCTCGCTCAGTCCAAAGGACAAGCTCTGGCCCAAGGAGCAATTCGAGAAATACAGCGCAGAGCAGATGTACCGCGATCTGTTCGTCGACGGTCCGGACGACATGGCCATCGTGCAGTCGACCTACCTCACGGAATTCTACAAGAACGGCTTCAACACCATCGACCGCAACGCCGAGATGGCGAAGAAGTACAAGGACCGCTTCATCGTCAACGGCGCATTTGATCCGCGCGACGGTGAGCGGGCGCTGGAATACATCCACTACATGAAGGATACGTTCGGCATCAAGGGCGTCAAGCTCTACACCGCCGAGTGGAAGGGCGAGTCGCGGGGCTGGAAGCTCACCGATCCGAACGCCTATCGTTGCTTCGAACTGTGCCAGAAGCTCGGCATCACGAACGTCCACGTCCACAAGGGGCCGACCATCATCCCGCTGGACAAGGATGCATTCGATGTTCACGACGTCGATCACGCGGCGACCGATTTTCAGGGCCTGAATTTCATCATCGAGCATTGCGGGCTGCCCAGGCTCGACGACTTCTGCTGGATCGCCGTCCAGGAGACCAACGTCTATGGCGGCCTTGCGGTCGCGCTGCCGTTCATTCACGGACGTCCACGGTATTTCGCGGAAGTGATCAGCGAATTGCTGTTCTGGGTCGGCGAGGACAAGATTCTCTTCGGCAGCGACTACGCCATCTGGACGCCTCGATGGCTGGTCGAGAAGTTCTGGAACTTCGAGCTGCCCGAGGATCTGAAGCAGGAGCACGGTGTCGATCTGACGCCGCAGGCAAAGAAGAAGATCCTCGGTCTCAACGCCGCGCGGCTTTATGGCGTGGATGTCGAGGCACAGAAGGCAAAGCTTGCGAAGGGTGCCTACGCGACCGCGGCGGGATGACATCACATGAACGCACTGCTCCACGAGTGTGACCGAAGAACCAGCGAGGTGTGGCAGCGCCTCGCGTTGGTGACAGACCCCGAGCTCGACGAGCCTGTGACCGAGCTTGGATTCGTCGAGCATGTTACCGTCGATGACGATGGCGATGTCGACATCGTCTTTCGGTTGCCGACCTTCTGGTGTTCGGCGAACTTCGCGTTCCTCATGGCCGACGACATGCGTCGGGCGGTGTCGTCGCTGCCGTGGGTTCGCAAGGCGCGGCCACAGCTTCGGGACCACATGGTCGCGGAGCAGATCAACCGCGGCGTCCGCGAAGGGATGTCGTTTGCCGATGCGCTCAAGGAGTTCGCACCTGGAGGCTCGCTTGACGAATTGCGGGATAAGTTCCGCCGCAAGGCGTTCGAGCGGCGCCAGGAGGTCATGATCCTGGCCTTGCGGGGGATAGGTTATGAAGATCCGGCGATCTGCCGGATGAGTCTGTGTAGCTTTGACGAGGTCGTGTTTGCTTCGCCGGACGTCGCGCGACAGAAGCCCCGCTACCGCGAGCTTCTGATCGAAACAGGCCTGGCCTGCCTCCCGGAGGATCGCACCTTTGTCACCTACGAGGGGGCCCCCATCAAACGGCACGAACTGGCATCCTATCTGCAGCGTTTGCGGGGAGTGCGCATCAATATGGAATTCAACAGCTCATTGTGCAGAGGCCTGCTTGCCGTCCGTCGTCGCGAACTCGTCGACGACAATCCCGGACCGACGCCGTCACCGTGCGGCGGCTGTAGCAGCCGCTGTGCTGCTCCATCAGGCAGCCCGTGACCTTTGAGAAGCTTAAAGCGTGGGGGCGCGTTTAACGCGCTGCCCGCAAGCGCCAAGAACCGGAGCGGTCAGCAAGTCCGCCCAACCAGACAACAAGATCCGTCCGCTTGGGAGTGAAGCCAATGCCGAAAGTATTGCTACATCATATCGAAGCCCGCCGTGCTCTTGCGCGCGGGGTCCAGAAGCTTGCAGCAGCGGTCGAATCGACCCTCGGTCCGAAGGGCATGAACGCGATGGTCGACAGGCCGATCGGCACGCCCATCGTCTCGCGCGATGGCGTCACCATCGCCTCTGAAATCGAACTGCCTGATCGCTTCGAGAACATGGGTGCGCAGGTGGTGCGCGAGGTCTCGATGCATACCAATGAGGTCGCCGGCGACGGCACGACCACCGCCATGGTGCTTGCAAATGGCCTCATCCAGGGAGGAGTTGCAGCACTAGAGCGGGGCGCCAAGGCGGTCGATCTCTGCAAAGGGATCGACCGGGCTGTTGAGGTCGTTGTCGAGGCTTTGAAGAGCTCCGCAATTGCCGTATCGGATCGCAAGACGCTGGAGGCGGTGGCGACGATCGCGTCAACCGACGCCCATCTGGGCGGTCTGATTGCGGAGGCGGTCCAGCGCGTCGGCAAGGATGGCATCATCAGTTCCGACTACGGGCTGACGACGAGCACGACGCTCGAAGTCGTCGAAGGCATGTCGTTCGATCGCGGTTACATCTCCCACCACATGGTGACGGATGTCGAAAAGATGGAGGTGGTGCTCGATCAGCCCTACATCCTCCTGACCGACCTGAAGATCAAAACGCCGGCCGAGCTGGCGGCGGTGCGCGCGACGGTCGCCTCGACCGGGCGGCCGCTTGTTATCGTCGCCGAGGAGATTGCGCCGGAAGTGGTCGTCACACTGCTCGGCGATGACAATCGCGGCAAGATCCTGGTGATCAATCCGCCTGATTATGGTCATTGGCGCAAGGCAATGATGGACGATCTCGCCATCATCACCGGTGGCCGGGTCATTGCGCGCGAGCTTGGCGGCAGACTGGAAGAGGCCAGCCTGGCCGATCTCGGCACCGCACGGCAGGTGCGGGCCAGTGCGCGGGAAACGGTGATCATTCGGGGCGGCGGCGACGATGCGGCGATCGCGGCGCGGCGCCTGCAGGTGGCCAAGCAGCACGATCTGGCTCCGCCTAACATCGAACAGGACAAGCTCAAGGAGCGGTTGGCGAAGCTGTCGGGCGGGACTGCCGTGATCCTCGCAGGCGGCGTCACTCCGGTGGAGCAGAAGCGGACGATCCAGTTGATCGACGATGCGCTCAGTGCGGCGCGGGCCGCGGCCGAGGAGGGCATCGTGCCCGGTGGCGGCACGGCGTTGGCGCAGTGTGCGCCGGTGGTGACACGTACGCTCGGCAACATCAATGGCGACCTCGGTGAGGGAATCAAGCTAGTGCGAGAAACCCTGTCTCGTCCGGCCGCTTTCATTGCACGGAATGCCGGCCATGATGCGGAGAAGGTCGTGGCCGATCTGCAGAGCTCCAGGTCGGGCGTCGGGTTCGATGCCGCCAACGGTGTATTCATTGACATGGTGTCGGCCGGCATCGTCGACCCCGTCCGGGTGACCTATACCGCGCTTCGAAACGCAGCTTCCGTCGCGACCCTGGTGCTGACCACCAACACGCTGATTGCCGACGTGCCGGAGTATATCGACCCGACACAGGGGCCCGCACTGGGCGGTGGGGCTGAGAAACTTGGACGCGCATGAGACTGTGTGCGCGGTCCGCGTTTCACCGCGTCGTCTCAGGAGACGACGCGGGCCGCGACCAGAGGGACAGAAACCTCGATATCGAATCCATCACCAGGAAGGGGGAGTTATGCAGAAGTATGTTGCGGAATTTATCGGTACGTTCGCGCTGGTGTTCTTTGGCTGTGCGACCGTAATCTTTATGCGGGCCGAGGTCGGCTTGCTGGGCGTCGCGTTCGCATTTGGCCTGACCGTGGTCGCAATGGCCTATTCTATCGGACATATCTCCGGTGCTCATCTCAATCCGGCGGTCAGCCTCGGGATGCTCGTCGCCGGGCGGATGTCGCCGCGGGATTTCTCGGGCTATATCGTCGCGCAGTTCGTCGGGGGAATCGCGGCTGCGGCCGTGCTGTACCTCATCGCCGAAGGCAAGGTCGGAGGCTACGACGTCGCGGCGAACGGCTTTGGCCAGAATGGCTGGGGCCAGTACGGTGTTCTATCCGCGTTCGTGTTCGAAGCGTCGGCAACGTTCCTGTTTCTGACGGTGATCCTTGGTGCGACGCAAAACGGAGCGGCGTCTGCCTATGCCGGGTTGGTGATCGGTCTGACGCTGGTCGCGATCCATCTCGCCGGCATCGCTGTGTCGGGATCGTCGGTCAATCCGGCGCGCTCGTTTGGGCCCGCATTGTTTGCGGGCTCCGATGCGCTGTCACAGGTGTGGCTCTATTTTGTGGCGCCGTGCCTGGGTGCCACACTGTCCGGTTACGTCTTCAAGGCGGGAGTAACGCGCCAGATGGTGGCGGCGACGTGACGTTCGCGATCGAATGATTGATTGCACCGTGACAACGATCCGGAACGGGTTACAATCTTGAAAGTCCCGGCATGAGCCGAAGGAGGCAGTGTAACAAGCCTCCAGGCTCATCCGATCAGCCGGGCGGGAGGAAAAGGGACATGGTCTATATTATCTCCAAGCGCGACGGTCCGCACCGTGAAGAACTGGCGGCCAAGGACTTCCTTCAGAGGAACCGCACGACGATCAACGCGCTCGCCAATCATCTGACACTCGGGCGTTGGCAGCAATTGCGCAACCCGACGCCCCCTCCGCAGCCCCAGCCGTCGGGCAAGCTCTGGTCCACGCCGCCGGCTCGCCCAAAAGAGGTCGAGCCTTATGTGCGGATCAGCCATAACGGTCGCGTCGTGATCGCCGATCTCGCATCGGGACGGCAGCTCGATTTTGTCGGCGAACTGCGTGGCAACGGCCAATCGCGATACTTCGCTCTGGCGACGCGCGAGAACGGGATCTTCGAGCCGCTGGACGACGAATTGTACAGGGTCCTGGCCGACCTTGAGGGAGTGAGTGTGCCCGACGAGACGTCGGAAGCTCACCTGGAACAGGTCATCTCAGGTCGTCTCGGCCTGGACGCGATCTCCAGAAGCGTCGAATGATCTGCGTGAGCTGAGCCTGCAGGGAAAGCGATCCCGGTCGGCTCCGGCTCAGTTTGTGTTTGCCGATCGGGTTGCTGTTTGCCAACGGACGTATGGTGCTCCAATGCTGACGGAAACGCTCATGGCCAAGCCGCCGTTTTCCCTGGAAGGCTACAAAGCTTCGGACGCGGAGCAGGGGCGGCCATACGATGAGGGCGAAACCAACAAGGCATGGGAAAACTTCCTGACCTTCGGGGACCTGAGGCGCGAGAACGCTCCGGTGCGAAGCGTCATCGAGGATTCATGGCAGCGCAGCGTCAAGTCCGGGGTTGATGCTCGTGGCAAGGGCAGTCATCTCCTAGCCTCGCCGGACGATCTCTATGAACTTCGTTTGAAGAATGATGATCTGCTTGGTTCGAGCGCCGAGACCTTCCGCCGTATTGCCGAGGTGCTTGGTGACGCGGCGACGATGGTGGTCATCACCGACGGGAACGGCGTCGTGCTGGAGGTCGGGGGCGATCGGCGGACCATTGATGCGGGGCACGATATTCGCCTGGAAGCAGGCGCGGCCTGGGGCGAAGCGGTCACCGGCACCAATGGCATCGGCACAGCGCTGGTCACTGGAAAGCCGGTTCATGTCCATGCGGCCGAGCATTTCTCGGAGGGCATCAAGGCGTGGACCTGCGTCGGTAGCCCCATTCGCAGTCCGATAGACGGCAGCATCATCGGCATCGTCGACTTTTCCGGACCTCAAGCAATCTTTCACCGGCACAATGTGGCCCTGGCGGTGGTCGCGGCCCATCACATCGAACTGGCGCTCTCGGAAAAGATCCGCATCGAGAGAATGCGGCTGCTTGAGGCGAGCATTTCCCGAATGCCGGGGATGAACAGTGCTGACGGGGTCGTTATTCTCGACCGGTTCGGCCGGGTCGTTCACCATAACGACATGGCGTCAGTTCGCTGGCACCGGATTGCGCAATCGCAAGACTTGAGCATCGGGAGGCAGCTTCTGCCAAACGACAAAGGCTTTCTCGCGAAAGACCTTGCCAAGGGGCTGCCCGAGGAACTGCGCGAGCAGCGGATCGAGCCGCTCGTGGTCGACGGCGTCGTAAAGGGCGCGATGCTCGTGCTCGCAGCGAAGCCACGCGCCAGTCTTGCCCGATCCCAGATGTCGCCAGCAGCCCGCGCCGCACTTGTTTCGGCCAGGGAAGCGATTGTTGGCTGCAGTGACGCATTACTGCAAACGATCGAGAAGATTGAGCGGGCAGCGCTTGGACGAACGGCAATCCTGCTCGAGGGTGAGACCGGCGTCGGCAAGGAACTGTTCGCCCGTCTGGTTCACGCCGCCAGCCAGAATACCGGCAAGGAGCCGTTCATTGCCTTCAATTGCGGTGCGGTCTCCAAGGAACTCCTCGGCGGCGAATTATTCGGACATGCGCCGGGCGCCTATACCGGCGCTACGCGCGAGGGGAGGCCTGGACGGTTTGAGTTTGCCAATGGCGGGGTGCTCAGCCTTGACGAGATCGGTGAAATGCCGATGGAGCTGCAGCCTTACTTGCTTCGTGTGCTGGAGGAGCGCGCGGTGTACAGGCTTGGTGACAGTAAGGCACGACCTGTAGACGTCCGGCTCGTGGCGTCGACCAATCGGAATCTGAAGCAGGAGGTGGCGGAAGGGCGTTTTCGCAAGGACCTGTACTTCCGGATCGGTGTCGTCAAGTTCACCATACCGCCGCTCCGTGAGCGCCTGGGCGATGTCGAGATTCTGATCGATCATTTCAACAGGCAGTTTGCAGAGACCTATAGTACCCAACCGCTACACTTCGAGGCAGCGACGATGGAGTTGCTGCGTCGCTATAGCTGGCCCGGGAACGTTCGCGAACTGCGCAATCTGGTCGAGAATCTCGTGCTGATGACGATCACCGGCATCGTCGCTCCCCGGGACTTGCCAGAGGATTTCGTGGAAATGGCGTCGGTTCAGCCCTCCTCGGTGTCCGTGCAGGCGGGGCATAGCTCGACGGGATCGGAAGGCGACGAGATTGCGCGTTTCGACGAGGTGGAACGCCGCACCATCGAGAGGGCGGTCGCGAATGCTGGCGGTAACATTGCCGCCGCTGCCGAGAAGCTCGGGCTTTCGCGCGCTACGCTGTATCGCAAATTGCACCAATACCGTTCCCGAACCTGAGGGCGGGGTGACACATGGCGGCTGTCTGGCATGAACAGAACGGCGGGGAGGGGCCGGCGACCGCGGCGGCGCTCGCATCGCAGATTGTTGCGCGCGCGGACCGCGACGTCACTTTCGTGGTGCAGCTGCTCGGCGAAAGCCAGGATCTGCTGGTTCGGCATTTCATCGTGCTCATCGAGGTCGAACTCTCGAAGCGCGGCATCAGTTACAGTGCGCATCCGCTCTTGCGTCCGTTCATCGAAATGCATGCGCGTGAGCTTTCGGAATTCGTCTTGAAGGGGATCGGCTTGCGGCATCAGTTCGGCCTTCAGGCTATCGAGACGATGGCCGGCGATCCTGCGCGGTTGCTGAGGGTCGATCTGTGGGACTCCCTGCAATCTCACATCAATGACGCGCAGCAACATTTTGTATCTGGTGTCGGAGGCCTGCAGCGGATCCTGGCTCAGATCGAGGCAGGCCGATGAGTGATGATTCTCCAACCCTGGTCGAAGTGCTGAAGGAACGATTGGTCGTCGTTCAGGAGATGTCGGCCGCTCAATCACGCAACCTTCTGAACCTTCAGCTCGGCGGTGGGGCGGAGTTCGAGATTCAGGAGATTGAGCGCGAGATCGCCGCGACGGGCGTCTCGCATGCGTTCGCCGAGGCGCTGGAGGAAGCGCGGGCGCGCCTGAAAAACGCAACTGCCGGAATGGCAGTATGCGACGCTCAATGCGCCGCACTGGAACGACGTCTTGAAGATCTTGACAGGCGGATTGCCGCCGGCAGGTGAGATGTTCGATGGATACGATGGAAGCAGACACTGCAACGCTTTATGATTTGCTTGGGCGACACTGGACGGTAGGGGCGCCCGTCACCAGTTTGGCCTTCGCGGAAGACGGAGTTGCGTTTGCGCTCGCCGATGGCGCTCTGGCGATCGCTCCGTTGACCGATATTGAGCCGCCGCAAGATCGCTGTCGTGTCGCGCTGGACGGGGGCCGGGCCACAATCTCGCCGCGGCGGAAACCGGTGCCCCCATTGACGAAGGTCGTTATCAGCGATGCTCCGCTTCACCTCGCCTTGATCGGGACGTCGGGCTTTGTCGCAAGTGATCACAGCCGGTTGCTTCGCGTGTCGGCATCCGGCGTCACGCATCTGATCGCGGACCATGGGTCCCCAATTGATCTCGTCGCCCCGGTTCAGGCTGGCGGCATTCTGGCCGCCTCCGGCGGATCGGTCATATTTTACAATCCAAATGGCGATGTCAGTTGGCTCCAGGAGCGAGCGGGCGGGCATGCATCGGCACTGGCCGTATCAAGGGATAGTCGGCGCTTTGCGGTCGGGGCCGATAATTGTCTGCTCGTTCGTGCCTTCGGGGCACGACCAGGGCCGGCGGCTTCATTCGAGCTCGGCCCGATCTCTCATTTGGCGTGGAGCCCGGACGGATCCTGGTTAGCCGCTTCGGTCGTGGGGACAGGTGTCGTCTTGGTCCGTCTTGCCGATGCCCGGATCGTCCGGATGTCCAGCTATCCCGGGAGTACTGCATCTCTGTCGTGGAGTGCGGATTCCCGCGTTCTCGTCACGAGCGGAGCTTATCGGATGATCGCATGGGATATTGCGAGCCTCAGCGACGACAGCGAACGGCCGGCCAGCCTTGCGACAGGCCGTGCCCGACCCGTACTCGTGAAGGCAGTGGATATACACCCCGAGGGTCAGCTGATTGCAGCAGGATACGCGGACGGCATGGTGGTTGTCGCCAAGATCGGCGAATCCGACGAACTGCTCGTCAAGCCACCCGGCCGGGGCGCTATCCACGCACTTCGGTGGTCGGCCGATGGCCAGCATCTCGCATTCGGCACGGACAACGGGGAGGCGGCGATCGTCACGTTTCCCTCCCACATCTTCAAATAGCGGGCTCGCACCAAAGGCGAAAGTCTTCCGCGATCATTAGGAGGGATACCATGACGTCTACTCGATCGCTAAACGAAGCCGAAAGCAAAGATCAGTATTTCAAGGAGCTGGCCGAGCTTTCCGAGCGGATGATCGCCGCGCATGGCAAGGAGTTCTCGATGGGCGCTCTCGTGCTGGCGGCCAGGTTCATCGCAGAGAACAAACCCTTCGAGCGAAGTGCAGCGACGACGAGCTGAGCAAAGCCAGCGATTGATAGCCGTTGTTGCAGATTGCGTTAAGCCGGACAGAACACGAACTGTGTGTGTAGGTCGGCGAAGCCGTGACGGTAACCGGCGCCCGCCCCGTAATTTTCTGCAGTTCGGGGCGACCTGCCGCAATTTGGCTGCAGCTTGCGCAAACCAGCTCATGATGGATGGAGCGAGAGTTCAAGTTTTTCAAAAGGTGAGCAGACCGCGTGTGCATGACGTGTGCACCGAGAGATCAAGAAAAATCTATTGTCGTCAAGTCTTGAGGGGCTTCCTTGAATTGATGTGTGACGGCTGAAAAGCGGTGATGGCTCGAGAGTGCTCGAGCCTCTGGCTCGCGCATTGTGGCGAGGACGCTAGTGTTCCTCACGGCATTCGGCCGGTCGGGAGAAGCTGAACCAACTACAGTCGACGATAAGAGTTGGTGCGGGGTTTGGGTCGCTCCCTGTTCGCATGGGCTACGCTTTGTCCGCCACACTGCTCTTCTATGTTCATCAACAGGGCGCGCGCAGGTGTCACAAGCCAACCGATGTTGGTCCCGTGACCGCGCGACGGACGAGGGCGATGACCTCATCGGCCTCCTGCTCGGTGCTGTCAAAGCGGGCGACGAACCGGATCACCTCGTCGCCTCGTCGCGCGAATTGCAACCCGTTTGCCGTGAGCCGGTCGATGGCTAGTGCGGGCAGCTTTGCGAAGATCAAATTGGCTTCCACTGGAGCAACGAGCCGAACGTCAGGCAGTGCAGCAAGACCTGCTCCAAGGTAGGCAGCCACGGAATTGGCCTTTGCCGCGAGTCGTAGAAAAAGGCGATCCTCGACATAAGCGAGCAGCTGCGCGGACGCATAACGCATCTTCGACGCGGTCTGTCCGGCGCGGCGAAGCCGATAGGACAGGGGTTCAACAAGGTTGTGGTCGAAGACCACGATCGCATCCGCTGACATCGCGCCGTTCTTGGTTGCTCCAAACGACAGGATGTCGACGCCCGCTCGCCAGGTCATATCGGCCGGGCTACAGCCGAGCCGCGCCAAGCCGTTGGCGAACCGGGCGCCATCCATGTGCAGCGACAGATTCTTGTCACGGGCGATTTCGCCGATCGCGGCGATCTCGGCGAGAGGGTAGACCGTCCCATATTCGCTGGCCTGAGTGATCGACACCGCATCGGGCTGCGCGCGATTGCGGACTCCCCAAGCCGCCCCGGTAACCGCCTCGCGCAGGATTGGCGGCTCGATCCGAAAATGCCCGCCGGGCAGCGTGAGGAGCTTCGCGCCACCTGTGAAGGCTTCGGTCGCGCCGCCTTCCGCCGTGTCGATATGTGCTTCCTTGTGGCAATAGATCGCGCCATAGGGCCGCACGCAGGTTGCGAGCGACAAAGCATTGGCGGCCGTGCCGGTCGAGACTGGGAACACCGCAACCTCGGTCTCGAACAGCGTCGAGAAGCGCTGATTCAGCAATTTCGAATAATCGTCGTCGCCATAAGCGGCGGCTGGCCCACGATTGGCCGCTTCGATCGCTCGCAGTATCTCAGGGCTGACCGGTGCGACGTTGTCGCTGCGGAAATTCGGGAGCGCTTGGGTTGCGTCGTTCATGCCGTCCTCACCTGCCGTCAGATCACGGTCGTTTCGTGTTTGCTTATGCGTCGGTTGATCAGGAGCAACGGGATTGCGGTGACCAGGATAAGCACCGCGGCTGCGGCGGCCGCGAGTCCCGCGCCGGTGCCCTCGATGGCATGGTACATCACGACGGTCGTGGTGACCCAGCCGCTCGCATAGAGCACGATAGTTGCGCTCAACTCGGATGCTGCGGTGATCCAGACCAGCACGAGGCCGCCGACAAGGCCGCTCGCCATCAACGGCACCGTCAGGGTCGCGAAGGTTTTGCTCGGCGAGACCCCAAGATTGATTGAGGCTTCCTCGAGCGAGGGATCGAGCTGATGCACAATTGCCGAGGACGACCGGATCGCGAAGGGCAATTTGCGGACGACATAGGCGATGACTAGGATCAGCCAGCCGCCGGTCAAGATCAACGGCCCGCTGTTGAACGCGATAATGAGCCCGATCGCCAGGATCGTGCCGGAAACCGCAAACGGCACCATGCCGACGAAATCGAGCAACCCAGACAGGCGCGTGCGGTGCCGGGCCACCACGTAGCCGATCGGAGCGCCGATCAGCATAGTGGCGATGGCCGCGATGCTGGCGAGCGTCAGCGTGTTGAGCAGCGGCCGATAGGAGCCCGACAACAAGGTCGCGTAATTGCCCAATCCGAACTCCCAGGTCAGCACGGGGCCACGGAAGCGCAGGAGAGAGATCATCAACACGGCTGCGAAAGGCAGCAGCGAGGAAATCACAATGCCCCAACTCACGACCGTAGCCACCAGCCGCAGTCCCGGTGTCATCGGCAGCTTCGCGGTCGCACTGCGGGCATTGGTTGAGAAGCGGCGCTTGGCGAGATAGTGCCGTTGAACGAGAAGCGCGAGCGCCGTGCAGGCAATCAGGAGCACGCTGAGCGCACCCGCAGCAGCCGGATTGGCGTCAGATTCGCCGGCGAACAGCTTGAAGATGTCGACGGCCAGGAACGGGCGGTCCTCAGCCAGCACCGCTGGCACGCCGAAATTCTCCAGCGCCTCAATGAACACCAAAATTCCCCCGGCAAGTATCGCCGGCATCACAATCGGCAGCAGCACGGTGCGGATCACATAGGACCGTGAACCGCCGAGATTGCGGGCTGCCTCCTCCATCGAGGCATCGACGGCCTGGAAGCCGGCCAGCACGGGCATGACGACGTAGGGATAGAGCGTCAACGTGAACACGATGACGATGCCGGGTAGGCCATAGATCGAGCCGATCGGGATGCCGATTCCGCGCAAGGCGCTAGTGATGACGCCGGCATGGCCGAACAGCAGCACGAGCGCGTAGGCGCTGACGAAGGAGGGCAGGACCAGCGGCAGGGAGGCAAGCGTCAGCAGCAGAGCGCGGCCCGGTATGTCGATCCGGGCAAGACAGAAGGCGAGCGGGATTCCGATCGCGCATGTGAAGGTTGTCGCGAGCGCGGCGCAAAGCAGACTATTGCCGATGCTGCCAAGATAGTAGCGGCTCTTCACAATCGCCGCATAGTTCCCGAGCGTCAGCCCGCCCGTGCCGTCGATCCGTATGCTCGCATCCAGAACGAGCGCCAGCGGGTAGAGCAGAAAGACCGCGAGCAGCACCAGCGCCGCCAGCGCCACGATGGTGGCAAATCGTTTCATGGCGCCGGATACGCCGTGATCTGGGCAGGATCGTAGGCAAGGGTGAGCGGAGCGCCGGGCAAGACATCAAGTACCTGGCCGCCGAGCGCTGTGATCCGAAGCTGGGTGCCGTCTGGCAACGTTGCGTGGAGACGCTGCATCAGGCCCAGAAATTCGCGTAGCGCCAGACGTGCCTGAACGAGCGGGCCGTCGGAACTGTTTCCCAGCCGCAGCGCCTCCGGCCTGACCGACAGCAACACCGGTGCGCCCGGTGATGCAACCTCGCCTCTGACTGAGAACTCCGTTCCGGCCGCCGCGACAGGGGTGTTGCGGCCGTCGAAAGCGCCGGCGATGCCCGGCACCATATTGGTCGAACCGAGGAACTCGGCGACGAACGCAGTCTGCGGCATCCGATAGATGCGTTCGGGCGTGTCCACTTGCTCGATCTTGCCGCGACGCAAGACAGCGATGCGGTCGGAGATGGCGAGCGCCTCCTCCTGATCGTGCGTCACGTAGATCGCAGTGAGGCCGAGCGCCTGCTGGAGCTGTCGGACCTCGATTCGCATTTCGGTGCGCAGTTGCGCGTCGAGATTGGAAAGAGGCTCGTCGAACAGGAGCACAGCAGGTTCGATCACGAGCGCGCGGGCGATCGCCACGCGTTGCAGCTGGCCACCGGAAAGCTGGTGTGGCGAGCGTGGACCGTAACCTGCTAGGCGCACCCGCTCGAGCGCTTTGTCGACACGCGATGCAATCTCGGCAGCCGGGACCTTCCTGGCCTTCAGCCCGTAGGCCACGTTTTCGGCGACGGTGTGGTTCGGGAAGATCGCGTAGTTCTGAAACACCATGCCGCTGTCGCGGCGATGCGCGGGCAGGGTATCGATGCGCCGGCCGTCGAAGGAAATGGATCCGGATTCGACATCGACGAAGCCGGCGATCATGCGCAGCAGCGTCGTCTTCCCGCAGCCCGAAGGCCCGAGCAGCGTGAACAGCTCGCCGTGCCTGATGTCGAGCGAAATGTTGTCCACGGCCCGCACCGCGCCGAAGGTGCGGGTCAGGCCTTCAATCCGGATCCTGGTCATGGGATCAGCGCGTGTTCTGGATTGTGGTCTTCAGCCGCGCGAGGGTGTCGCGCCGGGCTGCTTCCCATTTGGCATCGTCATAAGGCAGCACCTTGATCGCCCGGAAGGGCAGCATCCCGGGTGCGACTGCCTCGAGCTCGATATCTTGACGGGCAGGGCGCCGGAAGGTCGCCTTAAGCAACATCTCCTGAACTTCTTTGCTGGCCAGGTAGTCGACCAGCCGCTTGGCGGGCTCGGGGTTCGGTCCGCCTTTCAGGACGGCCGCGCCCTCGACGCCCGCATATGTGCCCTCGGCCGGATAGGTGACGCTCACTGGCGCCCCATTATGGGCCCACAGGAAGCCGGCATATTCGAGGGTGATGCCAAGTGGATATTCGCCGCTACCGATCCCGTCGAACACCTGGGTCGAGCGGTTGAGCACCTTCGCATTGGCGAGCAGCCCGTCCATCCTCGTCCACGCCGCGTCATCCGCACCCCACAGCGACAGAAGTGTGGTCGCGGCCGCATATGAGAATCCCGAATTGGCCGGGTCGGTAAAAGCGAGCTTGCCCTTCCATTTCGGATCGAGGAGGTCGGCCCAGGATTTGGGCCCGCTGGCCTTGTCGATCGCCTTGGTATTCTGCCCGATTACAACGACCTGGATGTTGGTGCCCAGCCAAAGGTCGTTTGGATCGCGGAATTGGGCCGGCACGGCTTCGCGGCCCGTGGCCGGGTAAGCCTGAAGATGTGGACTCGCCAGCCGCAGCAGCGTCGCATTGACACCCCAGATCACGTCACCCTGCGGATTGGCGGACTCGGAGGCGACACGGCGTACAAGGACACCCGATCCGGTCGAGACCACGTCGACTTTGATCCCGGTCGCCTTGGCGAAGCCTTCGGCGACAAGCTTGTTCACGGTGTCGTCGTTGGCCGAATAGAGCACGACGCTCTGCTGGGCCGCGGCCAGCCCGGCCGCGAACAGCGATACCGCGAGCGCCACGACTCGGGCGAGGACGGAGGCAGGACATCTCATCATGGTTCGCCTTTATCGGTTCAGTCGTCGCTCATGTGGTGGCAGCGAGGTACACGGTGGCCGCCTTGAGCCCGGCGCCTGGTTCAATCGGCAAGCCGAGCTTCGTGAGTGAGTCTTCAAGATGCAGAAGGTCGGTCAGAATCGTCGCCGTGCTCAAAGCCCCCATCGTGCCAAACCGGATGACACGGCCAGAGAGACGGTTGCGGGCGCCTGCGATCACCGTGCGGTGATCCTGGTAGAGCTGCCGGACGATGGCTCCGCCTTCGAGCCCGTCTGGGACCTTGAAGACCACGACCGTGCTCGAGCGCGGCTCATCGCGGCAAAAATCTGCTAGTCCGAGCGCCGCGCCGCCGGCGCGCAGCGCGGCTGAGAGCTTCTTGTGGCGCTCGAGCACATTGGCGAAGCCTTCCTCATGCATCATCGTCAAGGCCTCTCGCAGAGCGTAGATGAGGCTCACCGGCGCCGTGAATGCGGTCTCGTTTTGCTCTGCGGATTTCAGCGCGCGACGGAAATCCCAATAGAAGGTCGATCGCTGCTTGTCCTGCCCGATCACGCGCCATGCCTTGGCGCTCACGCTGGCAAGTGCGAGGCCGGGCGGGCACATCAAGGCCTTTTGCGAGGCTGAGACCACGATATCGACGCCCCATTCGTCCTGCCGCATCTCGATGCCGCCAAGACCGCTGACAGAATCTGCGATCAGCAGCGTGGGCCGGTCGCGCACGAGCGCGCCGAGCGCGGCGAGATCGGCAACGATCCCGGTTGAGCTCTCATTGTGCACGGCGACGACGGCGCAATAGGTGTGCTCGCGCAACCGGGCCTCCACCGCGGCGATATCGATCGCCTGGCCCCATTCGATCGCGACCGTGTCGGCCGTGATGTTCATGGCCTTGGCGATGGCGGTGAAACGCTCGCCGAACTGACCATGCTCGATCACAAGGATCCGGCTGCCGGGCCCCGCCACGTTGACGAGCGCGGCCTCCATGACGCCTGTTCCGGAACTCGCAAAGAACAGGACATGGTTTGTCGTCCCCAGGATCGGACGGATCATCTTCTCCGCCTCGCCGATCGCGGCCCGGCATTCGGGGCCGCGATGGTTGACCATTGTCCGGGCCATCGCCTGCCGCACCCGCTCGGGCACCTCGGTTGGACCGGGAAGCCGAAGACGGTAACCTGTCGAGGCGATGGCGGGGGAAGTCTCTGTGGCCGTCATAGCTTGAAGTCACCGTTCTGACGCATGTAGGGAACGAGGCCGCCCGCGCGCAGGATCGCCAGCATGATCGGTGGCAGGGGATCCGGGCTGAGCGTCTCGCCACTACGTTCGTTGCGGATCGCGCCGGTGCCGTCGTAGATCAGGATGTCGCCCTCACTAATCCCGGCGGTATCGCAGACGAGCGGCAGCAGGCCGTTGTTGATGGCGTTGCGGTAGTAGGTCCGCGAGAATCCTCGAGCCAGCACCGCCGGAATGCCGGCGCCGAGCACTGTCGTGACGGCGACCTCCATGGCCGAACCGCAACCGAAATTCTTGCCCGCCACCAGGATGTCTCCGGGCTGTACAGAGGCTGCGAAGGCAGGGTCGACATGCTCGAACAGGAATTGCTTCAGAACAGCGGGATCGAGGCTCTCTCGCTTGCGGGTCGAGCTGATGATCGAGTCAGTGTTGACGTCGTCGCCAACCAGTCGCGCGCGTCCCCGTAGAGCTGTCATCGCGACACCTCGCGGGGATCAGTCACCGCGCCGCGTGTTGCCGTGGCTGCGCAGGCAGCCGGGGAGGCGAGGTAGATCGATGCCTTGGCGTTACCCATGCGACCCTTGAAGTTGCGGTTGGCCGTCGAGATCACTGAAACTCCGTCTGCCGGGATCACCCCGCAGGTCCCGCAGCAGGAGCCGCAACCCGGCTCGACCACCGTCGCGCCGAAGCCGACCAGGGCGTCGAGCGTGCCGTCGGCCGCCATGGCGTCGCGGACCTCGCGCGATGCCGGCGTGACCACGAGCTGGACGCCGGGCGCGACGCCTCCACCCGCCTCGAGCACGGCACGGGCCTGATGGAAATCGCGTAGCCTGCCGCCCGTGCAGGTGCCGAGATAGACCATCTGCACCGGCGTGCCGGCCGCATCCTCGAGTGGTACGACCTGATCCACCAGATGCGGCAATGCGATCTGCGGCGGGAGTGCGTCGAGCGCGATCTCCACGGTCCGGCTGTAGCGGGCATCCGGATCCGGTGCGATCGGTTCGAAGGCTTGGCCGGTGCGACCTTCCAGATACGCGACGGTCTCTTCATCGGCCGGGAAGATGCCGGTCTTCGCTCCCATCTCGACGGCAAGATTGCTCAGGACGAGGCGGTCCTCCAGCGTGAGCGTGGCGAGGCCGGGCCCCGCGAATTCGAGCGCCTGATAGGCCGCACCGTCGGCGCCGAGTCGGCCCACGAGCGCCAGCGCGATATCCTTCGCATAGACGCCGCTCGGCAGTTCTCCGGTCAGAACGACGCGGATCGAGTCCGGGACGCGCAACCACATCCGGCCGCACAGCATGATTGCGGCAAGGTCGGACGAACCGATCCCGGTCGCAAAACAATTCAGCGCCCCGTATGTCACGGCGTGGCTGTCGGCTCCAACGACCAGGCTGCCCGGCAGCGCGCGGCCGGTCTCGACGATGAGCTGGTGGCCGATTCCTTCGCCGGCCTCATGCAGTGTGACGCCGAAGCGTTTGGCGAAGTCTCGCATCAC
Source organism: Bradyrhizobium sp. USDA 3256 (assembly GCF_054058275.1). Classification (NCBI taxonomy): domain Bacteria; kingdom Pseudomonadati; phylum Pseudomonadota; class Alphaproteobacteria; order Hyphomicrobiales; family Nitrobacteraceae; genus Bradyrhizobium; species Bradyrhizobium sp. USDA 3256. The sequence continues at coordinate 2,427,016 of NZ_JBSSAE010000002.1, forward strand.
GCGATGCAGTTCGATCGTTTGCGGGCTCGCGGGCGGCACGTAATGGTCGAGCGCAAAGACCAATCGCGCAGAATCGTGCACGTTCTTCCCGCCCATCGCCTTGAAATAATCGAGCGCCATGGGGACTGAACCGTCGGTACCGAGCGCGCAATCGACCTCGCAGACCACGAGGTCCCCGGCCTGCGCATCCTGCCCGGATTTTCGAGCGAGTATCTTCTCGGAGATCGTACGCCCGGCCATCGTTAGACCTCTGGCATCTCGCAGCCGAGACGGCGGAGCGAGGCGTCGACCCAGCTACGATCGAGCGTACCGGCTTCGATCGCCGCCATTTGCTTGGTCTCGGCAGCCCGCTTGGCTTCGGCGGCCTCGATCACCGCGCGGCAATCGTCGACGGCGACCGCGAGGACGCCGTCGTCGTCGCCCAACACCAAATCGCCGGGTTGTATGACCATGCCGCCGATCGCGATCGGCCCGTTGATCTCGCCCGGACCGTCCTTGTACGGACCGCGATGGGTGACACCCGCTGCGAATACGGGCAGCGGGTTCGCCCGGATCGCAGCCGCATCGCGGATCGCGCCATGGATGACGATGCCGGCGACGCCGCGCCGGGCCGCCTGCGCGAGCATCATCTCTCCGAAGATTGCGTTGCTGAGGTCGCCAGCCGCATCGACCACGATGACGTCGCCGGCAACTGCCATGTCGAGCGCCTTGTGAACCATCAAATTGTCGCCGGGGCGGGTCTTCACGGTCAGAGCGGGACCAGCCATGCCACCGACCGCATGCATCGGCCGCAGCGTCGCGCCGCCCGAGGCCATGCGTGACATCACATCACTAATATTGGCGACCGGAAGGGCGCGAGCCCGCTTGATCCATTCGTCCGCGACAGCGCGCTTGCGGGAATGGATCCTGAACCCTACGGCCATACCGAACCCCATTGAAAATGGAACGCCGTTACGCATAGTGTAATGGCGATGCGCCGAGGTCAACCCAGAATCGGCGGAACAGGGGATTTCGATGCCGAAGACACAGGGGGTCGCCGCCGTGCAACGCGCACTGGCGATCCTGGATACCTTCGCCGGAGCCGGCTCGCGCAGCCTGGCCGACATCGCCAAGTTCACGGGTTTGGCGAAACCAACGGTGATGCGTTCGCTGGTATCATTGGACGAAGCCGGCTACGTCGTCCGCCTCAGCGACGGCCGCTACGCACTTGGTGCGAAGACTTTCCAGCTCGGCACCACCTATCGGGCCAATTTCAATCTCGAACAGCATGTGCTGCCGGTGCTTCAGCGGCTAAGCCAGCAGACGTTGGAGAGCAGCGCGTTTCACGTGCGCGAACGCGACAGCCGGCTCTGCCTGTTTCGGGTGGATTCGCCGCAACTAGTACGCGACGTCGCGCGGCTCACAAATCTCGCGCCGCTTGATTTGACCTCGACAGGACAAGTGCTGAGGATGGCCCGTTGGGCGGACCGGGTAGATGACGGCGTGCAAATTTTCGTCAGCTCCGGAATTTACGACGCCGTGACGGCCTCTCTCTCCACCGCTGTCTTCGGCCACGACAGAGCACTGGTGGGGGCCATGACGGTCAGCGGCCCCGTCGAACGCATACGTCGCGCCGATCTCGGGGCGTTGGCGGCCCCGCTTACCGACGCCTCGCATCAGCTGTCGCTTGTGCTCGGCGCGCCACTGCCCCGGGAGGTCGGCGCGCCGCGCATCATCAGCTTGCCATCGGCGGAAACCGGCTCTCCCTGAACCTCCACCAATTTGAGCTGTTTGGCGGAGCTTGCCCGAGCTGGGTGGTGATGGATTGGAGTGAGAGTTCACGTGTTTCAATCGACTAGAGGGCGTCGTGTGCACGATGTGTGCATCAGGAGATCAACAAAAATCTATAGTCGGCCAATACAGGCAGCGGCCTCAAAGCTCGTTTCGGTGTCATGGAAAATGACGTGGTTTCGGCTCGATTTCCTATCCGGCTCGGAAGTCGAAATACGGTCTGACCTCGCGCAGTTGATCGAGCAGGGCAGGTCGATGAGCGGGGTCGAGATCGCCGCCATTCATCATGAGCGATTGGAAGTTCAGGGGCAGCCTGGTTGCATTGTTGGGGGGATCGACTGTTGCTCATCCGCAATGCTCGTGCCGATCCCGAACGATCGCCAAGACGAGTGAATACGGCGCCGATCCGACCGTGCCATTGAGCATCCTGCGCTTCACCGCCGTGTTCGATTTCAGCGGCAGCCCGACGAACTACGCTGTCGATGGCCATGGCAACGGATCGAATGCCCCCTGAGCAAGCAACTGGCTGGTCCGCATCTATCGGAGGACGTGCCGCCCGGCGTTTTCAATCGACAACGGATTGACACAGGCGCCGTCCGCCACTCAATGATATCTGTGCATCAAAGTCGGTGATGGGACGCCAAAGCGCGAGGTGACCTCAATACGCTGCCATCCTCATTGAGCGGCTAACGATGCGAGGCCATCAGCCGTCCCGCAACGGGCAGGCGCGCGACCAGAATGGAGCCGGTTTCCGACTCCGTGATGTAGAGGTTTTTGTTGTCGGGACCACCATAGGCCACATTGGTCGTGGCGAGGCCCTTGCAGGAGCGGATCCGATAGAGTGGCTCGCCCAGGCGACTGAATATCCAAGCGGTGCCGAGGCCGGCGTGAGCGATGGCAAGATTGTCTTGCTCGTCCATCGCCAGGCCGTCGGGGCCGCCCAGGCTTCCGGACAACTGGAGGAATATGCCGACCTTCGATGCCGTGCCGTCCGGCATCAGCGGTATCCGCCAGATCGCATTGCCGCGCGTTGCGGCGACATACAAGATGTGTTCGCTGCCATTGAGCACCAACCCATTCGGGCTCGGCACGTTGCCGACGATTAAGTCGAGCGTTCCATCGACGCGCAGACGATAGACGCGACCGGTCGGGTCGTGCATGCCGGTCTGCCCCTGGTCCGTAAAATAGATGTCGCCATTGCTGGAAAACACCAGGTCGTTGACGCCCTTGAAGCGCTCCGACCAGCGCCGGTCCAGCACGTTGGTGACTTTGCCGCTATCCGGCTCGAGCATCATGAGCCCGTGGCGATAGTCCGTGATGAATATCCGACCATCGCGTGCGATCTTCAAGCCGTTCGGCTCGCCGTCATATTCTGCGACCAGCGTGAACTCGCCGGCCGGGGAAATGCGGAAGACCCGGCCATACGGAATGTCGACGATATAGAGATTGCCGTTGCGATCGAAAGACGGTCCCTCGATGAAGGAATCAGTCGGAAGTCCCCGGCGGTTCACGACTGCCCAGGCGTTGTCAGGGTCCTTGCGACGAAACTTGTCCGGTAGGCAGGCGAAGACTTCGGTCTGGATTACTTCCGGTGCTGCGTACATCTATTCATCTCGTCAAGGGACAACAGCGGCCTGCGAGGGCAGCCACGTCGCGATTTCAGGGAAGATCACCAGCAGACCGAGCAGCACGAACATGATCAAATGGAACGGAATCGTGCCCGTGACGACGTCGCTCAGCTTGCCGGTCCAGATGCTCTGGATCACGAAAAGGTTGATGCCGATGGGAGGCGAGATCTGGCCCATCTCGATGAAGAGCACGAGGATGACGCCGAACCAGATCGGGTCGATGCCGTATTGGACCAGAACGGGATAGAGAAGGGGCACCGTCACCACGATCATGCCGAGACTTTCGACCAGGCAGCCCAGCACCGTATAGAGCACGAACAGAGCGAAGAAGAATTCGAGCTTCGAGAGCTTCAGATCGACCAGGAACTGGGTGATCTGCTCGCCGACGCCGGCATAGCTGATGGCGTAAGAGAACAGGAAGGCGGCATAGACGATGAACAGGATGTTGCCGCACACGCGCACGGTGGTCTGTAATGCGCGCCAGAGAATTGCGACGCTGAAATCACCCCAGAACATCGCGATGATCATCGCCAGCACACAGCCGACGGCAGCGGCTTCAGTCGGCGTGACCAGGCCGGAATAGATGCTCCCGATCGTGCCGCCGATCAGCACCATGAACGGAATGACGTCGAGCAAGGCCGACAGCAGTTCGCGGACCGATCGGGCGCCGGTTTCAGCGGGTGCGATCCCCGGCTTGAACCAGGCGTGCAGGGCAATGTAAGTCATGAACATCGCGGTCAGCAGCAGGCCCGGCATGACGCCGGCCATGAACAGCTTGGCGACCGAGGTCTCCGTGAAGGTGCCATAGACGATCATGGCAATACTCGGCGGGATCAGGATGCCGAGCGTGCCCCCTGCGGCCAGAGAGCCGGCGGATAAGCGGGGGCTGTATTTGCGCTTCCGAAGTTCCGGCAGCGCGACGCGTCCGATCGATGCAGCCGTGACGACACTTGAGCCGCTGATGGCGGCAAAGATCGCACATCCCGCGATGTTGGTTTGCAGCAAGCCCCCAGGAATCCACGAGACCAGCTTCGACAGCCCGTGATAGACCCGCAGGCTCAACCGGCTCTCCTGCAGGATCTCGGCCATCAGGATGAACAGCGGGATGGCGCTCAGCGTAAAGCTGTTCATGCTGCCCCAGCTGACGAGGCCGATGCCTTTCAGCCCGGCCAAACCGGCGTGCAGCAGCAGATAAATGACGGAAGGTACGGTGATTGCGAACGGGATCGTCATGCCAACGCAAAGCAGGCCGACGAAAATCGCAAGGACAAGGATCAGTTCGACGCCGGGAGTCATCGCTGCATGCTCCCTTGAAGGTGGCGGATTTTGACGAGAATGGTGCGGACCAGGGCGAAGCACAGGAGCAGCATGCCGAGCGCCATCGTGGTCTGCGGCAACCAGAGCGGCGTTTGCAGCGGCGTGGGAGCCACGTCCTCGGAGCGCCAGGAGTTCATCACGAGGCGCCCCAGTTGCCAGGTGACGAAAGCGGTGGCGATCAGCGACATCAGGTCAAAGATGATCTGCGAAACGATCCGTGCGGACTGTCCAAGCCGGGCCTGGATCAGCTCAACCCGGTGAAACGCGCCATGCGCTTCGGCAACCGACATGCTGAGGAAGGTGGTCGCGACTAGAAGATACCCGCCGATCTCATCGGTTATCTGAAGCGATGTCGAAAATACGTTGCGCGCGATCGCTTCCGCTCCGATCAGGATGATCATGGCAACCAGAAACAAGGCGCAGAGCGCCTCGGACGCATTCTCGACCGGGCCCGGGCCCGATGACACGTTGTCGATGAAGTGGACGGCGCCGTCAGGCGCCACGTCCTTGATCTCGATGCCGCCGGCCATGATTGATTACCGGCCGAGAGCCGCACGAACCTGTTTGAGCGCTGCCGCGGCATCCGGGCCCTTCGACTTTGCCCATTCATCCCAGAATGCTGAGATCACCTTGGTGCCGGCGTCAATATCGCCGGGCTGTTCCGGCGTGACGGTCATCCCGCCCTCGGCAAACTTCTTGCTGAGACCGTCTTCCTCGTCCGCCATGGCCTTGGTGATCAGCGGCATGTTGTCTGTGATCGCCTTGCGGACCTTAGCCTGGATCTCCGGTGACAGCTTGTTGAAGCGATCCTTGTTCACGATGATGACGGAATTGAAGTAGTTGATGCCCAGCCGATAGTTGAATTTCAGCAGGTCCTTCCAGGTGTTTCCGCCGCCGGTGTTGGCGGTGAGCACGCCGTCGACGATGCTGCGATCCAGCGCCGAGGGGACTTCCGGCGCGCCAAGCGTGACCGGCACGCCGCCGAGTCGCTTGATGAATTCGCCCTGCTCGGGCGAGGTCACGCGGATCTTCTGCCCTTTGATGTCTGCGAGCGAGATCAGCTTCTTGCTCGAGAATGCGACCTGGTAAGGATAAAGGTACTGCCCGAGCACCAGCACGCCTTTTTTCTCGAAGGCCTTTTCCAGGTACGGCGCCATGATGTCGGCGGCTTTCCTGTATTCATCAAGCGAGCGGATCAGCAGCGGCAATCGCAGGACGCCGCCAATCGGCACGTTGCCGAGAAAGTATCCGTCGTCGCCCATCTGCACGACGTCGTCGCTGACCGCCTGGGTGATGGTCGTGGTGTTGATCGGAAGCGATCCGCCGAGGTGCAGCCGGATCGTCAGCTCGCCGGCGGTATCCTCCTCGATCTGCTCGATGATGGCGTTCATGCCCTTGGCCGCTGCAACCGTCGCCACGGGATTGTAGATGTAGAGATCCCATTTCTCGGCGGCGGAGGCCGGGGCGGTCTTTGCAAGGCCCGCCAGTGCAATGGCCCCTACAATTGCATGCGCAAATCCGCGGCGGCTCGTCGGCATCATCGTTCGCTCCCGGTCGTTTATTGTCGTTGGGCAAAACTATGTTTGATCGCGGCCCGGCCAGCAAGTGAACGAACGGTCATAATCAATCGCATATGTGATAAATGCCTGGATCACGCCTAAGCGTATTGATCGTTCTGCGATCACGTAGAAGTTGGACATCCCGCGTGGCGAGCCGGTAGACGCGGCCAACTGAACGAGAGAGTTTCGGGATGGACACGACCCCTGCAGATGGCCCGTTGGGCGGAATCCGCGTCATCGACCTGACCAATGTGATCATGGGGCCGTTTGCGACCCACATCATGGCCGATCTTGGTGCGGACGTGATCAAGATCGAGAGCGAGGAAGGCGATTCCTTTCGCACCTACCGTCCCAATCGTAGCGAGGGCATGGCCGGCGGCTTTCTCCATCTCAACCGCAACAAGCGTAGCGTCGTGCTTGACTTGAAGCAGCCATCGGGAATGGCTGCACTGCACAAACTGATTGCGACGGCCGATGTCTTCGTGCACTCGCTCCGTCCCAGAGCGATCGATAAGCTCGGACTTGGCTATCAGGCGGTTCGTGCGATCAAGCCGGATATCATTTATTGCGGCGCTTACGGTTTCAGCGAGAAGGGACCTTATCGCGACAAGGCCGCTTATGACGACATCATCCAGGCGGGCTCCGGACTTGCCGCGCTGCACCTTGCCGCGCGAGGCGAGCCGGCATTCATGCCGACCGTGCTGTGCGACAAGCTATCGGGGCAGGCAGTCGCCTATTCGGTGATGGCGGCCTTGTTCCAGCGTGAGCGCGGCGGCGGCGGCCAGGCCATCGAGGTGCCGATGTTCGAGACCACGGCGGAATTCGCCTATATCGAGCATCTGCTCGGCTTTGCCTTCGAGCCCTCGCTTGGAAGTCCCGGCTATAGCCGTGTCGTCAGCCCGCGGCGGAAGCCGTTTCGGACCGGCGACGGCTACATGTGCATCCTTCCCTATTCGGATCGGAACTGGCGCGATTTCTTCGATTTTATCGGGCGTCCCGAGCTGAAGTCGGACGTCCGTTTCTTCCCGCTGGTCGAGCGGGCGTCTCATCTGGAGACGCTGTACGAGATCATCGAACAAGAGGCTCCCAGGCGCTCCACCGCCGCATGGGTCGCGTTCTGCGATGATGTCAGCATTCCCTGCATGCCTGTGCTCGGCCTCGCCGACTTGCCCGATGACAAGCACATGAAGGCGGTCGGAATGTTCGCGCGCGCCGAACATCCGTCGGAAGGCGCGTACAAATCGATCCGGGCACCGGTGTCCTTTAGCTTAGCACCGTTCCGCCTTCGCCGGCATGCGCCTCGCTTGGGCGAGCATACGGCCGAGATCCTGGCAGAGATCGGAATGGACGCTGCGCAGGCGTCTGCCAACAGCGTCAGGAGCAAGTGAGGCGCCGGGCGCGTTGCGCTAAGCGAGATAATCTGAAGGAGGTTCAATTGCGCGCATTTCGGTTCGAATCCCTGACGCTTCCGCCGGAAGCCGATGCGATGCGGCGCAAGGTTCGCGTGTTCCTTGAGGATGAGCGGGCCAATCGACGCTATGCCGCACACCGGACGTCGTGGTCGACATTCGATCCGGAATTCAGCCGGCGCGCCGCGAAGGCGGGCTTCATCGGCATGACCTGGCCGAGGCAATATGGCGGCGGCGAGTATTCCAACCTCGAGCGTTTCGTCGTCACCGAGGAGATGCTGGCGGCCGGGGCACCAGGCGGAGCGCACTGGATCGCCGATCGGCAGTCGGGTCCTCAGATCCTCAAGCATGGCAGCGAACGTGCGAAGGAGTTGATCCTGCCCAGAATCGCGTCGGGCGAGTGCTATTTCGGCATCGGCATGAGCGAGCCCGACTCCGGCTCGGACCTCGCGGCCGCTCGAACCAGGGCAGATCGGGTGGAAGACGGCTGGGTAATCAACGGCGCCAAGATCTGGACATCGAACGCACACCGCGTCCACTACCTGATTGTGCTGGCCCGCACCGGGCCACCCGGCCAGGATCGCCATGCCGGCTTGTCCCAGTTCATCGTGGATACGACGTCGAAGGGTATCGAGATCAGGCCGATCATGAACCTGTCGGGCGGACACGAGTTCAACGAGGTTTTCTTCAAGGACTGCTTCGTTCCGGACGACATGATGATCGGTAAGCCGGGTGAAGGCTGGACGCATGTCACCGGCGAGTTGGCGTTCGAACGGGCCGGTCCGGACCGCTTCATGTCCGATATCCGCCTGCTCGTCGAACTAATCAACAAGGTGGGACACGAACCGAATGAACGCCAGGCCGTCGAGATCGGTCGGCTGGCGGTTCACTTCGCTACGCTGCGGCGAATGTCGTCCTCGATCGCCGGGCTTCTGGAGCAGGGCGGGACCCCGGTCACGGAAGCCGCGCTTGTCAAGGACGTCGGCACGGCATTCGAACGAGAGGTCCCGGAGATCGTGCGGAAGCTCCTGCCGATGGAGGCGAGTCTCGACGATGAGGACGAATACTCGCAAGGATTGGCGCACGTGCTGCTACACGCCCCGTCCTTCACCATTCGGGGGGGAACGCCGGAAATCCTGCGCGGGATGATTGCCCGCAGTCTCGGATTGCGGTGAGAAGGAGCGCGTCATGGAAGACATGTCAGCTATCGTACTTGAGCAGGCAGACCGCCTGTTTCAGCAACACATCGACAAGCAGATCCTGCTGGAGGCCGATGCAGGTCATTGGCCGGGGTCGCTGTGGGGCGCTCTGGACGATGCTGGCTTGCCACTCGCCCTCGTGCCGGATGCGAAGGGCGGCGTCGGACTTGCTTCGAGCGTGGCTGCGAGCCTGATCCGTAGGTCCGCATTTCATTCGGTGCCGCTGCCGCTCGCGGAAACCATCATGGCCAACGCCCTGTGGACGGATGCCGGCGGGGAGGTCATCAAAGGAGCCATGACGCTTGCGCCGGTCAATCCGCTGGATCGCATCACGCTCGTAGCGGGCGCCAGGGGCGCGACACTCCATGGCACCGCGCGCCACGTTCCATGGGGCAAGCAGGCGTTGCACGCGCTGGTATTCGCTCGCGACGCATCCGGAAAGGCGTTCCTCTGCCGCGTGCCCACCGCAAAGATCAACTCGACCAAGGCGCGACGGAACGTCGCTTGCGAGCCACGCGAGGACATCGACTTCGACGGCTTGCACCTTTCATCGAACGACGTGTCGCCGGCATCCTCCTGCCTCGCCGCAGAGGGTTTGATGCCATTCGGCGCGGCCATCCGGGTGCAACAAATGATCGGAGGGATGGAGCGCTGCATGGACTATGCTTTGGCCTATGCCAATGAACGTGTCCAGTTTGGCCGTCCGATCAGCAAGTTCCAGGCCGTTCAGCACATGTTGGCGATTGCTGCCGGGCATTTCGCGGCAGCGTCGGCGGCCGGCGACGCGCTCTCCGAGGCACCGCTGCTCGGCGACAATGCGTTTGCCGTGGCGATCGCAAAGTCCCGTTGCGGCGAGGCCGCCGGACAGGTTGCCGCCATATGCCATCAGGTGCACGGCGCCATGGGATTTACGCAGGAGCACCCGCTGCATTATGCCACTCGTCGGTTGTGGTCATGGCGCGACGAATGGGGCGCCGAACCGTGGTGGCAGGAAAAAATTGGCCGGGTAATCTGTGCGCGCGGCGGAGACGGCTTCTGGCCGCTGCTGGTCGACCGGCAGGAAGCTGTCGGCGCCGCCTAGGCTGACGGAGCTGGCCGGAGATAGCGCTGCACGACATCATTGAGCAGTGCGACGATCTCGGCTCGACGTCGTGTCATGTCCTGCAGAGGACCTGACACTGCAACAGCGAGCGCTCTGTTCCATCCGTCGATGCCTTCGGGCAGGGGAATGGCAATCGAGCCTGCGCCCGGCGTCACCAGTCCTGCCGAGAAGAAGTAGCCATCACGCCGCGTGCGACCGACATTCTCGACCACCTGATTGATGTCGATACGCGGAATCCCGAGCGCTGCTTCCGCGTTCGTGCGCGTGCAGAGGCCGCGGATCTCTCTGTCGCTACATGGAGTCAGCAGCGAAAAGCCGGTGGCCGACCAGACCACCAGCCGCCGGGATCCCGGCGGAACGTGGAAGCGCATCGCGGACCTCGCCTGCAGCACGTGGATATACTGCGCGAAGATGCCGCTGCGCGCGGCGATGATCACGGTGTCGCCGGTCTTGTGGGACAGCTCTTCAAGCATCCTGATCAGGCTGCCGTTTCTGACCGGGCCCTTGTCCAGCCAGGTCCCGAGCAGGGTGACACGCGGTGAGGGCAGGAAGCTGCGGCTCTCCGGCAAATAGTCCATGTAACCCAGCTCGACCAGGCAGTTGAGGAGGATGGAGGTCGATGATTGCGGAAACGCAAGGCGTTCGGCCACTTCGGCAACCCGCGCGTCGCGCTGAATTTCGTCGAAGAACTCAAGAATCCGAAGCACGCGTCCCGCCGACTTGACCGAGCCCGCTGCGGGAGGGCCATAGCTCGTGGCTTCCGTGATTTGACTGTCTGCGGAGATTTTGGTTCTTCGTGTTGGCATTGTACGACGACTGATCCTGCTATTTTCGCAGACGCCTGGTCTTCTCTCGTTCAGATGTCCGCGTCGTCCCGCTGCGCATTTTCAAGGCGATCCCCAATTCGCTGGCCGCGTCGCGCACTACAGACAATATTTGCTGGGCGTCGCGTGAAATCAGTTCGGACAGACCGCCGATTCCAAGTCCGATAGGTTGCTCGAGCGGTCCGCGCGGCATCGCAACGCAGACAATACCGGCGCCGAGCGAGATCCGCCCCAGCGAAATCGCAAACCCGGTCCGTCGGATTTGCTTCAGCTCTTCCATAATTTCGGGAAGCGGCGAGACGAATGGATTCGCATTCCATAGATTGGAAACGTCGGAGGGGCGGATGCCTTGTGCTCCTTCGTCCTTGACGCGTCGTTTCGTCTGTTGCCAAAGCTCCTCGACCGTCTGGTCCGGCATCTCCGAGAGCAGCAGTCGCCCCATGCCGGCTTCCATCAGTGGCAGCCGCGATCCCACCGGGATGTCGAGGCGCATCGCGTGGCGACCGGGAATCACGTCGATGTAGCGCACACACAGATCGGACGGGACGCCGAGCAGGATCGTCTGGCTGGTGCGTTCACCAACCGCGACCATCAGCGATCTAACGTCCGCGCGCGAGACGCTCGGCTCGACCCAGTTGCCCAACGCCGCCACCCGGCTGCTGGGAAGGATTCCCCGACTATCATGATCAACGACGAGATAACCGGCATTGATCATGCTCTGTACGATCGTCGACGTGCTCGACTGGGGAAATGCGAGACTTGCCGACAGTTCCGCGATGGTCACGGCCCGCTGTCTGGAATCGATGTACTCCAGAATCTGCAGCGTGCGCAGTGACGACTTCACACTGATTCCTAAGGACTTGCCGGATCGTGATCGTGGCATGTTTCCCCCGTTTAATCATATAGATGATATTGAATATCTTATTGACGATCAAGACAATCTGCGTTGTTCTCTCGGCGAAAACAAATGCGAAGGAAACGCGATGGAAGGCTTGCCGAACACCATGTGGCAGCCGGCGGTCGAGGCCGGGTTCGTGGACGAGGTGCGGCGGTTCGTGAAGCAGCGCATCGTGCCGCTGGCCAATGAGATCGACGCCAAGGACCTGTACCCAGCCGAGATCGTTCGCGATCTTGCAAAGCTTGGCTGCAACGCGATCTCGCTGCCAAAGAAATTCGGCGGCCGCGAGCTGGGCTATGCCCATAGCGTAGCCGCCTGCGAGGAGATCGGCTACGGAAGCGCCGCCGTCGCGATCTGTCTGATCACGATCTTCCAGGCGCAGACGATGCTAAACACGTTCGGCTCGGAGAGCCTCAAACAGCGCTATCTGCCGCAATTCGCGGAGGGGCTGATCGCTTCCTACGCCCTGACTGAAGCCTCGCATGGCAGCGATATTCGCAGGCTCGATACCAAGGCGCACAAGGACGGCGACGCCTGGGTTCTGAACGGCGAGAAGTCGTTTATCACGTCCGGCTCCCGCGCCGAAGTGTTTGTGATCCTTGCACAGACAGATATCGGTGTATCAGTCTTTGTCGTCCCCCGCGAATGCGCCGGGGTCTCTACATATGTCGGAGAGAACTCCGCAACCTTCGGCCTGCGCAACGGCCCGCATGTCAACGTTCGGCTGCAGGACGTGCGGCTTCCGCTGGATCACCTGGTCGGGCAGGAGGGCAAAGGCGTCCGGCAGGCGGTGACGACGCTCGACTATTCGCGCACACTTGCCGCGGGCATTTCGGTCGGTATTGCAAGGGCCGCGTTTGACGCAGCCCTTGTGTTCGCGCGCGATCGCACCGCGTTCGACCAGAAGGTTGTCAATTTTCAGGGTATCCAATGGTACTTCGCAGACATGCTGGCGAAGATCGATGCCGCGCGCCTGTTGGTTTACGAGGCGGCGCGGGCGCTGGACAACCATGACGACGTCATCCGTCGGGCCAGTGCCGCGAAGCTGTTCGCTTCGGAGGTAGCAACCGAGGTCGCGGCGCGCTGCGTCCAGATCTGTGGCGCCTACGGCACGATGGTGAACGCGCCGTTCGGTCGCTTCATGCGCGATGCCAAGACCTATGAGATAGGCGGCGGCTCCTCCGAAGTGCTAAAGAACGCCTTGGCCAAGCGTGTCGTCAACTACGCGGCCGAGCTATGATCCTGGAACGCCTGTCACACTGGGCATCAGTCACGCCACAAAAGCCGTTTGTGGTCACTGCGGAGCGATCGTATTCGTTTGCGGAAATCCATTCGCTATCGCTCAGATGCGCGCGACTGCTGCAAGGGCGCAGCATCGGAAAGGGCGACCATGTTGCTCTTATCTCGGGGAACTCCGCCGCGTTCCTGGTCGCGTGGTTCGGTATCAATGCGGCCGGTGCCGTTGCCGTGTGCCTGAACGACCAGTTGAAGGGCGACAGCATCGACTATCTGGTGGCGCAATCCGATTCCAGGCTGATCATGGCCGATGAGGATTGGCTGGTCTCGAGGCGCGGTGATCTTCGTGACGGCCGGGTCGAGCTTCCCGTTGTCGCGATCGACGACGAAAAGTTTCTTCTGGAGCTTGCCGCTCTTCCCGAGAGCGAGGTCGCCGACATCGCGCCGCATGATGCCTGCACGATCCTGTATACGTCGGGAACGACCGGGCGTCCGAAGGGCGTGATATGTGCGCATGGCGGTTACGCGGCGACCGGAGTGCAGTCGGCCCGCATCCTCGAACTGACCGCGGAGGACCGCATCTTCGTCTATCTGCCGCTATATCACACGAATCCACAGACCTATGCGGTTATGTCGGCGTTGACGGTGGGCGCATCGCTTGGCCTGCGGCGGCGGTTTTCGGCGACTTCGTTCTTCGAGGACGCGAAGGCCGTGCAGGCGACCGGTTGCACGTTCGTCGGCACGGTACTCGCGATCCTGGCGGCACGCTATTCCGTACCGATGCGCGACCACATGATGCGCTTTACGATCGGAGGCGGTACGACAGCCGAACTCGCGCGCACCATCGAGGACCGCTTCGGTTTCAAGGTGCACGAACTCTACGGCATGACCGAGGTCGGAGGTTGGGTATCCGGAAGTACGGCTGGGGACCACAAGCTCGGCGCCAACGGCCGGGTGCGGCCGGACATGCAGGTCCAGATCGTCGACCCGGATGACAACCCGCTCCCGACCGGCGAGCGCGGCGAGATAGTGGTTCGGCCGCTCGAACCGAACCGAATCCTGCTCGGTTACTACAACAAGCCGGACGAGTTAGCGAAGGCGAGCCGGAACTTCTGGTTTCACACCGGCGATGTCGGCAGCTTCGATTCCGACGGATATCTATATTTTCATGGACGCACGAAAGAGCTCATTCGGCGTGGTGGAGAGATGATCTCGCCGCAGGAGCTCGAGGGCCGTCTGCTGAAGCTGCCCGGGGTCCGGGATTGCGCGATCGTAGGCGTTGCGGATCCGATCATGGGCGAAGAGGTCAAGGCGGTAGTCGTGACGGACTGCGATTTCGATCTGCGCGACGTGCGCGGGCGGCTTGCCGATCAGGTGCCGACATACATGCTGCCTCGGTTCGTCGAGCGAGTTCTCGCGATACCGCGCACCCAGACAGAGAAGATTCTGCGTCGCGAACTCCAATACATCGATGATCGGGTCACCGATCTCACCAATAATGAAAACGGGAGGAATTTGAAATGAAAGGGCTTGCGAGGGTACTTGGTGTACTGGCTTGCTGTCTGGCGACCGGTGCCTGGGCCGGAGACAAATCGGGGACGGTGAAGATCGGTGTCCTGACCGACATGACCGGGGTGTTCTCCGATCTGACCGGAAATGGATCGGTCGAGGCAGCCAAGATGGCGATCGAGAAGTTTGGCGGCAAGGTCAACGGCCGTCCGGTCGAGCTCGTGTTTGCCGATCACCAGAACAAGGCCGACGTCGGCCTTGGTATCCTGCGTCGCTGGTATCAGGTCGACGACGTCGATGCGGTGTTCGACTTCGCCAACTCGGCCGTCGCACTCGGCGCCGTCGAGATCACGAAGGAATTCGACCGGGTGATGGTTCCGTCTGGCGTCGGCGCGACCGACCTGACCGGCTCCAAGTGCTCGCCCAACACGATCCACTGGACCTGGGACTCCTATGGAAACGCCAATGCGCTGGTCAAGAGTGTGATGCATCAGGGCGGAAAGAAGTGGTTCTTCGTCACGGTCGACTATGCGTTCGGGCACAGCCTTGAGGAGAACGTCACGAAGTTCGTCAAGGCAGCTGGTGGTACCGTGCTGGGCTCCGTGCGTCATCCGCTCAACACGTCGGACTTCAGCTCCTATCTTCTTACGGCGCAGTCGTCCGGTGCGGACGTCATCGTGCTGGCCAGCGGCGGAGCCGATCTCTCGAACGCGATCAAGCAGGCACGCGAGTTCGGGATCACGTCGGACAAGTACAAGATTGTCGCGCCGCAGTTCAATCTTGCCGTCGTACACGCGGCGGGCCTTGACGCTACGCAGGGTCTGCTCGCCGCCGGCAGCATGAACTGGACCAAGGACGAGACGACGCGAGCCTTCGCGACCGAGCTCGCCAAGCGCAACAAGGGGATTCACCCCGATGCGCTCCAGGGCGGCGTTTACTCCTCGGTGCTGGCCTATCTCGGGGCCGTCGAGAAAGTCGGCAGCACCGATGGCCGCAAGGTGGTCGAATATCTGAAATCGGTCCCGGTCAAGGACCCGCTGCTTGGCGATGGCGTGGTCCGCGCCGACGGGCGTATGACGCATCCGGTGCAGATCTTCCAGGTCAAGTCGCCAAAGGAATCGAAGGAGCCGTGGGATTACTTCCGGACTATCGATACGATCCCCGGTGGCCAGGCGTTCCGGCCGCTGAATGAAAGCGAATGCCCGCTCGTCAAAGCGTCACGATGACCGGCACACCCTCGATTGCACTGGTCGGTCTCGGTGAGGTCGGCACCAGCTTTGCGAGCGCATTGCTCGATCGCGGTGTCGAGCTGAAGGTTGCCTCGCGTGCATCGCCGCGCGCGACGGCCTCGGCGAAGAAGCTCGGCATCGACGTCGACGAGGATGTCGCGCGCGCGGCGAGCACGGCCGACGTCGTGCTGCTGACGATCACCGGCGATGGGCTGCGCGACGTGGTCAAAACAATCGCACCGGTACTACGGGAGCAGGCGATCCTTGCCGACCTGACCGCCGCCGATCCGCCACAGGTGATTGCGGCCGCCGAAATGCTCGGTGCGAACCGTGCGCGGTTCGTCGATGTGGCGATCATGGGCGCCGTCAGCCTGCACGGCATCCGGACGCCCTTGCTGGCGTCAGGGGAGAAGGCAACGGACTTCGCGGAGGCGATGAATGCGCTCGGCTTTTCCGTATCGGCCCGCGACGGCTCCGCGGTTGGCGATGCATCGAGCCTGAAGCTGCTCCGGAGCCTGTTTGCCAAAGGCCTCGATGCGCTGGTCGTGGAGTCGATGCTGGCCGCGGAGGCACTCGGCTTGCGTCAGGACCTGATCGAACTGCTCGGCGATTTCGATCAGCGTCCATTGCGCGACCACATCGACATGTATCTGAGGACGCATCCTCCCCACGCCGGCCGGCGGCTGGTGGAGATGGAGCTGGCGGAAACGCAGTTGAAGTCGCTCGGGCTCAGGAGCCTGACCACCCGCGCGACCATCGATCGCTATCGCCACACAACGGACCTGGTCCGGCAGGGTGGGGCGATGCCGGGGCTGGATGCTCCAGCGGCCCTGCAATGGCTTCTGGCCGCCGAACGAGCCAGCACACATAAGAACAAGAGCTGAAGGACATTCGCCGATGGATTCGGAGGACATGGATGCGAAGGAGCGGCTGGTCTACGTCACGCCTGCGCTTTTGAAGAGGCAGATCGAACTTGTGTTGTCGGCATGGGGGATGACGCCGGACAAGGTCAACGTGATCGCGGATCTATTGGTCGAAACCGATCTGCGCGGCATCGAATCTCACGGCGCGTCCATGCTCCCTCTCTATGACAAGATGCGGCGCGCCGGCGGACTCAACATGACGCCGCAGCCGCGGATCGTGAAGGAGAATGCCGCCACGGCTCTCATGGACGGCGATGCGGGCCTCGGCCATCCCGTCGCGGTCGAGGCGATGAACCTCGCGGTCACCAAGTGCAAGGCGATTGGCATCGGTGCCGTCTCGGTCGTCAATTCGCATCACTTTGGAGCGACCGGGCTCTATGCCGAGATGGCGGCGCGCCAGGGTGTCATCGCACTTGTCACGTCGTCGGCTCGTACCGTTGCAGTGCTCCCGACCGGCGGCACGACGCCCGTGCTCGGCACCAATCCGATTGCATTCGCGGCGCCGGCGAGCAGGGGGGATCCGTTTCTTCTAGACATGTCGACCTCCGCGGTCGCCGCCAACAAGGTCAAGGTCTACGCATATCATCAGACGCCGCTTCCGGTCGGCTGGGTGGTCGACGGCTCCGGAAAGCCGGTCACCGACCCCACGGAAGGCTTCCGGACCTGCATGGAGAGCGACGTCGGCGGATTGATGCCGATGGGCGGCACCCGCGAAACCGGCACCCATAAGGGCTACGGTCTTGCCGTGATGGCGCAATTGCTCGGCAGCACGCTGGCGGGCGGCTCGTTCTCGCCGTTTCGCAGCCGGGGTGCGAAGCCGGGCACGCCCGACAATATCGGTCATTTCTTCCTTGCGCTGGATCCGGATTTCTTCCGCGCCGGCGGGTCATTCGAGGACGACGTCAGCGACATCCTAGATCACCTTCGCGCGACGCCTGCCGTCGATCCGGGCAGCCCAGTGATCGTCGCCGGTGAGCCGGAATTCGCGCGCAGAGCGGAGCGGCTGAAGACCGGCATTCCACTCAACGATGCGTTTCTGGATGAAGTGAAGGCCGTCGCAACGGGCGCGGCCGTCGATTTCATTCTCGATTCAAAGGTGCAGTGACGATGCTTCATTTCGACGGTGTCATTAAGGACTGTCTCCCTCCGCGACTGGCTTCAACTCCGGAGAGGATCAAGGTTCCGGCTGGCGCGTGGGAGACGCATGCCCACGTTATCGGTCCCGCAGTCGACTATCCTTTCGTATCAGGCAGACACTTCAATCCACCGCCGGCATCGCCTGCCGATTTCGTCGCGATGCTCGACAGGGTCGGCATGCAGTATGGTGTCGTCGTGCAGGTGTCGGTGCACGGAACCGATAACCGGCTGCTCGTCAAGGCATTGCGCGAATACCCCGACAGGCTGTGTGGGGTCGCCGTGATCGACCCCGATATCTCCGACAAAGAGATCGCCGAGCTCAAGGATGCCGGCGTGCGCGGTATCCGCGTTCTCGATATCGTCGGTGGCGGTGTCGGCCTGCAGAATCTCGAAGTCCTGGCGGACCGCTGCGCGGAAGTTGGCTGGCACGTTCAGGTCGCGACCCGCGGCGAGACTTATCCCGAAATCGTCGATCGACTGCTTCGACTGCGGGCACCCTTCATCATCGATCACATGGGGTGGTGCGCCGCGGCAAACGGCCTTAACAGCCCCGAATTCCAGGCGGTGCTCCGCATTGTCCGAAACTCAAGCTGCTACGTGAAGCTGTCCGGCGGCTTCAGACTTTCGGCGCAATCCTATCCGTTCCGCGACGTCGTTCCGTTTGCCGAAGCATTGATCGATGCCGCGCCCGATCGGATGGTGTGGGGAAGTGACTGGCCCCATGTCGGTCTCTACGACGCTGCCACTGTCCCGGATGTCGGCGAGATCCTCGATGGGCTCGCCAAGTATACCGCTGATGTTCAGCAGCAGCACAAGATACTGGTGTCTAACCCAGCTAAGTTCTACGGGGTTCCCGTCGCCACCTAGTCCCGCGCCTGATTTCCCACCTGGAAAAGGGCTTATGCTCTTTTCGAGTGGGATCTGGAGCCGGCAATCAATGGCCATCACACTTTTTGCTGCGTGCCTCACTCCGACAGGGTTTTGGGCCCGACCCTGACGTCCGGCCCGGTGACGCATTGGCGCCGCCGCTGAGGTTCCAGAGATAACGCTCTGTGCAGACTCGCTGGCCCCCCACCACCACCAGTGCCTTCCGGTGATGGAACATGGCTGCTCGGGCAGCTCTAACCGGGCCCGGCTGTTGTCCTGACCTAGCGAGAGCCTTGGTGGCTCTCGCCGACAGTGTGGTCTAGTCGGCCGATAGAGGGGCGCCGGTCAAGGACCAGCTTTCTCCGTCAAATGTCGCAATCCGCAGAGTTCTGAAGGGCGTGTAGTCTCCGGGCCGGGTGCTGATCGCGACGCCTGGGAGCATCATCGGCAATCGCTCGCCATTGAGCGAGGTCGCCTGCTTCATGAGGTTCTCGCGGGTCAGGTCGTCGCCGCATTTGCGCAGAGCCAGCTCCACGGCGTGCACGTTCATATAGGCAACGAGCACAGAATAATCGTCCGGATTGGCTGAAGGTGCATACGCCTTCAAGAACTCCTTGTAGGCCTTGACTTCCTCATCATTGGCCCAGGCTGGGTCGCCCGGTTGCTTGAGGAATTGCGTTGTGACCAGCCTTTTCGATGCTTCGAGGCCTGCGGGCTTCAGGATAGTTTCGACCGATGCGGTCGAGCCGCCGATCACGTGCAGCGGCTTCCAGCCGAGCTCGTAAACCTTGCGGATCGATTGCGCGGCTGCCTTCGACGACGACTGCTCGATCAGGGTGTCGACACCGGCGGCCTTCAGCTGGACGATCTGCGAGTCGATCGTCGGATCGGCGAGCTCGTAGGAAGCCTGGGCAACGATCAACTCGGCCTTCGGACCGAGGCCGGCGCGGAGACCCTTGAGGTAGTCCTTGCCATAGTCGTCATTCTGATAGAGGATGCCGATCCTGGCGTCCGGCTTTGCCGTCAGGATGTACTTGGCGATGACGCGGCCTTCGGTTTCGAAGTCGGGATAGAGCGGGATAGTCCAGGGAAATGCCTTGGGATCGTTGAAGCGGCGTCCGCCGGCGGTGATGAAGAGTTGCGGCACCTGCTTGGCGTTCAGGTACTTCTGGATCGCGACGTTGGGCGCGGTACCGATCGTGCCGACCTCGGCCAATATGCCGATGTCCTCGATCAGCTTGCGTGACTGTTCGACCGCTTTCGGCGCGCTGTAGGCATTGTCGAGCTGCGTGAAGTTGATCTTGCGACCGTTGATGCCGCCTTTGGCGTTCAGCATCTCAAAGTAGCCGACCACCGCCCGCCCGGCGCCCGCGCCGAACGCGGATGCGGGGCCACTCAGCGGCGTCGATTGGCCGAGCTTGATCTCGGTATCGCTGGCACCGGGACCGTAGGCTTTCTGAGCATAGGCAGGTACCGCCAGAAGTGCTGACAGCGCGCCGGCTATCAGCGCCCGGTTCATGATACGGTTCAAGGTCGTTCCTCCCGGTAATTGTATCTTCTTGAAATCGATCTGCACTATCGCAGCAGCTCGCGGGCGATCACCACGCGCTGGATCTGGTTGGTGCCTTCGAAAATCTGGGTCAGCTTGGCATCGCGCATCATGCGTTCGACCGGATAGTCCATCGTGTAGCCATAGCCGCCGAAGATCTGGACCGCGTCGGTCGTCACCTTCATCGCCATGTCGCTGCCGACGCATTTGGCCATGCTGGCAAGCACGTTGAGCCGCTTCCAGTCGCCGGCATCGCCGGCGCGGGCACATTCGTAGACCAGTGCGCGGGCCGCCTCGATCTGCATGGCCATGTCGGCGAGCATGAACTGCACGCCCTGGAATTCGGCGATCGGCTTTTTGAATTGCTTGCGCTCCTTGGCGTAAGCGACGCAGGCATCCAGTGCGCCTTGGGCGAGGCCAACGGATTGCGCGCCGATGGTCGGCCGGTTGAGGTCGAGCGCGCGCATCGACGCGCGAAAACCCCTGCCTTCCTCACCGACAAGGTTCTCGGCGGGGACCCGGACATTGTCGAAGAAGATCGGCGTGTTGGGCGCGCCGCGAAAGCCCATCTTGCGCTCGTGGCGCCCGAACGTGATGCCCGGCATTTTCTTCGGCTCGACGATGAAGGCGCTGATGCCGTCCGCACCGGCGCCGTCACTGGTTCGCGCCATGACCACGATGTAGTCGGCGACGACTCCATAGCTGCACCACTGCTTGCGGCCATTCAGCACATAGCTTTCTCCGTCCTTGCGGGCGCGGGTATTCAGCGCGGCGACATCTGAGCCGGCCTGCGGCTCCGAGATTGCGATCGCCGTGACCACGCCGCCCTCGGCGATGATCGGCAGATATTTCTTGCGCTGCTCCTCCGAGCCGAAATGCATTAGCGGCATGATGAACATGGTGTTGAGTGCCGCGATCGACGCGCAGGCGGGCGAGACCTTCGAGATCTCTTCGCGCGCGATGCAGGCCATGGTCAGGTTGCCGTTCGGGCCGCCATAGCGTTCCGGCACCCAGAGCTGCATCAGCCCCATTTCGCCGAACAGCTTGACCAGCTCGAGCGGGAAGCGGTCGGTTTCGTCGATCTCGGCGGCGATCGGCGCCACGTGCCTCGCGACCATCCTGCGCACGTTGTCGCGGAACGCGACCTGCTCCTCGGAAAAACTCATACGAACTCCCGGTTTGTTTTCTTTGCGGCAAGCCCAAAAAAGGGGCTTCCATTGAATGGGTGATCCATTTAATAATCCACCGCATGAGCACCAAGTCAAGCCCTCGCGCGCCGCAGCGCTCCCGTGCCGCCTCGCCGAGCCGCCGGGAGCGGGTCTCCGATCATCGTGCGGTCGGCCCCCCGGCCGCGCCGACATTCAAGCCAATTCACACCAGACGGACATTCGAGGAGATCTGCGAGCGCATTCGCGAGCAACTGGCGCTCGGCGTGCTGAAGCCCGGCGACAAGCTGCCGGCCGAGCGCGAACTTGCTCAACAGCTCGGGGTCAGCCGCAACGTGCTGCGGGAAGCGCTGCGCAGCCTCGAAATGGCCGGCGTGCTCCGGCTGCAGAAGGGCGTCAAGGGCGGCGCCTTCATCCAGCAGGGCGACACCCGCCGCATGAACGAGGTCATGCGCGACATGCTGAGCCTCGGCACGATTTCGGTGCGGGAATTGTCGGAGGCGCGGGTCCACGTCCTCGACCTCGTGGTGCAGCTGGCTTGTGCCAATGCCCGCCGGGCCGATCTCGATGCATTGGAAGCCAATATCGAGCGGACGGAGCTTGCGACGAAGGAGGGCCGGCTGCTCGACCGGGTCGAATGTTCGCGCGAGTTCTACAAGCTGCTGGCGGCCTCGACCGGCAACAAAGTGATTGCGATGATCGTAGACTCGGTGACCGAGATCCACATGCGCTTCGTCTACGCCAAGGTCGCCTCGAGCGGGGTCGCGATGGCGCGGCTGGCGGAAAAGCGGCGGCAATTCCTGGCGGCGCTCAGCGAACGGAACGTCGATCTGGCAAGCCGATTGCTGCGATCGCATCTGGAATCCGTGCAACGCATGCTCGAGCAGGATCCGGGCGCCATGTCGCTTCACGTCGCATTGGCGGATGTGCAGCCCGGGATGCGCCGCTAGCGCGCGCGCCTGAGTTGCCAATAATCAACAACTCAAACAGCGAAACAATGGAGGCAAACGTGTCCAATTACGCCAAGTATGAATGCCTGACGGTCGAGGTCGCGGACAAGGTCGCGACCGTGACCTTGAACCGCCCGCAGGCGCGCAATGCCATCAATCAGAAGCTGATCCGGGAGTTGCGCACGATCTGGGACGACCTCGCCGACGATCATGCCGTTAATGCTGTGGTGCTGACCGGCGCCGGCGACTTCTTCAGCGTTGGTGGCGACGTCAAGGCGATGTCCGAGCGGCCTGGCGGCGATGTGCTCGAAGAGGGCGAGGTACATGATCCCATGATCAGCCGCCGCGGAGTCACCCGCCAGCTCGAGCTCGACAAGCCCATGATCGCGGCGATCAATGGCGACGCCATCGGCCTTGCAGCTACCCATGCGCTGCTTTGCGACATCACGGTGATGGCGGAAGACGCGCGGATCGGCGACACCCATGTCTCGCGCGTCGGCCTGGTCGCGGGCGACGGCGGCACCGTGATCTGGCCGCTGCTGATCGGCATCAACAAGGCCAAGGAATTCCTGATCCGCGGCACGCTCCTGAAGGGAAATGAGGCGGAGCGAATCGGGCTGGTCAATCATGTCGCGCCGCGAGCGGAGGTGTTGGCCAAGGCCCGCGCGATCGCGGTCGAGCTCGCGAACGGTCCGACCTGGGCCATTCGCTGGACCAAGCTGTCGATCAACCAGATCGTCAAGGAGCGGGTCAACATGCTGCTGGAGGCGTCGATGGCGCTGGAGCAGGTGACGTTCGAGACTGCCGACCACAAGGAAGCGACTATGTCGTTCAAGGAGAAGCGGAAGCCCAGGTTCGGCCAGGCATAGCGCGGGGCTTCACCATGGCGGCGATCGAAGCGTCGAATGACGATGTCGCAGGAGTGCTGCGCGATTCCTTGCGCGGTTTCCTGAACGAGCATTGGCGTCCACTCGGTTTAGCCGCGCCGTCCTCGCCGGAAGAGGTGTCGGCGATCTGGCGCAAGCTCGTTGGGCTGGGCGTCGCCGCGCTTGGTGCGGAGAGCGGCGAAGGCGGGCTCGCCGAAATCCTCATCGTCATGGCGGAGCTCGGCCGGGCCGGCTGTCCGGCGCCGATGTGGTCTGCGGCGCTCGCCAATCTTGCGATCTCCGGATCGCAGGTCGATGTCGCAGTGGATCTGCTGGATCGGCTGCAGTCCGCGAAGGCGACCGTTGCCTTCTCATTCGGCGCGCTGGATCCGGACGCCGGCACAGGAGCGGTTGAGGTCGCGGACCTCAAGGCAAAGGGCACGCTTCGTTTTGTCGAGGCTGCCGGAGGCGCGACGCATCTCTTGGTTGTTCTAGACCGGGCCCAACTTGCGCTGATCAATCTTGATGGTCCCGGTGTCGAGTGCGTCGCAACTCGTGCGATGGGAGCGTGGGGGCTCTATGAGGTCCGGCTGAACGAAGCGCCGCTCACGCGCATTCCCGCAGGTACGGTCGATCTCGACCATCTCCGCATCAAGGGCAGAGCGATGTTGACCGCGCGCGCTCACGGCGCGGCGCGGCGTGCCTTTGAGCTCGCCGTGGATTACGCCAAGGAGCGGCATCAGTTCGGGCAGCCGATCGGCAGGTTCCAGGCCATCCAGCACAAGCTGGCCGACTGCCTGATCGCGCTAGAAGGCGTCAGGTTGATCCTCGATCATGCCGCCAGACTGCATGATGGCGGCGAGGGCGGCTGGCGCTACTTCGCCGATTGCGCATCGGCGTTCTCCGGTCATGCGCTGCGGCAGGTGTCGCTGGAGATCCAGCATACGTTCGGTGCCATCGGCTATGCCGAAGAGCACGAGGCGCCAATCCACTTCAAGCGCGTGCATCTCGATACGGTTGCGCTCGGCGGCGCCTCGGATGCCAAGAGCGGGCTGGCAGCGCGGCTGCTGGATGCGGGCGGCGTCGGGCTGCCGCAATATGACCTCGGGTCGGCTGGGAATGCGTTTCGTGATCAGATCCGGTTCTGGCTCGAGCAAAACTGGACTGGAGATACGAAGCAAGCGTTCGACGTAAGGCCGTTCGCCAAGCGTGAGTTCGATGCCGGCTTCGCCCGCGACATCGGTGAGACCGGATGGATCGGCCTTGGATGGCCAAAGCAATTCGGCGGCCAGGCGCGATCGCCGCTGGAGCAGATCGCCTTCATGGAGACGATGGAGCGGGGCGAGGCGCCGCGAATCGGCGCGGCGATCCAGGCCAATGCGCTGATGATGTTTGGCACGGCAGCGCAGCAGCAGAAATACCTTCCGGAAATCCTGCGTGGCGAAGCGATGCACGGTATGGGCTACAGCGAGCCGCAGGCAGGGTCGGACCTTGCGGCGCTGCGCACCAGTGCGGCCAGGGACGGCGATCACTGGGTGATCAACGGCCAGAAGATCTGGACCACCACCTGGTGGGGCAAATACATGTTCCTCGCCGCGCGGACCGACAAGGACACGAAGCCGCCGCACGCGGGCATCAGCATGTTCATCGTGCCGATGGATTCGCCGGGCATCACGGTCCGTCCGTCTGCTACCATGTATGATGGCACGTTTGCCAACATCTTCTACGATAATGTCCGCATCCCCTCCGAGAACCTGGTTGGCGGGGTCAATGGCGGTTGGAAAGTGTTGACCGGCGCGCTGGCCTTCGAGCGCGGGCTGGTCGGTGGCGGGATCGTCCTGAAGGTCGCGCACGCCTTCGAGCAGCTGCGTTTGCATGTAATGGCGAAGCAAGGTGATCGGTCTCTCGCTGATGATCCAATGATCCGCGACAGGATGGCGACCCTGGCGTCAGAGATCGAGATCGGCCGGCTCTTGATGATGCATTGCGCCGAACTTGCCGCCGACGGCATGACGCCGCCGGAATATGGCGCGATCAGCAAGGTGTTTTCCGGTGAGCTGATGGAGCGCTTTGGCGAGGCTGCGCTCGACATCCTTGGCATGCGCGCCGCGCTGTCCGAGCAGATGCCGGGCGCGATCGACAACGGCCGCTTCGAGCAAAACCTGCGGCATTCGCTGATGTGGGTCATCAGCATCGGGACAAATGAGATTCAGCGCAGTCTGATCGCGCAACGCGCGCTCGGGATGCCGAGATAGGAGAGATCGGATGCAGAAGGATGGCGACAGGGCGCCGCTCGCCGGCGTGCGCGTGCTCGATTTCTCGATCATGGTGGCGGGGCCCTATTGCGCGCGGCTGCTCGCCGACGTCGGCGCCGAGGTCATCAAGATCGAGCCTCCGGAAGGCGACGATATGCGGTTGCGAACGCCGCTGCGCGAAGGCCACAGCACCTATTTCGGCCAGCTCAATGCCGGAAAGCGTAGCCTGGCGCTGGACCTGAAGAATGCCGACGCCATCAGGCTCGTACATCGCATGGTCGCGGAGGCGGACATTCTCGTCGAGAATTTCCGCCCTGGCGTGATGGACCGCCTCGGCCTTGGCTACGAGACGCTTCGCGAGATCAACCCGCGCCTCATCTATTGCTCGATCTCGGGTTATGGCCAGTCAGGCCCAGCCGCCGAGCGCGCGGCTTATGCGATGATCGTGCATGCCGAGAGTGGATTCGATCACTCCCTGATGCGCTATGCCGGCGACCGGGAGCGTCCCGCGCCGGGCGCTATTTTTGTGGCCGATATCCTCGGCGGTATCTTCGGCTATTCCGCGATCCAGACCGCGATGGTCCAGCGTACGCGCACCGGGAAAGGACAGCGCGTCGATGTAGCCTTGATGGACTGCATGCTGAATCTGCTGGTCTATGAACTTCAGGAAGCGCAATTCCCGATCCGTGCGCCGCGCCCGACCTATGGGCCGGTCCGCACGCGCGACGGCGATATCCTGATCGCCCCGGTCACGCCGCGTAATTTCGCGGCGCTGTGCGAGGTGACTGGGCAGGAAGAGCTGGTGAACGACCCCCGCTTTTCGACCATTCCGGCGCGCGGCGCCAATTGGACCGCCATGATGCAGGTGATCGAGAAATGGACGGAGCGCCACACTGTCGCTGAATGCATCGCGGCGCTGGATCGCGCCGGCGTTCCTTGCGCCGATTACCGGACGCCGGGCGCGGCGCTGACCGATGACCATTTGCGCCAGCGCGGTGTGTTCGGGACGGTCTCGGATGGCGCCGGCGACTTCGTCGGCGTCAATGCGCCATGGCAGATGTCCGGGGCCGATACGCCGATAGGAAGCCGCGTTCCCGGGATCGGCGCGCAGCGGGATGATGTGTTGTCGCGGATCCTGGAATTGTCGCCCGACGCAATCGCTGCACTTGCTGCCGCCGGCACATTTGGAAAGGCGCCGGCCTCGGAGGGCCGCGCGTCGGCGACCTCAGGTATCGGCCGGAGCGTCTGGCGGCGGAGCCTTCGCGATCGCAAGTAGACATTTCAGGAAATGCGCGCGGTCTTCCTTGCGCAGCGGAGCCAGCATGATGTTTTGCAGCTCAGCGGCGGCCGGAATGACGGCCAGAAGCGCTTCCTCTCCCTTGGCGGTGATCTGCACCTGGAGCGAGCGGCGGTCGTCCGGATTGTCCTTCTTTGAGACCAGCCGGCGCGCGACCATGCGCTTGAGCATTTCGCTCAGCGTGTTGCGGTCGCAACTGATCCGCTCCGCCAGCACGGAGGGGGTGAGGGGCCCCAACTGATACAGCGCCATCAGCACGCCGAACTGCCGCGGCGTGATATCGCTCTGGCGCGTCATGCTTTGGTAGAGGCCGTCGTAGCGGGCCTCCAGCAGCCGCAGCAGAAATCCGACGCCGCCTTCGAGTTGCCAGTCGCGCGCGATGTCTGTGGCCAAGTTCGTCTTCATACCCGTGTCGGCTGCCATGCCGTCGTTGAATCCCAGCTGCGATGTTTCGAATTCGCCTTAGCCGTTAGCAGCTTGGCCTGACGTCCTCAACCCTGTGGCAAACCGCGGTCCAAGTCTGTTCCGCGCGCGATGGATCGCGCCCTCGGCTCTTGCCAGCCCTCCGGCTATGTAGTACGTATACGTATCAAACGCGATGCGTAGACATCGTTCAGGGAGGTTGAACTTGGACCTGCGTGAGCTGCTGTCGATCCCCTATCTGCTTGAGGCCGAGGCGGTCGAAACCGAGCCGGGGCAGTGGCGGGTTCGACTTGCCTATCCGGAGCTGCCGGGGTGCACGGCGGAAGCCTCCGTCGTCGAGGAGGCTCTGCGCGAGCTCGAGCGGCGCCGCATCGAATTGATCGTCCGCCTGGTGGAGGAGGGCAAGCAGCCTCCGATCCCACGCAAGCCGCTCACCGCATCCGATCCGCTTTGGACCGCTCAGGATCTTGGACTGTCTGACCGTGTCGCCACGCTTCTCGGCGGCGCGACGGGCCCGGCCACACGCAATTGAAGGAGGCAAACCCATGCTCTCGCGCGAAGACAATGAACGCCTGGTGAGGGTCGGCAAGGGCACGCCGCTCGGCGACCTCTTTCGCCTTTACTGGATTCCATTTCTGCCGTCGGCGGATCTCAGCAAGGACGGGCAACCGAAGCGCATCCGGCTGCTGGGCGAGGATCTGGTCGCCTTCCGCGACACCGAGGGCCGCGTCGGACTGGTCGACCAGGCCTGCCCGCATCGCGGCGCACCGCTGATCTTCGCAAGAAACGAGGATTGCGGGCTGCGCTGCGTCTATCACGGCTGGAAATTCGACGTCACCGGTGCCGTGACTGACATGCCGGCAGAGCCGGTGCGCAGCCGCCTCAAGGAGCGGGTGCGGATCAAGGCCTATCCCTGCAAGGAGCGCAACGGGATGATCTGGACCTATATGGGTCCGGACCAGGCCGAGCTTCCGCCGTTGCCGAACCTCGAATGGAATCTCGTGCCGGCCGAGCAGGTGCACATCTCGGTTCGCGTCCAGGAGTGCAATTGGCTGCAGGCGGTCGAGGGCGAGATCGATTCGGCGCACGCGCCGCTGCTTCATGGACGGCTGGATGCGCAGGGCACGACGAGCGCCTGGATCCAGAAGCGCGACCTGCGCCCGACCTTCGAATGCATCAAGCAGGATTTCGGCATGAGCATCGCCGCGCGGCGGAATTACGATTCCAACACGTTGTATTGGCGGGTCAACCAGTTCCTTCTGCCGTTCTATACGCTGGTGCCCCCGCTGTCTCCGTTCCCGGATCTGAGCGGGCATGCCTGGGTGCCCATCGATGACGAGAACACGCTCTGTATCATGTTCTCCTATCATCCGTCGGAGCCGCTGCTGGAGAAGACGCGGCAGGTCTTTGCAGAAGGACACAAGGGCCGCGAGAGCGGCCACGCCAGCCGCCACGCGCTCGTGCAGCACCCGGTGACGGTGCCGTATGCCGGCTACTGGACCAGATACAACCCGCAGAACGGCTTCCAGTTCGACTACGAGGCTCAGCGGACCACCTGGTTCTCGGGCCTGCCGGGACTCTGGGTGCAGGACGGTGCGTGCCAGAGCGGCGTCTCGCCGATTTTCGATCGCGCCAAGGAGACGCTCTGTTCGAGCGATACCGGCATCGCGATGACGCGGCGCTTCATCCTGGAGGCGCTCGGCGCCTATCGCGATCACGCGATCAAGCCGAAGGGTGTGTTGGACCCCGACGTGTTCATGGTGCGGGCGGTGTCGCTGCGGCTGCCGCCGGAGGATTCCTGGGTCGATGTCGGCGCACCGTTCATGCGGGCGAAGCTCGGTGCCGATTTCGGTTACGAGCTGTGAGCGCATCCAACCGGGAGGTTCTGGTCAAGCGCATTGGCTATGAGGCCGAGCGGATCCACTCCTACGAGCTGATCGCGCGGACGGGCAGCGAGCTGGCCCCGTTCACAGCCGGCAGCCATATCGACCTGCATCTGCCGAACGGCATGATCCGCAGCTACTCGCTGGTGAACGATCAGTGCGAGCGGCATCGCTACGTCATCGCGGTCAACAAGGATGCCGGGAGCCGCGGCGGCTCCAGCTTCGTTCACGACGCTGTCAGGGTCGGGGACATCATCGCGATCTCCGGGCCGCGCAACAACTTCGCGCTTCAGGAAGAGGCTGAGTATTCGGTCCTGATCGCCGGAGGCATCGGCATCACGCCGCTGCTGTCAATGATCCGGCGCCTGGAAGCGCTCGGATGCCGCTGGGACCTGTTCTACGCCGCAAGGACGCGCGCCGCTGCCGCATTTCTCAACGAGCTCGGCACGTATCGATCGAGGGTTCATGTCGATTTCGACGACGAGCGATCGGGACGGGTTTTCGATCTGCCGGCGATCGTCAGGAACGCGCCGGCTCACGCGCATCTCTATTGTTGCGGTCCGCTGCCGATGCTCGAGGCGTTCGAGGCGGCGACGGCCGATCGTCTGGCCGATCGCGTGCATGTCGAATATTTCAAGGCGCGGGAAGCCCCGGCCACCGAGGGCGGCTTCGACGTCAAGCTGACGCGAAGCAACCGCACCATCGCGGTCGAGGCCGGGAAGACCATCCTCGATGCGCTGCTGGATGCCGGGATAGCCGCGAACTACGCCTGCACCGAGGGGGTCTGTGGCACCTGCGAGACGCGCGTGCTCGAGGGCATACCCGATCATCGCGACCAGTTTCTGAGCGAGGAAGAGCAGGCGGCGAACAAGAGCGTCATGATCTGCTGCTCGGGCGCCAAGTCCCGCACGCTCGTGCTCGATCTCTAAGACAACAACATACGACGGGTGGAAACAATGAAGTATCTTTCGCGTATTGTCGGAATAGCCCTCCTGGCCGCTTGCGCCAGTGCGCCCGCGTCGGCGGACGCTGCGCGCTCCCTCAAGATCGGTGTGCTCAACGACGCGTCCGGCCCTTATTCGGACAACGCCGGCGGAGGTTCGGTGACGGCGGCCAAAATGGCGACCGAGGACTTCATGCGGCTTCATCCGGATTTCAAGGTCGAGATCGTCTCGGCCGATCACCAGAACAAGGCCGATGTCGGCGCCGCAATCGCGCGCCGCTGGATCGATCAGGAGAAGGTCGATGCAGTCGCTGATGTGCCGAACTCGGCCGTCGGGCTCGCCGTCAACGAGGTCGTGCGCGGCACCAAGGCGGCGCTGATCGCGTCGAGTGCGGCGTCTTCCGACCTGACCGGAAAATACTGCTCACCCAATACGATTCAATGGACCTTCGACACCTGGGCGGCCTCGCACACCATCGGCGCCTATCTCGTGCGTCACGGTGGCAAGAAATGGTACTTCATCGCCACCGACAATGCGCTCGGCAAGTCGATGGTGCGCGATGGGACGGCGGTGATCGGCGCCGGCGGCGGCACCGTTCTCGGATCGGTCAACGTGCCGATCAACAATGCGGACTACGCGTCGTTCATCCTACAGGCAGAAGGCTCGGGCGCCGATGTGATCGCGTTCGCGACCGCCGGCGGCGACACCGTCAGCCTGATCAAGCAGTCCGCTGAGTTCGGACTGAAGCAGAGTGGGCGTACCTTCGCGGCGCTGCTGACCACCACCAACGATGTTGAGTCGAGCGGCCTCGCGGTCGGCGAGGGGCTGATCATCACCCAGCCGTTCTACTGGGACCTCAACGATGCCAGCCGCGCATGGTCGGCCAGATTCGGCGAGCGGCAGCATGGGCAATCGCCGACTGCCTTCCATGCCGGCGTCTATTCGTCCGTGCTGGCCTATCTCAACGCGGCGTTGGCGGCAGGAACCAATGACGCGCCGGCCGTGATCCAGAAGTTGAAGGAGACGCCGATCGACGACGCCTTGTTCGGGCCGATCGTGGTGCGCGCCGACGGCCGCGCCATTCACAACATGTATATCCTGAAGGTGAAGAGCCCGACTGCGTCGAAGAGCAAGTGGGATCTGCTGGAGCAGGTCGGCGTGTTGTCCGGGCCGGAAGCCTTCCGGCCGCTCGACCAGGGTGGATGCCCGCTCGTCGAGCCACCGAAGAGCAACTGACGACAGCCGCGGTCCTCGGATCAACATTTCTCAAACCAACGGATATCCCGATGCTGGACCAGCTCGAAGCCGATTTCCCCGAGCACACGCCTCGTCCTCCCGGCGCGCCAAAGGCGCTCGAGGGGATTCGGGTGATCGATTTCTCGCATTTCATCGCGGGACCGTTTGCGACCATGATACTCGCCGACATGGGCGCCGAGGTGATCAAGATCGAGGCGCCGGGCCGCGGCGACGATCTGCGCCGCTATCCCCCGGTGCATCCCGATCTCAAGCACGGTGCGCCGTTCCTCTGGACCAACCGCAACAAGCGCAGCGTTGCTCTCGATCTGAAGTCCCCGGAGGGCCTGAAGGTTGCGCGTGAGCTGATCGCGACGGCGGACGTCCTCGTCGAAAACTTTTCGGCGAGCGTGATGGCGCGGCTCGGGCTCGACTATGAGAGCTGCCGCAAGATCAAGCCCGAGATCATCTATTGCTCGGTGTCGGCCTATGGCCGCGACGGGGCGTTTGCGGACCGGCTCGGCTTCGATCCGATCGCGCAGGTCGAGAGCGGCTTCGTGTCGATGAACGGCTACGCCGACCGGGAAGGGGTGCGGGCCTTGTCGCCGGTGATGGACATCAGCACCGCGATGATGGCGAGCAATGCAATCCTTGGCGCGTTGTTGGCGCGCGAGCGCAGCGGGCAAGGCCAGGCCATCGAGGTGTCATTGTTCGACAATGCCGTCCTGATGACCGGCTACGCGACCACGCAGTCGCTCTTCAATGGCACCGATCCGAAGCGAAGCGGCAACACCAGCCCGGACACGTGTCCGTCGGGCGTGTTCCTGGCGAGCGATTGCTCGTTCTATATCAACTGCGGCAATGACAAGATCTTCCAACGCCTGATGGCGCAGGTCCTTGAGCGCGAGGATCTCGCGGCGGCCGAGATTTATGCAACCGGCCCTGACCGAATCCGCAGGCGCGAGGAGTTGTTCGCGATTCTCGGCGATGCCTTTGGCCGGCAGCCCTGGTCGCACTGGCAGTCGCGGATGCGGGCGGCTGGCGTCCCCTGTGGCCAGGTGCGGACCGTCGGCGAGGCGATCCGCTCACCGGAGGCGAGGGAACGCGGGATCGTCACCCGGATCCCGCACGAGATGGTGGGGTGGGTGCCCAATGTCAACCTGCCGATCCGCTATTCGCGGACGCCGATCGTTGATCCCGTCGCGGCACCGACCGTTGGGCAGCACACCGGAAACGTGCTGCGCGAGTTGCTCGGCTATGATGAGGCGGAGGTCGCGCGCCTCGCCAAGGGCGGAGCCTTCGGCAGCCAGGCTTCGCAACGGGATGCCAAGCCGTGACCGGGCGCGCGCGAGACGAGCGTACGCTGCGGGGCCGCGTGGCCGTGATCGGGATCGGTGAAACCGAATATTATCGTCATGGCGCTTCTCCCGATCCGGAATTCAAGCTCGCGCTGAAGGCGATCCTGGCGGCCTGCGAGGATGCCGGGCTCGATCCCCGCGAGATCGATGGCTTCTCTTCCTACAGCGACGATCGCAGCGAGGCGTCACGGCTGGCTGCAGCGCTGGGCACGCATCGATTGCGCTCCGCCACCATGCAATGGGGCGGAGGCGGCGGCGGTTGCTGCGCGGCGGTCGCCAACGCGGCCGCCTCGATCGTCGCAGGCCTTGCCGATTGTGTCGTGGTGTTCCGTTCATTGGCGCAGGGCCAATATGGCCGTTTCGGACAGGCAGCCGGGATTCACACCGTTTCCGGCGAACGGTCCTATCTGATGCCCTATGGTGTGCTGGCGCCCCCGCAGCGCTTTGCCATGCGAGTGCAGCGCTACATGCACGAGCATGGCGTGCGGCAGGAGGCGCTACGCTCGATTGCTCTCGCCTCCTATCATCATGCCCAGGCCAACCCGCGTGCCGTGATGCATGGCAGGCCGCTGCACGCGGAGAAATACGATGCCTCGCGCTGGATCGTGGAGCCATTCCATCTCTACGATTGCTGCATGGAGAATGACGGAGCGGCGGCCTTGCTGCTGGTATCGGTAGAGCGCGCCAAGGACTTCGCGTCCAAGCCGGCCTACGTACTCGGTGCGGCCTTCGGCTCGGGCCATCGTGCAGCCGCGACGGCGCACAACGCGCCGCTCTACGCTACCGCGAGCTTCGACACAGTTGCCCCCGATCTGTACCGCATGGCCGGGGTAGGGCCGTCAGATGTCGGCGTGGTCCAGGCGTACGAGAACTTCACCGGCGGTGTCGTGATGGCGCTGGCGGAGCATGGCTTCTTCAGGCCCGAGAAGGCCAACGACTTCCTGACTTTCGACAATTTGATCGCTCCATCCGGGAGGCTCCCGCTCAACACCAGTGGCGGCAACCTTGCCGAATGCTACATGCACGGCTTTGAGCTGGTGCTGGAAGCTGTTCGTCAGGTGCGTGGCGCGTCGACGAGCCAGGCTCGACGAAATGATGTTGCGTTGGTGATCGGCGGCCCGATGGTGACGCCGGCCAGTAACCTCATCCTGGGTTCGGAGGCAACGTTATGAGTGGACCTACGCACTATCTCCCTGTCGGGTTGCCCATTCCAGTGGGCGAGCCGGACGGCCTCTCGACACCCTATTGGATGGGCTTGCGTGAAAATCGCCTACTGGTGCAACGCTGCGATCGCTGCTGCACCTGGCAGTTCGGGCCCGAATGGATTTGCCACAATTGTCATTCCTTTGATCTCACGTGGACTGACGTCGAGCCGACTGGCCGCATCTACAGTTGGGAACGCGTGTGGCATCCATCCCACCCGGCGCTAAAGCAGTGCGCCCCATATCTCGCGCTGCTCGTTGAGCTGCCACACGCCGGTGGCGTACGCATGGTGGGTAATCTGCTGGGCGATCCCCGGCAGACCGTGGTCATCGGAACCGAGGTTAAAGGGGTGTTCGAACATCACCTGGAGGCCGATCCAGTGTTCTCCTTGCTGCACTGGTGGCTACAGCGAGACGCTGACGCGTCGGACAGTCGATCGGGCGCCTAATGAGATTGCGGGCTGGCAAGAAACCCTTCAGACAAACCGCGGCTTAGACGGTTTGCCTTGGCGTAATTGGCATGAGATGGCTCCGGAAGGCTCAACAATGGACTGGAGTGAGAGTTCAGAGTTTCAATAAGTTATAGGGCTGCGAGTGCACGGCATGTGCACTCGAAGATCAAAGAGGAAGTATGAACGAGAGCAGATCCTCCCTTTTCTGGAGGATATGGATTTGCGATCGCATGTGCAGAGCTTGCGCCGAAGGGTTTGTGCGCGGTGTGCGACTTCCCGCTCAATTGCTGTCGCTCGCTGTAAGCTTCAGAAATTCACTTTTCATCCCGTTGACCTTCGCTATGTACGCCGCGACGAGGTGGTCGCCGCAGCGCTCGCCCGCTGCCGGCTGGAAGCTGCGGCGCACGAAGGCCAATGCGTTGCCTGTGCCGCAGAGTTGGATGATAGCGGCAAGATTTCGCGATCCTTACTTCGGCAGGATCAAGGCCATCGACGCCTTCACCCGGTCCATCACGACCAGGGTTTTGAAGTGCTTGATATTGTGGTTTTCGAAGAACAGGCGCTTGGTCAACTGTTCGTATTCCTGCATGGACCCCACTGTTACGACGAGCACGAAGTCTGTTTCTCCCGTCACGTAGTAGCATTGCTGCACTTCCGGGGCCGAGGCGAAACTCCCCTTCGACGCCTCCAGCAGGTCAAGCCGCTCATTCTCGATCTGGACCTCCACCAGAACGGTAATTGGTTGACCAACTGACGCGGGGTTCAGGATGGCGACGTTACCCTGGATGACGCCGTGCTTTTCCAGACGGCTGATCCGTCGCTGCACCGCAGCCGCGGACAGGTTGACCATTTCTCCGATCGTCCGCTGTGGAGTTGTGTTGTTTCGCTGAAGAATCTCCAGGATCGCAAGATCCTGGGGATCAAGGTCATTCAAGCGAAGTTCTTGTGTCGGTGCCATGGCGCGCAACAAAATCACGGGATCCGGCCCCACTTAGAGGCCTTTTCTCGACAGAGCGCAATACTGTCACCTCCATGACAGTCGTCGATGCGGACGGCATTGCGCCGGATCCGGGCCTGAGAGATTCCGAACGAGGTGATGATGAGCACGATTACGCGCCACACGGTGCCGGGGTTACCCCCGTCGATGTCGCCGAGCAGCCATGCGGTCGAGGCCGATGGATTTGTGTTCTTGACGGGTCAGTTTGCGAGAAATCTCGATGAGCCCGGCTTGCCACTTCCTGAAGGTATCGCGTCGCAGACGGAGCAGACCCTCAAGAACATGGAACGGGTACTGGGGAGCCTCGGCCTGAAGATCGAAAACGTGGTCAGCGTCCGCGCGTTTCTCACCAACTTCAAACGCGATTACGACGAGATGAACGAGGTCTACTCCCGGTTTTTTCACCCGGATCATCGACCGACGAGGACCTGCGTCGGCGTCACCGATCTCGTAAGGGACGCTCTGATCGAAATCGACTGCGTCGCAAGGCGATAAGTAAAACAACCACAAAATCCAGAAGGGGAGAAAATGCAGCAAGCCAGCTCGGTATCGGCACGCCTCGACCGCCTTCCGATCTCGAAGGTTCACAAGCGTATCGTCGCCCTTGTGGGTGGCGGCATGTTCTTTGACAACCTCGATATCTACATAGCCGGCGCAGTGCTGGGCGTGTTTCTCTCAACCGGCTTCTCCAGTCTCGACCTGAATGCGTACTTCGTGTCCGCGACATTCCTGGGCATGTTTCTGGGAACGGTCGGGGCCGGCGTCGTCGCGGATTTGCTTGGTCGCCGGGTGACCTTCCAGTGGAATTTGGCGATCTTTGGTCTGGCCTCGCTCGTCGGTGCGGCGGCGCCCAACATGGAATGGGTCGTTTTTCTGCGGTTCCTTTGCGGCGTTGGCCTCGGTGCCGAGATCGTTCTGGGCTATGGGACGCTTGCCGAGTTCGTGCCGCCGCAGCAGCGGGGGCGCTGGGTTTCCACGCTCTCGATGATTTCCAGCATGGGGCTGCTGGTGTCGACCCTGCTGAGCTGGGCGCTCATCCCGGTATTCGGTTGGCGCGTTATGTTCGCTGTCCCCGGCGTTGGAGCACTGGTCATCTTGTGGCTTCGAAAGGCGCTTCCCGAGTCTCCGCGCTGGCTGGAGGTCAAGGGGCGGTTCAGCGAGGCGGACCAGGTCGTTTCTGCTATCGAGCACGAGGCTCGCAGAGAGCACGGCGAACTAGGCGCTCCGGAGTGGCGGCCTGCAGTTGCACCCGAGTCAATTTGGCAAAAGGCGTTCATTCGGCCTCTGGTCCTCGGAACGGTTTTACAGGTCATCATGTTCGCAGCCCTGTATGGCCTCGTCTCGTGGATCCCGACTTTCCTTCTCAAGCAGGGCATCCCGATCAATCAGACCCTCGGTCAGTCGGCGCTCATGTCCCTCGGCGCGCCAACGGGAGCATTCGTCGCCCGGCTTTGGGTCGATCGTTTGGGTCGACGCGTCGCGATCATCGGCGGCTCTATCGGTGCAGCCGTCATGACAATGCTGTTCGGCCAAGCCACTTCTCAGGTCGCGGCCGTGGGCATCGGCTTCGCCACCTTCGCGTTGATCTACTTTCTTCTCGCGACGATCCAGGCGGTCTATTTGCCCG
This sequence comes from Bradyrhizobium sp. USDA 3256, assembly GCF_054058275.1. NCBI lineage: Bacteria > Pseudomonadati > Pseudomonadota > Alphaproteobacteria > Hyphomicrobiales > Nitrobacteraceae > Bradyrhizobium > Bradyrhizobium sp. USDA 3256. The sequence goes on from NZ_JBSSAE010000002.1 coordinate 2,463,825, forward strand.
AGCTCTTCCCGACGTCGGTTCGTATGCGCTGCAACGCCGTCTGTGTTGGAATAGCGAGGCTTACGACGGCTGTGGTTCCCTTCGGCGTTGTCTATCTCTTCAACAACTGGGGCGTCGCTGCGGTGCTGTCCACGATCGGCGGGCTACTTTTCGTGCAGGCCGTTACCATGGCGTTGCTTGGACGTGAAACTGGCGGACGTTCGCTCGAACTCGCGACCAATACAATGGCTCGACCGATGTCGGATTACGCGCCCGTCGAGGCGCCTGCGACCAAGGCGGTGCCATGAACAGTCGGGCTCCTGATTTCGATACGCGCGACGTCACCTCGGTCCGTAAGGCGGTGCGCTCCGGTGCTTATGTCGGCTACACGGCCGGCTTCGCACCGGATCGCGTGCAGGCGAACATCTGCATTCTTCCTCGAAGCCATGCGGAAGATTTCCTTCTGTACTGCCAACGCAATCCGCAGCCATGTCCTCTGATTGCCCGGTCGGATGTCGGCGATCCCTGTCTTCCCACCCTGGGGGAGGACATTGACATCCGCACCGATGTGCCGCGGTACCACGTCTTTCGCGATGGTCAACTCGCGGAAGAAGTGACCGACATATCCCGGCTCTGGCAGGATGACCTGGTAACCTTCGCTTTGGGTTGCTCCTTTTCGTTCGAGTACGCCTTGGTGGAAGCGGGAATTGCGCTCAGGTATCTCGAGCGTGGCGAAGTGGCTGGCGTCTATGAGACGACGGTAGATACGATGCCTGCCGGTGACTTCCGTGCGAAGCTGGTGGTCACGATGCGACCGTTCGCGGCCAGGGAGGCTATTCGTGCCATCCAGATAACGTCGCGCTTTCCGAACGTTCATGGTGCTCCCGTTCATATCGGCGATCCCGGCTTGATCGGAGTGGACCTGTCGAAGAGGTACAGGGAGGTAGGTTCGGGAGAGGTGCTTCCGCACGAGATCCCGCTGTTCTGGGCCTGCGGCCTCACCCCGCAGCTTGCGACCGCGAACGCAAAGCCGCCCTTGTGCATCACGCACGCGCCGTCCTCCATGCTCATTACAGATCTGCGTAATGCTGGCCTCGCTTCCTTTTAAGCCCCGCCAATTCCGGAAGGGGTAAGGCATGAGAAACTTCGAGTCACCGGGGCGGTCGGAAGCCTTCGGCGGGAACGGCATGGCCGCTACTACGCACCCGCTCGCCACATTGGCCGCGATCGATGTGCTACGCGATGGCGGCAACGCAGTAGATGCAGCCGTAGCGGCGGGAGCGATGCTTGCTGTCGTCGAGCCGACCCAAACAGGTGTCGGCGGGGATTGCTTCGTCTTGTTGAAACGGGAAGGGCAGCCGGTCATTGCCCTTAACGGGTCCGGAGCTGCACCGGCTGCGGTAAGCCTCGGCAGTCTCGCGGAAGCCGGAATCAGAACGCTCGATCCCGAAAGCGTCCACACGGTTACTGTTCCGGGCGCTGTACGCTCCTGGGCGCGGCTCACGGAGGACCACGGAACGTTCGATCTGGCGCGTCTTCTCGCACCGGCCATCGCGGCTGCGGAAAACGGTTATCCGGTCACCGAGCGACTGTCCCGGGACTGGAGCAGGCAGGTGCCGAAGCTGTCGCGTCTCGCCGCGACGACCTCGGTCTTTCTTCCCGCCGGGGAAGCGCCGAAGCCCGGCCAGCTGCACATGCAGCCGGCGCTCGCTTGCGCCCTCAAGGAGGTCGCCGCAAAGGGAGCGGACGTATTCTACGAAGGGTGGATCGCAGAAAGCATCGTGAAGACGCTTCGTTCGCTGGGTGGTTTTCACACGCTTGAAGATTTTACCGCGTTCAGGCCCCGATACGAGACGCCGATATCGACATCCTATCGTGGCTACGAATTGTGGGAATGCCCGCCTAACGGCTCGGGCGTTGCTGTTCTTGCCATGGCAAACCTGCTCGACCGATATAACATCGCGGACTTCGCTCCGGTATCGGTCGAACGCTACCATCTGCTGTCCGAGATTGCCCGCATCGGCTATGCGGAGCGGGACGCCTTCGTCGGCGATCCCGATGCCGCACCAGTACCTGTCGAGCGTATGAAGAGCTCGGCCCGTGCCGACATCCTCACCGGCCGGATATCGCAGAACTCGCGGCTGGTCGACGTCGTTCCGGTCGCGATGCCAGAACACAAGGACACGGTGTTTCTGTCCGTCGTCGACAAGGATCGCACCGCAGTCTCGTTCATCAACTCCATCTTCGACGATTTCGGCAGCGGCATCGTCGCCCCCGAGTGCGGGGTCCTCTTGCACAATCGCGGCTTCGGCTTTGTGCTCGAACCCGACCATCCGAATACGCTCGCGGGCGGCAGGCGTCCGATGCATACCATCCTGCCGGCCATGCTCACCCGCGACGGCGAGTGCGTGCTTTCCTTCGGCGTGACTGGTGGTCACTTTCAGCCGATTGGGCAGATCCAGATCCTGTCGAACCTGCTCGACTACAAGATGTCCGTGCAGGAAGCCATCGACCAACCGCGCATCTTTGCTCGCGGTGACGTGCTGGACGTCGAAGGAACCGTTCCGGCGCATGTTGTCGAAGGTCTCCGCGCTCTCGGGCACCGCCCGACGCCGGCGCCCAATCCACTTGGAACTGCCCAGGCGATCTGGATCGACCGGAAACGCGGGGTCCTAAGAGGCGGGGCAGATTCCCGTCGTGACGGCGTCGCACTAGGTTATTGAGAGACCAAATGTTCAAAATCCTCAGCGAAAACTTCTCCCTCCAACCCAACCCGTACCCCGTTCGTCAGGAAAAGTACGGCGAGAACGGGCGCGGCGGTATCCTCAGCCTCGCAGCCCTCGATCAGGCGCGAAAGGAGATCACCACCTGGCCCGGCTATCGTCCCACCGAGTTGCGGCGTCTGGACGGGCTGGCGAGCGCCGCGGGCGTTCGCACGATTCTCTATAAGGATGAGGGCGCTCGCTTTGACCTCGGCAGCTTCAAGGCCCTGGGCGGAGCCTACGCGGTGGCCTCCTTCCTGCAGCGCGAAGTAGAGGCGCTTACCGGCAAGCGCCCGAGCACGAAAGAGCTTGGGGCCGGCTCGCTGAAAGACGTCACGACCGGCATGACGGTGACCTGTGCGACGGACGGAAATCACGGCCGGTCCGTGGCATGGGGCGCCCGCACTTTCGGGTGCCGGTGCGTGATCTTCGTGCACGCCACGGTGAGCCAGGGCCGCCGCGATGCGATCGCTGCCTACGGCGCTGAAGTACGCGTGGTCGACGGAACTTATGACGACGCCGTTCGCGAGGCTGCAGACACGGCAGCGCGAAACGGCTGGCAGGTGATCTCCGATACGTCTTACGAGGGATATACCGACATTCCCCGCTACGTCATGCAGGGGTACGGAGTGATGGTGGAGGAGGCCGTCGAGCAAATGCCGCGCGGTGCTTTTCCGACCCACGTCTTCGTGCAGGGCGGCGTTGGCGGCCTCGCTGCAGCCGTCTGCTCCTATCTTTGGGAGCGTTTCGGCGAGAAGTCGCCCTTGTTCTACGTGGCTGAGCCCGAGACGGCACGATGCCTCTACCTTAGCGCGGCGGCGGGGCGGCCGACTGCCGACCACGGCTCGCTGGACACGATCATGGCGGGTCTTGCCTGCGGCGAGGTCTCCCTTCTGGCCTGGTCGATCCTCAATGCGGGCGCCGACGGCTTCTTCTCGATCACCGACGCATCCGCGGCGGAAACGATGCGCCTGCTTGCGGACGGTCGGTACGGCGATCATCCGATCGTCGCCGGTGAGTCCGCCGTCGCGGGTTTGGCTGCAGCACTTCTGGCCGCAGGCGATGCCGACGCCCGGCATGCCATCAAGCTGACGGAAGAGAGCGTGGTGCTGGTCATCGGCACGGAAGGTGCAACCGATCCCGCCGTCTACGAGCGAATCGTCGGGAAGGCGCCCGAGCGCGTCGTGGCTGGCTGGTCGACCAGGAAGGAATTAGTGCAATGACGTCGTCTGGCTGGAACGAGCTTATTTTGCGTGAGATCGACGAAGATCGCGAGGCTCTCGTCGATCTGTGCCGTCGGCTGGTCGCGGCTCCGAGCATGAATCCGCCGGGGCGGACGACGGAAGTAGCGGACGAATTGCAGGCGTTTCTCCGGGGGAGGGGCTTGGCAAGCGAGCGGATCGCTGTTGTCGACGACGCCGCGAACGTTCACCTGACGCTGAGCGGCTCGGCGGAAGGAAAGCATGTGGTCTTCAACGCCCACATGGACACGATGCAGCCGGGCGACGAGTCCGCGTGGAGCGTGCCGCGTCTCGAGTTAACGCGCAAGGACGGTCGTCTTTACGGCCTTGGCATGGGCAACCTGAAGGGCGGTCTCGCCGCGATGGCTCTCGCGACGACCGTGCTTGCGCGGCATCGTGATCAGCTTCCGGGGAGCTTGAGCTTCACGGCCGTTTGCGACGAGGTCATGTTCGGCGGACGCGGCACCGAGCATCTCCTTGCGGTTCGGCCGGATCTTGCCGGCGACTTTATGATCAGCGCAGAAGGTCCCGGTTTTATGGATTTCGCTGTCGCGGAGAAAGGCCTTCTCTGGGTGGATGTTGAGGCAACCGGACCGGGAGGGCATTCGTCCCGCGCGCTGCGCGGCGAAAGCGCCGTCGGCAAGCTCGCCAACTTCATGGCGCAGGTCGATACCTTCAACGACGTCTTCGCGACCTTGCCCGAGGAACTCAAAGGCGTGACCGGCGGAGAGGGAAATCTGGGGCTTCGCTTGTCGGCCAACGCGGGCGTAATCCAGGCTGGCGAAGTGCGTAGCCTGGTCTCGCCGTCCGCACTTGCCCGGTTTGATTTCAGACTTCCACCGGGCATCACTGCTGCAAGCGTCAAGCACCGCCTGCAGAAGATCGCCAGCACCGTTCCGGGAATCCGTCTATCGTATCCGAAGGAGTGGGATGCGAATTGGGAGGCGGCCGATAGCCCGTATGCAAAGAGCCTGCTTCATGTGATTGCCAATGTGCGAGGAAAGACACCTCAGCTGGTCGTGCGGCTTCCAGGCAGCGATGCCCGTCACTGGCGGAACAAGGGTGTCCCGGCCGCATGTTTCGGACCACAGCCGACGTTGTCAGCTGGCGTTGACGACTATGCCAACGAGCAGGACGTTGTCGATTGCGCGAAGATCTATGCCCTTGCTGCGATTGATCTCATGAGTCTTCGCTGAGGAGGTGAATACTTCCTAGTCCAGGCCACGGCAATCGTCATGAAGATTCCGCTGACGGCGGATGCAGAATCGAAAGCGGTCGATCAATAACGGCCGCCGTCGCGCTTTTGCTGCGCGATCCACTCCGACAACGTCTTTTTCGGCGTCGGTCCTGAGGCCCGGCTTGGCGATGTTCTCGAGTTCTCGCCCGCGCCCCTTGCCGCGCGGGCTCGCTCCTTATCCGTCTTGTTCAAAGCAGTAATCGAACTTTCTGCAGCTTCCTTCTCGAGACGCAGCTTTTTCAACCGCGCCATCTTGTCGCGTTCTGCATCTGCTTCGGGTCCCTCGGACAAGAGCGTCCGTTGCTGAGCATCCTCCGCAGAGACCATGATTCCCACAATCGTCGTCTCTCCAAGCGCCTTGCAAGCTTCGAGCCGATGTAGTCCCTCGACCAGAACGAAGCGGTCTTCGTCGGGCCGGACGAGGATGGGGGTTTGTTGTCCGATTTCCAGAATGCTTCCAGCGATCTCCTCGACGACTTGAGGTTTGATTGCCTTCCTTCTTTTCACGGGAACGTAGATCTTCTCGATTGGGAAGCTTTCCGGTTTGGGCATAACGTCTACTCCGCTGTACAGGCCCGTCCGAAACGCATGCCGGGGAGGCGGGATTTTAGGAATGAAGCGCTCGGCTGCAATGGCAATATTAGCGCGCGCAGGATTGATCGGTGTAGGACCCGGGCGCATTCTGAGGCGGGCACCGCCAACTCGTGATTCTTCGGCGAGCGGTTGCGGTGAGGGTAGGCCATGCCTCTTGTTTCCACCCAGGATCGCGACGCGGTCCGTGTCATCACCTTCGCTAACGCCCCATTCGGCACCATGACGGCCGCCGGGGCGGCCGAGATGTTCGATGCGGTCGCCGCTGCAGGGATGGCCCCATCGGTGCGGGTCATTGTCATTACAGGGGGCCTACCCGGCATCTTCATCCGTCACTACGACGTTGGGGAACTCTCTGAGGCTGCAGATGCGATTGAGCGCGGAGCGCCTCGCGCCCCGCCGTCGCCTGGTCCTCGACCACCTGGTTTCCACGCGCTGACAGATGCGATTGCAGCGGTCGACAAGCCGGTCATTGCGGCTATCAACGGCCTGTGCATGGGAGGAGGCTTCGAGCTTTCGCTGGCCTGCGACCTGCGCATCGCCGGGAGCAGTGTCGCGGCGATCGGACTTCCGGAAACGCGCATCGGCATCTTTCCGGGTGGTGGCGGTACACAGCGTTTGCCCAGGATCGTTGGAGAGGCCAAGGCGCTCGAGATGATCCTCTGTGGCCTGACAGTGACGGGACTGCGCGCGCACGAAATCGGAATTGTGCATGAGGTTGTCGCCGATCCGCTCGCGCGTTTGGGCAGAAGCGGGCACTGGTCGTCTGGACGCGACTGATCTTGCCGAACAGCAATTCGATCGTGATCGAGAACCTTCCGGCCACGGATGTTGCAGGCTATGCCGGGCTCGAGGATGAGGTGGACTTCCATACCTGGCAACTGCTCAAGGGCGTGGCTTTGGCGACGCTGATCGGAGTAGCGAACGATGCGGCCCATGGGAATGACCTGTTGTGGATTCGTCTCGAAGTATTCAATGAGCTCGTCGAGCTCATCCTGCGTTGGCCGCCGGTCTCGCTCGTCTGATTTTTCCGACGAGACCCAAATGCTTCAACGCGAAGCGCGCGAGGGCGAACCTCCTCGGCAGAAACCTCAATTCCGTGGACGGCCGCGGCGTGCGTCGCGAGTGTCCTGATGAAAGCCATATCGATTGCGAGGGTCGCCGGCCTGGCGCCTTCCTTCGCTCGCTTTCGGCCATATTCAATAAGCCGTTCTCGGTCCAGCCGAGGTATCTTGGTGCATCCGAGCTCCTCCTTGAGCGCCTTCAGTACCGCCGCTTTGGATCGGCGTGGTGGGCGGCCGACGTCGCGCATGTCTTGAATGTGCAGATCAATGATGTCGCCGAAGGTCTTCGCTTTTACGGCAGCGCGCGGTTTGGGTGACCCGCTACGATCAATATTGTGCTCCACGTCGAGCGCCCATTCTTCGCCGTCCTTGCGGCGGCGAAAGGTCTCTGCCACATAACGGTTCTTGCGGCGAACTTGGACCCGCCAGTTTCCCGACGGCAACTGAGTAAAGGTGGCCATGGTCGTGTGCTTTTTCCAAACGGTGTGCGATACGTGTGCGTCGAGAGGTCAAAACGGGTACAAACGTATGCAAATTCGGCAAGTTTGGCGGGTACTCGTTCTTGTTACATCCCATTGAGAGCTTAAGGTAAATCATTGGAATCGCAAGACTATCTCTTTTCTGTGGCGCCCATGATGGACTGGACCGACCGGCACTGCCGGGTCTTCCATCGGCTGATGTCGCGGCGGGCGCGGCTTTATACGGAGATGCTGACGACCGGCGCCATCATCCATGGCGACCGGGCGCGGCTGCTCGGCTTCGACGCCAGCGAGCATCCGGTGGCGCTGCAACTCGGCGGTTCCGATCCGCGCGATCTGGCGACCGCTGCAGAGATCGGCGAGCAGTTCGGTTACGACGAGATCAACCTCAATGTCGGCTGTCCCTCCGATCGGGTGAAGGATGGCCGCTTCGGCGCCTGCCTGATGGCCGAGCCCGCGCTGGTCGCCGAAGGCGTTGCGGCGATGAAGCGCGCGGTGCGGATTCCCGTCACGGTGAAATGCCGGATCGGCATCGACGACCAGGATCCGGAAGTCGCGCTCGATACGCTGGCCCGCGGGGTGGTTGCCGCGGGCGCGGACGTGCTCGTCGTGCACGCGCGCAAGGCCTGGCTCAACGGACTGTCGCCGAAGGAGAACCGCGACATCCCGCCGCTCGACTACGATCGGGTCTATCGCCTCAAGGCGGCGTTGCCGGATGTGCCCATCATCATCAACGGCGGCATCACCAGCCTTGCCGAGGCAAAGCAGCATCTGGCGCATGTCGATGGCGTGATGCTGGGGCGGGCGGCCTATCAGGAGCCGTGGCGCCTGCTCACCGTCGATTCCGAGCTGTTCGGCGAGACTGCGCCACACGCGACGATGAAGGAAGTATTCGCGGCGATGCTGCCCTATATCGAGCGGCAGCTTGCCGAAGGCGCGCGGCTGCATTCGATCACGCGGCATTTCGTCGGTGCCTTCCATGGCGTCCCCGGCGCGCGTGCGTTCCGCAGGCACCTTGCGGAGAACGGCGTTCGGCCGGGTGCTGACATCGACGTGCTGCACGAGGCGATCGCACGCGTTGACGATCGCGCGCCGGCGGCGGTCGCGGCCTGAGGGCGCTGGTTACGGCTTGCGCTGACGCCGCGTGACGTCCTGTGCGACCTTCAGGAAATTGAACAGATGCGGCATCCGGTTGTCGCGCCGGTAGTTCAGCGACAGCGCAGTGCCTGGATTGTGTCCCTCATAGGCGCGGTAGGCGACGCCGGGCCGCTCCGCCTCCGAGACCGATTTCGGCACCAGCGCGATGCCGACGCCGACCGACACCAGGCTGATCGCGGTCTGGTAGTCCTGGGCCAGCACCTGCGATTTCGGAATGAAGCCTTCTTCGAGGCAGATGTTGAGGATGTGGTCGGCGAAGCTCGGGCGCGGCTTGCGCGGGTAGAGGACGAACGTCTCGGCCTTCAGCGCCGCCAGCCGCGGGACCTTTTGATCGAGCAAGGGCGAAGTGTCGGAGAGCGCGAGGATCAGCGGCTCCTGCAGCAGCGGCTCCGACTTCAGCTCCTCGTCGTCGAGCGAGGGGCGGGCGATGGCGATATCGATCTCGCGCTGGATCACCGCGCGCTTCTGCTCGGCGTTGTTCATCGCCGACAGCGCGAGCTCGACGTCAGGATAGGCCGAACGAAACGCCTGGATCACGCTCGGCAGCACGCCATAGGTCGCCGAGCCGACGAAGGCGACGCGCAGGTGCCCGGAAAAGCCTTCGCCGATCCGCTTGATCTCGCGGTGCGTCCGGTCGAGCCGCTCCAGCACGTCGCGCGCACGTTCCAACAGAACGCTGCCAGCCTGGGTCAGCCGGATCTGGCTGCGGCTCCGGTCGATCAGCATGACGCCGAGATCGCTCTCGAGTTGCGCAATCTGCCGGCTGAGCGGCGGCTGCGCGATCGCGAGCCGCGATGCGGCGCGGCCGAAATGCAATTCCTCGGCGACGGCGACGAAATAGACCAGCCGCCTGAGATCCATGACATCGTCGCGATCGGTCACGGCTAGCCGAACGCCTGCTCGCGCGCTTCCGGGGAAGCTGCGGAAAAATCCTGCCGGGTTTGATATCGCGTGGTCATGTGCGCACGATCGAGACGATGGTTCCGACGCGAAGACTGGGCGTGGGTCCGTGGATTGTCAATTGTCCGCGGGAACGACGCCATCCGGCTAGTCCTTCCGGGCGAAGGCGCGGATCTTGTCCTCGTCGACCTCTACGCCGAGACCGGGGCCATCAGGAGCGCAGATCTCGAACTCGTCGAACCTGATCGGGTTGACGACCAGATCCTCCACGAGGATTCGCGGACCGAAATGCTCGGTGCCCCATTCGAGCCTCGGCAGGGTGGCGAAGGCGGCGAGATGCGCCGCCGCGCCGATGCTGCTCTCCAGCAGGCAGCCGCCATAGAGTTCGAGCCCGTGGGCGGCCGCGACCGCAGCGGCGCGCTTCATCTCGAACAGGCCCCCGCTCTTCACGAGCTTCAGCGAGTAGACGCTGCCGCAGCCCATCGCGCCCGCGCGCGCGATTTCCTCCTTGGTGAAAGCCGCTTCGTCCACCAGCAGCGGAATCGAGGTGCGGGCCGCGACCCGCGCCATCGCTTCCAGTTGCAGCGCCGACACCGGTTGTTCGATCAGGGCCACATCCAGCTCCTCCAGCGCCGGCATGAAGCGGATGCATTCGGCCTCGGTCCAGCCCTGGTTGACATCGACGATCAGGCGCACCTCGTCGCCGAGCCCGGCGCGCAGCGCTTGCAGCCGTTTCAGATCGACCTGCGGCCGGTTGAAGCCGAACTTGATCTTGAACTGGCGGTGTTCGCGGCGCCGCAGCTTCTCCCTGGCTTCCTCGACCTCCTGGCCGCTGTCGCCCGACGCCAGCGCCCAGATCACCTCCATGCGCTCGCGCACCGCGCCGCCGAGCAGGGCGCTGGCGGGCAGGCTGAGCGTCTTGCCGGCGGCGTCGAGCAGGGCGGACTCGATGGCGCCCTTGGCGGCGAAATTGCGGGTGGCGGCCTTGCTCATGCGCAAGGCATTGGCTTCGAAGGCGAGGGCAGGCTGTCCAAGCAGCGCCGGCGCCAGATAATTCGTGACCGCGGCCTTGATCGACTCCACGCTCTCCTCGGCCCAGCGCGGCCCGCCGAGCGTCGAGGCTTCGCCGATGCCCGTCACGCCGTTGTCGAGCAGGACGCGCACCAGCACGTAGCCCTGATGGGTGACCTCGGTGTTCGAGAGCTTGTGCCGGCGGCGGGTCGGCGCCTCCACGATGGTGGCGCGGATACTGCGGATCGCAGTGTCCTTTGCGTGAGCCTGCACTCGCTCCAAGGGTTCGGCGATTTCGATCACGGCACGACTCATATGTCCTCGCAGGTCAGTTCAGAATGAGCCCTGCCAGGCTGGTGGGGCCTGGCAGGACGTAACGGGTATTACTCGGCCGCGACGAGCCGTTCGACAGCGGCTTTCTTGAGCTTGAAGTCGAAGTTGAGAACCAGATCGGTGTCGGCGCCGGCGGGGGCCTTGGCGAACTTGCCGATCAGGCTCTGCTTCACGGCGAACACCGAGTCGTTGTCGAGATACTTGGTCTCGGAATCGTAGATTTGCGAGATCAGCGATTGATATCCCTCCTTCGCAAGCATGAAATGGATGTGGCCCGGACGCCAGGGATGGTGGCCCATATATTTCAGCAGCTCGCCGCCGGCGCCGTCATAGGGGATCGGGTAGGGCTCGGGGCGGAGCGCCACGAAGGCATATTCGCCGTTGGCGTCGGTCGTGAAGCGTCCGCGCAGATTGTAGGCCGGCTGTTCCGGATCCTGCAGGTCGTAGAGGCCGTTCGGCGCGTCTTCCCAGACGTCGATCGTGACGCCCTCGATCGGCCGCCCCGCGGTGTCGCTGATGCGCCCTGAGACCTTGACGGTCTGCGCGTTGTCGAACGTCTTCTTGATGATGGAGGCGCCCTTGGGCAGCACCGGCGGGTTTTCCCGGTAGAACGGTCCGAGCACGGTCGATTCGCTCTCGCCGTCGGTGACCCGGTGATCGAGCATGTCGACCAGCACCTCGACGCCGAGGATGTCGGCGATCAGGATGAACTCGTTGCGCTTCTCGTCCGAGATGTCGCCCGCGCGGCGCAGGAATTCGCATGCGGCGAACCACTCGGCGAAAGTCAGGTCGACCTCCTTGCAGAAGTCGTGCATGTGGCGGATCAGGCTTGTCATGATCTGCCGGTTGCGATCCGGAATGTCCTTCGAGAGCGCGGCGATCACGTGGTCGGTGATGGTGTCCTTGTTGACGTTCAGCATGGTCGTTCCTCCTTTTCTTGCAGTTTGCTCAAACTTGCATCCCCGTTTTCGGGAATATCGGTTGCTGGTCTCACCAGACAAATTCGTAAGCGGCATTCTCCAGCGTCGCGGGCGCGGGGTGCGGGTCGGCAAGGCCGCCGAAGCGACCGCGGAAGAACAGCAGCGGCTTCTTGCTGGGCTCCAGCGACATCTCGCGGACGTGGCCGAGGAAGATCGTGTGGTCTCCGGCGACGATCTCATCGGCGAGATCGGTCACGAAGTATGCCGCCGCGTTGGCGATCACAGGCAGATCGTTGCGGCGTTCGAAGACGTTGCAGAGGTCGAGCCTTGGCTTGCCGGCGAAATGCCAGGCGAAATCCTCCATGCCCTCGGCGAGGATGCTGACTGCAAAGCGGCCGGTGTTCTGGATGTTGCACAGCATCTTCGCGCTCTTCGCGATCGAGATTGCGACCAGCGGCGGATCGAGCGAGACCGACATGAAGGCGTTGGCCGTCATGCCGTGATCGCGGCCCTCGCAATGCGTCGTGATGATGGTGACGCCGGTGCCGAACTGGCCACAGGCATTGCGCAACTCTCGCGGATCGATGGCGGTCATTGGCTCGCGACCTCGAGTTGGGTCAAACCGGATCGATTGGCCGGTGGCGCGGTCACTATATCTCGCCAGTTTTCCAGCGTCGCCGCGGCGGCGGCAAGGCCGGATCGTCGCAAGGCGCGAATCCGGCTGCTGGAGACGATCTCGCCATCGCCGCAGCGCACCGGCGGCAGGATGCGCGTGTTGAAGTGCTGCCGCAGCAGCAGGGCGGTGCCGCCCTTGCAGGATCCGAAGCGGAAATCCTCGCCGACGATGACTTCGCGTGGTCGCACAAGCTGCAATTCGGCGAGGAAATCGAGCGCGGTGCGCCGGACGTAGATCTGGTTGAAATCGGCGACGACGACGTGGTCGGGCGCGAATGTTGCGATGCGCTCCAGCTTTTCGCGAAGCGAGATCAGCGGCTCGGCCTGGCCGAAATACACTTTGGGCGCCGGATCAAAGGTGTAGACCACGGCTGCAATGCCGCGGCGCCGCGCTGCCGCGATGGTCTGCCGCAGCAGTTCCTGATGGCCGCGGTGGACGCCGTCAAATGCGCCGATGGTCACGACACAGGCGTCGAGGGCCAATTCCCCATCGCGATGGAAAGCGACAGCGCTGCTGTCAAAACCCTTGCCCATGGTCCGCTCCCTTGCCGTGCTGCATCAGCTGCGGCGTTGCGCCGGCCGAACGATCCTTGCCGTCCGGTCCGTGCCATCGAGTCATAGCCCGAGCCGGGCCGGTCTGCGCGGTATGGTGTGATACCTTTCGCCCGCTCCGGGTCAGCGCGTAGCGTTTCCTCCGATGTCACGCCGTCCAAGAGCGTGACGAGATGGTCTTAGGGCCGGTGCGGCAAACGCCGCCGGTCCAACGACACCAGCGGAGGAGAAACCCATGACTACAGCAGCTGCCCTGCGGGCCGACGTGCCAGCGTCAACCACCAGCGTCTATACCGGTGCGGAATTCCTGGACAGCATCCAGGACGGCCGGGAAATCTACATCTACGGCGAGCGCGTCAAGAACGTCACCCAGCATCCCGCCTTTCGCAATTCGGCGCGGATGGTGGCGCGCTGGTACGACCGCTTCCATGAGAAGAAGGATCAGATCGGCGTCCTGACCGACACCGGCTCGGGACAGCTGACCCATCCGTTCTTCCTCGGCTCGAAAACGGCCGACGACCTCGTCAAGGGCCGCGATGCGATCGCCGAATTGCAGAAGGTTGCGTTCGGCTGGATGGGCCGCTCGCCAGACTACAAGGCGTCGTTCCTCGGCACGCTGGGAGCGAATTCAAGCTTCTATGGCGATTACGCCGGCAATGCGAAAAAGTGGTACGCCCGGACCCAGGAGCGTCTGGACTTCTGGAATCACGCCATCGTCAATCCGCCGATCGATCGCGACCGCGCCATCGAGGAGGTGCGCGACGTCTTCATGCATGTCGAGAAGGAGACCGACGCTGGCCTGATCGTGTCGGGCGCGAAGGTGGTGGCGACCGGCTCGGCGCTGACGCACTACAATTTCATCGCCCACTACGGCATTCCGATCAAGGACAAGTCGTTTGCGCTGATCTTCACGGCGCCGATGGATGCCAAGGGCATCAAGCTGATTGCCCGCTCGTCCTACGAATTCACGGCGGCGGCGACCGGCTCGCCGTTCGACTATCCGTTGTCCAGCCGCTTCGATGAGAACGACTCGATCCTCGTGTTCGACAAGGTGCTGGTGCCTTGGGAGAACGTCTTCATCTATGGCGACGTCGACAAGATCAACCAGTTCTTCCCGGCCTCGGGCTTCATCCCGCGGTTTACGCTGCACGGCGTGACGCGGCTTGCCGTCAAGCTCGACTTCATCGCCGGCCTGTTCTCGATGGCGGTCGAGGCGACCGGGTCAAAGGACTTCCGCGGCGTGCAGACGGCGGTGGGCGAGGTGATTGCCTGGCGCAACCTGTTCCACGGGATTGCCGACGCGATGGTGAAGTCGCCGATCGCCTGGCAGGGAACCGATGGCTACAACCTGCCGAACCTGAACTACGGGCTGGCCTATCGCGTGTTCGCGCCGATGGCCTATCCGCGGATCAAGGAATTGATCGAACGTCATGTCGCGAGCGGCCTGATCTATCTGCCGTCGAGTTCGGCCGACCTGGAGAGCGAGGCGATCCGGCCCTATCTCGACCGCTTCGTGCGCGGCTCCAACGGCTATGCCGCGATCGACCGGATCAAGCTGCTGAAGCTGCTCTGGGACGCGGTCGGCTCCGAGTTCGGCGGCCGGCATGAACTCTACGAGCGCAACTATGCGGGCAATTACGAGAATCTGCGCGTCGAGACGCTGATGGCCGCGAGCGCCACCGGCGACCTCGGCGCCATGCAGGATTTCGTGCGCAACTGCATGAGCGACTACGACGTCTCCGGTTGGACGGCGAAGGACCTCGTCAACCCCGACGACATCAACCTCGTCAGCCGCGGTTTGGTGCAGGGCTGACGATCTGTTAGACGGATCAATAGAGCCGCCACAGTTGCGTGGCGGCTCTACGCCGTTCCATCTTGTCGTAGAAGGGTTCACTTGTCATGCTGTTCCACGTCGAAATGGATGTGCGGATTCCGCACGATCTCCCGGTCGAGAAGGTCGACGCGCTGAAGGCTGCGGAACGCGTCCGCGCCATGGAACTGCAGCGTACGGGGGCCTGGCGCCATCTGTGGCGGGTGGCGGGGCGCTACGCCAATGTCAGCATCTTCGACGTGTCCGGCGCGCAGGAATTGCACGACATCCTGTCCAGCCTGCCGCTGTTTCCGTTCATGGAGATCGAGGTCACGCCGCTGTGCCGGCACCCGTCGTCGATCCACGACGACGATCGGTAGCGGTGGGGTAGGCGCCGTCGCGCTAGTCGACGGCCGTGCGCGCGCGCCGGTGGCGGCTCGAGGTGCTGATGCTGCCGGTGACGTCGGGGTAGCCGGTCAGGCTCAGTGTGTCGGCGCGAACGCCCCAGCTCTCGAGCCGGTCGAGGAAGCTCATGCCGAGCAGGTTGGTCTTCATCTGCCCGCGCTGCACCACCAGCGCCGGCACCGATTTCTCGACCAGCTTGCCGACCGCGAGCCGGTCGAGCGTCAGCCGCGCCGCCTTGGTGTGACCGCCGGCGGTCTCGAGGTCGACATTGTATTCGAGCATATCGATCGGCAGCCCGATCGCTTTCGCGGTTTCCCAGGTCAGCACGACCGAAGTCGCGCCGGTGTCGATCACCATTGGGGCGCTGACGCCGTTGATCTTAGCGCGGAACGCGAACTCGCCGCCCTGGCCGCGCGCGATCTGCACCGCGGGGGCGGAGCTGGAGGTCGAGGCTGAGGCGGTGATGCTGCGGCCGAAGATCTGGGTCAGATTCTCCCTGGCGCGGGCGATCTGCTCGGGGTCGCCATAGGCAACAACGGCGCCGGCGGTTGCCATCAGCAGCACGATGACGAGGAGGATACGGGTCACGGCGCAACTCCCGCCGCAGCGCCGATCACGCGCGCTTCGGACGCGGCTCCATGCGCTCGAGCCCAGCCTCGGCCATGCGCGCCGGCAGCGTCGCCATCACCGACAGCCGCTCCGCGCGGTCCATCTTGTGCCAGCGCGCGATCTCCGGGAGCGTGCGGCCACAGCCGAAGCAGAGCTTCGTCCTGGGGTCCATCATGCAGACTGCGATACACGGCGTCTCTGAGCTCATTGTTCAAGTGTTGAACGGTTTCGGCGGCCAGTGCAAGCCGGCTGGTGTGGGATGCTGCATCACGCCACGGCTTTTTGTCGCGAGCATGGTCCTGGCGCGAACGCCTTGGGTTTATTGCCGAAGCGTTTTCGAGCGAAGTGGATACCGGTTCGCGTGAAGAAAACGCGTCAGAACCAAAATCTAGAGCCCCGTTCCGAATCCATCGGAACGGAAAGGGCTCTAGCGATAACCGCGTCACGATCTTCCGCGACATGCTCTACAATCCGGTGCCGGCACTCATGATCGACTTGCGGCGCACGCGTTTCCGGTCGGCGCCCATCGCGGGCTCGACGGGCTCCGGCGGCTGCATCGGCGGCGCTTCTTCAGTCATCGGCGCCAGCGCGCTCATCACCCGTTCCGGCGGCAAGGTGACGATCACCTCGGTACCGATGCGCAGCTTCGACTTCAGCGTGAAGGTGCCACCATGCATGTCGATCAGGCTTTTCGCGATTGGCAGGCCAAGGCCCGCGCCCTGTTCCGCCGACTTGATCGAGTTGGAGCCCTGGCCGAAGGAGGCCAGCACGACCGGGATCTCGTCCTCGGCGATGCCGCTTCCAGTATCCTTGACGCTCAGATATTGCCCGCCCGACGCGGTCCAGCCGACCTTCAACCAGATTTCGCCGCCCTGCGGCGTGAACTTGATCGAGTTGGAGAGCAGGTTGAGCACGACCTGGCGGATGGCGCGCTCGTCGCCCCAGATCCTGGGCATGCCGTGCTCGAACACCTCGTGGATGGTGATGCCGCGGCTGGAGGCGCGCAGCTTCAGGAGATGGTGGCAGTCGGCGACGACATGCACCAGCGCCACGGCCTCTTCGTTCAGCTCGTAGCGGCCGGCCTCGATGCGTGACAGGTCGAGGATCTCGTTGATGAGATTGAGCAGGTGCACGCCGGAATTATGGATGTCGGCGGAATATTCCTTGTAGACTGGCACGGTATGCGCGCCAAAAATCTCGCTCTTCATCACCTCGGAGAAGCCGAGGATCGCGTTGAGCGGCGTGCGCAGCTCGTGGCTCATCTGGGCGAGGAAGCGCGACTTGGCGACGTTGGCGGACTCGGCGCGGTGCCGTGCCTCGTCGGAGATCGCCTTGGCCTGTTCCAGCTCGCCGATCAGCGCATCCTTTTCGGCGCGGGCCTCCAGCGTCGCCAGCGTGGTCGAATGCAGGCGGTGCGCGAGCAGGGCAAAATAGCCTTCGGCTGCAAGTGCGAGCAGTGCCAGCACGTAATTGTCGAACGCGCCGTTGAGCACGAGGTCGAGCGCGATCCCGACCGTCACCGGAACGGTCGCCGCAAGTGCTGCGATCGGCAGGCTCGCGGCCAGCATGCTGGAGACCGCGATCACCAGCAGCATCAAAAACATCATCAGCGTGTTGGAGGCGAGGTCGCGCCCGGCGGGGTGGATCAGGATCGCGGTCCAGCACAGGCCGTAGAGCAAGTCGAGCAGCACGAAGCGGGTCCGCCATTTGCGGGTGACCGCGACGGAGGTCGGTTCGGCGAGGAAGCGGGAACAGCTGCGGATGATGGCGAGATGGACGCAGAGGATGCCGACCGTCCAGGCGCCGGCCACGATCGGCTTCATCCAGAGGCCAAACAGCACACCGGTTGCCACCACGAGCAGCATCACGACGTAGGACGCCGACATGCGGGTCTGGGCGTATTGGCGGAGCAGTTCGGCGTCGAACGCCGGGCGGGTTCCACTGGTTGACGTTAACCGATCCCGCGCCTCGCGCACCCGCTGCGCGGCGACGCGCCGGCTGTTCACCGGCACCGTCACCTGAGGTCCTGCCGGAAGCGCTACAACTTCAGGCTTTTCTGCGGGATTACTCATCAACAACACAAATCCTGCCCACGAACCGCGCGGGCTTTTTGCATTGTCTATCTGTGACGCTAAATCATTAAGCGTTGCCTTAAAGAGCTAAGGAAAAGCGTAAACGGGAAGTTAAATTAACTTTTGCGCGGGGGTCCCGCTGTTGTGCGAGGGCGGGTGCACATGCGCACGCCGGGTCTGACAATGCCATGTTCTCATGGCCGGGCTTGTCCCGGCCATTTACGTCTTGCTTCTCGTTGGATCCAAAGACGTGGATGCCCGGGACAAGCCCGGGCATGACGAGATGGTGGGAAGTGTTACCGCTGCAGACGGGCCAGCAGGCTCGACGTGTCCCAGCGCTTGCCGCCCATCTTCTCGACCTCGGCATAGAACTGGTCGACCAGCGCGGTGGCGGGCAGGGTGGCGCCGTTGCGGCGGGCTTCCGCCAGCGCAATCGAGAGGTCCTTGCGCATCCACTCGACCGCGAAGCCGAAATCGTACTTGCCCTCGTTCATGGTCTTGTAGCGGTTCTCCATCTGCCAGGACTGCGCCGCGCCCTTGGAGATGGTCTCGATCACGGCGGCGACGTCGAGGCCGCTCTTCTTGGCGAAGTGGATGCCCTCGGACAGGCCCTGAACCAGACCTGCGATGCAGATCTGGTTGACCATCTTGGTGAGCTGGCCGGCGCCGGCCGGGCCGAGCAATTTGCACATCCGCGCGTAAGCGCCGGTGATGATCGGCTCGGCGCCCGCATAGGCGTCTTCGCTGCCGCCGCACATCACCGTCAGCACGCCGTTCTCGGCGCCGGCCTGGCCGCCCGACACCGGCGCGTCGACGAATTTGAAGCCGGCCTTGGTGGCGGCGGCATCGAGCTCGCGGGCGACCTCGGCGGAGGCGGTGGTGTGATCGACGAAGGTCGCGCCCTTCCTGATCCCGGCGAAGGCGCCGTCGGGGCCGATCGTGACCGAACGCAGGTCGTTGTCGTTGCCGACGCAGCACATCACGAAATCCTGGCCTTCGGCGGCGGCTTTCGGGGTCGGCGCGGTCTTGCCGCCGAACTTGTCGGCCCATTCCTTCGCCTTCGCCGCGGTCCGGTTATATACGGTGACCTCATGGCCGCCTTTTTTCACGAGGTGTCCCGCCATCGGGAAACCCATCACGCCGAGACCGAGAAAAGCGACTTTAGCCATATCTGTTACCTTGTGATTTGCCGTGGTGATCGCCCTTCGCTCGCCGGCAAATTCGCGGCGGGCAGGGCATTCCGTCCATGGAAGGAGCCGCACCATACCCCCTGTGCAGCGGAGGGCAACGGCCTTGGTGGGATGGCAGAAGGCGGTTTTGTGCTAGGATCGGCCCACCAACGAACTTCACAAAAAAGGGAGTGTATCGCATGGGCATGAGCGTCGGTGTGCTCGATCATTTCAATATCCGGACCCGGAATCTCTCCGCCACGGTGCGGTTCTATGAGGACATTCTGGGCCTGGAAAAGGGCGCGCGGCCGAACTTCGCGTTCCCCGGTGCGTGGATGTACAGCGAGGGCAAGGCGGTCGTGCATCTGGTCGATATTTCGGCGACCGACGAGGCACAAAAGCCCGACTCGGGCGTCGTCCATCACGTCGCCTTTGCCAGCCAGGGCTTCGATGGGATGCGGCAGCGGCTTCAGTCCAAGGGGATGGAATTCGACTCGCGCCAGGTTCCCGGCGGCGATCTCTGGCAGATCTTCGTCAACGACCCGAACGGGGTCATGATCGAGCTGAATTACGAGGCCGCCAAGGAAGGCGGCTCGGCCGCGCCGGCCGAGCGGCGGGACGACGTCGGAGCGAGGTAGCCTTTTGCGCTGCAACGCTCTATGGGAGGTCTCTTGGGGCATGATCCGGAAAAGTGCGAAGCGGTTTTCCGAACAAGATCATGCCTACGAAGAAGCCCAGGAGATGCGCGGTGAGCGTGACGCAGCAACAGGTTCTCGATTGCCTTGCCAAGGTGATGTCGCCGCGCGGCGTCCCCTTGACCAACGCCAATGTGCTGTCGGCGATCACGGTCACCGACGGCAAGGTGTTCTTCTCGATCAATGTCGATGCCGCGGAGGCCCGCGCCTGGGAGAGCGTGCGTGCGCAGGCCGAGAACGCCGTGCGCGCCATTCCCGGCGTCAGCGTCGCGATGATCGCGTTGACCGCCGAGCGTAAGGCGGGCGGTGCGGCACCGGCGCCGCGGCCGGCCGGCGGCGTCCCGCCGGCGTCCGCCCATCGCCATCCACATCCGCCCGGCGGGCAATCGCCGATGGCCCGGCAGGCCGAGATCCCCGGCATCTCCGCCGTCATCGCCGTCGCCTCCGGCAAGGGCGGCGTCGGCAAGTCGACCACGGCGCTCAACCTCGCGCTCGGCCTGCGCGACCTCGGCCTGCGCGTCGGGCTGCTCGACGCCGACATCTACGGCCCGTCGGTGCCGCGGCTGACCGGCATCCGCGAGAAGCCGCAGCTCAATGACGACAAGAAGATGGTCCCGCTGCAGCGCTTCGGCCTGTCGATCATGTCGATCGGCTTCCTGGTTGAGGAGGACACCGCGATGATCTGGCGCGGGCCGATGGTGATGTCGGCGATCACCCAGATGCTGCGCGACGTCGCCTGGGGCACGCTCGATGTGCTCGTGGTCGATATGCCGCCCGGCACCGGCGATGCCCAGCTCACGCTGGCGCAGAACGTCCCGCTCAAGGGCGCCGTCATCATCTCGACCCCGCAGGACCTTTCGCTGATCGACGCCCGGCGTGGGCTTGCGATGTTCAAGAAGGTCAACGTGCCGGTGCTCGGCATCGTCGAGAACATGAGCTATTTCCAGTGCCCGCATTGCGGCACCCGCTCGGATATCTTCGGCCATGGCGGCGCCCGCCACGAAGCCGAGAAGCTGGGGGTGCCTTTCCTCGGCGAGATCCCCCTGCACATCGCGATCCGCACCGCCTCCGATGCCGGCAACCCGGTGGTCGAGAGCGAACCGGACGGCCCGCACGCGGCGATCTACCGCGCGATCGGCGGCAAGGTCCGCGAGCAGCTGCAAGGCGTCATCGCGGCAGCCTGAGCCTGCGCTGCTGTCCCGCTGGGCCGATTGGCCGCGAAGCTTCGGGAGCCCGGCGGGCTTTCTTCACAGGCCCGTGGCCGTTGGTGCCTTTGGACGATTGCTGAATCGGTTCCGGCCTGTATGTTTATGCAGGAGTGGCCGAATCGTACCACCCTTCGATCAGCGGAAGGCGGCCGCGGGTGAAGCCAAACCGCGGGAAGGGGCCGTGAGGCGACCATCGACATGGCAGCATCACGCGAAGCAAACAAACAGCACCGCAAACATCTGACGCGGGAGAAGCGCGCAGAAGCCTCCCGGCTTGCGTTCAACATGGCCAAGAAATCCGACTCGATCGGCGAGGCTGCCGAGGTGATCGCCAAGACGTATGGCGTCAGCAAGACAACTGCGCAAAGCTGGATCCGGCGCGGGCGGTATTTGGCTGATCAAGCCAAGAAGGCGCGAGAGACGACGCGGCGCTGATTGCTCCGGTAACCCCCGGCGGTTGAGAGCGGGCCGGACGGCCCGCACGCGGCGATTTACCGCGCGGTCGGCAGCAGCTCTGCGGCCACCTGCCAGGCGTCATCGTCGCTGCCTGAAGGCGCATTTTCCGGCTGATTTCCAGCCTCATCAGACTTTCGTTTAATTGGCGCGGTCATGCCATTGTCGCGTTTCCGTGAAGCCACCTTCCGTGTTAAAGGGCCGACCAGAGCGCCTCGGCAAGCCTTCATGCGCCTGCCGGAGAACTGCTTGCGGTCACTGGGAAACGCCCCTGAAGGAGAAGTCGTACGATGAAGCGTCGTGATTTTTTGAAAGTTTCTGCGGCCGGTGCTGCCGCGACGGCGGTTGCCGCGCCGGCGATCGCGCAGTCCTCGCCTGAAATCAAGTGGCGCCTGACCTCGAGCTTCCCGAAGTCGCTGGACACCATCTATGGCGGTGCCGTCGAGCTGTCGAAGTACGTCGCGGAGATGACCGACAACAAGTTCCAGATCCAGGTGTTCGCGGCGGGTGAAATCGTCCCCGGCCTGCAGGCGCTGGACGCGACCTCCAACGGCACGGTCGAGATGTCGCACACCGTCGCCTACTACTATGTCGGCAAGGACCCGACCTTCGCGATCTACGCGTCGGTGCCGTTCGGTCTCAATGCCCGCATGCAGAACTCCTGGTGGTATCAGGGCGGTGGCCAGGAGCTCGGCAACGAGTTCTTCAAGAAGTTCGGCGTGATCGGTTTCCCGACCGGTAACACCGGCACCCAGATGGGCGGCTGGTTCCGCAAGGAGATCAAGACCGTCGCCGACATGTCGGGCCTGAAGATGCGCATCGGCGGCATTGCCGGCCAGGTGCTGCAGAAGGTCGGCGTGGTGCCGCAGCAGCTCGCCGGCGGCGACATCTATCCGGCGCTCGAAAAGGGCACCATCGACGCGGCCGAATGGGTCGGTCCCTATGACGACGAGAAGCTCGGCTTCCAGAAGGTCGCGAAGTACTACTACTATCCGGGCTTCTGGGAAGGCGGTCCGACCGTGCACTCCTTCGTCAACCTGGAGAAGTGGAACGCGCTGCCGAAGAACTATCAGGCGATCCTGGCCAACGGCGCCGCCAACGCCAACAGCTGGATGGCCGCGCGCTACGACATGCAGAATCCCTCGGCGCTGAAGCGGCTGGTTGCCGGCGGCACGCAGCTGCGTCCGTTCACCAACGAGGTGCTCGAGGCCTGCCTCAAGGCGACCAACGAGCTTTGGGGTGAAATCTCGGCCAAGAATGCCGACTTCAAGAAGTCGATCGAGGCCATGCAGGCCTACCGGTCGGACCAGTATCTGTGGTGGCAGGTCGCCGAATACACCTTCGACAGCTTCATGATCCGCTCGCGCACCCGCGGCTGATCGGCGTCTAGCCTTTTGGACGAGCGTTCGCGCGACGCGAACGCATTGCCCGGCCTCCGCAAGGAGGCCGGGTTTTTTGCGTCTGGCATTCGTGAAGGGGATGTTCCATGCTCGCATCCGAAGCCTCGGCACGAAGGCGGCGTGTGATCGGTCACCGGTCATGACGGCAAAAAGAAAAGCGGCGCGACGATCGAAAGCAGTCGACGCTCGGACAACACAATCGAACAGGGCAGGATTCAAATGAAGCGAAGAGATTTCATCAAGGTCACGGGTCTGGGCGTCGCCGGCGCCGCCACGGTCGCAGCTCCCGCGATCGCGCAGTCAATGCCGGAACTCAAGTGGCGCTTGACGACGAGCTGGCCGAAGTCGCTCGACACGCTGCACGGCGGCGCCGAGCTGATGGCGAAGGCGGTCGGCGAAGCCACCGACAACAAATTCCAGATCCAGACTTTTGCCGCCGGCGAGATCGTACCGGGCCTGCAGGTGCTCGACGCCGTGCAGAACGGCACCGTCGAGATGGGGCACACCGCGCCCTATTATTATTTCGGCAAGGACCCGACCTTCACCTTCGGCTCCGCGGTGCCGTTCGGGCCCAACATGCGCCTCAACCAGGCCTGGTTCATGCTGGGCGGCGGCAAGGACCTGCTCAACGAGTTCTACAAGAGCTACAACGTCACCTCGCTGCTCGCCGGCAACACCGGCTGCCAGATGGGTGGCTGGTTTCGCAAGGAGATCAACAGCGTCGACGATCTCAAGGGCCTCAAATTCCGCATCGGCGGCTTTGCCGGCAAGGTGATGCAGAAGCTCGGCGCGGTGCCGCAGCAGCTCGCCGGCGGCGACATCTATCCGGCGCTGGAGAAAGGCACCATCGATGCGGCCGAGTGGGTTGGTCCCTACGACGACGAGAAGCTCGGCTTCTACAAGGTCGCGCCGAACTACTACTTCCCCGGCTGGTGGGAAGGCGGCCCCATGCTGGTGGCGATGATCAATCTCGACAAGTGGAACGCGCTGCCGAAGCATTATCAGTTCGTGCTCGAGCAGGCCGGCCATCTCGCCAACAACTGGATGATGGCGCGCTACGACCAGGCCAATCCGATCGCACTGAAGAAGCTGCTCGCGGTCGGCACCAAGCTGCGTCCGTTCCCGCCTGCGGTGATGGAAGCTTCCTTCAAGGCCGCCAAAGAGCTGCATGCCGAGGTTTCGGCGACCAATGCAAACTTCAAGAAGGTCTATGACTCGCTGACCTCGTTCTCCAACAACGGCTATCAATGGTTCCAGGTCGCCGAGGTCGGCTACGACAATTTCATGGCGCGCCATTCGCAGGCGTGATTGCTGTAAGTTGGACAGGAAATCGGCCTCGGAGCGAAAGCGCCGGGGCTTTTCCATGCCGCGATCACGGCAGCGGCGCGACGCGGCTTGCGAAGACGCATGACCGCCGGTCGCTGGCCGTGGCGGCAGCTGCCAGTTCTCGATCTCCGGGCGCGAACGTGCAATCCGTTATGTTATCATGGCTAGCTGACGTCAGCCTTACACGGGCGCAATCAAAGGCGCCTGGCGTAGATTTTGATTCAGCGGGTTGGCGGTATCTGTTTTCAGGGCAGTAACACTAGCTGGAGCAACATGCGCTTGTGTCGCCATCGAGACGTCACCTTCGCATGCGTCTTGTTTTGACGACAGCAAGCGGAAGATCGATCGAATGAGGACTGGATTGCTGCGATGCGCCTTCTGATCGTCGAGGACAATGTCGAGCTCTCGCGGCTGCTCGCCAGCGGGCTGATGGCGGCGGGATACGAGTCCGATGTCGTCAACAGCGTTGCCGAGGCGCGCGATGCGCTGCGCAGCGTCAGTTATGCCGCCATGATCCTCGATCTCGGTCTGCCCGACGGCGATGGCTTGTCGGTGCTGTCGGAGCTTCGCCGCAAGACCGATCCGCTGCCGGTCCTGGTGCTGACCGCGCGGGGCGGCCTGCAGGATCGGGTCAGCGGCCTGCGCAGCGGCGCGGACGACTATCTGGCGAAGCCGTTCGCGCTGGAAGAGCTGGTGGCGCGGCTCGAAGCCATCCTGCGCCGGCCCGGCCAGCTGCTCGGCTCCTCGCTGAAGCTCGCCAATCTGGTCTACGACACCGAGAGCAAGCAGGTGTTCGTCGACGGCGCTCCGCACGTGTTCTCGGCGCGCGAAACATCCGTGCTTGAGATCCTGCTGCGGCGGCAGGGGCGGGTGGTGCCGAAGAAGAATGTCGAGGACCACATCTTCGGCCTGTCCGGCGAGGTCGCCTCGAACGCCGTCGAGGTTTACGTGTCGCGGCTGCGCAAGCTGCTCGCCGAGCACCGCGCCAGGGTCATCATCCATACCATTCGGGGCGTCGGTTATCTGATGGCGGAGGAGAAGTAGGCGTGTTCCGCTTCAAGTCGCTGACGTCGCGGATCGTGTTCCTGCACATCGTGGCGGTCGCGGTCGCGGCGATCTTCCTGCCGCTGCTGCTGCTATGGCTGTTGAATTCGGAGATAAATCAGCTGCATCGCGAAGCGATGCGCGACCAAGCCGCCGATCTCGGCCAGAACCTCTCGGTCGATGCCGCAGGCAAGGTGCAGCTCAACCTGCCGGACAGCCTGAAGGGACTCTATTCCGACGCCTACGGCCGATACCGCTACGACATCTACGATGCCGACGGTCATCTGCTGTTCTCGTCACATCGCGAGGCGCCGCGACTGCCGGTGTCCGCCAACCGGATTTCCGGTGCCAGCGTCACCAAGCTGCTCGGCGGCCAGACGTTGCGCATCCTGGTCGCCGAGGACCTGTCGCATCGCGACGTCATCATCGACGACATCGTCTCCAACTTCTTCCGGCGGGTTGGCTGGATCACCATCCCGATCCTTCTGATCTTGCTTGCCACCGACATCCTGATCTTCCGCCGCGCGGTGACACCGCTGTTGCGGGCCTCGGAGGAGGCGAGGAGCATCGGACCGGCAAGGACCGATATCCGCCTGCCGACGGAGGGAATTCCGAGCGAGATCCTGCCGCTGGTGACGGCCGTCAACCAGGCGTTCGATCGCCTTGAGGAAGGCTTTCACGTGCAGCGCCAGTTCACGGCCGATGCCGCGCATCAGCTGCGCACGCCGCTTGCGATCCTCAGGACCCGGATCGAAACGCTCGATGCGGCCAAGGGGACCAGGGAGCTGCATGTCGACATCGAGAGCATGAGCCGCATCGTCAGCCAGCTGCTCGAGATCGCCGAGCTCGACACGCTGGTGCTGGATCCCGGCGAGACCGCGGATTTGCGCGCGGTGTGCGCCGAGGTGGTCGGCTCGATCGCGCCCTACGCGCTGGCGCAGCAGAAAGACATCGCGTTGCGCGGCACCGACAATCCGGTGCAGGTCAGGGGCAATGCGGAGATGCTGCAGCGGGCGATCTTCAATCTGGCGGAGAACGCCATCAAGTACACCGCCGAGAGGACTTCGGTCGATGTCGAGGTGCACGACAACGGTTCGGTGCAGGTGCGCGACTGCGGGCCGGGGATTGCGCCCGCCGAGCAGGGCCTGATCTTCCAGCGCTTCTGGCGCAGCGATCGCCAGCGCACCGACGGCGCGGGGCTCGGGCTCTCGATCGTGCGCGGCGTCGTCGACGATCACGATGCAACGGTAAGAGTGGAGAACCTGCCGTCCGGCGGCGCCCAGTTCACGCTGCGCTTCCGCCTCGCCAAGGCGGAGCCGGCGGCGTCCTGAGCCGGCCCGCGAACGTGCCGCGGCCTTGCCGGTCTACTTCACCTTGCCGTCGGACAGGTCCATGATCATGCGCGTGGTCAAATAGAGGCGCGGCACGATGCTGTTGATCTGCACGTATTCCGCATCGTTGGAGTGCGCGCCGAAGCCCGACAGGCCCATGCCTTCGACCACGGCGCCCTTGGTCTTGAGGGCGGCAAACGCCGCGTCGGTGCCGCCGCCTGTGGCCCTCTCGGCGACGTTCAGCGACAGGCCCAGCTCCTGGTAGATCGTCTTGCCGTGGCCGGCGACGCGGCGCGAGGCGTCGGTGGTCTCGAGCGGCGGGCGGCGCACCTCGAACTTCACGTCCACCCTGGAGTCCGGCAGCAGGCGATTCTTGATCTTGTCCTGCAAGGCCTTCTCGAGCTCGTCGAAATCCGCCACCTTGAGCGCGCGCGCATCGGCCTGGGCGGTGGCTTCGGCGGGGATCACGTTGCGGTTGGTGCCGGACTTGGACACTGTCCAGTTCAGCTTCAGACCCTGCTCGGGCTTGGACAGGTCCTTCATCTGCAGCACCTGGTGCGACAGCTCATAGAGCGCATTCACGCCGCCTTCGGGCCTGGCGCCGGCATGCGACGACTTGCCGTGCACCGTGAGGTAGGCCGAGCCGATGCCGCTGGTGGCGAGACGCAGCGTGCCGTCGGTGCCACCGCCCTCGAACGAGAATACGGCATCCTGTTCCGCGGCGAGGCGGGTGATGGTGCTGCGCCAGCCGGGCGAAGAGATCTCCTCGTCGCCATTGATGAGCACCGTGAGCGTGCCGTAGTTCCTGAAGTTCAGCTTCTGCAGCAATGCCACGGCGTGGAGGATGGTGGCGACGCCCTGCTTGTCGTCGGCAATGCCGAGCCCATGGGCCTTGTCGCCATCGATGCGGAAGGGTTGGTCCTTCAGCATGCCCTTGAGATACACCGTGTCCATGTGCGCGATCAGCATGATCTTCGCGCTGCCGGTGCCCTTGAAGACGGCCTGCACGGCGGGACCGATCTTCTCGGGCGTGTCGTCGAGACGGTAGATATCGGTGGTCTGCAGGATATCGACCGTGCCGCCGAGCTGCTTGAGCTGGCCGGCGATCCGCTCGGCGAGCTGGTTCAGACCCTCGATGTCCTTGCTGCCGGATTCGATCTGCACGAGGTCGCGCAGGGTGTCGAGCAGCGGCTGCTGTTCCTGTTGCGCCAGCGCGCGAATGTCGGCTGCATGCGCTGCGGGCGCGGCGAGCGCCAGACCAAACGACAGCATCAGCGGGCGAATGAGCGAGCGGGCGGGATGCAGTTGGGGCATGGCGGCGATCTGTGAATTGGAGGACGATCCGTATCCCCGTCTTCACAGGCCGCGCCGGTGCCGTCAACAGCGGCGTGCCTCGCGCCCGCAACAGCATTTTGGGCGAAGTGGACGCCGGTCCGCGTGAAGAAAACGCGTCAAGACAAGAATCCAGAGCTTCGATTCTGATTCAATCAGAACCGAAATGCTCTAGGCGCGCCGAATGCGCTGATGCCGGCTACTGCTTCGGCTGGCCGAAGTCCAGCGGCGGCAGGTCGATCTGCGGCACCTCGATCTTGACCTTGTTGAGGTCGACATCGAGCGGCTTGTCGAGCAGGCCGGTGACGACGACCGGGAACGCGATCACCAGCGCCACCATGATCGCCTGCAGGCCGATCCAGGGCATTGCGCCCCAGTAGATGTCGGAGCTCTTGACTTCCTTCGGCGCCACGCCGCGCAGATAGAACAGTGCGAAGCCGAACGGCGGATGCAGGAACGAGGTCTGCATGTTGACGCAGAGCATCACGCCGAACCAGATCAGCGCCGCGTCGGGGCCGACCACTGGCGCCAGCACCTTCTGTGCGATCGGCGCGATCATCGGCAGGATGATGAAGGCGATCTCGAAGAAGTCGAGGAAAAACGCCAGGAAGAAGATGAACAGGTTGATGAAGATCAGGAAGCCCCAGACGCCGCCGGGCAGCGAGGTCAGGTGGTGCTCCAGCCAGGTGCCGCCGGATACGCCGAGGAACACCACCGAGAAGCAGGTCGAGCCGATCAGGATGAAGGTGACCATGCAGGTGATCCGCATGGTGGTCTCGTAGCCCTGCTTGATCAGGTCGCGCAGGTCCGGGATCCTGACGGCCTCGAGGCAGATCCAGACCACCGCGGCGTAGGTGATCGCGAAGGCGAGCTTGAAGATCAAGTTCTCGCTGTACAGCATCGCGATGATGGTGCCGATGCCGCCGGCGATCACGCCGACGATCAGCACCTTGTTGCCGGTGGCGCTGAAATCCTTGTGGTGGATGGCGGCGAGCACAATGGCGCCGACCGCGCCCATGGCGCCGGCTTCCGTCGGGGTCGCGAGGCCCATCATCATGGTGCCGAGCACGACGAAGATCAGCACCGCCGAGGGGATGATGCCGAGCAGGCACTTCTTCCACAGCGCCCAGCCGGTCAGCGTGCGCGCCTCGATCGGCACCGCCGGCACATGGCTCGGCTTGAAGATGCCGAGCACGAAGGTGTAGCCGGCGAACAGCAGGATCTGGAACACCGATGGGCCCCAGGCGCCGAGATACATGTCGCCGACCGACTTGCCGAGCTGGTCGGCGAGCACGATCAGGACGAGAGAGGGAGGGACAAGTTGCGTGATGGTGCCGGAGGCGGCGAGCACGCCCGTGATGTAGCGGATGTTGTAGCCGTAGCGGATCATCACCGGCATCGAGATCAGCGCCATCGCGATCACCTGCGCCGCCACCGTGCCGGTGATGGCGCCGAGGATGAAGCCGACGATGATCACGGAATAGCCGAGGCCGCCGCGGATCGGGCCGAACAGCTGGCCCATCGAATCCAGCATGTCCTCGGCGAGCCCGCATCTCTCCAATATCGCGCCCATGAAAGTGAAGAACGGGATCGCCAGCAGCAGTTCGTTGGACAGCACGCTGCCGAAGATGCGGCCCGGGATCGCCTGCAGGAAGTTGAGGTCGAAGAAGCCGAGATAGATCGAGAGGAACCCGAACGACAGGCCGACCGCGGCGAGCGTGAACGCCACCGGATAACCGATCAGCATCGCTACGATCAGGCCGCCGAACATCAGTGGCGGCATCATCTCCAGCGTGATCATTGAGTCGGCCTCTCATACTTCGCGTCGATGGTCACGTAGCCCTGCAGCGCGGCGATCCGCTTGATCACCTCTGAGACGCCTTGCAGCGCAAGCATCACGAAGCCGGACGGGATAACGAACTTGATCGGCCAGCGCAGCAGGCCGCCGGCGTTGCCGCTCATCTCGCCGACCGCATAGGCCTGGTAGAAGAACGGCCAGGACAGATAGGCGAGCAGGAGGCAGGCCGGGATCAGGAAGAACAGCGTTCCGATCAGGTCGAGCCAGAGCTGGCCGCGTTCCGACAGCATCAGATACATGATCTCGACGCGGACATGCTCGTTGCGCTTGAAGGTGTAGGAGGCACCGAACATCACGAGGATCGCGAACATGTACCACTGCGCCTCGAGCCAGCCGTTCGACGAGTAGCTGAACGCGTAGCGGATCATGGCGTTGCCGGCGCTGACCAGGCACGAGATCAGCACCAGCAGGTTGCAGATGTAGCCGATCTTCTCGTTGAGTTGGTCGATGGCCTGACTTAATGCCAACAATGGGCGCATCACGATCTCCACGGCCGCGCCATCCGCGCGCCGAATATCTCTTCAAGCATCATCTGGCCGCCGCGCGCATGCGCACGGAGCCACGGCTCACTTTCAGGAGCAGTTGCAAACGTTCGTCCTCCCCCGAAATCCGCTTCAGCCGTTCTTGGCTGCCGGGGATCGTCGGCAGGAGCCGACGGAGGGCAGCGGCCTATGCTGGCCAGACTAGCGTGAAAGCTGATTCACCAAATCAGCGCCGTGGAACGCCGTCAATCGGAAAATGGACAAATTGACGCCGCGGCAAACTGTTGTCCCGCCTTGGTAATCGGGGGACAGGCCGCGCGTCGGGAGGGAGCTCGAAGACTAGCCGCCGGTCACGCTCATGTGGCGGCTGACGCTCGGACGGTTATGGCGGCGGTCGATGATGAAATCGTGCCCCTTCGGCTTCAGTCCGATGGCGCGGTCGATGGCCGCCGCCAGCAGGTCGTTGTCGGCGGAGGCGCGCAGCGGCCGGCGCAGGTCGGAGGCGTCCTCGTGGCCGAGGCAGGTGTGCAGCGTGCCGGTGCAGGTGATACGCACCCGGTTGCAGGATTCGCAGAAATTATGGGTCATCGGCGTGATGAAGCCGAGCTTGCCGCCGGTTTCGGCGACCCGGACGTAGCGGGCGGGGCCGCCGGTGTCGTCGGAAAGATCGGTCAGCGTGTAGTGCTTCTCGAGCCGCGCGCGCATCAAGGACAGCGGTACGTACTGATCGATCCGGCCTTCGCCGATGTCGCCCATCGGCATCACCTCGATCAGGGTGAGGCCCATGCCCTTGCCGTGCGCCCATTCCATCAGCGCCGGAATCTCGTCCTCGTTCATGTTCTTCAGCGCGACCGCGTTGATCTTGACCGCGAGTCCCGCCGAGCGCGCCGCCTCGATGCCCGACAGCACCTTGTCGATGTCGCCCCAGCGGGTGATGGCCCGGAATTTTACGGGGTCGAGGGTGTCGAGCGAGACGTTGACGCGGCGCACGCCGCAATCGGCCAGCTCCTGGGCGAAGCGCGCCAGCTGCGAACCGTTGGTGGTCAGCGTCAATTCGTCGAGTGCGCCCGTGGTCAGATGGCGCGACAGCGAGCGCACCAGGCCCATCACGTTGCGGCGGACCAGCGGCTCGCCGCCGGTGAGGCGGATCTTGCGCACGCCCTTGGCGACGAAGGCCGAGCAGAGCCGGTCGAGCTCTTCGAGCGTCAAGAGATCGGCCTTCGGCAGGAAGGTCATGTCCTCCGACATGCAGTAGAAGCAGCGCAGGTCGCAGCGGTCGGTGACGGAGACGCGCAAATAGCGGATGGTCCGGCCGAACGGATCGGTCATCGGACGAAACAGCGTGTCGGAATGCGCTTGCGTGGATCCGTTCATTCAGTTCGGGCCTTGCAATCTGTTTCCTGCCTGCCGCGCCGTGATCGGCTCCGGCATCCGCAATCTATGCATGTTGGCGCGTTGTCACAATGCGTCCCAAGGGATGATCGTATGGATGATCCGCAACATGCAAAGCGATAGGCGAAGCATATCACGCGATGCATGATCGCAATCGCGGATGTGCCTCCACCAAATACAAAAACCCCGGCTTTGGGCCGGGCTCTTGTGCAATGCAAATCCGGTGCAGCCGCCTTCGCTAGCGCGACGGAGCCGCGGCCGGCGCCGGCTCAGCCGCGCTCGGGGCGGGGAACGCGGAGTCCGGAGCGGCGGCGGCGGGAGCCGCTGCGGCAGCCGGCTTCGGCTTCCTCTTCCGTATCGGCTTCTTCGCCGCGCGCGGCGGCGGGCCGGCCGGTTGCAACTCGGCGAACACCGGACTCGGATCCAGCGTCGTGGTGGCCGGCGTGGTGAAGTCGCCGGGAACGCGGGTCACGGTGACCGGAACGGTCGCCGGCTGGAACTTCGGCATGTTGAAGGTGACCGAGAAGTTGGTCTCCGGCGCCGGGATCGACACGGTGCAGGGCGTCTTGCAGCCCGGTCCGAGCGAGGTCACGGCGTCGGCGCCGGGCGGGTTCGAATCCAGCTGCACCGGCATCGGCGGCGGCGCCGACTTGAACGAATCCAATGAGAAGGAGGAGCAGCCGGCCAGGCTCAGCCCGGCGGCCGCAATCACGATGATACGACGCATGATCCACACTCTACTGCGGCAATCAGCCACAATCCCCGGAGCGGACCATAGGTGCGTCGAAACAGAGGCGCAACAGCGAGGGGCCTGTTCGTTAGCGGATGGTTAATGGCAAATTCGCATGGCTAAATATTGCCAAGCGATATCAATATATTACTGAAAGTTTATGCCGCGCTCAGGCTGGCGACCGCGTGCGGGAGATCGCGCATATGGCTGATCAGCCGGTCCGGCTTCAGCTCGGTCATCGGGACGTCGGTATAGCCAAAATCGACGCCGATCACCGGGACCTGGGCGCGCCTTGCCACCCCGACATCGGGGCCGGCATCGCCGACCATGATGGCGCCGGGCAGCCGGCCGCCGGCGCGGGCCACCGTCTCGCGCAGGAACGTCGGATCGGGTTTTGCGATGCCGAACGTATCGGCGCCGCAGATCGCGGCGAAGCGCTTGATCAGGCCGAGCCGGTCGAGCAGCAGCTTCGACAGCCATTCCAGCTTGTTGGTGCACACCGCAAAGCGATGGCCCTTTGCCTCGAGCCGGTCTAGCGCGGCCTCGAGCCCGTCGAACGGGCGCGAGCCATCGGCGATATGTTCGGCATAATAGTCGACGAAATCCGCGGTCAAGCGGTCGAGGTCACCGACGCTGACCGCGCGTCCTTCCACCTCGAGCCCGCGTTCGAGCAGCTTGCGCGCGCCGGCGCCGATCATGTTGCGCGCGGCCGCCAGCGGCACAGGCCGCAGGCCCTCGCGGTCGAGCACATGGTTCAGGGCGCCGATCAGATCAGGCGCGGTGTCGACCAGCGTGCCGTCGAGATCGAATACGACGATGGGGGGAGAGGAGGCGGACATGATGCTTTTGGCTATCGGGCCAGGCGCTGCGATGCAAGAGTAGATGTGGGCAGGTCATGAAATAGGGGCGGCAGAGATGCGGGAACTTGTCGGAAAAGCCGCTTTTGTCACCGGCGCGGCCAGCGGAATCGGACTTGCGATGGCTACCGCCTTCGCCCGCGAGGGCATGAAGGTGATGCTCGCCGACGTTGAAACCGGTCCACTGGACACGGCCGTCGATGCGCTGCGCGCCGGCGGTGCGGATGTCCATGGCGTTGTCTGCGACGTTGCCGATCCCCTAAGCGTCGATCGCGCCGCGGAGGCGTCGTTCCGCGCCTTCGGCACGGTCCATGTCGTCTGCAACAATGCCGGCGTCGCGGCCGGCGGCGGCATTGACCCGATCTCGGTCGACGACTGGCGCTGGGTGATCGACGTCAATCTGATGGGCGTCGTGCACGGCATCAGGAGCTTCCTGCCGCACATCCGCGGGCACGGCGAGGGTGGCCATATCGTCAATACGGCTTCGATGGCCGGGATGAATGCCGGGCTTGGCTTGAGCCCGTATTCGGCGACCAAGTTCGCCGTCGTCGGCCTGTCCGAAGGGCTCGCCATGCAGCTCAGGCCGCTCGGGATCGGCGTCAGCGTGCTCTGTCCGAGCTTTGTGCGGACCCGGATCGGCGAGAGCGGGCGCAATCGCCCGGAGCAGTACGGCCCGACCCGTCAGCTCGATCCGGCAAGCTCGATGGCCGCTGTCGTCGCCGAGATCGCGCGGCAGCTCGATGCTGGGCTCGATCCGGCGGCGGTCGCGGACCGCGTGCTGGCCGCGATCCGCGACGACCAGTTCTACATTTTCACCCATCCCGGGATGCGGGCCGAGGTCGAGGAGCGCTTTTCGGCGATTTTGGCCGCGATGGACGCCGTTTCGGCCTAAAGACTGGTCCGCTTGCCGCTATTCCTGCCTGCAAAACGACGCTAGATATGCGCCCGCCGGGCCACCCGATGGCGGCCCGTAACGGACCAACCGAGGGGCTATCGGCACGTGGACATGGACGCACTGAAACGCCAGGCGGCGGCGCGCGCGCTCGAAGAGGTGCGCGACGGCATGAAGCTCGGGCTCGGCACCGGATCGACCGCGAAGCATTTCGTCGAGCTGCTCGGCGAGAAGGTCCGTGCGGGCATGAAAGTGATCGGCGTGCCGACTTCGGAAGCGACCCGCGCGGATGCGATCCGCTGCGGCGTTCCGCTGACCACGCTGGACGAGATCGACCATCTCGACCTCACCATCGACGGCGCCGACGAGATCGACCCGGCGCTCAACCTGATCAAGGGCGGCGGCGGTGCGCTGCTGCGCGAGAAGATCGTCGCGGCCGCCAGTGATCGCATGATCGTGATCGCCGACGACAGCAAATGGGTCGACGTGCTCGGCCGCTTTCCGCTGCCGGTCGAGGTGATCCCGTTCGGGCTCGCCGCAACGCAGGCCGCGATGGCGCGGGCGTTTTCAGAGGCCGGCGTGTCCGGCGAGATGCTGATCCGGAAAGGCAAGGACGGTCACGTTTTTGTCACCGATGGCGGCCACTGGATCGTCGATGCCCATCTCGGCCGGATCGGCGATCCGCCGCGTCTTGCCGGTTTGCTCAGCGCTATACCGGGCGTGGTCGAACACGGCCTGTTCATCGGGCTTGGCAGCGTCGCCGTGCTGGCCGGCGCGCAGGGAATTCAGGTTGTTGAACGGCCATGAGGCCGCAAGCAAGGAGACTTGGAATGAATCGTTTTTCGGGACTTTTGTCGGCTGCGGCGCTGGCGGCTGGACTGGCGCTCGCACCGGCGATGGCGCAGCAGCCGCAGCTGCCTCCCATGCCCAAGGACGTCAAGCAGTCGACACCCGCGGCGATCGGATACGCCAAGGAAATCCTGACGATGAAGAACGTCTCGGTGATGTATGCCGGTGCCGTTCCGGGCATCATCGAGAAGACCAAGACCGGCCTGCTGCAGCAATACCTGAACTACCAGAAGGATCTCAACGAGGTCGCACTGGTCATCGCCAAGAATCTGGCTGGCAGCGAGAAGGAAATCGGCGAGGGCATGGCGCAGCTCTACGCCGCCGAGTTCACCGAGCAGGAGCTGAAGGATCTCGTGATCTTCTACAAGACGCCGCTCGGTCAGAAGCTTTTGACCTCCGAGCCCAAGGCAATCAACGATTCGCTGAGATATATGCAGGAGTGGGCGCAGCAGTTTGGCGTGATCGTCAACGCCCAGTTCAAGGCCGAGATGAAGAAGCGCGGCAAGGATATCTGAGCACGTTGTCACCTCGCCCCGCTTGCGGGGGGAGGCACAGGTCGCCGCCGGCGGCCGTTACTGAAGCGACGCCGAAGCGAAGCTTCGGCTACGGCGGAGCGCCGGGTGAGGGGGACTTTCCACTAGCTGGCTCGTGGAGATGCCCCTCACCTCAACCCTCTAAGAGCGAGCTTCGCTCGTCTCGACCCCGCAAGAGCGGGGCGAGGGAGAAGGAAGGAAGAGGTACTGCCATGGCCGAGTTTGACGTCGACCTGTTTGTCATCGGTGGTGGTTCGGGTGGCGTTCGTGCCGCCCGCATCGCCGCGGGTTACGGCGCGAAGGTCATGGTCGCCGAAGAGTACCGGATGGGCGGCACCTGCGTGATCCGCGGCTGCGTGCCGAAGAAGCTGTTCGTGATCGGCAGCCACGTCCACGACGAGATCGAGGACGCCGCCGGCTTCGGCTGGAGCATCGGGCAGGTCTCGTTCGACTGGGCGACGCTGGTCGCCAACAAGGACAAGGAGATCGCCCGGCTCGAGGGCGCCTACACCACCAATGTCGAGAAGTCGGGCGCGCGGATCGTAAAGACCCGCGCGGTGCTGGAGGATGCCCACACCATCAGACTCGCCACCGGCGAGAAGGTGACGGCGAAGTACATCCTGATCGCCACCGGCGGCGCGCCCAACCACGGGCCGATCGTGCCCGGCATCGAGCACGTGATCTCCTCCAACGAGGCGTTTCACCTCAAGGAGCTGCCGAAGCGGATCGTGATCCAGGGCGGCGGCTACATCGCGCTGGAATTCGCCGGCATCTTTGCCGGCTTCGGCTCCGACGTCACGGTGATCTATCGCGGCGACAACATCCTGCGCGGCTTCGACGAGGACGTGCGCAAGCATGTCCGCGCCGAGATGGAGAAGCGCGGCATCACCATCATCACCGGCTGCACGGTGGCGCAGGTCGACAAGCACGGCCATGACTTCACCACGCATCTGTCGAGCGGCTCGAGCATCGCCTCCGACCAGGTGATGTTCGCGATCGGCCGGCATCCCAATGTCGCCAATCTCGGGCTCGAGACCGCCGGCGTCGCCATCAATCCCGCCAATGGCGGCATCCAGGTCGACGGCTGGTCGAAGACCTCGGTCGACAACATCTACGCGATCGGCGACGTCACCCACCGCACCAATCTAACCCCGGTGGCGATCCGCGAAGGCCATGCCTTCGCCGACACCGTATTCGGCAAGCGCCCGGTCCAGGTCGACCACGCGACGATCCCGACCGCGGTGTTCTCGCAGCCGGAGGTCGGCACCGTCGGACTGACGGAAGAGGAGGCGCGGGCGCAGTTCAGCCACGTCGACATCTACAAGACTGATTTCCGCCCGATCAAGGCGACGATGTCCGGCCGCGACACCCGCGTGCTGATGAAGCTCGTGGTCGACGGCGCGAGCGACCGCGTGCTCGGCTGCCACATCGTCGGCGATGGCGCCGCCGAAATCACCCAGGCCGTCGCGATCGCCGTCAAGATGAGGGCGACCAAAGCCGATTTCGACGCCACCGTCGCGCTGCATCCGACCGCCTCCGAAGAGCTGGTGACGATGCGCACCCCGACCGCGCGCCACGTTCGCCAGGCGGCGGAGTAGCCTAACCCGCGGGGCCGGCGCTGCCGTCCTGGTGCTCTCCTGGCGATCGCGAACGGGGAATGTGCCCTGCCTGACAGCCCAACGCCGCCCGCTTAAAATACATGCGGACGGCGCTGTCTCTAGCCCCAGGAAGGTTCGTGGCAAAATCCTGATGAGTTTTTGTCTGCGGAAGCGGGCAAAGGTTTCATACCTCAGAAGGGGTAGCGCGCCTCCGCAAGACCGGCGCCGACGGCCGCGCTTCGTGGCGGGGAATTAGGGCACCCTTGTTGACATGCACATCCACCAGGGACTTTTCCTCAGGGCCGCTCTTCGCGCGCGCTCAAATCGAACCCGGTTTCCGGCGAATGGCCCGCGCGGCGGCGCTGTGCACAGGCCACGCGTCATCGGCGCGTGGCCGTCTCGCGCGCCTTGGAACCTTGCGCTATGCTGTCCGTTCCACTCTCAAACAGTTTGATGTCTCAAATTGAGGGAGCCGCGCATGAGAGGCCCAACCGAGCAGGAGATCCGGACCCGCGCCTACGAATTGTGGAAGGACGCCGGCGAGCCGCCGGGCAAGATGGATCAGCTCTGGTATCAGGCCGAAAAGGAATTGCTGGCGCGGCGGGCCACCAACGGCGAAGCGCCTTGCGACATCAACGGGCGCAACGGGCCGAGTACATATCCGGAGAGGCTAAGGGGCGTGCATTGAGTGCCTCGCGCGGCTGAGCTAACGAGTCCGGCAGGCTGGCCCGGACCCGGAGGCATCATGAGCGGCGCGATTGATCTTTCGCAGAAACTGTCGACATTCTCTGACCACTGGTCGCCGCGCACCGTGGCGCAATTCAATGCCTGCGACGTCATGGTCGTGAAGGTCCAGGGCGAGTTCGTCTGGCACAAGCACGACGACACCGACGACTTCTTCCTCGTGCTGAAAGGCATCCTCGACATCGAGCTGCGCGATCACACCGTGACGCTAACTCCCGGCCAGATGTACATCGTGCCGAAGGGCGTCGAGCACCGACCCGTCGCACGGGAAGAGGTGCATCTGCTGCTGATCGAGCCGACCGGGACACCCAACACGGGCGATGCTGCGACGGCTGCGCCGCGGAAGGTGGTGTGAGACTGGTAGATGGGTGGAGCGAAGCGATACCCATCATCTTGACCACGAATCCGAGTTGGAGAGCAAAGCTCGGGCGATTCATGTCGCGAGAATGCGAAAGTATGACTCACCGGCAGCGCAATACATGCGGCGTCGTCCGTGCTTTCGCAGGGACGATGTGTGGAAAGAGCAGCGAGCTCTCATTCTCTTTGGTGTCATCGCCCGTGCATGCGAACGATCCAGTACACCGCGGCTTCTCGGTTCAAGCACCAGCGTCTCAGAAATACCGGATCGCCAGTCAAGCCGGGCGATGACAGCGAGACGAGCTACGCATCAGCGGTGCATCGCATCGCGCGAGAGCCATCCTCATCGTCGTCCTGGCGCAAGCCAGGACCCATTACCCCAAATCTCAATTGTTGCGCGAGGCTGGGGCCGCGTTCCCGTTCACAAGCAAATTCGGTGGTTATGGGTCCTGGCTTGCGCCAGGGACGACGGCGGTGATGGTTCGCGTCTATCCCTCCGCCTCAATCCACTCCGCGGCGCCGCGCCACAGCGCGTTGCGGTGTTCGCTGCGGAAGAAGCCGAGATGGCCGATCGCTTTTGCGCCGGCGTCGGCGGGACGGATCGAGATGATCTCGGGCGTGATCGACGTGAAGGCGGAGCACAGCAATTCGACCGCCGGCCGCGTCGCCCAGGTGTCGTCGGTCATGACGAGAGCGCGGAGCTCGCCCTTGAACTTTGGAAAATTCTCGCGCGCCGTCAGCGTGGCATCATCGAGCAGATAGCGCTCCCGCATCACCCAGCTCCGCCATTGCTCGAACGCGCCCCTCGGCAGGTCCATGCCGAGGCCGGCCCAGGCGGGCAGGTAGCCGAGCGTGCGCGCCAACGGCAGGCCGACGCCGTTCAGGAAGGCGACGACGCGGTAGCGCTCGGGCGAGGCCATCAGCTTCCAATAGGCAGCCTGCGAGGCGATCAGGAGCGCGCGCGGGATCTCGGCATTGTTGGCGAGCAGGCCGAGTGCCTGGCCGCCGAAGGAGTGGCCGACATAGGCGAAGGGGAGATTGCGGTAGCGCTCGCGCATCCAGCTCACCGCCGCGGTGGCGTCGAGCGCGGCCCAATCCGCCATCGTGGCCTTGAAGCCGGCCAGCGATTTCGGCTTGTTGAGGCCTGTCGCCGCCATCGGCCGGCTATCGCCGGTGCCGCGGTAGTCGTAGGTCAGCACCGCCGCGCCGCGGCGGGCGAGGTAGCCGGCAAAGCCGCGATAGACCTTGCGGGGCACGGCGGTAGCCGAATTGATCAGAACGGCGTGGCGCCGCGTGCCGCGCGGCAGGAACAGCGTCGCGGCGAGCGGATAGCCGTCCGCGGCCGGCACGACGATGTCGTCGCTAAAAACGTCGTCCAGCGCGGCGGAGGCCACGGCGATTTCCCCGGCATTCATGCTATGCTCTACCAAATGCGAATTCGGATTTCCCTGCAAGGGCTTGACCAGATTGCAGGAATCCTTCTAGCGGGAAAGTAGGGCCCTGTGTATAAGCCGGGCTTTCCTCATGCCGTGATTAGGTTGCGGTTTTTGCTCAGGAGTTGACCTCATGTCCGAGCGGTGGACACCCGATAGCTGGCGCGCCAAGAAGGTGCTGCAGGTGCCCGATTATCCCGATGCCAAGGCATTGGCCGATGTCGAGGCCCAGCTGGCGACCTTTCCGCCGCTGGTGTTCGCGGGCGAGGCGCGCAGCCTGAAGAAGGCGCTGGGGCGGGTCGCCGCCGGCGAGGCCTTCCTGCTGCAGGGCGGCGACTGCGCCGAGAGCTTTGCCGAGCACGGCGCCAACAACATCCGCGACTTCTTCCGCGTCCTGCTGCAGATGGCGGTCGTGCTGACCTATGCCGGCGCGCTGCCGGTGGTGAAGGTCGGCCGCATCGCCGGCCAGTTCGCCAAGCCGCGCTCGTCGCCGACCGAGAAGCAGGGCGACGTCGAGCTGCCGAGCTATCGCGGCGACATCGTCAACGACATCGCTTTCACCCCGGAAGCGCGCATTCCCGATCCGCAGCGCCAGCTGATGGCTTATCGCCAATCCGCCGCGACGCTGAACCTGTTGCGCGCGTTCGCCACCGGCGGCTTCGCCAATCTCGGCAGCGTGCATCAGTGGATGCTCGGCTTCCTGAAGGATTCGCCGCAGTCACGCCGTTACAAGGAGCTGGCCGACCGCATCTCGGATGCGCTGAACTTCATGCGCGCCTGCGGCCTCGATCTCGAGAGCCATCCCGAGCTGCGCGCCACCGATTTCTACACCAGCCACGAGGCGCTGCTGCTCGGCTACGAGCAGGCGATGACGCGGGTCGATTCCACCACCGGCGATTGGTACGCGACCTCCGGCCACATGATCTGGATCGGCGACCGTACCCGCCAGCTCGATCACGGCCATGTCGAATATTTCCGCGGCATCAAGAATCCGATCGGCCTGAAATGCGGCCCGTCGCTGAAGCCGGACGAGCTGTTGAAGCTGATCGATATCCTCAATCCCGACGATGAGCCGGGGCGGCTGACCCTGATCAACCGGTTCGGCGCCGACAAGGTCGGCGACCATCTGCCCGGCCTGATCCGCGCCGTGCAGCGGGAAGGGCGCAAGGTGGTGTGGTCGTGCGATCCGATGCATGGCAACACCATCACCTCGACCTCGGGCTACAAGACGCGGCCGTTCGACCGCGTGCTGTCTGAGGTGCGGTCGTTCTTCCAGATCCATGCCGCCGAGGGCACCCATGCCGGCGGCGTGCACCTGGAGATGACCGGACAGGACGTCACCGAATGCATCGGCGGCGCGCGCGCCATCACCGATGAGGACCTCAACGACCGCTACCACACGGTCTGCGATCCCCGCCTCAACGCCGAACAGTCGATCGACATGGCCTTCCTGATCGCCGAGCTCCTGAAGCAGGAGCGCGCCGGCAAGGTCAAACCGATGCCGGCCGCCGCGGGCTTGTGATTTGGGGCAGGTGACTTGGCGCAGGCAGTGACTTGGGGGCAGTGACTTGCTGAGGTTCTGGCGAGCCACCATCAACTCGCGCAACGGGCTGGCATTCGCCATTCGCTCGGAGCAGGCGATTCGCGAGGAGGTGGTGGCGCTGGCGCTGTCGCTGCCGCTGGCCTGGCTGGTCGGCGCCACCGTGATGCGCCGGGTCGAATTGGTCGCCACCGTGGTGCTGGTGCTCGTCATCGAGCTGCTCAACACCGCGATCGAGAAGCTCGCCGATCGCCTGACCATGGATCACGATCCGCAGATCGGGCGGGTCAAGGACATGGGCTCGGCCGCGGTCGGCGTCGCGCTTGTCATGGCCGGGCTGTTCTGGCTGTTCGCCCTCGCCGAACGCATGGGCGCGTTCTGATTCCCGAGCATGATCCGGAAAGTGGGAACCGGTTTTCCGATCGGATCATGCTCAAAAGACACCACCGACGGCCATGGCGCGATTTCTGCAATCGCACCATGACCGGATGGTGATTGAAGTTTGCTGTTGTGCAGGACAACTTAAGCGTATGAGCGAACAACAGATCAAGATCACCCTGGCGCAACTCAATCCGACGGTCGGTGACGTCACCGGCAACGCCGCGAAGGCGCGCGCCGCGCGCGAGAAAGCCAAGGCCGACGGTGCCGACCTCGTGGTGCTGTCGGAGCTGTTCATCGCCGGCTATCCGCCGGAGGATCTGGTGCTCAAGCCGGCGTTCCAGTCGGCCTGCCGCGCCGCGATCGAGGAACTGGCGCGTGAGACCAGGGATGGCGGCCCGGCGATGTTGATCGGCACGCCCTGGGTCGAGGACGGCAAGCTCTACAATGCCTGCGCGCTGCTCGACGGCGGCCGCATCGCCGCGCTGCGCTTCAAGGCCAATCTGCCGAATTACGGCGTGTTCGACGAGAAGCGGCTGTTCGCGCGCGGCCCGGCGCCGGGACCCGTGACGGTGCGCGGCGTGCGCATCGGCGTGCCGATCTGCGAGGACATCTGGCTCGAGGAGTCCGAAGAGTACGAGAACGTCGTCGAATGTCTCGCCGAGACCGGCGCCGAGATTCTCGTGGTGCCTAACGGCTCGCCCTATGCCCGCGACAAGGCCGACCTCAGACTGTCGATCGTGGTGGCGCGCGTCACCGAGAGCGGACTGCCGCTGGTCTATCTCAACGAGGTCGGCGGCCAGGACGAGCTGATTTTCGACGGCGCCTCGTTCGCGCTGAATGCCGATCTCTCCGTCGCGGCGCAGCTTCCGGCGTTCGAGGAGAACATCACGACGCTGACCTGGCGCAAGACCGCCGACGGCTGGCGCTGCAACGGGCCGAGCACGGCGCAGCTCGAGGGCGACAAGGCCGATTACGCGGCCTGCGTGCTCGGCCTGCGCGACTATGTCCGCAAGAACGGTTTTCCCGGCGTGCTGCTCGGCGTCTCCGGCGGCATCGACTCGGCGCTGTGCGCGGCGATCGCGGTC
The DNA here is from genome assembly GCF_054058275.1 of Bradyrhizobium sp. USDA 3256. Taxonomy (NCBI): domain Bacteria; kingdom Pseudomonadati; phylum Pseudomonadota; class Alphaproteobacteria; order Hyphomicrobiales; family Nitrobacteraceae; genus Bradyrhizobium; species Bradyrhizobium sp. USDA 3256. The sequence continues at coordinate 2,506,312 of NZ_JBSSAE010000002.1, forward strand.
GATGCGCTCGGAGCCGACAAGGTGCGCGGCGTGATGCTGCCGTTCCGCTACACCGCGCAGGTGTCACTCGACGATGCCGCCAAGCTCGCCGCCGCGCTCGGCATCCGCTACGAGATCCTGCCGATCGCCGATGCCGTGAACGGCTTCGAGACGATTCTGGCGCCGGTGTTCAAGGGGCTGGAGCGCGACATCACCGAGGAGAATTTGCAGGCGCGCGCCCGCGGCACGCTGTTGATGGCGATCTCCAACAAGACCGGTGCGATGGTGGTGACCACCGGCAATAAGTCGGAGATGTCGGTCGGCTACGCTACGCTGTATGGCGACATGAATGGCGGCTTCAATCCGATCAAGGACATCTACAAGACCGAGGTGTTCCGCCTGTCGAGCCTGCGCAATGGCTGGAAGCCGGACGGCGCGCTCGGGCCGTCAGGCGAGGTGATCCCGGTCAACATCATCATCCGGCCGCCGACCGCGGAGCTGCGCGAGAACCAGACCGACCAGGATTCGCTGCCGCCCTACGACGTGCTGGACGCGATCCTCGAACGGCTGGTGGAGCGCGAGGAGCCGCTGGCGACCATCATCGAAGCCGGCTTCGACCGCGATGTGGTGGCCCGGGTCGATCGCCTGCTCAACATCGCCGAATACAAGCGGCGGCAGGCGGCGCCGGGGGTGAAGGTGACGCGGAAGAATTTTCGGCCGCGACCGCCGCTACCCCATCACCAACCGCTTCCGCGATTTCGGCAAGGCGCTGCCGGCGCCCGACGAGACGCTGGTGGCGCGCACCTCGCGCGCGTCGGCGGAAGCGTTCGAGGGCTGAGCTCTTCTTACCGCTTGGGAATGAAGGTCGGGCCGACGGTGCGGATCTGGCCGTCGCTCGCCGGCGCGGCCGCCGGTGCCGTGGCGTCAGCGGCTGCGGGCTGCTGTTGAACTGCGGCGGCGGGCGCGCCCTTCTTGCCGGCGGCGGCCTTGGTCTGGGCCCGCTGCTGCATCTTCCGCGCGGTCTCCTCGGTGACGATGATGTCGCCCTGCTGCTCGGCGGACGCCTTGTCGTCCACCGCCTTCAGCGCCTCGGCCCAGCTCTGGCCGGCCGGCTTGCAGGAGCAGGACGGATTGAACTCGGTGCGGTACTTGAAGGCGTTCGGCAGCGACGAGTAGGACACGCCGCTGATCGAGACCGCCTGGTTGATGTCCTCGCCGGGATTTCGGTAGGTGAACAGGCTGGCATCCGCGGCAGGGCACTGCGCCTTGCAGATCTGCTCGTCGGCGGCGAAGCGCGCCTGCACCGTTGCGAACGAGATCGGGAAATAGGCGCCGTCGCAGGTGCGGACGCAGACGGTGCGGAAGGTGCCGGACTGGGCGCCATACTGCGCATCGGGCGGGGGCAGCGGATTGTTGGGATTGCCGCCGCCACCGCCGCCGAACAGGTTCTCGAGGAAGTTGCCGGGGCCACGCGCGGCCGCGGCATATTGCGGACCGCAATTGTTCTGCGCCAGCGCGGTCAGGACCGAGCGGCGCTGGTTCTCGCGGTCGGCGCCGCCGAGCCCGCCGGAGCGCAGCCGCTCGAGATTGGCGGTGATCTGGTCGAGATTGGCGCGCATCTGCTGGATCTGGGTGTTGACCGGACCGCACTGCGCCGAATTGTTGTTGAAGAGCGAGAAGAACCCGGAGCTGTCGCAGCCCATGCGCCGGGCCTGCGCCGTCACGCGATCGAGCTCGCCCTGCTGGCGGGTTGCCGCGTCCTGATAGCGGCGAATCTGCTCGTCCTTGGCCGGGTCGCCGGAGCCGCCGCCGCGGTCGATCGCCGCCAGCTGGCCTTCGAGCCGGCCGCACATCGGATTGGCCTGCTGATTGGGCTGTGCCGCGCCTTGCGGAGCCGGACCGGGCGGGCCGGGCGGCACTTGCGCCAGGGCATGCGTGGCGGGCAGGGACATGCCGGCCAGCACGGCGCAACTCAGAAACCAGCGGGAGAAGCGAGAACGGGAGCTATTGGGCATATCCGGCCATTAAAACGACGCCGCGCGGCGATCAACGCCAAAGCGCGCGGGCAAGGCCGCTGCAATAGCCGTTTCTCGGGGCAGCGTCACGTCGTTTCCGGGGCGCCGGTGTGGCAATAACCCCGTCTGGCCAGCGGCTTGGCTTAGCGCTGGCAGGTGATGGCGACGAATTCGCCGCAGCCGTTGCCGCTGCATTTTTCATTCGCGGCCTGCGGAACCGCGCCCGTGATCTCGTCGGGATCGACGCGGCGGTAATTGGTGGCCTGCGCAAAATCACGTGACCGGCAATAGGCGCGGGCGGCGGAGGCGCCGCAGCGATCGCCGCGGGCGAGGCACTGGTCGATGCCGTAGCCGTCGGCCTGGTTGGCGACGATGAAGACGCGGCTGTCGGCCAACGCGACCGAGGAGACAAGGAAGGACGGAGCAAGGACGAGCGCGCAGGAAATCAATGCTGAAATGGGCCGCATGGTGCACCAGTGAAACGGCGGGGAATCCGCTAGCGACCGGATACGCCCAAATCCTTAATAATGATTAACCATGAGGGCGTTGACGTGATTTCGGTGCGGGGCGGCTGGCAAACCGCCCGAAAACAGCCCCTTGACGCAATAATGGGGCCGTGAGACATGGTGGAACCATGAACGGCCACCTCGCCATCTGCAGCATTTGCCGCGAGATTATGAGCTAGCGATTCGCTGGCTGAGGCCGTCTTTTCTCAACACATGAGAGCATTGGACCGCCCGGCCGCAAGGGAACGGTTTCCATGGATTTGCGCCTCTACGATACGCTGACCCGGGAGAAGCGGCCGTTTGTGCCGCTCGATGCTGACAACGTCCGCATGTATGCCTGCGGACCGACGGTCTACGACTTCGCCCACATCGGCAACGGCCGCGCCGCCATCGTTTTCGACGTGCTGTTTCGCGTGCTGCGCCATCGCTATGGCGCCGGTCACGTGACCTATGTCCGCAACATCACCGACGTCGACGACAAGATCAACGTCCGCGCCGCGCGGGATTATCCCGGCGTGCCGCTGAACGAGGCGATCCGCAAGGTGACCGAGCTGACCTATCAGCAGTATCAGGACGACGTCAGCGCGCTCGGCTGCTTGCCGCCGACCGTGCAGCCGCGCGCCACCGAGCACATCCCGGAGATGCGCGCCATCATCGAGAAGCTGGTCGCCGGCGGCTTTGCCTATGTCGCCGAAGATCACGTGCTGTTCTCGCCGCAGGCGATGAACGCGGCCAATTCGATGCTGCCGCGTTACGGCGCGCTGTCGAAGCGTTCGCTTGACGAGATGATCGCCGGCGCCCGCGTCGATGTCGCGCCCTACAAGCGCGACAACACCGACTTCGTGCTGTGGAAGCCGTCGAAGCCGGGCGAGCCGTCATGGCTATCGCCCGCAGGCATCAATGCCGAGGGCCGGCCCGGCTGGCACATCGAGTGCTCGGCAATGGCCTGGAAGCATCTCGGCGAGAAGTTCGACATCCATGGCGGCGGCATCGACCTGGTGTTCCCGCACCATGAGAACGAGCTCGCGCAGACTTGCTGCGCGTTCCACTCCGACCGCATGGCCAATGTCTGGATGCACAACGGCTTCCTGCAGATCGAAAGCGAGAAGATGTCGAAATCGCTCGGCAACTTCTTCACGATCCGCGATCTCTTGGCCGATTGGCCCGGCGAGGTGCTGCGGCTTGCGATGCTGAAGACGCATTATCGTTCGCCGCTCGACTGGACCGCCAAGGCCACCGAGGAGGCCGCGAAGACACTCGACGACTGGTACGCGGTTGCGGCAGACGCCGAGCCCGGCGCGCCGTCGCCGGCGATGGTCGAGGCGCTCTACGACGACCTCAACACGGCGCAGGCGATGGCCGTGCTGCACGGCCTGCGCGGTGCTGCGTCGAGCAGCGAACAGAGCCGCAAGGAGTTTGCCGGCTCGCTCCGGCTGCTCGGCTTCCTGTCGGAGAGCGCGGCTGCATGGGAGGCCCGCAAGCAGCAGGCGAGCGGCGTCGATGCCACAGCCGTCGAGGCACTGATCGCCGAGCGAACCGCGGCGCGCGCGCGCAAGGACTTCAAGGAATCCGATCGGATCCGCGATCAGCTCGCCGCGATGGGCGTGGCGATCAAGGACGGCAAGGATGCCGAAGGAAAGCCGATCACCACCTGGGAGATCGCGCGATGAGCCGCTCCGCACCCGCCTTGCGCCCGTATCTGCCCGACGACGCGCCGCTGCTGGCGGCGATCTTCGCGGCCTCGATCATGGACCTGACCTGCGACGATTACAGCGAGGCGCAGCAGGAAGCCTGGGCGATGGCCGCCGCCGACGAGGCGGCCTTCGGCAAGAAGCTCGCCGGCCAGCTCACGCTGATAGCGACATTGCAAGGCGCGCCGGTCGGTTTCGCCTCGCTGAAGGGCGCCGATCTCATCGATATGCTCTATGTGCATCCGAGCGCGGTCGGGCAGGGGGTCGGCAGCGCGCTGTGCGATGCGCTGGAGAAGATCGCGAGTGCCCGCGGCGCCAAGAACCTGAAGGTCGATGCCAGCGACACCGCGCTGGAATTCTTCCGCAAGCGCGGCTACGTCGCCCAGCAGCGCAACTCGGTCACTATCAACGACGAGTGGCTCGCCAACACCACGATGCAGAAGCAGCTCGATGGTGTCGCGACCCCGGGAGGCCACGCGTGAGCCGCGAGCGCCTCTATCTGTTCGACACCACGCTGCGTGACGGCGCGCAGACCAACGGCGTCGACTTCACCCTGCAGGACAAGCAGGTGATATCAGGCATGCTCGACGCGCTCGGCATCGACTATGTCGAGGGCGGCTACCCCGGCGCCAATCCGATCGACACCGAATTCTTCAGCAAAAAGCCTGCGTTCGACCACGCACGCTTCACCGCGTTCGGCATGACGCGGCGGCCGGGCCGCTCGGCGTCGAACGATCCGGGGCTTGCCGGCATCCTCGAGGCCAAGGCGGACGCGATCTGCTTCGTCGCCAAATCCTCCGCCTACCAGGTCCGCGTCGCGCTCGAGACTACGAATGAGGAGAACCTCGCCTCGATCCGCGACAGCGTCGCGGCCGCGAGAGCGCTCGGCCGCGAGGTGATGGTCGACTGCGAGCATTTCTTCGACGGCTACAAGGAGAACCGCGACTACGCGCTCGCCTGCGCCACGGCCGCCTATCAGTCCGGCGCCCGCTGGGTGGTGCTGTGCGACACCAATGGCGGTACCATGCCGCATGAGATCGAGACCATCGTCGGCGATGTCATCAAGCAGGTGCCGGGCGCCAACGTCGGCATCCACGCCCATAACGACACCGAGCAGGCGGTCGCCAATTCGCTCGCCGCGGTTCGGGCCGGCGCGCGGCAGATCCAGGGCACGCTCAACGGCCTCGGCGAGCGCTGTGGCAACGCCAACCTCTGCTCGCTGATCCCGACCTTGAAGCTGAAGCAGGAGTTTGCCGACAAGTTCGAGATCGGCGTCACCACGGAGAAGCTGGCAACGCTGGTGAAGGTGTCGCGCACGCTCGACGACATGCTGAACCGCGCGCCCAACCGCCATGCGGCCTATGTCGGGGAAAGCGCGTTCGTCACCAAGACCGGGATCCATGCCTCCGCTGTCATGAAGGACCCGCAGACCTATGAGCACGTGCTGCCGGATTCCGTCGGCAACCACCGCAAGGTGCTGGTGTCCGATCAGGCCGGCCGTTCCAACGTGATGGCCGAGCTCGACCGTGCCGGCATCGCCTACGACAAGAGCGATCCGCGCCTGACGCGCCTGGTCGAGGAATTGAAGGAGCGCGAGGCCGCCGGCTTTGCCTATGAATCCGCCAACGCGTCGTTCGATCTGCTGGCGCGCCGCACGCTGGGCAAGGTACCGGAATATTTCAAGGTCGAGCAGTTCGACGTCAATGTCGAGCAGCGCTACAACGCCAACGGCCAGCGGGTCACCGTGGCGCTCGCAGTGGTGAAGGTCGATGTCGACGGCGAGCGGCTGATCTCGGCCGCCGAAGGCAACGGCCCGGTCAACGCGCTCGACGTCGCGCTGCGCAAGGATCTCGGCAAATACCAGAAATATATCGATGGCCTGAAGCTGATCGACTACCGTGTGCGTATCCTCAATGGCGGCACCGAGGCGGTCACGCGCGTCTTGATCGAAAGCGAGGACGAGACCGGCGAGAGCTGGACCACGGTCGGCGTCTCGCCCAACATCATCGACGCCTCATTCCAGGCGCTGATGGATTCGGTGTTCTACAAGCTGGTGAGGTCAGGCGCGCAGGCGTGAGGCTTAGGCTGTCATTCCGGGATGGTCCGTAGGACCAGACCCGGAATCTCGAGATTCCGGGTTCGGTGCTGCGCACCGCCCCGGAATGACGGATAGAGGAGGACAGACATGATCGACCACGTCTCCGTCGGCGTCCGCGATCTCGAACGTGCCGCGCGGTTCTATGAGCCGACGCTGGCCGCGCTTGGCCTGAGCCGCCTCGTCACGCGGCCCGCGACGATCGGCTTCGGCAAGGCCTATCCCGAATTCTGGATCAATCTGCGCGCCGCGATGGCGCAGGTGCCGCATGAGAGCGGCACCCATATCTGCCTGCGCGCGAAGACCACCGCCGAGGTCGATGCCTTCCACGCCGCCGCGCTGGCGTCCGGCGGCCTCTCCGATGGCCCTCCGGGCCTGCGCCCGCACGACCGCGTGCGCTACTATGCGGCCTTCGTCCTCGATCCCGACGGCAACCGCATCGAGGCCGTGACGTTTCCGAGCGAGTGAGGTTGGGGGGCGACGACCTAACCCCGTCGTCCTGAGGCGCTCGCGGAGCGCGCCTCGAAGGGCGAACGGCCACCAGCCGGGCTGTACATGCTTCGAGACGCGCGTTCCGCGCTCCTCAGCATGACGGAATAGGGTTAGCGCGCCCGAACAATCAGAGCCGCCGCGCCACTTCGGGCGCGAGTTCCTTTGCGGCCTCGGGCGTGCGTGCCACCGCCGAACGCAGCCGCGGCAGGATCTCGTCAACGCGGTCGGCCATCAGGACGTTGATCGGCAGCGTCGGGCGGATGAACTCGGTCATGCGCATGTGGTTCAAAAGCGAGAGCAGGGGCTCCCAGAAATTGTCGATGTTGGCGAGCAGGATCGGCTTGTGGTGACGGCCGAGCTGCTGCCAGGTCAATTGCTCGACCAACTCCTCCAGCGTGCCGATGCCGCCGGGCAGCGCGACGAACGCATCCGAGCGCTCGAACATCAGGCGCTTGCGCTCATGCATGTCGGGCGTGACGATCATCTCCTGAACCGAGGTCAGCGCGTTCTCGCGCGCGCGCAGGAATTCGGGAATGATGCCGGTGACGGAGCCGCCGTGGTCGAGCGTGGATTTCGCGACCGCGCCCATCAGGCCGATCGAGCCGCCGCCATAGACCAGGCGAACGTTGTTTTCGGCAAAGCTCTTGCCGAGCGCGACGGCAGCTTCAACGAAACGGGGATTGTTACCGGGGCCGGAGCCACAATAAACACAGACAGTCTTGATTTGGTTCATATGATCCTTGTGGCACCGCAGCGTAAACAGGGTCAAGACTCCCATATGGGGATTGAGAGCCAAAAAATCCCGTAAATTCCCGCGAATCGCGAACAATTTTCGTCATAAGCCTGTACGCCGCGTTCAAACGATCTATATGACGGGCACAATGGCAAACCGTGGAAAAGATGTGGCAGCGGACCGCCGCGCCGTGAACGCGCGGGCGGGCGCCTGATGGTGCTGCCGCAACAGCATGTGACCGGCGCCGCACAGCCCACGGCCACGCCGCCGGCCGCCGAGAAGGGGACGCTGCTCGGCACCCTCGTTCATCTCTGGCCCTATATCTGGCCCGGCGATCGCGCCGATTTGAAGACGCGCGTGATCTGGTCGGTGGTGCTGCTGCTGTTCGCCAAGCTCGCGACGCTGTCGGTGCCGTTCACCTTCAAATGGGCGATCGATGCGCTGAACGGCACCGGCTCGGCGCCGGTTGCGGCCTCGAACTGGGTGGTCTGGCTGATCGCCTCGCCGGTGCTGATGACGATCAGCTACGGCGCGGTGCGCATCATCATGGCGGTGCTGACGCAATGGCGCGACGGCATCTTCGCGCGCGTCGCCATGCATGCGGTGCGGCGGCTCGCCTACATCACCTTCGTGCACATGCATGAGCTGTCGCTGCGCTTCCATCTCGAGCGCAAGACCGGCGGCCTGACCCGCGTGCTGGAGCGCGGCCGCTCTGGCATCGAGATCATCGTGCGGATGGTGATCCTGCAGCTGATCCCGACCATCGTCGAGGTCGCGCTGCTGGCGGCGGTGCTGCTCTGGCAGTTCGACTGGCGCTACGTGCTCGCGGTGCTGCTCACGGTCGTCGTGTTCATGTACTTCACCTATATCGCGACCGAGTGGCGGATCGAGATCCGCCGCAGGATGAACGATTCCGACACCGAGGCGAACACCAAGGCGATCGACTCGCTGCTCAATTACGAGACGGTGAAATATTTCGGCGCCGAGGAGCGCGAGGCGCGGCGCTACGACCGCTCGATGGAGCGCTACGAGCAGGCCAGCGTGAAGACCTATACCTCGCTTGCCGTGCTCAACACCGGGCAAGCGATCATCTTCACCGCGGGGCTGACCGCGACCATGCTGATGTGCGCGTTCGGCATCCGCAACGGCACCCACACCGTCGGCGATTTCGTGCTGATCAATTCGATGATGATCCAGCTCTACCAGCCGCTGAACTTCATGGGCATGGTCTATCGCGAGATCAAACAGGCGATCATCGACATCGAGAAGATGTTCGACGTGCTGGCGCGCGATCCCGAGGTGAAGGACATTCCGGGGGCCAAGCCGCTCGCGGTGTCGTCCGGCAGCGTGCGGTTCGAGGATGTCCGCTTCGCCTACGAGACGGACCGGCCGATCCTCAAGGGCCTGAGCTTCGAGGTGCCGGCCGGCAAGACGGTCGCGATCGTCGGTCCCTCTGGCGCCGGCAAGTCGACGATCTCGCGGCTGCTGTTCCGCCTCTACGACGTCTCGAGCGGCCGCATCCTGATCGACGGCCAGGACATCAAGACCGTGACGCAAGCCTCGCTGCGCTCGGCGATCGGCATGGTGCCGCAGGACACCGTGCTGTTCAACGACACCATCCGCTACAACATCCGCTATGGCCGCTGGGACGCCGGCGATGACGAAGTGGAGGAGGCGGCGCGCCTCGCGCAGATCGACGGCTTCATCCGGATGTCGCCGCAGGGCTATGAGACGCAGGTCGGCGAGCGCGGTCTGAAACTCTCCGGCGGCGAGAAGCAGCGCGTTGCGATCGCGCGCACGGTGCTGAAGGCGCCGCCGATCCTGGTGCTGGATGAGGCGACCTCCGCGCTCGACAGCCACACCGAGCACGAGATCCAGGGCGCGCTGGAGCGGGTCTCGCGCAATCGTACTTCGCTGGTGATCGCGCATCGGCTGTCGACCATCGTCGGCGCCGACGAGATCATCGTGCTGGACCAGGGCCGGATCGCCGAGCGCGGCACCCACGCGCGGCTTTTGGCCGCCGACGGCCTCTATGCCAGCATGTGGAACCGGCAACGCGAGGCCGAGGAGGCCCGCGAACGGCTCGCCCAGGTCGATGACGACGGCACCGCGCCGAATCGGCTGCCGCCGGCGGTCACCGAATCGTCGGAGGATTCCACCCCTGATGCGGGTGAGAAACCCTTGCCGACCGCCGCGGAATAGTCGATTTAGGGCCTCTCCCGCCAAATGGGGCGGGGAAACGCAAGCGAGCTCTGATGTCGATCGCCAATTCCATCCGCGCGCAGATCCCGCCGATCCACCCGGAGGGCTATCCCTTCATTGGCGGCTTCGCTCTGGCGAGCCTGATCCTGTTCTGGATCTGGACCCCGCTGGGCTGGATCGGGACGCTGCTGACCGTCTGGTGCGCGCTGTTCTTCCGCGATCCGGTCCGCGTGACGCCGCTGCGCGACGGCATCGTGGTATCGCCGGCCGACGGCCGCGTCTCGATGGTGGTGCAGGCGCTGCCGCCGGCCGAACTCGGGCTCGGCGACAAGCCGCTGCCGCGGGTCTCGGTATTCATGAGCGTGTTCAACTGCCATGTGAACCGCAGCCCGGTGGTCGGCCGCATCGACCGCATTGCCTACCGGCCCGGCGCCTTCATCAATGCCGAGCTCGACAAGGCGAGCGAGGACAATGAGCGCAATTCGCTCGTGATCTCGACCTCCAACGGGCGCATCGGCGTGGTCCAGATCGCGGGCCTCGTGGCACGGCGCATCGTCTGCTTCGTCAAGGAAGGCCAGTCGATCGGCGCCGGCGAGCGCTTCGGCCTGATCCGCTTCGGCTCGCGGCTCGACGTCTATCTGCCCGAGGGCACCAAGGCGCTGGTCTCCGAGGGCCAGACTGCGGTCGCCGGCGAGACGATTCTGGCGGATTTCCGCAACGCCGATCCGGGCCGGACTTACCGCGCCGATTAACTCTGTTTCGGCGGCGCCATCAGCCGGTTCCCGCTGCAATGGCGGAGCCGGACGGCGCTTGCTATATTCGTCAGGCCATGACGCCATTCGATCCGAATTCTACCGAGTATCGCCGCCGCCGGTTCCGCCCGATCCCGGTGCGGATGCTGGTGCCGAACATGATCACGCTGCTGGCGATCTGCGCCGGGCTGACCGCGATCCGGCTGTCGACGGAAGGGCGGATGGAGCTCGCGGTCGCCGCCATCGTCTTCGCCGCGATCCTCGACGGCATCGACGGCCGCGTTGCCCGCATGATCAAGGGCCAGTCGAAATTCGGCGCCGAGCTCGACAGCTTGGCCGACTTCGTCAATTTCGGCGTGGCGCCGGGCCTGATCCTGTATTTCTGGCAGCTGCATGAATTGAACAATGGCGGCTGGATCGCCGCGATGGTGTTCGCGATCTCCGGCGGCCTGCGGCTTGCGCGCTTTAATGCCTCGATCGACGATCCGAACAAGCCGGCCTTCGCCGCCAACTATTTCACCGGCGTGCCGGCGCCGGCCGGTGCGATCACCGTGCTGCTGCCGATCTATCTCGCCTTCCTCGGCGTACCGATGCCGCCGGCGACGCTGACGGCGTTCTATACGCTCTTGATCGCCTTCCTGATGGTGTCGCGGCTGCCGGTGTTCTCCGGCAAGACCGTGAAGATGCGCGTGCCGCCGGAAATGGTGCTGCCGGTGTTCGTGTCGGTGGTGTTCTTCGTCGCACTGCTGATCGGCTATCCCTGGCACATCCTGTCGGCGGGCTCGGTGCTCTACCTGATCAGCCTGCCCTGGGGCTGGAAGTCCTATCGCGACCAGGAGCGCCAGCTTGCCGCGCAGACGCAAGCTGCGGGCGCGCCGATGGCGGCGCAGGCCGCTGCTCCCTATACGGCGCCGGTCGCGGAGAGTGACCACGACGATCGTCCGACGCATCTGCACTGATGCCTCAGCGTAACCCGTCACCCCGCGCAAAGGCTTCGCCTTTGTCGCTGGAGGCGCGAGCGCAGCGAGCCTCGTAGGGTGGACGGCCACCAGCGAGGCCGTCGACCCTTCGAGACGGCCGCTGCGCGGCCTCCTCCAGCGACAACGGCTTTGCCGTTGCGCGGGGGTGACGGTGATGTTGCTTCATTCCAGCAAATATCAGCCATGAGCGTGCCTCGGTTGGGTTCGCGTGCGATCTCGGCTATAGGCTGAGACGGCCCGCTCGAGCATGATCCGGAAAAGTGGAGACCGGTTTTCCGAGAAGATCATGCTCAAACAAAGAAATGAGATCATGATGCGTTTCCCTGGAAACGCATCATGATCTGACGCCAAAAATCAGGAGAGAAACGCCGTGACGACATCCGCTTCCGCCCCGCTTCCTGCTTCCGTCCTTGAAGCGTTGGCGCGCTACGACACGCCGACGATTTGCAACGCGATGGAGATCGTCGCGCCGGAGCGCCGTCTGATCGGCTACACCGTGAAGCCGCTGGTCTGCCCGTTCCCGACGCTGCCGCCGATGGTCGGCTACGCCCGCACCACGACGATCCGCTCGGTGCTGAAATCCGGTCTCTCGGCCGAGGAGCAGTCGAAGCGCCGCATCGAATATTACGAATATGTCGGCACCGGCTTTGGCCCGCGCATCTCTGTCATCCAGGACATCGACGGTCCCGACGTCGGCTACGGCGCATTCTGGGGCGAGGTGCAGAGCAACGTGCACAAGGCGCTCGGCTGCCTCGGCGTCATCACCGACGGCTCGATCCGCGACATCCCGCAATGGGCGCCGGGCTTCCAGGCGCTGGCCGGCTCGATCGGCCCGTCGCACGCCTGGGTGCATGCGGAGAGCTTTGGCGGCGAGGTCCGCGTCGCCGGCATGACGGTGCGTTCCGACGACCTGATCCACGCCGACAGCCACGGCGCGATCGTGATCCCCTATGAGGTCGCGGCGAAGCTGCCCGAGGCCGCCGAACTCTGCGGCCGCCGCGAGACCCCGATCCTGGACATCGCGCGCAGCAAGGAGTTCTCGCTCGAGAAGCTCAAGGACGCGCTGAAGCGTTCGGCGGAAATCCACTGAGGCAGCACGCGTTGTCGACTTGCAGAACGGCGGGCCGAACGGCCCGCCGTTTTGCTTTCGGTGTCAGACCGGAGCCACCTTCGCGATCTCGTTCGCTCCGCGAACCGTCATGTCGATGGCGACGTAGAGGATCACGGCGAGGCCGACATAGGCGATCCAGCGGTGGTTCTGCAGCAGCCGCGCGATGAAGGAGGCCGCCGCGCCCATCATCGCGATCGAGAGCGCGAGGCCGAACACCAGCACGATCGGCTGCTCGCGCGCCGCGCCCGCGACCGCCAGCACGTTGTCGAGCGACATCGAGACGTCGGCAACGATGATCTGCGTGGTGGCCTGCCACAGCGTCTTGCGCTGGCCCTTTGCGCCATCGGCATGTTCGGCAGTGGTCTCGTGCGCGTCGGCGCGCAGCTCGCGCCACATCTTCCAGCACACCCACAACAGCAGGATGCCGCCGGCCAGCAGCAGGCCGACGATCTGCATCAGCTGCGTAGTGACCAGGGCGAACATGATGCGCAGCAGTGTCGCGGCACCGATGCCGATCAGGATCGCCTTGCCGCGCTGCTTCTCCGGCAGGCCGGCCGCGGCAAGGCCGATCACGACGGCGTTGTCGCCGGCCAGCACGAGGTCGATGACGACGACTTGCAGCAATGCGCTGAGGGCGTCGAGTGAAAACAACTCGGGCGAAAATAGTTCGGACATGGGTCATGTTCCCCTTGAGGTCGGGGAGCGGACCCTTTCGACGAAACCGGTTCTTGCCGTCATGCGGACGGCAAATCCACCGCGACGCTTATCGCGTCACGGGTCGAAGCAGGGCCACTCCAACTGAGTTCCAGTCCGACATCGCAGCTTGTGGCTGCCAGAGGGGCCCGGCCTGGGATTACGGTCGTGACACCGGACGCATTGCTGCTTCTTCCTCGAAGAACAGCGCCGCCTGATCCGGTTCGCCGAGGATCGCCGCTGCGCACCCCATGAAGGTGAACGCGCCGGCAAAATCCCACAGCGTGAGGTTCGCCACGCTTGCGCGCACGTGGATCACGCGCGCCGCAATCGCGGCAATGGCTGCCTGGACGAACAACAACAGGCTGAGCACGGGCAGCACGAGTGCGGGCTCAACCAGACGGAGCGTCAGGACGATCGGCAGCGCGGTCAGCGCGCCGAACAACAGCAGCATGCGGAACGGCTCCAGAGAGGGAGTCTTTCGCAAGGTCCTGTCTGGAATGATCGAGGACATTCCGGTCCTTTACCGATCCTGATTTGTCGTTCACCTCGAGGATATCAGAACGCGATCTCCTTGACGCGCGACGCGGCGCCGCGCGACCGCCGGCCGCGCGACAAGATGTACGCATGCGGGTTCCGGAGAAGGCCCGAGCCCCGGGGTGATCTTGGACGCTATTTTGGCGCCGCCGGCGCCGTGGCATGCCATGGCAAAGTCCGCGCGGCGCCTTTATCTTTGCTGACAGCGCTGGGCGAACGATCGAAAGGCAATTTCGATGAATATGGCAGGCAAGACGGTGCTGATCACCGGTTCCACCGACGGCGTCGGCCGCTACGTCGCGATGAAGCTGGCGTCGGCCGGCGCCCGGGTCCTGATCCACGGCCGCGATACCAAGCGGGCGCAGACGCTCGCCGACGAGATCAAGCGCCTCAGCGGTCGCGAGCCGATGTTCTACCAGGCCGATCTGTCCTCCCTCGCCGAGGTCCGCGAATTCGCCCAGCTGGTGCTCGACGACCAGGAACGCCTCGATGTGTTCGTCAGCAACGCCGGCATCGGTTCGCAAAACGAGGGGCCGGCGCGGCAGACCAGCAACGACGGCCACGAGCTGCGCTTCGCGGTCAACTATCTCGCCGGCTTCCTGCTCGTGCATCTGTTGCTGCCGCGGCTCAAGGCGAGCACGCCGGCGCGCATCGTCAATGTCGCGTCGCTCGGCCAGCACCCGATCGATTTCGGCGACGTGATGATCACGAAGAACTACAGCGGTGCGCGCGCCTATGCGCAGAGCAAGCTGTCGCAGATCATGTTCACCATCGACCTGGCCGCCGAGCTGGAAGGTTCCGGCGTAACCGTCAACTCGCTGCACCCTGCGACCTACATGAACACCACGATGGTGCGCGCCAGCGGCGCGACGCCGATCTCGACCGTCGAGCAGGGCGGTGATGCCATCCTGCATCTGGTCCAGGATGACGATCTGGCAGGCCGGAGCGGGCTGTTCTTCGACGGCAAGCGCGAGGCCCGCGCCCATGCCCAGGCCTATGATTCCGAGGCGCGCAAGCGGCTCAAGGCGTTGAGCCTGACGCTCACCGGGCTGCGGGCTTCCTGATACTGCGCGGCGCCGGCCCCCCTTGGATGCGACCTTGGGCGCGGATCGCCTCGAACAGGCGCTTGCATGCGGCCGGAACGCCGCGATCCGGCACCGTTGCTATGCCGAGCAATAGACCCGGCTGCGCGCGCTTCGGTGAGACATACCAGGGCGAGAGCGGGGCGGGCGCCAGCCCGTGCGCGAGCAGTGCCCTGACGATCTCGACGTCGGCGGTCTTGTCCGGCAGCGTCAGCATGACGGCGAGGCCGGCAACCCGCACGTCGTTGCTCCAGCTCCGTAGCGCCGTCGTCAGCGCATCGCGGTTGTCGCAATAGGCCCGCTTGGTTCGCCTGAGATGGCGAATGTAGTGGCCGTCACGCATGAACTCCGCGGTGGACAGCTGCACCGCCGGGCCGGGAGCAGGGACAAGGCACGTCGCGACGTCGGCGAACTGCGCCGCCAATGGCTCCGGAGCAACCAGGAAGCCGAGGCGAAGCGTCGGCGAGATCGTCTTGCTGAAGGAGCCGAGATGGATCACCCGACCGGCGCGATCGAGCGAGGCAAGCGCCGGCGCGGCACGGCCATCGAGCTGCAATTCGCCGAGATAGTCGTCTTCGATGATGAAGGCTCCGGTTTGGGCGGCCCAGTCGAGCAGCTGCGCGCGGCGCTTCGGCGACAGCGGCGGGCCGAGCGGCGCCTGCTGGCCCGGTGTCACGACCGCCAGCGCCGCGTCGGGGGCATGCTTGAGGCCGTGGTCGACATCGATGCCGTTGGCATCGACAGGGATCGGGACGACCTCCAGCCGCGCGAGCTCGAGGCCCTTTCGCGTCAATGGAAATCCCGGGTCTTCCATCCACACGCGGCGGCCTTCGAGGCCGAGCACGCGCAGCGCGAGGCCGAGGCCGCCGGCGAAGCCCGAGGTGATGACGATTTGCGCGGGCGAGCATTCGAGCCCGCGCACGATCGCGAGATGCGCCGCGATCTCGCGCCTCAATTCGAGCTCGCCGCGCGGATCGATGGTGCGCATCACCGCGCTCAATTCCGCCCGGACGGCGCGCGCGCGGATTCGCGCCAGCAGCTTGGCGGGGAGGCTATCCTGCGCGGGGACGCCCATCCGGAAGTGTCCGTGACCGCTCAGATCACGAAACATCTCCACGACCGAGCCGGGAGCGACCGGCGCATCGGGCTTGGCGGCTGTTCGCGGCCGCCTCGCGACGGTGGTGCCGTTGGCCTTCGACGACACGATATGCTGGGCGTCCGATAGCTTGTCATAGGCCGCACGCACGGTGCCGCGCGCGACGCCGAGCTGCGCGGCGAGGTCGAGCCACGACGGCAGTCGGGCGCCCGGCACCAGCACGCCATTGTCGATCGCCGCCGCGATCGCCTTGCGGATCTGCTCGGAGAGCGGCGTCCTGGCCGAGCGGTCGAGCGCGATGGGAAGCGGGTTGGGCATGGCCCGTGGTACACCAATTCGGTCCATTCTTGGTGCTTCTTTTCAGGCCTCCGTGCCCGCATCTATCCGGTAGCAATGGAGGCACGAGATGAAGACGTTGATGACGACGCTGTTGGCCTGCGCCGTGCTTGCGACCCCCGCCTTGGCGCAATCGGTGACGCCGAAGTTCGAGCATATGATCACGAACATTCCCGGCAAGTCGCTGATCGCGGTCGAGGTCAACTTCCCGCCGGGCGAGCCGTCGGCGCCGCATCATCACGCCAAGTCGGCGTTTCTCTATGTCTACGTGCTCCAGGGCGCGATCGAGAGCCAACTGGAGGGCGAGGCCGCGCACATCTATCGGGCCGGCGACAGCTTCTTCGAGCCGCCCGGCGCGCATCACGTGCTCGGGCGCAACGCCAGCGCGACCGAACCGGCGAAGCTGCTTGCGGTGTTCGTCGTCGACAGCAACGACAAGGCGCTGACCGTGTTCGACAAGGAAGGACACAAGCAATGAGCATGCGGATCGATTACAACAAGGTCGCGCCCGCGGGCATCAAGGCGCTCGGTGGCGTCTATGGCTACATCACGCAAAGCGGGCTTTCCGCGCAGCTCGTCGAACTGGTCTATCTGCGGATATCGCAGATCAACGGCTGTGCCTATTGCCTGGACTCGCATACCCGCTCACTGCGAAAAATGGGTGTCGCGATCGAGAAGCTGGCGCTGCTGCAGGTTTGGCGCGAGGCCGAGGCGCTGTTCGACGATCAGGAGCGCGCCGCGCTGGCCTGGGCAGAAACCGTCACCCGTGTGGCGGAGACCGCGATCCCGGACGACGCGTATGAAGCGGCGCGCGCCACCTTCAGCGAGAAGCAACTCGTCGACCTGACCATCGCGATCGGCCTGATGAACACCTACAACCGCATCGCCATCGGCTTCCGCAACCCGCCGCAGGCTGTGGTCGAGCATTCCGCTGCGGCGGCTTGATCTTGGCAGGATGGGTCAACTCCTCGACAGGAGCAACTCATTCTTTGCGGGCCGCATGCTCAGCAGCAGGAGTGCACCGGAGAGTAAGTACAGCGCCATGACGAAGTACATGCCATAGATGTTGTCGCCGGTGTTCCGCACGATGAACCCGGTGATCGACGGGCTTACCGCCGGACCGAGGTTTCCGAGGCTGGTGACGAGGGCAAGGCCGCCGGCCGCCGCGCCTGCTGAGAGGTACTCACTGGTCAAGGCATAGAAGAGCGGCGGCGCTGACACAAACCCGATGACGGCGAAGGAGAGAGCCAGGATCGAACCAACAAAAGTGCCGTGGAGCAACATGAGAAAGAACAAGCCGCCGGCGGCAATCGTGACGCAGGTCGCATAGTGCCAGCGGCGCTCATGCCGCTTGTCCGAGTGACGACCGATCAGTATCATGCAGACGATACCCGCAGCGTTGGCTACTGCGTGATAGACGCCGACCAGTAGCGGATCCTTTACTCCCCAGCTATGGATCAGGGTCGGCATCCAGAATACCATCGTGTAGTTGGCGCCCAGCAGACAAAAACAGGCCAGCGACAACAGGTAGACCTTCGGGTCTCGCAGCAGCTGCCGGAACGTCCCCGAGGTCGCCTTCACGATGTTCTCTTCGTCATGCTGTAAAGCATCGTCCAGCAGCGCCTTCTCCCCCTTCGAGAGCCAGCCGGCCTGGAACGGCTTGTCCTTGAGCAGGTAATACACGAGAACGCCGAGGATTGGCGCGGGCAGCCCCTGGATCAGAAACAGCCATTGCCAGCCGTAAAGACCGCTGACGCCGTCGAAATACTTCAGGATCGAACCACACAGCGGACCAGCGATGAACATCACAATGGGGGGCGCCGACGCAAGGATCGCGATGACCTGCCCGCGCCTCACCGACGGGTACCAATACGTCAAGTACAGCAGCACGCCCGGGGCGAAGCCGGCTTCAAAGACACCAAGAAAGAACCTCGCCGCATAGAACTGGAGCGGCGTCGATACGAACATCATGGCGGTCGCCGCCAATCCCCAGAGCACCATGATCCGCAACAGGGTCTTGCGCGCGCCGATCCTTTCCAGAAGAAGATTGCTGGGCACCTCAAACAGGAAATATCCGACGAAGAAGATGCCCGCGCCGAGCCCGTAGACTGCATCATCAAATGGCAGTGTCTGCTTCATCTGAAGCTGTGCAAAGCCGATATTGATGCGGTCGAGAAAGGCGACCATGCTGGCGATCAGTAGCAAAGGTATAAGGCGCCAGTCGACCTTGGCGAACACGGCCTTATACGCCGGGTTCTCCAATATGGGCGACGATGACTTGTTTGCAGCAGGCAGATGCATTCTTGTTCCTTCCAAAATATGCTTTTGCCTATGATGTCCTTCGAACCAGTCGCTGCTCCATTGCGCGGGAGTAATGGTCTGACCTCGAAAGCTCAGGTGACCGTTGCCTCGATGAGGCTGAGACGCCCGGCCGGATAGGTCGCGGTGTGAGTAAAGCCGGATTCGCGAAACAGCCAAGCGTACTGCTTTTCCGTTCTTTCGAGACCGCCAGGCCCGCGAAGCATGAGCAGATCGGTCAGCGTCTGTTCCCTGTGCGCATCGCTTACGCTCGGGAATTCCGGCATGATCCGTTCGATAAGCAGGAGCACGCCACCTCCGGGGAGCGCCCTTCGGCAGTTTGCGAGGATGACCATGCTGCGCTCATCGCTCCAATCGTGAATGATGTGCTTCATCACGATGGCATCCGCGATCGATGGAATCGTCTGAAAGAAATCGCCGGCCATGAATTCGACGCGGTCACTGAGCCCGCTGCGCCTCAGGTGGCCAGTCGCGGATTCGGCGCAGCGGGGAAGGTCGAAAATGGTCCCTCGGATGTGCGGATGTTGCTCGGCTATGGCGCCAACGAGTTCGCCGGAGCCGCCGCCGACATCCATGAGATGAGCGAACGCACCGAAGTCGTAGGCCCCCAGGATATCCGGAACCGCCAGACGGGTCCCCTCCATCATAGCCGCATTAAATATGCTGACCATCTCCGGATCGCACGCCATCAGATCAAAGCTGTTTTCGTGGCCAAGCAGTTGCGCGGCGGTCTTGCCGGTCATGATCGAGTCCAGCAGCCCGGTCCACGATTCGGTCAGAAACTGGCCTTCAAAGATCGTCCAGTTTTTGAGGGACTGGGTTGCGGCCCCGTCAAGGCAAGCCCCCAGTTCGGTCAATGCGTATTGCTCTTCAGCGACCGTGCAAATGCCTATGGTCGAAAGCGCGGTCAGCAGGCGGCGGAGCGCCTGCTTGTTCGCGCCGGTCGCCTCGACGAGTTCGCCAAGGGGCCGCGATCTATCGCGCAGGAGCTCAGCGATCCCCAGCTTCGCGGCGACATAGATGACCGCGGTCACGCGCTGCGACTGAATAAGGTGCAGCAATCTTACGGATGCGTGGATAGAGGACATCGATCACTCCCTCTCATGTTGCTCGTTGGTGCCGGGCCAACACTCCCGGGCAAACCTGCTCAGGCTCGAAAGCGGCGCGCTGTGCGGCATTGATTGGCCGATCCTGATCTCGGTGTCGATGACGCCGGGGCCGCATCGCCAGTCCGTCCCCGCAACCGGGGAAGGGTTGAAACCTGAAATACTTAGCGCAGTATGGATGACAGAACTGATCATGGAGGCCTGCCTGGCGCTGACCGCTTTTGGTGGATCGCTGCTCGGGACGGTTTTGCTATCCCGCGCCGCAAGATGATGCTGTACAATTGCTGCCAGGTCCCGAAACCTCGCCGATATTCTGCCGATATTTTCCGAAATGGCCCAACGAGGCGTTCTTGCTTAAGTCATCGCAGCCTTCGATTGTGATCGGTGACCGGACCTTGGATCTGGCTCGCGAATTGCTGCTCGACGGGCGCGGCGACATCGTGCCGTTGCGTCCTCAAGCCTGGGCGGTGCTGCGGCTCCTCGCGCAACGCGTCGGGCGCCTGGTGCATAAGGACGAGATATTGGATGAGGTCTGGTCGGACTGCGAGGTCACGGAAGACTCTCTTGTCCAGGCCATCGGCGACATCAGGGAGGCCTTGGGAGGGGCGGGCCGATTGGCCCTGAGAACCTTGCCTCGCCGCGGCTACATGCTGGTCGTGGATGGCGAGCAGGCCGACCGCCCCGCCTCTGCCAGCGTCACGACCTCGTCGATGCCGGACCACGCTGGAAAGCCAGCGGGTTCATCTTCGATCCCACACCTGTCCATTGTTGTTCTACCGTTCACAAATATTGGCGGAGATTTGGAGCAGGAATATTTCGTCGATGGCGTGACTCACAGTTTGACCACCGACCTGTCGCGGATCGCCGGCGCGTTCGTCATCGGCCGGGGCACCGCGTTCACGTTCAAGGGCAAGGCGGTGGACGTGAGGGAGATCGGTCGCGAATTGAATGTCCGTTACGCGCTGGAAGGGTCGGTGCAACGCGGCGGCAACCGCTTTCGCCTGAACGTTCAGTTGACTGACACGGAAACTGGAGCCCACGTGTGGGCCGAGCGCTTCGACAAGCCCGCTGCCGACTTGCTGGACATGCAGGATGAGATCGTATCCCGGCTCGCCAATACGTTGAACGCCGAGCTTATCAAGGCCGAAGCGCGACGGGCAGAACGGTTGCCCCAGCCGGACGCGATGGATCTCTATTTTCAGGGCAGGGCTGTCCTGAACAAAGGAATAGCGCCTGCGGTTATGGCGCGAGCAAGGGATTTCTTCATGCGCGCCCTCGCGCTTGATCCCGACAATATTGAAGCAGCCGTTGCCGCGGCTCAGGTCGATTTTGCGATCGGTTCTTCCTCCATGGCCGATGACGGACCGGCATATTTCAGGGCCGCGGAGAATGCGCTGAATGGCGTGTTGTTGCGTGCGCCCAATCACCCCAGAGCCCACATGTTGCTCGGCGCGGTTCAAATTCGGACACACCGCGCTGCAAAGGGTATCGCTGAATGTCGCCAGGCGCTGGCGCTCGATCGGAATTTGGCCGATGCGCATGGGTTTATTGGCCTCGGGAAGCATGCGCTGGGGCGTGGCGAGGAAGTCGAGGGGCATATTCAAGAGGCGTTACGACTGTCCCCTCGCGATACGCGTGCCTTTCTCTGGATCATGGTTGTCGGGATGGCCAAGTTGATGTCCTGCACCAATGCAGACCTCGAGGCGCTGGACTGGCTTCGCCGGAGCATTGAGGCTAATCCCAATTTTGCGCTCGCTCACTTTCACTTGGCTGGCGCGTTGGCCATGATGGGAGACCTCGAGGAAGCACAATCCAGTGCCAAAGCCGGACTGGCACTTGATCCCAACTTCAGCATTCGTCGATACGACGTCAATGTCGTCTTCCTGTCCGACAATCCGGTATGGCTCGCCAAGCGTAAGCGTTTTTATGAGGGAATGCGCATGGCCGGCGTGCCGGAGAGCTAGTGCCGCGTTCGATCATCTACGTGAATGGGATAAAGCTGCGACGAGGAGCTACATTTGAGCTCCAGCAGCGGCGCGCCATACACGCGTCTTGGTCAGCGGCGGAGCACCACTCACGAACCCGGCTTGGCCTCGACAGGCTTCTGCGCGAACTGCGGGAATGTCTCGGCCACGACCGGTCCATCCAGCCGCCATGAATAGCAGCCGCCGACGAAGAACGGCGGCTCGGTGACGTCGCGCTGATGGTCGAGCGTGCCGCGGCCCTGCGGGTCCTTGCCCGAGGTAGCGGTCTGGAACAGCGTCGTCACCGCGGGACCCAGGAGCTCGGCGAGATGGGTGCAGGTCTCGAGCCTGCCGATCTTGCGACGGACCAGTTCGCGCCAGCCCTTGCCGATGCGTTCGCCGACCAAGCGCTGCAGGATGCCCTCGACGTCGAGGCAGGACGGGTAGGGCGTCGAGGCCATCGTGGTGCCGGTCTCGCGGATCGTAAAGCTGTCGTCGACCGCGAGCCGCAGGCGGATGTCGTGCACGGGATCGTCGGGCTGCTGCAGGCCGCGATGCTTGTCCTGTCGGGCATAGGGTTTGGTGTCGACCAGCCGCGCCTCGACTTCCCACAATCCGTCGTCGCGGAGATAGCCGAGACATTCGACGGAGCGGCGGTGCATCAGGCGGCGGGGCTTGCCGTCGGCATTGGTATCGGGTGCGGACATCGGAACTCGCTGGATTGAATCTCGAACCGATCCAATCGGCCGTGCGCTCCGATGTCAACGCTCGCGGCCGAATGGCGTCATGAGACGTCGTCATTCCGGGATGGCGCGTTAGCGCCAGACCCGGAATCTCGAGATTCCGGGTTCGATGCTTCGCATCGCCCCGGAACGACGGGGGTGACGTTGAGAGCCGTCCCTCAGCTCACGCGCCGTTCGCGGTTCTCCCAATACGGCTTGCGCAGCTCGCGCTTTAAAATCTTGCCGGCGCCGGAGAGCGGCAGCGGCGTCGCGGTGATGTCGACGCTGCGCGGGCATTTGTAGCCGGCGATCAGCACCTTGCAGTGCTCCATCAGCTCTTCCGGCGTGGCGCTGGCGCCGCTCTTCATCACCACGACGGCGTGAACCTGCTCGCCCCAGCGTTCGCTCGGGATCCCGATCACGGCGCATTGCGCCACCGCCGCGTGCTGGGCGAGCGCGTTCTCGACCTCGGCCGAATAGACGTTCTCGCCGCCGGAGATGATCATGTCCTTGACGCGGTCGACGACGTAGACGAAGCCGTCCTCGTCCATGTAGCCGCCGTCGCCGGTGTGCATCCAGCCGTCGATCACGGCGCGCGCGGTCTCCTCCGGCCGCTCCCAATAGCCCATCATCACCATGTCGCCGCGCACCGCGATCTCGCCGACGGTGCCCGTCGGCACGACCTTGTCCTCGGTATCGACGATCTTGACCTCGGCGCCGAGCGTCGCCCGGCCGGCGCCGCGATGCCGTCCCTTGGCGCGGCCGTCGCCGATATGTTCCTTCCAGTGCAGCAGGGTTGCGATCGGCGACAGCTCGGTCATGCCGTAGGCTTGCGTGAACTCGACATGAGGCAGCGCCTTCATGGCGCGCATCAGCACGGCGTCGCTGATCACGGAGGCGCCGTAGGAGATCCGCTTCAACGACGACAGGTCGTAATTGCCGAGCGTCGGGTGATCGACGAACATCTGGATCATGGTCGGCACCAGCAGCACGTCGGTGATGCGCTCCTTCTGCACGGCGGCCGCGACGCCGTCAGGCGTAAAGCCCTGGATCACGACGTTGGAGCCGCCCGACAGCAGCACCGAATACATCGCCGCGCCATTGGCGAGGTGGAACATCGGCGCCGCGTGCAGGTAGATCGTGCTGTTCGGCCACAGGCCTTCGCCAAGCGCGTTGAGCGCGTTGGCCATCAGATTGCCGTGGCTCAGCATCACGCCCTTGGAGCGGCCGGTGGTGCCGCCGGTGTAGAAGATGCCGGCAAGGTCGTCACGGGTGCGCATGGCATCCGCCATCGGCGCGCTGCGCGCGATCAGCGTCTCGTAATTCGCCATGCCGGCGGGCGTCTCGCCCTCGTCGGCATAGACCAGCTTGAGGCCGGGGATGGCGCCTGCCAGCGCCGTGCCGACCGGCGCAAACGCCTTGTCGACGAACAGGATCGTTGCGCGGCAGTCGCGCAGCGCCTCCTCGTTTTCGATCGGGGACCAGCGGATGTTGAGCGGCACGATCACGGCGCCGGCCCAGCCGACGGTGAGGTAGAGCTCGAGATAGCGGTCGGAGTTCAACGACAGGACCACGACGCGGTCGCCGTCCTGGGCGCCGAGGCCGCGGATCGCGGCGGCGAGGCGGGCGACGCGGTCGCCGACCTCGCGCCAGTTGCGCCGCCGCTCACCGCAGACGACTGCGAGCCCGTTTGGATTGACCTGCAGCGCGCGCCGCAGTCCGTGTGTGATGTTCACTCGTCTCCTCCCTTGATGCGTTTCCCTTGCGAGGCGGTTTGTCCGCCTTCTCGTGCGCCGTTGTTTTGCGCGTTGATGTCGTTTGCGTTGTTGTTTTGGCGATACCTTCGGTGAGACGGATCGCGAATTCCTCGGCGACGGCACGTCCGCTCAGCTCGCCGCCCCGCTGGAACCAGTGTCCGATCCAGTTCAGCGAGCCGGCGATCGCGAAAGCCGCGAGCTTCGGGTCGCAGGGTTTCACCGAACCGTCCGCGACGCCCTGTGCGATATAGTCGCGGAAGGCGCGGTCGATCCGCCGCTTCGCGGTCTGCACGATCTTGCGGTTGTCCTCGCTGAGATCGCGGATGTCGAAGCGGACCAGGCTCTTGCCGTAGTCCGCGGTCATCAGCTCGGCATAGCGGACGGTGAGCTTGCGAAGCTTGTCGAGCCCTGAGCCGCCGCCTGCCGAAGTTTCGGCAATGCAGTCGTCGACCAGCTCATTGCCGATCGACCAGCACTCGTACAGGATCTCGTCCTTGCCGCGGAAGTAGTTGTAGAGCGCCGGCTTGGTGATGTTGAGCCGCTTGGCGACGTCGTTCAGCGTGGCGCGGTGATAGCCCTGTTCGAGGAATAGGGCGACGGCCGTGCGCAGCACCGCCTCGCGCTTCTCGTCGCGGGCGCGGCGCCGGCTCTCGAACGGCAGCCAGGGCGACTCGTTGCTGGAAGAGGGGGAGTGGGCGTCCATCGCGTCGGCTGTTGTCGCATTGACTCCGGAAGATCGCCCGTATATTACCCATGGGTAATAAATAGTCCAGTGGGTAATTTCCGGGAGGGCACGCGATGACGTCACGCACCTATGTTGCCGGGGTCGGCATGATCCCGTTCGTCAAGCCCGGCGCCAATGCGCCGTATCACGTGATGGGCGCCGAGGCGGCGAAGCTGGCGCTCGCTGACGCCGGCCTCGATTACGGTCGTGTGCAGCAGGCCTATGTCGGCTATGTCTATGGCGACTCGACCTGTGGACAGCGCGCGCTCTATCCGGTCGGCATGACCGGCATCCCGATTGTTAACGTCAACAACAACTGCTCGACCGGCTCGACCGCGCTGTTCCTGGCGCGGCAGGCGATCGAGTCAGGCGCGGCCGATTGCGTGATGGCGCTCGGCTTCGAGCAGATGAAGCCCGGCGCGCTCGGGGCCGTATTCACCGACCGTCCCAGTGCGTTCGACGATTTCGACGCCGCGGCCGACAAGCTGGTCGACGCGCCCGGCGTGCCGCTGGCGCTGCGCTATTTCGGCGGCGCCGGCCTCAGCCACATGAAGAAATACGGCACGCCGCTCTCCGCCTTTGCAAAGGTGCGCGCCAAGGCGAGCCGGCATGCCAAGAACAATCCGCTGGCGCTGTTCCGCAAAGAGGTTACCGCCGACGACGTGATGAACGACCAGGTGATCTGGCCCGGCGTGATGACGCGGCTGATGGCGTGCCCGCCGACCTGCGGCGGCGCCGCCGCGATCCTGGTCTCGGAGAAATTCGCCGACCAGCACGGCCTCAACAAGCAGGTCCGCATCGCGGCGCAGGCGATGACCACGGATACGCCGTCGACCTTCGGTGCGTCCGACATGATGCAGGTGGTCGGCTATGACATGGCGCGGGATGCCGCCAAAAAGGTCTACGAGGCTGCCGGTATCGGGCCTGATGATCTCGACGTCGTCGAGCTGCACGACTGCTTCGCCCACAACGAGCTGATCACCTATGAAGGGCTCGGCCTGTGCGGCGAGGGCGAGGCCACGAAATTCATCGACGACGGCGACAACTCCTATGGCGGCAGGATCGTCACCAACCCGTCCGGCGGGCTGCTGTCGAAGGGCCATCCGCTCGGCGCCACCGGGCTTGCGCAGTGCTATGAGCTGACGCGGCAGCTGCGCGGCACCGCCGCGGCGACGCAGGTGGAGGGCGCGCGGATCGGCTTGCAGCACAATCTCGGCCTCGGCGGCGCCTGCGTCGTGACGCTCTACGAACGCGCCTGAGGTCGTCATGGTCGATCAATCGGCTGTCGGGCGTACATTTACGCCCGTGACCGCGCGCGTCGAGCCGGGGCGGCTGCGCTTCTTCCTCGATACGCTCGGCGAGACGAACGCGATCTATCGCGACGAGGCAACCGCGCAGGCGGCCGGCTTCACGGCAGCGCCAGTGCCGCCGACCTATCTGTTCTGCCTCGAGATGATGGATGCACCTGACCCGTTCGAGTTCCTGACCGCGCTCGGCATTGACTTGGCACGCGTGCTGCACGGCGAGCAGCGCTTCGACTATCACGCGCCCGTCATGGTCGGCGACACCCTGACCTTCCGCCCGCGCGTCACTGGCGTGACCGACAAGAAGGGCGGGGCGATGACGCTGATCGTCGTCGACACCCCGGTCACCAACCAGACCGGCGTCCATGTCGCCGATGTCTCGCGCACCGTCGTGGTGCGCAATGCGAGGCCGTCATGAGCGCCCGCGTTCCATCGGTCGGCGACATCATCGTCCACAAGGAGTTTCCGCCGATCACCCGCCATCGCCTCGCGCTGTATTGCGGCGCCTCGGGCGATCACAATCCGATCCATGTCGACATCGACTTCGCGAAGGCGGCCGGCTTCCCCGACGTGTTCGCGCACGGCATGCTGGTGATGGGCTATCTCGGCCAGGCGCTGACCGACGCGGTGGCGCCGTCGCGCATCCGCTCGTTCTCGACCCGCTTTGCCGCAATCACCCAGCTCGGCGCGAAGCTGACCTGCGAGGGTGCGGTGACCGAGCTGATCGAGCAGGGCGGTGAGAAGCGCGCAAAACTCGCGCTGACCACCAGAGATCAGAACGGCGAAGTAAAGCTCGCCGGGGAAGCCATTATCGCGCTTTAGCGAGAAGGTCTCGTCAAGCAGGGACTCGTGCTCCCTCTCCCGCTTGCGGGGGGGGGGGGAGGGTTGAGGTTGGGGGCTCTCTCCACCGGCCATCTTGTGGAGAGAGCCCCCACCCGCATCGCATCTCCGATGCGATGCGACCTCCCCCGCAAGCGGGAGAGGTGAAGAAAACAAGATCATCTCGTCCAAGGGAGGAACCATGTCGAAACTGCAAGGCAAAGTCGCGCTCGTCTCAGGCTCCGGCCGCGGCATCGGGCGCGCGATTGCGTTGAAGCTCGCCAGCGAGGGCGCGCGTGTCGTGGTCAATGATCTCGATGCCGATCCGGGCGATGCAGTCGTCGCCGAGATCAAGGCCATGGGCGGCGAGGCCATCGCGGTCAATGGCAGCGTGACCGGAGCCGGCTTTGCCGATCGCTTCGTCGGCGCCGCCATCGAGCAGTTCGGCGGTCTCGACATCATCGTCAACAATGCCGGCTACACCTGGGACTCGACGATCCAGAAGATGACCGACGAGCAGTTCCAGGCGATGCTCGACGTCCATCTGGTCGCGCCGTTCCGCATCATGCGCGCGGCGTCGGAGCCGATCCGGGTGATGGCGAAAAGGGAGGCCGAAGCGGGCCGCGAGGTGTTCCGCAAGGTCGTCAACATCTCCTCGATCGCGGGCCTCTACGGCAATGCCGGGCAGGCGAGCTATTCGTCCGCCAAAGCCTCGCTGATCGGGCTGACGCGCACGATGTGCAAGGAGTGGGGCCGCTACAAGGTCAACGTCAATTGCGTGGCGTTCGGCCTGATCAACACCCGCCTGACCCAGCCGATCGAGACCCAGCAGAAAACCATCGACGTCGCCGGCCGCGACATCAAGGTCGGCGTCCAGCCGCAGATGCTGGAGGCGATGGGACGCATGATCCCGCTCGGCCGCGGCGGAACGCCGGAGGAGGCGGCTGACGCGGTCTATCTGTTCTGCGCTCCGGAATCGAATTACATCAGCGGTCAGGTGATCGTCGCCGGCGGCGGTCTCTTGATCTGACGAGAGCGTTTTCAAGCGAAGTGGGTACCGGTTCGCGTCAAGAAAACGCGTCAAGAAAGAATGCGTAGCGAGGATATCATGCATTACCGATCGTCCTGGATGACCGAGGAGCTGGACACCTTCCGTGACCAGTTCCGCAAATTCCTCGCCAAGGACCTGGCGCCGCACGCTGAAAAATGGCGCGAGCAGAAACTGGTCGACCGCTCGGCATGGCGCGCGCTCGGCGAGATGGGCGCGTTGCTGCCGAGCGTGCCCGAGGCCTATGGCGGCTTAGGGGCCACCTTTGCCTATGACGCCGCCGTGCTCGATGACCTCGAGAGCACGGTGCCGGAGCTGACCACCGGCGTCTCCGTGCACAGCGCGATCGTGGCGCATTACATCGTCAACTATGGCTCGGAGGAGCAGAAGAAGCGCTGGCTGCCGAAGATGGCGTCGGGCGAGATGGTCGGTGCCATCGCGATGACCGAGCCCGGCACCGGCTCCGATCTGCAGGCCGTCAAGACCACGGCGAAGAAGCAGGGCAATTCCTACGTCATCAACGGCCAGAAGACTTTCATCACCAACGGCCAGGCCGCCGATCTCGTGATCGTGGTCGCGCGCACCGGAGCTCCGGGCGCCAAGGGTATCTCGCTGATCGTGGTGGAGACCGCGGGCGCCGAGGGCTACCGCCGCGGGCGCAACCTCGACAAGATCGGGCTGCACGCGTCTGACACGTCGGAGCTGTTCTTCGACAACGTCACGGTGCCGCCGGAGAACCTGCTCGGAGCCGAGGAGGGCAACGGCTTCGCGCAGCTGATGCAGCAATTGCCGCAGGAGCGGCTGTCGCTCGCGATCGGCGCGGTGGCCTCGATGGAGCGCGCGGTCAGGATCACCGCCGAGTACACCAAGGAACGCACCGCGTTCGGCAAACCGCTGCTCGAATTCCAGAACACCGCCTTCAAGCTCGCCGAGCGCAAGACCGAGGCGATGATCGCCCGCGTGTTCGTCGACTGGTGCGTCGAGCGCCTGGTCGCCGGCGACCTCGACACCGTGACGGCGTCGATGGCGAAATGGTGGTGCTCGCAGAAGCAGGTCGAGACCGCCGACGAATGCCTGCAGCTGCATGGCGGCTACGGCTACATGCAGGAATATCCGATCTCGCGCATGTTCATCGATTCCCGCATCCAGAAGATTTATGGCGGCACCAACGAGATCATGAAGCTCCTGATCGCGCGTTCGCTGTAGGCGGGCGCGTCCTTGGCGTCATTCCGGGGCACGCGAAGCGTGAACCCGGAATCTCGAAGTTGCGGCTCGAGACTGCGGATTCGACGCTCGCGCATCGCCCCGGAATGACACGGAGAGGCGGGTGCGCGCTCACGTCCTTCGCGCGCCGCTACATCGCGCGCACGTTCTTGAGGAACTTGTCGACCTGAACTTCCAGCTCGGAGGCGTTGCTGGCGAGCTCTCCGGAGGCCGCCAGCACGTTCTCCGCGGCCTTGCTGGCATCGTCGATCGCCTTGGTCGTGCCGTTGATGTTTGCGGTGACCTCCTTGGTGGCCGCGGCCTGCTCCTCGACGGCGCTCGCGATCACGGTCGAGATCTCGCTGATCTGGACGATGACCTGCGAGATCGCCTTCAGCGCGGTAGCGGTGTTGCCGGTTGCGGCCTGCATCTCGTTGATCTGCGCCGAAATGTCTTCCGTGGCCTTGGCGGTCTGGTTGGCCAGCGCCTTCACCTCTGAGGCGACGACGGCGAAGCCGCGTCCGGCCTCGCCGGCCCGCGCGGACTCGATGGTTGCGTTGAGCGCAAGCAGGTTGGTCTGGCCGGCGATCTGGCTGATCAGGGCGACGACGTCGCCGATCTTCTGCGCCATGGTCACGAGACCCGCGACCAGCTTGTCGGACTTCTCGGCTTCGTCGACCGCCATGCGGGCGATGCGGCTCGCCTCGGCCACCTGGCGGCTGATCTCGTTGACCGAGGACGACAGCTCCTCGGACGCGGACGCCGCGCTCGCCGAGCGCTGATTGACGAATTCGGCGGTCGTCGTCAGCGATCGCGCCGTGCCCTGCATTTGCGTCGAGGCCGACGCCAGCATCCCGGCAAGGCCCTTCACGTCCTTCTCGAAATCGTCGGCCAGTTTCACATTGCCTGTCACCACCGACCAGCTCAGCATCGCGCCGGTGTAGTTGCCGCGCTTGTCGGTCAGCCCGGAGACCCGCAGGTCGAGCGTTTCCGGCCCGAGCTTGATCTTGGCCGCATGCGGCAGGTTCTTGGGATCGCCGACGATGCGGCGCTGGTGGGCCGGGTTCTTGTGGAAGATGTCGAACGAGTTGCCGAGGATCTTGTCCGGCGCCACCGGAAGCAGATGCTTCACGGTGTCGAGCGTCTTGAGGCTGGTCTGGTTGATGTAGGTGATGTTGAAATCGGTGTCGCACATCATGATGTTGATCGGCATGTTGTCGAGCATCTGCAACAGCCGTTCGGTCTGCGTTTCAAGCCGCGCCTTCTCGGTCGCGAGCTCCCAGGTCAGCATCGGCCCGGTGTAGCGGCCGCGCGAACTGGTCATCGCCGTCACGGTGAGATCGAGCGTCTCGCCGCCGATGGTGATGCGCGCCTTGTGCGGCAGGTTCTTCGGGTCGGACAGCAGCCGGCGCTGATGCTGCGGGTTCTTGTGAAAGATGTCGATCGATTGCCCGATCAGCGCGTCGACCTTCACGGGCAGCACATGCTCGATCTTCTTCAGGTTCTGCCGCGTGGACTCGTTGATGTAGGTGATTTTGAAATTGTCCAGCTCGCAGAGCATGACACTGATCGGCATGTCGTCGAACAACCGATACGAACTGTCCGAGCCGACCACGCTTGCGACGCTCTTCATCCCCAACATGCATTGCCTCCAGCCTTGATAATGATCTTGGTGAATTGAAACGGTGCACCTGATCGGCGACGGAATGCCTTCCACCGCCGCCCCACGCAGGTGCGCTACACGATTTACAATTTCTGACTGCGTGGAACGGTAGGCGATTCGAGTTCCACCAAGAAGGGCGTGCAATGCGCCGCGTGCGCTCGCGCAAGGTCGAGCGCGCGATGCTCGCGATGAGCGCAGCCGAAAACGTCGCGCAGCACCGCGATTTGCCGTGAACGCCGCGCGATCCTGCGACGAAGATGCGAAGCGGCCGATCGCTGCACCGTAATCTTACGGGAGCAGATGCGTGCGCTCCCAATGATTGTTAGCGTGCACATGACGTGGTGACTTATGCAGATCGTGCCACGCCATCGCGCGCAGCGGAGAGCTCCTGATTTCAATCGTGTCGGCGGCCACGCGCTGTCGGTCTTGGCGACGTGGCGTGCGAGCATTCTTTCGCTTGCGCTCTGTCGCGTCGGTCGGCGCCTCGTGATGACAGGGGCTGCCGCATTGTCGATGCGAGTGTTAATGAAAGAAGCTCGCGCAGGTTGATCATGCCGCGCGAGACCCGATGGGGGTCACAGACCGGCGTGGCGACATCGGTCTCGCTTGAGCGCGGCGAGATCGCGCCGGGGCCGGCCGACGGTCACCTGCGTTGCCTGCCGCCTGGCGGCTCCAATCCTGCCGGCGATCGTCCGCTCTGCGGAAATCGATGACGAAACAGCGTTGCCCATTGCCTACCGCATGGCTTGGCGCCGCTGCGCCCGCGAGACGCAGCTTCGGCCTTGCACCCCATTTCCGTCTATCATACCCCGTGGGACCACGATCCGCGCGAAGCCCAAACGCGCGCCAGTATTTGCAGGGAGCCCTCATGACCAAAAGCAATGCCCGCACCGGAGGCCAGATCCTGATCGACCAGCTGGTCGCGCAAGGGGTGGAGCGCGTCACCTGCGTGCCGGGCGAGAGCTATCTGGCGGCGCTCGACGCCTTGCACGACAGCCCGATCGACGTCGTGATCTGCCGCGCCGAGGGCGGCGCCGCGATGATGGCGGAGGCCTATGGCAAGCTGACGGGACGTCCGGGCATCTGCTTCGTCACCCGCGGTCCGGGCTCGACCAATGCAGCCCATGGCGTGCACATCGCGATGCAGGACTCTACCCCGATGATCCTGTTCGTCGGCCAGGTCGACACCGGCATGCGCGAGCGCGAGGCGTTCCAGGAACTCGACTACAAGGCGGTGTTCGGCACCATGGCGAAATGGGCGGTCGAGATCGATCGTCCGGATCGCATTCCGGAACTGGTCGCGCGCGCCTTCCGCGTCGCGCTGCAGGGCCGGCCCGGTCCGGTGGTGATCTCGCTGCCGGAGAACATGCTGACCGAAACCGCCGCGGTCGCGGACGCGCCGAAGGTCGAGCCTGCGGCGAGTTGGCCGGCGCCGTCGGATCTCGAGCGTCTTGGCACCATGCTGGCATCCGCCACGGCGCCGATCGTGGTGCTCGGCGGCTCGGCCTGGACCGCGGAGGCCGCCAAGGGCATCGCGCGCTTCGCCGAGCGCTTCGACCTGCCGGTTACGACCTCGTTCCGCCGCGCCTCGCTGTTCGATGCCGACCACTCGCATTATGCCGGCGATCTCGGCATCGGCCCGAGCCCGAAGCTCAGGGATCGCATCACCGGCGCCGACGTCATCCTGCTGATCGGCGGCCGCATGTCGGAGATGCCGTCCTCATCCTACACTCTGCTCGACATTCCGGTGCCGAGCCAGAAACTGATCCATGTCCATCCCGGCGCCGAGGAGCTCGGCCGTGTCTACCAGCCGGCGCTGGCGATCCAGGCGACGCCTGCGGCCTTTGCCGCCGCGGTCGAGACCATGAAGCCCGCGGCCGCACCCGCCTGGAAGGGCGAGGCGGCCAAGGCGCATGCGGACTATCTCGCCTGGACCGACAAGCCGCGCGAGCTGCCGGGCAGCTTCCAGTATGGCGAGGTCGTGACCTGGCTGCGCGATCGCCTGCCGAAGGATACCATCGTCTGCAACGGCGCCGGCAATTATGCCGGCTGGATTCACCGCCACCATCGCTTCCATGCTTTCGCCGCGCAGCTCGCGCCGACCTCGGGCTCGATGGGTTACGGCGTGCCGGCGGCTGTGATGGCCAAGCGGCATCATCCGGACCGGGTCGTCGTGGCGTTTGCCGGCGACGGCTGCTTCCTGATGAACGGGCAGGAGTTCGCCACCGCCGTGCAGTACGACGCGCCGCTGATCGTCGTCGTCATCGACAACGCGCAATACGGCACCATCCGCATGCATCAGGAGCGCGACTATCCCGGACGCGTCGTCGGCACCCAGCTCAAGAATCCGGACTTCGCGCTTTATGCCAAGGCGTTCGGTGGCCATGGCGAGCGTGTCGAGCGCACCGAAGACTTCGCGCCCGCGTTCGAGCGCGCGCTGGCCTCCGGCAAGCCGGCGATCCTGCACTGCCTGGTCGATCAGCGCGCGCTGTCGGTCGGTAAGGACTTTGTGCCGCAGGCAACGCGCTAGGGCATGATCCGGAAACGTGCGAAGCGGTTTTCCGAGGAGATCATGCCCCAACAAGAGTCCCGTCACGTCGCGATCATCGGGGCCGGCGCGGTCGGCGTGATCAGCGCCATCGAGGCGCTGCGCGCGGGCCACAGCGTCACCTTGATCGATCCGGGCGAGCCCGGCGGCACCCAGGCGGCGAGCTACGGCAATGCCGGCTGGCTGTCGTCGCATTCGGTGATCCCGCCGGCCGAGCCGGGCACCTGGAAGAAGGTGCCGGGTTATCTGATGGATCCGATCGGGCCGCTGGCGATCCGCTGGTCGTATCTGC
This sequence comes from Bradyrhizobium sp. USDA 3256, assembly GCF_054058275.1. NCBI lineage: Bacteria > Pseudomonadati > Pseudomonadota > Alphaproteobacteria > Hyphomicrobiales > Nitrobacteraceae > Bradyrhizobium > Bradyrhizobium sp. USDA 3256. The sequence continues at coordinate 2,540,081 of NZ_JBSSAE010000002.1, forward strand.
CGAAGGCCTTGCCGTGGCTGATCAAGTATCTGCTGTCGAGCCGGACCGAGGCGCAGGTCGAGGCCACCGCGCGGGCGATGCGCGATCTCCTGAAGGATGCGCCGCTGCTGCACCTGCAGCTCGCCGAGGAAGCAGGCGTGGGCGAATTGATCGAGCGGCGCGGGGTGATGCATGTGTTTCCCTCGCGCGCGCCGTTCGACCGCGATCTCGGTTGGCGCATCCGCAAGCGCGTCGGCATCGAATGGCTGGAGCTCGATGAAGACGAGATGCGCCAGCGCGAGCCCGACCTGCACCCGCGCTACAAATTCGGCGTCGTGGTGGAGGAGGCGGGCCGCTGCCGCGATCCAGGCGCCTATGTCGCGGCGCTTGCCGCGCACGCGATCGCGATTGGCGCCGAGCGCGTCGCCGCCAAGGCCACGGGCCTCAGGCTTGCCGGCGACAGGCTGGTCGCCGTGGTCACCGAGAGCGGCGAGATCGCCTGCGACGCCGCCGTCGTCGCCGCGGGCGCGCGCTCCAGGCAACTGACCGCCTCGATCGGCGATCCGCTGCCGCTGGAGACCGAGCGCGGCTATCACGTCATGATCGAGAATCCGGAATCCGGCCCGCGCAATTCGATGATGGCCTCGGACGCCAAGATGGTCGTCAACTGGACCGACAAGGGCCTGCGCGCCGCCGGTACGGTGGAGATCGCGGGGCTCGATGCCGCGCCGAACTGGAAGCGCGCCGAAATCCTGCGCGAGCATCTCTTCAGTATGTTCCCGAAGCTGCCGAGGGATATTCCGCCATCGCGGATCAAGACCTGGTTCGGCCATCGGCCGAGCATGCCGGACGGGCGCCCCTGCATCGGCTATGCCCGTGCCACGCGCGACGTGATCTACGCCTTCGGCCACGGCCATGTCGGCCTGGTCGGATCGGCCCGCACCGGCCGGCTGGTCGCGCAACTCCTGAGCGGCAAGGCGCCGGAGATCCCGCTCGCCCCGTTCGCGCCCTCACGCTTCCTGTAGGGAGCAACGGAGGCGAAGTCTCAGCTGTCGCCGGCCCAGGCCGTGATCGCGGCCGGCGCGATCACGCGTCTCGGTATGTGCGGATTGATCGTTCCGGCGCTGACGTCCTGCGTCTGAACGAGCAGGGTGCGCGCAAACGCCTTGGCATCCTGCTCGGTCGTGAAGGTACGGGTCTGGCGCGCGAAGCGGTGATGTCCGGCGTCAGGATTTCGCATGGCGAACGAGACGTACCAGATAGCCTTGTCGGTCTTCATCGCGCCTCTTTGGTGGTAATCCGCCCGCGCGATCGCGACGTGGTGCTCGATGCTCGATGTGCAAAAAGTGCCAAGACAAAGAATCCTGAAATACAACACATTGCGGCGAATAGGCTCCTCGGCGAACCAGCAATGCTACAGCATCGGCACGTCTACCGATACTGGCGGCATATTACCTGTCAACCGATGGGTGAAATGACAATGCGCCGTTGCGACGTTGGTTCCATCCGGCAAATTGCCATGTCCTCCCGGGACCTTTGCGCTGTCAGGAACGTCGATCTCCTGGGCAAGTTGTCCCGCGCATTCGTGGCCGGAGCGCGCGGCGTCGGGAGCACGAGATGACGGGGGTCGGTAGGTGGAAAATCCAATACGGTTCGATCGTCGAGATCACCAGTGAAGCGAATGGCCGCATCGAGGGGACGTTTCGAACCGCGCTGGCCGATAGCGGCTTCTACGGCCAGACGGTCGCGATCGTCGGCGTCCACCAAGGCAATTGCATCGGATTTTCGTCGGTCGGTTCGTCGGCGGCGGGCGATCGCGTGGTTTCCTATACCGGCTTGCTGCGCGATCAAAAAATGGAAGCGGCGTGGTTTGTCGTGTCGGACAAGGCGCTGGTCGCGGCCCGCGAGGGCGAAGCGGCGGCCCTGAAGCCCGTGAACTGGTGGCGAGCCGTCACGACAAGTGTCGATACATTCGAACGCTCGACGTAGACCTCGCTAGATGACTTGGTCCTCCTTTCGCGCTGCGTTGATGGTTTCCTCCACCTCGGCGGCAAGGGCCGTGAGATGTTCGGCGAGCTTGCTGAACAGCTCGCGCTTGCGCATGTCAGTTGCCAAGTCGCGGATCAACGCACATTCCGCCGCGTCGCGTCGAAGCTTTTCGAGATGCGTCAGCATGTCCTGCATTTTTCGTCCCCGAATGCCGTATTCCGCAACGCTAAGGCGGCACAGAACCGCGCAACAATAACCTGTGATAATTTTCGCGAACCTTGGCGACGGTCGCATATCTCTCCGACCCTCAAGGCAAGCTTGGCTTGCGAGACCGGCTTCTCCAGGAGGCCGCGTCCTCCCGCAGCTTGCTGCTCGTCATGCGGTTGTTTGACTCACAGACCGCGCAACACGCTCGCCGTCGTTCTGGCCTAGTACGCACTTGCGCACGAGGGCCGGGACTCATTACCACGAATGCGAATTGTTGTGCGACGCTGGGGCCACAGCCTTCTTCCACAACTCGCCCGTGTGGTTATGGGTCTCAGCTTTCGCCGGGACGACGATGGTGGATGTGGCAGGACATCATTCCCGATTCCTGCGCAACTGCGCGCGAGGCTTGGACGGCAGCGAGCAGGCCGACACGACAGTGGGATGAGGCGATAGCGCTGCCTCTCTCACGACCCGATCCGCACCACCATCTTGCCGAGCGCCGCACGGGTTTGCATGGTGGTGAAGGCCGCGCGAAAGTCCTCGAATGCGAATACCTTGCCGACCACAGGCGTCAGCCGGCCTTCGTTTAGCCATGCCGACAATTGCGTCATCACGCGCGCCTGCGCCTCGGGCTCCCGCCGCGCGATCTGGGCGGCATCGACGCCGATCAGGAGGCCGCCTTTCAGGAGCGGCAGATTGAACGGCAATGCGGGAATGTTGCCGGCCGCGAAACCAACCACGACATGGCGGCCGTTCCAGGCGATCGAGCGGAACGCCTGCAGCGAGACCTCGCCACCGACCGGATCGAAGATCACGTCGGGGCCATCGCCGGCGGTCGCGTCCTTCAGCGCGTCGCGCCAGTCGGGCTTCGTGTAGTCGACGACCGCGTCGGCACCGAAGCTTGCGGCGAAGTTGCGCTTCTCCTCCGTCGAGGCCGCGGCGACGACGCGCGCGCCGAGCAGCTTGCCGACTTGAATGGCGGCGATCCCGGTGCCGCCGGCGGCGCCGAGCACCAGCAACTGCTCGCCGGCCTTGAGCGAACCGCGCTCGCCGAGTGCATAGAGCGCGGTGAGGTAATTGGTGCGAAAAGCCGCGGCGGCCTCCATCGACAGTCCGTCGGGCATGATCTCGACGGCGTCGGGCGGCACCACGATGTGCTCGGCCAGCGCGCCCGAGCGCGCCGCGCCCATCACCCGCATGCCCGGCGCGATGCCGGCGACGCCGCCTGCGACCGCATCGACCACGCCGGCGAATTCCGCGCCCGGCGTAAAGGGGAGGGCATCCTTGGTCTGGTAACGGCCCTCGACCTTCAGCCCATCGACGAAGCCGATGCTCGCAGCGTGGACCCGGACGCGGATCTGTCCGGGGCCGGGTTCGGGGGTGGCGATCTCCCTCAGCCCGATCTGATCGATGGGTGCGTATTGCTCGACGACGACCGCCTTCATCCTGTCCTGCTCGCTTGTTCGTTTCCTCTGGCCAAACCTATGTCATGTCCGTTGTTGTACGGGGAGACCTTTTGCGCATGCAGCGATGGCATCGCATGCGGAAAGCCAGCATCTTCAACGACATCGCGAAAAGGCCGGCGTTTACCCGTTGTTATCCCTACCAAATTCGGTAACGCGTCCTTAATGGCGTTAACGTTAGGGTTTTCCACGCGGCCCGCACTGGGCTGCGCGCCGTCCAGGACGGGCAGGTTGCGTACGCGTTGGAGTCTCCTATGGATATCATGACTGGCGCCGGGCTGTTGGCTGGCATCATCGTCATCGCGGTGATGATGTTCATGGGCGGCGACCTGCACATGTTCATCTCCGAACACGCCATGATCATCATCTTCGGCGGCTCGATCGCGGCGACGATGATCCGTTTTCCGCTCGGCGTGATGCTGCATGGCCTGCCGCTCGGCGCCAAATTCGCCTTCACCATGAGCCGGTTGTCGGCCCGCGATCTGGTCGACGAGCTCGCCCGCATCGCCGAGATCGCCCGCAAGCAGGGGCCGGTCGGTCTGGAAAAGGTCGAGACCGACGAGCCGTTCCTCGCCAAGGGCATCCGTTACGTCGCCGACGGTTACGACCTCGAATTCATCCGCGACAACATGGAACGCGACCGCGACAACTTCCTGATGCACCTCGACGAGGGCAGCAAGATCTATCGCGCGATCGGCGACTGCGCGCCGGCGTTCGGCATGATCGGCACGCTGATCGGCATGGTGCAGATGTTCGCCAACATGACCGACCCCTCCAAGCTCGGCCCGTTCATGGCGACCGCACTGCTCGCGACGCTGTACGGCGCGCTGGTCGCCAATTTGTTCTGCCTGCCGATCGCCGACAAGCTGCACGGCAAGCTGCTCGACGAGGAGACCAACCGCACGCTGATCATCGACGGCATCCTGATGATCCGCGACTCCAAGAGCCCGGCGCTGGTGCGCGAGATGCTGCTGGCCTATCTGCCGGAGAAGCATCGCCAGGAGGAAGGCGAGCCGGTTCCGGCCTGACCGGACCGCGCTTTCGGGAAACGCAGCCGGAAAAAGCTACAATGGCCAAGAAAAAGCGCGGCGACGCCCATACCGGAGGTCACGGCTGGTTCGTGACCTTCGCCGACCTGATGGGCCTGATGATGAGCTTCTTCGTGATGCTCGTCGCGTTCTCCACCATGGACAACAACAAGCTGAAGATCGTTGCCGGCTCGATGCGCGATGCCTTCGGCGTGCAGACCAATGTGCGCTATTCCGGCATCGTCGAATCCGATGGCCTGCCGACCCGGCCGAAGCTGAAGAACGTCGAGCACATCTCGCCGGAGGAGTCCTCGGCCAATCCGACGCCGGACGAGAAGGAGCGCAGCCAGATCAACGGCGCGCGGCTGAAGATCGACCGCGAATTCGCGCTCGCCTCGGCCTCGCTTCGCCAGGCGCTGCAGGACATGCCGGAGCTGACCGAGATCTCCAAGAACATCATGTTCGAGGAGACCAAGGAGGGGCTCAACCTCGAGATCGTCGACCAGGACGGCCGCTCGATGTTCGCGGACGGTTCCAGGGAGCCGTACGACCGCACCCGCCGGCTGATCCAGAAGCTGGCCGCGCCGCTGAAGGCGACGCCGCTGCGGGTTGCGATCGTGGGGCATACAGCCGCAGGCTTCGTGCCGGCGCGCAGTGATTACGACGGCTTCGACCTGTCCGCGGACCGCGCCAACGCGGTGCGGCAGATCCTGGAGCGGGAAGGGCTGCCGCCGTCGCATATTTTCGCGGTTTCCGGCAAGGCCGACGGCCAACCGCTGTTTCCCGACGACCCGACGCTGCCGGCCAACCGTCGCGTGACCATCACGTTGATGCGGGAAAATCCGCCACTGCCGCCGGATCTGAAGCCGTAGCTCCGGGTTACCATACTACCGTTAACTACCACCGGTGCGCGGTTGACACGTGAAGCGGAAGCGTCGATAGCCGCGCGGATCAAATCAACCGATCGGGCGTTCCAACCTCGCCATGGCTGTCAGCGTCTCATCTACCGAAGCTCAGGAAGGACAACCCACCTCCAGCTTCTGGGCCCTGACACTCGGCAGCATCGGGGTGGTGTTCGGCGATATCGGAACTTCGCCGCTCTACGCATTCCGCGAGGCGGTCGGCGGCGCCGCGCACGGCCAGCCGGTCACCCGCATCATGGTGCTGGGCGTGCTCAGCCTGATCCTGTGGGCGCTGTTCACCGTTGTCACCGCGAAATACGTGCTGCTGCTGCTGCGCGCCGACAACAATGGCGAGGGCGGCACGCTCTCGCTGATGGCGCTCGGCCAGCGCGCGATCGGTCGGCGCAGCTGGCCGCTGCTCGCGCTCGGCGTGGTCGGCGCCTCGATGTTCATCGGCGATTCCATGATCACGCCTGCGATCTCGGTGCTGTCGGCGGTCGAAGGCCTCAAGCTCGCCACCCCGCATCTCGAGCACTATGTGGTGCCGCTGACGATCCTGATCCTGGTCGTGCTGTTCTCGGTGCAGAGTTCTGGCACCGCGCGCGTCGCTTCCGCCTTCGGTCCGGTGATGGTGGTGTGGTTCGCCTCGCTGGCGGTGATGGGGCTCGTCCACATCATGGACGACCCGTCGGTGCTGGCGGCGATCAATCCCTATTACGCGCTCCAGTTCATGCTGACCCACGGCACCATCGGCCTGGTGACGTTGGGCGCGGTGTTCCTCGCGGTGACCGGCGGCGAGGCACTGTATGCCGATCTTGGGCATTTCGGCCGCAAGCCGATCCAGTCCGGCTGGCTGTTCTTCGTGCTGCCCTCGCTGCTGCTGAACTATTTCGGGCAGGGCGCGCTGGTGCTGTCCGACCCTGGCGCGATCGAGAACTCGTTCTACCGCATGGTGCCCGACGTGCTGCTGCTGCCGCTGGTCGGGCTCGCCACCGCCGCGACGGTGATCGCGAGCCAGGCGGTGATCACCGGCGCCTATTCGCTGATCAGCCAGGCGGTGCAGCTCGGGCTCTTGCCGCGCTTCGAGGTCCGCTACACCTCGGAGACCCATGCCGGTCAGATCTATCTGCCGCGCGTCAACCGGCTGCTGCTGATCGGCGTGCTGCTGCTGGTGCTGCTGTTCCGCACCTCGAGCGGGCTGGCTTCGGCCTATGGCATCGCTGTCTCCACCACCATGGTTGCCGACGGCATCATGGGCTTCATCGTGATCTGGAAGCTGTGGAACTGGCGCGTGGCGTCGGCGGCGGCCTTGATCCTGCCGTTCGTGATCGTTGATATGACCTTCTTCAGCGCCAATCTCCTGAAGCTGTTCGAGGGCGCGTGGGTGCCGCTGCTGTTCGGCGTCGTGATGGCGACGATGATCTGGACCTGGCGCCGCGGCGCCGCCATCCTGGTCGCCAAGACCCGGCGCATCGAGGTGCCGCTGCGCGACCTGATCCACAGTCTGGAGAAGCGGCCGCCGCATATCGTCAAGGGCACTGCGGTGTTCCTGACCAGCGATCCGAGCTTCGTGCCGACCGCGCTGCTGCACAATCTCAAGCACAACAAGGTGCTGCACGAGCACAACGTGATCCTGACCATCGAGACCGCACCGACGCCGCGCGTCGATCTGTCCGAGCGCGTCAACATGGAGAAGGTGAGCGACAAGTTCACCGCGGTCCGGCTGCGCTTCGGCTACATGGAATCGCCGAACGTGCCGAAGGCGCTGGCGGTCGCGCGCAAGCTCGGCTGGCAGTTCGACATCATGTCGACCTCGTTCTTCGTGTCGCGCCGCTCGCTGAAGCCGTCGGCCCAGTCCGGCATGCCGCAATGGCAGGACCACCTGTTCATCGCGATGAGCCGGTCCGCCAATGATGCCACCGACTATTTCCAGATCCCGACCGGCCGGGTGGTTGAAGTGGGTACCCAGGTAACTATCTGATCCAGCGCAGGATTCTGATGTTGATCGACCGTGATCCATGCGTGATATGCATGGCGGAGGCCTGAATCCGGGCTAACCTATGCATTCCTGCCGAGAGTATAGCGCTGCGACCCGGCATTGTGCGGTGCGGCAGAAGACAGAGGCACAGCTTCCCCATGTCATCCGAGAGTGCGATCACCGCGGCGGAAACGCCGGCGGCAAACGGCAATGGTGAGGCGCATTCAACCGCCACCTTCAAGGCCCTGATGCTCGGCAGCATCGGTGTCGTCTATGGCGACATCGGCACCAGCCCGCTTTACGCCTTGCGCGAGGCCGTCGTTGCGGCCGCCGGCGGCGAAGGCGCGGTGACGGCGCATGCGGTGCTCGGCGTGCTATCGCTGATCCTCTGGGCTTTGATCGTCGTCGTCACGCTGAAATACGTCGTGATCCTGCTGCGCGCGGACAACAATGGCGAGGGCGGCACGCTGGCGCTGATGGCGCTGGCGCAGCGCGCGGCGACCAAGGGCGGCGCCGCGATCGTGCTGCTCGGCATCATCAGCGGCGCGCTGTTCTATGGCGACGCCGTCATCACGCCGGCGCTCTCGGTGCTGTCGGCAATCGAGGGCATCAAGCTCGTTACCTCGACATTCGATCCCTATGTCGTGCCGCTCACGGTGGTGATCCTTGTCGTCCTGTTCGCGGTGCAGTCGCGCGGCACCGCGCGCGTCGCGGCCTTCTTCGGCCCGGTGATGTGCGTGTGGTTCGCCCTGATCGCGGTCGCGGCGCTGCCGCAGATCGTGCGGCATCCCGAAGTGCTGTACGCGCTCAATCCTATCCTTGCGGTGTCGTTCATGCTGCATCACGGCGTGATCGGGTTCATCACGCTCGGTGCGGTCTTCCTCGCGGTGACCGGCGCCGAGGCGCTCTATGCCGACCTCGGCCATTTCGGCAAACGCCCGATCCAGACCGCGTGGCTGTTCATTGTGCTGCCGTCGCTGGCGCTGAACTATCTGGGGCAGGGCGCGCTCTTGATCGGCAATCCCAAGGGCATCGAGAACCCGTTCTTCCTGATGTTCCCGGACTGGGCCCTGATCCCGATGGTTGCGCTGGCGACCATGGCGACCGTGATCGCGAGCCAGGCCGTCATCACCGGTGCGTATTCGCTGACGCGGCAGGCGATCCAGCTCGGCCTCTTGCCGCGGTTCGAGATCCGCCACACCTCGGAAGCGCATTCCGGGCAGATCTACATGCCGCGCATCAACCGCTTCCTGTTCATCGCGGTCATCGTGCTGGTGCTGATGTTCCGTTCGTCGAGCGCACTGGCCTCGGCTTACGGCATCTCGGTGACCGGCACCATGGTGGTGACGGCGATGATGGGCTTTGTCGTGATCTGGAAGGTCTGGCGCTGGTCGCCGATCGCGGCCGCCGCGCTGGTCGCGCCCTTCCTGTTCCTCGACATCACCTTCCTCGCCGCCAACCTGCTCAAGGTGTTCGAGGGCGGCTGGGTGCCGCTCGCGCTTGGCGGCGCCATGATCGTGGTGATGTACACTTGGCGGCGCGGCAGCCGGCTGTTGTTCGAGAAGTCGCGCAAGCTGGAATTCCCGCTCGCCGATCTCGTCGCGATGCTGGAGAAGCGGCCTCCGCAACGGGTCTCCGGCACCGCGGTGTTCCTGACCAGCGATCCCGTCAGCGCGCCGACCGCGCTGATGCACAGCCTCAAGCACTACAAGGTGCTGCACGAGAAGAACGTCATCCTGACCATCGAGACCGCGCCGACGCCGCGGATCGATCCGTCCGAGCGGGTGCGGATGGAGCAGCTGAGCGAGACCTTCTCCAAGGTGACGCTGAAGTTCGGTTTCATGGAACAGCCGAACGTGCCGAAGACGCTGGCGATCGCCCGCAAGCTCGGCTGGCAGTTCGACATCATGTCGACCTCGTTCTTCCTCTCCCGCCGTGCGCTGAAGCCGGCGGCGCATTCGGGCATGCCGAGTTGGCAGGACCATCTGTTCATCGCGCTGAGCCGCTCGTCGAACGATGCCACCGACTATTTCCAGATCCCGACCGGGCGGGTGGTCGAGGTCGGCACCCAGGTCACGATCTAGGGGCCACGATCCAGCTTTTCCGCGTGGCATCTAACTCGTTTCGGACGCTTGATTTTCTCCGCGCAAGAGGCGACTTTGCGGCCCGGAACGGCGAGCGGCGCGACGCTCGCCAAAGATCATGTCGGGAGGATATTTCCGTGGCGGACCACAAGGTGGAAGATTTGTTTCCGGACGAGGTGTCGAAGGGCATAGCGGAAGGCCGCTATCTCCTGGTCGACGTCCGTGAGCCGAACGAGGTCGCCGTCGAGGCCTATCCTGATAGCGTCGTGGTGCCGCTGTCGACGTTCGACCCGGCGGCGATTCCTGATCCGCAGGGCAAGCAGGTGGTGTTCGCCTGCCGCTCCGGCAAGCGCTCGGTGACGGCCTCGCTGGCCGCGCAGGCCGCGGGCCTGCCCTACGACAAGCACCTGGCGGGCGGCATCATCGGCTGGAAGGCGGCGGGACTGCCGACCAAGACCGGCGGCTGATCCCTGACATGACCTCCATGAACAAGGTCTTCGCGGACCTTCCTGTCACCATCTTCGAGGCGATGTCGCAGGCCGCGCGCGACAACAACGCCATCAATCTCGGCCAGGGCTTTCCCGACGATCCCGGTCCGGAGGACATCCGCCGCGCCGCCGCGGACGCCTCGATCAACGGCTATAATCAATATCCGTCGATGATGGGCATCCCGGAGCTCCGTCAGGCGATCGCATCGCATTACGGCCACTGGCACGGGCTCAAGCTCGATCCGATGACCGAGGTGATGGTCACCTCCGGCGGCACCGAGGCGTTGACCTCCTCGATCCTCTCCGTGGTCGAACCCGGTGATGAGGTGGTGTGCTTCCAGCCGGTCTATGATTCCTATCTGCCGATCATCCGCCAGGCCGGCGGCATTCCGCGGCTGCTGCGGCTCGAACCGCCGGAGTGGCGGCTGAGCGAGGAGATGCTGCGCAGCGTCTTCAATCACAAGACCAAGGCGGTGCTGTTCAACAATCCGCTCAATCCGGCGGCGGTGGTCTATCCGCGCGAGGACCTCGAACTGCTGGCGCGGTTCTGCCAGGAATTCAACGTGGTCGCGATCTGCGACGAGGTCTGGGAACACGTGGTGTTCGACGGCCGCGAGCACATCCCTCTGATCACGATCCCGGGCATGCGCGACCGCACCATCAAGGTCGGCAGCGCCGGCAAGATCTTCTCGCTGACCGGATGGAAGATCGGCTTCGTCTGCGCCGCGCCGCCGCTGCTGCGCGTCGCTGCGAAGGTGCACCAGTTCCTTACCTTCACGACGGCGCCCAATCTGCAGGCGGCGGTGGCATATGGCCTCGGCAAGCCCGACGATTATTTCCTCGACATGCGCAAGGACATGGCGCGGAGCCGCGACCGCCTGACCAAGGGGTTGGAGAGCATCGGCTTTCCGGTGCTGAAGTCGCAGGGGACCTACTTCCTCACCGTGGACCTGTCGCCGCTCGGTCTCAATGAGACCGACGCGGAGTTCTGCTGGCGGATCGTGCAGGACTACAAGGTCGCGGCGATCCCGGTGTCGGCGTTCTACGAGCAGGATGCGGTGACGTCGGTCGTGCGTTTTTGTTTCGCCAAGAAAGACTCGACGCTCGACGCCGCGCTGGAGCGGTTGTCGGACGCCGTTCACCGCCGCAAGAGGTAGGCCAGAATGCGAGAGCAGAACCGTCGTCTCGTCAGCTTCGTCGGCGCGGTCGCGACGGTCCTGCTGCTCTCGGCCTCCGCCGACGCCGAGGAGCGCACGGTCAACTTCTACAACTGGTCGAACTACATGGCGCCGGGAGTCCTCGAGGACTTCACCAAGGAAACCGGCATCAAGGTCGTGTACGATACGTTCGACGCCAACGAGACGCTGGAGACGCGGCTGCTCGCCGGCAAGTCGGGTTACGACGTCGTGGTGCCGACCGGCTACTTCCTGCAGCGCCAGATCACCGCGAAGGTGTTCCTCAAGCTCGACAAGTCGAAGCTGCCGAACCTCGCCAACGCGTGGCCCGTGGTGACGAGCCAACTAGCCACCTACGATCCCGGCAACAATTACGGCGCCAACTACATGTGGGGCACCACCGGCATCGGCTACAACGTCAAGATCGCGCAGAAGACTCTCGGTCCCGATGCGAAGATCGACAGCTGGGACATGGTGTTCAAGCCGGAGAACCTCGCCAAATTCAAGGATTGCGGCATCCACATGCTGGATTCCGCCGACGACATCCTGCCGGCGGCGCTGAGCTATCTCGGCCTCGATCCGAACTCGACCAAGCAGGCCGACCTCGAGAAGGCCGCCGATCTCGTCATCAAGATCCGGCCCTATGTGCGTAAATTCCACTCGTCCGAATATCTCAGCGCGCTGGCCTCGGGCGAAATCTGCATCGTGGTCGGATGGTCGGGCGACATCATGCAGGCGCGCAGCCGGGCGGCGGAAGCCAACACCGGCGTCGAGATCGGTTACACGATCCCCAAGGAGGGCGCGCAGATGTTCTTCGACAATCTCGCGATCCCCGCGGATGCGAAGAACGTTGCCGAGGCCTATGAGCTGATCAACTACCTCTACCGTCCCGAGATCGCGGCGAAGAACTCGAACTTCCTGTCCTATGCCAACGGCAATCTGGCGAGCCAGAAGCTGATCGATCCGAAGATATTCGATGACAAGAACATCTATCCCGACGAGGCGATGCAGAAGAAGCTGTTCGTGATCACGGCGCGCGATCCCGCGACGCAGCGGATCATCAATCGCCTGTGGACGAGGGTGAAGACCGGGAAGTGACGCGGGGCGTCATTCCGGGATGGTGCGTCAGCACCAGACCTCAGATGCGCAATTGCGCATCGGGGAATCTCGAGATTCTCGGTGCGCAAATGCGCACCTAAGGGTTCGATGCTTCGCATCGCCCCGGAATGACAAGTCGGATGAGCCTACCGCCAGCGCCGGTGTAGCCAGAGCCATTGATCGGGATACTCACGGACCCAGCCCTCGACGACATCGGTGATCGCCTGCATGGTGCCCTGAATATCGATCTGGCCGGATGCGTCGAACACCGGCTTGACTTCCTCGGTGACCTCGCCGCGGAAGCGGCCGTCGGGCAGGCGGATGATCCGCGTGCCGTGGATGGGGCAATCGATCTGCCGGCGCAGGCGCGCCAGCAGCGGATTCGCCGTGGTCTTGCGGCCGAAGAAGGTGACGGGAACGCCGTTGGTCAAATACTGATCGACCAGCATCGCGACGTGCTGGCCGTTCTTCAGCGCCTGCGCCAGCTTGAGCGGTGCGTCACGGCCGGCCGGCACCAGGGTGCCCAGGTTGACCGCGCGGATGCGTTCGATGGCGCGGTCGGCGGCTTCGATGTTCGGCCGGCGAAACAGGATGGTGGCGTCGAGCCCATGCGCTGCGGCGGCAATTGGAGAGAGCTCCCAGTTGCCGAGATGTGCGGCGAAGAACAGAGCCGGCTTGCCGTCGTCACGCAACTGATCGAACAGCTGCTTGCTGCGCGCCGAGAATTCGACGCGACCCGGCTTGTCGGGATTCTGGGGATCGTGGTCCCAGATGCGGTCGATGTGCGCGAATTCAGCGCCGATGCGTCCGAGGTTGTGCCAGACGCCCGTCAGGATCTTCTCGATCTCCTCGGGTGACTTTTCCGGGAAAGCGGCCTTGAGGTTCTCGCGGCCGATGCGATCCTCGCGCAGCCGGCGGCCGATGAAATGCGCGGCGCGGCCGAAGAACCTTGCGGTCTTCTCGGGATCGAAATAGCGCGTCGTGCGCAGCAGGCCGATCGTCAGCCCGCCGATCGCCGCGTCGGTCACGGGCTTCGCGGCGTCACGCAGGTGCGCCCTGGTGCGAAGGAGCAGACGTTTCATCTGATGATGCGAGGGCGCTAGGCCGGCTCGCGCGTCAGGATCAGTGAGGCGTTCTGCCCGCCGAACCCGAACGAGTTCGACATCACGGCGGTCACCTTGGCATCGCGCGCCTTGTTGCCGACCACGTCGAACGGGATCGCGGGATCGGGCACCTCGTAGTTGATCGTCGGCGGAATCCGCTGATGCTCGAGCGTGAGCAGCGAGAAGATCGCCTCGACTGCGCCGGCGGCCGAGATGGTGTGGCCGACCATCGACTTGTTCGACGACACCGGAATGTTTTTGGTGTGCTCGCCAAACACGGCCGACGTCGCAAGATACTCCATCTTGTCGTTTTCCGGCGTCGAGGTCCCGTGCGCGTTGATGTGATCAATTTGCTCGGGCTCCATTCCAGCATCGGCGAGCGTCTTGCGCACGCAGCCGATCGCCGGCTTGCCGTCCGGGCTCGAGCGGGTGCGGTGGAAGGAATCGGTGAGTTCGCCGCAGCCGGCAACGACGCCGAGGATACGCGCGCCGCGCGCCATCGCGGCGTCGTAGCTCTCGAGCACCAGCGCACCGGCGCCCTCGGCCATCACGAAGCCGTCGCGGTTCTTCGAGAACGGTTTCGAGGCGGCCTGCGGCGGGTCGTTCTGGGTGGAGAGAGCCGACAGCAGCGAGAAGCGCACCATGGCTTCGGGATTGACCGAGCCATCCGTCGCGATGCACAGCGTTGCATCGGTTTCGCCGCGGCGGATCGCCTCGACGCCGAGCTGGATCGCGGTCGCGCCGGACGCGCAAGCCGTCGACAGCGAAATCGGCGACCCTTTGGTGCCGAAGGTCTCGGCGAGATTGAGCGCGACGGAGCCGAAGGTGAAGCGCCGGTGAAAGTGCGCGAACTTCCCGCCGCTGCAGGTCGCCAGGTATTCGATGATTCCAAAGTCCTTGGTCGGAACCTCGCGCGCGACTTCGAGCCGCTGCGGCCACTCGGTCTCGATCGGGGCGACTGCCAGAAACAGCGGGCCGGGAAAGTCGCCCTTGCTGCCGATGCCGGCTTGCTCGAGCGCTTCTTCGGTCGCGATCTCCGCCAGACGCTGCGACAGGCTGGTCGACGAGAACGGGTCGACGGTGACGAAATCGACGGCGCCGGCCATCGTCGTCTTCAGACTGTCGAGCGGGAAGCGTGTCACGGTCTTGATGCCGGACTCACCCGCGGTGAGGCGCTTCCAATTGTCGGTCTTGCCGCCGCCGAGCGACGTCACGATTCCCATGCCGGTCACGACAACGATCGGTCGGCCGAATTTATCGCGTGGTGCTGTCATGGTTTCCCCGTCGGTGCTTGCGCCGGACTTAAAGTGCGATGAGCTTCATCGCACTCTAGTTGTTTGTTCGAGCATGATGTTCGGAAACAATTTTCCGGATCATGCTCTAACTGACGGCCTCGACCAGCGCCATGCCTTCGCCCTGCCAGTGGCCGACCCCCAACACAACAATCTGGGTTGGCGCTTCGGTCTTTTCAACCTCCAGCCCGGTCGGGTCGTTGGCCGGATAGAGCGCGCCGCGCGAGATCGACAGCGCGGCCAGCGCGAGCCCAAGCGGGAATTGCGCCTCCATGGTGTGGCCAAAGGTCGTTCCGGTGGCGCGGACGGCAAAGCCGGCATGCTGGCTGAGGAATGCGCGCTCTTCGGCAGTCGCAGGCTCGGCGCCGGTCGCGCCCGTGATCAGGATACCGTTGTCGCCGCTGACGCCGAGCTGCGGCCACAACGCTTCCAGCGATTTCGTCACGGCGCCCGGCTCCTTGCGTCGGGCAAGGTCGGCGACCACCTTGGTCAGCTTGGCGTACGGCTTTGCGCCGCGGGCCTCGGCATGTTCGCGCGATTCCATCACGAGGAAGGCGCCGGCCGAGCCGATGGCAAAGCCCGGATTGTTCCTGCGGGCCCAGACCGAGCTATGCTGGTCCTTGAGGGCGAGATCGCCGAATGCATAGAGCATCAAGAGGTCGCCGCGATCGCCGTTATGAGCGGCGCCGACCAAGGCGATGTCACTCTGGCCGGCCCCGATGCGGGCGACCGCGATCCGTGCCGCGTCGATGCTCGAGGCTTCCTCGCCCATGAAGGTGCGCGAGGTCCCGCACACGCCGTGAACGATCGCGATGTTGCCGGCAAGCAGGTTGGAGAGCTGCGCCAGGAACAGCGTCGGGCGCAGCTCGTTCATCAGCTTCTCGTTGAGGAGGGCGGGCGGCAGCTTGCCCTGCGCGTCGGCGTTCATGATCGCCAGGTCGACATTGAGGTCACGCTCGCCGCCACCGGCTGCGATGATCATGTCCATCCGCGACAGGATTTCCTGATTGCCTTTGACGCCGGCGGAATCGAGCGCCAGCCCGGCGGCATAGGTACCGATCCGCTGCCAGGCTTCCATCTGACGCTGATCGCCCTTCTTCGGGATCTGGGCGTCGAAGCTGACGGGGGCGATCGGATGGATCACGTATGGCGCGAGACGCTTCTCGTCGGCATTGACGCGCCGGGCGCCGAGCGCCTCCCAATGCGCATCCAGCCCCTCGCCAAGCGAGGAGAGCAGGCCTACGCCGGTGATCCAGACTTCCTTCTCAGCCATTACTCAACTCATTGCCTGCTGCGGAAACCCGATCTTGGTGGCCATCGCATCCATGTGCACGCGCAAGTCGGGGCTGGGGAAGGGGATGTGACGGAAGGTCAGCTCGGCATTGCACTTGAGCTCCTTGCCGACGCGAACCTTCGCCGAGGTCACGGCGAAGCCTGAACCTTCGTGCTCGATCTTGGCCTCAATGGTCAGGAGCGAACCGGGGCTGACGAAGCCGCGCATCTTGGCTTCCTTGACCATGGCGAGGAAGGGCATGCGCTCGAACTTGGTCAGACCGAGGATCAGCCAGCCCGAGCTCTGGGCCATTGCTTCGGTCAGCAGCACGCCGGGCATGATCGGGTAGCCAGGGAAGTGCCCCGCGAACACCGAATGGCTGTCGGGCGGAACATCCGCCTCGACGACAATGGTCCTTGCGTCGAGGTTGAGGTCGACGATCCGATCAATCAGCTGAAAGATCTCGAGCTGCATGATGGGCGATTACGAGCCCGAGCCCGTGCCCGCGTTCTTGGCTGCAACCAGCTCGTCGATGCGGTCGGCGAGATTCTTCAACACGAAATACTGCTCGGTCGTGGCCTTGCCGTCGTTGACCTCCTGGGTCCACTTTTCGAGCGGCATCTTGATCCCGAAGGCCTTGTCGATGGCAAAGGCGATGTCGAGGAAGTCGAGGCTGTCGATCCCCAGATCGTCGATCGCGTGGCTCTCCGGCTTGATCGTGTCGCGCGGGATGTCGCAGGTCTCCGCGATAATGTTGGCGATCTGCTCGAATGTGGAGGACATCATTAAGCCTTTGATATATTGAAGGTAATTCCGGGTCGGCTCAGAGGAGGCGGGCGCGTTGCCCCGGAATGCCCGATTGCTGGTGCCGGAGTCGTGTGCCCGTATATCGGAGCAGGGCCGTTAGTTCAATGGAGCTTGGCCGGCCTCGCAAGCACGGTTTTTGGGCGGGGTTCCGGCCAGCCTAGCTGCGCGGCATCACCGTAATCTTCGCGCAATCCCGGCGGCCCATCAGCACGCAATCCTGGGTCTTGCGCAGATCGGCGATGCTCATGGCAAGCCAGATGCCGATCGCGGTGAGCGCCACCGTGAAGGCGAAGGCGGCGATGTTGGCGAGCATGCGCTGGCGGAAATCGTCCGGCTCCTCGCGCGGCTTCTCATAGCGAGAGAGGTCGTTGGCAACGGAAGCCGGGCGCGTCGATCGGAGCGGCTCCTCGCGCTTGCCGGGCGGCTGCGCCGAGGTACGCGGCCGGAATTTGAGCACCACGTGCTCGGCATCCGAGGAGATTGGCCGCTGCGTCTTCACTGTTGTCAGTCCGGTCGCGTCGCCAGTTATGTTTAGCATGTTCGCTGCACTTCACACCTAAAATCTTGGTGCGCGCAGAGGTGGTATTCATGCTTCGATCACCTCCAGGAACTGGCTTGCCGTCGAGGCGACTGCTGCGGAGCGCGGGATGCTCGGCATTGCGACGACCAAGCCGATGTCGACACACTCGTTCGACCTTCGCGCATGCACAGTTTGCGCCGCAACGCGGTCACGGAGGTTGAGGCTGCGCGTCCGGGCATTGACAGCCCGGGAGCATCGACAGCCGAGGCCGGATCATCTTGGCCATCGGCCCCCACCGCTTCGTGAAGCCACTCCGGCGCACCGGACTCTTTCACCCGCCTGCGGGCTCATGACATAGTGGAACCCGTTCCGGAGTGCCGGTCAAAAAGGGAGCATAAATCATGGCCCACACGCGCGAGCCTTACGTCAAACCGGTCCCGATCCTATCGCTGCGGCCGACCCAGATGACGGTCGGCATGCAGGAGGTGACGGAGAAGCGGAAGCGCTGGCGCGAGCACAAGTCGGACAAGAAGCGCGCCGAACTGCTGGGCAAGCACATGATCCCGGTCGTCCATGGTCCCGACGACCGCTACTACGTGGTCGATCACCATCACATGGCGCGGGCGCTGCACGAGGAGGGCGTCAAGGACATCTTGGTCACGGTGATCGGCGATCTCACGATGGTCGAGCGTGACGTGTTCTGGGGCGTGATGGACAACAAGCGCTGGGTCTATCCCTACGATTCCAAGGGCGAGCGCCGCCACTTCAAGGACATTCCGAAATCGATCAAGGATCTCAGGGACGATCCGTTCCGCAGCCTCGCCGGCGAGATGCGCCGGGCGGGCGGCTTTGCCAAGGACACGACGCCGTTCAGTGAATTCCTGTGGGCCGATTTTCTGCGCCGCCACATCCCGCGCAAGACGGTGGAGAACAATTTCGCCAAGGCGCTGGAGAAGGGACTGGCGCTCGGCCGCAGCAAGGACGCGGTCTATTTGCCCGGCTGGTGCGGGCCGGCATCTGACGACTGATCTGCCGCCACCGCCGGCCCGTGCTGATCCTCCCTGCCGCCGAGCGCGTGGTGCAGCCACCGTTCGGTCCGCTTGCCGAAGGTCAACAGCAGGAACGCCAGCGCGACGGCGGTGACGACGATCGGCCAATGTCCGGCGCCGCAGACGATGCCGACGCAAGCGGCGAAGAAAGCGCATGCGGCGCTGGTCAGGCCGCGGACCTGGAAGCGGTCGCCCTGCCGCACGATCACGCCGGCGCCGAGGAATCCGATGCCGGTCAGCACGCCCTGGATCACGCGGCTCACCGCGTCGGTGAACTTGCCGGGCTCGACGGCCTGCAATGCCAGCAGCACGACCATGGCCGTCGAGAGGCTGACGAGGCCCAGCGTCTTCAGGCCGATCGGCTTGCCGCGCAGGTCGCGGTCGAGCCCGATCGCGCAGCCGGCAAGGGTGGCCGCGCCGAGACGCAGGATGATCTCGCTCCAGTCCGCCAAGGCGCCCTCTATTTCGGCTGCCGGCCGAGCATGTAGAATTCGCCGTTCGGCCGCATGCCGGTGACGTTGGCGAGCCGGTTCGACAGCGCGAAGAACGCCGCAACTGCGGCGATGTCCCAGACGTCGTCGTCGCTGAAGCCGTGGGCGGCAAGCGCGGCGAAGTCCGCCTCCGAGACTTCCTCGGCGGCGCGACTCACCTTCATGGCGAAGTCGAGCATCGCGCGCTGCCGCGGCGTGATGTCGGCCTTGCGGTAGTTGACCGCGATCTGGTCGGCGATCTCCGGATTCTTGGCGCGGATGCGCAGGATCGCGCCGTGGGCGATCACGCAATACTGGCACTGGTTGGCGGCGCTGGTCGCCACCACGATCATCTCGCGCTCGGCCTTCGAGAGGCCGGAGTCCTTTTCCATCAGCGCGTCGTGATAGGCGAAGAAGGCGCGAAACTCGTCGGGGCGATAGGCCAAGGTGAGGAATACGTTCGGCACGAAGCCGGATTTCTCCTGCACCGCCAGGATGCGGGTGCGGATATCCTCGGGGAGCTCGTCGAGAGCGGGCGTCGGGAAGCGTTTTACGGTCGGCTGCGTCATGAGATGGTTCCGGCGTGCCGCCTGGATGCGGCGTCACGCGAGACCATAGTGGATGACGCCTTGGGCGCAAGGCGCATCGGCGCCTTGGCGGAATTCGGCTAACGCAGCGGCTTCTTCAGAAGCGAGAAGCGGTCCGGATCGAGGCCGAGCGAGGGCTGCAGCATCGGCGCCTCGGCCGGCGCCATGGTGCGCGCCGGCGCCGGAGAGCTGAAGTTTGCGTCGCCGCTCGGGCTGTCGCGATGCGAAGTGGCACCGCGCCAGCGCTCTAGCACGGCACTGACGAAATGCATGTCATGGCCGGCGGTGACCGACGGTACCGTGGCGATGGTGGCCTCGCCGCGCGGCAGCTGGTGGGGCGGCACCTCCTTGAAGCGCAGCCGGGTCGGCAGCGCCACGCCTTCGCCGAACGCCAGCACCTCGCGGGTGCCAAGCGAGGGCACGAAGGACAGCAGGTTGGCGGCGGCGTCCGAGACCGCGGAGCGCAGCAGCGCCTGGTCGCGGTCGTTGGCAAGGCGCATCGTGAACAGCGTGTTGCACTGGGAGATGATGGTCGCGTCGAGCTCGGCTGGACGCTGGGTAATCAGGCCGAGATAGACGCCGTATTTGCGGCCTTCCTTGGCAATGCGCGACACCGCCTTGCGGGTCGGCCCGAAGCCGATATTGCGGTCGGCGGAGGCGTAGCGGTGCGCTTCCTCGCAGACGAACAGCATCGGCGAGACGCCGTCGCTCCACAGCCCGAAATCGAACGCCATGCGGCACAGCACCGACACCACGGAATCGACGACTTCGGCGGGGAAGCCAGCGAGTTGCATGATCGTCATCGGCTTGCCGTTGGCGGGCAGGCGGAACAGATGGCTGATCACCTCGGCCATGGTATCGCCGCCGACATTGGCATTGTCGAACATGAAGGCGTAGCGCGGATCGTTGCGCACCGCGTCGATGCGCGAGATCAGCTTGTGATAGATGATGCGCGAGGAGCGGTTCTCCAGCTTGCCCATGCGCTCGTCGATCAGCGAGATCAGGTCGACGAGGCGATAGGGCACCGGCGTATCGACGGTGTAGCCGACCTGCTTGGGGTCGATGCGCTTCAGCCCGAGACCGACCCGATCGGAGTTCTGGTACTGGGTGTAGATGCCCTTCGCCATCGGGATCACTTCGGCGAGGATGTCGAGCTCCTCGGGCACGCCGGGCCGGCCGCCGAACAGTACGTCCACGATCTCTTCGAAGTTGAACAGCCAGAACGGTAGCTTCAGGTTCCGCGGGTTGAGCACCTGCGCGCGCTCGCCGAAGCAGCGGCCATATTCATTGTGCACGTCGAGCAGGAAGATGCGCAGGTTGGGCCGCGACTTCAGGATCTCGTTGAGCAGCAGCGACACGCCGGTCGACTTGCCGACGCCGGTCGAGCCGAGCACCGCGAAGTGCTTGGACAGCATCTCCTCGACGTCGACATAGGCGATGACAGAACGATCCTGCTGCAACGTGCCGACATTGATCTGGTCCGAGCCGCTCGGCGCATAGACCGTGCGCAGCTCCTGGTTCGTGATCAGATCGGTGCTGTCGCCGATGGTCGGATAGTGGGTGACGCCGCGCTGGAATTTCGGGCGGTCGCCACCCAGGATCTCGCCCAGCAGGTCGACCGAGGCGGTCGCCATGAATTCGTCGGACGCCGGCAGGTTCTCGCACGTCACTTCGGTGATCATGGCGACGATGACCGAACTTGCGCAGCGGATACTGACGAACCGGCCGACGGTCGCTCGCATTTCTGAAAGTTGCATCTGGCCGCCCGCCAGCAGCCCAACCCGGGCCTGCGAGCCGCGCACAGAGATCACACGTCCGAAGGGTGTCACAGTTCCAGCCTGGCTCGTTCTCAAAATCTAAATGTCCGGAGCAATATGCCCGCCCGGGATTGGAAAAATCGTTAAATCGCCGGGGTTCCGCATCGGCTAAATCTACACCTTCCCGGTGACGATTTGTTTCTATCGTACCGCGAGATTACGCGCTGTCGCGCGCATCGGCGGCGAAATCGTCGCTTTCCGGCACAGCCGCGTTTGTTTCCCGGTTTTTCTGTTAAGGCCGGATTCACCATCTCCGCGGAGTGCATCGGCGGCTCCGTCGGTTTACGGGGCATTGGGGGCGAATTGTCATACGTTGTCGCCCGGTATCGCGTAACCGATTGCTAACTGCGAGTTGTAACGACCTTTCCATTTGTGCTGCGTAACGATGCCGCGCCCTGGGAGAGATCAGCGTGCGCATCGAACACCGCAATTCATCGTCAGGAAATGCCGATGCCGGCTCGACCAAGGGGCTGGCGTTCTGTGCCGGCCTGTTGGTCGGCAGCCTGCTCGGAAGTGCGACCGCGCAATGGAGTGAGCGCGAAGGCCTGCTGATGGCGGCATTCGCGATCATGGCCGTGATCGTCTTCCTGTTGCTCAAGCGGCACGAAATCTCCGACGAGCGGCTCGCCACCGAACGCCGCAATCTCGTGACTGCCGTGAACAACATTCCGCAGGGCCTCGTGCTCTACGATGCGTCGGCGCGCATCATCATCTGCAACCGTCCCTACATCGAGATGTTCGGGCTTTCGCCCGACGTCGCCAAGCCCGGCTGCACGATGCGCCGGCTGATTGCGCATAGACAGGAGACGGGCTCGTTCGACGGCGATGTCGACGACTTCTGCGACGCCATCATCGGCAACGTGAAGCTTGGCCGCGCCACACGTCAGCTGACGCAGGCGCCGGGCGGGCGCGCGATCGAGATCGTCAACAAGCCGCTGCCGGAAGGCGGCTGGGTGGCGACCATCGAGGATGTCACCGAGCGTACGCGCACCGAGAACAAGATCGCCCACATGGCGCATTATGATGCGCTGACCGACCTGCCGAACCGCGTGCTGTTCCGCGAACGCCTGGAGCGGGCGCTGAAGGCGATCCGGCCGGATCAGCAGCTCGCGGTCATGTATATCGACATCGACGAGTTCAAGGCCGTCAACGACGCGCTCGGCCATCAGATCGGCGACGAATTGCTCAGGGCGATCGCCGACCGCCTGCGCGGCTGCGTTGGGGACACCGACGTCGCAGCGCGGCTCGGCGGCGACGAGTTTGCCGTGATCCAGACCGCCGTCCGCGATCAGACCGAGACCATGCAGCTCCTCGCTGCGATCTATCAGTCGATCCGCCGGCCGATCGACTGCAGCGGGCATATGATCACCACCGATGCCAGCATCGGCATCGCCGTTGCGCCCGCCGACGGCCTCGACATCGATCAATTGCTGCGCAATGCCGACCTCGCGCTCTACGGAGCCAAGAGCGACGGCCGCCGCACCTACCGGTTCTTCGAGACCGGCATGGACGCACGTGCCAAGGCGCGGCGCAGCCTCGAGCTCGAGCTGCGCCAGGCGATCGCCGACGGCAGCTTCGAGCTGCACTATCAGCCGCTGCTCCATCTCGAGGAGGGGCAGGTCAGTTGCTGCGAGGCGCTGGTGCGCTGGCGCCATCCCGAACGCGGCATCATCTCGCCGGCGGATTTCATCCCGATCGCCGAGGACACCGGCCTGATCAACGATCTCGGTCACTGGGTGCTCAACACCGCGTGCCGCGAGGCGATGAACTGGCCGGAGTATGTTCATGTCGCGGTCAACGTGTCTCCGATCCAGTTCAAGAGCCAGACGCTGGCGCTCAACGTCGCCGCCGCGCTCGCCGCGACAGGGCTTGCACCTTCGCGGCTCGAGCTCGAGATCACCGAGGCGGTGCTGATCCGCGACGACGAGGCTGCGCTCGATATCCTGCATCAGCTGCGCGAACTGGGCGTACGTATCGCGCTCGACGATTTCGGCACCGGCTATTCCTCGCTGAGCTATCTGCAGCGCTTCCCCTTCGACAAGATCAAGATCGATCGCGCCTTCATCAAGGATCTCGCCGGGACCGGTGCGTCGTCCACGATCGTCCAGGCCGTCGTCAACATCGCCGCTGCCAGCGACATGACCACGACCGCGGAGGGCGTCGAGACCGAGCAGCAGCGCAACCTGCTGCGCATCCTCGGCTGCACCGAGATGCAGGGCTATCTGTTCAGCCGGCCGGTGTCATCGGCTGAAATCCGCAAGCTCCTGTCGTCGGATCGCGAGAAGGCCGTCTCGGTCTCCTGACTCGACCGCTTTCACGAGGTGATTCCGTCCACGGAATGCCGTGCGAGCGCAATTGCCGTCGCCAGTAATTTGTTGACGGGACCTAATCATTTGTACACTAGTACAAATCAACGCGCCGCTCACCTGTCCAGCCGCAAGTCGTCGATCCGGCGCGTCGCGGAGGGAGACCGTCCATGCAGCCGGAACCGATCTTCGATCTCGCGCATCTCGGGCACATGGAGCTTTTGACGCCGAAGCCGGACGAGAGCCTGAAATTCTTCCTCGACGTCATGGGCATGACCGTCAGCGGCCGCAAGGGCGAGTCGGTCTATCTGCGCGGCTGGGACGATTACGAGCGCTATTCGCTGAAGCTGACGGCGTCGAAGACTTCAGGGATGGAGCACATGGCGCTGCGGGCGCGCAGCCCGCAGGCGCTCGAACGCCGCGTCGCCGCGCTGATGGGCTCGGGCTTCGATATCGGCTGGATCGACGGTGACATGGGGCAGGGGCCGGCATTCCGTTGCCGCGACCCGGACGGCCATGTCATCGAGCTCTATTACGAGACCGAGTGGTACGAGGCGCCGTCCGAGCTGAAGCCCGCGCTGAAGAACCAGGCGCAGCGCTTTCCGGCGCGCGGCGTCAATGTCCGCCGGCTCGACCATCTCAATTGCCTCGCGGTTGACATCAAGGCCAACCGTCTGTTCTTCGAAAACTACCTCGGCTGTCGCACCACCGAGCAGATCGTGCTCAACGACGGCACGGAAGCCGCGATGTGGATGACGATGTCGAACAAGAGTTACGACTTCGCCTATACGCGCGACCATTACGGCAAGCCCGGCCGGTTTCACCATGTCACCTACGCGCTCGACAGCCGCGAGGAGATCCTGCGAGCCGCGGATATTTTTCTCGAGCACGGGGTGCATATCGAGACCGGGCCGCACAAGCACGCGATCCAGCAGACCTTCTTCCTCTATGTCTATGAACCTGGCGGCAACCGCGTCGAAGTCGCCAACGCCGGCGCACGCCTGATCCTCGCGCCGGACTGGAAGCCGATCGTGTGGACCGAGGAAGAGCGCAAGAAGGGACAGGCGTGGGGATTGAAGACGATCGAGTCGTTCCACACCCACGGCACCCCGCCGCTGATCGACTAGATGCCAGACCGCCACACGAAGGCCACCCGAGCGCGTCGATACGCCGCCGCGAACACGCGCGCTCGCTGACGACAACACCGACGCGCAACCGATATGATCCGGTTTCGCGACGGCGGGCGCTGCGCCGCGCGAGACGTGAACCGGTGAGAGCGGGCACTATGGCTGGCAAGACGCGAAAGACGTCGGCGAAGGGTGCGAAAAAGAGCGCCGCGAAGCGTGGCTCTGCAAAGCCGCGTCTGCTCGCGGGCGGCAATCCGCAGATCGCCAAGGGATATGGTGACGCTCCGGTGCAAGTCTATATCGCCGCGATGCCGGGGTGGAAGCGCGATGTCGGACGCAAGCTTGACGCGCTCATCGTGCGTGCCGTCCCCGGCGTGCACAAGGCGGTGAAGTGGAACTCGCCGCTCTACGGCATGGAAGGGGACGGCTGGTTCCTCGGCATCCATGTCTTCACGCGCTACGTCAAGGTGGCGTTCTTTCGCGGTGCGTCGCTGCTTCCGGTGCCGCCGGGCGAGTCAAAGCAGCAGCACACGCGCTATCTCGACATTCACGAGAACGACGAGCTCGACGAAGCCCAGTTCACCGCGTGGGTGAAGCAAGCCAGTCAATTGCCCGGCGTACGGATGTGAACGCAAGCAAAGACTGTCGAACAACGGCCATCACGCGCCGTCGATGCGGATATGCGCGCCGGAGCATTGCCTCCCCTCAGCCCTTTGATGTTAGGCTGCACCAAAGCCCGATGAATCGTCATCGCGCTTTGGATTGTTGTCCTGGCATGATCTTTTCGGAAGACCGCTTCGCACTTTTCCGGATCATGCTCCGGTAACGTCAGAGGAAAACGTCGATGAGCGAACACACGACGGACAAGCGCGTGAGAGAGGCGTCTCGCAGGCGATTCCTTCAGGCCGGTGCAGCACTGGCCGGTGGCTCCGCGATATCGGGAGTTGCCGGTTCTACCGCGCTTGCCGAACAGGGAAATAATCTTCCACCCAATGTGCCGGAATGGATGAAAGCGCCCGGCGACCCGATGGGAAGCCAGCCCTATGGCACGCCATCGGTTCACGAGAAGGCTGTCGTCAAGAACATCTCGAAGACGCTACCGCAATACATCTCCGCTTCGGGCCGCACGCCGTTGCAGGAGCTCGACGGCATCATCACGCCGAACGGTTTGTTCTACGAACGCCACCATGGCGGCGTGCCAACCATCGACCCGGCCGAGCACCGGCTGGTGCTGCATGGCATGGTCGATCGCCCGCTGGTGTTCACGATGGAGGACATCCGCCGCTTTCCGTCGCAGTCGCGCATCCACTTCCTCGAGTGCTCCGGCAATCCGGTCTACACCAAGCCCTACGGCAAGACGGCCTCCGACCTCGTCGGCCTCCTGAGCTGTGCGGAATGGACCGGCGTGCCGCTGAAGACGGTGCTGGACGAAGCGGGCCTTCAGGCGGGTGCCAAATGGATCGTGGCCGAAGGCGCCGACGCGGCTGCGTTGACGCGCTCGATCCCGATCGAGAAATGCCTCGACGATGCCATGCTGGTCTACAGCCAGAATGGCGAGCGGCTGCGCCCGCAGCAGGGCTATCCGCTGCGCCTGTTGCTGCCCGGCTTCGAGGGCAACATGAACGTGAAGTGGCTGCGCCGGCTCAAGGTCGTCGCCGAGCCGGCCTATTCGCGCGAGGAGACCTCGAAATACACCGACCCGATGCCCGACGGTACGTCGCGCGAATTCACCTTCTATATGGAAGCCAAGTCGATCATCACACGGCCGTCCGGCGGGCAGAAGCTGACGACGCAGGGTTTTCACGAGATTACCGGGATCGCCTGGAGCGGTCACGGCAAGATCAAGAGCGTCGAGGTCTCGCTCGACGAGGGTAAGAGCTGGCAGCAGGCCGAATTGCAGGAGCCGGTGTTGACGCGCGCGCTCACGCGCTTCCGCTTGCCCTGGCATTGGGACGGCAAACCCGCCGTGATCCAGAGCCGCGCCATCGACGAGACCGGATACGTGCAGCCGACGCTGGCGGAATTGGTCAAGGTGCGTGGTCTCAACTCGTTCTACCACAACAACGCGATCTGGCCCTGGCGCATCGATGCGAATGGTGAGGTGACCAATGGCCAGGCTTAAGCTCAAGGCGGCGTTCCTCGTGAGTGCGATCGCGATGCTTGCCACTGCCGGGCAGGCCGAGGATCGCTTTGGCATCGGGCGTGAGGCGATGCCTGCCGAGATCGCCGGCTGGAACATCGATATCGGCCGTGACGGCTCCAACCTGCCGCCGGGCAACGGCAGCGTCGAGCGCGGCCGCACGGTGTTCAGCGAGCAATGCGCGGCGTGCCACGGCGACAGCGGGCAGGGCGGCGTCGGCGACCGCCTGGTCGGCGGACAGGGCACGCTGGCGAGCCCAAAACCGATCCGCACCGTCGGCAGCTATTGGCCCTATGCCCCGACGCTGTTCGACTACATCCGCCGCGCGATGCCGCAGAACGCGCCGCAGTCGCTGAGCAATCAGGACGTCTACGCGGTGTCCGCCTACATCCTCAGCCTCAACGGCTTTGTTCCCGCCAATGCTGTGCTCGACGCCAAGTCGCTGGCCGCCATCAAGATGCCGAACCGCGACGGCTTCGTCTCCGATCCGCGGCCGGACGTGCACAACCACTGAAGCGTCGGCAGGACGTATGTCTCGGGCTCCGGTTGCGGTGCCGCGCAGACCGCTGGGCTCGCGCCATTGTGACCTCAAGGTCCCTGGGTCCGGACCTTGGCCGGCACCATATCAATCGCGGGCACAAGAGCGACGCCGCCGCTCTTGGACAGTTTTCAGTTGATGCATCGGAGAGGTCATATGGCCGGACTTAAGGCCGTTGCAGCCGTTGCGCTGCTCGTGGGAATGACGTTCGCGCCGGTCGCGGCCCAGATGTCGGAGCCGGCATATTTCGACGCGCAAAATCCCGGACGCAGCGCGATCAACGGCGGCGCCCTGACGCCATGGGGTGAGGCCCAGGAGGCCGCGCAGCGCGGCGGCAATCCGGCGAACGCCTACGGTGCCATGCCTGCGGCGGAGCCATCTTCCTCTTGCGCGCGTTACCATTCATTCGATCCAGCGTCCGGCACCTTCCTTGGCCGTGATGGCCGTCGGCATCCCTGCCGATAGGGCGCCGCACCACGCTTGGCGGTGGATAAGGGCGCCGGCACTTGCCCGGCGCTCGAACGACTGGACGTTAGGCGCGTTATAGTCCGCCGATCGTGTCGGGTCCCGCCGGACCCGAGCGGCGGAGGACACCCGGCGTGACAGACGCTCTGGCCGGTTTCTGGGACCGAAAGTCGACCTCGGACCTGTTGCGGGAGGCGGCGCGGGCCGATGGCGACGCGGAGACGCCGATCTTCCGGCGCTCGCTCTCGGCGTTGCAACTCGTCACGCTCGGCATCGGCGGCATCATCGGCGCCGGCATCTTCGTGCTGACGGGCCATGCGGCCGCTGCCAATGCCGGTCCCGCGGTCACGCTCTCCTTCATGCTTGGTGCGGTGGCCTGCGCCTTCGCCGGCCTGTGCTACGCCGAGATGTCGTCGACGGTGCCGATCTGCGGCAGCGCTTACACCTATGCCTATGCCACGCTCGGCGAACTGATCGCCTGGATCATCGGCTGGGACCTGATCCTCGAATACGCGGTCGGCGCGATCGCGGTCTCGGTCGGGTGGTCCGGCTATTTCGTCAGTCTGATGCGCGATTTCGGCATCAACCTGCCGCCGCAATTCACCTCGGCGCCGCTCGCCTACGACGTCAACACCGGCGCATGGTCGTCGACCGGTGCGGTCATCAACATCCCGGCGATGGCGGTCATCGCGTTCGTGACCACGTTGCTGGTGGTCGGCATTCGCGAGTCCGCGCGCTTTACCAGCTTCGTCGTCGTGGTCAAGCTCGTCGTGATCGCGCTGTTTCTCGCCACCGCGGCTTCCTCGGTGACGCTGGCGAACTGGGTGACGGCGAGCAACCCGGAGGGCGCGCTGATCCCGCCGAATGCCGGTCCAGGCGTGTTCGGCTGGTCCGGCGTGGTCCGCGGTGCGGCGGTGGTGTTCTTCGCCTATATCGGCTTCGACGCGATCTCGACCGCGGCGCAGGAAGCGAAGACGCCGGAGCGCGACATGCCGATCGGCATTCTCGGTTCGCTCGTGATCTGCGCCGCGCTCTATGTCGCGGTCGGATTCGTGCTGACCGGCATCGTGCCCTATGACCGGCTCAGCGTGCCCGATCCGATCGCCGTCGGCATCGATGCGATCGGCATCGGCTGGCTCGGTCCGTTCATCAAGCTCGGCATTCTGTTCGGATTGACATCGGTGATCCTCATCATGCTGCTGGCGCAACCGCGGATCTTTCGCGCCATGGCGCATGACGGATTGCTGCCGGGCTTTGCCGCTAAGATCCATCCGCGCTTTCAGACCCCCTATGTCTCGACCATCTTCGCCGGCACCGTGGCCGCTCTTCTCGGCGGGCTGTTGCCGATCGGGCTGGTCGGCGAACTGGTCTCGATCGGCACGCTGTTCGCATTCACGGTGGTCTCGATCGGCACGCTGGTGCTGCGCGTGCGCGATCCGGAATTGCCGCGTCCGTTCAAGGCGCCGGCGATCTGGCTGGTGGCCCCGGCTGCCGCTGCAACCTCGCTGTTCCTGATGTTCGGCCTGCCGCTCGACACCTGGATCAGGCTCGCGGTATGGCTGGCGATCGGGCTTGTGATCTATGCGACCTACGGCAGACGGCACAGCCGGCTGCGGGCAAGTGGCGGGGACCGCGCGGGCCTATAGTGCGCGCGCGTGCGGCCTGCTAGATGTACGCGTTGAGATAGCACCGCAAGCCGCGACAAGCCGGTATTCTCCGGGGAGACTTCCATGCAAAATCCAATGGCCCGCGCGCGATGGATGGTCGCCGCGCTCGTCTCGATCGGCATCGTGTCGGCTGTTCCCGGTCGCGCAGCCTCGGTCGCGCCGGCCGCCGCCGAGAACGGCATGGTGGTTTCCGCGCAGCATCTCGCGACCCAGGTCGGCGTCGAGGTATTGAAGCGGGGCGGCAATGCGGTCGATGCGGCGGTCGCCGTAGGGTACGCGCTCGCGGTGGCCTATCCCGCCGCCGGCAATCTCGGTGGCGGCGGGTTCATGACCATCCAGTTCGCCGACGGCCGCAAGACCTTCCTGGATTTCCGGGAGACCGCGCCGAAGGGCGCCACTGCCGACATGTATCTCGACAAGGAAGGCAACGTCATCCCGGGGCTGTCGACCAAGGGGCATCTCGCTGTCGGCGTACCGGGATCGGTGGCCGGGATGGAATATGCGCGCGAGAAATACGGCACGATGAAGCGCGCTGACGTCATCGCGCCGGCGCTGCAACTGGCGGAGGATGGTTTCGTGCTCGACCAGGGCGACGTCAGCATGCTGCAGACCTCGACCAAGGACTTTCAGGACGATCCGCCCTCGGCCGCGATCTTTCTCAACAATGGAAAACCGTTCCAGGTCGGCGAGCGGCTGGTGCAACATGAACTCGCCGAGACGCTGCGCGAGATCAGCAAGCGCGGCACGGATGGCTTCTACAAGGGCTGGGTCGGTGCGGCGATCGTCGCCGCGAGCCAGGGCGGCAAGGGCCTGCTGACGCAGGTGGATC
Organism: Bradyrhizobium sp. USDA 3256; assembly: GCF_054058275.1. Classification (NCBI taxonomy): domain Bacteria; kingdom Pseudomonadati; phylum Pseudomonadota; class Alphaproteobacteria; order Hyphomicrobiales; family Nitrobacteraceae; genus Bradyrhizobium; species Bradyrhizobium sp. USDA 3256. The sequence goes on from NZ_JBSSAE010000002.1 coordinate 2,570,462, forward strand.
TGGACAACTACAGGGTTCGCGAGCTGGCCCCGGTCGAATGCGACTATCGCGGTTACCACGTGGTCTCGGCGCCGCCGCCTAGTTCGGGCGGTGTGGTGATCTGCGAGATGCTCAACATCCTCGAGGGCTATCCGCTGAAGGAGCTCGGCTACCATTCGGCGCAGGCGGTGCACTACCAGATCGAGGCGATGCGCCACGCTTACGTCGATCGCAACAGCTATCTCGGCGATCCGGATTTCGTGAAGAATCCGCTCGAGCGCCTGCTCGACAAGACCTACGCCGCGAAGATCCGTGCCGCGATCGACCCGGCCAAGGCCGGTGTGTCCAGGGACATCAAGCCCGGCGTTCCGCCGCATGAGGGCAGCAACACCACGCACTATTCGATTGCCGACAAGGACGGCAATGCGGTGTCGGTCACCTACACGCTGAACGACTGGTTCGGTGCCAAGGTGACGGCGGCCAAGACCGGCGTGCTGCTCAACGACGAGATGGACGACTTCACCGCCAAGGTCGGCGTGCCGAACCTGTATGGGCTGGTGCAGGGGGAGGCCAACGCGATCGTCCCCGGCAAGCGTCCGCTGTCCTCGATGAGCCCGACCATCGTCTCCAAGGACGGCAAGCCGGTCATCGTGATGGGCACCCCGGGCGGCAGCCGCATCATCACCGCCGTGCTGCTGACGATGATCAACGCGATCGACTACGGCATGAACGCGCAGGAGGCCGTGGACATGCCGCGCTTCCACCAGCAGTGGCTTCCCGAGGCGACCAACGTCGAGGATTATACGCTGTCGCCGGATACGCGGAAGATCCTGGAGGGCATGGGCCACAAATTCGGCCCGCCGCATCCGGCCAACCACCTCGCGGTGATCATCATCGGCGGGCCATCGCTGGGCGGCAAGCCTGTCGGCAACAATCGCTTCTATGGGGCGAACGATCCGCGGCGCAATTCGGGGCTCGCCGCGGGTTATTGATGGTGACGCCTAGCGACAATCCGTAGCCCGAATGAGCGAAGCGATATCTGGGTCTTGTTGAGCCCCCGCATGTCGCTCCGCTCATGCGGGCTACCGCTCCAATTGATCCGCGCTGCGGTCAGGCGACGGCGGTCGACCTGCCGTCGTTCTGACCGCTGGTCAGCAGCAGGCGCCGGCGGATCGCGTCTTCGACCAGGGCCAGCGATTGCTTGGCTTCGCGCGCCTCGGCTTCGGCGGCCTGAGCGCGGAATTCTGCCGCATCGAGTTGTTCCTGTTGGGACTCGATGCGCCGTCGAGCTTCCTCGAGCGCCCGCGACGCATCCCTCAATTTGCGCTCGGTGGCGGCGATGATTTCGAGCTGCGCCTGTTCGGCGGCCTCGGCGCGCGCTTCGCCGGCGCGGGCCCGGTCCTCGATGCTGCGGAACAAATCCGCCGCCTGATAGACGAGGTCCAAGGCTTCTGTGCCCATGGCCGATGTGGGTGGTTTTGGAAATCCAAGGACATTCGGGTCAGCCGTAAAAGGCCGTCTAAATCCGCGCAGTGCCATCAAAATCAGCCCGTCGCGAGTCGGTGTATGCCAACAACTTGCGGTAGTTATAGTTAACAAATCCTTAATGTGACTGGCGCGCCGGCGCTGTCCACCGGTTTCTGATGTCGCAGCACCCAAATCGTCGGCCGCATGGGGAATCGATCCGTCCGGCCCGCGCTTTTCTTTCGCGACGTGCTCTCCGCGCAAGCGTATCGAGACCGCAGCGCTATCAGGCGCGGCGTGCGAATCGCGCAGCGCTGCAGCGAAGATCGATGCAGCCTCCGCGGGCACCGCCAGTCGGCGAGGTCTGCCGATTTGGCTGCGGGCGCGAGCCGGGCTCTATGGCATAAGTTTGACGCCTGGCTTGCTTTAATTTCCGGTGTTGAATTGCAGGTCCATGGAGCGACCGATATACCGGGCGGCCTAAGTGGCACGCAGCGCGCTCAGAACGAGCGACGTATTCGCCACGGAAATCTGGTCGATGAAATTTCTGTTGCGGTTCTTCGGGTTCCTGTTCACCGCAGGCACCATCCTGTTCCTGGCTGGTCTGGCCGCGGTCGCAGGGCTGTTCTGGCATTTCTCCAAGGACCTGCCTGACTATTCGCAGCTCCAGAACTACGAGCCGCCGGTGATGACCCGCGTGCACGCGGCCGACGGCTCGCTGCTCGGTGAATACGCCAAGGAGCGCAGGCTCTATCTGCCGATCCAGGCGGTGCCGAAGCTCGTGATCAACGCGTTCCTCGCCGCCGAGGACAAGAATTTCTACGAGCATGGCGGCGTCGATTACACCGGCATGGCGCGCGCCGGCGTCGCCTACATCCAGAACTTCGGTTCCAACCGGCGGCCGCAGGGCGCCTCGACGATCACCCAGCAGGTCGCCAAGAACTTCCTTTTGACCAACGAGGTGTCGTTCACCCGCAAGATCAAGGAAGCCTTGCTGGCGATGCGGATCGAGCGGGCTTACTCCAAGGACAAGATCCTCGAGCTCTATCTCAACGAAATCTATCTCGGCCTTGGCGCCTACGGCATCGCGGCGGCCTCGCTGGTGTATTTCGACAAGTCCGTCAATGAACTGACGGTCGCGGAAGCGGCCTATCTGGCGGCGCTGCCGAAAATGCCGGCCAGCCTGCATCCAGTGCGCAACCGCGCGCGCGCCGTCGAGCGGCGCAACTACGTGATCGACCGACTGCAAGAGAACGGCTGGATCACCGCCGCCGACGCCGACAAGGCGCGCAAGGAGCCGCTGACCGTCACCAACCGCAGCAATGGCGCGCACACCTTCGCCGGCGAATATTTCTCGGAAGAAGTCCGCCGCGACATCTTCGAGCGCTATGGCGAGAAGAAGCTCTATGAAGGCGGCCTGTCGGTGCGTACCACGCTCGACCCCAAGGTCCAGGTGATGGCGCGCAAGGCCATGGTGGCTGGGCTCGTCAACTATGACGAGCAGCAGGGCTATCGCGGTGCGATCCAGAAGCTCGACCTGACCAGTGACTGGGGCGTGCCGCTCGCCGAGATCAAGTCGCTCTCCGACATCTCGCCGTGGCGGATGGCGGTGGTGCTGGAGAGCAACGATCAGTCGGCACGGATCGGCTTCCAGCCGGGCCGCGAGCTCGGCGGCGCCATCAGCAAGCAGCGCGAGACCGGCATCATCACGCTCGAGGGCGTCAGATGGGCGAGGGCGCTCTCCGGCCCGTACAAGGGCAAGACGCCGACATCGGTGGCGCAGGTGTTGCAGCCCGGCGACGTGATCTACGCCGACCCGCTGTTCAGCAAGGACGGCCAGCGCGTCGAAGGCCAGTACCGGCTGCGCCAGGTCCCCGAACTGTCGGGCGCGATGGTGGCGATGGATCCGCATACCGGCCGCGTGCTGGCGATGGTCGGCGGTTTCTCGTTCGACCAGAGCCAGTTCAACCGCGCGACGCAGGCCTACCGGCAGCCCGGTTCGACCTTCAAGCCGATCGTTTATTCGTCGGCGCTCGACAATGGCTACACCGGATCGACGATGATGATCGACGCCCCGATCGAGATCGACCAGGGGCAGGGCAACATCTGGCGGCCCGAAAACTTCTCCACCGGCAAGTATCAGGGCCAGGTGACGCTGCGCAACGCGCTGCGGCTGTCGCTCAACACCGTGACCGTGCGGCTGGCGCAGGAAATCGGCATGCCGCTGATCGGCGAGTATGCAAAGCGCTTCGGCGTCTATGACGAGTTGCCGAACTATCTCGCCTATGCACTCGGCGCCGGCGAGACCACGGTGATGCGGATGGCCACGGCCTATTCGATGATCGCCAATGGCGGCGTCCGCGTGAAGCCGACCTTGATCGACCGCATCCAGGACCGCTACGGCCACACCATCTTCAAGCACGATCAGCGCGAATGCCGCGGCTGCGACGCGCCGGAGGGCTGGAAGAACCAGCCGGAGCCGCAACTCGTCGACCGCCGCGAGCGGGTGCTCGACGCGATGTCCGCCTACCAGATCACCTCGCTGATGGAGGGCGTGATTCAGGCCGGTACCGGCACCGCCCTGAAGGACGTCGGCAAGCCGCTCGCCGGCAAGACCGGCACCTCGAACGAGGCCAAGGACCTCTGGTTCGTCGGCTTCTCGCCCGACCTCGTGGTCGGTCTCTATGTCGGCTACGACAAGCCGCGCTCGCTCGGCCGTAACGCGCAGGCCGGCCACACCGCGGCGCCGATCGCGCGCGACTTCCTGAAGCTCGCGCTGGCCGACAAGCCCGCGACCCCGTTCAAGCAGCCGGTCGGCATCCGGCTGGTCCTGGTCGATGCCAAGACCGGCCAGCGCGCCGCGCCTGGCCAGAACAGAGGCGTGGTGCTCGAAGCCTTCAAGCCGGGCCAGGCACCACCGGTCAATGATCCCGGGATGGTTGCCGGCACCGACGTGATCGACGGCACCCAGCAGGGCATTTCGCCGGACGCCGATCGGGCCGTGATGCGGTCAGGGACGGGCGGGCTGTACTGAGGTCGGCCGGCTGGACACCCGCTGATTGTGGTCGTTCGGTCTCTTGCGCCGCCGTGCCAAACGGCGGTGCGGCGCTTTGTCAGGGCGCTCTGGTTGAACACGCCGCTTGCGAGATCGACCTATTTGCAGAGGCCCGCGGATTGCGCGGGCGAGATCATGTGTTCCTGATGACGTGCGTTCCGTCTTGGATTGCCAATGATCAAGGTACTCAAGCTCGTCGCTCACGTCGTGTGGGCGGTTTCCATGATCGGGCTCGGAACGTTGATCGGTGCGAGCTATGGCTGGGCGCATCACGGCTGGATCGGCGCGGTCGCGCTTGGCTTCGTCGGGTTCAGCGTCGGAGCATTCCTCGCCGCCGATCCTTTCGTGGTTCTTGAATTCCTTCAGTGAAACCTTTGAAGCCACGACCTGGCGGGGAAAGCTGCCACCAATGGCTGGTCCCACACTGGCGGGTGATTTTACGCCCATTCCCCGCCAACAATGCTTGCCAAGCGTGGGACCAAGCGGGTAGAAGGTCGCACTCGCGCGGGCGCTGATTTGGCAGGCGAACCCGGTGCACCGAGATGTCCGGTCATCCAGCTAAGCTGTTGATACCACGGACGATTCTTGGGGAATGGTGTAACGGTAGCACAACAGACTCTGACTCTGTTTGTCTTGGTTCGAATCCAGGTTCCCCAGCCAATCTGCCTCGGTGGCGTGATCATCCTCTGAAATCCCGACGAGATTGCCGGCTGCAGCTGCCGGCGGAGGTCAGTCGTTTGTGTGCCATCACGGCATCGAGGGTGGATTAGCCCGGCGTAATCCACCATGGTCTCGCGCGCGTGGTCCGGCCCGTTGCAGTAGAGGTTTAAGTTGATGGACGAAATTCTCTATGCCCGTGAAGCGTCGATCGGCGTCGACGAGTTCATCGAGGTGCTGCGGCAGTCGGGCCTCGGCGAGCGGCGACCGCTGGCGGATACCGACCGGATGGAGCGTATGATCGCCAATGCGAATCTGATCGTGACGGCGCGCAAGGCGGGCAAGCTGGTCGGCGTGTCGCGCGCGCTGACCGATTTTGCCTATTGCTGCTATCTGTCCGATCTCGCAGTCGATCGTCAGCACCAGGGACATGGCATCGGCAAGCGCCTGATCGCGGAGACGCGGCGCCTCGCCGGACCTGAATCGATGTGCCTGCTGTTGTCGGCGCCGGACTCGATCGAGTTCTACAAGACCATCGGCATGCCGCAGCCGGACAACGCGTTCCTCTACAAGCGGGAGCGATAGCGAACGGCTACGCTGCGCGGCGTTACTTGATCTTGTCGTAGACCGTCGCGAAGTCGGCGAGCGACATCGGGATCGAGATGGTTTCCTTGCCGAGATTCTGGAACGACACCTTGAGCTGCTTGCCCGATTTCAGCTGGCTCAGGACATCGTCGGCGATCGGCGTATTGATGTAGCAGCCGCGCGCCTCGCAAGTTTGGATCGGCACGTCGACGGCCTTGCCGTCGTCGACCTGCAGCTTGGCGCCGACAGGCAAGTTCAATCCCAGTGGAAGCTGGATCAGCGCAACCGGCGTGCGGGTGTCGCCGGGAACGCGGATATTGACCAGCACGATGAGCTGGCCGGTCTTGGTGAGCACCGCGGTCTGTTCCATCGCGCATTCGAGCGGAGCGTCGCGGCTCGCACTGGTGCAGCGTGCGATCCAGCCGGAATTGTTGGGGGCTGTTGCATCGCTCTGGGGAGCGGCGGGAGCAGCTGCCGGAGCGGGCGCGTTCTTGCTCTTGGCCGTCTGAGCGTGGCCGGAGTGGGCCATGCCGAACACGGTGAACAGGACGAAGAGCGACTTTGCGACAATCTTCACGATACCGGCTCCGAAATGAACATCTTTCGGATGTGCCGGGATGCCGGCAAAGTCAAGTCACTCGGCGGCCTCCTTGACCGATCCATGCTCGCCGTCGTCAGCGTCGTGGTCGGCGCGCGGCGAGCGGCCCCAGTTCGCAAACGCATTCGAGAGCCTGTCGAGATAGAGATAGACGACCGGCGTCGTGAACAGCGTCAGCGCCTGGCTAACGATCAGGCCGCCGACCATGGCGTAGCCGAGCGGCTGGCGGATTTCCGAGCCGGTGCCGGTCCCTAACATCAGCGGCACGCCGCCGAGCAAGGCGGCCATCGTGGTCATCATGATCGGGCGGAAGCGGAGCAGGGCGGCCTGGCGGATCGCCGCCACAGGCTCCATGTGCTGGTCGCGCTCGGCCGCGATCGCGAAATCGACCATCATGATGCCGTTCTTCTTCACGATGCCGATCAGAAGGATGATGCCGATCAGCGCGATCAGCGAGAAGTCGAAGCCGGCCGCCATCAGGATCGCGAGCGCGCCGACGCCGGCCGACGGCAGCGTCGACAGAATCGTGATCGGGTGGATGTAGCTCTCGTAGAGGATGCCGAGGATCAGGTAGACGACCACGAGCGCCGCGAGGATCAACAGCGGCACGGTCGACAGCGATTGCTGGAACGCCTGCGCGGTGCCCTGGAAGCTCGAGCTCAGTGTCGGCGGCGCGCCGAGGTCGACCATCGCCTTCTGCACCGCTTCCGTCGCCTGGCCAAGCGCGACACCCTGCGCCAGGTTGAACGAGATCGTGATCGCCGGGAACTGGCCCTGGTGGCTGATCGAGAGCGGCCGTACCGGCACGCTGGTCCAGGTCGCGAAGGTCGAGATCGGCACCTGTTCGCCGGTCAGCGGTGACTTGATGTAGATCTTGTTCAGTGTGTCGATCGCGCCCTGCAGCTCCGGCAATACCTCGAGGATCACGTGGTAGCTGTTGAGCTGGGTGAAGTACTGCGTCACCTGGCGCTGGCCGAACGCATCATAGAGCGTGTCGTCGATCAGCTGCGGCTGGATGCCGTAGCGCGAGGCGGTGTCGCGGTTGATCTTCAATTCGAGCGTGGTGCCGTTGGTCTGCTGGTCGGTGGCGACGTCGCGCAGCTGCGGCAGCGTCTGCATCTTGCCGAGAATCTTCGGCGCCCATTCGTTCAATTCGGCGAGGTTGGCATCCTGCAGCGTGAATTCGAACTGGGTGCGGGTCGGGCGGCCGCCGAGGCGGACGTCCTGCGCCGCCTGCATGAACAGCCGGGCACCCTCGACCTTCTCCAGCTTCGGCCGCAGCCGGGCGATGACCTGCTGCGCGTTGGCGTCGCGATCCTTCAGCGGCTTCAGCGTGATGTACATCGCGCCGTTATTGCCGGCGCGGCCGCTGCCGCCGATCGCCATTGCCACCGTCGCCACCGCGGGATCCTGCTGCACGATCTTGCCGAGTTCCTCCTGCTTCCGCTTCATGTCGGCGAAGGAGATGTCCTGGTTGGCTTCCGAGGTCGCGGTGATCAGGCCGACATCCTGCTGCGGGAAGAAGCCCTTCGGGATGATGACGAACAGGTAGACCGACAGCGCCAGCGTCCCGAAGAAGATCATCAGCGTCGTGAACTTCCAGCGCAAGGCGAGGTCGAGCACGCTCTGATAGCCGCGCAGCATGGCGTCGAAGCCGCGCTCGCTGAGCTGGTAGAAGCGGCCGTGTTTCTCGTCATTGTGGGCGCGCAGGAAGCGCGAGGCCATCATCGGGGTCAGCGTCAGCGACACGAACATCGAGACGAAGATGGTCATCGCCAGCACGACCGCGAATTCGCGGAACAGGCGGCCGATGATGCCGCCCATCAGGAGCAGCGGGATCAGCACCGCGACCAGCGAGATGCTGATCGAAACGATGGTGAAGCCGATTTCCTGCGAGCCCTTGAAGGCGGCAGCCATCGGCTTCTCGCCCTCTTCGATGTAGCGGCTGATGTTCTCCAGCATCACGATGGCGTCGTCGACCACGAAGCCGACCGCAATCGTCAGTGCCATCAGCGACAGATTGTCGAGCGTGTAGCCGAACACCCACATCAGCGCGCTGGCGCCGAGCAGCGCCAATGGCACCGTGACTGTCGGGATCACGGTCGCCCAGAAACTGCGCAGGAAGACGAAGATCACCATCACGACCAGGAAGATGGTCAACAGCAGGGTGAACTGGACGTCCTCGACCGCCGCGCGGATCGTGGTGGTGCGGTCGCTGATGACGTCGATCTTGATCGCCGGCGGGATCGCGGCGACCAGCCGGGGCAGCGTCGCCTTGATCTTGTCGACGGTGTCGATGACGTTGGCGCCGGGCTGCTTGAAGATGACGAGGAATACGCCGCGCTTGCCGTTGGCCCAGGCGGCCTGCTTGGCGTCCTCGGGCCCGGTGACGGCCTGGCCGATGTCACGGATCCGCAGCGGCCCGCCATTGCGGTAGGCGATGATGACGTCGTTCCACGGGCTCGCCGTCAGCAGCTGGTCGTTGGCGTAGATGGTATAGGCGCGGGTGGCGCCGTCGATATTGCCCTTCGGGCTGTCGACAGTGGCGATGTTGATCGCGGCGCGGACGTCCTCCAGCGACAGGCCCTTGGCGACGAGCTTGGCCGGGTCGATCTGGACGCGAACCGACGGCTTCTGCTGGCCGCCGATGATGACCTGCGCAACGCCCGAGATCTGGCTGATCTGCTGCGCCAGCTGGGCGTCGACGGCATCGCTGACCGTCGTCAGCGGCAGCGTGTCCGATGTCGCCGACAGCAGCATGATCGGCGAGTCCGCCGGGTTGACCTTGCGGTAGGTCGGCGGCGAGGGAAGGGTTTTCGGCAGCTGGCCGCTTGCCGCGTTGATGGCGGCCTGCACGTCATTGGCGGCGCCGTCGATGCTGCGGTTGAGGTCGAACTGGATGGTGACCGCCGCCGTGCCGAGATAGCTCGTCGAGGTCATCTGCGCGATGCCGGGGATTTGCGCGAACTGGCGTTCCAGCGGCTGGGCGACCGAGGTCGCCATCGTTTCCGGGCTGGCGCCGGGCAAGGTCGCGGTGATCTGGATGGTGGGGAAGTCGACCTGCGGCAGCGGCGCGACCGGCAGCAGGGGATAGGCGACGAGACCGACGAACAGGATGCCCGCCATCAGCAGCGAGGTGCCGATGGGGAAACGAATGAATGGTGCGGAAATTCCGGCGCCGACGCTCATTCCTGCGCAACCTTCGACTGGGACGGATCCGAGCTCGCCACCGCCGTTGTCACCTGGGTTCCCGGCGAGACCTTGTACTGGCCCGCGGTGATCACCTGCTGTCCGGGCGACAGGCCCTCGTCGATCACCGACTTGCCGTCGATCGACTGGCTGACCTTGATCTTGCGAAGCTCGGCCTTGTTCTCCTGATTGACTGAATACGCGTAGAGGCCATCGGTGCCATGCTGCACCGCGTCATCGGGGACGACGGTGGCATCCTTCAAGGTTCTGACCAGAAGGCGGGTCGAGACCGACTGGCCCGGCCACAGCGCGTGGTCCTTGTTATCAAACACCGCCTTCAGCCGGACAGTCCCGCTTGACGTGTCGACCTGATTGTTGATCAGCGCCAGGGTTCCCGTGGATAGCACCCGCTTGCCGTCGGTGGTCAGGGCAATGGTCTTGGGCGGCGCCACGGCCAGCGCCGCCTTGATATCGGGTAGCTGGTCTTCCGGCGCGGTGAAGATCACAGTGATCGGTTCGATCTGGGTGATCGTGACAATGCCGGTCTGGGCCGAGGCGTTGACGATGTTGCCGATATCGACCAGTCGGAGGCCGACAATGCCGTCGATCGGTGATTTGACGGTGGTGTAGTCCACCTGGGTCTGGGCATTGAAGATGGCGGCCTCGTCAGCCGAGATCTGGGCGGTCAGCTGCGCCACCGTGGAGCGCTGGGTGTCGAGCTGCTGGCGCGTCGCGAACTCGCCGAGCTTGGTGTAACGCTGCAGGTCGAGATTGGCGTTGGCGAGATTGGCTTCGTCCTGCGCCTTCTTGGCCTTGGCCTGGTCGAGCGTCGCCTGATAGGGCCGCGGGTCGATCTCGACCAGCGTGTCCCCGGCCTTGACGAACTGGCCTTCCTTGAAAGCGATCCTGGTGATCTGGCCGTCGACCCGGGTGCGGACCTGGACCGTGTTGAACGCCTGCACGGTGCCGAGGCCGGTGAGATAGACCGGGAAGTCGGCTTTCTCGACCGGCGAGATCTTGACCGGAACGGCCGGGCGTTGGGCGGAGCGCTTCTGCGCGGCTTCGATCGCCTGCTGGTTGCTCGTGTGTTTCTGCCAGCCGAAATAACCGGCGGCGCCGACCGCAGCGATCACCAAAACCCAACCGATGGTGCGTGACTTTGACATGCGGACTCTTGGGTTCGACGTAACAATAAAGGGTGATCGAAACGGTTCACAGAGCTTGCGGATATAATATGCGTGCACTTAATGTGTAAACACACCAAGGCTTGAGAATCCTAAACATTTGGAAAGGTTTAGGTCAGAAACGAGCAGAAACATTTCGTCTGGGAAACGCACCGAGGACCCCTATGTCGCTCGATCTCAAACGCCAGTTTATCGCGCAGCTCGTCGAGAGTTCCCGGCTGCTGCGCAATTATATCGATCATCGCGCCAAGGCGCGAGGCACCACGCGTGCGCAATGGATCGTGCTCTTCCGCCTGCGCGAGCAGGAGGGGCTGTCCCAGGTCGATCTCGCCGACGTCCTCGAATTGCAGCCGATCTCGCTGGTGCGGCTGCTCGACCGCCTCGTCGAGCATGGCCTGCTCGAACGGCGTCCCGATCCCAGGGATCGCCGTGCCAATCGCCTGTTCCTGACCAGGAGCGGGCGCCGTCTCGTCGACGACCTCGACAGTCTGCGCGACGCGATCGCCGGCGACGTGTTGCGCGACGTCTCGGACAAGCATGTCGAAAGCGGCCTCTCCACGCTTCGCGAGGTCAAGGATCGCATCAAGGCGCTCGGCGAGGAGGCGGAGCGCATCGCCGCGAAATAGCGCATCTCATCGTGTGCAGATTCCTTCGCTCCATCCATTCACCCGTTGCAGCGTGCGCGAGCCGGTTGAATCGTCGCGGGATGTCGTTCATATCGCGCAGCGACGATGCGAGAGGATGAGGGCCGCGATGGATGAGTTGAACGGGCGCATGATGGCATGCCAGATCCTGCTCACCGGATTGATCGCGCGCGTCGCCAACGAGCAGCGGGACCCGCTGCGCTTTCTCACCGACTTCCGCGACGAGATCAAAGCAGTCGTCAACGGGGTCAACATCGCCGGCCTCGAGAACAGCGACCGCGTGCGGCAGGTCGCGCAGCGGACGATCGACGAGCTGTTTTCGCTGATGAAGCCACCAAGCGCCGAGTGATCGGGGACGCATGCGCTTGCAAGCGGCGGTCAATGACGGGCGACACCGATTTAGAACGATTATTAGAACGCTTAAAAACTACAGTTTAGAACGATTTCAAACAGCAGATTAGAATCGCTTTGAATTGGGGCGATTCAAGCCAACTGTTGCGCTCGGCGCATTGATAAAAAAAGTCACGCTTGATAACCGAAAGAGACAGTTCGTCGCAGCTTCATTTCGCGACGGGCTGACTTTTCTGGAGCAAGCAAGACATGAGCAATGTGAAGGCGCCGAGATCGCTGCGCTTCGATGCAGCGATCGGTTCGGCTGATGATACCGGTTATTCCGCCACGAAGGTCTCCGCAGTCGCGAGCCTGATCGCGGTGGCGTCGTTTTCGGGGGCCGAAGCGCAGCAATCCAACCTGCCGCCGGTGAATGTCGATGCCCCGGTCGCTCGCCCGCGGCCCGTGACGTCAAAGCCCACGGCGGACCAGGTCCGCGCCCGCAATGCGCTGCGCCGCGCCGCGCGCCGCAACAACCAGCAGGCACAGCAGGCGCCGGTGCCGTTCCCCAACGCCGGCGGTCTTCCCGCCGACCGCGATCCCTATGCGGATCCAGCCGCTCCATACAAGGGCGACCGTCTGCAGGCCTCAGGGAAATATCCCGAGCCGATCCTGAACACGCCGAAATCGGTCACGGTGCTGACTAAGGACGTGCTCGAAGACAAGAACGCCACCTCGCTGAAGTCGGCGATCCTGTCGACGGCCGGCGTCACGCTCGGCACGGGCGAGGGCGGCAATGCCTTCGGCGACCGCTTCTTCATCCGCGGCTTCGACGCGCGCAACGACATCTTCATCGACGGAGTGCGCGACTCCGGCGTCAGCGTCCGCGAGAACTTCTTCACCGAGCAGGTCGAGATCCTGCGTGGCCCCGGCTCGTCCTTTGCAGGCCGCGGCACCACCGGCGGCGCGATCAACATCGTCACCAAACAGGCGACGACGCAGAACAGCTTCTACAACATGGACACCACGTTCGGCACCGATCGCACCAAGCGCGTGACGCTCGACGTCAACCAGGTGATCAGCCCGACGCTGGCGATCCGCGCCGGCGGCCTGTTCCAGGATGCCGGCGTCGCCGGCCGCAGCTACGTCACCGACGACCGCAACGGCGCGTTCGTCGCCGGCACGTGGAAGCCGGTCGACGCGGTGAAGATCACCGGAAACTACATCCACACCGAGCTGACCGGACTCCCGGATTTCGGCGTGCCTTATTATCGACCGAGCACCGCGAGCACGGCCGGCGGCCCGTTCCCGGATTTTGGCGTCAACCGCAACAATTGGTATGGTTTCGTCAACCGCGACTTCTTCAGGACCGGGCAGGACATCGGCACCATCAACGCCGAGGTGCAGATCACGCCGGACCTCGTGGTCAGCAACAAGATCCGGGAATCGCGCTCGACCCAAAACTACATCGGCACGCTGCCGAAAGCGCCGACGCTGGCCGCGGGCGCTCCGTTCACGGCGTATACGCTGAGCGCCAATCCGCAAAGCCGCTACCAGGTCACAGACGTGTTCGCCAACCAGACCGAAGCGACCTACAAGTCGGTCGACGGCCTCGGCTTCAAGCACACGACGACGGCCGGCGTCGAATACGACAACGAGCGGTCCTCGATCGACAGATATCTTGGGCTGAGCTCGGAAATAACGACCGGCACATCGGCTTTCACGGGAAGCGGATCGCTCTCCGGCGTCAGCGTGTTCAATCCGCAATACACCAACATTCCATTCCCGATTCCGTCGGGGCTGTCCGGGATGCCGACCAAGATCGGGATCGACACCACCAGCGGCTACATCATGGATACCGCGAACTACAATGACTTCGTGATCCTCAATGGTGGCATCCGCTACGACGACTACAAGATCAACACGTCGGGATATCTGACGTCGGGCAACAGGACCACATTCGGCAGTCAGTCGGCCGACTTCGGGATGCCGAACTTCAATCTCGGCCTCACGTTGAAGCCGTTGCCGAACGGCAGCGTCTATGCGGCCTATGCAACCTCGTCGAACCCTGTCGGCGCCGAGTTCGACGGCACCAGCACGGCGTATGGCGGCCTGTCTCCGGTGCTGAACGGCGGCAATACCCAGATCTTCGGGCCGGAAAAGAACAAGGCGATCGAAGTCGGCACCAAGTGGGAATTGTTCGATCGTCATCTGCTGGTGACGGCGGCGCTGTTCCAGACCGAGAAGGAAAATGCGCGTGAATCGCAGAACGTGAACAACGCGGCCGCGGCCGCGGCGCTCGGCTGCTCCTATCCGACCGGGACGACCGGCAATATCTCCTGCATCACCGCGGGCGCGGCCTACCGCATCCGCGGCATCGATCTCGGCGTCGGCGGCAAGATCACCGACAAATGGAGCGTGTTCGGCGGTCTCGTGCTGATGCAGTCGGCAGTGACGAGGTCGCTCGCGCCGCCGGCCAACACCATCCTGTACTCCAGCAATGTCGGACTGCCGCTCGCCAACGTTGCGCATCAGTCGTTCAGCATGCTGACCAAGTACCAGCTCACCGACATGTGGGAGCTTGGCGGGCAGGCGGTGTATCGCTCGAAGGTCTATGGCGGCACGCTGCTCGCGGCCAACCAGGGCACCTCGATCCCGAGCTACTGGCGCTTCGACGCCTTTGCCGAAGCAAAGATCGACAAGCACTGGACGATGAAGCTGTTCGTCAACAACATCTTCGACAAGCGCTACTACGACGCGCTGTACCAGAGCGCGGCGCCGTTCGTGCTCGAAGCGCCGGGACGCGCCGCGTATCTGGTTGTTTCTGCGCGTTACTGACGGAGGCTTCGCGGCGACAGATGCTGGTCTGTGTTCCCAACGTATTGAGCAAGGCTGATGTGGCGGACTTCCGCCGCATCATGGCGCAAGCCGAATGGGAGGACGGTCGCTCGACCGCCGGCGCCGCGTCCGCGATGGTCAAGCGCAACGAGCAGCTGCCGCCCGATAGCGAGGTCGCGCGGCAGCTCGGCAACCGCATCCTGTCGGCGCTGTCGGCGAGCCCGCGCTTCATCTCGGCGGCGATCCCGCTTAGAATCTTTCCACCCTTGTTCAATCGCTATGCCGCCAGCGACGGGCACCATTTCGGCCTGCACGTCGACAATGCGGTGCGCGGCGACAGGCTGACGGGCATGAGGATCCGCACCGACCTCTCGGTCACGCTGTTTTTATCGGAGCCGGAGGACTACGACGGCGGCGAGCTCGTCATCGAAGACCTCTACGGATCCCATGAAATCAAGCTGCCGGCGGGCGATCTCGTGGTTTATCCTGCTTCCAGTTTGCATCTGGTCACGCCGGTCACGCGGGGGACCCGGGTAGCGTCTTTTTTCTGGCTGCAGAGCATGGTACGGGATGCACACGCGCGCAGCCTGATCTTTGATCTCGATACCGCGATCCAGGCTCTGGTGGAGCGGCTGGGGCGCGATGACCCCGAAACGGTCAAATTGACCGGGATTTATCACAACCTGATCCGTCACTGGGCCGAAGTGTAACTGATGATGACATTCAAGTTCCCCGCTGCGTCTGCCATGATCGCCTCGCTGGCGATGCTGATGCTGGCCGCGCCGTCTTCGGCGCAGCAGCAAACGGCGCCTGTAGCGCAGCCCGCACCCGTGACCCGGCCTCAGCCCGCACCCGCGGCCCAGCCGGCGGCAGCCCAGCCTGCGCCGACTGCCCAAACCGCGCCGATGGCCGCCCAGCCGGCACAAGCGGCACCGCAGGCCCAGGCCGCGCCGGCCCCTGCCGCGGCCGCTCCGGCACCGACGGCGAACGAGGCGTCCCTGGCTGCGCCCGCGAGCGGCGACAGCAAGTCGCTGAAGTCGACCTCGACCGGCCTGCACGAATTGTCGCCGTGGAATATGTTCTTGAACGCCGACATCATCGTGAAGGCGGTGATGCTCGGTCTCGCTTTCGCCTCGCTCGTGACCTGGACGGTGTTCATCGCCAAGATGGTCGAGCTGACGGTAGCGCAGCGCAAGCTGCGCGGCGCACTGGCCAAGATCGCTGAATCGCGCTCGCTGGCCGAAGCGCAGTTCGCGCTCGGCGCCAAGGGCAGCGTGCTGTCGTCGTTCATCGCTGCTGCGATGCGCGAGGGGCGCCTGTCGGCGGGCATCTCGAGCGACAGCGGCATCAAGGAGCGCGCGGCGTCGAGCTTCGCCGAGATCGTGCGCGCCGAAGCCCGCAAGATCCGCATCGGCATGGGCCTGCTCGCGACCATCGGCGCGACGTCGCCCTTCGTCGGCCTGTTCGGCACGGTCTGGGGCATCATGAACAGCTTCATCGGCATTTCGAAGTCGCAGACCACCAATCTTGCCGTGGTGGCGCCGGGCATCGCGGAAGCGCTGCTCGCGACCGCGATCGGCCTCGTCGCGGCGATCCCCGCGGTCATCATCTACAACCATTTCTCGCGCGTCACGAAGGTCTACCTCGAGCTCGTCAATCGCGCCTCGGGCGCCGCGGGACGGCTGTTGTCGCGCGACCTCGATCGCACCCATGGCGACGTTCCGCGCAACGCGCATGCGCGCGCCGCGGCGGCGGAGTAGGCGATGGCAGTCTCGATCTCCGAGAACGATGGCGACGACGATTTCGCGGAATCCCACGAGATCAACGTCACGCCGTTCATCGACGTCATGCTGGTGCTGCTGATCATCTTCATGGTGGCGGCACCGCTCTCGACCGTCGATCTTCCGATCGATCTGCCGACCTCCAGCGCGACGCCGCAGAAGAAGCCGGACAAGCCGACCTATGTCAGCATCAAGCCGGATCTCACGCTGGCGATCGGGGAGAACGCGGTGAAGCGCGTCGACCTGGTCAATTCGCTGGATGCCGTGCCCGACATGAGCCGGGACAAATACGTGTTCGTGCGGGCCGATCGGATGGTACCCTATGGCGAACTGATGGGCGTGATGGAGCTGCTGCGTGCCGGCGGCTACACGCACGTGAAGCTGGTCGCGCTCGAGGGCGTTCCAGGAGCGCCCGCGGCCGCGCCGGCTGATTCTGCCAAACCCTGACGGCGAACGCGATGTCCACCAACCCCGATCTCGACCTGCGGACCTCGAAGCGGCTCTGGGTGATCGCTGCCGTGACGGCGGTCGGGCTGCATCTGGGCGGTGCCGCGCTGGCGCTGACCAATTTGCGCGGCGACGACGGCGATGAGGGTCTCGGCGCCGCTGGCGCGGAATATGCCGTCGAGCTTGCCTCGGCGGATGTGCCCGACGATGCTGCACCGCCCGGCGCGCCGGCTGACGAGCAGCAGGCCGTGCAGGAAATGGCGCAGCAGAAGGCCGAGGTGAAGGACACCGACCTGCCTCAGGAAAGGCCTGTGGAGTCCGACGACCCCGATCGCATCGTGACGGAGGATACGGCCAAGAAGCAGAAGGAGGAGGAGGCCAAGGTCGCCAAGGTCGAGACCAATGCGCAGGAAGCGCAGCAAGCCTCGGAGTTGGCCGCGCCCACCAAGCTGGAGGACGCCCGTCAGTCGGAGACGACCAAGGCGCCCAATCCCGGCATCGGCAAGGACAAGCTGCTGCTGACCGCCAAATGGGGCAAGAAGATCAGCGCCTATCTCGACCTGCACAAGAAATTCCCCGAGAACGGCAAGGTCAAGGCAGCCAAGGTGAAGGTCGCACTTGTGCTGAATCGCCTCGGCAAGGTGTTGTCGGTTGCCGTGCTGGAATCGTCCGGAGATGCCGCCTTTGACGACGCGGCGATCTCGATGGTCCACCGGTCCGATCCGGTCCCGGCGCCGCCGGCCGACCTGACCGACGATCAATTCTCCTTCAGCCTCGACGTCAACTACAACAAGCCGAAGAAGTAGCGAGCCGCCGCCGGCTGCGATTAGACCCTGGCGTCATTCCGGGGCGCGACACGTCGCGAACCCGGAATCCATTTATCCATTGAATGTGCCGCTGCTCAATTCCGGGTTCGTCGTTTCACGCGGCCCGAAATGACGTTGCCTCAGCTCTTCTTCACCAGCGGGCAGACGCTCTTCTCGAGCGGCAGCCAGGCTTCGTCCGCGGGGATGGTGGCGACCAGCTTGTAATAGTCCCACGGATATTTCGACTCGGACGGCTTCTTCACCTCGAACAGATAGGCGGGGTGGATCTTGCGGCCGTCGACGCGGATCGAACCCTTGCCGAACAGGGGATCGTCGGTCGGTAGCTCCTTCATCTTGGCGACCACGGCGCGGCCGTCATGCGGATTGCCGCCGAGCGCTTCCAGCGCCTTGAAATAGTGGATCAGCGACGAATAGACGCCGGCCTGCACCATGGTCGGCGGGTTCTTCTTGAAGCGCTCCATGAAGCGCTTGGAGAAAGCACGGGTCTGGTCGTTCATGTCCCAGTAGAACGTCTCGGTGAAGTTCAGCCCCTGCGCGACGTTGAGGCCGAGCGCGTTGATGTCGGTGATGAACAGCAGCATGCCGGCAAGCCGCTGGCCGCCCGAGACGATGCCGAATTCCGCGGCCTGCTTGATCGCGTTGGTGGTGTCGCCGCCCGCATTGGCGAGCCCGACGATCTTGGCCTTCGAGCTTTGCGCCTGCAGCAGGAAGGACGAGAAGTCGGCATTGTTGAGCGGATGCTTGACGCTGCCGAGCACCTTGCCGCCATTCGCGGTGACCACCGCCGAGGTGTCGCGCTCGAGCGCCTGGCCGAACGCATAGTCCGCGGTGAGGAAGAACCAGGTGTCGCCGCCGGACTTCACCAGCGCCTTGCCGGTGCCGTTGGCGAGCATGTAGGTGTCATAGACCCAGTGCACCGTGTTCGGCGAACACTGCGCGCCCGTGAGGTCGGACGAGGCGGAGCCCGAGTTCAGGTTGACGACATTCTTTTCCTTCGAAAGGTTGGCAATCGCGAGCCCGACATTGGAGGCTGCGAGATCGACGAACACGTCGAACTTCTCGACATCGATCCACTGCTTGCCGATGTTGACCGCGACATCGGGTTTGTTCTGGTGATCGGCCGAAATCAGATCAATCTTCCAGCCCTTCGCCAGCAGCCCGGAATCCTCGATCGCCATCTGCGCCGCCACCGTCGAGCCGGGACCGCCGATATCCTGATAGAGGCCGGACTGATCGCCGAGCGCGCCGACCTTGGCGACCTTGTCCATCGTCTGCGCCGACGCACCGCCGCAGAACGCAAGACTCGTGGTCATGACCAGGGCCGTCGTGACCGAGGCTGCAATGGAACGCTTCATCTTCCCTCCAGTATGATTTTGTTTTTTGAGTTCCGCATTATGCCCGGCATCGGGCGCATCGCCTAGGGCGCTGGCGTGATCGCTCGCGCGCGATATTCCACGCCACGGCGATTGCGCGGCCGGTGACGCGCGACGGGATGCCGCGGCGTGCGGAGGTCGATCATCAAACGCGGATAGGGTGAAGCGCGGACGGCGCTATTTCCAGTAGTACCGGATCGCGACGTAGACCACGACGAGGCAGGCGAAGATCAGTGCCACCGGCATCGAACGCTTGGCGTTCGGGTCGGAGGTGCTCGCCTTCTTGGCGGGCAGGCGGCGGAACGTCGTGACGTTGCCATTGTCGGCGACAGGCTCGCGCGAGCGCGCCGGAACCTCCGGCGCTTTGCCGGCGCCGCCCATCTCGACATAATAGGTGCGGTACATCTCCTGGATGGTTGCTTCGCAGGCGTCGGCTTCGCTCATCTGTCCCAGCAGCTTGTTGTAAATGGCCAGGAAATTCTGCGCTTCAGGCGGTAGGGCGGAGGCGCCGTTCAGCTTGGCCATCATCTTCCAGGTCGCAAAGTCGGCCCGCGCGCGGGTGTCGGCGCGTCGTGCAATCAGCATATCGGCAGCTTTGATCACCATGGCCTCGAAGCGTTCCTGTCCTCAACGCGCGACCCGGAAAAATGGCTACCGGCTTTTCGGTCGGGTCGTGCGCAGATCAAGGCTATGTGTTTCCGGTAATGAGGAGAAGGGCGTTGATTACATAGCCGGTCAGAGTTCGCAGTATCGTTGAAATAACATCAAGATTTAGGCCGATTTGCTGGCCGATCACCGGCAGCAGGATCAACAGCCCGATCAGGATCAGCATGCCGTAGGGCTCCAGCCGGGCGAGCGGGATCGCCAGCGGCCGCGGCAACAGCCCGACTGCGACCCGGCCGCCGTCCAGCGGCGGGATTGGCATCATGTTGAAGATCGCGAGCACGATGTTGATCAGGAAGGCGTTTTTCAGGTTGTCCGCGGTCCATTTTGCGGCATCGGCCGGCACCAATGGCAGCGCGTGGAATGCCAGCGCCGCGGCGATCGCCAGGATGATGTTGGTGGCCGGGCCGGCCAGCGCCACCCACACCATGTCGAGCTTGGGATGATTGAGCTTGCGGAAGTTCACCGGCACCGGCTTGGCGTAGCCGAACAGGAACGGCGAATGCGCGAACAGCAGCACCGCAGGCAGGATCAGCGTGCCGAACGGATCGATGTGCTTCAGCGGGTTGAAGCTGACGCGGCCGAGTTGCCAGGCGGTGTCATCGCCAAGCCGATGCGCGACGAAGCCGTGCGCGGCTTCGTGAAACGTGATCGCAATGACCACCGGCAATACCCAGACGGAGATGTCATAGAGGGAGATGTTCAATGGCGTGCCGCCTCGGGTTCGCTGGGACCGGACCTCAGGCTAGCACGGATTCGCTGAGGGCCTTGCTGGCGAGCGTTGCCGCAGGTCAGCGCATGTCGGGAGCGACCGCGTGCGCCAGGGGCGGCTGGGTGGTCGCGATCCAGATGCCGACAAAAACGGTGACGATGCCGGCCACCAGATTCCAGCTCAGCGGCTCGCCGAGCAGAGCCGCGCCGACCAGCGATGCCGCGATCGGATTGACGGTGACCGAGATCGCCACCCGGGTCGGCGTCGTCCGTTCCAGCGCGAGGGCCCAGAGATAGAAGGTGAGCGCGGCGCCGAAGGCGCCGAGATAGATCGCGCCGAACCATTGCGGCGCGCCGAAATCGGCAACCGGCGCAAAACTGCTGCGCACCAGCGACGCTGTTATGAGGACAACAGACCCGGCCGCCATCGCGAGCGTGGTGAAGGGGATCGGGCCGGAGCGGCGGATATAGGGTTTTGACCAGATGCTGTAGGTGGTGTTGACACTTATCGCATCCATAGGACGATTGCAGCGAGCGTGACGATGGCTCGGTAATTTCGGGCGGTCTTTTCGAAGCGGGTTGCGACGCGACGGAACTGCTTGAGCTTGCTGAAGCAGCATTCCACGAGGTGGCGCTGGGCATAGAGATGCTTGTCGAGCGGATGTTTGAGGGCTCGCGAGGGGTTGTTGGGGATGACGGCGATCGCGCCTTTGGCTGCGATGGCCTGGCGCAAATGATCGGCGTCATAGGCTGCATCGGCCATGACGACCTCGGCGGGCAATCCCTCGATCAACGTGGCGGCTTGCGGGGCATCGCCCTTCTGGCCTGCGGTGAGGGTGAACCGCACGGGACATCCCAAACCTCGAACGGCCATATGTATCTTGGTGCTCAAGCCGCCGCGCGAGCGCCCGATCGCTTGATCTTCAGACCCCCTTTTTTTGCCCCGGCGGCGTGCTGATGCGCCCGGACGATGGTGGAATCGACGATCAAATATTCGAAGTCCGGATCATCGGACATCGCCTCGAAGATCCGCAACCAGACACCCTTGGTGCTCCATCGACTGAAGCGCCGGAACACGCTGTTCCAATCCCCAAACGCCTCCGGAAGATCACGCCAGGGAGAGCCCGTGCGAACGATCCAGAGCACCCCTTCCACGAACATCCGGTTGTCGCGTCCGGTCGAACCTTTCTGGTCGGGCCGGCCAATGATGAGCGGCGCCATGCGCTCCCAAGCCGCGTCGCTCAACACCAAACGATCCATCACACCCAAGGCCGCCTCCCAAAAGAAGCCTTGAATCTGATTTGGCCTCAAAAGGGAATCCCTAGAGTCCACACCGCCTAGAGCGCCATGCACAGCGCGGCTGCGACCATCAAGAGGTCGCCGCGCCAGGCGCCGGGTGGCGCCGTGGCGAGGCCGGAGAGCAGCGCCATCGAGACGCCGAGGATGGTGATCAGGACGCCTGCGGTTTTGCGTGCGGTGAGCGCTTCGGCGCCCAGCGCCGCGCCGACCAGCATGGTCAGCAGCGGCAGTGTCGACAGCGCGAGCGCGCCGCGCGCGGCGGTGGTGAAGATCAATGAGGCGTTGAACAGGACCGGAAACGCCGCAAAGAACAGCAGGCCGAGGCCGGTAACGCCGAGCCAGTCGTGCCGCGTCGGCCAGCTCCGGCGTTGCAGCAGTGCCGGCGGCAGCAGCAGCAGGACGCCGATGCCGAAGCGGAACGCGCCGATCGCCAGCGGGTCGATGGCGCCGACCAGAAACCGCGTCGCCCCGATCGAAGTGCCGCCGAGCGCGCTCGATGCCACCGCCGCCAACACCCCCCAGATCTCGCCCATTCCGTTCGCCCCTTGGTTTTGCTTGCGCAATCTAGGGATGGGGACATAATCAGGGAATGGAATAGATTTGATCGACTAAATCACAGATCGTTATGAACGCGCCCATCATGGACCCGGATCTTCTGCAGGCCTTTATCGCGGTGGCGGAGCATCGCTCCTTCACCCGCGCGGCCTCGGCGCTGAACCGGACCCAATCCGCCGTCAGCATGCAGGTGAAGCGGCTGGAAGAGCGGCTGCAGGCCGAACTGTTTCACCGCAGCACGTCAAGTGTCGACCTGAGTGCGGCCGGCGAGGGATTGCTCGGCTATGCCCGCCGCATCCTGAGCCTCAACGCGGAGGCGGTCGGCCGGGTGCGCGCGCACGGCACGGATGGGCGGGTTCGCCTCGGCGTGATGGACGACTATGGGACGATGATCGTCCCGCCGCTGCTCAAGGACTTCATCGCCGGCTATCCGCTGATCCATGTCGAGATGGAGACGGGGCTCACGTCGACAATGACCGATCGGCTCGGCGAAGCCTATGACCTCGTGATCGCGATGCACCCTGAGGGACGCGTCGAGGGCGAGTTGCTGCGCACCGAGCAGGCGGTGTGGGCCGCGAGCGCCACGCATCGCGTCGAGGAGCTCGATCCGCTGCCGGTCGCGCTCTATCCGCAGGGCTGCCTGTTCCGGAGCTGGGCGATGCAGGCGCTGGACCAGGCGAACCGGCCGTGGCGGCTCGCCTTTGTCAGCCACAGCCTGTCCGCGGTCGAGGCGATCGCGGCGCAGGGCCTCGCCGTGACCGTGGTCAAGTCGGGGACGTTTCCGCGGACGCTGCGTCGGCTGACCGCGCGCGACGGCATGCCGCGGCTGCCGCGAGCCGAGATACGGCTGCATCGCGCGCAAAACCTGTCGCACGCGGCGTCACTCCTGGCCGATCATCTCGTCGCGGCGCTGCGGCAGCCGACGAGGCGAGCGGCGAGTTAATAGGTCGCGCGGCCGCCGGAGATGTCGAACACCGCGCCGGTGGAGAAGGCGCAATCCTCCGACGCCAGCCATGCCACCATCGAGGCGAGCTCCTCGACCTGCACGAAGCGAGCCTTCGGGATCTTCGACAGCATGAAGTCGATGTGCGCTTGCGTCATCTGGTCGAAGATCGCGGTCTTCGCCGCAGCCGGCGTCACCGCATTGACCAGGACGTCGTGCTGCGCGAGCTCCTTGCCGAGCGATTTGGTGAGCGCGATCAGGCCCGCCTTGGACGACGAATAATGCGCGGCGTTCGGATTGCCTTCCTTGCCGGCGATCGAGGCGATGTTGACGATGCGGCCGTATTTCTGGCCGATCATGGTCGGCACGATCGCCTTGCAGCAGATGAAGGGACCCTCGAGATTGATGCGCATCACCCTGCGCCAGTCGTCGAGATCGGTTTCCCATACCGGCCTGTTGGCTCCGGTGATGCCGGCGTTGTTGACGAGAATGTCGATCTTGCCGAACGCCCGCAGCGTTTGATCGCGCGCGGCGTCGACCGCGTCAGGATTGGTGACGTCGGTCTTGATCGCGATCACGTTCTCGCCGATCGCCCGTGCGGTCTTCTCGGCCAGCGGCTGGTCGAAATCCCAGATCGCGACCTTGGCGCCCGACGCGACAAAGCGCTCGGTGATGGCGCGGCCAAATCCCTGCGCGCCGCCGGTGAC
Source organism: Bradyrhizobium sp. USDA 3256 (assembly GCF_054058275.1). Taxonomy (NCBI): domain Bacteria; kingdom Pseudomonadati; phylum Pseudomonadota; class Alphaproteobacteria; order Hyphomicrobiales; family Nitrobacteraceae; genus Bradyrhizobium; species Bradyrhizobium sp. USDA 3256. The sequence continues at coordinate 2,594,291 of NZ_JBSSAE010000002.1, forward strand.
GACGGCACAGCGCCCGTTGAGATCGATCTTGTTCATTGCTGCCTCCCGATTAAAGCGTCCAGCCGCCGTCGATGACGTGGGCGACGCCTGTCGTGAACGAGCTTTCGTCGCTGGCAAGATAGACGGCGAGCGCGGCGATTTCCTCGGCGGTGCCGAGCCGGCCCATCGGCTGGCGCGCAACGAACATCTCGCGTCCCTGCGGCCCGGCAGCTGCCGCACGCTCAAGCATCGAAGGCGTCTCGATGGTGCCGGGGCAGATGCAGTTGCAGCGGATGCCCCTGGCGATGAAGTCGGCCGCGACCGAGCGCGTCAGTGCCGCGACCGCGGCCTTGGTGGCGCTATAGACGTAGCGGTTCGGCGCCGCCTTCACCGCGCCGGCGGCGGAGGCGATGTTGACGATGGCGCCGCCGCCCTGCGCCAGCATGCCGGGCAGGAAAGCGCGCGTGGTGCGGTGCATCGACTTGACGTTGAGGTCGAAGGAGAAGTCCCAGTCGTCGTCCGAGCACTCCAGGGTGGTGCCGTGATGCACGAAGCCCGCGGCATTGAGCAGGATGTCGGTCTTGCCGGCGCGTTTTGCCATTGCCTCGACGGCTGCGGTGTCGCGCACGTCGAGCTTCGCAACCTCGGCGACGCCTTCCTGCTTGAGCAGCGCAAGTTTGCCTTCGTCGATATCGGTCGCGAACACGGTCGCACCCTCGCGGGTAAAGGCCAGCGCGCAGGCACGGCCGATGCCGACGGCCGCTGCGGTTACGAATGCGCGTTTGCCCTTCAGGCGGTCTGACATGCGTTTCTTCCTTCTTTGGCGATTTGCAGTGTCATGCGCGGGCTTGACCCGCGCATCCATCTTTCGGAGAACGATGGCTTGCCGGGTCGCGCCCGGCAATGACGGTTTGCGTCCTAGTGATTATCGCGCGCCACGCCGACCTTGCCGGCGATGTCGTGGTAGCGCGTCGCGAGCTCGAGGCAGGCGCCGGTCGCATGCTGGCCGACGGTCTTGCGGTAGAGCTCCTGCCACGGCGTCTGGTTGGCCGGATGCGGGAAGCCGCCCTTGGCCTTCAGCTCGGCGCGGCGGGTGCGCAGCTCATCCTCCGAGATCATGATGTTGGCGCTGCCCTTGTTGAGGTCGATGCGCACCTTGTCGCCGGTCCTCAGGATCGCGAGCCCGCCATCGGCCGCGGCCTCGGGCGAGGCGTTGAGGATCGAGGGCGAGCCCGAGGTGCCGGACTGCCTTCCGTCGCCGATGCAGGGCAGGGACAGGATGCCGCGTTTGATCAGCGCCGCGGGCGGCTGCATGTTCACCACCTCGGCGCCGCCGGGATAGCCGATCGGGCCGGTGCCGCGGACGAACAGGATGCAGTGCTCATCGATGTCGAGCGCGGGATCCTCGATCCGGTTGTGATAATCCTCCGGCCCCTCGAACACGATGGCGCGGCCCTCGAAGGCATTGAGGTCCTTCTGATTGGACAGGTACCGATCGCGGAATTCCTTCGAGATCACGCTGGTCTTCATGATCGCGGAGTCGAACAGATTGCCGCGCAGCACGATGAAGCCGGCGTCCTTCACCAGCGGCTTGTCGTAGCCCCAGATCACGTCGCCGTCGGGCGCAGGTGCTTCCTTGCAATTTTCGCCCATGGTGCGACCGTTGACGGTGAGGGCGCCTTCGTGGATGCGCTTGTGCTTGATCAGCTCGCGCACCACCGAGGGCACGCCGCCGGCGCGGTGATATTCTTCGCCAAGATAGAAGCCGGCCGGCTGCATGTTCACCAGCAGCGGGACGTCGTGGCCGTATTTCTGCCAGTCGTCGATCGACAGCTCGACGCCGACATGGCGCGCCAGGGCATTGATGTGGATCGGCGCATTGGTCGAGCCGCCGATCGCGGAGTTGACCACGATACAGTTCTCGAATGCCTCGCGAGTCAGGAAGTCCGACGGTTTCAAATCCTCCCAGACCATGTCGACGATGCGTTTTCCCGTCTCATAGGCGATCTGGCCGCGCTCGCGATACGGCGCCGGGATCGCCGCGCAGCCCGGCAGCGAGAAGCCGAGCGCTTCCGCGAGCGAGTTCATGGTGGAGGCGGTGCCCATCGTGTTGCAATGGCCGACCGAGGGGGCCGAGGAGGCCACGATCTCGATGAATTGCTCATAGTCGATCTCGCCGGCGGCGAGCCGTTCGCGCGCCTTCCACACCACCGTGCCGGAACCGGTGCGCTGGCCTTCGTGCCAGCCGTTCAGCATCGGGCCGCCCGATAGCACGATCGCCGGCAGGTTGACGGTCGCCGCCGCCATCATGCAGGCCGGCGTGGTCTTGTCGCAGCCGGTGGTCAGCACCACGCCGTCGAGCGGATAGCCGAACAACACCTCGACCAGGCCGAGATAGGCGAGGTTGCGGTCGAGCGCCGCGGTCGGGCGCTTGCCGGTCTCCTGGATCGGATGGGTGGGAAACTCCATGGCGATGCCGCCGGCGGCGCGGATGCCCTCGCGGACGCGGTGCGCGAGCTCGAGGTGATGCCGATTGCAGGGCGACAGGTCGTTGCCGGTCTGCGCGATGCCGATGATCGGCTTGCCGGACTGCAATTCCTCTCGCGTCAGGCCGTAGTTGAGATAGCGCTCGAGATAGAGAGCTGTCATGCCCGGATTGTGCGGGTTGTCGAACCATTCCTGGGAGCGGAGCCTGCGGCCCTTGCCCTTGCTGGTCGCGCCTGCGGCGTCGTGCCCGTTGGTGGGGGATTTTGTCATTGGTTTCTCCCGCAATGCAAACTGGTGGGCCCATTCAAGGGCTCTGGTTCAACGTCGTTTCTACCTTGCGCAAATCGTCGTGCATTACAAACCCGACCGATCACGCACAGGTGTTTCGTGTGATGGATTGGACCTTAGTTGAAGGGTCTTGGTTGCGCTATCATTTTATCATTTTTCGCGTCCCTTATGACGGGCAGCTGCCGGGCGACGTCAATTGCGTCGCGCCGAGCTTTGCCGTTCCATGACACTGAAGCCGAGATCGACGACGGGTTCGGCGGGCCGGCGCCCTTCCAGCGTCTCGATAACCATCACGGCAGCGTTTCTGCCCATTTCGTATCGATTGGTGCGCACGCTGCTCAAGGTCGGCTCGCTCGACGCCATGAATTCGAGGTCATTGAAGCCGACGATCGCTATCTGCTCCGGCACCGCCATGTGCCGGCGCTTGCATTCGAACAGCGCGCCGAGCGCAAGGTCGTCATTGACGCAGAACACCGCATCGATGTCGGGCGCCTTGGCGAGCAGGTCGGCAAACAGCGTCCCGCCGAGCGTGACCGAGGTTGGGATCGCCGTTGTCACAATAAGCTGTGGATCGAACAGCCCAGTGTCGGTCATCGCGGAGCGATAACCGTCGAGCCGGCGCTGCACCCGCGGATCCATCCGCGCGCCGAGGAATCCGATCCGCCGGTAGCCTTGCGCGAGCAGGTGGGCGATGGCCGCTTTTGCGGCGTCAAAATGCGAGAATCCGATTATCATGTCGATCGGGGAGGGACCGACCTCCATGATCTGGACGATCGGACAATCGACCGTCTCCATGATGCGGCGGGAATCGGCGGTCTGGTTGATGCCGGTAATGATCAGCCCGGCGGGCTTCTGTGCCAGAAACAGACGCAGCAGGCGCTCTTCCTGCAGGATGCTGTAGCGGGTGTTGGCGAGCTGAATGCTGTAGCGGCTGCCGTCGAGCGCATCATAGATGCCGCGAAGCACGTCGGAGAACACGTTGTTGGTCAGCGACGGGATCAGGACACCGATCACCTCGGTGCGCTGCGACGCAAGCGCGCGTGCCGCGAGATTGGGCACGTAACCGAGTTCTTTTGCCGCACTTTCGACCCGCGCGCGCTTGCCGGCCGAAAGTGCTTCCGGATTCCTGAAGAACCGTGAGGCCGTAATCGGACTGACACCGGCGAGCTTCGCGACTTCGGCGAGCCGGATCTTGCCTGGCGTGATGCGCTTTCGGGCCATTTGCCGCTCATATCACGACGTTCGTCGCAGACAAACTGATATTGACAGCGCTACCAAGCGATTGCTAATCGAACGATTGCCAAAACCGGATAAACTGCGGACAATAACGCCAGTCCAACAGCGTCGCGCACCCAGCGCGGCCGGAACACAAAACAGAGCGGTGGCGGCACTCGTCGTACGTCGTCGGGAACTTGAGGGAGGGAAGTGGATGTCGTCGGTCCAGATTCGCGACGTGCGGAAATCGTTCGGCAATTTTGAGGTTCTGCACGGCGTGTCGATCCCGATCGAGGACGGCGAGTTCGTCGTTCTGGTCGGCCCCTCCGGCTGCGGCAAGTCGACCCTGCTGCGCATGCTGGCGGGGCTCGAGAACATCACCTCCGGCACGATCTCGATCGGCGACCGCGTCGTCAACAATGTCCAGCCCAAAGAGCGCGACATTGCGATGGTGTTCCAGAACTACGCGCTCTACCCGCACATGACGGTTGCCGACAACATGGGCTTCTCGCTCAAGCTGCGCGGCGCCAAGCCCGAAGAGATCTCGACCGGCGTCAAGCGCGCTGCGGAAATCCTCGCACTGACGCCGCTGCTCGAGCGCTATCCTCGTCAGCTTTCGGGTGGCCAGCGCCAGCGCGTCGCGATGGGCCGCGCCATCGTGCGCGATCCCCAGGTGTTCCTGTTCGACGAGCCGCTGTCGAACCTCGACGCCAAGCTGCGTGTTGCGATGCGCACCGAGATCAAGGAGCTGCACCAGCGGCTGAAGACCACGACCGTCTACGTCACCCATGACCAGATCGAGGCCATGACCATGGCCGACAAGATCGTCGTGATGCATGACGGCATCGTCGAGCAGATGGGCTCGCCGCTCGAGCTCTATGACACGCCGGCGAACCAGTTCGTGGCTGGTTTCATCGGTTCGCCGGCGATGAATTTCCTCAAGGGCAATGTGAAGGTGAACGGCGCCGCCTATTTCGAGGGACCGAACGGCGTCAAGCTGCCGCTGAAATCGGCGCCGGCCAATTCCGACGGCCAACCCGCGGTCTACGGCGTGCGGCCCGAGCACTTCACCATCGCCGATGACGGCGCCGAGGCCGAGATCGTGGTGGTCGAGCCGACCGGCTCGGAGACCCAGGTGTTCGCCAAGCTCGGCGGCGAGCAGGTCGTCGCCGTGTTCCGCGAGCGCCATCTGTTCAACCCAGGCGACAAGGTTCGGCTCAAGCCGGATCCGTCGCTGGTCCATCTGTTCGACGATTCGACGGGGAAACGACTGAACAGCTGACGGACCGATCGATCTTAATGGCCGACCAACAGGCCAGATCAAAAACAATAAAAACACAATCATAGGGAGAAGGACGATGCACGATTTTACTCGCCGCTCGCTACTTCAGGGCGGCACGGCGCTGGCTGCAACCGGCATGCTCACCGGGCCGGCGCTGTTTGATTTCGCCAAGGCCTGGGCGCAGAGCGCGCCCTGGAAGGCGGAGCCCGGCGCCAAGCTCACCGTGATGCGCTGGAAGCGCTTCGTGCCGTCGGAAGACGATGCGTTCAACGCGATGGTCGCAGCCTTCAAGTCGGCGACCGGCACCGAGATGAATGTGTTCTCGGAATCCTTCGAGGACGTGCAGCCGAAAGCCTCCGTCGCCGCCAACACCGGTTCGGGCCTCGATCTGGCCTGGGGCCTGCACACGCTGCCGCAGCTGTTTCCGACCAAGGTCCTCCCGATGAACGACGTTGCCGATTATCTCGGCAAGAAGTACGGCGGGTGGACCGAGGCTGCCGCCACAACCTGCAAGAAGGGCAATGACTGGCTCGGCATTCCTGTCGCGACCGTCGGCGGCTATTTGACCTACCGCAAGTCGGCGGTTGAGAAGGCCGGTTTCAAGCAGGTGCCGTCCGACTTCCCGGCCTATCTCGAACTGTGCAAGGCGCTGAAGAAGAACAACACGCCGGCCGGATTCGCGCTTGGCCATGCCACCGGCGACGCCAATGCCTGGGTGCACAACATCCTGTGGGGCTTCAATGGCTGGACCGTCGACAAGGACGACAAGGTCATCATCAACTCGCCGGAGACGATGAAGGCGCTGGAATATGCCAAGGCGCTGTCGGAGACCTTCATTCCGGGTGTCGCGTCCTGGAACGACTCCTCCAACAACAAGGCCTTCCTGTCCGGCGAATTGTTCCTGACCTCGAACGGCATCTCGATCTACATCGCCGCCAAGGACGACCCGAGCAAGAAGGAGCTCGCGGACGATATCGACCACGCGCTGTGGCCGGTCGGGCCGATCGGCAAGCCGACCGAGCTGCAGCTCGCGGTTCCGATCCTCGCGTTCAACTTTACGAAGTATCCGAACGCGGCAAAGGCTTTCGTCGCCTTCATGCTGGAGAAGGAGAATTACGACAAGTGGCTGACCGGCGCGCGGGGCTATCTGACCCATACGCTGAACGCCTACGACTCGGCTCCGGTGTGGACCGCCGATCCGAAGAACGCGGTGTTCGGCCAGGCCTCGAAGCGCGCGCTGCCGGCCTCCGGCATCGGCACGCCCGGCGAGAAGGCCGCGACCGCGATCGCCGACTTCATCGTGGTCGACATGTTCGCGAACTACTGCACCGGTGCCAAGGACGGCAAGGCCGCGATGGCGGAAGCCGAACGGCAGCTGAAGCGTATCTATCGCTGATGTGATGGCCGCGGGCGGCGGAGCGCCGCCGCCCGCGTCATCATTGGAATGCCATCATTGGAATATTGCGTAGTCATGCTCAATCCGTTGAGCAATCGGGACATCGCCTATGGCTGACATCGCCCTTGCGCCGCGACGTGCGAAAACCGAAATCCGCGAAGCGACCGCCTGGGATCAGCTCCGCCACAACAAGAACTGGCTCGGCTTCTGGTTCATGTTGCCGGCGATGGCGTTCCTGATCTTCTTCCTGGCCTATCCGCTGGGGCTCGGCATCTGGCTGTCCTTCACCGACACCCGCATCGGCCGCGTCGGTCATTTCATCGGCACCGAGAACTATGAATGGCTGTGGGACGATGCCATCTTCTGGCTGTCGGTCTTCAACACGCTGCTCTACACCTTCATCGCGAGCGCCGTGAAGTTCGCGGTCGGGCTCTATCTGGCGCTGTTGCTCAACGAGCGCATGCCGTTCAAGGCGCTGTTGCGCGCCGCGGTGCTGATCCCCTTCATCGTGCCGACCGTGCTGTCGGCGCTGGCGTTCTGGTGGATCTTCGATTCCCAGTTCTCGATCATCTCCTGGTCGCTGAAGCACCTTGGCCTGATCACCCAGAACATCAATTTCCTCGGCGATACCACCTGGGCCCGGATCTGCGTGATCTTCGCCAATATCTGGCGCGGCGTGCCGTTCGTCGCGATCACGCTGCTGGCGGGCCTGCAAACCGTGCAGCCTTCGCTGTATGAGGCGGCGACCCTGGATGGCGCTTCACGCTGGCAGATGTTCCGTTACATCACCTATCCCTTGCTGACGCCGATCATCGCCGTCGTGATGACGTTCTCGGTGCTGTTCACCTTCACCGACTTCCAGCTGATCTGGGCGATGACCCGGGGCGGCCCGGTCAACGCCACTCATTTGATGGCGACGCTGTCGTATCAGCGCGCGATCATCGCGGGGCAGCTGGGCGAGGGCGCCGCGATCTCGAGCGCGATGATCCCGTTCCTGCTCGCCGCGATCATGGTGTCATGGTTCGGCCTGCAACGCAGGAAGTGGCAGCAGGGAGAGAGCAATGACTGATCTTCCCGCCTCCAAGGTCGACCTCAAGAGCATCCTGTCGACGCCGTCGCGCGTCGACAACAGCGAGGGCATGAGCTACCTGCAGTCGGTGCCGCGGCGGATCGTGACGCTCTACATCCCGTTGTCGATCATCGTGATCATCCTGCTGTTCCCGTTCTATTGGATGGGGCTGACGGCGATCAAGCCGGACGAGCAACTGCTCGATCTCGACAAGTACAATCCGTTCTGGACCTGGAATCCGACCTTCAAGCATATCCACAAGCTGCTGTTCGAGAGCTACTATCCGCATTGGCTCTGGAACACGATGTATGTGGCGGTGGGCGCCACCGTGCTGTCGATCATCGCGAGCGTGCTCGCGGCCTATGCGATCGTGCGGCTGCGCTACAAGGGCGCCAACGTCGTCGGCGGCCTGATCTTCCTGGCCTATCTGGTGCCGCCGTCGATCCTGTTCATTCCGCTCGCGACCGTCGTGTTCCAGTACGGCCTGTTCGACTCGCCCCTGGCGCTGATCCTGACCTATCCGACGATCCTGATTCCGTTCTCGACCTGGCTGTTGATGGGCTATTTCAAGACCATTCCGTTCGAGCTCGAGGAATGCGCACTGATCGACGGCGCCAGCCGCTGGCAGATCCTGATCAAGATCGTGCTGCCGCTCGCCGTCCCCGGCCTGATCTCGGCCTTCATCTTCTGCTTCACCCTGTGCTGGAACGAATTCATCTATGCGCTGACGTTCCTGCAGTCGACCCCGAACAAGACCGTGCCGGTCGCCATCGTCAACGAATTCGTTGACGGTGACATCTATCGCTGGGGGTCCCTGATGGCAGGGGCGCTATGCGGCTCGCTGCCGCTGGTTATTCTTTACGCGTTCTTCGTAGAGCATTATGTCTCGGCGATGACGGGTGCCGTGAAGGAATGAGCGCGCAAGGCCCGCAGCTGAATTCGAACAAGACAAGAAAAGGAGCAGGGTCGTGCACATTCTGATTCTGGGCGCCGCCGGCATGGTCGGCCGCAAGCTGACCGAGCGTCTCTTGCGCGAGGGCCGCCTCGGCAAGCAGGAGATCACCCGGATGACGCTGCAGGACGTGGTCGCGCCGGCCAAGCCTGCGAACGCCTCGATCCCCGTCAATGTGGTCGCATCCGATTTCGCCGATGCCGGGGCCGCGGCGCCCCTGATCGCCGAACGTCCCGAGGTGATCTTCCATCTCGCCGCGATCGTCTCGGGCGAGGCTGAGGCCGAGTTCGACAAGGGCTACCGGATCAACCTCGACGGCACCCGCTATCTGATCGACGCCATCCGTGCCGTCGGCGGCGGCTACAAGCCGCGGCTGGTGTTCACGTCCTCGATCGCGGTGTTCGGCGCGCCGTTCCCCGAGAAGATCGGCGACGAGTTCTTCCACACGCCGCTGACGAGCTACGGTACCCAGAAGTCGATCTGCGAGCTCCTGATCAACGATTACACCCGCAAGGGCCTGCTCGACGGGATCTCGATCCGCCTGCCGACAATCTGCGTGCGTCCGGGCAAGCCGAACAAGGCGGCGTCCGGCTTCTTCTCCAACATCATCCGCGAGCCGCTGGCGGGAGAGGAGGCGGTGTTGCCGGTCTCCGAGGACGTCCGGCACTGGCATGCCTCGCCGAAATCGGCGGTCGGCTTTCTGGTCCACGCCGGCACGATGGATCTCGATGCGATGGGGCCGCGGCGCAATCTCAGCATGCCCGGGATGTCCGTCACCGTCGGCGAGCAGATCGCGTCGCTGGAGCGCGTCGCCGGCAAGAACGTCACCGCGCGGATCAAGCGGGTGCCTGATCCGACCATCATCAGCATCGTTTCGGGCTGGCCGCGCGATTTCGCCACCGACCGCGCGCTGAAGCTTGGATTCACCACGGCCGAGAAGACGTTCGACGATATCATCCGGATCCATATCGAGGACGAACTCGGCGGCAAGTTCGCCGCCTGAGTGCGGGCTAAAGCATGATCCGGAAAAATGCGAAGCGGTTTTCCCTCGCGACAAACGCGGAACGCGTTTGCGCGGAGATCATGCTCAGACAAGGGGCTAAGGCGCGATGATGATTCAACCAAGCTTCATCGCGCTTTAGCACGGCGCTCGAGATGACCAGAGTTGCCAGCATCGGCGAATGCATGATCGAGCTGCGCCAGGCCCCTGGCGGCCAGCTCGGCGGGCTGTATTCGCGCTCCTATGGCGGCGACACGCTCAACACCGCGGTCTATCTGTCCCGGCTCGGCATCCACGTCGATTACTTCACGGCGCTCGGCGATGATGCCCTGAGCGATGAGATGATCGCGGGCTGGACGAGCGAAGGCATCGGGACCAAGCATGTCGTGCGATCGGCGGGCAAGCTGCCCGGCCTCTATCTGATCCAGACCGACGACAAGGGCGAGCGGCGCTTCTTCCACTGGCGTGACAGCGCCGCCGCCCGCGACCTGATGGATCTGCCCGAAACGGAAGACATCCTGAACTCGCTTGCGACCTATGACCTCGTCTATCTCTCGGCGATCACGCTCTCGATCCTGCGCGAGGATGGGCAAGAGCGATTGCTGGCGGCGCTGAAGCGTGCGCGGCTGCTGGGGACGCGGTTCGCGTTCGACACCAATTTCCGCGCCCGCGGCTGGCCGGACCTGAACATCGCGCGCAAGGCCTTCAGCAGCGCGTTCGAGACGGCCGATATCGTGCTTGCCTCGACCGAGGATCTGGCGCCGCTTTATCCCGGCGAGAGCAACACGGCGCTGCTTGCGGGTATCTCGAGCCCCGAGGTGGTGCTGAAGCTCGCCGAGCCGGCCTGCATCGTGCGCTCGGCCGGCGGAACGCGCGAGGTGAAGGCGGAGCAGCTCACCAAGCCAGTGGTCGATACCACCGCGGCTGGCGACAGCTTTGCCGCCGCCTATCTCGCCGCCCGGCTCGGCGGCGCCGAGCCCGAGGAGGCGGCGCGCGCCGGCCATCGGCTGGCCGGTGTCGTGGTGTGCTATCCCGGCGCGATCATTCCGCGCTACGCCATGCCGCCGAAAAAGGCGCTTCGTCTCCCACCATCCCGCAAGGCCTCGCAATGACAACGACATCGAAGCAGGACCAGATCGCTGAGCTGATCCGCCAGGCCACCGTGATCCCGGTGCTGACCATCGAGCGGCTCGAGGACGCGGTGCCGCTTGCGAAGGCGCTGGTCGCCGGAGGCGTGCAGACGCTCGAGGTGACACTGCGGACGGCGGTCGCGGTCGACGCGGCCAAGGCCATCATCGCCGGTGTGCCGGAGGCGATCGTCGGGATCGGCACGATCCTCAATGGTGATGACCTGGCGCGCGCCGAGGCGCTGGGCGCCAAATTCGGCATCAGCCCGGGTGCGACGCCGGAGCTGTTGGCGGCGGCTGCCTCCAGCCGGTTGCCGTTCGCGCCGGGGATCGCGACCGCCTCCGAGCTGATGCAGGCGCTGGCCCACGGCTTCGACATCGTCAAATTCTTCCCGGCCGAGCAGGCGGGCGGTATCAAGGCACTGCGGGCTCTGGCCGGGCCATTTCCGCAGGTCAGGGTGTGCCCGACCGGCGGGGTCAGTGAGGCCAATGCGGCGACCTGGCTCGCCGAGCCCAATGTGCTGGCGGTCGGCGGTTCCTGGCTGTGCCCGGCGGCCGATATCCGCGCCGGCAATTGGGCCGGCATAACCGCCATGTGCGCGACGGCGATGAAAACGCTGAAAGCCGCCTGAAGATACGCTACATAACCCTCCGAACAGGAACAGGGAGATACAGCCATGACCGCCAGCATCGTGGGTTGGGCGCACACGCCATTCGGAAAATTCGACGCGGAGACCGTCGAGGGTCTCGTGGTCAAGGTCGCCAACGAGGCGCTGGCTGACGCCGGCATCGCCGCGTCCGATGTCGACGAGATCATGCTCGGCCATTTCAACGCCGGCTTCTCGCCCCAGGATTTTACGGCCTCGCTGGTGCTGCAGGCCAATCCGGCGCTGCGCTTCAAGCCGACCACCCGGGTCGAGAATGCCTGCGCCACCGGATCGGCCGCCGTGCATCAGGGCATCCGCGCCATCGAGGCGGGCGCTGCGAAGATCGTGCTGGTGGTCGGCGTCGAGCAGATGACGAGGACTCCGGGCCCGGAGATCGGCAAGAACCTGCTCAAGGCGTCGTATCTGCCCGAGGACGGCGACACGGTCGGCGGCTTCGCCGGCGTATTCGGCAAGATTGCGCAGGCCTATTTCCAGAAATACGGCGACCAGTCGGATGCGCTGGCGATGATCGCCGCCAAGAACCACAAGAACGGCGTCGCCAATCCCTATGCGCAGATGCGCAAGGATTTCGGCTTCGAGTTCTGCCGCGCCGAGAGCGACAAGAACCCGTTCGTCGCCGGTCCCTTGAAGCGTACCGACTGCTCGCTGGTCTCGGACGGCGCCGCCGCGCTGGTGCTGACCGACGCCGAGACCGCCAAGACCATGGGCAAGGCGGTGAACATCCGCGCCACCGCGCATGCGCAGGATTTCCTGCCGATGTCCAAGCGCGACATCCTGCAGTTCGAAGGCTGCACCACCGCCTGGCAGCGTGCGCTGCAGAAGGCCGGCTTGCAGCTCTCCGATCTGTCCTTCGTCGAGACCCATGACTGCTTCACCGTCGCCGAACTGATCGAATATGAAGCGATGGGCCTGACGCCGAAGGGACAGGGCGCGCGCGCGATCATGGAAGGCTTGACCCAGAAGGACGGCAAGCTGCCGGTCAATCCGTCCGGCGGCCTCAAGGCCAAGGGTCACCCGATCGGCGCCACCGGCGTCTCCATGCATGTGATGAGCGCGATGCAGCTCACGGGGCAGGCGCCCGAGGGCATGCAGCTCAAGAACCCGCAGATCGGCGGCATCTTCAACATGGGCGGCGCCGCAGTCGCCAACTACGTCTCGATCCTCGAGCCGGCGAAGTAGCTTGAACATTGCCGAATGGCTGGCGGCGACGGCACGGGCGCGTCCCGACGCGCCGGCGCTGCTGACCGGTTTCGATCTCGACGCCGACTACGCCACCTTTGCCCGCCGCGCCGCCTCGATCGGGGCGGCGCTGGCGCGTGATCACGGCATTGCCGCCGGCGACCGCATCGCGCTGTTTGCGTCGAACTGCACGCAGTATCTCGAATGCCTCTACGGCATCTGGTGGATCGGCGCCGCCGCGATCCCGATCAACGCCAAGCTGCACGGCCGCGAGGCGGCGTGGATCTGCGGCAATGGCGGTGCCAAGCTCGCTTTCGTCTCCGATGATACGATCGGTGCGTTGAACGAGGCGAAGGACGACTGCCCCGCCGGCATGACCACGCTGTCGGTCGACAGCGACGCTTACAAGACGATGCGAAGCGGCGAGGGCCCACCTGCGCCGCTGCCGCGCGAAGACAACGATCTCGCCTGGCTGTTCTACACATCGGGCACCACCGGCCGTCCCAAGGGCGTGATGCTCAGCCACGGCAATCTGGTCGCGATGTCGCTGTGCTATCTCGCCGACGTCGATCCGGCGACGCCGCAGGATGCCTCGCTCTATGCCGCGCCGATCTCGCATGGCGCCGGCCTCTACAATTTCCCGCACGTCCGGATGGGCGGTCGCCACGTCGTGCCGGAGTCCGGCGGCTTCGATCCGGATGAGGTGCTCAACCTCGGCCGCCAGCTCGACAATGTCGTGATGTTCGCGGCCCCGACGATGGTGCGCCGCCTGGTCGATGCCGCGAAGAAGCGCGGCGAGAACGGCGAGGGGCTGCGCACCATCGTCTATGGCGGCGGTCCGATGTACACGGCCGACATCACCGATGCGATGGCGACGATGGGCCAGCGCTTCGTGCAGATCTACGGCCAGGGCGAGTCGCCGATGACCATCACGGCGCTGTCGCGCGGCTGGCACGCCCGAAGCGATCATCCGCGCTATCTCGAACGGCTGGCTTCGGTCGGGCTGGCGCAGAGCGTCGTCACCGTGCGCATCACCGACAAGGACGGCAACCCGCTGCCTGCCGGGGAGACCGGCGAGATCGAGGTCAAGGGCGCGACCGTGATGCTCGGCTACTGGAACAATCCGAAGGCCAACGCCGAGACATTGAAGGACGGCTGGCTGCGCACCGGCGATGTCGGCCGGCTCGATGCCGACGGCTTCCTCACGCTGTCGGACCGCTCCAAGGACGTAATCATCTCCGGCGGCACCAACATCTATCCGCGCGAGGTCGAGGAAGCCCTGCTGACCCATCCCGATGTCCGCGAGGTCTCGGCCATCGGCGTGCCGGATCCGAAGTGGGGCGAGATCGTTGTCGCCTGCGTCGTGCTCGCGGACGGCGCCGCCGCCGACGACGGCAAGCTCGACGCGCATTGCCTTGCCTCGATCGCCCGCTTCAAGCGGCCCAAGCGCTATGTCTATCTCGGTGCACTGCCGAAGAACAATTATGGCAAAGTGCTGAAGACCGCGCTGCGGGAGATGCTGGCCAAAGGCATGGGCTAAATCGCGGCGAGGCTGGGTTGAATCGAAAACATCGAAAACAACCCCATGCACAGTAGGGATTGGGGTCGCTAAAGCGGTTAAGGGATAGGCCGCCGCCTCCCGCCGCGCTAAGCTGCCTGTGCTTGTCACCGGGAGAACGGACCATGGGAATCGAGACGTCTCTGTCGCTGTCGGAAGTGAACGATCGCATCGCGATCCTCCGGGACAATATCAGGCAGCTGATCGAGCAGGCCGCAGGCGCAGCCGGCGCCGAAGTCGAGGAGCGCATCGCCGAGCGGCTCGAGCAGCAGAATGCGGAACTGGAAAAGCTCCTGAAGGCGCGCGAGGTGATGACGGGGCAGTAGCCGGCATAAGGGCGGCGGTGAATCCACTTCGTTTTGCCCACCTTGCGTTCCGCCGCACGGAAGCGGCCCGGCCGCAGCCATGCATACGCCCATACGCCCGGCGCAGCTTGATCTCTTTGAAAAGCTCCCGTTACTAGCTCCATAACCACGACATCCGGGAGCGAACAGGACGATGGGACCACTGCAGGGTATCAAGGTCGTCGACATGACGACCGTGCTGATGGGACCCTACGCCACCCAGATGCTGGGCGATTACGGCGCCGACGTCATCAAGGTGGAATCGCCCGATGGCGACGTGACGCGGCAGATCGGTCCGACGCGGCATCCCGGCATGGGACCGGTGTTCCTCAACACCAACCGCAGCAAGCGCTCGGTCTGCCTCGATCTGAAGAAGCCGGCGGGGCGCGAGGCGGTGCTGCGGCTGATCGCGAAGGCCGACGTGCTGGTCTACAATGTGCGGCCGCAGGCGATGGCGCGGCTGCAGCTCGGCTATGACGTCGTTTCCAAGGTCAACCCTCGGCTGATCTACGCCGGCGTGTTCGGCTTCGGCCAGGAGGGACCTTATGCCGCCAAGCCCGCCTATGACGATCTGATCCAGGGCGCGACCGCGCTGCCGGCGCTGATGGCGCAAACCTCGGACGGCGTGCCGCGCTACGTACCGAATGCGCTGGTCGATCGCATCGTCGGCCTCACCGCGGTCGGCGCGATCTGTGCGAGCCTCGTGCATCGCGACCGTACCGGGCAGGGCCAGCGCGTCGACATTCCTATGTTCGAGACCATGGCCGGCTTCGTCATGGGCGATCACATGGGCGGCCTGACCTACGACCCGCCACTCGACAAGGGCGGCTATGCGCGGCATCTGTCGCCGGACCGGCGGCCTTACAAGACGCTCGACGGCTATATCTGCGTGATCGTCTACAACGACAAGCAGTGGGAAAATTTCTTCAAGGCGACCGGCCGCGACGATCTGCGCAGCGATCCGAAATTCGCGACCTTCGCCGGCCGCGCCACCAATATCGATGTCGTCTACGCCGAGCTCGCGCGCATCCTGCAGACCAAGACGACGGCCGAGTGGAACGAGATCCTCGAAAAGGCCGACGTGCCGGTGATGCCGATGCACGATCTCGAAAGCCTGCTGGAGGACCCTCATATGGTCGCGACCGGCGTCTTCCCCGTGGTCGATCACCCGACCGAGGGCCGGATCCGCAGCATGACGCCGTCGGCGCGGTGGTCGGAGACCAAGGTCGAGCCGAGCCGGCTGGCGCCGCGGCTCGGCGAGCACAGCGCGGAGATTTTGCAGGAGGCAGGTTTCTCCACCGAGGAGATCGCGGCGATGGTGCGCGACGGCGCGGCCAAAGCGGTGCAGGCATAGGAGCACGACAGATGGATTTCGCACTCTCCGCCAACCAGGAATCGATCCGCGATGCCGTCGCCAAGATCTGCTCGCGCTTCGACGAGGCCTACTGGCTGAAGAAGGACAAGGAGGGCGGCTATCCGGCCGACTTCCACCGCGCGCTGGCCGATGCGGGCTGGCTCGGCATCTGCATCCCCGAGGAGTATGGCGGCTCCGGGCTCGGCATCACCGATGCCGCGATCATGATGCGCACCATCTCCGAATCCGGCGCCGGCATGTCCGGCGCGTCCGCGGTGCATATGAACGTGTTCGGGCTCAATCCGGTGGTGGTGTTCGGCACCAGGGAGCAGTGCCAGCGCATGTTGCCGCCGATCATCGACGGTCGCGACAAGTCCTGCTTCGCGGTGACCGAGCCCAACACCGGCCTCAACACCACGCAGCTCAAGACCCGCGCGGTGCGGCAGGGCGACAAATACATCGTCAACGGCCAGAAGGTGTGGATCTCGACCGCGCAGGTCGCCAACAAGATCCTGCTGCTCGCGCGCACCACGCCGCTGGAGGAAGTGCGCAGCCCGACCCATGGCCTCAGCCTGTTCTACACCGATTTCGACCGCAAGCGCGTCACCGTGCACGAGATCGAGAAGATGGGCCGCAAGCCGGTCGATTCCAACGAGCTGTTCTTCGAGAATTTCGAGATCCCGGTCGAAGACCGCATCGGCGAGGAAGGCCGCGGCTTCGAATACATCCTGCACGGCATGAATCCGGAACGTATCCTGATCGCGGCCGAAGCCGTCGGCCTCGGCCAGATCGCGCTGAAGCGGGCGTCGGAATACGCCAAGGGCCGCATCGTGTTCAATCGGCCGATCGGCATGAACCAGGCGATTCAGCATCCTCTGGCGAAGTGCTGGATGGAACTGGAGGCTGCCTGGCTGATGGTGCTGCGCGCCGGCTGGCAGTATGACCAGAACCTGCCCTGCGGCCCCGCGGCCAACTCCGCAAAATATCTCGCGGCGGAAGCCGGCTTCCGCGCCTGCGAGCAGGCGGTGATGACCCATGGCGGCTTCGGCTACGCCAAGGAGTATCACGTCGAGCGTTACTTGCGGGAATCGCTGATCCCGCGCATCGCGCCGATCAGTCCGCAGCTGATCCTCAGCTTCATCGGCGAGAAGGTGCTCGGCCTTCCGAAGTCGTATTGATGATAGGAAGCTCCCACGGCGTCATTCCGGGGCGATGCGAAGCATCGAGCCCGGAATCTCGAGATTCCGGGTCTGGTCCTTCGGACCATCCCGGAATGACGATGGAGAAGGTAGAGACACGATGAGCTTCGTCACCGGCGTCGGCCTCACGTCCTACGGCAAGCATGAGGGCCTGTCCTCGCTCGACCTGATGAGCAAGGCGGCCGGGCTTGCGATCTCGGATGCCGGGCTGAAGCGCTCCGACATCGACGGCATCCTCTGCGGCTACTCCACGGTCTCGCCGCATATCATGCTGGCCACGGTATTCGCCGAGCACTTCGGCATTCGCCCGTCTTACGCGCACGCCGTGCAGGTCGGCGGCGCCACCGGGCTTGCGATGACCATGCTGGCGCATCACCTGGTCGACGCCGGTGTTGCAAAACATGTGCTGGTGGTCGGCGGCGAGAACCGGCTGACCGGGCAGAGCCGCGACGCCTCGATCCAGGCGCTGGCCCAGGTCGGGCATCCCGATTACGAGGTGACGCTGGGGCCGACGATCCCGGCCTATTACGGCCTGGTCGCGACGCGCTACATGCATGAATACGGCCTCACGCAGGAAGACCTTGCCGAGTTCGCGGTGCTGATGCGCAAGCACGCGCTGACGCATCCCGGCGCGCAATTCCACGAGCCGATCACGGTTGCCGACGTGATGGCCGCCAAGCCCGTGGCGATGCCGCTCAAATTGCTCGACTGCTGCCCGGTGTCGGACGGCGGCGCGGCCTGCGTGATCAGCCGCGAGCCGGCCGGCGAGCGGCGGGTCCGTGTCCGCGGCTGCGCCCAGGCGCACACCCATCAGCATGTCACCGCCGCGCCTGCGCTGAGCGAACTCGGCGCCGAGATTTCGATCGCGAAAGCGAAGCAGGCGGCGGGCGTCGCGATCTCGGACGTGCGCTACGCCGCGGTCTACGACAGCTTCACGATCACGCTCGCGATGCTGCTGGAGGATCTCGGCCTTGCCGGGCGCGGTGAGGCGGCGGCGCGGGTGCGTGCCGGCTATTTCAATCAGGATGGCGAGATGCCGCTCAACACCCATGGCGGCCTGCTCAGCTACGGCCATTGCGGCGTCGGCGGCGCGATGGCGCATCTGGTCGAGACCCATCTGCAGATGACCGGGCGCGCCGAAAATCGTCAGGTGCGCGACGCCTCGGTGGCGCTGCTGCACGGCGATGGCGGGGTGCTGTCGTCACATGTCAGCATGTTCCTGGAGCGCGTGCGATGAGCGGACGGATCGTGGACTGGACCAAGGGCACTGAAGCCATCGTCTACCAGACCTGCAACGGCTGCGGCGCGCGGCAATATTTCCGCCGCAGCTTTTGCGCTGCATGCGGTTCGCCGGATCTTGCCGAGCGTCGCGCGAGCGGGGCAGGGACAGTATATGCGACCTCGCTGGTCTGCCGCGCGGCGACGCCGGAGACGCGGGCGCATGTGCCGTACAATATCGTGCTTGTCGATGCCGACGAGGGCTTTCGCATGATGGCCCATGGCGACAACGACCTCGCCATCGGTGACAAGGTCGCGGCGCGCTTCACGCAATTCGCGGGGAGGTTGGTTCCGTATTTCTCAAAGACGAAATGAGGGGCTGAACGATCCAGTCAGAACGCGAGACCAGGCTGAACAGGTTCGCTCTTGCCCCTCATAGTTTGCGGATACTAGTGCCAATAAAAGATGACGCTGGCGATGACGAGCATCGCCGTCACCGCCAGCATTTGCGCAAGCGCTTCCGAGGCCGCCCTCTTGGTGGCTTCCTTCATGCGTTTCCCCTAGACTTGGGCGTGACTCATCGTTGCGCAAACTGCGCGCAAGACGGCCGGATTTTTTACTCGGAACACCCCGCGTCGAGTATTCGCTTTTGACGAGTCCCCACTCAGCGAATATCGACTGTGACAGCGTTGTCTGGGAATGCGGCGGCAATTTGACTCGCGCGTGTTGCTCCTGCGACAGCGGCCCGTACGGAGCGTTTTTGAGCGAAGTGGATACCGGTTCGCGTGAAGAAAACGCGTCAAAACAAGGATCTAGAGCCCCGTTCCGATTTCATCGGAACGGAAAAGGCTCTAGTGTTTCGGAACCCGACAGAAACGACAGCAAGATCAAGGTTAGGAAATGGCCCGTATCGACTACTCCGATCCCGCGAAGGCAAACCCGCGGACCCGCGAGATCCTCGACAAGAACCGCAACGCCAACATCTTTCGCATGATGGCGCATTCGCCAAGCTACTTTGAGCAGTATTGCCGGCTCGGCGGCGCGATCCGCCACAAGGGCGAGCTCGATCCCGTCGTGCGCGAGCTGGCAATCACGCGCACCGGCATTCTCTGCGAGGCGCCCTACGAGATCGTCGCGCACAAGCGGATCGGCAAGAATGTCGGCGTCACCGACGAGCAGAACGCCGCGCTCGAGGATTGGCAGTCCGCGACCTGCTTCAACGAGGTGCAGCGCGCGGCGCTCGCCTTCACCGACGAGATCGTCAAGCTGAAGAAGCCGACCGACGCGACCTTCAAGACGATCGCGGCGAAGCTGACGCCGGCCGCGCTGATCGAGCTGCAGCTCTCGGTCGGCTTCTACATCATGACGTCGAAATTCCTCGAGACGTTCGAAATCGACATGCAGCCGGTGACGGAAGTGGTGAGCTGAGCGGATCGCGTCGCGGAGTCCTTCGCCTCGCCCCGCCTGCGGGGAGAGGCCGGAGCGCATGCAGCGAAGCGGAATGCGGTCCGGGTGAGGGGGAATCTCCGCGAGTCTGACTCGAAGTTATTTTGCGGATGCAGCCCCTCACCCAACCCTCTCCCCGCGAAGGGCGGGGAGAGGGTGAAGAATTAGCCCGACGTCAGCAGATCGACCTTAGCATTCGCCACGATCAGCCGATCGGCGAGGATCTGCGCGAGGTTGCGCATGATCCGCTCGCCGGCGCGCGGGTGCTGCTCGCGGAAGCGTTCGAAATCCCTGATCGCGACCTCATAGGCGGTCGCCGACATGTCAGCGAGCACGTCCGCGGAGCGTGTCGGCTCCAGGAGCGCCATCTCGCCGAAAGCCATGCCGGCAGTCAGCGTCGCGAGCCGGATGCCGTCCGGCAGGGTGACGTGGACCACGCCGCTGCGCAGGAAGAACAGCGAGGTGGCCTCACCGCCCGCGGCGATGACCTTTTCATTCTGCTGGTAGGTCCGGACCGTGCAGAGCGCGGTGAGATCGGCGATCTCGGCTTCGCTCAATCCGGCGAGCAGCGGCTGCTCGGCAAGCTCCGTGGTCTCGAGGAAGTCGATCGAGCCGCCATAGCGGTAGACGATCTGGTCCTCGGCCCACTCGATCGCGGTGTCGAGCAGATAGAAATCCCTGATATTGCCGAGCCGCCTGGTCCACTCGCTGATCGTGGCCCATTCGCGCGAGGTGCGCTTGATGCCGGACAGGATCACGGTGACGCCGAGCTCGGCGAGCTCCTGGAAGGCCTCGGCCACCAGCCTTGCGCCGGCGCGGGTCGTCGCGGTGACGCGGCGCAGGTCGAAGATCACGAATTCCGGCCGCGGGCTGCCGGCGAGGCGGCGCGAGACATAGTCGACATTGGAGAGCGACAGGGTGCCGACCAGCTCGATCACGCGAACTTCCTGGAAGTGCCTTGCCAGGATCTCCTGCTCCTGCGGCCGGCGCACCCGCCGCGACGGGTTCTTGCCGATATTGTAGTCGGCGATGATGCTGTGGCGCGCGTCGTCGCTGCGGTTCAGCATATGCAGGTCGTAATGCGCCGACAACGTCTCGCACACCTTGATGCCGCGCACGCTGTTGCCGTGCTTGTCGAGCTTCGGCGAATAGCTGCCGAGCCCGAGCCGCGCCGGCAGTGCCGCCAGAATGCCGCCGCCGACCCCGCTCTTGGCGGGAATGCCGACGCGGTAGATCCATTCGCCGGCATAGTCGTACATGCCCGACGAGGTCATCACCGACAGCGTGCGCGCGATCGCGTAGGGCGTCACGACTTGCTCCTCGGTCAGCGGATTGATGCCGCGATTGGCGAGCGTCGCCGCCATCACGGCGGTGTCGCGCGCGGTGACCAGGATGGAGCATTGCCGGAAATAGACGTCGAGCACCGCGGGCACATTCTCGGTGATCACGCTGTTGGTGCGCAGGAGATAACCGATCGCCCGGTTGCGGTCGCCGGTGGCGCTCTCGGAGGCGTAGACCGCCTCGTCGACATCGAGCTCACGCCCGGCGAAGCGGCCGAGTGCCTGGCGGATGAACTCGAACGCGCCGTCGCCCTTGTCGGCGTGGAGCAGACCGGAGCAGGCGATCGCGCCGGCATTGACCATCGCATTGAACGGATGGTTCTCGGCATTGAGCCGGATCGAGTTGAAGGGGTCGCCGGACGGTTCGACGCCGATCACGCTTTCCACCCGTTCGGCGCCCAGCGTGTCCAGCGCCAGCGCGAACACGAACGGCTTCGACATCGACTGGATGGTGAACGGCACCTTGGTGTCGCCGACCTCGTAGACGTGGCCGTCGAGCGTCGCCAGGCTGATGCCGAAATGGGCAGGGTCGGCCTTGCCGAGCTCGGGGATGTAGTCGGCCACCGCGCCAGCTGCCTCCGGCAGGAAGTCTGCGTAACAAGTGTGCAGAAACCGCAGCAGCGGCGGCTTCGAGCTGGACCAGGCCGTGGTGGTGGCGGTGACGGGAGGAGGCGATCGTTTCATCGCCTCCTGTTGTGCATCGCAATCAGGGCGCGCGCAACTGGTTCGGAACCAGCGCCTGACGGCGGACCAGCAGCAACGCGATCAGCACCGTCGGGGCGAGGATCGCGACCCCCAGCAGCGATACCTGCAGCTGCGACAGCGGGTTGATGCCGCCGCCAGGCGTCGCGAGCACGAAGCCGCCGATCACCAGCAGCACCCGGAGCGGCCATTCCAGGGCACCGGCGCCGCGGAGGTCGCCGACGAAGGCCTGATAGCCCTGGATGCCGCCGCAGATGAACAGGGTGCCGCACGCCGCGAGCGCCATCAGGCCGAGGCCGGCGAGATAGGGGCTCGGGCCCTGCATCACCAATGCCGGGTTCAGCACGAAGAAGAAGGGGATGAAATAGATGATGCTGCCGACCCACATCGATTCCCACCCGGTCTTCATCGCGGGCGAGCCGGCGATGCCGGCGGCGGCGAAGGAGGCGATCGCCACCGGCGGCGTGATCGACGACAGCATGCCCCAATAGAAGATGAACATGTGCACCGCCATCCGGTTCAGCCCGAGCTTCTCCAGCGCGGGCGCGACCAGGATGGCGAGGAAGATGTAGCAGGCGGTGGTGGTCAGCCCGAGGCCGAGGATCAGGCTGGTGAAGGCGCACATCACGAGCAGCAGGAACGCGTTGTCGCCCGCAAGCGTCAACAGATCGTTGGCGAGGCTCGAGACCACGCCGGTCATCGAGAACGCCCCGATCAGGAGACCGCAACCGGCGAGGATGCCGACCAGCTCGACGAAGGTACGGCCATTGACCTCGAGAAATTTTCCGATCGTCCCGAGCGTCCAGCGGCTCTCCTTGGAGAAGATCTGGTTCAGCACCAGCAGCAGCGCGGTGGCGTAGAACGGCGCGTGGCTTTCGCGCTTGAAATACAGCAGCATCACGATCAGGAGCGCGATCACGAAGACGTAGTACCAGCCGTCCTTGATCGTATCCATCACGCGCGGCAGCTCGGCGCGCGGAATGCCCTTCAGCCCGTGGCGCGCGGCGTAGGAATCGACCTGCATGAACAGGCCGACATAGTAGAGCGCCGCAGGGACGATCGCGGCCACCGCGACCTCCGCGTAGCTGATATTGAGGAACTGCGCGATCACGAACGCGGTGGCGCCCATCACCGGCGGCGCCAGCACGGCGCCGGTGGAGGCGCAGGCCTCGATCGCGCCGGCATAGGAGGCGCGGAAGCCGCTCTTCTTCATGACCGGGATCGTCATGGTGCCGGCGGTCAGCACGTTGGAGACGATCGAGCCCGACATCATGCCGAGCAGGCCGGACGCGAAGATGCAGACCTTGGCGGCGCCGCCGCGGAACGTGCCGCACAGCGCGAAGGCGAGGTTGATGAAGAATTTTCCGGCGCCGGTCATCATCAGCGCGGTGCCAAACACCAGGAAGCCGATCACGGTGTCGGCGAAGGCCTGGATCGGAATGCCGAGCAGGCTCTCGCCGGACAGCACGTGATAGGCGGTGGTCTGGTCGAGCGTGAGCTGCGAGCCCCTGAACGGCCCGAGCCAGCTGGCCTCGGCGAACAGCGGATAGACGGTGAAGGGCAGCACGCTGAGCAGGAGGCTCCAGCCGCCGGTCCGGCGCAGCGCCTCCATCAGCATCACCCACATCACGAGGCCGGCAATGATGACGTTCCTGGGAGCGCCGTCGGACTCCCAGCCATATTGCGCCGCCTTGCGCACGTTGAGCATCAGCCAGATCGAGGCGGCGAAGGTCGCGACGGCAAGCGCGAGATCATACCAGGGAATGCGGTTCAGCGGCGCGCGCTCCGTCCCGGGGAAGATCAGGAACGTGAAGGGCAGCATCAACGCGATCAAGAGATAGAAATATTCGGTGTTGAGCTGGGTATAATCGATGAAGAAGCGCAGCGAGAATTGCTGGTTGATGCAGAGCAGGATGGTTGCGGCGGTTGCGACCACCAGCGCCCAGCGCCACACCCCGCGCAGGGTGCGCACGCGCGTGACCTCGGCCTCCTGCAGATTGTCGAGACCGGCATGCGGATCTTCAAATTCGATTCTTTTCGCAGGCGCAGCCGCGGCGTTCTCGGGCATTACGCATCCCCCAATGTTGTCCGTTTTGCCCATAACCTAGAGCATGATCCGGAAAAGTGCGAAGCGGTTTTCCGGAAGCGCCATGCTCAAACGGGCGGAAGCGCGATGACGACTAACCCGATCTCATCGCGCGTTGGCGGGTCTCACTCAAAGCCATTGGGCATATTGGCTTTCGCAAGCGCCGCAGCGCGTGCCTTCATCCAGCCATCGAGGAAGGCCTTGTCGTCCGACGGTGGGTTCGACTTGCCGTAATCCGTCCAGGCGGCGGCCAGCACCTCCTGGCGCTTGTAAAGAGCGTTGTTGTGCGCCTCCTGCTCGTCGCTCCAGTGGCCGGTTTCCTTGAGCGCCTTCACCGCGCCGGGATGCACGGGAACGACCCAGTTCTTGGTCTGCCGGTCGGCGCCGAGCCCGGCGGCGCCGGGCGCCGAATCCTTGTAGGCGTCGTAGTTGACGATCATCGCCTTGGTGATCGCATAGATCTGGTCGACCGGCTGCGCAGCATAGGCGACGAAGATCGGGTAGGGGTAATTGCCGAGCTGAATCGGCTTGTCCGGCGAGATGCCGGCGCCGCAGGTTGCGGTTTGTGGGAAGAAGAACGAGCCGACCTTTTTCACCCGTGCCCAGCCTTCCTTGTCGTCGGCGGGCAGCGGCGGCCACATCAGGCCGCGCGGCGAGGTCTCGGCTTCCTTGGCGGGGCCGGTGATCGTGGTGCCGAAGGCGGCATCGGTGTCGTTGTTGATCAGGCCTTTCCACATCGCGCCGTAGCTTGCGAACTCGACGATCTTGACATCCTTCTGGGTGAGGCCGCCGAACGCGAGCATCGCGAGCGAGTTCTGGTTCAGCGCCGGCGAGCCGACCACGAAGCCGACGCGCTTGCCGCGAAGGTCTTTCATTTCCTTGACGCCGGCATCGGCCGCCACGCCGAGCGCGCCGCAATTGCAGTCGACCGACGACAGCATGAGCTGCAGCGGCTGCGGGCCCCACTCCTTGGCGCCGAACTCGAACACGCCTTCCTGTGCGAAATAGGTACCCGATCCCATCGCCGAGGAGACCGCGCGCTTGGCGCGCAGGGGCGCGAGCCGCGCGACGTCATTGCCGGCCGGCAGCACGCGGACGTCGGTGCCGTATTTGTCCTTCATCATCTTGCCGACGCCGACCGCGATGTTGAAGCCGGCGGCGCCGGTGTCGTAGGCGGTCACCGCCATGGTCGGCGGCAGCTTGATGTCCTCGGCCGAGGCGGGCAGGGCAGCGAAGATCGAAATGCCGGCAAGTGCGGCAGGCGCGAGCGCCATCAGCCGATGGATCATAATTCCTCCCTTTGTTTCGCTGTGCGAAACTTTTCCGGGCGGGATGATTGCATCGTGATCCGGCGATGGCAACGCTACCTCCGGCGCAAGCCGGCGATTTCGGCAGCTGCATCACCGGACAGATTGTCGCGGCTGGACTGGAAGGACGGGATCTCAGGTCTCGACGATCGCGACCGCCTGGCCTTCGGCGATGACATCGTCGATCTTGACCAGAATCGACTTGATTTTGCCTGCTGCAGTCGACGTGACCGGTATTTCCATCTTCATCGCTTCGACGAACGCAATCTCGTCGCCATCGCCGATGCTGCTGCCGGTCTCGACAGGAAGCGCGCAAACGCGCCCGGCAACTTCGGTCACAACCTTGATATCTGGCATTCCACTCTCCGATACCGTCTTGCGGAAATTTCATCCGGCGAACGGCTTTTTGTTGTGGCGGCAGATTGCCTGAGGTAGCTTCTTCTGCAAGTGGAATTTTATTCCGCAGGACGGAATGGAGCCAAGCAAATGGGAAGGCGCTCGGAACGGCTTAGCAGGCAGGGAATGCTCGCCAGCGAGACAGGCGATGGCGATGTCATCCAGGTGGTGTCGCGCGCCTTCGACGTGTTGCGGTGCTTCGAGGGACACGAGGCCCGGCTCGGCAATCTCGAGATCTCGAACCGCTGCGGTTTGCCGCGTTCGACGGTGTCGCGGCTGACGCACACGCTGACGCGGATGGGACAGCTCGTCTATCTGCCGCGCGACCAGAAATATCGCATCGGCCCGAGCGCGGTCGCGATGAGCACCACGATGATGAAGGGGCTGCAGCTGCGCAATCTGATCCGGCTGCGCCTGCAGGATGTCGCCGATCAGTTGCCCGGCACGGTGGGCTTCGTCATCCCCGACCGCTTTCACCTGGTCTATCTGGAGTTCGCCCGCGCGGCGAACGCGCTCGGCCTGCATGAGGCCACCGGCAGCCGGATCTCGATGGCGACCACCGCGGCCGGCCACGCCTACACGGCCGCGCTCGATCCCGCGGTCGGCGACGCGCTGATCGCGGAGATGGAAGGCGAGTTGCCCGACAGCGCCAAGATGCTGACGCCGCGCATCGAGGCCAACCGCCGGCATTTGCAGGAGCACGGCTACGTCGTCGCCTGCGGCCTGTGGAGCCCGCACATCAACGGCGTCGCGGTGCCGCTGTGGTCGCCGCAGTACCAGACCTATGTGGTCACCACGATCGGCCTGCTCTCGGCGATGTATGACGAGGCGCGGCTGCATCGCGAGGTGGCGCCGCAAATGGTCGAGCTCGCGGCCGCACTCGGCAGCCTGCTCGAAGGCGCCGACGGCGACATCTTCAGCAATCGGATCGAACGCAAGTCGCTTCCGGTGACCGCCCATAACAACAACAAAATCATCAAGACGGGAGCAGTGAATGAACTGGAAGCCGGAACTCGACGACCTCGCCCGCCGCGAAGCGTTCGCGCGGGAGATGGGAGGCGTTGACAAGGTCAAGCGGCAACGCGACCAGGGCCGGCTCACGGTTCGTGAGCGCATCGACAAGCTCGTCGACCAGAACAGCTTTCACGAGGTCGGTGCCATCTCCGGCATCGCCGAATATGACGAGAGCAACGAACTCAAGCGCCTGACGCCGGCGAACTGCGTGTTCGGCCGCGCCAGGGTCGACGGCCGCACCGTGGTCGTGGTCGGAGACGACTTCACCGTGCGCGGCGGCTCGGCGGATGCATCGATTTCCGCCAAGCCGCTCATGGCGGAGGAGATGGCGCACGACTTCCGCCTGCCGATCGTTCGCGTGATCGAGGGCTCCGGCGGCGGCGGCTCGGTGAAGACGATCGAGACCAGGGGCGCGGCCAATCTGCCCGGCGGCGTCGGCGGCACGCGCTGGTACTGGTACACGACCGCCAATTTGGCCCGCGTGCCGGTGGTCGGTCTCGGGCTCGGCTCGGTCGCGGGCCTCGGTGCCGCGCGGCTCGCCGCCACGCATTACTCTGTCATGACCAAGAGCTCCGCGATGTTCGTCGCCGGCCCGCCGGTGGTGAAGCGCCTGGGGCAGGATCTGACCAAGCAGGAGCTCGGCGGCGCCGACATCCAGACCCGCGCCGGCGCGATCGATCAGGCCGTCGAGACCGAAGAGGAGGCGTTCGACTACGCGCGGCGCTTCCTGTCCTATCTGCCGCCGTCGGTCTACGACCTGCCGCCGACCATTCCCTGCACCGACGATCCGGAGCGTGCCGAGGAATCGCTGCTCAAGGCCGTGCCGCGCAACCGCCGGCAGGTCTACAAGATGCGGCCGATCATCGATGCCGTCGTCGACAAGGGCTCGTTCTTCGAGGTCGGCACCAATTTCGGCCGCCCGATCATCACCGGATTGGCGCGGATCGAGGGCAGGGCGGTGCTGCTGCTCGCCAGTGATCCGTTCCACTATGGCGGCTCGTGGACCGCGGACGCCTGCCAGAAGGTGGTGCGCTGGGTCGACTTCGCCGAGACCTTCCATCTGCCGGTGGTCTACCTGATGGATTGCCCGGGCTTCATGATCGGGCTCGAGGCGGAGAAGACAGCGACCATCCGCCATGGCGTGCGGGCGATGGCGGCGGTCAACCAGAGCACGGTGCCGTGGTGCACCATCATCATCCGCAACGCCTTCGGCGTCGCCGGCGTGGTGCATCAGCCGGCCAACCGCTTCTCGATGCGTTACGCGTGGCCGTCGGCATATTGGGGCTCGCTACCGCTGGAGGGTGGCATCGAGGCGGCCTATCGCGCCGAGATCGATGCGGCCGCCGATCCCGCGGCCAAGCTGCGCGAGATCGAGGATCGCCTCAACAAGCTGCGCTCGCCGTTCCGCTCGGCCGAGAAGTTCTGGGTCGAGGAGGTGATCGATCCGCGCAAGACGCGTTCGGTGCTCTGCGAGTTCGCGCGTCTCGCCGAACCGATCCGCAAGGCCGGGCCGCCGAGCAACATGTCGACGCGGCCGTAAGGCTTTCACGCCGTCATTCCGGGGCGGTCCGCAGGACCGAACCCGGAATCTCGAGGTTCCGGGTTCATGCTTCGCATGCCCCGGAACGACATGTCTTATTCACTCTCCCGATGCACGTCGTGGATCACGATGCCCATGCCGTTCTCGGGCATCTTGATCCATTCGCGCCGCTTCAGCGAGCGCTTGGTGTCCTCGTGCCCGCTCACCCAATGCTCGCGCATCGAGGTGCCGGAGAATTCGTGGTCCTTGGCGTCGCCCTCATAGGCCTTCTGCTGATAGATCAGCTGCAACAACGTGATGCCCGGCAGCCGGGCGTTTGCCTTCTTGAGCTGGCGCTCCTCGTCCGAGAGCTGACCGTCGGGGATTTTTCCCAGCGCGTTGTGCAGGGCGGTGCGCAGATTGTAGGTCTTGCGATAGACGTCGGTGTTGTAGCGGGTGCGCGACGAATACATGATGTCCTTGTGCCGGGCCATCACGTCCTGGATGTCGCGCGGCAGCGCGCCGCGCGCCGAGAATAGGTCGACCTGGAACACCAGCGAATTCATGTTGTCTTCCTGGTCGAGCAGATGCTGCAGCGGCGTGTTGGACACGATGCCGCCGTCCCAGAAATGATCGGTACCGACCTTCACCATCGGCAGCGCCGGGGGCAGCGCGCCGCTCGCCATGATGTGCTCGGGGATGATCTCGTCATGGGCATTGTCGAAATAGATGAAGTTGCCGGAGAGCACGTTCACTGCGCCGACCGCGAAGCGTATCTTCTTGGAATTGATGCGGTCGAAATCGACCAACTCAAGCAACGACTCGCGCAGCGGCGTGGTGTCGTAGTAGCTGGTGGCGGTGCGCGCGCCGGCCGGGCTGAACCACGGATTGCTCTGATGCGGGGTGAAGAAGCCGGGTTGTCCGAGCGTCGTCGTCAGCCATGAGCTGGTGAGGTTGCGGGCCTTGCGGAAGACGTCGCCGTCCGGCGTGTAGTGCCAGATCTTGCGGCTGGTGATGCGATCCCAGAACGTGTGCAGCCGCTCGAGCCGCTTTTCGGGCGGATTGCCGGCGATGATAGCCGAGTTGATTGCGCCGATCGAGACGCCGCACACCCAATCGGGCTCGATGTTGGATTCATGGAGCGCCTGATAGACGCCAGCCTGATAGGCACCGAGCGCGCCGCCGCCCTGCAGGACCAGAGCCACGCGATCGCAGCCTTCCGGACGCCAGCCCGGTGTCGCGTGATCGATATCGTCGAAATGCGGCGTTCGCGCGTCCATATCAGACACTCCAGAATTTGCGGCGAGAATTCAGCGCGCCGATGACGCCGTGATGACAAATGCAACGCCCGCGCTCGGCGCATCCGGCATGCCCGCCTGCATGGTTAGCATTGGCCTCATCAACGAAACGCGAGTCACGCAAGCGCAACCGCGGTCATGTACCTGACGGAAATTCCTCACATCGCTGTCAATCTCGGCCGCTAGCTTTCGCGCAAACTTTTCAAACACGAGGTTATTTGCGATGCGCAGGGAAGATCTGCTCAAGCTTCCGTCGATGCCGGCCGCCGGCCCGAGCTATCCCGCCGGTCCGTATCGCTTCATCGATCGCGAATTCCTCGTCATCACCTATGAGACCGATCCGGAGTTGATCCGCGCCGGCCTGCCCGAGCCACTGGAGCCGATCGAGCAGGCGATCGTGCATTACGAATGGATCAAGATGCCCGACAGCTCCGGCTTCGGCAGCTACACCGAGTCCGGCCTCGTGATCCCCGCGCGCCTGCATGGCGAGGAGGTCAACTTCGTCTGCCAGATGTATCTCGACGATGATCCGCCGATCGCGGCCGGCCGCGAGATCTGGGGCTTTCCGAAGAAGTACGCTCATCCGAAGCTCGAGATCGTCAAGGACACGCTGACCGGCACGCTGGAATATGCCGGCCAGCTCGTTGCGATGGGCACGATGGGCTACAAGCACGAGAGCATGGCGGGCAATGGCGACGTCACCCGCGCGACGCTGTCGAAGACGCAAGTTAATCTGAAGATGATCCCCGGCGTCGACGGCCATCTCGAGGTCTGCCAGCTGGTCGCGATCAACCTGACCGACATCGTCGTCAAGGGCTCCTGGATCGGACCCGGCCGGCTGCATTTGGTGCCGCACGTCAATGCACCGGTCGCCGATTTCCCGGTCAAGCGTGTCGTCGGCGCGCATCACTTCCTCGCCGACCTGACGCTGCCGTTCGGCCGCGTCGTGCACGACTACAACAAGGAGGCCGCGGAAGCGGCGGCGCCGACCGGTCTTGCGGCCGAGTAGGGCGGTCGCTGACATAAAACTGTAACAGGCGCGTCCTCCTATGTTGCGTCGAGGGGACGCGCTTGCTCAGCGTTGCGCGTGGGCGAGGTCTTGAACATGTCATTTCGCGCGGTTGCGTTACCGATTGCCTTGGGGGCGGGCCATGCTGGCTGATCCACCTCCCGCTCCGGCAGGGTCGCTGCTGACCCGTGAGGCGGTCCCCGGTCTGGTCTGGGCGTTCCGCCTGCATCACGACGGCCGTGCCGAGGCGCTTCCGATCGATGCGCCGATCGAGCCGAGCCATGACGGAAGGCTGTGGCTGCACTTCAACCTGACCGACGTCCGCACCCGGGCATGGCTTGCCAACATGCACATCCCGCAGCTCGCGCGGGACCTGCTGCTGTCGAATGACAATTTCCAGCAGATCCACGTCGTCGACAATTGCGTCTACGGCGTGTTTTCCGATCTGGTGCGGGATATCGACGCCGCGACCGGGGAGACCGGCTTTCTCCGCTTTGCGATGACCGAACGCCTCCTGGTCAGCGGCCGCCATCAGGCGCTGTGCTCCGCCGATGCGACGCGCCGCGTGCTCGAGGGCGGCCATCGCGTCGGCAGCGTCGCGGCGCTATTGGAAAAGATCGTCGACGAGATCGCCGACACCATGGACCGCATGACGGACAAGATCGGCACCGATATCGATGCGATCGAGGAGCGGGTGCTCGCCGAGGATACCGGATCGGAGCTGCGCAAGAATCTGAGCCGGATGCGCCGCACCTGTGTGCGCCTGCATCGCCAGCTCGCCGGCCTGCGCGTGCTGTTTCACCGGCTCGAGCAGAAGAACACCGACAATCTCAGCCCGGCGCTGCGGCTGCAGGCCGGCAAGCTCGCGCAGCGGCTCGACGGTCTCGACCACGACATCGTCGAACTGCACGAGCGCAGCCGCCTGCTCGAGGAGGAGCTGCGCTTCAAGCTCGAGGAGGAGAGCAACAAGCATCTCCACGCCTTGTCCGTCGTCACCATGATGCTGCTGCCGCCGACGCTCGTCACCGGCATCTTCGGCATGAACACCAAGGGATTGCCGTTGACCGACGTCGACAGCGGGTTCTTGGTCGCGGCCGGCCTTCTGATTGGGTCGGCGCTGCTGGCTTATCTGCTGATGCGGCGGCTCGGCATCGTCAAATAGTGCGAGCGCACCGCGGCATTCCCGATGTGCAGAGTTCTTTCCCGCGCGATGTTGGTGGCCGCGGCCCTTGCGCTCGGCGCGCCGGCGAATGCCGAAGACAAGCCGATCGCCGAGCGGATTGCTGATACGCGGGCTGCACTCGAGGAGGCCGGCTACCAGTTCAGCCTGACCTATATCGGTGAGGGGTTTTCCAACGTCTCCGGCGGTGTCAGCAACGGCGCGGCCTATACCGGCCGTCTCGATCTCGGCACCACCATCGACCTCGAGAAGGTGATGGGCTGGACCGGTGCGACCTTCCACGCCAACATATACCAGATCCACGGCGACGGGCTGTCGCGGAGCTATGTCGGCAACCTGTTCCTGGTGTCCGGCGTCGAGTCGCTGCCGGCGACGCGGCTCTATGAATTCTGGATCGAGCAGAAGCTGCTCGGCGGCAAACTCTCGGTGCGCGTCGGCCAGCAGGGCTCGGACGTCGAGTTCATCGACAGCCAGTACGACGACATCTTCATCAATTCGGCGCTCGGCTGGCCCGGCATTGTCGGCACCATTCTGCCGGCCGGCGGACCGTCGCCGCCACTTGCCGTGCCCGGCATCCGGATCAAGGCCAATCTGTCCGACCGCATCACCGCCTATCT
This sequence comes from Bradyrhizobium sp. USDA 3256, assembly GCF_054058275.1. Lineage (NCBI taxonomy): Bacteria > Pseudomonadati > Pseudomonadota > Alphaproteobacteria > Hyphomicrobiales > Nitrobacteraceae > Bradyrhizobium > Bradyrhizobium sp. USDA 3256. The sequence goes on from NZ_JBSSAE010000002.1 coordinate 2,626,520, forward strand.
GGCCTTGTTCGACGGTTCGGCTTCGCCGCCGCAGGGCATGGACGACCCGCAGATATTGAACGCCCACGGGCTCAATTTCCGGGTCAACGATCCGCCATGGTGGATCGGCCAGCTCAAATACAAGTTCGAGATCGGCGAGAGCAGGCTGCCGGCGACCATCACCGGCGGCGCCTGGTATCACATGGGCTCGTTCGCCGACCAGCGCTTCTCGGCCGACGGGCTCTCGCTCGCCGATCCCGACAGCTCCGGCGACACGCGATGGCTGCGGCGGGACAACGGCATCTTCATGGTCTATGAGCAGCTGCTTGCGCGCGCCAGGCCGGACGCTGACAAGGGCGTTGCGTTCTTCATGCGCGCCTCGGTCAGCCCGTCGGACCGCAACCTGATCAGCACCTATGTCGACGGCGGCTTCCTGTTCACCGGCTTCAGCGAGGCGTATCCGGACGATCGGTTCGGCATCGCCGCGATCTATGCCAGGATTTCCGACGCCGCACGCGCGCTCGACCGCGACACCCAGATCTTCACGGGCACGCCGTATCCGATCCGCGACTACGAGGCGATCCTCGAGATCACCTACCAGCACGTCGTGAACCCGAATTTCACCATGCAGCCGATGTTTCAATACATCGCCCATCCCGGCGGCGGCGCCGTCGATCCCAACGATCCGACGCAAACGCATCGGATCAAGGACAGCGTGGTGTTCGGGATGCGCACCATCCTGTCGTACTGACCGGCGGACGTCGCGCAGGCAGCGGCCTCAGGCCGCGACCGGCTTCGGCTCCGCCGCCGATTTCGGCTGCGGCCGCGCGATCGCCAGCGCGATCAGCGCGGCAAAGATGCACAGCGCACCGGCAATGAAGAACGCCGGCAGGTAGCTCTGATAGATCGTGCGCGACAGTCCGGCGCCGAACGCGGCGGCGCCTGCGCCGAGCTGGTGGCCGGCGAAGATCCATCCGAATACCAGATTGGCGCGCTCGGCGCCGAAGCGCTGCGCGGTGAGGCGCACCGTCGGCGGCACCGTCGCGATCCAGTCGAGGCCATAGAACATCGCGAACAGCGACAGCCCGTAGAATGTGAAGTCGGAGAACGGCAGGAACAGCAGCGACAGCCCGCGCAGGCCGTAATACCAGAACAGCAGATAGCGGTTGTCGTAGCGGTCCGACAGCCAGCCCGAGACGATGGTGCCGAAGAAATCGAAGATCCCCATTGCGGCGAGCAGGCTTGCCGCCTGCACCTGCGGGATGCCGTAGTCGAGGCACATCGGGATCAGGTGAACCTGGACCAGGCCGTTGGTCGAGGCGCCGCAGACGAAGAAGGTCGCGAACAGGATCCAGAACACCGAGGACTTCGCGGTGTCGCGCAGCGTGCCGAGCGCGGCGGCCACGATCGGCGCATTGGCCGGCGGCGGCGCGGGAATTGGCGTGCTTCCCTCGTCGCCGAACGGACGCAGGCCGACGTCGCTCGGCCGGTCGCGCATCACCATCAGCACGGCAAAGGCGGCGACGCCGAGCATGACGCAGACCAGCCCAAGCGCGACACGCCAGCCGTAGCGCTCGGTCAGCGTCGCCAGGAGCGGCAGGAAGGCGAGCTGTCCCGTCGCGACGCTTGCGGTGAGGATGCCGACCACGAGGCCGCGCCGCGCCACGAACCAGCGCGCCGCGATGGTCGCGCCGAGCACCAGCGCGGTCATCCCGGTGCCGATTCCGATCACGACGCCCCACAGCAGGATGAGCTGCCAGACCTGGGTCATGGCGAGCGAGGCCAATAGACCGGAGACCACGATCAGCTGCGCCGCCAGCGTCACGTTGCGCAGGCCGTAGCGGTTCATCAGCGCGGCGGCGAACGGCGCCATCAGCCCGAACAGGATGAAGCGGATCGACAGCGCCGAGGAAATCTCGGCGGTGGACCAGCCGAACTCCTTCTGCAGGGGCACGATGAACACGCCGGGCGCGCCGACGGTGCCGGCGGAGATCAGCGCGGCAAGGAAAGTCACGGCCACCATCACCCAGCCGTAGTGGATGTTGCGGCGGGCGAGGGTGGAAGCAAGCCAGTTCGAGATCATTGTGTTCCGGATCGATTGCGATGAAAGCTTTGCGTGATGCGCAATATGGCACGAGAGAGCCATGGCTAAAATGCCATAGTTCCCTCGTTTTAGGACTCAGACGCCAGGCCGTCGTACTGCCTCATGGACGCCTTTCATAACTAACCGTCATTGCGAGGAGCGAAGCGACGAAGCACTCCATCGTTCGGTTAGCGAGGAGAGATGGATTGCTTCGCTTCGCTCGCAATGACGGCATACCGGATCAGTGCGCGACCCGCTCGACGGCGATCGCGGTGGCTTCGCCGCCGCCGATGCACAGCGCGGCAACGCCGCGCTTCAGGTTCTGCGCCTCCAGCGCGTGCAGCAGCGTCACGATCAGCCGCGCGCCGGTGGCGCCGATCGGATGGCCGAGCGCGCAGGCGCCGCCGTTGATGTTCAGCCTGTCCCTGGGAATGCCGAGGTCGCGCTGCGCCGCCATCGCGACCACCGCAAACGCCTCGTTGATCTCGAACAGGTCGACATCGCCGACGCTCCAGCCGACCTTGTCGAGCAGTTTTCTGATCGCCGGGATCGGCGCTGTCGTGAACCACTGCGGCTCCTGGCTGTGGGTGGCGTGGCCCTTGATCTCGGCCAGAACAGGCAATCCATCGCGATCGGCGAGCGAGCGCCGGCTGAGGATCAGCGCTGCGGCGCCGTCGGCATTGGCGGATGAGGCGGCCGGTGTGATGGTGCCGCCCGCCCGGAATGCCGGCTTCAGGCCGGGGATTTTTGCCGGATCGACCTTCAGCGGGTGCTCGTCATTGGCAACGATGCGCGGGCCGGCCTTCTCGGCGAGCGTGATCGGCGCGATCTCGGCCTTGAAGGCGCCGCCCTCGACCGCCTTGCGGGCACGGCTCAGCGTCTCCATCGCGAACGCGTCCTGGTCGGCGCGGGTGAACTGATAGGCCTCCGCGGTCGCCTCGCCGAAATCACCCATCGAGCGGCCGGTCTCATAGGCGTCCTCGAGCCCATCCATCATCATGTGATCGATGATGCGGTCGTGGCCGGCGCGATAACCGCCGCGCGCCTTCTGCAACAGATACGGCGCATTGCTCATGCTCTCCATGCCGCCGGACAGCACGATCTCGGCCGAGCCGGCCTTGATGATGTCGTGGGCGAGCATGGTCGCCTTCATGCCGGAACCGCAGACCTTGTTGACGGTGGTGGCGCCGGTGGCGTCCGGCAGTCTGGCGCCGCGGGCGGCCTGGCGGGCAGGGGCCTGGCCCTGGCCGGCGGGCAGCACGTTGCCCATGAACACCTCGTCGATGCGCTCGGGCGCGAGTCTTGCGCGCTCCAGCGCCGCGCCGATCACATGCGAGCCGAGCTTGTGCGCCGGCAGCGGCGCGAGCTCGCCCATGAAGCGGCCGAGCGGGGTGCGGGCGGCGGAGAGGATGACGACGGGATCGGTGCTGGTTGCCATGGCAGGAGTCCCTTCAATGCCGGGGATTTGATTGAATTATTGTCATCATATGATGCAATGCAAAAATTGCAACTGCGGCTCTCATGACAAAATGTCGTGTTCGCATGAGTTGGGGATGGGATCACCGCCATCACCAGTGTCGGCCTGGCGAAAGCTTGGATACATAACCACCGACTTTTGTTGTGGGAAAGGCCGCGGCCCCAGTATTGCGAGGCAATTCGCATTCGGGGTAATGGGTCCTGGCCTTCGCCAGGACGACGAGGAAGATGGTTCTCGATTCAAAGTGTTCACCACGCGATGTCGTCACCCGCGCATGCGGGTGATCCAGTATTCCAGAGGCCGCAATGCTTGAGCCGAGAGGCCGCGGCGTACTGGATGCCCGCATGCGCGGGTGATGACACGGGGGAGAATGAGAGTCCACGGTTGCTTCCCAGGCGTCGGCCCTGCGAAAGCAGGGACCCATACTCTGCGGCGGAGGTTGTTGAAGAGACTCGTCGTTCCAACATCGCGCAACAATCAGCATCGGTGGTTACGGGTCCCTGCTTTCGCAGGGACGACACCGAGTGTTTGGCGCCTCTTGTGAGTCCCACGTCGCATTCTCGGCATGAATCGCCCGAGCTTTGCATCGACCGCGAAGCGCCCTCGATCGGGTGAGACGGACAAACCATACACTGGTTTGGTCTTCGCTTGCGTCGTCGGGCAAATCAGTGATTGAGAATTTCGCCGGGCGGCGGCGCAACCGAGCTTGTCTGCGATTTGATCTAATCCGACCGCCAGGCGCCGAGCAGAAATCATCGCTTCGGCGCGAAGCCCGCTTGTTTCTGCACGTCCGGCAGGTCGACGGCATAACGCCGCATCAGCAGCCGGATTGCGATCGCGATGATCACAAAGGGCGCCAGGTAGATCGCGAAAACTTCGAAGGCGTTCATGTCGTCCTCCGCGGCTTCGGAACAGGCATGCTAGCACGATCATCGCGCGCGCGGGCAGCTAAAACTGTACCGGCACCGCTGGTCGGCGTTGACCGAATTCCCGGACGCAGATCAATTCAAGGTTGCGGAATACGGGTCTGTTTACCGATCCGGCGCTAGGGCTGCGGATTGTGCAATGGAAAGTCCCACCGCAATGTCCGTGATCGCCGTCGAGCAGCCGTCCGCCCGCATTCCGCTCTCCGTCAAGATCGGCTTCAGCGCCTTCATGGCCGTCCTGGTGCCGGTGTACACCTACTGTTACGGGCCGACCAACTTTCTGTATTTCTGCGACGTCTGCCTGATCCTCACCTTGATCGGGATCTGGACCGAGAGCGCGCTGTTGATTTCGATGTGCGCCGTCGGACTCCTTGTGCCGCAAACATTTTGGGTGATCGACTTTCTCGCCCATGTCGCCGGCTACTCGCTCACCGGAATGACGGACTACATGTTCGACCAGAACCTGTCGCTGTTCCTGCGGTTCCTGTCGGGCTTCCACGGCTGGCTGCCGTTCCTGCTGCTGTTCCTGGTCTGGCGGCTCGGCTATGACCAGCGCGCGCTGATCGCCTGGAGCGTGCTGGCATGGGCGCTGCTGCTGATCTGCTACTTTGTGATGCCGTGACCGCGGCCGGACCCGGGCATGACTCCGGTCAACATCAACTACGTCTTCGGCACAAGCGACAGGGCGGCGCAAGGCTTCGTGCCGCCGCTGGTGTGGCTGGCCGGCCTGATGATCGGCCTGCCGCTGCTCGCTTTCATACCCACCCATTTCATGCTGCGGCGCGCCGTGCCGCCGGTGTAGGACCTGCGCTTCGCGAGGCTGCGCTATCCCGTCGCTGCGGATACCATCGTGCATGGCCGCATGCGGCGGCTTCGATTGACACCAATCGCCTCGGCGCTACGCTGCCGGAACAGGGCATTTTCCCAAGCGACTCAAGACAGATTCAAAGCGCCGCAAGCACGACCAAGAACCAAGACCCAGAAGAACAAGGAAAAAGGGCAGGACACGCCGTGACACGCGTCATCGCGTCTTGAGCGGGACCACGCGGACCTCCGCGCTCGCGCCATTTCGCATCCGCAGCTATCGCTTTCAATGGCCGTCCGATCTGCTCACATCGTGGGCGTTCGAGGTCGAGACGCTGGTGCTCGGCTGGTACATCATGGTCGAGACCGGCTCGGTGCTGCTGCTGACCGTGCTGGCGTCGCTGCAATATGTCGGCACGCTGGTCGCGCCGGTCGTCGGCATGATCGGCGACCGCATGGGGCACCGCGATCTCCTCGCCGTGATGCGCTTTGCCTATACGGTGCTCGCCGGCACCATCATGACGCTGGCGCTGACCGGGCATCTCGCCCCGCTCAACGTCATGATCATCGTCGCGATCATGGGCGTGATCCGCCCGTCGGATCTCGGCGTGCGCGGCGCGCTGCTCGCCGACATCATGCCGCCGGAGCAGCTGGTGGGCGCCATCAGCCTGGCGCGCACCACGCAGGACTCGGCGCGCATCGCAGGAGCCCTGACCGGGGCCGGATTGTTCGCGGCGCTGGGCATCGGCTATGTCTATGTCGGGATCGCCGGCTTCTATTTCGTCGCCGCCATCCTGATGCTTTGCATGAGCCGCCCCAAGTCGCATGGAACGACCGATCTCGCCGCCGGCGACGCGCCGGGTTCAAAGCTGCTGCGCGACCTCAAGGAGGGCATCGTCTATGCCTGGAGCGGCCCGGGCATGCGCGCCGCGCTCTGCGTCGCGTTCCTGGCCAACCTCACCGCGTTTCCACTGACCAACGGCCTGTTGCCCTATGTCGCGCGCGACATCTTCCTTACCGACCAGACCGGGCTCGGCTATCTCTCGGCAAGCTTCGCGGTGGGCTCGCTGATCGGCTCGATCACGCTCAGCATGGCCGGCGGGGTACGCATCGCGCGGCTTCTGATCGGCGCGACGCTCGCCTGGTACGCCATGCTCCTGGTGTTCGTCGAGCTCCGGACCATGCCGGTCGCGATGGCCTGCCTGCTGCTCGCCGGCATCGCGCAGAGCATGTCGATGATCTCGGCCGCCGTGATGCTGATGCGCAACGCCAGCGCGCATCTGCGCGGTCGCGTCATGGGCGTGCGCATGATGGTGATCTACGGCCTGCCGCTCGGGCTGCTCGCTGCCGGCAGCCTGATCGACCTGATCGGCTACACCGCGACCGGCACGCTGCTCGCCGCCGCCGGCTTCATCGCCATGCTGGCGATCGCGCTGCACTGGCGCGCCGACCTCTGGCCGACCCACGCCCCGGCCAACGCCCGGTGAGGGGCGCGGCGCGATGCCGCGCCGCGGTCGCCGATGCGCCAAAAGGACGCGACAGCGCGGGCAAGCTGTCGTAGATCATTTTCGACGCTCCCATTTGCAGTGCCAAGTTCCAGTGCCAGGCCTTTTTCGTTTGATATTGTAATGCTCCGTCTTTTGACCCGCCTTGGACTGCGATTCGACGACATCGTCGAGGAGCGCCGATTTGTAGACCAGTACGTGCGGGGCAATATCGGCTGGACACAGGTCGCGATGCTGCTCGGCGCCTTTACCTATGCCGGATATGCGTTCTGGGATTGGGTGCTCTATCCTGACGTCGTGGCGACCACGCTGGCGATCCGCGGCGGGGTCGCCGTGCTGGTCCTGCTGCCGCTCACCGCTTTGCTCTCGGTGCCCGCGATGAAGCCGTGGGCCGAGACGATCTTCCTCGTCTATTGCGTCATTCCAGGCTGCGTGCTGCCGAGCGTCTACCTCGTGCTGCCCTCGGGATTCACCTATGCGGCACCCGGCGTGATGATGGTGATCCTGTTCGTCTCGACCATGCTGCCGCTCCGGATCGGGCCGCTAGCCGTGTTCTGTCTCACGACATGGATTGCGCTATGCATCGCTGAATCACTCGGGCCGGCGTTGCCGCCGGGCTTGCGCTTCATCAATCATTCCCTCGTCATCAATGCCTATGCGTTGTCGCTTTACGCCGTCGCCGCCCGCGAGTTCCGCGCGCGCCAGCAGTTCCGGACGGCGCAGGCGCTGAAACGTGAAAAGGAGCGCTCGGAAGCCTCGTTGCGCGATTTGCACGCGACGCAATCGCAGCTCGTGCAGGCCGAGAAGCTGGCCTCGCTCGGGCAGCTCGTCGCCGGTGTCGCACATGAGGTCAGCACGCCGCTTGGCCTGGCGCTGACCACATCAACCACCATGGAGGCGGACCTTCGCGCGATGGGCGAGGCGCTGAAGGGCGCAGCCGTCCGGCGCTCCGACCTGACAAGGGGCATTGCACGGATCGAGAACGGCCTTCGACTGACCTCGGAAAACCTGCATCGGGCATCCGAGATGGTGCACAGCTTCAAGCAGGTCGCCATCCACCACGCCGACGAGGAGCGCCATACATTCGAGCTCGGCGGATGGCTGTCCGAGCTGATCGCGAAGCTCGGGCCGCTGCTGTCCCGGCAGGGATTGATCGTCGAACTCGATTGCCCGCAAGGCATCGTTCTGAGCAGCTATCCCGGCGCGCTGGCGCAGGTGATCAGCAATCTGGCGTTCAACGCCGCGGCGCACGCTTATCCCGACGGCCGCGGCGGACGCTTCACCATGACGGTGACGCAGCCGGATCAGGCGCTGGCGCGGATCGCCTGCGCCGACCAAGGCGTCGGCATCCGCGAGGATTTGCAAGCCCGCGTGTTCGATCCGTTCTTCACCACCGGGCGGGAGCGGGGCAATATCGGCCTCGGCCTGCACATCGCCTTTAACACCGTCGTGTCGTCGCTCAGCGGCCGGATCGCGCTGGAGAGCGAACCGGGCCGCGGCACGCTGGTGCTGATCGAGATCCCTGTCTCGAGCTGAGCGCTGGCGGCTACCGCTTCCGATCCAAAAACCCCTGCAGCAGCCGCTGCGGCTCGCCGGTCTGGAACGACTTTCCGAACACGCCGACGCTGAGGTTCACCGACTCGGTCAGCGGCAGCTCTTCCCATTGCCGCAGCAGATCCTTCTGGATCCGTAGCGCCTCGGGGCCGCATTCCAGCAGCGCCTTGACGGTGTGCTCGACGGCTTGGTCGAGGCCGCCGGGTTTTGCCACGGTGTCGACCAGGCCCCAGGCGAGCGCGGTTTGAGCGTCGATGTTCTCCGCGGTCATCATCAGCCAGCGGGCGCGGCCCCAGCCGATCAGGCGCGGCAGCAGCGCGGCGTGGATCACCGAGGGGATGCCGACGCGCACCTCGGGCATGCCGAACATCGCGTCATGCGCGGCGACGCGGACGTCGCAGGCCGCTGCGACCTCGAGGCCGCCGCCGAGGCACCAGCCGGGCAGGCGGGCGATCACCGGCGCCGGGAATTTGCGCACGGCCTCGCAGAGGTCGCGCAGCCGGCTGATGAATGCTTCGGCGGATGGCTGGTCGAGCCTCGCCATTTCCTTGATGTCGGCGCCGCCGATCATGCTGCGCTCGCTTTCGCCGGCCAGGATCACCGCGCGGATGCTCGGATCGGCGGCCAGATGCTCAAAACCCTCGCGCACGCCGTTGGTGACGGCGGAATTCACGATGTTCAGCTTGCCGGCGTTGCAGATGGTGAGGCGGACGACGCCTCTGTCGTCGCGGGCGATGCCGCAGTGGGGATTGAGCATGTCCATGGAAAAAGTCCCGGCGCAGGATTGGATCGACAAGTCATTCCGGGATGGTGCGCAAGCACCAGGCCCGGAATCTCGAGATTCCGGGTTCGACGCTTGCGTCGCCTCGGAATGACTTGGGCCATGTCCCGGACAAAGCATGGCTCTGTCAAGGGACCGGGTGCGGCGGTTGCGCCGAGGGATGCGGACCTATAGAATTATATTCATCATATAAATGGAGCCGTCATGACCGCCGCCGAAAGCATCGATCTTCATTCGCCCGGTCTAACGCGCACGCGCGTGGTGGAATGGCAGGCGCCGGGACCCGTGGCGAAGGCGGCGCTGCCGATGTCCGGGATCGAGGCGATGCGCGCGATCCGCGACGGCCGGTTGCCGCCGCCGCCGATGGCCAAACTGATCGGCTTCCGCATGGCGGTGGTCGAGGAGGGGCGCATCGTGATGGAACTCGAGCCGCATGAGAGCCTGGAAAACACCATCGGCCTGCTGCACGGCGCGACCGCCGCGGCGCTGCTCGATACCGCGATGGGCTGCGCGATCTCGACCACGCTGCCGGCGGGGCAGACCTCGGTGACGCTCGACCTCAAGCTGACCTATCTGCGGCCGCTGTCGGCACGTTCGGGCATCATCAGCGCCGAAGGCAAGGTGATTAAGCTCGGCCGCCAGACCAGCTACACCGAGGGCTTCGTCCGCGACGGCAGGGGCAATCTTGCGGTGCACGCGACCGCGACGTTTTCGATGCTCGGCGGGGAACCCAAAGTGGCCGACAAGGCGAAATAACTGCAGCATTCCGGCCGCAAATCTGCTATTATATGATTAGAAACATTCCATGAGACCGGCATGCGCTATTCGAAAGAACACAAGCAGGAGACCCACGCGCGGATCGTCAAGAAGGCCGCGACGCGGCTGCGCGAGCGGGGCGCCCACGGCATCGGCGTCGCCGACCTGATGAAGGACGCCGGCCTGACCCATGGCGGCTTCTACGCGCATTTCGACTCGCGCGAGGCGCTGGTAATCGAGGCCTTCAGCTATGCGATGGACCGCGCCATCGAGCGCTGGCGCAAGGTCGCCGCGGACACGCCGCCGGAGAAGCGGCTTTCGACCATCATCGACGGCTATCTTTCGGCGGTGCACCGCGACGATCCCGGCCAGGGCTGCGCGATCCCGGCGCTCGGCGCCGAGATCGCCCGCGAGAGCCCGAAGACCCGCAAGGCGTTTGCCCTCAAGCTCGACCAGATGATCGACATGATGGCCGACCAGATCCTGGACGTGCCGCGCAAGGCCGCCCGCAAGCAGGCGACGGCGACGCTGGCGACCATGATGGGCACCATCGTGATGTCGCGCATCGCCGGAAGCGGCGAAATGTCCGACGAGATCCTGTCGGCGGGCCGCGAGGCGGTGCTGGGACGTGCCGCCGCGGCCAAGGCGCCGGCGAAAAAGACGAAGGTAAACTAAAGCGCGATGAGATTAGGTTGAATCGTCATCGCGCCTTAGCTCTTTGTTTGAGCATGATCTTTTCGGAAAACCGCTTCGCACTTTTCCGGATCATGCTTTAGGGCGAGTACTCGTAAGGTTCCGATGTCTGGCTCAAACCGGGCCTTGGCGTCGGAGACCGACGCAATTGGTCGGGTCGACGGCGGCTCCAAGGGCGAGCCGCGCATTCACGGTCATTCGGGAAGCCCTGCTTCGCGGAGGCCTTTGATAAAGCGCGCAAGATCCTCCGCTCGACGAAATGGCGCCAGCTCTTCCAGATTGGAGATGCGCAAGTTGGGAGCGCGTTCGCGTAGACGTGCGATGGCCTTTTGAGCCGGCTCGAGGCGTCCGGTGAGCGCATTGCTGGCGGCGAACATGCAGATGGCCAGCAGGAAATCCGGATTGTCGCGCAATGTCTTTTCGGCCCATGACGATGCCATATCGTAGTGGCCCGAGAGAAAATGCGCATACGATACGGCTCCGTGGTTGGCGTACATCGACGGATCGAGCGGGCTCAGGCGCATTGCACGCGCAGCGTAGTCAAGCACGAGGTCGGGCTCGCCTCTGAAGGCTCTGACCCAAGCACCGAGATTCCAAGCCATTGCCAGGTTCGGATTGATCGTCAGTCCGCGATCCACGAACGCAATGGCATCATCGAATTTGTGCGCTATGAAGGCGAGTACATATGCTCCCATGCACATCGCTGCCGGGTCATCTGCTCCCAGATGCACGGCCTTCCATCCGAGCCGCGTAGCTTCGGCAGTTTCCTGCGCACGATCGATCATCCAGCGTCGCGCTCTGCGCTGGATGTAGCACCATCCGGCCATGCCATAGGCGCACGCCAGACCGGAATCGAGCTCGATCGCCTTGTAGAAGAGCTGGAGCGCTTCGCTGTTTGCATCCTTCGTCCACCGACGAGCGGTCGCCAAGCCACGCAGGTAATAGTCATATGCGTCCAGATTTTCGGTTGGCTTGCGCGTGGCTCGCTTAATTTCCGCGCGCTGCAGCATCGGTGCGATTGCGCCTATCACGGTAGACGTCACCTGGTCCTGTAGATCGAAGATATCTTCGAGCGCGCCGTCAAGGCGGTCGGCCCAGAGATGCGCGCCGGTTTCAGCATCGATAAGCTGACCGGCGATACGAATGCGGTTTCCGGCCTTGCGCACGCTCCCTTCGAGCACATAGCGCACCGCGAGTTCGCGGCCGACCTGCTTGATGTCGACGGGCCGGCCCTTGTAGGTGAAGCTCGAATTGCGCGCGATCACAAACAGCCAATGAAACCGCGACAGGGCCATCGTGATGTCTTCTACGACGCCGTCGGCGAAATACTCCTGCTCCGGGTCGGCGCTAAGGTTCTGGAAGGGCAGCACGGCAATCGAGGGCTTGTCGGGGAGCTTGAGGGGAGGCTGCCGCGGTTCTATCGGCTCGGCGCCCCTTGCAGCGCTTGCTGTCGTCCGCTCTTCCCGGACCGCACCGATGAACCGGAAACCTTTGCGTGGCAGTGTCTTGATGAGGCGCTGCTCCTCACCGGAGTCGCCGATTGCGCTCCGCGCAGCGTTTAACCGAGTGGTCAAGGCTGCATCGGACACGCTGCGCCCATTCCAGATGGCGTGGATGACGTCGTCTTTGCTGACGACGCGATCCCTGTTGCGGATCAGAAAGTCGAGCAGGTCGAATACCTGCGGCGCGACGGAAACCATGTCCGTTCCGCGATGCAACTCGCGCCGGTCCGTGTCGAGTGCGTACTCCTCGAAGAGATAGCGCAAGCCGCGAATCCCTTGGGTGTGCCTCGGACGATCGTGTGGCACCGCTTGGTGTGCCAAGAATAAGCCGCCGATGAGGAAATTGTAAGCCGACTGTTAAGCGCGCAAGCGCATGCCGCGGCATCTTGTCCGGGTGGAAAGGACGTATCCCGGAGGTGCAGCAATGAGCACGACCTACAGTCCAGCGCGTTCAGCCCAGGCGACCACATCGACGCCGCGGATCGTGAGCGCCTTTAAGGGCTTTTGGCATGCAATTCAGGAGTGGCGCAAATGGGAGCGGCTGCGCGCCGATCTCGGCAGCCTGAGTGACCGGGAGCTCATGGACATCGGGATCTCGCGTGGCGAGGTCGATTACGTCGCCTCGAACCGGGATGCCGACCCGCGCGGCATCCGATCCGTCTGACGACGTCGGTGAGCGCTACACCCCGCTGAACAGCGCGCGCTCGGCTTCCACCGTCTCGTAGATGTAGTCCGCCACCGCGCGGATGCGGGCGAGATCCTTGCTGTCGGCGTGCATCAGGAGCCAGAAGGTGCGGGAGATCCGCACCTCGTCCGGCAGTACCGGCTGCAACTCGGGGTGGGCTGTCGCCATGAAGTGGGGCAGCACGGCGATGCCGAAGCCGGCGATGGTGGCGTTGAGCTGCGCGATCAGATTGGCGCTGCGGAATTTCGCCGAGATCTTTGGCGAGACCTGCGGCAGGTAGTCCAGCTCCGGCGTGAACAAGAGCTCCTCGATGTAGCCGACGAAGCGATGCCGCGGCAGGTCGGCGCGTGCGGCAATTGCCGGCGCCTGGGCGAGATAGGCAGGTGCGGCATAAAGCCCGAGCGTGTAGTCTAGGAGCTTGCGGCCGACGATGCGGCCTTCCTTCGGCATGGTCAGGCTGATCGCGATGTCGGCCTCGCGTTTCGAGAGCGAGAACAGCCGCGCGGTGGCGACGAGCTGCAGATCGAGATCGGGATACCGCTCGGTGAACTTGACCAGCCGCGAGGCCAGGAAGTGGCTGCCGAACCCATCGGGCGCGCCGATCCGCACCGTGCCGGTGAGGTGGGCGCGCGAGCCGCCGACCGCCTCCTGGTTGGCGACGATGGTGGATTCCATCGCCTCCGCGCTGTCGGCGACCCGCTGGCCGGCCTCGGTCAGCAGATAGCCGGTCTTGCGCCGATCAAACAGTTTTGCGGAGAGGTGGCGCTCCAGCCGGTCGACACGGCGGATCACTGTGGCATGATCGACGCCGAGCTGCTTGGCGGCAGCCGAAACCGACCCGCCGCGCACGATGGCGAGCACGAAACGGAAGTCGTCCCAGTCGATTGTGCCGCCGCCTTGATCCAGCATTTCCGCACATCTATGGTGCAATTTATCGGACTTGAATCCCATAAAATGCAGGGTCAATAGGGTTTGTAAAGCGATCCCGCCGCGAGGAGCGGCGATTCAGGTGCTTCAGGGAGGTTTTTCCATGCGCTCAATCGGACATTTCATCGGTGGCAAGGAGGTCAAGGGCACGTCGGGCCGTACGGCTGACGTCTTCGAGCCGATGACCGGCGAGGTCCAGGCCAAGGTGGCGCTGGCCTCCAAGGCCGAGCTCCGCGCCGCGGTCGAGAACGCCAAGGCCGCCCAGCCGGAATGGGCCGCCACCAACCCGCAGCGCCGCGCCCGCGTCATGATGCGGTTCCTCGAGCTGGTCCAGCGCGACTACGACAAGCTCGCCGAGCTGCTGGCGCGCGAGCACGGCAAGACCGTTCCCGACGCCAAGGGCGACATCCAGCGCGGCCTCGAGGTCGCCGAGTTCGCCTGCGGCATCCCGCACCTGATGAAGGGCGAGTACACCGAGGGCGCCGGCCCCGGCATCGACATCTATTCGATGCGGCAACCCCTGGGCGTCGTTGCCGGCATCACGCCGTTCAATTTCCCGGCGATGATCCCGATGTGGAAGTTCGCGCCGGCGATCGCCTGCGGCAACGCCTTCATCCTCAAGCCGTCTGAACGCGATCCCGGCGTGCCGATGAAGCTCGCCGAATTGATGATCGAGGCGGGCCTGCCGGCCGGCATCCTCAACGTCGTCAACGGCGACAAGGAGGCGGTCGACGCCATCCTCGACGATCCCGATATCAAGGCGATCGGCTTCGTCGGCTCGACCCCGATCGCGCAATACATCTACGAGCGCGCCGCGCAGACCGGCAAGCGCTGCCAGTGCTTCGGCGGCGCCAAGAACCACGCCATCGTGATGCCGGATGCCGACATGGACCAGACGGTCGATGCGCTGATCGGCGCCGGCTACGGCTCCGCCGGAGAGCGCTGCATGGCGGTCTCGGTCGCGGTGCCGGTCGGCAAGACCACCGCCGACCGCCTGATGGAGAAGCTGATCCCGCGCGTCGAGTCGCTCAAGATCGGCACCTCGGTCGATCCGTCGGCCGATTACGGCCCGCTGGTGACCCGCGAGGCGGTCGAGAAGGTCAAGAGCTACATCGACATCGGCATCAAGGAAGGCGCGACGCTCGCGGTCGATGGCCGCGGCTTCAAGATGCAGGGCTACGAGAAGGGCTTCTATCTCGGCGGTTCGCTGTTCGACAACGTCACCAAGGACATGCGGATCTACAAGGAAGAGATCTTCGGCCCGGTGCTCTCGGTGGTGCGCGCCCACGACTATCACGAGGCGCTGGCGCTGCCGTCCGACCATGACTACGGCAACGGTGTTGCGATCTTCACCCGCGACGGCGACGCCGCGCGCGACTTCGCCGCCAAGGTCAATGTCGGCATGGTCGGCATCAACGTGCCGATCCCGGTGCCGATCGCCTATTACACCTTCGGCGGCTGGAAGAAGTCCGGTTTCGGCGATCTCAACCAGCACGGTCCGGACTCGATCCGCTTCTACACCAAGACCAAGACGGTGACCTCGCGTTGGCCGTCCGGCGTCAAGGAAGGCGCGGAGTTCTCGATTCCGACGATGAAGTAAACTCGTCCCGAGAGGCGAAGCATGCAGTTCGCTCTCAACGAGGACCAGATCGCGGTTCGCGACATGGCACGGGCGTTTGCGGCGGAGAAGATCGCGCCGCACGCGCTCGAATGGGACGAGACAAAGCACTTTCCGGTCGACGTGATGCGCGAGGCGGCGGGCCTCGGCATCGGCGGCATCTATATCAAGGATGATGTCGGCGGCTCGGCGATGACGCGGTTCGACGCGGCGCTGATCTTCGAGGCTCTGGCGACGGGGTGCCCGACCACGTCGGCCTTCATCTCGATCCACAACATGGCGTCCTGGATGATCGATGCCTACGGCAACGACACCCAGCGCCACACATGGCTGCCGAAGCTCTGCACCATGGAGCTGATCGCGAGCTACTGCCTGACCGAGCCGGGTGCCGGCTCCGACGCGGCCGCGTTGCGCACCCGCGCGGTGCGCGACGGCGATCACTACGTGCTCAATGGCCAGAAGCAGTTCATCTCCGGCGCCGGCAGCACCGACCTGCTGGTTGCGATGGTGCGCACCGGCGGCGAGGGTCCCGGCGGCGTCTCGACGCTGGTCATCGACGGCAAGACGCCGGGCGTGTCGTTCGGCAACAACGAGCGCAAGATGGGCTGGAATGCGCAGCCGACCCGCGCTGTGATGTTCGAGAATGCGCGCGTGCCGGTCGCGAACCGGCTCGGCGAGGAGGGCATCGGCTTCAAGATCGCGATGGCCGGGCTCGACGGCGGCCGTCTCAACATTGCGGCGTGCTCGCTCGGCGGCGCGCAGGCGGCGCTCGACAAGGCGCTAGCCTACATGAAGGACCGCAAGGCGTTCGGCAAGCGGCTCGACGAATTCCAGGCGCTGCAGTTCAAGATCGCCGACATGGCGACCGAGCTGGAAGCCGCACGCACCTTCCTGTGGCGCGCGGCCGCCGCGCTCGACCGCAAGGATCCGGACGCTTCCATGCTCTGTGCGATGGCCAAGCGGTTCGGCACCGATGTCGGCTTCGAGGTCGCCAACCAGGCGCTGCAGCTGCACGGCGGCTACGGCTATCTCAGCGAATACGGTGTCGAGAAGATCGTGCGCGATCTGCGCGTGCACCAGATCCTCGAAGGCACCAATGAAATCATGCGGCTGATCGTGTCGCGCAAGTTGATCGAGGGCGCGCGATGAATGATGCGGCAGCAGCCGAAGGCGATCTGATCGCGCGCAAGGAAGGTTCTGCCGGCATCATCCGGCTCAACCGGCCGAAGGCGATCAATGCCGTGACGTTGGAGATGTTCCACGACATCGACAAGGCGCTCGATGCGTACGAGGCCGATCCCGATGTCGCCGTCATCGTGCTGGAGGGCGCGGGCGAGCGCGGCCTGTGCGCCGGCGGCGACATCCGCGCGCTCTGGGAGAGCTCCAAGGTCAAGGGCGATCTCGGCAAGATCCTGTGGCGCGACGAATACATCCTCAACGCGCGGATCAAGAAATTCCCAAAGCCCTATGTCGCCTTCATGGACGGCATCGTGATGGGCGGCGGCGTCGGGCTGTCGGCACATAGCCGCCACCGCGTGGTGACGGAGCGGACCAAGCTCGCGATGCCCGAGGTCGGCCTCGGCTTCTTCCCCGATGTCGGCGGCACCTATCTGCTGTCGCGCTCGCCGGGTGAGATCGGCACCTATTTCGGGCTCACCGGCACCACGATGAACGGTCCCGATGCGATCTACGCCAAATTTGCCGACGCCGTGGTGCCGAGCGCAAAGCTGCCGGCGCTGCGCGAGGCGCTGGCCAAGGTTGCGCCGGGTACGAGTTCGGCCGAGATTGATCGGCTGATCGGAGGCTTCGCGACTAGCGAGGCGGCTGGCCCTGTCGCCGCGATGCAGGCCAAAATCGACGGCTGGTTCGCACACGGCCGGATGGAGGAAGTCGTCGCCGCGCTAACGGCCGACGGCTCCGACCTGGCGCAGGCCACGCTGAAGACGCTCGGTGAGAAGTCGCCGCGCGGCATGGTGGTGACGCTGAAACTGCTGCGGCTGGCGCGCGCGACCGCGACGCTGGAAGAGTGCCTGAAGCGCGAATATCGCGCCGCGCTCGAGGTGTTCGCCAGCGACGATTTCCGCGAAGGCGTGCGCGCCGCCGTCATCGACAAGGATCGCAATCCGACATGGATGCCGGCCGGGATCGAACAGGTGACGCCGGAGATGCTCGCGCCTTACTTCGCCGAGATCGGCACCGACGAGTTGAAATTTCCTGACAGCAAATAGAAACGTCGCAAGCGGAGGACTTCCCATGGCAAACGTCGCATTCATCGGGCTCGGCAATATGGGCGGGCCGATGGCGGCCAATCTGGTCAAGGCCGGCCACAAGGTGACCGCGTTCGATCTGGTCGCAGCGTCCCGCGATCAGGCCAAGAGCGACGGTGCCGCGATCGCCGAGAGCGGCGCCGGTGCGGTGAAGGGCGCCGATGTCGTCATCACCATGCTGCCGGCCGGCAAGCATGTGCTCGGCGTCTGGAGCGAGGTGCTGCCCGCGATGGCCAAGGGCACGCTGATCATCGACTGCTCGACGATCGACGTCGAAAGCGCCAAGCAGGCGCATGCGCTGGCCGCCAAGCACGGCATGGCCTCGGTCGATGCGCCGGTCTCCGGCGGCACCGGCGGCGCCAAGGGCGGGACGCTGACCTTCATGTGCGGCGGCGAGCCGAAGGCATTCGCGGCGGCCCAGCCGATGTTGGCGAACATGGGCAAGAAGATCGTGCATTGCGGCGCCGGCGGTGCGGGGCAGGCGGCCAAGATCTGCAACAACATGATCCTCGGTATTTCCATGATCGCGGTCGGCGAGGCTTTCGTGCTCGCCGAGAAGCTCGGCCTGTCGCACCAGGCGCTGTTTGACGTCGCCTCGACCTCGTCGGGACAGTGCTGGTCGCTGACGACCTATTGCCCGGTTCCCGGCCCGGTGCCGACCTCGCCGGCCAACAACGACTACAAGCCGGGCTTTGCTTCGAACTTGATGGTCAAGGACCTGACCCTGGCGCAGGACGCCGCCAATGCGGCCGGCGCGGTCACGCCGCTCGGCAAGCACGCGCAGGAGATCTATAAGACCTTCGACGCGTCGGGTCACGGCGGGGTCGACTTTTCCGGAATTATCCAGCACGTTCGGAGCCTCGCTGGAAAGTAGCGGGCCGTTCGTAGCCCGGATGGAGCGCAGCGAAATCCGGGACTGCTTTATCGACCGGCGCGACCGCCCCGGATTGCGCTTCGCTCTATCCGGGCTACGCTTGACGGTAACGCTGGTTGCCAATCAACGGGCTCGGAAGAAGATGACCACATTTCAGGACGCACGCGCCTTTCTGCTCAAGCACCGCATCGACTACGACGCCGCGGTGAAGGGATTTCGCTGGCCCGATCCGGTGCCGTTCAACTGGGCGCTCGACTGGTTCGATGCCGAACTGGCGCACAATGCCGACAGCCGCGACCGGCCGGCGCTGTGGATTGTCGATGCCGCAAGCAGCAACGAGACCAGGCTTTCGTTCGCCGAACTGTCGCGTCGCTCAAACCAGGTTGCAAATTTCCTGCGCGCGCAGGGGCTGAAGCGCGGCGATCATCTGTTGCTGCTGCTCGGCAATGTCGTGCCGCTGTGGGAGACCATGCTGGCGGCGATGAAGCTCGGCGTCGTCGTGATCCCCGCCACCACGCTCTTGACCGCGGATGAATTGCGCGACCGGCTCGACCGCGGCAAGGCAAGGGCGGTGGTCGCCACGCAGGATCAGGTTGCGAAGTTCGCGGGCCTCGGCAGCGACAAGCTCGCCCGCATCGTGGTCGGTGCAACGCAGCCGCAGGACGGCTGGCTGCCGTTCGAGGATGCGGCGAAGGCGCCCGAGGCGTTCACGCCCGATGGCCCCACCAAGGCCGACGATCCGATGCTGCTTTATTTCACCTCGGGCACCACGGCAAAGCCGAAGCTGGTGCGGCATAGCCAGCGCAGCTATCCGGTCGGCCATCTCTCGACCATGTACTGGATCGGCCTGCAGCCCGGCGACATCCATCTCAATATCTCGTCGCCCGGCTGGGCCAAGCATGCCTGGAGCTGCTTCTTCGCGCCGTGGAACGCCGGCGCAACGATCTTTATCGCGAACCAGCCACGCTTCGAGGCGAAGGGACTGCTCTCGACCATCGGCCGCTGCGGCGTGACCACCCTGTGCGCGCCGCCGACGGTGTGGCGGTTGTTCATCCAGGAAGAGCTCGCAAGCTTCAAGGTCTCGCTGCGCGAGGTGTGCGGCGCCGGCGAACCGCTCAATCCTGAGATCATCGACCAGGTCAAATCGGCCTGGGGGCTGACCATCCGCGACGGCTACGGCCAGACCGAGACCACGGCGCTGGCGGGCAATTCGCCGGGACAGAAGGTGAAGGTCGGCTCGATGGGCCGGCCGCTGCCGGGCTATCGCGTCCAGGTGACCGACAATGACGGCCACGCCGCGAAGGAAGGCGAGGTGACCTTGCTGCTCGGCGCAGACCGGCCGGCGGGCCTGATGCAGGGCTATCAGGGCGACGACGGCAAGCTGATCGGCACCGACGGCGAGATCTATCGCAGCGGCGACGTCGTGTTTACCGATGACGAGGGCTATCTCACCTTCGTCGGCCGCACCGACGACGTGTTCAAATCCTCTGACTACCGCATCTCGCCGTTTGAATTGGAGAGCGTGCTGCTCGAGCACGACGCGGTGGCGGAAGCGGCCGTGGTGCCGAGCCCGGACCCGATCCGGCTCGCGGTCCCCAAGGCCTATGTGCTGCTGGTGTCCGGTGTCGAGCGCACCCCGGAGACGGCGCTGTCGATCTTCAAACATTTGCACACGCGGCTCGCACCGTTTAAACGCATCCGCAAGATTGAGCTGGTCACCGAACTGCCCAAGACGATTTCTGGAAAAATCCGTCGCGTGCAGTTGCGCCGGCTCGAACACGATGACGTCAGAAGCGATGCGTTGCGCGGGGTCGAGTTCCGCGAGGAAGAATTTCCGGAGCTGCAGAAGGTGCGGACCTCCGGTTAGCAGAGGTTAGCCAATGAACGAAGTCTGGAAGAAGCCGCCGGTGTCGCTGGAAACCTACCAGGGCATGGTCGGCAAGGAGATCGGCGTGTCCTCGTGGCACCTGCTCGATCAGGCCCGCATCGACACCTATGCCGACGTGATCGAGGATCACCAGTTCATCCACGTCGATCCCGAGCGCGCCAAAAAGGAGACCGCCTTCGGCACCACGATCGCCCATGGCTTCCTGACGATGTCGCTGATGTCGATCATGTCCTACGAGGTGATGCCGGTCGTCGAAGGCACCGCGATGGGCGTCAATTACGGCTTCGACAAGCTGCGCTTCATCTCGCCGGTGCGCTCGGGCAAACGCGTCCGCGGCCGCTTCGTGCTGGCCGAAGCCACGCTGCGCAAGCCGAAGGAGTTGTTGTCGCGCACCAACGTCACGGTCGAGATCGAAGGCGAGGACAAGCCCGCGCTGGTCGCCGACTGGCTAGGCCTGATCTATTTCAGCTAGAGCGAACAGGAATCTAGAGCCCCGTTCCGATTCATTCGGAACGGAAAAGGCTCCAGGAGATGGTTGAGTAGCTCCACCTTTTCCGCAAGCAGCAGAGGTGGAGCGAACCCGCATGGTCCAAGAAGCGCATTGACGGCCTTGATCCCCGGTGTCCATCATGCCGCCTTTAGGCGGTGCGGTCCCGGGAGTGGCAGCCATGGTGCAGAACATCGTCGCCGGACTTGTTGTCATCGCATTGATTGTGATCGGCTCGATCAGCTACGCCCAGGAGCATCATGAGTGCTGGAACGGGCACCTGATCAAGAGCTTGAAGGACAAGACCTTGAACGATGGGCACCGGTTCAAAGCCTTGAAACCTTGCGGGTCGATGGCCCCTGAAGTCTAACTGACCCCGTGGCCGGTCAGCGCAACACTTGACCCGGCCATCCATCGCTGCTCAAAAGTCCCCAACCTTTTCATGCCGCTCAGGCGTGCACCCTCTCCCCTTGTGGGAGAGGGTGGCGAAATCGAGCGGAGCGAGATGAAGCCGGGTGAGGGGTCTCTCTCCGCGTGCTCATCCGTGGAGAGAACCCCTCATCCGGCGCGCTCGCGCGCGCCACCTTCTCCCACAAGTGGAGAAAGAAAGAACAGGAATCAACAGCATGGCAATCAGGTTTGACGGACGCGTCGCTATCGTCACCGGCGCGGGCAATGGTCTTGGGCGGGCGCATGCGCTGGGGCTGGCGAGCCGCGGCGCCAAGGTCGTGGTCAACGATTTCGGCGGCGCGCGCGACGGCACCGGCGGCTCGTTGTCGCCGGCCGAGACCGTGGTCGAGGAGATCCGGAAAGCCGGCGGCACTGCGATGGCCGACGGCGCCGACGTCTCGAACTTCGAGCAGGTCACCGCGATGGTCGAGCGCGCCACCAAGGAGTGGGGCAGCGTCGATTTGCTCTGCGCCAATGCCGGCATCCTGCGCGACAAGTCGTTCACCAAGCTCGAGGTCGCCGACTGGGCCAAGGTGCTCGACGTGCATCTCACCGGCACCTTCTACTGCTGCAAGGCGGTGTGGGCCGGCATGCGCGAGCGCAACTACGGCCGCATCGTGCTGACGACCTCGTCGTCCGGTCTGTTCGGCAATTTCGGCCAGGCCAACTACGGCGCGGCGAAGGCCGGCATGGTCGGCCTGATGAACGTGCTCGCCGAAGAGGGTCGCAAGAACAACATCAAGGTCAACACCATCTCGCCGACGGCTGCGACCCGCATGACCGAGGAACTGCTGCCGCCGCAGGCGCTTCAACTAATGAAGCCGGAAGCGATCACGCCGGCGGTCGAATTCCTGCTCTCGGAGGACGCACCGACCCGCACCATCATGGGCGCCGGCGCCGGCTCGTTTGCGGTGATCCGCGTGCTGGAGACCGAAGGCGTCAACCTGCCGCAGTCCGAATGGACGCCGGACGGCGTCGCCGCGCACTTCAATGCGATCAGCGACATGTCGACCGCGAAGGCGCTGCAGGGCGCGTTCGAGCAGACGCAGAAGTATGTCGCCCAGGCCGCCGCGCGGGCCGGGATCAAGCTCTGAGCATGACCGTCGCCGTCATCGGAGCCGGACCTGCCGGCCTGATGGCGGCGGAGGTGCTCGCGCAAGGTGGCGCACAGGTCACCGTCTACGATGCGATGCCGTCGGCCGGCCGCAAGTTCCTGATGGCCGGCCGTGGCGGGCTCAATCTCACCCACTCCGAGCCGCTGCCGGACTTCCTTGCGCGCTATCGCGAGGCGATGCCGCATCTGAAGGCTGCGATCGAGGCATTTCCGCCCGATGCCTTACGCGCCTGGAGCGATGCGCTGGGGCAGCCGACATTCGTCGGTACCAGCGGCCGCGTATTCCCCGAGGCGTTCAAGGCATCGCCCCTGCTGCGTGCCTGGCTACGGCGGCTCGATTCCGCGGGCGTTGCGTTCGCATTCCGGCATCGCTGGGTTGGATGGGACGCGCGCGGCGGACTGCTGTTCGAGACGCCGGACGGCCAGCGCACAGCCAAGGCCGATGCAATCGTGCTGGCACTCGGCGGCGCGAGCTGGCCGCGGCTCGGCTCCGATGGCGCCTGGGCGGAGATCCTCACCGCGAAGGGCGTTGCGGTGGCGCCGATCAAGCCAGCCAATTCCGGCTTCACGGTTGCCTGGTCAAATATCTTCCGCGACCGGTTCGAAGGCCGGCCGCTCAAGGGAGTCGCGCTCACGATCGGCTCGCATACGGTGCGCGGCGAGGCGATCGTCACCCGCGCCGGCATCGAAGGCGGTGCCATCTATACGCTGTCGGCGGAATTGCGCGAGGCAGTGCTCGCCAAGGGCACGGCGACCCTGATGGTGGCACTGCGGCCCGACGCCGCGCGTGACGAACTGGTCGCGCGCCTCTCGGCGCCGAAGGGCAAGCAGACCGTCTCCAATTTCCTGCGCAAGGCCGCGCAGCTTTCGCCGGTCGGCATCGGTTTGTTGCAGGAGGCGGCGGTCGCCGCCGGCCGTTCGCTGGCCGCGCTGCCGCCGGCCGAATTGGCCGAACTGATCAATGCGGTGCCGATCCGGATCACCGGCGTGGCGCCGATCGCCCGCGCGATCTCGAGCGCCGGCGGGATCAGGTTCGACGAGCTCGACGCGCATTTCATGCTGCGGCGGCTGCCCGGCGTCTTCGCGGCCGGCGAGATGCTCGATTGGGAAGCGCCGACCGGCGGCTATCTGTTGCAGGCGTCGTTTGCAACGGGCGTCGCCGGCGGGAAGGGGGCGTTGCGATGGTTCGCGCAGAAATCGTAGCTCTGTAGGATGGGTAGAGCGAAGCGAAACCCATCCCACGCCGTGCCACTCATTCTGATCCCGTCTTCGTCGCGAGGTCGGTGATCAACCCAAGCACACCGAACGCTGCAGCCACCGCGCACACCGCGGTCCAGCCACCAAAGCTCCACGCCGCGGAGGCCGCAGCCGCGCCGACGGCGCCGCCGATGAAGAACAGCGCCACGAACAGGCCGTTGATCCGGCCGCGCGCCTCGGGCCGCAGCAGGTTGACGGCGCGGCGGCCGAGCGTCTGGTCGGTGGTGATGCCGAGATCGAGCAGGATGGTGCCGAGGCTCAGCACGACGAGTGCAGCGATCCGCGACTCCAGCACCCCGGCCCACGCGCACAGCGCCAGCGATGCAATGATCAGAATGTGCGAGCCGATCAGCATCGGCCGCGCCAGGCCACGGTCGCCCCAGCGGCCGGCCAGCGGTGTCGCGATAGCGCCGGCAACGCCGATCAGCGCGAACAGCGCGATCCCCCTGGCGTCGAGCTTGAACGGCGCATCCGGCAGCCGCAGCGCCACGGCGGCCCAGAACGCAGTGAACGAGGCCATCACCAGCGCCGCGGTCCAGGACCGGACGCGCAGCACCGGCTCCTCGCGCAGCAGTTTTGGGAACGAACGCAGCAGCGCGCCGTAGCTGACCTTCGCCGCAGGCCGCAGCGTCGGCAGGGTGCGCGCCAGTGCGGCGGCGAGCACCGTCATCAGCACGGCCGAGGTGACATAGTAGCCGCGCCAGTTCCAGCTGTCCGCGATCAGGCTCGCCATTGGTCGCGACAGCAGGATGCCGATCATCAGGCCGCTCATCACATCGCCGATCGCCTGTCCCCGGCGCTCCGGCGGCACCATCGACGCCACCAGCGGCACCACCATCTGGATCGCGGCGCAGGAGGCGCCGAGGATGAAGGTGGCGGCCAGCAGGATCAGCGGCGTCGGCGCCATCGCGGTGCCGATCGCCGCGACGATAGCGCAGGCCAGCGTCCGCAGGATCAGCCGCTTGTTCTCGACGAGGTCGACCAGCGGTACCAGCAACAACAGCCCGAGCGCGTAGCCGAGCAGGGTCAGCGTCGAGATCAGGCCGGCCTCCAGCTCGGTCATGCCGAGCGAGCGGCCCATCAGGCCAACGAGGATCTGCGGCGCAAAGAGATTGGTGACGACGGTGCCGGTCGTGATGGCGCCGATCCAGATCAGCGGACGCACGGCGACGGTCCGCGCCGGGGAGAGTTTGGTGGCTTCGGAGATGGTCATGGGGCCTCGCGATGGAGTGGCAAGGCCCCCTTTAGGGGATCAGCATAATATGCTACAATTCAAATAAAATGATGAAGAATATGCGAGATTGTTATGAACACACATGACCTCGTGGCGTTCGTCGCCGTGGTGGAGACCGGATCGATCGTCGCGGCCTCGGCGCGGCTGAACCTGACCCAGCCCGGCGTGACGCGGCGGATCCAGAATCTCGAGGAGATGCTCGGCGCGCAGCTGCTCGACCGGCTCTCCAAGCCGCTGAAGCCGACGGCGGCGGGAATCGAGGCCTATGAGCTGGGCCGCCGGCTGTTGCGCATGCTCGACGACCTCAAGTCAGGCGTCGCCAATGACGGCGTGGTGCGCGGCGAGTTCAGGCTCGGCTTGACGCCGTTTTTGTCGGAGGCGGGGCTCACCGGACCGCTCGACGCGGTGCGCGGCGAATTTCCAGCGCTGGCGGTGCGCGTCGTCTCGGGCTGGTCGCCCAACCATATGGAGCGGGTCAGCCGCAACGAGCTCGATGCCGCGGCAATCTGTTTGCCTGACCGCACCGCGCCGCCCGACGATCTCGTGGCCTCCGATCTCGGCGCGCAGCCGGTGGTGTTCGTCGTCGCGCGCGACATGAAGACGCCGAAGTCCGTCGATCTCGAATGGCTGTCGCGGACCGGATGGGTGATCAACCAGGACGGCTGCGGCTTCCGCCAGACGCTGAAGCGCCATTTCGATGCGGCGCATCTGCCGTTCAACATCGCGGTCGAGGCGCTCGATAGCGAGCTGCGGCTGTCGCTGGTGGCGCGCGGGCTCGGCATCGGCCTCGTGACGCCGGTGGCGCTGAAACGAAGCCCGATCCGTAGCCGGCTCAAGGCCGTGAAGATCGCGGATTTCAATCCCGCGGTCCGCGCCTGGATCGTGCATCGCCCGCCGGCCGGCCGGCTGGCGCGGCCGATCGAGGTGTTTCGCGCAGCGCTGGATCGCGAGTTGCAGGCGCTGATGCACGGGTAAATGCGTAGGATGCGGCTAGCGCAACTTCCCGCGTGCCGTCACAGGCAACGCACCGATGATCTCGTCACCGCGCACCATCACGACCTCGTCCATCATGTTGACGACGACGCAGACGTGATTGGGCACGATCCGCACCACGTCGCCGACATTGGGCCGCGTGTTGCTGCGGGACAGATCAAGGAAGCCGTGTTCCTCGGCGAAGCGCGCGATCCTGGCCTCGGGATGTTCGAGGATCAGGCCGTGGCCTTCGAGGCCGCCGGTGTCCGAGGTCAG
The DNA here is from genome assembly GCF_054058275.1 of Bradyrhizobium sp. USDA 3256. NCBI lineage: Bacteria > Pseudomonadati > Pseudomonadota > Alphaproteobacteria > Hyphomicrobiales > Nitrobacteraceae > Bradyrhizobium > Bradyrhizobium sp. USDA 3256. The sequence goes on from NZ_JBSSAE010000002.1 coordinate 2,652,629, forward strand.
CGTCTTGGAGCCGGCATCGAGGATGCCGCGCTCCGGGCCGGCGCGGCTGACGACGGTCGAATAGATATGCAGCGCGCAATCGTCCCAGGTCGCGACGCCGGCCGCGACCTGCATGCGGTCGTTGTAGATGTAGGTGCCGAAGCGATGCTCGGTGCCGCCCTTCAGCTTGCCGAGGTTCTTCAGGTTCGGCGTGCCGCCGGTGGAGACGATGGTCGCGTCGAGGCCGTGGGCGCGAACGCCGGCCAGCGCCTCGTCGTAGAATTTCTGCGCATCGGCCCAGCCGGTCTCGGTCGGGTACAGCATGAAGCCCGCGAAGCTGAGGCCCTTGGAGGCTGCGATCTCCCGCGCCAGCGCGATCGCCTCGGCCGGGGTCTCGACGCCGGCGCGCTTGCGGCCGGTGTCGCATTCGACCACGACCGAGAGTGAGCGGCCGGAGGCGGCTGCGGCCTTCGGCAGATCGCCGACGACGACGGAATTGTCGGCGGCGACGGTTACGTTGGCCTTGCCTTGCAGCGCGCCGAGCCGTGCCATCTTCTCGTCACCGAGCAGATTGTAGCTGATCAGGATGTTGTCGATGCCGGCGTCCGCCATGATCTCGGCCTCGCCGAGCTTCTGGCAGGTGATGCCCTTGGCGCCGGCCTTGATCTGCAGCTGCGCCAGCATCGGGTTTTTGTGCGTCTTGATATGCGGGCGGTTGGCGACGCCGGCCTCGTCGCAGGCCTTCTGGATGCGCGCGATGTTGCGCTCGACCCGGTCCATGTCGATCACGGCGCAGGGCGTGCCGTATTCCTTGGCGATCTTGGCGGCGAGGGGCGTGGTCATGATTTATCCTTCTTCTCCGACCTCGTAGGATGGGTAGAGCGACGCAAAACCCATCGACTCTCTTCTGCGCGGACACAGGATGGATTTTGCGGAGTTTATCATCGGGCCGCGCTTTGCGCGGTCCCGTTGGCTCCACCCATCCTACACTACGCTTGTTCGATCTCTTCGCGCAGCACCTCGAGTTCGAGCCAGCGGTCCTCGGCGGCGGCGAGCTCCTGCTGCGCCTTTGCGATCGCCGCCGAGGCGGCGTCGAATGTCTTGCGATCCTTCGTATAGAGATCGGGATCGTCGAGCAGCTTCTGCTGCTTGGCGATCTCGTTGTGCAGCTTGTCGATCGTCTTCGGCAAGGTTTCCAGCGCGTGCTTCTCGTTGAAGCTCAGCCGGCGCCTCGGTGCTGCTTCGGGCGCCGCGGCTCTGGCTTCCTTCTTCTCTTCTGTCGCTGCATCCGCCTTCACCGTCTCGCGCTTCACGTCGGCACCGCGCTGCGCCAGCATGTCGGAATAGCCGCCGGCATATTCGATCCAGCGTCCCTGGCCTTCGGGCACGATCACCGACGTCACCACGCGGTCGAGGAAGTCGCGGTCGTGGCTGATCAGGATCACTGTGCCTTCGTAATCGCCGAGCATGTCCTCGAGCACATCGAGGGTTTCGAGGTCGAGGTCGTTGGTCGGCTCGTCCAGGATCAAAAGGTTGGACGGCTTGGCCAGCGCGCGCGCCAGCATCAGGCGGCCGCGCTCGCCGCCGGAGAGCGCTTCGAGCGGCGTGCCGCGCTGCTCCTGCGCGAAGAGGAAATCCTTCATGTAGCCGATGACGTGCTTCGACTTGTCGCCGACCATGACGTGATCGCCGCGGCCGCCGGTCAGCGCCTCGGCCAGCGTCAGCTTCGGGTCGAGGCTCTCGCGGTGCTGGTCGAGGGTTGCCATCTCGATATTGGCCCCGAGCCGCACCGAACCGGAGTCGGGCGGATCGTTGCCGATCAGCAGGTGCACCAGCGTGGTCTTGCCGGCGCCGTTCGGGCCGACGATACCGAGCCGGTCGCCGCGCTGGATCCGGGTCGAGAAGCCGTCGACGATCTTGCGCTCGCCGAACGCCTTCGCGATGTTCTTGGCCTCGATCACCAGGCGGCCGGATTTCTCGGCCTCGGCGGCGGCGAGCGTGGCATTGCCGGTGGCGCCGCGATAATCGCGGCGCTGGTCGCGCAGCGCATGCAGATTGCCGAGCCGCTTGACGTTGCGCTTGCGGCGGCCGGAGACGCCGTAGCGCAGCCAGTGCTCCTCGTTGACGATCTTGCGGTCGAGCTTGTGCTGCTCGCGCTCTTCCTCGGCCAGCACCTCGTCGCGCCACGCCTCGAAGGCGCCGAAGCCGCGCTCGATCTGCCGGATCTGGCCACGGTCGAGCCAGGCCGTGGTGCGCGACAGATTGGTGAGGAAGCGGCGGTCGTGGCTGATCAGCACCAGCGCGCAGCGCCGGCTTTCCAATTCGCCCTCGAGCCATTCGATGGTCGGCAGGTCGAGATGGTTGGTCGGCTCGTCCAGCAGCAAAATATCGGGCGAGGGCGCCAGCACGCGGGCCAGCGCCGCGCGGCGTGCCTCGCCGCCTGAGACATGCGCCGGATCTTCTTCGCCACTGAGGCCGAGCTGTTCGAGCAGATAGCGCGCCTGGTAGTGGTCGTCGCCGGGGCCAAGCCCGGCCTCGACATAGGCCAGCGTCGTCTTGTGCTCGCCGAAATCCGGCTCCTGCGGCAGATAGCGGATGGTGGCGCCGGGCTGCACGAAACGGCTGCCGGCGTCGGGCTCGACCAGGCCGGCCGCGATCCGCAGCAGCGTCGATTTGCCGGAGCCGTTGCGGCCGATCAGGCAGACGCGCTCGCCCGCGGAGACCGACAGCTCGACGCCGGTCAGCAGCGGTGTGCCGCCGAAGGTCAGGCTGATGTCCTTGAGCTGGATGAGAGGAGGCGGGGCCATCGCGCTAACCCTGCTGGCTCGCCTGCGCCTGCTCGGCGCGGCGGCGCTGGATGCGGCGGATGGTCTGGTCGAGCGTCGACAGGAAGGTCGAGCGGTCGCGCGGCGAATATGATTTCGGTCCGCCGGTGATCTCGCCCGACGAGCGCAGATCGGTCATCAGATTGCGCACCGCGAGCGTCATGCCGATCGACTGTTCGGTGAACGGCTTGCCGTTCGGCGCGATCACGTCGGCGCCGGCCTTGACGCAGCGGCTCGCCAGCGGAATGTCCGCCGTGATCACGACGTCGCCTTCATGCGCGCGCTCGGCGATCCAGTCGTCGGCCGCATCCATGTCGGAACCGGCGGCGATGCGCTCGATCAGCGGATCCTGCGGCACGCGGATGAAATTGCCCGCGACCACGCTGACGGGCACGCCGAGCCGGATCGCGACGCGATAGATCTCGTCCTTCACCGGGCAGGCGTCGGCGTCGACATAGATGCGGGTGGGAGCAGGGGTTTCAGTCATCGATTCCAGGGTTGGCAGGCGCGGCCTGCGTGTACTCCATCGGGCGGAAAATAGCGAGCAAAACGAGAGGCTTGTCACGCTGCCCGGTTCGACTACGATTGCCTGAGAAAAACAACGGAAATAAGGGGAAACCCCATGGATTCGAAGACGGCTTCGCTGACCTACCGCGTCTCGGCGTACAACACCTCGAAACTGTCGGAGAACAAGATTCACGACGACACCGTGGCGCGGAAGTTCGGCTTTTCCGGCGGGCTGGTGCCCGGCGTCGACGTGATGGCCTACATGATGCACCTGCCGGTCGAGAAATGGGGCCGCGATTTCCTCGCGCGCGGCCTGATCGAGGCGCGGTTCGTGAAACCGGTCTATGACGGCGAGATCGCGGAATTGACCGGCCAGGAGACCGGCAATGGGCTGACGATCGAGCTCCACAGCCGCGGCGAGCTCTGCGCCACCGGCACCGCCTCGCTGCCGGTGTCCGCGCCGAAATTCGTGCTCGACGACTACAAGCAGGTTGCCGCGGTCGCCGAGCGCAAGCCGGTCAGTGCGTCGTCCTATGAGGAGGGCAAGTGGCTCGGCACCATCCCGCGCGACTGGTCGGGCGATGCCGCGAAGGAGTATCTCGCCGATATCCGCGAGACCGACCCGATCTACCTGCGCGAGGGTCTCGGCCATCCCGGCCTGCTGCCGCGGGTGATGAACAAGGTGCTGGTCGACAATGCGATCCTCGGGCCCTGGATCCATGTCGGCACCCGCATGCAGCTGCTGTCGGCGGGCAAGATCGGCGACGAGCTGACCGCGCGCGCCAAGGTGACCGGCAATTACGACAAGAAAGGCCACCGCTTCGTCGAGCTCGATGCGCTGGTGCTCGGCAATGGCGTGCCGCTCGCGCATTGCTGGCACATCGCGATTGTTCAACCGCGCGAACAGACGGCGGCGTAGATGTCCATCACCATCGACTATTATCTGTCGCTGAACTCGCCCTGGACCTTCATGGGCAGCGCGCCGTTTGCTGAGATCGCGCGGCGCCATGGCGCAAGCGTCAACGTCAAGCCCTGCAAGTTCGGTCCGATCTTCGAGCAGACCGGCGGCCTGCCGCTGCCGAAACGCTCGCCGCAACGGCAGGCGTATCGGCTGGTGGAGTTGAGGCGCTGGCGCGAGGTGAGGGGCATTCCGCTCAACGTCGAGCCTAGGTATTTTCCCAGCGATGACCTTGCGGCGGTGCGCCTCGTCATTGCTGCCGCCCTGCAGGGGAAGGATGCGCACCGCCTGTCGCTGGAGTTCGGCCGCGCGATCTGGGAACGCGAGGAGGCACTCGCCGACGCCGACGTCATGTCGGCCGCCGCGCAACGCGCCGGCCTCGACGTGGCCGCCCTGCGCGCGGGCGCTCCGTCGGATGTCGAGCTCGACCGGCTCTACGAGCAGTATACGCAGGACGCGCTGAAGGCCGGCGTGTTCGGCGCGCCGAGCTACGTGCTGCCGTCCGGCGAGATTTTTTGGGGACAGGACCGGGTGGAATTTCTGGACCGCGCGCTGAAGACGTTGGCGTGATTGGACCCGAGCGGGCGACGACGTAGGGAAGGGGCAAGACCGCCCCGCACCAACAGGTGTCATACCCCGCGCATGCGGGGTATCCAGTACGCCGCGGCTTCTCGGCTCAACAACTGCTGCCTCTGGAATACTGGATCACCTGCTGGAGCCTGTCATCGGGCGGCGCATCGCGCCGACCCGGTGGCGGGTGATGACAGCGGTGGGTGAGGCGAAACGGCGCCTTACGCCGCGCTCGCCTTGGCGTCCTGGATCGCGCGCCAGACGCGTTCGGGCGTCAGCGGCATGTTGATGTGCTTGATGCCGTATTCCGACAGCGCGTCGACCACGGCGTTGACGATGCAGACGAGGCTGCCGGCGCAGCCGGCTTCGCCGCAGCCCTTGGTGCCGAGCGGGTTGGATTTCGCCGGCGAAGGATGATCGCCGACCAGCATCGCCGGCACGTCGCCGGCACGCGGCAGCGCGTAGTCCATGAACGAGCCGGTGATCGGCTGGCCGGAGGCGTCGTAGCTGATCTCCTCCATCAGCGCCTGGCCGATACCCTGCGCGACGCCGCCATGCAGCTGGCCCGCGACGATCATCGGATTGACCACGACGCCGAAATCGTTGACCGCGGAGTAGCGGACGATCCGCGTCACACCGGTGTCGGGATCAATCTCGACCTCGGCGACGTGGCAGCCGTTCGGGAAGGTCGACGCCGTCTCCTTGGTAGAGTGATCGACGTCGAGGGTCTCCGGCGTGCCTTCCGGCATCTTGCCGGCGCGCATCCGCTCGGCGAGCTCCATGATGCCGATCGAGCGGTCGGTGCCGGCGATGGTGAAGCGGCCGGCGCCGAATTCGATGTCGGCCTCGGAGGCCTCCAGCATATGCGCGGCGGCCTTCTTGCCCTTCTCGACGACGAGCGCCGAGGCCTCGACGATCGCCTGTCCAGTCGCGGTGATCGAGCGCGAGCCGCCGGTGCCGTTGCCGAACCGCACCAGATCGCTGTCGCCCTGTTCGAGGGTGATCTTCTCGAAGGGCACCCCAAGCTGGTCAGACAGCACCTGCGCGAACGGCGTGGCGTGGCCCTGGCCGTAATCCAGCGTGCCGGTGGTGAGCTTCACCGATCCGTCGGGCTCGAAGGTGATCTTGCCGAGCTCGCCAGACGGCGGCGCGGTGACCTCGAGATAGGAGCCGACGGCGATGCCGCGCAGCTTGCCGCTCTTCTTGCTCTCCTTCTTGCGCTTGGCGAAGTTGTCGTAGTCGGAGATTTCCAGCGCCTTGTGGAACACGCCGGCGAAATCGCCGCTGTCGTAGGTGACGCCGGACGCCGCCGGGAAGGGCAGCTGCGACGGCTTGATGAAATTGCGCTTGCGCAGCGTGAAGCGGTTGATGCCCATCTCGTCGGCGGCGGCATCGATCAGCCGCTCCATGTAGTAGTTGGCCTCGGGCCGGCCGGCGCCGCGATAGGCGCCCATCAGCGTGGTGTTGGTCAGGACCGTCTTGATGTCGACGCCGAGCAGCGGCGTGCGATAGACGCTGGCGAGGTTCTTGCCGGTGTTGAGCGACAGCGGGCCCGGCGCGACTCCGGTGATGTAGGCGCCGAGATTGCCGTAGCCGGACAGCCGCACCGCGAGGAACTTGCCGTCGGCATCGAGCGCGAGCTCGGCGTGGATCAGCTGCGCGCGGCCCTGGCTGTCGGACAGGAAGCTGGTCGAGCGCTCGTCCAGCCACTTCACCGGGCGGCCCAGTTCACGCGCCGCATGCGCGATGCAGGTATATTCGGGATAGTTGAGGTTCTTCATCCCGAACGAGCCGCCGACATTGCCGGTGAGGATGCGGACCTTGTCGGCGGGCACGTTGAGCAGGCGCGCCAAAATCGCCTTGTTGCCGGACACGCCCTGGGTCGGCACCTGCAGCGTGAAGCGTTCGGTTTTCTTGTCGTAATGCGCGAGCGCGACGCGCGGCTCCATCGAGACCACGGCGACGCGGGTGTTGACGATGTCGAGCTTGGTGACGTGCGCCGCGCCGGCGAACGCCGCCTCGATCTTGGCGGTGTCGCCATAGTGATAGTCGAGCGCGACGTTATCGGGGATGTCGTCATAGAGTTGCGGCGCGCCCGGCTTGGCAGCCTCGGCCGCATCGGTCACCGCGGGCAGCGGCTCGATATCCACCCCGACAGCCTCGGCGGCATCGCGCGCCTGCGCCGCGGTCTCCGCGACCACGAAGGCGACGGGATCGCCGACGAAGCGCACCTTGTCGGTCACCAGCGCGGGGCGGTTGGTCTGCTTGAGCGGGGAGCCGTCGCGGTTCTTCAGCGGCAGGCCGCAGGTGAAGGGGTTGTAGCCGGCGGCGGCAAGGTCGGCGCCGGTCCAGACCCCGAGCACGCCCGGCATCGCCCTGGCGGCCGCCGTATCGATCCCCTTGATGATTCCGTGAGCATGCGAGGAGCGAACCATCCAGCAAGTGGCCTGGCCGGGCAGCGAGAAATCGTCGGTGTATTTGCCCTTGCCACGCACCAGGGTGTCGTCCTCCTTTCGTCGAACAGGCTGTCCGACACCGTATTTTTGCAGTGCGATAGCGTTTTCGAGGGAGGCAGGCGGCGTGTGATCTTGCATCGAAAATGACCTGAAATGCCCGGATTTGCTGGAGTTTGGGGGCGCTGAGGAGATAACGCACACCCCCCTTAACGACAACGCCCGATTGGGCATGGACCCAATGTGAACGGAGTTTGCGTAGGGCTTTGACGCTGCTAAAGTTTCCGTGAACGATAATTATTCGGCGGGCCTTTTGGTCCCGCGGAAAGACAGTTTTGATGAACGACCATGTGCGGCTTTGCGACGGCCCCCCGGCCAGCGAAGCCCCGCCAGGGTTGGTTGCGGCAGCGGCGGAAAGTGGCGTCTACGCCGCGCTGGACCTTGGCACCAACAATTGCCGGCTGTTGATCGCCTGTCCCACCGGCGACGGGTTCCGCGTGGTCGATTCCTTCTCGCGGATCATCAGGCTCGGCGAGGGCATCGCCGCCACCGGCTCGATCAGCGAGGCCGCGATCGAGCGTGCGATTGCCGCACTGGCCATCTGCAGCGACAAGATCCGCTATCGCAAGGCGCGCCGGCTCCGCCTGATCGCCACCGAGGCCTGCCGCGCCGCCGGCAACGCCGAGAGTTTCCGTGCGCGGGTGGCGGCCGAGACCGGCATCAAGCTCGAGGTGATCGATCGTGAGACCGAGGCGACGCTCGCCGTGATCGGCTGCTCGCCGCTGCTTGATCCGAAGGGGCGGGGCGCCATCCTGTTCGATATCGGCGGCGGCTCGACCGAGCTGGTGCGGATCGAGCGCGACCCCAACGCGCTCGACGCGGCGCCACGCATCAAGGCGTGGATGTCGATCCCGCTCGGCGTCGTCACGCTGGCCGAACATTTCGGCGGCAAGAACGTCACCAGGGATATGTATGCGCGAATGATCGATGAGGTCGCGCGGCACGTCGCGCCGTTCGCGGCCGAGCACGGCAAGGATCTGCGCGACATGCACATGCTCGGCACCTCGGGCACCGTGACCACGCTCGCCGGCGTGTTCCTCAATCTGTCGCGCTACGACCGCCGCCGCATCGACGGCATCTGGATGAACGATTGCGACGTCACCGCGACGATCCAGAAGCTGCTCGGCATGAGCTATGAGGCGCGCGTCAACAACAACTGCATCAGCGTCGAGCGCGCCGATTTGGTGCTCGCCGGCTGCGCGATCCTCGATGCGATCCGCAACGCGTTCCCGATGCCGCGGCTCCGCGTCGCCGATCGCGGCCTGCGCGAGGGCATGCTGGTCGAGATGATGCGCGAGGACGGCGCGCTGCGGGCGTGCTAGAGCCTGAGCTACCTCGCCCCGCCCTTGCGGGGGAGAGGTCGGATCTTACGCGAAGCGTAAGATCCGGGTGAGGGGCCGCTTCCACACATTCAGTATGCGGAAGCAGCCCCTCACCCCAACCCTCTCCCCGCAAGAGCGGGGCGAGGGAGAAGCACACACACCGAGACGCAAGAACCATCATGGCGAAAGACACCACCGGACGGCTGCACGTCACGGTCAAGAGCGGCGGCAAGCGCAAACTGTCGTCAAAACTCTGGCTCGAGCGCCAGCTCAACGATCCCTATGTCGCCAAGGCCAAGGCGATGGGCTACCGCTCCCGCGCAGCTTTCAAGCTGCTCGAGATCGACGACAAATACCGTCTGCTCAAGCCGGGCATGACCGTGGTCGACCTTGGCGCGGCGCCCGGCGGCTGGAGCCAGATCGCGGCCAAGCGGACCGGCGCCGTCGACGGCAAGGGCAAGGTGGTCGCGATCGATCTGCTGGAGATGGGCGAGATTCCAGGCGTCACCTTCGCGCAGTTCGACTTCCTCGACCACGACGCGCCGGAAAAACTGATCGTGATGATGGGCGGCCGCGCCGACATCGTGATGTCCGACATGGCCGCCAACACCACCGGCCATCGCAAGACCGATCAGCTGCGTATCATCGGCCTGGTCGAGACCGCCGCGCATTTCGCCGGCGAAGTGCTCAATCCCGGCGGCACGTTCCTGGCAAAAGTGTTCCAGAGCGGCGCCGACGCCGAGCTGGTGGCGCAGCTGAAGCGCGATTTCGCGACCGTCCGCCACGTCAAGCCGGCCGCCAGCCGGCAGGATTCGTCGGAGCGCTATGTCTTGGCGACAGGATTTCGCGGGCAGCAACAGCCGTTATTGCGCGGGGAGTAGCGGCGACGCATCCGCCGAAGCCCCCTCGAAGGCAATCCATGATTTCTCATAGGGTGCGGCCGGAGCGCCGCCCCGCTACGCGAGCGCGGTCGCGGGCGACCTGAACCATTGGAACTCTTCCCGTTGCGGCGTATTCTATCTTCCCGACGCGGTCAGTTCGTTGCGTATCCGGCCTGGCGCCACGGCAGGTTTGTGCAGCGAGCCGCGCCTCCGTCTTGCGGAGCTCTTCCGTGATGGAACGCAGGTCGAGCATAGGTAATCGCCTTCTGGCGGCCTTGCCGCCCGCCGACCTTGATTTGCTTGCGCCTCATCTCCGCAAGGTATCGCTCGAACGCGACGCCGTGCTGGTGCGGTCGGGCGACCTCGTCGAACAGATCTATTTTCCCTGCACGGCATTGATCGCGTTCGTCATGGACATGCCGAACGGACAGGCCGTTGCGACGACAATGATCGGCAATGAGGGCGCCGCCGGCATCCTGTCGACACTCAGGTCGATACGCTCGCCGATGACCGCGGTGGTTCGCGTCGCGGGCACGACGTGGCAGATTTCGCCGGCACGATTTCACGCCGCGCTCGCGCACAGTCACGCGCTTGCCAGTGCGGTACAGCTCCATATGCGGTCGTTGCTGGTCCAGTTCCAGCATATCGCGGCGTGCAATGCGCTCCATTCCGTGGAGGCCCGCCTGGCCCGGTGGCTGTTGCAGGTTCACGATCAGATCGGTGACGACACGCTGCCGTTGACGCAGGAGACGCTGTCGGAATTGCTGGGCGTGCGACGAACGACCGTGACCCACGTCGTGCACAAGCTTCGCGCCTCGGGCGCAATCCGCTCCAACCGGCGGAGCTCGATCGAGGTCGACAGGCCGCGGCTCGAAACCGCGGCCTGTGAATGCTACGAGATCATGCGCGGCAGGATCGACCGCATCGTATCCGCGGAAGGGATCAGGTCGTCCGGTCACGGCGCGCCACCACATGGACCTCGGCGTTCGCACGCCGGACCGTGGACCAATGGCGACAAGGTTCATGCACATACGCGCGGCGCGGGCGCTGAGCGATCACGAAGCCATTGAATTAGGGTTAGGCAAGCGCAGAGGTCAGGACGCCTTGCGCAATTCCAGCTCGGGTTCGTCGACCCACGCGTCCCTGGCGAACCATTCGTGATTGGTCCGACAGCTCGTGCAATAGCTGCGCGAAAAGAACACGGTGCTGCACCGGAACGTCTCGCGGTCGGATTTCATGCCGGTATTGATCGCACGTCCCGTCCGCGGGCATTTGATCATGATGACGCCCACCTTGGTCCTCCTCCAATGTGAGAAATTGCGGCTCCCGCGCACCGTCGGCTGGACCGCGCCCCTTCTGATCGGAGACGTTTGGTCCAGCCGGCCTGGGAGCGGGGGGGGGGGGGGCGGCTCCTCAGGAACGTGTTTTCAGGGTCTTTGCAAAGCTCTTCTTGATCGGCTCGGAGGTCTCGGTCGCGACCTTCTTCGCGATCTCCCAGAGCTCCTTATTCTGCGCGGTCGTGATTTCGAAATTCTTGCGGCCGTGATCGGCCGAAAGCTGGATGACTTCCGACACCGACCTGGTGCCGGCGAGTTCGGATATGAACGCGAGGGCCGAACTGGCGTTGGCATGCGAGATCTCGATCACCTTGGCTGCGTAATCCGCGGCGCCCTTGGCGTTGACCGCATATGCCTCCTTGAGCAAGACGGAGATTTCCTCCGAGGCTTCCTTGACCTTCTCGAACTGTTCCCGGACGCGTGTCGCATTTTGTTCAGCGATACCCTGAAAGGCCTGGGGCAGCGCGAACAGGGGCAGGCTAAAGCCGCCGGCTTTCGGATTGTCGCTCACTTCATTCGTGTGGACGTCACTCACTGGCTCTGATCCTTTCAAGCGAAACCAAATCAAGGAAAATCCGCGCCTCGCGGTGCACGGACGCTGAGGAAGCGTAGCTGGAGCGCTCCCTTCCACCTGTTTTTTGCTGATGCCGGGTCACCGCGTGCCCGCTTGAGCAGGACTATGCAGGATCGGCGGTGCAGCTTCCGTTCGCTTTCTGACTCTCGCGGAGATTTTTTTCCGGGACGAAACGGCCGTCGTATCGTGGCACCGTGGGGCGTTCAGCCACCGATCGCGGCGGTGGCGCAGCCGGTGCGGCTGGACATCCCGGCCGCTTGCCTCAGGAGGGTGCGTGGTCGGATGTCATCCTGATCGGAAGGCGCGCAGCACGACATTTCGGCGCGACTGCTTGGAACCTCGGTGCGTGGCCGGAGTCGATTCCTTTGCTCCCGGCCAATGCCCCCCAAGCCCACCGGGAGAAAACCCCCCACTGGGTTGGCGGCCTTGGTGCAGCGTCAGTTTCGCGCACCGGGGCCGTTTCGCGCCGGACTGGAAAATTGGAAACCGCGGGCGCATACTTCTGACATGGCGACCATTGTTCAATGCAATTGCGGCGCCGAGTACAGACGCACCGAAGAGAAGTTCTTGGTGCCGCATACGGGTGATGCGATCTGCACGGTCTGCGGAGCTGCGCTGGAATCGTGGCTGGAAGCGACCCACGTTCCCACATACGAACTTATCGAACGTCCGGATCGAGGGCAGCCAGGCGGAATGACCGGCCACCCCTAAGGGCTCGGCCGTGACCGGACGGCGGTTTGCAGTGTCCGTGCCTCGGAGACGGCTCGTTCGATCGACTAGCCGAGGCGCTGATCGCGCGCGTTCTGGGTGTCCTCGGTCGCTGCCTTGACAGCGTCAGTGGCGGCGCGCTTCTCGGCGCCCTTGCGGCTCGAGATGTCGATCGCCTTGCGGCCGGCGATCTCGTTGCCGGCCTCGGCCGGCATCTGCCAGAAGAACCAGGCCGAGGCCGCCGAGATCAGCGAGACCACGATGAAGGCGGGCGCGAACACGTCGGCGGAGAGCTCGGTCTGGTGATGCAGCGCCAGCGTGGTTTCGACCGAGAACGCGCCGACCGCGACGCCCGCGGAGACCGCGAGCTGCTGGTTGACGCTGACGAGGGTCGTGGCCCGGCTCATCTGCGGCGCCTCGACCTCGGCATAGGCCACAGTGTTGATCGCGGTGAATTGCAGCGAGCGGAAGAAGCCGCCGACCACCAGGATGGTGAAGATCAGCATCAGCGGCGTCGAGATCGTGAACAGGGCGCAGGCGGCGAGGAAGGCCGAACTGACCACCGCGTTTACGGTCATCATGTTGCGGAAGCCGAAGGCGCGGATGATGCGCGCCGCCAGCGTCTTCATGCCCATGGCGCCGACCGCCGACGCAAAGGTGACGAGACCGGACTGGAACGGCGACAGGCCGAAGCCGACCTGCATCAGCAGCGGCAGCAGGAACGGCAGCGCGCCGATGCCGAGCCGGAACATGAAGCCGCCGATGATCGACGCGCGCATGGTCGGCAGCCGCAGCAAGCCGAAATCGAGCACCGGCGAGCCGGTGCGCCGCGCGTGGATGACGTAGAGCGTCATCGAGACCGTGCCGACGGAGACCAGCGCGGCGACGATCGACCACGGTAGCAGATTGAGCCCGGCCACCGACAGCCCGAAGGCGATGCCGGCGAGGCCGATCCCGGCCAGCACCAGTCCCATGAGATCGAAGCGCTCGGGATCCTCGCTCTTGATCGGGTCGATGTATTTCAGCGCCAGGAAGATGCCGAGCAGGCCAATCGGGATGTTGATCAGGAAGATCCAGTGCCAGGAGAAATAGGTGGTGATGAAGCCGCCGAGCGGCGGCCCGATCACCGGGCCGATCAGCGCCGGGACCGTCACCCAGGCCATCGCGTTGACGAGCGCGCTCTTGTCGACCGAGCGCAGCAGCACCAGCCGCCCGACCGGGGTCATCATCGCCCCGCCGAGGCCCTGCAGGATGCGGGCGAACACGAAATCGGTCACCGAGGACGACAGTGCGCAGCCGATCGAGCCCAGCATGAATACGCCGACGGCGCCGGCAAACACGATGCGGGCGCCGAAGCGGTCCGCGGTCCAGCCGCTCGCCGGGATGAACACCGCGAGCGACAGCAGGTAGGAGGTGATCGCCAGTTTCAGCGTCAGCGGGCTGGTGCCGATATCGGCGGCGATCGCGGGCAGCGAGGTCGCGATCACCGTGGAGTCCATGTTTTCCATGAACAGGGCGGTGGCCACGATGAGCGGGATCAGGCGTTGCTTGTTCATCAAAACAGGACAGCTGTGCTGAAAAAGGCGGGCGAGGGGGCCATATCATCCTGCCCTCGGCCACGCTATTGCGGAACCGGCCAAACGCCCTAAATCCTGCGTGACGCTGGTATGCATCCGCCCGTGTCAGAGCCTTTCCGTTCCGATAGGATCGGAACGGAGGCCCTGGATTGATGTTTTGACGCGTTTTCTTCACGCGAACCGGTATCCACTTCGCTCGAAAACGCTCTGGAAGGTGTACCGTGATCTACGTCCTCGCCGCTCTCTTGCCGCCGATCGGGCTGCTCCTGAACGGACAGCCGTTTTCGGCCATCTTCAATCTGGTCCTGATCGTGTTTTGCGCGGTTTTCGGGCTGTTTTTCCACGTGTTGCTGCTGGTGCCGTCGGCCCATGCCGTGATCGCGGTCCACATGAAGCGCGAGGACCGGCGCCATCGCGAAATGGTCGAGGCGATCCGCCGCCATGGGCCGCCGCCGGGTTACCGGGCGCCCTGAACCGGCCCCCTAAAAAGGCCTGTGCATGGCTGGCAAACACTTTGATTCGTCATGCCGCCATGCTATCGACCAGCGTCAACCCCACCGATGGGCGCCGATTCGACGGTGACGCAGCGAGCGTCGCCGCAGGCGGCGTTCATCCGTAAGACCATTGCGGCTGGGCCGCAGATAAAGGAGTTGGCAATGGCCACGGGATTTCCAGCTATCCGCGAAGCCTTCACGTTCGACGATGTGCTGCTGAAGCCCGGTTTGTCCGACGTGCTTCCCTCGGAAGTTGATATTCGCTCGCGCGTCACCCGCGCGATCTCGCTCAACATCCCGATCATGGCGTCCGCGATGGACACCGTCACCGAGGCGCGCATGGCGATCGCGATGGCGCAGGCCGGCGGTCTCGGCGTCATCCACCGCAACTTCGATCCGGAAGGCCAGGCCGCGCAGGTGCGGCAGGTCAAGAAGTTTGAGTCCGGCATGGTGGTCAATCCGCTGACCATCGGCCCCGACGCCACGCTGGCCGATGCGCTGACCCTGATGAAGGAGAACGGCATCTCGGGCATTCCGGTCGTCACCGGTGCCGCCAAGAACGTGCCGGGCAAGCTGGTCGGCATCCTGACCAACCGCGACGTGCGCTTCGCCAGCGATCCCCGGCAAAAGGTCTCGGAGCTGATGACGCACGAGAACCTCGTCACGGTGCGCGAGGGCGTCGGCCAGGACGAGGCGAAGCGGATGCTGCACAAGCATCGCATCGAGAAGCTGCTCGTCGTCGACGATCAATATCGCTGCGTCGGCCTGATCACCGTCAAGGACATCGAGAAGGCGGTCGCTCATCCGCTCGCCTGCAAGGACGAGCACGGCCGCCTGCGCGTCGCCGCCGCCACCACGGTCGGCGAGACCGGCTATGAACGCACCGAGCGGCTGATCGATGCCGGCGTCGACGTCGTCGTGGTCGACACCGCGCACGGCCATTCGCGCCACGTGCTCAACGCCGTCAACCGCATCAAGCGGCTCTCCAACGCGGTGCAGGTGGTGGCCGGCAACGTCGCGACCGAGGGCGGCGCGCAGGCACTGATCGATGCCGGCGCGGACTGCATCAAGGTCGGCATCGGCCCGGGCTCGATCTGCACCACGCGCATCGTCGCCGGCGTCGGCGTGCCGCAGCTCACCGCGATCATGGATGCGGTGGCGGCGGCGAAGAAGGCCGACGTGCCCGTGATCGCCGACGGCGGCATCAAATATTCCGGCGACCTCGCCAAGGCGCTCGCCGCCGGCGCCGACATCGCCATGGTCGGCTCGCTGCTCGCCGGCACCGACGAGACGCCGGGTGAAGTCTTCCTGTGGCAGGGCCGCTCCTACAAGGCCTATCGCGGCATGGGCTCGGTCGGCGCGATGGCGCGCGGCTCGGCCGACCGCTACTTCCAGCAGGACATCAAGGACACGCTGAAGCTCGTCCCTGAAGGCATCGAGGGCCAGGTGCCCTACAAGGGTCCGGTCGGCAATGTGATGCACCAACTCGCCGGCGGCCTGCGCGCTGCGATGGGCTATGTCGGCGCCAAGGACATCAGGGATTTCCACGACAAGGCCGAATTCGTCCGCATCACCGGCGCCGGCCTGCGCGAGAGCCACGTCCACGACGTCACCATCACGCGCGAAGCCCCGAACTATCCGGGCGGGGTGTAAGCCCAAGCACCGTCATTCCGGGGCGGTCCGAACGACCGAACCCGGGGTCTCGGGATTCCGGGATGCCATCATCTGCTAGGCGAGCCAGCGCTTGCGCCGCTTGTAGTGCTTCACATCGCGGTATGATTTTCGCTTCTCTCCGGCGACGCCAAGATAGAACTCCTTGACGTCCTCATTTGCGGCGAGCGCGTGCGCCTCGCCGTCCATCACCACGCGGCCGTTTTCGAGGATGTAGCCGTGGCTCGCATATCTGAGCGCCATATTGGTGTTCTGCTCGGCGAGAAGAAACGACACACCTTCCTTGGTGTTGAGATCCTTCACGATCTCGAAGATCTCTTCGACGATCTGCGGCGCGAGGCCCATCGATGGTTCGTCGAGCAGGATCATCTTCGGGCGCGACATCAGCGCGCGGCCAATCACGCACATCTGCTGTTCGCCGCCCGACGTATAGCCGGCGGTGGAATTGCGTCGCTCTTTGAGGCGGGGGAAATAAGCGTAGACACGTTCAAGGTCCTGCGCGATCGCGAGCTTTCCGTCCGTCCGCGTAAAGGCGCCGGTCAGGATGTTCTCCTCGACCGTGAGATGAGGGAAGGCACGGCGACCCTCCATCACCTGGATGCAGCCGCGTCGCACCACGTCGTTTGGCGACAGGGACTTCACCTCGACGCCGTTGAACAGGATCGAGCCCTTGGTGACCTCGCCGCGCTCTGCGTGCAGCAGATTGGAGACCGCCTTCAGCGTCGTCGTCTTGCCGGCGCCGTTGGCGCCGAGGAGTGCAACAATGCCGCCTCGCGGGACCTCCAGCGAGACGCCCTTCAACACGAGAATGACGTGATCGTAGACAACCTCGATATTGTTGACCGATAGGATCAGCGCTGCCGCTTCCGTCGCAGCGGTGACGACCTTGGCGATTGACATGCGCAGACCTCCAAACGGAGCAGGGGCTGGGATCCGGGAGCAGGCAACCCTGCCTCCCGGATCACTCGCACGGGGTCAGGTTTCCTTCGCGCAGTCGCGCGGCTTGATCTTCTTCTCCGCGGCATACTTCGCGGACACATCGGCGACGAGCGGTTCGATCAGCGATTCGTCAGCCGTGTACCAGTCGGAGATCACTTTCCAACCCTTGCCATCCCATTGCTGGACGCGCCCGTAGCGCGCGCCTTCGTGGTCGGAGCAGGAAATGCTGACCGGCTTCAACATTCCCTCAAAACCGAGCTCCTTGATTCGTGCATCGGTGAGTATGAGGTTCTCAAGCCCCCAACGGACCTGCTCGCCCGTCAGCGGTTGCTTGCCGAATTTTTCTTGCGCCTTGCGGATCGCCTCTACGCCGAGCATGGCATTCGTGATGCCGCGGTTGTAGAGGACTTCGCCGATCTTGCCAGGTTCTGTCGAACCCTTTCCCTTGGCGTAGACGTACTTCTCTATGTCGGCGTGCGCGGGGAATTTTCCTGCGCCATGCTGAAGCATCAACGATTTGTAACCGCTGGCCTGATCGCCCGCCGGCGTCACATCCGGCTCCGCGCCTGACCACCAAACACCGATCATCTTGTCGCGCGGATAGGCGACGGCGGCGGCTTCCTTGATTGCCGTGCTGTTCATGACGCCCCAGCCCCAGACCAGGACATAGTCGGGCCGATGCTGGCGGATCGCCAGCCATTGCGACTTCTGCTCGACGCCGGGATGCGTGACGGGAATCGGCGTGAACTCAAAGCCGTACTTCTGCGCCAGCACCTGCAGCATCGGAATTGGCTCTTTGCCATAGGGGCTGTCATGGTACAGCAACGAAATCTTTTTGCCTTTCAGCTTGTCGAAGCCGCCGAGTTCCTTGGCGACGTGCTGGATCGCGATATCGGCCGCGGACCAATACGTGCCGAGCAACGGAAAATTATATGCGAACACCGCGCCGTTCTTGGAATCGGCACGGCCATACCCCATCGTGATGATCGGGATCTTGTCAGCCGCGGTCTTTTCGGTGAGTGCGAAGGTGATCCCGGTCGACAGCGGGTTGATGAAGGCCGCGCCGGTTGGTCCTTTGCTCTTGAGACGCTCGTAACACTCCACTCCCTTGTCGGTCGCGTAGCCCGTCTCGCATTCCTCGATCAGAATCCTGACGCCGTTGATGCCGCCGTCACGTTCATTGATCAGGTTGTAATAGTCTACGACGCCATTTGCGTAGGGCGCGCCGTTCACAGCGTACGGTCCGGTCCGGTAGGACAGAATTGGGATGAACTGTTCGTTTTGCGCTGCGGCCGGTGCGCTAAGCGCCGCGCCGGCCAAGGCGGTCGCGAGTATCAGTAACCTGCGTGCAATACTTGCCATATTGATATCCTCCTTGCGGTACTTCCTTCCTCTCCGTTGTCGGCGGCCGTCACCCGATTGCGATCAAGGCACGATCACTGCCTCAATAGGGAAACGGCCAAAGTCTGAGCTTCTCCTTGCCGATCGATATCAGCCGGGCGAAGCCATGGGGTTCCTTGATGAGCAGATAGCAGATCAAGGATCCGAAGATGATGAACTGGAGGTGAGTGATCGTTTGCGTCGACAGCGGCAGGCCGAGCTTGGTCGGAATCACATTCAGCATGATCGGCACGATGAGGATGAACGCTGCTCCGATGAACGAACCCATGATCGAGCCGAGCCCGCCGATGATGACCATGAACAGAAGCTCAAGCGAGCGGTCGATCGAGAACGCAAGCGGCTCCCATGAACCGAGGTAGACGAACGCCCAGAGCGCACCCGCCACCCCGATGATGAACGAAGAGACCGCGAAAGCCGTTAGTTTTGCATAGAGCGGCCTGATGCCGATCAGCTCGGCGGCGATATCCATGTCGCGGATTGCCATCCACTGCCTGCCGAGATTGCCGCGCACGAGATTTTTCGCCAACACCGCCATCACGGTCACGACGGCCAGGCACAGCAGGTAACGCTCGACCGGCGAGCGAACGACCATACCGAAGAAATCCAGTTCCGGCGCATTCACTGATCCCGACGGGGCGTAGTTGGTGAACCAGGGGAGCCGCAGGAACGCCCAATCGAAGAAGAACTGCGCGGCGAGCGTTGCGACCGCCAGGTAGAGACCCTTGATCCGCAGACTGGGAATGCCGAACAGGATTCCGGCACCCGCCGCCATGAACCCGCCGAGCAGAATGGATGCCAACACGGGCAACGGTGGGATCGCGATCGCGAAGCCAAGCCAGGCAAGCGGGATATGAACGCCGGTCGCCAGCTTGTAGGCGGAATAGGCGCCGATGGCCATGAACGCGCCGCTGCCGAGCGAGATCTGGCCGCAATAGCCGACGAGAATGTTTGTCCCGATGGCGGCAAGCGCCAGGATGAGGAAGGGCAGCAGGATGGCCCACAACAGGTAGTCGGTGCCGAACGGCCAGATCCGGAAGGTGGCAAGCAGCGGCACGCCAATGAAAGCAATTCCGAGCAAGACAGCGAGGGCAATACGATCCTGCCGGATCGGGAAGATCGCCATATCCTCCGCATAGGTCGCCTTGAACTGGCCGGCTTCGCGATAGAGCACAACGACCTCCCTTGTCTCAGACGCGTTCAATGATCCGCTCGCCGAACAGGCCCTGCGGCCGCAGGAGCAGCACCGCCAGCGCCAGCACGTAGGCAAACCAATATTCGATGCCGCCGCCGATGGATGGCCCGAGATATACCTCTGCGAGCTTCTCACCGGCCCCGACAATGAGCCCGCCGACGATGGCTCCGGGAATGGAGGTGAGGCCGCCGATGATCAGGACCGGCAAAGCCTTCAGCGCGAGAAACGTGATGGAGAACTGTACGCCAAGCTTGGTCCCCCACACGGTCGCCGCGACGAGTGCAACGAGGCCAGCAACGAGCCAGACCACGAACCAAATCCAACTGATTGGAATCCCGATCGAGTGCGCGGCCAAATGGTCGTCGGCGACGGCTCTGAGCGCGCGACCGGTCTTGGTACGCTGAAAGAAGACCGCGAGGCCGGCGACCAGGACGCCCGCGATCAATGCGCCCCAGACATCCAGCTTGTTGACCAGAATCCCGCCCGGGAACAGGCCTTCAAACAAGAACCAGGCGTCGGTCGGGAACAGCCGCAACGGGTAGACATCCGATCCGAAGATCATCTCCGCGGCGCCCTCGATGACGAACGTCACGCCGATCGTCGACATGAACAGCGTCAAGCCGTCCTGATTGACGAGAGGTCCGATCACGAACCGCTCGATCAGCCAGGCGGTTGCCGCCATGATCACGGCGGCAAAGCCGATAGCGAGGATGACCGCGACCCAAAGCGGAAGGCCGTTGGCGACCAGGAGGTCGAGGGCGCGAACCAGCGCCAATCCCGCGAGCAACACCATTGCTCCCTGCGCGTAGTTGAATACGCCGGATGCCTTGAAGATCAGCACGAAGCCGAGTGCGACCAGCGAATAGAGCACGCCAGACATCAATCCGCCGATCAGGACCTCGAGAAACTGACCCAGTGCGATCATGGACGCACCTCAATGCGCGACGCCAAGATATGCGTCGATGACGGCTTGACTTCTCTTCACTTCATCAGGCGTGCCGTCGGCGATCTTCACGCCGTGATCAAGCACCGCCACGCGGTCCGACAGATCCATGACCACGGCCATGTCGTGCTCGATCAGGGCAATGGTCGTGCCGTAGTGGTTGTTCACATCAATGATGAACCGCGACATGTCCTCCTTCTCCTCCAGGTTCATGCCTGCCATCGGCTCGTCCAGGAGCAGAAGGTCGGGCTCCATCGCCAGAGCGCGACCGAGTTCGACACGCTTCTGCAAGCCGTATGGCAGACGCCCGACCGGTACCTTGCGGATTGTCTCGATCTCCAGGAAGTCGATGATCTCCTCGACCTTGTGCCGATGCTCGATCTCCTCTGCGAGGGCAGGGCCATAACGCAGCAGCTGCCACAACAGCCCCCGGCGTACCTTCAAGGTGCGGCCTGCCATGATGTTGTCGAGCGCGCTCATGCCCTTGAACAGGGCGACATTCTGAAAGGTGCGCGCGATGCCGCCGCGCGCCGCCTCGAACGGCTGCATTTTGGACCGGGTGCTTCCCTTGAAGGTGATGGCGCCATGGTTGGGATGATAGAACCCGTTGACGACGTTCAGCATTGAGGTTTTGCCGGCGCCGTTGGGGCCGATGATGGCGCGAATTTCGCCTTTTTTGACGTTGAACGAGACGTCCCGCAACGCCTTGACGCCGCCGAAGGCCAGTGCCACGCCCTCGACCTGCAGCAGGATTTCGTTGGCGTTTGGCGCTCTCATGCTGCTCTTCCCAGCGATTCTGCCGGACCGATGATTTGCATGTCGCGAATCTCGACTCGTGCCGCGATCGTGCCCTTCCGGCCATCCTCAAACGTGACTTCCGTGGAAATGTCGGCGTCATGCGCTCCGTTGTAGAGTGCCGTGACCAACGACGCATAGCGTTCGGCAATGAAGCGGCGGCGCACTTTCTGCGTGCGGGTCAGCTCGCCGTCATCCGCGTCGAGCTCCTTGTGCAGAATGAGGAAGCGGCGAATCTGGGCGCCGGCAAGCACCGTTTCCCCGGCCAGGGAGCGGTTCACCGCGGCGACGTCTTTGGCGACCATCTCGTAGACCAGCGGATGGCCGGCAAGCTCCTGATAGGACCCGTAGGCGACGTTGTTGCGTTCCGCCCAATTCGCGACCGCGACCGGGTCGATGTTGAGCATGGCGCATACGAACTCTCTGGAGTCACCGAACGTGATCGCTTCCTTGATATTGGGATAGAACTTCAGCTTGTTCTCAAGGTACTTGGGAGCAAACATCGTGCCGTCAGCCAATCGACCGACGTCCTTCGCACGATCGATGATCTTCAGATGCCCGGTCTTCTCGTCGAAAAAGCCCGCGTCGCCGGTCCTGACGTATCCATCGGACGTCATCGCTTCCGCGGTCTTTGCCTGATCCTTGAAATATCCGAGGAACATGCCGGGCGAGCGAAACTGCACTTCGCCCGATTCCGCGATGCGGATGTCGACGTTGGGCGCCGGCGGACCAACCGTATCCGGGTAGATCTCGCCATCGGGCTGACACGTTACATAGAGGAACGCTTCGGTCTGGCCGTAGAGCTGTTTCAGGTTCAGTCCGATGGCGCGGTAGAACGCGAACAGATCCGGACCGATAGCTTCACCTCCGGTGTATGCGACGCGCACCTGAGACAGGCCCAGAACGTTCTTGAGAGGCTCGTAGACCAGCCAGCGTCCCAGCGCATAGAGCAATCGGCCTGACAGCGGCACCGGACGTCCCGTCAAGACTTGCTCGCCATACCGCCGCGCGACGCCCAGAAAGTAGTTGAACAATCGCCGCTTGATCGGCGCTGCGTCCTCCATCCGGACCATCAGCCGCGTCAACATGGCCTCGTAACCGCGTGGCGGGGCCAGGTAGAAGGTTGGTCCTATCTCATGCCGATCCTGTTCGATCGTGCTGCTGCTCTCGGGGCACGCCATGCAGAATCCGGCAACCAGGCCTTGCGCATAACTGACGTAATGATCGCCCGCCCAAGCCAGCGGCAGATAGGCCAGCACCACGTCCTTGTCGGTCAACTTGTCGAACCGCGTGGTGTCGGTTGCAGCATCGATGCAGCCTCGCGCCGACAGCATGACGCCCTTGGGCGCGCCGGTCGTTCCCGAGGTGTAGAGGATGATCGCGATGTCCGAACCGTTGCCGGCCCGAATGGATTCATCGATCCGTTCGCCAAGCGCCGGGTCGGCTGCAAGCGCGGTGCGGCCGTCGTTGATGATATCGCCGATTGCGATCAGTCGGCCGTGGTCGTAGCCGTCGATTCCGCGCGGTTCGTCGTAGATGATCCTGTTGAGTTGCGGCAGTCGGTCGGACACCGACAAAACCTTGTCGACCTGCTCCTGATCCTGCGCGGCGACCAGCGTCGCCTCGGCGTGAGCGAGAACAAAAGCGAGCTCATCAGCCACTGCATCGGAATAGACCGGAACGGGGATTGCGCGCAGCGTCTGCGCTGCCATCATGGTCCAGTAAAGCTTCGGCCGATTGGAGCCGACGACCGCGATTGTCTCGCCCGGCCGCAAGCCAAGGCGATGCAAGCCGGCAGCATAGCTACGAATGATCTCGGCAACCTCAGCCCAGGTCCAGCTCTGCCAGATGCCAAGGTCCTTATGCCGGAACGCTGGCCGCGCGCCAAATTGTGCCGTGTTTCGCAGCAGCAATTTGGGAAACGTATCATACGATCCGTCGCCGGCCATGTCGGTCTCGATCCAAAAACCGAAGCGTTGGTTCGCTCCTGTTATGGTGATGCCTGCCCCATTTTTGGGTAGCAGACATGCGAGTGCGGCATGATCCGAGATTACAGCGAATCGAAAGTCCGACAAGTGCCAGATTGATAGGTCGCGTTTTTGCCGCGGGCGCGCGCGCCAGAGATAGGTCTACCGGCTGCCAATTCGCCGAAGGTGAATCCGGCCGCCACCAGACGGACATTGCGGCGCGAAGACGCTGATCGGCTCTCAAGAGGTAACCCCAATGCTTCGGAGAGCCTCACGTCCGTCGGGTCGTCCCGAGAAGCGGACCGAAGTCCTGCACCGCTCAGGTTTCGAGGGCGACCGGAAACCGATTGCCGATCAGCTACGCGGCCGCCCTCGTTGCGACCCATGGAGGGCCGCCTAACCGCGTTGGCTTCGCCGTGCCGGATGGCGAGGTCGGATCAGGCGACTTGACGATGGCCGCTTCGTTTGCCGGTGGCGCGCCATGACAAACTTGCCGCCACCAGGGTGCCCTGCGCCCTGCCAACCGCCCCCGACATGACAGTATCGCGTTGGCGCCAATGTGCCTGGCATGACGGCTGTCATTTCAAACAACATTTCAAACGACGCAACGCGAAAACAGCAAATCCATCTCCCTTGCGGGGAGATGGATTGCATGACTACGTGTGCGCCACGAACCAATCATCCCAAGAGGAAATCATGTCCCAAGGAAAGCGCATCGTTCTGGCTTCGCGCCCGCACGGCGAGCCCACGTCGGCCAATTTCAGGCTCGAGGACTACACGCCGCCGGCACCGGGTGCGGGCGAGGTGCTGCTCCGCACCATCTGGCTGTCGCTCGATCCCTATATGCGCGGCCGCATGAACGACGGCCCGTCCTACGCCGCGCCGGTGCCGGTCGATGGCGTGATGGAAGGCGGCACGGTGAGCGAGGTGATCGCGTCCAACAATCCGGGCTTTGCCAAGGGTGACATCGTGCTGTCGCGCGCGGGCTGGCAGACCCATGCGCTGTCCGACGGCAAGGGGCTTGCCAAGATCGATCCCAAGATCGCGCCGATCTCGACCGCCGTCGGCGTGCTCGGCATGCCCGGCATGACCGCCTATACCGGCCTGCTCGAGATCGGCAAGCCGCAACCGGGCGAGACGGTGGTGGTTGCCGGCGCCTCCGGCGCGGTCGGATCGGCGGTCGGCCAGATCGCGAAGATCAAGGGCGCGCGTGCGGTCGGCATCGCCGGCGGCAAGGACAAGTGCGACTATGTCACCAGGGAGCTCGGCTTCGATGTCTGCCTCGATCATCGCGATCCGGATCTGGCGGCGAAATTGAAGGAAGCCTGCCCGAAGGGCATCGACGTCTATTTCGAGAATGTCGGCGGCGCCGTGTTCGAGGCGGTCTATCCGCAGCTCAACGCTTTTGCGCGCGTGCCGGTGTGCGGCCTGATCGCGCACTATAACGATCGCGAAGCGCGAGCACCGAAATGGGCTTCGTCGATCATGTTCGCGATCCTGACCAAGCGGCTGACCTTCCGCGGCTTCATCGTCAGCGACTTCGCCGCCATGCACGGCGACTTCCTCCGCGACATGTCGCAGTGGGTGCGCGAGGGCAAGGTCAAGTACAAGGAGTTCGTGACCGAGGGCCTGGACAGCGCGCCGGAGGCCTTCATGGGCCTGCTCAAGGGCGCCAATTTCGGCAAGCAGCTGGTCCGGGTCGGGCCGGACAAGGCCTGAGTTAGAAGCCCCGGAAGCTCCCATTCCGCGCAACAAAGTGTCAAAAGCGCCACAATGGCGGGGGATTTGGGGGCCTTTTGGCCCCCATTTGCTTGACGGAGACCCGCAGCAATTGATTCAATGTAGCTATATTTCAGGTGTAGCCATGATTTTTGAAGCTATTGTTTTCGGGGTCATTCTCCTCGCCGTCGGCTATTGGGCGACCATGTTCGTCATGGGCCGCCGCGACGACGTCTTGCACGGAAAATTCGTCGAGGAGCGGCCGGACACGACGCCGGTCCGCTTCATTCCGCACGTATCTCGCGCACGGCCCGCGCCGGCGGCACCACAGCCCGACAAGGATTCGCTGCACGCGCTGCTTACCGTGATCAAGCAGGACCTGCACGACGCGGCGCGGAGCTGACGCGGCTCAGGCCGGCTCCTTGCCGAGCAGCATGTCCAGGTCGACATCGACCTGGCCCTTCGCCCTGACGTGGCGGACCTCGAAACTGTCGGGCTGGAATCGGTATTCGACGAGACCGGTTTCCTTGATGCCGATCACCTCCTGCCGCGCGTCGGAGATGACGAAGCCGGCCGAGGGCGCCCAGACGTGTCTGACATGCTCGAACGTGTAGTCGCGGCGCTGGTGCACATGGCCGCTGCCGACCAGGCGCCAATCGACCTTGCCGAGCATCTCGATCAGGCGGCGCCGCGCCGGCTGCGGGACGAAGCGGATCGCGGTCTCGGCGCGCTCGGCATCGTAGGGCAGGTCGAGATAGAGCGGCTTGTGCAGGAACAGCGCGACCGGCCTGCCGACGGCCTTGTCGAGCGCGCCTGCGAGCCAGTCGAACTGCTCGGCCTCGCTGTCGAGGCCGGTGTTCATGATCAGCGAATTCAGCCCGATGAAGCACCAGCCGGCAGCGTCGAAATGCCAGCGGTCCTCGCCGAGCACCGAGGTGAAGGCGCCGCGCGTCTCCTCGGTCGGCAGTTGCGTCGGTGGCGCGCCGACCGCGGTCGGATTGTCACCGATGTCGTGATTGCCCGGCAGATAGAGGCAATCGACCGGCAGCGCGTTGTGCAGCTCCTTGGCGAAGGCGAGGTCGTCGCGGCTGGTCGGGCCGTCGAACGAGACGTCGCCGGAGTTGAGCACGAGATCGGGACGCGTCGCGTCGATGTGCTCGCTGACGCGATGAAAGTTGTCGATCAGCGACTTGAAGCGGCGCGCGAGATGGGTGTCGGAGATCTGTGTCAGGCGAAATTGGGGCATGCATCGCTCCTTTCGGCCGGAGCATAGGTCGGCGCGAAGTCGGAACGATGACGATTTCGCCGTCTTATTCGATGCTCTGTTTGATGCCTTGTTTGATGTTTTGTTTGGTTTTGCGCCTTTGGCACGGTCGCTGGATCGCCAGTTGCCGCACCGACGCAACGAGCCTTGCCGTCACCATGCCGAGCACGCCGCTGCCCGGGCCGCGTCGTCGAGGATCGGGGAGATGGTGCGCATCGCGTCAACCGTGAGGGGCTGAAACCGCCATTGGTCCTGGGAGTTGGTCACCCGGGCTCGGATCACGGTTCAACGGGTTACCGCGCACGCTTCATTGTGTTGGGCGCGAGTGGCGGCTAAGAGGGCGGCGGGCGCCCGCGGCTGAGGGAGATTTTGATGTCGGTTCAAATGGTTCTGCTACCGGTCTTCATCCAGATCGGGCTCACCTTCGCGCTGTTGTTCGCCATGGCGACGAGGCGCACGAGGGCGCTGACGAGCGGCGAGACCAAGATCGCCGACATCGCGCTGCGCGAGCCGAACTGGCCGGCCCAGGCCACCAAGTTCGGCAACTGCTTCGCCAACCAGTTCGAGCTGCCGATCCTGTTCTATGTCCTGATCGCTATTGCGCTGCCGCTGCGCCGTGCCGATCTGTTCATCGTGCTGATGTCCTGGGTGTTCGTGGTGACGCGGTTTGCCCATGCCGGCGTGTTCGTCACCTCCAACGACGTGCGGCCGCGCTCGCTCGTCTGGTTCGCCGGCGCGCTGGTGCTGGCAGCCATGTGGCTGTATTTCGCGCTCAGACTGCTGCTGCTGATCTGATGCGCCCAACCGAAAGAGATCAATGACCCCCGCTGCCCGGCTTTCCGCCGCGATCGAGCTGATCGCCACCATCGACGCACAGCGCATTCCCGCGGCGAAAGCGCTGAAGGATTGGGGTACCGCGCACCGTTATGCCGGCTCCGGCGATCGCGCCGCGATCTCCGGTCTGATCTGGGACGTGCTGCGCCGGCAATCCTCCGCCGCCTATTTGATGGATGACGCCAGCGCGCGGTCGCGCGTGCTCGGCATGCTCAAGCTCGAACGCGGCATGGACATCGCCACGATCCAGGCGCTGTGCGACGGCGGCCGGTTCGCGCCGGATCCGCTGACCGCGACCGAGGAGGCCGCATTGGCCTCGCGCTCGCTCAGGGATGCGCCGGCGCATGTCGCGGGCGATTATCCGGACTGGCTCGACCCGCATCTGGCAAGGGTGTTCGGCGACGACCGCGCGGCGGAAGCGACCGCGATGGCGAGCCGCGCGCCGCTCGATCTGCGCGTCAACACGCTGCGCGGCAAGCGCGAGAAGGTGCTGCCGCGGCTGTCGCATCTCGGTGCCAAGGAAACGCCGTGGTCGCCGCTCGGCCTGCGCATCGAGCTCGGCGCCGACGCGCGCAATCCGGGCATCCATGCCGAGGAGGATTTCATCAAGGGTGCCGTCGAGGTCCAGGACGAGGGCTCGCAGCTCGCCGCGCTGTTCTCGGCGGCCAAGCCCGGCGAGCAGGTAATCGACCTCTGCGCCGGCGCCGGCGGCAAGACGCTGGCGGTGGCGGCGATGATGCAGGGCAAGGGCCGGCTGATCGCGACCGACAGCGACAAGCGCCAGCTTGCGCCGATCCATGAGCGGCTGTCGCGCGCCGGCGTGCACAATTGCGATGTGCGCACGCCGCGCGGCGAGGAGGAGGTGCTGTCCGACATCAAGGCGTCCGCAGACCTCGTGCTGATCGACGCGCCCTGCACCGGCACCGGCACCTGGCGCCGCAATCCCGACGCCAAATGGCGCATGCGCCCCGGCGCGCTCGAGGTGCGGCTGAAGGATCAGGCCGAGGTGCTGGAGCGCGCCGCGCCGCTGGTGAAGGGCGGCGGACGGATCGCCTACATCACCTGCTCGGTGCTCTCCGAAGAGAACGGCGAGCAGGTCAGGGCCTTCATCGCGCGGCATCCGGAGTTTTCCGTGCAGCCGCCGGAGCAGACCGCATCGGTGCTGTGGGACAAGGCCGAGGCCTTTGCCGAGGCTGCGCTGCAGTCGGCCGAGGGCCTGCTGATGACGCCGCGACGGACCGGCACGGATGGGTTCTTCGTCTCGGTGTTGAAGAAGGCGTAACAGCGATCGTCATTCCGGGGCGTCCGTAGGACGAACCCGGAATCTCGAGGTTCCGGGTTCAATGCTTACGCATTGCCCCGGAATGACGAAATCCACATCATGAGTGCCCGCAATCATACGCCGCACCAACTGCCGTCGGCGTCCTGCTCGCCACGATGACCCAGTACAGCAACGCGCAGGCGCTGATCGCGGCACCCAGGACGCAGACGCCGGGCCAGCCGGCGGCCGCATAGGCCATCGTCGAGGTGATCGCGCCAAAACCTGTTCCGATCGAATAGAACACCATGTAGCCACCGACCAGCCGGCTCGCCGCGTCGGGGCGCGCGGCGACGATCAGGCTCTGGTTGGTGACATGGATCGCCTGCACCGCGAAGTCGATCATCAGCACGCCGGCTAGCACCAGCCATAGCGAGGTGTTGAGGCAGGCGATCGGCACCCAGCCGGCGAGCATCAGCAGCAGCGACAAGCCGGTGGTGCGCTGCCCCCAGCCGCGATCGGCGAGCCGGCCGGAATTGCGCGCCGCCAGCGCGCCGGCGAGACCGGCGATGCCGAGCATCCCGATGGTGGTGTGCGACAGCGAGAGCGGAGGTGCCGCGAGCGGCAGCACGACCGAGCTCCAGAACACGCTGAAGCTTGCGAAGATCAAGAGCGCGAACACCGCGCGCTCGCGCAAGACGTGCTCCTCGACAAACAGCGCGACCGTCGAACGCAACAGCTTGGCGTAGGACGATCCGGCCATCGGCTGCGGCGCATGCCGCGGCAGCGCGCGCGCCAGCAGCGCCGCCAGCACCAGCGTCAGCGCGGCCGAGGTGAGATAGACGACGCGCCAGCCGCCGAGATCGGCCAACGCGCCGGCGGCAAAACGTGCCAGCAGGATGCCCGAAACCACGCCGCTGGTGACGGTGCCGATGGTGCGGCCGCGGTCGGCCGGCGCTGCCAGCGTCGCGGCGTAGGCGACCAGCACCTGGATCACGACGGCGAGCAGCCCGACCAGCACCATGCCGACAAGCAGCACCGGGGCGTTCGGCGCGGTGCCGACGATGGTGAGCGCGATCGCCGACAGCACGGTCTGGCCGACGATCAGCCTGCGGCGGTCCCAGAGGTCGCCGAGCGGCACGATCAGCATCAGGCCGAAGGCGTAGCCGACCTGGGTCAGCGTCACGACGCCGCCGATCACCGCCGGCGCGATGGCGAGATCCAGCGCCATGGTATCCAGCAGCGGCTGCGCGAAATAGATGTTGGCGACGCTCAGCCCGCAGGCGACGGCGAACAGCAGCACGACGGCGGGCGACAGGGCGCGAGCCGTGGTGTCGCCGGGCTTGTCGTTTGTCTTGTGATGGTCCTCGGCCGGCCGGGCCTCAGCCACGGTCTGGTTCGTCATCTTGCCTCCGCTGCAACTCGCAATCTGGTCTCATCATGAGACCAGTTGCGTGAAGCGCTGTCTAGTCCTATTTTAGAACCAGTTCGGAATCGTGATCGAGAAAGGTTGGCCGCGATGAAGCGGACCGGATTCGCCAAAGCGGAATGCCCGGTGGCGCGCGCGCTGGATGCGATCGGCGACTGGTGGTCGCTCCTGATCGTGCGCGACGCGTTCGACGGCCTGCGCCGGTTCGGCGACTTCCAGAAGAATCTCGGCATCGCCAAGGGCATGCTGACGACGCGGCTGCGCACGCTGATCGAGCTCGGCGTGCTCGAGCAGGTCGCGGCCTCCGACGGCAGCGCCTATCAGGAATATGTGCTGACCAGGCGGGGCCACGACCTGTTCCCGATCGTGGTCTCCTTGCGGCAATGGGGCGAGGCGCATCTCTACGCCCGCGGCGAGCCGCATTCGGTGCTGCTCGACCAGGCCGGGCAGGCGGTCGGGCAACTCGTGCTGCCGTCGAAGAGCGGCAAGCCGCTGGGCTGGGCGGAGACGAAGGTAAGGAAGGTGGCGCGGCGGCGGTGAGTACGTGCTAGCGGCTACTTCGTTGCCGGTCTCCGCAAACACTGTCGTCATCCTGAGGTGCGTGCCGGGCGGTGCGCCAGCAACGCGCGGCGAGCCTCGAAGGATAGGGATGGAGCCGGGCTGTCGCCCTTCGAGACGCGCTACGCGCTCCTCAGGGTGACGGGAGACAACGGGGTTGCTCTTCAATCCACAATAAACAGCGTCGCACCCGTCTTGGTCGACGAACGGTGCGCGGCGTCGCCGAAGTCGGAGACCTGGTAGCTCATGCCCGGCTTCAGCGTGAACCTGCGGCCGTCGCGCAGCTCGGTGTCGAGCTCGCCCGTGACGACGTAGAGCACATGGCCGCGATCGCACCAGTGATCGGCGAGGTAGCCCGGCGAATATTCCACCATCCGGATCCGCAGCTCGCCGATGTTGAGCGTGCGCCACAACGCCTGTCCGGTCTCGCCGGGATGCATTGAAGGCTCGACGTTGCTCCAGTCGGTGACGGTGAAGGGCAGGGGCGGGATTTTCATGGGCTGGATCCTGACGTTCTGTGGCTCTACGCGTCTGCATCTCCAAATGCCGGCGTCATCCCCGCGCAACGGCGAAGCCGTTGTCGCTGGAGGTGCGCGTCGAGCGGTGCGCAAGCAACGCTCGGCGGGCCTCGAAGGATGGGGATGGAGCCGGGCTGTCGCCCTTCGAGGGCCGCTGAAGAGGCGGCCACCTCCAGCGACAAAGGCGAAGCCTTTGCGCGGGGGTGACGGGAGAGCAGGAGTGGCGCAGCAGCTTAATGCACCAGATGGTTCGCCGAGCCCTGCCGGATCTTCCCCTCGGCATCCAGCCGCAGATACTCGCAGATCTTCTTGCCGCGTTCATTCTGGTAGAACACGACGACGCTGTCGGGCGAGACATAGAGCTCGATCAGCTCGAAATGCAGCTCGGGCAATTTCGCGAGCGCCGCGCTCCAATAGGCCCGCAAGCTCGCCTTGCCGCGCACGGTGCCTGACGCGCCGAAGCCAAGCGGCGGGATCCGGTCCGAGGTCATCTCGGCATCCTCGGCATACATCGCCAGAACGCGCTCGAGGTCGCGCGCGTTCCAGGCGGCGACCCAGTCGTGGCCGAGGGCCAAGAGGCGGGACGGGTCGTGAAAATCCGGCATTGGTTTCCTCCATGTGGCTTATGGCCAAATTAGGTCAATAATACTGACCTATATGGATTTGTCCATGCCCAAAGAAGAATGTGGGCGCCCCTTCGAGCGCGGTTGCGGGGGCGGGCGCCGTCGCGTATCTGCTTGCCATGACAGCCCAGCACACAGCCCAAGACTCGGTTCAAGCACCGTCGACGCCCTCCGTGGCCTCGGCGCATGACAAGATTCTGATTGTCGATTTCGGCAGCCAGGTGACGCAACTGATCGCCCGCCGCGTCCGCGAGATGGGCGTCTATTCCGAGATCGTGCCGTTCCAGAAGGCGGAGGCCGCCTTCAAGGAGATGAAGCCGAAGGCGGTGATCCTCTCCGGCGGTCCGGAATCGGTGCATGAAACCGGCTCGCCGCGCGCGCCGCAGCTGATCTTCGAGTCGGGCGTTCCCGTGCTCGGCATCTGCTACGGCCAGATGACGCTCGCGGCCCAGCTCGGCGGCGAGGTCGAGGGCGGGCACCATCGCGAGTTCGGCCGCGCCGATGTCGAGGTGAAGACCGACAGCCAGCTGTTCGAGGGCGTCTGGGGCCACGGCGAGAAGCACCAGGTGTGGATGAGCCATGGCGACCGCATCACGAAAATGCCGCCCGGGTTCTCCGTCGCCGGCACCTCGCCGAATGCGCCGTTCGCGATCATCCAGGACGAGACGCGCAAATATTACGGCCTGATGTTCCATCCCGAGGTGGTGCACACGCCCGATGGCGCAAAGCTCTTGCGCAACTTCGTGCGCAAGGTCGCAGGGCTGACCGGCGACTGGACCATGCGCGCGTTCCGCGAGGAGGCGATCGAGAAGATCCGCGCCCAGGTCGGCAAGGGCAAGGTGATCTGCGGCCTCTCCGGCGGCGTCGATTCCGCCGTGGCGGCGGTCTTGATCCACGAGGCGATCGGCGACCAGCTCACCTGCGTGTTCGTCGATCATGGCCTGCTGCGGCTCGACGAGGCCAGGACCGTCGTCGACCTGTTCCGCAACCACTACAACATCCCGCTGGTCCATGTGGACGCGTCGAAGCAGTTTCTGGGCGAGCTCGAAGGCGTCACCGATCCCGAGGTGAAGCGCAAGACCATCGGGCGCTTGTTCATCGACGTGTTCGAGGCGGAAGCCAAGAAGATCGGCGGCGCGGAGTTTCTGGCGCAAGGCACGCTCTATCCCGACGTGATCGAGAGCGTCTCCTTCACCGGCGGCCCGTCGGTGACCATCAAGTCGCACCACAATGTCGGCGGCCTCCCGGCACGGATGAACATGAAGCTGGTCGAGCCGCTGCGCGAGCTGTTCAAGGACGAGGTGCGCGTGCTCGGCCGCGAGCTCGGCCTGCCCGAAGTCTTCGTCGGCCGCCACCCGTTCCCGGGCCCCGGCCTCGCTATCCGCTGCCCCGGCGACATCACCAGGGAAAAGCTCGACATCCTGCGCAACGCGGACGCGGTCTATATCGACCAGATCCGCAGGCACGGCCTCTATGATGCGATCTGGCAGGCCTTTGCGGTGCTGCTGCCGGTCAAGACCGTCGGCGTGATGGGCGACGGCCGAACCTACGAATACGTCGTCGGTCTGCGCGCCGTCACCTCGACCGACGGCATGACCGCCGACTTCTACCAGTTCGACATGAAGTTTCTGGCCGAGACCGCAACGCGCATCATCAACGAGGTGAAGGGCGTGAACCGCGTGGTGTACGACGTGACGAGCAAGCCGCCGGGGACGATCGAGTGGGAGTGACGGGGCCGCATAACGGGACACTTCCCAAGAAGGCTGACGGATGGGACAGGCAAAAGCACGCCGCGAAGCTCTGCGCCAGCAGATGTTGGAAGAGGGGAAGAGGTGGGATTTCCCTCCAACGCCTTGGGAAGCCGCGATTTGCGCCGAATTGAAAGACGAGAGTCGAGTTGTCGCGGTATCTCGCGCCCCGGCGGATCAATTAGCTTGGATGAGGATGCCCGATAAAAAATGCCACGACAATGTGCGGCGGTATGTTGAGAATGATCCGTTAAGGAAGACTCGGGCAGTTGTGGGTTGGTGGGTTCAGTGGCCTGATTTTGTGCTCCATTCAGTCATAGAACGGGGTGGACAGCTGATTTGCATTACACCAACGCGGTTTGACGAAAGCGATTTCCCGTTTATTCCTGATCCTAAGATTAGTTGGTTGGAGGACGGTGATGTTTATTCTGCTGTCCGAGATGGTCGTGTTATCGGGCCCGGCGTGAGAGCTTTCCCCACATTTACGATGGCGCGAAACGCGATTGTCCGAGAGCGGCTAATTGCCGGCGTCGACCCATTCAAGGCGATTGAGTTTAGCGATGAAATGATGGAAGCGCTGAAGCGAGAGCATTGTGCCGAGTAAGAGAGATTTAGCGACCGTCGCAATCGGACAGAGAAGCTGGGTATGCTTGATCTAAGGGAACATCGACACTGCGTCTGGGATCAGGCACTTTGTCCAATCGGCGAAGGCGAGAACAAGGAATCCTTCGCGAAATGGTGGGCGCGCCATGAAGGGCGCCTCGCTCATCTGCACCCACAGATTGCTGAGCAATGGATTTATCGTCATTGGGCGCATTCGTATATGGCGTTCCTTCCGCTTGAGGGGCTCACTTGGCGGCACGAAATCTGGGAGGGTGACGAGATACTCAAGCGGGTTCATATGGAGTTTGGCGGGCCGATGAATGCCGAGCACGACTTCCGAGTGTTCAACGGACGCCCACCCTTTGGACCCACCGCTACGGCGCTTGCTCTCAATCAGGGCACGTGGGACATCCCGCTGCTCGTGTTGGAAACGCCGGCCGGCATCCGGTCTATGGAGCGTGATTTGCCCGACACTCGCTACGTCGTAGCTGAAGGCTCGAAGCGGATGAGATATCTGTACGCCCTCCGCCAACACGATAAAGCTCCGGGGCCGCATGAGCTCTTCATTCTAAAGAGTCCGAACGTTGTGTGAGTAGCAAGTGTAGCCCGATCAGTGATGCGATATCTCGGACACTTCCGGTCAGCGCGTTACGTGGTTTTCCCGCGTATCGCTACGCTCATACGGGCTACTCGCTTGATGCGGTGGTTTCGCTCGCGAGGGTCGGCTCCCTCCCTCTCTTGCTGAACGCAATGATCTTTCCGGCCAGATCTCCCACTGCCTGCTTATTGAGCTGAGCCCAAATAGTAGTGAAGGCCAAGCTCACTGTTTGCGCCGGGATCGCGATGCTATGGACAGGCAAGTTCTTGTCTTCGGCGTATCCAGAACCGTATGTTTGAGCCGCACTTGAGTTGCCCACGTGCCAATCAAATTCCGCTTAATCACGTGCGACAAATCACCCCGACGGGCAACTCACCAAAATCCTGTCAATCCGCTACTAAGAAAATATTCCGCTTGGCGTTTGACCCAACTCAGATGTTCAATATACGCGTCTCACCCGACACGAGGGGCGGATCGCGATCGTCACGAACGCGGGTCGAGATGCGGTGGACGCTGATGGCGCAACTGACGAGTGCGCGCAGATAGCGGACGGTGAAGTCGTGTGGTCCTGACGCCCTAGTGGTAGGTGTCTTCTCGCTTGCGCGATGCGCGTGCGAGGGCGGTGACAAAAAAGCCCAGTCTCGCCGGGGAGAGCACGAAGTAAGCCGCACAACCATCGCGCAGGGAAGGCCGGGTTGTTCCCGGTTACACCTGTGGTCCTACCCCCGAGCTTATCTCCATTGCTCGGGGCCCATGGGTGCGATCGGCACCCGGTCTTCCCTGCGCCCTCCGATCGAAGAGGGTGAAACCAACAGCAAAGCTCGGACGATTGTCGTCGCGAGAACGTGGTGTCATATCTGACGCTGTTTGAAACCGTTGAACCGAACTACGCGCTGCTCATCCGGTGCGGCCAGGGTGTCTCGCCGCTCTTCGAACGGCGCACTTCTGCCGATCACTGCTCCTTCTTGAACAGATCCTGGAAGATGAGCGGGCCCCAAATGCGGCCGCGTGCGTGCACCACTGCGCCTCCCTCGTTGAGTTTTCCCAGCTTGAAAATTCTGCAACGACAAATCAGCTCATTGGGCACGAGTGGGAGTAGGGCGTTGACGCCTCACCTCGACCTGACATTCGGGCCATCTACGCCGGCAAAAGACCCGCGGCGCGATAGCTGTCGATCATCGAGTCGTAGAGCGAAATGTCGGAGCGGCTTCTGGCCATGAGCTGCGCGCCGGCGACGGCGGCGAAGATGGCGCGGGCCCGCTGTTCGCTTTTTCTCGAACTGACCAGGCCCGCGGCCACCAACAGCTTGCTCAGCCACGCCACGTTGACGTCGGCAAAGGTCTGGACCTCCTTCTTCACTGCGTCCGGCAGGTCGTCGACCTCCGCCGACATGAAGCTGCAGAGGCACATGCGATTGTTGCTCTCGAGCGCCTTGCGAAACACATCGGGATATCGACGCAGGCATCGGACAGGATCGGCCGCTTCTGCCAGCATCGCCTCGAGTTGGGCGGCGGTGTCCTCCCAGTAGCGCCGCGCGACGGCCACGCCGAGATCGGCCTTGCTCGGAAAATGGTGATAGATGCTGGCGGCCTTGATCCCGACTTCGTCCGCCAGATCACGGAAATTCAAGCCGCCATAGCCACGGGCCTGCGCGGTCCGCTTTGCCGCCGCCAGGATGGCCTCCCGAGAGCTTGAACTCACTTCGTCGCCTCACTGCTTCGTTATCTACCAAGTGACAGATAGGCGTTGACCGGTCCGATTTGAAGGCTAGTTTGAGCCTACCAAGTGACAGGTAGACACAGGAGTCCTGATGAAGATTTACGATTGGCCAACCGGCCCATATCCGGCCCGCGTTCGCATCGCCCTGGCCGAGAAGAACCTGCGGTCGCACGTGGAGTTCGTATTGGTCGATCTCTACAAGGGCGAGCACAAGCAGCCCGAATTCCTCGCCAAGAACTACTCCGGCACGCTGCCGGTGCTCGAACTCGACGACGGGACCTTCATTGGCGAGTGCACGGCCATTACCGAGTACCTTGACGCGCTCGATGGCGCGCCGACGCTGACCGGCAGGACGCCGCGCGAAAAGGGTGTGATCCACATGATGAGCAAGCGCGCCGAACTGGAACTGCTCGACGCCATCAGTGTCTATTTCCACCACGCCACGCCGGGTCTCGGGCCTCATGTCGAGATCTATCAGAACCCCGAATGGGGATTCCGTCAGCGCGACAAGGCCCTCAGGGGGATGCACTACTTTGACGGCATTCTGAAACGACAGCCGTTCGTTGCCGGCGACGCATTCACGATGGCCGATATCACCCTCATCGGCGGCTTGATCTTCGCGGGACTCGTGAACGTGCCGGTGCCGGTGGAGTGCGAGGCTCTTTCGGCATGGTATGCAGCGATGCAGGAGCGTCCTAGCGTGAAGAACCGGATCACGATGTCCGAGCCGATCAAGGCACTTGATTGAGATCGTCGTTTGCGAACGCCGCCCTCGCGCGTCTTACGCGAGGGCGGCTCGCCAGGATGGCAAGCGTAGCCCGGATGAGCGCAGCGACATCCGGGTATCTTTCTTCCACCGCATCCCGCATGTCGCTCTGCTCATGCGGGCTACCCGGCTGCCGAGGGTCCGATCATTGCTCCTTCTTGAACAAATCCTGGAAGATGAGCGGGCCCCAATTGCGGCCGCGTGCGTGCACCAGCGCGCCACCCTCGTTGAGCTTTCCCAGCTTGACGGGCGCGAACCCGAGTTGCTTCGCCAAGGCCGCCACAGGAGCGGTCGCGTCCTCGTCGTCACCAGACAGCAAGACGACCCGGTGCCCGCCCTCGACGATCGGATCGGCAGCCAGGGTGGCCGCAATCAGGTGATTGAACCCTTTGACGAGCTTGGCGCCGGTGAACGCCTTCGCGACGAAGGCGGAGGACGGGAGGCCGTCCAGCTCTTCAGGGACTGGAAACGCGTTCATCGCGTCGATCACCGTCTTGCCTTTCCAATTCGGCAGGGCCTTCGCAACCTCGCGATGCTCCCCGAACGGGACCGCCAGGATGATTGTGTCGGCCTCGAGTGCTTCCCGCAACGACTTGGCGACGACCGTGGGTCCAATCGCCCGAGCCTGCGGCGTCAACGCCTCGGGCGGTCGGCGGCTCGCGACGGTCACGTCGATGTTTTTACGGGCGAAGGCGTGGGCGAGGGCCTGACCTATCTTACCGAATCCTACAATCGCGTAGCTCATGATGCTTCTCCGATCCGTGTTGGTGTTGATTCGATTTCAGATGGCCGAAAAACCGCCGTCGACAGACAAATCCACCCCATTCACGAAGCTCGAATCGTCCGAGGCAAGAAACAGCGCGGCCGCCGCAATTTCCTCAGGACGACCCATCTTTCCCCGCGGGATCAGGGATTCGAACATCCGCTTCGCCTCCTCGGTGAGAACCTGGTCCTGCATCGGTGTGGCGATCGGCCCCGGGCTCAGCACGTTCACCCGGATATTCCTGCCCTTCAGTTCGTTGAGCCAGGTGCGTGCGAATGAGCGCAACGCCGCCTTGCTCGCCGCATACACGCCGTAACCGGGAAAACCTTCTACGGACGCGACCGACCCGGTCATGAAGATCGATCCGCCATCGTTGAACAGCGGCAACGCCTTCTGAACCGCAAACAGCGTGCCGCGCGTATTCAGGCCGAAGGTCGCATCGAAATGCCGCTCGGTAATCTCGCCGAGTGGGATGGCTTCGCCCATCCCGGCGCTCGCGTACAAGACGTCGATCTTGCCTTTTTCCCGCTTGACCGTGTCGAACAGACGGTCGAGGTCGTCGAGATTGGCCGCGTCGCCGCGCACGCCGGTTACGTTCCGGCCGATCAGCCTGACGGCCTGGTCGAGCGCCTCCTGCCTTCGGCCCGTGATGAAAACATAGGCGCCTTCTTCAACGAACCGCCTGGCGCTCGCCAGCGCCATACCGCTCGATCCACCCGTGATGACTGCAACCTTACTCTCAAGCTTTCCCATGACTTCTCCTTTCGTCGTGTCGGACAGCGTCTCGGGTCCCATTTGCGAGATGGCCCTCGAGAACCTCGACGTAGCTCCGCCGGCGTCAGGCGTTGAGTGCGGAAGCGCGCACATCGGTGGTGCGAAATCGATCCGGCAGGACGACTGACGCCAGCCGCGACGATCGGTGTCCGCCGTTCGGAATTGGGCCGCGCTTGTCGGCGTGGCTATTCGGCTTGGGCTATGATGATCGCCCGTGCTACCCACATACGAGATGCTGTTCGATGTACTGGAGACGGGCTTTGGAAGGCGCACCCCAGCGGTGCTGGACTGCACCATGATCGACTGGGATGACGTTCGCTACTTTCTTGCCGTCGCGCGCGGAGGCTCGGTGCGGGCTGCCGCCGAGCGCCTCGGGGTGAACCACTCGACCGTGCTGCGACGCGTCGCCCAGCTGGAGGAACGGCTCGGAGCGCAGATGTTCGAGAAGCTGCCTTCGGGCTACCGCCTGACGGCTGCGGGGGAAGAGGTCCTCGAGCTCGCGGACCAGATGGAAGCGTCGTCGCACCAGCTGGAGACGCGCGTCTTTGGCCGCGACCAGAGCGTGCGCGGGCTTCTGCGAGTGACGCTGGCACCGCCCCTCGCGACACACCTGCTCATGCCGGACTTCGCCGATTTCGCGCGTCTGCATCCGGACATCGAAATGGAAATCTTGTCGTCCGGCGAGCTGGCAAATCTGACCAACCGGGAGGCCGACGTCGCGATCCGCGTCGTCTACGACCGCAAAACCCTGCCACTCAATCTTCACGGCCTGAAGGGACCGGAGCTGTTCGGAGGCATCTACATATCCCGCGATCGACTGGCGGCGTGGCGTGCGGGCGCGCCTGATCCCGTCAGGTGGATCGTCATAAGCATTCACGGAATCCCGGACTGGGCCCACGAGGGCGAGGTTCGCGCCGCCGAGGTTCCGTTCAGGGCCACAGATGCCGCGGCGCAGATCGTCGCGGTGCGGCAGGGGCTCGGGATGACGACGCTGCCGTGCTTCGTCGGAGATGCCGACCCCCTGCTGGTGAGGGTGCCGGGCACCGACCTGCACATGTACGGGACGCTCTGGCTTCTCACACAGGGGGAGACACGCAAGACGAAGCGCGTGCGGCTCTTCACCGAGTTCGTATCCCGCAGGCTCACCGCGTACGCGCCGCTTCTCGCCGGGCTGTCCGTATCACGCGACTGACGCGCGGGCAGCTAGCCGATGGCGCTTGCCGCAATCCGATCGGAGGCGAGCTGCGCTTGCACCAAGCGAAAATCGCGATCAATCCCTTGCGCTGCTGACGGTGGCAAACGTAGCCCGGACGAGCGAAGCGATATCCGGGGCATTTCTATCCGTGTGCCGCGTGGTGTCCCGCATATCGCTGCGCTCATGCGGGCTACTCACTGTTTCGCGGATGTCGCAATGGCACATCGCGCCGGTCAAGCGGCTAGGGGGCAGCCCGACCGATCGATGCGCGCGGAGCGATCAATACGGACCCGGCTCGCAGGGGACATTGTTGCCGGTCCAGGGCGCGGTGGCGAATGAACCGACGCGCGGCGCCGGGATGCAGGCGCGACCGTCAACGTAGACGGGCTCGGTCGGCGCGGCAGCGCTCGCCTCAGCGACGTGGCGGGACATCGCGTGGGTTTCACGCGCCATTGCCGGCGACGCGATCATGGCAACCGCGATCAAAGCAGCCGACAGGAGTTTGACGTTCGTCATGGAGTTTCTCCGTTTTGTTTATGGGGCCAAGGAGTCTGGCCTCGTCAGATATTTGTGCACGGCAACGGAGGACTTAAATGCAATCATCACTCACGCTGGCTCAACGCTGCGTGAGCAATGCGATCCTCGCCGTTGTGTCGCGCGATGCAGACCATCACCGACAGACTGGATGAACGAAGCGTAATCCATCACGTCTTCGCGCGATGATCGTGAGGGCGCGTTACGTCCGCTAAAACTCCGTCACGGCGCGAGCTCCGCTCGGACCTCGCCGAGCAGCGCCATGCCGCCGAGCCGGCCCAGTTCGTCCGAACATTTTGCGCTCTTGCCGTAGCAGCAGAAGGCGACCGTGACGCGCTCTGAAAGCGGTCCGATGCAGGGCAGGCCGCTGTCGCCGAAAGTGGTCATGCAGGGCACGACGCGGCGTTCCTCGAAAGCGAGGTCGCGAATGCGGTCAAGGATCTGTCCTTGAAGCCGATCGGCGACTTCAATCGATCCGCCCGAGCGGAACCAGTCCTTGATATCGGCCTCGCTGTCGAGCGGAAGATCGACCGGATCGCCGCCGAGCTTCAGCCAGGTCTGGCCGTCCGGATAGGGGATCGGCGGCAGGATGTAGGGATTGTCTCCCTTGGGCCCGAGACAACGCATCGACGGCATTCCGGCCAGGCGTTGAACCTCCGCCGCACCAAGCCGGAACAGGGCCGCGGTCCGCCCATAGACCGTAAAGCCCAGCGAGCGGCCGAGCAGCGATTGGGTATGCCCGCCGGCCGCAACCAGAACACGCTCGGCCTCGACGCTGCCCGATCGCGTCCGGATCGTCACGCCGGGGCCGCTTTCCGACATCCCCAGCGCGGGTTCGTCGATGATCCGGGCGCCGGCACGCTCCGCCGCGATCGTCTGCGCGCGGACCAGGCGGCGCGGGCTGATGTATCCGGCATTGCGAGGCTCGAAATATCCCTGCATTCCCGCCGTCGATTTCAGAAACGGAAAGCGCTCCGCGAGCCCCGCATCATGATAGGCTTCACACTGGATCCCGTCTTCGGCACAGATCCTGCCGATCGAAGCAACATCAGTGGTTTCGCTGCGGCCGACGTGAAGCGCACCGGCTTCCCGATAGAACTCCACGCCGCTCTCCGCTGAAATCTCGCCGTAGCGAGAAATCGCGGCGCGGTTCGCTTGCCGCCAGAACGGCCCCGGATCGTAACTCCGCGTGATGCGGCCCTCGTCATAGTGGCTGCCGAACACGCCGCCATGGCGCGAAAAATCCGCCGGCTCACCGGGCCCGATCAGCGCAACATCGTGGCCCATCTTGCTCAGATGCCGCGCAGCCGCCGATCCGATCAGGCCGCGTCCGATCACCGCAAGTTTGATCGCTTGATTGGTGCTCACGAAGAAGTCCTGCGCTCTGCCTGCATCGGCGGGGTGAGATCGACCATGTCATTTCCGATGCTCTGGCAGCAAGCATAATCCAGCCGAGCGCGCAGCTGGACCGGCGAAGCTTGATCCGCCGCATCTTGAAGCCGGGCGCGAGGCGGCGGGTTAAGCGTTCGGCTAACCTGGCCCCGACTCCCGCTAGAGTCTTCGCGACTGCCCGGAAGTCGGCGCAAGCGGCGTCTGACGACGCTGTTTCCACGGAGCGAACTTGAAACAAATAGTCACGGTGATTTCGCTCGCGCCAGACGGCGTTATATGAGATGATGCAACCAAAGGTCAACATGGTGCATCTTCACCGGCAGGAGGGCGAAATGAGCGACCAGATGATCGATGCGACGACAAGTCCGGCACAGATCGTTCAGCAGGCGGCAAAAAAATATCTCGACATCAGCAACGCCCCTGGCTGCTGCATCGCGGTCTATGACGAAAAGTCGTTCGGCACCAAGGGCTACGTCTACCCCAAGGGACTGTCAGGCGTGGCCGGCTCTTCGCCCGCGCCATTCAGTGTCACGACCGACACGGTGTTCGAGATCGGATCGGTGACCAAGGTGTTCACCAGCACATTGCTGGCGGTGGCCGTCAAGGCGGGTGGGCCTTCTCTTGACGATACCATCGGCCCTTACTTGAACCTCTTCAGCGCGAACGCAGTGGGAACGCCCGTGCTGGATGCCATCCAGCTCGTGCAATTCGCCACCCATACCTCCGGTATGCCGGAGCAGCCGGGGGACGGCTTGACTGGCTACAGCGAGCAGCTGTTTGCGGACGAGCCGCCCTCCAATGAACTCATCAACTGGTGGAATCAATATGATACGCCGCCGCAGGGCTGCTGGCAGTATTCCAACATCGGCTTCGTGACCCTGGGCTTTGCGGTCACGCAGATGTTTGCGAAAGACAAGGGCCATAACTACAACGAAATTTTGGCCGAATACGTCACCGGTCCGCTCGGCATGAAGCAAACGGGCGCCGTCGTCAATTCATCATGGAAGATCGCGCAGGGATGTATCGGGCATTGGAGCAAGAGTTCCGAGCCGCCATACCAGATCGTCTTCGACCGCAACACGCCGACCGGCGGCACGGCCTTTGATTTGAAAACCACCGGCGACGATATGCTCAAATTTCTTGCCGCGCAGATCGCAGCGCCGAAGGGGCCGCTCGGGTCGCAGATCGCGCTCACGCAGCAGAACCAGGGGACATTCCCCGTTTGCGGGGAGAAGACTAGCGTCACCATGGGCCTCGCCTGGCAGATCACCACGGACACGCAGGGCCATACCGTTTTCACAAAGAACGGTGCGACGAGCAGGGGCGGATTCGAAGCGATCGTGATCGTCGTGCCGGAATTGCAATGCGGTGTCGCGGTGCTGAGCAACCAGTATTTCGATGCGTCGGGCGTGCACCCCGCGGGGATCGCACCCGGCCGCACCGCAATAGAGATTATCTCGCAGCTTCATCCAGGATTCGAACTGACCGAACCGCTGCCAGAACACGATCCATTCGACTAGCAAACCTGGCCCGGACGGGCGCAGCATGTCCGGCGGCTTTGCCATCTGCGCGAGAGCCTGTCCCTGATGTCGCCAGCGTCAGCCGGTCGGTCGCTTACCCGTGTTGATCGCCAGCTGCGCGGCGAAAGCCCGGCGGTAAGCCGGCCGGGCCTCGCCGCGGGCGACATAGGCGGACAGGCTCGGATATTCGTCGAGAATGCCCGATGCTCTCAGCCTGAGCAGCACCGACACCATCATCAGGTCGCCCGCGCTGAACGCGCCGTCGAGCCAGTCGGCCTTGCCGAGGCGGGCGGAGAGTTGCTGCAGCCGGTCGCGGATGCGATCCATAACCAACGGCAGGCGCTCTTTGGTCCAGGGCTTGTCGCTCTCCAGAATCCTGGCGGTCATGAGTTCGAGGATCGGCGGTTCGACCGTGTTGACCGCGGCAAACATCCAGGTGATTGCGCGGGCGCGGGCATTGGCCTCGCCGGGCAGCAGGCCCGCATGACGCTCGGCGATATGGAGCACGATCGAGCCTGTCTCG
Organism: Bradyrhizobium sp. USDA 3256; assembly: GCF_054058275.1. Classification (NCBI taxonomy): domain Bacteria; kingdom Pseudomonadati; phylum Pseudomonadota; class Alphaproteobacteria; order Hyphomicrobiales; family Nitrobacteraceae; genus Bradyrhizobium; species Bradyrhizobium sp. USDA 3256. The sequence continues at coordinate 2,696,120 of NZ_JBSSAE010000002.1, forward strand.
AACAGCGCGAGATCACCTTCCTCATAGGTCGGAATCTGGCCGAAGGGATGCAGCGCCAGATGCGCAGGCTCCTTCATCGCCTGGAACGAAACAAGGCGAACCTCGTAAGGCTGGCCCGCTTCTTCCAGCGCCCAGCGAACGCGCGTATCGCGCGCCAGTCCCTTGCCGCCATCGGGCGACCGTTCGAAGGCGGTGATGGTGGGCGTCATCGTTTCTCTCCATGTCCTTGCGTCCCGAGGACGAGCGGGCGGCGCGCGCCCCGACAGCCGATTCGGGATTCTTTTGACAGCAAGCTACATGTTCGCGCATGCGGGGCACACGGTCGAGTTGCCCCGGCGCAAGTCAAATCCCTTTGCGTCGCCTGCGACAAATCACCCCGACGGGCAACTCAGTGCGATCGGCACCCGGCTTTCCCTGCGCCCTCTGTGAGAGGAGGGCGGCAACTAAAGCAAGGCTCGGGCACTTCATGCCGCGAGAATGCGGAAGCTTGATTTACGGCTCCGCAACACACTCAGTGTCGTCCCTGCGAAAGCAGGGACCCATAACCACCGATGGTCATTGTCGAGCGATGCCAGAACGACGAGTCCTGTTCCCAACCCCGGCCGCGCCGTAATGGGTCCCTGCTTTCGCAGGGACGATCAGCGTGCTTGCGGAACGGTTGTGGCCACCGCATCGCGCGGCCGGACCGGGCAGGCATTGTGATCGTGATGGCGGTGTGCGGTTTCGCCAACCACCCTATGCGAAAAAAGAAAGACTGCCGTGGCCGGGCTCGTGACATGCCTGTGGTTCGACCAGCGCCAGGCGCGCGCGGCTGCGGATTTTACGCCGCGGCCGTTCCTGGTAGCGGTGTCCGCGGCGCATGTCTTCGCTGACCTGCGCCACGAGTTGCAGAACAAAGTCGGGTGAATGTTGATGGGTGATCAAGGCCGCGGGTTGCGAAGAATGCGATTGCTTCGTCAGATGAAGCAAAGCCACCTCGCTGAATTGATGGGTGTGGATCAGGCGACCGTGTCGCGCTGGGAGCGCGGTATTCTCGACCTGTCTGAAACCCAGTGGATCTCGGCGCGCCGATTGCTCATGGGTCCGTTCGAGCCGGCCCAGGATGTCGCCCTGAAGCGCCTTGTCGAATCCTCGACGCGCAAGGTCCATCTGGTGTGCGACCTGACGCATCGGCTGCTTGCCGCATCGGCGCCCAGGCAGGCCGAATGGCGAACCGGCTTGTCCGAATTCCTGGGTAAATCGCTACGTGTTTATGCCTCTCCGGAAATCCTCGCGGCTGACACCGCCCTCAATGATCTCGGCTGGTATGACGGGCAGCTCAGTTCGCTCGAGGTCAATACGGGTCCGAACTCCGATGCGGACCTCGTGATCCTTCCGGGACGCATGCTGTGGGAGCGCATCATGCTCGCCGACGGTGCCCCCGCACGGCTGGTCACCACCATTGCCTGATGCACGGGGAGGCTGCCTCAGCCGGATAACGCTCGCATATTTTATGCGTGGCGACCTTTCGACAAAGGCTGCTAGGTCAGGCTCGTACGGCAGACGAGCTTTGGCACGCGCATCCGGTTGGATGCGCGGGAAAGAGCTCTGAAGCGGAACACGCCCGAGGCCAGAGATCGCGTTCAATGAATTCCGTTCCGTTATTTGACATCAAGGCCGTTCCGAAGGCCGAGCTTCACGTGCATGTCGAGGGAACACTGGAGCCGGGCATGCTGCTCGATTTTGCCCGCCGGAACGATGTGGCGATCCCGTACCGCTCGATGAACGATATCCTCTCGGCGTATCGATTCTCCGATCTCCAGTCATTTCTGGAGATCTACTGGGCCGGCCTGACCGTGCTTCGGACGGAGCGCGATTTCTATGAGTTGACGCGCGCGTACCTGACCCGTGCGCGGGAAGACAATGTCGTTCATGCGGAAATCTACGTCACCCCTGCCGACCATACCGAGCGTGGCGTGCCGTTCGATGCGGTCATGGACGGCATCAGCGCCGCTTATGCAGACGCGCGGTTGCAACGCGATATCACCGGAGGCGTGATCCTGTGCGTTCGCCGGCATAAGCCTGTTGAAGAGGCCTTCGCCGCCATCGAGGCGGCACGCCGCTGGCGCGACGGCGTGGTGGCGCTCGGACTTGGTGGGCCGGAAAAAGGCTACCCGCCCGGACCCTTCGACGAGGTCTTCGCCCGCGCCCGCGCGCTTGGCTGGAAGACGACTGCGCATGCCGGTGAGGAAGGGCCACCCGATTACGTAACCGAAGCGATCGACAGGCTGCGCGTCGACCGCATCGATCACGGCGTCCAATGCGAGGCCGATCCGGCACTGATGCGGCGCCTTGCCGACGAGGGGACGCCGCTCACGGTATGCCCGCTGTCGAATGTGGCGCTGCAGATCTTCCCCGATCTCCAACGTCACAATCTGCGCCGGCTGCTCCACGCCGGCCTCTGCGTCACGGTCAACTCCGACGACCCCGCGTATTTCGGAGGTCACGTCAACGAGAATTTCGTCCGCGCGGCAGCGGCGTTGGGCCTGACTGTCGAGGAGCAATTGAGCCTCGCCGACAACAGCCTCAAGGCTGCGTTCATGGATGAAACGCGGCGTCAGGACTATCGGCGCGTCATCAGGGACATCAGGGCGCGCCTCCACACCGGTCACCTGCATGACGACTGACACTTCCAGTCCCGGGCTCCGCGTCTGGTTCGCCGTCATCGTGCTCGGCGTTGCTTCGTTCACGATGGTCACGACCGAGTTCGCGCCGGTCGGGCTGTTGTCCCAGATCGCCCTCGACCTTGGTCGGGACCAGGCCGCGGTCGGGCTCACGGTCACGCTCTATGCCTGGATCGGCGCTGCGAGCGGCCTGTTGTCCGCCGTTCTGCTGCAGGGCTTTCCCCGCAAGCCGCTGCTCGTTGTTCTGATGCTGGTGCTGTCCGCGACCAACCTTGCGGCAATGCTCTCCGACGGTTTCACGGGGTTGTTACTGGCGCGGGCGGTCGGTGCTGTCGTTCACGGCTTCTTCTGGGCGATGGCGGCCGCGATCGCAACGCAGATTGCGCCGTCTCATCGCATGGGTGTTGCGACAGCGATCGTGTTCGGCGGAATCTCGATGGCAACCGTCGTCGGCGTGCCACTCGTCAACCTCATCGGACAGAACAACGGATGGCGCGCGGCATTCGGCGTGATCGGCGGGGTCGGATTGTGCACGTCCGTCCTGATGGTCGGGGTTCTTCCGCGGCTCCGGGCCGGATCGCCGGCGGGATGGCAAGCGCTGGCAGCGGTGATTTGCCGACAGGACCTGCGGAAAATCTATTCCGTAACGGCGTTCATGGCGGCGGCGAATTTCGCAGCCTACACGTTCATCGAACCCTTCCTCGGCGAGATCGCGGATGTGCCGCCTTTCATGATCGGTGTGATGCTGTTCGGTTTTGGCGGAGCAGGATTTGTCGGCAACATCCTGACCGGCGTTCTGATCGATCGCTTCATGACATCCGTCATCACGTGGGGACTGCTGGCCCTCGCGGGCGCGCTTGTCGGGCTTGGATGGTTCGGCCCGCAACTGGGGACCGGCACGGTCGTTACCTTGCTCGTTGTCTGGGGCGCCGCCGTCGCGGCGCTGTTCGCGGGCCTCCAGACCTGGATCTTGCGTGCGGCCGGTTCCATGGCAATGTCCGCGGCCGCTATCCACTCGGCCGTCATCAATTCGGCGATTGGCGTCGGAGCCATTTTTGGTGCCCGGATGCTGACTCTCTCGGATGTATCCGGAGTGATGCTGATGGCGGGAGCGATCGTCATCGTGCCGCTCCTGATCATGCGCGTGGGCCGAAGTTGCGAAACGTGATCCGCGATGGCGAAACACGTTGTGGGACGAAAGCCTGCGCCGCGTCGAACCAGGACCATATTCACGGATTATGCCCTCTCTCATCCTGCTCGATGATCCCTGGAAGGAGACTGCCATGACCGATCTCGTCACATGCCTCTGGTTCGATCAGGGCCGGGCGCGCGAAGCGGCGGAGTTTTATGCCGCGACGTTTCCCGACAGCCATGTCGGCGCGGGCCATCAATCTCCGATACCGGGCATCGGGCAGGGCGAGGAGCTGACGGTCGAGTTCACCGTGCTCGGCCGGCGCTTCGTGGGGCTGAACGGAGGCTCCAACTACACGCCGAACGAGGCGGTCAGTTTCATGGTGCTCACCGACAGCCAGGACGAGACCGATCGCTACTGGAATGCGGTCACCGGCAATGGCGGCAAGGAATTGCCGTGCGGCTGGTGCCGGGATCGCTGGGGCTTTGCCTGGCAGATCACGCCGCGGCGGCTGCTCGAACTCGTCAACAGCGCCGATCGCGCCGCCGGCAAGCGCGCCATGGAGGCGATGATGACGATGAAGAATATCGACATCGCCGCGATCGAGCGCGCGGCGGCGGGGTAATCCGTCTGCCGGAATGATTTGGCCCGCGCTCGATAGTCAGGTGTCCGATCGAGCTGGCGTGTGCGGCACGCGGCCATCCGCGTCGCGGCATCCGCTCGCCGTGACGGTCACCCCGGCGCAAACGCGGGATGTGCCTGGTGCCGTCGCGTGATACGAAATTCGCATTCGCAGCTCTGGAGCCAGCCCTGATGTCCGTCGCAGCCGCCGCCAATCAACCGCAAAATCTCACCGCCGCCGAATCCGATCCGCAAACGCTTGGCTGGATGCAGGGCTTTCCGCCGCCGCAGGACAGGACCATCACCTTCCAGAACGGCTCGTTCCGCAGCTTCCCCGAATTGCGCTGGGCCTGGAGCAACGTCCGCCAGCTGGTGCCGACCGTGAATGTCTGGCGCGGGGCAGGGTCGGCGTCGGTGCTGCCGCGCGAAGAGCATGATATTGGCGCGTCGGCATCGGTGACGATGGACGGCCGCCCGATGACCTTCGCGCGTATGCTCGAGGAAACCTATGCCGACGGCATTGCCGTGCTGCACCGGGGCAAGCTGATCTACGAGCGCTATTTCGGCGCCTTGAGGCCGCACAAGCCGCACATCGCGATGTCGGTGACCAAATCATTCACCGGCACGCTTGCCGGCATCCTGATCGCCGAGGGCAAGATCGATCCGCAGGCGCCGATCACCGATTACGTGCCGGAGCTGAAGGCAAGCGCGTTCGGCGATGCCCGCGTGCACGAGGCGATGGATATGACCACCGGCCTCAAATACACCGAGGTCTATACCGACAAGAATTCCGACGTGTGGGGGCTGCGGCGCGCCAACGGCATGGCGCCGATCGAGCCGGGCTATGAGGGCGCGACCAATATCTTTGATTTCCTCTGTGCGCAGCAAAAGCAGGGCGAGCACGGCAAGGCGTTCGCCTACAAGACCGTCAACACCGACGTGCTGGCCTGGATCTGCCGCCGTGCCAGCGGCATGACGCTGTCGGACCTGCTTTCCGAGCGGATCTGGGCGCCGATGGGCGCCGAGGAGGATGCGCATTATCACGTTGACCGCATCGGTACCGAAAGCGGCGGCGGCGGACTGTCGACGACGCTGCGCGATCTTGCCCGCTTCGGCGAGACGATGCGCAACCACGGCCGCTTCAACGGTCGCCAGATCGTACCGTCCGATGTGGTCGAAGACATCGCGCGCGGCGGCGATCCCGGGAAATTCAAGCCGGCCGGCTACACCACACTGCCAGGAGCGTCCTACCGCAATCAATGGTGGGTGACGCACAATGCGCACGGCGCCTTCATGGCGCGCGGCGTTTATGGCCAGGGCCTCTATATCGATCCGAAGGCCGAGATGGTGATCGCGCGCTACGCCTCGCACCCGGCTGCCGGCAACGCGGCCAACGACCCTGTGACGCTGCCGGCTTACATGGCGCTGGCCAAGGATTTGATGGCGGGAGGGTGACGTCCGACTACGCGCGCGACAGCTTCTCGAACCGCTTGATCAGGCGCTCCCGCTTCAGGCGGGATAGCCGCCTGATCCAGAACTCGCCGTCGAGCTGATCGATCTCGTGCTGATGGCACACCGCGCGCAGGCCGTCGGACTCTTCGGTCTGCATGTTGCCGTCGAGATCCTGATAGCGGATGCGGACGCGGGCGTGACGCTCGACCTCGTCATTGACCCCTGGCATCGAGACGCTGCCCTCCTTGTGCAGGATCATCTCGGGCGAGGTCCGGATGATCTCCGGATTGACATAGGTCCGCGCGCCCTCGCTGGCATCGAGCTCGAGCACCACGACGCGCAGGGATACACCGATATGCGGCGCGGTGATGCCGATGCCGGGCGCCGCGCGCATGGTCTCGAGCAGGTCCTGCGCCAGTTCGCGCAGCGCCTCGTCGAACATGGTCACCGGCTCGGCCGGCAGTGCAAGCCGCGGATCGGGATAGCGCACGATGGGGCGAATGGTCATGCCCGTGTCTTAGGCCAGGGCATCGCGCCGGACAAGCTGATGCGGGCGCCGCGCGCGGAGCGCCGTTCAGAGATGCTTTTCGAAGAACAGATCGGGGTAGGGGTCGCCGTTGAAGCGCGGGATCTCGGTCCAGCCCGTCCGGCGGTAGAGCTGGCCGGCTTCCGGCAGCGCGCTGTTGGTGTCGAGCCGCAGCACTGCGATGCCGAGCTCGCGCGCGGCCTTCTCGGCCGCGTCCATCAGGCGGCGGCCAAGACCGAGGCCGCGCGCGCCAGGTGCGACCCAGAGCCGCTTGATCTCGGCGAACCCGCCGCCGCTGCCCTTCAGCCCGACGCAGCCGATCGGCAGGCCGTCCGACATCGCCACGATGAAGCTGCCGCGCGGACGCACCATGTCCTTGGCCTCAGGGTCGCGCGACAGCTTGACGTCAAAGCCTTTCTCGAACCGCCGCGCCAGCTCGGCGTAATATTCGCCGAGGCAATAGCGCGCCTCGTCGCTGCGCGGATCCATCTCATCGAGGGCGGTGCCGTCGCGGCCGAGCGCCGAGGCGATCAGGTCCATTGCTGCGAGCAGCGCCTCGCGTTGGCTGTGGTGGGCGAGAAAGTCCTTTGCCTGCCGGTTGGAGATCGCCTCATAGGCGTTGAACTCGCGCTTACCCGCCGCCGTCAGCCGTGCGATGCGGCGGCGCGCGTCGTCGCCATGCGCCGTGGTCTCGATCAGTTCCTCGTCCTCGAGGCTGCGCAGCAGGCGGCTCATCAGGCCGGAATCGAGCCCGAGATAATCCCTGATCTCGCCGACATCGGCGCGGCCGTGCCCGATCGCGTTCAGCACGCGCGCCGCGCCGAGCGGCCGGCCGCGCCCGAGGAACGAGGTGTCGAGCGCGCCGACGGCGGAGGTCACGGCACGGTTGAAGCGACGGACGCGGGAAACAGGGTCGAGCATATATCTGACTTTAGTCAGATATCGTCGCCGCGTCAATCGGCCGACGATCCGGACCGAATGGAGCCTTGTCGCCTAGTGCAGAGGCCATGCGATAGCGACGCGCATCAGCCTGGGACGCAGCGGCGCGAAGTCAGCCGCTGCGCCGTCTCGTGCCATTTCCGCGGTCACGCCGCAGCCATCTTGGCCTTGAGCACGTGCGGATCGACGAAGCCGCCAAAGCCGACCGCGATCCGGTTCCAGCCGTTGATGACGGTGATCAGCAAGGTCACCTTGACCTGCTCCTCCGGCGTGAAATGCGCCTTCAGCGTCTCGTAGGCCGCGACATGGGTATGCTGCTCACAGATCCGCGTCAGGGCTTCGGTCCAGCCGAGCGCGGCGCGCTCGCGATCAGTGTAGCAGGGCGCTTCGCGCCAGGCCGACAGCAGGTAGATGCGCTGCTCGGTCTCACCCTCATCGCGGGCGAACGTCGTGTGCAAATTGATGCAATTGGCGCAGCCGTTGATCTCCGAGGCGCGGATCTTCACGAGCTCGGCGAGCTTCGGCTCGAGGCTGGAGGAGATCGCGACCGACGCGTCGAACCAGATCTTCATGATCTTGGGGGCGGCGGCGAGCGGATCAAGTCTGACAGTCATGGTCGGTTTCCCTGGGTTGGTTGACGACATCATGACGAACGAGGAACGGCGAATGTGACATGCCGGCGCGATATTTTCATCCGCCGCGGCGCTACTGGGGCGCGAGATCGCTCGCCGCTTGCGGCAGTTCTTGCAGCAGCTCTGTTTCCCATTGCGAAGGATCCGTCAGGAACCGCGCGAGGTTGTCGAAACAATAATACCCGAACTCCGACTTTGATCGGGCGGCGGACGTCGCGGCTGCACGCGCCAGCAAACGCGCCGCATACTGCTTCGCCGTCATCAGGCTCGCCGCGTGCTCGGCCATCTTAGCCATTCGCCAGAGCGCCGAGTGATCGATGGCATTGCCGAGATCGCCGAAATAGAACCCTTCCGCGAGCTCCAGGCGAGCGCTAGCACTGCCCGCGTTCTCCAGCATCAACGGAGCGATCTTCTCGAAAAAGAAGCTCTCGTGATCGGTATCGACCAGCCCGTAGTAGCGCAGCAGGACATCGTTGCTGGTTTTGTCCACGCGCGCGAGGCACCATGCGGCGTAGCCGAACAGCGCGGTCGGAATCTCGTCTCCGTAAGGATCGTACCAGGCGCTGGCATGCGGTCCGATGTGCGTGCATACCGCGTCGATCAGCCTTCGGATCGCAGGTGCGGCGCGGGGGCAGTGCTTCGCAACATGCGAGAAGAACTTCTTCTCGTTGAGCCGCTTGCCATCGAAACGGAACACTGCCTGCAGGTGGTTGTCGTGAGGGCGCTCATTGATATCGGGGCTGATTTGCGCCGTGAGCGCATCGATGGCCGCGATACAATCGGGCTCGCTCATCGAGGCGAGATCGACGGCGTAGGTGCTGAACCGCTTGGCGAGCGTCTCGGCCTTCTTGGCCAGCGCGGCATCCTTGTCCTCTTCTTGCGGCTCGGGTGGCGCGGGCCTGAAATGATCGTCGGTTACGGGCACCACCCGGACGCGGTGTACCGGATCGCCCGGCGCGCCGGAGACCGTCACGATCCCCTCGGTGAACCGGATATCGAGGCGACGGTCCGGCAGGGGCGTCGCCTTCGACCAGCCGCGGGCGCGCGCCAACCAGAGACGGTCGTCCATCCCGAACCGCTCCAGCATGATTTTTGGCGAGACCGTTCCGTCCACGCCGACGCAGGCGACGAAGTCATTTCGCCTCAGCCAGAAGGCCAGACTATCGGGTTGCCAGCCAATCACGTCCCGCTCGGAAAGCTCGAAGTCGCGCAGATTGCTGCTGACGTTGGCGTAGTGGGTGTTCGGATCCGGCCACAGATCGGGGTGCGATTTCGCGTTGATCTCGTTGGTCGTCAGCGTGGCCTCGCGATCGAGAAACTGTGACACCTTGCGGTAGATCTCGCCGCGTCGTGGCGGCAATCCCTGCTTCCGCCTGTCGAGATCGAGCTGGGTCGTGTCGGGCAACCCTTCCGCCTGCATCCACATCGGCGCGACGGAGTGCAGCCGCCGCAGCGGAAACGCCTGCCAGATCTCGACGGCAAAGCTGAAATACTCCCGCTGCGCCGTGGTGTCTCTACCCAGCAACCGGGAGACGAGCGAGCTCTCCTCGGTAATCATGAGGAGCCGGGAATTGTCGGCGCGCAGCCAATAGCGGCCGCACGGGCTCGAGCGGATCAGGAACGACCTGGCACGCGATCCCTCGCAGCTCGACACATTGTAAGCGCCGGTCTGCGGATCAATGCGCAGCAGCAGCGCGATAATTCCATTGTCATGCCGGAACGCCGAAACCAGAATCCGGCCAGCCTGGTCCAGAACCGGCGGGCACAGCGAGTTGCCGCTCGGCATGTCCAGAACCGAGCGGACGATCGCCCTGCGCTCGAGGTCGATGACATGCAGGTCAGTCGCGTTCGCGGCGTGATAAAGCAGGAGATAGACGAGCCGGCCATCCTTGCTCTGGAGAAATCCGTAACTCAGATAGTCGTCGCGCGAGTCCTTTCCGTCGTGGCCGCGCGCCCAGGGCGTTTGCAGCCGATCGACGAGTTGGCGACGCGCAAGATCATAGAAGATGAATCCCGCGTCGGTGTTGAAGAACCACGCGATTGCGTCCGGCAGCAGCCCGGCATTCCGCGCGGGCCGCTGGCCGAGGGCAGGACGCATGATCCAGTCATCCTGGCCGTCGACCTGGATTGCGAAGTACTCGGTGTTGCCGATTTTGCGGATGGAGTTCACGATCGGGTAACCCTGCGAAGCCGCCTCGTCGTCCCGGGTTGCTTCCTTATATGCGAGCCGGACAACGTCCGATTAATGCGATCGGGAAACATGCGGTTGACCAGCCGGCGACCGCCGGCGGGGGACAACTTGCCGCATGTATCTTGCTGTGCGCCGACGAGCCGGTTAGGCGCGCGCCAGGACCAGCACGTTGCCGGCAAGGATCGCGGCGGCGCCGGCGAGCACCGGCCAGCCCAGCGCAAGGTGCTCGAACAGCGCGGACAGCACGAGCGCGACGAGCGGCACCAATGCGAGCGTATAGGCCGCGCGGCCGGGACCGAGCCGGCGCACCAGCTCGAAATAGAGCATGAAGGTGATGCAGGACGCGGCGATCGCGAGATAGAGGAAGCTCGCCACGTAGGAGGGCGAGATGTCGGCCGCAAACGGCGTGCCTGTCGCCACCGCCCACAGCGCGCTCGCCGTCGCGCCGACGAACGCGCCCCAGCCGAGCACGGAGACGACGGGCAGTCCGGCGCGCTGGTTGCGTGCACCGACCGTTGTCCCGGCGCCGGTTGCGACGGCCGCGGTGAGCGCCCAGACGAATCCCGCAAGCGGCGCGGCGCCGTGCGCGGCGGCGCCGGGCAGGAAGATGATCGCCAGTCCAAGGATGCCGCACAGCGCGCCCGATACGAAGCCGGAGGAGATCGGCACGCCGAGTGCGACGCGCGCGAGCACGGCCGCGAACAGCGACGATGTCGACAGCACGAGTGCGGCAAGCCCGCTCGGCATCCGTGCGGTCGCCTCATAGAAGGCGATGAAGGCAATGGCGAAGAACAGCAGGCCCTGCAACGCGACCGCCGGCCGGTCCTTTCGCGGGATCGCGAGCGGCACGCCGCGCAGCCGTCCGTAGCCGAGCAGGATGATGCCCGCGAGCACCATGCGCAGCGCGACCGACCACGGCGCGGGCGTTACGCCGGCCTGCATCGCCGTTGCCAGCGCGCCGCCGCCCCAGAGCAGCGCGGTCAGCGCGAACAGCAGGACTGTCATGGCGTGCCGGCGTCGTCGCGCAGTGCGCGCCAGCCGCCGGCATCGATCCGCGCGCTTTCCCCCTCAAGCCGGGTGAGGGCGGAATCGAGCGTGACGCGTTCGCTCTCCGAGAGCCGCGCCAGCAGCCGCGTCTCGATCGCGCTGCCGAGTGCAGCGATCCGGTTGAACGCGGCCCGGCCGCTGCGGGTGATGCTAACGGCGGCAAAGCGCCGGTCGGACTTGCCGGAGCGTCGCACCGCGAAGCCGAGCTCTGTGAGCTGGCCGATGCCGCGGCTGACCGCGAACGGATCGAGCGCGCAGGCGCGGCCGATCTCGGAGGCGTTGGCCGCGTCGCGCTCGGCGATGACGGCGAGGATGCGCCAGCCGGCCTGGCTCAATCCGAACGTCTCGCCGTAGAAGCGCTCGAGCGGTCGGGCGACCTGCGCCGCGACCAGGAACAGGCGGTAGGGCAGCCAGGCACTGAGCTTCAGCCCGTCATCGGACGCAGGCGCGGTCTGTTTCATGGAATGAGAGGCTCGCACATATAATTGCAAAGTGCAAGCATATCGCAAATACTTATTGGATCGCATGCGTGAAAATCCCGACACACTTGTCACTCCCACTCACTGCTGCCGCGGCGCCAGATTGGGGCATGACCAACGGCGAACGGCGGGCGGCGATGGAACCGCGCTGGGATCCCGGAGTTCGTCCAAATCGGAGATGGAGAGACCATCATGAATAAATCAGCTGAAAGCGATCGCGGCGGCCTGACGGCGATGCAGACGCCGCCGGTGGTGTCACGGGAGGCGTGGGAGGCGGCGCGCCTCGAGATGCTGGTGAAGGAAAAGGCCCAGGTGCGGGCACGCGACGCGCTTGCGGCGGAGCGGCGGCGAATGCCCTGGATGGCGGTCGAGAAGCCGTATGTCTTCGAAGGACCGAACGGCAAGGCGAGCCTGCTCGACCTGTTCGAGGGCCGCCGGCAGCTGATCATCTACCGCGCCTTCTTCGAGCCCGGCGTGTTCGGCTGGCCGGATCATGGCTGCCGCGGCTGTTCGCTCGGCGCCGATCAGGTCAGTCATCTCTCCCATCTGAACCAGCGCGACACCACGCTCGCTTACGCCTCGCGCGCACCGCAGGCGGACATCGCGCGGCTGAAGGCGCGGATGGAGTGGGACATGCCGTGGTACACGATCACCGACAGTTTTGACACCGACTTCGGCGTTGCCGAGTGGCACGGCCACAACGTGTTCATCCGCGACGGCGAGCGGATCTTCCGCACTTATTTCGTCAACAGCCGCGGCGACGAGGCGATGGGTACGGTGTGGAGCTATCTCGACATCACGCCGCTCGGCCGCCAGGAACTCTGGGAGGACTCGCCGAAGGGTTACCCGCAGGGGCCGACCTACAAATGGTGGAACTGGCACGACAATTACGAGGCCGAGGCCACGCCGAACGCAAAATGGGCGGCGGTGACCGATGCCGGCGAGGCCGCGTTCCGCAAGATCGCGGAGCAGGAGCGCAAGGCGACGTAAGGGGTAGAGCAGGGAGAACGCGCGGCGTGCTTTCAAGGGCTTCGGTTTTGATTGGATCAGAACCGAAGCTCTCGCTTCTTGTCTTGCCTGCCTTCTTGACGCGGACCGGCGTCCACCTCGCTCGACGCTCTAGCGGCCATTGTCCCTGGCCGAGAGCGCCTTCAGCGCCGACAAGGTCTGCCGCAGCCCGCGATCGAGGCGCTTGTCGCGGCGGATCACCACCGCGAGCCGGCGGTAGAGCTTTGGTGACAACGACCGGACGATCAGGTCGCGTTGCTTGGTCCTGGCGGGAACGGCCATGCCGGGCAGCACCGCGCAGCCCAGCCCGGCGCGCACCATCTCCTTGATCGCCTCGACGCTGCCGAGCGACATCAACGGCTTCAACGACACGCCGCCGCGGGCCAGCCACTCGTCCGCGGTGCGTCTGGTGTTGCCGCCCGGCTCGAACAGCAGCACCGACCTGGTCGCCAGCACCTCCGGCGTGATCCGCGCCGGCAGTTGCATGTCGCGGGGCGCGATCAGCACGAACTCGTCGTTCACGACCGGCGTGATCTCGAAGCTGCGCCCCGACGCCGGCAGCGTGACAAGCGCGATGTCGATGGTGTTGTCCTCGACCGCCCGGGCGATCTCCGCGGTGTTGCCAGTCGTGACCGTGATCTCCAGCGAGGGCAGCGCGGCGCGCAGTTCCTTCAGGATCGGCGGCAGCAGGAAGATGCAGGCGGTCGCACCGGTGCCGAGCCGCACACGGCCTGCCGTTCCGGTCGTCTGCTGTGCAACGGCGTCGACCGCCGATGCCACCGCCGCATTGATCTGATGCGCGTGCGAGAGCAGCGCGACGCCGGCGGCGGTCGGTCTGGCCTTGCGTCCGACCCGCTCGATCAAGGTCGCATTGAGGCTGCGCTCGAGCTGGCGCACCTGCAGGCTCACCGCGGGCTGCGTGAGTTGCAGCCGCTCGGCCGCCGCCGAGAAGCTGCCGCAGTCGATCACGACGGCGAAGCTTTCGAGATAATCGAGGTTGAGGTTCTTCATCAAAGTATCTCTTATGCCGCGCATAAGCTGTCAAAGCTTCACTTATATAACGCCGAGGCGCATAGTCCGGCAAGCGACGGCTTCGGCAGACCGGGAGTGGGCATTGTCCGGCCTCAAATCCATTAGCGGTGTCATCGTCGAGCTGGGGCGCTATCTTGCGGTCTCGCCGCATTCGCGCATCCGCCGCCGGCAGGCGCTGCGCGAGCTCGACGATCGCCTGCTGGCCGATGTCGGACTGTCGCGCAGCGATGTCGAGATGAGCCCGTGGTGCCTGCAGCATGCACCGGCGCGCCGTCGAAGCACGGGCATAATGCCGCAAGACGAGGCAAGGATGAGAGACAACGAAGACACCGTGATCCGCGACGCCACAGAGGTCGACATGGCGGAGGTGCAGCGCATCTACGCGCACCACGTGCTCAACGGACTGGCGACCTTCGAGGAAGTGCCGCCGACACTCGACGAGATGCTCACGCGCCGTGCCGCCGTGCTGGCCGCGGGGCTGCCGTATCTCGTGGCCGATATCGAGGGACGGGTGGCCGGCTACTCCTACGCGACGGCGTACCGGCCGCGGCCGGCCTATCGCAACACCATTGAAGACTCGGTCTACGTGTCGGAAGCCCTGCGTGGCCGCCGCGTCGGCGCGGCGCTGCTGCGGGCGCTGATTGAACGATCGGAGGCGGGACGCTGGCGGCAAATGATCGCGGTGATCGGTAACAGCGGCAACGCCGGATCGATCGCGCTGCACCGTCGCATGGGCTTCGAGACGGTGGGGACACTGAGGTCGGTGGGCTTCAAGCTCGGGCAATGGGTCGACACCGTGCTGATGCAGCGGCCGTTGGGGCCGGGCGCTTCCACGCTTCCGTCAGACAAGGAAACGGCCCGGTGATCGCACGCCGGGTCGTGATTGCCCTCGGGCTGGCTCAACTGATCTCGTGGGGCGCGACCTACTATCTGATCGGCGGGTTCGGCGAGCAGATCGCCGCGGATCTGGGCTGGAGCCGCGACATCGTCTACGGCGGATTTGCTGCGGCGCTCTTGGTCATGGGGGTGACGTCGCCCCTTGCGGGCAGGTGGGTGGACAGAAGCGGTGGCCGGCAGGTCATGGTCGCGGGCGCGGTGATCAACGCGCTCGGCTGCGCCGGTCTCGCGCTCTCGCACCAGATCGGCAGCTATTTCGCATCCTGGATCGTTCTTGGCCTCGGTATGCGGTTGACGCTGTACGATGCCGCCTTCGCGGCGCTGGCCCGGATCGGCGGGCCGGAGGCGCGCCGTGCGATGTCCGGGATCACCTTGCTTGGTGGCTTGGCCGCCACCGTGTTCTGGCCGCTCGGCCATACGCTCTCGGACCATTTCGGCTGGCGCATCGCGGTGCTGGCCTATGCCGGCATTGCGCTATTGACGATCCCGCTGCATCTGCTGATTCCGAACCAGCGATTTGCCGGCGTGCCGGGCTCTGCTGCGGTGGCATCGAGGCAACCGCGCGCGGCGGGGCGACGGCAGCTTGCGGCTGCGAGCGGGCTCTATGCCGTGATTATGACCGGCGCGAACTTCCTGAACGCCGGCATGTCCGCGCACATGATCGCGGTGCTCACCGGCCTCGGGCTCACCGTCACTGTTGCGGTCTGGATCGCAACGCTGCGGGGGATCGGGCAATCCGCCGCGCGTCTCTGCGAAGTCCTGTTCGGCGGACGGCTCGATCCGCTCGTGCTCAACCTGATGGCCTGCCTGATCATGCCGCTCTCCTTCATCGCCGGCCTGTTCAGCGGATCAGCGCGGGAGATGGGGGTCGCGTTTGCGCTGCTCTACGGCGCGTGCAACGGCATTCTGACCATCACCAGGGGGACGCTGCCGCTCATCCTGTTCGATCATCGCAGCTATGGCACGCTGGTCGGCCGGCTCATTGTCCCGAGTTTCATCCTGCCGGCGGCGGCGCCGCTGATCTATGCAATCATGATCGACCGGTTCGGCGATGCGAGCGCGCTCTATCTCTCCACCGGTCTCGCCCTGGTGACGCTGCTTGCCGCCATCCTGCTCAAGCTGCTGTTTCCGCCGCCGCTCGCGGCCGCGAAGCAATAGCCGTCGGCGGTGTCGATCTCAACGCGCCGCCGGCTCGCGCGGCAGCCACAGCGACAGCCAGCCACCGAGCGCCAGCAGCGCGACGTTGCAGCCGAGCGCGATCGTGAAGGCGTGCGCGTAGTCATCGGCCTGCGGATGCGGCCCGAGCAGGCTGTAGAAGATGCCGCCGATCATCGCGACGCCGAGTGCGGCGCCGATCTGGAAGGTCGAGATCATCATGCCCGATGCCAGCCCGGCATGGCGCGGATCGATGCTGCCGATCACGGCCTTGATCACCGAGGGCATCACGGTGCCGAAGCCAAGCCCGCCGCAGATCAGACCGAATTCGAGGCTTTGCGGAAGCGCGCCGCCGACCGACAGCATCACGACACCGAAGCCGACAACCTGAAGCGCAAAGCCCAGCGTCAGCGTGCGCGGGCCAAGCCATTGCATCACCAGCGACGACACCAGCGAGCTGACGAAGAAGCCGGCGGCAAAGGGCAGGGTGGCAAGGCCGGCTTCCAGCGGAGATTGGTGCAGGCCACTTTGCAGGTAGACCGCGAAGGTCAAATAGAAAGACGACAGCATGTAGAAGGCCAGCGCCATCACCAGCCCGATCACGAAATCGCTGTTGCGCAGCAGATGCAGCGCGACCAGCGGGTCGCCGCCACGGGCTTCGAGGCGCGCCTCGTAGCGGACGAAAGCGGCGAGCATCAGCGGAGATGCCAGCAGCATCGCGACGATCCGGTTAGGCCAGCCGGATTCCCGGCCCTCGATCAGCGGATAGACCAGAAGGCCGAGCGTGAGCGACAGCAGAATGACGCCCCCGACGTCAAGCCGCTGCGCATGCGCGGCGTGCGAGTCGGTCAAGAACAGCAGGCCGCCGACGAAGGCGACGAGGCCGATCGGCACGTTGATCAGGAAGATGGCCTGCCAGGCCAGTCCGAACGGATGAGCCGAGACGAGCACGCCGCCAAGCAGCTGGCCGCAGATATTGGCAAGACCAAAAGTGGCGCCGTAGAACCCGAGCGCGCGGCCCTGTTCGGCCGCCGGAAACAGCACGCGGATCGAGGCGAGCACCTGTGGGGCCATCACGGTGGCGGTGAGGCCCTGCAAGATCCGTCCGGCGACCAGCATGGCCGGTGACCACGCGATGCCGCACAGCACGGATGCGATCGTGAAGCCGGCGACGCCGGTCAGGAACATCTGCCGCCGCCCCAGGAGGTCGCCGAGCCGGCCGCCGGTGATCAGGAACACGGCGTAGGTCGCGGCATAGGCCGAGATCACGAACTGCACCTCGCTCGGGCTGGCGCCGAGATTGTCGCGAATGGCCGGCAGCGCGAGATTGACGACATTGAAATCGAGGATCGGCAGGAAGGCGCCGGTGAGCAGCACCGGCAGCGCCAGCCATCGCCGCGGGTCGACCGTCGCCGGCCGCGCGGCGTGCAATTGCAACGTCTCGGTGGTCTCGCTCGTCACCTGCCAGCTCCTCTCGGCAATCGACGGCGCTCTCACAAGGGATGTCCGTCGGTTGAACATCCGGGAAGATGGCCTGTCCGTTTGTGATAGGATATTATCCAGTTATGCGAATTGAGTTTGCAAAAATGCACAGCGTCCTCGACTGGAACGACCTTCGGCTAGTCCTTGCGGTCGCGCGGGAAGGCAGCCTCTCAGGGGCGGCGCGCCGGCTCGGCGTCACGCATTCCACCGTGTTTCGCCGCCTCGGTACGATCGAGGACGCGATCGGAACGCGGCTGTTCGAGCGCTTCCGCGACGGCTACGCGCCGACGCCGGCTGGCGAGATCGCGGCGACGTCGGCAGCCCGGCTTGAGGACGAAGTGCTTGCGCTCGAGCGCAAGCTGGCGGGGCAGGACCTCAGGCCGTCGGGGCCGGTGCGGATCACGACGACGGACACGCTCGGCGCGGTACTGATGCGGCATCTGCCGGCGATGCGCGCCGCGCATCCGGAGATCCAGCCGGAGATCATCATCTCGAATGCGATGGCGAACCTGACGCGCCGCGAGGCCGAGATTGCGATCCGGCCGACGCCGGCACCATCCGAACTGCTGGTTGGACGGCGCATTGCCGAAATTGCCCATGCGGTCTACGGATCGCGCGCCTATCTCGCCCACCGCGTCGACAAGGATCTGTCGACGCACGACTGGATCGGGCTCGACGATGCGCTGGCGGGGACCGTCGTCGCCGGCTGGATGCGCGAGAACGTGCGTTCGGCGCGGATCACCTGCCGGGTCGATGCGCTGCCGGCGCTGCGCGATGCCGCGGCGGCGGGACTGGGGCTTGCCCTGCTGCCCTGCTATGTCGGCGATGTCGCGCCCACGCTGCGCCGGGTAACGCCGAAAGCACTGGCGGAGCCGCGTTCGGCGCTGTGGCTATTGACCCATGAGGATCTCAAGCGCACCGCGCGCATCCGCGCGACGCTCGATTTTCTCGCCAGGGCGCTCACCTCGGAGCGTGCGCTGTTCGAGGGAAAGCGCGCCGGAAGCACGCGTCGCTAGCCGGCCGGCGTGCAGATCGTTCAGGAGCCGACAACTTCCGTGACGGTATGGATGTCCGCTGCCGCGCGATTCGCAGGCATCCGATGATGCTCGCGGAAGGCACCAATGATCGTCTTCAGGACCGCACGGGATTTTGCATCTGACAGCGCCGACAGCAGCATGATCTCGGACGGCGGCAGGGCAGGCAGGCCGAGCCGCCGGCCGACCTCGATCGTCCCGGCCGGCGCGAGCCGGCGGGAGAATACCGAAGTAGCGAGGCCTGCGGCGACCGCATCGGCGACGGCAAAGGACCCACAGCCGAGGAAGCTTTCCGTCCACGGGATGTCCGCCGCCGACAGAGCGCGCGTCGCGATGTTGAGCACGCCGCAGGACGGCGAGGAGGCGGCGAGCCGCAGCGGCTCGCCCGCGCGATGGACGAAGTCCGGCGTTGCGAACCAGCCATAGTGATCCGTCGCCAGCATCTCGCCGTCGCGGCGGTCGTCCTCGCGGCGGATGATGGCGGCATCGATCTCGCCGCGATCGAAGGCGTCGAGCAGGTCGCGGGAATCCTCGAGCCGGACTTCGATGGTGAGCGCCGGGTCGTGCGCATGCAGCCGCGCCAGCAAGGTCGGAACCTCCGCGCCTCCGACATGGGTGGCAATGCCGAGCGAGAAGCGACGCGGGCGCACGGGCGACAACGCCGCGACGGCGCGATCATGCGCGGCGAGCAATTCCTGCGCCGGGGCGAGGAAAGCTGCGCCCTGTGCCGACAGGCGCACCAGGCGCGGTGTCCGTTCGATCAGCCTGTGGCCGAGCTGGCTTTCCAGCCGCTTCAACTTGACGCTGATCGCGCCTTGCGTGGTGCCGAGCGTTTCGGCGGCGCGGGTAAAGCTCTTGAGATCGGCGATGGTCACGAATGTCTTCACGGCGTCGACGTCGAGCGTGGTCATGTCAGTCATCCGGATTTGTTGTCTCTGAAATATCTAGTCATCCAATTCACCAATGCTCAAGCCATGACTAGCTTTGCGTTGTGAAGCGCCGTGGCCACCCGATTCCTGCCGCTGCTGCCTCAATACATCGTGAGTCGATCGATCGACGCTGCTGCCAGCACCCTGGCAACAGCGTGCGGTACGCCGTTGGCTTGCCACAACAAAAGGCCTGATCATGTCTACTGAACTGAGCCGCCGCGGCGTTGTCGTGCTGTCCGCCGTATGCCTTGCTTGCCTGATGTTCGGATTGGAGATTTCCAGCATCCCCGCGATCCTGCCGACGCTGGAGCGGGTGCTGCATGGCGACTTCAAGGCGCTGCAATGGATCATGAACGCCTACACGATCGCGGTCACCACGGTGCTGATGGCGATCGGGACGGTGGCGGACCGCTATGGTCGCAAGCGGATCTTCCTGGTCGCGATCGCGGCATTCGGCGTCACCTCGCTGATCTGCGGCGTTGCCTCGAGCGTCGAAATGCTGATTGTCGCCCGGTTCCTGCAGGGCCTCAGCGGCGGCGCGCTCTTGATCTGCCAGATCGCCGTGCTCTCGCACGAATTCCAGGGCGGCCGGGTGCGCGCTGTCGCCTGGGGCTGGTGGGGCGTCATCTTTGGCATCGGTCTCGGCTTCGGGCCGATCATCGGCGGCGCGGTTGTCGCGGTGCTGAGCTGGGAGTGGGTGTTCCTCGTCCACGTGCTGTTCGCGGCTGTCGCGTTCGTGCTCACGATCGGCGGCGTGCATGAATCGAAGGACCCGAAGGCCAGCAGCCTCGACGTCGCCGGTATCGTGACGATGTCGCTCGCGGTGTTCTGTCTCGCCTTCTACATTACGCAGGGGCCGGATCTCGGCTTCGTCAGCTCGAGGGGGCTTGCGATCCTCGGCGTTTCAGCAGTGAGCTTCGCAGCGTTCATTATTGCCGAGAGAATCAGCCGGCGGCCGATGTTCGACTTTTCAGTGTTCCGGATCCCGGCTTTCTCCGGTTCGATCGTCGGCTCCGCGGCGATGAACCTCAGCTACTGGCCGTTCATGATCTATCTGCCGATCTGGTTCCACGCCGGCCTGGGCTATGACAGCGTGTCCGCGGGACTTGCCTTGCTCGCCTATACGTTACCGACGCTGGTGATGCCGCCGTTCGCCGAGCGCCTGTCGCTGCGCTATCAGCCGGGTCTGATCATTCCGGTGGGGCTGTTCACCATCGGCGCAGGATTCATGCTGATGAAATTCGGCAGCGCCGCCGCGCAGGCGAACTGGACGACGATGTTGCCGGGCTGCCTGCTCGCCGGCATTGGTCTTGGCATCACCAACACGCCGGTCACCAACACGACGACCGGCTCGGTCTCGAGCGACCGCGCCGGCATGGCCTCGGGCATCGACATGAGCGCGCGAATGGTTTCGCTTTCGATCAACATCGCGCTGATGGGCTTCATCCTGGCGAGCGGCGTGCTGGCGCATCTGAAGGCGGTGCTGCCGGCGCTCGAAGGCGCGCAACTTCGCACCATCGCCGAGCGGATCGCTGCCGGCGACGTCGCATCGACACCGGAGCTGACCGGCCCGGTCGTGCATCAGGCACTCGCAAGCGGCTTCGGCTGGGTGATGCTCTATGGCGGCATCGGGGTGTGGATCATGGCCGCGCTCAGCTTCCTGATCTTCAACGCGCGGCCGGTGCGGCAGGCCGAGGGGGCTCAGGGCACGAAGTGAACATGATGTCGCCGTGTCTGCCCAGGGGAGGGGCGGGCAGGCGGTACCGGTCACTTCACGAGGGTCAGCAGCGGCTTGTCTTTCTCGACGATGTAGGTCGCTAGCTCGCTGGCGGTGACGTCGCCGACATTCCTCGCCGCATGGACCGTGCCGGCGGGAATGAACAGCACGTCGCCGGCCTTCAGCCTCGCCGGCGGCCTGCCGTCGACGTCGTATTCGAGCGTGCCGGCGAGCACGTAGATGATTTCTTCGCCCGGATGCGTATGGCGGCCGAATGCCTTGCCCGGCTCGATGTCGACCCGCACCTGCACGGCTTCACGCCCGCCGACGCTGAGGTCGTGGCGCTGCAGGTCGGTTCGCGTGAAGCCGGCCGGTTGCTGCGCCTGTGCGCTCGGTATGGTCAGGAGGCTGGCGGTGAACAAGGCCGTCCTTGCGAGCAGGCGCGTTGCCTTCATCAGCTTGCTGGTCATCTTGAACTCCATGATTTGCTTGCGTCCTTGTCCGACCACGAGCCGGCAAGCGGCCGGCCCGCGTCGGAGATCGTCGTGTGCTCGTTTCAAACGAGGGTGGTCGTGACATCGATGTTGCCGTGGACCGCCTTGGAGTAGGGGCAGATGCCGTGCGCGGCTTCGATCAGCTGCTGCGCAACCTCGCGCTCGACGCCGGGGACGTGGACGGTGAGGCGGGCGCTCAGGAAGAAGGCGCTGCCGGCCTGGTTCAGATCGATCTCGGCGTCGACCTCGGGCTCGCTCGCGAGCTTGACCTTGCGCTGACCGGCGGCGAGCTGGATCGGGCCGATGTAGCAGGCCGACCAGGCGGCCGCGAACAGGTTTTCCGCGGCAGGGTGCGGCTGCGGCAGCTTGACGTCGAGGAAGCCGTCGCGCGAGCGGGCGGCGCCATTCGGGCCGGCGGTGACGTGGGTCTTTCCGGTGACGAGAACCTTTGCATTGGCAGTCATGGCGAACTCCTTTCGGATGAATACATATCGTATCCGATCTAATCGTGTACGCGTCAAAGTAGGCCTCGGGCTTGATCGTGTCAAGCACTTCCGATTTAATCGGATACGATTTATATTGACCGGGACATCACAAACTCCGGAGACGCCCGTGACCCGCACCTCCAAGGCCGAGACCAAGGGCCGAAAACTCTCGAATTTTCTGTGCTTTGCGGTCTATTCGGCCAATCTGGCCTTCGGCCGCGCCTACAAGCCGATCCTGGATGCGGTCGGCCTGACCTACACCCAATACATCGCCATGGTGGCGCTGTCGGAAGAGGACGAGCAGACCGTCAGCGCGCTCGGCGAGAAGCTGTTCCTGGAATCCAACACGCTGACGCCGATCCTCAAGAAGCTCGAGCAGAGCGGCTATATCAGCCGTACCCGCGATCCCGCCGATGAGCGGCAGGTTCGCGTGAGCCTGACGCCGGCCGGCCGACGCCTGCTCGACAAGGACATCAATGTGTCCCTGGTCGAAGCCACCGGGCTCGGAGACGAATTTCCCGTCGTGCAGAAGACCGTCGCGAGGCTGCGCGACAATCTGTTGCGCAACACACGCGCCGATCCGAAGAAGGGCTGATCCTGCGGGCCAAACCCGATCCTGAATTTGCTCTAGCCAACGAGTTCAGGAACTGCGGGTCGCGACGCGCTCGTCCCGCTTCGATCCGATCCGAGGTGCACGGGCCCTGGCAATTTGATGCGGACAAGAAGGCCGTGCGGCGCGTTGTCGTGCAGGGACAGCTCGCCGCCATGCCCGCACACCATGGCCTGCGCGATCGAAAGGCCAAGTCCGAAGCCGCTTGTCTCGTCCATGGTGCGGGCCTCGTCGCCCCGGACGAACGGCTTCAGCATTTCGGCCCGGCGGTGCTCCGGAATCCCCGGACCGTCGTCCGAGACATCGATGGTGACCTGATCGGCTGACGCACCCAGCCGGATGTCGACTTCGCTACCGAACCTCAGGGCATTCTCCACCAGGTTGGTCACGGTGCGGCTGATCTCGCTCGGGCGGATCAGGAGCGAAGCCCTGGCCGGGCCCTGGTAGCGCACGACGTGGCCGCAATCGGAGAACTGCTCGCAGATCGTCTGCAGCAGGGCGGCGACGTTCACCAGCGTCGGCTTCGCCGCGCTGCCGCCGCTCAGGAATGACAGCACGGATTCCAGCATCGCCTGCATCTGGTCGAGGTCGTGCAGGGTCTCTGCGCGCTGGGCATCGCTTTCGATATATTCGGACCTCAGCCGCAGCCGGGTGATCGGCGTGCGCAGGTCGTGACTGATGGCGGCGAGCATGCGCGTGCGGTCATTCATCAACGTGGTGATGCGTTCGCGCATGCGATTGAGCGCGACCGCTGCGGCGCGGATTTCCTCCGGGCCGGTCTCCGGCAACGGTGCGGCCGCCTGGCTGATGCTGAAATTCTCGGCGGCGCGGGCGAACGCGGAGAGCGGCGCGCTGAGCGCGCGGCCGGCCCAGACGCCGAGCAGCGTGACGCTCACAAACAGGAACAGGAACGTGCTCACCCAGAACCCGCCGAAGAACGGCGGCATTTTCATCGGGCCGATCGTCGCTTCGAACAGCGCTCCGTCCGGCAACCGAACCGCCGCCGGCGCGGTCTTCGAGGAAAACTCGTCGATATCGTCGGCGCCGGGCCGCTCTGACGAAGCACCGTCGGACGAGCCCGGACCTGCGTCGCGCAATGTGAGGTGCAGGCGAGGAAAGGCTCGATCGGCCGCGCGCAACAGCGTTGCTCGATCGGCCGCAGGGGCCTCGGCCAGAAGCTTGGCAACCAGCTGGAACTGATGGATTGGCCTATCCGCGAGCGATCTCGGCTTCTGGCTGATGAAATAGAGCCCGATCAGCGCATGGATGAGCACCAGCGACAGCAGGATCAGCGCGGCGATCTGGCCACTGATCCGGTGGAAGCTGAAAAGCGCGGCAATCCTGCGGGGGTCCAGCTCATGCGTCCTCCACATGCGGCGTGAAGATGTAGCCGCCGGTGCGCACCGTCCGGATCACCGACGATCCTTCGCTCGTATCGAGCTTGCGGCGAAGCCGGCTGACCAGCACGTCGATGCTGCGCCCGAACGGACTGGCCGGCCGGCTGCGCGTCATGGTCAGGAGGCCATCCCGCGTCAGGATCCTGCCCGGCCGCTCGCAGAACACCTGCAGCAGGTCGAACTCCGCGCTGGTCAACGGGACCTGGGCGCCGTCGGGATCGCGCAATTCGCGCAGGCGAAGATCGATGGTCCAGTCCTGGAAGCGCAGGCGCGCGGCGCTCTGGCCCGAGCGCCCGGCAAGGCCGGCCTGGGCCTGCCGGCGCAGCACGGCGTTGATCCGTGCCAGCAACTCGCGCGGATTGAACGGCTTGGCGAGATAATCATCCGCGCCCATCTCGAGCCCGAGGATCCGGTCGAGGTCCTCGCCCTTTGCCGTGAGGATGATGATCGGGATCGTCGAGTCGCCGCGCAGGCGGCGACACAGGGTTAGTCCATCCTCTCCGGGCAGCATCAGATCGAGGACGACGAGATCGAGCGAATGCCCGGCAAGGTAACGATCCATTTCCCTGCCGTTCGAGGCGGTGGCCACCAGGCAGGATTGGTCGCGCAGGTAGCGGGCAATCAGGTCTCTGGTCTGCAGATCGTCTTCGACGACCAGGATCTTCGGAGTGTTTGCAAGCATGATCCGCGACGGGCCCTCATCATAAGGTCATTGGCGCGCGTTCCGACGCGCTCAGCCACCAATCGACCAGCATACGCGTCGCTTGTGGGCGGCATTGCGCCTTTTCGTAAGCATAGTGTTTCTGAACTGTAAGCGTCGCTCGCAGTCCGAAACAATCGGCGATGCCGGCCGCGTCGCATCGCGCTCACAGTCCCAAACCACTGGAAATAATCCCGCAATCCTGCAGCCACACCGCAGCCATCACCATCCCGTCACAACGGGCTTGTTGTTCGCGAGGTGTGGAATGAAGACGTGGCGGGGCTTTGTCGCGGCAATCGTGCTGTCGGGCTTTTCGATCCCGGGGACGCCGGTGACATGGCCGTTGTTGGCTCCGGTGGCGGCCCAATCGGTCGATGCGATTACGGTCGAAGGCAACCGGCGGGTCGAGGCGGAGACCATCCGCTCCTATTTCAGGCCGGGGCCCGGCGGCCATCTCGATCAGGCTGCCATTGACGATGGCCTCAAGGAGCTGGTCGGGATCGGATTGTTCCAGGACGTCAAGATCAATCAGGCGGGCGGCAGGATCGTCGTTTCGGTGGTCGAGAATCCGGTGATCGACCGCGTCGCGTTCGAGGGCAACAAGAAGATCAAGGACGAGCAGCTCTCGGCCGAAATGCAGTCCAAGCCGCGGGGTACCCTGTCGCGGCCGATGGTGCAGTCGGATGCGCTGCGGATCGCCGAGATTTATCGGCGCTCAGGCCGCTACGACGTGCACGTCACGCCGGAAATCATCGAACGCTCGAACAACCGCGTCGATCTGGTCTTCACCGTCGATGAGGGAGCGAAGACCGGCATCAAGACCATCGAGTTCATGGGCAACAACAGTTTTTCAGCGGCGCGCCTGAAAGACGTGATCAAGACCCATGAGACAAACTTCCTGAGCTTTCTCGGCAACGCCGACATCTATGACCCGGATCGCGTCGAGGCCGATCGTGACCTGATCCGCCGCTTCTATCTGAAGCACGGCTACGCGGACGTCCAGGTCGTGGCTGCACTCGCCGAGTATGATCCAGAGCGTAAGGGCTTTCAGGTGACGTTCAAGATCGATGAGGGGCAGCAATACCGCGTTGCGACGGTCAGTTTCCGCTCAAACATTGCGGGCTTCGATCCGACGACGCTGCGTTCATTGTCGCGTGTCAGCGAAGGCTCGCTCTACAATGTCGAGGCGGTCGAGAAGTCGGTCGAGGACATGCAGATCGAAGCGTCGCGCCGCGGCTACGCCTTCGCGGTGGTTCGTCCGGACGGTGTCCGGAATTTCGAGGCCCACACGGTGGGGATCGTGTTTCGCGTGGAGGAGGGGCCGCGCACCTATATCGAGCGGATCGACATTCGCGGCAACGGCCGCACCCGAGACTACGTGATCCGGCGTGAGTTCGATCTCTCCGAGGGCGATGCGTATAACCGTGCGCTGGTCGATCGCGCCGAGCGGCGGCTGAAGAATCTGGACTACTTCAAGACCGTCAAGATCACCACCGAGCCCGGCTCGACGAGCGATCGCGTCATTCTGATCGTCAACCTGGAGGAAAAGTCGACCGGCGACTTTTCCGTGTCGGGCGGTTATTCCACGACGGACGGCGCGCTTGCCGAGGTCAGCATCTCGGAGCGAAATCTGCTCGGCCGTGGCCTGTTCGCCAAGGCAACGGTCAGCTACGGCCAGTACTCGCGCGGCCTTTCGCTCTCCTTCGTCGAGCCGTATTTGCTCGACTATCGCGTCGCGCTCGGGCTCGATGCGTATTACAAGGAGCAGCTGCCGACCGACTACACGACCTATGGCGTGAAGACGATCGGGTTCTCACCGCGGCTGGGCCTTGCCTTGCGCGAGGACCTGACCCTCCAGCTGCGGTATTCGCTCTATCAGCAGGAAATCTCACTCGATAGCGCCTATGCGAACTGCAACAACAATCCGTCCAACCCGTCGCTCGCGTTCAATCCGACGCCTGCCTACATCCAGAGTGTGCTCGGCGGCGTCGACCCCACGAACTCGGTCTCGTCAGGGCTGTATGGATATGGTTGCTACGGCGACGGAGAATCCACCCTGCCGGTGCGCAAGGAGTTGGCCGCCGGGGCGACCTGGACCTCGCAGATCGGCTACACGCTGAGCTACAACACCCTCGACAACAACAAGAACCCGACCGACGGCCTGCTGATCGACTTCAAGCAGGACTTTGCCGGCGTCGGCGGCGACGTGACGTATCTGAAGAGCGCGGTCGACGCGAAATACTATACGCCGCTGGTGTCCGACCTGATCGGACTGATTCACCTGCAGGGTGGCCTGCTCACCAAGGTCGGCGACAACGATCTGCGCATGCTGGACCATTTCCAGATGGGGCCGAATCTCGTGCGCGGCTTTGCCACCAACGGCATCGGGCCGCGCGACATCACCTATGCGAGCCTCGGCGCGGTCGGGGATGCGCTCGGCGGCACCAAATATTGGGGTGCGTCGATGGAGCTGCAGATGCCGTTTTGGTTCCTGCCCTCCGAGGTTGGGCTGAAGGGGGCTGTCTATGCGGACGCCGGCTCGCTCTGGGGTTACGAAGGCCCGACGTCGTGGGCCGCAACCGGCGAGGTGAATACGTCTGCTTGCAAATGCGGCCTCCAATACGACGATGGGAACGTGGTACGAACCTCGGTCGGTGTCGGCCTGATCTGGGCCTCGCCGTTCGGCCCGCTGCGCTTCGATTACGCCGTGCCGATCACGAAGGGCAAATACGACATCGTGCAGGAGTTCCGGTTCGGAGGCGGGACTTCATTCTGAGCCGACAGTCGCTCCGCTTGCCGGACTGCGTCGCGGGTTGCGGCCAGCGTGACGCCTGCCATGCCGTCCTGCCGCTTGCGGCGGCCGGAGAAGCGGGGCAGGCTGCTTCGGTTCAATTCCCATCCGAGGCAATCCATGTCACGCGTGTCAATCAAGACCAGGAACGACCTGCCGAGCGAGCTCAAGCCGCTGTGGGACAAGATGACCACCTATGGCGCGTTCGAGAACCAGGCAGGCGTCATGGCGCAGCGCCTGCCGATCTTCAAGCACATGTGGTCGCTGCTGGTCGATCTCGCCGACGAGGCGGTGGTCTCGAAGCGGCATCTCGAGCTCGCGCTGGTGACGGTCTCGCTGCTCAACAAGTGCGACTATTGCGTTTCGCACCATGCGCCGAAGCTCGCGATCCAGGGGGTCTCGGAGGCGGGCGCCGAGCGGCTGCTCGACTATCAGGATCATCCCGAACTCGATGCGCTCGACAAGCTCGTGGTCGAATATGCGATCGCCGTCACCAACAACTGGAACAAGACCCGCGACGAGATCTTCGCACGCCTGCGGGAACACTTCTCGGAAGCGCAGATTGTCGAGCTGACCTGGCGGATCGCGCTGTGCGGCGCCTTCAATCGCTTCAACGACATCTTGCAGCTCGATGTCGAGCAGGGCGTTCCGCAGCGCGAGGCCGCGGAGTGACGGCCTGATCAGGCCTTAGGTAGGACGCAGCCGCCGAGCGTCGCCAGCACGAAATCGGCCCGCTCTGCGGGCGATGTCTTCGGCAGGCTGATGACGTCGTAGCCGAGCATCGGAAGCGTCTCCATCAGACGCTGATATTCCGCCGTCGCTGCTTCGAAGCCATGCCGCCGCTCCGCATCGGTGACGTAGATCTCGGGCCACGGCGGCGTCATGAACACGCGACCGTGGTAGCTTAGTGCGGCGCAGATCGCGTGCAGCACCGGCTCGCCCGTCAACGCCTGCAGTGCCGACGCCGCGTCGACGATGCCGCGATCGAAGAACACCCATCCGGAATGAGCGCGGGCCGCCTCGATATCTTTCAATCCCACGTCGATGGCGCAACGCAGGAAGGCCGCCGCATCGGCCCAGGGCAAGGCCTTGCCGCCGGACGCGAGCTCATCGGCAACGATGCGGCGGCCGGGCTCTTCGACGACCGGATAGCCGCGTGCGCAGAGTTCGGCCAGCAGGGTCGATTTTCCACCGCCGGAGCAGCCGGAGATCAGGACGAAGCGGTTTTGCAAAGGGTGTCCTTTCATCAATCGTCACACCGCATGAACGAGCACTCCGCGAACGCGGGTTGCCCGATAGGCTTGAAATCTTGGGGAAGAAGGCGCGCGGAAATGTCTCGACGCGCCGAGTGAGCATAGCTTCGAATGTGACGCAAATGGGGGCGCGCTTGACGAATTCTTCAGTGCCGCGCCGATAAGCTCGATCAAGCATGGTTGTATCAAGCTTGAAGGGACGACGTACATGGCATCACGCTCGACCGTCTGCACGACGCTCGCGCTGCTAGTCTGCGCCGCGGTGCTGCAGCCGGCGCGCGCCGCTGAACCCGGCGAACCGGTCCGAGTCGGCGCGGTGCTGCCGTTTTCCGGCGGGGTCGAGCTTTACGGCCAGCAGGCGAAACTCGGGCTCGATCTCGCCGCCAAGGACATCAACGCGGCCGGCGGCATTCTCGGCCGGCCGGTCGAGGTTATCTATGTCGACGACAAGACACGGCCGGGTTCGGCCGCTGAGGCGATGCGCTCGCTGATCGAGAAGCAGGGCGTGCTGGCGGTGGTCGGTCCGATCACGTCGCAAAACCTGAATGCGCTGGTGCCGATTGCCGAGAGCTCGAAGACGCCGCTGCTCTATGCAACCAATTACGAGGGCGGCAAATGCAGCCGCTATCTGTTTTCGTTCGGCGCGGTGCCGAACCAGGAGCTCGGCCAGCTGCTGCCCTATATGACCGGGACTTTCGGCAACACCTACTTCCTGCTCGGTGCCGACCGGGTCTGGCCGCATCAGATGTTCGGCATCGCGCAGCCCCTGATCGAGAAGCTCGGCGGCAAGGTGGTCGCGACGAAATACACGCTGGGAATCGAGACCGACTTCTCACCGCTGATCAAGGAGATCGCGGCGAGCAAGGCAAAGGTACTGCTGTTCGCGCTGAAGG
Source organism: Bradyrhizobium sp. USDA 3256 (assembly GCF_054058275.1). Taxonomy (NCBI): domain Bacteria; kingdom Pseudomonadati; phylum Pseudomonadota; class Alphaproteobacteria; order Hyphomicrobiales; family Nitrobacteraceae; genus Bradyrhizobium; species Bradyrhizobium sp. USDA 3256. The sequence continues at coordinate 2,725,679 of NZ_JBSSAE010000002.1, forward strand.
GCGACGGGATGGATTTCATCCGGCAGGCAGACGAGGCCGGATTGCTGAAGGACATCACCGTTGCGTTCCTCGGATTGTCCGAAGTCGACCTCGGCATCTTCCGCGGCAAGGGGCAGAACATGGTGACCGTGGTGCCGGCGGTCGCGGCGAGCGAGGATCCTGCCGTCAAGGCGTTCGTCGCGAAGGCCCGCGCCGCCGCGGAGCCGGGTGTCGCGGTGTCGAACTATGTGGTGACGCATTACAGCACGCTGATCGCGCTCAAGGCGGCGGCCGAGAAGGCCGGCAAGCTCGACAAGGAGGCGATCATCGACGCGATGGCGGGCATCGCCATTCCGTCGCCGACCGGCCCTGTCACGCTCGGTCAGGATCATCACGTGGCGATGAACATGTTCATTGCCGAGACGCAGGGTTCGGAACTCGTGCAGGTGCGAGCACTCGGCGAGATCGCGCCGGAGCCGGGGTGCAGTCTGGCCGGCCGCTGACCAGGAGGAATATGTCGGTAGCGGCGCTCGAGGCCGCGATGCTCGCAAAAAAGTGAGCTGGCGCGCTCGTCAGCTGTCGGTTTCGCGTCGTCCCGCTCGTCTTCCAGCCAGAACGAGCTGTATGGGAGTTCCGGAATGAGCAATTCGACCTATCGCTGGGTGATCGTCGCGGCCGGCGGCCTGCTCGGCTGCGTCGCGATCGGCGGCATGTTTTCGCTGCCGGTGTTCCTCCAGCCCATGGCGCGCGAGACCGGCTGGTCGGTGACCGGCATCTCCAGCGCGATGACGATCGGCTTCCTCGCGATGGCCTTCACCAGCATGATCTGGGGCACGCTGTCGGACCGCTTCGGGCCGCTCCCGGTGGTGCTGACCGGATCGGTCGTGCTGGCGGCAAGCCTCGCGCTGGCCAGCCAGGCGCCATCGCTGCTGGCCTTTCAGTTCGTGTTCGGCGCGCTGGTCGGCGCGGCAACGGCGGCGATCTTCGCCCCGATGATGGCCTGCGTCACCGGTTGGTTCGACACCCATCGAAGCCTCGCCGTCTCAGTGGTGTCGGCCGGCATGGGCATGGCGCCGATGACGATGTCGCCGCTCGCGGCCTGGCTGATCTCCCATCACGACTGGCGCACCGCGATGCTGATCGTCTCGGGCGTGGTCGGCGCGATCATGATCCCGGTCTCATTCCTGGTGCGCCGCCCGCCGGCGCTGCAGGGCGACCACGCTGAAGCGGTCTCGGAGAACGGCGAACCGCCGATGTCGCTGGCGCAGGCGCTGCGCTCGCCGCAATTCATTATTCTGATCGCGACCAATTTCTTTTGCTGCGCTACCCATTCGGGCCCGATCATCCATACCGTGAGTTACGCGGTCACCTGCGGCATTCCGATGGTTGCCGCGGTGACGATCTACAGCGTCGAAGGGCTCGCCGGGATGGGCGGCCGCATCGCCTTCGGCCTGCTCGGCGACCGTTTTGGCGCCAAGCGCGTGCTGGTGCTCGGATTGCTGGCGCAGGCGTTCGGCGCGCTCGGCTACGTCTTCGTGCGCGAGCTTGCTGCATTCTACGCGGTGGCCGCGATCTTCGGCTTCATCTATGCCGGCACCATGCCGCTGTATTCCGTGCTGATCCGCGAGAACTTCCCGCTGCGGATGATGGGCACAGTGATCGGCGGCACCGCAATGGCCGGCAGCCTCGGCATGGCGACCGGACCGCTCGCCGGCGGCCTGATCTACGACACCTTCGCGAGCTACACATGGCTCTATGTCGGCTCCTGGGCGGTCGGCATCGGCGCGTTCCTGATCATGATGACCTTCCGCCCGATGTCGGCGGCGCGGCCCACGGCGGTGCCTGCGCCGGCATGAGGCCGGTGCGTGCGTGAAGCGATCTGCTTCACGCGCGGCTGCGCTTCGGCCGCCGGATGGCACGCACCTTGTTGTTGGCGGAGCCGCTGCCGCAGAAGAAGCGGTCGGCGCCGTCGGACTCGAGGCCAGAGACGAACACGCCTTGCGGCATCTCCAGCCGTTCGATGACCTCGCCGGTCTGCGGGTCGATGCGCCGCACGTCGCTTTCATCGCCTTCCCAGGTGCCGTGCCAGAGTTCGCCATCGACCCAGGAGACGCCGGTGACGAACCGGTTGCTTTCGATGGTGCGCAGAACGTTGCCGGTTTCCGGATCGATCTGAACGATCGTGCGGTCGCGATACTGGCCGACCCACAGCGAGCCCTCCGCCCAGGCGAGGCCCGAGTCGCGGCCGCCCCCGGGTGAGGGGATGGTGGATATCACGCGCCCGCTGTTCGGCTCGATCTTCAGAATGCGGTCCTCGGCGATCTGATAGAGGTGCTTGCCGTCGAAGGCGGTGCCGGCATGAGCCGCGATATCGAGGGTGCGGGTGGTGTTGCCGCTGTCGGGATCGAAGGCGACCAGGCGGTCGCCGGCCGCGAACCAGACCTGCTCGCCGTCGAAGCTGACGCCGCCGACGTTCTCGACGCCGTCGAAGGGGCCGTATTCCCGGATGATCTCGGCCGTGGCCTTTTTCATGTGCGCTCCTGTCGCCTGGAGCCTCAGTTCTGATTGAATCAGAATCGAGGCTCCAGATTTCCTGTTTTGACGCGTTTTCTTCCCGCGAACCGGTATCCGCTTCGCTCGAAAACGCTTCCGATTGCACCCGGATGCTAGCCGTCCGGCAGCGGGGCAGGGAGTAACAAGGTCGTCGTGAATCCCGGCACCGGCGGCGTCATCCAGCGCCGGGCGCGGGCACGGCCGACCGACTGCACCTTGCCGGTGGCGGCCAGCGCGTCGAGCGCGCGCTGCACGGTGCGCTGGCTCGCTCCCAGCGCGACCGACAGCGCCGAGCTCGACCAGGCCTCGCCGTCGGCGAGAAAGGCCAGCACCGCGGCATGCTCCTCCTCGACCGGCAGCGCCAGCACGGTCACCTCGCGCCGGCCATGCGGCTGGAGCACAAAGCCGTCCGGCGTCGCGCTGAGATCGGCCAGCGGCCGCAGCGCCCGGCGCAGTCGTCCGATCTCGACCCGCAGCCGCGCCCGGTGTGATTCATCGGCGTGCTTGCCGCGAAACGCCCGCGCGATTAGCGTGCCGCGCGACACGTCCTGCGGCCACGCTTCGCCCAGCGCGCGGGCGAGCGCGAACAGCACCGGCCGGCGGGTCAGCGAGACCGTCGTGCCGACATCGCGCACGACGTAGCGGCAGGCATCGATGACGAGCGCCTTCGATGCCATCAGGGCCTCGACCTCCTCAAGCAGCAGCGGCCGCTCGCTGCCGCGCGCGATCAGACGCGCCGCGGGTGTCGCGAGCAGGCGCGCGGTGCTCTCGACCTCGGCCGCGAGCTCGGCGATGCCGGCGCGGCGTGCTGCTTGCCTTGCGCGGGCCAGCGCTTCGCGTGCCGGCCTGGTCCGCAGCCGCCGCATCGCGATTCCGGCGACGACCAGTTCATGGCCGACCCGCAGTGCCGGCGGGAACGGTGCTGGGTCGAGGCCGGCAAGCATGCGCTCAGCCGCATCGAGGCTCCCGATCAGCAGCAGGCGGCGGATTTCGAGATAGCCGGCATGGGCGGCATTGAGTGCATCGCCTCGTGCCGCGAGCGTTGCGCGCGCCGCGGCGAGGCTCTTGCCGGGAAAGGAAAGGTCGCGCGACACCAGCGCGATCTCGGCCTCCGCCACCACGCAGCGCGCCCGCGCGACGGCTTCGCGCGGGCCGAAGGCGCGGCTTGCGCGCCGCAACAGCTCCTTGGCGCGGGCGAAATCGCCGAGCCGGGCCATCGCGATGCCGCGCAGCGCCAGCGCCGGCGCATCGTCGCGCAGGGCTACCCGTTTCAGTGCGCCGAGGGGATCACCCGCCGCGAGCGCGCGCGCCGCAGCTATGATCAGCGAATCCATTCGAATCCCGACACACTTGTCACTCTCACCCTCCGAGGCCCGGTCCTAACCTAGCACATGACGACATGGATCATCTCCAGAGAGATCGAACGATGACCGGTTTCGAAACACGAGAAGATTGGGCGAGGAGGCGGCTCAGCGGACGTGGGCCCATCGTGGCGCGCTTTCTGTCGCTGGCGGCGGCGCCGACCTTCGCCGTGATGGCGCTGATTGCCGCGATGGCGCCGGCCGACATGATCTGCGGCGCGATGCAGGGACCGCTGTCATTGCAGGGCATGGTCCCGATGTACGCGCTGATGAGCGCATTTCATCTGGCGCCATGGCTGCGCCTGTTCAGATGACTGGCTCAGCTCTCCGGCAAAGTGAAGACCGCGCATGGCCGCGCGACGCCGCGCAATTCATGACTGCCGAGCGCGACCAGCGGCGTCTCGGTCTCGGCGGCGAGGGCGCCCGAAACCAGCACGGTCTGCTCCAGCGGCTTGCACAGCCCTTCGAGCCGGCTCACCAGATTGACCGCGGCACCGATCGCGGTGAAGTCGAGGCGGTCGGCGGCGCCGATATTGCCCCAGTGCACCTCGCCGAGATGCAGCGCCGCGCCGAATGGCAACGGCGGCAAGCCCTGCTTGCGTCGCTCTGCATCGAGATGCGCCATGCCGACGCGCGCCGCCGACACCGCGCGCAATGCCGCCTCGGATGCGCTGCGCGCGCTGGTCGTGACCGGAAAGATCGCAAGCAGGCCGTCGCCGATGAATTTCAACACCTCGCCGCCGAAGGCGTGGATGGCGCCGGCGATGCGGTCGAACCAGGCATCGAGCGCCGCGATCACCTCGGCAGGCGGATGGCTTTCCGACAGCGCGGTGAAGCCGCGGAGGTCGGCGAACAGCAGTGCCGCCCGGATGGTTTCGCCGGTATTGCGACGCAATGGCGATGCCAGCACGCGCGCCGCGCTGCGCCGGCCGAGATAGGCTTCCAGCGCCGCCGTCAGTGTCGCGCGCGCCGCGAGCGCGGCGAGCGGCGCGGCCATGAACCGCGCCGCCTCGCGCAATTGATCCGCCTCGGCAGGTGTGAAGGCGCGTGTCCCGATCCAGCCGAGGGTCGGGCCATCCGGCCGCGTTCCGATCGTGCCCTCGTGGATCGGGCCGGGCGCGAGAGTTCCGAGCCAGCGCCAGCCGGCGTCGCCGGATCCCACCATATCGGGCATCGCAAAGGGTTGTTCCGGTGCGAATCCGAGCGCTTCGATGACCTCGCCATTGTCGGCACGCCACAGCCAGGTTCGTCTTGCAATCAGGGGGTGCGGAACCTCGAGCGTCAGAGCGCCGCCGGCAAGCGGCAGGCCATCCGTGATAAGGTGGCTACCCAGGTCTGCCAACAACCGGTTGGCGCCCGCGGTCTCGGCGGCGGCGTCGACCAGCCAGCTCAACGTCGAGGACAATTGCATCACACCATCATGGGGTTGACGCACCACCCTTGTCACGAATTATCCCTGAGCGCCGACTGTCAATGGAGCATGGATCGATGACTGAAGCCTTCATCGTTCAACGCGAGATCCAGATCGCAGCCCCGGCTGCAACCGTGTTCGCCTTTCTGACCGATCCGCAGAAGATCGTGAGCTGGATGGGGCTCGAAGCCGCGACCGAGACGCATCCCGGGGGCCTCTACTTCCTCAAGGGGCTCGGCAGCGATCGCAGCCGCGCCGCGCGCGGAGCGTTCCGCGAGGTTGTGCCGGTGCATCGTCTCGCCTACAGCTTCGGCTGGGAGGGCAGCGAGGAAGTGCCGCCGGGATCGAGCCTGATCGAGATCGACCTGATGGAGCAGGACAACGGCACGCTGCTCCGCATGACCCATAGCGGCCTTCCGAACGCCGCGCAGTGCGAGAGCCATGACAAGGGTTGGGCGCATTACATGGGCCGGCTCTCGCTGGCGGCCGCCGGTCGGGATCCCGGCCCCGACCACGGTCCCGCCAACCGCCATTGACGTCGCGTCATGTCGGCCATTTCGAGCCGAGGATGATCGAGCAGAAGTTCATCCTGGTGTAGTTCATGTCCTTCAGCGCCAGCACGTCGGCCTTGACGTTGCCGAAGGTCGTCAGCGGCTTCTTGATGGTGCCGGCGGCGAAATGATCGATGATGTTCTCCTTGAAGTTCGCCTCGCGCGGATGGTGCGCGCAGACATGGTCGCGGTGCTCGTGCGGGAAATCGTCGTAGGCGATGCCGAGCACGTCCATCTCGACGCCGGCGGTGACCAGCGCAATGGTCGGACGCATATGCTCGGGGACGCCAGGCGTGGTGTGCAGGGCGATTGAGGTCCAGACATCCTCGATGTCGCGCTCCGGAACGCCATAGCCCTTGAGGAAGTCGCGTGCGGCGTTGGCGCCGTCGACCTCGAAGCGCAGATCGGGGCTCGCATGCGCTGCGGTCAAGCCCATGTCGTGGAACATGGCGCCGATATAGAGCAACTCGGGATCGAATTTCAGCTTGCGGCGGTTGCCGGTCAGCGCGCCCCAGAAGAACACGCGGCGACTGTGATTGTAGAGCAGGTCGTCCTCGGTATCGCGCACCAGTTGGGTGGCGGCGCGGGCCATCGCGCTGTCGGGTACGCGGATGCCGGCGATGATCTCGGTCATTTCAAGACGCTCCTCGATGTGGCAAGACGATGTCGTGGCGTGCGAACACGCGAGCCCGGCGCTCGTCTCTGCGGTGTGTGCGGATCGCCGGGTGGCGCGATCCGTGGTGCGTTTGTCGCCCGGTTGGGCCCGATCCCGCAACGATCGCGCGCCGCCGGATCGGGCCAACCAGACGTCGTTTCGCGCCAGCGGGCAGGGAGAAGGTATGGCGGTTCAGAGAGTCGCGATCGCGATTCACGAAGGGGTTCAGGCGCTCGATGTCGCGGGCCCCGTCGACGTGTTCGCGGAGACGAACGGCTTTGTGCCCGCGGGGAATGGCTATGAGACCGTGCTGGTCGGCGCCGGCTGCGAACCGCTGCGCGCGTCGAACGGCATGAAGATATCGGCCGATCTCAGCTTCGCCGAGGCACAGGAGAGGTTCGATATCCTGCTGGTGGCGGGCGGGCCGGCATTGCCCGACGCGGCGCCGGATCCCGAACTGACACAGTGGCTGCGTGGGGCGCCCGCGCGCGCCGAGCTCTATGGTTCGATCTGCACCGGCGCCTTCGCGCTCGGCCACGCCGGGCTGCTCGACGGCCACAAGGTGACGACGCATTGGCAGAACGCGCAGCTTCTGGCGGCGCGCTTCCCGGCAGCCGAGGTGATCTTCGACCGCATCTACATTCGCGACGGACAGCTGATGACCTCGGCCGGCGTAACCGCGGGAATCGATCTCGGGCTCGCGCTGGTCGCCGAGCGGCACGGGCCGCAGGTTGCGGTCGCGGTGGCCAAGCGGCTGGTCGTGGTGGCGCAGCGCCAGGGCGGGCAGTCGCAATTCAGTCCCTATCTCACCGCGCCGGTCGATGAGAATTCGCCGATTGCGCGCGCGCAGGCGCATGTCATGCAGCATGTCGGCGAGCGCCACACGCTGCAGTCGCTGGCGGAAGCCGTCGGCATGAGCGTGCGCAATTTCGGCCGCGCCTTTGCGCAGGAGACCGGAATCACGCCGCATGAATTCGTCGAGCGGGCGCGGGTCGACGCCGCGCGCCGGCTGCTCGAGGGCTCGGACCGGCCGCTGAAGGCGGTTGCGTTCGACTGCGGCTTCGGTTCGGCCGACCGGATGCGGATCGTGTTCACCGAGCGGCTCGGCGTGTCGCCGGCGCAGTACCGCGCGAGTTTTCGCAAACTGTGATGCGGTTCATCAACCGGAGGCTGTATCGGGGATAGGATCGACGTCACCGACGCCGGATCCTGCCACACATCTTCTCCCGAGAGGCCGCCCATGGACGCGCTCACGCTCTTCATCATCCGCCATGCCGAGAAGCCGGGCGACGGCTGGCCCGGGCCGGGCTTCACCGCGGAAGGCGTGTCCGACACCGAGTCGCTTGTGCTCCGTGGGTGGGAGCGTGCGGGCGCGTGGACCGCGTTGTTCGGCACCGATCTCACCGGCGGTGACTATGCCAAGCCCGATGCAATCTATGCCGCGACACCGGGCACCACGGCCAATCAGCCGCCGTCGAGCCGTCCGGCCGAGACGATCTCGGCGCTTGCCGCACGGCGCGGCCTGACCCCGAACGAAAGCTTTGGCAAGGGCGATGAGCCGAGGCTGGTGCCTGCGGTGCTGGCGCTGAAGGGCGTCGTGCTGCTGTGCTGGGAGCACAAGGCAATCATTTCCGATATTCTTCCGCTGATCCCGGTCAGCAAGGGCACGCCGCCGACCAAATGGGAGGGCAGCCGCTTCGACGTCGTGCTGCGCTTCGAACGCGCCAAGGGCGACGACAAATTCGCGTTCAAGGAGCTGTTTCCAAAATTGCTGTCGGGCGATTCCGACAAGCCGCTAGGCAGCTGAGCCGCGTTGCGGCTCCGGCGATCAGTCGAGCCCGAGCGCTTTGCGCGACTTCCGCGTCAACTTTTCGACGATGAGCGCATGCGCCTGGTCGAGATAGGCCTTGAGCTCGGCATCGGGCAGGGAGTCGTTCGCCATCAACTGCACCCATTTGGCGCGCGCCAGATAAGGCGCCGGGCGCGCCAGACCCTGCTCGATCAGCAGCTGATAGGCCATGTTCGAGGTCTTGAACATGAAGCCGCCGGTGCTCTCGATGTAGCCGCCGGCCAGCGCGAACATCTTGCCGCCGACCTTGAACACCGACGTGCCTTCCCATTGCACCACCTTGGTGGCGGCGGGCAGGCGCAGACAATGGGCTTCGAAGGTCTTGGGGCGCATGAGTCGCAGGGCTGGAAGGCGTTTAAAGCCATAGGCCAGCCGCATGAAGGTCGGCAAGCCCCGGACTGAGCCCGGCCAGCCCTCCGCCAGCACCAGCCGCCGCTTCGTCCCGACGTCTCACGAAAACGTGGGTTGCTGTCGCTCAATCTGTAGATATATCGTAAGATATGTTTTCAGTAAGGAATGGACAAATGAGACGATCGATGTTTCGCGACCGGGACGATGACGGCTTCCGGTTCGGGTTCTTCGCCATGGGCCGGCACGGCCGGGGCGGCCACCGCTTTGGCCGCGGCGGCCATGGCTTCTTCGGGCGAGGTGGCGGCGGTGATTTTCCGGGATCGCGGCGGCTTTCGTCGCAGGATCTGCAACTGGTCATCCTCGCGTTGCTCGGCGAGCAGCCGGCGCACGGCTACGAGCTGATCAAGAGGATCGAGGAGCGGTCGGACGGCTTCTACAGCCCGAGCCCGGGCGTGATCTATCCGGCGCTGACATTCCTCGAGGAGATCGGCCATGCCAGCGTCACCCAGGACGCGGCGCGCAAGCTCTACAGCATCACCGAGCAGGGCAGGGCGTATCTCGGCGAGAACCGCGCGACCGCGGATACCATTCTCGAGGCGCTGTCGCGGATCGGCCGCCGCATGGAGGAGGTGCGCGAAGCCTTCGCCGGCGTGAGCGATCTCGATGGCGAAGCGTCCGACGAGGTGCACCGCGCCCGTCACGCGCTGAAGAGCGCGCTGCGCCAGAAGCGCGGCTGCGATGCCGCGGAGGCGCGGCGGATCGCAAAGATCCTCGACCGCGCGGCCGCTGAGATCCTGCAGCAGTGACGCCGTCGCAGCAAACGAGACCTTTCATGTACAACGCCGAACCGCACAGCGCGATCCGTGATGCCCGCGTCACCGCCGTCATCGAGCGTCTGCAGGCCACCCGCCGGGCGCCCGTGCGCGGCAATCCGATGCAGAGCGGCAGCCGTGACCCGCACCACTACGCCGAGCAGGGATTCTCGATCCACCCGGAGCAGGGCGAGCTGATCTATCTGTTGTGCCGCGGCCTGCGCGCCCAGCGCGTCGCCGAATTCGCGACCTCGGTCGGAATGTCGACGCTCTATTTCGCAGCTGCGATGCGCGACAATGGCGGCGGCACCGTGATCGGATCGGAGATCGTGCCGGCCAAGGTCGCAGCGGCGAAGCGCAATCTCGCAGACGCTGGCCTTGCCGATTACGCCGACATCCGCGAGGGCGATGCGCGCAAGACGTTGCGCGATCTCGGTGGTCCCGTCGACTTCATCCTGATCGACGGCTGGCCGGGCGACAAGGGCCCGACGCTGGCGCGCCAGGTGATCGAGATCGTCGCGCCGCAGCTGCGCGTCGGCGGCTACGTCATGAACGACAATGCCGAGGCGGATTTCCTGGAATTCGTACGCGATCCCGGCAACGGCTTCGTGTCGATCACGCTGCCGCTCAAGGGTGGCACCGAGCTCTGCCTGAAGGCGGCGTAGCGGGGTTTTCACCTGCTGTCGTGATTGTGAGCCGCAACCACACCATGCCATGCTGGATTTTGCCGGCGCTTCTTGCTCTGTTCGAGGAAAATCAGGAGCGAAGCGCCGCATGTCCGAAGTCCCGCCCAATCATCCGCTCGATCGCCCGATCTGGAGCGCGCTGACCACGAGACAACGCGAGCTGGCGGAAGGCGGCGCCGATGCAAGGCGCTTTCCGCTTGCGATCGCACCCTTCGCCGACATGGTCGACATGTCGCCACGGAGCTTTGCCGCGCTCGGTGCGCTGCTGTCGGGACCTGACGTCGCGGTGCTGTTCACGCCCGATCCTGTCCCGGTGCCGCCGCAGTTCAAGGTGCTGCTGGCCGAGACCGGCGAGCAGATGATCGGCGTGCCCGCGGACCATTCTGCGCCCGGCGTCGAGATCGTCACGCTCGGCGCTGCCGATGTTCCGGAGATGATGGCGTTGACGGAGCTGACAAAGCCCGGCCCGTTCAGTGCGCGGACGCATGAGCTCGGCAGCTTTTTCGGCATCCGTATCAATGGCGAACTGGTCGCGATGACCGGCGAACGGATGAAGCCGGGGAACTACACCGAGATGACCGCCGTCTGCGTGCATCCGGAGCATCGCGGCCGCGGCTACGCGCAGGCGCTGCTGTCGGCGGTCGCCGGCCAGATCGTGGCGCGCGGCGAAATTCCATTCCTGCACGTCTTCACCAGCAATGTCTCGGCGATCGCGCTCTATCGTCGCCAGGGCATGGAGGTCCGCCGCCGCCTGCACATCACGGTGTTGCAGAAGCAGGGGTAGGGATGCCCGGCAGAGTGGGTTGAGGGAAATCCCTCATTCCTCATCGCGGATCTCGTGCTTACCTTTGCCGGATCGCAACACGATGAGAGAGGATATCTCGATGTCCGAGCAATCCCAGGACAAGCGTCCCGTACCCGATCCGGCGGAGAACAACGCTTTCTTTCCGTCGCCTTACTCGCTTGGGCAATTCACCTCGGCCAAGTCGGATCTCTCCGGCGCGGACTACCCCAACGCCTACAGGGGCGGCCGCTGGAAAATTCTGATGATCGCCGCGGACGAGCGCTATCTGCTGTTGCAGAACGGCACGATGTTCTCGACCGGCAACCATCCCGTTGAGACCTTGTTGCCGATGTATCACCTCGACAAGGCGGGCTTCGAATTCGATATTGCGACCGTGTCGGGTAATCCGGTCAAATTCGAGCTCTGGGCGTTTCCGAAGGAGGACGACGCGGTCAAGAGCATCTACCAGAAATATCTCCCCAGGCTGAAGCAGCCGCTGAAGCTCTCCGACGTGATCGAAAAAAAGCTCGGCAAGGATTCCGACTATATCGCGGTGTTCATTCCCGGCGGCCATGGTGCGCTGATCGGCTTGCCCGAAAGCACCGACGTGAAGGCCGCCCTGAAATGGGCGCTCGACAACGACAAGCACATCATCTCGCTTTGCCATGGCCCGGCGGCGTTGCTGGCGTCCGCGGTCGGCGAAGCCAAGGGCGACTATCCCTTCAAGGGCTACAAGATCTGCGCATTTCCCGACGCCATCGATCGGACCACGCCCGATATCGGCTACATGCCGGGCGCGCTGACCTGGGCATTCGGCGAACAGTTGCAGGCGCTCGGCGTCGAGATCCTGAACAAGGACATCACCGGCAAGACCCATCAGGATCGCAAGCTGATCACCGGTGACAGCCCCTTCGCCGCCAATAATGTCGGCAAGGCTGCCGCAAAGGCGCTGCTCGATACGCTCGGCGGGCGCTGAGCGGTCGGCGGCTCAAGCTGCGGGCGCGGCGCACCCCGCCGCGCCGCCGGTGGCGGCTCAATGTCGCGCGCCTTGCAGGCCGGTCTCGCTTGAGGGAAAATCCTCAACGCGCTGGGCCGCACGATCGGCCTTCCGCAAGACACGATGGTACCGCATGGACCGCTACATCGAAGCCGTGGTTGCGATCGAGGGCAGCGAGAGCTTGCCCGCGATCCAGGCGGCGGTGCGGTCCGCGAGCCTGCCGCTCGGCTACGACCGGTTCGTGATGTTCTCGGCGTCGCCGGCACGCGAGGACCTGGTTGACCGGATCTACTGGGTCGAAGGCGACTGGTTCGGCAAAGGCGTGACCGTCGATGCCGAGACCTATGTCCGGCATTGTCCGGTGACGCGCAATTTCCTCGATGTGGACCAGGCGTTTTTCTGGACCAAGGTGATGTCGGCGCGCGGCGAGAAGTACCGCGTGGTGCGCACGCCGCGCGGGCCCGGTTTCCATGGGCTGCAGGTTCCGGTGTTCGGGCGCACCGGCCTTGAAGGCGCGATGAGCTTCGCCGGGACGCGGATCGATGCGTCGGCGCGGACGCGTGCGGCGCTGACCATGATCGGTGCGGCGGCCTTCCGCGCCGCCCGCGGGCTGATGGAAGCCCACGAGCCGAACGGTGCGTCGAGCCTGTCGCCGCGGGAGCGCGAGGTGTTGCGCTGGACCTCCGCGGGACGTCGCCAGGCCGACATCGCGGCATCGCTCGGCCTGTCGGAACGCACGGTCGAGAACCATTTGCGACGTGCGCGGCTTCGGCTTGGCGTCGCCACGACAGCGCAGGCCATTCGGCTCGCGATCCGCAGCGGTGAGATCGAGGACTGAGGCGCTTGCGGACGGCCGCCACAGGGCCGGGCGAGCGATCGCCGCGGCTCAGTGTTTCTTCGCCGTCTTCGCCCTGGTCTTCGGCGCATGCGTGCCCGCCGCGATCCGCGTCAATGCATCGGCAAACGCGCGTGCCGCAGGTCCCAGCGGTTCATCGAGCCGGTGGGCGAGATAGGCCTCCATTGCAAGCGCGGCGTTGCGGCCGAGCGCGCCGGTTTCGACCCGCACCAGGCGGCGCTCCTTCAGGTCGCGCGCCACCTGCCAGAGCGGCAGCCGGCCCCAGCCGAGCCCCGCCAGGATCATGGCGTGCTTGGTGTCCTGATTGCTCACCCTGCATATCTGCGGCGAGAGCACGCCGAAGCTACGGCCTTCCGACAGCGGGGTCGGATCCGACAGCACGATCTGGAGATGATCGGCGAGATCCGCCACGCTCTTGCGGCCGCGGCGCGCGAGCGGATGGCTTGCGGAGGCGACGGCGACGATCTGCACCGCACAGATCGCATCGAGCGCAAGACGGGGATCGCGAAAATCCTCGCCGACCGTGACGGCGAGCGCGCTGCGCCGTTCGGTCAAGCCGGCGATCGGACCGCCCATCGGTTCGACCGCGAGCCGCACGCTGACAGACGGATAGGCCGCCCGCATTTCCGTCAGCGCCGCGCCGACGGCGGCGATCGGAAACAGCGTATCGACCACCAGCGAGAGTTCCGATTCCACGCCATCGCCCAGGCTGCGTGCCCGCGCCCGCATCGCGTCGACACGCAGCAGCAGGTCGCGCGCGTTGCCCAGCAGTGCCTTGCCCTCGGCCGTCAGCGCCGGGCGATGGTTGGAGCGGTCGAACAGCGTGAGCCCGAGCTCGGCCTCGAGGTTGGCGATGGCATGACTGACCGCGGATTGCACCCGCGCCAGTTTGGTCGCGGCGGCGCGAAAGCTGCCGCTCTCGGCGATGGCGACAAAGGTGCGGATCTGATCGAGCGTCAGGTTGTCGAGCATGATCTATGAAATCGATCAATCGGATGCAAAACATATCACTCCTGTCGATGGTCGGGAAACGCTATCTCTGTGCCGTGAGCCAGGGGCGGAGTGGACGCATGACGATCGAGACGGCCGTGATGCAGCAGAGCGAGGCGAAGCGATGGGCCACGGTCGCCATCGTGATCGGTTGCGGGATCGGCGCGGCGCTGCAGGTCGGCAAGGTTCCGATTGCCGCCTCGATGCTGCAGCAGAGCCTCGGCATCGACCTTGCCGCGGTCGGAACGATCGCCGGCATCTTTGCGGTCCTCGGGCTTGTCGGCAGCGTTCCGGCGGGCGTGGTGATTGCCGCGGTTGGCACGCGCAGGGTGCTGCTGTGCGGGCTCGCGGCGATCACGCTGGGGGCAGGCTCGGGCGCGCTCGCGCCACAGCTCGCGGTGCTATTGGCATCGCGCATGCTGGAAGGGCTCGGCTTCCTTCTGGTGATGGTCGCGGCCCCCGCATTGCTCGATCGCGTCGTCGATGTCAGCGCACGTGACGTCACCATGGCGGTGTGGAGCTGCGTGATGCCGTTCGGGATCGCGCTGGCCCTGGTCGCCGGACCGATCTTCGATGGCTGGCGCACGATCTGGTGGGCCAGTGCCGCCTTTGTTGCCGTGCTGTTCATCCTAGCCGGCCTCATCGTGCCTGAAGTGGCATCGCGGACCGGCGCGGCGCGGAGCGGCCTGATGCGGGAAGCCACCGCGCTGGCACAGCGCCGCACCCCGGCGCTTCTGATGGTGCTGTTTGCGCTCTACAGCCTGATGTTCTTTGCGTTGTTCAGCTTCCTGCCGATCGTGCTGACCGAGCGGCTCGGCGTGTCCAGCCAAGGCGCCGGCGGGCTCAGTGCGTTGGCCGCGGCCGGCAACGTCGTCGGCAATCTCGCCGCCGGTCATCTGCTTGCGCGCGGCGTCAGCCGCAATTTGCTGATTGCCGTGGCGGCATTCGTGATGGGCGCGTCCGCGCTCGGAATCTTCCTGCCGGTGCTCGGCGGCTGGGGCGCATTCTGGCTGTGCCTTTTGTTCTCCGCGATCGGCGGCCTGATCCCGGCGACGTTGCTGGCAACCGCACCCGCCGCGGCGCGATCGGCGGCGATGGTGCCTGTCATGATGGGCCTGTTGATGACGGGCAGCAATTTCGGCCAGGTCACCGGTCCGATCGCGGTCGGCGCCGTGGTCTCGGCATGGGGCTGGAGCGCGGCTTGCGTCATGGTGGTGGCCGCGGCGATCCTTGCCGGTCTCGCGGCGTGGATGCTGGCGCGGGGCGATCACAACAGCGTAAGCGAGGCGAGGGACCCGGCTTGACGCCGCGCGCGCAGGGGCCGAAGGAGTGACGGTCTCTCACGCCAACGACAGCAGGAACCTTCATGACACGCGTGCGCTGTATCACCGAAATGGGCATGGGCGTCGACGTCCACGGCCGCGACGCCACCAAGGCCGCCAAGCGGGCCGTCTCGGACGCCATCCGTCATTCCAGCCTCGGCTTCTTCCGCATGCTCGGCAAGACCGCCAACGACATGTTCGTCGACGTCACGATCGCCGTGCCGAATCCCGAAGATGTCGACACCGCAGCGGTCGCCAAGGAATTGCCCTATGGCACCAAGACCGTGAAGGCGGTCGCGGGTGGGCTCGAGATTCCGTCCGATCTCGGCAACGACCCGATCCTGATCGCGAACGCCGCCGTCATCGTCAGCTTCGACGACGGCAAGTGACGGAAGCGCGTCAGGCGACAGGCATGCGTGCGTTATTCGCCGCCTCTGAAATAGTCGGGCTTACCGGTCGTCCAGGTCTCGCCCCAATGCTGGCCGCCGCCGTCGACGGTCAGCGTCTCGCCGGTGACGAACTTGCCGGAGGGCGCGGCGAGGTAGACGGCTGCCTCCGCAATGTCCCATGGCGTGCCCGGGCGCATCATCGGATTGGAGCGCGGGTAGGCGGCGCGCGCCGCTTCGCTGTAAACGTTCCAGCCCTCGGTCTCGATCGCGCCGGGCGCGATGCAGTTGATGCGGATGTTCAGCGGCGCCCATTCGACCGCGAGCGCGCGCGACAGGCCGATCACGCCGGAGCGTGCCGCGATCGAGTGCGCAATGCCGTAGAGGCCGTGCGTCGTGACCACGACGATATTGACGATGCTGCCAGGATGCTTGCGGTCGCGCCAGCGCTGCGCCGCGGCCTGCATCATGTACCAGGTACCGTTGAGGTTGGTGTTGATGACCGCATTCCAGCCCTTGATCGAGACGTCGATCGCAGCTTGCGGGAACTGGCCGCCGGCGCTGTTGACGAGATGATCGACACGGCCGTGCTCGGTCCACAGCGCCTCGAACATCGCATTGACCGCGTCGGGATCCCTGATGTCGGCGACATGCGCGGACGCCTTGAGCCCACGATGGACGAGACGATCGACCAGTGCGTCGAGCCGGTCGGCATTGCGGCCGGCGATCACGACATGTGCGCCGAGCCGCGCGAACAGCCATGCGATGGCGCGGCCGATGCCGCCGGCGCCGCCGGACACCACGACCACCTGACCGGCGAGCGCATCAGCCGCGAACACGGTCGGGTGCGTTGCGAGTTCGTCGTCGGAGAGGCCGAGCGTTGCGCCTGTTGTTGCGCCTGTCTGTTGATCGTTCATGGCCGGTTGCAGACCTTGCGGCTTTCACTGAGCTCCGTACATTAGCCATCCAACAACAACCGTGCAAAGCAACAACCCTGCAAAGAATGTCGACATGACCGACTTGTCTGCCTTTCCCATCACAAAACGCTGGCCCACCCAGCATCCGGACCGCCTTCAGCTCTATTCGCTGCCGACGCCGAACGGCGTGAAGGTCTCGATCATGCTCGAGGAGATCGGGCTGCCTTACGAGGTCCATCTCGTCGACTTCAACAAGGATGACCAGAAGACGCCGGAGTTCCTGTCGCTGAACCCGAACGGCAAGATCCCGGCGATTCTCGATCCCAACGGTCCAGGCGGCAAGCCGCTGCCATTGTTCGAATCCGGCGCCATCCTGCAATATCTCGCCGACAAGACCGGCAAGCTGCTGCCGGCGGACGCGGCGCGCCGCTATCAGGCGATCCAGTGGGTGCATTTCCAGATGGGCGGCATCGGACCGA
The DNA here is from genome assembly GCF_054058275.1 of Bradyrhizobium sp. USDA 3256. Taxonomy (NCBI): domain Bacteria; kingdom Pseudomonadati; phylum Pseudomonadota; class Alphaproteobacteria; order Hyphomicrobiales; family Nitrobacteraceae; genus Bradyrhizobium; species Bradyrhizobium sp. USDA 3256. The sequence goes on from NZ_JBSSAE010000002.1 coordinate 2,742,618, forward strand.
TGTTTGGCCAGGTCGGGTTCTTCCACAAATTCGCCGGCAAGGATTACGAGGACAAGCGGCCGCTGCAGCGCTACGTCGCCGAGTCGAAGCGCCTGCTCAGCGTGATGGAGATGCATCTCGCCGGACGGCAGTGGTTCATGGACGACGAATACAGCATCGCCGACATCTCGATGCTCGGCTGGGTGCGCAATCTGATCGGCTTCTACGGTGCGCGCGAGCTCGTCGAATTCGACCAGTTCACGCAGGTCGCGGCCTGGCTGGAGCGCGGTCTCAAGCGGCCGGCCGTGGAGCGCGGATTGAATATTCCGAAACGGCCCTAAGCAGCCTACTTCAGCAGCTCATAGACGATGGGATTGTCGGCGCAGGCGGCAAAGCCACACTCGAGCAGGGTGGAGAGCACATTCAGTGCCGTCAGCCCGACCACCAGCCACACCGCACCTTGCGCGAAGGCGCCGGGCGAGCTGCCCGGCGCCGCGCGGCGCTCGAACTGGCGGTCCAACAGCAGCATCGCCGCGAGCAGCACGATCGCGGCGATGAATCCGATCAGCGCCCACGTATAATAATGATAGCCGAACAGCGCCGAACCGTAACCGGCGTCGCCGGGGAGGATGTGCAGCAGCACCTGCCGGGTCGAGACCGTGGCGCCGACGACGGCCGTCAGCAGCGACAACGCATAATGACTTGGCCGCGGCCCGAAGCGGATATTGAGGATCGGCCCGATCGCCAACAGTGCGAACAGGATGCGCTGCAACAGACAGAGCGGGCAGGGCAGCTCGTGGAGCAAAAGCTGCGCGGCAAAGGCGGCGGCCAGTACCAGCGCCAGCCCATAGAGCGCGACGGCATTGAGGGTGACGGCCTGGGTGTCGTTCATGGCCGGCCTCAGAACGACAAAGTGAGACGGTCGGTGGCGTGGTGCAGCAAGGTCGCGACGCAGGCGATCAGGATCACCGCGAACAGGCCGATCGCGACGGGGCGCGGGCCACGCCAGGCCACCAGCATGGCGATGGTGATGGCGAGAAACAATGCCGTGAATTCCACTCCAAGCCTCCCGATGCGAGCCGGCCGCAGTCTATGACAGATTCGTGTGCGCTCGCGACGCCACGAATGGGCATTGTCGCTTGCGCGCGGCTCCGCCAAGATGGCATCACCAGTTGAGTTCATCCTAGCCGGGGCACCTCATGACCACAGCCGCGATCAAGCCCATTACCCATCCCCGTCATCAGCCCTGGTACAAGATCCTCTACGTTCAGGTGCTGATCGCGATCGTGGCAGGTGTCCTGATCGGATATTTCTATCCGAATCTCGGCAAGGAATTGAAGCCACTGGGCGACGGCTTCATCGCGCTGATCAAGATGATGATCGCGCCCGTCATCTTCTGCACCGTGGTGCACGGCATCTCCTCGATGGGCGATCTCAAGCGCGTCGGCCGGGTCGGGTTGAAGACGCTGATCTATTTCGAGGCGGTGTCGACGGTGGCGCTTGCGGTCGGTCTTCTGGTCGGCGAGCTGCTGCAGCCCGGCCACGGCTTCAACATCGATCCTTCCACGATCGATCCGAAATCGGTCTCCAACTACGTCACGCAGGCCAAAGAGCAGGGCATCGTTGCCCATCTGATGGCGATCATTCCAGACAGCTATCTCGGCGCGGTCGCGCGCGGCGACCTGTTGCAGGTGCTGCTGATCTCGATCCTCTCGGGCTTCGCCATCGCTCTCATGGGCAAGGTCGGCGAGCCGATTGCGTCCGCGATCGACACGGCCGCCAAGATGTTCTTCGGCATCATCCGGATCATCGTCCGCGTCGCGCCGCTCGGCGCGTTCGGCGCGATGGCCTTCACGGTCGGCGCCTACGGCCTCGGCTCGCTGTTGAATCTGGCAGCGCTGATCGCGACCTTTTATCTCACCAGCATCTTGTTCGTGCTGATCGTGCTGGGCGCCATCGCACGGCTCGTCGGCTTCTCGATCATCCGCTTCATCGCCTATATCAAGGACGAGCTCCTGATCGTGCTCGGCACGTCGTCGTCGGAGACGGTGCTGCCGCAGATGATCCAGAAGATGGAGCATCTCGGCGCCTCGCGCTCGGTGGTCGGGCTCGTGGTGCCGACCGGCTACAGCTTCAATCTCGACGGCACCAACATCTACATGACGCTGGCGACGCTGTTCCTGGCGCAGGCCACCAACACGCATCTGACGATCTGGCAGGAGCTCGGCATTCTGGGCATCGCCATGATCACCTCGAAGGGCGCTTCCGGCGTCACCGGCGCCGGCTTCATCACGCTCGCCGCGACGCTGTCGATCGTGCCCGACATTCCGATCCAGTCGATCGCGATCCTGGTCGGCATCGACAAGTTCATGAGCGAGTGCCGTGCGCTCACCAACCTGATCGGCAACGGCGTCGCTTGCGTCGTGATCAGTCTGTCGGAAGGGGAGCTCGACAAGCAGGCGCTGCACGAGACGATGGCGCATCCGCTCGAGCTCGGCGAGGCGCTGGAGCCGGGCGGCTCAGGCTAGAGTAATATGAAGTTATGGGGCCGTCGCAGGGGGCGCTGCCAAAAATAGCGAAAACAACCCCATGCAAAGTAGGCGGCGGCCGGCGTTGGGCCAAACAACTTGACACGTCGGGCAACTCAGGGATATTCTTCTAATATTCCGAAATTGCGCAGCCTGGACTTAGTCCGCTAGGTACGGCCTATCGTATGCTGTCGCCTCATCGAACGTCAGGTTTCGGACCGAGATCGACGGGACAAAATCGACCCGTTGGGGACGTAGGTGGGGCGGCAAAAATGTCTTCTTTTTAAGGCAATTCGGTCGGAGGCGAGATGGTCGATCCGTGGCCCCCAGATGCAAAGTTTCAAATGGGTGACTATGCTGCAAAGAAGGGGCGAGCATCATGGCGCGGTAGAATCGTTGGTTGGTATCGTACGGATTTGACCAAGCTCGGATACGCGATCGAGAGCTACTTCGAGCCTGGCTCGGTGCAGATTTACCCAGAGACGGCGATCGACGCATGGAAGCCGCCAGTCTTGGAACGTGAGTGACCGAGTCTCACCCTCCTGCGACCTTCGCAACGTCTGCTAATGGGCAAGGGCGCGGTGCTCTTACACGAATCGGAAGGACGGTCGTGGGTAGGTACCAAGCGTTAGATTCGATCCACTAGCCCAATCCAGGAACGCTTAACCATGCTCACCGTCTATGGCGAAGGTCGTGGCTTCCGTGTTGTCTGGCTGCTCGAGGAATTGGGATTGGCGTATCGGCTGCGCCCGGTCGATCTGTTCGCAGTCGAGAATGATCGCGATTTCCTCGCGATCAACCCCGCCGGCTTCATTCCCGTACTGCAGGACGGCGAGACAATCATGGTCGAATCGATTGGGATTCTCGAGTACCTGCTCGCCCGCCACGGCTCGGGTTCGCTTGCCGTCGCCCCTGATGATCCCGCCTTCGCTTCCTATCTGCAATTTCTCCACTTGGGCGAGGCCGGGCTCGCGGGGCCGATGAACGCCGTCATTGTCGGTCGCCAACTGGCGCCCGTAGCCGAGCGAGATGCCCGGGTGACCCGCTGGGCACGCGAGACCTTCGAGAGCCCGCCGCCTCGCGGATTGCCCCTATCTCGCCGGCGACCGCTTCACGGCTGCCGATATCTCGGTGAGCTACGCCCTGCTGCTCGGCCTGCGAACCGGCAACTACGTCCCCGGTCCGACCGAGCGGGACTATCTCGCCCGCACGACGGTACGCCCTGCCTACCTCCGAGCGATGGAAAGCTGCCAGGCCACCAAGGCCTGGGCGGCAAGATCACCGGGATTGTAGTGTTTCGCTTCAATCCGGCTGTGGCTCCGGGCTTACAAGTCTACTGCCTGGGCCGTGTACTCATCGAGCGGCTGGCGCCCGATGTCCGCTTAGCCCCCATCAGCGGCGGAGAAGCGGATATCTCCCGAGACCGCCGAAAGGGCCTGTAGCAGACGTCGACTCGCGGTTGATTGTTTCCGCCTCGTGCCAATCGCGGGCTTGTAATCAGCGAAAGGTCAGTTCAATCCCTGGCTTTTTCAAGCGCGTGCCGCATTACCTTCTGCTCATCGCTCGATAGTTGCGTTGCCCCGAGGTTGAAGGTCAGCTTGTCGATCTTCCCGGTGAACTGGAATGGCAGCTTGTAGCTGTCATCCACGCCGGTCCGGGTATCGGAGCCGATGTCGAAAGACTCGTCGATGGCCATCAGGAACGCAATCGAGTGCGGCATCGACTTGCGGGAAATCTCTTTGCCGTCTACCGAGAGTACCCCGGTGCCGCCTTTGCCGAAGCCGGGCCCATCATATTTGAAATCGAACACGATCGTATGCTTGCCCGGCTTGAGCGGCGAGCCGAGCCAGTCGCGCGCTCCTACGCCGGCTTCCCAGCGATACCGTTTCAGATCCAGCATGTTGTAGACAAAGACGGGCTTGCCTTTCAGCAGGTATAGGCCATACCCGGCGAAGCGGCCGCCAAGCGTTGCGATCATGCCCTCGGCCCCGCCCGGTGGGACCGTGATCTCGGCAGTGATCTTGAAGTCTTTGTTTAAGAGGCTTGGCGCGTTATCGACCGGAATACCGGAATTGAAACCTGTATACGTGAAGACGGTCCGTCCCGCGGTGGCGCTCGGCCGCGGTGTGATGAGGCGCGGCAGAACTGAATTATCCAAAGGCAAGACCTGAAATTTGGCTGCCTCCGCCAGGAACAACGCCTGCATCTCCTTCAGCTTGTCGGGATTCTGACCGGCAAGGTCGTTGTTTTGCGAATAGTCGTCCGCGATGTTGTAGAGTTCCCACTTGTAGTCGCTGATCTCAGGTAGCTTGGCCGTTCCCAGAAGCCAGGGCGGCGCCGGCGGCGTCGTGCATGCATACCAACCATCGTGATAGATTCCGCGGTTGGCGAACATCTCGAAGTACTGGGTGTCGCGTTTCGACGGCGCGTTGGCATTGGCCTGGTCGAACGTGTAAGCCATGCTCACGCCCTCGATGGGCTTTTGAGCAATTCCGTTCACCGTCGTCGGAGCTTGGATGCCTGTGGCTTCAAGAATGGTCGGCACGATGTCGATCATGTGGTGGAACTGGGAGCGAATGCCGCCGACATCCTTGATGTGTCCGGGCCATGAGATGGCCATACCCTGCCGGGTGCCGCCGAAATGCGATGCCACCTGCTTGGTCCATTTGAACGGCGTGTCGAAGGCCCAGGACCATGCCACCGACATGTGCGGGTAGGTCTTGTCGGAGCCCCAATTCTCGTAATGGAGCATCAGCTCGGCTTCGGGCAATTTCAACACGCCGTTGTAGGCGGTCATCTGGTTCGGAGTGCCTTCCAACGTCCCTTCAGCGCTAGTGCCGTTGTCACCACTGATGTAAATGATCAGAGTGTTATCGAGCTTGCCCATGTCCTGGACGGCCTGGATGACGCGGCCGATCTCATAGTCGGTATATGCCGCGTAGCCGGCAAATACCTCGGCCTCGCGCGCATATAGCTTCTTCTGAATCAATGACAGCGAGTCCCACTTCGGCAACGTGTCGGGCCATGGGGTGAGCTGGGTGTTAGCCGGGATCACGCCGAGCTTTTTCTGGTTGGAGAAAATCTGCTCACGCAGCTTCTCCCAACCCATGTCGAACTTGCCCTTGAACTTGTCTATCCATTCCTTTTTCGGCTGATGCGGCGAATGCGTTCCTCCGGGCACGTAGTAGACGAAGAACGGTTTGTCGGGAGCGGCGGCGTTCAATCCGTTCATGTAGTTGATGGCGTCGTCCGCCATATCCGTGATGAGGTTGTAGTTTTGCTTGCCGATCCACGGAAATACCTGGGTCGTGTTACGAAACAGATAGGGCGTCCATTGGTCCGTCTCGCCGCCCATGAATCCGTAAAAATACTCAAATCCCATGCCGATCGGCCATTGATCGAACGGCCCCGCCGAGCTGTACGTATAGGTCGGCGTGTTGTGGTTCTTGCCGAACCATGAGGTCGCAAAGCCATTGTCCCGCAGAATCGTCCCGATTGTCGCGCTCTCAGGTCCGATGACGGAATCGTATCCGGGATAACCGGTCGACATTTCACCGATCACGCCAAACCCGACAGAGTGGTGGTTACGACCGGTAATTAGTGCCGCCCGCGTCGGCGAGCAAAGTGCTGTCGAGTGAAATTGCGTATAGCGCAAGCCGGCCTTGGCGACACGATCCATCGCAGGGGTCGGAACGACGCCACCGAACGTACCCGACACACCATAACCTTGGTCGTCGGTCATGATCAGCAGTACGTTTGGCGCGCCTTTGGGCGGCACGACGGACGGTGGCCAGTAGGGCTTTGAGTCTTTGGCGGTTTCGTTGATCACGCCGCCGAACTTCGGAGGTTCGGGGGGAAGCTGCTTGCCGTCGATTGTGATCGTAGCGCCGGGCGAACCCGCTGCTCCGGTCGTCTGCTGCGCTATCGAGGGCAGCGTTGTGAGCAAGGTCAACGCAGCAGTAGACAACATCAGGGCGGACAAATTCATGATCGATCCTCCAGACGGGCTCGACGCACGGGCCACATACTGACACTGAAATAAACGGCCGGCAGCTTGGGGTTGATTTAGATCAACGAATGTCAGCTTCGGGGTCAAACTCGACGTGAGCATAATGCGTCCGCTTTCGGCCACATCGCGACCGCTCCCGTCGGCACAGGCTCATTGAGTCTCACTGCCGGCCCAAGATTCAAATCCTGAACCGAAGGCGCCGAAGCGTGCGCCACGAACTCTCCGACGAGGGATGGACTCCCATCAGGCCGATGCTGCCAGGCAGGCCGCGCGGCGTGCCACGGGTGAATGATCGTTGCGTCCTCGGAGCGGCGTCAATCCGGGACGCCGGCCGCCTTGAGGGTCTCGCGATAGGTCGCGGACATCGATTGCACCGGGAACGGAATCCGCGACAGGAAGCCGGAGATCGTGAACTCCGGATCGACCTTGAGCAATTCGCGCGCGATCTGGGTCGCACGCGCGTCGTCGCCGGTCTTGACCAGCGCCACGATCAGGACGCGCAGCGCCACCGCGAAACGTCGGTTCTGCGCCAGCGCCTTGTCGGCCCAAACAACCGCCTCAGTGAAATTCTGGTCGAGCACCGCGCAGATCGCGAGCGCCGCGGCGGCGAACCAGCCGCGCGGGTCGCGCGGGTTCAGCCGTTGCGCGCGCTCGATCATGGCGCGGCCGGCTTTCTGATTACCACGCATCGCCTCGATCCAGCCGCCGAGCACCAGCGCCATCGCCGAGTTCGGATTGATCGCAAGCGAGCGCTCGAACAATTCGCGCGCGGGCTCGATCTCGTCGGCCATGTTCCAGATCGCGAACGCCGCCATCCACAAGACCTGCGGGTCACCGGGCGCGAGCTCGACCGCGCGCCAGGCTTGCGCGACCGCGCGTTCCCGGTAGGCATCATTCGGCTTCAGCCAGCCCTGGACATGGCGCATCGCATGACAATAGGCGGAGGCCGCCAGCGCCGGTGCATAGGCGGGGTCGAGCGCCAGTGCCTGGTCGAGGCAATCGAGTGCCGCTTCCATGCTCTCGGGCGTGAACTCGTAGCGCAGACTGTAGGCGCGCAGCAGCAAATCGTAGGCGTCGAGCCTGTCGGGCGGCGCTGCCCGGACCCGCTCGGCTTCCGCGACGAGCAGGGTCGGCTCGATCGCGCCGACCACGTTCTCGGTGATGCGGTCCTGCAGATCGAACACGTCGGTCGCCGCGCCGTCGAACCGGTCGGCCCACAGATGCGCGCCGGAGACGGCGTCGATCAGCTGCCCGGTGATGCGCAGCCGATCGCCGCCGCGGCGGACGCTGCCTTCGAGCACATAGCCGACGCCGAGATCGCGTCCGACCTGGCGGATGTCGACCGCCTTGCCCTTGTAGGTGAAGGCGGAGTTGCGCGCGATCACGGTGAGGCGGCTGCAACGCGCGAGCGCGGTGGTGATATCCTCGGCGATGCCGTCGGCGAAATAATCCTGCTCGGGATCGCCGCTCATATTGGTGAAGGGCAGCACCGCGATCGACGGGCCCTCGCTCGGCCGCGGCGGGGTGCCGTTGGCCGCGATCGGATGAGTGGGCGCGGCGCCCTCCCTGACATCGCCGACAAAGCGGAGACCTTTGCGGGGCAGGGTGCGGATCAGCCGCTGTTCCTCACCATTGTCGCCGATCGCGGTCCGTGCCGCATTGACCCGGCTGCTCAGCGTCGCTTCCGAGACGATCCGGCCGTGCCAGACGGCGGCCAGCACCTCGTCGCGGCTGACCACCCGGTCACGGGCGCGGATCAGGAACTCGATGAGGTCGAAGACCTGCGGCTCGACGGCCACCAGAGCATCGCCACGGCGCAGCTCACGGCGTTCGGAATCGAGGGTCAAGTCGTTGAAATGGTAAGTCAAATCGAAGAGTCCGGCGGCCGGCGGCTGAATGCGTGGCGGAACCTAGCACAGGCGGCCCGGAGCCAAAATCACGACGGTCTGAAGGACAAATCCACGTCCTCTGAAAGCGGACGGGGGCGGTCTCTGCAATATTTCATCCCGACACCAGACGCAGGAGATCGCCATGTCGCAATCCATCAATCAGCAACGCCGCCGCTTCCTCGGCATCGCCGGCGGGATCCTCGCTGCTTCCAAGCTCGGCCTCGTCTATTCGGCTCAGGCCCAGTCCAAGCCGGCGCTGCCTGCGATCAAGGCCGGCGCCCATACCTCGATCGGTCCCGTCAAGCAGATCAATGCCGGCGTGCTTGATACCGGTTATGTCGAGATGGGGCCTGCGTCCGGTCCCGCAGTGATCCTGCTGCATGGCTGGCCCTACGACATCCACAGCTATGCCGACGTCGCGCCGGCGCTGGCCGAGGCCGGCTACCGCGTGATCGTGCCGCATCTGCGCGGCTACGGCACGACGCGCTTCCTCTCCAGCGACACCATGCGCAGCGGCCAGCCGGTCGCGGTCTCAGCCGACATCATCGCGCTGATGGACGCGTTGAAGATCGAGAAGGCTGTGCTCGGCGGCTATGATTGGGGCGCGCGCACCGCCAACATCATGGCGGTGCTCTGGCCCGAGCGCTGCAAGGCCATGGTCTCGGTGAGCGGCTATCTGATCGGCAGCCAGGCGGCCGGCAAGATGCCGCTGCCGCCGAAGGCCGAGCTGCAATGGTGGTACCAGTTCTATTTCGCGACCGAGCGCGGCCGCGAGGGCTACGCCAAGAACCGGCATGACTTTGCCAAGCTGATCTGGCAGCTGGCGTCGCCGCAATGGAAGTTCGACGACGCCACCTATGACCGCAGCGCGGCGGCCTTCGAGAACCCTGATCATGTCGATATCGTGATCCACAATTACCGCTGGCGGCTTGGTCTCGCCGAGGGCGAGGCGAAGTACGACGCGTTCGAGAAGACGCTCGCCCAGGCGCCCGTCATCGCGATCCCGACCATCACGATGGAGGGCGATGCCAACGGCGCGCCGCATCCGGAGCCCGCGGCTTATGCCAGGAAGTTCTCCGGCCATTATGAGCATCGGCTGCTGACCGGCGGCATCGGCCACAATCTGCCGCAGGAAGCGCCGCAGGCCTTCGTCCAGGCCATCATCGACGTCAGCAAGGCCTGAGACGGAGCGGATCACCGATCATGAGACAAATTGTGAAATGGGCAGCTGCCGCGATCGCGGCAGCCTGCATCAGCGCGGCACTGCCGTTCGCCGTTGGGCGCGCCGATGACGCGGCACCGGCATCGCCGATCTTCGGCGTGAAAATTCCTGACGGCTATCGCGACTGGAAGCTGATCGCGGTCGGCGAGGAGACCGGGCTGGACGAACTTCGCAGCGTGCTCGGCAACCGGACCGCCGTGAAGGCCTATCAGGACGGCGCCGCGCGTTTCCCCGACGGCACCGTGCTGGTCAAGCTGGCTTGGAAGCGCAAGCCGGTTGAAGGCCTCGACGGCGCCTTCATCACGGGGCCCGCGACCACCGTGCAGGTCATGGTCAAGGACTCCGCCAAATATGCCTCCACCGGCGGCTGGGGTTTCGGCCGCTTCATCGACGGCAAGCCGGTCGACGCCGCCCAGCACGAGACGTGTTTTGCCTGCCACGAGGCCCACGCCAGCGATCACGATTTCGTCTTTACCCATTACGCGCATTGAACGCCGGCAATAATTGAACGCCGGCAATATCGGTGTGGAGACCTGATAGCTCCGATCTGGCGCCGGGATTGCCGCGAGGCTAATTTCCCCGCCGCAATCGCATGCGGGGAACGGTTTTGACCATCACCATCTACGGCATCAAGAACTGCGACACCATGAAGAAGGCGCGGGCCTGGCTCGACGATCACGGCGTCGCCTACGACTTCCACGACTACAAGACCGCCGGGATCGCCAAGGACAAGCTCAAGCAGTGGAGCGACGAGGTCGGCTGGGAGACGCTGCTCAATCGCGCCGGTACGACTTTCAAGAAGCTGCCCGATGCCGACAAGGAAGGCTTGAACGAACGCAAGGCACTGGCGCTGATGGCCGAGCAGCCTTCGATGATCAAGCGCCCGGTGCTCGATCTCGGGCCGAAGCGCGTCGTCGGCTTCAAGCCGGACATCTACGCCAAGGAAGTGCCGGCGAAGGCGCGCAAGAAGGGCTAGGGGGCGCCTCCAGCGATGGGGTGACTGCTTCGCATGAAGCGACGCGTCTAGATCAACTCGGCTGATTCATGGCTCGCCGGACGATCCGTCGGGACGAACCTGCGGTTGATCACGGCCCGCTCCGTGACCACCGGGGCCGACTTCGCAGCCACCCCCATCAGATTGTGCAGCCGAAAGCGGCCTTCGATGCTGATCGCCTTATAGGAGCCGATGATGTGCTCGACGGCATCGCCGCGTCCGAACGGCAAGAGCAGCCGTTCATAGGAAACCTCTTTGCCGTCGGCGTCGGCGACCGTCGCAACGGTGTAGGTCGGGCGCTTGCGCGCCAGGCAGGCACGATATGACAGGATGACCCCCGCGTAGCGCTCGGGTCCGATCGCATCGTCAAGATAGCGGTTGGTGCGCAGCCGCGACTCGACGTGCTCGTTGCCATAGGCCGTCGTCAGCCTCGCGCCTTCCTGCGTGATCAGGAAACGCGCGGCTTCGCCACTGCCGACCACGTCGAAGCTCATCATGTCGGCGCGCTCGTCGGCGGTGTCCTCGATGTGGAAGTCGCACAGCAGGGGAAGCGCGTCCGGCATACGCAGCGCGCGCAGCCAGGCGTTCAGCAGCACCCGCTGCGTGATCGATTTGACCACCGATGGATCGGCACTTCTGAATTGCATCGGCTAGCCGAATTCAGGCACATCCCCGAACGGGATGCGGCCAAGGACAAGTTCATCGATCTGCGGGATGGTTTGGCTGCGGGCATAAAGTCGCAGCCACGTGCCGAGGAAATCACGTTGCGGGATCGATTTGACGACCGAAGAGTTGGCGCGCTCGAAATGCAAGGCTCTGGCCATTCATCATGCAATAGCCGGAGCTTCGGCGAGAGGCGCAAATATTCTATGAAAGCGGGAGTCCGGAGCAAAACACCGTTAACGACCGCTTTCCCGAGGCGCAAAGCGCGCCGAAATGCCATTCGACTAAGGATCAACCGGAACCGGTCACGCTGATGCCGCAGTGCACAGCTTTCCACCTTGCGTAACCGCCGCAGATGACGGCATATTCCGGCCCGGAGGCGACGGGCCCCGGACGGTTTCCAAGACGGATCGGACGCCTGTCGGACACGAAAAAAGCTGGCCACGCGGGCGAGGGGCTTCGCAGCGATGGCGTATGGGGGAATCTATTTGGCAGATGAGTTCATCCTCGAAACCAGCGGATTGACCAAGGAATTCGCGGGTTTCTTCGCCGTTCGCGACGTCGCGTTGAAAGTGCGTCGGGGCAGTATCCATGCGTTGATCGGGCCGAACGGCGCCGGCAAGACGACCTGTTTCAATCTGCTGACCAAATTCCTGAAGCCGTCGGCAGGCCAGATTCGCTACAAGGGCCACGACATCACCGCGATGCCGCCGGCCGACGTGGCGCGCCTCGGGCTGGTCCGTTCGTTTCAGATTTCGGCGGTATTTCCGCATCTGACCGCGCTCGAGAACGTTCGCGTGGCGCTGCAGCGGCAACACGGTTCGTCGTTCGATTTCTGGCGTTCGAAAAGCGTGCTCGACCGCTTCAATCCGCGCGCCCATGAGCTCCTGAACGACGTCGGCTTGAGCGAATTCGCCAACACGCCGGCGGTCGAGATGCCGTACGGCCGCAAGCGCGCACTTGAAATTGCAACGACGCTCGCGCTCGACCCCGAGATGATGCTGCTCGACGAGCTCCATACCTATCTCGGCGTCTGATATCGCCAGAACCAGAAAATTTAAGACGAGGGAATACGATATGAATAACAAGATTTCGGCGCTCCTGCTCGGCACCGCGATGGTGCTGTCTGCCGCAAGCGTCGCCTCCGCCCAGGAAAAGCTCGACAAGACGGTCAAGATCGGCGCGCTGTCGGATCAGTCCGGCCTCTACGCCGATCTCGCCGGCCCCGGCTCGACGCTGGCGGCGCAGATGGCGATCGAGGACTCCGGCCTCAAGGCCAAGGGCTGGACCATCGACCTGATCTCCGGCGATCACCAGAACAAGCCCGATATCGGCACCACCATCGCCCGGCAGTGGTTCGACGTCGACAAGGTCGACACCATCGTCGACGTGCCGAATTCCGGCGTCGCGCTCGCGGTCAACAACGTCGTGAAGGAAAAGAACGGCGTCTACATCAATTCGGGCGCCGCCACCTCCGATCTCACCAACGCGCAGTGCTCGCCGAATACGGTGCACTGGACCTACGACACCTACATGCTCGCCCACGCCACCGGCCAGGCGCTGGTGAAGGCGGGCGGGGACACCTGGTTCTTCCTCACCGCGGATTACGCGTTCGGCGCCGCGCTCGAGCGCGACACCACGGCCGTCGTCACCGCCAATGGCGGCAAGGTGGTCGGCGGCGTCAAGCATCCGCTCAACACCGCTGACTTCTCCTCCTTCCTGCTGCAGGCGCAGGCTTCCAAGGCCAAGATCATCGGCCTCGCCAATGCCGGCGGCGACACCACCAACTCGATCAAGCAGGCGGCCGAGTTCGGCATCGTCAAGGGCGGCCAGAAGCTCGCGGCGCTGCTGCTGTTCCTCACCGACGTCAAGGCGATCGGGCTCGAGACCGCGCAGGGCCTCAACTTTACCGAGACGTTCTACTGGGACCTCAACGACAAGACCCGCGCGTTCTCCAAGCGCTTCTCGGAGCGGATGAAGAACAGCGCGCCCCCGACCATGGTGCAGGCCGGCGTCTATGCGGGCCTCATGCATTACTTCAAGGCGCTGGAAGCGCTCGGCGGCAATCCGCATGACGGCGCCAAGGTGGTCGCGAAGATGAAGACGATCCCGACCGACGATCCGCTGTTCGGCAAGGGCGAGGTCGAGGCCAATGGCCGCGTCACCCACGACGCCTATCTGTTCGAGGTGAAGAAGCCCTCGGAGTCCAAGGGACCGTGGGACTTCTACAAGCTGGTTGGCACCGTGCCGGGCAACCAGGCCTTCACGCCGCTCGACAAGAGCACCTGCGCGCTTCTGAAGAAGTGACGATCATGCCCGCCGGCCATGGGCGTGGCCGGCGGGCTTCATCTATCTAGCGAAAGCTCATTCGATGCAGGCTCTCTACGCACAGCTTCTGGTGGGACTGATCAACGGCTCGTTCTACGCGCTGCTCAGTCTGGGGCTCGCCGTCATCTTCGGCATGCTCAACATCATCAATTTCGCGCATGGCGCGCTCTACATGATGGGCGCCTTCGTGGCGTATTTCCTGCTCAACCTGGGCGGCATCAATTACTGGTGGGCGCTGATCATCGCACCCGTCGTGGTCGGCATCTTCGGCATGATCCTCGAGCGGACCATGCTGCAATGGCTGACCGGCCTCGATCATCTCTACGGACTGCTGCTGACCTTCGGCATCGCGCTGATCGTGCAGGGCGTGTTCCAGAACTATTTCGGGTCCTCGGGCCTGCCTTACTCGATCCCGGATCAGCTCAAGGGCGGCGTCAATCTCGGCTTCATGTTCCTGCCGATCTATCGCGGCTGGGTCGTCGTCTTCTCGCTCGTGGTGTGCCTTGCCACGTGGTTCCTGATCGAGAAGACGCAGCTCGGCGCCTACCTGCGCGCCGCGACCGAGAACCCGACGCTGGTGCGCGCGTTCGGCATCAACGTGCCGCGCATGATCACGCTGACCTACGGGCTCGGTGTCGGTCTTGCCGCACTCGCCGGCGTGCTGTCGGCGCCGATCAACCAGGTCCGCCCGCTGATGGGCGCCGATCTCATCATCGTCGTGTTCGCGGTGGTCGTGATTGGCGGCATGGGCTCGATCATGGGTTCGATCATCACCGGCTTCGCGCTCGGCGTGATCGAGGGACTGACCAAGTATTTTTATCCCGAGGCCTCCAACACCGTGGTGTTTGTCCTGATGGTGGTGGTGTTGCTGGTGAAGCCAACGGGACTGACGGGACGGGCGGCTTGATATGTCAGCATTGACCGACGATACACTTCCGATCACGCCGCGCGCGATGCGCGACGAGATGATCGTATTCGCCGCGATGGCGCTGCTGCTGGCGATCGTGCCGTGGACGGGGATCTATCCGTTCTTCGTCATGCAGGCGCTGTGCTTCGCGCTGCTCGCCTGCGCCTTCAACCTCCTGATCGGCTATGGCGGCCTGCTGTCGTTCGGCCACGCGATGTTCCTCGGCACAGCCGGTTACGTCTCGGCGCATGCGCTCAAGGTGTGGGGGCTGTCGCCGGAGCTCGGCATCCTGGTCGGCACCGCGGCCGCGGCCTTGCTCGGCCTGGTCACCGGCTACATCTCGATCAAGCGGCAGGGCATCTATTTCTCGATGATCACGCTGGCGCTGTCGCAGCTGCTTTACTTCCTCTATTTGCAGGCGCCGTTCACCCATGGTGAAGACGGCATCCAGGGCATTCCGCAAGGCCACCTGCTCGGAATCTTCGATCTTTCGAAGCCGCTGGTGCTTTACTATGTCGTGCTGGTCGGCTTCCTCGCCGGCTTCCTGCTGATCTACCGCACTATCAATTCGCCGTTCGGCGAGGTGCTGAAGTCGATCCGCGAGAACGAGCCGCGTGCGATCTCGCTCGGCTACAAGACCGACCAGTACAAGCTGCTCGCCTTCATCCTGTCGGGCACGCTGGCGGGCTTTGCCGGCTCGCTGAAGGTGTTCGTGGCGCAGAATGCCTCGCTCACCGACGTGCACTGGTCGATGTCCGGTGAAATCGTGCTGATGACGCTGGTCGGCGGTCTCGGCACCATCTTCGGCCCGGTGGTCGGCGCCTTCGTGATCATCGCCATGCAGCAATATCTCGCCGGTTTCGGCCAATGGGTGACGGTGATCCAGGGTGTGATCTTCGTGACCTGCGTGCTGCTGTTCCGGCGCGGCCTGGTCGGTGAGCTCGCCCACCTCCTGCGGCGGTCGCTGTAGGGCAGGTCTCGGCGATTTTCGGCCGACTTTAGCGGTGGACGACCGCCCGCTCGGGCGGTCGTGTCAGGTGTTTTCCCCGCCAGATGCTCTATGACAGTTCTGTGACAGTCGCTAAAAGGGCTGTCCCGGAATGATGGAACTGAGACATGCTGCGCTGGTTTCGCGCCTTCCTGCCCAAGGAAGAGCGGTTTTTCGACCTGTTCGCCCGACACGCCCGGACCTCCGTGCAATGCGCATTGGCGTTGCAGGACATGCTGAAGGGCGGGGAGGAGACTCCCGTCTTCTGCCAGCGCGTCAATCAGTTCGAGAACGACGCCGATAGCGTCACCCGCGAGGTTCTGACCGCGGTCCGCCGCACCTTCATCACCCCGTTCGATCGCGGCGATATCAAGAACCTGATCACCTCGATGGACGACGCCGTCGACCAGATGCAGGCGACCGCAAAGGCGGTCATGCTGTTCGAGGTGCGCGAGTTCGAGCCGCCGATGCGCGAGATGGGCACTTTGATCGTCGAATGCGCCAATCTGGTCGGCCGCGCGCTGCCCCTGTTGCAGTCGATCGGCCACAACGTCTCGATGCTGACCCAGATCACCGAGGAGCTGACCAAGCTCGAGGGCCGGGTCGACGATCTCCAGGATATCGGGCTCAAGGAGCTTTTCCTGAAGCATCGCGACGCCAACACGATGGACTACATCGTCGGCGCGGAGATCTACGACCATCTTGAGAAAGTGGCCGACCGTTTCGACGACGTCGCCAACGAGATCAACTCGATCGTGATCGAGCAAGTCTGAGCATGATCCGGAAAAGTGTGATGCGGTTTTCCCTGCGACAAACGCGAGGTGTTTGCGCGGCGATCATGCTCAACAAAGCACTATAGAGCGGGGCATCACGTGGACGCCACGCTGGGTCTTCCAATTCTGACCATCCTGATCGCGGTCGCGCTGCTGTTCGACTTCCTGAATGGCCTGCACGACGCCGCGAACTCGATTGCAACCATCGTCTCGACCCGCGTGCTGCGGCCGCAATATGCGGTGTTCTGGGCGGCGTTCTTCAACTTCGTCGCGTTCCTGGTGTTCGGCCTGCACGTTGCCAACACGATCGGCACCGGGATCATCGAGCCGTCGGTGGTGGATGCGACCGTGATCTTCGCCGCGCTGGTCGGCGCGATCGTCTGGAACGTGATCACCTGGGCGCTGGGCATTCCGTCGTCGAGCTCGCACGCGCTGATCGGCGGCCTGGTCGGCGCCGGCATGGCGAAGGCGGGCATTTCGGCGGCGGTGTGGAGCGGGCTCTCCAAGACCTTGCTCGCGATCGTGCTGTCGCCGCTGGTCGGCTTCCTGCTGGCGCTGGTGCTGGTCGCGATCGTGTCCTGGCTCTCGGTGCGCTCGACGCCGTTCGCGGTCGATCGCGCGTTCCGCATCCTGCAATTCGCCTCGGCGTCGCTCTATTCGCTCGGCCATGGCGGCAACGACGCGCAAAAGACCATGGGCATCATCGCCGTGCTGCTCTATTCGCAGGGCCATCTCGGCGACAAGTTCGAAATTCCGTTCTGGGTGGTGCTGGCCTGCCAGAGCGCGATGGCGCTGGGTACCCTGATGGGCGGCTGGCGGATCGTCCGCACCATGGGGCTGCGGATCACCAAGCTGACGCCGATGCAGGGTTTCTGCGCCGAAACCGGCGGCGCCGTGACGCTGTTCATGGCGACCTATCTCGGGGTTCCCGTATCGACCACGCACACCATCACGGGCGCCATCGTCGGCGTCGGCGCCGCACGGCGGCTCTCCGCCGTGCGCTGGAATGTGGCGAGCTCGATCGTCTACGCCTGGGTGATCACGATCCCGGCGTCGGCCGCGGTCGCAGCCGCGAGCTATTGGGCGGTGCAGATTCTGAAGTAGCGTTTTCGAGCGAAGTGGAAGCCGGTTCGCGTTAAGAAAACGCGTCCCAAAAAGGAATAATCAGCCGACCAGCTTCAGCCCGACGATGCCGGCAACGATCAGTCCGATGCTGGCAAGCCGCATCGCGGTCGCGGGTTCGCCGAGCAGGATGATGCCGAGCGCCGCGGTGCCGACCGCGCCGATCCCGGTCCAGACCGCATAGGCAGTTCCAATCGGCAGCGTCTTCAGCGCGAGGCCAAGCAGGATCACGCTGCCGGCCATCGCCGCCAGCGTCAGCACCGACGGCACCAGCCGCGAGAAACCTTCGGTATATTTCAGCCCGATCGCCCAGCCGATCTCGAGCAGGCCAGCGGTGAACAGAATGGTCCAAGCCATCACGAACCCTCCAGATAAGGCAGGGTCGTCCCCGCTGACGGTATGGTGAGGAGAAGGTCGTCCTTCCGGTGCCTATATGGGGATGGTGCGGCCGTTCCGCATTGCGACAAAACGCCCTTGATTGCGCCCGTTTTCCCTGCCAAATGCCCCGCCATGTCCGACATTTCAGTTTCAGCCGAATCGCCGTCCCGCTCGCCGCTTTCAGAGGAAGTGGCGCGAAGGCGCACCTTTGCGATCATCTCGCACCCGGACGCCGGCAAGACCACGCTGACGGAAAAGCTGCTGCTGTTCGGCGGCGCCATCAATCTCGCGGGCCAGGTCAAGGCCAAGGGCGAGCGGCGCAACACCCGCTCGGACTGGATGAAGATCGAGCGCGAGCGCGGCATCTCGGTCGTCACCTCGGTGATGACCTTCGAGTTCAACGACCTCGTGTTCAACCTGCTGGACACGCCGGGCCACGAGGACTTTTCGGAAGATACCTATCGCACGCTGACCGCGGTCGATTCCGCGGTCATGGTGATCGACGCCGCGAAAGGCATCGAGGCGCGCACCCGAAAGCTGTTCGAGGTGTGCCGGCTGCGCGACATCCCGATCATCACCTTCATCAACAAGATGGACCGTGAGAGCCGCGACACGTTCGAGCTTCTGGACGAGATCGAGAAGACGCTGGCGCTCGACACCACGCCGATGACCTGGCCGGTCGGCCGCGGCCGCGACTTCCTCGGCACCTATGACGTCGTCAATGGCGGCGTGCGGCTGCTCGAGGGCGGCGGCGCCAAGACGGGCGCCACGGAGCAGATCGACATCGCCGATCTCGGCAAGCGCAATCCCAATCTCGACGTCGCCGAGGTCAAGGACGAGCTCGCGCTGGCCTCGGAAGCCTGCAAGCCGTTCGAGCTCGCGGCGTTCCGCGAGGGCCACCTGACGCCGGTCTATTTCGGCAGCGCGCTGCGCAATTTCGGCGTCGGCGATTTGCTGGAAGGCCTCGGCAAGTTCGCGCCGGCCCCGCGCGCGCAGGACTCGGATTTGCGCAAGGTCGAGGCATCGGAGCCGCGCATGAGCGCGTTCGTGTTCAAGATCCAGGCCAACATGGATCCGAACCACCGCGACCGCATCGCGTTCGCCCGGCTGTGCTCGGGCAAGCTCAGCCGCGGCATGAAGGCCAAGCTGGTACGCACCGGCAAGAACATGAGCCTGTCGAGCCCGCAGTTCTTCTTCGCGCAGGACCGCTCGGTCGCCGACGAGGCCTTTGCCGGCGACGTCGTCGGCATTCCGAACCATGGCACGCTCAGGATTGGCGACACCCTGACCGAGGGGGAGGATCTGACCTTCGTCGGTGTGCCGAGCTTCGCGCCGGAAATCGTCCGCCGCGTCCGGCTGACCGATGCGATGAAGGCGAAGAAGCTGAAGGAAGCCTTGCAGCAGATGTCGGAGGAGGGCGTCGTGCAGGTGTTCCGCCCGCGCGACGGCGCGCCGGCGCTGGTCGGCGTGGTCGGCCCGCTGCAGCTCGACGTGCTGAAGGCGCGGCTCGACGCGGAATATTCGCTGCCGGTCGAGTTCGAGATCTCTGAATTTTCGCTGGCGCGTTGGATCTCGTCCGACGACCGCAAGCAGCTTGACGCCTTCATCTCCGCCAACAATTCCGGCATCGCCGACGACGTCGACGGCGATCCCGTGTTCATGGCCAAGAACGAGTTCTATCTCGGCTACACCCGCGAGCGCGCCGAGGGCATCACCTTCTCCAACGTCAAGGACGTGAAGAAGAAGGCGTAGTGGCGCCGACCATTCACTGTCGTCTGCCGGGCTCGACCGGGGGCCCAGTACGCCGCCGCCTATCGATCGATAACAGCCGTCTCTGGAATACTGGATCGCCCGGTCGAGCCGGGCGATGACAGCGGGGTTGTGGAGCGACGGATAACAGCTACACGCGCAAGGATTTGAACACGGCCCCGCTTGATGCGCTCCGGCTGCGGACCCATTTTCTCCGGAGTGCAATCCGGGTCCGCCTGCATGCTCCGACGCGTCGCCATCTGTCTCGCTTTTGCCGTGCCGGCCTTTGCGCTCGCGAGCGCGGCCTCTGCGCAGCAGCGGCAACAAACCAACCCGGCGCCCTTCGCACACACGCCCTGCAGCGTGCTCGACGAAGGGCCTTGCATCCCGTCCTATTGCAGCGTGCTCAATCACGGGCCGTGCTTTCCCGAGATGGATTATCCGTACGGCGAAAATCTCCAGCTCACGATCCTGACCGTGCCACCGCAGGATCAGGCCGAGAAGTATCGCAAGCCGGATCATGATCTCAATACCATCGGCGATCTGTTCGCCGCGCTGCGCGCCTGCTGGGCGCCGCCACCGCCGGACGACGCGCGCGCGGGCATGCAGATGTCGGTGCGTTTCAGCTTCAAACGATCGGGCGAGATGATCGGCGCGCCGCACCTGACGTTTTCGACGCGGGGCATCCCGGCCGACACCCGCACCACCTACCTCAACGCGATCAATGCCTCGCTGGATGCCTGCCTGCCGCTGAAATTCACCGGCGGATTGGGCGGGGCGCTGGCCGGTCGCCCGATCATGATCCGCTATGTCGACAACCGGGAGCTGGCCAAATCGGCCGACAAGCCGTGAAGCTGACGCATTGCCACCCGCCCGGCGAAGGTGATACGCGAAGGCATTAATCGATCAGGGGAGGAACATCGTGGGACTGCTCGTCATGATCCTGGGTCTCGTGCTGTTCCTCGGCGTCCATGTGCTGTCCAGCCTGCGCGAGATGCGCGCCGGCCTGATCAAGGCAATGGGCGAGGGCGTCTACAAGATCGCCTATTCGCTGGCCTCCGCGGCCGGGCTCGTGCTGATCATCTGGGGCTTTGCGCATTATCGCGCGACCGGATGGATCGACGTTTGGAGCCCGCCGACCGCGCTCAAGCACATCACGGTGGCCTTGATGCTGCCCGCCGTCATCCTCGTCGTCGCCTCCTATATCCGCGGCCGCATCTACACCACGCTGAAGCATCCGATGCTCGCCGGCGTGAAGCTGTGGGCGTTCGCGCATCTGCTCGCCAATGGCGACCTCGGCTCGATCATCCTGTTCGGCTCGTTTCTCGGCTGGGCGGTCTATGACCGTATCTCGCTGAAGCGCCGCACGGATGCCGGCGCGCCCCCGATTCCGGTGGGCGGCCCAACCAACGACCTGATCGCGATCGCGGTCGGTGTCATCGTCTATCTGGCGCTGGCGTTTGCGTTCCACCCGGTCGTGATCGGCGTGCCTGTCATGGGAGCCTGACTATGTCTGTTCAATCCGCCATCAAGCGCAAGACCGCGCCCGATCTCCGCGCCCGCAAGAACGGCGAGCCGATCGTGATGCTGACGTCCTATCACGCGCACACCGCGGCGCTGGTCGACCGTCATTGCGATGCCATCCTGGTCGGCGATTCCCTCGGCAACGTCATGCACGGCTTCGAGACCACGGTGCCGGTCACGCTCGACATGATGATCCTGCAAGGCCGCGCGGTGATGCGCGGCTCGCAAGCTGCGCTCGTCGTGGTGGACATGCCGTTCGGCTCCTATGAGGGCTCGAAGGAGCAGGCGTTTCAGTCCGCGGTGCGGATCATGAAGGAGACGCTGTGCGGCGCGGTCAAGCTCGAGGGCGGCGCGCGGATGGCAGAGACGGTGGCGTTCCTGTCCGAGCGCGGCATTCCGGTGATGGGCCATATCGGCCTGACGCCGCAGTCGATCAATACGCTCGGCTCGTTCCGCGCGCAGGGCCGCGAGGAGGAGACCTGGGCGCCGATCGAGAACGACGCCAGGGCGATCGCGGAAGCCGGCGCCTTCTCGATCGTGGTCGAGGCGGTTGCCGAGCCGCTGGCGCGCAAGATCACGCAGTCGATCGCCGTGCCCACCATCGGCATCGGCGCCAGCGCGGCCTGCGACGGCCAGGTGCTGGTGCTGGAGGACATGCTCGGCCTGTCGCCGCGGGCGCCGAAATTCGTGCGCCGCTACGGCAATCTCGGGCCGATGATCGAGGAGGCGATCGCGGGCTATGCGCGCGACGTGAAGAGCCGCGCCTTCCCGGGACCGGAACACGTCTACGGCATGAAGAAGAGCTGACGGGGCGCGCATGGACTGGTCGCAGCACGCAATTCCGCCGATGCGGCTCGAGCCGCGCTTCGGCGACCGCGTCGTGCCGGCTTTCCCGGAGCGGCCCGGCAGCCTGTGGGGGATGATCGCGGACGCCGTTGCGCAGAATGGCGACGGCGAGGCGCTGGTCTGCGGCGCGACGCGCCTGAGCTGGCGCGAGGTCGCAGAGAAATCGGCCAAGGTCGCGGCGGGCTTTGCAAGACTCGGCCTTGCGCCCGGCGACCGCGTCGCGATCCTGCTCGGCAATCGCATCGAATTCGTGCTGACGATGTTCGCCGCCGCGCATGCCGGGCTGGTCACGGTGCTGCTCTCGACGCGCCAGCAGAAGCCCGAGATCGCCTATGTGCTGAACGATTGCGGCGCGACGCTTCTGGTCCATGAGGCCACGCTTGCCGACCGCATCCCCGAGGCGGCCGACATTCCCGGCCTCAGGCATCGCATCTCCGTCGGCGACGACGGCGCATCGCAATTCGCCGGTCTCGTCGACAACGCTGCGGCCCAGGCGCCGGCGGAGGTGAGGGAAGAGGACACCGCGATGATCCTCTACACCTCGGGCACCACGGGCCGGCCGAAGGGCGCCATGCTCGCCCATTGCAACATCATCCACTCCTCGATGGTGTTCGTGTCGTGCCTGAAGCTGAGCAAGTCGGATCGCTCGATCGCCGCGGTGCCGCTCGCGCATGTCACCGGCGCGGTCGCCAACATCACCACCATGGCACGCTGCGCCGGCGCGCTGATCATCATGCCGGAGTTCAAGGCCTCGGAATGTCTGAAGGTCGCGGCGCGCGAGCGCGTCAGCTACACGGTGATGGTGCCGGCGATGTACAATCTCTGCCTGATGCAGCCGGATTTCGACAGCTACGATCTGTCGAGCTGGCGGATCGGCGGCTTCGGCGGCGCGCCGATGCCGGTCGCAACCATCGAAAAGCTCGACGCCAAGATTCCCGGGCTGAAGCTTGCGAATTGCTACGGCGCGACCGAGACCACGTCGCCCTCGACGCTGATGCCGGGCGAACTGACCGCCGCTCATATCGACAGCGTCGGCCTGCCGTGCCCCGGTGCCGAGATCATCGTGATGGGCGCTGACGGCCGCGAACTGCCGCGCGGCGAGATCGGCGAGCTCTGGATCCGCAGCGCCTCGGTCATCAAGGGCTATTGGAACAATCCGAAGGCGACCGCGGAGAGTTTTACGGCCGGCTTCTGGCATTCTGGCGATCTCGGTTCGATCGACGCGGCAAACTTCGTCCGCGTGTTCGACCGCCAGAAGGACATGATCAACCGCGGCGGCCTGAAGATCTATTCCGCCGAGGTCGAGTCTGTCCTGGCCGGCCATCCGGCCGTGGTCGAGAGTGCGATCATCGCCAAGCCGTGCCCGGTGCTCGGCGAGCGGGTGCACGCCGTGATCGTGACCCGCACCGAAGTGAACGCGGAGAGCCTGCGCGCCTGGTGCGCCGAGCGGCTCTCGGACTACAAGGTGCCGGAGACCATGGCGCTGACATCAGAGCCGCTGTCGCGCAACGCCAACGGCAAGGTGATCAAGCGCCAGATCAGGGAGAGCCTGTCGGAAATGGGGGCTTAGCGTTCTGCACCTCCCCCGCAAGCGGGAGAGGGAGGCCACGCAGTCCCGTTGCGGCCCGCTGCAAACGTCCCCCGTTAACGCTTTGATCCGCCTCGCTTTGCCTTGCCTCCGCCACACCATTAGGGTAACGCCGCCGCGATGTGGGGATCGGGTGGGGCTGGGCCCCACCGATAGCAGCGGTCCCGAGGGGATGGGATAGCCTTAAGTGTCTGAATTATTTGACGAAGTCGACGAGGAAGTCCGTCGCGATCAGCTCAAGAAGCTGTGGGACAAGTACTCGCTCTTTATCATCGCCCTGGCGATCCTGATCGTTGCGGGCGTCGGTGGCTGGCGCGGCTACCAGTATCTCGAGGCCAAGAAGGCCGCCGAGGCCGGTGCGGCGTTCGACCGTGCCGTCGAACTGTCCGATCAGAACAAGCACGCCGAGGCCGAGGCTGCGTTCGCCGCTCTCATCACCAAGGCACCGTCCGGCTATCGCAACCTGGCGCGGTTGCGCATGGCCGCCGAGGTCGCGACCCGCGACCAGCCGGCTGCCGCGAAGCTCTATGACGAGATCGCAGCCGACCGCAGCGTCGGCGGTCCCGAGCAGGACCTGGCGCGGATCCGCGCCGCGCAGCTCGCGATGGAAACCACCACCTATCCGAACATGCTGCAGCGGCTCGAGGCCACGGCAACGGCGAAGGACTCGACGTTCCGCCATTCCGCGCGCGAGCTGCTGGCGCTGTCGGCGTGGCGCGCCAACGATGCCACCGCCGCGCGGCAGTGGCTCGACCAGATTGCCAATGACGGCGAGACGCCGCCGAGCCTGCGCTCGCGTGCCGAAGCGCTGCAGGCCTTGCTGCCGCCGGTCGCGAAAAGCTGACTTGGCGCGAAACCCGAGTTTGAGAGATCGACCATGCGCCGCTCGCAACGCCTGATCGCAGCCGCAGTTCTGACAGCGCTTTGCAGCGTGCTGGCGGGTTGCGGCGGTGGCGGCATGTCCAATTTCGATCCGAGCGACCTGCTCGACTTCCTCGACACCAAGAAGAAGCTGCAGGGCGACCGCAAGCCGGTATTCCCCGAAGGCGTGCCAGGCCTGGAGCAGGGCGTGCCGAAGGAATTGTACAAGGGCTCGCAGCAGGAGCAGCTCGACCAGCAGAACGCCGCGGCGGCCGCTGCCGCCCAGCCGGCTCCACCGCCGGAGCCGGCGAAGGGTGCCAAGAAGCAGGCCAAGGGCAGGGCAGCGCCGGCCGCAGATCAGGCGGCTGCTCCCGATGCCGCTGCCGAGGAGGGCGCCCCCGCCGCGCTGCCGCCGGAGCCGAAGCCGAAGAAGATCGTCCGCCGCCGCACCACCGCGCCACCCGCCGACGATCAGCAGGCTCAGCCTGCGGTGCCGGCTCAGCCTGCGGCGCCGGCTCAGCAGACCCAGACCACGCAACAATCCGGCGGCGCCTTCCCCGCACCGCTACCGAGCGGCGGATTTTCACGCTAATTACGAGCGGGATTCCACCTCGCCCCGCCTGCGGGGAGAGGTCGGAATTCAAGCACAGCTTGAATTCCGGGTGAGGGGGAGTTTCAACCCTCTCCCCGTAAGAGCGGGGAAAGGGGAAGATGCTCCATCATTTGCTTCGACCGCCCCCTATTCCTGCTGTAGTTCTTTCCAGCACCTTGACCCGCGGACAACAGACCGCGCCTGGATGATCCATGTCCTTCACCATCGCCATTATCGGCCGGCCCAATGTCGGAAAGTCGACGCTGTTCAACCGGCTGGTCGGCCAGAAGCTCGCGCTGGTCGACGACGAGCCCGGCGTGACGCGTGACCGTCGCGAGGGTCAGGCGAAGCTCTACGATCTCGACTTCACCATCATCGACACCGCAGGTCTGGACGAAGGCGCCAAGGGTTCGCTTACGGCGCGGATGCAGGAGCAGACCGAAACCGCGATCGAGCTCGCCGACGCCCTGATGTTCGTGATCGACGCCCGCGTCGGCCTGACGCCGACCGACCGTGCCTTCGCCGACTTCGCGCGAAAGGCCAACAAGCCGGTGGTGCTGGTCGCCAACAAGGCCGAGGGCAAGCACGGCGAGATCGGCGCGATGGAGTCCTACGCGCTCGGGCTCGGCGACCCCGTCCAGATCTCGGCCGAGCATGGCGAGGGCATGGGCGACCTCCATGAGGCGCTGAGCGCGCTGGTGCCGGAGACACCGGAGGAAGACGACGAGGTCGAGGACGATGAGGACATCTCCGAGGAAGAGGCCGCGCAGCGCCCGATCCGCGTCGCCATCGTCGGCCGGCCGAATGCCGGCAAGTCGACGCTGATCAACCATCTGCTCGGCGAGGAGCGGCTGCTGACCAGCCCCGAGGCTGGCACCACGCGCGATTCCATCGCGGTCGAGATCACCTGGCAGGGCCGCCAGTTCCGCGTGTTCGACACCGCCGGCCTGCGCCGCCGCTCGCGGATCGAGGAGAAACTGGAGAAGCTCTCGGTCGCCGACGCGCTCCGCGCGGTGCGCTTTGCCGAAGTCGTCGTGATGATGATGGACGCGCAGAACAAGTTCGAGGAGCAGGATCTGCGCATCGCCGACCTGATCGAGCGCGAAGGCCGCGCCATCGTGCTCGCGGTCAACAAATGGGACCTCGTCGAGCGCAAGCCCAACCAGATCTCGCAGCTGCGCACCGATGCCGACCACTGGCTGCCGCAGGTCAAGGGCGCGCCGATCGTCGCCGTCTCCGGCCTGATGGGCGAGGGCATCGACCGCCTGATGACCGCGATCCAGGAAGCCTATGCGGTCTGGAACCGGCGCCTGCCGACCTCGGCGCTCAATCGCTGGTTCGAGCAGGCGATCCAGGCCAACCCGCCGCCGGCGGTCTCGGGCCGCAGGCTGAAGCTGAACTACATCACGCAAGTGAAGGCGCGCCCGCCGAGCTTCGTGCTGTTCTGCTCGCGCGCCGACGCGATCCCGCGATCCTATCTGCGCTACCTCATCAACTCGCTGCGCGAGACGTTCGATCTGCCGGGCACGCCGATCCGGATCACGCTGCGCGAGAAGGCCAATCCGTTCGCCCACAAGCGCAAACGGCCGTCATGAGCGAAGAGGCCAAGCAAAGCGTTTTCGAGCGAAGTGGGTACCGGTTCGCGTGAAGAAAGCGCGTCAAAATGAGAATCTCAAGCCTGCGGCTGTTCCGCAGGCGCGCAGCGGCGCGGTGATCTTCATCTTCATCACGTTGCTGCTCGACATGCTCGCGCTCGGGATCATCATCCCGATCCTGCCCAAGCTGATCGAAGGCTTCGTCAACAACGACACCGCAAATGCGGCGCGCATCTTCGGCGTGTTCGGCTCGATCTGGGCCTTGATGCAGTTCGTCTGCTCGCCGATCCTCGGCGCGCTGTCCGATCGCTTCGGCCGCCGGCCGGTGGTACTGCTGTCGAATTTCGGTCTCGCCGCCGACTATGTGCTGATGGCGCTGGCGCCGAACCTGATCTGGCTGTTCATCGGGCGGGCGATCTCGGGCATCACCTCGTCGAGCATCTCGACGGTGTTCGCCTATATCGCCGACGTCACCGCGCCGGAGCAGCGCGCCGCGATGTTCGGCAAGATCGGCGTCGCCTTCGGCGCCGGCTTCATCCTCGGACCGGCGCTCGGCGGCCTGCTCGGCGAGATCGATCCGCGGCTGCCGTTCTGGGCCGCGGCGGGTTTGAGCTTCGTCAACGGGCTGTATGGCCTGTTCATCCTGCCGGAATCGCTGCCCGTGGAGCGGCGGGCGCCGTTCAAATGGAAGAGCGCCAATCCGATCGGCGCGCTGCATTTCCTGCGCTCGAACCGGACGCTCGCCGGTCTGTCGCTGGCGACGTTCTTCGGCCAGCTCGCGCATGTCGTGCTACCCTCGGTGTTCGTGCTCTACGCCACCTATCGCTATGGCTGGGACACCGGCACCGTCGGCGCGACGCTGGCGCTGGTCGGCCTCTGCGGCATGATCGTGCAGGGCGCGGCGATCGGCCCGATCGTGCAGCGCCTCGGCGAGCGCAACGCGCTGTTCCTCGGCCTCGTCTGCGGCGCCTTGGGCTTCGTGATCTTCGGCGCCGCGCCATCAGGCCAGCTGTTCTGGATCGGCATTCCCGTGATGGCGCTGTGGGGCCTCTCGGGCGCTGCGACCCAGGCGCTGACGACGCAGCTCGTCGCCGCCGACCAGCAGGGCCGGTTGCAGGGCGCGACATCAAGCGTGCAGAGCATGTCGGAATTGATCGGCCCGTTCCTGTTCACGCTGACGTTTGCGTATTTCATCGGCGACAGCGTGCCGCTCAAAATGCCCGGCGCGCCGTTCTATCTGGCCGGTGCGCTGCTGCTGCTCGCGCTCGCCATCGCCTGGCGCGCGACGGCGGCGAAGCAAGCTTAGGGCGGGCAAGCCGCCGAACGGATCCACCATGAGACGCGCTATTCCGTCGCCGGCACCGAATGGTGCTCGTGCGTGACGCGCCACCCGCCGTCGACCTTGCGCAATCCGATCGTCAGCCTGAACTGGAACGTGGCATCAGGTGGCCCGCACCGCATCACCGCGACCGCGAAGGCCACTTCATCGCCGGCCGTGATCGCGATCTCCTCGATATCGAAGGCGTAGGAGGGGCGGTGATATCTGAAGAACAGATCCCATGTCTTGCTGTACTCGTCCAATCCGCGCGACTGCAACGGCGGGGGAACGTCGAACATCACGAGGTCCGGATCGTGATGGGCGAGGATACCTGGATAGTCGCGTCTGCGGACCGCGTCCGTCCAAGCGTCGATGAGCGTCCTGATTTGGGCTTCCGCCGTCTGTTTCTGCTGTGTCATCGCTCGCGTGCTCCGAATGCTGGCCGATCGCTGCTTCGAGGACGAATGCGAGCGCGCCGATCCGACATGCGTCCGGACCTGCTATATCGGGAGAATTGCGTCATATTGTCTATTTACAAACCATCCGGTTGGTTTGTATAAGGCTGATACCGGATGAAGACGCGCCTCGCTCCGGGGTGCGCTGCCAGGAGCAGCATGGTGACCGACGAGGCCGTTGATATCTGCGATGAGTTGACCCGCTTCAGCGCCGCGCAGGCGGCGCTGCTGACGTCGCGCGGCCTTGTCTATCTGACCGACCTGAAACTCGATGGCGGCAGGCACGGGACGATTGTCGCCGCCAGTTATGCCGACGCGCAGGCCATCGCCCGCGCGCGGTCGAGGGGAAAGGGTCGTCGGCCGAATGGCCTACGGTTTCCTTCATGGTCTGCTGCAGAAGGTTCGCTTGTGCGCGTGAGCGATCGGATAGCTCGATGACCGATTCCCGAGATTGATGCGTCTTCCGAGGGCGACACCGTCATTCCGGGGACGCCGTTCGCGCTGCCTCGCAGCGCTTGAGATTGACCGATGCCGCTGAGATACTGTGATCTCAAGCGACTCCTTCCTGAGTACACCATGGATAATCCTTCCCGCTCGGAACGCTCCCGCAACGCCGCACTTGACGCCGCGATCACCATCGTGACGCGCGATGGTCCGGGGCGCCTGACGCTGGACGCGATTGCGCGCGAGAGCGGTCTCAGCAAGGGCGGCGTGATGCATCAGTTCCGCACCAAGGAAGCGGTGCTGCGCGCCTTGCTCGAGCAGCAGATGGCGCATTTCGAGGAATTCTCAAACCGCTACATCGAAAAGGTACGCGGGACCACGGACCAGCCCGAACTGTCGGCGCAGATCGCGACGCTGCGGGAGGCGATCTCAACGCCGCGGGCAGGGGCGTTCGCACTGCTGGCGGCGATGAACGAGAACCCCGAATTGATGGCGATGCCGCGCGATGTCGACATCAAAAAGGTCGCGCTGATGAAGGCCGAGGCGAGGGATCCCGATCTCGCGCTGCTGCGCTGGGCCGCGGCGCGGGGGCTGCTGTTGAGTTCGTTGTTCGGCATGTTGTCGCTGACCGAGGCGGAGCGCGATCGCCTGTTCGAGCGCTTGCTCGACGACAGCAAGTGGACCGCGATGGAGCAGGGCGCGACGGAGGCAGCAAAGCCAGCCAAGACGACGGCTGTGCGCACGGCATCTTCGCCTCCGGCCGGTGCGCGCGCGGAAAAGCTCGCATCGGTTCGCAAGCGCAGCTGAATTCCGGCGCTGCCGAAAGCACAACGCCGCCCAAGCGGAATATGGATCGCTTGGCGGCGTTGGATCGGCACCGGGCCCCTGAAATCCCCCGGCGATTTCTGCCGTACCACACGAGATGTCGCGGGTTTGTGACAACGCGCGGCCGCCATTCGCGAAGGGGCCTCGCCAGCTAACACGACATTTCGACCACCGCATTTTGCCGGCGCGTTCCTGCGATTGCAACTTTACAAACCAACTGGTCGGTTTTATAGTTGATCGCACTGAGGCAAGATCTGGCGGCGCCGCGACGGCGAGCCAGGTCGGCAGTGACGGCCGCAGCCGTACTTTCAGCCCCGGACGCGGCTGCGGCCGAGCTGCTCTTCCGCTTTAGGGTCGGATGAGGAGATTGGAATGGAGAGCTCGATCGCCGCGCGCGGTCTGGGAGCGATGGCGCTTTGCGTCCTCGCAGCAGGATGTGCCGCCGTCACGCCGGTGGCCTATTCGGATGTGGCATCGTCGGCCTACATGACGCTGGACACGTCCGATTCTTCGGGACGTGTGCCGTATCGCTATGCGCCGCCGGTCGACTGGCGGAGCTACAACAAAGTGATGATCGATCCGGTCGTGATCTATCGCGGCGCGGATCGTCAGTTCGGCGACATATCCGAGAAGGACAAGCAGACGCTCGCCGCCTATATGCAAACCCGCTTCGCCGACAAGCTGCGCGGCCGCTTCACGCTGGTGAATGCGCGCGGGCCGAACACGTTCCGCCTGCGGCTGACGCTGACCGGCGCGGTCGCCAACACGCCGGTGCTCGGCACGCTGTCGCGTTTCGATCTAGCGGGCGCGGTCTATAACGGCGTGCAGGCCGCGCGCGACGGCGAGGGTACGATGACCGGCTCGGTGATCTATGCCGTCGAGATGTTCGACAGCTCGACCTCGCGCCTGCTCGGCGCCTATGTCAGCAGGCAGTATCCCAACGCCTACGACATCAAGGCCAGCGTCGGCGATCTCGCCGCGGCCACCGCCGGCATCGACAAGGGTGCCGATGCCTTCATGGCGCAATTGAAGTGAGGCGCGCCGCGCGCGTCCGCAAACCATCCCGACACTGAAAGGTCCTTTACCATGAACTTTCTGGTTCGCATGTTCCTGCGCAGCCTCGTCGCTGCCTTGCTGATGAGCTCGACCGGCCGCGCCGAGACGATCGCCCCGGTCGATCCCAGCGGCACCTGGCTGACCGAAGACGGCCGCGCACGCATCCGTCTCGAGCGCTGCGGCACCGCGCGTGACCGCGTCTGCGGCTTCATCGTGTGGATGAAGGATCCGCTCGATTCACACGACCAGCCGTTCCGCGATAGCTTCAATCCCGATCCCGACAAGCGGACGCGTGCGCTGCTCGGCCATCAGCTGATCCTCGGATTGAAGCTGACGCCGGAGGGCAGGTTCGACGGCGACATCTACAACGCCGAGGACGGCAAGTCCTATGCGGTCTCGCTGTGGCGCGACAAATCCGACCGGCTGAAGCTCAAGGGATGTCTGCTCAAGCTGCTGTGCCAGACCCAGACCTGGACGCAGACGCTGGACGTGCAGCCGGGCCAGCTCGTCGGCCTGACCGGCGACGTCGGCGGCCCGCGCGCCGACAGGGAATGGGCATCGTTGCCGCCGCCCGTCAAGGCGAAGTCGGCGGCGAAATAAGAAGGTGCAAAAAGTCATTCCGGGGCGATGCGCAGCATCGAACCCGGAATCTCGAGATCCTCAGATGCGCAAATTGCGCATCTGAGGTTCGCGCGTTGCGCGCCCCGGAATGACCGCTACGCGGTCACTTCTTCAGCAGCGGACAGTCGCTGGCCTCAAGCGGCTTCGCGGCGTCTTCCGGCGCGATCGTGGCGATCAGCTTGTAATAGTCCCAGGGATACTTGGACTCTTCGGGCTTCTTCACCTCGAACAGATAGGCCGGAATCAGGCGCCGGCCGTCGGCGCGCAGCGGGCCCTTGCCGAACAGCGGATCGTCGGTCGGCAATTCCTTCATTTTGGCGACGACCTTGGCACCGTCATGCGGATTGCCGCCGAGCGCTTCCATCGCCTTGAGATAGTGCAGCACCATCGCGTAGTTGCCGGCCTGGGTCATCGACGGCATCGCATTCTTGCTGGCGAGGGCGGAGAACCGCTTCGACCAGGCGCGGGTCTGGTCGTTCATGTCCCAATAGAAGGATTCCGTGAACGTCAGGCCTTGCGCGGTCTTCAACCCGAGCGAATGCACGTCGTTGATGAACAGCAGCAGCGCCGCGAGCTTTTGGCCGCCGGAAACGATGCCGAATTCAGCCGCCTGCTTGATAGCGTTGGTGGTGTCGCCGCCGGCATTGGCGAGGCCGACCACCTTGGCCTTGGACGATTGTGCCTGCAGCAGGAACGAGGAGAAATCGGCGGTGTTGATCGGATGCTTGACGCTTCCGAGCACCTTGCCGCCATTGGCGTTGACGACCGCGGTGGTGTCGCGCTCAAGCGCGTGGCCGAATGCATAGTCGGCCGTCAGGAAGAACCAGGTGTCGCCGCCGGCCTTCGTCAGTGCCTTGCCGGTGCCGTTGGCCAGCATGTAGGTATCGTAGGTATATGAAATCGTGTTCGGCGTGCAGGCCTTGCCGGTGAGGTCGGCGGTCGCCGCGCCCGAATTCAGCAGGACGATGTTCTTCTCCTTGACGAGATTGTTGACTGCAAGCGCCACGCCGGAGTTCGGCGTGTCGGCGATCGCATCGACCTTCTCGTTGTCGACCCATTGCCGAGCGATGTTGACGCCGACGTCGGGCTTGTTCTGGTGGTCGCCACTGAGGACGTCGATCTTCCAGCCCTTTTTGAGCAGGCCGGAATCCTCGACGGCCATCTTGATCGCGACCACCGAGTTCGGGCCGCCGATGTCGGCATAGAGGCTCGACATATCGTTCAGCACGCCGATCTTGACGGTCTTGTCCTGCGCGAACGCAGAAGTTGAAAGGCCGAGTGCGGCGCAAGCAAGAAGCGCGGCGCAGCGCCGCGCAAACGTCGTTGTCATGAAATTCCCTCCGCTGTCTAAAGCCCGGACAGCCCTCTTGCGGAGCCTTTTTGCCGGTCGCTCAAGTTCCCGCTTACCCTTTCCCGGGGGACGCGGCAATCCGCCTAAAGCCGGGTGGGCCTGCGTCGAAGCGTCATCCGGTGAAATCCTTACTTGAGCGCGTCGGAGGTCAGCTTGAATTTCTGGATCCGCTTTCCGGTGTCGACCTCGGCGGTATAGACGTTGCCCCCGGCGTCGACCGCGAGCGCGTGCACCCAGTGGAATTGCCCGGCGTTGCGGCCGTTGCGGCCGAAGCTGCCGACCACCGCGCCGTCGTCACGCCTGATGATGCGGATCTCGTTGTTCTCGCCGTCGGCGGAGAGCAGGTAGGTCTGCTTGGGATCGGGCCACAGCGCGATATCCCACACCGCGCCGTTGCCGAGCGTGCTCTTCTCGAAGAAGAACTCCTTCACGAAGCTGCCGTCCTTCCTGAACACCTGGATGCGGTTGTTGATGCGGTCGCAGACATAGACCAGTCCGTCATTGGCGATCTTCACGCAGTGCACGGGATTACCGAACTGCTGCGCGACCTGCGCCTTCGGATCGTAGGGCGGCTGCTTGGCGTCGTCGGGCTTGTTGCCATAGGCGCCCCAATGCCGCTTGTAGGCGCCGGTGGTGGCATCGAACACGATGACGCGCCGATTGCCGTAACCGTCGGCGACGTAGATCTCGTTGGCCTCCTTGTCGATCGCGGTCTCGGCGGGCTTGCCGAGCTGGGTGGTGTCGTTGCTGCCCTTGCTCGGTGCGATCGAGCCGATCTGCGAGACGAACTTGCCGTCGAGGGTGAACTTGAGGATCGCATTGTCATTGTCGGCGTTGCCGCCGATCCAGACGAAGCCGCGCTCGTCGACCTCGATGCCGTGCTCGCGGCCAACCCACTCGTAGCCGTCACCCGGACCGCCCCAGGACCGCAGCAGATTGCCGTCAGCGTCGAATTCGAGCACCGGCGGCGCCGAGATGCAGCATTTCGAGCGCGGCGGATTGAGGCTCGCGCCCTTCTCGTCGTCGGTCAGCGAGCGCGGCCGGTGAATCATCCAGATGTGGCCCTGCCAATCCACCGTGATGCCGCCGACCTGGCCGAGGATCCAGTTGTTCGGCAGCGGCTTTGGCCATGATGCATCCACGGTGAAGGTCGGGATGTCGCCAGCTTTCGCGGGGGTTGGTGTAGCGAAGAGGGCTGATGATGCGATGCAGGCGGAGAGAAACAATCCGGACAGAATGGAGCGCGCGCGATTGAACGTCGGCGTCATTGGTTGCCTCCCGAGATTTTTCTTGGCGGTGGTCCCGCTGGGAGCGTAGTCAATCGTGGGGCGGGGAGGGTGTCAATCACCCAGCCGCCATTGCGCGGCGGTTGCGTAGCCGGATGGAGCGAAGCGAAGTCCGGGAAAAGTCTCTCCGCGGAGAAGCCGTCCCGGATTACGCTTCGCTCCATCCGGGCTACGGGCCTTCATTTGTCGCGAGCGAAGCGACCTACACTGGCGGCTGGAAGGTTCGCAGCGTGCGCGCCTTGTAGTCGTAGAGCTTGCCGGTCTCGGTCCACGCGGGCGAACACATCGGCACGATGAATTCGGCGGCCATGTCGGGCGTATCCAGCGTCATCGGGTCTTCGCCGGGAAACACCTGCGCCCGCATCCGGGTGCGGATCGGACCGGGGCTGAACAGATTGACGCGCAGCGCCGTGTTGGCGGTCTCGTTGGCCCAGGAGCGCACCAGTGCCTCCAGCGCGGCCTTCGAGGCCGCATAGGGGCCGAGATAGGCGTTGGCCTTGTGGGCGACGCCCGACGTCACGAACACCGCGCGGCCGGCGTCGGATTGGCGCAGCAGCGGGTCCATGCAGCGGATCAGCTGGAAGTTGGCGGTGACGTTGATCGCGAACACGTCGTTCCATGGCTTCAGCTCGATATGGCCGAGCGGCGACGACGGCCCTGCGGTGCCGGCATTGCCGACCAGGATATCGAGCTTGCCGTGGCGCTCATGCAGCGCGAGGCCGAGCCGCGCGATGCCGTCGTAATCGGTGAGCGAGAGCGGCACCAGGGTGGCGCTGCCGCCTGCCTTGCAGATCTCGTCGTCGAGCTCTTCCAGCCCGCCTTGCGTGCGCGCCACCGCCACGACATGCGCGCCGGCCTTGGCCAGTGCGACCGCGGTCGCAAAGCCGATGCCGCGCGAGGCGCCGGTCACGAGGGCGATACGGGAGGCGAGGGGTGTTGTCATGAGCCGATCTCTTCGTCGTGCCCGGCCTTCTGCCGGGCATCCACGTCTTCGCGGCGGGTATTACAGACGTCGATGGCCGGGACAAGCCCGGCCATGACGGAAAGCGGGGTCATTCCGGGATGGCCGAAGGGCCAGACCCGGAATCCAGAGCTTCGAGGCCCCATCGCAAATCAACGTCGAGATCCCGGGTTCGCGCTTCGCGCGCCCCGGGATGACGCTTCGCGTCAGCTCGCCTCCGCCAGCAGCGAGAGCTGGCGCGGCGGGGCTTCGGTTTCGCTCTGATCGGTGAGGTGGGTCGGGTAGGCGCCGGTGAAGCAATGGTCGGCGAATCTCGGATTGGCCGGGTCGCGCCCCTCATAGCCCATCGCGCGGTACATGCCGTCGATCGACAGGAAGGCGAGCGAGTCGGCGCCGATGATGTCGCGCATCTCCTCGAGCGAATGGGTGGCGGCGAGCAGGCCGCCGCGGTCCGGCAGGTCGATGCCGTAATAGTCGGGATAGAGGATCGGCGGCGAGGCGAGGCGGAAATGCACCTCGCGGGCGCCGGCGTCGCGCATCATGCGCACGATCTTCTTCGAGGTGGTGCCGCGCACGAGACTGTCGTCGATCAGGATGATGCGCTTGCCCTCGATCGCGGCGCGGTTGGCCGAATGCTTCATGCGCACGCCGAGCTCGCGCACGCTCTGGGTCGGCTGGATGAAGGTGCGGCCGACATAGTGGTTGCGGATGATGCCGAGCTCGAACGGCACGCCGGAATACTGGCTGTAGCCGACCGCGGCGGGCACGCCGGAATCCGGCACCGGCACCACGACGTCGACCTCGGGGTGGCTCTCGCGCGCCAGCTGGGCGCCGAACGCCTTGCGCACGTCGTAGACCGAGCGTCCGCCGACGATCGAATCCGGCCGAGCGAAATAGATGTATTCGAAGATGCAGGGTCGGGCCGGCTTCGGCGGGAACGGCTTGTGGCTGTGCGCCCCTCGCTCGTCGAACACGATGATCTCGCCGGGCTCGATGTCGCGGACGTATTTCGCGCCGATCATGTCGAGCGCGCAGGTCTCCGAGGTCAGGATCGGACGGCCGTCGAGATCGCCGAGCACCAGCGGGCGGATGCCGAGCGGGTCGCGCGCGCCGACTAGCTTCTTGTTGGTCAACGCGACCAGCGCATAGGCGCCCTCGATGGTGCGCAGCGCCTCGATGAAGCGATCGATGAAGCGGGTGCGCTTGGACTGCGCCACGAGATGGAGGATCACCTCGGTGTCGGTGGTCGACTGCATCATGGCGCCGCCCTTGACCAGCTCGCGGCGCAGGGTCAGGCCGTTGGTGAGGTTGCCGTTGTGGCCGACCGCGAACCCGCCTGCGCTGAGCTCGGCGAACAGCGGCTGCACGTTGCGCAGGATGGTGCCGCCGGTGGTGGAGTAGCGGACATGGCCGACCGCGGCGTTGCCGGGCAGGCGCTCGATCACCTCGCGGCGGGAAAAGGCGTCGCCGACCAGGCCGAGGCGGCGTTCACTGTGGAAGCGGCTACCGTCGAAGGAGACGATGCCGGCGGCTTCCTGGCCGCGGTGTTGCAGGGCGTGCAGGCCGAGCGCGGTGATCGCGGCGGCCTCGGGATGGCCGAAGACGCCGAACACGCCGCATTCCTCGCGGAGCGTGTCGCCATCGAGATCGGGGTGATATCTGAGAGGGTCTTGCAGTTCGATCGGGCCGAGGTCGAGATCCATTTGGTCGGTATGATCCGAAGGGGTCTGCATCTCGTTCATCGCCTCTCGTAAGGGCCCAAATAGTTTATCGGCCCGCGGGTTTCTCGATCAGCTTCTTCAAGCTGTCACGCGCAGGTTTGCTATAGCCATCGCCCGACGCCGGCGTCGCCTGATCATTG
This sequence comes from Bradyrhizobium sp. USDA 3256, assembly GCF_054058275.1. Lineage (NCBI taxonomy): Bacteria > Pseudomonadati > Pseudomonadota > Alphaproteobacteria > Hyphomicrobiales > Nitrobacteraceae > Bradyrhizobium > Bradyrhizobium sp. USDA 3256. Next base: position 2,779,331 of record NZ_JBSSAE010000002.1, read on the forward strand.
GTATCGGCCGCAGAATCGTCGTCTGGCTTATTCTTCTTGAACTTCTTTAAGATGGTGTTCTCGGGGTCGTCAGGCAAGAGCGACATCAGCCAATCCCCGGTTCCCTGCAGCACTACGCGGGACTTCGCCCCGGTCACCCAATCGGGCCGCTGCTTGTCCGGAACCAGCCAGGTGAAGAACATGAACGCCACGACCACGATCAGGAGGCCGCGGGCGAGCCCGAACAGGAAGCCGAGGGTGCGGTCGAGCGCGCCGATCCGGGAATCCAGGATCATGTCCGAGATCCGCACCGTGACGATCGAGACCACGATCAGCGTGCCGATGAACACACCGGCCACCACGACCACGGCCGCGACCGTGTCGTTGTTGAAGTAGGTCTTGGCGGTCGGCAGAAGCTTCGAGAACGCATACAGCGTGACCAGCGCGGCGGCGCCCCAGGCCGCGATCGACAGGATCTCGCGCATGAAGCCGCGCACCATCGCGAGCAGGCCCGAAATCAGCATCACGCCGAGCAGGACGAGATCAAGTATCGTTATGGGCATCGGCTGGTCAGGTCCGCTGGTACGTTTCGGTACGCTGTTAAGGGCTTACGTTGTTAAGGGCTTACGCTGCTAAGGGCTCTCGCGAATCGGCAAAGTCGGTGCCGTCCTAACTGAGGCGCATTGGGGGCATCCGGCAAGGCCAGAGCGCCACCTGTCCCGCGCGGCGGATGTATAGCGGCGGGGGGCTGATACGTCACGCCCGCTTTAGCTGGTCTCGCGACGGAATCGGGCCGGTGTGGCATTTTTCTCAGCCGCATCAGGGCCTCCGGAGCCGCCCTGGTCGCGCCGGCCGCCCCGGGGCGTGCCGCGTGCCGCAATTTCGGCGACCAGCGTGGTGAGATTGCTGACGCTGTTGAGGGTGAGCCCTGAATCGCCGCCGCTTTCGCCGCGGGCCGATTCGGGCAGGATGGCGCGGGCGAAGCCGAGCTTGAGGGCCTCCTTGAGCCGGGCCGGGGTCTGCGCCACCGGGCGGATCGCGCCCGATAGCGAAATCTCGCCGAAATAGACTGCATCCGTCGGCAACGGCGCATTCACCAGCGAGGAGACCAGCGCGGCCGCCGCGGCAAGGTCCGCGGCCGGTTCCTGGATGCGCAGGCCGCCGGCGACGTTGAGATAGACGTCATGTCCGGACAATTTGACGCCGCAATGCGCTTCGAGCACCGCGAGCACCATCGATAGCCGGCTCGGGTCCCAGCCGACCACGGCGCGGCGCGGCGTGCCGAGCGAGGTCGGTGCCACCAGCGCCTGCAACTCGACCAGCACCGGACGGGTGCCCTCGATGCCGGCGAACACCGCCGTGCCGGGGCTGCCGAGCTCGCGCTCCGAGAGGAACAATTCCGAGGGGTTGGTGACCTCGCGCAGGCCGAGCCCGGTCATCTCGAACACGCCGATCTCGTCGGTCGCGCCAAAACGGTTCTTCACCGAGCGCAGGATGCGGAACTGCTGCGAGCCTTCGCCCTCGAACGACAGCACCGCATCGACCATGTGCTCGACCACGCGGGGGCCGGCGATCTGGCCGTCCTTTGTCACATGGCCGACCAGGATGATCGCCGCGCCGGTCTTTTTGGCAAAGCGAATGAGGGCCTGCGCCGAGGCGCGGACCTGGGTCACCGTGCCGGGCGCCGATTCCACCGTGTCGGTCCACATGGTCTGGATCGAGTCGATCACGATCAGGCGCGGCACTGCGCCTTCCGACAGCGTCGCGACGATGTCCTCGACCGAGGTTTCCGAAGCCAACTGCACCGGCGCGTCCGCGAGCCCGAGCCGTTCGGCGCGCAGCCGCACCTGGGCGACCGCCTCTTCGCCGGAGATATAGACCGCGCGGTGGCCGGCGCGCGCCATCATGCTGGTCGCCTGGGTCAGCAGCGTCGATTTTCCGATGCCGGGATCGCCGCCGACCAGCAGCACCGAGCCGCGGACGAAGCCGCCGCCGGTGACGCGGTCGAGCTCGGCCATCCCGGAGGACAGCCGCGGCGCGTCCTGGGTCTTGCCGGACAGCGATTCCAGCGCAAACGTCCGCCCCTTGCGCTTGCTGCGGATCGAGACCGGCACCGAGCCTGTGGTGTCTTCCTCGGCCAGCGTGTTCCACTCGCCGCAGGAGTCGCACTTGCCCTGCCAGCGATTATACGCCGCGCCGCAGTTCTGGCAGACGAAGGAGAGGGTGGATTTGGCCATGGAGCAGGTGAGTCGCGCTATCGCGCACGATGCATAGCACGGTTCGGCCGCCGCGCACGATCCATCGAAGACGGAGCGCCAGATGGCGGGGCCGGCTCAGCGCGAGAACACCCGCGTTCCGCCCGGCCAGCGCGGCTTGTCGCCGACCGGGCTTGCACCGATTTCCCAGCCGACGCCGCCCCACAGCACGTCGACGGCGCCAAGCTCTCCGGCGCTGTCGCGGACGTAGAACACGTTCGGCTTGGCGTTGACTTCCAGCGGGCCGTTGCTGCCGCTGGACTGTCGCCTCAACGCGCACCAGACGTCGGCCAGCCTGCTCTCGTGGCTCTGACCGAGCTTGGCGAGGATCTCCTTGTCGCTCGAGGCTGCGCTCAGGATGAAGGTCTGCAACGATGCGCCGCCGCTATCGTCCTCGACCTTGTTCGTGAAGCGCTGCGCGAACGTCGCGCCTAACCAGGAAATCCTGACCGGCGCGCTCGAGGCGATGTCCTCCTTGAAATGTTCCCGCGCGACGAATTTTTCGGCGTGGGGAATTGCCGAGGTCGACGACGGATCGGACGGTTCCTCGCTTTTCGGCTGCTGGGAACATGCAACGCGGTCAGCAGCGGCAACGGCACCCGGTTGTCCCGGTCTTGTATCGTCTGCCGCGACGCTCAAACCCTGTGTCGCCAGAACAACGGTCAACCACAGGGTGAGGCTTGGTTGGCGCATGTTTTTGTTGTCCCTGAATCCGCTGTGCTCGCGGAGACAAGGTAAACCGCATCTTGCAGATGTAAATCAAAGATCAGGTTTCTGGTTAAGGATAAAAAGTAAGTTCAACTACAGCGCGAATTTGAATCAAATGCGCTTCGCGCAAGGGAACTGCTCTTGATTGTACGCGCGGTCAAACGTGGAGGTCCCGCCTCGACAGCAGCAGCGGCGGATTCTCGCGCGGCGTCAGACTCGTCGGCAGAGCCCGGCAGCATCTCGCCTGCGCGCGCAACGGATCGCTCCAGCTCCAGCGAACCCGCCACGACGGATTGTTCGCGTAGACCGGAATGCGCCAGACCCAGATCGTCTCGTAGACGCTGTCGCCGAACTGCGCGACATCGGGCCTTGCCGTCGGCCACAACGCCGAGCCGGCAACGGCGAACGTCACAATCGCCGCAGTCGTGATCATCATCTTGCGCATCGCGCGCCTGCCTTTCCCGCCTGTCGTGGGCTTTGACGACCCGCGACTCCAAATGCTTCGACTTGCGATCCCGAATTCGTCAGGCCGACATCGGCGACATCAGGCGCCGGGCTGTGCGCCCGATCTGCACGCCATCTGTCGCTGACTCTTGTCGCCTGAACTCTCGGGACTCGCATCCGGGCCGTCGATCAACCCCGTGATGCCTGCTGGAGCAAAGTTCTTTTCCGCAAACGATCAAGTGCAAGTAATGAGATTGTCATAAACGCAGTGGCTGGACGGTGGCAATCCGGATAACAACGGAAGGTGAGCGCTCAACAAAACTCTTTCGGGGTACACGCCACCCGATGCGCAAAGCCCCGTAGAATTACGACATCATCGGGAGGATGTTTGGTGTTCGTCACGGTGAAATCCGTTTGCCCAAGGCCTGGTCTCACGCAGTCGATGCCGGAATTTTACTGCGTCATTGCAGACCACAGCAACGCCGTGCCCGCCGCCAGCATGATGCCGTCCATGATCAGGCGGAACGACTCCGGCTTCAGCTGCAGCACGAAGCGCTTGGCGATGAAGGCGCCGGCCATCAGCGAGGCGCCGGCGATCAGGCCCTTCAGTGCGATGTCCGGCGTCAGCGCGCCGAAACGCTCGAACGTCACCGACTTGCTGACATAGAGCCCGAGCGAGCTCGCCGCCTCGGTGGCGAGGAACGCGCCCTTGCTGAGACCGTAGAACAGGAACAGCGGCACGCTGAGCGGGCCGGTCGAAGCCACGATGCCGGTGAGGTAGCCGATGAGCGCGCCGCCGATTGCGAGATGCCAGAGATTGGCCTTCAGCCTGTGCCGTGCCAGCCAGTGCCGCACCGGCACCATCGCGATCAGGAATACGCCGATCGCGATATCGACAGCGTGCGAAGGCAGCGCGAGCAGGGTGCGCGCGCCGAGCGCGGCGGCCGGAATGCCGGTGATCGAGTAGGCGATGCAGGCACGCCAGTCGACCTCGCGCCACCAGGCGAGGATGCGCGACAGATTGGCCATCACCGCGGCGACGGCCATGATCGGCACCGCCTGCTTCGGTCCGTACTGATAGACCAGCACCGGCATCAGCATGATCGACGAGCCGGTGCCGACGATGCCGGAAATGGTGCCGGCGACCAGGCCGACGATGAGGACGAAGAGGAAGCCCACCTGCGCGCTCCGGTGAGGTGTGATCGCCCCATACCTCTGAGTTGCCCGATCGCGCAAGCCCCCGCAGCTCGCGCAACAAACTCGATGTCGTCCCGGCGCAGGCCGGGACCCATAGCCACCGAAGGCGATTGTTGCACGACGCTGGGGCCACAGCTTTCCCTACCAAGCCAATTCTGTGGTTATGGGTCCCGGCCTGCGCCGGGACGACGGCGGTGTGTGCGGCATCATCCGATCCACGTCGCGACCACCATCATGCCGATTGTCACGAGGCGTGATGCCGGTGCATCACCTCAGCACCACCCACGCCGGCGCGTGATCGCTGGCGCCGTCTTCGCCGCGGATGGTGCGGTCGACGCCGGCTTTCACGAGCCGCGGCGCCACTGCGGGGCTGAGCAGGAGATGATCGAGCCGCAGGCCTGCATCGCGTGGCCAGCGCTGGCGCTTGTAGTCCCAGAAGGTGAACATCTGATCGTCCGGATGCAGGGTGCGGATCGCATCGCACCAGCCCTGATCGACCAGCGCCTTGAAGGCGGCGCGACTCTTCGGCTGGATCAGCGCATCCTTGTCCCAGGAGTGCGTTGGGTAGATGTCGAACGGCGTCGGCGCGACATTGTAGTCGCCGGCGAGCACCACCGGGACGTCCTCTTTGAGCAGCTTGGCGGCATGGGCGCGCAGCCGCTTGAACCAGGCGAGCTTGTAATCGAATTTCGGCCCGGGCTGCGGATTGCCGTTCGGCAGATAGAGGCTGGTGACGACGATGCCGCGCACCGCGGCTTCGATGTAGCGTGCTTCGTGATCGCCGGCATCGCCGGGCAGGGCGGTGCGGATCAGCACCGGCTCGGCCTTGCGCGCGAGGATGGCGACGCCGTTCCAGGTCTTCTGTCCCTGCCACACCGCGCCGTAGCCGGCCCGCTCGAGCGCGGCCGCGGGAAATTCGGCGTCGCTGGCCTTCAGCTCCTGCAGGCTGACGGTGTCGGGCTTGGCGGTCTTGAGCCAGCGCAACAGGTTGGGCAGGCGGCGGTTGACGTTGTTGATGTTGAAGGTCGCGATCTTCATGCGCACCGGCAATCGCGAACCTTGATCATGTCAGGTGGACGTCGCTGTTGGCTCGGCGGCCGGCAGTGGCGGCGGCGCAGCGGGCGCTGCTGTTGGCAAGGCTGGCGGCGCAGCGGGCGTGGCAGCCGGCTCGCTCGTCTCGGTGTCCGCGTCGCTTCTCGCGGCGACGGCATCGCCGCCCTTGTAGATGCGCACGAAGCGGCGGCCGAGGCTGGTCAGCACCTCGTAGCCGATGGTGCCGAAATGATGCGCGACCTCGTCGACCGTGATGCCTTCGCCGATTAGCGTCACCATGTGGCCGCGCCGCACGGCATTCTTGTCGAGGTCGGTGACATCGACCGCGATCAGGTCCATCGAGACGCGGCCGGCGATCGGGCAGCGCTTGCCGGCGACCACGACCTCGGCGCCGCGGGTGCCGTCATTGGCGCTGGCGGCGCGGAAATAGCCGTCGGCATAGCCGGCGGCGACGATCGCAAGCCGGGTCGGCCGGCGCGCGGTCCAGGTGCCGCCATAGCCGACGGTCTCGCCGCGGTCGATGTTGCGGATCTGCACGATGCGCGCCTTGAGGTCGACCACCTGCTGCATCGGGTTGTCGGCCTCCGGCGTCGGATTGACGCCATAGAGCGCACAGCCCGGCCGCACCATCTCGAACTGGAATTGCGCGCCGAGAAACACGCCGGAAGAATTCGCCAGCGAGGCCGGCACGCCGGTGAACAGGCTCGCGATCTCGCGGAAGCTCGCGAGCTGCTTGGCGTTGGCAGGATTGTTGAGCAATTCGGCGGAGGCGAGGTGGCTCATGACCAGCGTGATGCCGTGGTCGCCGGCGTTGATCCGCGGGATGATGCCCTGCGCCTCGCTGACCGTGAGCCCCAGCCGGTTCATGCCGGTGTCGATATGGATGGCGGCGCCGCCGGACCAGCCGGAGCGGCGGCAGAACACGTCCCATTCGGCGAGCTCGTTGAGATCGCCGATCACCGGCTTGCAGTCGATCCTGGCGTAGGCGTCGCCGGTGTTCTGGAAGAAGCCGCCGAGCGAATACACCGTCGCCTCGGGAGCGGCCGCGCGCACCGCGGCGGCCTCCTCGACGCTGGCGACGAAGAAGGTCTTGCAGCCGGCCTTGGCCAGCGCCCGCGCAACCTGCTCGGCGCCGCAGCCATAGGCGTTGGCCTTGACCACGGCGGCGCACTCGGCCGGCACCGCGGTCTTCTCGAGCTTGCGCCAGTTGGCGATGATGGCGTCGAGGTCGATGGTGAGGATACCGCTGGCGGTCGGGTGGGCCGCCAGCAAACTGGCATCGGGTGTCAGCTGCGATTTCGCGTCAGTCACGATGTTCATGGCTCAGTTTTACGCGGGTGCCTTGCGTCGTTCAACCGAGTCCGGATCTCAGTGGCCGTGATCCGGAACCTGACCATCGGGTGCGAGGTCGCCGAAGCGCGTGACGCTGGCCTCGAAGTGCAGATCGACCGTGCCGGTCGGGCCATGGCGCTGCTTGCCGATGATGACTTCGGCCTTGCCGTGGGCGAGGTCCATGTCCATCTGCCACTTCTCATATTCCGGCGTGCCCGCGCGCGGCTCCTTGTTGGCGAGGTAGTATTCCTCGCGATAGACGAAGATCACGACGTCGGCGTCCTGCTCAATCGAGCCGGATTCACGCAGGTCGGACAGCTGCGGCCGCTTGTCGTCGCGGTTTTCGACCTGACGCGACAGCTGCGACAGCGCGATGATCGGAACGTTCAGTTCCTTGGCCAGCGCCTTCAGGTTGGTGGTGATCTCGGTGATTTCCTGCACGCGGTTGTCGTTGCCGCGTTTGCCCGAGCCCTGCAGCAGCTGGATGTAGTCGATCACGATCAGGTCGAGACCCTTCTGGCGCTTGAGCCGTCGCGCCCGCGCGGTGAGCTGCGAGATCGAGAGACCGCCGGTCTCGTCGACGTAGAAGGGCAGCGATTGCAGCTCGATCGAACAGTCGCGGATCTTCTCGAAATCGAGCTCGGAGATGCCGCCGCGACGGATCGAGCTCGAGGGAATGCCGGTGCGCTCGGCGAGAATACGCGTGGCGAGCTGTTCGCCGCTCATTTCGCAGGAGAAGAAGCCGACACAGCCGCCATTGACTGCCTTGGTGGTGCCGTCCGCCTGGACTTCCGGCACATAGGCTTTGGCGATGTTGTAGGCGATGTTGGTGGCGAGCGATGTCTTGCCCATGCCGGGACGGCCGGCGAGGATGATGAGGTCGGACGGCTGCAGGCCGCCCATCTTGGCGTCGAGGTCGCGCAGACCCGTCGAGATGCCCGAAAGCTTGCCGTCGCGCTGGAACGCCTTCGCCGCCATGTCGACGGCGATCGTCAGTGCCTGTGCGAAGCGCTGGAAGCCGCCGTCATAGCGGCCGGTTTCAGCAAGGCTGTAGAGCTGCCGCTCGGCATCCTCGATCTGGGCGCGCGGCGCGAAGTCGACCGGCGCGTCGTAGGCGACGTTGACGATGTCCTCGCCAATCTGGATCAGGTTGCGGCGCAGGCTGAGATCGTAAACGGTGCGTCCGTAGTCCTGGGCGTTGATGATGGTGGTTGCTTCGGCGGCAAGCCGGGCGAGGTATTGACCGACCGTCATGCCGCCGATGTCGAGCTCGGCCGGCAGGAACGTCTTCAAGGTCACGGGGTTCGCGACCTTGCCCATCCGGATCAGGCTTCCGGCGGTTTCATAGATTTGCTGATGGATGGTTTCGAAGAAGTGCTTCGGCTCCAGGAAATCGGAGACCCGGTAGAAGGCGTCGTTGTTGACCAGGATCGCGCCCAGCAGGCCTTGTTCCGCTTCGATGTTGTGCGGCGCACTTCGGTAGGCCGGGGATGCGGCGTCGGGCGCGAGCTTGTGGACGTTCGAATCAATCAAGGCCATGGACGAGCTTATTCTTCTGATTTCGTCGTTACTGAGATTTTCGGCTGTGGGGCGGCGATGAAGCGCCAGCCCGGCACGAAGCGAAAGGACGGATGTTTCTTATGCACGATTCACACAACGCGAGGTGTGAATCCGAAACAGCCGGATGCATTCCGCTTGACTGGGGTTTTGTCCGAAACCGGGCGGGAGCCGGCCGATCAGCACGGTCGTTGGCAAAAATTGGACGCAGCCTGAACCTTTTGCCAGGCGAGCGGACCCATGGAGAGGCGAGGCGGCTGTTGGCGTCGATTTCTCAGATCAGGATGAGGAAGGCCAGCGCGATCAAGGCGGCCACCACGCCAGTGGCGATCAGGGCGTAGTCGGTCGCGATATCGCGCTGCGGGTCCAACATCGTCTGGTGTGTTTCTCGGGTCATTCCGGACCACTACGACAGCCCGGGACAGACCTCTGTGAAGTAGATCACATGCGCCGCACTTTCTTTGCGGCAGGTTCGCGGGAACGACCCGGCGGATTCCGGGTTGTCTTCGCTCAGGCAAGATACGGCGGCGATGGCTCGAGAGTTTCAGACAGCGCGATCAAGGCTTGGCCGGGCAGATGGCATGGACCGCCGCTGGCTGGCGACGCTTGTCGATGCCATGGAGCAGGCGGCGCGTCCGGAGGTCCGCAACGTTCCCTGCGATGCCAGCTTGATTTCGGCCGCCGCGGCCCATCTGGCGCGTCCGGCGCCGACCTTTGGCCATTGCGGATCGGCCTACAGCCTGCGCAACTAGCAGCACCCGTTCCTTCGGACCTATTCGCCGGCCAGTTGCAGCCGGGGCTTGGCCGCACCGGCCTCCTTCAGCCGCAGGCGGGCTTCTTCGCCGCCGATATAGTCGCGCGTTATCGGGACGATGCCTTGGCGCTTGGTGAGCTGGAGCTGGAAGTTCATCATGTTCTGCACGCGGAACGACATCTCCGAGGCGGCCAGGTAGAATTCCCACATTCGGGCAAAGGTCTCGTCGTAGAGCCGCACGGCCTCCTCGCGTCGCGCCATGAAGCGCTCGCGCCACGCCTTCAGCGTCTCGGCATAGTGCAGGCGAAGGATTTCCATGTCGCAGATCAGCAATCCGGCCTTCTCGATCGCCGGCATGACCTCGGACAGCGCCGGAATGTAGCCGCCGGGGAAGATGTATTTCCGGATCCAGGGGCTGGTGACGTCGGGGCCGGTCGAGCGGCCGATCGAGTGCAGCACCATGACACCGTCGTCGCTGAGCAGTTCGGCGCAGCGCGCGAAGAAGGTTTCATAGTAGGCGACCCCGACATGCTCGAACATGCCGACCGAGACGATGCGGTCGAACGGCCCGGGAATGTCGCGGTAGTCCTGCAGCAGGAAGCGCGCCGATTGCGCGAGGTTCCGCTCCGCCGCCCGGGCGTTGGAAATTTGCAGCTGCTCGGTCGACAGCGTGACGCCGGTGACGTCGGCGCCGCTCATCTCGGCGAGATAGAGCCCAAGGCCACCCCAGCCGGAACCGATGTCGAGGATGCGGTGCCCGGGCTTGATCAGGAGTTTTGCGGCGAGGTGACGCTTCTTGGCGAGTTGGGCATCGTCCAGCGTCGCGTCCGGCGTCTCGAAATAGGCGCAGCTGTATTGCTTGTCCGCGTCGAGGAAGAGGGAATAGAGGCGGCCGTCGAGATCGTAATGACGGGCGACGTTGCTTTTGGACCGGCCGCGTACATTGATCTGCTGGGCGCGGCGTCCGAGGAAGCGTACCCAGGCTTGCAGCCTGGCAAAGTTCGGCAGCATGGCTGCCTGACCCATCAGGACCGCGAGCACGTCGGCGATGGTGCCTTGCTCCACCACGAACGTGCCGTCCATGAAGGCTTCGCCGAGATAAAGTTCGGGATCGACCAGGATGCGGAGTTCCGCTCCTCGCGTCATGAAGCGCACGGCGACCGGTACGCCCGTGCCGTCACCGCAGGTGAACTGAGCGCCGCTTGCGGTCGTGAACGTGATCGAACCGCGGCGGATGAAGCGCCCCAAGAAGTATCGCAACAATCGGTCCATCGAAACACCAACGGAACGGCAAGCTGCACACCGACACCACCGGAGTTAATCACTCCAATGTGTCCCCAACCTCAAGATAGGCAGGGAATTAGATCGCGCTATTGCGTTGTGGTCAAAGCCGATATTCCAAAATGTGACAATTGCGTGGATGCGTCATGGCTGCGCTTCCATTCGCGCGATAATCGGCTAAAAGGTGACCGCCGCGGCCGATCCATCAGGCGCCGGCGGCGATTTTTCCGGAATCTGGAGACTTAAGGAATGTTGAGCCGAGCCCTCAGTCTGGCGACGGTGGCGCTTCTGACTGGCTGCCTGTCAGCCGTATCGGCGCAAGCGCAAAACCTCGAGGCCGGCAAGAGCCCCTCCCAGATCTTCGCAAGCACCTGCACTGCTTGCCACAAGAGCCCGCGCGGCCTGCTGAAGTCGGTTCCGGCCGGTTCGCTGCCGGGATTCCTGCGCCAGCACTACACGACGTCCAGCGACATGGCCGGCGTGCTTGCGTCCTATCTGATTTCGAACGGCGCCAACGACCCGCGCTACCAGGCCAAGGATCAACCCAAGGGCGCCAAGGGCCGGGAAGGCAGGCAGGAGGCCAACCAGTCTCCGGAGCAGCCGTCCGAGCGTCCAGCCCGCCGACGGCACCAGGATGCAGCGCCGCAGGAAAGTGCCAAGGAAGGGGCCAAGCCTGACACCGACGGTTTGAATCCCGAAGGACGTCCAGTTCACCGCGGCAAGCGGATGGCCCGCCCGAGCGAGGCGCCGGAGGGCGCGAAGCCGGACGACGGCCAGACGCCGCAGGCCTTGGGCGAGGGCAAGCCGTCGCGTCAGAAGCACGGCCGTCGCGGCAAGCCCGTCGAGGAGCCGAAGTCCGAGGAGACACCCAAGGGCGCGGCGACCAGCGACGATTCCAAGACATCCACCAGGCATGATGACAAGGGTGAAGCCGAGAAGACCGCGAAGCCTGCTGCCGAGCCCGACACGGCAAAGGTCGACGCACCGAAGAGCAATGGCGGCGGTGAACCGGCTGCCGTGCGATCCGATCCGGTTCCGCAGGTCACACCGGCACCCGCGGCGGCTGCGCCTGCCGCATCCGAGCCGGCCGCAGCCGCATCCCCCGCTCCGGCGCCAGCCGCGCCGCCGGTGACTGCGACGGCGCCGCCGCCACCTCCGCCCACGACGCCAGGCTCCGGCCCGCCGGAAGCCCCGACCTCGAAGTAATCGCCAACGCCGGGCCCCAAGGTCCGGCGTATTCGTTTGACCATCGTTAGAGCAATACTCTAGAGTGTTCATCTAGTTAGGAGAGGACGACTTGAGCACGGCGCGCGAAGATCTGCTGGCGGCAGGACTGGCGGTGTTCGACCGCAACGGGTTTGAGGGCGCGACGGTGGCCGAAATCCGCTCCCGCGCCCGCGCGTCCAACGGCAGCTTCTTCCACTTCTTCACCTCGAAGAAGGAGCTCGCCGGCACCCTGTTCCTGGAAATCCTGCAGGCCTATCACGCCGCCATGATCAGCTCGGTCGACGCCAGCTGCGGGGCGGGCGAGGGCGTTGCGCGGCTGATCCACGCCCATCTCGATTGGGTCGTGAGCAACCGGCGCGAGGCGCGCTTCCTGTTCGAGATTTCGCGCAGCGAGTGGGGCGAGGAGGTGCGCGGCGCGCAGCGCACCGAGAATTCGCGGCTCACCGATGGCATCGAGCGCTGGCGCGCGCCGCTGCTTGCGCGCGGCGAATTGCTGCCGATGAGCGCTGTGCTGTTCTTCAGCCAGATCATCGGGCCGGCGCAGATCTTCTGCCGCGCCTGGCTGTCGGGCCGCCATACCGGCGATCCGCGCGAACAGGTCGAGACGCTGATCGCCTGCGCGATCCGCGCGGTGGTGGCGCCGGGTGCGCCGGAGCGAACAGGAGGGACTTCATGAGCGAGACCGATCCAGACTTTGCACCGATCGCGGCGCGAATTCGCGACAATGTCGGCCGGCAGGGCTTCATGGGTCTTGTCGGTGCCGAAGTGGCCGAGCTGTCGCGCGGCACCTGCACGCTCGCGGTCGACCGCCGGCCGGAGCTGCTGCAGCAGCACGGCCTGTTTCACGGCGGAGTGACGGCGTTTCTGGTCGACAACGCCACCACGATCGCAGCGGCGACGTCGCGCGGGCAGCCGGCGCTGACGGCGGAGTACAAGCTGAATCTGCTGTCGCCGGCGTCGGGCGATCGTCTGATCTGCCGGGCGCGCGTGATCAAGCCGGGACGTCAGGTCGCCGTCGTTGCAGCCGACGTGTTCTGCGTGATCGACGGCAAGGAGAAGCACACCGCGACCGCATTGGCGTCGATCGCCATGCTCGACGACAAGACGGCGGCACGAATCCAAAGCCCGGCCTGATCGAGGCCGGGCTTCGTAGCGTTTAGTCAGTTGGACGATGGCGAGAAGCTTACTTCTCTTCGGCGGCCGGAGCCGGCGCGGCTTCCTCGTCGTGCTGGGCTTCCGGATCGAAGAACTCGCCGGCGGCGGCGAGCGCCTCGGCAGCCGCGTCCTGGTCTTCCTGGCGGGTCGAGATGTCCTCGCCGCGCTTGATCCGCTCGGCCTCTTCAGCGGAGCGGGCGACCGTCACGGTGACGCTGGTCTCGACCTCGGGGTGGACGGCGATCGTCACCTTCTGCGCGCCGATCACCTTGATCGGCGAGTCGAGCCAGACCTGCGGGCGCGAAACCGTCACGCCGTCGGCCGCCAGCGCGGCGACGATGTCGCGCACCGTGACCGAGCCGAACAGCTGGCCGGACTCGGAGGCCTGGCGGATGATGACGATGTCGCGGCCGTCGATCTTCTCGGCAACCTTGGCGGCTTCGCCCTTGGCCTTGATGTTGTTGGCCTCGAGCTCGGCCTTCATGCCGTCATACTTGGCGCGGTTCGCCTCGGTGGCGCGCAGCGCCTTGCCGCGCTTCAGCAAGAAGTTGCGGGCGAACCCGTCCTTGACGCGCACGACTTCGCCCATCTGGCCAAGCTTGGCAACGCGTTCGAGCAGAATGACTTCCATTTTCGTTCTCCTTTAGATGCTAAGTACGGGTTCAAGTGGTTGGATCGAATCTCAAGCCGCTGGCAAAGGCGGCGGTCTTGTCTGCAGATAGCGCTGGCGCAGCCCGAACACGGCGTCGGCGATGCCGAGCGCGAACATCGCCACGATCGGCCAGCCGAACATGACGACGACCGCATAGATGCCACCGAGCCAGAAGCCGCGATTGGTGAGCGACAGCGTCAAGGTGTGCAGAACGGCGAAGCCGACGAGCGCATAGGCGATTACGAGTGCCGCGGTGATGATCTGCGCCAGTAGCGCAAGCATGCCGCCGATGAAGCTGACGCCGACCGCCGCCAGCAGCGCGACCAGCGTCACGGCCGGAAGCGCCGTGGTGCGGAAATCCGGCCACGGCCGATTCAACCGCCCCGAGGTTTGCGCAATCTTGCCGGCGAGCCACAGGCTCAGCGTCAGCGTGACCATCGCGAGGATCGTTGCAGCGAGGGGCGCGAGGATCACCAGCACGTCGACCAATCGTTCGATCTCACCGCTGGGCAACCCTTCGCCGGTGCCGAGCACCTTAAGCAGGCCGCGCCGTAAGGCACCGGTGACTGTGTCGGCATCCGAGCCGAGCGTGAGCAGCGCTGCGGTCGTGGTGATGATGGCGAAGGCTGCGATCCAGAGCAGGATACGGCCGACGGGATACCATTCGAGCGTAGGCGGCTGCTCGGTGGCGCTGTCGCCGGCGGCGTTCTCGATCGGCCGTCCGAGCAGCGCAAGGTGGCCGAGCCACCAGCCGGGCACGGCGACGATCATGGCAAACGCGATGCAATAGGGAAGTCCGAAGATCGCGCCGAGAACGGATGCGGCAGCGACGCCGCCGATGGCCGCGGCAAGCGGTCCCCAAGCGAGTGCCGACACCATCAGCGGCAGCGGCGCAAGAAAGTAAAGCAGCAACGAGATCAGCGCGCCCGAACTGATCGAGGCGAACATCAGCGCCGACGCGGCGCCGGCGGCAAGTGCAACAATGAGTATCCCGATCATCAGCTGTCCCGCCCCCTTCGAGCGGTTAGGGGTCCTGCTTCGAGAACCCCAACCATCGGCGACCGGACGACCCGGAAGCCTTATGAGAATGAGCGGCCGGCGACGTAAGCCGCCGGCCGGAAACGATTACCTGATCACGTAGGGCAGCAAGCCGAGGAAGCGCGCGCGCTTGATGGCGCGGGCGAGCTCACGCTGCTTCTTGGCGGACACGGCCGTGATGCGGCTCGGCACGATCTTGCCGCGCTCGGAGACGTAACGCATCAGCAGCTTGGAATCCTTGTAGTCGATCTTCGGCGCATTCGCGCCCGTGAACGGGCAGGACTTGCGACGACGGAAAAACGGACGGCGGGCACCAGCATCAGCCATGATTCTTTACTCCTCGGTCGCAGCTTCTTCGTCGCGCGGACGGCGCGGACCACGGTCGCCACGGAAGCCACCCTCGCGGTCACCACGGAAACCGCCTTCGCGGTCGCCACGGAAGCCACCACCACGGTCATCGCGCTCGCGATCGCGGTCGGCCTTGCGCATCATCGCGGACGGGCCTTCCTCGTGCTCTTCGACGCGCACGGTGAGGTAACGGATGACGTCTTCGTTGATCCGCTCCTGGCGCTCGATCTCGGTGACGACGGCCGACGGTGCGTCGATGTTCATCAGCACGAAATGCGCCTTGCGGTTCTTGTTCATGCGGTAGGTGAGGGAGCGTACGCCCCAGCTCTCGGTCTTGGTGACCTTGCCGCCGCCCTGTTCGACGATCCCCGTCATCTGGGCCGTCAGTTCATCCACCTGCTGGGTGCTCGCATCCTGACGCGCGAGAAAAACATGCTCGTAAAGAGGCATGGTTGTCCTTTCCTGTGTTGGCGCGGTTTCCGGCGACAAGCCCTTCGAGACCTTCGGAAAGGACTCGAGCTGCTCAGAAGGCGGGAGCACGGGACGACGGGCCGACTGGCCCTGCCACATCAAAATCAACGGGTGAATTTGCTGAGACCGTCCGTTCAGCTCCCGGCCGGAGCCCACGAATGGCGCGCTTATACGGATTTTGGCCGCGAAAGCAAGGGTTCTCGGCCTCCGGATGCGCGAGGCGTCGTAGCCCTCCAGGCCGTTTGACGCAACCTCGGGCGTTTTCCCGTTGATTTCTTTGTTTGTGTGTCATACAAATATCTTTAGGAGGATGAGATATGGGTTCGGAGACCGCCGGCGGCATGTCTGCGCCCGATCCGAAGCACGCGGTCCGCGCGACGCGGTCGGCGGGGCGCAAGATGCGCTCGCTGCTGCTCGATGCCGCCAGCCGCCTGTTCAAGGAGCGCGGGCTCTCGGGCACATCGATCTCCGATATCGCCGCGGCCGCCGACGCCTTTCCGAGCCAGATCACCTATTACTTCCGCACCAAGGAAGCGCTGTTCGTCGAAGCCGCCAGCCGCGACATGCTCTATCTCGCGCGCGCGACCGAGCAGGCCGCCCTGAATGCGCACACCCCGCGGGACTACACCCACGCTTTGGCCGAGACCGTGACCGCGACCGACACGGTCGCCTTCTTCGCGGAGGCCTTGACTCTCACGCGACGCCGGCAGGACCTCGCGCCCCTGGTCGAGCGCACCATCGAACGCCTGCACAGCGAAGGCGCGCGCGCCTATGCGAGCCAGGTCGAGCGGCATGGCTGGCGCTCGCTGCGCGCGCCCGAGGAGAGCTCGCGGCGATTCTGGGCAATCGCGATCGGCGTGATCGTCGAAGGTTTCGCGATGGGCCGCGGCTCCGAGGAAATGTGCCGCGAATTGCTGCGCGCGCTCGGCGAGCAGGCGACATCAACTTCAACGTCGGCCAATGACGGGACGCGTCTGCGGCTGGTCGGCGATCACAGCACTTCATCCTCAACGGACGGGGAGACAAGCACATGACCGCGCTTCGCATGCGAGCCCGTGATTTCCTCACCGAGGACGAACTGGTCGCGGTGCGCGAGCGCACCACGTGGAAGGGCGCAGCCCTGATCGTGCACGCCTGGGCGCTGATCCTGGGCGCGATCGCGCTGGTCGCGTGGTGGCCCAATCCGCTGACCTATCTGCTCGCGGTCGCGATCATCGGCTCGCGCCAGCTCGGGCTCGCGATCCTGATGCATGACGGGGCGCACGGCTGCCTGTCGGCGGACGAGGGGACCAATCTGACGCTGAGCCAGTGGTTCTGCGCCTATCCGATCTTCGCGGAGACCCGCGGCTATCGCCGCTATCATCTGCAGCATCATGCGCGGACGCAGCAGGAGGATGATCCCGATCTCGTGCTGTCGGCGCCGTTTCCGATCACGAAGCTGAGCTACCGCCGCAAGTTCTTCCGCGATATCACCGGGCAGACCGGCTACCAGCAGCGCAAGGCGCAATTGCTCAATGCGATCGGGCCGAAGGAGTGGCCGTTGTCGCGGCGCGCCGCCAACTTCTGGCAGAAGCTCGGGCCGCAATGCGTCACCAATGCGCTGCTGTTCGCGGGCCTCGCCGCCGCCGGCGTGTGGTGGGCCTATCCGCTGTTGTGGCTGGTGCCTCTGCTGACCTGGATGATGGTGATCACGCGTATCCGCAACATTGCCGAACACGCCGTCGTGCCCGACAGCTCCGATCCCCTGCGCAATACCCGCACCACACGGGCCAACGTCCTCGAGCGTCTCTTCATCGCGCCGTACTACGTGAACTATCACCTCGAGCATCATCTGCTGTTCTACGTGCCCTGCTACAACCTGCCGCGCGTCCATCGCATCCTGAGCGAAAGCCGCTATGCCGGCCGGATGGAGGTGCAGCCGGGTTACGCCGCCGTGCTGCGGCTGGCGACCGCCAGGCCCGCCAGCGAGGATCGTCCGGGCCAACTGGTCAACAGCGCACGCCGGGCGAGGGCTGGCGCCGAGGTTAACGCCGACCAGAATGCCGGCGGGTTCTAGCCCGGAGCCGGACCGGCATCCCCAGGGTTCCTCCGGCGCGGCTTGACAGCACCGCCTCCGTCAGTGTCTTACGGCCCGGTCCGGGGCCGGTTGCAAGGCTTGGTTGTCAAGGCTTGGTTGCCAAGGCCTTATTGCCAAGGCTTGGTTGCAAGGGATTGGCCCGGACCCGCTGTGGCGCGTTTTGCGCGACGCGGATACCGTTTTCCCCTGCGGCGGGCGTAAAGCGCCTGCGCGGAGATCACGCTCAACAAGGTAGGGATCGCCGATGACGGCAGCATTTACGTTTCCCGGGCAGGGCTCGCAGGCGGTCGGCATGGGCAAGGCCCTGGCTGACGCCTTTCCGGCGGCCAGGGCGGTGTTCGACGAGGTCGATTCCGCGCTGGGCGAGAAGCTGACCGCGATCATCTGGGATGGTCCCGGCGAGACATTGCAACTCACCGAAAATGCCCAGCCCGCGCTGATGGCGGTGTCGATCGCCACATTGCGCGTGCTCGAGGGCGAAGCCGGCTTTTCGGTCGGCCGCAACGCGGCCTTCGTTGCCGGGCACTCGCTCGGCGAGTATTCGGCGCTGGCCGCCGCCGGGAGCCTCTCCGTCAGCGACACCGCGCGGCTGCTCCGCACCCGCGGGCTCGCGATGCAGAAGGCGGTGCCGGTCGGCGTCGGTGCGATGGCCGCATTGCTCGGTCTCGACTACGAAACCGCCGTGGCGGTCGCCAACGAGGCGGCGCAGGGACAGGTCTGCCAGGCCGCCAACGACAATGGCGGCGGCCAGGTGGTGGTCTCCGGCGACAAGGCCGCCGTCGATCGCGCGGTCGAAATCGCCAAGACCAAGGGCGCCAAGCGCGCCATGCTGCTGCCGGTGTCGGCGCCGTTCCATTGCAAGCTGATGCAACCGGCGGCCGATGCGATGGCAGAGGCGCTGTCGGGCGTGACCATCAAGGCGCCCGCGGCGCCGCTCGTCAGCAACGTGCTGGCTTCCGCCATCACCGATCCCGACGAGATCCGCCGCCGCCTGATCGAGCAGGTCACGGGCACCGTGCGCTGGCGCGAGTCGGTTGCCTATATGGCAGGGCAGGGCGTGACGCGGTTCTTCGAGATCGGCGCCGGCAAGGTGCTGAGCGGCCTTGTCAAGCGCATTGCCGACGGCGCGGTCGGCGTGTCCGTCGGCGGTCCGAACGATATCGCTGCGGCCAAGGACGCGCTCGCAGCTTCGGCTTGAAGCAGCCGGAAGGAGAATTCGATGTTTGATCTGACTGGCAAGACGGCGCTCGTCACGGGCGCAACCGGCGGCATCGGCGGCGCGATCGCGCAGGCGCTGCATGCGCAGGGCGCGACGGTGGCGATCTCGGGGACGCGGCGTGAGGTGCTGGACAGCTTCGCGGCCAAGCTCGGCGAGCGCGTGCACGTGCTGCCGTGCAATCTCTCGAGCAAGGATGATGTCGAGGCGCTGGTGCCGGCAGCGGAAGCTGCGATGGGGCAGGTCGACATCCTGATCGCCAACGCCGGCATCACCCGCGACAACCTGTTCGTGCAGCTGCGCGACGAAGATTGGGACGACGTGATCGCGGTCAACCTGACCGCGACGTTCCGCCTGGCGCGCGCCGCGACCAAGCTGATGATGCGCAAGCGCTTCGGCCGCATCATCGCGATCACCTCGATCGTCGGCGTCACCGGCAATCCGGGGCAGGGCAACTACACCGCGTCGAAGGCCGGCATCATCGGCTTGATCAAGACGCTGGGCGCCGAATACGCCAAGCGCGGCGTGACCGCCAATTGCATCGCGCCGGGTTTCATCAAGACGCCGATGACCGATGCGCTGAACGACAAGCAGCGCGAATCCATCCTGGCGAAGGTTCCTGCGGCTCGGCTCGGAACGCCCGAGGATATCGCTGCTGCGGCGGTCTATCTGGCCTCAAACGAGGCCGCCTACGTCACCGGACAGACGATCCACGTCAACGGCGGGATGGCTATGATTTGAGCTACTGGCCGGCTCTCGCAATGCGGCGAAAAGCCGTTTTCGGGAGCCGGTTCAGGCGTGTAGTCAAGGCTTTGGAAGTATGGTAGCTGAAGCCCCCGTGGATGGGCGAAGAACGCCATTGCAGGATTTTGAAACCCTGTATATTGGCGTGGCGACGCCTGCCGTTCGCCGGGGCTTTAGTCGGCTACGACCGGGCCGAATCAAGACTATGCGCGACTGAGTAATCGAGACGACCACGATGGCTCGTATCGTCTTGGGGTCGGGTCCAATGGAACAACGAGGTTGAACGATGAGTGAGATTGGCGAGCGGGTTAAGAAGATTGTGGTCGAGCACCTTGGTGTCGAACCCGAGAAGGTGGTCGATAGCGCGAGCTTCATCGATGACCTCGGCGCCGACAGCCTCGACACCGTCGAGCTCGTGATGGCATTCGAAGAAGAATTCGGTTGCGAGATTCCCGACGACGCGGCGGAGACGATTCTGACCGTTGGCGACGCGACCAAGTTTCTTGAGAAGAACGCGAAGAGCTGACGCCGATCGCGAAGTTGACGGGGCCGGACGGACCGTGATCGAGCGGTCCCCCGGCTTCTTATTATCAGCCGCGCATTGCTGGCCGGAGACGTGGAAATGAGACGAGTTGTCGTCACGGGGCTGGGCATGCTTACACCGCTCGGCTGCGGCGTTGACGCAACTTGGGCGCGCATCCTCGCCGGAGACAGCGGCGGCAAGAAGATCGACACGTTCGACGTGTCCGACCTGCCGAGCCAGGTCGCCTGCTACATTCCGCGCGGCGACGGCACTGGCGGCACCTTCAATCCCGATCAGTGGATGGAGCCGAAAGACCAGCGCAAGGTCGACGACTTCATCGTCTATGCGATGTGCGCGGCCAAGCAGGCGCTGGACGATGCCGACTGGCATCCGAAGTCGGATGAGGACCAGTTCGCCACCGGCACGATGATCGGCTCCGGCATCGGCGGCCTCACCGGCATTGCCGAGACTGCGGTGCTGCTGAAGGAGCGCGGACCGCGCAGGGTCTCTCCGTTCTTCATTCCGGGCCGCCTGATCAATCTGGCCTCCGGCTACGTCTCGATCGAGCACGGCCTGAAGGGACCCAATCATGCGGTGGTCACGGCGTGCTCGACCGGCGCGCATGCGGTCGGCGACGCAGCGCGGCTGATCGCGCTCGGCGACGCCGAGGTGATGGTCGCGGGCGGCGCCGAATCGCCGATCTCCCGCATCGGCATCGCCGGCTTCTGCGCAGCGCGTGCGCTGTCCACCGGCTTCAACGAGACCCCGGAAAAGGCATCGCGGCCGTACGACAAGGATCGCGACGGCTTCGTGATGGGCGAGGGCGCCGGCGTCCTCGTGCTTGAGGAATACGAGCACGCGAAGCGCCGCGGCGCGAAGATCTATGCCGAGGTCACCGGCTATGGCCTGTCGGGCGATGCCTTCCACATCACCTCGCCGCCGCCGGACGGCAATGGCGGCTTCCGCAGCATGAGCATGGCGCTGAAGCGCGCCGGCCTCGCGGCATCCGACCTCGACTACATCAATGCGCACGGTACCTCGACGCAGGTCGGCGACGAGATCGAGCTCGGCGCGGTCGAGCGTCTGCTCGGCAATGCGGCCTCGAAGGTTTCGATGTCGTCGACCAAGTCCGCGACCGGACATCTGCTCGGTGCGGCCGGCGCGATCGAGGCGATCTTCGCGATCCTGGCGATTCGCGATAACGTGGTGCCGCCGACCATCAATCTCGACAATCCGTCGGTGCAAACGGCGATCGATCTTGTGCCGCATACGTCGCGCAAGCGTGACGTCAATGTGGCGCTGTCCAATTCCTTCGGTTTCGGCGGCACAAACGCTTCCGTGATCGTGCAGCGCGTGACCAATTAGTAGGTCTTTAGAACTAGTCCACCGTTTTGCCGTATTCCGCGGTGACTCCTAATAGCGGGCGTATGCTATTGGCAGGGCAGGGGTTTGTCCGGCCACGATTCAACCGGCAGGATATTGGTTTGCATCGATGAGTGAGAGGCCGCCCATTTCACCGAGGAGTCCACGCGCCGCGCTGGAGCCCGAACAGCTTCCGCCGCCGCCCAAGCGCTCGGATCGCGCCCGCAATCCCTTCGTGATCGTCGGCAATGCCATCTTCACCATCCTGATCATCCTGATGATCGGCGCTGGAGCGACGTACTACTACGGCAAGCAGGCACTGGAATCGCCGGGACCGCTGCAGGAAGACAAGATCGTCAACATCCCGGCGCGCGCCGGCAAGCGTGACATCGCCGACGTGCTCTCGCGTGAGGGCGTGATCAACGTCAATCCGTGGGTCTTCATCGGCGGCGTGTTCGCGCTGAAGGCAAGCTCCGATCTCAAGCCCGGCGAATATTCGTTCCAGAAGAATGCCAGCCTGCGCGACGTCATCGCCACCATCGTCGACGGCAAGGTGGTGCAGCACGCCATCACGATACCGGAAGGCCTGACTTCCGAGCAGATCGTGACGCGGCTCTCCGACAACGACATCTTCACCGGCTCGGTGCGCGAGATCCCGCGCGAGGGCACGCTGCTGCCGGAGACCTACAAGTTCCCGCGCGGCACCACGCGCGACCAGGTGATCCAGCGCCTGCAGCAGGCGCAGAAGCGCGTGCTCGCCGAAATCTGGGAACGCCGCAACACCGACACGCCGCTGAAATCGCCGGACCAGCTGGTGACGCTGGCCTCGATCGTCGAGAAGGAAACCGGCCGCGCCGACGAGCGCAGCCGCGTCGCCGCAGTGTTCGTCAACCGCCTGCGCCAGCGGATGAAGCTGCAGTCCGATCCGACCATCATCTACGGACTGGTGGGCGGCAAGGGAACGCTGGGCCGTCCGATCAAGCGCAGCGAGATCACGCAGCCGTCGCCCTACAACACCTATGTGATCGACGGCCTGCCGCCCGGACCGATCGCCAATCCGGGCCGCGCCTCGCTGGAGGCGACCGCCAACCCGGCGCGCACCCGCGACCTGTTCTTCGTCGCCGATGGAACCGGCGGCCACGCCTTCACCGAAACCTACGACCAGCACGCGAAGAACGTCGCCAAACTGCGCGCGTCGGAAAAGCAGATCCAGAACGACACCGTCGAGCCCGCGGATGATCCGGCGCCCGCCGCCGCGGCGCCCGGCGCCGACACCAATCCCACGGCGACGACGCCGAAGCCCACCAATCAAAAGAAGCCGCCGCGCGGTCGGCAGGGCGCAGCCCAGCAGACCAATTCGCCACCGGTGGTGCAGCGCTAAAGCGCGATCGTCATCGAGCTTTAGCTTCTTGTTTGAGCATGATCTTTCGGAAAACCGCCACACACTTTTCCGGATCATGCTGTAGCTCTGCGTTTCCGGCGGTGGAACGTAATTCCACTTTCACGGAATCCGTTTTAAGGTCGCACCGGCTCCCCACGAGTCTCGCAGGCTCCGGGTGAGTCCCATATCCTTCTGTTGGAGAGTTTCACGCGATGGCGCTGTCGAGCATGACTGGCTTTGCCCGAAGCCATGGCGCAAGCGGTCCCTATACGTTCGAGTGGGAGCTGAAATCGGTCAATGCCAAGGGCTTTGACCTGCGGTTGCGGCTTCCGCCGGGCTGGGACGAACTGGAAGCGCTTGCCAAGAAGCGGGCGGGCGAGCTGCTGTCGCGCGGCACGGTCTACGCCAATCTCATCGTCAAGCGCACCGACGCGGCGCAGACGATCCGCATCAATGAGGACGTGCTTGCCGCCGTGGTGAAGGTCGCCGGCACGCTCGCGCAACGGATCGACGCGGTGGCACCGAGCATCGACGGACTGCTCGGCATCAAGGGCGTCATCGAGGTGGTCGAGCCCGAGAGCAACGAGGACGAGGACAAGGCGGCGCGCGAGGCGGCGGCGATGGCCTTCGAGCAGGCGCTCGGCAGCCTTGTCGAGATGCGCCGCCGCGAGGGCGATGCGCTGGGGCAGATCCTGATGCAGCGGATGGACGAGATCGAGCGGCTTGCCAAGCGTGCCGAGACCGCTCCCGGCCGCAAGCCCGAGGCGATCAAGGCGCGGCTTGCCGAGCAGATCGCGGCCCTGCTCGAGACGTCCGACCGCTTCGATGCCGACCGCCTCAATCAGGAGGCGATCCTGATCGCCACCAAGGCCGACATCCGCGAGGAGCTCGACCGCATCGCCTCGCACATTGCCCAGGCGCGCGAGATAATCGGCAAGGGCGGTCCGGTCGGGCGCCGGCTTGACTTCCTCGCCCAGGAGTTCAATCGCGAGGTGAACACCTGCTGCTCGAAGTCGAACGACGTCGAATTGACCAACACCGGGCTTGAAATGAAGAACGTGGTCGAGCAGTTCCGCGAACAGGTCCAGAATCTGGAGTGAATGATGACGGCGCAGGGTTTTGACGGCGTAGAGCGGCGCGGACTGATGTTCGTCCTGTCGTCGCCGTCGGGCGCCGGCAAGACGACGCTGTCGCGCATGCTGCTGGAGCGCGAGCCGGGCCTGAAGATGTCGGTGTCGGCGACCACGCGGCCGATGCGGCCGGGCGAGGTCGCGGGCCGCGACTACTTCTTCGTCGACAAGAAGAAGTTCGAGAAGATGGTCGAGCACGGTGAACTGCTCGAATGGGCCACCGTATTCGACAACCGCTACGGCACGCCGCGCGCGCCGGTCGAGGCCGCGCTAGCGGTGGGGCAGGATGTTCTGTTCGATATCGACTGGCAGGGCACGCAACAGCTCCACCAGAAAGCCAGCGCCGATGTGGTGCGGGTGTTCATCCTGCCGCCGTCGGCCGCCGATCTCGAGAGGCGGCTGCATACCCGGGCGCAGGATTCGGAAGAGGTCATCCGCGGACGGATGAGCCGCGCCAGTCATGAGCTGAGCCATTGGGCGGAATACGACTACATCGTCGTCAACCAGAACGTCGACGATGCCTTTGCCGAGGTGCAGTCGATCCTGAAGGCCGAGCGCCTCAAGCGCGAGCGCCGCACCGGCCTCACCGAATTCGTGCGCGGCCTGCAGCGTCAGCTCGAGAAGTAGCGCGTTGCGGACGTGATGCGACCGCATCACGTCCGTTCGCATTTTTTCCCAAGCGGACCTTAATTCGTCGCGCTGCGCGCAAGCCGCTGCAGCATTGCGGCGATCTGCTTGTTGTCTTGCTCCCTTTGATCCCGATCACGCGTAGTCTCGCGACGTGGTGCTGGCTTCTCGGCGCGGCGTGGAGCGGGCGTCTCCGCACGGCGCGGAACGGGTGTCTCGGCGCGGCGCGGCGCAGCCTCGGACAGCCGCAGCGGACGGTCCCGGCTGACAACTGCCATCGGGGGCGCCGGCTCGGTGTGCAGCGAATCCCATGGCGCCTGCCACTCATCCTTGGTCTCGTAAGGCGGCGTACGCGTGCGGGTCAGCCGGAACACCAGCGTGCTGACCAGGCCGGCCAGCGCCAGGGCTCCAACCATCACGATCAGCAGCATCTGTGTCGACGACGGTGACTTCTCCACGGATGCCTCGGCCGAGGCGGGCGCAGCAGGCACCGGCGCGGCCGCTTGTTGCGGTGTCGCGTCTGCCTGCGCAACCGCGGTCGGCTGGTCCGCGGCGCGCCGGGTTCCGTTGGTTCCGGCCATGCTCGATGCATCCAGCCATCGGGCGTTCACGTCGGACGGCTGCGCGTTGGCGCCGGCGGGCGTGGCTGCCGGGTCGGGCGTCGCTGCCGTCCCGCCGGCCTGGCCGGCGTCGGCGCTTGGCGCAGGTACGGCTGCGACCTGCGGCGAGGCCCACTCGGCATGGGCATCAGCGACTGATTTGCGCATCGCCGGCTGCTGCGGCGCGGGCTGGCTCTGCGGCGTCGGCTGGCTCTGTGGCGGCGTCGCGTCCGCCGTTGTGGTATCGGGCGCGGCTGCCGCTGGCGGTTGCTGCGTGCTCGTGGTCGCCGTCTTGGCGGCCTTGTTCTTGGCCTCGCCGAGATACCAGCACTTCTTCTTGCTGCGATCGAGATGGTAGAACCAGTGGCTTCCCGCAGGCGCGGTTCCCTTGGGCGCGGACAGACAGGTGTCCGCGGTGTTGGTGCTATTGGCCGTATTGGCGGCGGTCTGGGCCATGGCGCTGCAACTGGCGCCCGCCAGGATGCTGGCGGCAAGCGCCGCAGCGAATTTCGCTGAACGATTTGACATACGCGTCCCCGGTATCTCTTTTTTTACGCAAACGCTGGAGATCTTAATCTCGGCAAAGAGTTGGGTCGCAATGCGCCGCAATTCCGGAACGGGTAGGGCTTAATTGGGGCTCGCGGCGTGCCGCAATTGCGGCGGGCCGAAGGCCGCGGAACACGAACAGAACGATGGCTTCGTTCGACTGTCAGGTTCCATCGGAGCGGCCGCATCCCGCCGGCGGTAGCAGCACCGGCGGGACGTCATGTCTCAGTATGATCTTTCGGAAAACCGCGTCACGCTGTTCCGGATCAAGCTCTAGTTCTTCAGGACGATGCGTCCGACGACCTTGCCGGCGCGCAGCTCGTCGATCCATTTCTGGACGTCGGCCATCGGCTCTTCCTTCATCGGCGTCGGCTTGATCTTGCCGGCGCGGGCGAGCGCCATCAATTCCTGACCTTCGGCCAGCGTGCCGACCATGAAGCCTTCGATGGTCATGCGCTTGTACACCCACTGCACCATCGGCAGCGTGAACTGGCCGCCCATCAGGCCGGACACCACGATCTTGCCGCCGCGCGCGACCGTCGACACCGCAAATGCCATCGACTTCTCGTTGCCGGCAAAGTCGACGACGCCGTCGAAGCCGCCGTCGCTCTCCTTCAGCATGCGCTTGACGACATCGGGCTCTGCCGGGTCATAGGCGGCCGCCGCGCCGTTCTTCAGCGCGGTCTCGCGCGCCGCGGGGCTGAGATCGGCAACCGTGATCGGCTGCTTGAACATCGCCTGCGCGAATGACAGGCCCATCATTCCGACGCCGCCGAGGCCGATCAGCAGCAGATTGCGCTGGCGCGGACGATCGACCAGGCGCTTCAGCGCGCCATAGGCGGTGACGCCGGAGCACATCAGGGTGGCGGCCTGGTTGACCGGCAGCGGATCGTAATCGAGCAGGTATTTCGCGTCGGGCACCAGCACGTGGGTGGCGAAGCCGCCGTCGATCGAGACGCCGAGGAAGCGCTGCTTGACGCACAGGTTCTCGTCGCCGGCGAGGCAGTCGCGGCACTGGCCGCAGCCGATCCAGGGGAAGACGGCCTTCTTCGTCCCGATCAGATCCTTAGGCGCATCGGGGCCGACCTCGTCGACCACGCCCGCGATCTCATGGCCGAGCGTGAAGGGCAGGGTCATGCCGCGGGTGGTGTCGAGCTTCTTGCCGCCGCCGAGATCGGCGTAGCCGTCCTGGATGTGGAGATCGGAATGGCACAGGCCGCAGCGCTCGATGCGAACAAGCACTTCGCGTCCCTGGGGCTGCGGCGTGTCGATGATGGTTTCGCACAGCGGTGCATCGAATTTGACGAGGGATTGGCGAACCATACGCGCCATTACGTTTTCTCCTGTTGTTCTATTTTGTGGCCCGTATATCGGCCAATTCCCGGGCCATGGCAACAAAGCCCGCGACCGGAATGGTTTCGGCGCGCCGTGTCGCGTCGATCCCGGCTGCGGCAGCAAGCCGCGCCGGATCGACCGATAGGGATTTCAGGCTCTGGCGCAGCATCTTGCGGCGCTGGCCGAAGGCGGCGGCCGCGACCTGCTCGAGCATGCGGCGGTCGCACGGCTCGGGCGCGGCGCGCGGTATCAATCGTACCACCGAGGACGTGACCTTCGGTTGCGGCACGAAGGCCGCGGGCGAGATGTCGAACAGGATCTTGGTCTCGGCGCGCCAGTTGGCGAGCACCGCGAGCCGGCCATACGCCTCCTCGTCCTCATGGGCGACGATGCGCTCGGCGACCTCGCGCTGGAACATCAGGACCATCATGTCATACCAGGGCGGCCACGGCTCGATCGACAGCCAGTCGACCAGCAGCTGGGTCGCGATGTTGTAGGGCAGGTTGGCGACGATCTTGGCCTTGGCGCCATCGAGCAAGGGACGCGGGTCAAAGCGCTGCGCGTCGCCATGCACGATCTCGATGCGGCCGGGATAGCGCTTGGCGATATAGTCGAGCGCGGCCAGCGCCCGCTCGTCGCGCTCGATGGCGATCACGCGCTTGGCGCCCAGCGCAAGCAGCGCGCGCGTCAAGCCGCCGGGACCGGGCCCGACCTCGATCACGGTGGAGTCTTCCAGCGGGCCCGCGGCGCGGGCAATGCGCGCGGTGAGATTGAGATCGAGCAGAAAATTCTGGCCCAGCGATTTGCGCGCCGACAGCGAATGCTCGCGAATGACGTCGCGCAGCGGCGGCAGATCGTCGATCGTGCTCACTTAGCTTGATGCCGCGGCCATGCGCGCGGCGAGCCGGAGGGCGGCGATCAGGCTCGATGGATTGGCCTTGCCGGTGCCGGCGATATCGAATGCGGTGCCGTGATCGGGCGACGTCCGGATGAAGGGCAGCCCCAGCGTGACGTTGACGGCGTCCTCGAACGCCACGGTCTTGATCGGGATCAGCGCCTGATCGTGATACATGCAGATCGCGCAGTCATAGGTCTTGCGCGCGGCTGCGTGGAACATGGTGTCGGCCGGCAGCGGACCCCGGACGGCAATGCCATCGCGGCGCAGGATCTCGACCGCGGGCGCGACGATCTCGACGTCTTCCATGCCGAGCGTGCCGTCTTCACCGGCATGCGGATTGAGGCCGGCAATGGCGAGCCGCGGCGCCGCGAGGCCGAACCGCGCCTTCATGTCCGCGACCACGATCCGCGCGGTCGACACGATCAGGTCGGTCGACAATTGTGCCAGCGCTTCGCGGACCGACACATGGATCGTCACCGGGACCACGGCGAGGGCCGGCGACCACAGCATCATCACCGGCTGCGGCGCGTGCCCGCCGCTTGCGGCAAGCTCGGCCAAGAACTCTGTGTGGCCGGGATGCCGGAAGCCGGCGCGGTACAGCACGTTCTTGGCGATCGGATTGGTGACGACGGCGCTGGCCTTGCCGGCGGCGACATCGGCGACGGCCTGCCGGATCGATGCCAGCGCCGCATCGGCACTCGTGCCGTCGGGCTGGCCCGGTCGCGCCGTCGCCGCCTTGCCGGTCGCAACCACGGGGAGGGCGCGTGCGAACGTCGCGGATGCCTCCTCGGCGCTGACCTCGGCCAACTCGACGGCAAGCCCGAGCGCCTTGGCGCGTTCGCCAAGCGAGGCGCGGTCGCCGAGCAGATAGAACGGCGGGAGATCGAGTTCGCGGCGTCGCAGCCATGCGGCGAGCGTGATGTCGGGGCCGATGCCTGCGGGCTCGCCGGATGTCAGTGCGAGGGGTTGAGCCATGCGTCAACGATAGTCGATCATCGCCCGCCTGGATATTCGATCATCGCGGCTTTTCGGACTTCCTGCAGGTAGGCCTTCGACTTCGCCTCGTACTTCTGCACGTACATCTTGTCGCGCATCTCACGCTTCTTCGGCGTGTCGACGGTGGTTGCCTTCCTGCCGCAGAGGGCGACCATTTCAACGCCCTGCTTGGTGACCTCGGGAGGGGTGAGGTGGCCGACCGGGGTCTTGTCCAGGATGTCGCGCAGCGACTGCGGCAGGTCAGCCGAGGTCTTCACGACGATCTCGCGGATCGCGGCGTTGCGCATCGACTTGAAGAAGGTGTTGGCTTCCTCGCAACTGGTGACGCGCTCACGCAGGCTGTCCGCTTCCTTGCGGCGCCCCTCGAACTCCGACTGCGGCGCGCCGCGGGGCACGATCAGAACGACGGGCTGCATCCTGTATTCGAACGCCTCGGCCTCAGCCGCCCCTCCGGTCTCCTTGACCGCGTTGGCCACGTCCTTTTCGCCAACCTGCAGGCTTTCCTTGAAGCGGCCGCGGACCAGGCTGGTCCAGACCATGTCGGCCCTGATGCGTTGCTTCAGCGTGTCCGGGCGGATGCCCTTGCCCTCGAGCACCTTGGTGAGCTGGTCGCCGGAAAGCCGCATCCGCTGCGCCATGCCGCCGAAGGACTGGTCGATATCGCCGGCGGAGGGATCGACGCCGAATTTCTTGGCTTCCTTGATCTTCAGCTTCTCATCGATCAGCTCGTCGAGGACGGTCTTCCGATCAGGCGTCTTGCCGCCGGTCAGGGCGTTCAGCTTGGCACGCTGCTCGATGTCGTAATTGGTGATAGGCTCGCCATTGACCATCACGGCGATGGCCTGGGCATGCAGTCGCGCACCGCCTCCGAGCAGGAGGAAAAGAGCCAGCAGGGAACTCAACACTAGCTGATGGCGGCGCGTTGGCAGGCTAGCGGTCGTCATTATCGTCATGTCAGCCGTTTAAACCAATTCAAGCCAGAGCCCCAGGCCAGCAGGCAATCCAAGCCCCCCGCCAGACCGCTCGCTACTGCATGCCAGCCGAACTGCTGGACGTGGAGGTCTGCGCGATCGTCCGCAGCCCGATCTGGAACATGAACGCGTGGCTGAGGACGGGCGGCGTCGAGCCGGCCTGATAGGTATAGGACGTGACATAGTTGGCGGCCAGCACGAAGCAGTCGTCCACATAGCCCGCGCCGAACGCGTACTGGTTGATTTTGTTCGCTTCAAGGTCCCAGCGCGCCGCGCCCTGAACCACCCAGTTCGCGGCCACCTTGACCGATCCGCTGGCGAGGATGCCTTCGCGGCGCGTCAAATAGCCAAGCTCCGGCTGCGCGGCATAGTCGCCGTACATCAGGCTGACCGACCAGCGGTCGAAGTTCGCGCTGGCCTGGGCCTCGAACCGGTTGATGTTCCAGGTCGCCTCGTCCATCCGCGAGCGGACGCTGAACGTGTAGGTGCGGTTGGGCGAGTAGGCGAGGCTCGCGACATAGTCCGAGCGCGGATTCTGCAGGCCGGAGTCGAGGCCGGTGTTGGTGACGTCCGCGACCGCGAACGAGTTCAACCCGAACATCTGGTAGGACTGTCCGAACATCGCCTTGACGCTGCCGCCGCGATCGAACTGCGTGGTGGCCTGCACGCCGACATTGGCGCGGCTGCCGCCCTCGACGCGGTCGTAGCCGGAGAATTTGTCGACCGCGAACAGGTTCGAGGTATCGAACACCAGGCTCTGCGCATCCTCGTTCGGAAGCCTGCCGGCGTCGGGCTCGTTGGGCCGGATGATGACCTGCGCGATCGGCTCGACGGTCGTCGTGCCCCACGGCTGCACGTTGATGAAGGGGTAGCGGTATTCGAAGCCGACGGTCGGCATCAGGCGAACCGTCTGGGTGTCGCCGACCGGCAGGAAGTTGGAAACGCCCGGCTGGTTCGAGATGTCGGCGTTGATGGCATCGGCGCGGACGCCGACGAACGGCGTCCAGATCTGGCCGAGCGGGTCGGTATAGGATTTGCGCCACTGCGCCTCGGCGGTCAGCCTCGTGTAGGTGCCGGGCATGCCGCGCAGCAGGCACTGCGACGGCGTCCGCGCCATCGGATCAGCGGACGTGGTCGTGCACAACGGGTTAAGGGGGTCGGCGGCCTGTGCCGTGATCGGGTCGAACACCGCGGTTTCGCGGGTCAGGTTGGTGAAGTTCACCTTGTAGCTGAACTCGCCACCGAAGATCGGGCTGTTGATCACGTTGTTGTAGTCGATAACAGGCGCGACCACCGGAACCTGGTTCTGGTTGCCGGAGTAGCTGAGATAATAGATCGCGCGCGCGTCGAAGAAGCTGCGGTTGCCGACGCCGGTCAGATAGAGCTGCGAGATCGCCTCGGTCGGCAGCGACAGGAACGATCCGAACGGGTCCTTGTACTGGGCCAGCCGGTAGTCGGACATGAAGTAGTAGTCGGACAGCAGCACGCCGTCCCAGCCCCAGGTCCATTTGTCGTTCAGCGCGAACTGACCCTTGGTCTCGACGCCGCCGCGGAACTGGCGGTCGCCGGGCTGGCCGGCGAAGGCGCCTTGATCAAGCTGGTCGATGCCGTAGAGCCGGATCTGATAGGCGCCGTTCGACAGGCGCTGACGGAATTCGCCCTGGAACAGCACGCCCTGCTTCGAGGTGATGCGCGGATTGAACGTCGCGTCGAAGTCCGGCGCGAGCGCGAAGTAATAGGGGATTTCGACGCCGACGCCGAACGCCGAATACGTGGTGAAGCCCGGCATCAGGAAGCCGCTCTTGCGCTTCACGGTCGGATCGGGCGTCGAGAAGTAGGGCAGATACGCCATCGGAACGCCGAAGAACTCGAGCTGGGCGTTCTCGAAATAGAGCATCTTCTCGGTCTGGTTATGGATGATGCGCGCGCCCTTGACCTGCCAGAGCGGCGGCTTCTTCGGATCATCCTTACAGGGCGCACAGGCGGTATAAACGCCGTTGTCGAACACCGTGTAATTGCCGCTGGACCGATCGGCGCGGGTCGCCGCCATGCGCGTCTGGTCTTCAGTGTCGACGCGCAGCGAATCGACGAAGCCGTCGCGGTAGTCGTCGCTGAGATCAACGATGTTGGCGTAGGTGATCTTGCCTTCCGCATCGGTCATGCGGATGTTGCCTTCGGCATGAAGACGCTTGGTCTTCTGGTCGTAGATGACCTTGTCGGCCTCGACGCTGGTGCCGTTGTAGAACATCTGGACGTTGCCAACGGCCGAGATGCGCTGGTTGTTGTAGTCGTAATCGACCTCGGTCGCCTGAACCAGCATCTGCCCGTCATTCTTGGCCGGCGGGCGGGGCGGCTTCGGCGGGCGCGGATTATAGGTGAAGGCCTGCGCGGCAGCCGGCGTCGACGCGACAACGTCGAGCGCGCTGACCACGACGAACGCGGCGAGGAGAGCTGAGATCGAAACGCCAAACGCGGCCATGCGGCTCCGTTGACGGCGCAGGACACTGCGCCGCCCGAGAGCAGGCGACCTCAACTGGCGGGCGGCGACGATAGCCACTACCCGTCCTCCTGGTACAGCAAGGCTAAGAAACCGGTGAGGCTGCCCACAACGACAGGCAACCACGCCGCAGCGATGGGATGCATCAACTCAGCCTTGCTCAAATCTTCAGTTACTTTCGACAGCACGTAGAGCAGAAAGCCTGCGCCCACGCCACTCAAAACCATCTTCTGCACGCCGCCCATCCGAAAGAAGCGGAGGCTCACAGAAGCCGCCAACATCACCATCGCAGCCAGCAAAAACGGCTGTGCGATGAGCTTGTGATACTGCAAGCGATAGCCAGCCGTCGCGAACCCTGAGCTCTCCGACGAACGGATGTAGTTCGGCAGTTGCCAAAAGGACACAGTTTCCGGGGTGGAGAAACTGTTGCGCACCTGTGCCGGTGTAAGGGTGGTGGTCAGGTAGAAGGTGTCCTGATCCACCGGAGGCTTGTCGAGGGTGAATCGGCGCACTCCCTTGAACACCCAACGGCCGTCTTCGAGCGCCGCTTCGCGCGCTTCGATTCGCTCCTTGAACTGGAGTGCCGTATCGAATCGGAACACGGTGAGGCCGGTCAGCCGCACGCCCTGCTGTTCGCTGCGGGCCGCATTGATGATCGCCTGACCCTCGTCGTTGATCTGGTTCAGCCAGAAGCCGGACGCGTCCTGTATGCCGCCGCCGGGCGCCGAGCCGAATAGCTCGGCCTCCATCCGTTTGGAGAGCTCACGCAGATTGGCCGATACCGGATTGTAGGCGGTGGTCGCGAAGATGCCGAGCATGATCGCACTGGCGAGCGCCGGCGAGATGAATTGCCAGGCCGAGACGCCGGCGGCGCGGGCGACGACGAGCTCCAGCCGCCGCGACAAGGCGAGGTAGCAAGTCATGGCGCCGATCAGCACGCAGAACGGCATCAGCTTCTCGAGCAGCTGCGGCACCCGGAACAGGGAAGTCTCCGCGACCGTGATCGCGGAGGCCGAGACGAGGCCCGACGTCTTGCGCACCATCTCGATGTAATCGACCAGCACGAGCAGCACGAAGATGCCCGCGAACACGCCCACCGCCGCGACCACGAAGCGGCCGGCGAAATAACGCCCGAGCGTGTTTGTGACCATGCTCATGCGGTTGCCGGCCTCCGGAAGAGGCGCGCAATGCGCTCGTTGTTCCTGTTGATCGCTTCCATCAGCCGCGGCGGCGGTTCGACGACCACGCCGCCGACGATCATCCAGATGCCGACGCCGATGCCGCCGAACAGCATCAGATATTGCACCAGCGCCGCGAGCGGCGTCTTCACCGCCATGACCGAGCAGGCGAACCCGACCATGCGCAGGCCGAACACCGCGAATACCGAGCCGCCGATCGAGAAATTGCGGCTCTGGCGCGTGGTGCGCGGCGCGCCGAGGAAGGCGAAGGTGAGGGCAGCGAACGCAAACGGATAGATCGGCGCCATGAAGCGATCATGCAGCTCCGCGAAGAATTGGCCCGACAGCTGCTGATAGGTCTTGTCTTCCTCGTCCGGCCACATCAGCTCCCAGAGATAGCGCTCGCGAATCCCGAGCGTGACGTCGCGGCCCTGCGAGAATTTCGACATGTCAAAGGCGTAACGGGCAAACGCGACCAGCGCCGGATCGCGCTTGCCAACCTCGAACCGCTGCAGATTGCCGTCATAGAGCACGAGGTATGAACCTCGATCAGTCTTCTGCACGGTGCCGTGGTCGGCGATGATGGTGACGCGCTCCTGCGGATCGCGGCGATCGTCGACGAAGACGCCGCCGAGCACGCCGCCGGGCAGGCGCTCGCGGATCCGGATCGTCAAGTTCTGGTCGAGCTGGGCGAAGCGGCCGGGCTGCAGGATGTTGGTCAGCACGTCGGCGGTGATCTCGGCGTCCCACTGCTTGATTCGGCGCATGCCGTCGGGGGCGAGATAGGCGCCGATGAAGGCGACCAGCGCCGCCACCACGCAGGTGGCAAGGAAGAACGGCCGGAACAGCCGGATCGGCGAGAAGCCCGCCGCGTTCATGACGATGATTTCGGAATCGGTCGCGAGCTTGTTCAGCGTGTGGGAGATCGCGATCATCAGCGCGATCGGGGCGATGATCAGCACCAGGGCGGGAATCACGAGACCGGTGATGCCAAGGAAGGTGAGGATGGTCTGACCCTGGCTGGTCATCAGGTCGATGCCGCGCAGCGCTTGCGTAATCCAGATCACGCCGGTGAGGCTGACCAGGACAAGCGCAAACGACGCCAGCGTCGTTTTAAAGATGTACTTGTCGATCGACCCCATCGCTACCGCACGACCCCCAAGGCCCCCTGCACGCAACCAAACGCACGGCTTTCGACCATCCCCGTCAACCCGGGTTCCCCTATGGTCGAGCCGCGGATCCGTCCGGCTCACTCTCTAGTCACTCTCTCACTACCATCCCTTTGATCCGTCAACAAAATGGCCGGGCCAAGGCGCGCTTAATTTATGGTTAATTAATCGCTTTTGTGGCCTTCCGGCCACTCCGGCGCTTGGCAGCGGCGCAGCCGGCGGGTCATAGTGTATGACAAGCCCGGTCCGGGCCGGTTCCGGACCGCCATCGCAATGCTCACCCCGCGTGCCGGAAGGACCGCCTCAGGTCCGAGCAACACCCTGAGTTCTGGAGGATTTTCCTATGTCCGACGCCGTCAAGGTCGGCTTTGTCCCGTTCTCCGCGTCCGTTCGCGGTATTCTGGTGGTCTTTTGCGACGACCAATTGAAGCTGGGAGCCGCCGCCCGGAAGGCGCTGGGAGCCGCCGCCGAGACGGTCAAGCGGGCTGCGGCCGCCAACCAGTTCAAGGGCAAGAGCGGGGCGGTCCTCGACATCCTGGCGCCGGAGGGAATCAAGGTCGAGCGGCTGATCGTGATCGGCACCGGCAAGGCGGCCGACCTCAAGGAGAAGGATTTTCTCAAGTTTGGCGGCGTGGCGGCCGGCAAGCTCAATGCCGGCAGCGGTTCGATGACCGTGCTCGCGGAACTGCCCGAAGCCGCGATGGCCGCCGGCCAGGCTGCCGCGATCGCCACCGGCATCCGTCTGCGCGCCTACAAGTTCGACCGCTACAAGACCAAGAAGAAGGACGGCGAGGACGGTGCCGTGCGGGCCGACGTCTCGATCGCCGTCGACGATGTTGCCGCCGCCAAGAAGGCCTATGCGCCTGAAGCGTCTGTCGTCGACGGTGTGAATCTGGCGCGTGAGCTCGTCAACGAGCCGCCGAACGTGCTGTATCCCGAGGAATTCGCACGCCGCGCCAGCCAGCTTCGCAAACTCGGCGTCAGCGTCGAGGTGCTCGACGTCAAGGCGATGACCAAGCTCGGCATGGGCGCGCTGCTCGGCGTCGCGCAGGGATCGGCGCGACCCGGCCGCACCGTGATCATGCGCTGGAACGGCGGCAAGAAGAGCGAGGCGCCGGTCGCGTTCGTCGGCAAGGGCGTCTGCTTCGACACCGGCGGTATCTCCATCAAGTCGGCCGGTGGCATGGAGGATATGAAGGGTGACATGGGCGGTGCGGCCTGCGTGGTCGGGCTCATGCACGCGCTGGCGGCGCGCAGGGCCCGCGTCAATGCGGTCGGTGCCATCGGCCTTGTCGAGAACATGCCCGACGGCAATGCGCAGCGTCCGGGCGACATCGTCACCTCGATGTCCGGCCAGACCATCGAAATCATCAACACCGACGCCGAGGGACGCCTCGTGCTCGCCGACGTGCTCTGGTACGTCGCCAAGAAGTTCAAGCCGAAATTCATGGTCGATCTGGCCACGCTGACCGGCGCGATCATGGTCGCGCTCGGCACCGATCACGCCGGCATGTTCTCCAACAACGACGAGCTCGCCGAGCGCCTGGCCAAGGTCGGCCTCGAGACCGGTGAGAAGGTGTGGCGCATGCCGCTCGGTCCCGAATACGACAAGCAGATCGATTCGCAATTCGCCGACATGAAGAACACCGGCGGGCGCAACGGCGGCTCGATCACGGCAGCGCAGTTCCTGCAGCGTTTCGTCGACGGCACGCCGTGGGCGCATCTCGACATCGCCGGCACCGCGATGGGCGCGCCGAAGACCGAGATCAATCAGAGCTGGGGTTCGGGTTATGGCGTCCGGCTGCTCGAGCGGCTGGTCTCCGACTATTATGAAGCCGGGAAATAGAGTGTCGGCTGGCGCATGACCGAGGTTCTGTTCTACCACCTGCAGAACATGACGCTGGAAAGCGTGCTGCCGCCGCTGCTCGAGAAGTCGCTCGAGCGCGGCTGGCGCGTGGTCGTGCAATCGACGTCGCAGGAGCGTGCCGAGACGCTCGACGCGCATCTGTGGACCTACAGCGACGATTCATTCCTGCCGCACGCGACCTCGCGGGTTGCCGACGCGCAGGACCAGCCGATCATCCTGTCGATCGAGGAAGGCAATCCGAATCGGGCCAACGTCCGCTTCCTGGTCGACAATGCGGCGCTGCCGGCCGACTGCGACAGCTACGAGCGGGTGGTCCTCGTGTTCAACGGTGACGACCCCGACGCGGTTGCCTCGGCCAGGGAAAGCTGGACTGCTTGCAAGGCGCGCGGCTTCGAGGTCACCTATTGGCAGACCGACGAGCGGGGACGCTGGCAGCGGCGCCAATAGCGATAGCTACTAATTAATGATAATTCGACGTTTCTTGGGGCGGGCCACGGTCATGCCGCAAAGTGATGTTCGGACAAGCCCTTAGGTAAGGGGTAGGAGCTTTGTCGATCGTGCGGGACGGAACATTCAGTCGGAAGTCGCTGCTGGCCTTGCTGGTGCTTGCACCGGGACTTGCCGGCTGTTCGGGCGCCGGATCCGATTTGTTTTCGCGCGATGCGGAATGGTTCTCGCGTCCCGGGCGGGTGTTCATCCGCAACATCTCGATCGAATCGCCGCCACTGACGCCGGACAAGCCGGTAACGAACGACGATCTCGTCAGTGCCGACGGCAGTTGTCCAGGCATGGCACCGCCGCCGGGCGCCACCGATGCCAACGCGCAGGCCGGCGGTGCACCGCCGCCGCAGCCAACGGGCGGCAGCGTTGCACTCGGCCACACTGAATGCGATGTCGTGCGCGGTATCGGCGCTCCCGACAGCGTCAACCTGTCCAGTGCTCCGGGCGGCGGGCGCGTTGCGGTCGTGACCTGGTCGCGCGGCCCGCGCGCCGGCATCTACACGTTTACCTCGGGGCGCCTGTCGTCCGTCGAGCGCGGCCCGGACGCTGTGCCGGAGCCGAAGCAGGCGAAGCCGAAGAAGAAAAAGACCTCGCACGGCTAGGTGTTTTGTCCCGAGCTTTGATGGTGCATCCTTATCGCACGATTCGAAGGAAGCGCTATGGGACAAGTTTTACACGGCTGCGCCAGGACGACGGAGGCAGTCCGTCGAGCAATACAGAATAGTCAAGAGAGCCTGAGAACACTCGCCAAGCGCTACGGGATCAACCAGAAGACTGTCGCGAAGTGGAAGCAGCGCGACACCGTCGCTGATCTTCCGACTGGCCCAAAGGAAGCCAAGTCGACTACCCTTTCCATCGAGGAGGAGGCGATCATCGTCGCTTTCCGGCGGCATACGCTATTGCCGCTCGACGATTGCCTCTATGCGCTGCAGCCGACCATCCCGCATCTGACGCGATCATCCCTGCATCGCTGCCTCCAGCGCCACGGCATCAGCCGATTGCCGGAGGTCGAAGGCAGCAAGCCTCCGAAGAAAAAGTTCAAGGCTTACCCGATCGGTTATTTCCACATTGACATTGCTGAGCTCCAGACCGCTGAAGGCAAGCTCTACCTCTACGTCGCGATCGATCGCACCAGTAAGTTCGCCTTCGTGCAATTGGTCAGCAAGACGGGAAGGACCTCCGCCGCGGCCTTCCTCAAAGCTCTAATCGCGGCTGTCCCCTACAAGATCCACACGGTTCTCACCGACAATGGGATCCAGTTCACCTTCCCGCCGCGCTACGCAGACGGCCCGACGGCAAGATATGTGACACATATGTTCGATATGCGCTGCCAAGAGAATGGCATCGAACATCGGCTGACTAAGATCAAGCATCCCTGGACCAATGGCCAGGTCGAACGCATGAACCGCACGATCAAGGAAGCGACCGTCCAACGCTATCA
The DNA here is from genome assembly GCF_054058275.1 of Bradyrhizobium sp. USDA 3256. Taxonomy (NCBI): domain Bacteria; kingdom Pseudomonadati; phylum Pseudomonadota; class Alphaproteobacteria; order Hyphomicrobiales; family Nitrobacteraceae; genus Bradyrhizobium; species Bradyrhizobium sp. USDA 3256. The sequence goes on from NZ_JBSSAE010000002.1 coordinate 2,817,840, forward strand.
CTACGATCGACACGATCAGCTCGAAGCTCACCTTGCCGACTTCATCAACGCCTACAACTACGCTCGGCGGCTCAAGACCCTGAAGGGTCTCACTCCTTACGAATACATCTGCAAATCCTGGACTTCCCAGCCAGAACGATTCAAACTCAACCCGCTCCAGAAAATGCCGGGACTAAACACCTAGAGCGTTTTCGCCATAGCGGCAGATCGATGCCTGCATGCGGGCATGACACCGGAAAGAATGAGAGCCCAGGCTCCCTCCACACGTCGTCCCTGCGAAAGCAGGGACGACACCGCTCCGCCCGGTGGGTCAAATCTAATTCGCCGTTTCGTCGAGTTCGGCGCTGGCTTCCAGCCAGTCTTCCTCGGCGCGCTGTAACGCGCTCTCGGCGCCGGCGCGCGCCTTGGTCAGTTGCGCGGCCTGCTTGGGGTCGCGGGTAAAAATATCAGGCAATGCGAGCGCGGTATCGATCTTGGCGATGATGCCGTTGATGCGTTCGATCTCGGCCTCGGCTTGCGCGACCCGCTGCCTGGGTGAAGCACGCTTTTCATTGCGGGCGCGCTCCAGCTTGGCGGGCTCCTTGACGCGCTCGCGCGAAGCCGGCCGGCCGTCATTGGCCGACAGGATCATGCGTCGATACTCGTCGAGATCGCCGTCATAGGCCGTCACGGTCTGGTTCGCCACGACCCACAGGCGGTCGGCGCAGGCCTCGATCAGATAACGATCGTGCGAGACCATCATGACGGCGCCGGGAAATTCGTTGATCGCCTCCGCCAGCGCCGCACGGCTGTCGATATCGAGATGGTTGGTCGGCTCGTCCAGGATGATCATGTTGGGGCCGTAGAACGTCGCAAGCCCGAGCAGCAGCCGCGCCTTCTCGCCGCCCGACAGGCTCCTCACCAGCGTGTCGCCGGCCTTGCCGGAGAAGCCGATCGCACCGACGCGGCCGCGCACCTTGCTCTCCGGCGCCTCCGGCATCAGCTTGCGGATGTGATCATAGGGCGAGCCGTCGAGATTGAGCTCGTCAACCTGGTGCTGGGCGAAATAGCCGACCGACAGCTTGTCGGCCCTCGTGATCCTGCCGGCAAACGGCGCGAGCTTGCCCGCCAGCAGCTTGACCAGCGTCGACTTGCCGTTGCCGTTGGCTCCTAACAGCGCGATGCGGTCGTCGGTGTCGACGCGCAGCGTCACGCGATTGAGCACCGGCTTGCCGGGTTCGTAGCCGACCGAGACGTCGTCGACCGCGATGATCGGCGGCGACAGCAGCTTCTCCGGCGCTGGGAACGAGATCTCATGAACATCCTGGGTCACCAGCGCGGTGATCGGCTTCATCCGCTCCAGCATCTTCACGCGCGACTGCGCCTGCCGCGCCTTCGAGGCCTTGGCTTTGAAGCGGTCGACGAAATCCTGCAGGCGCTTGCGCTCATCGGCCTGCCGCTTGGCGTGCTTGGCGTCGAGCAATTCGCGCGCGGCGCGCTGTTCCTCGAACGAGGAATAGGTGCCCTTGTAGAGCGTCAGTCTGCCGCGATCGAGGTGCAGGATCTGATCGACCGAGGTGTCCAGCAGGTCGCGATCGTGGCTGATCACGATCACCGTGCGCGGATAGTTGGCGAGGTGGTTCTCGAGCCACAACGTGCCTTCGAGATCGAGATAGTTGGTCGGCTCGTCCAGCAGCAGGAGGTCGGGCGCGGAGAACAGCGTCGCCGCCAGCGCCACGCGCATGCGCCAGCCGCCGGAAAATTCCGCACACGGCCGCGCCTGGTCTGATGTCGAGAAGCCGAGGCCGGAGAGGATCGCCGCGGCGCGGGCGGGCGCGGAATGGGCGTCGATGTCGACCAGCCGGGTCTGGATTTCGGCAATCCGGTGCGGATCGTGCGCCGTCTCGGCCTCGCGCAGCAGCGCGTCGCGCTCGAGATCGGCCTTCAGCACGACGTTGATCAGGCTTTCGGGCCCATCGGACGCTTCCTGCGCGAGGCTGCCGATACGCCAGCGCGGCGGAAGCGCGATGCTGCCGCTCTCGGTCGGGATGTCGCCCCGGATGGCGTGAAACAGCGTCGATTTGCCGACGCCGTTGCGGCCGACAAATCCGACGCGGGCTCCGGGTACAATTTGCACCGAACTGTGATCGATCAACAGCCGTCCGGCGATCCGGACCGAGATGTCAGTGATGGAGAGCATGCAGCGTTGTCACCGGACCCGCCGCCAAACGCAACCCCGTCTGTTCGTAAAATCTCTCCCGGGGCTGTTGCAAAAACGCAATTGGGCTGCTGTTCAGCCCTCAACATCTAATGGCGATCGCCTTCCCGTCGTTGCATCTCGTCGAGGAGTTGCTGGAGGCGAGACGAAAGTGCGGGCTCTGGCCGCATGCTTTGCTGAAGCCGTTCGCCTACGGCATCGCAGATGTAACGGCAGGTCTTGTGATCAATCTGATCGGCGTCCTTGTCGATCTTGCTCATTGTCATCGTCATGGCATGTCTCTTGGCGAGTTCCACCTCGCATGTTCGAGTAGCTCCTCGCCATGACAAGTCGCGACCCCGAATTTGGTTTCCGCGCCTCACTCTCGCCTTGAGGTAGTGAGCCCCATCATATGCGCGGGTTCCCCGGCGGACCCGAAAAAAAGCCCCGGCGCGAGGGCCGGGGCGAGAAGCAAGTCAGGGGAGCAGTCGTAGATTCGATGGATCAGTAGCAGCGGTTGACCAGGCGCCAGCGGGGGCCCCACGGGGTCGGCACCACGCGGCGTACGTAGCAGCCGCCGCCGTAGCCATAACCGCCGTAATAGGCCGGGCCGCCGACGATGACGCGCGGACCGCCCCACCAGCCGTGGTGCCATCCACCGTGCCAGCCGCCATGCCAACCACCCCACGCAGAAGCGGAGGTCGGGGCGAGCGCGGCGGCACCGAGCGAAACCGCGGCGACGGCGGCAAGCGAGAGTTTGCGTAACATGATCGTCTCCTCGAGGTATGGGCGCGCGCGACGCGCCCGCGGTGACATTTCCCGAGACGTCCTGTGAGGCTTGCGGATGGGGGGCCAGCAAGGCGTCCGATCGCTGCAGAGCCTATGTGGCTTGAGCTGAACGGCAGCGGCACGGCGCTGACAGAATGGGTTCACGTAGGTGAAATCGCGGTAAGTTGGCCGAGCCGGCCGCTGTCCGGAGGGCGCCCAAACGACGGCTTTCGTCGTGAAAATGCGTCAAAACTAAAGGCTAACGCGTCACAGGGTCGCTTGCCGTTACCCCATCGCGCCGATATAAGCCCCGGCAACTCCCAGCCACGTTTACAAGGACGAAATCATGGCGATTGAACGCACCTTTTCGATCATCAAGCCCGACGCCACCGAGCGCAACCTGACCGGCGCGGTCAATGCGGTGATCGAGAAGGCGGGCCTGCGGGTCGTGGCGCAGAAGCGCATCCGCATGACCCGTGGCCAGGCCGAGACCTTCTACGCCGTCCACAAGGCGCGTCCGTTCTTCGGCGAGCTGGTCGACTTCATGACCTCGGGCCCGGTCGTGGTCCAGGTGCTGGAAGGCGAGGGCGCCATCCTGAAATATCGCGACGTGATGGGCGCGACCGACCCGTCGAAGGCCGCCGAAGGCACCATCCGCAAGCTCTATGCGAAGTCGATCGGCGAGAATTCGGTGCACGGTTCGGATGCGCCGGAGACCGCGGTGATCGAGATCGCGCAGTTCTTCGCCGGCAACGAGATCGTCGGCTGACGCCGTATTGCTGAAAGTGGCGCGGTCTCCCGAGGAGACCGCGTCGAAGTAGAACCGGGGAGCGGCGGACGACCGCCGCCAGGGGCGGCCGCAAGGCCGAATAGGACTCGCTGTGGACTGGCTGTGGCAGATCTTTGATCCGGCGTACATCGGCGCGTTCTTCACCGAATTCAAGAACGAGATGGCGACGCCGACGTTCTGGGTCGCCGTCGGCAAGATCATCTGGATCAACGTCCTGCTGTCGGGCGACAACGCGCTCGTGATCGCGCTCGCCTGCCGCGGGCTCGCGCCGCGCCAGCGCCTGTGGGGCATGATTCTCGGCGCCGCCGCGGCAGTGCTGCTGCGCGTCATCTTCACCGGCATCGTCGCCAGCCTGATGGAGCTTCCCTATTTGAAGCTGGTCGGCGGACTGGCGCTGATCGTGATTGCCGCCAAGCTGCTGGTGCCGGAGCAGGAGGACGAGGACAGCGTGCACGCGGCCGCGCATTTGTGGGCCGCGGTTCAGATCGTCGTCGTCGCCGACATCGTGATGAGCCTCGACAATGTGATCGCGGTGGCCGCCGCCGCCAACGGCAGCGTGCCGCTGCTGGTGCTCGGACTTGCGATCAGCGTTCCCCTGATCGTTGCCGGCGCGGCGCTGATCATGGCGTTGCTCACCAAGCTGCCGGTCCTGGTCTGGGCCGGTGCCGCGCTGCTCGGCTGGATCGCGGGCGACGTCATCGCGACCGATCCCGCCGTGCATCCGAAGCTGGACGCGCTGTTCGCCGGACCGCTCGGTACCAGGCTCGATTCCTGGCTGACGTCGATCGGGATGTCGCCGCAATTCGCCCATGGCGGCAATGGCGGCGAGATCGCACTCGCGGTGCTCGGCATCATCGTGGTGCTGGTCGTAGGGTCGATCTGGCGCCGCCACGCACTCCGCAAGGCCAAGCACGCCGCCAAGGCGGCGTGAGCCCTAAATGGCGATGCGATTGGGTCGAGCTCGTTGTTTGAGCATGATCTTTCCGGAAAACCGCTTCTTTTCCGGATCATGCTTTAGCGCCGCACGATCGAGCCGGCGCGCCCAACCAGCCGCGCCAATTGCTTGAAGCGGCTGCCGACGCGGTCGGCGACCAGATCCACCATCCGGTGCTCGAACACCAGCATCAGCTTGCGGCCCTGGGTGCGGAAATGGGTTGCCGGCAGCACGCCGGTGCGTGCCGCCGTGATCAGATGCGCGACGCGGAATGCGGCGCCGAGCACGCGGGCGCGCTCGTCCATCGCCGGCGTCACCAGCGCGCGGATCTGCGGCGGCGGTTCGTTTTCCTCGCTGAGCCCGGCGTAGCGATAGAACACCGAGAGCGCGACGAAGGCGCGGCCCTGATGCGTGATCGAGCCGAAATTGCCGTTCATGATCAGGCTGAGGGTTTCCTCGCCGCGATGATCGGGATGCACCCGCCAGCCGATGTCGGAGAGCAGGCATGCGACGTGCCGCAGCCTGCGGTCTTCCTCGGTCTCGCGCAGCCTGACGACGCGCACCAGCCGGTCGGTCCACGCCGTCAGCTCCTGGGCGTGACGGGCCGAGCGCGACAGCAATTCGTTGAGGTTCTGCGCGGCGCGGAGCAGTCCGTCCTTGGCGCGTTCGGCCTGCGGCAGCATCTCGTAGAGCAGGCCCTCGCGTACGCCGAAGGTCGAGAACACGATGGTCTTCGGCTGGGCCACGCGGATGATGTATTCGAGCACGAGCGCAGCATAGGCCAATAGCGGCCGCCGCGCATCGGCGACCGACTCGATATTGGCCAGCATGTTGGTGGCCGCCAGCCGTCGCAGCCGCTGCGCGAAGTCGAGTGCATCGGCCGCCGGGATCGAATAGCCGTGCATCACCTTGAGCGGGTAGCCGCTCTGTATGATGTGAATGCGCGCCAGCGCACGCCAGGTGCCGCCGACGGCATAGAAGGTACGGCCACGCCCGGTCTTGAGTTGGGCGACGCCGAGCAGCTCATTCTTGACGATGCGTTCGGCGCGCTTGAGCGATTTGTTGGAGAGGTCCTGCAGCGCGAGGCTGCCGAGCGGCAACGTCACGCCGCTGCGCACGCGGCTGCCCTTGACATCGATCAGTTCAAGCGAGCCGCCGCCGAGATCACCGACGATGCCGTTCGGATTGTGCACCCCCGAGACGACGCCGAGCGCGGACAGCTTCGCCTCGCGCGGTCCGGTGAGGATCTCGATCTCGGCGCCGCAGATGCGCTCGGCCTTGGCGATGAAGTCCGGACCGTTCTTGGCGTCGCGGCAGGCCGCGGTCGCGATCGCGTAGACGCGGCCGACCTGCTGGATCCTGCACAGCGCGCGAAAACGGCGCAGCGCGGTGAGCGCCTTGTTGACGGCATCGGTTGCGAGCAGGCCGGTGCTCTGCACCTCGCGCCCGAGCCCGCACAGCGCCTTCTCGTTGAAGATGGTGATGAGGCTGCGCGCCATCGCCTCGTAAACCACGAGACGAACCGAGTTCGAGCCGATATCGATGACAGCGACGCTGGAAGCGCGCTTCCGCGGCCGCTTCACCGTAAGCCCCCCTTAAGACGATGGCTGCTGACGCTCGTTGCGACGCGTGAGACGGCGCGGTGAAGATTCCTTGAGAGACTTACCACGGCCGGACAGACTCGGATTTGTCATGAAGTAGTCATGCAGATTGAAGGGCTCTTCGCCTTTCGCGGCCTTCATACGCGTTGACGACCCGTCCGGCAACAATTGCCAGCTTTGCTCGGTGTCCTTCAGGTTCGCGACCATGATCTGTTCGAGAACCTGCTGATGCACCGTGGGATTTTGCAGCGGACAGAGAACCTCGACGCGGCGGTCGAGGTTCCGCGGCATCATGTCGGCGGACGAGATATACACAGCAGCTTTTGTGCTCGGCAGGCCCTGGCCCATGCCGAAGCAATAGATTCGGCCGTGTTCCAGGAACCGGCCGATCACCGATTTGACGCGGATGTTCTCCGACAGTCCCGGCAGCCCCGGCCGCAGGCAGCAGATGCCGCGCACCACGAGCTCGACCGAGACGCCGGCCTGCGAGGCCTCGTACAGCGCGTCGATGATATCAGGATCGACCAGCGCGTTCATCTTCATCCAGACCGCGCCGGGGCGGCCGTGCTTGACGTGGGCGATCTCGCCGTGGATGTGCTCGATGATCCGCTTGCGTAGCGTCAGCGGCGACACCGCCATCTTCTCGATGTCGCTCGGCTCGGCATAGCCCGTGATGTAGTTGAAGACCCGCGCGACGTCGCGACCGATGATCGGATCCGAGGTGAAGTAGGAGAGGTCGGTGTAGATGCGCGCGGTGACCGGGTGATAGTTGCCGGTGCCGGTGTGCACATAGGTCGTGAGATTGCCGCCCTCGCGGCGCACCACCATCGACAGCTTGGCATGCGTCTTCAATTCGATGAAGCCGTAGACCACCTGCACGCCGGCGCGTTCGAGGTCGCGGGCCCAGCGGATGTTGGCTTCCTCGTCGAAGCGCGCCTTCAGCTCGATCAGCGCGGTCACCGACTTGCCGGCCTCGGCGGCTTCCGCCAGCGCGCGTACGATCGGCGAGTTGTTCGAGGTGCGATACAGCGTCTGCTTGATCGCGACCACGTCGGGATCGCGTGCCGCCTGCTGCAGGAACTGCACCACGACGTCGAAGGATTCATAGGGGTGATGGACCACGAGGTCCTTCTGGCGGATGGCGGCGAAGATATCGCCGCCATGATCGCGTACCCGCTCGGGATGGCGCGGCACGTAGGGCGGGAATTCGAGGTCGGGGCGATTGAGGCGGGTGAGCTGCGACAGCTCGTTCATCGCCAGCACGCCGTCGACCAGGATCACTTCGTCGTCTGCGGCCGACAAGGCGTGCTGCACGAAGATGCGCAGCTCTTCGGGCATCGTGGCCTCGATCTCGAGCCGGATCACCGACCCGCGGCGGCGGCGCTTGAGCGCGGTCTCGAACAGGCGAACGAGGTCTTCGGCCTCTTCCTCGATTTCGAGTTCGGAGTCCCTGATGATGCGGAATGCGCCCTGGCCCTTGACGGTGTAGCCGGGGAACAGGCGGCCGATGAAGAGACCGGTAGCCTGCTCGAGCGTGATCAGCCGCGCCGGAGCGCCTTCCTTGGTGGAGGGGATGCGGATGAAGCGGTCGATCTTGCCGGGCATGCGGATCAGCGCGTTCATCGCCTTGCCGTCGGAGATGCGCGACAATTGCAGCGCCACCGTGAAGCCGAGATTCGGGATGAACGGGAACGGATGCGCCGGGTCGATCGCCAGCGGGGTCAGCAGCGGGAAGATGTTGTGAAGGAAATGATCCTCGATCCAGCTGCGTTCGGGCTTGGTGACGTCGCGGCCGTCGACCAGCTGGATGCCGACCTTGGAGAGGATATCCCGCAGGTCACTCCAGATCGCCTGCTGATCGGAGGCGAGCTGCGAGACGGTCTTGTTGATCATCACGAGCTGATCGGCCGGCAGCAGGCCGTCCGGGCTGCGCTCGGTAATGCCCTCGCGGACCTGCGCCTTGATGCCGGCGACACGGACCATGAAGAACTCGTCGAGGTTATTCGCCGAAATCGACAGGAAGCGGACCCGCTCCAGCACGGGATGGCCGAGATTGACCGATTCCTCGAGCACCCGCCGGTTGAAGTGCAGCCAGGAGAGCTCCCGGTTAATGAAGCGCTCGGGGCTGGACGCGATTGCGGGAATGGCGGGAAAATCCGCCTCTTTTTCTTTGATTTCAGTAGCTTGTGCCGAGTCCATCAAGTGCTGGTCCAATTCAGGGCAGGGGCCGGGGCGGTCTAGCCGAGAGCCGCAGAGACCATGTGATATTGCGATGACGTTTCGATGACATTGATGTTCCGCTCGCCTGCGCCGTCAAGCCGCGGGGATGGATCAGGCATCGCGCAACAGCTCCGCCGCCAGCGCCCGCGTGACGGGACGGCCGAGCCGGAGTGCCTCGGTATCCAGGAGCTCGACCGCCTGCCGGACGGCAACGTAGGAACGCTCGATCCGGTTGCTCAGATAGCTGACCAGCGGTTCGTCCACGCTCATCTGGCGGTCGGCGCAGAACTTGACGATCAGGCCGCGGAACAGCTGGTCGTCCGGTGGCAGCAGCGTCACGGTCGGCACCGCGCGGAGCCGCGACCGCAGGTCGCGCAATTCGATCTCGAACGCCGACGGCGGAACGCGTGCCGTGATCAGCACGTAGGCATCGTCCTGGCGCGCCAGATTCATCAGATGAAACATCGCGCGCTCGTCGAAATCCGACGGCCTCAGGTCCTCGACCACCAGCGCACCGGTCGCAAGCGCGGTCGGCACCGTGTCGGCGGTCAGCGCATGCGCCGCGGTCGAGCGCGCGCCGGCGCTCTCGGCCCAGATCGCGGCGAGGTGACTTTTGCCGGAGCCGTCAGGCCCGACCAGCAGCATGATTCGGTTCGGCCAGTCCGGCCAGCCGTCGATCAGCGCCAGCGCCGCCTCATTGGCAGGGCCCTCGAGGAAATCGTCGCGGGTCAGCTTCTCCTCGTGCGGCAGGGCCAAGGCCAATTGACGAGGTTGAACGCTACTGGCCACACAAGTCTCCAAACCACTTCATTATAGCCATGCGCAAACGCGTCGCGTTTGTCGCGGGAAAACCGGCTTCCACTTTTCCGGATCCCGCCTACCGAGCTTCGATCGTGCTCATGTGCCGCACCCACTCCACGAGATAGAGGGACACCGAACCCAAAGTAAAGATCGTGACCAAGCCCATCAGGATCAGGTCGTAAGGGTGCGGCTGAAAGCCGAAGCCGAGCGAGGCCAGCACCAGTGCCGCGAACGCGACCTGCGCCACCGTGTTGAGCTTCGACACCATCAGCGGCTTCATCTCGACCGGCTTGTCGAACAGCCATGACACGATCACGGCGGAGACGATCATGATGTCGCGCGACACCACGAGAATCACGATCCAGCGCGGCACCGCGCCCCAGATTCCGAGCGCGACATAGATCGACACCAGGAGCGCCTTGTCGGCGAGCGGATCGAGCAGGGCGCCGAGTTCGCTCGTCATGTTGAAGCGCTTGGCGAGGAAACCGTCGACCGCGTCCGAGACGCCGGCGATCACGAAGATCGCGAACGCGATCTCCATCTGGCTGGACACGATGGCCCAGACGATCACCGGCACCAGGATGATGCGGCCGAGGGTGATGATGTTCGGAATGCTCAACTTGGGTCGCTTCCCGGCTAGGAGCCTGATTTTACTCGATATCCGGCCCTTTTGCGCAGTGGCCTTGTGTTATCTACATAGTATCGCGGCAGCAGCGCCGCGAGCCATTGCGCGGCGGCGGAATTCCTCGTAACCAGCCCCTGATCATCTGGAATTGGGCATGACCGAGCGCAAAAACGGGCTCACTTACGCGGATTCGGGTGTCGATATCGACGCCGGCAATCGATTGGTCGATCTGATCAAGCCGATGGTGCGGGCCACCGCGCGGCCTGGCGCGGACGCCGAGATCGGCGGTTTCGGCGGGCTGTTCGACCTCAAGGCCGCCGGCTTCAAGGATCCGGTCCTGGTGGCCGCGACCGATGGCGTCGGCACCAAGCTGAAGATCGCGATCGAGACCGGCATTCATGGCGGCATCGGCATCGATCTGGTCGCGATGTCGGTCAACGACCTCGTCGTGCAGGGCGCGGAACCGCTGTTCTTCCTCGACTATTTCGCCTGCGGCAAGCTCCATCCGGAGGCCACCGCGCAGATCGTCGCCGGCATCGCCGAGGGCTGCCGGGAATCCGGCTGCGCGCTGATCGGCGGCGAAACCGCCGAGATGCCCGGGCTCTACAAGGATGGCGATTACGACCTCGGGGGCTTCGCGGTCGGCGCGGCCGAGCGCGGCACGCTGCTGCCGACCGCGGATATCGCGGCGGGCGATGCCGTGATCGGGCTGGGTTCCTCCGGCGTGCACTCCAACGGCTATTCGCTGGTGCGCAAGATCGTCGAGCAGTCCGGCGTTGCCTATGACGCGCCGGCGCCGTTCGCGCCGGTCATGACGCTTGGCGCGGCGCTGCTGACGCCGACCAGGCTCTATGTGAAATCCTGCCTGCGCGCGATCCGCGACACCGGCGCGGTGAAGGGCCTCGCCCACATCACCGGCGGCGGCTTCACCGACAACATTCCGCGCGTGCTGCCGAAGCATCTCGGCGTCGGCATCGATCTGGCGCGGCTGCCGGTGCTGCCGGTGTTCAAATGGCTGGCCGAGCAGGGCGGCATCGCCGAGCTCGAGCTGCTGCGCACCTTCAACTGCGGCATCGGCATGATCGCGATCGTCAAGGCTGATGCGGTCGACGCCGTGACCGAGGCGTTCACCGCCGGCGGCGAGACCGCGACGCTGCTCGGCGAGGTGATCGAGGCCAAGGGCGAGCATCGCGTGGTCTATAACGGTCATCTCGATCTCTCGCGATGAAGCGCCGCGTCGCCATCCTGATCTCCGGCCGCGGCTCCAACATGGCCGCGCTGATCGAGGCTGCGAAGGCTGCGGATTTCCCAGCCGAGATCGTCGCCGTGATATCCAACCGCGCCGATGCTGCCGGGCTCGAAAAGGCGGCCGCGAGCGGCATTGCGACCATCGTCATCGAGAGCAAGCCGTTCGGCAAGGACCGCGCCGGCTTCGAGGCCGTGCTGCAGCGCGCGCTCGATGACAGGCAGGTCGAGCTGATCTGCCTCGGCGGCTTCATGCGGCTGTTCACCGCCGAGTTCGCGCGGCACTGGTACGGGCGGATGCTCAACATCCATCCCTCGCTGCTGCCCTGTTTTCCGGGCCTCGATCCGCACGGCCAGGCGTTGCGTGCAGGGGTCAAGCTGTCCGGAGCGACGGTGCATTTCGTGATCCCGGAGACCGACGCCGGACCGATCGTGATGCAGGGCGCGGTCACGGTCGCTGACGACGACACCGCCGAGACGCTCGCCGCGCGCGTGATCAGCATCGAGCATCGCATCTATCCGGAGGCGCTGCGGCTGCTGGCAAGCGGCCGGCTCAAGCTCGAAGGCGATCTCTGCAAGACCGCGGGCAGCGGCGCAACCGACGATACGCTGATCGCGCCGGCGCCCTAGCGCGCGGTTGCAGGAGACATCCCCCGGGGTGATGCGGCCGGGGGAGGCATCAGGATGAATTCCGCTGGCAGCGGCGTTCAGTGAACCTTGAGGTTCTCTGCCGACGCCTTGCCGCGGTTCTCCACCAGCTCGTACTCGACGGACTGGTTCTCGTTCAATGTGCTGAGGCCCGCGCGCTCGACCGCCGAGATGTGGACGAACACGTCCTTGTCGCCGACGGCTGGCTTGATGAACCCGTAACCTTTGGTCGGGTTGAACCATTTGACGGTACCCTTCGGCATCGTCTCTCTCCCAGTTTAGACATAAAAAAGACGCGGCCACGTTTTCCACGTGCCACGCCACAAGCGGACTTTGCGCTGTCTGTTCACTTTCCGGGTCGTCAGATCCAAAGTCTTCAAGTCCGAAGTTTCGCCTCTCGAAGCCTGTACATCGAAGCCTTGGATATCAACGTCGCGAAACGCACAGTCGAACGGCCGCAATCCGATTGTGAAGGGATTGCAACACGAAAATTGCGCCTTAGCAAGCGCGGTGGTTTTGCGTGACGCAACCTCAGCCTGTGCCGGTCGAACTCCGGGGTAACGCGTTCGGCCACTGGCCGACTGCCGGCGGAACCCGGCGCGCACCAGGCGAACGCGCTAACTCCGGTCCACCCGCACCACGCGGCCCTTGTCGATCGCGAGCGCGAGCTGGCCGTGCTTGAGCTTGAGCGCGGCCTCGCCGAACAGTTCGCGGCGCCAGCCGTGCAGGGCGCCGACCTCGGCCTGATCGCTGGCCGCGATCTGCTCGAGGTCGTCGACGGTGGCGATCACCTTGCTGGCGACGCCGTGCCGCTCCGAGGTCATGCGCAGCAGCACCTTCAACAGTTCGACGGTCGCCGCACCGTTGGAATTGTTTCTCGGCTTTTCCAGCTTGGGCAGCGTCGCCTGGTCGCGGGCGAGCCCGCGCTGCACGGCGGCAATGATGTCGGCGCCCCATTTCGAGCGCTCAAAGCCCTTCGGCAGCGAGCGCAGATTGCCGAGCTTCTCCAGCGAGGTCGGCGCATGGGTGGCGATATCGCCGACCGCATCGTCCTTGAGCACGCGCGAACGCGGCACGTCGCGGCTCTGCGCCTCCTGCTCGCGCCAGGCCGCGACCTCGATCAGCACCGCGAGCTCGCGCGGCTTGCGCACGCGGGTCTTGAGCCGCTCCCAGGCACGCTCCGGATGGAAGTCGTAGGTCTTCGGCGAGGTCAGGACCTCCATCTCCTCGCTGACCCAGTCGCTGCGGTCGCGCTTCTTCAGATCGGCATCGAGGGCTGCGAACACTTCGCGCAGATGGGTGACGTCGGAGACGGCGTAATGCAGCTGCTCGTCGGTCAGTGGGCGGCGCGACCAGTCGGTGAAGCGATGGGTCTTGTCGGGGCGGTGGCCGGTGACGCGGTCGACGAGCTGGTCATAGGCGATGCTGTCGCCATAGCCGAGCACCATGGCGGCGACCTGGGTATCGAAGATCGGATGCGGGATCGTGCCGGAGAGGTGCCAGACGATTTCGATGTCCTGCCGCGCGGCGTGGAATACCTTGAGCACGGCCTCGTTCGACATCAGGTCGAAGAACGGCTTGAGGTCGATGCCGGGTGCCAGCGCGTCGACCACGACCGCTTCGTCCGCGCTCGCCATCTGCACGACGCAGAGCAGCGGATAGTAGGTCGTCTCCCGCAGGAACTCGGTGTCGACAGTGATGACCTTGTGTTTGGCGAGCCGGTCGCAGGCGGCGGCGAGGTCGGAGGTCGTGCTAATCAAATCCATGAAGTGTCCATAACGGCTTGACCCCACGCGTTCTGCCGAAAGGGCAGCTATGTCAAGGGTCTTGCAGGGATTTTGGCCCTGCTTGGGGCGAGGGACAGGGTATTTTTGAATTGATTGGGCGTGATTCGAGGGTGTTTTCGGCCCGGTCGTGCCGACAATTCGTCGGTCGTGCGGGCGAAAGGCGTGACCCGTAGCCGCCGGAATTCGTAGGTCGGGCGATCGCGGCCCCGGCGGCGCGCGGCAATGGGCATTGGGGGTGACGGGTCGTGGCTCCCGTGCGCAATTGCGCACGGGAGCAGGGACCCATAACCACAGGGATCTGTTGTTGAAGAGGGCTGTGGCCCGGCGCCGCGCAACAACTTGCATTTGTGGTTATGGGTCCCGGGTCAAGCCCGGGACGACACTGAGTTTGTTGCGCCTCTTGTGAGTCATGCTTCCGCATTCTCGCGACATGAGTTGCCCGAGTCTTGCTGTTCGTTTCGCGCTCTCTCAGAGGGCGCAGGGAAAGCCGGGTGCCGATCGCACCCATGGGCCCCGAGCAATGGGTAGCAAGCTCGGGGCGACCACGGCCAAAATACCGGCCCGTGCGCCATCTCGAATATCTGAGCGACCGAGGGCAGAGTGCGTCTTCGATCGGCCTGCTCCTTGTTTTCGCACTTTGTGAACGCGTCCAGTCTGGGGTAAACAAGCCGCTTGGCATCGTCGAACGAGGCCCATTGCCGCCAATGGCCCGCAGTCGGACGGATCACAATGCCGGAGAAACAGCCAAGCGCCGATATGGAGGCTGCTCTCAAGCACTGGCTCGAAACCGTTGATCTCGGCCAGTACAGCGACCTCTTTGTACTGCATCGCATCGGCTTGGACATCCTGCCCGATTTGACCGAGCAGGATCTGGTCGAGCTTGGACTTCCGCTGGGAGACCGCAAGCGCTTGCAGCGCGCGGTTGCTTCCCTGACCCGTTCGGCAGAAGGTCCCGCCGGCGGTAGGAGCGTCGCGGAAGGCGCGGCGGTGAGCGCCGAGCGGCGCCAGCTGACCGTGATGTTCTGCGACATGGTCGGTTCGACCTCGCTGTCCGAACAGTTCGATCCCGAAGACGTCCGCGACATGATCGCGAGCTTCAGGGAAAAGTGCGTCAGCGTGGTCAAGCGGTATGAAGGCTTCGCGGCCCGCTACCTCGGGGACGGCATTCTGGTCTATTTTGGCTATCCGAATGCCCATGAGGATGACGCCGAGCGGTCGGTGCGTGCGGCGCTCGAAATTGTACGGAGCCTGTCGTCGGCGAGAGCGAGTGACGCCCGCGACGTTACAAGTCATGGGCCCAGTGTGCGCATCGGGATTGCGACCGGCCTTGTTGTCGTCGGAGACCTGGTTGGACAGGATACCGAGGAGCACGATTCCGCAGTCGGCGAGACGCCAAATCTGGCTGCCCGTCTGCAGGCCTTGGCGCCTCCGGACGGCGTCGTCATTGCGTCTTCGACGCAATCCCTGCTGAGAGGAAAGTTCGACTACCAGGACTTCGGATTTCACGCGCTGAAGGGGATATCCGCGAAGGCCCAGGCCTGGCTCGTGGTTCGGCCCTGCCGCGCCGAGACGCGATTTGCCGCAGCCATGGGCTCCAGATTGACGCCGCTGGTCAACCGCACCGAAGAGGTGGCTTTGCTGCTCACGCGTTGGCAGCAAGCGAAAGCCCATGAGGGGCAGGTCGTGGTGCTGACGGGCGAGCCGGGAATTGGAAAGTCCAGGATCGTTCAGGAATTGCGGGAGCGGATCGCAGGTGATCAGCACGGACAAGTTTCGTTCCAGTGCTCTCCCTATTACAGCAGCACCGCTTTTCATCCCTTCATCGAGCATCTCAAATTCGCGCTCGGCCTTGACGGCGAGAACGCGTCTGCGCTTTGGCTGACAAAGCTTGAAGCTGGTGTCGCCGCTTCGAACGGCGAGGCGGACACAGTGGTCCCGATCCTTGCGGCGTTGCTTTCAATTCCCATCGGGGACCGCTACGCGGCCCTGGATCTCTCGCCGCAGCAGCTGAAGGATGCGACGATTTCCACGCTCGTCAACCGTCTGCTCGCGCAAGCACGCGGGCAGACGCTCCTGATCGATTTTGAGGACGTACATTGGATCGATCCCACCTCGCGGGCCGTGCTCGATCTGCTGGTGGAGAACGTTCGCAACAAGTCGATCCTCGTCGTGATCACCTGTCGTCCGGAGTTTCAGCCGGGCTGGAAGGATCACGCGCACACCATCAGTGCGAACCTCAAGCGTCTCGGCCGACAGGTCCGCACGATATTGGTTGAACGTGTGGCTGGAGAAAAGGAGCTTCCCAGAGAGGTGATTGAGGACATCATTGTCAAAACCGATGGTGTGCCGCTCTTCCTTGAAGAGCTGACCAAGGCCGTTCTCGAATCCGACGTCTTGACTGAACAACATGGACGTTACGTCTTGTCCGGTCCGTGGCATCAGCTCGCTATTCCCGCGACATTGAACGATTCCCTGATGGCCCGCCTCGACCGGATGGGATCATTCAAGAAAATCGCGCAGATCGGCGCCACCATCGGCCGCGAGTTCTCCTATGAGATCCTTCGCGAGGTTGCCGAGGCGCCGGCGGACCAGATCGAAGCCGCCCTGAACCATCTGGAGGCAGCCGGATTGATCGTCCGCTTCGGCTTTCTGCCGGAGGCGCTGTACTCGTTCAAGCACGTGATGATCCAGAATGCGGCGCATGAAAGCTTGTTGCACAGGGAAAGAAGGACGCTGCACTCCAAGATCGCACGCGTGCTCGCCGAAAAATATCCGGAAAAGATCGAACGCGAACCGGAGCTTCTCGCCTACCATCTGACCGAGTCTGGCCAAAGCGAGCCGGCTGCGGGTTTCTGGCTCAAGGCCGGAAAGCAGGCCGCGATGAAGGGTGCGACTCTGGAGGCGATCGGTCATTTGCGTCGTGGGCTCGGGGTTCTGCAAGCCTCACCCGGCATGCTGGGCCGAAACGAGTCCGAGCTTGAGCTTCGCATCGCCCTGGGCACTGCCCTGATCGCGGCAAAGGGATACGCCGTGCAGGAAGTCGAGGAGAACTATGTTCGCGCGCTCGAACTCGGCCGGAATCTTGGCAACATGGCGAAGGTCTTTGCGGCGACGCGCGGACTTTGGGTGTGCCATTTTATCCGCGGCGATCTCGCGCGGGCGCATGAGCTGAGCGCGGAGCTCCTGCAGTTCGCAAGGCGCGAGGCATCGAACCAAAGTTCGTCCGCGACGCAACAGACGGGATATCTGATCGAGGCGCATCGGGCGATCGCGATGACCATGCTGTACCGCGGGCGGTTTGTCGCCGCCGAACATCACCTTCATCGCTTCAGGAATCTGTATCGTCCCGATCTACACGGCGCCCTGACGGCAACGCATGGCATCCATCCTGGGATCGTCTCGCTCTCGTATCTCGGGTACGTGTCGTGGTTTCTGGGCCGCCCTGACGCGGCGCGCCGATATAGCCAGCAGGCTATTTCGGAAGCGGAAGACCTTCGCCACCCCTTCACGCTGTCGTTTGCACTGACATTCGGCGCTTACGTTTGCCAGCATCTACGCGATGTCGAAGGGACCCACGACTATACCAACAGGGCACTGGCTCTCTCATCGGAACACGGCTTCCTGCATTGGAAGCATCAGACAACCATCCTGCGAGGATGGGCGATGACCGAGCTTGGGAATGTCGATGAGGGATTGAACCAGATGCGAATGGCTATCGACGGTTACGAGGGCATGAGTGCCCGGCTCGCCAGTTGCTGGTTCAGGAGCCTGCTCGCGAAGGCCTATGCAAGTGCCGGCTTGCCGGATGCTGCCTTGCACGAACTCGACAGCGCATCGGCGATCGGGAGAAGAACGGGAGAGCATTTTTACGAAGCCGAGATCTATCGTCTGCAGGGTGAGATAACGCTCAATGACTCGAAATCATCGTCCGTCGAATCCGCCGAGCGAATGTTCCTCGCCGCGATCGAGCTGGCGCGCAGGCAAAGCGCGCGGTCCTTTGAATTGCGGTCAGCTGTCAGCCTGGCGCGCCTATGGCGACATTCCGGCAAACAGGCGCGAGCGGCTGAGCTGTTGCTACCCGTCGTTCGAACGTTCACGGAAGGTCTGTCTACGCCTGACGTCAAGGAAGCGCTCGAGCTGGCGAATGAACTGGCAATGGAAATGCCCGGAGATCATGAATGGAGCGGGCGGGTCTGAGCATACCGAGGCGCCCCGGGCGCTATCGGCCCGCCTAGCCTGACCGTCGTCACCACGCATCGCAGATGAATGATGGTGTTCGCTTCCGCCCACGGTTCGCGGCGGCGGCAACGTTGGGTGGATGCTGTTCCGGCGATGTGCGCCGGACTGATCAGCGGTTGGCGATGCTCCTGGCCTCGATTGGCGGGGCAACGTCGTCCCGATCAATCCGCGCTTCGTTCGCGTGAATGCGCGACGGCCATCCGTGCCGTGAGGCCAGCATCGTCAGCGTGTCCCTGACTAGATAATGCGCCGGGCCTTCGAGGAAGCGCCAGACGAACCATGCCAGCAGCACCATGCCCGTCACGACCAGCACGGTCGAGAGCGCGTCCGGCGTCGGTGTGATCAAGAGCAGGATGACGTAGCCGAGCTGCAGATGCAGCAGATAGAGCGGATAGGTGATGCCGCCGACGGCCCTGACGAGGCCTGCCGGCAGGGCTACCGACTTGATGCGGGTGGCAGCGAACACGATGCCGAGCGAGACGATGCAGATCACCGTCACGACGCCGGGATCGAAGCTGCCATGGGTGTGGACGCCGAGCCGCTCCAGCTTGTGCACGGCCTGGAACGTCGCCGTGCCTGTCGCCAGCGTCAGCAGGCTGTACAGCCTGGTGTCGCGCCGTCCCCGGTAATGCTCATAGATCAGGAGCCCGACGGCGAAGAAGCCGCTGTCGTCGGCCATGAACAGCTTCTCGAACAGGGGAACGTCGAGGGTCAGCTCGTTGGCGAAGGTGATTGCGATCCACGCCACGATGATCGTGTCGATGCGCCGCGGAAAGATGCCCCAGGCCAGGAACAGCGCGATCCAGGCGTAGAACACGACCTCGATCACCAGCGACCAGTAGGCGTCGTCCATGTAGGGCTGACCGAGCATCGGGGCTGCGATGAACAGGTTTGCCAGCCATTGCCCCCACGTCACGTGGAAGTACGCGTGGCCCAACAGCAGCGTCGCGAGGAAGGTCAGCGTCATGCAGATGACGAAGGTCGGATAGATCCGGCTGAAGCGGGCGATCGCGAAGCCAATCGGCGTGCGGCCTTCGGCGGAATAGGCAATGACGAAGCCAGAGATCGCGAAGAACACGGGGACGCCGAGGAAGCCGTATTGCGCGACCGGGGCGAGGTACGGCATCGCCACCTTTTGCACGCCGTTCGATGCCACGCCCCAGAAGCCGTAATGGTACAGGATCACGGCCCCGACCGCGGCGAGCCGCAGCAGGTCCAGCATGGGAACCCGGGTCGGATCCGGTTGTTTAGAGGCGCTCGGCATATATCCGCTATCGTGGCGGCGAGGCATGAAGGCGTTCTTAATCCGCCCGGCGAAACGACCGCGCGATCGTTCACGATTGCAGGAGCCCCGTGGCGATGCCGGCGGCCGCGCTGAGCACGACCACCACGAGCGGCGGCGCGCGCCATGCCGTGAGCAGGACGAAGCCGGCCAGCGCGATGCCGAAATCGAGCGGACGGTGGACGCTGCTGGTCCACACCGGATTGTAGAGCGCGGCCCCCAGAAGGCCGACGACGGCGGCGTTGACGCCGCGCATCATCGCCTGCGCCGCCGGCCGTTTGCGAAAGCTATCCCAGAACGGCAGTGCCGCGAGCAGGACGAGAATTCCTGGCAGGAAGATACCGACGAGGCCGACGATCGCGCCCGGCAGACCGCCGATCACGGCGCCGAGATAGGCGGCAAAGGTGAATAGCGGGCCCGGCACCGCCTGCGCGGCGCCGTAGCCGGTCAGGAACGCATCGTCGCCGATCCAGCCCGGCGTCACCACGGCTTCGCGCAGCAGCGGCAACACGACGTGGCCTCCGCCGAACACCAGCGCGCCCGAGCGGTAGAAGGCCTCGAACAGGCCGAGGCCGGGCCATGTCCGCGACAGCAGCGGCAGTCCGACCAACAGCGCGACGAACAGGATCAGCGCCGCGACGCCAACGCGGCGCGATACCGGCATCGCGATATGGGTGGCCCCGTTGGCCTCTTGCGCTCGGCAGAACCAAAGCCCGGCGACGGCGCCGAGCACGATGGCGCCGATCTGCGCGATCGACGACGAACTGGCGAGGATGACGAGTGCCGCGACCGTCGCGATCGAGGCGCGTTCGCGGTCGGGGCAGAGCGAGCGCGCCATGCCCCAGACGGCCTGGGCGACGATCGCCACCGCGACCAGCTTGAGGCCGTGCACCAGGCCGGTACCCGCCGGACCGCTCAATCCGCTTGCGCCGAAGGCAAACAGCACGAGCGCGATCGCAGACGGCAAAGTGAACCCGGTCCAGGCCGCCAGCGCCCCCAGGTATCCGGCGCGGATTAGGCCGAGCGAAAAGCCGACCTGGCTGCTCGCCGGGCCCGGCAGGAATTGGCAGAGCGCGACCAGGTCCGCATAGGCCTGCTCGTCAAGCCAGCGGCGGCGGGTGACGAACTCGTCGCGGAAATAGCCGATATGGGCGATCGGGCCGCCGAAGCAGCTGACGCCGAGCTTGAAGAAGATGAGCAGCACCTCGAGCGGCGAGTGCGTCGAGCTCGCGGTGGCGGGCGCTGGGCCTGGCTGCGGGACGTCGGTGTCGTTCAAGCGTCGTCAATTCCCGCAATTTGCGTCCAAGGTCAGGACTCGTCAGCGCGAGCATATCGCCATTCGATGACGTTTGAGCGCGTTATTTCTCGCGGCTCTCACTCGTAGCGGATGTTCTTCGACGGCCGGCGCGCGGCGGGCATCGCCAGCACGACGAGACAGAGCGCGATCATCGCCAATCCCATAAATTCGAATGCAAATGCGTCCACGGGCCATTCTCCCCCATCAGAAACAGTTAGACTTGTTGGGGGAGCGTTGACGCGCTGT
The DNA here is from genome assembly GCF_054058275.1 of Bradyrhizobium sp. USDA 3256. Lineage (NCBI taxonomy): Bacteria > Pseudomonadati > Pseudomonadota > Alphaproteobacteria > Hyphomicrobiales > Nitrobacteraceae > Bradyrhizobium > Bradyrhizobium sp. USDA 3256. The sequence continues at coordinate 2,838,499 of NZ_JBSSAE010000002.1, forward strand.
TAAGCCTTATGGTTACCGCTGCCGGCCTCGGCGCATGGTGGAGAGTGAGTTAACGCTCACATGGCGCGTTAGGCGGCCACGCTCAACGGTCCGGTGCGCAGCTTCAGATCCACCGGCGTCGGGTTGCGCAGGATGTCCAGCACGGGGCAATGACGGTCGACGGTTTCCTTCAGCCGAGCGATGTCGGCCGCGGAGGCCGGGCTGTCGATGGCGACCTCGGCCTCGATCTGGCGGAAACCGGCTCGCACGTCTGGATCGACGCTGAAGAAGCCGCGCAGATCGATGGCACCCGACAGCTTGACGGACACGCCGTTGAGGGGAATGCCGAGCGCGTCGGCATAGAGCCGATAGGTGATCTCCTGGCATGCGCCGAGCGCGGCGAGGATGTACTCGACCGGGTTCGGTGCTGTGTCCTTGCCGCCCAGCGCCGGCGGCTCGTCGACGCTGACGTAGAATTGCCGCACGGCAACGCGGCTATTGACGCCGTCGCCGAGTTGCGAAGTCGCCTGGAACACGACCTGCGCCTGCGCCGGATCGGCGCCGAGCGCCTGTTGGGTGTCTGCGAAAACCTGCTTGAACCTGAAGCTCATCGTTCGTCTTCCCCATGGCATCGATCATGAGAGGCTGATCGAACGACTCACGCAGGGCAATAGTCGCGGGATAAAAACGACAGCAACTCCGCGAAGCGCGAATTTTTCAGCAGCATTTTTCCCGCGCGCGTAGATGCGTAGGATGAGTAGAGCCTGCGGCGTCACGCGGCGAGGGCGTCCTGGTTGATCTCGCCCTTGGCGAGCGCCGTCAGCAGCGTGTCGACGTGCCGCTCTTCCTCGAGACTGTCGTGCAGCAGCCGCTGATCGTCGCGCAGATTGAGCTGGCCGGCGAGGGCGGCCGCGCTGCCATAGGCGGCGATCTCGTAGTGCTCGAGCTTCTGCGCCGACGCGACGAGGCCGGCATCGCGCAGATTGTCGTCGGGCAGCAGCGAAACCATCTTGGCGGTCTCGTGGATCAGCGCCTGCATGGCCTGGTCGGTGTGCTCAAGCGGATCGGCCCCGTGCATCCGCAGCAGCGACTTCAACCGCTCGCCCTGCACGATGGTCTCGCGGTGATGGCGGCTGAACGCATCCTTGAGCGACGGATGCGAGGCGATCTCTGCCATCCGCGCCAGCGCCACGGCGAGCTGCTCCTCGACGCTTGCGAGTTCCTGAAGCTCGGCGACATACATGTCCTTGAAGCTGGTGATCTTCATCGTGGAATCCTTCTCGTTTCTTCGTTGTTTCGGCGTTCAGGCGGTGTGGCCGCCGGAACCGGAGTCGATCGGCGTCTTCTTGGCGCGTTGTGGCGTCATCTTCGCCGGGTCCGGTTGCCCGGGCACGCCGCGCGGCCCGAGTTGCCGGCGCTGCAGATCGTCCTCGGAGAAGGGCGGCTCGACGCCGTTCGGGTTGCTGCGCTCGATCGCGGTTTTCAGGTCGTCATCGCGCTGGTTCATGCTGGCGCTCCATCATCACGGCGGCACGGAACCTGGATCGGACGAGGCCGCCCGTTCCGCGCTGACCGGCCAACGATGCGCGCGCGAAATCGTTGCAAACAAATCGGGGGCGCGGCGCTACGCCACGAGCTTCGGCAGCGCGGCTGCGAGTGCATCCACCGCGAGCCGGACCTTGAGTGGCAATCGCGGCGTCGGCAGCCACAGCGCGTGGCAATCGTAGGGAAATTCCCCGTTGTCGCCGAGAACGCGGACCAGCGCGCCGGTGTCGAGGCGTTCACGCACCAGCCAGGAGGGCAGCCACGCCAGCCCCATGCCGCTCGCTGCGGCATCCGCGATGGCTTCGAGGTCGTCGAGCCTGAGCCGCCCGGCCGGCCAGACCTCGTGCGGCGCAAGACCGTCGCGCGGGAACAGCCAGGGGCGAACGCGGCCCGAGCGGCGGTAGACGATCGCCTGGTGCCGGCCGAGTTCGTCGAGCGTGCGCGGCCTGCCATGGGCCTTCAGATAGGTGCGCGAGCCGCACACCACCATGCGCTGGAGCGCGATGCGCCGCGCGATCACGCCGGATTGCTCGTTGAGCTCGCCGGTCCTGATCGCAAGGTCGTAACCGCCCTCCATCAGATCGGCGATCGGATCACCGAACGCGAGATCGAGCTCGAGCGCGGGATATTTCTGCGCGAGCTTCAGCAGCGTGGGGACGATGCAGTAGCGGCCGAGCAGCGACGGCATCGTCACCCGCAGCCGCCCGCGCGGCTGCGACGATTGATCGGAGGCGAGCGCGTCGGCGGCCTCGGCCTCGCCGAGCACGATGCGGCAGCGCTCGTAATAGGCTTGCCCTGAATCGGTCAGGCTCTGCCGGCGCGTGGTGCGATGGAGCAGGCGGACGCCGAGCCGTTGTTCGAGGAAGCGCACATGCTTGCCGACCATCGGGGCCGACATCTCGAGCGCATCGGCGGCGGCCGCGAACGAGCCGAGATCGACCGCCCTGACGAAGACGGCCATGCTGGTGAGGCGATCCAATTCAAAACTCCTGGTTTCGATTGTCGGAACTACCGGGTGATTTATCCGGGGATCGCCGCCGGGCATAGCGACATTCCATTCAATTGTTTTGGAGTTCGCCCATGGCCCGTGTCGTCCGCTTTCACCAGCATGGTGGTCCCGAGGTGCTGCGCATCGAGGAGATCGCGATTGCGCCGCCGGCCCGCGGCGAGGTTCAGATCCGCAGCAAGGCGCTGGGGCTCAACCGCGCCGAGGCCTCGCTGCGCCGGGGCAGCTATATCGAGACCGCGACGCTGCCGTCCGGCCTCGGGCTGGAAGTCGCCGGGATTGTCGCGGCGATCGGCGAGGACGTCGAAGGATTTGCGCCGGGCGATGCCGTGAGCATTGTGCCGCCGGTCTCGATGGTGCGCTGGCCTGCCCATGCCGAGCTCGCGACCTTTCCGGCGGAGCTTGTCGTCAAGCATCCACCCGCGCTCGGTTTTGAAACGGCGGCTGCGGTGTGGATGCAGTACCTCACCGCGTTCGGTGCGCTGGTCGATCTTGCAAGGCTCGGGCGAGGCGAGTTCGTCGTCATCACAGCGGCGTCGAGCAGCGTCGGGCTCGCGGCGATCCAGGTCGCCAACCGTGTCGGCGCGGTCCCGATTGCGGTGACGCGGACATCGGCCAAGGCGCAGGCGCTGCGCGAGGCCGGCGCGACGCACGTGATCGCGTCGGCGGAGCAAGATTTGCAATCAAGGCTGGAGCAGATCGCGGGACCGAACGGCGTGCGCGTGGTGCTCGATGCCGTCGGCGGCCCCGCCTTCGTGCCGCTGACGGCATCGATGGCACCCGGCGGCATCCTGATCGAATATGGTGGACTCAGTCCTGAGCCGACGCCGTTTCCGCTCGCCAACGTGCTCGGCAAGAGCCTGACCCTGCGCGGCTACCTCGTGCACGAGATCGTGCGCGATCCCGCGCGGCTTGCCGCGGCGAAGGCGTTCATCCTCGACGGGCTTGCGGACGGCGCCTTGAGGCCGATCATCGCCAGGACGTTTCCGTTCGAGGAGATCGTCGACGCGCACCGGTACCTGGAGTCGAACACGCAGTTGGGCAAGATCGTGGTGACGGTGTGAATGCGCAGGATGGGCTCACGTCCCGCAGAATGTCTGCGTCACGCGCTGCTCGGGGAGTGGCGGATCGGCGTAGGCTGCGAACTGCGGCTGGTCCTCATAGGGCTTGGCCAGCACCGTCAGCAGTTCCTCGAACGGCGCGTAGTCATCCGAGTTCACCGCAGCCGCAATCACCGCCTCGATCCGGTGGTTGCGCGGGATGAAGGCCGGATTGACCGCCTGCATCGCGGCCTTGCGTTCGGCCGGCGCTTGCGGCTCAAGCGCGAGGCGGGCGCGCCAGCGGGCGGCCCATTCGTCGAACGCCGCGGGATCGGTGAACTGCGCGCGGACGTCGGCGGCGTCATCGCTTGCGGCCTCGCCGAGATGGCGGAAGGTCAGCGTGAAGTCGGCCGCGTTCTTGGCCATCGCGTCCAGCAGATCCTGGATCAGCGCCTCGTCACCGTCGCGCGCGGTGAAGAGGCCGACCTTGGCGCGCAGCCCGGTGTTGTAGGCCGCGGTGAACTTTTCAGGGAATTCGCCGAGGATCACCTGCGCCTGCTCGATCGCCTTCTCCTGCTCGTCCGCGAACAGCGGCAGCAGGCATTCGGCGAGCCGGGTCAGATTCCACAACGCGATGCGCGGCTGGTTGGCATAGGCGTAGCGGCCCATCTCGTCGATCGATGAGAACACCTGCGCCGGGTTGTAGGTGTCGAGGAAGGCGCAGGGACCGTAATCGATGGTCTCGCCCGAGATCGAGGTGTTGTCGGTATTCATCACGCCGTGGATGAAGCCGACCAGGAGCCAGCGCGCGACCAGGGCGGCCTGCCGTGCCACGACGCCGGCGAGCAGGGCGTGATAGGGCTGGGCGGCGTCCTTCAGCTCGGGATAGTGCCTGGCGATGACATGGTCGGCGAGCGCGCGCACGCCGTCGGTGTCGCCGCGGGCGGCGAAGAACTGGAAGGTGCCGACGCGGATGTGACTCGCCGCGACGCGGGTCAGCACCGCGCCGGGCAGCGCGGTCTCGCGCATCACGGGCTCGCCGGTGACGACGGCGGCGAGCGAGCGGGTGGTCGGGATGCCCAAAGCGAACATCGCCTCGCTGACGATGTATTCGCGCAAGACCGGACCAAGGGCGGCGCGGCCGTCGCCGCGGCGGGAGAACGGGGTTGGGCCGGATCCCTTGAGCTGGATGTCACGGCGAACGCCCTCCTTGTCGATGACCTCGCCGAGCAGGATGGCGCGGCCGTCGCCGAGCTGCGGAACAAAGTGCCCGAATTGATGGCCGGCATAGGCCATTGCGATCGGGTCGGCGCCGTCAGGCAGCTGCTTTCCGGCAAGGATTTCGGCGCCCTCCGGCGTCGAAAGCAGGTCAGGGTCCAGCCCGAGCTGGACCGCGAGCGGCCGGTTCAGCTTGATCAGCCGGGGGGCGGCGACCGGGGTCGGCGCGACGCGGGCGAAAAAGTTCGCCGGCAGCGCCGAATAGGTGTTCTGGAACGGGAAATGGATGGTCATATCCCGAAGATAGGCTCGCGGGCCGAATAGGCAAACGATTGGCGCCCACCTGGCGCCGGATCGCAGCAAAATCTGCAGTTTCGGGCCAAAAGCGGGCGTTCCCTTGGTTGCCGCCCCGAGCGGGCTCGGGTAAACCCAGCGCCTTCGGATAGGAAGTTTCCTATCGCGATTCTCCTCCGACATCAGTTTTTGGAACGACTATGCATCGCTACCGGTCACACACATGCGGCGCGCTCCGAGAGGGCGATATCGACCAGACGGTCCGGCTTTCGGGTTGGGTTCACCGGGTCCGCGACCATGGCGGCGTGCTGTTCGTCGATCTGCGCGACCATTACGGCATCACCCAATGCGTGGCCGATCCGGACTCGCCGGCATTCGCCGAGGTCGAGAAGTTCCGCTCCGAATGGGTGGTGCGGATCGACGGCAAGGTGCGCCGCCGTCCCGCCGGCACCGACAACCCGGAACTGCCGACCGGCATGGTCGAGGTCTACATCAAGGAGATCGAGGTGCTGGGCCCGGCCGCCGAACTGCCGCTGCCGGTGTTCGGCGAGCAGGAATATCCCGAAGATATCAGGCTGAAATACCGCTTCCTCGACCTGCGTCGCGAGAAGCTGCACCAGAACATCATGACCCGCGGCGCGGTGGTCGATTCCATGCGCAAGCGGATGAAGGAGCAGGGCTTCTTCGAATTCCAGACCCCGATCCTGACGGCGTCCTCGCCGGAAGGCGCGCGCGACTTCCTGGTGCCGTCGCGCATCCATCCTGGCAAGTTCTACGCGCTGCCGCAGGCGCCGCAGCAGTACAAGCAGCTGTTGATGATGTCGGGCTTCGACCGCTACTTCCAGATCGCGCCGTGCTTCCGCGACGAGGACCCGCGCGCCGACCGTCTGCCGGGCGAGTTCTATCAGCTCGACGTCGAGATGAGCTTCGTCACCCAGGACGACGTGTTCGCGGCGATGGAGCCCGTGATCACCGGTGTGTTCGAGGATTTTGCCAAGGGCAAGCCGGTCACGAAGAACTGGCCGCGGATTCCGTTTGCGGAGGCCGTGCGCAAATACGGCTCCGACAAGCCCGATTTGCGCAACAAGATCGTAATGCAGGAAGTCTCCGAGCACTTCCGCGGCTCCGGCTTCAAGGTGTTCGCACGCATGCTGGAGGACCCGAAGAACCAGGTCTGGGCGATCCCCGGCACCGGCGGCGGCAGCCGCGCGTTCTGCGACCGCATGAACTCGTGGGCGCAGGGCGAAGGCCAGCCCGGCCTCGGCTACATCATGTGGCGCGAGGGCGGCGAGGGCGCGGGTCCCCTGGCGAACAACATCGGAGCGGAGCGCACGGCAGCGATCCGCGACCAGCTCGGCCTCAAGGAAGGCGATGCCGCGTTCTTTGTCGCCGGCGATCCCGAGAAATTCTGGAAGTTCGCGGGTCTCGCGCGCACCAAGCTCGGCGAGGAATTGAACCTGATCGACAAGGACCGGTTCGAGCTCGCCTGGATCGTCGACTTCCCGATGTACGAGTATGACGAGGAGAACAAGAAGGTCGACTTCTCGCACAACCCGTTCTCGATGCCGCAGGGCGGCCTCGACGCGCTGACGTCGCAGGACCCGCTGACCATCAAGGCGTTCCAGTACGACATCGCCTGCAACGGCTACGAGATCGCCTCCGGCGGCATCCGCAACCACAAGCCGGAAGCGATGGTGAAGGCGTTCGAGATCGCAGGCTATGGCGAGCAGGAGGTCATCGATCGCTTCGGCGGCATGTACCGTGCGTTCCAGTACGGCGCCCCGCCGCATGGCGGCATGGCGGCAGGCCTCGACCGCATCGTGATGCTGCTCTGCGGCACCAACAATCTGCGCGAGATCTCGCTGTTCCCGATGAACCAGCAGGCCATGGACTTGCTGATGGGCGCGCCGTCGGAAGCAACCCCGAAGCAGCTCAAGGAGCTTCACATCCGCACCAACCTGCCGGCGAAGGGTTAGGCGGGCAGGAGAGGTGCGTAGCCCGGATGGAGCGAAAGCGAAATCCGGGGCGGGTCTCTCCTGCGGCGACGCTGTTCCCGGATTGCGCTTCGCTCCATCCGGGCTACGGGAATCACAACCCCGTCGAGGCCTCGATCCGGAATTGCGCCAGCGCCGATTGCGGATCGGTCTTGAGCAACTGCATCAGCTGAAGCGCCGGCGCTTTCGCGCGCGGAGTGAGCTTGATGACCAGCGTCTGTCCCGGCGTCTCGATGAACTGGCCGATCGCGGTGAGGAGCGCGGTGGCGTCGGGATTGGCTCCGCCGATCTCGGCGCCTTGCGCCTTGATAGCGTCGAGGATGACCTTGCGCGCCTCGTCGCGGCTGATGTTCCGGGTGCGGGCGTACTGGGCGACAGCGAGGTCGATGATGCCGAGGTCGTGAATCGTGAGCTCGATCATGCCGGCTTCGATCTGCGCGGCCGCTCCCATGGCTTCCGCGGCGCTCGCCGAAAAGGTCTCGCGCGGCACGTTGCCAAGCGAGAGCTTTGCCGACGCATTCAGCAGGCCCGCCATGTCGAGCTTGACCGGCTCGAGCACGAACACGCGCGACGTCTCGGTCCAGACAGCGCCGAGATCGGCGTCGACAGCCATCCGGTCGATCCCGGCGGCGACGAACGGTTGCTGCCGCGGATCGGCCGCATCGAGCGGTGCCGCCAGCTTCGCGGTCAGCCGCAGCTTGCTCGGGATCGATCCGACGAACTGACCCCAGTCGAGACTGAAGACGTCGATGTTGACCGGCTTGCCGGTGGCCTTGTAGGGCGACGCGACGCCTTTGACCTCGACGCCTTCGATCAGCGGGAATAGCGCCAGCGCCTGTTCGGCCGACGGCTTCTGCGCGGCGAATTGTGCCGACAGCCGCATGAAGCTGGCGACGTCGAGCGACTTCAGCGCAAAGCGTCCGACCTTGATGGGACCGTTCGGCGCACGGGTATCGAGTCCCTCGACCGCAAGTTCGCCGATCTTGCCGTGTTCGAAGTTGAACCGCATCGAGGCGAGCTTGAGCGGGCCCTGCGGCGTCTCGACCGAGAGCCCATGCATCTCGGCATTTGCAATTCCGATGCCCGAATATAGGCCGGCGATCTTGTCCAGCAGTTCGCGTGCCTGGGCGGCAGACGGCGGCGGACTCCCTTGCGGCGGGATCATTGCCAGCAGCGCCGGCAGTTGCATCCGTGACGGATTGATCCTGGTGTCGTCGACGGTCACGCCCTCGATCCGCATGTTCACGCCGGGCGCAGCGGTAATGACATAAGGACCGGCCGAAAGGTGTCCCTGGATCCGGTACTCCCTGTCATCGTTGGCCTTGCCTGGATCGAATATCGCCGCCATCGCGCCGACGTCGATATCGGTCGCGGCGATGTTGGCGAGCTCGCCGGTCATTTTGATCGGCTTGCCTGCCGTCTGCTGGTTGATCGTGAACACAACCTTGTCGGTTTTGCTGGACGCGATCTTTCCGTCCTTCATGTTTTCAATGGCGATGCCCGAATAGGCGAATTCGCCGCCGGCGCCGTCGCCGGCTTTTGCGGCGGCGCTGAAGGTCATCGTTCCGGTCAGGCTGGGCGCAGCGACCGATGATGCGTTGATGCTCGCGAGCAGTCCGAACGCGGACCGGTACAGCTCGAAGATCGACGACGAGGCTGGAAGCTGGGGCAGGCTGGCGGGGCCGGAATAATCCTTCACCGTGATCCGCGGCGCCTTGTAGGTCAGTGAGGTGATCGTCGGGGTAGGTCCTGCCACGCCGATCTCGACATCGCTGAACTCGACATTGCCGGCGGAGACCCGTGCCGCGTCGGTTTGACCGAGGCCGGTCATCGTGAGACTGGCAATCTTGACGCTGACCGGGGATTGCGTCCCCGACTCGGTGGCGACGTCCGCGATCGTCAGGGTGCGGCTCTTAACGTCGAACGTGATCTTGCCGTGGCTCGCCTTGGTGCCGCTGGCACGGACCTGCTCGAAGGCGGCCTCGACGTCGCGCGTGACCCGGCGCTGGGCATAGAAGTCGAAACCGAAGAAGCCGGCAGCCGCGATCACAACCACGGCGATCAGGCCGAGCAGAATTTTCTTCATTCGGTCAACTCCGGATGATCAAGGGGAAAAAATTGCCAATCCGCGGCCGGAAGGTGCAGCATCCACGAACGGGCCGGCCCGGGCCTGTTGACGGGGACATTATCCGATGTTGCATCCAAGCGGCCGGACATGCTTCACATCCGGCTCGATTTGCCGGACAAATGACTTTCGCCTGAATTAGCACAGAAACAAGAAATTTGGGCCGGAAACGCGGGGAGCACGCATGTCGTCATCGTCTGAAGAACTCCATAACGCCGCGCTCGCCTATCACCGGCTGCCGCGGCCGGGCAAGCTCGAGATCCAGGCGATCAAGCCGCTTGCCAACCAGCGAGACCTGGCGCTGGCCTATTCGCCGGGCGTCGCCGCCGCCTGCACCGAGATTGCCAAGAACCCGGCCGAGGCGGCAACGCTGACTGCCCGCTCCAATCTGGTCGCCGTGGTCTCGAACGGGACCGCGGTGCTCGGTCTCGGCAATATCGGTCCGCTAGCGTCCAAGCCCGTCATGGAAGGCAAGGCGGTGCTGTTCAAGAAATTCGCCGGCATCGACGTGTTCGACATCGAGATCAAGGCCGACACGATCGAGCGCGTGGTCGAGACCGTCGCCGCGCTGGAGCCGACCTTCGGCGGCATCAATCTCGAGGACATCCGCGGACCTGAGTGCTTCGAGATCGAGGCGCAGCTCAAGGAGCGCATGAAGATCCCGGTCTTCCACGACGACCAGCACGGCACCGCGATCATCGTCGCCGCCGCGATCGTCAACGGGCTGTTGTTGAACGGCAAGCAACTCTCTGACGTGAAGATCGTCTGTTCGGGCGCGGGCGCGGCCGCGATCGCAACCCTCAATCTGCTGGTCTCGATGGGGGCGCAGCGCAAGAACATCTGGGTCTGCGACATCGATGGTGTGGTCTATGAGGGCCGCAACACCACGATGGATCGCTGGAAGGCGGTCTATACCCAGAAGACCGACGCACGCGTGCTCGCCGACGTCATTCCGGGCGCGGACATCTTCATCGGCCTGTCGGCGCCGGGTGTGCTGAAGCCCGAAATGGTCAAGCAGATGGGCGACAAGCCGCTGGTGATGGCGCTTGCCAATCCGGTGCCGGAGATCATGCCGGATGAGGCGCGTCTGGCGCGTCCCGACGCAATGATCTGCACCGGACGGTCGGACTTTCCGAACCAGGTCAACAACGTGCTCTGCTTCCCCTTCATCTTCCGCGGCGCGCTCGATGTCGGCGCCACCGCGATCAACGAGGCGATGAAGCATGCCGCCGTGGACGCGATCGCGCAGCTCGCGCGCGATCCGCCGTCGGATGCGGTGGCCCATGGTTTCGAGAGCGGCGAGACCCAGGGGTTCGGCCCCGGTTCGCTGATCCCGAGCCCGTTCGATCCGCGCCTGATCCTGCGCATCGCGCCGGCGGTGGCCAGGGCCGCGATCGAGTCCGGCGTCGCGACCCGGCCGATCACCAATTTCGACGAATACGCCGCCAATCTCGAACGCTTTGCCTTCCGCTCCGGCCTCACCATGAAGCCGGTGTTCGCCAAGGCCAAGACCCAGCCGGTGCGCGTGATCTACGCCGAAGGCGAGGACGAGCGTGTGCTGCGCGCGACGCAGGTGGTGCTCGAGGAAAAGCTGGCGCGGCCGATCCTGGTCGGCCGGCCATCGGTGGTCGAGACCAGGATCAAGCGCTTCGGCCTGTCGATCAAGGCCGGCCGCGATTTCGACCTGATCAATCCCGAGGATGATCCGCGCTACCGTTCCTATGTGCAGTCCTATATCGACGTCGCCGGCCGGCGCGGCGTGACGCCGGAGGCCGCGCGGACCGTGGTTCGCACCAACAATACCGTGATCGCGGCGCTTGCAGTGTCGCGTGGCGAGGCTGACGCGATGCTGTGCGGCGTCGAGGGCCGCTACATGAGCCATCTGCGCCATGTCCGCGAGATCATCGGCTTCCTGCCGGGGGTCAGCGACTATGCTGCGCTGGCGCTGATGATCACCTCCACCGGCGCCCATTTCCTCGCCGATACCCAGGTGCGGCCGAACCCGAGCGCGGAGGAACTCGCCGAAGTGGCATCGCTCGCGGCGATCCACGTCCAGCGCTTCGCCTTCAAGCCGAGGGTCGCCTTCGTGTCACATTCCGACTTCGGCAGCTATGACACGGATTCCTCGCGCAAGATGCGGCGGGCGACCCAGCTCCTGAAGGACAAGCATCCGGAGATCGAGGCCGACGGCGAGATGCAGGGCGACACTGCGCTGTCGGCGGCGGCGCGGCGCCTGGTGCTGCCGCAGTCGCGGCTGGAAGGCGAGGCCAACATCCTGATCATGCCGAACCTCGATGCCGCCAACATCGCCTATCAAATGATCAAATCGCTGGCCAACGCGTTGCCCGTGGGGCCGATCCTGATCGGTCCGGCGCGCCCGGCGCACATCCTCACCCCCGGCGTGACGGCGCGCGGCATCCTCAACATGACGGCGGTGGCCGCGGTCGAAGCCCAAGAGCGCGCCGGCCGCGCGCAGCCGACGCTGTTCGGCTGACGGCCGTTGTTTGAGCACGTTATGTTCGGAAAACCGCAGCGCAGCTTTCCGCATCGTGTTTGAACCGAGATGGATTCGATTTGATCGAGGCAGGTGGAGCGACCATAATCGCTTCGCCTGCTTCGTCCGATTTCTGCCATCCAGTGAGGCCGACCCATGCCAGCGTTCATCACCTTCGGGCGGATCCTGTTCGCCGTGCTGTTCCTCTATTCGGGAGCGAGCAAGCTGTTCGGCATCCAGGCGACGGCGGATCTGCTGGCGGCCAAGGTGACGATCCCGGCCGTGGTCGTGCCCTATACGCAGCAGATCCAAACCTCCGTCGGCATGCCCTTCATGCAGCTGCTGGCGATCACGATCGGTGGCTTCGAGATCGTCGCGGGGCTGATGATCGCGGTGAACGTGCTGGCGCGGTTCTTCGCGATTCTCCTGATCATCTTCGTGTGCTTCGCCACCTTCTACTTCCATGACTTCTGGAATCAGCCGGCGCCCGACAACCTCAGCACGCTGATCGATGCGCTGAAGAACCTGTCGCTGATCGGCGCGCTGTTCATCATCGCCGGCTACGGCCGCGGCCCGCGCCGCGACGACCCGGCCTATGGGGACGTGTAGGACGCGGCAGCGTAGGCATCATGCGTCAGGCTGGCACGTAGCGATGGGTTTCGCTGCGACTACGAACAGCGATCCCTCAACCCATCCGCCGCCACGGCGTCACGCTGACATCCTGCGCGGCATCGATCAGCTGCGGCGCGCCGGCGTGCAGGCCGTGCGCCGAGAGCACCTGCTGCGGGGTGCGGGCGGGAACGCCGGGAAAGCACGGCTCGCCGTCGGGGATGTGCACCTTCGGGGCGACCGAGAGCCAGAACGTGTCGTAGCGGTCCATGAACATGCCGAACACGCCGGGGCCGCCGATGACCGCGACCATGCCCGAGGTCACGCCGGCCTCGCGGCTCGCCGTCTCGAACGGGCAGCCGGCGGGATTCCACAACAGCGCCTTCGGATTATCGGGGTCGGGCGCGGTGGCCGCGACCTTGCTGGTCAGGATCAGCCGCCGCCGCTTCGGCGCGTTCGGCTGCTCTTCCTGGGAGTGACGGCCATGCACGACGAGGTCGGCGCGGTCGAGGGCTGCGGTGAAGAACCGCTTGTCGCCCTCGATCTTGAGATCGTCGGGCATCACGTTCCGCGCATTCGCCAGCCGGCCATCGGCGGAGACGATGACGAAGCCTTCGATGCGCAACGCCGGCACCAGGATTGTCGCCGGCGTTATTGCTGATCGACGGTGGTGACGACGCTGTTCACCGGGCGTGAGCTTACGGTCGGCAGCTTGACGTCCTTGGCGAGCTCCTGCTCGTATTGCGGCAGCACCGTTACCGGGAACTTGGCGCGCATCGCGACCACCTTGTAGCCGCCGGCCTTGAGCTGCGTCAGCAGCGTGGGCAGCGCTTCCGCGGTGTGCTTCTGGAAGTCGTGCATCAGGATGATGCCCTTGCCGAGCTTGTTCAGCTTCTTCATCACGGTGTCGATCACCTGCTGCGGCTTGCTCGCCTTGAAGTCGAAGGAGTCGAGGTCGCAGGAGAAGATCGCGATGTTGCGGTTGCCGAGATAGGTCACCATCTCCGGCGGATGCTGCAGCGCCGGGAAGCGGAAGAACGGCGAGGGTGAGGTCTCGAGCGCCCACTTGACCGCGGCGTAGCCGCGCTCGATCTCGTCCTTCTTCTGATCCTCGGTCAGCTTCTTGTTGTTCAGATTGGCGTGCGACCAGGTGTGGGCGCCGACCGTGTGGCCGGCGGCATAGACCTGCCGCAGGATTTCGGGGTGGTAGGTCGCGTGCTTGCCGATCGGAAAGAAGATGCCCGTGGTGCATTCATCCGCGAGCGCCTTCAGCACTGCCGGCGTGTTGCCCGGCCACGGGCCGTCGTCGAAGGTCAGCACCACCTCATGGTCGCGCAGGAAGTCGAGCTGCTTGAAATGCTCGAAGCCGAAGCCCGGACCGCCGGTGGTGTCGATCTCGACCGTGCGGCCGACGCCCAGCGCGTTCGGATTGTTGCAGGCGGCGCGCGCCGGCTGTGGCGGTTGCTTCGGCGGAACCGGGGCAGCGGTTGCGGTGGCCTGTGCCGGGGCTGCAGGTGCAGGAGCCGCGGCCGCTGGTGCTGCCGGTGCCGAGGTGGCGCCCTTGTTGGGGGGCGACGTCTGCGACCAAGCTGCGCTCGACGCGAGCAACGATACGGTCCCCGCAAAAATCAGACCTGTCGCAATGCGCATGGCGTGTTCCCTGCTGCTCGCGCTCCCGGCGCCGGCATTGCCGCGACCGGGTCGCTTCGCCCCCAACCGATCGTACCCTAGTCGCAGTGGCGACGCCAAGGCAATGAACGTGGCGAGCGCGTGTCCAAAATCCTCGCCGGATCAGTTAATTCCGGGGATTATCGTCATATCTCAGGCGGCCGCCAGTGCCCGTGCGATCCCGGTCTTGATGCGCGTGTCGTCGGGCGCAACCGACTCAGCGAAAACGTCGGCGAGGTAGCCGTCGCGGCCGATCAGGTATTTGTGAAAATTCCAGCGCGGTACGTCCTTCGGCCGAGCCTCCGCCGCCCAGCGGTAGAACGGATGCGCGCTCGTTCCGCGGACGATTGCTTTCGCCGCGATCGGGAAGGTGACGCCATATTGATGCTGCGCGGTCTCGGCGATCTCGGTTGGGCCGCCGGGCTCCTGGCCGCCGAAGTCATTGGAGGGGACGCCAATGATGACGAAGCCGCGATCGCGGAATTCGGTCCAGAGTTGCTGCAGGCCGGCATATTGCGGCGTGAAGCCACAAAGCGAGGCCGTGTTCACGATCATCAACGGACGGCCGGCATAGTCGGCAAGTCTGATATCGCCGCCGCCGAGTGCCGGAAATGAGAAGGCGTAGGCGGTGATCCGGCTCATCGCGAGCTGCTCGGCATGCAGCGGGCGGGATGATGCGGCTGCGGCGATCGCGGTCACAATTAGTGTCCTGCGGTCCATCATGGTCTCGTCCCCGGAACAGATGTTCGTCGGGATCATAATCCGGCGGGGAGGCGCAGGCTTTCAAGAAGGCGTTATTGCCGGAAGCGGGTGGCCGGATGGCGCGAAGCACAATCCGGGATCGATCGCCTCAACGCAGCGGCAGGATGAAGTCGGTGCCTTCGCCGGTCTCGCCCTGGTTCACACCGAGATCGGAGACGATGATCGATCCGCCGGTGCCGAGAGCTTCGCTGATCCGCGCCATCACGTCGGCCGGAATGGAGATGCGGTCGAGCGCCTCGGCCGGGGTGTTGGTCACCGGCTGCGGCTTGGCCTCGGCCACCGCTGCGGCCGCGATCTTGCGGCGATGCGAGGCACGCTCCTCGACGTCGATGCGGGCGACGTTGCGGGTCGGCAGCGTCACCACCGACCAGCGCAGCAGGTTCGGATCGGTCTTGTCGGCTTGTGCGGTGAACACATGGGTGCCGAGCGGCCGGTCGCTTGCCGCGATCGTCACCGGCACCTCGAACAGCGGTGCAAAATTCTGCCGCACGTAGAGCTTGGAATCCTTGCGGCTGATGAACACCGCAATCTGGCCGCCGCGCTTCGGCACGTCGATCCTGGCCGTGCCCGGCAGCCGTGCCGGATCCTTCTTGGCGTCGGGCGCATCAGCTGCGGTCGCCGCCTCGGCGGGTTTGTCAGCGGCCTTCGGTGCATCGGTCTTCGGTGCATCGATCTTGGGCGCCTCGGCAGCACCAGGCATGGCGGCGTCCGCCTTCGGCTCGTCGGCCTTGGCTTCCGCCTTCACCGGATCGCTTGCCGAGACCTCGCTCTTTGGCGTGTCGGTGCCGGCGGTGGTTTCGCCGACCGTGTTGTCATCTGTGGTCGGGTTGCTGTCGTGGCCGGCGGAATTGGTCTCGGCCGGCTTGTCGGCGGCGGCCGTCTCGGGCTTCACTGTCTCGGACTTGTCCGCTGCGATCTTCTCCGCAATGGCGTCGCGCGCCGTGGAAGAGGTCGCATCGGACATCGTCACCGACGCACTCGCTGCCGGCATCGCGCTGCTGGCGTCGGCGGTGTGGGTGTTGTCGCGCAGCGACGCGGCGGCATGGCCGACACTGCTGCGCAAATCGAGACTGGACTGCTTGTCGGCGCCCTTGTCGCTCTTCACGCCGAGCGGCGCATCCATCTTCAGAATGTCGTCGGCAACCGGCTGCTGCGGCGCCACCTTCTGCGTGACCAGCAGCGGGTGCGAGAAACTCTCCGGCGAGATCGTGCCCGGCGTGACGAACACGCGGGCACCCATCCGCGTCCAATTGTACATCTTGACCGCGAACGACATCGGCATGCGGATGCAGCCATGGGACGCCGGATAGCCGGGCAGCACACCGGCGTGCATGGCAATGCCCGACCAGGTGATGCGCTGCATATAGGGCATCGGCGCGCCGCTATAGATGTTGGACTGGTGATACTTCTGCTTCTGGATGACGCTGAAGACGCCCATCGGGGTCGAATGCCCCTTCATGCCTGTCGACACCGGGCTCTCGGCATACAGGCCGTTGGCGTCGTAGATACTGACCCGCTGCTGATCGATCGAGACCGAGATGATCAGGGGACCCTGCGGCTTGCTGCCGGCCTCCTTCTCGATCGCCGGATTCTTCTTGGCTGTGTTGCGCTTCGGCTTTTGCCGGTGCGGCTGTGGCAGCGGCTCGTAGTCGCCGTAGAAGGCGGAGTCGCGGTTCCAGTAATAGAGCGCTGCATCGGCCTGCGTGGAGGCGGCGACGGTGCCGGCGGTCGTCAGAATTGCAAGCTGCCAGAACCGCTCATTCGCGAAATCAAAAATCGAAATCCGCCGTCCACCTGCGCGCATATTCCGAATCCCAGTCCAGACTACCTGTTGGTTGTCGCAGACGCACAACGCGTTCACCAGCGCAAGCGATCTAACCCTTCCGTGAGGGCGGTATTTTCGACGAAAGAGTAACAAAAAAGCCTCACAAGAGGTTAAAGCGCCGCGTTCGATCACCGAACTGTCAGCGCCTTCCTGTGCGGCGTTTGCGCACTACATAGGCGGGACCCACCCCGGAGACCTCAATGACATCGAGAACTGTGAGCTTGTGTGACCTGCGACGGTTGTCTCGCTGGGGATGCGCGGTGCTGCTGATGTTGCTGGCTTTGGGGCAGGCGGGTCCTGCGGTCGCGGCCGACGAGCCGGACCTGATCTTCCGCCGCTCCACCGTGTTCAAATGGGTGAGCCCCAACGACAAGCTCGCGACCTATGGCGTCGACGATCCCGAGGTCGAGGGTGTCGCCTGTCACTTCACGGTGCCGGAGAGGGGCGGCTTCAAGGGCTGGCTTGGCCTTGCCGAGGAAGTCTCCGATATCTCGCTGGCTTGCCGGCAGATCGGGCCGATCCGCTTCAAGACCAAGCTCGGCCAGGGCGACGACATGTTCAGCAAGCGCCGGTCGCTGTTCTTCAAGAAGATGCAGATCGTGCGCGGCTGCGACGCCAAGCGCAATGTGCTGGTCTACATGGTCTATTCGGACCGCCTGATCGAGGGCTCGCCAAAGAACTCGACGTCGTCGGTGCCGATCATGCCGTGGGGCGCGGCCGATGCTGCCGTGCAGAAGTGCGGCGAGTTCATTCAGTAGCTGGAGCAGGGGCTTGGCCCAGGCGGCTGAGGCGGCGGGCGAGCTAGCGCTCGGTTTGCCCGAACTGCTTCGCGCTGATGCCAAGGGCCGGCTTGACCTTCGAGTCGCGGCAGCCGACGAGGCGGACCAGCTTCTGCGGCGCGCACTCATTGTCGCCCATCACATAGGCGCCTTGCTGCGGCATCGCGGCCGTCATCTGTTGCTGGCCGGATTTGCTCGCCGCGGATTCATTGCCAACACCGATGTTGCCATTGCCCACGACTGACATCCTTCGTTGGATCGGGAGGGATCGGGATCACGACAACGTGCCACCGCGAAGATGGTTGCACGGCGCCCAAATATGAGTCGGCCAAACCGTCGCCCGGTTCACGCCGCCCTTGCTGTGCTGCTTCTCCTCTCAGCAGAGGAAAGTTAACAAAGCGCGCTAGCTCGTTCAGTTTGCACGCATAATTGGCCCTCGCTCCGGCAGTGGCCGGGGTCCGGCATTGTCGCGCGAAGTTTTCAACAGCCTATCAGCCACGCTCCTGCCGCTGAAATCATTGGTGTTTTCCGCCGAATGTTTCGTGGACCGCTGGTCGACGAAACAATTCCAGGTCCGACGAAACCATTTTCGGCTTGTTCCGCAGAACTCCGGAAACGGCAGATCGTTATCAGACCGTCACACAACGGCGCCGGATGCCGAGCGGAATAACGGAGACTGTCAGATGCGAACCATGAGCCTGATCCTCGCCTTCGCCTTTGTGATGGCCGGCTCGTCGATGGCAGGCTCGCCGGACAGCGGTTTGCCCGGGATCGGCACCTTCTCCTATAACGGCTCGCCGGTAGTCACCCCGGTCCCGATGGTGATGGCACAGGCCAACTGAGCGCGACGCAAAAAACAGAACTGCCGGTAAAGGCTCTCCCAATGGTGCTCCGTATCTGTTCCGCCGCGATGTTGGCATCGCTTGTCCTAATGGGGCCCTTGGCGGGCGCCGCGCAGGCCCAATCCCAGCTCCCCCTCGAATCGATGCAGATCCGCTCGCTGTACCGCGTGCCTGAACCGCGCGACGAGTTCGTGCGGCAATGCGCGCCCCATATGCTCGGCCGTTGGGCGCATCCCGAGGCCGTGTGCGGCTGCCTGCACGACCACGCCGCCGCGACCGTGGACGATCCCGACCTGCGCCAGGCGCTGCTGCGCGGCATCAGCGAGACCGGCGTGCCGACCATCGAGACCGATTGGGTGCCGCCGTCCAAGCAGGGCGAGATCGGCCCGACCTTCACCAAGATCGCCAAGCCGACCCTGCAATGCATGTTCGAGCCGGTCTCGAACTGAGCTGAGCATCAAAGCAATGAGGACCGCAGCGCCTCGCGACAGCGGGGCGTTTTACTTTTTGGCGAGGCGCGGCACGCAGCTGCGGGTCCGCACCACGCCGTTCTCGCTCAGCCTGGAGCCGACGACCTGCTTGATCTGCCCGGCCGGGCACGAGCCGTCATCGACAAGGACGCGCTGGCCGACCCGCAGATCGACGATGTCGCCCTCACGCATGTAGGACTGCTCTGCAGCGGCGGATTGAGCCATCGCGCCAAGAGCCGCGACGCTGACCAGCGCGACGAATCCCAAGCGCGGCATGGCGGCCTCCTTCACTTGTTCTGGATCTTGAGCCCGTCGGGGCCGACATTGATCTGAAGGCCTTCGGGCTGCTTGTTCGCCTGATAAAGATTGTAGCCGAGCATGCCTGCGATCACGACCAGCGCGGCGATCACGAGATACAGGACGTTGCGATTTGGCATCCGGTATCTCCGTAAGCTCGCACTGACTGAACGCGGGCGACCTTAGTCAGGTGACTGCGATTCTCCTAGAGCGCTGCGGCTTGGCGGATGGCTTGACCGATGTCTTGCGCGTCGCGCGCAGCGCAGCGAGCGTAGTCTTCGCCAGTCGTACCGCCGACGCGACGAGTTGCGGAACCGGATGGCCGGAAAATCCCAGTACGAAGCCGGGCAGTGGCGGCGCGCGATGATAGGTCTCGGCGAGCAGCCAGCCGCCGACGCCGGCATTAGCCTTTGCTTGCGCGGCTATCAGCGGATCGGTCGTGGGATCGAGCCGCGCCACGAGGTGCAGGCCCTGCGAGGGCACGGGAACCGTGAGCTCGCCCTCCGATGCATTGGCAAGCGTCGACGCCAGGACGTCGCGCGCCTCGCGATAGAGTTTGCGCGATTTGCGCAAGTTGGCCGCGAAGGCGCCGGAGTTCAGCATGTCGGCGACCGCGCCTTCCATCAAAGTGGCGGGAAAGCGGTCGAGCGCGGCGCGCGCCGCCGTCACCGGGCCGATCAAGGCTTCGGGCAGGGCGCAATAGCCGATCCGCAATCCGGGAAACAGCGTCTTCGCAAACGTGCCCATGTAGATCACGCGGCGCAGATGATCGATGCCGGCGAGCGACAACAGCGGCGCGCCGTCGTAGCGGAACTCGCTGTCGTAGTCGTCCTCGAACACGAAAGCGCCGGCGTCCCGTGCCCAGTCGAGCAGCTCGAGCCGGCGCGGCATCGCCATTTGCACGCCGAGCGGAAACTGGTGCGAGGGTGTGACATAGGCGGCGCGCGCTTGCGGCGCGGACGCGCGCCCCTTGTCGATGCGCATGCCCGACAGGTCGACCGGCACCGACACCGGACGATAGCCGCAATGCTCGATCGCGCGCCGCGCCGCCGGATAGCCGGGGTCTTCGCACCAGACCTGGTCGCCGGGCTTGAGGATCGCCCCGAGCACGATGCGCAGGGCATGCAGCGTGCCGGACGCCAGCATGATTTGGTCGGGATCGCAGCGCAGCCCGCGCGCCGACAGAAGATGGTCCGATATCGCCGCGCGCAGCTCGCTACTGCCGCGGGGATCGCCGTAATGCAGATGCTCGGACCCGAACGCGCGCAGCCTGCGGCCGGCAAAGGCGCGGAAGCGCTGCAGCGCGCGCTCGTCGATATGCGTGCAGCCGAGCGACAGCGCGTTGTGCTGCGGCGGCTCGATCGCGATCCTTGCGCGGCGGGGCGCGGCGGCCTGCGCCGGAATGCGCGCCGCGACGAAGGTTCCGGAGCCCGTGGTTGCCACCGCAAAGCCGTCGGCGATCAGCCGCTCGTAGGCCGTGGTGACGGCGTTGCGGCGGAAGCCGGTCTGCTTGGCGAGCGCGCGCGACGGCGGCAGCGGCTCGCCCGGCTTGACGAGGCCGCCGACGATCGCTTGGCACAGCGCCTGATAAAGCCGCTGCTGCGAGGCCGCGCCGGGGGTGACGTGCGGGCCGGCGAGGTCGAGCGGCACCTCGGCCTTGCGCGCCGTGGGCTCCCGGGAATTGGTCGGAATTTTTCGCATGGAATTGGCACTATCGCAGACCAAATGAGCCGGTACAACTCTGGACAGATTCCAGATTTCGAAAGGCACCACCGTGACCGAAGGCGCATCCGTTCCGTCCTACCCCATGTCGTCCCGCAACCGGGTGAAGCGGCGCCACGACCGCGGTTTCTACGACCACGTCACCGTGCACAAGATCCTCGACGCCTCGATGCTGTGCCACGTCTCCTACGTGATCGACGGCCAGCCCTATTGCACGCCGACCTTCTTCTGGCGCGAGGGCACCAGGCTCTACTGGCACGGCTCGAGCGCGAGCCGGATGCTGGAGAACCAGTCCGAAGGGCAACGCGTGTGCCTGACGGTCGCCCATCTCGACAGCCTGGTGCTGGCGCGCTGCGGCTTCAACCACTCGGCCGACTATCGCGCGGTGATGGCGTTCGGGTCAGCCTATCTCGTCACCGACCCCGCAGAGAAGGAACGCGCGATCGTCGCGATGGTCGACCGTTTCTTTCCCGAGCGCACCGCGAGCCTGCGTGCCAGCAACAAGCAGGAGATCAAGGCGACCTCGTTCATCGCGATGGAGATCGAGGAGGCCTCGGCAAAAATTCGCGCCAAGGGCGTCGCCGACGATGACGAGGATTACGAGTTGCCGATCTATGCCGAGCGTATTCCGGTGCGCACCGTGCTCGGCGCGCCTGAGCCGTGTCCACGACTGCTCGACGGCGTGACGCGGCCGAAGACGCTCGATGGCTATTCGGAGGGCCGGCTGCTCGAAGATGCATTGCGGGATGCCTATTTTGCGCAATACAAGGCGGAGTGAAATCGGGCTACGGTGCGGCTCCCGCCTGATCTGTTTTCCCGATGGAGCCAAAGCATGACTGCCGAGACGCAACAACGAATCCTTGCCGCCGTTGACGAGGGATTCGATGCGCAGCTTGCGACGACGCAGGCCTTTGTCGCGATCCCCTCGACCCGCGGCGCCGAGGGGCCGTGCCAGGACATGATCGGCGATCTCCTGCGCGAGCGCGGCTACGAGGTCGACGACTGGCACATCAATCTCGACGAACTGAAGGACCTGCGCGGCTTCGGCCCGATCGAGCATGATTTCTCGAAGGCGCGCACGGTGGTCGGCACCTACCGTCCGGCCACCAATGCTGGCAAATCGCTGATCCTGCAGGGCCACTGCGACGTCGTGCCGACCGGTCCGCTCGAGATGTGGGAGACGCCGCCGTTCTCGCCCGTCATCAAGGACGGCAGGATGTATGGCCGCGGCGCCTGCGACATGAAGTCAGGCACCATCGCCGCGCTCTATGCGCTGGATGCGATCAGGAAGGCCGGCCTGAAGCCGACGGCGCGGATTCACTTCCAGTCCGTCATCGAGGAGGAGAGCACCGGCGTCGGCGCGCTCTCGACCTTGCAGCGCGGCTATCGCGCCGATGCATGCTTCATCCCGGAGCCGACCAACGGCACGATGATCCGCTCGCAGGTCGGCGTGATCTGGTTCCGCCTGAAGGTGCGCGGTTTCCCGGTGCATGTGTTCGAAGCCGGCGCGGGCTCGAACGCGATCATGGCGGCGTATCATCTGGTGCACGCACTGGAGCAGCTCGAGATCGCCTGGAACGAGCGCGCCAAGGCCGACCGCCATTTCAAGGACGTCAATCACCCGATCAATTTCAATCCGGGCATCATCAAGGGCGGCGACTGGGCCTCCAGCGTGCCGGCCTGGTGCGACGTCGACTGCCGCATCGCGGTCTTGCCGGGCTGGTCGATCGCCGAGTGCCAGAAGGAGATTTTGGCTTGCGTGTCGGCGGCGGCGCGCGATCATCGCTTCCTCTCCAACAATCCGCCGCAGGTCGAATGGTCGGGCTTCCTGTCGGAAGGCTACGAGCTGGTGAACTCCGAGGCACCGGAAGCCGCCTTCGCCAAGGCGCACGAAGTCGTCTATGGCGGCGCGGTGGAAGACCGCGCCTTCACCGCGTTGACCGATACGCGCTTCTACGGCCTCAACCACAACATCCCGAGCCTCTGCTTCGGCGCCAGTGGCGCGGCGATGCACGGCTTCAACGAATATGTCGAGCTGGAGTCGCTGCGGAAAGCGACCAAGGCGATGGCGCTGTTCATCGCGGAATGGTGCGGCGTGGAGAAGGCGTAGCCACAGTCTGCGCCCCTCACTCAGTATTGCGCGCGATAGCGCAACAAATCCGGCGTCGTCCCGGTGAAGGCCGGGACCCATACTCCGCAGCGGATGTTGTGATCGGGACTCGTCCTTGCAGCGCTGCAGATCAATCAAGATTTGTGGTTATGGGTTCCGGCTCCGTGCGCAATCGGCCAGGACGACGCTGAAGGCTCAACGCTCTGCCCACAACGCCTTCACGATCGCATCGAGCCCATCGGTCAACGCCGCGGGGCCGGGCTGCAGGATGATGGGCGACTTGATCTCGACGATGCGGTCGTTGCGCACCGCCGGGATGTCGCGCCAGCCCTCACGCTTGCGGATGCGGTCGGGCACGACCTTCTTGCCGCACCAGGACGCCAGGATCACGTCGGGCATCGCCACGCGCACGGCGTCAGGCGTGACGATGCGATCCTTGGCCGCCTGGTGCGCGCGCAGATGCGGCAGCGCATCGGTGCCGCCGGCGATCTCGATCAGTTCGGACACCCAGCCGATGCCGCTGATCAGGGGATCGTCCCATTCCTCGAAATAGACCTTTGGCCGCGGTGCCGGACGCGGCGTTGCGGCGATCGTGGCCAGCCGTTGTTTGAGGTTTTGTGCGAGCCGGTCGGCGCGGTCGGCGGCACCGACCATCGCGCCCAAGGTGCGGATCATCGCGAGGATGCCGGCGACGTCGCGCTGGTTGAAGACGTGGACGGCGACGCCGGCGCGCACGAGATCGCCCACGATGTCGGCCTGCAGATCGGAGAAGGCGAGCACCAGATCGGGGTCGAGCGCGAGGATTTTTGGCATGTCGGCCGAGATAAACGCCGAAACGCGCGGCTTCTCGCGGCGGACCTGCGGTGGCCGCACCGCATAGCCGGAGACGCCGACGAGGCGGTCCTGCTCGCCGAGCAGATAGAGCGTCTCGACCGTCTCTTCGGTCAGGCAGACGATCCGGCGGGGAGGGAAGTCGCGCATATCAGGCGGTATGCAGGCTCGGAGGCATATTGTCACTGATGTCATGACGTCATTCGCGCCATTACCTCAGACGTCATTGCCGGGCCCGCTCGGGCAATCCATCATGCCGATACCAACCTCGAAGAAGGCCACAAAGCAGGGAGTGCCCATGACGCCGCTCGAAAAGATCCAGTCGATGAAGATGCCGTTTGCGGAACTGAAGGGCGTGACCTTCATCGAGGCCGATCAGGACCGGGTGGTCGCGAAAATGGTGGTGCGGCCGGACCTCTGCACCCTCCGCAACACGATCCATGGCGGCGCGGTGATGGCCTTTGCGGACTCGGTCGGCGCCGCCGCGACCGTGATCAACCTGCCTGAGGACGCCAAGGGCACCACGACGCTGGAGAGCAAGACCAACTTCATCGGCGGCGCCAAGGAGGGGACGACCGTGATTGCGACCGCAACACCGGTTCACCGCGGGCGGCGGACCCAGGTGTGGCAGACCAGGCTAGAGACCGAAGACGGCAAGCTGGTCGCGGTGGTGACCCAGACGCAGCTGGTACTATGATGGGGCGATAATGTGATTTTCCAATCACCGCATGCCTTAATTGAATGAATCTCGACACTTGAATTTTATGGTGCGTCGCACAATATAGGGATTGCTAGGGACTCGACGCCTCCTCGAGGGCTACCAAGAGGAGTATGAAATGAACTATGATTCCATTCGTCCGACGCCCGCCAAGGGCACCGTGCGGACGTTGAGCCAGCAGGAAGAGCTTCCTCTGCTGCGCGATCACCTGCTGCGGCTGGATCGCGCCAGCCGTCATGATCGTTTTCATGGCTTCATCGACGACAGTTTCATCCGCCGCTACGCCGAGCGCTGCGCCAATGACGGCACGGTCATCATCGCCTATTTCGAGGACGGCGTGGTCCGCGGCGCGGCCGAGTTGCATCCGCCGGAGCAGTCACCGGATGCCCAGCCCGAGATCGCCTTCAGCGTCGAGCGATCGGCGCGGCGGAAGGGCGTCGGCAGCACCCTGTTCCGCAAGCTGATCGTCGAGGCGCACGCCAAGGGGTACGGCAGCCTGCGCGTCACCACCGGCGCACAGAACGATGCGATGCGGGCGCTCGCCACCAAGTTCGGTGCCCAGTTGACCTTCCGTCACGGGGAGTCGACCGGCAGCATCGACCTGACCGAGCAGCAGCAGCCCGAAGCGGCGCCAGCTGTCGCCGCGGTGACGCCGGTCGAGGCTGCGCGCGCGATCGTCGACATGAACCGCGCCTATTGGCGCATGGTGATGCAGATCTCCGGCTGGGGCCGGGCGGCCTGAGTCGGTAGCGTTTCCAAGCGAAGTGGATCCCGCTTCGCGTGAGGGAAACGCGTCGAACAAGAATCTCGGATCAAACGAAAAGGGCAATCCATTCAACGGATTGCCCTTTTTCTTTCAGCAATTGGATGGTGCGTCTCAGGTGCCGGTGCGCTTGTCGGTCGCAAAGCGGCGGACCACGCGGCGCTCGACCACGACGGAGCGCTGCGCGCCCTGTTCGCCGGCGATGACGCGGGTTGCCGTGCCGGTGCGGGCACTGACGCGCGCGGTCTTCTTCACCTCGGCGAGCACATCGTCATAGGGCAGCCCCATCAGGGCCGACGCGATCTCGGCCTGGGCCTCCACGTCATCGGTGATGCCGATGGCGGCGAAGATTGCTTCTTCCAGCGTCGGCGGATCATGCCGCACGCGCCGGGTGCCATACTTGGTATTCCAGTCTCCGCTCATCGCCGCCTCATCATTGAATCGCGGGAGATACGTAAGGTCCCCAATGTTGCATTGCAATATGAATGTGAGATGGCAATCCAGCCATGCAGCTAGAGTCTCTCAATCTTGTGAGCGTCATAAAGTTCGATGGTGGTCGCCGCGGCCGCGAGAGATTGCAGCAAACGGACGAAATCGCGTGACGCGGGGACCTCGAAATGCGCCGCCAGCGCGGCGCGGTCGGCCCATTGCTCGAAGAACACCAGTCTGAGCGGATTCTCGCAGTCGACATGGACTGCGTGGGAGATGCAGCCGGGCTCGGAACGAGAGCGATGCACGTGCTCGAGGCTCAGCCGCCGTGCCTCGTCGAACGAGTCGGGGCGGGCGGTGACGCTGCCGGTGACGACGATCATGATATCCCCCTCCAATGCGCGATGAAGCCAAGTCATCATCGCGCTTTAGGTTCTTGTTTGAGCGTGATCTTTTCGGAAAACCGCTTCGCACTTTTCCGGATCATGCCCTACGGGGTGGCTTCTGCCCCGGATGCACTCATCTGTTGCTGCGGCCAGCGCTTCAGCGCGGCGCGACCGGCATCGGTCAGCACATAGATGCCGCGCTCGGCGCGATCGAACCAGCCATAGACATTATGCAGCAGGATCTTGCCGGCGTCGGGAATATCCGCGCGGAGGTCGCGCACCCGCCGCGGCCCATCCGAAAGCGCACAGGCGCAGGCCAGCGCCTGCTGCCGGTAGGCGGTCATGATCGGCGCCCGCGTCGATCCGCCCATTGCGGGATCGCCCTTGCGTTTCCGGTGCTCGGCGATCAGCCGTGAACGCTTCTTCGGATTGCGGCGCGGCGCCGCGGTCGGCGGCGGCACCAGCACCTCGACGTCGCCGCGATCGGTGACGCCGAGCATGCCGAAGCCGAGCCGCCGGCAAAGATTGCGATAGCGCGCGTCGCTCTCGCGGCCCTTGCCGCGGGCCGACACCTTTGCCGCGATCCAGACCTCGTCGGCGGCTCCGGCGCGATCGACGGCCTGCAGGATCAGTTCGAGATTGAAGGCGAGCTTGAGTTCACCGATCACGACGACGGGTGGATCATCGCCGCTCAGCGCCACGAGATCGCAGCCACCGATCTCGCCCTTCACCGTGAGGCCGAGCTTTTCCAGGAAGCGTTTGACGGGCAGATAAAGCGCGGTTTCCAACAGGCAGGCTCCTGCGGCATGGGCCGCGACTCGGTGCGCCAGCATAGCGCGGAATTGCGCCCGCCGAGGCGAATGGAATTTGCCCAAGGCACGGCCGAGCGGCTATTGTGGGAACCGGGACCAGGCGCAGCTCATGATCCGGAACGGGCTCTATCACATCACCGTCGAATTTCTCGACGGCGTCTCTGGCGGCAACCAGGGCGTCATGGTGCTGCGCGACGGACAGATGCGCGGCGGCGACTCGTTTTTCTTTGCCTACGGCAGCTACACCGCAGCCGATGGCAAGTGGAAGGGCGAGGTCACCAACGAGGAGCATTCGCCGACCTATGGCGAGCGCCCGGTATGGGAACGCAAGGTGGTCACGATCGGATTTACCGGCACATACACCGACCAGACCGCCGAAGGTGACGGCATGGCGCTCGCCGGCAAGCAGAGCATCCGCTTCAGGTCGACGCTGCGGCTGCTGGTTGCGGACTAAACCCGCCCGTTGACCGGCAGCAGCGCGCCGGTGACGGCGCTCGCGGCATCGCTGGCGAGGAACAGGATCACGTCGGCGAGCTCCTTCGGCGTCACCCATTTGGAGATGTCGGCCTTCGGCATCGCGGCGCGGTTGGCGGCGGTGTCGATGATCGAGGGCAGCACCGCGTTGACCGTGACCTTGCCCTTGAGTTCCGCGGCGAGCGACTCGGTGAGGCGATGCACGCCGGCCTTCGAGGCGGCGTAGGGACCCATGCCGGAGGCGGCCTGCAAGGCACCGAGCGCGCCGATATTGATGATCCGGCCGGCGCCCGATTTGGTGAGATGCGGGATGGCGGCGCGCGAGGTGTTGAGCGCCGTCATCACGTTCATCGCATACATGCGCTGCCAGGTCGCCGGATCGCCGTCGCCGACCGCCTCGAAGGTAAAGCCGCCGGCGATGTTGATCAGCCCGTCGAGCCGGCCGAAATGCGCGGCCGCCTTGTCGATCGCGGCGGTCGCCTGCGCAGTGTCGGTGAGGTCGACACCGCCCAACTCGATATGGTCGGCCGTCGCCGCAAGCGTTGACGCGGCATGATCGATGCCGGCGACGCGCGCGCCGCGCGCCAGCGCCTCCGTGGCGACCACTTTGCCAAGCGCGCCGAGGGCGCCCGTGATGACGATGGCTTTTCCGTGCATGGCGGTCTCCGCATTCGCGAGCAAACGAATGCCCACTATGATCAGGCGGAATTCATTTGCAATGCCGCCAATTTCGCCGCCTACTGCGCGTATTTATCAATTCATTCACCTCAAGGGTGTTTGCGATGCCGACACTCAGACCGTGCGAAACCCATCTCGATGTCGTCAGGTTCGGACACAAGCTGCCGCACTTCGCGGATGCGCTGCGGCATCAGCGCAAGATCAAGCTGGTGGCGCTCGGATCGTCGTCGACCGCGGGCGCCGACAACATCCTGCCGTTCCCGCCGCGGCTCGAGATGCTGCTGCGGCAACGCTTCTTCGGCCGGATGATCGACGTGATCAATCGCGGGATCGGCGGTCAGGAGGCGCCGGAGGAATATTCGCGCATCGAGTCCGACGTGACGGCTGAGGCGCCGGTGCTGGTGATCTGGCAGGTCGGCACCAACGCCGTCTACAAGAGCTACAATCCGGCCGAGGTGCGCGCGACGCTGGAGGCCGGGCTCGACGTGCTCGCAGCGCTTCCGCTTGACGTGGTCGTGATGGATTCCCAGTACACGCAGGCGATCGTCGGCACGGAAGCTGCGCTCAATCTCGCCAACGTGATCATGCCGATGATCGCCGAAGTGACTGCAAGCAAGAAGGTGAATCTGTTTAGCCGGTTCGCGCTGATGAAGCACTGGACCGATGACGGGATTCCACTCGCCGAGCTCGACGATGGCGGGCAGCTTCATACCAGCGAATGGGCGACCAATTGTGTGACCCAGTCGCTGTTCGGCGCGATCGACGACGCATTGAAGCCGGAGGCGATCACGTAAGCCCAACAACGTCGGCCCGACTACGTAAGACTACGGGGTAGGGCCTGTTGGATAAAATTTGCAGTAGTTCTGTAAGTCGTTCGCAGAACCCTTTCCTTAGAAGCGGAACTCCAGCCAAGGTAGGGGTTATGCGAATGGGAAATCTTCCGGATCACGGTTTACCGCTCGTTCAGCTTAAGGAGCAGCGGCGCGATCTCGTGGTGGCGCTGCAAAACCGCAAGGGACCGGTGGGCAGCTGGGAATTGATGCAGATCGCCGCGATCCAGCAGGCGATCTCGGCGTTCGAGGATGTGATTGCCGACCTCGATGCGGAGCTCGAGCTCGAGGCCGCAGCGGCCTGAGCTTTTTTAGTTCAGCCGCTTTTCTTCACGCGAACCGGTGTGCACGTCGCTCGAAAAGTCGGGCGAACTGATCAGGCCTGCAGATAGCGGCCTTCGAGCGCCTGGCGCTCGGCCTGGCCGAGCCCGAGGCCTTCGCGGAAATAACCGTCGAGGCTGCCATAGTCGGCATCGATCGCCTCGAATGCAGCCTCCAGAAATGCCGCGCGCACGGTGCCGAGCACCTGCTTGACGTCGTCAGGCAGCTCAGTGCTGTGGGCCGGGTCGCGCTTGTAGAAGTGATTGGTCAGGAGATAGTCGTCCGCGATCACCTGATCGGACACGCCGAGTGCGTGCAGGATCAGCGCGCAGGCAAAGCCGGTGCGATCCTTGCCGGCGGTGCAGTGGATCACGAGCGGCGCCCGGTCTTCCAGCAGATGAGCAAACAGCGTGCGGTAGCGCGCCGTGTTGTCCTGCACATAGCCCCGGTAGGAGTCCCGCATCACGTCGATCGCATCGGCTTCCGAGAGCTGACGGTTGCTGGCGATCTCGCGCAGCGAAGCCACCACGGTCGGCTCGACCGGGAGTGAATGCACGGTGACGTCGCTCATGCCGCACAGCGCCTCGGCGCGCTCGGCGACGCCGCGGAAATCGAACGCGCTCCTGACCCCGAGCGAGCGCACCACGGCAATGTCCTGCTCGGTGAGGTGTGCAAGATGGTTGGAGCGGAAGATCTGGCGCCAGCGCACCGTCCGCCCGTCGCGCGTCTGGTAGCCGCCAAGGTCGCGAAAATTGCTGGCGCCGGCGAGATTGAGATGACGGGCAGGGGCTTCGGACATCGGGCGGGCCTGTTGCAGCTGATGAGGTCTTGGCGCAGGAATAGCGGCGCAGACAGGTCTATAACCGGCCCGTTGGGGGGAGAATATGACTTATCGCGGGGGCGCCATTGTCATCGGCGCAATTCTTTTCGAGCTCTTTGGTTCCTCGAACGTGTCGGCGCAGTCCGCCTTCCGGAATTATCATTGCGCTGACGGCACGCAGTTCATTGCCGGGTTCTTCAACGGGGATACGCGCGCGCATCTGCAACTCGACGGCAAGGCGGTGACGCTGAAGAAGCGCCTGTCGCTGACTGGCACGCGCTACAAGGGCGGCGGGGTCACGCTCGAGATCAGCCGGGCCGGGCTTGCCAGGCTCCGGCATGCGAGGCGGCCGGCGACGGCCTGCGAGCTGGCATAAAAAAGGGCCGAAACGCTCGCGTTCCGACCCTTGTTATTCTGCTGCTGTCTGACGTTTTTGCGTCGCGCCCCTCGATCGCATCTGCATCAGTGATCGCGGCCTGGCTTGGCGTCGTCGATGGCCGCCTGATGGTACCAGCTCTCGCTGCAGGCCGAGGTCTCGACCTCAGCGGCGAGTTCGAGCGCGGTCCGCGCCTCGCCGTAGCGGCGTCCGCCGAGAGCCGCGCGGCCCCCTGCCGGGAATTGATAGATTGTTGCCGATCCCTGGATCGGTCGTTGGTTTTGGCCCGTGGTGATCATGTCAAAGTCTCCTTTGGCCGGAGCGAGCCTCCATGGTGCGCCCGACTCATTCGCGTGTGGTTACCGTGTTTTCGATATCGGCCCGGGCTGGGCGGGGTGCAAGTGACCAAGAAATAGTCATTGTTTGGTCAATTCGTGGGCAGATTCGGGTTTGCTTCCTGTGAGGCAGGATGCAGCTGACCAACGCTTGAGCCGCGACGATGGTTGCGGGGCACCCGATCGTTCGACACGAACTGTCACATGGCCCTGCCGCCGCATTAAGCGGCAGGCGATGCCGTAGCCGAATTTGCTGCAGAAACGGGCGGTGGAGGGCGCTGGGAGAAGATTTTGACTGACCGCGGCGCATGCCAGCCGCGCTGCTATGTCGCAGAAAAAAATGCGATCTCCGCTGTGGACATCCGCGGCCGGGCGGCCGCCGCAGTGCAGCGACTGGCATTTTAATTGCTTAGTAAGAGCCGGCCGATGGTGGCCGGGTACGCGTGCGGCGGCCGACTGGCTTTCGGTTCCTCACGGTTTTGCATCATCAACAGAGAGGTTCAATGACCAAGTACAAGCTCGAGTATATCTGGCTCGACGGATATACGCCGACGCCGAGCCTGCGCGGTAAGACGCAGATCAAGGAATTCGCGTCGTTCCCGACCCTCGAACAGCTTCCGCTGTGGGGTTTTGACGGTTCGTCCACCCAGCAGGCTGAAGGCCACAGCTCTGACTGCGTGCTGAAGCCGGTCGCCTGCTATCCCGACGCCGCGCGCGAGAACGGCGTGCTGGTGATGTGCGAAGTCATGATGCCCGACGGCAAGACGCCGCATGTCTCGAACAAGCGCGCCACCGTTCTGGATGACGAAGGCGCTTGGTTCGGCTTCGAGCAGGAATACTTCTTCTACAAGGACGGCCGTCCGCTCGGCTTTCCGGAAGAGGGTTATCCGGCGCCGCAGGGCCCGTACTACACCGGCGTCGGCTACAAGAACGTCGGCAGCGTCGCCCGCAAGATCGTCGAAGAGCATCTCAATCTCTGCCTCGCCGCCGGCATCAACCACGAAGGCATCAACGCCGAAGTGGCGAAGGGCCAGTGGGAATTCCAGATCTTCGGCAAGGGCTCCAAGACCGCCGCTGACCAGATGTGGATGGCCCGCTACCTGATGCTGCGCCTCACCGAGAGCTACGGCATCGATATCGAATTCCATTGCAAGCCGCTCGGCGACACCGACTGGAACGGCTCGGGCATGCACGCCAACTTCTCGACCAAGTACATGCGCGAAGTCGGCGGCAAGGAGTACTTCGAGAGCCTGATGAAGGCCTTCGACAAGAACCTGATGGATCACATCGCCGTCTACGGCCCGGACAACGACAAGCGCCTGACCGGCAAGCACGAGACCGCGCCCTGGAACAAGTTCAGCTACGGCGTGGCTGACCGTGGTGCCTCGATCCGCGTGCCGCACTCGTTCGTCAACAACGGCTACAAGGGCTATCTGGAAGACCGCCGCCCGAACTCGCAAGGCGACCCCTACCAGATCGCTTCGCAGATCCTGAAGACGATCTCCGAGGTTCCGACCGGCGCCAAGGCTGCGGCTTAAGTGGCTGCGGGCTAAGCTGCTATCGGACCCGGATGGAGCCATCCGGTACCGCAAATCGGGTCCGCCAGGGCGACAGCCTTGGCGGACCTTCGCTATTTAGCGATACCCTTTGCAGGTGGCGTTCCGCCGAAACCGGTTTCGCTGCGTTATGAACCGCGCTAGATAACGGGTGCATGTTGGCTGCCGGGGACGCGGCGCTTGTTTGAGGGGTTTTACAAGGTCCGGTTCGAACTCGGCGGCGCCGTCGGCCGCAGCGTGATGTATGTCGGCGACGGCAAGATGCTGGGCGGCAACTCGGCGTTCGCCCATATCGGCACCTACGAGAAAGCCGGCGACGAGGTGGCAGTCGAGATCCAGACCGTCCGCCACAATCCCGATCCGAACTACCGCGCGATGGCCGGTACCGATGATGCCACGCTGATTGCCAAAGGCCGGCCGGACGGCGAACTCTATCGCTTCAAGGGCGAGCTGAAGGAGCTGCCCGGCGTGCCGTTCCAGTCGATGATGACGCCGATCACCGGGGAGGACATCCCGATCGCCGGCAGGGTCGGCGAGGGCGGCGTCATCAACGGGCTCTATTCGATCCGCATCCGCGTGCTCGACGGGGTCGACGGCAGCCTCACCGGCGTGATGCTGCTGAACGACGGCCGCATCCTTGGCGGCGATGCCTTCTTCTACTATCTCGGCACCTACACCTCCGAGAAAGGCCGCTGGAAGGGCCAGATCCTCAATCAGGAGCACACTTCGGCGATGGGCGAGCATCCGATCTTTGGCGGCCACGAGGTCGGCATCGGCTTTGCAGGCACCTGCGACGCCGAGGGCGCCGTGTTGGAGGCGACCGCGCTTGCCGGCAAGCGCAGCCTGCGCCTTACGGCCGCGCTCAAGCTGATGCGGCGGGCATAGGCCATATGGGCAATTCGGTTCGCGTTCTTTCGACGCTGGCGCTGAAGGGCGCGGTCGCGCGGCTTGCCGAGGCCTATCAGGTGGCAAGCAGTGTCCGGATCGACGCCGATTTCGCCCCGACGCTGGCATTGCTCGAACGCCTGCGCGGCGGCGAGGGCGCCGACCTCGTGATCCTGACCCGCGAGGGCCTCGATGAAATGATCGGCGAGGGCCGCGTTGCGCGGGAGAGCGCAGTGGATCTTGCGCGCTCCTATGTCGGCGTCGCGGTGAAGGCGGGGGCCGCGCATCCCGACATCGCGACTGAAGCCGCGCTGCGTGCGGCGCTGCTCGGTGCGCGGGCGGTGGCCTATTCGCGGCTCGGCGCCAGCGGCATCCTGTTCGCGCAGCTGATCGAGCGTCTCGGCATTGTGGAGGCGATCAACGCGCGGGCGGTGATCGTTCCGAGCGGATTCACCGCGGAAAAGCTCGTCAGCGGCGACGCCGACCTTGCAATCCAGCAGATCAGCGAGTTGAAGCAGATCGAGGGCATCGAGGTCGTCGGGCCGATTCCGCTGGATTTGCAGGTCCCGGCGGTGTTCTCCGCCGGCCGCATGGCAGCGTCGCAGCGCGCAGCGGCCGCCGATGATCTGCTGCGCTATCTGTCGTCGGCTGACGTCGCGCCGGTGCTGCGCGAGACCGGGCTCGAGCCATGAATTCGCCCGCACCGCGACGCAACCTGCTTGTCATGTTCAAACCACTTCACGCGATTGTCTTTGCTGCGGCGCTGGCCGCGCCCGTGCTTGCCCACGCACAATCGGCCGACCTCGTGCTGTGCGACCGGCTTGCCGCCGATCCCACCGATCCCGACAAGCCGGCCGACGTGAAGGGCGTGCCCGATATCGCGTCGGCCGACATCGCGACCGCGATCAAGTACTGCGCGGTGGCGGCAAGATCGTCGCGCCGGGCGATGTACGAGCTCGGCCGGGCCTATGCCGTCAACCGGCAGACCGCGGAAGCCGCAAGCGCGTGGCGCAAGGCCGCCGACAAGGGCTCGACGTCGGCGATGGTCGAGCTCGGCGTGCTCTACGGCAACGGCACCGGCGTTGCCAAGGACGAAGCGCAGGCGCGCAAATTGTTCGAGCGCGCGGCGCAGGCCGGCAACGCGCGCGGCGTCAGCAACCTTGCGGCGCTCGGCGGCGGGGCGGCGGCTGATCCGGCACGCGCGCGCGAATTGCTTGCCAGGTCCGCCGAGACCAATGCCGAAGCGCAGTACCAGCTCGGCATGATGCTGGCCGAAGGCAAAGGCAGCGCGCAGGACGATGCCGGCGCGCGGGCGCTGTTCGAGAAGGCCGCCGCGCAGAACCATCCGGGCGCGCTGGAGCGGCTGGGCGCCTTCGCGCAGGCCGGTCGCGGCGGGCCGAAGGATAGCGATGCCGCAAAAGCCTATTACGAGCGGGCGGCGGCGCTCGGCGATGAGGATGCCAAGAAGGCGCTGGAGCGGGCCCGCTGTCCCTACGTCATCAAG
Organism: Bradyrhizobium sp. USDA 3256; assembly: GCF_054058275.1. NCBI lineage: Bacteria > Pseudomonadati > Pseudomonadota > Alphaproteobacteria > Hyphomicrobiales > Nitrobacteraceae > Bradyrhizobium > Bradyrhizobium sp. USDA 3256. The sequence goes on from NZ_JBSSAE010000002.1 coordinate 2,872,996, forward strand.
GACAAGCGCGGCAATCCCGTGACCAATCTGTGCTTCTAAGCAAACTGGAACGCTCGCCGCGGCATGTCGTTGACATGCGAAAGGCATTGGCGAGGCGTTGCGATGATCCGCAAACTAAGTTCCGGCGAGTACCGGCTGTATTCCCGCAAGGTCAATCCGAAGACCGGCAAGCGGCGCAATCTCGGCACCTTCAAGTCGCGCGCTGCGGCGGAGAAGCACGAGCGCGACGTGCAGTATTTCAAGCGCCACTAGTTCGGACGTTGCGCGACTAGGGCGCTGGGCAGGCCGCGCCGGTCTTCACCCAGGCCTCGACCAGCGCGCCGGCCTGCGCCTGCGTGCCGGGTGCCGGTGCGCGGCCGAAGCCGGGATGCCAGGCCCAGCCCACCAGCGTGTCCTTGCCGATATGCTCGATCAGCTCCTCGACCTTGCGGCCGCCATTCCGCGCGGGGTCGCGGATTTGTGCGCAGATCTCGCCGACGGTCTTGCCGGCCCATGCCATCTCGCGCGGCGCAAGGTGCCATTCCGGGTGGCCCGGCACCCGACCGGGATCGAAATTGGCGTGCTGGTGACAGATCGAGCAGCGCATGGCGTCGTTGCCGTGGCCGTCGGCACCGCGCGTCACCGGCGGCTGATGCATGCGGTTGACATCGCCCTGCCGCGGGCTGTCGCCGGCGGGATGGCAGTTGGTGCAGCGCGGATGCGTCAATACCTTGCCGAGCTCGGTGAAGATCGCCGCCGAGCGCTGCTCGACATTCTCGATGCCGGCAAAGCTTTCCGGCGAGGCGAGGGCGTGGCTCGCACTTTCCGACGCCGCGTAGCCTGCGCACAGGCTGCTCGCGAGCGCCGTCAGCACTGCAACGATCCGAAACCGCATTTCCGATGGCATTGCTTGCGCGCTCACTTGCTGGCGGTCAGATAGCGTTTGGAATCGGCGAGGATTACGTCGCGCACCGCCTGGTGATACTTGATGTAGCCGGTGCAGCGGCACAGATGACCGTCGAGCGCATCCGCAATGACGCTCTCGAGCTGGTCCCGCGCCACCGGCGTCTTCGCCAGCCGTTCGAGCAGCACCTGGCCCTCGTTGAGAAAGCCGGCCGTGCAATAGCCGCACTGGAACGCGAAGTGGTCGATGAAGGCGCGCTGCAACGCCGAGAGCTCGCCGTCCCTGGCGTGGCCCTCGACGGTGCGGATCGCCTTGCCGTCGAAATTCGCGGCCGGTACCACGCAGGTCGGGGTGGTGTAGCTGGTGCCGTCGGGATTATCGATGATGACGGCACAGCTCAGGCATTGCGCGGCGCCGCAGCCGAACTTGGTGCCGGTCATCCCGAGCATTTCCCGAAGGAAATCGTTCATCGAGAGGTCGTCGCGGACCTCGATCGGGCCGTGCTTCTGGCCGTTGATGGTGAGGTTGAGCGTCGTCACGCCAGCGCTCCCTTGAGCAGGCTTGTTGTCACCGGCAGAGAGCGGAAGCGGTGGCCGGTCGCATCGTTGATGGCGTTGAGCAGCGCCGGCACGATCGGGATCATCACCACCTCGGCCATGCCCTTCGGCGGCTCGTCCGGCGTCAGTGGCGGCAGCATCTCGATCTCAAGATCGTGCAGCGGCAGATCGGAGCCGCGCGCGATCAGGTACTGGCCGAGATTCCACTGCCCGTTGCCGGGCCCGCCTTCGAACGGCGGCAAAGTTTCCAGCAGCGCGTAGCCGACGCCCATGGCGAACCCGCCATGCGACTGGCCGAGCACCACTTCGGGCACCAGCGCCTGGCCGCATTCGAACACGCTGTAGGCCTTGGCAATGCGCAAGCTGCCGGTCGCGCGCTCGATCTCGACGCGGACCAGCGTGCCGCACATCGAGGTGTAGGCGGTGCCGATCCGGTTGTTGTCGGTCGGCGGGAATTTCACGCTTGTTCGGTCGATCCGCTCGAACTGGCTCCGGCCGCGACGAACAGCGAGCGCGTCGATCTCGGCGCGGTACTGTTCGCCGAACAGCGGGAAGCGCGCGCGCGACCAGGCCCAGCGCGAGAAGCTGTGCGCGATGGCGCCGGTGACGAAGCCGCGCGCATGCGCGGTCGCGGCAAGCTTCGGCAAGGGCAGCGGCGCGAGATCGTCAAGCACCAGCTGGCCATCCTTCCAGTGCGCCTGGTCCCATTGGCGGGCGCGGGGATCGGCCTTGGCGATGTGCCAGAGCTCGAGCGCCGCCGGCCACAGGCCGAAGCGGAAGATGACGCGGGCCGCCTCGGCCGACGAGTGCGTGCCGACATGGGCGCCGATCGACGCGCTGGTCGCCGAGCTGATCGCGGGCACCCAGCGCGGGTTCTTCTCGGCAAGATCCTGGGTCTTCTGATCCATCGTGTAGGGATCGCCCGAGGTGACCAGGCCGAGCGCGTCGTAGCTGTCGACCCGAGAGACCGCGACCTCGCCGGCGACGGCGCCGAGATGGCTCGCGACCCGGTTGGCGAGTGCGGTGCCGACGCCATTGCCCATTTCGACATGGTCGCAGTGGATCGCGATCCGTCCCTCGGGATCGATCTCGACCCGGCCGAGCGAGCAATCCGCGCCCGAGCCGTAATCCTTGGTGACGCAGGCGACGCCGGTGCCGACCAGGCGTCCCTCCAGCGCCTTCTGCTTGAAGTCAGCGCGCTGCCGCCAGATCGGATGCTTCTCGAGCTTGTCGAGGATATCTGATGTGCGCACCGATACGATGTAGGGATTGCCAGTCATGGTCCGGCCGTTCTGCTTCAGCGCATTGTTGCGCCGGAACGCGATCGGATCGACCTTGAGCTCGCTGGCGGCCTCGTCGATCAGGACTTCCAGCGCGGTCATGGTCTGCAGCGTGCCGTAGCCGCGCATCGAGCCTGCGGTGACGCCGCGCGAATGCAGCGCCACGGTGGTGACGTCGACTTTCGGGATGTCGTAGATGCCGATCGCAGCGGTCGCGGCAACGACCGCGACATTGGCCGAGAAGTTGGCGAGCCCGCCGCCGTCGAGCACATGGTCGGCGGCGAACGCAGTGATCTTGCCGCTGGCGCGATCGATGCCGATCCGCGAGCGCATCTTGATCGGGTGGCGTTTGATGCCGCCCTGGAATTGCTGGTAGCGGTCCTGCGCCAGCCGCACCGGCCGGCCCGGGAGGAACATCGCCGCCAGCGCCACGTAAAGCACGAATGGCGTATGGTCGCGGCCGCCGAAGCCGCCGCCGACATGGGCGAACTGCGCGTTGATGTGCGAGGGCCGGAACGGCGGGCGGGCCTTGCCGAGCATGAAGGCGATCGACTCGGTCGCCTCATAGGGCGACTGCACGCCGAGCACGAGTTCGAGATTGCCGTTGTTGTCGCTGTACCAGGCGAGACCGCTCTCCGGCTCGAGGAACATCGGATCGACCGACTGGGTCTCGAACTCGCGGTCGAGCACGAGCTGTGTCGGATCGTCCTTGGCGAGCTGGGCGCGGATCGCTTCGCCATGGGTCGCGGCCTTGGCGTAGTCGGCCTTGGTCTCCTTGGCGAGCGGCAGCCAGACCGGCAGCGCCGCGTTCTGAATGCGGCTCGGCGAAACCCAGCCGGCCTGGATCGGCGAATAGACGTCGGGCGCGTCAGGCGTGGCGCCCGCCACGCGCGTGAAGCGATACGCGCCGTAGTTCGGCAGGATGACCGGCCCGGTCTCGTCGCCGAATTTGACGAAGCCGCCGTCGCGCAACGCGAGGCGCGCGCGGTCGAAGGCGTCGAACTGCTCGAAGATCAACAGCGCGACCGGCTGTCCGAGATAGAGCGGCGTCTTGCCGACCGGGCAGAACAGGTCGCCGGTGTAGAATTCCGGGACCCGCGTGCCGATCCGGTCGAGATCGGCAGCGGTCACGATAACCGACGGCTTTGCCTGATCATCGAGACGGGCGAGGTCCATGCCGGCATAGACATGCGTCGCGTCATCGGCGCGGACCAGGATGGCGTGCGCGGTGGTCGCGGGCCAGCCCGGCATGTCGGCGGCGCGAAAGTCGGACGCGTAGAGTTTTGCGCCGGTGACCTTGGCCACGCCGTCGACACGGCCGGCGCCCTTTTCCGCCGGATTGAAATGGCCGTGACCGGGCAGCGTCTCGCGGGTCGCGAAAGCCGGTTCCTTCGCCAGCGCCAGATGCGACAGGCTGACCGAGATGCCGCCTGCCGACAACCACTTCACGAATTCGCGTCGCGAAGGCCGCATGGTCTGATCTTTCATCGACACCTCGACGACGGCATATCGCGCCGGGGTTTAACAATTGGTGCAATGCACGTGAAAGTATTGCGGCAAAGCGAGCACAACCGCAACGCCGCAATAGGTCGTAGGCGTGGTCTCACTTCAGGTCGGCGATGGTGGCCGGTCCCGGACCCGGCGTGATCAGCGTCGGCCACTGCTTGGAGCCGAACGGCACCAGCGGCGGCAGGAAGGCCGTCATGCCGCGCTTCTTGGTCTCGGCGATGATCGCCTCGCGCGCATCGCCCCCCATCAGCTCATAGTCCATCAGGTGATAGCTGCCGAAAAACAGCGCGCCGACCGAGCGGTCGGCGATGATCCGGGTCAGCGACTCCAGCATGTCCGACGGCGTCGTGGTGAAGGAGATCGTCTCGATCAGCATCAGGCGGCTGTTGATGGCGTCAGGCCCGAAGAACTGGGCCAGCACGCTGAAGATCACGTTGTTCTGCCGCGCCACATAGATCGTGTTGCTCGCGCCGTAGGTCTTGTCCCAGTCGGCGCCGAGCTGGGATTTCCAGTCGGCCATGACTGTCATCCAGTGCGCGACCTGGGTCTGCGCAGCCCAGGCGACGTTCCTGGCGAGCAGCGGCGCCTGCTTCTTGCCGAACGCCTCGAGCGTCGCGAAGGGGATCGCGCCGGCGGTGAGGCATTCATCCATGAAGGCGATGTTGTTCTTGAGGATGGCGCGGTTGTTGTCGCGCCAGTCCGCCTGCATCGGCGTAGCATCGAGCCCGTCGAGCGCCGACTGCATCCGGCTGCGATAGGCCTGCATCGACCCGCGCCACGCCTTGTCGTCGGGATTGTTGACATAGGGGCCGACCACCTCGGCCAGCGCCATCGTGCTGTGGCCGACCGATTTGAGCAGCTGATAGACGATCGGCACCTGCGGCGCTTCGGTCGGCGGCTTGCCCGGCCGGTACAGGATCAGGCGGCCGCCGGCGCCGGAGAACAGGCCGAGGATCACGGGGTGTTTGTCGAGGATGTTCTTCTGGAAGATCCGCGCCGCATCGCCATAGAGCTCGAACATGCCGGTGTTGAGAGCGAGCACATCCTTGGTCGCGACGTCGGCCGGCGTTGATGAGGTCTTGCCGGAGATCGGCCCCATATAGTCGGGCAGCGACTGCGCCAGGGCAGCACCGCCACTGCCGAGCAGCAGCGCCAGCGCGGCGGCCAGGCCAAAGCGATTGATCATGTGATGCTCCTCGAAGCCTCGCCTGTGTCGAGGCCGGGTGCGGCCGCGCGACCATTGGCGGAATGCGCAAATGCTTGGACACAATGAACTGGGAGAGTAGAGAACCGGCAGACCGGATCCCGCATGACGCAGCACGACACGGGCGGCGCCTACAGCTAAGCGACGAATCGGCTGCTGTCCACACCCGGACATTGCGGGCCTGCCTGCGCCAAAAGACGCAATGGTGCGACGTTCGGCTCGGTGCTATGTGGCGAACAGAATCAATTTTATTTTTTGGATTTTTGCGTGCTCAACGGACTTTACAAGGTCGAGTACGGCATCAACGGCGCATTCGGCCGCAGCATCATGTGCATGCATGACGGCAGGATGCTGGGCGGCAATTCGGCCTTTGCCCATCTCGGCACCTATCAGGTGACGGAAGGCGAGATCGCCGCCGAGGTGATCACCGAGCGCCACAATGACGATCCGAACTTCAAGCCGCTGATGGGCGCCGACGTCACCGTCATCAAGGTGCGCGGCAGGAGCGAGGGTTCCACCATCCTGCTCGAGGGCAAGGCCGACGCCATGCCGGACGGCGTGTTCTGGGCGAATTTGGCGCCGCTCGACGACGAGGCCTTGCCGCCACGCGGGGCGGTTGGTCCCGGCGGCATTGTCAACGGACTGTACTCCATCCATCTCCGCGCGCTCGACGGTGTCGACGCCGGGCTTACCGGGGTCATGCTGCTGATGGACGGCCGCATCCTCGGCGGCGATGCGTTCTTCTACTATCTCGGTTCGTATTCGTCCGCGGATGGCCGCTGGCGAGGCGAGATCGTCAACCAGGAGCATACCTCGGCGAAGGGCGAGTACCCGGTGTTCGGCGGTTATGAAGTCGGCATCGGCTTCGCCGGTTCGTGCCGTGCGGATGGTGCCGAGCTCGAAGGAATCGCGCTGGCCGGCAAGCGCAGCCTTCGCCTGTCGGCCGAACTGCGGCTGATGCGCCGGGCGTAACGAGAGCCCGTCAATCCTTGATCAGAAGCACGCCGCCGATGATCAGTGCGATGCCGGCCAGCCGTGAAACCGACACGGGGTGCTGCGCCAGCCCGAACAGGCCAAAATGGTCCATCGCGATGCCCGCGAGCATTTGACCCGCAACCACCAGTGCCAGCAGGGTCGCGGCGCCGAGTGGCGGCAGCAGCAGGATCATCAACAGGATGAAGATGCCGCCGAGGACACCGCCGCTCCAGGCCCACCACGGCACTGCCGTCACCAGCTTCCAGGACGGCACCGGCTCGCGCGTCGCGACCAGCACGACCGCCATCGTCACGAGTCCGCCGAGATAGCTGACGAGCCCGGCCCAGGCCGGCGAGTTGAGGGCAGACCTGAGATTGCCGTTCAGGACCTGCTGAACCGCGACGCAGATGCCGGCGCCAAGCGCGAGGAGATAGAGAAACCAGACTTGCATAAGATGCCCCAAAACCGATCATCGAACCGCTTCATGTCATATTCGATTGGCAATGATCGTGGCATGCACGAAACGCGGCACGAACCTGCGGAATGGGCTTCCACCCGCGTCCCAGATCGAATAAGAGGCCGCAAATCCTCAGTTCCCCAGTATTAGAGCATGATCCGCCTCGATAACGTCTCCAAGCAAGTCGGCCACCAGATCCTCTTCATCGAAGCCTCCGCGGCGCTCCAGAAGGGCGAGAAGATCGGCCTCGTCGGGCCGAACGGCGCCGGCAAGACCACACTGTTCCGGATGATCTCGGGCCGGGAAATCCCGGACGAGGGCCAGGTCTCGCTCGATCGCGGCATTTCGATCGGCTATTTCAGCCAGGATGTCGGCGAGATGTCCGGCCGCAGCGCGGTCGCCGAGGTGATGGATGGGGCAGGGCCCGTCAGCGTGGTCGCGGCCGAGCTCAGGGAACTCGAGGCGGCGATGGCCGACCCCGACAAGGCCGACGAGATGGATGACATCATCGCGCGGTATGGCGAGGTGCAGCATCAATTCGAGGAGCTCGACGGCTATGCGCTCGACGGCCGCGCGCGCGAGGCGCTGGCCGGTCTCGGCTTCAGCCAGGAGATGATGGACGGCGACGTCGGCAAACTTTCCGGCGGCTGGAAGATGCGGGTGGCGCTGGCGCGCATCCTCTTGATGCGTCCGGACGTCATGCTGCTCGACGAGCCGAGCAACCATCTCGATCTCGAAAGCCTGATCTGGCTCGAGCAGTTCCTGAAGGGTTATGAGGGCGCGCTGCTGATGACTTCGCATGACCGCGAGTTCATCAACCGGATCATCAACAAGGTGGTCGAGATCGACGCCGGCCAGCTCACCACCTATTCCGGCAATTACGAGTTCTACGAACAGCAGCGCGCGCTCTCCGACAAGCAGCAGCAGGCGCAGTTCGAGCGGCAGCAGGCGATGCTCGCCAAGGAGATCAAGTTCATCGAGCGCTTCAAGGCGCGCGCCTCGCACGCAGCCCAGGTGCAGAGCCGGGTGAAGAAGCTCGACAAGATCGAGCGGGTCGAGCCGCCGCGGCGGCGACAGACCGTGGCGTTCGAATTCCAGCCGGCGCCGCGCTCGGGCGAGGATGTCGTCAGCCTGAAGAACGTCCACAAGGCCTATGGCAGCAAGCGCATCTATGACGGCCTCGACTTCATGATCCGCCGCAAGGAGCGCTGGTGCGTGATGGGCATCAACGGCGCGGGCAAGTCGACGCTCCTGAAACTGATCGCCGGTTCAACCGAGCCCGATGACGGCGCGGTCGCGATCGGCGGCAGCGTCAAGATGGGCTATTTCGCCCAGCATGCGATGGACCTGCTCGACGGGGAGCGCACCGTGTTCCAGTCGCTGGAGGACGCGTTTCCGCAGGCCGGGCAGGGCAGCCTTCGCGCGCTCGCCGGCTGTTTCGGCTTCTCCGGCGACGACGTCGAGAAGAAGTGCCGGGTGCTCTCGGGCGGCGAGAAGGCGCGGCTGGTGATGGCGAAGATGTTGTTCGATCCGCCGAATTTCCTCGTGCTGGACGAACCGACCAACCATCTCGATCTCGCCACCAAGGAGATGCTGATCAATGCGCTCTGCGAGTTCGAGGGCACGATGCTGTTCGTCTCGCACGACCGGCACTTCCTCGCCGCGCTCTCCAACCGCGTGCTCGAGCTGACCCCTGACGGCATCCACCAATATGGCGGCGGCTACACTGAGTATGTCGCGCGTACCGGCCAGGAAGCGCCGGGACTGCGGAGCTAGCGTTCGCGATTACCCCCGCCCACTTCGTAGCCCGGATGAAGCGAAGCGAAATCCGGGTCAGTCCTTCCGCTCGCCGAAGTCGTCGTTGTCCATAGCCTGGCTACCGCCCCAATCAGCCGGCAATATCCCACCCCGGACATATCGGTGAAGAGACGTGTGTTGCCAGTCGACAGGCGAGGAAACGAGGCGATGTTTGGTCGGATTGTAGTGGACGTAGTCGACGCAACGTTCGAGATCGCGTTCATTACGGATGGTGTGTTCCCAAAACCGTCTCTGCCAAAGCGGGTACTCGCCGCGGTGGTTTACCGAGAGCGGCACGCCGGTGGCAACAACGGCGCGCGTGAAGTGACTCTTGATCTGCCGCCAGCGATCCGGGAAGTCGCTGTCGCCGGGCGGTAGCGTCATGACCGTATGCAGGTGATCTGGCAGGATCACGATGGCATCCAGCGTGAATGGCTTCTTGGCGCGCGTTGCGCGAAAGGCATCGCGCAACAGCCCGACTTGCTCGACCAGTAGCGACGAAGTCCGATCTTCCAATGTGACCGTGAAGAAGAACGTGCCGCCGGGTATGAAGTTACGCCGATATTGTACCATGCGGCTAGCTTACCCCGGATTTCGCTTCGCTCCATCCGGGCTACGAAGTCAAACGGCTCTATCCCGTAGCCCGGATGGAGCGAAGCGAAATCCGGGTTAGTCCTGTGCTCAAGCCCGCCACCGCGCGCAAAACGCCTCGACATCGCCGGACTGGAATTCGGGCAGGCGTTCCCAGATGGTTTCAGCCGGCCAGTTCCACCAGGCGATCTGCGACAGCTCGGCGGCGATCTTGCGGTTGAACCGCTCCTTGATCGGCCGGGCCGGCACGCCGCCGACGATGGTGTAGGGCGCGACATCGCGCGAGACCACGGCGCCGGCCGCCAGCACTGCGCCGTCTCCGACGGTGACGCCGGGCAGCACGATCACGCCGTGGCCGATCCAGACGTCGTTTCCGATCACGACGCGATCCGCGCGTCGGTTCCTGAAGAAGTCATGATCGCGCTCGGCAGAGGCCGTGTAGTATTCGGGGCAGTAGGTGAAGCGATGCTGCGAGGGGCGCTCGAGCGGATGATTGGGCGCGCCGATCCGGACCTGCGCCGCGATCGCGCAGAAGCGGCCGATTACGGCGTCGGCGACGATACAGCCGCTGCCGAGATAGGAGTAGTCGCCAAGCTCGGTGTATTCGATCGCGGTGTCGCCGAGAATCTCGCAGCAACGTCCGACCTTGACCTCGCGCAGCTTGACCGTCGGCTCGATGACGGTTTCGGCAATCTTGGGGCGGGTCAGGCTCGGTGCGTTCATAGCGTTGTCCTCGATGCGACGAGCCGCTTCAGTCGCACAATTTCTATGACGGACAGATGACAGGAGGAGGCCGGATTTAACGCCCGGCGAGGCGGGCGATGGTCTCGATCTCGTTGGTCCAGATCCCGCCGGAATAGCTTTCGGGCAGGCGCCGGAACAGGTCGGCATCGTCGATGCCGGTCGAGAATTCGCCGCCCTGATAGGGGCCGAGCACGAAGACCGCGCTGTTGGCCGCCGCCATTCGGTTGAGGAAGCGGTCCGGCCATCCCCATAGCCAGGGTGCGTAGTTGACCGGCACCAGCACGATGGCGTTGCGGCAGGCATCAGGCACGATGCCGGTCCAGCCATAGCCGATATAGCGGATGAGGCAGCTCTTGAGCGCCGCGCGGGAAATGGTGCGGGTCTCCGGCGAAAGCCGCCGGATCGTCTCGATCGGCTCGTCGCCGCCATAAGCCATGATCAGCTTGCGCCGTTCGGCGGGGAACCGGTTCAAGACCGTTGCGAGCTTCTCGCCCTCGGCGGGATCGCGGCTCTTGACGTTGATCAGGAGCCGGCGACCCGGAAAGGTCTTGAGCACCTCGTCCAGCGACGGCATCAGGCCGATGCCCTTGCCGCGGAACGGAAAGGTTTTGCCGCCATCGGCCGTGTAGCCATGGCCGATATCGAGCATCTTGAGCCGCGCCATCGGCTGCTCGCGGGTGACGCCCTGGCCGTCGGTGCGGCAATCGACGGTCCAGTCGTGAAACACGGCGAACTCGCCGTCGGTCGTCGGATGGACGTCGAGTTCGACGATATCGGCGCCGCGATCGAAGCTCGCCCGCATCGAGCGGATTGTGTTCTCGAGATAGTCATGGGTCGGCGGCAGCATGCGCGCCGCGGTGCAGGTGTCGTTTTTGAGGTCGCGCTCGTCGAAACGCTGCGCCATGCCGCGATGGGCGAGCAGCACCGGCTTGCCGCCGGCATGCGTTGCGAGAAGGCTGGTGTTGTTGAGGTAGATTGCGGCGGCGACGGCAACGATCGTCGCTGCCGCGTATTTCAGTTTCCTGCCCAAGCGACTCGGTTCCTTGCTGGATCGCTGGTCCGGGTAGGGGTGCTTTCTGGTCGATTTGCGGCGGCCTAATCCTTCAAGCCGTCGATTGCGGCAATCGCCCGCACCATCGCGTCGTGGACCGCCGCGCTGTTGGCGGGATTCGACTGGCGGCGGCGGCCGGGATCGTCGAAATCGTGGGTGGCACCCGGATAGACCACGACGTCGATCTTGCTGCCGGCAGCAACGGAGCGACCGGCGACGTCCCGGCAGCGGTCGGGCGATACTTCCTCGTCGTCCGTGCCCAGTAACATCGTGATCGGTGCTGCCGACCTGAGCGTCTGCGCCAGCAGCGCGGCCGGCCCGCAGCCCGGATAGAACACGAGCGCGGCGCGATAGCCCGACGTCGCGCCCTGCCGCTGCATCACGTTCAGCGCGGTGCTGCCGCCGTTCGACCATCCCTGCAGGAAGATGCGATTGCCGCTGATCTCCTTCTGGCTGCGCAGCCAGCTCAGCGCGCCCTCGGCGTCGAGCGGCCGCACGGTCTTCTCATTGACGTCGGTGCGATCAGGATCGTCATGCGTGAAGCGGCCGAAGCCGTGCGCCTTGCCGCGCGGCCCAAAACTGTCCGGCAGCAGCGCGAAATAGCCGTGGTCGGCCCAATACTGTCCCCACATCGCGTGGCGCTTGGACAGGCTGCCGGCATTGCAGGCCGCCGACGGATTGGTCCGCGACACCAGCGTGCAGTCCCTGTTGACGTTGGTCGAATAGGGCCCGCCGCGGCCGTGCAGCAGCACGATCGCGGGGTGCGGGCCCGGCGTTTGCGGCCTGAACAGGTAGCCGACGATCTCGGTCTTGCCGTCGGCGCTCGGAAAGAAAACGGTGTCGGGCGCGGCTGCCGCCGCTGTCGGCAATGTCGTGAGTATCATGAGGACGATCGGAATCGCGCGATGGGTCATTCCTGCAGCATGAGCAGGATTTCGGACGAATTGCGGCATGGCTGTTTCCCGCCAGCAATGCAAAGCCGCATGGCGTGCTGCGCGGTGCTCGGCTTGTGAGGCGAGGTGCCGCCCGCTACGCTTTAAAAAAAAGCCGGGAGCGAAACAACCATGAAGCAGATCAGGATCGGCGACATCAGGATCGACGCGGTGATCGAGCGCGAAGGACCGTGGCGGCGGCCGCAGGATTTCTTCCCGACCTACAACGACGATGTGTTCAAGCATCACCTGAAGACGATGGAGCCGGAGGTCTTCGACGCCGCGCGCGGCATGATGGTGATCACCTATCAGACCTTCGTGGTGCGGACGCCGCGCTACACCATCCTGGTCGATACCTGCACCGGCGAGGACAAGGGACACCCGCCGCCGTTCGACTTCCCGGGCAAGGAGCGCTGGCGCAACGAGCTGTTTGCGCTCGGCATCTCCTATGAGCAGATCGATTATGTGTTCTGCACCCATCTGCACATCGACCACACCGGCTGGAATACGACGCTGCGCGACGGGCGCTGGGTGCCGACCTTCCCGAACGCGAAATACGTCTTCCACAAGGGCGAGTACGCGGCCTGGGAGGCCGAGAACGCCAAGGGTGCCAATCCGCCCGGCACGGTGTTCCGCGACAATTGCCTGCCGATCGTCGAGGCCGGGCAGGCGCTCCTGGTCGACGACGACTACGCGCTCGACGACACCGTGACGCTGACGCCGACCCCCGGCCATTCGCCCTGCCATTGCTGCGTCAACATCTTCTCGAAGGGGCAGCGCGCGGTGGTCGCGGGCGACCTGATGCACCATGCGATCCAGTGCCGCGAACCGGAATGGTCGGCCAAGCCCGATTGGGACCCGAAGCAGTCGGCACTATCGCGGCGGAAGTTTTTTGCGTCCGTTGCCGAGACCGACACGCTGATCCTACCGATCCATTTTCCGGCCCCGACGGTCGGCCTGATCAAGGCGGATGGCGATCGCTTCGACTATCGCTTCAAGCGGGAGTAGGCGCGCGACAGTCGGCAGCTCAAGGTCACCGCGCTGCGCGGGTCCGGCGCGGGACCTGGGTCAGAAACCGTTCCAGATCGGCGCACAGGCGATGCGCCATTTCCTCGTCGATCGCAAACGTCGCGACGGTGCCGGCGCAGTCGATCTCGATGGTCCCGCGCAATGGTGCGGCGGAGACGGTCGATACCGTGATGTTGGTCGCTCTCTGTACGGTCATGTCGTCAACTTCCCTTCGGGCCGGTTGCGGCAATCCTCATCTGGCAATCCTCACCTTGGAATGACGGGGCGTCCCTTTCGCCGTCTCTCTTCGATGAATCTCACGCCGATCTCGGCACCGTCGACGCGAACCAGCTCGCAGCGGCGGAAGGCCAGTCCACGCGAGGACAGCACCAGGAAGAACTCCTGGGCCTTCAGCACATCGAGCGTTCCGTCGACCTCGAGCCGGGCCCCGCTCTGCGAGACGTCGAGCAGGATGCAACTCCGCCGCCACGTGCCGTCGACACCCATGAGATTGACGGGATAGCGCGTCTCGAGCCTGACGCGTTCCGCCCTGCGGTCACCATACGTCATAGCATCACTCACATTGCCTGGGAGCGCTTCGCGGTCAGCTCGCTAAGCGAACCGAACCGGATCGTGCGCTGCGCGTTAGAGAGCGCCAGTCCTCCAAACATGTCCCGTGCGCGCTGCAGCTCGTCAGGCGCAACCGTCAGCCCGGCCTTCCGGCAGCTGACGATGGCAGCCGTTGTGTTCCAGTTCAGTCGCGATGCGCGGCAGGCGATTACGAGTCCGCTGATGTCGGCGGCTTCCATCAGCGGTGCGATCGTCTCGATCGGAACGGTTGCGAGCTGCGCCAGCGCTGCGACGACGTTGCGGACCTCTCGCCTGATCGCGAAACGGTTGACGCTGGAATCGTTCAACTGCCCGGTTCTGTTCAAGGCCAGCACGGTGGCCCGCGCCTCCGCATAGTCGATTGTGGCTGGTGGGGTTGCGGAGGCGCGGGCTGCGCTGGCATCGATCGCAGCGCGGATCGCGTCCTGAATGTCGGGGCGTGCGCGTTTGAGCAGCCGGGCCTGCTGGCGCGGCGTGGATCGCATCACGAGGTCGACGAGAACGCGGTGGGGCAGGTCGCTGCGCGATATCAGCGCGTCGGCGACGTCGTCGTCGCGCTCGGCGGCATCGACCATCATGGCGAGGCCCGCGCTGGTCAGATCAGCGCCGGGATTGCGCGCGAGGACCCGAAGCACGCTGCTGTCGCCTCGCATCAAGAGAATATCCGTGAGCTCCGCATTGACGGCCTTGCGTCCTGCGATGGCGCAGAGGTGTCCCTCGGCCCGCATCCAGGCGATGTCGATCAGGTCGGCATCGGGGAGGCATTCGCATTTGCGCAGGATCGGAGCGGCGACATCGGCGTCGTCATGGTTGGCCAGACGGCGCGCGAGTTCCCGCGGCACCAGGTGCAAATCGGCAAGCGAGCGGCTGAGCGTGGTCAGGGTCCGCAGTTCGACGCTCTCGGTCAGGCGGACCAGGATGCCGTCGAACATCTCGACGTGGTGCGCGCCGAGGCGGTGAGCGTCTTCGAGAAACAGCCCGGCCACCTCCTGCAGCATGCGCGTGCGGAGGTCGGGTGAGCCGGCTTTCAAGACAAGGTCGAGTTTGGCAATAAGATCGGGCGAGGCAATAACTGTCATTGCGGTACCTAAAATGCTCCGCGACGAGGAACGTCATCGTTCCCGATGCCAATTTGCTCCTCGAATCTTTAATAGGGGTATAGAAATTGATGGGGAGGGCCGATCGCGGCGGTGGATATCCCGCTAAAGACTATCGAAATTCGGCAGCCGCGTTACATTGCCGGATTGTCCGGTTCGACGAACGGACCGCATTTTTCCTGATTGAACCTATTGGACGATTCGCGTTTTGTGCATGGAATTTATTGATGAGGCCGGCGCGCAAGGCGCCGCGTCGCGCACATTTTTTCAAGAGCATTTCACGGGAGCGGTCATTTGACGGCGCCATTACCGGTGCCGAGAGTCTTTCGTTTTGACGATGTTGATGCATTCCGGAGTTCGATCCGAAATCTGGATGTTGATTTCACGCCACTTGCGCGGAAGATTTCGGCCGAGCAGGTCATCCTGAGTTTGCCGGGATGCGACCTCAACTACACGCAGTCCTTTCCGCGGATCGTCGACGCACAGCTTGCGCCGCACACCACCGCAGTCGGCTTCACGATGGATGACGGGGTCCCGATCCGCTTCAACGGCGTCGAGCGCGATCGCGCGGTCATTGTGCTCGGTGGCGGCGGCGCGTTCTACTCGTCGGTGGAGGAGACGCCCCGCCAATATGCCTCGGTGATGTTTACGCCGGAGATTGTCGGCCGTGGCTGGCCGCAGGCGGGTCTCCATTTCAGCATTCACGAAATTTCTCAACGCGCGCAGGACCGGCTGCGTGAAGTGGTAAGGCACATCCTGCTCGTGACCTCGCAGCCGACCGATGATGCCCCGTTCGCTAGCGGCGAGTCGATCAAGGAGACGCTGCTTGCCGCGATCGACAACGCCTTCGCCGAGATCGTGCCGGCCAAGTGGACGACGCGGGCCAACACGACGCGCCAGTTCAAGGTCTTCAACGACGCGCGCGCAATTCTTGCAGGCGACGTGGCGCACCCGATTTACAGCGGCGAACTCGCCAGGCAGATCGGCGTGTCGGTGCGCACGCTGCATGACGCCATCCAGCGCTACCGGGGCGTCAGCCTGCATCGCTATTTGCGGTTGCGCCGGCTCTGGCTGGTGCGCCAGCAACTGCTGGCCGGTGCGCCCAGCGTCAAGACGTGCGCGCTGGCCTACGGATTTTGGCACTTAAGCGATTTTTCGCGCAGTTATCGGTCGCAGTTCGGGGAAGCGCCGTCGGAGACGCTGGCCGCCTCGCGCCGTCCGGGCGCCACCCGGGCTGATCCGTCCCGCAGCCACGGTTCGTAACCATCGATCTGAACGGAATCTTAACGGCCGCCGACGAGCCTGTGGGTACGATTTCACCAGAGGCGACGGTAATGCATCCCCGGAGATTTGCGCGTGTTCGTCCGATCGGATGCGTATCCAGCGTGGTCAAGCTCCAGCTTGAACCGAAGGCGCCGCTGATCGAATGCCGGCTGGTGGACTATTCCGCCGGCGGAGCCTGCCTGGAATTTGCCAAGCCGATCCAGTTGCCGGAACGTTTCGAAATGTTTCACGGCAACACCAGGAAACGGTGCCGGCGGGTCTGGAGCAGGGGCGTGCGGGTCGGCGTCTCGTTCTGAGGGCGCCCGCCGGTCGGGGGCGATCCACCAGCCGAAAGCCGTTCGGGCCGCGCCCTGCGCGACCCGATGGTTTGTCCCGATTGAAGTCTGTCCCGATGAGGGGTGAAAAGGCGTCGACGAGGGGCTCAGGCGCCGCTCTGGCACTTCTTCATGAACGAGGTTTTGGCCGCGCCGGCCAGCTTCTTGCCGTCGGAGCCGACTGCCTTGCTCTCGCAGGCATCCGTTGTGCACTTCTTCATGAACGAGGTCTTGGCCGCGCCGGCCAGCGGCTTGCCGTCCTTGCCGACGGCTTTCGTCTCGCAGGAGGCGTCCTGTGCAAATGCCGAACCGGCGGCAAAGGTCGCGATCACGGCCGCCAAGAAAATCCGCTTCATCTGGGTTCTCCCTAAACCAAACCAGTGCCCGGATTGGATACGGGATTCCTGGTCCGATCAAGTTCCCATGGCCGATTTTGTCGATAAAATACCCGGATCAGATCAAGGAAATTCCGCGGGCAGCGCGGAACAAAATCGGGGAAGCGCGGAATGGAATTCGAGACGCTGGTACAGTCACGCAAAAGCGTGCGCGGGTTCAAGAAGCAGCCGGTGTCGCGGGCGACGGTCGAGGAGATCATCGAGGTGGCCAAGCGCGCGCCGTCCTCGATGAACACCCAGCCCTGGCACGTCCACGTCCTGACCGGGGCGCCGCTGGAGGAAGTGCGCCGCCGCAACATGGATGAGATGGTCGCCGGTGCCAAGGTGAAGCGCGACATCGTCAGCCATGGCGAGTACCAGGGCGTGCATCGCGGCCGCCAGGTCGACATCGCCAAGAAGCTGTTCGGGGCGATGGGCATTGCCCGCGACGACAAGCCGATGCGGCAGGACTGGGTGCTGCGCGGCTTCCGCCAGTTCGATGCTCCGGTGTCGCTGGTCCTGACCTACGACCGGATCCTCGATCCGGGCGCGGTCTGCCATTTCGATCTCGGCGCGCTCTGCTACGGCATCGTGCTCGCAGCCTGGGATCGCGGCCTTGGCAGCGTGATCAACGGTCAGGGCATCATGCGCTCCGACATCGTGCGCGAGGTCGCCGACATCCCGGAAGACGAGGTGATCATGACCTGCGTCGCGATGGGCTATCCCGACGACAGCTTTGCCGCCAATGCGGTGCGCTCCGACCGCGAGGCCAACAACGATTTTGTCCGCTACGTCGGCTTTGCCGATTAGCGCGGTGTCGATCGCCTGCTCAGGGGCAACAACCTCGTGCGGCGCGCTTGGTTGCTCGATGCGCCGGCGTGTCCGGCGCATTTGCGTACGCGCCGACCACGCCGCGGGATATTGAATTCCGCGCCGTGAAACCATCGCGCGAGCGTGAGCGCGGCTGCGCGTTTCCGCTATTCCGGCCGATAAAAAATGCGCTACTGGTTTTTTGAAGCACAACAGCGCAGGCGAGGAATCTCAGATGAGCGACGATGAACAGACAGCCATGATCCGCGAAACCGTCGCGAGATTCGTCGATCGCGAACTGATCCCGCTCGAGCCGCACTATCTGAAATCGAAGCTGCCCGGCAGCGATCACCCCGAGCTCACGTCGGAACAGCGCAAGCGGCTGCGCGACGTCTCGAAGGAGCTCGGCCTCTGGGGCCTCGATGCGCCCGAGGATCTCGGTGGCCACGACCTGCCGACGCGCACGATGGCTGCGGTGCACGAAGAACTCGGCCGCAGTTGCGTGCCGTTCGTGCTGCCGCCGGACTCGCCGAACCTGCGCATGCTGCAGGCGGTCGGTACCGACGCGCAGAAGAAGAAGTATCTGCAGCCCTATATCGAAGGCCGGATGGCCTCGGCGATCGCGATCTCCGAACCCGGCGCCGGCGGCGATCCCGCGGGCATGAAGACGCGCGCGGTGCTCGAAGGCGAACAGTGGGTGCTTAACGGCCGCAAGATCTGGATCAGCAATGCACGCGCCGCCGACTTCATCATCGTGATGGCGCGGGTCGGCAACGATCAGCGCCAGGGCGGCATCACCTCCTTCATCGTCGAGAAGGGCACGGCGGGCTTCATCATCGAGCGCGAGATCCCGATGGTCGGCGGCGGCTCGACCTACGAGATGGTGTTCGAGGATTGCCGCATCCCGAAGGACTCCGTGCTCGGCGAGGTCGGCAAGGGCTACGCGCCGATGCAGCTGCGGCTGCGCACGCGGCGACTCGAGATGGGATCGACCTGCGTCGGTATCACCAAGCGTGCGCTCGACATGATGTGCGAGCACGCCAGGCAGCGCGAGACGTTCGGCGTCAAGCTCGCCGAGCGCCAGGCGATCCAGTGGTGGATCGCCGATATCTCCACGCGCATGCATGCGTGCCGGCTGATGGTGCGCGAGGCCGCCGACAAGACCGACCGCGGCGAGGACATCCGCCACGAGGCTTCGATGATCAAGGTGTTCGCGACCGAGATGGCCTATGACGCCTGCGACCACGCGATGCAGACGCTCGGCGCGCTCGGCGTGACGCTGGAATTGCCGCTCAACGCGCTGTGGCAGAAGGCGCGCCTGATGCGGGTCTACGAAGGCCCGAGCGAGGTGCATCGCCAGGCGATCGCACGCCGCGTACTCGGCTTGCGGGGCGGCTAGGCCCTCAGAGCCTGTCATCGGGCGCGCGTTCGCGCGACCCGTTGGCTCGCAGTGACGGGGAGAACCTTTCCGCTCCTGTGATCGCGGCGTGTTCTCGATTACGCCGCCCGCACGTCGGACAGGAAGCGGTTGACCTGGCCGGCGAGGTCCTTGGACTGCGTCGAGAGCTGTTCGGCCGCGCCGAGCACCTGGTTCGCGGCGCCGCCGGTGTCGTCGGCGGCGCGCTGCACGCCGGAGATGTTGGAATTGACCTCCTGGGTACCGCGCGCGGCTTCCTGAACGCTGCGCGAGATCTCCTTGGTCGCCGAGCCCTGTTCCTCGATCGCTGCGGCGATCGCGGTGCCGATCTGGTCGATCTCGGTGATGACGTCGATGACGCTGCGGATCGCCGTCACGGTCTCGTCGCTCGCGGTCTGGATCGCGGTGATCTGCTCGGAGATCTCCGTGGTTGCCTTCGCGGTCTGGCCGGCCAGCGACTTCACCTCGGACGCGACCACGGCAAAGCCGCGGCCGGCCTCGCCGGCGCGGGCCGCCTCGATGGTGGCGTTGAGCGCGAGCAGATTGGTCTGTGCCGCGATGCTCTGGATCAGCGTTACGACGTCGCCGATCTTCTGCGCGCCCTCGGCCAGCGAGCGCGCGGTGTCGCCGGTGCGCCGGGCATGGTCGACCGCGCGCGCGGCGATCTCGGTCGAGGTCGCGACCTGGCGGGCGATCTCCGAAATCGAGGAGGTCAGCTCCTCGGTGGCGCTCGCCACCGTCTGCACGTTGGTCGAGGTCTGATCGGATGCCGCGGCGACGACGGCGGCCTGGCGGTTGGTGGCGGCGGCGGTGGCCGACATCGATTGCGCCGTGTCCTCCATCACCGAGGATGCCGCGGACAACCCGCCGACCAGCTCGGTGACCTTGGCTTCGAAGGCGCGGGTCAGGTCGTCGAGCACGCGGGCGCGGCGCATCTTGACGTCGTTCTCGGCTTCCTTCTCGGCAGCGAGGCGATCGGCTTCGATCTTGTTGTCCTTGAACACCTGCACGGCGGCGGCCATCGCGCCGATCTCGTCCTTGCGCGCGGCGCCCGGGATCATCTCGGCAACTTCGCCCGAGGCAAGGCGCGACATCCGGCCGGTGAGGGCCGCGATCGGGTTGAGGATGCGGCGACGGACCATGACGATCAGGCCGGCGCTGACGGCAACGACCGCGAGCAGTCCGATCAGCGCCACCACGAAGCTGAAGCGCGCCGACGAATAGGCGCTCGCAAGGCCTTGCTCGGCATTCTCGTAGAATGCGTCGCGCACGGTGATGATGGAGGCGAGGCCGATCTGGGATTCAACGTAATAGGTCTCGACGTCCTGCTCATACTTGCCGGAGATCGCGCCTTCCTTGGCGAGCTTCAGCGCCTTGCCGAAACGCTCGACGTAGTCGGCCTGCATCTTGCCCAGCGCCGTCAGGACATTGGCTGATGTCGCCGGATTGTTGCGCAACTCCTGCAGCGTCGAGAGGATCTGCTCGGTGCGGCCGGTGCTGCGGAACAGCTCCAGCTTTTCCTGTTCGGTCGCGACACGCTTGGCGCCGACCAGCGCCTTGTGCAGGCTGGCATTGAGGCCGCCGGTGTCGCGCAGCGTCCAGGCGACATTGGCATAGCTGGCCTGGCGGTAGGCGTTGCCGTCAAGGCCGGCGAGGCGGCGCACCTGCTCGTCGAGCAGCACGGTGACGCCGGCGTTGAAGACGGAGTTGTCAGCGACGATCTTGGTTGCGGCCGGACGGCGGGCGTCGACCGGACCTGCGATCGCCTTCTCGATCGCGTCGCGGAGCGCGGCGAACTTGGCCTTCAGCGCATCGATCGCGCTCGCAACCGCTTCGCCGTCGTCGAGCGAGCCGGGCAGCGTGGCGCGGACCTGATTGACCTTGGCGAGCGCGCTGTCGGTCAGCTTGCGCAGCTTGTCGAGATCGGCGATCTGCTTCTGGTCGATCGCGCCGGTGCCGAACAAGAGGTTGGTGGACATGCCGCGCTCGGAGTTCATGTAGCGCGGGATGTCGCCGACGGCGCGGACGATTTCGAGCCGGTTCTGCGCGGTCGAGACCTTGTCCATGGTCTGGTACTTGGTCACCGCGACATAGGCCGCCAGTCCGCCGCCGACCGCGGACAATGAGACGATCGCGGCCGTCAGGAGAGTACCGATTTTCATGGGATGCGCGCCATTCTTGACGAGAGAGGGGAGGCCTCAACCGTAGCGGGCGTGCATTAAGCTTGGGTTTATGATGCGGGAGCCGCCGCAACGGTCCCGGCCGTTTGGTCCGAAAGTCGAAGGCGCCGCGCCGCCCGGCCGCGCGTGGCGGCAGGGCGTGACACGTCAGTGCTCGTCGTCGTCAGCGCCCTTGGCCGCGGGGCGGTGTTGGGTGGCGCCGTTCGAGCCCGCTTCGCCGCAGGGGAGCTGGTTCCAGGTGCCATCGGCGGCCTGCTGATAGGCCTGGCAGCCGGACGAAGTGGTGGTGGTGGATTTTTCGTCGGCCTTCTGCCGCTCGGTACTCTTCGCCAGCGCAGGCGTGGCAACGGCAGCGATGGCTGCGAGCGAGCCTGCGAAGACCAGGTTTGCGATCCGCATGTCGGTTCCTTCTTCTCGAAGCGAAAACATATCCAGAAAACAAATCTGGCGATTTTTGGCCACGGCGAAGGGCCTGCGACGAATTGCTTAATGCCGGCGGAAAGAGCTGGAATGCCGGTTAACACTCGTGCGCGGCGGCTCACCGCGCACCCACCGCAGGACGCTGTTGCCACACCGTGCTAGGATCGGCTTGTCATGACCCACCGCATACTCGTGTTCTACGGCTCCTATCGCTCGGATCGCATGGGCATCCGGCTGGCACACTTCATCGTCGACGGCCTTCGTGCGCGCGGCGACGATGTCGAGTTGATCGATGCCAAGGCGGTCGGCCTGCCGATGCTCGACCGGATGTACAAGGAACATCCCAAGGGGCAGGCGCCGGCCGTGCTCGAAACGCTCGCCGGAAAAATCCGCGACGCCGACGGCTTCTTGTTCATCACCGGCGAATACAATTGGGGCATCCAGCCCGGGTTGAAGAACCTGACCGACCATTTCCTCGAGGAATGGTTCTGGCGTCCCGCGGCGATCGCAAGCTATTCGGCCGGGCGGTTCGCCGGCGTGCGCGCCGCGACCGCTTGGCACGGTACGCTGTCCGAGATGGGCATGGTGGTGGTGTCGAGCACGATCGGTGCGGGACCGATCGCGCAGACGCTGTCGGCCGAGGGCAAGCCGATCGGCGAGGCCGGCAAGGCGCTCGAACGCGCCTTTCCGCGTTTTGCCGACGATTTTTCCTGGTGGATCGAAGCCGCAAAGGCACAGCGCGGGCGCAAGGCGCCGCCCTACTGAGCGCAGGTCTGCCAACTCCAGGAGTTTCGCGATCATGAGCTTCTTCACATCGCCGTTCGATCCCGCGCGCGAGACAGCCCTGGTGACCGGCGCGGGCAACGGCATCGGCCGCGCCATTGCGCAGGCCCTGGTCGGCGAAGGTGTGCGGACGGTGTTTGCCGATCTGCATGAGGACAAGGTTCTGGCGGCGATCAAGGCCGCGCCGCGTCCCGAACTCGCGGTCGCGTGGGCCGGCGATCTCGCGCAGCGCGCGGCGTGCGACGCCCTGCTGGCGCATGCGCAAGCCACAGTCGGACAGGTGACCCATTTCGTCCACAGCGCTTCGCCGCCGCGCCGCGAAGCCGATCATGCGATGGCCGTCGACGAAGAGACCTGGCGGCAGATGCATGCGGTCAATCTCGATGCCGGCTTTCATATGTCGCGCGAACTGGCGCGTAAGCTGATCGCAGCGAAGACGCCGGGCTCGTTCCTGCTGCTCACCTCGCTGCATGCCGGCACGCCGCGCAACCTGCCGCATTACTCGACCGCGAAGGCCGGCATGGCGATGCTGGTGAAGGAGCTTGCCAAGAGCTGGGGCCGCTATGACATCCGCGTCAATGCGCTGGTGCCCGGCGCGATCGCGGCCGGCGGCTTCGTCGCCGATCCAGCGCTGGCAAAGCACATTCCGCTCGGGCGGCTTGGCCAGGCGGACGATCTCGCGCCGATGGCGCTTGCCGTGCTCTCGCACAAGCTCTCCGGTTACGTCACCGGGGCGTCGATCGTGGTCGACGGCGGCCTGTCGCTGACCAACTGGTTCGCGCCGCCGGAGCTCGATTGAGGATTCTTGTCTGACGCGTTTTCTTCACGCGAACCGGTGCCCATCCCGCATCAGGTGCGGGACAGGCTTCGCTCGAAAACGCTTTCTATTCCTTCGTCCTGATGTAACCCGCAAGCCGCGTCTTCTGGTCCTGGCACCAGGTGGTCATGCTGCCGGCGCGGCGCTGATCGAGGTCGGTGGTCTGGGTTGCGATCGCGACTTCCGTCATCAGGTCGTCGGCCTGCTTCTCGCCCATCTTGCCGCCCGTATGCATGAAGGCGATCGCCTTGCGCACCTTCTCGGTGGTGCCGTCGGGCAGATGCATGTCCTGCGCCCGCTGCACGAGGTCCTGATAGACCAGATCGGTGCCGGGGCACTCGACCTTGGCGGCGAAGGCCTGCAGCACCATCGTGACATAGGCCGCGCGCGGATCGGCATGGGCAGGGGTTGCTGCGACAATCAGGCCGCCGATCAGCAGAGCGTAGCGCATGGATTTCCTCCGGAGGTTTTGGACGTTTTTTGTGAGGCTAGCGTCCAAGGGAACCGAGTGCAACCGCCGGGACACACTCACGGAAAGAACCGATCAAACAGACGTGTTCCAACCTGCGCTGCCACGATTTCAGCACGATTTCGGCAGCATGTGGCACAAGTTGACGCAGGGGAGAATGATCGTGTCAAAGTTGGGGCTTGCTGCGGTGCTGGTGGGGTCGCTTGCGCTTGGCGGCTGCATGCAGGCGACGCTGTCGCCGGCGACGGATGTCGCGATGACGCCGCGTGATCGGCAGTTGCTGGCGCATCCGCCCTATGCGGACGCCAAGATCCCGCAGCAGTTCCAGCGGCACATTGTCGAGTACACCCGTCGGGAGCAGCCGGGTTCGATCCTGGTCGATACCGACGCGCGCTACCTCTATTACGTGCTGCCCGGCGGCAAGGCGATCCGTTACGGCGTCGCCGTCGGCGAGGAGGCGATGGCTTTCTCCGGCGTCGCCACGGTCGGCCGCCTGGCCGAATGGCCGGATTGGGTTCCGACCCAGGATATCCAGGAGCGGCTCGGGCCGTATCCGAAGCGTGTCGCCGGTGGACCGGCCAATCCGCTCGGCGCCCGGGGCATCTACCTCTACCAGGGCAACAAGGACACGCTGTATCGCATCCACGGCACCAACCAGCCCGAATATATCGGGCAGGCGATCTCGTCGGGCTGCATTCGCATGACCAATGGCGACGTGATCGACCTTTATCAGCGGATCAAGCCGGGCGCGACCGTGGTCGTGCTGCCGCCGGGACAGAGCGCTTAATTCGAATACGAAGCGTTATCGCGGCCGATCGCGTCATCGCGATCGGCCGCACGCTTTTTTACCGGTCGGTCAGGCTTCAGCGCAGCGGCATCGGCGGCCGAACCACCGGGCCGCCATCATCCGCGTCAACAACAGAGGACTGCTGCTGCACCGGCCGCGGTGCCGCAACCGCCTGCGGGGCGGCGGGAGCCGGCAGCGGCGCTGCTGACGCGGGCGGCGGAGGCGGCGGGATATAGGCCTGCGCCGGCCGGCGGACCGGCGGCGGCGCAACGGCGGCATGCGGCGCTGCCTGTGGCGTGACCGCGGCGCGCGGGCGCGGCGGAGCGACCGGCCGCGGCTCGACGGCCCTGGTCTCGGTCGTCTTCGCGACCCGCTGTGCCAACTGATCCTGGCTGGCCTTGAGCTGGTCGATGCTGGTCTTCAGTTGCTCGATCTGCTGTCCCATCGACGCGAGATCGCGCGCCATCGATTGCAGCAACTGCGTCTGGTCAGGTGTGGCTGCGGCTGGTGCCGCCGCGGCAGCGGGCGCAACCGGCGCTGCTGCAGCAGCCGGAGCCGCGGCAGGGGCGGGCGCCGGCGCGGCTGTGGCAGGCACGGCCGTGGCGACGTCCTGTGGCGGAGTGGCCGGTGCGGCTTCAGCTGCCGCCTGATCGGTGGTCGCCGCCTGTGCTGGCGGCGCACTCGCCTGATCCGAGGCGGAGGCTGCCTTGCCCGGGATCAGCGAAGTCAGTGCAGCGATCTGAGGCGCCCACTCGGCGGCCATCTGCCTGGCGCGATCGCCGTAGTGCTGCCACGCCGCGGTGCCCATGGCGCCGGCGATCGCGAAGCAGAACCAGAAGGCGCGGATCGCCCATTTGCTGGTGGGGCGCGGCGCGCGGTCCAATCTGATGTCGTCAAGTCGGCCGTTATGGCTTGGCGCGCTATAGGCCGGCTCGGCCGGCGGCTCCGGCGCCACTGACGGCGGCACCGAGGCGACGGCCGCGGCGGATGCGACCGGGGGCGCGGACGAAGGCGCGAGGCTCGGGCCGAAATAGGGCTCGCGCTGCCCCGGCGCTGCCCTTCCGGCAGGCGCAACGGCGTTGTCCGGACGTACCGGAGCGAAGCTGGGTTCGATCGCGAAAATATCGTGTGGATCTGCGTCTTTCAGTGTCGATTGCATGGCGGTCCCCGTTTCATTCCAAGGTCAACCGCAAATGGGCGGCCGGCAAATTTACGCTCTGTATTGACCCCTGACCCTGTCCCCACGACTCCAGTCCGGTTTGACCAAAGCAAGGCGAGAGGGTGGAGAGGTTGGGGAGTTTCGGGAACCCCGGCCGGGGACGAAGCGCACGAGCGTCCACGGCCTCTCGCGCAGCGCCCCGTACTGCATTCCGGATGAAAGCTCCCTGGGTTGTGTGGCGTATCCACCACACCCGAGGGCAAATCGCATCGCGTCCGGCAGGTCCGACCGTGCTCCGCCACCGTTCCGCCCCGATTGGATTCGGCTGATAGGCCGTTGGATTTTCGGCTTGGGCTGGGGCGCAAGTTGGGGGTGCAACATGTCACGCGACGATGCAGTCAACTCGTACGTCGGCGTCAGATGCAGCGCGCATGGTGCTGCGGCCTCGATCCTGTTTGCGCATGCCCAAAAGCCGCTCAGGCTGCTTGCTGTGATGATCGGCGCGGCGTCGCTCGCGGCGTGCGCGCAGTCCTCCGTTGTCAGCCAGCGCTCGCAGGCGCTCGCGAGCCGGCCGGCATCGATCGAGCCGTCGCGGGCTGCGTCATCTGCCACGCGCACACGCATCGCCACGGCGCGCAGGCATACGCCTTATGCCTCGCGCAGGACCGGCGACAGCAAGATCGCCTCGCATGGCGTTGCGAGCTTCTACAGCGAGGAGCAGCCGACCGCGAGCGGCGAGAAGTTCGACGGGCGCGAGTTGACGGCCGCGCATCCGACATTGCCGTTCGGCACCAGGCTTCGCGTTACCGACGTCAAGAGCGGCCGTTCGGTCACGGTGCGCGTCAATGACCGCGGACCCTACGTTCCCGGGCGCATCGTCGACGTCTCGCATTCTGCGGCGCAATCGCTCGGCATGATCGGCAAGGGCATCACGAATGTCAGGCTCGACGTCGTGCAGTGAACGGCGTGCTGCAAGCCGGGCTCGGGATTTTTGCCGGCGCAATCGGGAAAAAGTCCCGGCGTTGGGCGCGCTTTAATCCTGTTGCCCGAACGATGGCGGCAAATAGAATTGTTGCCGCTACTTCCCCGCGCTCTCCATTTCCAGGCGCGTGGATTTCTACCCAATGAACCTTCCCCGCCTTGGTGTCCCTCCAGGGCGGGGTTTTTCTTGTGGCCGCCATGGGCGCCGCATGCGTTGACAGGGCAAGCCGGCGCCATAACTTCCGTCCTGCTCTGGAGGGCGGCGATGCCAAACAACAATCAAGAAACTGACGGCTTCGCATTGGGGCGGCCGTCACGGCGCGGGGCATTGCAGCTCTTCCTGGGCGGCGCCGCGGTCATGCTTGCAGCTTGTTGCCGGTCATCGTCGTGGTGCCCTCGCGCGGCGCGTCGAGGCCGACCTCGATCCGGTGCGTGCCTCTGCCGTCCTGGGACCGCAGATGCGATTCGCGCGCAGCGTCAACGTCAACTCATTGGCGCTGGATATGCCGACCTTGATGGGAAAGCTCGCATAGGCGCGTCCGCGGATTGCGCGCTGCCGCATCTTGCGCCGGCGGTTCCACCAAATTGTCACACTCCCAGCGAAATCCGGCCCAAAGCCGCTGCCAACAAATCGCCGGATGGACCACGTCGGCGAGGGACAAGCGTTGGCCTACAAGATGATCGCAGAACGCGAGAACGAAACGGTCAGGATCGAGCGCGAGAGCACCTTCATCATCATCGCCAAGGCCAAGGTCTGGGCGAGCGAAGGGTGGCAGGTGGTAATCACCGACAAGGACGGGAAATCATACCCGCCCGAGGAGTTCGACAAGCTGCTCGCGGCCTAGCGTTGCGCTGACACCAGCAGCATCATCGGGCGTTCGAGCTCGTCGGCCAGTTCGGGCATCGCCTTGATCTGCTCGCGCGTCGGGGAGAATTCCTCGACATGGCGCAGCGTGAAGCCGGCGCCGATCAACGCGTTGAGCGTGGTGCCGATGGTGCGGTGATATTTCAGCACGCCCTTCACATACCAGTCGGTCCGGCGGTCGCCTTCGATGAAATAGCGGTTGACCGGCCAGGTCTTGCGGCCGTCTTCGTCCTGCCCCCAGTCCGGATGGGCCGCCGCCATGTAGACCGGATGCTCGATGGTGAAGACCAGATGCCCCTCCGGGACAAGAGCGCGATACAGCATGCGCGCCAGGCGATCGAAATCCCTGATGTAGTGGAAGGCGAGGACGGAGTAGGCGAGATCGAATGTCGATTTCGGCAGCTCCAGCGTCTCGAGGTCGGCGATCTCGTAGGTGATCGCCGCATCCTGTGTCATGGCCGCGGCGCGGGCGATCATGTTCTGCGAGAGGTCGACGCCGAGCACGTCGGATGCGCCCTGCTCGCGCATCCAGCGCGACACCCAACCGAAGCCGCAGCCGAGATCGACCACGCGCTTGCCCGCGACATCGGGCAGCATGGCGCGGATCGCCGGCCATTCGGGCGCACCGAGCAGTCCGCGGACCTGCCGCGGCAGCTGGCTGTAGCCGGCGAAGAAGCCGGGATCGTCATAGATGTTCTGCGCCATGGCTCTCTCTGTAACCGCCGCCGCGCCGCGTGGGAACGGCTGATTGTGGCGCGCCCGGCGTGCTGCTGGAACCAGATGCGGCGCTCAGTGGTTTCTGATGTCAGCAGTCGACAGCCGAGGAGAGCGCCATGTTAGCCGAGATGCAAATCCACACCATCGCGCGGCAGATGCTGTTGAAGCACGGTCCGGAGGCGATCGCCCAGGCCGCGCAGAACGCCGTGGCCTGCGAGAGCAAGGGCGAGACCGACGACGCGCGCGACTGGCGCCATATCGAGGACGCAATGAAGATGATGCGCGGGCCGCATCAGAGCTGACGGCGGGCAGAGACGACCCGCCGTCGCGCAACAACGCTGGGACCGCGCGAGCGCGATCGCCGCAATCCTAACCGACGGTCGCTAGCCCGCCCGGCGCCACCGCGGCACGGGATCGAGCGGCGTGCGGTAGAGCTCGCGCCGGTCGATGTCGGTGACGCGCACGGCGCAGCCGCGCGCCTTCAGCTCCGGTTTGACCTGCGACAGCTCGTTGGCGAGCTGGTCGGCGCGGTCGGAGGCGAGGCTGATGTCTTCGAGGATGATGGTTCCTTGATTGCGGAACTCGTCCCCCACCACGAGATCGAAGGTGTAGTACGGCATTCCGAAGTCTCCGTTTCGGTTTGCATCACAGGGTAACACTGAGTCGAGCATTCCCTAAGATGCGTGGCGCACAATCAACGTGCGATCGGCGCAAAAACGATGTGCAGCGCATCAAGCACGACGAACGAACAAGCCACGCCGCACGGCGAAGGAGTCCTTTGAACCAGCTCACCGCCATGCCGTTAAGATTTGATTAAAACAGTCGTCGCAAGCTTGAGACCAAGTGGAATCGCAGCGGAACCGGACTCCGGGAACCGGCAGCTGCAGGAGAAGGCCGGTGGCGTAACGCCCGCCGGCCTTTTCTCGTCGGGGATGCCGCGAAGCTAGAGCATGATCCGGAAAAATGCGACGCGGTTTTCCGAAAAGATCATGATCAAACAAAGAGCTAAAGCGCGATGACGATTCGACCCAATCTCATCGCGCTTTAGTCGCGCAGGGCGGCTTGCCGCCGGGCGCGGCACTTCGGGCCGGGCCCGCGCATGTAGTACAGTTCGGGGCGATAGGGGTTGATGACGCCATCGATCAGCGTGACGCAGCGCGCGACGAGGCGGGCGAGGTGGCGCCGCAACGGCCGCAGGGCAAGTTCCATCGAATTCATGGCATGCCCTCAGTGCAGCTCGCCGAGGATGGCGGTGAACGGCAGCTCGAAGATCTCGGTTCCGATGTCGTCGGTGACGTGGACCGCCCAGTTGCGCCAGTCCTCCACGCTCGGTGTCATGACAAAGCTGCGCGCCAGCTGCTCCGCATACACGCGTGCCTCCGCCAGATCCATCGCGGCGCCGGTGCGATCCAGGATGACGTGCTTGTCGTCGGAGCAATGAAAGAAAACTGCGGACATTCTTCCGATTCCCATGCCGAAGCGATTCTCGCGCGTTGCAATAGCAGCGCGCGCGGGCACGGAGAATCCGGGTGATCCCCCATCGGTAAACTACGGGGATTCCAGACGATTTGAATCACGCGGCCGTGATCAGTCCGACGTCAGAAGATCGGCTCGCCGATCGCAACCTCGCTGCGCGGACCGAGCACGATCACCTTGCCACCGGCGTCCTTGGCGCCGAGGATCAGGAGTTCCGAGGTGAAACCCGCGATGTTCTTCGGCCCCAGATTGCAGATGCACACGACCAGCGAGCCGACCAGCGCCGCCGGCTCGTAATTCGTGATCTGCGCGCTCGACCACATGATCCGCCCGGCGCCGATATCGACGCCGACCTTGTAAGACGGATTGCGGGCGCGCGGAAACGGCTGCACCTCGACGACCTCGCCGATCCGGATATCGAGGCGGGCGAAGTCGTCGTAGCTGGCCTGCGGCTTGAGCGGAGACATCAGCGCTCCTGGAACGCAAGGCGGACACCGAGCGCGATATAGATCGTGCCGACCACACGGCCCTGCCACTGCCCGATGCGGCGATGCCGCCTGATCCACGGGCTGATCTGGCCGGCGGCGAGCGCCAGCAGCGAGGTGTAGACCGCGCTCATCACGACGAAGATCAGACCGAGGGTCGCGAACTGCGCCACCGGCGAGCCGTGGCCGGGATGCACGAACTGCGGCAGGAAGGCGAGGAAAAACAGCGCGGTCTTCGGATTGAGCATTTCCGCCCAGATCGCCTGCCGGAACGCACGCCGCGGATCGACCGGCTGCGCCGCCGGCAAATCCAGCTCGTCGTTCTTTTCGAACAGGGCGCGGACGCCGAGCACGATCAGGTAGATCACGCCGGCATATTTCACGACCGAGAACGCCAGCGCCGAGGTCATCAGCACGGCCGAAAGGCCGAATGTCGCCATCGCGGTGTGGACGAGATCGCCGAGCGCGATACCGAACCCGGTCGCGACGCCGACGCGTGCGCCGCCGGTGACCGAACGCGCGAGCACCAGCAGCACCGCCGGCCCGGGGATCAGGAACAGGCCGAGCACGACGGCGGCGTAGGTGAGGAGGGTGGTGATGTCGATCATGAAGACCTGTCCCGGATGTCAGGATGCGGCGATGGCGACCGCCGCGAAGCGCGGCTTCGGATCAAGCATCACGCCGGCGCTTTCGACAATGCGCATTTCCTCGGTTCCGCTCTGCGCCGTGCGCTCCAGCACGCCGTGGACGCTTGAGGCGGCGTGGCTGAGCGCATCCGGCGTCGCCAGGCTGCGCGCGCGGGCGGCGACGAACAGCGCGGCGAACAGATCTCCGGTGCCGGACGGACTGATCGGAACCCGCGGCGTGCGCACGCGCCAGGCGCAAGTCTTGTCGGATTGAGTTCGCTCGATCGCCAGCGTCTCGATCTCGCTCTGCGGCGTGCCCGCCAGCTCGGCGCTGGTGATGACGACGGTCTGAGGTCCCCTCGCCATCAGCGCGCTCGCCTGCGCGACGACGTCATCGATCGTCGTCACGCGTGCGCCGCAGAGGAACTCGAACTCGAAATGGTTGGGCGTGATGATGTCGGCGAGCGGGCAGAGCTGGTCGCGCACCAGCGGCGGAATGTCCGATCGCACGAACATGCCGCGGTCGCGGTCGCCGAGCACGGGATCGCAGCAATAGAGCAGGGCCGGGTTCGCCGCCTTCGCGCGGTCGACGAAGTCGGCGACGTCCATGGCGATGTCGGCCGAGCCGAGATAGCCCGACAGGATCAGCCGCGCGGCCTCGACCGCGCCGCGCTCCTCGATGCCACGCAGCAGGTCGGCGACCAGCTGCACGTCGAGCACCCGGCCGCGGATGGTCGGATAGCCGGGCCGGTTGCTGAGCAGCGTGGTCGGCACGGCGACGACGTCGATGCCGTGCAGCTGGATCGGAAAGCTGGCGGCGCTGTTGCCGACATGACCCCAGGCGACCTGTGACTGGATTGAGATGACGGTCATCTTGTGCGCATCACCCGAACAGTGCGGCGTAGATGACGTAGAGCCAGCCCAGGATACCGTGGATGATCGCCCACAGGATCGAATGGTTCTTGGTGTAGGAGATCGCGATCGCCAGCGCCGAGCCGAACCCCACGCCGTATTTCGCCCCCTCGACGCGGACGCCATAATATCGATTGCCGTTCATGGGGAATCCTTCCAGCGGGAGGGCGTGAGCGTGAAGGCAGCGTAACCTGCTAGTTGCAGTCAGTTCAACGGCGGACACGGCTGCTGCGCGGCTCAGCATGGCGGTGATAGTCCGGGCCCGCGTTTTTCCACATCGTCGTCCCGGCGTAGGCCGGGACCCATACCCCCAGGATCGGGCGATGAGGAAAGCTGTGGCCGCGGCGTCGCGCAACAATCACCTTTTGTGGTTATGGGTCCCGGCCTGCGCCGGGACGACGGTGAATGTGTGACGCGGCCAGTGAGTTATACATCCGCGTTCTCGCGACATGTGGACAGGTCTTGCTGAGTTGCCCGTCGGGCTGTTTTGTCGCAGGCGGCGCAGCCCGGTTTGATTTGCGGGTTCGCGTCGGAACCCCGTCTGTCACGCCGCGATCAACCGAACGTGTCGGATCGACGTGGAAGAAGATGCACGGGTGGACTGTCCTGCATCCAAACGCTTGCCTCATGGCGTCGGAATAAGACGGCAGAGCGATCGATCATGATGTGAGCGCGAACCGATCGGCGGGCGGCGAACAAGGCGCCGGCGTGCCGAATCCAACAGGAGCAACTGATGTCCAGGATCAAACAGGTTGCGGCCGCGCTGACCGCGCTCGCCATGCTGACGGGGTCGGCCATGGCGCACGAAGTGCCGGCGGCGGGCCCATCCGCGCTCGCGAAGAGCCATGCCGCCGCCGGCCGCTGGAGCGGCGGTCCGCCGCGCATGGCGGTCCCGCATTTCGGCGAGTCCGAGGCGCTGCCCCGCGACCAGCCCGGCGGCGTCTGCGATCACGGCGACAATGCCATGATCTGCTGAGCCGGATCGTGCATGGCGGTGATCTCCGGCGAAAGTTGCGCTAGCCTTGCTGGGTCGTCTCCCTCCAGCTCGCGAGCGCCGCCGCCATGCACATCCTCCGTCCCCAGTTTCGCATCGAGCAAGACCGCGCGCTCGCCTTTGCGGCGGCACGCGGCTTCG
The DNA here is from genome assembly GCF_054058275.1 of Bradyrhizobium sp. USDA 3256. Classification (NCBI taxonomy): domain Bacteria; kingdom Pseudomonadati; phylum Pseudomonadota; class Alphaproteobacteria; order Hyphomicrobiales; family Nitrobacteraceae; genus Bradyrhizobium; species Bradyrhizobium sp. USDA 3256. Next base: position 2,905,701 of record NZ_JBSSAE010000002.1, read on the forward strand.
GCGCCATCGTCGCCGCCGATGCGCGCGGCCCGCGCGCGTCCCACGTGCCGTTCGTGATCGAGCGGCGCGACGATCGCGTGATCGTGCAGATTCATCTCACCGCGAAAAATCCGCTGGTCGAGCTCGCGGACGGCACGCGGCGCTTCCTCCTGATCGTCTCCGGCGATGACGCCTACATCTCCAACGACTGGTATGTCTCACCCGACAACGTTTCGACCTGGCTCTACGAGGCGGTGCATTTGTCCGGCGTCGCGCATCTGCGCGATCACGGCGAGAACCGCGGCCACGGCGACGCGCTACTCGCGGTCTCCGAGGCGCGGCTGCAAAAGCAGCCCTGGGACCTGACGCAGATGGAGCCCGGCAAGCGCGAGGCGATGCTGGCAGGGATCAGGGTGATCGACATCGTCGTCGACGAGATCGAGGGCCAGTCAAAGCTGAACCAGCACAAGAGCGATGCGGATTATGTCGCGCTGGTCAACCGCCTTGCGCAAGTGCAGGAGACGACGAGCCAAAGGCTGGCCGAGAAGATGCGCGCGCTGCGGCCGGAGCTTGAATTTAACGTTGGACGGTGCGCAGGGAGGGGCAGCTCCGTGTAACCCGGCGCTGAGGCGGCAGAGGGCGGATTACGCTTGCGCTAATCCGCGCCATAGAGCCGATCGGCATCGAATCCGCAAACGTGTTGTTAAGAATCGCTCCGCGCTGATTTACTCGATTCCGATTCGTTCTTTGCGAACAAAATGGAGTCGAATGGGGAACATGTGGTGCGTGATCCATGTAGCCCGCATGAGTGAAGCGATATGCGGGGCCTGATCGCGTACTCTTCGAGCGGTCCCGGATGTCGCTTCGCTCATCCGGGCTACGCAGTCATGTGGCGGAGAGCGCCAGGAAGCTCACGACCTCTCGGTTGAATCGATCCCGCTGCTCGATATTGAGGATGTGAACGCCGGGCAGCAGAACGAGCTTGGCATCGGTGATTGTCGCGGCGATATCAGCGCTGTGGCTGGCCCGCGTGACGGTGTCGCTCTCGCCGCCGATCACCAGGGTCGGCGCCGCAATCAGCGAGATGACGCGGCGGAGATCGACGTCGCGCAGTGCGGCGTAACATCCGGCGAGACCGCGCGGCGGCGTGGTCAGCACCATGTTGCGGAATTCGTCGACGACCTCGTTCGGCGTGGCCAGCATCGCCGCCGGAAACCAGTTGCGCATGAAGCCATCCGCGATTCCATTCATGTCCTTGGCCGCAAGCACCGCGCGAATCTGCTCGTCGAACGGCAGTTCGGACGCCAGATAGGACGAGGTGTTCGAGAGGATCAGGCGGTCGATGCGGTCAGGCGCGAAGATGCCGAGCCACTGCCCGACGAAACCGCCGAGTGACAGGCCGAGGAAATGCGCCCGATCGATGCCGAGGGCGTCGAGTAATTCGACCACATCGCGACCGAGCCGGTCCATCGAGTAGGCGCCCGTGGGCGCGTCCGACCCGCCGTGACCGCGGGTGTCGTAGCGGAGCACCCGAAACGACCGGCTGAGGGCCGGCATCGAACGATCCCACATGTGCAGGTTGGTGGCGATCGAGTTCGACAGCGCGAGCACCGGCCGATCGTTGGGACCGTCGATACGGTACGCAATCCGGCAGCCGTCCGCCGTGGTGAAGTGTCGTTCGCCGCTCATCTCATCAGTCCCTTGTGCTGGTGGAAGCCGGCAGGCTTCGCGTCGAGCCAGGCTAGGACTCGCGCCTCCGAAGAAAAATTACTAAGTTTGATCAAACTCTGTAGGGTTTATGGACAATGGATCGGATCAAGCTGCACGATTTGCGTTGCTTTGACGCTGTCGCGACCAAGGGAAGCTTTCAGGCCGCCGGCACGGCGCTGAACCGGTCGCACCCGTCGGTGTTCGCGGCGGTCGCCCGGCTCGAGCAGCAGCTCGGCCTCACGCTATTCGATCGCAGCGGATACCGTATCGGGCTGACGGACGCCGGCCGGACGTTTCACGCACGCGCGCAGGTGACGCTGCGCGAACTCGATCTGCTGCAGGGCTATGCGGAGCAGCTTGCCGGCGGAGAAGAGGTCGTCCTGCGTGTCGTCATCGGCGACCTGTGCCCGCGGCCGCCGGTGCTGCAGATGCTGTCGGAGTTCTTTGCCCGCTATCCCAACACGCGCCTGCACCTCGAATATGAGGCGGTCGGCGGACCGCTCGAGCGCCTGATCGATGACAACGCCGATCTGGTGTTTCATCGCGCGGAGCCGTCCGATCCGCGATTCGAACAGGTCAAGCTCTCGACCACGGCCATGGTGCCGGTCGTCGCTCCCGGCTTTCTGCCGTTTGCGCGGACGAAGAAGGTCACGCCGGAGCAGATGCGCCCCTTCACGCAGTGCGTCATCCGCGACACGGCGCGGCGAGCGTCGTCGGAAAACTTCTTCCTGATCGAAGGTGCGCACCAGTGTAGCGTGCCGGACCAGATGATGAAGAAGGAGCTGATCCTGCATCGTCTCGCCTGGGGCCATCTGCCCGCATGGCTGATCGAGGACGAGCTGCGGGACGGCAGGCTGATCAGCATCGCCGGACCGAATTTTCCGGGCCGCGAGGAAAATCTTGCGGCAGTCCGCCATCGCCAGCATTCGCACGGACCGGTGGCGGAAGCGCTCTGGCTTCATCTCAAGAGCTGGCGGCTCGCTCAGCGTGCAGGGCGGGCGACCCGACCGGACCGCGCGAAGCGCGGCCGATAATTGGCGCGGAGTAACCCGACGCAGTGACGTCGTCGGTGGATGTCCGATTAGGTTAGGCTTGCGTGCATCCGCCGTACAAAGTGCCGCGGCATCGAAGTCGCGCAAACCTATTGTTAAGAATCGTTTCGCGCCGATTTTTCGATTCCGATTCGTTTCGCGCGAACAAACTGGAGTCGGATCGAGAACGTGGCCGCGGTGCGACTCATCGATCGATCAGTGATGCGGGAGAACGCAGTGCGCTTGAGATGCGCCGCGATGTTGCGTGCCGAGAGCAATAATCCCATCATGATACAACATCGATTGTTCGGATGCGGTCGATGTATGTGCGTTGTTAACATCTGGATCGCGCCGATTTTCCTGATTCCGATTCGTTCTTCGCGAACAAATTGGAGTCAGATGCAGAACGTCGCTGTGGCGCGCGATATGTTTCTCTGCTCCACTCGGCGCGCATAGGAGAGCGGATTGATGGCCAAGAAGGCAGGCAACAAGACCAGCAAGAAGACGAACGGGCCCGCGTCGCGCCGCACCGTGCTGGCGATCGACGTCGGCGGCACGCATGTGAAGGTCATGACCGACAAGGAGCGCGTCAAGCGCGAATTCGAGTCGGGTCCAACTCTGTCCGCGACCGAGATGGTGCGGCAGGTCAAGTTGCTGACCAAGGACTGGTCCTATGACGTGATCTCGGTCGGTTATCCGGGACCCGTCGTTCACAACCGTCCGCTGACCGAGCCGCACAATCTCGGCCGCGGCTGGGCCGGTTTCGATTTTCACCGCGCGTTCGGCCGCCCGACCAGGGTCGTCAACGATGCGCTGATGCAGGCGATCGGCAGTTATCAGGGCGGCCGGATGCTGTTTCTCGGCCTCGGCACCGGCCTCGGCTCGGCGATGATCGTGGATGGTGTTTACGAGCCGATGGAGCTCGGTCATTTGCCGTACCGCAAGGGCGCGACGTTCGAGGATTATGTCGGCGCCGCGGGTCTCGAGCGGCGCGGCCGGAAGAAGTGGCGCAAGAGCGTCGACGACGTCATCGCGCGGCTGTCCGCCGCGCTGGAGCCCGAGTACATCGTGCTCGGCGGCGGCAATGCCGACAAGGTCGACAACCCGCCGCCCAAGGTGAGGTTCGGCGACAACGCCAACGCATTCGAGGGCGGATTTCGAATGTGGAAGAAGCGAGCGCGCAAGGCGAACGGCGCGCGTCGATGAAACCGGAACCGCCACCAAATCGCCGCAACTGCCGAAGTTTCGCGCTGCTTCGTCACCCCTGTTGTCGGAACTGATTGGGGGCGCCGCTCGTTTGATGCGGCATAACATCCCGTTCCATGAGGAGTGAGCCATGCGAAGTTTCATTATTCCCGCGATCGCGGCCCTGGCGATCGGCGCAGCGACGCCGGCGATGGCCTACGATTCCGGCAGTCAGATCTCGATGGAGGCCGCGCTCGATGTCGCGACCGGTCTCGGCATCGTGACGGTGTCCAACACCCAGTTCCTCGGCGACGAGTGGGAGGTCGAGGGGCGTGACCGCCTCGGCCGCTGGATGCAGGTCGATGTCGACGCGCGGACCGGCGAGGTGCGCAACGTGGATCGCGGCTGGTAACCCGCGTCTTCACCACTGCGTGAAAATTCGAAACGGCCGGCGGAGCAGGGTGCACGCCGGCCGTTCGTTATCCAGAACTGTCTGATGCCGTGCTTTGGCTGAATGGCATAAAGCTGGGGTATGCTGGTCCCATCATTCCGGGAATCGCCGCCAGCGCGGCGGCCCGTGAACAGGAGACCGGCCATGACAAAACCGTTTCCATCCAAAACCCATATCGGTAATCACCTGCTGCATCCGGAAACCCAGATGCTGAACTACGGCTACGATCCGCAACTGTCGGAGGGCGCCGTCAAGCCGCCCGTGTTCCTGACCTCGACCTTCGTGTTCCGCACCGCCGAGGACGGCAAGGACTTTTTCGACTTTGTCGCGGGCCGGCGCGAGCCTCCGGAAGGCATGGGGGCGGGGCTGGTCTATTCGCGCTTCAATCATCCGAACAGCGAGATCGTCGAGGACCGGCTTGCGATCTATGAGCGCACCGAGAGCTGCGCGCTGTTCTCCTCCGGCATGTCGGCGATCTCGACCACGGTGCTGGCCTTCGCGCGGCCCGGCGACGTGATCCTGCATTCGCAGCCGCTCTATGGCGGCACCGAGACGCTGTTCGCCAGGACGCTGGCGGGCTTCTCGATTCACGCCGTGGGCTTTGCCGACGGCCTCGACGAAAGTGTCATTCGCGCCGCTGCCGACGAGGCGATGAAGAAGGGGCGTGTCGCGATGATCTTCATCGAGACGCCGGCCAATCCGACCAACGGCCTGGTCGATATCGCGCTGACGCGGCGCATCGCCGACGCGATCGGCAAGGCACAGGGCCATACGCCGATCATCGCCTGCGACAACACGCTGCTCGGGCCGGTGTTTCAGCGGCCGATCGAGCACGGCGCCGATCTCTCGCTGTACTCGCTGACGAAATATGTCGGCGGCCATTCCGACCTGATCGCAGGCGCGGCGCTCGGCTCGAAGAAGCTGATGAAGGATGTCAAGGCGCTGCGCGGCGCGATTGGCACCCAGCTCGATCCGCATTCCTGCTGGATGATCAGCCGTTCGCTGGAAACGCTCAGCCTGCGCATGGAAAAGGCCGACCGCAACGCGCGGATCGTCGCCGATTATCTGCGCGACCATCCCAAGGTGGCGCAGGTGCATTACCTCGGCCATCACGATCCGGCATCCCCCGCGGGCCGCGTGTTCGCGAGCCAAAGCAGCGGCGCCGGTTCGACCTTCTCGTTCGACATCGTCGGCGGGCAGCAGGCGGCGGAGAAATTCCTCAACTCGCTGCAGATTTTCAAGCTCGCAGTCAGTCTCGGCGGCACCGAGTCGCTCGCGAGCCTGCCGGCCACCATGACGCATTCCGGCGTGCCGGCCGATATCCGCAAGCGGATCGGCGTGCTGGATTCGACGATCCGGCTCTCGATCGGGATCGAGCATCCGTCCGACCTGGTGGCCGACATCGCGCAGGCGTTGAGCAGGGTGTGAGCGAGAAAAAAGCGTGTAGGATGGGCAGAACCAACGGGTCCGCGCGACGCGATGATAAACTCCACGAAACCCGTCCTACAGGCTACCAAATCTCCGGAGAGAATGCATGCTGACAATCACGGCGATCATCCGCGCGAAGAAGGGCCATGAGGCGACGATGCGTCAGGCATTGCTCGACGTCGTCGAGCATGTCCGCGCCAACGAGCCGTCCACCGTCGGCTACTACGTCTCGCAGGATGCAGCCGATCCCTGCGGGTTTGCAACTTATGAACGATATCTCGATCAGGCGGCCATGGACCGGCACAACAATTCGCCGGCTGTGGCGCGGTTCTTTGAGATCGCGAAGCCGATCCTCGACGGCGAAGTGATCCTGGTCTCGGCGAACGAGATTGCGAGCAAGCCGGAGTAGGGTTGGTCACCGGGTCACAAATAATAGCCTGCTCCGGAAAGGCTTCGCCGTAGCGCATTCATTCTCCGATTTGGGCGGCGCGGAGCATTGCAGACCGGCGCGGTCGGCGATTTCAGGACAAACCCACCGCGGCGGAACTGCGCTTGAAGCGAACGCGGGAGCGGACAACGTTGACGCGGAGGCGGCGCGCCGTTATTGGCGGCGCGGAAAATTCCGACGCAACGATACGGGATGGTCTCGATGCAAGTGACTTTGATGAAAGGCAAGATTCATCGCGCGCACGTCACCGAAGCGGACTTGCATTACGAGGGGTCGATTTCGATCGACCGCAATTTGATCGAGGCCGCCGGTTTTCTCATCAATGAACGCGTCGACATCTATAACATCGACACCGGCGCGCGCTTCTCGACCTACGTGATCGAGGCGCCGGTGGGATCGGGCACCATCGGCCTCAACGGCGCGGCCGCGCGGCTCGCCATGGCCGGCGACAAGGTCATCATCGTCGCCTATGCCAGCTTCGACGCCGACGAGGCGCGCAAATTTCATCCGCGGGTCGTGCTGGTCGACGACAAGAACCGGCACATTGCGAAGGCTGCCGTCTCACCGGCGAAAGCGCTGGCGGATGCGTAAGCTGGGCTACGCTAGGCCTTCTTGACGAACTCCGATTTCAGATTCATCGCGCCGATGCCGTCGATCTTGCAGGCGATGTTGTGTCCGTCGCTGCCCTCGGTGAGGCGGATGTTCCTGACCTTGGTGCCGCCCTTGACCACCGACGACGAGCCCTTGACCTTGAGGTCCTTGATCACGATGACGCTGTCGCCGTCCGTCAGCGGGTTGCCGTGCGCGTCGCGCACGCCCGCTTCCTGCGCGGTCTCGGCGGCCGCGGCCGCATCGCTGCTCCACTCATGGGCACATTCCGGGCAGACCCAGAGAGCGCCGTCCTGATAGGCATGCTCGGAATTGCATTTCGGGCAGTTCATTGCGGCGTCCATGGTCGAGATCGTCTCCGTCGTTGCGGGCGCACCGTAGGGGCACAGGCGGGCAAAGCAAGCGAAAACCCGGCGATTTGATGCGCAAAGCGGCGCAAAGGTGGCGAGCCGCCCGTCCACCCGCGGATGCCGGTGGAACGGTCTGCGCCGCTATCCGTTGCCGTTCGTCGCTCGGCATTGCGCCCCTGTGCTGCAGGGAACGGTTCACTGATCGTCGCGTCCGGGCGGCAATTCATCCAGGAGCAATCGGCTGATCCCAAACATGGACGCAGAAGATGAATCAGAGAAATCCGGCCTTCGTCTGCCTTCGCACGTCGCTCGTCACCGCTGCCTTCACGTCGGCGTTGCTGGTGGGCGCAAGCCTTGTGAGCGCAAGTCTTGCCCGCGCACAGCCAGTGAATTCGCGCGCGGATCATGGCAATGGTGGTCCTGGCGAGTTCGCCGACCTTGCGGAGAGGGTCGGGCCGGCCGTGATTGGCGTCAACGCCAAGGTGGCGGCAGCGGCGGATGATGACGATTCTTCTCCCGGCGACTCCCCCGGCGGTTCTCTTGGGCCGGACGGCTCGCCCGATCAGGACACGCCGGGGAGGGCCGTTCCGAATCCCGGCAAGCGCGGACCGGGCAATCTGCCGAAGCTGGGCGAGATGACTTCGATCGGTTCGGGCTTCTTCATCTCGGCGGACGGCTATGCGGTGACGAACAATCACGTCCTCGGCGGCAGCGACCGCGCCGACGTTCGCACCAGCGACAACAAGGTCTACAAGGCGAAGGTGTTGGGCAAGGATCCGGTCAGCGACCTGGCTCTGCTCAAGGTCGATGGGCGGACCGACTTCAGCTATGTCAAGCTCGCGGATCAAGCGCCGCGCACCGGCGATTGGGTGCTCGCAGCCGGCAATTCATTCGGCCTCGGAAACACCGTCACCGCGGGGATCGTCTCGGCGCGAGCGCGCGACCTGGAGACGGGGTCTTCGGAAGATTTCGTCCAGATCGACGCGCGGATCAACCGTGGCGATTCCGGCGGGCCGAGCTTCAACACGCATGGCGAGGTGATCGGCGTGAACAGCCTGATCTTCTCGCCCTCCGGCGGCTCGGTCGGTGTCGCGTTTGCGATACCCGCCGATACCGTGAAGACGGTGATCCCGCAGCTGAAGGACAAGGGCACGGTCACGCGGGGCTGGATGGGCGCCCAGATTCAATCGATCACCCCCGGCATTGCCGAAAGCTTAAGTGCGGACAATCTGCACGGCGCGGTCGTGGTCGGCGTGCAGACCGGTGGCCCGGCGGCGAAGGCCGGATTGAGGCGAGGGGACGTGATCACCTCGGTCAATGACGAGCCGATCAAGAGCGCCAACGAGCTGACCAAGAAGGTCTATGCTGGGGCGCCGGGCAGTTCGGTCAAGCTTTCGATGCTGCGGGACAATGCGCCGAATTCGCTGAGCGTGACGCTCGGCCAGCTCGCGCAGTCGCAGGCGCCCGCCGGCCTGCTCAAGTGATCCCGCCGGCCTTGGCGATCAGCTCGAACGATCGCAGCCGCTTCTGGTGATCGTAGACGTCGGACACGATCATCAGCTCGTCGGCGCCGGTCTCGGCGACCAGCGCGTCGATGCCGGCGCGCACCGTCGCGGGCGAGCCGATGATGGAGCGCGCGAGCATCCGCATCGCCTGCACCTTCTCCGACGGCGACCAGTAGCTCTCGATGTCGTCGATCGGCGGCTGACTGAGGCCGCGCGCGCCGCGGAAGATGTTGGTGAACGACATCTGCTGCGTGGTCGCCAGCCGCCGCGCCTCCTCGTCGGTGTCGGCGGCGATGATGTTGACGCCGACCATGGTGTAGGGGCGGTCGAGCTGCTCCGACGGCTTGAAGCGGGCGCGGTAGATCTGCAGCGCCTGGATCAAGAGCTCGGGGGCAAAGTGCGAGGCGAAGGCGTAGGGCAGGCCGAGCTCGCCGGCCAGCATCGCGCCGAAATTGCTCGAGCCGAGAATCCACAGCGGCACGTCGGTGCCCGCGGCCGGCACCGCCTGGATGCGCTGGTTGGGGCCGGCCGCGGCGAGGAAGGCCTGCACCTCGAGCACGTCCTGCGGAAAGTTCTCGGCGGCTTCCGGCGTGCGGCGCAGCGCGCGCAGCGTGAGCTGGTCGGTGCCCGGCGCGCGGCCGAGGCCAAGGTCGATGCGGTCAGGAAACAGCCGCGCCAGCGTGCCGAACTGCTCGGCAATGACATAGGGCGCGTGGTTCGGCAGCATGATGCCGCCGGCGCCGACCCGGATGGTCTTGGTGCCCGCAGCGATGTGCCCGATCACAACCGACGTCGCGGCGCTGGCGATGCCCGCCATGTTGTGATGCTCCGCCACCCAGATGCGGCGATAGCCGAGCGCCTCCGCATGCACGGCGACATCGCGCGCGTTATAGAGCGCGCCGCGCGCGTCGGTTTCCTCGGTGACGCGGACGAGATCGAGAATGGACAGGGCGGCCACGGCGACTCCGGAGCGTTAGGGACGGGGAGCCGATGGTATTTGGCTGTGTCCAGGTGGGTGCGAAACGGCGGGGAGCTGCCGGTTCATGCAGATGCATATGGATGCGGTCGCCACGCGGGTCAATCCGCCCGATGCGACCGAGGAAGCAGAGCTGCCCACCCAAAATATCGAAAACAACCCCATGCAAAGTAGGTTGCCGCCGGCACTCGGAAGTACGACTTGACGCGTCGGGCAAATCAGCGGTACTTTTCCATTATTCCGAAATAGCCCGGGCGCTCGCAGCCACGCGAAAGTGTGGGTCAATCTGCCGAACCCGACCGCCATCGGAGAATCGACGCGTCAGCCCCCAGACGATTGCGGCCGTGGCGAAAATGAGCGACGTTCAAGTTCTATTTCCGAAGGAACGGCTGATGATGCCCATGCGGGGAGGCGCCTGGGGACCTCAACCAAAGCTTCAACGCGGCCCTCGGCTGTGCGGGGCGGCGGCCGTGTGCGCGCAGGGCGCTTCCGCGAAGCGCAACTTGCCGAAAATGTGCTGACGATGGCGCCTTACGCGCGCTGCCGATCCACCCTACCTTCGCTGAGTGCCGACCCCGCAGCCTTAACCGATCCGATCCGGAGCGAGACCTATTCCCCAGCTCATCTTCGGCCTGACCAGCCTGCTGATCCTGGCCCGCTTCATCTGGCCGCTCGACTGGCCGCTCACGGCAAAGATCGTCGCGGCGTTGTTCGTGCTGGTCGCCTTGCAGTTTCACCGCTGGAACAGGCTGTCGTCGGGATCGGAATTCTCGCCGGAGTTTCCGCGTCCGGTGGTTGTCCTGTTCAACTGGGCGTTCGGCGCGATCATGCTGCTGGCGCTGCTGCAACTGGCACTCGATGCCGGGCTGCTGGTGGCCGCGCTGATCCACGGCGGGTTCGTCGGCGCGCCTGATGGCGTCCGCTACGCACTTGCCGCGCTCGCGGCCGCAGCCGCCGCGATCGGCGTCCATCAGGCGATGCGCATTCCACCGCTCAGGGACGTCGAGGTCGGGATCCGCGGACTTCCGCTTCAGTTCGACGGCTACACCATCCTGCAACTCACCGATCTGCACATCAGCCGGCTGTTTCCGGCGCCGTGGGCGCGCGCCGTGGTCGAGCGATCGAACAAGCTCGGCGCGGACCTGATCGCGATCACCGGCGACCTGATCGACGGCACCATCGATGCGCGGCGCAACGACATCGCGCCGCTGCGCGATCTGATGGCGGGCGATGGCGTGTACGTGATCTCGGGCAATCACGAATATATCTTCGGCTATGACGGCTGGATGGCGCACTACGAAACGCTCGGCCTGCGCTCACTCGAGAACCGGCACATCGTGCTCGAACGCGGTGCTGGCCGCCTGGTGATCGCGGGGATTACCGACCGCGCGTCGCGCCACAGGGGGCATTCCATCCGCGACCTTGCCGCGGTTCTCGACGGCGCCCCCAACGGCGCGCCCATCGTCCTGCTCGACCACCAGCCGAGCGACGCACGAAAGGCAGCCCGGCTCGGCGTCGCCCTGCAGCTCTCCGGACACACCCATGGCGGATTGATCCTGGGGATCGACCGCCTCGCCGCGCGCGCCAATGCCGGCTTCGTCTCGGGCCTCTACGACGTCGACGGGATGACGCTCTACGTCAACAACGGCACCGCGCTATGGCCGGGCTTTGCCTTGCGGCTCGGCCGCCCGTCGGAATTGACCCGGATCACGTTGCGGGTGGCAGGCGATACCTGAGTGATTTGTGACGCATGCGATGATGCCATTGCGAGGTCGTCAAAAAATACCTCAGCTGCGTGGCACAATGCTCCCGGGGATGACGGATCGACTTGATTCTCCTGTCAAACTGCTAGGTCGGTGTCATCACCCGCGAAAGCGGGTGATCCAGTATTCCAGAGACGCCGGTGCTGGAGCCGAAAGGCCGCGGCGTACTGGATCGCCCGGTCGAGCCGGGCGATGACGGTGTGGGTGAGGGCGCCGAAGCAATGCATGGTTCAAGCTATGAACAAGCCGCCGCGATGCCGTTTGCTCAAGACATTGGTCATCTCTTTTCTTTGCTCTCATTTTCACGACCTCATTCAGCAGCAGGCACCATGTCTGACATCACCATTCCCGGCGGAAATTCGTTCCTTCGTCGAGCGGATCGTGAACCGTGACACTGAGATGCAGGAACTCAGCGAGCGGAAGAAGGAAGTCTTCTCCGAGGCGAAGGGCGAAGGTTTTGATGTGAAGATCCTCAAGGAGATCATCAAGCTGCGCAAGCAGGAGCAGGACGAGCGCGACGAGCGTGAAAATTTGCTCGATCTCTACATGCGCGCCATGGAAACCGCGCCGCCGGACAAGGCAGCGAATGCGGCCTGAGCGAAACGAACAAGCACGTAACGAGTAGGGTGGGTTCGCCAACGGATCGCGCGGAGCGCGTGTCCGATGATAGACTCCTCGTAACCCGCCGCTCGGCGTTACCGCCACGAAGGGCGGATTACGCTGCGCTAATCCGCCCTACGAGCCGCGAGATGCTCATCGCGTCGGTCTCTTTTGGTAGACACCTGAAAATGAGACGTTTGTCCCGCCGCAATGGAGGTTGTCGCCGACAACCAGTAACTTGCCGACGAGCTGCATCGTGACCTGACAGTCGAGTTCGTCCGTCCCGTCACCGAATTTCATCTTATCGCCTGAAGGTTTTGCTTCGTAATCAAGCTCGCCGGAATGGGTGCGGCTGCCCGAACCCCAAATGGCCTCGCCCTTGATGGCCAGCTGACCTGCCTCTTTCGATTTCGAGATGCGAATGACGTTGTCGTAGGCACGCCATTCGCCGAGCCAATCCCGTTCTGCCGGTCGTCGTATGTCCTCCTGCCACGCAAGCCTTTCGATCTCGATCCAGCCGACCGTCTCAGTGCCCTTGCGAGGTTGAAACCAACTGCATGCGAACTTGCCTGACGTCCGGGAAACAATGACTTCATCGTTGCGAACGACATAAGTTTTCAGACGACAGACTTGGTCGTCGGGGCAACGCTCGTTGCCATCGCCGCGGAAATAGATCCTGTCGCCGGCTGCGCCTTTGATCTTCGCCAGCCTGTAGTCGGTGCTCTCGCGCGGGAAATATCCGTTCCGACAAATGTTGTCGGCGTTGCCCTTGAGCTGGCCGGATGCGGGCGAGGTTTGGAGAATGCTCCATGCGAGGAGTCCGAGCGAAGCCTGGACAACGCGTCTCATTGGGTTTTCACCTTCGATTCATTTCCCGCATGGAATGCGGCAGGGTGGTGGGGCAGTGATTCCATACTAATTTGGTCCGACAAAGCGCCGCAGATCAATCGCATAGAAACGTGATCAATCAGTTGTTGCCATCGCGTAGGGCGGATTAGCCGAAGGCGTAACCCGCCGACCTTTAACGACGCAATGGCGGATTACGCTTCCGCCTTCGCTCAATGAGCTACGGCGGACAAGTCGCTAATCCGCCCTGCGAGCTGACATCACCATTCCCGGCGGAAAAATTCGTCCTTCGTCGAGCGGATCGAGAACTTTGACACCGAAATGCAGGAACTGAGCGAGCAGAAGAAGGAAGTGTTCTCGGAGGCGAAGGGCGAAGGTTTCGTCGTGAAGATCCTCAAGGAGATCATCAAGCTGCGCAAGCAGGACCAGGACGACGAGCGTGAAAGCTTGCGCGATCTCTACATGCGCGCGATGGAAGCCGCGCCGGCGGAAGACAAGACCGCGAAGGCGGCGTGAGGCCTATGGAAGCGCGTCGCGCGCTTCCATAGACAGACAGCGGGTAGGGCGGGTTAGCGACTTGCCTGCCGTCGCTCATTGAGCGAAGGCGGAAGCGTAACCCGCCGAAGTTCTTGCATTGTTCCCGGGGAGGCTTCACAAGACCGTCTGTTGGTCAACCTCAGACAATGACGAAGAACTTTTCTTTTCCTTTCTACTGTATGCCAAAGTCTGCTCCGGCCGCGCAACGGGACAAGGGGAGATCCGAAATCATGATCATGGACCGTGGAATTGCCGACACCGGTGCGATGAGCGAGGGCGCTCTGCCCGGACCTCGGTCGCGGCTTCTCAACCGCCGGGCGTTTCTGGTCGGCTCTGCTGCCGGTCTCGCCGCACTGAGCCTGGCCGGTTGCGCATCCGACTACATGAGCCTGGCCGAGGCGCAGAAGGTCTACGGGCCGGTGCCCGACGAGAAATTCCCGATCCCCGCGGTGGACGTCAGCAAGGTCGATCCGAAATATTTTCGCAAGACAGTGAAGTACGACAGCGCTGAGGCGCCCGGGACGATCATCGTCGATCCGAGCAAATACTATGTCTACCGCATCGAAGGCGAAGGAAACGCGACCCGCTATGGCGCCAATGTCGGCCGCGATGGGTTCCGGTGGAGCGGGGAGGCTTACGTCGGGCGCAAAGCCGAATGGCCGACCTGGACGCCGCCCAAGGAGATGATCGCGCGCCAGCCGGAGGCGGGCAAATATGCTCGCGGCATGCCGGGAGGTCTCGACAATCCACTTGGCGCGCGCGTGCTCTACCTCTACCAGAATGGGGCGTACACGCTTTACACGATCTACAGCACCAGCGCCCCCGAAACGATCGGGAACGGCATTACGAGCGGCTGTACCGGCCTCCTTAGTCAGGACATGATCGACCTCTATTCGCGAACGCCCGTCAAAACGAAGGTGATCGTGCTGCCGGCGTAAGCGGCGCCGGCCGTCGCCAGGGACGCCTTTGTGCGGCGATGGTTGTCGAAGGACGCAGGCAGGGTGATCTGGACGTGGTGATGCTTTCGCGAAGGCTTGTCATTGTTGCTTCCATGCTCGTGCTCGGGACTTCATCGGTCCGCGCGCAGCAAAGCGCCGAGTATGATGCGTGCATGGACAAGGCAGAAGGCGTGTCAACGAAGATGCTCGATTGCGGCAAGACCGAAATCGACAAGTGGGACACGCGGCTCAACACCGCCTATCAAGCCCTTCTCGCCAGCTCGAAGGGCGAGGCGCACGCGCAATTGCTCGGAGAACAGCGGGCCTGGCTGAAGCATCATCTCAGCGAAACCCATCGCCTCGCCGCGGACCCCAACAACGGGTCCGTCGCGTTCCTCGACTCCCAGGCGTTCGAATTGAAGGACATCGCCGACCGCACGCTGCTTCTTGAAAAGCGTGCCAGCCGGTAGCCCGCATGAGCGAAGCGACATGCGGGATCGGGTGGCAACGTCCTGTGATGCTGGTCTCGGATGTCGCGGAGCCTGTCATCGGGCGCGCATTCGCGCGACCCGTTGGCTCATCCGAGGCTACGCTTGCTGCGCGCTCATCGCTTCGGGGTGCGCCCGCGGATCCGGTCGAAGCCTTGCTTGATTGCGGCGAAGCGCGCGTCGACAATCGGCTCGAATTCGAGGTCGGTGAAGATATAGGGCCAGTCGTTTTCGATGCCTTCGCGGACGAGCTCACCGACATAGTTGGGATCGATGCCCTCGGAGACGCGTTGGCGGATCAGATTGATCTGCTCGGCAATTGGGCCCGACGTCGGCAAGGTACTGACCGCCCCCTCGAAGCGCTCGGGAAGGTTGCGCCTCGAGTTCACGATTTGCGTGCGGATGAACCCGGGACACAGCACCGATACGCCGATCCCTCGCGGCGCGAGTTCAAGCCGCAGGCCCTCGGATAGCGCGACAACGCCGTATTTTGAAACATTGTATGCGTTGCTCGCCCCTGAAATAAGACCGGCGATCGAGGCTGTGGAGACGATGTGTCCACCCTCGCCATGCTGCTCTATCAACGGCCCGAAAATCTCGATTCCCCAAATGGTCGCCATCAGGTTGACACCAAGAGTCCAATCCCACGACGCGTCGGTCCAGGTGCCATAGGGCCCACCGCCACCAACGCCCGCGTTGTTGACGAGGATAGGCGTTTGTTAGTGCCACAGTCTGACTCGCAGTTTTGATGTACAACCTGTAGTACGCTTCGCACTATTCATGCTTTGTTCCGCCAAGTCAATAACGGCGCAAAATGCGCCGTTATTGCTGCCTCGGAAAGCGTGCCGCCCTACGAACACCCCGTCGTGCTTCCGCACGTATCGCACTTCATACACGTCCCATTCCGCACCAGCGTGAAGTTGCCGCACTCCGAGCACATCTCGCCCTCATAGCCCTTGGCCTTTGCTTCGGCGCGACGCTCCGCCTTGGACGGGGCGGCGGCCGCGGCGGTGCCGGGCTTGCTCCAGTTCAATGCCTCGAGCTTCTCGGTCGGCGAGAGGTCGTGGCTTACTTCCTGCTTCAGGGCGACCGCGCCTTCGACGGTGTCGGAGGCACCGCGCGAGGTTGCGCCGTGGGAGGCGAGCGCGGTGACGCGGTTGCCGGCGGGCGCGTTGTCGGCGCCCTGGCTCACCGCGGCCGAGCCGCCGCGCATGACGACGAGGTTGTCGGTGCGCGACCGGGTCAGGCCCTTCGACAGGTACTTTGTGGCCTGATGCTGGGCCGGGGCCTCATCCGGCTCCTTGCCTTCCTCGACGCCCTTGCCGAGCGCGTCGAAGCCCGACTCGTTCGGATCGACATGGGCGAGGTCGAAGCGCGCCATGTAGCTCACCGCGAGCTCGCGGAAGACATAGTCGAGGATCGAGGTCGCGTACTTGATCGAGTCGTTGCCCTGCACGGGACCCGCGGGCTCGAAGCGGGTGAAGGTGAAGGCGTCGACATACTCTTCCAGCGGCACGCCGTATTGCAGACCCAGGGATACTGCGATCGCAAAATTGTTGATGAAGGAGCGCAGCGCCGCGCCTTCCTTGTGCATGTCGATGAAGATCTCGCCGAGCCGTCCGTCGTCATATTCGCCGGTGCGCAGGTAGACCTTGTGGCCGCCGACCACCGCCTTCTGGGTGTAGCCCTTGCGTCGGTCAGGCATCTTCTCGCGCTCGCGCATCACGACGATGCGCTCGACCAGCTTCTCGACGATCTTCTCCGAGACCTGGGCGGCACGCGCCGCCATCGGCTTCTCGTAGAGCGCCTCCACCGCATCGTCCTCGTCCTCATCGTCGGAGATGAGCTGCGAGTTGAGCGGCTGCGACAGTTTCGAGCCGTCGCGGTACAGCGCGTTGGCCTTCAGCGCCAGCTTCCACGACAGCAAATAGGCGGACTTGCAGTCCTCCACCGTGGCGTCGTTCGGCATGTTGATGGTCTTGGAGATCGCGCCCGAGATGAACGGCTGCGAGGCCGCCATCATCCTTATGTGGCTCTCGACCGAGAGGTAACGCTTGCCGATCTTGCCGCAGGGATTGGCGCAGTCGAACACCGGGTAGTGCTCGGCCTTCAGATGCGGGGCGCCTTCGACCGTCATCGCGCCGCAGATGTGCACGTTGGCGGCCTCGATCTCGCGCTTGGTGAAGCCGACGGCCTGGAGCAGGTCGAAGCCGGGGGCTGCGATCGCTTCCGCGCCGATGCCGAGCTGGTCGCGGATGAAGTCTTCGCCGAAGGTCCACTTATTGAAGGCGAACTTGATGTCGAACGCGGTCGGCAGCGCTTTTTCCACCTTGGCAATGGCTTCATCGGTGAAGCCCTTGGCCTTCAGCGTCGAGGCGTTGATCCCGGGCGCATTCGACAGCGAGCCGTGGCCGACGGCGTAGGCCTCGATCTCCGCGATCTCGCTCTCGCGATAGCCGAGCGCGCGCAGCGCCGAGGGCACCGCCTGGTTGATGATCTTGAAGTAGCCGCCGCCGGCGAGCTTCTTGAACTTCACCAGCGCGAAGTCGGGCTCGATGCCGGTGGTGTCGCAATCCATCACGAGGCCGATGGTGCCGGTCGGCGCCACCACGGTGGTCTGGGCGTTGCGATAGCCGTTGACCTCGCCGAGCGCCAGCGCGTCGTCCCAGGCCAGCCTGGCATGGGTGACGATGTCTTGCTGCGGGCAGGAGGCGTGGTCGAGCGGCACCGGGTTGACCGAGAGCGCCTCGTAACCGGTGGCGTTGCCGTGGGCGGCGCGGCGGTGGTTGCGGATCACGCGCAGCATGTGGGCGGCGTTCTTCTTGTAGCCCGGGAAGGTGCCGAGCTCGGCCGCCATCTCGGCCGAGGTCTTGTAGGAGATGCCGGTCATCACAGCGGTCAGCGCGCCGCACAGCGAACGGCCTTCCTTCGAGTCATACGGCAGGCCCATGGTCATCAAGAGGCCGCCGATATTTGCAAAACCGAGGCCGAGGGTGCGGAATTCGTAGGACAGTTCGGCGATCGCCTTCGACGGGAACTGGGCCATCATGACCGAGATTTCGAGCACGATGGTCCAGAGCCGGCACAGGTGCTCGTAGGACTCGATGTCGAACCGCTTGGTGGTGGTGCTGTAGAACGTCAGCAGGTTGGCCGAGGCGAGGTTGCACGCCGTGTCGTCCAGGAACATGTATTCCGAGCACGGATTGGACGCGCGGATGTCGCCGGACGCCTTGCAGGTGTGCCAGTCGTTCATCGTGGTGTTGAAGTGCAGGCCGGGATCGGCGCTCGCCCAGGCGGCGTAGCCGATCTTCTCCCAGAGGTCGCGGGCCTTCAGCGTCTTCGTCACCTTCTTCGTGGTGCGGCCGACCAGATTCCAGTCGCCGTCCGTTTCCACCGCGCGCAGGAAGTCATCCTTCAGCGACACCGAGTTGTTGGAGTTCTGGCCGGAGACGGTGAGGTAGGCCTCGGAATCCCAGTCGGTGTCGTAGGTGTCGAACGAGATATCCTTGTAGCCCTGCTTGGCGAACTGGATGACGCGCTTGATGTAGTTGTCCGGCACCAGCGCGCGGCGGGCGAGCTTGATCTCGCGGCGGAGCGCCGGGTTCTTCTCGGGATCGAAGCAGTCGTCGCCGCTGCCTTCGCAGTTGACGCAGGCCTTCATCACGGCCTTGAGATGCTTCTGGTTGATCTTGGAGCCGGTGACGAGAGCTGCGACCTTCTGCTCCTCCTTCACCTTCCAGTCGATATAGGTCTCGATATCGGGGTGATCGGCGTCGACCACGACCATCTTGGCGGCGCGGCGCGTGGTGCCGCCCGATTTGATCGCGCCCGCGGCGCGGTCGCCGATCTTGAGGAAGCTCATCAGGCCCGACGAGCGGCCGCCGCCGGACAGCTTTTCGCCTTCGCCGCGCAGGCTCGAGAAGTTGGAGCCGGTGCCGGAGCCATACTTGAACAGGCGCGCCTCGCGCACCCAGAGGTCCATGATACCGCCCTCGTTGACGAGGTCGTCGCCGACGCCCTGGATGAAGCAGGCATGCGGCTGCGGATGCTCATAGGCCGACTTCGATTTTGTCAGTTTGCCGGTTTTCCAATCGACATAGTAATGCCCTTGGCCCGGACCATCGACGCCATAGGCCCAATGGAGACCGGTGTTGAACCACTGCGGCGAGTTCGGCGCGACCATCTGCTTCGCCAGTTGGAAGCGCAGTTCGTCGAAGAAGGCGAGGGCGTCTTCTTCCGTGGAGAAGTAGCCGCCCTTCCAGCCCCAATAGGTCCAGCAGCCGGCGAGGCGATCGAACACCTGCTTGGCCGAGGTCTCGCCGACGATGCGCTCGTTCTCCGGCAGGAGGCCAAGCGCCTCGGTGTCGGGCACCGAACGCCACAGCCACGACGGCACGGTCTCTTCCTCGACCTTCTTCAGGCGCGCGGCAACGCCCGCCTTGCGGAAATACTTCTGCGCCAGCACGTCGGAGGCGACCTGCGACCAGAACTCCGGAACCTCGACGTTCTCGGCGCGGAACACGACCGAGCCGTCCGGATTGCGGATCTCTGAGGTGGTCAGGCGGAAATTGATCCCGGCATAGGGAGATTGTCCGCTGGTGGTGTTGCGTCGTTCGATTCGCATGGTCGAGCCCCGTCTCTTCTTCTGCCCGGCCCCACGTTTGTCCGCAGGCGCCGGAATGTTGTCTGTTCGCGGACTCAGGGAACACGCGTCAGCATGCCTCCCGTCATCCGCAGCTCAGCCGGTGGACCCGGCCTGTTTTCTCTCATCCGTTCGGCGCCGGTTTGACCCGGCCCTGCGGAGGCATCGTCCCGGCGCGGCGCCCGACTGGTCGGGTGCTCCGGGTCATGCATTCAACGCCCCAAAACGCTTCACGCGACACGTCACGCCAACGCTTCTTCGCGGGCCGGTTACGGCCTCTGTTTCCGGGTCCTTCGCGGCCCGTTTGTCGTCCCCGACGGTGGCCCAAAATCAGGGCAGAGAAGCCCTTCGCCCGCGGCCCAAAGGCCTGGCGGAGTGGTCATTTTGGAACCCTTGTGGGAGCGACCGGCGGGGACCCAAACACACTCGCGCCGAACAGGTTGAAAGCTAGGCCATGTCCGTCACGCCCGTCAAGGACTAGTACGAGTTTCTGAATCAAACACTAAATATGGTGGAAAGAGGGGGATAACAGGGGTCGGTGCCGCGCCTGTGATCGAGCCAACTATCGGTGAGTCCTCAGGGATTCCCAAGCCAAAAAAATTCCTATCGCCTGTGGATCGGAGCTTCGCCCCGCTGTTCACAGGCGAAGTTTTTATTCGCGGTCCCGGATTGAATTTTGGGGACTCACGTAGGCCTACGGGCAAAGTACGGATCAGGCATGTCAGAGCCGTGATGGTCGGGCGACAAAATCGCGGGCAAGGTGAGGCCGACTCACATCCCCGCCGGGTTCCATGACAGTCCAGAAGCCTTCCGCGCGGCCGCGCCTTGCGCCCGCCGGCCTGATGTTCCTCGCCATCACCTCGGTGGGCTGGGGGTTCAACTGGCCGTCCACCAAGTTCCTGCTCGGCGAACTGCCACCGCTGACCTTGCGCGGTACCACCGGGGTGATCGGCGCCGTGCTGCTGGCGGTGCTGGCGCTGATCCGCGCCCAGAGCCTGCATGTCGAGAGCCGGCTGTGGCCGCGGCTCGTGCTGTATGCGGCGCTCAACGTCACCGGCTGGATGGTGCTGATGGGGCTCGCGCTGCTCTGGCTGCCGGCGAGCGAGGCCGCGCTGATCGCCTACACCATGCCGGTATGGGCCTCGCTGCTGGCCTGGCCGGTGCTCGGCGAACGGCCGACGCTGCTGCGGACCATCGCGCTGGTGATGGCCTTTGCAGGCCTCGCCGCGATCATGGGCGGCAGCGGCATCACCGCAAGCAAGGAGAAGCTGCCGGGAATCATCATGGCGCTCGGCGGCGCGTTCGGCTTTGCGCTCGGCACCGTGCTGGCGAAGAAGTACCCGCTGGTGATGCCGCCGATCCCGGCCGCGGCCTGGCAGATCGGCCTCGGCTGCGTGCCGATCGCGATCGTCGGCCTCGTGATCGAGACCACGCATCTCGACCGCATCACGACCGTCGGCTGGTGGCTGCTGGTCTATTCGACGCTGATCCAGTTCTGCGTCGCCTATGTCGCGTGGTTCGCCGCGCTCGCGCGCCTGCCGGCCTCGGTCGCGGCGATCGGCACCATGGCGGTACCTGTGATCGGCGTGGTGGCCTCCGCAGTCGCACTGCACGAGCCGCTGGGGCCAAGCCAGATCGTGGCGCTGCTGTTCACGCTCGCCGGCGTCGCGCTGGCGACGCGGTAGCTCACATCACTCGCCGAGCGCCTGCTGCAGCATGCTGGCGAGCTGCGCCTTGCGGTAGGGCTTGGCCAGCAGCAGCACGCCTTCGTCGAGGCGGCCGTGATGCACGATCGCGTTCTCGGTGTAGCCCGAGGTGTAGAGCACCTTGATGCCGGGCCGGCGCTTCTGGACCTCGTCGGCGAGCTGGCGGCCGTTCATGCCGCCGGGCATGATCACGTCGGTGAACAGGAGGTCGAACTTCTCGCCCTTGTCGACCAGCGCCAGCGCGGCGCGGGCGTCGGGCACGGCGATGGTCTTGTAGCCGAGCGCGCCTAGCTGCGTAACCACATAGTTGCGCACCAGCTGGTCGTCTTCCACCACCAGGATGACTTCGCTGCCGCGCCGCACCGGCTCCGGCGGGGGCGCCTCCACCTCGACCTGGCCGCGGGCAGGGGGCAGATAGAGCTTGATCGTGGTGCCGTGGCCTTCCTCGCTGTAGATCTTGATATGGCCGCCGGACTGCTTGACGAAGCCGTAGACCATGCTCATGCCGAGGCCGGAGCCCTTGCCGACTTCCTTGGTGGTGAAGAACGGCTCGAACACCTTGTCCTGCACCGCATGCGACATGCCGGTACCGGTGTCGCTGACCGCGAGCAGCACGTAGCGGCCCGGCGTGATGTCGGGATTAACAGCCGCATAGGCGTCGTCGAGCACGATGTTGCTGGTCTCGAACAGCAGCTTGCCGCCGTTCGGCATCGCGTCGCGGGCGTTGATCGCCATGTTGAGCAGCGAGTTGGCAAGCTGCGACGGATCGATATGGACGCTGGCGACATCGGGCGCCAGCACCGAATTGATCTCGATCTGCTCGCCGAGCGTCGGCCGCAGCAGCTTGGCGATGTCGACCACGGTGCCGTTGATATCGACGGTGCGCGGCTCCAGCGGCTGGCGGCGCGCGAAGGCGAGCAGATGCTGGATCAGCTCGCGGCAGCGCTCGGCGGCGCGGTCGATCAGCTCGGCGGTTTTCGCGAGCTGCGGCTGGGCGCGCAGGCTGTCGACCAGCGTCTCGGTGGTGCCGGTGATGACCGTCAGCATGTTGTTGAAGTCGTGCGCGACGCCGCCGGTCAGCTTGCCGATGGCGTCGAGCTTCTGCGCCTGCTGCAGCTTGTGCTCGGTTTCGCGCGAGGCGGTGATGTCGTGATAGATCAGTGCCGCGCCGGTGACGGTGTCGTCGCCATCGCGCAGCGGGCGGCCCGACACCACGAGGTGCATCGGGGGAGCGCCGCGGACCGGCTTAGCGACGAATTCCAGTTCGTCGAATTCCTCGCCGCGCAGCGCCCTGGCCGACGGCATGTCGTCGGCCTGCATCGGCGTGACGCCGTCGGCCTGGAACACGTTGCTCAGCGCGCGCAGCCGCTGGACCGACATGCCCGGCTTGTAGCGCAGCATGCTCTCGGCGGCCGGGTTCGACAGCAGCACGGTGCCGGCGCTGTCGATCACCAGCACCGCCTCCGCCATGGTGCGGAAGGTGGTTTCCATCACCGAGGTGGAGCGGCGGAGCTCTTCGAGCGCGGCGCCGAGATCCTTGGTGCGATCGGCGACCTTGCCCTCGAGCGACAGATTGGTCGCCTTGGTTGCGCTGAGCGCGCCCTGCAGTTCGCGGCTGGCGCGCCGGGCCGTCAGCGTCAGCGCGATCGCCAGCAGCAGGATCATCGCGACGCCCGCGAGATCGATCATCAGCAGCAGCCGCCCGTTGGTCTTGGACTGGTCGGTGCGAATCCGGAGCAGGCGGCGCTCTTCGGTGACCAGGCGGTCGAGCGCCGCGCCGACCTTGTCGGTCAGAGCCCGGCTCTCGCCCGCGGAGACCAGCGCCGCGGCGCCGGCCGTGTCGCCCGCGCTGCGCAATCTGATCAGTTCGGCGCCGAGCGCAACGGCACGCTGGACCTCGACCCTGGTGCCCGTGATCAGCTGCGCCTCCTCGGGCGCCGACGTCACCGCGGCCATCAGGTCGTCGAAGGCCGAGGTGAGGGCTGCGCTCTGCTCGCGAAACTCGTCGGCAAAGGACGCATCGCCCGTCAGCGCGAAACCGCGCGCCGCGCTTTCGACGCTGCGCGGCAGCTGACGCGCGTCCGAAATGCGCTTGAGGATGCTGAGCGTGCGGTCGACCGAATCAATCTCGCTGCGCGACTTGACGTCCAACCCGATCGACGCCGCGCTGATGACGAGGAGGATCGCAAGGCCGCTGCCGAGAATGAGACGCTGGGAAGCCATCGACGATTAGTACGAGCAATTATTTCGAAAGACGAGCGGAAGGTGCATACTTCGCAAGACATTCGTTAACGGCGGCAATCAGCGCCTGCGGGGTGAACGGCTTGCGCAGGCAGGCGGACGCGCCGAGCTCGATCGTCATCCGCAGGAAGTCCGGCGCGCGGTCGGCATTGGCGAAGGCATAGCCCGACATCGCGATGACGGGAATTTCCGGGGCGCGCTCGTGGAAGACGCGGATCGCCTCGAACCCGCGCATATGCGGCATGAAGACGTCGACCAGCATGACGTCGAAGGTGGCCTGCTCGAGCGCGCGCATGCCGGCTTCGCCGCCATCGGCGACGGTGACCTCGAAGCCCTGGCGCTGCAGACACACCTCGATGGCAACGCACACCATCGGGTCGTCATCGACCACGAGAACGCTCGGCACGATGCATCCTCTTTTTTCTAACGGCCTCGCGTGCCGGCGACTCGCTTGGCCTGTTCGTCAATTAAGGCGGAACCTAGACGGAAAGTCTGTATCATAGAATGCATATGCTGTTTGCTGACAAGCAGATTTCCAGCTAGCCGTGACACATCACTTGTATTTGTCCATCCCCTTTACGACAGGTCCATGACCGCAGTTCCCGTCGCCGGCCGCGCCCCGCTGTCACCGCTTGGCCTCACATTCCTCGTGGTCGCCTCGATCGGCTGGGGACTCAACTTCCCGATCATGAAGTTCCTGCTCACGGAGTGGCCGCCGCTGTCCTCGCGCGGGCTGTGCGGCGTGGTCGGCGCGGTTGCGCTCGGCCTGACCGCGCTGGTGCGGGGACAGACGCTGCGCGTGCCCGACGGCATGTGGTTGCGGCTTGCTTTGGTGTCGACGCTGTCGATCGGCGGCTGGGTCGCGTCCATGGGCCTCGCGCTGATCTGGCTGCGGGCCAGCGAGGCGGCCGTGCTCGGGATAACGATTCCGGTGTGGGTCGCGCTGGTGGCCTGGCCGGTGCTCGGTGAGCGCGTGTCGCTGCCGCGCGCGCTTGCACTTGCGGTGGCGCTCGCCGGGATCGCGGCGCTGATCGGCGGCGGCGGCATCGACGCAAGCCTTGGCAAGCTGCCGGGGATTCTGTTCGCGCTCGCCGGCGCGCTCTGCGTCGGGCTTGGCACGGTGCTGACCAAATCGTTCAAGCTCGCGATGCCGCCGCTGTCGCTCGCGGCCTGGCAGCTTGCGATCGGCTGCGTGCCGATCGCGATCATCGGCATCATGATCGAGCAGCCGCAGCTCGCCGCGCTGTCGCAGTTTGGCTGGGCGTCGATGATCTACATGACGTTGATCCAGTTCTGCCTTTGCTATGTCTGCTGGTTTGCAGCGCTCGAGAGATTGCCGGCGGCGACCGCGTCGATCGGCACGCTGCTGGTCCCCGTCGTCGGCGTGCTTGCGGCAGCGGCGATGCTGCGCGAGCCGCTCAGCGCGAGCGATATCGCAGCGCTCGTGGTGACGTTCGCGGCCGTCGGGGTCGCCTTGCGCACATAAGACTTGCGTACATGAAAAAAGGGCGGCGCTGGCGCCGCCCTTTTGCAATTAGGAATTCAGGCCTTCATTTACGGGCAGGGATGCCGCCGGCCGTCATAGCCGAGATAGGTGCCCGAGGCAGGATCGTAGGACCTGTAGCGCTGCGCGCAGTAGCTGGCGCCGCCGCCGCTCGGCACCTCTACGGCGACAGACGGTTCATCGTAATAGCCGTAGCTGTCGTCGTAGTAGCCGGGGCCGTAGCCATAATAGCCGGAGCCATAATACGCGCCCGAGGCGAGGGCGCCGCCGACGACCGCACCGGCCACCGCGCCGGGCCAGAAGCCGCCGCCACGATGGTAACCCCCGTGCCAGCCGCCACCGCCGCGCCAACCGCCGCCGCCACCACCGGCCCAGTGACCGCCGCCACCGCCGCCGTGCCAGCCGCCGCCACCGCCGCCGCCCATGGCACCTCCGCCTCCGCGGCCGCCGCCGCCAAAGCCACCACCACCACCGCCGCCGCCGCCAACGTGGCCACCGCCGCCGCCCATCGCGCCCATCTGTGCGGCAGACTGGGCGAACGAAACGGTCGGCGCCACGGCCAACGGCAGCGCAAGCGCCAGAGCCGCGGCGGTGCTCAGAACCTTCATATTGATCATTTTGGACTCCATCAAAACGGTGAATGTCTAACCATCTCTGTGGTCGGACGTTCCCGTGCTCCACATTGATTGTGGGTCATCTTCGCGTAGCCGGCGGCTCATGTATGGCAGCTGAACAAAACTCCTCGTGACCGCGTCATTTGGTCGCCAAATGGGAGCATAAACCGGGGGCTGTCCGAGGGGTGCGGGGCTACCTTGGCGGCGGCTGGACATTTGGGGAATGAGGTGGCATCAGAGCCGCATAGTCTCGAACCACGACCGGCCACGCATGAAACAATTCCTGCTGAAATTCTTCACCTGGTGGAATGGCCAGACCTTTGGCACGCAATTGTGGACCTCGCGATTCGGCGAACTGGTCGGCGAGGACGAGCAGGGCAACCGCTATTACCGCACCAAGGGCGGTGAGATCGATCCGACGCTGCATTTCGAGCGTCGCTGGGTGGTCTACAACGGTTACGCCGAAGCCTCCCGCATTCCGGCCGGCTGGCACGGCTGGCTGCATCACACCGTCGATGTGCCGCCGACCGAGCAGAGCTACCAGGCGCGCGAATGGGAGAAGCCGCATCTGCCGAACCTGACCGGCACCGCGCAGGCCTACCGCCCGTCCGGCTCGACGCTGGCGAGCGGCCGCCGCCCCAAGGCGACCGGCGACTATCACGCCTGGACCCCAGGAAGCTGACTCTCACGCATTGTTGTTCTGACGTGCGCGTGCGTAACGACGCGCGTGCATCGCACACGCGCCCGGCAGCGCAAGCGCGCGCCTGTGAACAACGGTAACAGCGGGGACAGATCGGCTGCAGCCGATGCTGTCCGCTTGCGCCGAGCGCGGGTTCGCGGCTCAATAGGGCCATCTTACGGAGATGGGAAACCATCGCGTCGGATCGGGCTCCAGATCGCGACTGTCCCGATGTGCAGCGGCCTCCGAGTTGGATGCGGCCGGGAGATAGGCCCCCGGTACAGACGTCCTGAAATCGCCCGCAAATGTGAGGCTACCGTGAGACAGGAAGGGCCGCTCGGGAAACCGGGCGGCCTTTTTCTTTGCGGCGATCAAGTCAGGACAGCCGTGCCGCAGCACGGCCCATCAAGTCGGCGCGGCGCGCCTGCGACGGCGCGATCCGCTCTTTCATGAAGGCGAGGATCTCGGCCGGTGCGGTATCCGGCGAGCCCGCGTTGAACGGCGGGGCCGGGTTGTATTCGAGCCTGAGCTGGATCGCTTCCGCGGTCTTGCGGTCGACGAGCTCCGACACCAGCGTCAGCGCGAAGTCGATGCCCGCGGTGACGCCGCCGCCGGTGAAGCGATTGCGGTCGACGCAGACCCGCGTCCTGGTCGGAATGGCCCCGAAGCCCGACAGGAAATCAATCGAGCTCCAATGCGTGGTCGCGCGATAGCCCTTGAGCAGGCCGGCCGCGCCGAGCACCAGCGATCCCGTGCAGACCGACGTGACGTACTTGGCTCGCTCGGCCTGCTTGCGCAGGAAGGCCAGCATCTCATCGTCGCCAACCATGTCGTCGGTGCCGAAGCCGCCGGGCACGCAGATCACGTCGAGCTGCGGGCAATCGGCAAAGGTCGTGGTCGGCGTCAGGACCATGACGGAATCAGTCGAAACGGGTTCGATGCGCTTCCAGATCAGATGCACCTTGGCGCCGGGGACCGAGGAGAACACCTGCAGCGGACCGGTCAGGTCGAGCTGGGTCACCTTCGGGAAGACGAGCAATCCAATCTGCAAGGGTTCGGTCATCGGAGCCTCCAAATAGCGCTTGACGGAACCACGATGTCATGATGGCCTCTCGTCCAAAATGGCGTATTTCCCTCATTTTCGGACGCAGGGCCTCTGAGAGACGCAAGGCGCCTGAGAGAGGGCCGCCAAGAAAGTAACGTCACCTGTGAGGATTTGGCGATGATCGGCATCCTGATCTTTCCCGATTTCCAGTTGCTCGACGCGGCCGGCCCGATCGCGGCCTTCGAGATCGCGGCGCGGTTCGCCAACAACGCGCCGGTGATCAGGACGCTTGCGGTGAAGGCAGGACCAGTGCGCTCTTCGTCCGGTGTCGAGATGCTCGCGCGCGGCTTCAAGCCAGCGACGGCGATCACCACGCTGATCATTGCCGGCGGCAACGGCGTGCGCACGCCGGCGAGCTGTCCCGCCACGCTGTCATTCGTGCGGCGGATGGCGGGCCGCGGCATTCGCGTCGCCAGCGTCTGCTCGGGCGCCTATGTGCTGGCCGAAGCGGGCCTGCTCGACGGCCGCCGCGCCACCACGCATTGGCAGCGCACGCCGCATTTCGTGAAGACCTATCCGAAGATCAAGCTCGAGCCGGACCAGATCTTCGTCCGCGACGGCAATATCTGGAGTTCGGCCGGCATCACCGCCGGCATCGACCTCGCGCTCGCGATGATCACCGAGGACTATGGCGACGAGATCGCGCAGAACACCGCGCGGCAACTCGTGCTGTATCATCGGCGCAGCGGCGGGCAGTCGCAGTTTTCCTCGCTGCTGGAATTGAAGACGCCGAACGGCCGGTTCGGGCCGCTGCTCGCTTGGGCGCGCGAGCATCTCGATGCGCCGCTGACGGTCGAGGACCTCGCCGACAAGGCCGGGATGAGTTCGCGGCATTTCACCCGCGCCTTCATCGCGGAGACCGGCACGACGCCATCGAAAGCGGTCGAGCGGCTCAGGATCGAAGTCGCGCGGCAGCGCGTGCAATCGTCGGGCGAGGCGATCGAGCGCGTCGCCGAGATCACCGGCTTCCGCGATCCCGAGCGGATGCGCCGCGCCTTCATCCGTGCCTTCGGCCAGCCGCCGCAATCGCTGCGGCGTGCCGCGCGGGCAGGGTAGGCGCGTTTGGGACAAGCTCGTTGTCCGATTTCACCCGACCCATCTCGTCTTTGCAGTGATGAACCTGGCGAGGGTTCCCGTGACCCACGTTAAGTGGGCATTGGGGACCCGAGGAGGTTCTAATGACAAAGCATCGAACGATTACCGGGTTCGTGGCTGTCGCCCTGCTAGCTGTCACCGCGACCGCCGCGACCATCAGGTCGCACGCGCCCCGGACCGACGGCATTGCCGTCGCCGGCGCGGACGCGCTCCCGGCCAAGGATTTCAGCGATCGCTGGTCCGCGATATCCGATTTGCCTCCGGCAACGGAAATGACCGGGCGTGCCGCTGACGCGCGTTAAGGTCATGGACGGAAGTCCGGCCCGGTCGGGGACGCGACCCGTGCTGAGATCACTCGTCTCGCAACAAAAAAGCCCCGCCGAAGCGGGGCAAGATGTTGAACGACTTCGTCTTGAGCGACTTGGTCTTGAATAGAACTAACGGTTCCGCCGCGCCGGAATAGCGCAGTCATTCACCAATACAGGATCAGCCCACGATCGCAGAGATCCACGGATGCGCTGATCACGAAACGGGCTTCAACCGAAAAATCACTGGCTCAATGTATCGGTTGCGATCTTCTTCTTGAGTGCTTCGCAGGTATCCCTGACTTCCGCGGTCATCAACGAGACGGCTTCGATCTGCAGGAAGAAACGCTTGCCCTGATCGCGGTAACCGGCAGCGAACTCCTTGATCTCCGCGATCATGTCATGAACGCCTGCGACCATGACCTCGCAGTTCTTGGCGGCCAATTGTAGTTCCGATCCAAGGGCCTCGATCTCTTTCACCGCCGCTTCATATTCGCGCACGACTGCCTCGGCCGACAGCTTGCCCACCTCGTTGACGCCATTGCGATGCTCGACGTAGTCCGGCATCGGTGAGAGGGGGCGGATGTTGCTGCGTGGTCGATGCGACGTCACGGTGTTGATTTCGTCCTCCATCTGCTCCGACGGAGCGCGGGCGAGGACTTCTGCACTAACACTCATGCGGACTCTCCATAAGTTGTTACGGCGAATGGAGTTTAGCAATGTCAACGGATTTGTCTCGATTTTCCACAGTTTTGAGACAAGTGCAATTGTGCACTGCAGCATTGCGTTGCGTCAATGTGGCGCGTCGGGGTGCCAGCCAAGCAGTGCGAGCATCACAAAGAAGCCGACGACATAGGCCGCCATGATCGGCCAGCCCTGGGTGATCCAGCGGACCACCGATTTGGCTTCCGGATACATGTTGGACACCGCAACGCCGGCCGACGAGCCGAACCAGACCATCGACCCGCCGAATCCGACTGCGTAGGCGAGAAAGCCCCAGTCATAGCCGCCTTGCTTCAGCGCCAGCGCGGTCAGGGGAATATTGTCGAACACCGCCGAGACGAAGCCGAGCCCGAGCGCGGTCTGCCACGACGCCGCGGGCAATTTCTCCACCGGCATCATCGAGGCCGCCGTCACCAGCGCGAGCAGGAAGACGGTGCCCTTCAGCGTCTCGGGCATCACCGACCAGTCCGGCCGGCGCAGCACTGAGGTGACCAGGATCGCGGCCCAGACCGCGAGCCCGAGCACGGGCAGTGTATCGAGCAGCGCGGGGAACTTCAGATTGGCCGTCACATTGGCCGTCAGCGCGGCGAGCAGGATCACGGCCACGATCGCAACCCGCGCCCAGTCGATTCTGAGGCCGGACGGTGCATCCTTCACGATCGGCGAGAAGCGGTGCTGTTGCAGCGAGGCCGGCACCGCAAACACCAGCATCGCGACGATGGCTGCGACATACGCCTCCACCACCGTGAGCGGGCTGATGCCGTCGATCCACATCATCGTCGTCGTGGTGTCGCCGACGACGCTGCCGGCGCCGCCGGCATTCGATGCGGCGACGATGGCCGCGAGATAGCCGATATGGACGCGGCCGCGGAACACGTGGCGCGCGACGGTGCCGCCGATCAGCGCTGCGGCGATGTTGTCGAGGAAGCCCGACAACACGAACACGATGACCAGCAGGATCAGTCCGCCCTTCCAGTCATCGGGCAGCAGCGCCGGCATCTCGTCGGGAATGCGGCTCTCCTCGAAATGGCGCGACAGCAGCGCAAAGCCCATCAGGAGCAGGAACAGGTTGGCGAGCGTGACCCACTCATGCTCCATGTGATGCGCGAGACCGGGCAGGCCGGCGCCGAATTTCGCAAAGCCCGCGAACAGCAGCTTGTAGGCGACGATCGCGGCAAGGCCCGTCAGCGCCACCGCGAGCGTGTGGTGATGGAAGATCGCGACGCCGAGCAGCGTCAGCGCGAACAGGATGAAATCGAGCGGGATACCGTAGACGAGGAGTGGCGTGAGCAAGACGATCTCGCTGGCTGGAGTGCCGGGCGGCATGAAGCGCTGACGGCGGCACTATCGCGCGGCGTGGGGAACTTCAAGGCGCGCTAACGCCGCAACAGGCTCGCGATGCGCTCGCGAGCCCCGATCGGGACGACGCCAGCCACGTCGCAGCGGGCCCGATTGCTCAGCCCAGCGTCTTCAGCCAGGCGCTGATCTCGGTCACCGCGATGTTGGCCTGATTGAGCAGCTTGCCCATGGTGAAGAAGCCGTGGAACTGGCCGGGGAAATGCCGATAGGTCACCGGCACGCCGGCGTCCTTGAGGAATTTCGCATACTCGTCGCCTTCGTCGCGCAACGGATCGGCGCCGGCGGTCAGCACATAGGCGGGCGGCAATCCGGCAAAGTCCTTCGCGCGCGCCGGCGAGGCACGCCAGTCGTTGTTGTCGGCGTCGCCGAGATAATGGTTGGCGAACCAGCCGATCACCGAATGCGTCAGGAGGATGCTGGTCTCGGGCTCGCGATGCGAGGGATGCTTCCGCGAGAAATCTGTTGCGGGATAGATCAGCAGCTGGGCGGCAAGCTTCGGCCCGCCGTCGCGGGCGGTGAGGGCAACCACGGCCGCGAGGTTGCCGCCGGCGCTGTCGCCGCCGACGATCAGGCGCTCGCCGTCGATGCCGAGATCCCCGGCATTGGCGGCGACCCATCGGGTCGCGGTGACGGCGTCGTCCACCGCGGCAGGGAAACGATGCTCGGGCGCGAGGCGATAATCGATCGAGATCACGATCAGCTCGCCCTCATGGGCAAGCTTCTGGCAGACCACCTCATGGGTATCGAGATCGCCGATCACCCAGCCGCCGCCGTGGAAGAACACCAGGCAGGGCGCGAGCCCGTCTTTCTTGCGCAGCGTGTTCGGCGTGTAGATGCGGGCAGGGATCGTGCCGTGCGGCGCCGGGATCGCGTGCGGCTTGCTCGATTCCAGCGCGGGCGGCTCGGGATTGGAGACGACGCGGGCGGCTCGATAATAGTCGCGCGCTTCCAGCGCGGTCAGCGTCTCATAGGCGGGCCGGCCGGCCTCCTGGAACGCCTTGTAGACGGCAGCGGCATCGGGATCGAGAACGACGGGCATGGACAACAAACCTTCTTGTGATGCTTGGTGATGTCATTCCGGGGCGATGCGAGCATCGAACCCGGAATCTCGAGATTCCGGGTCTGGTGCTTAGGCACCATCCCGGAATGACAGTGGCCCTAGGCGGCGGTGCGGCCGCCGTCGACGGTGTAGGCGGAGCCGGAGACGTAGCTCGCCTCGTCGGAGGCAAGAAAAGCGACGACGGAGGCGACCTCGCTTGCGAGGCCGAGCCGGCGCGCCGGGATGCGGTCGACGATCTTCTCGATCGGCGGCGGCGCGTTGCCGCCGGAGCGGCCCTGCAGGATCGTGCTCAGCATCCGGCTCTCGATCATGCCGGGGCAGACGCAATTGACCCGCACGCCGGTGCCGGTGCATTCCCAGGCCGCGCTCTTGGTCAGCCCGATCACCGCGTGCTTGCTCGCGCTGTAGACCGCGATCATCGGCGATCCCACGAGGCCGGCGATCGAGGCGGTGTTGATGATGCTGCCCTTGTTCTGCTTCAGCATGACAGGCAGCACATGCTTCATGCCGAGGAAGACGCCGACGACATTGACGTCGAGCACCCGGCGGAAGCTCTCCAGCGAATATTCAGGGATCGGCCTGATGTCGCCCTCGACGCCGGCGTTGTTGTAGAAGGCATCGATGGTGCCGAAGCGATCGACGGCGGCGCGGACATAGTCCTTGACCTCCTCCTCGTCGGTGACGTCGGCTTCGATTGCGAGGGCCTCGGCCGAGGCGGGCAGGTCCTTGATGGCGGTTTTGAGATCGGCGCCCTTGCGGTCGACTGCGACAATCCGCGCACCCCGTTCGGCGAGCAGTTGGAGCGAGGCGGTTCCGATGACGCCGGCA
The DNA here is from genome assembly GCF_054058275.1 of Bradyrhizobium sp. USDA 3256. NCBI lineage: Bacteria > Pseudomonadati > Pseudomonadota > Alphaproteobacteria > Hyphomicrobiales > Nitrobacteraceae > Bradyrhizobium > Bradyrhizobium sp. USDA 3256. Next base: position 2,938,406 of record NZ_JBSSAE010000002.1, read on the forward strand.
GCCCCGGTGACGATGGCGACCCGGCCGTCGAGCCTGATGCGATCGGGCATGGTGGGTTTCCTCTGGCTGGTCCGGTTCGATCCGGATTTTCCTGATTTTCACGCGTGGCCGCGTGGCTTGAGCGTGAGGACTATCACACGTGTTCCCAGGAGTGACCAGAGGGTGACCAGAGGCTGAGCAGTTGCGCCGGGGAGAGGTGGCCGGGTGCCCTTTCCCCGCCGTATTCGGCGTGTTAACCGATGGCCTGCGAGCGGCCGATATCAAGGTAGACTGTCGCGAGCCCGATTCGCCCTTTAAAGCCGCGCGAGATGCTTCGAACCGTTGCCCTGACTGGCTTTGCGGCCCTGGTTGCCGCCTCAACCATCTCGCTTGCGCCGCCTGCGCGCGCGCAGATCGGAACGATTTTCTCCGATCCCGCGCCGCGTCCGCCCGGCGCGATCCCGCGTGGTCAGCCGGCCCCTCCCAGCGACGACGACGAGGAAGTGCCGGAATTGCCGCGCGGCCGCCTGCTGCCGACACAGCCGCGGGCGCTGCCGCCAGGCCAGGCGGTGCCGCCGCCCGGTAGCGTGCAGTCGCAGCCGCTGGCGCCGCCGCCCGGCTCGCCGGTGGCTCCGCAGGGCACCCAGCCCGGTGTCGCCGTGCAGCCGCCGCAACCCGGCGGTCCCGCCGTTGCCAATACGCCGCCCGGCGCCAACCCGCTGCCGCCGGGGCAGCGTCCCAAGGGCACGCCCCAGGGCACTCCGCCGCAGACGCCTGCCGCGTTGCAGCCGGGCGACGAGGTCGTGCAGGAGCCGCCGTCGACCAAGATCACCAACAAGAAGGCGAGCTTCTCCGGTCTCGACAAGATCACCGGGCGCATCATCAATTTCGACGAGGATATCGGCGAGACCGTGCAGTTCGGCGCGCTGCGGGTGAAGACCGATGCCTGTTACACGAGGCCGTCGACGGAAGCCGCCAACACCGACGCCTTTGTCGAGGTCGACGAGATCACCTTGCAGGGCGAGGTGAAGCGGATCTTCTCGGGCTGGATGTTCGCGGCAAGCCCCGGCCTGCACGGCGTCGAGCATCCGATCTACGACATCTGGCTGACCGACTGCAAAGGGCCGGACCAGACCATCGTGACCGCCGCGCCCGATCCGCCGAAGGCGCCGACGCCGCCTCCGCCGCCGGCCCAGAAGCGCGCGCCGCAGAAGCAGGCCGCGCCGCGTCCGCCGCCGCAGCCGCTGCCGCAATACCAGCAGCAGCCGCCACCTCCGCCGCCCCAGCAACAGCAGCGCCCGGGCGGGTTGTTCGGCGGATTGTTCGGGAACTAGCAAGCACGGCGTAGCCCGGATGGAGCGAAAGCGAAATCCGGGGTCTTCTCCGCGGAGAGACTTTCCCGGATTGCGCTTCGCTGCATCCGGGCTACGTGCACCACAAGATCAATTGCGCGCGGCGATGATTGCCAGCGCGTCGGCACCTTTGACCGGCTGGGTGGCGTCGAGCTTGCGGAAATCCGCCGGCGCGCCCGTGATCGCCTTGTCGAGCAGCGTGCGATAGCGGCGGCGCGAGATCTCGATCGCGCCGAACGTCCTCAGGTGCTCCGTCACATATTGCGTGTCGAGCAGCTCGAACCCGCCCGCCATCAGCCGCGCCACCAGATGCACCAGCGCGACCTTCGATGCGTCGCGCGTGGTGTGAAACATGCTTTCGCCGAAGAAGGCGCGGCCGAGGCTGACGCCGTAGAGCCCGCCGACCAGATCGTCGTCCTGCCAGACCTCGACGCTGTGGCAATGGCCCGACGCATACAGCCCGACATAGAGATCGCGGATGCGCCTGTTGATCCAGGTGTCGTCGCGGCCGGGCTGCGGCGCCGCGCAGCCGGCGATCACGGCCTTGAACGCGGTATCGACGGTGACGGTGAAGGCATCCGAGCGCACGGTGCGCGCGAGGCGAGAGGCGACACGGAAGCCGTCGAACGGAATCACGCCGCGCAATTCCGGCTCGACCCAGAACAGGGTCGGATCGTCGGCGCTCTCCGCCATCGGGAAGATGCCGCAGGCATAGGCGCGCAGCAGCACCTCGGGCGTGATCTCGGAGGAGGCGGAGTCGCGTGACGTCATGCCGCCAAGGATAGCAAAGCGCGGGCGGTCTTGCGATGGGGGCTGCCACCGGGACGCTACGTGTTGACGAAACGCGCCGGTTCCTCCACAAGCCGCGCCGTTCCGCCGCAGTTTCCCGAGACGGACTGCGCGGTCGTGCTAGATTGCAACAAAAAGATGGCGGCGCTGCCGGGACAAGGTGGCTCGCGCGCCCGACAATCGACACAGGTGAGGGGGACGCTGCATGAAATGGTCATGGCGGACGTTTGCGCCGTTGCTGGTCTGGCTGGTGATCTATCTGGTCCCGGTGCCTTCGGGGCTGAACGCCAATCAGTGGCACTATTTCGCGGTGTTCGCCGCCGTGATCACCGGGCTGATCCTTGAATCGATGCCGGTCGGCGCAGTCGGTCTGATCGGCCTGACGGTCGCCGGCATCGGCGGCTATGTCGAGCACGACCCGAACAAATCGCTGCGCTGGATGCTCGGCGGCTTTTCCGAGAGCACGGTGTGGCTGATCGTCGGCGCCTTCGTGTTCTCGATCGGCTATCGCAAGAGCGGGCTCGGCCGCCGGCTGGCGCTGCTCTTGGTGCGCGGCCTCGGCCGCCGCACCATCGGGCTCGGCTACGCGGTGGCGTTCTCCGATCTCGTGCTGGCGCCGGCGACGCCGTCCAACACCGCACGCTCGGGCGGCACCATCTATCCGATCGTCAGCAACATCCCGCGCATCTACGGCTCCGAGCCCGGCCCGACCGCGGGCAAGATCGGCACCTTCGTGATGTGGACCGCGTTCGCGACCACGGCCGTCACCAGCTCGCTGTTCCTGACCGCGCTGGCGCCGAACGCCGCCGCGCTCTCGATCGCCAAGAAGCTCGTCAACATCGAGGTCGGCTGGTCGCAATGGTTCATCGGCTTCGCGCCACTCGGGATCCTCTTGCTGCTGCTGGTGCCGCTGCTCAGCTATCTGGTCTGCCGGCCCGAGATCAAGGAGAGCCCGGAGATCGTGACCTGGAGCGAGGGCGAGCTCGCCAAGATGGGGCCGCCGTCGCGGCACGAATGGATCATGGCGGTGCTGGTGGTGCTCGCGATGTTCCTGTGGATCTGCGGCTCCAATCCCAATATCAGCGTGCCGCTGCTCGGCTCGAACTTCATCAACGCGACCACGGTCGTGTTCGTCGTGATCTCGCTGATGCTGCTGACCGGCGTGATCGCGTTCGAGGACATCGTCGCGGAGAAGAGCGCGTGGGAGGTATTTTTCTATTTCACCTCGCTGCTCACGCTGTCGTCGGGCCTCAACGAGATCGGCTTCATCAAATGGGTCGCCGAGGGCTATGCCAAGCCGCTCTCCGGCACGTCGCCGCTGGTCGGGATGATCCTGCTCGTCACCTTCTTCTTCTGGATCCACTATTTCTTCTCGAGCATCACCTCGCATACCGCCGCCGTGCTGCCGGTGGTGCTCGCCGTCGGCTCCAGCATTCCCGGCCTGTCGGTACAGACCTTGATGCTGCTCTGCGTCTATTCGCTGGGCCTGATGGGCGTGATCTCGCCCTATGCCACGGGACCGGCGCCGATGTATTACGGCAGCGGCTATATCGGCAAAGGCGACTTCTGGAAATTCGGGCTGATCTTCGGCCTGATCTACTTTGCCGGATTGTTGCTGATCGTGTTGCCCTGGTTACAAATGATCGGGTAAAATAGCCACAATCCAGCGAGAAACAGCCGCCGACCGGGAAGGAGCACTTTCCTTTCCGATTCTTAACGCGCTTTGTCCGGCAGGAGCCTTCAAAATGCTTCGTCGGATGTGGCGCGCGCGGAGTTCAGGGGACACATAGAGCCGCGCGAGCTCGTTCGTGTTTCTTCGTGGGCAAGTTATGGACCAGCAGATCAAAGACCCGTCGATTTTAGCGCCCGAGCAAACCAGGCGAGGTTCGCGTTGGCGGGGGTTTCTGACGGGATGTCTCGTGTTGGCGGTGCTGGCAGGCATCGTCTGGTGGACGCGGCAGCAGGCCGCGCCGCCGCAGGCCGGTGGCGGGCGCAACGCCGGGCCGATGTCGATCGTGCCGGAGACGATCGGCAAGGGCGATATCGGCGTCAGCCTGAATGCGCTCGGCACCGTGACGTCGCTCGCGACCGTGACGATCAGGAGCCAGATCAGCGGCTATCTGATGAAGATCGATTTCAAGGAGGGCGACGAGGTCAGGAAAGGCGACCTGATCGCCGAGATCGATTCGCGCCCCTATGAGGCGACGCTGGCGCAGGCCAAGGGCCAGCTCGCCCGCGACGAGGCGCAGCTGAAGGGCGCCCAGGTCGATCTCACCCGCTACCAGAACCTCGCTGCGCAGAACGCGGTGCCGCACCAGACGCTCGACACCCAGGTCGCGCTGGTCGCGCAGTATCAGGGCACGGTGGAAGCCGATCGCGCCTCGGTGAAGTCGGCCGAGGTGAATTTGCAATATTGTCACATCGTGTCGCCGATCAACGGGCGCGTCGGACTGCGCCAGGTTGATCTCGGCAACTATGTGACGCCGGGCGATACCAACGGCCTCGTCGTGATCACGCAGCTCGAGCCGATCAGCGTGCTGTTCACGCTGCCGGAGGACAATCTGCAGGCGGTCGCGAAGCGGTTGAAGGAGGGCGCGGTGCTGCCGGCGGCGGCCTATGACCGCAGCGGCGCCAACAAGCTCGCCGAGGGATCGTTGCAGACCTTCGACAGCCAGATCGATGCGACCACCGGTACCATCAAGCTGCGCGCGCAGTTCGAGAACGACAAGCGCACACTGTTTCCGAACCAGTTCGTCAACGTCCGCCTGCTGCTCGATACCCACAAGGATGCGACGACGATGTCGACCGCCGGCATCCAGCGCGGCGTCCCCGGCACCTTCGTCTATCTGGTCAACGGCGACAGCACGGTCTCGGTGCGGCCGGTGAAGCTCGGCGTCACCGACGGTGACCGGGTCGAGGTGCTGTCCGGGCTCGTGGCCGGCGATCGCATCGTGATCGACGGCGCCGACAAGCTGCGCGAGGGCGCCAAGGTGGTTGTGCGCTCCGCCGCCGATGCCGCGAACCCGGCCGCTGCGGCCAAGGGGGCGGCGAGTGGCGCGGCGAAGGGAGACGGCAAGGGAGATAGTAAGGACGGCGCTGATCCCGGAGGCGGCCACCACAAGCGGTCCGAGGACGGGCAGAAAAAATGAACCCGTCGCGGCCATTCATCCTGCGGCCGGTGGCGACGACCCTGATGATGATCGCCATCATGCTGTCGGGCATGCTGGCGTTCAGATTTCTCCCGGTCGCGGCGCTGCCGGAGGTCGACTATCCGACCATCCAGGTGCAGACGTTTTATCCGGGCGCGAGCCCCGACGTGATGACCTCGTCGGTAACGGCGCCGCTCGAGGTGCAGTTCGGCCAGATGCCGAATCTGACCCAGATGAGCTCGGTGAGCTCGGCGGGCTCGTCCGTGATCACGCTGCAATTCGGCCTGTCGATCTCGCTCGACGTCGCCGAGCAGGAGGTGCAGGCCGCGATCAATGCCGCGGGCAATCTGCTGCCGTCGGACCTGCCGGCGCCGCCGATCTACGCCAAGGTCAATCCGGCCGATGCACCGATCCTGACCCTCGGCCTGACCTCGAAGACCATGCCGCTGACCCAGGTGCAGGATTTCGTCGACACGCGGCTGGCGCAGAAGATCTCGCAGCTGCCCGGCGTCGGCCTCGTCAGCATCAGCGGCGGCCAGCGGCCCGCGGTGCGCATCCAGGCCGATATCCGCAAGCTCGCGGCCTATGGCCTCAACATCGACGATCTCCGTACCACGCTCGGCAACGCCAACGTCAACACGCCGAAGGGCAATTTCGACGGCGCGATGCGCGCCTACACCATCAATGCCAACGACCAGATCCGCAATGCCAGTGACTACCGCTCGCTGATCATCGCCTACAAGAACGGCTCGCCGGTCCGCCTCAGCGATGTCGGCAACGTCGTCGACGGCGCGCAGAACGACAAGCTCGGCGCCTGGATGAACGAGACGCCGGCGATCATCCTCAACATCCAGCGCCAGCCCGGCGCCAACGTCATCTCGGTGGTGCAGGGCATCAAGGATCTGCTTCCGCAGCTGCAGGCCACGCTGCCGGCCGCGATCGACCTCAATATCCTGACTGACCGCACCGTCACGATCCGGGCCTCGGTGCGCGACGTCGAATACGAGCTGTCGCTCGCCGTGATCCTGGTCGTGCTAGTGATCTTCGTGTTCCTGCGCTCGACCCGCGCCACGCTGATCCCGAGCCTGTCGGTGCCGCTCTCGCTGGTCGGCACGCTGGGCGCGATGTATCTGTTCGGCTTCAGCCTGAACAATCTGTCGCTGATGGCGCTGACGATCGCGACCGGCTTCGTGGTCGACGACGCCATCGTCGTGATCGAGAACATCTCGCGCTATATCGAGGAGGGCGAATCTCCGCTCGAGGCGGCGCTGCGCGGCTCCGAGCAGATCGGCTTCACCATCATCTCGCTGACGGTGTCGCTGATCGCGGTGCTGATCCCGCTGTTGTTCATGGGCGACGTCGTCGGCCGCCTGTTCCGCGAATTCGCCATCACGCTGTCGGTCACGATCCTGATCTCGGCCGTGGTGTCGCTGACCCTGGTGCCGATGGCCTGTGCGAAGCTGCTGAAGCCGGAGGCCATGACGCGCGAGAACACCTTCCAGCGGCTCAGCCGCGAAGGCTTCGATGCCGTGATCGCGATCTACGCCCGGATGCTCAACTGGGTGCTGGATCGCCAGACCTTCGTGCTGCTGATCGCGCTCGCCACCTTTGGTCTGACGGCGCTGCTCTATGTCGTCATCCCCAAGGGCTTCTTTCCAGTGCAGGACACCGGCGTGATCCAGGCGATCTCCGAGGCGCCGCAATCGGTGTCCTATGCGGCGATGGCCGAGCGGCAGCAGCGGCTCGCCAGCGCGATCCTGAAGGATCCGGACGTGCAGAGCCTGTCGTCGTTCATCGGCGTCGACGGCACCAACACCACGCTGAACAGCGGCCGCATCCTGATCAATCTGAAGCCGCATGAGCAGCGCAAGGCTAATGTCTCGACGATCATGGACCGGATCAAGGCGAGCACGGCGGCGCTGACCGGCATCACGCTCTACATGCAGCCGGTCCAGGACCTCACCATCGAAGGCACGGTGAGCCGGACGCAGTATCAGTTTATCCTGCAGGATGCTGATCCGAACGAGCTTGCGGAATGGACGCCGAAGCTGGTCGACAAGCTCCGGGAATTGCCAGAGCTCAGTGACGTCACCAGCGATATTTCGGCGCAAGGGCTTTCGGTGTTCGTCGACATCGACCGCGACCAGGCTGCGCGGTTCGGCATCACGCCGGCGACGATCGACAACGCGCTGTACGATTCCTACGGCCAGCGCATCGTCTCGACCGTCTTTACCAATTCGAACCAGTACCGCGTGATCCTGGAAGCCGATCCGTCGCTGCAGGCTTCGCTGGATTCGCTGTCGTCGATCTATCTGCCGTCATCGGTGGGCTCGACGCCAGTGCCGCTGTCGGTGATGGCCAAGATGCGGGTGGAGACCGCGCCGTTGCAGATCTCGCATCTCGGCCAGTTCCCGTCGGCGACGGTCTCGTTCAACCTCGCGCCCGGGGCGTCGCTCGGCGGGGCAGTGACGGCGATCAAGCAGGCCCAGGCCGACATCAACCAGCCGCTCGGCATGATCACGAGCTTCCAGGGCGCGGCGCTGGCGTTCCAGTCCTCGCTCTCCAACCAGCTGTTCCTGATCCTGGCCGCGATCATCACGGTCTATATCGTGCTCGGCGTGCTCTATGAGAGCTTCATCCATCCTTTGACCATCCTCTCGACGCTGCCCTCGGCCGGCATCGGCGCGCTGCTGGCGTTGATGATGGCCGGCCAGGATCTCACCATCATCGCGATCATCGGCATCATTCTCCTGATCGGCATCGTGAAGAAGAATGCGATCATGATGATCGATTTTGCGCTCGACGCCGAGCGCAACGAGGGCAAGCCGCCGCGGGAGGCGATCTACCAGGCCTGCCTGCTGCGGTTCCGGCCGATCATCATGACGACGATGGCAGCTGTCCTCGGCGCGCTGCCGCTGATGCTCGGCAGCGGCGCGGGGTCCGAGCTGCGGCATCCGCTCGGTATCTCGATCGTCGGCGGCCTCTTGGTGAGCCAGCTGCTGACGCTGTTCACGACACCGGTGATCTATCTCTGGTTCGATCGCCTCGCGCTGCGGTTTGCCGGGCGGGCAGACGAGATCGGCGAGGCGAGCGGGTCGCGTTGAGCCATGGAACCGTCAACGCCCTTCATCCGTAGGCCGGTAGCGACCACGCTGTTGACGTTCGGGCTCGCGGCGGCCGGCATCGTCGCGTTCTTCAAGCTGCCGGTGTCGCCGCTGCCGCAGGTGGATTTCCCGACCATCTCGGTGCAGGCGACGCTGCCCGGCGCCAGCCCGCAGGATGTCGCGACCACGGTCGCCAGTCCGCTCGAGCGCCATCTCGGCCAGATCGCCGATGTCACCGAGATGACGTCGTCGAGCTCGGTCGGCGCGACCCGCATCACGCTGCAGTTCGGGCTGAACCGCGACATCAACGGCGCGGCGCGCGACGTGCAGGCCGCGATCAATGCGGCGCGCGCCGACCTGCCGACCAGCCTGCGCAGCAATCCGACCTACCGCAAGGTCAACCCGGCCGACGCGCCGATCCTGATCCTGACGCTGACGTCGGATACGCTGACGCGCGGCGATCTCTACGACGCCGCCTCCACCGTGCTGGCGCAGAAGCTGTCGCAGGTCGAGGGCATCGGCGAGGTGGTGGTCGGCGGCAGCTCGCTGCCGGCCGTGCGCGTCGATCTGATCCCGCAGGCGCTCTACAAATACGGCATCGGGCTGGAAGACGTCCGCGCGGCGCTGTCGAGCGCCAACGCCCACAGCCCGAAGGGCGGCATCGACGTCGGCGACCAGCGCTACCAGGTCTACGCCAACGACCAGGCCAACAAGGCCGACGACTACAGATCGCTGATCGTGGCCTACCGCAATGGCGCGCCGGTTCATCTCTCCGACGTCGGCGAGGTGGCCGACGGCGTCGAGAATTTGCGCAATGCCGGGCTCGCCAACGGCAAGCCGGCGGTGCTGATCATCCTCTACCGGCAGCCGAACGCCAATATCATCTCGACCGTCGACCTCGTGAAGGGGCTGATGCCGCAGCTGCAGGCGTCGGTCTCGCCGGCGATCGATATCGGCTTTGCGGTCGACCGTTCGACCACCATCCGCACCTCGCTCCGGGACGTCGAACGAACCCTGGTTCTGGCGGTGCTGCTGGTCATCATCGTGGTGTTCGCGTTCCTGCGCAATGCGCGCGCCACGTTCATTCCGGTAGTGGCGGTCTCGGTGTCGCTGGTCGCGACCTTCGGGGCGATGTACCTGTTCGGCTACAGCCTCGACAATCTCTCCCTGATGGCGCTGACGGTCGCGACCGGCTTCGTGGTCGACGACGCCATCGTGGTGCTGGAGAACGTCACCCGTTACATCGAGGACGGCCTGAGCCCGCTCGAGGCGGCGCTGAAGGGCGCCAACGAGGTCGGCTTCACCGTGCTGTCGATGAGCATCTCGCTGATCGCGGTATTCATCCCGATCCTGCTGATGGCCGGCATCGTAGGGCGGCTGTTCCGCGAGTTCGCGATGGTGATCTCGATCTCGATCCTGATCTCGCTCGCGGTCTCGCTGGCGACCACGCCGATGATGTGCGCCGTGCTGCTCAAGCCGGACGCCGGCGGCCATGGCCGGCTCTATTGGGCGAGCGAGCGCTTCTTCGAGGCGATGCTGAATTTCTACCGCAGAACGCTGACCGCGGCGCTGGCGCATCCGCTGTTGGTGATGCTGATCCTGGCGGCGGTGTTCGGCCTCAACTTCTATCTCTACGACGTAATCCCGAAAGGCTTCTTCCCGCAGCAGGACACCGGCCGGCTGGTCGGCTCGATCCAGGCCGACCAGAGCGTGTCGTTCCAGCTGATGCAGCAGAAGCTCGCGCAGTTCGTCGGCATCATCAAGCGCGATCCGGCGGTGGAGACGGCGGTCGGCTTCACCGGCGGCGGGCAAACCAATTCCGGCTTCGTGTTCGTCTCACTGCGTCCGCTCGATGAGCGCAAGATCGGCGCCGACGGCGTGATCGCGCGGCTGCGCCGCGAGATGTCGGTGGTGCCGGGCGCGAGCCTGTTCCTGCAGGCGGTGCAGGACATCCGGGTCGGGGGCAGGGCCTCGAACGCGCAGTATCAGTACACCCTGCAGGGATCGACGCTGGAGGAGCTCAATGAATGGACGCCGAAGATCGCGGCGGCCCTGCAGCGCGATCCGAACCTCGCCGACGTCAACAGCGACCAGCAGAACAAGGGCCTGGAATCCGATCTCGTGATCGACCGCGACGCGGCGGCCCGGCTCGGCATCACGGTGAGCCAGATCGACAACACCCTCTACGACGCCTTCGGCCAGCGGCAGGTGTCGACGATCTATGTCGCGCGCAACCAGTATCACGTCATCATGGAGGTCGCGCCGCGCTACTGGCAGAATCCGGAGACGCTGAAGGACGTCTATATCAGCACGTCCGGCGGTTCGGTCGGCGGCTCGCAATCGACTAACGCGGTGGCGGGCACCGTGGTGGCGCCGGGCACCTCGAGCGCGGCCAGTGCGGCCAACGCCCAGGCGGCGCGCAACCAGGCGACCAATTCGATCGGTTCGACCGGGAAGGGCGTGGCCTCGACCGGATCGGCCGTCTCCACCAGCAGCGAGACCATGATCCCGTTGTCGGAAGTTGCAGCATTCAAGCAGGGCGCGACGCCGCTTGCTGTCAATCACCAGGGCCGGTTGGTCGCCAACACCATCTCGTTCAACCTGCCGCCGAACGTGTCGCTGAGCACGGCGGTCGGCAGCATCGAGGCGACCATGAACCGGATCGGGGTCCCGGCCACGATCCGCGGCACCTTCCAGGGTACCGCCAAGGCGTTCCAGGACTCGCTGAGCAACCAGCCGTTCCTGATCCTGGCCGCGCTGGTGACGATCTACATCGTGCTGGGCGTGCTCTACGAAAGCTACATCCATCCGCTGACCATCCTGTCCACACTGCCCTCGGCGGGTGTGGGCGCCTTGCTGGCGCTGATGGCATTCAAGACCGAGTTCAGTATCATGGCGCTGATCGGCGTCATCCTGCTGATCGGCATTGTGAAGAAGAACGCGATCATGATGATCGACTTTGCGCTGGAGGCGGAACGCGGGCGCGGGCTGGAGCCGCTCGAGGCGATCCGGGAGGCCTGCCTGCTGCGCTTCCGCCCCATCATGATGACGACGATGGCCGCGCTGCTCGGGGCGGTGCCGCTGGCGATCGGCATGGGCGACGGCGGCGAGCTGCGGCAGCCGCTCGGCATCGCCATCGTCGGGGGCCTCATCCTGAGCCAGGTCCTCACGCTCTACACGACGCCGGTCATCTACCTCTATCTCGACCGGTTCCGCCTGTGGGCCCAGCGCGTGCGCCGCGGCGGCGCGATGCGGATGCCGGGCTCCTCACTTCAACCGGGCGAGTAAATGCCGACAGGTGCAGCGTTGCGAAATCTTCAGTTGATGCGCAAGCCGATCCGGCTTCTGCGCGTGGCGGCGCTCGGCGGCCTCAGCCTCGGTCTGTCCGGCTGTATTCCCGGGGCGGAGAAGCCCGAGCTCAGCCTGGAAGTGCCGGCGAGCTACAAGTCTGCGGCCAAGGGCGATGCCGATGCGGCTTTTCCGGCGCTCGCCTGGTGGCGCGGCTTCCGCTCGCCCGAACTGACCGGGCTGATGGAATCCGCGCAGCTCTACAATCTCGACATCGCGGTGGCGATCGCCCAGATCGTGCAGGCAGACGCCCAGGTCGGCGTTTCCGGCGCCGCGCTGCTGCCGTCCATCTCCGGATCGGCGAATGCCGAGCGCCAGCGTGTGGCGACGGGATCCAGTTCGTCGTTCGGCACCAGCGGCACCTTCTCGCAGTACAGCCTGGGGCTGAGCGCAAGCTACATCGTCGATTTCTGGGGCAAGAACCGCGCGACGCTGTCGGCCTCGGAGGAGAGCGCGACCGTCGCGCGCTACAATCGCGAGGTGGTCGCGCTGACCACGATGGCGACGGTCGCCAACACCTATTTCCAGCTGCTGGCGGCGCAGGACCAGATCAAGGTCACCCGTCGCAACCTCGCTGCGGCCGAGCGCATCCTTGCGCTGATCAAGTCGCAATTCGCCGGCGGCACCGCTTCGCAGCTCGATCTGTCGCAGCAGGAGGCGCTGGTCGCCACGCAGCGCGCGGCGATCCCGCCGCTCGAGGTAACGGTCGGGCAGAACATCGCGGCGCTCGCCGTGCTGGTGGCGCGCGCGCCGGCCGATTTCAAGGTGCGCGGCGGGTCCACCACCCAGATCGCGGTGCCGCGCGTCACGCCGGGACTGCCGTCGGAATTGCTCTACCAGCGGCCTGACGTCCGCGAGGCCGAGGCGCAGCTGGCGTCGTCCAATTTCAGCGTCGACGCGGCGCGCGCAGCATTCTTTCCGCAGATCCAGCTGACCGGCACCACCGGTTTCCAGAGCGCGGCGCTGGCCTCGCTGTTCGCGCCGGGCGCCTGGTATTACACGCTCGCCGCCGGGCTGACCCAGCCGCTGTTCGACGGCTTCCTGCTGGAGAGCCAGCTCAAGCTCGCCAAGGGCCAGCAGCTGCAAAACCTGCAGGCCTATCGCAAGGCGGTGCTGTCGGCCTTCGCCGATGTCGAGAAGGCACTGATCGCGTTGCAGAAGTACACATTGCAGGAGCGCCTGCAGTCCGACGTCGTCGCCGCCTCGCGCAAGGCGTTCGAGGTCGCCGAGACGCAGCTGCGCGGCGGTACGGTCAACCTGATCACGGTGCTGCAGGCGCAGCAGACGCTGTTCACGGCCGAGAACAATCTGGTCACGGTCCGGCTCAACAAGCTGCTGGCGGCAAGCAGCCTGTTCCAGGCGCTCGGCGGCGGCGGCTGGACGCCCGCCGGTACGCTGGCGGCGGCGGTGCCATGAGGTCAGCCATGCAGCGTTTCGCGACACTCCTCGTTGCCCTCGTCATCGCGCTCGGCGCATCGACCGGCGCGTCCCGCGCGCAGCAGCGGCCACCGAACAGCGTTCCGCTCGCCTTCGGCATGAGCGCCGACCAGGCCAGCCAGTCGCTCGGCGTTCCCCTGAATTACGTGCGCGGCACGCCGGGCAATGAATTGTTCGTCGCGCTGCCCAATGTCAGGGGCAGCGTGCTGTCGCGGCGCAGCGACGGGCTCTATCTGCAATTCGGCAAGGGACGCCTGATCGCCTGGAAGGGCGACTGGGGCACCCTTCCGCAATGAGGGTTTTCGCCATGATTGCCATCAGAGGACTGATCGCCTGCGCCGCCATCGCACTCAGCGTAGCCGCGGCGTCGGCCCAGCAGCGGCCGTTGCGCTACGGCAGCACCGGCGGCGCGTATTTCGACGGCAGGGACGACGACCGCGATTTTCGCAGCAACGGCTATTTCCCCGGCAATTTCGCGGCCGATCCCTTCAGCGCGGGGTTCGGTGCGGCCGGCCTGTTCGGCTCGACGCCATATCACTCCGCGCGACCCTATCCGTCGCAGGTCGTGTTTGGCGCACCGTGTCAGGATTGCCGTCCGCCCCGCGCACGCCGGCATCGCGGCAGGCACGAGTAAGGCGCTTCGCAGAGGCTTGATGCCTCTAGGCCCAGCGCAAGAGCTCGTCGATGATGCGCGGCTTCATCCAGCCGGCCTTGTCGATGATTTCGTTGCGCAGAGTGTCCTTTTCCATCTCGTATCCTTCATGCGAGATATCCCGGCTGCCGGTCGCGGTGATCCCGTACGTCTCGAGCAGGGCGTTGTGCCGCGCCTTCCACGCGATCACATGCTCGGTCATGACTTGCGTCACGGATGGAAGGAAACCGGGATGGCCTGCCAGGCCGCATGACGCCGTGGTCTGCGGGTCTCCTGCCAGCATGATCACGTTCCACTCGTCGTAGCCGATCAGCCCCATTTGCGCGTAGAGGAACGCGCCATGCGGTCCATCCCAGATATTTTGGTCGATGACCAGGAACGGCACCGCGTGGCAGTGGCCGTGCCGCGCCGTCATGTCGCGGTTGAAGGTCTCGGTACGGTCCTGCAATCGCTTGTTGGCCGCAGCGAACACGGCAAGGCGATTGTCTGCCGTCGGCACGATGCTGGCTTCGTCATCAGGCGCGAAACCTGCATCGCGCAGCATCGAGCCGATCAGCGGGTGATCCCACTGCTGCTTGTGAAAAGCGGGCGTCGCGCCGTCGGCGCCCGGCGCCGGACACACGGTCTCCTTGAGCTCGCCCAAGGTCGTTTCTTGCTTCTTTCCAAAAACTGGCCTGCGCCCGAACATCGCGTGCCGCTCCTGCCAAGCAGTTGGCACGAGCATCGCAAAGAACGCCCAGAACTTTCTTAACTGGTCAGGCCCGGCGCGCCGCGATTCATCAACAGCATGACGCAGTCGTTAAAGCGATCCGGACAAATCAATCGAATTTGCTGAAATTTGCGGCATTAGCTGGCGGCGGCGCTTGCCGATTTGTCGAGCGCCGGGCTGACGCGGGCGAACCGCACCACGAAGCGGGTGCCCTTGTGGCCGGGGTCGCGCTCGACGCTGGCATCGAGCTTGGCTGCCATCGCGCTGACGATCCGCTGGCCCATGCCGGTGCCGCGCGGATCGGCCTGGTCGGAAAAGCCGACCCCGTCGTCGCTGATCGCGAGCTGCAGATCGTCGCCTTGCGGCTTCAGCTCGACATGGATCGGGCCGGCGCCGTCGGGATAGGCGTATTTCACGGCGTTCATCACCAGCTCGTTGACGATGATGCCGATCGCGACCGCGCGGTCGGGATCGATCTCGATCGGGTCGGCCTTCAAGGTCAGCCGCGACATCTTGTTGCCTTCGGCCGATCGCCGGAGATCCTCGAGCAGTGCCTCGAGATACTGGTTGAGCATCACCGTTTTGAAGTCGTGCGAGGTGTAGAGGCGGCGGTGCACCTGTGCGACGGCCGCGACGCGCCCCATCGCGTTGGTGAGCGCGGCCTTCACATCCTGCTGGGTCGCGGAGTTGGCCTGCAGATGCAGCAGCGAGGCGATGATCTGCAGCGAATTGCCGACGCGATGGTTGACCTCGCGGAGCAGAACCTCACGCTCCGCGGCGAGCGCGGCATAGCGGTCGCGCGAGGCGTGCACCTCGGCCTCGGCCTCGTCGCGCGCCTTCTGGAGCGCGGCCTGCCGGATCGCGCCGTTCACCGCGACCTGGAGCAGGGGGATGAACTCGCCCCTGACGTCCTTGACCAGATAGTCCGCCGCGCCGGCCTTCAGCGCGGTGACGGCGATCGCCGAATCCTGCGACGCGGTGACGAACACCACCGGCGGAGCGTCCGGTATCTTGAGGATCTGCTCCAGGGTCTCCAGCCCATCGAGGCCGGGCATGTACTGATCGAGCGCGACGACGTCGATGCCGCCCTGGCCGAGCCGGTCGAGGCCTTCCTGGCCGCTTGCGGCGTGCACGACCTTGTAGCCTGCGCGCGTCAGCCCGCGTTCGACGAGGCGCGCCAGCGCCGCGTCGTCGTCGATGTAGAGCAGTGTCGGCGTTGCGCTGGTCATACGGCAGCCGGCGGCACCTGAATTACCGAAAAGAACAGGCCAAGCTGACGAATCGCGTTGGCAAAGCTTTCGTAGTTCACCGGCTTGGTGATGTAGACGTTGCAACCGAGCTCGTAGCAACGCTTGATCTCCTGGGAGTCGTCGGTCGTGGTCAGCACGACCACCGGCGTCGACTTGAGATATTTGTTCTCCTTGACCCGCTTCAGAATATCGATGCCGGTCATGTCGGGCAGATTGAGATCGAGCAGGATCAGCAGGGCCTGGCCCTTGCGCTCGACGGCGCTGCCATCCTTGCCGAACAGGTAGTTCACGGCCTCTGTACCGTTGGTGAACGGAATGATCTCATTGTTGACGCCCGAGCGCCGGATGTTCCGCTCAATCAGGCGGGCATGGCCCTCGTCGTCTTCGATCATGATGATGGTGACTGGATCACTCATGTCACTTTGTCCCGGTTCTTGCCTGACCAATTGATAGGCAGCGTGATCGTGAAGGTGCTGCCGTTGTGAAGTTCCGATGCTACCGACATGGTGCCGCCCAGTCTGCGCACAAGTGCGCGGACATGGGCAAGCCCGATGCCCTGACCGGGCTTGTCCTGGGTTCCGGCGCGACGGAACAAATCGAAGATGCGCTGGTGGTCCTTCGGATCGATGCCGCGGCCGTTGTCGGTGACCTCGAAGATCGCGAAGCCGAGCTTGGTGCGGCCCTCGATCGAAATCTCGCCGGGAACGCCGTTCCTGAGGTACTTGAGTGCGTTGTCGATCAGATTGGAGAAGATCTGCTCCAGCGCGAGGCGGTCGCTGACGATATTCGGCAACGCGCCGACCTCGACGGTCGCATTGGCCTCGACGGCCTGGTGAGCCACCGTCTTGACGATGCCGTCGATGAGCTCGCGCAGATCGATGCGCTCGGGCTTGAACTCGCGGCGGCCCTCGCGGGTGAGATTGAGGATCGCACTGATCAGGCGATCCATCTTGGCGATCGACGATTTGATGAAGCCGAGCGATTCATTGAAGTCGTCGGATAGCTGCTTGTCGGAGCCTTCGAGCTCGGGCTCGGCCACATCGGTCGCGTCTTCCGGCATCGCCGGCGCCAGCGAAGCGGCGCGATTGAGCGTGGCGATCCGCTTGAAGATGTCGCCGCGCAGTTCCTCGAGCTCGCTGGTGAAGCCCATGATGTTGACCAGCGGAGAGCGCAGATCGTGGCTGACGATATAGGCGAAGCGCTGGATTTCCTCGTTGGCCTCGCGCAGGTCGGAGGTGCGCTCGTCGACGATGGTTTCGAGATTGACGTTGCTGTCGCGCAGCCTGGCCTCGGCCTCGTCGCGCGCCCGCGACGATCGCCGCAGCAGCACGACCGAGAGAGCGGCGAGCGCCAGCACCATGCAGGAGCCGGCGATCGTGACGGAGGAGGCCAGCACCTGGGTCTTGTCCGCCGTCGCTGTGCGCAATGCCAGCAGACGATCCTCCTCGGTGCGGATGTCGCGGGCGATCCGGGCGATCGCCTCCACCGCATCGGTCGATGTGGTCTTGCGCAGGACGTCGATGCTGGTCGCCGTGTCGTTGTTCTTGACGCGCTCGATGCTGAGCGCGAACTCGGCCAGCCGTTGCTCGACGGCGGCTTTGAGCTTCGCGGCATTGGCGACCTGCGCCGGATTGTCCACGGTCATCATCTGGAGATGGTTGAGTGCGGCCGGGACTCCCGCTGCCGCGGACTGGTACTCGGACAGATATTGTGGTGCTGATGTCAGCAGATACGCCCTGGTCGCGCTTTCGGCGCGCCTGACGTCGAGCAGCAGGTTGGCAACCTGGCTCTCGGTCTCGACGGTGTGAATCACCCAGGCGTTGTCCTCGCGCGCCTTGTTGACCAGCAGGACCGACGCCACGCTGACCGCGACCAGCACGAAAAATCCCGCCGACAGCAGGAGGATCTGTAACGTCGACCGGCGTCGTGAAACGACCGTCACGACGATCTCGCTATGGGAGTGGGATTCAACGCGTCCCCGTGGAAAGCCAATAACCCTATAGTACGTTTGAGGAAGGGCTGGGTTCCACGGAGTTCCGAACTATTTTGCGGCGTCGGATGGCTGGCCGGCGAGGTATTGCTCCAGCCAGTGAATGTGGTAGTCGCCCTCGATGATGTCGGGCTCGCGCACCAGCGCGCGGAACAGCGGCAGCGTCGTCTCGATCCCGTCGACCACCATCTCGTCCAGCGCCCGACGCAGCCGCATCAGGCATTCGCCGCGGGTCTTGCCGTGCACGATCAGCTTGCCGACCAGCGAGTCGTAATAGGGCGGGATCACATAGCCCTGATAGACGGCGGAATCGATCCGCACGCCGAGGCCACCGGGCGGATGGAATTGCGTGATCCGGCCGGGCGAGGGACGGAAGGTCTGCGGGTTCTCCGCATTGATGCGGCACTCGATGGCGTGGCCGATGATCGCGATGTCGTCCTGCTTGGCCGGAAGGTCGCCGCCGGCGGCAATCCGGATCTGCTCCAGCACCAGATCGATATCGGTGATGCTTTCGGTGACGGGATGCTCGACCTGGATGCGCGTGTTCATTTCGATGAAATAGAACTCGCCGTCCTCATAGAGGAATTCGATGGTGCCGACGCCGAGATATTTCATGTCCCGCATCGCCTTGGCGCAGGTCTCCCCGATCCTGGCGCGCGCCGCCGCCGCGAGCACGGGCGAGGGCCCTTCCTCCCAGACCTTCTGGTGACGGCGCTGCAGCGAGCAGTCGCGCTCGCCGAGATGGATGGCGCCGCCGCGGCCGTCGCCGAGAATCTGGATCTCGATGTGGCGCGGCTTCTGCAGGTATTTCTCCAGGTAGACCGAGGCGTCGCCGAACGCCGACTTGGCCTCGTTGGCCGCGGTCGAGAGCGCCAGCGCAAGGTCAGCCTCGGTATGGGCGACCTTCATGCCGCGGCCGCCGCCGCCGGCGGCCGCCTTCACCAGCACCGGGAAGCCGATCTCCTTGCCGATCGCGAGCGCGTCAGCCTCCGAGGTCACCGCGCCGTCCGAGCCCGGCACCACGGGAATGCCGAGGCGCTTGGCGGTCTTCTTGGCTTCGATCTTGTCGCCCATCAGGCGGATGTGCTCGGCCTTCGGTCCGATGAAGCCCAGATTGTGGTCGGCGAGGATCTCGGCGAAGCGCGCGTTCTCGGACAGGAAGCCGTAGCCGGGATGCACGGCGTCGGCGCCGGTGATCTCGCAGGCCGCGAGCAGCGCCGGCACGTTGAGATAGGAATCCTTCGACGGCGGCGGGCCGATGCACACGCTTTCATCGGCGAGCCGCACATGCATGGCGTCGGCGTCGGCGGTGGAATGCACCGCGACCGTCGAGATGCCGAGCTCCTTGCAGGCGCGCAGCACGCGAAGCGCGATCTCGCCGCGATTGGCTATGAGGATCTTGTCGAACATCGCAGCGCCTGGCGTTGACGGAAGCTATTCAATGATGACGAGCGGCTCGCCGAATTCGACCGGCTGGCCATCCTCGACGAGAATCTGCGTCACGGTGCCCGCGCGCGGCGACGGGATCTGGTTCATCGTCTTCATCGCCTCGATGATCAGAAGCGTCTGACCAGCGCTGACCTTGGTGCCGATTTCAATGAACGGCTTGGCGCCCGGCTCGGGCGCCCAATAGGCGGTGCCGACCATCGGCGAGGGCACGGCGCCCGGGTGCTTGGCGAGATCGGTCGCAGCCGCCGGGACGGCCAAGGCGGCCGGTCCGGCAACGCTCGCCACGGAGGCCGCGGGCACCGAGGCCGCGATGCTGATGTTGCGCGCGACACGGACGCGCAGGCCGGCACGCTCGATCTCGATCTCGGTCAGATTGGTTTCCGCGAGCAGCAGCGCGAGCTCGCGAATGAGGGCGCTGTCGTCGTTCTTGGAGTCGTTCTTGGATTTTGCGGCTGATTTGTCGTCTGGCTGGCGCGCCATGCTCTGTGATCCAAAATCTTTGTCTGGTGACGGGGAACGTCAGGATTGACGATTAAGTCTTTGGCTTGGCGTCGATCTTGGTATCGATCCTGGCACCGATCTTGGTGGCGAGGCCGATGATCGCAAGCCGGTAGCCGTCGATGCCGAAGCCGCAAAGTGACGCGAAGGCGGCTTTAGCAGTGAACGAGTGGTGCCGGAAGCTTTCGCGGGCGTGGATGTTGCTGACGTGAACTTCGACCGCGGGTATCTTGACCGCGACCAGCGCGTCATGCAGCGCGATCGAGGTATGAGAGTAGCCACCGGCGTTGATGATGATGCCGACCGCTTTCTTGGCGTGCGCCTCATGGATGAAGTCGATCAGTTCACCCTCGCGGTTGGACTGCCGGCAGTCGGCGCTCAGCCCGAACTGGCGCGCGGTGTCCGCGCACAGCTTCTCGACGTCGGCGAGGGTGGCGTGGCCGTAGGTCTCCGGCTCGCGCGTCCCCAGCAGATTGAGGTTCGGGCCGTTCAGCACATAGATCGTTCCGGCAGCAGCCATTCCAGAGTTTCCTGCCAAAGTTTTCCTGCCAAGGGTTCCGGCCAAAGGTTCCGAAGGGGGTCCGACAAGGGGTGGAGTGGGCCGGGTTATAGGTAACAACCGGCCGAAGGGGAAGTCTTTAGGTGAAATCAGAACGTCTTCAACAACTTCCTCCACCCTGTTAGATAACTGTCCTAACCTCCGGAAAATGCTGATTAACCAAATCTTGCGGAAGTCGCCTTCGTGGGGCGCTCCGGCCCGCCATCCACTGCGTGATGCGGGGGCGGCCGAAAGCAAGACCCCGCCCTGAAGGGGGCGGGGTCGAGATGAAGGCAAGGGCCCGTCTTCGAGGGCCCGTCTTGGCGCCCTCGCACCGAGGCCGGTTTAGCCCTCGATGATGTAGACGATCTCATGGGTCTCAGGCTGAACGATCACGTAGCGGCCCTTGACCAGGATGAACTGATAGCCGCGCCACTGCGGGTAGATCGTCACGACCCGCTCCGGCACCGGGTAGAAGTGGACGTCAGCCGGAACGCGGGTGCCGACCGCCACATTGAAGTTCACGTTGGTGGCTTCGGTCACGTGCTCCGACTTGATCGCGGTCGTGATCTGGGTGCGCTTCTCGGCCGGCGGAGCCGCGGTGGCCGACGTTGCCGCGTTGCCGGTCGTCGTCTGCGTGCGGCTCGTGTCGTTGGTCTGCGCGCGGTTGGGGTCGGCCGGGCTCTTGGTCTGAGCGTTCTGGTTGGTCGTGGCACCGGCACCGCTCTTGTCGCGGCTCTCGGCGTTCATCTTGCCGCTCTTGTCACGCTCCTCGGCTTTCATGTTGCCGCTCTTGTCGCGACCCTCGGCCTTCATGTCCTTCGAGCCTTCCTTGGAGCCCTTGGTCGCCTCGTTCTCCGAGCTCATGCCCTTCGACTTTTGGGTGCTGTCCTGTGCACCCTTGGTGGCCGCGCCGGACTTCTCGGACTCAGCTCCCTTGGTGCTCGACTCACCGGTCGTCGAATGCTCGGAACCCTTCATGCCGCTCTTGTCATGCTGCATGGTGCCCGATGACGCGCCACCGGACGGTGCAGACTGCTGCGTGGTCGCACCACCACCGGCTCCGGTTTCCTTGTTGGCGCCGCCGGCGCCCTGTGCGTTCGCGAAACCGGTGCCGGCGATCAAAGCGGCTGCGGCGACCGAAATCAGAAAGCGGTTAGACATCGTAATTCCTCCTCGTTTTTCAGCATTGCCCGCGCCGACAACGGGAGAGCATGTGCGATGTTCCTGTTGATTTGCGGTTCCTTGCGGTTTGTTCTTCAGGTGAATGCGCGATGAACGCGCGAGATGAATGCGCGGCTGCTTCAACTGCAGGCCCAGTAGAACTCCATGCTCGCAAGATCGAGCTGGCCGTTGCCGCCGCCGAAATTGAAGCCGCCGAAATAGTCTTCGATCTCGAGAGCAGGTCGCGCTGTATTTTCAGCTTCGCGCGACTTGCGTCGTTGGGGACGGCCCTTGCTTGCGGCCCGCGCGGAATCGGTTCGGTGACGGCAATAAAAAAATCCGGCTGCCTGGCAGCCGGATTTTTCTGAATGAGCGCTATCCTTAGCGGCGATCAGCAGGTCGCCTTGCCGCAGCGGGCGATGCCGATCTTTTCCTTGAGGTTGTCGACGCCGACGGCGCCGATCACGACCTGCTTGCCGATCACGTAGCTCGGCGTGCCGTTCATGCCCATGGATTCGGCGAGGCGGAAGTTCTCCTCGATGGTCGCCTTCACTTCGGGGCTCGCCATATCCTTCTCGAGTTTCGCCATGTCGAGACCGACCTCCTTGGCGACCGCCAGCGCGCGTGCCTTGTCGGCGGCGCCGCGGCCGCCGAGCAGCTTCTGATGGAAATCGAGATACTTCTTGCCGGTCGGATCCTGCATGCGCACGGCGACCGCGACCTGCGCGGCCTCGACCGAGCCCTGGCTCAGCACCGGGAATTCCTTCAGCACGACCTTCAGCTTCGGATCCGCCTTCATCAAATCGAGCATGTCGGACATCGCGCGCTTGCAGTAGCCGCAATTGTAATCGAAGAACTCGACGAAGGTGACGTCGCCGTCCTTGTTGCCGAGCATGACGCCGCGCGGCGAATTGAAGATGGTGTCGGCGTTCTTGGCGACGCTCTGCTCATGCTTCTCGGCTTCGGCGGCGGCCTGCCGCTTGCTCAGCTCGTTCATCGCCTCCTCGAGCACCTCCGGGTGCGCGATCAGATAGTTGCGCACGATGGTCTCGATGTCGCCGCGCTGGGTGTCGGTGAAGCTCTGCGCGGAGGCCGGAAGCGGCGCGGCGCAAACGCCGAGCGCGAGCAGG
Source organism: Bradyrhizobium sp. USDA 3256 (assembly GCF_054058275.1). Classification (NCBI taxonomy): domain Bacteria; kingdom Pseudomonadati; phylum Pseudomonadota; class Alphaproteobacteria; order Hyphomicrobiales; family Nitrobacteraceae; genus Bradyrhizobium; species Bradyrhizobium sp. USDA 3256. The sequence goes on from NZ_JBSSAE010000002.1 coordinate 2,960,944, forward strand.
GCAGGGGCAAGAAAACGAAGCGCTGGCATGACAAAATCCTTGTTCGCGGTGGCCCAAAATACGGCGGGGCCGTGAGCCGGTTTCGGTGATCGTTGTATGGAACTACGGTTTATTTCTAGTTGTTTTTCTGACCCGGCATGGGCTTGGCGCTCACAATGTCGTCAGCTTTGACCCAGCCGGGCGTGCCGATCGCGAATCGCGTCTTGGCGCGTGACGCAAGGTCGCGGGCGGTCTTGGTGTCGCCGCGGAGATAAGCGGCCTGCGCCGAGGCGAGGTCGGCCTGGGCATAGTCGCCCTTGCGGCCATAGGCCATCGCGAGCTGGGTATAGCCGAGCGGCGCCTCGGGCTCGCGCGCCACCGCGGCGCGCAGCATGTTGATCGCTTCGTCGGTATAGGCCTTGTTGTCGGAGGCGACCAGCGCCTGGCCGAGCAGCATCTCGATCAAAGGCGAATTGCTGGAGAGCTGCACCGCGCGGCGCAGCGGCGCGATGGCTTCGGCCGGCCGGCCGCCTTCGAGCAGCGCCTGGCCGCGCAATTCATGGAAATAGGGATTGTTGGGCTGCACCTGGATCAAGCCGTCGATCTGCGCGATCGCCGAGCGCAGATCGCCGTGCAGATAGGTCGTGATCGCGCGTGCATAGCGCGCCGGCAGACTGGTGTTGGACAGCGGATAGCGGCGGTAGACCGTGTCCTGCCGCTCCATGAAGCCCGAGATCTTGGCGCGCATCATGTCGTGGCGCAGCTGCAGCGCCGGATCGTCCTTCTTGTCCCAATAGGGGCTGGAGCGCGCCAGTTCCTGCAGCGCGGAGACGCGATCGACCGGCATCGGGTGCGACTGCAGATAGGGGTCGGCCCCGCGCGAGGCGAACAGGCTCTCGTCGGTGAAGCGCTTGAACGTCTCGTACATGCCCTTGGCAGACTGTCCGGTCGCGTTCAGGAACTTGACGCCGGCACGGTCGGCGTTCTCTTCCTGCTGGCGCTGATAAGACAATAGCGTGCGCTGAATGACCGCTTGCGGCGCCGAGATCGCCGCGGCGCCTGCGCTGGAGAGACCGTTGCCGCCACCGCGGCCGCCCGCACCCGCGGCAAGCGCGCCGACGCCGAGTAGCATCGCGATGATCATCTGGGTCTGGGCCTGCGCGAGCTGCTCGCGCATCTTGGCGAGATGGCCGCCGGCGAGGTGGCCGGTCTCGTGCGCCAGCACGCCGATGATCTGGTTCGGCGTTTCCGATTGCAGCAGCGCGCCGTAATTGACGAAGATGCGCCGGCCGTCGGCGACGAAAGCGTTGAACGAGCCGTTGTTGATGATCACGATCTGGATGTTCTGCTTCTCCAGACCGGCGGCGCGCAGGATCGGCCTTGTGTATTCGCGCAGCAACTGTTCGGACTCGGTGTCGCGCAGCACCGGCGGGCCTTTTTGCTGGGCTCGCGCAGGAACGACGGGCCCGATCGCGAGCGTAACCGCAGTCATGAGCGCGGTCAGCTTGAAGGTCCTGGTGCGGAGCGAGAGGCGGAACAGCATGGGCGATCTATCGGCGATGACTGGCCGCGCCGGCACAAGTCCGGGTTTCGGGCCCGACCGGATCAGGCGCGTGGCGCAGTCTGTTGTTTTTGCAGTTCTTCTTCACGCGAACCGGGTATTCACTTGGCCTGAAAGCGTTATAAGGAGCCACCGAATGCGGCCAGTCTGGGGCGGCAGCCGGTAACGGGAACCCGAATTCGGCAGCGGCCGTGCAATAGCAGAAATCCATGCGTGAAGCGACACCGAGAGACCGTGTAAGCAGCCTGTTGACAGCGTCCGGACGGAGCGATGTTCCGCCGTTCATGGTGATGGACGTGATGGCGGCGGCCGCGCGAATCGAGGCCGCCGGCGGCCATGTCATCCATATGGAGGTGGGGCAGCCCGCCGCAGGCGCGCCGAAGCCGGCGATCGCGGCCGCGCAGGCCGCGCTTGCGGAGGGGCGGATCGACTACACCTCGGCGCTCGGCATTCCCTCGCTGCGCGCGCGCATCGCCCGGCACTACAGCGACACGTATGGTTGCACGGTCGACGCGGAGCGCATCATCGTCACGACCGGTTCGTCGGGCGGGTTCATCCTGGCGTTTCTTGCGATGTTCGAACCGGGCGACCGGGTCGCCGTGACCGTGCCGGGCTATCCGCCGTACCGGCATATCCTGACCGCGCTGGGCTGCGAGCCGGTGCTGATCGAAACCTCCGGCGACACCCGCCATGCCCTGACCGGCGAGGCGCTGCTCGCCGCCCACCGCAAGGCGCCGCTGAAGGGCGTGCTGGTCGGCAGCCCCGCCAACCCGACCGGCACCATGATGTCGCGCGAGGCGCTGTCGACCCTGATGGCGGCCGCCGACAGCGCCGGCATCCGCTTCATCTCCGACGAGATCTATCACGGGCTCGACTACGCGTTCGCTGCGGTGACGGCCGCAGAGCTGTCGCCGAACGCGCTCGTGATCAACTCGTTCTCGAAGTACTTCTGCATGACCGGCTGGCGTGTCGGCTGGATGGTGGTGCCCGACGTGCTGGTGCGGCCGATCGAGCGGCTGCAGCAGAACCTGTCGATCTCGGTGCCGACCCTGTCGCAAATCGCGGCCGAGGCGGCGTTCGAAGGCCGCGAGGAGATGGAGGCGATCAAGCGCGGCTATCAGGAGAACCGCCGCATCCTGATCGAAGGCCTGCCGAAGGCTGGCCTGACCAAATTCCTCCCCGCAGACGGCGCGTTCTACCTGTATGCCGACGTCTCCGACTTCACCGCCGACAGCTTCGCCTTCGCCAGCGAGATGCTCGAGAAGGCGCATGTCGCGGCGACCCCCGGCGTCGATTTCGATCCGATCCACGGCCGCGCCTTCATCCGTTTTTCATATGCACGCTCGGCCCCGGAGATGCAGGAAGCAGTTGCACGGATCGCGCATTGGCTTAAATAGCCCGCGAACTCCAGGAGCCTTCAAACTCCAAGAGCCACCAAGAGCCTTCCGGCGTTCGCTTTGCCTTTCGGATCGGTTTCGCAGCGCAGTGCCGTGGTTTCGCCGGCACTGTGGCGGACCGATCATCGCGGATAAGCGGCAGGGCCCACACAGTTCCATTTGACTTGAACCGCCAAGTTGATCTTGGCTGTTTCCGCCATTTCTGAGGGGGAGTGACACATGGCAACGGCAACCGTTGTCACGGCTGCGCCGGCGAGCGCCGGCAGCAAGCCGTGGTATAAAGTTCTCTATGTCCAGGTCCTGATCGCGATCGTGCTCGGCGCATTGGTCGGCTGGTTGTGGCCGGGCCTTGCCACCAACGAGTGGATCAAGGCGCTCGGCGACGGCTTCATCAAGCTGATCAAGATGGTGATCGCGCCGATCATCTTCTGCACCGTGGTGTCGGGCATCGCCCATATACAAGATGCCAAGAAGGTCGGCCGCATCGGCGTCAAGGCGCTGGTGTATTTCGAGGTTGTCTCGACCTTCGCGCTGGTGATCGGATTGCTGGTCGGCAATCTGATCAAGCCTGGCGCCGGCTTCGGCAATGCGGCGGCGAACGCGCAGGCGGTCGCCGGCTATGCCAAGCAGGCGGAGGCGCAGAAGAGCGTCGACTTCGTGCTGCACATCATTCCGGACACCGTGGTCGGCGCATTCGCGCAGGGCGAGATCCTGCAGGTGCTGCTGTTCTCGGTGCTGTTCGGCTTCGCGATCATGGGCCTCGGCGATCGCGGCCACACCATCCGCTCGTTCATCGACGACGCCGCGCACGCCGTGTTCGGCGTCATCTCGATCGTGATGCGGGCGGCGCCGATCGGCGCGTTCGGCGCGATGGCCTTCACCATCGGCAAGTTCGGCACCGGCGCGATCCTCAACCTGATGGGGCTGATCGCGACGTTCTATCTGACCGCCGCGCTGTTCGTGTTCGTGGTGCTCGGCATCATCGCGCGGATCGCCGGGTTCTCGATCTTCAAGTTCCTGGCCTATATCAAGGACGAACTCCTGATCGTGCTCGGTACCTCGTCTTCGGAGAGCGCGCTGCCGTCATTGATGGAGAAGCTCGAGCGTCTCGGCTGCTCGAAATCGGTGGTCGGCCTCGTGGTGCCCACGGGTTACTCGTTCAACCTCGACGGCACCAACATCTACATGACGCTGGCGACCTTGTTCATCGCGCAGGCGCTGGGCTTCGATCTCACCTTCAGCCAGCAGCTCACGATCCTGATCGTGGCGATGCTGACCTCGAAGGGCGCCTCCGGCATCACCGGCGCCGGCTTCATCACGCTGGCGGCGACGCTTGCGGTGGTCGATCCGCGGCTGGTGCCGGGCATGGCGATCGTGCTCGGCATCGACAAGTTCATGAGCGAGTGCCGCGCGCTGACCAATCTGTGCGGCAACGGCGTCGCCTGCGTGATCGTCGCCTGGTGGGAGGGCGAGCTCGACCGCGACAAGCTCAACGCCAATCTCGCCAAGCAGGTCGACCCGACCGACATGGAGACCGCGTTGACGACGGACTAAAGATCCTTGTTTTGACGCGTTTTCTTCACGCGAACCGGAGTCCACTTCGCTCGAAAACGCTTTGTCGACGTCAGAACCGGTCCAGTCGATACGGCGAGGTGTCCACCGCGGATGCCTCGCCGTTCATCGTTTCGGCCAGCACGCGCGCGGTCGCCGGGCCGAGCGTGAAGCCCTGATGGCCGTGACCGAAATTCACCCATAGCCCACGATGGCGCGGCACGGGCCCGAGCACCGGCAGCATGTCGGTCGTGCAGGGGCGGGTGCCGAACCAAGGCTCGGGCTCGACGCGGCTGCCGATCTCGATCAGCTCGCGCGCGGCCGCTTCGGCGTAGCCGAGCTGGATCGGCGTCGCCGGTGCGTCGGGACTGGTCAGCTCCGCGCCGGTGGTGATGCGGATGCCCTTGGCCATCGGCGCCATCGCATATCCATTTGCGGTGTCGACCAGCGGCAGGTCGAGCGAGCGGCCGCCCTGGTAGTGCATGTGGTAGCCGCGCTTGCGCACCAGCGGGATCCGGTAGCCGAACTTGCGCAGCAATTGCGGTGACCACGGCCCGAGCGTGACCACGACGTGGGCGGCATCGATCCGGCCGCCACTGGTGTCGACCGACCAGCCGGACGTCGTCTGCGTCAGCGTCTGGGCATCGCCGCGCAGCAACGTGCCGCCGAGACGCTCGAACAGTCCGGCATAGGCGGAAACAAGCCCGCCGGGGTCCGACACGGTCCAGGGCCCAAGCCAGTGAATGGCGCCGGGCAGGTCGTCACGCAGCAACGGCTCCGCGTTGGCGAGCTCGCGGCCGTCAAGCACGCGAAACGTCACGCCGAAGTCGCGCTGGTTCTCCTCGGCGATTGCAATGGCCTGTTCGAGCGCGGCCGGGTCGCGATGCAGCAGGCGATAGCCGGCGCGGCGGATCAGATTATCGGCATGGGCATCGCGGATCAGCGTGTCGTGCTCCGCGGTGGCGTAGGCGATCAGGCGCGCCCATGCGATGGTGGCTTCACGGTGCCGCTCGGGCGTCGAGTTCCACCAATAGCGCAGCAGCGGGCCGGCGTGCTGCGGCAGCGACGCCAGACGGTAGCGCACGTCGTTGGTGCGCCCCATCGCGATCCGGGCGAGGATGGCGGGATCGCGCGGCATCGGGTAGGGCCGCACCGCCTCGCTCTGGATGATGCCGGCATTGCCGTAGCTGGTTTCGCGGCCCGGTTCCTTGCGGTCGACGAGCGTCACCGACCAGCCGCGACGCTGCAGGTGCAGAGCCGTGCTGACGCCCACCATGCCGCCGCCAAGAACGATCGCGCTTTGCATTGGGATCCGTCTCCGTCAGGCTCCGTTACGCCGGCGTCTGACGAACGGATTGCCTGTTCAATAAAAACGCCCGGCGTGAGCCGGGCGTTCTGACTTGCAGGTGGTGCTAATTGCCGCCGCCGAAGCGGCGCGACCACCAGCCCTTGCGGGCCGGAGCCTCGGCCGCAGCGGCCGGTGCCGGTTCTGGAGCAGCCGCGGCCGGCTCAGGGGCAGCTTCCTCCGCCGGGCTTTGAACCAGCGCCGCTGATGCCTCGGGCTGTGGGCTCGATGCGAAGTTGACCTTTTCGCGCACCGTCGAACGGCGGCGCTGCGCGCGGTCACCTTCGGCAGTGTCCTCGGCGGCAGACGCCGCGGCGGTTTCGGGCTCGGGTGCCGCGACCGGCTCAACAGGTGCGACCTCGGTCGGCTGCCACTCCGGCGGCTCGGCGACCAGTTCGGGCTGCGCCAGCGAGGGAGCCGGCTCCGCATCATGGCTATCGAAATCGGCGACTGCGTCGGAGGCCTCCGACGTCGCCGCCGGGGTCAACTCATCGGAGATCGATCCGGCGAGGCCGTCATCCGGTCCGCCACTGCCGCGCCGGCGGCGGCCGCCACGGCGCCCGCGGCGCCGCGGACGGCGATCGCCATTGCCGGCCTGGTCGTCGCGGGCAGCGGTCTGCTGTTCGTCGCCTTCGTCCTCATCACCTTCGGCATCGGCGGCGGCAACCGCCTCGGTACCTTCTGGCAGGACATGCATGAGATCGCCGTCCTCGCGCGGCTGCTGGGCGCCTTCACGCGCCTCGCTGCCGCCACCGCGGCCGCGGCGCCGGCGGCGACGCTTGCGGCGCTGACCGTCGCCTTCGCCCTCGGCAGAGCCCGATTCATCACCGGCCGCCCGCTCGTCGGCGAGACCCTCGGTCTCGTCGGTCTCGATCTCGGCCTCGTATTCGAACAGTTCTTCCTCGTCATCGGCCTCTTCGGCCTGGGCCGGAGCCGCAGCAGTCTGCGCAGCAAGCAGCGCCTTGGCGGCTTCGAGCGTATGCACCTGCTCGCCGCGGTCGATGATGTAGGACTGCTGGCCGTGCACTGTGGCGTCCGCGACGATCGACAGCGAAACCCGGAAGGAGTCTTCGAGGTCGCGCAGATGGCCGCGCTTGTGATTGAGCACGTAGAGCGCGACGTCGGTACGGGTGCGGACCACCAGATTGTGGGTCGCGCCCTTCATCAGGATTTCCTCGATGCCGCGCAGGAGCTGCAGCGCCACCGACGAGACCGAACGGACGTGACCGCTTCCGCCGCATTGCGGGCAGGGCTCCGTCGAGCTTTCGAGCACGCTGGCGCGGATGCGCTGGCGCGACATTTCCAAGAGGCCGAAATGCGAGATGCGGCCGACCTGGATCCGCGCGCGGTCCTGGCGCAGGCAGTCGGACAGCTTGCGCTCGACCGCGCGGTTGTTGCGCTTCTCGTCCATGTCGATGAAGTCGATGACGATCAGGCCGGCGAGGTCACGCAGGCGCAATTGGCGCGCGACTTCTTCCGCCGCTTCCAGATTGGTCTTAAGCGCGGTGTCCTCGATATGGTGCTCGCGCGTGGCGCGGCCGGAGTTGACGTCGATCGAGACCAGCGCCTCGGTCTGGTTGATCACGATGTAGCCGCCGGAGCGCAATTGCACGGTCGGCGAGAACATCGCGTCGAGTTGGCTTTCGACGCCCATGCGCGAGAACAGCGGCTGGCCGTCGCGATATTGCTTCACCGCGCGCACATTGGCCGGCATCAGCATCTTCATGAAGTCGCGCGCTTCGCGGTAGCCGGCTTCGCCCGCCACCTGGATCTCGTCGATCTCCTTGTTGTAGAGGTCGCGCAGCGAGCGCTTGATCAGCGAGCCTTCCTCGTAAACCAGCGTCGGCGCCTGCGACTTCAGCGTCAGGTCGCGCACCGTTTCCCACATCCGGATCAGATATTCGAAGTCGCGCTTGATCTCCGGCTTGCTGCGGGAGGCGCCGGCGGTGCGCAGGATGATCCCCATGCCCTCGGGCACGTCGAGATCCTGCACCACTTCCTTCAGCCGCGAACGGTCCTGGGCGGAGGTGATCTTGCGGCTGATGCCGCCGCCGCGCGCGGTGTTGGGCATCAGCACGGCGTAGCGGCCGGCGAGCGACAGATAGGTGGTCAGCGCGGCGCCCTTGTTGCCGCGCTCTTCCTTGACGACCTGCACCAGCATCACCTGCCGGCGCTTGATCACTTCCTGGATCTTGTACTGGCGGCGCGGACGGAACGGGCGCTCCGGAACCTCCTCGAGCACGTCGTCGCCGCCAACTGACTCGACGACGTCCTCTTCCTCGCCTTCCTCGCCGTCATCCTCTTCGTCGTCTTCGCCGGCCTCGTCGCCCGGCCCGGTCTCGGGCGCGACCACCTCGGCGAGCGCGCCATATTCGGCGACCGCGTGCTCATCGGCGGCGGCGTGAACCTCGTCGGAAGCCACGTGCGGCGCGTCGTCGGCATGCGCGGCGTTTTCCTCGATCTGCTCCTCATGGGCGCGCTCGGGCTCATGATTGACCTCGACCGTGTCGATGGTCTCGGGCGCGGCCGACGCGGCGGAGGCTTCGACCACAGCAACGACGGGGTCGGACGGGGCGTCGGCAACCGCCGCCTCGCTCACCTCGGGGGCGCGGTCGTGATCATGTGCATGATCGTGGTCGTGATGGTCGTCGTGACCATGATCGTGGTGGCCATGATCGTCGTGGTCATGATCATGCTGATGCTCATGGTCCTCGTGATGCGCATGATCATGCGCCTCATGTTCGTGGCCTTCCTGGGCGACCACGCCGTGATCGTGGTGCCCGGCATCATGTTCATGATGCTCGGCATCGACGGGATGTTCGTGGGCCTCGATGGTAGGCAGCGCCTGCGTGTCGTTCGCGCCCTCGATCACCTCGCTCTGGACGCGCTCGCCATGGCCGCGGCGACGGGCGTTGCGATGGCGCGACCGGCGGCGATGGCCGCGGTTCTCGTGCTCTTCCTCGGCCTCGCGATGGGCGCGCTCGTCGGCTTCAATCAGCGCCTGACGGTCGGCGACCGGGATCTGGTAATAGTCGGGATGGATTTCGCTGAAGGCCAGGAAGCCGTGCCGGTTGCCGCCATACTCGATGAAGGCGGCCTGCAGCGACGGCTCTACGCGCGTAACCTTGGCGAGATAAATGTTGCCGCGCAGCTGCTTGCGCTGGGCGGTCTCGAAATCAAACTCTTCGACGCGATTGCCACGGACCACGACGACCCGGGTCTCTTCCGGGTGGGTGGCATCGATCAACATCTTGTTGGGCATTTTGGAGCTCTTGACGGCGGCGGGCGCGGATCATGGCGCGCGCAAACTGCGCCGCCCGGTGACGCGACGGTCCACCTGATTCGGGGGTGAGGGGAAGGCCGAAACGCATCTCGCGGCGCAGCGCCGGACGGGAACTCACCGGGATGATGCGACGGGCGAAGTTTTCACCTCGCGTCAGCGCGATCATTCGGGGGATCCTGGTCGGCAATACAGTCTGGCGCATTAAGCGTCGGCCCGTCTAAACATGTTGGCGGCGAAAAATACCGCCGTATCTTTTGCTGAAAGCCCCGCCTGGCGCCGAAGCGCCCGCCGGCCATCGCATATCGAGGCCCCAAGGGACCGGATAATCGGTTATGCCGTGTCTCAAACCGTCCCTCTGGCGAGGGAGTGTGCCTGGGACCGGACGCCGCTCGGGCTTGAATCCGCCACTCCGTGTCAGCCGCGCGCGGCGCTGGCTGGGGAGGGACCGGAAAAACACGGCGGGATCTTCGATCAGGAAGGTTCCACCGCTGCACCGGGAGGCTGAACGCGACACAACCGGGAGTACTAGCCGTCAGCACCTCGTACATACGTGGATTGACCGCCGCGTGCAAGGGAAGCGTCACGCCGCCGCAACACTCGGTTCTTTTCGCCGGAGCGTCATTAGGGAGCGATTAACCGTGTGGTTCTAATGCGGTAAGAAGCAGCTGGGAGGCTACGAATCGGGTGGCGAACCGCGCAAAACACCTTGTTTTTCTGGGATGCGGGCTGTTGTGCGCCGCAACATGGGTGTTTGCCATTGCCGGCGCCCCGAGCGCCGCCGAGGGACCGCAGAACGGCCAGCCTGCGTCGGCCGCGAGCGCGCCGAATTTCCCTGTCGCATCCGGCGCCAGGCTCGCCGGCGACGCCAAGCAGACCCGATTCATCCTCGACCTCGACCGCAAGATCGAATTTCGCGCCTTCCCGCTGGCGGAGCCCTACCGCGTCGTGGTCGACATCCCGCAGGTCGATTTTCAGCTCGCGGCCGGCACCGGCTCGGCGGGGCGGGGCCTGGTGAAGGCGTTCCGCTATGGTCTCGTGATGCCCGGCGGCTCGCGGATCGTGTTCGACCTGACCGGACCGGTGAAGATCGCCAATTCCTACGTGCTCGACGCCGCCAACGGCCAGCCGCCGCGGCTGGTGCTGGACTTCGAGGAGGTCGACCGCACCAGCTTCGTGCAGTCGCTGGCGCCCGCGAGCCGGCCCGAATCGAAACCGGCGATTTCCGAATCCACCACGGCGACCATTCCGGCCGTTACCTCTGCGGCGCTGCCGCCGGTTGCGGTCACTGACGCGCGCCCGCTGATCGTGATCGATCCGGGTCACGGCGGCATCGACAACGGCACGCAATCCGGCGACCAGACCGAGAAAAACCTGGTGCTGGGCTTTGGCCTTGCCCTGCGCGACCGGATCGAGAAGTCGGGCAAGTATCGGGTGGTCATGACGCGGTCCGACGACACTTTCATCCCGCTTAACGACCGGGTGAAGATCGCGCGCTCCCAGTCCGCGGCACTGTTCGTCTCGATCCATGCCGACGCCCTGCCGCGCCGCGAGGGCGATGCCCAGGGCGCCACGATCTACACGGTGTCGGACAAGGCCTCCGACGCCGAGGCGGAACGGCTGGCGGAGGCGGAAAACAAGGCCGACGCCATCGCCGGCGTGAACCTGACCGACGAGCCGACCGAGGTCGCCGACATTCTGATCGACCTCGCGCAGCGTGAAACCAAGACGTTCTCCAATCGCTTCGCGCGTCTTCTGATGGACGAGATGAAGACCACCGTGCGGATGCACAAGCATCCGCTCAAATCGGCCGGCTTCCGGGTGCTGAAGGCGCCCGACGTGCCGTCCGTGCTGGTCGAGATCGGCTACGTCTCCAACAAGGGGGACCTCGAGCACCTGGTCTCCGAGAGCTGGCGGAACAAGGCGGTCGGCTCGATGGTGCAGGCGATCGACACGTTCTTCGCCAAACGGCTGGCAACTGCCGGGTCGGCAAAGTGAAATCGGCTCGCTGAAAAGCCGGGGCCGTTGCGCCGAAGCCCTAGTTTGGCCACAGCCGCGACGGTATAGACAATGGACCGCAGGTCCGCAGAATCGACCATATTGTCCGGCGGCTCTTGTATACTCGCGTGCGCAAGGTGGCTCGCTGGGCCCAAGCTTCGTTGTGTGAGGCTTTCGCACTTTTGGACAGGCGCTTCTGACGACTGAGCGCCGGAGGGTAGGAACGGAACGTCGATAATGCGCCTGCTCGTGCGGTTTATGGGTTTCTTGTTCGCCGCCGGAACCGTCGTGTTCCTGGTCGGTGTCGCCGCCGTCGCTGGCGCCATCTGGCATTTCTCCAAGGATCTGCCTGACTACTCGCAGCTGCAGGACTATGAGCCGCCGGTGATGACCCGCGTGCATGCCGCCGACGGCGCGCTGCTCGGCGAATACTCCAAGGAGCGCCGGCTCTATCTGCCGATCCAGGCGGTGCCGAAACTCGTGATCAACGCCTTCCTCGCCGCCGAAGACAAGAACTTCTACGAGCACGGCGGCATCGACTATCAGGGCATGGCGCGCGCCGCGATCCTTTATGCGCAGAACTACGGCTCGAACCGTCGCCCGCAGGGCGCCTCGACCATCACCCAGCAGGTCGCGAAGAACTTCCTGCTCACCAACGAGGTCTCGTTCAGCCGCAAGATCAAGGAGGCCTTGCTGGCGATGCGCATCGAGCGCGCCTATTCCAAGGACCGCATCCTCGAGCTCTATCTGAACGAAATCTATCTCGGCCTCGGTGCGTACGGGATCGCGGCGGCGTCGCTGGTCTATTTCGACAAGTCGGTCAACGAGCTGACGATCGCGGAAGCGTCCTACCTCGCGGCGCTGCCGAAAGCGCCGGCGGCGCTGCATCCGGTGCGCAACCGTGACCGCGCGATCGAGCGCCGTAACTATGTGATCGATCGTCTGCTGGAGAACGGCTGGATCAAGCAGGCCGACGCCGACAAGGCGCGCAAGGACCCCCTCAACGTCACCAGCCGCTCGAACGGCGCGCACATCTTCGCCGGCGAATATTTCGCCGAGGAGGTCCGCCGTGACATCTTCGAGCGTTATGGCGAAAAGAAGCTCTACGAGGGTGGCCTGTCGGTGCGCACCACGCTCGATCCCAAGATCCAGGTGATGGCCCGCAAGACCATGGTCGCGGGTCTCGTCAATTACGACGAGGCGCAGGGCTGGCGCGGGGCGCTGCACAAGCTCGACATTTCCGGTGACTGGGGCGTCAAGCTTGCCGACGTGAAGTCGCTGTCCGACATCTCGCCGTGGCGGATGGCCGTCGTGCTCGAGACCAGCGATCAGTCGGCGCGGATCGGCTTCCAGCCGGGCCGCGAGCTCGGCGGCGCGGTCAGCAAGGAACGGCAGACCGGCATCATCACGATGGACGGTGTGCGCTGGGCCAAGACCAAGGGCAAGGCGCCGAGTGCGGTTTCGCAGGTGCTGCAGCCGGGCGACGTGATCTACGCTGACCCGCTGGTGACCAAGGACGGCAACGCGGTCGAAGGCCAGTATCGCCTGCGGCAATTGCCTGAAGTGTCCGGCGCCATGGTGGCGATGGATCCGTGGACTGGTCGCGTGCTCGCGATGGTCGGCGGCTTCTCGTTCGACCAGAGCCAGTTCAACCGCGCGACGCAGGCCTACCGGCAGCCGGGCTCGTCGTTCAAGCCGATCGTATACTCGTCGGCGCTCGACAACGGCTACACACCGTCGACCACCGTGATCGACGCGCCGATCGAGATCGATCAGGGGCAGGGCGCCGGCGTGTGGCGTCCGGAGAACTATTCGACCGGCAAATATTACGGCCCGACCACGCTGCGCAACGCGCTGCAGCGCTCGCTCAACACCGTCACAGTGCGGCTCGCGCAGGACATCGGCATGCCGCTGGTCGGCGAATACGCCAAGCGCTTCGGCGTCTATGACGAATTGCCGAACTATCTGTCGTATGCGCTCGGTGCCGGCGAGACGACCGTGATGCGCATGGTCACGGCCTATTCGATGTTCGCCAATGGCGGCCGCCGGGTGAAGCCGACGCTGATCGATCGCATCCAGGATCGCTACGGCCACACCATCTTCAAGCACGACACCCGCGAATGCCGCGGCTGCGACGCGCCCGGGGGCTGGAAGAGCCAGCCGGAGCCGCAGCTCGTCGACCGCCGCGAGCAGGTGCTCGACCCGATGACCGCCTATCAGATCACCGAGATGATGGAAGGCGTTGTCCAGCGCGGCACCGCGACCGTCGTGAAGGAGGTCGGCAAGCCGATCGCCGGCAAGACCGGCACCACCAACGACGAGAAGGACGTCTGGTTCGTCGGCTTCTCGCCAGATCTCGCAGTCGGCGTCTACATGGGCTACGACAAGCCGCGCAATCTCGGCCGCGCCGCCACCGGCGGCCACGTCGCCGCGCCGATCGCCCGCGACTTCCTCAAGCTTGCGCTCGCCGACAAGCCGCCGACGCCGTTCAAGGTTCCGGCCGGTATCAAGCTGATCCGCGTCGACGCCAAGACCGGCATGCGCGCCGGCCCCGGCGACGGCGGCAACACCATCCTCGAAGCCTTCAAGCCGGGCACCGCGCCGCCGGAGAACTATTCGGTCATCGGCGTCGCCGATGCCGATGGGCGCGGCCCAGCACCTGGCCCGCAGCCGTCGCAGAATGGGGCCCAGCCCGATGGCGGCTTCTTCATGCGTCCGGGAACCGGGGGGCTTTACTAGCGCGTTTTCAAGCGAAGTGGATACCGGTTCGCGTGAAGAAAACGCGTCAAAACAAAAACCTAGAGCCCCGTTTCGATCCAATCGGAACGGAAACAGCTCGGGCCTCCGGCACGGCCAAATCGCCGGGATATTGCGGCCAAGCCGATTGCGCTTTGCTGCGCCGGTCGCTACATCCCCCGGAACCTTTTTAGCCAACACCTGAAAGACCATGCGCGCGGAAATCGAACGCCTTGTTGAAGAGATCAAGCAGTCAGTCGGGCTGCTGAGGAGGCATCTTTGACGTCGAACAATCGACGGCACGTCTCGCCGAGCTGAACAAGCTCGCTGAAGACTCCAATCTCTGGAACGATCCCCAGAAGGCCCAGCGGCTGATGCAGGAGCGTACCTCGCTGGAGGACGCGCTCTCAGGCATCGGCAAGGTCGAGCGCGAGCTCGAGGACCAGGTCGGCATGATCGAGCTCGGCGAGGCCGAGAACGATGAGGGCGTGGTCGCCGAGGCCGAGAAGGCGCTCAAGGACCTCAAGAAGGAGGTCGCCCGGCGCGAGCTGGAGGCGCTGCTGTCGGGCGAGGCCGACAAGTTCGATTCCTATCTCGAAGTCCATGCCGGCGCCGGCGGCACCGAGAGCCAGGACTGGGCGCAGATGCTGCTGCGCATGTACACGCGCTGGGCGGAGAAGCACGGCTTCAAGATCGAGTTCCTGGAAGAGTCCCAGGGCGAAGAAGCCGGCATCAAGTCCGCCACCATCCAGATCAGCGGCCACAACGCCTATGGCTGGCTGAAGACCGAGGCCGGCGTGCATCGCCTGGTGCGCATCTCGCCGTTCGATTCCAACGCGCGGCGGCACACCTCGTTCTCGTCGGTGCAGATCTTCCCGGTGATCGACGACTCCATCAAGATCGAGATCAAGGAGTCCGATGTCCGCACCGACACCATGCGGTCGGGCGGCGCCGGCGGTCAGCACGTCAACAAGACTGAGTCGGCGGTGCGCCTCACCCATATTCCGACCGGCATCGCGGTGGTCTGCCAGGCCGGCCGCTCCCAGCACAAGAACCGGGCGCAGGCCTGGGACATGCTGCGCGCGCGGCTCTACGAGATCGAGCTGAAGAAGCGCGAGGAGCAGGCCGCTGCCGATCAGGCCGCCAAGACCGATATCGGCTGGGGTCACCAGATCCGCTCCTACGTGCTGCAGCCCTATCAGATGGTGAAGGACCTGCGCACCGGTGTGCAGACCTCCGATACGTCGGGGGTGCTCGATGGCGATCTCGATGAATTCATGGCGGCGACGCTGGCGCAGCGTGCCTTCGGCACCGGGCCCGGCTCCGTCGAGGATGTGGATTAGCCCATGCCGCGCGTCGCTTTCATTGGATTGGGACGCATGGGCCACGGCATGGCCGGCCGTTACCTCGATGCCGGCTTCACGGTCGCGGTGTGGAACCGGAGCAAGGCCAAGGCCGCCGACCTGATCGCCCGCGGCGCGCTGTGGGCGACCTCGCCGGAGGACGCCGCGATCGACGCCGATGCTGTCGTGACCATGGTCGCCGACGACGAGGCCTCGCGCGCGGTCTGGCTGACCAAGGACGGCGCTTCCGCCAACATGAAGGCCGGCACGCTCGCGATCGAATGCTCCACGGTCTCGTACCAGCACACGCTCGAGATGGCGCGCGAGCTCAACAGCCGCGGCCTGATCTACATCGATTGTCCGGTCACCGGCCTGCCGGAGGCGGCGGCCGCCGGCAAGCTGACGCTGCTGGTGGGGGCCGATCCGGCCGATCTGGAACGCGCGCAGCCTTATCTCGCGCCGATCGGCAGCACGATCCGGCATTTCGGCCCGGTCGGCACCGGCACCGTGTTCAAGCTGATCAACAACCTGATCGGCGCGGTGCAGATCGCAAGCCTCGCCGAGGGCGTCGCGATCGCCGAGCAGGCCGGCCTTGACATGCAACTGGTGGCCGAGGCGCTGGCGACCGGCGCGGTGGCAAGCCCGCAGGTGATCCGCCACTCCAAGCGGATGATCGACCGCAACTTCTCCGGCGCATCGTTCACCGCGGCGCTGCGCCACAAGGACGCCGATTACGCCGTGCGGCTCGCCGAGACCTTGCTGCCCGGCGTACCCGTTAGCCGCGCCGCGCTCGCCGCCTACGACAAGGCGAAGGCCCATGCGCCCGACGCCGACGAGGGCCAGATGATCGAGATCGTGTCGCGGCCGAAATAGGCGGGCCGCCATTCTCGGAAATCGGGTGGGAATATTCGCGGCGCTGCCCTAGTCACCTGTCCGACTGCAGGTGAGTGCCCGACATGCCTTCCGCCGACAACCGCATCGATCGCCGCGACTGGGGGCTGCTTATCCTGCTGTCGGTACTCTGGGGCGGCTCGTTCTTCTTCAACGGCGTGATCCTGCGCGAATTGCCGCCGCTGACCCTGGTGCTGCTGCGCGTCGCGCTCGGCACGATCATCCTGCTGCCGCTGCTGCGGGCCGCCGGAATCGAATTCCCGCGCGGCCTGTCCGGCTGGGTCCCGTTCGCCGCGATGGGGCTGTTCAACAATGTGCTGCCGTTCGCGCTGATCGTGTTCGGGCAGACCTATATTCCGAGCGGGCTGGCTTCGATCCTCAATGCGACGACGCCGCTGTTCGCGGTGGTCGTGATGGCGGCGGCCGGCGAGGAGCGGCTGCAGGCGCGGCGCGTGGCGGGCGTCCTGGTCGGGCTGATCGGGGTTGCGATCCTGCACGGCGATGCGCTCGGTTTCGACAGCCGGCAGGGCATCGGCATCCTGCTGTGCCTCGCTGGCGCCTTCAGCTACGGCCTTGCGGCGCTGATCGGGCGGCGGCTGCCGCAGCGGGTGCCGCCGCTGGGGACCGCGACGTTCCAGATGATCGCCTCGGCGGTGCTGATGGCGCCCATCGCCGCCGTCGTCGAACGGCCGTGGCTGTTGCCGATGCCGCATCCGGCGACATGGCTCGCCGTGCTCGGGCTCGCGGCGCTGTCGACGGCGCTGGCCTATATCGTGTTTTTCCAGATCCTGCAGCGCTCCGGCGCGACCAATGTGATGCTGGTGACGCTGCTGATTCCGGTCACCGCGCTGCTGCTCGGATATCTCGTGCTCGGCGAGCCGATCGCGCTGCGCGAGGTGATCGGCGCACTGGTGATCGCGAGCGCGCTGCTGCTGATCGACGGCCGCGTGCTGGCCTGGTTCAGCCGCGCGCCTGCTTCCACGCCGCATACCATCCGCTGAAGCGTCCGCTGTCGCGCTCGCCGCCGTGCCAGGCGGCATGGGCGGTGCCGTCGTCCGCGACCAGCACCACGGCATCTAGCCCCTTGGAGCGGCGCAGCGTGTCCATCGCCTGCGCCGGCGTCTGCGCGATCGGCCCTGCGACGTTGAACGAGGTGTTGACCGACATCTCGACGCCGATATGGCGGCCGAGCGCCTTCAGATAGGCATGGGTGAGGGGATCGTCCGCCTCGCGTACGATCTGGATGCGGCCGGTGCCGTCGGCATGCACCACCGCCGGAATCTTCGCGCGCGCCTCGGGCTTCGAATGCGCCGTGAGCACCATGTAGTTATAGGCGTTGTAGTCGGCATCGGAGGCGCCGTCTTCCAGCTCGAAATAGTCGAGCGCGGCCTCTAGCGTCGCCATCGGCGCCAGTGGCCGGATCGCCTCGCGATACTTGACGCGCTCGTTGAGCCGCTCGCGCACCTCGGGATCGCAGGGATTGGCGAGGATCGAGCGATGGCCGAGCGCGCGCGGGCCGGTTTCAGCGGCGCCCTGATAGATCGCGATCACGCCGCCTTGCGCGACCATGGATGCCATCAGGTCGGCAACCGCGTCGCGCCCTTCTGACGTCGCCACATTGCCGATCTCGGTCGAGGCGATGTCGTCGGCTTGCAACGCCGCGGTGATGTCGGCGTTCGAGGGCGGCAGGCCGCAATAGAATGCGTGCGACAGCGGCGCGCCGCGCGGCGCGCCCGCCATATGCGCGAACAGCCAGGCGGCGCCGATCGGCACGCCGGGATCGCCGGGCACCGGCGGCACCCACATATGCAGTCGCGTCTTGCGCTGCTGCGCCCGCTCAAACCACGCCTCGTCGAAATGCTCGAGCAGACGCATGTTGCCGAGCGCGTTCAGCGCGACGCCTCCGGTCAGCACCAGGCGGTCGGTGCCGGTGGTGCGCAGGAGATGGTCGATGACGTGGATCATCGCGTCCTCGAACACCAGTTGCGTCGCGGCTGCCTTATCGACGCGGTCCTTGGTGTCGGGGCGGTGATTGATGTCCTCGACGCGCAACACGGCGTCGGGATTCCAGAGCTGGTCAGGGCGCAGCGGCGGACCGAGAATGTCAATCAGCGGCTGATGATAGGGATCGTCGGCGGGATCGGCGTACCAATTGGCCATCGCGCGATTGAGCTGCACGCTGCCATTGGGCCCGAGCTGCAGCACCGCCTTCAGGCGCGAATAATACGGATTGGTGGCGCGGTTCATGTCGCCCCAGGCGGCGGCGCCCATGTAGCGGCCCTCGCTGGAGAGCCAGGTCCAGCCGCCCTGGCTCGACGAGATCACGGTGTAGAAGGCGCCGAGCGAGTCGAACAGGCTCTCATTGCAATAGAGCTGCTTCATCTCGCCATTCTCGGCGACATAGAGCGAGATCGAGCCGACGTCGCCGGTGCCGTCGAGCACCGCGATCGCGACCCGTTCGCGCGTATCGGCGAACGGAGAGGCCGTGAACGAGTACCAGGCGTGATTGTCGTGGTGCGGCATGCAGATCAGCGGCAATTGCTTGTCGAGCCCGTACATCCTGCCGAGCCGGCGCGACAGCCGCCGCACCTGATCCAGCTGGCGCAGATTGATTGCCGGAGCGATCGGGGCGCGCAGCAATTTGAGGCTGGCCGGCGCTTCCTCGAGCGAGGTGCGGATCAGCATCGCCAGCAGCGCCGGATAGTCCCATGTCGTGACGAAGGCGGCGATGTCGCCGACATCGCGGCCCATCCGCTGCAACACCTTGCGCATGTCGTCGAGTGCGTATTGCGGGAACTCGTTGGTGTGCTTGTTGCCGGAGAAGCGCTCTTCCTCGTTGTTGACGATCAGGCGCGGTCCGTCCTTCCGGGTGATCTCGACCAGCGCGACGCCGGTGTTGTGCGTGCCGGGGCAGGCGAGGCCTGCGATATAGACGGTCTCGCCGCGCTGCAGCTTCTCGCGGATCGAGGCGATCGTGCGCTGCGCGAACGCGCCATTGGCCTTGTGCAGGCCACGCTTCGCCAACGCAGACTCGCTGAGGCGGCGCGTGATCTCATAGCCCGCGGCCGCAAGATGCGGATGCCGCGGACCGGTACGGATGTCCGGCTTACGCAATCAGAACGCCTCGACTCGTGATCCCCAGATCGACCTTCAATCATAAATAGCGCCAGGCAACAATGCCGTTTCGCCCAACGGAAAAACCCAACGCTTGCCAGCACATGCGTCTCTTGCGAGACTTGCCGCCAAAACCAACGACAAAAATCGGGAGAAAACGATGCCGGCTCGTTTCGGATATATTGGCGCAATCGCGGCGTTCGCAAGTGCCGCACTGATCGCGACCTCGGCCACCGCGCAGAAGAAATACGATCCCGGCGCGAGTGATGGCGAAATCAAGATCGGCAACATCATGCCATACAGCGGCCCCGCGTCGTCCTATGGGGTGATCGGCAAGACCGAGGCCGCGTTCTTCAAGATGATCAACGAGCAGGGCGGCATCAACGGCCGCAAGATCAACTTCATCAGCTACGACGACGCCTATTCGCCGCCAAAGGCGATCGAGCAGGCGCGCAAGCTGGTCGAGAGCGACGAGGTGCTGCTGATCTTCCAGCCGCTCGGCACGCCGTCCAATTCGGCAATCATGAAATACATGAATGCCAAGAAGGTGCCGCAATTGTTCGTCGCCTCCGGAGGCACCAAGTTCGGCGACCCCAAGAACTTCCCCTGGACGATGGGCTTTCAGCCCAACTACCAGAGCGAGGGCCGCATCTACGCAAAGTACATTCGCGACAAATTCCCCGACAGTAAGATCGCGGTGTTCTGGCAGAATGACGATGCCGGCAAGGATCAGTTCAAGGGCCTGAAGGACGGGCTCGGCGACAAGGTCGGCATGATCATCGCCGACAAGTCGTACGAGGTCTCCGATCCCTCGATCGATTCGCAGATCGTCGCGCTGCACGATTCCGGCGCCGACATCTTCTTCTCCTGGGCGGCGCCGAAGGGATCGGCGCAGGCGATCCGGAAAGTGGGCGAGCTCGGCTGGAAGCCGAAATTCTTCCTCGCCAACACCGCGACCTCGGTCGCCTCGGTGCTGAAACCGGCCGGACTCGAGTTCTCCAAGAGCATCATCTCGACCGCCTATCTGAAGGACCCGACCGATCCGACCTGGGACAAGGATCCGGCGGTGCAAAACTGGCGCGCCTTCATGGACAAGTATTACCCCGACGGCGACAAGGCCAACGCCAACAACCTCTATGGCTATGTCCAGGCCGAGGCGATGATGCAGGTGCTGAAGCAGTGCGGCGACAATCTCACGCGCGAGAACGTGATGAAGCAGGCCGCCAGCCTGAAGAACTTCCACTCCGACCTGATGCTGCCGGGCGTCATGGTCAACACCTCCCCCGACGACTACTTCCCGATCGAGCAGATGCAGCTGATGCGCTTCAACGGCGAGGCATGGGAGCTGTTCGGCGACGTGATCACCGGCGAGGTCGGGCACGAAGCGTCGCGGTAGGCGGTCGGTTGTTAGAACGGCGTTGCCAGCGCCGCAAACACCGCCGTCGTCCGGGCGAAAGCCGGGACCCATACTCCGCGGCGGACGTTGTTGAAGGGACTCGTCGTTTCAGCGACGCGCAATAACAAGAGCTTGGGGGAATGGGTCCCGGCCTTCGCCGGGACGACACTGAACGCGTGGCGCGATCAGTGAGTCACACATCCGCATTTTCCGGCCGGCGGGCGCGGAGCGCCATGCCGCCGGCGACGCCGACACCGATCACGTACATCCAGCCTTCGTGAAAATCGGACAGATGCGAATTGAGCAGCGAGCTTGTGATGTTCTGCACGACCACGGCGAGTCCGATCCAGCTCACGAGATCGCGGCCGGCGAACAGCCTGACGTGGCTGATCCACATCGCGTAGAGCAGCAGGATGCCGATCAGCCCCCACTGGACCCCGACATTAAGGGTCTGGTTGTGCGGGTTGTTGATCACCTCGGCCTCAAGGCCGGCTTGTCCGACGGCATCCTGTGTGAACATGTGCCTGATCGAGCCGGTGCCGTGGCCGAGCCACGGCGCCTCGCCGATGAACTTCACGGACTTCCGCCAGTAGGTCAGGCGCTGCGCCGTGGAAGCGATGCCTGACGTATCGTGCGCCCGATACTCGATACTGACATTGGCGATGCGCTGGCGCAGGTATGGGGACGTGGTCCAGACCACGAGGCTGGTGACCGCGACGACGGCGAACAGCAGCCGGGTGGCGCGCCGCGACAAATGCAACGAGGCGAACAGGATCAACAGCACCGGCATGTAGACCAGCGCGGTCCGGGCCGAGACGACATAGAGCATGTTGGCGACGAACAGCAGCATCAGCGCGATGGTGCCGGCCGCGAAGCGCCATTGCCGGGCCCGCAGCGCGGTCAATGCCGGCAGCGCCAGCGCGAACGCGCAGAGCGCGAACTCCTGGCTCTGGTCGAGGTAGTTCTTGACCGGCACGCCGTCGGAGGCGGTGTGCGCGAGCTTGAGCTGCGGCAGCGCCGGCACGATCCAGGACAGGATCATCAGCACCGTGCAGGACACCAGGAAGGCCAAGAACACCCAGAGCCCGCCCTGCGAGCGCTGGAAATAGCCGAGCAGGAACGGGAGCAGCAGCAGCTTGCTGAGCGGCTTGATGCCCTGCAGCCGTTCGACCCAGCTCGTCTCCGACCACGCTTGGCCCATCACCGCGAGTGCGACCAGCGCGATCGGCAACGCAAAGGCCGGTTGCGCCAGGTCGAGAATGAACTGCTCCCAGTCGATGGTCGGGATCACGGCGACAAGCCACAGCAGCATGAAAACGGCGAGTGCCGTGGTCGACCAGGGTAGCGACGCCGCGGCCAAGGCGATCAGGGTATCGGTGGCGCGGACATAGGGGACTGAGCCGGACCAGGTGCGGACGCGATCGCACCATCGTGCTGGCGGTTCGATTGCGAGACCAATTGCGTCGGAATCGGTGCTCATGACCGGTCACACGCCGTGCGCGGTTGCACCGTTGAAGGTCGCCATCGCGGCGGCGAGCGCCGCGGCGGCGGCCGCGACGTCCGGGGCAGCCCGATGCGACAGCAGGTCGCGCGCCTGGGTGTGGTGGCCGAAGCGCTCGGCCAACTCGGCCCGCCGCGCACGGATCCGGTCGCGCCATTGCTCCTGCTGCGCCAGCACGCGCCGCACGGAGGCGCAGATCGAGTCGGTCGAGAACGGATCGAAATAGTCGGCAAGCTCGCCCGCGACCTCGCGGAACACGGCAATATCGGAGCACAGCACGGGGGTATTGGCCGCGAATGCCTCGATGATCGGGACGCCAAAGCCTTCGGCGAGGCTCGGCATGATCAGGCCGTGCGCGCCCGCGATCAGTGCCGCCTTCTCGTGCTCGTCGACATAGCCGGAGAAGCGGACGTTCTTCGGCAGGTTGCGCGCCTGGTTGGCGCCGCCGGCATAGCCGATCACGACGAGATCGGCCTCCGGCAGCTTGCGGAAGGCGCGGATGACGGCCGCGAGGTTCTTGCGGGGCTCGTTCGAGACGATGACGACGAAGCTCGGCCGTGCCGGGATGGCGGTTGGCACCGGCGCAAGCGGCGCTTCCGCGACGTCGAAACGGGTCCGCGGATAGACCACTCGCGCCGGAATATGCGCATATTGCGGGAGCAGGGCGCGGAAGCGGTTCATGCTGTAGTTCGAGACGAAGGCGAGCTCGTCAGCCTGGTTCACGCTGGTGAAAAGGCGCGACAGGAACAGGCGTGTCGCGATGTCATCCAGCTTGAGATCGGTGATCGGCAACAGGTCGTGCACGACGCAAATCACCTTTGCGCCCGGGCGGCGCTGGATCGCAACCCGGGTCGGGGTGTCGATGAGAATGACGTCATAGTCGCGCGCATCGACCCGCGGCGGCGGCAACCGCGTCAGGGCCGACGTGTCCTGATAGCTGTAGAAGCCGGGCTCGAGCAAAAAATCGCCGAACAACTCGAGATGGCGCAAATCGGTCGGAATGTATTCGAGGCCCTCGGTCCGGTTCTCGATCAGCTTGACGCTGGTCGGCAGCAGATGAATCGAGCGCAGTAAGGCGATGATGAATTCGAGCGAGGTCGCCGCGTTGAGCTTGTGCTTGAACCAGTCGACGGTGCGGCGCAGGCCGCCGCGCATGATCGGCGAGTTCATGTCGGTTTCATCGAGGTAACGATAGAGCGCGAGCAGCTCGATCAGCCGTGAGTCCTCGGGCAGCAGGCGCGTCCGCTGCTGCCTGCGGCGCAGCTTCCGGTACCGGCGCGTGGTCTCCACGACGAGGGTCAGAGCATGGCCGTCGCCGGCCAGCGAGCGGATCAATTCACGGGTGAAATGGAAGATGCCGCGCTTGTGGTTGGGCTCGCCAAGCGCCTCGCTGACGACCAGGATCTTTGTCATGCGCTGATTTCTCTGAGCTCGAGGTGATGCGGGGCGGGCGCATCCAGCGCGACGGTGCTGGCGATGCGGCCGTGATCGAGATTGATGATGCTGTTGCAGGTCCGGCGCAGCAGGGCGTGGTCGTGCGAGGCGATGATCACGATTGCCGCGGTCTCGACCATCTTGCGCAGCCGCTGCTCGGCCTTGGCCGAGAAATTCTCGTCGACCACGCTGAGCCACTCGTCGAGCAGCAGGATGTCGGCGGGAAACGCCGTCGCGGTTGCGAACAGCACGCGCATCAGCATGCCCGACGAGAACATGCGCAGCGGCAGCCGTCGCATGCGCTCCTCCAGTTCCGTGAACGCCCAGATCTCGTCCAGGACCGCCGGCGTCGGCTTGCGTCCCGAGATCCGCAGCAGCAGGCTGATATTGTCGGCGGCGACGAAATCGAGATTGACGCCGGCGCCGAGGCCGAGCAGCGGCACGATGTTGCCGGAGATCTCGACGCGGCCGCTGGTCGCCGGGAACACGCCGGCGATCAGCCGCAGCAGAGTGGACTTGCCGGAGCCGTTCGGGCCGGCGAGGCCGATGCGTGCGCCGGCTTTCGCCTCGATCGAGATGTCATCGACCGCGCGGATGGTCCGCATCTCGCTGGTCTGGCGGAACAGGCGGCCGAGCAGGCGGCGCTTCAGCGAGAAGTCGTAGGCGCCGTACAGCGGATAATCGAGGCAGACGTCGTGGAGGTGGATGATTGCCATTCCCTAGATCCAGAATGCCGCTTTGCGCAGATGGGTCATGGTGACGATCGCGGCGACCGCGAGCGCGGCGAGGCAGGCCAGCACGTAGATCACGCTTGCCGTTGCGACATGACCGGTCGCCAGCGGGTCGCGCCAGATCGCGAACAAATGCGTCAGCGGATTGAGCCGCATCACGGTCGAGCCGCGATCGATCATCTCGGATGTCCAGATGATCGGCGAGGCCAGGAAGGCCAGCGTCAGCGAGGACTCGATGATCGGTTTGATGTCGCGGTAACGCGTCGCCAGCGCGCCGAGCACGAGGCTCAGGCCCAGCGTGCAGACCACGAACAGGGCGAGGCCGGGGAGGGCGGCGATGGCGCCGCCGACATCGCGCGGCGTCAGCACGAGCCACAGGAGCAGCGGCACGACCGCGTTATGGGCGGCGAACAGTGCCTGCCGGAAGGTACATTGCAGCAGAAAGATCACAGGGGGCAGCGCGCGATCCTTGATCAGGCTGGCCGAGCCCTGCAGCGCCGTGGTGGCGTCGAGCACCACGCTGTTGAGGAAGGTCCAGGCGGTGAGGCTCGCCGCCAGCATCGGCAGCCGCGCCACCGCGCTGGCGTTGGAGAGATGGCCGATGACCGAGCCGAGCACGGCCACCATGATCGCCATCTGGATCGACATCCAGAAGGGTCCAAGGAGGGAGCGGACGTAGCGATGACGCACGTCGGACCAGGCCAGTGTTGCCGCGATCTGGATTGCGCCGACGAAACCGGCCGTTCGGGGACGCGGGGCTGGGGCTGACGACCCCGCGTCCCTTGCGGCGGCCTCTTCGGTAACGACCTTGCGATACACCGTCTCGACTCCCTCCTTGAAGGCTGCGGTTGAGTATTTCGTCATCGCGCGATGGCGCGCGGCCTGACCCATGCGGCGGCGTCGCTCGGGATCGTTGATCAGCGTCTCGATGGCGTCGGCGAGCGCGGTGGGATCGCCGGGCGGCACCGTGATGGCCTCGAGGCCGTCGCGGGCGACATGCGGAACGCCGGTGTCGAGCGCGGTGTTGACGACGGGCCGGCTTGCAGCCATCGCCTCAAGCTGCGCCAGCCCGAAGGTCTCCGCATTGGTCACCGACGGCATCACGAACACGTCGGCGATGCGCATCAGCTTGACGCGCTCGCTTTCGGACACCGAGCCGAGCAGGCGGACGCGATCCTGCAAGCCGTAGTCGCGGATCAGTTGCTCGAGGTTGTCGCGCTCGCGGCCCTCGCCGACGATCCAGACCTCGAAATTACGGGCGTGCGCGGCGCGCACCAGCACGTCAAAACCCTTGTAGGGCACGAGGCGTCCGCAGGCGAGCACGAGACGGCCGCGGGCGTTGACGTCGTCGGCCTGGGCGGCCGGCCGGTCATATTTGGCGACATCGACGCCGAACGGAACGGCGTGGCATTTGTCGGAGAATTCCTGCAGCAGCGGCGTGGTTTCGATCAGCACCGGATCGGAGACGATGATCGCGGCGGCCCGGCGCAGCGTTCGCCGCATCATCGGCTCGACGAGGAAGCGCAAGGCCGCGTGCGAGACGATGTCGGCGTGCCAGTGCACGACCAGCGGGCAGGTGCGGCCGAGCCCGAATGCGAAGACGAGATCGGCGAGCGGAAAGGGGGCGTGCAGCGCCAGCAGATCGTGCTCGGCGATGCGGCGCCACAGCCGCCACGGATAGGTCGGCGCCGCCGGCAGCGACAGCACGTCGCCGAACGAGTGCACGCGCTCGACCGCAACGTCGTTGACCACGATCTGCCGCTCGCCGCCGGAGCGCGAGCAGACCAGCACGGCGGCGTTGAACGTGTCCTTCAGTCCGGCGCAGATATCGCGGATCACCGTCAGCGTGCCGCCGAACAGGTCGGGATAGTAGACCTTGAAGATGTGGAGCACCGACGGACGCCGGGCCTGCTCGTTGACGATCATGGGTGGCTCGATCCGGATCATGCGACGAACAGGGCGACGATGAATGGCAGCGCCAGCGCGGCGGCGAACACCAGCGAGCGCAGCAGCGCCGGAAACACCGGCTCGATCGGGCCGCAAGGCGCCTGCGGCGTGAAACAGAATGGCGCCTGCGGCGTGAAACGGAGTGCGGTGGCGGCGAACCGACCGGGTTCGTGAAACGAACAGGATTCGCGGGCCGAACGAAGCGACATTGGGTCGGATTCCCTTCTGGATGAATTCTGGATACGTGGGAAAATTTCACACGTCAATCGCGTCGAACTAAAATGTGGGATTATGTTCCACGTATGGCGGTGGATAACTTTTCTGGGAGACAAGAATCGGAACGCATGACGGTGCGATCGCGCCGCGACGGCACGAGCGAGCGAATGCGGGAGTTTCTAAGCGCCGTGAGCCAACTTGTGGGTCGAGCAACGGCCTCCGCTTCACCTCGCCCCGCGTGCGGGGAGAGGTCGGAACGCATCGTCAGATGCGTTCCGGGTGAGGGGGAGTCTCCGCGAGCTCAGCTATCACGGCAGATGCAGAGACAGCCCCTCACCCCAACCCTCTCCCCGTAAGAACGGGGAGAGGGAGCGCAGCACCATTGCGCTCGCCATTCGACCGAATCTCATCTTGCTCTAGCGGAGCGTCAGGCCGGCTCGGCGGTGCTGCGTTCGACCGGCTGCAACTGGCGCCTGATCGCGGCGATGTCGAAATGAATCCGCTCGGGCAGCATTGCCGCTGCCGGGCGCTGCAGATCCTGCTCGATCACGACGCGCTTGCCGCCGTCGGAGGTCAGCGCAATCGAGATCGATTGCGCGCGGGGCTCGGCGCGGAGGCCGGCATGCGCGCGGCAGGCATATTCGCCGGCGCGCAGGCCGCCGAAACCGAAGGCGAGCAGGCGGCCGTAGATATAGAGCGCGAGCAGGTCGGTTTCGTCGAAGCGGCGCGGCGATCCGGGCGCAACGCCCGGCAGACAGGGATAGCCGCCCGCCATCACCGTCGACACGAACTCCTCAAAGGGAACCTGGGCGATCCGGCAGGCTTCCGCGATCGCAAGGTCGAATCGGGCAGACGTCATGGAGCGGTCCGTGGCGATGGCGGCAGTGCCGGACTCCGTGACACCCGCTGGCGAGCACGCGAGCTGTGTCCGGGAGGTGATTTTGTTTCTCATACGTGGGAAAATGTCACACGTCAAGTAAGGTGGGATTGTGTCCCACGGCGCGTGCGGCTAAAAGTTAGGCATGAATGCCAAGGCCCCGAAGTCGAAGGTGGGATCGTCCGCGCCGATCGCCGCAGCGAAGCTGCACGCGCCGCTGGCGCGCATGCTGCGCCCGCTGGTGCGGCTCTGCATCCGCGGCGGCATGACGTTCCCGGCGCTGACCCAGCTGCTGCGCGAGCTCTATGTCAACGTCGCCGAGCACGACTTCGCGCTCGAGGGCAAGGAGCAGACCGACAGCCGCGTCAGCCTGCTGACCGGCATCCACCGCAAGGAGGTGGCGCGGCTGCGCGGCGCCGGGGCGCCGGTCAATGCGGTGCCGGCGACGCTGTCGCGCACCAGCGCGATCATCGCGCGCTGGCTGGCGGCGCCCGAGTTCACCGATGCCAAGGGAGATCCACTGCCGTTGCCGCGGACCGCCGACGGCGGCGCGCCGTCGTTCGAGACGCTGGTCGAATCGATCACCAAGGATGTGCGGCCGCGCGCGGTGCTGGACGAATGGCTCGACCGCAAGCTCGTCACCATCAATGACGACGACGAGATCATGCTGGTCGAGGAGGCCTTCGTGCCGCATGGCGACGACGATCGCAAATGGCACTATCTCGGCCGCAACCTGCACGACCATGTCGCGGCCGCCGAGCTCAACGTGTCCTCGGCCGCGCCGCGCTTCCTCGAACGCGCGGTGCATTACGACGGGCTGTCGGCGAAGCTGGCGAAACGGCTCGAGGGGCGCTCGCGCGAGCTGGCGATGGAGGCGCTCAAGGTCGCCAACCGCGAGGCCAACCGCGCCTTGGCGAAGGACAAGGGCGGCGACTATCGCTGGAATTTCGGCATCTACATCTACCGCGAGGGGCCGGATGGTCCGGTGGATGACGATGCCGACGAAGGCGGTGCAGCGTGAAGCGCCCGCCGATCATTTCGCGCCGCGCGCTGCTTGTCGGCTTCTGGCTCGCCGGAACGTCGCTCGCGGGCGCGCAGGTCAAGAAGCGCGGCAACGATCAGGGCATCGGCGGCACCGGCATCACCGGTTCCGATCAGGGCATCGGTGGCACCGGCATCGTCGGGGTGATCCAGCGGTTCGGCTCGATCTATGTCAATGGCGAGCGCGTCGCCTATGCACCCGACGTGCCGGTCAGAATCGACGGCGAGGCGGCGAGCGCCAAGGCGCTACGGATCGGACAGCTGGCGCGCGTGGTGGCGCGGCGCGATGCCGGCGGCACGCTGTCGACCAAACGCATCGATGTGACTAGCGAGGTGACCGGGCCGGTCGAGCAAGTGAAGCCGGGCGGGCTGACAGTGCTCGGCCAGACGGTCGCCTGGACCGGGCGCGAGAGCTGGCTGAAGGTGGGCGCGCATGTCGCCGTGTTCGGTCTGCGTCGCACCGACGGCGTCGTCGTCGCAAGTCTGGTGCAGGAGCGCCATGACGCCGCCGCGCGTGTCGCAGGGCCGCTCGAGCGTGACCGTGCCGGCGTCTTGCGGATCGGCGAGCTCAAGCTCGCCGGCGTCGATGCGGCGCTGGCCGGTCAGCGCGTGCAGGCCGAGGGACATGTCGCGCAGGGCGTGATGCAGGTGTCGCGCAGCCGCGCCGACGACTTCTCCGATCTCGCCGGCGCGAACCGGCTGCTGATCGAGGCCTATGTGCGGCGGGTCGGCAACGGCCTGCAGCTCGGCTCTGGTTTCGTTGCGCGCGACCATTCGCGGTTTTCGCCGGCGGCCGATACGCGCGTCGTCGTCAACGCGCAGTTGTCGGGCCCGCGCGAACTGCGCGTCGAATCGGTGCAGTCGGTCGGCAAGTTCCCGGGCTCGTCGGTGAAGAGCCCGGGCACGCCGGGCCGTGGCCCCGGCGGCGGCGGATCCGGACCCGGGCATGGAGCGGGACCCGGCGGGCCGGGCGGCCGCAGTGCGCCTGGTGGCGGCGGTCCAGGTGGCGGCCCCAGCGGAGCGCCGTCCGGCATGCCGGGCGGCAGCCCGCCAGGCGGCGGGCCTGCGCCCGATCCGCTGAGCGGTGGAACGACCGGCCCCGGCGGCTTCGGCCCACCCGGCGGACCGTTCGGCCCTGGCGGCGGTGGCGGTGGTCCGTTCGGGCCCGGCGGCGGATTCGGGGGTGGCGGACCGCCCGGCGGCATGGGCGGCGGCCGCCGCTGAAACCACAAACGCGATCGGCGCAAGCGAGACTGCTTGCGCCGATGTTCAGATCGATCGTTGTGCGATTGAGCTAGAGCATGATCCGGAAAAGTGCGAAGCGGTTTTCCGAAAAGATCATGATCAAACAAAGAGCTAAAGCGCGATGACGATTCGACCCAATCTCATTGCGCTTTAGCCGGCGCTGAGCCGGACGCCGGCGCGGAGGAATTTCTGCGGGTCGACCGCTTCGCCGTCGATGCGGGTCTCGTAATGCAGATGCGGTCCGGTGGAGCGGCCGGTCGAGCCGACGGCGCCGATCACCTGGCCGATCTTGACGTATTCACCGACCTTGACGCCGATCTCGGAGAGATGGCCGTAGCGGGTCGAGAGCCCGTTGCCGTGATCGACCTCGACCATGCGGCCATAGCCGCCGGCCCAGCCCGCCGACACCACCTTGCCGTTGGCCGTGACACGCACCGGATCGCCTTGCGCGGCGCGGAAGTCGAGGCCGGTGTGCATTGCCGGCCGGCCAAGGAAGGGATCGGAGCGCACGCCGAAGCCGCTGGTGAACTCGACTTCACCGACCACGGGCTTGCGGTAAGGCACCAGCGCCAGCGTCTGGTTCAGTCGCTGCATCTGTGCCCGGTTGATGTTGATGCGATAGAGCTGGCGTTCGAACGCGCCGGCGTCGGCAGAGAGTTTCACGGGGACAAAGGGTCCACCCATGCCGGAGCGCGGCGTCGCCGCCTCGAGCTGCGCCATGTTGAGGCCGAGATCGGAGATCACGCCGCGCATCCGGCGCACCTTGGAATCGATGCTGTCCTCGACCGAGGCGAGCGCGGCAACCTGGCGTCGCTCGACCTGGTCAAGCGAGGTCTGCAGGCGGACCAGCACGTTGTCGACGCCCTGGGCCTTCGCGAACTGGTTCGGCTGCGTCTTGGCGATCAGCGGCGCGCGCGATTCCAGCCGTGCCTCGCGATCCGGCGGCGCCACGAAGATCACGGTGTCGCTGATCGGGGAGGGTTTCAGCGTACCTGAGGACGGCGCCGCCTCGGCGCGGCCCTGCGGCTTGATTGATCCGGTGGTCGTAACATCAGGCATCGCGCCGAGTGCGGTGGCGCGCGATTCCAGCGTCGACTGCCGCTTCATGATCTGGTCGAGCTTCTGGTCGAACTGCTCCTGGTCGAGCAGCTGGCGGCTGGTGGTGCGGTCGACCTTGGCGCGCAACTCCGAGATGCGGTCCTCATAGGCGTATTGCATCTCGGCCTGGCGCGCGATCAGCCGGGTCAGCACGTCGTCACGGAACGCGAAATAGGTCGCGGTCGCCGCCGACCACATGCCGAGCAGCACCACGGTGCCGACGATGATCCAGAACACCACCGGCCCGAACCGGACCTGCTTGCCGGCATGGACCAGGGTATAGCCCTCGCCGGAGGCCGCCACCGCCGCGGCGGCAGGTGCGGGGTGATGGGCTGCCGGACGGCGCGCCGGCGTCCGGCCATGGTCCTGCGGATGATGGTGTTTGTGGTGACCGGACCGGCTCGACATCGGCACTCCCGCGGCCGGTCGGACCAAGCTCCGGACGGCTTATTTGCGGGGCCGATTTGAGCCCGTCATGGTTAATTTTCAGGAAACGGAACCCGTCCCGTCAGAGCGCCCGGGCCGCCTCCAATACCATTTCGGCGTGGCCATCGACCTTCACATGACGCCAGATGCGGGCGACCTTTCCACTGGAATCGACCAGAACCGTCGTGCGAATAATTCCCATGAAGGTCCTGCCATACATGGATTTTTCGCCCCAGGCGCCATACGCCTCCAGCATCTGGTGGGCCGGATCGGAGACCAGCGGCACCGAGAGCTGGTGTTTGTTTCGAAATGACTCCTGCGCCTTAACCGTGTCGGCGGAAATGCCGACCACTTCGGTCCCTGCAGCGGCGAACGCGCTTTTGAGCCGGGTGAAATCGATCGCCTCCCTGGTGCAGCCGGGGGTGTCGGCGCGGGGGTAGAAGAACAGCACCAGCTTCTTGCCGGCAAAATCCTTCAGCGAAACGCTGTCCCCGCCGTCGCGCGGCAGGTTGAAGGTCGGTGCAGTGACGCCCTCGGCAAGTGTGACGGCGGACGAACTGGTCACGGTTGCGGCCGGCTCTCGCTTTAACGGTTTGGATGCCGCCTTGTGCGAGGCTTTGCTTCGAACACCCGCTGCGGTCGCCCTGGTCGTTTTCTTGGCCGCTGCCTTCTTCGCAACCGCTGTGCGGGTTTTCGTCGCGGACTTCCCAGTGCTTGCGCTTGCGGCGCGCGCAACCTTTGTTGCGACCCGCTTCCCGGTTGTGTTGGAGGATTTCTTGCGCGTTTTCTTGGACATACGCCTTCCTTTCGTCGCTTTCCGAAGCTCAACCATTGGGGTATTGCGGTCTTATTGGCGGCGGCCGGATTCGCACCGGCCGCTGGGCAAGTTTGATGGCCACGGAGTATGGTGACAAGGAATTCGACGCGTGACCCGTCCGCTTGCTGAATTGGCTTTTGATTGGTTGGTTTGGTCCGCTCTGGGGGCCATCGGCGAGTAACATGATTAGGCGAGGATAGGCGGCGATGCCGGCACAGGAGCGCTCGATACGTATCGACGGGCGCCCCGATGGCGGCGATCAGCTTCGCCGTCAGCACCGAGAGGCAATGGCAAGGAACACGTCGCCGCAGGGTCCAAATCCGCGCGCCGGGGCTGACTTCTCGCAATGGGAAGACGACGGTGCGTGGGACGAGCAGGATGAGGCGGCGGGCAACCGTGCGCGGCAATTGCTGGCGCGTTCCAACACCAACTTGCATCGCTTCACCGATTTCTGCTCCGGCATGCAGCGCTGGCTGAATGGCGAGCGCTGGATCCGTCGCATCGGACTGGTCCTCGTGGTGCTGGTCGCGATGTTCGCGACCTGCTTCGGCGGGCTGTGGTGGCGGCTCGGCGCCGGCCCGATCAATCTCGACATGGCGACGCCGTGGCTCGCCGCGGCGATCGAGGAGAATATCGGCCACGGCAATACGGTCGAGGTCGGCGGAACGCAGATCGAGCGCGCCGGCCGCGTCAGGATCGCGGTGCGCATCCGCGACATCATCGTCCGCGACCGCGACCATGCGGTGGTTGCGAGCGCGCCGAAGGCCGAAGTGCGCCTGTCGGGAACCGCGCTCTTGATGGGCCAGTTGCGGGCCGAGAGCCTCAATCTCGTCGATGCGGAACTGTCGGTGCGCATCACGCCCGACGGCAATGTCACCGTGTCCGCCGGCGACACCGCAAAACCGCTGGCCACCGGCGTTGCCTCCAAGCGGGAGGCGGGGATGCCGCCGACATTCCCGCGTCCGACACCCACAGCACCACCGCCGCCGGTTACCTCGCCGCCAGCTGCCGCCGAGCCCTCGGCGTCGCCCGATTCGGCCCAGAGCGGGCTACTCGCCGGTCTCGACTGGCTCGACAGCCTCAGTATGACCGGGCTCGACGGGCAGAACCTCAACGAGATCGGCCTGAAGAACGGCAATCTTGTCGTCGACGATCAGCAGCGCGGCAACAAATGGAGCTTTGAGAACATCAGCCTCAGCCTGCGGCGCCCGAGCGGCGGCGGCGTTGCGCTCAGCTTCGGCGAGGAGGGCGCAAAACCCTGGTCGGTGCGCGTGCTGGTCGGACCACAGCAGAATGGCGTGCGCTCGGTCGACATCAAGGCCGACAAGGTTTCCACCCGGAACATCCTGCTCGCGCTCCGGACCAAGGATCTGACCTACACCGCCGACCTGCCGCTGTCGGGCGAGATGAAGGGCGAACTCGGCCGCGACGGCCTGCCGACCTACTTCCGCGGCAAGATCAATGTCGGCGCCGGCAACATCATCGACACCGACACGCCCGACTACCCGATGCCGATCGATTCCGCCGAGATGAGCGTGGAATGGGATTCGGGGCGGCGCGTGCTGCTGGCACCGATCAAGATCATCTCGGGCGCCAACCGCATCACGCTGCTCGGCCATCTCGAGCCGCCGAACGACAACGTCACCGACTGGCAGGCCGGCCTGTCGGGCGGCACCATCGTGCTGGCAGACGCCGACAAGAACGAACCGCCGTTGATCTTCAATCGCATCAACATCGGCTTCCGGTTCGACACCGACAAGAAGCGCGTGCTGCTGACCCAGGCCGACATCTCCAATGGCGAGATCGGCGTCGCCGGAACCGGCAGCATCGACTATTCCGGCGAGCCGCGGCTGCAGCTCGGATTCGCCGGCACGCCGATGTCGGCCTCGGCCCTGAAACGGATGTGGCCGATCATCATCGTGCCCGAGGTGCGCGAATGGGTGCTCGAGCGGATCGACCGCGGCACGCTCCAGCGTATCGATGTCGGCGTCAATTCGCCGGTGCACAACCTGTCGCGCAAGGGACCGCCGATCCCGGATGACGGCCTCTCGGTCAACATTGTCGCCTCGGGTGTCACGGTGCGTCCGGTGGATCAGATGCCCGCGGTGCATGACGCGGATCTGAAGGCCAGAGTGACCGGCCGCACCGCGACCGTGACCATCAACCAGGGCATTGCGGACACGCCGGCGGGCCGCAAAATCACGCTGTCGGACTTCACCTTCGAGGTGCCGGACATGGCGCCGAAGCCATCGCCGTCCAAGGTCAAGTTCCGGGTCGACTGTCCGGTGCCGGCCGCCGCCGAAATCCTCGCGTCCGACCGGCTCAGCGATCTCTCCGGTCCGCCGATCGATCCCAACGCCAGCAAGGGCAACGTCACCGCGACGATCAATCTCGGCATGCCCGTGAAGGGCGAGCTGACCAAGGCCGATACGCTCTACTCCGTCACCGCCGACATATCCGGTGTTGCCGTCGACAAGCTGGTGATGAACCAGAAGCTCGAAGCCAACACGCTGAAGGTGATCGCCAGCAATGCCGGCTTCCAGGTCAAGGGCGACGTCAAGATCAACGGGCAGGCGGCCTCGCTCGACTACCGCAAGCCGGCCGAGGGCGATGCCGACGTCAAGCTGCAGGCGACGCTGGACGATGCGAGCCGCGCGCGCCTCGGGCTTGATCTCGGTCCCGCGGTCTCGGGCGCGATCCCGATCAAGCTGAGCGGCAAGATCGGCAGCGGCGACAACCCCACCACCAAGATGGGCGTCGAAGCCGACCTGACCCAGCTCAAGCTCGACAACATCCTGCCGGGCTGGGTCAAGGCGCAGGGCCGGGCCGGCAAGGCGACCTTCAACGTGGTGCCGAAGGGGCAATCGACCAGGTTCGAGGACATCTCGATCGACGGCGCCGGCGTGTCGATCAAGGGCGCGCTCGAGGTCGACCAGAACGGCGACCTCATGAATGCCTACTTCCCGACCTACGCGCCGTCGGAAGGCGACAAGACATCGCTGCGGGCCGATCGCGGTCCCGACGGCGTGATCAAGGTGACGATGCGCGGCGACGTGTTCGACGGCCGCGGCTTCCTGAAGTCGGCGATCTCCGGCCGCGACGGCGATCCCAAGAGCAAGACCAGGACCACCGATTTCGATGTCGATCTGAAACTCGGCGCGGTCGCAGGATTCAACGGCGAAGCGCTGCGCAGCGTCGACGCCAAGGTCTCGCGCCGCAACGGGTTCTTCAAGGCGTTCACGCTGAGCGGCAAGGTCGGCCGCGACACCCCCGTCACGGTCGATATGCGCGGACGCCAGCAGGGCCGCGAGGTGATCTATCTGCAGACCAGCGACGCCGGTGCGTTCCTGCGCTTCATCGACACCTATTCGAAGGTGGTCGGCGGCCAGCTTACGCTCGCGATGGAGCCGCCGATCCCCGAGCCGAGCCCAAGGGAGGGGCTCATCAATATTACCGGATTCTCGGTGAAGGGCGAAACCCAGCTCGATCGCGCCGTTGCCGGCGGGCCGGTCAGCACCCAGAACGGCATCGGGTTCGACGCGCTGCGCGCCGAATTCACGCGCCAGAGCGGGCAGCTGTCGATCCGCAACGGTGTGGTCAAGGGACCGACCATCGGCGCGACGATCGAAGGCAGCATCGACTATATCGGCAACCAGGTGCGGATGAACGGCACCTTCATTCCGATGTACGGGTTGAACAACATGTTCGGCCAGATTCCGTTCTTCGGGATTTTCCTCGGCGCCGGCAGCAATGAAGGCCTGATCGGCGTGACGTATGAAGTGGTCGGCACGCCGAGCCAGCCGGTGCTGCGCGTCAATCCGATCTCCGCGCTGGCGCCCGGCCTGACGCGCAAGATCTTCGAGTTCAAGCAGTACGGCCCGAACGATCTGCCGACGACGAACAACTAGAACGCTCGCTTATCGACGCCTGCTTTCAAGGTCGGTCGAGATCGCGCGCTGACGCGCGGCGGCGGGTTCCTCTCCGCATTCATCCGAGGCTGCGACCAAGTCCGAGCGACCTGCCGTCCGGATGACGTTCGCGCAGGAACCTTGCCCTGTCTGGGATGTTGGAGAGCAATTCAACAACTCAGGAGGAACTCTCATGAGAACCCTGTTATTGGCTGGTGTACTGGCGGTCGCCGGTTTCGCTATGGCCACGCCGATCTCCATTGCACCCGCGTCAGCTCAGGTTGCCGTTGATACTCCGCTCGGCGGCGTAAGAGTGGGCCCGGAGCCCCGTTACTACCGAGACTACGATCGACCCGCTTATCGCGCCTACGGGTATGATCGCGGATATCGCGGATGCCGCACCGTCACGATCGAGCGTGACGACGGATCGGTCCGGAGAGTTCGTCGCTGCGGCTAGCAGTACCGGACCAGAGGATCGACTTCCGGGCTAAGGCCGCTCGAGTCGGTTCTCGCAATCAAGGAATTGGAGCCATCGACTAGGGCCGCCGCTGTTGGCGGCCTGTTTCATTTCGCGAATGCCGCCGGTCGGCCCAAAGGCGTTGGCCCAAGGCCGGCATGCGTTCATGTCGGATTCCACATCGCCTCCGCAGGGCAAGCGGACGCGTCCGAGCTCACCGCCGCAGCGCCGGCACCACCAGGAACGGGATCAGGCCGAGCACCACATTGACCAGCGCGAAGGCGATCAGCGGATTGTAGCTGTGGGTCCAGTCGTGGATCAGGCCGCCGCCCCATGAGCCAAGGCCGGAGCCGAGGCCGCTGCCGATCATGATCGTGCCGTAGATCGTGCCGACGCGCTCGCCGCGGAAGATCTTCAGCGCGGTCGCGGTGATCAGCGGGCCGCGCGAGCCGATCATGCTGCCGAAGCAGATGATGAAGCCGGTCAACAGCCAGTAGTTCGGATACCATTGCAGCAGCCAGAGCAGGATGATGCCGAGGATCGAGACGCCGTAGCTGAACAATACCGACGGCCGGCGGCCGATGATGCCGTCGAGGGTGGACACGCCGAGCATGCCGACGAACAGCGCGACGCCGGAGAAGCCCCAGGCGGTTGCCGCCTGCAGCGGCGGGAAGCCGACATCGATCAGATAGGCGACGATCTGCGCGGTCAGCGCATACATCGCGATCGCGGTGAAGAAGAAGGTGGAGAACAGCGCCCAGAAGGCGTGGTGGCGCATCGCGCTGAGCAGCGTCCAGCCTTCGTCGGCCAAGCTGCTTTCCGCCTTCCTGACGATATGCGGCGATCCGCCGGCGAGCAGCCGCCACGGCAGAAAGACCAGCGGAACAAGCAGGCAGAGCGCGCCGATGCCGAACACCTGATAGGCCTCGCGCCAGCCGATCCGGTCGATCAGAACTTGCGACAGTGGCAACAGCAGCAACAGGCCGGCGCCGGTCGCCGAATACATCACGGCCATCGCGGTCGGCAGGCGTGGTCCGAACCAGCGGCCGAGCAGGATCGAATTCGACACATTGCCGATCAGCGCGGTGCCGAAACCGACGCAGAGGCCGACGCTGAGCTGGAATTGCCAGAGCGCTTGTGCGCGCGAGGCGACGAGGAAGGCGCAACCGAGCAGCGAGAGGCCGAGCGCATAGACCACGCGCGGACCCGAGCGGTCGAACAGGCGTCCGACCAGTGGCGCGGTCAGACCGCTGGCGAGCCAGGTCAGCGAGTAGACCGACACTACAGCGGCGCGATCCCAGCCGAAATTTTCCGAGATCGGTTTCAGGAAAACGGTGAAGCTGTCGCTAAGGCCGCGCCCAAGCACCGACAGCACGAAGCAGAGCGCGAGCACGTTCAGCGCGATGCGGGACTGCTTCGCCGGCGTGGCAAGCGTGTCGTCCGGAGGCGTGGTCTGGTCCATCGGAAAGATGGGAGCGCGCTTTCCGCACTCCCGACAACCGACAAATGCGAATGCGCCTATGCAGGCTTCAACAGGACGTGGCGCTTCTTGCCGAGCGACAGTTTCACCACGCCTTCCGGCGTGAGATTGGTCGAAGTCAGCAGCATCTTCTCATCGGTCACGGCTGCATCGTTGACGCGAAGGCCGCCGCCCTTGATCTGCCGGCGCGCTTCGCCGTTGGAAGCGACGAGCTCGGCCTTGACGAAGGCGACCAGCACGCCGACGCCGGCTTCAAATTCGCCGCGCGGAATTTCCACCGTCGGCAAGGTTTCGGCCAGCGCACCTTCCTCGAAGGTGCGGCGCGCGGTCTCGGCGGCTTCGTTCGCTGCATCGCGGCCATGGAGCAGGGCGGTCGCCTCGGTCGCCAGCACCTTCTTTGCCTCGTTGATCTCGCCACCGGCCAGCGCCGCAAGCTTGCTGATCTCGCTCATCGGCAGGATGGTGAACAGCTTGAGGAACTTGACGACGTCGGCGTCCTCGACATTGCGCCAGTACTGCCAGAAGTCGTAGGGCGAGAACTGGTCGGCGTTGAGCCACACCGCGCCCTTGGCGGTCTTGCCCATCTTGTCGCCGGAGGCGGTGGTGAGCAGCGGCGTGGTCAGCGCGAACAGTTGCGGCGTGCCCATGCGGCGGCCGAGATCGACGCCGTTGACGATATTGCCCCACTGGTCGGAGCCGCCCATCTGCAGCCGGCAGCCGGCGCGGCGCGACAGTTCGACGAAATCGTAGGCCTGGCAGACCATGTAGTTGAATTCGATGAAGCTCATCTCCTGCTCGCGCTCGAGCCGGAGCCGCACCGAGTCCATGGTCAGCATGCGGTTGACCGAGAAGTGCCGGCCGATGTCGCGCAGCATCTCGATCCAGTTCAATTTGGTCAGCCACTCGGCATTGTCGAGCATGATGGCGTCGGAAGGCCCATTGCCATAGCGCAGCACCTTGGCGAACACGCCGCGGATCGAGGCCTTGTTGGCTTCGATCTCCGCAACCGTGCGCATTGCGCGCGTCTCGTCCTTGCCGGAGGGGTCGCCGACCATCGTGGTGCCGCCACCCATCAGCGTGATCGGCTTGTTGCCGCTCTGCTGCAGCCAATACAGCATCATCATGGTGAGGAAGTTGCCGATGTGCAGCGACGGCGCGGTGCAGTCATAGCCGACATAGGCGGTCGCCTGGCCCTTCGCGGCAAGCGCGTCGAGGCCCTCGAAATCGGAGCACTGGTGGACGAAGCCGCGTTCCTGTAAAGTGTTCAGGAAATCCGATTTAAATGCAGTCATTTGTCGGCGAGCCAGATCATTCTTGTTTTACGGTTTTTGCATCTATTTGCGGAACCTTGATGCTTGAGGCTGCCGCAGGCGGACGTGCAGTGGCATTATAGGATGTACTTGTTTGAGACAAGCCGGGGGTTCCCGGCTGGGGCGCTTCCAGGATGATGTTAACGGCACTCGGTCTGATGAGCGGCACCTCGCTCGACGGGGTTGACGTGGCATTGATCGAAACCGACGGCCGCCAGATCAAGGCCTTCGGGCCCTCGGGCTATCGGCCTTATACCGAAGGCGAGCGCAGCCTGCTGCGCCAGGCGCTGACTGAGGCGGTCCACCTGTCGCGGCGCGACGCCCGGCCGGGGATTTTGCGGCAGGCCGAGCAGGCCGTCACCACGGCCCATGCCGAGGCGGTCGCCAGCTTCACGGCTCAGCACCGGATCTCGGCCCAGGACATCGACATCGTCGGGTTCCATGGCCAGACCGTGCTGCACCGCCCCGAGCGCAGGTTGACGGTGCAGATCGGCGATGCCCTGGCGCTCGCCAAGGTGATCCACATTCCGGTGATGCACGATTTCCGCGCCGCCGACGTCGAGGCCGGCGGGCAGGGCGCGCCGTTCGTGCCGGTCTACCACCGCGCGCTGGCGCAATCGCTGAACCGCGAGGGGCCGATCGTCGTGGTCAATATCGGCGGCGTCTCCAACATCACCTATATCGACGGCACGGACACGCTGATCGCCTGCGACACCGGGCCGGGCAATGCGCTGCTCGACGACTTCATGTTCCGTCAGATGCATCAGCCGTTCGACAACGCCGGCAAGTTCGCCGCGCTGGGCAGGCCCGACGAGAGTTGGATCGCACAGGCGCTGAAGCTGCCGTTCTTTGCGCTGCCGCCGCCGAAATCGCTCGACCGCAACGACTTCGCCGGCCTCAAGCTCGGCGCCGTGGCGCCAGCTGATGGCGCCGCGACACTGACCGCATTCACTGCCGCGGCCATCGCCCGCGTCGTGCCGTTGCTGCCGAAACGGCCGAAAAGCTGGATCATCTGCGGCGGCGGCGCCTCCAACCTCACAATGCTGCGGATGCTGCGCGAGCGTCTGGCACCGGCGACCGTCGAGCCGGCCGAGGCGCTCGGCTGGGCGGCGGATGCGATCGAGGCGCAGGCGTTCGGCTTCCTTGCCGCACGCGGCATGAAGGGCCTGCCGCTGAGCTACCCCGCCACCACGGGGGTGCCGATCCCGATGACAGGGGGCATTATCGCGCGACCGTGATTTAGATGCAAATGCATCTACCTTGACAGTTCCATGCCGTTGCATTTAATTCGATGCAGTTGCATTGAACGCGAGGTTCGTCATGGCCGCCCTGAAACTGATCAGCCACAAGCTCTGCCCCTATGTGCAACGCGCGGTGATCGCGCTGCGTGAGAAGGGCGTGCCGTTCGAGCGGATCGACATCGATCTCGCCAGCAAGCCGGACTGGTTCCTGAAGATCTCGCCGCTCGGCAAGGTGCCGGTGCTGGTGGTGACGCGCGACGACGGCAAGGAGGTCGCGCTGTTCGAGAGCAACGTGATCTGCGAGTACATCGAGGAGACGCAGGCCGGCGCCAGGCTGCACCCACAGGATCCTCTTGTCCGCGCCGAGCATCGCGCCTGGATGGAATTCGGCTCGGCCATTCTCGGTGATCTCTGGGGGCTCGAGACCGCCACCGATGCGGCGGCCTTCGAGAGCAAGCGGCAGGCGGTCGCGGCGAAATTCGCGCGCGTGGAGGCTGCGCTCGGCGCCGGTCCGTTCTTCGCCGGCCAGAATTTCAGTCTGGTGGATGCGGTGTTCGCGCCGATCTTCCGCTATTTCGATTTGTTCGACCAGCTGACCGATCTCGCCGTTTTCACCCACACGCCAAAACTTCGGGCCTGGCGCAGCGCGCTGGCGCAGCGGCCGAGCGTACGCAGTGCGGTGTCGCCTGACTATCCGGCGCTGCTGCATGCGTTCCTGGTCGGCCACCGCGCGCATATGCTGAAGCTCGCCGCGTAAGCCATGTCGCATTCGGTTGCCTGGATCGCGCTCGTCGTCGCCGGCCTGCTGGACGTCGGCTGGGCGATTTCGATGAAATATGCCGAAGGCTATACGCGGCTCGGCTGGACGCTGGTCTCGCTGCTGCTGCTCGCCGCGTTCGTGTTCCTGCTCGGACGCGCGCTGCAGGTGCTCGGCGTCGGCGTCGCCTACACGGTTTGGACCGGCATCGGCGCGGCCGGCACGCTCGCCATGGGCGTGCTGCTGTTCAACGAGGCGCTCAACCCGATGAAGGTCGCGGGGATTGCGCTGGTGCTGGTCGGGATTGCGGCGCTGAAGCTGGCACCGGAATGAGAGTAGGGACCGTAGAGGAGGGACCGTAGCCCGGATGAGCGCAGCGATATCCGGGTTCTTGTCGGCCGCGACCCGCATGTCGCTTCGCTCATCCGGGCTACGTGGAATCCGTAGCCCGGATGGAGCGAAGCCCGCGGAGACAGTGATCCCGGATGTCGCTGCGCTTCATCCGGGCTACAAATACAGCAGCGCGGCTCAGCGCACGTTGGCGAGACGCATGTCGAGATAGCCGGTCACCGTCTCCATCAGCGGCTCGAGCTTGCCGTCGAAGAAGTGGTTGGCGCCGGGGATGACCTGCTGGTCGATCACGATGCCCTTCTGCGTCTTCAGCTTCTCGACAAGCGTGTTGACGTCCTTGGGCGGCACCACGGCATCCTTGTCGCCGTGCACGATCAGGCCCGACGACGGGCAGGGCGCAAGGAACGAGAAGTCGTAGAGGTTGGCGGGCGGAGCGATCGAGATGAATCCCTCGACCTCCGGCCGGCGCATCAGAAGCTGCATGCCGATCCAAGCGCCGAACGAGAAGCCCGCAACCCAGCAGGCGCGCGCTTCCGGATTGATCGCCTGCGCCCAGTCGAGCGCGCTCGCGGCGTCGGACAATTCGCCGGTGCCGTGATCGAACGAGCCCTGGCTGCGGCCGACGCCACGGAAGTTGAAGCGCAGCACCGAGAAGCCGCGATGCGCGAACGCGTAGTAGCACTGATAGACGATCTGGTGGTTCATCGTGCCGTGGAACTGCGGATGCGGATGCAGGATCATCGCAATCGGCGCGTTCTTCTGCTTGGCCGGGTGGTAGCGGCCCTCGAGGCGGCCAGCGGGGCCGGTGAAAATGACTTCAGGCATTGTGTTCCCTTGATTGCCGCGTTCCCTTGATTGACGTCGATCAATCAACCGGTTGGAGCCATCTTCAGCGACGGTTCGCGAACAGAGCAGCTCGTGATGAAATCGGCGCAGGCACCGCCGCGCGGCACGCTGGAGGCCTTCTAGCATGACGCAAGGGGCAAAAATCAAGGAAATTGTGCCGCTTGGCGGTCGCGAATCCGCGCGCGCAGCCAGTGCGTCGGCGGCGATCCGGATCGACACGCCGGATTGCTTCGAAGGCTACCTGAAGTTTCTCATCATGCTATCGCGCTCGGGGGACCGCGAACGCCGTGTCTCGCGGCAGCACGGCTCCTGGCGCGAATGAAAAATCTCCCGTGCCGGTGACGTCTGATCTGGTCTCGGTCGTCAACTGTCGTTATCTCGCAGTGAAGGCCGCAACCACGGTGGTTGCCGCGGATAGCTCCATGGCCGATCGCGTCTATCTCGACTGGAATGCCACCACGCCGCTTCGCCAGGAGGCGAAGGCGGCGATGGCTGCGGCGTGGGAATTGATCGGCAACCCGTCCTCGGTGCACAGCGAGGGACGACGGGCGCGACGGCTGCTTGAGGATGCCCGCAATGTCGTGGCGAAGGCGGTCGGCGGCCGGCCGCAGGACGTGGTGTTTCTCTCCGGCGGGACCGAAGCCAATGCGCTCGCACTGACGCCGGGATTGCGCCGCGCCGCGGGCGCGCCGGTGCAGCGGCTCCTGGTGTCGGCGATCGAGCACGCGTCCGTGCTCGCGGGCGGTCGGTTTGCGACGGAGGCGACCTCCGCAATCCACGTCACGCGCGCCGGTGTGATCGATCTCAACCATCTGCGCGCAGTGCTGGCCGATGGTCCGCCGGCTCTGGTCTCGGTGATGCTGGCGAACAACGAGACCGGTGCCATTCAGCCGGTGGCTGATGTCGCCGAAATCGTCCATGCGTCTGGCGGGCTGCTGCATGTCGATGCGATCCAGGCGTTCGGCAAGATCCCGTTCGATCTGGCCTCGACGCAGGCCGACCTCGTGACGCTGTCGGCGCACAAGATCGGCGGACCGAAGGGCGCAGGCGCGCTGGTGCTCGCCGAGGGCGTCGAGGGTGTGGAGGCGTTTCTGCGCGGCGGCGGGCAGGAGCTCGGGCGACGGGCAGGGACCGAGAATATCGCCGGCATCGCCGGGTTCGGTGCGGCCGCCAAGGCGGCGATGACGGCGCTGAAAGCCGACGCGGCCCGCGTCAGGGGACTGCGCGACCGGCTCGAGCACGGGCTGCGGCAGACGCCGGACGTGCTGGTGTTCTCCGATGACGTCAAGCGGTTGCCAAATACCGTCCTGTTCACGGCGCCCGGAATAAAGGCCGAGACGGCGGTCATCGGGTTCGACCTTGGGGGAATCGCGGTCTCGTCCGGTTCCGCCTGTTCGTCGGGCAAGGTCCAGCCGTCCCACGTGTTAGAGGCAATGGGATACCGTTCAGAGGTGTCCCAGGGAGCGGTGCGGCTCAGTCTTGGCTGGTCTACCACGGAGACAGACGTGGATTTGACCGTCAAGGCTTGGCGAAAGCTCGCCGATACCTTAGTTAAGGGGGAGCGACGAAACACAGCTTGAACTGTTCTAAGCGGATTTCGTCGCCAAAGCATCGTAAGAGATTTTTGGAACTTGAGATCCACCGCGGTCCTTGAAACCGCGAGCGGAGGATTGAATGCCTGCTGTACAAGAGACGGTCGAGCGCGTCCGGCGCATCGACGTCGACCAGTATCGATATGGGTTTGAGACGCTGATCGAGTCCGACAAGGCCCCGAAGGGGCTGTCGGAAGACACCGTCCGCTTCATCTCCGCAAAGAAGAACGAACCGGCCTGGATGCTGGAATGGCGTCTGGAGGCGTATCGCCGCTGGCTGACGATGACCGAGCCGACCTGGGCGCGCGTCGACTATCCGAAGATCGACTACCAGGACATCTACTACTACGCGGCGCCGAAGCCGAAGAAGACGCTGTCGTCGATCGACGAGATCGATCCGGAAATCCTCAAGACCTACGAGAAGCTCGGCATCCCCTTGCGCGAGGTCGCGATCCTCGAGGGCGTCGAGCCGCCGCCCGGCGGCGAGCAGACGCCGAACCGCAAGATCGCGGTCGACGCCGTGTTCGACTCGGTTTCGGTCGCGACCACCTTCCAGAAGGAGCTGAAGGCGGCCGGCGTGATCTTCATGCCGATCTCAGAGGCGATCCGCGAGCATCCCGAGCTGGTGCAGAAATATCTCGGCACCGTGGTGCCGACCTCGGACAATTACTTTGCGACGCTGAATTCGGCGGTGTTCTCCGACGGCTCGTTCGTCTACGTGCCGCCGGGCGTGCGCTGCCCGATGGAGTTGTCGACCTATTTCCGCATCAAC
Source organism: Bradyrhizobium sp. USDA 3256 (assembly GCF_054058275.1). Lineage (NCBI taxonomy): Bacteria > Pseudomonadati > Pseudomonadota > Alphaproteobacteria > Hyphomicrobiales > Nitrobacteraceae > Bradyrhizobium > Bradyrhizobium sp. USDA 3256. The sequence continues at coordinate 3,005,582 of NZ_JBSSAE010000002.1, forward strand.
GAGCGCAACACCGGCCAGTTCGAGCGGACGCTGATCATCGCCGACAAGGGCTCCTACGTCTCCTATCTCGAGGGCTGCACCGCGCCGCAGCGCGACGAGAACCAGCTGCACGCCGCCGTGGTCGAGCTCGTCACGCTCGACGATGCCGAGATCAAGTATTCGACGGTGCAGAACTGGTACCCGGGCAATTCGGAAGGCAAGGGCGGCATCTACAATTTCGTCACCAAGCGTGGCGACTGCCGTGGTCGCAGTTCGAAGATCTCCTGGACCCAGGTCGAGACCGGTTCGGCGATCACCTGGAAATATCCGAGCTGCATCCTGCGCGGCGACAATTCGAGCGGCGAGTTCTACTCGATCGCGATCTCGAACGGTTTCCAGCAGGTCGATAGCGGCACCAAGATGATCCATCTCGGCAAGAACACGTCGAGCCGGATCATCTCCAAGGGCATCGCCGCCGGCAAGTCGCAGAACACCTATCGCGGTCTCGTCAGCGCGCATCGCAAGGCCACCGGCGCGCGCAACTACACCGCCTGCGACTCGCTTCTGATCGGCGACAAGTGCGGTGCGCACACCGTGCCCTATGTCGAGGCCAAGAATTCCTCGGCGACGTTCGAGCATGAAGCGACGACGTCGAAGATTTCCGAGGACGTGCTGTTCTACTGCATCCAGCGCGGGCTCTCGCAGGAAGAAGCCGTCGGCCTCGTCGTCAATGGCTTCGTGAAGGACGTGCTGCAGCAACTGCCGATGGAGTTCGCGGTGGAAGCGCAGAAGCTGATCTCGATCAGCCTTGAAGGTTCGGTTGGCTAATCCATCCCGCTAACGGCGCGGCCGACGCGCCTCGGGGTGATGCTCAGGAAAAATCAGATGTCTCTGCTTGAAGTGAAAGATCTGCAGGTTCGTGTCGAGGAGCGTGAGATCCTCCACGGGCTGTCGCTCACGGTGAACCCGGGCGAGGTGCACGCGATCATGGGGCCGAACGGCTCCGGCAAGTCGACGCTCTCCCACGTCATCGCCGGCAAGCCGGGCTATGAAGTCACCGGCGGGCAGATCCTGTTCAGGGGCGAGGACCTCCTGGAGATGGAGCCCAACGAGCGCGCCGCCAAGGGCGTGTTCCTGGCGTTCCAGTATCCGGTCGAGATTCCCGGCGTCACCACCTGGAATTTCCTGCATGCGGCGCTCAACGCCCAGCGCAAGGCGCGCGGCGAGGACGAGATCTCGTCGCCGGCCTTCCTCAAGAAGGTCCGCGAGGTCGCCAAGTCGCTGAACATTCCGCAGGACATGCTGAAGCGCGGCGTCAATGTCGGCTTCTCCGGCGGCGAGAAGAAGCGCAATGAGATTCTGCAGATGGCGCTGTTCGAGCCGGCCGTCTGCATCCTCGACGAAATGGATTCCGGCCTCGACATTGACGCGCTTCGGATCGCGGCCGACGGCGTCAACGCGCTGCGCTCGCCGGAGCGCGCGATGGTCGTGATCACCCACTATCAGCGGCTGCTCAACTACATCGTGCCCGACTTTGTGCACGTGATGTCGAAGGGCCGGGTGGTGAAGAGCGGCGGCAAGGAACTGGCGCTGGAACTGGAAGAGTCCGGTTACGCGCAGTTCGAAGACGCTGCCTGACAAACACGGGTTTTGTGATGAACGTTGTTGCAAAGACCGAGACCGGGCGTGCGCTGGGCGATGCATTCGCCGTGGTGCGCGACCGTCTGCCGGGCGAGGGCAAGATCGCCGATCAGCGGCGCCAGGCCTTCGAGGCTTATGAACGATCAGGCCTGCCGCATCGCCGGATCGAGGACTGGAAATACACCGACCTGCGCGCGCTGATGCGCGAAGTGCTGCCGCTCGCGGCGTCCCCGGATGATGCCGCGCTGAGCCGCGCCAGGGCCGTCGTACAGGCCCGCGCGATCGAAGGCGTCCGGCGCCTGGTGCTGGTCGACGGCGCATTCGCGCCTGATCTCTCCGATTGGCAGGATCTGGAAAAAGGGCTCTCGATCAATCCGCTGCGCCTTGCGCTGGAAGCCGGCGACGAGATCGTCGCGACACAGGCTCTCGCGTCCGATGTCGCCAACCCCATGATCGCGCTGAATGGCGCGATGGCGACCGACGGGGTCGTCATCGACGTCGCCAACGGCACGGTGCTGACCCAGCCGCTGCACATCGTGCATGTCGCATCCGGCACTGCGCCGGCCTCGACGTTCACGCGGTCGCTGCTCCGGCTCGGCCGCGATGCCGGCGTGACGCTGGTGGAAAGCTATCTCGCTGCCGACGGCGCCAAGGCCTACCAGACCCATGACGGACTGGTTGTTGCGATCGGTGACAATTCACGGCTCGATCACGTGCGCCTCGTCGAAGACAGCGTCGATGCCTTCAACATTTCCTCGGCGACGGTGTCGCTCGGCGCGCATGTCCATTTCAACACCTTCGGCCTGACCTCGGGCGGGCACGTCAGCCGCTACCAGCTGACGGTGACCTGCGCCGGCGAAGGTTCGACGGTCGAGACCAACGGCGTCAATCTGATCAACGGCAAGCAGCACGCCGACACCACGCTGTTCATGGATCACGCGGTGCCGCACTGCGCGAGCCGCGAGGTCTTCCGTGCCGTCGTCGACGACCGCGCCCATTCGGTGTTCCAGGGCCGCATCATCGTCCGCCCCGACGCGCAGAAGACCGACGCCAAGATGATGACCCGTGCGCTGCTGCTGTCCGACGACGCGGAGGCCGACAACAAGCCCGAGCTCGAGATCTTCGCCGACGACGTCACCTGCGGTCACGGTGCGACCACCGGCGCGCTCGACGAGAGTCTGCTGTTCTACATGCGCGCCCGCGGACTGCCCGAGAAGGAAGCGCAGGCGCTCCTGATCCAGGCCTTGGTCGGCGAGGCGATCGAGACCATCGCCAGCGACGAGTTGCGCGAGGTCGCAATTGCCGCCGCGCAGCGCTGGCTTCAGGCGAGGGCGTGAGCATGCACAAGGCGGTCGCCAACGGCAGTTACGACGTCGCGCTGGTGCGGCAGGATTTCCCGGCGCTCGCCATGCAGATCTACGGCAAGCCGCTGGTCTATCTCGACAACGCGGCCTCGGCGCAGAAGCCGAATGCGGTGCTCGACCGAATGACCGAGGCCTACAAGAGCGAATACGCCAACGTGCATCGCGGCCTGCATTACCTCGCCAATGCCGCGACGGAGGCCTATGAAGGCGCCCGCGGCAAGGTCGCGCAGTTCATCAACGCCCGCCGCAATGAAGAGATCGTCTTCACCCGCAACGTCACCGAGGCGATCAACCTGGTGGCGTCGTCCTGGGGCGGAGTGAACATCAAGGAGGGCGACGAGATCGTCCTCTCGATCATGGAGCACCACTCCAACATCGTGCCGTGGCATTTCCTCCGGGAGCGCCATGGTGCCGTGATCAAGTGGGCGCCGGTCGACGACGAGGGCAATTTCCTGATCGAGGAGTTCGAGAAGCTCCTGACCCCGCGTACCAGGATCGTCGCGATCACCCAGATGTCGAACGCGCTCGGCACGCTGGTTCCGGTCAAGGACGTGATCCGGCTGGCGCACGCCCGCGGCATCCCGGTGCTGGTCGACGGCGCGCAAGGCGCGGTGCACCTGCCGATCGACGTCCAGGACCTCGATTGCGATTTCTACGCCTTTACCGGCCACAAGGTGTACGGACCGACCGGCATCGGCGCGCTCTACGCCAAGCACGAACATCTGGTGGCGATGCGGCCGTTCAACGGCGGCGGCGAGATGATCCGTGAGGTGGCCAAGGACTGGGTCACCTACGGCGATCCGCCGCACAAGTTCGAGGCCGGGACGCCGCCGATCGTCGAGGCGATCGGGCTGGGGGCTGCGATCGACTACGTCAATTCAATCGGCAAGGAGCGCATCGCCGCGCATGAGCATGAGCTTCTCACCTATGCGCAGGAGCGTCTGCGCGAGATCAACTCGTTGCGCGTGATCGGAACCGCCCGCAACAAGGGACCGGTGATTTCCTTCGAGATGAAGGGCGCGCATCCCCATGACGTCGCGACCGTGATCGACCGCCAGGGTATTGCGGTGCGCGCCGGCACGCATTGCGTGATGCCGCTTTTAGAGCGGTTCAACGTGACGGCCACCTGCCGTGCATCCTTCGGGATGTATAATACAAGGGAAGAAGTCGACCATCTGGCGCAGGCGCTGATCAAGGCGCGGGAATTGTTCGCATGACCGATACAGCCGAAGTCAAGACGGCCACCATGGAAACCACCTCGGCGCTGCCGGCGGAGGAGACCGAGCGCATGAGCGGCGAGATCGTCGCGGCGCTGAAGACGGTGTTCGATCCCGAAATCCCGGCCGACATCTACGAACTCGGCCTGATCTACAAGGTCGATCTCAAGGATGATCGCTCGGTCGACATCATGATGACGCTGACCACACCGAACTGCCCGGCCGCCGGCGAGCTGCCGCAGATGGTGGAGAACGCGGTCGCCAGCGTTCCTGGCGTCGGCGTCGTCAACGTCAATCTGGTGTGGGATCCGGCCTGGACGCCGGACCGGATGTCGGACGAGGCACGCCTCGTCCTCAATATGTGGTGATGTGTCACAGCGTTTTCGAGCGAAGTGGATGCCGGTTCGCGTGAAGAAAACGCGTCAGAACAAGAGGTAAAGGTTCTGATCAAGTCAGAACCTTTACGGATTGGACTTAGGCTCAAGAAGACCGGCAATTGATTTGCCGCTGGGACTGACCACATGAGTGACATGACGCAAGCTTCACCGACCCCAGCCAAACCGAAGCGGCCGCGCCCGCAGGTCATGAAACTGACCGATGCCGCCGCGGAGCGGATCACCGAGCTGACCAAGCGCGCCGACTCCGAGATCGTCGGGCTGCGCGTCGGCATCAAGAATGGCGGCTGCGCCGGACAGTCCTATACCGTCGAATACGCCCACGAGATCCGTCCGACCGATGAAGTGGTCGAAGACAAGGGCGTGAAGATCCTGGTCGATCCGAAGGCCGTGCTGTTCCTGCTTGGAACCGAGATGGACTATGTGGCCGACAAGATGCAGGCCCAGTTCGTGTTCAACAACCCGAACCAGGTCTCCGCCTGTGGTTGCGGCGAATCGGTGCAGCTCAAGCCGGCCGCGGTCTGACAGCGTCGTCCGGGCCGGGTGCGCAATTGCGCACGGGGGCCGGGACCCAAACCACCAGCATTGATTGTTGATCCGATCGTCGCCCATACTGCCTTATCGAGAGGCTGCGGCGTATAGGTCCCGGCCCCCCATGCGCAATTGCGCACTCGGCCGGGACGACGGTGGGCACATGGACCGCGAATTCCTCACCGACCTGTTCGCCGATTTCGGCCCGGTCACGCTGCGCCGGATGTTCTCCGGCTACGGCATCTCGGCTGACGGCACCAATTTCGCGCTGGCCCTGCGTGCCGGGCTCTACTTTCGTGCCGACGAGCAGACCATCCCGCAATTTGAGGCGGAGGGCAGCGGGCCATTCCAATATCAGACACGGTCGAAGACCGTCACGGTGAACTCCTACTGGCAGCTGCCGGCACGGCTGTTCGATGATTCGGAAGAACTCGCGGTCTGGGCACGGTCGGCACTCGGCGCCGCCCAGCGCGCCGCGCTGCGCAAGCGGCCGAGGAAACGAGCGGCTGCGCGAAAGCCGAAGGCGCCTGCGAAGAAGACTGCAGGCAAGAAAGCGGCGACCAAAAGAGCGGCAAAGAAAGCGTCCAAGACGACGAGTAGGCGCGCTACGAAGAAAAAGTCCTCATCCTAAGACAGCCACCTCCGTCCACATCATTGCGAGGAGCGATAGCGACGAAGCAATCCATGGGTCCGCATATGCGGTTAGGTGGATTGCTTCGCTTTGCTCGCAATGACGATTGAGGCAGTTGAGCGACCAGATCACGCCACGCGGGCCTGGATCTCGGTGCTGTATTCCGGATCGGCCTCGCAGATCACACGGTTGCGGCCGGCGCGCTTGGCGGCATAGAGGCAGGCGTCGGCGCGCTCGATCAGCGAGTCCGTGTCGTCGGACGGCTTCAGCATGGAGACGCCGACCGAGATCGTGACACGGCCGAGGATCTCGCCGGTTGACTTCTTCTTCAGCTCCTTGGCCATCACGGCGCGGCGGATGTGGTCGGCGACCGTCAGCGCCTGCCGCAGCGCCGTGTTGGGAAGCACCACGGCGAATTCCTCGCCGCCATAACGAGCGGTGATGTCCTGGCCCTTGATGTTCTGCTTCAGCGACTGTGCCACCAGCCGCAGCACCTGGTCGCCGGTGAGATGGCCGTAGGAGTCGTTGAACGATTTGAAGTGGTCGATGTCGAACATCAGGAGCGACAGCGGCTCGCCGCTGGCGAGCGCGGCCTGCACCGCCATGTCGATCGAGTGGTCGAAATATTTCCGGTTGCCGAGGCCGGTGAGCGGATCGGTCAGGCTCTCGGCGCGGATCGCCTCGAGGCTGTGCTGCAAGTCGCTGATCTCCGACTTCGACAGCGCGAGCCGGCTCTCCAATGCCTGATTGGTCTCGCGCATCTCGCGCGTCGATTTTGCCAGGCTATCGACGATTGCCTTGATGTGATCGCGGGTGGTCGCGCTCGCAAGCTTATCGCTGGCACCGACGAGGCTGGCGTCATAGGTCGCGGACACGCCGAGCGCATCGGTGATCAACTTCATGACGGCGTCGATCTCGCCGATGACGCGCGCGCCGACCTTGTCGATGCGGTCGGAGGTCTTGATGTGCGAAAGGTAGGTTTCGTAGATCTGCTCGAGATCGGATTCAGAGAGCTTGCCGCTGCGTGCCAGCGTCTCGTTGATGACCTTGTTGAGCGGCGCGTTGTATCCGGTCGCGTAGACGTACCAGATTTCGTAGTTGCGGGGGACTGCGGTCTGGCGAAGCGAGCGGATCTGGCCAAGTGCGACTTCGGCAAAGGCCAACGTACGTTCGTGTTCGTCCAGCAGCTTGACCACTGTCACGTCCTCAATGCACGCAATGCCGATTAAACCCGGCAGCAATGACTAAACTATTGGGGCGAGGGTACGGGACGAGAGTGAAGGCAAGGTAAACAGTGGAACTATGGGGAAGTCCGCTGCAACGGCCATGCGGCGCGGCCGATCTTTGTCCGCCTTGAGCGCCACTTTCGGGCGCTTTTCGTTTGCTCGCGATTGCGATGCGCAAACTGCGCGCATTTGCTTCAAACGCCGGGGATCAGCGCGTGCGCCGGTCGCGGGTGGCAACAGAGATTGGCTGGACTACCGCCGCTGGCGCGGCGGCATCGGAGCAGGCCTTATGCGCGTGCGCGCACAGGTCGCAGCAGGAAGGCGGGCAGGTGCGAATGATCGGCGGGCTCGTGGTCCACCTCGCGCTGCGGTCGCCGTGGCTCGGCACGCCCGATCGACGGCACGTGGGACGGAGCGGCCTGCGGAGCCGAATTACGGCCGTGGCGCGGTTCACGCTCCGGCTTCGCTGCGCGCTCCTCGCGGGGCTCCCGCTCGTGACGCGCTTCGCGCGGCTCGCGCTCACCGTGGCGCGCTTCACGCTCACGGCGCGGCTTGCGGCCGCCGCGGGCACCATCGCGCGAACCTTCGCGGCCACGCGAGCGGCGCGGCGCGGCGTCCTCGTCAGAGGCTTCGCTGTGAACGGTGTAGTCGCCCTCGGTGCGCGGAATCTGCTGGCCGATCAGCTTCTCGATCGCGGCCATCGACTTGCTGTCGAGCGGCGTGACGATGGAGATCGCGGTACCGGTCCGACCGGCGCGGCCGGTGCGGCCGATGCGATGGACGTAGTCGTCGGGGTGATGCGGCACATCGAAGTTGAAGACGTGGCTGACGGCGGGAATATCGAGACCGCGGGCGGCGACGTCGGAGGCCACCAGCAGGGGCAGCTCGCCCTTGCGGAATTGATCGAGCGCGGCCATGCGGGCGCTCTGGTCCATGTCGCCGTGCAGGGCGCCGACGCTGAAGCCGTGCTTCTGCAGTGACTTGTGAAGGACGGCGACTTCGCGCTTGCGATTGCAGAAGATAATCGCGTTGTTGAGGTCCTTGGCGTCGCGCAGCAGGCGGCGCAGGATCTCGCGCTTCTCGTGCGGCTCGCGGCCGGCGGGCACCTGGGATTGGGTCACGGTCACCGCGGTCGTCGCGGGCTTGGAGACCTCGATCCGGGCCGGGTTGTGCAGGAAGGCCTCGGTGATGCGGCTGATTTCCGGCGGCATCGTCGCGGTGAAGAACAGGGTCTGCCGCGTGAACGGGACGAGCTTGCAGATGCGCTCGATGTCGGGAATGAAGCCCATGTCGAGCATGCGATCGGCTTCGTCGATCACCAGCAGCTCGACGCCGGTGAGCAGCAGGCCGCCGCGTTCGGTGTGGTCGAGCAGGCGGCCGGGCGTTGCGATCAGGACATCGACGCCACGCATCAGCTTGGAGTCCTGGTCGCCGAACGAGACGCCGCCGATCAGCAGGGCGACGTTGAGCTTCTGGCCGGCGCCGTATTTGTCGAAGTTCTCCTTCACCTGCGCGGCGAGTTCGCGGGTCGGCTCGAGGATCAGGGTGCGCGGCATCCGTGCCCGGGCGCGGCCCTTCTCGAGGATCGTGAGCATCGGGAGAACGAAGGCAGCGGTCTTGCCGGTGCCGGTCTGGGCAATGCCGAGGACGTCGCGCCGGGCGAGAACGTGCGGGATTGCCTGTTCCTGGATGGGAGTGGGGTTGGTGTAACCGGTAGCCGCAACAGCGGCGAGGACCTTATCGGACAGGCCTAGATTGGAAAAAGACATTGAGCCTCTGGTCGAAACCGCCGTTCGGAATCGAAGGTAAAAGGCTGTCGCGTTCGGCCCCGAAACGGCTTGCTTTTCTATAAAGCTCGGGGGCTCTGACTAACGCTGACGGACGGCAAACCTGACGAATCGCGTTTCGATCCGAGGGCCGCGTTGCCTCGCAACATAGGGGCGAAACCGGTAAAGTCAATCTTGGAACCGGCCGGATAGCCGAAAAAGCTTAACGTTTTGACTGAAATACGCGTCTTTTTCGTCATTTGGCGGTCAAATGAATCACGACTCCCGCCCCGGACGGCGAGGCTGCAGCAGGGGCTTCCGCGCTGTCTTTCATCCTGAATCCGCCGGGCGTCAGGCCTTCGGAAGCGCCGAATATCCGGTAGAAAGTGGCGAGGCTGCCGAACCCGCAGGTGAGGGCGATGTCGACGATCGGCCGCGGCGGCTTCTCGCGAAGCAGCCTTCGGCTCTCGCTCAGGCGCTGGGCGGTGACGGTCTGCGAAAAGCTCGTCCCGGTCGCTTCGAACAAGACGTGCAGGTAGCGGACCGAGACGCCGAGCATGCCGGCGACCATCCCTGGCGACAGGCTTGGCCTGGCAAGATGGCGCGTGATCAGGCGGCGCGCGAGGCTGAGCCGGCCGACGCGCAGCGCCTGCTGCGCCCGGCGGCTGCCCGGCCTGATCACACCGCGCTCGATCAGCGCAAGGTCCGCCACGATCTTAACCAGCGCAGGAATGCAAGCGTTATCACCGGCCTCCGTCGCCTCCTTGAAGTCGGCGAGGCAAGCTTCGAGCAGCGGCGCCCAGCCGTGATTGCTGGTCGCCGCTGAGCCCTGACGGGCTGGCTCAGGTGCCGGGATTTGATCCGGCCGCAGGTCCGCGGCATCGAGAGGAATGCGCGTCGCGCCTGTAGCTAGCGTTTCCTGGCTGTGATCCCCGTGCTTACCGCGCATCGTGACTGATCCCTCGCTCTGCGTGAGAGCGCGCGTCGCCGGTAAGGAAATTTGCGGTGCCGAACCCGGACGAAGCGCCGCAGTGGTTCTGGCGAAATGGCCGGAAAATATCTTCTCAATGCGCGCAGGCTGATCACTTCGGTTCAACGAACGTCGGATCGCGCGGCGGTGTGAAGTTCAGGGAGGTGAAGGGGGCGCGGCCGAGCTACGGCAAATTGCGAGCGCGGTGTCCCGGCCGGTCCGGACGGGCGCTCAGGCCGTTTGTGCGCGATAGTCGCCCGGCGTCATGGATTCGGATGCATTGAAGAGGCGGTAGAACGTCGCAAGGCTCTCGAAGCCGCAGGCAAAGGCGACCTCGGCGATCGTCTGCCTGGGCTGCTCGCGGAGCAGGCGGCGGCTTTGTTCGAGCCGGAGCGCGGTGACGGTCTCCGAGAAGCTCATCTCGGTCTCCTCGAACAGGATGTGCAGATGACGGACCGAGATGCCGAGCAGGCCGGCAATCAGGGTTGGCGACAGCGCTGCACGCGCCAGATGGCGCCGGATCAGGCGCCGGGCCAGCGACAAATGGGCGGTTCGCAAGGCCTGCTGCGCGAGCCGGCTCTTCGGCCGCATGATGCCGCGCTCGATCAGCGCTATATGAGCCAGGGCCTGCACCGTCGGAGCCGTGCCCGCCGCCGCGGCATCGTTGCTTTCGATGAGGTCGCGGAAGCATGATTCCAGCAGAGCCCGCAGCGCGGTCTCATCCTGCAAGGGCCTGGGGACGAGTTCGCCGAGCTCGGCGCCCGACGGGACGATGTTCGCCACCGGGACCTTGATGATGCGCAGGTGGAAGCCGTCATCGTGCAGGGGGACAGTGCGATAGGGCAGGTCCGAATAGCTGGTCGCGAACATGCCGTCGCGAACGGAAAATTCATCGAGCCGCGCGCCGCCGAACCAGCCGCCGCCGCCAAGCTGCTGGTAGATGCACAGGCTGTTGCTGGCCGCGTCGGCGATGTCGCCCGTGCGCCGCTCGACACGGTACGGCGAGGCCCGTAGCTCGACCAGCCCGGCATCGCCGAGCTTGCGCAGCGAGAACTCGCCGAAGAAGTCGCGGCGCCGGTCGGCTTCCAGCTCGGCAGTGACGCCGAACAGCCCCTTGGCGCGAACCTCGCGCCAATAGTCGAAGCGATCCTTGGGATCGACTTGATCAGTAGACCATGTGTGCACGGAAAAGCCGTTGCGACGTGCGGAGAGCTCGAGCCGGATGGAGGTTCGAATCTATCACGCGGGCCGTAAAAAGAAACTTGACCTAAGACAAATCGGACCCCTCATTTCGGCCTGGCGTGGCCGGCCGGAACGGCCGTCCGCGGCCGGCCTTGAACCGGCCAAACGGCTGGTCCGACTATTAGGCGGCGGTCGCACGGGCGGCGCGTTTGTCGTGCAGGCGGGAAAACGGGATGAAGAGCTGGCTTTCGAGACTTTCCGCGATCCTTTGGGCGGTTGCATTTGTCGTATCGGCCGCACCGGCCCAGGCCGAAAAGCGCGTCGCGCTGGTGATCGGCAACAATGACTACAGGAACGTGCCCAGGCTGCAGAAGGCGGTCAACGACGCCCGCACCATCGGCGACACGCTGAAGCAGCTCGGCTTCAGCGTCATGGTGGCCGAGAACCTCAACCGGCAGGCGTTCTCCGAGACGCTGCTCGCGTTCGACCGCGCCGTGGAACCCGGCGATACAGCGTTCTTCTTCTATGCCGGCCACGGCTTCGAGATCGCCGGCCAGAATTTCCTGCTGCCGACCGACGTGCCGGCCGCCACCGAAGGGCAGGAGGAATTGGTGCGCGACGCCTCTGTTCTCGCCGACCGCATCGTCGAGCGCTTGCAGAACAAGAAGGCGCGGACCTCGATCCTGGTGTTCGACGCCTGCCGCAACAATCCGTTCGAGCGCGCCGGCACGCGCGCGGTCGCCGGCGGCGGTGGCCTCGCGCCGATGACGCAGCTGCCGGAGGGCGTGTTCTCGGTGTTTTCGGCGGGGCCGCGCCAGACCGCGCTCGACCGTCTTTCGAACGACGATGCCAATCCCAATTCGGTGTTCACGCGGACCTTCGCCAAGGAGCTGCTGCAGCCCGGCGAGAATCTCGTCCAGGTCGCGCAGCGCACGCGGCGCCTGGTCAGCGAGATGGCCGAGACCGTGAAGCACAAGCAGATCCCGGTCTATTTCGACCAGATGGTCGACGATGTCTTCCTGAACGGGATCGCAAAGGGACAGGCCGAGGCGGTCAAGCCGTCCGCGCCGCCGCAGCAGGTGGCCGCGCTGCCGCCGGTCGCGGTGCCGAAGCTGCCGAAGGAGGATTCGATCAACGCGCCGATCGCGAGCTTCTCGCGGCACAATGGCGGCTGGACCGTGGTGTTCTCAATCGCCGATCCGACGCTCGGGATTTCCTGGCGGATCGGCGACAGCGGCGATTTCCGCGAAACCGGCTTCATCGACACGCTCGATCCGCGCACGCGCAAGCGGATGCCCAATCCGTCGGTCGAGTTGCCGGCCGATGCGCCGGCCGCCACGATCGAGATTCGCTATGTCGATACGCAAGGCATGATGCAGGGGCCGTTCCCGATCAAGTTCGATCCCGACGCCGCGCTGATCCGCGACCAGCGCAAGATCCTCGACATGACCGCGACCAGCTGGCTGTCATTCCGCGAGTTCAACGGGCTGCTGGTCTACTATACGCACCTGATGTCGTATCGCTGCGCGATCCGCGAGGTGCGCATTGGCATCGACACTGCGGTGCCGGACAAGGTCCTGAAGATGCCATCCTGCAATTCGCGCGATCCCAGCGCGATCCCGTCTGACGCGCAGCCTTATCTGAAGCTCGCGCCGCAGACCAGGGCGGTCTCGGTCGAGCTGACCTATCGCGACGGCAGCGTGTCGGAAATCAAGACCTTCAGGCGATAGCCTTGCATCCTTGTTGCCCGATCGATCCGCGTTACAATCTGGTTCTGAAGGGCGAGGCAGCGGTGAGGACGGCATCATGGATGCAGGCTATCCGGCAGGGCCGAACACGCGTCAGATCAGGACGCGCTGCTGTGTGGTCGGTGGCGGACCGGCCGGCATGATGCTTGGCTATCTGCTCGGACGCGCCGGGGTCGATGTCGTGGTGCTGGAGAAGCACGCCGACTTCTTCCGCGACTTCCGCGGCGATACCGTGCATCCGTCGACCCTGCAGGTGATGGACGAACTCGGCCTGATCGACGGCTTCCTGAAGCTGCCGCATCAGGACATCCAGACGCTCGACGGCATGTTCGGCGGCACCTCGGTGCGGATCGCCGACCTCCGCCGCCTCAGCGTCAAATACCCCTTCATCGCGATGATGCCACAGTGGGACTTCCTCAATTACCTGCGCGAGAGCGGCAAGCGCTTCCCCTCGCTGAAGGTGCTGATGAAGGCCGAGGCGACCGATCTGATCCGGCGCGGCGATGCTGTCGCAGGCGTGCACGCGAACACACCCGACGGCCCGGTCGAGATCGAGGCGGATCTGACCATCGGCTGCGACGGACGTCATTCGATCGTGCGCGAGCGCGCCGGCCTCGACGTCGAGGAGATCGGCGCGCCGATGGATGTGTTGTGGTTTCGCGTCGGGCGGCGTCCGGACGAGACCGAGAATTTGTTCGCCCGCGTCGAGCACGGCAAGATGATGGTGACCTTCGATCGCGGCGACTACTGGCAATGCGCCTATGTGATCGCCAAGGGCCGATACGAGGCGGTGAAGGCGAGGGGATTGCCGTCGCTGCTCGACGACGTGCTGCGGCTGGCGCCGATCCTCAAGGCCGGCATTGCCGACGTGAAGAGCTTTGACGACGTCAAGCTGCTCACGGTCGCGATCAATCGCCTGACGCGCTGGACCCGTCCCGGCCTGCTCTGCATCGGCGACGCCGCGCATGCGATGTCGCCGATCGGCGGCGTTGGCGTCAATCTCGCGGTGCAGGATGCCGTCGCGACCGCCAACATCCTGGCGGCGAAGCTCGTTCACGGCGTGCCGTCGGAAGACGAGCTCGATGCGGTGCGACGGCGCCGCGAATTCCCTGTGCGCGTGACACAGCGCATGCAGGTGATCGCGCAGAACAACATCATCAGCGCCGCGCTGAAGGCCGGCGATCAGCCGGTGCCGTTGGCGCTGCGGTTGATCACGGCAATGCCATGGCTGCAGGGTCTCACCGCACGTATGGTCGCCGTCGGGGTGCGGCCGGAGCACGTGCATTCGCCGGCGGCGGGCTGAACGGCGCGCCGTGCGGCCGGAAGGAATTCATCAGGGATAACAGCTGCTTAATTCGATTGATGAAAGTTGCTCGACCGCAACAGCAAGACAAGATTCGAAATGCGCGCGAGTGGATTCCGCTCCGGCAGCTTCAGCGATTTTCTTTTGGTAAGGGTCTCTCTGGAAAAGCTGTGCCCGTCAGACAACCTGGGGGTGCTGCTGTGTTTCGTACCAAATTCATTGCCGTCCTGACTGCAACCACGGCGCTCGGCGTCAGCGCCGCATCGGCCGCCGACCTTGCCGCCCGTCCGTTCACCAAGGCACCGGCCTATGTGGAAACGATCTACAACTGGGCCGGCTTCTACATCGGCGGGCACCTCGGCGGTGCCTGGACCAACGAGCAGTGGGTGAACAGCGCCAACACCTCGCCGTTCGGCGACCTCTCGCCGGGCCAGGGCTTCCGTCAGCGCGGCTCGGGTTTCATGGGCGGCGGTCAGATCGGCTACAACTGGCAGGCCAACAGTTTCGTGTTCGGTGTCGAGGGCACGATCTCCGGGCTCGACAATTCCGGCCGCGTCACCAACACGGTGTTCGGCGTCGGCCGCGACGATCAGTTCAGCTGGCGCTCGAATGTCATGGCGACGATCGTCGGTCGTGCCGGCTACGCGATCCAGAACAACCTGCTCTATATCAAGGGCGGCTATGCCGGCGTGAACAACCGCCTGTCCGTCGTCGACAACCTTCCGCCGTCGACCGGCTCCGGCAGCCAGACTCATTGGGCCAGCGGCTGGACCGTCGGCGGTGGCTGGGAATACGGCATCACCCGCAACTGGACCATCGGCGTCGAATACAATTACGCGGCCTTCGAGCGTCAGGCCTATCAGCTCGCCGGCACCGCCGCAGGGACCTATACGTTCGATGCCAAGCCGCGCGACATTCAGTGGGCGGTGGTGCGCGTGAACTACAAGTTCGACGCGCCGGCCATCGCGCGCTACTGAACTACTCTGAGGCGAACAGGATGCGAGGGCCCCGGCGATGCGCCGGGGCTCTCGTGTTTCAGGGCGCTCGTGTTTTCAGGCCATCACCGAATAGCCGCCGTCGACGGGGATCGCGGTGCCGGTGACGAAGTCCGACGCGGGCGACGCCAGGAACACGGCGATGCCTGCGAAGTCGTCGATCGCCCCCCAGCGTGCCGCCGGCGTGCGAGCAAGCACGCGCTCGTGCAGCCCGGCCACCTGCTGGCGCGCGCCTTTGGTCAGGTCGGTATCGATCCAGCCGGGCAGGATGGCGTTGACCTGGATGTTGTCGGGAGCCCAGGCGTTGGCGCAGGCGCGGGTGTACTGCACGATGCCGCCCTTGCTCGCGGCATAGGCCGCGGCGAAGCTCGCACCGAAGATCGACATCATCGAGCCGATATTGATGATCTTGCCGTGGCCCGACGCCTTGAGCGCCGGATAGGCCGCCTTCGAGCACATGAACGCGCTGGTGAGGTTGGTATCGATCACCTTGCTCCACTCCTCCAGCTCGAGCTCGTGCGGAGGCTTGCGGATGCTCATGCCGGCGTTGTTGACGAGAATGTCGATCCCGCCGAGCTCGCGAACGACCCGTTCGACCATGGCCGGGACGGCGGCCTTGTCGGTCACGTCGGTTGCCACCGCGATCGCCTTGGCGCCGCGCTTGCCGAGATCCTCGACAGCGGCCTTCGACTTCGCCTCGTTGCGGCCGACCACGGCAATCGCCGCGCCGGCGTCCGCCAGGCCGCGCGCCATGCCAAGCCCGATGCCGCCATTGCCGCCGGTGACGATGGCGACCCGGCCCGAGAGATCAAACTGTCCGTTTTTCATTGTTGTTGTCCGCTGAGGTTTGAACCGGGCGCGAGAGTGCCCGATCGTCACGGCGCTGACCAGATCGGCCACAGCCGGTCCGCCCTGCGCCGGCGGGCTTGCGCGTGGGGCGATTTCCACGACGTTCGGGCAACAAAAAAGCCCCGGACAATGCCGGGGCTTTTGCTCTGCAATCTCAGCAGGGATCAGTACGCAGCTCAGTACTTGGCGACAACCGGACCGGTCCAGTTGAAGCGGTAGACCAGCGAGGTGCTGATGGTCTGGACAAGCGGCTTGAAGGTGATGTCGCGGCCATTCGAGATGTTGGTGCCGTCGACCAGCTCCGAGATGTTCTTGTTGTCGTAGTAAGCGGCGCGATACTCGGTCTTCATGAACCAGCCCGGCGCGGTGATGCCGAAGATGTTCAGGTTGTTCTCGACGCCGCCGCCGACGAACCAGCCGCCGCGATCGAAGTCGTTGGTGTGCAGACCCGAGGGAAGCGCGCTTGCGGTGTTGAACAGCGTGGTGCCCTTCCAGTGCGAGCTGGAGTAACCGGCGTTGACGTAGGACAGGACGTTCGGCGCGATCAGGTAGCCGAGGCGCGCACCAGCCGCCCAGCTGTAGTCGTTCTTGATGTTGCCGGCGACGAACGGACCCTGATCCTGGATGGTACCCTTCAGGCTGCCGAACTGACCGTCGGCGAACACGCCGATGACCCAGCTGTTGGCGGTCTGCCAGTCGTAACCGGCGCCGACGGTGCCGTACCAGCCATCGCCGCCCTGGCGCTGGTTGAAGCCGAGGATCGGCGCACCCGTGACGGTCGACTGGACGCCCGTGTCAGCGTCCCAGACGCCGCCGCCGCCACCGCCGAAGATGTAGAAGCCGGTCC
Organism: Bradyrhizobium sp. USDA 3256; assembly: GCF_054058275.1. Taxonomy (NCBI): domain Bacteria; kingdom Pseudomonadati; phylum Pseudomonadota; class Alphaproteobacteria; order Hyphomicrobiales; family Nitrobacteraceae; genus Bradyrhizobium; species Bradyrhizobium sp. USDA 3256. Next base: position 3,022,226 of record NZ_JBSSAE010000002.1, read on the forward strand.
AGCTCGGAGCGACCGGAACCGGGGCAGGAGCCTTGGTGTAGGGGCGGGCGGCCAGGTCGGCAGCCGACGCCGATGCCGTCATCGCAGCAACCGCGGTCAGAGCGAGCAAAATCTTCTTCATATCCAAATCCTCGACTAGCGTTCGATCAGGTCGCTCAGGGGAGTGCGCTGGCACCGATTCCCGAAACTCATGTTGGGACTATACGTGGTTCCGTTGGAAATGCTGTTGCTGGTGAGACACATCCGGCCGAAAACGAAGCCACTGGGGCTCTCCGAACGGGCAAAATGGCAACGGCCGCCCCGATCTGGGGGCGGCCGGAAACTCATTTCAGATCAATCGGTTGGGCCTAGACGTCGAGCAGGTCGTCGCTGGCGAATTCGGCCTTGTCGGAAATGAAGGCGAAGCGGGCTTCGGCCTTGGTGCCCATCAGCCGCTCGACCGAGTCGGCGGTGCCCTCGCGATCGTCGGCCAGCAGCACCACGCGCAGCAGCGTGCGCTTGGCCGGATCCATCGTGGTTTCCTTGAGCTGCGTCGGGTTCATTTCACCGAGGCCTTTGAAGCGGCTGACCTCGACCTTGGCGTTGGCGTTGAACTCGCTCTTCAGCAATTGGTCCTTGTGCACGTCGTCGCGGGCATAAACCGACTTGGTGCCGTGGGTCAGCTTGTAGAGCGGCGGCACCGCCAGATAGAGGTGCCCCTGGTCGATCAACGGCCGCATCTGCCGATAGAAGAAGGTGATCAGCAGCGAAGCGATGTGCGCGCCGTCGACGTCGGCGTCGGTCATGATGATGATGCGCTGATAGCGCAGATCCTCTTCGCGGTAATGCGCGAGCATGCCGCAGCCGATCGCCTGCACGAGGTCGGAGAGTAGCGCGTTAGCCGTCAGCTTGTCCTTGCCGGCAGAGGCGACGTTGAGGATCTTGCCGCGCAGCGGCAATATTGCCTGGGTCTTGCGATCGCGCGCCTGCTTGGCGCTGCCGCCGGCCGAGTCGCCTTCGACGATGAAGAGCTCGGAGCCTTCGGTACCGGCGTCGGAGCAATCGGCGAGCTTGCCGGGCAGGCGCAGCTTCTTGCCGGCGGTCTTGCGCGCAGTCTCCTTTTCCTGGCGGCGGCGCAGCCGCTCCTCGGCGCGATCGATCACGAAATCGAGCAGCCGGTTGGCCTGGTTCGGATTGCCCGACAACCAATGGTCGAACGGATCCTTCATCGCCTGTTCGACGATGCGCTGCGCTTCGGCGGTGGCGAGGCGGTCCTTCGTTTGGCCCTGGAATTCAGGCTCGCGCACGAACACCGAGAGCATGACGGCCGCGCCCACCATCACGTCTTCCGAGGTGATGGAGGCCGCACGCTTGCCCTGGCCCGCGCGTTCGGCGTGGTCCTTGAGGCCGCGCAACAATGCGCTGCGCAAGCCCGATTCGTGCGTACCGCCATCGGGCGTCGGCACCGTGTTGGTGTAGGACGACAGGAAGCCGTCGGCATCGGCCGTCCAGGCCACGGCCCATTCGCACGCGCCATGCGCGCCGCTGCGGCCGGATTTGCCGGAGAAGATATCCTGATGCACCAGCGTGTCGGCGTGGATCGCCGCGGCCAGATAGTCCTTCAGGCCGCCGGGGAAGTGGAACTTGGCTTCCGCCGGGACGTCTTCGACGCCCTTCAAGAGCTCCTGGTCGCAGTGCCAGCGAATCTCGACGCCGCCGAACAGATAGGCCTTCGAGCGCGTCATCTTGAACAGACGCTGCGGCTTGAAAGCCGCCTTGGCGCCGAAAATGTCGGTGTCCGGCTTGAAGCGGATGCGCGTGCCGCGGCGGTTGTTGACCTTGCCGAGGTCTTCGAGCTTGCCCTTGGGATGGCCGCGCTCGAAGGTCATGCGATGCAACTGACCGCTGCGCGCAACCTCGACCTCGAGCCGCGAGGAGAGGGCGTTGACCACGGAGACACCGACACCGTGCAGGCCGCCCGAGGTCTCGTAGACCTTGGAGTCGAACTTGCCGCCCGAGTGCAGCGTGCACATGATGACTTCGAGCGCCGACTTCTTCGGGAATTTCGGATGCGGGTCTACCGGAATGCCGCGGCCATTGTCGGTCACGGTCAGGAAGCCGTCGGCGGTCAGCTCCACGTCGATGAAGGTGGCGTGGCCCGCCAGCGCCTCATCCATGCAGTTGTCGATCACCTCGGCGAACAGGTGGTGCAGGGCCTTCTCGTCGGTGCCGCCGATATACATGCCAGGGCGCCGGCGGACCGGTTCCAGCCCCTCCAGCACCTCGATGTCAGCCGCCGTATAGCCGGCTTCGGCGCCTCCGGCGGATCGCGAAGCAGCCTTCGCCGGAGCGCGTCCCTTCGGTTCCGGGGCTCCGAACAGATCGTCGGCAGATTTACTTTTGGCGTTCGACTTCAATGATTTGGCCATGGTTCTTCAAGTGGCGCACCGGTCACGGCGCGGCGAATCGGTTGCTCTGACTATGCCACGGATGGGCTGCAAATGGGGACGGCCGCACCCTGGAGCCCGGCCATCCTCATAGATAGGAGACCGCGATTACGCCCGCGAGGTGCGGAATACAACGACCGTGAACAGGGCCATGGCGGCGACCACAAGCAGTGATCCGACGATCGGCGCCGCCTCGAACGACGGTCCCTTCAGCAGCACGGCGGCCACACCGGCCGGGAACAGGACGCCGCCGACGATATGCAGCCAGCCCTGGATTCTGGCGAGCAGCATGCTGCCCGCTTCCGGCACCAGCCGGTAGTAGAGGCCGAACAGGAACAGCAGTACGCCGCCGACCAGATTGAGATGCGCATGCGCCGGTCCCAACGTGAAGTCGTGATGGATACCCATGGCGATGCCCGCGAGCATTCCGAACAGCAGGACGAGAACGCTCACGCACATCATCAGCGATCCGATCATCCAGTAATTCCTTTTTCTTGTGAGGGAGATGCCAGCCTGGACCTCAGGGGCCTTACGGGAAATCACGCTCGATCCCCGCCTTTGTGACTTGATGTCACGCGATCGGCTGGCTTACCTGTTCTTAGGCTGCGTGCTGCTAGAAAGGTTCAATCGAGGTTCAACGGAGCGGGAAGGCACACGACGAGATGGAAGACCTTGCGCGGGCCCTGGCCGAATTTGTCCGCCACCACCAGGCCTGGGCCGCTCCGATCGTCATGCTGCTGGCGTTCGCTGAATCGCTCGCCTTCATTTCATTGCTGGTTCCGGCCTGGGGCGCGCTGGTCGCGATCGGCGCCCTGATCGGCGTCAGCGGGATCAGCTTCTGGCCGATCTGGATCGCGGGCGGCGTCGGCGCTGCACTCGGCGACTGGGTCTCCTACTGGTTCGGCTATCGCTACAAGGAGCAGGTCGCGCAGATGTGGCCGCTGTCGCGCTACCCGGAGATACTGCCGCGGGGCGAGGCCTTCGTGAAGAGCTGGGGCGTGCCCAGCATCTTCATCGGCCGCTTCTTCGGTCCACTGCGCGCCTCGGTGCCGCTTGCGGCCGGCATTTTCGAAATGTCGTACTGGCAATTCCAGATCGCCAATTTCGTCTCCGCCCTGGTCTGGTCGGCAGCGCTGCTGCTGTTCGGCGACGTCATCGCGCATGCCATCGAGTGGGTGTGGCGGGTGGTGTAGCAAGCTCCGGAATAAGGCCGACCTGCAGGGGTTAGGCGGGAGGGTAACCGCTCGCGCTGTCGGCATCGCGCGAGTATCGAAACGCTGATACAACCGCGCCCACCGGGCGCGAATTCATCGGGCGCAGTCTTACTGGGAAGGACAGCACATGGAATTGACACGACGTCATGCTCTCGCCGGCGCCGCCGGCATCGCCGCCGCACCGTTGCTATCAGCCGTTCCTGCGGCCGCTGTGGCGGCGGTCGCCGACAAGCAGGCGCCGAGCTTCTATCGCTACAAGGTCGGCGACATCCTCGTCACCGTGGTGTCCGACGGCAAGAACGTCTTCAAGCTGGAAGACTCCTTCATCCCCAATGCGAAGCGGGACGAGGTCAACGCGGCGCTGGAGAAGGCGTTCATGCCGCGGGACATGATGACGATCTGGTTCGCACCGCTGGTGCTCAACACCGGCGGCAAGCTGGTGGTGATCGACACCGGCAATGGCGCGCTGGCGAAGGCCAGCACGAAGGGCGCCAATGGCCTGTTCGCCGACAATTTCGTCGCCGCCGGCTTCGATCCCAAGAGTGTCGACATGGTCGTGATCTCGCACTTCCACGGCGACCACGTGAACGGCCTCTTGACCGCCGAAGGCACGCCGGCATTCCCCAATGCCGAGGTGCTGGTGCCGGCAACCGAATGGAAGTTCTGGATGGACGATGGCGAGATGAGCCGGGCGCCGGCCGGCCGCATGCAGGGCCTGTTCAAGAACAACCGCAATATCTTCGAAGCCGGCCTGAAGAAGAAGGTCACGCCCTACGAGTGGGGCAAGGAGATCGCGCCGGGCCTGACCTCGGTCGAGACCGTCGGCCACACGCCGGGCCACACCTCCTACGTGCTGGCCTCGGGCCCGGACAAGGTCTTCATCCAGTCCGACGTCACCAACAATCCGAACCTGTTCGCGACCAACCCCGGCTGGCATGCGTTCTTCGACCAGGACGGCGACGTGGCGGAGAAGACCCGCCGGCGCATCTACGACATGGTGGTTGCCGAGCGGCTCCAGGTGCAGGGCTTCCACTATCCGTTCCCGGGCCTCGGCAATGTGGTGAAGGACGGCAGCGGCTATCGCGTCGTGCCGGCACCGTGGAATCCGGCGATTTAAGGTGTCATTCCGGGGCGATGCGTAAGCATCGAACCCGGAATCTCGCGCCGCAACCTCCGGATTCCCCGATGCGCGATTGCGCATCTGAGGTTCGCGCGCAACGCGCGCCCCGGAATGACAAAAGCAACCTTGACGTCAAGCGGGCGCGGCCTTATAGCCGCGCACATGATCAACGCCGCGACCATCATCATTGCCCGCCGCCGCCGCATTTTCGCGGTATGGGCGGTCGCTCGCGTTTAAGACCATCGCCTCTGCCGCCGGACCTGATCCCGCGGCGCTCTCCTGAAAAAGACACGCGGTTCGATCTGGTGGCTCCTTCGTCATGCAGGAGCACCAATCATGTATACGCCACCGCCCTTCAAGCCTGACCGCGCCGCGAGCCTTGCCTTCGCGGAAGCGCGCGGTTTCGGCATGGCCTGCGCGTGGGACGGCGCCAAGCCGATCGCCTCCGCGCTCCCGTTCTATCTGACCTATGCCGCTGACGGGACACCGCAGGCGCTGTTTCATGTTGCCCGTCACAATCCGCTGGTAAAGCTGGCGGGCGGGTTGCCAAGTGGGGGGTCTTGGCTGCTGGCCGTCAACGGCGCGGATGCCTATGTGTCGGCGGACTGGTATGTGTCGCCCGACCAGGTGCCGACCTGGCTCTATCAGGCCGTGCATCTGACGGGGCCGGTGCGGACCCTGTCGGGTGAGGAACTTGCGCTTCAGGTCGATGCGCTGAGTGCGAAGTTCGAGGACCGGCTGCTGCCGAAGAAGCCGTGGATGTCAGGCAAGATGACAGCCGCGCGGCTCGATGCCATGAAGAAGGCGATCGTGGGCTTTGAGATGACGGTGGAAGAGGTGGAGGGCAGCTTCAAGCTGAACCAGCACAAATCCGAGACCGACTTTGCGGCGGTCGCAGCCCACCTTGGCGTGCAGGCGGATGCCGGCGCGCAACAGATTGCGCATCTGATGCGGCAGGCGCGGCCGGAAGTCTTTGCTAACCAAACGAACGAGCTCGAAAGGAGCGTGCCATGACTCTCACCGACACCAATCCAAAGACCAAGAGCGGTGCGACCAAGGCCACCGTGTTCGTCGATGGCGCGTCCGGCACGACGGGCCTCGGCATCCAGGAACGGCTGCTCTCGATCGGCGACGTCGCGGTGAAGCACATCGCCGAGGACAAGCGGAAGGACGCCGGCGCCAAGCGCGCGCTGATGGAGGAGGTGGATCTCGTGATCCTCTGCCTGCCTGACGAGGCCGCCAAGGAGACCGTGGCGCTGATCGACACAATGGGCAATGCCGCGCCGAAAGTGCTCGATGCCTCGACAGCCTATCGCGTTGCGCCCGACTGGGCTTACGGTTTCCCCGAGCTCGCGCCCGACCAGGCCGACAAGATCCGTAACGCGAACAAGGTCTCCAATCCGGGTTGCTATCCGACCGGCGCGATCGCGCTGCTGCGGCCGATCGTCGATGCCGGCCTGCTGCCGGCGGATTATCCCGTCACCGTCAACGCGGTGAGCGGTTATTCAGGCGGCGGCAAGTCGATGATCGCCAGCTTCGAGGACGGCTCGGCGCCGGCCTTCGAGCTCTACGGCCTCGGCTTCGAGCACAAGCACGTGCCGGAGATGCAGCTCTACTCGCATCTGACGCGAAGGCCGATCTTCATCCCGTCGGTCGGCAACTACCGGCAGGGCATGCTGGTTTCGGTGCCGCTGCAACTCGACGCACTGCCGGGCAAACCGACCGGCGCCGATTTGCAGGCGGTTCTGGCGAAATGGTACGCCGGCAGCAAATATGTCTCCGTGATGCCGCTGCAGAACGAGGCCGCCAAGGGCGGGCGGCTCGAGCCGGAGGCACTCAACGAGACCAACCAGCTCGAGCTCTATGTCTTCGCCAGCGACAAGCACCACCAGGCGGTGCTGGTCGCGCGGCTCGACAATCTGGGCAAGGGCGCCTCGGGTGCCGCGGTCCAGAACATGCGGCTGATGCTCGGGCTGGCCGACAGCTGACGGCGACGCGGATCGTGGACGACGCCACGCTGCAGTTCTATCGGCGCAATGCCGAGGCCTATGCCGGGTGGGCGAAAGCCCCGTCCACCCGGCTGATCGGCTTTCTGAAGCTGCTGCCGCCGGGCGGCGCGATCCTCGAACTCGGTTGCGGCGCCGGCAATCATGCCGCTGTCATGCTCGCCGAAGGCTTTGTGCTGCGTGCGACCGACGGGTCGCCCGAGATGGCCGAGGTCGCGGCGCGCCGCATCAATCATCCCGTCGAGGCGATGCTGTTCGATGAGCTCGAGGACCGCGAAGCCTATGACGGCGTCTGGGCCAGCGCCTGCCTGCTGCATGTGCCGCGCGACGAATTGGCCGGCATCCTCGGCCGCATCCATCGGGCGCTGAAACCCGGTGGCGTTTTCTACGCGAGCTACAAGATCGGCCATGGCGATGGCCGCGACAGCATCGGCCGCTACTACAATTATCCCGCGGCAGACTGGCTCGCTGCGACCTACGCCGCGTCAGGGGCGTGGACGCAAGTCTCGTCCGACACCAGCGAGATCAAGAGCTTTGACGAGGCGCCCGCGACGATGCTGCACATCGTGGTGCGCAAGGGCTGCTAGTTGATGCCGCGCCGGCGCGGCTGTCGCCGCAACCGGGGGGAATATTTGGATCAGACGACCTTGAAGATCGCGAGCGCCAGCACGGCCTGGGCTAGGAAGCCGACCGTGAAGGCCAGGGTGCGGAACACCGGCAGGCCGAGCGTGTACACGATCAGGTGGGCGACGCGGGCCCAGAAATAGACGGCGCAGGCGAGCACGGTCCATTTGGTGGAATAGTCGGCCGCGTTGAGGATCAGGACCAGCGGCGCGAAGATCACGAGGTTCTCGACCGCGTTGTCATGGGCGAACATCAGCCGGTTGGCCCATTCCGCGTGCGGCTTGTCGTTGCGCGAGGGGTTGCCCATGGCGCCGGAGAGGCCGCGCACCTGGCAGCGGTTGATGATGTAGGGGATCCACAAGAGCCCGGTCAGGATCACCGTCAGCGACAGCCAGAACAGTTCGCGCGTCATCGTCTCCCCCTCACGTGAATTCGATTCCCGACCGTCGGGACCGTCTGTTTATAGCTGAGCGGGAGACTTGGCGCTACGCGAAGACTTGATGCTACGCGAACACCTGACGCTATGCGCGCACGCGGACATAGCTGCCCGGGGCGTCCTCGAGCACCTGCGTGCCGTCGGAGCCGACCATGCGCGCCGGGACCGTCTCCGGATCATGGCTTTCCAGCCAGCCGCGCCAGTCGGGCCACCACGAGCCCTTGTGCTCCTCGGCGCCCTTCAGCCAGTCGGCGAGCTTCATGTCCTTGATGTTGTCGTTGGTCCAGTACTGGTACTTCTTCGACGCGGGCGGATTGACGACGCCGGCGATATGGCCGGAGCCGGACAGCACATATCTCACCGGGCCGCCGAAGAACTGCGAACCGTAGAGCACCGATTCCGCCGGCGCGATGTGATCCTCGCGTGCGGCGAGGTTGTAGACGGGCACCTTCACCTTCGACAGATCGAGCAGCGTGTTGTCCAGCACCATGGTGCCGGTCGACAGGCGGTTCTCCAGATAGCAGTTGCGCAGGTAGTAGGAGTGGTTCGACGACGGCATCCGCGTCGCGTCCGAATTCCAGTGCAGCAGGTCGAACGAGGAGGGCGTCTGGCCCTTCAGATAATTGTTCACGACATACGACCAGATCAGGTCGTTTGAGCGCAGCATGTTGAAGGCCATCGCCATCTTGCTGCCCTCGAGCACGCCGGATTCCTGCATGTCGCGTTCGAGCGCCGAGATCTGGTCTTCGTCGACGAACACCAGGAGATCGCCGGCATGGGTGAAGTCGACCTGCGCGGCAAAGAACGTCGCCGACGTCACGCGCTGGCGGCGCTTCTCGGCGAGATAGGCGAGCGTCGAGGCGAGCAGGGTGCCGCCGACGCAATAGCCGGCGGTGTGCACCTTCATCTCGCCGGTGACCTTCTCGATGACGTCCATCGCCGTGAGCGGGCCTTCGGTCATGTAGTCGGCCCAGGTCTTCTTGCCGAGCTCCCTGTCCGGATTGACCCAGGAGATCACGAACACCGTGATGCCCTGGTCGACGCACCATTTGACGTAGGATTTCTCGGGGCGCAGATCGAGGATGTAGAACTTGTTGATCCAGGGCGGCACGATCAGCAGCGGCGTGCGCAGCACGTTCTCGGTCGCCGGCGAATACTGGATCAGCTGCATCAGCTCGTTCTGGAAGATCACCTTGCCCGGCGTCGTCGCCATGTTGACGCCGACCTCGAGATTGCTCGAGTCAGACTGGCGGATCCGCAGCGTGCCGTGGCCGGCCTCGATATCCTCGGCCAGCATCTTCATGCCGCGCACCAGATTGTCGCCATTGGTCTCGACGGTGGCGCGCAGCACCTCCGGATTGGTCAGCACGAAATTCGACGGCGCCAGCGCGTTGGTGATCTGCTGGACGTAGAATTCGGCCTTCTTGCGCGTGTGGGGATCGATCCCGTCGGCGTCATGGACCAGCTGCTGCGCCCATTTCGCGGTCAGCAAATAGAGCTGCAGGATGAAGTCGAAGAACTGGTTCGACTTCCATTCCGGATCCTGGAAGCGCTTGTCGCGCGGGGCCGGGGCGATCGCCGGTTTGGCATCGGCTTCGCCGGCCATGCGGCGCACCGCCGAGCCCCAGAGATCGAGATAGTCCTTGCCGAGCTGCATCTGCAGCGACGAGGCGCGTTCCTTGTCGGACAGCCAGTATTCGGCGATCACGCTGAAGGTCTTGATGACCTCACCGAGCTCATTCGGCGGCTTGTCGCGGACTTCTCCCGTCTGGCGCGGCTTGAGATAGGCTGCCAGCGCCTGGCCGCTGCTCTCCATCGCCCGCGCGATGTTCATGGCGAAGGCTTCGGCGTTGAATTTCGGGGTGGCCTGGGTGTCGGTACTAACGTTGCTCATCTCTGGTACAATATCGCGTCGTTTGGAGGGCGTCATCGCGCGGTGCGGCAATGGAAATCAGTCAAAATCCGATGTTTCGCTCTGTTGCGGTGCGAGAAAAAATCTTTGTTTAGTCATATTGAAGCCTCAGGGGTCGCTTTTGGTGTTCCCGCTTTAAGCGTTTCGGGCGACAATGGTTTGAAACGCTGAAGTCGGAATTAACGCAGCGGGGACGCTGCAAGGCTCGTACCAGTGCGACCCGTGTCGGCAACGTGCGACGTGCGCGCTAGCTTGTTGGGGACAATTCGGCGCATGCCGATCGATCGAATGAACAGGGGGCTCGCGGCCGCAGTGCTGCTCGCGTCGTTGGTGGCGCTGAGCGGGTGCTCGAGCACGATCGCCGATATGACGATGCCGGCCGATGCGCCGGCGCGCGAGAAGGACGCCGGCGGCTACCTGCCGGTCCACGATCTTCCGCCCGACCGCGCCGATCCGACGATCAAGCCGGCGGACCAGGCCAAGATCGAGCAGGAGCTGATTGCCGCGCGCGCGCGGCAGGCCTCGACGGCTGCCCAAAGCGGGAAGTAGCGCCCGACGAACGACCGATCAGCGCTGGCGCCGCCCGATGTCCGTGCTAAAAGAAACCCAGTTCAACCGCAGATCCGGCCGCAGCCCCCAGATCGTGCGCCTGAATTCGCTCTAAGTCATTGATTCAGTGCGATTTCTGTCAGAGGCCGAGCCGGCTTCCGCAAACTGGACCAAGGGGGGTCGATTCTGGCATCGCGGTTGTCGGAGCAAGGGTCCCATGGAAGATTTTTACCGCATTCGCCGTCTGCCGCCTTACGTCTTTGAGAAGGTCAACCAGGCCAAGGCGGCCGCGCGCAACGCCGGGGCCGACATCATCGACATGGGCATGGGGAACCCGGACCTGCCGACCCCGCCGCATGTGATCGAGAAGCTCAAGGAGACGCTGGGCAAGCCGCGGACCGACCGCTACTCGGCCTCGCGCGGCATCAACGGCCTGCGCAAGGCCCAGGCCGCCTATTATGCGCGCCGCTTCGGCGTCAAGCTCAACCCCGACACCCAGGTGGTCGCGACGCTCGGCTCGAAGGAGGGGTTTGCCAACGTCGCGCAGGCGATCACGGCGCCCGGCGACGTCGTGCTGTGCCCCAATCCGAGCTATCCGATCCATGCCTTCGGCTTCCTGATGGCGGGCGGCGTGATCCGCTCGGTGCCCTCGGAGCCGACGCCGCAGTTCTTCGAAGCGGTCGAGCGGGCGATCATCCATTCGATCCCGAAGCCGATCGCGCTGATCGTCTGCTATCCGTCGAACCCGACCGCCTATGTCGCCGACCTCGACTTCTACAAGGACCTCGTCGCGTTCGCGAAGAAGCACGACATCTTCATCCTGTCCGATCTCGCCTACGCCGAGGTCTATTTCGACGAGAACAATCCGCCGCCATCGGTGCTGCAGGTGCCCGGCGCGATCGACGTCACCGTCGAGTTCACCTCGATGTCGAAGACGTTCTCGATGGCCGGCTGGCGCATGGGCTTTGCGGTCGGCAATGAGCGGATCATCGCGGCGCTGGCGCGGGTCAAATCCTATCTCGATTACGGCGCGTTCACGCCGGTCCAGGTGGCGGCGACCGCGGCGCTGAACGGTCCCGACGACTGCATCCGCGAGATGCGCGACACCTACCGCAAGCGCCGCGATGCGCTGGTCGAGTCATTCGGCCGCGCCGGCTGGGACATTCCGCCGCCGCAGGCCTCGATGTTCGCCTGGGCGCCGCTGCCCAAGGCGTTCGAGGCGGTCGGCAGCATGCAGTTCGCGACCCTGATGGTGGAGAAATCCGGCGTCGTGGTGTCGCCCGGCGTGGCGTTCGGCGAGCATGGCGAGGGCTATGTCCGCATTGCGATGGTGGAGAACGAGCAGCGCATCCGGCAGGCCGCGCGCGGCGTGCGCCGCTTCCTTGAAAGCGGCATCGAAACGTTGCACAACGTCGTTCCTCTCGCCAACCGACGCTAATCCTTCCAGGTTGCTCAATCTCCAGGTTCCTTAAATCCATGGTCGCACCCCTGAACGTGGGCATAGCGGGGCTCGGCACCGTCGGTGCCGATGTCGTCCGCCTCATCGAAACGCAAGGACGGGCGCTGGCCGAGCGCAGCGGGCGCGGCGTTCGCGTCGTCGCGGTCACGGCGCGCTCGAAAGCCAAGAAGCGCGGCCTCGACCTGCGCGGCATCGCCTGGGCGAAGAGCCCCGAGGCGCTCGCCGAAGATCCCAATATCGACTGCTTCGTCGAATTGATGGGCGGCGCCGGAGATCCCGCGCTGTCCGCGATCGAGACCGCGCTGAAGGCCGGCAAGTCGGTCGTCACCGCCAACAAGGCGCTGATCGCCAAGCATGGACTGCGTCTCGCCGCTTCTGCCGAGAAGCACGGCGGCGCGCTGAATTTCGAGGCGGCGGTCGGTGCGGCGATCCCGGTCATCAAGACGCTGCGCGAGGGCCTCGCGGGCACCAGCGTCAACCGCGTCTACGGCATCCTCAACGGCACCTGCAATTACATCCTGACCCGGATGGAGCAGGAGGGCCTGTCGTTCGAGGAGTGTCTGAAGGACGCCCAGCGGCTCGGCTATGCCGAAGCCAACCCGTCGTTCGACGTCGATGGTCACGACACTGCGCAGAAGCTTGCAATCCTGGCGAGCCTCGCCTTCGGAACCAAGGTCGCGGAAAGCGCTGTTTATGTCGAAGGCATCTCCTCGATCACGCCGGAAGACCTCAAGGCCGCCGCGGAACTCGGTTACCGCGTCAAGCTGCTCGGCGTTGCCGTGCGCACGGCAAAGGGCATTGAGCAGCGCGTGCACCCGACCATGGTGCCGAAATCATCCTCGATCGCGCAGGTGATGGGCGTCACCAATGCGGTCGCGATCGACGGCGAGGGGATTCCGCCGATCACGCTGGTTGGACCCGGCGCCGGCGGCGGCGCGACGGCTTCGGCCGTGGTCGCCGACATCGCCGACGTCGCCCGCGGCATCCGTGCCAAGCCGTTCGGACGCCCGGTGGATCGGTTGCGCGACACCACCAAGGCGCCGATGGAACGCCATGAAGGTGGCTATTATATCCGCCTGATGGCGCGCGATCTTGCAGGCACTGCCGCAACAATCGCCACCCGGCTGGCGGAACAGAAGATATCTCTGGAATCCATCGTGCAACGGCACCCGGATGGCGTCGATGTGAACGGCGCGGCCAAAAAACCTTCACCGGTCCCGGTCATTCTGATTACCTATGCGACCAGCGAGGATGCCGTGCATCGTGCATTGGCCGCAGTGCAGCGCGATAAGGTCATCAGCGGCCGGCCGCAGGTGATCCGGATCGAGAAAAACTAGCGCATGGCCTGAACGGGTCGGGCGTGAGACGATTGATGCGGGCAGGCTGGCCTGTCCCCGAGGCTTAAGGAGTACGCCGATGTCGACCCATATTTCCGTTCCGCCGCAGATGCTGCTCGAGCGCATCCTGACGCTCGAAATCGTGCGCGTGACGGAGCGCGCGGCAGTGTCGGCCGCGCGGCTGCGCGGCCATGGCCAGGAGAAGGCCGCCGACAAGGCCGCGGTCGACGCGATGCGGCGCGAGCTCAACAAGCTGCCGATCGAGGGCACCATCGTGATCGGCGAGGGCGAGCGCGACGAGGCGCCGATGCTGTTCATCGGCGAGAAGGTCGGCCTCAATGCCGGCCCCAAGGTCGACATCGCGGTCGACCCGCTCGAAGGCACCACGCTGTGCGCCAAGAACATGCCGGGCTCGATCGCCACGATGGCGATGGCCGACGGCGGCACGCTGCTGCACGCGCCCGACGTCTACATGCAGAAGATCGCGATCGGCCCGGGCTACGCCAAGAATGTGATCGAGCTCGACGCGCCGCCGGCCGACAACGTCCGCCGGCTCGCCAAGGCCAAGGGCGTCGACCCCAGCGCAATCAACGTGCTGGTGCTCGACCGTCCGCGCCATGCCGACATCATCAACAGCGTGCGTTCAACCGGCGCTGCCGTGCAGCTGATCACCGACGGCGACGTCGCCGGCGTCATTCACTGTGCCAAACCCGATGAGACCGGCGTCGACATGTATATCGGCACCGGCGGCGCCCCCGAGGGCGTGCTCGCGGCAGTCGCGCTGCGCTGCATCGGCGGCCAGATGCAGTGCCGCCTGATCCTGGACACCGAGGAGAAGCGCGAGCGCGCGCACAAGATGGGCGTCACCGATCCGAAGATGATCTACGGCATCGAGGACATGGCCAAGGGCGACTGCCTGTTCGCCGCCACCGGCGTCACCACCGGCTCGCTGCTGACCGGCGTGAAGTTCAAGAAGGACGTAATCGAGACCGAGACGGTCGTGATGCGCTCGGTCACCGGCACCGTGCGCTACATCAAGGCGGAGCATCGGCAGCTCGAGAAATTCCACCTGGACTAGGCAACGTCATTTCCGGGGCGTCCGAAGAACGAACCACAGATGCGCAATTGCGCATCGGGGAATCTCGAGGTTCCGGGTCTGGTGCTACGCACCATCCCGGAACGACGGGATAAACAACAACAAGAAAAAGGGAGACGCGCATGTCCGATCTGTCCGGGGTCAAGGCGCTGGTATTCGACGTGTTCGGGACCGTGGTGGACTGGCGCACCAGCCTGATCGACGACTTCACCAAATGGGGCGAGACGCGCGGTATCAAGGCCGATTGGACCGCGCTGGTCGATGGCTGGCGCGCGGTCTATGCGGCCTCGATGGACGAGGTGCGCAAGAACCCGCAGAACGGCTACGTCATCCTGGACGTATTGCACCGCCGCTCGCTGGAAAAACTCGTCGCGCAGTTCGACATCAAGGGGCTGAGTGAGGCCGATTTGCAGCATCTGACGCTGGGCTGGCATCGCCTGCACGCGTGGCCCGACAGCGTCGCCGGTCTGACCCGGCTGAAGACCAAATACATCATCTCACCGCTGTCCAACGGCAACGTCGCGTTGCTCACCAACATGGCGAAGTTCGCGGGCCTGCCGTGGGATCTCGTGATGTCGGCCGAACTGTTCGAGCACTACAAGCCCGATCCGGAAACCTATCTCGGCGCCGCGAAGCTGCTCTGCCTGCCGCCGGAGCAGGTGATGATGGTCGCCGCGCACAATTACGACCTGAAGCACGCGCAGAAGCTCGGCCTGAAGACCGCCTTCGTGGCGCGTCCGACCGAATACGGTCCGCTGCAGAAGTACGATTTCGAGGCCACTGGCGAGTGGGACATCGTGGCCAAGGATTTCGGGGAAATCGCCAGCCGAATGGGCTGCTAGAACTGGTCCACAAATCATCGAAGCGTTACGATTCCTGCCTGATTGGGAAGGGCTCATGACGCTGCACGCATCCGCACTGCCCGTCGAGGCGCCACAGGCGTTCCTCGGCGTGACGCGGTCGCTGACCGGAAAACTCTGGCGCGACCGGCTGGATGCGCGCGGGGCGGCGCGGGCGCTCGCGATCGTGCAGCGCTATCAATTGCCGGAAATGCTGGCGCGCGTGCTGGCGGGGCGCGACGTCGGGATCGACGAGGTTCCCGACTTTCTCGACCCGACCATCCGCAAGCTGATGCCGGATCCTCACACGGTCACCGAGATGGAGCATGCCGCCAAGCGCATCGCGGATGCCGCGGTGCGCGGCGAGAAGGTTGCGATCTTCGGCGACTATGATGTCGACGGTGCGACTTCGGCCGCGCTGCTGACCTGGCATCTGCGCCACTGCGGGCTGGACCCGCTGATCCACATTCCCGACCGCATTTTCGAAGGCTACGGACCGAACGTCGACGCCGTGCGCGCGCTGGCGGCGAAGGGCGCGACGCTGCTCGTCACGGTCGATTGCGGCACCACCAGCATCGAGCCGCTGGCGGAAGCCAGGAAGCTCGGCATGTCGGTCGTCGTGATCGATCATCACCAGACCGGCGATGTGTTGCCCGAGGTCGACGCACTGGTGAATCCGAACCGGCCCGACGATCTCTCGGGGCTCGGCCATCTTGCAGCGGTCGGCCTCGTGCTGGTGACCTTGGTCGCGGTGAATCGCGAGCTGCGCCAGCGCGGCTTCTGGACCGGCGAGATGCCGGAGCCGGACCTGCTCAGCGTGCTGCATCACGTCGCGCTCGGCACCGTCGCCGACGTCGCGCCGCTGATCGGGCTCAACCGGGCCTTCGTCGCCAAGGGCCTGATCGCGATGCGACGCCGCGATCATGTCGGCCACACCGCGTTGATGGACGTCGCGCGGCTGAACGGCCCGCCGGAGGCCTGGCATCTCGGCTTCATGCTGGGACCGCGCATCAATGCCGGCGGGCGCATCGGGCGCGCCGATCTCGGCGTGCGGCTATTGCTCGAAGGCGATATCTCAGAAGCTGCGCGGATCGCGGCCGAGCTCGATCGCCTCAATGCCGAGCGGCGCGTGATCGAGCAGGCGGCCGAGGCGCAGGCCGAGGCCGAGGCGCTGGCCTCGCTCGGGCTCGAGGACAAGGGCGCTGTCATCGTCACCGCGGCGGAAGGCTGGCATCCCGGCGTGGTTGGGCTGGTCGCGGCGCGGCTGAAGGAGAAGTTCGCGCGTCCCGCGTTTGCGATCGCGCTGGAGCCCGGCGGCATCGGCACCGGATCGGGCCGCTCGATCGGCGGCGTCGATCTCGGCAAGGCGGTGCGGCAGGCGGTGCACGACGGCCTTCTGATGAAGGGCGGCGGGCACGCGATGGCGGCCGGCGTCACGCTGCGCAAGGAGAAGCTCGCCGAATTCCGCGCTTACATGGAGAGCGCGCTGGCGGCCGACGTCGCCAATTCGCGCCACGAGAACGAGCTGTTCATCGATGGCGCCGTGAGCGCGCGCGCGGTGACGCCGGAGTTCGCCGGGACACTCAATCGCGCTGGCCCGTTCGGCAGCGCCAATCCGGAGCCGGTGATCGCGCTGCCGTCGCATCAGCTGGTCTATGCCGACGAGGTCGGGCAGGCGCATCTGCGGCTGCGCTTCAAGTCCGGCGATGGCTCGATCGTCAACGGTATCGCATTCCGTTCCGTCGGACAGAAGCTCGGCAGCGCCTTGACGCAAAATCGCGGCCAGCAATTGCACGTGGCGGGCTCTCTTGCGGTCGACCGTTGGCAAGGCACCGAACGTGTGCAATTCCGTGTCCTCGACGTCGCGGTGCCGGATCAGGGCCCGACGGTGATCCGATAAGAAACGTTGGGAGAGGACATGTCAGGACAGGTTGAAGGCAAGGTCGCGCTGGTGACCGGCGGCGCATCGGGCATTGGCGAGGCCATCGTCGAATTGCTCGCGCAGGAAGGCGCGACCGTTATTGCGACCGATATCGATGAGTTGAGGGGACCCGAGCTCGCCGCGCGGCTCACCAAGGCCGGGCGGAACGTGACCTTCTTGCCGCAGGACGTTACCAGCGAGGAGCGCTGGATCGAGATCATCAGTGAGATCGGCAAACGCCATGGTCGCCTCGATATCATGGTCTCGAATGCCGGCATCGGCATCGGAGCGCCCTCGATTGTCGAGATGTCGCTCGCGGACTGGCGTCGCCAGACCGCCATCAATATCGACGGCGTATTCTTGTCGGTGAAGCACTCGCTGCCGCTGATGCGCAAGCATGGCGGCGGCTCCATCATCATGATGTCGTCGCTGGCCGGCCTGCGCGGCGCAGCGACCCTTTCCGGCTACAGCGCCACGAAGGGCGCGGTCCGGTTGTTCGCCAAGTCGATCGCGATGGAGTGCGCGCAGGTGAACGACGGCATCCGCGTGAACTCGGTGCATCCCGGCATCATCGACACGCCGATCTGGGGCAAGATCCCGACCGGCGCGACCGGTGCCGGCCAGAACGCGCCGATCGATCCGGAGGAGCGGGCAAGGTTCGCCACGCCACTCGGACGCGCCGGCCAGGCCATCGAGATCGCCCAGGGCGTGCTCTATCTCGCTTCGGACGCGTCGCGTTACGTCACAGGCAGCGAGCTTGTGATCGATGGCGGCATGAATGCCGGCGGCGTGGTGCGGCAGCCTGCGAGCCGATAGGAGCGAACTGTCGTAGCTCGCATGAGCGGAGCGATATGCGGGAAATGCGTCCCCGGGTATCGCTTTCGCTCACCCGGGCTACGCAGATCGCATGATGCCTAAAGCATGATCCGGAAAAGTGCGAAGCGGTTTTCCGAAAAGATCATGCTCAAACAAAGAGCTAAAGCGCGATGACGATTCAACCTAATCTCATCGCGCTTTAGCCGCCTTGCCGTAACCGCGCCAACACCTTGAGCCCGCCGTAACCGTCGGCGGGCAACAGGCCCATCTTGATCTGAAAATCCTTGATCGCCTTCATGGTGTCGTTGCCGACGCGGCCGTCGGTGCCGCCGGTGTCGAAGCCGGCCTTGGTCAGCCGCGTCTGCATCTCCTGCACCTCGGCGAGCGTCAGCGCGCGCTCCGAGCCCGGGAAGGGTTGGATGAAGGGCGGCCCGCCGAGGCAGCGATCGCCGAGATGGCAGATCGCCAGCGCGTAGTTCATGGATGGGTTGTAGCTCTTCACCGAATTGAAGTTCGGACCGAGCAGGAAGGCCGGGCCACCGGCGACCGGGATCCACAGTTGCGCTGATGCGTTCGGCTGCGGAAACGGCTGGCCGTCGGCTCTGACGACGCCGGCGCTGGCCCAGGCCGCATAGGTGCGGCTGCCGCTGGCGCCGCCGCCGGGCGCGCGGACCTCGTAGCCCCAATGCTCGCCGCGGTGCCACTTGCCGCGGTTGACGAGATATTTCGCGGTCGAGCCCAGCGCGTCGTCGGGCCGGCCGAACGGCGAGACCTTGCCGTCGCCGTCATAGTCGAAGCCGACATTGAGCCAGACTTCCGGCATCCACTGCGAATGACCCATCGCGCCGGCCCAGGAGCCGTTCATTTCCTGAGGCGTGCTCCAGCCGCGCTGCACGATCTTCATCGCGTTGATCAGTTCGGTCTCCCAATAGGCCTTGCGGCGCGGCTCGTTCCAGGCGAGCGCCGCCAGCGAGGGAAACACTGGCGTCATGTGGTTCTGCTGCACCAGCGGATCGCCATAGGCGGATTCGACGCCCCACAGCGCGAGCAGCGTGCCGCGCTCGACGCCGAAGTCGCGTTCGATCCGGCCGAACAGCGCCTCGTTCTTCTTCAGCGCCTCGCGGCCGTGGATGATGCGCCAGTCGGAGACGCGGCGATTGATGTACTGCCAGATCTGCTCGTGGAATTCAGGCTGGTTGCGCATCTGCCTGAAAACGCTCATGTCGGGCTCAATCCGCCCCATGCAGCGATTCCACGTCGCCTCCGAGATGCCTTTTGCGAGCGCGCGGGCGCGAAAATTGTCGCGCCACTGGTCGAAGCCCGGCGGGGCGGCCGCCAGCGCGGCGAGCGGATTGGCCAGCACCACGCCCGCCGCGAGCCCCGCTTTCAGAACGGCGCGGCGGGCAGGGGATTTTGGAGAATCAGGCTGTTTCATACGTCCAGTCTAGCGGCGCTTCCCGGATGGGCCAAAACCCATGATGCCGCAAGAAATCGGCAGGATCCACACAGGGGATGCGCCGTCGAGCGTCCGCTCAGTCACGCAGCGCAGGCATCGCGGCAACGGAGCGCGACGTCACTTGGTATAGTGTTCGACAATAGAGATACGGGTTCCCTCAAAGGGACCCTCGGCGGTCTCTGCGTCGATCAATTGACCCTCCAGTGTATAGGTCGTGCCGACGCCGACGCCGGAAAGCGAATTGCCATCCGCGCTGATCGCGACGCGAAAGACAGCTCGTTGGTTGCCGATGTGCTTCCCGCCGGCATCGAACTTGAAGGCGTGCCAAGTCGCCTGGAATTCGCGTTCGCCGGTCTGCACCCAGGCGCCGTGAGAGGGGCTCATCACCGGCGATCGATCGGTCGTTCGGACCGACGTGCCATCGGAAGTGAACGTCACCAGCGCATACCCTCGGGAGGGCGGTCGGGTAAAGGTGACACGCCACGTACCGACGATGGCGGGCGTGGCTTTTGCGGATATCGACGGACGCTCCTGGGCGCCTGCGCCGTCATGAATGGAACAGCTCACGATCGCCGACGCCATGGCAACCCCAAGAATGTGCATTGCTCTTTTGGCCATCGTCCCCTCCAATGGGCTGGGGTACGAGGGCAAGCTAAGCGCAACCGTCCGGCCGCGCTTGATCATTCCCTGATTTTTTTCTGACAAAGCCCTGTGGCCTGCTAAGCTGTCTCGCTTCGAGTCCGAACAGGCGACGGGCTTCCATGCGGTACCGCTTCGGGAATTGCGTTCTGTCCCCCGACAGTAGGGAGCTGATGCGGGGCCCGAACCTTGTCGTCCTGGCACCACAGGTTTTCGATCTACTCGTCTACCTGATCCGCCATCGCGAGCGAATGGTCAGCAAGGACGAACTCATCAACGCCATTTGGGGCGGTCGCGCCGTTTCCGATGCGGCTCTGACCACACGGGTTTACGTGGCCCGTACCGCTATCGGCGACAGTGGACGGAAGCAGAAATACATCAAGACCCTCGCGCGGCGTGGTGTCCGGTTTGTCGGGCAAGTTGAGGAAATCCGCGCGTCGCCGAACGACCGATCACCAACCGGACTTGTCGCCTCTCGCGGATCGCCACGAGGAGAAACGGACGGGCCATCGATCTGCGTTTTCGCCTTCACGCACACCTATCCGGATCGCGGTTCCGTGGCGCTAGGAGAGTTGGTGTCGGAGCAGGTGCGTATCGAGCTGACGAGAAGGCGCTGGCTGAAGGTCGCGGCTGCTGTGGAAGGAGAACAGAATTTCGTCGGGACGCCGGCAATCGCAGCACCTCGCGCGCAGGACTGCCGTTATAGGCTCCGTGGAAGCGTCAACCACCACATCAGCGGGCGATGCCGGGTCTCGGCCGAGGTGGTGGAGACCTGGAGCGGCGTCAACATTTGGGGCGAGAGATACGATACAAGCGGTGCCGACGGGCTTAGAAGCCAACGCTTGATCGCCGACGCCATCGCGCGCGGCGCGGCAGCCGAGATCCTCGCCCGCGAGCTATCGCGCGCGCTCGGTACCAAACCGGACGACCTCGGAGCGTGGGAGGCGTACCAGCTCGGCATCTGGCACATGTCGGGGTGCAACTCGAATGCAATCGATGCCGCGCAGCATCTTTTCCAGCAGTCGGTCGATCTCGACCCGCACTTCTCATCGGCTCATTCCGCGCTGGCGTGGGCGCACATGATGGCAGCATCCATCTATAGCAAGGTCACAGTCGCCGCCGGATGCGAGCTCGCGCGGCCGCTCGTGATGCGAGCAATTGCACTTGATGACGCCGATCCCGAGCCCCGGGCGCGCCTCGCGTTACTGAGTTTCCTCAATGGCGATGTCGAGAGCGCCATCGAAGAGGCCGAGACCGTGCTGGCGGTGAAACCGGATTGCGCGAGTGCGCTCGGCGTGAGAGGCGCTGCGTACATCGCGGCCGGCCACCGCGCTCAGGGACGGAATTCGATACGCATGTTCTTGCGGCTAAGCCCAAATGATCCGGTCCGGCCCGTGCGGCTCACACAACTTGCGACCTCACACTACCTCGATGGCGACTATGAGGAGGCGGCGCGAATAGCGAAGCACACAACACAGCGGTTCCCACAGCATCCGTATGCGTATCGCTGGCTGGCTGCCGCGCAGGGTCAGCTCGGCCGGGTGGAGGAGGCCAGCGCTGCCCTCGAAGCCCTGCGAACAAGATGGCCGAACTCCTTTGAAATGTACGTTGCCCGACAACCTCCGTCCTATTGCATCGGCGAATTCAAGCCTATGTTGGCAGGGCTGCAGAAAGCTCACTTGAGCATTTGAGTTCGCGGGCGCTCGCCCAACGTTTTGGAAGACCGCTACAGTCCGCGCTAGCTATCCTGCAAATCCGTCGCGGTCTTTGACAGCCACTGCCGGACAATTTGCTCCGATTTGGCGTCGAGGCTGCCGGCAAGCCGGCGTTCCTGGGCCTGGGCGATCTGCCGGCATTTCTCCAGCAGCGCGGTTCCATGGCTGGTCAACGTCCATTGCAGCACCCGGCCGTGGACGGGGTGCGGCGTCTTGCCGATGGCGCCGTCGCGCTCGAGGTTGCGGATGATCACGCTCACGGTCTGCGGCGTCAGCAGCGCGACGCGGGCC
Organism: Bradyrhizobium sp. USDA 3256; assembly: GCF_054058275.1. Lineage (NCBI taxonomy): Bacteria > Pseudomonadati > Pseudomonadota > Alphaproteobacteria > Hyphomicrobiales > Nitrobacteraceae > Bradyrhizobium > Bradyrhizobium sp. USDA 3256. The sequence goes on from NZ_JBSSAE010000002.1 coordinate 3,044,082, forward strand.
AGATCGGCGCCTGAGAGCCCCGGATAGGCTTTCAGCATCGTCAGCACGACGAATTGCGGAGAGGTGACGCCGAGCCGTCCCAGCTGGCGCTCCATCGACAGCCGCGAGGCAGCGTGGGCTTGGCGCAGCAGATAGGCAAGATAGCCCTGCTCGCCGCGCTTGCCTTCGCCCGGCGCCGGAACGGAAGGGGCGAGCAGGACGTCGCTGGTACTCGATCCCGCATTCGCTGCGGCCCTTCGGTCGGCGGCTTTTTCGACCGGACGCCGCTCGGCGGTGCCGGATTTGCCTCGGTTCTGCATTGCCGCCATGTCGCGTGCTGTCGCCTTTGCCGATGTCCGCATCTTGCCGATGATATCAGAGCTCTGATAATATCTCATTACACTGATAACACGAGGCCAGGCCAATGTCACATGCCCGCAAGGAATACACCGACTTCGAGAAGCTCGCGCCCGACGTCTTCGCCGCGGTGCGCGCGCTCGGCCAGTTCGCGGCGAAGGCCGGCCTCGACAAGCAGCTGCTCGAACTCGTCAAGCTGCGCGCCTCGCAGATCAATGGCTGCGCGTTCTGCGTGCAGTATCACATCCTGCAGGGCGAGAGCCTCGGCGTGCCCGCCGACAAGCTGAACCTCGTCGTGGTGTGGCGCGAGGCGCCGCAGTTCACGCCGCGCGAGCGCGCCGCGCTGGCCTGGACCGAAGCGTTGACGACCCTGCCGAACGGCGTCAGCGACGAGGTCTATGCGCAGGCCGCCGCTGAATTCTCCGAGCAGGAGCTGACTTACCTGACCTCGGCGATCGCATCGATCAATGTCTGGAACCGGTTCGGCGCGGCCTATCGCTGGACGCCGCCGCCGCGCCGGCAGCGTGCGGACGCGGCGGCTTCGTAACGTCGAGACGGAACGGCAACTGACAGGGAGAAAAACAATGACCTCGATGGCAATGACATCGTCTCTTCCATTCGCGCGTCCGCCGCGGCCGGTCGCGCTGGCCGTGATCGCGGGACTGGCCTCCGCCTTCGTGATCGGCAAGGCAGTGCCGACCCCGATGGACGCGATCTCTTCTGTGATCGCGCCGCTGTGCGCCAGCGCCAATGCGGCGTCACCGCTCGACAAGGTCGAGGTCATCAGCTCGCACGCGCTGCCCAATGTGGCGGGCAAGCGTGTCACGGTGGTGCGCGTGTTCTATGGTCCCGGCGGCTTCACGCCGCCGCACCGCCATTCCGGTTCGGTGACGGCCTACATCACCAAGGGGGAAATCCGCTCCCAGCTCGGCGGCGGGCCGGTCGAGACTTTCAAGGTCGGCCAGTCCTTCTTCGAGCCGCCGGGCTCGACCCACATGGTCTCGGCCAATGCGAGCACCACGGAGCCGGCGGAGCTGATCGCGGTGTTCGTGGCCGACGAGGGCGCGCAGCTGACCACGATGCTCGAGTAGCGATCGGTTGAGCGCTCGTTCTGCAAGACGTGCGCATTGGACCAGTTTAATGCTCAGTTCGCCTGAAACTGGACCTTGCACGCAACGGGGCGTGTCGATTGATTGCACGACACGTTGCGGCGACGGTTGCCGACGAGGGACAAATCGATGATCAGTCTGAAGGGGCTCTCTGCCTTCCCGATAACGCCTTCGAACCGGGATGGGCGGGTCGATGCGGGTGCGCTCCGTGCCTTGCTCGACCCCTTGATTGCGGCGAAGGTGGATTCGGTCGGGCTGCTGGGCAGTACCGGCTCGTACCCGTATTTCAGCCGCGATGAGCGGCGGCGCGCCGTGCAGGCGGCGACCGCCTTGGCGGACGGCAACACACCAATACTGGTTGGCATCGGCGCACTGCGCACCGACGATGCGGTGCGGCTGGCTCAAGACGCGCGTGATGCCGGCGCGACGGCAGGGCTGTTGGCGGCGGTTTCCTATACGCCGCTGACCGATGACGAGGTCTTTGAGCATTTTCAAACCGTGGCCCGCGAGAGCGGATTGCCGATCTGCATCTATGACAATCCCGGAACGACTCATTTTCAATTCACGCCGGCCCTCATCGGCCGTCTGAGCCTGGTCGAGGGAATCGTCGCGGTGAAAAGTCCGGCGCTGGATGCTTCGACCGTGGCGGGCCATCTCAGGGAATTGCGGGCTGTGGTTCCGGACGGCGTTGCGCTGGGTTACAGCGCCGACTGGAATTGCACCGAGGCGCTGCTGGCGGGCGGAGACACCTGGTACAGCGTTCTCGCAGGAATCTTCCCGAAGGTCTGCGTGGACATCGTTCGCGCTGCGACGAGCGGCGATGCGGCCCGGGCGCGAGAGCTCAACGCGCGTCTGCAGCCGATTTGGGATCTGTTCAGGACATATTCCAGTCTGCGTGTTGTCTACGCACTTGCCAATCTCAGAGGGGTCTGCACGGCCGAGCCTCCACGTCCGATATTGCCGCTGCCCGCGGACGCTCAGAGGCGCGTCAAGGAGACGTTGGCTGCGATGGAGATCGACTGATCGCAACTACGGCGGAGGGCGCTAGAGCATGATCCGGAAAAGTGCGAAGCGGTTTTCCGGAAAGATCATGCTTAAACGACGAGCTAGAGCGCGATGACGATTCAACCTGATCTTATCGCGCTTTAGATGCCGGCGCGCGCCAGCGGATCGCGGCCGAACCGGTTATCACCCTTCGATCCCGGCAGCACGCTCAGCGTTGCGACGAGCGCCAGATAGGGGATCCAGTATTTGACGTGCAGCGCGGCGGCGAGGTGGGGAATGGCGAGGATCGTCAGCGCCCACCAGCCCGACACGTTGAGGTCGTGCAGCCGCTTCACTAGGATCGCCGCGAACGGCCACAATGACAGCATGAGCAGCAAACGCAGGACGGACAGGTCGTCGGCGGGCGGGCTGCTGTCGTAATACCGTGGACCGGGGTCGAGCCTTACGCCGATGCGAATGACGAGCATGTCGACCAGCACGAGGCCGAAAAACCCCAGGCTGAATTCCTGCCGACTGATGCGGCCCTTCACCGAGAGAAAAAACCAGCTGAAGGTCGAAAGCATGCTTGTTTGTGGTCCGGCCTGAATGGGCATCTGATAGGGACTTGCGTCCGATGGTCAAAGCGGGACAGGTTCCCGCGGTTTGCTGCTTCCATCATGATCATTCAAGCTGGCAATTGTCGCCGCGACATGGCGCGCATCGATGCGATTCCGAATGGAACCTGCGGTGGGCGTTGCACAATTTCGGAATAATGGAATAGTGCCGCTGATTTGCCCGGCGTGTCAAGTTGTCGTGTCGAACGATGGCAGCCGCCGGCTACTTTGCATGGGGTTGTTTTTCGATATTTTGGCAGTGCGCCCCGAACCGGTGTCCCTTTCGCTCGACAACACTCTAATTGCCGCCGCCTTCCTGGGTGTCGATGCGATGCAAGACGTCGTCGGGCAGGGCATGGGCCACGGCGGCTGCAAGCCCGGGCTCCGGTCCGATCTCGCGGCCGCGGCCGCGGATCAGCCTCTCATAGGCCGACACCAGCGTGGTGTAGGGATTGACCCACAGCCAGCCATCGCGCGTGAACAGCTGGACGTCGAAATGCAGATGCCGCGATGTGCCGTTGGGGTGGTCGAGATAGTTCGAGACCACGCCGATCTTCTCGCCCTCGCTGACGCGGCGTCCGTTGAGCAGGCCGTCGGCATCCATCACTGACGGGTTCATGTGCATGTAGCGGAAGCGGACGTGCTCGGTGCGGGTGTTGACCTGCAACGTCGCGGCCTGCTGTTGCGCCGAGCGGATCACGATACTGTCGCGCACCGCAACGACCGCCTGCTGCTTGGGATCGCAACCATCCTTGCTGTCGGCCGGACACGCGCCGGGGCGGATGTCCTGGCCCTGATGGCCGTAGCCGCTGGCGCATTGGCCGACCTCGAAGCTGCGCGCCTCGCAGAAATTGTCTTGCCAGGGATACGTGTCGATGGCCGCGCCGGGTTTGCGCTTGGCGAAGGATTGCGAGTGCGCGAAGGCCGGCGCCTTCTCGAGCGGAAAGCGGATCTGCGAATAGACGGTGAAGTCGGCGTGGCCGCCTTGTTGCCTGCGGCCGCCGCTGCCCGCGACGATGTCGCCGCTCGGGTGGTAGGTGAAGTCGGCGGATTGCACGGCCGGCCGCTCGGCGATGTCGGAGGCGACGTCGCTGCGCGGCCGTGACGGCTGGCCGCCGGCGATGCGCAAGGCCTTCAGAAATCGCTCGGCGACCGGATAGGCCTCGCGGCAGGCCAGCCGCTTCGGCCGCGGCGCGCTGTCGAGGCACTGGATCGACAGGACATAGGGAATCCCGAAGCGGGTGAAGGCGTAGCGGACATAGCCCTCGCGAATGAAGCGGCGCAGGTCCGGAAACTGCGCGGCCAGCGTCTTGACCGGCTCGCCCTTGCCGCCGAGCCGGTCGGCGAGGTCGTAGACCAGGATCGAGCCGGAAATCTGCACCTCGACCGGCTTTGCAAATGTCCGCTGCGGCAGGCCGTCGCCGGCGCCGGGGTCGAGCGAGAACACGGCATCGTAGCCCGACGCACCGGCATGGAAGAAATCGACCGCGCGGAAATCGGCCTGGTAGCGCGCGATCGACAGGCTGTCCGGCGCACTGTTTTGCCGCGCGTCGAGATAGCTTGCGGGGTCGAACGGCAGCAGCACCGGGATCGGGCTCTGCGCGATGCCGGGAAACAGCGGCGCTGTCACCGCGTTCAACTGCACCAGCGCAGGCGTCGCCCGCGGATCGGTGGCGGCGACGCGGCGCTGGCCGGCGAAAGTGAAGCCGGCGGCGATGGCCGGGCGGCTGCCGATCTCTTGCCGCAGCTGGTCGAGCACGGCACGCCATTCGACCCGCATGGCCGAGATCGATGGCGTTCGGAATTCGTCGGCATGGGCGCGGGGAAGAGGCGAGAGCAGGGCTGCCAGCCAGCAACTGACGAAGCTGACCACCTTCCTGTTCACTGCACACCCCGGGCTCATGTCTGATCGCCCGAGAGACTAAAGCAAGTTCCGGAAAAGTGTGTAGCCGTTTTCGGTAAAGTTGACGCTTAACCAACAAGTTGAGGCGCGGTGACGATTCATTTCAAATCCCACCGCGCGTCAGCGCCTAGTCCTTGGCGCGTTCGACGTAGGAACCGTCTTCGGTCATGACCACGATGCGCGTGCCCGTGGTGATGTGCGGCGGCACGCCGGTGCGCAGGCCGTTGGACAGCATGGCCGGCTTGTAGGACGAGGAGGCGGTCTGGCCCTTGGTCACGGGCTCGGTCTCGACCACTTCCAGCGTCACGCGCTGCGGCAGCTGGATCGCGACCGGGTTGCCCTCGTGCATCGAGAGCTTCACGGTCATGTTCTCCTGCAGATACGGCGCGGACGAGCCGACGATCTCCTTGGAGACCTGGACCTGGTCGTAGTTGTCGTTGTTCATGAAGTGGAAGCCGTCGCCATCTTCATAGAGGTAGTTGTAGTTGTGGTCCTCGACGGTGGCCTTCTCGACCTGGTCGGTGGTCTTGTAGCGCTCCGAGACCTTCACGCCGTCGCCGATGCGGCGCATTTCGATCTGGCTGACCGGGGTGCCCTTGCCGGGATGAATGTTCTCGGCGGACAGGACCACATAGAGCTTGCCGTCCTGCTCGATGACGTTGCCCTTGCGGATGGAACTGGCGATGACTTTCAAAGGTGTTTTCCTGAATTTGAGAGCCTAAGGGCGCCAACCGGATCGGCAGCCCCTCGGCCATGGCGGCGATTTCGGGCTGCAACATACTGATTTGTCCCTGAGATGCCAGTCTTTTGCGGCCGGATTCGCAAGGTTGCCAACCGTCCCGGTCGTCCCAATCGGCCCTATTTTGGGGCCGGATCGGGCGTTTTCAGTGCGGTCCGGTTGTGCTCGGCAAAGCTCGCGGGAACCGAGAATGTCCCGGTTTTCAGATCGTAGAGGCAACGCCAATCCTCGACCCAGGGGAACGGCGTTTCCTCCCCCTGGATGTCGAACGACAGGCCGATCACGGTTAGCGGGCCAGTGCTGGCGCATCGAGGCGTAGTTGTCCTCGAGCCCCTTGATCAGACAAGGCCGAGACACACACGCAGGGCTGTTCCGCGTAACCAACCGGCCATGGGGCTCATCCGTTTCAGCGAATCTGCGGATGGGACGGGTGAGCCGTCGTTCAGGTTCAGCCACGCGCGCGCATGGACAAGGTGCACGTCTTTCGACAAGAAGGGATCAGCCTCGCTGCGTTGCGCGGAGGCTCAGGCTGTGTAGGCTTATGAACTTGTGTGGAATCAATCGGTTGCGCAGGACTGTTGAGTGCGGATGGCGGCTCGTTGATGTTGAATCCATGAGGATGCTCTGGCGATGACAGCTCATGACCGGCCGTCGCCCTGGTGGACGCCGCAGCGCTATGCCGACCGCAGGCCGTTCTTGCAGGCGCGGACGGCGATCACGCGAGCGGTGCGCGCCTGGTTCGAGGAGCAGGGATTTGCCGAGGTCGAGACCGCGATCCTGCAGATCTCGCCGGGCAACGAGACCCATCTGCACGCCCCCCGCACCGAGCTCAGGCACGCCGATGGCTCACATGCGCCGCGCTATCTGCGCACCTCGCCGGAGTTCGCCTGCAAGAAGCTGCTCGCGGCCGGCGAGCCGAAGATTTACGAGTTCGCGCGGGTGTTCCGCGACCGCGAGCGCGGCGACCTGCATCTGCCCGAATTCACCATGCTGGAATGGTACCGCGCCAATGCCGGCTATGACGCCATCATGGCCGACACGATCGTCGTGATCGCCCATGCGGCGCAGGCGACCGGGATCGGGCGGTTTTCATTCCGTGGCAGGATGGCCGATCCCTTTGCCGAGCCGGAGCTGCTGACGGTCGCGGCAGGTTTCGAGCGCTTCGCCGGCATCGATCTCCTGGCGACGATCTCAGGCGGCGAAGGCGACCGCGAGGCGCTTGCGGCGGCTGCAGCAGCGCGGGTGCGGGTTGCAGATGACGACACCTGGTCCGATATCTTCAGCAAGGTGCTGGTCGAGCATGTCGAGCCTCATCTGGGACAGGGCCGTCTGACGGTGCTGTTCGAATATCCCTCGCCAGAGGCCGCGCTGGCGCGCACCAAGGCCGGCGATCCTGATGTCGCCGAGCGTTTCGAGGTCTATGCCTGCGGCGTCGAGCTCGCCAACGGCTTCGGCGAGCTGACCGACGCGGCCGAGCAGCGCCATCGTTTCACCGCAGCGATGGACGAGAAGGCCCGCCGTTATGGCGAGCGCTATCCGCTCGACGACGATTTCCTTGCCGCGGTCGGCCAGATGCCGGAGGCCAGCGGCGTCGCGCTCGGCTTCGACCGGCTGGTAATGCTGGCCAGCGGCGCGCCACGAATTGATCAGGTGGTCTGGACACCGCCTGCGGGAGAGACATGAACAGGATCGATCCAAAACTGGCGGCGACGCTGCGACAGCCGCGCGAGCTGGTCGATGCCGGGCTCGCGCCGGTCGCAGCACTGGCCGAGCTCGAGCGGGTCGCTGCGCGCTACGCGGTCGCGGTGACGCCGGAGCTCGCCGCGCTGATTGATCCGGCCGATCCCGCCGACCCGATCGCGCGGCAGTTCATCCCGAGCGCCGACGAACTCGTCGAGCAGCCGGGCGAGAACGCCGATCCGATCGGCGACGATGCGCATTCGCCGGTCGCCGGAATCGTGCATCGCTATCCCGATCGGGTGTTGTTCAAGCTCGTCCATGTCTGCGCGGTGTATTGCCGGTTCTGTTTCCGGCGCGAAATGGTTGGGCCGGGAAAGGCCTCGGCCTTGTCCGGTGACGCCTACCGCGCGGCGCTGGATTACATCCGCAGCCATCCGGAGATCTGGGAAGTTATCCTGACCGGCGGCGATCCCCTGATGCTGTCGCCGCGCAGGCTGAGCGAGATCATGGCCGATCTCGCCGATATCGATCATGTGAAGATCGTTCGCCTCCACACCCGTGTTCCGATCGCCGATCCGGGCCGTATCAATCCCGAGATGATCGCGGCACTTCGGGTCGAAGGCGCGACGACCTGGATTGCGATCCACGCCAACCATCCGCGTGAGCTGAGCAACACTGCCCGCGCGGCGTGCGCGCGCCTTGCCGACGCGGGCATTCCCTTGGTGAGCCAGTCCGTCCTGCTGCGCGGCATCAATGACGATGCTGCGACGCTCGAGGCGCTGATGCGCGGCTTCGTCGAGTGCAGGATCAAGCCCTATTATCTGCATCACGGCGACCTTGCGCCCGGCACAGCGCATTTGCGCACCACGATCGAAGCCGGGCAGGAACTGATGCGGGCGTTGCGCGGGCGTGTGTCCGGACTTTGTCAGCCGGATTATGTGCTCGACATCCCCGGCGGCCACGGCAAGGCGCCGATCGGCCCGAGCTATTTGTCGCAGCCGGCTTCCCGCGAACGTGAAGATCCGATGGAACGGCGCTACCGTATCGTCGATTATTGCGGCGACGTTCATTTTTACCCGCCGCAATCCTGAGGCGGCGATGAGCGGGGCCGGGGACGGACGGCAGGAGCCGCCCGAGGACGGGGGCAACCGCAGCATCGAAAATGCTGTGATGTTCGGCTTCTTTGTGGTGCTGGTCGCCGCGGGAATCTGGCTCCTTGGCACGATGGCCGATATACGGAAGGTACAGGATTGCGCAGCGCAGGGGCGACGCAACTGTGCTACCGTCGAGGTGCCGGAACGGGCGCGATAGGGTTGAGAAGCGGAGACGCGAGATGCGGAAGACAGTTTTGTTGATGGCTCTGATGATGGTTGCGGCCGGAGCGCCCCAGCTTGGCACGTCCCCGGCATGGGCGCAGCAACAGGGCGGATCGTCCTCCATGCAGAAGGGCGGGACGGTCCCGGAGGCGCCGATCGGACATCGTCAGCCGCGCCGCGGCGACGTTGGCAGTGAGAAGAATATCAGCGATCCGAACAGTCAGGCCAACAAGGAAGACGCGGCGCTCGACAGGAAGATCAAGAGCATCTGCCGCGGTTGCTAACCCACGCAGCTGACCGGCGAGGCGCGATATCCGCCCCGCCGGCAACGCTCAATCCATTCGGCCGCGTCAGGCCGAACGCTCCTGCAGGCCGTCACGCTGTACCCTGCGCCTTGCGTCGACAGCATCGGCCAGCTGCTTCAACACGTCTGCCGTCGTCCCGAGGTCGATGCAGCCATCCGTGATGCTCTGGCCGTAGGTCAGCGCCTTGCCCGGCACGACGTCCTGGCGTCCCGCAACAAGGTTGCTCTCGATCATCACGCCGATGATGCGCTGTTCGCCGCCTGCGACCTGGCGCGCGATGTCGGCGGCAACCGCCGGCTGGTTCTCCGGCTTCTTGCTGCTGTTAGCGTGGCTGGCGTCGATCATCAGCCGCGCTGCGACACCGGCGCGGCCGAGCTCGGCGGCGGCAGCATCGACGCTCGCGGCATCATAGTTCGGCGCCCGGCCTCCACGCAGGATGACGTGGCAGTCTTCATTGCCGCTGGTGGCGGCGATCGCCGAACGGCCGCCCTTGGTGACCGCCATGAAATGATGCGGGTGCGAGGCCGACTTCACCGCGTCCGCCGCGATCCGCACGCCGCCGTCGGTGCTGTTCTTGAAGCCGACCGGGCAGGACAGGCCGGAAGCCAGCTCGCGATGGATCTGGCTCTCGGTGGTGCGCGCGCCGATCGCGGCCCAGGAGACCAGATCGGCGATGTATTGCGGCGTCGTCATGTCGAGGAATTCGGTGCTGGCCGGCAGGCCGAGATTGTTCACTGCCGACAGCACGTTGCGGGCGAGCCGCAGGCCCTTGTTGATGTCGAAGCTGCCGTCGAGATCGGGATCGTTGATCAGCCCCTTCCAGCCGACGGTGGTGCGGGGCTTCTCGAAATAGACCCGCATCACGATCTCGAGGCGGTCGGCGAACTGTTCGCGCAGGCTGGCGAGGCGCTCGGCGTAATCGACGGCCGCCGCGGGATCGTGGATGGAGCAGGGGCCGACGACGACCAGCAGGCGGTCATCGGTGCCGTTCAGGATCGCGTGGACGGCGTTGCGGGCGCCCATGACCACCCGGGTCGCCGTCAGGGTGCGCGGGACCTCCCGCATCACCTCTTCGGGCGTACTGAGCTCTTTCAATTCCTTGATGCGAAGATCGTCTGTCGTACTCAACACGGCTGGCTCCTTTGGAGTTCGGGACCTGCCGGCACACAAAAAAGCCGCCAGGTCTGGCGGCTTGTTTTGGACGTTTGCTGCAATTCTTCAGATTGAGCGCGATCCTCCTGCCGCCAGCGAGCTGTCGTAGCTAAAGTACCAAAAATAGCTGGTGGCTGATGTGATCATGGGCGGCTGTATAGCGCAGGGATTTGGGGCTGTCACCCCCCAAATGCAAGCCCTCCGCGGTTCGGCGTCAAGTGTTGCGCGCCGCCAACGCCATGCCGATCAGGGTCGCGCCGCCGAACATCAGATTGAGGCCGACGAGGAGGCCGATCGCCCACCCCGCGGATTCCGGCAAGCCCGCGATGATGAAGAAGGCGATCACGATGTCCATCAGGCCGGCGATCAGCAGCCACGACCAGCGTCCCGACAATTCGCGGCGGTGCTCCAGCGCGTACATGACGGTGGCGACGCCCTCGGCGACGAAGTAGGCGCCGACCACGATGGTGATCGTCAGCACGCCCTGCATCGGACGGGCGAGCAGCACCATGCCGGCCAGCACGGCGAGCGCGGCCGAAATCAGCGACCACCAGAAGCCCGGCATGTTGCGCGCCCAGAACGTCACGATCAGCCCGCCGATGCCTGAGATCAGGAACATCCAGCCGAGGAAGATGGTGACGGCGAGGCTCGCGAAGGTCGGAACGATCATCGCGGCGATGCCGAGGATCACCAGCAGGATGCCTTCGAACAGGAACGCCTTCCAGTGCGCCTTCACCGCGGCCTGCATTTCCGATCGCAGCTTGTCGAGGTCGTTGGACAGGGTCATCGCGGCTCTCCGGATCTGCGCGTGTGCAGTCTATCCTAACCGGTCATAAATGTTCAGCCCGTCAGTTGCGGCAGCAATAGCTGTGCGCTCATCTTTCCGCATGGCGGTTTTCGACAGCCAGAATCCTTGGCACAAGCCTGGCCGCCAGATATCGCGAGGCGCGCGGCGACAGGTGCAGGAAGTCGGCCGATACCAGATCGATTGCGCTGGTCCCGACCCTCGTCAGACATCCGTCCGCGTTGCACAGCTCGTCATAGGGCGACAGGTATTCGATCCCGAGATCGGCGGCGATCTGCCCAACGCGGTCGTCAGCCTGCTTGGTCGATCGCACGTCGTGGCGGCGTTCCGGGATCAACGCATGATGGCGCAAGAAATATTGCACCGTCAGATGTGGCACCGTGTCGGTCCAGACCGGGACAGGGCCGACCAGGATGACACGGGCGGCGCCGGCCTGTCTGAGGGCGGCAATCGTCGGGCGGAGATCGTCGGTGGTGGGTTCTCTGCTCCACACCAGGTGTAGGAGCACGATATCGGGGTGCGAGTGGGCAACCGCAGCAACGATGTGGCGGTTGGTTTGAACACAGAACGGAATGACCTCGGCCTGCGCGGTGAAGAGCGGCGGGCAGGAATTGACGGTGAACTGGGCTAACCCGAATTGATCGCCCTGGACTTGGCGCAGCCCGGCGGCAAGCATGCCGGCGGTCGAATCGCCCCAGACGAAAACAAGCGGGCGCTTGCTGGCGTCGACGCAACTCGGATCAAACACGGGATCGGCGGAAGCGGAGATGTGGCATTCGCCGTATCTCAGGAAATCCCTGGATACGGTCATGGCGCCGGCTTCGCGAACGATCGCCGGAAGCCGAAAGGCAAAGCCGTCGACGATCGCCAATGCTCCCACCGATGCAACGGCCACCATCGATGCCGCAAGGACCGGCGCCACCCGCCACTGCCCGAACCTGATTGGGCGCTCGACGTAGCGATAGGTTGCCCAGGCCAGAATGAAGCTGGCCCCAACGGCCAGCCCGTTCTCGGCCAAGGTCAGGGGACGACCTTTGAAGCTCGCCGCAAAAACCAGGATCGGCCAATGCCAGAGGTAGAGCGGATAGCTGATCAGCCCGATCGCGACCGCGGTACGGGTCGAGAGAAATCGATTGCGACCTGACATGATGAGGGCGGCGGCTGCGGCGACCGGCGCCACCGCTGCGATCCCGGGGTAGGTCATGGAGGGCGAATAGAACGCGGTTACCGCCGCGATCACTGCGAGCGCGGACCATCCGAGAAGGTCGCGCGCCGCGGAGAATCCGTTGGGCAGGCAGACGGCCACCAATGCTCCGGCCGCGAGCTCCCACGCCCGCGTGAACGGCTGGTAGAATGCGGCTTCAGGGTTGGTTCGAACGACCAGGATATTTGCGACAAGCGATGCGATGAAGATAAGGGCAAGGGGAGCGGCGGCGGCGATCCGCCATCGCATCAGCGCCCACAGCAGCAAAGGCCAGACAAGATAGAACTGTTCCTCGATGCCGAGCGACCAGAGATGGAGCAGTGGTTTCGTTTGCGCGGCCGCATCGAAATAGCCACCCTCCGAATAGAACAGCAGGTTTGCCGAGAAACCCGCGCCTGCCGCAATCTCCTTTCCAAGGGCCACCAACTCGCTCGGCATCAGAAGTTGCCATCCGGCGATGAAGGCGGCGATCAAGACGACGATCAGGGCGGGAAAAATCCTGCGAATGCGACGCGCATAGAACGTCGCAAGGCTGAAGCTCCCGTTCTGAATGTCGCCATAGATGATCCCGGTGATCAGGTACCCGGAAATGACGAAGAAGATGTCGACCCCGACGAAACCCCCGGGAACATATTGCGGGAACGCGTGGCCAAGCACGACCAACGAGACGGCAACGGCCCGCAGGCCGTCGATATCCGACCGATAATTCTTGTAGTTGTGCCCCATCGTCCTCTCGCGCCTGGTCTGTGTCTCTCCCTGAACCTGCCGAGGTTGTTTTGCAAGGGGAGCGGTGCCGGCCGGGGCGCTAGCTTTGACCGGGAGCGGACGGAAAGCCCTCCGAGGCGGTCCGCATCCGGTTGCGGCCGAGGAAGTAGACCGCGGTGGTCGCGATCAGCAGCGCCAGTCCGATCAGGATCGAGGTGAAGCCGATCGGGACCAGGATGAACGACGCATTGCGCTCGGGATTGACGTACCAATGATGCAGCGAGGTGAGCAGGAAGGAGACGCCGGCAAAGCCGGCGCCGCCGCCGATCAGCAGCAGCGCCCACATCCGCCGCAGCTGGCTGAGCCGCTCGCGCGCAACGTCAGTGCGCGGCGCATGATGCTTGCCGAGGCGTCGCACCAGGCGGATTGCAAAGCCGATCGAGGAGAAGCCGATCAGCACGCTGGCCGAGCCGAGCAGCAGCCGCGTGGTCGAGCCGAGATCGGGGATGCGCTGGAGCGCGAGCAGCGGAAAATCGAACGCCGCGTGCAGCGCGACCGGCGCGACCAGCACCAGTGCCCAATTCGTCATGCGCGCCCAGTCGCGGTGGCCCCGGTAGGCGCCGAGCGCGCCACCGGAGCGCGCGATCGCAAGGTAGGCGCCGGCGATGATGCCGAGCGCGCCGTGGAACGGCACCGTGAGCACGCTGCGCAACGCCGCGAGCGCACGCCACATGTCCTTGTGCTGGACCAGATAGGCGAGGTTCTCATAGGCGGCAAATCCAAGTCCGGCGGCCGCGCCATAGACCACCGTATCCATCGGATCGGCGAAGGCGCGGCGCCGCGTCGAGATCGCGACGATGACGAGCACCTTGACGATCTCCTCCGGTGCCGCGACTCCGAACGCTGCACGCACCGCCTGCGTCGCCCAGGGATTGTCGGGAATGGCGAGCAGTGCATTGAACGGAATTCGCGCCAGGCCGAGCAGCGAGATGCTGGCCGCGCCGAGCACGAAGGCGAGCCACACCTGAACCGGCGGTCCGGGGCGCTCGTCGGCGGCGATGACCAGCCACAACACCAGCAATGCGGGGGCAATGGCGGCGGCGCCGATGACGGTTGGAAGCGACTCAAGCAACAACATGAGCCGGACGGGCCCCTTTGATGGCACCAAGGCGATGCGTGCCGAAGAAATGGCAGCAAGTTCAGCGGATTGCAAATCGGTCTGATGCCGTTCTCGTGACCAATATGCCACGGTGCCTTACGAAAGCGGGTTGGAAGGGTGCCGTTGCGGGACCTTGATCAGCTAAGGGCCGAGGGCGGCTCCCGGACAGGTTCCTGACGGGCGGCAGGTCCATGGCGTTCCAGGCGCAGGAGCTTTGGTAGCCCGACGATGCCGGGATCGCGACCTGTGGGTCCGATCAGCTTTCGGCACCGCGTCCCTGTCGTTGGGCTATAATGCCGTGGGCAAGGCGACTGATCCGGTAAAAGCCAGAGATGCTTTCGATTGATTCTGCTGTGATCGTTCTTGCCGTGATCGCGCTGTTTGCGGCGTTCGTAAATGGCGCACTTGGTTACGGGTTTTCCTCGCTCACGGTGCCGGTCGCACTCGTCTTCTACACCAACCGCGTCCTCAATCCCGCGGTGGTCATCGTCGAAGTCTTCGTCAATCTGTATGTCCTGTGCATCAACCTGAGCGGTGTTCCGGCCGTGTGGCGGCGCGTGCTGCCTATTCTCATCGGCATGCTGCCCGGCATCGCGGTCGGAGCCTTTGCGCTGACGTCGCTTCAGCCAGGCTGGACCAAGTTCGCCACCTACTCGATCATTCTGCCGCTCATTCTGCTGCAGGCGGCCGGTTGGCGGAGGCCGATCCAGTCGAAATGGCTGGTCGGTTTGCCTTTCGGAACGATGCTCGGGATCTTGTACTCGGTCACGACCATTTCGGGCCCGCCGCTGGCGATCCTCTTCAACAATCAGGGCCTCGTCAAAGATGAGTTTCGGGCCGGTCTCGCACTGGTTCGGGTGACGGAGTCCAGCCTGACTGCAATCGCGTATTACAAGCTCGGTCTGTTCGTCGACGAGAGCCGGAGCATCCTGTTCGTGCTCGTTCCCTGCGTTGTCCTCGGCATACCGCTCGGTGCCTGGCTGATCCGGCGGCTGGACGCCGAGACGTTTCGCCGGATCTGCATGAGCTTTGATGCGTGGGTCGTGGGATTCGGCCTGTCGCGCGTATTGATCGAAGTGAAGCTGACGGAAAGCCCGTGGGCCTACAGCGTCATGGCCGGCACGATCCTGATCGACATCTGCTTGCTGTACGTCTTCTTCACCGCGAGGAGAAGCACCGTGCAGAGCTCGCACGCGTTGGCTTCGCTGAAGTCGGGCAACCGGGGCGGTCCGACCTGAAGGTGCTCTAACCTGCGAGCAGGCGCCGGCAGGTTTCGACAAATACCTCGGCACCCGTGACGATATCTGCGTCGTCGGTGTTCTCGCTCCAGTGATGGCTGATGCCCCCGATCGACGGCACGAACAGCATCGCCGCCGGCATGATGGTGGCCAGGACCTGGGCGTCATGGCCGGCGCCGCTCGGCATGCGGATCGATTTGCCGCCGGCGCAGGCTGCGCTCGCGGCTTCGATCGCATCCTGGAATGCGGGCGTCATCATCGCGGGCACCCCGGTGCGGATGCGCTCAACCTTCACGCCGCAACGGCCCTGAGCGGTGGCCTCGGCCGCCAGCCGATGCAGCTGCTCCTCGAGACGTGCGATCACCTCGGGATTGTCGTCACGAATCTGGAATAGCATCTCGGCGCCGCCTGGAATGATGCTCGGTGCGCCCGGGTCCAGCGTGATGCGGCCGGTGGTCCAAACCGTGCGCGGTCCCGACAGGGCAGGGAAGCTGTCGTCGATCGCGACGCAGAACCGCGCCAGCGCGAGGCCGGCGTCCCTGCGCACCGCCATCCGCGTGGTGCCGGCGTGGTTCTGCTCGCCGGTGAAGGTGATGCGATACTGCCAGATGCCGACGATCGAGGTGACGACGCCGATCTTGAGCCCGCTGCTTTCCAGCGTGTCGCCTTGCTCGATATGCGCTTCGAGATAGCCGATATGGCGGCCGGCCTCGGCGTTGAGGCGCGGGCGGCCGGCGAAGCCTGCCTCGCGCAATGCATCGCGCATGGTGCGATCGCTGGAGCGGTCGCGGGCTGCATCGATGTCGGCTTCGGTCACTGCAGCGACAAACGACCGGCTGCCGAGGAAACTGCCGAAATGCCCTTCCTCGTCGCACCACGCGGCGACCTCGACCGCGCCGTTCGCGTCCGGGTCGGTATTGATGACGCGCGCCGCCTCCAGCGCGTAGATCACGCCGAGCGGCCCATCGAGCCAGCCCGCATGGTTCTGGCTCTCCAGATGCGAGCCGGCGAGCAGCTTTGGACCTGCCTTCGCGCTGGAGCCGAGCACATTGCCGATGCCGTCGATCGTCGCGGTGAGATTGGCGTCCGGCAAACGCGCCGCGAGCCAGTCGAGCGAGCGCAGATGCGGCTCCGAGAATGTCGGCTTGTGCACGCCGGTCTTGTAGGCGCCAATCGCTCGGAGCGCGTTGAGATCGGCGAGCACGCGCTTGCCGTCGAAGCGACCGTTGATGCCTGGCATGATTGGACTCCGGATTGCGTCTTGATTTGCGCCCTGGCGCCTCATTCCCGTCTTGATGCCGTCGCGGTTGGATGCGACGGAACAATCAGGGCAAACGATTTCTTAGCGGTTCTGCTCTTAGGTCGCAGTACGAATAGCGTGAGAGTGTGATCATGTCTGCATTCCGGAACTGGGCTCGCAAGGCCGCTGTGCTGTTTCTTCCGATCGCGCTCGGCGCCTGCGCGCAGGTCTCGCAGCAATACAGCATGACCACGCCCCCGCCGGGGACAGGTCCGCTGGCCTGGGACGGTGCCGGACAGGACCCCAATCTCCCGCAGCCGCGGCGCCATGCGCGGAATGTGTCGCCCGCGGTGGCGGACACATCGCCTGCGCAACTGTCGGAAGCGGATGCCGACGACCGGCTGGCGCGCAAGCTCGTGATCTGCAGCACCTGCATCAAGCGGACGCCCGTGGCGGATCAGCCGAATAATCGTCAGGACGTCGCCAGCAATCACTAGCGGCTGGCGCTGAGCGCTGTTGCTGGACACCCAGCCGGCTCGCAGGCCTTAGTTAGGCCACGATGTCGGTCGATGCGCAGGCTCATGTCGATCCGAAGATTCATTGTTCCCGTCGTCGTCGTCGCGCTTGCCGCAGCAATCCTGATTCACGTCGGGGGCTCGCGTGCGCATGCGCATGTGCCGACGCATTGCGGCTTCTGGACCTCGATCGAGGCCGGATTGTCCTGCAGGTGATCTCCAGGTGTCCTTCCCAGTGACCTGCAAGCCGGGAAAAGCGTTCTGAACGCTTGCCCGTCCGGCCAATCGCCACTATACGTTCGCCCGTCGCGGCTTGAGAGCTGTGGCCAGTCCGGCGCATCTCACGTCTAACGTATTGATTTGCCGGGAGTTTTGCTCCCTTCGTCTATCGGTTAGGACGCCACCCTTTCACGGTGGAGAGAGCGGTTCGATTCCGCTAGGGAGCGCCATCACGGCCAAAGTGAAGACTCCACAAAATCAGGCGTTTAAGCGTCCAGATTAACATTTTCGGCGCATCATCCGGTCGATCTCGCGACGACAGTTCTATCAGCAAACTACGTGAAGTGATCCCCAAGCGCGGGCGATCGCCGCGCTTGGGGCCGGAACGGTCCCGGGTGAACTGGCGCTTGTCTTTGCTCTGCCGTCAGACCAGCAATTGCCGCAATTGCTTCTTGGTTGGGGCTTACGATCGCAATTGGCGCTGCTCCGAGCATGACGGCAGGGCAGACCGATGACTTTTTCGGCCTGCTGCGCGACTGCGAGAATTGCTAGCTCAATTTCGCCTGGAAATAATCCACACGACGATCGGCCAGCTCGGCTCATTTCGTAACGCCAATTGGTAAATTGGATTGGACGGGTCGTCCGGGATGGGTTTCATCCGAAGCGGGGATGCCATCAATCCGATTACCTCGCGGTTGCCCCATCCTCCGCAAACGATCGACTCGGCGTTCGCCTTGTCAGATATCAGCCTTAGCGATTCCGGAGTGAAACGCCAAAAGTCCTTCGGCGCCGCGTGAATGCCATTGACGAAACATGTCGTGTGACAGACGTAGCCGCCCGGCTTCACAACTCTGATTGATTCAGAGAATGCTCTTTGAGGGTCTCCCTCGACGTGTTCGAGAACCTGGTCCGAGATGCAGAAGTCAAAAGTGCCGCTCTCGAATGGCAAATCTATGAAGTTGGCATCAGGATAGCTGACCTCTGTGTATTTCGTTTTGGTCAGTCCCAGCTCAACGCCGAGTCCTTTCGATCCGGATATCGAGAGGCACGTTTTTTCGTTTCCGTCATATTCTGATAGAGCGCGATGGAGCGCTTTGTACATCGCGAGGCGCGTGATCCACCACGTCTTTGGACCAGGCGCGTCGAGAGCGTGTTCGTAAAGTTGCCGAATGGTGGTTGGCGAGAGACCGTCCATTGTTTTTCCCTTGAAGGTGGCACACTACCGTAGTGCAAATATCGAACTGAGCCCCAGCAAATGGAAATGAGATGTGCGGCAGTCGCCCGCTCCCTTCAATTAAAGAGAGGAGCATATGCACCACGATCAATCCGATCAAGTGCGGCGTCTAGCGGTTCGAGACTTGCATCAATTGAGTTCGGTGCCAAGGACGCATTCTTTATGAGCGACGGTGTGAGTATCGCGCGAACGCTGGCGAGCATTTACGGCAACGACGACACCGCAGCACTTGGCCGCGGCCAGGCAGCCGCGCTGCGCTTGGTACAAACCATGCTGCAGATCAGCCAAGTCAGCCAGGATATCACTCGCGGAGTCCTAACCGACTTCGAAACCCGGATTTGCAACGGCGCTTCAGCCATGGACGCGCAGCCAAGACTGCAGGCCCAAACGCGCTCGGTAAGATTGCCGACAAACTTGCGCAGACGGCCGCCGACAATCTCCGGACGTAGGCGTTCGGTGGCTCGTCTGGTGATGACTTGCCGAGGTTCCTTGGCATTGGGTGCCGCCTGGAGCGGGCACGATCACAGTCAGGGGGCGCTTTGCCGTGCCGCGCTGGCAGATGTAGATGTGAACAATCCCGAGATCGCTGCAATCCGCGCTTCTTTGGCAACCCTTTGTAAAGCCAACGGCGATACGGCTGGGCCCGGGATGATGTGATGGCTCCAGGGACCAAGAAGCGCGAAGCGCGCAAATCGCTGCGGCAATCCGGCTGGATCACGCTCGATGGCGGGTTCGCAGCGCGGCCCTGCGTGGTCGAGGACATGTCCTCGTCGGGCGCCAAGATCACGGTCCAGGACAACAACACGCTGCCGGCAAAGCTGCGGCTGGCGTTCTCGCGCGACGCCCGCACCGGGCGCGCCTGCGAAGTGGTGTGGCGCGAGGGCAGGACGTTCGGCGTCAAGTTCGTGCGCTAGCCTGATCCGGTGGCGTGGGATAAAAGGCCGGATGCGCAAGACCTGCATTGCCATCATCGCCGTCCTGCTTCCCGCCGCCGCGTTGGCGCAGCAGGGCGACCGCCGCAATTTCCAGACGCCCGCTGACACCGGCAAAACCTTGCCGTCGAAATCCGCGACGCGGAGCAATCCATGCGCGTCGTACGGACCCGGCTTCGTCAAGGTGGAAGGCTCCGACACCTGCGTGAAGCTCGGTGGCGCCGTCAGCGTCGGTGGCGGGATGTCCAGCGGCAGACGTTGAGCGGCCTGCCGCCCGCGCTCACGACATCGGCGGCGCGATGAACCGCACGAAGGCCGGCCGCCCCGCGATCTCACCGAACCAGCGTTCGAGATGGGGCAGCTTCGGCTTGGTAACGCCCTCGACGCCGAGCCAGCGCCGCGCAAAGGCGCCGAGCGCGATGTCGGCGATCGTGAACTGATCGCCCTCGATGAAGCGGCGCCTTGCGAGCTGGGCCTCGACGACGCGCCACACCACGCCCTCGGCATCGGCATCCTTCTGGATCTGCACCATGTCGCGCTTCTCCGGCGGCGTGCGCACCAGCCCCCAGAACACCGGCCGGTCGACCGGCTGCATCGTCGACAGCGTCCAGTCGAGCCAGCGGTCGACGGCGGCGCGCGCCTTCGGCGCTTGCGGATAGAGCGGCGCGCCATGACCATAGGCCATGCAGAGATAGCGCATCACCGAATTGGATTCCCACAGCACAAAGTCGCCGTCGACCAGCGTCGGAACACGGCCATTCGGATTCATCGCGAGATAGTCGGGCTGATCGTTCTTGCCAAACTGCATGCCGGCATCGATGCGCTGATAGGGGAGGTCGAGCTCGGTGAGACACCAGAGCACCTTCTGCACGTTGACCGAGTTGGCCCGACCCCAGATCGTCAGTTGCGGCTTGCTGTCCATCACGCGTTTCTTCCCGCTGTTGTGCTTTGCGCGCGTTCATAGCTGAAGCGTCGGGGAAAAGCGCGGGGTGAATTGCACCGAGAGCAAAAAAAGAGGCTCCGCCGCATAGCGGCAGAGCCTTGCTGACAGCCATGCTTCAAGACGCCGTCAGTGACCGAACAACAACCACAAAACAATGATCACCGGGATCGGCACACCCAACAGCCAAAGCAAAATTCCTCTTCCCATCGTTGCCTCCTCGCATGCTTGTGAGGGAGCAACGTCAACGATCGCGTCGCGTTCCTCGCGATCGCCCGGCGCTTCAGCAAGGGCGAAACGCCGACAGGAACGTAGATGCAGGCGCGGTGTTTACCAATGGCCGGTGTTCGGCATCGATGCCCACGGCTCGGCCGGGGCTTTCGGCTCGCCCTTTTGCAGGATCTCGATCGAGTGCAGGTCGGGCGAACGCACGAACGCCATGTTGCCGTCGCGCGGCGGACGATTGATGGTGACGCCCATCTTCCTCAGCTTCTCGCAGGTCGCGTAGATGTCGTCGACCTCGTAGGCGAGATGGCCGAAATGGCGGTCCTCGCCGTATTTCTCCTCATCCCAATTGTAGGTCAGCTCGACCAGCGGCGCGCCGCGGGTCTGCGGCAGGGACTTGAGCAGATGGAGGTCTTCCTCCGCGCAGAGAAACACCAGCGTGAAGCGGCCCTTCTCATTGTCGATGCGGCGCACTTCCTTCAGCCCCAGCGCGTCCTGATAGAATTTCATCGCGACATCGAGATTGCGGACGCGCAGCATGGTGTGCAGATAGCGCATTTTTTTATCCTCCTGCAGATCAGAGATTTTGTTTGGGCTCGGGCGAGACGGGCCAAGGAATAGCAGCAAAACGCGACGCGGGGCAGGGGTTTGCGCGAGTTTTGCCGATCGCATTTCGCCTTTGCATGCTCACGCCTTCGCGAGCGCCGGCTCCCGTTGCGCCGCGCGATCGCGCAGACGGGACGTGCCGCGACACGCTTGCGCAGCAAGCGGATGCAAGAAAGCCCCGCCCAGCAAAATTTCTGGGACGGGGCTTGTGGTCGAGCCTTGGAGGCGCGGCCTCTATCGCACTGATTGCCGATCACGGCCAATCAAGGACGCGCGAGGTTGGACGGCCTCTAAGCGCAAAACCCCGCGAGTGGGCTCGCGAGGTCTGATGCCGACCGGCCTTGGGGAGATCGTGCCGGCAACCGGGCATACAATGTCGCTGCGCGCGGAAGGTTCCCGGGTCCGGAAAATAGAAAGCCCCGCAGGCTGGATGCGGGGCTTTCCCAGCTGACGGACTGGGGATCTCTCAGGGCGTGAGCCGTCAACTGTTGGAGACCAAACTTAAGGTTGAATTTGTAAAATGCAACAGCGCCGCGTAGACGGAGTATGTTCGTCCCACAGCGCTGCGCCGGATGCTGGGCCCTGAAATCCCCCAGCGCCCTTTATGTCTTCGCGCCGCGCGAAAGGTTCAAGAGAAAGACCCGCGAGGGGGATTCGCGGGGGGCTTCCAAAGCTGACAAGGCGGTGAGCTGTCGGCACCACTTGTTATGTGCATGTCGTTTCGGCCGACTGGTTCCTCGAATTGGCTGACCGGCGTCAGGAACGTCCGGGTTTCCAATCGGGCTGCGGCTCGTATTCGTCGACCCGCTCGACGCGATAACCGGCAGGCAGGATCTGGCCACCCAGTTCGTCTGCGACCGGAACATCCTCGACAAAGCCGTCGATCAACGCCGCCTCCCAAACTTCCTTCTCCGTCGCGAACGATCTTCCGAGCTGCGTGTTGCCGCGGAACAGGGCGTACGTGGGCGCCTCCAAAAAACAAAACCCCGCCAGTTACCGAAGTAAGCTGACGGGGCTTGTTGAGCTGATATTTCCGGTGGATTTCTCCCTCGTTGTACCGCTCGCCAAACCAACGGCGGAACGAGAAACTCGTTCCTTCCTTTTTTGAAGGCCGCCACTTTTTTTTGAAGGTCACTTTTTTATGGTTGCAGCTCCCCGGACGTCCGGCCGTGGGAACCTACTTTTTTGCGTCGTCCCTTTTCGCCGCGCCCTTTGCGGTGTCCTTCGTCTCGGACTTGTTGGCCCGCTTCGCGTCCATCCCCGTGGTGTCCATCGCGCCGCTCTGAGTGGCTCCGTTGGTGCTTTCAGGCCGTTCCATGCCGCTCTGCGGCGCGGGACCCGTATCCTGGGCAAAGGCCGCGCCGCATATCAGGGTGAGGACGGTGGCCGCGATCAGCTTGCACATGGGTGCCTCCTGGCGTCACCAGGATGACCCGTGCGCAGTCGAGAGGTTCCTGTCGGCCGGCGCCGTTCTTACACCTTGATGTCGAGGATGGTCTCGACCGCTTCACGGTCGGCCTGGTTCTTCGCGGCGAAGACGTCCAGCACATCCTCATTGATGATGCGCGGCTGCTCCTTCGCCGTCTGGTCGACGACGAGTTGCACTCTGGCTTGCGTCACTTCGACAGGTACGGGGTATACGAGCATGGCTCCCTCCCTCCGGAGGATCGAACCTTGTCAGGGCTTTCTTAACGATTTGTGAGCACCCAGGGCCCGCTTTTTGCCTCGATTCGGAAGGGGCGGACGGTATCGGCCCGCTCGCATGCCGGCCGGGTTGGAGCCATACTGCGGGCCGTCAGGACCGGGCGGCGCGATCGATGAAGAACGGGCTCTATTCGATCCACATCCAGATGACCGACGGCGTGAAGGGCCGCGACAGCGGCATCCTGATCCTGCGCGACGGCCTCTTGATAGGCGGTGGGCCATATTTCTGGTCAATCGGGGCCTACACGGCCGGCGAGGGGACCTGGAAGGGACATCTCAGCACCAATCAGCATTCGCCATTCGCCGATCCGTTCGCCCGGCCATTGTTCGCCGGACAGGAAGTGACGAGCGGGTTCTCCGGCACATTCAGCGGCGACGAGGCTGAGGCGTTCGGAACCGTCCTGGTTGGAACCCGCAGCCTGAGTTTCCGGGCGACCCTGAAATGGCTCGCCGATGCCTGAATGCGTGCACGCGGCGCAAGGCTGTGGATGAGCGTGCAGCAAGAGCCGTATTTTGTTGGATAATTGGTCCCGCTGGCGTTGTGGATTTGCTGCGGACAAGCAGGGGATATCGCTGTGAATCCGATACGGCCGCCAATCGGGAGATCCCGGACGAGGCACTATCCGGCCACCGCTAACCCTACCTGGTTAGGTTAAGGGCAGCATCGTGTTGTCACCACCTGCGATTGCGATTGGGATGGCTGCGGGTGACAGCCATGATGCCATCGTTCCAAAGTGCTGATCGACCGACCCACCGGCGCGTGATGGTGGTGGGGCTGCTGTTCTGCTCGGCTTTTGTCGCGATTAGCTTCTGGCTTCGGCCGCAGCCGGAGAGCGGCAAGGTGCTTGTGAAGTCGGACCGGCTGGTCCGGACCGCGGGAGAGGCCCGGAAGGCAAATTGAAGACGGCAAGCCGGGGGAGCGGCAAGTCGGGACGCGCCGCCGGCGCTCAGTCCGGCAACTTCCCGTTCGGACGCTTGTGATACATCGCGATGCCGATGAAGCCGGCAAAGCCCATCACGTTAAGCAGCAGTTCCATCCATGCCGGCATCGATGCCAACCTCGTTCACCGCCAAGCTAATCTCTGAGGTTGTATTTTTGTTCCAGCGCTAACCGATGGTAGCTTTGCGCTATCGCATGGCTGGCGCGTTTTCGAGCGATCCGATCGGAACGGAAAACGCTCGAGGGAACCGGAACTGCGTTTGCGGCAACCATCGCACAGCGGCACTGGCAATAGCCATCAGCCCGGAGCACACCGCTCGGGGCTTTCTCACTTGCGCCTCATGGCGCAATCGCAGGTGCCCGGACCGTGAGCGCGGTCGCCTGGCAGAGGGCATCAACCGGTCTTGCGTTAAGCGGTCCTGCGTTGAAATCCACTCCAGGCATTGCCGAGCGTGTTGTCGTAATATTCCTGGCGATCGCGCTCGAACTTCTGCTGCGTCGCCCTGAAGCTGGCAACGCGTGCGACGATCTCCTCGCGCTCGCGCGCGACGCGGTCTTCCTGATCGGTCATGCCCATCCTCCTGGCCGTGGTCCTGTCCCGGGCGCATTGGCGTCGGCGAATTGGGCGTCAATGCGGAGCTGCCAGTGCAGGAATGTGATGATGCTGAGGCGGTGGAAGAGCGACCAGGCGGAGGCGTCGACGCAGCTGGTCGCAAGGCGATCGATCAAGGCACCGATCGCAGCCGATCGCTCGCGCAACGGTTGAGCTCGCAATCGGTCTGGCCGTGCTATAGTCGCTGCGGCCAACCGGATTGTTTTCAGTGATCGCGAAAGACTTGCGCAGCGGCGTCGAGCAGCTCGGCAACATGATTGCAGAGGCGTCGTCCATCGTGCCCTTCACCGGCGCGGGCATCTCCACCGAGTGCGGCATTCCCGATTTCCGCTCGCCCGGCGGGCTGTGGACCCGCAACCGGCCGATTCCGTTCGACGAGTTCGTCGCCAGCCAGGACGCGCGCGACGAGTCATGGCGGCGCCGCTTTGCGATGGAACAGACGTTTGCGGCGGCCAAACCCGGTCGCGGGCATCGCGCACTTGCGTCGCTTTACCGGGCCGGCAAGGTTCCCGGCATCATCACGCAAAACATCGACAACCTGCACCAGGCGTCGGGCTTCAAGGCCGACGACGTCATCGAGCTGCACGGCAACACGACCTATGGCCGCTGCATCGGCTGCGGCAAGGACTACGAGCTGTCGTGGGTGAAGCAGCAGTTCGACAAGACGGGCAGCGCCCCCGATTGCGCGGACTGCGGCGATCCGGTGAAGACCGCGACGATCTCGTTCGGGCAATCGATGCCTGAGGATGCGATGCGCCGCGCGGCGGAACTCTCCCGGCACTGCGATCTGTTTCTGGCGATCGGCTCATCGCTTGTGGTGTGGCCCGCCGCGGGCTTTCCTATGATGGCGAAGGAGAGCGACGCGCGGCTCGTGATCATCAACAACGAGCCGACCGATCAGGACGACCTCGCCGATCTGGTGATCCGCCACGACATCGGCGACACGCTTGGTCCTTTCGTAGGAAATTGATGCCCAATTGATTCGCGGCTGTGCAAGCCTGTTCATAGTTCCCGCAAGAATCGTTTTTTAGCTATGCCCGGCAAGCGGGAGTGTTATCTTTTGGTTGAGAGATTCGCGCCGCGTCCAAATCAGTCCGAGTGAGTTGGTCATGGAGAGCAGCGTGTACAGGGTGCGCCGCAACGACGGCGATCTGCATTTGATGTGTGGGGTCCGGGGTCATGGGGTCGGACGGATTTGAGTCCAAGAAGCTCGGCGGACCGCCGATGGGCGGAGTTGGGCAAAGCAGGATTGGTCAAGGCGAGTATGGAAGCGCGCCACGCGATCCGGCGATGGATGCTTTCTCAGGCCTCGGTGACACAGCGGCCAACCTCGTCGAAGTTTCCGGCGTCATCAAATGGTTCGACGCCTCGAAGGGATACGGCTTCATCGTCCCCGACAATGGCTGGCCCGACATCCTGCTGCACGTGACCGTGCTGCGGCGCGACGGCTATCAGACCGCTTATGAAGGCGCGCGGCTGGTCGTCGAATGCGTGCAGCGCGCGAAGGGCTACCAGGCTTTCCGCATCGTCTCGATGGACGAATCGACGGCAATCCATCCGGCGCAGATGCTGCCGCCCCGCACCCATGTCACGGTGACCGCGACCAGCGGGCTCGAGCGCGCGCAGGTCAAGTGGTTCAACCGGCTGCGCGGCTTCGGCTTCGTGACTTGCGGCGAGGGCACGCCCGACATCTTCGTGCATATGGAGACGCTGCGTCGCTTCGGCATGACCGAACT
This sequence comes from Bradyrhizobium sp. USDA 3256, assembly GCF_054058275.1. NCBI lineage: Bacteria > Pseudomonadati > Pseudomonadota > Alphaproteobacteria > Hyphomicrobiales > Nitrobacteraceae > Bradyrhizobium > Bradyrhizobium sp. USDA 3256. Next base: position 3,070,235 of record NZ_JBSSAE010000002.1, read on the forward strand.
ACGCCCCGGCCAATATGTGCTGGTGCGGTTTGGGCCCGGCTCCAAGGGCATGATGGCCGCCGAGATCCACCCGGAGACCGGTCCGTCGGCGCTGTCGTCGCACTGATCCGGGTCTGATACGCCTTGACGGAAACGTGAGCCGCCGGCGAGCCGTCTCGGCTCTGGCATTTGCTGCAATCGTCGGGTTAGGGTCCGCCGGAAAATCTTCCCGGTGTGAGTATTCGTCGATGAATTTCGTTCGCATTGTTGGGCGCCATCGTTCGTGGTTGATGGCCTGCCTCGTGATCATGTTCGGTGCACTGCTGGCTTCGGCCGCGCAGGCCGCCAGCGTCCAGCCGCTCGAGATCGTCACCAAGTCCGGCGTGCACGTCTTCTCGGTCGAAATGGCGACCACCGAGCAGGAGAAGGAAACCGGCCTGATGTACCGGAAGGAGCTCGCGGACGGCAAAGGCATGCTGTTCGACTTCTCGCCGGAGCAGGAAGTGTCGATGTGGATGAAGAACACCTACATCTCGCTCGACATGATCTTCATCCGCGCCGACGGGCGCATCCTGCGGATCGCCGAAAACACCGAGCCGCTCTCAACCAGGATCATTCCGTCGCGCGGGCTCGCCAAGGGCGTGCTCGAGGTGATTGCCGGGACCGCGCAGAAATACGGCATCCAGCCTGGCGACCGGGTTGCCCATCCGCTGTTCGGCGGCCGTTAGCGTCCGGTTTTGACGCGATTTCCAGACGAAAAGCGGTGCTGGATTCGCCGCACGGAGCTCCCATCCGTGCCTTGCTGGCGCTGGCTGAAGCGTGTATCCACGGGGCTTCTCGGAAATGTCGGGGTATAGCGCAGCCTGGTAGCGCGGCAGTTTTGGGTACTGCAGGTCGTTGGTTCGAATCCAGCTGCCCCGACCATCCAAATCAAAGACTTAACAGAGACGCTCCGCCGGCAGATGAGGCGGACGCGATGTTTATCGGCGCGTGCTCGGCATTCGTGTCTGACCTGGACCACACATCGCGGTCAGTTGGCTCCCTGAAATAGTAAGCGCCGGACCCAAGCCCCCGCGCTCCACTGCCCGCAACTTCAGCCGCCCGGGCGCTGACCAGATCAACGAGCCGGCGGGTTGTAGCGATCCAGGATCACGGTTCTTGAACCGCTCTCCGGCGGTCGCGAGATGGGATCGTCGAATTTGTGATAGCGGTCGAACTGCTGCTGCTCATCGCGCAGATGTGGCGCATCGGCGGACGAGTAGGCTCTATTTGCACCGTTCCAGTGATCAAATCCCGACACGACGCAACCCCGTCTTGGTTCAGATGCTGGTTGGTTAGCATCGTTGTGGGGGTATCTCTGTATCGGCGTGGCAACACCATCAGCAATCCGCGCGACATGAGCACACGTATTGTTTCTGCGGCTCTCTGTGCGTGAACAGCTCTGGCACGGGCAACCAGGCTTCGGCCGAGATTGTCTCGCCTAATGCAACAACGCCGCCTGGACGGAATATGCTCGTCCAGACGGCGCCGTCGAAATACTGGGCCCTGAAATCCCCAGTGCCAATGGGTCGTGCGGGCGGGGGATAGGTTCAACGTTGCGCCGCCTTGCCGCAGTCCAGAGCACGACATCGTGAGCTGCGATCTCGAGCGGATGTGGCTTGCCGATAACGCGCGCGCGCTGGCAGGGTAGTTCGGCCCGACAAGACCAATCCGCGAGAAAGCACCATGGCGCGCAGACTGATCGATATCTCCGTTCCCTTGCAAAACGACGTTCCAGCCGATCCGCCCGGCAACCATCCGACCATCCAGTATATCGATCACCAGCAGGGGCTGCCGCGCATGCTGCAGTTCTTCGATGGACTGAAGGCGGAGGACTTGCCCGACGGACAGGGCTGGGCCGTCGAGCAGGTCTCGCTCTCCACCCACAATGGCACGCATCTCGATGCGCCCTGGCATTTCCATCCGACCATGAACCGCGGCGAGCGGTCCTGGACCATTGACGAGGTGCCGCTGGAATGGTGCTTCCAGCCGGGCGTGAAGCTGGACTTCCGCCATCTGCCTGACGGTTATGTCTCGACCGCCAAGGATGTCGAAGCCGAGCTGAAGCGCATCGGCCACACGCTGTCGCCGCTCGAGATCGTCGTCGTCAACACCAGCGCGGGCGCGAAATATGGCCAGCCCGACTACGTCAATTCGGGCTGCGGCATGGGCTACGAGGCGACGATGTATCTGCTCGAGCGCGGCGTGCGGCTGACCGGCATCGACGGCTGGAGCTGGGACGCGCCGTTCGTCTTCACCGCGAAGAGATACGCCGAGACCAGGGACGCCAGCCTGATCTGGGAAGGCCACAAGGCCGGGCGGCACATCGGTTACTGTCACATCGAGAAGCTGCACAATCTGGAGCTCTTGCCGTCCACCGGGTTCATGGTGTCGTGCTTCCCGATGAAGATCGAGCGCGCGTCGGCGGGGTGGACGAGGGCGGTCGCGATCCTCGACGGGTAGGCGCGGTGGGGTGTGTCCGGCCGGTTTCGGGAACCGGTGGACAGGCTGTGCATTACTGGCTGTTGTTGCGGTACGGTTACAGCTTGAGGCAGCCAAATCTGTTCTTATGCACGCAGTAGATGCATTGGGTGATCGGGCCGCCGGCTCGTCCTCGCGTCCCGATTTCGGAAGCGTTCTCTCCCGTGACTAGAGCCCCGGCGTCTCCCGGGGCTCTTTCTTGCGTGCCGCAGCTGAGGCTGGCCGCAAAAGAAAATCAGGTGCGCCGCGATCGACGCACCTGATCATTATCTTCAATATCGCTTGTGTCGGCCGGGTGGTTGTTACCACCGGCAAACGCGAACGCCACGCGGGGTCCACCAGCAACGGGGACCGGCATAACCACCGTAGTAGCCATAGCCGCGGCCATAGCCCCATCCGCGACCGCGGCCCCAGCCGCCACGATAGCCCCAGCCGCCGCCACGATAGCCCCAGCCACCGCCACGTCCGCGCCAGGCTTGCGCAGGCGCTGTCGTGACGCCGACCAGGATGGCGGAGGTGCTTGCGACATAGACGAACAACAAAGCGACTGCTGCCAGGCAACGAGTCAGGATATTGTAGCGTTTAGTCATTCTGAAGATCTCCAGTCCACTTCCAAACATCTGAACTGATGCTGGCTGTCTCGCTTAGACGCGCGAGACCGGCATTCGGTTCGAGCATGCTAAGACGATATTTTCACTAAGGTTCTTGCGAGCTTTAACGACTCTATTGAGACCAACAGGTAAGGTCAAGTTACAGTCCCGCCTGCAAAGGATGCTGTCGTTGCTGCACTCATCTTGTCGTTCATCCGCCGTTCATTCTGTTCATCTTGCGTTGCGCCGATTTGATTTGTGCATCGCAGAAGCAGAGGTTTGAGAACCTCGGAAAATGCCGGCGAGAACTTGAAGTCGACACGATCCTGTTCTCTCAGCGTTGCAGTATCCTTCCCAAAGAGTGCCCATGCCGAAACAACACACTTACGTCCTTGGTCTCAACGTCTACGACCATGACGTCAGCGCCTGCCTGCTGCGTGACGGCGCGATCGCCTACGCGATCTCCAAGGAGCGCATCACCCGCGAGAAGCACGCCTCCGGCTTCTACAAGGAAGTCGTCGACTACTGCCTGTCGGCCGAGGGCATCACCCTCGACGACGTCGATCTCGTGGTGCGCAACAGCTACATCCTGCCGGTGCCCGAGATGGAGGAGCGGATGCTCCACCAGGATATGCCGGGCTTCCTGCCGATCGCCGAACGCAACGAGGCAATCAAGCACCCGCTGTTTCGTTCCAAATCCGACAAGGTGGTGTCGATCTCGCACCACCTCGCGCATGCCTATAGCGCGTTCGCGGTGTCGCCATTCAAGGACGGCGTCGTGATGATCGTCGATGGCGTCGGCAACTATCAGGCCGACGCGATGGAGTCCTATCCGCAGGATGAGGCATCGCCGCTGGCCCGCGAGTCCGAGAGTTACTACAGGTTCGACGACACCAGACTCGAATGCCTGAAGAAGGTCTTCATGGAGCCGGCGCGCGGGCTCTTGTCGGACGAGTTCTACAACATGCCGGGGCTGGGGGCGCTGTACAGCCGGGTCTCGACCTATGTATTCGGCGACTGGAACAAGTGCGGCGAGCTGATGGGGCTGGCGCCCTATGGCCGCCATGAGCAGGTCGGCCATCTGCTCGAGATGAAGGACGGCAAGCTGCACGTGCCGTTCTGGGGCGCCGAGAACCGGCAGCCCTTCGTGCTCGACAGCGGCAGCTGGGACAAAAGCCCGACGATGCGGCACTGGGAGGACATCGCCTGGCGGGTGCAGGACGACACCGAGAACGTGCTGCTGGCGCGGGCGCGCTGGCTGCGCGAGACCACGGGTGCGAAAAATCTCTGCATCGCCGGCGGCGTCGCGCTGAACTGCGTGGCCAACGGGCGCATCGCGCGCGAGTCGGGTTTCGAAAACATCTGGATCCAGCCCGCCGCCGGCGACGACGGGATCGCCATCGGTTGCGCCTATTACGGCTGGCTCGAGGTGCTCAAGCAGCGCCGCTCGTTCGTGATGGACCACGCCTATGTCGGGCGGCGCTACAGCGAGGCCGAGGTGGCCGCCGCGCTGCAAAGCTTCCTGGTGCGCATCCAGATCGACGCGAAGCGCAGCGACAATATCTGCCGCGACACCGCAAAGCTGCTCGCCGACCAGCGCGTGATCGGCTGGTTTCAGGACCGTTCCGAGTTCGGTCCGCGCGCGCTCGGCAACCGCAGCCTGATCGCCGATCCGCGCAAGGCCGAGATGAAGGACATCCTCAACAGCCGGGTCAAGCACCGCCAGGCCTTCCGGCCGTTCGCGCCGATCGTGCTGGCCGAGCGCATGAAGGAGATCTTCGAAGGCGAGGAGGACTCGCCCTACATGCTGATCGCAAAGCCGGTGCGGCCGGAATGGCGCGACAGGATCCCGGCGATCGTGCATGTCGACGGTTCGGCGCGGGTGCAGAGCGTGCGGGAACAGACCAACCCGATGCTCTATCGCCTGCTGAAGGAGTTCGAGGCGCTGACCGGCGTGCCGGTCCTGATCAACACCTCGTTCAACGTCAAGGGCGAGCCGATCATCGAGACGCCGCAGGACGCGGTCAGCTGCTTCCTCACTACGGGGATCGACAACCTCGTGATGCATGACACGCTGGTGTCGAAGACCGCAATGCACAAGGTGGTCACGCCCGTGATGACGACGTTCGGCGACGTCGCCACCATCGTCTCCTCGACCACGCAGGACACCAGCCGCGGCGGCTAGAGCATGGCCCGGAAAAGCGCGAAGCGGTTCTTCCCGCGACAAACGCGAAGCGTTTGCGCGGCCTTGCTCAAAAATAAGGGACTTACTACGCCGCCTTCGCCGGCGCCGTGGGTTTTGCCGCCGGCGGCTTGACCGGCTTGTCCTGCCGCTTCGACCACGAGATGTAATAGGCCACGATCGTCATGATCGCGATGCCGGAGATGCTGACGAAGATCTGCGCGAACAGCGAGCCCGAGCTCATCGAGAGCTCGAAATGTCCGACAAAGGACAGGAATACGCCGACGCAGAACACCGCCAGCGACTGCTGGCCGCAGACGATCAGGGGATCGAACACCTTCCACTCCAGCGCCGCCCAGTCCTTCGGGATGAAGCGGATCACCAGCACCGTGATCACCACGAAGTGCAGGAAGCGATACGGCGCGAGGTTGGTCTTGTCGTTCGGGTTGAAGGCCGAATAGAGCCAGTCCGGGAACATGGCGCCGAAGTCCGGGAAGCGCCCGGCCATCGTCATGATCAGCGCGAAGATCATATAGGCGATGCAGAACCACAACGTGTAGCGCGAGTTGATGATGTGCATGTTGTTGCGGGCGCCGCCCATCGCGCACCACGAGCCGAACACGAACAGCACCTGCCAGGCGAACGGATTGAAGTACCAGCTGCCGGCCGGGTAGGCCGGCAGGTTCCAGCCCTGGTGGCGCGACACCAGCCACAGCACGAGCGAGGCCGCCATGGTCCAGTTCGGCCGCCGCAGCATGAACCACAGCACCGGCGGGAACAGGCCCATCAGCACGATATAGAGCGGCAGCACGTCGAGATTGACCGGCTTGAATTTCAGGAACAGGCCCTGGCGCAGCGTCTCGGTGGCGTTGTCGACGAGGCCGGCGACGTTGAACTCGTTGATGATCTCGGAATCGCCGAAGCGCAGCGCCAGATAGCTGATCGAGGCGATGTAGATCACGAACAGGATGATGTGGGCGACGTAGAGCTGCCAGACCCGCTTGGTCAGCCGGGTGGCGCCGACGATGAAGCCGCGTTCCAGCATCATGCGGGCATAGACGAAGGAGGCGGTGTAGCCGGAGATGAAGACGAACAGGTCCGCGGCGTCGCTGAAGCCGTAATTCCGCGTCGTGATCCAGTTCACGACGTTGTCGGGGATGTGATCGAGATAGATCGCCCAGTTCGCGACCCCGCGGAACAGGTCGAGCCGGAGGTCACGTCCTTTTTCGGGCAGGGTAGCGTGGATTTCCATGGCGCGCCGTTTCCTCGAGGTGATGCTTGTCGAGAAGATCGCGCCGCGGGCCCGGGGGCTCCTAAGGGAAGCCTCCCGAGGCCAGATTGTCACAGCGCGGTAGAATGACTATACCGGTCCGGCGAAGGCTGCCTCCGAGATCGAGGAATCACCGATCAGATCGTTGATAGGTGTCTCTATACTATCCCGGCGGTCTCCTTCAAATCGCTTCCATGTCGCACATCCCACGGGGCCGACCATCCATGACCGCACGCATTTTTAAGCCCGCCAAAAACGCGATGCAATCGGGACGTGCCAAGACCAAAGAGTGGCAACTGGACTACGAGCCGGAGCAGCCGCGCTCCGTGGAGCCCTTGATGGGCTGGACCTCGTCCACCGACATGAAGCAGCAGCTGACGCTGCAGTTCGAGACCAAGGAAGAGGCGGTCGCCTATTGCGAGCGCAAGGGCATCGCCTACCAGGTGATCGAGCCGAAGGATTCGGCGCACCGCCAGATCGCCTATGCCGACAATTTCGCGTTCCGCCGCTGGGAGCCCTGGACCCACTAAGGTTGGACGCACCAGTCCAGACTAGCGCCCGGATCAGCTCGCCGCGGGCGCGGCGAGGGCGCCCGGGATCGGCAGCGGCGCGTCCTTGGAGACGCCGAGCACCGGAAAGCTTCTGATCTTACGCACATTGGGCAGGCCGGCGAATTGCAGCAGCTGCTGGCGCATGTCGTCGACGCTGGGCGCGACGCATCTCAGCATGAAGTCGGCATCGCCCGAGATCCGCCAGCATTGCAGGAAGCGCGGCACTGCCGCCACATCAGCCTCGAACGCCTCGATCGCGCTCAGGGTCTGGCTGTCGAGCTGGATCAGCACGAAGGTCGTCACCTCATAGCCGAGCAGCCGTTCGTCCAGCGTGGCGCGGATCGCCTGGATCACGCCGCGGCTGCGCAGGGCGCGAACCCGGCGCAGGCAGGGCGGTGCGGTAATGCCGACCCGTTCGGCAAGTTCGTTGATCCTGATCCGGCCGTCCCGCTGCAACTCGGACAGGATCCGCAGATCGATGTCATCGAGTTGTGGGCGCTCCGTCACGGCTACGAGCCCGCCACGGCGGCGCGCCGGCTGGCGCCGCCGTAGCTCGCCTGGCCGATCGCGGCCTGCGGCGCGACGCCCGACAGCACCAGCTTCTCATGCGCCGCGATGATGGCGTCGCGGGTCAGCCGGCCGCCGGGGCGGTACCAGGTGCACAGCCCGGTGAGCAGCGCCAGGATCGCGAAGGTCGCGACCTGGATGTCGACCACCTCGAACACGCCGTCCGACACTCCATCGGTGAGGATCTGCGCCAGCCGCTGCTCATAGGCGCCGCGCAGCGCCACCACCGCGTCGTAGTTCTTCGCATCGAGGCTGCGCAGCTCGGAATTGGCGATGAAGACCTCGCGCTTGCGGGTCATGTGATAGGTGACGTGAAAGGCCACGAAGGCGCGCAGCTTCTCGACCGGATCGGCTTTGCCCTCCAGCGCAAGGTCAAGCTCGCGCAGCAAATCGTTGATATGGTCCTGGACCAGATCGAACAGCAGGTCCTGCTTGGTTGAGATATGGTTGTAGAGTGAGCCCGCCTGGATGCCGACCTCGGCGGCAAGCTGGCGCAGGCTCATGGCCTCGTAGCCGTGTTCGAAGATCAGGCGCACGCCGGCCTTGCGGATCGCCTCCAGCGTGGTGGGACCGTGTGAGCCGATCGTGCGTGCCATCGGGGCCTCGGAGGGTGTTGGCTTGCCAGGGAGAACCAGGAAACAAGCGAACGACCGTATGTATATCGCATGAAATCCCAGTGAATTCAATGAACTGCGGATTTCGCGCCCAAACCTTAGCACGATTGCTTGCGAAGCCAAGAAAAAAACGTATGATCGTTTAATTGCAAGATGAATCTCACGGGAGGGATCATGGCCTCGAACCAGGCGGCAATCTTCAATTTCGACCTTGGCGAGACCGCGGATGCGATCCGCGAGACGGTGCATGATTTCTCGACCAACGAGATCGCGCCGCGCGCCGCCGAGATCGACCGCAGCAACCAGTTTCCGCGCGACCTCTGGCCCAGGATCGGCGCGCTCGGCCTGCACGGCATCACCGTCGAGGAGGAGTATGGCGGCTCGGGCCTCGGCTATCTCGAGCATTGCATCGCGGTCGAGGAGATCTCGCGGGCGTCGGCCTCGGTCGGCCTGTCCTACGGCGCGCATTCCAACCTTTGCGTCAACCAGATCCGCCGCAACGGCAACGAGGCGCAGAAGCGCAAATACCTGCCGAAGCTGATCTCCGGCGAGCATGTCGGCTCGCTTGCGATGTCGGAGCCGCAGGCTGGCTCGGACGTGGTCTCGATGAAGACCCGCGCCGACAAGAAGGGCGACCGCTTCGTGCTGAACGGCAACAAGATGTGGATCACCAACGGCCCGGTCGCCGATACGCTGGTGGTCTACGCGAAGACCGATCCGAATGCCGGCCCGCGTGGCATCACCGCCTTCATCATCGAAAAGGGCATGAAGGGATTTTCCACCGCGCAGAAGCTCGACAAGCTCGGCATGCGCGGCTCCGACACCTGCGAGCTGGTGTTCGAGGATTGCGAGGTGCCGGAGGAGAACGTGCTCTCCGAGGTCGGCCGCGGCGTCAACGTGCTGATGAGTGGTCTCGACTATGAGCGCGCGGTGCTGGCGGCGGGGCCGATCGGCATCATGCAGGCCTGCATGGACGTGGTGCTGCCCTACGTGCACGAGCGTAAGCAGTTCGGCGAGCCGATCGGCTCGTTCCAGCTGGTGCAGGGCAAGGTCGCCGACATGTACACCACGATGAACGCCTCGCGCGCCTATGTTTATGCCGTGGCGAAGGCCTGCGACCGCGGCGAGACCACGCGCGAGGACGCCGCCGGCGCCATCCTCTATGCCGCGGAGAAGGCCACCCAGTGCGCGCTGGATGCGATCCAGCTCTTGGGCGGCAACGGCTACATCAACGATTATCCGACCGGCCGCTTGCTGCGCGACGCAAAGCTCTACGAGATCGGCGCCGGCACCAGCGAGATCCGCCGCATGCTGATCGGCCGCGAGCTGTTCGCCAAGACAGCCTGATATCTTCTCCCTCGCCCCGCGTTTGCGGGGAGAGGGGCGGGGTGCGGGGCTGTCACCGCATCAATGGTGGCAGTTGTGTTCATCCCGGCACGATGATTGACCTTGAACCCCACCGATACTCCAACGAAACGTGCAACACCGATGCCGCTTCATTCGACGATCGATCCCACATCTTCTGAATTCGCCCGCAACGCCGAGGTGATGCGCGGCCTGGTCGCGGAGCTCCGCGGCAAGCTCAACCAGGTGGCCGGCGGCGGCGGCGAGACCTCGCGCAAGCGGCACACCTCGCGCGGCAAGATGCTGGCGCGCGACCGCGTCGATCTCCTGGTCGATCCCGGCACCGCATTCCTCGAGCTGTCGCCGCTCGCCGCCAACGGGCTCTATGGTGGTGACGTGCATTCGGCCAGCGTCATCACCGGCGTCGGGCGCATCTCGGGGCGCGAATGCATCATCGTCGCCAACGACGCCACCATCAAGGGCGGCACCTATTACCCGATCACGGTGAAGAAGCATCTGCGCGCCCAGGACATCGCGCGGCAGAACAATCTGCCCTGCGTCTACATGGTGGATTCCGGCGGCGCCTTCCTGCCGCTGCAGGACGAGATCTTTCCCGACGAGCGGCATTTCGGCCGCATCTTCTACAATCAGGCCCAGATGTCGTCGCAAGGCATCCCGCAGATCGCGATCGTGATGGGATCCTGCACCGCGGGCGGCGCCTATGTGCCGGCGATGTCCGACGAGAGCATCATCGTGCGGAATCAGGGCACGATCTTCCTCGGCGGTCCGCCGCTGGTGAAGGCGGCGACCGGCGAGGTCGTCACCGCCGAAGAGCTCGGCGGCGCCGATGTCCACTCGCGACAGTCGGGCGTGACCGATCATTATGCGCAGAACGACGCCCACGCGATCGGGATCGCGCGCCGCATCGTCGGCACGCTGAAGCAGCCGGTGAAGGCGCAGCTCAACATGCGTCCCCCGCAGGAGCCGCTGTTTCCGGCCGAGGAGATCTACGGCGTGGTCTCCGCCGACGGCAGAAAACCGTTCGACGTGCACGACATCATCGCGCGGATCGTCGACGGCTCCGAATTCGACGAGTTCAAGAAGCTCTACGGCACCACGCTGATCTGCGGCTTCGCCCATATCTTTGGCTATCCGGTCGGCATCATCGCCAACAACGGCATCCTGTTCAGCGAGAGCTCGCTGAAGGGCGCGCATTTCATCGAGCTGTGCTGCCAGCGCGGCATTCCCCTGGTGTTCCTGCAGAACATCACCGGCTTCATGGTCGGCAAGAAGTACGAGGCCGGCGGCATCGCGCGCGACGGCGCCAAGCTGGTGACGGCGGTCGCGACCGCCGGCGTGCCGAAATTCACCGTGGTGATCGGCGGCTCCTACGGGGCCGGCAATTACGGTATGTGCGGCCGCGCCTACAGCCCGCGCTTCCTCTGGCTGTGGCCGAATGCGCGCATCTCGGTGATGGGCGGCGAGCAGGCCTCGATGGTGCTGAGCCAGGTGCGGCGCGACGGCATCGAGGCCAAGGGCGAGAGCTGGTCGGCGGAAGAGGAAGACAAATTCCGCGAGCCGATCCGCGCGCAATACGAGAAGCAGGGCAATCCCTATTACGCCACGGCGCGGCTGTGGGACGACGGCGTGATCGATCCCGCCGACACCCGCCTCGTGCTCGGGCTCGGCCTCTCGGCGGCAGCGAACGCGCCGATCGAGCCCACGAAATTCGGCCTGTTCAGGATGTGACCATGGACCGCTCAAAACTCACCCGGCGTTTCCGCACGCTTCTGATCGCCAACCGCGGCGAGATCGCCTGCCGCGTCATCCGCTCGGCGCGCGCCATGGGACTGCGCACCGTCGCGGTTTATTCCGAGGCCGACCGCGACGCGATGCATGTCGCGCTCGCCGACGAGGCGGTGCTGCTCGGTCCGGCACGGGCGCGCGACAGCTATCTCAACATTGAGCGCGTCATCGCCGCCGCCAGGGAGACCGGCGCCGAGGCGGTGCATCCCGGCTACGGCTTCCTGTCTGAAAATGCCGAGTTCGCGCAGGCCTGCCTCAAGGCCGGTCTGGTGTTCGTCGGCCCGACCGCCGAGATGATGACGGCGATGGGCTCGAAATCCGGCTCGAAGGCGCTGATGGAGAAGGCCGGCGTGCCGCTGGTGCCGGGCTATCACGGCGAGGCCCAGGACGAGGCGACCCTGGCCGAAGCGGCCAACCGGATCGGCTTCCCCGTGCTGGTCAAGGCGTCCGCCGGCGGCGGCGGGCGCGGCATGCGCGTGGTCAATTCGGCGGCTGAGCTCACGGCCGCGATCACCAGTGCCAAGCGCGAGGCCAAGGCGGCATTCGGCGACGACCGCATGCTGATCGAGAAATACGTGCAGAACCCGCGCCACATCGAGGTGCAGATCATCGGTGACAGCCACGGCAATCTGCTCTCGCTGTGGGAGCGCGAATGCACGCTGCAGCGCCGCCACCAGAAGGTGATCGAGGAGGCGCCGTCGCCAACGCTGAACGCCGCGCAGCGCGAGACGGTTTGCGAGGCTGCCCGCAAGGCCGCCGGCGCAGTCAACTATATCGGCGCCGGCACCATCGAGTTCGTCTCCGACGGCAAGGACGTGTTCTTCATCGAGATGAACACCCGTCTGCAGGTCGAGCACCCCGTCACCGAGCTGATCACCGGCGTCGATCTCGTCGAATGGCAGCTCCGCGTCGCTTTCGGCGAGGCGCTGCCGCAGAAGCAGGACCAGATCAAGCTGAACGGCCATGCCATCGAGGCTCGCGTCTACGCCGAAAATCCGCAGAAGAACTTCATGCCCTCGGTCGGCCGCATCAAGACCTGGCGGACGCCGCCGGAAGGCGACGGCCTGCGCATCGATGCCGGCTATCGCAGCGGCGATAACGTATCGCCTTACTATGACGCGATGCTCGCCAAGGTGATCGCCTGGGCGCCGACGCGCGAGGGCGCGATCGACAAGCTCAATCGCGGGCTGCAGGAAACCGATGTCCGCGGCATCGTCACCAATATCCCGTTCCTGTCGGCGCTGGTGACGCATCCGGACACGCGAGCCAATGCGATCGACACCGGCTTCATCGAGCGTGAGCTGAAGAACCTGACATCGGGTACCGGCACGGCCGGCGAGTTCGAGCTCTGCGCGGCGGTCGCCGCGATCGTCAACGACGAGCAGAAGGCGGCGCAGCGCGAGGCCAACTCGCCGTGGCAGGCGTTCGGCTGGATGCCAGTCGGCCGCCGTCAGCGGGTGTTTTCGTTCCGGCAGGGCCATGAGCCCGCCCGGACCATCACGCTGCACTATGGCAACGGACCGTCGACGCTCTCCGTCGGCGGGCGCGAACTCGTCTTCGCCATCTCGTCAGCCGGCGATGACGGCTTCGACCTGACGCTTGGCGGCCTCAAGTCGCGTATTGCCGCGGTCATCGAGGGCCACGAGCTTTACTTGCGCACCCGCAACGGCCGCTTCGACCTGCACTGGGTCGATCCGTTCGGCGGTGAGAGCGAGGAACAGGTCGGCGAGGACAAGATCGTGGCGCCATTGCCGGGCACTGTGGTCGCGCTGCTGGCCGAGGAGGGCGCGACGCTCGAGAAGGGCGCCCCGATCCTCACCCTGGAAGTGATGAAGATGGAGCAGACCCTGCGCGCGCCCTATGCCGGGGTGCTGAAGAAGCTCAAATGCAAGATCGGCGACATCGTCGGCGAGGGCGTCGAGCTTGCCGAAGTCGAACCTGCGGCCGCGTTATGAGCGATCAGATCCAACTCGTCGAGATGGGGCCGCGCGACGGCCTGCAGAACGAGAAGACGCCGGTCAGCGTCGAGGCGCGCATCGCCTTCGTCGAGGCGCTTGTGGCGGCCGGGCTCAATACCGTCGAGGTCGGCGCCTTCGTGTCGCCGAAGGCGATCCCGCAGATGGCGAGCTCCGACCAGGTGCTGCGCGGCGTCAGCCACATAAAGGGCGCCGAATTCCACGTGCTGGTGCCGAACGAGAAGGGCTATGACGCCGCGCGCGCGGCCGGCGCCGAGGTGGTCTCGGTGTTCGCGGCGGCCTCCGAAGGTTTCTCCCGCGCCAACATCAACTGCTCGGTCGCGGAATCGATCGAGCGCTTCAAGCCGGTGCTGGCGCGCGCCAAGGCCGACGGCGTCAAGGTGCGTGGCTACATCTCCTGCGTGCTCGGCTGTCCGTTCGACGGCGAGATCAAGCCGAAGGCGGTCGCCGACCTCGCGGTGACGCTGTGGGATCTCGGCTGCTACGAGATATCGCTCGGCGACACCATCGGCGTCGGCACGCCGCTGAAGGCCAAAGAGATGCTGCGTGCGGTCGGTTCTGAGTTGCCGATCGGCAACCTCGCGATGCACTTCCACGACACCTACGGCCAGGCGCTCGCCAATCTCTATGCCGGCATGGAGGAGGGCGTTCGCGTCATCGATGCCGCCGCCGGCGGGCTCGGCGGCTGCCCCTACGCCCCCGGCGCCACCGGCAACGTCGCGACCGAGGACGTCGTCTACATGCTCGAGGGCATGGGCGTGAAGACCGGGATCGATATGGACAGACTGCTGGCCGCGACCAGCGAGATCGCCGGCTTGCTCGGCCGTCCGCCGGTCAGCCGCGTCGCTTCCGCGCTCAACGCGAAGCGCAAGCGGCTCGGCAACTCGTAAATTGTGGGATGCTTGGAGCGATTTCCGTTGCTCGAGGAGCGAAGGCGGAAGCGATACCCATCGCGGCCCGGCCGGCATTGACGGGTATCGGGATTGCAGCCGCCTCAATCTCCGGCGATCGCGCTCAGAGTTATGCGCTGCGAAGCGCAGATTCAAGGCTCATAGTCGCGCCTCTGGCTTGCGCAGTCTGGGCCTCCCGAAGCTGGACACTCAACCCATATGCATGTGGTGCGACAGCGCCTCGCGCTATCGCCGCCCTCCTTGAGGGCGTTTCCTCCCTAGACTTGGGCCGCTTGTTGTTTCGAGCGGCCCTTTTTCTTACGCCGCCGGAGCATTGATCGTCGCGATCACGGCCCTCATATCGGTCGCCAGCTCGCGATAGTGCCCGCCCAACCGCTGGTATAGCTCGCGGTTGCTCCCATCCAGCGTCCTGCTAGCGATGAGCTCGCATTCGTCGGCGAGGATCTCAAATCGTTCCAGCTTTGCTTGGAGAGCAGACATGGCGGGCGTTTCCCTGACACTGTTACTGAGGGAGTTGCGACGCTACTACTCGGACTGCGTCTAACACAGCATAATTATAGGGAAGAACTAAATTCTTCCCGGCAGTGACTTTGACCGATTGATGGGAGCGACTTGTCCGCCGTAGCTCGAACAGCGAAGGCGGAAGCGCCTGAGCGTTTCGAGGCATTCCGGAGGCAAATCGAAGCGCTCGGGCAAGAGGTGAGCAACTGACGATGCGGCGCAGCCGTAATCGGATCGGTCGCGCGCAGCGAAGCCCATCAATTCAGTATCCGCGGCGCAAAGATGGGTAGCGCTTCGCTCCACCCTACGAGCGAGTCCTCTCGCCGGATGGAACCCGTTTTGCGGCGCACACAGCCGGCGTCATCGGCTCGGCTCGGCTCCCGATAAACCCTCCCGAAAGCATTCATGGCTTGGTGACTCAAACGTGCTGAGGTGAGAGGGCTCGCAATTGCTCCAGGTGGATTCTCGCCATGTCCGGACAGATGTCAGCTTCCCGCGGCCGAACGTTTCTGGCCGGAAAGATCGTCTTCAACTTCGGCCGGTCGGCCTTCGACTGCACGGTCCGCCAGCTCACGGAGATGGGCGCTACCGTGGAACTTGAAAGTGTCGTTGGCATTCCCGATCACATTCAACTGTTGCTCGTCGGCAGCAATCAGGTGAAGCCATGCAAACGGCTGTGGCAATCGGACCGCCAGCTCGGCCTGGCTTTTGAAGAGCAAGAGGCCAACGCTGCGGCGCCCGCGCCTGCCGCTCCTGCGCCGGCCGCCATTCCGGAGCGGCGCAGCGGCGACATTCTGCGCGGGCACATGCTGGCGCTGCGCGCGGCGCTCGATCAGATCCCCGTCGGGATCCTGCTGTTGGACGCGGAGCTGAAGGCCCTGTTCATCAACCGCGCGTTTCGGAACATGTGGCGGCTTCCGGACGAGGTGGCCGACCGCAACCCCAGCTTCACCGACCTGATGCATCACGGCTGCAAGACCATGGCCTACGAGCTGCCGGCCGCGCAGCTCGAAGCCTATGTTGCCGAGCGCGTCCGCCTCGTGAGCGTCGGGGACCCAAACCCGATCGATCTCAGGCGCAGCAATGGTGATGTGGTTCGATGTCAGTGCACGCCGCTGCCCGACGGCGGCCGGATGGTGAGCTATACGCCCGTGACCGACATCGTGCGCGCATCCGACAAACTGAAGGTGCTGACCGGCGCGCTCGAGAACGTGGAGGACGGTGTCGTCCTGCTCGACCGCGATCTCAATGCGATCTTCCTCAATCGGCGAATGCGGGAATTCTGGGAGGTGAGCGGGGAGGAGGTCGCGCGGCATCCGGCATACATCACACTGCTCACGCGCAACCGCCGCGCCGTTCCGGCGGGCGCGACCCCGGAGCAGATCAGGGCCTTTCCTGCGAAGCGGATCGCGGAGATCAAGGCAGGCGAT
The DNA here is from genome assembly GCF_054058275.1 of Bradyrhizobium sp. USDA 3256. Lineage (NCBI taxonomy): Bacteria > Pseudomonadati > Pseudomonadota > Alphaproteobacteria > Hyphomicrobiales > Nitrobacteraceae > Bradyrhizobium > Bradyrhizobium sp. USDA 3256. Next base: position 3,086,476 of record NZ_JBSSAE010000002.1, read on the forward strand.
CACAAGCGCGACGTGCAGACGCCGGACGGCCGCCATATCAGGATCCATTGCTCGACGATGGCAAACGGCGGTCGCATGCTGACCTTCGTCGACGTGACCGATCTCGTCCGCAACGCACGGCAGCTGGAGGTGCTTGCGACCACCGATCCGCTCACCGGATTGTTCAACCGCAGGCACTTCCTGACAACGCTGGATGCAGAGTGGAGCCGGTTCCAGCGCTACTATCGTTCCGTATCCGTGCTGATGGTCGATATCGATCACTTCAAGAGCATCAATGATCGCTTCGGGCATGCGGTCGGTGACGAGGCCATCAAGGCTGTTGCCGGGATATGCATTCGGGGCAAGCGCAAGTCCGACGTCGTCGGTCGCGTCGGAGGCGAGGAGTTCGCCGTCCTGCTGCCGGAGACCACATTGTCGCGCGCCCGAACCGTCGCCGAGCGCATCCGCAAGCGGGCGGAAGCGTTAACGGTGGGCGCGGATGATCGACCGGTGTCACTCACGGTGAGCATCGGCGTTGCCGAGGCCATCACGAGCATGCCCGGGATAGACGCCCTGATGAAGGCTGCCGACGCAGCACTCTATCAAGCCAAGGAGCGCGGTCGAAATCGCGTTGAGTGCTGGTCGTCTCCGGTGCCGCCGAAGCTGGCGGCGGAGTAGAGGTTGCGAACGTCGTCTCCCCGTCGTCATTCCCGGGGTGTGCGAAGCATGAGCCCGGAATGACGCGTGGATGGGGTGCGGCCTCTGCCACTGGTGCGGACATGGACGACTCTTGCTCGCGACCAACGGGGTCGCCAATTTGCTCGACGTCCGCCTGTGAGCCGTGTTGCGCAAGCCCAGTCTCGCCGGGGAGAGCACGAAGTAAGCCGTAGCCCATCGCGCAGGGAAAGCCGGATTGCTCCGGTTCCACCTGTGGTCCTACCCCCGAGCTTACTACCCATTGCTCGGGGCCCATGGGTGCGATCGGCACCCGGCTCTTCCTGCGCCCTCTTCAACAGAGAGGGCGGAACGAAGAGCAAAGCTCGGGCAAAACATGTCGCGAGAATGCGAAGTTATGACCACTGACCGCGCAACACACTCAGTGTCGTCCCTGCGAAAGCAGGGACCCATAACCACCAATGCCGACTATTGCGCGATTCTGATACGACGAGCCCCATTCACAACACCCGCTGCGGAGTATGGGTCCCGGCCTTCGCCGGGACGACAGCGGAGGACGCACCCCCTCGGCTCAAGCACTGGCGCCTCTGGAATGCTGGATCGCTCGCATGCGCGGGTGATGACACCGAATACGCTGTTTGACAGTTGAGTCCGTGCGCAACGGCTGTCCCTCAATCCCGTTACCTAAGCAATCCCGTTACTCCAGCGAGCTCGATCACGAGGTGGCAATCTGTCGGCTATGTGGTCAGGCTCGCGCCAGGTTCCCATAAGGACTGATAATACATGGTTGCCCGGCGGCCACGATTGTTGCGATGATGCAACGGTGCCCGAACATTTAACCTTAAAAGCACCCGGTCCGTAGTCGCGCCGCTTTTTAGCCACACCCCGACATGAAAGGATATTCACGTAGCTGAATAGCCAGCGCTCCGACGGCGGGACATTTTTTCGGGTTCCGGCGTTGATGGAGGAAAGAGCGCCGGGAACAGGGTCGCGATGGACGCCAAACCGAACATCAAGGGCAGGCTGCCCAGCCGTCACGTGACGGAAGGGCCCGAGCGCGCTCCGCACCGTTCCTATCTCTACGCGATGGGGCTGACGACAGCCCAGATTCATCAACCCTTTGTCGGCGTTGCTTCATGTTGGAATGAAGCCGCTCCCTGCAACATTTCGCTGATGCGCCAGGCGCAGGCGGTGAAGAAGGGCGTGGCCTCGGCCGGCGGCACGCCGCGCGAGTTCTGCACCATCACCGTCACCGACGGCATCGCGATGGGCCATGACGGCATGCGCTCGTCGCTGCCGTCGCGTGAGTGCATCGCCGATTCGGTCGAGCTGACGGTCCGCGGCCACTCCTATGACGCGCTGGTCGGGCTCGCCGGCTGCGACAAGTCGCTGCCGGGCATGATGATGGCGATGGTCCGCCTCAACGTGCCGTCGATCTTCATCTATGGCGGCTCGATCCTGCCCGGCAACTTCCGCGGCCAGCCGGTCACCGTCCAGGACATGTTCGAGGCAGTCGGCAAGCACTCGGTTGGCGCCATGTCGGACGAGGACCTCGACGAGATCGAGCGGGTGGCGTGCCCGTCGGCCGGCGCTTGCGGCGCCCAGTTCACCGCCAACACCATGGCGACCGTCTCCGAGGCGATTGGCCTTGCGCTCCCGTATTCCGCCGGGGCTCCGGCGCCTTACGAGATCCGCGACTCCTTCTGCGCTGCCGCCGGCGAGAAGGTGATGGAGCTGATCGAGAAAAACATCCGGCCCCGTGACATCGTCACCCGCGAAGCCCTTGAAAATGCTGCGGCCGTGGTTGCAGCCTCAGGTGGTTCGACCAATGCTGCGCTGCACCTGCCGGCGATCGCCCATGAGTGCGGCATTAAATTCAATTTGTTCGACGTTGCCGAAATCTTCAAAAAGACTCCTTACGTCGCGGATTTGAAGCCGGGCGGCCGTTATGTTGCCAAAGACATGTTTGAAGTAGGTGGCATTCCGCTGCTGATGAAGACGCTGCTCGACAATGGCCACATGCACGGGAATTGCCTGACCGTCACTGGCCGAACGATCGCCGAAAACCTCAAAAGCGTGAAATGGAATCCGCACCAGGATGTGGTGCGGCCCGCCGACAATCCGATCACCGTGACGGGTGGGGTTGTCGGGTTAAAGGGTAATCTCGCTCCGGAGGGTGCGATCGTGAAGGTCGCGGGAATGTCCAACCTGAGGTTTACCGGTCCGGCCCGGTGCTTCGACCGCGAGGAAGATGCCTTCGAGGCGGTGCAGAAGCGCACCTACAGGGAAGGCGAGGTGATCGTGATCCGCTATGAGGGGCCGAAGGGCGGTCCCGGCATGCGGGAGATGCTGGCGACCACGGCGGCACTGACCGGACAGGGGATGGGCGGCAAGATTGCCCTGATCACCGATGGCCGGTTCTCCGGCGCCACCCGTGGCTTCTGCATCGGACATATCGGACCTGAAGCGGCCGTCGGCGGGCCGATCGGGTTGTTGCAAGACGGCGACATCATCGAGATCGATGCGGTCGCCGGCACCCTTAACGTAAATTTGAGCGACGCCGAACTCGCAAATCGTAAGACCAAATGGGCCCCTCGCGCGACGAACCATACATCTGGTGCGCTGTGGAAGTACGCCGAGCAAGTGGGGCCGGCGGTGGATGGCGCAGTCACCCATCCGGGTGGCGCGTACGAGAAACAGTGTTATGCGGACGTTTAGGCGTACGATATTGGCGTTTGCGTTAGGGGCCATTCCGGTGGCAGGCCCCGGATTCGGATTCGACGGCGCCCCGGTCAACCCACAAGATACGGTTCTTCCTGTGGTTTCCCCGCAGCCGGGGACAGCCGGCGCGCTGAAACGGGCCGCCACCCCGGTGGCGCCTGCGGCGACCTCGCCGACCTCGTCGTTCAGCACGCTGCAGTACCAGGCCGAAGGCGGCCACCCCGTGGCGCAGTGGAAGCTCGGCAAGATGTACGCCGAGGGCGATGGCGTCATCCAGGACGACATGCGCGCCTTCGAGTATTTCAGCCGGATCGCCAATGCGCATGCCGAGGATTCCCCGTCGGCGCCGCAGGCCTCGATCGTGGCCAATGCCTTTGTCGCGCTCGGCCGCTATTATCTGAGCGGCATTCCCAATTCCAAGGTGAAGGCGGACACCGAGCGGGCGCGGGAGATGTTCTCCTATGCCGCGTCCTATTTCGGTAATGCCGACGCCCAGTACGACCTTGCCCGGCTCTACCTGAAGACGCCGGACGCCTCGCGCGACGATTTCCGCTATGGCGCGCGATGGCTCGGGCTCGCCGCCCAGAAGGGCCAGCATCAGGCGCAGGCGCTGCTCGGCCAGATGCTGTTCAACGGCGATCGCCTGCCGCCGCAGCGGGCCCGCGGCCTGATGTGGCTGACGCTGGCGCGCGACAGCGCGACGCCGGATGAGGCCTGGATCAAGGAAAGCTACAACCGGGCGATCGCCAAGGCCTCCGAGGACGATCGCGCGATGGCGCTGCAGATGCTCGAGCACTGGGTGCAGGGCCGCCGGGATTGATCTTCCGGTCGGCCGGCGGGGTCAGGCGATCTCGAAATCGAGATCGGCCCAGACCGGGACGTGGTCGGACGGCTTCTCCCAGGCGCGGACATAGCTGTCGATACCGACGTCGATCAGTCGGTCGCTCGCCTGCGGCGACATCAAGAGATGGTCGATGCGCAGGCCCCAGTTCTTCTGCCAGGCGCCGGCCTGGTAGTCCCAGAAGGTGTACTGGCCCGGCTCGTCATTGACCGCTCGCAATGCGTCAGTCAGGCCGAGGCCGAGCAGTGACTGGAAGGCCTCGCGGGTTTGAGGCCGAAACAGCGCGTCATCGGCCCAGGCGGCGGGATTGTAGACGTCGCGCGCGGCCGGGATGACGTTGAAGTCGCCGGCCAGGATCAGCGGCTCCTCGGCCTTCAGCCGCTCCTTCGAATACTCAAGAAGCCGCGACATCCACTTGAGCTTATACGGATATTTGTCGGTATTAGCGGGGTTGCCATTGGGCAGATAAAGGCACGCGACCCGGATCACGCCTTGTTTCAGCGTGACGACGCCTTCGAGGAAGCGGGCATGGGCGTCCTCGTCGTCGCCGGCGAGGCCCGATTTGGTCTCGTCGAACGGCAGTTTCGACAGCAGCGCGACGCCGTTGAAGGTCTTCTGGCCGTGCGTGACGACATTGTACCCGAGCGCCTCGACCTCGAGGCGGGGAAACGCATCATCGACGCATTTGATCTCCTGCAGACAGACGATGTCGGGGGAGCACTCCTTCAGCCAGCTGACCAGAAGTTCGATCCGTTGCCGGACCGAGTTGACGTTCCACGTAGCGATGCGCATGCAAATGACCGGATTGAAGCCGCACTATTTCACTTAGGTGGCATACCATGGGCGGTCCGCCTGTGCTAACTCTCTCCGGAAACAAGGCGCAACAATTGCCGACGGGGGAGTGACGACGCGTTCCGGCTTGCAAGGGAAGCCGGCGGCGCACGTGCAAAACTTATGAAAAAACGCAGTTTGGTTCTGACTGTCGCTGTTCTCGGCATTGCGGCCGGGGCGGCTTATATGACCCGCACTTCATGGATGGGTGGCGGCGCCGCCACCGCGCAAGGGACCCCGCGGCCGCGCGTGGTGTCCGTGGATCTCGCCAAGGCGGAACGCAAATCGGTTCCGGTCGATGTCGATGCCATCGGGCAGGTCACGCCGATCTCCAGCGTGGCACTGAAGTCGCGGCTGGAGACCACCATTGTCGCGGTGCATTTCGAGGACGGCGCCAGGGTCAATGAAGGCGACCTGCTGTTCACCCTCGACGCGCGGCAGATCGACGCGCAGATCGAACAGGCCGAGGGCGTCCTGGCCCGCGACCAGGCCCAGCTCGAGGGCGCGCAGCGCGACCTCCGCCGCTACACCGAGCTGGTCGGCAAGGGTGCGACCACCCAGGTCAACCTCGACAACGCCAAGACCCAGTCCGACGTCCTGATCGGCACCATCAAGGCCGACCGCTTCGCGCTGGAGAATCTCCGCGTCCAGAAGAGCTACACCGTCATCCGCGCACCATTCGCGGGACGGATCAGCGCCGCCAATGTCAAGGTCGGCAACTTCGTCCGCCCCGCCGACACCCAGCCGCTCGCGGTCATCAACCAGATGGCACCGGTCTACGTCACCTTCGCGATTCCGCAGCGGGCGCTGGTCGATCTGCGCGACGCCATGGGGAAGGGCGATTCAAAGGTGATCGCGACCATTCCCGGCCACCAGCGCTCCGAGCGCGGCAAGGTCGCGATGGTCGAGAACGCCGTCGACGCGACCACCGGCATGGTGACCGTGCGCGGCATCATGAACAACGAGAGCGAGACGCTCTGGCCCGGCACCATCGTGCAGACCAAGCTGATCATCCGCAGCGAAGACGCGGTCGTGGTGCCGACGGTCGCGGTGCAGCGCAGCCAGAACGGCAATTTCGTCTTCGTCGTCAAGGACGGCGTCGCCAAGGTCCGGCCGGTCAAGGTCGATCGCACCTTTCAGGGCAGCTCGGTGATCTCGGACGGATTGGCGGGCGATGAAAGCGTCGTCGTCGACGGCCAGCTGCTGCTGTCCGAGGGATCGCGGGTCGAGTTGCGGGCGCGCAAGGCCGGAGCCTGACCGATGACGCTCTCCGAGCTTTGCATCCGCCGCCCGGTCATGACGACGCTGATCACGGCGTCGATCATCGCATTCGGCGTGTTCGGCTTCCGCCTGCTGCCGGTCTCGGCGCTGCCCAAGGTGGACTTCCCGACCATCGCGGTGACCGCGACCTTGCCCGGCGCCAGCGCCGACACCATGGCGGCCTCGGTCGCCGGCATCATCGAGCGCCAGCTCTCGACCATTGCCGGCATCTCCTCGATGTCCTCGAACTCCTCGCAGGGCACGAGCGTCATCACCATCCAGTTCGACCTCAACCGCAACATCGATGCCGCCGCGCTCGACGTGCAGACCGCGTTGACGATCGCGCAGCGCCGGCTGCCGATCGAGATGACGATCCCGCCGAGCTTCCGGAAGGTGAACCCGGCGGACTTCCCGGTGCTGTTCGTCTCGCTCGGCTCGGCGACGCTGCCGCTGTCGAGCGTCAATGAGTATGGCGACATCACGATCGGGCAGGCGCTGTCGCAGCTGCCGGGCGTCGCCCAGGTCTTGATCTACGGCGCGCAGAAATTCGCGATCCGCGTCCAGGCCGATCCGCAGGCCGCCGCCGCGCGCGGCGTCTCGATGGAGGATATCCGCGCCGCGGTGTCGCGCGCCAATTCGTCGACGCCGGTCGGTACCTTGAACGGCCCCAAGCAGGACGTGGCACTGCAGGCCTCCGGCCAGATGGACAAGGCGGCCGACTACCGCCAGATCTATGTCGCCTGGCGCAACGGCTCGCCGGTCCGGCTCGACGAGATCGCCAAGGTCTATGACAGCGTCGAGAACGACAAGATCGCGACCTGGATGAACGACGAGCGGGCGATCGTGCTCGCGATCCAGAAGCAGCCCGACGCCAACACCGTGGCGGTGGTCGACGCCGTGCTGGCCAAGCTGCCGTCGCTGCGCGCCGCCATTCCGCCCTCGGTGACCATGCAGGTCATGATGGACCGCTCGGTCTCGATCCGCCAGGCGGTCAGCGACGTCGAGGAGACCCTGCTGATCGCGATCGGGCTCGTGATCCTCGTGATCTTCCTGTTCCTGCGCTCGGCCTCTGCGACCTTCATCCCGGCGTTGGCGGTACCGATCTCGCTGTTCGGCACCTGCGCGGCGATGTACGCGCTGGACTACTCCATCAACAACATGACGCTGCTGGCGCTGACGCTCTCGGTCGGCTTCGTGGTCGACGACGCCATCGTCATGCTGGAGAACATCGTCCGCCATATCGAGCACGGCATGAAGCCGTTCGAGGCGGCGCTGAAGGGCGCCCGCGAGATCGGCTTCACCATCATCTCGATCACCTTCTCGCTGATCGCCGTGTTCATCCCGGTGCTCTTGATGGGCGGTATCGTCGGCCGCGTGTTCCGCGAGTTCGCGGTGACGATCTCGGTTGCGATCATCGTCTCCGGCTTCGTGTCGCTGACCCTGACGCCGATGCTGTGCGCCCGCGTGCTGCGCGCGCATGACGCGACCAAGCGGCCGAACATCGTGCTGCGGGCGTTCGAGGCGATGTTCGAGGCCTGGCTGCGCGCCTATGAATGGGCGCTCGACTGGGTGCTGGCCAAGAAGGCGCTGATGCTGGTGGTGACGCTCGCGACGCTCGGCGGTACCGTCTATCTCTACATGATCGTGCCGAAGGGCTTCTTCCCGCAGGAGGACACCGGCTTCCTGATCGGCGTGACGGAGGCCGCGACCGACACCTCGTTCGAGGCGATGAAGGTGCGCCAGCAGGCGTTGGTGGAGGTGATGCGGACCGATCCAGCGGTGGATTACATCAACTCCACCGTCGGCTCAGGCGGTCCCAATCCGACCACCAATTACGGTCGGTTGTTCATCGCACTGAAGCCGCAGAAGACCCGCGACAACGCCACCGTGGTGATCGGCCGGCTCCGTCAGAAGGCACGCGAGATTCCGGGCATGCAGGCGTTCTTCCAGAGCGTCCAGAACCTCAACATCGGCGGCCGGATCTCCAAGAGCCAGTATCAGTATGTGATGCAGAGCGGCGACACCGAGTCGCTGTACCGGCTGGCGCCCGAGATGCGCGACAAGATCGAGAAGATCCCAGGACTCCTCGACGTCACCACCGACCTCTACATCAAGAACCCGCAGATGACGGTCGACATCGACCGCGAGAAGGCGGCGGTCTACGGCGTCACCGTCGACCAGGTCCGCAACCAGCTCTACAACGCCTACGGCGCGCGGCAGGTCGGCACCATCTACATGCCGTCGAACGACTACCAGATTATCCTGGAGGTGCAGCCGCAGTTTCGCGTCGATCCGTCCGATCTGTCGAAGCTCTACATGAAGACCGCGAATGGCCAGACCATCCCGCTGGATGCGGTTGCGAGGTTGGTGCCGACGGTCGGACCGCTGCAGATCAACCACCAGGGCCAGCAGCCGGCGGTGACGATCTCGTTCAACCTCGCGCCGGGCTATTCGCTCGGCTACGCGGTCGACAAGATCACCGAGCTCGAGCAGAACGCGAACCTGCCGCCGACGATCGCGACCGGCTTCTCCGGCACCGCGCAGGTGTTCCAGGATTCGCTGCGCGGGCAGGGCGTGCTGATCCTCGCCGCGGTGTTCGCGGCCTTCGTGATCCTCGGCATTCTCTATGAGAGCTTCATCCATCCGATCACGATCATTTCCGGTCTGCCGTCGGCCGGCATCGGCGCGATCCTGACGCTGATGATGTTCGGGATGGAGCTGTCGGTCATCGCGATGATCGGCATCGTGATGCTGGTCGGCATCGTCAAGAAGAACGCGATCATGATGGTCGACTTCGCGCTGGAGCGCCGCCGCGTCGGCCTCAGCGCCGAGCACGCGATCCGCGAGGCGGCACTGCTGCGCTTCCGCCCGATCATGATGACGACGTTCGCGGCGATCTTCGGCACGCTGCCGATCGCGCTTGGCGCGGGTGCCGGCGCCGAACTGCGTCAGCCGCTCGGCGTCGCCGTGGTCGGCGGCCTCTGCGTGTCGCAATTGCTGACGCTGTTCATCACGCCCGTGATCTACATCTATCTCGACCGCATCGACCGCAGGCTGCGGCGCAAGCTCGATCCCCATGCGGAGACAGGCGGCGACGTCGAGCGGCCGCAGGTGGTCGCGGCGGAATAGCCGAGCGTTCGGCGCGAGCCGGAAACCGGCTCGCCGGGAGAAACCGCTTGGGATCGCGAAGCGTTAGATCGAGAAGCTGGTGCCGCAGCCGCAGGAGGCGGTGGCGTTCGGATTGACGACGCGGAACGAGGCGCCGATCAGGTCGTCGACGAAATCGACTTCGGAGCCCGCGAGGAACGGGACCGAGGCCGGATCGATCAGCACCACCGCGCTGTCGCGCTCGATCACGAGGTCGTCATCGGCCTGGGTGCGCTCGACGTCGAACTTGTACTGGAAACCGGAGCAGCCGCCGCCCTCGACCGAAATGCGCAGCTTGGCGCCTTCGCCTTCCTTGCTGAGGATCTGCCCGATCCGGCGGGCGGCCCGTTCGCTGACGGTGATGGCAGCAGTCATGTCGGTCTCCGAAACCCTATTTGAGCATGATCTGATCCGGATCAGGCCCGGCGTCATCCCCAATTCATTTGGTCGGCCGCCTTAGTCATAGTTAAGTGCGTCGGACCATGGAATCAAATGGATAAGGACTAAAATACAGTGTCGGTCGGAATGGCTGCCCCCCGCGCGCCTTATGCCTGCGACCCCGATCGCAGCCGCGGCCGGCTGGTCGCGGAGCCGCCGAGCCGGACCCGGAGCCCGTTCCGGCGCGACTGCGACCGGGTGATCCATTCCACCGCGTTCCGCCGCCTCAAGCACAAGACGCAGGTCTTCGTCTTCCACGAGGGCGATCACTACCGCACTAGGCTGACCCATTCGCTGGAGGTCGCGCAGATCGCCCGGGCGCTGGCGCGCCAGCTCGGGGTCGACGAGGATCTGACCGAGACGCTGGCGCTGGCGCATGACCTCGGCCATCCGCCGTTCGGCCATGCCGGCGAGCGGGCGCTCGACGAATGCCTGAGGGATGACGGCGGCTTCGACCATAATGCGCAGGCGCTGCGGGTCGTCACCTCGCTGGAGCATCGCTACCCCGAATTCGGCGGGCTGAACCTGACCTGGGAATCGCTCGAAGGGATCGTCAAGCACAACGGTCCGCTGACCGAGCGCAACGGCGCACCGGCCGGCCGCTACCTGGAGAGTGGAATCCCGATCGGAATTGCCGACTACAACAAGGGCCACGACCTCGAGCTCTGGAGCTATGCCTCGCTCGAGGCGCAGATCGCGGCCTTCGCCGACGACATCGCCTACGACGCGCACGATATCGATGACGGCCTGCGTGCCGGCCTGTTCGCGGTCGACGACCTCAAGGAGATGCCGCTGACCGCTGAGATCATCGCCGAGATCGACCGCCACTATCCCGGGCTCGACGAGGTCCGGCGCGGGGCCGAACTGGTGCGTGAGCTGATCTCACACTTCATCAGCGCGGTCTTCAACGAAGCGAGCCGGCGCCTCGCGGCCGCGCAGCCGCAATCGGCGCACGACGTGCGCCACCACAACACCCCGCTGATCGCGTTTCCCTCCGAGGTGGCGGAGCAGGAGGCGGCGATCAAGGCGTTCCTGTTCCGGCGGATGTATCGCCACAAGCGGGTGATGCTGGTGATGGGGGAGGCGGAGGAGGTGGTCCGCAATCTGTTCGAGCGCTACCAGCAATCGCCCGAAGACCTGCCGGCAGAATGGATCGAGGGCAGCGTGCAGGAGACCGGGAGCGCTCGGAACAGGCGGATCGGCAATTTCATTGCCGGGATGACCGACCGTTTCGCCCTGATCGAGCATCAAAGGCTTTTTGACTCGACCCCGGATTTGCGTTAGCGCCCTGCCATGGCCGACACCACTGCTTCACCACACCTTTTTGCCGACATGTTGACGCGCGTGCACGCGATCTGTGCCGCTGTCGCTGCCGAGGACAATTGGCCCGCCGGCATCGACCTGTCCCGTGTCGTGGTGGAGCCGCCGCGCGACGCCAGCCATGGCGACATGGCGACCAATGCCGCGATGGTGCTCGCCAAGGACGCCAAGGCCAAGCCGCGCGAGCTTGCCGACAAGATCGCCGAGCGGTTGCGCGCCGACGCGCTGGTGGCCTCCGTCGATGTCGCCGGGCCCGGCTTCATCAACCTGACCTTGAAGCCGCAGGTCTGGGCGGACGCGCTGCGCGCCGTGCTGGCCGCCGGCTCGGCTTACGGGCGCAGCGATGTCGGCAAGGCCGAGAAGGTCAATGTCGAATACGTCTCGGCCAACCCGACCGGGCCGATGCATGTCGGCCATTGCCGCGGCGCCGTGTTCGGCGATGCGCTGTGCAGCCTGCTGCAATTCGCCGGCTTCGACGTCTGCCGCGAATATTACATCAACGACGCCGGCGCCCAGGTCGACGTGCTCGCGCGTTCGGCGTTCCTGCGCTACCGCGAGGCGCTGGGCCAGGACATCGGCGCGATCCCGGAAGGGCTCTATCCCGGTGACTACCTCGTGCCGGTCGGCGAGGCGCTCGCCGGGGAATACGGCGAGAAGCTGCTCGACATGGAGGAAGCCGCGTGGCTGCCGATCGTGCGCGACAAGGCGATCGCGATGATGATGGAGATGATCAAGGGCGATCTCGCCGCGCTCAACATCCATCACGACGTGTTCTTCTCCGAGCGCTCGCTGATCACGTCAGGCAACAACAAGGTCGCCGAGACGATCGATTTCCTACGCGCCAAGGGCGACATCTACGAGGGCCGTTTGCCGCCGCCGAAGGGCAAACCGGTCGAGGACTACGAGGATCGCGAGCAGTCGCTGTTCCGCGCCACCGCCTATGGCGACGACGTCGATCGACCGCTGATCAAGTCGGATGGCTCCTACACCTACTTCGCATCCGATATCGCCAACCATCGCTACAAGTTCGAGCGTGGCTTCACCAATCTGATCGACGTATTCGGCGCCGATCATGGCGGCTACATCAAGCGCATGCAGGCCGCCGTGAAGGCGGTGACAGCGGGCAAGGCTGTGCTCGACGTCAAGATCGTGCAGCTCGTGAAGCTGCTGCGCGACGGCGAGCCGGTGAAGATGTCGAAGCGGTCCGGCGAATTCGTCACGCTGCGCGAGGTGGTCGACGAGGTCGGCTCCGACGCTGTCCGATTCATGATGCTGTTCCGCAAGAACGACGCGGTGCTCGATTTCGACCTCGCCAAGGTGATCGAGCAGTCAAAGGACAACGCGGTCTTCTACGTCCAGTACGGCCACGCCCGCGGCCATTCGATCTTCCGCAACGCGCGAGAGGAAGCGGTTCCCGATCTGCCCGCGACCGATGAGGCCCGGCTGGCCTATCTCCGTAATGCTACGGTCGAGCGGCTGACCGACCCCGCCGAGCTCGAGCTGCTCAAGCGGCTTGCGCTTTATCCGCGGATGATCGAGGCTGCGGCGGTGGCACATGAGCCGCACCGAATCGCTTTTTATCTCTATGATTTGGCCAGTGAATTTCATGCGCTTTGGACCAAGGGGCGCGATTTGCCCTATTTACGCTTCATTATCAATAATGATGCAGAGATCACGAGGGCGCGACTGGCAATGGTTCAGGGCGTCGTCTCGGTTCTGGCATCGGGCTTAGCCGTTCTAGGCGTCCACGCTCCGACCGAGATGCGGTAGGCAGGGGCATTAGGCCCTCACGAGTGGGGATTTGTGAGGGCATCTGGCAGAGGCCAACTCGTACGGACCGGCTGTGCCGGCGATCTTGGCGCTGTCCCGAAGGGGATGCATCATCACAATGGCTGATCGATATCAGGACCGACATTTTCCCGCCGACACGGCTTCCAAGGCCGACAGCGATCCGCTTGCCGAACTGGCACGGCTGATCGGCCAGACGGATCCCTTCGGCTCCGCCAACAAGCCGCCGCCGCGTCCGCTGCAGTCGCGCGCCAACGCGCGGCCGCAACAATACGAGCCGCAGGCCGAGGACGAGGATGCGCGGCCCGCGGGCCCGCCGCCCTGGATGCAGCGCGCGCGGCAGGAGGCTGTCGCTCCGCCTCCCGTGCAGAACATCGAAGACGAAGAGCCCGAGCAGGACTACCAGCCGAAGCCGGTGCATCCGTTGCATCGCTATGCGGCCCAGCAGGCGCAGCCCGCGCCTGCGCCGGTGGCGCAATATCGGCCGGTCGAGGCGCCTCGACAGCCGGAGGCTTTTGACGAGGAGCCGCACTATCAGAGTGGCGGTCAGAGTCAGGATCCGTCGCGCTATGACGACGCGCTCTACGGCCAACTGGAAGCCGGCGAGCAGGACCTGCAGCGCGATCCCGCCTATCCGGACGATCCCTATGCCTATGAGGAGGCCTACGAGGAAGAACCTGAGCCCCGCCGGCGGCGCAGCGGCTTGATAACGGTCGCCGCGGTGCTGGCGCTCGGCGTGTTCGGTGTCGGTGGCGCATACGCCTACCGGACCTATGTCGGTTCGCCCCGCAGCGGTGAGCCGCCGATCATCAAGGCTGACAACACGCCGACCAAGGTGATCCCGGCCCAGGCCGACGCGCCGGCCAAGACGCCGGACCGCATGGCGACGGGCGACGGCACCGAGAAGATCGTGTCGCGCGAAGAGACGCCGGTCGACGTCAATTCGAAGACCGCCGGACCGCGCGTCGTGTTTCCGCCGCTAAACGCCAATGCGAATCCACCGCCGCCCGCCAGCGTGCAGACGGCACAGCCGGCGCCGGCGCCGATCACCGCGAACGGCACGTTGCCGAACAACGAGCCGCGCAAGGTCCGCACGCTCTCGGTCAAGGGCGATACGCCCGATGGCACGCAGGCGACCTCGGCCGTGCCGGCGAAACCTCCGGCGGCGGCCAAGCCTCCGGCGTCGCGCGGCAACCCGGCTGCGGCCAATGCCAGCGTCAACTCGCCAATGTCGCTTGTTCCCGGCCAGGCTGAGGCGGCTCCGGCCGCGCCTCCGACCCGGGTGGCCTCGACCTCGGCGGCTCCGGTTGGCGGCGGCGGGTATCTGGTCCAGGTCTCCTCGCAGAAGAACGAGGCGGACGCGCAGGCGTCCTATCGGACGCTGCAAGGCAAGTATCGCAACGTGCTCGGTTCGCAGCCTCTGGTGGTGAAGCGCGTCGATCTCGGCGAGAAGGGCGTCTACTACCGCGCCTTTGCCGGCCCGTTCGCGTCCTCAGAAGAGGCGAGCCAAGTGTGCAAGAGCCTGATGTCGGCGGGTGGGCCGCAGTGCCTCATCCAAAGAAATTAAAGGCCGTTTCCTTGACCCGTGAGCTGCATACGGCCTAATCGGCCGAATGACGAACCGCGCATTCATCACGGGCATATCCGGGCTGATCCTCAAGGACGCCGAACGCGAGTTCATTCGCACCGAGCGGCCATGGGGCTTCATCCTGTTCAAGCGCAACATCGAGAGTCCTGCCCAAGTGGCGGCTCTTGTTGGGGAACTCCGGTCCGCAATCGGCGTCGCCGATGCCCCGGTCCTGATCGACCAGGAAGGCGGGCGGGTGCAGCGGCTCGGCCCGCCGCATTGGCCGGCCTATCCGCCGGGCGCGAGCTTTGGGGCGCTCTACGACATCGATCCGAAGCTGGGGCTTGCGGCAGCCCGGCTCAGCTCACGGCTGATTGCGGCCGATCTGATTGATCTCGGAATCACCGTCGATTGCCTGCCCTTGGCCGACATTCCGGTGGCCGGGGCGGATGCGGTGATCGGCAATCGGGCCTATGGAACCGAGCCGGACAAGGTCGCGGCGATCGCCCGCGCGGTCACGGACGGGCTGGAACAGGGCGGGGTCCTGCCGGTTCTCAAGCATATTCCCGGCCATGGCCGGGCCACGGCGGACAGCCATTTCCGCCTTCCGACCGTTGATACCGCCAAGGCCGAGCTGGAACGGACCGATTTTGCCGCGTTCCAGCCGCTTGCGGATCTGCCGATGGCCATGACTGCACATGTTGTGTTTAGCGCGCTCGACCCCGTCCATCCGGCGACGACTTCTGCGACAATCATCGAACAGGTGATTCGCGGCCTGATCGGGTTCCAGGGTTTGTTGATGAGTGATGACGTGTCGATGAATGCGCTGGCCGGATCGATTGCCGAGCGGACCCGCGCCATCGTCACCGCCGGTTGCGACATTGTTCTGCACTGCAACGGCAACATTGACGAGATGCGCGAGGTCGCACGCGAAACGCCGGAACTGACCGGCAAGGCGCTTGAGCGCGCCAAGGCGACGCTCGCCGCGCGCAAGCCGCCTCAGCCGCTCGACCGGCTGGCGGCACGGGCTGAACTGGATGCGTTGTTGGATCAGGTAGGGACGGCATGACCGCTGAAATTCTTTCGTTTGATACCGGGCGGCCGGCCGACCTCGCCGAGGGTGAACCGGCGCTGGTGGTCGACGTCGAGGGCTATGAGGGCCCGCTCGACCTGCTGTTGACGCTGGCGCGGCAGCAGAAGGTCGACCTGTCGAAGATCTCGATTCTCGCGCTCGCCGACCAATACCTTTCCTTCATCGAGGCAGCGCGCAAGATTCGCCTCGAGCTTGCGGCCGACTATCTGGTGATGGCGGCGTGGCTGGCGTTCCTGAAGTCGCGGCTCCTGCTGCCCGAGCCGCCGAGCGCGGAGGGGCCGAGCGCCGAGGAAATGGCGACCGCGCTCGCCAACCGGCTGCGCCGGCTGGAGGCGATCCGCGAGGCGGCGAACCGGCTGATGAACCGGCCCCAGTTCCAGCGCGATATCTTTCCGCGCGGTAATCCGGAATCGATCGCCGAGATCAAGCATCCGAAGTTCACCGCAACGCTGTACGACCTGCTGTCGGCCTATGCCACGCAGCGCCAGTCGCGCGTGCTGACCTCGGTGCATCTGGCCAAGCGGACGGTGTGGTCGCTGGCCGAAGCGCGCGCCTCGCTGGAGCGGCTGGTCGGCATCGCCGAGGACTGGAGCTGCCTCGACGAGTACCTGATGAATTACGTCGCCGATCCCACGCAGAAAGCAACGGTGTTCGCATCGAGCTTCGCTGCCGCCCTCGAGCTGGTTCGCGAGGGCGAGATGGAGATCAACCAGAAGCAGGCGTTCGCGCCGATCTATTTCCGAAAGCGTCAAGCGCAAGCCGCAATGGCAGCGCCGGACCTGTCGGTTGAGTAAGTGGAAGAAGGAGAGCAAGCCCATGGCAAGCTTGGCGGAAGTGCGCAGAGAAGAGCCCGAGGAGGAGGTTTCTCCTATGGATCCGGTGGCGCGTCCTGAGGAATTGCGGCTCCTTGAAGCCCTGTTGTTTGCATCGGCCGAGCCGATCGATCAGGCAACGCTGGCAAAGCGGATGCCCGACGGCGTCGACGTCAAGGCGGCGCTCGCGCAGCTGCAGGCGGAATACGCGCCGCGCGGCGTCAACCTGGTGCGTGTCGCCAACAAGTGGACGTTCCGCACCGCCGGCGATCTGTCGTGGCTGATGACGCGCGAGAGCACCGAGACGCGGAAGCTGTCGCGTGCCGCGATCGAGGTGCTGGCGATCGTTGCCTATCACCAGCCGGTGACACGCGCCGAGATCGAAGAGATTCGCGGCGTGGTCACGTCGAAGGGCACGATCGATGTGCTGCTCGAGACCGGCTGGATCCGCCCGCGCGGCCGCCGCAAGACGCCGGGCCGACCGCTCACCTTCGGAACCACCGACGCGTTCCTGTCGCAGTTCAGCCTGGAAGCGCTCGGCGACCTGCCGGGACTCGAGGAGCTGAAGGGCACGGGTCTGCTCGACTCGCGTCTGCCGACCGGATTTTCCGTTCCGTCGCCGTCGGATGACGCGACGCTGCGGGAGGACGAGGAGCCGCTCGAGCCGGGTGATACGCTGGAACTGCTGCTGGCGCCGGCCGTCGAGCCGGAAGCCGAGGAACCGAAAGCCGACGCAGAAACGACTGATGAGGTTGGGACTGCCGAGGTTGGGACTGCCGAGGTCGAAGCGACCGCCCAGGCGGAGGTCGAGGCGGACGTTTCCTCTGACGCGGATGCGGCCGAACCTGACGCCGGCGAGCCGGAAGACCGCGCCGACCACGCCGGTGATGACGCCGACACCGAGGACAAGGGCGAATAAGCCTGAATATTCCCGGTTAAGCCTAGCAATATTACGTAGCCGCGACAGCGATTTGCCGCGGCCGAGGTCCTTGTTTTTGACACCCCGCGGGCCTACCTTCCGGCAAAGTTCAGGCCGGTCCGCCGGCCATTTCTGGAGGGTTGCAGGATGGGTTCGTTGAGCATTTGGCACTGGATCGTCGTGATCGCAGTGGTCCTGCTGCTGTTCGGACGCGGCAAGATTTCTGATCTGATGGGTGACGTTGCCCAGGGCATCAAGGCCTTCAAGAAGGGCATGCAGGACGACGACAAGGTCGCCGAGAAGACCGAGCCCACCAAATCGATCGATCACAATGCGGCGCCGTCGGCCGCGCGCCAGGACGTCGGCAGCAAAGCCGTCTAACGCGCTTGTACTGACGCATATTTCGACGTTTTTTCTTGCGCGAAACGGTGACGCCGTCGCAGAGACGCGCTATGGACGCCGATTGAGAAAAGGCGCCGGCAGCCCCAGATCCTGTTGGGAGCGATGGGGCCGATGGCGGCGCGCTAGGCGGAAGAATTCATGTTCGATATCGGGTGGAGTGAACTGGTCGTCATCGCGGTCGTCGCGCTGATCGCCATCGGCCCGAAAGAACTGCCGGGCGTGCTGCGCATGGTCGGGCAATGGATGGGCAAGGCCCGCAAGATGGCCTCCGAATTCCAGGGCCAGTTCCAGGAAGCCATGCGCGAAGCCGAGATGGCCGACCTCAAAAAGAGCTTTGACGAGGTCAGGGAGGCCGCGACCGGCATCACCAGCGGCAACATCATGACCTCGCTGCAGAAGGACGTCAGCGACGCCCTGCAGATCGACAAGCCGGTCGATGCGCAGGTCGCGTCCGCAATCGACGCACCGGTGACGCCCACGACTCCTGCCGAGCCGACGCCGGAAACCTTCGTCGAGGCCGAGGCGCATGCGGCCGCCGGCGAGCCGCTTGCGATTACCAATGAGGTGAAGGGTGAGCCGGCGCCGCAGGACGTGACGCCGGCGCAGCCCGAAGTGCTCAAGGACGCGAGGGCGTCATGAGCGCCGAAGACATCGAGGCCAGCAAGGCCCCCTTGATGGATCACCTGATCGAGCTGCGCTCGCGGCTGATCAAGGCGCTGCTCGGCTTCGGCGTGGCCTTCATCATCTGCTTCTTCTTCGCCAAGCAGATCTACAACGTGCTGGTCTGGCCGTTCGTCTGGATCGCGGGGCCGGAGAATTCAAAATTCATCTACACCGCGCTGCTGGAATATTTCATCACCCAGCTGAAGCTTGCGCTGTTCGGCGCGGGCTTCATCTCCTTTCCGATCGTCGCCACCCAGATCTACAAATTCGTCGCGCCCGGTCTCTACCGGCATGAGCGCAACGCGTTCCTGCCGTACCTGATCGCCACCCCGGTGTTCTTCGTGATGGGCGCGGCGCTGGTCTATTTCGTCGTGCTGCCGATGCTGGTGCGGTTCTCGCTCGGCATGCAGCAGGCCGGCGGCGCGGAGACCGCGCAGATCCAGCTGCTGCCCAAGGTCGGCGAATATCTTTCGCTGATGATGTCGCTGATCTTCGCCTTCGGCATAGCGTTCCAGCTTCCGGTGATCCTGACGCTGCTCGGCCGCATCGGCATCGTCACCTCGAAGATGCTGAAGGAGAAGCGGCGCTACTTCATCGTGATCGCCTTCATCATCGCCGCCGTGCTGACGCCGCCCGACGTGCTGAGCCAGGCCTCGCTCGCGATCCCGCTGCTCGCGCTCTACGAGGGTGCCATCATCGCGGTCCGGATCGTGGAAAAGAAGGCCGCGACCTCGAATGCCTCGTCCGGGGCGCCGTCGGCGACCAATCCCGCCGAATAAAGTGATTTCGCCTCACACTCGGCGTCATACCCCGCGAAAGCGGGGTATCCAGTACGCCGCGGCCTCTCGGTGACACGCTGACGCCTCTGGAATCCTGGATCGCCCGCCTTCGCGGGCGATGACAGTTGTGCTAGTTGAGGCACGCCGCAAAACGTTGACATACAACGTCATCTGCCTGAGCGACGTTAGGACCCCGACTGCCATGCACGACATCAAAGCGATCCGCGACAACCCGACAGCCTTCGACGCCGGCCTGAAGCGCCGCGGGTTAGAGGCCCTGTCGCCGTCGCTGCTGGCGATCGACGAGAAGCGGCGTGCGGCGATCCTGGCGTCCGAGCAGGCCCAGGCGCGTCGCAATGCGGCCTCGAAGGAGATCGGCGAGGCCAAGAAGGCAAAGGACGAAGCGCGCGCGGCCACGCTGATGGCTGAAGTCGCCGAGCTGAAGACCACGATGCCGGAGCTCGAGCTGGCGGCGAAGACGGCCGATGAACAGCTGACCAAGGAGCTGTCGTCGATTCCGAACCTGCCGCTCGACGAGGTGCCCGACGGCACCGACGAGCACGGCAACGTCCAGCACCATGTGTACGGCAAGAAGCGCGACTACGGCTTTGCGCCGAAGCTGCATGACGATCTCGGCACCGCGCTGGGCGACATGGATTTCGAGGCGGCGGCGAAACTGTCCGGCGCACGCTTCGTCGTGCTGAAGAAGGGGCTGGCTCGGCTCGAGCGTGCGATCGGGCAATTCATGCTCGACCTGCACACCGGCGAGCACGGCTACACCGAGATCAATCCGCCGCTGCTGGTGCGCGACGCCGTGATGTTCGGCACCGGTCAGTTGCCGAAATTCGAGGACGACCAGTTCTGGGCGATCAAGGGCGAATTGCTCGCGTCGCCGAATGCCGATCTGCGCAGCGAGCGCCTCGGCCTGATCCCGACCGCCGAGGTCTCGCTGACCAACCTCGCGCGCGAATCCATCCTCGACGAGAAGGAGCTGCCGATGCGGCTCACCGCGCTGACGCCGTGCTTCCGCGCCGAGGCGGGCGCGGCGGGGCGCGACACGCGCGGCATGATCCGCCAGCACCAGTTCACAAAGGTCGAGCTGGTGTCGATCACGACGCCGGAAGCCAGCAAGGATGAGCTGGAGCGCATGCTGTCCTGCGCCGAGCAGGTTCTACAGAAGCTCGACCTGCATTATCGCGTGATGACGCTGTGCGCCGGCGACATGGGCTTCTCGGCGCAGAAGACCTACGACATCGAGGTGTGGATGCCGGGGCAGGGCGATGGCGGCGCCTATCGCGAGATTTCGAGCTGCTCGGTGTGCGGCGATTTCCAGGCCCGCCGCATGGATGCGCGCTATCGCGGCCCCGACGGCAAGCCGCGCTTCGTGCATACGCTGAACGGCTCCGGCACGGCGGTCGGGCGCGCCTTGATCGCGGTGATGGAGACCTATCAGCAGCAGGATGGTTCGATCGCGGTGCCCGATGTGCTGCAGCCCTATATGGGCGGGCTCAAGGTCATCGAGCACGGCATGTGAGGCGAGGGCCAGTGTGATGCCGCTGCACCGTGACATCCACTGGCTAGGTCGACAATGGGCCGTTACGGGCCACGGTCTGCAGCTGATCAATCAGAAGCAGATGGGCTATTACGACATCGAGGCCGCGCGCCTGTGGGACGCGCGCGTGACCGAGGTGCAATCGAAGGCCTGGATTGACAGGCCCGACTTCGACAAGGCGCTGGAGATCGCGCGCGGCAAGTTCGCCCAGATGGCACCGGCCGATCTGCCGCCACCTGCATCGATTGCGTCGCCGCCAGCGCCGGTCCGGGCGCCGCCGGCCGCGCCGCGCGCTCCGCTTGAAGCGACATCGGTGCCCTCGATCGAGGAGCTGCTGGCCAGGCTGAAATCGAAATCGGCTGCGACGGCGCCGGTCGCAAAACCGGCCGAGGCGCTCGCTCCCGTGCCGCCCAAACCCGAACCGCTCAGGGTTGAGCCTCGGAAGGTCGAGCCGGCACGGTCCGAGCTCCCCCAAGCGGCTTCAGTCGCCCCCGAACCGTCCAGGGCTGAGCCTCGCGCGTTTGAAGCTCCGAAGGCCGAGTCGCTCACGACCGCATCCGCCAAAGCCGATCCCATGAAGGCCGATTCGGTCACGGCCGATCCCATCAAGTCCGAGCTGTCCACATCGGAGCTTCCGAAGCCTCCCAAGCCTGAGCCACGCCAAACCGCATCAATTGCTCTTGAGCCGGCCAGGCCGGAAGCTCGGAGGGTTGATCCGCCCAAGGTTGAAGCTCTCAAATCTGAAGCTCCCAAGGTTGAAGCAGAGCTTGAGCCTGCCAAGCCTGAACCTGCCAAGCCCGGGCCTCCAACGTCAGAAGCTGTCACGTCCCGGGGGCTCGGGGCCGAACTGCGTCAGACCCCGCGGGTCAAAATGCCGGAGGCGCCGCGGCCAACGCCCGTCATCGCGGTTGTTCGGCGGCCGGCTAGGGCAGCCTGGCCGGTGTTCGAGCGCAAGATCGCCGGCAGCGCGCGATTTGTCCGTCCATGGCGCGTGACGTCGGCACGATGGCGCGGGCCATCGCCAGGTTTGCCTCCGCGGCCCTAGCCGGTTAAGACGGCAATCAACTCAAGAAACCGCAGCGTAAGATACCCGCGCCGAATCGGAACAAAAGGCACTTTGACGGATGCGAATTCTCTGCACCAATGATGACGGCATCCATGCTCCAGGCCTGCAGGTCGTCGAGCAGATCGCACGCGCGTTGTCCGACGACGTCTGGATCGTTGCCCCCGAGCTCGATCAGTCCGGCGTCTCGCATTCGCTGTCGCTCAACGATCCGCTGCGTCTGCGCGAAGTCAGCCCGCGTCACTTCGCGGTGCGCGGCACGCCGACCGATTGCGTCATCATGGGTGCGCGGCACATTCTCGGAGACAAGCTGCCGGATCTCGTGCTGAGCGGCGTCAACAAGGGCCGCAACGTCGCCGAGGACGTGGTCTATTCCGGCACCATCGCCGGCGCGCTGGAAGGCACTATTCTGGGCTTTCCGTCATTCGCGCTGTCGCAGGAATTCTCGATCGAGACGCGCAACGCGCCGCTGTGGGACACTGCGCTGAAATTCGGACCCGACATCATCCGCAAGGTGATCGGCGCCGGCGTCCCCAGGAATACCGTCATCAATGTCAACTTCCCGTCCTGCATGCCCGATGACGTGAAGGGCATCCGGATCACGCGGCAGGGCAAGCGCAATCAGGGGTTCCTGAAGATCGATCGCCGTCACGACGGACGCGGCAATCCGTATTTCTGGATCGGCTTCGAGCGCGCGGCGATGATGGATGCGCCGGCCGAAGGCACCGATCTCGCCGCGCTTGCGGCGCGCTACGTCTCGGTCACACCGCTGCGGCTCGACCGCACCGATGAAGCATTTTCGGAAACGCTGATTGATACGCTGAAGTAATCCTCGGGGAATCTGTAGCCCGGATGGAGCGAAGCGAAATCCGGGACCCGTGTTGTGAAGTCCCCGGATTGCGCTTCGCTCCATCCGGGCTACGCGCGCAACTTGCCGTTAAACCGGCGCGCCCTTCATCGCGCTGGAGATCACCTGGGCCAGCGTCTCCAGCTGGAAGGGTTTTTGCAGCGCCGGACGGTCGCGGTACTCCGGAGGCAGGCCGGACGAGCCATAGCCGGTCGCGAAGATGAAGGGGCGGTTGCGGGCGTTGATCAGTTCGGCGACCGGGGTGATCACCTTGCCATTGACGTTGACGTCGAGGATTGCGAGGTCGAATTCGGTCGATTGCGCAAGCTTGACCGCTTCGCCGATTTCGCCGGCCTCGGCCGCGACGCTATGGCCGAGTTCCTCCAGCATATCGGCGACCATCATCCGGATCATGACCTCGTCCTCTACGAGGAAAACTGAACAGCCCGCCGGCCGTATCGCTGTCATGATGGAATCCTTGCCCTTCCCTGAATTAGGCTCGCAAATAACATTACAGCGCGCAATGCAAACGTTTGGGAATTGGTCCTTTTCCAGCGCGCCACAGCGTTTGCCGCATCGCCCCGGCCGGCTTTGTTGCGCAAGATTTGCCCAACAGCCAACGAGGTGTGTTGGCCCTGCGAGCGTCCCTGATCTGGCCCACCCAGACGTTAACTGCGCATCGCCGCCGATTATATGTGAGGGAGCCGGGCCGGCGCCAATGTCAAATCTGGCAATGGTTCCTGGCCGGGAACAAAACGCGACGGGAAATTTTTCCTTAACGCGGTATTTCGGATTTCAATGGCATCAAAGAGGGCAAAATTCTGCGCTGCTGCCCAGAGACGCTGATGAACATGGCCGTGAACCCCGATCCGACCGAGAAGATGATGTTTCAGCTGACCCTGCGGCGGCGCGGGGTGAGCGATCAGGCGGTGCTGCGTACGATGGAGGAGGTGCCGCGCGAGGTCTTCGTCGATCCGCGCGATCGCAACGAGGCCTATCGCGACAGCGCGCTTGCGATCGCCTGCGGGCAGACCATCAGCCAGCCTTTCGTCGTGGCCTACATGACCGAGCAGTTGCAACTGCAGAAGGACCATCGCGTGCTCGAGATCGGCACCGGCTCGGGCTATCAGGCGGCCGTGCTGTCCCGGTTGTGCAAGCAGGTGCTGACCATCGAGCGCTACCGGACGCTGGCCGACGGCGCCCGCAAGCGCCTCGAAAAGCTGGGCTATTACAATATCGAGGTGCTGCTCGGGGACGGCTTCGACGTTCCGGCCGGGGCAGGCGACTTCGACCGCATCATCGTCACCGCGGCGATGGAGCAAATCCCGGAGAAGCTCTTGGAGCGGCTCGAACCCGGCGGCATCCTGATCGCCCCGGTCGGGCCGCATCAGGGTACCCAGACCCTCGTCCGCGTGGTGCGGACCGAGAACGGCTTCGACCGCAAGGAACTGGTCGACGTCCGCTTTGTGCCGGCGCTGCCGGGAATCGCGCGCGAATTGTAAATTCGGCGATTTGCTGCTTGGCACCAACGCCTTATTCGCAGGGTTAAGCGGTTATTTACTCGGTACGTGTTTACTCAAAACAGTCTTTTGTTGCGTACGAGTGAGTAACCATGTCCGGGGTTGTTGAGTTGCTTCGCTCGCGTCGCGTGCCGCAGGTTGCGGTGCTGACGCTGATGTCCATGGCTTTTGCCGGTTGCAGCGCCGATATGTCGTCGCGCTTCTCGCAAAATTCCTACTCGCAAAATCCGTTTGCGTTTGATCCGCAGCCGACCGGCACTGTGCAGCAGGCGCCGCCGCCGCGCGAGTTGCCGCAATACGCGCGGCCGCGAACGCAACCGCAGTATTCGCAATATCAGTCACAGCCGTTGCCGCCGCCGGTCGCAGCCGCGCCGCAGTCCTATCCGGTCGCCAATGGCAATGCCGGCGTCTCCGGAGGAGGGCGCGGGGTCTCGTCCTACACGCCGCCGCCCGCGCGTCCGCAGATCGAATCCACCGGCACCGTTCCGCATTCGGTCGCAGCAGCCCATGCCGGGCATAACGGCACGACCATCATTGTCGGCACCAGCGACACCCTGGAAGTGCTGGCGCGCCGCTACAACGTCTCGACCGCCGAGATCCTGCGCGCCAACGGCTACAAGGGACCGCGCGCGCTGTCGCCCGGCCAGCAGCTGGTCATTCCGCGCCCGACGGCGTCGGCCGCAGCGCCGGCGATGGCCGCGCCGGCGGCACGCCCGGTCGCCGTGGCAGCCGCGCCTGCCGGCGTCCACTATGTCAATCGTGGCGACACGCTGCACAGCATCGCGCGCCAGCACCACATTCCCGTGGCCGAGCTCGCCCGCGCCAACAATCTCGACCAGTCGGCACGGCTGAGCCTCGGCATGAAGCTCGTGGTGCCCGGCGCCAAGACGGCGATGGCAGCACCTGCGCCCGCTGCGCAACCGGTTGCTACCGCGCCGGTTGCCGCTGTGGCTCCGGCGCCGGCGGTCGCAGCCCCGAAGGTCGTTGCAACCGCGCTGCCGCAGCAGAGCGCGCGGCTGGTCCAACCGACCGCCCCCGTCGAACAGCCGGCGGCTGCCGCTGAAGCGCCCGTCGTCACCAAGTCGAGCGAGGCCACCGGCGCGTTGCCGACCTTCCGCTGGCCGGTGCGCGGCAAGGTCATCACCGCCTACGGCTCGAAGACCAACGGCAAGGTCAATGACGGCATCAACGTCGCAGTGCCCGAGGGTACGCCGGTGAAAGCTGCCGAAGACGGCGTCGTCGCCTACTCGGGCAACGAGCTGAAGGGCTACGGCAATCTCGTGCTGGTTCGTCATTCGAACGGCTACGTCACCGCCTATGCCCATGCGAGCGAAATCCTGGTGAAGCGCGGCGATACCATCAAGCGCGGTCAGGTGATTGCCAAGTCGGGCCAGAGCGGCGAGGCGGGCTCGCCGCAGCTCCACTTCGAGATCCGCAAGGGATCGTCGCCGGTCGATCCGCTCCAGTTCCTCAACGGCGCGTAAGCTACGCGTCGGGACTTCCAGGGACTTCCAAGTCTCACAACAAAGACAGCGGGGGAGGCGCAAGCCTCCCCCGCTTTGTTTTGACGATTGCAGCGACGAGCCGCGTAGCCCGGATGGAGCGAAGCGAAATCCGTGAGCTCACTCGCGGAATGCTCCGATCCCGGATTGCGCTGCGCTCGATCCGGGCTACACGGGCGATGAGGGGAGGGGCTATGCCTCCCACTGCCTGTTAGTTGCCGCTCAGCCGCACACCGAGCCGGCCCGCCAGTTCCTGCGTATACTGCCAGGCCACGCGGCCCGAGCGCGATCCGCGCGTGGTCGACCATTCGAGCGCCTCGCGCTCGAGTTCGTCGTCGGCGATCTTGATGCCGTAATGGTCGCAATAGCCCTTCACCATCGCGAGGTATTCGTCCTGGCTGCAGCGATGGAAGCCGAGCCAGAGGCCGAAGCGGTCCGACAGCGACACCTTTTCCTCGACCGCTTCGCCGGGATTGATCGCGGTCGAGCGTTCGTTCTCGATCATCTCGCGCGCCAGCAGATGCCGCCGGTTCGAGGTCGCATAGAGGATGACGTTGTCGGGGCGCCCCTCGATGCCGCCTTCCAGCACTGCCTTCAGCGACTTGTACGAGGCATCGTTGCCGTCGAAGGAGAGGTCGTCGCAAAACACGATGAAGCGGAAAGAGGAGCTGCGCAGCAGCTCCATCAGGCCGGGCAGGCTCTCGATGTCCTCGCGGTGGATCTCGATCAGCTTCAGCCGGTCGGCCGGCTTGCGATCGACATTGATGCTGGCATGCGCGGCCTTGACCAGCGACGACTTGCCCATGCCGCGGGCGCCCCAGAGCAGCGCATTGTTGGCGGGAAGTCCGTCGGCGAAGCGTTCGGTGTTCTCGATCAGGATATCGCGCATCCGGTCGACGCCCTTGAGCAGGCCGATCTCGACACGGCTGACGCGCGGCACCGGGGCGAGGCGCCCGTCCGGATGCCAGACGAAGGCGTCCGCGGCACTGAGCGACTCGGCCGGATCGGCGGCCGGGGAGGCGGCCGCGAGGCGGCTCGCGATGGTCTCCAGGGCGTTCGCGATCCGCTCGGCGGTCGCGCCGTCGAGCGGCGTTACCGGGCTTTTTGTCGCGGCTTTTGCGGCGCTGTTGGCGGCGGCTCTGGGGGCTATTTTGCGGGCTGTTTTACTGGTCGATTTCTTGGCTTTTTTCGGCATTTGTCCAGTTCCTGACGGCGCAGCCTTATCGGGCTGGCGGCGGTCCCGCAAGCGCCCTAAATGAAGGTCCGTTAACGTTGCAATTGGGACCGCGGCCGCTATAGTCCGCGCGAATTTGTCCGGACCGCCATACCGCCCCGAATCCGAGGGCGCTGCCGGTTCTTTCCCGTCTTATCCGAGGATCGTCCGAATGCTGATTACTCCTGCGTTTGCCCAGGCTGGAGCGACTGGTGACACCAACAGCATGTTGATGTCGCTGCTGCCATTCGCGCTGATCTTCGTCATCATGTACTTCCTGATTCTGCGCCCGCAGCAGAAGAAGGTGCGCGACCATGCGGACCTCGTGAAGAACATCCGCCGCGGCGACACCGTGGTGACCTCGGGCGGCCTCGTCGGCAAGGTGACCAAGGTGGTCGACGACGACCAGATCGAGTTCGAGATTTCGGACGGCGTTCGCGTGCGCCAGATGCGCCAGATGATCTCGGGTGTGCGTACCAAGGGTGAGCCGGCGAAGGGCGACGCCAAGGACGAGGCGTCCGCGAGCTGATTGCCGCGGCGCCTTTTTGGAATCTGACGGGTCAACTCGATGTTGTATTTCACGCGGTGGCGAGCGCTGGGGATTATCCTGACAGCGCTGGTGGTCTGCCTGTGCGCCGTGCCCAATTTCTTCCCCGAAGCGCAGGTGAAGACCTGGCCGGCCTGGGCGCAGCGGCGCCTGGTCCTCGGCCTCGATTTGCAGGGCGGCTCGTATTTGCTGCTCGAAGTCGACTCCAACTACGTGAAGAAGGAGAAGCTCGACCAGATCCGCGACGATGTCCGGAAGGTGCTTCGTGAAGCCAAGATCGGCTACACCGGCCTCGTGGTCCGCAACGACGCGGTGGAAGTCCGCATCTCCAAGGAAGGCGACCAGGCGACGGCGTTGTCGAAGCTCCGCGAGCTGTCGCAGCCGCTCGGCGGCCTGCTCGGCTCCAGCGGCCAGCGCAGCCTTGAGGTTGAGGACGCGGGCGGCGGCCTGATCCGCCTGAAGGTGCCGCAGGCCGCGGTCACCGAGCGAATCCGGCAGACCATCGAGCAATCGATCCAGATCGTCGAACGGCGCGTCAACGAGCTCGGCACGGTCGAGCCGGTGATCCAGCGCCAGGGCACCGACCGCATCCTGGTCCAGGTGCCGGGCCTGCAGGATCCGACCCGCCTGAAGGAGCTGCTCGGCAAGACCGCGAAGATGGAATTCCGCATGGTCGACAGCTCGGTGTCGCCGGACCAGGCCCAGCAGGGCCGCCTGCCGCCGGACTCCGAACTCTTGATGAGCGCGTCACCGCCGCCGGTTCCGTATGTCGTCAAGAAACAGGTTCTGGTTTCCGGGGGCGAGCTGTCCGATGCACAGCCCGGCTTTGACCAGCGCACCGGCGAGGCGATCGTCAGCTTCAAGTTCAACACGTCGGGAGCGCGCAAATTTGCGCAGGCGACGGCCGAAAACGTCGGCCAGCCGTTTGCGATCGTGCTCGACAACAAGGTGATCTCGGCGCCCGTGATCCGTGAGCCGATCACCGGCGGACAGGGCCAGATCTCCGGCAGCTTCACCGTGCAGTCGGCCAACGATCTGGCGATCCTGATGCGCGCCGGCGCGCTGCCGGCGCCGCTGACCGTGATCGAGGAGCGTACCGTCGGTCCCGGCCTCGGACAGGACTCGATCGAGAAGGGCGAGCTCGCAGCCTATGTCGGCTCGATCCTGGTCATCGTGTTCATGCTGATCACCTATCGGCTGTTCGGCGTGTTCGCCAACATCGCGGTGGCGATCAACGTCGCCATGATCTTCGGACTGCTGTCGCTGCTCAACGCCACGCTGACGTTGCCGGGCATCGCCGGCATCGTGCTGACCGTCGGCATCGCGGTCGACTCCAACGTGCTGATCTACGAGCGCATCCGCGAGGAATTGCGCGGCGGCCGTAACGCGATCTCGGCGATCGACGCCGGCTTCAAGCGGGCATTGGCGACCATCCTTGACTCCAACATCACCACCTTCATCGCCGCCGCCGTGCTGTTCTACATCGGCACCGGACCGGTCCGCGGCTTTGCCGTGACGCTCGGCATCGGCATCATCACCACGGTGTTCACCGCCTTTACCCTGACGCGCCTGATCGTCGCCGGCTGGGTGCGGTGGAAGCGGCCGCAAACCGTGCCGATCTGAGAGGCCTGTTGTGACTCATACCGTTCTCATTGGCCTTGGCATCCTGATCGCCGTCTTGACCGTGGTCGCGGCGCTCGGCCTGCTGCCGGCGCTGCGCATCGTTCCGGACGACACCCATTTCGATTTCACCCGCTTTCGCCGCATCAGCTTCCCGATCTCGGCGCTGCTCTCGATCCTTGCCATCACGCTGTTCTTCACCCATGGCCTGAATTTCGGCATCGACTTCAAGGGCGGCACGCTGCTGGAGGTGCAGGCCAAGTCCGGTACCGCCGACATCGCCGCGATGCGCACGACCTTGAACGGCCTTGGCCTCGGCGAGGTGCAGTTGCAGCAGTTCGGCGGTCCGGCGGAAGTCCTGATCCGCGTCGCCGAGCAGCCCGGCGGCGACAAGGCGCAGCAGGATGCGGTGACGAAAGTGCGCGGCGCGCTTGGCGAATCCGTCGATTACCGCCGCGTCGAGGTGGTGGGACCGCGCGTCTCAGGCGAACTGCTGGCCTACGGCATGATCGGCCTGATGTTCGCGATCATGGGCATCCTGATCTACCTCTGGTTCCGGTTCGAATGGCAGTTCGCACTCGGCGCCATGATCGCCAACGTCCACGACATCGTGCTCACGATCGGCTTCATGTCGATCACCCAGGTCGATTTCGACCTCACCAGCATCGCGGCGCTGCTGACGATTCTCGGTTATTCGCTCAACGATACCGTCGTCATCTACGACCGTATCCGCGAGATGCTGCGGCGCTACAAGAAGATGCCGATGCCGCAGCTGCTGAACGAATCGATCAATTCGACGCTGTCGCGCTCGATCATCACCCACGTCACCGTGACGCTGGCTTTGCTCGCACTGCTGCTGTTCGGCGGCCAGGCGATCCACAGCTTCACCGCGGTCATGATGTTCGGCGTGGTGCTGGTCGGCACCTACACATCGATCTTTATCGCGGCGCCGATTCTGATCTATCTCGGTGTTCACACCACGCGGGGTGGAGACGCGGCGCAGGACGCGCCGGCAAAGAAGCCGGACACGGCGGCAGCCAAGAAGTAGCCGGTCATGAGCAACTCCTCGGACGCTCCCCATCTTCCGAGGTCGGCGCCGATCGAGGCCTACGGCAAGGGCGGCTTCGCGTTTGCCGATATGTCGCACCGCGGCTCGCTCTTGTGCCTGCCTGACTCGATCTGGGCCTGGCCGGTCACCCGGCCGCAGGAGATCGACGAATACTCGCTGCAAAAGGTGTTCGCGGCCGCCAATGCGATCGACACACTGATCGTCGGCACCGGCACCGACGTCTGGGTCCCGCCAAAGGGCTTGCGCGAGGCCTTGCGGGCCGTGCGGGTGGTGCTCGATCCGATGCAGACGGGACCTGCGATCCGCACCTACAACATCATGCTGGGCGAGCGGCGTCGCGTCGCGGCGGCGCTGATCGCGGTGCCATGAGCGCGACGGAGGCACCGAAGGACGGCGCGGCCTTCTGCGCCGATCTGGTGCGGAGCCATGACTTCGTGCGCTACGCGTCGACCCTGTTCCTGCCGGGCCCGGAGCGGCGGGCGATGCTTGCGATCTACGCCTTCAACATCGAGGTCTCGCGCGTGCATGAGCAGGTCAGCCAGCCGCTGCCCGGCGAGATGCGGCTGCAATGGTGGACCGATATGCTGGCCGGCGCGGGCCATGGCGGCGTCGAGGGCAATCCGGTTGCGGCAGAACTGCTGCACACGATCCGCAATCACCGTCTGCCGGTCTCGCCATTCTCGCGGCTGGTCGAGGAGCACCAGTTCGATCTCTACAACGACCCGATGCCGTCGCTGGCCGCGCTCGAGGGCTATCTCGACGCCACGGCCTCAGTGCTGTTCTCGCAGGCCACGCGCGTGGTGGCGCGGCCGTCGGAGGCGATCGATCACCTGGCCCGTCATGCGGGTCTTGCCCAGGGCATGGCGCAGGTCATCGCTACGCTCGGCCGCGATGCCTCACGGCATCAGCTGTTTCTGCCGTTACAGCTGCTGCAGCAGCACGGCGGCAGCAAGGAGGAGGTGTTCGCCGGCAAGGTGACGCCGAACATCCGTGCCGCGATCGATCAGCTTGCGGACGAGGCGCAGGGCCATCTCAAGACCGCATTCGGGCTGCTTGCGGATGTCCCGTCCGGCGTGAGGCCGATCTTCCTGCCGCTCGCTTGCGTGAGGCGCGAGCTGACCCGGGCGAGGAGGGAGGACTACGACCCGTTCCTGCCGAAGCCGGTCTCGCGCCTGCGCACGCTCTGGACGTTGTGGCGAGCCGCGCGCACGGAGGAGTTCGGTCGCTAGCTCTGCTCTTTCGCGATGTGCTTGGTGAAGATCCGGATCGTTGTGCCCCTGACGATCCGACCGCTGTCGTAGATGTCGGATGCGATCTGTTCGACCGCGTCGCGCAGCGCGACGAACTGCGCCTGCCGCGCCATGCTCGCCGTTCCGCGCGTGCCGGCCAGCTCGTCCAGTGCGGCGTCGCTGATCTGGCATTCGATTTCCTGGTCGCCGTTCATCATGGTGAATCCGAACGCCAGTCGTTCGGAATCGTATCCCCCGATCCGGCCACGGGTGAGTGGCATTAAACTTGTCCCTTGAGCGCGCTACCCCTCGCAAAGAGTGGAGCTTCGCGCCGCGTTTGTCGAGGGCCACGCGCCGGGAAGCGCGCGCTAACCCGCCGGCCGGTCCATCTCGGCGACTTCAAAATTGAAGCGGTCGCGCAGATTCTTGCGTTGCTCGAGGATGTCCTTGAGGAACTCGCGATCGGCGTCGCTGCGCATCATCGGCTCGATCAGGTCGATCTGGTTCATGGCGACGAGCTGCAGGATTTCGGTGCGCGGCTTGCCGGCGGCGTCGCGCGGCAGCGCGTGCACGACCTGGATGTGTTCGGGCGGCTTGACGCCCCTGGCCGCGGTAAGCTCGTTGCGCAGCGTCTTTTCCAGCGCGGACTGGTCCGCCTCGACGAAGGCGTAGAGTCCGACGCCGACGCGCCGGTCGGCAAAGGCGACGATCGCGGTGTCGCGCACCTGCGGATTCTTGCGGATCAGATCGATCAATACCGGGGCGTCGTTGACCAGCCTCCGGCCGCCGCCTTCGCGGTCGGTGAAATTGAAGATGCCGCGCGTGATCGCCTGATAGACCTTCTTGCCGGTCTTGAGCCAGATGCTGGCGACCGCGGACTTCTTGGCGAGCACCTTGCGCTCCTTCGGCGTCAACGCCTCCGGCGCGTAACTGCGCTTGTGCTTCAACAGATGCCGCAGATCCTCATAGGCGGCGATGCGGAACAGTCGGCTGCGGGTCTTGAAGCAGGCGGCAAGCTGGAAGTCGGTGAGGTAGGCGCGGCCATCGCGGCCGACCAGCCAGTTCTGCTCCTTGGCGAGATCGTTGTGGCAGATGCCGGCGCGATGCAGCTTGCGCAACGCCGCCTTGGCGGAACGAAAATAGGCGACATCGCCGTGCGGCTTCGCCAGATGCAGCGCCGCGCCGTCGATGAAGCCGCGCACCAGTGCGCGACGGCCGGCCCACAACAGCTTCGGCCCGACGTCGAGGTCGCGCGCCAAGGCCAGCGCGCGGCGCTCGCGCGAGAACAGATGCAGCGCCAGGGCGAACGACCAGAACGGCACCTGATCGAGCCGGCGCAGCACGCCGTCGACCTCGCCGTCATCGGCGCGGAAGCGGCCGCGCTCGACGGTCGAGAACACGTCGCGCTTGAGCAGCACGCCCTGGCTCCACCGCACCGACAGGGTGGCGTCATCGTCTTTCGGCAAGCTCATGACTGTCAGGCCGCTGCAGCAACGCGCAGATGCTCTGCGATCCAGTGGTCGAGATCGGCGAGCGCGCGCGCGCTCATCGCCTGCTTCTTGGCGACGGTCTTCTCGTTGCCGCGCAGCCGCGAGCCGTCCGGCTTCTTGGTCGGCGCACTGGCCAGCGGCGGGAACAGACCGAAATTGATGTTCATCGGCTGGAACGAGCGCGAACCGGCCTCGATCGCTTCGATGTGGCCGCCGGTGATGTGGCCGAGCAGCGCGCCGAGCGCGGTCGTCGCCGGCGGCGGCGTCAGCGCGGCACCGCGCATGTCGGCGGCAGCGCAAAGGCCGGCGATCAGGCCGACGCTGGCCGACTCGACGTAACCCTCGCAGCCCGTCATCTGCCCGGCGAAGCGCAGCCGCGGCTGCGCGCGCAGACGCAACTGTCCGTCGAGCAGCTTTGGCGAATTCAGGAAGGTATTGCGATGCAGGCCGCCGAGGCGGGCGAACTCCGCGTTCTCGAGGCCCGGGATGGTGCGGAACACGCGCTGCTGCGCGCCGTGCTTCAGCTTGGTCTGGAAGCCGACGATGTTGTAGAGCGTGCCGAGCTTGTTGTCCTGCCGCAGCTGGACGATCGCATATGGCTTGACGGTCGGGTTGTGCGGATTGGTCAATCCCACCGGCTTCATCGGCCCGTGGCGCAGCGTCTCGTGACCACGTTCGGCCATCACCTCGACCGGCAGGCAGCCGTCGAAATAGGGCGTGTTGGTTTCCCAGTCCTTGAAGTCGATCTTCTCGCCATCGAGCAGCGCCGCGACGAAGGCGTCATACTGCTCCTTCGTCATCGGGCAGTTGATGTAGTCGGCGCCGGTGCCGCCGGGGCCGACCTTGTCGTAGCGCGACTGAAACCAGGCCACCGACATGTCGATGGAATCCTTGTGCACGATCGGCGCGATCGCGTCGAAGAATGCCAGCGCGCTCTCGTCGGTCAGCTGCCTGATCGCGTCGGCAAGCGGTGCCGAGGTGAGGGGGCCGGTCGCGACGATGACGTTGCTCCAGTCGGCCGGCGGCAGCCCTGCGACTTCCTCTCGGCTGATCTCGATCAGCGGATGTTCATTGAGCGCCTTGGTGACGGCGGCCGAAAAGCCGTCGCGGTCGACCGCCAGCGCGCCGCCGGCGGGCACCTGGTTGGCGTCGGCCGAGCGCATGATCAGGGAGCCCAGCCGCCGCATCTCCGCGTGCAGCAGCCCGACCGCGTTGTTGGCGGCATCGTCGGAGCGGAAGGAGTTCGAGCAGACCAGTTCGGCGCAGCCTTCGGTCCGATGCGCCTCGGTCATCCGGTGCGGGCGCATTTCATGCAGCACGGCGCGGACGCCGGCATTGGCGACCTGCCAGGCGGCTTCCGAGCCGGCGAGCCCCGCGCCCACGATGTGCACGGGTTGGGAAGAGGATTGATGCGGTGTCATCGCGCAGCGTTAGCGCGTTTTGATCTCATATGCATCTGAAACCGCACCACAAACGACAACGCCCGCTGTGGAAGCGGGCGTTATCCGTTCAGCAGATGGCTTGCGGCCGATTAGCCGTTGTAGGTGCCGGCGGCAACGCGCGGAATGTCCGAGCGGTCGAGGCCGATATCGGCGAGTTCGCGATCGCTGAGCTGGGACAGTTCGCTGACATTGCGCTGATAATCCCGGAAAGCCTGGATCATGCGGATGAGCGAGAGCAACATGGTAGTCTCCTAGTAATTCAGATTCAGCTTTTCCAAAGCCTCATCGTTGAAGTGAATATAGATGATATAGTGCAGTGCGGTAGTTCCGATGTTGCGATGCAGCTAAGCTCAAAACGCATAGCGACGGTAAGTTCCGGTTAACCGTTTGGCGCATGGGGACAGGACCCGTGGACCAAAGTTCCATAGAATCGGGCGACGACGTCAAAATCTTCTTGAGATCAGTGAGTTAGAAGGGTGATAGCGCGCTGGATTACGCCGTCTACATGGTAATTACGGACCGTTCGGTCAAGGGATGACGCGCGGCTGACGCCGGATCACGGCGACGTGTTCCATGCGTGATTCGCATGCTGAATATTGCGGTATGAATGATTGAATATTCATAACATGACGATGTCGACACCTAGGTAAGCGTAGCGTCAATCAGTCGCATTGACCTCAGAGGTAATTCGGTCCTTCTCCCCGATCGGATTTTTGCCTGCCGCGCGAACGGTCTGCTGATTATCGGAAGCGCAGCTCGATTGAAGTGAATGCATCGAGCAAAGCTATTGCGGCGGCGCTTCCTTACCGACACGTAATCAAAACACTATGCAACGCATGCGCGATGCGCGCGCAGCGCTCATCACATTTGTATCGCGCGAAGTTCATTCTGAACGGTGTCGGGAACAGCGAATAATCGTTCCGCAGATTCCGCAATCACGCTGGGATCTGTCCAAGAAAAACAGATGGATCATCCCATGATTAAGACATTGATCGCAGCAGCCACCGTGGCTGCCGTTGCCTATGCTGTCGCTCCCGCTCAGGCCGCGCATCGTCATCACGCGGGCCTCGGCTGCAGCGGTGCCAATCTCGGCAAGACCGAAGCTGCAGTCGAAGCCATGGCTGACAATGAGGTCAAATTCGCGGCGGAGAAGGAAGTCTCGCTCGCCCAGGACGCGATGCTGAACAACAAGTGGGGCGCTTGCGGCGCGCATCTCAGCAAGGCTGCCGAAGCCAGCATGGCGAAGTAGGTTTTGATCATAGCGATAAGGGCCGATTGCCTGGGGCAGTCGGCCCTTTTTGATTCATCCGTAGCTGAACCAGCTTTGATCTAGTCAGAGCAGAAGGTTCGCCTCGCTGCGCCGCTCAAGCTGGTGTGAAAGCGCTACGGAGCCTTGGCGAGTTGGGTGGCGAAGTAGCCGATCGTCTTGGCGTATACCTCGCTCTTGTTCCACTGCTGGATCACCGCAAAATTCTCGCTGCCGGGCTCCCAGCCCTTGCCCTTCTTCCAGCCATAGCTCTTCAAATAGTTCGCCGTCGACGCCAGCACGTCGGGCACGTTGTGCAGGAGGTCGCGCTTGCCGTTGCCGTCGAAGTCGACCGCGAACTTGATGTAGGACGACGGCATGAATTGAGTCTGGCCGATCTCGCCGGCCCAGGCGCCGCGCATCTCCTGCGGCGGCAGATCGCCGCGCTCGACGATGCGCAAGGCGTCCGTCAACTCGGCCTTGAACATGTCGGAGCGGCGGCAATCATAGGCGAGCGTCGCCAGCGAACGTATGGTCGGAAACTTTCCGGTGTTGACGCCGAAATCGGTCTCCAGTCCCCAGATCGCGACGAGGATTTCGCCCGGTACGCCGTAGGCCTCCTCGATTCGCGACAGCACCGAGCCGTAGCGCTTCATCATGTCGGAGCCGCGATTGAGCCGCGGCGGCACCATGCGGCCCGAGAATTGCTCGAAGGTCTGGCTGAACACCTGCTGCGAGTGGTCGCGGGCGAGGATCGCCTTGTCCTGCGTGACGCCAGCCAGCCCGGCCTGGATCGCGTTCTGCGAAATGCCCTTCGTCGCAGCCTCTTTCTTGAAATCGTCGAGCCAGGATTCGAACGTGCCCGTGCCGCATTGAGCGGCCAGCGCCGATGCCGTCGAGGTCAGGAGCCACGCGCCGATGGCGAGCGTGCGAAAGCAAGAGCGAGAGGTCATAGGCAATTCACTCCGGAGTCTGCGATGTCGTCGATTGGTCGCGAAGGCGGCGGGTATGTTCGCGGCAACAGCGGCCAAAACAAGGCTCGTGACCGAGCCGTTTTTCTCAGGCCGCGCTGCAAATGCCACGCCAGTTTCACACCCATTTGACGATCCTGAACGACAAACCGCCGGCCGAACATATCGGCCGGCGGTTGCTTTGACGTTTACGAATCCGGGTTAGCGGCGCTTAGCCGCGATCGCTGCGCCGCCAAGGAAACAAATTGGCCGGGAAGTCCGCGGCGGGCTTGCGCTCGCGCGGTTCGGGGATCACCGGCCGCGCATTCGGATCCTTGACGATGACCTCGCGATAGAGATGCCAGGTGGCGTGACCGAGCAGCGGGATCACCACGGCAAGCCCGAGGAAGAACGGGATCGTGCCCAGCACCAGCAGCACCGCGACGATCAGGCCCCAGGCCGCCATCGGCACCGGGTTCTGTGCGACGGCGCGCATCGACGTCACCATGGCCTCGCCGGCGGTCGCCTGGCGGTCGAGCATCATGGGGAAGGCGATCACGCTGATGCAAAGCGCGACGAGCGCGAACAGGAAGCCGACGCTGCAGCCGACCACGATGAGCCACCAGCCTTGCTGGGTGGTCAGCACGCGCGCGGCAAAATCGGGAATGTTGGCCGCGGTCTCATAGCCGAACACCGCCGTGTAGATCGCCTGGGCGGTGGCGATCCAGGTCACGAACAGCGCGAACAGCAGCGTTCCGACCCCAAGCATCGCGCCGAATGACGGTGAGCGGAATACCTCCATGGCATCCCAGGCAGATGCTTCCCCGCCGTCCTCGCGGCGGCGGCTCATCTCGTAGAGGCCGATGGCGGCAAACGGGCCGAGTAGGGCAAAGCCCGCGGCCAGCGGAAACAGTAGGGGGAGCACGGAATAGCCGTGCACGGTGCGCGCAAGCACGA
Source organism: Bradyrhizobium sp. USDA 3256 (assembly GCF_054058275.1). NCBI lineage: Bacteria > Pseudomonadati > Pseudomonadota > Alphaproteobacteria > Hyphomicrobiales > Nitrobacteraceae > Bradyrhizobium > Bradyrhizobium sp. USDA 3256. Next base: position 3,123,958 of record NZ_JBSSAE010000002.1, read on the forward strand.
GGCCGAGCACAGGATAGATCAGGCAGAGGACGATGGCATGACTTGGCACCGCCTTGAAGTCTTCCCAGCCGAGACGCAGCGCATGATGCAAATCGGACAGGCCGATGGTGCGGATGACCGGCGCAGACGCGGCGCCTTGTCCGCTCTGCGTCATCGAACTGACATTGCCTTGGTATGATGTGGCCATGGTCGTTGTCTCCCTCTGCGCGGTCGCATCTGGCGCCCGGCACGCGGGCACAAACCTGCCGCCTCTCGAAGCGATCACGATCAAGCCAGACGCGAAAGACAGAGCAGGGAACTGGCCGTGTCGCGAACTGTGCAATGAGGCTACTCCCAAACTGCGCCAAAAGCACTCACGCTTAAGTGAATGTCGCATTGGCAAGCTATGGAGGGGGCGATAGACTTGAACTGCGACCTCGGTCAGGCGCCCCAAGGCCGTCTGGCCTTCACATCTCAACTCTCTTGGGAGCGAACGATGAGCATTTTCGGAAAAATCATGGGCGCGATCTTCGGCAGCAGCGCCACCGCTGCGCCCGCCGGCGGAACGGCCACAAGCGCAGCCCCCGCCGGTGGATCCGGCAGCGCATCGTCGTCTCCTGCCGCAGTGCCCGCCGGCGCGGCGCCGGCGCAGTCCGTTGACGTCGCCCCGATCCTCGACAAGGCGGTTGCCGCCAAGGGCGAGAAGCTCGAGTGGCGGACCTCGATCGTCGACCTGATGAAGGCGCTCGACATCGACTCCAGTCTGTCGGCCCGCAAGGAGCTCGCCAAGGAGCTCGGCTACACCGGCGACACCAGCGATTCCGCCAGCATGAACATCTGGCTGCACAAGCAGGTGATGACCAAGCTCGCGGCCAATGGCGGCAAGCTGCCCCCCGACATCAAGCACTGACGGGATCATCCTCCCGTGCATAGAAAGGGCCCGCGCCAACGCGGGCCCTTTTTTATCGATCGGCGAACATCTATAGGTCGGCCAACAACAACAAGGAGAACGCCCATGACTGATCTCGATCGCCGGACGATGCTTGCGACCGGCGCCCTCGCACTGGCCGGCGCCGCCGCGCAATCCGCGCCGGCCCATGCCGAGGCCACGCCGAAGGCGATGTTTCCGGTCGCCGCCGTGACGATCCCGATCGTCGGCGCCAGCGAGGTGTTCCAGGTTCGCCGCATCTACTGCATCGGCCGCAACTACGCCGCGCACGCCATCGAGCGCGGTTCGGATCCGACGCGCGAGCCGCCGTTCTTCTTCCAGAAGCCGACGGATGCGGTTCAGAATGTCGCGATCGGCACCGTCGCAGATCATCCCTATCCGTCGCTGACCAAGAACTATCACCACGAGGTCGAGCTGGTCGCCGCGCTGAAATCCGGCGGCACCAATATTCCGGCCGACAAGGCGCTCGATCATGTCTATGGCTACGCGCTCGGCCTCGACATGACGCGGCGCGATCTGCAGAACGGCATGGCCGCGGAGAAGAAGCCCTGGGAGATCGGCAAGAGCTTTGACCATGCCGCGGTGCTTGGGCCGATCCATCCGGCTGACAAGACCGGCCATTTCACGCAAGGGGCCATCTCGCTCGCGATCAACGGCACGGTGCGACAAAGCTCGGATCTGAAGAACATGATCTGGAGCGTCGCCGAGCAGATCGCAAAGCTGTCCGAGGCATTCGAGTTGAAGGCCGGCGACATCATTTATTCCGGTACGCCGGAGAACGTCGGTCCGGTGGTCAAGGGCGACGTGTTGCTGTGCAAGCTCGAAGGCCTGCCCGACATGTCGATCAAGATCGTCTGACGAACGCGGCGCAAAGCGTTTTCGAGCGAAGTGGATACCTGTTCGCGTAAAGAAGACGCGTCATAAGGAAAAGCTAGAGCCCGTTCCGATTCCATCGGAACGGAACGGGCTCTAGCCGGCAAGGTCCGCGTGTTCCGGATGCTTGTTGAGGTAATCCACCACAAAACCGCAGCCGGCGATCACCTTGCGGCCGTCGGCGCGGATCAGATCCAGCGCACCCTTGACCAGCTCCGATGCGATGCCGCGGCCGCGCAGGGCGCGCGGTGTCTCGGTATGGGTGATGATGACGGCCGCGGGCGTCCGCCGGTAGTTCGCAAAAGCGAGGCCGCCCTCGGTGTCGAGCTCGAAGCGGTTTTGGTCCCTGTTGTCGCGGACGGCGGCCATCGCAAAATCCCGGTTGATTCACAGGCCCTGATGTAAGCGTGTGAACCGGCCGGTGCAAAGCCGCGACCAACCCGCAAATTGGCATTTGTGGATTGACGATATGCGCATTTTGGCCTGTCTGACCGCCGTGTTGCTCGGCGCCGCCCTGACGCTTCCAGACCCGCCGCAAGCCGCTGCCACCGACGATCCGAGCTGGCAGACCTGCGTCGGCCTGACGACGGCACCCGGCGACCGCGTGGCTGCCTGCACCACGGTGATCGACGGCAAGGCCGAGGCCGGCAAGCGGCTGGCCGGGGCCTATTGCAATCGCGGCCATGGGCTGACGGAGAAGCGCGAGCTCGACGCTGCGCTCGCCGACCTCAACGAGGCCATCAAGCTCGATCCCGCCTATGCCTGCGCCTACACCAATCGCGGCCGCGTCTACGCCTTCAGGCGCGATCTCGATCATGCGATTGCCGATTACGACGAGGCGATCCGCATCGATCCGGCGTTCGCGCTGGCCTACAACAACCGCGGCGATGCCTGGCTCAACAAGGGCGATCTCGACCGCGCGCTGGCCGATCTCAGCCTCGCCATCAAATTCAATCCGCAACTCGCCACCGCCTACGGCAATCGCGGCTTCGTCTACCACCGCAAGCGCGATGCGGCGCATGCGATCGCCGACTTCACCACCGAGATCAAGCTCGAGCCCAACGTGCTCGCCTACATCAACCGCGGCAATGTCTATCGCGATACCGAGCAGCTCGATCGCGCCGCCGCCGACTATGGCGAGGCGGCGAGGATCGCGCCGACCGACGCGCGCGGCTGGCGCAACCGCGGCATGATCCGGCTCTTTCAGGGCGACAACAAGGGCGGGCTCGCCGATTACGACAAGGCGCTGCAATACGATCCCGCCGACGTCTATTCCTGGAACAATCGCGGCCAGGCCAAGCTACGGCTCGGCGACAAGAAGGGCGCGGCGGCCGATTTCCGCAAGGCGCTCGAGCTGCAGCCCGATCTCCAGAGCGCCAAGGGGGCACTGGCGCGGCTCGGCGGGGCGCGGTGACATCCTGCCGGCCACGGCTGCTCCCGCCGTGTCGCGCACACGCGGCACAGGCCTTGCGAATGGATGCAGTTCGATTAGGTTTGATGTCAGACATACGCCCCTGATGCGGCCGGATGGTCGTCTGGTACGGAGTGGCGGAGCCGGCCGCCGACGTATGCCTCTTGTCGGAGGAGGTTCGTCATGTCGGACAATCGTTTCTTCAACACACACCGTCCCTGGGAGGACTGGTTCGGCATGCTGCTCGGCGTGCTGATCATGGTCTCTCCCTGGTTTCCGATGCAGGTGAGCGGCGCCGTCGATATCGAGCGCAGCCACCTCGTCCTCAACAGCTTCATGGTCGGCATGCTGGTGCTCGGCATCGCCCAGCTCGAATATGTCGCGCTGCACCGCTGGGAGGAGGTGGCCAGCATCCTGCTCGGTCTCTGGCTGATGGCGTCGCCCATGGTCTTTGGTTACGCCGAGGACCACGCGCTGCAGTTCTGGCACATCCTGCTCGGCGCCCTGGTCGCCTTTATAGGCGCGTTGCAGCTGTGGCAGGACTGGAACCTGAGCGAGCAGGAACTCGCCAAGCACCCGCAGTAGCGGCCTGGGCAGAAAACAACGGGTTGACCGCCACCGGCGCGCGGAATCATCGGGCTGCGCCCGGCGGGCCTTGCCGAAGGCGGCGGCTTGGCGATAAACCGGGCGGTACCAATCCCTTGCGGCGCTTGAAGACGCCCGGTTCTGACCGAGGAAACACCCGATGACCGTCCTGACCTTGCCCTGTCTGTTGTGCGTATCGGCGGGGCGGCAATGAGCGGGACGGCTGCTGCCGCGCCGCGCGGCGGGATCGCGCGAGTATCGCGCCGGGTGATGAACCTCGCCTACATCCTGACCCAGAACGCCCGCCGCCACGGCGATCGCCCCGGCTTCGTCTGGAACGAGAAGGCCTGGTCGTGGCGCCATATCGACCAGAACGTCTCGGCGCTGGCGGCGGCATTGGCGGCGCGTGGCATCGTCAAGGGCGACCGCATCCTGGTGCATTCCAAGAACTGCGACGAGATGTTCTGGTCGATGTTCGCGGCCTTCCGGCTCGGCGCGGTCTGGGTGCCGACCAATTTCCGCCTGATGCCGGACGAGGTCGCTTATCTCGCGGTGGCTTCCGGCGCCAAGGCGTTTCTCTGCCACGCCGACTTCCCCGAGCATGCCAAGGCAGCAGCCAATCCCGCGCTCGAATTCGTCTGGCGGATTGGGGAGGAGGGCACGTTCGGCGAGGCGACCGTCGGCGACGTCATCGCCACGCACGCCGGCGCTGTGGCCGAGAACGTTGCCGTCGACTATGACGATCCCTGCTGGTTCTTCTTCACCTCCGGCACCACCGGCCGCTCCAAGGCCGCGGTCCTGACCCATGGCCAGATGGCCTTCATCATCACCAACCATCTCGCCGACTTGATGCCCGGCACCACGGAAGAGGACGCCTCGCTGGTGGTGGCGCCGCTGTCGCATGGCGCCGGCGTACATCAATTGGTGCAGACCGCGCGCGGCGTGCCGACCATCCTGCTGCCGTCGGAAAAGTTCGACATCGCCGAAGCCTTCCGGCTGATCGCCAAGCATCGCGTCAGCAACATGTTCACGGTGCCGACCATCCTGAAGATGATGGTCGAGCATCCCGCCGCCGACCAACACGACCACTCCTCGCTGCGCTACATCATCTACGCCGGCGCGCCGATGTATCGCGAGGACCAGAAGGCCGCGCTGAACAAGCTCGGCGGCGTGCTGGTGCAGTATTTCGGTCTCGGCGAGGTCACCGGCAACATCACCGTGCTGCCGCCCGGCCTGCACCATCCCGAGGACGGGCTGCATGCGCGGATCGGCACCTGCGGCTTCGAGCGCACCGGGATGCAGGTCTCGATCCAGGGCGACGATGGAAGCGAGCTGAAGGCGCACGAGACCGGCGAGATCTGCGTGATCGGTCCCGGCGTGTTCGCGGGCTACTACGACAACCCCGAGGCCAACGCGAAGGCGTTTCGCGACGGCTGGTTCCGCACCGGCGACCTCGGCCACATGGACGAGGAGGGCTTCGTCTACATCACCGGCCGCGCCTCCGACATGTACATCTCGGGCGGCTCCAACATCTATCCGCGCGAGATCGAGGAGAAGCTCCTGACCCATCCCGCAGTCGGCGAGGTCGCCGTGCTCGGCGTGCCCGATCCCTTCTGGGGCGAGGTCGGCGTCGCGGTCTGCGTCGCGCGCGAAGGCACCGAGGCGGTCGCGGAGGCGGAGCTTGCCGCCTATCTCGCGCCAAAAGTGCCGCGCTACAAGATGCCGAAACGCTTCTTCTTCTGGGAGGCGCTGCCGAAATCCGGCTACGGCAAGGTGCCGAAGCGGCTGATCCGCGACGAGCTCGAGGCGCGCGGGTTGCTCGAGGTGATCGCCAAATCGACGGGCGCGTGAGGCGATGCGCAGCATCGCCCAGCCTGGCGCTCCGCATCCAGAGCGCATCCAACGGGTCAGCGCGCGCGGCCGCGCCTTTTCATTCGTGCTCGAGGCCGGCATTCCCTTGCTCGAAGCCGTACGCCGCGGCTTTGCGGCGGAGGGTTTTTCCGGCGGCGTCCTCAGCGCGAAAAGCGGCGCGCTCGGGCCGTTCGCCTATGTGATGCCGGCGCTGTCGAAGGACGGCGTCAACGCCGCGTTCTACAGCGACACGTTCCGTCCCGACGGCGTGACGCGGCTCAAGCTGGCGGCGCTGACCTTCGGCGAACGTGACGGCGCGCCGTTCTTTCATTGCCACGGCCTGTGGACCGAAGCCGACGGCCGCTTCAACGGCGGCCACATGCTGCCGGACGAAACCATTGTCGCCGAGCCGTTCGAGGTGAACGCGTTCGGGATCGACGGCGCGACGTTCCTGGCTGAAGCGGACAGTGAGACCAATTTCAAGCTGTTCGGTCCCGTCGCCAGCGCGCCGCGTGGGGCCAGGACCACGAGCCATGTCTTCGTGCTGCGGCTGCGGCCGAACCAGGATTTTGCCTGCGCGCTGGAAGGCTTCTGCCGCCAGCACGGCATCCTGCGCGCGCGGCTGCATGGCGGCGTCGGCTCGACCATCGGTGCCGTCCTCACCGACGGCCACAGCGTGGTGCCGTTCGCGACCGAGCTCGCGGTGACCGCGGGCGAGATCGCACCGGACGCGGATGGCCGGCTGCATGCCGAGCTCGACGTCGCACTGGTCGACTATCTCGGCGGCATCGCCGAGGGACGTCTGGTGCGCGGCGACAATCCGGTGCTGATGACGATGGAGCTGGCGCTGGAGGTGCTTGAGGAGGCGGAGCAGCCGTAGGGGCACTGCACGCTCCATCCCCATCGTCGTCCCGGCGAAGGCCGGAGCCGATATCGCGCGGCGGCCTCCGCTGTCGTCCCTGCGAAAGCAGGGACCCATAACCACAGACGTTCGTTGTCGAAGCGAGCTGTGGTTCCAGCGTTATGCACTAATGACCTTCGGTGGTTATGGGTCCCGGCTCGCGCTTCGCTTGCCCGGGACGACACCTAATTTGTTGCGCGATCTGCGAGACACACATCCACTCGCGACATGAATTGTCCGAGGTTTGCTGCCTTCGCCGCCCTCTCTTGACCAGAGGGCGCGGGGGCCGCTCACCGCCGCTTGCGGACATCGATGTTGATGTCGAGGTCGATCTCGCTGACGCAGGTCTGCTCGGTGCGACGCGAGCCGCCCTCGTACCAAGCGCCGTTGCGCAGGCTGATGTCGCCGACGCGAGCGAGCCGCAGGCAGCGCCATTGCGGCAGTTGGCCCGAGCTCGAGCCGCCGAACTGCCAGGCCAGCACGACCTCTTCACCGCTCCTGTTGTGGCCGATGATGTGCGGGCAGAGTTCGCGCGGCCGGCCGTCATGGATGCAGACCGCTTGCTGTTCGTTGAGGATCGCCTTGCGGAAGAGGGCGTAAGCTTTGCTAGGCATGGGACATCCGGCCATCTAGGATTGCTGCGGGCTCCTATCATATAAACTGGGCCACCCGCCGTTGTTTCCCCGGATCCGCGCCGATGGCCAGAGGACGACACCGCCCGATCAACATGCCCGCGCCATATCTGAGGCGCGTCTGGCTCGATCCCAAGCGCATTCCCAATCGCAACGCATATCCGTTCGCGCTGCCGCTGCTGCGCGACGATTTCGAGCTCAGCTTCGACAAGGCAATCACCATCATTGTCGGCGAGAACGGTACCGGCAAGTCGACGCTGCTCGAGGGGATCGCCGTGATGGCCGGCTATGATGACGCCGGCGGCGGCAAGGGCTACCGTGCGGTCGATCACGGCGGTGCAGTGGAGAAAATGGGCGGCTCGCTTGCCGCGGCGCTTCGTGCGAGCTGGCTGCCCAAGATCACCAATGGCTGGTTCTTCCGCGCCGAGAGCTTCTTCTCGGTGGCGCGCTATGTGGACGCGGCAGCGCTGGACGTCAGAGACCTGCCGCCGAACTTCCTGTCGTATTCGCATGGCGAGGGCTTCTTGCGCTTCTTCGAGGAGCGCTGCCAGCGGCAAGGCATCTTCATCTTCGACGAACCGGAATCGGCGCTGTCGCCGTCGCGCCAGATCGAATTCCTCAAGCTGCTGCACCGGATGCACGGCACCGGCCACTGCCAGGTGATCATGGCCACGCATTCACCGGTCCTGATGGCCTATCCGAATGCGACGCTGCTGCGGCTGAGCAAATACGCGCTGGAGCCGGTGAGCCTGAGGGACACCGATCACTACCGGCTGATGCGCGAGTTCTGCGACGACCCGAAGAGGTTTGTCGAGGCGGCGATCGAGGAGTGAAACCCACCGCCCGGCTGACTTGCCTCCCGGCGAAGCCGCCGGCCGCGACTTCGCTCTGGTGCAAGAAGCCGGTCCCCGATCTAGTCTAGAACCCGGACCATAAACTGCGGCATGCGCCAGGCGGCGGATGGCCGGTACATATCGGGAGAGAACAAGGATGAGGCGAACGATCGCGCGAGCTGGCGTCGTGGTGGCGGCATTGGCTGTGTTAGGGGCCGCCTGGGCTCACGGGCCGACCCGCCAGAAGGTGCGGGAATCGATCGAGATCGACGCGCCGCAGGCCAAGGTGTGGGCGGTGATCGGCAATTTCCAGGACATGGGCTGGCTCGCCGGTGTCGCCAGGACCGAGGGCGAGAAAGGCAACGAGATCGGCGCCACGCGGCGGCTGACGTTGGGGCCCGGCGCCACCGTCGACGAGGAACTCTACAAATACGAACCCGAGATGATGAGCTATTCGTACCGGATCACGGCGGTCGACGTGAAGGTGCTGCCGGTCACCAACTATTCCTCGACGCTGACGGTGTCGCCGGCACCGGACGGCAAGTCGAAGCTGGAATGGGCCGGCGCGTTCTATCGCGGCTTTCCGAACAATGATCCGCCTCCGGAACTGAGCGACGAGGCCGCGGTGAAGGCGGTGAGCGGGCTCTACAAGGCCGGGCTCGAAGCGCTGAAGAAGAAGATCGAGAGCGGGACCTGAGCATGATCCGGAAAAGTGCGAAGCGATTTTCCGACAAGATCATGCTCAAAACAAGGAGCCAAAGCGCGATGACGGTTTGTCCCAATCTCATCGGGCTTTAGGCGTGCGCTCGATTGCGCTCGTCGCGCTGCTTGCCAGCCTCGGCGCCGCGCGTGTGCCGAGGAGGCGTTCGTCACCAACCAGCTCAGCGACGACCTCACAGTGGTCGATCTCGCGACCTCGAAGCCGGTTGCGACCATCGCGATCGGTGGCAAGCCCGCCGGCGTTGCCGTCAGCAATGACGGCCGCTTCGCCTACGTGACCAGTCCGGATGCCAAGGCGGTCACGGTGGTCGACGCGTCGGCGCGAAAGGTGGTGGGCCGGGTCGATGTCGGCGGCGGGCCGCTCGGCATCGCGGTCGCGCCCGATGGCGCGACGGTTTATGTCGCCGACTGGTACGCCGCCGCGGTGCGGATGATCGATGCCAGAGAGCGCCGTGTCGCCGCAAGTATCGCGGTCGGTGCATCGCCGTCCGGGCTGGCGGTGACGCCGGATGGGCTGCTGCTGCTGTCGGCGGATCGCGACGACGACAGCGTCTCCATCATCGACACCGCCTCGCGCGAGCGGAGAGGGATCGTGAAGGTCGGTACGAGGCCGTTTGGTGTCACCATCGACGCCGATGGCAAGCGCGCCTACACCGCCAATGTCGGCACCAACGACGTCTCGGTGATCGACATCGCGACCGCCCGCGAGGTCGGCCGCGTGCATGTCGGCCTGCGTCCCTACGCGGTGGCGCTGGCGCAGGGCCGCGGCTTCGTCACCGACCAGTATGACGGCAAGGTCAGCGTGTTCGACCTCGCGACCTTGCAGCCGGTGAAGCGCATCACCGTCGGCGATTACCCCGAAGGCATCGAGGCGACCGCCGACGGCAAGCGCATCCTGGTCGCGAACTGGGAGAGCAACACGCTGAGCGTGATCGACGCCGCCGAGCTGAAGGTGATCGGTGAGGTCAAGGTCGGCGACGGTCCGAGGGCGTTCGGGGCGTTCCTGAGGAGGACGGAGTAGGCGGAAGGTGAGTGGGGTGTCCCAAAATATCGAAAACAACCCCATGCAAAGGAGCAGGCTGCCGCCGACATTCGAAAAGCGACTTGACGCGTCGGGCAAATCAGCGATACGTTTTTATTATTCCGAAATTGTGCAAGCGTCCGCCGCCGCGCGATAGCCAATCGCTCCTCCGGCCTGTCGCCGAACCGCGCCCCATTGGCTCACCAGCGCGGCAGGCATATATTATCGGGCAATACGAGAAAACACAGGGAGGATGCCATGCATCATACCTTGGTGCCCAGTGACCGGGTCGAGCACGTCTGCGTCTTCGGGCGCGACGGCGCAAAGCTCGGGTCGATCGAGCGGCTGATGCTCGACAAGGTGAGCGGAACGGTGGCCTACGCCATCATCAGGACCGGCGGCGTGCTGAGTACCCACCACCACTATCCCGTCAAATGGACCGCGCTGCACTTCGATCCCGTGCGGCAGGCCTTCGAAGCCGAGGTGACGCTGGAGGATTTGCGCGCCGGGCCGTCCGAGTTCGACGGCGACGCATTCGACTGGGGCGATCGCTCGCAGTCGTATACGCACCCGAATTATTGGGCGGTGTAGGGCAGGCGAGGTGGTTGTTGTAGCCCGCCATGAGCGAAGCGACATGCGGGACCGCCGTTGGCGACTGCCAGAGCCCCCGGATATCGCTTCGCTCATCCGGGCTACTTGCTCCTGCGTTTCTGGTGGCTTTCATCAGCGCCGCATCATCGTCGCTTCGTCAAAGGCAGACCATGCCCCGGTTCAAGCCCGCCGGCTGGCCTTCCGTCATACCGCGACCTCACCGGCTTGGCCAGATTCCTTCGAGACGTTTTCGATGCGCAGGGCGAAGTTCGCTCCGACGCGCCGACGGAAATCCGGATCGGAGACTCGATCGTCCTGATCAGCGATGGCGGAGGCGTGTGCGAGGCGATGCCGGCCTTTCTCTACGTCTATGTTCAAGACGCGGACGAGACCTATCGTCGGGCGATCGCGGCAGCCGCTGAATCCATCGAGATACCCGTGGATACGCCCTACGGCGACAGACGCGCGACGGTCCGGGATGCCTGGGCAAACGTCTGGCAGATCGCCACATGCCGCAGTAATCAGTAGGATGGGTCGAGCGAAGCGATACCCATCATTCGGGCCGCGGGGGTGAGTTGTTGGGTTTCGCTTCGCTCGACCCAACCTACTTGCATGTTGCGGTAACTCGCACTGACGAGCGATGCCGCTACTCCGCCGCCTCGCTCGCTGAGCTCTTCCTCGGCTTGCTGTTCGCCTTCTTCAGCACCGGGGCCAAAAACTTCCCGGTGTAACTGCGCGGTGCCTTGACGATGTCCTCCGGCGGGCCCCAGGCGACGATCTCGCCGCCGCCGTCGCCGCCTTCGGGGCCGAGGTCGATGACCCAGTCGGCGGTCTTGATGACCTCGAGATTGTGCTCGATCACCACGACCGTGTTGCCCTGGGCGACCAGCTCGTGCAGCACCTCGAGCAGTTTTGCGACGTCGTGGAAGTGCAGGCCGGTGGTCGGCTCGTCCAGGATGTAGAGCGTGCGGCCGGTTGCGCGCTTTGACAGCTCCTTGGCCAGCTTGACGCGCTGGGCTTCGCCGCCCGACAGCGTCGTCGCCTGCTGGCCGACATGGATGTAGTCGAGGCCGACCCGGTGCAGGGTCTGGAAGGTCTCGCGCACGCGCGGCACCGCCTTGAAGAACTCGGCGGCTTCCTCGACCGTCATGTCGAGCACGTCGGCGATGCTCTTGCCCTTGAACAGCACCTCCAGCGTCTCGCGGTTGTAGCGCTTGCCTTTGCAGGTGTCGCAGGTGACGTAGACGTCGGGCAGGAAGTGCATCTCGATCTTGATGACGCCGTCGCCCTGGCAGGCCTCGCAGCGGCCGCCCTTGACGTTGAAGGAGAAGCGCCCGGGCTCGTAGCCGCGCGCCTTGGCCTCGGGCAGGCCGGCGAACCATTCGCGGATCGGCGTGAAGGCGCCGGTATAGGTCGCGGGGTTCGAGCGCGGGGTGCGGCCGATCGGCGACTGGTCGATGTCGATGATCTTGTCGATGTGCTCGAGGCCCTCGATGCGGTCGTGCGGCGCCGCGCCCTCGCTGGCATTGTTCAGCTTGCGGGCGATGGCGCGGTACAGCGTGTCGATCAGCAGCGTCGACTTGCCGCCGCCCGAGACGCCGGTGACGCAGGTGAACAGGCCGAGCGGAATCTCGGCCGAGACGTTCTTGAGGTTATTGCCGCGGGCGTTGACGACCTTGATGGTGCGCCGGTGGTTCGGCGGCCGCCGGTCGGGGACCGGCACCGAAAGCTCGCCGGTCAGATATTTGCCGGTCAGCGATTTCGGGTTGCGCATGATCTGGTCGGGCGTGCCCTCGGCGACGATGTGACCGCCATGCATGCCGGCGCCGGGGCCGATGTCGAGCACGTAATCGGCGAGGCGGATCGCGTCCTCGTCATGCTCGACCACGACCACGGTGTTGCCGAGGTCGCGCAGTCTCTTGAGCGTGTCGAGCAGGCGGGCATTGTCGCGCTGGTGCAGGCCGATCGACGGCTCGTCCAGCACGTAGAGCACGCCGGTGAGGCCTGAGCCGATCTGCGAGGCGAGGCGGATGCGCTGGCTCTCGCCGCCGGACAGCGTGCCGGAGGAGCGCGACAGCGTCAGGTAGTTCAGGCCGACGTCGAGCAGGAAGGTCAGGCGCTCGCGGATCTCCTTGAGGATGCGCGTCGCGATCTCGTTCTGCTGCGCATTGAGCGCTTCCGGCACCGTCTCGAACCATTCGCCGGCGCGCTTCACCGAGAGCTCCGAGATCTCGCCGATATGCTTGCCGCCGATCTTGACGCACAGCGCCTCCGGCTTCAGCCGGTGGCCGTTGCAGCCTTCGCAGGGCACGTCGGAGAAATACTTGCCGAGCTCCTCGCGCGCCCACTCGCTCTCGGTCTCGCGGTAGCGGCGGTCGATGTTGGTGACGACGCCCTCGAACGGCTTCTTGGTGTCGTAGGAGCGGACGCCGTCCTCATAGGAGAACTTGATCTCGTCGTCGCCGGAGCCGTGCAGCAGCGCGTTCTGGACCTTCTTGGTGAGGTCCTTCCACTTGGTGTCGAGCGTGAACTTGTAGTGTTTGCCGAGGGCGGTCAGGGTCTGGATGTAATAGGGCGAGGACGATTTCGCCCAGGGCGCGATCGCGCCCTTGCGCAGGGTCAGCTCCTTGTCGGGGATGACCAGGTCCTCGTCGATATGCTGCTCGACGCCGAGGCCGCCGCAGGCCGGGCACGCGCCATAGGGGTTGTTGAACGAGAACAGCCGCGGCTCGATCTCGGGGATCGTGAAGCCGGACACCGGGCAGGCGAATTTTTCCGAGAACAGGATGCGCTCCGGCCCGCTCTTGTCGTGGATTTTTGCCGTTTTCTTCTTGTCTTCCTTTTCACCCGCGGCCGCCGCCGGTGCGTCGGCATACTCGATCACGGCGAGGCCTTCGGCGAGCTTCAGCGCGGTCTCGAAGCTTTCCGCGAGGCGCTGGGCGAGGTCGGGGCGTACCACGATGCGGTCGACCACGACATCGATGTCGTGCGGGAATTTCTTGTCGAGCGCGGGCGCCTCCGACAGCTCATAGAAGGTGCCGTCGATCTTGACGCGCTGAAAGCCCTTCTTGAGATACTCGGCGAGCTCCTTCTTGTACTCGCCCTTGCGGCCGCGCACGACCGGCGCCAGCAGATAGAGACGGGTGCCCTCGGGGAGCGCCAGCACGCGATCGACCATCTGCGAGACGATCTGGCTCTCGATCGGCAGCCCCGTGGCCGGCGAATAGGGCACGCCGACGCGCGCCCAGAGCAGGCGCATGTAGTCGTAGATCTCGGTGACCGTGCCGACGGTCGAGCGCGGGTTCTTCGACGTGGTCTTCTGCTCGATCGAGATCGCCGGCGACAGGCCGTCGATCTGGTCGACATCAGGCTTCTGCATCATCTCGAGGAATTGGCGCGCATAGGCCGACAGCGACTCGACGTAGCGGCGCTGCCCCTCGGCATAGATGGTGTCGAACGCGAGCGAGGATTTGCCGGAGCCGGACAGGCCGGTGAACACCACGAGCTTGTCGCGGGGAATCTCGACGTCGATGTTCTTCAGATTGTGTTCGCGCGCGCCACGGATTGTGATGGCGCGCGATGAGGAGCCGGCGTTCTGTTGGCGCTTCGCCTTGAGCACTTCATCCATTGCGACAGTTCCGGGCGCATGCTTGGGCGCCTTTTGGGCGCGCATCGCCGGTGATGCCGGGACCTTGCGCCGATGGGGTGTGAAGACTGGAACGTAGGAAGAACGGCCGACAATTTCCAGTGCTGAATAGCGTCCATCAACGGATAGTTTGCCTGATGGCAGCAGCCGTCAGCAGCGCCGGTTCCCTGACGCAAAAAGGCCGGCGCGAGGCCGGCCTTTCGGTGCGATCCGACCGCCGACGGCGGTCAGCAATTCGTTCAATACTTGTCTTAGTACTTGGCGACGATCGGGCCGCCGAAGTGATAGTTCACGCCGAACTGGGCGCTGTGCAGCTCGAGCGTACCGGACGGCACGCCGAAATAGGTCTCGCTGTCGAGGCTGCGATACAGGTATTCGCCCTTGATCGACCACTGCGGCGCGATGAACGCTTCGACGCCGGCGCCGACGGTCCAGCCGGAGTGGAAGTTGCTCTGCGAGGCGGTCACGCCGAGCGCGGTGACGCTGACCTCGTTGTTGGCCCAGGCGTAGCCGCCGGTGCCGTAGAACAGCACCTTGTCGACGGCGAAGCCGAGGCGACCGCGCACGGTGCCGAGCGAGTCGATCTTGCTGCGGGCGGTGACGCCGAGCGTCGAGACCGATGCGTCGATGTCAGCGCCTGCAGCGTCGACCTCGAGGCCGTACACGATGTTGCCGGCCTGCCAGTTGTAGCCGATGGTGCCGCCGCCGAAGCCGCCCTCCATGCTCGGGGTGCCGGAGTTCTCGCTGGCGTAGCCGCCGAAGCCGCCGACGTAGAAGCCGGTCCAGTTGTAGATCGCCGCCGGCGGCGGAGCCTTCACGTAAGGCGCGCGTGCCGCCATGTCGGCAGCCATCGCCGGTGCAAAAGCGCTCAGTGCAAACATGCCGGCCGAGGCCAGCAAAACATTCCTGATTTTCAAAGTCCGAGTCCCGTTTTTCTTGCTCATTTTCTTGTTGTCCCTTCAAAGATTTTGAAGAGAGCGTCACAGCAGTGTCGCGTGACGTGCTGGTGCTTCTACAGAGAAATGCCGGAACGTGTGTATCCACGAAACCACAACGCACCGAAAACGGCCCCGGTGAGGTGCGCGTGTACACGCAACGAAAAAGCCGGCGCACAAACCAGCACAAACAAAAAGGCCGGCGCGAGGCCGGCCCTTCGTCTGGATCAAATCGGCCTGGCGCGATCAGTAGCGCGCGACGACCGGGCCACCCCACTTGTAGTTCACGCGGACGGTGACGAGGTCGACGTCCTGGCGATCGCGGATGGTGCTGTTCAGCGTGCCGTTGGGGGCGATCAGGTTGTAGGTCTTGTCCTGCATGAACAGGTGGTCGTATTCGATGCCTGCGGTCCAGTTCGGCGCGAAGCCGACTTCGATGCCGGCGCCGACGGTGCCGCCCCAGCGGGTGTCGCTGGCGCTGCCGACCAGCACGCCGGTCGGGGTGAAGTAGGTGTTGAAGCGGTTGTCGGTCAGCGCCGCGCCGCCCTTGGCGTAGAGCAGCACGTTGTTGATGGCGTAACCGATCTGGCCGGTGAACAGGCCGAATGCGTCGATCTTGGACTGGTTGGTGAACAGGCCCGGGAAGATCGCGCTGCCGTTGCTGCCCTTCAGGTCAGCCCAGTCGCCCTGCGCTTCAAGGCCGAACACCCAGGTGCCGGCCTGCCAGCGATAGCCGATCTGGCCACCGGCGACGCCGCCGGTTGCGTCATGGCAACCGTCCGAGGCGAGGAAGATGCCGGCCGGGAGCTGGTCCCAGCAATTGTGGCTCGAGCCCCAGCCGCCGTTGGCGCCGATGTAGAAACCGGTCCAGTCATAGATCGGTGCAACCACCGGCGGCGGCGCCTTGGTGTAGGGGCGCGCAGCGAGGTCGGCGGCCGCTGCAGGCGCAGCAAACGCAATCAGAGCAACCGTACCGAGCAAAAACTTCTTCATTATCAGTCCCCCAACTCCCCGATCGGCTTCCAAACGGTCCCGAAGCACGATCCCAGACGCGAGCGCCCGCGCCACGGTTGGAGCTATACGCTGATTCAACCGGAAACGCAGTCTCCCAAATGCAACACTCGCGGAGGAAGTGTCGATAAGGCAAGATACTGATTTCTTTATTATTTTTCTAAATCTTGTTGCCGGGCGTCGGCCGGTGCCGAGATCGACTGCCGCTCCGACGGCACTGGCCACTTCTACGGTTGGTTGTGGCGAACAAAACTGGAACGGCGCCGGATCCGATGCTATATCTCGAATATCGTGGATAACCGGCGCGACGGCAAAGGCGGCGAGCCGGCACCGGCGTATAGGGTCATCCACGACGCCTGCGATGTAAGTGGCGAAGGTTGAGAGTGGCGACCGATGTCCGGACGCCCGGTTTTTGAGTGGAGATGATGCGATGGCAGGAAGCGTGAACAAGGTGATCCTGGTGGGCAACCTCGGCAAGGATCCGGAAATCCGGCGGACGCAGGACGGCCGTCCGATCGCAAACCTTTCCATCGCTACCTCGGAAACCTGGCGCGACAAGGGCACCGGCGAGCGCAAGGAAAAGACCGAGTGGCACCGCGTCGTGATCTTCAACGAGGGCCTCTGCAAGGTCGCCGAGCAGTATCTGAAGAAGGGCGCCAAGGTGTACATCGAGGGTCAGCTGCAGACCCGCAAATGGACCGACCAGAGCGGCGTCGAGAAGTACTCGACCGAAGTCGTGCTGCAGGGCTTCAACTCCAACCTCACCATGCTCGACGGGCGTGGCGGTGGAGGCAGCAGCTTCTCCGATGATGGCGGCAGCGATTTCGGCTCGGCCGGACCGGTCAGTTCGGCACCGCGCCGTGCAGTCGCCGCGGGTGGCGGCAGCCGCAACAGCGACATGGACGACGACATCCCGTTCTGATGAGCGGTCGCGCTTCCGTCGATTCCGTCAGGCGCCGTTCCGTGAAGATCATTCTCCGGAGGGGCGTCCCGATTGCGGGTAGGGCTGTCTTCGTGTGGGTTATGAGGATAACCTTGCACTCGGCTGATCTCATTTGAGCATTGACAGGGAACCGTTGCGGTTCCACGGGACTTTGACACATCTCGATGTGAATGATATTTACATTGGTCTGCGGCGAGTGGAATGCCGCGAGCTTCACTCGAGGGCCGCCACCATGAGCCTCGCGCCATTGCTCGACGCCGCGCCTGCGATCCCGCTCCACGCCTTTGCCGCGATGGCCGCCTTCGTGCTCGGCTCCATCCAGCTCGCCGCCCCCAAGGGCACGCTGCCGCACCGGACCCTCGGCTGGATCTGGGTGATCCTGATGCTGGTGGTCGCCGGAAGCTCGTTCTGGATCCATCAGATCCAACTGGTCGGTCCCTGGAGCCCGATCCACCTGCTGTCGATCTTCTCGCTCGCCATGCTGGCGCTCGGCGTGACGGCCGCACGGAGCCACAATGTCCGCCGCCACAGGTTCACGATGATCGGCATCTTCTTCGGCGCACTGCTCGTCGCCGGGCTGTTCACCTTCATGCCCGGGCGGATCATGCACGCGGTGGTTTTCGGCCACTGACGGGAGAGGCGAGTAGCGAATGGCGGATAGCGATAGGGGATTTTTCCATTGGCTATTCGCCCTTCGCTACACGCTTCGCGACCAAGCAGCCGGAACCTCGGCGCTCCACCCGTAAGTGCATGAAAAAACGAACGGAAAAACGGCTTGCCGGAGCCGCGCAAGGGTGGTTATCAGGCCCCTGATGGGCTATATGATTCCCCAGTAGAACCGACCGGATTTCCCCATTGTCCGATAACGACGACCACAAGCCCGGCGAGCCGCCGGGACCCTCAGATATTCGTCCCGTTTCCATTCTCGACGAGATGAAGAAGTCCTACCTCGATTACGCGATGAGCGTGATCGTGTCGCGTGCGCTGCCCGATGCGCGCGACGGGCTCAAGCCGGTGCACCGGCGCATCCTCTATTCGATGCATGAGCAGGGACATACGCCGGACAAGAAATACGTGAAATCCGCACGCGTCGTCGGCGACGTGATCGGTAAATATCACCCGCATGGCGACCAGTCGATTTACGACGCGATGGTCCGCATGGCGCAGGATTTCTCCCTGCGCGTGCCGCTGATCGACGGCCAGGGCAATTTCGGTTCGGTCGACGGCGATCCGCCGGCCGCCTATCGATATACGGAAGCGCGGCTGACCCGGGCGGCGCTTGCCGTTCTGGCCGACATCGACATGGAAACCGTCGATTTCCAGCCGAACTACGACAACTCCGAAAAAGAGCCGTCGGTTCTGCCGGCCCGGTTCCCGAACCTCTTGGTCAATGGCGCCGGCGGCATCGCCGTCGGCATGGCGACCAACATCCCGCCGCATAATCTCGGCGAGGTGGTCGATGCCTGCGTGGCGCTGATCGACAATCCGGCGCTCACGATCGACGAGCTGATCGACATCATTCCCGGACCGGACTTCCCGACCGGCGGCGTCATCCTGGGCCGCCAGGGCATTCGCAGCGCCTACCATCTCGGCCGCGGCTCGATCGTGATGCGCGGCAAGGTGACGATCGACACGATCAGGAAGGATCGCGAAGCGATCATCATCACCGAAATTCCCTATCAGGTGAACAAGGCGACGATGGTCGAGCGCATCGCCGATCTCGTCAAAGAGAAGAAGATCGAGGGCATCGGGGACCTGCGCGACGAGTCCGATCGTGACGGCTATCGCGTCGTCATCGAGCTGAAGCGCGAAGCGGTGCCCGACGTGGTGCTGAACCAGCTCTACCGATTCACACCGCTGCAGACCAATTTCCCGGCCAACATGCTGGCGCTGGATTCCGGCCGTCCGCAGACGATGAATCTGAAGGACCTGCTCACCATCTTCGTCGCGTTCCGCGAGCAGGTGGTGACCCGGCGGACCAAGTTCCTGCTCGGCAAGGCGCGCGACCGCGCCCACATCCTGGTCGGCCTTGCGATCGCGGTCGCCAACATCGACGAGATCATCCGCGTCATCCGGACCTCGCCCGATCCGAACACCGCGCGCGAGGCGCTGATGTCGCGCGACTGGCCGGCACGCGACGTCGAGGCGATGATCACGCTGATCGACGATCCCCGACATCGCATCAACGAGGACGGCACGCTGCGGCTGTCGATGGAGCAGGCCAGGGCCATCCTCGACCTTCGCCTGCAGCGCTTGACCGCGCTGGGGCGCGACGAGATTTCCGAAGAGCTCGACAAGCTCGCGGCCGAGATCGCCGACTATCTCGACATCCTGCGCTCGCGCGCCCGCGTGCAGGGCATCGTCAAGACCGAGCTGGCCGAGGTGAAGCAGCAGTTCGCCACCCCGCGCAAGACCGTGATCATCGAGCAGGAGGGCGAGGTCGAGGACGAGGACCTGATCCAGCGCGAGGACATGGTCGTCACCGTGTCGCATGCGGGCTACGTCAAGCGCGTGCCGCTGTCGACCTACCGGGCGCAGCGCCGCGGCGGCAAGGGCCGCGCCGGCATGCAGACCCGCGACGAGGATTTCGTCTCACGCCTGTTCGTGGCCTCGACCCACACACCGGTGCTGTTCTTCTCGTCGCGCGGCCAGGTCTACAAGGAGAAGGTCTGGCGGCTGCCGATGGCCGCGCCGAACGCGCGCGGCAAGGCGCTGATCAACATCCTGCCGCTGGAGCAGGGCGAGCGCATCACCACGATCATGCCGCTGCCGGAGGATGAATCCTCCTGGGCCAATCTCGACGTGATGTTCGCGACGACCGGCGGCACGGTTCGCCGCAACAAGCTGTCCGACTTCGTCGACGTGCGCCGCTCCGGCATCATCGCCATGAAGCTCGGGGAAGGCGAGGCGATCGTCGACGTCCAGATCTGCACCGAGCATGACGACGTGCTGCTGACCGCCGCCGGCGGACAGTGCATCCGTTTCCCCGTCACCGATGTGCGCGTCTTCACTGGCCGCACGTCGATGGGCGTGCGCGGCATTGCGCTGGCCGAGGCCGACAAGCTGATCTCGCTGGCGATCCTTCGCCATGTCGAGACCACCTCGGATGAGCGCTCGGCGTACCTGAAGATGCGCCGCGCGGTGGCCGGCGAGGCCACGACCGAGGAGCCGGTCGAGGCCGAGGGCGAGGAGACCGCGAATGCGATCCAGCTGTCGCAGGAGCGCTATGCCGAACTGTCGGCGGCAGAGCAGGTGGTGCTGACCGTCTCCGTCAACGGCTATGGCAAGCGGACCTCGTCCTACGAGTACCGCACCACCGGCCGCGGCGGCAAAGGCATCGTCGCGATGAGCGTCAACAACCGCAACGGCAACCTGGTGGCGTCGTTCCCGGTCGAGGACGCCGACCAGATCATGCTGGTCACCGACAAGGGCCAACTGATCCGCTGCCCGGTGGCTGACATCCGCGTCGCCGGCCGCTCGACCCAGGGCGTGATCGTGTTCGACACCGCCGAGGACGAGCACGTGGTCTCGGTCGAGCACATTCCGGAAGAGGAAAACGGCGAGAACGGCAACGGCGGCTAGCGCCGCCGTTTCGATTAACCCGCAGCCGGAATGCAGCCAACGGGCGTGCAACATGCGCGCCCGTTGACAGGCTCCGGGAATCCGGCGGCCTGCCTCACGCCCCTGGCCCAAGGGCAACGCCCTATGCTTTGATGGGTCCGGCGGATCTACCGATCTCGGGAGGCCGTTTTGACCGATCATCGCGTTGAACGGCGGCTTGCAGCGATCCTCGCGGCTGACGTGGCCGGATATAGTCGGCTGACCGGCCTGGACGAGGAAGGGACACACGTCCGGCTCAGGGAGCGTCTGCGTGGACTCGCTGATCCCAAGATCAGCGAACACCGCGGCAAGGTCGTCAAGCACACGGGCGACGGCGTGCTCGCCGAGTTCGGCAGTGTCGTGGATGCGGTGCGTTGCGCGATTGAGGTCCAGCGCGCAATGGCCGAGCAAAATGCCATGGTACCGCAGCTCAAGCGGATCGAATTCCGCATTGGCATCCACGTCGGCGACATCATCGTCGATGAAAACGATATCTTTGGAGACGGCGTCAATATTGCCGCCCGCCTTGAAGGGATCGCGGATCCCGGCGGGATCTGCATCTCGGACGATGCGCAACGTCAAATCCGCGGCAAGGTCGATGCCGTGTTCGAGGACATGGGCTCGCAGAACCTGAAGAACATTGCTGAGCCGATGCGCGCGTGGCGATCGAGGGTAAATGCGGGCCATCCCGCGGGCGCGCCGATCGAGCCGCCGGTCGACAGCGCGCAAGCTCTGGCGCTCCCCGACAAGCCGTCGATCGCCGTGCTGCCGTTCGAGAATATGAGCGGCGACCCCGAGCAGGAATACTTCGCGGACGGAATGGTCGAGGAGATCATCACCGCGCTGTCGCGCTTCAAATGGCTGTTCGTGATCGCCCGAAATTCGAGTTTCACCTTCAAGGGCCGGGCGGTCGATATCAAGGAGGTCGGCCGCAGGCTTGGCGTCCGCTATGTCCTTGAGGGGTCTGTGCGAAAGGCCGCGGGGAAGGTTCGCATCACCGGGCAGTTGATCGATGCGGTGACCGGAACGCACATCTGGGCAGACAGGTTCGAGCGCGACCTGACGGACATATTCGCTCTCCAGGACGAGGTGACCGTCGCCGTCGTTTCGGCCATTCAACCAAAATTGTTGCAGATCGAAATCGGCCTGTCGGCACGGCGACCGGAGAACCTCACCGCCTATGATTTCTATCTCCGCGCCATGCAGCAGCATTACCTGATGACCGCCGACGGGTTGGCCGAGGCGATCAGGCTGGCGCATCGTGCTTTGGAGCTTGACCCCCGGTTCGGCTTTGTCGCCGCTCTGGCAGGTCTCGCGCACATGCAGAACATCCTTTGGGGGCATGCCGTCGATCCTCAATTTGACCGCAAGGAAGCGGTTCGGCTGCTTCGCCTGGCATTGAGCATCGACGATGGTGATGCGGAGACATTAGCCTGGGTTTCCCTCACCTCGGCGTACATGGCCGGCGATTGTGAGAGTGAGATCGAATTGGCCGACCGGGCGGTCGCTCTCAATCCGAATTCATATCGCGCATGGACAGCCAGAGGCAGTGTCTATCGAGTTGCCGGGCTTCCGGATGAAGCGGTCCGGAGTTTTGAACGCGCCATCCGCCTGAGCCCGTTAGACCCGCGGCTACCCATCACGTTTGTTGGGATGGGGATGGCCTTCATCGAGCTTCGCCGCTTTGACGAGGCCATCGTCGCAGCGAACAAATGCCGGCGCCAGAATGCCTCCTATTCGCTGGCTTACCGTTGTCTCGCGTCCGCGTTCGCCCATCTCGGACGCGACTCGGAGGCGCGAGAGGCGGCGGCGCTCCTGCTTCAGCTCGATCCCGCCTTTACAATATCCGCAATGATCGCCAGGGGCGGGTACCCAAACGCGCAGCTGTTGATCGAGGGGCTTCGGAAGGCGGGATTGCCCGAATGAATTGTGCCTGCGGGCGCTGACGAGGTGGCCAGCGAACCAAATCCGGTGGCTTGCGGTGCGGTTTCCATTGTCCCGGATTGCGCTTCGCTTCATCCGGGCTACGCAGGCGACGAGATTAAATCTCGATCTCCGTCCCGAACTCCACGACCTGTCCGGTCGGCACGCCGAAGAACGCCGCCGACCGTTCGGCGTTGCGCTGCAGGAACGCGAATAGCGATTCCCGCCATACCCACATGCCTGGAATGTCTTCCCTCGGAATGATGGTCTCGCGGCCGATGTAGTAGGTCACATCGGTCAGACGCAGACCGGGCAGTTTGCCCTGACGGCAGGCGAGCTTCAGCCCTTCGTACACGGTCGGATATTGCATGAAGCCGTAACGCAGGATGACCCGGATGATGCCCGGGGTGACGTCGTGAACCACAACGCGATCCTCGTCCGAGATGCGCGGGGATTCCTCGATCTGGACGGTGACCAGCAGCACGCGCTGGTGCAGCACGTGGTTGTGCTTGACGAACTGGGTCAAGGCAAGCGGCACGCCGTTGGGGGCAGAGGCGAGGAATATGGCGGTGCCCGGCAGCCGGCTGTGGCACTTGTTGACCGCGGTCTCGATCAGATCTTCTTCCGGCTGACGCAGCTTGCTGCGCGCCGTCTCGACCAGTTTCACTCCGCCGCGCCAGGTCAGCATCAGGAAGGCCACCGCAGCGGCGAGCAGCAGCGGGAACCAGCCGCCTTCGAACAGCTTGGTCGAGTTCGCCGCAAAGAAGATCGCGTCGATCACGAAAAAGAAGCCGTTCACGGCGATCACGATGATCGGCGAATAGCCCCACTGGATCGCGACCAGCGCTGCAAGCAGCGTGGTGATCGCCATCAACAGCGACACT
Organism: Bradyrhizobium sp. USDA 3256; assembly: GCF_054058275.1. Taxonomy (NCBI): domain Bacteria; kingdom Pseudomonadati; phylum Pseudomonadota; class Alphaproteobacteria; order Hyphomicrobiales; family Nitrobacteraceae; genus Bradyrhizobium; species Bradyrhizobium sp. USDA 3256. The sequence continues at coordinate 3,147,246 of NZ_JBSSAE010000002.1, forward strand.
GCGATGCCGTAGGCGCCGGCGAGCGCGTCGGAACTGCCGAAGGCGAGCACCGCGCCGAGTGTGCCGGCGGCGAGCATCCAGTTCACCAGCGGCACGTAGATCTGCCCGATCGCATCGCTCGTGGTGTGCTCGATGTGCATGCGCGGCAGGAAGCCGAGCTGGATCGATTGCTGGGTCAGCGAGAACACACCCGAGATGATGGCCTGCGAGGCGATCACGGTGGCGATGGTCGCGAGCAGGACGAGCGGGTAATGCGACCAGTCAGGCGAGAGTTGGAAGAACGGGTTTTCGATCGCGGTCGGGTCGGTGATCAACAGCGCGGCCTGGCCGAAATAGTTCAGCACCAAAGCGGGCAGGCAGACAGCGAACCAGGCGAGCCGGATCGGAAAGCGGCCGAAATGCCCCATGTCGGCATACATCGCCTCACCGCCGGTCACCGCGAGGAAGGCGGCGCCAAGGATGGCGAAGCTGACGTGAAAATCCTGATGGATCAGGAAATCGAATGCATAGAGCGGGCTCAGCGCAACCAGCACGCCGGGCGCCTTGACGATGCCGTGAATGCCGAGGGCTGCCAGCACAGCGAACCAGAACAGCATCACCGGGCCGAAGATCCTCCCGATGAAGCCGGTGCCCTGCTTCTGCATCATGAACAGGCCGATCAGGATCACGACGGTGATCGGCACCACCGCAGGGGTCAGCGAGGGCGCGTCGACCTTGAGGCCCTCGATTGCCGACAGCACCGAAATGGCCGGCGTGATGGCGCCGTCGCCGTAGAGCAGGGCGGCGCCGATCAGGCCGACCACCAGAAGATGGGCGCGCCAGGTGCCGGGCGCCGCGTTGCGCGCCGAGAGCAGCGCCAAGAGCGCGACGATGCCGCCTTCGCCGCGGTTGTCCGCGCGCAGGATCAGCATCGCGTATTTGATCGAGATGATGAGGATCAGCGCCCACAGGATCAGCGAGACCACGCCGAGCACCGCGCTCTCGGTGAGGGGACCGCCATGGGTGGCGGCCTTGGCGGCTTCCTTCAGAGCGTAGAGGGGGCTGGTGCCGATGTCGCCATAGACGACGCCGAGGGCACCGAGCGTGACGGCAACCGGGATCGGACTGGACGGGGGGTGGCCAGAAGAAACGATGGCGGGCGTACTCGTCACGGCAATCCCCCGATGGCTGCGCCCGCCGGATCATCCGGCCGGGCGCCTTAGACGATAGTCTGCGACGGGACGTCGCAAATTACCATTGGGTTTTGTGTGACGGCCTGACCTTACGCCAGGCTTACGAGGGAGTTCGATTGAATGCGGGCTACGGGGTACGGTCGGCGGTAACCAGGCGGGCTTCGCGAACCGCCGTCTTGTTGCCGGCGCTGCGCAGGCACGAGGCCTCGAAGTTCGGCCAGGCTTGCTGCGAGCAGTCCTTGCCGACCGGGTGGACGTCGAGACGGTCGCTCTTGGCCAGCGGCTGCGGCGTGGAGGCTTCGACCTGCGGCGCAAAGCCCGGCAGCACGGTGAGCGCAGCGGCAATGAACGCGGCAACAGCGATGGCGGAAAGTGCCTTGATCATGACGGTCCCCAGTTGATCGGGCCGCCCGGGCCCGTCGTTTCGTTGTCCAATGTCTACCGGCCGCAAGTTTCCTGGTGTCTTCGCCGCCCCGCGAAATGGTTTCGTCGCGGACCGCTTCTGTTTCGTCCGCCAACGGCCGACGAAACATTCACCCTCGTAGACGCTGGCATCCCAGGACTCGTTCACTGGACGACTGGAAATTTGTTTCGAGCGGGCGATGGAACCCGGGCGGCTTGCCGGGGAGAGCCGGGCGGGTTAGGAGGGACCATGTCCCGTATCGCGATCTATCCCGGCTCCTTCGATCCCGTCACCAACGGCCATCTGGACGTGGTGAAACAGGCCGTCTTCCTCTGCGACCGCCTGATCGTCGCCATTGGCGTCCATCCCGGCAAGAAGCCGCTGTTTTCCATCGAGGAACGGCTGGCCATGGTCCATGAGGTGTTCGACCCCATCGCCCAGCAGGCGGGCTGCGCCTTCGAAAGCGCAACCTATGACAATCTCACGGTCGCAGCGGCGCGCGCGGCCAAGGCCACGCTGATGATTCGCGGCCTGCGCGACGGCACCGATCTCGATTACGAGATGCAGCTTGCCGGCATGAACGAGGCCATGGCGCCCGAGGTGCATACCGTATTCGTTCCGGCGTCGGTTGCGGTCCGCCCGATCACCGCCACACTGGTGCGCCAAATCGCCCAGATGGGCGGCGACTTCTCTGCATTCGTGCCGTCATCGGTCGCAGCTAGCCTGAAGGCCAAGTTCGCCGGCTGATCCCGGCGGCCTGCCACACCTCAACGTTAAAGCTCCGGAGTTGCCATGATCCGCATTCTTGCATTCGTTGCCGCGCTGCTCTGCGTCGTGCCCGCGGTCGCGCAGCCGCTGCCGGCCAATCTCGACAAGGCCGATGCGATCGTGATCGACACCACCAAGGGCCGCATCGTCATCAAGCTGCGCACCGACATCGCGCCCAAGCATGCCGAGCGCATCAAGCAGCTGGCGCGCGAGGGCTTCTACAACAACGTGCCGTTCCATCGCGTGATGGACGGCTTCATGGCGCAGACCGGCGACGGCCAGAACTTCAACGGCACCGGCGGCTCGAAATATCCGAACCTGAAGCAGGAATTCTCCCAGGTCCCGTTCAAGCGCGGCATCGTCGGCATGGCCCGGCGCGGCGACAGCGTCGACAGCGCCAATTCGCAGTTCTTCATCATGTTCGCCGACGGACCGAGCCTGAACGGCCAGTACACCGTGATCGGCGAGGTGGTGCAGGGCATGGACGTGGTCGACAAGCTGAAGAAGGCGTCTGCGGGCTCTCCTGGCGGAGCCGTCACCGATCCCGACAAGATGGTGAAGGTGCAGGTCGCATCCGACATCAAGTGATCCGCATGGCGGCGCGCTGCAAACCACTCGCCTGGTTCGCCGCGCCGCTGGTTTGCCTGACGCTGGCCGTACCGGTGCAGGCCGAGCCGGAGCAACTCAATACGATCAAGGACGTTGTTCTTGCCATCCACCGCTGCTGGCGGCCGCCGCCGGCGGAGAAGGCCGGCCCGATCGACATCACCGTCATTGTCAGCTTCAACCGCGAGGGCGCAATCCTCGGACATCCCAGGATCAGCTATGAATCGCAGGAGGCGACCGACAACGACCGGATTGCGTACCGGATCGCGGTGATGGAGACGTTGCAACGCTGCACGCCGTTGCCATTTACCGAGAGCCTGGGCGGCGCGGTCGCCGGCCGTCCATTCGCAATCCCGTTCAGGAATAAGAAGTATCCACCCCGAAGCCAGGAGAAGCGAGCATGGCTGCTACCGAAAATACTCTGATCCTCGAAACCACGCAGGGCCCGGTCACGATCGAGATGCGCCCGGATCTCGCGCCCGGCCACGTCGCGCGGATCAAGGAGCTGGTGCGCGAGGGCTTCTACGACGGCATCGTGTTCCATCGCGTGATCGACGGCTTCATGGCGCAGACCGGCTGCCCGCAGGGCACCGGCATGGGCGGCTCCGGCAAGAAGCTGAAGGCCGAATTCAACAAGGAGCCGCATGTCCGCGGCACCGCCTCGATGGCCCGCGCCGCCAATCCGGATTCCGGCGACAGCCAGTTCTTCATCTGCTTCGACGACGCCTCGTTCCTCAACGGCCAGTACACCGTCTGGGGCAAGGTCACCGAGGGCATGGAGAATGTCGACAAGATCAAGCGCGGCGAGCCGGTGAAGGATCCGGACAAGATCGTCAAGGCGCGCATGGCCGTCGACGCGACGTAAGTCAAACACTCCGTCATTCCGGGGCACGCGAAGCGTGAACCCCAATGCGCAATCGCGCATTGTGGAATCTCGAGGTTCCGGGTTCGATGCTGTCGCATCGCCCCGGAACGACGTTGCTGAGTAAGATGCGCACCGACCTCTTCGACTTCGAACTACCCCCGGAAAGCATCGCGCTTCGCCCCGCGAGCCCGCGCGATGCCGCGCGGATGCTGGTGGTGCATCCGGAAGGCGTGCTGCGCGACGCCTCGATCGCCGACCTGCCGCAGTGGCTGGAGCCGGGCGATCAGATCGTCGTCAACGACACCAAGGTGATCGCGGCGCAGCTCAAGGGCCGCCGGATCGGGCGCGACACCGAGCCGAAGATCGAGGCGACCTTGATCAAGCGGCTCGACGGCTCGCGCTGGCAGGCGCTGGTGAAGCCGGCGAAGAAGCTCAGCCCCGGCGACACCATCCGCTTCGGCAATGAGGGCAGGGTCTGCCTGCTCGGCAATCTCGATGCAGAGGTCGAGGCGAAGGGGCAGGAGGGCGAGGTGACGCTGTCATTCTCGTTCCATGGTCCGGTGCTCGACCAGGCGATCGCCGATGTCGGCGCCACGCCGCTGCCGCCCTACATCGCCTCCAAGCGCACGCCTGACGAGAAGGACGTCAGCGACTACCAGACCATGTTCGCCGCCAATGAGGGCGCGGTCGCCGCGCCCACGGCGGGGCTGCATTTCACGCCGGCGCTGGAGGCCGCGCTGAGGAGCCGCGGCGTCCAGTTGCACCGCCTGACGCTGCATGTCGGGGCAGGGACGTTCCTGCCGGTGAAGACCGAGGAGACCTCGGAGCACAAGATGCATGCCGAATGGGGCTGCGTCACCGCCGAGACTGCTTCCGCCTTGAATGCCGCGCGCGCAAAGGGCGGCCGGATCGTCGCGATCGGCACCACGTCGCTGCGGCTGCTGGAAAGCGCCGCCAATGCCGACGGCACCATCCAGCCGTTTGCGGCGGAAACCTCGATCTTCATCACGCCGGGCTACCGCTTCCGCGCGGTCGATATTTTGCTGACCAACTTCCATCTGCCGCGCTCGACGCTGTTCATGCTGGTCTCGGCCTTCTCCGGCCTCGAGACGATGCAAGGCGCCTACGCCCATGCGATCAGGAACGGCTACCGGTTCTATTCGTACGGCGATGCGTGCTTGCTGTTTCGCGCAGGCAGGTAGTTAAGCGAGCTCAACTTTGTCGCCGTCACCCCGAGGTGCGAGCGGAGCGAGCCTCGAAGGATGACGGGACTGAAGGCGGGACAACATGTCCGACGTCGTCCCTGCGAAAGCAGGGACCCATAACCACAGGGTTTAATTGTTGAGGAAGGCTGTGGCCCCAGCCCTGCGCAACAATGGCCTTCGGTGGTTATGGGTCCCGGCCTTCGCCGGGACGACATTGAATGTTTGGCACCGCTCCTCCGCCATATATTCACATTCTCTGAGGTGGCCGCTTCTTCAGCGGCCCTCGAAGGGCGACGGCCCCACTGGGGTCGATGCATCCTTCGAGACGCCCGCTGCGCGGGGGGCCCTCAGGATGACGGTCCTTACATTCACGCCATCGCACGCTCAGGGAGCAACTCGGCAATCTGCACCGCGTTGAGGGCGGCGCCCTTGAGCAGCTGATCGGCCGCGACGAACATCGAGATCGAGTGGCCGCTGGGGTCGCTGAGGTCCTTGCGGATGCGGCCGACCAGCACGTCGTCCTGGCCGGAGGCGTCGATCGGCATCGGGAAGTAGTTCTTGGCGCGATCGTCGACGACCTTGACGCCCGGCGCCTGCGCCATGATCGCGCGCACCTGGTCCTCGGTGATCGGCTTCTCGCATTCGAAGGTGATCGCCTCGCAATGCGCGCGCAGCACCGGCACCCGCACGCAGGTAACGCCGACCGCGATCTTCTCGTCCTCGAAGATCTTGTGGGTCTCCTTGATGACCTTGGTCTCCTCGTCGTTGTAGCCGGTCTCCGGATCAACAGCGGTGTTGTGGTTGAACAGGTTGAAGGCGTAGGGGTGCGGCATCACCTTCGGGGTGTAGACCTGTCCGTTCAGATTGGCGCGGGTGGACTCGACGAGCTCCTCCATCGCGGCTGCGCCGGCGCCGCTCGCGGCCTGGTAGGTCGAGATGATCACGCGCTTGATGCGGTTCTTCTGATGGATCGGCCACAGCGGCACCAGGGCGGTGATGGCGGCGCAGTTCGGGTTGGCGATGATGCCCTTGTGGTCGCGGATGCGGTTGGCGTTGATCTCGGGGATCACCAGCGGAACGTTCGGATCCATCCGGAACGCCGAGGAATTGTCGACCACGACGGCGCCGGACTTCACCGCAAGCGGCGCGAACTTCCTGGAGATGCCGCTGCCGGCCGAGAACAGCGCGATGTCGACGCCCTCGAAGGCGCGCTCGGTCAGTTCCTCGATCACGACCGGCTTGCCGCGGAAGCTGACGGTCTTGCCGGCCGAGCGGGCGCTCGCCAGCGCCTTCAGCTTGCCGACGCGGAAGCCGCGCTTGTCCATGGTGGCGATGAATTCGGCGCCGACGGCGCCGGTGACGCCGACAATTGCGACGACGGGATCGTTACTCACTTTGTCCTCCATTCGAGTTCTATTTCAGGCAACAAAAAAGCCCCGGACCTTCATCAGGCGGGGCTTCGGGCAGAGATGATGCGGTTCGACCGACTACGCGCGCACGCCTCCCGAGGCCCCGGAGGGCTTGGTGGTTTTGCTGGTGCGTTTGGTCGCGGTGATCATGGCTCGGACTTATGCGGGACAGATCGGCGTCCGTCAACGGCTTTTGGGCGAAAACTTGGCGATGCCCGCCTGGAGCATTTTCGGTTCTGATTGAATCAGAACCGAAGCTCTAGCTTCTTGTTTTGACGCGCTTTCTTCACGCGAACTGCTGTCCGCTTCGCTCAAAAACGCTCTTGGCCTCAGCGCCTGCGCGCGCCGGGCGGTTCGAGGATCACCTCTTTCAGGTCGCTGCCGGCGAGCACGACGATGACGAAATTGAGCTTGCCGCGTTCGCGCATCAGGCCGCCGCTGATCGCCTTCCCGGAGGTCGTGCGCTCGGCCACCCGCACGGCGTCGGCGAGGCGATGCCGGAGCGCCTTGAGCACGACGAGGTTGTCACGGTCTTCGGCGCCGAGCGACTTCAGCGGCGCGGCGGCCTCGCCACCCACCACTTCGCCGGTCGCCGCGTCGATGGCGTGCCGCCAGATGCGGTCCTGCTGCATGGTCTTGACCCGGTAGACCGCGGGCTCCGACGCGCCGTCGAAGCTGATGTCGGCGGTGATCGAACCGGAATGCAGCGCCTCCGCAATCGCCATCGCCTTGCGCAGCGAGATCTGGGCCGCCTGGAAGCTGTCGAGCTCGCGGCGAACCGTGTGCGCGTCGAGCGCGGTGTCGTTGTCCTGCGGGGTGAGCGCTGCGGCCGTCGAGCTCGTGATCGCGTGCGCCGGCGTCGCGAAGGGCAGGGCAATGAGCGCGGTTGCCAGCAGCCGCGTGCCGAATGCCCAATGCCGCAGTGCGTGTAATCGTCCCGTCGTCATGGTCGCATCCGTCGCGTCGAACCGCCGCCCGGGCAGAGAAAGTGCGGCCGACCTTTGTTAGTCAGAGGTCGGCCGCCGAACGTTCAGACGGAGCGATGGCGGCAGCTCCGTCGTGACGATCGAAGTTACAAGGCGACACGAAACCGTTGGGGGGCTGAACTTGGGTCTCGCGTCTCATTGCAACTAAACAATACGGTTTCGTTCTGTTTCCTTCAAGGCTCATCACGACAACGTGTGAGGCGATGCAACGATCCTGTCAGCGGGCCGGCCGGCGGCGCGCCTTCGTCGCTTCTTTGGCCGCATCGCGAAGCCGGTCCTGCGGCCCGACGGCGCCGGCGAGAAACAGCCGGATCGAGACTTCCATCCGGGTCTCGGCGGTCTTCATGTCAATCGGAGTTCCGAATGTCGCCATCCGGTGGGTGTGGCCGACCACCATGTTGAGGAATGTCTCGGCCGCGATCGTGGTGTCCTCGAGGTCGAGGGCGCCTTTGTCGACCAGATGGTCGAAGAAATCCGCCGTGGTGGACACCGCTTTCGACCAGCCTTCGTCGACGGCCAGCTTGGCGACCTCGGGGAAATTAATTGCCTGCGCGGTCAGGATCCGGCTGAAGGCGATGGAGTCGGCGCTGCAGTTCAGCACCAACAACTGACGCCCGAGCTCGGTCAGCCGTTCCTCGACCGAACCGTCGCAGTTGCCGCCGGCCTGCGCTTCGGCCGCCGCGGCGGCGAGCGGGGCAAGCCAGCGGGCGATCTCGCGGCGGAGCACCGCGGCGAAAAGGCCGCGCTTGTCGCCATATTGACCGTAGACGGTGGGCTTGCTGACGCGGGCGGCCTCGGCCACCGCGTCGATCGACGTCGCATCGAAGCCGCGCTCGAGGAACAGGCGGGTGGCGACCTCGATCAGCCGCTGGTCGCGCTCGATCGCAGCGTCCCGCGTCGGCCGGCCGCCGCGTGACTTGATCACGCCGCGCTTGGCCACCTTGGCCTTGGTTGCGGTCAATCCCATTTGCCCATTCATCTCGTTGTGCGTCGGACGGGTCCGTCCGGTCTATAACCCGCGCCGAGCGGATTCGTCCATTCGGCGGTACCGGGAGCAGGCCGCTTACGGCGGCGTCGCGGTCCAGGCCTGCCCGGCGGCGGCCTTGTCGTATCCGTACTGGTAGAGCGCGCGCATATAGGCGGTGTCGAAGCCCTGCGTTTCCGGCGCCGGATAGTCACGCTCGATGTAGGACAGATGGAAACCCAGCCGGTTGCGTCGGGCGAAGTCATAGGTCGAGAGGATGACCGAGCGCGTCTGCGCCTGCGTGATCGCGGAGATGCTGCGGGAGGCGACGTCGATCGTCGAGTTCGACACCAGCTCGAAGTTGCCCTCGAGCTTCTTGTTGACGAGGATGTAGATGTTCATACGGCTGTTGGCGGGCCAGCCGCGCTCGCGGAACAGCAGCGCATCCGGCAATGTCAGCACCGGCGCGGTCACGCCGCCGTCGACATGCATCTCCTGGAAGCGGCGGCCCTGGCCCTCGGCGTCGATCATGATCGGCGGAAACACCAGCGGGATGCTGGCGGAGGCGGCCATCACGTCGCGAAACAGCTGTAGCGCCTCGGGCGTTCCGACGGCGGCGATTCGCCCCATGTCCCAGATTACCGTGCGCTGGGTGTCGAGATCGGTGGTGACGATCAGGAGCTTTCGGCCCTTGGCGTTTTCGTGCGCCACCTCGCTCAGGATCTCCGGACCGACGTAGCGCGCCACCAGTTCGCGCAGCCGCTTGTTGCCGAACAGCCCGGAGCCGAACAGCACCCGCATCAGGCTCGGATCCTGCAGCAGGCTTTCCGCGATGCCCGAGGTGTAGACCTCCTTCAGCGTGTCGTCGTAGCGCGGGCCAAGGAAGGCAAAGGGCGCAATCAGTCCGCCGGTGCTGACGCCGGAGACGACCGAAAAGGCCGGGCGGTTGCCGGCCGCGGTCCAGCCGTTGAGGACGCCCACGCCATAGGCGCCGTCGGCACCGCCGCCCGAGAGGGCGAGATAACTCGTGATCGGCGCGACGCTGCGCTTCTCGAGCTTGAATTTTGATGCCGGCTCGTCGGCATAGCGGCGCAGCCCATCGAGATCGAGCACGCGGGAATTGGCGGCGTCGGCGGCCGTGTAAGGCATCCGCGGCAGCGAACTGCAGGCCGAAAGCGCTAGGGCGAGGCCGCACAGCAGCACCGCCTGCCGGATCGCGCAGGCAGCCGTCATCCAAGGGCCGGCGCCGGCGGGCCGGACGCTAGGGGTAAGACCATCTCTGCCAGTCACGTTCGCGGATCGACGTCGCTGCGGGGAGCCGGTTGCCATATTGTCGTCATAAAACGACACGGTTTCGTTTTGTTTAAGCTAGCTGATGATGCAAGGCAAGCGTCCGGCCGGTTGTCCGTGTTCACGAAGTCGCGCGAGGGCCGTTATCCGACGGGTTGATCGGGCACCGGCGACACGCAATAAGCAGCCGCATGAATCTTCCCAATCATTTCGAGCTGCTGGCAACCGACGGCGCCGCCCGCACCGGGCGCCTGACCACGCCGCACGGCCTCGTGCGGACGCCCGCCTTCATGCCAGTCGGCACCGCGGGCGCGATGAAGGGCATGCATTGGCGCGAGGTGCGCGATGCCGGCGCCGATATCGTGCTCGGCAACACCTATCACCTGATGCTGCGTCCCGGCGCCGAGCGCATTGCCGGGCTTGGCGGCCTGCAGCGCTTCACCGGCTGGGGCGGCCCGATGTTGACGGATTCCGGCGGCTTCCAGGTGATGTCGCTGTCGGAGCTGCGCAAGGTGACCGAGAAGGCCGTGACCTTCCGCTCGCATATCGACGGCACCAAGGTCGAGCTGTCGCCGGAGCGCTCGATCGAGGTGCAGCGGCTGCTCGGCTCCGACATCGCCATGCAGATGGACGAATGCGTGCGGTTGCCGGCGGAACGCGCCGACATCGAGCGCGCGATGCAGCTGTCGCTGCGCTGGGCCGAGCGCTCCAAGCGCGCGTTTGAAGCGGCGCCCGACGGCTACATGCTGTTCGGCATCGTGCAGGGCGGCGACGTCCCGGATCTGCGACACGCCAGCGCGCGCGGGCTGACTGGCATCGGCTTTCACGGTTACGCGATCGGAGGCCTCGCGGTCGGCGAGCCGCAGGCGGTCATGCTGGCGATGATCGAAGAGACCGCGCCGGCGCTCCCGGTCGATCGGCCGCGTTATCTGATGGGCGTCGGCACGCCGGAGGACATCCTCGAGGCGGTGGCGCGCGGCGTCGACATGTTCGACTGTGTGATGCCGACACGGAACGGACGCCACGGCATGGCGTTCACCCGCTTCGGGCAGATCAACCTGCGCAACGCCCGGCACGTCGACGATCCGCGTCCGCTCGATGAAGAAAGCCCGTGGCCGGCGGCGAACGGCTATTCGCGCGCCTATCTGCATCACCTGGTGCGGTCGGGCGAAACACTTGGGGCAATGCTGCTGTCCGAAATCAACGTCGCCTATTACCAGCAGCTGATGCAGGGCATCCGCGATGCGGTGGCGAACGGCACGTTCGAGGACTTCAGAACGAAAACGCGCGCCGGTTGGGCGCGCGGTGACATCGCTCCAAGATGAGCTGTGTGATCAGTTGCACACGATCGGTTTCACCGCGTGTTTGGTAACGAACCCGTAACCGCAATTGTCGCAGGTCCAGAGATAGCTGATCAGATTGTCGAACAGGTACGCGGACGCTTCCGCCGCCACCATGGAGTCCGCACACACCGGACAGGTCGGCAAATCGCAGCCGCGCGGATCGGGCCTGGACGCTGTGGTCGACAGAACTTCAGCGAGAGCTGGCATGTGACCTCCTTTGCGTTCTGAGCTGCACCTGACGAAAGTATATAAACCCATTTGTTTGACCTTGTCGCAACACAAATGCGTAGGTTTTACGTTATTTGCGCAGGTTCTATTTTGCGATGCAACGAATTCGCATTGCGGCGGTTTCTCACTTGCGCGCCATGGTGCGCTGCTTCTAATGAGACAAGACCGCATATTCCCAGCACATCCGCTACAGGAGCCGCTTGATGGACGCGCCGTCGACAACGAGTGCAGTGCAACCCGGACGCGGCCGCGTCTTTGACTCCATCGTCGATGCGATCGGCTCCACGCCGATCGTGCGGCTGCGCAGATTGCCGCAGGCGGCTGGCGTCAACGCGACGATCCTCGCCAAGCTGGAATACTTCAATCCGGCGGCCAGCGTGAAAGACCGCATCGGCGCGGCGATGATCGTGGCGATGGAGAAGGCCGGCATCATCAACGCCGACACCGTGCTGATCGAGCCGACCTCGGGCAACACCGGGATTGCGCTTGCCTATGTCGCGGCCTCGCGCGGCTATCGGCTCAAGCTCGTCATGCCGGAATCGATGTCGATCGAGCGACGGCGGATGCTGGCCTTTCTCGGTGCGGAGATTGTGCTGACCCCGGCCGCGCAGGGCATGAAGGGCTCGATCGCGACCGCAGAAGAATTGGTGCGCACGACGCCCAACGCTGTCATGCCGCAGCAGTTCAAGAACCTCGCCAATCCCGAGATCCATCGCCGCACCACCGCCGAGGAGATCTGGAACGACACCGGCGGCAACATCGATTACTTCGTCGCCGGCGTTGGCACCGGCGGCACCATCACGGGCGTTGGCCAGGTGCTGAAGCCGCGCAAGCCGTCATTGCGCGTCGTCGCGGTGGAGCCGGAAGAGAGCCCGGTGCTGTCGGGCGGCCAGCACACGCCGCACAAGATCCAGGGCATCGGTGCGGGCTTCATCCCTGAGATCCTCGACCGCTCCGTGATCGACGAGATCGTCAAGGTCAACAGCGCGACCGCGATCGAGACCGCGCGCGAACTGGCGCGCAATGAAGGCATCCCCGGCGGTATCTCGTCGGGTGCCGCGATCGCTGCCGCCTTGCAGATCGGCAAGCGGCCGGAAGCGGCCGGCAAAACCATTCTGGCGATTGTGCCGTCGTTCTCGGAGCGCTATCTCTCGACGGTACTGTTTGAAGGAATCTGAGACACAGGAATCCAGCATATGGCTGACCAGCCGAGGCGACCGCGAACCCTGAACGATGCCCGCAGCGAAGCCGAGGCGGCGTTCAAGCGCGCCACCACCAAGGTCGCGGACGCGGTGCCAAAGACCGTCGCTGTCCCCGGCGTCCGCGAGCAGGTCACGCTGAGGATTGATCAGGACGTGCTGGCGTATTTCCAGGAGGGCGGCCCCGGCTGGCAGGACCGCATCAACGCGGCGTTGCGCAAGGCCGCCGGAAAGTAACACGCTTTCGAAACCAGGAGGCCGGGACGATCCCCGGGCTTTTTGGCGGGCGGGGCGCGGCCGCGCTGGCTGCGGCGCGAGCGTCACCTCCCGCGCGCCGGCTTCCTTGCGGTCGGTTTCAGGTTCATGAGGTTGCCGGCCAGGATCATGGCCGCGCCGAGCACGGTGTAGACATCGAGCCTTTCGGCATAGATCAGCCAGCCGGCGATCGCCGTCAGCGGCACGCGGACGAAATCCATCGGGATCACGACAGTGGCGTCGGCGTGGAGCAGGGCGCGTGCCATGCAATAGTGCGAGAACGTGCCGCAGAACGCGATCACGGCGAGCCAGCCCCAGGTTGAGAGCGGCGGCCAGGTCCAGACGTAGAGCGCAGGCCCGATGCTCGCGAGCGATTGCACCGCGAGCATCCAGAACATGATCGTCAGCGTCTGCTCGGTCCGCGTCAGCGACTTGACCACGGCGACCGAGATGCCGAAGCCGACCGCCGCGGCGAGCGCGATCAGCTGGCCCGGATTGATCGCGCCGGCCGCCGGCCGCACGATCACGAACACGCCGACCAGGCCAAGCACGATCGCGACGATCTTCCACCGCGTCATCCGCTCGCCGAGAAAGCTCGCCGCAAGGATCGCGGTCCAGATCGGCATCGTGAACTCGATCGCGACCACCTGGCCGATCGGGATCAATGTCAGCGCAAAGAACCAGCCGAGCTGCGCGCAGAAATGGATCAGGTTGCGCGCGATATGGACGTGCACCCGTGCCGTCTTCACGATCGCAAACCCGCCATTCATGTGGATCAGCGGATAGAGCATCGCGAAGCCGAGCACGCCGCGAACGGCCATCAGCTGGAAGACGTTGACCTCGCGCGTCGCCTCGCGGCCGGCCACCGCCACGATCAGCATCAGCGCGAGCCAGCCGGACATCCACAATGCTGCGCGGGTTTTTGAGGGCGTGCGATCCATGACGAGGAACGAACCGAGGAGGGGTGCCCGGTATCGGCGAGCTGCCATGAATTTGCAACGCGCAATTCTGCCTGCGCGGTGATGCGTCAACCATGTGATCTCTGCTAAGCAGGTCGGCAAAATCAAATCAGGAGGATCTGTTCATGCGTGTCTTGCAACCGGCCGAATGGTCGAAACCCCGCGGCTTCTCGCACGGTGTCGCGTTCGACGCGCCCGGCAGGTGGATCGTGCTGGCGGGGCAGACTGGCGGCGACGAGAAGGGCGACTACGCCCCCGAGATGGCCGCCCAGGTCGGCACCGCGTTGAAGCGCATCATCAAGCTGTTGAACGAAGCCGGCGCCGGCCCCGAGCACATCGTCCGCTTGACCTGGTACCTGACCAGCCGCAGCGAGTATGAGGCCGCGGGCGCCGGTATTGGCGCGGCGTGGAAGGAGACGCTCGGGCGCAATTTCCCGCCGTCGACGTTGCTCTATATCGGCGGGCTGGTCGATCAGCGCGCCAAGGTCGAGATCGAGGTCACCGCATTCGTGCCTGCGGCATAGCATCGCTGGGGCGTACGCGAGGAATTGCCGCTCAGCCAAACAAAAAGCCCTCGGGGATGACCCGAGGGCTTTCCACGTTGGAGCGCGGATCGATTACTTCGACAGCGTGATGCTGGCGCCGCGGAACTGGCTGTCGGCCCTGATCGTGACCGCCTGCTTGTTGCCGGTGGTGCGCATCGAGATATCGGCGTTGAAGCCGGGAGCACTGGCAATGACCTGGAAGTTGCCGCCGCCACCGCGACCCTGCAACGAGCCGCTGACATTGCGGCTGGACTCGCTCCAATTGCCGCTGACCACGCTGCCTTCGGCCTGCACATCGGCCGCCAGGTTGAACTTATAGGCGTCGCTTGCGCAGGTGAGGATCATGGTCATCCGGGGCCCGCCGACGTGATACGTCGCCCGGCAGCGGATGCGCTCGCTGGAGCCGTCGTCCAGCGTGACCGAGCCGGCGCCCGACCAGGTGCCCGCCATGCCGGCGAACGGGCCGGACTGGGCATGGCCCGTGGTGCTTGCGAGTGCGGCCACAAAAAATGCGGCGGCTGCAAATGCTGGCCGCCGCGCGATGGCAAAGAAACTTGATAGGCTGGTGATCTTACTGACGGGATGCTTCCCATCGGCCGCTGCACGGTACGCCAGCTGATGCCCCATTCCACTTCCCCGATCCGGAGTTGCCACTGAGTTGTCCGTTCGCATATGCACCATTGATCGAGACTCGCACAAGTCCCCCGCTGCCGACGGTGCCGGAGATCGCCGCGCCCTGTGCCGAGATCTTTCCTTCAGCGACGGTCACGGTCGAGCTCTGCGACGGTTCGCAGCTGCCGGTCTTGGTGACGACGGTGACGTTCCAAAGCCCGTCATAAGGCTGCTGAGCGGACACGGGAGCAGCGGTGAGGGCGGCAGCCGAAGCGACCGAAGTGACCAAAATCAGGTCGCGAATGCGGATCGAACGCATGAATCAAATCCCTGTAATTTCGTGTGATGACGCGGCTTATCCTGTCACAATGTGTTCAAAATTTGCTGCGTCGCGGGAGTCCCCAAATGTTCCTGTGAACTCAAACACATCACGGTGAATTCGGTTCCGGATCAGGAACGGAAAATCCGAGCATGGTTTTTTCGAACAAGGTACTCCCATACTCTAGCTCGGGTTAGTGTTTGCCAAGGCTCAGATTCGGCGCCTTGGTCGCAAACTGCTCATCCTGGACCTTGGCCGGCAGCGAGCCGTTGACCTTGCCGTAGTCGATGACCTGGGCGAGCAGACGCAAACCGAGCGGCGCCAGCGCGCGCTCCCACAGCTCGCGGGCGGTCTCGCCTTTCTTGACGAACACCCAGTCCTGCGCGGCGATCGCGCCGGCGTCCATGCGGTCGGCGAGGTGATAGATGCTGCCGCCGGCGATCGGATCGCCTTCCTTGATGGTCCATTCTACCGCCGCGATGCCGCGGTGGCGCGGCAGCAGCGACGGGTGGTATCCGATGCCGCCGAGCCTGGACGCGGCAAGCGCCTCTCTGCTGACCCGGGCGTGGCTATGGGCGGTCACGATCAGGTCGGTGTCCGGCGCAATCTCGGCGGCCGTCACCAGCTTTGGATCGGCCTGCACAACGACTTCGATGCCGGCCGCCCTGGCTGCTGCCGCCAGCCGGTCCTCGCCGTCATGGACGACCACCCTGACCAGCGTGACGTGGTGCTCACGCAGCATGTTCAGGGTCGTCACGCCGAAATGGCGGGAACCGACAAGGGTAATGCGCATGGGGATCTATTCCGTGGGGTTTACTCGGGGATTGCTCGGGCCGCCGCTATGCCGATAGCACACCGCGGCGGCCTGTTTCGCTGTCTTGCCGCTTATCAACAGGACGGCCGGGTGGCAAATGTCAGGCCGCCGGCTGCTTGCTGGCCAGAACCTTGTCGATGCGCCGGCCGTCGAGGTCGACGATCTCGAATTCCCAGCCCTGCGCGGCGGTTTTCGCGCCGACATCGGGGATCGCGCCGAATTCATGCAGCAGGAAGCCGGCCGCGGTCTGGTACGGCCGCGGCGAGGGCAGCGTGATGCCGAGCAGTTCGCTGAATTCCAGCGCCGGCATCCAGCCCGAGATCAGATAGGAGCCGTCGGCGCGCCGGACATAGGCAGGCTCGGCCGGGCCTTCCTCGGTGTGGAAGGCGCCGACGATGGCCTCGAGGATGTCGGCGCTGGTGACGACGCCCTGGAAGGTGCCGTACTCGTCGTGGACGAGGCCGATATGTACTCTGGAGTCGCGCAGAATCGCGACCACGTCGCGGGCGTCGACGGTCTCCGGAATGATCGGCGCATCGCGCGTGAGCGCGCGGATGTCGGGCGTCTGGCCCGCGAGGTAGACGTCGAGCACGTCCTTGGCCTGCACGATGCCGAGCGCATGATCGCGGTTGCCGTCGAACACCACGCAGCGCGAGTGACTGCTCTTCTGCAGCGTCGCCAGGATCTCGGCCGCGGGGGCGGCGAGGTCGATCAGGCTGACCTCGTGGCGCGGCGTCATCACCGCGCCGACCGGCAGATCGCCGAGCCGCATCACGCCGGCGATCATCTCCTTTTCGCCGGGCTCGAGCACACCGGCGTTCTCGGCCTCCACCACCAGCGTCTTGATCTCGTCCTCGCTGACGCGGTCCTGTGCATCCTCGCGATGGCCGAGCACCCACAGCAGCAGCTTGCCGGAACGGTCGAGCAGCCACACCAGCGGCAGCGACAGCCGCGCCATCATGGTCATGGCCGGAGCGACCTTGACCGCGATCGACTCGGGATCGCGCAAGGCGATCTGCTTCGGCACCAGTTCGCCAACGATCAGCGAGGCATAGGTGATCACGCCGACGACGAGGCCGACGCCGACCGCGTCCGCGATACTTGCGGACACGCCGAGCTCAAGCAGCCATTGGGTCAGACGCTGGCCAAGCGTTGCGCCGGAGAAGGCGCCGGACAGCACGCCGATCAGCGTGATGCCGATCTGCACCGTGGAGAGGAACTTGCCGGGATCGGAGGCCAGTGCAAGGGCGCGGCGCGAACCGCTGACGCCTCGTTCGACCAGCGCCGCAAGACGCCCCGGACGCGAGGAGACGATCGCGAGCTCCGACATCGACAACAGACCGTTGACGACGATCAAGACCGCCACGATCGCAAGTTCCAGATATAACACGGGAGTCCCTAAACATTGGCGGCGTGGGCCGCTACATGACGCCCAATATAGGCATACCGGAGCGGTTTTGCTGTGCCTTGTCGGGCGTTCCTGCACAAGCAGAGGGTGCGTATGGCCAGCATGCAGCAAGATATCGCGGCATTTTGGCGCGCTGGCATCAGGTCCTAGGCGAGGATCCGCAGCGCCGGCTTGGCGAACCTCCTGCCCGATGAGGCGGGCTGCATCAGCATCCGTTTGGAGGCGGCTTGCAGTTGCACGCGCAAATCGGCGTTGCATTGCTTCATCTGGTTGCGCAGTTCGCGGCGGGAGAAGGCGGTGAGCGAGGGGTCCGCGAGTTGCTGCCAGGCCCTGCGCAGCCATTCCTGCAGTTCGCGAATGTTCTGATCCAGAACCTTCTGATCAAACACGCCGGGCTGGGTCATGCCGCCAAATCCCACGAAGCGATCAGTTGCAAAGTAACCCTGATTCGCGTCGCTTCACCTAGCGCTATGTTGCGCAGGCGCGCTTGCTGCAGGGGAGATCGAAGGCTGCAGGCTTGTTCGTGCCCGCGTCAGCCAGCGTCGCCGGGCCCGGTGCGCAGCAAATCCAGCGCGACCGGCAGCGCGAGGACCAGCGCTGCGAGCATCGAGAGATGACGCGTCTGCGCGGCGGTCAGGCCGAGATCGCATTGGGCGAGATAGGCCAGCATGATCGCGATGTAGGCGGCGACGCAGATTGCGACGGCGATGCTTCCGAAATCGGTCTTGCTGTCGGTCTTATCGTCCACGGCGGCGCCACCTCGTTGCGGGCGCGGCGTAGCGTGGTTCGGCTTCGCCACCTATGAACTGGATCACGGGCGAGGCGCCGCTCCGGCCGAATGGCTTCGTGCGTCGCGACGGGCCAACTGGCGGAGACAAACGTCGCGATCGGCATTCCGCAGCGACGTGGCCGCAGCGACTGAAACTCCAGCCCGGCCTTGGCGACCACCTGCCGCCACCAAGCGGCCTAGCGGGAAGGGTTGCGTTTCGGCTGGCCTTCGCGCGGAAGCTCGACCGGGATGTGGGGCGCGGTGCTCACCACGCGGGGGCTTCCGTCGGAATGGGTCTGGCCGTTGAGCAATGTCTCGAGCACCAAAAAGAATTTTTCAGAAAGCATGGGCGTAGCCCTCGTCGTCCAATGTCCTTGTGTCGCGGCGCGCCGCGGAAAATTCGATCAACAAAATGCGAGTCGCACCGGCATGGCGATGCTGCGGCGCAAGGCCTCCCGCACGCAATCCGGGAGATTACCGGCGCCCACGCCGTCAACCGAGGCTTGCGCGAAATAGTTGCCAGGTTCCTAACGATTGCCGGTGCAGCACGTGATGGCGCTCACCGTTCCTTCAAGGATGCACGTTAATGATAGGGGTATGGATCGTGACCAGGACATCGACGAGGGATTTGGATCGACGCTGCGCCGCAGCTACGGGCGGCTGGCCTGGTGGATCGTCCGACTTAACCGCGTGCTCGAACCGTCGCGCGCGGCCGAACCACCGCGCGCCCTATCGCCGCCGCGGCCGGCCGTTCCGCCACGGCGACCTGTCCCGCCGCGCCCGGAATAGACCTCACCGGAATACCGGCTTCCGCTGTATCGGCCGTGCGGCCGGACTGCTATTCATGCGCCATCCGCGGACTCCTCCGGTCCGCCGTTTTTGACGATGCGGCCGCGCGGCCGCGCAAGCGACGAGGGACGAACGCAATGATTGAGACGGTTGGCATTATCGGCGCCGGGACCATGGGCAACGGCAT
This sequence comes from Bradyrhizobium sp. USDA 3256, assembly GCF_054058275.1. Classification (NCBI taxonomy): domain Bacteria; kingdom Pseudomonadati; phylum Pseudomonadota; class Alphaproteobacteria; order Hyphomicrobiales; family Nitrobacteraceae; genus Bradyrhizobium; species Bradyrhizobium sp. USDA 3256. Next base: position 3,166,341 of record NZ_JBSSAE010000002.1, read on the forward strand.
CGCGCAGATCTGCGCGGCGGCAGGCCTCGGCGTGACCATGGTGGATATCTCCGAGGCGGCGGTCCAGCGCGGCTTGAAGACGGTCGGGAGCAGTCTCGATCGGCTGGTCGCCAAGGAGAAGATGACCGCGGCCGATCGCGACGCGACGCTCGGGCGTATCAATGCGACCACCGACAAGGCCAAGCTCGCCGCCTGCGATCTCGTGATCGAAGCCGCGACCGAGAACGAGGAGCTGAAGGTCAAGATCCTGAAGGATCTCTCTGCGGGACTGAAGCCGAGCGCGCTGGTCGCAACCAACACCTCGTCGATCTCGATCACCCGCCTTGCGGCCTCGACCGATCGTCCCGACCGCTTCATCGGGATGCATTTCTTCAATCCGGTGCCGGTGATGGCGCTGCTCGAATTGATCCGGGGCCTGCAGACCTCGGACGACACCGTCGCCAAGGCCGAAGCGTTCGCCAAGCGGGTCGGCAAGGTGGCGATCACGGCGAAGAACAGCCCCGGCTTTGCGGTGAACCGCATCCTGTGTCCGATGATCAACGAGGCGATCTTCGCGCTGCAGGAAGGCATTGCCACCGCCGAGGAGATCGATGCCGGCATGAAGCTCGGCTGCAACCATCCGATCGGCCCGCTAGCGCTCGCCGATCTGATCGGGCTCGACACGATGCTGTCGGTGATGGAGGTGTTCTATACCGGCTTCAACGACCCCAAATATCGGCCGGCGCCGCTGCTGAAGGAGATGGTCGACGCCGGCCATCTCGGCCGCAAGACCGGGCAGGGGTTCTACAGCTACAGCAAGTGAGGCCGGCGCGCGCCTGACCCCGTAATCATCCGGGATGGATCGCGCGGACAAGGTCGCGTAACGACAAGACCTGATCCGCCACGAGGCGGGGGACATCAGAAACGAGGCCCGGTCTCCTAGGCACACCGGGCCTCGTTTTTTTGTGGGATACCGGGCTCAGTTGGCCGATGCGACCGGCGTGACGCCGGTTTCCTCGGGATCGGCGCCGAACAGGCCGACGAGATACTTGTAGTAGTCCGGCATCTTCTCCTTGAGCGTGGCGCGCGTATAGGGTTCGTGCTCGGAATCCTTGCCGGCCAGGAAGATGCTCGCCGTCACCGCGAAGAACTCCTGCTGGTTCTTCAGTGCATAGGCCTCCTTGGCGAACAGCTCCTTCGACTTGGCCTGGCTGAGGAAGCCCTTGATGCCCTTGTTCTCATAGCCGTTCGGCATCAGCCGGGCGTGATAGGCGTGAAGGAATTCGTGCAGCAGCACCGGGTCCTTCGCGTAACGCATCATGTTCGGACGCATCCTGATGATGCCGATGCCGGAATCGAGCGCAAGCGCGAGCGGATCCGAATTGGTCCATTGCTGCTTGTCGTGATCCCAGATGGTGACGTCGCGCGTCGTGCCGCGGTCCCATTCCGGCGGCGTCAAGCCATAGCAGGCCGCTGCCGCGCCTTCGTCGAGACACGCCATCTCGCTGGCAACGATCGGCACGCGATGGAAGAACTGCAGCACCTTCGGGCTGAAGCCTGCGGTTTCCACGACGTCGAGCTGGCGGCGGACCATGTCGGCGATGCTGGTAACGTCCTTGCGGTCGGCATTCTCGGAGAGATCGAAGACGTAGCCGCGATACTTCTCGACGCTGCTCGGTGCCGCCTCGGACGGCCCCGACATTCGTGGTCCGGCAACGGCCGGCCCGGCCGCAAGTGACAGGATCATTGAAGCAATGAGCGCGCTGCGCATGACTATCCCCCGTGTGACGAGCCTCTCCGGTGTCGTCGTCCATTGAGCCGGGCGGGAGACTAGGGCAGCCGCCTTGCAGCGCGCTTAAGTCGTACATTTCAACCGCGCATCTGCGATTAGGCGTCGGTTAACTACATGCGGAGGGAGGGCCCGGCGGGCAGCGGGTCAGCGGGTCCGGGGGCCGCGAGGGCCGACGACCGATCAGCCGGTCCTCACCGTGCCGCGACCAGGCTTCGAACGATCGTCACAGCTTCTTGAGGCGGTCACCGGAAACCTCGCAGATCCTGCGGGCGTACCTAGATCAGCGGGTGGGAGCCGATGGAGCAAGGAAACACGATCATGCGCAGGACGAATTGGGCAATTCTGGCGTTCGCGGCGCTCGGAACGAGCTGGATTGTCGGTTCCGCGTCGCCTGCGGCGGCCGATCCCTATGAGTATCCCTGGTGCATCCAGGGCCGGCAGGAGGGATATCCCGGCTATTGCGGCTACCAGACCTACCAGCAGTGCCAGGCATCCGCGTCGGGCCGCGACGCCTATTGCGGCATCAATCCGCGCGTCGCGTTCAGCCAGCAGCGGGTGGCGCCGCGGGCATTCCGCTGAGCGGTGCGAGGAGGTCGGGCCAAGCGACCGTCGGGCACGATGGTTGCATAGCTGACGGTCGGATCTTTTTTTTTGCCTTGGAGCGAATATGGGCGAGATCATCAGGTTCATCTCGAAGTCCGAACGCGAGCGCGCGCGGCTGATCCGCGAGGCGCGTGCGAACTATGAGCGCATCTTTCCATCGGCCGATCCGGCTGATGCGCAAGGCGCCGCAGACGAGGGCAGCGGCAGCGAGGCGTCGTCGAAGCCGTAGCGCCGGTAATGCGCGCAAGGGGAGGCGGAGCGGCGATGTGGCAGCGTTTGTGGCAGACTTGGACGATCGACAAGCCGGCCGTGCTTGGCGATTGGCTGTGGCAGATCCTGGTCGTTGAGCTTGCCGCCTTGCTCGATCGGCTGACGTTGCGGAAGCTGATCGCGCTGATCCCGGTTGCGATCGTGATCGGCGCCTATTGGCACCGGATTCCGCTTCCTCCCGAGCTGATGCTGGTTGGCGATGTGCTGGCCTATATCGACATCTTCTCGATGATCTTCCTGATCGGCTTCTTTACCCGCGTTGCAACGGTTGTGGCCGTCGTCAGACAGGCCATCGGTCTCGTCCGCGCCGTGATGCGGCATGTGCCGATGGCGCTGCACAGATTTGGCGTTCGTGACCATCGTGCCAAGGATAGCGCGCGCCGCAGGCGGCTCACGCATGCGAAGACAGATGACGATGGCGCCGCCGGCATGGCAGGCCTGGCTTGGGCCTAGTCGGACGCGATTTGGCGGTGACGAACGCTATCGCGGCTGTCCGGCCTGCTGATCGCCGTCATCCGCCTCGAGCCGGGCCGGGCTGCGCGCGGAAGCGTCGTCCTGGCTCCGCCGGTGCGAACTGGAGAGGTCGGTCGCACCGTGCTGGGACCGATGAAACGCGATACCCATCTGGAAACTCCAGACGCCGAACAGCAGCGCGCCTGCCACACAGGCCGCCACGAAAGCCCAATCGCGTTTCCTCATCGGTCCAACAAAGCCAATTCGCTACCGCATCAACCGCGTGCGTTCCAGGGCTCGCCAAGCGAGACCGGCGCATTGTGAGACGATTGCACGCGCTTGTCGATCCGCGCAGCTCACCTCGCATCGGTCACGCAGCGGTGATCATCAAATCATGCGTCCAGAAACACTCCGACCAGATTGCTCGGCCCCCGCAACAAACTTGCCAAACTTTCACTAGGGCGCTGGCGCACTGAGTTCGAAAATGCAGGACCCGATCGGACGATTCGCCAATGACCGAACTTGAGGAGCTCAGATATTTCGAGCATCAGTGCCTGGAGATGGCGGAGCAATCCACGCTGCCGGATGCCCGCCGCGCGCTCCAGATCCTGGCGCGCAACTACGCCGCCGCGGCCGAAATCGTCGAACGGCGCGCGCAATCCGCCAACACTGCGCTCGCGCAGCTGTTTCGATGCTTGAGGCTGTGACCGGTTGAGGGCGTGACGAGGCCGCCGCGCGCGCCGGTCACGACGATCGATCCCGTTGGCGGCGCGGATGCGGTCTGCCCGTAACGCAGCCGGCTTCAGGACGCCTCGGTCCACCGTCGTCCGCATCGAAGTGCTTGAACACATCGGGCGACGCTGCCATCAGATTGCGCGATCTCGGCGGCATGGCGCCGTCGGTAGTCGGAAGGCGAGGTGCTGCGATGTTCTCGCTGACTTTTCTGGGAACGTCGGCAAGCGTGCCGTCTCCCGAGCGCAACCACCCGGGCATCCTTGTCGAGGCAGCCGGCAGTCGTATTCTGGTCGATTGCGGCGAGGGAACGCAGCGCCAGCTGCTGCGGAGTGGCGCCGGCTTTCGACGGCTTGATCATCTGCTGTTGACTCACGGGCATTTCGATCATGTGCTCGGCATCCCCGGGCTGTTTTCGACCCTCCGGTTGCGGCAAAGTTCGGATGCGATGACGATTCATGCCGGACCCGGTACGCTCGATGTCGTCGTCCGCATGCTGGCGGGGCTGTGGGGCGAGGGCAGAGCGCCGATCCCGCTTGATCTGGTGCCGTTGAGCGAGGGACGAGTCCTCGACGCCGGCGAATTCACCATCGATTGCTTTCCGGTCCGCCACCGGGATACGGACAGCTTCGCCTTCTCCTTTCAGAGCGCGGTGCGCCGGCATCTGCTCCCGGACCGGCTTCTGGCGCTGCGCGTGCCTGATGGGCCGGTTCGTCGGGAGCTGGCGGAGGGGCGGCAGGTGAAGCTGGACGATGGTCGCACCATCGATCCGGAGCAGGTGCTTGGCTCGGCCCAGGGGCGAAAGAAGCTCGTCATTGTCGGTGATGCTGAAACAACCGACGGGCTGGCCGAACACGCCAGGGACGCCGACGTGCTGGTGATCGAAGCGACGTTTCTCGAGCGCGACGCGGCTATCGCGCGCGACTACGGACACTTGACGGCCAGCGAAGCCGCCGCGTTCGCGGCGCGGAGCGGGGTCAAGCAGCTCGTGCTCACCCACATCTCCGGCCGCTACCCGGATGAGGACATTCTGGCGGAGGCGACGAGAATTTTCCCGAACAGCCGGATAGCCATCGACTTCGATCGCATCGCGATCTGAGTGCAGCGGCCTCCACCCCGGCGAAGGAACGCTGTCGAGGGTGTCTGTGAAAGCGTGCCGGTGCCGTGCCAGCAACGCTTCATTAACCCGACTCACGCAACGTCGTTCTAGGCCGTCTGGATGGGCCGCTAGCAGAAGGCCGCCACGAGTGACTACGTGGCGGCCTTTCGCGTCTCACAGTGCCAAGGGAGACGACCGATGGACTACGGCGCCTTCACCGACGCCAGCCTGAAGATGATGTACGAAGCCGTCCGCGGTGCGCTCAAAGCCGACGACGAATTCGAGGCGGCCGGCGAAGAGCCAAAATTCCGGGTCCGCGCGACGCCCGAGTGGAAGCGGCATGCCGGCAGCCTCGAGGCCGAGATGCTGAAGCGAGGGCTCCAGCTCGACATCATCGACTGGACAGGCGGCCAGGGCGAACTGCCGTTATCTTGACGGCCGAACTCCAGCAGCGTTCCGAATGTTCGCTCCAAATTGTGCGCTGAACGGCGCGCTTGCGCCGTCATGCCTCGCGCTCCACCCGCCTCGGCGCGAGGCGACCTTTCTGGCGCGGGCGGCTTTCGATGTGCCTTGAGCTGTTCCCCGATCGTTCCCTTTCAACGACGACGCTGGCCCGATCAGAACGTGCAGTGGCCAAAGCTGAATCCCGCACGGGCCTAATTTGCTCCATCGATGCGCCGCCATTTTGCCGCGCCTCGTTCGCTTTGCCCAACTCTGTTCATATACCTTACGAGGTAACACAGATGTCATCTGTTCGCGGTTTGTGTCGCCACCAATCGGGGTACTCGATCCAGCTTTGCCTACGGCTCGGGCTTCAGGGCGTCCGTCAATGCCTGCTTGATGTGTTCGGCCTGTTCCTTCGTCAGCTTCTCGGCGAAGTGGCCGTCTTTCTTCAACTGCGCTGGCCCCTTGAGCTCGCGATCATAAACCATCCAGTCGGTGCTTCCTCTCCGAACGACAAACCTTGACTGTAGGGGCGCTGCGTATCTCAACGATGCCTCCCAATGAATCCAGCTGCTCGTCTCCAAAAGACACATCCGGCGGCAGCTTGTTCCGAACCGGGACACTGAAATTTCCTGCGCCACCTAAAGAGCAAGGCTCATGCCGGAATACACGCGCCGCCAACCGGTCCGGAGAACCGCAGGCAGGCTCGACGCAGGCGACGCCGAACGTGGACTGCGACAGGGAGAGCAACGGGCCGTTGGCGTCCGAATGCGTCTGGTCCGAGCATTGGGATTGCAGTTCTGACCGTCCCGAAAAATTGCGCCGCCGGGCCCGAAATGAGTTGTCCCGGCGGCGCCCTGTTCTTCCAGCCTCTGGGCCCTGAAATCCCCAGCGCCGAAAACCTACTAAAGATCACGCCGAACAACTGTGGCTTGGTTCACACAAAATTAAGAAGAAGAGCCGGCGCCAGGGCCCGGGCCGGCTTCCAAACACCACGAGAGCGATGTCACTGCCGCACGGAAATTTCGCGAATGTTTGGGAGGCTGACTACTTGGCTCAAATGTATGAGCGGCCCGAGACATAGGCGACAGTCCGTACCGGACACATGGGTTACACTTTCCGCTTCCGTTCTGCGGGAGGTGTGGTTGCCGCGCAAAGCGAGTTCGGTGATGGAAGAGCGCCTTAGCTTTGTCGCCCGTCTGCTGGACGGGGAGGCCATGACGGACGTCTGCCGGGAGTGATGCTGTGGCTCCACCGTGTCCTACGAGTTGTTCGGCGATATTCCAGCAGGTGACCCGTAGGCATCGTGATCAGCGATTACGCTGCAACTTCCGTCCTCTCGGAAGAACAGGCCACTGCCTGCGACTTCCTTCCACCAACCCCGGCCAGTCCGAGATCGACGCATACTCACCACGCCAAAGCGCCACGCGCTCATATCACCCTGGAATGGCTGCTCGGAGAACAAATCTTGATATCCCGGCACAGGCCAGGTGTGATCCAGCACGTCCCACTCCGCGAGATTGCCTTCAAGCCAGGCATCGAAGTGATCCCTGATTTTCGTTCCTGGAGGATTCGGAAACAGAGCATTGATGTAGGCTGTTCCGTCCGCATCCAACCTCGTGGGAAGAGCCTCGACGACCCTCCGCAGAAGCTCAGTGCCTTCTATTCCACCGCTCCAAAAATTATCGCTCGCCTTGGCGGCAGTGTCCGGTGCGTAAGGAGGGTTACATACCAGCAGATCACATGTCCCGTCGATCGAATCGAAGAGATCGCTTGTAACGAAATCGATGTTGCTCTTTTCGTTTAGCGCTGCATTGAAGTTGGAGAATGCGATGGCGCGTGGACTGACGTCTGCGCCCACGACTGTCGCAGAATGGTCGCTTGCCAGAATAGCGTGCACTCCGGAGCCTGTTCCGAGATCAATGGCGCGCCTGCGGGGGATCCTCTTCACAAAGCCGCCGAGCATAAAGCTCTCTCCCCACAACCACATGACTTGATTGATTGCGGTATTCTTCTCTGCTTGGTCGGTGACCAGGTATTTCCCGTAACATGGGAACAAACAGAAGTTCGACTGCAACAAGTCGCCGTTTTTTTCGGCCAATCTCATTTCGAGGGCCACATCGACAAAGAACGACGAAATCTGCTTCGCGATAACGTCTGCGCTCACCTGCTGGCCATCGATGAAGAGCGTAATGAGATTGTCGATCGGATCGCTCTTCCGAGGAGTCCAGGACATTCGCATTCTTTGCCAGAAATTGACGCCGAGGCGAGGAAGGACCTCAAGACGTTCGGCACAGCTTGCGAGGTCGTAACCGCAACTCCGGAGCTCTTTAACGAAGCGGCTCATGCGTTCACGCCGTGCCGGGACTGTCGGCAGCGGAACTTCCCTGGAAACTGTCGGCAGGAGCGCTCTCGTCCCGTCCTCGCGCTCGACCGGCAGGGAGTCGGCCGGACCGCTCTTCAGCGTCTCCGCCTGCCGAAGCCAGGCGAGCAGTTCTTGCTTTCGGTCGGCCAGTGTCGCGCGTAACTCTGCGTCAAGCGCGCCAGCGGGGGCGCTGCACTTGAGGCGGTCCCCTTCGACCCATATTCTGACGTTCCGCTCGCGGAGAACCGATAGAAGCGTGGCCGTTTCCATTTGAGATCGTCCTCGGGTGCTTCGCCTTGGAATGGGCGCCCGACCTTGGAGGAGCCGGGCGGATGCCATCCCAAGCTTCTTTCGGCACCTGGTCAATCATCCGCATGGCGAGAACACCCGACGCCGTCGGCTTGAAATGCATGCCGGCGGCGCCGACCTAGCCCCAGGAAGAAGTGCAAATTCCCGATGGATATTGCGACGTGCGAAACGCCAAGGGCTCGTGGCCCTAGCCCCACTAGATGAGGTACTCCGAATGTATCGGACAGCCCAGGCGAACAGATCTTTCCCAGACGGGAGCGTCCGCGCGAACGTCCCGCTCTCGTGATATTCAAGCCAGCTTTTTCCGATTGCATGTTGGAGCCCAGTCCACTTGGCCGGCATTGCCTTGTCCCGGTAGAGCATGGGGGCGTTGATCTTCTCGATGTAGATTCGGCCGCCCCGGATCGGCTCGAATGCTCTCGCGTGCTCCATCAAGCGTCGGGCGGCTTTGCCTGCACCGCAAGCGGATCAACATCTCCACCGTGCTGGCCGGCCAACAACTCGGCATCAAGGAAGTCGACGACGGCATTTTGCTCGTCAGCTTCATGCACGATGATTTGGGATACTTCGACCTGGAGCAGAAAACCTTGCAACCCCTCGACAACCCGTTCGGCACGAGGCTGTCACCCATGTCTTAGGTACGACCTGTTACCCATGTCGCCGGGCTGGACAAAGAATTTGTTTGGTGAGCGCGGAGGGACTCGAACCCTCGACCCCATGATTAAAAGTCACGTGCTCTACCGCCTGAGCTACGCGCTCACTCACCTGAACAATAGATCCGGACGCCAGCGGTGAACCGCTCCGGATCGTGCTCCAGCCCGCGCTGTGTAGGGGGCAGGGCCCATCGGGTCAATAGCCGAGGGGCGCTCAATTGTGCACCGGCGCGCCGGATTTGCCGTTCCGGCGCCTGTGGTTAGGGCCGTTTCTTGAAGTCGGCCAAATCCGGCGCTAGTTGTCGCGGCGGATTTCCGAGCCGACCGGCTGCGACGGGGCGGCGACCGAGGGCAGGCTGACCGGGCGCAATCCGATCAGTTCCGCGGTACGGATCGCGCTGTTGCGCCAGAATGCGAACTCGTTGATCCGCGAATTTTCCAGGATTGCGATGGAGACCGCCGCCAGGAATGGCAGGCTCTGCAACACCAGGACGCCGGCGAAGATGTAGATCTCGCGCACCTGCTTGTAACCGTTGGTGACGACCAGCACGACGGCGCCGATCAGCAGCAACACCCCGATCACGGCTTCCCAGAACGCCTGGAACTCGATCGACATCCGCGACAGGCCTCCCTTGGAGGTGCGGGCGAACGCGAGATGCTCGGTGATCAGGCCCTGCGCCACCGCGCGTGACACCGTCCACTGTACGCTCATCGCCGCGATCATGGCTCCTAACATCTGGCCGGCCTTGATGTTCACGCGCAGCCGGTAGAGCGCGACGAAATGCACCAGCGAGACGATGAAGGAGGCGATGATCGGCAGCGTCAGAATCTTGTCGGGGATCGCGATGTCGGCGAAGGCGACGATCGGCACCCAGATCAGATTGAGGATCGCAACCACGACGCCGAGACTTTCGGCGCCGAGCCAGTTGAGCCAACCCAGCGAGAACTCGCGGCGCTGATCGGGCGTCAGCCGGCTGGCGCCGGGCAGGAAGCGCCGCCAGTGCTTCTTGACGATCTGGAAGCCGCCATAGGCCCAGCGATGGCGCTGCTTCTTGAAGGCCTCGTAGGTGTCGGGCAGCAGGCCTTCGCCGTAACGCACATTGGTGTAGTGCGTGAGCCAGCCCTGCTGCTGGATCGAGAGGCCGAGATCGGTGTCCTCGCAGATCGTGTCAGAGGACCAGCCGCCGGCCTTGTCCATCGCGGCGCGGCGGATCAGGCACATCGTGCCGTGCACGATGATGGCGTTGAACTCGTTGCGCTGGACCATGCCGATGTCGAAGAACCCGGCATATTCGCCGTTCATGATGTAGTGCATCAGCGAGCGATCGCCGTCGCGATGCTCCTGCGGCGCCTGCACGAGGCCGACGCGCGGATCGGCGAACGCCGGCACGAGATCCTTCAGCCAGTCCGGATGCACGACGTAGTCGGCGTCGATGATGCCGATGATCTCGGCATCCGCCGCGGTGCGGTCCATCGCGATGCGCAGCGCGCCGGCCTTGAAGCCCTGCACCTTCTCGGCATTGATGAACTTGAAGCGCTCGCCGAGCAGCCGGCAGTGATCCTGGATCGGCCGCCAGAAGTCGGGATCGGGCGTGTTGTTGATGATGCAGACGCACTCGAAGTTCGGATAGTCGAGCCGCGACACCGCATCGAGCGTCTGCTTGAGCATCTCGACCGGCTCGAAATAGGCCGGGATGTGGATCGAGACCTTCGGAAACTTCACGTTCTCGCCGATTGTGGCGGGCGCGAGCGGCGCGCTTTTGCCGATCAGCCGGCGCGGGCCGCGGCCGAACGCGACCGCAGCGATCTCCTCGATCCGGGCCATCGCGATCAGGACCAGCGGAACCAGCAGCACCAGGCCGAGGCTGAGCGCGAAGGCCGAGCCCCAGACGAAGTAGTGCGTGGTCCAGTACGAGAACACGGTCGCGACCCACGCGCCAACGCCGTTGGCGGCCGCCGACAAGAGCAGCGCCTGCATCACGGTCGGCTGGTCCAGCCGCAGGATCGGCAGCGACATGAACAGGCCGACCAGGACGGCGACCAGCGCAATCTTCCAGTAGTTCAGATCGGTGACCGGTCCGGTCCAGGCGAATTTCGCCTCGCGGTCGGCATTGAGGATGCCCCAGTAGGGACCGACGCCGCCTTCGAAGAACTTCCAGGGCTGATCGATGGCTTCGACGATGTTGTAGTCCATGCCGATGGCTTCGGCGCGGGTGACGAAGTTGCGCAGCACCGTGGCCTGCTGGAACGGACCGGGCTCGGCGCTGCGCAGATTGTAGCCTTGGCTCGGCCAGCCGAATTCGGCGATCAGGATGCGCTTGCCGGGGAAGGAGTCGCGCAGCAGGTTGTAGCGGTCGACCGCCTGGTCCACCGCCTGCTTGTCAGTGAAGTTTTCCCAATAGGGCAGCACGTGCGCGGCGATGAAATCGGCGGAATTGGCGAGTTGCGGATGGTCGCGCCAGATGTTCCAGATTTCACCGGTCGTGACGGGGACGTTGACCGACTTCTTGACCCGCTGGATCACCTTGATCAGCCGGTGCACGTTGTTTTCGGCGACTGCCCACTTGATCGCTTCAGCGCGCTTGCTCAAGCCGCTGCTGCCGTTCTCATCCGGCTGCATTTCGGCGTCGTGAAGACGCTGCGCTTCCTCGCGAAGAATCCTCTCGGACTCCTCGGGCGGCACGCCGATCTCCGGAACCGAACCGAGGTTTTCCAGCGGCACCTGCTCGCCGCGGAACACGGTTTCGTTGCCGACCACGATGCCGATGACGTTGCTGTTGCGCTTGGCCAGGTTGATCGCAGCTTCGATCTCGCGGTTGTTGCGGTTGGCGTCCTTGTCGATCCACGCGCCGACGGTGACCTTCATGCCGAACTCGGCGGCGACCGGCGGCACCAGCTCATTGCCTTCGGTCGACGAATAGAGGCGGACCGCTTTGGTGAGTGTGGAGAGCTTCTTCAGGTCGGCGCGCACCTTCTCGGTGTCGGCGGCAACGTCTGCGACGGTGTGGCCTGACTCGAACGGAGCGTAGGACAGGCTCGGCAGCGTGCCACGGAAATCGGGCGCCGACTGCCTCTCCTGGAAGAGACCCCACAGGGCGGCGTGGGCGGCGGTGACAAGCAACAGGACGGCGACGACGGCGCGCATCGCGGTTAAACCATACGGGGCCTGAGATTGAGGACTAAGCGAACCCGTCCCCTAGGTTCGACCAACACGACAGCGGAGGGAAAGATATCTCCGCCATCCGATTTAACAACTGGTGTGCCGCGATGGCGTTTTAAGGGCGCAAGCCGTTCCAGCCGCGAAAAAAATCGCGGTCGGACCCCGTCGCGGGATACGGCTATTTCGACGCCGGCGCAGGTGCCGCCGACGGGGTCGGTGCAGGCGAAGGCGACGCTGCCGGTGCCGGTGCGGCGGTGCCGGCCGCCGCCGGCGCCGGGGTGGGAGCAGCGGGCCGCCGCCGCAGCCTGGGGCTGCGCGCCCGGATTGATCCAGCAGGCGTGGATGCGGCCGTCGAGGCTGCCGCGCACCTTGTCGTCGATCTGGGCGCCGAACCGGGTCAGGCAGCGGAACGTCGCTTGGACGTGGCCGCCAGGGCAGCCGAACCGGTCGTAGAGGTCGAGATGGCGGAACGCGGTGTCGAGATCGTCGTTCCACATCAGGCGGACGACGCGCCGGCCGAGCCAGACGCATTCCGGGTTGCCGGCCGGGCCGTTGATGGCCTGCTGGGCCTCGACGAATTCCTCGACCTTGCGCTGGTTGGCTTCCCGTGCGGCATTTGCGTTGGCGTCGGGCTGTCCAGGCTGCTGTTTGGCCTGATCCGGCGGATTCGGCGTGCCGCTCTGGGCGAACGCGCCGCCGGCCCCAATGAGGAGCGCAAGGCCCGTGACAAGGCCCGTTACGGCAAGATGGCGCAAACTAGTGTTCTTCAACTCAAGCAGCCGTCGACGCATGTATTCCCCGATAATGTTCCTGCCCCCGCGGGATCATCCTAACGGCTCGCGTGATGCCGTCCAAATAGGTCTCCAGTGCGGCGGAGACTCTGGCGAAATCTGATGACTGGAATTTGGTATTTTGTCCAGCAAACTCACAACTTTATCGACCCAGCGCAAAACTGTCGCAGGACAACCATGGTATTGACCTAATCCCGCTCTTGGCAGATGGGCTGTGACCGGCTAATTCGACGGTCCCCCGGAGGATGGAACCGATTTCGCTTCGTACGCCGCTGGCGCTTCTCCTGATCTCGTTCGCCGTGATTGCATCCGTGTGGTGGTGGCTCGCCACGCCGATTACGCTCGTGCGCGCGCCGATCGATCCCGCTGCAAAGCTGCAATGCGTGTCCTATACGCCGTTCCGCGGCGCGCAGACGCCGCTGGATCCCACCACGCAGATTCCAGTCGAGCAGATCGAGCAGGATCTGACCGATCTCGCCAAGGTCACCGACTGCGTGCGCACCTATTCGATCGAGAGCGGCCTCGACCAGGTCCCTGGCGTTGCGGCCAAGGTCGGGCTGAAGGTGATGCAGGGCATCTGGCTCAGCAGCAACCGCTTCAAGAATTTGCAGCAGATCGCGATCGCGGTCCGGCTCGCCAAGGAGTATCCTGGCGTCGTCACCTCGCTGATCGTCGGCAACGAGGTGTTGCTGCGCGGCGAGATGACCGCCACCGATCTTGCCGGCAACATCCGCGCGGTGAAGGCGGCGGCGGGCAATCTTCCTGTCACCTATGCCGACGTCTGGGAATACTGGGTGAAGAACCGCGAGATTTATGACGCGGTCGATTTCGTCACCATTCACATCCTGCCGTATTGGGAGGACATCCCGGTCAAGGCGAAGTACGCCGCGGCGCATGTCGACGATATCCGCAAGCGGATGGCGGTGACATTCCCGGGCAAGGAGATCCTGATCGGCGAGACCGGCTGGCCGAGCCAGGGGCGGATGCGGGAGGGCGCATTGCCGTCGCGCACCAACCAGGCGCGGGTGGTGTCCGAGATCCTCGACCTCGCCAAGCGCGAGGGCTTTCGGGTCAACCTGATCGAGGCCTACGACCAGCCCTGGAAGCGCAAGCTCGAGGGCACCGTCGGCGGCAATTGGGGCCTGTTCGATTCGATCAAGCGGCAGGTGAAGTATCCGCCCGGCGTTGCTATCACGAACTATCCGGACTGGAAGCTACAGATGGCGGGCGGCATGGCGCTGTCCGTCGCCACATTCCTCGCGGCCTGGCTGACGCTGCGCCGCCGGCCGTGGACGCCGCGGCCGTCGGCCTGGATCGCGGTCGCCATTTCGGCGACGACGGCGGGGGCGCTGCTCGGGATTGCCGGCGACAAGATGTATTACGAGAGCTACGGCGTCGGCGGCTGGCTGCATTGGGGCGCGCTGCTCGCGGCGGGCATTGCCGCGCCACTGCTGACGGCGCATGCGCTGATCGCCGGGCGGTCGCTGCCGACCTTCCTGGAACTGGTCGGGCCGCGCGACTATCGCGGCAAGGGCGTGATCGGCGCGGTGTTGGCGATTGTGCTGATCATCACCACCGTGATTGCTGCCGAAACCGCGCTCGGCTTCACCTTCGATCCGCGCTACCGCGATTTCCCGTATGCCTCGCTGACCATGGCGGTGGTGCCATTCGCGCTGCTGACCATGCTCAATCGCCCGAAGGAAGGCATCCGGCCGCTCGCGGAATCCGTGTTCGCCGGCCTGCTGGTGATCGCCGCCGGCTACACGATCTACAACGAGGGCACGATCAACTGGCAGTCGGACTGGACCTGCGTGATGTACCTCTTGCTCGCCGCTACGCTGTGGCGGGCGCGGGCCGCGCAAAACCCAGGATGAACAGCCCGATCGCGAGCCCCGACAGCACGACATTGTAGAGCACGATCCCGAGCCCCGCCGCGATCAAGCCGCCGGTCAGCAGCACGATCGACGGCCGCATCAGGTTGAGCACCGCGATTACCAGCGCGGTGATCCCGAACACCGAGTTCTTGAACAGTACGGTCGACAGCGCGCGAGCCTTGCAGAGCATGGTCTGCGCGCCGGCGTCGCAGGCCAGCGCAACGGGAGAGAACTCGATTGCCAGATAGCGCACGTAGAGCGCGTAGCCGACGGTGACGAAGCCCACGACCATCAGGAACTGGACCTGATAGGGGGAGAGGCGGAACGGAGGTTTTGTCATCGCGGCACTATGGTCGGGATCGGGTTGCGGGACAAGCTCGGTCGGAGCATCGAAATCGGTTGAAAATCCGGCCACAATCCCTTGGCCAACATGATTATTGGCTGTTCCGCCGGAATATCGAGGAGATCGTGGTCGGCTCCGGCTTCTTGTCCTCGGCGACCGGCTGCTGCTGTGGCGGCGATGGTGGTGCGGCGGCGCGCTTCGGCACGGCCCGCCGATGCGATGGCGCCGGCTTGGCTCCGGCGGGCGGCTCGTTGAGGGCCAGCCGCTGGCCGTCATAGATCGCCGTCTCGCAGGTCCGCTGCACCAGGCTGAGGCCCGCGCAGATCCTGGCGGCGGTGCCGGCGTCGTTCAGCGGTCCAGCCACCAGGCGCAACTGCATGCCGAGCCCGTTGCTGTTCTCCTTGATCACGATGATCGGCCGCAGCGCCGCCAGCGGCGCGTTGGCCTTCGACTTCAACAGGCCGCGCCACAGCGCGCGCAGTCCATTGACCGAATTGGCCGTGCCGAGATCGACGCCGAACTCGGTGCGGTGGATCTGTGCCTGCGGCGCATCGTCCTCGGCGTCCGGATCCGCTGTGATCACCAGCGGCGGCATCGGTGCGGTGGTGACATCGTTGGCGGTCGGCGGCTTGACCGCTTCGGTTGCCTTGTTCGCCGCAGGATCGAGCGATGCCAGGACCGGCTTGTCGGCAAGCGGCTTGTTATCCGCGACCGGCGCCGGCGCTGCGGGGGAATCCTCGGCGCTGGCCGCGGCGGCGCTCATCGGACTGGCGATCGATGCGGCCGTGGCGGAATTCGGCGCCGAATTGTCGGAGACTAGCGGCTTCTCCGCGACGGCCTGCGGCTTGGCGGCCGCGGGCGCCGGTTTCTTGTCGGCCGTTGCCGGCTTTTCGGCCGCCGCAACCGGCTTCTCGATCGGCCCAGTCGCCTTGCTGTCGCCGGCTGCGGGCAGCTTGTCGATCGCCGCCGGCTTGTCCAACGCGACCGGCGGCGTTGTTGCGACGGCGGCAACGGTTGGCGCGGAGGCGGCGGGGGACGAACTGGCGGTTCCGGGCGAGGGCGCCGCTGCCAAGGGCGATGGTGCCGACGGCTGCCTCGCGATCGCGCCGGTCACGGAGTCGAGACCCTGCTCCAGCGTGGTGACGCGCGAATACAGCCGGTCGCGGTCGCCGTTGAGCGTATCGATCGCGGACGCGAGCCGGCGCGTCTCGTTGTGGCTCTCCTTCGCCAGCGTCTGCAGCTGCTGGGCCTGTCGCGCGAGGTCCGCTGCGGCGACCTGGTCGCGCCGCAGCGACAACGCCGACTGGTTGGCCATCACCGCGACGGTGACGGCGCCGACCGCGGCAACGCCCCACGAGCCGAGCCGCCACAGCATGCGGCGATCCAGAGCATCCTCCTCGGCCAAAAAGCCGGTGGTGCCCTCGGTGTCGAATTCCGCCGCCAGATTGTCGCGATCTTTGGCCAAAGCCCGCTTGGCCCTCCTCAAGGCCCGCCGAATCACGAGGCAAAGATTAACAGGAAATGGACCGGGAACTTGAATCCGGAGCGCCACGGAGGCGAATCGGTTTCTTCTGCCGGGGAAAACAATTAAAGACGGCCTCGAAGACAGCTTTGCGCGCGAACTGCGCGCGACATCGAGGATTGCGAATGACTGCGCGAACGAGCCTGACAGTGGTGCTTGCGGCCGGTGAGGGCACGCGGATGCGCTCGTCGCTGCCGAAGGTGCTGCACCCCGTGGCCGGGCAGCCGCTGCTGTCGCACGTGCTCAACGCTGCGGCCTCCGGCGAGGGATCGCAGCTGGCGGTCGTGGTCGGCCCGGACCATGAGGCGGTCGCAGCCGAAGCACGCCGGGTGCGGCCCGACGCGCAGACCTTCGTGCAGCGCGTACGGCTCGGCACCGCGCATGCGGTGCTGGCGGCACGCGAGGCGATCGCCCGCGGTGCCGACGACCTCTTGGTCGCATTCGGCGACACGCCGCTGATCTCGGCCGAGACCTTCGCCCGGATGCGCGCGCCGCTGCGCGACGGCGCGGCGCTTGCGGTGCTCGGCTTCCATGCCGCCGACCCGACCGGCTACGGCCGGCTGGTGGTCGAGAACGGCAAGCTGGTTGGGATCCGCGAGCAGGCCGATGCCAGTGCCGAAGAGCGCAAGATCACGCTGTGCAATGCCGGCGTGATGGCGTTCGACGGCAAGAAGGCGCTCGCGATCATCGAGAAGATCGGCAATGCCAATGCCAAGGGCGAATATTATCTGACCGATG
The DNA here is from genome assembly GCF_054058275.1 of Bradyrhizobium sp. USDA 3256. Taxonomy (NCBI): domain Bacteria; kingdom Pseudomonadati; phylum Pseudomonadota; class Alphaproteobacteria; order Hyphomicrobiales; family Nitrobacteraceae; genus Bradyrhizobium; species Bradyrhizobium sp. USDA 3256. The sequence goes on from NZ_JBSSAE010000002.1 coordinate 3,183,468, forward strand.
CCGTCGGCATTGTCAGGGAACTCGGACTGGAGGCCGTCGTGATCGACACCAGCGAAGACGAAGTGCGCGGCATCAACACCAAGGCGCAGCTCGCCGAGGCCGAGGCCGTGATGCAGACACGGCTGCGCAACCAGGCGCTCGAGGCCGGCGTGACCCTGATCGCGCCGGAAACCGTCTATCTTGCCGCCGACACCAAGTTCGGCAAGGACGTCACGATCGAGCCGTTCGTGGTGATCGGACCCGGCGTTTCGATCGACGACGGCGCCGTAATCCATTCCTTCTCGCACATCACCCAAGCCACGATCGGCAAGAAGGTGGAGCTCGGACCCTACGCGCGGCTGCGGCCCGGCACTTCGCTCGGCGATGGCGTGAAGATCGGCAATTTCGTCGAGACCAAGGGTTCGAGGCTGGAGGCCGGGGTCAAGGTCAACCATCTCTCCTATGTCGGCGACGCCCATGTCGGTGCCAATTCCAACCTCGGTGCCGGCACCATCACCTGCAACTATGACGGCTTCCTCAAGCACAAGACGCTGATCGGCGAGGGCGCCTTCATCGGCACCAATACGTCGCTGGTCGCGCCGGTCACGATCGGCAAGGGCGCCTATATCGGCTCGGGCTCCGTGATCACCAAGGACGTTCCTGACGATGCGATGGCGCTCGAGCGCAGCGAGCAGTCCATCCGCGAAGGCGGCGCCGCGCGCTACCGCACGGCGAAGCTGAAGGAGAAGGCTGCGAAGGGGAAGTGATGCCGTCGTCGTGCTTCGGGACGGCCGCGTCGCGGCTTCATGACGGTGATAGAGACGAGCCCGCAACCTCCTCAACCGTCGTCCTGGCGAAAGCCAGGACTCATAACCACCGAATTCGGTGATGAACGGGATCGCGGCCCCAGCGTCGCGCAACAACCAAGATTTGGGGTAATGGGTCCTGGCTTTCGCCAGGACGACACTGCGTGTGTTGCGCGATCTGTGAGTCACACATCCGCATCGGGTGACGGGGTTCGCAAACGGGCCGATCCGCAACGTCGATCGGTTGACCCCGTTCATGCCGCATTCTTCGCCTGGCCCGGATCGTCGAGGGTCGGCTGGACCGGTCCGAGCAGGATGCGCCGCTGCATCTCGTCGAAGGCGAGGTTTGCGTTCTTCTCCCGTGTCGCCAGCGACAGCAGGATCGCGACCGCAAAGGATAGCGGCATGCTGATGATCGCGGGATTGCGCAGCGACACGAACCACCATTGATGCTCGATCGCGGCGAGCGGCTTGCCGAGAATGTCGACCTGGATGGTCGGGGACAGATAGATCAGCACCAGCGAGCTCAGCGTGCCGACGAGGATGCTCGCCACGGCAGCAGGCGTCGTGAAGTGGCGCCAGGTGATGGCGAGCACCAGCGACGGGAAGTTGGCGGCGCAGGCGATCGAGAACGCAAGTCCCGCCATGAAGGCGACATTCTGGCCTTCGAACGCGATTCCCAGACCGATGGCGAGGATGGAAATCAGAACGGTCGCGACCCGCGCGACCTTGAGCTGCTCGGCCTCCGAAGCGGTGCCGTTTCGGATCACATTGGTCCAGACGTCGTGGCAGAGCGTGGCGACGCCCGACAGTGTCAGCCCCGCGACGACGGCAAGCATGGTCGCGAACGCGACCGCGCAGATGAAGCCGAAGAACGCATTGCCGCCGACGGTGAGTGCGAGCAGGGGTGCTGCCATGTTGCCGCCGCCGCCGGCCTTGGCCACCGCCTCGGCGCCGACCAGCACCATGGCGCCGAAGCCGATGATGAAGACCATGAGATGAAAGACGCCGATCAGGCCGGTGGCATAGAGGATCGACAGCCGTGCGGCTTTGGAATCCTTCACCGTGTAGGCCCGCATCAGCACATGCGGCATCGCGGCGGTTCCGAACATCAGGCCGAGCCCGAGCGAGATGGCATCCCATTGACCCGAGACCACCTTCGATCCCGGCTGCAGCACCTTGGTGCCGTATTTCTCGGACGCCGCGGCGAACAGCTTCAGCGGGTTCATGTCGAAATGGGTCAACACGAGGAGGGCGAGCAGGATGCCGCCGCCCATCAGCAGCACAGCCTTGACCACCTGCACCCAGGTCGTCGCCAACATGCCGCCGAACAGGACATAGACCAGCATCACGCTGCCGACGACGATGACCGACCAGGTGTAGGGCAGGCCGAACAGCAGCTTGATCAGCGATCCTGTCGCGACCATCTGGGCGATCAAGTAGAACAGGATCACGGCAAGTGTACCGATGGCGCCGGCGAGGCGCACCGGGCGCTGGCGCAGGCGATAGGCCACGACGTCGGCGAAGGTGAAACGGCCGACATTGCGCAATGGCTCGACGATCAGGAACAGAATGATCGGCCAGCCGACCAGCCACCCGATCGAATAGATCATGCCGTCGAAGCCGTTCGAGGTGACGATGCCGGCAATTCCGAGCAGGGCCGCGGCGCTCAGGAAGTCTCCCGCGAGTGCCCAGCCGTTCTGCCACGGCGTGACCTGGCCGCCGGCGGCAAAGAAATGCTCGGTGGTGCGCGTGCGCCGCGCAGCCCAATAGGTGATCGCCAGCGTCAACGCCATGAAGGCGAAGAAGAACCCGATCGAAAGCGTGCTGCTGCCCATTTGCCTGTCCCCTTAGCGAAGCTCGCGAACGCCTGCGTCGAACACCCGGTTCGCCCACAGCACGTAGACCAGGCAGAGCACGAAGGAAGAGATGATGACGAGCGGGCCGAGCACGATGCAAAGCGACAGGCCGGGCATCAGGATGGTGCCGAGCAGCGGCTTGTCGAACGCGAAGAGTCCCATGAAGCCGAAATAGATCACGATCATCGCGGCGCTCAGAACGAGCGCGACCGTCAGCCGCTTCTTGGCCAGTTTCTTGGCGAGCTTCTCGGCCGGTTTCTTGGCCAATGCACCGCCGCTCGGCGCCGGATCGGCATTGCCGGGAATAACCACGTTCATATCGGCCCCCTCAAAACTTCAGCGCGCGCGCTCTGCTTGCGCCAATCGGACGAGCTTCAGCCGGGGGGCGACGGAAGGGAATTATGGATTTTTGCAATCTGCCGTGCGTGGCTGCGGCACGACATCGGCCAGCGTGACCTGCATGTCGGGATCCTGCTTCAGGGTATTTTTCAGGAAGGCGCGGACGGCGCGGATGCGCGGAGCGAATTGCAGGTCGCTGTGGACATTGAGCCAGACCTCGCGAACGGTGCCGGCGAGAGCCGGCAGCACGGGTATCAGGTCGGGCCGGTCCCTTGTGGCAAAGCTCGGAAGCATCACGATGCCGAGGCCGCCCGCCGCGGCGTTCATCTGCGCGATCATGCTGTTGGAGTGGAAGGCGATTTTCGGCTCTTCGATGACGTCGGCGAGCCAGCGCACCGAATCGACCTGGATCAGGTCCTCGATATAGGACACGAACCAATGATCCTGCAGGTCGCGCAGGCTTGCGGGCATCCCATGGTGGTCGAGATAGTCCTGGCTCGCGAATAGCCCGAGCCGGAACTTGCCGATGCGCTCCGAGATCAGGCCCGGACCGGGCGGCCGGAAGAAGGACACGAACAGATCGGCCTCGCGCTTATGGACGTAGACCGTCTGGGCGGACGTGACGAGTTCGACGGTGAGCTGCGGCGTGGTGCGTCGCAGTTTGGCGAAACGCTGCGCCAAATAGAGCGAGGCGATCCCCTCCATGGTGGCGAGCCGCACGGTCCCGACGAGCTCCTGGGTGTCGCTGGCGCTGGCCTCCTCGCGGATGGCGATCACCGCGCTCTCGACCCGCTCGGCATGACGCAACAGCCGCTCGCCGACTTCGTTGAGCTTGAGGCCGGTGCGGTGGCGTTCGAACACCGCAACCCCGAGGGAAGCTTCCATTTGGGCGATGCGGCGGCTGACGGTGGAATGGTCGAGCCGGAGCCGCTTTGCGGTCTGGCTGAGATTGCCGGCGCGGGCGGCGCAGAGAAACACCCGCAGATCGTCCCAGTTGATCGTGTCGAACATGATTTGCCTCCAGGTTGCGGCCGTTGAGATTGCGGCCCTTGTCAGCAAGGCAATTCCCGTTCCAGCGCGTGGCGGCTCCGATCCTTCGCAACCGACCTTGCGACAATTCCCATGCACGCCGGCAAGGCAGGGATGATACCGCTTCGCGCTGCTCATCCTAGAGCCTTCCGTTCCGGTTGGATCGGAACGGGGGCTCCAGATTTTTGTTTCGACGCGTTTTCTTCATGCGAACCGGTATCCACTTCGCTGGAAAACGCTCTGGCCGGGATTTTCGACATGCTCCCTCGTTTCAAGGCTGCTGCCGTCCACGCCGCGCCGGTCTTCCTCGACAGCTGGGCGACCACCGAAAAGGCGATCGCCATCATTCGCGAGGCGGCCAGGGCCGGCGCCGAGCTGATCGCGTTTCCCGAAACCTATATTCCCGCCTTTCCGGTCTGGGCCGCGCTGTGGCCTCCAATCGACAACCACGATCTGTTCGTGCGTATGGCGGAGCAATCCGTGCTGGCGGACGGACCGGAAGTGGCGCGGCTTTTGCGCCGAGGCGCGTGCCCTCGGCGTCACCGTCTCGATCGGCATCAGCGAGCGTTCGGCCGTCAGCGTCGGGGGGCTATGGAACTCGAACCTGCTGATCGGCGAGACCGGAGAAATTCTCATCCATCACCGCAAGCTGGTTCCGACCTTCTATGAGAAGCTGGTGTGGTCGTCCGGCGATGGTGCGGGCCTCAAGGTCGCGGAGACGCGGCAGGGCCGGATCGGCGGGTTGATTTGCGGCGAGAATACCAATCCATTGGCTCGCTTCGCGCTGATGGCGCAGGGCGAGCAGGTGCACATTTCGAGCTGGCCGCCGATGTGGCCCACCCGGCGCCCGGCCGGCGGCGGCAATTTCGACAACGTGGCCGCCAACCGCATCCGGGCCAGCGCCCATTGCTTCGAGGCCAAGGTATTCGGGATCGTCACCGCCGGCTACATGGACCAGGCGATGCGCGCCTTCCTCATTGAACGCGATCGAACGATCGCCGACGTGATCGACCAGACGCCGCGTGCGGCGAGCTTCTTCGTCGATCCGACCGGCAGCGTCTTCGGCGATGGATTGCAGGACGAGGAGGGGATCGCCTACGCGGAGATCGATCTCAATCGCTGCGTCGAGCCGAAACAGTTTCACGACGTGGTCGGTTACTACAACCGCTTCGACATCTTCGGCGTGACGGTCGACCGCAGCCGATTGACCCCGGCTCGATTTCGCGATTCAGAGCAGCCAATAGCGGAAGCGCAAGACGCGGCAATTCTGTCGGTCGATGCCGACGCTGCATCGAATGGGCAGGGGCGCGACCTCCGGAGCTGACGAAGCGCTGGTGCCGCCCTATACAATCCTTCGTCCGCGTGCGGGACCCGACGCGGACATCGCAATCCGGCATTCTCGATGGTCCGCAAACCTGCACCGTTGCCAACGCGGGAATGTATGGCTACGCTTTACCCTGGGTAGGCTGCCAAACGCTTCTTCGATCGGCCGGGCGCTCATGCCAAAATTCCTTCGCATCGGAGTCCATCAGTCGAACGTTTCCGGATACACGTCGAAGGCATGGTGCATTCGACGGGCCGGCTCGACGGTTTTCCTGAAATGGGGTGCCGTGCAGGTTGATGGCGCGGGCGACGGGCGAAAGGTCTACTGGACGTTTCCACCGCAGGAAAAAACCATTCGCTGCCGCACGGTGCAGCGCGCCCGGGACTACACCAAGGCCGCCATCGCGCGGCGACGCAGCCATCGCTATGAACCGCTGGCTGGGAATATCGCGAACCGGCGTCGAACCGCCGATCGGGACTCGCAGCTCAAACAGGCGCTCGCCACGATCCTCTATGTCGATATCGTCCGATCCACCGAAAAGGCCGCGCGGCTCGGCGACACGCGCTGGGCGACGGTGATGAATCACTACTATGTCGCTGTGCGCAGGGAGCTGAAGGCCTTGCGGGGGAAGGAAGTCGTGACGACCGGGGACGGGGTGTTGGCGACGTTCCGCGCGCCGGCAGCCGGGATCCGTTGCGCGACCGCAATCCGCGAGTCCGTGCGCACGCTGGGGCTGGAGATCAGGGTCGGACTGCACGCGGGCGAATACAAGGTGAGCGGGGCGGAGGTGATCGGTCTTGCGTTTCACATCGGCGCGCGCGTCGCGGCGAAAGCACGGGCCGGCGAAGTGCTGGTCTCGAGCGCGGTCAAGGACCTGATGTCAAAGTCCGAAATCCGCTTCAAGGACCGCGGCGCGCACCAGCTCAAGGGCGTGCCGGAGCGATGGCGGCTCTACCGGGTTGAGCATTAGGACGTCCTGGGAGCGCCGGTTACCGCCAGCGTCGGCTGGCCTCGCCGAAAGGCGTTAATGACGTATTGATGCGGTTAGCGACGTTTGCCGTCTGCGGTTTCATCGCTCTTAGGAGGCGACGAGGCAAAACACGCATCATGCGCAAACATGCCGCGACCATTCTGACCGGAATCTTTTGCAGCCTGGTGACGTACTTCAGTGTCGCACGACTCTACCAATGGGCCGAGACCGGACAGTTGGCGGTGCTGTCCCGGAAGGCACACGACCAACCTGAGTTCGTTTCCTGGGGCGACGATCGGCCCAGCTTCGTGCTGCTGTTCGCGCTCTATCTGTTTTTCCTCAAGAACGGACTGCACGGCATGCTGGTCACGTGCCGCGACGTCTGGCTGCGTGGCCGGGGATGGGAACCGTGAGCGCGCGGCTGATCGCTGGATTGATCAAGGTGCTGCTCGGCGGTCTTCTCACGGCCGGTCCGCCGCTCGTGTCGGTGGCGCGCGGCGACGAAACTTCGAGCATCAATGCACGACGCGAGGCGCTTCGCGAATGGAGCAGCCTTGCCAATGGACGCACGGACTTTGAAATTTCCGATCCGGCCTTGGTGCCAAGGATGCTCGCGCTTGCTGCCGAGCAATCCGGCTGCAAATACAGGGATGACATCGAAAAGTTGCCGGTTCGCTTCATGAAAGTGGCCGGGCACCGTCTCGCGCTGATGTTCTGTCGGCTTTCCGTGACCGGATCGCATCGCGCGTTCGATCTTTCCGACGTCAGCAGACCAAAGCCAATGGAATTTCCGTACGTCGCGCTGAACGGCTTCGGTACGACGGACACTCCGGGGTTCATCACATGGAGGGAGGAGGCCGGCTTGTTTCAGGCCGAAACCGGATCGGACCTGTGTCCCAGCCCGCACCTGCGGCATGTCTATCGGCTAGACGTGACCAGTCGCGAAAGCTTTGTCGTGGTTCGCGTCGAGGTCAGCGCGCCTGCGTGCGGCGCGGGTCAAGAATGGACCACGATCTGGGAGGCGAAACCGTGGCCCGCGCCGGCGGATCCGCGCTGACGCGCTCTTGCCAAAATGGTTAGCCCCGATTAACCAGCCTTTCGCATCAACCTTGCCGTTTAAGACTGTCGCAATCGGCAATAATTATTGAGTATCTTGCGGCCGGCGATTCCCGTTAAGGGACCGTGTCGCCGCTTTGGCAAATTTTCGGCGATTTTTGGGGACATTGAACCGCATGTGCGGCATCGTCGGCATTCTTGGACGCGCTCCGGTCGCGGAGCAATTGGTGGATTCGCTCAAGCGGCTCGAATATCGCGGCTATGATTCCGCGGGTGTCGCCACGCTGGAGAATGGCGGCCTTGCGCGGCGCCGTGCCGAAGGCAAGCTGAAGAATCTTGAGGCCCGGCTCGAGGCAAAGCCGCTCGGCGGCCACACCGGCATCGGCCACACCCGCTGGGCCACCCACGGCCGGCCGACCGAGAACAACGCGCACCCGCACGCCACCGAGCGCGTTGCCGTGGTGCATAACGGCATCATCGAGAATTTCCGCGAGCTGCGCGAGGAACTCAAGGCCAAGGGTGCGGTGTTCTCGACCGAGACCGACACCGAGGTCGTGGTGCATCTGGTCGACAATCTGCTCAAGGGTGGCGTCAAGCCGATCGAGGCGGTGAGGGCGGTGCTGTCGCAGCTGCGCGGCGCGTTCGCGCTCGGCTTCATCTTCGCCGGCGAGGACGATTTGATGATCGGCGCCCGCAACGGCCCGCCGCTCGCGGTCGGCCATGGCGATGGCGAGATGTATCTCGGGTCCGACGCGATCGCGCTCGGGCCGTTCACCGACACGATCAGCTATCTTGAGGACGGCGACTGGGTGGTGCTGAACCGCAAGGGCGCCACGATCTTCGACAAGGACAACGCCATCGTCCACCGCGAGGCGATCAAGCACACGACGGCAACGGCGCTGGTCGACAAGGCGAACTACCGCCACTTCATGGCGAAGGAGATCCACGAGCAGCCCGAAGTGGTCGGGCACACGCTGGCGCGCTATGTCGACATGGCGACCGAGCGTGTCACCATGCCGGTGAAACTGCCGTTCGACTTCAAGGATATCCAGCGCGTCTCGATCACCGCCTGCGGCACCGCGAGCTATGCCGGCTTCGTCGCGAAATACTGGCTGGAGCGGCTGGCCCGGCTGCCGGTCGAGCTCGATGTCGCCTCCGAATTCCGCTACCGCGAGGCTCCGCTGCGCAAGGGCGACCTTGCGATCTTCATCTCGCAGTCAGGCGAGACCGCCGACACGCTGGCGGCGCTGCGCTACGCCAAGGCGCAGGGCGCGCACACGCTCTCGGTCGTCAACGTGCCGACCTCGACGATCGCGCGCGAGAGCGAGACCGTGCTGCAGACGCTCGCCGGCCCCGAGATCGGGGTCGCCTCGACCAAGGCGTTCACCTGCCAGCTGATGGTGCTGGCCTCGCTCGCGGTCGCCGCCGGCAAGGCGCGCGGCGAGCTGTCCGATGCCGACGAGGCCAAGCTGGTGCATGGCCTGGTCGAGATCCCGCGCCTGATGTCGGAAGCGCTCACCACCGAAGTGCAGATCGAGAAGCTGGCGCGCGAGATCTCGAAGTCGCGCGACGTGCTCTATCTCGGCCGCGGCACCAGCTATCCGCTGGCGCTGGAAGGCGCGCTGAAGCTGAAGGAAATCTCCTACATCCACGCCGAGGGCTACGCCGCCGGCGAGCTCAAGCATGGACCGATCGCGCTGATCGACGAGCACATGCCGGTCGTGGTGATCGCGCCGTACGACAAGGTGTTCGAGAAGACCGTCTCCAACATGCAGGAGGTCGCCGCCCGCGGCGGCAAGATCATCCTCATGACCGACGCCAAGGGCGCGGCGGAAGCGACCATCCAGTCGCTGGTGACGATCGTGATGCCGGACATGGGGGCGACCTTCGCGCCGATGGTCTACGCCGTGCCGGTGCAGCTGCTCGCCTATCATACCGCTGTCGTGATGGGCACCGATGTCGACCAGCCGCGGAATCTGGCCAAATCGGTCACGGTCGAATAGTCGCAAGCCGCGGCTTCACGCGGCCCTTCAAAAATGCGACAGAATGGCTTAGCTGGGTGGTGGACTACGGCCGCTTCGACGACCCTGGAACCGCAATGACCTCCAACCAAGTGCCTCCCGCCTCGACCGGTGAATTGCCCCCGGATGCCCCGCGCGGGCTGATGGCGCGGTTTCGCAACTATTTCCTGACCGGCCTCGTGGTGGCCGGGCCGGTTGCGATCACCCTGTATCTGACCTGGTGGTTCGTGAACTGGGTCGACAATCTGGTCCGGCCGTTCGTGCCCACGGCCTACCGGCCGGAAACCTATCTGCCGTTCGGGCTGCCGGGTTCCGGCCTGATCGTCGCGGTCATCGCGCTGACGCTGCTCGGCTTCCTCACCGCCAATCTGATCGGGCGAACCCTGGTCGATCTCGGCGAGCGGCTGCTTGGCCGCATCCCTGCGGTGCGCGCGATCTATCGCGGCCTGAAGCAGGTGTTCGAAACGCTGTTCTCCGGCAACGGCTCGAGCTTCCGCCGCGTCGGCCTGGTCGAGTTTCCCTCGCCCGGCATGTGGTCGATCGTGCTGATCTCGCAGGCGCCGAGCGCCGAGCTCGCCGCCAGCCTGCCCGGAGCGGAAGAGCATATCTCGGTGTTCCTGCCGTGCGCGCCGAACCCGACCACCGGCTTCTTCTTCTATGTGCCGAAGAGCAAGATCATCGAGATCGAGATGAGCACCGAGGATGCCGCGACGCTGATCATGTCGGCCGGCGTGGTGCAGCCTGGCGCCAATGATCAGAAGCGCGCCGCGGCGCTCGCCGGCATGGCCAATGCTGCGCGCATTGCGAGCCAGGCTTCGGCGAGCCAGGCCTCGCTGCAGCCGGCAACTCAGCCCGCGCCGGCGAAGGTGGAGTAGCTCCCGTATCCCGCGTCATCGCGAGGAGCGAAGTGACGAAGCAATCCACGCTTCCGCATGTGCGGAACGATGGATTGCTTCGCTGCGCTCGCAATGAATGCGCTGGCCGCTACCCCGCGCCGATCAGCGGCACGGCTTCGTCGCGCTCGTAGAGGTAGAGCAGGACGCGCAGCGCTTCGCCGCGTTCGCCCTTCAGCTTCGGATTGTCCTTCATGATCCGCAGCGCCTCGTCGCGGGCCTGGGTGATCAGCTGGCCGTGCACCTCGGAGCGCGCGATGCGGTAGCCGGGCAGGCCGCTCTGGCGGATGCCGAGCACATCGCCTTCGCCGCGCAGCTTCAGATCCTCCTCGGCGATCCGGAATCCATCCGTGGTCTCGCGGATCACCTTGAGCCGCGCCTTCGACATCTCGCCGAGCGGCTCCTTGTAGAGCAGCAGGCAGGTCGAGGCTTCCGAGCCGCGGCCGATGCGCCCGCGTAGCTGATGCAGCTGCGCAAGCCCGAAACGTTCGGCGTTCTCGATCACCATGATGGTCGCCGCCGGTACGTCGACGCCGACCTCGACCACCGTGGTCGCGACCAGAAGGCTGATCTCGTGCGCGGCGAATTGCGCCATCACGCGGTCCTTCTCGGTGCCCTTCATCTGGCCGTGCACGAGGCCGACGCGATCGCCGAACCGCTTCTGCAAGCTCTCGAAACGCTCGGTCGCGTTGGTGAGATGCTCGGTGCCCTCGGCCTCGGATTCATCGACCAGCGGGCAGATCCAGTAGACCAGCTTGCCGGCGCCGAGCGCGCGGCCGACGCCGTCCATCACGTCCTCGATCCGGCTCATCGGCACCGCGCGGGTGTCGATCGGCTGGCGGCCGGCGGGCTTTTCGCGCAGCTCCGAGACGTCCATATCGCCGAAGTAAGTCAGCACCAGCGTGCGCGGAATCGGGGTGGCGCTCAGCACCAGCACGTCGACGGCCTCGCCCTTGGAGGTCAGCGCGAGGCGCTCGCGCACGCCGAAGCGATGCTGCTCGTCGACCACGGCAAGCGCCAGCGCCTTGTAGATCACATCGTCCTGGATCAGCGCGTGGGTGCCGACCAGGAGATCGACCTCGCCGGCCTCGAGCTGTGCCAGCAACTCGCGGCGCTCCTTGCCTTTCTCGCGGCCGGTGAGGATCGCAACGCGTAGGCCGGCGCGCTCGGCGAGCGGCGCGATGGTCTTGATGTGCTGGCGCGCCAGGATTTCGGTCGGCGCCATCAGCGCGGCCTGCTTGCCGGCTTCCGCAACCGCGGCGGCAGCCAGCAGCGCCACCACGGTCTTGCCGGAACCGACATCGCCCTGCACGAGGCGCAGCATCCGCACCGGCTGCTGCAGGTCCGCGATGATTGCCGCGACCGCCTCTTGCTGCGACCTGGTCAGCGCATAGGGCAGGGCATCGATGATCTTCCGGCGCAGATGACCATCGCCGGCGTTGCGCACACCGGCGGGGCGGCGCAGCGTGGCGCGGATCAGGGCGAGCGCGAGCTGGCCGGCCAGCAGTTCGTCGAATGCGAGACGTGACCAGAACGGACCGTCGGGCAGGATATCGGTCAGCTCGACCGGAACATGCACGCGGGTCAGCGCCTCCCTGATCGGCGGGAAGTTGCAGCGGCGCAGCACCTCGGGGCTGATCCACTCCGGCAGATCCGGCAGCTTGGTTAGCGCCTGCGCGATGGCGCGGCGGAGCGAGCCGATCGCAAGCCCCTCGGTCAGCGGATAGACCGGATCGATGCCGGACAGTTTTGCAAAGCCCGCTTCATCGACGACGCGATCGGGATGCACGATTTGCGGGATGCCGTCATACATCGCCAGCGTGCCGGAGACGTAGCGCTTCTCGCCGACCGGCAGCAGCTTCTCGACATAGCCAGGCTGGGCGCGGAAGAAGGTCAGCACGACGTCGCCGGTGTCGTCGCTGGCATAGACGAGGTAGGGCGCGCGCGAATTGCGTGGCGGCGGCGGGCGATGGCGGTCGACGGTGACCTCGAGCGTCACCATGGTTCCGACCGCGGCGTCGCGGATCTTCGGTCGGGCGCGGCGGTCGATCACGCTCGCCGGCAGATGCAGCAGCAGGTCGACCAGCCGCGGCGTCTCGCTGCGGTCGAGCAGATAGCGCAGCAGCTTGTCCTGCTTCGGGCCGACCCCTTGCAGGGTCGTGACCTGGGCAAACAGCGGATTGAGCAGGGCTGGGCGCATCGACGAATCCAAGACCGTTTCACACCGTCATGCCCGGCCTTGTGCCGGGCATCCACGTCTTTTTTTGGAGCTGATGTCGGCCGGGTCCCGTCTTCGGCAAAGGCTTCGACAGACGCGCAAGCCCGGCAATGACGGCATGCGCCCACGGAAACCCCAAAACGCGGCGAATGAGGGCTGACATCGGCCATCGCCATCGCTATATCAGGCCCGCCCGGCACGTCCGGGCTTTTGGCGTTGGATGGATTTTGGGACATGACGGGATCGACACGATCGAGCAGCGGGCTCGATGACCGCCGCAAGCGGCTTTTGTTTCGCTGCTGGCATCGCGGCACCCGGGAGATGGACCTGATCCTCGGCCGCTTCGCCGACGCGACCATTGGCGAACTGTCCGACCACGAGCTCGGCGAGCTCGAGCATCTGATCGAGGTGCCGGATCCCGACCTCTATGCGGCGCTGACCGGCGACAAGGTGCTGCCGGCCGAATATGCGACCGCGCTGTTTGCCCGCATCAAGGCGTTCCGGGTCGCGGATCCCAGCGCATGAAACAGCCCATGAAATCACCGGCCGCGATGCTCGCGCCCGGCCGGGTGCTCACCATCGCCAACGTCGCCGAGGGCGCCGAAGGGCTCGTCATCTCCGATCTGGCGCGCGCGATTGCGGCGCAGCCGAAGCGGCCGGCCGTCAGCCTTGCCGTGGTGTGCCGCGACGGCGCGCGGATGCAGCAGCTCGCCCGCGCGCTGGAGTTCTTTGCGCCCGATATCGCCGTGATGCAGGTTCCGGCCTGGGACTGCCAGCCCTATGACCGCGTCTCGCCGCACGCCGGCATTTTGGCGCAACGGCTCACCGCTTTGGCCAAGTTGTCGCGGCTGGTCGGCAGCGACAAGCCGCTGATCGTGCTGACGACGGTGAATGCCGCCGTGCAGCGCGTACCGGCTCGCGATCAGGTCGCAGCGCAAGCGCTGTCGGTTGCGCCCGGCAATGTGGTGCCGATGGATTCGGTCGTGGCCTGGCTCGAGCACAATGGCTACACCCGTTCGTCAACGGTGCGCGAGCCCGGCGAATATGCCGTGCGCGGCGGCATCCTCGATCTGTTTCCGGCCGGCCTCGACCAGCCGGTGCGCTTCGACTTCTTCGGCGACTCCCTTGAGTCGATCCGCACCTTCGATGCCGAAACCCAGCGCACGCTGCTCGATATGCGCGGGCTCGATCTCGTGCCGGTCTCGGAATTCCAGCTCACCACCGAGACCATCCGGCGTTTCCGCATGGGCTATGTCGCCGCGTTCGGCGCGCCGGAGCGCGACGATCAGCTCTATGAAGCCGTGTCCGAGGGACGGCGCCATCCCGGCATGGAGCACTGGCTGCCGCTGTTCCAGGAGCGGATGGACACGCTGTTCGATTATCTCGACGGCGCGACGGTTGCGATCGAGCCGCAGGGCGAGGACGCCGCGCGCGAGCGCTTCTCGCAGATCGTTGACTACTATGACGCGCGGCGCGAGGCGCTGGAGCATCCGGGCAGCGGCGCGATCTACAAGCCGCTGCCGCCGGACCAGCTCTATCTGACCGAGGCCGAATGGGCCAAGCTGCTCGGCGATGCGCCGCTGGCGCGGCTGACGCCGTTCGCGGTGCCCGAGGGCTCGAGCGAGGTGTTCGACGCCGGCGCGCGGCAGGGCCGCAATTTCGCGCCCGAACGCGCCGACGCCAACGTCAACGTGTTCGAGGCCGTGGTCGGCCATGTCGGCGCGCTGCAGTCGCAACGCAAGAAGGTCATCGTCGCGCTGTGGAGCGAGGGCTCGCGCGACCGCATGGGCGCGATGCTGCGCGACCACAAGCTCCTGAACACGACCAGCGTCAACACCTGGCGGATCGTGCAGGCGACGCCGCGCAACGAGACCATGCTGGCCGTGCTCGGCATGGAATCCGGCTTCGAGACCGACGAATTCGCCGTCATCAGCGAGCAGGACATTCTCGGCGACCGCCTGGTGCGGCCGCGCAAGGCGAGCCGCAAGCTCGACAATTTCATCTCGGAGGTAACGAGCCTTGCGACCGGCGATCTCGTGGTCCATGTCGAGCACGGCATCGGCCGCTTCGTCGGGCTGCAGACGCTGGAAGTCTCCGGCGCGCCGCATGACTGTCTCGAGCTGCACTATGCCGCCGAGACAAAACTGTTCCTGCCGGTCGAGAACATCGAGCTGTTGTCGCGCTACGGCTCCGACAGCGCCAATGTCGAGCTCGATCGTCTCGGCGGCGGCGGCTGGCAGGCGCGCAAGGCCAAGCTGAAGAACCGGATCCGCGAGATCGCGGGCGAATTGATCAAGATCGCGGCCGAGCGGCAGCTGCACGAGGCGCCGAAGTTCCCGCTGCAGCCGCACGTCTATGACGAGTTCTGCGCGCGCTTCCCCTATGAGGAGACCGAGGATCAGTTAGGGGCCATCACCTCGACCTTGAAGGATCTCGAGATCGGCCGTCCGATGGACCGGCTGATTTGTGGCGACGTCGGCTTCGGCAAGACCGAGGTGGCGCTGCGCGCGGCGTTCGCCGTGGCGCTGGAGGGCAGGCAGGTCGCGGTGGTGGTGCCGACCACGCTGCTGGCGCGTCAGCACTCGCGGACTTTCACCGAGCGCTTCCGCGGCTTCCCGGTCAATGTCGCGCAGGCCTCACGGCTGGTGTCGACCAAGGAACTCAGCCAGGTCAAGAAAGGGCTCACCGACGGCAGCGTCGACATCGTCGTCGGCACCCATGCGCTGCTCGGCAAGACCATCAAGTTCAAGGACCTCGGCCTGTTGATCGTGGACGAGGAACAGCATTTCGGCGTCAGCCACAAGGAACGGCTGAAGCAGCTGCGCGCCCAGGTCCACGTGCTGACGCTGTCGGCAACCCCGATCCCGCGCACCCTTCAGCTTGCATTGACCGGCGTCCGCGAGCTCTCGATCATTGCCTCGCCGCCGGTCGATCGTCTTGCGGTGCGCACCTTCGTCGCGCCGCACGATCCCCTGATGATCCGCGAGGCGCTGCTGCGCGAACGCTACCGCGGCGGGCAGGCGTTCTACGTCGTGCCGCGGATCGAGGACCTTGCCGGCGTCAAGGACTTCCTCGACAAGAACGTGCCCGAGATGAAGGTCGCGGTCGCCCACGGCCAGATGCCGCCGACCGTGATCGAGGACATCATGTCGGCGTTCTACGACGGCAAATACGACATCCTGCTGTCGACCACGATCGTCGAGTCCGGTCTCGACATCCCGAACGCCAACACGCTGATCGTGCACCGCGCCGATATGTTCGGCCTCGCCCAGCTCTACCAGCTGCGCGGCCGCGTCGGCCGCTCCAAGCTGCGTGCCTATGCGCTGTTCACGCTGCCGGCACAGCAGAAGATCACGGCGCAGGCGGAGCGGCGGCTCAAGGTGCTGCAGTCGCTGGAGACGCTGGGGGCCGGCTTCCAGCTCGCCTCGCACGACCTCGACATCCGCGGCGCCGGCAATCTGCTCGGCGAGGAGCAATCCGGCCACATCAAGGAAGTCGGCTTCGAGCTGTACCAGTCGATGCTGGAGGAGGCGATCGTCAACCTCAAGGCCGGCGTCGCCGAGCCGGCTGCCGACCGCTGGTCGCCGCAGATCACGATCGGCATGCCGGTCCTGATCCCCGAGGACTATGTCAACGACCTCAGCGTGCGGCTGTCGCTGTATCGTCGGCTCGCCGATCTCGACACCGACGAGGACATCGACGCCTTCGCCGCCGAGATGCGCGACCGCTTCGGCGTGCTGCCGGACGAGGTGCGCTATCTGTTCAAGGTCGCGGCGATCAAGGCCTATTGCCGAAGGGCCAATGTCGGGAAGGTCGATGCCGGCCCGAAGGGCGCCGTGATCGCATTCCGCGACAACAGTTTTGCGCATCCGGAGCGGCTGGTCAGCTTCATCCGCCAGCACGGCCAGGCCGCCAAGGTGCGGCCGGACATGAAGGTGGTGTTCTTCCAGGAGTGGGATACTCCCGAAGAGCGGCTCGCGGGCACCACCGAGATCCTGCGCCAGCTCGCCAATCTCGCGGAGAGCAAGAAGGCAGCTTAGACTACGTTCTCCGGCAGATCGCGTTCCAGCGGACTTGACCGGCCTTGCTACCCGCTCGACCTGGTCGCGAATGACCCAAAACGGACAGCGGGCTTTCGGCCGGCGCTCCCGGCTTGATCTACATCAATGTTCCGCGCTTGCGCCGGGCCAGACTCGTTCCCCTATCTTCAATTTATTGTTTAGGGAGGGTGGAATGAGCGCAATTCGTATTGTCGCTATCGGATTTCTGCTCTCCAGCTCCACGTTTGCGTTGGCGCAGGGCACCGCCGGCACCCCCGGTTCGCCGGCGGCTACGATCACCATCCCCGGCAATCAGCTTCCGCCGCCTCCACAACAATTCGGTGGCAAGATCGAACGCGATGCAACCCAGTCGTCGCCCTATTGGCCGTCGCGGATCGTGCCGCCCAAGGGAGCACCGAACGTTCTGTTGATCATTACCGACGATGCCGGCTATGGCGTACCGAGCACATTCGGCGGCGTGATTCCGACACCCGCGCTGGACCGCGTCGCCCAGAACGGCCTACGCTTCACCAATTTCCATTCCACCGCGCTGTGTTCGCCGACGCGCGCCGCGCTCATTACCGGGCGCAACCATCATTCGGTCGGCTATGGCGTGGTCGCCGAACAGGCCACCGGCTATCCCGGCTATGACAGCGTCATCACCAAGGACAAGGCCACCATTGGCCGCATCCTCACCGACAACGGCTATCGCACAGCCTGGTTTGGCAAGAACCACAACACGCCGGAATATCAGTCGAGCCAGGCCGGTCCGTTCGATCAGTGGCCGACCGGCATGGGGTTCGAATATTTCTACGGCTTCATGGGCGGCGACACCAATCAGTGGCAGCCCGGCAATCTCGTTCGCAACACCACGCCGATCTATCCTTACGAAGGTAAACCCGGTTGGAATTTGATGACGGCGATGGCCGACGACGCGATCGACTACGTAAATCGTATGAACGCGCTTTCGCCCGACACACCGTTCTTCGTCAAGTTCGCGCCGGGTGCGACGCACGCCCCCCATCACCCAACGCCGGAGTGGGTCAAGAAGATCAGCGACATGCACCTGTTCGACCAAGGCTGGAACAAGCTGCGTGACACCATCTTCGAGAACCAGAAGCGGCTCGGAGTCATTCCACAGAATGCAAAGCTGACGCCATGGCCGAAGGATCTGATCAAGGAATGGGATCAGCTTTCGGCCGATGAGAAGAAGCTGTTCATCCGCCAAGCTGAGGTGTTTGCGGCCTACGCCGCCTATGCCGACAACGAAATTGGTCGTGTCATTCAGTCTATCGAAGACATGGGCAAGCTCGACAACACTTTGATCATCTACATCGAGGGCGACAACGGCACCAGCGCGGAAGGCCAGCCGAACGGAACGCCGAACGAAGTGGCGATGTTCAACCAGATCAACCCGTCCGTCGAAGATCAGCTCAAATATTTCTACGACGTATGGGGCACCGATCGCACCTACAATCACATGTCGATCGGCTGGGCCTGGGCGTTTGACACACCGTTCTCCTGGACCAAACAGATCGTGTCGCATTTTGGCGGCACGCGCCAGGGCATGGCGATTTCCTGGCCAGCGGCGATCAAGGACAAGGGCGGTATCCGGAGCCAGTTCCACCACGTCATCGACGTTGTGCCGACCATTCTCGAGGCGGCCCAGATCAAGCAGCCCGACATCGTCGACGGCATCAAGCAAAGCCCGATCGAGGGCGTCAGCATGATGTACACGTTTGATCAGAAGAACGCGGATGCGCCGTCCACCCACAAGACGCAATATTTCGAAATGTTCGCCGACCGCGCGCTCTACAATGATGGCTGGATCGCGAGCACCAAGGTCCTGCGACCACCATGGGTGACGATTGCCAAACTGCCGAGCCCGCAGGATTACCCGTGGGAGTTCTACGATCTCCGCAACGACTGGACGCAGGCCGAGGATGTCGCCGCCAAGTATCCGGACAAGCTGAAGGAACTGCAGGCGATGTTTTGGAAGGAGGCGGAAAAGTACCAGGTGCTGCCGCTCGACTCCTCGGTGGCCGCCCGCCTCGTCACGCCGCGTCCGAGCCTCAGTGCTGCCCGCACCAAGTTCAGCTGGACCCGGCCGATCACGGGCACGCCGAATGGCGACGCACCGAGCATCCTCAACTCCTCCTACACCTTCAAAGCCGAAGTGGACATTCCGCAAGGCGGCGCTGAGGGCATGCTTGTGACCCAGGGCGGTCGTTTCGGCGGCTATGGGCTCTATGTCCTGAACAGCAAGCCCGTGTTCACCTGGAATCTCGTCGACCTCAAGCGCGTGCGCTGGGAGGGGTCGGGGCTACCCCCCGGCAAGCACGTGATCGAGTTCGACTTCAAGTACGATGGCCTTGGCGCTGCCACCATGGTGTTCGGCAACTACAGCGGCATCGGACAGGGCGGCACCGGCACGCTGAAAGTTGATGGCAACGCGGTAGCCACAGAGAAGATGGAGCATACGCTGCCGTTTATCCTGCAGTGGGACGAGGCGTTTGACATCGGCTCCGACACGGGCACGCCGGTCGACGACAATGATTATCAGACGCCATTCGCCTTCACAGGCAAGATCGACAAGATCTCGCTGGACATCGACCGTCCAAAGCTGAGCCCGGAGGATGTCAAGCGTCTGCAGGAGGCTGCGCGTGCGGCTGGTGACGGTCCTTCCGCCGACCCCGGAAAGACGGCTTCGGTCACGCCGCAGGTCGGCACTGTTGGCGTAAGCCTTGTCGAGAAGATCCAGTTGCGGATCGACAAGCGCGAGGGCTGTCGCAAGCAGGCCGAGGCGCAGGGGCTCGGCATCGTGGACCGTATCAAGTTCGTCCAGCAATGCGTCCAGCAGTGATACCGGTGGCGAGATCGCCTTCGGGCAGTCTCTTGCACCTTCACATGTCGCTTGTTGGCCCACCGCGTCATTTCGTTGCGCTGTGGAGTTCAATCGCTATCGGGGCATAGCGGACGCCGGTAACCGTTCAGCCGGCAAATGATAGGTTCACGGCTTAAGACGCCGCGCGCTCCGGCGTTCCGAACAGGCGCCCGAGCAAGGAGATCGCGGAATCGCCCGGCATCAGCGTTGCGACGCTGACTGCGGGCTCGGAGCGGGCATCGCGGCGGCCGTTCTGGGTGTGGCGCATCACGCTTGCCAGACGTCGCGTGATCGCTTGTGCGTTGCGCAGGTCGGTGCCGGCGAATGCCACGACCAGCGAGCGGTCGTCATGCACCGCGCCGAAATCGACCTGGCGCATCAGCCGGCTGATGATCCGTGCGCCGTCGAATTGCGCGCGGGGTTGTGCTTCGTCGAAGGTGAAGCGCGCCACCGAGAGCGCGCCGCCGCGCTCGGCGGTCTGGTAGACGGCGGTCGCGAAGTCGCGCTCGAACGCGGCCTTGGTGAGCAGGCCGGTGCGGGCATCGATCAGACCCTTGGCGTCGATCGCCTTCAGCATGCGGCCGAGCCGCGCCTCGAAGGCGTGCTGGCGGATCATCGGCAGCGCCATGTCGGCGATGCGGGTCGGCCCGGCGGTGACGATCTCGAGATTGGGCAACTCGTATCGCGGCGTCAGCTCGCCCGAGGCGACGATCACGGGCAACGGGCGGAAGCGGACATCCTCGGTCAGCACGGTCAGGAATGCATCCATCACCCGCGGCGTGAAGCCTTCCGCCAGCACGATGCCGTCGATATCGCGGCTACTGAGATGCTTGGCGGCAGCCTCGATGCTGAGGGCGCCGACCACGCCGGCGCGCTCGCCGAGCGCGACCGACAGCGTCGGGTAGGCGCCGCCGCGACCGATCAACAGCGCGGTGGCCTCTCCGATCGGATCGATGTCAGACAGGGCGATCGGTGCCGGCGGCACCAGGCGGCGCATCACGGTGGCATGCAGCGCGCGAACGCGTAAGGACGCGTTGAGCCGGGCCACCAGCCGATCCGGCAGACCCTTGTTCTGGAAGAATGCGATCACGGTGTCGGGCAGGGTGGTCGCGGGATCGACCGCGATCAGCGGCAGATACGGCGCGCGGGCGGCGGCGCGCTTGGCGAGACCCGACAGGGTGACGAAGTCGACCCCCTCGGCGGCCGCGATGATCGCGGCCGGCTTGACCTGCTCGATGGCCCGTCCGGCCTCGTTCCAGTCGGTGACCACGACCGGGAACAGTTTCGTCTCATCGAGGACTGCGGCGAACGACGGCTTTGCCGACGCCGATACAATGAGGACCGGACCTTGTTGAGACATTCGAACGCTCGAAACCAATGCAGAAATCAGCAACAGCTGCGATGCTAGTTCGCATGGCTTAATGCGGCGTCAACACAATGATAAGACTAACACAATGATAAGATTTTAACTCACCCCGGCGCCGCCACGGTCGCGAAACGCTTCGACCATCAAGGGGTTAAGCCCAAGTTCTGTGAGGGCGTCACGGGCGCGCGCATTGTCGTGCGCCCGTCCGGCCAGCCGGTGGCCGCTGAGACGGTCCGGCAATGCGGTGAGCAGCGCGCCCTGGCCGAGGCGGCGCGACCATTCCTGCAGCTCCTGGGCGAGGAAGCGGTAGCCGCCGACCGTCATCACCCCCGACGGCGGCGCGGTGATGTTGATCGCTCCGGTCGCGCGATCGACCCGCGCGGCATATTCGGTGTCGACGAAATCGCGCGGCGACGGCGCGATCAGGCTGTCGCCGGGCGGAGGCGGCGGCGCATAGGCGGCGACCGGCACCATCGGGCCGCGCAGGCCGAGCGTGCCCTTCGGCGTCAGCAGGATCTCCCCGGCGACCGATGCGCCGGGCGCTTCGCGCGGCGCACTGTGCGGCCCCGGCTTGATCACGGCCGGCGATCCGTCCTCGGCGGTGCGGCGGGCGCCGAACAGCCCGGCCTCGCCGAACAGATAGACGTCGGTCATCGTCACCCGCCGCGAGCCCCAGTGCGGGCTGGAGGCAACTTGCTCGGGCGTACGCCAGAGGCCGATCACGGTGCGCAGGCTGGGCAGGCGCTCCGACAGGCCGCGCTCGTCGAGCCGCAGTGCGAGCTGCGCCGGCGCGATTAGCGTGTTGCAGGTGTGATCGTTGAACTGGGTCTCGAACGCGTCCTCGTCGAACGGGTGGTGCAGCACCAGCGTTCCGCCCGACAGCAGCCAGGTCACCAGCGACGCGCAGATGCCGGCGAACGACATCGGCGCGAACGCCGACATGATGGTGGCGCCTTGCGGCAGATCGCTCTCCAGCGACATCGCGAGCCCGCCGGCAATCAGGCCGAAATGCGCCCGCGGCACCGGACGAAGACCTTCGCTGGTGACGTCGAACGAGATCAGCGCCGGCTTGCGGCCGTCCTCGATCATCGGGCGCGAGGCCCGGGAGTCCTCCAGGATCGCCTGGTCGAGCGACGCCATGCCTTCGGGCAGATCGGTCCCGAAGCCGCAGACATGGCGGATCGAGAACGCTTCCGCCGCGGCGTTCATGGCGATGTCGGCATACGAGACGCCGTCGATCCGGCCGCAGCTGACGATCGCCCGCGCCGCGGTGCGGTTGAGCACGGACGTCAGCTCGGCCTGCCGCCACAGCAGCGGCAGCGGCACCACCACGAGGCCGACCCGATGCGCGGCAAGAACCGTCAGGGCGAATTCGACCGTGCCGGGCAGCTGCACGGCGATCACCGTGTTGGCCGGCAATCCGCTCTGCACAAAGTGGGCGGCGATCGCCGAGATCGCGCGGTCGGCCTGGGCATAGGTCAGGCGCTTGCGGGTCTGTCCGGTGATGCGCTGCTTGTTGAGCGGGTCGACCAGCGCCAGCGCCTCGGGCTGCCGCGCCAAAGTGCGCTTGAACAGGGTATCGAGCGTTGGCGAGGTGATCGACTGGTTCACGGGTTCAACGTCGGTTGCATCGCTTCGCTCGGACCAGGTCATGCCGCGTCGGGTCGTATCACTCGGCAAATCATCTGGATTGCGTGCCGGGCTTCTGCTGCCACCAAGTCTCCGGCAGGTAGCCCGTCAACGCCGTGGTCGAAGGCCGTTCTATCCGATTCCAGCGCGCGATCCATTGCTCTCCCAAGTTAAATAGGGGGATAGCGTAGAAGCCCGACATCAGGGCCCGGTCCAGCGCCCGGACCGCCGAGACGAAGGCCGGCCGCTCGCGCGCCGCGAGCAGCGCCGCGATCATGGCGTCGATGGCGGGGTCCCTGGCGCCCATGTAATTCCTTGTGCCCGGCAAATCGGCGGCCTGGCTGCCCCAGTAGAACCATTGCTCGTTGCCCGGCGACAGCGACTGGTCCCAGCGGATGGGGATCATGTCGAAGTCATAGCCGACCCGGCGCTGCTCGAACTGCACCGCGTCGACCACCCGCACCGCGGCTTCGATGCCGGCTCGCTTCAGGTCACGCTGATAGGCGAGGGCGATCCGCTCATGCTCGCGCGTCGTCACCAGGATCTCGATGCGCAGCGGCGTCCCTGTCGAGCGCTGCTTCAAGACTGTGCCGTCGAGCGCGTAGCCCGCCTCGGCGAGCAGCGCGAGCGCAGTGCGCAGGAGGCCGCGGTCGCGCCCCGACCCGTCGGTGACCGGCAGACGATAGCGGCCGTCGAGGATATCGGGCTGGATGTGCGACAGGTATGGCTTGAGCAGCTCGCGCTCGCGATCGTCGGCGGGGCGGCCATAGGCGGACAGATCCGATCCCGCAAAGAAACCGCCGGCGCGCGAGAACAGTCCGAAATAATAGTTGCGGTTGACCCATTCGAAATCGAACAGCATCGCCAGTGCCTGACGCACCCGCAGGTCGGCGAATTTCGGCCGCCGGCTGTTGAAAACCAGGAATTCGGACGGCCGCGGCGTGCCGATCTTGATGGTGTCGCGGATCACCTCGCCGTTGCGCGCCGCCGGGAAGTCATAACCTTCGTGCCAGCGCAGCGGCTCGGTCTCGGTCCGGAAATCATACAGGCCACGCTTGAAGGCCTCGAACATGCCGTTGGCCTCGCGGTAGTAATCGAGCCTGATCTCGTCGAAGTTCCAGAGGCCGCAATTGATGGGCAGGTCGCGGCCCCAATAATTGGGATCGCGCGTGAAGGTCACGCTGGCGCCGGGCTTGACCGCCGTCACGCGGTAGGGGCCGGACCCGATCGGCGGCGCCAAGCTGGTTTCCTCGAATTTTTCGGGGTCGATGGCGTGCCGCGGCAGGATCGGCATCAGGCCGAGGATCAGCGGCAATTCGCGATCCGCCACGCCGCCGAAATCGAACCGGACCGTGAGCGGGTCGAGCTCCTCGGCCTTTGCGACTTTCGAATAATACTGACGGTGCATTGGACGGCCGTGGTCGCGCAGCAGCGCCAGCGAGAACAACACGTCGTCGGCCAGCACCGGCCGGCCATCCGAAAAGCGGGCGCGGGGATCGATGTGGAATGTCACATAGCTTCTGGCGTCGTCGGTCTCGACGCTGCGCGCGAGCAGGCCGTACAGCGTGAACGGCTCGTTATTGCCCCGCGCCATCAGGCTTTCGTAGACATAACCGCGCTCATAGCCGTAGCCCCTGACCTGCTGCACGGGGACGCCCCTGATGATCAGGGGATTGAGACTGTCGAAGGTGCCGATCACGCCCTGAACCAGGCGACCGCCCTTGGACGCGTCGGGATTGGCGTAGGGCAGGTGGGTAAAGTCGGGTGGCAGCGCGGGGGCGCCATGCATCGCGATCGCGTGGCTCTCGGCGGCGGCCGCAGCGACCAGCCCGCTCGTCAGGAATCCCAAGACCGGAAATCCCAAGCCCAGGAATCCCAACGCCAGCCAGATGGCGGCCCATGCGGCGCGCCAAGTGTGCCCGGGAACACGTGCGTGAGGCGCCGGATTTGATTCGCGAAACGTCACGTCCGGAGGTTTATCACAGGCGGCTGAAACTCGCCGCGAGATGGGCGCAAATACGCTTGTCGGCATTGATCTTTCCGCACGCCGCTGTATTGAAGGCGTGCAATTCGAAGGCGGGAACGCCTGTCACGTATCCGCCTCAATTGACTAGGAGACAGCCGCCCAAACGGCTATGTGTCGGCGCCTGCAGCGGTTTCGGGCTTCCGTTCAGAAAGGGTTTTCCGCAATGAATTTCCGTATCTTGGCCGCCCCGGTCCGGCCGCATGGGCGAATTGTCGCCCTGATGGCGGCGACGGCATTCTCTGCAGCGCTCCTGGTTCCTGCCGCTCAGGCCCAGCAGCCGGCAGCGCCGGCGCCTGCGGCACCGAAGGCTGCGCCCAAGGCGGCACCCAAGGCAGCTCCGAAGGCTCCGGCAGCCCAGGCGCCCGCCCAAGCACCGGCCGCCGGCCAGCCGCCCGCTGCGGCCGGCCAGCCGCCGGCGCAGGATCAGCAGATCCAACTGATCTACGCCCCCTGGACCAAGTTCTGCCTGAAGGGCCAGGAAGCCAACGCCAAGCAGGTCTGCTTCACCGGCAAGGACGGCCGCATCGAGTCCGGCCAGCCGGTGATCGCCGCCGTGATCATCGAGCCGGAAGGCGAGCCGAAGAAGATCCTGCGCGTCACGCTGCCGCTCGGCATGCAGCTCGTGCACGGCACCCGCATCATCGTCGACGGCAACCCGCCGCAGCAGGCGCCCTATGTGATCTGCTTCCAGAACGGCTGCATGTCCGACTATGAAGCAACGCCCGAGCTGATCGCCAACATGAAAAAGGGCCAGAACCTCGTGGTCCAGGCGATCAATTCCAACGGCGCGCCGCTGACGCTGCCGCTGCCGCTCAACACCGAATTCGCCAAGGCCTATGACGGCCCGCCGACCGATCCGAAGGTGTTCGAGGAAAACTCGAAGAAGCTGCAGGAAGAGTTGCAGAAGCGCGCCGAAGAGCAGCGCAAGAAGCTGGAAGGCGCGGGCGGTGGCTCCGCGCAGGCTCCGGCGCCGGCCAACCCGGCGGCCAAGTAAACACTTCAATCACGCGTTCAAGAAAGCGCGAGATCATCGCGATCAAAAGGCGCCCGGAAGGGCGCCTTTTTTGTCATGCGAAACAGACTGGCTGCTGGCAGCCTGCTGCGCTGGTGATCGTGCAGATCGTGTGCGATGGTCGCCGCAGGGTGCTTCGATTGCGTCGCGCGATGAGCGCGCATCGTTGGTGCCTCGTCCGGACAAGTCCGGCGTCGAAGCACAATCATAAATCCGATACGGGAGGCCAGACGAAAGCGCGAACAGCGCCTTCGATGCGCAAATGCGCGCGTGGGTCTTTCCGCGAATCCTGGCCGCCGTTCGCAGCCATGGAAGTCGCGCAATGTCCCAGCAAGTCAGCACGCAGCGGCGGGAACTGCGCTCCCGGCCTCGGGAGCAGCCGACCGGCGGTGCTTCGGTCGATGCCGGCGTTCGCGTCAGCCAGGACAACGTCCCCGGAACGTTTCATCCCGGCATCGTCCATCTCGCGCTGGCGATGGGCGGCTTTGCGATCGGCATCGCCGAATTCGCGACCATGAGCCTGTTGCCGTTCTTCGCCCACGACCTGCACGTCAGTGAGCCCCAGGCGGGCCACGCGATCAGCGCCTACGCACTCGGCGTCGTCGTCGGTGCGCCGGTCATCGCGGTGCTGTCGGCGCGCATGACCCGGCGGACGCTGCTGATCGTGCTGATGGGCTTCTTCGCGCTGATGAACGGCCTTTCGGGGCTGGCGCCCGATTATCACACCATGCTGGCGCTGCGCTTCCTGGCGGGGCTGCCGCACGGCGCCTATTTCGGCATCGCCATGCTGGTCGCGGCCTCGCTGGTCCCGACGGACAAGCGCACGGCGGCCGTCGGCCGCGTGCTGCTGGGGCTCACCATCGCGACGACGATCGGCGTTCCGCTCGCCAACGGGGTCGGGCAGGCAATCGGCTGGCGCTGGGCCTTCGCGATCGTCGCCGGCCTCGCGCTCTTGACCGCGATGCTGGTCCTGATCTTCGCCCCGCGCGATGCCGCCAGCAGCAAGGCGAGCCCGCTGCGCGAACTGTCGGCACTCGGGCGCAAGCATGTCTGGCTGACGCTGGCTATCGGCGCCATCGGTTTCGGCGGGCTGTTCTCGGTCTACACCTATCTGGCGTCGACCATGCTGGCGGTGACGCACACGTCGCCCGCACTGGTGCCGGTGACGCTATGCGTATTCGGCGCCGGCCTCACCGCCGGCAACATCATCGTGCCGCGCTTCGCCGACCGCGCGCTGATGGCAACCGCGGGCGGGCTCCTGCTGTGGTCGGCGGCGACGCTCGCGCTCTATCCGCTGGCGGCAGGAGATTTCTGGACGCTGACCGCCGACGTGTTCCTGATCGGTCTGGGCGGGGCGCTCGCCACCGTGCTGCAGACCCGCCTGATGGACGTCGCGGGCGAGGCGCAGAGCCTCGCTGCGGCGCTCAACCATTCCGCCTTTAACGTCGCCAATGCGCTGGGGCCGTGGCTCGGCGGAATGGCGGTCGCAGCCGGCTACGGCTGGACGTCGACCGGCCTGGTCGGCGCGGGGCTGGCGCTGGCGGGCTTTGCGGTCTGGGCGATCGCGGTTGTCTTGGCCAAGCGCGAGGGTGTGTGAGCGTGGCAGCGCGAACGCCGTGGCATTCGCCGGACCGCCGCCGGAGCTCAGTTCAGCGACGGATTGCGCGGACGGTAGCCGCCCGATTTGTCCTTGATGAAGATCTCCGCCACCTGCGAATGCCGGATCGGCTCGCCGGACTCGTCGGGCAAGAGGTTCTGCTCCGAGACATAGGCGACGTATTCGGTTTCCGAGTTTTCCGCGAGCAGATGGTAGAACGGCTGGTCCTTGTGCGGCCGCATGTCCTCGGGGATCGACAGCCACCATTCCTCGGTGTTGTTGAACTCCGGGTCGATATCAAAAATCACGCCCCGGAAGGAGAACACCCGGTGACGGACGATCTGCCCGATCTGAAACTTGGCGGTGCGCGCTTTGATCATGGCTCGTCGATAGACCAACATTGTGGCCGATGCTAGGGGCTAAGGTCCGAATTAGCCCACGCTTTACCGATTCCAGCTCTGCAAAAACGACCCGAAATCCGGCCGAGAAACTACTTTCAGAATGATCGATATCCTCAATCTGGCGTTGTCGTATTTCGGCTTGATCTTCATCGGCTATGCGTGCGGCAAGGCCAAGGGTTTGCCCGAGAGCGGGCTCGCCTGGATGAATTTCTTCCTGCTTTACGTTTCGTTGCCGGCGCTGCTGTTCGGGATCATGTCCAAGACGCCGTTTGCGGAGCTGAACAACCCGCCATTCCTGATCGCCACCACGCTCGGAACCGTGCTCGCATTCTTCCTGGCGATGGTCGCGGGCAAGGTGATCGGCGGGCTCACGCTGCGCGAGGCGACGCTGGCCGGCCTGTCGGGCGCCTACGGCAATATCGGCTATATGGGGCCCGGCCTCGCGCTCGCCGTGCTCGGTGCCAAGGCGGCGGCGCCGACCGCGCTGATCTTCTGCTGCGACAGCATCTTCCTGTTCTCGATCGTGCCGCTGCTGATCGAGCTCACCGACCGCGATCATCCCTCGCTGCTGCACGCACTCGGCGTGGTGCTGCGGCAGATCGTGCAGAACCCGCTGATCATGTCGGCGGTGTTCGGGGCGCTGGTCGCCGGCTTTCACATCCCGATCCCGGTCGCGCTCGATCGCACCATCCAGTTCCTGGAAAATGCCGCCGCGCCGACGGCGCTGTTCGTGCTCGGCATCACGGTGGCGCTGCGGCCGTTCGAGCGGGTGCCGTGGGAGGTCCCGGGCGTGGTCGCGATCAAGCTTTTGATCCATCCGCTGCTGGCGTTCGGCCTGATGCTGCTGTTCGGCCCGTTCGCGCAGCCTTGGGCTGCGACGGCGGTGCTGATGGCCTCACTGCCGCCGGCGCTCAACGTGTTCGTGATCGCGCGGCAGAACGACACCTGGATCGAGCCGGCGTCGGTCGCGGTGCTGATCGGCACCTTCGCCTCGGTGGTCACGCTGACCAGCGTGATGTGGTTCATCCAGAGCGGACGGCTGGTGTTTCCCTGATCGGCGCGCTTCTTATTTGACGCGTTTTCTTAACGCGAACCGGTACCCACTTCGCTCGAAAACGCTTTGCTCACCGCCGCCACGACGGCGCGAGGCCTTCGCGCATCGCGAGGCGCCGCAACGGGCCGAATGCGCCGAGCAGATGCAGTCCGGCAGCGCGCGCCGTCTGCATGCCGAGGAAATCACTCAGCAGCGACCGGTTGGCGATATCGATCGCCCAGGTCCGGCTGGCGACATCGGGGCGCCGCGCCGCCTGGTAGCGCGACAGCACATTGGGCGCGCCGGGATCTTCGCCACGACCGATCGCCTGACCCGTGATCTCGGCGATATCGGCGGCATCGCGCAGTCCCATATTGAGACCCTGCGCGCCGATCGGCGGCAGCACATGGGCGGATTCCCCGACCAGCGCGATCCGGTTCTTGGCGAATTGCCGCGGCCGCTCGATGGCGAGCGGAAACACGTGACGGCCGCCCTGGACCTCGATGCGGCCGAGGATGGAATGCGATTGTCGCTCGGCGGCGAGGGACAATTCGTCGTCGCCGAGTGCCATCAGCCGTTCGGCCTCCTTGGGCGCCGAGACCCAGACCACGCTGCTTCGGTTGCCGCTGAGCGGCACGAACACGCAGGGGCCGTGCTCGGTGTGGAACTCGGTAGAGATGTTGTGGTGCGGCCGGGTGTGGGTGACGTTGAAGGTGAGGGCGGACTGCCCGAGCTCGCGGCTTGTCACCTCGATGCCGGCGGCCTCGCGGGACAATGAATTGCGCCCGTCGGCACCGACCACGAGCCGGGCCTGAAGCGACTGGCCCTGACGCGTCACCACGGTGACCGCGGCAGCGTCCGGCCGCACCGAGGCGGCTTCATCGTCGAACCGCGTCAGCGCGGACAGTTCGCCGGCGCGGTCCTCGAGCGCCGCGACCAGCGAGCGGTTGTCGATGTTGAAGCCGAACTGCTCGCGGCCGATCTCATCGGACGAGAAGCGCACCTCGGGCGCACGGATCAGGCGGCCGGTGTCATCGACGAGGCGCATGGTCTTGAGCGCCGCCGCTCGGTCGCTGCAGCGCCGCCAGACGTCCAGCCGCTCCAGGATATCGGTCGAGGCACCGAGCAGCGCGGTGGTCCGGTTGTCGGCATAGGGCGCGCGGCGCGCCAGCAGCGCGGTCCGTGCACCTGCGTCGGCAAGGGCAATCGCAGCCGTCAATCCGGCCGGACCGCCGCCTATTACGATAACGTCATAATCCAGCGAGCTGTCGGTCATACCAGGACATTTGACATGCTTGGCCCGATTTTCAAGCCATCGGTAACCACCAAGAGTTTCCAACGCTTTGCGCGGCGGAACGCCGCAAGACCGCATATGCAAACCGCTCCGATTCCTGATAGCACTCGGCCGATGGAGCATTCGAGCCAGCCCGATGCGTTGCCAGAACGGATGCGGACCGCCGCATTCTCCGTTCATATTTTCACGGCGCTGGGCGCCGGGGTCGCGCTGCTGGCGATGCTGGAGGCGGTGCGCGAGCACTGGGCCAACATGTTCGCCTGGCTTGGGGTCGCGCTGGTCATCGACGGGATCGACGGCCCGCTGGCGCGCCGTCTCGACGTAGTGCGGCTGCAGCCGAACTGGTCGGGCGAGGTGCTCGACCTGGTGGTTGATTTCGTTACCTATGTGTTCGTGCCGGCCTATGCGATCACCGCGAGCGGCATGCTGCTGCCGCTGGCGGCGCCGATCCTCGGCATCGGCATCGTGGTCTCCAGCGCGCTGTATTTCGCCGACCGCCGCATGAAGGCCGATGACAACCATTTCCGCGGCTTCCCGGCGCTGTGGAATGCGGCGGCGTTCTACCTGTTCCTTCTGCACCTGCCGCCGGTGCTGTCGACGATCGTGGTCGCGCTCCTGATCGTGCTGACCTTCGCGCCGTTCCACGTGCTGCATCCGCTGCGTGTGGTGCGGCTGCGCTGGCTCACGCTGTGGCTGCTCGGCGCATGGGCGCTGCTCGGCATGTACACGCTTGCCAACGATTTCGTGGTCGGAGCGCCGATCACTTTCGGTCTCTGCGCCATCGCCGTCTACATCGTCGGCAGCGATACCGTGATCCGCCGGATGAAAGCCTTCAGAGCATGATGCAATTGATCACCAGCCCGGAAGCCTGGGCGGCGCTGTTGACGCTGACTGCGCTCGAGATCGTGCTCGGCATCGACAACGTGATTTTCCTGTCGGTGATCGTGTCGCGGATCCCGCCCGCGCAGGCCAAGCGCGCGCGGCAGATCGGCCTGCTGCTGGCGCTGGTGTTCCGCATTCTGCTGCTCTCGATCCTGGTCTGGCTGATCGGGCTGACCCAACCGGTCATATCAGTGAAGGACGTCGCGCTGTCGTGGCGCGACATCATCCTGATCGGCGGCGGCCTGTTCCTGATCGCGAAAGCGACCCACGAGATCCACGGCGAGGTCGAGGCGCGCGAGGGGGAAGCCGACGACAGGCCGAGCGCCAGTGCGTTCTTCTGGGTGATCGTGCAGATCATCATCATCGACTTGGTGTTCTCGCTGGATTCGATCATCACCGCGATCGGCATGGCGCAGGACATCGAGATCATGATCGCGGCGGTGGTGATCGCCTGCGCCATCATGTACATCTCGTCGGGACCGGTGGCGCGCTTTGTCGCGGAGCACCCGACCACCAAGATGCTGGCGCTGGCCTTCCTGGTGCTGATCGGCGTGGCGCTGGTGGCCGACGGCTTCAAATTCCACATCCCGCGCGGCTATATCTATTTCGCGATCGCCTTCTCGGCCGCTGTCGAGGCGTTCAACGTCATGGCCAAGCGCAACCGCAGGAAGCCGGCGCGCTAATCGGCATTGTCTCCGCGCAAACGCTGCGCGTTTGTCGCGCGGGAAGACCGCTTCGCGCTTTTCCGGATCATGCCATGGCCGGTTCCGGCCCGCTTGGTTGACAAGCCGGCCGCGATGGCATTCGCTCGCTTGACGCTGATATTGAGGGGAGCGACGACATGACCAAGGCTGTGCGCGTGCACCAGGTGGGGGGCCCGGAGGTCCTGACCTATGAGGACGTCGAGGTGGGCGCCCCGGGGACGGGCGAGATCCGGATCCGCCAGCACGCGGTCGGTCTGAACTTCATCGACGTCTATTTCCGCACCGGCCTCTACAAGGCGCCCGGCCTGCCGTTCATCGCGGGCAACGAGGCCGCAGGCGAGGTGTTGGCCGTGGGGCCGGGCGTGACCAATTTCCACCCCGGCGATCGCGTCGCCTACTACTACAATCTCGGCGGCTACGCGTCCGAGCGCGTCATCCCGGCCGACAAGCTCGTCAAGCTGCCCGACCATATCACCTACGAGCAGGGCGCCGTGCTGATGCTGAAGGGCCTCACGGTCTGGTATCTCCTGCACAAGACCTTCAAGGTCGAGCACGGCCATCGCGTGCTGATCCACGCCGCGGCGGGCGGCATCGGGCTGCTCGCCTGCCAGTGGGCGCGGGCGCTTGGCGCGCATGTCATCGGCACCGTCGGCTCGAAGGCGAAGGCCGATCTCGCGCTCGCCAATGGCTGCGATCACGTCATCCTCTACAACGAGGAGAACTTCGTCGAACGCGTCAAGCAGATCAGCCGCGGCGAGCTCTGCGACGTCGTCTATGACGGCGTCGGCAAGACCACGTTCCCGGGATCGCTGTCCTGCCTCAGGCCGCGCGGTCTGTTCGTCTCCTTCGGCAACGCATCGGGTCCGGTGCCGCCGTTCCCGCTTGCCGAACTCAACAACCACGGCTCGCTGTTCGCGACGCGGCCCAAGCTCAACGACTATGTCGGCACCCGCAAGGAGTTGCTCGAAGGCGCCGACACGCTGTTCGCCGCCGTGATCAACGGCAAGCTGCACGTGCCGATCAACCACGCCTATGCGCTCAAGGACGCGGCCAAAGCGCATATCGATCTGGAGAGCCGGGCGACCACCGGCGCGGCAATTTTGCGGCCGTAGAGAGATCGTCATTCCGGGGCACGCGAAGCGTGAACCTCAGGTGCGCAATTGCGCACCGGGGAATCTCGAGATTCCGGGTTTGATGCTGCGCGTCGCCCCGGAACGACTGGGCGATTGCTACGCCACCCGCCGCGCCGCGCCGACCTTGGTCAGCACGGTATCCAGGCAGTCGATGACAAGGGAAATCTCCTCCCGCGTCACGTTGAGCGCCGGCATGAAGCGCAGCGCGTCCGGCTGCGGCGAATTGATCAGCACGCCGGCCGCGAACGCCTCGGCAACCACGGCGGCGCCGATCGGAATCTTGAGGTCGAGCGCCAGCAGGAGGCCGCGGCCCCTGATCTCGCCGAGACCGTGCCGCGACGACAGCCGCTGCAATTCGCGCTCGAGCAATAGGCCGGCATCGACAACCGATTTCAGGAAATCGGGCTTGCTGATCTGATCGAGCACGGCAAGCCCTGCGGCGCACATCAGCGGATTGCCGTTGAAGGTGCCGCCTTGGTCGCCGTGATCGAAGCACGAGGCATGCTCGGTCGCGAGCAGGGCCGCGAGCGGCACGCCGCCGCCGATGCCCTTGCCGAGCGTCATGATGTCGGGCTCGACCCCGGCGTGCTGATAGCCGAACAGCTTTCCGGTCCGGCCGATGCCGGTCTGAATCTCGTCGACGATCAAGAGCAGGCCGCGCTGCTGGGTCAGCGCCCGCAACTCCCTGAGGAATTCATCCGTCGCGGGCCAGACGCCGGCCTCGCCCTGGATCGGCTCCAGCATGACCGCGACCGTCGACGACGAGATCAGCTTTCGCACCGACTCGATGTCGTTCAGCCTGGCCTTGCGGAAGCCCGGGACCTTCGGCTCGAACAGGGGCTCGAACGCCTTCTTGCCCGAGGCCGACATGGTCGCGAGCGTGCGGCCGTGGAAGCCGCCTTCGAAGGTGATGATCTCGTGCGCGCCATTCTTGTACTTCGTGCCATATTTGCGCGCGAGCTTGATCGCGCCTTCATTGGCCTCCGCGCCTGAGTTGGCGAAGAACACCTGGTCGAAGCAGCTGTTGTCGACTAGCAACTTCGCCAGTTTCAGGCTCTGCTCGTTGTAGAACGCCGGGCTTGGCGTCAGCAGCCGCCTGGCCTGCGCGGCCAGCGCGTCGGCAACGATGACTGGCGAGTGGCCGAGGGGATTGACGGCCCAGCCCTGCACGAAATCGAGATAGCGGTTGCGGTTGCTGTCCCACAAATACGAGCCGGCGCCGCGCACGAAGACGACCTCGGGGCGAGCGGTGATGTCCATCAGCGCATCGAACGGATGGGTGGCGTTGGTCATGTCGTTCTCCTCTGGGGTCGGTATTGGGAAAGGGCAGGCCGAAAAACGAGAAGGCCGCGCTTTGGGGGCGCGGCCTTCTCGAAAACCTTGGCTGATTTATAGGATCAGCGATGGCGTCGGACACGGCGCAGCCCAGCATCGTCGCGGGTGCGACGACGGCAGATGGCGCGGCGGTGGGTCCGGTTCAGCTTCATGGCGCAGGCCCATACAGCCGAACGCCGGAACATGTCAAGCGTCAGAATCCGGCGACGCTGCCGTGCAGGTCGTATTGGTCGGAGCGCTCGATCTTGGCGGTGACGATCTCGCCGACCTTGAGCGGACGGCGGCTGGTGAGGTAGACGGCGCCGTCGATCTCCGGCGCATCGGCCTTTGACCGGCCCTTCGCCACCGTTGGGCCGACCTCGTCGATGATAACCTGCTGGCGGGTGCCGACCTTGCGCTTCAGGCGCCTCGCGGAGATCTTCTGCTGCCGCGCCATCAGCGCATTCCAGCGCTCCTGCTGGACCTCGTCGGGCACGGCATTGCCGATCGCATTCGACGCGGCGCCGGCAACCGGCTCGTATTTGAAGCAGCCGAGGCGATCGATTCCGGCTTCATCGAGCCAGTCGAGCAGATAGGCGAAGTCGGAATCGGTCTCGCCGGGGAAACCGACGATGAAGGTCGAGCGCAGCGTCAGCTCGGGGCACTGCTCGCGCCACTTCTGGATGCGTGCCAGCGTCTTCTCCTGCGCAGCCGGGCGCTTCATCGCGCGCAGCACGTCCGGGCTCGCATGCTGGAAGGGGATGTCAAGATAGGGCAGCACCTTGCCCTCGGTCATCAGGCCGATGACCTCGTCGACATGCGGGTAGGGGTAGACATATTGCAGCCGCACCCAGGCGCCGAGCTCGCCGAGCTCCTTGGCGAGATCGAAGAATTTTGCGCGGACGCTGCGGTCCTGCCAGGGACTCTCGGCGTATTTCAGGTCGACGCCATAGGCCGAGGTGTCCTGGGAAATGACGAGCAATTCCTTGACGCCGGCCTTCACCAGCTTCTCGGCCTCGCGCAGCACGTCATTGGCAGGCCGCGACACCAGATCGCCGCGCAGCTTCGGGATGATGCAGAAGCTGCAGCGGTTGTTGCAGCCTTCGGAAATCTTCAAATACGCGTAGTGCCGCGGCGTCAGCTTGACGCCCTGCGGCGGCACCAGGTCGATATGCGGGTTGTGCGCCGGCGGCAGCGCGCGATGCACGGCGTCCAGCACGCTTTCATATTGCTGTGGCCCCGTGATCGAGAGCACGCCGGGATAGGCGCTCTCGATCTGCTCTGGCTCGGCGCCCATGCAGCCGGTGACGATGACCTTGCCGTTCTCGGCCATGGCCTCGCCGATCGCGGCGAGCGATTCCTGCTTGGCGCTGTCGAGAAAGCCGCAGGTGTTGACGATGACGATGTCGGCGCCGTCATGCTTGCGCGCCAGCTCATAGCCTTCCGCGCGCAGCCGGGTGATGATGCGCTCGGAATCGACCAGCGCCTTGGGGCACCCCAAGGACACAAAGCTCACTTTCGGCGCGGCGGCCTCTTGCATATCTCTGATCTGCCTGATGAATGGGCAGGAGCTAGTCCCAATTGCCGAGAATTACAACCCTTTCCCGGGGCTTCCGGCATGATATGGATGCATCTGCCGGGCCTTAAGAGTTGTCGATGAGCGCTGAATCGTCTCCCAAGATCGTCATAGTCGACGAGAGCCCGATCCGAGCGGCCATCCTGGAGGAGGGACTGCGGGAGGCCGGGTATACGGATGTCGTGCATATCAGCGAGATGCAGAGCCTGCTCTCGCGAATCTATGCGCTCGACCCCGAGATCATCGTCATCGACCTCGAGAACCCCAGTCGCGACGTGCTGGAACAAATGTTCCAGGTCAGCCGCGCGGTCCGCCGGCCGATCGCGATGTTCGTCGACCAGAGCGACGCCGCCTCGATCCAGGCCTCGGTCGAGGCGGGCGTCTCCGCCTACATCGTCGATGGTCTCAAGAAGGAGCGGATGAAGCCGATCCTCGATCTGTGCGTCTCCCGCTTCAATGCCTTCGCCAAGTTGCAGGACGAGCTCGACCGCACCAAGCACGCGCTGGAGGAGCGCAAGGTGATCGATCGCGCCAAGGGCATCCTGATGAAGGTGAAGGGGCTGACCGAGGAGGAGGCCTACGTGCTGATGCGCTCGACCGCGATGCGCGAGAAAAAGAAGATCGGAGAGATCGCGCAATCGATCCTGACGGCGTCGGAGCTCCTGAAATGACCACACCATTGCGCATCGGGTTCATTCCGCTGGTCGACGCTGCCGCGCTGATCGTTGCCGTCGACAAGGGATTTGCCGCGTCCGAAGGCCTCGACGTCACGCTGGTGCGGGAAGTGTCGTGGTCGAACGTCCGCGACAAGCTCAATATCGGCCTGTTCGACGCCGCTCATCTGTTGGCGCCGGTGGCGATCGCCTCGAGCCTCGGGCTCGGTCACGTCAAGGTGCCGATCGCGGCGCCCTTCAACCTCGGGCTCAACGGCAATGCCATCACGGTATCGCCGGCGCTGCACGCCGCGCTGATGGAAGAGATCGACGGCGACCGCTTCGATCCGATGGCAACCGCACAGGCGCTCGCCCGCGTGGTGGCCAAGCGGCGGAAGAGCGGGGCAGAGCCGCTGACCTTCGGCATGACCTTCCCGTTCTCGACCCACAATTACCAGTTGCGGTTCTGGATGGCCGCCGGCGGCGTCGATCCCGATGAGGATGTCCAACTCGTGGTGCTGCCGCCGCCCTACATGGTCGACAGTCTCGCCAACGGCCATGTCGACGCGTTTTGCGTCGGCGCACCCTGGAATTCGATCGCGGTCGATCTCGGCATCGGCCACATCCTGCATTTCGTCTCCGACATCCTGCTCAGCGCGGTGGAAAAGGTATTGGCTCTGCGGCAGAGCTGGTCGGAGAAGCATCCCGACACCGTGGCGGCGCTGGTGCGTGCACATCTGCGCGCCGTGGAGTTCATCGAGCGGCCCGAGACCCGGTCCGAGGTCGCGGGCATCCTGGCGCAGCCCGAGCGGATTGGTGTCGATGCCAGCGTCATCCAGCGCACGCTCGATGGCCACCTGAAGATTTCGCCCGACGGCACCATGCGCGAGAGCAATCGCTATTTGCTCGTCGGGCGCGAGGCTGCGGCGCGGCCTGATCCGGGGCAGGCGGCCTGGCTCTATGCGCAGATGGTTCGCTGGGGCCAAACGCCGTACCGGCCGGAGGCGCTGAAGACCGCCATGGCCGTGTTCAGGCCCGACCTCTACGACGCCGCATCGGGTCGCCCGGCCGGCGCCTCCAGCGCCATCGGGGCGTTCGCCGGCCCGCCGTTCGACCCGGGCGACGTTCCGGGGCATCTGGCGGCGTTCAAGATCGGGCGCTGGAAGGCCTGAGCGTGACGGAGCGGCCGCTTCCGGCCGGCTCGTGCACGACCGGTGCGTCCTGTTGCTGGGACAAGGATGGGCAACGGGCGCGGCAGCGGCAGCGCCTCGACTATCCACCTCCGGCTACTTTGTATGGGGTTGTTTTCGAGATTTTCGGTTCTTGCGGGACTGCTGCGGGTTCCCGACGCCTCGAATTGCGGCGAATAGGATTCTCGGCCGAGCGCACGAGAAGGAATATTCCTCTCGGAACCGAGTTCCCGGAGGCGGCGGCATCGCTATTTTTGCCGCCCGCTTGAATCCGGACGCGAACGATATTCCATATGGTCGAGAATGGCGCGTTGGAGATCGACCATGCGCGAGCTATCGGCGGAGGCCCGCCTGCACCTTTACGCGCGACACATTTCACGGAAGTCCGGGACCGGAATTCACACGGCGGCGTTCTACAGCGCATTTGCGGTGATCGCGGCCATCGTGTTCGGCACGCTGTCCGTCCACCCGTTCTGAACCCTTCGGAAAATTCAAGAGCCGCCGTCTGATATCCTCAGGCGGCGGCTTCGTGTTGGCTGGATGCTGACGGCTCAGTAGCCGTAGCCGCGACCATATCCGTAGCCGTAGCCGCCACCGCAGGTGCTGCAGGTCGGCTGAACCGGCGCGTAGTAGGAATAGCCCGGCGAGACCATTTCGGTGCGCTCCTGCGTGGCGTATTGCGGCGCGATGCGCTCATAGGCGACGCCTTCGGGCGCGACCATCACCGTCTTCGGCACCATCACGGTGCGATACTGTGCCGGCGTGCGATGCGCGACGACGCGGCCCGGCGCCACCATGACGGTCTCCTGCACCGTGCGATACTGCGGCGGCACGCTCTGCACCTGATAGCAGGTCGTGCACGGCTGCGGCGGCGGCGTATAGCAGCTGTAGCAGCCGGCGGATGCCGCGCTGGTGAAGGCGGCGGTAGCAACCGCGGCGATGGTGAAGGAGAGGCTGGTGCGGAACATGCTTTCGTACCCAATTTCCTAAGAGGACAATCAAAGGCTCGGAAGCTGCACCTAGCAATCAAACGGCAAGTTTGGGTTTAAGAAGACTCTTAACGAAATCTAAAAGGGCCGGCGCGGCGGCCGGCCCTTTTTTTGATCAATGCGTTCGCGGCTTAGTACGCGGTCTTGAACGGCGCAACGGTGATGCCCGCCTGTTTCAGCGCCTCGCGCAGGCCGCGCGCGATCTCGACGGCACCACGCGTGTCGCCGTGGATACAAACGGTATCGGTCTGCATCTTGATCACCTTGCCGGTGACCGAGACGACGGCACCGTCCTGCACCATCCGCACCACACGATCGGCAATCGCCTTGGGATCGTGCAGCACCGCGCCGGGCTTCTTGCGCGACACCAGGTTGCCATCGTCCTCATAGGCGCGGTCGGCGAACACCTCATGCGCCATCCGCAGATTTGCCGCTTCACCTGCGCGCACCAGCTTTGAGTTGGCGAGCACCACGAAGATGAGATTGGGGTCGACTGCCTTGATCGCATTGGCGATCGCTCGTGCAGTCATGTCGTCCTCGCAAGCGACGTTGGAAATCGCGCCATGCGCCTTCACATGGGTGACCTTGTGGCCGGCCGCGGTCGCGATCGCCTGCAGCGCGCCGATCTGATAGGCGATCAGGTTCTCGATCTCCGAGGACGTCAGTCCCGGCATCGGGCGGCGGCCAAAGCCGTGCAGATCGCGATAGCCGGGATGGGCGCCGACGCTGACGCCACGCGCCTTCGCCAGCTCGACCGTCTTGCGCATGATGTCGGCGTCGCCGGCATGAAAGCCGCAGGCGACGTTGACCGAGGTCGCAAGCTCGATCATTGCGGCATCATTGCCCATTTCCCAGGGGCCAAAGCTTTCGCCGAGATCGCAATTGAGGTCGATGGTTGAGGTCATGACGATCGATCCGTCTGTTGTTGTACAGATTCAGGGTAGCGCAACTTGCCAGGTCGACACATCGACGGCGTTGACGGCCTGACCCGCGACATTCGCATCCCGCAGCGCTTCGATGTTGAGGCCAAAATCCTCAATGCCACGGAGGCGGTCGGGCAGGGAACGCAGCAGCTCGTGGAACTTGATCGCCTCGGCCTGCGCTTCCGCCATCGTCACCGCCTTGAAGCGGAACGGCCGGCCGGCCGAGATCTGCGCGAAGCGGCCGAAATCGGCCGTGATCACGGTTGCGATCTTCGGATAGCCGCCGCTGGTGCCGCGGTCCGGCATCAGCACGATCGGCTGCCCGTTGCCGGGCACCTGGATGCTGCCGTTCACGGTGCCGTCGGAGACGATGTTGTGGCCGTCGAGATGCTTGATGACGGGACCTTCGAGGCGATAGCCCATGCGGTCGCTGGTCGCCGAGATCTTCCACTCGCTGTCGACCAACAGTTTCTTGTTGTCCTCGGCGAACTCGTCGTCCTGCGGGCCGAACACGATGCGGATCGGCGCATCGGTCGCGGCCGGCATTTCGATGCGGCGTTCGGGCGCGCCGCTTGCAGCCTGCGTCGTCAACCCGTCGCCGCTTTGCAGCGGCCGCGGGTAGGGGCTGCCGAGCCCGGCGCGGGCGTTGACGGCGAGGCTGCCGAACATCGGCTCGCCCTCGATGCCGTGCTCGATCGCGAGATAGCTGAACGAGCCGCCGCGCGCGAAGCCGAGAGTGAGCGTCTCACCTTCGGCGATCGTTGCCGAGCTGTCGAACGCGACCGGCCGGCCGCCGATATCGGCATTGCGCGACGCGCCGGCGAGCCCGACGCGCACCGTACCGCCGCGCGCGGTGAAGCTGGCGCCGAACGGGCCGATCTCCACCGCGGCAGCGTACAGCTCATTGCCGACCAGCGTGTTGGCGGCCGCCAGCGAAAGGCGGTCCATCGCGCCGCTCGGCGTCAGGCCGTAGCGCTGCGAGCCCGGACGTCCGCCGTCCTGCACCGAGCTTGCCGGGCCGATCGAGGTGACGACGAGCTTGCTCATGGCGTCACCAGTTCAGCGACGAACTCGCCGGCCTCGGCGGCGCGGTCCTGTTCGGCAAAGGTCTTGGCGTCGATCGCGGTGAAGGTGATGGCATCGCCCGGCTCCAGCAGGAAGGTCGGATCGCGATGCAACTGGTAGGTCCTCACTGGCGTGCGGCCGAGCAGGTGCCAGCCGCTCGGGCCGGCCAGGCACTGCACGCCGGTCTGGATGCCGCCGATCGAAATGGTGCCGGCCGGGGTCAGCAGCCGCGGGTCCTTGCGCCGCGGCATGTGCAGGAAGGTCTCCAGCCCGCTGAGATAGGACCAGCCAGGCGTGAAGCCGATCATGGCGACCCGATAGTCGCCGGCGACATGGCGCGCCACGACCTCGTCCGGCGTGGTTTTGAGCGCCTTCGCGACGTCCTCGAGATCGATGCCATGCTCGCCGCCATAGGTCACGGGAATCCGCCAGCGCCGCGTTCCGGTCTCGGTCGGCGGCGCCTTGGCCGCGCGTGCCAGTAGTTGCCCGCCGAGCGCATCGAAGCTGATCTGGACGGGGTCGTAATGCACCAGCAGCGACCGGTAGGTCGGCACGGTCTCGGTGATGCCGGCGATCGGCTCGGCAGCGATCACGCGGTCGAGCGCCAGCACCCGCCGGTTGGCGGCGTCATCGATGGTGCGGCTGAATTCCACCGTGATGGCGCTGTCGCCACTCGGCAAAAGGCGGGGAGGACTTAAGGGTTCGGCCATTGGGTCAAGCGCTGTCGTCAGCCATCAAGCTAGCGTGTTTCGAGATAAAACGGAATTCGCTTCGTGCAAAATGATGCAGCAACTTCAATAAATTAATCGGCATGCTGGCGATAAATTTGGATGATCGCAGCTTTTTCGCGCAGCCCTTGACGCAAGGCCCTTGCCCGGCAACATGCGCCGGTCTTTTCCTCCCATCGGAGCAAGCTTTCCAGATGTCACTGTCCGCCGAAGCGATCGCGACGCTGTCGCACGTGTCCACCGCCACCATCACCACCGTCCTGCTCAAGAAGGGCCTGCGCAACATCTGGATGCGCGGCACCAAGCCGCTGAAGCCGGGGCAGAAGCGGCTGGTCGGACCGGCCTTCACGCTGCGCTTCGTGCCGGCCCGTGAGGATCTGGCGACGCCGGAATCCTGGTCGTCGCCGATCTCGACCCGCACCGCGATCGAGGCGATGCCGGCGGGCTGCATTGCCGTGGTCGATGCCATGGGCATCACCGATGCCGGCATTTTCGGCGACATCCTCTGCGCTCGCATGGTCAAGCGCGGGGTGACGGCGCTGATCACCGACGGCGTGGTGCGCGACGTCGAGGGCGTGCTCGGCACCGGCCTGCCGGTGTGGTGCGACGGCTACGCCGCTCCGCCGTCGGTCGCAGGCCTGACCTTCGTCGGCTGGGGCGAACCGATCGGCTGCGGCGGCGTTGCCGTATTCCCGAACGACGTGGTGGTGGCCGACCAGGACGGCGCGGTGCTGATCCCGCAGGCGTTCCTCGATCACGTGTTGGCCGAGGGGCCGGAGCAGGAACGG
Organism: Bradyrhizobium sp. USDA 3256; assembly: GCF_054058275.1. NCBI lineage: Bacteria > Pseudomonadati > Pseudomonadota > Alphaproteobacteria > Hyphomicrobiales > Nitrobacteraceae > Bradyrhizobium > Bradyrhizobium sp. USDA 3256. The sequence continues at coordinate 3,225,189 of NZ_JBSSAE010000002.1, forward strand.
ATGGAAGCCTGGATCGTCAACGAGGTGAACAATGGCGCCCAGCTACCCGGCCTGTATCCGATGAATGCCGAGACCAAGGCGCGCTACGCCGCGACCAAGAAATAGCGTCAAGAAAGGGAGGTAACCCCATGGACATCCACGTTTCCGGCTCGCGGCCGACCCGCCGCGCGCCGAAGGAGAATTTTACCGGCACGGTGTTGCAGGACCCGATCAACATGGCGCCTGCGCCGGCGCGGCTCAACGCCTCGCGCGTGTCGTTCGAGCCCGGCGCACGCACCGCCTGGCACACCCATCCGCTCGGACAGACGCTGTACGTGATCTCGGGCATCGGGCGCGTGCAGGCCAAGGGCGGCCCGATCAGGGAGATTCGTCCCGGCGATGTGGTCTGGATTCCGCCGAACGAGAAGCACTGGCATGGGGCCTCGCCGGACAACAGCATGACCCACATCGCCATGCAGGAGGCGCTCGATGGCGTCTATTCGACCTGGATGGAGCACGTCACCGACGAGGAATACAACGGCAAGGTCGGCTGAAGCGTCGTAGCAGTTCAAAAGATGAAAGCCCCGCTCGTCAGGCGGGGCTTTTTCGTATGCGTAGCCCGGATGGAGACCGCAGCCCGGATGGAGCGAAGCGCAATCCGGGGCGGTCTCTCCTGCGGTAACAATCCCGGATTTCGCGGAGTCTGTCATCGGGCGCGCATTCGCGCGACCCGTTGGCTTCATCCGGGCTACGATCCAAGCGTAATCAATTCACCCGCGTCCAGGTCTGGCCGCCGCAGAACATGCCGCCGAACGCACAGCCCTGGACGCGCAGCGTGTCCGGGCTCTTCATCGCGATGGTGGAATCGTAGGTGCTGCCGCTGTTCGGATCGAAGATGCGGCCGCTCCATTTATCCTTGCCCGGCTTCATGTTGATCAGAACCTGTTCGCCGTTGGCGTTCGATTTCTTATCGACGGCGTAGCCACAGAGATTGGCGCCGCATTGCTCGATGCGGATTTTGCCTTCCTTCTCTTCGGTGAGCCAGAGGCCGAGCGGCGAATTCGCTGCTTGCACGGGATTGGCGAGCGGCTTGGGCGCTGGAGCGTTCGGCGAGGCGGCACCGACGGTTGGAGCGGTAGTGGGCTTTGCAGCAGGCGCGGCAGTTGGCTGGACGGCTGGCGGCGCGGGCGGCGGCGTGGCCGCAACGCCCGTGCTGGCCGGATCTGTCGTTGTTGCGGCAGGCGCCGGCGGGACGGCGGCCTGATCGACGGGTGGCGGAGCAGCCGCTGCTGGCGCGCCGGGTGGCGCGGCCTGAGAATTCGTCTTAGCGTCCGTCTTAGTGTCCGACTTGGCGTCCGTGTTGGCTTCCTTCGGAGCCTTGCGCTTCTGCTCGGTGTCCTCGCGTTTGGCGCGCTTGGTGCCGCGGGGAGTATTGTCGTAGACGCCGGGGATCGAAACCGTGCCGCGATCAGGATCGATGTGAATGGTGCGGCCGCCGTAATCGAATGTGTACTGCGCCTGCGCTGCGGCCGTGCTCGCCAGCACGAGCGTGGCGATCGCCAGTAGCTTTCTCATCTCGACCTCCGGTGCAGAGAACCCGTTCGCAAGGCTATCCGGTGACCACCTCGTTGAACGTGTCCCAGATCACGGTCAGAACATGAGTCGTATCCTTGCGGCTTAGGTTCAAATCGCTGGATTGCGGTCTGGTTTCAGGCCGTGCGCTTCAAATGATGAGCGTGACGCAGGCTATTCGAACCACGCGGCGTAGATCTTCGCGTAGCTGCCATCTTCGCGTGCGATGTGAAGCCATTGGTCGACGAACGCCTTCAATGCGACGTCGCGCTGCATCCAGTAGGCCTTTTCCGCGAAGTCGAACGGCTTGTCGGGATGAACGGCGCACAGCACGCCGGGATGCAGCTTCTGCTGATAGCGCGTCTCGGATGCATCGGTCATCATCAGGTCGGCATCGCCCTTGGCGATCTCGTCGAAGATTTTGGTGTTGTCGTTGAAGACCCGGATCTCGGCGGTTTTCACATGGGCGCGCACGAAGCGCTCATTGGTGCCGCCGGGATTGACGATCACGCGGGTGCCCGGTTTGTCGATCTCGGCGATCGTCTCAAACTTGCCCTTGTCGGCACAGCGCGCGATCGGCGTCTTGCCCTCGCGCATGATCGGCGTCGAGAACAGACCCTTCTTCTGCCGATCGAGGGTGATGGAGACGCCGCCCATCGCGACGTCGAAATCGTTGGCCTCGAAATCCCTGGTCATCTGCGGCCACGACGTCGGCACGAACTCGACCTTGACGCCGAGCGCCTTGCCGAGTGACTGCGCCATGTCGACATCGAAGCCGCGGAAGGCCTTGGTCTCCTTGTCGAGATAGGTGAAGGGCAAATAGTCGCCGGTCATGCCGACCCGCAGGATGCCGCGCTTGACGATCTCATCCAGCCGGGACGGCGCCTGCTGCGCGTGCGCGGTGGACAGGAGCAAGGCGAAGGCGAGGCCGGCCAGCGCGCGAAACATCGAGGTCTTCTCCATCCGCATTTGATTGCGATGCCCGAAGGCACGTACCGCGTCTCAGGCCTCGTTGCTGTCCTTGCTCGCCTGATTGACGGTCGCAGTGCGGCTGAGCATCTCGTGCTTGAAATGCTCGAAACGCCGCCGCGCTTCGGCCTCACGATCGTCGACGAATTTGATCGCGGCGTCCCGCTCCATCGGGCCGTTGACGAGCGGGGTCGATGCCGCGCCGACGGTCTCGTCGACATAATATTGGGCGCCGTCCTGGCGCACCGTCCAGCGGAAGCGCAGCGCGGCCATCGGGCCTGGGCCGGACCTGGAATAGCCATTGGCCTCGATCGGTTGGGGCGGCGGCTGGATCGGCTCCGGCTCCGCTTCTGGCTCGCTCGGCTCCGGTTCGCTTGGCTCCGGTTCACTTGCCTCAGCCTTGCTTGGCTCGGACCGTTCGACCGGCTCGGGCTGCTCGATCGGAGGCGGCTCGACCGCCGACGGCTCGGCGGGCGCGGCCTCGACGGACACGGTCGTGATGGACACGGTCTCGACTGATACGACTTCGACTGACGACGGAAGGGGCGGCGGCATCGCGATGGAGACCGGAGGCTCCTTGGCAGGCTCGGCTTCCTTATCCGCCGTCTTGTCAGACGATTTGGCCTTCTCGGGAGGTGTCGTCGTCTGATCGAGAATGCTCGCGATTGCAGCGAGCGCATTGTCGGTCGGGTCACTCACGGTTCGGTCTCCCAGGCTCGGCGTTGGCGGAATCGCGCCGACGCCATTCCTATCTACCTGATGTGACTGGCCTTTGTCAGCCCGGGCGCTTCGATGGGGCCTACGCGCAAATCGGCGGACGCCGGTCCTTCCAGGGGCGGACCTGTTCGAGCTGGCCGGCCAGGCGGAACAGCAGTCCTTCCTCGCCGAGCTTGGCCGCGAACATCATGCCGAGCGGCAGACCGGCCTTGTTCCAGGCCAGCGGCACCGACATCGCCGGCTGTCCGGACATGTTGAACATCGAGGTGCCCGGCATGTAGCGGCGCAGCACCGGCGCGATGTGGCCGAGGTCCTCGGACATCGTGTTCAGCTCGCCGAGGCGGAGCGGCGGCGCGCACAGCGTCGGGCTGAGGAAGATGTCGCAACCTTCGAAGAAGGTCGCAAGCGCGCGCGAGATCTGGAACGCTGCAAGCTGCGCGGCCACGTAGTCGGCCGGGTTCATCTTGGTCGCATTCTGGGCGCTGGCGAGCGTGAGCCGCTCGACATCGTCCGACGTCAGGGTGCGCCCGACGCGCTGCTCGAGCAGACGGATGGTCAGCGCCGTGTTGCCGCCGACGATGGTCGTCATGACCGCGGCGGGATCGGCCGCCAGCGGCGGCGCACGCTCCTCGACATGATGGCCGAGCCCCGCCAGCAGCTTGGCTATGTCGCGCACCGCCGCGGCGATCTCGGGATCGATGGCATCGCCGTAGGGCGACTTGTCGGTGAAGCTGATGCGCAAATGGCCGGGATCGCGGCCGACTTCCTGCGAGAACGGTCGCTCCGGCGGCGGCGCGACATAGAGGCTCGACGGCTCCGGGCCGTGGATCGCATCCATCATGACCGCGCTGTCGCGGACGCTGATGCTGAGCACGTGGCCGACCGAGAAGCCGCCCCAGCCTTCGCCGCGATCGGGCCCGCAGGGGTTGCGGGCACGCGTCGGCTTCATGCCGAACACCCCGGACGCGGAGGCGGGGATCCGGATCGACCCGCCGCCGTCGCTGGCATGCGCGACGGGCAGGATGCGGGCCGCGACCGCGGCCCCGGCGCCGCCGGACGAGCCGCCGGAGGAATGGTCGAGATTCCAGGGATTGCGGGTCGGGCCGAACAGGCGGGATTCGGTCGTCGGCATCAGGCCGAATTCTGGGCTCGAGCTCTTGCCGAAGATCGCAAGCCCGGCGTCGAGGAAGCGCTGGGCCAGCGTGCCGTTGTGATCGGCGACGAAGTCCTTCAGCAGGCTGGCACCCGACGTGGTGCGTGTGCCCTCGAGCAGATCGAGGTCCTTGAGCAGGAACGGCACGCCGGTGAAGGGACCGTCAGGCAGCCCCTTGGCGATCTGGCGCTCGGCGTAGTCGTAGTGCTTGACGACCACTGCGTTGATCTTGGGATCGACGGCGGCAGTGCGCGCGATCGCCTCGTCAAGCAGCTCCTTCGGCGTCACGTCCTTGTTGCGGACGAGCTCGGCGAGACCGACCGCATCGTAGTTGCCGAATTCCTTGAAAGCCATGTGGGTACTCCGCATCGCCGGGCCGATCTTTTCGGATCGGCCGCGGCGCAAACGAGGAAGGCTGAAAGCTCAGCCGAGGACGTCCTGGTTGATCACGTTCTGGCGCAGCGGATTGCCATCCAGCACGCTCAGGATATTGCGTGCGGTCTGCTCGCTCATGCGATCGACGGCCTCGACCGTGACGCCGGCGACGTGCGGCGCCATGATCACGTTGGGCAAAGTGTGCAGGGGTTGGCCGACCGGCGGCGGCTCGACCTCGAACACGTCGAGGCCAGCGCCGGCGAGCTTGCCCGACACCAGCGCGTCGTGCAGCGCCTTCTCGTCGACGATGCCGCCGCGGGCGGTGTTGATGAGATAGGCGGTCGGCTTCATCAGCCTGATCCGCGCGGCGTTGAACAGCCCGACCGTTTCGGGATTCTTCGGGCAATGGATCGTGACGAAATCCGCCCGCGGCAGCGCCGCTTCGAGGCTCGGCACGGCCTCGCAGCCCGCTGCGGTAATCTCGCTGGCGGGCTTGTAGGGATCGTAGACCAGCACGTTCATTTCCATGGCGAGGCAGCGCTTGGCGGTGCGGGAGCCGATGCGGCCGAAGCCAACGATCAGCACGGTCTTGCCGTAGAGGTCGAACGGAAGCACGCCGAGCCGGCTCGCCCAGGTGCCATCCTTGACCATCGTGTGCATTTCCTGCGCGCGCTTGGCCAGAGTCAGCATCATGAACAAGGCTTGTTCGGCGACCGACGGCGAGTTCGCGGTGCCTGCGACCATCAGCGGCACCTTGCGGCGCGACAGCGCCGGAACGTCGACGGCGTCATAGCCGACACCGATCCGGGTCACCACCATCATGCCCTTGGACGCCTCCAGCTCCGCCTCGCCGAAGCGGGTTGCGCCGAGCGCCACGCCATGGACCGGCGCATGCTGCTCGAGCATGGTCTGAAAGTCCTTGGCGGAGATCAGGTTGGGAAATTCGATGAGTTCTACGTCGTCCCGCTCCTTGAGGAGCACCCGTGCCCCCGGAGACAGAGTCTGGGTGATGAAGATCTTCTTCTTGTTGGTGGCCATTTCCTGCCCTTGAGGTTTCTTGTGCGCCGTCAAAGGACGGCGCCGGTCACCTCGTTTAGCAAATGCATATTGTTGAGGTCCACAGCCAATCGGAGCGGGGTGCCATCCTGCGCGCCGGCATTGGGATTGACCCGGCCGCAGACCTGGGTGCCCTCGAGCGTGAAATAGACCAGAGTCTCCATCCCCATCGGCTCGGTGACGTCGAGCATGGCGTCGAACGGCTCGACGCCCGGATCGGCATGCGGCCGCGCCTCCATGACGTGCTCGGGCCGGATGCCCAGCAACAGCTTGTCGGTGCGGGAGAGAGCCTGGTAGCGGGCGGCGCGTGCCGGCGGCAGCGCGAAGGTGAGGCGATCGGTCAGTCGCACGTTGAGCTTTCCGCCGGTGTCCTCGAGCCGACAGGGCACGAAATTCATCGCGGGCGAGCCGATGAAGCTGGCGACGAACCGGGTCGCCGGCTTGTGGTAGAGCTCGTTGGGCGTGCCGATCTGCTCGATCCTGCCGTGATTCATCACCACGACGCGGTCGGCGAGCGTCATCGCCTCGACCTGGTCGTGGGTGACGTAGACCGTCGTGGTGCGGACCTTCTGATGCACCTTCTTGATCTCGATCCGCATCTGCACGCGCAGCTTGGCGTCGAGGTTGGAGAGCGGCTCGTCGAACAGGAACACCTTCGGATTGCGCACGATCGCCCGTCCCATCGCGACGCGCTGGCGCTGGCCGCCGGAGAGCTGCTTCGGCTTGCGGTCGATCAGGTCGGTGATGTCGAGCATGCGGGCGGCCTCGGTGACCCGGCTCTTGATCTCGGCCTTGGGATAGTGCTTCAGCCGCAGACCGAACGACATGTTCTCGGCAACGGTCATGTGCGGATAGAGCGCATAGTTCTGGAACACCATCGCGATGTCGCGGTCCTTCGGCGGCACGTCGTTGACGACGTCGCCGCCGATCATGATGTCGCCGTCGGAAATGTCCTCGAGGCCGGCGATCATCCGCAGCGTCGTCGACTTGCCGCAGCCGCTCGGCCCGACCAGCACCACGAACTCATGGTCGGCGATATCAAGGTCGATGCCGCGCACCGCCTCGACCTCATCGTAACGCTTCACAACCTTCCGCAAACTGACATCAGCCATAAGTTCAACCCTTTGTCGCACCGGCGGTCAGGCCGGCAATGTAGTAGTCCATCAGGAAGGCATAGATGATCAGCGGCGGCGCGGCGCCGAGCAGGGCGCCGGTCATGATCTGTCCCCAGTTGAAGACGTCCCCCTTGATCAGGGTCGTGATGATGCCGACCGGCAGCACCAGCTGATCGGTCGATGTCGTGAACACCAGCGGATAGAGGAACTGAGCCCAGGAGACGGTGAAGGCGAAGATCGTGGCCGCGATCAGGCCGGGCAGCGCGACCGGGATGAAGATCCGCGTCAGCGTCTGGAACCAGCTCGCGCCGTCGATGATCGCCGCTTCGTCGAGCTCCTTCGGGATCGAGGCGAAATAGCCGATCATGATCCAGGTGCAGAACGGCACCGTCAGCGTCGGGTAGATGAACAGCAGCACGTACCAGCGATTGACGAGCTGGATGCCGGTCCAGTCGCCGAACACGGCGAACATCTTGAACAGCGGAATGAACAGCAGGCTGTCCGGAATGAGATAGGTGAGGAACACGCCGGTGGCGAGCGTCGCCGAGCCCCAGAATTTCATCCGCGCCAGCGCGAAGGCCGCCGGCACGCTGATCAGCATCGTGATGGTGACCACGATGATCGAGACCCAGGCCGAATTCCAGAAAAAGCGCAGGAACTGGTTCGAGGTCAGGAGCTCGATGTAGTTGCTGAGGGTCGGATGATAGACCCACCACGGATTGGTCGCGGCCGAGATCTCGGCGCTGCTCTTCAGCGAGGTGATCAGCATGTAGATCGGCGGCGTCAGCGAGAAGATCGCAAACAGCACCAGGAAGAAATAGGACCAGCGTAGCGCCCAGGCGCGGTCGCGGCTCATGCTGCCGTACTTGACCTTGCGGGTCGGTCCGGACTTGTCGATCGTCAGCGAGCTCATCAGGCTTCGTTCCCGCGTTTGGTGATGTCGCGCAGGATGAAGATCGCCGCGACCGCGAGGATCGGCACCATGAACAGCGAAACGCTGGCGCCGAGCGGCACATCGCTGCCCTCGATACCGACGCGGAACGCCCAGGTGGCGAAGATATGGGTGTGGTCGAGCGGCCCGCCTGCGGTCAGGATACGCACGATGTCGAAATTGGCGAAGGTCACGATCAGCGAGAACAACGTCGTGATCGCGATGATGTTGCGCATCATCGGCAGGGTCACGTACCAAATGCGCTGCCACCAATTGGCGCCGTCGATCGCAGCCGCCTCATAAAGCTGGTCGGGCACCGATTTCAACGCCGCCAGATACATGATCATGAAGAACGGCGCGCCGTACCAGACGTTGACCAGGATCACCGAGAAGCGCGCCCACATCGCATCGCCGGTCCACGGGATCGGCCCGATGCCGAAGAAGGAAAGCGTGTAGTTGAAGGCGCTGTAGGAGGGGTCGAACAACCAGAGCCACGCCAGCGTGCTCATCGCCGGCGGGATCACCCACGGCACCAGCAGCATGCCGCGCCACTTGCGCTGCTTGTTGGCGGGTACGTTGTGCACGAAATGCGCGACGATGAAGCCGATCAGGGCTTTGAAGATCACCGCCGAGATCGCGAAAATGCAGGATTGCTTGACCACCAGCCAGAAGGTGTCGCGCTTGAACAGGAACTCGAAATTGCCGAACCCGACGAACTTCGTCATCGCCTTGTTCAGCGTCGCGAGGTGCAAGGAGTAGAGGGCCGGGTAGAGCACCAGGATCGCGATCAGGAGGATCAGCGGCAATGTCATCAGGAATGCGGCCATCGACTTGCGCCGCAGCGCGTTGCGCAGGCCGACGCGCCTTCGTCCCGACTGGGCAGCGGCTGCGCGGTTGGATTGGAATGCGACATCAACCATAACGCAGGTCCCTCGCGCGGGTTGGTTGCACAGCGCGCCGGTTCGGCGGCCGATCAGTGAAGACGGAGCCTCGCGCGGCCAACGGATGGTCGCGCGAGACCTCGCTTGTCGTCAGCTTCGCATGAAGCCTTCGCACTCGCCCTCGGCCCAGGCGAGCGTCTTTTCCATGCTTTCACCCTGGTAGTACCGCAGGCACATCTTGGTCAGCGTGGCCTGGAAGTAGATCTGCTGCGCGATCTTGGGCGGCGCGGGCGAGGCCGCAATCGATAGCGTCTGGTGCTTGTAGGGGTTCGGATAGTGGTAGAGCGTCCCCTTTGGCGGCGTTTGCTCCGCCCAGACCTTCAAGGTCGTGAGCTTTTCGTAGGCCGGCAGGTCATAGCCGCCGCTTGCGACCACCATCTTCTCGATCGATGCGGGTTGCGACAGGTGGGACAGCAGGCTCTTGGCCGCCTCCTTGTTCTTCGAGAACGACCAGATCGACCAGAAGAACGGCAGATAGGGCGCGAAGCGTCCCTTCGGCCCGGCCGGGAACCCGTGCGTCCAGCACTGCTCCGCGACTTGCGGAGCATCGCGCTTGGCGACCGCCCATGCGCTCGGCGGATTCAGGATCATCGCGCCCTTGCCGGCAACCAGCCACTTGTTGTTGGAAGCGTCGTCCCATGCCGACACGTCGGGCGGCAGGAAGGCGAGCAGCTTCTTGTAGTAGTCGAGGGCCTGGCGCACCGCATCGGTCTTGACGGTGAGGTTGCCCTTGGCATCGACCAGCTGCGCGCCGAACGACTGGAAGATCGCGCCGGCGGTGTCGACGCTGTCGCTGGTTTCGCCGAGGCCGATACCGAACGGGAATCCGGCCTTGTGGCAGGCTTCGGCTGCCTTGAGGAACGTATCGAGGGTCCAGTTATCGGCTTTCGGCTCGCTGCCGGCCGGATACATCTCCTGCACGTCGATGTTGGCATGTTTCTTCATCAGGTCGATGCGTGAGCAGGGACCCTTGATCTGGCTGCCGACGCTGGCGGGAACGCCGAGCCATTTGCCGCCGGCCTGGCCGAGATATTTCACCGTGCCATTGACATCGCCGTTCAGCTTGATGAGCGGATCCATGATGTCGTTGACCGGCTCGAGCAGCTCGGCGTTGGCCTGCGGCCACCATGTCGGCATCTGGAAGATATCGTGACCGGATTTCGCCTGCGCCTCGGCGGCGATGGTGACGATGTTCTTGTTGCCCTGGCTGGTGATGTAGTCGATCTGGACCTCGACTTTCTCCTTGGCAGCCCATTCATTGACCAGCTCGGTGGACGCACTGTTCGCGCCGGGCACCCAGTGATCCCAGAAGCCCATCGAGAGCTTTCCGGCTGCGTAGGCGCCACGCACGTAGGGGGCTGTAATCAGCGCGGCCGATGACAGCGCTGTCGCTGCGACGAATTCTCGGCGCGAGAGCTTCTTCCGTGACATGGCATTCCCTCCCTGGTAGCCAACGGACAAAAGGCTTTTTTGAATCCCGTTGTTGTTTTTGTGCGTCGCGTTTGCGCGACGTCGCGGGATTGCGTTGACACCGATCAGAACAGAATTGCCGGCATCTGTCGAGAAACGAGATGCTGATGCCAACTAGAACTAACGTTGTGGTCAAATAGCAGGCAGTGTCGTTCGCATCATTGCAGTTGCCGGCGGTTTGCCGCGCGTCTTGCGATCATGCTGCGACGCACGCGGGGGGTGACGCAGACAAGGTCGGAGGCGGTGCGCGGTTGAGCCGCAGCTTTCCGGTCGAGCCTTAGCGAACTCTGTTCCGCCGTGGTGATGCCCGGTGCGGCCGATAGACTTGCCGAAGCCGGAAACGCTAAAGTCCGGATTCGTCAAACCTGCTCCCGCATCAATTCCGCAATCCACCACCGATCATGGAGACCCGATCATGCTCATCCCGGTAGCGAAGCTGCGAGCGCAATGGAGATTGTGCGCCGCGGTTGGGGCCGCCACCGTCACGTTGCTCGCAGCGCCTCATCGGGTCGATGCGCAGATCGTGCAGGGCGTCGAAAAGGGTGCGCGCGAGGGCAACAAGGCCGCCGGGCCGGTCGGCGGCGTCCTCGGCGGAGCCATCGGCGGCGTTGTCGGGGTGGTGACCGGCGTGACCGGGGTGTTGACCGGCAACAATGGCAACAGCGCCAACCCCAATGCCGGCAGCGGCAAGAACGCGCAGGCCCCGGCGGCCGGCGCCAAGGCCACCAAGTCGGCCAAGGCTGCCGCCAAGGACAAGGGCGCGAAGCAGGCACCGACCGTGCTGACCCAGGCCGGCGCGCCGCAGCTGACGGCCGAACAGATCGTCGCCAACAGCGACGCCAACATCGAACGGATCAAGAAGGAGCTCAACCTGACGCCGGAGCAGGAGAAGAACTGGGCCGGCTTCAACAGTGCGATGCACTATCTCGGCCACAACGGCGCCGACCGCCTCAACCTGCGCATCGCGCGGGCGCAGCGCGATCCGCCGGATGACATTATCGAACAGATGCGCAACGAGGCCCAGTTCCTCAATGACCGGGCGGTCGATCAGCGCGGCGTTGCCGACGCAGCCGAGCCGCTGTTTGCCAGCCTCGACGACAAGCAGAAACAAATCTTCATCAACGAAATGGTCCGCCTGAGCCACGAACGCGGGCTCGACTGAGGAAATCTCGCCGGCCAGTGGGGAGGAATAGCCGGGCCACCAAGCCCTGGGGTAGGTTAAAGGCGCAGCACCCGGCTATTCTGCCGCAGCGGCGCGGCCCGGTTAATTCGTCATTCAATGTTGAAGAAAAACGGACCGGATCACGCCCGAGTGATGGCCGAGTCAGGGCCTTGTCGGGAACCATCCACAGCGCCTGAGGCCAGCGCGGATTGAGCCGTCAATGACCGGGACATCGGCGCGCAAAAGCGGCGATGTCCTTCGGACGCTATGCCGGCAACCCGCGATCCGGAAACGCCGGCGCTTAGCTCTTCGGGAAGTTCAGCTCCACACCGACGCCGTCCGGATCGTAGAGGAATATCTGGGTGTCGCCGGTGCGCGGCACGATCTGCTCACGGAAGGTGACGTTCTTCGACTGCAGGCGCTTGCGCACGGCCTCGACGTCGCTGGCAGCAAAGGCGATGTGGTCGAGGCGGCCGGTGTCCTCATATTTCTTCTCGGTGCCGCGCACCACGATGCCGTCGCGCGGCTTGCGGGTGCCCATCAGATGGACGGTGGCCTGGCCGCCGGAATAGAGCCAGTAGCCGGGGAAATCGAGCGGCGGCCGTTCGCCGTTCTCGAGCCCGAGCACATCGCAATAGAACGTCTTGGTCTTCTCCAGATCCTGCGGCTCGATGGTGTAATGCTGTAGTCCGCCCAATGGCATGGTTCTTCTCCTTGAGAAATCGGGTTAAACGAAGCCGAGGTCGGCATCGACGCCCAGCATCCAGGCGCCGACGGTCTCGAAATGGCTGAAGCGGCCCTGCAATTGCTGGGTCACGGTGTGAATGTCGCGGAAGCGCCGCTCCAGCGGATGGCCGTCGAAGATCGCGGTGGCGCCGGCGGTGTTGTAGGCGAAATCGACGGCCTCCCGCGCCTTGTGGATGGCGTGCGTGGCCGCCATCCGGATCGTCATGCGCTGCGCGACCGTGATGCTGTGGCCGGCAACCAGATCCTTCCAGATGTCGGCCATCGACTGCAGCAGGAAGGCGCGGGCCGCGCGCAGATTGACCTCGGCCTGGGCGAGGCCGGACTGCACCACGGCATTGTCACGCAGCGTCTTCTTCATGCCGCGCGGCACCTTGTTGCGGGCGACGTCGATGAAATTGTCGAGCGCGCTGCGGGCAATGCCGCAGGCGACCCCGGCAAAGCCGATCTGGTAGCAGGTGTGGTTGCTCATCCGGTACAGCGGGCCATCCTCGCGGCACTCGCGGTCGAATTCGCGGGTAATCGAATGGTCCGCGCGGACGAAGAAGTCGTCGAGCGCGAACTGGTCGCTGGCGGTACCGCGCAATCCGACCGTGTTCCAGATGTCAGTCCATGCGACGTCCTCGGTCCGCACCAGCATGGTGCGCTCGACCTGCTCACCATTGGCATCCCGGCGCGGCGCGCCGTCCGCGGCATAGACCGGGCAGTGCGCGCCGAGCCAGGTGGCGTGCCGCCCGCCCGAGGCAAACGACCAGACCCCGGTGACGCGATAGCCGCCCTCGCACTCGATCGCCTTGACCTTCGGGCCGGGGCCCCAGGCCAGCACGGCACGCGGGTCGGCAAACACTTCCTGCGCGACCGGCAGGTTGAGATAGGCCGCCGACATCGCGCAGCCGCCGGCCTGGCTCAGACACCACGCCGTCGAGGCATCCGCCTTGGCGATGGTCTCGATGGCATGGAAGAAGGTGACGGGATCGGTCTCGATCCCGTCGGTTGAACGCGGCAGCAAAAGGCGGAACAGCCGCGCCTCATGCAGCCGGTCGAGCAGGTCGGGCGGCAGGCGGCGCGTCGTTTCGATATCGTTGGAGGCGGCCGCCACCGCGTCCCTGATCGCCTCGGCGCGGGCGATCACGTCGCGATCACCCATAAGGTCCGCAGAAGTCACATTCATGTTCGCCTCCCTCAGGCGCGCCGGATCGTCGCGGAGGCCGCGACGTCGGCCGCCGCGTTGAGCTCCTTGTCGATCTGCTCGATCGATTTGCCCCGGGTCTCGAGCCCGAAGAACAAATAGACAGCACCCGCCATCAGGAACCAGCAGCCGAGATAGACAAAGGCGGTCGGGATCTGGGTCAGTGGCACGTCGGGCTTGAGGTAGTTGTTCGAACCGACGATCAGCGCCAGCCCGACCGGCCCGATGATCTTGCCGATGCCGCCGAAGCCATAGGCCGACCCCATCCCCGTGGTGCGCAGATGCGACGGCCAGACTTCCGCCGCGTAGGGACCGACGATCGCAAAGCCGCCGTCGGCGAAGAAGAAGGCGGCGGCCAGCAGCAGCCAGAACGCCGACATGCCGAACAAAGTCGCGTCGTAGTGGTAGCCGGCAATGATGGTCAGCGCGCCGGCGCCGAAGCCGAGCAGGCCGCCGGCAACACGCCGTCCGAGCAGCTCCGAGAAATAAGAGAACGAGATGCGGCCGAGGAAGCCGGTGATGCTGAGCAGGATCATCATCTTGGCGGCTTCCTGCGGCGTCACCTTCAGGAGCAGCACGAACAGCGCAGGGGCCCATAGCGTGATGCCGTAGACGCCGGTTTGCGCGCCGGCATTGCCGAGCCAGGAGACGATCAGGCTGCGCGGATATTTGAACAGATCGAACCAGCTCGTCGTGACGATCGGACCGGCGTCGGCCGCGCTCGGCAGCGGCAGCTCCGACGGCGGCACCTGCAGCGCCCAGGCCAGCGACTTGCGGGCTTCGTCATAGCGTCCTTGCCGGCACAGCCAGCGCGGCGACTCCGGGACCCAGATCCGAACCAGCAGCACCAGGACCGACGGCAGCACGCCGATCGCAAACAACAGCCGCCACTGATCGGTTCCCATGACGGCTCCGAGCACCGCGCCGAGGCCGACGCCGAGCGGGATCACGCAGGTGACGAGGCCGCCGACCCAGCCGCGCTTGTGCGAGGGCATGAACTCCTGCACCAGCGGCAGGTCGACACAATAAAGACCGCCGACGCCGGTGCCGACGAAGAAGCGCAGGATTGCCAGATAGACCCAGCCATTATCGGGTGTGAAATAGAGCAGGCCGGTCGCGATCGAGAAGTTCAGCACCGTGCCGATGAAGACGATACGCCGCCCGACCCGGTCGGCGAGCCAGCCCCAGAGGTAGGCGCCGAGGATGGCCCCGATGCCGGAACTCATCAGCACGGTGGCCGACTGGCCGAAGGTGAGCTTCCACGGTCCGATCAGGAACGCGAGCACGAAGCCGATCAGGAAGTAGTCGAAGAATTCCAGCGCATCGCCGATGATGGCCGCCGCAAGGATCTTGATCTGGTTGCCGGTCAGAGTCGTCCGGCGATCGAGAATCTCGAACATGGCGCGTCTCCCCATGGCGCCTGTTCATTGTTCCCCGGAGCGTGCGTCGCGCCAGCGCATCGCCCATAGGATGAGGCTATCCTCGCGCCAGCGCGAACGACAAGCCCGCGCCGACGCGGGGCTCATCTGCATTGGCGCGATAAGCGGTTCGGCTTACTGCTGCGCACAAATGGTGGTGCGAAAACCCGATGTGAGCCGCCGGAGCCGTTGACTTCTGCAATGCCGATCGCTCACGTTTGCGTGGAGCAAGCGGGGAGCAGCCGGGTGGACGAAAAGCGCAAGCATCCGCGAACCGAGGTCAATGAACCCGGCTATGTCTCGTCGGGCGGTTCGGTCATGCATTGCACGATCGTGAACATCTCGCCGGAAGGGGCGGCCATCGAGGTGGAGAATCCGGCCTTCGTCCCGCACAGATTCCGCCTGGTGATGGCCCGCGACGCCTCGGTCGTCCATGAGTGCCAGGTGATCTGGAGCAAGAAGACGCGAATTGGAGTGAGTTTCGTGGCGACCGCCTGAGCGCGGCAATCTCGATTGGGGACGCCCATGAACCAGCGTGCCAAGGGGCCCGGGTTTCGTTGCTGGAACGGCAGGTGATCCGCCGATGACTCCGGAACCTGCAACAATCTGCCTTGGCTGCTGGCAAAATCTGCATATGCCGATCCCGTTGCGCGGTCCCTTGGCGGCGCCGTTCCGTCTGTTCGGCGTCCGGCCGAGCCGCATGAACCCGAACACATGCACGATCTGCGAGATGGCCTTCTCGAAGATCATGAAGGCGCGTGCCGTGACCATCGATGCCACCATCCTGTTCGCCGATCTGCGCGGCTATACCACCCTGACGCAGACCATCGCGCAGGACGGGCTGACCTCGCTGCTCGACGCGTTCTACGACGACTGCGCCGCCGCGATCTGGCGCTATGACGGCATCCTCAACAAGACCATCGGCGACGCCGTGTTCGCGATCTTCAATTTTCCGGTGCGGCGCGACGATCATGCCGTGCAGGCCTTGCTCGCGGCGCGCCAGATCCAGCGCAGTTTTCGCGACAGGCACGACGCGCTGGTGCGGGCGATCGGCGCCGGCGACATCGAGATCGGCATCGGAATCGGGCTGGATAGCGGTGACACCAATTTCGGTGAGTTCGGCCACACTCACCGCGACCTGACGGCAGTCGGCACGGTGGTCAATCGCGCGGCACGCGCGCAGGCGGCCGCCAGGTCAGGCGAGATTCTTGTGACGACGGCCGTGCGGGATCGAACCCGCGACATGATCACGGCAGCCGGTGCCGATTACACCCTGAAGGGCTTTGACCAGCCCGTCACATTGTTTCCAGCGTGAATCGGCTTTGGCGCGAATTGACGCGGCGTCAAAAAAGACGGCTCCAGCGTGCAATGCGCGCCGAAGCCGTCGGGGATGGTCGTTTGCCGATTACGAACGCCGCCTCAACGCAAGGTCGGCGGCTTTGTTCCAGCCCGTATGAAAATCTTCGAACCGGCGTCAGCGCCACATGCCGCGCATCCGGGCGCCGATGTCGATCGGCGGCGCGCGGTTGGCTGCGGATGCCTGCGCGGTCGCGGCGCGCGGCCAGGTGGTCCGCTCGAACATCGGCAGCAGTCGTTCCGGGATGAAGCGGGTGCGCGAGGCATACATGTGGCGGTCGCCCTTGGCCGCCTGGCCGTGGACGAAGAAGCGCTGCGGCACCAGCAGATGCAGATCGTCCTTGGCGCGGGTCATCGCGACATAGAGCAGGCGGCGCTCCTCCTCGAGTTCGGCCGACGTGCCGGCGCCGAGGTCGGAGGGCATGCAGCCGTCGACGACATTGAGCACATAGACGGATTTCCATTCCTGGCCCTTGGCGGAATGGATCGTCGACAGGATCAGATAATCCTCATCGAGCAGCGGCACGCCAGCCTGATCGCTGGTCGCATCGGGTGGATCGAGCGTGAGCTCGGTGAGAAAACGTTCGCGTGACGGGTAGCCGGCGGCGATCTGCTCGAGCTGAATGAGATCGGCCCGGCGGACCTCGCTGTCCTCGTGGATGCGATCGAGATGCGGTTCGTACCAGAGGCGGGCGCGTTCGATATCGACGGGCCATTCCGAGTAGCGAAGGTTCTCGATGGTCTCCACGAACAGCCGCCAGTCCGCACCGGCGCGGGGCGGAGCGGGCAGCGCGACGAGCGCAGCGATCGGATCGGCGGCCTCGGTCATGCGGTCGAGCACCCGCTGTGCCGAGGCCGGTCCGACGCCGGGCAATAGATGGAGAACGCGAAAACCTGCAACCCGGTCGCGTGGATTGGCGGCGAAGCGCAGCAGCGCCAGCATGTCCTTGACATGCGCGGCGTCGAGGAATTTGAGGCCGCCGAATTTCACGAACGGAATGTTGCGGCGGGTCAGTTCGACCTCCAGCGGTCCGCTGTGCGAGGAGGTGCGGAACAGCACCGCCTGGTGCTTCAACAGGGCGCCTTCCTCGCGATTGGCCAGCACCTGCTCGACGATGTAACGGGCCTGATCGGCCTCATCGCGGATCGTGACGAGCAGCGGCTTGCGGGTCGAGGTCCGGTCGGTCCACAGGTTCTTGGTGAAGCGTTCCTTGGCGAGCGAGATCACGCCATTGGCGGCCGACAGGATCGGCTGCGTCGAGCGATAGTTGCGGTCGAGCGTAACGATCTCGGCGGCCGGGGTGAACTGGGCCGGGAAGTCAAGGATGTTGCGCACGGTGGCGGCGCGGAACGAATAGATCGACTGCGCGTCGTCGCCGACCACGGTGAGCCCGCGTCCCGCGGGCTTGAGTGCGAGCAGGATCGAGGACTGCAGGCGGTTGGTGTCCTGATATTCGTCGACCATCACATGGTCGAAGCGGCCGCCGATCTCCTCGGCCAGCGCGGTGTCCGTCACCATCTGCGCCCAGTAGAGCAGGAGGTCGTCGTAATCGAGCACGTTCTGCCGCTGCTTGGCTTCGACATAGGCCCCGAACAGCTGTTTCAATTCACGGGCCCAGCCGGAGCACCATGGGAAGAACTGGCCGAGCACGGCCTCGATCGGCATCTCCGCGTTCACGCAGCGCGAATAGATCGCAAGGCAGGTGCCCTTGGTTGGGAACCGGCTTTCGGTGCGGGAGAAACCGAGATCGTGGCGGACCAGATTGATCAGGTCGGCGGAATCCTCGCGGTCATGGATCGTGAAGGCCGGGTCGAGGCCGATACGCTCGGCGAATTCGCGCAGCAGCCGCGCGCCGATGCCATGGAACGTGCCGGCCCAATTCAGCGCATCGGTCATGACCGAGGCGCGATCGCCGAGCACGCGGCGTGCAATGCGCTCGACGCGGCCGGCCATCTCGCCGGCTGCGCGCCGCGAGAACGTCATCAACAGGATGCGGCGCGGATCGGCGCCAGCGACGATCAGATGCGCGACGCGATGGGCGAGGGTGTTGGTCTTGCCGGAACCCGCGCCCGCGATCACCAGCAGCGGTGCGCCGACGATGCAATCCTTGCCGACCCCGTGCTCGACTGCGCGGCGCTGCTCGGCATTGAGCGCATCGAGATAGGCTGTGTTGGCAAGATCAGTCACGAATCACCCCTGCGAAACGCTAACAGACATTGCGATTCATTGGGGCTGACGCGCCGAGGCGGACGCAGAGAAATTAGATTGACATTAACGTGGCGCGGCGCACAACCCCGCCATGGGTGACGTATCCAAATCCGACACGCCGCTGAAGGCGACGTTCAAGGTGCGGCTGAACGGCGAGACGGTGACGCTCGCGACCGTCGGCCAGGCCTATCGCTTCATCAGCAATCTCAGCGCCGTCGAATGGATGGAGTTCCGCTCGCTGCATGACGAGGCATTGGTTGCGCTCGAGAGAGCGGCCGGTAACGCCATGCTGACGGTGCAAGCGACCAACGCGTTGCGGATGCTGTTCGTCCGCGCGAAATTGCTTTGAAAAGAAAATGAGCCGCCTTGGTGTTCCCTTGGCCCTCCAAGGCGGCCCGAGAGTGCGGCTGAAGCGCATTGCGCACCCGGCCGTCGCGTGTACCGCCGTTACCTTGTTTGCGGCCATAACGAACAGGGCCTTACGCAACCGCCGCCGATTCGGCTGTAGCCGCGGCACCACAATCAGGGGCCAACGTCGTCGACCAGGCGGTCATACACAAGCGCGGACCGGAGGTTCATGGTTGCGATCTTGAGATAGCTCGGCTCGCGCATGGCGTTGTTGAACATCATGATCGCCGTCTTCCAGTAGCCGCGCTCGCGCTGATCCAGGTTCAGCGCGGACAGGTAGTCCGCGGCGTCGCCGACCGTCGCGAGCGTTCGGCCGTCCTTCAGCGTAATCGGGAACGCAAGCGGCGACCGCTTCTCCAGCTCCAGCACGTCAGGCTCCCCCAGGACCAAGCAGCCATAAGACAAAGCAGCAATAACAGGAACAGACCTAGCTGCGCCGCTATATCAAAGCCTTAAGGGGACGTCCGGCCTGGTTGGAGCGGACGGTTCAGAAAGAATCCGCCAGCGCGATCTCCGCCTTCAGCGCATCGATGCGCCGTTCGGCTTCCTCGGACGTCAGGTCGCGTGCGTACTGGTTCGGCTGATAGGCCTCCTCGGCGAGGCTCCTCAACCGCAGCGCCTGGGCACGGGTCATCAGCCCGCCAAGCCGCTCCGCAACTCCACCATATCTTACCGCTGCCACGCTCATTGCTTGCCTCGCTTGCTGGATCGTGACTTGACAATATGTTCTATTTTTGTTCTAACAAGGCATGGACAATAAGATCAATGAAATTCGGCGCAAGATCAGCACGTTGCGAGCTGAGATGAGTTTGATCGAGGCGTCAATCCGGGATCAGGTCAACCGCGACCTCGATTGCAGCGAAGCATCGTACCGGCTGATGGCGATGCGAGCCGAAGTGGCCCAGCTGGTCGGCCGGTGGAAGGCCGCCGGCGGCGGCGAGCGTCTCCCCACGGTCCGGGAGCGGCTCAGCCGGAGCTTCGAGGATCGCGCCGGCACGAAGGTGAAGGTGGACAAGGACAAGGCGAAGCCTGCGCCCGGTCACAGCAACGCCCGGGTGTGATCCGGCGGTTCGCCCAAAGAAGGGAGCCTCGAACGCGGGCTCAGGCCCAAATCAGGTTTCAAGGCAGGAACCCTAACCGCGGGATCTGCATTTTCTTGTGGTGAGAGCCAATACCATAGCATCGCCCAGCGCCATGATCGCCGATCCGACCGCGCCACCGCGGGCATCGATGAATGACGATCGCAGTCCGTTGCTGACGCTGATCTCCTGCATCAGCTGCATCAGAACGATGCGGCTCGAGAGCAGCCATCCGGGCAGTGAGGGCAGGGATATTCTTCAGTACCGCTGCGAGCAATGCAGCCGCATCGAGCGGGTGCAATTGGTGCGCCGAAGCTGGCCGGCGGAACGCTAGCCTTTCGATTTAGAACTAAAGCGCGATGAGATTAGGTTGAATCGTCATCGCGCCTTAGCTCTTTGTTTGAGCATGATCTTTTTGGAAAACCGCTTCGCACTTTTCCGGATCATGCTTTAGGAGCGGGCTTTCGCCTTTGGTCTTGCCGCGACGTCATGCGCGGTGGCATCGAACTCGCTCGAAGCGTTGCCGGATGGCCCGCTCGTCGCGCTGCCGACGCTGTGCCCCGTCAACTTTGCGAGTTCGCGGCTGAGGTCGTGGATGTGGTACGGCTTGCGTAACACCGGAAAGTCGGACCTCACGTCGCGTGCGCTCGCGCTGTAGCCTGTCGTCAGCAGGATCGGCAGCTCGGGCTTTCTGTCCCGGATCGTGCGCGCCAGCTTCAGTCCATCGATCCTGCCGGGCATGACGATGTCGCTGAACACCACATCGATTCCGTTGGCGTCGATCTCCGACAAGGCGGCCTCCGCGTTCGAGGCCCAGCGCACGGTGTAGCCGAGCTGTTCGAGCAGGCCCGTGCTCGCATCGGCGACGGCAGGATTGTCCTCGATCAGCAGGATCGTGGCCAAGCCGGGCGCGCTGTGCCCCGTGGCCGTGCGCTTTGCGGCCGCAGTTCCCCGCGGCAGATAGATGCTGACCATCGTGCCCTTGCCGAGCGCGCTTGCAATCTCGACCCGGCCATCCGCCTGGTGTGCGAAACCGTGAACCTGGGACAACCCAAGGCCGGTCCCTTTGCCGACCGGCTTGGTGGTGAAGAAGGGATCAAAGACCTTGTTCATGACATCGTCGGGAATGCCTTCGCCGGTGTCGGTAATGCTGACGACCACCTGGGCTGCTTCCGGGACATTGCGCGCCGCAACGGTCAGCGTGCCGCCGTCGGTCATCGCATCCCGGGCATTGACCACGAGGTTGATCAGCGCGGTCTCGAATTCCGTCGGATCGACGAAGATCGGCCAGAGATCCGGTTTGATCTCCATGTTCAGCTTGATCGCGCCGCCGAGCGCGCTGGTCAAAACCTCTCGTACTGCGGTGACCCTTTCAGCGACGTTGATGCTCTGCGGATTGACACTCTGCCGACGCGCGAAGGTGAGGAGCTGCCTGGTCAGGGACGCGGCACGCTCGGATGCGGTTTCGATGGCGCTGAGTGCAAGCTTGCTCCGCTCGCTCGTCACCTCGCGCTTGATGCGATACAGATTGCCCGAAATGACCATCAGCAGGTTGTTGAAGTCGTGCGCAACACCGCCGGTCAGCTGGCCGAGCGCATCCATCTTTTGCGATTCCGCAAGCTGGCGTTGCACCTGTTCGAGCTTCTGTTGCGCCTCGCGGCGTTCGGAAATGTCCCGGGTGATCTTGGCGAAGCCGACCAGAGTGCCGTCGGTATCGCGGATCGGATCGATCACGACGCTCGCCCAGAAGAACGAACCGTCCTTGCGGACCCGCCAGCCTTCCTCCACGTAATGCCCGGTC
The DNA here is from genome assembly GCF_054058275.1 of Bradyrhizobium sp. USDA 3256. Lineage (NCBI taxonomy): Bacteria > Pseudomonadati > Pseudomonadota > Alphaproteobacteria > Hyphomicrobiales > Nitrobacteraceae > Bradyrhizobium > Bradyrhizobium sp. USDA 3256. Next base: position 3,246,833 of record NZ_JBSSAE010000002.1, read on the forward strand.
TCTTCCGCGATCTTGAGCGCATGGGCGGGCTTGCCGGCAGCCCGGTCGGCCGGCGTATAGAACCGCGAGAAGTGCTGGCCAATAATTTCGCCGGGCGAATAGCCCTTGATGCGCTCGCCGCCGGCGTTCCAATTGGCGACGATGCCGGCCGGCGTCAGCATATAGAGCGCATAGTCGGTGACATTGCTCACCAGCAGGCGGAACTGGCTTTCGCTGGCCTCGAGGTCCGCGCGCGCCTGACGCCGCTCGGTGATGTCGCGGGTAACCATTGCGTAGCCGACGAGCTTGCGCTTCTCGTAGATCGGATCGATGGCCACAGCGGCGTAGAATTGCGACCCGTCCTTGCGGACAGACCAGCCTTCGGCCGCTGAGTGCTTTTCCTTCCGCGCCATCTGCAGCGCTCTCGCCGGAACGCCGGATGCGCGGTCTTCCGCAGGATAGAAGACCGAGAAGTGCTTGCCGAGGATCGCCTTGGCCGGATAGCCCGTGATGCGCTCGGCGCCCTTGTTCCAGTTGATGACCCGGCCATCGGGGCCGAGCATGCAAATGGCGTAGTCGACCACGCCGCCGGCCCCCGGCCGACGATCGTGCCGGCTCTCGACGATGCCCCGTTTGGGTTGTTCTGATTTCTTAACCATCACCGATCCTGCCCCCGCCCGAAACGCGCGGGGGCGGTCAATGTTCCATGTGAACACAAGGACCGGGCGATCAGGGCCGGCTCCGTCGTTCTTCGGAAAAGTTCGGCCAATGGTCGGAACTTTTGGTTCCAATCGCGATTAAGGTACTCGGTTTGCGTCACAAATTGCGGCTTTGGCGTTTTCCCGCTTGAATAGATCAAGGGCAGTCATTCTTATGGTCACACTGGCTTTTCCGAGTCTCTGGATTCGCGGCCAGCGCGTAGGGGAAATTACATGACCGATCTCGGTTCGTCGCCTCGTCCCCGTGCTGATACGCGCCGCAGCCAACAATCAAACGGAAGCCTCGATTCCTCGCATGACCTGCTGCAGTCGCTGCAGGCGATGCGCGCCGGCGACTTCTCAGTCCGGATGCGTGGCGACTATCTCGGCATCGACGGCAAGATCGCAGACGCCTTCAACGAAATCGCAGCCGCCAACGAGCGCATGGCGCAGCAATTGGCGCGCGTCGGCCAGGTCGTCGGCCGCGAGGGACAGACCCGCCAACGCGTCAATTTCGGCCTCGCCAGTGGCGCCTGGGCCGACATGGAGAGCTCGGTCAACACGCTGATCGACGATCTGCTGTGGCCGACCCGCGAGGTCACCCGCGCGGTCGCTGCAGTGGCGCAAGGCGACCTGCTGCAGACCGTGCAACTCGACGTCGAGGGCCGGCCGCTGCGCGGCGAATTCCTGCAGTCGGCGAACATCGTCAACACGATGATCAAGCAGCTCTCGGTGTTCACCTCGGAGGTCACGCGCGTGGCGCGCGAAGTCGGCACCGAGGGCAAGCTCGGCGGCCAGGCCCAGGTGCCGGAAGTGACCGGCGTCTGGAAGGACCTGACCGAGAGCGTCAATTCGATGGCCAACAACCTGACCGGCCAGGTCCGCAACATCGCCGAGGTGACGATCGCGGTCGCCAACGGCGACCTGTCCAAGAAGATCACGGTCGACGTTCGCGGCGAGATCCTGCAGCTGAAGGAAGCCATCAACACGATGGTCGATCAGCTGCGTTCGTTCGCTTCCGAAGTGACGCGCGTGGCGCGCGAGGTCGGCACCGACGGCAAGCTCGGCGGCCAGGCGATCGTGCCGGGCGTCGCCGGCACCTGGAAGGACCTCACCGACTCGGTGAACGCGATGTGCGGCAACCTGACCGCCCAGGTACGCAACATCGCCAACGTGACCACGGCCGTGGCGCGCGGCGACCTGTCGCGCAAGATCACGGTCGACGTCAGCGGCGAGATTTTGGAGCTGAAGGACACCATCAACACGATGGTGGACCAGCTCAACTCGTTCGCGTCGGAAGTGACGCGCGTGGCGCGCGAGGTCGGCACCGAGGGCAAGCTCGGTGGCCAGGCCCAGGTGCCCGGCGTTGCCGGCACCTGGAAGGACCTGACCGACAACGTCAACTTCATGGCGTCGAACCTGACCGCGCAGGTGCGCAACATCGCCGACGTCGCGACCGCGATCGCCGGCGGCGACCTCTCGAAGAAGATCACGGTCAACGTGTCGGGCGAGATCCTTCAGCTGAAGGAAACGCTGAACACGATGGTCGACCAGCTCAACGCGTTTGCGTCGGAAGTGACGCGCGTGGCGCGCGAGGTCGGCACCGAAGGCAAGCTCGGCGGCCAGGCCAACGTGCTCGGCGTTGCCGGCACCTGGAAGGATCTGACCGACAACGTCAACTTCATGGCGTCGAACCTGACCGCGCAGGTGCGCAACATCGCCGCCGTGACGACGGCGGTCGCGGGCGGCGACCTCTCCAAGAAGATCACGGTGGACGTGCGCGGCGAAATCCTCGAGCTGAAGGACACCATCAACACGATGGTGGACCAGCTCAACGCGTTCGCCGGCGAGGTGACGCGCGTGGCGCGCGAGGTCGGCACCGAAGGCAAGCTCGGCGGCCAGGCCGAGGTGCGCGGCGTCGCCGGCACCTGGAAGGATCTCACCGACAGCGTCAACTCGATGGCGTCGAACCTGACCGCGCAGGTCCGCAACATCGCTGAGGTCGCGACCGCGGTGGCGAAGGGCGACCTGTCGAAGAAGATCACGGTCAACGTGTCGGGCGAAATCCTTCAGCTGAAGGAAACGCTGAACACGATGGTGGACCAGCTCAACGCCTTCGCCGGCGAGGTGACGCGCGTGGCGCGCGAGGTCGGCACCGACGGCAAGCTCGGCGGCCAGGCCGAGGTGCCCGGTGTCGCCGGCACCTGGAAGGACCTGACGGACAGCGTCAACTCGATGGCCGGCAATCTCACGGCGCAGGTCCGTAACATCGCCGAGGTCGCGACCGCGATCGCCGGCGGCGACCTGTCGCGCAAGATCACGGTCGACGTGCGCGGCGAGATCCTTCAGCTGAAGCAAACGCTGAACACGATGGTCGACCAGCTCAACCGCTTCGCGGGCGAGGTGACGCGCGTGGCGCGCGAGGTCGGCACCGACGGCAGCCTGGGCGGCCAGGCCAATGTGCCCGGCGTCGCCGGCACCTGGAAGGACTTGACCGATAACGTCAACTCGATGGCCGGCAACCTGACCGCGCAGGTCCGCAACATCGCGGAGGTGACGACCGCCGTGGCGCGCGGCGACCTGTCGCGCAAGATCACGGTCGACGTGAAGGGCGAAATCCTCGAGCTCAAGAACACCATCAACACCATGGTGGATCAGCTCAATGCGTTTGCGGGCGAGGTGACGCGCGTGGCGCGCGAGGTCGGCACCGAGGGCAAGCTCGGCGGCCAGGCCGAAGTGCCCGGCGTCGCCGGCACCTGGAAGGATTTGACCGACAACGTCAACTTCATGGCGTCGAACCTGACCGCGCAGGTCCGCAACATCGCCGAGGTCGCAAGCGCGATCGCCGGCGGCGACCTGTCGAAGAAGATCACCGTGGACGTGCGCGGCGAGATCCTGCTGCTCAAGGACACCCTGAACACGATGGTCGAGCAGTTGCGCTCGTTCGCCGCCGAAGTGACGCGCGTGGCGCGCGAGGTCGGCACCGAGGGACGGCTGGGCGGCCAGGCCGTGGTGCCCGGCGTCGGCGGCACCTGGAAGGACCTCACCGACAACGTCAACCTGCTGGCGGCGAACCTGACCACCCAGGTGCGCAACATCGCCGAAGTCACCACCGCGGTGGCGCGCGGCGACCTCTCGCGCAAGATCACGGTCGACGTGAAGGGTGAAATCCTCGAGCTCAAGAACACCATCAACACCATGGTCGACCAGCTCAACGCCTTCGCCGGCGAGGTGACGCGCGTGGCGCGCGAGGTCGGCACCGAAGGCAAGCTTGGCGGCCAGGCCGAGGTGCGCGGCGTTGCCGGCACCTGGAAGGACCTCACCGACACCGTCAACGTCATGGCGGTAAACCTGACCGAGCAGGTGCGCGGCATCGTCAAGGTGGTGACCGCGGTCGCCAACGGTGATCTGAAGCAGAACCTGACAGTGAAATCGAAGGGCGAGGTGGCCGCGCTCGCCGACACCATCAACAACATGACCGAGACGCTTGCGACCTTCGCCGAACAGGTCACCAGCGTGGCGCGCGAGGTCGGCGTCGAGGGACGGCTCGGCGGTCAGGCCAACGTGCCCGGCGCGGCCGGCACCTGGAAGGATCTCACCGGCAACGTCAACCTGCTCGCGGCCAACCTGACCTCGCAGGTGCGCGCGATCGCGGAAGTGGCGACCGCCGTGACCAAGGGCGACCTGACGCGCTCGATCCAGGTCGACGTCCGCGGCGAGGTCGCCGAGCTCAAGGACAACATCAACACGATGATCGGCAACCTCCGTCTGACCACGGAGCGCAACACCGAACAGGACTGGCTGAAGACCAATCTGGCGCGCTTCACCAACATGCTGCAGGGCCAGCGCGATCTTGCGACCGTCGGCCGGCTGCTGCTGACCGAGCTCGCGCCGCTGATCAACGCGCATATGGGCGTGATCTACCAGGTCGACAATCCCGAGAATGCGCAGTTGCGCCTGTTATCGGCTTATGCCAGCGACAGCAGCAATCCGCATCCGCAGATCGTCCAGTTCGGCGAGGGATTGATCGGCCAATGCGCGCTCGACAAGCGCCAGCGTCTCGTCTCCGAGATTCCCGGCGATGCGGTGCCGATCAATTCGGCCTTGATGCGGATCATGCCGAAGAATCTCGTCGTGTTTCCGGTGCAGTTCGAGAACCAGGTCAAGGCGGTGATCGAGCTGTCCTCGATCTCCTCGTTCACGACCTCGCAGATCACCTTCCTCGAACAGTTGACCGACAGCATCGGCATCGTGCTCAACAGCATCGAGGCGACGATGCAGACCGAGGCGCTGCTCAAGCAGTCGCAACAGCTCGCCGGCGAGTTGCAAACCCAGCAGAAGGAATTGCAGCAGACCAACGATCAGCTGGAGCAGAAGGCCCAGCAGCTTGCCGAACGCAATGTCGACGTCGAGCGCAAGAACCAGGAAATCGAGCAGGCGCGGCGCGCGCTGGAAGAAAAGGCGACCGAGCTGTCGCTGACTTCGAAGTACAAGTCCGAATTCCTCGCCAACATGTCGCACGAGTTGCGGACGCCGCTGAACTCGATCCTGATCCTGGGCCAGCAGCTCACCGAAAATCCCGACGGCAATCTGACCGGCAAGCAGGTCGAGTTTGCCCGCACCATTCACGGCGCCGGCACCGACCTGTTGAACCTGATCAGCGACATCCTCGATCTCTCCAAGATCGAGTCCGGCACGGTGACGGTCGACGCCGAGGAAATTCTGACATCGAGCCTGCTCGAGACCGTCGGACGGCCGTTCCGGCACGAGGCGGAGAACCGGCATCTCTCGTTCAGCATCGATGTCGACGCCAATCTTGCGCGCAGCATGGTCACCGACTCCAAGCGGCTGCAGCAGGTGCTCAAGAACCTGTTGTCGAATGCGTTCAAGTTCACTGCTGAAGGCGGCGTCAGCCTGACCGTGTCGGCCGCGCTCGGCGGCTGGAGTGTGGAGCATCCGATCCTCAATGCGGCGCCCGCCGTCGTTGCGTTCGAGGTGTCGGATACCGGCATCGGCATTCCACAAGACAAGCAGAAGCTGATTTTCGAGGCGTTCCAGCAGGCCGACGCCGGCACCAGCCGCAAATATGGCGGCACCGGTCTTGGACTGGCGATCAGCCGTGAGCTCGCCGGTCTGCTCGGCGGCGAGATCCATCTGCGCAGTGCGCCGGGCAAGGGCTCGACCTTCACGCTCTATCTGCCGTTGAAATATGCCGGCCCCTCGGTGGCACTGCGTCAGCAGGCCCAGCCGCTCCCGATGCCGCACACGCCGGCGCCGGCGTTGCAGGTGTCAGGCGCGCAGGAGCGTGTGATCGAGCAGCTTCCGGACGACCGGCTCGATCTCGAGCCCGGCGACACCATCCTTCTGATCGTCGAGGACGACCCGCATTACGCGCGGGTGCTGATTGATCTGGCGCGCGACAAGGGCTTCAAGGTGCTGGTCGCAAGCCGCGGTGCCGAAGCGCTGGATCTGGCCAAGCAGTTCCAGCCGAGCGCGGTGTCGCTCGACGTCTTCCTGCCCGACATGCTGGGCTGGACGGTGCTGAGCCAGCTCAAGCACAATCCGCTGACCCGTCACATTCCGGTTCAGATCATCACGCTCGACGAGGACCGGCAGCACGCGCTGGCGCGCGGCGCGTTCTCCTTCGTCAACAAGCCGACGACGACGGAGGGCGTCAGCGCCGCGCTGTCGCAGATCAAGGAATACGCCAGACCACGCCGCAAGCGCCTGCTGATCGTGGAGGACAATGCGGCGGAGCAGCTCAGCATCACCGAACTGCTCGGGCACGAGGATATCGAGATCGTGACCAGCGGCACCGGGGCAGGGGCGCTCTCGACGATGCGCGACAACCCGTGCGACTGCGTCGTGCTCGACCTGCGCCTGCCGGACATGAGCGGTTTCGAGGTGCTGGATCAGATCCGCAAGGACGAGATGCTGTCCAATATTCCCGTTGTCGTGTTTACGGGCCGGGAACTTTCAGCGGAAGAAGACGCGGAACTGCATACGATGGCGCGCAGCATCGTCGTCAAGGGCGTGGAATCGCCGGAGCGTCTGCTCGACGAAACGTCACTGTTCCTGCATCGTGTGATCACGGAATTGCCCGTCGAAAAACAGAGGATGCTGGAGAAGCTCAATAGTTCCGATGAGGATCTTATTGGCAAGACCGCACTGCTGGTCGACGACGATGCCCGCAACATCTTCGCGCTCTCGAGCGTGTTGGAGCGGCGAGGTATGAAGGTGTTGACTGCGACAACCGGTCACGAGGCGATCTCGCTGGTCGAATCCAATCCCAAGATTGCGATCGTGCTGATGGACATCATGATGCCGCAGATGGACGGTTACCAGACCATCGGCGCCATCCGGCAAAACCCCGCCTTCGCGCGGCTGCCGATCATCGCGCTGACCGCGAAAGCGATGAAAGGCGATCGAGAGAAATGCCTGGAGGCAGGCGCGTCCGACTATCTGGCGAAACCCGTGAACACCGAGCAACTGCTGCTGGCGATCCGCATGTGGCTGCACCGCTGATCGGCGATCGAACATGATGGACCACGAAAAGGTAAACATCCTTCTGGTCGATGACCAGCCGGCGAAGCTGCTGGCCTATGAGGTCATCCTGAAGGAGCTCGGCGAGACGCTGGTCGCCGCGTCGTCGGGCCGCGAGGCGCTGGAGTTCCTGCTCAAGAACGAAGTCGCGGTCATCCTGGTCGACGTCTGCATGCCAGAGCTCGACGGCTTCGAGCTCGCGGCGATGATCCGCGAACATCCGCGCTTCCAGAAGACCGCTATGATCTTCATCTCGGCGATCCAGGTCAGCGATATCGACCGGCTTCGCGGCTACGAGATGGGCGCGGTCGATTACGTGCCGGTGCCCGTCGTGCCCGAGGTGCTGCGGGCAAAGATCCGCGTGTTCGCCGAACTCTACCGCAAGACACGGCAGCTCGAACGCCTCAACGCGGAGCTCGAGGACCGCGTGCGCGCACGCACCGCCGAGCTCGAGCAGTCGACCACGCGGCTGGTCGAAAGCGAGGCGCGCCGCAGCATGGCGATTGCCGCCGGCAAGATGGGCTCGTGGGACTGGGATTGGGTCAACGGCGACTGGATGTGGGACGAGGGGCAATACAAGATCTTCGGCGTTGACCCAAAATCCTTCAAGCTCACCTCCGACAATATACAGGCGCTGTTTCATCCCGACGATGTCGAGCACCTCCGGCAAGCCTGGACCGGCTTCGGCAAGGGCCAGACGTCCTATGAAACCGAATTCCGCGTCATGCGGCCGGACGGCGAAGTGCGCTGGTGCGTCGGCACAGCCGCGGCCACCAGCGACCGCAACGGCAAGGTGGTACGGGTGAGCGGCGTCACCGTCGACATCACCGATCGCAAGAAGGCCGAGGAGCGGCAGAGCCTGCTCACCCGCGAGGTCGATCATCGCGCCAAGAACGCGCTCGCGCTGGCGCAATCGATCGTGCGGCTGACGCGCGCGCAGAACGTGACCGCCTATGTGCGGGCGGTCGAGGGCCGCATCACGGCGCTGGCACGCGTGCACACGGTGCTGTCGCTGTCGAGCTGGCAGGGCGCCGAAATCCGGCGGCTGGTCACCGAGGAGATCGCGCCGTATTCGGAAGCCGGACAGATCCAGATCGATGGCGAAGAGGTGCAGTTGCAGCCCGCGACCGCGCAGACCTTGGCGCTGGCGCTGCATGAGCTCGTCACCAACTCCGCCAAATACGGTAGTCTGTCGGTGCTGTCGGGCCGGCTTGCGATCACCTGGGAACTGCACGACGAAACGCTGATCCTGGCCTGGGTGGAATCGGGCGGACCTCCCGTGACCAAGCCGAAGCAGAGAGGTTTCGGCACGAGAAGCGTCATCGCCAGCATCGAGACCCAGCTCGGCGGTCGCGCCGACTTCGATTGGCGCACCGAGGGTCTGGTGTGCCGGCTCACGGTTCCGCTCAAGGCGCTGGCTGGAGAGCCCGCGGCCTACCGCGATTTGTCGACGGCCGAGCAGCGCCAGCCCATGGTCAGTTCCAGGGCCGTGTAGCGCATCCCACCCGAACAGGAACCAAGCGCCGGACGCTGCGGTTAACGGGGCTTGATCGCTCCATTCGTGGCTTGAGGTGCTACCGTGGATGCCCAAACCCGAGAGCGCGGGCCGTCCGGGGAGAAACCGCGGCAGCCCGAGCACAATCCCGAGCAAGGATCGCGACCCGACGGCGCATCCTCGCCACAGCAGGAAACCGAGCGCAAGCCATCGATGCGCGACCGGCTGCGCGAGCACTGGCTGCTTGCCACAGTCGGCGCCGGTCTGCTCCTGCTCGCGATCATCGGTGGCGTGAGCTATTGGCTCAACGTGCGTCACTATGAATCGACCGATGACGCGTTCGTGGCCGCACGCAGCTTTGCGGTGGCGGCAAAGGTCGGCGGCTATGTCGTCGAGGTCCCCGTCACCGACAACCAGCACGTCAATGCCGGCGATCTCCTCGCGAGGATCGACGAGCGCGACTACAAGATATCAGTCGATCAAGCCAGCGCGCAGGTCGCGGTCGCAGAGGCCAATATCGCCAACGTCGAAGCCCAGATCGACAGCCAGCAGGAGCAGATCAAGGAAGCCAAGGCGCAGCAGGAGCAGGCCGAGGCGCAATTGAAGTTCGCGCGGGAGGAGGCGGAGCGCGCCCAGAACCTCGTCGAAAAGGGCGCGGGCACGGTGCAGCGGCAGCAGCAGACCCGCTCGGATCTCGACGCCCAGCAGGCCAATGCCAGCCGCGCCAGAACGGCAGTGACTGCCGCAGAGCTCGGCGTCAAGACGCTCGAGGCTCAGCTCAAGAGCAGCAAGGCATCGCTCGAGCAGGCGCAGGCTCAGCTCGATCAGGCCAAATTGAATTTGCAACATACCCGCATCGTCGCGGCGCAATCCGGACGCGTCGTCAAGCTGAGCGGCGCGGTCGGCACTTATGTGGCGCCGGCCCAGAGCGTCATGATGTTCGTTCCTGACGAGGTCTGGATCACCGCCAACTACAAGGAAACGCAGCTGACGGACATGCGCCCGGGCCAGCCGGTCGAGATCAGGATCGATGCCTATCCGGGGCGGAAGCTCACCGGCCGCGTGGCTTCGGTTCAGCCGGGCTCGGGCACTGCGTTCAGCCTGCTGCCGGCGGAGAACGCGACCGGCAATTTCGTCAAAGTCGTGCAGCGCGTTCCCGTGAAGATCGTGATCGACAATTGGCCGAATGACGTTCCGATCGGGCCGGGCATGTCGGTCGTGCCCTGGACCAGGGTGCGATGAGCGACGTTGCGGCAGGCGGCGGCGCAGCCTGGTCGCCGGAGCGTTCGGCTGCTGGCGGACATAACCCCTATCTGATCGCCTTCGTCGTCTCGATCGCGACATTCATGGAGGTGCTGGACACCACCATCGCGAACGTGGCCCTGCGCCATATCGCGGGCGGCCTGGCGGTCGGCATCGACGAGAGCACCTATGTCATCACCAGCTATCTGGTCGCCAACGCGATCGTGCTGTCGATCTCGGGCTGGCTCTCGACCGTGATCGGCCGCAAGCGCTTCTACATGATCTGCGTTGGCACCTTCGCGTTCGCGTCCCTGCTGTGCGGGCTTGCCTGGAGCCTGGAGGCGCTGGTTCTGTTCCGGATCATCCAGGGTCTTGGCGGCGGCGGAATGGCGACAAGCGAGCAGGCGATCCTCGCCGACTCCTTTCCGCCGGCCAAGCGTGGCCAGGCGTTCGCGATCTACGGCGTCGCGGTGGTGGTTGCTCCCGTGGTCGGGCCGACGCTCGGCGGCTGGATCACCGATACCTATAGCTGGCACTGGATCTTTCTGATCAACGTGCCGATGGGCTTGCTCTCGCTGTTCCTGGTCGGGACGCTGGTCAAGGAGCCGTCCAGCGCCGAGCAGGAACGCAAGGAGTTCCTCAAGGACGGCCTGCGCGTCGACTACATCGGATTCGTGCTGGTCGCGATCGGGCTCGGTTCGCTCGAATTCGTGCTCGACGAAGGCCAGCGCAAGGACTGGTTCGGGTCCAACATGATCGTCGGCTTCGCGCTGGCCTCGGCGATTTGCCTGATCGCGCTGATCCCCTGGGAGCTGACGCGCAAGGACCCGATCGTCGATCTCCGCCTGCTGGGACGTCGCCAGTTCGGATCGTGTTTCCTGGTGATGCTGTGCACCGGTGCGGTGCTGATCTCATCGACGCAGCTCCTGCCGCAGCTGTTGCAGACCGAGCTGAACTATACTGCGCTGCTTGCAGGGCTCGCACTGTCGCCCGGCGGCATCGTCACGCTGATCTTGATGCCGGTGGTCGGCAATCTCGTCAGTCGCGTCCAACCGAAATATCTGATCGCGATCGGCGGCTGCATCGTTGCATTCTCGATGTGGCACCTGACGGGACTGAACGGCGACATCACCTATGGCTATGCTGCGCTCGCACGCATCTTCCTCTCCGCCGGGCTTCCGTTCCTGTTTCTGCCCGTCACGACGGCCTCATATGACGGCGTGCCGCCGGACAAGACCAACCAGGCCTCGGCGCTGATCAACGTCGCGCGCAATATCGGCGGGTCGATGGGCGTCGCACTCGCCCAGACCGCACTGGCGCAACGCCAGCAATTCCACCAGAGCCGGCTGGTCGAGCATGCCGCGCCGTCGGATATCGGGTATCAGCAGACCATCGACACGATGACGCGATTCTTTCAGGCGCAGGGATCGAACGCATCGGACGCCGCGTCCCAGGCGGTCGCCTGGGTCGGCCAGACCTTGCAGCGGCAGGTCGACCTGCTCGCCTATATCGACGTGTTCTGGATGCTCTCGATCATCGGCCTCGTGATGATCCCGCTGGCGCTGATCATCAAGCCGGTCGATCTGACGGCGCCGCCCAAGGGACATTAAAGCAGACGACATTGTGAACGCGGGAGCGGCCGAACCGCGCTATGAACGGCGTGGCCGAAGGGAAATCGCGCGAGGAGCATATGCCCAGGACGAGTCTTGCCGGTGCAGGTCTGTCGGCCGTCTTCCTCGCGGCGGTCAGCATCACGCGGTCGGGCGCCGAGCCCGTGCTGAAAGGCGCGGAAGCCTTCGGCGACTGGCAACGCGACAAGCCGGGCACGGTGCGCCTGATCACGCCGCAGGACTTGCCCAAGCCCGGGGCAACGGCGTCGAGCAGCAAGTTTCCGCGCGTCATCCCGAGACCTGCATCGGTTGCGCCGCAGGTGCCGGCAGGGTTCAAGGTCGAACTGTTTGCGAGCGGGCTCAGCGGCCCGCGGATGATCCGGACCGCGCCCAATGGCGATATCTTCGTGATGGAAACCGGCTCCGGCCGTATTCGTATCCTGCGCAGCGCCGAAGGGGCCACCAGGCCTGCGACCAACGACGTCTACGCAACCGGATTGAACCAGCCGTTCGGCATCGCGTTCTTCCCGAGCGGCGACGCTCCGCAATGGCTCTATGTCGCCAACACCGACAGTGTCGTGCGCTTTGCCTACCGCAACGGCGATCTCAAGGCGTCGGGAAAGCCCGAGACCATCGTCGCCCGGCTGCCGCACGGCTACGGCCATTCCACGCGTGATATCGTGTTCACGCCGGACGACAAGCGGATGCTGGTGTCGGTCGGCTCCGCCGGCAACGCAGGCGAGGGGCTCGGTCGCCCGCCGAAAGGCATCGATGCCTGGAGCCGCGACCACGCACTCGGCGCTGCCTGGGGCGACGAGACCGACCGCGCTGCCGTGCTCGCCTTCGATCCTGATGGCAAGAACCAAAAGCTGTTTGCTACCGGAATCCGCAATTGCGTCGGACTTGCGATCCAGCCCGGAAGCGGCACGCCGTGGTGCTCGACCAACGAGCGCGACGGCCGCGGCGACAATCTTGTGCCCGACTATGTGACACGGGTCCGCGAAGGCGCGTTCTACGGCTGGCCCTGGTACTACATCGGCGGCAACGAAGACCCCGCGCATGCCGGGGCGCGGCCCGACCTGAAGGACAAGGTGACGGTCCCCGACGTGCTGTTGCAGGCCCACTCGGCGTCCCTCGGCCTGACCTTCTACACCGGCAGCAGCTTTCCGCCGGAGTATCGCGGCGATGCGTTTGCCGCCGAACACGGCTCGTGGAATCGGTCGAAGCGCACCGGCTACAAGGTCATTCGCATCAGGCTGAAGGACGGCGTGCCGACCGGCGAGTACGAGGATTTCGTCACCGGCTTCGTCATCGGCGACAATGAGGTCTGGGGCCGTCCGGTCGGTGTGACGGTCGCGCGCGACGGCGCACTGCTGGTCTCCGAGGACGGCAACGGCACGATCTGGCGCGTCAGCCGCGACTAAAGCGCGATGAGATTAGGTTGAATCGTCATCGCGCCTTAGCTCTTTGTTTGAGCATGATCTTTTCGGAAAACCGCTTCGCACTTTTCCGGATCATGCTTTAGCGCTGTAAGCGGCGCGCGCTAGCCGAGCCCATCCTTGAGGCCATACTCCTCGTAGATGGTCAGGGGATCGGTGTCGGGAAACAACCTGCACTTGGCCTGCGCAAGATGCAGCGTGACGGCGCCGGCCTCACATCTGGCGGTCAGGATTTTTCGGACATCCTCCATATGCGCGCGCGGCTGATGCTTTGTCGGCAGCTGTTCGAGCGCCACCAGCGCTGTGGCCAGGGCCTCCGTGACCACCCATTCGTCGTGTCCGGTAATTCCCTTTCGCGGCATCGCCACACCCTCCGTAGCACCGGCTGCGACATTGTAGCGCGAGATGGGTGGGGGCTGTCATCAGCCAACATGGGCAGGGCAGCGGGGAACCGGTTCGCGTGGCCCTGCCACGATGCGCCGCAGGGAACCGGCGTGGCAGCGCGCGGAAGCAATGATTAGAAACACGAGGCTCGCTACCTCGTCCCCGGTCAGTCCACCCAAATGTTCGCTCCCTATCTCTCGGCCTGGAGTCTTGTCCCCGACGGCGACCCGATCGTGACGCACGCCGCACGGTTGCTGCCGGTGCGCCGGCATGGGGAGCCGGCCATGCTCAAGCTCTCGCACGAGCCGGACGAGCGCCTCGGTGCCGTCGTGATGGAGTGGTGGGACGGCGAAGGTGCGGCGCGGGTTCTTGCCCGTGACGTCGACGCCCTTCTGCTCGAGAGGGCGACGGGATCGGCTTCGCTCAGCGAAATGGCGCGAACCGGCGGGGACGACGAGGCCTGCAGGATACTCTGTGCGACGGCTGATCGGCTTCACGCCGAGAGAGCGAAGCCGCGGCCGGATCTGACGCCGCTTGCGCACTGGTTTCGTGAGTTGTGGCCCGCGGCGAGGGCGCATGGCGGTATTCTGAACCGATCCGCCGAAGTTGCCGAAGCTCTGCTGGGCGATCAGCGTGAGATCGTGGTCCTGCATGGCGACCTGCAGCATGACAACGTGCTCGACTTCGGCGCGCGCGGCTGGCTTGCGATCGATCCGAAGCATCTTGTCGGCGAGCGCAGCTTCGACTTCGCCAACATCTTCACCAATCCGGATCTTGCGGATCCGACACAGCCGGTCGCGATCGAACCCGGACGCTTTGCACGGCGGCTCGATATCGTCGTTGAAGCGGCGCGGCTGGATCGCCGGCGCCTGCTGTCATGGATCGTAGCCTGGACCGGCTTGTCGGCCGCATGGTTTCTGGGGGATGGCGATCCGCTCGCCGAAATCGACCTTACGATTGCACAGCTCGCCGCCGCCGAACTCGACCGGATGGCGTAGGGCGCGCAGCGACTACGCCGCCGCGGCGCTGGCTCCACTCAGCGACACTCTCAAAATCCGCCACTTCGAGATATCGAAGAAGTATGCGGCCTTGATGCGCGCGGAAGCGGGGTCCGGTGCCTGAATCGCCGTGTGGAATTGCCGCGTCCCATCGCTCAGCGAAATCCGGAATGTCTGCATTGGTCGAACCTCCACGCGCGGATGCTGCGGCACGGGGGGTTAACATCCGGTTGCTGTTGATGGCGCGCGCGACACGCTCGCTTCTCTCACTCAGGTGAAGCCGGCGTCAGCCGCACCATCGTGTCCTCCGCGCCAACGACGCGTCCATCTTGCGCGCGCAATTCGAGCCGTCGCACCGGCAGCCCGTTCTTGCGGTCGACCAGCAGCACATGCGCCTCATCGGGCTCAAAGAAGAAATCCTCACCCCATTGGCGGAGCGCAACGAGGAGCGGAAAGAGGCCGCGTCCCTTTTCGGTCAACACATATTCCTGGTAGGGACTGCCGTCGCTTGCGGGCACCGTCTCCATGATGCCATGCGCCAGAAGATTGCGGAGCCGGGCCGAGAGGATGTTCTTGGCAAGCCCGAGGCTTTTCTGAAACTCGCCGAAGCGGCGCAGCCCGTCGAACGCATCGCGGACGATCAGCAGCGACCACCAGTCGCCGATCGCATCCAGCGGCCGGGCAACGCCGCACATCGAGTCCCTGTGGCTCACTCGCTTGGCCATCGTGATCCTCAACACTCATTCCCTGGGGGTGATCGGCGCTCAGTGCCGCGGCCGGAAAACCACCCGATCGTGGGTTCGATATATTGGTTGCAAAGTAAAACCTCAAGCGATACACGACGGTTTCAAATTAAAACCTCCTGAGGTCCGCCATGATCCAAGCCGACGCCGCGTTCGACGGCACCTTTCCTTTCGCACCGCATTTCAGCGCGGCGCCGGGCTTTCAGATGCATTACGTCGACGAAGGTCCGCGGGACGGCGAGGTGCTGCTTTGCCTGCACGGCGAACCAAGCTGGGGCTATCTGTTCCGCCACCTCGTGCCGGGCCTCAGTGCGACGCACCGGGTGGTCGTTCCGGATCACATGGGTTTTGGCAAGAGCGCGACGCCGGCGCATCGCAGCTACTGGCTGCAGGACCATGTCGACAATCTCGAAGCGCTGGTGCGCGCGCTTGATCTCACCAACATCACGCTCGTCATGCATGATTTCGGCGGCCCGGTCGGCATGGGGCCAGCGACCCGGCATCCGGGCCGGATCCGCCGCATCGTCTCCGCCAATGGGCCAACGCCGTTCGGGCAGGGCGATCTGTTCGATCGCGTTGCCGCCAACGCGCAGGTCTCGCCGTGGTTTCAGTGGATCGCAAAGGCCGAGGCGAGCGGCGACCTCGAACCGGTTCTCGGACAGCTCGGCTTCAACATTTTGAGCACGCTGAAACTCAACGGATTCGAGAACAACGCCGTCATCACGGACGCCTGGCTCGCCGCCTACGGCGCGCACTTCGCCCGTCCGGCGGACTGCCTCGGTGCGATCGGCTGGGCCAAGGGCCTTGCGACCGGCGCGCATCAATTCCAGGCGCCCGATCCCGCCGCCGACCGTTTGATCCGCAGCAAGCCTGCGCTCGCGATCTGGGGCGAGGCGGATCGCACGCTGCGCGCAGAGCATTTCCTGCCGCTGTTCTCCGCAATCTTCCCGGCGGCACCGGTCAGGCGCCTTGCCGGTGTCGGGCATTACTGTTTCGAGGATGCGCCTGAGGAAATTGCCGCCCTGATTGCGGAGTTCATCCGGCAAACGTGACTGCGCGCCTGATCGCGTGCCGCGGGCAGGGCAGCAAGGACCATGCAACGCTCCTGTATTGTGGGCCGTGCCAGTCGTCGGGCCGGCCCTCGCAAGTCACATCGTGCATTCGGCCGAGATCGCCGCCTCAAGTGCCGGCACCCAGGCCTTGTAGGCGGCCGCAGTGAAGTGAATGCCGTCGGCCATCTTCGCGCCGGGCGGCAGATGCGGGTCGATAAACCGAACATCACGCGCAGCTGCGGCGGCTTCGATCGCCCGGTTGGTCGGTTCGTCAGCTGCGACGGCGATGGCCACCAATGGCCGCGTCGACAGCGACTTGACGGTCTCGATGAGGTCGGTGAAGTCGCGTTGCGCCGTTGGCGATCCGGCGTCGTTGGCGCCGACCGCGAGGACGAGCAAGAACGCGCCCTGGTCCTGCAGCACGCGCCCGGCGAGCTGCTTTGCCTCCGCGATGGTCTGACCGCCAACGCCGGCATTGATGACCGGACGTCCGCAGAGCTGCCGGGGCAGCGGAGCCATTTCGGTGATGCTGTCGCCAAGCACGACGATCGGCGCCGGCGCGTCGGCGAGCGCAGCGCGTATCATGAATTCGCGCACCGCGGCATGATCGTGAAAGGCGTGCTGAGACACTTCGCCGAAACGGTTGCGCATCCTCTGCAGCTCCGCAAAGGAAGCGACAAAACCAATCAGAAAAGTAACGGCCAAAACCCAAGGTAGTGCGCGACGCATTGCTCCTCAGAGCTATCATCGCGGCTCCAGCCCGAGCAATATTCGGAAACAACCCCACAACGCCGGAGCGATCACTTTCTGCGGATCACGTCCTGCGGGAGGTGGCCGGATACGGTGGCGCGCAACCCGTTACCTTCGTTGCGGCCATCGGGTGGTTGGCTATCGCTGCCGCTTTGGTCTCAGCT
This sequence comes from Bradyrhizobium sp. USDA 3256, assembly GCF_054058275.1. NCBI lineage: Bacteria > Pseudomonadati > Pseudomonadota > Alphaproteobacteria > Hyphomicrobiales > Nitrobacteraceae > Bradyrhizobium > Bradyrhizobium sp. USDA 3256. Next base: position 3,263,930 of record NZ_JBSSAE010000002.1, read on the forward strand.
CCGAGCCCGGCAGGACCTCGCCCAATCGAAGGCAACCCTACTGAAACAGTTGAAATTTCTGAAAATTTGGTCTGAGAAAGCTACGGTCCCGACCACGGCTGTCCGTGGAGGGGGGCCAACGAAACAAGGCGGGGCGTGAGGCCAAGTGCAAATCCGCCAGCGTCGTCAAGCGCGAGAACATCGTTGAATGTCGCCGTCGCTATCGGGACCGCCAAATCGCCGCGCAAGCGAGCGCGCTCATCGGGTAAGAAGGGACCTTCGGTTGGATGCGGAAGACGCAACCCGATCTCAGTGCACGCCATGCATCATGCGAACCAGCTTTCCGCCACGGAAAGGTGGACCTTATTCCTTGGCAACAAAATCCTTCAGGCGGAGACGGCTTCGGTGATCGGCATCCGTTTCCTCTCCCGAGGGATTGATGCCGCGGAAATATGACTTTTGCCATCGCTGCCGCGTTGCTTCCGATCCTGGATGCTGAAGGTCGGTGTTGAACGCGCTGCGGCGTTCCGACCACAGTTTGAACTCTCGCTCGATATCAGGCGCCTTTGACAATAACGATATCTCCGGCTCTATGCGTTCGAGGCTTCCGCGTTCGATCGGAAAGAGATGGCAATACGGCTCGCCCTGCTCGAACCTTACCTTCGTATTCGAGCGCGTGAATCGCCAGTTCATCGTGAAGGTGTACGGTGACCAATCCGTCTCGATAATTCCACTTAGAGGTGCAATAGCGTCTTTCGGCCGGTTTATCGGTCCGGTAACAAAGAGGTCGAAACGGGGATCGGTGCGGAACAGGCACGGGACGTGGAAGGTCAGGACGCCATGCCCGAAATGGCTCGCAGCTGGCGCTTCCGTGCCAAGATCGGGCTTGATCCGGATGGTTTCCTTGTGATTGAGCCCGTCCCACCGTGCTGAAAAGCCCGACGGGCAGAGCAGTTCCCAGCCGTGGACGTTTGCAATGTTGAGAGGCAAACAGCGATAGGCGAACCGCTGGTCGGTGGCATCCATCCAATCGCGTTCGAGCGGCGCAGGACGGATGCGAACGGCGTGACCGTCCATTGTGTAAGCGACGAGTTTTGGCATCACCCAGGCTGTCTTTTCCTAAGGCATTAGCGCGAGAACCAGCCGGTGCCGCTGACTAGCGGGCCGGTGAATTTGTAGTTCAAGCCTACGCGAACCAAGTCCTCCGTCAATTTCGCCGAGTGGGTCCATGCGTATGGGCTTAGCGCGCCAACGTCTTGTGGCGCCGGGGCCGTCCGATCACCGAGATCAACGTGGAGATATTCGAGCTTTGCGGTCCACGGGCCGCTCAGAACGGTCTCCCAGCCGAGCCCTGCCGTCCATCCTGGCTTCACGCGCGAGTCGGAACCGGCAAACCGAAAGCCCGAGAACCCCGGGAAATCCGTTGCGGTCGAAAAGGCAAAGTCCGCATAGGCCAAACCCGCCGTCACGTAGACGAGGTTCGATGAGTTAGCCAGGAACCCCAATCGCCCGCGGACAGTGCCGACAAAATTCGATCGAAAGCTGTTCTCCCAGGTCGCGGCGACTCCGGGCGCCAGAGGGAAGGGTCCTCGCAGATCGGATGATCCCAGATCCGTGTAGTTGATATCTGTCTCGAGCCCAACGACCGTCTTGTCGTATTGCACGTTGCAGGAAACGCCGCCGCCGGCCGCTAGTCCGCCTGTGCGTCGGGCGCCGATCGAACCTGCCTGCTGGGCGGCAATTTCGGGGAGGACTCCGTTGGCTTGCGCAAAATCTACGATGGCGCCGTTGGGAGTAGAAGCGAACTCGGCGTTGGCCGAGCCATAGCCGGCGTTCACACCGACACTGCAGCCTGTCCAGCTATAGGGTATGACCGGCGGAGCCTTCAGCGGCATATATGCGGCAAAGGCGGAACTCACCTCGTCGAATCGCACCCGCAAATGCGCCTTCGCCTCCCAGACATCGATTCCGGGATTGAAGAATGACAGATAGCCGCCCGACAACCACACTTCGGTCTGTGACCCGACTTGAGCCCGGACGCCGCCGCGTAGTTGTCCATGCCAGCGCGTCAATCCAATGTCCGTCCCATCGATGGTGGTGATGGTGTCGACAAGCTGCTGAGTGTCGTAGCGCAAGGTGGCCTGGACGAACGGCTGCAACACATATCGCTGGTCAAAGACAAAATTCCGATTGAGCTCGACCGAGCCTTCGACGTGACCCCAGCTATAGCCTTGGCCCGGAATCGGAAAACCCTGGCCGCTTGTGACACCCGCGACGTCGTCGTGAGCATGAAAAACCGTGAACCGGGGCAGGACACGCATCCAGGGCGTATCGATGATCTGGGTGAGGCTCGAAGACAGGAAGACGCGGTTGACGGGCATGTTGGCGCCATGCCCGAAAACGTCGAAGGCGCGATCAAGCCGCACGTAGCCGAGCCAGGCATCGAACATCGTCGTGGGCGTGACGAGCCAGCCCACATAGGGTCCTCCTCCGATTCCCGATTGGTAGAGCGAAGCATTAAGCCCTTCGTAGGAGACCTTGGTGCTTTCCGGGTTGAAAGCAAATCCCACGATGAGATCCGGCCGGAATCGATAGTCGAGCCCGTATGTCAGCTCCGACAGCGTGCCTTGCGATGTGAGCCCGACGAGCCGGTCGGTGAAGTTGACCTGGCGCGGCGTCATCCACGCATGCCAGCCGTTGCCCATTGATGCCTGGACAGGGCTGGTGGCGAAGCTTGCCTGCTGATTGAACCCCGCGAGGATAGCATCCGAGATGAAGTAATTGCGCGCAAGGTCGCTCCCTAACGCGCGCGCGAGATTTGCGTGCGGCACCGGCATGGGCGGTGGCGGCGGAGGTGGCGGCCCCGGCGGAGGAGGCGGTGGCGGCCCTGGAGGTGGAGGAGGCGGCGGCGACGGAGGCACCGGCGTGGGCGGCGGCGGTGGTGGAGGTGACGGCGGCGGCCCGGGGGGAGGCGGCGGCGGTGGTGGCGATATCGAACATAACTGATTGGTGAATGCGTTCACCTCGTTTGAAACGGATTTTTCCCCGAGCACCGGTCCCAGGACGCTACCATAGGCCCTGAACTTCTCATGATCATCGAACGACGGCGGAAATACCTCGGTGGCCGTGTCCGTTCGCAGGTCGAGGAAGGTTGGGCCGCCCGTGATCGACCCGGTCTTGCTGAAGCGCCACATGAAGGCAGTTTGTGGATCGCCCTGCACGCTGCTCGCGTTGATGCAATAGTCATTGGTCGCGGCGCGATAGCCATCAAAACCAAGATGGATCCGATCCGCCGCGACGGCGGCTTGCCCATATACAAGTGTCGCGGCTGTTCCGAAGAAAAGAGGACGAAGCCGCATCGGCCATTGCCGGTCGATGGGAGCAGAAGGCGCACGCAGGCGCTCGGCTCCAACGTTGCCTCCGGCTGGTTTGGCCGATGCAATTAAGATCGACCTGATGCGCGACTCGTCCATTCGCACTCTCCGTAACGAATCTCGTCGCGATCAAGCATGGGATCATCGGCGCCGAAATTGCGGCAGGAGAGATTGCTACCGGAAATAGTTTCCAATTGTTGTCGGCTGGCAACTGTTCATTACAATTGTTCACTATGCCGCTGCGCGCTGAGCGCAACTTTTCCAGCGCGGAGTTGCAATCAGCATTGGTTGCACGCGCAAGCTTTGGCACAAGCTGCATATCTCATGTCAAGGAAGCGTCGTCGCGACATTCCCTTGGCCAGGCTCCCTTGCCCAAGGCGTCGTCGCGGCACCCAGACAGGATATGCTTACTTCGTAATTGAATGCTTCGTCGGTGTGACGGTGGATGTTGGTGCGACATTCGAGATTGCGAAGGTCAACCAGACGTTCCACCCCTCTGGTCGGGTCTCGGCAGCGAACTCCCTGTAACCCTTGAAATTCAGATAGCCCTGCTTGTGTCCGATCGGAAAGAGATAGCCGACTTGCGGACCGATGCCGAAAACCCGCGACCTAAATCGACCAAGAAACGGCGCCGCACCGAAGTCGTCAGTGATCTGTTGATAGGCATATCCGACCATGCCGACAAAAAGCTGTTTCGATAAAAAGTGGGAAGCGCCCCAGTCAAAATGGAAATCGATCCCATTTTGAGGGCCTGTGTGGCCCGGATGAGCGAAGTGGTGACGAACGACATGCTTGGGCCGCTTGGGCAGTTTTTCTCGCAGCTGCTTGGTGGGCTCGGCGGGATTTCGGAAGTCGGGATCGTCGATGTTAGCGTTCTTGGCCATGATGGTTTCGATACGACCACGCACGCGGTTGGCGGTCTCACGTTTGGTCAGCCAGATCGGTTCGAGCAGTTGGTGGATGTGGCTCGGCTTGATCTCCGCGATGGTTAGGTTTCCGATCGTCGGATAGGCATACCGCTTAAGCGAGGAGGGCCACTGGTCGCGGTGTCTTTCGCAACAGGTTCGACCACTGCGCGCGAATATAGACCTCAGCACACTCCTCAAAGGTCGGCGCCGCGTTCTACGCTTCGACCGCCTTCACCTCCTGGCGAACCTCACGGCGCTCCTGCACGATGTCTATGCCGGCCGTGTTGCGGTCTTCCTTCACGCGTAGACGAACTGCGTCACGTGCAAGCCGAGCGTTCTTGAGGGATACTTCCCTGAAGGACCCGAGGCCGTGCCGTCGCTCCTTGCCGTCCTTCCACTAACGATAGGGCCAGCTCTTCGCCGCGGGGCCGGTAACTATCAGGTAGAGCCCGTCGCCGTCGGTATATTTGCCGGGCTTTGTTTCGCGTTCGATGTCGAGCGGTTTCAGCTTTCCAGCCACATGTCCCTCCGATCAAAACCATCCTCCGAACCTACGGTCCCAAGCTACGGTTTGCGCTTTGATTGTGAGGAACGACGGCGAATTAAGGAATACAGCTTGCCGGCGAAGGCGCTGATTTTGCTGGAGATTCCGAACGGTGGAGAACACCGGAGAACACTGTACTGGCGGAAGGGGTGGGATTCGAACCCACGGTACCCTTGCGGGCACGCCGGTTTTCAAGACCGGTGCCTTAAACCACTCGGCCACCCTTCCAAGCCTTGTAATCGTTGAGGTTTCTAGCTGGCGGGTGAGAACAAAGCTAGGACTTTGCTACCGTCTTGCTACCCAACGTCGTCGGCGCGCTTGTTTATGGCCGCGCGCAGTACCCCGTCAACCGCCGGGGCAGCTTCACCCTGCATATTCGGCATCAGGTGGCTGAGATCCATCGTGATCGCGATGGACGAATGTCCGAGCCGTTTCTGCACCACCTTGGGGTGAATGTTGGATGCCAGCATGTGGCTGGCGTGTCTGTGCCGTAGGCTGTGCAGGGCGACGTCCCCCCAGGAAGTCGGGCACGACGTGCGTCAGGCTTTGCGGCTGGAGCCGGCTGTCGTCCGCTTGGGTGACGACGTGAAGCTCGGCGGTCCATGGAACTCCAAGGCGAAGCAATTCCTCAGCATGGGCCGCGCGCCAAGGGCGCAGCTCTTCGACCGCCATGGCGGGGAGGGCGACTGTCCGAGCCTTGCGGCTTCCTAGCTTCTTTCTCGTGGATCTCGCCAGCATCGATCTGCTCTGTGCTGGAAGGCATCAGCAAGCCGGAGCTTGGCCGGGTACCCTTTCGAGGGAGTCGCCAACTGACGGCGGCCTGTTAGGGAATGGATTTCCGCCCCGCAGAGCCTATTGGCGCGGGGCCGGCCAGGGGCGGAGGGCTCATGGACGGAAAGGGGATTTGATCCGCTCCATTGATTGATTTCTCTAGTCGTTTCTCGAAGCGAATCTCATCGTTCGATGATGGGCATATCTTCTCCCAGCCTACACCATAGGCTGTGCCTAGAAATTCGATCTGATCTGTCTCGAAAGTCTGAATAATTCGCTGTCTGCTGCAGGCTGGGACGATTGCGCTTTTTGTGCTGTTGCCGTCGGGCCGCTTTAGCGAATATTGCATCGTTACCGGTGCGCCACAGCGATTGACGACAGTCCAGGTCTGCAAAGAGCCGTCCTTCGTTTTGATGGGGCCCGTGAAACAGTTTTGGGCATTGGCATTCGCGGCAAGTACGCAAGGCATGAGCGAAACTGCGACCGCCCAGACAAGTTTCATGTGCTCTGGTTGCCCATGGACCGCATCGCGTTATCTGTCATTTGCTTCTGATAGGCTGCGCGCGCGCTGAAACGGGCGGCAATGATCAGCGCGATCGGAATGCCCACAAGTACGAGACAAGTCACGGTGCCGATGGTTGCCATCGTAGTCTTGCTCCCGGTGATCTTCTTCCGAGAGTCTGAATCAACCGCAGGCTGCTATCAAGGGCAAAGTTTCCCGTCAGTCGTTGTCTTTGGGACTGTGATCGCATCAGCTTGAACAGCTCGAGGACATCGGCAAGCCGGAGCTTCGTGCCTTTAGGCATATATTGCAGGAGGAGATGCCCGGGTATTGGCCGCTAACTCGTCACGCTTGATCGGTCGCGCCCGGCGTGGAACGCCCGCATATCGGCGGCAAATTGCCGAGCGCTTTCGGACGGGGTCTCGAGAGGCCTTCGTTTGAGCATGGCTGGGAGATAAGCGTTCCGCGCTTTGCGAAATGGCGACGATGGCCGTAGAAACACGGGAATTTCGGGTGGGGAGAATAGGCTAAAATGCAGCTTTGGTGAGATCGCCAATCGATATGCGATGAGCGCCTCGAGGAGTCTTTACGTGCAAGTCATACGGAATGGATTTTTATCGCTGCTGGCCTTGGGAGCGTTGACCCTGGAGGGTCACGCGCAAACTGTGGTCGCAGCATTGGAGTGCGATTTTCCGCCAGCTTCAACGGGTGATTGGAACATGGCCGCATCGACCCTCCAGTACTATATCGATACAGCAGGAGGTTGGAGAGTGAACGAAGATTCCTTCTCCTTCGATGGTCCGACAAAAATTGCTATCGGTGGAAAGGATAGCACAGCTTCGCTTTCGATCATTATTTCCCGACAGTCAGGCAAAGCTACCAAAACGCTGAGGTCGGAAGGGAAATCCCTTACAGTCAGCGGGGAATGCAAAAAGATGGAATCGTCCGGACGTAAATTTTAGGCGCACCCGTCGGCTCAAATGCTCGGGCTGGCGAGCGAAAAAGCCCCTAGCCCAAGACGCCCTTGGCGAAATCAATCACCTCGCCCCAGTCCATCTGGGCATCGACCCAGCCTACCTTGCCGCAGGCGGCGCATTCAGGTGTGCCGAGATGTCGTGCCAGTCCAGTCGGGGAGGTCGAGCTTCAGTAGACCGTTGTGGTGCTGACAGCCGACACAGAAGACCAGCACCATTTTGAAACCGGCGCTTCGATCGACGGGACCGATCCAGTAGCGGAAAAGGTGAGTGGGCTTGCGGCCAGGGCATAGTCTAGCGCTTCCGCAGACGCCTATAAGATCGCCGTCACCGCTGCCGGCGAGCAGCAGGCCTGGGCCGCGGCCTGGATCTGAATTGGCGAAATCGGCCCGCCGGGCGCGAACCGGCGGAGGCGGGCTCGGTATTGGCATCAAGTGTCCGTGAAATGTGAGGCCGTTCACACTCGATCATCGCGAGTTGGCCTAACGCACGGGCGGGTGGCAGCTCGGTGTCGGAGAATCGTGATGCCGTTTTTCAGCAGCCAAAGCTTGTCGTCAGCAGTCGCGGCTTCAGTGCCCAGTATTCTCATCGTGGGAGCAGTTAGCTTTGCGGCTGTTGGTTATGTGGAGTGGTCGTCGGGCGTTAATCTGGCCCATTTCATGAGCCGGACTGCCCCGGATGCCTCAATGCCGGTTCTACCGCTCAAGGGAAGAACAGGTTGCCAGCAGGGCAATAGGCCGCTGCCGAGGCTCTCTCTACCGCTCGAGTGACGCCAGCCTAAAGCGACAGTGCCCAATCTCCCAAGGAGACTAAGCCGCCAGCTCCCGGAATGGTTTCCAGCGGTGCCTGTCCTTGGGCGGATTTGGGCGGCCAGCCAGATCATAACCTTTGGGTCCTTCGTGATGGCGGAAATCGAGGAGCCTGACTTTCGCACGATTGAAGCAAATTGTTGGTCTGAGATCTTTAGGCCGGCGCGAATAGCACGGCCTTCGTAGCAATCTTGTCGCCAGTCATCTCGAGACGCCTCTCGCGCGTCAGCGCGGTAAATCTCAAAAATTACGCCGCCGGGCCCGAAATGGTTTGTCCCGGCGGCGCCCTGTCATTCCCAGCGCTAGGGCCCTGAAATTCCCAATGTCATTTATTTAGCAGGTACGCGGAGGGACGGCTGTTGCCTAACTCACACAAGGTCAAAAAGAGGAGCCGACGCTCAGGGCCGGTGCGCCAGCTCCTCCGAAACGTGACCGTGCTGCGTCCCCAACGGACCGGTCCCTCGGAGAAGCCTGCGCCGATGGGGTCGTTGATTTGCTAACGAACCCCAATTTCCGGATGCGCCCTGTGGGGTACCCCGTGAGATCTCGGCAAGTGCGCTGCGACGTCGAGTACAATTCAGGCTGCCGCGGATGTACCGGCGCGATCTGCTGAACCTGAGGCGGCCTGCTCACTGGCGCCCGTGCCCCCAGCAGACGGAATGACGGCCTCAGCAACCCCACGCTGAGGCCGTTTTCGGTTGCCGCCCGCCGCTCAAAATTGGAACCGCAATTGGCACCCAACTTGGTAGCGAAACCCGGGTCGGCCCGTCATTCGCCCGGTCGGTGAGCTGAAAGGGCCCATGCTCGCAACGCCGTTGACCGCGAGGGGCCACGTTGGCCATGATGAGGCCCATGAAGCGTGTCCTCTTTCTCTGCACCGGCAACTATTATCGCAGTCGATACGCCGAGGAACTGTTCAACCATCTTGCAAGAGCCGAACAACTGGCGTGGCGCGCATCCTCCAGAGGCGCGGCCGAGCGGGGATCGCCCGACAATGTCGGGCCGATGTCGGTCTTCGCCGACGATCGTCTCCGCGCGAGCGGCATCGTTCCGGAAGGCGCGGCGCGCTTTCCGCAGCCCTGTTCATTGGCCGACTTCGACGACGCCGACCTCGTGATCGCGCTCAAGGAGACCGAGCACCGTCCGCTAGTCGAGCGCCGGTTCCCCGAGGTCGCCGACAGGGTGACTTACTGGCACGTGGACGATATCGACTTTGCTCATCCGTCAGTCGCATTGGCCATGATCGACGATCACATCCGCGCACTGGTTTCAGCGCTCAGGTCGTCGGTTCGCGCTTCAGGAAGATCTCCAGCGCAAACGTAGCCGGGCGCGCGAGCCTGCCGCTGATGCGTTCGAGGTCGTCGATGGCGACGATCTCGAGGCGACCTTCGGTCACCTTCAATTGGTCGATGGGCACGTCGCGCGCGAGGAACACATCGCCGCGAAGCGTGCCGTTTGGCGTTGCATGATCGGGACCGGAATAGCGGCCGATCAACTCGAAACGCTCGGGCGGTACGTAGTAGCCGATCTCCTCGTGGATCTCGCGCACCACGCATTCGAGGAAGGTCTCGGCGCCTTCCCGCCGGCCGCCAAACAGGCTGATCTTTCCGCGATCGGTAACATGCGGGAGGTCGTCGCGCCGCTGCATCAGCAGCCGGCCATCTGTGCTGACGAGAAGGGCGGACGTTCCCTCCCTGACACTGACGGTCATCCGTACATCCTCTTCTGGAAAAGGCGAGGATGCGTCACGAGTGGGACGGGGAGAAGACCGCGCGTCTGCCGCAACCCGATTGGCAGGGAATGAGTAGGGGTAACCGATGCCTGTCGCACGGGCGCCGATAGCGCCCGAGGTCTCAGAAACGTTCAGCCGAAAGCGAACGCCAGCAGGCTCGAACACAGCAGCACTAGGCTTGCCGCGGTCAGGGTCAGAAATCCGTCGGAGACCAAATCGTGATTACGCATGATACACCCGCCTTCAATCGATGCTCATCCGAATTGATTAAAGCTTTCCGAACATTCACTCCTGGAAAGAGGTGACGCGTCTTTCCGCCTTCAACGGACTGTCAGGCCCGGTGCCGATAGCCTTCCACGGCGTGCGCCAAGAAGATCGCCGCACTCACCAAGCCCATCACCGCTGTAACCGTCTCGATCATCGCAAACTTCCTTTGCGCCCCACGCGGACGAGAAAACGATTGCAGCCTTGCACAGTCAAAAAGATTCAATTGTTGGAATCCAAGATGCCCCCCGACTGATGATTTGCTGCAACAGTGTGTCTGATCCCGGGACAGGCGAGGGCGTTTGGCAGGGGCGAAGGTCAGTAGAACGACGGAGGAGGCGCAACAGACCGTTCACCAAGACGCCACCGCCCGCCGGCTCTCCCCATTTCCGCCGTGTTCCGGTTGCGATATCGTCACGCTATGGTGCGGAGGTGGGCCGCACAGCGACGGCAAGGGACTTCGAGGCCTCGGAGTAGGCGCAGGTCCGGCAGAATGGTACTTGGGGCAGATGGGGATTAGACGGCCAGATTCGATGATCCGGACGGCGCGCGGCGCCGTTGCGGTGGCGACGTGCCTCGTCCTCGCCAATTGTGCCTCCTCGAACAAGTTCGCCAGCCGGGTCGACCCCAAATACGGGGTGTCGTCGAGCCCGCGCGTGGTGGCGCTGGGTGATCCCGTGCCGAAAGGCGGCGGCACCTATCGCATCGGCAAGCCTTACGTCGTCGCCGGCCGCACCTATGTGCCGGAGGAGAACGAGAACTACCGCGCCGAGGGCATGGCGTCCTGGTACGGCGACGATTTCCATGGCCGCCTGACCGCCAATGGCGAGGTGTTCGACATGGGCTCGCTCACCGCCGCCCATCCGACCTTGCCGATGCCGAGCTACGCCCGCGTCACCAATCTGAGCAATGGCAGGTCGCTCGTCGTTCGGGTCAATGACCGCGGCCCGTACCACGGCAATCGCCTCATAGACGTCTCGAACAAAGCCGCAGAACTGCTTGAATTCAAAGGCAATGGCGTGGCCCGCGTCCGTGTCGAATATGTCGGGCGGGCGCCGCTCGAAGGGTCCGACGACCGCCAGCTGATGGCGACCTTGCGCACCGGTACTCCCGCGCCGTCCCCGTCGATGGTCCGGGTCGCGTCTGCACGGCCGTTCGTGCCGGAGATGTCGTCCTCCTCGGGCCGGGTCCGTGGCGACGTTCCGTTGCCGGAGGGGCGGCCCTACAGCCTCGGCAACACCCAGGCCGACTACGCCTCGGTGAGCGCGACCTCCGAAATGTCGGCCTCGAGCCGGTCGCACCGCCGCGCTCTGAACAATCCGCGCGAAGTCTCCTATGAGGGTGATGCGCGCTATGCCGCAAGCCCTAGCCCGGCCGCCGCCTATGTCCCGATCGACGCGCGCGGACCGGCCGAAGTCCTGAGCGGGCGCGGCCTCTACTGAGCCATGCGCTTACAGATCAGGCTGTTGGCCTGATCAGTTCAGAAACGCAATCAGCGCCGCGTTGACCTCGTCGGGGCGTTCCTGCTGGATCCAGTGGCCGGCGCCCTCGATGATCAGCTTCTGCTTGAGGTTCGGCAGCACGCGCTCCATATCCGCGACCCGCTTGGCGCCGATCAGCCCGGTGATCACCGAATCATTCGAGCCGGCGATGAACAGCGACGGCTGATGGATCTGCGCGTCCTGCCAGGGCGCGGTCAGCTCCCAGTTGCGGTCGAGATTGCGGTACCAGTTGAGGCCGCCGCGGAAGCCGGATTGCCGATAGCCTTCGGCGAATTCGGCAATGTCGGCCTCGGTCAGCCAGGCCGGCAACGGCATTCCGGCCGGCAGCTTGCCGAGGAAGCCCTTGGCCTCGTCGACGAACATCGAGCTTGGATCGGAGACGCCACGCCCGAGCACCAGGCGCATGGTGTGGGCGATGTCGCGCTCGAACTCGGCCTCGGCCACGCCGGGCGGCTGAAAATACTGCCAATAGAAATTGGTGATGCCGCTGTTGCGCAGGGTCTCGAGCGGACGACCTCGGCCGCGGAACGGTGGCGGCACGCTGAGGCCGGCGACTTTCGTGAAGATGTCGGGACGGAACAGGGCCGCGTGCCAGGCCACCGGCGCACCCCAGTCATGGCCGACGATCATCGCGCGTGTCTCGCCGAGCGCGGCAACCAGCGCCACCATGTCTCCGACCGTATCGAAAATCGTGTAGGCGCCGACCTCGGCCGGCGCGCCGGTGCGGCCGAAGCCGCGCATGTCAGGCGCGACGACCCGAAAGCCTGCCGCGGCCAGCGCCGCGATCTGGTGCCGCCATGAATAGGACAGTTCCGGCCAGCCATGACAGAGCACGACCAGCGGGCCTTGCCCGGCCTCGCGCACGAACATGTCGATGCCGTTGGCGGAGATGGTGCGGGAGGATGACATTCGCGTTTCCGCCTTGTTTGCCGGTTCTGCTGACGTTAGCTGGTTCCAAGGATACGGACGTTCAACGCAACCGGCAATCCGGCCGGCGGTGCACAAGCGCAGAAACCTCAGTTGTTTGCGATACTTCCAGCTGTTAGAACGCAGTCTTTCAGGACATCGCCGATGGCAGCCCCAACCGCAGTTCCCCGCACGTTGTCAGCTCGCGCCGGGCGTTGCTGGCGCGGCCTGGTCGCGGCCGCGGTCGCGCTGGCGATCGGTTGCGGCGGAATGGTCTATGCCGCCAACAACAGCGTCCAGGGCGCCAAGAAGGAAGAGGGCGGGTTCGACGGCGATGCGCCGACCGCGATCCTGGTGGAGGCCTCAAGCGGCAGCGTGCTGTTCGAGAAGAACGCCGACGAGTTGCGCGCGCCATCCAGCATGATGAAGCTGATGACGGCCGAGGTGGTGTTCGACGCCATCAAGAAGGGCGACATCAAGCTCACGGACGAGTACCGGATCAGCGAGAACGCCTGGCGGCGCGGCGGGGCGCCGTCCGGCACCTCGACGATGTTCGCGGCGATCAACAGCAAGGTCTCGGTCGACGATCTCCTGCATGGCGCGATCATCCCGAGCGGCAACGACGCCTGCATCGCGCTCGCCGAAGGCATTGCCGGCAACGAGCATACCTTTGCGACCGATTTCATGACCAAGCGCGCCCGCGAGCTCGACATGACCAAGTCGACCTTCGGCAATTCCAACGGGCTGCCCGACCCGGCCAACAAGATGACGGTCCGGGAGCTCGCAACGCTGGCGCGCCACATCATCCTGACCTACCCGGACAGGTACAAGCTGTTCGGCGAGAAGGAATTCACCTGGAACAAGATCCGCCAGCAGAACCGCAATCCGCTGCTGAACGCGTTGCCCGGTGCCGACGGCCTGAAGACCGGCTACACCAAGGAAGGCGGCTACGGCATGGTCGGCTCGGCGGTGCAGAACGACACGCGGCTGATCGTCGTGGTCAACGGCCTCGAGGATTCCGAGGACCGCGCGACCGAAGCCAAGAAGATGCTGGAATGGGGGTTCCGCAGCTTCGAGACGCGGACCCTGATCGCGGCCAATCAGCCGGTCGGCTACGCGCGGGTGTTCGGCGGCGAGAGCCGCTCGGTCAAGCTCGTCAGCCCCGATCCGATCAAGGTGATGGTGTCGAAGAACGGCAACGACAAGCTGCTGGCACGCGTCATCTATAGCGGCCCGGTCAAGGCGCCGATCACCGCCGGCCAGAAGATCGGGGTGGTGCGGGTGTGGCGCGGCGCCAATGTCGCGATGGAGACTCCGGTCTTCGCAGCGGACGCCGTCGGCACCGGATCGACGATGCGTCGCGCGCTCGATGGCGCCCAGGAGCTGGTCATCGGCATGTTCCGCGCAGGGGTCGAGAAGCTCTGACATGGCGGAAGCAGCAGTCCAACGGCCGAGCTTGCGCGGTCGCTTCATCACCTTTGAGGGCGGCGAGGGGTCGGGCAAATCGACCCAGATCCGCAAGCTTGCCGAACGTCTCGATGCCGCCAAGCTGCGCGCGATCGTGACCCGCGAGCCCGGCGGCTCGCCGGGGGCGGAGATCATCCGTCACCTGGTGCTGTCGGGGATGGGCAAGCTGCTCGGGCCGGAGGCCGAGACGCTGCTGTTCGCCGCTGCGCGCGACGACCATGTCCGCACCGTGATTCTGCCGGCGCTCAACCAAGGCATCTGGGTGTTGTGCGATCGCTTCTTCGATTCCACGCGCGCCTATCAGGGCCAGCTCGGGCAGGTATCGCCCGAACTCGTCAATGCCTTGCAGCGCGTGACCATCGGCGATCTCAAGCCCGACCTGACCTTCATCCTCGATGTGCCGGTCGAAGTCGGACTGCAACGCGCCGCCGCGCGACGCGGCAACGCCACCGCCGATCGGTTCGAGGCCGAAGGCATCAAGTTCCATCAGGACTTGCGTGATGCGTACCGCCGGATCGCGGCCGAAGATCCGGAGCGCTGCGTCCTGATCGACGCTACGGCCGATCCGGACACGGTCACGGCCAGGATATGGGCCGCGCTGCGCGAACATCTGCGCGCAACGCTTGCGGCGGACAGCATCGCATGAGCGCGCGCAAGGTCGAACAGGAGAGCGCCGCCCGCCATCCGCGCGAAACGCCGGATTTGTTCGGGCAGCGCGAGGCGGAGACCGCGCTGCTCGATGCCTATCGCAGCGGACGAATTCCGCACGCCTGGCTGATCGGCGGCGCGCAAGGCATCGGCAAGGCGACGCTGGCCTACCGCATGGCGCGGTTCGTGCTGGCGTTTCGCAATCCGAAATCGTCCCAGGTGCAGCAGGCGCCGACGCTGCGGGTCGATCCGGCCGACCCCGTAGCGCGGCAGGTCGCGGCAGGCGCTCATGGCGGGCTCCTTGTGCTCGAGCGCGGCCTTAACGATCGCGGCGTGATGCGGACCGTCATCACGGTCGACGAGACACGCGAGACCATCTCGTTCTTCGGCTCGACGGCTGCGGTCGACGGCTGGCGCGTCTGCATCGTCGATACCGTCGACGAGCTCAATCCCAACGCCGCGAACGCGCTGCTGAAGATCCTCGAGGAGCCGCCACAGCAGTCGCTGTTCCTCCTGGTCAGCCACGCACCGTCACGGGTGCTGCCGACCATTCTGTCCCGCTGCCGCAAATTGCTGCTGCGGCCGCTGGAGACGGACGATGTGGTGCGCGCGGCCGCGGCCGCTACCGATATCGATGCCGACGATCCGGCGCTGGCGGAAGCCGCCGCGGCATCCGAAGGCAGCGTCGGGCGGGCGCTGTCGCTGCTCGGCGGCGATGCGCTGAAACTGCAGCAACGCACGGCCGCGCTGCTCGCGACGCTTCCGAGCGTCGATCCGCGTGAGCTGCATGCGCTGGGCGAAGCGCTCGGCACCAGCGACCGCGTCGCGCTCGCCGCTTTCATCGACGGCATCGATCGCTGGATGAGCGAGCGCATGCGCACGGGCGATGCCAATGCCAATCTGCCGCGCCTTGCACGGCTGGCGGAGGTATGGGAAAAGATCGTCCGCGCCGCGCGCGATACCGAAGCCTACAATCTGGAGCGCAAGCCGCTGGTTTTCTCGGTGTTTTCGATGCTCGCAGACGCGACCCGATAGACACCGCGTCTGACAACACATCCGTCTGACAACACATCCGTCTGACAACACTCCCGACAATCTCGTTTCGATCTGCAAAGGATTCCGTGGTGGCGACCGCTAAGAAGACATCGTCGAAAAAAGCCAAGAAGACGAAGAAGGCATTGCCCGCTCGCGCGACCAGCAAAGCCACGGCGAAGTCGCGGGCGGCCAAAAAGGCCGGGCGCGTCGTCAGGAGAGCAAAGAAGGCCGCCAAGTCCAAGTCCAAGACCGGAGCCAAGGGCGCCAGGAAATCGGCGGCGAAGAAGGTCGTCAAAAAGGCCGTCAAGAAGGCTGCGAAGAAGACGGCCAAGAGCACGGCCAAAAAGGCTACTGCGAAGACCACCAAGGCTCCGCCGAAGCAGGCGGCCGCAGCAGCCGTCGCGCCGGCGGCAAAGAAGCCCGCGGCTTCGAAGCCTCCGGCTGCCGAGAAGGCGCCGAGACCGGCAAAGGTTCGCGCTCCGAAGCAGCCCAAACCCGCAGCGGCGGCTCCTGCGGCCGCTTCCGTCCCGGTGCCCGCCGCGGACCGCGGCAACGTCTTCTACATCACGACCGCGATCGCTTATCCGAACGGGCAGCCGCATATCGGCCACGCCTATGAGGCGATCGCGACCGATGCGCTGGCGCGCTTTCAGCGGCTCGACGGCAAGGATGTGTTCTTCCTGACCGGCACCGACGAGCACGGCCTGAAGATGATCCAGACCGCGCAGAACGAGGGCATGACGCCGTTCGATCTCGCAACCCGCAACGCGGCGCGCTTCAAGGAGATGGACGAGCGTCTCAACGTCTCGTTCGACCGCTTCATCCGCACCTCGGAGCCTGCGCATCACGAGTCGGTGCAGGCGATCTGGCGCGGTATGCAGGACAATGGCGACATCTATATCGACACCTATGCCGGCTGGTACTCGGTGCGCGACGAGGCCTATTACGCCGAGGAGGAGACCGTCGTCGGAGAGGACAATGTCCGCCGCGGCCCGCAGGGCACGCCGGTCGAATGGGTCGAGGAGAAGAGCTATTTCTTCAAGCTGTCGGCCTACCAGGACAAGCTGCTGCATCTCTATGAGAGCCAGCCCGATTTCATCGGCCCGGATTCGCGCCGCAACGAGGTGATGAGTTTCGTGCGCGGCGGGCTCAAGGACCTCTCGATCTCGCGCACCACGTTCGACTGGGGCGTCAAGGTCCCGGACGATCCCGAGCACGTGATGTATGTCTGGGTCGACGCGCTGACCAACTACATCACCGGTGTCGGCTATCCCGATGAGAACGACAAGCATTGGCGCTATTGGCCGGCCGACGTGCACATCATCGGCAAGGACATCATCCGCTTCCACGCCGTGTACTGGCCGGCCTTCCTGATGTCGGCAGGCATTCCCGTGCAGAAGCGGGTCTATGCGCACGGCTTCCTGTTCAACAGGGGCGAGAAGATGTCGAAGTCGGTCGGCAACGTGGTCGACCCCTTCAATCTCGCCGAGCAGTACGGCGTCGACCAGATGCGCTACTTCTTCCTGCGCGAAGTGCCGTTCGGCCAGGACGGCAACTACAACCACGAGGCCATCGTCGCGCGCATCAACGCCGACCTCGCCAATGATTTCGGCAATCTGGCGCAGCGTTCACTGTCGATGATCGCCAAACAACTCGGCGGCGTGCTGCCGGAGCCCGGCGAATTCAGCGACAACGACAAGGCAATCCTGGCGCAGGCCGACGCCATGCTGGAGACGTCGCGGACCGCGATGGCGACGCAGCAGATCCATCAATGGCTCAACACGGTTTGGGCCGTGGTCGCCGAGGCCAACCGCTATTTTGCCGGCGAGGCGCCGTGGGCGCTGGCGAAGACTGATCCCGCGCGCCAGAAGACGGTGTTGTATGTCACCGCCGAAGTCGTGCGCCAGATCGCGATCATGGCGCAGGCCGTGATGCCGGAGTCCTGCGGCAAGATGCTCGACAGCCTCGGTATCGCTGCTGACGCCCGCAGCTTCGCCGCGGTCGCCGAACGGATCAGGCCGGGTACGGTTTTGCCGGCGCCGGTCGGCGTCTTCCCGCGCTATGTGGAACCGAAGACCGAATGAGCGGTTCGAAATTCATGCTGGTCGACAGTCATTGCCATCTGGATTTTCCCGACTTTGCCGACGATCTCGACGGGATCGTCGGGCGCGCCGAGGCGGCCGGCATCGGCCGCATGGTCACGATCTCGACCCGGGTGAGGCGGCTCGGCGGGCTGCTCGCGATCGCGGAGCGCTTTCCCGACGTCTACTGCTCGGTCGGCACCCATCCGCATCATGCCGATGAAGAGGACGGCATCCCGGCCAGCGAACTGATCGAGCTGACGAAGCATCCGAAGGTCGTGGCGCTCGGCGAGGCGGGGCTCGACTATTTCTACGAGCACGGTTCGCGCGAGGCCCAGGAGCGCGGCTTTCGCGCGCACATCGCGGCGGCGCGCGAAACCGGCCTGCCGCTGGTCATCCATACCAGGGAGGCCGACGAGGATTGCGGCCGCATCCTGGAGGACGAGGTCGCGAAGGGCCCGTTCAAGGCGGTTCTGCACTGCTACACCGGCGGGCGCGAGCTCGCGATGAGGGCGATCGCGCTCGGGCTGTCGATCTCGTTCACGGGCATCCTGACCTTCAAGAAGTCGGACGCGCTGCGCGCGCTGGCAGCCGAGCTGCCGGCCGACCGCATCATGGTCGAGACCGACGCGCCGTATCTTGCGCCCGGCAAATTCCGCGGCAAGCGCAACGAGCCGTCCTATGTCGTCGAGATCGCCAGGGTGCTCGCCGAAACGCGCGGCGTTTCCCTGGAGGAGATCTCGCGGCAGACCACCGAAAACTTCTTCCGGCTGTTCTCCAAGGTGCCGGCGCCGAAGGTTGCTGCATGACGCTGACACTGACCATTCTGGGCTGCGGCTCGTCCGCCGGCGTGCCGCGCCCTGCACTCGGCTGGGGCGCCTGCGATCCCAGCAATCCCAAGAACCGCCGTCGCCGCTGCTCGATCATGGCCGAGCGCACCATGGAGCACGGCACCACGCGGGTCGTGATCGACACTTCGCCCGATCTGCGCGAGCAGCTGATCGACAGCAATGTGGAGCACATCGACGCGGTGTTCCTGACGCATGAGCACGCCGACCAGACGCACGGCATCGACGATTTACGCTCGGTCGTGCTGCACCAACGCCGCCGCATCCCGGTCTACTTCAACCAGTCGACCGCCAAGGACATGATGGCGCGGTTCTCCTATTGCTTCATCTCGCCGGAAGGCAGCGACTATCCGCCGATCCTGACACGGCATTCGATCGAGGCCGGCGAGAGCCATACGGTCCAGGGGAAGGGCGGTCCGGTGAAGCTCGAGGCCTTTCTGGTTCATCATGGCAAGATCCCGGCGCTCGGCTACCGCATCGGCGGCGCCGCCTACACGCCCGATCTGCACGACATCCCCCAGGAGAGCTGGCCGACGCTCGAAGGTCTCGATCTCTGGATCGTCGACGGCTTGCGCTATGCGCAGCATCCCAGCCATTTCAGCGTTGCGGACGCGCTGTCGTGGATCGAGCGCTTCAAGCCGAAGCGCGCGATCATCACCAACATGCATTCCGACCTCGACTACGAGGTGCTGCGGCAGAGCCTGCCGGCCGACGTCATCCCGGCCCATGACGGCATGCGGCTGACGCTCGACCGGGCAGGCTGAAGGCTCAGGCCGAGATCGCCTTGGCCGATCCGACCTGGTTGCGCAGCAGGAATTTCTGGATCTTGCCGGTCGAGGTCTTCGGGATCACGCCGAACACCACGGATTTCGGCGTCTTGAACCCCGACATGTGCTCGCGGCAATAGGCGATGATCTCGGCCTCGGTCGCCTTGGCGCCGTCCTTCAGCTCGATGAAGGCGCAGGGCACTTCACCCCATTTCGGGTCGGGCTTTGCCACGACCGCCGCGAACAGCACGGCCGGGTGCTTGTAGAGGATATCCTCGACCTCGACGGAGGAGACGTTCTCGCCGCCGGAGATGATGATGTCCTTGGAGCGGTCCTTGATGATGACGTAACCGTGCTCGTCGAGCACGCCGAGATCGCCGGTGTGAAACCAGCCGCCGGCAAAGGCTTCCTGCGTCGCCTTCGCGTTCTTCAGATAGCCCTTCATCACGATGTTGCCGCGGAACATGACCTCGCCGATGGTCTCGCCGTCGCGCGGCACCTCGCGCATGGTCTCGGGATCGAGCACCGTGACGCCTTCCTGCAGCGGGTAGGACACGCCCTGACGCCGCTTCAGCTGCGCGCGCGCATCAGCCGACAGCTCATCCCAGCCCGGCTGCTCGGCGCAGACCGAGGCGGGGCCATAGACCTCGGTCAACCCGTAGACATGGGTCAGCTTGATGCCGATGCGCTCGCCGCCCTCGAGGACGGCAACCGGCGGCGCCGCGCCCGCGATCAGGCCGACAACGGGCTTTGCCTTGCCGGCCTTTGGCGCGTCGGGCGCGTTGATCAGCGTGTTGTAGACGATCGGCGCGCCGCACATGTGGGTGACGCCGTGCCTCGGGATCAGTTCGAAGATCTTGGCCGGGTCGACCTTGCGCAGGCAGACATTGACGCCGGCGGCCGCCGCGATCGTCCAGGGGAAGCACCAGCCGTTGCAATGAAACATCGGCAGCGTCCAGAGATAGACCGGATGCTGGCCGAGATTGCCGGCGAGGATGTTGCTGACGGCGTTGAGATAGGCGCCGCGGTGATGGGTCACGACGCCCTTGGGATTGCCCGTCGTGCCCGACGTGTAGCTCAGCGCGATCGCATCCCATTCGTCGGCCGGCGGCCGTTCCACGAAGCCGGGATCGCCCGCCGCGACCGCCGCCTCATACTCGATCTCGCCGATCCGCTTGCCGCCGCCGAAGGCCGCGTCATCGACGTCGATCACGAATGGCTTTGCGCCCTTCATCAGGGTCAGGGCCTCCGCGATTACGCCGGAAAATTCGGGATCGACCAGAATGATCTTTGCGCCGCCATGCTCGAGCTGGAACGCGATCGACGCCGCGTCGAGGCGGATGTTGAGCGCATTGAGCACCGCGCCGGTCATCGGCACCGCGAAGTGCAATTCATTCATCGCCGGGATGTTCGGCAGCATCGCCGCGACCGTGTCGCCATGGCCGATGCCATGATCCGCGAGATAGGACGCAAAGCGCCTGCAGCGCTCGTAGGTCTCTTTCCAGGTGAAGCTGCGGCCCTCATAGACCGCGCTGAGATGGTCGGGATAGACGGCGGCCGAGCGCGCCAGGAAGCTCAGCGGCGAGAGCGGCACGTAGTTGGCCGGCGTCTTGTCCAACCCGATCGAGTACTGGTTCTGAGCTGCACTCATGGCTCTATCCCATCCGCAAGGTGCTTTACAGGAAACCGATCGATATCCAGGGGAAGATGGCGACGATGATCAGGCCGATCAACAGCGCCAGCATGTAATCCCAGATCGGCCGGATACCCTCGGCCGGATCGACGCGCCCGATGGCGCAGGCGGCATAATAGCCGACTCCGAACGGCGGCGCGAACAGGCCGATGCCCATCGCCAGGATGATGATCATGGCGTAGTGCACCTCGTGGACGCCGACCTGGTGCGCAATCGGAAACAGCAGCGGCCCGAACAGCACGATCGCCGGGATGCCCTCGAGCACGCTGCCGAGGATCACGAAGGCCAGGATCGAGACCGCGATAAAGGTCGCCGAACCGCCCGGCAGCCCGGTCATCGCCGCCGCCAGCGCCCGCGAGAAGCCGGACTGGGTCAGGCCCCAGGCCATGCCGGTCGCGGTACCGATGATGAACAGGATCGCCCCCGACAGGCACGCCGTGTCGATCAGCATCGGCAGCAATCGCCGCCAGTTGAACTTGCGGTAGATCAAGAGGCCAATGACGAAGGCATAGACGATGCCGATGGTCGACACTTCGGTGGCGGTGGCGATGCCTTCGACCACGGCGTAGCGGATCACGAAGGGCAGGGCCAATGCGGGCAGGGCGAACACAAACGCCTTGCCAATCTCGCTGCCGGTGGCGCGCTGGACGTGGCTGCGGTCTTCGCCGCGGTAGCGCCACCACACCAGCCCCGACAGCGTGATCGCCAGCACCACGCCCGGCAGCAGGCCGCCGGTGAACAGCGCCGAGATCGAGACGCCGGTCACCGAGCCGATCGTTATCAGCACGAGGCTCGGCGGAATGGTTTCGGTCTGCGCGCCGGTGGCGGCGAGGAGGGCGACCAGATCGCCCGGCTTGGCGCCGCGCTGCTTCATTTCCGGGAACAGCACGGGCGCGACGGCGGCCATGTCGGCGGCCTTCGATCCGGAGATGCCGGAAACCAGATACATGGCGCCGACCAGCACGTAATGCAGGCCGCCGCGGACATGACCGAGCAGGCTCGCCAGGAACGCCACCATGGCCCGCGCCATGCCGGTCATCTCGATCAGGAGACCGAGGAAGACGAACAACGGCACCGACAGCAGGATCAGATGGCTCATGCCCTCGTCCATCCGGCCGACCAGTACCATCAGCGGCGTCCGCGTGGTCAGCGCCAGATAACCGAAGATCGCCATGCCGAAGGCAAAGCCGATCGGCACGCCGGCGAACACGCAGAAGCCGACCACGCCGACGAAGAAGATGACCAGATTGAGGTTGCCGAGCGGCCGCAGCATCGGCTGCGCCAGCCAGAACGCGCCGATCAGCGCAGCCACGGTCAGCGCGGCCAGCAGGAAGGTCTTGAAATCGCCGACCCGGGCCAGCCGCAGCAGCGCGAACAGCGCCATCAGGCAGGTGCCGACCGGCAGCGCCGCCGCGCGCCAGGTGTTGGATATCTGCAGCGCCGGCGTCGTGATGAAGCTTTCCTCATAGGCGTATTCATAGGCAGGCCGCACGATCAGGATCAGGAACGCCAGCGCGGCGCAGGTCGCGACGACGTCGAGATAGGCCCACAGCCGCGGTCCCGCGCTTGCGACCAGCGCCGTCATCCGCATGTGCTCGCCGCGGCGGAACGCCACCGCCGAGCCCAGCATCGCGAGCCACAGGAACAGGATCGATGCCAGTTCGTCGGACCAGATCAGCGGCGCATGGAGCACGTAACGCGACACCACGCCGGCGAACAGGATCACGACCTCGGCGACGACAAGGATCGCCGCCGGGATTTCGACCAGCATCCCGAGCGCCGCGTCGATGGAGCCGAGAATGGAGCGGCGGCGAGGGGGCTGCGACGCCGCCTCGCCGGCCACGGCCGGCGTCATCTCGACATGAGCCATAGCAAATCTCCCGCTGGCAAGCGCCTCCTGCTTTGATCGATCAGGACAGTTTGCCGACGGACTTCTCGAGCAGATCCCAGGCCTTCTCGCCGTACTTGCCCTTCCACTCGGCGTAGAAACCGGCGGCGCGGAGCTTGTCGCGGAACGGCCCGACCTCGGGCTGGTTGAAGACGAGCCCCTTGCCCGTGAGCTCCTGCTTTACGGTGGCGTTCAGCTTCTCGGTATCCTCACGCTCCTTGACGGCCGCCGCGTTGACGTTCTTGGCGACGATGGTCTTGATATCGTCCGGCAGCGCCGCCCAGGCCCGGCGGTTCATCAGGAACCAGAAGCCGTCCCACATGTGGTTGGTCATCGAGCAGTATTTCTGCACCTCGTAGAGCTTCGCTGCCGAGATCAGCGCCAACGGGTTTTCCTGGCCTTCGACGATCTTGGTCTGCAGCGCCGAATAGACCTCGCTGAAATTGATCGAGGCGGGCGATGCATCGAACGCCTTGAACATCGAGGTCCATAGTGGCGACACCGGCACGCGAATCTTGAAGCCCTTGAGATCGTCGGGACCGGTGATCGGCTTGGTTGACGACGTGGTCTGGCGGAAGCCGTTGTCCCAGATCTTCTCCATGACCTCGAGGCCGGCCTTGTTGATCTCGCCGCGCACATAGGCGCCGAGATCGCCGTCCATGGCCTTCCAGACCGTGGGATAGTCCGGGAATGCGAAGCCGATGCCATTGATCGAGGCGGCCGGCACCAGGGTCGCCAGGATCAGGCCGGACAGCGTGAAGAACTCGACGCCGCCGGAGCGCACCTGGCTCAGCATGTCGGTATCGGAACCGAGCTGGCTGTTCGGGAACACCTGCAGGTCAAACCGGCCGTTGGTCTCGGTCTTGATCGCCGCGGCCATCTCCCGGGCACGCGCCACGAACGGATGCGACTCCGGCAGATTGTTGGCGAACTTGTAAGAGAACTCGGCCGACTGGGCGCGCGCGACATAGGGCGCGCCAATCCCGCCGAGGACGGCGGAAGCGGCGGAAACCTTCAGCAGCGTGCGTCGTGAAAAGCTCATTGGTTGCTCCCTCAAGAGGCTTGTTGTTGTTCTGAGATGCCATCCTATACGGACCTGATGCCGCGGGGTCACCAGCGATCTCTGCACAGCTGGGGCTTATTGCAGCGTCCGTACGCGGCGGCAATATCGGCTTTCAGATGAGATGGGCGCGCGTGGATCGCTGCGGCGTCAGCACGAGCCCGACGAACGGCTTGGACACATCAGCACACATGCCAACTTGCGGATTGGTGCGAAGATTTCCCACTAAATATCTGATCCAATTGTAGATATAGATATTCCATAATATACCTTATGCGAATTACGGATATGGGCCTGGCCACGATCGCCGGCAGCTTTTCCGTTGCTCCGCTAACCTTCGCCGCAAGGCCGAGAATCAGGAACCTTGGTACCGTCTGGCAGATTGACGGCCCAGTCCTGCCTTCCAGCGGCTGGGCGATGCGCCGTATCCGCCAGGCACGCCTGCCTCGACTTGTGCGGTCCGGTCATCCCGATCGTCTCGCATGGTCAATCGCTGGCAGGACCAGAACGGCTGCCCCGCAGCTACCCATCCGCCAGCGTCAGCTCAGCCCCAGGAAGCAGGTATTGCCACCCCTGCTCCGATCGCCCTGATACCAGTACCTCGCTTCGGCGCGTTGTCGCTTCAGTCGTCGAGGGCCCACATCCGGAGGATGTCGGCCGTGGACGCCACCTCGATCTGGATGCTGAAGCGTTCGGCATAGAGCTGCAGCAGCGCGTCATGGCTTTGATCGGAAGAGCTGCATAGCGCGTCCTCGGCCACGATCACCCGATAGCCGATATCGATCGCGGCCAGTACGCTGGCGAGCACGCACACGTCGGTCTCGCCGCCCGACACGATCACCGTATCGATCCCGTGCGCATCCAGATGAGCCTGCAGGCGCCCATTGCCGAACGCGTTATAGATCGGCCGGTCGACGGCGGCGGCCGGCGGCACACAGGCAGCGAGCGCCGGCACGAGCTCGATCAACTCCGGATCGAGCCGCTCGCGGGTCACGCATTCCCATTTCTCGTAATAGGCCCGCCAAATCCCTCGCGCGTCGTGCTTCGAGCGCGGCGGAATAAAGCGGGTGAATACGGTACGTTCAGGCGCATGCTGTGCCAGCTTGATGATGCGCGGCAGCACGCGGTCCATCCAGGGCGTCGCCCAGGGCGCCCCGGGCTCGAACAGCCGCTGCATGTCGATGCACAGGTGCGCCGCGCGCGGACCCGGCGGAGTGAGAAGCTGTCCCATCGCTCACTCCTGCGCGCGCCGGCCGGATGCCGTCACACGCAGGATCAGCCGCTCAGGCCGCGAAAGGCCCCGCCGAAGCGGGGCCCGGAACGTGGTGCCGTTCACCATTTCTGGCGGCCGTACCAGTCGTTCACTTCCTTGGCGGCTTGATCCTTGGCATAGCCGTAGCGCTGCTGCAGACGGCCCTCGAGCTGGTCCTGCTTGCCGTCGATCACATCGAGATCGTCGTCGGTGAGCTTGCCCCACTGCTCCTTGACCTTGCCCTTGACCTGCTTCCAATTGCCTTCAACACGATTCCAATCCATTGCGGTTCTCCCTTGAACGATGAGACCGACCAACGGGCCGGTCGAGGCTTCGTTCCGAAGCCGCGTTGCGGCAAGACTTCGCAATCAAGACTTCGCAATCCGACCAAGCTCCATCGTGACGCGCTTGAATGCGCGACAGCCGAGAATGCGCTTTGCCGCGCATCGATCAAGGATAGGAACTTGCTTTCCGCGCTCGTGTTGGCACTCCGGAATATTCACCCAACTCACGGAGCGACCAATGCCGGACAAGGATCTCAGCGCCCTCTTCCTCGATACCCTCAAGGACATTTATTACGCGGAAAAGCAGATCCTGAAGGCGTTGCCGCGGATGGCCAAGGCCGCCGAGTCCGACGATCTGCGTGCGGCGTTCGAGAAGCATCATGACGAGACCGAAGGACAGATCGAGCGGCTCGAGCAGATCTTCGACCTGATGGGCAAGCCGGCGCGCGGCAAGAAGTGCGACGCCATCGAGGGGATCATCGACGAGGGCAAGGAGATCATGGAGGAGTATGCCGACACGCCGGCGCTCGACGCGGGCCTGCTCTCGGCAGCCCAGGCCGTCGAGCATTACGAGATCGCTCGCTACGGCACCCTGAAAGCCTGGGCCAACCGGCTCAGCATGAAGGATGCGGTTAAGCTCATCGACCAGACCCTGGCCGAGGAAAAGAAGACGGATGAAGCGCTCACCAAGCTCGCCGTCAGCAGCATCAACGCCGAAGCGGCCTGACGAGACGGGCGATGAAGCGACGTCCGCTTAGTACACACGCTCGCATTTGCTGGTAGATTATACGCCGATTCAGCATCCGGGAGCCCAATGGCCCGACGCACCGGCAGCGCCGATCTTCCGCTCCATGGTGGCCGCGTGCCGCCATGGCTGGCGACACGCATGGCGATGCTGGGCGGCATCATCACCCAGGCCATCGTCCACCATTACGGCCGCGACGCCTTTTTGCAGCGACTGTCGCATCCGTTCTGGTTCCAGTCGTTCGGTGCCGTGATGGGTATGGACTGGCACTCGTCCGGCATCACCACCAGCGTCATCGGCGCGTTGAAGCGAGGTCTGGCGCCGCTGCAAGGCGAGCTTGGAATCCACGTCTGCGGCGGCCGCGGCAAGCATTCGCGCCGCACGCCCGATGAACTGTCCGCCCTCGGCGACCGCGTCGGATTCGACGGTG
The DNA here is from genome assembly GCF_054058275.1 of Bradyrhizobium sp. USDA 3256. Taxonomy (NCBI): domain Bacteria; kingdom Pseudomonadati; phylum Pseudomonadota; class Alphaproteobacteria; order Hyphomicrobiales; family Nitrobacteraceae; genus Bradyrhizobium; species Bradyrhizobium sp. USDA 3256. The sequence continues at coordinate 3,290,393 of NZ_JBSSAE010000002.1, forward strand.
CCGCCCTGACCCGCGCAAGCCGGCTGGTGGCCAAGGTCGACAGCGCCGCGGTGCAGGACGGCTTCGAGCTCTACCTGCACGGTTTCTTCGTCACCGACGACGGCAAATGGACTGTCGTCCAGCAAGGCATGAACGGCGACAAGCGGCAGGCCCGCCGCTATCACTGGCACTCCGAGGGCCTGCGCAGCTTCGTCGACGAGCCGCACAGCGCGATCGACGGCCCGGCGCAGGGCGAGATCGTCAATCTCACCGATCACCGCGCCGAAAGCTCGCGCCAGGCGCAGCTCGATCTGCTCGCTGCGCTTGGGCCGGACGGCATCACGCGCGAATATGCCGAGTTGACGCAGAGCGTGACCGCGCAACCGGATCTCCTGCACCTGATCATGCCCGCGCATCACGACGTGCGCTCGAGCGACGTGTTCGTCCGCCGCCTGCACGGCACCTTGGCCGCGGCTGTCGATCGCGGGCCGCTGGATTTTCCCGAACTGCCGCTGACGCCCGGCGTCGGCGCCCGCACGGTGCAGTCGCTCGCGATGGTCGCCGAGGTCGTTCACGGGACGCCCTACCGCTTCCGCGATCCGGCGCGCTTCTCGCTCGCCCATGGCGGCAAGGACCGTCATCCCTTCCCGGTGCCGATCAAGGTCTATGACGAGACCATCCGCGTGCTGAAGTCGGCCGTGCAGCAGGCAAAGCTCGGCCGCGACGAGGAGATGCAGGCCTTGAAGCGGCTCGATGATCAGGCCCGCAGGTTGGAACGAACCGCCACCGGCCCCTCCTTCGAGGCGTTTGTCGCGAACGAGCGCGCCCATTCGCCCGCACTCGACGGCCGCTCGGTGTTCGGCTGGGAAGCCGACCTTGCCGAGCGCAACGGGATCACCAAGCCCTAGTAGCACCGCGGCCGGCCGGCCGCCGACGCTTCGTTCCCGGAGGACACCTGCGACCTGGCCGCGGCGACAATGTTAGGAACGCCGTTCCGGGCGGCATCGTTAGGCCGTTGACGCAACCAGCCAAATGGAGAGGCTACCATGAAGGTTTGCGACGCGATGACACCTGACGTCCAGCTGTGCACCCCCGACGATACGCTCCGCGATGCCGCGGAAGCGATGGCAGCGCTCGGTGTCGGCCTGCTGCCGGTTGCCGATAGCGAGCGCCTGGTCGGCATGATCACGGACCGCGACATCGCGCTTCGCGGCATCGGAATGGGTCGCGGCCCCGACTCGCGGGTCGGCGACGTCATGACGGCCGAGGTGAAGTATTGCTTCGAAGATCAGGAGCTCGAGGACATCGCGCAGAACATGGGTGCGATCCAGGTTCGGCGCTTGCCGGTGCTGAGCCGGGACAAGCGCCTGGTCGGAATCATCGCCCTCGGGGATATCGCCCTGATCCAGGCCAGCGATGGTACGGGCTTGGCGCTCAGCCAGATCTCACGCCCGACCACCCAACACGCGCAACTCTAGACTTACACGGCTCCGCTTCGTGGCCCAGGCTCGCAAAAGCCCAGCTCGCGAAGCGGAGCGTCAGGTGCGCCAATGGCCGACTATATACCGTGGATCGTGATTGCCGCCGGGGTCATCGCCCTGATCGTCACGGCGCTGCTCTGGCGCGCCCACTACGTCAGCTCCGATTGACCGAACGAGGAGCCCGCGCCGTCAGGCCGCCATTTTGCGGCAGGATTCCGCACACGCACGGCACATCGCCACGCATTCGTCCATGCCGCCGACGCGCTCGCAATCCTCGGCGCATTCACCGCAGATCTCCGCGCATTCCCGGCAGGTGTGCTTGTGGTGCGGGGTGTTGATCAGCATGAAATGGGCCGCCGTCCGGCACATTTCCGCACAAGCCATCATCAATCGGAAATGCGCCGGCTCGACATGCTTGCCGCCGGTGACGAGACAATGGTTCATGGCCGTGCCGAGGCAGGTCCTATAGCAGGACAGACAGGTCTCGACGCATCGATTCATTTCCTCAGAGAATGCCATGTCGATACCTCACGCCTGCGCCAGCAGCTGGCGCAGGTAGCAGAGCCCGTCAAGGGTCAGCTTCGACTCGCGGACCTCGCCCTGCGCGATCTCGGCTTCGAGGAAGGTCTCAAGCTCGGGAAGCGCGCGGTCGAACCTGTCCGCGATGCCCATCAGCTCGCAGGTTTGCTTGATCCGCTCGATCGGTTTTTCCAGCACGTTGATCTCAACCATTTTGGCATAAGCCCGGGTCATGCCATTGGTTCCTATGCTCATTGCCGGATGCGCTGCTGCGGGGTCTGCGCCGGCTACGACGCCCTGCCCACCGTGTCGGCCATGGATGCGCCACGCGCTCCGAGCGGCTTGCGGTGGCCCTCGGTCGAATCGAGCATGGTCTGGTGCTCGATCTCTGAATTCAGCTCTGCTCCGCACAGCACGATGATGGCGGACATCCACATCCACGTCATCAGACCGATGGCCGCCCCCAGCGAGCCATAGGTCGCGTTGTAATCGCCGAAGTTCGCCAGATACCAGGAGAGCAGCACCGAACCGGCCAGCCACAGCACGGCCGCCGCAACGGCGCCGACGCTGAGCCACTGCCAGCGCGGCCTGGTTCGGCTCGGGCCATAGCGGTACAGCACCGCGAGCGCGGTGAGGAGCAGGAGCACCAGGATCGGCCACCGTCCGAACCGGACGACGAGCTCGGCCGTCGTGCCCAGTCCGACCTGCTGCAGCAAAAGCGGGACGACGACCACCGCTCCGACCATCAACATGATGGAAATCAGCCCGGCGATCGTGAACGACAGGGACATCAGATTGAGTTTGACGAAGCTACGCTTTTCCTTCTCGTCATAGACGACGTTGAGCGCATCGAAGATCGCCTTCATGCCGGCATTGGCGCTCCAGATCGCGATCAGCAGGCCGGCGGCAAAGGTCAGGCCGAGCGTCGAGGTCCCCTTCGCGAGCACGCGGGCGATCTGGTCCTGGACGATCGCAAACGAGCCTTCCGGCAGCATCAGAGCCAGGCTCTGCAGGTTCGATGAGATCGTGGACGGATCGGCGAACAGGCCGTAGCTCGAGACCAGCGCGGTGATCGCCGGGAAGATCGCGAGCAAGCCGTAGAACACGACGCCGGCCGCGGTGGCCAGCAGGCGGTCCTCGTCGATCTGCTGATAGGTCCGCAGCAGAATGTCCTTCCAGCCGGCAGTCGGAATCTCGAGCGGCGTGTCAGCGAGCCGTCCACGATCTTGCGTTTCCGCTAGCACGGGTTCGACGCCCTGCTCCCGAGCGGACCGCCGCTCCGATCGGGACAGCTGGCGAGAGATCGCCAGGGTCGCAAGAGCCGTTGCACCGGCGAGCATCAGGTCGTTCGTCCAATTGCGCGGCGCCATCGCTAGTCCTGGATCGCGTCGCGCTGACGCCGGGCGCGCGATGCAGCAAACCAGCCGACAAGCATGATTGCAGCCCCGGCGGCCAGCGCGCGGGTGGTGGGATCTACGTTCGCCCCTGCTCCCGTCCGGCTGGTGGCGATCAGCCGCGCGGCGACGGGCACTGCGATCGCGCGCTTGAGCATGTCGGCCTGTCGGCCCGGGCGCGGCACGGCCGGCGCAGGACGCGCGAGCAGCACGCGGCCCATGATCAACCCCACGATCCCGAGGAGGACAAAGACGCCCCCGATCGCGGCATATGCGATCCAGATGCCGTAGTGCACTTCAAGGGCGTGGAAAGCCGCGCCAACCCCGATCCCGATCGCGATCAGAAGCGAGACCGCACCTGCCAGCATGAAGCTGCATGCAAGTGCGTAGCCGGTCACCAGGCGCCCCAGCCATTGCCGCAAATCCGCAAGGTAGGAGCGGAAGATCAGGCTCAGCGAAGACGGCCAGGTGTTGACGCGCATGACGAGGTCCGTAGCAAGTTGGCACCCGACAACCCGGCAGGAAGATCGACGTTCCTCCCCGGCAACGCGCGATGGTTCGCGCCCTGCGGGACAGCGCGGACCGAGCGCTAACTGACCGGAGGGAGATTTGCGCGTGGTGGCATGGAGCTCGGGAATGGCTTCGCGACCAAGAGCGTCGCGCGTTCGTCGGTTTCGAGCGCGATCTTCTGGGCAAGCATCACGTCGCCCGCCGCCAGCGAGCCGACGGGCCGGAAGCACCAGCCCAGCACGATGCGGCCGCCGCCGTCCATCTCATAGACGTTGGTCGAGGTGCCGTAGCAAATCCGGTATCGCTTGCCGGACTCCGAGCCGATAACGTCGAAGCGCTTATACTTTTCGAACTGCGCCCGCTGCTCGGGTGACAGCCACGCGGACAGCAGCGCAAGTCCGCGCGCCTCGATTCGTTCATACGCCTTCCAGCGATCCCAGATCGCGGCCAGCGTCGCACCCAGCGTGCTGGCGGCGCGCCGGAGCACGGACCGCAGGGACATCTCGCGCAGACGGGCGAGCATGGCGTCAGCCGCCGACCAGCCTCGGATAGAACAGGGTTTCCTCGGCGGTCGGATCGAGCGCGCGGACCAACTTCGCCTCTCCGGTCGCTTGCCGGATTGCGGCGATGTAGCCATCCGACGTGAGCTGGGTGAAGCGAGCATTCGCCCAGGCCAGCTGCTCACTGTTGTCGGGATCGAACTGCTGCCTCGTGTCGCCGGAGTGATCCATCACCAAGATCGTTGCCATCATCGTCTCCCTTGAAGGACATTCACACCTGCATCAGACAATCGGCACGGCCGTCGTCGGCCTGCCGCCCATCCACTCCGGCAGCGCGGCGCCGTCGCGGTGACGGCCGCCCGCGCCGGCCGAGGCCCACGCGGCGATCGCACCGAACAGCAGCGCCGCCGCAACCGAGAACGCCAAAATCACCGCGCTGCGCCGCGACCGCTGGATGGCGGTCCTGGCATCGCCCATCACGCTGTCGACGCGCTTCTCCGCCTCCGCCGCAGGCAGACCGGTCGCGGCCGCGACCTGCTGGATCAGATAGCTGCGATCGTCGGCGCTGACGCCGCTGCGGCCGGAGCTCGTCAGCAGGATGCGGCCCGCCTCCGCCCGCTCATAGCCGATATCGATATTGGCCGGACGCCGCTGCGACCGGTACAGGCGGTCGAGCTCGGCGCTCAGCAACGGCTCCGCGGCCGTCGCAGATGGCCGGTTCTGGACCACCGGGCGCGTGGTCGACAGCCCAACCAGCGCGACGATCGTAGCACCGAGGATGACGGCGAGCGCCCAAGCGGTCAGGCCGTGAAGCCCGTCGCGGCTGTCGATCTCGTCGGATGGCGTCGCGCCGATCACGCGCTGCGCCCGACCGGCGATGTAGCCGCCGACGCCGAAGCTCACCAGCGCCTGCAGGATCAAATACAGCCCCGACAGCAACGCGAGCGCAGCCGATGCATCGCGCCATGACGGCGAGCTTGAACTGACACCCAATCCGACCGCCGCGCCGAAGCCGATCAGGATCACCGACAGCGCCGCCGCTGCCAACGCGCCGGCAATGACCGGGCTCCATTGCAGCCGAAGCCCGGTCCTGTTGGCGGCGGACACAGCAAGCCCTCGCTCGTTATCCATGACGCGCCTACCGCAGCCCGAAGAACGACAATATCGCCAAAATGACCACAATCAGTCCGACCAGATAAATCAGCTGGTTCATGCAAACCTCCTCCGTCCATCTCGTCCTGACAATCTGGTGGAGAAGCCAAGGTTCCTACGGGGACGAACCGGCACGATGCAGCAAGCCAATAACGCGATGCAGTAAGCCAATAAAAAGGGCCCCGCCGAAGCGAGGCCCTCATTGGTCGTCGCGATCTGCTTATCGCGACGCGCGACCAGCACCGTTAGTCGTCGTCCCAGTCATGACCACGGATCACGAAGCCGCGGTCGCGGTAGTAGTCGCGATGATGGTTGTACCAGCCGTGGTGCCAGCCCCGGTCATGCCGGTATACGTCGACGCGCGGGCCACCATAATATCGATCGCCGTAGTAGCCGTGGTCGCGGCCGACATAGATGCCCACACCCTGCGCGCTCGCAACGGTCGGTGCCGCTATCGAGAGTGCCGCAACCGCGGCAAGAGCGTAAGTAAGCTTCGTCATGGCATCCTCCTTTCTAGTACGCCGTGATAACGACCGTCGTCCGCGCATGTTGCAGGAACAGGATCGGAACTTTCCTGAACGTTCCTTCACCATCATGGCGGCTGGACGTGACCGGCGGACGAGATCGAGGAGCCCTCGACGCGCTCTGCTCGATCGCTGCGGCTCCGCTCCCACCTGCTCGACACAAGTGACCCCAGCTCAGGGGTGGAGAGCTGGGGTCGTAGCGGGGTTCTCCTGGTTGCGCTGACGGCCGGTCGGCGCGTCAGCTCGCGAGAGCATGCACGTCGCAGTCGGTTCCGGCACTAACGTCTGCAAATGTGCGACGCACAATCGTGCCGCTGCGATTGCCCGGTCAGACTGCTTAGCGCCACATGCTCGGGGCGGTGCGCAACGCGGCCTGGCCTGCGATGCGCAGCTCATCGATTGACGAGCGTCCCTCGCGAATGGCCTGCAACAATCCGGAAGCGACGTTGGTCCGCTTCGTCGTATCCGAGCGCGGCACGCCTCCGCAGACCTCGTCGAGCACCGCGCGAAGCACTGCCGCCGTCTCTCCATCGAGCATGATTGCCTCCCTGCCCTCGTGGATTGAACTGCATCGTAGCGCGAGACCGCGCGAGAGGAGTTCAAGTATGTTAACAGTCGTATCCAAATCTTGCGCGGCCGACCGTCGCGCTGTCTTCGTCGTGACAAATCACTGTCATGTTCAGATCGTCAGCGCACTCTGCAATATGACGCGCACCCGCGTCAGTCCCGCTGCGACATTTCAAGGATCGCATCAGCGACTGCCTGCGGCGTCTCACGCGCCCGCCGCACCAGCATCCGTCGCGATTTCAGGGGGAGCAGCATAGAGCCGGCTTGCCGCGTCTCAGCCGTGCCGCTTGGTGTGCAGATAGTCGGCCGAAAACAGCGCCGTGTCCTTGAGCAGCTTCAGGTCGTTGATCGTCAGCATGCGGTCGCGCAGCACGATCAGGCCGGAGCCGCGCAGCTCCTGCAGCGTCCTGTTGACATGGACCACCGACAGGCCGGTGGCATCGGCGAGATCCATCTGCGTGACCGGGAACAGGCAGGAATCGCCGTCGATCATTCCGATCGGCAGCAGGCGCTCGTAGAGTTCGCACAACAGATGCGCGACCCGCTCCAGCGCCACGCGCCGTCCGATGTTGACCGTCCACTCCCGCTGGATCGCGCTGCTTACCATGGTTTCGCACCACAGCGCCTCCTCCAGCGAACGGTCGCTCGCCAGCAGCTGCTCGAACGCCGGACGCTTGATGTCGGCGTAGGTGACCGGGGTCAGTGCGCCGATCGAATGATCCATCACCGACAGCAGATAGACGCAGGCGTCGCAGCTGTCGCCCGGCAGGACGAAATTGACGATCTGACGGCGGCCGTCCGCCAGCGTCTTGTAGCGGCAGAGCCAGCCCGACAGGATGATCCTGACGCTGTCGACCGGATCGCCTTCGGTGGCGAGGTCTTCGCCCGGGCGGGCGCGATGCAGCCCGTCCTGGATCGCCTGCTGCAGCAACGCGATCCCGCGTTCGGACAATTGCCGCATGGCGTTGAGCCGCCGGATTACCGGCTGCGCCAGATTTCCCTCGAGGATCGGGGGATGCATCTAGCTCCCCATGCTCGGCGTATGGATGGCTTGCGGGCTCATTGGTATCGCGATCGTGCAGCGGAGTCCCGACGGATTGAACTCGAGCGTGGTCTTGCCCTTGAACTCGAACGCCAGCGTTCGCTCCAGGAGATCGGACCCAAATCCCCTGCGGCGCGGCGGCGTGACCGCGGGTCCGCTGCGTTCGTGCCAGTCGAACACCAGTTGTCGCGGCTCGGCCGCATCATCGATGCGCCACGAGACGTCGATGCGCCCGGCGGTCTGGCCCAGCGCGCCATATTTCAAGGCATTGGTTGCGAGCTCGTGGATCGCCAGCGCGAAGGTCTCCGCGGCCTTGGGCTGCAGGCGGATCCTGGGACCTTTGACCTTCAGTTGCTCGTCTTCCTTCGCGTTGTACGCAAGCAATTCCTCGACCACGAGATATTCGAGGTCGACGCCGCCCTCCGGATCGCGGGTCACCAGCGACTGGGTCCGCGCAAAGGCGTTGAGGCGTCCATCCAGATGCGACGCATAGTCCTCGACGCTCGCGCTGGTCTCGGCCGAGCGGCGCGCGATCGAGCGGACCACGCCCAGCGTGTTGCGGACGCGATGCTGCAGCTCGGCGAGCAGCAGCCGCTGCCGTTCCTCCGCCCGCGTGATCGCGGTGACGTCGATGAAGGTGATCACGACGCCGGCGATGAAATTGTCGATGCTGCGGTACGGCAGGATGCGCACGATATAGCGCGTGCCGCTGTCGGGCGCGGTCAACTCGCGCTCGGCGCTGGCCAGCGTCCGCAGCACGCGCCGCACATCGTCGTAGAGCTCCTCGATCGGGATACGCGCCTTGATATGCGCGATCGGGCGGCCGACATCGGTCTCGACCAGATGCAGCAATTGCGTGATCGCCGGCGTGAAGTTCATCACCTTCAGATCGTTGTCCAGGAACACGGTGGCGATCTGGGTGCTCTCGAGGAAATTCTTCAGGTCGCTGGTGGCACGGGTCAATTCCTGCACGCGGTGCGCCAGCTCGCCGTTGACGGTGGTCAGCTCCTCATTGACCGACTGCAATTCCTCCCGCGAGGTCTCCAGTTCCTCGTTGGCGGATTGCAGTTCCTCATTGAGCGATTGATATTCCTCGTTGGAGGATTTCAATTCCTCGTTCGTACTCTCGAGCTCCTCGATCGTAGCTTGCAGCCGCTCGCGGGTGGCGCGCAGCTCGCTTTCCAGCCGCTCGACATGCTCGGTCCTGACCAGAATGTTGGGGTTGCCTTCGGCGGGCTCCGCCTGCCGGATCGGGCCATCCTTGAACAGGACGACGAAGTTGCGATGACCGGCAGGGCCGTCCTGGATCGGCTCGACCGTGATATCGACCAGCACACGATGCCCGTTGACGCCGAGTTGCACCTGCTCGGCATGCGCGGCCTCGTTGGTTTCCGCGGCACGGCTGAGCGCGGTGCGCAGCTCAAGCCTGAGGTCGCGGTGCACGAGTTGCAGCAGGTCGAGCGTCGCCGTGCCTGCGGTCGGCTCGATATAGCGGCCGGTGCGGCCGGAGAAATGCAGGATGTGAAAGTGGTCGTCGGTGATCACATAGGCCGGCGCATAGCGCTCGGCGATGCGCTGGGCGCGCCGCTCGAGGCCGACATCGTGGCCAACGGAGCGCACCGGCGGCACGTCGATCGCGGCCCGCCCGGTCGCCGTCGTGATCGGAAACTCCGGCGGCAGCCGCGTTCCGGTCTCGAGCCTCTTGAAGATGCGCGCGCGCCGGTCGACCGGCGCGAACAGCTTCGGATGTCGTGTGACGTTCTCGGAATTGCCGAGAAACAGGAAGCGGTCCGGCAACAGCGCGAAGTGGAACAGCGGGATGACGCGGTTCTGCAGCTCGCCATTGAGGTAGATCAGCAGATTGCGGCACGAGACCAGATCGAGCTTGGAGAACGGCGCGTCCTTGATGACATTGTGCTGCGAGAAGATGCACATCTCGCGCAGCTCCTTGACGACGCAGTAGGTGTCGCCTTCGCGGACGAACCAGCGCGCCAGCCGTTCCGGCGTCATATCGCTCTCGATGCTGGTGCGATAGCGCCCGACGCGGGCGGCGGCGAGCGCGCGCCCGTCGATGTCGGTCGCGAAGATCTGCACCTGCGGTACCGAGTCGAGACCGGCCATATGCTCGCGCAGCAGGATGCCGATCGAATAGGCCTCTTCGCCGGTTGCGCAGCCAAGCACCCAGACACGCACCTGCTGGCCGGCGCCCTTTCCTTCGAACATCTTCGGGATGATCTGGGTTTCCAGGACATCGAACTCCTTCTTGTCGCGGAAAAATTCCGTGACGCCGATCAGGAGGTCGTTGAACAGATGTTGCGCCTCGTCCTTGTCGTTTCTCAGGAAATCGACATAGGCGGAGATCTCGTCGATCTGCACCACCTGCATGCGGCGCTGGACGCGACGCAGGAAGGTATTCTGCTTGTAGCCGTGGAAATCGTTGCCGGTCTTGTTGCGAAGGATATCCGCGATGCGCGCAAGCGAGCTTGCTGCCGCGGCCAGCACCTCGTCGAATCCCTGTTTTTCCTCGAGCCGGCGCAGGTGGCGGGCATAGACGTCGATATGCTCGGGAATGGCCTCGGGCGGCAGGACAAAATCCGCGATCGCGACGGCCGAATTACCTTCCTCATGCGGGTTGGATTCGCCCTCCCCGATGCGTTCGGCGATCGCCAGGCCGCCATGATCCTTCAGGGTCGCGACCCCGAGCGTGCCGTCGCCACCGGTGCCGGCCAGCACCACGCCGATCGATTCCTCGGCGCGCTCCTCCGCCAGCGACACCAGGAAGCTGTCAATGGTGGCCCGCTCGGCGCGCGCCTGCTCGGCGCGCCGCACGGCGAAACGGTCGCCATGAACGGTGGTGATCATGTCGGACGGACACAGATGGATCACGCCGCCCTCGACGAGCTGTCCGTCGCTGATTTCGGACAGTCGGGCGCCTTCCGATCGCTGCAACGCTTCGCGCAACCGGGTGTCCTCGATGGCATCCCGGTACTGCAACACGAGCACGACAGCCTGGTCCGGATTGAGCCTCAGCTTCGAGAAGAACCGCTCGATGCTGTCGAGGGTGCCGGCGGACGCGCCCACACCGATGATCAGCGGCGCCTTGGACTGGCGCTCTTCGTCTCCGCTCTGGGGTTGGCCAACATCATCCATGATTGCAGCGGCTCTCATTCTCCTGCTGGCGTCTCGCCCGCGTCTTTTGATAGCAGAGTTTAGTCCTATCCCAACGGGATAGGTAGGAATTCTCCAACCTCCCGGGAACCTCGACTCCGGGATCGATTGCTCTCCAAAACCGGAAGGGTCATAGTTAGGTGATGGCAGCCGACCCGACCATAGATGGATCCGGAGAGCTCGCGGCCCTGATCAGGCGCGCGGAACGGGCGACCGCAGAAGCCCATCGCCTCATCGACGAGAATGACCTCTGGCGCCGGCGCGTCCTCCAGCAGTTTGACCACATGTTCGAACTTGGAGCGGAGTTCAGGGCAGCGAGGCGCGTGCCCGATCCTCCTCCCAGGCGCTAGTGCCGTGTCACCCGCTCCTCGAGATATGCGACCCGCTGCACGATCAAGGTTCGATGCCGCTCCCACTCGATTAAGGTCTGCTTGAGCAAGCCGACCAGCCGCTCGGCTTGCACAGTGTCGTGACCGGCCCGTTGCAGCCAATCCAGCAAATCCTGCTGGCTGCGCAGCCGCCTCCAGCCCTCCTCGATGTCGATGTCCGCCTTGACCAGCAGCTCGCGCTCGGACCGCAACTGTTCGGCCCAGTTCGCATGCTCAGCGCTGGCCATCACGGTTCCTTCCGCGCCGGTCGTTTCGGATCGAGTGATTGTAGCATGACTCGCCGGATCATATCGGCGTATTCGCGGTATTCAGCGGCGCGCGCGTCATACATTTGCGCGATCGCCGGGCGACCGCTCTGGCGGCCGTCATCGGCCATCCGGTGCACCAGTTCGGCGCGCTCCTCGATGATGCGCAGCGCGACCCGAAGCGCCTCGTCGACCCGGCCCTCCTGCTCCTTGGCAAGCGCGTCGGCCGTATAGGCGTGACCGACCTGACAGCGAAATCGCAGCGGGTGCCCCACCTTGAGCTCGGAAAGGACGCCGCCGCACCCTGGACAGGTCAGGGGCGCGGGATCAGCAATATCGACCAGCGTATCGCTGCCGACGCGCTCGCCCGCCGCGATCTTCACCTCCAGCACGATCTCCGGCGGGATCGGCAGCACCGCGCCGGCCCGCTCCCGGGCCAGTTCGGACAGCACATCGCCAAGCCGTGCACCCGGGATACAGAGATCAACCGTGGTCGCTTCCAAGGCCCTGAGCGGCATTTCGTCGGACATCGCGTCCCGGGGCTCCTGAACCAGCGCGACCCCACCGCAGCGCTTGATCGCGTTCAGGCCCGCCGCGCCGTCGGACAGCAGGCCGCTGAGCACGACGCCGATCACCCGCGGTCCGTAGTGCAGTGCGGCCGAGCGAAACAGCGCGTCGATCGCCGGCCGGACCAGGTTTTCGCGTGGCCCGCGGCCGAGCATCAGGTGGCCGTCCTGGATCAGCAGATGGTGGTCCGGCGCCGCCAGATAGACGTGACCATTTTCGATGACCATGCCGCTTTCCGCCTGCCGGACCGGCAGCTTGCCGGCGGCGCTCGCGACCGTGGAGAGAATGCCGATGCCGTGGGACGGTATGTGCAATACGACGAAGACCGCGGCCGGCAGGTCCGTCGGCAGTCGGCCCAGAATCTGCTTCAACGGTGCCGTCGCCCCAGCCGAACCGCCGATGACGATGATGTCGCGATTGGACATGGAACCTGCCTTTTCCGACATTATTTGCAACAAGACGAGCATTCGTCCTATGTTCCAATTTTGCGACGATATCACGCCGGGTACGGCCGGAATCGACATGTCCGAATTTGCACCTTTGCGCGAACGCTCACTCCTGACAGGACGGCGCGTCCTGATCGTCGAAGACGAATATTTCCTTGCCGACGACATGCGCAGCGCGCTGCGCGCGCTCGGTGCCGATATCGCCGGGCCGGCCGGCGACATCGACGATGCGCTTCGTATCCTTCACGATGGCGGCGTGATCGATGGTGCGGTGCTCGACGTAAACATCCGCAAGCAGATGATTTATCCGGTTGCGCGCGAGCTGCAGGCGCGCGGCGTGCCGATCGTGTTCACCTCGGGATACGACAAGATCGTGCTGAGCACCGAGTTCGCGGACGTCCCGCTGTGGGAGAAACCGTTCGATCATCGCGCCATGGCGCACGGGCTCGCCGGCATGATCCTGCACGGCGATCCCATGAACCAGATTGATCCGCAGGCTTGACCACCCGTCTCACGACGCCTCCGGGCGCGAATATCCGCTCGAGCATTTGCAAATGTTAGTGCGGAGATCTGCAGAGAGCCTCACGATACTGCAGTGACGATATCGGACGGGGGTGCGTAATGACCGAGATCGAAAGACGTATCGAGCTGCTGGAGCAGACGGCCGCAGAACGCGCGCTGATCGCCGACCTCTCGACCGTCACGGAAACCCGCATCCGTAACGCCCAATTGGCAGACGAGTTGCGCCTCGTCGTCGCGCAGCTCAGGACCTTGAGGCCGGGTGACGCTCATATGGTCTGATTGTCTCGGCTAACGATCTCCGGCGAACCGGCGGCGTGACGCATCCTCCCATCGTTTTCAGGAAGGACAGCGACACTGCACGATTCAACAGATCGGATCGCGGAATGCCGGCAACTGGCCGACGAAGCCGACCGCAAGGCCTCGACATCCAGCGTCGGAACGACGCGCAAGGATTACGAATTGTTGGCGCGATCCTGGCGACGATTGGCGCTGAGCTACGAATTCTCTGCGCTTCTCGAACGCTTCATCAAAGCCCGCTAAAGCATGATCCGGAAAAGTGCGAAGCGGTTTTCCGAAAAGATCATGCTCAAACAAAGAGCTAAGGCGCGATGACGATTCAACCTAATCTCATCCCGCTTTGGTCGGCCTACCGACCGATCGGGACATTGCCCGTGCCCGGCCCCACCAGCGAGAGCCCTACGTGCTGTTGTCGCGGTGAGCTTTGATCTCCATGCGCGCGCTCGCGGAATTACGCACCGATTGCCGCAGCTCGGCAAGCTGATCGTCTCGCTGATCGGCGAGCGATTTCTTTTGTGCGCGCAAAGTGTGACTTTCTTCGATGGCAAGCTGAGCGCGGGCGAACAGGGGATCGATCATCGGCGAAACATGCCACTCGATCGCTGCGTCCGCCCTGTCATGGGATAAGTCGGGGGCAGGTTTACCCAGCAAGCGGTGCGACAAACATATCAGTCCATGAGACTTCGAAAATTGTTCGAGCGCACGTTCGGCGCTCGCATCGATGCGGGCTCCATAGCCTGATAGTTGGCGAGCTGGTCCCCGTAATTGCCATCCCGCATGGTTCCGCCTCCGCAAGGTTGCGAAAGCAACGCAAGTTAGGATTTCAGGTTCCCGTACTGGCTTTCCTCTTGCGGAAAGGGTTCCTGCGTTTTACGGCCCAGAAACGTGCTGGCGGGACTTTCGGCGAGGAGTTTGCGTGCGTGGCCGACGACCCGGCTCGTCCGCCGGGCATCGTCCAGATCCGGATCGTGGGAATTGGAAAGGCGATAGATGTGCCGCTCGTTGGGCATGGGCGCGCTCCCTGGTTATGCAGGCGGGAGCACAATCGGTCTCTCAGCCACCGACGCCTACGGCAGAGCCTTGGCCGATGATGAGGAGACAACAAACCTCGGCCAGGAAAGTTGCCAACAAAGTGCCGTGCCGGGAACCACAGCGCAAAACATGCGGTGTCGTCCCTGCGAAAGCAGGGACCCATAGTCGCCGACGGCAGTTCGCTTGCTGTGCTGGAGCCACAGCCCGTTTCAACAACGCAGCCCTGTGGTTATGGGTCGGTCCCTGCTTTCGCAGGGACGACGTGCGGAAAGAGCAGCGAGCTCTCATTCTCTTTGGTGCCATTGCGCACGGGGGGCCGGGACCCATAACGCCGCTGCGCATCCCGGCGCGCGCCCATCGATCAGCGTTCAGCTCGCCAGCTATCCGGCGACGTTCATCTGCTTGCACAGCATCCCGAGAGCTTCCGCACACCCGCGCGGCTTGGTCACCACCGGGAGATGCGCATACTTCTCGGGCAGCGTGCTGGCGTCGTAGCCGGTGTACAGGGTGACCGGTGTTCCCATCGCAAGCAGGGCATCGATCAACTTGTAGGACGAGGTTCCATTGACGTTGATGTCGATCAGCGCGCCAGAGGCTCCGGAAGCGTGCGGGCGGGCTTCGTCGATCGAAGCGAACGGGCCGACGACGTGATAGCCGGCCTGTCGTGCCAGCGCGGCACAGTCATCGGCAATGAAATACTCGTCTTCCACGATCAAGATCGTACGCATAGCAGCACCTCTGCCAGTTGCGCGGATGATCGAGGTGTTAACGTTGTCGCGCTGGTTGGGTTTCCCGACGCGCGCCGTTCCGCGCACCTTCAGGACAGCGACTATGGCCTATTTCAGAGAGCGGGGTATTTCGACGCCGAGGTGGGACTGGTCCCGTTTTCAGGCACACGCCGTCAGCTACCGGCCACCAGCAACCCAAGGTACAGCCAGAGTACAATTGTCACGGTCATCGTTGCTGCGAAAAAGTAGCGGTCGATGAGATTCATCAACTGTACCTTCGGCTGACTATGGCGGATATCGAATCGCGGTCGAAACATCATTCGCTGTCGCTTGTCATCTCTCTGCCTGGTTCCGGCATTTACATATGAGAGATCGGTGATCCCGCCCGGAGATGCCTTGTTTGCCGATGTCGAAGAACAAATCAGTCGCCGTCACCGCTAGGCTGTGCGGATGCGCCGCTCCAAGGCGGCAAAGGAAGGAACGAGGATCGGCGCCTGCGGTTGGAGCCGGCGAACGCAATGCGTCAGCCAAGAACCGCCGCCACTATCGCTGCCCGACGTCCCGCCCGGCCTCGCCATCAGTCGAGCACGATCATCACCGGACGGATCAACCTGTAGCTGTTGTGATTGTTTTGGGAAGGAGTTGGCTCCATGAAGGCAACGATCGAACAAAGAACGACCGCCGGCAATCTCGACCTGCTCGACCGCTACTGGCGCGCCGCCAATTACCTTTCGGTCGGCCAGATCTATCTTCTCGACAATCCGCTGCTCGGCGAGCCGCTGCGCAAGGAACACATCAAGCCCCGCCTGCTCGGCCATTGGGGCACCACGCCGGGCCTGAATTTCGTCTATGCCCATCTCAACCGGGTCATTCGCGCGCTTGATCTCAACGTCATCTACATTTGCGGTCCCGGACATGGCGGTCCGGGCATGGTGGCGAACACTTATCTCGAAGGCACCTACAGCGAGATCTATCCCGACATCGGCCGAGACGCGGACGGTCTGCGCAAACTGTTCCGGCAGTTTTCCTTCCCCGGCGGTATCCCAAGCCACGCGGCACCGGAAACGCCCGGCTCCATTCATGAAGGTGGCGAGCTCGGCTATTCGCTGGTCCACGCCTATGGCGCGGCGTTCGACAATCCGGATCTGATCGTGGCCTGCGTCGTCGGCGACGGCGAGGCGGAAACCGGTCCGCTTGCTGCATCGTGGCACTCGAACAAGTTCCTGAATCCCGCGCGTGACGGAGCGGTGCTGCCGATCCTGCATCTCAACGGCTACAAGATCGCCAATCCGACGGTGCTCGGGCGGATGGGCGACGAGGAAATCCGCAGCCTCTTTCGCGGCTACGGACATGAGCCGCTTTTCGTCGAGGGCGACGATCCGATGCCGATGCATCGCGCCATGGCTGCCGCCCTCGATGACGCGCTTGCGGCAATTCACAAGATCCAAACCGAGGCGCGAGGCGGCAAACGATCGGAGCGGCCGCGCTGGCCGATGATCGTGCTGCGCAGTCCGAAGGGCTGGACCGGTCCGAAGGAGGTCGACGGGCTCAAAGTCGAGGGCTTTTGGCGCGCGCACCAGGTACCGATCGCGCAAGTCCGCGACAACCCCGCGCATCTCAGGCTGCTTGAAGACTGGATGCGCAGCTACCATCCCGAGCACCTGTTCGACAAGGATGGTGCGCTGATCCCGGAGCTCCAGGCCCTCGCCCCGACCGCGAACCGCCGGATGGGCGCCAATCCGCACGCCAATGGCGGCCTTTTGAAACGTGAGCTCCGGCTGCCGGATTGCCGCGCATTTGCCGTCGACGTGAAGCATCCGGGTCAGACGGTCGCCGCAGCGACCCACGAGCTCGGAAAATACCTGCGCGATGTCCTCAAGCTGAATGCGGATGCCGGCAATTTCCGCATCATGGGGCCTGATGAAACCGCCTCGAACCGGCTGGATGCCGTGTTCGAAGCCACCGACCGGGTCTGGATGGAGCCGACCGAGCCGTATGATGTCCATCTCGCTCAAGACGGCCGCGTCATGGAAGTCCTCAGCGAGCACCTCTGCCAGGGCTGGCTGGAGGGCTATCTATTGACCGGACGTCATGGCTTCTTCTCCTGCTATGAAGCGTTCGTCCACATCGTGGATTCAATGTTCAACCAGCACGCAAAATGGCTGAAGGTCTCGCGCCAATTGTCGTGGCGGCGTTCGATCGCTTCGCTCAACTATCTGCTGACGTCGCATGTCTGGCGCCAGGATCACAACGGCTTCAGTCACCAGGATCCTGGCTTTGTCGATCTGGTCACCAACAAGAAAGCCGACATCGTCCGTGTCTATTTCCCGCCCGACGCCAACACGCTGCTATGGGTCGCCGATCACTGCCTGCGAACCTACGATCGGATCAATGTCATTGTCGCCGGCAAACAACCGTCCGCGCAATGGCTTTCGATGCAGGACGCCGCCACTCATTGCGATGCCGGCATTGGCATCTGGACGTGGGCCGGAACCGAGGATGCCACACGCGAGCCCGATGTCGTGATGGCTTGCGCGGGTGACGTTCCGACGCTGGAGACGCTCGCCGCCGTTGATCTGCTGCACAAGGCCCTCCCCGACCTCAATATCCGCGTGGTCAACGTCGTCGACCTGATGACGCTGCAGCCGAGGCAACAGCACCCTCATGGCCTCAGCGATCGCGACTTCGACAGCCTGTTCACGCGCGATCGCCCCGTCATATTCGCCTACCACGGCTACCCATATCTGATCCACCGGCTCACCTATGGCCGGGCCAATCACGACAACATGCACGTGCGCGGCTTTGTCGAGGAAGGTACGACGACCACACCTTTCGACATGGTCGTTCTCAATGGGCTCGACCGCTATCATCTCGCGATCGAGGTGATCGAGCGCGTGCCGGGGCTCGCCACCAGGGCCGCACAGATCAAGCAAGGATACCGGAACGCCTTGATCGCGCATGCGCGATATGTGCGCGAGCATGGCGAGGACATGCCGGAGGTTCGAGACTGGGTCTGGCCGAACGGCACTGCCGGCGCCACCCCTGCCAAATTCGGTGGTTGAGCCATGCCGACGTCCGATGCGGTTCTGGTCGTCAACTCCGGCTCGTCGAGCATCAAGTTCGGCGTTTTCGATGCTTCGCATACCGATCCCACGCTGCTCTGCAAGGCACAGATCGACGAGCACGAGGGCGCGTCGCGATTGGTCTTCACCGATCCAGCCGGCCGCGCGTCGTTCGCGTTGGAGCAAGCCGAACCAGATGCGTCGCCCGATCGGCTGTTCGCCGATGTCCTGGCACGGATCGAACATCATCTCGGCGAGCGGCTGCGTGCCGTCGGGCATCGCGTCGTACACGGCGGCCGCGAATTTCCGCGACCGGTCGAAGTCAATCGGACGGTGCTTGCCGTCCTCGACGCCCTCACCCCGCTGGCGCCGCTGCATCAGCCTCGCTGCCTGACGCCAATCCGGGCAATCAGCGCGATCCGGCCGGAACTGATGCAGGTCGCATGCTTCGACACGTCGTTCCATCATGGCATCGCGCCGCCCGTCAATCGGTTTGCGATCCCGAGACATCTCGAACGCGCCGGCATTCGGCGCTACGGCTTTCACGGCCTCTCCTTTGAATATGTCGCAGGCCGCCTTGCCGACATCTCGGCGGAGTTTTCCGCGAAGCGCACCGTGGTGGCGCATCTCGGTAATGGCGCGAGCCTTTGCGCCATGCGCAACGGCCGGAGCATCGACACCACGATGGGTCTGACGCCTCTCGACGGCCTGGTCATGGGGACCCGTTGCGGCACGATCGATCCGGGCGTTCTGCTTTACCTCCAGCAGCGGCACGGCATGTCGGTCGACGACCTTGAGCAGCTGCTTTATCACCAATCGGGCCTGCTCGGCGTTTCGGGCGTGTCCTCCGACATGCGTGTCTTGCTCGCAAGCCAGGAGCCTGCCGCGAAGGAAGCGGTTGATCTCTTCACGTTCCGCATCGCGCAACAAGTCGCCGCTATGGCTGGCACGCTGGGCGGATTGGAATGCCTGGTGTTCACCGGCGGTATCGGCGAGCACGCGAGCGAAGTTCGCAGCCAGGTCTGCGACCGACTGGGATGGCTGGGTGTCCAGCTCGATCGATCGGCCAACACCGCGGCACAGCTGCACATTGCTGGCAAGGACAGTTCGGTGGACGTGCTCGTCATGGCGACAAACGAGGAAGCAACGATCGCTCACCACTGCGCAGCCTTGATCTCGGGAACCTAGGATCGACGAGAGGCGCTCCTGCGGCAGTGGCTAAATCGACGCTTGAAGGACCGTCTCCTTGAGCCGGACGTTGATGTCCCGGAAACCGAAATCGGCAACGGGAGAACGATGATGCCGGAACGAAAGACGATGCAAAAGGCCAGACAGGACCGGCGCGCGGGAAAGTCGACGACCACCCAGGCGGGCGAGTTCGTGCACGAGGAAATTCGCAAGGTTCGCCGTGGCAAGCACGGAGCGCGATCTTCCAAACAGGCCATTGCAATCGGCCTGTCGAAGGCGAGGCGCGCGGGCGTTGCGCTCCGTCCACCCAAGAAAGGCGCGGCCAAGGCAGCCACCCGCAAGAGCGCGGAGTACGCCTATGAGGCGGGCCAGGGCAAGCGAAAGACCAGACGCAGACCACGCGTCTCGCGAGCGGTGTCCAACGTCCTGAAACGGGAACCGCGCAGCGCGGCGTCGCACGCGGCGCTGTCGAAACAAACGCGGCGCGCGGCCTCGCGGCGTTCTGCATCGGCCCGCTCGGCCGCGGCACGCAAGGCGGCAAAAACCAAGGGATCGGCCGTCCGTTCGGCCGCAGCAAAGAAAGCAGCCCGCACCAGAGCGCGGCAGCGAAAGTAAGCCTGGCGGTCCGAGGAGAGGACGACGATGGCGATTCACATAGGCAAATGCGGACACCGGTGATGGGCGCATGATACCCACTACATGCTCGGTCTCGACAACGGTGCAGGCGGATGACCCCAGCGTCGGCCCCAGGGCCCGCAAAGGTGCCGGGGTCGTCTCCGCACTGCAAAGGCCCTGACGCTTCGGCCCGGCGTCAGGGCCTTGGCCATTCCGAAGCCTGGAAAGGCTCTTGAACGACGCGCATCAGCGCCCCTTGAAGCGCGGCTTCCGCCGTCCGAGGAAGGCCGCGACGCCTTCCTTGTGATCCTCGGTCAGGCTCGCCAGCGCGAACTGGTCGAGGTCCATGTGGCTGGCAAGATCGTCGAGCGCATGCGCGAGCCGGTTGACCGTCAGCTTGGTCATCGCGACCGAGATCGGCGGCTGGGCGGCGACCTTGGCCGCGAGCGCCATCGCGGCGTCATATGACTTTCCAGGATCGGTCACCTGCTCCACCAGGCCCCACTCGTAGGCCTCCTCGGCCGAGATCCGATCGTCGGCCAGGATCACCGCCTGCTTGGTGCGCGCCGGTCCCATCAGATGCAGCATGCGCGGCACGCTCTGCCAGCTCATGTTCATGCCGAGCGCGATTTCCGGCACCCGCATATGTGCGTCGCGCGCCATGACGCGGAAATCCAGCGCGACCGCGAGTGCCACGCCGCCGCCGACGCAAAAGCCCTCAATCGCGCCGATCGTGACTTGCTCCATGTCCTGCCAGGCGCGCGTCAGCCGCGGCCCGAGCTTCAGGTGCCGGCGCAGCGAGCCCATGTCCATGGCCTGGCGCGAACGTCCTTCGGCATCCTTGAGGTCGAAGCCGGCGCTGAACGATTTGGCGCCGCCGGTCAGCACCACCACCGAGGTCTCGCCATCGTCCTCGAAACTGCGCGCCGCGTCAGTCAGCTGCCGCAGTGCCTCCGGCGACAGCGCGTTGATACCGTCGCCGCGGTCGAACCGCACCACGGCGATGCGGCCGTCCGGCCCGAGGCCCTTCTCGATCGTCACATAGTCAACCACGCATACCTCCCCGCTCGCATTCTTGTGTACTGCCTGCCTCGACATAGCACGACGGTTTCGCCTATTCTGTGGGCATGAGCGACCATGATCATCACCACCACGATCACGACCATTCCGAACTGTCGGAGACCGAACTGCGCGTCCGCGCGCTGGAATCGATCCTGACCGAGAAGGGCTATGTCGAGGCTGCCGCGCTCGACGCCATCGTGCAGGCCTACGAGACCAAGATCGGCCCGCATAACGGCGCCCGGGTCGTCGCCAAGGCCTGGACCGATCCCGCCTTCAAGAAGGCGCTGCTCGAGGACGCCAGCAAGGCGGTCGGCACCCTCGGCCATGTCAGCCGAGTCGGCGACCATCTGGTCGCGATCGAGAACACACCCGGCCGCCACAACATGGTCGTCTGCACATTGTGCTCCTGTTATCCCTGGGAAATGCTCGGGCTGCCGCCGGTCTGGTACAAGGCCTCGCCGTATCGCTCGCGCGCGGTCAAGGATCCGCGCGGCGTGCTCGCCGATTTCGGCGTCAGCCTGCCGAAGGAGACGGAAATCCGGGTCTGGGATTCGACCGCGGAGACGCGCTTCCTGGTGCTGCCGATGCGGCCCGAAGGCACCGAGGGCTGGAGCGAAGACCAGCTCGCCGAGCTGGTGACGCGCGATTCCATGATCGGCACCGGCTTTCCCAAAAGACCGGGAGCGCCGTCATGAACGGCGTCCACGACATGGGCGGCATGGACGGGTTCGGCAAGGTCGAGCCCGAGCCGAACGAGCCGATGTTCCATGAGGAATGGGAATCCCGGGTGCTCGCCATGGTCCGCGCGATGGGTGCGGCCGGCGCCTTCAACATCGACGCGTCGCGCTTCTATCGCGAGACCCTGCCCCCGCAGGTCTATCTGTCGAGCTCTTACTACAGGAAATGGCTGCTTGGGCTGGAAGCCCTGCTGCTCGACAAGGGCTTCATCTCGAACGACGACGTCGCCGCCGGGCATTCCGTCGCGCCGGCGAAATCGCTCAAGCACGGCAAGTTCTCCGTCGCCGATGTCGAGCGCGTGATGGTGCGCGGCAAGTTCGGCCGCGCCGCGCCGGGACCTGCGAAATTCAAGGCCGGCGATCGGGTGCGGGCGAAGAACATCCATCCCGCCACGCACACGCGGCTGCCGCGCTATGTGCGCGGTCACGTCGGGGTGATCGAGCGCGATCATGGCTGTCACGTGTTTCCCGATACGGTGGCCAACGACGCCGGCGAGCATCCGCAATGGCTCTACACCGTCGTGTTCGACGGAAGCGAGTTGTGGGGACCGGACTCCGATCCGACCATCAAGGTCTCGATCGACGCGTTCGAGCCGTATCTGGAGGCCGTGTGATGGATGCAGGTGCCGCCGCGCGCGCCACCAGCGCCGTCTCCAGCATCCCCCGCGACCAGGACGGCCCGGTGTTCCGCGCTCCCTGGGAAGCGCAGGCGTTCGCCATGGCCTTGACGCTGCATGACCGCGGCGTGTTCACCTGGACCGAATGGGCGGCGGCGCTTGCCGACCAGATCAAGCGCGCGCAGGCCGCCGGCGATCCCGACACCGGCGAGACCTACTACCAGCACTGGCTCGCGACGCTCGAACATCTCGTCGCCGCCAAGGGCGTCACGACACCGGAGACGCTGCACCGCTACCGCGACGCCTGGGACCACGCCGCCGACCGCACCCCGCACGGCCAGCCGATCGTGCTGACGGCGGCGGATTTTGCGTAGCGCTCGCCCGATTCTCTCCCCGTCGTCCCTGCGAAAGCAGGGACCCATACTCCGCGGCGGACTCCGCGGCGGATATTGTGTGAACGCGGCTTGTCGTTCCACCATCGCTCAACAATGACCATTCGTGGTTATGGGTTCCGGCCTTCGCCGGGACGACGATGGGGATGAGTTCGCGATTCAAGGCGCCATACCTAGCGCTGTCAGCACCTGCGTATGCCTGGTAATCCAGCATTCCAGAGATTGAGCCGAGAAGCCGCAGCGCACCGGATGACCCAATCGAGCCGCACCTGCGCTATTTCTGTATAATAGAAGAGTACCGTTGAGTTGCCCGACGTGTCAAGTTGCCGTGTCGAACGCCAGCAGCCGCCGGAGCCTTTGCATGGGGTTGTTTTCGATATTTTGGCCGTGCGCCCTGCGGGGCCATCAGCCCACGGTTACGGGCCACCCTGCGCGACGTACTCCCGCCACCCCTTGGCCCGCAGGCTGCAGGCCGGACATTCCCCGCAGCCATAGCCCCAATCGTGCTGCGCGCCGCGTTCGCCGAGATAGCAGGTGTGCGAGTGCTCGCGGATCAGGTCGACCAGCCCTGCTCCGCCGAGCTCGTGCGCGAGCCGCCAGGTCGCGGCCTTGTCGAGCCACATCAGCGGCGTGTGCAGCTCGAAATCCCTGGCCATGCCGAGATTGAGCGCGGACTGCAATGCCTTGATGGTCTCGTCGCGGCAATCCGGGTAGCCGGAATAGTCGGTCTCGCACATGCCGCCGATGATGTGGCGGATGCCGCGCCGATAGGCCAGCGCCCCAGCAAAGGTGAGGAACACGAGGTTGCGGCCGGGCACGAAGGTGTTCGGCAAGCCGTCCGCGCCCATTTCGATCGCGACGTCGCGGGTCAGCGCGGTGTCGGAAATCTCCGACAGCGTCGGGATATCAAGCGTGTGGCTGTCGCCGAGCTTCGCGGACCATTCCGGCCGGACCCGCTTGATCCCGGCCAGCAGCTGGTCCCGGCAATCGAGCTCGATCGCGTGGCGTTGGCCATAGGTG
Source organism: Bradyrhizobium sp. USDA 3256 (assembly GCF_054058275.1). NCBI lineage: Bacteria > Pseudomonadati > Pseudomonadota > Alphaproteobacteria > Hyphomicrobiales > Nitrobacteraceae > Bradyrhizobium > Bradyrhizobium sp. USDA 3256. The sequence goes on from NZ_JBSSAE010000002.1 coordinate 3,314,148, forward strand.
AAGCCGAGCATCTCGACGCGGGCAAAGCCCGACAAGGCCCAGGCAAGGCACGTGGTGGAATCCTGGCCGCCGGAAAACAGCACCAGCGCGGTGTCGGAAGCGTTCTGATCGGTCATGGAACGCGATTTAGCACCTGACGGCGCCGTGGCCAATCCGTGGACAGTGCCGTGTTTCCGGCGTGTTTTGCTGGGATCGGGAGGGGTGTTTTGGCATAAAGCCAATACCTCTTTGATGGCGGTGCCCCATGACCCCATGCCGCGACATTTCCCGCCTGATCGAGATCATGGCCGCGCTGCGCACGCCGGTGACCGGCTGCCCGTGGGACCTCGTGCAGAATTTCGAGACCATCGTGCCCTACACGATCGAGGAGGCCTATGAGGTTGCGGATGCGATCACGCGCGGCGATCTCGACGATTTGCGCGAGGAGCTCGGCGACCTCCTGCTGCAGGTGGTCTATCACGCCAGGATGGCCGAGGAGCAGAACGCGTTCGCGTTCGGCGACGTGGTCGAGGCGATCACCAGGAAGATGATCCGCCGTCATCCGCACGTCTTCGCCGACAAGGACGGCAATATCCAGCCGGCCGGCGTCAAGAGCGCCTGGGAACGGATCAAGGCCGAGGAGAAGGCCGAGCGCGCGGCGCGGCGGCCGCCCGAAGAGACCGCGCACAAATCGCTGCTGTCGAGCGTGAAGGCGGGCCTGCCTGCCCTGACGCGCGCGATGGAGTTGCAGCGCAAGGCGTCCACCGTCGGCTTCGACTGGAACGACCCGCGCGCGGTGCTCGCCAAGATACGCGAGGAGGCCGACGAGATAGAGGCCGCGCTCGACCGCAACGACAAGGCGGAGATCGCGGAGGAAACCGGCGACCTGATGTTCGCGCTGGTCAACCTCGCCCGCCACGTCGACGCCGATCCGGAAGCGGCGCTGCGCGCGACCAACGCCAAGTTCGAGCGGCGCTTCGCCTATATCGAGAAGGCGCTGGCGGCGAAGGGACGTTCGCTCGATGGTGCGTCGCTGGAGGAGATGGACGCGTTGTGGAATGAGGCGAAGGGCGCAAACACCGCCGTCGTCCCGGCGAAAGCCGGGACCCATACCGCGTGATCTAACTGTGACTGACGGTGACAGTCCCGCGCAAACGCGGAACTGCGACCGTGCTCAACGATGAGGGCCGGTGGTTATGGGTTCCTGCTTTCGCAGGGACGACAATGAGTGTGCGGGACAGGACTGCCTCTTCCCACAACTGGCTCACAACAGCGTCCCGCGCAGGATCACCGCGGCAACGCCGAAATAGATCACGAGGCCGGTGACGTCGACCAGTGTCGCGACGAACGGCGCGGAGGCGCTGGCCGGGTCGAAGCCGATGCGTTTGAGGATGAATGGCAGCATCGAGCCGCACAGCGATCCGAAGGTGACGATGCCGATCAGCGCGACACCGACGGTCGCAGCGACGAGCACCCAATGCGGGCCGTAGTCGAACAGGCCGAGCGTCTGCCACAGCGTAATTCTGACGACGCCGATCAGGCCGAGAATGGCGCCGAGCACGATACCAGTCGGCACCTCGCGCACGGCGACACGCCACCAGTCGCGCAGCCGCACCTCGTGCAGCGCCAGCGAGCGGATCAACAGCGAGGTTGCCTGCGAGCCGGAATTGCCGCCCGAGCTCATGATCAGCGGGATGAACAGCGTCAGGACGATCGCCCTCTCGAGCTCGCTCTGGTACGACTGCATTGCGGTCGCGGTCAGCATTTCCGACAGGAACAGCGCGCACAGCCAGCCGGCGCGCTTCTTGATCATCTCGCCGAAACCGATCCGCAAATACGGCTCGTCGATCGCTTCCATGCCGCCGAACTTCTGGGCGTCCTCGGTCGATTCCTCGACGATGGCATCGATGACGTCGTCGACCGTGACGATGCCGAGGATATGGCCTGGGCCGTCGACGACGGCGACGGCGAGCAGGTCGTAGCGCGAGATCAGCCGCGCCGCCTCCATGCGGTCGGCCTCCGGCGAGATCATCAGCGGCTTCCGCGCCGGCGCCGCGGTCAGCACATTGGCGTGCGGATCGCCCGAGATCAGACGGCGCAGCGGCACGGCCTGGATCAGGGTCTTCTTGACTGGGTCGATCACGAAGATCGAGTAGACGGTCTCGCGGGTGCGCTCGACCATCCGGATGTGATGCAGGACCTCGGCAATGGTCCAGCTCGAGGGCACGCTGACGAACTCGGTCGTCATGATGCTGCCAGCGCTGCGCTCGGGATAGGCCAACAGCCCCGAGATGACGTTGCGGGTCTCCGGATTGAGCCCGTTCAGCAGCGTGGTGCGCAGCGGCTCGACCAGCTCCTTGAAGATATCGGCGGCACGGTCGTCGGAGACGCCCGACAGCAGCGAGACCGCGGTATCTTTCGGTAGCTCGGCGAGGATCTCGCAGGTGTTGTCGAGCCCGGGCAGGTCGAGCACCTCGATCGCCTTCTCGGCCGGCAGCGATCGCAGCAGCTCCGCGGCATCCGCGGGCTCGCAGGCATTGAGCGCCTCGACGATTTCGGGCGCTCGCTCGTGGGCAAGATCACCGCTCTGGCCGGCGAGCGTCTCTTTCGTGATGATTTCGCTGGTGTCCTGCATCGATCCGCCTCGGCTTTGCGTTCTGCAGCGCAATGAACCAAGGCGGCGCGGATTTCAAACAGAAAGTGCGACGCCACGTCGCAGGCGCATCGGCGCCCTGCAACGTCACGGCATCGTCATATTTCGAAAGATTGCAGGGCCCCGTATTCGAGGGCTTACGCCTCGTAGGGGACGGCGGCGAACCGGCTCATCACGATGTCGCGCTTGGTCTCGTCGACGCGCACCGTCATGTCGAAGCGCTCGCCATGCAGCTCCTTGTTCAGGACCTCGGCATTGCGGTGCAGCCAGCTGATGCCGGCGCCATCGGAGGCATCGATCGAGAGATTGAGCGTCGCGCGCTTGGCCGCGAGGCGATCCTCGATCGCGGCGAGCAGCGCATCGATCCCCTCGCCTGTTGCGGCCGAAACCAGGAAGCATGGCCGCTCCAGCGGACGGCGCGCGGCGATATTGCCCAAATTGTCCCGCTCCTCGGGATCGAAGCGGTCGATCTTGTTCCAGACCTCGATGATACGCTGACCGCCGTCGGCGTCGGGATCGATGCCGAGCCGGCGCAACACTGCCTCAACGTCGCGCTCCTGCGCCTCCGCATCCTCATGGGAGATGTCGCGAACATGCAGGATGATGTCGGCTTCCAGCACCTCTTCCAGCGTGGCGCGGAACGCGGCCACGAGCTGGGTCGGCAAATTGGAGATGAAGCCGACCGTGTCGGAAAGCATCGCCTTGCCGCCATGCGGCAGGTTGAGCGCGCGCAGGGTCGGGTCGAGCGTCGCAAACAGCATGTCCGCTGCCTGCACGTCGGCGCGGGTCAGGCGGTTGAACAGCGTCGATTTGCCGGCATTGGTGTAGCCGACCAGCGCCACCACGCGATACGGCACGCGCTGGCGGCCGGCGCGATGCAGCCGCCGCGTCGCCTGCACCTTCTTCAACTCGCCTTCGAGCTTGGTGATGCGCTCGCTGATCAGGCGGCGGTCGGCCTCGATCTGGGTTTCGCCGGGGCCACCCATGAAGCCGAAGCCGCCGCGCTGGCGCTCGAGATGGGTCCAGGACCGCACCAGGCGGCTGCGCTGGTAGTTGAGATGGGCGAGTTCGACCTGCAGCGCGCCTTCCTTGGTCTTGGCGCGGCGGCCGAAGATTTCCAGGATCAGGCCGGTGCGGTCGAGTACCTTGGTGCTCCAGGCCTTCTCGAGATTGCGCTGCTGGATCGGCGACAGCGCGCAATCCATCACCACGAGCTCGACCTGGTTGCTGGCGACGAGCCCGTTGATTTCCTCGACCTTACCCTTGCCGAGGTAGGTCGCGGGCCGGATCTGACTGACCGGCGCGATGACCGAGTCCACAACACTGAGGTCGATCGCACCGGCGAGGCCGGCGGCTTCCTCGATCCGCGCTTCATAGTCGCGGACAGAGGAATCGGTCTGCGCATCGCCGTCGCCACGGCGCGTGCGCAGGTACGGGCCGATGACGATCACCCGCCCGGTGCTGCCGTCCCCCGCCGACCGCGCACGGTCGGCGCCCCCTTCACGATTGAAGGGTTCCAATCAGTTCACTCTCAAGCCGGTGCGTCCTCACCACCTTCGAACAACTGAATCGGAGCTCCGGGCATGATGGTCGAGATCGCGTGCTTGTAGACCAGCTGCGAGTGACCATCGCGCCGCAGCAGCAAGCAGAAATTGTCGAACCACGTGACAATGCCCTGCAGCTTTACTCCGTTGACCAGAAATATCGTCAGTGGCGTCTTGGTTTTACGAACGTGATTAAGGAAGGTGTCTTGTAGATTTTGTGCGCGGTCTGCCGCCATTGTTTTTGTCCCGCAAGCTTGTGCTTCTTTTTATTGAACCGGTTGCTGCTCTCTGACGGAGCCTCCTCCGGCTGCCCACCTGCCACGAGATCCCCCTCCGGCAGGCATAGCGGTAGGATTAGAGGCTACGCGCGGTTTTTAGGCAAGCCAGTTCGCGGTGCAGTCGGTAGGAACACGGTGGCAATTCTAAGAAAGTGCGGGGAAAGAGACGAATATTCTCGTGGAGAGTGGATAAATCCCCGGTTGTACCGACCCCGCCCTCGCCCCGCTGATCGACCAAACCGCCCCCGAGAGCCGCCTGTCGGCTCCCCGGCTGGTAACCGCCGGGGCTCCGCTCCGAGCCGCCGGCGGACCTGCCGACCTGCCGCGCCGGGGGTCAGCCGACCCCGAGCGCCTTCAGCTTGCGATGCAGCGCCGAGCGCTCCATGCCGACGAACTCCGCGGTGCGCGAGATATTGCCGGAGAAACGGCTGATCTGGGCGATCAGATAGTCGCGCTCGAACACCTCGCGCGCCTCGCGCAACGGCAGGCCCATGATGTGCTCGCCATTGTTGGAGGTCGGCATCGCCGGCACCATCGAGCCGACGTCCTGCGGCAGCATATCGGCGGTGATGATCGCCTCCGGACCGCCGCCGGCCAGGATCATCACGCGCTCGACATTGTTGCGGAGCTGGCGGACGTTGCCCGGCCAGACGTGCGACTGCAGGACCGCCATCGCGTCCTGCCCGATTTGCCGCTTCGGCAGGCCGGTGGCGGCCGAGATCTGGTCCATGAAATAGTCGATCAGCTCGGGGATGTCCTCGCGTCGCTCCGACAGCGGCGGTACGCGGATCGGCACCACTGAGAGGCGATGATAGAGGTCCTCGCGGAAGCGGCCTGCGGCGATCTCCTCCTCGAGATTGCGCGCGGTCGAGGAGATGATGCGGACGTCGACATGAACCTTGCCGGTGCCGCCCTGACGCTGGAAGGTCTGATCGACCAGCACACGCAGAATCTTGTTCTGGGTCTCGCGGGGCATGTCCGCGATCTCGTCGATGAACAGCGTGCCGCCATGCGCCTCCTCGAGCGCGCCGGCCTTGCGCTGCTGTTCGCCGTTCGATCCCTCGATGCCGAACAGCTCGATCTCCATACGCTCCGGCGTGATCGCGGCCGCATTGATCACCACGAACGGCCCCTCGGCGCGCCCGGAGGCATGGTGCAGCGTGCGCGCGGCAAGTTCCTTGCCGGCGCCGGAGGGACCGACGATCAGGATGCGGCTGTTGGCCTTGGCGGCGCGGTCGATGGTCTGGCGCAGCTGGTTCATGCAAGCCGAGCGGCCGGTCAGGACGCTCGCCGCCGGAGCCAGTTGCTTGAGCTCCTTCACCTCGCGCTTGAGCCGCGAGGTTTCCAGCGCCCGGGTCGCGACCAGGATCAGCCGGTCCGACTTGAACGGCTTCTCGATGAAGTCGTAGGCGCCGCGCTTGATCGCGGCGACCGCGGTCTCGATATTGCCGTGGCCCGAGATCATCACGACGGGCAGATCGGCATTGTCCTTCTTGATCTGCTCGAGCAGCTGCAGGCCGTCGAGCTTGGAGCCCTGCAGCCAGATGTCGAGGAAGACCAGATTGGGCCGGCGGTTGGCGATCTCGGCGAGCGCCGAGTCGCTGTCGCGCGCGGTGCGCGTGGAAAAGCCCTCATCGTCCAGAATACCCGCAACGAGGTCGCGAATGTCAGCTTCGTCGTCGACAATCAGAATGTCACTTGCCATGGGTTACACCTGCCTTGTCAGTCGCTCGTCGCGGCTTTGAATTTTGGCTTTTGCGCATTTGGCTCTTGATTATTTGGCCCTTGATCAGCGGGATCTCGGATAGGTTCCTGGGTCGGTTCTTGGATTTTTGGTTCATTGTTGGTCGCTTGTGCCGGGCCGTTGGTCGGCTCCTCCGGCGGATTTTTTTCACTGTCCGGTACGGTCTTGTCCGGTTTGACGTCCGGTTTTTGGTCCTTGCTTTCGGGCTTGTTCTCCGGCTTGGCCGCCTGGCCCGTGACGGCAAAGCGTAGCCGCATCCAGGCGCCGCGCTGGCCATCGCGGAAATCGGAGGCATCCTTGAGCTCGATGCGGCCGCCATGGTCCTCCAGAACGCGGCCGACGATCGCCAGGCCGAGGCCGGTGCCCTTCGCCCGGGTCGTGACATAGGGCTCGAGCAGGCGCGCGCGGGCGACCTTGGGCAGGCCGATGCCGTTGTCGACCACGTCGATCAGGATGTCGTCGTTCTCGCGCTGCGCCACGACGTCGATGCGGCCCTTGCCGAGCTCCTCGCGCGGGACCTGCTCGATCGCCTCGGTGGCATTCTTGATGATGTTGGTCAGCGCCTGCGAGATCAGCCGGCGGTCGAACTGGGCAGGCAGCGGCGACTGCTTGATGTCGGCCTCGATGTCGAGATCGGGATGCGCGACCTTCATCAGGAACACCGCCTGGCGCACCACGTCGGCGACGTCCTCGCCTTCCATCACCGGCTTCGGCATCCGCGCAAAGCGCGAGAACTCGTCGACCATCCGCCTGATGTCGTCGACCTGGCGCACGATGGTATCGGTGCACTGCTCGAAGATCGACTTGTCCTTCTCCTCGGTGATGGTCTTGCCGAACTTGCGGCGGATGCGCTCGGCGGAGAGCTGGATCGGGGTCAGCGGGTTCTTGATCTCGTGGGCGATGCGGCGGGCGACGTCGCCCCAGGCCGAGGTGCGCTGCGCCGACACCAGCTCGGTGATGTCGTCGAGTGTGATGATGTAGCTGTCGCGCGACTGGCTGGTCTGCTCGGCCGAGACGCGGACGGACAGGTTGCGCTCATGGCCGTCGCGCAGGATCGTGACCTGTCCCTGCACCAGGCGCTGCGTTCCCTCGCGGGCGGTCTTCATCATCTCGTCGAGCTCTGGCAGCACGTCCGAGAGCGGATGGCCGAGCGTCTCGGACTCGGCGTGCCCGATCAGCTTCTCCGCCGAGCGGTTGAGGACGCCGATGGTGCCTGAGGCGTCGACCCCGATGATGCCGGCAGAGGCCGACGACAACACCGCTTCGATGAAGCGGCGGCGGCTGTCGATGGTTTCGCTGGCATCGACCAGCTCGTTGCGCTGGGTGCGCAGCTCCTGGGTCATCTTGTTGAAGATTTCGCCGAGCAGCGCGAGGTCGCTTTCCGACTTGTTGACGGGAACCTGGACATTGAGATTGCCGGTCGAGACCTCGCTCGCCGCGCCCATCAGCTGGCGGATCGGCGACACCAGCCCGTTGGCGAAGTTCAGCCCGATCAGCACCGAGGCCATCAGGATGGTCAGCGCGATCACCGCGAACATCAGCGCGAACGCGACCTGGATGCCGAGCCTGCGGGTCTCGAGCTGGGCATATTCCGCCGCGCTGGTCTGCGTCTGCTTGAGCTGGGCAACGACCGCCGGATCGAGCAGCCGCGCCACATACAGGAACATGTCGTCATAGGCCCGCAGGCGGACCACGGAGGCGACGTAGTTTTCCGGAAAGACCGAGATCTTCGGCTCGGTCTCGTTGATGTCCTTCAGGATGTCGGGCGGCGGCGCTTCGTAGTTCAGGCGAACGCCGGTCTCGGCGCTGGCGACGATCTTGCCGTCCTTGTCCATCAGCACCGCGACCGGAAGATTGCGCGACTCGGCGCCGGCCGTCATCAGCTGCAGGAACGTCATGCGATCCTGGTCGTAGAGCGGCCGCGCATGGGCGAGGTCATTGGCCATCGCCAGCGTGTCGCCGTTGATGAGCTGGGCGTGCTCCTGCATGTAGGCGCTGGCGATGGTCAGCGAATTCTGGATCACCTGCTTGGTGGGACCCGAGAACAGCCGGTCGAGGCCGCGCTCGATGGTGACGTTGGCCACGATCGACACCAGCACGGCGGGCAGCACCGCGATCACCGAGAACAGGCCGACGATCTGGACATGCAGCCGCGCCGCGGCCCGGCCGCGCCGCCTCGCCTGCACCATCTGCCAGACTTCCCGGACGATGATGCCGACCAGCAGCAGGATGGTGCCGGCATTGATCATCAGGAAGGAGCGGACCACCTCGGACGTGGGCTCGATCGGGGTCAGCCCGGTCAGCACCACGAAGGTCAGGAAGGCGGACAGCAGCGCGATGGCCACGGCAAACGGCGCCAGCCAGCGCCGCAGCGGGAAGCCCCGCGCCTCTGCATTGGGCTCGGCCGGTGGGGCGTGTAATGTTGAAGCGGTGGTCTCTGCGCTGGTCATACCGGCAATTGAGCTGAGAGCGATCGCCCGCGGGAATTGCGAACTGATGCAATCATATCACAATGTTGCCGAATTGCGACATTTCCGCGGCGCAAACGCTGGTGCGGCGCCGTGTCCTCAAAACCATTTGTGACTACTCAATAACGGTGGTGGGGCCCGTCCCGGCCCCGTCAACCTCTACCCGCCGCTCCGGTAGACCTGGATATCGAGGTCGCGGATCTTCTTGCGCAGCGTATTGCGGTTCAGCCCGAGCAGGTCGGCGGCCCGGATCTGGTTGCCGCGGGTCGCCGCCAGCGCGGCGGTCAACAGCGGGATCTCGATCTCCTTGAGGATGCGGTGGTAGAGGCCCGGCGGCGGCACGCCGTTCGGGAAGCCGGAGAAGTGCGAGGACAGATAGGCCTCGACCGCGCCGCCGAGATTGTCGACGCCGACGGTCGCCGTGCTGCCCGAGGTGACCGCGGGCGGCGCCAGCTCGCCGTCGATGACGGAAGCGGTGATGACGTCCTGCGGATAGAGCGCGGCGAGCCGCCGGGCGAGGTTTTCCAGCTCGCGGACGTTGCCCGGCCAGCGGTGCTGCTTGAGCCGCTCGAGCGCCTGGGCGTCGAGCTTCTTCGGCGGCAGGCCGTCCTTCTCGGCGAGCGAGAAGAAGTGCCTGATCAGGTCGGGCAGATCCTCGATGCGCTCGCGCAGCGGCGGCAGCCGCAGCGGCACCACGTTGAGGCGGAAGAACAGATCCTCGCGGAACAGTCCCTGCTGGATCAGGATGCGCAGGTCCTTGTTGGAGGCGGCGACGATGCGGACGTCGGTCTTGATCGGGGTGCGGCCGCCGACCGTGGTGTATTCGCCCTGCTGCAGCACGCGGAGCAGCCGGGTCTGCGCCTCCATCGGCATGTCGCCGATCTCGTCGAGGAACAGCGTGCCGCCCTCGGCCTGCTCGAAGCGGCCGGAGGCGCGGGTGTTGGCGCCGGTGAAGGCGCCGCGCTCATGGCCGAACAGCTCCGATTCGATCAGGTCGCGCGGGATCGCCGCCATGTTGACCGCGACGAACGGGCCGTTGCGGCGCCGCCCGTAGTCGTGCAGCGCGCGCGCGACCAGCTCCTTGCCGGTGCCTGATTCGCCCGAGATCATCACGGTGAGGTCGGTCTGCATCAGCCGCGCCAGCACGCGGTAGATTTCCTGCATCGCCGGCGAGCGGCCGACCAGCGGGATCGAGTCGAACTCGCCGTCGTCGGCGGGACTGGAAACCCGCTCCTTCGGCTCGGCCAGCGCGCGGCCGACGATGGTGATCAGCTCCTTCAGGTCGAACGGCTTCGGCAGATATTCGTAGGCGCCGCGCTCGGAGGCGCGGATCGCGGTCATGAAGGTGTTCTGCGCGCTCATCACGATGACCGGCAGATTCGGCCGCATCTTCTTGATCCGCGGCAAGAGATCGAACGCGTTCTCGTCGGGCATCACGACGTCGGTGATGACGAGATCGCCCTCACCCTGGCTGACCCAGCGCCACAGCGTGGCGGCGTTGCCGGTGAGGCGAACCTCATAGCCGGCGCGCGACAGCGCCTGGTTCAGGACGGTCCGGATGGCGGTGTCGTCGTCAGCGACAAGTATGCTACCTGCAGGCATTGGTGTTCCTCATCGTGCATCCTGAGAGGCAGGCGAGGACGTACCCGGAACGTCATCGCGGTTGCTTTGGTCGAGTTGCTTGGCGGCGCTGTACATCGGCATCAGCACGCGGAAAGTGGTCTTGCGCGGCTGCGACTCGCATTCGATGATGCCGCCGTGATCGCCGATGATCTTGGCGACCAGCGCGAGGCCGAGCCCGCTGCCGGTCTGCTTGGTGGTGACGAAGGGATCGAACAGGTTCGGCAGCAGGTCTTCCGGCACGCCAGAGCCGTTGTCCTTGACGCAGAATTCCAGCGGCAGCGAGACCCGCGATTTCTTGCCGGGCACCGACAGCCGCACGCCCGGCCGGAACGCCGTGGTGAGCTGGATCTCCGCATCGGTACCGAGATCGGCGACCGCTTCGGCCGCGTTCTTCACGAGGTTGAGGAACACCTGGATCAGCTGGTCCTGGTTGGCCAGCACCGGCGGCAACGACGGATCGTAGTCCTCGATGAAGCGGACATTGCGGGCAAAGCCGGACTGCGCCAGGCGCTTCACATGATCGAGCACGGAATGGATGTTGACCGGACCGCGCGCCACCGGGCGGTCGTCGCCGAACACTTCCATGCGGTCGACCAGCGTCACGATGCGGTCCGCCTCGTCGCAGATCAACCGCGTCAGCAGCCGGTCCTCGGAGGACGCCTGCTGCTCCAAAAGCTGCGCCGCGCCGCGGATGCCCGACAGCGGGTTCTTGATCTCATGGGCGAGCATCGCCGCCAGCGCGATCACCGAGCGCGCCGCGCTGCGATGGGTGAGCTGGCGATCCATCTTGTCGGCGATGGTGCGCTCCTGCAGCATCACCACGATATGCCCGGGCCGCTCGGTCAGCGGCGCGACGTGCAGATCGACCTGGCGATCGCCGCCGATCCGCGGCGTGCCGAGATCGACCTTGTATTCGTTGACCGGCGAGCCGCTCGTCCGCACCTGCTCGATCAACGCCAGCAGCGGGCTGCCGAACGGCACCAGCTCCTTCAGCGACTGCCGGCGCAGGAACTGGGTCGAGATCTCGAAGAAGGATTCGGCTGCGATATTGGCGTCGACGATCCGCCCGTCGGGTGCGACCAGCAGCACCGGATTGGGCAGCGCATTGAGGATGGCCTCCCCGTCAGTCGGCACCGGCCGGCGGAATTCCATGGCTGACGTCATGCGGCAGCACTCCAGGCAAAATCGTCGTAGGCGTCGGCGAGCGAGCGATGCACGCTGGACGGCTCTTCCGCGGTCAGGATCGCCTGCCGCCAGGTCTTCAATGTCGCGGCCGGCGCGCAGCTATAGGCCGCAGCAGCCTCCAGCGCCCAGCCGAGATGCTTGCGTGCATGCTTGAGCCCGATGCGCAGGCCATAGTGGCTGCAAACCTCGTCATAGAGCGCGCGAACGTGCTTGAGTTGCTCGGCGAGCGACGGCGCGGCCTCGGCGATCCCGGTCTCGAGGCGGCGGCCGATCTGTCCCGGCAGCCAGGGCTGCCCCTGCGCGCCGCGGCCGATCATGACGGCGTCGGCACCCGACATCTCGAGCGCGCTGACAGCCTTGTCGAACGAGGTGATGTCGCCGTTGACCACGACCGGGACGGTGACGGCGTCCTTGACGGCGCGCACGGCGTTCCAGTTCGCCTCGCCCTTGTAGAACTGGCAGCGGGTCCGGCCATGCACGGTGATCATCTGCACGCCGGCGGCCTCGGCGCGGCGCGCCAGTTCCGGCGCATTGAGCGAGCGGTCATCCCAGCCGAGCCGCATCTTCAGCGTAACGGGCACCCTGACCGCCGACAGCGTCGCCTCGATCAGCGTGATCGCGTGGTCGAGGTCGCGCATCAGGGCCGAGCCGGACTGGCCCCCGGTCACGTGGCGGGCCGGACAGCCCATGTTGATATCGATGACGTCGGCGCCGGCGCCTTCGGCGATCCGTGCGCCCTCCGCCATCCAGTGGGTCTCGCAGCCTGCCAGCTGGACCACATGCGGCCCGACCCCGGCCGCCTCGCAACGCAGCTTCGACATCGGCTTGCCGTTCACCAGATCGTTGCTGGCGGTCATCTCGGAGACCACCAGGCCGGCGCCCAAAGTGGCAGCGAGTCGCCGAAAGGGCGCATCGGTAATGCCGGACATGGGCGCGAGGAGAACCCGGTTGGCGACAGCAATATCGCCGATCTTCAATGGGTTACGAGGAGTACTTTGCACGCCGGTCACAGCCGTCTCGTCGTTCTGTCAGCCACGCCATTGCAGCTGACGTCGTCTATTCTGCGCACAATTCTTGTGCAGTCAAGGCTCATGCCTACGGTTTAGACATTCCTATCATCAGTGCAAGTGCACTGCAACAAAATCTGCTTTTCCCACAGTCATCGGCAAACGCTCTGTTTTTGCGCAGCGGTCATGCTAAGGGCTGTGCGCGGCGATCCTCGCCGTCCCCCTCATCCCCGATTCGTCTGTCACTGGTTCAAAATGCCAAAGCCTGAGCGTACCGCAGCCATCCTAGTCGCAGCCGGCCGTGGACTGCGCGCCGGCGCAGGCGGGCCGAAGCAATACCGGACGATCGGCGGACAGACGGTTATCTACCGCGCCATGGAGGCGTTCTCCGGACATCCGGACGTGTTTGCGGTGCAGCCTGTGGTCAATCCTGACGACACCGCGCTGTTCGATGAAGCGGTCGCAGGCCTCCGCCATCGGCCGCCGACGCCGGGCGGCGCGACCCGGCAGGCCTCGGTCCATGCCGGGCTCGAGGCGCTTGCAAGTGAGAAGCCGGACATCGTGCTGATCCACGATGCCGCGCGCCCCTTCGTCACCGCAGCCGTGATCTCTCGCGCGATCGCCGCGGCCGGCCGGACCGGCGCTGCGATCCCCGTGATTCCCGTCACCGACACCATCAAGCTCACCGGCGATGCCGGCGACGTCGAGGCGACGCCGGAGCGCGCGCGCCTGCGGATCGCGCAGACGCCACAGGCTTTTCGTTTCGACGTAATATTGGAGGCGCATCGTCGCGCAGCGCGCGATGGCCGCTCCGATTTCACCGACGATGCGGCGCTTGCCGAGTGGGCGGGATTGACGGTTTCGACGTTTGAAGGTGATGCTGCCAACATGAAACTCACCACACCCGAGGACTTCGTGCGCGAGGAAGCGCGGCTCGCAAGCCAGCTCGGCGACATCAGAACCGGCACCGGCTACGACGTGCACGCCTTTGACGACGGTGACCATGTCATGATCTGCGGCGTGCGCGTGCCGCACACGAAGGGATTCCTGGCCCATTCCGACGGCGATGTCGGGCTGCATGCGCTGGTCGACGCGATCCTCGGTGCGCTGGCCGACGGCGATATCGGCTCGCATTTCCCGCCGAGCGACGCCAAGTGGAAGGGCGCCTCCTCCGACCAGTTCCTGAAATATGCGGTCGAGCGCGTCACCGCGCGCGGCGGACGGATCGCCAATCTCGAAGTGACGCTGATCTGCGAGCGACCGAAGATCGGGCCGTTGCGCGACACCATGCGGGCGAAGATCGCGGAGATCTCCGGCGTCCACATCTCGCGCGTGGCGGTCAAGGCCACCACCAGCGAGCGGCTCGGCTTCACCGGCCGCGAGGAAGGCATCGCGGCAACCGCGAGCGCCACGGTCCGCCTCCCGTGGGACGATAAAGGCTGGAGTGCCTGACATGGGCGGCAGCGACGCTCGTGCCCTCTCCCGCTCGCTGCTCGACCTGTGCCGGATGCGCAAGCTGACCATCGCGACCGCCGAATCGTGCACCGGCGGCTTGGTCGCGGGTGCGCTCACCGACATTCCCGGCTCTTCCGACGTGATCGACCGCGGCTTCGTGACCTATTCGAACGAGGCCAAGCGGGTCATGCTCGGCGTCAGGGCGGCGACGCTCGAAACGTTCGGCGCGGTGAGCAAGGAAACCGCGACCGCGATGGCGATCGGCGCGCTGGAAAAGGCCGGCGTCGACCTTGCGGTCTCGATCACCGGCATCGCGGGCCCTGGCGGTGCGACACCGGGCAAGCCGGTCGGCCTGGTGCATTTCGCCGTCGCCGCGCGCGACGGGCGCATCATTCATCGTGAGCAGCGATTTGGCGCAATCGGCCGCAGCACGGTGCGGCAGCGCTCGGTGGTCGAAGCATTGCGCATGCTGATGGAGCTTGCGCGCCCGCCGCAGGCCGCCAAGCCGCGTCGCGAGGCCGCCAGCCGGTTGCGGCCAAGGGTGGCTCGATCGCCGCGGAGCCACGCTGCGAAACGCCGCCGGCCGCCGCGCGGATAGGCCCGACCCAAAGTCGAGTCGCGCGACGGCCCGCCTTACACAGGCTTGTGTCAACTGCGGCCCGGTGACGCTTACCTGAAATGGAACTTTGACGCGGCTTCGCCGCTTTATGTTGTTCCAACTCTGCTGTTTCGATTGTTCGTCCAACAGCAAAATCCCACAACAAGGAGAAAATGATGAAGTTGGGAACTTTGGTCGTGGCCGCCATCAGCGCTGGCGCCATGACGCTGTCGACTGTTGCGCCTTCGTCCGCCGCACCACTCGCTCCCGCGCGATTGCAGGACCAGCCTACCTCCGTCGAGCATGTGCAGTATCGGCACTGGCACGGTGGTCCGCGTTACGGCTATCGCGGCGGATACGGCTACCGCGGTGGTTACTATCGCGATCGTGGCAGTAACGGCGCGGCGATCATCGGCGGGCTGGCGGCCGGCGCGATCATCGGCGGCGCGATTGCGGCGAGCCAGGCCAAGGCCAACAACGACGCCTATTGCTCCCAGCGTTTCCGTACCTACGACCCCGCTTCGGGCACCTACATCGCATCCGGCGGCGTGCGGCGATCCTGCCCGTAAATCGGCGAACGCGCCCCACGCATCATCCGTCGTGCCCGGCCTCGTGCCGGGCATTTGCGTTTCCAGGGGGGCAAACGAGACGGCTTCGCTACGTCGACAGCTGCGGCTTGCCGTAGACCTGATCCGCCCGCTTCTCGAACGCGTGGGCAAACCGCCCGAAAGCCGCGTCGAACATCGAGCCCATCAGCATCGCCAGCATCCGGCTCTTGAATTCGTAGTTCAGGAAGAAGCCGACATCGCATTCGGTTTCCGACCTCGGCTCAAAACTCCAGCGATTCTCCAGATTGCTGAACGGGCCGCGCAGATATTCGACCAGGATCTTCAGATTGGGCCGATCGAGCGTCACCTTGCTGGTGAAGGTTTCCCGCACCAGCTTGAAGGACACCGTCATGTCCGCCACCACGACCTCGGTGCCGTCGTCCTTGGGCGTGCGCTGGCGGATCTTGAGCGACTGGCATAGCGGCACGAATTCGGGATAGCGCTCGACGTCGGCGACCAGATCGAACATTTGAGGTGCGGTGTGCCGGACCCGCCGCTTGCTTGAGAATCGTGGCATCAGTGGATACTCGCACGGTTTTGCCCGAGTGCGAGGCGCTTCAGATAATCATCCGCCTGCGCCCGATCGGTGAAGCAGACCAGCGATTGATCGGGCCGCAAGCCGGCAAAATACTCGATCAGCTTCGGCCGCTGCTGCCGGCGATAGGTCCAGACGTAGCGGAAGAATTCGAGATCGATCTTCTCGGGGCAGCCTTCCGCCATCTCCGGGCGGACCTGGCCATAGCTCCCGGCTATCCGCCTGAAGATACCGAGCATGCATGTCGACCGCGGCAGGTCGAACCAGATGATCGTATCGGAGAGCTCCCGGCGCAATTCCCCTGCACCATGCCTCATGTAGTTCCCATCCATGATCCAGTGCGGCTCGCGGGCTGCTTCGGTCATGCGGCGCTCGAATTCGTCCCTGCCCGACTCGACCCAGCCCGGCTTCCAGAACAGCGCATCGATCGACACGGTCGGAATCCCTGTCATGGCGGACAGCCGCCGCGCAAAGGTCGACTTGCCGGATCCCGACGATCCCATCACCAGAACGCGCTGCATTGGTCCAGTCCAAGGTTCGGTCAAGGTTCGGTCAAGGTTCGGTCAAGGTTCGGTCAAGGCCCGATCAAGCAACGGCGCGCGAGGGCGCCGGCTCACCGCCGTTTGCGAAATCTAGCGGCCGCGGGCCACGCGCGCCGCCTGCAGTTTGGCGAAATCCTCGCCGGCGTGGTGCGACGAGCGCGTCAGCGGGCTCGCCGACACCATCAAAAAGCCCTTGGTATAGGCGACCCGCTCGTAGCCTGCGAACTCGTCCGGCGTCACGTAGCGCATGACGGCGTGATGCTTGCGGGTCGGCTGCAAATACTGGCCGATGGTCAGGAAATCGACTTCGGCCGAGCGCAGATCGTCCATCACCTGCAGCACCTCGTGCCGCTCCTCGCCGAGGCCGACCATGATGCCTGACTTGGTGAAGATGGTCGGATCGATCTCCTTGACCCGCTGCAGCAGCCGGATCGAATGGAAATAGCGGGCGCCGGGACGGACCGTCAGATAGCGCGACGGCACGGTTTCCAGATTGTGGTTGAAGACGTCGGGCTTGGCCGCGACCACGCGCTCCAGCGCGCCGTCCTTGCGCAGGAAGTCCGGTGTCAGGATCTCGATCGTGGTGGTCGGGCAGCGCGCGCGGATGGCGCGGATGGTCTCGGCAAAATGCTCGGCGCCGCCGTCGGCGAGATCGTCGCGATCGACCGAGGTGACCACGACGTGGCTGAGCCCGAGCTTGGCGGTGGCCTCCGCGACATATTCCGGCTCGCTCGCCTCGAGCGCGCCGGGCATGCCGGTCTTGACGTTGCAGAACGCGCAGGCGCGCGTGCAGGTGTCGCCCATGATCATGAAGGTGGCGTGCTTCTTGTCCCAGCACTCACCGATATTGGGGCAGCCCGCCTCCTCGCACACCGTGACGAGGCCGTTCTCCTTCACGATCCGGCGCGTATCCGCATAGCCGCGGGTGTTCGGCGCACGAACGCGGATCCAGTCCGGCTTCGGCGGCGACACGGCATCTGGCCGGTTCACCTTTTCGGGGTGCCGCGGGCGGAGCTGAGTGGTGGAGATGGTGTCGACGATGGTGACCATGGATGCCTGCAAGTCGCGGGAGCACGATCCGGAAAAGTGGAGGCCGGTTTTCCGAACAGATCATGCTCCGAACCAAGGGCTTAGCTAATCGGTGTTGACGCGGCTCGCAACCCGCCCCGCGACCCTAGCAGACCAGCCTATATATTGGCAGTCTTGCGGTCCGTTCCATGCCGATTCCCACCTCAAAATGGCTCAAAAACCCCGATCCATCCGCGCGACCGCGCCGCGCCTCGGCAAGGCGCTGAAACGCTCCTTCTTCGATCGCAGCGTCCACGAGGTCGCCCCCGACCTGATCGGCGCGACCTTCCTGGTCGACGGCGCCGGCGGCATCATCACCGAGGTCGAGGCCTATCATCACACCGACCCGGCGGCGCATTCCTACCGCGGGCCGACCCCGCGCAACCAGGTGATGTTCGGCCCGCCGGGCTTCTCCTACGTCTACCGCTCCTACGGCATCCATTGGTGCGTCAACTTCGTCTGCGAGGAAGCGGGCTCGGCCAGCGCCGTGCTGATCCGCGCGATCGAGCCGACCCGTGGGCTCGCGGCGATGCGCCGGCGGCGCGGACTGGAGGACGAGCGGGCGCTGTGCTCGGGGCCCGGCAAGCTCTGCGAGGCGCTCGGCATCACCATCGCGCACAGCGAATTGCCACTCGACCGCGCCCCGATCGCGCTCCATGCGCGGACCGAAGCACCCGAAATCATCACCGGGGTGCGGATCGGCATCACCAAGGCCGTCGACCTGCCCTGGCGCTACGGGCTGAAGGGATCGAAATTCCTCAGCAAGCGGTTTTGATCGCCACGGCGTCGTTCGCTATGACGCCTTCTTCAGCCGCTCGATCGCCTCGAGGATCTTGGCGCGGCGCTCCGTTGCTGCCGCGCGCTTTTCCTTCTCTTCCTCGACGAGCTCTTCCGGCGCGTTGGCGACGAACTTCTCGTTGGCGAGCTTGGCATCGACCCGTTTGATGTCGGCGTCCGCCTTGCCGAGCTCCTTCTCCAGCCGCGTGCGTTCAGCCGCGAGATCGATCACGCCCTTCAGCGGCAGCGCGACCGCCTCGCCGCGGACAAGGAGCTGCACCGCGCCTTCCGGCGGGTGATCGGCGAACGAGATATCCGACAATCGCGCGAGCCGCTTGATGGTGTCGTTCCAGCGCCGCGCGCGGTCCCGCGTCTCGTCGGAGGCGCCCACGATCACCAGCGGCGTCAGTGTCGACGGCGGGATGTTCATTTCCGCCTTCACCGACCGCATCGCAGTGACGAGATCGACCACCCAGCCGATCTCGGCCTCGGCCGCGGGATCGCTGAACTCGTCGGCGTCGAGCGCGGCAATGACCGGCGGAATGATCGGATCGACCACCGGACCGGCGGTCGCGATCGCGGCCAGCTGCTCGCCTGTCACGCCCGACTTGCGCGGCCAGGACGCCAACACCAACAGGCCGTCGCGCTTTGCGGTCACCGCCCACAGCTCCTCCGTGATGAAGGGCATGAACGGATGCAGCAGCTTGAGGATCTCGTCGCGGGTCCAGGCGATCATGGCGCGGGTCTCGGCCTTGGCCGCGCCCTCCTCGCCCATCAGCACGGGTTTCGCGAGCTCGAGATACCAGTCGCAGAACACGTTCCAGACGAAGCGGTAGATCGCGCCCGCGGCATCGTTGAAGCGATGATCCTCGATCGTCTCGGTGACCTCGCGGGTGACGCGCGAGGTTTCGTGCGCGATCCAGCGGTTCAACGTCTCCTTCGCGCCCTTCGGATCGAAACCGTCCGGCTTGACGCACTCGTTCATCTCGGCGAAGCGGCAGGCGTTCCAGAACTTGGTCGCGAAATTGCGGTTGGTCTCGACCAGATGCGGCGACAGGCGGATGTCATGGCCTTGCGCCGCCTCGCGGGTCAGCGCGAAGCGCAGCGCGTCAGCGCCGTATTCGTCGATCACGCCGAGCGGGTCGATGACGTTGCCCTTCGACTTCGACATCTTGGCGCCCTTCTCGTCGCGGACGAGACGGTGGATGTAGACGGTCGAGAACGGCGCCTCCTTCATGAAATGGAGGCCCATCATCATCATGCGGGCGACCCAGAAGAAGATGATGTCGAAGCCGGTAACCAGCGTGTTGGTCGGGTAGTAGCGCGCGACCTCCGGCGTGTCGTCCGGCCAGCCCAGCGTCGAGAACGGCCACAGGGCCGACGAGAACCAGGTGTCGAGCACGTCCTCGTCGCGCGTGATGAAGCCCTCGCGCTTGGCGGGGTCGACCGCCATGTCGTGGCCCTGCTCCGGCGTGATGACTTCCTGCTCGACGTAATAGCCGAGCGCGTGGCCGACCGCCTCTTCCTCGGTCTCGGCGACGAACACCTTGCCGTCGGGTCCGTACCACGCCGGAATCTGATGGCCCCACCAGAGCTGGCGCGAGATGCACCAGGGCTGGATGTTCTCCATCCACTCGAAATAGGTCTTTTCCCAGTTCTTCGGCACGAACGTGGTTTCGCCCGAGCGCACCGCCGCAATCGCCGGCTGCGCCAGCGTCTTGGCGTCGACATACCACTGGTCGGTCAGATACGGCTCGATCACGACGCCGGAGCGGTCGCCATGCGGCACCATGTGGGTGTTGGGCTCGATCCGCTCGAGGAAGCCGAACTCCTCCAGCCTCGCGACGATCTTCTTGCGCGCCGCGAAGCGCTCGATCTTGTCAAACTCGGCGGCGAACTCGTCGGCGCCCATCGGCAGGCCGCGCAGATAGTCCTCGTTGCCCACCAGGCTGAGGCTGCCTTCCTGGTCGAGCACGCTGATCTGCGGCAGGCCGTGACGCTTGCCGATCTCGAAGTCGTTGAAGTCGTGCGCCGGCGTCACCTTGACCGCGCCCGAGCCCTTCTCCGGATCGGAATAGTCGTCGGCGACGATCGGAATCCTGCGGCTGACCAGCGGCAGGATGACGTGCTGGCCGACCAGATCGGCGTAGCGCTCGTCGTCCGGATGCACCGCGACGGCGGTGTCGCCGAGCATCGTCTCGGGGCGCGTCGTCGCGACCACGATGAACGATTTCGGATCCTCGGGGCTGAAGCTGCGGCCCTCGATCGGATAGCGCAGATACCAGAGATGGCCCCTGACCTCGACCTGCTGCACCTCGAGATCGGAGATCGCGGTGAGCAGCTTCGGGTCCCAATTGACCAGGCGCTTGTCCTTGTAGATCAGGCCATCGCGATGCAGCTCGACGAACACCTTGACGACGGCGCGCGACAGGCCCTCGTCCATGGTGAAGCGCTCGCGCGACCAGTCGCAGGACGCCCCGAGGCGCTTGAGCTGGTTGACGATTGTGCCGCCGCTCTCGGCCTTCCACTGCCAGACCCGCTCGAGGAACTTGGCGCGGCCCATGTCGCGCCGGCCCGGCTCCTGCCGTTCCATCAGCTGACGCTCGACCACCATCTGGGTGGCGATGCCGGCGTGATCGGTGCCGGGCTGCCACAGCACGTCGCGGCCGCGCATCCGCTCGAAGCGGCACAGGATGTCCTGCAGCGTGTTGTTGAGCGCGTGGCCCATGTGCAGCGAGCCGGTCACGTTCGGCGGCGGAATCACAATGGTGAAAGGCGCGGCGTCCTTGCGTTCAGGCCGGCCGGCCTTGAACGCACCGCTCTCCTCCCAGATCCGGGCCATCCGGTGCTCGATATCGGCGGGCTGGTAGTTTTTCTCGATCATGACAATGCGCTGTGGACCATGGAAAGCGTTAGAAAGCCGCCGGAGCGCACCAAGTCAACCGGACCGGTACGTCAAATCGACGTTTAGGGCATTTGGGGAGCTGATTGAGGGCCGCCAGGCCCAACGGCGGAAGCCAGCCTCGCGCCGGCTGCGTTACTAGCGCCGCGCGGACTGGCGCCCGCGGCGGAGCTAGCGCCCGCGGGATACCCGCTCGATCTCGGCCTTGACGATCCGCTCGACCAGCCCGGGCAGATTGTCGTCCAGCCAGGACTTCAGCATCGGCCGCAGCATCTCCTTGACCAGATCCTCGAGCGTCCGCGCATTGTTGCTCAACACCGTGTTGGCCAGCGAGTTGAAGGCCGACTCGACGGCCCGCATCGTGGTTCCCGAGATGATCTGCTGCATGGGCGCGGTCTCGATCGCCGGCGGCTCCCGGGCCGGTTCCGGCGCCCGGCTCCGCGCTTCTGTGAACTCGAGGTCGTCCTGCGGCTCGACCTTGCGGAACGACGGCGCGGCGGCCGGGTTCGGCAGCGCCATCTCGTCGGTGAGTTCGAACACGTCGGCTTCGGGCTGGACTGCGGGCTGCGGCGACGGCCTGATCTCGGCTGCGGGCGTCGCCTCGTCGAGGCTGGCGAGCAGCGAGTCGATGTCGTCCTGACTGTTGCTGGCCGCCGGTGCAGGCGCAGGCGGCGGTGATTTCGGCGCCGGCGCGGCGGCCTTCGCGGCCGGTGGCGCTGCGGGCGGCGGGCTCTTCATCGCGGGCTTGGTTGCTGGTGCTGGCTCGACCTTCGGCGCCGGCGCTGCAGCGGCGGCCGCAGGCTTCTCGGCCGCGGCCGGCTTCGCCTCGTCGTCGGCAATGATGCGACGGATCGACGCCAGGATCTCCTCCATCGAGGGCTCTTGGACCTTCGCAGGTTGCGTCATCTCCGACTCCACATCGAAACGATTTTACATCAAGCCCGAGAGGATTCGCCGGTTCCGATGATGCGGGCGGAGATTTTCGTTGATCCCGCCCGACTTGTCCCCAGATCAAGCCCGCCCGAGGCTTTGTGCAAGCTTCGTGTCGCCCAATGCAGCTTGATCACAGGTGCCGTCGCACCTGTCATCACGCTACGCCGGCGCGCCGCGAATCGCCTTGCTGCCCGACAAAACGGTATGTCAGGCCAATTATCGAATGCAAGCAAACGCGCCTGTTTGCGGTCCTGATTAACTCAGAACCACAAACATGACGCGACAAGCGATGATGATGCGAAGGTGTTTAGCGGCCGTCGGGCGTGCGTACGCCGGCCCAGTTGTCACGAACCTGCTGGTAATGCACGCTCGGATCGTAGACGTTGGTCGAAAGGCCGAGCACCTGCGGCGACAAGCGGCCAACTGCGCTCAGCACGTTATAGGACGCGACGACGCGGTCATGCTGCGCGGTGACCAGCGCGTTGCGCGCGTTGACGAGCGCCTGCTGCGCGTTGAGCACGTCGAGCGTGGTGCGCTGACCGGCCTTGGCCTCTTCGCGCACGCCGTTCAGGGCGATCTCCGACGCGGTCACCTGCGCCTGTGCCGACGCCACCTGCGACTTGCCGGCGACCAGCTGGCCCCACGCGGTGACGACGTTGGCGCGCGCCTGATCGCGGGTCTGTTCGAGCACGAGGCGCTGCTGCGCCAGCGATTCCTTGGACTGGCGGATCAGCGAATATTCCGCACCGCCCTGATAGAGCGGCACCGACAGCTGGACCGCTGTTCCCGCGCTGAATGCGCGCTGGCTGATCAGGGTCTGCTCGTACTGCTGCTGCACCGACGTTTGCAGGTTGACCGACGGGAACAGCGCACCCTCGCTGACCTTGACCTGCAGGAAGTTGACGTCGACGCCGTACATCGCCGAGGTGACGTTCGGATTCTGGGTCAGACTGAGGTCGACGGCGGACGCAAGCGTCGTTGGCAGGAAGCGGTCGACCGGCGAGCCCGGCGCGAGGTTCTGCGGTTCGTTGCCGATGATGCGGCGGAAATTCGAACGCGTCGTCGTCAGGTTCGATTCGGCGGTGAGCTGCTGGGTCTTACCTGCTGCAAGCTGCGCTTCGGATTGCGCGACGTCGGTCCGCGTCACTTCGCCGACATTGAAGCGGTCCTGGGTCTGCTTCAGCGTCTGTTCCAGCACGCGCGTGTTGCTGCGCTGAACTTCGACGATGGCGGAGTCGCGGAGATAGTCCATGTAGATCGTGGCCGCGCTCAGGATCACGGTTTGCTCAAGCACACGCAGGCCCTCGCGCGCCGCCGAGACCTGGCTTTCCGCCGCGCGCACCCTGGGCGCGGTCTGCGCGTTGAACAGCGATTGGTTGACCGTGAGGCCTGCGCTGCGCGGCGCATTGGCGCCATGGATTTGCGTGCGGACAAGATTGTTCGCGTCGCCGCCCTGTGTCGTCAGCGTATCGGTGTATTGGTACCCCGCGCTCGCCGTCAGTGCGACTTTCGGGCGGTAGCCCGACAGTGCCTGCGGAACGTTCTCGTCCGTTGACCGCACCTGCGCGCGTTGCGCGTTCAGCTGGGGATTGTTTTGGTAGGACCGCACCAGCGCGGCCTCGATTGTATCGGCGAGTGCGGGCACAGGGCCCATCTCCGCCAACAGAAGGACGGCAGTCGCAGCCGCGGTGACAACCTTCACCCCACGCATCCCCGGAAATCCAATCATTGTAGTCGCCGTCTCCCACACGCAAATCAGTCCGGCGGTCGCTTCAGTCGAAGTGAGTCCCGCCTCACCTTAGTCCGCAGCTAGGCCCAACGGAACTACCCCGCAACGGAACACGGTCGAAACTCTTCACATGGGGCAAACGGGCCACACTTCTGATTCGGAACGGGATTTTATCAGCCCTGCGCCGCAGGAGAGGGTCAGAAGACGAAGGCGGGAACTCGCTCGAATCCGGGTAAAACGGGGGCCGAGGCGTCGAACAGCTCGCGATGGCCGAAATCCCCGTGGGAGTGCGTCACCAGGGTGGCGCGCGGCGGCGGCAACAGACCGAACACCCCGACCAGCCTGCCCCCCTCCTTGAGCTGGCCGAACAGCCCGGTCGGGACGATCTCCGTGGCACCATTGAGGATAATGACGTCAAACGGGGCGCCCGCGGCATCGCCGTCGGCGGCTGCGGCCGTTTTGACGGTGATATTCCGGATCCCGAGCTCGGCGAACGCCGTGGTCGCCCTTGCGGCAAGCGCCGGATCGCTTTCGGTCGCGCAGACGTCTGCGGCAAAGCGCGCCACGACGGCGGCGGCGTAACCGGTCGCGCAGCCGACCACGAGGACGCGGTCGGTGGCCTTGATCTCGGCGGCCTGGAGCATCCGGGCGAGCAGCGCCGGCGTGATCAGGCAGCGCCTCGTCGCACCGCCCTCGGCGACATCGAGGTCGAGGTCGAGATACGCCAGCGCCTGCTTGCTGGCCGGCACGAATATCTCGCGCGGCACGGTCAGCATGGCATCGAGAATACGATCATCGGTCACGTCGCTCGGACGCACCTGACCATCGACCATATACTGGCGCGCGGTCGAAAAACCGGTCATTGGCGGAGACCCTGCAAGTCGCGGCATTGCCGCTGGAGAAGCTAGAACAGGGCCATCTTTTGGAACAAGCTCCGCCAAAACGCAACACGCCGTTGGCGGGCGATCGCGCTCCCAGAACAGGCTCGTGGCGCCGTCTATTCGATCGTGACGGCAAGCCGGCCGATCAGGCGGGCCACTTCGTCGAGATGCTCGGAATCATGCTCCTCGACGGCCTTCGCGAGTCGGCGGACGCATTCATCATCACTGATGTCAGGCGCGTCATTCGGAACGAGCGTCGGCTGCGGCATCGACAGGTCGATCAAGTTAATGGTCATCAAAATCACCTCTCAAGACCCGACGGAAGCGAGTGTTGAACGTTATTGAGTCGATTTGACGACGTTTTCGGCCTGTCCGCTGCGGACCACGGGCTTGTGATTGGCGATTTGGGGGATCGATGGGGCCAGACCAAACTGGCTCCCCGGGCTGGATTCGAACCAGCGACCATTCGATTAACAGTCACCCGGAAAACCATTTCGCGGCATTTCTTCCCATTCTCGTCATTTGGCTCATGTGCAAGAAATCGCCGCGAATCTTGCGATTTTTCGAAGCTAGATTTATCCTTTCGCTTCGTCGGGCCACATACCATTTCCCATTCAAGTGGCCCCGGAGTGGCCCCAGATGCCCAAAACTGACCATCGCGTGACGTTGACCCCGACCAAAGTGACGGGCCTAAAGCTGGCCGCGAAGGGCCAACGGTACCAAGTCATGGATGCTGTGGTCGCCGGCTTCGGCGTCCGGGTCACTGAGAATTCCCGGACCTTCATATTACGAGTGCGATACCCCGGCGGTGACAGCGCGAGCCGGCGCGAGATCGGTAAGGTGGGCAGCATCGACCTAGCCGACGCCCGCGAGAAGGCCCGGCGCTGGCGAGCATTGGTCGAGAAGGGTATCGACCCCGCCGACCAAGAGCGCCGCGATCGGGAGGCCGAGATCCTCCAGCGCAAGACCACCTTCGGCGCCGTGGTCCAGGACTTCATCGACGACAAGCTCTCGACCGAGCGCAAGGGGGCCGAATCGGAGCGCGAGATCCGTCGGGACCTTCTGCCGGCCTGGGAGGCGCTCCCGATTACCGAGATCAGCGACCTGCAAATCTCCGCCCTGATCAAAGCGAAGGGCCGGAAGAAGAACGTTGCCAAGTCCAAAGGTTCGGGTGGCAAGGTTGGCGCCCGCAACCTCCTCGCCCTTATCAAGCGGTTCTTCCGCTGGGTGGTGGCGCAGCCGGAATACGGGCTGAAAGTGTCGCCGGCCGCCAACCTCACCGCCAGCTCTATTCTTGGCGACATGCCGCGGTCGGCCACGAGGACGCTGACTGACGACGAATTCTTTGCCTTGTGGCGCGCGGCGTCCCGCATGCCCTACCCCGCCGGCCCGGTCTATCGCATGCTCTGCCTGACCGCTCTGCGGCTCAACGAGGTAGCCGACGCATCCCGGGACGAACTCAAGACCCGCGACGGCATCTGGGTCATTCCGGCTGCCCGCATGAAGGGCAAGGATAACGGCCGGAAGCAGGCGCGGCCCCATGCCGTGCCGCTGACGAAAGACATTCTCGCCGTCATCGACGACTTGCCGAAGTTCAAGGGCGGCAAGTTTTTGTTCTCAACCACGGCGGGCAAGACGGCCGTTTGGATCGGATCGAAGCACAAGCAGCGATTGGACGAGCGGATGCTTCGCACCCTGAAGGCGCTAGCGAAGGTGCGCGGCGAAGATCCCAAGCACGTCACCCTGCCCTCGTTCGTCAACCACGACATCCGGCGCACGGTGCGGAGCCACCTATCTCGGCTCAAAGTCACGGAGGAAGCCCGCGAGGCTGTGCTCGCTCATGTCCGGCCGGGCATCAAGGGCGTCTACGACCTGCATGACTATTTGGAAGAAAAGCGCGAGGCGCTCGAGCTGTGGGCGGCCCGGCTGATGTCGATCGTAGAGCCGAAGCCCCACAATGTGGTTTCGCTTCACGCTAGGTCTTGACGCTTCATTCGGCATAGGTCATATATCTAGTGTTGTTGATTCGCGGGATGCGAATCGGCGGCTGCCCTGATCACAAACGGAGGATTGGGGCCGCCTAGGCGGGATGCCGAAACATCATCGTAGGCAGAGCACTGCCCCGATGGTCGTTCAGTCTTCGGCATCCAAACCAAGCACCATTCGGCAGCGGTTTCGATCGCCGGAGAGCTTCAGGAAAATCCTGGGCCTCGCCGGCTTTTGTCGTTTGAAGAACGAGAAGGCGAGCCCGCAACCCCGGAGACTCGCAAAATGGCTGCCCGCCTTATTTCGTACGAGCAATTGAAGGCCACCAAGGGGATCGGTCTTTCAAAACTCCAATTGTGGCGACTCGAGAAGCGCAACCAATTTCCCCGGCGCGTCCGCACAAGTCCGGGCCGCTTCGCGTGGATCGAGTCCGAGATCGACGCATACATCACGCAAAAGATCGCTGAGCGCGACGCGGCCATGGTGGCAGCATGATGGGATCTCACAATCAACCCCAGATCGTCGCTTCGGTCAGAAAGTCTTCCGGTCGCGGAGAGTATCGCGTCCTGCTCCGGGATTTCAGCGATCAGACGGTCAAGTGCGAAATCAGGATCTATGAGCGCGGCCGCGACCATGATTGGGAAGCGAGCGCGCGGCACCTCGTCATCGGCCGCGAATATCTAGTTGCGATAGCCGAAGGACTACTCCGGGCCGACGCGCTTCTGAATGAGGCTGCGGCATAATGCGGCCTCATATGGAGAACCCCGCAACGCGGCCGGCGTGCGGGGCTCCGAATTCGGATCTAGCGAGCGCTTCGATCAGTTCGGAATATAAGTCACCAACGCTTCATAGTCTACAGGCGCGTCGATTGACTCGGCGCTGCGCGATCAGTCTCGCGATGGCGTCGATCGTTGCACCCCTCGTGTTCGGGGAGGCTCAACGATGAGGGGCGGCAGAAAATCCCGAGACAAGGGCAATCGCGCCGAGCGTGCGATCGTCAGATTCCTCCAAGAGCGCGGCTTTGCTGCTGAGCGCGTCCCGCTCAGCGGTGCTGCCGGCGGCTCATACCTCGGCGATTTGACTGTGCCGGTTCTCGGCGTCGATCGCGTTGCAGAGGTGAAGGTTCGCGCAACCGGTTTCAGCCAGTTGTATGCATGGCTGGAGGCTAGAGACTTATTGATTGTTCGGGCCGATCGCCGCGATCCTCTCGTGGTGTTGCCCCTCAAACTCGCTGCCGAGATCGCAGCGGAGGCGGAGGCCAGCCGTGAACGCATCTAAAGTAGACACATCGACTGCGCGCCCAATCGAAATCAAAACCCAACTCGTCCTTGGAACGATCAAGGGCGCCATCCTGCGCATTGATGAAATCAGGCAGGAGCTGATCAACGCCGGCGTTGCACTAAAAGCGGGCTACATTACGCCACAGGCAGCTCTCGACTGGGCGGAAGAGCATGCGCCGGGTTGCGTCGGGTACATACCGCCGCTCACTGGCTTGGGCATCAACCGGGACGGAGGCGTGAAATGACATTCATGCCAAAGCCGGGCGCTATTGAAGCGAGGTCTCTGCCTTGGCTCGATCTGTCGGCGCTCGATCGTCGACCCATCCCCGAACGGAAATGGGCGATCAAAGATCGGGTGCCGCTGAATCAAGCCGGGCTGTTCTCCGGAGAAGGCGGGACCGGCAAGAGCATCATCGAACTGATGAAGAACGTCGCACATGTCTCCGGGCGAGACTGGCTCGGCGCCCTGCCCGAGCCGGGAGCGGCGTTCTACATCGGCGCAGAGGATGACACGGACGAGATCCACATCCGCCTCGCCGCGATTTCAGCGCACTACGGGCTGACGTTCACGGACCTTTACGAGGGCGGGTTACATGTCCTGCCATTACTTGGCCAGGACGCCACCCTTTGCGCGCTGTCGAAGAGCGGAAAGGTCGAGGTTACAGGGCTGTATAACCAACTGTACCAAGCCGCGGGCGACCTCAAACCGAGGAACATCTCGATTGACACCCTTAGCCGCGCCTTCGCCGGGAACGAGATCGACCGCGTACAGGTCTATGCCTTTGCGATGCACATGCAGGCTCTCGCAAAGGTCGCTGGCGGTTCGGTGACAGTGCTGAGTCACCCGAGCTTGAGCGGCATCAATTCCGGTTCTGGGCTTTCCGGCTCGACCGCATGGCACGGTGCGTTCCGCTTTCGGCAATACCTTAGGGCCGCAAGCCCCGAGGATGGCGAACGGCCAGACAGCAATCTGCGCCAGCTCGAATTCAAAAAGAACCAGTATGGGCCGCTCGGTGAAACCATCGTGCTGCGATACCAGAACGGGCTTTTCCTGCCAGAGGCCGGCGTTTCCAGTCTGGACAAACTCGCGCGCGAAGCAGCCGCCGAGGACCTGTTCATGGAACTTCTGCGACGCTTCGGCGACCAGGGGCGCAACGTCAGCGATAAAGCAACGGCTAATAACTACGCACCCACCGCGTTTGCACACGAAGACCGCGCCCAAAAACTCAACCTCCGGAAGACCGACTTCAAAGCCGCCATGTCGCGCCTGTTCAGCGCGAACAGGATCTGCGTCGAGGATTACGGCAGGCCATCGCGCCCGACTTACAGGCTCACAGCCAGGACTGAGGAGCGCCGATGATCAGCACTCACCTTTTCTGGCGCAAGATAAGCGAAGCAGTCGGCAATGCACCTTGGATGCGTCCCGAAGACGCGGCGTCGATGATGGCAAGGCGGCTCGATGAGTATCAAGGACTCTGGACCTATATTGAAGCCGAGACCCGCGAGAACCCGGCAAAGCTGCGGCTGCTTAAACAGGCCGCGGCCATTCGCGATAGTGTTGCATAGCGTGTTGCATGTGTGCTGCCCCGTGTTGCATCAGCGTGTCGCCCGCCCCCCGCCTACCCATAGGCATGCGGCACGCCTGCACGCGTGCTGTACGCCTGCTCTACGGGATAGGCGTCACAGCCAGGCGGCCCAATACTTTTCCATCAGGCTCCGATTTTTCCTGCGCTCATTCCGGCCGAATACATCGCGCCGCTGATTTGCCGAGTGCGCAAACATCCGCTCTTTAGTCGGTTGTTCTAAGAAGCGCATTGAAGCGTTTTGCAGGGCTTTAACACCGCCGATTTGACAGCCGAATCTTGCGGGGCCACTACTGGGCCACATGAATTTGTCTTCAATGGCGAAAGTCGGATGTCGGCAGCTACCTCGGCAGTAACAACGATCAAGCAAACGCATCGCTCCCGTGTCACCAACGGGACTGCGCTGCTGTCTGGCGTCGATGGCCGAAGTGTGTGGGCGCGTCGGTTGCGCGACCTGATCGAGTCCCACGTCGAAGACCTTGGCGGCAATGACGCTGTAACGGCCGCCGAGCGCTCAATCGTGCGTCGGGCAGCTACATTGACGGTTGAGCTTGAGCGCATGGAGACCGTGTTTGCGGGCGCTGGCGAGGCCAGCCCAGAAGCGCTGGATCTGTACGGCCGAACCGCCGGCAATCTGCGTCGCCTGCTCGAGAGTGTCGGCCTGCAGCGCCGCGCTCGGGACATCACCCCGGATCTCCGTGACTATGTATCGGCACACTCGGCGGAGACTGCATGAACATCCTGCAGGCCTGCGCCGACGAGAAGCTCTTTGCGCCCTGGTTCAAGACGAAGTCCGACTGGGCTGCGTGGATGTCGTTCCTGGCCGCACTGTTCGCGTTGCCGATGTCGCCCGAAATGCTGGCCATCTATCAGCAGTGCACCGGCAGAACCGAGCCACCGACGTCCCCTGCCCTCGAGGCCTGGTTGATCTGCGGCCGTCGCGCCGGCAAGTCGTTCGTTCTTGCGCTGACGGCGGTGTTCCTGGCGTGCTTCGCTGAGTACCGACGCCATCTGGCTCCGGGTGAGCGCGGTGCTGTGCTCGTTATCGCCACCGATCGCAGGCAGGCCCGCACCATCATCCGATACATCCGCGCCCTGCTCCACCAGATTCCGATGCTCAAGCGCATGGTCGAGCGCGAAACGAGCGAGAGTTTCGATCTGTCGAACTCCGTGACGATCGAGGTTGCGACGGCTTCATTCAAATCGGTCCGCGGACACACGATTGTTGCCGGCCTCTGCGACGAGATTGCATTCTGGCCGACTGAGGACGCTGCGGAGCCGGACTACGAGATCCTGGACGCGCTCAGGCCCGGCATGGCGACCATTCCGGGTGCCAAGCTGCTTTGCGCTTCTTCCCCTTATGCGCGCCGCGGTGCGCTCCACGATGCGTTCAAGCGCTATCACGGCAAGGATAGCCCGGTGCTGGTGTGGAAGGCCGACACCAAGACCATGAACCCGACCGTGCCGCAGGCTGTGATTGATCAGGCCTACGAGCGCGACCCGGCTAGCGCCTCAGCCGAATACGGTGCGGAGTTTCGGAACGACATTTCCGCATTCATTTCCCGCGAAGCCGTTGAAGCATGCGTTACTCCGCAGACGCTGGAGCGCTCTCGCGTGGCTGGCGTGAGTTACAGCGCCTTCGTCGATCCGTCAGGCGGATCGTCGGACTCAATGACCTTGGCAATCGGCCATCGTCAGACGACATCAGATGGCAAGAAGTCGGTTGCTGTGCTGGATGCGCTGCGCGAGGTCAAAGCTCCGTTTAATCCGGATCAGGCCGTCACCGAGTTTGCAAGGTTGCTGCAGGACTACGGCATCCGAACGGTTCGCGGTGATCGTTACGCCGCCGAATGGGTGGTTAGCGCCTTCAAGAAGGTGGGCGTTGCATATCGGCCGGCCGATTTGTCGAAGGTTGAGATTTATCGCGATCTTTTGCCGCGGCTGAATTCGGGCGAAGTCGATTTGCTCGACAATCAGCGCCTGATCTCGCAGCTGTTGGGCCTAGAGCGGCGTACCGCGCGCGGTGGTCGCGACAGCATCGACCATCCGCCGGGCGGCAAAGACGACCTGGCGAACGCCGCAGCGGGCGTGCTGGTCTACCTGTCCAGCGCGCGGCATCAGCCGGTCTATGCCGTGCAGATGACCTACAGCTGGGGCAGCGGCGAGCCTCAGCGACGCAGGAGCAACATCCCTGATGGATTAATTACCGAAGGCGAACTCGCCGGTGGCTATGCAACGACGATGAGGTGAGGAAATGGCTTTTACAGTGGAAGACCCCAAGAGCTGGCGTGGTCGCGCTCAGCTTCACGGGACTAAACGCGGCGACCGCGTCGAATACGTCAATGGCCCGCGCGTCGGTATGTGGGTCTGGGACGGATCGAAGAACGCCCTCCTCCAAAATCTGGAGGCCAACGTCTACACCGCCAGCCTCGATGCGTTCGATCGGCTTCGCGCGAAGAAGGAAGAGCTGACTGCATCCGGTCGATTCACGCCTGTCGGCATTCGTGACGAACTCCGGAAATTTGCCGATAGCTCGGTAAAGCCGGTGCTCGAGCGCGCCCGCGGCGAGTTGGACGCTGCGCAGCGCGAGGTGCGGACGCGTCGGGCCGGCATGAAGCCGGTAGCTGCGACTACGCCTGACGATGCAGTCACCACCCTGAAGAAAATGGAAGCCCGCACGGTGCTGCGGAGTATGTCTCGGCGTGAGCTTGTCAATGTGCTGGCCGGGCCCAATCCAGATCCGGTGTTCGTCCAGGCCGCGCTTGAAAGCGCGCCGCACATGGTTGCGAACATCAACCCGGAACTTCGCAAGCATCTCGAGCAGACGGCCATCAAGACCCAGTTCGGTCCTCAGATCGAGGAATTAGACGACATTGAGCGCGCGATGAACGACGCGTCGCGCGCTGCCACCGTGGTTGCGGCGGAAGTGTCGAAAGAACTTCAGATCAGCCACGTCGCGTCCGTTGAGAAGACCGAGTCAAAGATCGCGTGATGAGCGCGTCAAATTTGCTGACCGCGGATGTACCGGCAGCGAACATCAAAACAGAAAGGAACTAAACCGATGACTGCCCTTCCCCCAGGAACCGATCACCGAACTGCTGGCGAAGCCCTCGCCGCCGCTACCGAAGCCAGCGTCAAAGCCGGCATTGTGAGACAAGCCGCGCCATTGCCGCCGGGCACAAAGGTTGGCGTCACCGTCGAACTGCCGGCAAAGAATCTTCGATCGTCTGGCGCGGCCTAATCCCACCGCACCAACGAAAACCGGGCTCTGGTGGGATGCCAGAGTCCGGTGCCGGCACTAGGAGAGATCTAGCAAATGCCAACCCTCGATAATTGCATCAACTCGATCTTTGAGCCGGGAAACATCGGCTCGAGCAGCGGCCAGCCGCCGACAACCATTCGGGTTGGAACGATCTATACGCCCGGTAACTATGATCCGGATGCGGTGACGTACTCCCACGATTTCTCAAAATTCTACAACAGCTTTGTTCATCACCACAGGGTTCGATAATGAGCGGCGCAGCAACGACGAAGCCATATAAAGACGGAAACGCTGGCTCTTTCAGCGGCCGTGAATGGGACGAGAGCGGGACGGGGACCGGGCCGTTCTCTGCTATGCCAGTGCTTAGCGACGGAGCTGGCGGGACGCTTGCAAAGGCGGAGGATGCTCCAGCTATTTCAGGCGACCAAGGCCTAGTTATTCTTGGCGTCAGGCGCGACACCGCAGCGTCAAGCTCAGGAACGGACGGAGATTACTCAACTTTCAATTTCGACTCCGCCGGCAAG
Organism: Bradyrhizobium sp. USDA 3256; assembly: GCF_054058275.1. NCBI lineage: Bacteria > Pseudomonadati > Pseudomonadota > Alphaproteobacteria > Hyphomicrobiales > Nitrobacteraceae > Bradyrhizobium > Bradyrhizobium sp. USDA 3256. The sequence goes on from NZ_JBSSAE010000002.1 coordinate 3,347,292, forward strand.
CTTTGGGTTCATGCTGATGCAACTGTCACAGGCGGTATTGGCGGCGACATCGCCAATGACGCGGTCGATAGCGGCAACCCCGTCAAGATGGGATCGAAGGCAATTGCCGGCCAGTCGACCGCAACGCTAGTTTCTGCTGGGGACCGGGTCGAGAACTATGCAGGGCTCGACGGCGTCAAGCTGATGCGTCCGCATTGCGGGCTCGAAGATATCGTCACGGGCAATGCGACGGACACCTCTGGTGGTTCGATTTCCTGCATCTCGGCGCAAGGCTCCGGCGTCCGCACTTACCTGACGTCGGTCGTCCTTTGCAATACATCAGCCACAGCCATTACGGTCGATATCAAGGACGGTTCGACGGTGAAGGTCTCATTGCCTCTGCCGGCTGGCAGCGGGTGCATCTTTAACCCGCCAGTACCCATTCCAGGGACTGCCAATACTGCTTGGAATTTTGACGGCTCGGCAGCGGCAACGACCGTGACGTGCTCCATGATTGGCTTCAAGTCCAAGGTCTGAAAATGTCGCTGCAAACAATGCCTGGCGCTAGGAATTTGCTCGGACCGCTTCCGTATGTCGTGCCGTCGTCTGGCTTCCAAGCCAACTTTATGACGGGCAATGGGAACGAAACTTACATCATTGGACGGATGCGGACGTCGGATGGCAGTTCGCATACGATCGACACCACGGGTTCGTCGGCAATCGGTTGGCGTAATAACGGGGTGGTATTCTCCAGTGGTACAACTGTGCTCAACGTTGGTCTTGCCGCTGTTGACACCACGAACGGCCCTCCCGGTCGCCCGGTCAACAGTTCTGGATCGACGACGTTCGACGTTAAATGCGCCCACACGACAGCGACCACCACCCCGCCGAATAATGCCTGGACCACGAGTGTTCCGACGACGGGGTCAAAGACCATTGCAGACGGCGATCTCGTCGCCTTCGCGGTGCAGTATTCTGCGCTCGGCGGATCGGATTTTTGCCAGGTTTCATTTGGTCGAGCCGCGAGCAACAACTGTGCCCTTTTCCCCTTTGTGGGTACGTTCACCGGCTCGTTCTCAGGCGTTCAGGGCAGCGTCCCCGGGATTATCGTCGTGTTCAATGACGGTGCGATCGGCTATTTCGACGCCAGCGATGTTGTTTCGGTCTACAACAACCAGAACTGGAATAACACGTCCGGCACCAAAGAGTTCGGCCAGCTCTATCAGATGCCGTTCCCGATGAAGGTGTGCGGCATGTACGCATACATGTCGGGCAGCGGCGATCTCAATTTCAATTTATACAGCGACCCGCTCGGAACGCCTGTCGCCCAGGTCGCATTTGGATACACGAACAAGATTTCAGTGACGACAGGCAATCCCGCGTGGGCATTTGTTTATTTTCCAACGCCGTACCAGGCGGCTGCGAACCAGGTACTCGGCGCAGCTCTCCAGCCGAGCACGTCTACGAACGTTCAGCTCTATTACAAGACGATCGCCAATGCCGCGCATCGCGCGTCTGATCCATGGGGGACCAGCGGCTATGGGATCAGCAGATCATCTGGCGCATTCGCGAACACGAATTCGAGTCTCGACCACTACTATGTCGGGTTGCTCCTCAGTGCATTTGACGACGCGACCGGCGGAGGTGGTGGCGGTGGTTCAGGCGGCGTTGTAATCGGCTCATAAAGGTGCAACAGCCTATGAGCACGACAGCAAGCCAATCGGCTATGTTGGCCAAGGTGCTACTTGGCCTCGCCAAAGCGTGTTGCAGAACCGCTAACTGGCTGTCCCCTTCAGGGCATCCGACAGTGCTTTCTGTAATTGCATCGCGTCGCTTCGATCCAGGAAAAATAGGAAAGTATGTCGACTGGTCGGATCATCAGGTGCGGGAGCCTGGATCTTGACTACGAACTTACCTAGCGCCTCGGCGTCGGTCAGCGCTGTCGCGGAGCCGGGGGTAGCTTCGACGAAAATCGGGTTAACTATTTCCTTCAGACTGGCCACAATACCCTCCACAAAAAGTGGATATCTTTCGGCAACCTGGGCGAGTATGCAAGTGCCGCTCGCTCTTGCGCACTGGGGCGGCTGGCAGTATATTCACGTTATGTTCTTTAACTGCATCGAGAGCGCTTGATGAGAAACAGTCTCAAAGCAGCTCTTTTCATTGCGGCATTTTCACCTGCACTCATCAGCGTCGGCCTGGCTCGTTTGCTCTCTGGCAGCCCGTTTTGGGACGCGATTTACTACGTGTTTGCGGGCTTCTTGGGTGCGCTAGCGATAGTCTACATTTTATCCGCTCTTAAGTGGCAAGGTGAGACCTTCCCGTTCGCGGCAAAAAAGATCGAATCAAATGACGTGCTTCTGATGGGGGTTGTAGTCACTTACATTTTCCCCTTCTTTATTCGTGCGGCAGACATAACCCTTGCTACTATCGCATTACTTGCCCTGGTCGTTGGAATCATCTTCTGGTTTACGGACGCAACAGCTCCTAGTCCTTTGATGAGGATTTTTGGATATCGCTTCTACAAAGCCGAGGCGGCCAACGGCATGGTCTACACGTTGATAACGAGGAGAGAAATTCTCGATCCGCGAGATATCAAAGCGGTTAAACGCATCTCCGGCTCGATGCTCCTCGAGGAATACTGAATGGTCAATTTGTTTGCGCTGACGAGCGAGCCTGCACGTCGCATCGTGAGGATTCCAGTTTCTGCAGAAGTACAGCAGGAGGTAGCTAGCACCTTTGATGATCAAGAAACGAAATTTTGGGAGACTGGGGGAGAGCAGATTGCTTTCGATGGCAAGTACAAGCCGGACGAAGGAGAATGTCTCTTCATCGAAGACTACGACGATATCGACGGATTGCATTCGGCGGTGGCAAATCCTCTAAGTATCCCGGAAATAGAAGCCCAAGGGACTGAGTTCGAAGCTGTAAAGGCGCTCTTTGTGGGAAGGTCTGATCCGAAGCTCGTCCTGATCCAGAGCTTTGACAAACGCAAAATCATTTCGAACAGGGGGCTCTCACTATTCCTCTCTTCCAACGTCTTCAAGAAGGTCGAGGGTGTGGGCCTCACGCTGGGAACCAGTCTAGCTGCGGTTCTGAAAGAAAAGCGTCTCTCATTCTTCAGCTTCCATTCTGCGCGGCAGATGTTTGATCTGACGCAGTACTTCAAGGAAGCGACCGATGAAGATCTGCGGGTGTTCGCGGAAAGCGAGCTTTTGAAGATCGAAGATTCTTCAACATTCATCGCCTCCTCTGACAACTGGATAAGACGGAAAGTCGCCCTCGTTATGCAGAGTGGTATCCTAGACCGCTTAGAGCCTGATGCGACAAAAGAGGCCGCCAAGCACTTCGGCATCGATGTTCAAACCGAGGTGAATGGCGAGAAAATTAAGCTGATTTTGCCCTCGAATAAGGCTGAGCTGAAAAAGATTCTCCGTTTTTTAGATGAAGATTATTTCCGATCGATCCTGTCGAGCACCCCACACCTGTCAAACTCGAAGCGGCGAGTGTGAACGGCTTATTACAGGTGCGCGCCATATCGACTGACGACATAGCCGACGTCTAGCAAAGAGCCGTACGCCGCACCTGCAGGCGTTGATTGCCGGCTGACGGTCGGTCCGGGTGGTCTCACAGACCCGCCACGGCAAAGGATGCGGCGCAGATCGCTCATAGATCGTCCCGGACACCACGAAAAAACGGATGCCTCACTTTGCCCTCGGAAGATTTGGCTCGGTACTCGATCTCGGCCAGTACCTTTGGCTCGACCCAGATTCCCTTGTGCTTGATCCGCGTGGTGTAGGGCTGCGTTTTGCGGATCAGCGGCGTTAGGCGTTTGCGGAGATCGGCGGCCGAGGCCTTGTCAAAACCATGGTCGACCTTGCCGGCATAGATAAGCTCGTCGCCCTTACGGCGGCCGACGTAAATGCCGTCCCAATCGTTACCATCGAGCGCAAAGCCGGCAATGGTTAGCGTCTCGCGCTGGACGCAGGTTTTCTTCACCCAGTCGCGGCTACGGGTGCCGGTCGGATAGGCGCTGTCCGCCACCTTTGAAACGACGCCCTCATAGCCTAGTTTGCAGGCGTGCTTGAACATCTCCTGCCCGTCGACTTCGAAGCTCTCGCTGAACTGAATGGCCGTGCCAGCGATCAGCTTTTTCAGCACTGCCTTGCGTTCACGAAGCGGCAACTTTCTCAAGTCCCGACCGTTCAAATAGAGCAGATCGAACGCGACCAGAACGATCTTGGTCGACTTGCCCCGCAGCTCGTTCTGCAGCACCGAAAAATCGGTGGTGCCGTTGGCCGATGGTACGACGACTTCGCCGTCGATGATCGCCGAGCCGGCGGAGATGTGCCAGGCGTCGTCGGCAACCTTCTTGAAACGCTTGGTCCAGTCGTTACCGCGGCGTGTGTAGACCTTCACCTCCTCATGGGCGAGATGGACTTGTACGCGATAGCCGTCGAACTTTATTTCATGGTGCCAACGTGAGCCAGTCGGGACCTTGTCGATCGGCGATGCTAATGCAGGCGCTATAAAGCCGGGAAATAGCGCTTTCGTCCCGATCGCATCGGGCTTCCTCCGCTGAAACGCCACAACGCAACTCCACAAAACAATGGGTTGATTCAAACTGGCGCAGTGGCAATCGTTCCGGATGGGTCTAGCGCGAAGAGAGCGTTCTCAGGGATTTCACGTTTTGTACGTGGTGTCGTCGGGAATCTGTGCTTCGTAGTGCTTAGCTTTTTCAAGTAGTGCGTCGCGAACCGGACCTTCCGGTAAAAGCGCAGCTTGATGGCGTGCCTCTCTCGCGCATTCTGCGAGCTTGCTTGCCAAATCGTCAGCTTCGCTGCTCCTCTGCTCTGGACCGTTGACCATTGCTGAACCTCCTGTTCAGTCTCTACGGGACAACGCATGGCGCTAGCTTTCGATCCTATTGGCTGGGACAGGGAAGCGTCGTCTTGACCGACGTATTGCGTCGGAACAGTAGCGAGGTGCTAGCCCTCGTGGATTGCTGGCCGCCCTAGGGGGCGCTGTAATCGCGCCCATGAAGAACTACCCAACCAAGATCACGTTCGGCGAGATGCGCGAAACGGGGGCCACGCGCATCATCGTTTTCTGTAAAGACTACCGCTGTTCCCACAACGTCACGATGGATGCTTCCCGGTGGCCGGACGAGATGCGCCTGTCCGATCTCGAGCCGCGGTTCGTCTGCACGGTTTGCGGTAAGCGCGGATCGAACATTCGGTCGGTGGACGTGCCGCCCAAGATGGGCACTGGCTAGGTCCATCGGCGTCCCGGGCGCGCCTCCGCAGCCCGTTCAGCCAATTGCCGGACGGTGGCGCCGAACATGTACTCACGCGATTTCGAGCCCATGCATGTACGTGCTGCGATCAGCCGCTGTGCTCGTCCAAGAACTCACCTGCTGAGCTGGAACCCGTCCGCTAAACTCCGTACATAGCGCCCGGCCGCTATATTCCGACAGGCTTCCAGAATCTGGCCATCATACCTGTTCATGTGGGACGATCGTATTCCGTCGCTGTAAATGAACCCCTGTCTTCCGCTGTATCCACCGTACCCGTTCTTTGCGTTTACAAAACCGCAGACAACGGTGTCCATGCCATTCTGAAGAGCGACGAGGCCAGAGAACTGAGCCGAGTCCGGATCTTTAAGAATATCGCGCGTCGCGGATTGCGCGCGTGTGAGCACGTCATTGTCTGGCTTCGATTGCACGATAACGGGCGGTTCAGTTGTTGGTTGTGCCTGTACGACGGCAGGCGGCCGTCGAGGTTCTGGTTGTGATTGTGCTGCGGCAGACCTTGGCGCAGCGGCCTGCGCCGCCATGACTTCTGGTCTCGGCGCATCGGCCACAAGGGTGCGCTGCGAAGTCCACGTGCGGATAATGAAACCAAGTAACGACACACAAATGAGGCCCAGCACCACAACAATGATCCGCTCGAACCGGCTCATTTTAGTTAGGCCCCCGCCCTTGGCCACTCTGATCGTATCCTGAGCGCACGGCAATGAAAAGACCGGGCAGCACAGATCGATCCCGGCCAATGCGCGGTGCGATGCGATGCAAAATTGGCTATTTGCCCTTCGCCTTCAGGCCGATCTCGACTAACCGGCGGATGGCCTCTGGCCGGCCTGGAAGGTCAGCTTGGTTGCGGCGCCAGTCGTCCAGATTTTGCAGCGCATCAAGCGTCATGCGCACGTTTACGGCTTCGCTCTCGACGGCGGGCCTGCCACGCTTTGATTTTTTAGCGCTATTTATTGTTGACTTCATGATTTGATGGTGCCATAAATTAGCGAGCCGAGCAAGTGGTGGAACACTAGCCCGGCTCTAACCCAAGCCAAGGAGTGACCCATGGCCCAAGCTGTCAAACAGTCTACCACACAGCGACTCTCCACGCTCTTTTCTGATCCCTTCCTTCGCGAAGCCTTCCGCCGTGCTGAGGACGACGGCCTGACCGGCGAGATGGTCGAGGCTGAGCGCCGCCCTGCCCTCGACGGCGGCGCTGCTGTCCGCCCCGAGCTGGAATTGGCTTGAGGTTGGCAGCCATGCGCAAGCAACCTCCCGACTTCCAAGATAGGCTCGAGCGGATCAAAGCTCAGCAGTCGCACGAGAACGCCTTTCGGCGACTAGAGAAGGATGGCAGCACGTCGACTGCTAATGTCAAACGCCGTCTGGCGTTGATTGCCGATGAGCGCCTGATCCGCGGCTCCGAGGTGTTGAAGGCCTGCCGATCAGATCGGGCCATGCTCGATTTCTGCGTGACCCACGCCATCAGCACGGACTGGGTGTTCTACGGCGACCTTAAGGGCCTTCTGCGTACCGTGCGGGACGCCAGATCTGTAACGCCCGACGCCGAGCAGGCGCAGTCGCAGGAGGTGGCGGCTCTCTTCCGGCAACTGACACCCCATGACCGCGGCCGCCTTCTCAACGGTCTCCGCAACATGACCGGGGCACCATCCAAGCGGGGGCCGGCAGCATGAGCGAGATCGACACTTATGGCGTCCAAGAAGTCTTCGTTGAGGCCTTGGCGCGTGTGGAGCGGATTGGTCCAAACCGCCGGCTCGTCTTCGTGATCACTGCGCCCAACAGCAACGGCGCCCGCGATCAGGTTGCCGTCGTGAAGGTTGCGATGTCAGCCGAGGCCTCCTTTCAGGCGGCTCAGGCGATGCTTAGCGACGGCGGAGAGGCTGTCTTAGGCCTCATCGTGCCGGCCTCCACAGCCTGGGCGAATTAGGGAGGGATGACAGAATGATCGCCAACAACACGATCGACGACTGTGAAGCCATCGTCAGCCACGCCACGCTGCTCTGCGTGCTAACGACCGCCCCTGACGCGGAGACCTGTTTAGACCAAATGAACCGCGTGTTGTGGCTCATCGTTGAGCACGCTCAGGCCATCCAGTCGCGAGAGGCAACAGCGCTGCCGCGGCCGGTCCTGTCGGTGGTACGCCGTCCCGACCCGCGCGATCGGGCCTAACGAAAAAACGCCGCCGGTCTCAGAAATACATGCCCGGCGGCGTTCATTCCAAAACCTGGGCCCTGAAAATTCCCAAGCGCGAGCAAACGTCAATGCCTGAGCCCGCGTTGCTATTTTTTAGCGGGCCTCCCGGTTCAAGGCCCGCGGGTTTGGACGCGAGGCGGTAGGAACCTTTTGTGTTTTTCTGCCTAAAGCGATTTGGGGGCGGCTTTTCGTTTGTGGAGATGGAAAAATGATAAAGCCTGTCCGTCGCTGGACCGCTGAAGAAATCGAAAAGCTAAAAGCTATGGCGGGCAAACTACCCGCCGGCAAAATTGCCGAGCAATTGGGCCGCGGGCCTATGTCCGTTGCAGTGAAGGCGCACCAGCTCAAGGTCTCTTTGCGAACGCGCGGCGACAGTTCTTCGACCAAACCCCCATAGCAGCGGGCGCCGCGGGAACAAGTGGCAATGTCGGGAGTCATCATGCGCTCCCGCGATCTGGTTGCCCCCCGACCGGGAGTTTAGAGCGGCCTTGGCGTTCCCCGCGCCAGGGCCGCCATCTTATTGTGCTGCATTGCCATGGCTCAGGAACAAGTGACAGGGGGCCGATGAGTGCCTTCATTGCTCCCGGAGACCAGACCGAGCTTAGTGGTAGTGGCTTTTCGTTGTTCACGCTGCCGGGCCTCCCAGACCGGCGAGGTTCCCCTTCCCCACCCCTGGCGATTCTGGTCGATCAAATTTTCTTGTGGCCCCCAATGTGGCCCCAACCCGAAATCGTCGTTTTCGTCTGATTTAGATTTGAGGGCCAAGTGCTTGATTGTGCTTGGCTCCCCGGGCTGGATTCGAACCAGCGACCATTCGATTAACAGTCGAATGCTCTACCGCTGAGCTACCGAGGAATAGGCGAACATCTGTTCGCGAGCGGGCAGCGTATAACAAAGCCTTTCGGCCTTGCAAAGAACCAAATCGCCCCTCCAGCGAAACTTTACCGGGGACCGTAAATCTCTGCGTTACAAGGGTTTAACCATTCCTCCGCGCGGTGCGTGCCCGGCCGCCGCCCTTGCGGGCACCTGAAACACCGCCAGCGCGGCGATCGCGCCGCGGCTGCGATTCTGGTCTCGGGCACCACCGCCCGGCTTCGCCGCGCAAGCCGGCAGGCTATCGCCCGCCGATGGCAACGATGAACAGCGCGGTCGCGGCCAGCGAGGCGATGGTCCGCACGTGGTTCCAGAAGGTCCAGTCGGTCAGATAGCGCGCCCAGACAGATGCCGCCGACGTGCCCGCAGGGTCAGAGGCCGCAAGCTGATCGTTCAGCGGCACATTGAAGGCGACCGTGACGACGAACATGCCGACCACGTAGAGGGCGCCGCCGCAAATCATCGCAATCGCGCCCGGCTCCTGCCATCTGAGCCCGCCGAGCACGACCAGCACGGCGCAGGACAGCGTGGTGCCGAGGAACACCGGCATGAACGGCGAGCGGACGATATCGGCATTGATCGCGTTCATTGCCGAGATGCCGGCGGCCTGATCGATGCGGTCGAGCGCGGTCATGACGAAAGCCGAGAACGCGAAATAGAGCCCGGCGAGCAGGCCGCAGCCGAGCGCGGAAAACCACAGCAGGGCCGAGGTCAGGATCTGGCGCATCGTTCCGCCTCCAAATGCGAGATATACTCGTATTTGTGAAATGCGATAAACTCTCGTATTATGGCCGTCAACCCCGATCGCAGGGAAGCGAGAGATGTCGAGACGAAAGGCCGCGGCCGTGGAAGTCCCCCTCCCCGGGCTGGCGCGGCTTGCCCCGACCCAGCAGCGCAGCCGCGAGCGCTTCGAGCGCATCCTTGCCTGCGCGACCGAGATCATGGCGGAAAAGGGCAGCGAGGCCTTCCGCATGAGCGACGTCGTCGCGCGCAGCGGCGTCGCATTCGGCTCGCTCTATCAATATTTCCCGGACAAGGCCGCGATCATCGGCACCCTGGCCGAACGCCATAACGCGGTCGGGCGCGATTGCGTCAGGCGCGATCTGGCCACGGTGACGACCGCGCGCGACCTGCACCCGGCGCTTTGCCGGATCGTCGACAGCTACTACGAGATGTTCATGCGCGAGCCTGTCATGCGCGACATCTGGCAGGCGACGCAAGCCGACCGCGCCCTGCAGAAGGTCGATGCGGACGACATGGCCGTGCTCTCCGGCCTGCTGTCCGACGCGGTCAGGCGGATTGCGCCCGGCATGCCGACTGCCGCCTTCGCCACCTTTTCAGCACTGATCATGACGCTGATCGCAGCCGCCGTGCGTCACGCGATCATGCTGCCACCGAGGAAGGCGCGGCAGGCGCTGACGCAGTTCAAGACCATGCTGCCGCACGACCTCACCGGACTGACGTAACGGCGCGCAGACGTCGGGAATTTCCTCCGGCTCGAGGCGATAGACAGCGGGCGTAGGCGATTTGCGCTGTCCGGGAGCTGCCCGCAGCGCCCAACAGTGCCCACTGGTGAGACCATGTCAGCAAGAGCCGAGGATCGAGGTGGCATGCGATCAACAAGTATCCCGCGATGCACGGCCTCATTGTCACGGCTCCCTAAAACTTCTGCGATATTTGACGGCTATGAGGATTGCCGGGAATTCCGGGCGGAGTTTTTCGCAAGATGTGATCTGTCTCACATGAGGTGCGGCCACGCCGACCTAGGTTCCCGAAGGGTCACCAACGATTTGTTAACCAACACGGGCGCCATCGTTCTTTTCATAAAATTCGAACGAATCGCTCAATCCGGACCGAAGACAGTTTTGCGACCATGGCGCTCTCGAACCTCGGAGAGCGCGATGAGCGAAGTCGAATTTGATCTGCTGCTGGACGCCGTGCGAACGGCGATCGCGCCCATTGCTCAGGAGGATTTCGTGGCTCAGCCCTCGCCCCGCATTCAGCCGCCACCGCGCGCGGCCAATGACAACCAGGCGCCGTGGCCGCTGATTCCGTTTCCTGAAGGTTGGTACGCCGCGAGCTAATGCGGCTTCTCATTGATTGGCTGCAAGCCATTGATGAGATGAGTGGAGGCCACGACCAGAATTGAACTGGTGTACACGGTTTTGCAGACCGTTGCGTAACCACTCCGCCACGTGGCCCCTTGCGGCGGACTTCATATACGGCCTCTCTCCGATAGGCAACCGAGCCGGAAGGTAAGGTGCCCCTTGTTTGAGCAAGATCCTTCCGGAAGACCGCTTCGCGCTTTTCCGGATCAGGCTCTAGCGCCGGCGCCTCCGGAAATCCCGCTTCTTCGGTTTGGGCGCCAATTCCGGCAGTTTGGCCTGCACTTCCCGGAACCTCGCCAGCATCCGCTCGAAACTGCCTGACAACGTTGCGGCAATATCCGGCCGCTTCTCCAGCCCCGCCAGCAGGATCGCGGCCGCCTCGATGGTGGACAGGCCGTCGCGGCGCGGTTCCCGCCGCAGTCTGCCGTAGAGCGAGGGCCGTTTCGGCCCGAGAATCACCCGTTGGCACTTCAGCATCCAGGCATTGCGCCACCACAGCGCCTTGGCCTGGCTCCAGGTGCCGTCGAGCAGCACGATGCCCTCGATGTCGGCCAGGATGGCGCGCTGATGCGGCTCCAGCTCGCCCTTGCGGTTGATCGCGACGATCTCGGCATCGGTCTCGAGGTCCTCGACCTTGGCGGAGCCGAGATAGAGCACCGCCCAGCGCGACGGATCGGGCACCGGCCGGCCCAGTGCCTTGGCAAGGCTCGGCCAGGACAGCCCGATCCGGACCACGGCGTTCTCGAAATGCCGCGCCAGCAGTCGCGCGGTGCCCAGCGCCCTGTCCTGCTCCTGCGGATGGATCAGGATCAGGAGCTGGACGCGGCTCTCGATCGGCGTGACGCTGTCGCAGATGCACAGCGGCAACGGCTTGCCGCAATGCGCGCACTCCTCGATCTCGGCGACGATATCGGTTTTTGCTTCGGTCGGTTCGGACATCGCTCCGCTATACGCTTGCAATCGTGCAATTCAAACTATTCCGCGGGTGCGTGCACGCCTGACGGCTCGCGGCGCTGGCGCAGCCGGTCGATCAAGAGATAGATCACCGGTGTCGTGTAGAGCGTCAGGATCTGCGACACGAACAGGCCGCCGATGATGGTGATGCCGAGCGGCCGGCGCAGCTCGGTGCCCGGGCCGGTCGCAATCACCAGCGGAATGCCGGCGAACAGCGCAGCCATGGTCGTCATCAGGATGGGGCGGAAGCGCGCCCGGCAGGCCTCGAAGATCGCGTCCCGCGACGACAGGCCCTGATGCCGCTCGGCCTCGAGCGCGAAGTCGACCATCATGATGCCGTTCTTCTTGACGATGCCGATCAACAGGATGATGCCGACGAAGGCGATCACCGTCAGCGGCGTGTTGGTCACCTGCAAGGCGAGCAAGGCGCCGAGGCCGGCCGACGGCAGTGTCGAGATGATCGTGATCGGATGCGCCAGGCTCTCATAGAGCACGCCGAGCACGATATACATCGCGACCAGCGCGCCGAGGATCAGCAGCGGCTGCCGCCCGCTGGTCTTGTTGAAATCGCCGGCATTGCCGTCGAAGCTGCCGCGAATGCCCTCGGGCATGTGCAACTCGTTGACCGCCTGCTGGATGTTCGTCGTCGCGACCTCCAGCGGCACGTCCGGCAGCAGGTTGAACGACACCGTGGTCGAGGGGAAGCCGCCGGAGTGATAGACCGCGAGCGCCGACAATCCACGCTGGTAGTGCACCAGCGCCGACAGCGGCACCTGCACGTCGTTGGCGCCGGCAACGTAGATGCGCTCGAGGTTCGACGGATCGCTCTGGAATTTGGGATCGATCTCGAGCACCACCACGTACTGGTTGCGCTGGGTGTAGATGTAAGAGATCTGCCGCTGCGAGAAGGCGTTGTTGAGCGCGTTGTCGATGTCCTGCACGCGGACGCCGAGGCTGGAGGCGGTCTTGCGGTCGATCACGAGGTTGAGCTGCAGGCCGCCGGGATCGCGGTCGGAGGATACGTCCGTGATGCCCTCCACCGTCTCCATGCGCTTGGCCACGATCGGCGCCCATTTCTGCAACAGCTCGAGGTCGGTCGAGGCGAGCGTGTACTGGTAGTCGGAATCGCTCTGCCGGCCGCCGGTGCGGATGTCCTGGGCGGCGAACATGAACAGGCGGATGCCCGGCACCATGAACAGGTTGCGGCGCAGCCGGTCGATCACCTGTGCGGTCGACATCCCGCCCCGCTCCTCCGGCGGCTTCAGGCTGATGAACATGGTGCCGCGGTTGGAGGTGGCGCCGCCCGGGCCGCCGCCGGAGCCCACCGACGAGCCGATGCCGGCGACCGCGGGGTCGGCCATCACGATGTCGGCGAGCCGCTGCTGCAGCTGAAGCATCGCCTGGAACGAGATATCCGCCGACGCCCGGGTCGAGCCGATCACGAAGCCGCTGTCGTCGGTCGGGAAATAACCCTTCGGCGTCTTGATGTAGAGCGTCACCGTCAGCGCGACGGTGGCGAAGAACACCACCAGGGTCAGGAAGGGATAGCCGAGCACGATCCGCAGCGTCGCTGCATAGAACGCCACGACACGTGACAGCGTGCCCTCGATGACGCGATCGTACCAGGTGGCATGATCCGAGGTCGCCTCCCTGATGTAATGCGCGCAGATCATCGGCGTGATGGTCAGCGACACCACGGTCGAGACCGCGATCGCGAACACCAGCGTCAGCGAGAATTCGCGCAGCAGCCGCCCGACGATGCCATCCATGAAGATCAGCGGCGTGAAGGCCGCGATCAGCGACAGCGAGATCGACAGCACCGTGAAGCCGATCTGCTTGGCGCCTTCGACCGCGGCCGGATATGGCGCCATGCCCTGCTCGAGATTGCGGTACATGTTCTCGATCATCACGATGGCGTCGTCGACCACGAAGCCGACGGAGATCGCCAGCGCCATCAGCGACAGATTGTCGATCGAGAAGCCGGCGAGCCACATTCCGGCGCAGGTGCCGGCCAGCGCCAGCGGCACCGAGACGCCGGCGGCGATCGTCGGCACCACCCGGCGCAGAAACACGAACACCACGATCATCACAAGCACGGCGGTCGCCAGCAGCGTGAACTGCATGTCCTCGACGCTGGCGCGGATCGTTCCGGTGCGATCGACCAGGGTGGAGATCTCGACGCCCGCCGGAATCCATTTCTTCAGTTCCGGCAGCATCTTGCGAACGCCGTCGACGGTGTCGATGACGTTGGCGTCGCCCTGCTTGGTGATCTGGATCAGTACCGCCGGCTGCTTGTTGAACCAGGCGATCGAGCGCGAGTTGCGCACGGAATCCTCGACCTCGGCGACGTCGGCGAGGCGGACGTAATTGCCGTTCGAGCTCTTGATGACGATGTCGCGGAATTCGGCGGCGGTGCGCATCTGCTTGTTGATCGAGAGCGTCTCGCTCAGCCGGCCGCCATTGAAGATGCCGACCGGCCCCAGCGGGTTGGCATTGATGATCGCGAGCCGGACGTCGTCGGTCGCGATCCCGGCGTTCGCCAGCGACACCGGGTTGAGCGCGATGCGCACCGCCGGCTGGTCGGCGCCGCTGACGGTCACCTCGCCCACTCCCGGCACCTGCGAGATGCGCTGCGCCAGCACCGTGTCGGCGACGTCGTACATCGCGCTGGTCGAGATCGTCTTCGAGGTCAGCGCCAGCACGAATACCGGCGACGCGGCCGGATTGGCCTTGCGGAACTTGGGCAGCGACGGCAGGTCGCTCGGCAAATCGGCGAGCGAGGCGTTGATCGCGGCCTGCACGTCGCGCGCGGCGCGGTCGATATTGCGGCCGATCGAGAACTGCACCTGGATGCTGGTGGTGCCGAGCGAGCTCGTCGAGGTGATCTGGTCGACGCCCGAAATGGTGCCGAGCTTGCGCTCCAGCGGTGCGGCGACGGTCGCGGCCATCACCGAGGGATCGGCTCCCGGCCTGGACGCCGACACCCGAATGGTCGGGAAATCGACATTCGGAACCGACGACACCGGCAGGAACTGGTAGGCGACGATCCCGACCAGGAACAGCCCGATCGCAAGCAGTGTGGTGCCCACCGGCCTGCGGATGAAGGGCTCCGAGATCGAGATCACTGCATGCCCTCGGTGGCGCCCGCGATCGGCGGGCCGCTGGGACCTGGCTCCGGCACGGCCCGCTCGATCCGGCGGTTGAGGCGGTCGAGCGCCAGATAGATCACCGGCGTGGTGTAGAGCGTCAGCAGCTGGCTCAGCAGCAGGCCGCCGATGATCGAGATACCGAGCGGGAAGCGCAGTTCGGCGCCGGTACCGCTTTCGATCGCGAGCGGCAGCGCGCCGAACAGCGCCGCCAGCGTCGTCATCATGATCGGGCGGAAACGCAACAGGCAGGCCTGCACGATCGCGTCATAGGACGACATGCCCTGGTGACGCTCGGCCTCCAGCGCGAAGTCGATCATCATGATCGCGTTCTTCTTGACGATACCCATCAAGAGGATGATGCCGATCAGGCCGATCACCGAGAGATCCTGCCCGCACAGCATCAAGGCGAGGATGGCGCCAACGCCGGCCGAGGGCAGCGTCGAAAGGATGGTGATCGGATGGATATAGCTTTCATAGAGCACGCCGAGCACGATGTAGATCGTGATGATCGCCGCCAGGATCAGCCAGGGCTGGCCGGCGAGCGAGCGCGAGAATTCGGCGGCGTCGCCGGAATAGATCCCGACGATGCTGCCGGGCATTCCGATCCTGCTCTCGATCGCTTTCACGGCCGCGACCGCGTCGCCCAGCGCCTCGCCCGGCGCCAGGTTGAAGCTGAGCGAGACCGACGGGAATTGCGCCTGGTGCGAGATCGCGAGCGGCGCCGTGGTCCGGACCAGCGTCGCCACCGCCGACAGCGGCACCTGCGCGCCGTTGGCGCCGGGCAGATAGAGCTTGTCGAGAATCGACGGGTCGCGCTGATACATCGGCAGCGCTTCGAGCACGACGCGGTACTGGTTGGCCTGGCCGTAGATCGTCGAAATCTGCCGCTGCGCGAAGGCATCGTTCAGCGTGTCGGTGACGCCCTGCAGACTGACGCCGAGCTGGCCGGCGCGCTGGCGGTTGACGTCGAGCGCCGCGCGCAGGCCGCCCTCCTGCGCCTCCGAGGAGACATCGCGGAAGATCGGGTCGCGCCGCATCTCGGCGACGAGCCTTTGCGCCCATTGCGAGACCTCGGCGGCGTCGGTCGCGGTCAGCGTGTACTGGTATTGCGAGCGGCTGGACTGGGTCGAGATCTGCACGTCCTGCACCGGCTGAAAGTACACCGTCATGCCGGGCACCGTCGCGATCTTCTCCTTCAGCCGCTCGATCACCTTGACGACGCCCTCGCGCCGCTGGTCGAGCGGCTTCAGCGTCATTACCAGACGGCCGACATTGGTGGTCGGATTGACCGAGCCCGAGCCGATCACCGAGACAACGCCAACCACATCAGGATCGGCCTTGATGATGTTTGAGACCGCGCTCTGCCGCCGCTGCATCTCGGCGAACGAGACGTCGGGCCCGGCCTCGGTCACCGCCGTGATCGACGAGGTGTCCTGCAGCGGCAGAAAACCCTTCGGTGCCAGCACATACATGATCAGCGTCAGCGCGATGGTCGCGAACGTCACCAGCAGCGTCGCGCGCTGGCGCCGCAGCACCCAGAGCAGCGTCCGATGGTAGAACTCCACCATGCGGTCGATGAAGCGGCTGACCGCGGCGAGGCCCGGGACCGCCATCTCCTCATGGATGTTCTTGAGCAGCCGCGAGCACATCATCGGCGTCAGCGTCAGCGAGACGATCGCCGAGGTCACGACCGCGATCGTCAGGGTGAGCGCGAATTCGCGGAACATGCGGCCAACCAGGCCGGACATGAACAGCAGCGGGATGAACACCGCGATGAGCGACACCGTCAGCGAGATCACGGTGAAGCCGATCTCGCTGGCCCCCTTCAGCGAGGCCTCCATCACCGTCTCGCCGTCTTCCATGTGGCGGACGATGTTCTCGATCATGACGATGGCGTCGTCGACCACAAACCCGGTTCCGATGGTCAGCGCCATCAGCGACAGATTGTCGAGGCTGAAGCCGGCGAAATACATGACACCGAAGCTCGTGATCAGCGACAGCGGCAGCGCGACGCCGGCAATCAGGGTCGCGCGCAGCGACCGCAGGAACAAGAGCACCACCAGGGTCACCAGCACCACGCTCAGGATCAGCGTGAACTGCACGTCGCGGACCGAGGCGCGGATCGTCACGGTGCGGTCGGAGACGATGGTCAACTTGACGCCGGCCGGGACCGACCGCTGCAGCCGCGGGATTTCGCCGCGGATCTGCTTGACGACGTCGATGACGTTGGCGCCAGGCTGACGCTGGATATCGATGATGACTGCCGGCGTGCCCTGATACCAGCCGCCGGTGCGGTCGTTCTCCAGCCCGTCGACGATCTGGGCGACGTCGCCGATCGTGACCGGCGAGCCGTTGCGATAGGCGATGATGATCGGCCGGTAGGCGTCGGCGGCGGCGATCTGGTCGTTGGCGGCGATGGTGTAGGATTGCTGGGCGCCGTCGAGCGAACCCTTCGGCCCCGACACGTTGGCGCCGGCGATCGCGTTGCGCAGATCCTCCATCGCGATGCCATAGGCCGCGAGCCGGGCCAGATCGGCCTGGACGCGCACCGCCGGCTTCAATCCGCCGAGGATCGAGACCCGGCCGACGCCGGAAATCTGGCTCAGCCGTTGGCCCAGGATGGTGTCGGCGAGATCGCTCATCGCCCGCAGCGAGATCGTGTCCGAGGTCAGCGCCAGCGTCATCACCGGCGCGTCCGCCGGGTTCACCTTGGCGTAGACAGGCGGATACGGCAGCGCCTTCGGCAAAATGCCGGCAGCAGCGTTGATCGCGGCCTGCACATCCTGCGTGGCGCCATCAATGTCGCGGTTGAGGTCGAACTGCAGCGATATCTGGCTGACGCCGAACGAGCTCGTCGAGTTCATTGACGACAGTGACGGGATCTGCCCGAGCTGCCGCTCCAGCGGCGCCGTGATCAGCGAGGCCACCACGTCGGGGCTCGCGCCGGGCAATTGCGTCGTCACCTGCACGGTCGGGAAGTCGACCTGCGGCAGCGCCGAGACCGGCAGCGCCCAGTAGCCGAGCGCGCCGCCGATCATCAGCGCGATGCCGAGCAGCGAGGTGGCGATCGGCCGGCGGATGAACGGTTCGGAGACGCTCATGGCTGCGTGCTCGCTGTTAGATCGGACATTACGAAGTCAGGATGCCGGTCATGGCTGCGCCTTCGGCGCGCCGCCCGACTGTTCGCCCCCTGCTGCCGGCGCGGGCGCCGGTCCGGACTGCCCCTTCTGATCGCCTTCGCTGTGCTCGTGCCGGCCGCGATGCTCGCCGTCCTTGCCCTGCCAGTCTTTCTTACCGTCCTTGCCTTGACCTTCGCCTTGCGCCCCGCGCTTGCCGTCAGGATTGCGGCTGCGCTTGCGCGGCGCGAGATCGGCGGCCGGCGGCCCGTCGTCCTTGCCGACCACGACCTTCGCGCCATCGGCGAGATTGGCAAAGCCGGTTGTCACGACGCGGTCCGACGTGGTCAGGCCGCTGGCGATGACGGCTTCATGCTCGTTCTGCTGGGTGACCGTGACCGGCTTGGCGGTGACGATGTCGCCCTCGCCGATCACGTAGCTGAAGGTGCCGGCCGGACCGCGCTGCACCGCCGAGGTCGGCACCACGATCGCCTGCGGCAGGGTCTCGACCTTGAGCCGCACATTGACGAACTGGCCCGGCCAGAGCTGGTAGCTGGCGTTGGGCAATTCGGCCTTCAGCTTCAGCGTGCCGGTGGTCGGATCGACCTGGTTGTCGATGCCGGTCAGCTTGCCGGTATCGATCACGGTGACGCCGTCATTGCCGAACACGTCCACCGCAAGCTGGCCCTTCGCGGCTGCGGCGTTGACCCGCATGATCTGCTGCTGCGGCAGGCTGAACCACACCGCGATCGGCTGCAGCTGGGTCAGGATCACGAGCCCGGTGGTGTCGGAGGCGTGGATGATGTTGCCCTGGTCGACCTGACGCAGGCCGGCGCGACCTGTGATCGGCGCGACGATCTTGGTGTAGCCGAGCGTGGCGCGTGCATTGTCGATCTGGGCCTGATCAGCCTTGATGATGGCCTCCTGCTGCGCGACCAGCGCACGCTGCGTGTCGGCCTGCTGCTTGGAGCCCGCATTGGTGGCGGCGAGTTGCTCATAGCGGGCGAGATCGATTTTTTGGTTGGCGAGCAGCGCTTCGTCCTTGGCCTTCGTGGCCACCGCCTGGTCGTACTGCGCCTGATAGATCGCAGGATCAATCTCGCCCAGCACGTCGCCCTTCTTGACGTCCTGGCCTTCGACGAAATTCACCTTGAGCAGCTTGCCATCGACCTGCGAGCGCACGATGACCGTGTTGAGCGCCCTCACCGAGCCTACGCCGTCGAGGTAAACCGGCACGTCCTGCACATGCGGCGTCGCCGCGAGCACCGGCACCGGCAGATCGGGCCGCGCGCCTGCACCACGCCCGCCGCCGCCATTTTGCTTGGGCTGGAAGGCGAGCCAGCCGAGATAGCCGAGGCCGCCCAGGATCACGAGCGTGACGAGCAAGGACACCATGCGCCCAAGCAGGCGCGAGAGGAGGCTCCGCTTGCGCGGCGCCTTGCTTTTCTCCTCGTCCGTCGAGTCGGGCTTAAAGAGCATCGACCGGTCTTTCCATCTTCGGTTCCCAGCCGCCCCCTAATGCCTGATATAGGCTCACGATCGCCGATAGCCGGGCCAGTTGGGCCTGCGAATAGGCATCTTCCGCCTGGAACAGGGTCAGCTGCGTGTTTAGCACAGTTACGATATCGGCGGTGCCGGCCTTGAGCTGCTGCTCGGCGAGGTCGAAGGCGCGCCGCGACGACGACAGCACGTCGCGCTGCAGCTGCAGCCGGCGCGTGGTCTCGCGGATCGCGACCAGCGCATTGTCGACGTCGGTGAACGACTGCACCACCGTCTTGCGGTAGGTCTGCAGCAACTCGTCCTGCCTGGCCTTGGTGTATTCGAAATTGCCGAGGATCCGGCCGCCGTCGAAGATCGGCTGGGTCATGCTGCCGACCAGGTTGAAGAAGGCGGCATGCGGCTGGAACAGCGAGACCAGCGCCTGGCTCTGGTAGCCGCCCGTTCCGGTCAGCTGGATGCTCGGGAAGAACTGCGCCCGCGCGCTGCCGACATTGGCGGTGGCGGATGCAAGCTGTGCCTCCTGCCGGCGGATATCGGGACGCTGGGTCAGCAATTCAGACGGCAGGCCCGGCGTGACGCGCGGGATCGCAACGGCGTTGAGCGAGCCGCCGGAGACGCGCACGCTTTCCGGCGGCCGCGACACCAGCACCGCCAGCGCGTTGATACTCTGGTCGAGCGTCTGCCGCAGCGGCGGCACCAGCGCGCGCTGGTTGGCGAGCACGCTCTCCTGCTGCGCGACGTCGAGATCGGAGCCGGTGCCGGCCTTGAAGCGCTCCTTGATCGCATTGAGGATGCGCTCGGCGCTGGCGATGTTGCGCTGCGCGGTGCGCAGGCGGTCCTGCGTCGCCAGCACGGTGAAATAAGCATTGGCGACGCTCGCCAGCGTGGTCAGCGCCACCACCTCACGGTCGAACCGGTTGGCAACGGCGGTCTCCTCCGCCGCCTGCGCGGCGTCGCGGTTCTGGCCCCAGAAGTCGAGCTGATAGCTGGCGCTCAGCGAGGCGTTGTAGTTCACCACCTCGCGCCCGCCGTTGGTGAGGCCGCTGGCGCTGGAGCCGGAGGTGCGCGAGTAGGTTTCCGATCCGTTGAGGTTGAGGGTCGGCAGCAGCGCCGCGCCGGCCTGCCGCGCCAGCGCGTCGGCCTGGCGGAAGCGTGCAACCGCAGCTGCGATGTCGAGGTTGACGGTCTGCGCCTCCTCCATCAGCTGCGTCAGCTCCTTGGAGCGGAAGCCCTGCCACCAATCGAGCGTCGGAAGCGCGTCGCCCGGCCGGCCGAGACGCGCGGCCTTGTAGCCCTGAGGCACGTCGAGCGCGGAATCCGGGATGTCCTGGGTCAGAATGCAGCCGGCAGAGCCGGCGACCAGGCCGAGCGCAACAAGCGAGCGTGCCGCGAGCCGGCGCGCGCGGACGGCGAGGCCGAACCGGCCTCCAGGCACCATCACGGACACGGGCTGGGTCACACCCGTTCTCCGCCGAAGCCAGACTTCGCCCGTGGCGCACGAATGCCGCGTTCAGCGATGGTCTGGGTGACGTTCACGGGGGTATGCTTCAAATGGAACCTGCCTGTCCCATTCTACCCTTGGGACAATGGGGCGGACAGCCCCGTCACGATTGCGCGGCGTCGCATCGCAAGCGATTCGTGGCTACCTTGAATGCCGACTTTTCCCTATTTTTTACGGCATTTCCGCGCATTTCGGCCCCGTGCCGGAAGTCACGATTCTTACAAAGATTTCATGGGGATTTCTCGGCTCCTGTTGCATTGAATCCGCAAGATGTGCCGGCGCGACGCCAGACTCGCGCCACCGCCCACTGCGCCGTCAGGTCTTGATTGGCCGAGAGCGCGCAACTCGTGCGAAACCGCCGACCACAGGATGATTCTACTGGCCGACCCGACCGCCGCAAAACTGCGTTCTCCCCACGCCCGTGACATCCGCGCGTGCGAGGTCAAGCGTGTTGAACCGGTCTTTTGCCGCAGTGCAAAAGCCCTTCCCTTTTTCGATCAGCACACTAGGTTCGCCAAGCAAGACACAGCCCGGCAAAGAAATTCCCCGACATGATATTCAACAAAGACGTCATCGAAGCGATCGGCAACACCCCGCTCATCAAGCTGAAACGCGCGTCCGAACTGACCGGCTGCACCATTCTCGGCAAGGCCGAATTCATGAATCCGGGCCAGTCGGTGAAGGATCGCGCCGGCAAATGGATGATCCTGGAGGCCGAGAGGCGCGGCACGCTGAAGCCCGGCGGGCTCGTGGTCGAGTCGACCGCGGGCAATACCGGGATCGGGCTTGCTGTCGTGGCGAGTGCGCGCGGCTACCGCACCCTGATCGTCATTCCGGAGACGCAGAGCCAGGAAAAGAAGGACATGCTGCGGCTGTGCGGCGCCGAGCTGGTCGAGGCGCCGGCGCTGCCCTTCGCCAATCCGAACAACTACCAGCATCTCGGCAGGCGGCTCGCCGAGCAACTGCGCAAGACCGAACCGAACGGCGTGCTGTTCGCCGACCAGTGGAACAATCTCGACAATCCCAAGGCGCATTACGACTCGACCGGACCGGAAATCTGGCAGCAGACCGACGGCAAGGTCGACGGCTTCATCTGCTCGGTCGGCACCGGCGGCACGCTTGCCGGCGTCAGCCGCTACCTGAAGGAAAAGAACCCGGCCATCGTCACCGCCTGCGCCGATCCGCACGGCTTCGGGATGTATGAACTGTTCAAGAATGGGCAGGTCAAATCAACGCCGGGCGATTCGATCACGGAAGGCATCGGGCTCGGACGCGTCACGCCGGTGGTCGAGACTGCGAAGGTCGACACCGCGTTCCTGATCTCCGATGAGGAAGCCGTGACCATCATCTATGAGCTTTTGGAGCACGAAGGCCTGTGCCTCGGCGGCTCGACCGGCGTTAACATCGCAGGCGCGATCCAGCTCGCCAAGCAGCTCGGCCGCGGCAAGACCATCGTCACCATCCTCTGCGACTCCGGCAACCGCTATCAGTCCAAGCTGTTCAACCCGGCCTTCATGCGCTCGAAGAACCTGCCGGTCCCGGAATGGCTGGAAAAGCGCAGCAAGATCGAGCTGCCGCTGGTCTAGGAAGCCGATAGCCAATGGTGAGTAGCGAATAGCGAGAAGCTCGATTCGCCATTCGCTACTCCCTACTCGCTCATCTCAGGATTTGACTTAGGAACAGCTTCGACCGCGCGTGCTGCGGGTTGGCGAAGAATTCCTGCGGCGTGTTCGATTCGATGATCTGGCCCGCGTCCATGAAGACGACGCGGTTGGCGACCTCGCGGGCAAAGCCCATTTCGTGGGTCACGACCAGCATAGTCATGCCCTCCTTGGCAAGATCGACCATGGTGTCGAGCACCTCCTTGACCATCTCCGGGTCGAGCGCCGAGGTCGGCTCGTCGAACAGCATCACTTTCGGGTTCATGGTCAGCGCGCGGGCGATCGCAACGCGCTGCTGCTGACCGCCCGACATCTGGCCGGGAAACTTGTTGGCCTGATGCGGGATCTTGACCCGCTCGAGGAACTTCATCGCGGTGGCCTCGGCATCCTTCTTCGGGATGTTGCGCACCCAGATCGGCGCCAGCGTGCAATTGTCGAGCACGGTGAGATGCGGGAACAGGTTGAAGCTCTGGAACACCATGCCGACCTCGCGGCGGACTTCGTCGACACGGCGAAGGTTCGGGCCGAGGTCGATGCCGTCGACCACGATCTCGCCCTCCTGGAATTCCTCCAGCGCGTTGATGCAGCGGATCAGGGTCGACTTGCCCGAACCGGACGGGCCGCAGATCACGATACGCTCGCCCTTGCCGACCTCCAGGTTGATGTCGCGCAGCACGTGGAAGTCGCCGTACCATTTGTTGAGAGCGGAAATGTTGACGATCGGGGTTGTGGACATGGTGACCTTGTTCAGTGGCGGCGGTGAGCGTTGAGCCGGTTTTCGACGAACAGCGAATAGCGCGACATTCCAAAGCAGAACACGAAGTAGATCATTCCAGCGAAGGCGAAGCCGGTAAAGGCCGTGGTCGGCGTCGACCAGGTCGGATCGGAGAACGTCGCATGCAACGACCCCAAGAGGTCGAACAGCGCAACGATCGAGACCAGCGAGGTGTCCTTGAACAGCGCGATGAAGCTGTTGACGAGCCCCGGAATGACGTGGCGCAGCGCCTGCGGCATCACGATCAGCGACGTGGTCTTCCACCAGGACAGGCCGAGCGCGCTCGCCGCCTCGCCCTGCCCGCGCGGGATTGCGGCAAGGCCGCCGCGCACCACCTCGGCCTGGTAGGCGCCGGCAAACAGCGCAATGCCGATCAGCGCACGGACCAGCCCGTCGACGTTGAAGTTGCCCGGCAGGAACAGCGGCAGCATGTAGGTAGCGAAGAACAGCACCGTGATCAGCGGCACGCCACGCCAGAACTCGATGAAGGCGATCGAGAATATCCGGATCAGCGGAATGGTCGAGCGGCGGCCCAGCGCCAGCGCGATCCCGATCGGCATCGAGGTGACGATGCCGGTGACAGACACCACCAGCGTCACCAGGAGGCCGCCCCACAGCCTGGTGTCGACGATGGGCAGTCCGCCGCGGTCGAGCCCCATCAGCTTGATCACGATCGCGATGCCGGCAAAGCTCGCCAGGCTCCCGAGCAGCGCGCGTTGTCCGGTTCGCATGCCGCCGCCGAGGAAAAACAGGATCGGCGAGACGGTCGCCGTGGTCAGCAGGAAGTCGAACCACAGCGGCTGGCTCGACATCTGAAGCTGCTCGCGCAGCCAGGTCAGGGGAAAGATCAGCCAGCCGATCAGGCTGCCGACGAGCACGATGATGTTGCCGACCGCCCACAGCAGCGGCCCGATCGCCGAACTCCGGCTGAGATTGACCAGGGCCTGACCGGCATTGACGACGCTGTCGTCGAACAGCTGCAACAGGCTCGCGACCCAGCTGACGCCGAAACCGGCTAGTCCGCCGCCGCGCAGCAGGAAGAAGGCGACCGCCGGGAACGCGAAGAAGAACAGGCTCGCATTCAGGCCCTTCGCCGGCAGGCGCGGAATAAGGAGTGGCAGCAACAGGACGGCCGCGAGGACGAAGGTCAGGTTGACGCGCCAGCGCTCGGCTTCCGGATAGAAGCCATAGATCAGCTGGGTGAGCTTGGCCTGGATATAGGGCCAGCAGGCGCCGACCTGACGGCCGGCAGTCTCGGCGAGGCATGCATTGCGGTCCTTGCCGCTCCAGACCGCATCGACCAGCAGGAACTTGAACGCGGGAACGATCGTGTACCAGAGCAGCCCCAGCGCCACGACCGTCAGCAGGATATTGGTCGGCGAATTCAACAGCCGCGTGCGGATGAAACCGACGAGGCCGGTGGTCTTCACCGGCGCCCGGCGCTCGGGCACCAGGTCCTGCCGGACAAAGGATGACGCGGTGGCGTCGGTCATGCCCCAAGGCTCCGGTTGATGCGCCAGCCATAGACACTCATGATCGCGCTGGTGACCAGCGAGATCAGGAGGTACACGCCCATGGTGATGGCGATGATCTCGATCGCCTGGCCGGTCTGGCTCAGCGTCGTTCCGGCAAATACCGAGACCAGGTCGGGATAGCCGATCGCGACCGCCAGCGACGAATTCTTGGTCAGGTTGAGGTACTGGTTGGTCAGCGGCGGAACGATGACGCGCATCGCCTGCGGCACGACGATCAGCCGCAAGGTGGTGCCGCGCGACAGGCCGAGCGACGAGCCGGCTTCCATCTGTCCCTTGTGGACCGACAGAATACCGGCGCGGACGATCTCGGCGATGAAGGCCGCCGTATAGGTCGACAGCGCAACCACCAGCGCAACCAGCTCCGGAATCACCCGCGCGCCGCCGGCGAAGTTGAAGCCCTTGAGTTGCGGCAGCTCGAAGGTCACCGGCAGCCCGAACACCAGCATCGTCACCAGCGGTAAACCAGTCAGCAGGCCGAGCAAATAGGGCCAGATCCGGATCGCCTGCCCGCGTTGAAACAGCGCCCGCCTTGCGTAGCCGCGCAGCGCCAGCGCGCCTGCGATGGCGATCGCGAGCGCGATCAGAAACGGATCAAGCCCGGCCTCGCCGATCGGCCGCGGGATCACCAGCCCGCGATTGGAGAGGAAGAAGGCGTTGAACAGCGAGATGCTCTGGCGCGGCCCCGGCAGCGCCGCCAGCACCGCGAGGTACCAGAATAACAGCTGGAACAGCAGCGGCAGATTGCGGACGATCTCGACATAGATCTCGCCGAACCGCGCCAGCAGCCAGTTCGGCGATAGCCGGCACAGCGCAATGATGAAGCCAATGATGGTGGCGAAGACGATGCCAATGCCCGCAACCAGCAGCGTGTTGAGCAGGCCGACGAAGAACACCCGCGTGTAGGTGTCCGACCCCGAATACGGGATCAGGTTCAGGCTGACATCAAAGCCCGCATTGTTTTTGAGAAACCCGAACCCGGAGGCAATGCGCTGCGTCTCCAGGTTGGCGCGGGCATTGGCCACGATCTCATAGGCGACCCAGGCCAACACCGCCGCGAACACGATCTGCACGGCAAGGCCAGTCCAGCCGGACTGGCCGCCGAGCGCGCGCTTCAGGCGGAAGATGAACTGCGGCGGTGGTTTTCGGGGCTCGGTCGTCATCGCCGCAGCCGCCTCGTCACCGATCAGCGGATCGGAGGCGCGTACTGGATGCCGCCCTTGTTCCAGAGATTGTTGAGCCCGCGTGCGATCTGCAGCTTCGATCCCGCGCCGACGTTGCGGTCGTACATCTCGCCGTAGTTGCCGACGGCCTTGATGATGCGGGAGAACCAGTCCTTGGTCAGGCCGAGCTGCTCACCGAGATTGCCGTCGGTGCCGAACGCGCGCTTGAGGTCGGGCTTGTCCGACTTGGCCATCTCGTCGACGTTCTTCTGGGTGACGCCGAGTTCCTCGGCATTGATCTGGGCGAACAGCGCCCACTTCACGATGTCGAACCACTGGTCGTCGCCATGGCGAACCATCGGGCCGAGCGGCTCCTTGGAGATGATCTCGGGCAGCACGACGTGGTCGGCCGGGTTGGCGAGCTTCAGCCGCTGCGCATAGAGCTGGGACACGTCGGAGGTGAACACGTCGCAGCGGCCGGTCTCGTAGGCCTTCACGGTCTCGTCGGCGCCGGCGAACGCGATCACCTCGTACTTCATGTTGTTGCCCTTGAAGTAGTCGGCGAGGTTCTGCTCGGTCGTGGTGCCGGTCTGCACGCAGACCGACGCGCTGTTCAGCTCCAGCGCCGAGTTCACCTTGAGCGACTTCTTCACCAGGAAGCCCTGCCCGTCATAATAGGTCACGCCGGTGAAGTTGGCGCCGAGCGAGGTATCGCGCGACAGCGTCCAGGTGGTATTGCGCGACAGCACATCGATCTCGCCCGACTGCAGCGCGGTGAAGCGGTCCTTGGCCGACAGCGGCACGAACTTGACCTTGGACGGATCGTCGAAGATCGCCGCCGCGATGCCACGACAGATGTCGACGTCGATGCCGGTCCAGTTCCCCTTGTCGTCCGGCGACGAGAAGCCCGGCAGGCCGCCGCTGACGCCGCAGGACAGCTGGCCTCGGTCCTTGACCGTCTTGAGGGTTTGCGCCGAGGCGGCCTGGACCGACAGGGCGGCGGCAGCGGCAAGGGTGACAGCCAGGGATACGCGTTTCATGGGCGGGGCCTTTCAGGGTCGTCCGGTGGACGTTTGCATTGTGATCGCCTCGCGTTCACGGGCCATCCCAATGATCCCTTGCAGCAAAAATGCCGATTTGACCGGCAGTTTGACCTGCAGACCGGTCAGGCAACGGATCGTAGGTCGCGGCAGGCCCCTCAACGTGCGGCGACTGGTAGTTGCGCCGCATCACATAGCGACTGACGAGCCGGGTCAAGGGGTTGACGCATGTCTTCTACCTCTTGTTAGTAACACCTCCCGGCCCGGCCCCGTCTTCGCGGTACGGCTGCGGCAAAAAGTCTAAAGTTCAACGGCAGCGCTCCATGACCTCCTCCGACGGCTCCACGCCCTCCCACCCGCAACAGGCCGCCACCCGCCTGGTCACGGCCGGCCGCGACACCAAGGCCCAGAAGGGCTTTGTCAATCCGCCGGTGTTTCACGGCTCGACCGTGCTCTATCCGACCGCGGAGGACCTGCACGCCCATCGCGCCGAATTTACCTATGGCCGCCACGGCAGCCCGACCACACGGGCGCTGCAGGACGTGCTGATGGCGCTGGAAGGCCCGCAATGCGCTGGCGTCGGCCTTGCCCCGTCGGGACTGGCGTCGATCAGCACCACGCTGCTCGCCGTGCTCAAAACCGGCGATCACCTTCTGGTGTGCGACAATGCCTATCGGCCGACCCGCAATTTCTGCGACAACATGCTCAAGCGCTACGGCATCGAGACCAGCTATTTCGACCCGCTGATCGGCGCCGGCATCGAGACGCTATTCAAGCCGAACACCCGCGCCGTGCTGATCGAAGCGCCCGGCTCGCAGACGTTCGAGATGCCGGACGTGCGGGCGATATCGGCCGTGGCGCACGCCCGCGGCGCGCTCATGATCGACGACAACACCTGGGCGACGCCGCTCTATCACCGCTCGCTCGAACAGGGCGTCGACATCAGCATGCAGGCCGGCACCAAATATATCGGCGGCCACTCCGACATCATGTTCGGCACCATCGCAGCCAATGCGAAAGCCTGGCCGTTGATTCAGGAGGCGATCCGCCTGCTCGGCGTCTGCGCCGGCCCCGACGACGTCTATCTCGCGCTGCGCGGGGTTCGCACGCTATCGGTGCGGCTTGCGCAGCACCACCGCTCCGGGCTCGAGATCGCGCGCTGGCTCGGCGCGCGGCCCGAGGTCGATCGCGTGCTGCACCCTGCCCTCGACACCGATCCCGGGCACGCGATCTGGAAACGCGACTTCACCGGCGCCTCCGGGCTGTTCAGCATCGTGCTGAAGCCGGTGCCGCAGACCGCGGTCGATGCAATGCTGAACGCGCTCACCCTGTTCGGCATGGGCTTTTCCTGGGGCGGCTTCGAAAGCCTCGCCATCCCGTTCGACTGCAGCGACTATCGCACCGCGACCAAATGGTCGCCGGGCGGGCCGACGCTGCGGCTGCATATCGGGCTCGAGAATCTCGACGACCTCAAGGCCGATCTCGACCGTGGATTTGCGGCGCTGAGGGCCGCGCTCTGATCCTCGCGCCCTGCCACGTTAGGCGACATCAACCACGCTCCACCGGCGCTGACGCCGCATTGCGACCAACGTCGTACGCCTTAAGCACGCACGATCTCCGGGATTCTGCGGAGATGCAACCGCGCCGATAACCCGCCGTTCACCATCCCCACCAATCCCTTAATTGTCCGGACCTTCCATCAAGTTCCCTTATACTTTTGCGGCCGTAGTGATGCCTCGGGAAGGGCTGTCAGTGCCGCAAGGACGCGATTGCCCTATGTGAAGGGCATTCAGACAATCGCATGAAAACGGCACGCATCGTGGTCCTCGGCATCGCCGGCGTCGCAGGCCTCGCGGCCATGTATCTCGCGAGCGTCGGCGATCGCAAACCGGCGCCGATCGCGCCGCCCGTCGCGCAACTGCCGACCGTCGAAGTGCTGGTCGCAAAGTCCGACATCGGGCTCGGTCAATCGGTCAAGGCCGAAGACATCCAGTGGCAGCGCTGGCCGGCTGAAACTGCAAGCAGCGCGTTCATCCGTCACGACGCCAACGCCAACGCCATAAACGACGTTATCGGTTCGATCGCACGCGCACCCTTCATCGTCGGCGAACCGATCCGCGAGCAAAAGCTGGTCAAGGCCAATGGAAGCGGCTTCATGGCCGCGATCCTGCCCTCCGGCATGCGCGCGATCTCCACCGAAATCTCGCCGGAGACCGGCGCCGGCGGCTTCATTCTGCCGAACGATCGCGTCGACGTGATCCTGTCGCGTCGCGACAAGAATCCCGATCAGCAAGGCGGCCGCGATATCGTCACCACTGAAATCCTGCTGTCCAACGTCCGCGTGCTGGCGATCGACCAGGCGCCGAAGGAGAAGGACGGCAACAACTCCCTCGTCGGCAAGACCGTGACCCTCGAGCTCAAGCCCGAGCAGGCCGAGACGCTGGCGCGCGCCCGGCAGAGCGGCACGCTGGCGCTGGCGCTGCGCAGCATCGCCGACGTCAACGAGCAGACCGACGAGACCAGAGACCATGCCCCGAAGCGGGGCGAGAGCATCAAGGTGGTGCGCTTCGGCATCCCGAGCTCTCTGACGACACAGAAGTGATGGGGGCTTCGATATGACGACGGGTGCGAAACAATTGGCGACGTCGACCACGCTGGTCCGCGCGCTGTCATTGTCGGCGATCACCGCGCTGATGCTGATCCCTGCCCTTGCCAGCGCGACCGATCCCGACAAGAACGCGGATGTGGCGGTGACCAGCAGCATCGCCGCCAAGACGCGCTCCGTCTCGCTCGGCGTTGGCAAGTCGGTCGTGGTCGATCTGCCGCGCGAGGCCAAGGACGTTCTGGTCGCCGATCCCAAGATCGCCAACGCCGTGATCCGTTCGGCGCAGCGCGCCTATATCATCGGCGCGGCGGTCGGTCAGACCAACGTGGTGTTCTTCGACGCCGACGGCAACCAAGTCGCCTCTTACGACATCGCGATCAAGCGCGACCTCAACGGCATGCGCGCCGCGCTGAAGCAGATGCTGCCCGGCGTGCAGATCGAGGGCGTCGGCGACAGCGTCGTCCTGACCGGCACGGTGGCAAGCCCGGTCGAGGCCCAGCAGGCCGGCGACATCGCCGCCAAACTGGTCGGCAGCGCCGACAAGGTCGTCAATTCCATCGTGGTCCGCGGCCGCGACCAGGTGATGCTGAAAGTCACCGTCGCCGAAGTCCGCCGGGACGTCGTCAAGCAGCTCGGCGTCGACCTCAGCGCCAATATGAACTACGGCACCGCCGCGGTGGTCTTCAACAACGCCAACGCCTTCACCGCCAATAACGGTGCGCTCGCCCCCAACAACGGGCTGACGGGCGCAGCCCTGAACAAGCTCGGCGTGCCGACCGTCACCGCGACGCTGCGCGCGATGGAGAGCGCGGGCGTGGTGAAGACGCTGGCCGAGCCCAACCTCACCGCGATCTCCGGCGAGTCGGCGACCTTCATTTCGGGCGGCGAGTTTCCGATTCCGACCGGCGTCACCTGCCAGACGACGACGTCGGGCACGATCGGCAATTGCGTTCAGACCGTCAGCTTCAAGAAATTCGGCATCTCGCTCAACTTCACGCCGGTGGTGCTGACCGAGGGACGGATCAGCCTGAAGGTGATGACCGAGGTCTCCGAAGTCTCGATGGAAAACGCCCTGACCGGCGGCCAGAACGGCACGACCATTCCCTCGATCAAGACCCGCCGCGCCGATACCACGCTGGAGGTGCCCTCCGGCGGTTCGATCGCGATGGCCGGCTTGATCCAGGAGCAGACCAAGCAGGCCATCAACGGCATGCCCGGCGTCGATCAGATCCCGATCCTCGGCCAGCTCTTCAGGAGCCAGGACTTCGTCAACAACGAGACCGAGCTCATGGTCATCGTGACGCCCTACGTGGTGCGCGCCGTGGCGCAGAAGGAGCTGTCCCGTCCCGACGACGGATTTGCCCCGGCGTCCGACGCGCAGTCGGCCCTGCTGGCGCGCGTCAATCGCATCTACGGCGTCGCCGCCCGCAGCGAGCCGATCGGCGCCACGCCAGTCAATTTCGGCTTCATCATCGACTGAGGCGCGGACCTGAAGGGTTGGGGGATCCTATGATGACACGCAACACACAAGCTGGTCGTGCCAGGAGGCTGTCGCTGTTCGGCGCCCTTGTCACGTCAGCGATCGCGCTCGGCGGCTGCAATCTGACAGGCGACAATCTTGCCACCGGCACCGTGGGCGACGACTACCGGCAGCGGCATCCGATCGCAATCACCGAAGGCGAGCAATCGATCGTCGTCTTCGTCGGCCGCGCCCGCGGCAATCTCACCGAAACGCAGCGCGACGACGTCATGGGGCTGGCGCGCACCTGGCGCCGCGAAGGCACCGGCGCGATTGCGATCGACGTGCCGGCCGACAGCTCGAACGCGCGCTCGGTACAGGCGGTATATCAGGAGATCCGAGGCCTGCTGGCGTCGATGGGCGTGCCCGCCCATGCCATCACCAAGCGCCCCTATCATCTCGACGATCCGCGCGCGCTTCCGACCATTCGGCTGAGCTATCCGAAGATGGCCGCGGTCGCCGGTCCCTGCGGAGTGTGGCCGAGCGACCTTGGTCCCTCGATCTACAATCCGAGCTACAACGAGAACAAGCAGTACGACAATTTCGGCTGCGCCACGCAGCGTAACCTTGCCGCGATGGTCGCCAATCCGTCCGACCTCGAACAGCCGCGCACCGAGACCGCAGCCTACACGCCGCGCCGTACGATCGCGTTCGATAAATACCGCAAGGGTGAGTCGACCGCGACCGCCTACCCCGAAGCCGAGAAAGCCAAGCTGAGCGACGCCGCGAAATGACCGAACAACAAGACGAGCCGCAGCACGCGAACGATTACATCGCGCCGGCGCCGCGGATTTCCGTGCAGGCCTTCTGCGCCAGCGTCGCGACCGCCGCGAACGCACGCGCGGCTGCCGACGACCGCCGGCTCGCCAAGGCTCATCTCTCGGTCCATATGGGCGGCATCGCCGCGGCGATCGACGCCTACCACAAGGCGCCGACGCCCAACGTCATCATGCTCGAGACCGAGCCGGATCATGATTTCCTGGCCGGTCTCGACGAACTCGCCACGGTCTGCGACCCCGGCACCCGCGTCGTGGTGCTCGGCACGGCCGGCGAGATAGCGCCGTATCGCGAACTGGTCCGGCGCGGCGTCAACGACTACGTCATCGGGCCGGTCAAGGTGCTCGACATCGTGCGCTCGATCTGCAGCCTGTTCTCGGCCTCCGAAGCGGTCTCGGTCGGCCGCCTGATCGCGGTCGCGGGCGCCAAGGGCGGCGTCGGCGCCTCGACCATTGCCCACAATGTCGCCTGGACCATCGCGCGCGACCTCGGGCTGGATTCGGTCGTCGTCGATCTCGACCTCGCCTTCGGTACCGCCGGGCTGGACTACAATCAGGATCCGGTGCAGGGCATCGCCAACGCCGTGTTCTCGCCCGAGCGTCCGGACTCTGCCTTCATGGAACGCCTGCTCGCAAAGTGCGGCGATCATCTTAGCCTGCTGGCAGCGCCGGCCACCCTCGACCAGGTCTACGATTTCGGCGCCGAGGCGTTCGATGCCATCTTCGATACGATGCGCATGACGACGTCCTGCATCGTGCTCGACGTGCCGCATCAATGGACCGCCTGGACCAAACGCGTGCTGGTCGGTGCCGACGATATCCTGATCGTGGCCGAGCCCGACCTCGCCAACATGCGCAACACCAAGAACATGATGAACCTGTTGAGGACCGCGCGTCCGAACGACCGTCCGCCGCTCTACTGCCTGAACCAGGTCGGCATGTCGAAGCGACCCGAGATCGAGGTCAAGGATTTCGCCAAGACGATCGAGAGCCAGCCGATCGCGGCGATCCCGTTCGACTGCAGGCTGTTCGGTGAAGCCGCCAACAACGGTCAGATGATCGCGGAAGTCTCCGCGCGTCACCGCATCACAAGGACTTTCCTGCAGATCGCGCAGCGCCTCACCGGCCGCCCCGACCTCGCGGAAGCCCGCGAGTCGTTCCTGTCGCCGATCCTCAAGAAGCTGCAGTCGCGCCGAAACGACGGGCGCCGGGCCGCCGGCTAGCGTCCCGCCTGAAAGCGCCCTAGTCGCGTCGACTGGCTGCGACCGGGATCTTCTCGGCGTCGGTGCGGCTCGCATCCCGGCGCGCCAACAGCCGCTTCAGCGCGGCGACGTTGGCTGAGCCCTGCTCCGGCGGCAAATCGGCCTTCATGATGGTTTCCGCTTCGGACTGGCGGCCCTGCAAGCCAACCACGACGGCGAGATTGGTTCGCACCCGCATGTCGCCGGGGGCGCGCTCCCGGGCACGGCGCAGCGTCTCTTCGGCCTTCGGCAGGTCCTTCGACAGCAGATAGGACAGCCCGATATTGGAGAGCACTGACGGATCGTCAGGCACGATCTTCAGCGCACTCGCATAATACTGCCGCGCCTCGTCGTGGCGATCGAGCTGGTCGAGCACGGCGCCCTGCGCCGACAGGATACGCCAGTCCGGATCTTCCGGGGTATGCGCGCGCCCGAGCACGTCGAATGCCTGCTGGAAATTGCCGTTGTCGGCGAGCGCCCGTCCGTAGCCCGCGAGCAGCGCCTTGTTGCTGGGCTGCGCCAGCACCGCCTGCTCCATCACGGCGACCGCCTGGGCCCGCTGGCCAGTGGCGCGCAGCGCACGGGCATATTTCAGCGCGGCATCGGTGTCTTTCGGGTTGGCGCGGACACGCTCGTGGTAGGTCGCGATGTCGCGCCGCGGATCGGCCGGGGCCGGCGTGGCTTCCGCCGTCTCGCCCAATGAGCCGGTGATGTCCGACGGGCCGGAGGTTTGACAGGCGGACAACCCGATCAGCAGGATCACGGCAGATACCGTGCCCGCGAGACGGCGCGCGCGGCCTGAGGGTCGGGGTAAATTCTCAAACATTAAGCGAGACTCGGAACGGCGAAGGTTCCGGGATGCTCACAGCTTAACCCTAAGGTCCGGTTAAGGATGCCATCATGTCGCCGTCATCCGGCCCAGATGCGCTGCCGGACGCCTGGCGAGAAAGCAGCCAAATGGCTGGTTCAGTCGACGAACTGGGCGCCGAACTCGTGCCCGATTTGCCAGGCCAGCCGGCACTGACGCGGACTGCCGGTCGACAGGATGATGGTGAATTCCGGCGGGATCTCCAGATATTCGGCGATCACCTTGACGCCGCCGGCCGAAATATCGGTGATCATGCAGTCGCGTGGCAGCGACCCTGTGCCCAGCTGAATTTTGGCGACGCTCCGGCACGGGCGGCGTTCGCTCTTGCGGCGATTCATAAACATTCTGATCCCCAAGCCTTTCTGGGCAACTTCCTAGCCTACCGTCATAGCCGGGAAAGATTGGAAACTGCCTAGCGGAACCCATCGTAATTGAGCGGTCGCATTCGAGATTCGTTTACCGGGGGCGCCCTCGCCCAGCCCCGCGAGCTTGGATCAATCAAAAATAGAATAGTTGAGCTATTTGTCCTGCAGGGCGCATCACGCACCTTCGATCAGGCCGCCCCACTCGATAGCGTGCGTTGCTACCGTCCTGTTCGCATGAGAACAAAAAGGGGTTGATCGCCAGTCGATAGACGATACCTATATCGTTTCGACTCGAATTCGCCGGGATGCCAGGAAGCATGGGAAGCATTGTTCTGCTCGATCTGATGGGGGGCGTGGCGCTCCTGCTGTGGGGCCTGCACATGGTCCATAGCGGGATTCTGCGCGCCTTCGGGCCGGACTTGCGGCTGCTGCTCGCCCGGGCGCTGCGCAATCGCTTTACCGCCCTTGGCGCCGGTCTCGGCCTGACCGCCCTGCTCCAAAGCTCGACCGCGACTGCCCTGATCACCAGTTCCTTCGCCGCCGAAGAGATCGTCAGCCTGGTGCCGGCGCTCGCGATCATGCTCGGCGCCAATATCGGCACCACGCTGATCGTGCAGGTGCTGTCGTTCAACGTCGCCGCCATCGCGCCGGTACTGTTCATTGTCGGCCTCGTCGCGTTCCGCAGCGGGCCGCGCTCCCGGATCAAGGATCTCGGCCGCGTCTCGATCGGCCTCGGCCTGATGCTGCTGGCGCTGCACATCCTGCTCGATACGATGGCGCCCGCCGAGAATGCTCCGGGCGTGCGCGTGTTCCTGGGCGCGATCACCGGCGATCCCGTGCTCTGCATCCTGATCGGCGCCGTCGTCACCTGGCTGGTCCATTCCAGTGTCGCCAGCGTGCTGCTGGTGATGTCGCTGGCCTTTTCCCAGTTCATCTCGCCCTATGCTGCATTTGCGCTGGTGCTCGGCGCCAACCTCGGCAGTGCCATCAATCCGTTGCTGGAGGGCGCGCGGCGCGACAATCCGGCGAGCTACCGGCTGCCGGTCGGCAACCTCGTCAACCGCGTCGTCGGCATCCTGCTGGTGGCGCCGTTCCTGCGCCCGATCACCGAGATCATCTACGCCTGGCAGCCCGATCTCGCCAAGGCGACTGCGCTGTTCCACATCGCCTTCAACGTTGCA
Organism: Bradyrhizobium sp. USDA 3256; assembly: GCF_054058275.1. NCBI lineage: Bacteria > Pseudomonadati > Pseudomonadota > Alphaproteobacteria > Hyphomicrobiales > Nitrobacteraceae > Bradyrhizobium > Bradyrhizobium sp. USDA 3256. The sequence continues at coordinate 3,382,705 of NZ_JBSSAE010000002.1, forward strand.
ACCGCGCTGCTGTTCATCGGCGTGCTCGACCACATGGCGCGGCTGCTCGAGCGTCTGCTGCCGAAGCGAGCGCAGGAGACCGATCCATCACGGCCGCGCTACCTCGACGAGAGCGCGCTGGAGACGCCTTCACTGGCGCTGGCCGATGCGGCGCGCGAGGTGCTGCATATGGGCGATCACACCGAGGCCATGCTGCGCAAGGTGATGGCGGCGATGCTGACCAACGATCGCGCCCTGGTCGACCAGGTGTCGAAGATGGACAACACCGTCGACCGGCTGAACGAGGCGATCAAGCTTTACGTCACGAAACTCACCCGCGGCAGCCTGGACGAGCGCGAGGGCCAGCGCGCGATGGAGATCGTCGCGTTCGCGATCAATCTCGAACATATCGGCGACATCATCGACAAGAACCTGAGCGAGCTCGCGACCAAGAAGATCAAGCATCGCCTGCAATTCTCCAGCGAAGGCGCGGAGGAATTGTCGGCGTTCCACAAGCGCACGATCGACTCGCTGCGGATCGCGTTCGGCGTGTTCATGTCGGGCGATGCCAACGAGGCGCGCAAGCTGCTCACCGAGAAGGCGGCGCTGCGCGCGGCCGAATTGGCCGCCGTCGAGCGTCATCTGGAGCGCCTCCGCGAAGGCCGGCCCGAAACCATCGAGACCACTTCGCTGCATCTCGACGTGCTGCGCGACCTTCGCCGCATCCATTCGCACATCTGCTCGGTCGCCTATCCCGTGCTCGATGCCGCCGGCGAAACAGCCGCCGACCGCGAGAGCACCATGGAAGCGACCGAGGTTGCGGCGCCCGTGCCTTCGAGCTCTCCGGGTTCCTGATTCCGGCAAGGCCCGCCGCGGCGGCATGGCGTGATGCGATCTGTGCTCGCTACGTCGGCGGCCGATGTTCGGAGCCGGAACGCCGCTGCGGAAGCGCAGAGACCGCAGCGAGTTGGTTGATGCTGTCACGCTGGCGATCGAACGCCCCGAGCAGATCCCCTTGCAGCAGCCGGCCGCCTGACAGCTTCATCCGAAGCGGATCGACGTTGCGGCCGTTGATCCGCACCTCGTAATAGAGGTGCGGTCCGGTCGAGAGCCCGGTCGATCCGACGAAGGCGATCGTCTCACCCTGACGGACGCGGTCTCCGATCTTCAGCCCGGGCGGGAAGCTCGCGACGTGGGCATAGGTCGTCTCATAGCCGCGGTCGTGCCGCACGCGGATATATTTCCCGTACCCCCGTTCGAACCCTTCGGTCTCGACGACGCCGGCGCCCGCGGCCGCGATGGGCGAACCATAGGGCGCCGCATAATCGACGCCCGCATGGAAGCGGCGGTCGCCAAGGATCGGATGAATCCGCCAACCGAAGCCGTCGCCGAGGCGCCCGGTCACGACCGGCTTGCGCAACAGGAATTTGGTGATGGACTGGCCGGTCTCATCATAGAAATCGGAGCTGCCATCGTCCGGCGCCGTGAAGCGATAGTACCGGCGGGTCTGTCCGCCCGCCGTCAAATCGATGAAGACCAACTCCGGCTGACCGATGTCGTTCGATGCATAGATGATCTCGGCCACATCGGCGTCGCCGAGCGGCTCGTCGAGATCGAAATCGCGACCACAGAGCCGCATCAGTTCAGCAACGATCCCCTGATCGACGTGGTTGGAGCGCGCAAGCGCGTTGAGGCCGTCACGGAGCGTTTCGCCCGGAACGGAATGCGTATCGATCGACTCACGCAGCGGGCTGTCGCTCCGCGAGGCGACGTCGGGCTGTTCCGGTACGATCGGCTGGTATTGGCCGCGATCGGTGCGACCGACGGCAGACACATTGGAGCCGGCCCGTTCGATCGACACCGTCGCGACATGGCCGCGCGGCGAACCGGCATCTCCGCCTTGTTCGATGACCGTGATTTTCTCGCCACCGGACAGCGTCTCTTGAGCGCCGGGCGACGGGAAAGCGGCAAGGATCGCCGGCGCATCCTCCGCTGCCGCCGCCAGCGCCCGCAGAATGGCGGACAGCGTGTCGCCGCTTCTCGCGATAATGACATGTCGCCGGTGACGCGATGACGAAGGCGACTTCGGAAGGTTGGTGACGTTGACAGCCTCACCTATCGGAGCCGGCGGATGCGGCACGTCCTCACCATCAGCATAGGCGCTGGTGCCGCCCGGCAGTGGGCGCCGCGATGGACCTGTCCGTATGATGGCTGGCAGTTCCGACAGCAGGTCGCGTTGCGAGCCCGCTCGCGCGTCGTCCTTTTCGTCTCCCCGCGCTTCCTGGTGTGGTTCGAGATCGATCTCCGCGAGCCGCGCCGACACGCGGGTAAATCGACGGACCGCGCCGGCATCGCTCAGCTGCTCAATCTTGAGCGCAGCGGAATTGCCCTGCGAGCCGAGCCTCCGGTCGAGACGATCGCCGCGCCGCACCTCGTCAACCACCTGCCCTGCGAAGCGCGGAAGTGACACGACCGGCGCGCTTGCGAATCGCGCGTGATCGCCAAACGTCCCGCGAAGCGCGCCGGCAAGAAGAGCGACGGCGGCGGATCCGATCAGAATCGTCCCCGCCATCCAGCGGAGGCTGACGGCGCGCCGGTCAGGCAATTTGCGCTCGCCTGTCAGCGGCGGCTCGTCAAGCGACGGAATATCAGGGATGCTCGATAGATAACCACCCGCCTTCGTCGCTTCGTCACGGCTGGTCATCAACGCCCCTCATCCCCTGGGGCACGGTCTCGAGATGCCGCCACGCCCACGGCAAGCCGTAGATGCCATGCGGCTTGGGGCGAATGTTTGACCTTGGTTCAGATTCGGTCGCAATTGATGCCGGGCTGAGCCCTATGCTGGAATCTATCGAGATTGCCGAACAAGGCCCGGCATACCGCTCGCCGCTCCGACGATGACGGCAGTCAGCTATCGAGCGTTTTCGACCCGCGGCCGCGGTTCTTCACGATCAGCATGATGTTGCGGATGTAGATCAGCGTGGCGAGACCCTGCCCGATGATGATGACGGGCTCGCGCTTGGCAAGCCCGTAGATCAGCGTCATCAGGCCGCCGCCCATCGAAAAGAACCAGAACGCCATCGGCACCACGCTCTGGCCGGCGCGTTCGCTGGAGATCCACTGCACGAGGAAGCGCGCGGTGAAGAACAATTGCGCGATCAGGCCGAACGCCAGCCAGAAGTCGAACTTGGCGATGAACACGTCGTAGAGATAGGCGCTCAACGCCTGACCGTACTGAATCAGCATCACTTCACCTCGGTCACGCCCGGCACGCCAGTGACACCGGGCACTTCAGCGACCACTTCAGTGACGACCGGCGTCGGCTTCTTGCGGCGGATCAGCCACCACACGCCGGCGAGATCCATGATCCCGATCCAGAGCCGGTCGAAAAATCCATAATTCGACACGCCGGAATGGCGCGGCCGATCGACGACATCGACATAGGCAATCGCCAGCCCCTCGCGGCGGACCAGTGCCGGAAGAAAACGATGCAGCCCGTCGAAATAAGGCATCGCCAGAAACACCTCGCGCGGAAACGCCTTCAGGCCGCATCCGGTATCGCGGGTGCCGTCGCGCAGGATGATGCCGCGCACCGCGTTGGCGATGCGCGATTGCAGCTTCTTGAAGCCGGTATCCTTGCGCCCGACGCGCTGGCCCGCGGCGAGGCCGACGCGGCCGTTGCCGCTCTCGACAGCCGCGATCAGGTCCGGCAGGAAGGCGGGATTGTTCTGCCCGTCGCCGTCGAGCGTCGCCACGATCGCGCCGCGCGCGGCGCGCACGCCGCTGCGCACGGCCGCCGACTGGCCCGACGAGACCGCGTGGCGGAGCTGCCGGAGATTGGGCCGCCGGGCCATGACCGCGCTCAGCCGCTCGCCGGTGGCATCGGTCGAGCCGTCATTGACGTAGACGATCTCGTAGGCCCAACGTCCGTCGAGCGCGGCCGCGATCTCGGCGATCAACGGCGCTATATTGTCCGCCTCGTTGCGCACAGGCACGACGATGGAAACGGCGACCGGAATCTGGTCGGGAGCAGGCAAATCGGCACTCGTGGTTGGTGTTGTCGGCGATGGAACCAGCCCGATCCGGCCATCGGGCGACCGCTTTTATGGGGCGAAGGCGCTCCTCGCAACCCTTTTGAGACGCCCGTCCGACGGTCCTGACAGCGCCACCACAGTGCCGTCGCGATGAATGGCAAAACCAAGGCGGCGGGCGGCGAACCAGTAGCGCACGACCATTGCGCCGATCACCCCGACCAGCGCGCCGGCCACCACGTCGCTCGGATGATGCGCCAGCAGCACGAGCCGGGTTGCGGCGATGACCAGCGCATAGATCAGCATCGCGAACCGCGCGCCCGGCCACACCGCGGACACGGCAAAGGCCAACGCGAACGCGGTGATCGAATGTCCCGACGGAAAGCTCGAATAGGCCTCGGTGCCGGCGAAATGCTGGAAGTTGAAGGCATTGGCCTTGCCGCCGACAAAGGGCCGCCCGCGGCCGACGATCCACTTGATCAATTCACCGACAGCGACCGAGAGCACAACCGACAGAAACAGGTATTGCAGCCTCGTCCCGAAGCCAAGCAAGGTGGCGCGCGGCACGCCGCGCAGCGCAGGCGCCGCCAGCGCGACCGCGATCAGCAGCAGGCCAAGCGCGCACAGCACATACTCGTCCTTGCCGAAATCGGTGAGCGTCTTCACCCACCACAGACCAGGCGTGCCGCGTGGCGGCATCAGACTTATCTCGGTGACATCGAACGCATACATCAGCGTGATGATCACGGCGCCGACGATGACGACGAGCAAAAGTCCGTGGCGCGCGGAACGGCGCGCCGCCTCGGCGCGGCGCGAATGCGACGGCGCCCGCACGAGTTGGGCAAAGGACAGCCAAACCAGCGTCAGCAATCGTCCGAAATAGTTGGCGGATTCCGGGGTGGCTGGCAGCGCCGGCATGTCATTCCGTCCCTTCGGAACGGAAGATCGCGATCGAGACCGCCTTGCCCTGCGAGATGTTGTAGCCCTCGACGCGCACCGGTGCGTTGTAGCGCAGGCCGATCGCCTCGGCGCGCTGCACGAAGGCACGCTCCGAGCGCTGTTCGACCAGCGCGAAGCGGCAGGAGCCCTGCCCGAGGAAATCCGCGGCGCCCGATCCGTCGGTGAGCAGCGTCGAGGTATCGGTCATGAACACGAGGCTCGGCTCGTGGAAGCCGGCGGCTGCCGCCTTCGGGCCGACGCAGGTCACGTTGCGCAAGGCGCGTGCGACCTCCTGGCTCGGAAATACGGTGGTGAGCCGCGGCAGCACCACGCCATAGGTACCGGCTGCCATCAGCGCCGCGGCAATCACCGCATTGAGCAGCGAGCGCTCGGCGCGGCTGTCCTCGAACAACCACCACGCGATCAGGCCGAACACCATCGCGACGGCGAACAACGGCCAGGCCGGAAACACCGGCTGATGGATCGCCTTGATCGCGCCGACGATCACCAGCACCGCGCCGAATGCGGGAATCGCGAACCACCAGGCGGCGCCCCGCAACAGCCAGGGCGAGCGCGACAGCACGCGCCGCTCCAGCGCGCCGACGGTCAGGATCGCGATCGCCGGGTAGAGCGGCAGCACGTAATGCGGCAGCTTGGTCAGCACCGCCTCGAACACGATCCAGGACGGGATTAGCCAGGCCAGCAGGAACTGCGCACCGGGCTCGCGCCGCGCCCGCCAAACCGCAGGCGCCGCCATGCCGGCCAGCGGCGCACCGGGCCAGAACGTGATCCAGAACAGCAGCAGATAGATTCCAGGCGGCGCGCCATGGGATTCCTGTGCACCGAGCTTGCTCAGCATGTCGCCGCCGACCGAGTCGGCAAAGAAGGTCTCGCCGGCGCGCAGGAAGATCAGCACGAACCACGGCAGCACCAGCACGAGGGTCCACGTCAGGCCCCAGACTGGGCGCATGCGCCAGAACCAGGCCGCCGACCGATCGAGAATCGCAAGCCCGGCCATGGCAAGGCCGACGAACATCAGGATCAGCGGCCCCTTGAGCAGGATGCCGACCGCCAGCGCCGTCCAGAAGACCGCGGGCGGGCCCCATGACGGATGCGCAGGATCCTCGCCGCGCTGCCACGACAGATAGACTCGCGCCATCGCGCCCATCGCCGCGGTGACTGTCAGCAGCAGCATCGCGTCGGTCTTGGCGAGCCGCGCTTCGACCCCGAGCAGCACGCAGCTTGCCATCATCAAGGCGGCCAGCACCGCCCCCTGCCGCGTCACGAAGGCAAGCGCCGTCCAATAGGTCAGCAAAACAGCGCCGATGGCGCCGATCAGGGACGGCAGGCGGTACACCCAGATGCGGACCTGGGCGCGCGGCACCCCGAGCGCGGAGACGGTCTTCAGCGCCGCCGCCTGCAGCCAGTAGATGCCGACCGGTTTCTTGTAACGGACGTCGTCCTGGAAGCGGATGTCGACGAAATCACCGCTCTCGACCATCTGCTTGGTCGCCTGGGCAAAGCGGACCTCGTCACGGTCGATCGGCGGGATGGTGAAAAAGCCCGGCAGGAACAGCACCAGGCAGGTCAGCGTCAGGAACAGGATCGAACGCCATTGGCTGGCCGTTGCGAACTCGAACGCCATGAACAGCCTGCGGCTCGAATGCGCAGGTTTTACAGACTGTTGCCCTGCTCCGAAGCGCCGGGGTTGGAGGCCATCCACCATGGGTTTCGCATACGATGAAACCGCACCGCAAACAACCGTGCTGTTCCGCTTTCCGACCGTGCCGCTCCGCTTTCCCGTGCGATCATTGCACGCGGATCACAACGGTATCCGCGGCCCCCGTGGCGTCGATCACGGTGAGCCGCGCAAAGCCCGGCCCGGGCGGCTCGATCAGGCGCTGCCGCCGGCTGTCGATGTCCCCGGCTGAGACACCATTCACGAGCACCGTCAGCGGCAGCACCCCGCCGGCGACCTTGACCGGCAGCGCGGCGTTGCGGCCGTCCTCGGATTGATCGACGTCGATGCGCGAGCCGTTCAGCGGAAACTGGATGTGCGGGGCCTGGTCGTTGCCGCTACGGACCAGTTCGCCGAGCGGCCGGAACCGGCGCAGCGGCGGCGGCAGCTTCGTGTTGCTGGCGACCAGCACGCCGCGTGGCGGCTTCGGCAATGCCGCCGGGATCTTGCCGGTGCGCGCAAAGGCGTCGAACAGGATCGGCGCCGCGGCGGTGCGGCCGACCAGACCCGGCACCGGCGCGCCGTCGGGACGGCCGACCCAGACGCCGATCGTGATGCGGCCGTCGAACCCGACCGACCAGGCATCGCGATAGCCGTAGCTGGTGCCGGTCTTGAACGCGATCCGGTTGTGCACGCCGTTCTCCGGCGGCGGCGTGCCGAGCAGGACGTTGCCGACCTGCCAGGCCGCGGCCTGATCCATCAGCCGCATCGTGTCGCGGCCGTCATTCTCCTGCATGATCTCGCGCAACGGCTTGGTGGCGCCAAGCCGCGCCAGGCCGGAATAGAGCTGAGCGAGATCCTGCAGCGTGATGCCGACACCGCCGAGACCCATCGCAAGGCCCGGCGCCTCGTCCTTCGGCAGCACGAGACTGGTGCCGGCCTGCTTCAGCCGTGACGACAACCGGCTGGCACCGACCCGGTCGAGCAGCACAATCGCCGGCACGTTCAACGACAATTGCAGCGCCTTGCGGATCGGCACCGTGCCCTGGAATGTCATGTCGAAATTTTCCGGCGCGTAGGTGCCGAAGCGGATCGGCCGGTCCTCGATCAGGCTGTCGGGATGAACAAAGCCATCCTCGAAGGCAAGCCCATAGATGAACGGCTTCAAGGTCGAGCCCGGCGAGCGCACCGCGCGCGTCATGTCGACCTGCCCGGCCCGCCGCTCGTCGAAATAATCCGCCGAGCCGACGCGCGCGAGCACGTCGCCCGTCTCATTGTCGACCACGACGATCGCAACCGAGACATCAGGCCCCTGCGCAATGGCGCGGTCGCGCGCCAGCGCCTCCAGGTTTCGTTGCAGCGTGGCGTCGAGCGTCAGCTTGATGATGGGCGCATCCTTCATCGTCGCAATCGCCTGATCGGACGAATGCGGCGCCAGGATCGGAATCTGCTTGCGCATCTTCGGCACCGCCGTCGCCGTGGCCTGCGCGGCATCGTCCTTCGACACCACGCCATCCTCCACCATGCGTTCGAGCACGCGGTCGCGCGCGGCGTGGGCGGCGTCCGGGTAACGATCGAGCCGCCGCCGCTCCGGCGATTGCGGCAGCGCCACCAGCAGCGCGGCTTCGGCGAGCGACAGCCGCTTCGGCTCCTTGCCGAAATAGGCGATCGAGGCGGCGCGGATGCCTTCGAGATTGCCGCCGAACGGCGCCAGCGCAAGATAGAGATCGAGGATCTGGTCTTTCGAGAGCTGCCGCTCCAGTTCGACCGCGCGCACCATCTGCCGCAGCTTTGCGTAGACCGAGCGCTGGTGGCGCGGCTCGATCAGCCGCGCCAGCTGCATCGTGATCGTCGAACCGCCCGAGACGATATGGCCGCTGGTGAGAAGCTGGAATGCGGCGCGCGACAGCGCCAGCGGATCGATGCCGTGATGCTCATAGAAGCGCTTGTCCTCGTAGGCGAACAGGAGCTTCAGATAGGTGGGATCGACTGACGTCTTCGCGTCAACCGGCAGCCGCCAGCGCCCGTCCGCCATCGCATAGGCGCGGAGCAGCTTGCCGTTGCGATCGATCACCGTGGTCGAGACCTGCTGCGCCTTGTCGAGCGGCAGCGGCCCGAGCGACACGACCCAGGCGGCGAAGGCGCCGGTTGCGACCATTACAATGGCGACGAAGCAGGCTACGACGCGTAGAACGAGCCCTTTGGTGCGCCCGTCATGGCCGGGCTCGACCCGGCCATCCACGTCTTCCTCGCGCGCGGCAAACGTGGATCCCCGGGTCAAACTCGGGGATGACGAGGAGAGATGTGAGCGCCGGTCCTTGCCCATTCCACGATCACTCATTTCGCCGGCTTCACCTCAACCGCGCCGGTTCCGCTGCGGCCGTAGCGCGAGGGATTGTACATGTCCTCGACATAGGCCTGCGGCAGCACATATTTGCCCGGCGACACCGCGCGCACGACATAGGCGACCGTGAACACCGACTTGTCGTTGGCACCCCGGTCGATCGCCGCAGTGAAGCGGTCATCGCGGAACTCGGTGTTCTTCGGCTCGACGCCGTCCTCGATCCACTCGAGCGTGCCGGAATCCCCCGATGACACCAGGTTCGGGTTGTCGATCTCGAGTCCGGCCGGCAGATAGTCGGCCACCATGATGTGACCGAACTCCGGTTTGGCTTCCGTCACCTTCAGGACAACCGCGAAGCGGTCATTCTGTTTCGCCTTGGTGACATCGGCCGGCTTGCCGTCGAGCGTGAAATAGCCGCGCTCGATCTTGAAGCCGTTGGAGGCCGCCGGCTCCGGCGTGACCGGCGAGCCCGACACCGAGATCACCGCCTGCACCGGCGCGTCGCCGGTGTTGGTGATCCTGAGTGGCTGGCCGGTCATCTCCTCGGCCTTGTAGCTGCGATAGACCGCGGTCTTGACCGGCTGGCCGTTGATATCGAGCGCCAGCGTCTCCTTGGCGAGCGCGCGCGCCGCCAGCACCATCCACGCATTTTCCTGCGTCGAGGTGTAGGGCGACAGTCCCCGCGCCGCCTCGACCCGCAGCACGGCCTGCGTCAGCGTGGTGCGTGGCGCATTGCCTTCGCCCGCGAGCGAGACCAGCGCAGCAGCGTCGCGCAATGCCGAGCCGTAGTCGACCCGGCCGAACTCGATCACGGGGTTTCGGGTTCAGCGCATCGAGCGCGGCACCATAGACCCGCTCGGCCCTCGCCTTGTCGCCGACCAGCGCCAGCGCCGCCGCAAGCTGGGCCTTGGAGATCGGGGTCGCCAGGTTGCTCAGCTTGGTGTCGGCGAGATAGCGCAGATCGCCGATCGGTGCCGCGCCGTTGCGCGCGAGCACGTAGAGACCGTAGGCCAGATCGCGGCCGCCGTCCTTCTCCGGCTCGTTGGCATTGACCACCGAGTTCCTGACGCGGTCGAGCGCGTTCTTGAACAGCACGTCCGGCACCGCAAAGCCCTTTTCGCGGGCCCGGGTCAGGAAGTCAGTCACGTAGGCATCCAGCCAGGCGTCGTCGCCGCCCGCGGACCAGAGGCCGAACGAGCCGTTGGACCCCTGTCGAGCGAGGAGCCGCTCGATCGCGTCGCGGATGCGCTGGTCGACCGCGGTGTCCATCGCAAGATGGGCACCGGCGGCGAGGTCGTTGACATAGAGCAGCGGCAGCGCCCGGCTGGTGATCTGCTCGGAGCAGCCATAGGGGTAGCGGTCGAGCGCCTTCAGAATGCTCGCGGCATCGAGCGCGGTCGACAGGCTCGCCGAGACCGAAACGCTGCCGGTGCCCGGCACGAGATCGGAGAACATGTCCGAGGTCAGCGTCAGGCTTTCACCCTTTGCCAGCGTGCGGATCGAGCGGCGCGCCAGCACTTGCGTCGCCGGTTTGACGTCGAGCGCATAATGCCGCGCCAGCGTCAGCCCGTTCGGCCCGGAGATGTCGACGTCGAACTCGGCACGTCCGGCGCCGCCGGCCTCGAGACCCAGCGACAGCGAGGAGCGCTGCTTGGCGGCGAGCTTCACCGTCGTAGTCGAATTGCCGGAGGCCTTGATCGGGCCGCTCGCCTTGACGCTGATTGCATAGTTGCCGGCTGCACCTTCGACGTTGTCGATATCCATGCTGATGGTGCCCTTGTCACCGGTCAGCAGGAAGCGCGGCAAGGTCGCGGTCACCACCACGGGATCGCGCACGATCACGTCGACATTGGCGCGGCCGACCTTGGTTGCGCTCCACGCCACCGCCATCACCCGCGCGGTGCCGGCGAATTCCGGGATGTCGAAGCTCACCTCGGCAGTCCCGTCAGGCCCGACCGTGACGATGCCGGAATAGAGTGCGAGCGGCTTCTGCGTTGGCGGCGAGCCCTGCAGCTCGGCGCCGGCGGAGTCGCCGCCGCTGCGGATCTGGCCGCGGGTGCCCTGCATGCCGTCGATCAGCTGGCCGTAGAGGTCGCGGATCTCGGCGGTCAGGCGGCGCTGGCCGAGATAGTAGTCGTCCGGCGCCGGCGGCTTGTAATTGGTCAAATTGAGAATGCCGACATCGACCGCGGCCAGCACCACCTTGGCATCCTCGCCGGGATTGAGCCCGCCGAGCTTGACCGGGATCTTCAGCGTCGAGCCCGGCCGCACCAACGCGGGCGGCGACAGTTCGACGGCAAGCGTGCGCGCCTTCTTGTCGATGCCGAACCATTTCAGCCCGATCGCGCGGCCAGGCATGCGCCCGGCGGCGACATCGAGCGGACGACGTAGCGTCGTCATGACATAGGCGCCGGTGCCCCAATCCTTGCCGACGGGGAGCTTGACCTGCCGGGTGCCCTCCGTGACGTCGACGCTTTGGGTGGTCAGCAGGCGGTCGCCAAGCACATAGACCGTCAGCTTGCCTGACGTGCGCGCATTGACCGACACGGTCATGGTGTCGCCCGAGGCATATTCGGGCTTGTCGATCGAGGTTTCCAATAGATCGGGCGTGTCGGCGCTGCCGTCGGAGTACCAGCCGACGTCGAACTGCACCGAGGTGACGGGACCGTCGGCATCGGTCGATTTCACGTCGAGCCGGTAGCGACCGGGCTGCGGCTGGAAGGTCAGGCGCATCGGCTTGTCGGCGGCGAGGTTGACGTCGCCATCGGCGACGCGTCGGGTCGACTTGACCGGCTCATACTGCCAGGACGAGTTCTGCCGGTACCATTGGTAACGCGACTCCAGCTTCAACAGCTCGTAGCGCAGCCCGTTGCGCGGCAGCTGCTTGCCGTCCGGTGCGACGAACACGACGTCGAACTCGGCCTTGTCGCCCTCGGCCACACTCTTGTCGCCGAACAGCGGCTTGACGCCGATCAGCGAGGCGCTAGGCGCCACCGGCAGCACGATCTTGCGCTCCACCGAGCGGCCGCCGGTCTCGGCCATGCGGATGTAGATCTGGGCCTCCTGCGGCCGGGTCGACGTCGGCACCTTCTCGAGCTTCACCGCGAAGGTCGCCGCGCCATTGGCATCGGCCTCCGGCAGGTCCTCGATCGGGGTCCGTTCGTTGCTCGCGGTCTGCTCGTCGTCGACGCCGAACTGATAGCCGGCATAACCGGGCCGGCCGTTCGCCGCGGGCGCCACCAGCATGTCGCCCTCGAGCTGCAGGCCCGAGGCAGGCGCGCCGTAGAGGAAGTGGCCGGAGACCTGAAGTTCCACTGGAACTTCAGCCTTGATCACCTTCTCCTTGCTGGTCAGATCGAATTCGACCCGTTCGGGGATGTAATCCTCGACCATGAAGGTGGTCTCGCCGACCGACGAGCCCTTCGGGTCGGTAAAGACGCGGGCGCGCCAGGTGCCGGTCGGCACCGCGGAATTGAGCGCCACGGCCAGCATCCGGCCGCCGGCGCCCTGGTCGGGCAGCACGGCGCGGCGGAATTCGACGCCGTCGGGGCGCTCGATCACCATGGTCAGCGGCGTCCCGGTCAGGGCGTTGCCCTGCCCGTCGCGCAACAGCGCAGTCAGATAGACGGTCTCGTTGGAGCGGTAGACGCCACGCTCGGCGTAGACGAATGCGTCCGCGCCGGCCGGGATCGCCCGGCCTGCGACGCCGCGGTCGGTGAGGTCGAACGCGTTGGTCTTCAGGCTCAGGAAGGCGTAGTCGGCCTTCTCACCCATGACAGTCAGCAGCGCCGGCGACAACCCGCCCTCGCCGCGGGCCAGGCCTTGCTCGAACAGCACGTGGCCGGCCGCATCGGTCTTGCGGGTCGCCAGGATCTCGTTGTTGCGGGCGACCAGCTTCACGTCGGCGTTGGCGACCGGTTGGGTCGAAGCCAGCGAGTTGACGAAGACGTGGATACCGTCATTGCCGGAGAAGGCCGACAAGCCCATGTCCGAGACGATGAACCATTGCGTCGCCAGCGTGCCGTCGTCGTCGGTGCCCGGCCCCTTGGCCGCGGCGGTCATGACATAGACACCGGGTTGCAGGTCGCCGAGCGCCTGGTCGACCGGAAACGCCGTGACGACGTCCTGATTCAGCGTGGTCGCTGTCGCAAGCTCGCCGGACCACACCTTGACGCCGCGCTGGTCGCCGAGATCGGAGAGCTGGTAGCGGCTCAGCGTGCTCTGGAAGTCGCTGTCGATCACCGTGTTGATCAGGTTGCGGTCGCCGATACGGAAGACGTCGACCTTGACCGCCGGCGTGTTGACGCTGACCACCGGGATACCGCGCTGTCCGGTCCGCGGCAGCACATAGGCCCGCCCGGTGAACCGCACGAACGGCTTGCGGTCGCGGACATAGATGTTGAACTCGGCCGATTTCGGCAGGGTCTCCTTGACGGTCGACGGCAGGCCGGCGCGCAGATTGATGTTGTAGCGCTCGCCGTGCCTCAGCCCGTCGACGCAGAGTTGCTGGCCTTCCGCCGACAAGGCCGGCTTGTCGGTGCCGGCGAGCGCCAGATACGGCGCGAAGTCGACGCGCTTGGCGAGCTCCTCCGAGAACTGGAAGCAGGCCCGCGGCGAGGCGGCGTCGGAATCGACGGTATAATCGAGCAACCGGAAACCGTGCTCGTCGCGCATCTTCTCGTACTGGCCGCGGACATCGGCGACCTCGCGCATGTCGAGCGACAGCCGCAAGCTGTCCAGCGCCGGGCGCCACAGCTTGCGCTCGGCAAGCGCTTTGCCGAGCACGGCCAGCGCGTCAGCCTCCTCGCCCGCATTGCCGGCGCGCTGATAGGCGATGTAGGCGGCAGTGGAGGCGCGCTCCATCAGGAACGTCTGTTCGCTGGAGCTCGCCGAGCGGATCTGGAAGATCGTCCTGGCGAGGCGCAGCCAGTTGGCGCCGTCCTCTGGCGTGGTCGCCGCGATCTGGCCGAGGATCTGCAGCCCGCCACGGAAATCATTGCGCTTGAACGCGGCGTCAGCGTCGGTGCGCAGGGTCGCGGCTGATTTGTTGACCGCGCCGGCCTCGCTCTTGATCTGGGCTTCCAGCTTGATCGCGGAATCGGCGAGATCGTCGCGCTTGAAGGCCTTGTCCGCGGCCTGGGCGCCCACCAGGGCGAGCAGCAGCGTGGCGCATATCGTGGCGGCACGAACCAATCCGATCATGATGGAGCTCCTGAACGCCCCGCGGTCGCACGCCGCGTTGGGGCCAAAAGTGCGCGAAAAGGTGACGGAGTGAAGGCGCGGACATGAACGGACAAAAACGTCGCAGATCGCATTGCCGACATTCCTTTGACCAGCCCCGGCGGCAGCATCGTGCGGCTCGGCAGGCTGGACAGGCCAACGCAGGACGGGCGCCCTGCTCGCCTTTGTCGTTCGACCACAAAAATCGGTTCGGACGGACTTGGCGGAAAGGCGGATTTTTCATAATGGCGGTGCTACAAGGCCGCCACGGTCCCGTAGCTCAACTGGATAGAGTAGCGGATTTCTACTCCGCGGGTTGCAGGTTCGAATCCTGCCGGGATCGCCAGCATTTGTGCCGATAAAATAAGGGTTTCTTGCAGTTTCGGCTTCGTTCCAGCGCCCTTTTTCGTGTTGCAAGGCGCTGCGACTCCACACCAGCAGAATCAACGCGTTACCAGCCGCCACAAATCACTCCGCGCAACATGGGCGCAACACGGCGGTTTAGCCTTTGTTCTGAAATGGTGGGCGCTCAAAAGCGACCCCAGCGCGGCCTGCCACTTGTTCCTGAGCCATGGCAATGCAGCACAACAAGGATAGCGGCCCTGGCGCGGGGAACGCCAAGGCCGCTTTAAACTCCCGGTCGGGGGCCAACCTATCGCGGGAGCTTATGATGACTCCCGGCATTGCCCCTTGTTCCTGGCGCGTCAGCCCACCCGCAGATTTTCGGCGGATGTTTTTCCGCGATTGTCCTTCGCTTCGTAGCTGACTTTCGCGCCCTCATTTAAGCTGCTCAGCCCCGCCCTTTCGACCGCAGAAATATGCACAAAAACATCCTTCCCTCCATCATCGGGCTGGATGAATCCGTAACCTTTCGTCGGGTTGAACCACTTCACAGTACCTGTCGCCAAGACAAAACTCCTTTGGTCCTAATGCGGGAAACCTAAGCGCTGAGCGTCAGGTCCCGCAAGGATAAAGACGCGTGGAGAAACAGCCGTCAGCAAATCAGCAACCAAACTGGCCCCTCAAAAATAGCAACTCGGGCGGGGGCACTGACGTTTGCTCGCGCTTGGGAATTTTTCAGGGCCCAGGTTTTGGAATGAACGCCGCCGGGCATTATTTCTGAGACCGGCGGCGCTTTTTCCTTGGGACTTGCTAGGCCCAGGCTGCCGCCCAGTCGGGCAGCTTCTCCGGGAGCGGCTTGTCGAGCAGGCCGGCGACCAGCGCAGCAAGCGCCGTACTTTCGATGGTGCCGTCGAAGTTCTCCACCTTGCCATCCCATTCGAAGTGGAAGACCGCTGAGGCGATGGCTCGCATTCCTTCGACCGTCGTCGGGCGTATCCCGATCATCCGAGCGTAAATCGAACGCAATTGATCCATCGCATCATCGAACGCGGCCTCTGCCGTCTTGTCCCGACCGTCCGCGGCCTCGAGGGTGGCAAGGGCTGTATCCCTACCCCGCGATATTTCGATGAACTGCCCCCCCAATTCGATCAGTTCGCGGTCTGGATGCCCTGATGGCACCATCGTCTTTGCTGGAGCCACCTCGCGGCAGGCCTGGGACGGGCGAACCAAATCCTCGGCGAGGGATATTGCGATCGATTGATGTCCCTCATAGTCCTCAATGAGCGCCTGCTGTTGCAGGGCCGTAGCCTTGGCGAGTACGCCCACCATCGAGGAGGCTTCGGTATTGATCAGGGTCGATAGACAGTCGTCGCGCGCTTCCTCTAACTCCCGATAATCCTCCCGGCTGTCTGCTTCATCGCCATGCGCCTTGTGAAGGCCGGCAAGGGCCAGATCATGCGCCTTGAGGCTCTCGAGCGCCTCGCGTAGCTCGCCATCGCGCTCAGGCCAACTGGCGGGCAGCATCGGCCTGGCGCCGTTGTCGACCTCACCAAGTCCGAGATCATCCTCTTTCGGGCGGCCCCTCCAATTCACTCCAACGTGGTCCAGGACCGCCGCCGCACGGGTGGAGGGTTGCGGGTGGTCGCGCCAATCGATCTCGCCACGGAAGTGCCAGCCCCAGCCCGCGTTATCCGCGAAGTCGAACTTCTCGGCGACGGTGCCCATATGCGGCCAAAGCTCGCCGCACAGAATACGCCGCTCCATGAACAACCATGATGCGTAGGCCTCCAGGGCCCTGCGATCGGGCCGCCCCGTTGCAGCCAAGAAAGCGGGTGCGGCAACAGGTGTTGCGGCGGCGATAGGAAGCGCAACTAGCGAGTTCATCAGTGTCCTCCGGTTCATCCCAGTCCCGCCGGAGGGAATCTGCGAAGCGCCGGAAGGTTCGCCCTCGTTTTTGACTCCCAGCCCTGCGGTCGCGCGGCTATCGGGAATCAATTTGGACGACGACAATTGTTCAGCGCCCGCGGCGCTGTGCCGATGTGCTGTCATTGTTGTGGACCCTCCGTTACGCCGTCTCGAGGATGCGCTCGGCGGCCCCACCGTCACGCTGGCGGGGCTCACCGGCCTCGACCAGTTCGCCGGTCAGGCCGTCGTCTTCGGCGCGACGGAATGCGGCTGCGACATAGGGGTCGCGGAAGAGTCGGGAAAGCGGTTTTGTGCTAGAATTGTTGGTAGCCATGGCGAAGAAGATCCTTTCTCGCGTTGGTTAGAGCCGGAGAGGAAGTTGGCGCTTCCCTCCGGCTTGCTTTTTTGGTACCATGTTTTCATGAAGTCAGCAAGCAAAAAAGTTACCAAAAAATCGAGGGGCCGCCCCGCCACCGGCGTTGGTATCCAGGTGGGCGAGCGCTGGTCTCCCGAAGCCATTGCCGAAATTGACGATTGGCGCCGCAACCAAGCCGACATGCCCGGCCGCCCCGAGGCTATCCGCCGGCTAGTAGAAATTGGGCTGAAGGTGCGAGGCAAATGACCCCGTAGAAAGCCCCGCTTGCACTCGCCCGAGGGTTGCGAGACACTGTCGCCCTTTCAAAGACAGTTATTTTAGGGCGATCGATATGAAAAGGTTTTTGCTGGTCGCCGCGGCGCTGTCCGTGGCGATGGTGGCCTCATCACCATGTTTTGCGAGAGCTGGCGGTGGCGGTCATTCCTATGGTGGTGGCGGCGTAAGGTCCGCCGGAACATTCAGAGCCGCTCCCGTCATGCGTTCGGCTCCCGTTTATCGGGCGGCGCCGGTAACTCGAGTCTATGCACCCAGGGTGCAGTTCGCCCACCCCAGGTATGTCGCCCCCGGAATCTACCGGAAGCCGAGCGTGTATCGGCCAATCTATGTCCCGCGCAATCCGATCTACGCCAATCCCATGCGACGTGCTCCCGACCGGTTCGTGAGATTTCACGGGCGCACGATCGGTGTCCCGCCATTGGCCGGACTAACGGCCCCCGCAGTCGTGGACGTGCCGGATCTCGGCGAGGTGATTGTTCCGGTGGATGTGTATACGACGATCTATCCTCTGCTGATCTCGGATGATGAGAGTGACCGCGAGCGCGCTTTCACCCAACTGAGAGAGCGTGCTGAGCACGATCCGGACAGCCTCGTTCAACAATCGGCGGCAGTTTCCACGCCTCCAATGAAAGACCCCTGCCCCGACTGCCAACAAGACACTGTCGAGGTGCTTCACACCTGCAAGCCGATTGGTGAATGCGATATGTCGGAGCGGCTGGTGAACAGTCCCAAGAATCCGACGTATCTCGTGCCCGAGCGCAGCGCAAATCAACGCGGCTCAGTCCACTGAGATCGGACGGAGATCTGTCCCCCCGCCGTTTTCGTATCAGGGTATTTCAATGAACCGCATAGTCTGGGCAATTGCTGCCCTGTTCTACATTGCCGGCGTGCTCACCGTCGTCGTGGCGGAACAGTCGATCAACCTTGTGAGGATGAAGCCCGCATCTGCTGAAACATCCCGGCAGGCATCGGCGAACGACGAACGTTCGATTATAGCGGAAGCACGAGCAGCACTGAGCGCAAACCTTCGCGATCCCGGCTCTGCGCACTTCTCTGATGAAGTTGTCTTGGGTCCTCCGACAAAGAGAGTTGTCTGCGGCGATGTAAACGCGAAAAACGGATTCGGCGGCTATGTTGGAAGATCCGCCTTCATTTACGATCAACGGACGCGGCAGATGAAAATGGCGAGTGACGTTGCAGACACCATCCCAATCGGTCAGGCCTGCATGCAGGCAAAGGTCGATCAGCTCAAAGCGGAGATCGTTCGCCAATGCAACCTCCCGGCCGAGCGCAGCAATCCGGCATGCGAGAGGTATCGCTAGCTAGCGCCTCGTTCCCATCCTGGGCGGCGCGTCCACCGACCGAATGTTTGAGCCGCGCTTGCCGCAAACTGTGCAGATGAACCGCGGTTCGACGTCAGAAATGCGCATCTCATCAGGCCATCGTGCAGCGTCCATCTGGACGTTGTGGGAGCATCGATAGTCCTTGCAGAAAACAATGATACGCGTCGCGCCAGTTTCGCGCATTTCGCCGAACGTGATCTTGGTGGGATAGTCTCGCATGTGGTCCATTACAGCGCTGCCTAGGACAATCCGCAATCCACGAGGACTAGCGCTTCGGTGCTGTTCCGACGCAATACGTCGGTCAAGATGACGCTTCCTGTCCCGGCCAATAGGATCGAAAGCTAGCGCGACGCGTTGCCCCGCGGAGCCTGAACAGGAGGTTCAGCAATGGCCAACGGTCCAGAGCAGAGGAGCAGCGAAGCTGACGATTTGGCAAGCAAGCTCGCAGAATGCGCGAGAGAGGCGCGCCATCAAGCTGCGCTTTTACCGGAAGGTCCGGTTCGCGACGCGTTGCTTGAAAAAGCTAAGCAGTACGAAGCACAGATTCCCGACGATTTCACGTCCACGACCGTTGCGCCGCGCTGACGAAGTACGCCAAGGATCAGGGCTGGCTCGAGTACCACGAGAGCGGGACCTACGTGCGGATGATGCTGTCCGGAAAGGACTTGTTTGCTTGAGCTGGAGCTAAGAGGCCGCCGCCGATTGAGGGCGGCCTCTTAGCTCCAGATGCGTTCGCCGCACTTGCACTCCATAAGTCGAACTGTCTTGCCGGCGACGGGATCAAGGAAGCTACGAACCAACTGGGGAACATCCGAGCAGGATGGGCAACGACGCAGCCAATCGGCCATCTTGGGTCGCGCATCCTGCTGATCTTGATTGGTCTGCTGGTCCACTTCGTTCCCCGGTCGCTAATGCGACTCATAAGTTCGAAAGTGAACAATCGTTCCAAGCAAAATCTATAACCCCGGCCATTCCAGTCACCTGAAGCGGTCGCTGTCCTAGTTAGGACACTCGCAGAGGGAATTAGGACACTCAGGCCTATGGCGCGGGTGGTGGGTTTGGGTTTATCTGGCGCGGGGGCGTCCAGAATCTTTCCCTTTACCCCACGGGCACCCCTCGGCCTCAGCTTTCCCGCCGGGAAATGCTGGGGCCGTTTTCTAGCAGGCATCCACTCGCGCCGGTCGCCCCTTGCGGAGACGACCGGCGGCGAGCTTCGAGCCGGGGCGTCCCGTGCTGAGTGAGATAGCCCGACCTAGGTTCTGACGTAACACGATGCAAATGCGGCAAGCATCTCCGCGCAAATACGGGATGATCGGGAACAAGTGGCAGTCAGTGACGTTGAAGCACCACTTTGAAGGAGCGGGAGACTACCGGCCTCAGCGCTCTCCCCGGGGCGCCGGGGCCGGTTTGCCCGGAGGTGGGAACTATGCTCAAGCCGGATCATTTGGACGCGTTGGACTACAGCTTCCTCGGCTTAGTTGGAGTGTCATTCATCGCCTTTGCTCTCGCCATTGGATGGCTGCTGATCGGCTGAGCTGTCAGCTTGCACCCCCTCGCTGGGGCCTTTTCTTCGGATTCGCCAAACCGGCCCCAGATACCTATCTTCCGGGTATGCCGATCACCCGCAAGCCGCTCGAAATCCCGCCGGATGTCGCCCGGCAATTTGCCGCGAAGATGCAGGCGTTCCACGGCGGTCGGAACATCCTGAATTGGTATGCCGAACGGCTCGGTTACCTTGCTGCCCACTTGCAATTGAAGAATGATGGCAAGGCCATCAGTTGATGGAGCTCCGGACAAGCTGGTCAGGAATTCAACCTTTTGTTCGGCCATGGTGTTGCCCTCGCATGGATTATACGCTGCGCACTCAACCCTGACGCGTGGGAACGCGCAATCCCCCAAAAGGGGATGGATTTTTAAGGAAATCAGTGGTGGGGTGCATCAGGAGCCGATCACATAGCCGCCGCCTGAACCACCGCCGCCACCTCCGCCGGCCGCGTCGTCAAAGGCGCTAACGAGCAACCCGACATAGTAGTGGTCGAGGCTCGAATTCGTGTTCGCGAATGCGCCAGATGATCTGCTGATGCCGTATCCGCTTGTCCCCCAGACGTCGGCGACTCGGTGAGCAGCACTGGCCAGCGTCTTGTAATAGAGCTGCGTATTGGTGGACGTGCTCGGCGTCACTACGGCGCCGATCGGCTGGTTCGCCGCGACTTGATAGGAAGTCCCGAACTCCGCGTAGACCCACGCCGGGTTTCCTGTGGTCAAGACAGTCTTCTGTGACACCGCCTGGTTCGCCTGCACAGTCGGTGTCCCGAGCGGATCACTGTAAAGATTGAGCGTGAAATCGCCCGAGTTGGAAATGTAGGCGTACATGCCGCACACCTTCATCGGGAACGGCATCTGATAAAGTTGACCGTACTCCTTTGGCGAAGACGTATTGTTGTAATTCTGGTTGTTGAACACCGAGGCGACATCGCCACCGGCAAAATAGCCGATCGCTCCGTCGTTGAACGTAATCACGATGTTGGAGAGGAAAGCGGACTGCGCGTTGAACGAACCCGTGTATTGCGACACGGCCGGGAGCAATATGCTGTTGCCGCTGCCGGTGCGCGGACAGGTAGCGAAGATGAAATCAGAACCGCCCAGCGCGGTGAACTGCACCGCGAAAGCAACCAGATCGCCGTCAGCAATCGTCTTCGTGCCGGTCGTAGGCGCGTTGTTCTGCCAGCCGCCGTTGGTGATGCCGCCACCTCCGCCGGTCAAAACCGCCTTCACATCGAACGTAATTGTACCGGCGGAGTTCACGGGCCGGCCAGGGGGGCCATTCGAGGTGTCTACCGCAGCAAGACCGACCGATACCGAGGTGCCCGCATTGGAGAACGTCGCGTTGCTATTGCGCCAACCAAGCGCAGATGATCCGCTAGTGTCGATCGTATGCGACCCACCATCCGACGTCTTCACGCGGCCAACGACAATGTATGCATTGCCGTTGCCCGTCATGGTAACACTGCTCATCCCGAGCGACGGGTTGAGCATAGGGTTCGGCCCTAGGAATGCATGTGCTCCGGGAAGCGATTGAAGGGCCATCTTTAGACCTTTGACTTAAAGCCAATCATTGAGCACGTCACGGTCGTTGCGGCGGCCGAGCCGTCGAAATTCCAGGCTGTATTGGCAGTTCCTGGAATTGGTACTGGCGGGTTGAAGATGCACCCGCTGCCAGCCGGCAGCGGCAATGAGACTTTGACCGTCGAGCCATCCTTGATATCGACCGTGATGGCCGTGGCTGACGTGTTGCAAAGCACGACCGACGTTAGGTAAGTCCGGATGCCGGAGCCCTGCGCCGAGATACACGACACCGAGCCGCCAGAGGTGTCCGTCGCGTTGCCAGAGACGATGTCCTCGAGCCCGCAGTGCGGACGCATCAGCTTGACGCCGTCAAGACCTGCGTAGTTCTCGACCCGGTCACCGGCAGAAACAAGCGTAGCGGTCGACTGGCCGGCAATGGCCTTCGATCCCATCTTAACGGGGTTGCCGCTATCGACCGCATCATTGGCGATGTCACCGCCAATACCACCTGTGACAGTTGCATCAGCATGAACCCAAAGCTTACCGGCGGAGTCGAAATTGAAAGTTGAGTAATCTCCGTCCGTTCCTGAGCTTGACGCTGCGGTGTCGCGCCTGACGCCAAGAATAACTAGGCCTGGGTCGCCTGAAATAGCTGGAGCATCCTCCGCCTTTGCAAGCGTCCCGCCAGCTCCGTCGCTAAGCACTGGCATAGCAGAGAACGGCCCGGTCCCCGTCCCGCTCTCGTCCCATTCACGGCCGCTGAAAGAGCCAGCGTTTCCGTCTTTATATGGCTTCGTGGTTGCTGCGCCGCTCATTATCGAACCCTGTGGTGATGAACCAGGCTGTTGTAGAATTTTGAGAAGTCGTGGGAGTACGTCACAGCATCCGGATCATAGTTACCGGGCGTGTAGATCGTTCCGACCCGAATGGTTGTCGGCGGCTGGCCGCTGCTCGAGCCGATGTTTCCCGGCTCAAAGATCGAGTTGATGCAATTATCCAGAGTCGGCATCTTCGTTTACCGCTTGGCCTTCACCGGGATTTCAACCGTGGCCTTCATCTTTGTGCCGGCCGGCAATGGCGCGGTCTGACGCGCGATGCCGGCTTTGACGCCGGCTTCGGTGGCGTTGGCGAGCGCTTCAGTGGCGGCACGGTGGTCCACGCCGGGCGGGAGTGCTTTCGGTACAGTCATCTCTTATCCTTTCGGTGATTAGGCGGCTTTGCGCCGGTTGAATTCATCAAGCGTTTCCGCTTCGATGCCGTTGGCGAGTTCGTCAGCGGTCGGCTCTCGAGCCACGCCACGCTCGATATCAATGACACGTCCCTTGCGGAGCCAAGGGACTTGCTCCCTCGCTTCGATTGGCTTGGCGGCGTCCTCGAACTGCTCGATCGTCATACCCGTGTCGATGCGGGCACTGTCGCGCCCAGCTTCCACTGCCGACGTTGCCACGCCGATTGCGTCCTCCAGTTCCTGGATTTCATCAATCAGGGAGCCGTGCGCATCGCGCAGCGCTCGCTCTTTCAGCAAGCTCAGATGACTATCCGCAACGCCGGTCATGACTGCCGGAGCCTCGAGGATCGCGGCATGGATTTGCGGATCGAGCTTTTCAGCCCTCGTGATCTTGTCGCGCTCGTTCTGCGGCAGACTACGGAGCCAAGTTCTAATCTCCATTCGTGCAATCGCGCCCGCAGCGTCGGCCTGATCAGGCTTCGGAAGCTGAAGACGGCCGCGCATCTCATCGAGTTCCTGCTTGGCCTTCAAGATCGCGCGACGGCCCTGGTGAAAAACCGGAACGGCTTGCTGTAGGATGTGGTTGCGGTGCTGTTCCTGTCGCCCCTGCTCGGTGTACCGGGTATCCGCAGCGAGCTGGCGGCCGATGCTCTCGGCAAGATCGACGGACTTGAGGGCGTCGAGATAGACTTTCTCCAGACGCTCCACCGTCGAGTCCGGCTTCGTGTCCAGCGTCCACATTCGGATCGCGTGGTTGGGCCGTCCAGGAACGTCCGTCTGCAAAATCTTGCGCCGACCCTTGACGCCGAACTTCTCGCCAATCGTACTCATGTCGCCTGTTCTCCTATAAAATCGTGCACGGGACCGACCACGTTGCAGCTTCCCGCTGCAGGCGCGTGAGCGGCCGATCGTCACCCCTGTCTCCGTTTCTGTGGTAAGTCATCTGCACCGCGCCAATCGACTGCGGCTTCGTCATCAGCTCGGTCAGAGCCCAGACCAGAGCATCGGCCCGGTCGGGCGAACCCTCGCCGAGATATCCCTCGCCCGTCATGGCAGCGAGTTGATCTTCAAGCTCGGTGAAGCTGCCGGCGTGACGGACCCTGTTCTGCTCGTAGAGACTGGCGATAGGTTCTGCGCGCTGGATCTTGCCGCGCGATGCCGTGACCTCGCGATAAGGGACGCCAGGATCAACCGTGCGGATAACGTGTTGAACCATTGCGCCGCCAAAGTTGCGTTCGGCCACGATGCGATCGGCCTTGAATTCATGATAGGCGGTGACAGCACGTGCGCCCCACACACCGGGCGAGGCCTTGATGGTGCGATCGGCCAAAACATAGCCAAATCCGTCCACACCAAGACCAGCAACCACGATGCCGACCGCGTCGCCACCGTCCTCCTGTCCAGAGGTGCCGGATGGATCGATCGCGACGACAATCCGTTTAAGTGCGGGAACGGTGCCAGCGAAACGCGCCCGCTCGAGCATGTCGCGGGTCCACAATGCGCCCTGCACGTCCTCCAGCAGCTCCGCATTCAGCTCCTGGCGACCCAGCCGCGAGCCTTCGTACCGACCTCGGATTGCCTCGAGAAATGGCTGAGCGAGATTTGCTGCGTTCTCAAATGTCGAGCCACGCGTAACGACAACGTCCCTGCCCTCGCGCGACAGCAATTCCTTGATCAGCTTGATTGGCCGCGGCGTGGTGGTCACTAGCCAGCGCGGGTGCTTGCCGAGCCGAAGCCCGAACATGAGCATGTCCCATGTTGCCTGCGGATCGGTCCAAGCCGCCAACTCATCGGCCCATGCAGCGTCATGCTCCGGACCGCGCAGACGGTCGGCCTCTTCGCTCGAGAAAGTCGTCGCTGTGGCCCCATTCGGCCACGTCAGACGACGCTTGGAGGGCTCGTATTGGGGCCTATTCCATGACGGCGCCATCCGCAAAAGGCCGCTCTGGCCCTCCACCATTGTGTCCCGGGCGTCAGCCGCCGTGGGCGCAACCAGCGCAATCCTGCCGGCGGTGGCAGTCTCGACCAACTCGTTTACCCAGCCGGCGCCAGTGAAGGTCTTGCCCCATCCGCGTCCGGCCATGGCCAGCCAGCCCATCCAGTCGCCCTCTGGCGGAAGCTGAGACGGACGCGCCTTCGCACGCCAACCGCCATCGGCCAGCGTGTCCGCCAGTCGTGCCGCGAGGCTATGCTGCATGTTCAATCACCGACCCCGCGTGAGGGCTGGGCAAGGCCGCTGGTGAGTCGGCACGGTCCAGGTCGCGAAGTGCTGCCACCACCGACGCACGCGCATCAGGGAACGGCGCAAGGGCTTTGAGCATGGTCGCCTGCATCCGCAGGAACGCCGGGCTTTCGGCCAGCACAGCGATGTTGTTCGTGACGTTGATGGACTGGGCCAGGCTGCCCAACTCGCCGGTGATGCGCGCGATCGTCTCGAGGGTGGAGACCAGCCGGCCCGCGACCAGGGCTGCACCGCGGCCGTCGCCTGCCTCGTTCATAGTCGCGAGCTGGCCGGACAGCACCGTGCGGACCATGCGCAGATAGTCGAGGACGCTGTCGCCCTCGCTTGCCGCCTTCTCTGCCAACTCGGCTAGCTGTGCCGGCCCGACGAGGTAGGTTGCCTTGGTCTCTTCGGAGACGTGCTTGTTCCAGTGGCGCCAGATCGCGTCACGCTCGACGCTGAACTTTTCGGCCAGGCTATCGAGAGAGGCTCCGCCAGCGCGCAATAGCTCAATGCGCCATCGCTCTTGATGGCGGCAGACCTGACAGCGTGTGGAGCGTGTGACGCCCATGGGCAGCGTGACTTTCCAGTACATCCGTGGAAAGCCCGCTCCGCTTGCGCGGCCATGGGCACATCGGGCGAAGCCGATGCACACAATGTAGCGCGATAATCCGTAGCGCTTCAACAGCCGCGATTACAAACGTCTACAATCGACGCAACACGGCAGCAACACGCCTTGCAAGACACTGAGATGACTCACCGATTTCGCGACCCACGGATGCAATATCCGATACTCACCGCCAATTTGCGAATAGTTGCCAGAGCAACAACTGCAGACGTGCGTCGCGGGCAGCCGTTGGTTTTGGCCTGATCGCCTCCTAAGAGACAATCCCCGATAACAGTGATAACGGCTGTGATCTTCAGCGGCTCCCGTTATCGGCGTTATCGCTGTTACTGGGTTCTATAGCAGAGAGCCAATAACGGCCCCCTCCGACCTTGTAGACCTCGCCGGATTTGGCCATTTTGAACAGCAATTGGCGGATATTTGCGCTGGGTTTGCCCGTTGCGGCACTGAGTTCGGCGGGCGTCATAGGCCCAGCGTTATCGGTCAGAGCGGTCAAGATAACGGCCCGTTCGCCCGATCGACGGACGTCGGAGGCGTTACCGACGATGGACCACCTACCGATAACGAAGGTAACGGCCGTCTCGCATTCCTCGATGTCGCGGCCTCGCACGTAGAGTGTTTTGCCGTTCTGATCTTGATTGAGCACGATCGTGGTGTCAGCGCATGCCGACAATCCATTCGAGCCTGACAGCGCCTCGAGAGGATCGTCGGCTCCGCCCTTTTTCAGATGGTGCAGCCCCAGCACAGCAATGCCGTGTTTGGTTGCCCACTTCTGCAGCGGCGCCCACGTCGAATAATCACTCTCGTAGGCGTTCTGGTTCTTGTTGCCCGGCGGTTTGATCCGTTGGAGCACGTCGATGACGACCATGCGAGGTTTTCGCACTGAGGCTCGCCACAGCTCCAAGCGATCGATGAAACCCCGATCGAGTTGAGGCGCCTCGGTCACCCACTCGAGCCGTGACATATCGGGGAGCGACTGCCCTTCCGGAAATAGGGCCCTGATGCGACCCTGGATTCTCCGCGGCCCGTTCTCCAAATCAACGTACAGGACGTCGCCCTGGGCGCAATCGATGGCCCCCATAGCTACACCGCCTGTGGAAACGGCAACGGCCCAATCGATCGCAAGCCAGGTTTTGCCAAGCTTTTGCCTGCCGGCAAGAATGGTGAAGCCGCCGTACACGTAACCCGGCACGATGGCCTTCAGCGGCGCGAAGGCCTGCGCCATGAGATCGTTGGTGTTGGTCCGCCGGAATTGGGGATGGCCTTCACGCTCGACGTCAAAAGCATGAAGGGTCATTCTCGGCACCCCATGAGTTCGGGGTACACGAGATCAAGCGCTCCCATCTCCTCGAGTCTCGCATCAACCTGCCTTGAGGTGAGCGCGCCACTCTTCAGGCCGAGGCCTAGATGCCTCGCTTCGCTTTCCAGCCATCGTGCGCGGCTCCACATGAACCTGAGGCCGGCGAGCTGTAGCTGGGTGCGGATGATTGGATCAGAGACCATTAGGCGATGATTCATAGTGCATCATCTCCGGGCTGGATGATGATGCGCTCGATCCGCAGCTTGTTCTTGTCGGCCGCAGAGGCGATCTCAGCGGCCAGCTTGAGCGGCAGCACAACCAACGGCTCGCTGCGATCAGCTCGGACAATCAGCATGTCCCGGTCAATCAGCCAGCGATAAAGCTCCTTAAAGCCATCAGCTCGGGCTTTGACCTCAATGACGCGGTCAACGCCGACAATGGGGACCGTCAAATCACCCAAATAGGAGCCGCCCGCAGATCCTGAGAGCGGTACGCGTTCAGCTGCAAAACCGCGATCTTGAAAAAATTTGACGATCGCACGCTCGGCGCGATTGCCCTTGTCACGAGATTTTCTCCCGCCCTTCATCGCGTCACCTCGCCATGCAGGTGATGCACAAGGATCGACGCCATAGCCGCCGACACCGCGGCTCGCCGCGTGAGGCATGCGACTTGAAGTTTGAGAAGAGGTACCTTAGAATCCGAAGTGTCTCGCCAGACATCATTCGGAATCGGGTCGCCCTCTCGGCGGCCCTTTTCTTTTTCGGCCATCTGGATTACGCGGCCTCCGCTTTCAGCGCCGCGTACGCTTCCAACGCGCCCTCAACTATTCCCAAGAGATAGTCGACCCCGATCACAAGATGGCGCGGCGTCGCTTCCCAGTCGCGGTCGCGACGTCGTTCGAAAATGCGAATCTCGGCCCTAGCCACGCCGTCACTGTAGCTCTTCAGGGTGATCCGAAATTCCTCGCGGCCAGATTTGGCAATGGAGGCGATCAGCCGTGGCGGTTTGTGGGCCGGGCACTCCTCGGTGGCCCGGTTTTGATTGTTTGCGATCATCGATTAAGCCGCCCTACCCCGAGTGATGCTGGCGTAGTGGTCACGCAGCACAGACTTGGAGGCAATCCACTGATTTCCCTCTTTCCCCCCAGGCAGCTTGCCCGTTGAAAGCTTGTGGTAAGTGGCCCGCTCGTCCTCATTGATGAAGGCCGAAATGCGCTTAACCCCGCGCAGAAGGTCGTCCGCAATCTCCATAATCATCCTCTTCGTTGAATAAGGATCATTTTCATCCTTATCGCTGATATAAAGATTATTTTGATCCTTTACAAGGGTGAAAATAATCTTTATAGGGTACCTTTGACTGCGACCCTCAACGAATGGCTATAAATGTTTACAGTCTCAGACATCGCCGAAATCGTGAAAAAGCCCGAGGAGGACCTGCGCGAGGCAATTACGCGCATCCGCAACTGGACGAAGGAGCGCCTTCTCACTCCTGAGGGCGAACTCAATCCCGGAACCGGCCGTGCCCGCCTGTACTCGGCAGCCTCAATGGAAAGCGCAGTGTTGCTGCAGTTCTTGACTGATGCTGCAGGGATGAAGGCGGTCGCGGTGGCTCCTCAGTTGGAAGACGCCCGCGCGGAGCTTGAGGACGCCCGCAAACATCTCAAGAAGAGCGGAGCTGAACCCTTTTTCTTGGTGATGATCAGGTCTCTGGGAGATCGCGAATGGCAGATGACCAGCGCCCCCCTGTCCAAGCTCCCGCTGGTTCTGGGTCGAAGGTCGGCAGATGCATACAGCCTTATTGATCTTGGTCGCTTAATTGAACGGGTAAATTCTAAGGGGAGCAAGTGATATGGCCACGGTCCGCAAACGCAAGCTTCCGTCCGGTCTGATCCGCTGGCAGGCGTCCTACGTAGACGGCGGCGGCAAGCGCCGGGCCAAGCTTTTCGAACGCAAATCCGATGCTGAAGCTTGGTTGGACGAGACCCGCTATGACGTGTCACGCGGCACGCATACGCCCGGAAGCGTCTCCCCCACCGTCAAGGCTGCCGCGACCCTCTGGATCAAGCGCTGCAACGACAAGGGCCTCGAGCCCATGACGGTTAAGCAGTACGAGGAGCACGTTAACCTGCACATTGTGCCGCTTATCGGCGCCAAGAAGCTCTCCGAAATCACCGTCCCGGCCGTGAACGCTTTCGCCGATCAGCTCCGCGACAACGGGCGATCGGGCGAGATGATCAAGCGCGTTGTCCGGTCATTGGGGGGCATATTCAAGGAAGCCAGGCGCCGCGGTCTCGCCAACACGGCGCCCACGGCCGGAATAGATCTGGACCTGCCAGATCGCGACGACCCCCGCCCGGTCATTCCCACTAAAGCAGAGCTGCAGGCGATCATTGCCGGAGCACATGGCCGCTGGCGCCCTTTGATCCTAGTGGCGATCTTTAACGGTCTACGCGCCAGTGAGCTGCGCGGCCTCCGCTGGTTGGACATTGATTTTGATGCCAAGCAGATCAACGTCGCGCAGCGGGCGGACGCCTCGCACAGGATCGGAAAGCTCAAGTCCAAGTCCGGCTATCGGTCGATCCCCTGCCCGCCTCTCGTCCTGAACGCGCTCCGTGAATGGAAGCTGGTGTGCCCGAAGCGCGATACCGGCAAAAAGGACGCAAGCGGCGAGCCCGTAAAGGTGCTCGACCTGGCCTTTCCCAACGGTTTGGGCAAGGTGGAGTCTCATTCAAACCTGATCGAGCGCGGCCTAGATCCGATACTTATCGCGGCCGGCCTCTCGGAGACCCGATCTGTGCTGGATGCGGCCGGCAAGCCGCTTCTGGACGAAGCTGGGGAGCCTCAGACGGTCGTGTCAGGAAAGTACGGGATGCACTCGCTGCGGCATGCCTGCGCCTCCCTGTGGATCGAAAACGGCTACAATCCGAAGCAGATCCAGCGGCTCATGGGGCACAGTTCGATCAAGGTGACCTTCGACGTGTACGGCCATCTGTTCGCGGACGCAGACGCCGATCAGAAGGCCGCCGAGAGCGTCCAGACACGGCTTCTCGGAAACACGTAGGCCGCCTCTAGGGCGGCCTTGGGTGAAGCGGGTTTTGCGGTTTTAGCGGGGGTCGGGGCGTTTCCTCGGACGCTTGGTAGGGTAATGACCCCCAAGCCGAGGATTTGCCCGTCAACTGCTCCGATGTTCACCTGATTCGCCGACCGCAACACCAGCGCAACACGCCGCGACTAAGCCATTGATAAGACTCAGCCTCCAGCGGATTTCTACTCCGCGGGTTGCAGGTTCGAATCCTGCCGGGATCGCCACCCTCCCTCCTCGATGAAACCATTTTCCGCAAGCCGCGAAGCCGGCCGGAAACAAACCCGGCGTAGTGTCCCGGCATTGGACCAAGGGGATTAGGTCATGTGGGATTTCATCAACGAATTGTATCGGGATTTCTGCCTGGCTCGCCTGCAGGAGATGCGGAAGCTCGAGCATCATATCTGAGCGGGCGGAGCATCGGTGGCGATCAGCCGTTCTCGCGCCGCGGCTTGGATCACCCGGACAATCGGACCTTCGCCAGCACACACGCAGCCAACACCAATCCATCGCGGGCCCCCAAGTCCCCGTATGATTACGGGGGCGCTCGAACCTTGGCGCCGGTTTTGCAGACACAAACATGACTGGGATTGCGGGCCCAGATTCGAACAGGCGCCGCCGGGACAATGCATTTCGAGCCCGGCGGCGTAATTTTTCGGGACAGGCTCACCGCCGTGATCCGAACGGCTTGGCGTCAGCGCCAGGACTGGTCCTTTGCCTCGCCCCGTTACTCTCCTGCCTGGAAATCAAGCACGCTCGTTCGACGGCGATAGATACACAATCGAGGTGTCAGCCGGCACGGCGATGAAAAAGGATCGCCGTTGCTTGATCGTCGTCTTCTTGGCCGATCGCTCGCGAACGTCGACCGTCGGCAGCAATCAAACCCATCTCTAAGGCTCTCTTAACCACAAACGAAGGCCGCTCGCGGGGAATGGGCCGATTGCGCGCCGATCCGCGTTGTCCGGCACCATGCGTATGACAAGCCGTTCGATCGCCTCTGCTGTGTGTGGTGCGGCGGTTCTCGCTGCGCCGCTCGCAGCCGCCAATGCGCAGCAGGTGCAGGCCGGAACGCTTGAGTGTCGCGGCGGACCCGATACCGGGTTCGTTGTGGGTCCGGTGACCAACCTCAATTGCGTGCTGCACGTCGATAGCACGCCGGACGGTCGTTATGTCGCGGCCATCCGCAACCTCGGTGTTTTGATCGGAGATCAAGAAGTCGCCATGACCTGGAAGGTGATGGCGCCGGTGCCGTGGCTTGGCAGCGACGATCTCGCCGGCGGCTACGCCCATGCCGACGGCGCCGGCGTCAACGTTCTCGCCGGCGGCACGAATACGCCGATCACGCTGCATCCGTTGAACGAGCAGAACGTCCCCTCAACGCCGCCCCTGAAAATCGAGAGCCTCGAGATTCGGCCGGTGGACCGCTGACCCTGAGCGCAGCCGGGCCATGGCCCGCGCGGTCGCCCAAATGCACAACGCCGTCCGCTTGAAATACATGCGGACGGCGCTGGCCCTAGCCCCAGGAAGGTGATGCAAAATCCTGACAGCTCCATGTGTGCACACTTTGTGCCAGCGGCGCATGTCCCAAATTGGCTATCACGCGGCATGGCCCAAATGGGCCATTTGGAAACACAGAAACAAAGATAGGTTAGGCACCGAGGCGCCGGCGACGGTGCCTCACGACCAAAGTGTCTACTTGGCCTCAGCGTGGCCCACGCGCTGAGGCCTTTCTTTTTCGATGTTCGCCGTGTGCCGTGAAATCACTCGCCGTTTTTATCATTCAGCGCACGAAACGATTCCGTAGTTCTCCGTGCGTGAACAAAGTTCCGGCGGCGATTGAGGGACTGATCGCTTTCCGTTCGTGCGATTGCAGGTTCCACTTGCCCGTGAGCGCCGGCGGCGCGCTTCGCAATTTCTTAATCCAAGAATGCTTCGCTAGAAGATCGTGAGTGCGCGCGTCGGTCGTTTTTCAGGACCGCGATGGACGATTCCGAGATCGACTTTTTCTTCGACGAGGATTCGCACGACCAAAACATCAAGCGAGCGATGAGGACGCACAGCGCGCAGCGATCACGCCGCGAGAGTCTCACTTTGGTTTGCTCGACCGATGCCCATTCCCATATACACTCCACCGGCCTTCAATTCCGCCAGCATCTGGTCGATCCGCTTGCGCCGTGTTGCAGTTCGCACGCTGCGGCCGATCCAGTGCAGGTAGTCGGTGCGCTGATACGGCGGGCGCGCCTTGAACGCCCGCATCAGTCCGGTTGCATCGAGCTCGCGGCGGATGCTCGCCGGCATCGCCGCGCGCGGTCGCTTCAGCGTCACGCAGCCCTCCAGTCGCCGGATCAGGACCGCCGCTTTGCTTCGACGTAACGCTTGAAGTTATCCAGGATCGCCTGCCAGCCGCCGCGCTGCTGCTCGACCGAATGGGTATCCTCGCTATCGAAGCTGACCTGCACCTTGACGCCGCCGGTCTCCGGCGTGAATGTGACCTGCGCGCTGCGATCGCCGAACGAATATTCGAGCAGACGGAGCTCCTCGACCCTGGTGTAGGTGCCGGCGAAATCGAACCCCACGCTGCCGTCCTTGGCTTCCATCCGCGACGAGAAGGCGCCGCCGGCGCGCAGGTCGACGGTCGCGGCGGTCGTGTGCCAATCGTCGGAAGCCGCGTTCCACTGCTTGATGTCGTCGGGCGTCGTATAGGCGCGCCAGACATCCGCGATCGGCGCGGCAACGGTCGTTTCGACGGCAATCCTCATATCTATTCCCTCGTCGTGATGGGGTGAAGCTGACGCGCCTCCCGGGCGGCGTCGGACCGCGGCCATTCTATTAGGGCCATCGACGCCTTCGTCAAATGGCAACGCCCGGGCCGCCGGGAACATGAGGAGATCCGGGATGCCATTCAACCAACCAAATGGTGCGTGGTCGTCACAAGAATTTCGTCAGGAATGACCGTGTATGGAAGACGGGTCCAATGCCCGGAGAGCGCGTCATGCGGAACCTGAACACCGTCCTGAGCAAGCTGAACGACCGCCTGCTGCGGCTGGAGGGCGAATTGTTCGTGCTGCGATCGATCGCGCGCGCCGCCCTCACCGCCGGCGACGAGTCCGCCGTCCGCACCCGCAAGCTGCTCGAAGGCGCAAAGCTCGCGCTCTCGGACGAAGCCGAACGTCCGCTGGACGCCGCGACCGGGAAATACGTCGCGGCCGCGATCGCCATGGTCGAAGAGCTGCTCGAGAATCCGCGCGAGGCGGCCCCGCTGTTCAGGGTGATCGACGGCGGCAGGCGGGACGATTAGCGCGCTTGCTTTGGTCTAGCCGGCGCCCGCCACGGCCCTGTCATACGCCTCGATCGTCACCCTTGCCCTGATCGCAATATCCGCGGCCGTCATGCCCGGCTTGTAGAGGCTGCTGCCGAGACCGAAGGCGCGAATGCCCGCCTTCACATACTCGGCGAAATTCTGGTCCGAGACGCCGCCGACCGCGGCGATCATCACATCCGGCGGCAGCACGGCGCGGATCGCGGTGATGCCGGCGGCACCGAGCACGCTGGCCGGAAAGAATTTCAGGCTCGACGCCCCCGCGCGCACGGCGAGCAGCGCTTCCGTCGGCGAGAACACGCCGGGCATCGTGATCATCGCGTGGTCCCGCGCACGCGCCAGCACCTCGACATCGACATTCGGCGACACCATGAGGCGGCCGCCTACGTCGTGCAGGCGATCGACGTCTGCTGCGGTCAGCACCGTGCCGGCGCCGATCAGGACATCGGCCGGCGCGCGCTTCGCCGCGATCTCGATCGAGCGGAACGGCTCGGGCGAGTTCAGCGGAATCTCGATCGCAGTCATGCCGGCGTCGAGCAGCGCGCTGACAATGCCCGGGACCTCGTCCGGCTTGACGCCGCGCAGGATCGCGACCAGCGGCCGCTTCATCGGCGGAAACGGAATACTCATGCGTTGATCCCTCACTTCTTCCAGATCGTCGCCGCCGCGCCGGCGAGGCCTCGGCGAACCGCCTCCTCCGCGTCCACGGCATCGAGCGGAATCGAAAGGGCTTCGAGCGCCATCTGATAGAGCCGCTGCAACCGGCCCGAGGCAATCAGCGTAACCGGCGCTCCCTGCTCCCGCTCCGCAAGGCCGGCCGCGAGCTCAACGCCGATCAGCGTGCCCGAGATCGTCTCGCGCGCGGCCTGTGCGCTGCCGCCGAACAGCAGCTGCCGCGATCGCACGCGAAACAGCAGATTGGCCGATAGCGCCGGTGCCGCGAATGCCGCTGCGACAGCCGCGCGGAACGCATCGCCATCAACCGCTTCCTCGGCGCCGGCGACGGCATGCGAAAGGATGGTGTCGCGCGCCACCACGCTGAACAACTCTCCGGTCATGAAGGTCGCAAAGCCCTCGACCGTTCCGCCGCGGACCCTCACCCATTTGGAATGCGTTCCCGGCATGCAGACGAGAGCCTCGCCTGGCGCGTTCAAGCCGAGCGCCCCCAGCAGCTGGGTCTCCTCGCCACGCATGACGTCGGGCGCGGCGGTATCGCGCTGCGCGATCCCGGGCAGGATACGGATCTCGCGCGCCTGCCCGCTGACCACGACGGCGCCGTTGAGGATGTCCGTCAGATGCGCCGGCGTATCGATATAGCCGGCCTCGACCCAGCCCTGCCGCGCGCCGGCCATGCCGCAGATCACGACCGGCAAATCGGCCGCCGCGCCCAGCGCATCGAGATGCGATTGTAGCACCGGCGCAAAGCCGGTCGTGGCGGCCGTGGTCATGCCTTCATCGCTGCGGCGCTCACCGAGCACCTTGCCACTGGCGCTCATCAGCCAGAGCCGGAAGCTGCTGGTGCCCCAGTCGACCGCGACATAGGAAAGCCCGCTCATCGCGCCCCGTTCCACGCTCTCAGTGTCCGGCGCGCCGACGGCGCCGCTGCCCAGACGCGATAAAGGCGATCATCGCGCCACGCAAGGCGGCCCGCTGACGTGACGCCACGAGGCCTCGCCGGCATCAGGTGCGCGGATCAATCACCGCGCGCCCTTCAGCGTGCAGGAGGTCGTGCAGGTGGTCACGTTGCCGCGGTCACATTTGATACAGGCGTTGACGCACTGATCCATGACCTTGGGATTGTACTGACTGTAAAGATTGGCCGCACAGCTGTTGGTCGATCCCGTAACCTCCGGGTCGGACCAGCAACCGGACAGTAAAAATGCTGCGGCACTCAAAATGGCGACCTTGCGCATAAGGCCTCCTGCCACGCTGTATCCAAGTAACGTTGCAAGTAACCTTGATGGGTTAGGTTAAATTCCGGTTTCAATTGCGGCCTTATTCGGAAGCAGTATTGCTTATCCACCGGACATTTCCCCAAGGTCCGGGCCCACACCGGCAAGGCCGTCAGGCGACCCCGCCTGGCGGCTTTGTTGCCCAGCAATGCACAAGGAAACCAACAAGATGGCCCGAAAGCCGCGGTGGTCGTTCAAGGAGGACCGACGACTGATGGAACTGGCACGCTCCTCGAAGTCGCTGGAGGAGGTCGTGAAGGCGACCGGCCGCTCGCCGGAGCGGATCAAGAAGATGGCCATGCGCCTCGGCCTGTCGATCAAGCCGCGCGGTACCACCAAGAAATGACTTGAAATACGGCGCTAGAGTTCTGGCGGACAGTCGTCCTTCGCCCCCACCGGGATCGCCTTGACCTCGCCCTCCGGCTTGGCCTCAGCCTCGCGTTCCGCCTCGGTCCCCCGGGTACAGGTGGTCAGCACGAAGGCAACCCGGCTGCATTGCCATTCCGGCCCCAGCGCCGCATTGGACACCGGCTCGGGCGACGCCAGCGTCAGGGATAGATACGCCACCAAAACGGCACCCGCCGCGCCTGCGGCAGCCAGCGCCGCGCCCTTTCCGGACCACAGCTTGGACATCATGGCCTTGGTTCCCGCCGATCTCCAGGAGTCGAGGCAGCCCGCCCGTCCGCGTGTGATCGGAATCACAACCGGGATCAAACAGTTCAGCCCGAGTCTTTGGGCTTGATGTGGGATCGATATTGCACTGCCGCAAGACGGCGTCAGCGCGCCGGCTCGATCACATTACAGTTGGTCCGGCCCGACATCAGGCAGTCCTGCATCTTGCTCGCCGCCGTCAGGTCATGCGCGAGCCAGAGGCCGACCGCGAGCATGACCGCTGCGACCAGCAGTCCGATCAGCGCGCCCCTTCTGCTGCCTCCGTCGTCGGATTCGCTCATGCGAGCTTCAGTTCCCGATTGCCACGGTCCGCATCATGACCCTTTGCACGGTTGCGTGCGATCAATTCTGCAACAGTCGCACAACGAAATGCACGGCCGCGGCGGTCGGCACCGCAATTCCGTTGCGAGCCAGGGGCGACTCGCGAAAAACTACTCGCTGAAGTGGAGCGCGTGTGCGGGGCGTGCCGATGAGCGAACAAGAAGCAACGACGTACGACTATCAGCGTTACAGGCAGTTGCTCTCGGAGGCTGTCGATGAGAGCAGCAGGCAGCGGCTGATCAGCCTACTGATCGCCGAAAAGGCGCGCGACAGGCTGGAAGCCCAGCGCGCCTCGGACCGGAGCGCGATGACCGCCGAGACGGTCGCCAAAGTCCTGGGTAACGGACGACGCGAGCACCTCCAGCGCGGCTGAACTTTTCAACAGCCCTTGGTTCAACAGCCCTTGGTGACCAGCCACTCACCACGCGCCCGCGGAGCGCGAACGATGGCCGCTTGACGCTGGCTCATATCTCCCTTGCTCCACAGCCCTCCGTTCGCCACTGGCAATTTCGCCGCCATTCACTTATTGAAAACGCCGAACCAACCCCATCCATCACCCGAACAGAAAGCAGCAAGGCTTCCTCTATGAGTGGCTTCAAGGAACCGGGTTTTGCCGACCGCCAGAAAGCGGCCCTGCAGGCGCGGCAAAACCTCCTCAACAAGTTTCGCGCCCAGCCGGGAGCTGACGATCCCGCTGTGAAGGCACGTGCCGAGGAGCGCGCGGCGATCGCCGACCGCCGCGCCAAGGCCAAGGAATCCCGTGAGGCCGAAAGGGCCGAGCAGAAGCGCCGCGAGGAAGAGGCCGCCGCCGCCGAGGCCGCGCGCATTGCGCGCGAGAAGGAAGAGGAAGCCGCCCGCGGGGAGGCGCTGCTCGCCGAGCAGAAGGCCAAGCGCGATGCCCGCTACGCGGCACGCAAGGAGCGCGGCAAGAAGAAGCGCTAGGCGGTGTGGACTCTAGGGATTCCCTTTTGAGGCCAAATCAGATTCAAGGCTTCTTTTGGGAGGCGGCCTTGGGTGTGATGGATCGTTTGGTGTTGAGCGACGCGGCTTGGGAGCGCATGGCGCCGCTCATCATTGGCCGGCCCGACCAGAAAGGTTCGACCGGACGCGACAACCGGATGTTCGTGGAAGGGGTGCTCTGGATCGTTCGCACGGGCTCTCCCTGGCGTGATCTTCCGGAGGCGTTTGGGGATTGGAACAGCGTGTTCCGGCGCTTCAGTCGATGGAGCACCAAGGGTGTCTGGTTGCGGATCTTCGAGGCGATGTCCGATGATCCGGACTTCGAATATTTGATCGTCGATTCCACCATCGTCCGGGCGCATCAGCACGCCGCCGGGGCAAAAAAAGGGGGTCTGAAGATCAAGCGATCGGGCGCTCGCGCGGCGGCTTGAGCACCAAGATACATATGGCCGTTCGAGGTTTGGGATGTCCCGTGCGGTTCACCCTCACCGCAGGCCAGAAGGGCGATGCCCCGCAAGCCGCCACGTTGATCGAGGGATTGCCCGCCGAGGTCGTCATGGCCGATGCAGCCTATGACGCCGATCATTTGCGCCAGGCCATCGCAGCCAAAGGCGCGATCGCCGTCATCCCCAACAACCCCTCGCGAGCCCTCAAACATCCGCTCGACAAGCATCTCTATGCCCAGCGCCACCTCGTGGAATGCTGCTTCAGCAAGCTCAAGCAGTTCCGTCGCGTCGCAACCCGCTTCGAAAAGACCGCCCGAAATTACCGAGCCATCGTCACGCTCGCTGCAATCGTCCTATGGATGCGATAAGTGTCAACACCACTTAAGGCGCAACCAGGCCCGCCAGAGCAGCGGGCCTGCGGACAGCGGGCGATGACGGCAGTCAGTTCTTCTTCATGCCGTCGTCTTTCTTCATCATCGCGCCGCCGTCCTTCTTCATGGCATCGTCCTTCTTCATCATGCCACCGTCCTTCTTCATGGCATCCTTGGACATCGAGTCTTCCTTCTTCATCGCGTCATCCTTGCCCATCTTGTCCTGAGCGAAGGCGGCGGGCGCCAGCGCCAGGCTGAACGAGAGCAGCGCGGCGGAAAGGCCGAGGCGGGTCTTGGTGGTCATGGTGATGATCCCTTGTGTGGTCGAATGTGAGCGCGACGACTTGCCGCTCTCTACTCGACGCACTTGCGCCGGCCGTCGTTACCTCCAATAACAAATTCTTGAAGCGGCGCGGCGCGGTCCCCGACGGATGGTCGCGCGACGGTTGAATAGCCACGGGCCGGCGCGCGGCTGTGTGCGCCGCAGCAACGGCAAGGCTTGAACGTCAGGACTTTAACGTCAGGACTTGCAGCGGCGTATCGGCTCGCACTATCAGGGCGCCTCGAACTATCAGACTAGAGAATATTCACGCGAAGACCGGCTAAGCTAAAGCTCCGCGCCGGCCTAACAGCCACTCAAGAAGCTCTCAGGGGAGAACAATGCTCACACGCCGCCACGTCCTCGCTTCCGCCCTCGCCGCACCCGCCGTCCTGCGGATGGGCATCGGGACCGCGCATGCCGCGACCACGCTGAAGATCTCGCACCAGTTCCCCGGCGGCACCATCGACAAGGGCGACTTCCGCGACCGGCTGTGCAGGATGTTCGCGGCCGAGGTCGCCAAGCGCTCGGGCGGCGAGCTGACCGCCGAGGTCTACCCGAACTCGTCGCTGATCAAGACCAACGCGCAGTTCTCGGCGATGCGCAAGGGGGCGCTCGACCTCAGCCTGTATCCGATGCCCTATGCCGGCGGCGAATTGCCGGAGACCAATATCGGCCTGATGCCTGGCCTCGTCACCACCTACGATCAGGGCCTGCGCTGGAAAAAGGAGCCGGTCGGCAAGGCGCTGACCGACTTCCTCGCCGACAAGGGCATTCTGCTGATCTCCTGGGTCTGGCAGGCCGGCGGCGTCGCCAGCCGCTCCAAGGCGATCGTGGCGCCTGAAGATGCCAAGGGCCTCAAGGTGCGCGGCGGCTCGCGCGAGATGGACATGGTGCTGCAGACCGCCGGCGCCGCCGTGCTGTCGGTGCCGTCCAACGAACTTTACGCCGCGATGCAGACCGGCGCCTGCGACGCCGGCATCACCTCCTCCACCAGCCTGATCTCGTTCCGCCTCGAGGAGGTCGCGAAGTCGCTGACCTCGGGCGCCGGCGCCTCCTACTGGTTCATGCTGGAGCCGCTGATGATGTCGAAGGCGATCTTCGACAAGCTGCCGAAGAACCAGCAGGACATCATCCTCGCCGTCGGCACCGAGCTCGAGGCGTTCGGCCGCAAGGGGGCGCAGGACGACGATACCGAAGTCGCCAAGGTCTACGAGAAGGCCGGCGCCAAGGTCAGCGCGCTCGATGCAACCATCGTCGGCAAATGGCGCGACATCGCGCGCGACACCGCGTGGAAGGACTATGGCGCCAAGACCGCCACCGCCGCCAACCTGCTGAAGCTCGCAAGCGACGTCGCCGCATGATGCATGGTCCGGTCACGGATCAGGCCGAAACCGCAAGCAGCGCCGCGGGCAACACGCCCGTGGCCTTGCTTGGGCGCGCGCTGTCGATCTGCAATAACATCATCGTGGGTGTTCGCTTCGCTCGCCCTGGTCGCGGCCTGCGTGATCCTGAGCTACAGCGTGCTCGGCCGCGCCCTGTTCCACAGCCCGAACTACTGGCAGGACGAGGCGGCCGTCTTCCTCCTGGTCGGCGCCACCTTCATGACCTCGGCCTATGTGCAGAGCCAGCGCGGCCATGTCAGCATCGAGGCGTTCGTCGGGCTGCTCTCGGCGCGCGCCAACGCCATCAGGCTGTGGCTGGTCGATGTCGCGAGCTTCGCGTTCTGCGCCTTCTTCGCCTGGAAGTCCTGGACCCTGGCGCATGAAGCCTATGTCGACGGCCAGGTGTCCAACTCGATGTGGTCGCCGCCGCTCGCCATCCCCTACGTGCTGATGGCGTTGGGCATGACGCTGCTCTGCGTGCAGATCCTCCTGCAAATCATCATTCCGCTGACGGGTGGCGCGCGCCGATGACCGTGTTTGGTATTGGTATCTCCTACGGACTTGCCACCCTGTTTGCGATGTTCTCCGGCATGCCGATCGCGTTCGCGCTCGGTGCCGTCGCGGTCGTGTTCATGGCGATCTACATGCCGGCCGCCTCGCTCGATACGGTGACGCAGAACGTCTACGAGGAGATGGCCTCGATCACGCTGCTGTCGATCCCGCTGTTCATCCTGAAGGGCGCCGCGATCGGCAAATCGCGCGCCGGCCAGGATCTCTATTCGGCGCTGCACGCCTGGCTGCACCGCGTGCCCGGCGGCCTCGGCGTCGCCAATGTGTTCGCCTGCGCCCTGTTCGCGGCGATGGCCGGCTCCTCGCCGGCGACCTGCTCGGCGATCGGTTCGGCCGGCATCCCGGAGATGCGCAAGCGCGGCTATTCCGGCGGCTTTGCCGCGGGGATCATCGCCGCCGGCGGCACGCTCGGCATCCTGCTGCCGCCCTCGATCACGATGATCCTGTTCGCCGTCGCAGCCGAGAAATCGCTGGGACGGCTGTTTCTCGCCGGCATCGGCCCCGGCCTGCTGCTGGTGACGTTGTTCGGCCTCTACGCCGTGTTCCGCTTCCGCAAGGAATACGCCATGGCCCGCGCCGTCTATGACGCGACCGGCAAGGATGCGGCGATCCTGCAGCATGACGAATTCACCATGGCCGAGCGCTTCAGCGCGCTGCCGCGCGTGATCCCGTTCGTGCTGCTGCTGACCGGCGTGATGATCGCGCTGTACGGCGGCTACGCCACGCCATCGGAAACCGCCGGCCTCGGCGGCCTCCTGGCGCTCGGCTTGATCGCCGTGATCTACAGCGTGTGGACGCCCAGCGACTTGTCGCCGATCCTGAAATCGACCATCCGCGAGTCCACCATGCTGATGCTGATCATCGGCATGTCACTGCTCTATTCCTATGTGATGAGCTATCTGCACATCTCGCAGTCGGCGGCGGAAGCGATCGTCGCCATGCACCTGCCGCGCTGGGAGCTATTATTTTCGATCCTCGTGATGGTAATCGTGCTCGGCTTCTTCCTGCCGCCGGTCTCGATCATCCTGATGACCGC
Source organism: Bradyrhizobium sp. USDA 3256 (assembly GCF_054058275.1). Taxonomy (NCBI): domain Bacteria; kingdom Pseudomonadati; phylum Pseudomonadota; class Alphaproteobacteria; order Hyphomicrobiales; family Nitrobacteraceae; genus Bradyrhizobium; species Bradyrhizobium sp. USDA 3256. Next base: position 3,424,010 of record NZ_JBSSAE010000002.1, read on the forward strand.
GCCGATCATCCTGCCGCCGCTGCGCGCGGCCGAGTTCGACATCATCTGGTTCGGCGTCGTCATGACCATCGTGATGGAGATGGGCCTGATCCATCCGCCGGTCGGGCTCAACATCTTCGTCATCCGCAACGTCGCGCCCGACATTCCCTTGAGCGAGGTGATCTGGGGCACGCTGCCGTTCGTGCTGCTGATGATGTTCGCAGTGCTGTTGCTCTGCTTCTTTCCGGAGATCTCGACCTGGCTGCCGAATCTAATCATGGGGCCAGACGGCGGGCGCTAGACCGTTTTCGCGCAGAGGGGACGCGGCAAGACCGGAGTTTCAGGCGGCCTCCTGATCGCGTTCCGCGAGCGCCTTCTCGATCCGGCGGACCAGCACCGCCGTCGGATGCCCCTCGCGCTGCAGCCGGCGTAGCTCGTTCCACAGCCTGATGATTTCGCGGTCTCGCTCGGCGTCCATGGCGGCACTCCCCCGGAGCGCGCCAATATGAACGAAACAAGAACAAAATTCAAGTCACCGAGATGCCGTCAAGCCGCGGTCGCTCGTGCAGGAACCAGCACGACGCGGCACGATTGGTTCCTTCATGAAAATGGCCAAGGCAATTCGCAAGCAGGCGCAGACCGCGGAGCGGGTTGCATTGACGACGGCCGACGCAATTGTCGCCAACCAGATGCGCTCCCTCGCCCGCGCCTTCAGGAGCCAGGCCGATATTCTGAGGAAGAAAGAGAAGAAAAAGAAGAGGTGAGGCGCGCCTGCGGTCGGGTCAGGGACAGCCATCACCCGGCGTGTCGACCTCGACCACATCGATCCGCGACGTGGACCTGCCCTTGCGCAGCTCTTCGTAGGACGTCTCCGCGCTCAGGCAGAACAGCGTCCTGCGGTCCGCGCCACCGAGCGCGCAGGCAAGCGCGCGGCGGCCGGGCATCTTGATGCGCTCACATTCCACACCGGTGCGATCGATCCGGACAAAAGCATCTTCCGTGAAAGACGCGACCCAGGTCGCCCCGTCGGCATCGAGGCAGATGCCGTCGGGATCGTTGATGCTGCCGAACCGCCCGCGCAGGCTCAGGCCGCCGTCCGGCGCGATGTCGTAATCGGCGAGACTGCGCCGTCCATTTCGGCAACGACGAGCCTGAGATGGTCGGAGGAGACGGCAATGCCGTTGGGAAAGCGCAAGCCTTCCGCGACGACGCGCGCACTGCCGTCGGGCGTCACGAGGACAATGCGGCCGACGGCACCGCGGCGCTCCGGCGGCGGCAGGTTGAAGCCGAGATCGCCGACATAGGCGCGTCCCTGCCCGTCGACGATCATGTCGTCGATCGTGCCGGTCGCGACCTCGGAGAGATCGGCATGCAGCGACCGCGCTCCATCGGAAAACCGCAGCAGCCGCTTCCTGAACATCGTCAGCACAACGATGTCGCCATCAGGCAGTACGCCGAGCCCGCACGGCGTGTCGTCGGTCAGCGCAGCATGCTCCTGCAACTCGCCCGACGGGCTGATGCTCAGAAGCGTCCGCGCCATGCAATCGACGAACCAGAGCCGCCCGAGATGCCAGCGCGGGCCTTCGAAATAGCGGCCGCCGTCGAGGATGGTTCTGAGGCGAGCCGTCATGGCGCACCGGCCGGCGAAAAGTGATGTGGCAGTGACATCGGCAGCCCCACGCTTGCTCGCTATGACGATACAACTCACGCGGAACCGGTCAAAGCACAGTGCGGCCTGTCCGTTTTTACCCGTGAAAATCCCGGTTCCCGCGGGTTCCACACGCCATATTCCATATTTCGCCGCGTTTTCCCTGTTGAGTTGCAGCTGCATTAAGACTCGAGAATCGAGGGTAGTGATAATCTGCGGCGGTTATGCCGCCGTAAGACGCGTTCTGTTGTGCCTCATGGTTTCTCAGGGGGGACCAGGGAATGAACCGTTGCCTACGTCCGCTGGCGTGCTTCGCCACCGCCGCCGCGCTCGCGCTGCTTCCGGTCCAGGCGACCGCCAAGCCGCATCATCAGCACCAGGCCAAGAGCGGCCACGGGGACAAGAAGGCGCATGGCGCCAAGGCCGCGCGCGAGAGTGCCTCCGGCAAGCGGCGGCACGCCAGACATGGCGCCGATAAACGAAAATCCGCAAAGGCCAAATCCGCTCCTTCCAAATCCGCTGAGAAGGCGCCCGAGCCGGAGAAATCCGCCGGGCCGCAACTGTCGGGCGATCTCGCCACGATCAGGGACGCCATCCTCGCCGCGCGCAGAGGCAGGACCAGCGACGCGACCGATATCCAGGCCAGGATCACCGACCCGGTCGGGCGAAAACTCGTCGAGTGGTATCTGCTGCGCCACTCGGAATCGAGTGCGCCATTCAGCCGCTACGCGGCATTCGTGACGGCCAATCCGGATTGGCCGAGCGTCACGCTGCTGCGCAAGCGCGCCGAAGCGCGGATCTGGCAGGAGCGCAGCGATCCGGCCACGGTGCACGGCTTCACCCTCGATCAGCCGATCAGCGCAAAGGGCAAGTTCGCGCTCGCCCGCACGCTGCTGGCCGAAGGCGACCGCGACGGCGCCACCCGGCTGGTGCGCGAAGCCTGGCGCTCGGAGGAACTGTCCGATCGCACCGAGAGCGACGCCTATGATGCCTTCAAGGACCTGCTGACGCGGGACGACCATCGCGCGCGCATGGACAAGCGGATCGGCGCCAAGGATCACGCCGGCGCGAAGCGCGCGGCACAGCGGCTCGGCAGCGACGATCTGGCGATCGTGAAAGCCTGCGTCGCGGTCCGCGGACAATCCAGCAAGGCAGAGGGCACACTCAACGATGTGCCGGCCGAGGCCCGCCGCGATCTCGGCTACACGCTGTGCCGAATTCAGTGGCTGCTCGCGAAGAACAAGGTCGACGAAGCCGCGCGCGTGACGATCGCGGCTGAGCCCGAGACGATGGCGCAGCAGGACACCGACCAGTGGTGGCGCGAGCGCCGCATCCTCTCCCGCAAGCTGCTCGACCAGGGCGAGTACCAGGCCGCCTATGACGTGATCCGGCCCGCGGCGGCGCCGGACAATCCTTATTACCGCTCCGACATGCACTTCATGCGCGGCTGGATCGCGCTGCGTTATCTCAACGACGCCAAGACCGCCGCGGCGCACTTCGCGCATATCGACGAGGGCCAGACCAACCCGACCGTGCTGGCGCGCGCCGCCTATTGGCGTGGTCGCGCCGCCGAGGCACTCGGCAATTCCGCGGCGATGCGGGCCGACTACCAAGCCGCCGCGCGCTACCCGACGGCCTATTACGGTCAGCTCGCGCTGGCCAGGCTCGGCCGTGATGGTGGCGTCGAGCTGCGCGCGCCCTCGCCGGCGGCCAGCGCCGGCAGCATGGCGGCCGACGAGCGGGTCCGCGCCGCCGATATGCTCTATGCGATCGGCGAGCCCGACGTCGTGCTCTATTTCGTAGCCGACCTCGCCGAGGAAAGCACCGATGTCGGAATGCTCGAGGCGCTCGGCGAGCTGACCGGCCGCCGCAACGATGCCCGCGCCATGCTGCAGATCGGCAAGATCGCACTCGCGCGCGGCTTTGCCTTCGACCATTACGCCTTCCCGGTGATCGGCATTCCCAAGCACACGCCGATCGCGCCCGATATCGGGCGCAGCATGACCTACTCGATCGCGCGGACCGAAAGCGCATTCGACCAGCGCGACAAGTCGGCGGCCAACGCCGTCGGCCTGATGCAGGTGACGCCGGAAGCCGGTCGTGACACCGCCAAGCGCTTCGGCGTCAGCTATGACTGGAGCCGGATGGTGTCCGATCCCGTCTACAACACCCAGATGGGCGCAGCCGAGCTCAGCGCTTTGCTGTCGGAATATCGCAACTGCCACATCATGACCTTTGCCGGCTACAACGCCGGCCGCGGCCGCGTCCGCGACTGGATCAAGGCCTATGGCGACCCGCGCGATCCCAAGGTCGATCCGGTCGACTGGGTGGAGCGGATCCCGATCTCCGAGACGCGCAACTACGTCCAGCGCGTGATGGAGAATTTCGCGGTCTACCAGGTGCGGTTCGAGGATGCCGACACGGCAGTGGCCAAGAACGGCGAGCGCGTCGTGACGCAGGAGAGCAACGCGGCGCCGACTGAGGCAATGCCGTCGCAGTAAGACGCTGTCGTCCCGGCGAAGGCCGGGACCCATAGCCACCGCGTTTGATTGTGATCGGGAACGTGGCCCCAGCGTCGCGCCGCAACCGACATTTGGGGTAATGGGTCCCGGCCTTCGCCGGGACGACGTTGCGCCTTCAATCCACCTTCACATTCGCCGCCTTGATCATCGGCCACCACTTCGCGATTTCCGCCTTCTGCCAGGTGCCGAGTGCACCCGGCGTGAGCTGATCCTTCGGCGGCATCTGCAAGCCGAGGTTTTCGAGCTGCTTCTGCACAGCCGGATCGGCCATCGCCTCGACCGCAGCGGCGTTGAGCTTGGCCACGATCTCCTTCGGGGTACCCTTTGGCACCCAGAGGCCAGACCACAGCGTCATGTGGAAGCCCGGCAGGCCGGCCTCGTCGACCGTCGGGACATCAGGCGCATTCGCGACCCGCTTGGAATCGGTGACCGCATAGGCGCGGATATTGCCGGCGCGGACCTGGTTGATCGAGTTCGAGGTCTGGTCGACGATGATGTCGATCTGACCGGCGACGAGGTCATTCAGCGCCGGGCCGGTGCCGCGATACGGCACATATTGCAGCTTGATGCCGGAGACGTTCTCGAAATAGAGCCCGGCGATATGGCTGCCGCTGCCGGCGCCGGCTGTGCCCGCGGTTGGCGGCGCCGGCCGCGACTTCAGCCACTCCAGCAATTCCTTCAGCGATTTCGCCGGCACGGCGTTCTTGCTGACGATGATCATCGGGTTGCTCGGCAGCAGCACCACCGGCTCGAGATCGGTGACGAGGTCGTAGCCGAGCTTGTAGATCGCGCCATTCGCGACATGGGTGCCGAGATGGCCGAACGAGATGGTGTAGCCGTCGGGCGCCGAGCGCACCGCACGGCCGACGCCGATCGAGCCGCCCGCACCGGTCACGTTCTCGATCAGCAACACCTCGCCCAGCGACTGCTTCATGCGCTCGCCGAGGATGCGTGCCATCGCATCCGAGGGGCCGCCGGCAGCAAACGGCACCACGATGGTGATCGGGTGCGCGGGATAGGTTTCCGCGGAAGCGGTCCCCGTTAACGCCAACATCGCCAACACGGCCAGAACCAGCTTCCGCATCACGCTCTCCCTCAATTTTCTTGTTTCCAATTATTTTTGAAGGGCCACCTCTCGACAAGATGGCCCTTCGGATGAGGCGTCAGAACTGCGAGAAGTCGATCGGCTTGTGCCGGTCGAGCGTGCGGGTGATCGGCGGCAGCGGGTATTTCAGGCCGCTGGCGCAGTTGAACAGCATCACGCGGTCCGTCTTGCTGACGCGGCCGTCGGCGAGGCTCTCCTTGTAGGCGGCATAGGTCGCGGCGCCCTCGGGGCACAGCAACAGACCCTCCTCGCGCGCGACCTCGTTGAGGGCGGCGCTGATCTTGTCGTCGTCGACGGCGATCGCAAAGCCCTTGCTCTCGCGCACCGCGCGCAGGATGAGGAAGTCGCCGATCGCCTGCGGCACGCGGATGCCCGAAGCGATGGTGTGGGCGTCCTCCCAGCGCGCGGCGTGCTCGGTGCCGGCCTCATAGGCCCGCACCATCGGCGCGCAGCCGGAGGCCTGCACCGCGACCATGCGCGGGCGCTTGCTTCCGATGAAGCCGATCTTCTCGAGCTCGTCGAACGCCTTCCACATGCCGATCAGGCCGGTGCCGCCGCCAGTCGGATAGAAGATCACGTCGGGCACGTCCCAGCCGAGCTGCTCGGCGAGTTCGAGCCCCATCGTCTTCTTGCCCTCGATCCGGTACGGCTCTTTCAGGGTCGAGGTGTCGAACCAGCCGACCTTCGCCTTGCCCTCGCCGACGATCTTGCCGCAGTCGTCGATATAGCCGTTGACACGATAGACGGTGGCGCCCTGCAGCTCGATCTCGCTGACATTCACCTCCGGCGTGTCCGCCGGGCAGAAGATCGTGGTCTTGATGCCGCAGGAGGTCGCGTAGGCCGCCAGCGCCGCGCCGGCATTACCGTTGGTCGGCATCGCCATGTGCTTGATGCCGAGCGCCTTGCCCATCGACACCGCCATCACCAGGCCGCGTGCCTTGAACGAGCCGGTCGGCAGCCGCCCCTCGTCTTTGACGATGATCTCGCCGCCGCCAAGCTTGGCGCCAAGCCGCGGCAGCCGGATCAGCGGCGTCGTGACCTCGCCGAGGCTGACGATATCCTTGCATTTGCGCACCGGCAGCAGCTCGCGGTAGCGCCACAGATCGGCGGGCCGCTCGGCCAGCGCATCCTTGGTGAGCGCCTTCTTCACCCCGGCGAGATCATAGCGCACCAGCAGCGGCTTGCCGGCCTTGGAGAGGTTGTGCACCTGGTCCGCGGGATAGTGATCGCCCTCCATCGCGCATTCGAGATGGGTAACAAAGGTCGGGCGTTCGATGGTGAGGTTGTCGTTGTCTTTCACTGGCTCTGTTCTTTCTCAGGCTTCTTGCGTCAACGGCTCTTTCCGCTCGTCAACGCCGGGTTTGACCCGGCGATCCATCTGCAAAAAAGCTTTCGCTTGATGGATGCGCGGGTCAAGCCCGCGCATGACGAGCTAAATTCGGCCACTCAGATATTCAGCACGCGCCCATAGGCGTCGAGCACCGCTTCCTTCATCATTTCCGACAAGGTCGGATGCGGGAATACGGTGTGCATCAATTCCTCTTCCGTGGTCTCCAGATTCATCGCCACCACATAGCCCTGGATCAACTCGGTGACTTCGGCGCCGATCATGTGGGCGCCGAGCAGCTGGCCGGTCTTCTTGTCGAACACCACCTTGACGAGGCCCTGATCCTCGCCGAGCGCGATCGCCTTGCCGTTGCCGACGAACGGGAAGCGGCCGACGCGGATCTCGCGGCCGCCTTCCTTGGCCTTGTCTTCAGTCAAACCGACCGAGGCGACCTGCGGATTGCAGTAGGTGCAGCCCGGGATCATCAGCTTGTCCATCGGGTGCGGGTGCAGGCCCTTGATCGCCTCGATGCAGATCACGCCCTCATGCTCGGCTTTGTGCGCGAGCATCGGCGGCCCCGCGACGTCGCCGATCGCATAGATGCCCGGAACGTTGGTCTTGCCGAGGCCGTCGATCACGATGCAGCCGCGGTCGGTTTTGACGCCAAGCTTCTCCAGCCCGAGATTCTCGATATTGCCGACCACCCCGACCGCCGAGATCACCCGCTCGAACTCGACCGCCTGCGGCTTCTCCTTGCCGTCGTCGATGGTCGCAACCACGCTGTCGGCCTTCTTCTCGAGTTTTGTTACCTTGGTCGAGGTGAGAATCTTGATACCCATCTTCTCGAAGCGCTTGCGCGCAAGCCCGGCGATCTCGGCGTCCTCGACGGGCAGGATCTGCGGCAGCACCTCGACCACGGTGACGTCGGCACCCATGGTGTGGAAGAACGAGGCGAACTCGATGCCGATCGCGCCGGAGCCTACCACCAGCAGCGACTTCGGCATCCGCTCCGGCACCATCGCCTCGAAATAGGTCCAGATCAGCTTCTTGTCGGGCTCGAGCCCGGGCAGCACGCGCGGCCGCGCGCCGGTCGCCACGATGATGTGCTTGGCCTGATAGGTGCCCTCGCCGCTGGCGCCCTTCGGCGCCTCGGCCGCCGACTTCTTCACCGTGATCTTGCCGGGCGCGTCGATCGTGGCCTCGCCCCAGATCACCGTGACCTTGTTCTTCTTCATCAGGAAGCCGACGCCGTCATTGAGGCGCTTCGAGACGCCGCGCGAGCGCTGCACCACCGCCTTCGGATCGAACGAGACGTTGTCGGCCGACAGCCCGTAATCCTTGGCGTGCTGCATGTAGTGATAGATCTCGGCCGAGCGCAGCAGCGCCTTGGTCGGGATGCAGCCCCAGTTCAGGCAGATGCCGCCGAGATAGGATTTCTCCACGATCGCGGTCTTGAAACCGAGCTGCGCCGCGCGGATCGCGGTCACGTAGCCGCCGGGGCCGGAGCCGATGATGATGACGTCAAAGGATGTGTCGGCCATGGCGGCTCCCGTTCAACTCAACGTGTGACGCCGCGGGCGCGGCTTCTTGCGATCAATGACCTGACCAGCCATTCGAGCCCGATCACCAGGGCCATGATGGCCAGGGCCGTCAGCACGATCGGCTGGGCGATGTTCCGCGCCAGCTGTTCGCCGGCGAAGAACGCGGAGTGCAGAAAATCGAACCCGACCGGATTGCAGACCAGCGCGGCCGACAGCAACAGCGATATCCAGGGCCAGCGGGTGCGAGCCGTGCCGGCCATTCATCCGTACTCCCGCCATACCGCACCGAGGAACACGGACCACGCCAGCGCCAGCACCGCGGCGCCGATCATCATGATCCTGAACTGGATCGTCGATATCAGGTCGCGGTTGACCGCGACGAGCAACGCGACGGCGACGGCGGCGAGCAGGACGTACGGACCGACGATCGCGTACATGGCGGATGCCCGTCACACCATCATCATCACGGGGTTTTCGATCAGCTGCTTGAAGGCGCCGATCAGCTCGGCGCCGAGCGCGCCGTCGATCGCGCGGTGATCGCATGACAGGGTCACGCTCATCATGTGCGCGATCTCGATCTTGCCGCCGCGCACCACCGGACGTTCCTCCGAGGTGCCGACCGCGAGGATCGAGGCATGCGGCGGGTTGATCACGGCGGTGAAGTGGTTGATGCCGTACATGCCGAGGTTGGAGACCGCGGTGGTGCCGCCCTGATATTCCTCCGGCTTCAGCTTGCGGGCGCGGGCACGCGCGGCGAAATCCTTCATCTCGTTGGAGATGGTCGAGAGCGTCTTGGTCTCGGCCTTGCGGATGATCGGCGTGATCAGGCCGCCCGGCATCGCCACTGCGACGCCGACGTCGGAATGCTTGTGCTTGAGCATGCCGCCTTCGGTCCAGCTGACGTTGCAGTTCGGAATCTTCTGCAGCGCGACCGCCATCGCCTTGATGACGAAGTCGTTGACCGAGATCTTGTAGAGCGGCTTCTTCTCCTTGTCCTTCGGCGCTGCGGCGTTGATCTCCTCGCGCGCGGCGAGCAGCTTGCCGATGTCGCAGTCGATGGTGAGGTAGAAGTGCGGGACGTTCTGCACCGAGGCGGTGAGACGCTGCGCGATGGTGCGGCGCATGCCGTCATGCGGAACTACCTCGTAGGAGCCCGGCTCGAACAGCGCGAGGATCTGCTTGTCCGACATCGACGGCGCGATGCTCGGTCCGGCGGGCGCGGCCGCCGGCGCCTTCAGGCCCTTTCCGGACTTGGCCTCGTCGACATCGCGCGCGATGACGCGGCCATGCGGGCCGGTGCCGATGATGCGGGCGAGATCGATGCCGGCTTCCTTTGCCAGCCGGCGCGCCAGAGGCGATGAGAAGACCCGGGCGTGGCCATTGGCCTGCGCGGCCGGTGCAGCGGCCTGCGGCGCCGCTGTGGCCGGCTTCGGCGCGGGCGCCGCCGCCGGTGCGGGAGCCGCCACCGGCGCGGCCTGTGCGGCGGGCTTCGGCGCTTCGGCGGGTTTCGCCGCCGGTGCGGCGCCCCCTCCGGCGCTGGCCGCCGCCTTCACATCCTCGCCGTCGCCGGCCATGACCGCGATGACATCGTTGACCGGCACGTCCTGCGTGCCCTCCGGCACCAGGATCTTGGCGATCGTGCCTTCGTCGACCGCCTCGACTTCCATCGTCGCCTTGTCGGTCTCGATCTCCGCGATCACGTCGCCGGACTTGACCTTGTCGCCCTCTTTCTTGAGCCACTTGGCGAGGTTGCCCTTTTCCATCGTCGGCGACAGCGCGGGCATGAGAATATTGATCGGCATTGTCAGTGACCTTGTTGCGACCGCGGTTTGGTTTGGCCCATGTCGGTCGGCCGGGCGATTTCGGCTTCGAACATCTCGACGATGCGCGCGAGCGCCTCGTCCTCGGTGTATTCGCTCTCGCGCGCGTAGGCGCGCGCGGCATGGCGGGCGATGTCGACCAGCATCAGCCCCCACATGTCCGGCTCCTCGAAAGCGCGCTGGAATGCGATCGACAGGCCGCCGTCGACGACGAAGGCGCGCAGCACCTCGATGGCGTCGTCGCGGCCCATCACGTCAGGCGGCAGCGGCTGCTCCTTGGGACCGGCCATCGGCGTTACCGGTAGGATACGGCCTTGGCGGCGGCGACCACCTCGGCGACGGAGGGCAGAGCGAGCTTTTCGAGGTTGGCGGCATAGGGCATCGGCACGTCCTTGCCGGAGACGCGCGCCACCGGCGCGTCGAGATAGTCGAAGGCGTGCTCCATGATGCGCGCGGCGACCTCGGAGCCGACGCCGCTCTGCTGCCAGCCCTCCTCGACCGTGACCGCGCGGCCGGTCTTCTTCACCGAGTTGATGATGGTCTCGGTATCCATCGGACGGATGGTGCGGAGATCGACCACCTCGGCCTCGATGCCTTCCTTGGCGAGTTCGTCGGCGGCCTTCAGCGCATAGGACATGCCCATCGCCCAGGAGACGATGGTGACGTCCTTGCCGGCGCGGGCAATCCGCGCCTTGCCGATCGGCACCACGAAATCAGCCAGCTTCGGCACCTCGCCGGTGTGGCCGTACAGCACCTCGTTCTCGAGGAAGATCACTGGATTGGGATCACGGATCGCGGCCTTGAGCAGGCCCTTGTAATCGGCGGCCGAATACGGCGCGATCACCTTGAGGCCCGGGATCTGCGAATACCACGCCGCGTAGTCCTGGCTGTGCTGCGCGGCGACGCGCGCGGCGGCGCCGTTCGGGCCGCGGAACACGATCGAGCATCCCATCTGGCCGCCGGACATATAGAGCGTCTTGGCGGCGGAGTTGATGATCTGGTCGATCGCCTGCATGGCGAAGTTGAAGGTCATGAACTCGACGATCGGCTTCAAGCCCGCCATCGCCGCACCGACGCCGACGCCGGCAAAGCCGTGCTCGGTGATCGGCGTGTCGATCACGCGGCGGGCGCCGAATTCCTGCAACAGGCCCTGCGTCACCTTGTAGGCGCCCTGATATTCCGCGACCTCCTCGCCCATGATGAAGACGTCGCCGTCGCGGCGCATCTCTTCGGCCATCGCATCGCGCAGCGCCTCGCGAATGGTCTGCGTGACCATCTCGGTCCCCGCAGGGATTTCCGGATCTGGCAGCGGCTCGGTCGCGGGCGCGGCCGGCGCCTTCGCCGCGGGCTGCGGCGCTTCCGCCTTGGCTTCGGCAGGCGCGGCCTCGGCGGCCTTCGGCTGCGGCGCTGGTGCCGCCGGCGCCTTGGCGAGGTCGGCGGCGCTTTCGCCGTCGACGAGAATGGTGGCGATCGGCGTGTTCACCGCAACGTCGGCGGTGCCTTCCGGAATCAGGATCTTGCCGAGCGTGCCCTCGTCGGTTGCCTCGACCTCCATCGTCGCCTTGTCGGTCTCGATCTCGGCGATGACGTCACCGGACTTGATGGTCTCGCCTTCCTTTTTCAGCCATTTGGCGAGGTTGCCCTTCTCCATGGTGGGCGACAGCGCAGGCATCAGCACTTGAATGGGCATATCGGCTCCCGAAATCGGTCTTGAAATTCGTCTGCGCGGGTGGGGTCAGCGGTAGATGTCGGTGTAGAGCTCGGCCGGATCCGGCTCCGGATCGTGCTGCGCGAAATCGGCGGCCTCGTTGACGATCTCGCGCACCTCGGCGTCGATCGCCTTCAGGTCCTGCTCGCTGGCGCCTGCGGCCAGCAAGCGGTTGCGCACCTGCTCGATCGGGTCCTGGTCGTGACGCACCTTCTCGACCTCCTCGCGCGTGCGGTACTTTGCCGGATCGGACATCGAGTGGCCGCGGTAGCGGTAGGTCTGCATCTCCAGAATCATCGGGCCGTTGCCGCCGCGGCACCAGGCCACGGCCTCATCGGCGGCGGCCTTGACCGCGCGCACGTCCATGCCGTCGACCTGCTTGCCCGGAATGTTGAAGGAGGCGCCGCGCTTGGAGAAATCCTGCTGGGCCGATGCGCGCGACACCGAGGTGCCCATCGCATAGCGGTTGTTCTCGATCACGTAGATCACCGGCAGCTTCCACAGCTCCGCCATGTTGAAGCTTTCATAGACCTGGCCCTGGTTGGCCGCGCCGTCGCCGAAATAGGTCACGCTGACGTTATCGTTGCCGCGATAGCGGTTGGCGAACGCAAGGCCGGTGCCGAGCGACACCTGCGCGCCCACGATTCCGTGACCGCCGTAAAAGTGCTTCTCCTTGCTGAACATGTGCATGGAGCCGCCCTTGCCGCGGGAATAGCCGCCGCGGCGTCCGGTCAATTCGGCCATCACGCCCCTGGCTTCCATGTCGCAGGCCAGCATGTGGCCGTGGTCCCGGTAACCGGTTATGACCTCGTCGCCCGGCTTCAGCGCCATTTGCATGCCGACCACGACCGCTTCCTGGCCGATATAGAGATGGCAGAAACCGCCGATCGCACCCATGCCGTAGAGTTGACCGGCCTTCTCCTCGAAGCGCCGGATCAGGAGCATGTCCCGCAGTGCCTTGAGCTCCTGCTCCTTGGTGAATTCGGGGGGAGAGCCGGCCTTCTCCTGCCCTGATTCTTTTGCGACGCTTTTCTTGGGTGCGGCCATGGCAATTCCGGGTGAGAGAAGTCGGAGAACCCTCTCTAACCCAACTCAAATCGCCTTGGAAGGATTGCGTTCGCCCGATGGAATTTTGCTATGCCGCACTGCAGCGCAGCGCGACATTTTTGTGATAGCGCGCGAATGATTTTGAAATTTGAGAACGCGTCGTCAGTTACTTGTTGATCCGAACGAGATCACGCGGATTGGCGTAGTCGAGCTGGAAGCGCGCACGCTCGTCCAGCATGTCGGGATCGACCCGGTCCGACCGCAACAGCGACACCCGCTGCTCGCCCTCGGCCCGCTCCTTCTTCAGCCGCGCCAGCTCGGAAGTCAGCGCGATGATCTCCTGATCGAGCTCCTGCCGCGCGTTCAAGCCGTATTTGCCGGTGTAGGCGTTGACGCCGAAATAGCCGACCATCAGCGCTGCCAGCGTATAGAGGGCGAGCCCGGTCAGAATCGATTTGAGGCGTGTGCGGGAAACCATGGCCGCGAGCATGCGGCCATGGGGTTAACGAACGCTGAACCAGGGTGTTTTCGAGCGAAGTGGATACCGGCTCGCGTGAAGAAAACGCGTCAAAACAAGTTCAGAGCCCGTTCCGATTCAATCGGAACAGGGCTCTTGCTCAGCGGTTCTGCTTTTCGATAAAGGCCGCGAAGGCGTTGAGATACTGCTGCAGCACGCCCTTGAGCGACTCCTTGGTCAGTTCGCCGTTGTCGTCGAAGGCATCGCCGACGCCGTTGAGATAGGCTTCCGGCTGACCGAGGATCGGGCCGGAAATGCCCGGCAGGATGTTCTGCAGGTGCTTCACCGCGCTGACGCCGCCGAGCGGTCCGGGCGAATTGCCGATGATGCCGATCGGCTTGCCGATGAACGAGCTCTTGCCGTAGGGCCGCGAGGCGACGTCGATGGCGTTCTTCAGCACGCCCGGGATCGAGCGGTTGTATTCGGGGGTCACGAACAGCACGCCGTTCGACTTCTGCAGCTTCTCGCGGAAGGCAAGCCAGTCCGCCGGCGGCGCGGCCTCGAGGTCCTGGTTGAAGAAGGAAATTTCCTGAAGCGCCGTCACATCGAGCTTCAGCGACGCCGGTGCAAGCTTGGCCAGCGCGTTGGCGATCTTGAGCGAGAAGCTCTGTTTGCGGATGCTGCCGACGATGGTGACGATGTTATAGGCCATAGCAAATTCCCCTCGGGTTGCGCGTGAAACTGGTGGGCCTCACCTACCGGCGCACCAAGAAAGATGCAAGTGCATGGACCGTCCAATTCCGGAAACGCAGCGTTTCGCCGAATTGGTCTATGCAAAGCAAAAAGGCCGCCCGATCGGGACGGCCCTTGCGCTTCGATCCTCAGCCCTTGTTCGGGTTGATCAGGAATTTCTCGCCGGTCGCGCGCTTGTTGTAGACAGCGATGTTGTCGAGCTGCAGGGTCTCCTGCAACGACACCACCTTGGTGTAGTGACTGGCGAAAGTCGTCTTCAACTCGGCCACCACGCGCTGACGCAGCTTGTTGCCGGCCTCCGGACCGATCTTCATCAGGAACGGGAACAGCAGCCAGCCGCCGACGCCCCAGGCCATGCCGAAGCCGCGCGGCAATTCGATCGAGCGGGTGTCGAGGCTGCCGTAGACATAGATCTGCTTGTGCACATTCGAGCCGTAGCGGCTGTAGGCCTTGGCGGTCTTGTTGATCGCGGTCTCCATCGCGACCAGGATCTGGCCCGCGAGCTTGCCGCCGCCGATCGCATCGAAGGCGATGGTCGCGCCGGTTTCGACCAGCGCGCCGGTGAGCTTATCCATGAAATCGGGCGCGGAGGAATCGACGATATGCTTGGCGCCGATCTCGTGCAGGATGTCGGTCTGCTCCTTGTTGCGCACGATGTTGACGAGGCCGATGCCGTCCTTGAGGCAGATCTTGTTGAGCATCTGGCCGAGGTTGGACGCTGCCGCCGTGTGCACCAGCGCCTTGTGCCCCTCGCGCCGCATCGTCTCGGTCATGCCGAGCGCAGTCAGCGGATTGACGAAGCAGGACGCGCCTTCCGCCGGCGTGGTGCCATCCGGCAGCGGCAGGCATTCGTTGACGCGCAGCGTGCGGTATTGCGCATACATCGCGCCACCGATCATCGCGACGGTGCGGCCCATCAGCGCTTTGGCCGCATCCGATGAACCGGTCCTGATCACGACGCCGGCACCTTCATTGCCGACCGGCATGGACTCGTCGAGCCGCGCGGCAAGGCCCGGCAACGCCGCTTCCGGCACGCGCGCGGTCACCACGGGCAATTCCTTGCTGCCGGAGACCTTGGCGGCCGACATGTCGGCCGGGCCGATCAAAAGACCGAGGTCGGACGGATTGATCGGGGTCGCCTCGACCCGGACCACGACCTCGTCGGGGCCGGGCTCGGGGGTCGGGACATTGACCAGCGATATCTCGAGCTCGCCATTCTTCTTGAGCAGCGAACGCAGCTGCAGACCGCTCTTGCCGTCGCTCATCCCGACCTCCCGTTTTGCGTGTTGTGTCCCGATCAAGTTGGGGCGTTACGCCAAGGCCTTCAAGGCCGCCCTGCCCGCGTATTTCGCCTGGGTGCCGAGCTGCTGCTCGATGCGCAGCAGCTGGTTGTACTTGGCGGTGCGGTCGGAGCGCGCCAGCGAGCCGGTCTTGATCTGCCCGCAATTGGTGGCGACCGCGAGATCGGCGATCGTGGAATCCTCGGTCTCGCCGGAGCGGTGCGACATCACGGCGGTGTAGCCGGCCTTGTAGGCCATCTCGATCGCCGCAAGCGTCTCGGTCAGCGTGCCGATCTGATTGACCTTGACCAGGATCGAATTGGCGCGGCCGTTCTTGATGCCGTCGGCAAGCCGGGTGACGTTGGTGACGAACAAATCGTCACCGACCAGCTGGCACTTCTTGCCGATCGCATCCGTCAGCTCCTTCCAGCCGTCCATGTCGTCCTCCGACATGCCGTCCTCGATGGTGACGATCGGATAGCGGCCGACGAGATCGGCGAGATACTTCACCTGCTCGGAGCGCGAACGGGTCTTGTTCTCGCCGCCATAGACATAGGAGCCTTCCTTGAAGAATTCGGTGGAGGCACAATCGAGGCCGAGCACGACGTCGTCGCCCGCCTTGTAGCCGGCCTTGCCGATCGCGTTCATGACGAACTCGAGCGCGGCGTCGGCCGACGGCAGGTTCGGCGCGAAGCCGCCCTCGTCGCCGACATTGGTGTTGTGGCCGGCCTTCTTCAGTTCGCCGCGCAGCGTGTGGAAGATTTCCGAACCGCAACGCAGCGCCTCGGCGAACGACGTGGCGCCGACCGGCAGGATCATGAATTCCTGGAAGTCGATCGGGTTGTCGGCATGCACGCCGCCATTGATGATGTTCATCATCGGCACCGGCAGCGTCCGCGCCGAGGTGCCGCCGACATAACGATACAGCGGCATGTCGAAGGATTCGGCGGCGGCCTTGGCGCAGGCCAGCGAGACGCCGAGGATGGCGTTGGCCCCGAGCCGGCTCTTGTTCGGCGTACCGTCGAGCTCGATCATGATCTGGTCGATCGCGACCTGTTCCTCGACGGCCTGGTCGCTGAGCGCCTCGAAGATCTCGCCGTTGATGGCGGCGACCGCCTTCTCGACTCCCTTGCCGAGATAGCGCGACTTGTCGCCATCACGCAGTTCCACCGCCTCATGCGCGCCGGTGGATGCTCCCGACGGCACCGCCGCGCGACCGATTGACCCATCCTCCAGCACCACATCGACCTCGACCGTGGGGTTGCCGCGGCTATCAAGGATTTCGCGGCCGATGATGTCGACGATGTCAGTCATGACGTGCTCTTTCTCGATATGGGGTGGGCTTGATGGGCCGCGTCATACACGGCGCGCAAGCAAATGTGAACGGTCCGCCTGCACGGCCCATCTGACGATGCAATGTGGTGGGTTTATGCTACTCAGGAGTTACCTGCGCGTGCTGGCCCATTGTTTCATGAAGCCGGGATAACGCAATGAATCGCCGCCAGTTTCTTGCCTCGACGACTGCCGCAATTTTGGCCATCACCGCCCGGCCGCTGGTCGCGTCGGCACAGGATGGTCCGTTCCGGACAAGATATTTCAGCCTGGACCAGGGCACCGGCCCTCACGACGTCACGCCCGCCCCGGATGGCAGCGTGTGGTTCACCGGCCAGCGCAACGGAACGCTGGGGCGGCTGAACCCGCGCGACGGCTCGTTCAGGTTGGTCGACCTCGGGAAGCGCGCCTCCCCGCACGGCGTCACGATCGGCCCCGACGGCGCGCCCTGGGTGACCGAGGGCGGGCAGAATGCGATCGCCCGCGTCGACCCCGGCGATCACAAGGTGACGCTATTCCCGCTGCCCGACAAAGCCGCCTACGCCAATCTCAACACCGGAGTGTTCGACAAGCGCGGCACCTACTGGTTCACCGGCCTATCCGGCTTCTACGGCCGGCTCGATCCGAAGTCCGGCGAACTGAAGGTATTCGAGGCGCCCCGCGGCGTCGGGCCCTACGGCATCACCGTCACGCCGGACGGCGACGTCTGGTACGCCTCGCTCGCCGGCAGCCACATCGCGCGTATCGACCTTGCGACCGGCAATGCCAGCGTGGTCCAGCCGCCAACACCGCACCAGGGGGCCCGGCGGGTCTGGTCGGACTCCCGGGGGCGGATCTGGGTCAGCGAATGGAACAGCGGCAACGTGTCCGTGCACGATCCCGCCGACGGCTCCTGGAAAGCCTGGAAACTGCCGGGCAAGAGCCCGCGCAGCTATGCCGTCTATGTCGATGACAAGGACAAGGTCTGGCTCACCGACTTCTCGGCCAATGCCATTGTGCGGTTCGATCCGGTGAGCGAAAACTTCAACGCGTTCCCGAGCGATCGGCCGGGCGCGAATGTCCGGCAGCTTGACGGCCGGCCTGGCGAGATCTGGGGTTGCGAGTCCGGCCAGGATCGCCTGGTCCTGATCCAGACGGCCGCGCCCGCGTAGCACACCTGTCCCCGCGCGCGGACGGTTGACGAACCGGCCGGCTTGCGTCCATTTCGGCCTCCCATAAGGATGAGGCCCATGGCGAAGAAAACCCTGCAACTCGGTCGTGCCGTCGCATGGCCGGACAGTCCGGACAAGGCGGTGCTCGACCGCGTCCCCAATCCGCAAGGAGGGACCGACTATCTGGTGCGCTTCGCCATCCCGGAATTCACCTCCGTTTGCCCGATCACCGGCCAACCGGATTTCGCCCATTTGGTGATCGACTATGTGCCCGGCCGGTGGCTGCTGGAATCCAAATCGCTGAAACTCTACGCCGCAAGCTTCCGCAATCACGGCGCGTTCCACGAGGATTGCACGGTCACGATCGGCAAGCGCATTGCCGGCGAGATCAAGCCGAAGTGGCTGCGCATCGGCGGCTACTGGTATCCGCGCGGCGGCATCCCGATCGACGTGTTCTTCCAGACCGGCAGGCTGCCAAAGGGCATCTGGGTTCCGGACCAGGGCGTCGCGACGTATCGCGGCAGGGGTTAGGTTGGGCGCTACCCCACCCTCGCATCGAATTAGTCGGGCAGGACGCCGTCTTTCCTAGATGCGTCATTTGGAGAAACGAAGAAGCTGCGCATTGAACCAAAGCCCCTAACCTCAACCGCCTGGCGCTCTTCGAACTTAAAGAAATCTCTCACCCGCCAATACGTCGCTTCAGATATGTGCACGCGGTTCGGCTCGCTAAGCGATTCAAGCCGACTCGCCAGGTTTACAGTGCGTCCCCAATAGTCGTAGGTCATCTTGTGGCGCCCAATCACGCCACCAATCGTAGATCCAGTATGGATCCCAACTCGAATTTGCAACGGATAGCCGGTCTTTTCTGCGACGCGCCTCACGATATCAATGGTATGCAAGGCGAATTCGACCATCGCCTTCGCATGGTTCACCGAGCTGGCTGATTTCCCGGCAATGGCCATGTAGGCGTCACCGATTGTCTTGACCTTCTCGACTCCATATTTGTCAGCGGCTTCGTCGAATTCGGTAAAGATCATGTCCAGGATTTCGAGGACGTGCTTGGGGGCAAGATGCTCCGTCAGAGTGGTGAATCCAACCAGGTCCGAAAAGAGGAGTGTAACTTCACCAAACGCTTCCGCACTCCTATCGGCCTGATCAGCTACAAAATTCAGGGGGATGTAGGAGGACAAGAAATTAGAGAGCTTATTGCGCTCCTTCTCCTGCAGAATGTGCCGGGCAAACTCCTCACGCGCGAAGCGCTCGCGCCCATAACTTGTGAAGATGAGGATCAGAAAAATAAGAGTCAGGTTGAAAATGTAAGAAGAAACTTCGGCGAACTCGATTTTCGTGAATGCGGAAACACCGCCTCCGTAGACAAGAATGATTATCGCGCCAACAGCACAAGACCAACCGACACTTATCGGAAACAAGCCAATACAGAAGACAAGGATCAACGCGAAATTGAGCGCGCTCGAACCTGAGGACAGATAATAGGGACTTCCCTCGCCGTACTCGAGAAGCTGTTTGATCGCAAGCAAGCTTGCCGCGGCGACGAAAAAAAGCAGGCAAAGATTTGGCCAGCGCCGAAAGGCAGGCGTAAATGTTAGAGCGAAAAAGCCCAGCAAGATAGGGATGGCTACCATGAACCGGAAGCGCGTCAGTTCGACCGAGTTGGTATTCGTGGCCGAATCCCAGACGCCGAATGCGCCCCAGAGCAGTGCACTAAAAGCTATTGCATTTGCGGTGAATCGGGCGGTCCGCGCCTGACGATCGCGCTGATATTCAAGCTCAAACGCACCATCATCGAACCGCAAATCGAGCCAAACGGCTGCTTGAGCGAAACGACCAGCGATAAAACTCGCCATATTCCCTCGCAATATCAATAAAAGCCTACAAAATTGTTTCTCCGATATTCCGAATGCGCCCTGGCAGGCAATCGTCAACAATGTCCAACGCCTTGGAACTATGACGCAAGCGGCTCAGCACAACAAGCCTGGGATCAAGTTAGCTATCGGGCAAATGCCGTCGATATTGGCGGGCTCGCGATTTCCACTTCGCTCCAGAAACCGCCCGATCCAGAGGATTCGCTAAGACTCGACGTCCGGTCGCGCCGCGGCATCCGCCGGCCGGGTCTGCTTCAGAAATCTCGCGCAGATGAAGCCGAGCACGACCATCACGGCGGCGGCCGAGACCAGCGTCGCGGTCTTGCCGACGTGTTGCAGCCCGAAGCCATAGGCGATCGGGCCGACGGTCTGGCCCATGAAGAAGAAGAACGAGTGCAGCGACAGCGCGGTGGCGCGCGCCTCGACCGACAGCTCACTGGCGAACACCTGCAGGCAGCCGTGGATCATGTAGAAGCCGAGGCCCATCACCAGGAGGCCCGCCATCTGCAGCTTCCAGTGCGGTCCGAAGGCGACGCCGACCAATTGAATCGCGACCAGCGTCGCGCCGACGACCATCATGCCCCGCACCCCGATCCACGGCAGCAGGCGCGACACCGTCAGCGTGTAGAGCAATCCGCCGATCGCAAAGCCCGCGATCACGATGCCGGCGATCGACAGCGAGGTCTCACCGAGCTCGAACAGGAACGAGGCGATGAAGGGAAACAGCCCGAGCACGCAGCAGCCTTCGATGAAGACCGCCGAGTAGCAGATGCGGGCGTTCGGATTGGTGAAGATGGTGCGATAGCCGTGGCGAAGCGCCTTCAGGCTGGTGCGCGGCGGACGGTTCAGCGCGGCGCCGCGGAAGCCGGCCGCGACCGCCAGTGCGACGATGATCACGAGGCCGCCGAGCACCGCGAGCACGCCGCGCCAGCCGAGAAAGTCGCCGATCAGGCCGGAGGCCGTGGCGCCAAGCAGATTGCCGGTCATCGACCCCGCGAGCGTTCGCCCGATCGCGAGCTGCCGCTTGTCCGGACCGACCAGATCGCTGGTCAGCGACAGCGCCACCGGAAACACGCCGCCCGAGCCGATGCCGGCGAGGATGCGGGTCACGAACAGCATCGGGAATGAGGTCGAGAGCGCACCGAGGATGTTGGCGACGCCGAGCAGTCCGAGGCAGATCGTCATCAGCCGCGCCTTGCCGAACAGATCGGCGGCGGCGCCGATCGCCGGCTGCACCGCGGCAAAGGTGAAGGCGAACACCGCGGCGAAGCTCGCGGCGGTCGCGATGCTGACGCCGAAATCATCCGCGACATGCGGCAGCACCGGATCGAGCGCGCGCACCGACAGGCTCGCGGCGAAGGTCGCCAGCGTGATCACATTGAGGGCCGGCGGCATGCCGCTGGTTGCGGTCATGTCGTTGTCCGCCGGTCAGGCTGCCGTCTTCGCCAGCGCGTCGAACTGCATCAGCCGCTTGACGAGGGACTCGAATTCACGGAGCGGCACCATGTTGGGACCGTCCGACGGCGCATGATCCGGATCGGGATGAGTCTCGATGAACACGCCGGCGACGCCGACCGCGACCGCGGCGCGCGCCAGCACCGGCACGAATTCGCGCTCGCCGCCCGACGAGGTGCCCTTGCCGCCCGGCTGCTGCACCGAATGGGTGGCGTCGAAGATGACAGGCGCGCCGGTGGTGCGCGAAAGGATCGGCAGCGCGCGCATGTCGGAGACCAGCGTGTTGTAGCCGAACGACGCGCCGCGCTCGGTGACCAGCACATTGGCATTGCCGGCGCCGGTGATCTTGCTGACCACATTGGCCATGTCCCACGGCGCCAGGAACTGGCCCTTCTTGACATTGACGACCTTGCCGGTCGCGGCCGCGGCCAGCAAGAGATCGGTCTGCCGGCACAGGAAGGCCGGGATCTGCAGCACGTCGACCGCCTGCGCCACATCGGCGCACTGGGTCGCCTCATGCACGTCGGTCAGCACAGGCAGCCCGAGCGAAGACCGGATCTCGGCGAAGATCGGCAGCGCCTGTGCCAATCCGATGCCGCGTGCCGCCGTCGCGCTGGTGCGGTTCGCCTTGTCGAACGAGGTCTTGTACACCAGACCGATCTTGAGCCTGGCCGCGATCTCCTTCAGCGCGGACGCCACTTCAAGCGCATGCGCGCGGCTCTCGAGCTGGCAGGGGCCGGCGATGATCGAAATGGGCAAGGCATTGCCGAATTTGGCCGATCCGACGGCAACGATCGGCGCGGCGGCTGACGCGGAAACCTGATTGGTCAAAATGCTGCATCCTTTTGCCGGCGACCATGCAGTCCCGGGCGGGACGGATCAAGCCATCCCGCACGATGAGGGGGTTGCGCTGACGCCGTGGGGGCGCCGTGCTAACACAATCCCGCCCAAACAGCGCCTATAAACTGGCGCGGAACAGATTCCCATGAGGAAGACATGCGCATCCCGCTGATGATCGCCGCCCTGTCGGCGATGTCGGGCCTAGCTTATGGCCAGTCCAGCAGCCAGCCCGGGGTCGTCACCAGCGGAGCCACCGGCGTCACCGTCAATGGCAAGCCGGCGGCGCGCAGCGGCGACACCACCAGCAATGGCGGCCCGCTCGTCGAGGGCGTGCCCAATGTCCTGATCAACGGCAAGCCGGCGGTGGTCATGGGCGATCGCACGCATTGCGGCGGCAAGACGACCTCCGGCAGCCACGGCGTCTTCATCAACGGCAAGCCGATGGTGACCCAGGGCGATCAGACCTCGGGCTGCCCGCAATAACTGTCCGGTGATCGGGCGCGACGAGGCATCGTCATCGCGCCCCTAAGCGACACCCGCGTCACTTGACCGACGAAAACGCCGTCGGCACCAGAAGTTGGTTTTCGATGGTGAGAACGATCTGGCCGTCCTCCTCGGTCTTGGCGCGCGCGGCGATCCATTCCGGATCGGTCTGGAACGCGGTCCATTTCTTCTCGCGCTCGGCGAGCGACTCCCAGGCCAGCAGATAGGTCAGATCCTGGTTGGATTCCCCGACCAGCGTCGTGAAGAAGCCGGCCTGCCTGATGCCGTGCTTGTCCCAGAGCTTCAGCGTGATGGTCTCGAAGCGCTTGAGCAGCGCCGGCAGCCGCCCCGGTAGGCAGCGATAGACGCGGGTCTCGTAGATCATTGGCAGTCCTCCCAGATTCGTGTGCGGGCGGTTATAGCCAGCGCCTTCCGGACTGTCTTGAGGGGGTGACAACATGGCACCCCTGCTCGCGACAGGCGGCCATTTCCGCAATGTTGTTGCAATGTTACTTGCCCTAAACCTGCCGTTCAGGAGCCGGACCCAAAGGACATGCGGATACTGCTGGTTGAGGACGAGGCCGAAATGGCGGCGGCGCTGTCGCAGGCGCTGAAGGGTTACGACATGGTGGTCGACCACGTGCCGAACCTTGCCGAGGCCGAGGAAGCGATCTGCGCCGACGTGCATGGCGCGGTCCTGCTCGACCGCCAGCTTCCGGACGGCGATGGCCTCACGCTGATCCCGAAGCTGCGCGCCAAGGCCGACGGCGTTCCGATCATCGTGCTGACCGCGCGCGGCGATCTCACCGACCGCATCACTGGCCTCGACAGCGGCGCCGACGACTATCTGGCCAAGCCGTTCGCGGTCGAGGAGCTGATGGCGCGGCTGCGCGCCGTGCTGCGCCGTCCGGCCGGCCTGCAGCTTGAGATCATCAGGGCCGGCGGCGTGGCGTTCGATTGCAGCCATCGCGAGGCCAGTGTCGACGGCCGTCCGCTCGACCTGCCGCGGCGCGAGCTGCTGGTGCTGGAGACGCTGCTACGCCGCATGGGCCGCACCGTGCTACGCGCGACGCTGGAGGAAGCCGTCTACAATTTCGAGGACGAGATCCAGTCCAACGCGCTCGATGCCCACGTCTCGCGTCTCAGGCGCAAGCTTGCCGACGCCAACGCCGGCGTCGAGATCCACAGCATCCGCGGCGTCGGCTATCTCTTGAAGCAAACGTCATGAGCGAACAGGCCGAGCACTATTGCCTGCGCTCGAAACTGAGCTGGCGGCTGGTGACGCTACAGGCGCTGCTGCTTGCCATGCTGATCGTTTGCCTGATCAGCGCATTGTGTGCCACCGGCTTCCTGATCGTTCCGCGCGATGAGGATCATGTCATTTCCATCGTGCAGGGCGCGGTCGCACGCGATGGCAAAGGCGACCTGATCTTGCGCCCGACGGCCGAACTGCAAAAGCTTCGTGACGACACGCCCGACCTCTGGTTCCTGGTGCGCGACCGGCAAGGCCGTTCGCTGACGGAAGGCGCGGTGCCGCCGGAATTTGCCAGGATTGGTGACGCACTCGACCAGATCAGCCAGGCGCGACTCGGCTGGCAGATGTTCGAGGATGATCCGCGCAAGCCGCCGGCGCGGCTGAAGCGCGTCAATTCCGACGCCGGCCCCGTTCAGGTGCTCACAGCGACGCAAGGGCCAATGTCGAGCGTCAAGACCGCGCTCGCCACGACGCTGGCATTCCTCGCCATTGCCCTGCCCGGCCTTTTCCTGATGGCATGCGCCACCTTCATCGCGACGCCGATGGTGGTGAAGCGCGCCTTCGCCGGTCTCGATACCACCGCCGACGAAGCGCGCCGGATCGATTTCCGCCAGCGCGGCAGCCGGCTGTCGGCGGACCATCTGCCGCACGAGGTGGCGCCGCTGGTGACCGCCATCAACGATGCGCTGAAGCGGCTCGACGACGGCTATTCCCGACACCAGCGCTTCGTCGCCGACGCGGCGCATGAATTGCGCACGCCGATCGCGATCCTCAACACGCGGCTGGAGTCGCTGCCGCCAGGCCCGGAGAAAACCCGCCTGCTCGAGGACTCGGCGCGGCTTGCGACATTGGCCGAGCAATTGCTCGACATCCAGCGCTTCGATCAGTGCCGCAATCCGTTCGTCCGCGTCGATCTCGTCGCGGTCGCACGCAACGTCGCGGCCGACCTTGCGCCGCTCGCGATCGCGGCCGGCTATGAGCTATCGCTCGATACCGCAATCGATCGGGTCGAAACCTCGGGCGATCGGGCGGCGCTGGAGCGCGCGCTCACCAACCTCGTGCAGAACGCCATCCAGCATGGCGGCCGCCGCGGCACCATCACCATCCATGTCGGCAGCGCCGCCACGATCGACGTATCGGATGAAGGCGACGGCATTCCCCAGGATCAGCGCACCCGGATCTTCGACCCGTTCTATCGGCTCGCGCCGCTCGATCGCGGCGCCGGCCTCGGCCTCAACATGGTGCGCGAGATCGCAAGGCTGCACGGCGGTCACGTCTCAGTGCTCGATGGCCCCAAGGGCGGCGCGTGCTTCCGCCTCACATTACCTCCGGCGCCGTTCGCGTCGTGATGCCAATGCGTTTTCGAGCGAAGTGGGCACCGGTTCGCGTGCAGAAAACGCGTCAAAGCTAGAGTCGAGAGCCCCGTTCCGATTCGATCGGAATGGGGCTCTCGCGCAATGTTGTCGCAATGCAGCTCCCGCAAACAAGGCGTCACGCTTCGCATCTGAGTCGAAGTGCCGCGACACTTTGCTGGGAATCCCAATGTCACATGATCTGCTGTCTTTCTTCACGGCGTGGATGGCGGCCCCGGGCCGCGTCGGCGCCATCGCGCCGTCGGGCGCCGCGCTCGCCGAACTGATCACGCGCGACATCAGCGCCAACACCGGTCCGGTGCTCGAGCTCGGTCCGGGCACCGGCGCGTTCACCTATCAGCTGTTGAAGCGCGGCGTGCGCCAGCAGGATCTGACGCTGATCGAATATGGTTCGGATTTCATGCGGCTGTTGCAGCTGCGCTTTCCCGGCGCGCGCGTGCTGTGGATGGACGCGGCGCGCCTCGCCTCGGAGCGGCTCTACGATGGCGCGCCGGTCGGCGCCGTCGTCAGCGGACTGCCGCTGCTCAACATGTCGCCGCGCAAGGTCATCTCGATCGTCGGCGGCGCGTTCAGCTATCTGCGTCCCGGCGGCGCGTTCTATCAATTCACCTACGGCATGCGCTGCCCGGTGCGGCGGCCGATCCTCGACCGGCTCGGCCTGCGCGCCACACTGGTCGACCGCGCCATCCTCAACGTGCCGCCGGCCGCGGTCTACCGGCTGACGCGACGCCCGCAATACAAGCTGATGACGCGCGACGGCACGCCGGCGGCTGGTGTTTCACCGATCAAGAAAGAACGCCGGGCCAGCGAGGACTGCGCCGTGTAACGGCGCAGCTGACAGCCGCTTGGTTAGACCAGCCGGCTCTGCTTCGCTGCCGCCTCGATGAACGACGCGAAGAGGGGATGCGGTTCAAAGGGCCGCGACTTCAGCTCGGGATGGAACTGGACGCCGATGAACCAGGGATGGTCCTCGTACTCCACGATCTCCGGCAGCACGCCGTCGGGTGACATGCCGGAGAAGCGCAGGCCGTGCTGCTCGAGGCGGTCCTTGTAGGCGGTGTTGACCTCGTAGCGATGGCGGTGCCGCTCGGAGATCTCGGTCGCGCCGCCATAGACCTGCGAGACGCGGCTGCCGCGGTTGAGCGCCGCGGGATAGGCCCCGAGCCGCATCGTGCCGCCGAGATCGCCGCTCTGCGAGCGCTTCTCGAGCTCGTTGCCGCGCAGCCATTCGGTCATCAGGCCGACCAGCGGCTCCTTGGTCGGGCCGAACTCGGTCGAGTTGGCGTCCTCGATGCCGACCAGATTGCGCGCCGCCTCGATCACCGCCATCTGCATGCCGAAGCAGATGCCGAAATACGGCACGTCACGCTCGCGCGCGAACTGCGCCGCGCGGATCTTGCCCTCGGCGCCGCGCTGGCCGAAACCGCCGGGCACCAGGATGCCGTTGACGTGCTCGAGGAACGGCGCCGGGTCCTCGTTCTCGAACACCTCGCTCTCGATCCAGTCGAGATTGACCTTCACCTTGTTGGCGATGCCGCCGTGCGAGAGCGCCTCGATCAGCGATTTGTAGGCGTCCTTCATGCCGGTGTACTTGCCGACGATGGCGATCGTCACCGCGCCTTCCGGATTGCGGACGCGCTCGTTGATGACGTTCCAGCTCTGCAGCGCCGGCGGAATCTTCGCGGTGATGCCGAACGCGGCCAGCACCTCGTCGTCGAGGCCGGCGGCGTGATAGGCCTCCGGCACGGCGTAGATGTTGTCGACGTCGCGCGCCTCGATCACCGCGCTCTCGCGCACGTTGCAGAACAGGCCGAGCTTGCGCCGCTCCTCCTTGGGAATTTCGCGGTCGGTGCGGCACAGCAGGATGTCCGGCTGGATGCCGATCGAGCGCAGCTCCTTCACCGAGTGCTGCGTCGGCTTTGTCTTGAGTTCGCCGGCACTTGGAATGTACGGCAGAAGCGTCAGGTGAATGTAGACGGCGTGATCGCGCGGCAGCTCGTTCTTGAGCTGGCGGATCGCCTCGAAGAACGGCAGGCCCTCGATGTCGCCGACGGTGCCGCCGATCTCGACCAGCACGAAATCGAACTCGTCGTTACCCGACAGCACGAATTCCTTGATCGCGTTGGTGACGTGCGGGACCACCTGGATGGTGGCGCCGAGATAATCGCCGCGGCGCTCCTTGGTGATGATGTCCTGGTAGATTCGCCCGGTCGTGATGTTGTCGGCCTTGGTGGCCGGACGACCGGTGAAACGCTCGTAATGGCCGAGATCGAGATCGGTCTCGGCGCCGTCGTCGGTCACGAACACTTCGCCGTGCTGATACGGCGACATCGTTCCGGGATCGAGGTTGAGATAGGGATCGAGCTTGCGAAGGCGGACTTTGTAGCCCCTGGCCTGCAGCAAAGCGCCGAGCGCCGCTGAAGCCAGACCCTTGCCGAGCGAGGAGACCACGCCGCCGGTGATGAATATGTACCGCGCCATGGGACTTTACCTTTAATCCGACTCCGGCGATTCGCAAAACGAATCGGCTGTTCCCGGCAAACAATTCGCCGGGCTGTGGGTTGCATCAAACTGGAAGCGATTTCAAAGCATTGATGGGGGTTTCTGATGCAGGATGCCAGCGGGGCATCCTGCATGGCCACCCTGCTTTATTGCGACCGTGGCGCCTGCGGGCCGCTCGGGGCCTGCTGCCCCTGCTGCTCGTCGGCCTTCTTCAGCGAATCGAGGATGCCACCCGAGGTCGGCGCGTTCATCGGCGTGCCGCCGGCCGGCTGCGTCTGCGCCGGTGCGCCGGTGCCGACGATCGAGCTCGGCTTGCGGTCGTAGCCCGCGTACCAGGACAGGAACAGGCTGGTGATGAAGAAGCCCACCGCGAGGATCGCCGTGGTTCGCGTCAGCAAATTGGCGGTGCCGCGGCTCGACATGAAGCCGGCGCCGCCACCCATGCCAAGGCCACCGCCTTCGGATTTCTGCAACAGCACGGCGCCGATCATGACGGCGACAATCATGAGGTGGACAATGATAACGACAGTCTGCATCGCAAGCCTTCCGTCACAAGCCGCCAAGCGGCCAGACAAACGGCGCTATCGGCTTTACGGTTTTCGTGAAGTCGCGCCCTGTTACACGATTGCACCGGGCATTGTCACCCCCGAGATAGTCGCACTGTCGACGATCACAAGCAGCGCCGATCGCGCCCCGGCCGGGCCTTGCCGGGAATTGGGAATTTCTACTATAGTAGACAAATGGATACTTTGGTAGACGACTTGAGCCAACGCCTGGCGCAGCGGATCAGGCTCGAGCGCGATGGCCGGGGCTGGTCGCTGGCCGACCTTGCAGAGCGCGCCGGCGTCTCGAAGGCCACGATCAGCAAGATCGAGCGCGCCGAGGTCAGCCCCACCGCGGTCGTGCTGGTGCGCCTCGCCTCGGCGTTCGATCTCACCCTGGCCGGCCTGATGTTGCGCGCCGAAGGCCAGGGCGAACGGCTGTCGCGCGCCGCCGCGCAACCGGTCTGGCGCGATCCGGAAACCGGCTATCTGCGCCGCCAGGTGTTCAGCCGTCCCGACCATCCGGTCGAGCTGGTGCGGGTCGAGCTGCCGCCGAAGCAGACCGTGACCCTGCCCGCCTCCTCCTACGCGCATATCCGCCAACTGGTCTGGGTGCTCAGCGGCAGCCTCGTCATCACCGAAGGCGGCGCACGCCACGTGCTCGCCGCCGGCGATTGCCTCGGATTCGGACCGCCGGCGGAGACGACCTTCGCCAACGAGACCAACGCCTCCTGCACCTATGTGGTCACCCTGGCCCGGAGCTGATGCATGTCGCACTTTGCCATCAAGCCGCTCGAGGATGCGCCTGGAATTCGCAGCGCGCTTGGCGAGCTGTTGGTCGAGACCGTCGCCGGCGGCGGCTCGGTGAGCTTCATGCATCCGCTGTCGCCGGATGACGCCGATGCATTCTGGCAGGACTCGCTCGGCGCCGCCGCGCGCGGCGAGCGCATTGTGCTCGGCGCATTCACCGGCAGTGATCTGATCGGCACCGTGACGCTGCTGCTCAAACTGCCGCCGAACCAGCCGCATCGGGCGGAAATTGCAAAGATGATGACACGCGTCGCCCACCGCCATCGCGGCGTCGCGACGGAATTGATGCGTGCGGCCGAGCAGCTTGCGATCGCGCACGGCCGCACACTGCTGGTGCTCGACACCGCCGAAGAGGATGGCGCTGCGCCACTCTATGAAAGACTGGGATTTCAGCTCACCGGCATCATCCCGGACTACGCGCTGAAGCCGCATGGCGGCCTCACCGGGACGATGATCTACTGGAAGCGGATCGGCGCGGCGGAGGTCTAGCCCGAACCGTCATTGCGAAGAGCGAAGCGACGAAGCAATCCATAGTTCTGCAGATGCGGAGCCATGGATTGCTTCGCTTCGCGCGCAGTGACGTGGATAGAACGCCGACCGCCTAACACCCCGCGGCGATCGCGAGGAAGTCCGACGCCTTCAGGCTGGCGCCCCCGACCAGTGCGCCGTTGACATTGGCCACGGCCATCAGCTCGGCCGCGTTCGACGGCTTGACCGAGCCGCCGTAGAGGATCCTGATCCTGTTGCCCTCGTCCTTGAAGCGATCGGTCAGCTGACCTCGGATAAACCTGTGAACTTCCTCGACATCCTTGGCCGTCGGGGTCAGGCCAGTGCCGATCGCCCAGACCGGCTCATAGGCCACCACCAGGTTGGCCGCGGTCGAGCCGTCGGGCAGCGAACCCGCAAGCTGGGTGCCGCAGACATCGAGTGTCTTGCCGGCGTCGCGCTGCTCGCGCGTCTCGCCGATGCAGACGATCGCGGTCAGCCCGGCACGCCACACGGCCTCCGCCTTCTGCCGAATCAAGGCGTCGGTCTCGCCGTGGTCGGCGCGCCGCTCGGAATGGCCGACGATGATCGCGACCGCGCCGAGATCCCTGAACATCTCCGCCGAGAGATCGCCGGTGTGGGCACCCGATGCCTTGGGATGGCAATCCTGGGCGCCAACCGCGACCTTCGAGCCGCGCGCCTTGTCGGCAAAGGCCCCGACCAGCGTCGCCGGCGGACAGACCAGGAGATCGGCCTTTCCGGCGACATCGCCGGCGCCCGCCAGCATCGCGTCGAACTCGACAAAAGAGGATTTCAGGCCGTTCATTTTCCAGTTGCCGGCGATCAGCGGCCGGATGGCGTCGGTCATGTCGGATTTCCCATCGTTCAAGCGTGTCCCTGCGCTACCAGAGCCGGGCGGCGACTTCCAGAGCGCGGCTTCGCGCACACCGTGCGACGCTTCCACCCGCGCGGCCAAGGTTGCGGGGGCGCTTCGGCCACTTTATGATGGGTTTTCAATCCGGTGACGCCCTGCTGCGGGACAAAAGCCTCGACTTTCAGCTCCCCATTGGGCACGACCCGGTTCCCCTCCTGTAAAACAAGTTGGACCCATGCTTCGAGGAATGCGGAAAGCCTCATCAAACTGGCTCGGCAAGACGATTATGGCCGTGGTGATGGGCGTTTTGATCGTCAGTTTCGGAATTTGGGGCATTGCCGACATTTTCAAGGGGTTTGGCCAGTCGACCTTCGCCAAGGTGGGCGGGACCGAGATTTCGGCCGAGCAGTTCCGCCAGATCTATACCGACCGCCTGCAGCAGCTAGGCCGCCAGTTTGGCCGTCCGCTGACGCCGGACCAGGCGCGCGCCTTCGGCATCGACCGCCAGGTGCTGCAGCAGACGCTTGCGGAAGCCGCGATGGACGAGGAAGCGCGCCGCATGGGCCTCAATGTGTCCGACGCCGAGGTACTGCGCGCGATCTACAACGATCCGAACTTCAAGGGCCTCAACAACCAGTTCGACCCACAGCGTTTCCAGGCCGTGATCCGCAACTATGGCTATACCGAAGGCCGCTACATCGCCGAGCAGCGCCGCGTTGGCCTCAGGCGGCAGATCGCCGGCACCATCTCGTCCGGGATCGAGCCGCCGAAATCGCTGGTCGAGGCGCTGACCCGGTTCCAGAACGAGCAGCGTTCGATCGACTACATCACGCTCGGCGCCGCGCAGGCCGGCACCATCGATCCGCCCTCGCCCGAGGCGCTCGCCGCCTATTTCGAGGACCACAAGGCCCAGTTCCGCGCGCCCGAATACCGCAAGATCTCCTTCGTCGCCATCACGCCCGAGGAGATCGGCAAGTGGGAAACGGTGTCGGACGAGGACGCCAGGAAGATCTTCGAGGAGCGCAAGGACCGGCTCAGCACGCCGGAGAAGCGCGAGGTCTCGCAGATCGTGTTTCCGGACGCCGGCGAGGCGCAGGCCGCGCGCGGGCGGATCGCGTCGGGCACGTCGTTCGACGACATCGCCAAGGAGCGCAACCTCAATCTGGCCGACGTCAATCTCGGCCTCGTCGCGAAGTCGGCGAT
This sequence comes from Bradyrhizobium sp. USDA 3256, assembly GCF_054058275.1. NCBI lineage: Bacteria > Pseudomonadati > Pseudomonadota > Alphaproteobacteria > Hyphomicrobiales > Nitrobacteraceae > Bradyrhizobium > Bradyrhizobium sp. USDA 3256. The sequence goes on from NZ_JBSSAE010000002.1 coordinate 3,455,386, forward strand.
CCTCGATCCGGCTGTCGCCGATGCCGCCTTCTCCCTGCCCGCCGGCGAAGTCAGCCAGCCGGTGCAGGGCCGCTTCGGCGTCGCGCTGGTCAAGGTCGGCAAGGTCGAGCCCGGCGCGACCCCGAGCTATGAGAGCCTCGCCCAGCAGGTGAAGAACGAGATCGCCTCCGAGCGCGCCCGCACCAAGGTCGCCGACCTGCGCGACAAGATGGAAGACGAGCGCGGCGGCGGCGCCAGCGTCGTCGAAGCCGCACAGAAGCTGAAGCTGACGCCCGTCACCATCGACGCGGTCGATCGCTCCGGGCGGCTGCCGAACGGCCAGGTCGCGACCAACATCCCGCGCGGTCTCGATGTGGTCTCGCAGGCCTTCAGCAGCGACGTCGGCGTCGACAACGACCCGATCCAGTTCAACGGCGGCTATGTCTGGTACGACGTGCTCGGCATCACGCCGTCGCGTGAGCGCAGCCTCGACGAGGTTCGCGATCAGGTCGAGGCCAAGTGGCGCGAAGACCAGATCTCCACCAAGCTGCGCGCCAAGGCGACCGAGATCGTCCAGAAGCTCGACAGCGGCGCCAAGCTCGCCGACGAAGCCGCCGCTGCCGGCGTCAAGGTCGAAACCGCCGCGAATTTCAACCGCGAGGCCTCGCTGCCTGCCGTGCCGGCCGGCGTGATTGCGGCGGCATTCCGGACCGCCAAGGACGGCGACGGACAGACCTCCGTCGCCGGCGGCAGCCAGTGGGTGGTCTTCCGCGTCACCAACGTGACGGTGCCGCCGGTGGACTTCGCGTCGGACGCGGCCAAGCAGCTCACCGAGGCGCTGCGGCGGTCGCTCAGCGACGAGCAGGTCGCGCAATATGTCACAAAGATCGAGTCCGATATCGGTGTGACCATCAACCAGGCAGCCTTCGCACAGGTGACAGGCGCAAATAATTGAGCATGATCGGGACATCGCGACGACGCGCTGCACGCCGATCAAGCTCCAACAACAGACCCTGAGCCAGCGAATGGACGACCTGAAATCGATCATCGGAAAAGTCGCCACCGGCGCCACGCTGACGCGTGAAGAGGCGGCGTCCGCCTTCGACAGCATGATGTCGGGCGAAGCCACGCCCTCGCAGATGGGCGGCCTGTTGATGGCGCTGCGGGTGCGCGGCGAGACCGTCGAGGAGATCACGGGCGCCGTCACCGCGATGCGCGGCAAGATGCTGCCGGTCACGGCGCCGGCGGAGGCCGTCGACATCGTCGGCACCGGAGGCGACGGCTCCGGCTCGGTCAACGTCTCGACCTGCGCGGCCTTCATCGTGGCCGGCGCCGGCGTGCCCGTGGCGAAGCACGGCAACCGCGCATTGTCGTCGCGCTCGGGCGCCGCCGACGTGCTGGCCTCGCTCGGCGTCAAGCTCGATTTGACGCCCGAACAAGTCGGGCGCTGCGTCAAGGAAGCCGGCATCGGCTTCATGTTCGCGCCCGCGCATCATCCGGCGATGAAGAATGTCGGTCCGACTCGGGTCGAGCTCGCCACCCGCACCATCTTCAACCTGCTCGGCCCGCTGTCGAATCCCGCCGGCGTCAAGCGGCAGATGGTCGGCGTGTTCTCGCGGCAATGGGTGCAGCCGCTGGCGCAGGTGCTGAAGAACCTCGGCTCGGACAAGGTTTGGGTCGTGCACGGCTCCGATGGCCTCGACGAGATCACCCTCACCGGCCCGACCTTCGTTGCGACGCTCGAGAACGGCGAGATCAGGACATCAGAGGTGACGCCCGAGGATGCCGGCCTTGGCCGCGTCGGCGGCGAGGCGCTGAAGGGTGGTGACGCCGATGCCAATGCGATCGCGCTCTCCAGCGTGCTGCAGGGCAAGCCGAGCGCCTATCGCGACGTCGCCCTGCTCAACGCCGCCGCCGCGCTGATCGTGGCCGGCCGCGCCAAGGACCTCAAGGAAGGCGTCGCGATCGGCGCACAGTCGCTCGACAGCGGCGCTGCCGCCGCGCGGCTGAAGCATCTGGTCGCGGTTTCCAACGGCTGAGAGCGCGAAACATGTCCGACATCCTGACCAAGATCGAGGCCTACAAGCGCGAGGAGATATCAGCCGCGAAGCGCGCCCATCCGCTCGCCGAGGTCGAGACGCAGGCGAAATCGGCCTCGGCCCCGCGCGGCTTCGTCCGCGCCCTCAAGGACAAACATGCGCGCGGCGACTACGCGCTGATCGCGGAAGTGAAGAAGGCCTCGCCCTCGAAGGGCTTGATCCGTGCCGATTTCGATCCGCCCGCGCTCGCGAAAGCCTATGAGGCCGGCGGCGCGGCGTGCCTGTCGGTGCTGACCGACGCGCCCTCGTTCCAGGGCCATCTCGACTTCATGGTCGCGGCCCGCGCGGCGACCAGCCTGCCGGTGCTGCGCAAGGATTTCATGTTCGACACCTACCAGGTCGCGGAAGCGCGCGCCCACGGCGCCGACTGCATCCTGATCATCATGGCCGCGCTCGACGACGCGGCGGCCGGGGAGATCGAGGACGCCGCGCTCGGCTACGGCATGGACGTGCTGGTCGAGATCCACGACCGCGCCGAGCTTGACCGTGCCTTGAAACTTCGCTCGCCGATGATCGGCGTCAACAACCGCAATCTGCGCACCTTCGAGACCACGCTCGCGACCAGTGAGGCGCTGGCGCCGCTGATCCCGCGCGACCGCCTGATGGTCGGCGAGAGCGGCATCTTCACGCCGGACGACCTCGCCCGGCTCGAACGGGTCGGGATGTCGACTTTCCTGGTCGGTGAAAGCCTGATGCGCCAGCAGGACGTCACCGCGGCCACCCGCGCCTTGCTGACGCGGCAGGCCGCCCCGCGCGCCACCGCAACGCGCTGACGCAATGGCGCGGAACAGCAAGGGCAAGACCAAGGCCGAGCCGTCCGGCTCCGGCACCGCCCTCACCCATATCGACGCCAAGGGCGAGGCGCGGATGGTCGACGTCTCGGCCAAGCCCGCGACCGAGCGGACCGCGGTCGCCGAAGGCCGCGTCGTGATGAGCAAGGCGACGCTTGCGCTGATCGAGACCGGCCAGGCCAAGAAGGGCGACGTGCTGGCGACGGCGCGCATTGCCGGCATCATGGCGGCGAAGCGGACGTCGGAATTGATCCCGCTCTGCCATCCACTGGCGCTGACCAAGGTCACGATCGACATCACGCCCGACCGCAAGCTGCCCGGCTGCATCGTCCGCGCCAGCGTCAAGGTGACGGGGCCGACCGGCGTCGAAATGGAGGCGCTGACCGCAGTCTCGGTCGCATGCCTGACGATCTACGACATGGTCAAGGCGGTCGACCGCGGCATCCGCATCGAGGGCATCCACCTCGTCAAGAAGATCGGCGGCAAGTCCGGGCACTATCGCGCCAGCGCTTGATCGCCGGTGCGCAAGCGACGGCCTGTCGCGAATCTCCGCAAGGCTTCATTAACCAATCTCGCTAACCCGCGCTCCATTTCGATTGGGTACGACTTCCGCGGGCCGGGGGTGCACGAAACCTACTTCCGGGTGAAGCACCTGGAAGCGATTGCGGCACATGAATCCAAACGGCAGCGCCTCGTTCAACGTCAAATCGGTGATCGGCAGCGGCCCGATCCGCTGGCTGATCCTGGGCGGCGCCGTGCTGATGGCCGCGATCGCGATCGGCGCTACGCTGATGGCGGAGAATATCCGCGATCGCGCCCTGCACAACAGCGAGCGTGAGCTCGAGAACACCGTGCTGCTGCTGGCGCGGCATTTCGACCAGCAGCTCGACGATCTCGAGGTCGTCCAGCGCGACCTGATCGCGTTCATGCGCGACAATGCAATCGCGACGCCGGAAAATTACAAGCGCCGGATGTCGGCCGCCGACATCCACGCGATGCTCAAATCCAAGATGGACGCGCTGTCCAATGTCGGCAGCCTCAACGTGTTCGACGCCGATGGCGTTCTGATCAACAGCTCGGGCGCCTGGCCGCTGCCGCAGGCCAGCATTGCCGACCGCCCCTACTTCCAGATCTTCAAGTCGAGCCCCTATTCGCCCGACATGCAGGTCGCGCCGGTGGTCAGCCGCATCACCGGAAACTGGACCACCGTCATCGTCCGCAAGGTCACCGGTCCGCACGGCGAATTCCTCGGCGTGGTCGGCCGCGGCATCGAGCCGGCGGCCTTCGAGAAGTTCTTCTCCACGGTGGCGCTCGGCGATGGCGCCGCGATCTCGATGCATCATCGCGACGGCACGCTGCTGGCGCGCTATCCCCATGTCGAGGAGCTGATCGGGAGGAATTTCCGCAACGGTCCGGTCAATCAGCAGCAGGTGTTCGAGCTGCCGCAGAGCACGACGCGGCTCGCCAGCCCGGTCGACGGCAAGGACCGTCTGGTGTCGTCGCGGGCACTGACCAAATTCCCGATCGTCGTCGTCGCGACGAGCACCACGGAGGCGGCGCTCGCCAACTGGCGCGAGCAGATCGGCATCCTGATCGCGGTGACCAGCATCTCGGTGGTGGCGATCGCGATCCTGCTGACGCTGGTAGTGCGCAAGCTGGTGCAGCAGCATCGCGCCCAGCAGCAGCGCCTGACGCTGGAGAAGCTGCGGCTCGACACCGCCGTCAACAACATGACGCAGGGCCTGTTGCTGTTCGATGCCGCGCAGTGCCTGGTGATCTGCAACAGGCGCTATATCGAGATGTACGGGTTGTCGGCCGACATCATCAAGCCCGGCTGCAGCTTCCGCGACGTCATCGTGCATCGTCACCGAACCGGCTCGTTCCAGGGCGACGTCGAGCGCTACGTCAATCTCGTGCTGCGCGACGTCGGCATCCGCAACACCATGGTGATCACGACGCCCGACGGGCGCTCGATCCAGGTCGTCAACGAGCCGCTGGCCGACGGCGGCTGGCTTGCGACCCACGAGGACGTCACCGAGCGCCGCCGCGCCGAGGAGCGCATCACGCATCTCGCCCACTACGATCCTCTCACCGACCTGCCGAATCGCGCGCTGTTCCACGAGGAGATCAGGCGCGAGCTGCCGCATGTCACGCCCGACAGCCAGCTTGCGGTGCTCTATATCGACATCGACGAATTCAAGGGCGTCAACGACTCGCTCGGCCACATGGTCGGCGACGAGCTTCTCAAGTCCGTGGCGCGGACGCTGAGCGGCGTGATCGGCGAAGGCGATTTCGTCGCCCGCCTCGGCGGCGACGAGTTCGCGATCGTGCAGACCGGGGTGAAGAGCGAGGCGGAGGTCGCCGACCTCGTCGCGCGCATCTACGAGGTGATCCGCGCGCCCTATCAATGCCTCGGCCACCAGGTCACGACCGACGCCAGCATCGGCATCGCGCTGGCACCGAAGGACGGCACCGATCTCGACCAGATCATGAAGAACGCCGATCTTGCGATGTATGCGGCGAAGTCGGCCGGCCGGCGCGTCTTCCGCTTCTTCGAGCCGGCGATGGATGCCGACGCCCGTGCCCGCCGCGAGCTCGAGATGGAATTGCGGCAGACGATCGCCGCCGGCTCCGGCCTCGAAGTGCATTACCAGCCCTGCGTCGACCTGCGCAGCAACGAGATCACCGGCTGCGAAGCGCTAGTGCGCTGGCGCCATCCGCAGCGCGGCATGATCTCGCCGGCCGAATTCGTGCCGATTGCGGAAGAGACCGGTCTGATCAACCAGCTCGGCGAGTGGGTACTGATGACGGCCTGCAAGGAAGCCGTGAACTGGCCCGACCACGTCAGGCTCGCCGTCAACGTCTCGCCGGTGCAGTTCCGCAGCGGCACGCTGGCGCTCAAGGTGATCGCGGCGCTTGCAGCGTCGGGGCTGTCTGCGAGCCGACTCGAGCTCGAGATCACCGAGGCGGTGCTGATCCGCGACGACGAGACGGCGCTGGCCGCGCTGCACCAGCTGCGCGCCATCGGCATCAGGATCGCGCTCGATGATTTCGGCACCGGCTATTCGTCGCTGAGCTATTTGAAGCGGTTCCCGTTCGACAAGATCAAGATCGACCGCTGCTTCGTCACCGACATCGCCGATCCGCAGGGCTCGGCCGGCATCGTCGAGGCCGTCGTCAACATCGCCGCCGAGCGCAGCATGACGACGACGGCGGAAGGCGTCGAGACCGCGCAGCAGAAGCAATTGCTGCGCGAGCTCGGCTGCTCGGAAATGCAGGGCTATCTGTTCAGCCCGCCGAAGCCCGCCGCCCAGATCCGCGAGCTGCTGGCCGGGCACCGCCGCGGCCCCGCTGCGGGAGCGAGCACCACGCGCCGGCGCAAACCCGTCGCCGGCGCGGCTTAAGGCCGCTCGGAAGTCGCGAGCCCGAGGGGCGTCTGCACAATTTCGGAATATTGGAAGAATACCCTGAAATTGCCCGACGTGTCAAATTGACTGGTCGACCGCCTGCCACCGGCTACTTTGCATGGGGTTGTTTTCGATATTTTGGCAGCACGCGCCTGCGACGGCGCCTGGATGGAGCCGACAGGTCGCACGAACGTGCGCCCGATGACAGGCCCCGCGCAATCCGGGGACCTTGCAAACGCGCAGACAGCTCCCGGATTTCGCTTCGCTCCATCCGGGCTACATGTGTCGGGTTCTAGTTCGGCACCGGCCGCTTCTGCGCGGCCTTGGTGTCGGCGTTCTTGGCGTCGGCGTTGACGGTGACGCCGCGCAGCTGGTTGAACGCCGCGGCGAGCGCCTTGTCGTTCTTCTCGTCCGGCGGGACATAGGACTGCGAGCCGGTCTGCTCGGCGCCCTCGGCCGCGAGATGGCCGCGCATCGAGGCCTCGCCCTTGATCTCCGACCGGGTCTTGAACTCGTCCGGCACGTCCTGCAGCACCTCGATGTCGGGCTTGATGCCGAGTGCCTGGATCGAATGGCCCGACGGCGTGAAATAGCGCGCCGTGGTCAGCGCCAGCGCGCCATTGCCGGTGCCGAGCGGAATGATGGTTTGCACCGAACCCTTGCCGAACGAGCGGGTGCCGATCAGGGTTGCGCGCTTGTGGTCGTGCAGCGCGCCGGCGACGATCTCGGAGGCCGAGGCCGAGCCGCCATTGATCAGCACAACGAGCGGTTTGCCCTTGGTCATGTCGCCGCCATGCGCGGTGAAGCGCTGGGTTTCCTCGGGATTGCGGGCCGCGGGTCGAGACCACCTCGCCGCGCTGCATCAAGGTCGAGGTCACCGAGACCGCCTGGTCGAGCAGGCCGCCGGGATTGTTGCGGAGGTCGACGACGTAGCCGGCGAGCTTGTCCTGCGGGACCTGCTTCTGGATATCGCCGATCGCCTTGCGCAGCCCTTCGGTGGTCTGCTCGTTGAACGAGCTGATCCTGATATAGCCGATGTCGCTGCCCTCGACGTGATACTTCACCGGACGGACGCGGATGATCTCGCGCGTAATCGAGACCTCGATCGGCTTGTCGGCGTCCTTGCGGATGATCTTCAGCCGGATCGAGCTGTTGGGCGCGCCCTTCATCTTGTTGACGGCCTGGTCGAGCGTCATGCCCTGGATCTGGTCATCGTCGATCGAGGTGATCACGTCGCCCGACATGATGCCGGCGCGCGAGGCCGGCGTGTCGTCGATCGGCGCCACCACCTTGACGAAGCCGTCCTCCATGGTGACCTCGATGCCGAGCCCGCCGAACTCGCCATGCGTGGTCTCCTGCATCTCCGCCCAGCCCTTCTCGTTCATGTAGCGGGAGTGCGGGTCGAGCGAGGAGATCATGCCGTTGATCGCGCCCTCGACGAGCTTGGAGTCCTCGGGCTTCTCGACGTAGTCGGTCTTGACCTTCTCGAACACCTCGCCGAACAGGTTGAGCTGCGAATAGGTGTTGCTGTTGTCGGAATGCGCGGCGGCGTTGGCGACGGCGAACAGATGCGCGCCCTGCGGCGAGGCCACGAGCAGGGTGAGACACGCGCCCGCGACCGTCCCGAGCAAAAAGCCAACATGTTTGCGCATTATCCGTGATCCCTTCGCTAACGGCCGGCAACGTTTCGCAACATTCGGCCCCACCCCGACGCGGGGCACCACACAACGGCTTTTTGGTCGGATCAAGGCCGCCCTGTCACCGGACCATTACGGTCCTGTCACGGTGCCCGGATCGGCCTCTTGTCAGGCCCCTGTCAGCCTTTCGTCGGCCTCTGGCCCACTCTCCCGCAACCCGTTCTGCCAGGTCGACGGCTGGGTGCCGAATCCGCGCTTGGCCCGCGTGCCCAGCCAATAGCCGAACTGCGGAGGAACGTTGCGGAACGGCCCCTCGACGCCGAGCTTGAGCGCGGCGTCCATCGGCCAGTTCGGGTTATTGAGGATTTCCCGGCCGATCGCGATCAAATCTGCTTGTTTATCACGCAGGATTTGTTCGGCCTGGTCACCGTGGATGATCAGGCCGACCGCCATGGTCATGATATCGGCATGGGCGCGGACATATTCCGCGAGCGGCACCTGATAGTTGTATTTGATCTCCTTGCCCAGGATCGGCGCCATCTCGCTGATTCCGCCCGATGAGCAGTCGATCACGTCGACGCCCTTCGCTTTCAGGATCCTGGCGAGCCGCGCGCTCTGCTCCGGGCCCCAGCCAGCGTTGTCCTCGACCGACAGCCGCACGAACAGCGGCTTGTGATCCGGCCAGTGAACCCGCACCGCCTCGGTGACCTCGATCAGGAAGCGCATCCGGTTGGCTTCCGAGCCGCCATATTCGTCGCTGCGCTGGTTGGAGCGCCCGGAGAGGAATTCGTGCACGAGATAGCCATGGGCGCCGTGCAGTTCCAGCACCTCAAACCCTGCCGCATGGGCGCGTCGTGCCGCCTGCCCCCAGGCTGCGACGAGGTCCTTCACCTCATGCGTATCCAGCGCGCGCGGCACCGGCCAGCGCTCGCTATGGGCGATCGCGCTCGGCGCCACCGGCGTCCAGGCATCCCAGTCCTCGATCTCGGCGATGCGTTCGAGCGGGCGATCGCCCTCCCAGGGCCGGCTCGCACGCGCCTTGCGGCCGGAATGGCCGAGTTGAATGCCGGCGACCGCGTTCTGCTGCTTGATGAAGCCAACCAGGCGACTCAGCGGCGCGATGAACTTGTCGTCCCAGATGCCGAGATCGCCGATCGTGCCGCAGCCGCGCCGCTCGACCTTGGTCGATTCGACGATCACGAGACCGGCGCCGCCGGCGGCGAACTTGCCCGCATTCATCAGATGCCAGTCGGTCGGAAAGCCCTTCTCGGCGGAATATTGATGCATCGGCGGCACCACGATGCGGTTCTTCAGCGTGACGCCGCGGATGGTCATTGGCGAAAACAGCAGCTTGTCGGACATCGCTTCCTCATTATGCGTCGTTACCCGGCGCGCGGGACCGATCTTGTGTTTGGCGCGGACGATATACGCACCGCGCGATGGCCGATAGAGGCACGCGGGCGGCCACTCAAACGGGATCGCTGTAGCGGGCCGCGGCACCTTCGCGATGCCTGTTCCCTCGCGGCGATTTTTCGCGCGCACAGGAAATGATGATCGCGAAGCGTGTTGTCCCCCGGTAACCCAGAGGAGGGACACTCATGAGGACCCGCACAATCGCACTGCTCATCGCCGGTGCCATGGCAACCGGCCCGATACTGGCGCAACACGCGGTTGCCCAGAACCTGCAAAACGAGGCCGACAAGGGCGCCAAGACCCGCAACTCCGGTGAATCCGGCTATGTCGGCGATCAGGACAGGCCCGGCGCGGCCGCAACGCCTCCGGGGCGCCCCGACACGGCCGCCGGTTCCCCAAACGCCACGACGTCTCCGAGCGCTCAAAGTTCCGGAACCGGGATCGCCGGCGCGCCCGGCAACAAGAGCGGGCCGCCCGCCAAGCAGGGCACGGTCGGTTCGAACTCGCAGAACCTGCATGTCCAGGAACAGGATCCGTCGAACATCAAGGGACAGCCCGGCAACAAGAGCGGCCCGCCGGCAAAGCGCTAGTTTAGGCTGCGCGCCATGCTGACCAGGCGGCCGTGAACCGGAAGGCGCCGGCAAAGCTCGCTTGGTTTGCTCGGCGCCGGTTCGACACGCGCCGTTGATCGAAAGTGCTCCGATCTATTGTGCGGCCTTCCGGCTCGCGGAGAGGTCGGTCGGGCAATTTGCCCCGCATTCAATCGATTTCTTCTGGTCGGCAACGCGCCACACCAGCAACGCGACCAGGACAATGATGGTGACGGTGAGCTTGGCCAATGCGTCGTGGTTCAATGTCGGCTCCGCAGAACAATCGGCATAACGAAAAATCAGCTGCAAGCAGAAATGTGACCCCGGCGTCCTCGAAGGCCGAATGCTGGGACGTCCACCAGGCCCGCATTCGATTCGGGCCGGCCGACGTCATGATGGTACGGTCTTGGCGCGGTCTGCAAGCTTCTCAGTCTGCAAGGCAGCATGGCACGGCCGGCCGCAGCCGGTTGGAACATTGTCATCGGTGTGCGGTTCAGTGGCTGTCCTCTGATTCATTGCCCCAGAGGCACACACCACCTCCTACGGCCCCAGCCGTCACGCTGGGGCCGTAAATCATTGGAGTTGCACGCGGGGACTGCTGCGCGGGGTGAGCGCAGCGGCTTCCGAGAACCACAATCGATTTGCACGGGCGCGCCCGCAATGCGGCTACTTGCCGACCTCGTACACGTCGGGATCGAAGCTCGAGTTCGGATGGGCGAACGCGTGGCGCAGCGCCGGCGACATCGGGACGTTGTAATTGATACCTTTCGGCGGGGTCGGCGCTTCCAGCCATTTCGTGTACATGACCTCGATCTCAGGGCTCTTGTAGAGTTCCGCCGTGGCGCGGTCGGCAAGCGCCTTGAACGGGGTGTCCTCCCTGCGCAGCATGATGCCGAACGGCTCTGCCTTCGAGAACGCCTCCTCGCTGATCATGTAGAGCGAAGGCTGCTTCGACCGCGCGATCGCAACCGCAAGCTGGACATCGTCGAGCGCGTAGGCCTGGGCGCGATCGGTCTCCAGCATCAGGAACGCCTCGGCCTGGTCCTTGGCCGGGAGAACGTTGATGCCGAGCTTGCGTTCGGTGTTGACCTTGATGAGCTGCGTGAGGTTCACCGAACCCGCAACGGCGGTGACGGACTTGCCCTTGAGGTCGTCGATCGTGTTGATGCCTGCGGATTTCTGGGCGGCAAATCGCGTCGCGCTGAGGAAGTGCGTGTTGGTGAAGGTCACCTGCTTCTGGCGGTCCGCGCTGTTGGTGGTCGCCGAGCAATGCAAATCGATCGTGCCGTTGACCATCAGCGGAATGCGGTTCGACGAGGTCACCGGGAGGTAATCGACGGCGATGTCGGATACGCCGAGCTCCTTCTTCACGGCATCGACGATCTTCAGGCAGATGTCGAGCGCAAAGCCGATCGGCCGCTGATTGTCGTCGAGATAGCTGAAGGGAACGGAAGCTTCCTGAAAGCCGAGCGTGACCTTCTTCGTCTCCTTGATCTTCTGCAGCGTGCCCGACAGCTCCTCGGCCGCCGCGGGGCTTGCGGCGAGCGTGAGGGCGAAGAAGATGGCGGGCAAACGCATCGGCGGCTCCTGTGGGGTGATCAGGCGGCGGTGATAGCGCACGCATGAGCCCGGAGCCAGACGACGGTGTATCTAGCAGCTATCGCACTTTGCTATGGTCCGTCTGCCAAAGCCGCAGCCGCAGCCGCGAAGAATCCCTAGCGCTGCGCCCCACCCTCGAGCAGGCGATCGCCGACCAGGCGGACCGCGCCACGGGTCCAGGAATAATCGGCGCCCATCCGCAGGCCGCTGTCGCCGCGTGAGAGGACCGCGCCGCTGCGGGCGTCGCGCAGCTGGAAGCCGATCGTGTATTCGGTCCGGCTGACCCGCCTGATCACGCCGATCAGCGATTGATCGGCGCCGAGCTTTTGCGCGATCGCCGCCTCGCAGCCGTCACAGTCGCGCAGCGCACGCGCCTTGACGGGCTCTGCGGTCGCGCCGCCGGTATCGACCAGGTGGTAGCGGCCCGACTGCGCAAGCCGGTCGCGCACGCCCTTGGTCACATCCGCGAGGTAAGCCGCATCGGCGTCGGCAAGGCCGGACGCGGTTGCCGCGGAGGTGTCCTCAAGCTCGAATTCGAACACCGCAAGCCCGATCGGCGCCGCAGTGGCGGACTGCGCCGGCGGAAGCACGCCCGCGAGAACGCCGCGCACCTCGCGCGACACGAACATCCGCGCATGGTCCCATGCCTCGTCATTGTCGCCGCGAAACGTGTAGAGCTTTTCGTACAGCACGCGGCTCCCTTCAACATCGATGACCGCCACCTTGGCCCACTGCACCAGCGTGCTCATCTTCTGCACGCCGCCGACCACCTTGATCCGGGCCTCGCCTGCGGGCGCAGCTGCTGGCACCAGGCGATAGCGCGGCTCCGCGGCGACGTCGGCGCGCAACGCGCGCATGAACGCGTCGAGCCGCTTCTGGTGCGCGACAGTCTGATCGATGACCTCGCCCGAGGTGTCGACATAGCTGAAATCGTCGATGCTGACGCCAAGCGGGGATGCCACCGCCGTGCCGGCTTCGGCGCGCAGCGGACAGGGTCCGGCCAGGAGGCCGATCAACGCGAGGGCGTGCAAGACAAGACGGGATTGACGCATAGTCTGGGCCTTTCGGATGCGGGCGTGGGCGGGTCGGTCGCATCCTGGGCCAATAGGCCTCCGCGCCGCAGCGGAGTGCCTCCCGCCCGGTGCCGGGAAAATTTCACGACGATGGTCCGCGCCGAAAGAACGCCTATGGCAGCGCTTCTCGGCGCCTCCGTTCTGCCGTTTAATGTGCGTGGCGGCCCTGCCCGCGATCGCGCGCCGAAGCCCGCCTTCGATCTTGAGGATACGCCAATGTGGAATTGGTCCGGAAGCGATCTGAAACTGCGGCTGACGTTGCGCGTGGCGATTGTCTCGACGCTCTGCTTTGCCGTGATCTCCGGCTATTTCCTAATCGAGGCCGACCGCTCGGTGCGCGGGCGGATCGCGGCGGTTGCCGATGTCGCCGCCAAGACGCTGGAGCTGCAGCAGAGCAAGATCCAGTGGCTGAACAATGCACGCTCCGAATTTCCCGATCTCGACAGCGTTGCCGCCTCGGTCATGACGCCGGGACTGTGCCTCGCCTTTCGCAGCAATAGCGGCGAGATCAGCCAACGCTTCTGCGGCGGCGCGCAGACTGACACGGCCGCGCCGCCGCTGGCCTTCGCTGCGCTCTATCGCCGCCTGTTCGATCCCGGACGCGAGGCGGTGCAGCAGGTCGTTTCGCGCGGCAACGCCATCGGCGAGGCCGTGGCCTGGATTGATCCGGCGGTGCCGACCGCCGAGGCCTGGCACGATGCCGGCCGGCTGATGGCGGTGTTCATGATCGCGCTGCCGCTGCTCTGCGCCCTGGTCTATGCTGCGCTGGCGCGGGCGCTGCGTCCGACGCGGCAGATCCGCGACGGGCTCGAGCGGATCGCCGCAGGCGATCTCGCCGCGCGCCTGCCGCCGTTCGATCTCGCCGAACTGTCGGCGATCGGCGACGTCTTCAACCAGCTCGCCGAGCGCCTCGCCGCCGCGCTGTCCGACCGCAACGCGCTGACGCAGAAACTGATCCTGGTGCAGGACGAGGAGCGCCGCCACCTTGCGCGCGAGCTGCATGACGAGTTCGGGCAGTCGCTGGCCGCCATCCGCGCGCTCGCCGCCTCGGCGCGCCAGACCGCGGCGGCGGATTGCCCGCCGCTGCTCGCCGAATGCGACGGCATCGCGCGGACCGCGACCGACATGATGGAGACATTGCGCGGCGCCCTCTTCCGACTCCGCCCGCCCGATGTCGACGAACTCGGACTTGCGGCCAGCCTCGAGGGCCTGGTCGCCGGCTGGAACGGCCGCAGCCGCGGACAGCCGCGGTTCGAGATCACCATATCGGGATCGTTCGAGCGCCTCGCCGCCTCCGTCAGCGCCAATCTCTACCGCATCGTACAGGAGGCGCTCACCAACGCCGCCAAGCATGCCGGCGCCACGCGCGTGATGCTGCGGCTTGAGATGCGCGAGCCGCCGCCCGGCGGCGGCGACAGCACGATCGTGCTCGCGATCGACGATGACGGCCAGCCCGGCGATCCCGATCCCAAAGGCGATCCCCAGCTCAGATCCGGCCTCGGCCTGCTCGGCATGCGCGAACGGGTCGCCGCGCTGGGCGGGCGGCTCAGCTTCGAGACCGGACAGCCCAGCGGCTCCTCGCTCCGCGTCATCGTTCCCGTCGCCGCCAGCCGAGAAGCCGCACAGGTGGAGCGCGCGGCATGAGCCACGCTGCGCGAACCATCATGCTCGTCGACGACCACGCCGTCGTGCGGGAGGGCTACCGGGCGATGCTGCAGAAGCAGCCGGGCCTCTGCGTCGTCGCCGAAGCCTCCGACGGCGTCGAGGCCTATCGCCTCTACAAGGAGACCGGGCCCGACCTCGTCATCATGGACCTGTCGATGCCCGGCATCGGCGGCATCGAGGCCATCCGCCGCCTCCGGCAGTGGGACAGGCGCGCAAAAATCCTGGTGTTCACCATGCACCAGAACGCGGCCTTTGCCGTGCAGGCGATCCGCGCCGGCGCGAGCGGCTATGTCACCAAGACCAGCCCGCCGGAGACGCTGGTGCACGCCGTGATGGATGCGCTGTCGGGCAAGATCGCGATCAGCCCGGATATCGACCACGAGCTCGCGCTCAGCCACCTTGCCGGCGAGACCAAGGCGGCCGACCTCCTGACCGCGCGGGAATTCGAGGTGCTGCGGATGCTGCTCGCGGAAAACACCACCGAGGAGATCGCCGAGGCGCTGCACCTCAGCCCCAAGACGGTCGCGAACCTGCATTCCCTGATCAAGGACAAGCTCGGCGTCGGCACCGATATCGAGCTGGTCCGCCTCGCGCTGCGGCAAGGCATCCTGACGCAGATCGATCTCGGCGAACGCTGAGCCCGCGGTGGCACCAGCCAGGCCGCGTACTGGCAAATCGAGCCGCATCTGCCTTCGGGCAAACCGAACATCGAGCCGGCATCGTCGAATGGCCGAGTCTCGAGAAAATCGCGTAACAGACGTCCAGGACAGCCTCGATGCTGGCTCGTCTGGGACATAGTCCAGAACCTGGACTACCTTGGTGGCCCTCGTGATGCTAAAGTTCTCGTCATGAAAGGCTATGGATCATTTTGCCCCGTAGCCAAAGCTGCGGAAATTCTCACGGAGCGGTGGACCCCGCTCCTGCTCCGCGAACTGTTGCTGGGGTCCCACCACTTCAACCAGCTTCGCCGCGGCATCCCGCAGATGTCGCCGACCCTCCTCTCCAAGCGCCTGCAAACGCTAGAAGAAGCCGGGCTAATCTCACGCAGATCAGGCGATAACGGGCATTGGGAGTACCATCCAACCCAGGCAGCCAGGGAAGCCAGGCCAATTATCGATGCAATGGGCTATTGGGGCCACAAATGGGCTCGCAGCCAGCTCACACCCAACGAACTTCACGCGGGCCGGCTCATGTGGAATATGCGCCGTTCGTTCGATCTAAGGCACATTCCATGCGACTTCGTTCTGTACATCGAGATTGCGGACGCTCGGCCGAAGCGCTGGTGGTTTGTTGTGAAGAAGGAGGAAGCCGATCTTTGCTGGGATGACCCCGGCTTCAAGGTCGATATCAGCCTCTATGCGAGTCTGCTGACGCTCGTGCAGATTTTCGTAGACGAGATGCCGCTGCTACGGGCGCGTGAGCTCGGCAAAATCGAGATCGACGGTCCCAGGCATCTTGTGAACAGCATGCGGGCTTGGTTCCCACGCAGCAAATATGCCGATGAGGCGCCGGCGGCCGCAGATCGAGTCTCAGCCAGTTGAGGATATCCAGTCTACTTTCTGGACTAGTGGTTCTGCTGCCTCGGCTATAGCGTTTGCGAATGCGCTCCCGCGCTAAGCATCTCAGCTAAAGGAGGCAAAGATGAGCCGCCCTTCTCTTCTTTCATGCACCCTGTTGTTGATCTTTACTTGTACTTGCGTCAGTCCCGCAGGGGCAGCCCCACCTGCCGACGAACTTTCCTCGGCGGCTGCCAAATGGGATGCCGCCATCAACAACGCAGACTTCGATGCCCTGTTACCGTTGTATGCCGCTGACGCCAGATTGATGCCGCCTGGTGCGCAGCCAGTCACCGGCCCTTTGGCAATCCGTAATTTCTTTGCCGGGCGGGGAAGAAGCGTCAGAGATCACAAGGTTGAGCTGCTCGATGTGTTGCCCATGGGAAACTACGCCTACACCACCTCGCATTTCACGGCCACGCTAGTAGTAAATGAGAAGGCGGCGCCAATTTCTGGCAGCACCGTGAGACTGCTTGAACGCCAACCCGACGGGCAGTGGAAGATAAAGTCTCATATCTTCGTCAAGGAATAGATTCGCGGGTGCCACAGCCACACGGTCAGCCACCCCGCAAGCCTGACGGGCCGCAAGTGACGGATGGTCATGCGCCTTATTGGCCTCAGCCGAAGACGGCATTGATCATCGGGACATCGGTTCATTGGGTAAGCCGGACGTCCCTCGGTTTGGTCGCCATTGCCGTGGCTGTCGCCAGATGTTCGATCTCGCCCAACGCTGGGCCCGCGGCGACGCCCGCGATCAACCCTTGCGAGCCCGCCGGGGATTGGATAGCCTTCTGCTCGCGATGAGCTTCGCAGGCTCATTCGCCTCTCGCGCGACTGGCGAGCTTACGTGGAATTGACCACGGTGAAGCGCGAAGGGTTCCAACGCCGTTCGCCTGGGCAACCCGTTCAGCTGATAATCCAGCGTCTTAGGGAGCCCGGACCATGCCGTCATTCCGCAATGAACTCCACCTCAACGATTTGGAAGTTGCCCTTGCGCTCGAGGGCGAAGAGCGCCGCCAGCAAGACGGCGTCGAGCTGATTCCGTCGGAGAACTACACCTATCCCGAGGTTCTCGAGCTGCTCGGATCGGTGTTCACCAACAAGTATTCCGAGGGCTATCCGGGACGCCGCTATTACGGCGGCCAGGAATTTACCGACCAGATAGAGAACCTCGCCCGACAGCGCGCTTGCGCGCTGTTCCGCGCCGAACATGCCAACGTTCAGCCTCTGTCCGGGTCGCCAATGAACCAGGCCGTGTATCTCGGCCTGCTGCAGCCCGGCGATACGATCTTGGCGATGGACCTGTCACACGGCGGCCATCTCACCCATGGCGCACCGGTGTCGCATATGGGGCGGCTCTTCAACTTCGCCCGCTACAAGACGCAGCCGTCAAACGGCGGCGCCATCGATTTCGATGAGCTCCGCGCCATGGCCCGGAACGTCCGCCCGAAGCTGGTGCTGTGCGGCTACAGCTCTTATCCGCGCGATCTGGATTATGCGTCCTTCAAGAGCATCGCCGATGAGGTGGGTGCACTGACCATGGCCGACGTCAGCCATTACGGCGGCCTGATCGCCGGCAACGCCTTGCGCAATCCGCTCGATGCGGGTTTCGACGTGATGACGACGACATCGCACAAGACGCTTCGCGGGCCGCGCGGCGGCATCGTTCTCTGTCGCCGGGAGTTCGCCGGCAAGATCGACGCGTCGGTGTTCCCGGGATTGCAGGGAGGTCCGCACATGAACGTCGTGGCCGGAACCGCGGTCACGCTGAAGAAGGCATCGACGGCCGATTTTCACGCCTATGCAAAGCTGGTCATGCGCAACGCGAAGGTCCTGGCCGAAGCGTTGATGGAACGCGGCATGACGTTGATCACCGGCGGAACCGACAATCACATGATGGTCGTGGATACGGTGGCCAGCGTCGGCCTGGACGGCGGCGCGGCCGAGAACATCCTCGACGCCGTCGGGATCACCGCAAACAAGCAGATCATTCCCGACGATCCGCGTCCGCCGCTCAAGCCGAGCGGCATTCGCCTCGGGACGCCGGCGGCGACCACGCGCGGCATGGGCGAGCCCGAAATGCGCCTCATCGCCGAACTCATTGCGGAGTCCCTCCGGTCGAAGGGAGATGCAGCGGTCGTCAAGCGATTGAGGTCGAACAGCGTCGAGATGTGCCGCGCTTTCCCCGTTCCGGGGATCGCGCCGCCCTCATAGGCGGCCGACCCGCGTTCCGTTCGTCGCGTCACTCGGCAGGTCGTGAAGGTTCCCGGGGGAAGACCGGAACGGAAATTGATGCTGTTCGTTGGACCGCATGATCTCGAAGACGGAGCGTCCAACGCCGTGACCCGGAAAACCTTGCAAGCACGCTCGGAACAGGCGCTCGTCGTCATCATTCTCAGCACCGGTGCGCTGATCGGTTACCTCGGCCTGGCACTGTCCAGGATGTGAGAGCTACGCCCGGCGGGCACCAAGCCGCCGGCAAGCATCAAGCCGCTTGGTGCCTTGAAAACTTGCGCGCGTGCCCCGACGTGGCAAGCCTCCACAGCAAAAATATAGGATGCAACGAAGAGCAAAGCTCGGACAAATCATGTCGCGAGAATGCGGACGTTTGACGCACAAGCGACAACACACTCGGCGTCGTCCCGGCGAAGGCCGGCACCCATTACCACGAATCTCAATTGTTGCGCGACGCTGGGGCCACGATCCCGTTCCTGATCAAATGCGGTGGTTATGGGTCCCGGCCCCCGTGCGCAATTGCGCACTAGGCCGGGACGACGGCGGTGGATATGGCGCGAGCTGGAGTTCTTTCTTCCTTCTGGAAGGGTAGCAAATCACGCCTTCCACTTCGCCGCGGCCTCTCGGCTCAAGCACAAGCGTCTCTGGAATACTGGATCACCCGCTTGCGCGCGGGTGATGACACCCGCGCGTGCATGGACGACGGCGCGCTTAACGCCCGTCGCACACCTGCCGCACAAATCGAGGACATTGCCGCCCGCCCGCAATTCTCGTACACGGTTTCACGCAATGACCTCGCAATTCACTCCCAACTCCGTCGACGTGCTGCTGTTCGATATCGGCCGCGTCGTGCTCGACATCAACTTTGACAAGGTGATGGCGCACTGGGCGCAGCATGCCGGCTGTGCGCCCGCCGAGCTCGCCACGCGCTTTGTCGTCGACGACAGTTTCAAGCATCACGAGATCGGCCGGATCGACGACGCGGCGTTCTTCGAAAGCCTGCGCCGGACGCTCGGCATCAACATCACGGACGCCCAGTTCCTCGAAGGCTGGAATGCGATCTTCACCGGCGAGATGCCGGGCATCGCCCCGCTGGTCGCGGCGGCCGCCAGGCAAATGCCGCTTTACGCCTTCTCCAACACCAATCCGGCCCATGTCGCGCATTTCTCGGTCACCCATGCCGAGCTGCTCAGCCATTTCCGCAACGTCTTCCTGTCGTCGAGCATCGGCTTCCGCAAACCCGACGCCGAGGCCTATGATCATGTGGTAAAAGCCATCGGCGTGCCGGCGTCGCGGATCCTGTTCTTCGACGACCTGGCCGCCAATATCGAAGGTGCGCGGGCGCGCGGCCTTCATGCTATCCACGTGACATCGACGGATGACGTGGCAAGGGCTTTGACCGCACTTGGTATTGAACATTAGGAATTGAGGAGCTCTGAGCGTGGCCCTGATGCCGGTTGCCGATGCCCTGTCCGCCGTCCTCGCCGGCGCCGAACCGCTGCCGGAGGAGATGGTCGCGCTCGATGCCGCCTACCACCGCACGCTTGCGCACGACCTCGCGGCGCTGCGCACCCAGCCGCCGCAGCCGATGTCGGCGATGGACGGCTATGCGGTGCGCGCCGCCGATGCGGCCGATCTAAAGGCCCGGCTCAAGGTGATCGGCGAAGTCGCCGCCGGCCGGCCGTTCGAGCGGACGGTCGGCGCCGGCGAGGCGGTGCGGATCTTCACCGGCGGCGTGATCCCGAGCGGCGCCGACGCCGTGATCATCCAGGAAGACACCGCCGTCGACGGCGACCACATCACGATCTCGGAGGCCGCCAGCGTCGGGCGGCACATCCGCCAGGCCGGGGTCGACTTCCGTGAGGGCGAGGTGCTGCTCGCCGGCGGCAGCCGCCTGTCCGACCGCGCGCTGTCGCTGGCGGCCGCCATGAACTATCCGGAACTGACGGTGCGCCGCCGCCCGAAGGTCGCGGTGCTGGCGACCGGCGACGAGCTGGTGATGCCGGGCTCGCAGCCCGGTCCCGGCCAGATCGTCTATTCCAACGGCTACGCGCTGCGGGCGCTGGCGCGCGCCGAAGGCGCCGAGACCGTCGACCTCGGCGTTGCCGCCGACACGGTGGAGGCGACCACGGCCGGCATCCGCCGGGCACGCGAGGCCGGCGCCGATATCCTCATCACGACAGGCGGCGCCTCGGTCGGCGACCACGATCTCGTCAAGCGGTCGCTGGAAGCCGAGGGCGTCGAGATGGCGTTCTGGCGGATTGCGATGCGGCCCGGCAAGCCGATGATGCACGGCCGGCTCGGCGCGATGCGGGTGATCGGCCTGCCCGGCAATCCGGTGTCGTCCTATGTCTGCGCCTTCCTGTTCCTGGTGCCGTTGATTCGGGCGCTGAGCGGCCGGAAAGTGATTCATCATCGCCGCGCAAGCGCCCTGCTCGGCCGCGACCTCGCCGCCAACGACCAGCGCGAGGACTATCTGCGTGCGCGTCTCGAAGCGCGCGAGGACGGCACGCTGGTCGCAACCCCGGTGACGCAGCAGGACTCGTCGCTGCTCGGGAATCTCGCTGCGGCACGGGCGCTTCTCGTGCGTCCGCCGTTTGCGGCGGCTGCCGTCAAAGGCAGCGAATGCGAAATTCTGACACTGCCCGAATAGGGTTTTCGCGCCCCGCCGATTGTGCGTTGCCCGACACGTTCACCGGAAATTAAGTGGTTGCGGAACACATATCGAACATATAGTGTCCGTTCATGATTTGTTTCGAGTACTGGTGTCTACAATCGGGAAGCCGCGTGGAAGCAGGTGCATTGAGCACATGCTCCTGAGGTCAGGCCCGGCCTGCAGGCCCCACCAGAAGAGTCTCGGAATCGAACGACGCTATCAACCGGGGGAATACTCGAGATGCTCACGCGCAAACAGTACGAACTACTGCGTTTCATCAATGAACGTTTGAAAGAGGCCGGCGTACCGCCCTCCTTCGACGAGATGAAGGATGCGCTCGACCTGCGCTCGAAGTCCGGTATCCACCGCCTGATCACTGCGCTGGAGGAGCGCGGCTTCATCCGCCGCCTGCCGAACCGCGCCCGCGCCATCGAGGTCATCAAGCTGCCCGAACTCTCGGCCGGCGCCGGCAACGGTCGCCGCGGCTTCACGCCCAGTGTCATCGAAGGCACCCTCGGCCGGCGCGCCAGCACGCCGCCGATTGCCGAGGACGACGGCAACCGTCCAGTCGCGGTCCCCGTGATGGGCCGGATCGCCGCCGGTACGCCGATCGAGGCGCTGCAGACCCGCAGCCACACCATCAGCGTGCCGCCCGACATGCTCGGCGCCGGCGAGCACTATGCGCTCGAGGTGCGCGGCGACTCGATGGTCGATGCCGGCATCCTCGACGGCGACATGGCGCTGATCCAGCGCAACGACGTCGCCAATACCGGCGACATCGTGGTGGCGCTGATCGACGAGGAGGAAGCCACCCTGAAGCGCTTCCGCCGCCGCGGCGCATCGATCGCGCTCGAGCCGGCCAACACCGCCTATGAAGTGCGCATCCTGCCGCCGAACCGGGTCCGCATCCAGGGCAAGCTGATCGGCCTTTATCGCAAATACTGAATTGCAAATACTTGCGGCGGCCGGGAACGAGCAACACGTCGGATCGTTCCTTGCATGATAGTGTAGCGTACGGCCTGCCCGATGCGCTCCGATACCTCTCGCGCAGCGTCGCGTGTTTGTGATCGGAGCGATCTCGGACCAGTCGTACAATCGCCCAGAAACGAGCAGACGCTCGTTCGCTATCGTCCACTCTGGTAGAGGCCCTAATGCCTCAAGGAGAGGCACGGGTCGCTACCTCGAAATGAGGAGCCATCCGATGTGTGACTATAGTCTGCACGCCGTGGCATCGCGCCCCGCCATTGTCGGAGAGACGCTGATCACGACGACGTTCCGCGGCACGTCGACCCGCGGCTTTGCCTCGGAGAACGATCCCACTGTCGCGGTCTGCATGCTGCCGGGCACCGAGCTCGCTTTCGCCGAGAACGTTCGCTACGACAGCCGCTGGATCTGGACCAAGACGCTGAACTATCGCGTCGGCGTGTTCAACGAAGTCGAGCCCGACGTGCCCGATCGGCATCATGACGCGGTCGAATTCCCCGACGGCAGCCATGTGCTGGTGACCCAGCTGGTCGAGGGACAGCGCGTCAGCGTGCTGCAATTGCCGGCGCTGCATCCGCCGGTCGAGCAGAAGCCGAAGGTTGTGGAGCGGCGGCCCTCCGCATTCGCAACGCTGTTTTTGGGTTGAGCGCATCGTCGCCGCGGAATGAGCTGTTCGGCGGCGAATGACCTAAGCAATTTCGGGCGACCCCGGACTCCCGCTTCCGGGGCGCAGAAGGAGATTTGCGTCGGCCGGCGCCTTGGCGCATCATCGGGCACGGAGGACGTGCGCGGTGGTCGATAAGGTCACATGGCAAAAGGCTGGACGCGTCACGGAACCGGGCCGCTACCTGTTCCGGTTCGGTTGGCTGACGGTAACGGCCGACGACCTGAAAGTCTGGGAGCAATTTCCCGAGGCTTCCTTTACTCTCGTCAAGAAGCCCGACGCCCCCGACTCCGACGAATATCATCTCGGCCTGTTCGAGCTGCCAAGCGGCCCCTCGCCAGACCACAGCTAATCATCGCCCTGCAGATCGGTCTCAGCCGGCGTCGCATCCACCGCAGGCCGCGGCGCGGCGGCGGGCGCGCGTAGCGTCGTCTCGCTCTCGCCGTCGCCGGGAACCGCCGGCGACCACGGCCGGTCGATCCCGCCGGGCTTGACTGCATCGACGGCGTAGCCGTCCCTGATCCGTCGCAGCACCAGCGCGCCGTGGCGGCGCAGCCGCTCGGCATCGATCACCGATGCCGCGCAGCCCTGCGGCGCCGGCCGCGCCGTCACGATCAGGGCTGCGCGCTCGCAGTCGTCCGCCAGCGCCTCCGGCCGGGTCGCCAGCGCGACGAAGGCGCCGCCGGGTCCCTGGGTCACGCAGCCGCCGGCATCGCAGGAGACGCCCTCGCCGAGCGACGCATCGGTGGCGGTGCGCGCGTCGGCGTCCGCCGCCAGCCACTCCTTGACCAAAAATGCATCCTTGGCGCTGTGCATCAGATGCAGCCGTCCGTCACCGCCACGCACCGCGACGTTGCGGCCGTCGCCCGACACCAGCACGTCCGGTTGCGGCACCCTGAGCGCCCAGACCGAGGCCACCAGCAGCAGCACCGCGCCCGACCAGCGCAGCGGCGTGCGCAGCAGCCCGAGCAGGATGATGCCGGCACTCGCTGCGATCAGCGGCCCGATGCCGAACGCCGCCATGCGGCCGACCGCACCCGGGAGTGCGGCGACCCATTGCGTCACCAGGATCATCCAGTCGATGCCGAGACCCATGATCGCCCAGAACAGTCCATCGAAGCCGAACGGCATGGCGACGAGCCCGAGCAGGCCGGCCGGCATCACGACCGCCGAGACGACAGGCATCGCCGCGAGGTTGGCGAGCAGCCCGTAGGGCGTCACGCGATGGAAATGGAACGCGGCATAGGGCGTCGTCGCCAGCCCCGCCACCAGCGAGGCCAGCATCAGCATCGTGAGCTCGCGCCCGCCCCACAGCGCGACCCGCGCGGTTGCCGAATGGTCGGGCGACGCCAGCAGGTTCGGTAGCCCGATCTGCACCAGCGCCACCAGCCCGAGCGTCGCGGCAAACGACATCTGGAAACTGGGATGCACCAGCGCCTCCGGCGCGATCGCGAGCACGATCAGCGCCGCCACTGCCAGCGTCCGGAAGGTGATCGCGCGTCGGTCGACGATCACGGCGAGCAGCACCACGGCGGTCATGAAGAACGACCGTTGCGTCGCGACCTCCGCGCCCGACAGCAACAGATAGAACGCCGCGGCGACCAGCGCGGCCGCCGCGGCCCATTTCTTGATCGGATGCGCCGCCGTCAGCGCCGGAAACAGCGCAAGCAGCGCGCGCACCGCGAAGAACACGACGCCGGCGACCACGGCCATGTGGTAGCCGGAGATCGACAGCACATGGCCGAGCCCCGAGATGAACATCGCATCGTTGACCGGCGTCGAGATCGCATCGCGCCGGCCGGTGAGCAATGCGGTTGCGATCGCGCGCTGGTCGCCGTCGAGCGTGGTGCGAATCCGCGCGTCGATGGCGTCGCGCAGGCCCTGCATGAAGGCGGCGTAGCGCAGCGCAAAGCCGCCGGCCGCAGGCGGCTCCCTGGTCTTGACGGCGCCCATCACGAAGCCGGAGGCGCCGATGCCCTGGAAATAGAGGTCACGGCCGAAATCATAGGAGCCCGGGCGCTGCGGCCCGAGCGGCGGCAACAGCCGCGCCTTCAACTCAACGAAGCTGCCGACATCGGGCGCGGTGCCCTTCCTCACCGAGAGCCGGACCCGATCGAGCTTCGTCATGTCGCGCGGGCTCTCCATCGAAACCACGCGCAGCACGAAACGATCGGTCTTCTCGCGGATGTCGCGCGTCTCGACGAAGCCGGTCAGCGCCACCGAGAACATCGGCCGCGCCAGTACCGTGTGAGCGACGCGCGCCGTCTTCCAGGTCGCCGTCGCAAAACCCGCGGCCACCGCGGCAAGCAGCGCGATGACGGGAAACACGCTGCGCCGCCGCAGCAGCAGCGCCAGCAGGCAGAGCAGGATTGCGACGGTGGCCGCGACCGACAGCACCGGCTCGTGCTCGGCCGCGAAATAGAACGCGATGCCGGTGCCGAACGCCACCGGCACCCAGGGCAACAGGCGGCCCGCGCCAGCCTCGGCGCGCGCCCATTGCCGCAATGTCTCGACGAGAGGCTTCCAGATGCCGACGCGGGCCGGAAGAAAGCCGCCGGCCGGCGCGGCCGCGCGCGGCGGCCACGTCCCCGCGTAGCCGCGTTTGCCGCCCGGCGTCGTGCCCTGCTCCGCCATTCCGCTTGCGATCCCTGCCGGGCGGCAGGCTAGCGGATGGCCCCGTCACCCGACTAGCGGAACGGATGCAGAATACGGGCCGGCAACGCCCGGGTATCTGGATCGTCCTGCACCTTGCCTAGCTCGCGCCGGGCCGCAGCTGCCGCCTGCGTCAAATCGATCGAGCCGAAAGTCTCACTAAGATACAGATCACATTAGGAATAGACTGTCCCGATGCCTCCGCTCCCAAAGAGACCGGGATGAGGCAGTGACGGCTCGCGGCACTTGAAGGCCGCTGGAGCTCCTCTCAGGTGGCCACAACTCCCCTGAGATCAGGCGTTGCGGACGAACGCACAAAATCTCGCCTGTAACGCCGTGCACCACGCGCACTCCGCGAGCGGATAGATCGCTGAAAAACGCGAGGAGTAGCGTTTGCATTTGAGAGGAGCAGCACATGGCAATTCAAGTACCAAGCGATTTTCGCCGCGTGATTGTCGCTGCGTCAGTGGGAAACATCATTGAATGGTACGACTTTTATATTTTTGGCAGCCTGGCCGCGGTTCTGTCGGTCAAGTTCTTTGAGCAATCCCACCCCGTCGCAGCCCTGCTGAGCACGATCGCGCTGTTCACTGCGGGATTCCTGATCCGCCCGCTGGGGGCCTTCCTGTTCGGATGGATGGGCGATCGGGTCGGCCGCAAATATACATTCCTCATTACGCTGAGCGGAATGGGCCTGGGAACGGGAGCGATCGGACTGATCCCAACGTATCAGTCGATCGGCCTGACGGCCGCATTCATTCTGTTCGGCTTGCGGATGATCCAGGGTCTGTGCCTGGGCGGCGAATATGGCGGCGCCATCACCTACGTCGCCGAACATGTTCCGGACGACAGGCGCGGCTACTACACGGGCTGGCTACAAACCTCGCCGACGCTGGGGATCGTGGTGTCGCTTGCGGTGATCGTTCTGACCCGAACCTGGGCCGGCAATCAGGCCTTTGACGAATGGGCCTGGCGCGTACCATTCCTGCTCTCGTTCCTGCTGGTGGCGATCGCCATCTACATCCGCCTGCAGCTCCAGGAGACGCCGATCTTCCAGGAGATCAAGGCACAGGGACAGATGACCAGGAATCCCTGGCGGGAAGCTTTCCTCAGCGCCAACATCAAGTACATCCTGATCGCTATCGTCGTCCTGATTGGACAGGGCGTGGTCTGGTACAGTGGTCAATTCTGGGCACTGTACTTCCTGCAGCAGGTCTCCAAGGTCGATGCGGTTACCTCGGCCTACATCGTGGGAGCGGCATTGTTGATCGCAACGCCGAGCCTGATCTTCTTTGGTTGGCTGTCGGACCAGATCGGCCGCAAGTCCGTGATCCTCGGAGGAATGCTGCTTGCCGCGATCACCTACTATCCGCTGTATCTGTGGCTCGGCATGGTCACGCAGCCGGGACACATCAACTATCCGGTGGCCGTCTTCATCATCTTCATCCTCGTCTGCTACGTCGGGATGGTGTACGGGCCGGTCGGCGCGTTCCTGGCGGAGTTTTTCCCGGCCAGGATCAGGTACACCTCGGTCTCGGTGCCGTATCATATCGGCAATGGTTGGGGCGGCGGATTGGTGCCGTTCATCACATCGGCCGCCTTCGCAGCGACCGGCAGCATCGGCTACGCGCTGATCTACCCGATTGTCGTTCCCGCGGTGTGCTTCGTGATCGCCGTTTTCATCATGCCCGAGACACGCAAGACCAGAATTTGGGAGCAGATCGAGGCGAAAGCCGCATCGTGACGGAGTCACCTTGCTGACGGGCGACTAGAGCCTCGTTCCGATGGGATCGGAACGGGGTCCTAGGATCTTGTTTTGACGCGTTTTCCTTACGCGAACCGGTTTCCACGTCGCTCGAAAACGCTCTCACCCTGCAGCGGGCGCCATGGCCGCCGTCCAGCGAGTGCGGGACGACGCTTCTGAAACCGTCTCTGGCGTGATGTGTCTGCAGAACCTGCATCGGCATGGAGGGGATTCCGCGCCACGCAAGTCCCCGCTCCGGCCGCCTTTGGTTGGCGGTCAGGCCAACGTCTCAGTCAGCTTCCTCTCAGCCAGCTCGGTGATGCCAGCGATCGTGCCACCAGGTGGCGAAATCACGATCCATCGCCAGCTCCCAGCACGCGAGCACGATCACCACGATGCCAGCGAGCACGCTGCTCGTCGTGACCGATCCCTGCTGGTAGCTGAACGTCCAGGGTGCCACCACCAGAGCCAACCCCATCAGCATCTCGCCCCATTCCTCCAGATAGGACGGAATGATGAATGCCTCCAGGGCGAACAGCACGACGCCCAATCCGAGCGCGATGGAGATCCAGAGAGCTGCCCCGGAAAAGCCCAGTGCAAACGGCGATGCGACCAGCCAGGCGCCTACCAACAGGCTGGCAGCATCCTGCCAGTGTTGAATGCGCATGATCCTCACCTCCTTCTTCCGAAGACATGGTGCGGCGCGGACAAAAAAGCATCTGTCCGACCTGCGATGTGTTGCCGCTGCTGATCCGCGGGCCGACGACCATGCTGCCGTCCGGGCGCCCGGAAGCCGCGCTCCGCAGCCTACGACCTTGGTCCCTCGTCGCAATGCAGCGCGATCCGGATAGCCTGCGAGTTGGGTGCAGCCGCGAGGCGCCCGGCCCCGCGCACCCTCCCTGACTACGAGGGCCCGCCGGCCCTCGACTTTTTGTGTCAGCTCCAGCGCTGAGCCTAGATCAGCGGTGTCTGCGACGAGACGTGGTGGCAGACGATCTTCCAGTCGCCGTCCTCGCGCGCGATCACCCAGGTGATCTTGACGGCGAGCGAGAGCGCATCGCCGTCAAGGAAGAATGACGCGATGCCCGCCATGTTGACGAGATCGGCGTTGACCCGTTCTGCGCTGACATCGCTGAACTGAACGCGCGGCGCGAGCCAGCGCGGCAGACCGTCAAAGTAGGCTTTGACGCCGTCGCGGCCGCGATACAGCGTCGGGTTCGAGCCGAAGAAGAACGCGCTCTTCGAATAGAGCGCGCTCAACGCATTCGCATCGAGCCTGCTGAAACCCGCCGACCATCTGGCGATGATGGCGGAGACGATCTCGTCGGATTCATCAGGCATCGATCCCCCCGTCTGCTTGTCCGCGCGGGACGCGCTTCCTCTCGGCTAGCCCTTGCCGCCGACTTCCTTGGCGAAGGTGTCGCGCAGGCCAATGGCGCGGTTGAACACCAGCCGGTCCGGCGTCGAATCCGCGTCGCGCACGAAATAACCCTGCCGCTCGAATTGCACCGGATCGGGCGAATTGCTCTCGGCGATCGCCGGCTCGACGCGCGCATCCTTCAGCACTTCGAGCGACTGCGGATTGAGGTCGGCGGCGAAATCGGCCGCGTTCGGGCTCGGATTGGCGAACAGCTGGTTGTAGATACGGATCTCCGCCGGCTTCGACTGCGCCGCCGGCAACCAGTGCATCGTCGCCTTGACCTTGCGGCCGTCGGGCGCATTGCCGCCCTTGGTCAAGGGATCGTAGGTCGCGCGGAGCTCGACGATCTCGCCGGCGTCGTTCTTCACCACGCCGGTGCACTTGATGAAGTAGGCATAGCGCAGCCGCACCTCATTGCCGGGCGAGAGGCGGTAGAACTTCTTCGGCGGATTCTCCATGAAGTCGTCGCGCTCGATATAGAGCTCGCGGCCGAACGCGATCTTACGGGTGCCGGCTTCCGGATTGTCGGGATGGTTGATCGCCTCGATCTCCTCGACCTGCCCTTCCGGATAATTCTCGATCACCACCTTGAGCGGCCGCAGCACCGCCATCCGGCGCAGCGCCGTGCGGTTCAGCTCCTCGCGGATGCAGAATTCGAGCATCCCGACATCGACCACGCTATTGGCCTTGGCGACGCCGATGCGCTTGATGAATTCGCGCACCGCCGCCGGCGGCACGCCGCGCCGCTTCAAGCCGGCAATGGTCGGCATGCGCGGATCGTCCCAGCCCGAGACGTGGCCGTCACGGACGAGCTGGGTCAGCACGCGCTTGGACAGCAGCGTATAGGTCAGGTTGAGCCGTGCCATTTCGTACTGGCGCGGCTTCGAAGGCACCGGCAGCTTGTCGAGCAGCCACTCATAGAGCGGGCGGTGATCCTCGAACTCCAGCGTGCAGATCGAATGGGTGATGCCCTCGATCGCGTCCGACTGGCCGTGCGCGTAGTCGTAGCTCGGATAGATCGACCACTTGTCGCCGGTGCGCGGATGATGGGCGTGCAGAATGCGGTAGAGCACCGGATCGCGCAGGTTGATGTTGCCGGCGGCCATGTCGATCTTGGCGCGCAGCACGCGGGCGCCGTTCGAGAACTCTCCGGCCTTCATGCGGCGGAACAGGTCGAGGTTCTCCTCGACCGAGCGGTCGCGGAACGGCGAGTTCTTGCCGGGTTCGGTCAGCGTGCCGCGGGAAGTGCGGATCTCCTCCTGCGACTGATCGTCGACATAGGCATAGCCGGCCTTGATCAGGCCCTCGGCCCAATCGTACAGGCGCTCGAAATAGTCCGACGCATAGAACAGGTTGGCTCCCCAGTCGTAGCCGAGCCAATGGACGTCGGCCTGGATGGAGTCGATGTACTCCTGCTCCTCCTTGGTCGGATTGGTGTCATCGAAGCGCAAATTGCACTGGCCGCCGAACTCCTGCGCGATGCCGAAATTCAGGGCGATCGACTTGGCGTGGCCGATATGCAGGTAGCCGTTCGGCTCCGGCGGGAAACGGGTCACGATCCGGTCGTGCTTGTGGGAGGAGAGATCGGCCTGGACGATGTCGCGGATGAAGTCGCGCCCTGCCTCTGCCGTCGTGTCAGTCGTCATCAAAGGGTTCCCTGGAGGAGTCAGCTCAACCTTCTGCCAAATTCGTGCCGTCCGGCCAAGCCTGGTTTCAAGTCTGGTTTGAGGCCTGGTTTGGTGGGCAAAAGGTCAGCCGGGGGTTTAGTTATGTTCGGTTCCTGATATACACCACCGCCGTCTCAGCATACGTCCCGCTCGATCATGACCAAACCCGTCGTTACCCGCTTCGCCCCCTCTCCGACCGGCTTCCTCCATATTGGAGGTGCCCGCACCGCGCTGTTCAACTGGCTCTATGCCAGGAAGC
This sequence comes from Bradyrhizobium sp. USDA 3256, assembly GCF_054058275.1. Classification (NCBI taxonomy): domain Bacteria; kingdom Pseudomonadati; phylum Pseudomonadota; class Alphaproteobacteria; order Hyphomicrobiales; family Nitrobacteraceae; genus Bradyrhizobium; species Bradyrhizobium sp. USDA 3256. The sequence goes on from NZ_JBSSAE010000002.1 coordinate 3,485,476, forward strand.
TCGGCGGCAAGATGCTGCTCCGGATCGAGGACACCGACCGTGAACGCTCGACCAAGGAGGCGATCGACGCCATCCTGGACGGCCTGAAGTGGCTCGAGCTCGATTGGGACGGCGAGGTCATCTACCAGTTCAGCCGCGCCGCCCGCCATCGCGAGGTCGCCGAGAGCCTGCTCGCCGCCGGGCGCGCCTATTACTGCTATGCCTCGCCGGAAGAGCTCACCGCGATGCGCGAGAAGGCGCGCGCCGAGGGCCGCACCCGCCTCTATGACGGCATGTGGCGCGACCGCGATCCGGCCACCGCGCCCGATGGCATCAAGCCGACCATCCGCCTCAAGGCGCCGCAGACCGGCGAAACCGTGATCGAGGACCAGGTGCAGGGCCGCGTGGTCTGGCAGAACGAGAACCTCGACGACCTCGTCCTGCTGCGCGGCGACGGCACCCCGACCTACATGCTCGCGGTCGTGGTCGACGACCACGATATGGGCGTCACTCACATCATCCGCGGCGACGACCACCTGATCAACGCCGCGCGTCAGAAGCAGATCTACGACGCGCTGGAGTGGGAACTGCCGAGCATGTCCCACATTCCGCTGATCCACGGTCCCGACGGCTCGAAACTGTCGAAGCGCCATGGTGCGCTCGGCGTCGACGCCTACCGCGCGCTCGGCTACCTGCCGGCCGCCTTGCGCAACTACCTGGTCCGGCTCGGCTGGAGCCATGGCGATCAGGAAATCTTCTCGACCCAGGAAATGATCGACGCGTTCGACCTCTCGGGTATCGGCCGCTCTGCGGCGCGGTTCGATTTCGCCAAGCTGGAAAACCTCAACGGTCACTATATCCGGCAGAGCGACGATCAATCCCTCGTGACCCAGTTCGAGAGCGTGCTGGATTATGTTCCCGAGGGTGCCGCGCTGAAGGCCAAGCTCAACGACACCACCCGCGCGCAATTGCTGCGGGCGATGCCGAGCCTGAAGGAGCGCGCCAAGACGCTGATCGAGCTGATCGCGGGCGCCTATTTCATCTTCGCCGATCGTCCGCTCGCGCTCGATCCGAAAGCTGTGGCGCTGCTGACGCCGGAAACGCGCGCGTTGATCGGCCGCCTGCGCACCGCGCTGGAAGCCGTCAACGACTGGACGGCGGAAACCACCGAGACCGCGATGCGGAATTTCGCCGAGCAGAACAACCTGAAACTCGGCGCCGTCGCCCAGCCGCTGCGGGTGGCTCTGACGGGACGTACGACGTCGCCGGGCATATTCGACGTGCTGGCGGTGCTGGGACGCCAGGAGTGCCTTGCCCGCCTCGCCGATCAGGCGGCGTGATCCTGCATGGACCCCCTCCAGGGTCCATCTTGCAGCGCACATGGCAATGAGCTACCCAATCCCGGACGCTTTCTCCACAAGCCGTTCCGCCCCGCCATGGGCCGCAATTTAGCGACTGGGCAAGGTCGGTTTTCGCAACGAATTCATCGGGGATATCACGATGGACGCAAAATCCAGCAAGACAGCCACACTCACCATCGGCAACAAGAACTACGATTTCCCGATCCTGAGCGGCACGGTTGGGCCTGATGTCATCGACATCGCCAAGCTCTACGGCCAGGCCGGGGTGTTCACCTACGACCCCGGCTTCACCTCGACCGGCAGCTGCCAGTCGAAGATCACCTACATCGACGGCGACGCCGGCGTGCTCGAATACCGCGGCTATCCGATCGAGCAGCTCGCCGAGCACGGCGACTTCCTCGAGACCTGCTACCTGCTGCTGTACGGGGATCTTCCGACCCCGGCGCAGAAGAAGGACTTCGACCATCGCGTGATCCATCACACGATGGTGCATGAGCAGATGGCGCGGTTCTTCCAGGGCTTCCGCCGCGACGCTCATCCGATGGCGATCATGGTCGCCGCTGTCGGCGCGCTGGCCGCGTTCTATCACGACTCCACCGACATCAACGATCCGCGGCAGCGGATGATCGCCTCGATGCGCATGATCGCGAAGGTGCCGACGCTGGCGGCGATGGCCTACAAGTACACCGTCGGTCAGCCCTTCATCTATCCGAAGAACTCGCTCTCGTTTGCCGAGAACTTCCTCAACATGTGCTTCGCGGTGCCCTGCGAGGACTACAAGATCAACCCGGTGCTCGCCGACGCACTCGACAAGATCTTCATCCTGCACGCGGACCACGAGCAGAACGCCTCGACCTCGACGGTGCGCATTGCCGGCTCCTCGGGCGCCAACCCGTTCGCCTGCATCGCGGCCGGCATCGCCTGCCTGTGGGGCCCGGCGCATGGCGGCGCCAACGAAGCCGCGCTCAACATGCTCTACGGCATCGGCAAGGTCGAAAACATTCCGGACTTCATCGCCAAGGTGAAGGACAAGAACAGCGAAGTTCGCCTGATGGGCTTCGGCCACCGCGTCTACAAGAACTACGATCCGCGCGCCAAGATCATGCAGAAGATGTGTCACGCGGTGCTGAAGGAGACCGGCCACGGCGACGATCCGATGCTCAAGGTCGCGATGGAGCTCGAGAAGATCGCGCTCAGCGACCCCTACTTCATCGATCGCAAGCTCTACCCGAACGTCGACTTTTATTCGGGCATCACGCTGAAGGCGATGGGCTTCCCGGTCTCGATGTTCACCGTGCTGTTCGCGGTCGCCCGCACCGTCGGCTGGATCAGCCAGTGGAGCGAGATGATCGAGGATCCGCAGCAGAAGATCGGCCGTCCGCGCCAGCTCTACACCGGCGTCGCACGCCGCGACTATGTGCAGATCGACAAGCGCAAGTAAGCTGCATCGCTGAAGAGAATCCGGGACGGCGCCATCATTCCTGTTGGCGCCGTTTTCGTTTGCCCCGCGCAACTTCGGTCGCGATCGCGTCAAGGCGCGGCAGCCAGAACGCCCTGAACCGGTCGAGCCAGTCGTCGACCTCGCGCAGCCGCGCCGGCTCCACGGCATAGATGCGGCGCGTGCCCTCGGCGCGCACCGACGCGAAACCGGCGTCCCGCAAGATCCGCAGCTGCTGCGAGACCGCCGACTGGGTGATGCCGAATTCGCGCTGCACGACGGCGACGACATCACCCGAACTGTGCTCGCCGGTCGCAAGCAGTTCCAGGATGCGGCGGCGGACGGGATCGCCGAGGATGTCGAAGGCGTGCACCTTTCGCTAGCCTCCGCTCCCCGGCTCCGGCTCGCCGCAATAGGCCGCCGTGGTGTTTGCGGCCGATCTGCGCGCCGCAGTCTCCTCGGTGCCCGCCGCGATCGAGGCGCTGCACCAGTCCTCGCTGGCGCGGCGGATGAATTCCTTGCCGTCGTCGGTGGCTGGCCACGCCGACGCGGCGGCGCGGTCGAATTCCTCGCCGGGCGGCATGGCCAGATAGAGCGCGAGCCCGAGCAGCGCGAGATCCCAGCCGACGCCGACCGCACCGGCCCCGTAGCGATCCCAGAAGTCGCCCTCGATCACCGAGAGGTGTTCCAATTCCAGGCGCGTGGCGTCCGGGCCATTCTCGGCCAGCGTCACGGTAACCCAGCTGACCGTGTCCATGGACTCCCAGGTGACGGCAAGCCGGCGCGGCGGCTCACACGTCGTGATCTCGCCGCCCGCATGGCCATGGAACTGATAGCGGCCGCCAAGCTTCAGGTCGCCCGAGATCGGCAGGAACCAGCGCGGAATGCGTTCGGGGTTGGTCAGCACATCCCAGAGATCGGCGGTGTCGGTGTCGTAGCTGCGGGTCGCGATCACCGCCCGCGCCGGCTTGCCGTCGCGTTCCCGGAACGCGACTTCGCGAATGACGGCTCCGACATAGGCGACCGGGTCGATCTTCATGGCAGGCTCCGTATCTATATTAGCTATTGCTAATATTAATACGGTCTAAATATTCAGCGCAAGCGGGATCGTTGCGGCGGGATGTCGCCACTGAACGAGGAACACCATCGATTGGCTAGGTCGAACGGCGTCCCATCTCCGCCAACACGATGGCGGCGGCGCGGACGCTCGGCGGCTGGTCGCCGGTCGACATCTTCCCGTCCATCGTCGCGAACCCCACGAGCTGCCGCAGACGATCGGGCGAATCCGCAAGCACGTCGCCCAGCGCGGCCGCGAGCTTGTCCGGCGTGCAGTCCTCCTGCAGGAACTCGGGAATGATATCGCTGCCGATCACGAGATTGGCGAGGATCACCGAGGACACCCGGATCGCGCGGCGCAGGATGAACGCCTCGGCGGCGCCGACGCGATAGGCCGTCACCATGGGAATCCCCGACAGCGCGAGCTCCAGCGTCACCGTGCCCGACTTCGCGAGCGCAGCGCGGGCGACACGGAACGCGGCGCGCTTCTCGGTCTCGCCGATCGCGAGCCGCGGCGCGACGGGCCACGACGCGACACCCTCGCGCACCATCGCCTCGAGATGCGGCATGGTGGGAAGCACAAGCTCGAACGGCGTTTGCTTGTTGAGCTGGCCGAGCGCCGTGCCGAACAGTGCGAGATGATGCCTGATCTCGCTGCGCCGGCTTCCGGGCAATACCAGCAGCACCGGAGGCTGCGCATCGCGCCGCTTCTGCTCGTCCTCGTTCGGCCGCAGCGAGGCGAGCTGCTCGGTCAGGGGATGGCCGACATAGCTGCACGGCGGACCCTGCAGCTTGCGATATTCCTCCGGCTCGAACGGCAGCAGCGCAAGCACATGATCGACATAGCCCCGCATCGCGCGCGCCCTGCCCGGCCGCCAGGCCCAGACCGACGGCGACACGTAATCGACGATCGGAATGTTCGGGTTGCGGGCGCGGACGCGACGGGCGACGCGGTGGGTGAAATCGGGGCTGTCGATAATGACGAGCATGTCAGGCGCGTCGGCGAGCACGGCATCGGCCGTGCGCCGGATCAATCGCAGGATTTTCGGCAACTGCTTCACGACGGCGGCAAAGCCCATGATCGAGAGCTCTTCGATCGGAAACAGCGGGGCGATTCCCTGAGCAGTCATCGCCCGGCCGCCGACGCCGGAAAACTGCACGGCATCGCCGAGCCGTTGGCGCAGCACCTGCATCAACGCCGCGCCGAGGCGGTCGCCGGATTCCTCGGTCGCGATGAGGAAGATCTTGCGAGCGGTGCTGGGGCTGCGCACCTGCATCAGCCCGCCAGCCCGATGACAAACAGCCCCCTGGCGTCGGCGGCCTCGACCAGGGCCTGCGGCTCGGCGGCCAGCGTGTTGCCGGCGATCACGGCGATGCCGGCGATACCGGCTGCTGCCGCGCCCTCGACCGTCCGCGGGCCGATGGTCGGCAGATCGAAGCGCAGATCCTGCCGGCTCTTCGGCGCCTTCACCAGCACGCCGCGGCCGGCCTTGGCGCGAATGCGGCCCTCGGCGCGCAGCCGCGCCACGCGCGCGAGCAGCCCGTCGGTGCCCTCGATATCCTCGACCGCCACCACATGACCGTCGATCACCACGGCCGCCTGACCGATGTCGAACGGGCCGAGCGCGTCGAGCACGCCGCGTCCGCGCGCGATATCGGCGAGCGCCGTGCTGTCGGGCGCCGCGCGCGTCACGGCGCCCTCCGGCATCAGCAGATCGGGCGCGACATCCTTGATCCCGACCATGCGGAAGCCCTGCTGCTCGAGGATGCGGCCGACGCTCGACAGCAAATGATCGTCGCCGCCGCGAAATGCGCGCACGACGTGGCCGAGCAGGCGCAGCGTGCCCCAGTCGAGCCGGATCTCCGACAGCGCGGGCCGCACCAGGGTGCCGATGAAGATCAGATCGCGGCAGCCTTCGTCGCGGAACAGCCGGGTCGCCCGCCCGAGCTGGCCGACCGAGATCCAGCGGTGACGAAACCGCTGCGCCCGCGCCGGATCGCAGGCGCCGCGCAGCGCGAACAGCACCGGCGTGATGCCGCGCGCAACCAGGGAGTCGGCGACCGCGAACGGCATGGCGCCGCCACCGGCGATGACGCCGACCGGCGAGGAAAGCGAGGGAGCCGCTGACGTCATGCTGGCGGCCATCCCCTGCTCAATTGGTATCGGCGGGAAGGCAGAGCGGGCGCAGCTTGCCGCCCTCGATGAAGGCCAGGATTTCCGCAATCGCGGGATCCTCGCCCGCCAGCGGCTGCACCGAAGCCAGCCGTTCGGCGAAGATGCCGGGACCGTGGAACAGCTTTTGATAGAACGCGCGCACCGTCGCCAGCCGCGCCTTGGTGAACTGGCGGCGCCGCATGCCGATGATGTTGAGTCCTTCGAGAACCGCGTACTGACCGTTGGCGAGGCCGAAGGGGATGATGTCGCCGCGGACGCCGCAAACGCCACCGATCATCACCTGCGAGCCGACGCGGGTGAACTGGTGCACAGCCGACAGGCCCCCGATGTAGACGAAGTCGCCGATCTCGCAGTGGCCGCCGAGCGTCGCCGACGTCGCGAAGATCACGCCATTGCCGACCATGCAGTCATGGCCGACATGGCTGTTGTTCATGAAGAAGCCGCGATCGCCGACGCGCGTGAGCCCGCCGCCCTTGACCGTGCCGACATTCATCGTCACGCCCTCGCGGATCGTGCAGGCTTCGCCGACTTCGAGGCGGGTCGGCTCGCCGCGATAGCTGAGATCCTGCGGCGGCCCGCCGAGCGCCGCGAACGGGGAGATGATGCAGCCGGCGCCGATCCTGGTATGCCCGCTGATCGTGACATGCGCGATCAGCTTGCAGTTCTCACCGAGCACGACATTGGGGCCGACGATGCAGTACGGACCGATCTCGGTGCCGGCCCCGATCACAGCGCCATCGGCAATCCGCGCAGTCGGGTCGATCATGCTCATGAAGTTTCGGTCCGGAATTCGTTAATGGCGCCAAGGTGCTATCGAGGCGCCAGGCTGTCGATTGGGGCGGTCGTTAGCGCGACTTTGCCCGCCCTGTCCAGTGACGTATGATGACGGCCTGTTGCAAGAGAAGGTCGCAACCGATCCATGGTCCGGGCCGCCGCGCTGATCCTCAGCCTGCTCTCTGCGCCAATCGGCCCGGAGACGGTCGATCTCGGCCACAGCACGGCGGTCGATCTCTCGAGCTTCGAATGCCGCGATATCAACCGCAGCACGATCGTCCAGCGGGTCTGCTACAGCACGAATCAGCGCACGCTGCTGGTCGCGGTCAGAGGCAGCTACCAGCACTATTGCAGCGTCCCTGCCGAAACCTACGATGCGCTGATGAACGCGCCGTCGATGGGCGTGTTCCTCAATCGCGTCCTGCGGATCGCGGGCGCAGACGGCCGCTACACCTGCACAACGTCATGAGCTCGGCGCGGCCAGGGTTTTCTTGACGCGTTTTCTTCACGCGAACCGGAATCCACTTCGCTCGAAAACGCTCTAATCCGTCAGCATCGCACCGACATCGGCCTCGGCGACGACCTGGCCGTTGACCTTGGCATCGCCGTGAAACCACCACATCGTCTTGCGCCGGCCGAGCGAGCGCATGTGATACTCGATGGTGTCGCCGGGCATCACCGGCTTCCTGAACTTGCACTTGTCGATGGTGAGGAAATACACCGCGCGCGGCTTCTCGGTGCCCTCGACCGACTTGATGCCGATGACGCCGGCGGTCTGGGCCATCGCCTCGATCATCATCACGCCGGGGTAGACCGGGCGGTCCGGGAAGTGGCCCTGGAACGGCGGCTCGTTGAAGGTGACGTTCTTGATGCCGATGCCGCTGTAGTCGGTGCGGATCTTGATCACACGGTCGATCAGCAACATCGGAAAGCGATGCGGAAGCGTCTTCAGGATATCGTTGATATCCACGAGCTCGAATTTGACCGGTGCCTCCTCCATCACTCCTGTTCCTTGCCTTTGGCTTCGTTGTCGCGCACCAGGCGCTCCACCGCGAGAATCTCCCTGAACCACTGCCTGGTCGGCTTGGCGAAATGCCCGCCCCACCGACCGTTAGCCGGGATGTCGTCCTTGACCGCGCTCATTGCCGTCACCTGGGCGCCGTCGCCGATCTTCAGGTGGTTGTTGATGCCCACCTTCGCGCCGAGCGCGACATTGTCGCCGATGGTCAGGCTGCCGGCGAGCCCGATCTGGGCTGCCAGCAGGCAGTGCCGGCCGATCGTCACATTGTGGCCGATCTGGACCTGGTTGTCGATTTTGGTGCCCTCGCCGATCACGGTGTCGCGCAGGGAACCGCGGTCGATGGTCGAGGCTGCGCCGACCTCGACATTGTTCTGGATCACCACGCGGCCGGTCTGCGGCACCTTCACGTGGCCGGCCGGCCCGAAGAAGATGAAGCCGTAGCCGTCCTGGCCGATATTGCAGCCGGGATGGATCAGGACGTTGTTGCCGATCAGCGCGAACTGGATGGTGGTCTTGGCGCCGACATTGCAGTCGCGGCCGATCTTGACGTCGGCCCCGATCACCGCGCCGGCGCCGATGATGGTGCCAGAGCCGATCTCGACCCGCGGACCGATCACGACCAGCGGATCGACGATGACGCCGTCCTCCAGGCGCGCGGTGGGATCGATGATCGCCGACGGCGCGATGCCCTCGGTGTCGAACCAGGATTGCGGCCGCAGGGCATCGGCGTGCCATTCACGGGCGAGCTCGACGAACACCTGGAACGGCTTCGCCGCCCGCAGCACGGCGGTGCCCTTCGGCACTTGTGCCTCGAAGCGCGGGCTGACCAGACACGCCCCGGCCTTGGTCGCGGCAAGCTGGTCGGCGTATTTCAGATTGTCGAAAAAGGCGAGATGCATCGGACCGGCCTCGTCGAGCGAGGCCAGCCCCCTGATCTGAAGCGCACCCCTTTCGGGGTCGACCAGTTGCGCCTTCGTCAGCGCGGCTATTTCAGCCAGCGATGACGAAGGAGGACTCTTGAAGAAGATCGGCTGCGCCATTCCATCCGTCGCAGTCCGGTCGGCAATCGGTCTTAGAACGTCGTACCGCCGCCAAACCGGAATTCTTGCGTGCGGTCGAACGCACCCTTGGTCAGCGGCACCGCGTAGTCGAAGCGCAGCGGGCCGAACGGTGACTGCCAGATCAGGCCGACACCGACCGAGGTACGGACAACCTTGCTGTCGTCGTAGCTCAGGCCAAGGCACGTACCCGGAGACGGCGGATTGTTCGTCGGCCTGACACAGCCAGGCACGTTGACTTCGCCGGTCGCCGCCCACGAGGTCGGGCCCTGGTAGTCGTACAGGCCGCCGGCGTCGGCATAGACCGCGCCCTTGAGCCCGACTTCCTTCGGCAGGAACCAGAACGGCATCTGCAGTTCCGCCGACACGCCCCAGTACTTGGTGCCGCCGATGGCGTCCATGGTGCCGTACGGGTTGATGTCGCGCGGACCGATACCGTTCGGCGCGAAGCCGCGGACCAGGTTCGGGCCCATCTGGAAGTGATCGAGCATGCGCAGATCCGAGGTCCCGAGCTTGTTCAGGATGCCGCCCTGGGCGTGGATCACGCCGACGATGTCGGAGACCAGCGGGGTGTAGTACTTCGCGTCGATCGCGGTCTTGATGTAGCTGACGTCACCGCCAACACCGGCGAAGTCCTGCTTGAAGTCGACGATCAGACCGTCGGTCGGGTTCTTGTTGTTGTCGAGCGTGTTGTAGTTGAGCGTGTAGCCCAGCGCCGACGTGAGGGTCTTGCCGCCCGCCAGCTCCTTGCGGACCGGCAGCGAGGCTTCACCGTCAAAGAAGCAGCCGAGACCATTGGTCGACACCAGGCTGATCCCGTTCAGGTTCGCATAGGCCGGGCTCGGATTGAACGCGGGATTGGGCGTTCCATCCGGCAGGAACGGCACGTTGTTACAGTTGTTCAGCGTCGACGGCAGGGTGATTTCCTGCTGATAAATCGAGTAGCGCAGCTGCAGCGAGAGATCTTCCCGCAGGCTGAAGCCGAGCCGCGGGCTGAAGCCCAGCGTCTTGGTGCCGTACGCGATGTAGCTGTTGGACAGCTGCTGGCGCTGATAGAGGTCGAGGCCGAGCGCGACGCGGTAGTCGAGCAGATAGGGCTCGACGAACGACAGCGAGTAGCCGCGGGCATACTGGCCGTAGGTCACCGACGCCTTCGCGAACAGGCCACGGCCGAGCAGGTTGCGCTCGGAGACGCTGACTTCGGCCAGCGCGCCGTCGGTCGTCGAGTAGCCGCCCGACACCGAGAAGTCGCCGGTCGACTTTTCCTCGAGATCGACGATCAGGATGACGCGATCGCTGGAGGAGCCCGGCTCGGTGGTGATCTTCACCGTCTTGAAGAAGTCGAGGTTCTTCAGCCGGCGCTCGGCACGGTCGACCAGCGCCCGGTTGTAGGCGTCGCCTTCCGAGATATCGAACTCACGGCGGATCACGTAGTCGCGGGTACGGCTGTTGCCGCGGATGTTGATACGCTCGATATAGGTGCGCGGACCTTCGTCGATCGCGAAGGTGATCGACACCGTGTGATTGTCGAAGTTGCGATCGCCGCGCGGCCGGACCACGGCGAAGGCGTAGCCGCGGCGCGATGCCTCGATCTGCATCTCCTCGACCGACTTCTCCAGCGCCTCGGCGTTGTAGAGCGAGCCGACGTTGACGCGCGAGTAGGTGCGCAGCGCGTTCGGGTCGAGCGTTGCGATCGACGACGTATAGTTGACGGACGCGACGCGGTACTGCTGGCCTTCCTCGATCTTGAAGGTAACCAGGAAGCCCTTCTTGTCGGGATCGTATTCGGTCAGCGCGGCCACGACCTGGACGTCGGCATAGCCGTTCTTGAGGTAGAAGCGACGCAGCAGGTCACGGTCGGCCTCGACCCGGTCGGGATCGTAGACGTCGTTGCCGCCGAGGAAGCTCAGAATGTTCGATTCGCGGGTCTTGATAACGTCGCGCAGACGGGACGCCGAATAGGCGCTGTTGCCGATGAACTCGATCGACCGGACGCCGGTCTTCACGCCTTCATTGACCTCGAAGATCAGGTCGACGCGGTTGTTCGGCTGCTCGATGATCTGCGGATTGACCCGCACGTCATAGCGGCCGGACCGACGGTAGATTTCGGCGATGCGCAGGGCGTCCGACTGGACCATCGGGCGCGAGAACGTGCCGCGCGGCTTGGACTGCACTTCAGCGGTGAGCTGCTCGTCCTTGATCTTCTTGTTGCCCTCGAAGGCAACGCGGCCGATCACCGGGTTCTCGACCACGACTACGACGAGGCGCCCGCCCCGCTGATCGATATGGACGTCCTGAAACAGGCCGGTCTCGATCAGCGCCTTCAGACCGTCGTCGATCTGGGCCTGGCCCAGCCGACCGCCCGGTCCAGGATGGAAGTAGGAGCGGATGGTTTCAAGCTCGACACGGCGGTTCCCCTCCACCGTGATCGAATCCACGGTCTGCGCCGACGCGGGCACAGACACAGCTACGGTCGCCAAGGTGGCAACCACCGGCGCGGCGAACATGACCAAGGCGGCGAACAGCCCCCCCCTCACTCGCATTCCAAACATCATGCGCAACGCGCCCTTATCTTAACGATGCCAGATCGTTCCCCAACGACCCGACAGATTCCCAACCTGCCGCTCAGCTTGTAACCAAATTTGCCAGGGGGGCAAACTTACTAGAGCTGAACATTTCCATTTTCGTTCCAAGACGTTGCCCATTGGCAACGCCACAAAAAAGCCCGTTTCAGGACCCGGCGATCCTGAGGATGTCGTTATACGTCGCAAACACCATCAGCATCAGGACCAGACCCAGCCCGATTCGGAAACCCACCTCCTGCGTCCGCTCCGACAGCGGGCGTCCCCGCAGTGCCTCCGCGCTGTAGAAAAGCAGGTGTCCGCCATCCAAAAGCGGGATCGGAAACAGGTTCAGCAGGCCGATCGAGACCGACAGGATGGCGCAAAGGTTGATCACGAACTGGAACCCGGCGCTCGCGGCCTGCCCCGACAGCTTCGCGATTCCAATGACGCCGCTCACCTCAGCCGGATTGCCGGTCCCAACGAACAGCGACCCCAGGAACTTGAACGTGCTGGAAATGATGTACCAAACCTGCTCGACGCCGATCTTCAGGGCCTCCAGCACGCCGACCGAGGCGCTGGTCGCTTCGCCGACCTGAGCCTTGTGCTCGATTCCGAGCACGCCGATTCGGTGGGCATTGCCGAAGGGGTCCTTGACCTCCCTGAGCGCCGGCGTCGCCTTGAGCGCGACGATCGCGCCATCGCGCTTCACCTTGAACCCAAGCTCTGAACCAGCATTCGAAGCTACAATCCGCTGCATGTCGGCGAAGCTCTGGATCGCGCTGCCGTCGATATCCACGACGACATCGCCGACCTTGAAGCCGGCGTTCGCGGCGACGCTTTCGGCCACTAGGCCGTCGACCCGGGCAATCGTGCTCGGCTTGCCGTAGTAGAGCGCCATGCCCGCGAAAATCAGGGCGCCGAGGATGAAGTTCGCCACCGGGCCGGCTGCGACGATGGCGGTGCGCTTTCCGACCGATTTGTGATGGAAGCTGCCTTCACGCTCTTCCGCCGTCATGGCGGCGAGCGTCTCGGTGGACGGCGTCGAAGCCTCGCTCTCGTCGCCGAAGAATTTGACGTAGCCGCCGAGCGGTATCGCCGAGATCTTCCAGCGCGTGCCATGCCGGTCGTTGAAGCCGGCCAGCTCCGGCCCGAAACCCAGCGAGAACGTCAGCACCTTCACGCCGGCCCAGCGCGCGACCAGGAAGTGGCCGAGCTCATGGAAGAAGACGACAATGGTCAGGACGAAGAGGAAGGGAACGATGGTACCGAGAAGCCCATGACTCAACGCATTGATACTATGAATGAAATACTCGGGCATTCGATTTCCCTCGACAAGAGCCAAAGGCTCCGCCCCCAACCCTCTAGGTTGCCTTTAAGGCAATTTGAGGCAATAGGGCGGCAGCTTTATTTCGCGCGATATGGTCAACGGAAATCGCATCATCCGCCGAGTGCAGTGGTGGCTGATTCCCTGACTTGATCCAATCGTTCATCGTCGCCTCGACCAGCCGGGCGATCGCGCCGAACTTGATCTTGCCGGCGATAAACGCGGCGACCGCGATCTCGTTCGCGGCGTTGTAGACCGTCGTCGCGCCGTGCCCCATCCGTAGCGCCTCGTATGCCAGCCGCAGCCCCGGGAAGCGTTCAAAGTCCGGCGCCTCGAAGGTGAGCTGTCCGATCTTGGCGAGGTCGAGCTTGGCGGACGGGCCGACGACGCGGTCGGGCCACCCGAGGCAATGCGCGATCGGGATCCGCATATCGGGCGTGCCGAGCTGGGCGACCACCGAGCGATCGGAGAACTCGACCATGCCGTGGATGATCGACTGCGGGTGCACCAGCACGTCGATTTCATCGGGCGTCAGAGCGAACAGATAGGACGCCTCGATCACCTCGAGACCCTTATTCATCATCGACGCGGAATCGATCGTGATCTTCTGCCCCATGCTCCAATTGGGATGTTTCAGCGCCTGTTCCAGCGTCGCCTGCTCGATGTCGGCGGGCGCCCAGGTGCGGAACGGCCCGCCGGACGCGGTGATGATCACCCGCGTCAGTTCCTCGCGATTGCCGGAAGCCAGCGCCTGGAACAGCGCATTGTGCTCGGAGTCCGCCGGGAGAATGCAGGCGCCGGCCTTCCTGGCCCGCTCCATGAAGATATCGCCGGCGCAGACCAAACATTCCTTGTTGGCCAGCGCGACGGTGGCGCCACGATCGACCGCGGCAAGCGCGGGCTTCAGCCCGGCCGCCCCGCTGACCGCAGCCATCACCCAATCGGCAGGCCGCGCGGCCGCCTCGATGATCGCGCTCTCCCCGGCCCCGCATTCGATCCGGGTTCCGGTCAGCGCGTCCTTCAACTCCGAAAGCTTCGCCGGATCGGCAATTGCGGCGAACCGCGCGCTGAATTCCTTCGCCAGCTTGGCGAGGCCCTCGACATTGCTGTTCGCGGTCAGCGCCTCGACCCGGTAGCGGTCGCGCGCGCCACGCAGCAGATCCATGGTGCTGTCGCCGATCGAGCCGGTGGCACCGAGGACGGTTACGGTCCGCGCGGCGGATGCCGCCGCGGCCTTGTTGTTACGCAACGGAACTGCGCTCATCTCATCACCAAACCATAAGACCGCGCCCGACGCCATCGGCGCCACCACGGAGAAAGCCGAAAATCGCCGCCACAATGACGGCCGCGACAAATCCGTCCAGGCGGTCCAGGAGGCCGCCATGACCGGGAATGATGTGACTCGAATCCTTCACGCCGAACCGCCGCTTCACCGCGGATTCGAAGAGATCGCCAAGTTGCGAGACCACCGACAACACGGCGCCGAGCATCAAGAGCGGACCGGTCGAGCCGATCTCAGAGGCGGCAAAGCCGGCAGCGACCAGCAAACTCGCCACGAAGCCGCCAACCGCACCCGCCCACGTCTTCTTCGGGCTGACCCGCATCCAGAGCTTCGGCCCCCCGATGCTGCGGCCCGCGAAGTAGCCGCCGATATCGGTGACCCACACGATCAGCAACACGAACATCAGCGCGGCAAAACCCTTCGCCGTGTCGAGGCGCAGCAGGACCGATGCGATCTCGGCCGCTGCCGCATAGAGCAATCCCGCAATGGCCCAGTTGCGCCGCGCGCCGGACGTCAGTGCCACAACAACCGCACCGACGGCGAGCACGATCAGGGCCGCATCGATACGGCCGGCCATCAGGCACAATCCGGCGAGCAGCAACGCGACCACGCCGGGCACCACGATACGGAGCTCGCGTCCGAGTCCGGTGACAACAAGCCATTCCGCGAACAATCCGGCCGCCGCCAATGTCACGAGAAGCGACCAGGCGACGCCGCCCATATAGGCCAGCGCGATCGCAACCGGCGCCAGCACCAGCGCAGCCGCCACGCGCATCACGAGATTGCGCGAACCCTGCTCGCTTGCGGCCGCCGGCGCGGCTTCGTCGTCGGTCACGATCCGGTTTTCGCAGCGAGCCCGCCGAACCGGCGCTCGCGCTTGCCGTATTCCGCAATCGCGCCCTCGAGCGCCGCCTTGTCGAAATCCGGCCAGTGAATCGGCACGAACACGAGTTCGCTATAGGCGGCCTGCCACATCAGGAAGTTGGACAGACGCTGCTCGCCGCTGGTGCGGATAATCAGATCCGGATCCGGAATGTCGGGCGCATCGAGATATTGCCCGATCGTGTCGGCATCGATGGAGTTGGCGTCGCGCTTGCCTTCGGCGACCTCGCGCGCAAGGCGCCGCGCCGCGGCGGCGATCTCCGCCCGCGAGCCATAGTTGAAGGCGACCACAAGGCTGAGCTTGACGTTGTTCTTCGTCAGCTCCTCTGCCTCGTTGAGCAGCGCGCAGATGTCGGCGTCAAGCCCGTCACGCTCGCCGATCACGCGCACCCGCACCCCGTCACGATGCAGCGTCGCCAGATCGTTGCGGATGAAGCGGCGCAACAGGCCGAACAGATCGCCGATCTCGCTCGCGGGCCGCGACCAGTTTTCCGAACTGAAAGAAAAAATGGTGAGATAGACGATGCCGAGTTCATTGGCCGCACGCACCACGCGGCGTAGCGCTTCGACGCCGCGGCGATGGCCCTCGACGCGCGGCAGGCCGCGCGAAGCTGCCCAGCGCCCGTTGCCGTCCATGATGATGGCCACATGCAACGGACTGCCGGAGCGATCCGGTCCGTCGGTTGCTGGGGCGGCGGCGTTCGACATCGGCTCGTTCCCGTAGCGCCTTCAGACCGTCAGGATTTCCTTTTCCTTCGCGGCAAGCAGCTGATCGACTTCGGCGATCACGCCGTCGGTCGCCTTCTGGACCTCGTTCGACAGGCGCTCCTGATCGTCCTCGGAGATCTCGTGATTCTTCTCGAGCTTCTTGATCACGTCGAGGCCGTCGCGGCGCACGTGGCGTACCGCGACCTTGGCCGCTTCCGCGTATTTATGCGCGACCTTGACGAGCTCCTTGCGGCGCTCCTCGTTGAGTTCGGGAATCCGCAAGCGCAGCACCTGTCCTTCGGTCGCCGGCGAAAGGCCGAGGTTGGAGTCGACGATTGCCTTCTCCACGGCCTTGACCATCGTCTTGTCCCAGACCTGCACCGAGAGCAGGCGCGGCTCGGGCACGCTGATGGTGGCAACCTGGTTGAGCGGCATATGCGAGCCGTAAGCCTCGACCTGGACCGGCTCCAGCATGGACGCCGCGGCGCGGCCGGTGCGCAGGCCGCCGAGCTCGTGCTTGAGCGATTGCGTGGCGCCCTGCATGCGGCGCTTCACGTCGTTGATGTCAAAACCAGCTGCGGCCATGACGTTTCTCCCTTTCACTAGAAACCGGCTCTCGACGCCCGGAGGCGCGGCAATCAGCCGGCGACGACGGTGCCGTGTCCGGTACCGCGCAGAATCGCACCGATCGAACCGGGCTCCGCGATAGAGAACACGATGATAGGCAGCGACGTCTCGCGGGCAAGTGCGAAAGCGGTCGCGTCCATGACCTTGTAGCCGCCCTCGATCGCCTGCGAATGGGTCAGGCGGTCGAAGCGCTTGGCTTTGGGGTCCTTCTTCGGATCGGCGCTGTAGACGCCGTCGACATTGGTGGCCTTCAGCACCGCCTGCGCACCGATTTCGGCCGCGCGGAGCACGGCGGTGGTGTCGGTCGTGAAGAACGGGTTGCCGGTTCCACCGCCGAGCAGGACGATGCGTCCCTCGGCGAGATATTTGTGCGTTGCACTACGGGTGAACAGCTCGGAAATCTCCGGCATCACGAATGCCGACAAGGTCCGCGCCGGGGTTCCCTTGCGCTCGATCGCCGCCTCCAGCGCGAGGCAGTTCATCATGGTGGCAAGCATGCCCATGGTATCGCCGGTCGGCCGGGAGACGCCGCGCGAGGACACCTCGACGCCGCGGACGATGTTGCCGCCGCCGATCACGACGGCGACCTCGATGCCGAGCTTGCGGGCCGCGATCAGGTCGTCGGCGATGCGATCGACCGTCGGTTGATCGATACCGAACCCGTGGGAGCCGGCCAGATATTCGCCGGACAGCTTGATCACCACGCGACGATAGATCGGCTCAGCCATGATGCGATCGCTTTCTTATTCCGCGCAGGCAGGCTTCCGGCGCAGAGCGCCGGACGCCTTGGTGTCAGCGGTTACTTCTTGCCGCTGGCGGCCGCGACTTCGGCGGCGAAGTCGCTTTCCTGCTTCTCGATTCCCTCACCGAGAGCATAGTTCACAAAGCCAGCGATTTTGATCGGCCCGCCGACCTTACCCTCAGCTTCCTTCACCGCCTGGGCAACCGACTTGCCGCTATCGTGGATGAAGGCCTGATCGAGCAGGCAGACCTCCTTGTAGTAAGTCTTCAGGCCGGAATCGACGATCTTCTCGATGACGTTCTCCGGCTTGCCCTGCTGGCGGTACTTGTCGGCCAGCACGTCCTTCTCGCGCTTGACGGTCTCCGGATCGAGCCCGGCCGGGTCGAGCGCCAGCGGCTTGGCCGCCGCCACGTGCATCGCGAGCTGGCGGCCGAGCACCGCGAGCTCGTCGGCCTTGCCGGTGGACTCCAGCGCCACGATCACGCCGATCTTGCCGGCGCCCTCGACGACTGCGTTGTGGACATAGCTTGACACCACGCCCTTGCTCACCTCGAGCGAAGCGGCGCGGCGCAGCGTCATGTTCTCGCCGATGGTCGCGATCGCGTCGGAGATCGCGGTCTCGACGGTGACGTCGCCGACCTTGGCCGCCTTGATCTTCTCGACGTCAGCGCCGTTGTGCAGCGCGACCTGGGCGATCATCTTGACCAGCCCCTGGAACTGCTCATTGCGCGCAACGAAGTCGGTCTCCGAGTTGACCTCAACCAGCACGCCCTTGGTGCCGGAGGTCAGCGCGCCGATCAGGCCCTCGGCGGCGACGCGGCCGGCCTTCTTGGCGGCCTTGGAGAGGCCCTTCTTGCGCAGCCAATCCTGCGCTTCCTGCATGTCGCCGTTGTTCTCGGTCAGCGCCGCCTTGCAATCCATCATGCCCGCGCCAGTCGACTCGCGGAGCTCCTTGACCATCGCTGCTGTGATCGTTGCCATCGTTCAATGCCCTTCTTGCCTGTACAGAAACCGCGGCGCCCGATGGCGCCGCCGTCTGCGACAGGGAAATCGTTGTTCGTGGAATAGAAGCGGCGGCCGGGCGAGACCCGGCCACGCCGCGTAACTTTTATTCCGCTTCGGCGAGCGTCTTGGCCTGGGCGACCCAGGCGTCGGCACGGCTCGGCAGACCGACTTCTTCGCCGATCTTGTGCGCGGTGTCGTGGTCGAGCTCGGCGAGCTGCCAGTAGTGGAAGATGCCGAGGTCGTTGAGCTTCTTCTCGATCGCACCGGACACGCCGGTGAGCTTCTTGAGGTTGTCGGCGGTGCCGCGCGGGCCGGCAAGGCCCTGGAAGCCGGACGGCGCAGCCGCCGGAAGGTCTTCCTGCACGGGCGTCGCCGACGCACCGATGTCGATTCCGGACTCGCCCTGAGCGCGCGAGATGCCATCGATGGCGGCGCGCGCCACGAGATCGCAATACAGCGAGATCGCGCGGCCCGCGTCGTCATTGCCCGGCACCACATAGGTGATGCCCTTCGGGTCCGAATTGGTGTCGACGATCGCCGCGACCGGGATGTTGAGCCGCTGGGCTTCCTGGATCGCGATGTCTTCCTTGTTGGTGTCGATCACGAAGATCATGTCGGGAAGGCCGCCCATGTCCTTGATGCCGCCGAGCGAACGGTCGAGCTTGTCGCGCTCGCGCTGCAGCGTCAGCCGCTCCTTCTTGGTGTAGGAGTTGGCTTCGCCCGACGACAGCACGTCGTCGAGATGACGCAGACGCTTGATCGAGGCCGAGATCGTCTTCCAGTTGGTCAGCGTGCCGCCGAGCCAGCGCGAGTTGACGAAGTACTGCGCCGAACGCTTGGCAGCGTCGGCAACGCCGTCCTGGGCCGAGCGTTTGGTGCCGACGAACAGGATGCGGCCGCCCTTGGCGACGGTATCGCTGACCGCCTGCAGGGCACGGTGCAGCATCGGCACGGTCTGCGCGAGGTCGATGATGTGGATGTTGTTGCGGGCGCCGAAGATGTAATCCTGCATCTTCGGATTCCAGCGGTGGGCCTGGTGGCCAAAGTGAACGCCAGCTTCAAGCAACTGACGCATAGAAAAATCGGGTAGCGACATAGTGATAATTCTCCGGTTGGTTCCTCCGGAAACGTGTGAGCAAACGCGCCTGAATGGCCCGGTTGCCACCGGACGGCCTTGAGAGCCATGTTTCCGTGTGAGATGGCGCGCTATATAGCGCGATTTGCGCGAGAAGCAAGGAAATACGGCCGGTTACACCGGCCGGCCGGGCCCAAATCGTGCCGAAACGGCCCTGTTTGCCGGCCCAAGGCCTATCACAGGTGGGCGCGGCCAAAATATCGAAAAACAACCCCATGCAAAGGAGCTGGCGGCGACCGGCGTTGGGCAAGCCGCTTGACCCGTCGGGCAAATCACGGCTACATTTCCAATATTCCGAAATCGCGCGACCGCTCGCGGGCAAGGCTTTTTGCACCCGAAGCGGACGTTAGTCGGACCGTGCGGCCGACTCGTCAATTTTCATGATCGGCTGGCCTGCCTTGACCTGGAGGCCGACGCGGTCACGCACGATTCAAATTTTGTCTTTCGACCTTCGGGCAGGCAAATATCCGCCCACGTTGTCGTTGCCACCGTGCGCGGCGATGAACATCGCGACGGCCGACCGGCAATAGGACTCGATTTCGTTGTCGTCCTCTGCTCTCGCCTCATCGAAGCGTGCGATCATCAGGAGATCGGATCCTTTGAAAAGCGCAGCAAACAAGCGGGCGGACCGGAGAGGATCGGGCACGTTCAGAACCGCCTTCGCGTGCAACTGACGCAACAGGGCCTCGATTTGGGCGATGACATGGGCGGGGCGCGCTTCGTAATGGAGCTTGCTTAACGACTTTTGATTCGTCTTGTCCGCCATGATCATGTCTTCAACACTGCGGACGTCCGGCCTCAACAGCGTGCGAAGCAGGGATGATCCCACCGCCATGAGCTGATCTTCGACCGAACCGTCGACGCCTTCAAGAAGGGCCTGTGGTGCAAACAACTGATGGCAGCCGGCCGCCATGGCCGCGCTGAACAGCGCCTCCTTGTTCTCGAAGTGCCGATAGATGCTGAGCTTGGATATCTTCGCCCGCTGGGCGACCTTGTCCAATGTCGTCGCTTGAAAACCCAACTCCACAAAGAGTTCGCGCGCGGCGTCGACGATCGTTTGGCCAAGCGCCTCGTTGGTAGGCCGACCGCGCCGGCCCTGGCTGTTTTCGGTCACGGAAATTCCAGTACTTGACAGTATCTTAATTCTTGAATTACGATACCATGGAGTTTCTGAAATATGCAAGCCAATGGGTAGGTTCCAACCTGTCCTCCAAACGGAGCCCGAACATGGATGACGTCATCATCATCGGCGGCAGCTTTGCCGGTCTCGCCGGCGCCCTGCAGCTCGGCCGTGCCCGCCGCAAGGTCACCGTTCTCGATACCAGCCTGCCGCGCAACCGCTTCGCCGGCCACTCGCACGGCCTGCTCGGGCACGATCACAAGCCGCCGCTGGACATCCTGGCCGAGGCGCGACGGCAGCTGGCGCGTTATCCCACGATCAAGCTGGTCAGTGCCCGTGCCGAAAGCGTCTCGGGTGCCATCGACGATTTCAACGTCCTCACTTCCGATGGCGAAAGCTTTGGGGCGCGTCGTCTGATCCTGAGCTATGGCGTCGCCGACCAGATGCCTGATGTTCCGGGCTACGCCGAAACCTGGGGCACGTCCATCGTGCCCTGCCCGTATTGCGACGGCTTTGAAGTCGCCGGCCAGCATTGGGGCCTCGTCTGGTCCGGCCCGCAGTCGCACAATCAGGTCAGGCTGTTCCACGATTGGACCGACAGGTTGACGCTCTTCGCTGATGGTCACGACATTCCGCCCGATGTCCAGGCCGATCTGGCGCGCCGCAGCGTACCTGCCGTCGTTGGCCGGATCATCGAGATCGCCCATCACGAGGGCCATATCACCACCGTCAATGTCGATACCGGCCGCAATGTCGCGGTCGACATCCTGTTCGCCAGTCCTCGCAACAAGCCGTCCGCAAGCCTGCATGAATCGCTGGGCCTTGCCACCGTGGCTACGCCCGCCGGCATCGTCCTCAAGGTCGACGAGCGCCGCCAAACCAGCACGCCTGGCATCTACGCCGCCGGCGACCTCACCACGCCCTTCTTGCCCTCGGTCACCCAGGCATCATCGCAGGGTGCGATGGCGGGTATCTTCGCCCAGCAGTCGATGGTGGTTTGAGAGCGCAGATTCCCTTCTCCGGTTGCCGCTCGCCATCAAATTGGAGTTGAGGAAGAGAAAGATGTCGAAAGAACCAATGAACAGCTTCGCCGGAAAATGGGCTCTGATCACCGGGGCGTCGAGTGGCCTCGGCCTTGAATTTGCAGATCTGCTGGCTGCGCAGAAAGTCAATCTCGTATTGGCGGCCCGACGGCAGGAGTCGATGGAAAAGCTTGCCGCCGATCTGCGCCGCAAATACGGGGTGGATGTGCTGGTCGAGGCGATCGATCTTGCCGCGCCAGGCGCGGCCAGCCGCTTGAAAAGCAGTCTCGATGCGAGGTCGGTGACGATCGACATCTTGCTGAACAATGCCGGATACGGCTTGCACGGCGCTTTGTTGGACACGCCGATCGAGCGCACGACAGACATGATCCAGCTCAACATCACGACGCTCACAGAGCTTACCAATCTCTTCGGCCGCGATATGGCCAAGCGGCGGTCTGGACATATCCTTCTCGTCGCCAGCCTCTTGGCCTTTCAAGCCGTTCCCAGCTACGCGGCCTATGCGGCGACCAAGGCGTATGTACTCGCCCTTGGCGAGGCCCTGTATGAAGAGCTCCGCCCGCACGGTGTCGTCGTCACCACTCTCTGCCCGGGACACACCGCGACGGGTTTCGATGCGGCAGCCGGCGCAACCACGTCGGCCTTGCTGCGGCTCCTCACCATGCAGCCGCGTCCGGTCGCCGAGACCGGTATTCGGGCGCTCTTGCAACGAAAGGCTATGGCGATCCCGGGCCTGGCCAACAAGATGGCTGCCTTCTCAAATCGCCTGACGCCGCGTTCAATGCAACGGGCCACGATGAAAAGAATTATGAACGCTTAACTTCTGGAGCGCTGGCGTGTGGGCTCATCGAACAAGCGGGGCCTCTGGCATCAGACAGCCTAGTTAAGAACCAATTAGAGCAAGGATATGTCATGGCACAGCACAATGCCGATCGGGTCGCCGGCTGGAATGGCCAAAGCGGGGAGCGCTGGATCGCCCACCAGGCCCGGCTCGACGCCAGGCTGGAGGTGTTCGGCCAGGCCGCGATCGAAGCCGCCGCGCCGGCGGCGGCCGAGCGCGTGCTGGACGTCGGCTGCGGCGCGGGCACGTCGAGTCTGGCTCTGGCCGCCCGCGTCGGCGCGGGGGGCAAAGTGCTGGGCGTGGACATATCCGAACCGCTGATCAGCCGAGCGCGCGCGCGTGCGCCACAGGATACGCAGGTCCTGTTCCGGGTGGCCGACGCCAGCGGCGCCGTGCTGCCCGAGGGCGCGTTCGACATCCTGTTCTCGCGTTTCGGAGTGATGTTCTTCGCCGATCCGACAAAGGCGTTCGCCCATATGCGCCGTGCGCTCAAGCCGGGCGGGCGGGTCGCTTTCGTCTGCTGGCGCGGCGTGGCCGAGAACGATTGGATGCGCCTGCCGATGGACGCGATCAAGGGCATCGTCCCGCCGACGGCGCCGCCCGATCCCGAAGCGCCCGGTCCATTCTCGTTCGGCGACCGGGGGCGGGTGGCTCGGATCCTGACGGTGGCCGGCTTCACTGATATCGCGATCGCGCCCTTCGATGCTTCCGTCCCGCTTGGCGAGGGCGCGACGCGGGACGCGGCGATCGACGACGCGGTGAAGATGACGTTGGAGGTCGGCCCGCTGTCGCGCGCGCTCGTTGATCAGCCCGACGACATCCGCGCCCGCGCCTCGGCCGCGGTTCGTGCCGCCTTCGCGGGCCGCCCCGGCGAGCAGTCGGTGATGATCGATAGCGCGACGTGGATCGTCACGGCGCGCAATCCCGCAAGCTGAGGCATTAACAGGGGAGACGCCCCCGCTCGGATCGCCCTGCCCCTACAGCGTCTGCACGTCGACCACGCCCGCGACCGCCTTGATCGCGCCGGCGATCTGCGGCGAGACCTTGTAGCGGCCGGGCAGCTTCATCTCCACCTCGGTCTCGAGGTCGAGCATCATCACCAGCGAGACGTCGCCGTCGGATGCACCTGCCGGCGGCGCGGCTGCCGGCGCGGGCTTGGCCGCCAGCGGCTTTGCAGCGCCCCCCGGCGCGGGCGCGGCGTCCGGCATGTTGAGGCGGCGGGCGATCGAATCCAGCGGCTTGGTGTCGCGCACGAAGATGCGCAGGCCCTTTTGCGTCTTGGCCGCGGCGTGATCGAGCGGCTCGGCGTGCAGCACCCGCGCCCGCACATCCTCGCCCTGCAGCTCGGCGCCGAGCTGCAGCAGCACGGCCGCGCCCGGCTCGAGCACGTCGCGATATTGCGCGAGGCCCTCGGAGAACAGCACCGCCTCGAAATGGCCGGTCGGGTCCGACAGGCCCATGATGCCCATCTTGTTGCCGGTCTTGGTGCGCCGCTCCATGCGCGACACAACCGTTGCGGCGACCTTGCCCGCGGTGGCGCCGGTCTTCACCGCACGCGAGAATTCCGCCCAGGACTGCACGCGCAGCCGCTTCAGCGCGGTCGCGTAGTCGTCGAGCGGGTGGCCCGACAGGAAGAAGCCGATCGCGTCGTATTCGCGCCGCAGCCGGTCCGCGGGCAGCCACGGCTCGACCTGCGGCAGGATGATGCTGGGCGCGTCCGGCGCGCTGCCGAACATGTCGTTCTGGCCCGAGGTCGCCGCCTCGTGGCTGCGCTGGCAGGCAGCGAGGATCGCATCGGCGCCGGCGAACACGCGCGCGCGGTTCGGGTCGAGCGTGTCAAACGCGCCCGCCGCCGCAAGGCTCTCGATGATCCGCTTGTTGACCGCGCGCGGGCTGACCCGCGCGGCGAAATCGGCCAGCGAGGTGAAGACGCCGCCCTTGTTGCGCTCGGCGATGATCTGCTCCACCGCCTGGATGCCGACGCCCTTCAGCGCGGCGAGCGCGTAGTAGATCGTGTTGCCGCTGACCTCGAAGGTCGCGCCGGAGCGATTGATGTTGGGTGCCTCGACCTTGATGCCGAGCCGCTGCGCCTCGGAGCGGAATTCGGACAGCTTGTCGGTGTTGTTGAGTTCGAGCGTCATCGACGCCGCGAGGAACTCGACCGGATAATGCGCCTTCATATAGGCGGTGTGGTACGACACCAGCGCATAGGCCGCGGCGTGGCTCTTGTTGAAGCCGTAGTCGGCGAACTTGGCGAGCAGCTCGAAGATGGTTTCCGCCTGCCCCTTCGCCACGCCGTTCTTCATCGCGCCGGCGACGAAGATGTCGCGCTGCTTGTCCATCTCGGCGCGGATCTTCTTGCCCATCGCA
The DNA here is from genome assembly GCF_054058275.1 of Bradyrhizobium sp. USDA 3256. Taxonomy (NCBI): domain Bacteria; kingdom Pseudomonadati; phylum Pseudomonadota; class Alphaproteobacteria; order Hyphomicrobiales; family Nitrobacteraceae; genus Bradyrhizobium; species Bradyrhizobium sp. USDA 3256. The sequence continues at coordinate 3,509,982 of NZ_JBSSAE010000002.1, forward strand.
CGGCGCAGCAGGTCGGCCTGGCCGAGCGAGTAACCCGCCATCTGCTGCGCGATCTGCATCACCTGTTCCTGATAGATGATGACGCCGAAGGTCTCCTTCAGGATCGGCTCCAGGATCGGATGCAGATATTCCGACTCCTCGTCGCCATGCTTGCGCGCGCAATAGGTCGGGATGTTCGCCATCGGGCCCGGGCGATACAGCGCCACCAGCGCGATGATGTCCTCGAAACGGTCCGGCCGCATGTCGATCAGCGCGCGCCGCATGCCCTGGCTTTCCACCTGGAACACGCCGACCACATCGCCCCGCGCCAGCATCTGGTAACTCGCCGCATCGTCGATCGGCAGCGTGGCGAGATCGACATGGACGTCGCGCTGCTTGAGCAACTTCACCGCGACGTCGAGCACGGTCAGCGTCTTCAGGCCGAGGAAGTCGAACTTCACGAGGCCGGCCGGCTCGACCCATTTCATGTTGAATTGGGTGACCGGCATGTCGGATTTCGGATCGCGGTACATCGGCACCAGCTCGCTCAGCGGCCGGTCACCGATCACGATACCTGCGGCGTGGGTCGAGGCGTGGCGCGTCAGGCCCTCGAGGCGCTGCGCGATGTCGAACGCACGCGCCACCACCGGATCCTCGTCGCGGAACGCCTGCAGCTTGGGCTCGCCTTCGATCGCCTGCGCCAGCGTCACGGGCGCCGCGGGATTCTGCGGCACCAGCTTGGTCAGCTTGTCGACCTGCCCGTACGGCATCTGCAGCACGCGCCCGACGTCGCGCAGCACACCGCGCGCCTGCAGCGTACCGAAGGTGATGATCTGCGCCACCTGGTCGCGGCCGTAGCGCTCCTGCACATACTGGATCACCTCGCCGCGGCGGTCCTGGCAGAAGTCGATGTCGAAGTCCGGCATCGAGACGCGTTCGGGATTGAGGAAGCGCTCGAACAGCAGCGCAAAGCGCATCGGGTCGAGGTCGGTGATGGTGAGCACCCATGCGACCAGCGAGCCGGCGCCGGAGCCGCGGCCCGGTCCGACCGGAATGCCCTGCGCCTTCGCCCATTTGATGAAGTCGGAGACGATCAGGAAGTAGCCCGCATATTTCATGCGGGTGATGACGTCGAGCTCGAAGGCGAGACGCTTGGCGTAGTCCTCTTCCGTCATGCCGGGCGAGAGACCATGCACCCGCAGCCGGTTGGCGAGCCCCTCCTCCGCCTGGCGCTTCAGCTCGGCGGCCTCGTCGGCGGCGGCATCGACGCTCGACGCGGCACCGACGGTGAAGAACGGCAGGATCGGCTTGCGGGTCTTCGGCCGGAACGAGCAGCGCTCGGCGATCTCGACCGTCGAGGCCAGCGCCTCCGGAATATCGGCGAACAGCACCGCCATTTCGGCGCGGGTCTTGAAGCGGTGATCGGGGGTCAGCTGCTCCCGATTGGTCTCGGCGATCAGATGGCCGCCGGCGATGCACAGCAGCGCGTCATGCGATTCGTAATCGTCATTGCTGGCGAAATACGGCTCGTTGGTCGCAACCAGCGGCAGGCCCTTGCTGTAGGCGAGATCGATCAGGCCGGCCTCGGTGCGGCGCTCCTTGTCGACGCCGTGGCGCTGCAATTCGATGTAGAGGCGATCGCCGAACAGGCCGGCCAAACGTTCACAGCGGGTCGCGGCCAATGCCGCCTGTTCGGCACGCAGCGCCAGCGCGATCGGCCCGTCGGGGCCGCCGGTCAGCGCGATCAGGTCCTCGGCGTCGTCGGTGAGCCAATCGAACTTGATGTGCGGGGTCTGGTTGACCGGCGTCTCCAGGAACGCCCGCGAGTTCAGCCGCATCAGGCTGCGGTAGCCGCGCTCGCGCGCCGCCAGCAGCACGATTCGCGCCGGGCCCGTCGTCGCAAGGATGCTGCGCGTATTCGGATCGACGTCGCCGAAATCCACCGCCAGCTCGCAGCCGACGATCGGCTGGATGCCGTAGCCGGCCATCTTGTCGGAGAATTCCAGCGCGCCGAACATGTTGTCGGTATCGGTCAGCGCCAGCGCGGGCTGGCGGTCGGCCTTCGCGAGCTCGCCCAGCTTGGCGATCTTGATCGAGCCCTTCAGCAGCGAATAGGCGGAATGAACGTGAAGATGAACGAATCCGGCATTCGGCATGGCTGCTTAGGGAATCTCTTGAGTCAGGGATGGAGCGAGCGCCAGGGCCGGAACTCGAAAGCGTCAGACCCGACTCGCAATCCCATGGTGGGGCCTGAACCCTGCCAAGTCCACGCCGAACGCGGCGTGGCGGCAAGTCCTCCTGCTTTTCCCCAAGGGCAAGCCACGCCGCTGGTGATGCCCCTGTCCCGCGGGCGAATTTTCAGAATTGGGTGATCAGCTGGGCCCACACCGCGATCATCCCGACGAACAGCGTGATCGATGCCAGCGCTGCAGCTTCTTGCACGAAAATCTTCAACATGGCCGCTCTCCCTGAACCGGAACGTATGCAGAACATTGTTCCTTTTTTGTTCTAGGAGTCAAGCAACGCCAGCAACCCCGTTCGAGAAGAGACCCCTGTGGTTAATTCCCGGCCGGCCGACGTCTCGGCGCCATCAATGATCCGATGGCGAGCGTGTCTTGAGGCTCCGGAAAGCTAGTTACCGCAGCAATTCCCCGCCTGCCTGGGCGGGCACGGGACCGTTCCGTATGAGCAAAACACGCAGCAATCTCCTGCTTTCGGTTTCAGGCGAGTGCCGCAGCCCTTGCAATCATGGAAGAACCGGCAGGCGTCGGTCGGCATCGTCTCGACGGAGACATGGCCGCAGGATGGGCACGTCAGTTGGGAGATCAGCTGCAGGTCCGTCATGCCGCGAATATGCGGCGTTGACCGTTCGGTTGGAAAGCCCCGCCCAATCAAATCCGACCCGAATCCCGGAGCGGACGGGCAAAGCCGGTCTCCTGCTCCTGGCCAACGGGCGGCGGCGCCAGGTCAACAAAAAACCCCGGGCCGAGGCCCGGGGTTTTCGATGTCGCTTGGATCAAGCGAGCGATCAGTACTTCGCGATGACCGGGCCACCGAACTTGTAGTTCAGACGGCCGAGGACCATGTCGGTGTCGCCACCGGTGTGGAAGCCGGTCACGGCAACACCCGCCGGGGTCACGAAGGTCGCGCCATGGGTGTCTTCGAAGATGTGATTGTACTCGACGCCGAGCGACCAGCCCTGCGAGAAGGCGAATTCGAGGCCAACGCCCACCGTCGGGCTCCAACGGGTGTCGAAGCCGGTCTCGGACGCCAGATTGCCGGCCGCGTTGAGGAACTGGAAGTTGCGATCGGTGACCGCAGCACCGCCCTTGGCGTACAGCAGGACGTTGTTCCAGGCGTAGCCGATCTGACCGGTGAACAGGCCGAACGCATCGGTCTTCGAGCGAACGATGCCGCCCGGGACGACCAGGTTGCCGGTGCTGCCGGAGAAGTCAGCCCAGTTGCCCTGAGCTTCCAGACCGAACACCCAGCCGCCGGCCTGCCAGCGGTAGCCGATCTGGCCACCGACGGTGCCGCCGTTGGCGTCGAAGCTTCCGACGCCACCGAAGCCGTCGACCGAACGGTTGTCGTGGCTCTGGCCCCAACCACCGTTGATACCAATGTAGAAGCCAGTCCAATCATAAACTGCGGCAACCATGGGCGGCGGAGCCTTGGTGTAAGGGCGAGCCGCGAGGTCAGCCGCGGAGGCAGCAGTCGCGCTGAGCGCGAGCATGCTGGCGGTGACAAGCAAAATCTTTTTCATTTTCCCGTTCCAACTTTTTCTACAGGCCCCCAAGGCCGCGAGACACCGTCATAGCAGCCCCCGGCGGAATTGCTGTAACTTCGCGGCAACAGGCAGGGCCAAACGACTTCGCTCAAATTTGAAGTTAATACTGTATTACGGGCACTTCCCGGAGCTTTTGCCACATAGTTGCCGCACAATCTTCACAATTCGGATCTGCATGCGCAGCTGCGCGCAAGATCGTGTTGACCGGAACCGGCTTGTCCGATCTGGATCGTCGCCAAGGTCGAATCTTCGCAGCAAAAGGAATGCACATGCGGACGATGATTCTTGCTGCTGCGGCGTCTGTGGTTGCATTCGCAGCGCTGGGGACTGCGCCCGCACATGCCGTCGGCGTGCGTTACCCGTTCTGCATTCAGGGCGACCGCTATCCCGGCCTGAGCAACTGCTCCTATCCATCGTATGAGGCGTGCCTGGCCACCGCTTCGGGCATCGGGCAGAACTGCATCGCCAACCCCTATTATGCCGGCGACAACGACCCGCGCTCGTATCTTAACGTCCCCCCGCGAAACCGCCGTGAGGGCAATTTCTTCGACCTGTTCATCCACTGACGCCCGATCCAGCAAACACCGGCGCGGGAATGTGAATTGATCCGGCGCTGCGCGCAGGTGCCTATTCGCGTGCGCTCGGCATCAGCATTGCCGGCGCCGACGAGGAGATTTCTGATGCGCAGTCTGATTCTGGCACTCTTGCCGACACTCCTGGCCTTGGCAGCCGCGCCGGCCAGCGCCCAGAAATACGATTCGACCTCGCCGGTCTGCAAAACCAACTACCGATGGGGCGGTGAGGATACCGACTGCGGCTACACGTCGATCGCGCAGTGCCAGGCCTCGGCGTCCGGCCTCGCGGCGATCTGCATCAACAACCCCTATTATGCCGGGCCGCCGATCGACGGTCGGCCGAGAGCATCCGGCAGACGGCCTCGCCCCGCTTACTGAGAGCCAGAAGCATTTCGTTCCGATCGAAGCGACACGGAAAAAGGCTCTGGATTCTCTTACCTTAGCGCGACTTCTTCACGCGCACCGCTAGCCAGTTCGCGCGACGGCGCACTATTCGAGCTCGACAACCTGTCCGTTCGACAGCGACACCCGGCGATCCATTCGCGCGGCAAGATCGAGATTGTGAGTCGCGATCAGCATCGCGACCCGGGTCGCCTTCACGAGTTGCATCAGCGCGTTGAAGACGTGGTCGGCCGTGCCGGGATCGAGATTGCCAGTCGGCTCGTCCGCGAACAGCACCCGGGGCGCGTTGGCAACCGCGCGCGCGATCGCGACACGCTGCTGCTCGCCGCCCGAGAGCTCGGCTGGGCGATGGGTGATGCGATCGCCGAGCCCGAGATAGGAGAGAATCTCGGTCGACCGTTTCACGGTTTCGGAGCGTTTGAGGCCACGAATCATCTGCGGCAGCATGACGTTCTCGAGCGCCGAGAACTCCGGCAGCAGCCGGTGCGATTGATAGACGAAGCCGATATCGGAACGGCGAATCTGGGTGCGGTCGACGTCGGACATCTGCGAGGTCGGCGTGCCCGCGACATAGACTTCGCCTTCATCAGGGGTCTCCAGCAGGCCCGCGATGTGCAGCAATGTCGACTTGCCGGACCCCGACGGCGCCACCAGCGCCACCGATTGACCGGGCCACAGCGCGAGCTTGGCGCCGTTCAGGACCGTCAGCGTCGCTTCGCCCTGCCGGTATTCCCGCTTGATGTCATGAAGATAGACGACCGGTGTGTCTTCCGCCCCCTCCGCCATGTGCGCTCCTTATTCGTACCGGAGCGCGTCGACCGGATCGAGGCGCGCGGCACGCCACGACGGGTAGAGCGTCGCAAGGAAGGACAGCGTCAGCGCCATGATCACGACGGCGAGCGTCTCGCCAAAATCGATTTCAGCAGGCAGCTTCGACAGGAAATATAGCGTGGGATCGAACAATTCCGTGTTGGTCAGCCACGACAGGAATTGCCTGATGGTTTCGATGTTGAAGCAGATCAGCAAGCCGACCAAGAGACCGACCAGCGTACCGACGACGCCGATCGATGCGCCGGTGATCAGGAATATCCGCATGATCGAGCCCTGCGAGGCGCCCATGGTCCGCAGGATCGCGATGTCCTGGCCCTTGTCCTTCACCAGCATGATCAGTCCCGAGACGATGTTGAGCGCCGCGACCAGCACGATCATGGTCAGGATCAGGAACATCACGTTGCGTTCGACCTGAAGCGCGTTGAAGAAGGTCGAATTGCGCTGCCGCCAGTCGACCAGGAACACCGGACGGCCGGCCGCCTCGGTCACCAGCTTGCGATAGGTTTCGATCTTGTCCGGATTGGTGGTGAACACCTCGATCGAGGACACGTCGTTGTTGCGGTTGAAATAGGCCTGCGCCTCGGTCAGCGGCATGAACACGAAGGTCGAATCATATTCCGACATGCCGATCTCGAACACCGCGGTGATCTTGTAGGGCTTGATGCGCGGCGTGGTGCCCATCGGCGTCACCGCACCCTTCGGCGAGACCAGCGTGATCATGTCGCCGGCATGCAGCGATAGCTGGTCGGCGAGGCGGCGACCGATCGCGACGCCCTGTCCCTCATCAAAGCCCTCGAGCGAGCCTTGTTTGATGTTCTTTGCGATCGACGTGAGGTTGTTGAGATCGTCGGCGCGGATGCCGCGGATGAAAACGCCGGCGGCGTTGAACGGCGATGAACCGAGCCCCTGCCCGTCGACCACCGGCGCGGCGAGACGGATGCCCTGCACCTGGCTGATGCGGTCGGCGACATCCTTCCAGTCGGTCAGCGGCGATTCCAGCGGCTGCACCAGAATATGTCCGTTGAGGCCGAGGATCTTGTCCAGCAATTCCTTGCGGAAGCCGTTCATGACCGCCATCACCACGATCAGCGTGGCGACGCCGAGCATGATGCCGAGGAACGAAAAGCCGGCGATGACCGAAATGAAGCCTTCCTTGCGGCGCGCGCGCAGATAGCGTCCGGACAGCAGCCATTCGAATGGCGCAAAAGGCGGGGTACGGACTGGCTCGTTCATGGTCTCATCCATTTGTCGATAATCCCATGATTCGGGCCAAATGTGGCCGGATTACCCCGTCGATCAGCGCGGCGTGAATAAACTTTAACCCGCGAGCTTCGCGACCACGTCGGCGGGGCTCATGTTGTCGCGTGAGCCGTCGCTGCGACGCTTCACTTCGACCTTGCCGTCCGCAAGCCCCTTGGGTCCGACCAGAATCTGCCACGGGATGCCGATCAGATCGGCCGCGGCGAACTTGGCGCCGGCACGCTGGTCGGTGTCGTCGTAGAGCACGTCGACGCCCTTCGCCAAGAGCTCGCGATAGAGCTGCTCGCAGGCGCCATCGACCGCGGCATCGCCCTGCTTGAGATTGAGGATCGCGGCGCGGAACGGCGCGACGGCCTCGGGCCATTTGATGCCGGCGTCATCGTGACACGCTTCGATGATCGCGCCGACCAGGCGCGACACGCCGACGCCGTAGGAGCCGCCATGGATCGGCACGTCGACGCCGTCGGGACCGGCCACCATCGCCTTCATGGTCTCGGAATATTTGGTGCCGAAATAGAAGATCTGGCCGACCTCGATGCCGCGGGTGTTCAGCCGCTTTGCCTCAGGCACTTCCTGTTCGAAGCGCGCAGCCTCGTGGACGTCCTCGGTCGCGGCGTAGACCGAAGTCCACTGCTTGATGATCGGCGTCAGATCACTGTCATAATCGACGTCCGCGCCCGGCACCGGCAGGTCCAGCACATCGCGGTTGATGTAGACGCCGGACTCGCCGGTCTCCGCGAGCACGATGAATTCGTGGCTGAGGTCGCCGCCGATCGGGCCGGTCTCGGCCCGCATCGGGATCGCCTTGAGGCCCATCCGCGCAAAGGTCCGCAAATAGGCCACGAACATCTTGTTGTAGGAGCGCCGCGCGCCGGCCTCGTCGAGGTCGAACGAATAGGCGTCCTTCATCAGGAACTCGCGGCCGCGCATCACGCCGAAGCGCGGACGCTGCTCGTCGCGGAATTTCCACTGGATGTGGTAGAGGTTGAGCGGCAGGTTCTTGTAGGACTTGATGTAGGAGCGGAAAATCTCCGTGATCATTTCCTCGTTGGTCGGCCCGTACAACAGCTCGCGCTTGTGACGATCGAGGATGCGCAGCATCTCGGGGCCATAGGCGTCGTAGCGGCCGCTTTCGCGCCAGAGATCGGCGAGCTGCAGCGTCGGCATCAAGAGCTCGAGCGCGCCGGCGCGGTCCTGTTCCTCGCGAACGATCTGCTCGATCTTCTTCAGCACCCTGAAGCCGAGCGGCAGCCAGGCATAAATGCCGGCAGCCTCCTGCCGCATCATGCCCGCGCGCAACATCAGCCGATGCGAGACGATCTCCGCCTCTTTCGGGTTTTCTTTCAGGATGGGCAGGAAAAACCGCGACAATCGCATGGCGTTACTCGGGAATCAGGAAAGCGTGGGAAGAGCTGCAGTGAAACCGGATCGGCTGTGAAAACACAAGGCCGCCAAATAAGAAAAACCCTTCAAATCAGGCGATTTTCGGCCATTTGAACGAATTGCGCGCCGTCGAAGTGCCGAGCGCGCCGACCGCGGCTTTACCTGACCTCGAAATCGTCTTCCAGCGTCACTTTCTTGAAATCGGTCACCAGGGCGTCGATCTGCATGTGCCAGCGGCCCGGGACCGGCAGCGGCACCTTGCGCACGTGCCAGTAGCCATCGGCACCGCGCGCGGCGGCGCGTTCCATCGGTTCGATGCCGCGCTCGGGCAGGCTCAGCGTCAGCGTCGCCTCCTTGGCCGCGAACGGGCTGGCATCGCCGTTCATCAGCTGCAGCACGAAGTCATTCGGCCCGACCTTGCCCGGCGCGATCAGCACCTGGAACATCGCGGCATCGGTGTGGATATGGACCGCGAGCGGAACATCGGCCGACATCGCCAGCACGCGCGGCGGCGGCGTGAAACGCCAGAGTGCAACGAGGCCGAGAATGGCGATCATCAGCACGAATTCCAGCGCGATCGAGCGCTGCAGCGGCCGTGTCCGATGAAATTCGCGCGCGATGGCCGGCGTGAACACCAACCGGTTCAGCGCAGCGAGCCCGAGCAGCAGCACCACCAGCACCAGTTTCGCAACAAGGATGTTGCCGTACCCGGTGTCGATCAGCGCGTGAAAGCTTTCGAGCTGGACGACGGCGAGCGCCAGGCCCGACAAGGCGATCAAGGCGACGACCGGCACTGCGAGCGTCGAAAAATGCCGCAGCACCCGCAGCAGCGAATCCTTGCGCTGCCAGGCAAGCACCGCCAGCGGCGCCAGCGCGCCCATCCAGAACGCCACGCCAATGCCGTGGATGAACAGCGCGGTCCGCGTCAGCCATTGCGGCGAGGCCGTGGCGGCATGGCCGCTGACCGCAAACGACAGCCCGACACAGATCATTGCTATCGCAGTGCGGGTGAAGGCTGCACCGAACGACGGGCTGCGCCAGGCAATCGCCGCGATCAGCATCGCGGCAATCGCGAGCAGCAGCGTGGGGAACAGGCTGGTGCCGGCGGCACCGGCCCATGCCGCCCGCGTCACGATGCCCGAGAGCGGCAGGTTCAAGAGGTCGACGCCCTGCAGTCCAAGCGACGCGATCGCGCCGACAAGGCCGATCTTCAGCGACCACATGATCAGTCGTTCGCCGGCCGGGCCCTGCCCGATCCAGGCGGCAAAGAACACGCCGCCGACGCCGACAAACAAGCCCACATAGAGCCCGAGCCGCGCCAGCCAGATCAGTGCATGGAGCGCGCCGTCGGCCGATGGCGCCGCCGAGCCGGTGACGACGCCGATCGAAAACAGCAGCGAGCCGGCGACCGGATGGCCATCCTGCGACACCACGCGATAGCTGACCACCTGCGTGCCCTGTGGCAGGCCCGCCGGCAGCGTCACCACCACCGACTGGTCGACGGCGCGGATCGCGACGTCGCGCGGCTTGCCCGCAGCGTCGAGCAGGCTGACGGCCGTCGGCGCCACCACTTCGTTGAAGCGGAGCACCACCGTCCTGGGTGCTTCAGCCACCACACTGCCGTCGGCCGGCTCGGCCCCGATCAGGACGGCATGCGCATGGGCCGAGGTCGCAAGACACAGCGCCACGAGCAGCGCTGCGAGGTTTGCGACCAGCCGCATCGCTTACGACTTCGGCAGCAGCTTGACGCCGGGCGCCGGTGTCTTGCTGCCATGGTCGTGCCCGCCGCCCTGCCCGTCGGCCGGGATATCGATCCAGCGGCTGACGCCCTGCTCGCACTCCTGCACGACCGGAAAATACAACGTGGTGTTGGGCTTCAAGGTATCGGTGAGAAACGTCTGCATCACGAACTCGTCGTAGTTCTGGTCCGCGAGCTTGCCACCGCTCCAGGCGACTTCCTTGACGCCCTCGGAAAGCTTGGCGCCGTGATAGTCGTATTGGGCGGCGTATTTGCCGGTGACCGTATCGAGAGTCCAACCCGCCTTCGGCATCGGCTTCACTCCGATCACGCCCTCCGGAATCTGCACCCGGATCTTGATCGTCGCCGAGCCCGCGCAGCCATGCGGCACGGCGAACACCGCCTTGTAATACGATCCGACCGCCGCCTGCTTTCCTTCGAGCGTGATATGCGCGATCGCCGGCTGCGCTGCGAGCAGCGCCACCATGGCAATAAGGAGCGTCTGTGATCGCATGGTTCCCCTCACATCTTCTTCATGTCCATGTGACCGGAATGGTCGCCACGGCCGGAATGACCGCCGCCCGGTGCCTGCGCGCCGACGGCCTGCACGTCCAGCGAGACCGAGACCTTGCCGGCCTTTTCGAATTCGAGCGTGACCGGCACCTTGTCGCCCTGCTTCAGCGGATTCTTCAGGTCGAACAACATCAGATGATAGCCGCCCGGCGCGAGCTTCACCGTCTTGCCGGGCTCGATGGTGAGGCCCTTGTCGAGCGCGCGCATCTTCATCACGCCATTGTCCATCGACATCTCGTGGACTTCGATCTTGCCGGCAACATCGCCGGAGCCCGACACCAGCCGGTCGGGCGTCGTCCCCTTGTTCTCGATCGTCAGGTAGCCGCCGCCGATCTTGGCGCCGTTCGGCGTTGCGCGCGTCCAGGCCTGCGTGATCACGAGGTCGCCGGCCTTGACGTCCTCGGTGCGCGCGGACGTCGAGACGAGTGCAGCGGTCAGCGCTGCGAGGGCAAGGATGCGGGAGAGCGTCTTCATGGCGGCGGATTTCCTTTCAAGTTGAAATTCAGGTGTTATCGGGTTGCTGCCGACTGGGCGCCGGACCATTTGTCCAGATCGGCAATTTCGGCCGACCCTTCGATCGTCGTGATCGTTCCATCCCGGGCAATCAGCACGGTTCGCGGGATATCGCCTTGCCAGGCCGGATCAATCTCAAATCTCAACCGCTCGGCAAAGCCGTCGTCGAAAATCCAGTTTTCGGCCGCGCCGAGGCCGGCGCGATCCAGCATCGATCGCGTCGCCTCCGGAAGGTTGGGAACCAGATCCGCGCTGATCGTGACGACATCGATTCCGGGATGATCCTTCATGAACTGGCCAAGCTCCGGCAACTCAACCTTGCATGGTCCGCAGGTCACTCCCCAGAAGTGCACCAGGGTCGGATGACCGGCATGCGCATGCAGCAGCTTTTGCCAGCTGCCCCGTTCGAACGGTTTTGGCGCGCCCTCGCCCGCCGCCAGTGCAGACGGCAGCGTCGCGAGCAGAATCAGCACAGCCAGCAGATGACGCTTCATGGTTCGCCCTCGATCGCTTGAAAATGGTAGCCGTCGGCCTTCGTCATCCACGACAGATAGGTCTGCCGGCTGTCCGAGACGAGCAGCGGATGGTCGGAACTGTCGGCGGTGTCCGCGATCACCGTCGGCTTCGACCATGTCGCTCCATCGTCGTGCGACGTCATGAGGTCGATTGTCGTCTTCTGCCCGTCGAATTCCTTCCAGGCCATCACGAGCCCCTGCGGCCCCGCGACGATGTGCGGCCGTGACGGGCTGCGGTTCGGCTGACCGACCGGAAGCGGATCGGAGAAGGTTTTGCCGCCGTCGCGCGAGCGCGCATAGAACAATCCCTTGCGCGCCTTGCCGTTGGTGTACCACGTCACATGGTAGGTTCCTTCGGGCGATATGGTCAGGCTCGGACCGTGATGCGGACACGCCGCGATCTGCCAGTCGTCGCGGCTCACCCGATGGATCTCGCCGGGCGTAGCCAGGTCTGAGAACGTCACGATCGCATGGTCGCGCACACCGCCCTCAAAGATGTTCCGGAACACGACCACCGGATGGCCCGCACCATCGAACGCCAGCGCGAGGCGGCAGCACTCGCAGGTGTTGTCGGCAACGAGCCGCGCGTCGGAATAGGTTGCTCCGCCATCTCCCGATGACGCGAAAAACAATCCGGCACCGTCATATTTCTGGCCGCGCTGCTGCGCCGGCACGCGGTTGCGCTTGTCGAGCCACGCGGCAAACACCGCCCCCGCAGGATCGAAGCCGATCGCCTCGAACCGTTGGCTCTCATTGTTCGTGGTGATCGGCATCGGCGCATCGAAGCTGCGCCCGCCATCGGTCGATCGCGTGGTCAGCACCTGACCGTTGAAATTCTGATCGCGGAAGATCGAGAAGGCCACAGCGATGTTGCCCTTGGCATCGATCGCGAGCTTCGGCCGCGCATCCGGTCCCCAATCGAGATTGAGCCGCTCTCGGGTGACCTGCGCCGGCGTGGAAAAGCTCTTGCCCTGGTCTTTTGAGCTCGCGACGGAGATCCGACCTCCGGCCATCCACGCCAGCCACAATGTCCCATCCCGCCCAAAGGCGGGCGTGACCTTGGTCGCGCAGCGCAGGTCCGTCTCTTCGCAGGCCGCTTCGGAGGCGTGCTGATGGCTCATCTGTGCGACGGCAAGGTTCGGCAACGCCGCGAGCATGAGCGTTGCAAGCAGCGTCAGGGCGACCGGTTTGCGATAGGTCATCGATGCGCTCCTCATTTGAACGCAATCTTCATGCCCGCCACGAAGGCGCGCGGCGATCCGGCATAGATCGAGTTGGTCGTGTTCGCCAGTACGCTCGCGGGATTTTGAATGCCTGCCGCGGTCACCGAATTTGAGATGTTGTTCGCCGACGCCACGTAGGTCCGGTCGAAGACGTTCCTCACCTCGATGTAGAGGTTCAGCGCCTTGAAATAATCGGAGACGAGATCGGTCTTGTAGTGCAGGTTGAGGTTGACCAGCTCATAGCCCGGCGCCTTCAAGAGGTTGGCGTTGTCCATGTAAAAGCTGTCCTTCCACTGCACTTCGACGAACCCGCCAAGTCCCTGAAACGGACCCGACAGCTGGTCATAGCCCAACCGCGCCGTGAGCTCGTTCGGTGAAATGCCGGGGATCTTGTTGCCGGCGCGATTGAAGCTGAACACCGCGCCGTTCGTGATGTTCTCGACGTATTCCGTGTAGACCTCGTCGAGATAGGTGTAGGCCGCCGAGAACCGCCAGCCCGGCAGGAATTTCCAGTCGGCAGCCAGCTCGACGCCGCGATGCTCCGATCGCGGCGCGTTGAACGTGTAGGAGATGCCCGCAAGCGGCGTGGCCTGGGAAACGAGCTCGTCCTTGAAGAACTCGTAGAAGCCGGTGACGCTGACCTTGAGCGCGTTGTTCGGTGTCCAGTCGGCACCGACATCGTAACCGAGATTCTTTTGCGTCCGCAGCTGGGTGTTGTTGCCCGAGGCGCCACTCGGCAGGACGAACAAATTGCCGACCTGCGGCGTGCCGTATCCGGTTGCCACCCGCCCACGGACTTGCCACTCGCTGCTCAGCCGGTAAAGCAATGCGAGCTCGGGCGCGGTATTCTGGAATTGCCGGTCCGCCGTCGTGATCGCCGTGGTCGTGGCTCCGGCCGCGCCGACGTAGCTATAGGCGGTGTTCCGCCCGGTGAGATTGGTGGTCTCCCAGCCAATGCCAGCAACGGCCGTCAGCGCAGACGTGAGCTTCAATTCCTCGCGTGCCCGAACACCGTAATTTGTCGTCGTGCTGAACAAATTGCTCGACAGGCTTCCGAGCGTCGCATTTCCGCCCGGCATCACATTGCGCGTATCGCTCGAGGCGGTGAGCGTATTGTAGAAGCCGCCGAAATAGGTGGTCGAATCCAGTCCGAACACATCGCCGCGTCTGACGACGTCGCTCATGTAGTTGTAGGACGGGAAGTCGCCGATCGCGCTGGTCGATCCCGTCGGCTGGTTGATGTTGCGGTCGTCGAACACGAACTGGTTGCGCCAGGTGGTCTGATTGTCGAAGTCGTGCTCCCAGCGGCCGCCGACGATGGTACGGCGGTCGTCGCGCCCGAGGCCGGCCTGAACCGCGGTCTCCTTGTCGGTCCCGGCCGCCGCGTTGAACCCGTTGTTGAACAACGTCACGGTGGCGCATCCCGGCGCCGCCGTTGCGCCGGTCGTGCAACCCTGCTGGAACGGGTTCTGGTAGAACTGGTTCAGCGAGGAGCGGATCGGCAGGCGCGTCGTCAGGTCGTTGTTGATCAGCTTCACCGTGAAGCGATCGTCCGGCGTGACCTGCAGCGTGCCGAGGAAATTGACGGTCTGGGTGTTGAACCAGCTGTTGCCGATGTAGCCGTCGCCGCGCGCGTCGCTCGCGAACAGCGAGCCCTCGAAATTGCCGACCTTCTTGCCCGCGGCGAGATAGTTGTTGAGGTAACCGAAGCTGCCGCCGTCGACGCCATACTCGACGCCGTCGATCGTGCCGCCCTGCCGGGTCCGGAAATTCAGCGCGCCGCCGGTCGCATAATTGCCGTAGAGCGCCGATGACGGTCCGCGGACCACGTCGATCGCGCCATAGGCACGCGGATCGATCAGGTCGCTGCGCGACAGGCCGTCCGGCTGAGTCACCGGGAAACCGTCGTCGAAGATGACGAGGTTGCGAATACCGAAGCCGTTCCGCGCATTCGACCCGCGGATCGAGATGCCGAAATCACGGGGGCCGTTGCCCTGCTTGATCGAGATGCCCGGACTGTCCCGCAGCACATCGGCGACGGAGAACGCCGGTCGGTTGTCGAACTGGCTGCGGTCGATGGTCGTCTGCGTCTGGCCTGTGGGCGCCCGGTTCAAACCGTCGCGGGTCGCGGCAAGCGTCTCCCTCGGCCTCGCGCCGCCCCCGGGGGCAGCCGTCACGGCCGGCGCTGTCGCCGGCTTCGGTGGCCGCCGCACGGACGCCGCACGAGGCCGCGGCTTCGGCGCCGCCGGCTTAGCGCGCACCGCCGTCCGGGGCGCCTCGACGGTGACGGAGGGTAGCTCTGTGCTGGGCGCCTGGGCTTCGGCAGCGGACGGCAATGCGCAAAGCGTCGCGCCCAGCGTGAGCAGGCTTGCCGCCTCCAGCGGGTGATAGCGAAACATGGATGAATCCTGACACCGGCGCTCCGGCCGGCTTGCTCACGGGCACTTGCCGGCGCGGGACGCACCGGCAGCGACAAGGTCGTCAGGAAAACAGCGGCGGCGCGCGGGCTTGCGCCGAGAGGCCAGCGCGCGAACGATCGAGCTCAGAGGCGAAATCAAGCCAGGCGATCCGGCTCGGCAGGCGTTCGACGGCCTGGGCAGTAACTTGCGGGCTGTCAACGGGAGCACCGGTCTGCAGCATGCTGCACGCCGAGCAGCAGCCATCATGGGCGTCGTGACCGGTCTGGTCTCCCTGCCCGGCTCCGGAGCCGGCATCGCCGTGGCAGATGGTGGCGGCCGAGAGCGGATCGGACGCGGCAAGGCTCGCCGCCCAGCAGGCCCCGATCGGTGCAAGAATCTGCACCAGCAGGGCAACCAGGACGATGGGCAGAAAATTCTTCAGCCGCCGGCGCATCGCAAAACCATCCGGGACGGAACTAACCACCATGGACGCCGGAAGTCGAGATCGCCGACGCGTCCCGTTTCTTCCAGCCGACGGAAATAGCCGAGCGTGGCACTTGCGTCACGGCGGCTCCGAAATCAGTCGTATCCCCTTACCCTGCCACGTGTTTTGCATCTCCCGTCACAACCGCCAGTGGCGCCATCCCAATCATTTCGCAAATTGCTCGAAAATTGAACAATCGTTGCCGAAAATGATGACAAGCCTGGAAAGATAGTCTACCAATTCAGGCTCAGGCCAGCCGCGAGGTGTGTCCTGGTGGTCCAAGTCTCGGGAGGAGCCCGACGCGCACAAGCAGCGTCACCCCATCAATCAAGATCAAATCGAATTTTTGGGGCAAATAGGGTCGACACAATTTTTGGAGCAGGGCTTCGAGCCCTGCTCTTTTTTTATGTGATGATCGCAATCCGCTATGACTCCATCATCGAATCCGATCGAACGCAGCTTTGAACTCGCAGCCGCGGCTTGCGATGATCTGACACCGTCAGTCTATCGCCGCCTGTTTCGCGATCATCCCGAAGCGCAGGCGATGTTTCGCACCGAAGGCAGCGAGCCGGTGAAAGGCTCGATGCTGCAGCTGACGATCGAAGCCATCCTCGATTTCGCCGGCGAACGCCGCGGACATTTTCGCCTGATCGAATCGGAAGTGTTCTCGCACGACGCCTACGGAACGCCGCGCGAACTGTTCGTCGCGTTCTTCGCCGTGATTGCCGACAGCTTGCGCGAAATTCTCGGCGAGCAGTGGACTGCGGAGATCGATGCTGCGTGGCACAAGCTGCTCGGCGACATCGAAGCCATCGTGCTGCAGCAGAAACATCTCGTGGACGAGAGGCCGTAGCGTCACCGTTCCGATTGTGACACACTCGCTTTATCCGCGGCGCGTGCAATTGACGCCGACGGTCAGAAAAACGAAGAGGGAGCAAGCAATGCCAGGGACCGACAAGGGGATGGACAAGGCGTCGACGACGCGGCGCGACCTTCTGCAAATGGCGGCGGCAGGTGGAGCCGCGGCCGGCCTCTTCGGCGGAGTGGGCATGACGACGTCGGCGCTCGCCGCTGAAATGGGACGCTCGGAAAAGCCGTTGAAGGCGGCATTCTCCAATGCCGGACTGCAGGCGACATGGTGCGCGCAGGGCAAGCAGGCCGCCGAATTCTGGGGCAAGCTGTTCAACGTCGAGGTGACCTGGTTCGACGGCCAGCTCGATGCCGTCAAGCAGCGCGCCGCGATCGACAACATGGCATCGCAGAAATGGGATTTCGTCGCGATCCAGGCGTTCGGTATCGGCACGCTGACCCAGCCGGTGCAGAAGATGATCGACGCCGGCACCCCCGTGATCGACATGGACACGCTTATTGCTCCTCTCGATCAAATTAACGTCCACTCGTTCCTCGCACCCGACAACGAGTTCATGGGCGCCTCCGTAACGCAGGCGCTGTGCAACGCGATCGGCGGCAAGGGCAAGGTCATCATGACCCAGGGCGCGCTCGGCCATACCGGCGCGCAGGGCCGCGCCAAGGGCTTCAACTCGGTCATCAAGCAGTTCCCGAACATCGAGGTGCTGGATACCCAGCCCGCCGACTGGGACGTCTCGAAGACCGCCCGGCTCTGGGAAACCTATCTGACCAAATACTCGCAGATCGACGCCGCCTTCTTCCACAACGACGACATGGCGCTCGCCGCCTACAACATCATGAAGGCGCGCAACCGCACCAACATCCTGATCGGCGGTGTCGACGCCATGCCGCCTGCGATCCAGGCGGTCAGCGAAGGCCGCATGTTCGCGACCGTCCGCAATCCGTCCTGCCGCATCCATGGCGGCGCGATCGTCGCGGGCGTCGCCGCCGTGGTCGGCGGCGAGAAGAGCGGCCAGGGCATTCCGAAGAACGTCGTGACCGATGGTCCGGTCGTGACCAAGGCCAACGCCGCCGGCATGCAATGGATGGAGGATCACTTCCTGATCTGAGCGGGCCTCATGACGCAGGGACGCTCGGCGATCCTCGAGTTGCACCAGATCACGAAGGCCTTCGGCGGCGTCGAAGCCCTTCGTGGGGTCGACTTCGCGCTGCACGCCGGCGAGATCCATGGTCTCGTCGGCGAGAACGGCGCAGGCAAAAGCACGCTGATGAAGATCATCGCCGGCGTGCATCCGGAGTTCTCCGGCCGCTTCATGCTCGACGGCAAGGAAACCCGCTTCCGCTCCACCCGCGACGCGCACGCCGCCGGCATCGGCATGGTGCATCAAGAGCTCAGCGTCGCGCCTGATCTCACGGTCGCCGAGAACGTGTTCCTCGGCAACCAGCCCATCAACCGCCTCGGCTTCGTGCAATGGCGGCGGATGGCGCGCGAGGCCGGCGAGCAGCTGGCCCGGTTTGGCATCGACGTCGATCCGATGACGCGGCTCGGCGATTTGCCGATCGGCCTGCAGCAGTTGATCGAGATCGCCCGCGTGCTGTTCTCCGGCGCGCGCATCATCATCCTGGACGAGCCGACCTCCGCCCTCTCCCCGCCCGAGGTCGAACGCCTCTTTGCGACGCTGCACAAGCTGCGCGACGAAGGCACCAGCATCGTCTTCATCTCGCATTTCATCGAGGACATTTTGCGGGTCTCCGACGTGGTCACCGTGTTCCGCAACGGGCGCAAAATCGCCGAGACCGCATCCGCCGACACCAGCAAGGGGGCGCTGATCGAGGCCATGATCGGCCGCGGCGGCGAGGCGCTGGAACACAGCTACACCGATGACCTCATGCTCCCGCAATCGAGCGGAGGCGCGGCGGTGCTGAAGGTCGATCAGCTCTCGCTGCGCCGCAGCCTGCAGGACGTCTCGTTCGAGGCCCGCTCCGGCGAAGTGCTCGGCATCTACGGCTTCATGGGCTGCGGGCAGCTGGAGCTGTCGCGGATCCTGTTCGGCAAGCTGCGACCAGACGGCGGAACGCTTGCGGTCGATGGTGCCGCGAAGACGTTTCGCAGCACCGCGGCGGCGCGGCGGGCCGGAGTCGCGCTGGTGCCGGAAAGCCGGCGCGCCATGCTGTTCCACCAGGAGCCGGTCTACAAGAACATCTCGATCAGCATCCTCGAGCGGATCTCGGCGCTGCTGCTCAAGCCGGTTCGCGAGCTCGCGATCGCCCAGCGCCAGGTCGAGCAATTGCAGATCCGGCCGCCGGTGGTCGGCCTCGATCTCGGCATGCTGTCCGGCGGCAATCAGCAGAAGGTGGCGCTGGCGAAATGGCTCGCCTACCCGCCGCGCGTGCTGGTGCTATGCGAGCCGACCCGCGGCATGGATGTCGGCGCCAAGAACGACGTGATCAACATCGTGCGCGATCTCCGCGCCAAGGGGGCTGGCGATCATCGTGCTGTCGACGGAGCCGGAGACGGTGCTGTCGCTGGCCGACCGGATCCTGGTGCTCAAGCGCGGCGCGGTGGTGCGCGAATTCGCGGGCGAAGCGGTCAGCAAGGATCGGCTGCTGGAGGCGGCCTAGAGCATGATCCGGAAAAGTGCGAAGCGGTTTTCCCTCGCGACAAACGCAAAAGCGTTTGCGCGGGAGATCATGCTCGAACAAACAGAGAAAGCGCAATGACCACCTCATCGCGCTTGATGGAGAGACATGATGGCAAGCAGTGATGGCGCGACGGCGCGAGCGGATCACCAGCGGTCGCGCGGGCTGGCGCCCTTCCTGCGCTCGCAGATGCGCAACATCGCGCCGTTCCTGACGCTGATCTTCCTCAGTGGGTTCTTTGCGATCGCAAGCCCGTCGTTTGCCACCATTGACAATGTCGGCAACATCCTGACCCAGGTGTCGGTCACCGGCATCATCGCCGTTGGCCTCACCTTCGTGATCCTGTGCGCCGAGATTGACCTGTCGATCGCCAGCATCGCCAACGTCACCGGCATTGCCGTGGCGTACTTCACGCTGCAGGAATCCTACGTCAACATCGCCAATGTCCCGATGCCGGGTATCGTCGCGATCCTGCTGGCGCTGGCGCTGTGCGCACTGCTCGGCCTCGTCAACGCGCTGGGGCTGACCATGATCGGCATCCCCTCCTTCATCATGACGCTCGCCATGATGCAGATCGCGGCCGGCGTCTCGGCTCTGCTGGTGCGCGGCCAGATTGCCTATAAGGTGCCGGACCTGATCACGACGCTCGGCTCGAGCTCGATCGGCGGCATCCCCTGGATCGTGATCGTCGCCGCGGTGATGCTGCTCGGCGGCCATCTGGTGCTGACCTACACGCGGTTCGGCCGCTACGTCTACATGGTCGGCGGCAACCGCGAGGCCGCGGAATTTGCCGGCCTCAACGTCAAGCTCATCCTCGGCAGCGTGATGGTGATCTCGGCGGTGTGCTCCGGCATCGGCGGCATGCTCGGCGTCGCCCATTTCGGCAGCGCCCAGCAGAACGAGTTCGACACCTATCTGCTGGATTCGATCGCGGCCGTGGTGGTCGGCGGCACCAGCCTGTTCGGCGGCCGCGGCGGCATCGGCAACACCATCGTCGGCCTGTTCGTGCTCGGCGTGCTCAACAACGGCCTCGACCACGTCAATATCGACAGCTTCCTGAAAATCCTGATCCGCGGGTTGATTCTGCTCGCGGCGCTGATCATCAACGTGTATGCGCAGCGGCTGCGGGAGCAAGCGGCGGATTGAGTGGGCTGGGTCGATCTAAATGCCTCGCCAGTATGAGCTGGACAAGGTTGCACACGCGCCTCTCTCCACGCGTCGTCCCGGCGAAGGCCGGGACCCATACGCCGCGGCGGGTATTATTGAAGGGGCTCGTCATTCCAGCATCGCTCAACAATAATCATTGGTGGTTATGGGTCCCGGCCTTCGCCGGGACGACGCCGAGTGTGTATCGCTTGTGAGTCAAACATCCGCCTTCTCGCGACATGATTTGTCCGAGCTTTGCTGTTCGTTCCGCCCTCACGTTTAAGAGGGCACAGGGAAAGCCGAGCTGCGTAGGATGGGTAGAGCGGAGCGAAACCCATCAACCCTTGTCGCGCGGTCAGAACGATGGGTATCGCTCCGCTCCACCCATCCTACATTCCCGGCTACCTCGCAAAATCCGGCTGCCAGTGGCGCAGTTCGCGGGCGGCGTAGGTAATCGCGCCGATTGTCGTGAACGAGGCCGCCTCCAGCATCATGTTGCGCGCGAGCTTGAGAGCCCGCGCCTCGCAGATCGCGCGCTGCTTCTCGTCGGCGATCCACTCGAAGTCGATGTTGTGCGCAAGGCCGAGGATGCGCCGGATGGTCTTGGCCGCGGCGAAGCCGACCGTGTCCTGGAACAGCCGCGCCATATAGGCCTGCCGTTCCGCCTCCAGCCGCGCGGCGCCCGCTTCGCCCGCGAACAGCGACGGCGGATAACCGTCGCCATTCGCCTCGCTGCGCCACAGCGCGAGGAACTTTCGGGCAAACTCGCCCCAGACACCCTCGATGGTTTCCAGCAGCCACACCTCGAATGACGCGCGCTCGCCTTCCGTGCGCTCGTGGCCGGCGGAAGCCAGATAGGCCATCAGCAGGTTGCCGATGACGGCGCCGATATCAAAACCCATCGGGCCGTAGAAGGCGAACTCGGGATCGATCACCCTGGTCTCGCTGTCCGTGACCATGATCGAGCCGGTGTGCAGGTCGCCGTGCAGCAGCGCCTGCGGGCCCGCCATGAATTTCAGCTTCAGCCTGCTGATCGCGACATGGAGGTCGAGGTCCTCACGGAAGGCCGCGGCCGTGGCGTCGAGATAGGGCGCGGTCCATCGGTTCTGCTCGGCGATGCGGTAGGGATCGGTGAAGATCAGATCTTCGGTAATCTTGCACAGCGCGTGGTTGCCGGCGAAATCGGCGATGCCCTGCTTCTTCTCCGCGGCCGACAGCGCAAGGTCGGACGTGAAGAACAGCGTTTGCGCCAGGAAGGTCGAGATATCCTCGACAAAGCGCGGGTACCGCGTGGCCTCGATCAGGCCCTTGCGCATGATGATGTGCGGCTCGAGCAGCTCCATCGCGGTGAGCGCGAGCGGCGCATCATGATGCAGCACCGCCGGCACGAGCATCGGTGCCAGCCGCGCCTGATGCACCAGCGCCATGTGCTCGTAATGCGCCCGCGACAGCGGCAGCGGCCAGCTCTCGCCGACGAGCCGCACATAGGGCAGCGCCTGCTTGACCGCGAGGCCGCCGCTTCCGCCCTTGACGATGAAGACGAGGTTGAGGTTGCCGTCGCCGACCTCGCTGATCGACCAGTCGGCCGGCGCGCCGCCGAGCTGCGCGACGATGGCAGGAAGGCTCGCGAGATAGTCCCGCAGATCGGCTTCCCGCAGGATTCGATATGCGCTCTGCCCGGAGTCCGGCTGGGACTGCAGGTTCATCGTGGTCGCCTCCTCCGCATTGCCAGGGCGAGGTTGATCCTCACTCCATTGGCGTCTGTTTCTAAAACAGCATCCCCACCAGTACGTAGCCCAGGTGAGCGAAGCGATACCCGGGAACGTGATCCCGCATGTCGCTTCGCTCATGCAGGCTACTTCTGATCCAACGAAAACTGCGTATCAGAACGGCATCCCCATCAGTTTCGACAGCCGCTCGATCGAGAGATAGCCGGAATGATAGGCCCACATCGCGATCGCGAAGATCATGGCGGAAATCAGCGTGGTCCACAGCAGCTTGCGGCCCATCCGCGCCAGGATCGGCGCGCCGGGGTCGGTGCCGGGCGCGCCAACATTGTCCTCGTGCTGGCTGCGCACGCCGAACGGCAGCGTCAGGAACAGCACGAGCCACCAAAGGACGAAGTAGATCGCAAGCCCGGTGGAGATTTGGTAAGCCATGCGGCCTCAGGCCTGTTCGATCTCGACCAGGGCGCCGGAAAAGTCCTTCGGGTGGAAGAACAGCACCGGCTTGCCATGCGCGCCGATCTTCGGCTGGCCGTCGCCCAGCACCCGCGCCCCCTCGGCGATCATGCGGTCACGGGCCGCGATGATGTCGGGCACGTCGTAGCAGACATGGTGGATGCCGCCGTCGGCATTGCGCTCGACGAATTTCGCGATCGGCGAGGCCTCGCCGAGCGGCTCGATGAACTCGATCTTGGTGTTCGGCAGCGTCACGAACACGGTGATCACGCCGTGTTCCGGCAGCGGCACCGCATCGGAAATCTCGGCATTGAAGGCAGTGCCGTAGATCTTCGCAGCCTGCTTGGCGTCCTTGACCGCGATCGCGACGTGATTGAGCCGGCCCAGCATCTCTTTCTCCCTTTAGTTGAGCTGATCTTTTCGGAAAACCGCTTCGTACTTTTCCGGATCATGCTTAGGCTCAAACCGTCAGAACGTGCACGACGCAGATCGGCTTCTTGCCCCATTGCTCGTTCAGCGCGGCCCGCACCGCGCGGCGCACCGATTCCCCCAGCGCGTCCGGATCGCGCCGCCGCGGCTTCGGCAGGCCCTCGATCGTCGATACCACCACATCGAACACGATGTCGTCGAGCAATTCGCCCGCCGCATTGTTCTCCGGCATGCCGACCAGATCAACCTCGGGATCGTCGGCGAGCTCGCCCTGCTCGGTCATGACGATGGCGACGAAGGCGCAGCCGGCAAAGCCCATCCGCCGCCGCTCCACGACGGCGCGCGACTTGGCGTCCTCGAGGATGGTTCCGTCCTTGTAGAGCCGGCCCGCCGGCACCTCGCCGATGATGCCGGGCTCGCCGGGCCCCAGCTTGACGAGGTTGCCGTTACGGCAGGTCAGAACCTTGGGCACGCCGGCGGCGCGCGCCAGCTTGGCGTGTTCGGCCAGATGCAGCGCCTCGCCATGGACGGGGATCAAGAGCTGTGGCCGCACCCAGGAGATCATGTCCCGCAGCTCGTCGCGGCGCGGGTGGCCGGAGACGTGCACCAGGTGCTCACGGTCGGTGATGATCTCGACGCCCTGCATGACCAGGTTGTTGATGATCGAGCCGACCGCCTTCTCGTTGCCGGGAATGGTGCGGGAGGAGAAGATCACGGTGTCGCCCTTGTTCAGGGTGACCTGCGGATGGTCGTCATTGGCGATCCGCGCCAGCGCCGCGCGCGGCTCGCCCTGGCTGCCGGTGCACAGCGCCAGCACCTTGTCGGCCGGGAAATGGCCGTAATAGTCGGCGCTGCGGAATTTATGCGAGCCGTCGAGATAGCCGCATTCGCGCGCCACCTGCACCACGCGCTCCATGGCGCGGCCGACCACGACCACCTCGCGGTCGGCGGCGTTAGCCGCATCGGCTACCGCGCGCACCCGGGCGACGTTGGACGCGAACGTCGTGACCGCGACCCGGCCCTTGGCCGCCTTGACCAGTTTCTTGATGGTGGCGGCGACCTCGGTCTCCGAAGGCGAACGGCCGTCGCGCACCGCGTTGGTGGAATCACCGACCAGCGCCAGCACGCCTTCGTCGCCGAGCTCGCGCAGCCGCCGCTCGTCGGTCGGCTGGCCGATGATCGGGGTCGGATCGATCTTCCAGTCGCCGGTGTGCAGCACGGTGCCGACATCGGTCTTGATCGCCAGCGCGTGCGATTCCGGAATCGAATGCGCGACCGGGATGAACTCGACATTGAACGGGCCGATATCGACCCGCCCGCCCGACGGGATCACCGTGACCGGGATTTTTGGCGGGTTGCGCTCGGCGGCGCATTTGGCCTCGAACAGCGCCGCGCTGAATTGCGTCGCATAGATCTTGCAGCCGAGCTTCGGCCAGAGATCGATGATCGCGCCGAAATGATCCTCATGGGCGTGCGTCAGCACGAGGCCCATCAGATTGTTGCGCTCCTTCTCGAGGAAGCGGACGTCGGGCATGATCAAGTCGATGCCCGGCAGATGCTCCTCGTCGCCGAAGGAGACGCCGAGATCGACCGCGAGGAAGGACCGCTGGTGGCGGTTGCCGAAGCCGTAGATCGACAGGTTCATGCCGATCTCGCCGACGCCGCCGAGCGGCGCAAAGGTGAGCTCGTCCGGACGCGCCATCAGTTCGACCTCACCGAGGCTGCGGTGCCGAAATAGACCTCGCCCGCCGTCACGGGCAGGCGCTCACCATCAGCGGTGCGGACGATCAGGCAGCCGGTATCATCGATGGTGTCGAACGTGCCCTCAAGGGTCGCCGAGCCGGTCTGGACCGCGACCTTCTCGCCGAGCTCGGCCGCGCGCTCCAGCCACAGCCGGCGGATCTCGGGGAAGCCGCGGCCGTCGTCCCAGATGCCGCGAAACTCGACCCAGGCGTCCGACAGCGCGGCAAACAGCTCCTCCGCCCCGATCTGGATGCCGAGCGCCGCGAGCGATACGGCCGGCGTCGGCGTCCCCTCGGGTGCTGCGACGACATTGGTGCCAATGCCGACGACGACCGCCAGCCGGCTCCCGATGGCCTCGGCCTCCAGCAGGATGCCCGAGAGCTTCCTGCCGTTGGCCAGCATGTCGTTCGGCCATTTCAGGGTGAACTTCGGGCTGTCCGGTCCGAGCCGCAGCGCCGCCTCGATGCTGACCTTCCGCAGCGCGGCTTCGAGCGACAGCCCGGCGGCAAAGCCCAGGGTGGCGGCGACTGCCGGCTGGACGTCCGTCACCTCGAGGATCGTGCTGGCGAGATTGCCGCGCGGCGCGACCCAGACCCGCTGCCGCCGCCCGCGGCCCGCGGTCTGTTCCGGCGTCACGAACCACATCGGCCCCTGCTCGCCGTCGCGGGCGCGCAGCATCGCCTCGGCATTGGTCGAGCCGATCTGATCGAAGGCGGCGAGCCGGTAGCCCGCCGCTATGGCCCGGGGCCCGAGCGTGAAGGTCATGTCAGAGTTATGCGCATGATTGGTTCCGAAAGCCAGCATCCCGATTTCGGAGCCGCACGCGTCAAAATAGTGATTTGGCCGCCGCCGTGGCCACGCTCACCAGCGGGCCCGGATAGGCGAAGTAGAAGATGTTGAAGATGCCGGCGACCGCCAGCACAGTGCGCAGCTCGACGCGGACCGGGTCGAGCTTGCCGAGCGGCTGGTCGAAATACATCACCTTGACGATCGACAGATAATAGAACGCGCCCACCACGCTGGTCAGCACGCCGATCACGGCGAGCGTGAACAAATTGGCCTTGATCGCGGCGACGAACACGTACCATTTGCCGAAGAACCCGGCGAGCGGCGGCACGCCGGCCAGCGAGAACAGCAGCATCGCGAAGATGAAGGCGAGCAGCGGATTGGTGCGGGAGAGGCCGGCGAAATCGCTGATCTGTTCCAGCGCCTGGCCGTTCCGCTTCATCGCCAGGATGATGCTGAAGGAGCCGAGCGTCATCGCGACATAGATCGCGATGTAGATCAGGACGCCCTGGGCGCCCTCGACCGTGCCGGAGGCGAGGCCGACCAGCGCAAAGCCCATATGGCCGATCGAGGAATAGGCCATCAGCCGCTTGATGTTGGTCTGGCCGATCGCCGCGAACGAGCCCAGCGCCATCGAGGCGATCGCCACGAATACCAGGATCTGCTGCCACTGGGTGACGATGCCCGGGAACGCGGTCAGCGTCGCGCGGGTGAACACCGCGAGCGCCGCGACCTTCGGGGCGGAAGCGAAGAACGCCGTCACCGGCGTCGGCGCACCCTCATAGACGTCCGGCGTCCACATGTGGAACGGCACGGCCGACACTTTGAAGCAGAGGCCGGCGAGCAGGAACACCAGGCCGAACACGATACCGATGCTGCCGGTCGTGGCGGCGGCCGCGATACCGGCGAAGCTGACGGTGCCGGTGAAGCCGTAGATCAGCGAGGCGCCGTAGAGCAGCATGCCCGACGACAGCGCGCCCAGCACGAAATACTTCAGACCCGCCTCGCTCGACTTGGCATTGTCGCGCTGGCTGGCGGCGACGACGTAGAGCGCAAGGCTCATCAGCTCGAGGCCGAGATAGAGCGAGATCAAATCGCCGGCCGAGATCAGCACCATCATGCCGAGCGTCGACAGCAGCACCAGGATCGAGAACTCGAAGTTGCGGCTCGACGGCTGAGACAGATATTCGGTCGACAGGATCAGGGTTGCCGCCGAGGCGATCAGTGCGAGGACCTTCAGGAAGCGGGCGAAATCATCGACGATGAAGCTGCCGCCGAAGGTCACCAGCTTGCCGGCCGGCAGCCAGAGCTCCAGCACGCCGGTCAGCACCAGGAGACAGATCGCGAGCGCCGTGACGAGCCGCGTCGTCCCCTGCCCGCGATAGGCTCCGATCATCAACAGCACCATCGCGCCGACCGCGAGCACCAGCTCCGGCAGCACCGGCTGCAACTGATAACCTGCACTGGAAAAGCTCATGACGAGGGCCTTACTGGACGGTCAGCGCGGCTGCCTTCACGGCAGTCACGGCGGTTTGGTAATTGTTGACGAGCTGCTGGACCGAGGCGGCCGACATGTCGAGCACCGGCTTCGGATAGACGCCGAACAGGATGGTCAGCGCGATCAGCGGGAACAGCGTCACGCATTCACGGAAGGTGAGATCCTTGATCGACATCAGGGACGGCTTGACCAGCGCGCCGAACACCACCTTGCGGTAGAGCCAAAGCGCGTAACAGGCCGACAGGATCACGCCGGTGGTGGCGAAGAACGCGGTCGGCAGCGAGATCTTGAAGGTTCCGAGCAGCGTCATGAACTCGCCGACGAATCCGCTCGTGCCCGGCAGACCGACATTGGCCATGGTGAAGACCATGAAGGTCAGCGCGTAGAGCGGCATCCGGTTGACGAGACCGCCATAGGCCGCGATCTCGCGGGTGTGCATGCGGTCGTAGACGACGCCGACGCAGAGGAACAGCGCGCCGGAGACGATGCCGTGCGAGACCATCTGGAACATGCCGCCGGCGACGCCCTGCGTGGTCACCGCGAAGATGCCCATGGTAACGAAGCCCATATGCGCGACGGACGAATATGCGATCAGCTTCTTCATGTCCTCCTGCATCATCGCCACCAGCGAGGTGTAGATGATGGCGATGACGGACAGCGTGAACACGAACGGCGCGAAGTCGTGCGAGGCCAGCGGGAACATCGGCAGCGAGAAACGCAGGAAGCCGTAGCCGCCCATCTTCAGCAGGATCGCGGCCAGGATCACCGAGCCCGCCGTCGGCGCCTCGACGTGCGCGTCGGGCAGCCAGGTGTGCACCGGCCACATCGGCATCTTCACCGCGAACGAGGCGAAGAAGGCCAGCCACGCCCAGGTCTGCATCGACCGCGGCACCGCGGTATGCATCAGGGTCGGGATGTCGGTCGTGCCGGCGTTCCAGTACAGCGCCATGATGGCGAGCAGCATCAGAACCGAGCCGAGGAAGGTGTAGAGGAAGAACTTGAACGACGCGTAGACCCGGCGCGGGCCGCCCCAGACGCCGATGATCAGGAACATCGGGATCAGGCCGCCTTCGAAGAACAAATAGAACAGCACGAGATCGAGCGCCGAGAAGGTGCCGACCATCAGCGTTTCCAGGATCAGGAACGCCATCATGTATTCGCCGACGCGCTGCGTCACCGACTTCCAGCTCGCGATGATGCAGAGCGGCATGATCGCGGTGGTCAGGATGATCAGCGGCAGCGAGATGCCGTCGACGCCCATGTGATAGCTGATGCCGGTGGCGAGCCAGGACGCCTTCTCGACGAACTGGAAGTCGGTCGAGGCCGGATCGAAGCGCGCCACCAGGATCAGCGAGATCGCGAAGGTGATCAGCGTGGTCCACAGCGCGATCCAGCGCGCCGTGCGGCTCGCGGTCTCGTCACCGCCCCGCGCCAGCAGATAGACCAGGATCGCGCCGACCGCCGGCAGGAAGGTCGTGACCGAAAGGATGGGCCAGGTTGTCATTTACTGGCCTCCCAAGCCGAACATGAACCAGGTGATCAATCCGGCGGCCCCGATCAGCATCGCGAATGCGTAGTGATAGAGGTAGCCGGTCTGCAATTTCACGACGTTGCGGGTGACGTCGAGCACGCGGGCGGAGACGCCATCGGGACCAAAGCCGTCGATGATGAAGCCGTCGCCCTTCTTCCACAACGTGTAGCCGAGCCACTTCGCCGGGCGCACGAAGATCCAGTCGTACAGCTCGTCGAAGTACCATTTGTTGAGCAGGAACTGGTACAGCATCGGCTGCTGCTGCGCGAGCTCGACCGGCAGATACGGCCTGCGGATGTAGAACAGATACGAGATGAACAGGCCGAGCGCCATCATCACGGTGGGCAGCGGCGCAAGCCAGCCCGGCATGTGCTCCATGTCCTCGAGGATGTGCGGGTTCATCTTCACGGATTCGCGGAAGAACTCTTCCACGCCGTGCGGGTTGACGAACAGCTCCTTGAACGGCAGGCCGGCGAGGATCGAGCCCGCGGCGAGGACGCCGATCGGCACCAGCATCCAGACCGGGCTCTCATGCGCCGCCTCGTAGTGCTTCTGGTCGTGCGGCTCGCCGAAGAACGTCTTGAAGATCAGACGCCAGGAGTAGAACGAGGTCAGGCCGGCGGCCGCGATGGTCAAGAGATAGGCGTAGGTCGCGAACGGATTATGCGCCGCATAGGCCGCCTCGATGATCGCGTCCTTGGAGAAGTAGCCGGCGAACAGCGGGAAGCCGGTCAGCGCCAGGGTGCCGATGCACATCACCGCGAAAGTGTACGGGATCTTGCGCCACAGCCCGCCCATGTTGCGGATGTCCTGCTCGTGATGCATCGCGTAGATCACCGAGCCGGAGCCCAGGAACAGCAGCGCCTTGAAGAAGGCGTGCGTGAACAGGTGGAACATGCCGACCGAATAGGCCCCCGCTCCCATCGCCACGAACATGTAGCCGAGCTGCGAACAGGTCGAATACGCGACGATGCGCTTGATGTCGTTCTGCACGAGCCCGATCGTGGCGGCGAAGAACGCCGTGGTCGCGCCGAAGAACATCACCACCGCCTGCGCGGTCGGTGACAACTCGAACAGCGGCGACAACCGCGCCACCATGAACACGCCGGCGGTAACCATGGTCGCGGCATGGATCAGCGCCGACACCGGGGTCGGGCCTTCCATCGCGTCCGGCAACCAGGTGTGCAGCAGGAACTGGGCCGACTTGCCCATCGCGCCCATGAACAGCAATAGGCAGGTCAAGGTCAGCGCGTCGGCCTGCCAGCCGAAGAAGTTGATGGTCTTGCCGGTCAGCCCCGGCGCGGCGTGGAAGATGGTCTCGAAATCGGTCGAGCCGACCAGCGCGTAGATCGCGAAGATGCCGAGCGCGAAGCCGAAGTCGCCGACGCGGTTGACCACGAAGGCCTTGATCGCCGCGGCATTGGCCGACGGCTTCTGGTACCAGAAGCCGATCAGCAAGTAGCTCGCGAGGCCGACGCCCTCCCAGCCGAAGAACAGCTGCACCAGGTTGTCGGACGTCACCAGCATCAGCATCGCGAAGGTGAACAGGCTGAGATAGCCGAAGAAGCGCGGCCGGTTCGGGTCCTCGTCCATGTAGCCGATGGAGTAGAGGTGGACGAGCGCGGACACCGTGTTGACCACGACCAGCATAACCGCGGTCAGGGTGTCGACGCGGAGCGTCCAGGCCACCTGCAGGTCGCCCGAGGTGATCCAGGGCAGCAGCACGACGCGCGCGTCGTGGTGCATGAAGCCGACATCGACCAGCGTGAACCAGGACAGCGCGGCCGAGACGAACAAGAGGCCCGTGGTGATCAGCTCGGCAAGGCGGGAGCCCGCCGCCGGCGGCTCGGAGACGTGGTGGTCGTCATGGCCATGGTCATCATGGCCGTGATCGTCATGGGCCGCGGAGGCATGGGCATCCCCATGCGCATCGTCGTGATGGCCGACGGTATCGCCGCTCGGGCAGCGCGCATGGGCACCGACCAGCGAGATAATGCCTGCGAGGATGGCGCCCAGCAGAGGCAGGAATACGATTGCCTGAACCATAACTGCGCCTAGCCCTTCATCAGATTGACGTCTTCAACCGCGATCGAACCGCGGTTGCGGAAATACACCACCAGCACGGCGAGACCGATCGCAGCCTCGGCGGCGGCCACCGTCAGCACCAAGAGCGCGAACACCTGGCCGACGATGTCGCCGAGGAAGGTCGAGAACGCCACCAGGTTGATGTTGACCGACAGCAGGATCAGCTCGATCGACATCAGGATGACGATGATGTTCTTGCGGTTGAGGAAGATGCCGAGGATCCCGAGCGTGAACAGGATCGCGGCGACCGCGAGATAGTGTCCGAGCCCGATCGTCATTTCACCCACTCCGCCGCGTCGGCATCCTGCAGGCCCTGCCCTGACGCCACCTTGCGCATCGCCATCGCCATCTCGGGCGTGCGCGCGTTCTGCACGTTGATGTTCTGCCGCTTGACCTTGGCCTTGTGGCGCAGCGTCAGCACGATGGCGCCGATCATCGCGACCAGCAGCACCATGCCGGCGAGCTGGAAGTAATGGATGTACTTCGTATAGAGCACCAGGCCGAGCGCCTCGGTGTTGCTGACATTGGTCGGGATCGCCGCGGTGATCGTCTTGGTCACGGCCGGGTTGATCACCCAGGCGCCGACGACGAGCAGCAACTCGAACATGAAGATGCCGCCGATCACGATGCCGATCGGCAGATACTGGATGAAGCCCTCGCGCAGCTCGACGAAGTCGACGTCGAGCATCATGATCACGAATAGGAACAGCACCGCGACGGCGCCGACATAGACCACGATCAGCATCATCCCGAGGAACTCGGCGCCCATCAGGATGAACAGCCCGGCCGCGTTGACGAAGGCCAGGATCAGGAACAGCACGGAGTGCACAGGATTGCGCGAGACAATCACCATCACCGCCGAGGCCACGCAGGCCGCAGCAAACAGGTAGAAGAACAGCGCCGGAAGGATCATGCCCTCACCTCACCGGTACGGCGCGTCGAGCGCGATCGACTTCGCGATCTCACGCTCCCAGCGGTCGCCATTGGCGAGCAGCTTGGCCTTGTCATAGTACAGTTCCTCGCGGGTCTCGGTCGCGAATTCGAAATTCGGGCCCTCGACGATGGCGTCGACCGGGCATGCCTCCTGGCACAGGCCGCAATAGATGCACTTCACCATGTCGATGTCGTAACGCACCGTGCGGCGGGTGCCGTCGTTGCGGCGCGGGCCGGCCTCGATCGTGATCGCCTGCGCCGGGCAAATCGCCTCGCACAGTTTGCAGGCGATGCAGCGTTCCTCGCCGTTCGGATAGCGGCGCAGCGCGTGCTCGCCGCGGAAGCGCGGCGAGATCGGGCCCTTCTCGAAGGGGTAGTTCAGCGTCGGCTTCGGCTGGAAGAAATAGCGCATCGCGAGGAAGAACGCCGAGACGAATTCCGACAGCAGAAGCGAGCGGGCTGTTGCGTTGACATTGACACTCATGACGGCCTCACTTCGGCGCGATGCCGGCGAACTGCAGCACGCCGGCCACGATCACCACCATCGCCAGCGACAGCGGCAGGAACACCTTCCAGCCGAGCCGCATCAGTTGATCGTAGCGGTAGCGTGGCACGATCGCCTTCGCCATCGCGAACATGAAGAACATGAAGAACACCTTCAGCGCGAACCAGACGATGCCCGGAATCCAGGTGAACGGCGGCAGGTTGACCGGCGGCAGCCAGCCGCCCAGGAACAGGATCGACGCCAGCGCGCACATCGTGGTGATCGCGACATACTCGCCGAGCATGAACAGGAGGTACGGGGTCGAGCCGTATTCGGTCATGAAGCCGGCGACCAGTTCGGATTCGGCTTCGACCAGGTCGAATGGCGGACGGTTGGTTTCCGCCAGCGCCGAGACGTAGAATACGACGAACATCGGGAACAGCGGCCACACATACCAGTTCAGGATGGTGAGCTGCGGCAACCCGATCAGGTGCGCAAGCCCGCGGGTGTTCTGCGCCTCGACCACCGCCGACAGGTTCAGCGAGCCGACGCAGAGCAGCACGGTGATGATGACGAAGCCGATCGAAACCTCGTAAGACACCATCTGCGCCGCCGAGCGCAGCGCGGCCAGGAACGGATACTTCGAGTTCGACGACCAGCCGGCCATGATGATGCCGTAGATCGACAGCGACGAGATCGCGAAGATGTAGAGAACGCCGACATTGATGTCGGAGATCACCCAGCCGAGATCGAACGGGATCACGGCCCAGGCGGCCAGCGCCAGGATGCACGACACCAGCGGCGCCAGCAGGAACACGCCCTTGTTGGAGCCGGACGGAATCACCGGCTCCTTCAGCACGAATTTCAGGAGGTCGGCGAAGGATTGCAGCAATCCGAACGGGCCGACCACGTTGGGGCCGCGGCGAATCTGCACCGCCGCCCAGATCTTGCGGTCGGCGAGCAGGATGTAGGCGATCGCGATCAGGAGCACGACCAGCAGCAACAAGCTCTCCGCGACCATGATGATCAGCGGCCAGAGGAAGTCGGTCCAGAACGAGCTTGCGAAGAATTCAGCCATCAGGTCACGCTCACTCCGCTGCCGTCAGCATTCGGCCCGACGCCAGCCGCGAGCATTCCGCCATCACGGCAGAGGCCCGCGCGATCGGGTTGGTCAGATAGAAATCCTCGATGGTCGGCTTGAATGCCGCCTTGTCGACGCTGCCGCCCTTGCCTGCCAGCGCCTTGACGTCGTCAGGCTTGCCGGCCTCGATCTGGTCGAGCCGCATCAGATGCGGGTAGGCCTTGAACATCGCCTGCCGCAGCGCCTGCAGCGAGTCGAACGGCAGCTTCTTGCCGAGCACGTCGGACAGCGCGCGGATGATCGCCCAGTCCTCGCGGGCCTCGCCCGGCGGGAACGCGGCGCGGTTGGCGATCTGCGCCCGGCCTTCGGTGTTGACGTAGATGCCGGACTTCTCGGTATAGGCCGCGCCCGGCAGGATGACGTCGGCACGATGCGCGCCCTGGTCGCCATGGGTGCCGATATAGACCACGAAGGTGCCGTCCGGCGCCTTGATCTCGTCGGCGCCGAGCAAGAACAGCACGTCGAGCGTGCCGAAGGTCGTCATCTGCGCCGCGGTCAGGCCACCCGCCGCCGGCGAGAAGCCGATATCGAGCGCGCCGGCGCGCGAGGCAGTATCCTGCAACACGGCAAAGCCGTTCCAGCCGTCCTTCAGCGCGCCGACGTTGACAGCGAGCTTGGCGGCCTGCGCCAGCACCGCAGCGCCGTCATGCCTGGTGTAGGCGCCCGCGCCGACCAGGATGATCGGGTGCTGCGCGTTCTTCAGCACGTCGGCAAAGGAGTGCTTGCCCGCCACGAGATCGGCCAGCGTGTCGGTACCCGCACCGAGATACTCATGGTCATAGGTGAAATCGGCCTTGGCGCCGATCATGCCGACCTTGAGCCCGCCGGTGCGCCAGCGCTTGCGGATCCGCGCGTTCAGCACCGCGGCTTCCTTGCGCGGATGCGAGCCGATGATCAGGATCGCGTCGGCCTGGTCGATACCGGCGATGGTCGGATTGAAGATGTAGGAGCCGCGGCCGGCCTTAGCGTCGAACGCATCGCCGCCCTGCACGGCGAGATTGACCGAGCCGAACTTCGCGAGCAGCTCCTTCAGCGCATACATTTCGTCGACCGCGGCGAGATCGCCGGCGATCGCGCCGACCCGCTTGCCGTCGCTGCGGCCGGCCTTGGCGGCAATGGCGGCGAAGGCTTCCTGCCAGGTCGCCGGCCGGAGCTGGCCGTTCTCGCGCACATAGGGCCGATCGAGGCGCTGCGTGCGCAGGCCGTCGACGATGTGGCGGGTCTTGTCGGAGATCCACTCCTCGTTCACCGCCTCGTTGATGCGCGGCAGGATGCGCATCACCTCGCGGCCGCGGGTGTCGACGCGGATCGCCGAGCCGACGCCGTCCATGACGTCGACCGACTGCGTCTTGCCAAGCTCCCAGGGCCGCGCCGCGAACGCGTAAGGCTTCGAGGTCAGCGCGCCGACCGGGCAGATGTCGACGAGGTTGCCCTGCAACTCCGAGCTCAGCGCCTGCTCGAGATAGGTGGTGATCTCCATGTCCTCGCCGCGGCCTGTCGCGCCCATTTCCGGCGCGCCGCAGACTTCGGCGGAGAAGCGGACGCAGCGCGTGCACTGGATGCAGCGGTTCATCGAGGTCTTGACCAGCGCGCCGAGATACTTGTCCTCGACCGCGCGCTTGTTCTCGGCGAAACGGCTGGTGTCGACGCCATAGCCCATCGCCTGGTCCTGCAGGTCGCACTCGCCGCCCTGGTCGCAGATCGGGCAGTCCAGCGGATGGTTGATCAGAAGGAACTCCATCACGCCTTCGCGCGCCTTCTTCACCATCGGCGAACGGGTCGAGATCTCCGGCGGCTCGCCCTTCGGTCCCGGACGGCAA
The DNA here is from genome assembly GCF_054058275.1 of Bradyrhizobium sp. USDA 3256. Classification (NCBI taxonomy): domain Bacteria; kingdom Pseudomonadati; phylum Pseudomonadota; class Alphaproteobacteria; order Hyphomicrobiales; family Nitrobacteraceae; genus Bradyrhizobium; species Bradyrhizobium sp. USDA 3256. The sequence goes on from NZ_JBSSAE010000002.1 coordinate 3,544,930, forward strand.
TCGCGTACGGCCCAGGCGCAGCTGGCGACCGGCTTCGGGCCGCCCTTCACCTCGACCAGGCACATCCGGCAATTGCCGGCGATCGACAGCCGCTCGTGATAGCAGAAGCGCGGAATCTCCGCGCCGGCCGCCTCGCATGCCTGCAGCAGCGTGTACTCCGGCGGCACATCGATCTCTTTGCCATCGACGATGATCTTGCTCATGTCTGTCTCAAGTCTTTCCGAGCTTGCAGTCGGGCGGTGCGACGCTCGCGGTTTTCAACGAAGTCTTCACCCATTGCTGGGTGTCGGCGCCGTAGGTCGCGAGATAGGCAGGCTGCGCCTGGTTCTTCTCGCAGAGGAACGGCAGATGCGGTTTCAGGTCGTAGTCACACGATGCTTGCCATTCGCGCTTGTCCGCGAATGCGGCAAAGGTCTCCTCGCAGGCGTAGAGGAAGTACGAGACAAAACTCTCATATTGGGACCGCTCTTCGCGGCCGGCGGCCTTGATGGCCTCGTAATCGGGCTGAGCGAATTTCGGATTCTGGAATGCGAGATCGGTGTAGCCGAGAAACGCCGAACGCGCGCTGGAGGCGCGGTTCGAGGTGCGGATTTCGTTGATCTGCAGCAGGATTGCAACAAAGCCGAGCAGCGCCACGGTCGCCTGCGCCATCTGCGCAAGCGTCCCGTACTTCTGCCACCATGCGGCCTGTTGCGTCATCGCCAACATTACTCCGCGGCTACCATGTGCATGGGATCGCGAACGCCCTGATCGTCGAGATCGGCCTTGTGCGAATACTGGTCGATGCGCTCTTCGATCTCGTGACGGAAATGCGCGATCAGGCCCTGGATCGGCCAGGCGGCGGCGTCGCCGAGCGCGCAGATGGTGTGGCCCTCGACCTGCTTGGTGACCTCGAGCAGCATGTCGATCTCGCGCTTGTGGGCGCGGCCGTCGGCCATGCGGGTCAAGACGCGCCACATCCACCCCGTGCCCTCGCGGCACGGCGTGCACTGGCCGCAGCTCTCATGCTTGTAGAAATAGGAGATGCGCGCGATCGCCCGGATCAGGTCGGTCGACTTGTCCATCACGATCACCGCCGCGGTGCCGAGGCCCGAGCGCAGCTTGCTCAACGAGTCGAAATCCATCGGCGTGTCGATGATCTGCTCGGCCGGCACCATGCGCACCGACGAACCGCCGGGGATCACGGCCTTCAGATTGCCCCAGCCGCCGCGGATGCCGCCGCAATGCTTCTCGATCAGCTCGCGGAACGGAATCCCCATCGCCTCTTCGACGTTGCAGGGCCGCTCGACGTGGCCGGAGATGCAGAACAGCTTGGTGCCGACATTGTTCGGCCGGCCGATGCCGGCGAACCAGGCGGCGCCGCGGCGCAGGATGTCCGGCGCGACCGCGATCGACTCGACGTTGTTGACGGTGGTCGGGCAGCCATAGAGGCCGACATTGGCCGGGAACGGCGGCTTCAGCCGCGGCTGGCCCTTCTTGCCCTCGAGGCTCTCGAGCAGCGCGGTCTCCTCGCCGCAGATATAGGCGCCGGCGCCGTGCGCGACATAGATGTCGAACGGCCAGCCGTTGATATTGTCCTTGCCGACCAGCTTGGCCTCATAGGCTTGGTCGATCGCCGCCTGCAGCCGCTCGCGCTCGCGGATGAACTCGCCGCGGATATAGACGTAGCAGGCATGCGCACCCATCGCGAAGCTCGCGAGCAGGCAGCCTTCGACCAAGAGATGCGGATCGTGCCGCATGATCTCGCGGTCCTTGCAGGTGCCGGGCTCCGACTCGTCGGCGTTGACGACGAGGTAGCTCGGACGGCCGTCCTTGGATTCCTTCGGCATGAAGGACCACTTCATGCCGGTCGGGAAGCCGGCGCCGCCGCGGCCGCGCAGGCCCGACGCCTTCATCTCGTTGATGATCCAGTCGCGACCCTTGTCGATGATCCCCTTGGTGCCATCCCAGGCGCCTCTGCGGCGCGCGCCCTCGAGGCCCCAATCATGCAGGCCGTAGAGGTTCTTGAAGATGCGGTCCTTGTCGTCGAGCATGCTCAAAACTTTCCGAACATCACCGATTGGCTTGCGAATAAGCGAGCCCGGCAGCGCAGCCGCCGAACACGATGGCCCACAACAGGCTGGATTCCAGCGTGGCGCTCAGGCCGTAGCGCTGCAGCAGGAACATGAAGCCGGCCGCGACGGCGGTGTGCAGCGCGATCGTGCGCCAGGCCTTCATCGCAGCGCCCCTTCCTGCCTTGTTTTCCTGCCCGTTTGCCAGCACCTGAAAGCTTCGCATCAGGTGGTTTCCTTCAGCGTCGTCGGCCCGCCCGCGGGCGCCGAGAACTGACGGTCGATCTGCGGACCCGGCTTCGGCGGATTGCCGGCGGCAAAGCCGTCGAGCACCTTGCCGAAGCTTTCCTTGGTCAGGTCCTCATAGGTGTCCTTCCAGATCAGCACCATCGGCGCGTTCACGCAGGCCCCCAGGCACTCGACCTCTTCCCAGGAGAAGTTGCCGTCCTTCGACAGCTGGAAGGGATCGTGATGGATGCGATGTTGACACACCTCGATCAGGTCGGCGGCGCCGCGCAACCGGCACGGCGTGGTGCCGCACACCTGCACATGCGCCTTCTTGCCGACCGGCGAGAGCTGGAACATGGTGTAGAAGGTCGCGATCTCCAGCATGCGGATATGCGGCATCTCGAGCAGGTCGGCGACGGCGCGGATCGCCGCTTCCGAGACCCAGCCGTCGTGCTGCTCCTGCACGCGCCACAGGATCGCGATCGCGGCCGAGGCCTGCCGTCCCGGCGGATACTTCTCGATCTGCTTCTTGGCCCAGGCGAGATTCTCGTCCGTGAACGTGAAGCTCGCGGGCTGCAATTCCTTCGGGGCAAGGCGGCGGACGGACATCGATCAAACTCTCATTGCGCGCGGTTCGGATGCGGACATCGTCACCGGTCGACTTCGCCGAACACGATGTCCAGCGAGCCCAGGATGGCGGAAACGTCGGCCAGCAAATGGCCCCTGCAGATGTGATCCATCGCCTGCAGATGGGCGAAGCCCGGCGCGCGGATCTTGCACTTGTAGGGCTTGTTGGTGCCGTCGGCGACGAGGTAGACGCCGAACTCGCCCTTCGGCGCCTCGACCGCGGCATAGACTTCGCCGGCCGGCACGTGCACGCCTTCGGTGTAGAGCTTGAAGTGATGGATCAGCGCTTCCATCGAGCGCTTCATCTCACCTCGGCGCGGCGGCGCGATCTTGTTGTCCTCGACCACGACCGGGCCCTGCCCGTCGGGTGCTTTGAGCTTCTGGATGCACTGCTTCATGATGCGCACCGACTGGCGCATCTCTTCCATGCGGATCAGGTAGCGGTCGTAGCAGTCGCCGTTCTTGCCGATCGGAATGTCGAAATCCATCTCGGCGTAGCACTCGTAGGGCTGCGACTTGCGCAGGTCCCAGGCCGCACCGGAGCCGCGCACCATCACGCCGGAGAAGCCCCATTCCCAGGCTTCCTTCAGCGGCACCACGCCGATGTCGACGTTGCGCTGCTTGAAGATGCGGTTGCCGGTAAGCAGCCGATCGAGGTCGTCGACGACCTTGAGGAATGGATCGCACCACGCCTCGATGTCGTCGATCAGCTTCGGCGGCAAGTCCTGGTGCACGCCGCCGACGCGGAAGAACGCCGCGTGCATGCGCGAGCCCGAGGCGCGCTCGTAGAACACCATCAGCTTCTCGCGCTCTTCGAAGCCCCACAGCGGCGGGGTCAGCGCGCCGACGTCCATCGCCTGGGTGGTGACGTTGAGCAGATGCGACAGGATGCGGCCGATCTCGCAGTACAGCACGCGGATCAACTGGCCGCGCCGCGGCACCGTGATGCCGAGCAGCTTTTCCGCCGCGAGGCAGAACGCATGCTCCTGGTTCATCGGCGCGACATAGTCGAGCCGGTCGAAATAGGGAATCGCCTGCAGATAGGTCTTGTGCTCGATCAGCTTCTCGGTGCCGCGGTGAAGCAGGCCGATATGCGGATCGACGCGTTCGACGACTTCGCCGTCGAGCTCCAGCACAAGACGAAGCACGCCGTGCGCCGCCGGATGCTGCGGCCCAAAGTTGATCGTAAAGTTACGAAGGTTTTGCGGCTGTTCATTCATGGCTTCGGCTCCGCCTTGGCCTTCTCATCGCCGGGCAGCGGATAGTCCGCGCCTTCCCAGGGCGAAAGGAAATCGAACTTGCGGAATTCCTGGTTGAGCCGGACCGGCTCGTACAGCACCCGCTTCTCCTGGTCGTCGTAGCGGACCTCGACGAAGCCGGTGAGCGGGAAATCCTTGCGCAGCGGATGGCCGTCGAAGCCGTAGTCCGTCAGCAGGCGGCGCATGTCGGGATGGCCGGTGAAGATCACGCCATAGAGGTCGTAGGTCTCGCGCTCGAACCAGTCGGCGCCCGGGAAGACGCCGATGATCGACGGCACCTGCGTGGTCTCGTCGGCCTGCCCGCGCAAACGGATGCGCGCGTTCAGCGTCGGCGACAGCAAATGGTAGACGACGTCGAAACGCTTCTCGCGGCTCGGATAGTCGACTGCGGTCACGTCGGTGACGTTGACGAAACGGGAGCCAGGATCGTCACGCAGAAAACGGGCGACCTCCACGATTCTGCCAATCTCGACGTCGATAGTGAGCTGATTGAACGCGACCGAGTGCGCCGTGGCCGCGCCCGGAAGCGCGCTCACGATCGTCTGCCCAAGGGCGTCGAGCTTGCCGTCGTCCATACCTGAAACCTTAGCGTTCGATAGTGCCGATACGGCGGATCTTCTTCTGCAGCAGCAGCACGCCGTAGAGCAGCGCTTCCGCCGTGGGCGGGCAGCCCGGCACGTAGATGTCGATCGGCACGATGCGATCACAGCCACGCACCACCGAATAGGAGTAATGGTAGTAGCCGCCGCCATTGGCGCAGGAGCCCATCGAGATGACGTAGCGCGGCTCCGGCATCTGGTCGTAGACCTTGCGCAGCGCGGGCGCCATCTTGTTGGTCAGGGTGCCCGCGACAATCATCACGTCGGACTGCCGCGGCGAGGCGCGCGGTGCGAAGCCGAAGCGTTCGACGTCATAGCGCGGCATCGAGACCTGCATCATCTCGACCGCACAGCAGGCGAGACCGAAGGTCATCCACATCAGGGAGCCGGTGCGCGCCCAGGTGATGAGGTCATCGGCCGCGGCGACGAAGAAGCCCTTGTCGGACAGCTCGTGATTGACCTCGAGGAAAAACGGATCGTTGGCGCCGACCGGCTTGCCGGTCGACGGATCAAGAATACCCTTCGGAGCCATAGCGATCTCAGATTTGGCGATCGCCGGCTGCGAGGATGCGGCGGTGGGGCTCAATCCCATTCGAGCGCGCCTTTCTTCCATTCATACGCAAACCCGACCGTCAGCACGGCCAGGAACACCATCATCGACCAGAACCCGGTGGCGCCGAGCTTTCCGAACGCCACGGCCCAGGGGAACAGGAACGCCACTTCGAGGTCGAAGATGATGAAGAGGATCGCCACCAGATAGAACCGGACGTCGAACTTCATGCGGGCGTCGTCAAAAGCGTTGAATCCGCATTCATAGGCGGACAGCTTTTCCGGGTCCGGCGATTGGAACGCGACCAGGAACGGCGCGATCAGGAGCGCCAGACCGATCAGGCTCGCAACTCCGATAAAGACCACAAGTGGGAGATAATTCTGCAGGATGCCGGTCATCGGCGAGGCCTTCTTGCTGCGGTTTCGGACGTGCCGCAGATTCGTTGATTGGAATTGTTCTTGAGGCTTTAGCGCAGCGCAACAGAGGGCGCAAGACAAGCTATTTTGACGCTTTTACCGTCCTTCCCGTGGGCTCTTGGCCTCATCAGGCGGATGCGCTTGCCTCCATTGGTAACGCCGCGGCAGCCATCCTGTGCCCTGCGCTCTCCCCATATCAGCCCAGCCCCCGTTCGGCAGCGAGCATCTCGGCGGCCGTCAGGGTGAGCCGATCGATGTGTCCGAGCAGCAGCTCGAGATCCCCCGGCGCAAGCTGTTCCAGCAGGCGCCGGTTTCGCTCCTGGGCGCCGGCCACGATGGCGTCATGGGCAGCCAGGCCGGCCTTGGTGAGAGAGACCAGGGTCTCCCGATTGTCGCGCGGATTGGCCGCCTTCGCCACCAGCTTGCGCGCCACGAGCTCGGCGAGCGCCCGGCTGATCTGCCCCTTGTCCATGCCGACGGCCTCGGCGAGCCGCACCACGCTCATCGGCGGCCGCCGGCCGAGCGAGGCGACCAGACCGAACTCGACCGAGGACAGGCCGGTCAGGCGCTTGTAGCGCAGCATCGCGCCGCGCCTGAGCAGGTTCGCCAGCACCATCAGCCGCGACGACATCATCGCGGTGATCGGTGCCAGTTCGGAATCGACAACGGCCTCCGGCGGCAAGGCCCTCTCAGTCCTGAGCTTCTCGGTCATCACCAACCTCTGCCAACCTCTGCCAACAAAGCCGCGCGCTGCCAAGCTTAACGATATCGGTGACATTGTCATCCATCTATCGTTGACTTGGTCAACGATAGATCAGCCGCCGGCGCCCGACTAGCGGCGGGGAGGACAACATGACGATCACCCAGCGGGACCGCGATCTCGGCACGGCCTATGCGATGAAGCCGTCCAGCACCCGGACCGAGCTCACCTCGGTCGGCCGGGGCACACCGATGGGCGAGCTGTTGCGCCGGTATTGGCACCCGGTCGGCCTCGCCGGTGACGCCACCGATATCCCCAGAAAAGTCCGCGCACTTGGCGAAGACCTGATCCTGTTCCGCGACCGGCATGGCCGGGCCGGCCTGCTGCATGCGCGCTGCTGCCACCGCGGCACCACGCTCTATTACGGCAAGGTCGAGGAAGACGGCATCCGCTGCTGCTATCACGGCTGGAAGTTCGACACCGAGGGCCGCTGCCTCGAACAACCCTGCGAGCCCGACGGCGGCCTGTTCAAGGACAAGGTACGCCAGCCCTGGTATCCAGTGCAGGAACGCTACGGCCTGATCTTCGCCTATATGGGGCCGGCCGAGAAAAGGCCGGTGCTGCCGCGCTACGAGTGCCTGGAGAAAATGGACGACGGCGAGTTCGTCGAGGCCGACGATTCCTCGATCGGCGGCGGCGGCCCTGCCGTGGTCCCTTGCAACTGGCTGCAGCATTTCGAGAACGTTGCCGACCCCTACCATGTGCCGGTGCTGCACGGCTCGTTCTCAGGGCCGCAGTTCAACAACATGATGGCCTCGATGCCCGAGGTGAAGTTCGAGATGTCGCCGCGCGGCGTCGCGGTGCGTTCGATCCGCAGGCAAGACGACGGCAAGATGTTCTATCGCGTCACCGAGGCCGCCCTCCCCACATTGCGCGTCGTGCCCAATCCGCGCGTCGCGCAGTTCGCGCGCGTCGAATCGATCGGCTGGACCTTGCCGATCGACGACACCTCGTTTCGCATCTACGTCGCCGGCCGGGTCAAGAACGCGGGCGATATCGGGCGGATGCGCTCGAAGTTCAACGGCAAGTTCTGGTGGGACATGACCGAGGCCGAGCACCAGCAATTCCCCGGCGACTACGAGGCCCAGGTCGGCCAGGGCGCGGTGACGATCCATTCCGAAGAGCATTTTGGCCAGAGCGACCGCGGCATCCTGATGATCCGCCGGATGCTCGCTGACCAGCTCAAGGCCATGGCCACCGGCCGCGACCCGATCGGGGTGTCGTTCGACGCCGACACGAGGCCGGTCGAATTCGAGGCGGGGAACTACATCCGCGAGGCGTAAGGCCCGCGCAAAAAGAGGATCGGGGGAGGAAGTCATGGTCGATGTCGCACCGCACGCGGCCGCGCCAACGCAAGCTGCGGCCGCGCCCTCGGCGCGCCGCTACTACGTCCTCGCCTTGCTCACGATCATCTACGCTCTCAACTTCCTCGACCATCTTCAACGTGCTGATCGAACCGATCAAGAAGGAGTTCACGCTCAGCGACACCACGATGGGGCTGCTCGCACCAACTACGCTACCGCGGCGTGGATCCCGCCGTTCCTGGCGCGCATCCATCACCTCACCAGCGCCGAGATCGGCACCTATGCCGGCACCTTCAAGGGTCTCGCCGGCATGGCGGGCACGTTGATCGGCGGCCTCGTGGTGGCGCAGATCGGCCGCCGCGACGACCGCTGGAAGCTGTGGGCGCCCGCGATCATGTCCGGCCTCGCCGGCCCGGTGTTCGCGCTGTGCATGCTGACGCAAAGCTTCACGCTGATGGTCGCGACCCTGGCACTGACCTCGTTCATGCTCGGCTTCCATCTCGGCCCGATCTTCGCGATCGCGCAGACGGTGGCAAAGCCCAGCATGCGCGCGCTGGCCTCGGCGATCGTGCTGCTGACCGCGACCTGCTTCGGCCAGGGCGTCGGCCCCCTCGCCGTCGGCATGATCAACGACGCGCTGAAAGGCACCTACGGCGTCGATGCGGTTCGCTACTCGCTGTTGTCGGCCGCGCTCATGACGACGCTCGGCGCCCTGCTGTTCGTCTGGGCGGCACGCGCGATCCGCGCCGACATCGCGCGCGCCAGTTAGCTGTCGATGAAGGCCAGCAGGTCGGCCATCAAATGCGCGCTGTGCGTCAGCGGCAACGCGTGCGGCGCGCCTTCATAGACGGCGAGCCTGCTTCCTCTGATCAGCTTTGCCGTCTTCGCGCCGGTCAGCTCGAGGGGCGCGCTGGCATCCTTGTCGCCATGCACGATCAGCGTCGCGCGATCGATCGCGCTCGCGGCGGCGCGCAGATCGGCAAAGGAAATGGTCTTGCGGCAAGCCAGCGCCACCGGCAGCGGCACGCTCAGCATCATTTCCCTGATCCAGGCCCGGGTCACCTCGGGCGTGTCGGGCATGAAGAACGGCGTCTCGTTCTCGCCCATCCATTTCGAAAAGTCCTGCGCGATCGCCGCATTTTGCGCGTCGACCATCGCTCTCGGCACGGCGTCCGGATTGTCCTCGGTCTGCACGATGAACGGCGTGGTCGGCGCCACCAGCACCAGCCGTGCGATGCGCTTTGCGCCGTGCCGCGCCAGATAGTTCACTGCCTCGATCGATCCCATCGAATGCGCGACGATCGTGACGTCGTGGAGATCATGCTGCTCGATCACGGCGGCGACGTCATCGGTCAGCGTGTCGAGATCGTATCCCGCCATCGGCATGTCGGAGCGGCCATGTCCGCGCCGGTCAGGTGCGATGCAGCGATAGCCCTTGGCGTTCAGCGCCACGATCTGGCTGCCCCAGATGCTGGAATTGAACGTCCAGGCAGCGAGCAGCAGCACCGGCCGGCCCGAACCCCAATCCTGCACGAACAGCTTTGTGCCGTCCCTGGCGGTTGCATAAAGCGGTTGGCTGGCCATCGTGTATCTCCCTTTGCGGATCGATCGGCACTCATCGCCGCCGATGCACCGACCATCGCAAAGGGAGATCGCACGCGCGATTACGCGTCAGGTAATCGCGCGTGTGATGTCAGGCGGCGCTCACGTCAGCTTGCCGGTGTATTTCTCCAGCGCTGCCCAGGCGTCCGCGCCATAGGTCTTCTGCCACTGCGTGTAGAAGCCGGCCTTCACCAACGCGGCCCTGAACTGCACGGGATCGGGCTTGTTGAAGGTCATGCCCTTCTCGGTCAGCTCGGCCTGCAGCGAGCTATCCATCTCGACCAGATCGGTGCGCTCCTTCACCGCCGCGGCGTCGAACGCGGCATTGATGAGCTCGAGCAGATCGGGCGGCAGGCCGGCCATCGCGCGGCGGTTCCCGAGGATCCAGTAACCGCTCCAGCAATGGTTCGAGAGCGCGCAGAATTTCTGCACCTCGTAGAGCTTGCCGGTCGAAACCTGCGCCAGCGGGTTCTCCTGCCCTTCGACGATGTGGGTCTGCAGCGCCGAATAGAGCTCGCTGTAGGAGATGCTCGACGGCAGCGCGCCGAGCCCTGAGAACAGCGACGTCAGCAATGCCGTCACCGGCACGCGAATTTTAAAGCCCTTGAGATCGTCGACGCTGTTGAGCTGCCGGCTCGACGACGAGGTGATCTGACGAAAGCCGTTGTCCCAGACCTTCTTCAGCGGCACGACGCCGGTCTTCGTGATCGCCTCGCGCACGAGGTCGCCGACGCCGCCGTCCATCGCCGCCCAGACCTGGTCGTAGGACTGGAAGGCAAAGCCGATGCTGGGCAACCCCGACAGCGGCACCAGCGTCGACAGTGTCATGCTGGGCGCCGCCAGCAGCTCGATCCCGCCGGCCCGGACCTGCGACAGCATCTCCGGATCGCCGCCGAGCTGGCTGTTGGCGAACACCGTGATGTTGACCCGGCCGGACGACTGGGCGCCGACCGCCTTGGCGGCCTCAGTCAGGCGGATTGTTAGCGGATGGGTTTCCGGAGTGTTGACGCCGAGCTTGAAGTCGAACTCGGCCGCCGCAACGGCGCGCTTACCAAACATCGTAGCGGCGAGTGCCGCGGAGCCGGTTCCAAGCACCCGGCGTCGGGTTAGTCTCATTGTTTTCATTATTGTTTTTCTCCCAAGGGCGTTTCCGCGCCTGGGGCAGTTTTAGCCGGCCGCCAGTGTGACGCAAGGCACGGTGAAACCAATCCGCCCGTGGCACGAAACCATTTCCCGGAACTCACGAAACGATCCGGAAACAGATGGGGCTTACCAGTAACTGCCATAGACGGCGCAGAGACGCCCGGAGGCGACCATGAACCACTCGATCCATTCAGCTGACCGCGCGACCCATCTCAAGATTGTGGTGGTTGCCCTTGTTGCGGGGATCGGGATCGCGGCGCTCGGCATTTCGGCCCGGAACAACGCGGATTTCACCCAGACTGCTCAGACCACCCAGGTCATCAAGGCCGGCAAACCGGTGGCGATCACCTCGTCGGGCACCTCCACGGTCCGCTAAGGATTTCTGCCGGCTTCCGCAGGCAACACGGCCGCCCTCGGGCGGCCTTTTTCGTTGGTCCTGATCGTCTTGAGCTCGGACGAGCATGGTGTGGCCTTTGCGAGCGAGTTCGGCTACGGCGATTGCCGGACCACGGAGACCGGAGTGCGCGCGATCGACGCGTGCAAGGTCGCAACCCGGCTGAGTGCCGCGAATGACTGAGCCTCGCCTCGCCGGCGACTACATTGCGAAGCCGCAGGATGCTTCCCGCACCGACGGGGCGCCCCCTTTGCTCGGCCTCCCGGCATCGCTGCCGCTGGTGCTCGACCTCGACGGCACGCTGATCACGGGCGACCTGCTCCATCTCAGCTTCTTCTCGATCCTGCGCCGCAATCCGCTGATCGTCGTTTCATGCGCCGCCTGGCTGACGCGCGGCCGCGCGGCGCTGAAGCGCCGGCTCGCACAGCACCAGCGCATCGACTGGAGCCGGATCGAACTGCACCAGGACGTCGTCGCATTGGCCGAGCGCGAGAACGCGGCCGGCCGCCGCATCGTGCTGGCAACGGCGGCCGAAGCGCTGCTCGCAGAGAAGCTGGCGTCGCGTCTGCCCTGGATCGACCAGGTGCTTGCCTCCGATGGTGAACACAATCTCAAGGGCGCCAACAAGGCCGACCTGTTGCAAAGGACATTTCCCGGGGGCTTCATCTACGCCGGCGACAGCGCCTCCGACCTCGCGGTCTGGGCCCACGCCGCCGGCATCATCACCGTCAATGCCCGCAATGCCGTGCGCGCCGCCGCGGCCGGGCTCGGCAGGCCGACGCTGCATCTGCAGGGCCGCGCGGCCGCAGCGAAATCTTAATCGCACCCTAACGCGGTCGTTCGATTGCAATCCGCTCCGCGACCCCAGTCTTAAAAGTTGCCCGGCTAAGGTCGACGACAACAAAGGCGCAGGCCACAATGAATTTGCAGCAGCAAGTAATTTCAACCGGCTTCAAGATCATCTGCACGGATTGCGGTAGCCTGGCGATCAAGGTCGCCGATCCGGCGCATGCATCCGGCGACACGATCATCGAATGCCGCCGCTGCAACGCGGTGCGCGGCACTGTGGCGGACTTGCACAATTTGGCGCGGCGCGGCCGCGACCTGTTCGAATTCTAACCGCGACCCCGCCAATGCTGTCAGACCCGAAGGCGACCACGCAGAGCGACGTTCCCTTGGACACGGTCTGGTCGATCCTCGAGGCCGCCAACGAATTGGGCGACACCCACACGGTTGACGCCTGCCGCCGCATCATCGACGCCAATTTGCGCGGCGAGGCGCCGGGACAATCCGACCTCAACGCGGTCGCCGCATTCTTTGCCTGATCAAGGCAAGGTATTGCCGTTCTGTGAATTCAATAGGGCATCGCGGTGACGAATGGCCCGGCAGAAACATAACAACACAGACCGAGATATTGCTTAACTTGCGTCGTCCAGGGCCGACCGGCTAGCTGCCTGGCAGCTTTCGGATTCGGACGGACCGATGACATTGACGCGCGGTGACCTGGTTGTCGGGGTCACGATCCCCGGGTTCTTCGTCCTCAGCGTCGCCTCGATGATCGCCTGTGGGCACGCATTCCCGGCGATGCATGTCTGGCGATCCGGCATCACCGCGCAAGCCGTCCTCGGCACCGCCATCATGGTCGCATTCGTCCCGGCGTTCGTCGCGGCACGATTCAGCTTCGGTTATCTGGTCGGCTTCTCGCTGCTGTCAGCCGTGTTCGGCTTCGTCTGGCTCAGTTTCTTCAGCGCGTTCGACTATCCGCACGCCATCGCCCGCTGGGCCATGATCGCCGCGCTGGCCGCCGTGATGATCCCTCTGATGCTGCAGAATATCTCGGCTTGGCGGCCCGATCTGTCCGAAGCGGCCGTCAAGCGCATCGCGGTTCTGCTGCTGGTGTCGTGCCTCGCCGTGCTGGTGGCCGATGTCTCCTACGGGGCCAATCTTGGCAATCCCTATGGCGCAGCCCGCACCGCCGTCGTGCGGCCGGCGCTAATGAACTATCTCACCGGGGTCATGATCGGCGCGGTCCTGCCCTACCTGTTCGCGCATTTCGCATCGCGCAGCCGATGGATGCCGGCGGCCGGGGTGCTGCTGCTTGCGCTTTGCTTCTATCCCGTCGTCAACAACAAGACCGTCCTGCTGCTGCCGATCTGGCTACCGTTTCTGTTCTGGCTGTACGGCCGGTTCGACCCGCGGCTGGCCACGGTGCTCGCATTTCTGATCCCGATGATCGTCGGCCTTTTGGCTTTCGCCATTCTCGTCGCCGACAAGACCTACATCGTGTTCAGCACCGTCAATCTGCGCTTCGTCGCGATCCCGTCGCTCGCGCTCGATCAATACGCCGACTTCTTTGCGCACCGCGAACTCACCCGGTTCTGCCAGATCACCGTCCTGCGGTACATGACCGCGTGCCCGTACGGCGAGCTCGGCCCGACCCTCGGAGCGATTTATCAGGACGGCAATTTCAACGCGTCTTTCCTCGCCACCGAGGGCATCGCGTCGGTCGGTCTTGCGCTCGCCCCGGTGTCGGCTTTCGTCTGCGGCCTGATCCTGTCGGTGGGATCGATGGTCTCAAAGCACCTGTCGCCGCGCTTCATCGCGGTTTCGTCGGGCATCGCAGTTCAGGCGATCATGAATGTGCCGCTCACGACAGGCCTGCTGTCGAACGGGATAGCGCTGCTGTTCCTGCTGTGGTGGCTGACGCCCGAACAGCGCGTGGCATTATCGGTCAGGCCCGAGCAGGCCGCTCAACCCGTCAGCGTTGCCGGCCTCGCGGCGTCCTGATCTGTCGCGGCAGTCTGAGGAAGGCAACTCGTTACGGCACCGGTCCAGAGGGACCAATGGTTTCGGGCCAAACACGCTGCTAAGTCATTGAAATGAATGGCGCGAGAGACGGGACTCGAACCCGCGGCCTCCGCCGTGACAGGGCGGCGCTCTAACCAACTGAGCTACTCCCGCGGATGCCGATCATCGGATTGATCCGCGCAGGACCGAGGGCATAAAGGCCCGCATCCGGTTAGTCAAGGACGTTGCGGATCCCTGCACAGCGTCGGCATTTTCGCGGCACGTACGCGGGTTGTCGCCTGTTTTCAGGGGAAACGGCGTAGTCAGCGAAGCCCCGAATCAAATAAGGCCTGATACGTCTGGGTTTCCTGTGGCCAGCCCGGCGCTGCCCGTTCCTGGAACCGGCGGTTTTCAGGACTTGTCCGGACGCATTTTCCCGACGCGAACGGCGCGCCATTCGCGTGAAAAGCAGCAATCCAGCCATTCAGCAACGAGGAGGGCCAGACATGGCGAAGAAAGCAGCGACACCGGCGACGATCACGCTGAAGCATTTGGCGGCGGCCATCGCCGAGGAGCAGGAGCTGTCGAAGAAGCAGGCCGAGGCGATCCTGACCGACATGGTCACAAGGATCACCAAGCACCTCAAGAAGGGCGAGCGCATCAGGATCGTCGGCCTCGGCATCCTGCAGGTCCGCAAGCGCGCCGCCCGCATGGGCCGCAACCCGGCGACCGGCGAACAGATCCACATCAAGGCCAGCAAGAAGGTCGCCTTCCGCGCCGCCAAGGAGCTGAAAGAAGCCGTCTAGCGCCTACTCTCTCCGTTAAGGCAAAGCGCCATTCCGGCTCGTGACGCGGCCCCGGAGTGGCGCTTTTCTGTTATAGGATTGTCCTACGAAGCTCGCCTTGACGCGGTTTGCTCGCGCGAACCAACTTCGCCAAAGCGCATTGTTCCTATCTCCTGTTTTTTGCGCGGTTTTCATGCTGGCACCGGCTCTCGACTTCAAGCACACCGTCACCGAGCGCTTCCTGCGCTATGTCGTGATCGATACCCAGTCAGACCCGGATTCACCCACCACGCCTTCCACCGAGAAGCAGAAGAATCTCGGGCGCCTGCTGGTCGCCGAGCTGCAGGCCATGGGGATATCCGACGCGCATCTTGATCCGCACGGATACGTCTACGCGACGATCCCGGCCAATACCGACAAGACGGTGCCGGTGATCTGCTTCTGCTCGCACATGGACACCTCTCCCGACTGCACCGGCAAGAACGTCAGGCCGCAGGTCGTGAAGAACTACCGCGGCGGCGACATCGTGCTGCCCGCCGATGCCTCGCAGGTGATCCGCGCCGCCGAGCACGAAGCACTGGCCGACCAGATCGGCAACGACATCATCACCACCGACGGCACCACCCTGCTCGGCGCCGACAACAAGGCGGGCCTTGCCGAGATCATGGACGCCGCGCATTTCCTGATCACCAATCCGCAGGTGAAGCACGGCACCATCAAGATCCTGTTCACGCCGGACGAGGAGATCGGCCGCGGCGTCGACAAGGTCGACATCAAGAAGCTCGGGGCCGATTTCGGCTACACCATGGACGGCGAGACAGCCGGCCATATCGAGGACGAGACCTTCTCGGCCGACGGCGCCAGCATCATCATCGAAGGCGTCGCGACCCATCCGGGCTTCGCCAAGGGCAAGATGGAGCACGCGATCAAGATCGCCGCCGCGATCGTCGATCGCCTGCCCAAGGACACCTGCTCGCCCGAGACCACCGAGGGCAAGGAAGGCTTCCTGCATCCGGTCGCGATCTCGGGCGCGCTGGAGAACGCGCGGATCGACTTCATCGTGCGCGATTTCACCGAGGCCGGCCTGAAGCAGAAGGAAGCGCTGCTGGAAGACATCGTGAACGATGTCATGAAGGGCTATCCGCGCTCGACCTACCGCATGGAGGTCAAGCAGCAGTACCGTAACATGAAGGATGTGATCGATCGCCACCCGCAGATCGTGGCCTATGCGATCGAGGCGATCGAGCGCGCCGGCCTCACGCCGGTGAAGACCTCGATCCGCGGCGGCACGGACGGCTCGCGGCTGTCCTTCATGGGACTGCCCTGCCCGAACATCTTCGCCGGCGAGCACGCGTTCCATTCGCGGCTCGAATGGGTCAGCCGGCAGGACATGGAGAAGGCCGTGCAGACCATCGTGCACCTGGCGATGATCTGGGAAGAGAAGACCTGATCAGGCCCGCGCGGTCACGATCCAGATCGCGCCGGGCAGCAGCACGGCATCGCCCTTCACAAAAGGCGCCAGCGCCTCGCGCATCGAGGCGATCGCGGCATCGCGCACCTCATCCGGGTGCCCTTCCAGCGCGCGGCTGGCCGGCCCGATCTCGAGCGCGCCCTGGATCGCGGCATCGATGCCGCGCCCGGTCGCGACATCGAGCTCAACCCGGCACGGCTCCATGGCAATGCCGGAGAAGCCGGCTTCGCCCAGGATCCGCTTCACGCGGGCCTCGGAGGCGAACGCGAACGGGCCGGGATCCTCGGGCCCTAGCGGCGGCAGTTTCGGCACGTGCTTGTAGACGGCAGCAAGCGGCGTCATGAAGAACGGATTTTCGCGCGGCTCCTGCCAGCAGGCGAAGGCGAGACGGCCGGTCGGCTTCATCGCCTTGCGCAGATTGGCGAACGACGTCACGGGATCGGCAAAGAACATCACGCCAAAGCGCGAGGCCAACAGATCGAAGCTCTCGCTGACAAACGGATAGATGGTGGCGTCGGCCAGCGCGAACTCGACCGGCAAACCCTGCGGCGCGCTCTGCCGCGCCCGCGTCAGCATCGGCTCCGAGACATCGACGCCGAGCACGTGGCCAGCGGGCGCGACCTTGGCCGCCAGCGCGAAGCTCGAGGCGCCGCTGCCACAGCCGACATCGACGACGCGTTGGCCGGCTTTCGGCGCGGCGCGATCGACCAGGAGGTCGAGCACCGGCTGCAGCACGATATCCTGCGCGGCCTGCCGCGTGGCCCAGCGCTGACCGCCCGGCCCGTTCCAATAAGCAATCTGGTCGGCGTTCTGCGGATGGCCAGCGTTCATGCGATCGAAACCTTGTGAGGAAGCTTCTGTTGTCTCATGTTTGGGCATGATCTCTTTCGGAAAACAGCTTCGCACTTTTTCCGGATCATGCCCTAGCAGCTCTCGCGCGTCGCGGCGCGCAGCATCGGCATCAGCTGATAGGTGAATCCGGCATCCGCCTTGGTGACGGGATCGTTGGCGACGATCTCCTGCGGATCGGCATCGTCAGGCAGTTGCAGCACGCCGAGGCCCCAGACGCCGGAGGGATCGGCGACCGGTCCGAACACCAGCGCCTTGCCGGCCTGCAGCAGTTCGCCGCAATAGGCGACGTGCGCCTGCACGATGGCGGCTTCCTGCGGCGTCATATCCTGAGGAAAGGTCGGGCGCGGTCCGGTCAATTTGCAGACGTAGTATTTCATCGACCTGATCCGCGCTCGGAGCTTTATTTGGCGGCTGCGCTCGTGGGCTTGGCCGGTTTCGGCTTCGCGGCATTCGCCTTGGGCGTGCCCTGCCCGTCGCTGCGCGCGATGCCCCAGGGATCGGTCGGTTTCTGATCCGGCACACCGCTGAGCGCACGCTGATAGGCGCGCTGTTGCCGCGCCTCGTTGGCCGCATCGGCCGGCGACTTCTCGACCTCTTCGCGATAGCGCTGAACGTGATCCGACTGTGCGAATGCGGGTCCGGCAATCATGGTGAGAAGAAAAATCGCGGCGAGTTTGCGCATGCATCAAGTTCCCGGTTAGGCGTACAGAATAGCATCGCTGCAGCGTCGGCATCAAATCTGGGCGCGTGACTTTCGGCATCTTTCGCACCATCGGGTATCGAATGACATTCGGCACGCCAGCGCGGAGCAAGCGCGGTCACGGCCATCCCCATGAGACTACCCCACGGCCGGGATCGCGCCCTCTCCGCGCGTTCACCGAGAGCCATGCAATGGCCTTACTCCGCAGGGCTCATCAACCAGAGGCGGCTTTGCAGCTCGTGAAACACCGCGCCACCGTCATCCTGCGCGAGCATGTGCAAGCGGAGGCCGAGCTGGTCGGACGAGCCGCGGTTCTCACCGATGGAACCGCAGGGACCGTCGAGGGCGTGTTTCTGGACGAATCTCACGGGTTGCGCATCTCGATCAAGGGCCACATCGGGAAGTGGCCGATCGCGACCATCAGGATGCTGCAACCGTAGGGCCGGATCCGAAGGGGGAAGCACGCCCGCACGCGTTTAGGCAGCCAGTCCGCCTGCGCACTTCGAGCTTTGGCGTGACAGCCTTCGCCCTGCGAACCGAACAAGCGGATGAATTCGTGCTCAAAGGCTGGCTTGCCCAGCCGTAGCCCGCAGGACGAAGGCTGGTAGGCGGCGAGAGATTCGAACTCCCGACCCTCTCGGTGTAAACGAGATGCTCTAACCAGCTGAGCTAGCCGCCCTTACCTGCGCGCCTCTTTAGCCTCGCCTGCCCCCGAGGCGCAAGGCCGCAACGCCTCAATCCGTCAGCACCAGTCCGTCGGGCGCGCTGGCAATTCCTTGAGATCATTGATCCATGGCGCGGCGGAGCGGCACCAGACCTGGCGTCGCGGGGTCAATTGGCCGCGCTGGCGAATGCTGCCCCAGCGGATGCCCCAGTCGTCGGGCCCGCCGTCCTCGCCGCTCGTGAACAGCGGCGAACCGCAGTCGCCGCAAAAGTGCTGGAAACGGATTCGGCCGTTATCGCCCCGCTTGCCGTAGACCTTCGGCGCACCTCCGGTCAGCCGCACCTGTTCGGCGTCGCAGATCACCGTGACGCGGTAGGGCGAGCCGGTCAGCGCCTGACAGTCCGTGCAATGGCAGATCGACACCCGTTCGGGATCGATCTCGGCCTGATAAGTGATAGCCCCGCAATGGCATTGCCCGTCGATGT
This sequence comes from Bradyrhizobium sp. USDA 3256, assembly GCF_054058275.1. Classification (NCBI taxonomy): domain Bacteria; kingdom Pseudomonadati; phylum Pseudomonadota; class Alphaproteobacteria; order Hyphomicrobiales; family Nitrobacteraceae; genus Bradyrhizobium; species Bradyrhizobium sp. USDA 3256. Next base: position 3,563,607 of record NZ_JBSSAE010000002.1, read on the forward strand.
GCATCTGGCGCTCTCCAATTCCGTCAAACAAAGCAGCCGCCGTGAGCGCGGTTCCATTGTCCAGGGCCCTGGCTCTCGGCCCACCTCCTTTAACGGAGCAACGCCGGTATCCCGTACCCGCATTGTTTGGGATACCAAATCGGGATACGAAAGCCGTCTGATCGAGATTCCACGCCCGCCAAGGAGCGGCCAAGGACGGCGCCATGTCGCAGATGCTTCAGATCCATGACCAGCTCCGGGAGATGATCCTGTCGCTCGACCTGGGCCCCGGCGAGCGGCTGACCGAGCGCTGGCTGGAGAGCCGGTTCGAGGGATCGCGCACGCCGATCCGTGCCGCGCTGGTCCGGCTCGAAGGCGAAGAGCTGGTGCGCCGCGACGGCCGCAACTGGATCGTCGCACCGATCGACCTCGGTGAGCTGGAGGCGCTTGCCGAGTTCCGGATTCCGCTGGAGACGACGGCGGTGCGCCTCGCCTGCGCGCGGGCGAGCGCAGCCGATATCGCCGGCGTCGAGGAGATGCTGGATGCCTGCCAGTCCGGCGCGCCGCGCGAGGAATGGCATCGGGTCGGCACCGATTTCCATGTCGAGATCGCGCGGCTCTCCGGCAATCCCTTCATCGTCAAGGCGATCGCCGGCGCCATGACCCGGCTGTCACGCGCGCGCTGGCTGGAAGTGTGGACCGAGCCGTCGCGCGAGCAGGCCTGGCGCGAGCACCGGCGCATCCTCGGCTTCATCAAGGCCGACGATCCGGAGGCCGCCGCGCGCGAGGCCGCCGACCACATCACCGATACCCGCGATCGCCTGCTGCGTTCGCTGAACGAGGATCGCCGCGGCCTGCGGGCGCGCGGCTTCGCCGTGATCGGGTTGCGCTGACATGAACATCGAAGTCGATCGCGAAGCCCTGCTCGACGCGGGCCCCTGGAAACGCAATTTGATCGTCTGCGTGTTCGGCTCCTTCACGACAATCGTGGGGATGACGCTGCTGCTGCCGTTCCTGCCGCTCTATGTCGAGCAGCTCGGCGTGACCGATCATGCCGCGATCGTGCAATGGTCGGGCGTCGCCTATGGCGCGGCCTTCTTCAGCGCGGCGCTGACGGCGCCGCTGTGGGGACGGCTCGCCGATCGCTACGGCCGCAAGCTGATGCTGATCCGCGCCAGCCTCGGCATGGCCGTCGCGATGTCGCTGATCGGCATGGCGCACAATGTCTATGAGCTGGTTGGCTTGCGGCTGCTGACCGGCCTGCTCGGCGGCTACGCCTCGGGCTCGACCGTGCTGGTCGCGGCGCAGACGCCGAAGGCGCGCTCCGGCTGGGCGATCGGCGTGCTGTCGGCCGGCATCATGGCCGGCAGCCTGGTCGGTCCCTTGATTGGCGGCGTGCTGCCGGGGCTGATCGGCATCCGCGCGACCTTCTTCCTGATCGGCGGCGTCATCTTCTTCACCTTCCTCGGCACCACGTTCCTGATCCGCGAGGAAGCGCGCCCGAAGACGGCGAAAGGCGGCAAGGCGCGTGGCGGCTGGTCGCTGGTCCCGGACAAGCGCCCTGTCGTCGCGATGTGGGGAACCGGCCTGCTGCTGATGGTCGCCAACATGTCGATCGAGCCGATCATCACGGTCTATGTCGCGCAACTGGTCGAGGCGCCGCAGGTCACGTTCGTGGCCGGCGTCGTGATGTCGGCGACGGCCTTCGGCAGCCTGCTGTCGTCCTCGCATCTCGGCAAGCTGGCCGATCGGGTCGGCCACTGGCGGATCATCACCATCTGCCTTGCGGTCTCCGCGCTGCTGCTGATCCCCCAGGCCTTCGTGGTCAGCGGCTGGCAGTTGATCCTGCTGCGCTTCCTGATGGGGCTCGCGCTCGGCGGCCTCCTGCCCTGCATCGCGAGCGTGATCCGGCACAACGTGCCTGATGCGGTCACCGGCAGCATGCTCGGCTACTCGATCTCGGCGCAATATGCCGGCCAGGTGATCGGCCCGCTCGCCGGCGGCTTCATCGGCGGCCATATCGGCATGCCCGCGGTGTTCCTCGGCACCAGCGTGCTGATGGCACTCGGCGCGATCGGCAATTTCGTCGTCGAAAGGAAAGAGTAGTTCCGGCGCCGGCGTACCCACGTCGGCGGCTCGATCATTCCGTACCGCAACGACGAAAAAGCCAGTCGGGGTGTCGGAACACGCGCCATTGGTTCGTTCTTTGCTGTGAAGCCAGCAAATGGAGATACCCAATGGCCGACCTGACGCTTACCACCTTCGATTGGGTTCCGGAGATGCCGCGGGGATTTGTGCGCGACCTCCGCGTGCGCTGGGCATTGGAGGAGGCGCGCTTGCCGTATCGCGTTGCAAGCGTGCCGTTTCGCGATCGGAGCCCCGAGCACTTCGCGCACCAGCCGTTCGGTCAGGTGCCGTGGCTGACCGACGGCGACGTCTCGATCTTCGAGAGCGGCGCGATCCTGCTGCATCTCGGCGAGCGCAGCGACGCGCTGCTGCCGACCGATCCGCGCCAGCGCAGCGAGGCTTTGAAATGGCTGTTCGCAGCGCTCAACTCGGTCGAGATGGCGAGCCTGCCCTGGTCGCTCCTGGTGTTCTCGGGCGAGAGCGGCGGCACGTCGGCATGGACACGCTTCGACGGCTTCCTGCAATCCCGGCTTAGGCACATGGAGCCGGTGCTGACGGGTCGCAAATGGCTGGCCGGGCCGTTCTCCGTCGCCGACATTCTCATGGCGGATGTGCTGCGCCTGGTCGACCGCTTCGACGGACTGGCGGAATATCCCGCGTGTCGCGACTACGTCGCGCGTGCCACGGCGCGGCCGGCTTTCGCAAAGGCGCATGCCGATCAGATGGCGCACTTTGCCGCCGCGGACAGAGCCGCAGCCTTCCCGACCTGATCGCGAACAGCGAAAACAAAAACGGCGCCCGAAGGCGCCGTTTTCTTATGTCGATCGGAGCTCGCTTCAGTGCGCCGTCAGGCCACCGGACGCCTCATCCGAAGCATCGGGCTTGACGTCGACCTTGCTGGTCTCCTCTTCCCAGACGATCGGCGCGGGCACGCGGACCAGCGCCTTGGCGACAACCTCATCCAGCCGCGAGACCGGAATGATGTCCATGCCGCCCTTGATCGCATCGGAGATCTCCGTGAGATCCTTGGCGTTGTCCTCCGGGATCAGCACCGTCTTGATGCCACCGCGGGCGGCAGCCAGGAGCTTCTCCTTCAGACCGCCAATCGGCAGCACGCGACCACGCAGCGTGATCTCGCCGGTCATCGCGACATCGTGGCGGACCGGGATGCCGGTCATGACCGAGATGATCGCGGTGGCCATCGCCACACCGGCGGACGGACCGTCCTTCGGCGTCGCGCCCTCCGGCACGTGAACGTGGATGTCGCGGCGGTCGAACATCGGCGGTTCGATGCCGTAGACGATCGCACGCGAGCGGACGTAGGACGCCGCCGCCGAGATCGACTCCTTCATCACGTCGCGCAGATTGCCCGTGACGGTCATCTTGCCCTTGCCGGGCATCATGACGCCTTCGATGGTGAGCAACTCGCCGCCGACATCGGTCCAGGCCAGACCGGTGACGATACCGACCTGATCCTCGTCGTCGATCTCGCCGAAGCGATACTTCGGAACGCCGAGGAACTCTTCGATGTTCGCCTCGGTCACCTTCACCGACTTCTTCTTGGAGATCATCAGCTCCTTCACCGCCTTGCGGGCGAGTGTGGAGAGCTCACGCTCCAGGTTACGCACGCCCGCTTCGCGGGTGTAGCGGCGGATCATCAAGAGCAAGGCCGCGTCGTCGATCGACCATTCCTTGGAGTCCAGACCGTGCTTGGACAGCGCGCTCGGGATCAGATGCTTGCGCGCGATCTCGACCTTCTCGTTCTCCGTGTAGCCGGCGATCCGGATGATCTCCATGCGGTCCATCAGCGGGCCAGGAATATTCAGCGTATTCGCGGTCGTGATGAACATCACGTTGGACAGGTCGTAGTCGACCTCCAGGTAGTGGTCGTTGAAGGTCGAGTTCTGCTCGGGGTCCAAGACCTCAAGCAGCGCCGACGACGGATCGCCGCGGAAATCGGCGCCCATCTTGTCGATCTCGTCCAGCAGGAACAGCGGGTTCGAGGTCTTCGCCTTGCGCATCGACTGGATGATCTTGCCGGGCATCGAGCCGATATAGGTGCGGCGGTGACCGCGGATCTCGGCCTCGTCACGCACGCCGCCGAGCGACACGCGCACGAATTCGCGCCCCGTGGCCTTCGCGATCGACTTGCCGAGCGAGGTCTTGCCGACGCCGGGAGGCCCGACCAGGCACAGGATCGGTCCAGTCAGCTTGTTGGCGCGCGACTGCACCGCGAGATATTCGACGATGCGGTCCTTGACCTTCTCGAGCCCGTAGTGATCGGAGTCCAGCACCGCCTGCGCGGCCTCGAGGTCCTTCTTGACCTTGGACTTCTTGCCCCACGGGATCGACAGCAGCCAATCCAGATAGTTGCGCACGACGGTCGCTTCCGCGGACATCGGCGACATCTGGCGCAACTTCTTCAGCTCGTGCTGGGCTTTCTCGCGCGCTTCCTTGGACAGCTTGGTCTTGGAGATCTTCTCCTCCAGATCGGCCAGCTCGTCGCGACCTTCGTCGTCGCCGAGCTCCTTCTGGATCGCCTTCATCTGCTCGTTCAAGTAATACTCGCGCTGGGTCTTCTCCATCTGGCGCTTGACGCGCGAGCGGATGCGCTTCTCGACCTGCAACACCGAGATCTCGCTCTCCATCAGGCCCAGCACCTTCTCCAGGCGCTGCGTGACGGACAACGTCTCCAGGATCGCTTGCCGATCGGCGATCTTGACCGCGAGATGCGAGGCAACGGTATCGCCGAGCTTGGCGAAATCGGTGATCGCCTGAACCACGCCGACGACTTCGGCGGAGATCTTCTTGTTCAGCTTCACATAGCTTTCGAAGTCGGACACGACCGAACGCGCCAGCGCCTCGGCTTCGACCGAGTTGGCGTCAGTGTCGGCGAGCGCGACCGCGGTCGCCTCGTAATATTCGCTGCGGTCGGAATACTTCTCGACGCGCGCGCGCTCGAGACCCTCGACCAGCACCTTCACGGTGCCGTCGGGCAGTTTCAGGAGCTGCAGGACGCTGGCGAGCGTACCGGTCTCGTAAATTGAATCGGGTGCCGGATCGTCATCGGACGCGTTCTTCTGCGTCGCGAGCATGATCAGCGCGTCGTTCTTCATCACCTCTTCGAGCGCGCGGATCGATTTCTCGCGGCCGACGAACAGCGGCACGATCATGTGCGGGAAGACGACGATGTCGCGGAGCGGCAGCACCGGATAGGAGTGGCTTTCGCCGTGGACGATCGTTGGCCGGGGTTTTGAGGTCGTCATGGCCTAATCCTTTTGTTGTGCCCCCTTGCACGCAGTCCGCCTGCTTGCGCAACCGCCACAAGGTGCCTTGGTGATGCGGAATGCGAATGCTGTCGGCAGCCGCTTATTCCGCATCGTGAAGCGACGAATCTCAACGGATGAGATCCCTCACCGATAGCATTAGGTGGCTATCAGGCGGGGGGGTGTCAAGTCTCAGAAGTGTCGGGAAATATAGGCTAAACAAGCATTTGCTGCTACGCCGCAAGGGCGCCGCTGCTGCGCCATGGCGGCCGCCGGAGCGTCCGGCAGCCGCGCATTTTTGACGGGTCGAGATGAGCGCCGTTTAGGCGCTCGCGCTGCTCTCGACAGCGCGGTCGGAACGATCCGCGTAGATGTAGAGCGGACGCGCCGTTCCCTCGACGACCTCGCGCGAGATCACGACTTCCTCGACGCCTTCCAGGCCCGGGAGGTCGAACATGGTTTCGAGCAGGATGCTCTCCAGGATCGACCGCAGGCCGCGCGCGCCGGTCTTGCGCTCGATCGCCTTGCGGGCGACCGCGCCAAGCGCCTCGTCGGCGAAAGTCAGCTCGATGTTCTCCATCTCGAACAGCCGCTGGTATTGCTTCACCAGCGCGTTCTTCGGATCGGTCAGGATCTTCTTCAGCGAGGTCTCGTCGAGGTCCTCCAGCGTGGCAACGACGGGCAGACGGCCGACGAATTCCGGGATCAGGCCGTACTTCAGCAGGTCTTCCGGCTCGACGTGACGGAAAATCTCGCCGGTGCGGCGATCCTCCGGCGCGAGCACCTGCGCCGCGAAGCCGATCGAGGTCGAGCGGCCGCGCGCGGAGATGATCTTCTCGAGGCCCGAGAACGCACCGCCGCAGATGAACAGGATGTTGGTGGTATCCACCTGCAGGAACTCCTGCTGCGGATGCTTGCGGCCGCCCTGCGGCGGGACCGAGGCCACCGTGCCTTCCATGATCTTCAGCAGCGCCTGCTGGACACCCTCGCCCGACACATCGCGGGTGATCGAGGGGTTGTCCGACTTGCGGCTGATCTTGTCGATCTCGTCGATATAGACGATGCCGCGCTGCGCGCGCTCGACATTGTAGTCGGCGGCCTGCAGCAGCTTCAGGATGATGTTCTCGACGTCCTCGCCGACATAGCCGGCTTCGGTCAACGTCGTCGCATCCGCCATCGTGAAGGGCACGTCGAGGATGCGGGCCAACGTCTGCGCGAGCAGCGTCTTGCCCGAACCGGTCGGACCGATCAGCAGGATGTTCGACTTTGCCAGTTCGACGTCGTTGTGCTTGGTCTGATGGTTAAGCCGCTTGTAGTGGTTGTGGACAGCGACCGACAGCACCTTCTTGGCATGGCTCTGGCCGATCACGTAGTCGTCCAGGACCTTGCAGATTTCCTTCGGCGTCGGGATGCCGTCGCGCGACTTCACCAGCGAGGACTTGTTCTCCTCGCGAATGATGTCCATGCACAGTTCGACACACTCGTCGCAAATGAAGACAGTCGGTCCGGCAATCAGCTTGCGAACTTCATGCTGGCTCTTGCCGCAGAACGAGCAATATAGCGTGTTCTTGGCGTCGCTCGTGCCGACCTTACTCATTCATTATCTCCGTCCGCCGTTCGATCTCGTTTGCCAGATCGACCCAATCCGGCACACAACCGGGTTGTTGGGTAGATAGAGCAAATTCCGTACCAAAAAAGACCCTACGCAATACTGACCGTGTGGATCACGGTTTATTCGAATCTCCGCGATCATAGCCGATGCATCACAGCCAACCATGCTGGCACCCGACTATCAAGAATTCGCTAATCGGATGGCCGGCTCAACACCGTGACAATACCGTGATTTTCAACGATCGCACGTGGAATACGCGTCGAAATCCACGGAACGTTGCGGGATTACCACGTCAGTATATGAGCACGAAACCGGAACTTTCCGCCCGCGCGCATGCACCCGCGGGCCGGTCACCACCCTGCTTTTGCCGGTTATGTGAGGCGTCAATGTGGAGATCACACCGACGCCTCGAGATACCTGCCCAGATCAGGCGGCCTTCGCGGCGGCCGGATCGTCCGGACGCTTGTCGATGACCTTGTCGACGAGGCCGAACGCCTTGGCGTCCTCGGCGGTAAGGAACTTGTCGCGCTCCAGCGCGTCCTCGATCGCCTTGTAGGTCTGGCCGGTATGCTTCACGTAGATTTCGTTGAGGCGCTTCTTGAGATTCAGTATCTCCTGCGCGTGCAGCATGATGTCGGTGGCCTGGCCCTGGAAGCCGCCGGAGGGCTGGTGCACCATGATGCGGGAATTCGGCAGCGTAAAGCGCATGTCCTTCTCGCCGGCAGCCAGCAGCAGCGAGCCCATCGAGGCCGCCTGCCCCGTGCACAGCGTCGATACCGGCGGACGGATGAACTGCATCGTGTCGTAGATCGCGAGGCCCGACGTCACCACGCCACCCGGCGAGTTGATGTACATCGAGATTTCCTTCTTCGGATTCTCGGCCTCGAGGAACAGCAGCTGCGCGACGATCAGCGTCGACATGCCGTCTTCCACCGGACCTGTGACGAAGATGATGCGCTCTTTCAAAAGGCGCGAGAAAATGTCGTAGGCGCGTTCGCCGCGATTGGTCTGCTCGACGACCATCGGCACGAGGTTCATGTAGGTTTCAACGGGATCGCGCATGAAAGAACCCAAGGGTTAGGGGTGATGCAGAACTTTGCTCAAGACTACTTGGCTCAAGACTACTGCCTCAAGGCTTAACCCAGATATGGGCCAATTTCCGGCCGACAAGGCCGTCAACTCGCCGCACTAGCCACCTGGGCAGGTCGCAGAAGTTCAAGCTGATTCGCGTCTTCGCGCCTAGCGACGGGGACCCTCGCCAGGCGCGCTTTCGCGGTTCATCATTAACGCGAGGTGCCGAAATTAAGCGGCAGTTTTCTCGGCGTCTTCATCCTTGAACAGCTCCTCCTTGGTGACCTTCTTCTCGGTCACGCTGGCGAGCTCCAGGACGAAGTCGACGACCTTGTCCTCGTAGATCGGGGCGCGGAGCTGGGCCAGCGCCTGGGCGTTGCTGCGGTAGTAGTCCCAGACTTCCTTTTCGCGGCCGGGCATCTGGCGTGCACGCTCGATCACGGCGCGCGACACCTCGTCGTCGGTCACGGTGATCTTGTTCTTCTCGCCGATCTCCGACAGCACGAGGCCGAGGCGGACGCGGCGGTCGGCGATCTTGTGGTACTCCTCCTTTGCCGCTTCCTCGGTGGTGTTCTCGTCGGCGAAGGTCTTGCCGGACGAGTCCATCTCGGCCTTGATCGAGTTCCACATCAGGTTGAACTCTTCGGCGACAAGCGACGGCGGCGCCTCGAATTTGTGGCTCTCGTCGAGCCGGTCGAGCAGCGCGCGCTTGACCTTCTGACGGGTGGCGCCGGCGAACTCGGCCGTCAGGCGCTCGCGGGCGGCTTCCTTCAGCTTGTCGAGCGACTCCAGGCCAAGCGTCTTGGCGAACTCGTCGTCGATCGTGGTCTCACCGGGCGCCTCGATCAGCGTCGCGGTGGTCTCGAACTCGGCCGGCTGGCCGGCGAGCTTCTCGTTCAGATAGTTCTTCGGGAACGAGACCTTCAGCGTGCGGGTCTCATTGGTGCCGATGCCGATCAGCTGCTCCTCGAAGCCCGGGATGAACTGGCCGGCGCCGATCACGACCTGGATGCCCTCGCCGGTGCCGCCCTCGAACGCTTCACCGTTGATGGTGCCCTTGAAGCTGATGGTGACGCGGTCGCCCTTCTCCGCCGCACCTTCGGCCTTGGCATTGTACGGGCGGCTGCCTTCGGCGATCCGCTTGATGGCATCGTCGACATCGGCGTCGGAGACTTCGACCACCGGCTTCTCGACCGAGAACGACTTGAAATCGGCGAGCTGGATCGGCGGCACGACCTCGATCGCGACGGTGTAGGTCAGGTCGGTCTTGCCCGACAGCAATTCCTCGACCTGGTCCTTCTCGGTCGGCATCGTGATCTTCGGCTCGCCGGCGAGGCGGAAGCCGCGATCCTCGAAGATCTGCCGGTTGGTATCGCTGATGGTCTGGTCGATGGTCTCGGCCATCACCGACCGGCCGTAGATCTTCTTCAGATGCGCCACCGGCACCTTGCCGGGACGGAAGCCGTTGAGACGGACCTTGTCCTTGAGGTCGACCAGCTTGGCGTCGGCCTTGGCATCGAGATCGGATGCCGGGACGCTGATCTTGAATTCGTGCTTCAATCCCTCGTTGAGGGTCTCGGTGACCTGCATGGTATCAATCTTCTTCCGCTTTTGCCGCGGCCCGAGCGGCCGTGGCAGTGTTCAATCTGTTCGACGATGGACCTTGCGGCCTAACGTCTGTGGGTTCGGCGAACCCTCACCCCGTCGGGGCCAAAGGTTCTCCAAGAATTCGTCATGCAAACGCTGTAAGCGCTTGGTGCGGGCGGAGGGACTCGAACCCCCACAACTTTCGTCACTGGAACCTAAATCCAGCGCGTCTACCAGTTCCGCCACGCCCGCGCGAAAAGCATCCCAGTCCGGCCGCGATGCCGCGGGCGGCCGGGCTTATAACATGCGCCCACCGGTTCGCAGCAAAAAAATGGCCGCTGTTGAGCCCGCCCTGCGACCGATCGCGACTGGACAGGTACACTTGAAAATGGTCCGCATCGGCCGGATGACAAGTCCTCCCGCAAGTCCCGAATTTTCACTCACCCGGCGCAGCCTGATCGCCGCCCTTGGGGCCGCGGCGCTTTGCCCCGCTCTGCCGGCCACCGGCGCGGCACAGGGCCGGATCGCGGTCGCGCTCCAGGCCAAACCCGACCGGATCTCGCTTCGTCCGGGCAACGGACCGGGTCGTGGCGGACCGGAGATACCGGTCTGGTCACTCGGCAGCGGCGACCTCCGCTTCAAGCGCGGCGAGATCCTTGACGTCACCTTTGGCAATGACCTGCCGGTCGCGGCCGCGCTGGATTGCCGCGGGCTCGACGGCGTCGCGGCGGCGGAGCCGCTGGCCTCCCGGGCGCTGCTTGCCGCCGGGGGAAAGGATAGCTTCCAGCTGCCGCTTCGGCATGCCGGCACCTTCCTGTGCGAGCCGCTGATCGGCGATGGCGGCACCGCACCGGCACGGCCGCGACCGCTGATCGTGACCGGCACCTCGCCGGTCGCGATCGATCGCGACGAGGTCTTGCTGATCGAGGAGTGGCGCCTGCGGCCGGACGGAAGCGCAATCCCGGCCGGCAATGATCCAAAAGATTCGACGCGAATTCATACGATTAACGGCAAAACCTCATACGATATCTCGGCACCGGCCAATGCCCGGCTCAGACTCCGCTTTATCAACGGCAGCCAACGCAGCGTGCTGGCGGTCAAGCTGGAGAACCTTGACGTCCGAGTGATGGCCATCGACGGCCAGCCGGCCGAACCGTTTCCGGCCCGCAACGGTGCGCTGGTACTGGCTCCCGGCGGCCGCACCGATGTGTTCGTCGACGCGGCCGGACCGGCCGGAACCAGCTTCGCGATCCTGCTGCACGACGGCACGCTGGCCCGCCCGGTCGGCAAGCTGGCCGTCTCGAACGACCCGCCGGTCCGCCCGGCGCCGTTCCCGCCGGCTCCACCGCTGCCCGGCAACGACATGCCAGCCCAGCTCGATCTCAAGAGCGCCGCAAGGTTCGAGCTAACCCTCGGCACGCCGACCGAATGGTTCCGCCCGGCGGACTTCAAGCCATCGGCCGCGCCGGCCTTTCAGGCCAAAGCCGGCCGGCCGGCCGTGCTGGCGCTGACCAATCGCGGCCCGGTCGCCAGCGTCTTTCATCTGCACGGCCATCATTTTCGTCTGCTCGATCGGCTCGACGACGGCTGGAAGCCGTTCTGGCTCGACACGCTTGCGGTCGAACCGGGCCAGACCCAGCGCATCGCCTTCCTCGCCGAATATCCGGGCCGCTATCTGATCGAGCAGGTCGCGACCGACTGGGCCGCGCCGCGGCTCGTCCGATGGTACAGTGTCCAATAACAAAAAGAGGAAACGTCCATGAGCCAGACAGTTGCAGCGATCCGCGGAGTTCGTGCGCGAAGCGTCGTGGTGCCGCTCAAGCGCCCTGTGAAGAACGCCTTCGGCGTGATCGATTCCGGCCCGCTGGTTCTGATCGATGTCGAGACCGACCAAGGCGTTACCGGCCGCACCTACATCTTCGCCTACAGCAAGCTCACGCTTAAACCTCTTGCCTATCTGATCGAGGAGATCGGCCGCGAACTCATCGGCAAGCCGGTCGCGCCGTTCGACCTGATGAAGGCAATGGACGCCAAGTTTCGGCTGCTCGGCTGGCAGGGCCTGGTCGGCATGGCGGTATCCGGTCTCGACATGGCGTATTGGGATGTAGTCGGCCAGCTCGCCGGCCGGCCGCTGGTCGAACTGCTCGGTGGCTCGGCGAAGCCGATCAAGGCCTATGACAGCTATGGCGTGGTCGATCCCGTCGCCGACGAGCGCGCGCTGCGGCGCTCGCTCGACCAGGGCTTTCGCGGCATCAAGATCAAGGGCGGCGACGGAGATGCCGCCAATGACGAGCGCGTCGTGAAGGGCGTGCGCACCCTGCTCGGTCCCGACATCGCGTTGATGATCGACTTCAACCAGTCGCTCGATCCGGCGGAGGCGACCCGCCGCATCGCCCGCCTTGCGCCCTACGATCTGCACTGGATCGAGGAGCCGGTGCCGCAGGAGAGCCTGTCCGGCCACGCAAAAGTCCGCGAGACCTCACCGACGCCGATCCAGGCCGGCGAGAACTGGTGGTTTCCGCGCGGCTTCGCCGAAGCGATCGCCGCCGGCGCATCGGACTTCATCATGCCCGACGTCATGAAGGTCGGCGGCGTCACCGGCTGGATGCAGGTCGCAGGACAAGCCGACGCCGCATCGATTCCGATGTCGAGCCATTTGTTCGCGGAGGTCAGCGCGCATCTGCTCGCGGTGACGCCGACCGCGCACTGGCTCGAATTCCTCGACTTCGCCGGCTCCATCCTCACAAGGCCCGCCGAGATCGTCGACGGCGCGGTGACCGCCAAGGGTCCCGGGCTCGGCATCGAGTGGAACGAGCCGGCGGTGGCGAAGTATCTCATGAGCTAGTCCCAGACGGTAATCCGTAGGATGGGTGGAGCGCAGCGATACCTATCATCTGGCCGCGCGGAGATTGATGAGTATCGCTTCGCTCCACCTATCCTACATGGCCATTGTTGCGATCGATCGCAGCTTCACCTTTGCCGTGCGTTCATGTAGGTCAACCGGACAACGGAGCGCCCAATGTCGACCAACAACAAGCTGACGCTCAAATTCCGTTGTCCGACGGAGCTTGACGGACTGATACCGGCCCCCATACCGGCGGCCCAGGGCGTTCCCGACTGGCTCAAGGCCATGCCGGCGACGGCCTTCTCTTCGATCAACCTGCACGACGAGGACACCATCAAGCGCTGCCCGCCGTTCGTGGATGCGATGACCTGCGGGTTCTTGCTGCCGCTGGTTTGCGATCTCAAGGTCGAGGACGGCGAAATCACCTGGGACCAGGACCTGCCGCCGGGAGGCACGCCGGAATTTCCACGCTCACCGATCGGCTTCCACGACCCGGGTCAGGTCACCGGCACTCCGCTGTTTGAAGAGGGCCGCTTCTTTCTCAAATTCCACAATTTGTGGACCGTCGAAGCCCCGGAAGGCTACGCGATCTACTTCACCCATCCCGTCAACCGCTTCGACCTGCCATTCACCACACTCAGCGGCCTGGTCAATTCCGACCTCTATGCCGACAATTGGGTGCACTTTCCGGCGTACTGGCACGACAGGAACTTCCGAGGCGTGCTCCCCAAGGGGACTCCGATCGCGCAATGTATTCCCGTCAAGCGAGACGACTGGACCGCGCAGGCATCCCCGTTCAGCGCCGAAGACGCCAAGCGGGTCGGCGAACTCCGCACCGAGCTCCGACGGCAGCCGAACCTCTACCGGAGAAACTTCAGGGCGTAAGGCGAGGCGGAATGCCGTCCGCCGTGCTCAATCTCACTCCCCGCCGAGGAACTTCACAGCGGCGCTCTGGGAGAAGAAGAAGCGGCCATGAGATCCCGAGGCCATGACGAATGCCGCGCGTCCAAACAGCTGGGGCTGACCGCGCATCACCGAGCGCAGCGCCGCCTCGGCTGCATCGCGCTCACCCTGCTCGAAAAGGCAGGTGGCGAGGTGGGCGCGGGTCGAGCGATCATCCGGGTATTGCGCGAGCACGCGGCGGAACGCATCCGCGGCTGCGGCGTAGTCGCCAACGAGGATCAGGACCCGCCCGAGCTGGTTGAGAACGTCGGGGCGCCCCGGCGCAGCATCACGTGCCGCCGTCAGGACGCTTGCAGCCCGCGCGATGTCATTGGTCTCCTGCAACAAGTGCCCGAGATCGAGCTTCAGGTCGACGCTCTCAGGGGCGAGCGCGAGACCGGCCTCGATCGTGTTGATCGCCTCATCGTGCTGACCGGCTTTGGCAAGCTGCCCGGCGAGTTCCTGGAAAGACGGCAAGTATGGCGGGCGGCGTGCCGCCGTGCGCCGAAGCTGTGCGATGCCGTCGGTGACGCGGCCGGCGCCGCACAGCAGCGCGCCAAGCAAGGTCTCGACCTCTCCATCGTCGCCGCGACGCGCAACGCGCTCGAGCGCTGCGATCGCCTCGCCGCCCCGCTTCTGCCCCATCAGCGCATGTGCCAGCAGAAGCGCGGCATGCCTGTCGGTACGGTTCGATTTCAGGATGTTGGTGGCGATCTGCTCCGCCTGCGCAAACTGCTGCGCCCGCAATGCCATCGCGCCTTGTTGCAGCGCCTGAGCGAGGAAATTGTTCTGCGTGGCACTCACGAGCGGGATTCACGGGATGCAAGGGAACCTCGTGGGGCTTTAGCCCGCCTCCTTCCACGCGTCCACCAAAAGTCTCGTGCAAGCGGAACTTCAGCACCGATGAGCCGTCCAGCCCGCTCCGCCGGCAGCGAAAGGATCGGATCTAGGCGGGACAAGGGTAATGCCGACCTTGTATGCTGCAGTGATCGGCGTGCCGCCGAACGAACCTGACTCATCTGACTCAGATCGGAGAACCGGAATGGCACAGTGCATCGTTATCGTTCAATTCGACCTTCCGAAGCGAACCGAAGAACAGTCCATCAGGGGTGGCATGGGCAGCGCCCCCACCTATCGAAAGCTCGCAACAAAGGGGCTGATCCGTAAAGACTACCTCAACGGCGAGGCCGGCACGGGCGGCGTTTACCTGTGGGAGAGCCGAGAAGCCGCCGAGGCATGGTTCACCGAGGCCAAGATCGCCGAGCTGACTGAGCGGTTCGGAGCCCGGCCGCGGCTGACCTGGTACGACACGCATGTCACTGTCGACAATCTCACGGGCGAGACGCGAGTGAATCAAACCGCGCTGATTTCCGCCGCGGAATGAAATCGACCTGAGTGATTGTTGAACGCCCGCATCTGGGTGCACTGCGGGCGTCAACGCGGCCATTTTCCGACCGGCGCGTCTGCCCGACGCCTAATCCCCGCCGCCGGCGATCCTGCCAGTGCTCGGTTGCAGCGTGCTGTGCGCCTGCGCAGGCGAAGCTTCGCCGTCCATCGCCTCCGGCCGCAACGCCTCCAGCGGACGCTTGCGGGTCTCGATGCCGAGCACCGCAACCGCGATCGCCTGCACCACCAGGAGCCCGGCCACCACAGAGACGACGCCGGTGACGCCGAACCTTGTGAACAGCTCGACCACGATGAACGGCGTCACGATCGACATCAGGCGACCGGCCGTGTTGCAGATGCCGGATCCGCGCATCCTGAGCTCGGTCGGGAACAGTTCGGGGATGTAGAGCCCCCAGGCCAGCGCGAGCATCACCGCCACCGTGAACACGAGCAGGAAGCCGATCAGGACGAAGGCGACCGGGTTGATGAACATCGGATAGATCAGCCCGAGCCCGGCCGCGGCTAGCGACAGCACGATCAGCGACGGCTTGCGGTCGATCTTCTCACCGATCCACATGCCCGACAGCGTGCCGAGCGGGCTGCCGAGCGTCATCAGCATGGTGTAGCCGAGCGATGACGACAGGTTGATGCCCTGCTTGACGAAGAAGGTCGGGATCCAGGCGATGAAGCCGTAGACTGCGGTGTTGAGCCCGATCAGGATCAGGCAGCCGACGATGGTCCGCGCGATCAACGCGCGCGAGAACAGGCGCGTGAAGCGAACGTCCGGCTGCACCGGGGCCGGCTGATAGGCCGGGGTCGGCAGGGTCCTGCCCTTGCCGACCTCCTGCTCGATCGCCGCCAGCACCGCCTCCGCCTCGGCGCTCTTGCCCTGCGTCTCGAGCCAGCGTGGCGATTCCGGCAGCGAGCGCCGCAGGAACCAGACGATCATCGCGCCGATGCCGCACAGCGCGAACATCCAGCGCCAGCCGAGATGCGGAATGACGACCCAGCCGACCAGCGTCGCGACGAACAGCGCACCATTGGTGCAGGTCGCGAGCGCCGCGCCCCAGCGGCCGCGCTGCTGCGGCGGGATGAATTCGCTGAGCACGACATAGCCGACGACGATCTCGGCGCCGAGCCCGAGGCCCATCACGAAGCGGGCCCCGATCAGCCAGTTCATCGACGGCGCGAGCGTTGCCGCCAGCGCGCTGAGGCCGAAGATCAGGAGGTTGGCCTGGTAGGCGAACTTGCGGCCGAAGCGGTCGCCGGCGATGCCCGCCAGCCAGGCACCGATCAGCATCCCGACAAAGGTCGCCGAGATGAAGCGTGCATTCTGGGCGAGGTCCGAATAGCCGGACTGAACCAGCGCGCCGAGAATGCTGCCGGCGAGGAAGATCTCGAAGCCGTCGACGAACAGTCCGGCTCCGATCAGCGCGAATATCCGGTAGTGAAATCCGGCGATCGGCAATCTGTCGAGCCGGCCCCCCGCGTTAACGCCCTTGGTCACTTCAGCCTCCCTGATTTTGATTTTGTTTTGATCGTTGTCTGCGCCGGCGTTCTGTCCGGCGTCATCCGGTCGAGACGCGCGCCTCCTCGTCTGCGCTTGCATGCACGGCTTGCGGCCGCGGCAGGCCGAGATTCTCGCGCAATGTGTCGCCCTGATAGTCGCGCTGGAACAGGCCGCGGCGTTGCAGCTCGGGCACCACGAGGCGCACGAAGTCCTGGTAGGTGCCGGGCACATGGGTGGCCGCCACGACAAAGCCGTCGCAGCCGCCTTCGCAGAACCAGCGCTCCATCTGATCGGCGACCGCCTTGGGCGAGCCGACGAAGGTTGGTAGTTCAGCGAGCGTCCCGCGCCCGCTGAACTGCACGAAGTCCCGCGGCGTCGGATTGGGCTTGCCGCTGAGATTCATCACGCGGTCGCGGATCGCCTGCAATCCGCTGATCGAAGCCAGCTCGTCCGACGTGAACGGCTCGTCCATCGGCTTGGCCGCGAAATCGTAGTTCAGCACCTCCGACAACAGCGTCAGCGCATCGATCGGCTTGGCGAGCCGGTTGATCGCGGCGAACTTGTCCTCGGCCTCGGCCTGGGTCTCGGCGACGATCGGATAGACCGCCGGCGCGATGCTGATGTCCCAGCCCGTCTTGGCGAGCGTCCCCTTCAAGTCGGCATACTGCTTCTTCGCGATGTCGAGATTGGGATAGATCACGAAGATCAGTTCGCCCCAGCGCGCCGCGAAGGTCTTGCCGCGGCCGCTCTGGCCGGCCTGAATGATCACCGGATGGCCCTGCGGCGAGCGCGGCACCGTGAACGGCCCGCGCGAGCGGAAGAACTGCCCGTGATGGTCGAGCCGGTGCACCTTGGCCGGATCGGCGAACAGCCCGCTCTCGCGATCGAAGCTGACCGCGCCGTCCTCCCAGCTATTCCAGTGGCCGAGCACAACCTCCATGAACTCGTCGGCGCGGTCATAGCGCAGATCGTGGCTGAGATGCTGCGAGGCACCGAAATTCGCAGCCTCGGAGTCGTTCAGCGAGGTCACCACGTTCCAGGCGGCGCGGCCGTTCAGCAGCAGATCCATCGTCGCGAACACGCGCGCGACGTGGAACGGCTCGTAATAGGTGGTCGAATAGGTCACGCCGATGCCGAGCCGCTCGGTCGCCAATCCCATCGTGAGCGCGACCGAGACCGGATCGAGCTTCGCCGCGCGCACGCCGTGGCGGATGGTCTCGCGAAAATCGTCACCGAAGCGATCGGGGATCGCGAGCCGGTCGTCGAAGAAGGCGAGATGGAACTTGCCGTGCTCCAGCGTGCGCCCGATTTCCTGATAGTAGTCGCGCGAGAACCAGTTTGGCTTCGAGTCCGGATGACGCCAGGAGGCGGGATAGTTCGAGCAATTCTGGGCCTGCAGGAAGCCGATCAATTTCATCTGCCTGGTCATGGCGTGGTTCCTTCGTGGCCGCCGGAGAATTGGTTCATGTCAGATCACCCCGTCGTTGCGCAGCGCGGCGAGCGCCGCCGCGGTTGCGCCGGCAAGCGAGGTCAGGACCTCGTCGGTGTGCGCGCCGAGCGCGACGCCGGCATGCCTGAACCGCGGCGGCGTGCGCGACATTTTTGGGATCGCACTCGGCACCGCGATCAGGCCGGCGCGCGACGGCACCTCGGCGATGTTGCCGCGCGCGCGGTACTGCGGGTCGGCGAAGATGTCACTGATGCTGTAGATCGGCCCGCAGGGCACGTCGTAGCGCTCGCACTCGGCAAGCGCCGTCTCCAGCGGCATGGAGCCGATCCAGTCGGCGACCATCCCGTTGACCTCCTCGCGCCGCGCCAGGCGGCCGGCCATGGCCGCATAGCGCGGGTCGGTCGCGAGTTCAGGGCGCTGCATCGCCTGCGCCAGGCGCTCGAACATCTTGTCGCTCGAACAGGCCAGCGCCACCCATTTGCCGTCGGCGGTCTGGTAATGGCTGTGCGGCACGACATTGACGGTGTCGGCGCCGAGGCGTTCGCGGACGAAGCCGGTCTTGGCGAACACGGTCGCCATCTCGTCGAGCAGCCGGAACACCGATTCATATAGCCCGATGTCAACCACCTGCCCGTGTCCGGTGGCATCGGCATGGCGTAGCGCCAGCAGCACGCCGAGCGCGCCCCACAGCCCGGAAATATAATCGGCGAGCGAGGTCGAGCCCGGCATCACCGGCGCCCGCCCCGCCTCGCCGGCAAGATAAGCGAGCCCGCTGAAGCCGTGCGCGATCCGGGCAAAGCCGGGCTTGTCGCGCAACGGGCCGTCCTGCCCGTAGGCGCTGATGCGCAGCATCACGAGTTTTGGGTTGATCTCGCGCAGCGCCTCGAAGCCGAGCCCCCATTTCTCCAGCGTGCCCGGCCGGAAGTTCTCCAGCACCACGTCGGATTGGCGGACCAACTCGCGAAACAGCGCGGCGCCACCCTCGCTGCGCAGATCGAGCGTCACCGACTTCTTGTTGCGGGCTTCGCTGAGCCAGACATAGGTGTCGCCGCAGTCGCTCGGGGTGCCGAACCGGCGCAAGGGATCGCCCGTGCCCGGCTGCTCGATCTTGATCACCTCGGCGCCGAAATCCGACAGCACCGTGCCGCAGAACGGCGCCGCCACGAAGGTCGCGATGTCGAGCACGCGAATTCCGGCCAGCGGTGGCTCATGCGACATCGCGCGCTCCTGCCCTGCCCGCCGACAGAATTGCGTCATGGCGGTCGATGATCGCCTGCGCGCGCTTGAGCACCGCAAGATCGATCAGCACGCCGTCCTGTCCGAAGGCGCCGTCGCCGCCAGCGCTGGCGGATTGAATTTTCGCCGTGATCTCGCGCGCCCACCCGATCTCGCGTGCGGTCGGCGAGAACACCTCGTTGGCAGCCTCGAGTTGCGACGGATGGATCGCCCATTTGCCCTCGAAGCCGAGCGCGGCCGCCCGCGCCGCACTGGCGCGAAACCCTGCGGCATCGCCGAAATTGGCATAGGGGCCGTCGATCGCACGCAGGCCGCGGGCGCGGCAGGCATTGGCGATCCGGGCGAGAGCGAAGTGCCACTGGTCGTTCCAGTGCATGCGGCGCGCGCCGTCCTCGCCGGCATCGGTGAGCACGGCATAGCGCGGATCGGAGGCGCCGATGATCTCGCCGCAGGTGCGCAGATCGATCGAGTAATCGCCGATGCCGAAGATGACCGCTTCCAGTCGCTCCGACGCCTGCACGATGTCCTCGACATTGGCGAGCCCAAGCGTGGTCTCGATCAGGATCTCGATGCCCAGCGGCCTTGTGCGCGGGAACTCACGCTCGAGCCCCGTCAGCAGCGCATCGACGAACTGGACGTCGAAGGCGGTGCCGACCTTCGGGACCATGACGAGGTCGAGGCGCGGCGCGCGGCTGACGATCTCGATGATGTCGCGATGCGCCCATTCGGTGTCGAGCCCGTTGATCCGCACCGCCAGCGTCTTGTTGCCCCAGTCGATCCGGTTCAACGCCTCGATCGCGATCTCGCGCGCCTCGGGTTTTCGCGGCGGCGCAACCGCGTCCTCCAGATCGAGGAAGATGAAATCGGCGGCGCTACTTGCTGCGCGTTCGAAGAAATGGGTCGAGGTCGCGGGAACCGCGAGTTCGGAACGCTGGACGCGGCGCGTGCGCGGCTTGGTGACGGTGAAGGACATCGGAGCATCTTTTCTGCATCGCGCCGCAGGATCGTCTCCCACGGCCAACACAGTCATGCTAGATGTCCGACACTGATCTTTCTAACGAGATTATCTTAAGAACTGTTCGGTTTTTCGGGACAATTCCCTGCAGGGCAAAACGATGTCGCAGATCAATTTCAAGCTGCTGCACATGTTCATCGCGGTCGCCGAGAACAAGAGCTTTCGCCAGGCCTCCGAGCAGCTCAACCGCTCGCAATCCGCGGTCAGCATGCAGATCAAGCTGCTGGAGGACCAGGTCGGCGCCGCCCTGTTTCATCGCACCACGCGGCGCGTCGAGCTGACCGCTGAGGGCCTGCAATTGCTGACGCATGCGCGGCGCGCGCTCGGCGAATGGGAGAACGGCCTGCGCGAGATCCGCGAGGTCATCGACATCCAGCGCGGCACGCTGTCGCTGGCCTGCGTTCCGACCATTGCCGCGACCATCCTGCCGCAGGCGCTGCATGCCTTCCAGGCGAGCTATCCCGGCATCAACATCAATCTGCGCGAGCTTGCCGCCGAGGACATGCTGGACTGCCTGCGCCGGCGCGAGGCGGATTTCGGCATCGGGCCGGAGATGGACGGCTCGACCGAGTTTCAGTTTGCGCCGCTGTTCAACGACCCGATCTATGCGCTGGCTACAAGAGCGTTTCCGTTCCGCAAGCGCAGCGCGGTCGACCTTACCGAACTGTCCGCCTATCCGATCCTGCTCAACTCAAAATCGGCGGCGCTGCGCTCGATGCTGGAGCGCGCGCTCGCCACACGCAATCTGCAGATGAAGATCAAGTTCGAGGTCGAGCACAGCTACACGCTGGCCGCGCTGGCCGGCGCCGGCCTCGGCGTCGGCATCCTGCCGAAGGTCGCGTTGCCGCGGCCGATCAAGAAGACGATGCAGGCGCTGCCGATCGTCAATCCGACGCTGGAGCGCACGGTCTGCATCGTCTCGCTGCGCGGACAATCGTTCTCGCCGGCCGCCGGCGCGCTGACATCAGTGATTCACAAATTCCTCAAGCCGCGCCCTTAGGTCCGCCGGGCCAATCCGCAGAACGCGCCACCAAAATAGATCAGCGGCGTCTCCCCTTCACGCAGATGCATCGCGCGGACCGCGCCGACGAAGATCGAATGCGTGTCGTGCGCATGCTCGTCGATCAGCTCGCAGTCGAGGCCGATCAGCGCATCCCGCAGGATCGGCGCGCCGGTGGCAAGCGACAGCCAGCCGTCGGCGTCGGAAAAGCGATCGTCCCGCTCGATGCCGCGGCGGCCGGCGAACACATTGGCCAGCTCCGCCTGGTCGGCGTGCAGCATGTTGACGCCAAAGGCTGCAGTGCGCCGGATCAGGCCATGCGCGCTCGCCGAGCGGTTGACGCAGGCGATCAGCCGCGGCGGCGTGTCCGACAGCGAACAGACCGACGTCGCCGTCATCCCCGTTCTGTCGCCCGGCCCGCCCGCCGACAGGATCGTCACCGCGCCGGCGTGGTGGCGCATCGCCGCGCGATAGGACGCGGGGTCGACGCTCCCGTGAGCCGGAGCGGCGGTCCGTGCGGCGGTCGAAAGCAAGCTGGTCGGTGCGTTCATCTGACTGTTCCGGGCGAGAGGCGACGGTTTTGAATCGTATAGGCCAGCCCGACCGATCGCAGAAACGCAAATATCTAACCAGTTGTTCAGATCATCCGATCAATGCCGTCGGGCGTGTGCAGGCCCGCGTGTCACGGTAGCGCCAGATCGAATGCCGCGCGATGCACGCGGGCGGCGCATCCATGTCGGCGCGTGTGAACCGCCTAATACTCGATCCCGAACTCGTCATAGAGGCGGCGGAACACGGCGGGCAGCACTTCGGTGAGATCTTCCGCGATCAGGCCGGGGCCCGCCTCGCTCGCGCTCTCGCCGTGCATCCAGACGCCGATGCTGGCCGCCTCGAAGGCCGCGACGCCCTGCGCCAGGAAACCGGCGATGATGCCCGACAGCACGTCGCCGGCGCCGGCGGTGGCGAGCCACGGCGGCGCGTTGGCGGCGACGGTGGCGCGGCCGTCGGGAGACGCGATCACCGTGTCGGCGCCTTTCAGCAGCACCACCGCGCCGGAGCGCTCGGCCGCCGCGCGCACGCGCTCGAGCTTGGAACGGCCGGGATGCTTGTTGGAAATATCGCTGAACAGCCGCGGAAACTCGCCCTCATGCGGCGTCAGCACCACCTGCTGACCGTCGCTTGCCTTGATCGCCTCAAACAGCCGGTCCGGCGCGCCGGCAAAGCTGGTCAGCGCGTCGGCGTCAAGCACCAGATGCCGCTGCGCCGACAGCGCGGTGTGGACGAAGTCGCGGGTGCGCGCGCTGACCCCGGCGCCCGGACCGATCACGCAGGCATTGAGGCGCTTGTCGCCAAGCAGCTCGGCGAACTGGATCGGGTTGTCGACCGCGCGAACCATCACCGCGGTCAGCGCCGCGGCATTGACGGCAAGCGCATCACGCGGCGAGGCCAGCGTCACGAGGCCGGCGCCGGCGCGCAGTGCCGCGCGCGCGGCAAGCCGCGCCGCTCCGGTCGAGGCGAGATCGCCCGACACCACGACGGCATGCCCCCGCGCGTATTTGTGGCCGTCGATCCGCGGCACCGGGAACGACCAGCGCCAGGCCTCGGGCGCATTCTCCGCGGTCAGCGGCTTGATCTCGTCGAGCACCTGCGCAGCGATGCCGATGTCGGCGACGCGCACCCGGCCGCAATGCATCCGGCCCGGCAGCAACAGATGCGCGGGCTTCTTGCGGAAGAAGGTGACGGTCTCGGTCGCCTGCACGGCCGCGCCCATCACGGCGCCCGACGTGCCGTTGATGCCGCTCGGCAGGTCGACCGCCAGCACCGGCGTACCGTTGGCGTTGACGGCCGCGATCATCTCCAGGGGATCGCCCTTCACCGGCCGGTTGAGGCCGGCGCCGAACAGCGCGTCGATGATCAGCGCCGGCTTGCCGAGCGCCTGCGGATTGAACGGCAGCACCGGATATTTCCAGCCCTTCGCCGCCAGCGCCGCGTCGCCCTGCAGGCTGTCGCGCTCGCAAAGCAGGATCACCGAGACCTCGCGGCCGCGCGCGGCGAGCTCGGCGGCGGCGACAAAGCCGTCGCCGCCATTGTTGCCGCGGCCCGCGACCACCACGATCGGCCCCTCCTCGACCAGGTCCATCGCGGCTTCCGCGACGGCCTGGCCGGCGCTCATCATCAGCGCGAAGCCCGGCGTTCCGGCTGCGATGGTCAGCCGGTCGGCGCGTTCCATCTCGGTCGTCGTCAGAACGTCCATGCCGAATCCTCAATCGCTTCGCCTTTTCGAGAGGCAATTCCTGTGACGTTCGCGGGGTTTCTACTGGCCGACTGCATACGGATTGATCTATTTGCCTATTTGTTGGGCTTGGATATCATAGCCCATGTGGTTCGATATCAGCCGATTGCCTGTTAAAAGGCTGATAACATTCCGAAATCGGGGACCTTAACAACTTGGCATAGACCCTGCTTTTGAGGAAGCCGCGCGCGAGGCCGCTTCATGCGACCATTGCGCGTGTTTCCGGCCACCGGCCGGAAGGCTTAAGACCAACCAGACTGCGCCCCACGCGCATCGAACTCGACCCTGCAATCTGCAATGCCCGGGAGGCGCTCAGTGAAGAAGATTGAAGCCATCATCAAGCCCTTCAAGCTCGACGAGGTGAAAGAAGCGCTCCAGGAAGTTGGACTGCAAGGCATCACCGTCACCGAGGCCAAGGGGTTTGGCCGCCAGAAGGGCCATGCCGAACTCTATCGCGGTGCGGAATACATCGTCGACTTCCTGCCCAAGGTGAAGATCGAGATCGTGATCGGCGACGACCTGGTCGAGAAGGCGATCGACGCGATCCGCCGCGCGGCGCAGACCGGCCGGATCGGCGACGGCAAGATCTTCGTCTCCAACATCGAGGAAGCCATCCGCATCCGGACCGGCGAATCCGGGCTGGACGCTATTTAAGGGCGGTGCTATCCGGATTTTCTGACGGCAAAAGAGAAAAAAGGCTGCTTCGGCAGCCTGATTTCGTTTGTGTAGTCACACGAACTCGCCAAAAGCGGGAATAACGTCGCTCTCCGCTGGAAACCGACCCGCACATCCATAAGGGGTATTCATGAAGACCGCCAAAGACGTCCTGAAATCGATCAAGGACAACGACGTCAAATACGTCGACCTGCGCTTCACCGATCCGCGCGGCAAGTGGCAGCACGTCACCTTCGACGTCAGCATGATCGACGATGACATCTTCGCCGAGGGAACGATGTTCGACGGCTCGTCGATCGCCGGCTGGAAGGCGATCAATGAATCCGACATGTGCCTGATGCCCGACCCGGTCACCGCGACGATCGACCCGTTCTTCGCCGAGACCACGATGGTTATCACCTGCGACGTGCTCGAGCCGACCACCGGCGAGCCCTACAACCGCGACCCCCGCGGCATCGCCAAGAAGGCCGAGGCGATGGTGAAGTCGATGGGCGTGGGCGACACCGTGTTCGTCGGCCCCGAGGCCGAGTTCTTCGTGTTCGACGACGTGCGCTATTCGGCCGAGCCCTACAACACCGGCTTCCGCCTCGACTCCTCCGAGCTGCCGATCAACTCGGCGACCGAATATGAGGGCGGCAATCTCGGCCACCGCATCCGCACCAAGGCCGGCTACTTCCCGGTGCCGCCGCAGGACTCGGTGCAGGACATGCGCTCGGAGATGCTCGGCGCGATGGCCAAGATGGGCGTCAAGGTCGAGAAGCATCACCACGAGGTGGCGTCGGCCCAGCACGAGCTCGGCATGAAGTTCGACACCCTGACGCTGATGGCCGACCATATGCAGATCTACAAGTACTGCATCCACCAGGTCGCCCACATCTACGGCAAAACCGCCACCTTCATGCCGAAGCCGGTCTATGGCGACAACGGCTCGGGCATGCACGTCCACCAGTCGATCTGGAAGGACGGCAAGCCGACCTTCGCCGGCAACAAATATGCCGACCTGTCGGAAACCTGCCTGCACTATATCGGCGGTGTCATCAAGCACGCCAAGGCGATCAACGCCTTCACCAACCCGTCGACCAACTCCTACAAGCGTCTGGTCCCGGGCTATGAGGCTCCGGTGCTGCTCGCCTACTCTGCCCGCAACCGTTCGGCGGCCTGCCGCATCCCCTACACGGCGAACCCGAAGGCCAAGCGCGTCGAGGTGCGTTTCCCCGACCCGATGGCCAATCCCTATCTCGGCTTCGCCGCGATGCTGATGGCTGGCCTCGACGGCATCAAGAACAAGATCGATCCGGGTCCGGCGATGGACAAGGACCTCTACGATCTGCCGAAGGAAGAGCTGAAGCAGATCCCGACCGTGTGCGGCTCGCTGCGCGAGGCGCTCGAGAGCCTCGACAAGGACCGCGCGTTCCTCAAGAACGGCGGCGTGTTCGACGACGACTTCATCGACGCCTATATCGAGCTGAAGATGACCGAGGTCGCGCGCTTCGAGATGACCCCACACCCGGTCGAGTTCGAGATGTACTACTCGCTGTAAGCTTTACGGCTACCTACGAAATGCGAAAGGCGCTTCCACTGGAAGCGCCTTTTGTTTTTGGGTGAGAACGGTGCGTAGGAAGGGTAGAGCGAAGCGAAACCCATCGCACCGGTGCAAGCCTTGAGATGACGGGTTTCGCTTCGCTCTACCCATCCTACGAAGGAAGGTTACGCCTTCGCCTTGGCGAGCCGACGTCCGCCGGCGTCGAGCGCGCCGAAGGTGCCCGCGATCATGTCGGGCGTCGGGATCATGCCACCGAGCGACCAGCTCGCCGGCTCGCCCTCCTCGATCTTGACCCAGACGTTGCGGCGGAAGTCCGGGTTACCCTGCCCCTCGATCTCGACCATGAGGTCGGTGACGCGCTCCAGCAGCGCCTGCTTCTGCGCGACATCGAAGATGCCGCGGACGGTGGAAATGGTGACGTAAGGCATGGTCTCTCTCCATTGCTGAGGGTGTGACAACGCAGCGAAGATGGACCGGCGCGGCACAATCAGGCAGTGGCCGATCGGACAGAGATCGGGCAATATCTGCCACCGCCCGATCGCGCTGATCGGCTAGCATGACGGCGAAATCCGGAGGTCCCATGAAGCTTGCGATCCTCGCGCTGGAAGGCTGCATGCAATCGGCGGTCGCCGGCATCGCCGACATCCTCACCCTCGCCAACCACGTGATGCAGCTGCGCGGCGGCAAGGCGCGCTTCAGCTGGCAGACGCTCTCGCTCGACGGCAAGGCGGTGCGCGCCGGCGGCGGCAAGTTGCTCGCCGTCGATGGCGCGGTGGGCAGGCGGACGGCGTGCGACGCGATCATCGTGCCGGGCAGCCTCGTCGATCATCTCACCGCCGAGCGCCTGCAACCGCAATATGACCGTGCCGGCGCCTGGCTGCGCCGGCAGCATGCCAGCGGCCGGTTGATCGGCGCGTTCTGCAGCGGCGTGCTGCTGCTCGCCAATGCCGGCCTCCTCGACGGCCGCCGCGCCACCATCACCTGGTGGCTGCAGAGCGAGCTCCGCCGCCGCCATCCCAAGGTCGATCTCGCCGGCGATGCCGTGATCACGCAGTCCGATCGCCTGGTCTGCGCCGCCGGCCCGATGTCGTGGGTCGATCTGTTGCTGCGGCTGATCGAGCTCGTCGAAGGCGCGGAGGTCGCAAAAGTCTGCGCCGACTATGCGGTGATCGACACCGCACAGCGCACCCAGGCGATCTTCATGCCGCTCGGCTACATGCTCGGCCAGGATCCGCTGCTGATGAAAGCGGACATGCTGGTGCGCCGCACCGGCAAGACCCCGATCACGGTGCGCGGCCTCGCACACGCGCTCGGCCTCAGCGAACGCACGCTGAACCGCCGCTTCCGCGAACTGACCCACGAGCCGCCGCAGGCCTTCATCATGCGCCGCCGCGTCGAGCACGCCCGCACGCTGCTGGAGACCACGGCGCAGCCGATCAAGGCGATCGCCCGCGCCACCGGCTATGAGGACGAAAGCAGCTTTCGAAAAGCCTTCCGCAAGCTCATGCTGACATCGCCGCAGGCCTATCGCGCGCAGCGGTCGATGCGCGCGGCCTGATCGCAGGAAGCCCGGAAGACTACGGTCAGCAACGCTGACGAACCTGATGACGTGCTGCGAACAGCATACAAGGTTGTGTTTCCGGGATCGACAACGCCTGGGCCCGGGTGTTCACTGCCGGCAAGGACCCGAAAGCGGCCTCCGATAAAACACACATTCATTTTTCTGCATGGGGAGAAACGAGATGTCTTTCGTCGCTCGACGAATGGCGGCGCTTTCGACCGCCATCACCATTCTCGCTGTCTGTGCCGGCAGCGCATTCGCACAGAAGAAATACGACACCGGCGCAACCGATACTGAAATCAAGATCGGCAACATCATGCCCTACAGCGGGCCGGCATCCGCCTACGGCACCAGCGGCCGGGCCCAGGCGGCCTATTTCCGCAAGATCAACGCCGAGGGCGGCATCAATGGCCGCAAGATCAACTTCATCTCCTACGACGACAGCTACAGTCCGCCGAAGACGGTCGAGCAGGCGCGCAAGCTGGTCGAAGGCGACGAGGTCTTGCTGATCTTCGCCTCTCTCGGCACGGCATCCAACGGCGCGATTCAGAAATACATGAACGTGAAGAAAGTACCGCAGCTGTTCATTCAGACCGGTGCCACCAAGTGGAACGATCCGCAGAACTTCCCGTGGACCATCGGCTGGCAGCCCAGTTATCAGAGCGAGGGACGGATCTACGCCAAGCACATCCTGAAGGAAAAGCCGGGCGGCAGGATCGCGGTCCTCTACCAGAACGACGATTATGGAAAGGACTATCTCAAGGGCCTGAAGGACGGCCTCGGCGACAAGGCGGCGTCGATGATCGTCATCGAGGATGCGTATGAGGTAGCCGAGCCGACGATCGACACGCACATCGTCAAGATGAAATCGATGAACGTCGATGTATTCGTCGACATCGCCACACCGAAATTCGCGGCGCAGGCCATCAAGAAGGCGGCCGAGATCGGCTGGAAGCCGCTGCACATCCTCAACTCGGTCGGTTCCTCGCTCGGTGCCGTGATCCAGCCCGCCGGCTTCGAGAACGCGCAAGGCATTATCTCGGTGGCCTACCTGATGGATCCGCTCGATCCGCAATGGAAGGACGATCCCGGCATGAAGGCGTTCGACGAGTATCTCTCCAAATATTTCCCCGAGGGCAATCGGGCCGACAGCCTGATCGTGACAGGGTACAATGCCGCTCAGACGCTGGTTCAGGTGCTGAAGCAGTGCGGCGACGATCTCACGCGCGCCAACGTCATGAAGCAGGCCGCGAACCTGAAGGCCTTCCGGACCACCAACCTGCTTCCTGGCATCACGATGAACACCAGCCCTATCGATTTCGCGCCGATCAAGCAGATGCAGCTCAGACGACTCAAGGGCGAGCGATGGGAGCTCTTCGGGCCCATGCTCAGCGCGGAAGTGGGTGGTTAGCCGACCGCGGCCCCTCATTGCCCCGCCCGGACGGTCCGAGCGCTATCCGCGTCATTGCGGGGAGCGCAGCGACGAAGCAATGACGCCAATTAGATCTGCAGGATGGGTAGAGCGCAGCGAAACCCATCCTCTCGCCCCTCGCACAGGCGATGGGTTTCGCTGCGCTCTACCCCCATCCTACGGGGCTTGAACTACACCCGGAACAGCTTCGCGTACTTTGCCTTGATCTCCTCGGACTGCACCTGCACCTGGGCCGGATCGGCCTTGAGCATCTTCAGTTTGTCGAGCGGCACGTGCCCGGCCTTCTCCTTCACCTTGGCGTGGAACGAGCGGTGCGCGAATTCGTCGGCCAGCATCTGCTGGGTCTCGGCGCTGAAGAAATAGCTCTGGAACAGCCGCGCGGCATTCGGGTTCGGCGCGTTCTTGAAGATGCCGCTGGGGACGATGATCAGCGGCGCGCCCTCGGCCGGATAGACCACCTCGACCGGCTTGCCCTGATCCTTGGCCAGCACGAGGTTGTAGTCGTTGCCGTCGGCCATCACGGCGCGCTCGCCGAGCAGGATCTTCTTCGGCGGATCGGCCGCCGACTGCACCTGCATCACCCGCTGCTGCGACAGCTTCTCCAGATACGGCCAGCCGAGGTCGCGTGCCAGCACGAAGGTCGCGGTCATGATCGCGCCGGAGTAGCTCGGGTGGCCCTTGACGATCTTGCCGCGCCACTTGGGATCGAGCAGGTCGGCGTAGCTCTTCGGCGCCTCCTCGCGCTTCACCTGCTCGGTGTTGTAGCCGATCACCTCGAACCAGGCGCAGGACGTCGCCGAGGTGCCGTCGGGATCGATCTGGTCGGCCGGGAAATGTCTGGCGACGTCCTCCGGCACATAGGCCGCGAGCCAGTCGTTCTTCTTCCAGTCGAGGTAATGCGCCGGATCGGTGGAATTGGCGACGTCGACGGCGTTGATGCCGCTGCCCTGCTCCTGGGCGATCCGCTGGAAAATGCGTTCCGCGCCGGAGCGCTCGACGCGGACGCTGATCCCGGGATATTTCTGCTCGAAGTCACGCGCGAGACGCTCGGCCGTGTTCAGTTCCAGCGCGCTGTAGAACGAGATCTTGCCTTCCTTCTTGGCGGCTGCGATCAGCTCCGGCGTCACGGCTTCCGCCGGCGGCGCCGCCGCGCGCAGCGGCTCCGCGAATACCATGCCGGCGGCGGTGGCCGCCGTCACCTTGAGCCAGTCGCGCCTCGACCATTTGTGGTCCTGCATTCCATACTCCCTGAGATCGGGCCGTTGACCGGCCGCGCCTTTGTCGCGGGAGCTTAGCGCGTAGGATGGGTAGAGCGAAGCGAAACCCGTCAAATAGCGGGTGATGGGTCTCGCGCAGTTTATCATCGGGCCGCGCGTTGCGGACCCATTGGCATCCAGGCACGCCGCGGTCTACGTCTTCGCGGGCGGATTCTCGCGCAGGAAGCGTTCGAGATCGGGCTGCACGGAATAAGGCTGCGGAACCGGATCGCCCTGAAAGTCGACCTGAAGATCAAGGCAGCGCCGCAGCATCCGCGCCAGTTCGCCGCGCCGATAGGGCTTGGTCAGCAGCGGAATGCCGTGGCCGCCACGCCCCTGCTGCGCGGGCAGCACGCCATCGCTGTAGCCCGAGGTGAACAGCACCCGCAGTGCCGGGCGCCCCGCCATCAGTGTCTCCGCCAATTGCCGGCCGTTCATGCTGCCGGGCATCACGATATCGGTGAACAGCAGGTCGAACGCGGTGCCGCGTTTGACGATTTCGAGCGCGGCGTCCGCGTTCGCCGCGACCAGCACGTTGTAGCCGAGGCTTTCGAGCTGGCCCGTGACATAGTCTCGGATCGTAGGGTCGTCCTCCACGCACAGGATCGTCTCGTCGCCGCCCCTGACGGGCAGATCGTCCTCCTCCGCCGCGCGCTGTGCGGTGCCGTCGGCCTTCGGCAGATAGATCCTGAAGATGGTGCCGCGCCCCTGCTCGCTCTTGACCTCGATCCCGCCGCCGCTTTGCTTGACGAAGCCGAACACCATGCTGAGCCCGAGCCCGGCGCCCTGTCCGACCTCCTTGGTGGAAAAGAACGGATCGAAGATCTTCTCTAGATGCGTCGGCGAAATACCGGTGCCGGTATCGGTCACCTCGATCACGAGATGATCGCCGGCGCGCTCGACGCCGCACGCCACGGCGTCGGGAATCCCGAGCTGGACGTTACAGGTCGCAAAGGTCAGCGTGCCGCCGTCAGGCATGGCATCGCGCGCATTGATGGCGAGGTTGACCAGCGCGGCACCAAGCTGGCTGCGGTCGACGAAGGCGAGCCAGGCATTGCGGCCGAGCTCCGTCCTGATCTCGGTCTGCGAGCCGAGCGTCTGCGACAGCAGCCGGACCACCTCGCCGACCAGGTCGTTGACGTCGGTCTCGCCGGGCTGCAGCGGTTGCTTGCGCGCGAATGCCAGGAGGCTCGAGGTGAGTTGCGCGCCGCGATCGGCGGCATCGCTGATCAGCTTGGCGATCGCGGCAAGTTGCGGATTGTCCTTGACGCCGTCGGCGAGGATTTCGATCGTGCCGGTGATCACGGTCAGCATGTTGTTGAAGTCGTGCGCGATGCCGCCGGTCAGCCGCCCCAGCGATTCCGACTTCTGCGCCTGGATCAACTGCTCCTCGGCGATCCGGCGCTGGCTGACGTCCCTGACAAAGGAATTGATGATCCAGCCATCGCCGCGGCGCAGCGCGTTGAGGGACACCTCGACATAGAACCGGTGACCGTCGCGGTGCAGGCACGCCGTTTCATAGCGCATGCCCATGCCGCCGGCCGCGGTCTCCTGCAGGAAGCGGGTGATCCGCTGCCGGTGCGCAACGCGCAGCTCCTCCGGAAACACCAGTTCGACCACCCGATAACCGACCGCCTCGGAGCGCGTCCAGCCGGTCAGCGCCTCGGCCTGCGGGCTCCAGTCGAGAATGAAGCCGTCCTGGTCGGTCTGGACGAAGGCGTCGAGCGCGGTCCTGACGATGGCCTGCGCCATCTGCTCGCTCTCGACCAGCGCCTGGTGTGCCCGCCGCTGCGCGGTGACGTCGTGCAGCACGGCGACCGCGCCCCGCAGATTGCCGGTATCGTCGCGCAGCGGCCGCGCGTTGACGACAAGGAAGACGGCCGGTTGCGGCGGTTGCGGTTTGACGATCAACTCGAAATCGTCGACGTCATTGCCGCGCAGCGCACGCGCCATCGGCGTGTCCGGGATCGGCATCACGGTGGTACCGTCGGAATAATAGTTCTGGAAGGTGCGAACGCCGGTCAGGGTATCAAAACCGGGTTCGACACTGTACAGCCGTCGCGCCGCGGCGTTGACGATCACGATCATCCCGTGCTCGTCGGCGACCACGACCGGATCGCGGATGCTCTCGACGGTCTTCTCCAGCAGGTGCTGCCTGCTGCCCAGCTGCGCCGACAATTCGGCAAGCGTCACCGCGAGCTGAGCGGTCTCGCCGTCATCGCCTGAGCCGAGCGCGACCTGCTGGCCGCGCGACAGCGCCTCCGCCGCCCGCACCAGCTGGGCGGGCGTCCTGGACAGCGATCTCGCAATCATCTCAGCCGTCATCAATACCACCGCAACCGCGCCACCGGCGAGCAGAACGCCCGGCCAGGTCACGCCATGGATGAAGCCCAGCGCGAGCAGGAGCGCGGCGACGGGAAACATCATCCCCATCGCCAGACGGCCCGACAAATTCATCCCGACCAACCCCTCGTGTCGGCTGCGCCCGAAAATGGAAAAGGAAAAGCAGTATTCGGAAAGGGTCGTCGGCGCCGGAGCAAATATCCCTGTTGCTTAGCCGAGTCCGGCGCAGCAATCCGCCACTTTCGTATCCGTATTAGTACGGAGAAGGACCAATTCCGGCGCGCGCTCGATACCGGAGGAAGACTAGCCGCGACCTGTCGACGGGCGGTCTCGCCAACAGCGCAACGCAACCTGCTAGAATTTGCGGGAGGAGCCCGGGGTACATGTTTGGCACTACTGTCGGCCGGGCGCCCCAGCAGGATGCCGGCATGATCGCGTGCCAAACATGGAACGCTCCGCATCCGGCGTTTCAGGGTCCAGCCAGGCCCTCGCCGGCGCTTAGCGACGCTCCCAACGCCGACTACGCACCTCGAAGCAACGTGCCTCGGCTGCGAGATGCATCAGATGGTCGCGTTCGCTGTCATGAGGCGGCCGAACAGGACCTCGATCCACGAGCTCGAGCGCCCCATGGCAAGCGGTGTTCCCGATTGCGGACGAACCATATCTCGGCCAAAATCGTCGGGACAGTTCAGGAAGGATGAGCTTACAAAAAGAGAGACGATGTGACGTGCAGGCCGCATCCTCATCCCTCGTAAGCTTAAGCTGCAAATACCCATCTGGGTCCCGTTGAATGTTAGCGCGCCGAAGAGCGGATCTGCTCCCAAGGCGGGTGACCTTGCATTTGATACGGAGCACAAAATGGATTCCATGCTGAATGACAGGGTCGCGGAAGGGCGGCTCGTGAGCTTGGAAGAGCAGCTTTCGAACCTCGCGCGCGAAGCAGGAGTCAGCCCTTCCGGCCCGCCGACCAGCAAGAAAGCGTTTCACGCGCCGCTAGAAGCGGTTCATCGATTGGCGGATTGGCGCCACCTGGCCATTGTCGGTTCTGTGCTGGCAGCATGCATTGGTGGCGCTGCTTGGTGGTGGTCGTCACCCAGCGACACGGCGATGGTGGCCTCCTCTGGCCACTCCTCACCTCCTGCGCAAACCCCGCCGAAAGACGCCACACCGAAAGACGTTGCGCCGACTGCCGCCGCACTTTCTTCCGACTTGGCGCAGCAGCTTCAACCGATGGCGCGCGATCTCGCTGCCTTGAGGCAGGCGGTCGAACAGCTTGAGGCGAGGCAAGAACAATTGGTCCGCGACCAAAAGAATGTCGCAAGCCAACTCGAAGCGAGCCAAGCAGAAATGGCACGCAGCAGAGATATCATCGACCAGATCAAGGCGACCCAGAATCAGATGGCGCGCGAAAGCGAGACGGTCACCGAACGGCTCAACGCAAGCCAGGAACAGCTGGCCGGTGTCATCGCCAACGCCGCAGAGCCAAAGGTGAGCCCCGAACAGCCAAACGTGAGCCCCGAACAGCCAACGGTAACCCCGGAAATACCACTGCCGCGCCCGCGGCCGTCGGGCAATGTTGCCCAGACGCGCAAACCGGCGCCAGCCCCGCCGCGGCCGCACGCCACCAGCAAACCGCAACCGCCGGCATGGCCATGGTCAGTGCGCTAATGCCGCGACGTGCTGCTTCCTGCGCGCCATCGACGCGGCAACGGCCGATACCTGCACTTTGCGATCAATGAAGCAACACGAAGAGGCCGCTGGCGCTGGTCAGCGGCCTCTTGAACCTGATCTCAAATGAACGTCTTGGTGGTAAAATCTTTGCCTCAGGTCCGCCATTATTAAACGGGGAATTCGCCACACAGTGAAGTCCCAACAGGTGCGATGCTCAACGGAACTCTTGTGACGTTGCGGGGACAACACACTTTGCGTTCGTGACGCCTGAGTGGACGATCTGCTCGCCTGCCGCTCGGCTCCCATGGATTGCCTAAAGGAAGCCCTGCGTCCTTCATGGCTTCCCGAACCGAGGTGCGACAAACCGACCCGACGGACAGACGACGCCACACATTCGGTGTCGTCCCTACGAAAGCAGGGACCCATAACCACCGATGGTCATTGTTGAGCAGTGCCGCAACGACGAGTCCCCTCCACAATAATTGCCGCAGAGCATGGGTCCCTGCTTTCGCAGGGACGACAGCGCGTTTTTCGGAGACGACGTCGTGATTAACGCGCAGGGACGGTGGCGGTGAAACCGTCCTACGCCGCCCGCCGCCGTTCGCGCAGCGCGTCGCCGAAGGCTTCGAACAGGGCGCGGTTGATCGGATTGCGCTGCGGATCGTATTCGGCGTGCCATTGCACACCCAGCGCAAAACCCGGCGCATCGGCGATGCGGATCGCCTCGATGGTGCCGTCCTCGGCGATGCCCTCGATCACGACGCGCTTGCCGGGCTTGAGGATGCCCTGGCCGTGCAGCGAATTGACCCGAATGGTCTCACGACCAAGTATCTTCGCGAACGCGCCGCCCGGCGTCAGCGCGACGTCGTGACGGTCGGCGAACACAACGGTCGGGTCAGGATGGATCTCGCCGTTCTCCAGCCGCGGCATTCGGTGGTTCATGCGGCCGGGAATCTCGCGGATCTCCGGATGCAGCGAGCCGCCGAAAGCAACGTTCATCTCCTGCAGGCCGCGGCAGATGCCGAAGATCGGCACGCCGCGCGCGACGCAGGCCTCCGACAGCGCCAGTGCAACGTCGTCGCGATGGATATCGTAGGGCTCGTGGGCGGCACACGGTTCGGTGTTGAAGCGGGTCGGATGAACATTGGCGCGGGCCCCGGTCAGCACCACCCCGTCGACCACGTCGAGCAAGGCGCCGACCTCGGTGATTTCGGGGCTGCCCGCGAACATCAGCGGCACCGCGCCCGACACCTCGGCAACCGCGCGAAGGTTGCGCTCCCCGACCATCTGGACTGTGAAACGATTTTCGATGCGATGGGCGTTTCCGATCACGCCGACCACGGGCCGTCTCATTATTGAAGTCTCGCGCAATGATTCTTCTAAGTTTGCGACGTTGCGGAGACGATCATGCCTTCGAGTTCCCGCCGGATCAACTGTCTATATCTGCACAGGGGGGCTTGCAGTCCTGCACAGATTCGCGCCCTTCGGGACCCAAAGCCGGCCGGATGCCCACCGATCGCGCCCGGCCCTGCACCCCGTCAGCAGCGAACCGGCACCGCCCCGCCAGCTTGATCCCGGCGGGGTTTTCGCCAAAGACTGCTCGAAACACGTCGCGAAGGGGGAATCACCCGTGACAGACTCGGCTGACAATCGCCTGCAAGCCCGTAACGACTTGGCATGGGCGATCGCCGTCGGCGGCATCGGCGTGGTGCTGTTCGCTGCCCTGCTGACCTTCGCCTGGCATTTCGCCGCGACGCTGTTCCTGCTGTTCGCAGGCATGCTGCTCGGGGTCGCCCTCAATGCGATGACCACCCTGCTCGGCCGGCTGACCAAGCTGCCCCACGCGTTGCGGCTAGCGATCGTCTGCCTGGCGATGGCCGGGCTGCTGTCCGGCATCGTGTTCCTCGGCGGCACCACGATCGCGCAGCAGGCCACGGTGCTGAGCAACACGATCAAATCGCAGCTCGGCAGCGTCAAGGACTTCCTCGAACAGCACGGGGTCGATACCAGCTATCTCGATTTCACCAATGCCGCGGGCGAGGCGAAGGGCGAAGGCACCGCCGTGACGACAACGACGACGACACCCCCGCGCCGTCCCAGTCCCATGGCATCCCCGGCGCCGGTGCGCTGGCCTCAAGCGGCGGCGCCATCATCAGCCAGACGCTGAAGGTGCTGCTCGGCACCGTCAGCGTCGTCGGCAACTTCTTCATCGTGCTGTTTCTCGGGCTCGCCTTCGCGGCCCAGCCCAGCATCTACCGCGCCGGGCTGCTGTTCATCGCGCCGGCGAAGTACCGCGCGCAGGCGACCGTCATCGTCGACCGCATCGGCGAGACGCTGGAGCGCTGGCTGATCGCGCAGATCATCACGATGATGGCGGTGTTCCTCGTCACCTGGATCGGGCTTGCCATCATCGGCATTCCGAGCTCGTTCATCCTCGGCATCCAGGCCGGCCTGCTCGCCTTCATTCCGACCGTCGGCGCGATCCTCGGCGGGCTGATCGTGGTGCTGGCGAGCCTTGCGACCGGATGGATCGCGGCGCTGTCGGCCTTCATCCTGTTCCTCGGCGTCCACGCGCTGGAAAGCTACGTGCTGACACCGATCATCCAGCGCCAGGCGCTCGACATCCCGCCGGCCACGCTGTTCGCGTTCCAGATCCTGCTCGGCGTCGTGTTCGGCATCTGGGGGCTGGCGCTGGCGCTGCCGCTGATGGCTATCGCCAAGGTGATGATCGACCACTTCAAGACGGAGGATCCGGCCCGGGCCGCTTAGAGCGTTTTCAAGCGAAGTGGGCACCGGTTCGCGTGAAGAAAACGCGTCAAAACAAAAATCAAGCACGTCAGGAGAGCAGCAGCACCGTTCCCGCGACCATCAGCATCACGCCGGCCAGCATCACCATCGGCCAGCGACTCTTCGGCGGCTGGTATCGCCCCTGCGCGCGCCGTTCGGCAATCAGCGCGGTCTCGTATTCGTGGGAGTCCGAGAACAGGCAGGCGAAACCGCTGCGCGCCGAAACCGCGTCGGCTTCGAGCGACATCAGGGCTGACTGCGGATTGCGGGTGCGGATCGACTCCATGCCCGAAAGCATGGGATCGAATGGTTAACCACTCGTTACCGCATTCATGCCCGGACGCTCGCCGGCCTTTGCCGCGCCGAAGCCGGCAGGCCCGCGGTCTTGCGCCGCCAGTTCTCCAGCGAGAGCGGCAATTCTTCCGCCGCCTCGACGCGGTTGCGGCCGCCGCGCTTGGCCTGGTAGAGCGCGGTGTCTGCCGAGGCCAACAGCACCTCGAGCTCGGTGCCGGCGGGGCCGCCGGCGACGCCGATGCTGACCGTGGTGTCGACCGCGCCTTCCTCGCAGTTGATGTTGCTGTTCTCGAAGGCTTCGCGCACGCGCTCGGCGACCAGCACCCCCTCCTCCAGCGAGCACGGCAGCAGCGCCGCAAATTCCTCGCCGCCGATCCGCCCCGACAGATCGCTGATCCTGAGACTGTTGACCACGACGGCGGAGAACAGCTTCAGGATCTCGTCACCCGCGGGATGGCCGAAGCGGTCGTTGATCGACTTGAAGTGATCGATGTCGAAGATCATCACGGTGACCGGCCGGCCAGCAACGGACTCGCGCTCGATCACCCGGGCGCAGGCCTCGGTGAAGCCGCGGCGGTTGAGCATGCCGCTCAAGGGATCGATCGACGCAGCCGTCTTGTGCACGGCTACCGCGCGGTCCGACACCATCATGAAGATCACGAACACCGTACCGATCGCGTACAGCACGAGTTCGATCGAAAACAGCGTGACCCAAAAGCTGGAGACGAAATTCTGGCCGTTCAATCGCAGCAGGTCGCCGACCAGGATCGGCAGCATCAGGACGCAACCGTGCGCGACCGGGATGACGATCGCAAGCCAGCGCCGCTGCATCGCGCGGCGGCGCTCGCTCCACAGTTCGGAGGCGGTCAGCGCGGCGTAGATCGCGACGATCCCGGCGCCGATCGTCAGGCGCATCGCAGGATCCTCAACCGTCGTCACCGCCCCGATCCATGCGATCGGGCCGAGCACGAGGCCCAGCAGATTGGCCTTGCGGCCGTGGAAAATGCGCGCGGCATTCCAGACTAGGCCGCAGGCGGCGAAACCGATCGCATTGAGGCCCAGCAGAACCATCGGATCGAGGGTCGAACTGCCGACCGTCCAGACCGCGACCGAGGCCGCGCCGAGCAGATAGGCGGTGCCCCACCATTTCAGCGCGGAAATGTTCTCCTGCCTGCCGAACAACCACAGCATGGCGCCGAGCATGCCCGCGACCATGGTGGCGAACAAATAAAGTGTCGATGGATCGAACGACATGAACTCACCCCAGCCCGGTGTGATGCAACGTTCGCAGGCGCAAATAAATACGGTGATGCAGCGCCACTGCGAGCCCGCAAGCTAGAAGGTGCGAGTTCCAATTTCGTTTGCACGCACACGCAAGTTTTCATGAAAAACTGCGCTAATTCGCGGAAGCACGGCCGGTTGGACGCAGCAAAAAGGGCGCCTCGCGGCGCCCTTTGCAACTCGATGCCCGCGGCAATTGCCGCGAATTTTAGAACTCGAATTAGCGCTTCGAGAACTGGAAGGACTTGCGGGCCTTCGCCTTGCCGTACTTCTTGCGCTCGACCGAGCGGCTGTCGCGGGTCAGGAAGCCGCCCTTCTTGAGGACGCCGCGCAACTCGGGCTCGAAGTTGGTCAGCGCCTTTGAGATGCCGTGTCGGACAGCACCAGCCTGGCCGGAGAGACCGCCGCCGGCGACGGTGCAGATCACGTCGTACTGGCCGTTGCGGGCGGCAGCGACCAGCGGCTGCTGGATCATCATGCGCAGCACCGGGCGGGCAAAGTAGACTTCGAACTCGCGGGTGTTGACCGAGATCTTGCCGGAGCCCGGCTTGACCCAGACGCGGGCGACCGCGTCCTTGCGCTTGCCGGTGGCGTAGGCGCGGTTGTACTTGTCGACCTTCTTGACGTATTTCGGCGCGTCGGGCGCGGCCGGCTTGACCTGCGAGAGCTGGTCGAGGGACTGCAACGTATCGGACATTATGCGGCCCTCGTGTTCTTGCGATTCAGGGAAGCGATATCGACCTTCTCGGGGCTCTGCGCTTCATGCGGATGATCGGCACCCGGATAGACGCGCAGATTGCCCATCTGCATGCGGCCGAGCGGACCGCGCGGGATCATGCGCTCGATCGCCTTCTCGACGACGCGCTCGGGAAAGCGACCCTCGAGGATCTGCTTTGCGGTGCGCTCCTTGATGCCACCGATGAAGCCGGTGTGCTTGTAGTAGGTCTTCTGGTCGCGCTTGCGACCGGTCAGCACCACATGCGCGGCGTTGACGATGATGACGTTGTCGCCGCAATCGACATGCGGGGTGTAGGTGGGCAGGTGTTTGCCGCGCAGGCGCATCGCGACGAGCGTGGCGAGACGACCGACGACCAGACCCTTGGCGTCGATCACGACCCACTTCTTCGTCACTTCGGCGGGCTTGGCCGAGAACGTGCTCATGTGTGAAATCCGTGAAAAAGAAATCGGCGCCGTATGCGCCGAACTGGGCAGCTTTCTAGAGAAGCCGCGATCGCGCGTCAACGCCCACGCGCTCAAATTACATCAGAAAAAACAACGGCTTGCAAATATGGTACAATAATACCGTAGAAAAGCCTATTGATTTGGAATGGAATAGGTCGCCGTGACATGGGCTATCGGATCGGGAGACGAGCCGGACAGCAGGTTGACCTCGCCGACCGCGAGCCGCTTGCCGAGCTTGAGTAGCCTCGCCACCGCGAGCACGTCCTGCCCCGGCTGGCCCTTGCGCAGGAAGTTGATGTTGAGGTTGGTGGTCACGGCAAGGCCGACCGGTCCGATCGCCGACAGCAGCACCACGTACATCGCGAAATCTGCCAGGCCCATCAGGGTCGGCCCGGACACCGTACCGCCCGGCCGCAGCATGCGCTCGCTAAAGCGCTGGCGCAGCAGGGCGGTCTCGCCGTCGGCGCTTTCGATCCGGACATCGTCGTGGACGAACGCCTGCGGGAATTCCCTCCGCAGGAACTCTTCCACCTCAGCCACGCTCATTTTCGCAGTCGCCATGCCGTCCCTGCCCTCGCTTCAGCCTGCCTGTTACATTAAGTTGTCACAGAGACCAAAGTGGAATTTCACCATGTCCGCCCAAGCCGCCCGCGCCGAAGCGCCGCAACACCAGCCGATCCTGCTGCGTGAGACCGTCGGCAGTATCGCGCTACTAACGCTCAATCGCCCCGGAGCGCGCAACAGCCTCTCCGAGGGCCTGATCGGCGAGCTGCACGCCGCACTGAACGAGATCAGTGACGACAAGCGCATCCGTGCCGTCGTGCTCGCCGCCAACGGCCCGGCGTTCTGCGCCGGCCACGACCTCAAGGAGCTTACCGGGCGCCGTAGCGATGCCGACCGCGGCCGCGCCTATTTCGCGCAAATCATGAACGCCTGCAGCGCGATGATGCAGGCCATCGTGCGCCTGCCGAAGCCGGTGGTGGCATCCGTCCAGGGCATCGCCACCGCGGCCGGCTGCCAGCTCGTCGCAAGCTGCGACCTCGCGGTCGCCTCCGAAGCGGCGGCGTTCGCGACGCCGGGCGTCGACATCGGGCTGTTCTGCTCGACGCCGATGGTCGCGCTGTCGCGCAACGTGCCGCGCAAGCAGGCGATGGAGATGCTGCTGACCGGAGAGCCGGTCTCGGCGGCAACGGCGCTGGGCATCGGCCTCGTCAACCGCGTGGTATCCGCGGGCACCGAACGCGACGCCGCGATCGCGCTGGCCGAGAAGGTCGCGCTGAAATCGGCCTACACCGTCAAGCTCGGCAAAGAAGCGTTCTATCGCCAGGCCGAGATGAACCTCGCCGACGCCTATCGCTTCGCCGCCGAGGTGATGACCGAGAACATGATGGCGCGCGACGCCGAGGAAGGCATCGGCGCCTTCATCGAGAAGCGCGATCCGAAGTGGCAGGACAAGTGACGACCTGAGGTCGTCATTCCGGGATGGTGCGTTAGCACCAGACCCGGAATCTCGAGATTCCGGGTTCTCGCTGCGCGAGCCCCGGAATGACAAACCCGGAAGAAAAATGAATCACGACGCCTACGACGACAATTACATCCGCAGCATCCTGAACAACGTCAAGACCATCGCGATGGTCGGCGCCTCGCCGGTCAATGTGCGGCCGAGCTATTTCGCATTCAAATATCTGGCGCAGCGCGGCTACGACATGATCCCGGTCAACCCCGGCCATGTCGGCAAGACGCTGATGGGCAAGGCATTCGTCGCCTCGCTTGCGGACATCGATCGCCCGATCGACATGATCGACATCTTCCGCAATTCGAGCCACATCATGCCCGTCGTCGAGGAGGCGCTGAAATTGTCACCGCTGCCGAAGGTGATCTGGATGCAGCTTGGCGCGCGCGACGATGCCGCCGCCGAGAAGGCGGAAGCCGCGGGCCTCAAGGTGGTGATGAACCGCTGCCCGAAGATCGAGTATGGCCGGCTGTCGTCGGAGATCTCGTGGATGGGCGTCAACTCGCGCACGCTGAGTTCCAAGCGCGCGCCGATCCCGACGCAGGGCATGCGGCTGTCGCTCAATCGCACGAGCTTCGGCGGCGGTCAGACTGCGGCATCCGACCGCGCGGCAAAGAACAAAACCGAGACGACCTGACATCGCGGCGGAATAATCGCTGCGATCATCCGGTATAGCGCGGGATGCCCCTCCAGAAACTGGCGATGTGCCCAACTCGCTTGACGGCGGGCGCCGCCGCCATCAGCATGCCGCGCGTTTCGACCAGGCCACAACAGGATACTAAAGAATGACCGATCGCCTTCCGGGATTTTCCACCCTCGCCGTGCACGCCGGCGCGCAGCCTGATCCCACCACCGGCGCGCGGGCGACGCCGATCTACCAGACCACGTCATTCGTCTTCAACGACGCCGACCATGCGGCCTCGCTGTTCGGCCTGCAGGCATTCGGCAACATCTATACCCGCATCGGCAACCCGACCAATGCCGTGCTCGAGGAACGTGTCGCAGCCCTTGAAGGCGGCACCGCGGCGCTCGCCGTCGCCTCCGGGCACGCGGCGCAGCTCGTCGTGCTGCAGCAGCTGTTGAAGCCCGGCGATGAGATCATCGCGGCACGCAAGCTCTATGGTGGCTCGATCAACCAGTTCACGCATGCGTTCAAGGCGTTTGGCTGGAATGTGGCCTGGGCCGATCCCGATGAGATCGAAAGCTTCGAGCGCGCGGTTACGCCGCACACCAAGGCGATCTTCATCGAGTCGATCGCCAACCCGGCCGGCAGCATCACTGATATCGAGGCGATCGCGGCCGTTGCGCGCAAGGCCGGCGTGCCGCTGATCGTCGACAACACGCTGGCCTCGCCCTATCTGATCAAGCCGATCGATCACGGCGCCGACATCGTCGTGCACTCCCTGACCAAGTTTCTCGGCGGTCACGGCAACTCGCTCGGTGGCATCATCGTCGATGCCGGCACCTTCGACTGGTCGAAGGACAACAAATATCCGATGCTGAGCGAGCCGCGCCCGGAATATCACGGCATCCGGATCCAGGAGACCTTCGGCAACTTCGCCTTCGCGATCGCCTGCCGCGTGCTTGGCCTGCGCGACCTCGGCCCCGCGCTGTCGCCGTTCAACGCCTTCATGATCCTGACCGGCATCGAGACGCTGCCGCTGCGCATGCAGAAGCACTGCGACAACGCCAAGGCGGTGGCGGAATTCCTCTCCACCCACCCCGCCGTGTCGGCGGTGAACTATGCCGGCCTGCCCGGCGACAGGTACAACGCCTTGCAGCGCAAATACGCGCCGAAAGGCGCCGGCGCGGTGTTCACCTTCAGCCTGAAGGGCGGCTATGACGCGGGCGTCAATCTGGTGTCGAACCTGCAGCTGTTCTCGCATCTCGCCAATGTCGGCGACACCCGCTCGCTGGTGATCCATCCGGCCTCCACCACCCACAGCCAGCTCGACGACGCCGCCAAGGTGAAGTCGGGCGCGGCGCCCGAGGTGGTACGGCTTTCGATCGGCATCGAGGACAAGGAAGACCTGATCGCCGACCTCGACCAGGCCCTGCGCGCCTGATCCCGCAATTGTTCCGGAGCGGTGCGCCGCATCGCTCCGGAAGCTTGCCCAAAGCGACGGACCTCCCGTTAACGCTTAATACCGACGGGCCTCTCGTTAACGTTCAATCCGGCTTAAAGTGTCAGTGATAGGCTCCGTTGATTCGGGAGACCATTGATGCTGCGCTGGACATTGCCGCTCGCGATCGCATTATTTGCGATCCCGCCTGCTGACGCCGCCGACGGCCCGGCCGTCGCCAAGAGCGCGACCGTCAAGGCTGCGCGCCAGCTGCCGGCGGGCCTGCCGCGCCGGCATTACGCCTACCGCACCACCATCA
The DNA here is from genome assembly GCF_054058275.1 of Bradyrhizobium sp. USDA 3256. Classification (NCBI taxonomy): domain Bacteria; kingdom Pseudomonadati; phylum Pseudomonadota; class Alphaproteobacteria; order Hyphomicrobiales; family Nitrobacteraceae; genus Bradyrhizobium; species Bradyrhizobium sp. USDA 3256. The sequence continues at coordinate 3,606,846 of NZ_JBSSAE010000002.1, forward strand.
CATCGCCGACCTATGTGCGGCGCGGACGACAGCTTGTGGTCGTCGAGCAGCCCGTGGTGATCCCGCTCAATTCCGAGCCGTACATCCCGTTCGTGCCCGGCGAACCGCTGCTGCCGGGGTCGTCGTCGCTGCCCGGCTATTACGGCAACTGGCACTCCTACAACTATTTCGGCCCGTATTACGGCGGTGCCTACGTGACCTATTGGGATCGCCTGCCCTACGCCTGCGGCGTCTACGGCTACTGCTAGCGCGGAACGATCGCGTGGCCAGATCGCCGCAGAAATCCAGCGCACCGGCTTCGGGGAACGCGGTGACCGCCGATCTCGTCGCGGTGCTGGTCGCCGTCACCGAGGGCACGCCGAAGATCATGACTATCGCCGGCGGCTCCGCGCTGCCGAGCGGCCCGTTCGAGTTCACCCATCGCTCGCTGCAGACCGCGCTGCGGGCCTGGGTCGAAGCGCAGACCGGCCACCCGCTCGGCTATGTCGAGCAGCTCTACACCTTTGCCGACCGCGGCCGCTCCGGTGATGCCAAGGGGCCGCACAGCGTCTCGATCAGCTATCTCGGCCTGACCCGCGAGGATCGTGTCGGCGAAGGCTTTGAGGCGCACTGGTCCGGCTGGTACGACTACTTCCCTTGGGAGGATCATCGCGCCGGCGCGCCGGCCTTCCTGGCCAAGACGATCGCGCCGAAGCTGAAAACTTGGGCGAAGGCCGCGCCGTCACCGACGCTGCAGCGCGAGCGCTGGCAGCGCTGCGCCATCACCTTTGGCCTCGACGATCGCGACTGGAACGAGGAGCTGGTACTGCAGCGCTATGAGCTGCTCTACGAGGCCGCGCTGATCCCGGAAGCCGGACGCGGGCATGGCCACGAGGCGCCGGTCGTGCCGGGCAAGCCGATGACGGCGGATCATCGCCGCATTCTCGCGACCGGGATCGCGCGGCTGCGCGCCAAGATCAAATACCGTCCGGTGGTATTCGAGCTGATGCCGGCCGAGTTCACCCTGCTGCAACTGCAACGCAGTGTTGAGGCGCTCGCAGGCCGGCTGGTCCACAAACAGAACTTCCGCCGGCTGATCGAGCAGCAGGAACTCGTTGAAGAGACTGGCGCAATGGCCGCCGATACCGTCGGCCGGCCGGCCAAGCTATTCCGCTTCCGCCATGCCGTGCTGGCCGAGCGGGCTGTCGCCGGCACCAAGCTCCCGCTTTCGCGCACTTGACACGCCTTATGCTCAGGATAAGTATAAGCCATCTTATGCTCACGGAGAGTATAAATGGTTGCACTCGATACCGATCTGCTCACCCGCACCGCGCCGCTCTATGAGCGCGTCAAGCGCGTCATCCCGCCGTTCGAATGGGCGACTTTCGCCGAGGACGTCGATGCGATCCTTGCGCTGAAACGCCGCCGCAATGCGGTGGTGCTGGCGCACAACTATCAGACGCCGGAGATCTTCCATGGCGTCGCCGATATCGTCGGCGACAGCCTGTTGCTCGCGCGTGAGGCGACCAAGGTCGATGCCGATGTCATCGTGCTCGCCGGCGTGCATTTCATGGCCGAAACGGCAAAGCTGCTTAATCCGGCCAAGACCGTGCTGATCCCCGACCTCAAAGCCGGCTGCTCGCTGGCGGATTCCATCACGGCGCAGGACGTGCGGCTGATGCGCGCGCGCTATTCGGATGCGCCCGTGGTCGCCTACGTCAACACCTCGACCGCGGTGAAGGCGGAGTCCGACATCTGCTGCACGTCGGGCAATGCGCTAAGGGTCGTTGAATCGCTCGGCGCCGAGCGCGTCATCATGCTCCCTGATGAATATCTGGCGCAGAACATCGCCAGGCAAACCAGCAAGAAGATCATCGCCTGGAAGGGCCACTGCGAGGTGCACGAGCTGTTCACCGCCGATGACGTGCGGCAGCTGCGCGAGAATTACCCCGATGTCACCGTCCTGGCGCATCCGGAATGCCCGCCCGAGGTGGTCGCCGAGGCGGACTTTGCGGGGTCGACGGCGGCGATGCAGTCGTTCGTCGAGACCAAGCGTCCGCCGCGCGTCGTGCTGCTGACGGAATGCTCGATGAGCGACAACATCGCGGCCAGAAATCCCGATGTCGACTTCGTCCGCCCCTGCAATCTCTGTCCGCACATGAAGCGGATCACGCTGAAGAACATCCGTCACGCGCTGGAGACCAACCAGCACGAGGTCACCATCGACCCCGCGATCGCCGATCGCGCGCGCAAGAGTGTCGAAAGGATGCTGGCGATATGAGCATTGATATCTCCGATCTCAACGGCCGCCCGGTGATCATCGGCGGCGGTGCCGCCGGGCTGATGACCGCGCTTCAGCTAGCCCCCGAGCCGGTCGTGCTGCTGTCGAAATCGCCGCTCGGCGCGGAAGCTTCCAGCATGTGGGCTCAGGGCGGCCTTGCCGCACCGGTCGGCGCCGATGACAGCCCTGCCCTGCATCTCGCCGATACGCTCGCGGCCGGCGCCGGCCTTTGCGACGCGGCCGCCGCGAGCCGGATCGTCCACGCCGCGCCCGCAGCCGTCGAGCAGCTGGCGAGGCTCGGCGTCGCCTTCGACCGGCACGCCGACGGCAGCTGGCGCCTCGGGCTCGAGGCCGCACACCGCCGCAACCGCATCGTCCACGCCACTGGCGACGGCACCGGCCGGGAGATCATGCGCGCGCTGATCGCGGCGGTCCGCCAGACGCCGTCGATCACACTGCTGGAAGGCGTCGAGGCGCGCCGGCTGATCATCGAGGACAATGCGGTCAGGGGTGTGCTTGCAGCGAGCGACCGTGGCGCGCTGACGATCGCAACCAACCGCGTGGTGATCGCAACCGGCGGCATCGGCGGGTTGTTCGCCGACAGCACCAATCCCGGCGGATGTTTCGGCCAGGGGCTCGCGCTTGCCGCACATGCCGGCGCAAAACTGTCGGACATCGAGTTCGTCCAGTTTCATCCGACTGCGTTCGACGGGCCGTCGCGCCCGATGCCGCTGCTGACCGAGGCGATCCGCGGCGATGGCGCGGTCTTGATCGACGAGACCGGCCGGCGTTTTATGGCCAATCAGCCCGGCGCCGAGCTTGCGCCACGCGATATCGTCGCGCGCGCCGTGTGGCGCCACCGCGCCGCGGGACATCGCACCTTCCTCGACGCGCGCGAACATCCGGGCGCGGAGTTTACCCAGCGCTATCCCGTGATCAGCGCGTTCTGCAAGATGGCCGGCATCGATCCCGCGCATGATCCGATCCCGATCCGGCCGGCGGTTCACTACCACATGGGCGGCATCACGGTTGACGGTTTTGGCCGCAGCACGGTGCAGGGCCTGTGGGCCTGCGGCGAGGCCGCGCGCACCGGGTTGCACGGCGCCAACCGGCTCGCCAGCAACTCGCTGATGGAAGCGATCGTCTGCGCGCGCTGGGTCGCCGAGAGTATCGAAAGCGTGAGTGCGGGCCCGCGCGCCATGCTGCGCGACGATGCGATGCCACAGGCTTCCGATCCTTCTGCCGTGCGACCGATCCTCACCCAAGGCCTCGGTGTGCTGCGCGACCGCGACGGGATCGCCCGCGCGATCCGCAGCCTCTATCCACTCGCATGCGGTCACAGTGCGGCGTCCGATGCAGCATTGGTCGGATTGATGGTCGCGGTTGCCGCCATCCGGCGTGAGGAAAGCCGCGGCGGCCATTTCCGCAGCGATTTCCCGCACACTGCTGCGTCGGCCGTTCCGTCGTCCCTTACCCGCGCCGATGCACTCGCCGCCGCGCGCGACATCGTCGAATCCACGCCATTTGCCAGGAGTGCCCTGTCATGACCCTCAATCCCCTGTTGCCGCTGATCTATGAGCCGATCGTGCAGACTGCGCTGCGCGAGGATCTCGGCCGCGCCGGCGATATCACCGCGGACGCGATCGTGCCGGCCGGCCAGCAGGCGCGGCTGGTGATGCGCGCGCGGCAGCCCGGCGTGATCGCCGGGCTCGACGTCGCGCGGTCAGCCTTCCAGACGGTATCGCCGGCCATCACGCTGCGCGCCGAACGGCCCGATGGCAGCGCGGTCGAACCCGACCAGGTCATCGCGATCATCGACGGCCCGGCCCGCAGCCTGCTCACCGCCGAGCGGACCGCGCTCAACTTCCTCTGCCATCTGAGCGGTGTCGCCACTGCAACCGCCACGCTGGTCAAGGCCGTGGCGGGCACCCGCGCGCAGATCGTCTGCACCCGCAAGACCACGCCGGGACTGCGGGCGCTGGAGAAATATGCGGTGCGCGCCGGCGGCGGCGGCAATCACCGCTTCGGCCTCGACGATGCCGTGCTGATCAAGGACAACCACATCGCGCTCGCCGGCGGCATCCGCACCGCGATCGAGCGCGCCAAGGCCAATGCCGGCCATCTCGTCAAGATCGAGGTCGAGGTCGACACGCTGTCGCAGCTCGAGGAGGCGCTGACGCTCGGCGTCGACGCGGTGCTGCTCGACAACATGACGACCGAGCAGCTCAGCCAGGCGGTGGACATGGCGCGCGGCAAAGCGATCACCGAAGCCTCCGGCCGCATCACGGCGGCGACGGCCGCGGCGATTGCCGCCACCGGCGTCGATTTGATCTCGGTCGGCTGGGTGACCCACAGCTCGGCCGCGCTCGATATCGGGCTCGACTATCTCTCCTGATCGATCAACCGGGCTGGCCGACCGCAACGAGGGTCGGCTGGTCCCGCTCGGTCCGGCGCGCGGCGAAGCGCTCGGCCTGCAGCACCGCGAGCGTCAGCACGACGATGGCGACGGCCTGGTGCGTCAGCGCCAGATCGATCGGCACCTGATGCAGCAGCGTCAGGATGCCAAGCGTCGCCTGCAGCGTGATCGCCGCCACCAGCCACCAGGCCCCCGCGATGACAGCGCCGCCGGCGCGCGCGCGCATGGCATCGATCGCATGTGCGATCGCCAGCGCGAACAGCAGATAGGCGGTCATGCGATGCTCGAACTGCACCGTCAGCGTGTTGTCGAACAGATTGCGCCACCACGGTGTCTCGAACCAAAGCCGGTCAGCCGACGGAATGAAGCCGCCGTCGATGTCGGGCCAGGTATTATAAACCCTGCCCGCGCGCAGCCCCGCGACCAGCGCGCCGAAATAGAGCTGCACGAAGGTCAGCACGAGCAGCACCGCGCTCGTGAGCTTCAGCCTGAGCGGCGCGATCACGGCCGGACGGTCGGTCAGGCGCCGCAGCGTCCAGACGATCGCCGCGAAGATCAGCAGCGCCAGCACCAGATGCGTCGCCAGCCGATACTGCGATACTTCGATGCGTTCCGAGAGGCCGGACGCGACCATCCACCAGCCGACGCCGCCCTGCAGCGCGCCGAGGCCGAAAATTACCCACAGCCGCCTGCCGAGCTCGCCGCTCACCGCGCCGCGCCACAAGAAATACAGGAACGGCAGCAGATAGGCCGCGCCGATCACGCGGCCAAGCAGCCGGTGACTCCACTCCCACCAGAAGATCGTCTTGAATTGCTCGAGCGTCATCCCGGCGTTGAGTTCGCGATATTGCGGGATCCTCTTGTAGCCCTCGAAAGCCTGGGTCCACTGCGCCTCGGTCAGCGGCGGCAGCGTGCCGGTCACCGGCTTCCATTCGACAATCGACAGGCCGGACTCCGTGAGCCGGGTGGCGCCGCCGACCAAGACCATCAGGGCGATCAGGGCGGCCACCGCGACCAGCCAGACCCTGACGGCGCGGAGCTGCGATGTCTTTGCGGAAATACCGGCCATTTCGCCCTGACTTGATTGGATTTTCGGGCCCCTTATAGTCCGCCGCGCCCGCGGCGCAAGCGCCGCCCGGAGCCTCGTTCCGATCAAGCCGGAAGGAAGCTCCAGAATGTTGTTTTGACGCGTTTTCTTTGCGCAGCCGGTGCCCGCTTCGCGCGAAAACGCCCTGGATCACGAGTTGCAAATATCCGCCATGGCCATACGCACCCGCAAACTGCTCGGAACCATCTTCCTGCTGATCCTGGTGGTGGTGTGGTCGCTGCTGGGCATGACGGTCGCCCAGACGCCGTGGCTTGCCAATTCGGGGCTGCTGCAGGCGATCTTCTACGTCGTCGCCGGCCTCGGCTGGGTGCTGCCGGCGATGCCGATCGTCGCCTGGATGTCGCGGCCCGATCGCGCCTAAAGCATGATCCGGAAAAGTGCGAAGCGGTTTTCCGAAAAGATCATGCTCAAACAAGGAGCTAAAGCGCGATGGCGATTCAACCTAATCTCATCGCGCTTTAGGTAGCGTTCTGGTCGCGCGCACTGCGCGTCGGCCGTACCGGCGCGAACATCACACCCGACAGCAACACCCGCATCATCCGCAATGAGCGCACGCGGCCGTCCCATGCGATGCGCGGCAGCGCGTGGAGGTTGGTGCGCCGCTGCGCCTCGACGACCCCTGGTATGGTCGACACCGCGCTGGCAAAGCCGGCCTCCTCGGCCATCACGACATGCGGACGGCCGAATGCATCGCGGTCCCCGAACGGGAATGCGAAATGCCTGACCTGCCGCCCAAGCGCGCTCTCGGCCACCGCGTTGCCCATCGCCATCTCGCGCTGCGCGTCGGCATCCCTGAGGCTTGACAGTGCCGGATAGTTCACGGTGGCGCTGCCGAACGTCACGTTTGGATCGGCGGCAAGCTTCGCCAGATCCTGCCAGTCGAGTGACGCATTGCGTGACAATTGGGCCGCGTCGGCCGAATAGCGCCTGGCGAGATCGTTCAGCGCGTACGACAGGTCCGACGGCGGCAGCTTGCGCAGCCAGCCGGACAGGAAATCGAACAGCTCGTATTTGTCCGACAGCGTCGAGACCGCGAAGTGCCGTTCCCTGCCGTCGACCATGAGGCCGATGCGGCTCTCGCGGGCGATGATGTCCTCGAGCGCCAGCCACCACGCCGCGCCCACACCATCCGGGAAAGCCGTCGGCAGATACAGGGTGAAGGGGACGCGGTGCCTCATGAGCACCGGCCAGGCATGGGTGACGATGTCCTTGCTGGCGCCGTCAAAGGTCAGGCAGGCAAAGCGCCGGCGCTCCGGCAAGGTCACCGCGCGGCGGCAAGCCTCGTCGATTCCGACGATGTCATACTGCCAGCGTTTCAGCGCGCGGATCGTGCGATCGAGGAAAGCCGGCGTGATCTCCTGGGACTTCAGCGGCTGAAACCGGCCGCGTCGCGCGGGACGAACGCGGGCGAAGCGCAGGATCACCCCGGCGCCGCCGCTCTCGCGTTCCCGCAGCTTGAAGACGCCACTGAAATACGCGAGCTCCATTCGGGCCCGTCGTAAAATCCCGCTGTCCGGCGCCAAGATCCCCGTCCTTGTCAGGCGGTTCCCGCACACCGCCACGGCATTGTTATTACTCTTTGTTGACATTTCCCTGCGAAGGTCGGCCCAGCCGAGAACTGTAAATTAATACCTAAAAAAATTTGGGTTCCGAGATGACCATGGCGGCGGCAATCGAAGGCCAGACGGCTGAGACGCGGGCGTGGCCTAACGCAATCCGCGTTGCCGGCGTCGACATCTTTCATGATCTCACCGCGGCCGAGGCCACCTGGCGCAGCTTCGAGACATCGCAGCACAGCTACACGCCCTATCAGCGGTTCGATTTCCTCGCCAGCTGGCAGCGCCAGGTCGGCGAGCGCGAGGGCCTGCGGCCCTTCATCGTCGTCGCGCATGACAGCGAACGCCGGCCGCTGCTGCTGTTGCCGCTCGCAATCGAGTCCCGCCTCGGCGCGAACTGTGCGAGCTTCATGGGCGGCAAGCACGCAACCTTCAACATGGCGCTGTGCGAGAGGGATTTCGCCGCTAACGCGACGGAAGCCGATATCGCGGCTCTGATCGAATCGATCACCGAACGCTCCCGCGCCGACGCGCTCGTGCTCTGCCAGCAGCCGCTGCGCTGGCAGGACCTGCCGAATCCGCTGGCGCTGCTGCCGCACCAGCCTTCGGTCAACGACTGCCCGGTGCTGGCGATCGAGCCCGGCGCGGCGCCCGCGGCGCTGATCAGCAACTCGTTCCGCCGCCGCCTCAAGGGCAAGGAACGCAAGCTGCAGGCGCTGCCCGGCTACCGCTATTACGTCGCGAGCGAGAGCGCCGATGTCTGCCGCCTGCTCGACTGGTTCTTCCGCGTCAAGCCGCAGCGCATGGCGGAGCAGAAGCTGCCGAACGTGTTCGCCGAGCCGGGCATCGAGCCGTTCATTCGTGCCGCCTGCCTCGCGCCGCGCGCCGACGGCAACGGCTATGCGATCGACATCCACGCGCTGGAGTGCGACGAAGAAGTGATCGCGATCTTCGCCGGCGTGTCCGACGGTCATCGCTTCTCGATGATGTTCAACACCTACACGATGTCGGCCAATTCCAAGTTCAGCCCCGGCCTGATCCTGATGCGCGATATCATCGATCGCCATGCCGGTCTGAACTACCGCGCTCTGGATCTCGGCATCGGCTCGGACGAGTACAAGCGGCTGTTCTGCAAGGACGATGAAGCCGTTGTCGACAGCTTCATTCCGCTCAGCCTGCGCGGCAAGCCGGCGGCCAGTGCGCTGTCGGCCATCAATCGCGCCAAGCGCGCTGTGAAGCAAAATCCGGCGCTGTTCGAGATTGCCCAGAACCTGCGCAGCATGTTCCGCTGAGCACTCAGCTCGCCGCGTCGTCCTGCTCTGCGCCGACACTCGGTACGCCGAGCCGCTTCATCGCGTCGAACAACAATGCCGCGGCGGGTGACAGCGCACGCTTGCGCAACTTGATCAGGCCGTAATTCTCCAACAACAGCCTGTCGCGCAGGCGCAGCACCTTGAACCGCTGCGGATCGACCAGATCGAACACCAGCATGGGGACCGGCACGATCGCGTCGATGCCCGCGGCAATTCCGACCGAGGCGAAAAACGACTCGGTGTTGATGACCCGACGTGGCGGCGTCACGCCACGGCTCATGAACAGCCTCTCGAGCGCCTGGCGCATGAAGGATTCGCGCGGCTGGCAGATCCATTGCTGGTCGGCCATGTCCTCCAGCTCGACCGTCTCGCGGCCGGCCAACGGATGCTCCGCACGAACGAGCAGCACCGCCTCCTCCGCGCCGATCTCGTAATAGTCGAATTGCCGGGGATCGATGCCGGCGGGAATCCGGGCGACGACGAAATCGAACTCGAGCGCCAGCAGACGTGAGATCAATGGCGGACTGGTGCTGACGTCGAGCGAGATGTTCACCCGATGCAGCTTCTCGCCAAGATACTGGATCACGTCGACGACGAGATCGATGCTCGGCTTGGCGACTGTACCAACGGACACGGTGCCGAGCTCACCGGATTTGTAGCCCGCGAACTCGTCGGTGACCTGGTCGAGATCGGCCAGCACGCTTTTGCCGCCACGGATCAGGATCGACCCATAGGCCGTCGGTTCGACGCCGCGCGCGGTGCGCTCGAACAAGGGAACCCGCGCCAGCGCCTCGATTTCGGCGAGCATCTTCGATGCCGCGGACTGGGTGATGTTCAACCGCTCGGCGGCGAGCTGCAACTTTCGCTCATTGTCGAGAGCGACCAGCAGGCGCAGCTGGCGCAGTTTCAGATTATTGATCACGGCCCGCCACCATTCTGCCCGGAAGAACCTTTTTCGTTCCGATTAAACCGGAACGGGCTCCAGATCTGCTTGGACGCGTTTTCTTGAGCGAACCGGCAGCCACTTCGCTGGAAAATGCTCCAGGGTTCCCGCGCTTATACCGCGGTGCATCATGAAAGTTTCGCCGTGGCTCCATTCCCAAATGCCATTAGTCACGCGGCCGTCGATTACACAACAATGAATGGGACTTGCAAGGGCAACGCGACGAACCGCTGCGGGTGCGCCAGATGCCGCCCCGAACAGCGCAGTGATCGTCTGCCGAATCGAAAAACAGGAAGGGACGGGAACGATGAGCGACGATGTCGAGAAGCGCGCGATCGGGAAGATGATGCGGCGGCTGATTCCGTTCCTCATCCTGTGTTACTTCGTGGCCTATCTCGATCGCGTCAATGTCGGCTTCGCCAAGCTGCACATGAACGCGGCGCTCGGCCTCAGCGAGGCCGCCTACGGGCTCGGCGCCGGCCTGTTCTTCATCGGCTACTTCTTCTTCGAGGTGCCCTCCAACATCCTGCTGGAGCGGTTCGGTGCACGGCGCTGGATTGCCCGCATCATGATCAGCTGGGGCATCGTCTCGGCCGCATTTGCCTTCATCCCGCAGATGTCAGCGGCGAGCGGCCTGTCGAGCGAATGGATCTTCTACTTCCTGCGCCTCCTGCTCGGCGCCTGCGAAGCCGGCTTCTTCCCCGGCATCATCTTCTATCTGACGCTCTGGTTCCCGTCGGTGTACCGCGCGCGCGTCATCAGCCTGTTCATGCTGGCGATCCCGATCTCGAGCATCATCGGGGCGCCGATCTCGGGATTGCTGCTCAACCTGTCGGGCGCCGGCCTGACCGGATGGCAGTGGCTGTTCGTTTGCGAGGCATTGCCGTCGGTCCTGGTCGGCTTCGCTGTCCTGACCTTCCTGCCGGACTTTCCGCGCCAGGCAAGCTGGCTGCAGCCCGACGAGGTCAAGTGGATCCAGACCACGCTTGAGCGCGAGCGGCAGCAAACCGAGGCCGTGGAGCACATTTCCGTTCTGCAGTCGCTCACCGACTCGCGGGTCCTTGCCTGCGCCTTCGTGTATTTCTGCCTCAACGCGGCAAGCTACGGCGTCGCATTCTTCCTGCCCACCATCATCAAGGCGTTTGGCGTCACCGACACCCAGACCGGCTTGATCGCGGCCCTGCCCTTCGTGTTCGGCGCGGTCGGCATGGTGCTGCTCGGCCGCCATTCCGACAAGACCGGCGAGCGGCGATACCATGTCGCCGGCGCACTGACGCTCGCCGCCGTCGGCATCGGCCTTGCCGGGCTGGTGTCGAATCCGGTGCTGATCGTCGCCCTGCTCTGCCTTGCGCAGATCGGCGTGTCAGCCGTGCCGCCGATGTTCTGGCCGATGCCGGCCGGCATCCTGACCGGCGCCTCGGCGGCGGCAGGCATTGCCGCGATCAACTCGCTCGGCAACCTGTCAGGCTTCGCCGGCCCATTCGCCGTCGGCTATCTGAAGGACCTGACCGGCAGCTTCACGGCGGGCCTGCTGCTGCTCGCCGTGATGGGACTGATCGGCGCGCTGGTCACGATCAGGCTGCGGATCGATCCGGTGCTCGAGCGAACCGCGCGCGAACCGATGATGGCGCACTAGGCACCGGGCGCCTGCACCGGAAGGGAACGGCGCCTGTAATGCCCGTCACCTGCCGGCGGCCGCCTTGCTCGCGGCCGCCTTCGCGATCTCACGGATGCAGGCGATGAATATCTCGGCGGTCGGGCCCAGGGTGCGGCCCTTCAGCGTGACGATCGCCGCCGAGACGGCGGCCGCCCGCGGAAGCTGAACCGGAAGCACCTTCAGCCCGAGATCGCCGCCGGCAAACTGCGCGACCGAGCCCGGCAGCATGGTGATGAAGCGGCCGGTTGCGGCGAGCCGGCAGCACAAATGAAGCGACAGCGGGCAGAGGGGCGGTGCAGGATCTCCTGAAGGGCGAGATCGCGTCGGCGGTGATGCCGATCGACAGCCTGCTGGGCCAGGTCCAATCCGGACAGCTTCGCGCTCTGGCGACGACCGGTCCCAGCCGTCTCAAATCTCTTCCCGATGTGCCGACGGTGGCGGAAGCCGGTTACCCTGGGCTTCAGGACGTGACCTGGTTCGGCATCTTCCTGCCGGCAAAGACGCCCGCGGCAATTGTCGCGCAACTCAACAGCGCGATCCAGGCGTCATTGCGCACCGACGAGGTCAAATCCGGCATGGCCAAACTGTCGGTCGACGTCGACGCAATCGCGATGAATAACTTTGCGCAACTGCTCGCCACCGAATGCGATCGCTGGAAAGGGATCGTGCGGGCGACCGGATTTACCCCGACGGGCTGACGGTGGCGCTCAGGCGGCGACCACCCGCGGGCCCCTCGCGACCGCTTCCGACGCCGCGCAGGGCTTGCTCAGCATCGTCACCTCGGCGAAGCCGACCGCCCTGAGCTGCTCGACCATCGAGTGGCGGGCATCCTGCGCCATGGCGGCGTCGGGCACGACGACCGCCTGCGCCTTCGCGGTCAGCAGTTCGGCCGGCAGGTCGACGGCCGAACCGGCGTCGAGCAGCACGTGGTCGTAGACCCTGAGCAGCGCATCGATCGCAAGGGCGAGCCGCGGCGATTGCAGATGCGAGCGATCGAAGCCCGGACGCCCGGCGCTGACGATCTGAACACGCGACTGCCGATCCTTGGTGATGATCTGCGCGAAGGTCGCCTCGCCCTGCATCAGCTCGGCAAGGCCCGGCGCCCCGGGATCGACGGTCGCCGACGTCAACACCGGCGAGGACGCGACGAGATCGACGACGACGACCTTGACCTGGCGCGCCATCAGACGCGCCAGCGTCAGGGCGGTCAGCGTAACGCTATCAGCCGCAGCCGGGCCGAGCACGGTGACCTTGTGGGCGGCGGGACCGGCGGCGACGAGGCGCTCGGCGAGCTCATCGATCTCGTCGGCGGTCTGGGCTGACTCAGGCGGCGCCGGAGGTTCATAGGCAGCCGCAGGCTCCAGCGGCAGTTCGGGCTCCACCGCCGGCCTCGGCGCGACCGGCGATGCGAGCGCGGGTTCAGGCGGCAGCGCCGGCGCGGGCTGGTCCACGGTTGCGGCATCCATGACCGGCTCGCGGCGCCTGATCACGGCGGCCGCCGGCGCGAAGGCGCGGCCAACCGCACCGGGCGCGGAGATGCGCAGCAGCTCGCCGGTGATGATGATGCCGGACGACAGCAGCAGCGTCGCCAGCGTCGCGATCAGCACGATCGGCAGCTTCTTCGGATAGGCCGGCGTATTCGAAACCGAGGCGCGCGAGATGATGCGACCGTCGGTCGGCGCGGCCTCGATGTTCTCGCGCGCCGTCGCCTCGCGATACTTGGCGAGATAGGCCTCCAGCAGGTCGCGCTGCGCCTTGGCTTCGCGCTCCAGCCCGCGCAGTTGCACGTCCTGGCTATTGCTAGACGATGCCTGCCTCTTCGACTGGTCCAGGCTCGCCTGCAACGCCATGACACGGCCATCGGCGACGCGGGCGTCATTGTCCAGCGAGCGCGAAACCTTGCCGGCTTCCTCGCGCAATTGCCGGTCGAGATCGGCGATCTGCGCCTTCAATTCCTTGATGCGCGGATGGTTGTCGAGCAGCGTCGACGACTGCTCGGCAAGCTGCGCGCGCAGCGTGCCGCGCTGTTCGGCCAGCCGGCGGATCAGCTCGGAATTGAGGACCTCGGAAGCCTCGATCGGCTTGCCGCCCTGAAGCATCTCCCGGATCAGCCGCGCCTTGGTCTCGGCATCCGCCTTCAGCGCGCGGGCATTGTTGAGCTGCGTGTTCAGCTCACCCATCTGCTGGTTCGACAGCGGGATGTTGTTGGTGCCGACGAACAGGCTCGACTTCGAGCGGAATTCCTCGACGCGCGAATCCGCGTCCGCGACCTTGGTGCGCAGCTTGTCGATCTCGCCGAGCAGCCATGTGCTGGCGGATTTGGCCTGGTCCTGTCGCGCGGCCTGCTGCAGCACGAGATAACCGTCGGCAATCGAGTTGGCGACGCGCGCCGCAAGCTCGGGATCTTCCGACTGGAACTCGATCACCATGACCCGCGACTTGTCGACCGCAAAAGCCTGGAAGCGCTCGTAATATGAATCAAGCACCCGTTCTTCCGGCGTCAGGCTGAACGGATCACGGCCGATGCCGAACAGCGCCAGCAGCGACTTCAGCGGCGAAAAGCCGCGCAGCACCGGATCAAACTCCGGACGCTCGGCCAGCTTGTTCTTCTTGATGATGTCGCGCGCGAGATCGCGCGACAGCAGCAGCTGCACCTGACTCGTCACCGCCTCGGCGTCGAGCGAGGTGCGTTCCAGGTCGCGCTCGCCGTTCGGACGCAGGAAGGCGTTCTCGCGATTATCGATCAGGATTCGCGCTTCCGACTTGTAGCGCGGCGTCACGATGTTGACCGCGGCAAGCGACAACGCGAACACCAGCACCGTCGGCACAATGATCCAGCCGCGCTTGCGCGCCAGCGCGCGGCCGAGCACGTGCAGGTCGAGATCGGCCGTCTCCGCCGGACGGGCCGGCTTGTCAGGAGCAGGCTTGTCAGGAGCAGGCTTGGGCGCAGCCGGCTTCACGACAGCTTCGTCGGCGACGGGCGCAGACTTCGGCAACGCCCGTTGCACGACGGCCTTATCCTTGCCTCTACGCCAGAATGCAAAACGCATAACGAACCCCCGCGGACACCGCGACTCCATCTCAATGGGGCGATTACAGTCCATTAAGGTTGCCGCTGGGTTAATCGGTGGGGTTGACGGGCATGGTCGCCACCACTCGCCCCGTCATTCTTTGTTAACCATGAGTGCCGTTAATCGGGGCCGATCTTGTCTCGGGATTCCTCACATGCGCGATCTGCGCGCTCCCCTTATTTGCCTGGTCACTGCGCTCGCGCTGTCGGGCTGCGTGGGCCGAACGTCGCCGGTCGCCAGCGACCCCGGCCTCGATTCGATGGCGTATGCTGCGCCCGCGGCCTATGCCGATCCCGCGCCGACGCGCGAGGGCTATAATCTCGGCCCCGGCGACAAGCTCCGCGTTGTGGTCTATGGCCAGGAAGGGCTGACCAACGCCTATGCGATCGACGCCGCCGGCGCGATCACCATGCCGCTGATCGGCTCGGTGCCGGCGCGCGGCCGCACCCCTGCCCGGCTTGCCGCCGAGATCACTGCTCGGCTGCGCAACGGCTACATCCGCGAGCCGTCGGTCTCGGTCGAGATCGAGGCCTACCGGCCGTTCTTCATCCTCGGCGAAGTCCAGGCCCCCGGCCAATATCCCTATGTGCCCAACATGACGGTCGAAAGCGCGGTCGCGATCGCCGGCGGCTTCTCGCCGCGCGCCAGGCGCGACGAGGTCACCCTCACCCACACCGATGCATCCGGCGCAGGCCGCTTCGTTGCTCCGCTGGGCACGCCCATCGGCCCGGGTGACACCGTGTTCGTCGGCGAGCGCTGGTTCTGATCGATGGCGCAGGATCAAACCCAGCAACCGCCACTTCGCATCCTGCACGTGGTGCGTGCCCCGGTCGGCGGCATCATTCGTCACATCCTCGACGTCGCCAACGGCCAGATCGAACGCGGCCACCATGTCGGCATCGTCGCCGACAGCCTGACCGGCGGCGCGCGGGCCGATGCGGCGCTTGCCGAGATCGAGCCGCGGCTCAAGCTCGGCGTCCACCGCGTGGCGATCCGCCGCGAGCCGCGCTTCGCCGACTTCATGGTCTGGACCCACATCGCCGGCCTGATCCGCAAGCTGAAACCCGATGTCGTCCACGGCCATGGCGCCAAGGCCGGCGCCTATGTCCGGCTGCGGCGGCGCTCGAGCAAGGTGATCCGGGTCTACACGCCGCACGGCGGCTCGCTGCACTACCCGCTCGACACCTGGAAGGGCCGCTTCTACAGCCAGCTCGAGCGCACCCTGATGAACAGCACCGACCTGTTCCTGTTCGAGAGCGCGTTTGCCCGCGACACCTATCAGCGCACCGTCGGCAAGCCGGCAGGCCTCGTGCGCTGCGTGTTCAACGGCGTCACCGCGGAGGAATTCGAACCGGTCCCCCGCGCCGACGATGCCGCCGATGTGGCCTATGTCGGCGAGTTCCGGCGCATCAAGGGCGCCGATCTCCTGATCGACGCGGTGGCGAAGCTGCGCGCCGAGGGCAAGCCGGTGACGTTGACGCTCGGCGGCGACGGCGAGGAATTCGAGCGCCTCAAGGAGCAGGTGAAGCGGCTGTCGCTCGGTGAGGCCGTCCGTTTCATCGGTCACGTCAAGGCGCGCTTTGGCTTTTCGAAGGGCAGCCTGCTCGTGGTGCCCTCGCGCGGCGATTCGATGCCCTATGTGGTGATCGAGGCGGGCGCGGCCGGCGTTCCGATGATCGCGGCCGATGTCGGCGGCATCCCCGAGATCTTCGATACCCACACCGACGCCCTGTTCGCGCCGAGCAATGCCGGAGCGATGGCCGACGCGATCAAGGCCGCGCTCGACGATCCCGCCGCGACCGCGGCGCGCGCCGAGCGACTGCGCGAACGGATTTCGGAACATTTCTCGCAAAGCGCGATGGTCGAGGGTGTGCTGGCCGGCTATCGCGACGCATTTGCCAAACGTTAACCACTTCTTGCACACGTAACCGTTTCTTCCGATTTGTCCCTTTAAGTCACGTCCGGGGGAATTTTCGTGCTGCGCGCGGATGCCCATCTGCATGCGCAGGAATGGACGTGGACTCGTGGAACCGTTTAACGCACGCTCGATGCTGGATGCCGCTGCGCCTGCGACGGCCGCTCAGCCGCAGATCGAACGGCGCCGGCGCCTCTCGCCGGCCGCGCTCGCCGTTACCAACCAGAAGGTTCGCGGCGCCTACTCGCCGGTCGTGATCGCCGGCGTGGTTCGCCTCGCCGACTTCGTGCTGCTCAGCCTGGTCGGCGTCGGGCTCTATCTCGCCTATGTCAGGCCGCTCGCCGGCGGCGGCATTCACTGGGGATACATCGCATCGATCCTCGGCATGTCGGCTGCCGCCGTGGTCTGCTTCCAGGCCGCCGATATCTACCAGGTGCAGATCTTCCGCGGCCAGCTTCGCCAGATGACGCGCATGATCTCGTCATGGACCGTCGTGTTCCTGCTGTTCATCGGCATCTCCTTCCTGGTCAAGCTCGGCGGCGAGGTCTCGCGGGTCTGGCTGTCGTCGTTCTTCTGCGTCGGCCTTGCGGTGCTGATCGCCGAACGGCTGCTGCTGCGATCGATGGTACGCGCCTGGGCGCATGACGGCCGGCTCGACCGCCGCACCATCATCGTCGGAGCCGACCATAATGGCGAGCAGCTGATCGAGGCGCTGAACGCCGAGGACGATTCCGACATCCATGTGCTCGGCGTGTTCGACGACCGCAATGACGATCGCGCCACTAATACCTGCGCCGGCTCACCGAAACTCGGCAAGATCGACGACATCGTCGAATTCGCCCGCCGCACCCGCGTCGATCTCGTGCTGTTCGCGCTGCCGATCTCGGCGGAGACCCGCATTCTGGAAATGCTGAAGAAGCTGTGGGTGCTGCCGGTCGACATCCGCCTGTCGGCCCATACCAACAAGCTGCGCTTCCACCCCCGTTCCTATTCCTATATCGGCAAGGTGCCGACGCTCGATATGTTCGAGGCGCCGATCACCGACTGGGATCTGGTGCTGAAATGGCTGTTCGACCGCGTGGTCGGCGGTCTGGCCCTGCTTGCGGCGCTGCCGGTGTTGGGACTGGTGGCGCTCGCGGTGAAACTCGACAGCCCCGGCCCGGTGCTGTTCCGCCAGAAGCGCTTCGGCTTCAACAACGAGCGGATCGACGTTTACAAATTCCGCTCGCTCTACCACCACCAGGCCGACCCCAACGCCTCCAAGGTGGTGACCAAGAACGATCCGCGCGTGACCCGCGTCGGCCGCTTCATCCGCAAGACCTCGCTCGACGAATTGCCGCAACTGTTCAACGTGGTGCTGAAGGGCAATCTGTCGCTGGTCGGCCCGCGCCCGCACGCCGTGCAGAGCAAGCTGGAGAACCGCCTGTTCGACGAGGCGGTCGACGGCTACTTCGCTCGCCACCGCGTCAAGCCCGGCATCACCGGCTGGGCGCAGATCAACGGCTGGCGCGGCGAGGTCGACACTGACGAGAAGATCCAGAAGCGCGTCGAATACGACCTCTATTACATCGAGAACTGGTCGGTGCTGTTCGACCTCTACATCCTGCTCAAGACCCCGTTCTCGCTGCTGACCAAGAGCGAGAACGCGTACTGAGAATTCAGCCGATTGCCGTCGTTGCGCGCGCAATGACAAACGTATGTATCTGTTGCGTTGCGTGAGTATCCGATGGCCTATGCGGCGACAGCCGGGACGTCCCATTCGCTGACATCAGCACCAACGGGCGTGCTGGCGCTACAGCGGGCACTGGTGTGGCTGGCCGGCGCGTCCGGCGCCATCGTGTTCATCGAGCCGAGCCCGTATGAGCTCGTCACGCTGACCGCCTGCGTGCTGTTCTTCGCCACGGGCCTGCGCATGCGGCTGGTGTTCATGCCGCTGCTGTTCACATTGATCGTGCTCAATGTCGGCTACAGCATCGGTGCGGTGCCGTTCCTCGACAAGCCGGAGGTGGTGAACTGGATCCTGACCTCCTGGTACATGGCCATCACCGTCATCTTCTTCGCGATGGTGATGTCGGAGGATACCGAAGCACGCCTCGACATGCTGCGCCGCGGCCTGATCGTCGGCGCGATGATCGCTTCGCTCGCGGGCATCGCCGGCTACTTCCGTCTGGTGCCCGGCGGCTACGACCTGCTGACGCTGTATGACCGCGCCCGCGGCACCTTCAAGGACCCGAACGTGCTCGGCGCCTTCCTGATCCTGCCGGCGCTGTTCACGCTGCAGAGCGTCGTCTCCGACCGCTTCGGCAAGGCGTTCCGCAACGCCATCGCCTTCGGCATCATCTCGCTCGCGATCCTGCTGTCGTTCTCGCGCGCCGCCTGGGGCGGCCTCGTGATCACCGCGGCCTTCATGCTGGCGCTGATGGTGTTCACCAGCCGCTCGCAGGCGCAGCGCTCGCGCATCATCGTGATGACCCTGATCGCCGCGATCCTGGCCGTGGCGCTGATCGCGGTGCTGCTCTCGGTCGGCTCGGTCGCCGACATGTTCAAGCAGCGCGCGAGCTTCGACCAGAGCTATGACGAAGGCCGCTTCGGCCGGTTCGGCCGCCACATCCTCGGCGCCCAGATGGCGCTGGAGCTGCCGTTCGGCATCGGGCCACTGCAATTCCACACTTACTTCCCCGAGGACACCCACAATTCCTATCTCAACGCCTTCATGTCGGGCGGCTGGATCTCCGGCATCTGCTATCCGGCGCTGGTGTTCGTCACCGCGGTCATCGGCTTCCGCTACATCTACATGCGGGTGCCGTGGCAGCGCGGCTATCTCGCGGTCTTCTCGGCGTTCCTCGGCTTCGTCGGCGAGAGCTTCATCATCGATACCGACCACTGGCGGCACTTCTGGATGATGCTGGGCACGATGTGGGGTATGTATGCGGCGGCCGAGCGCTACCGCGCGATGTCGGCACGGATTATCGACGAGTCTTCGGCGGCATCCTGAGACTGGCGCGCTGCTCCGGCGGCATGTCGATCACCGCCTTCAATGCTCCGGTCGCTTCCAGCACGCCCTTGTAGCCGTCATTGGCGAAGCGCAGCAGCAAGTGCAGCTCGTCGTCGGTGTAGCTGCTCCACAGCTTGAGCATCGCCTCCTGCATCGGCACGTAGAACTTGCCGATCTCCGCCGCTTTTTCCTCCACCACCGAGATGAAGACCTTGCGGCGGTCGCTCTCGTCCCGCTCGCGGCGCACGTAACCCGCCTTCTCCAGACGATCGACCACGCCGGTGATCGCGCCGGTGGTCAGCCCGGTGACCTCGGCTAGGCGCCCCGCGGTCACCCGCCCCTCAAGGTGCAGGATGTCCATGCATTCCATGTCGGAATTGGAAATTCCGGCCATGTTCGCAACGGCTTGGCCGTACATCACGCCCTGCGCGGATGACCGGCGCATCGCCTCCTCGAGTTCCTGCATCAGCGCTTGGCGCGAGGTCGTGCTTGACAAATCGGCTCCCATCTCTTACTCGCCTAATATCTTAGGTACTAAGATAATTAGCAACTGACCTTTCCTATCCCACACGGATGCATGGAGCAAGGCATGACCTCACGTCCCCGTAAAGCTCTGATCATCGGCGCCGGCATCGCAGGTCCTGTCACCGCGATGTTCCTGACCCGCGCCGGAATCGAGACCGAGCTCTATGAAGCCTGGCCCTACTCCTCCGGGATCGGCGGCGGGCTTCAGATCGCGCCGAACGGCATGCACGTGCTGGCGGAGCTCGGCCTCGCCGACAAACTGATCCGCAACGGCTCGATCGCGGAGTCCTTCGACTTCTATTCGCAGGGCGGCAAGAAGCTCGGCTCGCTCAACCAGAACATGCAGCAGCGCTTCGGCCAGCCCGCGGTGAACATGTGCCGCGCGACGTTGAACGAGACGCTGATCGACAAGGCCTGGGCCTCCAACGTCTCGGTGTTCTTCGAGAAGAAACTGGTGAAGATCGAAGACCGCGGCGACCAGCCCGTGATCGCCTATTTCAACGACGGAACCACCGCCGAGGGTGATTTCGTGATCGGCGCCGACGGCGTGCACTCTGCGGTGCGGCGCCACGTGATCCCTGACGGCCCGACGCCGTTCGACACCGGGCTGATCGGCTTCGGCGGATTCGTGCCCCGCGCGGTGATCGAGAAGCTGCCGATCGGCCAACGGGTGGCGACCACGTTCGGGCAGAGCGGCTTCTTCGGCTATGGGATGTGCAGCCCCGATCCGGACACGGGCGCGATGTGGTGGAGCACGCAGCCGTCGCACGGCATGACCGCGGCGGCCTACCGGCTGCAGAGCCAGGACGCGATCAGGCAGCATCTGCGCGATTTCCACGCCGGCTGGCACGCGCCGATCCCTGCGATCATCGAAGCTGCGGAGAAGATCGTGGTCACCGACACACTCGACGTCGCGACGCTGCCGACATGGTCGCGCAAGCGCACGCTGTTGATCGGCGACGCCGCGCACGCCACCAGCCCGCATGCCGGCCAGGGCGCATCGTTGGCGCTGGAGGACGCGCTGCGGCTCGGCATCCTGCTGCGCGAGGGCCAGGAGCTCGGCATGACGTTCCAGGCTTTCGAGCACAAGCGGCGCCCGCGCGCCGAGAAGATCGTGGCGATCGCCCGCCGCAACGGCAACAGCAAGCGCGAGTTCAGCCCGACCGGCGCCTGGCTGCGCGATCACATGCTGAAGCTGCTGCTGCCGGTGTCGTCCAAGGGCATGGACTTCATGTACGCCTATAATCCGCGCGCGGCGGCGTAGCGCTCTATCTTCTCCCTCTCCCCGCTCTCTTGTCCGCCGAAGCCCGCCTTCGGGCGAAGGCGGATGCGGGGTCGAGACGAGCGAAGCTCGCTCTTAGAGAGTTAGGGTGCGGGGCTCTCTCCACGCACAATGCGATTGGACTGACCTGTCCCCCCTCACCCGGATCGCATCTCACGATGCGATCCGACCTCTCCCCGCAAGCGGGGCGAGGTAAGAAGCACTACTTCTCGACCTCAAATGTCAGCCCGGCATGATCGACCAGGCGCTTGATGAGCTTGTGCTGCATCGCCGCTCCCGGCGTCCAGAAGCCGGCGGCGACGTCGGGCGTGTCGCGCAGCAGGCAGATCGCGCATTCCGAGATCATCTTCGAGGTCGAGCCGTAGCCGGGATCGCGATCGCCCTTGATGCCGGCGCGGACCATGCGGCCGTCGGGCGCGACCGCGAGATAGAGCAGATCGTAGCGGCCGTTCTCGCGCTCTTCCTTTGACGGCCCCTCGCCCGGCTTCGGCGCGCTTGGGCCGGTCTTCTCGGCATTCAGCGCCATCACACGCTTGGCGTTGGCCTCACCCTTCTCGCCCGAACCGGTCAGGACCATCTCGTCGTAGACGAAGTCCCGTCCGTAGGGAAAGCCCATCAGCATGTTGGAGCGGTGGACGTTGCGCGTGTTGATCAGCGCCATCATGAACGGCGCGGTCCAGGAGTGCAGATCCTCCTCGTAGGCCGGCTTGCTGCCGCGCGGCTGCTTCGGGCCCTCGAAGCCAGGCGTCAGCGCGAACGGATTGTTGAGGATCGCAACCAGGCTGAGGTCCTTGGCGACCGCATCGAAGGTGGCCTTGGCGCTCGCCGCGGTGCCGCCGGACAGCGTGCCGCGCATGTCGCGCACGCGGCCCTTGACGCGCGGCGCCGGCGCGCCGAACACCCGCTTGGCCTCCTCCTGGACAAAGAACGCGCCGAGTTCGAACGGCACCGAGTCGAAACCGCAGGAGAACACGATGCGCGCGCCGCTGGCCTTCGCGGCGGCTTCGTATTTGTCGATCATCTGTCGCATCCAGACCGGCTCGCCGCAGAGATCGAAATAGTCGGTGCCGCTTTCCACACAGGCCGCGATCAGCTCGTTGCCATAGAGCTGATACGGTCCGACCGTCGAGACGACAGACTTGGTTTGCGCCAGCATCGCCTTCAGCGAGCCGGCATCGCCGGCATCGGCGACGATCAGCGGCGTGTCGGCGGGCGCGCCGATCGCGTCGCGTACCGAGGCGAGCTTGTCCTTGCTGCGCCCGGCCATCGCCCATTTCAGGCTACTGTTGCGATAATGTGCCGCGAGATATTCGGCGACGAGCTGGCCGGTGAAGCCGGTCGCACCATAGACGACGATGTCGAGTTTCGACGAGGACATGGCTCAGGCTCCCTGCGCAGCGAATTGGGCGCCCTTTTGTCATCGCGGGCGCGGCAACGCAATGCGCTATTTCTTGTACGATACGCCCATGCCGGCGCGCACGTCGGCCTGGATGCCGTAGGGCGCGATCGGGTAGCGCAAACCGTTCCTGGCAAGCTGCTTCATGCCGGCGATCGCCTTCACCAGATAGGCCGGCGGCAGCGCCATCAGCATCTCCTCGTCGGGCACGCCGCCATAGCGGCGCTCGGCAAAGCACGGCAGCGACAGGCTCGGCTCGCCGGTCTTCAGCGCCCGCCCCCACGAATCCGCGCACGCGGTTTCGCCGACCACGCCCCACTCGAACTTCTTGTAGCCGGTATATTGGAGCCCGTTGATCAGGATGATCATCTGTCCCGGCGTCGCGTAGACGAGGCAGATGTCGAGCGGATTGAGGCGTCCGCTGGTCAGCGGGCTCACCGCCATCGCCTGATACTGACCGTACGGCACCACGTCGAGCGCCTCCTGGCGCTTGCGCGCGTCTTCGGCGGTGCCGTGCCAGACGCCGACATAATTCTCGCCGGCGAGCCATTTCTCGTCCTGCGGCGCGAGCCCGATCACGGCGCGGCATTGCGCGCCGACCAGATCGTCGCCGGTGATGCCGACGGTCCAGCCGAGCCGCGAGGCCATGCTGACGATCTGGTCCGTGGTGTGGACCGCCGACGGACGGCGGATCTTGGGGATCGCCTCCATCTCCTCGACGCGCGCGAACATCTTGATGCCAATCACCGTGGTCTTCAGCCGCAGCAGATTGTTCAGATCGGTGACGATTGCGCCGAGGTCGAACTGTTCCGGCGGTGTCTGTTGCTGCATGGCGAAAACTCCCGTGGGCGGCGGCTTGGCGCCGCCTGTTGATTTGATGTTAGCCGGATTGGCCGGTGAAGGCGACAAGCCTCAACGTGCAGCCGGTCCCGGCAACAAATCGTCGGTTTTGCCGGCCAGGTGATAGGCCAGAAGCCCGATCCACTCCCGCGTGCCGAGATCGGTGCGCGACAGGCCGTCGATCGCAAGCGTCGCGAAGCTGAAGACATCGCCGACGCGCCAATCGACCGGATAGGCCTCGACATTGAATCCCGCCTTGCGGAACAGCCCGACCGAGCGCGGCATATGGTAGGCCGAGGTGACGAGCAGCCAGCGCTCACCCGGCCTGGGATCGACCAGCGCCCTGGAGAACTCGGCGTTCTCCACCGTGTTGCGCGAGCGGCGTTCGATGATCAATCGCGACCTGCCAATGCCGAGCCCCTCGAACATCTCGGCGGCATAGTCGGCTTCGCGCGCATCGTTCGAGATCAGGTTCGCGCTGCCGCCGGTGAACACGAGGCGTGCATTCGGATATCTGCGCGCGAGCGCCGCCGCCGCGATGACGCGATCGGCCGCGCTGCGCACCACCGGCGTGCCATGCGCAACCGACAGATCGGCATCGATCGAGCCGCCGAGCACGATGATGCCGTCCGGCGCGCCGCGCGAAGCGTCCCATGGCGGGAAGCGCTGCTCCAATGTGGAGATCAGGACATTGCCGAGCGGCGAGAAGCCGCAGATCGCGAGCAGCAGCAGCGCGGCCACCATCAACCTGCGGCCGAGGCGCGCAAACCGCGTCAACAGCAGCACGGTGCCGATCACGCCGATACCGATCAGGAAGTTGATCGGCAGCAGCATGATGCCGAGCGTCTTGGAGAGCACAAAAAACAAGAGAAGCCCCTGCGAAGTTCTGCTACAGCGTCATACGCTGCTGGGAAACTAATCAAAAGCCGTCACATGACCCATCATCATCTGAAGTCGAGCCCTGAAACCTGCCATTGGGGCTTCTTTGAAGCCAAGCTGATACCGGTTCTGACCGTCGCGAGTGGCGACGAGATTACGATCGAGACCGTCAGCGGCGGCCCGGACGTGGTGCCCGACCGCGGCAAATTCTTCGTTCCGCCCGAGCTCGACGACATCCATGCGAAGTGCGAGCGAATGGTACCCGGACACATTCTGACCGGCCCGATCGCCGTTGCCGGCGCCGAACCCGGCGATGTGCTCGAGGTCGATATTCTCGACGTTCAGCTGCGACAGGACTGGGGTTACAATCTGATCAAGCCATTGTCCGGCACCCTGCCCGACGATTTCCACGAGACACGCGTCCTCAACATCCCGCTCGATCGCGGACGCATGGTCGGCCGCATGCCGTGGGGGCTCGATCTGCCGCTCAAGCCGTTCTTCGGCGTGATGGGCGTGTCGCCGCCGCCGGCCTGGGGCCGGATCTCCTCGCTGATCCCGCGCGCGATGGGCGGCAATCTCGACAATAAGGAGCTCGGCGCCGGCGCCAAGCTCTATCTGCCGGTGTTCGTTCCGGGCGCGCTGTTCTCCTGCGGCGACGGCCATGGCGTACAGGGCGACGGCGAGGTCTGCGTCACCGCGATCGAGACCGCGCTGACCGGCCGCTTTCGCCTCACACTGCGCAAGGATATCAAGCTTGCCTATCCGCGCGCAGAGACCGCGGATCATTACATGACCATGGCGATGGATCCCGATCTCGACCAGTGCGTGGTGCGGGCGCTGCGCGACATGATCGTGCTGCTCGGCGAGAAGCGCAACCTGTCGCGTGAGGACGCCTACACTCTGTGCAGCCTGGCCGCCGACCTGCGCGTGACGCAGACGGTCAACGGCTCCAAGGGCATCCACTGCATGATCGCCAAATCGGTGGTCCACGGGGTAACCACGCACGTCATTCCGGAACGATGCGCAGCATCGAATCCGGAATCTCGAGATTCTCCGGTGCGTAATTCGCGCACCTGAGGATCGGCTCTGCGAGCCGCCTGGAATGACCAAGTGGATAAATAGCCGCACTTGTGTTCCGCGAGCCCGGCTCGATACAATCCCCGTCCCAACGAACAAGAATGGACGGGGACGGATATGCTGAAGGACAGGCTTTCGCCGGCCGACGAGGCTGCGCGCGACAGGGAGATGCAGGAGACGCTCGCCGCCTGCCCGCGCATCCTCGACCTCATTGCCCGCGGTCCGCAGGGCGCGCCGGACGCTGAAGCCGCGATCTATCTGCGCTCGCCGCTCGATCCCAACCCGGTCGTGATCTCGAACGATCACTTGATGGGCTGCATCAAGGCCGCTGAAACCTATTTCCGTAAGCACGGCATCGGCAAGGACGACGCGGTGGCTGTCCTGCTCCCGGCGTGCCCCGCGACCGTCGTCGCGATCTTCGGCGCAGCCGCCTGCGGCGTCGCCGAGCCGCTCAATTTGCTGTTCACGCGCGAAGCGATCGTCGCCCAGCTCAACGCGATCAACGCAAGGCTGTTGCTGGCGCCGCCGCCGGGCCTGCCGGGCGGGCTCTATGAGAGGGTCGAGGGCCTGCAGCGCGAGGTGCCGTCCCTCAAGCGCATCGTGATCGTGCCGCTCGACGGCAGCATCGCCTTCGACGGCGAGGTGCTGCGGCCTGATCCCGCTTGGCGCGACGACTACGGCAAGTCCAAGGACATGAGCGAAGCCGACCGCGTCGCCGTGATGCTCCCGACCGGCGGCACCACCGGCCATCCCAAGGTGGCGCGGCTCACCAATCGCGCCATGGTCGCCTCCACCGTGTCGTCGCGGATGGCGCTCGATTTCCATCGCGGCGAGCGCGCGATGATCACGATGCCGCTGTTCCATGTCGGCGGCCTGTTCTGCACCACAGCCAATTCCCTGGCGGCCGGCACGACGATGGTCATGCCCGGCCCCGCCGGCGCGCGCGATCCGGCGCTGGTCCGACACTTCTGGCAGATCATCGAGAAGTACCGCATCAACATCGCCGGCAACGTGCCGACGATACTCGGCGCCCTCGCCGATATCCCGGTCGCTGACAGCGACATCTCGACCCTGCGCGTCACCGCCACCGGCGCCTCGATCTGCCCGCCCGAGATCGAGCGGCGTTATCTTGCGACCTGGGGCGGCCCCTGCATCCAGCAGCTCTACGGCATGACCGAACTCGCCGGTGCCATCACTCACGATGTGCACGGCGTGAGGCCGCGCGCCGAAAGCGTCGGCACCCGCAATCCGCTGGTCGAGCTTGCGATCCTCGACGGCGGCAAGCTCCACACCGGACCGTGGCCCTCACCGGTCGGCGAACTGCTGACCAGGGGCCCGCAGGTATTCGCCGGCTATGTCGACAAGAAGCAGACCGAGGAGGCGTTCCGCGACGGCTGGCTGCGCACCGGCGACATCTGCCGGATCGATGCCGACGGCTTCGTCTACATCATGGGCCGCGCCAAGGACGTCATCATCCGCGGCGGCCACAACATCGATCCGCGCGCGATCGAGGACGCCGCGCTGGCGTTTCCGGGCGTGGCGCTTGCCGCGGCCGTCGGGCGTCCCGACACCTACGCCGGCGAAGTGCCGATGCTGTTCGTCTCGGCGCAGCCGGGCGCCCATATCGATCCGAACGCGCTCGCAGCCTTCGTGCAGGACAACATCCTGGAGCCGCCGGCGCGCCCGCGCGTGGTGTCGGTGATTTCGGAGATGCCAGTGACTCCGGTCGGCAAGATCTTCAAGCCGAAGCTGCGCGAGATCGCCGCCGGCGAGGCCGCACGCGAGCTGCTGGCGCTGGAAGGATTGTCCGGCGAGGTCAGTGTCGACGCGATTACCGATCCGTCCCGCGGGCTGTACCTGAGTGTGAGCGCGCCTCCGGACAAGGCCGAGAGGGCTGAGCGGCTTCTCAAGAAGTTCCCGGTCAAGGTCGATTTACGGCCCTAACGCCTTCATCTATCTCAATAATTCGATGACGCCCTCGCGCTGGAACTCGCTTCCAGCGCGAGGGCGCGGCTGGCTGCTTCTTGCCGCCCACGGCTTGACGAACTGCCTTATTCCTAAATAGACTCTAAATAGATACTTTTCAGTACAGGCGTTCGGGGTTAAGCGTTTCACCATGGCTACGGAAAAGGCCGAAACCGACCGCGTCCCGGTCACGCTGGCGCTCTCGACCATTGGTTACCTCGAGAAGCTGGTGAGACAGGGCACCCACGGCACGAGCGTCCCGGGCGTCGCACGGACATTGATCGAGGAAGGCATTCGGCTCGCCATCAAGGACGGGTTGCTTGCAATCCGCGACAACGGCCGCACGCCCTAGCATGATCCGGAAAAGTGGAGACCGGTTTTCCGAAGAGATCATGCTCAAACGGGGATGAGATCACGGCGCGATTGCTTGTCATCGCGTGGCGAGCTCAGGCGTGTGCCGGCGCGGCGGTTCAACACAGAACGTGGAACCGTCAGATGATTGCCATCGAACCGACCTGGACGCCGGAGCGCGTCGACCAACTCAAAATCTACTTTGAAGCCGGCCTCTCCTGCCGCGACATCGCCGTCAATATCGGCGTCAGCCGCAATGCGGTGATCGGCAAGCTGTCGCGGCTGAACCTCATGCGCACGACGCCGGACGAACGCCGGGCGCGGCGCAAGAAATCGGCCGCCCACGCCGCACAACGGGCGACTGCCAAGCAGCAGCTCCGGTTGCTCCAAGCGGTCTACGAGCGGGAGCCCGACGATGCGCCGATCGTCAGCGCCAACAGCTGCTCGCTGTTCGAACTGAGCGAGCAGCGCTGCCGCTGGCCGATCAGCACCCCGGGCGCCGATGATTTCTGCTTTTGCGGCAACACACCGCTCGGCGGCATGCCCTATTGCTCAGGGCATTACCGCCTCGCCTATCAAGCGGGATCGCGCCAACGCGCGATGCGCGGATAGCGCTTGATGCGCGGGGAGCGCTTGGGTGAAGCCGTCCCGCCCGCGATGCGGGACGGCCGTTCAGCCGACCTTCCAGCCGGTCGCCGCTACGATGCCTTGATAGAACTCCGGCGTGTAGGCCTGTTCCGGCGTCTTGCGCACGCGCTCGTCGAGCAGATGCGCATCGTCACCGACCAGGATGCGCCAGCGCTCGGCCTTCACGCCGTCGAGGATGATCTTGGCGGCGGCCGCCGCCGAGGTCGGCGCCTCGTCATGGAAGATGCGGGCGCGATCGAGCGCGAGCTGCTGGATGTCGGCGTCCGACATCCTGGCGACGTCGATCCCCTGCCCCTGCAGACGCTGACGCGCCTGCTTGAGCTCGTCGGCATTGAGCTGGTCGGAGCCGTTCTGCACCTTGCGCGAGTTCGACACGATCGAGGTGCCGATATGGCCGGGCATCACGACCGAGCACTTCACATGCGGCGCATTGAGGCGGAGATCGTTGATCATCGCCTCAGTGAACCCCTTCACGGCGAACTTCGCCGCGCTGTAGGCGGTGTGCGATACACCCATGCCGACCGAGGCCCAGAAGCCGTTGACGCTCGAGGTGTTGACGATGTGCGCCTCGTCGGCCTTCACCAACAGCGGCAGGAAGGTGCGAACGCCGAGATAGACGCCGCCCCAACAGATGTTGAAGGTGCGCTCCCACTGCTCGCGCGTGTTGGAGAACAGGCTGCCGCCGCCACCGATGCCGGCGTTGTTGAACAGCAGGTGGATCTTGTCGGTCGCCTGCTGCTCGATCAGCTCATCGCGGAAGCGCTTGTAGTGATCCTCGATCGAGACGTCGGCAACGTGGGTCGTGATGCGCAGGCCCTGCGGCAGCTTCTCGACCTCGCAGAGCCGCTTGGTCTCGGCCATCGCCTCGGCCGAGACGTCGCACATCGCGACATTGCAGCCCTCGGCAACGAGCAGCCGTGCCAGCTCGCGCCCCATGCCCGTGCCGCCACCGGTGATGACGGCAATCTTTCCGGCAAAATCCTTCATGTGAGATCCGTTCCTTCCCTTATTTTTCTTGCCCTGTTCTTCTTTGTTTCGGCCGGAGCGCGGATCGCAGCTCCAACCGTTTGGCTGTGGCACCTTACATCACCGAATTGTCGCCCAGCAACGGCGCCTTCTCACGCGCAAGTGAGCCGCTTGCAGCAGATTGAGACGGTGGCCGCGTAATGAAATCATTCCGCGCTGCGAACAATCCGACATCGGCAATCGGAGACGATGATCGTGCACATCCTGAACAGATTGGTCGCGACAACGCTGATGGCGATCGCGGCCGGAATTTCCACCGCGGCCGCTGCAGCCGAGGTAACACCAGCGAAGCAGCGCGACGGCACCTGCGCAGATGAACCACGTTGATCGCAATCCGCGCAGAGCGCAGCGCGCGGCGTGGCACAGCGCGCGATCGTCATATGCGAAGCTCTGACAATGCTGCGATCACGTCGCCCGAATTCGAATGCTTGTTCGCGAAGCGCGTGAGACTCACGCGATGATCGCGCGCATCCTGGCCGCAGGCCAAGCCGCGTCATGACGCGGCCCCGCGCTATTCGGCTGTCTCGACGCGCACGGACGCGCGCCGCCGTAGGACGCCGGCACCCGCGCTCAGGGCCAGCTTGAGCAGGCCGCGCCACGAGAAATCGATGATCACCTCATGGTGCCGCAATCCCTTGCCGCCCTTCACCAGCCCGAGATCCCGGATCAGGCAATAGTGGCCGCTGCTCATGCGCGCCAGGCGGCTGTTCTTGAAGCGTCCCATGAATGGCGAGAATGCACTGCGGATCGATTCCGTCAAATCTTGACGGCGTCGAATCGGCAAGGCGACGGCAACCCGATCGCCGGCCGCAGCTTGCGCGGGCCGCGCGCGCCACCATCGTCGACGCCGGCTGGGCCCTTGAATCAAAAACCTCCGGCAGGGCATTGCCGGAGGTTTGGGAGGCTTAGCAGCCAGCTAAGAGCCATCATTCAATGTGTTGGCCATAGCGTATATAGTTTAGTAGATCAGGTAAGTAAATAAGTCTGCGGCTAATGAATCGCATGGCTCGTCTTCGTCGTTCGCGTGGACCGAAATGACGCAGCTCAGCTCTCCTTGGAATCTTTCGCAAAGAAAAACCCCGGCAGTTGCCTGCCGGGGTTCTGTTGGATCGTGATCAGATCAACCGGAATTACCAGTTGCGCTGAGCGCGGAAGAGCATCTGGACAGTGTCCTGATCCTTCAGCTCGTAGGTCGCGGTCGGCTTGCCGATAGCAGTCGCCGACGTGGTGATGATGCCGGCATACTTCTGATCGAGGTGCGAGTAGGTCACGTCGGCCGAGAAGGTCAGGTTCTTGACCGGGGTCCAACGGGTGATCACGCCGATCTGCGCGATGTTGTAGTCGGGGTTGCAGGCGGTCACGCCAGCGCCGCCAGCGAATGCGGCACGGAACGAACCACCGACGCCACCAACGCCGCAGATGAGCGACTTAGCCGCGTCGTTGAACGAGACAGCGGCGAACGCACCGTACAAGCTGGTGTTCCAGTAGGGATCCCAGTTGTGGGTGTACGCACCGCGCATACCCCAGGTCTTGATGGACTGCTGCTGACCGCCGGGGCCGAACACCGTGTCGGGTGCCGTACCGAAGCCAACGCTGCCATAGACGCCCGGCAGGCTCGAACCGCCGTAGATGGCGATCGAGCTGGCCTGGCTGGCCAGTTCCTGGATGTTGTAACGGGTCGCACCGTCCGTGTAGACGCCCTGGATGTTGATGGTGTCGCCGGGTCCGGTCGGGATGTTCTTGATCGACAGGGCCAGTGCACCAGCCCAACCCCACTTGTCGTCGGGATGACCGGTCAACTCGGTGCCGCCGTAGTAGGCAGCGTGGTTGTCATGGGCGGCGACCGACGCCTGGAAGATACCCCAAGCCTGATCGACCTTGAGCGCAGCAACGAAGTCCGGAGCGATCGTACCGGCGTAGTCGCTGGAGCCGTAAGCGCCACCGACGCCGAGGTTGTTCACGCCAGCCTGCATGTAGGCAACCTGGTCCTGCGCCGACAGAGCGAGCGACACGCCGTTGCCGAACTGCGCGGTGTAGGTGAACTGGTTGATGCCGTTGGTGGTGTTCACGCCACCGACGAGCGCGTCGTAGTTGTTGCCCGGATAACCGTTCCAGGGGGCAGCGAACTGCGAAACCGCCTTACCCATCGTGAAGCCGGCGAACTGGATGAAGGCGTAGTAGACGCCGACCGAACCGGCAGCCACGTTGCCCGAACCAGCGTTGTTCGGCGCAGCCGTCGAGCCGATCGCCGAGTACACCGTCGAGCCGTTGCCCTGGCCGGCATAGGTGTCGGAGGTCCAGGTGAACACCGCATCGAAATAGGTGCGGACCACGCCGTATTCGGTCGCGGTGCGCGTATCGATGTTGAAGTCTTCACGCGAACGCCAGGTGTAGCCGTTCGTGAAACGGTTGTTGGCACCGCTGGCGCCGTTGTAGTTCGCGCCGTACACGCTGTTGCCGTTCACCACGACGTCAGCACGCACATAGCCGCCCAGCTTGATGCAGGTGTCGGTGCCGGGGATGTAGTAGAAGCCCGGACCGTAAAGCGAGCAAACCTTCACGTACTCGACCGCTTTGGCCTTGACGGGAAGATCGGCCGCCTGTGCCCCGCCGACCGCGACCAGCGCAGCCGTCGAGCCCAGGATAAGGCTCTTCAAATTCATATTAAACCTCCAAGTTGCTCATATGCGGAGAGTCCGAGGCCGCGAGCGCCCCGTGATCCTCCCGCATTGTCCAAGACCGTTTTCCCCAAACCCCGCACCCTCAGATCAATCTGTGGTGTGCGACGGACTTGAACGATCACCGCAACGGGACGATCG
Organism: Bradyrhizobium sp. USDA 3256; assembly: GCF_054058275.1. NCBI lineage: Bacteria > Pseudomonadati > Pseudomonadota > Alphaproteobacteria > Hyphomicrobiales > Nitrobacteraceae > Bradyrhizobium > Bradyrhizobium sp. USDA 3256. The sequence goes on from NZ_JBSSAE010000002.1 coordinate 3,638,888, forward strand.
AGATTCCCCTACCGCCGGGTTCAATATGCATTGACCAGTTCGCCAATCAAAATAGTTTATAAAGTCAGGAATGCGAATGCGGCCACACTGTGTCTCGCCGGCAACGCTGCCTGTAAGCCCTTTGCTTACCTGGGAAAACTTGTCACACCTCAAATAGTCCAACCGTCACACGACTATCATAATTACTTTACGTTCACTTGCGTTCGTTGGCGGCTTGCGGGAAAAAACCTACTGCAGCGCGGAAAACAAGAAATAAATCAGCACAAAGCTGAGTCGGCGCCCGAGGGAAGAGGAAGCTGTGTCAGTGACAAGGAAGGATTCGACGCGCCAGCGCGCCATCGAACATCTCGACATCATCAAGCGGTTCACGCTCGAGATTTCGGCCATCAACTCGCATCTGGAGCGCGTCCGTCAGTTTTGGGGCAAGTCGCTTGGCGTCAGCGGTCCGCAATGGATGATTCTCATCGCGATCTCGGATCTCGACAAGGCTGACGGCGTGCCGATCAACGTGGTGTCGAAGCTGCTGCACGTCGATCCGTCGTTCGTGACCACGCAGTCCAAGCTGCTCGAGCAGAAGGAGCTGCTGCGGCGCGCGCCCTCCCCGGCCGATGCGCGCGTGGTCCGGCTGTCGCTGACCGACAAGACCAAAAAGCACCTCGCGAGCCTCGCCGAACAGCACAAGGCGTTCAAGAAAACCGTCTTCGAGGAGTTCAGCGAGCCTGAGCTGGCCGAGTTCACGGCCAAGCTTTCGATGCTCACCAACCGCCTCGAAAAGGCCTGCCTGATTGTTGCGATGGAAGCCGAGGCCTGAAGCGACCGGCTCTGCAGCGGACGGGACGACTGGCAACCGGAACGGTCGCGCGGTTCACCTTGCGAAGCGTACGATGCGGAGACTTATCGGTGTCCGCGCCCCGGCGGCTGGAACGCCAGGAAGGCGAGAACGCTCAGCAGCGCAGCCCAGACCAGGAAGTGTTCAGCAATCACGTTGGACCCCCATTTGCCCCTCACTGGAAAGCATGAAACGGGCCAAGCTGCGCTCGATCGGGGAACGGGCCATGAAAAAGGAGCCCCGGCGCTGACAGCCGGGGCCCCGCAAAGCCAACCTCGCAGTGTAACTATCTGGACCTGGTCGAGGTGCCTCCGGTCATCCCGCTGCCCGAGCCCGTCGTCTGGCCAGGGGCGTAGCCAGAGGCCCCTGGGCTCCCGGCTTTCGATCCTCGTGCCTGCATCTCGTGCCCGGGTGCATAGCCCGACGCGCCGGGACTGCCCTTCTTGGAGCCCTTCTTTTGCATCTCGTGTCCAGGTGATTTGCTCGAAACACCTTGTGCAAAAGCAACTGGGGTGGAAGCCATCAGGCATGCCGCGGACAGGACGATGATTGCGTGCTTCATTTTGTCCTCCAAAATGCGCCCCGCAACTAACCGCCTGAAATCAGTGACGTTCCATGAACGCTTGTTCATCGACACGACAGCAGCCGATGGGATCGGCTTGGTGCTGCCTCTTCAACGAGCGTTTGCTCGATATTGACGGCAGCGTGTTGGCTTCCGCGCACAGCTTTCCGCGACAGGCGAACAGCATCGGCAACCAATCGCAAGCCGGTGGCGCGCGATGCGCGTCCGCTTCAAACCATCACCGAACGAATTTTGAGAAAATGGTCGGAGCGAGAGGATTTGAACCTCCGACCCCTAGTCTCCCAGTGATTCCGTGCTGGAATATCGCGGAAGCTCATGCCATATCGTCAACTACCATTAGTACTGCAATATCAGTTCATTAGATCATATCAGAAGCTATCGGCAGTTACCGCCAGTAACTGGCCAATCCCCCGCCAATGTTTCCCAAAAGTTTCCCAAATCGGCTATAAGGCCACTCCGGCAACCGCTACACACTAGGGCGCTACCCCTAAACCTCGCGGCAGGAAACACCGGGGAAACATCGGAGGGCAGTCCGTGGCTAGGGGTCGAAACAAGCTCGCGGCCAAAGCGGTCGATAAGGCCATCGCGGAGGCCAAGGACACTGGCAAACGAATCGAACTGAGCGACGGGGGTGGCTTGGTGCTGCGCTGTCCACCGACCGGCGTCGCCCGTTGGACGTTCGCCTACCGCTCCCGCGCCAAGGGAGGCATGCGCCGCGTGACGCTGGGGCTGTACGGTGCCAAGGCCCCGGCCCTAAGTCTGAAGCTCGCCCGGGAGGCCCGGGACCGGGAAGAGGCCAGGAACGGCCAGGGCGAGGACCCCAAGGTCGCCCAAGAGCGTCAGCTAGTCGAGCACCGCAAGGGAGTGGTGACGTTCGGCGAGCTGTGCGACCAGTACGTCGAGCACATCAAGGCTATCGACCCCCGGACCGGCAGTCCCCGCAAAAGCAGCTGGAAAAACGACGAAGGGTACCTGAAGCGCCCCAAGGCTAAGTTCGGGAAGCGCGCCGTCGGCTCCCTCGCCCGCAGTGAGATCAGGGAGCACCTCGAAGAGATCGCCAAAACCTCGCCCTCTTCGGCCAACCGGACGCAGTCCGTCATCCGCACTATGTGGGGGTACGCGAACGACCGAGAGATTCTGACGGAGAACTTCCTGCACGGCATGAAGAAGGTCGGCGGTAAGGAAGTCGAGAAGGATCGCGTGCTGACACTCGACGAACTGAAAGCCTTTTTCGCCATCCTTGACGATGAGAAGGCAGGCGTCACAGATGGGACGCGTCTGGCGCTGAAAGTCGTATTGCTGACAGCCCAGCGTCCGGGCGAAGTCGCGGGCATGATGCGTTCCGAGCTTCACGACCTTGGCGGCGACAAGCCGCATTGGATCATTCCGGCCGTGCGGACGAAGAACAAGAAGGCAGAGCATACGGCCCCGCTCTCCCCGACTGCGGTTAAGCTGATCGAAGCAGCCTTGGAGCTTGGCAAGCCTGATGAGGGCGAGGACAAGGATGACAGACCCGTGTTCGCAAGCCGCTTCGAAAGCGTCGGCATGCTCGCGCGCCACTCAATGAGTCAGGCGGTCCGACGCCTGTTGGGGAATGAGGACGCTAATGACGAAGGCGAAGAGCTGGCAGCCTTCACGCCCCACGATCTAAGGCGAACGGCAGCAACTTTGGTGCAGGCAGCTCGACTGCCCGTCGATTACGTGAAGGCGTTATTGAATCACAACGATAAAGGCGTGACTGGCGTCTATGCCCGCTGGCATATGTTCGAAGAGAAACGGGAGGCTGTGTTGGCAATTGAAGCCGCGACACTGCCGAGCATGGGAGGCAAGCCCTAATCGGTTAGCTGCGAACTACTTCCTGATATAGTCGGCCACTCATTGGCGAACCCGGGCAATAGAGCATCTATTGGAGATAGGCTAAAGCTAACCCCAGCGTCCTTTCGCTCAAAGTTCGATGCCCGAATTCCTGTCCAGAAGAGCGCCAAGTCTTTATCGGCAGTGCACAGCATTGTCGGCGCATCCGGGAACCACGCGAAAAGATAAATCAGCATCTCAAGCGAGCGGAGGTCTACCAACGCGTTATACGCGTCCTTCTCGCGATAGCCAGGCTTGAATTTCAGCAGCCTCTTAGCCGGACTAGCCCCGTTTGCAACAAACACTGCGCTCAACACAGCGAGTACCACGAGTGAACTGCGCAATACGCCGCATTCGTCCGCTACGGTAAGCACCGCATCCCTTGTCGCGAGCCTATTCTTTTTGCCGACCGGAGCGGCAAGCCTCGGAGCCACGCGTATTAGGAACTGCTGCTTTCTTTCCATGCCTGCCCGCGACTCTTCGATCAGGCCAAGCGCGCCTCTTAAACTGTCAGGCCCGACAACCAACTTCGCGGACGGAAGCGCAGCCCCCAGTTGCTTCACAATCTCGTCAAGCTGTTCGCGGACTTGTTCGGGTGTGGGAATGGCCGCCTTATTGCCCTCCATAGCCGCGAGCACCGGATTGATTCTCACGGGGCGATTAGCAAACAAATCAAGGAAATCCGGCTCAGTGCTCGCCGCCTTACCCCCAAAACGACCGCGAATTTGTGTTATGATGTTTCTATCGAGCAAAATCACGGTCTTATTGCTCGCGGCCAATGTCGGCGGCAACCAACCGCCCCTCACGAGACCAATTGCGCGCGAAGTGAACTTGCTCTCAAGCACGGCTGCTTTTGCGTAATAGTTTATCTTCCTGTCCAAGCCCTCGATGTTGGTATCGAGAAGCCGAGCGCCGCCCAATTCCATCGGAATAGCTAATTGCTTCTCGGGATTGGCTTGACGTAGCTCGGCGTATCCGAGCGGTCGAAGGCTTGCGCCCGAGAACGTAACCGATCTGCCGGGTTGTCCATCGTCTAAAGGGGACTCTTGAACGCGAACCATCAGCTCGCCCGTATCCGGACAAAATGATACCGACATCGCTGCGTTGTTCAAGTCCACGGGAATCCCGAGTCATAGCGGAATAGCAAGGAGCGCACCGAATATAGTCGGGCCAGCGAATTTCCGCCACAAGCGTGTGGGGAAGTACAAGAATGCTCGAAAGTCCCCGCTGCGATCACTGTGAGGAAGACTTTGCGCCAGAAGGGCTAGTCGTTCTTGCGCCATCGGCAGGCGACGGAGAGCTGATCTGCGCTCGGTGCATCGAAATCAAGCTTCGTCGGGCCATCGCGGAGCTACCTCGCGAGAATTGACCCCACCTGCGCGCTCGCAAGCCATTCGGTCCGGCTACTTTCTGGCGAGCGTCTCCAAGGCCTGAGTGATCTTTTTGGCTTCGTCCAGCAACTCGTTCCGGTCCTGCGACGTACGAAAATATGCTGCCAGGTTCACGGTGTGCGGCTGCTCGTACGATTTTCCGCCGTACTCGAATTTGGCCCAAACCGTGAATTTCTTTGGAGTATGTTCGTTTAGTTCGTGACCCTGCACAAGCCAGCTAAACAATTCTTCTCCGGGCGAAAAGGACGGCAACGTCTCTTGAAACATCGGGAAGTTTCGAATGTTCTCCCCTGCGGCGGGCTTCCCAAACTGATGGAAGTCTTGATCGAGGGAAAGCCTCAAATTGGTTGCTGGAGACTGGCCGCGATTGCTCACTAAAAGGCACATCATACTTCCGTGCTTGATCTTGATGGCAACGGTTATCACCGGAGCAAGGAAGCTCTCGTGTTGCGCCCTCATTTGCTCGACCATTTCACCATTTCGCTGCGCCATCTGATAGTTGAAGTACGCGTAAATTGCCGTGATGATGACGAGCGCGGCCGTTTATCTCCTAACCGACGCTGGGCATTCCATTTCGACCATCTTTAAGTCACTCGGCCTTAGCAAGTATGTTGCAAAACTCCGGGCTACTTATCCTGATAGCGAGATAGTTGAATATAGACGGAAGCCAAACGGGCTCTATGAGCCGATCTCATGATTGGGCTCACAGAAAATATATAGCATCATCTGCGCGCAGGCTTGGCAGGCTTTCGCAATTTTAGGTGCAGCGCGAGGCGAGCGGCACTCGCTAGTGCCGCCCTCGCATCGTTGTTGCTCTCGACGGGAGGCCGATTTGGAGACACAGAGCCAACGCAGCATTTTCCCCACATCGCGCTCAGTTCAAGCAAGGTGACGAAATAAGCTCGCCCGATCTTGTGCAGCACGAGATTGCCCCGCCTTGCTTCCGCTTTAAGCGTCGCAGGCGTTATGGCATCTTTGAAGATTACCCTGCACGCCTCTTCGAGCGTCATGGGCACGTCTTCTCCCGTCGCGCCTATTCGAGACAGACGCGAGTGATCGTCGTTCGGAAGAGATATCACCTTCACGGCGCGCCCCATCAGCTTGGCCGATTTGCAGGCGCGCCGCGAGACGCTTCAGCGAACGCACGTCCCAAATCACCCAACTGCGGGCTGAACTCGATCTCTAGCCGCCCTGCCTTCCCGATGCGAACGGCAACAAGGTGACGGCGATTCTCGTCGAGGGCAGCCGCTAACCTTGCTTGCATCTGCTCAGCACTCAGACCGCGTCCCCAAACGTGCCGCGTGACGACCAACTTCATCAACCTATCTAGGTCGGATGGGATCGGTTCGAATTGTGGATGATCACTGTTCGCTTGATCTGCCATGCGCACTCACTCAACCACTCAAACACGTCTTCGAGACTGTAAGACTTTTCGACTGATGGATCATCCGGCAGCGGCCCCGCCACCATCAGCACGAATGAACCGTCCGCCTTGCGGTACATACGATCTTGCAGCTCGAAGCATTCCAGCGTGGTTGGATGCCAGTCGTCGTAGTGTCTCGTCGCGATTAGTTGCATTGCCCCTGCCCTTTGAAATCCGAACGCTACGTCTGTCGCAAAGCGGCTGATCGGCGTCAAAGGGATTATTTTCGAGCAAACGTCATTTGGTGTTAGTGTCAGCTAACAGAGCTTACCGATTTCGAGCCCGCTCGATTCGAACTGACGTTGAGGACTGCACGCCGTTCGAGCCTCTAAGTCGCTCAGTTCGGCAAGCCATCCGTTCCACCGAACCCGTCAAACCTACCGCGCAGCCCGCCAGGATCACCCCAGCCAGGATAGCGCTGCAACAGCTCGCGCATTCGCTTTTTGCCGAGTGCGCGTTCAAGCATCAACGGCCCCGCGTACTTAATCAGCGTTTTGACAAGCCGAACTGAAACGCCGCTGCGCGGTTGCCCCGCGTACCACGCGAGCACGGGGGCGAGATGATCCGGCCACGAGTTGTCCATCCAGATTAAGAACTTAAGCGAATCCTCTTTCATGTCGCGCAGGCACGCGAGCCCGTAAGCGATGGTATCGGGAATATCACGGCTGACCGGCGTCGAGCGCGGCCAGCCATGAGCGCGGAGCGTCGGATCACCCCTTCGCATAGTCGTCCTTCTGTCTACCGAGTTGTACGACGCTCACTTCAACACGCGAAACGCTGTCAGGCTTCGTGTCGGTTACCTCGAAGACCTCTCCGTTGTCCCTCGCGACACGGCATCCTTGCGTTAGAGGCCACGGCAGGACACCATAACCGAAACTGAAGACAGGCTTGCGTGTCGAAACAAGCGGGTAAGCGTCATGGTTTCCCACGCGTCGCCCCTCCCCGAACGCCACGGACATCGCTTTGGCTACATAGACGGCACGCACCCTGACCTTCCGGTCAGGGCACGGTATGGGCGGGAAGTTTGGTTTCGCGGGCTCGACGGGCGTTACCCACACGCACTCGCCGAACGCCTCATCAATTGCCGGACTAACCTCGCCCTGCATCGCTTCCCGCCAATCGGACGGAAATAGCATAGTCATTGCTGTGATCTTTCCTTAGTGGTGCCCACCGGATGCGAAGCTAGGCTTCGTGGCGTTATCGCCTGGGCCTTGCATGCTTGTGCCGAGACGGCCATTGAGCGTTACGTTGGCCGCTGCTTCGGCGCGATGGATGATGCCTTCGAGATAGCTTGTCGGTCGCACCTCCCCGATTACTTGCACCGCCAGCTCGGCCGCGCCGCTCACGGTGCCGGTGACCGCAACATCCTTGAAGCCTTGCGACGGCCCTACGTTGCGCGTTGAGTCCTGCCAGCCGCCGCCCGGGTGTTCGTCGGAAGCGCCAAGCACGCGCAGATACTCGCTAGTCGCACCGCGTCGCGCCTTCGGCCAGGATGACGGCTGATAGCGATCAAACGGCCCCGAACCCGCAATAAGGTCTTCGAACTCAGCCCCGCCCCCACGGGCTAGCTCGCGCTCCATTCGGGCCTGTGCGTCCGCCCTGATGGCCTCTCGTGCAGCCCTCGCACGGGTATGGTCCCGCGTGACGCCCTGGGCTTCGTCGTTTGTCAGGCCGTACACAATCGGCATGGTGCCCGCGATGACGGCCCCCCACCCAAGAGTCCTCGAAGCGAGGCCTAGCCCGGCCGCGACCCGTGAACCAGCCGCAGCGGCCCCGGCAGCGCCCGCAGCGGTGCCAACAGCACTGCCGCCCGCCACTCGGGCTAACGCCGCTGAGGCCACGTTGGCGTTCGCCGCAAGCCCGGTGAGGCTCGACATTACCGACACGATGGTAGCGCCTGCTGCCGTTAGGCCCGACAGCGAAGCCAGCCCGGCCGTAACGCTGATAGCCTGCTTCTGAGCGTCTGAGAGCCCAGCCGTGAAGCCCGCCAGCTTAGCGCCCGCCTCGGCAAGCGGGGTAAGCCACCCTTCGTTCGCCTTGACCATTTGCTTCTCAGCCGCGTCGAGCGAGGCCGTAAGCCGATCTGCGGCAGCCGCCAATCCCTGCATACGCTCGTTCGCGATGTTCTGCGCGAACCCGTCGCCGTGGTTCAGCTTTTCAAGGTACTCTTGGTACTGCCCAAGCGCGTTGAGCAGCATGACGGCCCGGCCCCCCTGCTTGTCGCCAACTAGGGCGGTCGCATCTCGCGCGGTTGCCCTTTGCAGGATCGCGTCGAACAGATCGCCGCCCCGAAGTGAACCCTTGGCCAAGTCGTATTGACGAAGCGCCGTTTCCACGAGGTGCTTCTGATCCATCTTGGACAGCTTTTCACCGCCCGCCTCGACGGCCTCGCGGACGGCAGCCGAGAAGTCTTCACGGCTCCCAAGTACGTTCCGGGACTCGTCGCTGAGGGCTGCGTTAAGGCTCGCCCTGCCTCCGTCCGATAGACCCTTGCCGTACCGACGACGAAGGGAAGCATCGATAGCGTCCGTGCTGACCGCGCCCTGGGGGGCATAGTCAGCATAGTTGATGCCCATGTGGGCGAAAGCTTCGAAAGCCTGTTTGGTCGGTGCGAGCAGGCGAGCGCCCACGGCTCGCATAAAGACGCCAGACTCATCGCCGCCGACGTTGGCGCGCTTAAGCGTCATCGCCGCTGCAAAAGCCTGTTCGGGACGGATACCCGCTGCGCTCGACATGCCGATACCGAACTTGCCGAACTGCTGAATATCCTCCGGGCTCATGGCACCCGCCTTTGACGCAATGGCAGCCAAGTCGGACGACCTTGCGATCTCGCGGGAAGCGTCGGCCGGGCTGTGCAGGTGGATGCCCTGCCCGAACGTCAAGCCTTCAACGATCTTTGCGGCCTCCTCCGTCTTCACATTCAAGGCCTTCGCCAACACGATTGCTTGCTTCGTGGCAGCTTCAGTGATTGGCGCGGAGAAGTTGCGCGTCACGAATGCTTGCTGCGCGTGCAAGGTGTCTTCCGGCTTCAGCCCGTAGACGGTCGCCGCTTCGATCCTCTGCCTTTCAAGCAGGGCCATATCGGAGTTGCTGTAGTGCTGAATGGCCCGCTGATACCGTACGTCCCGCTCATAGGGGATGTAATCGGAGACAGCCGACTTCGCGAACTGAAAGGCCTTGGCACCTGCAACGCCCGCAACCGTCGCGCCGATAGCGGCTTGCACTTTGTGGATTTTCTCAAGCGTATTGAGGTGCTGTTGCGCCGCGCTGTTGGCCTGCCTCAATTGGTTAGCGAGGTTCGCGCTGCCACCGGTATCCTTGAACAGCCCCTTGGCTGTCTGATCGAGACGCTTCGTCAGCTCAAGTAGTTCGCGCAATCGCGGCGACGCCTGATCGTTTGCGCTGATTGTCGCCGTTACGCTTGGATTGCTCATTGGGTATTAAGCCTCTGCTCGTTTGCTCGCATCTTCTGAAGGTCTGCGAACAGATCGACAACTGACATGAACCGTCCTAACCGCATAGGGAGCAGCTCGGACAGCTGCACCCCCTGGTCCTTAATAAGGACCGCTATCAAGCGGCGGACGGTTCGGTAGGGTTGCGGTCGCCCGCCCCCAACAGCACAATATCGGTCGCGAGCCCGCGAAGCTGGTAGTAGTCGCGTGCGCTGAGGCCCTTGAGACTGATCTCGTCGACCTTCTCGGCAATCATCTCGACCAACCACTTCGACATGATCTTGTTGTTGTACTCGATGTCGACGCCGTCCGGCTCACCATTGGCATCCTTGCGGGTGTGCACCTTGAACGGTTCGCCAAAGTCCACGAACGCGCCAGCGGTGGGCTCCTGAAGCGTCAACGACGTCAGCTTTCCGTCGTGGGTTGTGAGCGGTTTGCTGAGAGTGAATGTCTGCGTAGTCATTTGGTGTCGATCCTACTATTTCAGAGTGGAGTTAGACGGCTCTCGGCGCGAGGCTCTGCGCATCGACGCCCGCCTGGGCGAGCACACGCGAGAAGTCGCCACCAAGTCTCGAATGCGTGTCGAGAGCGAGCTTCAGTTTTTTGAAGTCGGAGGTCATGCCTTGCTTGTTTGCCTCCATCGCGTTGAGCTTGATCTCGGCCAAGCGGCGCAACCGCGCCGGGTCGAAGTCCGCGATCTTGGCGCGGAGGTCTTTGCCCGCGTGCCCGTTGTTCCTGTTGAACGCGTTCATAGAGCGTTCGATCTCGGCGAGGCGTTCCGCCCTCGGGTCGGTTGTCATGGTGTCTTCCGTCTGCTGTTCGGTGTTTTCGGTCTCAACGGGTAGGCCGCGAAGAAACGCGCGGGCCTGCTCTACCGTCAAGGTTTCGGGATTGCGGCTTGCCAGCAATTCGGCTGTTGCCGCCGCTCGTGCAGTTGCCTCCGGCAGGCATTCGATTGCGAGCCGCCAGCGCGAGATCGCGTCGGTGAGGACAGTTGCGGCCTCTGCACTCTTGATCGCGGATGCGTCGACAATTCGATATCCAGCCGCAATCGCCTTCGGGCGCGTCATGCGTTCACCGTTGTCCAGTACGACGACGCTGGGCGTGCCATCCAGTGGAATGGCAATCTTCTCTTTCATGGTCAGTACCTAAAGCGCCGGTGCGGCGCGCTCATGGGGATGTACGGCCCGACGCGCACCGCGCGCCCAACGTTGATGCCGGATTCGCAGATGATTTCGAGGCGGCGAATCTCGTGCTGCAATGTCTTTGCGTCGCCGCGCTGAAATTCGAGCCACTGATCGCCGTTTCGGACAACGGCCTTCGCTCGTCCGGCAAGCAGCTGGTAGTACGCCTTGCGCAACTCCGAGAGCATTGCGCACGGGCTATCGACGGTGGGGACAACGGCCCCACCGGGTGTGCAGCCTGTCATTCTTATGTGTCCTGTTAGGTTAGCGCCGGATCGTCTTCCGGCTTCCAGTCGCTGCGGTTTTGCGGCACCGGATACGGCAGACCGGCTGCGATCAATTGATCGCGTTCGGCCTTCCGTTGCGCGATAGTCTCTTCAACGTCATAGCCGCGCTCGCCCAGCTTCGCTTCGAGCGTCGACAAACTGTTTTCGATTTCTAGAATGTCGGCCTGTGCCTGCTTTAACGGGTCGGCGACTGGCTTAGACGAACCACGCCACACCGAGTTGCTGTAGGCGTCAGGTGCCTCCCAATACGCGGGAGCGCCCTTCGGGAGCCTTATCACTCCGGTTTCACATGCTTCTTCGAGCCACGCTGCGAACACTCCACGATAGAACGGATCAAGGATCGCAGCGCGACGGCGGAGATTGATGCGCCAGGGTAGCTCTTGCGCCAGTCGTGCCGCGCTGAAGTTGGTTTTGCTATAGTCGCCGCTGGCGTCCTCCGCACTTGCGCCCGCAGCCTTGGCGGCTTCTCGACTCAGAGATGAGTCGAATGCCTCGTACGTTGAGTTGGGCGCTTGCGTGCGGTGCATAACAAGTTTGTCTCCCCTCAGAAGGTGAACCACCTTGCCCGGCTCCAAATCCACACTCACCTTGTCTCTGCCATAGTAGCCACTCGCTGCCTGCATCCAATCCGTGACCGCCGTACCGGACGATTGGCTCCCGTTGGCAATGGCACCGGGAGGCACTTCACTCGGATCAGACAGCGCCCGCATCGCTACGTCGCGAGGTAGATCGCTCTCCACCGTGGTTGCTGTCATGCTTTGCACGAGAGCTTGCGCGAGCGCGAACTCCTGGGCTGTCTTTTTGGAATGGGCAGGCGTGAGGGCTGCAGCGAGCGGAGACATGCCGCGGATTTGGCCGGGCACAGTCTGATCAAAAACGTGCCCTACCCGTAGGCGGCCCCAGCTCGTGCGAGCCTTCACGAATATGGCCTGGGGCGCGCTGCTGATGTTGCCGAGAACGAACGGCCGAATCCAGTATCCTTGCAGCCTGCCATCATTATCGAACTGGACGCCTTGCAGAACACTGCCGCTATTCGGTCCGCCGACCGCGACGCGCGTGATGGATTGGTCGAGTTGCCGTGCGTCAAGCAAATTGACTTTCGTTCGAGTCCGCGCGCCGGGTGCCCGCTTCCAATCGAGAGAGAAGACGGATTCGCCCGTGATCAAATAAGACTTGAAGGCCGCGACTGCGAGCTGATGTAACGTGAAGCGTCCGGACGCGTCACATTCGAATGCGTTCCCTGCCCACGCGGCCCACGCCGTTTCAATCTGATGTGCAAGGCCGCGAGCGTCGTCCGGCGTAATGCCGAGCACGTCGGCATTCAGCCGCGAGCTGAGAGTCAATCCGGTGCCCACTGCATAGGTTGCGAAGGTCTCAACAAGCGTCGCGATAACCGGATTTGTAAAAAGCAAATCGAAGTTGATCGATGAAACGACCGCGCGCTCGCGGCTAACCTCCGAACCGGGCGTTCCCCAATAGGGCTGATAGCCGTTTAGGTAACCTGCCGTATACGGAGACGCGCCATCGTAGCGCGCCCAAACAAGGCTAGGCTTTCCGTCTGTTCCGTCCATAATGCCCGCTTGGGGCGATACCACGCTTACGGGCGCGAGCGAGCGCGGTTCGGCGGGGAGGCCTGCGAGGGAGGAAGCTTTATTAGGGCTCCCGCTCCGCAACCTTCTCTGCTTTGTTGCCATGGCCGTTAGTCCTTGATCAGCGGTAAGCCCTGGGCTGCGCGCCTTTCATTGTTGAATGCTCTCGCAGTTTGCTTGATTTCCTCGCGCCGAGCTGCGACCGGGTCGTTGCTCACGTCGATCGTCGTAGCTTGCAAGCCTATCGGCCCTTCCCGGTCCATCGCCTGCAAGTATGGGTTAGCGGCCGGTGCGTCCGCCAAGATGCTTTTCGCTGTCTCAGCGTCAAGCACCGAGTAGAGCGCGAGCTTCTGCGCCATCGCCGGATTGCGCCTCCCTTCCGGGCTTTCCAGTATCGATGAGATTCGAAGGCGTTCCGCTGCAATCGCAGCGTTATCGTCGCCGGTCACTGCGACAGGCTTCTTCGCAACACGAGTCATGGTGTTTACCTTTAGTGTGAGAGCGCGCCCATGCGCTTCGCCAATTCGTCGAAGGATGGTTGTGCGGGCTTGGATTTTGAGGTGGGTGCTGACGGTATCGGAACCGTCAACCTGGGATGCTTTGAGATTGCGTAGGCGTAGACAAGACAATCGAGCGGCTCGTTACGGCGTCGGTTTGGGACCCACTCAAATTTCAGAACGTTCCGGACTGTACGCGTCTTCAGATCTTCGGACGCTAGGCCTGCGTAGTACTCTTCGTCCAAGTGAACCGGAAGGCGAATATAACCGGGTGTCATCGGATCAGTGTTTGCGAGTCCTTTACCCACGATGAGCTTCACGGCGTCGACGCCAACTAGCCACAGCGGCATCTGCCCCTTGTGGCTTCTGCCCTGTCTGAGTAAGTGCTCGTCAAAGCCGTCCTCGCCCTTAATCGCGTAGCAACTTCGCGACTTCCGGCGTTGTCCCTGAGTGTATCTGACAGCCATGTCTTTGTTGAAGCCGGTATCGACGGCTTGCACTAAAACCGGCAATTCTCTCCCGTCTTCGAGCTTAAACGTCGCCCCCATCGCTTCGTCGAGTTCACGCCAAACAGCGTCGCCAGACGTGTCGCCGGGCAGTCTGAAGTGATTCAGGACGGAGAGAGTCTGATCGACGTGATGACCTAAGAAGGTAACTTCAAGCCGATTGCTCTGAACGTCAACGCCCGCAGACACGAACAGCATATCAGCCCGATACGGTGGCGCGATCTGCTCGGAGCGTTGCTGTAGCTCAACCGCTGACATCTCAACTTCTGCAGCGGCATCGTACGCTTGAGCCAACACAGTGTTGTAGAAGGTCTGCTTTTCATCCGGCGTCTTAGCTGCTTCGAATTGCTTGACCACCGACGCCATAGCAGAGCCAGAGCCGACCAAGGACGACAATTCAGTGAGGTGGTATGATCTAGTACCCTTCTCGCCGGTTGCGGTCGGCACCCACCTTCCACCTTCGACCATTGCGCGACGAGCGCGTTCGCCATGCACGACACCGCAACCGGGGCAGACGTGATGTGCGGTCTCGGGTTTGCCCGGGTCCCACTTGATATCCGAAAATTCGATCGGACCTTCGTGACCGCATTTATCCGGGCACGTTACGAACCACTTGCGCTGGTCGCCCTTCTTATACCATGCATCGATGCGCGACCCCGCCCGCGTCGTCGGTGTGCTAACAAGCAGCACGCGACGGCCGTTGTCTTCAAACGTTTTGGTGCGTTTAAGGGCGAGCGCCACGGGATCGCCTTCGCCGGGGAGAGACCGAGCAAAGCGATCCGTCTCGTCTAACAACAGATATTTGATAGCTCGGGCCGCAAGCTCATCGGCCTGGTGGCTTGACGCGAGCGCTAGAAAGCCACCGGGGAACGTCTTAAGCGATGTGCTGTCGGTGCCGCCCGCACTGCCCTTTTTCGTGCTCTTGCCGGTACCGATTAACGACTGAAGTGCGGGTGACGCGGAGATGAGCGGATCAAGCCGCTCCCTCACCCACTCTTTGGAGCGGTCACCGGGTCGGTGATACGTGGAGTGTCGGGCCGGGCGCGCTACCGATGATGTGGCCGACCAGCGCGTTGACGATTGTGGATTTGCCGGTCTGTGATGCCCACTCCAGCACTAGAACGTCAGCGTCGTCTGAAGCGAAGTAGTCGAGCGGCTCAACTTGATATGACTGGAGCCGCAACGGGCCAGGACGTGCTGCCATCGAGGCTGATAGACGGATGTTGGCTTCGGCGAAGGTACTCGGCAGCGTAATCGGCGGTGGACGCAACGCGCCGAGCATCGCCGACGCTAGCGCGTTGTCGATCATTCTGTGTGTCTCTTCTAGCTGAGGGCCTCTTTATCCAGCGCCTCAGCGAATTTGGATTCGTCCGCAAGCTCGGTGAGCGTGTCGCGTACCTCGTTGTCGATTAGCTTCGCGATGGCACGACCGTCAGCCTGCCCGACTAGTGCTGGCGCAAGCTTCCCGCCCATCGCGAGCAGCGTGGCGCGTAGGTCGCCCAAGATGCGTGTGATTGTCTCAGTCGCGGCGGCGCGATCGATTAGGTTCCCCCGCTTCCGCTCATTGTCGAGTCGCATCTTCTCGGCGCGATAGCGCATCTCATCGGCCTTCGCCGCAGCGTATTCGCCGTTGGCCCCACCTTGGCCTCGACCGTTCACAGCGTGGCCGATTACTCGGTCATTGTCCGCCAACTGCCTCACGATCTCGACAGCTCGGGCGAAGTCTGCCTCGCAGTCCGGTTCGGTCATGTCAGCCGCTGCGAGCAAGCGCCGTGCCGTCGCCTGATCCAGGCTCGTTTCGTCCGCGATCCTGCGAATAACGCCTTTCGGCCTTCCCATGGTCCTTCTCTGCTATCGGAAAAGTGAGTGTTTTCAGCGAAAATAGTGCGGCGGTGCACCGCTCGGCGGCCTCAAGGGGTGCCCGGGAGGGACCCAAGCGCCCCGCGCGGCCTCGCCATGGCGCATTGTCCTCGCGCTCGGGACCTACAGTAGCGAGAGCGCGACTTCACATACGAGCGGGCGGGCCATAGTCGCGATATGCGCACACGTGAGCGGGCGCTCCATCCTCACGATATGCGCGGTCATCGTGGGCAGTGCCTCGCGCTTGTCGAAGCGAAAGCCTTCGAGGAAGCGGCGCGTGTCCACTATACGGCCGTGGATGTTCACCGTGGCCGGAAGCGCCTCGCCATTGGCACGCTGCTTTACTAAGCGCTCTAGTGTCTGATCGTATTGGTTCATTGTGATCGCTCCTGTGAGTTGGTCGCGCGCCACGCCCGGCAGGCGTCGTCTCAATTCCACTCTGCCGGACGCGGCGCGCTGATCGTCGCGAGCGAGTCGATACCACTCTAGCGACGGTGTTGGGTCTAATCACCCGTGTCGGCGGGCGGGCTGTAAGGGATGCCTTCGGCGAGAAGCTGCTTCTGTATCTCTTGCGGCAACCGCTGAGCCACTTGCGCATTGGCTTCCTTCTGCCATGCCAGTCGAGCGGCCCCGTTATCCTGGGCCATCGCAGTCGACGGCATTTCGGCATAGATGCCTTTGACGGGGAGCCTCCCCTTGCCACGCCGGATCGCAACAAACTTGCCGCCATTGGCGCGGATCACGAAGGCTTTTGCCACGTCGAGCGAAGAGCTGCCGCCACCTGTCTGCCTGAACGTGCTCGCATGCAAGCCGCCGCGACGGCCGACGCTTGCACCGTGGGTGTTCAGAATGCCGATGCGCAACTTGTTTGCTGTGAATGATGCGCTGAGATCGGACTGTGTAGTACGCCGCACCTTCGTAACGCCAGGATGTATGCGCGCGACGGAGACGCCTGCATCCTTCGCGATCACCTCAAGCGCGACTTTGCGCGCTGCTGTCGCTGATCGGTCGACAGCTCGGCGGATAGCGTTGCGAATGCCGCGCGTGCTCAGCTCTTGCGCCCATCGCTCCAACGAACTGGCGTCGACATTAACTTGTAGCATTGTCATCGTAGTTATCCCCATACAGCGCATTGTGAGTTGCGATCACTCGCGACCGTTGCTAACAGCGCAACAAATGCGGATTTGGAGTGTGTGAGTTGAAGCGTGCAAAGACGAAGAAGAAGACTGTGTCCCGCCGCGAATGGACTGCGATGGACGTGCGGACGTTGAAGAAGCATTCGAAGGCCCGCACGCCGGTCGCGAAGGTGTGCAAAGAACTAAAGCGCACTGTCGGTGCTGTACGCGTCAAAGCCTCGCAGCTCGGCATTGGTGTTGGGCACCAGCGCTAAAGCGTAGCGTCGACCTATATCAGCGGCCCGGGCACAAACATGATGGGCTCGACGCGGCGCGCGGCCAGCAGCCGGGCATAGAACAGGCTAAATCCGGGACCTGGGCTCCAATGCGTCGGCGTCGCCTGCGCGGTCCTATCGAGAAGCGTGGTCGCGTTGTTCGGGTCGGAAGAGAGGCGACCTCCGGTTACGGAGCCGCCTTTAGGCTGAACTATTGCGCCCATCCGAGGCTCCACCCCGTAGGGGGCGCATACGGGAAAGCCGACCCGCCGCTGTTGAGCGTGAAGTTGTCCCCAACTTGCGGACTGCCGTATTGGCTGAACGCTGCTGCCGGTGCGTACCCTACGCCCACTGCGACACCACCCGTCTGCGTAAGAGGGTTGGCTGTGCCGCTGCCGTTCCACGGACCCCCATTGCGGCGGAAGTAAACCAAACCGGATACGGCGTCGTAGCAGACATCGAGAACATCTCCGGCCACAAGGCCAGCGCCAAGTGACCCGGCTCCGCCTCCGTTATTCACGATATTGCCGTTACCAAGCCAGACGCCTGCCCCGGAGCCCGTATTGCCATTAATGGCAGCGAAGTATCCGGTAGTGCTGGCAGACATCAGGCCAAGGAAGTCGGTGCTCCCGTGAGACGCGCCTACTGTGTAAGAGCAGAACGGCTTGCCAGTGCTCTTGTACGATGTCGATCTCACGCCCCCGGCGTTGCCGTCAGTGCGAGTTGCAGTTAGGTTGCCGTTGGATAATACAACGTTGGAAGACAACGTCCCCGTGTCAAACGTGGTCGGCGTGAAGCCGGGACCGATAGCGGGCAAGAAGGCGAGCAGAAGTGCTTGGACAGACATTCACGTCAACCCTGCTTGCCATCATCGTCGTCCCTATCGGGGGTTAAGTCGCACCTAAACGGCCTGCCGTCCGCACTGGCGCGTAGGAAGTTGACGAGCGGCGTCTCGCCCTCAGTCCGACCCGGGCAGAATGCGTTGGCGGTACCGATCAGGGACGCGAAGAGCGCAACGAACGTTTCGAGTGCGTCGGCCTGACGTTCGGCTGCATCCGCGAGGCGTGTCAGCTTGGCGTCGATGCCGATCAGCGCGAGGTCGCGAGTCGATATGCCGGGTTGCAATGCGAGCTTGTCGCCTGCCCGCATGTGAGCGACTATGCCCGACTTCAAAGCGGTTCTTTGCACGTGAGCGGGCTTGAGGCCCTCGGCGAGAGCCTCGGCAACGAGATTGGTCATTTGGCGGTTTCCCCTCGGTGGCGGGGTGAATGGCCTGGGACGGCCGCGCGAACCGGGGACGGTGGTCCGCGCGGCTCCCCGAAAGGAAGGGCTCGTGCACCCGCCGTACGCGGCCCCACCCTATGGACGGATATGGCCCCGTAAGATTGCGATCCGTTGCGCTGATAAGCCGCCCACTGTGCAGTCTCCCTCCCTTATAGGGAGGGAGAGACGTGCACGGTTGATGGGAAATTCGGTGCACGGTTGCTGCACGGTCATTGCACGGTCGATCTAAGTACTTGATAATATGAGCAAACAACCGTGCATGCGACCGTGCACGAACCGTGCAGACCAACCGTGCAAACGACCGTGCAGCAACCGTGCACGGTTGGGCGCTGCACGGTTGCGAGATGCGACTTTCGGGGGCAAGTATGGCAGTCGTCTACAAGTTGAATTCCGCTCACAAACAGGCGATCAATCTAAGAAAGCCTAACGCGTAATCGATCACGAACGCCGACAGCGTTCCAAATGTTCGATGCCCTCATTGCATGCACATGGGGTCATTCACGAAAATCGTTCCGCACGACTTGACTATCCAGCATATTGGGAAAAGCCAAACCGGAGGGCTGATGGAGGTTAGCCGATCCACCGTCGGCCTTCGGGTGTGCCCCAATCGCGAATGCTTCGGTGTGGTATTTGTCGTGCTCGACAAGGACGGCGTTGTTTCGCTGCCCAGCGAGGTTCTCGATTTTGACCCGACCGATATTCCTCCGCCGATTGTCGCATCGCTAGAAGAGGCGATAAAATGCCACGCGTCTCAATGCTACAAAGCGTCAGCACTTATGGTGCGTCGCGTTCTCGAAGAGTTATGTGAAGAGCGCGGAGCCAAGGGCAACAATCTCAAAGATAGAATCACCGCACTAGCAAAGATCGTCATCATCCCACAGGAGCTTATCCGAGCAGCCGATCATCTGCGGCTGCTTGGAAATGATGCTGCCCACATCGAGGCTCAGACTTATCAGAACATCGGAGAGCCGGAGGTCCGGCTCTCGATTGACTTAGCTAAGGAGCTGCTGAAGGCAGCGTACCAATACAAAGGACTCCTGGGTCGGCTGACGGCGCTCCAAAAGCACTAGCCCGCAAGCCGATACTCGGTCAGCCTATTGTCTCCCGACTTAACGATCTCACCGGCTTCCACCAACCGCGCTAACAGTCGCGGGACGGCTGTGCGTTCTTTAAGCTCCGCCAGCCCGCTCCGCCTCCGATCTACGTTTAGCGCCGCCAGCACGTCCTTCGAGGTCAACCCGATCTCTTCGACCTTATCGCCCGTCTCGCCAGCAATGCTCTCAACACGCTCCCTGAAGACGCGCAGCGTCGCCGCGAGCTTGTCGGACGGCTCGTCGGGAGGCACCGGCAGCGCGTCTTCGTCGAGATCGTCGACTGCGATATCAGCCGTAGGACGGTCTTCCGCGAGAACAACGCTGATATCGTCGCCGTCTTCGTCGACGCCAATAGAGTGAGATTTGAGACGATAGTAGAAGTTCACCTTAGCGGGGTCGCCGATACGAAACTTCGAGCCCGCGCTGATCTTGCCAACGCCTGATGCCTTGTCACGGCTCAGCTCTATGACCGTGTCGACGTTAGCTTGCAGCGCGCCACTCCCACGCACGCCCTCCCCGGCCTTTGTGGGGTGGGCAAGCGCCGTCACATTTGCTCCCGTGGCAGCCGCGATGCGTTGCATGCTCGCGGTATAGATGCCCGCGTCTTTTGCGTCGTTATCGTTCCCAGGCATGATGCTTTGAGCCAGCGTATCGATGACAATCATCGCCACGGGTAGTCCGTAGTGATCGGCAGCGTACTTCGCGAGCTTGATCAGTTCTCTCTCGTCTTGCGTCGGCTTACCGCTCGGATCGTAAAGGCGGCAGGGGCCACGGTGAACGACGAACGCGCCTCCACTGAGGTCGCGCCCTCCTTTCTCCATTACGTCACACCACGTCGCAACACGGCGCTCAACGTCGTCAGAATTTTCTAACGCGACGTAAATGACAACGCCCTGTTTGACTTTGCGACCGCGCCAGTCGAATCCGTGCCCTATGTGCAGGCCGATGTCACTGAAGACCGCTGTCTTACCGGCTCCCCACATTCCAGTCGCGACGGACGTAGTTCCTCTCGCCACGAAGAACTTAACGGCCCAATCGAGCAGCCGAAGGGTTGCTCCGCGTATCTTCTCGATTAGGACAAAGCGCTTCGAAGGCTCGGCTGCGGGTTCCTCCTCGTTGACAGCTTCGAACGCGGAGCCATCCGACGGCTTCTCCTTCTTCAGCCCTTGATTCTTGATCCACTCGCGCGCGACCTGCCGGTCGTCGTACTCGCCGGACTTCGGCTTGTCATCGGTGTAGGAGCCAGCACCCTCCCATTGGGAGAAGAAGACCGACAGCGCTGGCGCAGGCATGTCCGGCCACTCACGCATGATGTGGCGCGCTGCCAGGAAACGGTTAGTCGAACAGTCCGAGCCGGGGTTGTCGTACAGCTTGGCAAACTCCGGATTTTCGGCCCTCAGGTTGTCGAGATCGTAGCTTCCGAGATCGGCATCGAATGCATGTTCGTACTTCTCCCGTTCCGCGTCCTGAAGCGCCTTGATGACTTCGCGCTCCTTCGTCGGCGTGACATCTTCGTTCTGAGCGCCGTCAGGCGTTGCACCAATCATCTCGACGATGTAGCCCGGCAGCTCGGGCATCTTGCCGCCGACGACCGCGCGCACGAATGCCTGCTTGTCTGCCTGGGTGCCATAGGTCGCACCGTCTTCGCGGATCGAACCGGGCGCAACGAACTGCCCGCCCGTGCCACGAACGTCAGTGCCGTAGTTCTTCTTGAGCAGGCCCGCGCGGTTGGAGAACTTGCCGTCCGGATCGCGGAAGACGAAGTGTTCACCGCCCGACTTGGTGGGGTTGATTGCGATGCCCGCAGGCGGCCCCTCGTGCTCGTCAAAGAGTGCTCGCAACTTCGCCGGACCATCGTCCTTGAGATCGGCATCGAGCACGACAAGCTTCGAGGGACCGCACGAAATCGACGGCACCGCGTTGGGGAATTTGCGCCACAACTTGACGAGCGTGGCATCGTCTTTGGTTGCGCCGACATGCACGGGCTCGGTGCCGTGCTTCTCGACGTACTCTTCAATCGCGGCCTCGCGCTCTTCTTTGCTGAGCGAGGTGTCGGCGCGGTTGTAGCGGGGGATCAAGGGGACTTTCCCGTCTGAGGGGAACACGTACAGTCCGGCTTGTGCGAAGAAGCGCGCGTTCTTGCGGTTTGTGCTCTGTCGTGCGCCCGTGTTGTCGGCCGTAGTCATCGTTTCAGCCATCCTACGCTGCGTCCTTTTCCCGCGCGGCAAGCGTTTTCGCCCCGCGCTGTCGTGAGCTGATCTTGTTCTTCTGATCGGCTTTGATTTGCCGGATAATTCCGTTTGTTCGTTCCGAGCGCCGCTGATCGACTTCTAGCTGTCGTTCTCTGAACTCGATTTGGCGCCCCAACCATTCGGTTCTCTCGACCGTAGGTAACGCCGTGAGATAGGCCCAACCGGTCTCCTCGTTACGGCCGATAAACGCCAACGCCTTTAGCTCCGTTACGGAGATGCTGCCTTT
Source organism: Bradyrhizobium sp. USDA 3256 (assembly GCF_054058275.1). Classification (NCBI taxonomy): domain Bacteria; kingdom Pseudomonadati; phylum Pseudomonadota; class Alphaproteobacteria; order Hyphomicrobiales; family Nitrobacteraceae; genus Bradyrhizobium; species Bradyrhizobium sp. USDA 3256. Next base: position 3,660,589 of record NZ_JBSSAE010000002.1, read on the forward strand.
GCGCTTCCGCTTCTCGACCGCTATCCCGTGCTGCAAGAGATATTGGGGGAGGTACGCCCTCACGCCGTTGGCGATTTCGCGTTGCTTCGACGGATTTTCCTCCGCAATCGCTTGCAACGCTTTGCGTGACCCAAACTCGGTATCGATCATGAGCGCCGCGATACAACCCTCAAGTCTGTTGGCATCGGACAACAACTCTTGCGCTGTACGGAGGGGAACACCTACCCGCTTGGTGAGCCAGTGGGAGTCAAACGCGGACGCATTGTCGCTGAGAAACGCAGGCGCGATCTCGCGCAAGCACTGTGTGCAGGCGACTTTGAGGGCATGATCAGCATCGGGCGATTTGATCGCTGCTGCCAAATCATCAGCAACTTCCGACCAACGGCATTCTTCGGCGGCTCGTGCGAACCTCTCGGAGAAAAGTCGGCCGTTGCGCAGCACTCGCCGAAGATTGCTGTTTGCCTGCGCGTTTAGCTCCCGAGCGAAGGCATGAGCATATTCCGCTTCCGCCGCATTTCCCGATGCAAGTAGCTCCCGTGCCCGCTTACGTTCGGAGTTAGCAGCTCGTCGGGTGTCGTTGATCTCGAAGGCCTGTCTATCTAGGCGCGCATCGATATCATCGTAGCTTTCGGCTCGATTGAACCAATCGAACTTGGTGCCGCCCTCCACATAAGGATCGGCCTCGGCAATGCGAGCGCGATTCTCGCTGTCAGCCTTTAGGATCGCTTCCCATTGATCTTGAAGCGAGACGTTGCTGGACGCGTGGGTATCGTGATTCATAGGTCCCCCAGGCGCGCGAGCGTTCGCGCGTTCTGACGTTGGGTGATTTCGTGGATTTCAGGCCGGGATCGCAGCGGGGTGCGTCATCGCTCGAAGCCAGCATCGCGCACGGCGGCCATCTCGGTCTCAAGCCACCGATTTAGGTGCCCAAGCTTGCGAGGCTTCGGGATTTTGCCATCCGCCATCCATCGATTGAACGACGTGACGGAAGGCCCGCCGAGGACCTCAATGAAAAGATCCCGTCCGCCGAGACGAGCGGGGTGGGGAAAGTCGTGCGGGATGGTGTCGCGTGTCGCGCGACTCGTTTGGGTCGTCATAGCCGTGGCTCCGAGTTTGTTGGGTCTCTTCGGAGCCCGCCTGCGCATGCGGGTAGCAGTGCTTGTTAAGCGCTTTGTGGGGTCCGCCAAATGCGGACGGCCTGCCTTTCGGCAATACCTGCGGGTGTTCGCCGCTACACAACCGGGGAGGACGACGTTCGAATCGTCGGGTCCCCCGCTCCGCATCGCGCACATCTCCGTTGCACGACGCTTGTCTAACTCAGTACACGAGACCAAGGCGTTTGGCGATTAAAGGGGCACAACGCCCTCACCCGCGCCTTCATGGTACTATCTGGGACGTAAGGCCTTGCCGTCAACTTAATGGACAGTCGGGGTGCGGCGGACCAAGCTTGCGGTCGAGCTGGGTAAGCACCGACCACACCGGGGACGATGCTCAAATAAAAAGGGGCCGCCTAACGCGAGCGGCCCCTGCCGGAAAATGAAAAATGATCTTAATGAAATGCGCCGGTATAAAGAGGCTAGCGCGCTTTGCCTTCAAAGCAGATTCCGTAGAAACACGGGAAAACGAAACGGCCCCAGCACCTTGGCGGCTGTGGGGCCGGTGCTGAGGCCGTTACCCGACCCGCCGTTCGCATTCGCAGGGCGCAAAAAAAGATTCGAGGGGTTACCCCTCGCCGCCACTGTTTCCCAGGTGTTTCCTGAGCGGATTTTCGAGTAAAACGACTTCCGGTTAAGTCTTTGATTTTGTTGGTCGGAGCGAGAGGATTTGAACCTCCGACCCCTAGTCTCCCAGACTAGTGCGCTAACCGGGCTGCGCCACGCTCCGATGCCGTTCCATTAGCTGCGATCCTGCGTTCGCGCAAGGCAAAGCAGGCTCCTGAAGACTGCAATCCGGGCACCGGTTCCCCTTGGCGGGCTTCCCTGCCTCAGCCGTCCTTCATCGCTGCGTCGATCATCTGCCGGCAGGCGACCAGTTCCTGCAGCACGCGTTCGAGCCGCTCCCGATCGACTGACGGAACGGAGGGACGAACCGGCGGCGCGGCGGGCGCCTTGCCGGGCTGGGCGTGCGCCTTGTAGGTCGACAGGATCGGATCCTCGTCGGGGTCGACGAATCGGTAGTCGATCCCCTTCTCGTCGCCGTCGCCCTCCTCGCCGTCGAAATCGAGGCCGTCGCTGTTCTCGAGGTCGTCGGGCTCGGCCATGCTGTTGCCGACGGCTTCCTCGACCGCGCCGAACGAGACCGCTGCGGTCTGGTCGGCGATGCCCTGCACCGATTTGATGCCGTGCTCCTTCAGGATCCGCTGCACGCCGCGGATGGTGTAGCCCTCGCCGTACAGCAGCCGGCGGATGCCCTTGAGCAGGTCGACGTCGTCGGGGCGATAATAGCGGCGTCCGCCGCTGCGCTTCATCGGCTTGATCTGCGCGAAGCGCGTTTCCCAGAATCTCAGCACATGCTGGGGAATATCGAGTTCATCAGCGACCTCGCTGATGGTACGGAACGCATCCGGCGCCTTGTCCAAATGCCCGCTCCTTTGAGCTCAATGCCTGGAGCCTTTCCGTTCCGGTTGAATCGGGACGGGGCTCCGGATTCTAGTTTTGCCGCGTTTTCTTCACGCGAACCGGGTATCCACTTCGCTTGAAAACGCTCTAGTCGGCCTTGCTGCCGTCGCCATTGGTGACGACATGGCCATTGATCCGCTGCTTCAGGATCGCCGATGGCTTGAACACCATTACCCGCCGCGGCGAAATCGGCACCTCGGTGCCGGTCTTCGGATTACGGCCGATACGCTGGCCCTTCTTGCGCACCATGAAGGAGCCGAATGAGGACAGCTTCACCGTCTCGCCCTTTTCCAGGCAATCGGTGATCTCCTTCAGCACCAACTCGACAAATGCCGACGATTCCGTGCGCGACAGACCCACCTTTTGGTAGACCGCCTCACACAAATCGACGCGCGTAACTGTTTTTCCGGTTCCCGTGGTCATCGCCTGCCCCGCACTCTCGGCGAACAATTTCTTGACTGAAATTAAAAGCTTAGCGCGCAATGGTCAACAGTGACCAGCGCCCAGGCGCAGAAAGATCCCGGCAACCTGTCGATACTGTTTGGCGATACGCTACCAGCGCACGAGCGCCGAGCCCCAGGTGAAGCCTCCGCCCATCGCCTCGAACAGCACCAGATCGCCCTTCTTGACGCGTCCGTCCTTCACGGCGACCGACAGCGCGAGCGGGATCGAGGCCGCCGAGGTGTTGCCGTGCTTGTCGACCGTCAGCACTACCTTCTGCGGCGCAATATGAAGCTTGTGCGCCGATGCATCGATGATTCGCTTGTTGGCCTGGTGGGGGATGAACCAGGTGATGTCCTCGGCGGTAAAGCCGGTGGCGTTGAAGGCGTCGACGATCACGTCGGTGATCATGCCGACGGCATGCTTGAACACCTCGCGGCCTTCCATCCGGAGATACCCGACCGTCCTGGTCGAGCCGGGCCCGCCATCGACGAACAGCTTCGCCTTGTGGCGGCCGTCGGAGCGCAGATGCGTCGTCAACACGCCACGGTCGCTGGTGGTGCCGGACTGCTGCTGCGCCTCCAGCACGACCGCGCCGGCGCCGTCGCCGAACAGCACGCAGGTGCCGCGGTCGTTCCAGTCGAGGATGCGCGAGAAGGTTTCGGCACCGATCACCAGCGCCCGCTTGTGGGTGCCGGCGCGCAGGAAATTATCGGCGGTGGCCAGCGCGAAGACGAAGCCGGAACAGACCGCCTGCAGGTCGAAGGCGACGCCGTGGTTGATGCCGAGCCCGTGCTGGACGGCGACCGCAGTGGCCGGAAAGGTGTTGTCGGGCGTCGAGGTCGCGACCCACGATCAGGTCGATCGACTGCGCATCGACTTGCGCATGGGCGAGCGCGGCCTGCGCCGCCTTGATCGCCAGATGCGAGGTGAATTCATCGTCGGCAGCGATGTGGCGCTCGCTGATGCCGGTGCGCTGCACGATCCAGTCATCCGACGTGTCGATCCGGGTGGCCAGTTCGGCATTGGTCAAAACCCGCTCCGGCAAATATGAGCCGCAGCCGAGCACTACCGAACGTATAGCAGTCACGAGACAGCCTCCTGCGCGGTCTGCGCCTGCACCAGGGCGCTGCCGTCGCGGTTGAGCATCTGATTGATCTTGGTGAGGAGATCGAAGTGGGCCATCTCATAGCCAACATCCACCGCATAGGCAAAGCCTTCCGCGTTGGTGCCGCCATGACTCTTGACCACCACGCCCTTCAGGCCGAGCAGCAGGCCGCCATTCGACTTGTTGGGATCGAGCTTGTCGCGCAGCTTCTGGAACGCACCGCGGGCCAGCAAATAGCCGATCCGCGCCAGCCAGCTCGATGACATGGCCTCGCGCAGCAGCGTGAACATCTGGCGCGCGGTTCCCTCGGCGGCCTTGAGCGCAATGTTGCCGCTAAAACCTTCCGACACGATGACATCGGCGAGGCCCTTGCCGATCGCGTCGCCCTCGACGAAACCGATATAGTTGAACTGGGTCGAGTTCATCGCGCGCAGCATCTCCGCCGCCTCGCGGATTTCCCCGTGCCCCTTCATCTCCTCGGACCCGATATTGAGCAGGCCGACGGTCGGCCGTTCGAGGTTGAACAGCACGCTCGCCATGGCGCTGCCCATCACCGCCAGCGTCGCCAGATGGCGGGCGTCGCCGCCGATCGTGGCGCCGAGGTCGAGCACGACAGAGTCGCCGCGCAGCGTCGGCCACACCGCCGCAAGCGCCGGCCGGTCGACACCCGGCAGCGTCCGCAGATTGAGGCTGCCCATCGCCATCAGCGCGCCGCTGTTGCCGGCGGAGACCGCAACGTCGGCCTCGCCATGCTTCACGGCGTCGATCGCGAGCCACATCGAGGACGCCCTGCGGGTCCGCCGCAGCGCCTGGCTCGGCTTCTCATCGTTCTTCACGGCGACGTCGGTATGGATCACTTTCGATACCGCCTTCAGCGCCGGATGCTTGGCGAGCTCCGGCTCGATCTGGGCCCGGTCCCCGACCAGCAGGAACTCGCTGTCGGGATGACGGCTTAACGAGATCGCGGCGCCGGGAACGACGACGGAAGCGCCGACATCGCCCCCCATGGCGTCAAGCGCTATTCGAACCTTTTGAGGCATGAACGTCCCGGAAGCCTGCTTTCCCGCAGCCCTTCAGACGAGGACCGCGAGCTTGAAGTCACCGCCGTTAACGGCGCGCGGCGAAACACCAACTCGCGTCCCGGCCGGGCCGCGACAATAGCGTGTCCTCGATCCGACACAACCTCTTGACCGCAAATGAGGCAGCTGCCGAACCATCACGCAACACATTAGAACATACCAGAAATACATTGTATTTCAATGTATTGTGACACGTATTTGAAGTAACTGGGAACAGCGCTCGCGCAAGCTTGCAGGCAAGCCATCCCCGCAAATGTGGCGCCGGGCGCCCTCAACTTCCCTTGGGCTTCTTGCCGTCCGGCTTTTTCTTCAGCGCCTTCAGCGCCGCGAAAGGATGATTTTCCAGGTCAGGCGCTTCAGCCTTCTGTTCAAAGACCGCATCCACCTTGCGCGGATACGGGTCTATGCCGAGAAACAGCGCATCGGTGGCAAGCCGGCCGATGTCGATGAAGCCGCCGACGATCGGCTCCGGCGGGTCCGGCGTTTCCTCATCGCTGTCGTCGGCGTCGTCGACCAGGTCGGCCATTTGCGGGATCTGCTCGGGCGGCGCGAACACCACATCGATCGGCTCATCGATCTCGTTCTCAATCGGATCGAGCGTCACCACGCAGGTCTGCCCGACCCTGGCCTGGACTCTGCCGGTGACCTGGTAGCTACCGTCGCGCTTGGGCTGCAGGTCGAACTCTGCACGCGCGGAGACGACCTCCCGCAACTCGGCAACTTCGGCCATCGCCTTGCGCGCTGCCTCGTCGGCCGCGATCTCGCGATGCAGGCCCGTCTCCGGGATCTGCGCGACATTGACGAGAACCCGCCAGGGGTCGCGGTCGCGCCGTGCATCTGATTGCCCTGTGCTGCCGCCGCTCATGCCTCGGTCCCCGCAGCCTGTGGTACCGGAAAGCGCCAGGCGCCCTTGGCCAACGCCGCGAGGTCGGTGCGCGCCAGCTCTTCGATCGCCTCCCTGGCGTAGGCGGCGAGCTCGCGGGCCTTGTCGATGTTCTGACCGTTGAGGATGTTCTTGCAGAACGACTCGGCCAAGGCCGCCTCGCTGTCGGTCAGCGCCAGATCATAGGCCGTGGTGCGGCCGTAGAAGGCTTCGCCGAACGCCTGCATGCGCTTCGGCACCGTGAGGTCGCCGACGCCCATTTCCCGCAGATTGTCGTCCATATCGATGCAGAAATGATCAAACAGGGCCTGGGACAGCGCAACGCCGCCCTCGACGGATTTCAGTCGCCGCAGCACCAGCCACAGATGCATCAGAAGCAGGTCAAAACGGCCGTTAACTGTGTCCGGAACGCCCAAGTCACGGTAAAATAACGGTTCTCGCGCCTGCGTCACGATCATGCCATAGATGGTCTCAATGGTGCTGCGCGCGGGCACCCGGGGTCTTCTGAAGTGATTGAACGGCCAAAGCATGACGGGTTCCGGCTGCCGGTCCCCAAAGGGTCGCCTGTTGAGAGGTCGCCCATTGGAGCTCGGCATGATTGCAATCCATTGAGCTGCCCGGTACGTCAATGCCTCGGCCGATGCAAGGGGACGGATCAGTTCCGCCGATGAACCACACGCTTTCACGACAGTCTCGCGCCGCTTCCGCGCGCGGGTTCTTTTCGCGTCTCCGCGCCGTCGCGGCGATTGGCCTCGTCTGCGCCGCACTCGGCGGCTGCGCCGGCGAACAATTCCAGAAGGGCTACATCCTGCCCGAGGGGGCGCTCGAGCAAATCCCGATCGGCGCGAGCCAGGACCAGGTGCTGATCGTGCTCGGCACGCCCTCGACGGTCGCAACGCTGGACGGCGAGGTGTTTTATTACATCTCGCAACGGACCTCCCGCCCGGTCGCGTTCATGAATCAGCGGGTGATCGACCAGCGCGTCATCGCGGTCTATTTCGACAAGAATCGGCAGGTGCGCCGGCTCGCCAATTACGGCCTGAAGGACGGCAAGATCTTCGACTTCGTCAGCCGGACCACGCCGACGTCGGGCCAGGAAATGTCTTACCTGACACCGCTCTTCAAGCTGCTGAGCTTCAACTAGGGCGTTTTCGAGCGAAGTGGGCTCCGGTTCGCGTGAAGGAAGCGCGTCAAACCGGAGTCTGAAGCATAACCCGCTGCGCCAAGTTGTCGCTTGCCCGAGGGGCAAGCGGTCCCCTAGTTTGCTCGCAAACAAAGAGCCTGAGCAGGGGGTAAACGCATGAGAGCCAAGAGATTTTCCCGTCGTACGGTATTATCGGGTACGGCCGCATTGACGGCCGCGGCGATCCTGCCGCGCGCGAGCCTCGGCGCCGGTGACTGGCGGCCGACCGAGACCGTCCGCATCATCGTGCCGGCGGCGGCCGGCGGATCGACCGACGTGATGGGACGGCTGCTCGCGGCGCATTTGCAGCCGCTCTGGGGCCAGTCGGTGGTGGTGGAGAATCGCTCCGGCGCCGGCGGCACCATCGGCACATCCGAGGTCACGCGCGCCAAGGGCGACGGCCACACCATCCTGATCGGTAATCCCGGCCCCAACGCGATCGCCTACAGCATCTTTCGCAACCTGACCTACAAGGCCGATCAGTTGCGGCCGGTCTCCAACATGATCCGGATTCCGAACATCGTGTCGGCGCATCCGTCGACCGGCCTCAAGTCGATCCCCGAATTGATCGCCTTCCTGAAGAAGAATCCGGACAAGCTCACCTACGGCTCGTCCGGCACCGGGCAGAGCCCTCACCTCACCGGCGCCTGGTTCCTGCAACTCACCGGGCTGAAGATGACGCACGTGCCGTTCCGCGGCGCTGGTCCCGCATTGCAGGCCGGGCTCGCCGGCGACATCCAGATCCTGTTCGACAATCTCTATCCGTCGCTGCCGCAGGTGCAGGACGGCAAACTCAACGGCCTCTGTGTCACCACGCCGGAGCGCAGCGATTCCGCACCGAACCTGCCGACGATGCGCGAGGGCGCGCCGGAATTGGCAAAGTTCGACGTCTCGTCCTGGTTCGGCGTGTTCCTGCCGAAGACCGCACCCGCCCCGGTGCTCGACGAGTTGAACCGCCAGGTCAAGGCGATGCTGGAGCGCGACGACGTCAAGAAGAACATCGCCGGCATGGGCGCGCGCGCCGACTACGGCACGCCCCAGCAATTCTCCGATTTCGTCGATGCCGAGACGAAGAAGTTCGCGGCGATCATCGAGAAGGAAGGCCTGCAGATGGAGGTCAAGTGACGGCGTAGCCGTCATTCCGGGACGATGCGAAGCATCGAACCCGGAATCTCGAGATTCCGGGTTCGCCTCTTCGAGGCGCCCCGGAATGACGCTGCAAACATGCGGCTAGACCTATCGGTGGATTACGCTTCGCTAATCCACCCTACGCTCTGACGCTACGAAGACTTGTTGATCTTCTTGACCTTGGCGTCGGTCGCTTCAATCGACATCGCCAGTTCCATGATCGCCTTCGAGAGCAGCTCGATGGCCTCCTTCTGATCCTGCGATTTGGAGGCGCGGAGCGCGTAGTTCCGTGCGGATGAGAGCGACATCGATTGATCTCCGTGTTGTTCGCGTCTGGTTCAAAAATAAAACCCCGCGGCTTTCACCGCGGGGCTTCGCTTCAGTCGTGTCCGCCGCTCAGTGCGCCAGGATCGCCAGCAGCAGCAGCGCCACGATGTTGGTGATCTTGATCATCGGATTCACCGCCGGGCCCGCCGTATCCTTGTAGGGATCGCCGACGGTATCGCCGGTCACCGCGGACTTGTGGGCGTCAGAGCCCTTGCCGCCGTAGTGGCCGTCCTCGATGTACTTCTTGGCGTTGTCCCATGCGCCGCCACCCGAGGTCATCGAGATCGCGACGAACAGACCGGTGACGATGACGCCGAGCAGCATGGCACCGACCGCGGAGAATGCCGCCGACTTGCCGGCTGCGCCGCCGCCCGCGATCGCATAGATCAGGAAGTAGACCACGATCGGCGACAGCACCGGCAGCAGCGACGGGATGATCATCTCCTTGATCGCCGCCCGGGTCAGCAGGTCGACCGCCTTGCCGTAGTCCGGCTTGTCGGTGCCCTGCATGATGCCGGGCTTCTCGCGGAACTGACGGCGCACTTCCTCGACGATCGCACCGGCGGCACGACCGACTGCGGTCATGCCCATCGCACCGAACAGATACGGCAGCAGGCCGCCGAACAGCAGGCCGACCACGACGTAAGGATTGTTCAGGGAGAAGTCCGGGTTGACGCCCTTGAAGTAGGCATGGGCATTGGCGTCGCTGATGAAGAATTTGAGGTCCTGATTATAGGCCGCAAACAGCACCAGCGCACCGAGACCGGCGGAGCCGATCGCGTAGCCTTTGGTCACCGCCTTGGTGGTGTTGCCGACCGCGTCGAGCGCGTCGGTCGACTTGCGCACCTCCTTCGGCAGCCCCGCCATCTCGGCGATGCCGCCGGCGTTGTCGGTGACCGGGCCGAAGGCGTCGAGCGCGACGATCATGCCGGCCAGCGCCAGCATGGTGGCGGTCGCGATCGCGATGCCGAACAGGCCGGCAAGGCTGTAGGTGACGAGGATGCCGGCGATGATCACGATCGCGGGCAGCGCGGTCGCTTCCATCGAGACCGCCAGGCCCTGGATCACGTTGGTACCGTGACCGGTGACCGAGGCCGAGGCGATCGACTTCACCGGGCGATAGTCGGTGCCGGTGTAGTATTCGGTGATCCAGATGATCAGGCCGGTGACGACGAGACCGACCACGCCGCACCAGAACAGCGCCATGCCGGTATAGTCGACGCCGTCGAGCTTGCCGAAGCCGACCAGCCAATTGATCACGAGCGCGACGCCGACCAGCGACAGGATGCCGGTGGCGATCAGGCCCTTATAGAGGGCGCCCATGATGGACTGGCTGGCACCGAGCTTGACGAAGAAGGTGCCGATGATCGAGGTGATGATGCAGATGCCGCCGATCGCGAGCGGCAGCGTCATCATGTTCACCAGGATCGGCGTCTTGGCGAAGAAGATCGCCGCAAGCACCATGGTGGCGACCGCGGTCACCGCATAGGTCTCGAACAGGTCAGCCGCCATGCCGGCGCAGTCGCCGACATTGTCGCCGACGTTGTCGGCGATGGTGGCCGGGTTACGCGGATCGTCCTCCGGGATACCGGCCTCGACCTTGCCGACGAGGTCGCCGCCGACGTCCGCACCCTTGGTGAAGATGCCGCCGCCGAGACGGGCGAAGATCGAGATCAGCGAGGCGCCGAAGCCGAGCGCCACCATGGCGTCGACCACGGTGCGGCTGCCCGCTTCCAGACCCATGAACTTGACCAGCACCATGAAGTAGATGGTGACGCCGAGCAGCGCGAGCCCCGCAACCAGCATGCCGGTGATCGCGCCCGCCTTGAAGGCGAGCTCGAGGCCGCCGGCGAGCGAGGTGGTTGCCGCCTGAGCGGTGCGGACGTTGGCGCGCACCGAGACGTTCATGCCGATGAAGCCGGCAGCCCCCGACAGGATGGCGCCGATCGCAAAGCCGATCGCCACCGGCAGGCCCAGGAAGTAGGCCAGCACCACGAAGATCACGATACCGACCATGCCGATCGTGGTGTACTGCCGCCGCAGATAGGCCTGTGCGCCCTCGCGCACCGCGGCCGCGATTTCCTGCATGCGCGGATTACCCGCATCCGCGTTCAAGACCGACTGCGTCGCCCAGATCGCGTAGACGATGGAAAGCGCCCCGCAGAGCACAATCAACCATAAAGCTGTCATGTTGCCTCAGATCCTTGATGTAACCCCCGCGCCTTCTTGTGCCGCTAGGGGGCGGCAGGCGCTTATTTTGCGAGGACAATCCTCCCCAAAAACGGATTGCCTCAAATCGGGCGCGACCTTGCCAAAATCGTTACCGCTGTGCAACGCCACCTGTGGCCGAAAACGCCGATATCGGCAGCTATTTAGAAGGAAAATCGGCGCTATCAGGCGCGGGAAGTCGAGCGCGGCTTCCATTCCGACGGGTTTTCTTAATGCGAACCGGTGCCCGCTTCGCTCGAAAACGCTCTAGAAATGGCTGTAGGACAGCCGCTTCAGCTTCAGTTCCCGGCCCTGCCCGTCAAGGAAGCTCGGTGGCGACAAGCCTGCGATCAAGCCGCCGATTGCGGTCACCGCGACCTTGGCCTGCCGTGCGTCGCGCAGAAACGCGTCGACATGATCGCTCGGGACCGCGCACAAGAGCTCGTAATCATCACCGCCGGCCACCAAGGTCTCGATATCGATCGCCTTGCGTGCGAGCAGCGCTGCGGCCGCGGACGACAACGGGATACTCGTCACGTTGATCACGGCCGCCACACCACTGGCTGCGCAAAGCTTGGTCAGATCGCCGGCAAGACCGTCGGACACATCCATCGCGGCGCTGGCGTGGGTGCGAACGGCCTTGGCCAAGGCGTTGCGCGGCTGCGGAACACGGTAACGGGCGGCAAGATAATCCCGCCCGACCACATCGTCCGCCACAGCCGCGGCGACCGGGCCACCCCGGAGCACATCGAGGCCGAGCGCGGCGTCTCCGATCGTGCCGGTGACGAACACACGGTCGCCCGCCTGTGCACCTGCGCGATGCACCATCGTACCCTGCGGCACCCGGCCGAACGCGGTGATCGAGATCATCAGCGGCCCCGGCGTCGAGACCGTGTCGCCACCGAGCAGCGGGCAGCCGAAATGCGCGGCGTCCTCGCCGAGCGCCCGGGCAAACGGCTTCAGCCACGCCTCCTCGGCGCCGCGCAGCGCCAGCGTCAGCACGAAGCCCGCCGGCACCGCGCCCTTGGCGGCGATGTCGGAGAGGTTCACCCGCAGCGCTTTGCGCGCCAGCGTGTCGGGCGGATCATCGCGGAGGAAATGCACGCCCTCGACGATGGCGTCCGTGGTGACCACGATGTCCTCGCCGGCCGCCCTCAGCGCGGCGGCGTCGTCGTCGAGCCCGAACGCACCCGGATCGGTCGCGAGCGGCTTGAAATAGCGCGCGATCAGGGAGTCTTCGCCGGATATCGATTTGTCGCTCTGCGTCACGATAGCAGCCCCGTCATCCTGAGGTGCGAGCGGAGCGAGCCTCGAAGGATGCACGGCCCCAGCCGGGCCGCCGCCCTTCGAGACGGCCGCCGCGCGGCCTCCTCAGGGAGACGGTCAAGCGATCATATGTCTCCACTCAGCTCCGCACAAACTCGTCGCCGCGGAACTGGCGCGCGATCTGGTCGAGCACGGCGTTGACCATGCCGGTTTCGTCCTTCTCGACGAAGGCATGCGCGACGTCGACATATTCGGAGACGACCACGCGGCCCGGCACGTCCTTGCGGTGCTCGAGCTCGTAGGACCCTGCCCGCAGCACCGCGCGCAGGATGGCGTCGATCCGCTTCAGCGGCCAGCCCTTCGACAGCGCCTCGTCGATCAGCGGGTCGAGCCTGGCCTGGTCGCGCACCACGCCGGAGACCACGTCGCGGAAAAACGCGGCTTCCGCCGGCAGGTACTTCTCGCCCTCGACCTCGTTGCCGAGCCAGTGGCTTTCGAACTCGGCGAAGATGTCGTTGATGCCGGCGCCGCCAATGTCCATCTGGTAGAGCGCCTGTACCGCCGCGAGCCGTGCCGCGCCGCGGCGGTTGGCTTTTCTGTCGGGGGCTTTCGCGGGCTTCTTGTTGTCAGCCATGGTCAGGCCTTTGCCAGACGGCGTTTGATCCGCAGCATCGCCAGCGCCGCACGCGCCGCATCGCCGCCCTTGTTGAGCTCGCTGGCGCGCGCCCGCGCCCAGGCCTGCGCCTCGGTGTTGACGGTGAGGATGCCGTTGCCGAGCGGAAATTTCCGGCTGACGGCCAAATCCATCAATCCGCGCGAGGACTCCTGCGAGACGATCTCGAAATGGATGGTGTCGCCGCGCACCACGCAGCCGAGCGCGATCGCCGCGTCATAGGGCTTGCCGTTCGCTTCAGCCGCATCGATCGCGATCGCGATCGCCGCCGGAATCTCCAGCGCGCCCGGCACCGTGATCACATCGTGCGTCGCACCCGCGGCCTTGATCTCGGCCAGCGCGCCTTCCAGCAGCGCATCCTGGATGTCGTCATAGAACCGCGCCTCGACGATCAGCACGCGTGCGCCGGTAATGTCGGTCTGGTCCTTCAGGGGTGCGCGCCGCGCGTCAGCCATTGCAATACCAATCGGAACTTGGGGAGGAGTTGTGCAGCGTTTTAGGCGCAGCAGGGGCTAAAGCCAAGGGCAATACTGACCTGGATGTCACCGCGATCAGCCTGATTTTTCAGGCCGGGTTCGCCTGCAATGCATAGGCCACCGGGCTGAAAATCGCCCGAGGCGAATAGGCAGATAGGGACGTCTGCCTTGGCCGCAATGCCCAGGCCGAAGCTATTTCATCTCCGACAGCCGCGCCGCGTAGCGGGCCATCAGATCGACCTCGATATTGACCTCGCTGCCCGCCTTCCAGCCGCTCAGGGTCGTCACGGAAAGCGTGTGCGGGATGATCAGCACCGAAAAGCTGACATCGTCGACCGTATTCACGGTCAACGACACGCCGTCCAGCGTGACCGATCCCTTCGCCGCGATGAAACGCGCCAGCTCCCGAGTGGTTCGCAGCTCGAAGCGCGCCATGTCGGGCAGATCGTCGCGCTTGACGATGGTGGCGATGCCGTCGGCATGCCCCGCCACGATGTGACCGCCGAGTTCGTCGCCGATCTTGAGCGCGCGCTCGAGATTGAGCCGGCCGCCCTGCCCCCAATGCTTGGCGGTGGTCATGCCGAGCGTCTCGGCCGCCGCATCGACATCGAACCAGGTCTTGCCATCGGCGATGCCGGAGGCGACGACGGTGAGGCAGACGCCATTGCAGGCGATCGAGGCGCCGTCGGCGATCGTGGTCTGGTCGTAGTCGCAAGCAATCCGCATGCGATGCAGTTGCCCCTGCGCGACCTGCTTCAGGCTGGTGATCTCACCGATATCGGTGACAATTCCGGTAAACATTACGCACGCTCGTAGATCATGAGACTGTCTTTGCCGAGGGTTTCGCTAGCACGAAGCCGGAAGACGGGCGACTGCGTGATTGCGTCGAGCGGCATTGCGTCCAGCGCGGGAACGCCGCCGGCACCGATCGCATCAGGTCCGCGCAACAGCCAGATCTCGTCGACAAGGCCGGCTGCCACGAAAGAATTTGCCACGCGCGATCCGCCCTCGACCAGCAGCCGCGAGATCCCCTTCTCCGCCAGCGCATCCAGGACAGACGGCAGATCGAGCCCTTGGGGCGCGCTGGCGGCGACGCGGATCACCTGCGCGCCGGCGGCACCTAACTTCACCGCGGCAGGCGCCTCCGCCATGTCAGATGTCAGCACCCAGAGCGGCATCTCGCGCGCCGAATGCACCAGGCGGCTGTCGCCTGAAATGCGCAGCGCACGGTCCAGTACCAGGCGCACCGGCGAGCGCGCCGCCATGCCGGGCAGCCGGCAGGTCAAAAGCGGATCGTCGGCCTTGACCGTGCCGATGCCGACCAGGATCGCATCGCTCTGCGCGCGCAGCAGATGCACCCGGGTCCGCGCGGCCTCTCCGGTGATCGTAACCGGCCGATGGCCGCTGGCAGCGATCTTGTCGTCGGCGGACACCGCGAGCTTGAGGATCACATGAGGACGCTTGTCGCGGATACGGCGGAAGTGCCCGGCATGGTCGCGCGCGGCCTCTACCGCGCACAGCCCGACATCGACCGCGATGCCCGCGGCGCGCAGCTTGGCGTGGCCCTGCCCCGCGACTTCCGGATTGGGATCCTCGATCGCCGAGACGACGCGGGCGAGCCCGGCCGCAACCACGGCGTCGGCGCAAGGCGGCGAGCGGCCGAAATGCGAGCACGGTTCGAGCGTCACGTAGAGCGTGGCGCCGCGC
Source organism: Bradyrhizobium sp. USDA 3256 (assembly GCF_054058275.1). Lineage (NCBI taxonomy): Bacteria > Pseudomonadati > Pseudomonadota > Alphaproteobacteria > Hyphomicrobiales > Nitrobacteraceae > Bradyrhizobium > Bradyrhizobium sp. USDA 3256. Next base: position 3,675,686 of record NZ_JBSSAE010000002.1, read on the forward strand.
GCGGCATCGCCGGCGCGCCTGAGTGCCTCGACCTCGGCATGCGGCCGGCCGCCTGCTTGCGTCCAGCCGCGGCCGACAATGACGCCGTCCTTGACGATGACGGCGCCGACCGCCGGATTGGGCCAGGTGCGCCCGAGCCCGCGCCGGCCAAGCGCCAGCGCCAGCTGCATGAAGCGCAGATCGGCCGCCTTTGCCGCTTCCTTGGCCTCTTTGGCCTTCTGCGCGAACTGGTCTTCCAGAATGCGGAAGATCATTTGCGTAGCGTCGCGAGCCGCGGGTCTTCTTCGCCGGTCAATTCGTCGAGCACGGCCTCGAAGTCCTTGGCCTCGCGGAAGTTACGATAGACCGAGGCGAAGCGCACATAGGCGACGTCGTCGAGCTGGCGCAGATGCTCCATCACGATCTCGCCGATCGCCTCCGAGGAGACCTCGGCCTCGCCGCCGCTTTCGAGCTCGCGCACGATGGTGGACACCATCTTCTCCACCCGCTCGGATTCCACCGGGCGCTTGCGCAAGGAGATCTGCAGCGAACGCACCAGCTTGTCGCGGTCGAACGGCACGCGGCGGCCGTTGCGCTTGATGACGGTCAGCTCGCGCAGCTGCACCCTCTCGAAGGTCGTGAAGCGGAAGTTGCAGGCCATGCAGACCCGCCGCCTGCGAATGACCGCGGAGTCCTCGGTCGGACGCGAGTCCTTGACCTGCGTGTCGAGAGAATTGCAGCTCGGGCAGCGCATCCGACGGGACCTCTGGCAGCGACCTTTTACTGATAGATCGGGAAGCGATCGGTCAGCGCCTTGACGCGCTCCTTGATCGCGGCCTCGACCAGCGGCGCCTTGCCGTCCGGCGACTGCGCCAGCGCGTTCAGCACTTCCGCGATCATGCCGCCGACCTGCTTGAACTCGGCGACGCCGAAGCCGCGCGTGGTCGCCGCCGGCGTGCCGAGACGCAGGCCGGAGGTGACGAACGGCTTTTCGGGATCAAACGGGATGCCGTTCTTGTTGCAGGTGATGGCGGCGCGCACCAGCGCCTTCTCGGAGATGTTGCCCTTCAGGCCCTTCGGCCTGAGATCGACCAGCATCAGATGGTTGTCGGTGCCGCCAGAGACGATGTCGAGGCCGTGGCCGCGCAGCGTCTCCGCCAGCGCCTTGGCGTTCTCGACCACGTTCTTGGCGTAGACCTTGAAGTCCGGCCGCAGCGCTTCGGCGAACGCCACCGCCTTGGCGGCGATGACGTGCATCAGCGGACCACCCTGCAGGCCCGGGAAGATCGCCGAGTTCAGCTTCTTGGCCAGCGTCTCGTCATTGGTGAGGATCAGGCCGCCGCGCGGGCCGCGCAGCGACTTGTGCGTCGTCGTGGTGGTGACGTGGGCGTGCGGCACCGGCGAGGCATGCACGCCGCCGGCGACGAGGCCCGCGAAATGCGCCATGTCGACCAGCAGATACGCGCCGACGGAGTCCGCGATCTCGCGGAAGCGCTTGAAGTCCCAGGCGCGCGAATAGGCCGAGCCGCCGGCGATGATCAGCTTCGGCTTGACCTGTTCGGCCTGCTTCTGCACCGCGTCCATATCGATGATCTGGTCCTCGCGGCGCACGGTGTAGTGCGCGGCCTTGAACCACTTGCCGGACATGTTGACCGGCGAACCGTGGGTGAGATGGCCGCCGGCCGCGAGGTCGAGGCCCATGAAGGTGTCGCCGGGTTGCAGCAGCGCCAGAAACGCCGCCTGGTTCATCTGACTGCCGGAGTTCGGCTGGACGTTGGCGAAGCCGGCGCCGAACAGCTTCTTGGCGCGCTCGATCGCCAGCGTCTCGGCAACGTCGACCCACTCGCAACCGCCGTAGTAGCGCGCGCCCGGATAACCCTCCGCGTATTTGTTGGTCATCACCGAGCCCTGCGCCTCCAGCACGGCGCGGCTGACGATGTTTTCCGAGGCGATCAGCTCGATCTCGTGACGCTGCCGGCCGAGCTCGCCCTTGATCGCGGCAGCGATTTCGGGATCGGCCTGGGCGAGGGTCGCGGTGAAGAAGGAATCGGGCGCGGAAGCGGTCTTGCTGGATGAGGTCATCGGCGAAATATCTCCACCGCCGCAAGCCTTTAGGCGGGATGCGGACGGTCACAAGTGGCGGTCGAAGCTGGTTTCAGAGCGTTATCACATCGCCCCAAAATGGCCAAGCGGTTGCGGTCCCTGCCGGTCAATTATGCCAGATATGGTGGGGATGGCGGGGATTGCCAGCCGGCCGGACGGCCACCCCCACCGCCCGGTTCCCGCCGCGCGGCCAGCACGGCTGTGGCAGCCGCCGAATGGAACGTGACACCCCTTCCCGACCGCGCGGGGCCGCGGACGAGACAACGATCGCCTCGAGGTTTCAACGTCTTGCACGCGCAACCACGCAACTTCGGACTCGCTTGATCAAGTCGCGCGCGATCGCGATGCATCGACTCACGAGACGGCGAGACGATTTTTGAATCGTTCGATTTTTGAATCGTTCAACACTGGATCGATTCAAAGCTCTCACGCGATGCGTGCAGTTGCGCGTCATACGCCGTTGTCTTCCGGTCACACAGCCAAGCTTTGCGCGCAACTTCGACAGCTTCTAACCGCACGCAGGCTGCTCGCGAAAATCACCGTGATAACGACTCGCTCAAGATTTTTTACGGAGCGTGGAATAAATGTCGTGCAGGTGGATTCGGCCGCAGCGGTTTGCTGCTTCGGCTGTCGTTGTGTTTTCGGTTGTCGGTGCGGACGATCTCTTCGCCCAGACGCAATTGCCGTCCGTGACAGTCGAAGCGCCGCAGCGGCAAGCGGCGCGATCGCAGCAGTCCTCGCAACGGACCACGCGCGCACGCAGCGCCTCGCGCCGCACGACGGCCGCCCCGGTGAGCGCGCAGCCTCAGACCGCTCAGCAGCCCACGGGCGCCGGCGGCGGGCACGAACGCGCCAACGGCCCGGTCACCGGCTATCTGGCGCGGCTGAGCGCCAGCGGCACCAAGACCAGCACGCCGATCATCCAGACCCCGCAATCGGTGTCGGTCATCAGCGCCGAGCAGATCCGCGACCAGAAGATCGTCAGCAAGTTCGACGAGGTGCTGCGCTACACGCCGGGCGTCATCGGCGGCACCTATGGCGCCGATTTCCGCAACGACTGGTTCATGATCCGCGGCTTCCCCGCGCAGAACGAGTCGCTGTTCCTCGACGGCCTGCAGCTGTTCTACACTTCCTATGCGAGCTGGAAGCTGCAGCCCTTCAATCTCGAGCGCGTCGAGGTGCTGCGCGGTCCGTCCGGCATCCTGTATGGCGGCTCGGCGCCGGGCGGCCTCGTCAACGCAGTGAGCAAGCTGCCGCAGGCCGAGCCCATTCGCTACATCGAGACCGGCGTCAACAATTTCGGCAACGCCTATACCCAGTTCGATATCGGCGGCGCGACGGCGCAGCCCGGCAACGGCCAGGTGCAGTACCGCCTGGTCGGCCAGGCCCAGGGCGGCGGCACCCAGACCGACTATGTCTACGACAACAACTTCTTCTTTGCCCCGTCGGTCACTTGGCGGCCCGATGCCGACACCAGCCTCACCGTGTTCGGCATGGCCTCGCACAGCAACACGCGCGCGCTGAACTTCCTGCCCTATGTCGGCACCGTCACCAACGCGCCGTTCGGCCGGATTCCGACCAGCCTGTTCGTCGGCGATCCCAGCGCCGACCAGTTCCGCCGCGACCAGCAGATGGTCGGCTACCAGTTCCAGAAGAGCGTGACCGACAGCGTCGATTTCCGCCAGAATGCGCGCATGGCGCATGTCGACGTCTATTATGCCGGTCTCTACGGGCTCGGCTACGCGACGACGCCGGCCGCCGCCGACATCGCCCGCGGCAATTTCTACACCCGCGGCATCGCCACCCAGCTCAACCTCGACAATCAGCTCGAATACCGTTTCACCACCGGCGCGCTGCAGCACACCGCGCTGGTCGGCGTCGACCTGAAATATTACGGCATCGACGACCGCCAGGGTTTTGGCATGGGCACCAATCTCAACGTGCTCAATCCGGTCTACGGCACCAACCTGCCGTACAGCGGCCCGCTGTATCAGAACGCCTATCTCGCCCAGGGCATGGCCGGTCTCTATCTGCAGGATCAGGTCAAGCTCGACCGCCTGACGGTCGTGCTGTCCGGACGCCAGGACTGGGTCGATCTCACCAACAACAACCGAATCGGCGCGTCCCAGGGCCGCGACGACAGCCAGTTCTCCGGCCGTGTCGGCGCGATCTATAATTTCGACAGCGGCGTTGCGCCCTACGTTTCCTACATGACGGGCTACAATCCGGTCGTCGGCACCACCGCGTCCGGCCAATTGCTGCTGCCGGAAACCTCCGAGCAGACCGAGGTCGGCGTCAAGTACGAGCCGGTCGGGCTCAACGCACGGTTCGGCGTCGCGTATTTCGACCTCAAGCGCAAGAACGCGCTGACAACAGATCCGAACAACCCGCTGTTCCAGACCCAGAACGGCGAAGTCACCTCGCGCGGCGTCGAGCTCGAGGCGGTCGCGAACATCACGCGCGATTTCAAGCTGGTGGCGAGCTACACCAATTACGAGCTGTTCGTCAGCAAGGACCTCAACCCCGCGCTGATCGGCACCGTGCCGACCAACGCGCCGCAGCAGCTCGCATCAGCGTGGACCGACTACACCTTCCGCGACGGCCCGCTCACGGGCTTCGGCTTCGGCGGCGGCGTGCGCTATGTCGGCCCGTCCTTTGCCGACACCGCGAACACCGCACGCGTCCCGGGGGTCGTGCTGGGCGACCTCGCCTTGCATTACGAATGGGACAACAACTGGCGCGCAGCGCTCAATGTCGTGAACGTCACCGACAAGATCTATGTCGCGAGCTGCGCGACGATCAGCTCCTGCTACTACGGCGATCGCCGTCGCATCACGGCGAGCCTCGCCTACAAATGGTAAGCTGAACTTTCCGTTCACGGAAAATCCTGTCACCGAGAGGCGGCATTCGGCCGCCTCGCTTTTTTTGCCGTCGTCAGCGTGGTGTCAGCTTGTCGCGCTAGGTTTCGCGTCGCGGCGATATTTGCCGTGCCCAGACTGGCCCGCTCCGAAATGCGAGCCCCGGAGCGGGCCTTTTACGGTCTGGTCGCGCCCTAATCCTCGTTCGCCTTGAATCGCCCGAGCCCCTTGAGCACGAACGGCGCCAGCAGCGCGATCAGCGCGATGCCGAGCAGCGTCGCCGACATCGGGCTTTGCAGCAGCACCATGGGATCGCCGAGGCTGATCGCCAGCGCGCGGCGCAGCTGGCTTTCGGCGATCGGCCCGAGGATCAGCCCGATCACGACGGGCGCGATCGGGAAGTCGAACCGGCGCATCAGAAAGCCCATCACGCCGAACGCCGCCAGCATCGACAGCTCGACGACCGACGGCTTGGCCGCGATCGTGCCCATGGTGGCGAACACCAGGATGCCGGCATAGAGCCAGGGCTGCGGGATCGCCAGCAGCCGCACCCAAAGCCCGACCAGCGGCAGATTGAGCACCAGCAGCATGCCATTGGCGATGAACAGGCTCGCGATCAGGCCCCACACCAGGTCGGGCCGCTCCGCGAACAGCAGCGGGCCCGGGTTGAGGCCGTATTGCTGGAAGCCCGCCAGCATCATTGCAGCCGTTGCCGAGGTCGGCAGCCCGAGCGTCAACAGCGGCACCAGCGTGCCGGCGGCAGACGCGTTATTCGCCGCTTCCGGCCCTGCGACGCCTTCGATCGCGCCCTTGCCGAATTCCTCCGGATGTTTGGTGAGCCGCCGCTCGGTGGAATAGGACAGGAATGTCGGGATCTCAGCGCCGCCGGCCGGCAGCGCCCCGATCGGAAAGCCGAACAGCGTGCCGCGCAGCCACGGCTTCCACGACCGCCGCCAATCCTCTTTCGTCATCCACAGCGAGCCGCGCACCGGCTCGAGCTTCTCCTCGGCGTGATGGCGGCGCGAGGCGACATAGAGCGCCTCGCCGACCGCGAACAGGCCGACCGCGAGCGTCGTCACCTCGACGCCGTCGAGCAGCTCGGGGATGCCGAAGGCAAGCCGCGCCTGACCGGTCAGCTTGTCGATGCCGACCAGCCCGAGCGTGAGGCCGATGAACAGGCTGGTGAGGCCGCGGACCGGCGAGTCGCCGAAGGTTGCCGACACCGTGACGAAGGCGACGCACATCAGCGCGAAGTAATCCTCCGGCCCGAAGCGCACGGCGAAATCGACCAGCCATGGCGCGAGGAATGCGAGGCCGATGGTGGCGATGGTGCCGGCCACGAACGAGCCGATCGCCGAGGTCGCCAGCGCCGGGCCGCCGCGGCCGGCCTTGGCCATCTTGTTGCCCTCGAGCGCGGTCGCCATCGACGCGCTCTCACCCGGCGTGTTGATCAGGATCGCGGTGGTCGATCCGCCATACATGCCGCCATAGTAGATGCCGGCGAACATGATCAGCGAGCCGCCGGGATCGAGCTTGTAGGTCACCGGCAGCAGCAGCGCGACCGTCAGCGCCGGACCGATGCCCGGCAACACGCCGACCGCGGTGCCCAGGAACACGCCGATCAGGGCGTAAAGCAGGTTCATCGGCTGCATGGCGACCGCCATGCCGTGCGCCAGCGCGGCGAAGGTGTCCATCACAGCAGTCGCTCCAGCGGGCCGGCGGGAAGGCTCAGCGTCAACAGCTTGTCGAACGCGAGATAAATCAGCGTCGTGATCACGAGCGCGATGGCGGTGTCGGCCAGCACGGCGCGGCGGCCGAACGCCGCCGACGTGGTGACGAACAGCGCCGAGGTGGCGAGGATGAAACCGCCGCCAAAGCCGATGATGGCGATCAGGAGCGCCAGGCCGCCGATGATCAGCCCCACCGGTTTCGGATCCATGCTCTCGCGCGGCGGCAGGTTGCCGCGCAGCGCGTCGATCAGATTGCCGATCGCCAGAATGACAAGGCCGATCGCGATGACGACCGGCATCGCCTCCGGCCCCATGCCATACATCGTGGTGGACGGCAGCTTGCTGGCGTCCCACACCAGCACCGCGGCAAGCCCGGCAAGCGCGGCCGCGATGACAACGCCGGCGCGATCGACGCGTCGCGCCGGCGCGGGCCGGAGATTTTCAGACGCCGCGTCCGGCGTCATGACTTCACGAGGCCGACGGACTTGAGCACGTCAGTGACCCGAACGATTTCCTTCTTCAGGAAATCCGCGAAGGCGTCGCCGCCAAGGTAGGCGTCGTCCCAGCCCTTCTGCTTCAGGATCTCCTTCCAGGCATCGGACTTCACCATCTTCTCGACCGCATCGCTCAGCACCTTGCGCTGCGCCGGCGTGATGCCAGGCGGTGCGACCACCGAGCGCCAGTTGGCCAGCACGAGATCAATGCCCTGCTCCTTGAAGGTCGGGATATCGACGCCGGGCAGACGGTTCGCCGACGTCACGCCGAGCGCGCGCAACTTGCCGGCCTTGATCTGGCCTTCGTATTCGCTGAGGCCGGAAATGCCGGCCGTGACCTTGCCGCCGAGAATGGCTGCAAGCGACTCGCCGCCGCCCGAGAACGGAATGTAGTTGATCTTCTTGGCATCGGCGCCGACCGTGCCCGCGAACAGCGCCGCCATTACATGGTCGACGCCGCCGGCCGAGCCGCCGGCAAAGGTCACCTTGGCGATATCGGCCTTCACCGCGGCGGCGAGATCCTGCGCTGTCTTGATCGGCGAGTTCGCCGGCACCACGATGACCTGGGTCTCCTCGGTGAGGCGCGCAATCGGCGTCACCTGATCCAGCGTCACCGGCGACTTGTTCATGGCGAGTGCGCCCACCATGACGAAGCCGTTCACCATCATCTGGTTGCCGTCGCCCTTGGCGCCGTTGACGAACTGCGCGATGCCGACGCTGCCGCCGGCGCCGGGAACGTTAGTGACCTGGACGCTGCGCGCGACACCGGAGGCGACCAGCGCCTGCTGCATCGAGCGCGCGGTCTGATCCCAGCCGCCGCCGGGCGCCGCCGGCGCCATCAGCTTGAGCTCGAGCTGCTGCGCGGGCGCCGGACCGCTCGTCCCAAGCAACAGCGCGACGACCGCGCCGAACAGGCGCATGTGGGACGGCATCATGGGGCTTCCTCCAGAATTTTCGGAAAGCAGCCTGCCGATCGCCGGCTGCATCCGGTCACGTGATCGCATCGCCACTCGGACAGCGCGATCCCTTCGGATCAGGAATCGCTCGCCGATCTCGCGTCTGCGTGTCCCCTAGCGACCATTCGCCACAGCCTTCGGCAAGCCGCAGGGCGCGGCTAGCGAGTGCTGCAAATCGCCGCACCCTCTCGGATCGTTTTTCGCTTGCTTTGATTCGGCGCGGCCCGGCAACGCAAGTTCGGTTCTAGGAACCTTCGCCATTTTCTCTCGTTCCACCTCCGCCGATTGGTACGGCTATTGGAGGAGAGAACATGAAGTTTAAGACCATTGTCGCGGCATCTTTGCTTGCCGCTTTCGTCTCGCCGGCATTTGCAGCGGATGAATTCTACGTCGTGCAGGACGTGAAGACGAAGAAGTGCACGATCGTCGACAAGAAGCCGGTCGACACGACCACCACCGTCGTCAGTCCGTCAGGCACTGTCTACAAGACGCGCACCGAAGCCGAGACCGGCATGAAGAGCGTCAAGGTCTGCAGCTCATACTAGGAGGCGATCGCATGCCAGTCATCATTCTTTGGGCCGTGCCGGCGATCATCGTGATCGGCGGCGGCATCTACCTGATCGGCCATATGCACTGAAGGCAAGGAGACCTCTTATGAAGAAGTTGGCTATCGGCTGCATCATGGCTGCGGCATTCGCCACCGCCGCGCATGCGGCAACCACCATGCCCGCCGCTCCGGCGGACAGTTCGACCATCACCAATTACTACAAGCAGAATGTCTACGACCCGAAGGAATCCAAGATCGGGACGATCGACGACGTGCTTGTCGACAAGTCCGGCAAGGTGACCGGTCTCGTCGTCGGTGTCGGCGGCTTCCTCGGCGCCGGCGAGAAGGACGTGATCGTGCCGTTCACGGCCATCAAGTCTCAAAAGAAGGACGACAAGTGGTGGCTTACGCTCGACGAGACCAAGGACAGCCTGAAGGCTGCACCTGGTTTCAAATACGATCGCGCCAGCACGACCTGGAAGCCGGAGAACAAGTAACACCGACGGCGTCCCGTCTGCTCACCGAGGGCAGACGGGACGCTGCGGCAGATCACTCACGGGATGGTGGCGCTGTCGAAGCTCGCCCGAAACGCATCAGGTCACGCGCCAAACCACGAAATGGCCCCAGCACCTTTGGGGGCCTGGAGGCCGGTGCTGGGGCCATTTGCCTGATCCGGGGCTGAGCTATTGGAGGCAGGCTCCCCCATCCATCAAGAACCGCGCGGTTCCAGCATTAGCTTATGTAAATCGCCGCCGGGATATCCCAAAGCGAGTGTCTTGCGCGCAACAGCCGATCGGCGGACGGAAGAGAACGCAAAGCCGGCACCTCAAGGCGAGGCCGCCACGACCACCGAACGAAGATTCTCGATGGAGCACTTGGTCGAACCCTGGCAAGTTTCAACCTAACAAAAGCCAGGCCATGGAGGCGATCAGCGCCACAAGCGACACGGTCGCAGCGCTGACAAAGGCAATCTCCACACCGTCGATATGGTGGTGGTTTGTATGCATTGAGCGTCCTCCTAGATGGGTGTCCGCGGACCTTGGGACAGTAGCCACGCCGTCAAATTGGCGGTGGTTTCGTCATGCCGCGCCTGCTTCAACAGGGTCTCTCGCTCTCGACAGGGAGGAAGGTTCTTGGCCCGTTGACGTAGCCGTTTTGCTTCTTGGGCAAGGCGTTTTTCAAGGGGGAATATCTGCCTAACCCGGCGTCGTCGCTTCATGGCTCCTCTCTCCAACGCTGACGTTTGGCTGCCCCAAAAGCAAAATCAAAAAGCCCGGGGAGCGTGAAAAGTTCCCGCCAGCTTCGCGTCAATGAGATCAGACGGAAGGAACTAGCGAAACCGCGTGGAAGTTACAGGGCATGGGCATAACCAAGGACCTGAAGAAGCAGGCCAAGACCGCCGAGCAGGCGGCGGTGCGGACGGCTGACGAATTCGCGGCCGAGCAAATGAAGAGCCTCGCCCAAGCCTTCCGGGCTCAGGCCGAGGTCGTCAAGCGAAACAAGAAAAAGAAGAAAGATGAGCTTCACCGTAAAAGCTAGGTGCAAGTTTGGAGAGATCGTGCACCGTCGTGGCACGGCCGAGGCAGCTCTGCGCAAGGCAAAAGAGCTTTCACGGTCGCAGTGTTACGACATCCACATCGTGACACCTGAAGGCCGAGACTACGACTCGTCCGAGTTTGGAGATCTTCCCCGTACGCCACTGGCTGTGCGCGTTGCTCAGAAAGGCCACACTTATCCATAGGGCAGTAGAGGTTTCAAAAAGGCAGGCTCAAAAAGCGGCCCCAGCTAACCGCATCCCCCGATGGGTGCGCCCTTCCCCATCCGCCTCGCGCGCGCCATCGGCGAGACAATCAATAGCGGTAGCGATATCCCCGCCGCTGCTGACCATATGCGGCGCGAGGATTGATCCCGCAGGTCACGTTCCTTCCGGAAGCTGACGCGAGACACTGGGCGCGGGTTTGGTACATGCAATCGCCGGGATAGCCGACGCCGCGCCCCTGCACGCACCAGGGATAATCCCGAGCGCTGGCCGGGCTCACATTTGCCAGTCCTGCAACGCCGAACGCCACGAGAAACGTCAAGACAGCGAATAGGACAGTTGTGCGCATGATCGGCTCCTCACAAGCAATCGAGGACCAACGGAGCGGCAAGATCAGCGTTCCTGTCGGTCGCGGGCGGGCCACAGCTCGGAGCGGCCGCGCCGAGCGCAGGAACCATGCTCCGTTGGGCCGGTTGTCGGAAACCATCCATCCCACAGAAGTCACTTGGCATGCCGTCACGACTGCTTTGGTTTCTGGGTTTTCCGGTTCTGGTTGTTCTGGGTGGTTGCGGCGATCAACTCGAGTGCGATTCAATCGAAACCCGGAAGGCTGTGCTCCAGACCATCTCCAACGATCACCGCAATCCGCTTGTCAATTTCGCCGCCAGGGAATCGACGGCAAAGCCCACTGCGGAAAACTCAAAGCCACAATACCTCCTCGATGAAAAGATCGTCACGACGTCGGCCAGTGAGGACAAGCGAACATTGCAATGCAGAGGCGGCATCTCGGTCTCTGTGGGCGACATCAAGGCTTCCAAGGAAGTCGAATTCACCGTGCAGAAATCGAGCGACGGAAAGTTGGCGGTTTCGGTTGCTCCATTTCAGTTTTGAGGTGCGACAAACTCAGTGTCGTCCTGGCGAAAGCCAGGACGACGATCGTGTGTGAGGAGCCCGCACCGTCATCGCCAGGTTGGCGATCCTGTACGCCCGCGGCTTCTCGGCTCAAGCACCGTCTGGAATACTGGACCATCCGCCGAGACAGAGTGCGAAACCAGGCGCGCCGCTACAGCCCGGTATAGCCGGCCTTCACATGGTCGGTACTACCGTCGAGCTGGCGCAGATAGGTCAGCCCGCACACCGTCAACCGATGCGGATCGCGCTCGCCGGCGTCGAACAGCGTCTGCACGTACTCTGTCACCTTCGCCCGCGCTTCGTCGCTCGCAGCGGGCGTGCGGTTGAGCAGCAGATCATACGTCTGCATGATCCGATCGATAGCGGCTTCCATTGAAGTCTCCGGGTTGACGCTCAGGCGACCACCAGCGTCTCGGCCTCGAACTTCGCGATCGCCTTGTTGGCGAGGCGGAGGCGATTCATCTCACCGCGCTGGAACAGCTTCACGATGATGCCGAGCAAGCGCTCATTGGTGGCGAAATTGTCGGGAATGGCGCCGGATTTGCGCAGATAGTTCGAGGCGATCGCGTAGGCGTCACCGACGACCTCGACATTCAGCACCTCGATCCCGCGCTCGACCAGCATGTCCTGCTTCTCCATCAGAGCGTTTTCAAGCGAAGTGGACACCGGTTCGCGTGAAGAAAACGCGTCTAAAAAATCCGAGCGTGACGAGATCCGATTAGATTTCGTTCACGCCGGGAGACAGGATAAAGCGCCGGCAACGGCTTGGTTCCTCGCTGGGACCCATTTATTTTCGCAGGTGCAGCATGAAATACGTGCAGCATGAAAAACGCATCGGCCGGGCATGACCGATGCGTTGACTGGAGGAAGGCTGCCGGTCTTCTCGCGCGGCCGGCTTGGCCATCAGGCGAAAACAGGAAGGCTCAGAGGCGATACAGGATCTGGTCGGTCCAGAAGCGCTCGAGGCGATGCAGCGACTTGTTGAGGCTCGCGAACTCCTCGTTCGAGATGCCGCCGACCTGCTCCACCGTCTTGACGTGCTTCTGATAGAGCGCGTCGACGATACGACGGACCTCCTGGCCCTGCGGAGTCAACCGGATGCGGACCGAGCGGCGATCGACGCGCGAACGCTGATGATCGAGGAAGCCGAGCTCGACGAGCTTCTTCAGATTGTAGGAGACGTTGGAGCCGAGATAGTAGCCGCGGGTGCGCAGCTCGCCGGCGGTCAACTCCTTGTCGCCGATGTTGTACAGGAGCAGCGCCTGCACCGAGTTGATGTCGGCGCGGCCCCGACGATCGAATTCGTCCTTGATGACGTCGAGGAGCCGGCGATGCAGCCGCTCCACCAAAGTCAGGGCTTCGAGATAGAGCGGCTGCACCGGAGCTTGACCGGTAGCGCGATCAGCGGCATCCGCCGCCGTTGTCGCAACGGCTTTCATCATGACACTTCCCCTGTTTGTCGTTTTTATCGACTTTATTCGACGAAACTTGTGTCCCGCCTGATAGGTCCAACGTAAGGGGGCCGTTTGAATATCCGCTTAAATAAGAGAATAAAGAGATCATGAATTTAAGACAGTGAATCGTGGATTAAGCCCATGGATCAAAGGCTTTTCGCAACTTTTCATTGACGGTGGCGGACCCTTGTTCACGCTTCGTCTGCCTGCCCTGTCACATTCGGAAACAGCATCGTCTGAATTCGAAACGGTGGCGTAACGGGTATGAGGGAACCCTTTACGGTGACCGATCGGTTACCGGAAAATTCTTTGAAAATTTTATCGGAGTGCATCGGCGGGACGTGCACGCGATGCGCGCAAGCGGTGCCGATCTGTTGCGGGGAGCCAGACCGGTTCCGCCGTCGGCCCGCGCAAAGCCGGCCGGCACACGCGCCGAGATCCGGTGAAATGGGCCCCGACGGCAGGTCCCGTAGAGACGTCCCGGAAGGGAGTGTCTCAAACGGATGCGATCTGTCGGCACCCACCTATCAGAACCAGCGATGCTGTCTTCTCGTTGCGCGCACGGCTGCCAAATTTTCCCGGCCGCCGTCAGCTATTGGTCGCGCTGTCGCCACGGGGCAACAGGCCATCGCCGCACGCCGGCCTATGGCGGGCGTTCGCGCGCCGACATCCAGGCCAGCGCGAGATAGGCGGCGAGCATCAGCGCCTCGAGCCCGACCACGGTGAGACTGCCGCCATAGATGCCGGGAAACATCAGCTCGATGACCGCCATCGACACCACGGTGGTCAGCCACACCACGGCGCCCCAGGGCGTCGCGAGCCAGAGCCCGACGGCAGCGACGAGCTCGATGACGGCGAAATAGATCGTGGCGGTCTGCCAGGCCATCGACTGGTTCTCGAACGCCTCCTCCTCGCCGCCGACGAAGCCGGTCACCTGGGCCCAGTGATAGAGGCCCTTGGCGACCGAGACGACGGCCATGATGCGCAGGAAGATGACGAGGCGCCGCGTCCACGCATTGTCGTCCGGCTCGATCCGGTCGGACGAGATCGCGCTCACCGAGATGGCATTGTCCCGCGCCTGATCGCGTGCAGAGGTGTCAGACATCCGAATCGCCGCAGAGCGGCTGCAAAATGGGGTTCATGGGCGCAGTCTTGGCCCGCCGGGGACGCAAAATCAATTGCCGTTGCGGCAAATCAAGGGCGCCACGGATGCAATAGCGGCGCAATGACGGCGGCCCTGACAGGTGCTAGAACCGGACTTATATCAGGTCCAGACCAGCCGTCCGTCGAGGAGAAGACAACATGGCGATCAAATTCGGGCGCCCGATCGAACTGCGCGATGCGCCCCAGCGCCAGAGCGATGCCCTCGCCTCCCCCTCGCTCGACCTCACGATCCGGATGCGGCGCAATCGCAAGTCGGAATGGGCCCGCCGCCTTGTGCGGGAGAACGTGCTGACCACCAACGACCTGATCTGGCCGATGTTCGTGGTCGATGGCCACAACACCCGCACGCCGGTGGCCTCGATGCCCGGCGTCGACCGGCTCACCGTCGACCAGATCGTCCGCGACGCCGAGCGCGCGGCAAAGCTCAACATCCCCTGCATCGCGCTGTTCCCGTTCACCGAGCCGTCGCTGCGCGACGAGCAGGGCTCGGAGGCGTTCAATCCCGACAATCTGGTCTGCCAGGCGGTGCGCGCGATCAAGAAGGAGTTTCCCGACATCGGCGTGCTGTGCGACGTCGCGCTCGATCCCTTCACCAGCCACGGCCATGACGGGCTGATCGAGGGCGGCAAGATCCTCAATGACGAGACCGTTGCGGTGCTGGTGAAGCAGGCGCTGACCCAGGCCGAGGCCGGCTGCGACGTGATCGCGCCGTCGGACATGATGGACGGCCGGATCGGCGCGATCCGCGAGGCGCTCGACGACAACGGCTTCGGCGACGTGCAGATCATGTCCTATGCGGCGAAATACGCCTCCGCCTTCTACGGCCCGTTCCGCGACGCGATCGGCTCGGCCAAGACGCTGACTGGCGACAAGCGCACCTACCAGATGGACAGCGCCAATTCCGACGAGGCGCTGCGCGAGGTCGAGCTCGACATCGCCGAGGGCGCCGACATGGTGATGGTGAAGCCGGGCATGCCCTATCTCGACATCGTCCGCCGCGTGAAGGACCATTTCGCGATGCCGACCTTCGTGTATCAGGTGTCCGGCGAGTACGCGATGATCGCGGGCGCCGCCGCCAATGGCTGGATCGACGGCGAGCGCGCGATGATGGAGAGCCTGGTGGGCTTCAAGCGCGCCGGCGCCGACGGCATCCTCACCTATTTCGCGCCGAAGGCCGCCGAAAAGATCAAGGCGGAGAGCTGACGGGCCGCCGCCCGTTATTGCGACAAGTGGATCGCTTCGCTCCGCTCGCAATGACGGCGTGAAGGTAGAACCGCTCAATCCAGCCCCCGAATCGCCGGAATATTTCGGCTAGTTAATGTTCGCGCAGGCTTGGCGAACGCGCCTCCTGTTCCCATGTCCTGCGCGGGACTTTCATCGGAGGTTGGTCATGTCCTACGGCAATGACGGCGGCACCTGGCGCAACGAGGCCTGGCGCAACGACGGCGGCGTTCCTCCGCATGCGTTCGATCCGTCGATGCAGCCGGACCTGTTCCGCGGCGTGCTGACGCGACGTGTCTTTGCGTTCCTGATCGACCTGTTCGTGCTGTCGGTGCCGGTGATCCTCGCGGTGATTTTCATCGCGGTGTTCGGCCTCGTCACGCTCGGTCTCGGCTGGGCGCTGTTCTGGCTGGTCTCGCCGGCCTCGATCGTCTGGGCGATCGTCTATTACGGCGCCTCGATCGGCGGGCAGCACTCCGCCACCATCGGCATGCGCATGATGGATCTGGAACTGCGGACCTGGTACGGCGCGCGCGGCTATTTCGTGCTCGGCGCCACCCATGCGGTGCTATTCTGGGTGACGATCTCGTTCCTGTCGCCGCTGGTGCTCCTGATCGGGCTGTTCAACGGCCGCCGCCGGCTGCTGCACGACATCATCCTCGGAACCGTCATTATCAACAGCTCGGTTCGGACCCCGGTCGCCCCGGCCGCGCGGACCTCCTATTAGGCCCGCCTAAACCAATTGACCGTTAGCCTCAGGGGGGCGATGCTCACTCGGCTGCCTGTATTGTTTATGGAGCCCGACGATCTGACGTGACCCAGCATTCGCGTGATACTCCCCAGTTCTATTTGACGGCGCCCTCGCCTTGCCCGTATTTGCCGGGCCGACATGAGCGGAAGGTTTTCACGCACCTGGTCGGTGACAAAGCGGGCGATCTCAACGACTTGCTGACCCATGGCGGCTTCCGCCGCAGCCAGTCGATCGCCTACCGCCCGGCCTGCGACCAGTGTCGGGCCTGCGTCTCGGTCCGGGTGATCGCCAACGAATTCCGCCCCTCCCGCAACTTCCGCAAGGTGCTGGCCCGCAACGCCGACATCATCGGCGAGCAGCGCACCGCGGTGCCGACCTCGGAGCAATACTCGGTGTTCCGGGCCTATCTCGACCGCCGCCATCGCAACGGCGGCATGGCCGACATGACCGTGCTGGACTACGCCATGATGGTCGAGGACAGCCATGTCGAGACCCGGATCATCGAGTACCGCAAGCGCAACCCCGACAGCGCCATCACCGGTCGCGGCGACGAGCTGATGGCGGTGGCGCTGACCGACGTGCTCAGCGACGGGCTGTCGATGGTCTATTCGTTCTTCGAGCCCGGGCTGGAGGCGCGCTCGCTCGGCACCTTCATGATCCTCGACCACATCGCCCGCGCCCGCCGGCAGGGCCTGCCCTACGTCTATCTCGGGTACTGGATCGAGGGCTCCAAGAAGATGGACTACAAGGGCCGCTTCCTGCCGCAGCAGCGGCTCGCGCCGTCGGGCTGGCTCCGCGTCGACGCGTCAGGCGAGGTGCTCGCCGAGCCGCAGGACTAAAACTTGATCCGGAAAAGTGCGAAGCGGTTTTCCGAAAAGATCATGCTCAAACAAAGAGCTAAGGCGCGATGACGATTCAACCTAATCTCATCGCGCTTTAGCTGCCGAAGAACGTATCGATCAGCAGCTTCACGTTCAGGACCACGATCAGCCCGGCGACGATCCACGCCGCCACCGCGACGGGACGCGAAATCGCGAACGCGCCCATCTTGCGCTTGTCGGACACGAAGCGCACCAGCGGGATCACCGCGAACGGCAGCTGCATCGACAGCACGACCTGGCTGAACACCAGCAGCTGCGCCGTGCCGCTCTCGCCGTAGAGAGCGGCGACCACGATGACAGGGACGATCGCGATGCCGCGGGTCACGACCCGCTGCAGCCAGTCGGGCAGCTTGAGGTCGAGGAAGCCCTGCATCACGATCTGGCCGGCCAGCGTCGCCGTCACCGTCGAGTTGAGGCCGGAGGCGAGCAGCGCCACGGCAAACAGCGTCGAGGCGATGCCGAGGCCGAGCAGCGGCGACAGCAGCTCGAACGCCTGGTCGATCTCGGCGACGTCGGAATGGCCGCTCTTGTGGAAGGTCGCGGCCGCCAGCACCAGGATCGCGGCATTGACGAACAGCGCCAACATCAGCGCGATGGTGGAATCGGTGGTCGCCCATTTGATCGCGTCGCGCCGCCCCTCCTCGGTGCGCGGATAGGCGCGGGTCTGTACGATCGAGGAGTGCAGATAGAGATTATGCGGCATCACGGTGGCGCCGATGATGCCGATCGCGATGTACAGCATCTCCGGATTGGTGACGATCTCGCGCGACGGCATGAAGCCGCCGATCACACCGGCAATCGGCGGCGCAGCGGCGGCGATCTGGACCACGAAGCAGACCGCGATGACGATCAGGAGCGCGATCACGAAGGCTTCGAGGAAGCGGAAGCCGCGGCCCATCAGGAGCAGCAGCAGGAACGCATCGAGCGCCGCAAGCAGTGCGCCGCCGATCAGGGGAATCCCGAACAACAGCTTGAGCGCGATCGCGGTGCCGATCACCTCGGCGAGGTCGCAGGCGATGATCGCGGCCTCGCAGGCAAGCCACAGCAGCAAATTCACCGGCCGCGAATAGGTCGCGCGGCAGGCTTGGGCGAGATCTCGGTCGGTGGCGATGCCGAGCCGCGCGGCGAGCGCCTGCAGCAGGATCGCCATCAGGTTGGAGAGCAGGATGACCGACAGCAGCGTGTAGCCAAACTTCGATCCGCCCGCGAGGTCGGTGGCCCAGTTGCCGGGGTCCATATAGCCGACCGAAACCAGATAGCCCGGCCCGGCGAAGGCCAGCAGCCGCCGCCACCACAGGCCGCCTGACGGCACCGCGACGGTCGCGTTCACCTCAGGCAGGCTGCGCACATGTCCGGCATCGCCCCGCCAGCCGCCTGGCAGGGCATTGGGAACGGAAACGGAAGACAGTTCAGGGGTCCGAGCATCCATCCCCCAAGGATGGCCGATCTCTCCCGTTATTGCAACTCATTTGCAACTGCATCTAGGCTCACGAAAATGATATCAGCCGCCCTGCTTGTAAAGCACTGAGGAAGTGCTTTACGTTAGATGCATGATCAAGCTGCCCGTCGAGACGCCCACCGCGACGCTGCGCTACGCCCTCGCCCCTGACCCTTCAGGCATCGAGGCGATCGAGGCGACCTTTGCGGCCTACGACCGGATGATGGCGATCCTCGCCGAGGTCGCCCCTGTCGGCGCCAACCTCGTCTCGCTGCACGCCCAGGCCTACGAGAAGATCCGCAAGGAGACCGGCCTGCCCGCACGGCTGGTGACGCTCGGCCTGCGCGACCGCGCCAATTACATCGCAGGCGCCGCCGTCCGCCGGATACCGCTCGACGACAAGTTGTTTGCGATCAAGGGCCCAACTTCACTGACCATTAGCACTGTCAGCGGACGCGTCTTGGTGCCGTTCGATGTCCCGGGATATGTCTCGGGCTGGGAAAGCCCCTTCCCGGCGCATTTGATCTCGGATGGACGCGGCTACGAAATCCACATCGCCGTCAAATCGAAATCAGCACAACCGGAGGAGAAGACCATGCTTCACGAAGGCATCCTTGCGCGCATGGGCCGGCTTCTTGCCGCCATCGCGAGCCAAACCATCGACAATGTCGAGAACAACAACAGGGTCGCGCTGGTCAAACAGGCGATCCGCGAGATCGACGCCGGCGCCGACGAGGCGCGCTATGCGCTCGGCAAGTCGCGCGCCGAAGAATTCCGCCTGAAGAAGCGGCGCGAAGATCTGGATACCGAAACCACCAATCTGAACGAAAAGATTCGTCTCGCACTTGCGGAAAATCGCGAGGATCTCGCGCGCGCCGGCGTTGCACGGCAAATTGATCTGGAGTCGCAGGTGATCGCGCTGGAACGCGCGATGGATTTCATCGAGCTCGAAATCGACGAGCAGACCAAGGCGCTGCAGGCCATGCTCGGCGCGCGCCGCGAGGCTGAGACGCGCTTGGCCGATCTCGAACAAAGCCTGATCCGCGAGGCCAAGGACGAAACCAGCCGGGGCCCATCCGCGACCAATACATTGAGTGCTGAGCGTGCCATGGCGGCGATCGCCCGGGTCACCGGTGTTCCCGCTGCAAGCGTGCTCGGCGACAAGGAGCTTGACGAACTCGATCGCCTGCATCGCGAAAAGGAAATCGCGGCGCGGCTTGAAAGGATCAAGTCAGAAAAATGAGTGCAGTTGGCGACATTCTGCTCGCCCCCGACGTGCGGCCCTTCGCGGTCGCGGCTGCGATCATGGTGGCACTTGGCGGTATCGAACTGCTCAGCACCATGGTCGGACTTTCGATCAGCGAATTGATCGGCAAGGATTTCGCGGTCGAGGCCGAGAGCCACAATGCTCTCGGTGGCCTGTTTCTCTGGATCAACGCCGGACGGCTTCCCCTCCTGATCCTGATCATCCTGATCCTCGGCATCTTCTCGATCGGAGGCTTCCTGCTTCAGGGACTGGCGCATGCCGCAGGCACCGCCATCCCGGTCTCGCTTGCCGCGGTGGTTGCTGCCGCAGGCAGCATCCCAGTGATCAGAAATACCAGCCGCGGCCTCGCCCGCATCATTCCGCGCGACGAGAGCTATGCGGTCAACGACAGCGACTTCGTCGGCAAGGTCGCAACCGTGTCGGTCGGCCCGCTCGATCAGGGCCTGCCCGGCCGGGTCCGTCTCAAGGATGTCTTCGGCAACTGGCACACCGTGTCGGCGCGTGCCAGCGCCGAGTCCGAGGCATTGCCGGTCGGCGCCAGCGTGCTGCTGGTCGATCGCGATGCCAAGGGCTTCATCGCGATTTCCGCTCCAGCCGACCTCGTCGAACAACAACGATCTTCCAACAGGGCATAACACATGTGGGAACTTGCTGTACCCGTCGTTATTGGCGTCATCGTCGTCCTCGTTATCGGTCTCCTGTTCGCAAAGCTCTACAAGCGCTCGACGCGCGACGAGGCCTATGTTCGCACCGGCCTCGGCGGCCAGAAGGTGGTGCTCGACGGCGGCTCGCTCGTGCTGCCGATCTTCCACTCCACCGCGGCGGTGAACCTGAAAACGCTGCGGCTCGAGGTCGCGCGCGGCGGGCCGGACTCGCTGATCACCAAGGACCGCATGCGCGTCGACATCGGCGCCGAGTTCTATCTGCGCGTCAAACCCGACTCGTCGTCGATCGCGCTCGCGGCGCAGACGCTCGGCAACCGCACCAATGACGCCGCCGAGCTGCGCGAACTGGTCGAGGCCAAGTTCGTCGACGGCCTGCGCTCGGTCGCCGCGACCATGAACCTCGAGGAATTGCAGGAGCAGCGCGCGACCTTCGTCAAGGCGGTGCAGGACGCCGTCGGCGCCGACATCCAGAACAACGGTCTCGAGCTTGAATCGGTGTCGCTGACAAAGCTCGACCAGAGCGACATCAAGCACTTCAACCCGAGCAATTTCTTCGATGCGCACGGCCTGACCACGCTGACCAAGATCACCAAGGAGCGTGAGCAGGAGCGCAACCAGATCGTCCGCACCACCGAGGTCAACATCGCCCAGCAGGACCTGGTGGCGCGGCAGACCACGCTGACGATCGAAAGCACCAAGCGCGAGGCGGAGCTCGCCCAGCAGCGCGACATCGCCAACAAGACCGCCGCGATGCGCGCGCAGACGGCGCAGGTCGAACAGACCGCGCTGCAAAACGAGGCCGAATACCGTATCCAGCAGGAGCTCGCGGTCGCCAACAAGCAGACCGAGGCCAACCAAGCCCGCGACACCCGCAAGATCGAGGCCGATCTCGCGGTCAAGCGCCGCAACACCGAGATGGAGCGCGACCTTCAGATCGTGGCGCAGGAAAGCGCCATCGCGGTCGCGGCCAAGAGCAAGGAGCAGTCGGAGGCCCAGACCATCGCCGAGACCGCGCGCGCCGTCGCGATCGCCGCCGAGGAAAAGGTCACCACCGCCCGCGCCACCGAGATCGCCGAGCGCGACAAGATCATCAACGTGATCGCGGCGCGCAAGGCGGCCGAGACCGACGCGATGCCGATCACGGTGATGGCCGAGGCCGAACGCCAGGCCGCCGCCAACAAGGCGGAAGCCACCAACGTGCTCGCCAAGGCCGATGCGGCCGCCGCCACCACCCGCGCTGCCGGCGTCAAGGCGCTCGGCCAGGCCGAAGCCGAGGTCGCGACCATGAAGGCGGAGGCGCGCAACAAGCTGAGCGCCGACATGATCGCCTACGATCTCAACCTCGCGCGGATCAACGTGATCCCGAGCGCGCTCGCCGAGGCGGTGAAGCCGATCGAGAAGATCTCCGACATCCGGATCTTCGACACCGGCAGCATGCTCGGCCGTGGCGGCGCCAACGGCCACGCCAATGGCAACGGCAATGGCGGCCTCGGGCTCGGCGACGGCCTCGCGGCGCAGTTGCTGTCGGTTTCGGCGTTCAAGCCGATGATCGACAAGATCCTCTCGGAGGCGGGCTTCCCCGCAGGGCCCGACGCCATGACTAACCTATTGAGTGCGCTGCGTGCCACTCAAGCAGAAGTGCCGGCCCCGTCCGTCGACAGTCCGGCAACGCCGCCGACCACCATATCGGGATCCGGCCACGCGACGCTTGGCCCGAGGTCGTAGCACAGCGCAGGCGCGATCACGGGCCAACTCGCTTGCGATCCCAATCCTCGATGGCATAGTCAGGTTGTGAACATCGCATCGGCAAGGCCCGCCCTCCCCGGCGGGCCTTTTGCTTGGCGTTGTCGGGAAACGGGTGGGATCGGACGCCCGCCAACCACACACTATGGCCAGATCGAATCTCCCAAGGGTTTTGCCATGTCCGCCGATACGCCTCGCCTGCCGGCCACCTTCAACCGCCTGGCCTGGTCCAACCTTGCCGCGCAATCGGCCGAACAGATTGCGCTTGCGGCTGCGCCGATCGTCGCCGTGCTGCTGCTCGGCGTCGGCGAAGGCCAGACCGGCCTGTTGCAGACCGCGCTGACGCTGCCCTTCATCCTGTTTGCGATCCCCGCCGGCCTCTTGGCCGACCCGCGTGTCGCGGCGCTGGGTGATGGCGGGCTCCGAAGCGCTGCGCGCGGCCGCGCTTGCCGCGATCCTGCTGTTGCTGTGGCTCGGCCTGATGACGCTGCCGCTGCTCGCTTTGCTCGGCTTCATCGCGGTCTGCGGCACGGTTGCCTATAGCGTCGCTGCGCCGGCGCTGGTCCCCTCGCTGGTGACGTCACAGCAATTGCCGGCGGCGAACGCCCGCATCGAGCTCGCGCGTACCGTCGCGTTCGCCAGCGGCCCCGCGCTCGGCGGCGTGCTGGTCGGCTGGGTCGGGGCCGCGCCCGCATTCGGCTTCGCCGCGGCATTGTCGGCGATCGCGGTCGTGCTGCTCGCCGGCATCTACGAGCCGGCGCGGCAGCCTGCTCCGCGGCGCCATCCGTTGCAGGACATCAAGGAAGGCGCGGCCTTCGTGATGCACCACGCCTTGCTGCGGCCGGTGTTCATTACCCAGTTCATCTTCAACACCGCGTCGTTCCTGCTGCTCGCCGTGTTCGTGCCCTATGCGGTGCGTCATCTCGGGCTCAGCGCGACCGGTGTCGGCGCCACGCTTGCGATGTACGGCGTCGGCATGGTGGTCGGTGCGCTGTTCGCGACCCGCGTGATGAAGCGGCTGGCGTTCGGCACCGTGATCGGGCTCGGCCCGGTTACCGGCTTCGTCGCCGCAGCCGTGATGGCGCTGACGACCTGGATTGCGACGCCGCTGCTCGCGGGCCTCAGCTTCTTCCTGCTCGGCGTCGGCCCGATCCTGTGGGTGATCTCGACCACCACGCTGCGGCAGTCGGTGACGCCGCCCTCGCTGCTCGGCCGCGTCTCGGCGATCAACATCATGAGTTACGGCGCGCGCCCGCTCGGCTCCGCGCTCGGCGCCGTCGTCGGCGGCCTCTACGGCGCTGAAGCCTGCCTCTATCTCGCGGCCGCGATCTTCGCCGCCCAGGCGCTGGTGATCCTGATGTCGCCCGCAGTGTCGTTGACGCGGCAGCCCGATATGGTCGGCGAACCCGCGCGCTGCTGATCAGCTCGCCAGGTACCGCTCGTATTTGCCGCCGACGACCTCGTCGGCGGCAATCGCCGGATCCAGCGTGTAGAGATCCTGCGCATGGCCGATGCCGCGCAGCACGAAGCGGCCGGTGGAGACCAGATAGTTGCGGCCGGCGGCGTCGAGCCCGGTGCGAAAGTCCGTCGAGGTCAGCAGCTCGCGGTCGACCGAGGCGCACATCGAGGCGATCCGGCTGACCTCGTTGACGGCCGGTCCGACCACCGTGAAATCCAGCCGGTCCTCGCTGCCGATATTGCCGTAGAACACCTGTCCGACATGGAGCCCGACATAGGCCGTGGTGGTCGGCCGGCCCTCGTTCTCGCGGCGATCGTTCAGCACGCGGATGTTATGTCGGAATCTGTGCTCGGCCCGCAGCGCGGCCCGCTTCGCGCCTGCGACGTTCTCGCCGGTGAACATCGCCAGCACGCCGTCGCCGATCAGCTTCAGCACCTCGCCGCCGGCGTCATGGATCGCGTCGATCGAGGCCTGCGCATAGTCGTTGAGGAACGGAATGATCTCGTCCGGGCCGATGCGTTCGCTGATCGCGGTGGAGCCGCGCACGTCGGAGTACCACAGCACGGCCTTGATCTTCTCGGTGATGCCGCGCTGCATGCGTCCGCGCAGCACCTGCTCCGCGGTGTCGCGGCCGAGATAGACCCGTCCGAGCGTGCGGGCGATCTCGACCTGGGCGGCCGACTTGATCGCGAGCCCGAGCACCGGCACCAGGTCGCGCAGCGCCGCCATCTGGCTCTCGTCGAACCCGTCCGAATGGCGGGTGGTGTAGTAGGAGTAGAAGCAGTCCATCTCGCCGATCGTGCCGGCCTCGCCGAAGCGATGCACGAAGGCGGCGAAATGCTTGTGGCCCTTTTCGGCCAGTTCGCCGATCATCGAGAAATCGTGCGAGGTGTCGGCGAGATCGATCACTATCTCGTCATGGCCGTTTTCGAGCATGTGATAGAAGGCCGACCGCCGCCAGGTCTGGCTGGCCTCGCCGGTGCTGGTCGAGCCGTATTCGAAGATGTCGGCCTCGTTGCTCTCGCCGTCGTTCCAGCGGAAACCGCGTCCCTCGAAGATCGGATGCAGGGTATCGATGAAGACGATCGCCCGCGACAGCGGCATGCCCGCGGCCCGGCAGCGCTCGCAGAAACCGCGCAGCAGGTCGTTTTCCGGCAGGCCCGTCAGACCCTGGCGGACCAGCCAATTCATGAGGCGCAAACGGGGCGTCAGTTCCATAAGCTGGATTATGCCGGGCAATTGGTGCGGGAGGAAGGGCTGGTCGTCGCGTGACAGATGCGAACGCCAATGCGGCATTGCAAGGCCGCCCGCCTCACCATTTCGCGCGGAACACGGCCGCCGAATGGTGCCAATTCCGCTTCCTTTTGTCCGAGCCTTCGCGCACAACAGCGCATGGACAACGACGCTGGCCCGCCAAACCCGATCCGACGCCTCATGCAATGGGCGATCACCCCGCCGCAATCCTATGGGGTCTATCTTGTCGGTCTTATCCTGGTGTTCGTCCTGTCGTTCTACGCCGGCACGCTGAAGCCGACGCACTCGCCTGCCCCGCCGGCGGCAACGCCTGCCGCCCCGCGCAGCTGATCAGACCGCTTTGGTTTCCGACGTCGCGATCCAGATCCCGGCGAAGACCGCGATCAGGCCGACGACCAGATTGGTCGTGATCGGCTCGCCGACCAGTTGCTTCGCAAGCAGCCCGGCGGCGATCGGATTGACCGTCATGGTGTTGGCGACGCGGGTCGGCGAGGCCCGCTCGAGCGCCAGCACCCACAGGATGAAGGCCAGCGCACCGCCGGCTATGCCGAGATAGAGCCCCGCGATCCATTGCGACGCGCCGAACTCGCGCAGCGTCGCCAGGCTGCCAGTGAACGATCCCACCGCCACCAGCGCCGCCGCGCCGGCGCCCATGCCGACGGCAAGGAAGCCGAGCGCGCTGGAGCGGCGGATGAACGGCCGCGACAACACGTTGTAGAAGGCCATGCAGAGCACCGCGGCAGCCATGATCAGTTCGCCGCGCCATGCGCCCGCTGGCGCCGCCGCCAGCCCGGATGCCAGCGCCGCCGCCACGCCGAGCACCGCGATCGAGACCCCGATCGATTTGCGCATCGTCAGCGGCTCGATGCCGAGCAAGGCGCCGACCACCATGGTGGAGAGCGGCAAGGTCGCCAGCGCCAGGCTGGCGCGCGCCGCCGTCGTGTAGGACATCGCGAGATTATAGAGCACGAAGAACACGCCGAAGAAGGCGACGCCAAGCGCCGCGACCGCCGGCAGGTCTTCACGCCGCGGCCACTTCGCCCCGAGCAGGATCGCCGCCGGAAGCACGCAGAGAAAGCCGATCGCCCAGCGCAGGATCGCCAGCGTGATCGGGTCGGCATTGCCCGCCAGGTAACGGGTGATCGCCGCGGCCGTGCCGCCGAGGCAGCTCGAGACCAGTGCAATCGCAACGCCGATCCACTCGCCCATCCCGATCCCCATGCGTTTTCGGTTCGCTTGTGGCATCTTGCCCGGCGAGATCATTCCGGCAACTACTTCACAGGTACTCATGTCGCAGCAGCGCGATTTTGCAGCCAGCCTGCGCTGGTGGCGGCAGCGCAAGGGGCACTCGCAACTCGAGCTCGCCGGGCGCGCGGATATCTCGCAGCGCCATCTCAGCTTTCTCGAGCTCGGCCGCGCCGCGCCGAGCCGCGACATGGTGATCCGGCTTGCCGCGGCGCTCGACGTGCCGTTGCGCCAGCAGAACGCGCTCTTGGTCGCGGCCGGCTTCGCGCCGGTGTGGCGGCAAACCGACCTCGCCGCGCCGGAGCTCGCCCAGATCCGCTACGCGCTCGATTTCATATTGGCACAGCAGGAGCCCTTCCCGGCGGTCGTGGTCGACCGGCACTGGAACCTGCTGCTCGCCAATTCGGGCGCGGGGCAGCTGGTGGAATTCCTGGTCGGGCCGCTGGTATCAGGCACGGCGGTCAATCTCGCCGACGCACTGGTCGCGCCCGGCGTGTTGCGCCCCTATCTCACCAACTGGACCGAGGTTGCCGGCTACTTCGTCCGCAGCGTCGAGGCCGATGCCGCCGCCGACGGCACCACCGCGACGGCGGATTTGCTCAAGCGCCTGCTGGCCTATGACGGTGTCGAGGCCGCGTTGGCCGCGCCGGCAGGGCCCGCATCCGGGCCGGTGCTGCCGATGCTGTTTCGCAAGGGCGACCTCAGCCTGCAATTGTTCACCACGATCGCGACGCTGGGGACGCCCCAGGACGTCACGCTGCAGGAGCTGCGCATCGAAAGCTTCTTTCCGATGGACGAGGAGACCGCGCAGATTTTTCGAAACTGGTCGAAAGTGAACGCCGCCAAGGCGGCTCAATCATAGAAGCCCGGCGACAGCTTCAGCCCGTCGCGCTGCGCCTTGTCGTGGTTGATCCAGAGCTGCGCCTTCTCTTTCGTCAGCGTATCGGCGATCTTCTGCATCGAGGCCAGGGTCTGCTCCTTGCTCGCGTTCATGCTCGGCGCGCGCCGATTGTCCCAATTATCCCTGAAGTGAACGGCATCGCCGGTCAGCACGATCGCACCGGTCTTCGGCAGTTTCACCAGCAGCGACTGGTGGCCGGGCGTGTGGCCCGGCGTCGACAGGATGGTGACGCTGCCGTCGCCGAACACGTCGCGGTCGCCTTCGAGCTTCGTCACGGGATGCTCGGGCTTGAAGCGCGGCGCGTTGTTGGCGCCCGGCCATTCATATTCCGCCTTCTGCACATACAGCATCGCGGCTGGGAACATCTCGACATTGCCGATGTGATCGGGATGGGTGTGCGACACGGCGATCGCCTTGATGTCCGTCGGCTTGACGCCGAGCTGGTCGAGCTGCGCGGCGAGCGTCTTCGGCCGTCGCCAGGTGACCGCCTTGGGGTCGGCCGGCGCAAGGCCGTTCGGCATCGTCGCCACCGCGTCGGGAATCCCGGTGTCCCACAGGAACCAGCCCTGGGCATGCTTGATCAGGTAGCAATTGTCGACGAAGTCCATCGACTTGCCTTCATTGACGCCGGGCGACCAGCGTGAAATGTCGCCTGCAACGCCTTCACCGCAGTTGAGGATGTAGAGCTTCTCGACGCCTGATTTCGCCGGCTCGGCGTCCGCATGCGGCAGCGCGCCTACGGCGAAGAACAACATTGCAAGACCGATTGCCTTCTTCACGTCGCCCTCCGTTGATCACGCCAGCCATTCGCGGTCGCAATGTGCCGTGTCGTCGCCGCCCGTGGAAGACGTGGACATGGGTCGAGCGATCAATTGAATGCGAGTGCGTGGCGGCTGCGTCGGCTAGACCATTTCCGCCGGCGCCAGCCTGCAGGTCTCGCTGCTGATCTCGACCTGCAGCGTCGCGTGGTGGATGCTGAACCGCTCCGAGAGCTCGGCGCAGACGTGATGCAGGAAGACATCGTCGTGTCCGCCGGGCCGCACCAGATGCGCGGTCAGCGCGGTCTCGCTGGTGCTCATCGCCCAGATGTGCAGGTCGTGGACCTCGGTGACGCCTTCGAGCGCGGCGAGATAGTCCCGCACCTGCTTGAGATCAATCCCCTTCGGCACTGCATCGAGCGCGAGGTTGACGCTGTCGCGGGCGAGCTCCCAGCCGCTCAGCAGCACCACCACCGCGATGACCAGGCTGATCGCCGGATCGAGCCACTGCCAGCCAGTCGCCATGATCAGCAGTGCGGCGATCACAACGCCGAGCGAGACGCCGGCATCCGCCGCCATGTGCAGATAGGCGCCGCGGACATTGAGGTCGCTGTCGCGGCCGCGCATGAACAGCAGCGCGGTGCCGCCATTGATCAGGATGCCGAGCGCCGCGACCCAGACCACGGTCCAGCTCGCGACCTCCGCCGGTTCGCGCAAACGGTTGATGGCCTCGACCGCGATGCCGCCGACTGCGATCAGGAGCAGCCCGGCATTGAACAGCGCCGCCAGGATCGAGGCGCGACGGTAGCCATAGGTGTGGGTATCGGTCGGCCGCCTGCCGGCGAGCCATGCCCCGCCCCAGGCCAGCAGCAGCGCGATGACGTCGGAGAAATTGTGAACCGCGTCGGAGACCAGCGCCAGCGAGTTGGCGGAATAGCCGAAGATCAGCTCCGCGACGACGAAAGCGGAGTTCAGCGACGCGCCGACCGCAAAGGCCGTGCCAAAACTGCCGGGCGCGTGGCTGTGCCCGGCATGTCCGTGAGAATGACCGCTGTGGTCGTGATTGTGCGCCATGGCAACCGTCGCCCGATGTCGTCGGCGACGGTTATAGCGCGGTGAAATGTGGATACTATCACACCGCGCACTGAGCCCCCCGTAGCCCGGATGGAGCGCAGCGCAATCCGGGATCACTGGTGATCCGGCGCGAAATCCCGGATTTCGCTTCGCTTCATCCGGGCTACCGCACGACTACTCCACGCCGCGATTGAACTTGTTCGACTTCGGCAGGCCGTGCGCGAGCCGGCCGGCGTCGGCGCGGTTGCCGCGCCAGTCGGCCAGTTCCTTCATGGTCATGCTGTGCTCGCGGCCGGCGGAATCCTTCCAGGTCAGGCCGGCCTTGGCGTCGAACACCGCAACGTCAGACAGCGACGCGCTGGTGTATTTCTGCAGCCGCACGCCGCGGCCGCGCGCCATCTCCGGCACCTGGTCGAGGCCGAACAGCACCATCTTGTGGTTGGTGCCGATCACCGCAACGGTGTCGCCATTCACGGTCGTGATCGCGCGGGCCTCGTTCGGCATCTCGACGTTGAGCACCTGCTTGCCCTTGCGGGTGTTGCCGACGCAGTCCTCTTCCTTGACGATGAAGCCCTGCCCCTCGCTGCTCGCGATCAGGAACTTGCGCTCGCCCTTGTTGACGAACAGCGAGATGATCGCGGCGTCCTGCTCGAGGTCGATGAACATGCGGATCGGCTCGCCGTGACCGCGGCCGCCCGGCAGTTTTGCCACGTCGAGCGAGTAGAACTTGCCGTTGGTCGCGAACAGCAGCAGCTTCGAGGTGGTCTCGGCAAAGAACGAGTGCTCGAGCTTGTCGTCGGTCTTGAAGGCAAGCCCCGAGAGATCCTCGACATGGCCCTTCAGCGTCCGCACCCAGCCCTTCTCCGATATCACGACGGTGCAGGGCTCGCGCTCGACCAGCGCTTCCTCG
Organism: Bradyrhizobium sp. USDA 3256; assembly: GCF_054058275.1. Taxonomy (NCBI): domain Bacteria; kingdom Pseudomonadati; phylum Pseudomonadota; class Alphaproteobacteria; order Hyphomicrobiales; family Nitrobacteraceae; genus Bradyrhizobium; species Bradyrhizobium sp. USDA 3256. Next base: position 3,705,209 of record NZ_JBSSAE010000002.1, read on the forward strand.
ATCGCGGCGAGGTCATGCTCGGGCGCATCGGCGAAGGTGGTGCGTCGCTTGCCGAGCGGCGTCTTCGGTCCGAAGATGTCGCGGACCTTGCGGACCTGATCGCCGACCTTGGCCCATTGCTCGGTCTCGGAGCCAAGCAGGCCCTCGATGCCCTTCAGCTCCTTGCGAAGATCCTTGTCCTCGGTGCGGATCTCCATCTCCTCCAGGCGGCGCAGATTGCGCAGGCGCATGTTGAGGATGGCATCGGCCTGGATCTCTGTGAGGTTGAAGGTCTTCATCAAGACCGGCTTCGGCTCGTCCTCGGTCCGGATGATCTTGATCACCTTGTCGAGGTTCAGATAGGCGACGAGGTGGCCGCCCAGCACTTCCAGGCGGTGCTCGATCTGGGTCTTGCGGAATTTGGTCCGGCGGACCAGCACGTCGCGCAGATGGTCGAGCCATTCGCGCAGGCACTCGGCAAGGCCGACCACCTTGGGGATGCGGCCTTTGATCAGCACGTTGAGGTTCAGCGAGATCTTGCTTTCCAGCTCGGTCAGCCGGAATAGCGACTCCATCATCAGCGCCGGATCGACGGTGCGCGATTTCGGCTCGATCACGAGCCGCACGTCCTCGGCCGACTCGTCACGGACGTCGGCGACCAGCGGCAGCTTCTTCTCGTTGATGAGCTCGGCGATCTTCTCGACGATCCGCGACTTCTGCACCAGCCACGGGATTTCGGTGACGACGACCACCCAGGTGCCGCGGGCTCCCTCCTCCTGGATCCAGCGCGAACGGGTGCGGAACGAGCCGCGCCCCGTGGTGTAGGCCTCGACGATCGCTTCCTTGGAATCGACCACGATGCCGCCGGTCGGGAAGTCCGGGCCCTTGACCCATTTCAGCAGCGCCTTCGACTTGGCGTCGGGCTTCTCGATCAGATGCAGCGCGGCGTCGCAGAGCTCGGCGGCGTTGTGCGGCGGGATCGAGGTCGCCATGCCGACCGCGATGCCCTGCGCGCCGTTGGCGAGCAGGTTCGGGAAGCCGCCCGGCAGCACCACCGGCTCTTTCGACTGGCCGTCATAGTTGAGGCGAAACTCGACGCCGTCCTCGTCGATGCCTTCGAGCAAGAGGCGCGCGACCTCGGTCATGCGCGCTTCGGTGTAGCGGTAGGCGGCCGGGTTGTCGCCGTCGATATTGCCGAAATTGCCCTGGCCGTCGACCAGCGGGTAGCGCGAGGAGAAATCCTGCGCTAGGCGCACCATGGCGTCATAGATCGCCTGGTCACCATGCGGATGGAACGAGCCCATCACGTCGCCGACGATCTTGGCCGACTTCTTGAATGCGGCGCGCGGGTCGAGCCCGAGCAGGTCCATGCCGTAGAGGATGCGGCGGTGCACCGGCTTCAGCCCGTCGCGGGCGTCCGGCAGCGCGCGATGCATGATGGTCGAGAGCGCATAGGCGAGATAGCGCTCCTCGAGCGCATCACGCAGCGGCACCTCGTGAATTTCGGCCGGCTCTTCCGGCGGTATCTGTCGTTTTCCCATGGGGAGGCGTTAAACCTTGGCACTGAATCGGGCAAGCCGCGAATCAGCAGGAATTTAAGGCCCGAATCGGCCTTACGGAACCGCGCTCCGGCCCCGCCGCCTCGTCACGGCGTTGATAAATCCGTCGCGGGCGTCGGAATGGCCCTGGCCGCGGGGCTCCAGCACGTGGCGGAGCAGGAACAGGCCGGTGATCTGGAAACCGTCGAGCAGGTCCTGGTCCGCCCAGCTGTTGGCGCCGCCCTCGCCTTCGCGCAGGAACGCCGGCAGCGGCAACAGCCGGTCGCGCCACGGCTCGCCGGCGGCGCGTGACACGGCGCCGCCGGATTTCGGCGACACGTAGATCAGATCGGTTGTCTCTCCGCTGGCCGCGCAGTTTTCCAGATCAAGCCCGAAGCCGAGCTCGGTCAGCATGGCGAGCTCGAAACGGATCAGGTGCACGGCGGCAACGCCTGCGTCCTCGAAATCGTCGAGCGTCCCCTGCAGCATCCAGTAGATGTCCTCATGCGGATCGCGCTCCGGCAGCAGCCGGGCCAGCGCCGCCAGATGCGTGACGCCATAGACCGCATGCGACGAGCCGAGCAGCGTCGCCGCCCGCAGCCGCGTGCCCTCCAGCGCATACATGCCGAGATGCTCGTCGAGCCGCGCCCGCCACACCGCGGTGACGCTGTTGCCGGGCTGCAGCAGCGGCCGCATCCGCGAGCTGGCGCCGCCGCGCACCAGGCCGAGATGGCGGCCGTGCTCGCGCGTCAACAGCTCGACAATGGCGGAGGATTCGCCATGCCGCCGCACGCCCAGCACGATGCCTTCGTCGGTCCATTCCATGTGCGGAGTCTAGCAGGATTCCGCGGATGAACGCAGCTTTCCTCGCGCGTCATTCGCTACGCGTTGAACCAGCCCCGCGCGTCGCCGGTGAAGGAATAATACAGCCCGGCCGTGGTCAGGATGCATGACACCACCTCGATGGCGCTGTCGATCTCCATGCCCCTTGCGCCGATGACCTGCACCAGGGACATCACCGACAAGACGAGCACCGCGAGCAGCGCCCAGCGCGGCCAGTTCTTGCGGTGCTGCGCGGCAAGCCGGACGAAATACATCAGGAGCAGGATCATGCAGCCGGCCGTCAGGGTCTCACCCATGATCACCTGCTCGGTCTTCAGGACGGTCGGCGTGCGGTCCTGGAACGCCACCGACAGCGCATCCAGCGTCAGCGACAGATAGAGCAGAACCTCAAACCACAACACATTTCTGGGCACGTTCATGCAAACGTCGACTCTTATTCCTTGGGGAATTCCAATCCCATTTCCTTGTAGCGGTCGGGATCGTCACCCCAGTTCTCGCGCACCTTGACGAACAGGAACAGATGCACGGGGACGCCCATGATCTCGGCGATCTCGGCACGCGCCTGCGCGCCGATCGACTTGATGGTGGCGCCGCCCTTGCCGAGCACGATCTTGCGCTGGCTCTCGCGCTCGACAAAAATCGTCTGCTCGATGCGGATCGACTTGTCCTTGCGGTCGGTCCAGCTGTCGGTCTCGACCGTCGACTGGTACGGCAGTTCCTGATGCAGATGGCTGTAGATCTTCTCGCGCGTGATCTCGGCCGCCAGATGCCGCATCGGCGCATCCGACATCTGATCCTCGGGATAGAGGAACGGCCCCGCCGGCACCAGCTTGGCCAGCGTCTGGCGCAAATCGGCAACGCCGTCGCCGGACAGCGCCGAAATCATGAAAGTGTGCTCGAAGCGCATCCGCTCGTTGGCGGCCTGCGCCAGCGCCAGCAGCTTCTCGCGCTGCACGAGATCGACCTTGTTCAGCACCAGGATCTTCGGATGCGCGACGGTTTCGAGCTTGGCCAGGATCGCGTTGGCTTCTTCGTCGAGGCCCGACTTCGCATCGAGCAGCACGCAGACGAGATCGGCGTCGTGCGCGCCGCTCCAGGCGGTCGATACCATGGCGCGGTCAAGCCGGCGCCGCGGCGCGAAGATGCCGGGCGTGTCGACCAGGATGATCTGCGCGTTGCCCTCGATCACGATGCCGCGGATCAGTGCGCGCGTGGTCTGCACCTTGCGCGAGACGATCGTGACCTTGGAGCCCACCAGCGCGTTGACCAGCGTCGACTTGCCGACATTGGGCGCACCGATCAGCGCGACGAAGCCACAGCGCGTCGCGTCCCCTTGCCCTTTGGCCTCGTCAGTCATTGGTGCCGACGCCTTCACGCTCGATCATCGCGGATGCTGCCGCCTTCTCGGCCGCGCGCTTGTTGCCACCGAGACCCTCGGCGGAGGCCAGGCCCGGCAGGTCGACCGCAACGCGGAATTGTGGATCGTGATGCGGGCCGGTGCGTTCGACCTCGCGATAGACCGGCGTCGGCAGTCCCTTGCCCTGGGCCCATTCCTGCAACACGGTCTTGGGATCGCGCAGCGGCCGGCGCAGCTTGTGCATCCGTTCGGTCCAGTTGCGCTCGACGAATTGGCGCGCGGCCTCGTAGCCGCCGTCGAGAAAGATCGCCCCGATCACCGCTTCGCAGATATCGCCGAGCACGGACTTGCGCAACCGGGCGCCCTCAACCGCCTTCACCATGCCGAGCTTGATGTCCTCGAGCAGCCCGAGCGCCTTGGCGACGTCGGCGCAACTCTCCTTGCGCACGAGGTCGGCGAGCCGCTTCGACAATTCGCCCTCGTCGGCCTTTGGGAACGACCGGAACAGCATGTCCGATACGATCAGCCCGAGCACGTGGTCGCCGAGAAACTCAAGCCGCTGGTAGCTGTCGGCGCGGTTGCGGGTGGCGGGCTTCAGCGCGGAGACGTGGGTGAAGGCGGTGGTCAGCAGCGCAGGATCCTGGAACGTGTACCCGATCCGCGCCTCGGTGCCGGCGATCGCAGCCTTCTCCTCAGCGGCCTTGGCCGCCTTGCTGCGCCGCTTCTTCGGCGCGGCTGTGCTGTCGGCGGCGGGCGTCTGGCTCGGCTCGCCGGTCGGCGCTGGATCATTGATGGCTGCGGTATCGTCGTTCATCGCACGATAGAGAATAGGCGATTCCACCGCACGGCAAGCGGCCAGCGCCAGATCATCCAGGCCTGCTCGCCCTCGGCGATCGAGAAGAAGATCATCTGGGCTCGCCCGATGATGTTCTCGAACGGCACGTAGCCGACCTGCGACAGGAAGCGGCTGTCGGTGGAATTGTCGCGGTTGTCGCCCATCATGAAGAAATGCCCGGGCGGAACGGTGTAGACGATGGTGTTGTCCATGTAGCTGTTGTCGGTGCAATCCAGCGTCTCATAGCTGACGCCGTTCGGCAGCGTCTCCTTCCAGCGCTTGACGCGGGCGGTCGCATCCGCCGAGCCGCAGGGATCCTCGCCGACGAAATCGCTCAGCCGCTCCCGCTTGATCGGCTCATCGTTGATGTAGAGCAGCCCGCTCTTCACCTCGATGCGGTCGCCGGGCAGCCCGATGACGCGCTTGATGTAGTCGGTGGAGTCATCCCGCGGCAGTCGGAACACCACGATGTCGCCGCGGTTCGGCTCCGAGCCGAAGATGCGGCCCGAGAAAATGTTCGGCGAGAACGGGATCGAATAGTGGCTGTAGCCATAGGAATATTTCGAGACGAACAAATAGTCGCCGACCAGGAGCGTCGCCTTCATCGACCCGGAGGGGATGTTGAACGGCTGGAACAGGAAGGTGCGGATAACGAGCGCGATCAGAAGGGCATGGATGACGACGCGGATGGTCTCGCCCAAGCCGCTTTCAGATTTGGTCCCGGTGGTCACGCTCATTGCTTTCCCAATTCCCGTGGACTGGTGTCCACGCGGTGGCAGAACGTTCTCTTCGCGCGAAGCGTTCGGCCTTCGCGTGAGGAAAATGGCCTTGATTCTGATCTTGAGGGCAAATTCCAGCCTAAACCTGGAATCAGCGTCTCGCTCGATATAACCCTGCGGCGTTTTAGACGGTTGTTCGCAGGGGCGCAATCAATCGCCGCCTCAAAACTTCGCAATTCATTGAAATATCAATGATTTTTTAGTTTGCTGAAGTTTTCCGGCAGAATCCTGCACCGCGAGCTCATCTGGCGGGGGCAACCGCCGAAATTATGACGAAGGCCTGGGCCAACGGCCAATCGTCGGTGATCGAAAGGTCGATCTGCGCCTGCATGCCCTCGGGCGTCAGTTCCTGCAGCCGGGCCAGCGCCCCGCCGGTCAGCCGCATCGACGGCCGCCCGCCCGGCAGGTTCACCACGCCCATGTCCTTCCACCACACCCCGCGCCGGATACCGGTGCCCAGCGCTTTGGAGCAGGCTTCCTTGGCGGCGAAGCGCTTGGCGTAAGTGGCGACCACCATCTTCTCGTTGTTGGCGCGGCGCATCGCCTTGGCGCGCTCGGCATCGGTGAAGATGCGGTCGAGGAATCGCTCGCCATGGCGCTCTATCACCTTGGCCACCCGGGTGATGTCGATCAGGTCGGAGCCGATGCCGATGATCATGCGCTGACGCCACCCTGCGCCCTGGCGCGGCCGCGGTCCATCGCCGCACGCATCTCACGCACCGTCCCGGCGATGCCGACGAACAGCGCCTCGCCCATCATGAAATAGCCGATGTTCAACTCCCGGATTTCGGGCAGCGCGGAAATCGTCTCCGCGGTGTCATAGTCGAGCCCGTGGCCGGCATGGACCTCGAGCCCGGCCGCCTGCGCGAGCTTGGCGCCGGCGACGATGCGCTTCCATTCGGCCTCCGCCTTGTCCTTGTGGCCGTCGACCACGGCGTCGCACCAGCCACCGGTGTGGATCTCGATCACCGGCGCCTTCAGCTTCGCGGCCATCTCGATCTGCCTGGGATCGGAGGCAATGAACAGCGAGACGCGGATGCCGGCGTCATTGAGCCGCGCGATGAACGGCGCCAGCGCGTTGTGCTGGCCGACCACGTCGAGGCCGCCTTCGGTGGTGAGCTCCTGGCGCCGTTCCGGCACCAGGCAAACCGCGTGCGGCTTGGTGGCGAGCGAGATCCGCAACATGTCGTCGGTCGCCGCCATCTCGAAATTCAACGGCTTGGAGATCTCGGCCTTGAGCCGCGCCATGTCCTCATCGCGGATGTGGCGGCGATCCTCGCGCAAATGCGCGGTGATGCCGTCGGCGCCGGCCGCGATCGCGGCAAGCGCCAGCCGCACCGGATCTGGCCGCGCTCCGGCCCGCGCATTGCGCAGAGTGGCGACGTGATCAACATTGATACCGAGACGCAGCGGCGGAGACGACATCAAATCACTCTCTGACAAACCAGTTGAACCATCCCCTCATCCTGAGGAGCGGCGCCTGCGCCGCGTCTCGAAGGATGTGGCCCCGTCTCGGGCCGCATGGTTCGAGACGGCGCTGACGCGCCTCCTCACCATGAGGGCCGATGACAGGCGGAACCCTAACCATTGACGCGCTCGACCCGAGCGACGACGGCCTTGGCGCGCAACTGGGCGATGATAGCGCTGAGATGCTTGAGGTCATAGACCTCAAGATCGATGGTCAGCTCCGTGAAGTCAGGCGATTGGCGCGACATGTGGATGTTGTCGATATTGCCGTCGTGCTCGGCGATCACGGTCGCGATCTGGGCGAGGCTGCCGGGCTCGTTGACATTGTGGACCAGGATGCGGGCCGGGAAGCGCTGCGGCATGGTCTCGTCGATATCCCAGCGCACGTCGAGCCAACGCTCCGGCTCCTCCTCGAAATCCTTCAGCGCCGGCGACTGGATCGGATAGATCGTGATCCCCTCGCCCGGCGTGACGATGCCGACGATCCGGTCGCCCGGCACCGCGCCGCCGTTCGGCGCGAACTTCACCGGCAGGTCGGAATTGATGCCCCGCACCGGGATCACCGAGGTGGCGCGCGCCGGATGCGGCGGGTTCTGCGTCTTCAGCTTGGCGGCGAGGCCCTTCTTGGCGCCGTAGCGCACCAGCCGCTCTTCCTTGTAGTCCGGATACATCGCGCGCGCGACGTCGGAAGCCTTGATCTCGCCGCGCCCGACCGAGGCCATCACGTCCTCGATCGAGCTGCGCGCGAGCCGCGGCAACGCACCCTTCAGCTTGTCGTCGGCGTATTCGATCTTGGCGCGGGCAAACAGGCGGTCGACGATGCGGCGGCCAAGACCGGCATACTGGTCGCGCACCGCGTCGCGGGTGGCACGGCGGATCGCGGCCCGCGCCTTGCCGGTGCGGGCGAGCGCTTCCCAGGCCGACGGCGGCGCCGACTGCGCCTTCGAGGTCAGCACCTCGACCTCGTCGCCGTTCTGCAGCTCGGAGGACAGCGGCGCGAACTTGCCGTTGATCTTGCAGCCGACCGCGCTGTTGCCGACGCCGGTGTGCACGGCATAGGCGAAATCGATCACGTTGGCGTTGCGCGGCAGCGCGATCAGCTTGCCTTTCGGCGTGAAGCAGAACACCTGGTCGTGGAACAGCTCGAGCTTGGTGTGCTCGAGGAATTCTTCCGGATTGGCGCTTTCCGAGAGGATGCCGATGGTGTGGCGCAGCCAGGCGAAGGCGTTGGACTCATGCTTCAGCCGCTCGTGCGGCGAGCCCGCGCCCTCCTTGTAGAAGGCGTGCGCGGCGATACCGAACTCGGCGATCTGGTTCATGTCTTCGGTGCGGATCTGCAGCTCGACGCGCTGCTTGCCCGGCCCGATCACCGTGGTGTGGATCGAGCGGTAGTCGTTCTGCTTCGGGGTGGAGATGTAGTCCTTGAAGCGGCCCGGCACCACCGGCCAGGTGGTGTGGACGATGCCGAGCGCGCGGTAGCAGGCGCCGACATCGTCGAGGATGATGCGGAAGCCGTAGATATCGGACAGCTGCTCGAAGCCGACCGACTTGCGCTCCATCTTGGTCCAGATCGAAAACGGCTGCTTGCGGCGGCCGAACACCCGTGCGGTGATGCCGTTCTTCTGCAAATTCTTGGAGAGCTGGGTTTCGATCTCGCCGATCAAATTGCGGTTGCGCTCGGCCAGTGAATCGAGCCGCTGCTTGACCACCGCATAGGCCTCGGGATCGAGCACGAAGAACGACAGGTCCTCGAGCTCCTCGCGCATCTCGTGCATACCCATGCGGCCGGCCAGCGGCGCATAGATATCCAGCGTCTCCTCGGCGATGCGCCGGCGCGAGGCCGGCGGCACGAACTCCAGCGTGCGCATGTTGTGCAGCCGGTCGGCGAGCTTGATCAGCAGCACGCGGACGTCGTCGGCGATCGCAAGCAGCAGCTTGCGCAAGTTCTCGGCCTGCTTGGCTTCGCGCGACACCAGTTCCAGCCGCTTCAGCTTGGTCAGGCCTTCGACCAGCGCGCCGATCTCGTGGCCGAATACATTGTCGATCTCGGCCCGCGTCGCCTCGGTGTCCTCGATCGTGTCGTGCAGCAGCGCCGCCACGATCGTGGCGTCGTCGAGCTTGAGGTTGGTGAGGATCGCGGCGACCTCGAGCGGATGCGAGAAATAGGGATCGCCGGAGGCACGGGTCTGCGTGCCGTGCGCCTTCATGGCGTAGACATAGGCGCGGTTGAGCAGGTCTTCGTTGGTGTCGGGGTTATAGGAGCGGACACGCTCGACGAGGTCATATTGTCGCATCATTCGCGTCCGCGGCTTGGCCGGCCTCTCCGCCGTGGACGACGTCGGCGCCACCGCGACCGTTTCGGTTGCAGCCTGCATCTGGATGGAACTGCGGCGTCGATACGCCATGAACTCGCTGCCTCTCGCGCGGGACCGGAACGTCCCACCTTTCCTCAATCTAGTGCGCTTTCCAATGAAGCAGCACCCCGCGCGGGCCCTGGAACCATTCAATTTCCCGCGTCCGCATAGGACGCACCGTAACAGCAAAATTGTCAACAAAAGCAAAGGCCCGGAGCAATGTCCGGGCCTTCGGCAAATCTGTTCGAAACGACGGCGAGCTTACTCGTCTTCCTCGGGCTGCTCCTCCGGGGGCGCCAGTCCCTCGAGGCCCTTCAGCAGTTCTTCCTCGGTCATCCGCTCGACCGCCACCTCGGTGTCGTCGGCGTCGACGCTGGCACCGGCGGAACCGATCAGCGGCACGGTGTCGGGCTCGGGCTCGTCGACCTCGACGAACTTCTGCAGGGAGTGCACGAGTTCCTCTTTCAGGTCTTCCGGCGAGATCGTCGAATCGGCAATCTCGCGCAGCGAGACGACCGGATTCTTGTCGTTGTCGCGATCAACCGTGAGTTGCGATCCCGACGAGATCATCCGGGCGCGATGCGCGGCCAACAGGACGAGGTCGAAACGATTGTCGACCTTGTCAATGCAATCTTCGACGGTGACGCGAGCCATCTCGAGGCGCTCCGTGGTAAAAGGGACCGAACATGTAGGTTATGAGGGTTAGTTATAGGCCTAGCCCCGGTTTCGCAAGGTAAAATTTGTGATTTGCCTTCCGAACAGGCTCTGATAACCCGGTCTGACGGGGGCCAGAAGGGCCGGAGCGTCTGACGACATGGCCAGGTTGCTGTCCCAGGCGAGTAAATCTCTTCATTGCAATGTCAAGGGTCTAGGCTTTTTGCCCTCGCCTCACCATAATTGCGGTGGTGACTGTCGTGGGGAAAGATTCACAGAACTTTAGGCAGCAACGCCGGAAATTGCGCGCGGTTGATCACCGCCGCGCTAAGAACACTAACAACCACGCGAGAACACTTTGATGTCGTCACCTGTTTCCAACAAGATCGCGCTCTTCATCGACGGAGCGAATCTTTACGCCACCGCAAAGACGCTGGGCTTCGACATCGACTACAAGCGCCTCCTCAAGGAGTTCCAGAGTCGCGGCACGTTGCTCCGTGCGTTCTACTACACGGCGATCATCGAGGATCAGGAGTATTCGTCGATCCGCCCGTTGATCGACTGGCTCGATTACAACGGCTACACCGTCGTCACCAAGGCGACCAAGGAATTCATTGACGCCAGCGGCCGCCGCAAGGTGAAGGGCAACATGGACATCGAGCTTGCCGTCGATGCCATGGAACTCGCCGAGCACATCGACCAGATGATTCTGTTTTCCGGCGATGGCGACTTCCGCTCGCTGGTGGAAGCAGTGCAGCGCCGTGGCGTTCGCGTCACGGTCATCTCCACCATCGCCAGCCAGCCGCCGATGATCGCCGACGAGTTGCGCCGCCAGGCCGACGTTTTCACCGACCTCGTCGAGCTGCAATCCAAGCTCGGCCGCGATCCGTCGGAACGTCCGGCCCCGCGCGAACCGCGCCACCACTCCCCGCAATTCCTGCAGCGCGCGACCACCATGGCCCCACGGGGAGCCGATGACGATTTCGACGAGTAATCTCGTCACCGCTGCCACGCGCCCCGACAGCAACTGTCCGCTCTGTCCACGGCTGGCCGAGTTCCGCGCGCAGGCGCGCGCGCGCGAGCCGGGCTGGTTCAACTCACCGGTGGAATCGTTCGGCGATCCGAATGCGCGGCTGTTGATCGTTGGGCTCGCCCCGGGCCTGCAGGGCGCCAACCGCACCGGCCGCCCCTTCACCGGCGACTACGCCGGTGATCTGCTCTACGCGACCTTGCTCGAATATGGTTTTGCCAGCGGCGTCTATCAGGCGCGGCCGGACGACGGCCTGAAGCTGGTCGACGCCCGGATCAGCAATGCGGTGCGCTGCGTGCCGCCGCAGAACAAGCCGCTGCCGGCCGAGATCAACACCTGCCGGCAATTCCTCCGCGCGACCATCGCGACGATGCCGAAGCTGCGTGCGATCGTGCTGCTCGGGCGAATCGCGCACGAATCGACTCTCAAGGCATTGGATGTTCGCTTGGCGGCCGCGCCCTTTGTGCACGGTGCCGTGCATAGTGCGGGCAAATTCAAGCTCTACGACAGCTACCACTGCTCGCGCTACAACACGAACACCGGCGTGTTGACGACCGACATGTTCCGCAAGGTGTTCGCGACCGTGCGCAAGGAGCTCGGCTAGCGCCCCTTCCGGTATCCGCTTTGCGAATCGCTATCCAAAGCCTGCAAATGCTACAGGACATTCGCGCGGCTTCGGAATAATAGAAAAATATCCCTGAATTGCCCGACGTGTCAAGTTGCCTGGGCGAACGCCGGCCGCTGCCGGCTACTTTGCATGGGGTTGTTTTCAATATTCTGGCAGCGTGACCTGCGACCGCCCCACGACTTCATATTGCTCTAGTTCGTCCACGGATTGGCCTTCAGCCATTCCAGCACGTCTCCGGCGTTCCGGTCGGGCGGGAACACCGGATAGAACACGTGGCTGATGCGCGCGTCGTCGATGACCAGCGCGAGCCGCTTGATCAGGGTCAGCCCCGCCACCAACATCGTCGGCAACTTCAGCGTGTGCGTCAGTTCCAGCGCTTCGTCGGACAGCACCGGGAACGGCAGATGCAGCCGCGAGGCCATCTCGGTCTGGTACGCGTTGCTTTGCGTCGACAGCCCGAACACCTGGGCAGCACCGGCCGCCTTCAGCTCGGCGAACAGGTCGCGGAACGCGCAGGTCTGCGGCGTGCAGCCGCGGGCGCCCGGGATCATGTCCCAATCGTCGACCAGCCCGATCTTGCCGGGCTCGCCGGTTCGCGGATAGGCGAACACCACGGTGCGGCCCGCAAGTGCCGACAGCGCCACCGCGGTGTCGTCGGTGGCGCGCAGCCTGACCGGCGGGATCGTCATGCCGGTCAGATGCGCCGCGCCGCCGTCATCCGTGGGCGCCGGGATCTTGCTCCAGTCGACATCGGTAAGGCTCGATTGGCTCATGGCCCAAATCTCCATCCACCGTCATCGCGAGGAGCGATTGCGTCGCTTCGCTCGCAATGACGACAAATCAACCGCCCTACCCGCGCGCCCGCATCAGGCGGCCCTTCTCGCGGCCCCAGTCGCGCTTCTTCACGGTCTCGCGCTTGTCGTGCAGCTTCTTGCCCTTGGCGACCGCCAGCAGCAGTTTGGCACGGCCGCGCTCGTTGAAATACAGCTTCAGCGGAATGAGCGTCATGCCCTCGCGGTCGACCGCTCCGAGCAGCTTGTTGATCTGCTTGCGATGCAGCAGCAGCTTCCGCGGCCGCTTCGGCTCGTGGTTGAAGCGGTTGGCCTGGAGATACTCAGGAATATTGGCGTTGATCAGCCACAGCTCGCCGTTCTTGGAATCCGCATAGGATTCCGCGATCGTGCTCTTGCCGCTGCGGATTGATTTCACCTCGGTGCCGGTCAGCGAAATGCCGGCCTCGATCGTGTCCTCGATCGCGTAGTTGAAGCGGGCCTTGCGGTTCTCGGCAACGACCTTGATGGGACGTTCGTTCTTCTCGGCCACTTTAGCTCTTCTTGAGGAGGTCGCGGATTTCCGTCAGCAGCACGACCTCGGCGGACGGCTTCGGCGGCTCGGCAGGCTTGACCTCTTCCTTGCGCTTGAACTGGTTCATGGCGCGGATGACGATGAACAGCACGAAGGCGACGATCAGGAAGTTGAGCGTCAGCGTCAGGAAGTTTCCCCAGGCCAGCACCGCGCCCTGCTTCTTGGCGTCGGCGAGGTTGGTTGCGGTGACGGCCTTGGAAAGCCCGGTGAAATAGTTGGAGAAGTCGAGACCGCCCGTGATCGCGCCGATGATCGGCATGATGACGTCGCCGACCAGCGAGGTGACGATCGCGCCGAAGGCCGCACCGATGATGACGCCGACGGCGAGGTCGACGACATTGCCCTTCATGGCGAACTCGCGGAATTCCTTCAGCATGCCCATCCCCTTCTGCTCGACATTGCGCACGGCACCGTTCACGGCGGTCGCGGTCCGGCTCAGTTGATCAGGCCGGCATGGACCATGGCGCTGCGGACCGCCTGGCGGGTCGCTTCGGTGACCGGCACCATCGGCAGGCGCAGCTTCTCGTCCAGCTTGCCGAGCAGCGACATCGCGTACTTCACCGGCGCCGGATTGCTTTCGATGAACAGGTTGGTGTGCAGCGGCATCAGCTTGTCATGGATCTTCAGTGCCGTGGTGACGTCGCCCTTCTGCCAGGCGGTCTGGAACTCCGAGCACAGCCGCGGCGCGACGTTCGAAGTCACCGAGATGCAGCCATGGCCGCCATGGGCCATGTAGCCGATGATGGTGGCGTCCTCGCCGGAGAGCTGGTTGAAATCCTCGCCCATCGCGGCGCGCTGCTGCGAGACCCGCACCATGCTCGCGGTGGCGTCCTTGACGCCGGCGATGTTCTTCAGCTCGAACAGCCGCTTCATGGTGTCGACCGACATGTCGATCACCGAGCGCGGCGGGATGTTGTAGATGATGATCGGAATGCCGATCGCATCGTTGATCGCCTTGAAGTGCTGGTACATGCCTTCCTGGGTCGGCTTGTTGTAGTACGGCGTCACGACCAGCACCGCGGTGGCGCCGGCCTTCTCGGCGTGCTCGGCGAGCTCGATCGCCTCCTTGGTCGAATTCGAGCCGGCACCGGCGATCACGGGCACCCGGCCCTTGGCCTCCTCGATGCACCACTCGACCACCCGCTTGTGCTCGTCGTGGCTCAGCGTCGGGCTCTCGCCTGTGGTGCCGACCGGCACCAGGCCGTGGGTGCCCTCGGCGATCTGCCAGTTCACGAGGCTGCGGAAGGCGGCTTCGTCCACCGAGCCGTTTTTGAAGGGCGTCACCAAGGCAGTGAATGATCCCCGGAATTTTGTCTTGGCTGCCATGGACTTCCTCCAAACGCTTCAGGCTAAAGGCTAGGTCGACGGACCTTGTTGTTGGCGCGCTTCACGTCCGTGCGACCGGCACCCGGTTGTTGCGAAACGCCATGAAAGGCAATTCATATCGGGTCTGGCTGACAGGCGAAAGGGCCGTACCGTACCTATTCCCAACGGTAATCTGCGGCGCGCGAAATCGTTTCCAGCCGCGATTTTGCCGTTGTGCTGGCGCAAACAGCCGCACCGGCAGGCTTCTTAGTATTTTGTGTACGTTTTCAATCAAATAAGAACTCATGGCCCAAACGACCAGATGATTCGGGGCCGCAGAGGACTTCTGTGATCCGTTCCGTTCGTGCAGGCACATTGCGGTCGACGGCGCTGGCGACGAGCCTGGCGCTCGTTGTCGGCCTTGCCGCCATCACGGCCGATGCCTGGGCCGCCGAGGATGCTCCAGCCGCAAAGCCGGCCGCCCAAGACACCGCTTCCAAGAGCGCCGCCTCCAAGACCGCGCCGAGGTCCACGGCTCCGAAGGCTGCGGCTTCAAAGCCAGCGGCAACCAAACCCAGCGCCGTCAAGACCGACGCTGCCAAGACCAACGCTGAAAAGACTGACACTCACAAAACCGAGGCTCACAAGACAACGTCGCCCAAGCCCGGCGCGGTCAAGACGGACGGGGCCAAGGCCGCTCCTGCCAAGACCGAAGCTCACAAGCCAACGGCTCCGAAGAGCCCGGAATCCAAGGGCACCACGTCCAAGACCACCGCGGCCAAGACCACCGCGTCAAAGCCCGCCGCTCCGGTTGCAACCGGAACTGTATCGAACAGGTCTGTGCCCGCGCCCGCACTGGCTCCGGCAACGCGCCAGCATGCCGCGCCGATCGCGCGCAAGCCGGTGCTGCCTGCGGCCGTGGCCGCGACATCCTCGACGTCGCACTCGGACAAGGAAGCACTTGCAAGCGTCGTCGAGCTGCTGCGCAAGCGCAAGCCGGCGGACGCCACCGAGGCCGAGGCCTCGATCTCAGATCCGGTCGCGCGCAAGCTTGCCGAATGGCTGATCCTGCGCAGCGAGGACAACGGCGCCTCGGTCGAGCGCTACCGCGCCTTCCTCGATGCCAATCCGAGCTGGCCGTCGCAGACCTTCCTGCGTCGCCGCATCGAGGCCTCGTTGTGGGACGACCGCCGCGACGACTCCGCGGTCTGGGCCTGGTTCCAGAATGAATCGCCGGTCTCGGCCAAGGGCCGGCTCGCGCTCGCCAAGGTCATGATCGGACGCGGCGACCGCGGCAATGCCGAGCGCCTGGTCCGCGAGGCCTGGCGCAACGACGGGATGAGCGAGGACACCGAAAACACCGCGCTTGAGCTGTTCGGCTCCTTCCTGACTGCCGGCGACCACAAGGCACGCATGGACATCATGCTGTACGGCACCGACAACGAGGCCGCCGGCATGCGCGAAGCCAAGCGCCTTGGCTCCGGCTACGTGGCGCTCGCGAAGGCACGCATCGCCGCCACCCGCAAGGGTTCGAACCTGCGCGCGCTGCTGGAAGCCGTGCCGAGCGAGCTCTCCGGTGACACTGGCTACTTGTTCGCCAGGATTCAGTTGCTCCGCCGCGAGGAGAAATTCGCCGAGGCCGCGCGGCTGATGCTGAGCGCACCGAAGGAAGCCTCCCGCCTCTACAATGTCGACGAATGGTGGATCGAGCGCCGGCTGCTGGCGCGCAAGATGATCGACACCAACGAGTTTCGCACCGCCTATCTGATCGCGCGCGACGCGGCGCTGCCGGCCCGCGACATCTACAAGACCGAGCAGGAATTCACCTCGGGCTGGATCGCGCTGCGCTTCCTCAACGATCCCGCCCTCGCCGCCCAGCATTTCGCGCGGATCGGCGTCGGCAGCGCCAACCCGACCGCGCTGGCGCGTGCCGGCTATTGGCAGGGCCGCGCCGCGGAGGCCGCCGGCCGCGGCCAGGAGGCGCGCGCCGCTTACGGACGCGCGGCCGAGCAGTCGACCAGCTATTACGGCCAACTCGCGCGCGCCAAGCTCGGCCTGCCGCAGATCGAGCTGAACAGCGCGCCGCGCGGCCGCGGCGCCGAGCGGCTGGAGATCGTGCGCGCGGTGGCGCTGCTCTACGAAATCGACGCGCGCGAGCTCGCGATCCCGATCTTCGGCGACATGGGCGACAATGGCGATCCGGAGGCCCTCGCCGGCCTCGGCGAGCTCACCGCGCGCCACGGCGATGCCCGCGGCATGCTGCTGATGGGCAAGGCCGCGCTCAACCGCGGACTGCCGTTCGACCACTACGCCTACCCGGTGAACGGCATCCCCTCGTTCCGCCAGGTCGGACCGGAGGTCGAGCAGAGCGTCGTCTACGCGATCGCGCGCCAGGAGAGCGCGTTCAATCCTGCGGTGGTGTCACCGGCCCAGGCCTACGGCCTGATGCAGGTGACGCCGGACGCCGGACGCTACGTCTGCAAGCGCGCCGGCATCGGCTTCGACCTCAACCGGATGAAGACCGATCCGGTCTACAACGCGATGCTCGGCGCCGCCGAGCTCGGCGGCCTGCTCGAGGATTATCGCGGCTCCTACATCCTGACCTTCGCCGCCTACAATGCCGGCCGCGGCAGCGTGCGGAAGTGGATCGAGCGCTACGGCGATCCGCGCGATCCCAAGATCGACGCGGTCGACTGGGTCGAGCTGATTCCGTTCTCGGAGACGCGGAACTACGTCCAGCGGATCATGGAAAACCTGCAGGTCTATCGCGCCCGGTTCGGCGGCGGCACCAAATTGCAGATCGAGGCCGATTTACGCCGCGGCGCCAGCGTGGAATGAACCGGCGCTGCCGGTTTTCAACAGGCTGGGCGACCGCGGCTTCCAGCCCCGACCAAAAATCACGCTAATCTATTGTTATATCTTGCATTTTAGGTATCCGCGCGCTTCGGCACTTGCCGATCGGCGCGGTATATAAAGGCTTGGGGACGGCCGGCGGCCGAGCTGCCCTCAAATCACCTTGGCGCAATCTGAATCTGCCGCTTGCGGCTCAGCGCCCACTCGGGCATATCGGCGCCATTGGAGAGGTGGCCGAGTGGCTGAAGGCAACGCTTTGCTAAAGCGTCATACGGTCTCAAGCTGTATCGAGGGTTCGAATCCCTCCCTCTCCGCCAGCCGGCTAATGTCCAGCCCGGAGACATGGGTGACAGCCTCGTGCGAGAGCACGGTCTTCCTGCAGAATCGCGCCGATTTTCCGAAACTTGAGACGGCGATCAGTTCGACCGTTACTGCAAATATGACCAAGGCTGGATAAACAGGCGCCGCCGGGACAATGCCATTTAGAGCCCGGCGGCGTACTTTTGGCGTGCTGCGCAACGCTCCCTCAAAGTTCAATCTCGATCGCCATGTTCGCGCGCACAAGGGTGGTCAAACCCGCTTTCAATCTCTTCGCTTGCCAGGTCTGGAAAGCTGGATCGGCGTTTAGTTTATCAACCGCCGCGCCATAAGCCGAAAACGTCTCGAAATTTACTGAGAAAACGAAATTGCCGGCTTCACCGACGGCGACAGACCAGAACCTTGGTTTGCCACCATGCTTGCGCCAAAGCCCGGCACTCTCCTTTGCCAATTCGAGTATTCCTGCGAGGTCACCGCCTGGATTCGGCTTGACCACGTACTGCACGACTACTGCCATGCTACCCTCCAATTGGAAATTACAGGGGAGCACATGCGAGGCTGTTTTTCGGTAGTTGGGCTTGATCTAGGTCAAGCAATCCAGCGACGCGACATGGGTACTTAGCCGCCCGCCCGGGACCGCGATGGCATAGTGTCTGCACTTTGACCGTGCTGGGGATTTCAGTGTCCCAGTTCAGGAAGGAAACGCCGCCGGGCGTGTATTTTTGAGACCGGCGGCGTACTTTTTGGGGATTCGATCAGATCCAGTCGGTTGCCCGGCCGGGCGGACGATCCGGGAGCGGCCTATCGAGCCGGCCAGCGACCAATGAGCGGTGGTCCTAAGGGGTCATCGCAGAGAAATGCCGGCATCGGCCCCGGGCCTGGACCGGTTGTCACCTCCGCGTGAACGAAACATCATTCCCGGCGCCGCGAAGCGAGCGCGCAACAAACCGCGCCCACCATCCCCGCATTGTTTATTTCACCTGAGCATTTCCGGGGTAAAGCCATGCAGCAAGACAGTGGCATCCAATTCCAGGATACCGACCAGGTTCTGCGTAACGCCCAGCTTCGCCGATCCGCCGACTTAGGTCCCTGGTTACGGCATCGCTTCTCATCCAAGGCAGGCGGGCTCGTGGTCGCAACTTCGCTGGCTTGCATTGTTGTTGTGCTGGCGATCGTTGCTGCCCCGCGGCCCGTCTCGAGCGCTGCGCTCGGCAGCGAGTGGCAATGCAGCAAGGCGGCGTTTGTCCTGACGACCTGCCGTCAAGCCGACCCTGCCCGTTCATAGCAAGCGGCCGCATCGGGGGGCGTACGGTAGCGATGGCAATTGGCACTGGTGAAACCATCTGCCCGGCGACTCCGTAGCTGGAGCGCCGGCCTATTTCTTCCATTTTGGCACTACGGGCCGGCTGGGGCCGTTCGGTCTTTCCCAGTCACGAACGGCCTCACTTTTAGGTCCACCTATGAACCGCGTCAGCTTTCCCTCGGCTTGATTATTTGGCATCAAATGATCAAGGCGCCCGCACGAAGAATCCGCCGGCCGGTCGAGATCGAGCTGAAGGCGAAGAAATAGATGGATGGTCCAAGTCGCGGTCTCAGGTTAGCGATCTGTTTCTCGCTGGTTCTCGTTCTGCCTGCTGCGCAGACGCCGCCGACACTGCATTCGCGGGACGAGTGGCGTGTGGTTGACAAGGAATGCCGCGACGTCTTGCCTGCGCAGGCAAAGATACGGGCGTGTCTCAACCTGCTGAGCGATCGACGCCTCTCGACCGCTTATCTTGCCTCAATCACCGGCGAAATATCGAGCACTTTCCAAAGCTTGCGGGACTACAGCAACGCCATCAAGTACAAGAAGATCGAAATTGAATGCACCTCGGCGAGGCAACCTTCTTCGTCGGGTGACGCACTTCCTGCCAGTTTCGGCGCGATGTCTCTGCGTTACACGGAGCTCGGGACACTCCAGGCGCTCTATCGCCAAACCAATTTCGGCAGTCAGTCGGATGAAGCACGCCGAGGCGCCACGGAGGAGCAAAGCAGCTACAACCTTGCGCTTCAGTACAACCCGATGAACTACAGGGCATATCGATACCGGGCTGAAATTCGCAGCCAATTCTGCGACAGCGCGTCCGCCGCTCAAGACATGGAAGCAGCGGTTAGGTTTGCCGAACAGGCTGGAGATCAGGACGCCGCGCGAGACTACGAGCGCGTCACGCTAGGTGCCTGCGTTCCGGCGTGGCGGCGAGAATAGTCCGCGCCATCAGACTGTCCCCACCCGGCGGGCATACGCCGCGCCGCACCGCCCCGACAGTATTCTTACGGACCCCCAACTGGCAGGGAACTTGCGATGTATCCGTGAATAGTTCGGTGCCAGCTGTTCTCGGTGTGCCGAACTCAGACATTCGGAGCACGCAATGAACATGCATCATCGTTTTGAGACAGGTCGCGGACGTGGCGGGCGCGAGTCGACGGTCAGCAAGATGCTGTCTGATCTGATCCTGGCCTGCCAGCAGATCGAAGCCGACATCGCGACCGAAGAAGCGCGCGTGGGAATTCATGACCGATCGGACGCGAGGTATCCGATTTTGGCAAGGTCGCTCAATGAGCGGCACGCCAATCTCAAGGGAACGATTGCCACCCTCAAAAAGCGTGTAGCCGAGAGCTCTCAGCACAAGATGGTGACCGACGCAGCATAGCTCGGTCTTTGACCAGCTCCTTGCACGCGGGCAGAGCGATCGATGCGATGAAGCATCAGTGCGGCGGCGACGACGTCAGCCGCTGCCGCGGGTGGATGGATCGAGGTTTCGGTTCTCGCCGGGCGGGATCGGGCCAAAGCCCGGATATACGTACCGGTCCGGAGGGACGACCTGTTCACTTGGACGGATGATGAGGTGCTGTCGCACGCGACGATGATGCGCCGTTGCGGCGCCGGCAACCGAGCTCCACAGCACCACAAGCGGCAACGCCAAGACCAAGGAAATAGCCAAGCATAGACGCAAGGCAACACGCATCGCGATCACTCCGTTTCACCGAACAGGTGATCGCCAAGCGTAGCGCTGTATTCTGCGCTGGCTTCTCACATGCGATCAAAACAGCGAGATCGGCGATCCGTCACTTCGTTATCGCAGCGATCGCGGTCTTCAGCGGCCGCGGCAGGGCTTGCGCGATGGCGACACCGAGCAGCGCGAGGCCGCCGCCGATGACGTGGAATGGCCTCACCGGCTCGCCGAGCATCACGATCGCGGCCACAGCGGTCAGCACCGGCAAGAGATTCATAAAGATCGCGCAGCGGTTCGGGCCGAGCTGCGCGACGCCGCGGATCCAGAGGAACGGCAGCACGACCGACGCGAGCGCACCGGCATACACGATCAGCGGCAAGGTCTCGGCGTTGACCTGACGCAGCGGCGCCGGCGTCGCGAGGAACGCGGGAAACATCACGGCCAGCGCGCACAGCGCCTGCATGTAGGTGGATTGCCATCCAGTGATCGGCAAATTCCAGCGTTTCAGCAGCACGCCGTACAGCGCATAAACGATCGCGGCCAGCAGCATCAGCGCGTCGCCCGCATGCACGCCGTTCTGCAACACCGACCACAAGTCGCCGCCGCTGACGAGATAGACGAGGCCCGCAAACGACAGCGGAGCGCCGCAGATCATGCCAAGCGTCGGCGGTTCGCCGAGCAGCGCGGCACTGAGGGCGACCGTCAACAGCGGCGTCAGCGCGGTGAAGACAGCCATGTTGGTCGCGGTGGTGGTTTCGGCCGCCAGATACGACAGGCTCTGGAACAGGCACATCGCAAGGAAGCCGAGGATCGCGAGCGGACCGAGATGCGGCCAGACCGCACGGCGATTGCGCCAGGCGCCGCGCGCCACGAACGGAGACATCAACAGCACCGCGACCAGCAGGCGATAGAAGGTGATCGCCTGCGGACCGATCATGTGCGCCGAGAGGCGAGAGACGATGACGTTGCCCGCCCACAGCACGATGGCAACGAAGGGATAGAGAAGTGCGACTTTCTGCTTGAACATGACCCGGCAGCGCGTTGGTGAAGGACACTCCAGCAACTACCTGTCGCCCTAACGTCCGTCTCACGCTAGAATGACCTCACCTAGCGAGATTGGGACATGCGAGATGAAGACGTGTTGGACGAGCTGATCACACGGCACCTCGACTATCACGCCACGGCGCGGCCGATGGCGGCGATGGAGATCGACTATCCGAGCGGCGCGTCGACCGGCCTGCACGCGCATCCGCGCGGCCAGCTGCTCTATGCGATCGAAGGCGTGATGGTCGTGCGCTGCGCTGAAGGCACCTGGGTGGTACCGCCCAACCGGGCGGTGTGGCTCGTGGCCGATCTCGCGCACGAGGTCCGGATGTGCGGCGCGGTCAAGATCCGCACCGTGTTCGTGGACGCCGACGCGGCTCCCAATCTGCCGCGGGCCAGCTGCGTGTTCGCGGTCTCGCCGCTGCTGCGCGAATTGTTCGTCGCCGCGATGCGCGTCCCGCTGGACTATGCGCCCGCAACCAGCGACGAGCGCCTGATGCAGGTGCTGCTCGACCAGTTGCGCGAAGTCGATGTGCTGCCCCTGCACCTGCCGATGCCGCGCGACGAAAGGCTCGCGCGGATCTGCGCCGCGCTACTGGCACGCCCTGACGATGCCTCAACCGCCGAGCAATGGGCGCGAAGGCTGAAGCTGACGTCGAAGACCATCCATCGTCTGTTCGCCAGGGAAACCGGCATGACGTTCGGCGAATGGCGTCAGCAGGCCCGCCTGCTGTTTGCGCTCGAGCGCCTCGCGCGCGGCACGCGGGTGGTCGATGTCGCGCTCGATGCCGGCTATGCCAGCCAGAGCGCCTTCACCGCCATGTTCCGCAAGCATTTTGGCGTGCCGCCCAACGCGTTCTATCGATAGGCCGCCACCGGATAGTTAGCGCTCAGCACCGCCGACCGCGCAGCCGGTCCCAGGATCCATTCCCTGAACGCCGCGATCTTCGGAAGCGACTGCCGGTTGTCGGGACAGACGAGATAGTAGGCGAACTCCTCGAGATGCGCGGTCTCGAGCAGCTGGACCAGTTCGCCGCTCGCGATCTCATTTGCCACCATCGCGGCCGGCAGCAGGCCCGCGCCCTGCCCGGTCAGCACGGCCTTCAGCAGGAGGCCGCTGTCATCGAACGAGGGTCCGCGCGGCGTGCGAACCTCCGCGATGCCGTTGGCCTGAAACCACAGGCTCCACCCCTTGCGATCGGCGTCATGCACCTGCGGCCAGCCCGCGAGTTCGCCCGGCGATGCCGGCCGGCCGAGGCGCCCAACCAGCGACGGCGATGCCACCGCCACCATCTCCACCGTGACGACGCGGTCGCTGCGCAGCCCCGGATAGCGGCCAAGGCCGTGGCGCACCGCGACGTCGACGCCGCTGCGCGAGAAATCGACCACCGTGTTGCTGGTGACGATCTGCAGATCGATCTCGGGATGCGTGTTCTGAAACGACGCCATGCGCGGCACCAGCCAGGCCGACGCAAAGAACGGCGTGACGCTCACCGTCAGCGTACCGACATCGACAGATGCCGCGACGCGGCGCGAGGCATCCGCGATCTGGCGAAACGCGTTGCGGATCGACGGCAGATAGTCGCGGCCGGCGTCAGTGAGATAGATGCCGCGCGGCACCCGCTCGAACAGCTTCACGCCGAGATCGGCTTCGAGCGTCTTGAGCATCTGGCTGACCGCGCCCGGCGTCACGCATAGCTCCTCGGCCGCGAGCTTCACCGAGAGATGGCGAGCGGCGGATTCGAACGCCTTGAGCGCGTTCAGGGGTGGAAGCCTGCTTTCCATGATTTAGAATTTCTAATCTGGATTGCTCAGCAAATCTGGTTTGCCAACTCGGCGTTTGGGGCGCCCTATCAGCTTAATCTGACGGTAAAGGCTGCGTCAACGCCGAGAAAGTCGAACCATGGAACTTAGATTTTCTAACGTCCTTTGCCGCTCTGACGGCTCCGTTTTCTTGATGGAGCCAAGCCATGGCTGAGGTCGCAAGCAAGCTCGCCCTCCGCGAGATCGCTGCAGGCGGCGAGACCGGCCCGCTCGTCGACCGCATCAACGCGTCGCAAGCCGGCAGCCTGCCCGGCCTGCTGGGCTTTCAATGGCTCGAAGCCGGACGTGGCCACATCCGCGGCCGCTTCGAGATTGCCGCAAAACACTTCTCGCCGCACGGGCTGCTGCACGGCGCAAGCATCGTCGCATTGGCCGATACCGCATGCGGGTTCGGCTGCCTCGCGTCGTTGCCGGACGGCGCCATTGGCTTCGCCACCGGAGAGTTGAAGACCAACTTCATCGGCGCCGCGCGCGAAGGCGGCGTGAGCTGCGAGGCGCGCCTCGTTCACGCCGGGCGCACCACCCAGGTGTGGGACACCGAGATCCGCAGCGAGGCGACGGGCAAGACCATCGCGCTGTTCCGCTGCACGCAGATGCTGCTCTATCCGCCGAGCAAGGCCGGTGGCCATGCGGCACAGGGAGAACGATCATGAGGAATGCCGTCATGCACGCCGGTTATCAACGAGCCAAGCCGTTCTACGGCTGGTACGTCGTCGCAGCAGCCTTCGTCGTGACGCTGATCGGCTTCGGCAGCGCCTACACATTCTCGTCCTTCGTCGAGTCCCTGCAGCGGGAGTTCGGCGCCTCGCGCGGCTCGGTGTCGCTGGTGTTCTCCTTCGCGGGCTTCCTGTATTTCGGCCTGGGAGTGATCTCCGGTCCGCTAGCCGATCGCTGGGGCGCACGCAGGCTCGCCGGCCTCGGAATGGCGCTGGTCGGTCTCGGCATGGTGCTGGCGGGACAGGCGCAGACCATCCTCCAGGTCTATGCCGCCTACAGCATCGGGATCGGCGCCGGCGTCGGCTGCGCCTACGTGCCGACCTTGGGCGCCGTGCAGCGCTGGTTCGTCAGGCGGCGCGGTTTTGCGTCGGGCCTCGCCGTCAGCGGGATCGGGGTCGGCACACTGGTGATGCCGCCGCTCGCGACCTGGCTGATCACGAGCCTCGGCTGGCGCGATGCCTATGTCGTGCTGGGCGTTGTCGCCGCCGTCGCCGGGATCGGTGCATCGCTGCTGATCGCGGACGATCCGCGCCGCCACGGCACCGGACCGGACGGCGATCCGCTCGATACGGTTTCGGGCGCGCCGCTCCGTCAGGGTGTTGCGATCCGCGCTGCGGTACGGAGCGCGCGCTTCACCGGGCTCTATGCCGCCTGCCTGATCAGCGCATTCGGCGTGTTCGTGCCCTTCGTGCACCTCGTGCCGTTTGCGGTCGATCATCAGGTGGCGCCGACGCTGGCCGTGCTGCTGCTCGGAATGATCGGGGTCGGCAGCACGGCCGGCCGGTTCTTCCTCGGCGGCATCGCCGACCGCGTCGGCCGCGATGCATTCCTGGTCGCGATGTATCTCGGCATGGCCGTCTCGCTCGCGATCTGGGCGATCGCCGGCACCTTCTGGTCGCTCACGGCCTTCGCGCTGCTGTTCGGCCTGTTCTATGGCGGCTGGGTCGCGATCCTGCCCGCTGTCGTCACCGACCATTTCGGCGGCCGCAATGTCGGCGGCATCATCGGCATCCTCTACACCAGCGTCGCGGTTGGCACGTTGCTGGGCCCCAGCGCCGCCGGTTTCGCCTACGACGTCAGCCACAGCTACTTCATTCCGGTGGCGATCAGTGCAGCCGCCAACCTCGTCGCCGCCCTCATCGCAATGGCGACCATGCGCACGGCCTCGCCGATCGCCTCGGTTGCGCAGCGGTGACGTCCCATGACGGTCGGTGATCCCCGTGCTACGCTTGGGGATCACCACCCCATCGGTTCGAGACCTCCGTGATCACTCGCCTCGCCATGACCAATGCCTGGACTTATCGGCGAACCGACAGTGACGGCATCGTCGAACTGGCATCGTGGCGCGGCGCCGGCTCGCTTGGCCTCAAGCCGCACTTCCATGACGAGAGCCAGATCGTGCTGGTGCTGTCGGGGTCGCGCGCCTTTCGCATCGGCGGCGCGACCGTCACCGTGCCTGCCGGCCATGCCGCGCTCATTCCGGCGGGGATGCTGCATGCGCCGATGACGATGTCGGACGAGGAAACGGTCTGCCTGAACGCCTATGTCCCTGCCGGCCGCGTCTGCTCATCGGTGCGGATCAACCGTTTCGGGCAGCATTGGCGGAACGTCGACGAGATCTCGCCTGAGCATGTCAGCGAAATCGCCGACGACATGCTGTCGTGCGCGCCGCCCCACGCCGCCGGGTACACCGACAGGACGAAGCTCGGCATCGCGCTGACCGAAAGCGTCGCGCCGATCGGCGCGATTGCCGCCGGCTTCGGGCGAAGCCGCGAAGGGTTCAGCCGCATGGTCAGCCGCGAGCTCGGCATCCCGCCACATACCTTCCGCCTGCTGGCCCGCCTCAATCTTGCCCGGCAATTGCTGCGCGCCGGCGCGCCGATCGCAGCAGTCGCGGCCGATGCGGGCTTTTCCGACCAGAGCCACCTCACCCGACTGTTCCGCCGCACCTTTGGCACGACGCCTGGCGTCTATTGGCGCGGCTGAAGTGACGTCACAGATGTTCCAGACCGATCGGAGCGCCGCCCGCTAGCCTGCTCACCCTCACGAGGGTGAAGAATGGATATCCAGACAAGTCTTCTGCTGCTGGCGGCCGGGGTTGCCGGAGGCATCATCAATGCGCTGGCGGGCGGCGCGACGCTCATCACCTTTCGGCGATGCTCGCGGCGGGCCTGCCGGCCGTCATCGCCAATGCGTCGAATGCGGTGGCGATCTCGCCGGGACATTTGATCGCTGCGCTCGCCGATCGCGGCAAACTGCCGCCGCCGACGCGGCGCACGATCAGCTACGTCGCGGTCGCCACGGTGGGCGGCGCGGTCGGCGCCGGCGTGCTGTTGCTGCTTCCCGAGCGGCTGTTCCTGCTGCCGGTACCGGCCTTGATTGCATTCGCGACGTTGCTGTTCGGCTTCGCGCCGCAGATCCAGGGATGGACCGTCGGGCGCCACAAGGCCGCGGCCCTGCCTTCGACCGGCGCGAGCGGTGCTATCCTGGGATTGTCGTGCATCTATGGAGGCTTCTTCGGCGCCGGTCTCGGCGTCATCCTGACCGCGGTGCTGTCGATCACCGAGCCCAACGACATCCGGGCGATCAAGGCGTTGAAGAACCTGCTCGCGACCTGCGTGTCGCTCGCTGCCACATTGATCTTTATCTTGCAGGGGGCGGTGCGGTGGCCGGAGACCTTGGCGATGCTGCTCGGCGCCATGGTCGGCGGCTTTGCCGGAGGCTTCCTGATCAGGATCCTTCCCGCCCACATCGTCCGGCAGTTCGTCATCGTGGCCGGAGCGCTGATGACGGTGGTCTACGCGGCGCGATACTGGTTCTAGGTGGAGCGAGGGAGCCGAGGCTCCCATCGATATCGGTTGGCTTAGTGCGTCGTCATCCAGGCGCGGGCTTCACGCTGGGCGGCCGCGATCTCGACATCGGACATCTGCTCGGCGACTTCGCGGCGGTGCGCGATCGCGTCAGTACGTCCCTTGAGCGCCGCCAGGTTGAACCATTTGTGCGCCGCGACGAGGTTGACCACGCCGGAGCGGCCGCTCGCCCAATACATGCCGCGTTCGAACAGCACGTCCTGGATCGCCGTTGCGGCAACCGGGACAGCGCTTTCCTGATCGATGACCCCCTGAAACATTCTCAATCCCCTTTTTGTTGTTGGCCGCCCTCCCCCGAGCGCGGCCCCCGTCCACTGTTAAAACTACCCTGTCATTCCCTGGCTGATCTTTGATCATGCCCGGGCTGATCTTTGATCATGCCCCGCGCCGATCTTTGGGATCACCGCGTGCCGTTTGCCGGCTTGTTGGGATGATCATGGCCCATCAAATTTGAAGAGCGGTTTAAGTATCGCGATGAACGGGATGTAAATCGGCGTCGCCAAGGGCGCCTCCAGGAATCGCAGAAGTACCTGTGCCGCAGGCACTTCCTTGCATTCGTGAACGCCGGTTTACCCTGGTGTTTGGGACAACGATAACCATGGCGGACATTGGCCCCGCGCGACGGCAGGCCCCACCGGCCGATCAGTTTCGAAATTGACGGAGGGTGGCGCGACCAATCGACGAGCCGCGGAGCGGCGTGCGGTCGGGTGCACAGACAAAGCAACGCGAGGCCGTCAGGCCCAACGTCGATCCGCAATGGGGATGGGGAAAGTGGCTGCCGGGCGCGGACTGCGCGGGCCGCCGGAACGAGGGGGTCGGCGAACACGTCAGGACCAGATTTCAGCTCGGCATTCTCGCCGGTGAAATTGCGGAACCAAGCGGGCTCCGCACCGAACGAAGAAATCTCTGTTTCTTCTGCCGGACCGGTTTTGGGAAGGTTGCCCTCTCCGAAATTCGATCCAGCCGTTTGACCTGATGTCTCGCCGACACCCTCTTTCGTCAGCCAGAGCCTTGGGGGTGGGATGTGCCTCTCAGCAGTCCGTCCGCTGGCTCTCGCGACGTGCCGGCGTCAAGCCGCCGGCAATCCTCTCGAGGCGAGAGGCTTACTTCTTCTTGGCGACCTTGCGGGTCTTCTTCGCAGTCTTCTTCACTGCGCTCTTCGCCTTCTTCGCCTTCTTCGCCTTCTTTGCCTTCTTAGCCATGTTGCCCTCCAGTATGTGAGATGGCTCTACTTCGCTGCGTGCACTCGGGAATCGATATGCACTACTTCCCGAATACACCAACAGACCGAAAAAAACAGTGTCCCGCTTAAGGAAGTGTTGACGCAGCGGTGGCAACGCGCACCGCGCGCGGCGCCGTTCAAATCGACGATGCATTCACGCGACGATGCAAGAAGTGCAACAGCCGCCGACATCGGCATTTGTCAACGTTGCAGGAAATGCCTTCTGCTGTAGGCTTTTCTTGAATTCGCATTGAAGCGATCGACGCGAGATCGTCGTTGCGCTGAGTCGCGAGCGAAGACGAAAAGGGGCACGTCGCCGACGCCGAGTCGCAATTTTTGGCAACGAAAAAATTTTCGTGGGAAAGACGGCTTTTGCCTCGTTTGAGGTCGGCCGAGGCGGATTCGCGAACGAATCGCAGCTTCGGCGATTCGGCGCCGATGGCGCCGGCGCGCCACGAACGGAGGGTGTGAGGCAGGATCACGCCGCGTTCACGCGCGCGCGACGACACCGAAGTTGACGGCAACGGAGCATGCAAGGGCGCATGATCCGGCTGGATCATGCGCCAAGGACAACATCATTGTCCTGTTGTTCAGATGCCGAGCTTCGACTTCAGGAGGTCGTTGACCGCCTGCGGGTTCGCCTTGCCGCCTGACGACTTCATCACCTGACCGACGAACCAGCCGACCAGTTGCGGCTTCGCCTTCGCTTGCTCGACCTTGTCGGGATTGGCCGCGATGATGTCGTCGACCACCTTCTCGATCGCGCCGAGGTCGGTGACCTGCTTCATGCCGCGCGCCTCGACGAGCGCGCGCGGATCGCCGCCCTCCCGCCAGACGATCTCGAACAAGTCCTTGGCGATCTTGCCGGAAATCGTTCCCTCGCCGATCAGATCGACGATCGCGGCGAGCTGCTCCGCCGACACCGGCGAGGCTGCGATCTCAACGCCTTCCTTGTTGAGACGACCGAACAGTTCGTTGATCACCCAGTTGGCGGCAAGCTTGCCGTCGCGCGCCTTGTCGGCAAGACCTGACAGCACCGTTTCGTAGAACTCCGCGCTCTCGCGCTCGGCGACCAGCACGCTCGCATCATAGGGCGACAGGCCGAAGCCCGTAATAAAACGGGACTTCTTCTCGTCCGGCAGTTCCGGCAGCTGCGCCTTGAGATCGTCGACGAAGGCCTGGCTGAACTCGAGCGGCAACAGATCGGGATCGGGGAAGTACCGGTAGTCGTGCGCCTCTTCCTTGGAGCGCATCGAGCGGGTCTCGCCCTTGTTCGGGTCGAACAGCCGGGTTTCCTGGTCGATCGAGCCGCCGTCCTCGATGATCTCGATCTGACGCCGTGCCTCGTATTCGATCGCCTGGCCGATGAAGTTGACCGAGTTCATGTTCTTGATTTCGCAGCGGGTGCCGAACGCGGTCTCGCCGTAACGGCGCACCGAGACGTTGACGTCGGCGCGCAAATTGCCCTTCTCCATGTCGCCGTCGCAGGTGCCGAGGTAGCGCAGGATCGAGCGCAGCTTGGTGACGTAGGCCTTGGCCTGCTCGGCGTCGCGGATGTCGGGCTTGGAGACGATCTCCATCAGCGCGACGCCGCAACGGTTGAGGTCGACATAGGACATCGTCGGCGACTGATCGTGCAGCAACTTGCCGGCGTCCTGCTCCAGGTGCAGCCGCTCGATCCCGATCGTGACGCTGCGGCCGCCGTCGAGCTCGAGCGACACCTCGCCCTCGCCCACGATCGGCGACTTGTACTGGCTGATCTGGTAGCCCTGCGGCGAGTCCGGATAGAAATAGTTCTTGCGGTCGAACACCGAGCGCAGGTTGATCTTCGCATTCAGCCCGAGACCGGTGCGCACCGCCTGGCGGACGCACTCCTCATTGATCACGGGCAACATGCCCGGCATTGCGGCATCGACCAGCGAGACATGGGAATTGGGCTCGCCGCCGAACGCGGTCGATGCGCCGGAGAACAGCTTCGCGTTCGAGGTGACCTGGGCATGGATCTCCATGCCGATCACGACCTCCCAATCGCCGGTGGCGCTCTTGATCAGTTTGTGCGGGGCGGCAGATGCGGTCATGGATCTCGGTTTCCGGATAAAAGGATATCTGGGATGGATTGGGCTTCGCGCAACCAATCGCGCCAGTCAAGCCGCCTTGCGGTCCCCTTGCAGCCCGCAGCCGTCGCCCGAGGTGGGATCAGAGACCGCGCCGGAACTGCTGGTAGGCCTTGCTCGAGCGCAGCGCGTCGGCGCCGCCCGCGATCAGCTGGTCGACCTGCTCCGGCGGCAGCGACAGCCGCGTCGGGATGGCGTTCAGGATGCCGGCGCGATCCGGTCCGAGCCGGTCGAAGCCGAGCCGCTCGACATAGATCGCGACGTCACCGCATTTCCAACCAGCGCCGATGCCGAGCCGGCTGCGCTCCGCCGCCGACAGCCCGCAGCGCCAGCGCTTCAGCTTGCCGGACCAGTCCTCGGCGAGCGCCGTGAAGGCGGCGTAGCTGGAGCGCACGCTGGCATCGATCGCGGTGTCGGCGGCCGCGGACACCAGTTCGACGCCGCTCGGCCCTTCGAGCGTCTGCACGAAGTCGCCGGAGATGCCGCGGCCGGCGTCGACCACCAGGAACAGAATGCGTTTCAGCTT
Organism: Bradyrhizobium sp. USDA 3256; assembly: GCF_054058275.1. Classification (NCBI taxonomy): domain Bacteria; kingdom Pseudomonadati; phylum Pseudomonadota; class Alphaproteobacteria; order Hyphomicrobiales; family Nitrobacteraceae; genus Bradyrhizobium; species Bradyrhizobium sp. USDA 3256. The sequence continues at coordinate 3,735,824 of NZ_JBSSAE010000002.1, forward strand.
GGCCGCCTGCCGTTCGTTCAGCGGCTCGTAGGGACGCTGCGCGGCGAGCAAGCCGATGCTCAGCCCCGACAGGCCGTAATTGTCGACGAGGCCGCCATCGAGCAGCTTGACGTAGCGCATCGAGCCGTCGCGGTAATGTGCCTGGGCCTCGGCGTAGGCGCGCAGCAACGGCTGTGCGTTCGGATCGTTGCGCACCCGCTCGAGCCAGGCCGGCAGCGGCGCGGCGCAGCCGCCGGGATAGGTTTGCAGCACGATCGGGGCGAATGCCAGCGGCACCGCGGCGGATGCCGCCACCGCTTCGGCGACACGATACGATCTGATGTCGCTGCACAAGGCATCGAACGACGTCTTGCCGAACACGAACGGCGTGCGGTTGTAGATATCAGACGCGTTGATCCAGACCCGCGGCCGGCGATCGTCGGCCAATGCGTCGAACCGCGCGCCGTCGAACACATTCTGATCGAGCCAGTCGGTGAACTGGCTGTCGTTGACGCCGCCGCCGAGTGCGCGCCCGATATTGCCGAGCGAGATCCGGGTCTTCAGTCCCTCCTCGGCGTTACGCAGCAGGAAGCGCTGGCGGAAATCGTCGAGCGCCGCTCGGCGCTTCAATCCGAAATAGGCGGCGGTGACCGATCCGCCGGAGACGCCGGAGACGAAGTCGACGCGGTCGAGCAGCGTCTTGGTGCCCGCCGCACTCGAACGCGTGTGGTCAAGCTCCTCCAGCACGCCGAACGAAAACGCCGCCGCGCGGGTGCCGCCGCCGGAGAACGACAGTGCGAGCAGCAGATCATCTTCGTAGGCCGGAATGTCGCGGGCGCTGCTGTTGTCGGCGAGCGCCGCGCCGAGCGGGACGTTGCCGGGCAGATTGTAGACGGAGGCGCAGCCGGCAAGGCCCGCCGCCACCACGGCCACCAGCATTGCTGACAGCCATCCCCCTATGCCCGACCCACGCACGAATACTCTCTTTTGCCGCTGGCCCCCGCCCGGTTCCATTAGCCTATCACGGCCAATCTGGGCAGCGGCATGGCGGCCGAAACAGGGTTAATGCTCGCGGTGCCTCCGCACCGGCGTCCTTTAACCGCGCTGCGCAAGCAGCGTGGCAACGATCCGCTCCCACTCGGCCTCGAGCGTGTCCTTTGCGACCGGCCGGCCGGCCTGGCGATACCAGTAGCCGGCATTGCCAAGATCGCCCTCGACGCGATGCAGATGGGCATGCACCCAGGCCGAATTGGCGTCGCTCTCGTCCTGCACGATGCGGTGCGCCTGGTCCCAATCGCCCTTCTTCGCCCACCACAACGCGGCGAGCGGCGGCGACAGCGCCGCATCGGGCGCGGTGTCGGCGAGACTGGCGCGGAAATCCGCCATCGCTCACCACCATCTGGGCGCCGTGAACCGGCCGGCCGCCTGCTCGATCACCTCGCCGAGCGAGAACAGCGTCTCCTCGTCGAACGGACGGCCGATCAGTTGCAGGCCGAGCGGCAGACCTTGCGTGTCCTTGCCGGCGGGCACGGCGATGCCCGGCAGGCCCGCCATGTTCACGGTCACCGTGAAGATGTCGTTGAGATACATCTCGACCGGATCCGCGCCGCCCTTCTCGCCGATGCCGAACGCCGCCGACGGCGTCGCCGGCGTCAGGATCGCGTTGACACCCTTGGCGAAGCAGTCCTCGAAATCCTTCTTGATCAGCGTCCGGACCTTTTGCGCACGCAGATAATAGGCATCGTAGTAACCGGCCGACAGCACATAGGTGCCGATCAGCACGCGGCGGCGCACCTCGTCGCCAAAACCATCGGCGCGGGTGTTCTCGTACATCTCGATGATGTTCTTGCCCGGATCGCGCAATCCGTAGCGCACGCCGTCATAGCGCGCGAGGTTCGACGAGGCCTCGGCCGGCGCCACGATGTAATAGGCCGGCAGCGCGTATTTGGTGTGCGGCAGCGACACCTCGACGAGCTCGGCGCCGGCGGCCTTCAGCCACTGCGCGCCCTCGCTCCAGAGCTTTTCGATCTCGGCCGGCATGCCGTCGAGCCGATACTCCCTGGGGATGCCGATCTTCATGCCCTTCACGGACTTGCCGATCGCCGCCTCGTAATCTGGCACGGCGATGTCGACCGACGTGGTGTCCTTGGGATCGTGCCCCGCCATCGAGCGCATCAGGATCGCGGCATCGCGCGTCGAGCGCGCGATCGGGCCGGCCTGGTCGAGCGAGGATGCAAACGCGACGATGCCCCAGCGCGAGCAGCGGCCATAGGTCGGCTTGATGCCGACGGTTGCGGTGAACGCGGCGGGCTGGCGGATCGAGCCGCCGGTGTCGGTCGCGGTCGCGCCCATACAGAGAGCAGCCGCCACCGCCGAAGCCGAGCCGCCGGACGAGCCGCCCGGCACCAGCGTGGTGTTGGAGCCTTCGCGCAGCCACGGGTTGGTGACCGGGCCGAAGCACGAGGTCTCGTTCGACGAGCCCATCGCGAATTCGTCATTGTTGAGTTTGCCGAGCAGCACTGCACCGTCGCGCCACAGCTGCGAGGTCACCGTCGACTCGTAGGGCGGAATGAAATTGCCGAGGATATTTGAGCACGCAGTGGTCCTGATGTCGCGGGTCGCGAACAGGTCCTTGATGCCGAGCGGGATGCCGGCGAGCGGTCCGCCCTCGCCTTTTGCAATTTTCGCGTCGGCGGCCTTGGCCATCTCGCGGGCGCGGTCGGGCGTTTCGAGCACATAGGCATTGAGCACACGCGCGGCTTCGATTGCGGCGAGATGCGCGTCGGTCAGTTCGCGGGCGGTGAAAGACTTGCTCGCCAGGCCCTCGCGGGCCTCGGCGATCGTCAGCGATGTCAAATCAGTCATTTATTGATCGGGCTGCAGAAGAACGGAGACAGGGTCTTGTCGTTGGCGGGGTCGTCTTGGCGCGCCAGGTTATTTGCTTTGGCATTTTCCTTGGCGCGGGCGGCGTCAAGCGCCTCGAGATGGTCGAGCACGGCGTCCATCGCCGCGTTGGGATCGGCGACCTTCCCCTTGCGCTCCATGGCATCGAGGAAGTCCATATAGGCCTTGTAGGCCTTCTCATCGTCGCACAGCAGACACATTGAACTTTGTCGCTTTTGTTTGAAGCGTTTTCTTCACGCGAACCGGTATCCACTTCGCTCGAAAACGCGATGCTTACGTTACTCGACCACCTTCGGCACCAGGAAGAAGCCGTTCACGGTGTCGGGCGCGTTGCGGACGATGGCGTCGGCGATCTCGCCGTCATTGACCACGTCGGCGCGCTTCTTCATTTCCATCGGCGTCACCGAGGTCATCGGCTCGACGCCGTCGACATTCACTTCCGACAGCTGCTCCACAAAGGCCAGCATCGCGTTCAGTTCGCCCTGGAGATGGGGAACTTCGGCGTCGCTGACCGCGATCCGCGCCAGATGCGCGATGCGGCGGACGGTCGTGGCGTCTACGGACATTATATAGGGCCTCGGGGCTGAAAGGTCAGCCTGCCGTATAGCAGACGCCGGTTTTGCGCCGCAACCGCGCGGATTTGCCCGCCCAACAGGGCTTTGCGCCCCTCTGGCGACCAGGCAAGACACCCTGCCACGCATTCCGGCTGCGAAACACGGCGACGAAACCACTTCGCGGCCGCCGCGAAGTCGTCTCGAAACATTCACGGCGCCTACTCCACCCAAACAAAAAGTTCGGAGCGCGTCATGTCAATGCTCAACGGCAGCCCCCGCCCGGAGGGCTGGGACCCCGCCCTCTGGTCGATCGGCACGGCGCTGGGGGTCGCGATCCTCTACGTGGCATGCCTGGTCTGAATGAGCCCGCGCGTCAGGCCTGAGACAGAGCCGCCATCCGCGCCAGCGCGGCGCCGGCCAGCGCGCGGGTCAACTCGGCCGCCGGCATTTCCTTGCCCATCCGCACCGCCTGTCCGGCCCACAGATTGGTGAAATCGACCTTCCCCTGTTTTTCGGCAGCCGCCTTCAGCGGTCCGAGGGCGGTTGCTGCGTGCGGGAACGCCGGCGCGTCCGGCGAGATCGGCCCGACCTCGCGCATCACACGGTTGGCGACACCGCGCGCCGGACGGCCGGTCATCACATTGGTGATGACGGTGGATTCGTCGCTCGCCTGCGCCAGCGCGATGCGGGCCTGCGCCGTCACCTTGGACTCCGGGCAGCGCAGATAGGCCGAGCCGACCTGCACGCCGGAGGCGCCGAGGGCGAATGCCGCGGCGATCCCGCGCCCGTCGGCGATGCCGCCGGCCGCGACGACCGGCACCCTCACCGCATCCACCACCTGCGGCAGCAGCGAGAACGTCCCGGGCTGCTCGGCGATGTTGTCGGTCAGGAACATGGCGCGATGGCCGCCGGCGTCGGCGCCTTGCGCGATGATGACGTCAGCGCCGTTCTCCTCGAGCCAGATCGCTTCCTTCACCGTCGTCGCCGACGACATCACGGTGGCGCCGGTGGCTTTCACCCGCTGCAACAGATTTGGCTCCGGCAGGCCGAAATGGAAGCTGACGACCTCCGGCTTCAGCTCCTCGACCACGGCGCAGAACGCCGCATCGAACGGCGCGCGGTTTGCTGCATTGATCGGCGCATTCGGATCGAGACCATGCTCGCGATAGTAAGGCGCCAGCCGCCGCCGCCAGTTCGCCTCGCGCGCCGGATCGGCGTCGACCGCCTTGTGGCAGAAGAAGTTGAGGTTGACCGGCGCAGAGACGCGTTGACGGATGATGTTGACCTGCTCGCGCGCCTTCTCGGCCGACAGCATCGCACATGGCAGCGAGCCGAGCCCGCCCCCTTGCGCCACCGCAATCACCAGCTCCGCATCCATCACGCCGGCCATCGGCGCCAGCACGATCGGGAATTCGGTCTTGAAACGATCGATCAATCGACGGTCCGGCCACATGGTGTGTCTCACGCTTGTTCAGGTCAAAGAGGAAAGAGAGTTGCGCCGGCCCTGCAGCGACTGCTCGGCCTCGGCGACGATGCGGCCGACGATCTCGGCCGCCGGAACGATATCATGGATCAGGCCGACGGACTCGCCGGCAAACACCGCGGCGACATCGAAATTGGTCGCGGCCTTCGCGGCGGCATACTCCACCGCGACCTCGTCGGCGCGCTGCATCAGCTCGATCTCGCGCCCGCTCCAGCGCCGCAGATGATCGTTGGCAAGCGAACGCGCGGTGAACGGCGCCGGCCACATCAGCTTGCGCGACCAGTCGAACACCACGCCGCGCACCGTCTCGCCGCTCTTTGCCGCACAGATCAGCTGCTTCGCCTGCTCGGCCGCGTCGGCCTCGACGCTGGCGTAGAAGCGCGTTCCCATCAGCACGCCGGATGCGCCGAGCATCATCATCGCCGCGAGGCCACGCCCGTCCGCGATGCCGCCGGCCGCGACCACAGGCACGCGCCCCGCCGCGAAATCGATGATCGCCGGCACGATGTCGAGCGTTGTGCGCGATGCGCCGTGACCGCCCGCCTCGGTGCCCTGCGCGATCAGGATGTCGGCGCCGCAATCGAGCGCCCGCTGTGCCATCTCCTCGCTCTGCACCTGGCAGATCAGGAGCGCGCCCGCCGCCTTGATCTTCGGCGCGAACGGCAGGGGATCGCCGAATGACAGCATCACCGCGCGCGGCCGCGCATCCAGTGCGATGTCGATCAGCTCGGGCTGCCTGGCCAGGCTCCAGGTGATGAAGCCGATGCCGAACGGCTTAGCAAAACCCTTCAGCCTCGCGGTCTCGGTCTGCAGCCGCGTCTTGTCGCCGTAGCCGCCGCCCAGAATACCGAACCCGCCGGCCGCGCTGACCGCCTTGACCAGCCCGCTGCCGGCGATCGTGTCCATCGGCGCCAGCAAAATCGGATGCTCGATGCCCAGACGTGCCGTCAATTCGGTGCTGATCGGCATGCGCTTGCTCCCTGTTCTGAACTTGCTGTTCTGGACTTACAGCCTAAGCGGGCCTAACATTCTCGGATAATGAATACTAGAGATCGCTACCATCTCTAAATCAGAACGGTGATCCCAGATGGAATTGACCGACCTGCTCACCTTTTCCACGGTCGCCCGGCTGGGCGGCATCACCCGGGCCGCCGACGAGCTGAACACCGTGCAGTCGAACGTCACCCAGCGCATCAAGGCGCTGGAGGCCGAGATCGGGACCGCGCTGTTCGAGCGCCACAGCCGCGGCATGTCGCTGACCGGCGCCGGCCGCCGCCTGTTGCCTTATGCACAGCGCATGGCGGCGCTGTCGCGCGAAGCCGTGCTCGCCGCGCGCGACGATGGCGAGCCGAAGGGTCCGCTGTCGATCGGCTCGATGGAAACCACTGCCGCGGTGCGGCTGCCGACGCTGCTCGCCGAGTTTCATCGCCGCTATCCAGCGGTGCGCCTGACCTTGCGCACCGCGCCGACCGCAGACCTCGTTGCCGCCGTGCTCGACGGCTCGCTCGACGGCGCCTTCGTCGCCGGTCCGATCGAGCATGCCGAACTGTCAGCGACATCAGCCTTCACCGAGGAACTGGTGCTGGTCACCGCGCAGCGCTGGAAATCGCTGGCCGCCTTGCGCGCCGGCACGCCGGAGTCGGGCCCGACCGCGCTGGTGTTCCGCACCGGCTGCACCTACCGGCAGCGTCTCGAACAGGTGTTCACCGAATTCGGCTGGCCGTCGGCGGTCCGCTTCGAGTTCGGCACGCTCGACGGCATGGTCGGCTGCGTCGCCGCCGACATGGGCGTCACCCTGCTGCCGCGCGCCGTCGTCGAGCGCGATCACGTCCAGCGCGACATCAACATCCACAAGCTCAATCCGCAGCATGCGCATGTCGAGACGCTGTTCATCCAGCGCCGCACCGCGCATCAGTACAGCGCGTTGCAGGGGCTGGCCGCGTGCCTAGGTGGCGACGAGCGGGTGATCGCCGCCTGACCGGCGTTTTCGCATGGACACCACGGCAGTGCCGGGCTTTGCCTCGGCGCGCGGGTGCGTGCTAAGCGCTAGTGTGCTGAATGCGAAGTTCGTGCGATTTCGCGGCAGCCACTTTCACGAACTTCGCATTCATAAAGCACACTAGAATCATAAGTTTGCTAGTGTCCTTATCGAATCCGAAGTTCGCTCCGAAGGTGCGGCAAATGATGCGAACTTCGGATTCGGGACACTAGCGCCATGCCCGCCCCCATCCTTCCCCTGATCGAAGCTGCGCCGCACTGGCCCGAGCGCGGCGCGCTTGTCGGCCTCGACCTCGGCACCAAGACCATCGGGGTCGCCGCCTCCGATCCGGACCGGCGGCTGGCGACCGGCGTCGAGACCATCCAGCGCAAGCAGTTCAAGGTCGACGCGCCGCGGCTGCTCGCGATCGCCGCCGAACGCAATGCCGTCGGCTTCGTGCTCGGGCTGCCGATCAACATGGACGGCAGCGAAGGCCCGCGCGCGCAATCGACCCGGGCGTTTGCCCGCAACCTCGCCGGCCTCACTGCGCTTGCGATCGGGCTGTGGGACGAGCGGCTCTCGACCGCGGCGGTCGAGCGCGAACTGATCGGGATGGACGTCAGCCGCGCCCGGCGCGCCGAGGTGATCGACGAGCACGCCGCGATCTTCATCCTGCAGGGCGCACTGGACCGGCTCGCGAAGCTGCGCGGGGAGCGCTGACCATGGCCGTGGTGATCGCGGCGCTGCTGCCGGTGTTCCTCTTGATCGTGCTCGGCTTCGTCCTCAAGCGCACGCTGATGCCGCTCGATACGCAATGGCACGGGCTGGAGCGGCTGACCTATTACGTGCTGTTCCCGGTGCTCCTGGTGCAGACACTGTTGAAGGCCGACCTGACCAAGGTGCCGGTCGCGGGCGTCGGCGGCGCGCTGCTGCTTGCGGCGCTGGTGATGTCGCTGTTCTGCCTCGCGCTGCGCGGCCCGCTGGCACGCTCCGGCGTCGACGGTCCCGCCTTCACCTCGATCTTCCAGGGCGCGACCCGCTGGCAGACCTATGTCGCGCTGTCGGTATCGCGCAATCTGTATGGCAGTACAGGCCTCGCGCTGGCTTCGGTCGCGATGGTCGCAATCATCCCGCTGGTCAATGTGTTCAGCGTCGCCGTGCTGGCGAATTATGCCTCGTCCGCAAAGCGTTCGACCGGCGCCATCGTGATGACTGTCGTGAAGAACCCGCTGATCTGGGCCTGCGTCATCGGGCTCGTCATCAATGTCGTGCACATCCCGCTGCCACAGATCTGGTATGACGTCGCCGACGCGCTCGGCGGATCGTCGCTGGCGATCGGCCTGCTCGTCACCGGGGCCGGGCTGCATCTGGAAGGCATCCTCCGGCCCAGCCTCGCCGCGAGCATCGCGCTGGTGCTGAAACTCGTGCTGATGCCCGTCCTGACCGTCGCGCTCGCGGTGTGGTTCGGCGTTACCGGGCCCGATCTCGCCATCGTCGCGGCCTGCGCCGCGGTGCCGACCTCGCCGTCAGCCTATGTGCTGGCGCGCCAGATGGGCGGCGACGCGCCGCTGCTCGCCCAGATCATCACGCTGCAGACGATCCTGGCCGCGATCACGATGCCGATCGTGATCGCCGCGGTGGGGCTTTAGGCGGTGTGGACTCTAGGGATTCCCTTTTGAGGCCAAATCAGATTCAAGGCTTCTTTTGGGAGGCGGCCTTGGGTGTGATGGATCGTTTGGTGTTGAGCGACGCGGCTTGGGAGCGCATGGCGCCGCTCATCATTGGCCGGCCCGACCAGAAAGGTTCGACCGGACGCGACAACCGGATGTTCGTGGAAGGGGTGCTCTGGATCGTTCGCACGGGCTCTCCCTGGCGTGATCTTCCGGAGGCGTTTGGGGATTGGAACAGCGTGTTCCGGCGCTTCAGTCGATGGAGCACCAAGGGTGTCTGGTTGCGGATCTTCGAGGCGATGTCCGATGATCCGGACTTCGAATATTTGATCGTCGATTCCACCATCGTCCGGGCGCATCAGCACGCCGCCGGGGCAAAAAAAGGGGGTCTGAAGATCAAGCGATCGGGCGCTCGCGCGGCGGCTTGAGCACCAAGATACATATGGCCGTTCGAGGTTTGGGATGTCCCGTGCGGTTCACCCTCACCGCAGGCCAGAAGGGCGATGCCCCGCAAGCCGCCACGTTGATCGAGGGATTGCCCGCCGAGGTCGTCATGGCCGATGCAGCCTATGACGCCGATCATTTGCGCCAGGCCATCGCAGCCAAAGGCGCGATCGCCGTCATCCCCAACAACCCCTCGCGAGCCCTCAAACATCCGCTCGACAAGCATCTCTATGCCCAGCGCCACCTCGTGGAATGCTGCTTCAGCAAGCTCAAGCAGTTCCGTCGCGTCGCAACCCGCTTCGAAAAGACCGCCCGAAATTACCGAGCCATCGTCACGCTCGCTGCAATCGTCCTATGGATGCGATAAGTGTCAACACCACCTAGAGGGCGTACCCAATCGGACTTGACTGGAGCCGAGGCAGCATGGCGCCGCGCCTATCGGTTGCTACCAGACTTCGCGATAGTTCGCGAACTTGCGCAGGGTCTTGTCATAGCGGGCCGGAACTATCCAGGGCAACAGGAGCCTGAAGATCGCGTTCGGAAGCGGAGAGCGAAGCCGCACATAGAGGTCGAGCGGATCGAGGTCATGCCGCATCCGGAATTTCGGTTCGTAGCTGAGACCCGTGCTTCGAAGCCACCTGTAACCGTTGGCGATCGCCCAATTCATCATGTCGCGAATGGTGTAGTAATAAAGATGAAGGTCGAGTGCGACAGCATAGTCGAGGCCGACATACTCCCAGAACAGACTGTCGCCTTCCACCATGCAAAGGCTGAAGGCGATCACCTTCCCGCCACGGCGCCAGATGAAGAAGCGGACCTTGTCCTTCATGTCGCTGCCGAGCCGGCGGAGATAGTCGGCTGTCAGTTTTTCGAAACGGAATTTCGAACGGTCGAAGACCTGCAGGTAGAGCGGATAGATCTCGTCGACGGCATCCCTTGCGTCGTCAGTGACGGTAAGAGCTATGGTTTCACCGTCGGTTGCCTTGAATTTCTTGCGGAGCTGCCAGCGCGCCGACCGCGGCAGCGCATTTTGCATGTAGGCATCGAAGTCGTCGTGCTCGATATTGAGCGCCGTCATCGGCATGCTGGGCGCGCGGGCGAAGCCGCGCCGGACGAAGCAATCCAGCACCGGCCGGTAGCGCGCGGGGAATTCCTTCAGGACGATGAGCTGCGCCCGGCATGATCGTGCGAGAGTGACGATTTCCCCGCAAAGAATCTCGGCGATCTTGCCGGATGGCACCGTGCTTGATCCGGCAAGATGCCCTTCCCCGGCGAAACATCCGACCATCAGGGTTCGCATTTTGAGAAACCCGGGAACGACGCCTCGGATGCGCGCCAGCAGCGGCTGCCATTGCGCTCCAAGTCCTTCGAGAATGTCCTGGTCGAGCAGAAAAAACGGCTGGACGGCATGGAGACAGCCTGCCCGGTCGATGATCGCGAAGTACCGGTACTCGACGCGCTCGCGGAGCGTATCCTCCAGGATTTCGTAGTAGCGGTGATCCTTGCGCAAGTCGGCGAAGCTGGCAGCCCAAGCGGGACAACCGGCGATTTCGTCGCGCGTCACGATCTTTACGCGAAAAGGCGCTGTAGCAGCTGCCGCGTCCGCTACGCTTGTTGTATCAGCCAGACTGACTGCGTCTGACGCCAACGCAATGCTCCGGGTGATGAAAAGTCTTTCAATACAGTATCAATGTACCTGATTTGGACGCGGGCTCCTGTGCCATCCGCGCAACAAGTCATTACTTTCGAAATCGCGTCTCCTTCGAAGCCCCGTCGGCGCCGAGCGGCGCGCCCTCCCGCAATAGACCGGCCCGCCGGTCCCAGCGACGTAACACCACAACTCGCCCTTGCGCTTCAGCAAGAGCGAGGGCCAGCAACGATTGGGCGCGGCTTGTACGGCTTCTCCTGATCGCCGCTATTTCCCGGCCGAACCGGCGAACGCCGTATCGAGCACATCCCCGATCGGCTGCCAGCTACGGCCATCGAACTGAAGCAACCGCAATTGCTCGACCGGTCGGAACTGAGCGGTGTTGATCTTGATGCCGGGGAGCAAGGCGGACGCCTGATAATCCCTGAGCGCCGCGGCCTGCTTCATGACATTCTCGCGCGACAGGTCGTTGCCGCATTGCCTGAGCACCTCGACCATCGTTTCGGCGGCGGCATAGCCGTAGACTGCGGCCGCGTCATCCTTGCCGCCGGCTTTGGTATACTTGTCCAGGAAGCTGTACCAGGCGCCCTGCTCCGCTCTCCAGGCCGGATCGCTCGCATCCTTCAGGAACGCGGCGGTGATGACGCCGGTCGCATTCTCCGTGCCGGCCCGCTTGAGCACCGTCTCGATCGATGACGCCATCTGGTTCACGACGAACACCGGCCGCCAACCGTGGTCGGCCGCCGCGCGGATCACCTTGGCGGCATTTTCCGGTACTCCGGCAAACACAAAGACCTCGGCGCCCGATTGCTTCAGGATCGAGACGTGGCCGTCCAGGTGCTGATCGTCGACATCATAGGCGATGTCGACCCTGATGTTGTGGGCGACGTCGCCCAGCCCCTGCACCAGTCCCTTGAACAATTCGCGCCCGAACTGGTCATTCTCCCAAAGCGCCACGATTTTCTTGCCGGGATAGAACGCCTGGATGTAGTTGGCGTAGATGCGCCCTTCCTCGCGATACGAGGGCTGCCAGCCCATGGTCCACGGATAGGCCGCCGGCTCGCTGAGCTCGTGATCGCCGGAAGCAACGAAAAGCTGGGGGATCTTCCGTTCGTTGAGATACTTCCGCACCGCGAGATTCCCCGGCGTGCCGAACGAACCGAACATCAAGAGCACATTGTCGGTTTCGACCAGAATGCGCGTGAGATCCATGGCGTTGGAGGGATCCGACAGATCGTCATAGGACATGAAGCGGATCTTGCGGCCATTGATGCCGCCGCGTTCGTTGATCATCTCGAAATAGGCGGCTTCCGCCTTGCCGATCTGGCCGAAAATCTCCAGCGCGCCGCTATACGGCATGACATTGCCGATCCGGATTTCGGTGTCGGTAACGCCCTGGTCGCGCACCTGCTGCGTGATGGCGCCGAGAGACGCCAGCGCGACGACGCCGGCCAGGATTGCTCGGATCAAGATAGCCATGAGAAGAGCTCGCACGACGGCAGCCGCCGCTGCCTAGTTTCGGACCGGCCCGCGCTCATTCATTGATCTGGATCATAGCACTCCGACGGGGGCACCGACATCCCCTTGGTCCACACTCCCGCCATTGCGAGCGAAGCGGAGCAATCCATCTTTCCGCGTGCAAAGACGTCGATTGCTCCGTCGCGGAACCTGTCATCGCGCGCGCGTCCGCGCGACCTGTTGGCTGCTAGCAATTGGACAGGGCGTTACGATCCCGCCAGCCACCAGGTCTGGATCGTCGCCGCGAAATTGTTCAGCCCGTGCAGCAGGATGGTCAGCCAGGTCGAGCCGGTGCGGAAACGCAAATAGCCGAACAGGAGGCCGATCGTCAGCACCTGGCAGAGGAAGAACCAGTCGTATTGCAGGTGCATCACGGTCCAGACGATCGACGACAGCAGGATCGCGCCATAGGGTCCGAGCGCGGATTCCGACCAGCCGCGGTAGAGCCAGCCGCGTGCGAACAGTTCCTCCCAGAGCGGCGCGGCCACGGCGAAGGCGATCATCAGGAGCCACAGTGCGCTGTGCTCCTGCGCCGATTTCAGCACGTCGCCCATGAAGCCCGGCGACACCTCGCGGCCGGCGGCGCGGGACACCATGTCCCAGGCCCCGACCAGTACGACGAGCGCGACGACGCCGATGATCACGTTCTTCCACGACGTCCCGCGCAGCCCGAGATAATCGGCGAACGGGATCCGGGTCCTGCGGATCGCGAACCACAGCACCAGCAACACCATCGGCAGGCCGGCGAGGACCGAGAGCGAGATCGTCAGGCCGTCGGCGACCACGTGGGTGATGCCGGCCGTCGACACCTCCCCGCCCTGCGCGACGATGCGCCAGACGATGACCGTGACCTGGCCGACGAACATCGCGGCGAAAATCAAAAGGCCCCACAGTGCGGTGCCCCAGAATTTCCAGACCCGCGGGGGGAGCGGCGGCGGTTCGACAGCCGATGGCGAAGTATCGGGATTGAGTGCGTCCATCAGCAAACCTTCATGGCAGCGCCCGCGCCAGCAGCGCGCGCTGATCGGTATCGGATAAGTCCACCGCGCCGTACATCCCGGCGTGGCGTTCGGCAAGCCGTGTCGCCGCCAACAGCTCGGCGTTTTTCGGCGAGACCTGGTTGAGCGCCGCAGTTGCCGCCAGGAGCGCCAGCTGCTCGACCGCAAGCCGCGCGACGCGCTCGCTGTCCAGCCGGCGGAACGACTGCCCGATCGAGCCAACGGCCTCGGCGGCGCCCGGCAGGCCCTTGGTCTCCTCGGCGAGCGCGCGCAGCACGGCGAGTGCGGCGTCAGCCTCGCGGCCGAGTGCGCGCAGCACGTCGAGGCACATCACGTTGCCGGACCCCTCCCAGATTGCGTTGACCGGCGACTCCCGGTAGTGGCGCGCCAAAATGCCTTCCTCAACATAGCCATTGCCGCCGAGGCACTCCATTGCCTCATAGAGGAAGCCGGGCGCGCTCTTGCAGGTCCAGTATTTGATCGCCGGCGTCAGCAGCCGCATATAGGCGGCCTCGCCCGCATCGGCCGGCGCGCGATCGAAAGCACGGCAGAGCCGCATCACCAGCGCGATCGACGCCTCGACATGCAGCGCCATGTCCGACAGCACCGCCTGCATCAGCGGCTGGTCGGCGAGGTGTTTCTGGAACACGCTGCGATGCCGCGCGTGATGGAGCGCGTGCGCCAGCCCCGAGCGCATCAGCCCGGCGGATGCGATCGCGCAATCCTGCCGCGTCAGCTGCACCATCTGGATGATGGTGCGGATGCCCTTGCCCTCCTCGCCGATCAGCTCGGCATAAGCGCCGTGGAATTCGACCTCCGACGAAGCATTGGAGCGGTTGCCGAGCTTGTCCTTCAGGCGCTGGAAGCGGATTGCGTTGACCGTGCCGTCGGGCGCAAAGCGCGGCATGAAGAAGCAGCTCAGCCCATTCATCGTCTGCGCCAGCACCAGGAAGGCGTCGCACATCGGCGCCGACATGAACCATTTGTGCCCGGTGATGCGCCAGGCCTCGCCGTCGCGCTCGGCGCGCGTCATGTTGGCGCGCACATCCGTGCCGCCCTGCTTTTCGGTCATGCCCATGCCGAGAGTCATGCCGCGCTTGGTCCACCATGGCGCAAAGCTGGGGTCGTAGGCGCGCGTTCCGATCACCGGCATCGTCTTCGCCAGAATATCCGGCTGCGAGGCCAGCGCCGCGACCGAGGCGCGCGTCATCGTGATCGGGCAGAGATGGCCGGTCTCGACCTGGGAAGCGATGTAGAACCTTGCCGCGCGCACCACCTCGGCCGCCCCGCCGGCCGGCTTGCCGTCGGCGCTCCAGGTCGAGTTGTGCACGCCGGCATGCGCGGAGTGCGCCATCAGCTCGTGATAGGCCGGGTGAAACTCGACCTCGTCGCGGCGATTGCCCCTGGCATCGAACAGCCGCAGCTTCGGCGTGTTCTCGTTGGCAACGCGGCCGCGCTCCGCCATGGCAGCGGATCCCCACTGCTTGCCGAAATCGGACAGCTCAGCCGTTGCCGCCTCCCCGCCATTGGCAGCGACCGCCGCGGCGAGCGGCGCGTCCACCGTGAACAGGTCGACATTTTCGAACGGCGGCGACTGGTTGAAGACGTCGTGGGTGGCAAACGGAGCCTGCGTCATGGTCTCCTCGGCAACTGGTCTGCACGCATGCGGCCTGGACAACAGGCCTTCCCCGGCCGGGATCACGGGCCAGCCGCGGCGCAATGGAATCGGAGGATCATAAGCCTGCGAGCCGGCGCGGGGCAGCGAAAAGTACACGTCCGCCAGATGCTTCTATGCTTTAGACGCTTGCGCGCTTGGGCGCGTGGCGGCCGAGCCAGCGGTCGACCCAGTCATTGACGCGGGTCCGGTTCGCCTCCTTCCTGGAAGCCTGGACCGGAAAAATGTCGCCGCTGCTCAATTGCCGGTTATCGGGATAGGCCGCCAACTGCAGGTTGGACTCATGCGCGGCGCCGTCCACCGGCGAGATGTAGGCAAACCGAATCTCGATCTTGTGCTTGATGTCGGCGCCCTGCCATTTCGGATGATGGCGCGCCAGAAGGTCGGTAAGCTCGCACGGCAACAGATCGGAGGTCGAGCTTCGCGACCCCTCGGTCTTCTCCATGTAGCATTGTTCCTTGACGCTGCTGACGCGCGCGTCGATCGGCCGGAAGTTCAACCGCTTGTCGAGCTCGCTATAGACATAGAAGCTCGCGACGGCGACAGCGATCATAGCGTAGAGGCCAAGGCGCATGGTTGTGCTTCCGTCCTGTCGAACCGCGTCGGTCAGATCGAACGCGTCTTGTCCGCCTTGGTCTTGGAGGCGAGCACAGGAAACACATCCCCGGCGCGCAGCGGCTTGCCATTGGGCAAATAGGACATCTGCAGGCTCGACTGGTGCGTGGCCCCGTCGACCGGCGAGACATAGACGACCTTCACCTCGATCTTGTGCTTCACGTCATAACCCT
This sequence comes from Bradyrhizobium sp. USDA 3256, assembly GCF_054058275.1. Lineage (NCBI taxonomy): Bacteria > Pseudomonadati > Pseudomonadota > Alphaproteobacteria > Hyphomicrobiales > Nitrobacteraceae > Bradyrhizobium > Bradyrhizobium sp. USDA 3256. The sequence continues at coordinate 3,751,463 of NZ_JBSSAE010000002.1, forward strand.
GCCACTTCGGATGCTCCTTGCGCAGCAGCTCGGCAATCTCGCAACGGGTCAGGTCGGAGGTCGACGTCGTCTTGGTGATGACGCCGCGCTCGACCTTTTCCAGATAGCATTGCTCGCTGACGCCGCTGATGCGGGCATCGACGCGCTGATAGTTCGCGCTCTTGTCGTGTCGATCGTAGATCAAGACGCCGGCGACGCCGACGACAACAATTGCAATGGCTGCGAAACGCATGCTGCATGCTCCCGTGTTGCCCGCACTTCATACGGCCACAATTAAGGAGTGTTGAAAGTGCGCTCGGCTACTTTTGCGATGGCAAGCGTCGTCTTGCGAAAATGCTTCGGATTTGAGGAAAATCCTGCGCAGGAGCTTCGGTTCTGATTGAATCAGAATCGAAGCTCTAGTCTCTTGTTCTGACGCGTTTTCTTCACGCGAACCGGCGTCCACTTCGCTCGAAAACGCTCTAGCGCGCCCGGACGATCGGGAAGTCGTAGGCCGGCCCGCCTGCCCCCGGCAGCGAAAAGTGCCACCATTCCTTGGCATAGTTCGCGAACCCCTGACGGGCCATCGCCGCGACCAGCTTGGTGCGCCAGCGTCTCTGCGCCGGCGTGATCGAGCCGGCCGCGGTGTGGGCCTTCACGTCGGAACAATCGTAGCCGGTGCCCATGTCGACGCTGCCCTCCGGGGCACGCGCGGCGGCCGGCGCGGTGCAGTCGGCATAGTCCCTGGCCGGATCGAACTTGCGCGAATTGTCGGCGCCAAGATCGACCAGCGTGAGATCGACCGCGGCCCCTGTCGAATGCCCCGAATGGGTGGCGATGTAGCCGAGGCGGAACAGGTCGGCCTTCGAGAAGGCCGGGTTGTAGCGCCGCTCGGCGGCGCTCTCGGTGCCGTTTTTCGACCACGCCACCATGTCGGCCACGGCACGGGCCGGCCGGTAGCAATCGAACATCTTCAGCGACAGTCTTTGCCGGGCCAGTTCCTGCTGCACGGCCTTGAGCCTGAGTCCGACCTCCCGCTTCACCACGCATTCCGCCGCGCCATAGCCCGCGAGCGGCCGGCCCATGAAATTGTTCGCGGCGGCGTAGCGGATGTCCTGAATGATGGTCGGATCGATGTTGCGGAGGAACGCGAAGTCGCCGGGCAGGTTCTGAGCGAAGGCAGGCGAGATCGCCCCCGGGATCAACGCGATGGTCATCCATGCGATCACGACAATTTTCACGAGGTCTCGCTCCGGCGTCACGGCCGGGTATAGCCCGTCAGGAGGACGGCGTCGCTGCCGCTCCGCCTATGCCCGGCCATCCACGTCTTGTTCCGGAAAACCCCGCAAAAGCAAGGCGCGGATGTCCCGCGGCGAGCCCCGGCAGGACCGCCGAGAAGGCAACGACATCTTACTCGGGGAAAACTCCCGCGAGCCCTCTTCGCGCTTGCCCCACCGGCCATCCGCGCCTATAGCTCTCGCTTTAATGACCCCATCGTTGAAATCGACTTTTGTCCTCGGTCACCGGCATCTGCTGGGCATCGAGGGCCTTTCCGCTGACGACATCACGGGCCTGCTCGACCTCTCCGAGGAGTATGTCGAGCTCAACCGCCAGGTCGACAAGAAGCGCGCCAGCCTGCGCGGCCGTACCCAGGTCAATCTGTTCTTCGAGGCCTCGACCCGGACCCAGTCCTCGTTCGAGATCGCCGGAAAACGCCTGGGCGCCGACGTCATGAACATGTCGGTGTCGTCGATGTCGACCCGCAAGGGCGAGACGTTGATGGACACCGCGGTGACGCTGAACGCGATGCACCCGGACATCCTGGTGGTACGCCACCACGCCTCCGGCGCGGTCGAGCTCCTGGCACGCAAGGTTGACGGTTCCGTGATCAATGCCGGCGACGGCAGCCACGAGCACCCGACCCAGGCGCTGCTCGACGCCCTGACGATCCGCCGCAACAAGGGCCGGCTCGAGGGGCTGACGATCGCGATCTGCGGCGACGTGCTGCATTCGCGGGTGGCGCGCTCCAACATCTTCCTGCTCAACACCATGGGCGCCCGCGTCCGCGTGGTGGCCCCCTCCACCCTGCTGCCGCCCGGCATCGAGCGGATGGGCGTCGAGGTCGCGCGCGACATGCGCGAGGGGCTGAACGGCGCCGACATCGTGATGATGCTGCGGCTGCAGCGCGAGCGCATGAACGGCTCCTTCGTGCCCTCCTCGGGCGAGTATTTCCACTATTTCGGCCTCGACCAGAAGAAGCTCGGCTATGCCAAGCCGGACGCGCTGGTGATGCATCCGGGCCCGATGAACCGCGGTGTCGAGATCGACACCTTCGTCGCCGACGGCGCGCAGTCGCTGATCCGTGAACAAGTCGAAATGGGTGTGGCAGTGCGCATGGCGGTGCTGGAAGCGCTCGCCCGCAACCTGCCGAACGCGTGAGACCGATGCTGACCGATCGCCGCCCCATCCTGCTCGCCAACGCCCGCGTCATCGATCCGTCGCGCGATTTCGACGGTCCGGGCGATGTTCTGATCGCCGACGGCGTGATCCGTGACGCCAAGCGCGGCATCGGCGCCGCCGGCGTCCCCGAAGGCACCGACATCGTCAATTGCGCCGGCAAGATCGTGGCCCCCGGCCTGATCGACATGCGCGCCTTTGTCGGCGAGCCCGGCGCCAGCCATCGCGAGACTTTCGCCTCCGCCAGCCAAGCCGCCGCGGCCGGCGGCATCACCACCATCATCTGCCAGCCCGACACCTCGCCGGTGATCGACAATTCCGCGACCGTCGACTTCGTGCTGCGCCGCGCCCGCGACACCGCGATCGTCAACATCCATCCGATGGCGGCGCTGACCAAGGGCATGCAGGGCCAGGAGATGACCGAGATCGGCCTGCTCAAGGCCGCCGGCGCCGTCGCCTTCACCGACGGCGACCGCAGCGTCACCAACGCCCAGGTGATGCGGCGCGCGCTGACCTATGCGCGCGATTTCGACGCGCTGATCGTGCATCACACCGAGGACCCGCATCTGGTGGGCGAAGGCGTGATGAACGAGGGCGAATTCGCCACAAGGCTCGGCCTTGCCGGCATTCCCACCGCGGCCGAGTCGATCATGCTCGAGCGCGACATGCGGCTCGCAGGCTTGACCGGCGGGCGCTATCACGCAGCCTCGCTGACCTCGATCGAGTCGCTGGAGATCCTCAAGCGCGCCCGCGACGCCGGCCACAATGTCTCGGCCTCGGTCTCGATCAACCACGTGACGCTGAACGAGAACGACATCGGCCCCTACCGCACCTTCCTCAAGCTGGCGCCGCCGCTGCGCACCGAGGAAGACCGCAAGGCGCTGGTCGCAGCGCTGGCCTCCGGGCTGATCGACGTCGTGATGAGCGACCACAATCCGCAGGACGTCGAGGTCAAGCGGCTGCCGTTCGCGGAAGCGGCGAGCGGCGCAGTCGGCCTGCAGACCATGCTGCCGGCGGCGCTGCGGCTGATCCACAATGGCGAGATGGACTTCAAGACGCTGATCCGGGCGATGTCGACGCGGCCGGCGGAGCTGCTCGGCCTGGCCGGTGGCACGCTGCGCGCAGGTGCACCGGCCGACGTCATCGTGATCGACGCCGACACGCCCTGGGTGCTCGACCGCGACGATCTCAAATCACTGTGCAAAAATACGCCGTTCGACGACGCCCGCTTCTCGGGCCGCGTGACGCGGACGATCGTCGGCGGGCGGACCGTGTACGAGCACGTCTGAAACTGGGGTGGAACTCAGCGCGACGCGAGTTGCGACATCGCTTCCATCGTTGTGCCAACGACGATGGCCGCGACGTAAACGACAAAGAAAAACTGCTCCAGCCGCCTGCGAACAGAAGCCATGATAAGCTCCCTCATTACCAAGGCCATGGTGCGCATTTATGGTTAATATTTCATTGACGGCACTGCCCCGTTTGGGTGGGACCGATCCAGGGAACCACCGCGATGTCTGCTGATGGGCTGCTGCCGCTCGCTTTCTTGATTGGCTACCTGCTGGGCTCGATCCCGTTCGGCATGGTGCTGACCAGGATGGCCGGCACGCAGGATCTGCGCACAGTCGGCTCGGGCAATATCGGCGCCACCAATGTGCTGCGCACCGGCCGCAAGGGCCTCGCCGCGGCGACGCTGCTCGGCGACATGCTGAAGGGCACCGTCGCCGTCATCATCGCCGGCACCATCGATGGCCCGAACGCGGCGATGCTGGCGGCGCTGGGGGCTTTCCTCGGCCACCTCTTCCCGGTCTGGCTCAAATTTCGCGGCGGCAAGGGTGTCGCGACCTATATCGGCGTGCTGCTCGGCCTGTTCTGGCCGGCGGCGCTGATCTTCGCCGTGATCTGGCTCGGCACCGCCTACACCACCCGCTACTCGTCGCTGTCGGCGCTGATCGCCGCGTTCGTGACGCCGCTGTTCCTGTGGTGGTTCGGCCACAACGCGCTCGCCTCGCTGTTCGCCGTGCTGACGCTGCTGCTGTTCTACATGCACCGCGAGAACATCCAGCGCCTGCAGGCCGGCACCGAGGGCAAGATCGGCGAGCGGAAGTGACGTCAGTCATTCCGGGGCATCGCGTCAGCGATGAGCCCGGAATCCAGAGGTTGTGGCGCGAGATTCCGGGTTCGATGCTGCGCATCGCCCGGAATGACGAGGCCTATTTCCTCAGCGCGTCCTCGACAAAGCTCGCCGCCGCCAGCGCCTTCGCATCATCGCCAAAACCCGCGATCACGGTCACGCCGACCGGCAATCCGCCCTCGGCGGCCAGCGTCGGCACGTTGACGCAAGGCACGCCCATCAAGGTCCAGAGCCGGTTGTAACGGGGATCGCCGGTCGACGCCAAACCCTCGGGTGCCGCGCCCGGCGCCGACAGCGTCAGCAGCACGTCGACCTCCGAGAGGATCGTGGCCAGCGCCTGCCGCGCGCGCAGCGTGACGGCCATCGCCGCGTCGTATTCCGCCGGCGTGCCGCCCTTGCTCTCGTCGAGCCGGCCGCGCAGGAGCGGCGGCATCGCATCGTAGTTCTGGCCGTATTCCCAGGCGAACGACTGATGCGCCTCGAACTCCTGCACCACCGGATGGATCCGCCACGCCTCCGCGACGACCTCGGGCATCGCGAGCTCGCGCACGGTCGCACCCGCCTGCTCCGCCGCACGCGCGGCCTTCTGCAACGCCTCCGCGCCGGAAGGTTCCGGCGAACCGGCGAAGGCCTGCGTCACCACGCCGATGCGCGGCGCGGAAACCTTCGACGGCCCCACCAGCTCAGGCCGCCTAGTCATCGCAGCGAGCCCCAGCGCGACGTCGCGCACGCCGGCGCCGAACAGCCCGACGGTGTCGAGCGTCCAGGAGAAGCATTTCACGCCGACGGTCGGCAGCAGGCGGTAGCTCGGCTTGATCGCGGCGACGCCACAGAACGACGCCGGCCGGATCACCGAACCGCCGGTCTGCGTGCCGAGCGCCAGCGGGATCATCCCGGCCGCGACCGCGGCGGCCGAACCCGACGACGAGCCGCCCGGCGTGTGCGCGTGATTGTGCGGATTGAGCGTTGCGGTCGGATCGTTCGCCGCGAATGCCGTCGTCGTGGTCTTGCCGATGATGGTGGCGCCGGCCTGCTTCAGCGCCATCACCACCGGCGCATCGGCGCGCGGCTGATGCCCGCGATAGATCGCGGCGCCCATCTCGGTCGGGAGGTCAGCGGTATCGATGATGTCCTTGATACCGACCGCAATCCCGCGCAGCGGCCCGGCCTGTTGCGCACGCGCCGTCTCGTCGAGGCGAACGAAGGCGCCGATGGTTCTGTCCCGCGCCGCGATGGCGTCCCGCGTCTGCGTGATGGCGGCATCGGTGGACAATTCGCCGGAGGCGATGCGGTGTTGGAGATCGGCAAGCGAAATCATCGGCAGACGTCCTGTTTCTTGATGGTTCTTGACGGTTTTTTGGCAGCTTCTTGCCAAGCGCTTTTAGCGCGTCGCGCGCGGCTGCGCCAATGTCGCAGTTGATCACAATCTCAGGTTGGGCGAAGCTAAGCCCCGCATGCATGACCGCTCGCCCAGCCCTCCAAAACTCACCGACACCGAACGGCTCAACCGCCTGCGGCTGATCCGCTCCGACAATGTCGGCCCGCGCACCTTTGCATCGCTGCTCCGCCATTTTGGCGATGCGGCGCACGCGCTGGAGCGCCTGCCTGACCTCGCGCGCCGCGGCGGCGCCTCCGGCCCCGGACGCATCTGCAGCGAGGCCGACGCTGCGGCAGAGCTCGCAGCCTGCCGCAAATTCGGCATCGATCTCGTCGCGCCGGAGGAAGCGCATTATCCGGCGCGGCTTGCCACCATCGACGATGCGCCGCCGCTGCTTGCCGTGCGCGGCGCGCGCGACACCCTGATGCGGCCGATGATCGCGATCGTCGGCTCGCGCAACGCCTCCGGCGCCGGGCTGAAATTTGCCGGCCAGCTCGCGCGCGATCTCGGTGACGCCGGCTTTGTCGTGATCTCGGGCCTCGCCCGCGGCATCGATCAGGCAGCTCACCGCGCCACCGTTGCCAGCGGCACGGTCGCCGTGCTCGCCGGCGGCCACGACAGGATCTACCCGCCGGAGCACGAGGATCTGCTGGCCGCCCTCCTCGAACACGGCGCGGCGATCTCGGAGATGCCGCTCGGCCATGTGCCGCGGGCGCGCGACTTCCCGCGCCGCAACCGTTTGATCTCGGGCGCCTCGCTCGGCGTCGTGATCGTCGAGGCGGCGCACCGCTCGGGTTCGCTGATCACGGCGCGGATGGCGGCCGAACAGGGCCGCGAGGTGTTCGCGGTGCCGGGCTCGCCGATTGATCCGCGCGCCGCCGGCGCCAACGACCTGATCAAGCAAGGCGCCACGCTGGTCACCGAAGCCGCCGACGTCATCAGCGCGGTCACGCCGATCATGGAACGGCCGGTGATGCCTGGCTTGCGCGAGGACGACGAGCCGCTGGACTTTGCCACTGACAGCGGCGATCGCGCCCGCATCATCGATCTGCTCGGACCGAGCCCGATCAGCATCGACGATCTGATCCGGATGGCCGACGTGTCGCCGGCCGTTGTGCGCGCCGTGCTGCTTGAGCTCGAGCTCGCCGGCAGGCTCGAACGCCACGGCGGCGGGCTGGTGTCGCTGATTTAGTGCTCCGGCTTGACGGCTTACGCCAATCCGTCACCGTGATCCTGAGGAGCCGCGCAGCAGGCGTCTCGAAGGACGGACGGCCCCCGCTGGTGGCCGTCGCCCCTTCGAGACGGCCGCGTTGCGGCCTCCTCAGGGTAACGGACAACACGTTTCAGCCTTCCCTATTCCGCGCATCGAAGTCGTTTCGCGCGCCTTCAATCTCCGGCAGATGCGCGAACGCCCACTGGCCGAGCGCCTTCACGGGTGCCGCCAGTCCGCGGCCGAGATCGGTCAGCTCATAGTCGACCCGCGGCGGGATGGTCGGAAACACCGTGCGCGTCACCAGGCCGTCGCGCTCCAGCCCGCGCAGCGTGAGCGTCAGCATCCGCTGCGAGATACCATTGATCATGCGCTTCAACTCGTTGAAGCGCTTCGGCCCGTCGATCAGCATCATGATCACGAACACGCTCCATTTGTCGCCGACCCGCGCCAGCACGGAGGCGACCGCGCGGCAATCGCTGTGGTCGGGGCTGGGCCGCGGCGGCGGAGCAGTCACATCGATGTTCTCGGGTCTCATTTCTGTGCTCGGGTTTCAAAAATGTGCGTTCTTGCGGAGATTTAGGGCAGTCACTCATATAGCGCCAGTTACAAACCTATACCAAAGGTGACCTCTGCCATGAAACTTCTGCACATCGATTCCTCGGTCCTCGGCCCCCACTCCGTCAGCCGCCAGGTCTCCGCCGCCGCCGTCGAGCGGCTGCGCCAGGCCGATCCCGGCCTCGTCGTCAGCTACCGCGACCTCAGCCAGACCCCGCTCGCCCACCTCTCCGGCCTGCACCTCGCCGCCAGCCAGGGCGCGGCGCCGGACCCGTCGGTGCGCGACGACATCGCGACCGGCCAGGCCGTGCTGGACGAGTTCCTCGCCGCCGACATCGTCGTGATCGGCGCGCCCATGTACAATTTCACGATTCCGAGCCAGCTCAAGGCCTGGATCGACCGCATCCTGGTTGCGGGCAAGACCTTCAAGTATGGCGCCGGCGGCGTCGAGGGACTGGCCGGCAACAAGCGCGTCATCATCGCGATCTCGCGCGGCGGCTATTACGGCGCCGACACGCCGATGGCCGCGCTCGAGCACCTCGAGACCTACCTGCGCGGTGTGTTCGGCTTCATCGGCGTCAGGAATGTTGAGTTCATCCCCGCCGACGGCATCCAGGTCGGCCCCGAGCATCGCGAAAAGGCGGTTGCGGGCGCGCTGCAGGCCGCCGGCAATCTGAACGCAGCCTGATGTGATTCAAAGCGCCTGCCATCGCCCGGCGGCGGCAGGCCGTTCAGGTGGAGGAACTCAGAACCAGACGCCCTGAATGCCGAGGATGACGGCGACCAGCGAAATCAACAGGCCGATGCCGGAGAACAGCGCGACCGTCACGAACTGCGTCGTATCTGAACTTTCGGATGCGGGCGAAACCGGGATCGACGTCGAAATGCGAGCTGCTTTCGGCATGGCGGCACTCCAAATGATTCCGTGGTGAAAAATCCCCCGCCCATTCAAGAGTCCGGCGAGTACGTCAAAGGTTCAAGCATGATCCGGAAAAGTGCGAAGCGGTTTTCCGGAAAGATCATGCTCAGACAACAAACTATTGCGCGATGATAGTCGCAAACGAAATCGGCCGGTATGAAACGCTTCACACCGGCCGTTCGATACAATGAGAAACAAATTATCCGCGATAGATCGGCGCGCCCGCCGGTGATGCGGTTGCACCGCCGTCGATGAACAGCTCCTGCCCTTGCACATGCGCGGCGTCGTCCGACGCCAGGAATAGCACGGTCTTTGAAATGTGATCGGGCTCGCCGATCCGCCCGAGCGGCGTGGTCTTGCCGATCCGCTGCTCAAATGTCTTCTCGGCCTCGGGCGTCGCGATCGCCGCGCCCCAGATCGGCGTGCGCACGGCACCCGGCGCAACCACGTTGACGCGGATGTTGCGCGGCGAGAATTCTGACGCCATCACCCGCGCCATCGCGCGCACGCCGGCCTTGCTCGCGGCATAGGCCGAGTAGCCGGGATTGCCGAGCACGGAAATCACCGAGCCGTTGAGAATGATCGATGCGCCGTCGTTGAGATACGGCGCGACCGCCTGCACCGTGAAGAACACACCGGTGAGATTGGTCCGGATCACATTCTCGAATGCGGCCAGCGTGGTGCCGCCGACCGGCGTCTGGCCGGGAATGCCGGCATTGGCGAACAGCACGTCATACTTGCCGAACTTCTCGGTGCCCTGCTTCACCGCGGCTTCCAGCGCCGCGACGTCGGTGGCATCGGCCGCCACCGCGAGCGCGTTCGGCCCGAGCTCCCTGGATGCCGCCGCAAGCGTCTCCTTGTTGCGCCCGGTGATGACGACCTTGGCGCCCTCCGCCACGAACAGCTTCGCTGTCGCGAGCCCGATGCCGCTGTTGCCGCCGGTGATCAACGCCGTCTTGTTCGCCAGTCTCATGTCCGCCTCCAATTGGTTGCATTATTAAACTTCATTGCCTAGCTAGGGCATACGGTTTAATATTGCAACCACACAAGGTCGTGATGGCCCGAATTCCTGGAGACGGTCGGTGAAACGAACCAGCCTTGCAGGCGACAGCTGTCCCGTCGCACGCGCGCTCGACGTGTTCGGCGACTGGTGGTCGCTCCTGATCATCCGCGACGCCAGCCTCGGCCGGCGCCGCTTCGGCGAATTCCAGGCAAGCCTCGGGCTTGCCAAGAACATCCTTGCCACACGGCTGCGCACGCTGGTCGAGCGCGGCATCCTGAAGACGGTCCCCGCCTCCGACGGCAGCGCCTATCAGGAATATGTGCTGACGCCGAAGGGCCACGGCATCTTTCCGATCCTGGTGGCGCTGCGGCAATGGACCGAGGAATTCGACGAGCATCCAAACGAGATCGCGACCATCCTGGTCGACCGCGACAAGGGCAAGCCGGTGAAGAAGCTCGCGCTCTATTCGCAGGATGGACGCGTGCTTGGCGCGGCCGACACTGCGCTGAAGCCGCGGCCTGCAGCGAAGCGCGCGCGGCGTCTCGCGAGTACGTAGGATGGGTGTTGTTGGTACGACACGACGGGCAACTCAGCAAAAACCTGCCAATGCTTCGCCTGCAAAAATATTTCGCTTTATCCGAAGCGTAACTCAGTGTTATGAATTGCCCGTCTCACCCGATCGAGGGGCGCTTCGCGGTCGTCACGAACGTGGTCACTGACGACCCCACATTCGGTGTCGTCCCTGCGAAAGCAGGGACCCATAACCACCGATGGTCATTGTTGAGCAGTGCTGCAACGACGAATCCCCTCCACAACACCCGCTGCGGCGTGTGGGTCCCTGCTTTCGCAGGGACGACACCGGTCGATGCGGGGCGATCCAGTACGCCGCGGCCGCACCAAGGCCAGGACGACGAATGGAGAGAGCCCCGACCCCTGCATCCCGCGACGCCCCTCACGACAACTTCCTCCGGCTGCGCGAACGCAGTTGCTCGTCGGCCTCCAGGCGGGCCATCGCGAACAGGCGCTCGAGGACTTCGAATTTGTGGCGCTGGGCGAGTTTGGCGAGTTCGGTCGCGGCGGCTGCGATCAGGACCAGGGCATCGTCCGGGCCGCCCTCCCCAGCCGTCTCGTCGCCCGCCGGTCGCCGCCGGCCCGACGCCTTGCGCTTCCGGCCGCCCCTGTGCTGCTCAAAAGGCCTAATCCGATTTCCACCCTATATATAGAGCGATACGCCCTTTCCGGACGCAACTCTACGACGTATTTTGCAACCCCTTGGGATAGAAACTCCACAGCTTGGCGCCTCCCTTCAATATCTGGCGATTTGACAGGGACCGCCCCAGCACCCATGTTCGCCCCGACACGGCGGGCCGCGAGTCTAGCGGAACCCACCTTCAAGTTTTCCCACAAGCTATTGGAATGACATGAATATCGTCATTGTGGAGTCGCCGGCCAAGGCCAAGACGATCAACAAATATCTGGGGTCCTCCTACGAGGTCCTGGCGTCGTTCGGCCATGTTCGCGACCTCCCGGCCAAGAATGGTTCCGTCGATCCCGACGCCAATTTCCAGATGATCTGGGAGGTCGATGCGAAGGCCGCGAGCCGGCTCAACGACATCGCCAAGGCGCTCAAGGGTGCCGACCGTCTGATCCTCGCAACCGACCCTGATCGCGAGGGCGAAGCGATCTCCTGGCACGTGCTGGAGGTGATGAAGGAGAAGCGCGCGCTGAAGGACCAGAAGGTCGAGCGCGTCGTGTTCAACGCCATCACCAAGCAGGCCGTCTCCGAGGCGATGAAGGCGCCGCGCCAGATCGATGGCGCGCTGGTCGACGCCTATATGGCGCGTCGCGCGCTGGACTATCTGGTCGGCTTCACCCTCTCCCCCGTGCTGTGGCGCAAGCTGCCCGGCGCCCGCTCCGCCGGCCGCGTGCAGTCGGTCGCGCTGCGGCTGGTCTGCGACCGCGAGCTCGAGATCGAGAAGTTCGTGCCGAAGGAGTACTGGTCGCTGGTCGCGACCTTGCTGACGCCGCGCGGCGACGCCTTCGAGGCGCGGCTGGTCGGCGCCGACGGCAAGAAGATCGCACGGCTCGACATCGGCTCCGGCGCGGAAGCCGAGGATTTCAAGAAGGCGATCGAGGCCGCCCTGTTCAAGGTCGCGACCGTCGAGGCCAAGCCGGCCCGGCGCAATCCGCAGGCGCCGTTCACCACCTCGACCCTGCAGCAGGAAGCGAGCCGCAAGCTCGGCTTCGCGCCGGCGCACACCATGCGCATCGCGCAACGGCTCTATGAGGGCATCGACATCGGCGGCGAGACCACCGGCCTCATCACCTATATGCGAACCGACGGCGTGCAGATCGCGCCCGAAGCGATCACGCAGGCGCGCAAGGTGATCGGCGAGGACTACGGCAACGCCTACGTGCCGGACGCCCCGCGCCAGTACCAGGCCAAGGCCAAGAACGCGCAGGAAGCCCACGAAGCGATCCGCCCGACCGACCTGTCGCGTCGCCCGGCCACCATCGGCCGAAGGCTCGATGCCGATCAGGCGCGGCTCTATGAATTGATCTGGAAGCGCACCATTGCGAGCCAGATGGAGTCGGCCGAGCTCGAGCGCACCACCGTCGACATCGAGGCCAAGGCCGGCTCACGCGTGCTGGAATTGCGCGCCTCCGGCCAGGTCATCAAGTTCGACGGCTTCCTCGCGCTCTATCAGGAAAGCCGCGACGACGAGGAAGACGAGGATTCGCGCCGCCTGCCCGCGATGAGCGAGGGCGAGGCCGTGAAGCGCCAGAGCCTTGCCGTCACCCAGCATTTCACCGAGCCGCCGCCGCGCTTCTCGGAAGCCTCGCTGGTGAAGCGGATGGAGGAGCTCGGCATCGGCCGCCCCTCGACCTACGCCTCGATCCTGCAGGTCCTGAAGGACCGCGGCTATGTCAAGCTCGAGAAGAAGCGGCTGCACGGCGAGGACAAGGGCCGCGTCGTGGTCGCGTTCCTGGAGAACTTCTTCTCGCGCTATGTCGAATACGACTTCACCGCCGATCTCGAGGAGCAGCTCGACCGCATCTCCAACAACGAGATCGCCTGGCAGCAGGTGCTGCAGGACTTCTGGCGCGGCTTCATCGGCGCGGTCAACGACATCAAGGACCTCCGGGTCGCCGAGGTGCTCGACGCGCTCGACGAGATGCTCGGCCCGCACATCTATCCGCCGCGCGCGGATGGCGGCGATGTCAGACAATGCCCGACCTGCGGCACCGGCCGGCTCAACCTCAAGGCCGGCAAGTTCGGCGCCTTCGTCGGCTGCTCGAACTATCCGGAATGCCGCTACACAAGGCCGCTTGCGGCCGACAGCGCCGAGAGCGCCGACCGCGTGCTCGGCACCGATCCCGACACCGGCTTCGATGTCACGGTGAAGGCCGGCCGCTTCGGCCCCTACATCCAGCTCGGCGAGCAGAAGGATTACGCCGAGGGCGAGAAGCCGAAGCGCGCGGGCATTCCAAAAGGCACCTCCCCGGCCGATGTCGACCTCGAACTGGCGCTGAAGCTGTTGTCGCTGCCGCGCGAGATCGGCAAGCATCCGGAAACCGGGCAGCCAATCACCGCCGGCCTTGGGCGGTTCGGGCCGTTCGTCAAGCACGAGAAGACCTATGCCAGCCTCGAGGCCGGCGACGAGGTCTTCGACATCGGGTTGAACCGCGCCGTCACGCTGATCGCTGAGAAGATCGCGAAGGGCCCGAGCGGCCGCCGCTTCGGTGCCGATCCCGGCAAGCCGCTCGGCGATCACCCGACGCTCGGCGCGGTCGCGCTGAAGAACGGTCGCTACGGTGCCTATGTCGCCGCCGGCGGCGTCAACGCGACGATTCCGAGCGACCGCACCCCCGACCAGATCACGCTCGCCGAAGCAATCGCGCTGATCGACGAGCGCGCGGCCAAGGGCGGCGGCAAGAAGGCCAAGAAGGCGAAGGCGGAAAAGCCCGCCAAGGCGAAGAAAGCCAAGTCCGAGGCGACCGAGACTGACGGCGACGCCGACGCCAAGCCCGCCAAGAAGGCGGCGTCGAAGAAAGCCGCAGCGAAGCCGAAAACGGATGCGACCAGCAAGGCGCGCGCGCCGGTCGCCTCCGGTGCCAAGACGTCGCCTGCAAAATCATCGGCACCAGCGAAAGCACCCGCGAAGAAAAGCGCCGGCAAGGCTCGAGGATAAGTGAAACGAAAACCCGACAATGGCTTTCCGGGCCGGGATGCCATCGTCGCTTTCATCCGCGCCAATCCAGGCAAGCTCGGCACCCGCGAGATCGCGCGCGAGTTCGGCTTGAAGAACGCCGACCGCGTCGAGCTGAAGCGGATCCTCCGCGAGCTCGCCGACGACGGCACAATTGCCAAGCGCGGCCGCAAGATCCACGAGCCGGCGGCGCTGCCGCCTACCGTGCTGGCCGACATCACCGGGCGCGACAGCGACGGCGAGCTGATCGCCACGCCCGCCGAGTGGGACTCGGACGAGAACGGCACCGCCCCGAAAATCCGCATCGAGACGCCGCGGCGGCCGAAGCCCGGCACCACCGCCGGCGTCGGCGACCGCGCGCTGCTGCGCGTCGAAGTCACGGACGAGCAAGACGGCACGCCCTATCGCGGCCGCGTCATCAAGGTGATCGATCACGGGCGCACGCGGATCCTCGGCATCTTCCGTCGCAATCCCGATGGCGGCGGGCGCCTGATCCCGGTCGACAAGAAGCAGGCCGGCCGCGAGCTCAACATCGCCAAGGCCGACAGCGGCGGCGCCGAAGACGGCGATCTCATCAGCGTCGACCTGATCCGCACCCGCGGCTACGGCCTCGCCTCCGCCCGCGTCAAGGAGCGGCTCGGCTCGATTGCCAGTGAAAAGGCGATCAGTCTGATCGCGATCAACACCCACGATATCCCGCAGGTGTTCTCCACTTCTGCGCTGCGCGAAGCTGAAGACGCCAAGCCCGCGACCTTGCAGGGCCGCGAGGACTGGCGCGACGTGCCGCTCGTCACCATCGATCCGCCGGATGCCAAGGATCACGACGACGCGGTGCATGCGGAAGTCGATCCCGATCCCAATAACAAGGGCGGCTTCATCGTCCATGTCGCGATCGCCGACGTCGCCTTCTATGTGCGGCCCGGCTCGGCGCTCGACCGCGACGCGCTGCAGCGCGGCAACTCGGTGTATTTCCCTGATCGCGTCGTGCCGATGCTGCCCGAGCGCATCTCCAACGATCTCTGCTCGCTGGTGCCGGGCGAGCCGCGCGGCGCGCTCGCGGTGCGGATGGTGATCGGCGCCGACGGCCGCAAGCGCTCGCACAGCTTCCACCGCGTGTTGATGCGTTCGGCCGCAAAGCTCCATTATGCGCAGGCGCAGGCCGCGATCGACGGCAGGCCGGACGACACGACGGGCCCTATCCTCGATCCGATCCTGAAGCCGCTGTGGTCGGCCTACGAGCTGGTCAAGCTTGCACGCAACGAGCGCGACCCGCTCGATCTCGATCTGCCCGAGCGCAAGATCCTGCTGAAAGCCGACGGCACCGTCGATCGGGTGATCGTGCCGCAGCGGCTCGATGCGCACCGGCTGATCGAGGAATTCATGATCCTCGCCAACGTCGCCGCGGCCGAGATGCTGGAGAAGAAGGCGCTGCCGCTGATCTACCGCGTGCACGACGAGCCGAGCCAGGAGAAGGTGCACAATCTGCAGGAATTCCTCAAGACGCTCGACCTGCCCTTCACCAAGCAGGGCGCACTGCGTCCCACCCAATTCAACCGCGTGCTGGCGCAGGTCGCCGGCGAGGACTACGAGCCGCTGGTCAACGAGGTGGTGCTGCGTTCGCAGGCGCAGGCCGAATACTCCGCCGAGAACTACGGCCATTTCGGCTTGAACCTGCGCCGCTACGCCCACTTCACCTCGCCGATCCGTCGCTATGCCGATCTGATCGTGCATCGCGCGCTGATCCGCGCGCTCGGGCTTGGCGAAGGCGCCTTGCCGACGGATGAGACCGTGGAGACGCTCGCCGAGATCGCCGCGCAGATTTCCGTCACCGAGCGCCGCGCGATGAAGGCGGAGCGCGAGACCACCGACCGGCTGATCGCGCATTTCCTTGCCGATAAGGTCGGCGCCTCGTTCCAGGGCCGCATTTCCGGCGTGACGCGATCCGGCCTGTTCGTGAAACTCGACGACACCGGCGCCGACGGCCTGATCCCGATCAGAACCATCGGCAGCGAATATTTCAACTACGACGAAACCCGCCACGCGCTGATCGGCACGCGCAGCGGCACCAAGTATCGGCTCGGCGACGTCGTCGATGTGCGTCTGGTGGAAGCCGCGCCGATAGCCGGCGCGCTGCGATTTGAGTTATTATCCAATGGTCAGGCAATTCCGCGCGGCAGAAAACATGACAGCGTAAGGGCCGAGCGCCGCGCCGCCGGATTTGGCAAGGGACCAAAAGGATCAGGCAAGAAGGCGCACAAGGAGCGGAAATCGCGCAAGAAGGATCGCAAGCCGGCGCAGCAGAAGTCCGGCAAATCGAAGCGAGGCAAGTCATGGAAGTGACACCGCCGACGGTGGTCTGGACTCGCGAGGCGGCCGAGCCCGAGAAGCGCGACGCGTGGAGCGCGATGAAGCGCGGGTTCCGCTGCCGCTGTCCGCGCTGCGGAAAAGGCAGACTGTTCCGCAAGTTTCTCAAATGCGACGGCCATTGCCCGGTCTGCGACCTCGACTTCACGCCGCATCGCGCCGACGATCTGCCTGCCTATCTCGTCATCGTTATCGTCGGCCATATCGTGGTACCGATGGCGCTGTGGATCGAGACTAATTATTCGCCGCCGGTGTGGCTGCAGCTTGCGATCTATCTGCCCTTCACGCTGTTAGCATCGCTGGCTTTGTTGCAGCCGGTGAAGGGAGCCGTGATCGGCTTGCAATGGGCCCTGCGCATGCATGGCTTTGACGAGAATCCCCCTAGCGACATCCCGCCGGTCTAGCTAAACCGGGCCGCAAGAAGAAATGAAAGGGATGAAATGACTGAAGCTGCCGCACCCGCCGCTGTCGTCCACCAGGGCGAAAAAGAAGCCGATCATCATGCGTATTTCCGGCCGAAGGATGCCGCGACGCTGATCCTGATCGATCGCTCCGGCGCCAAGCCGAAGGTGCTGGTCGGCAAGCGCCACGACAAGGTCGTGTTCATGCCCGGCAAATTCGTTTTCCCCGGCGGCCGCGTCGACAAGGCCGACAATCGCGTGCCGGTCGCAGCGCCGATCACGCCGGAGCTCGAAGCCAATTTGTTGAAGGGCAGCCCGAAGATCACGCCCGGCCGCGCGCGTGCGCTTGCCAACGCCGCGATCCGCGAGGCCTGCGAGGAGACCGGGCTCTGCCTTGGCCGCAAGGTCGAGAAGCGGCACAAGCTCGACGGGCCCTGGGCGCCGTTCGCCGACGCAGACCTCTTGCCCGATCCGTCCGGCCTGTTCCTGATCGCGCGTGCGATCACCCCGCCCGGCCGCGTCCGCCGCTTCGATACGCGCTTCTTCACTGCCGACGCGTCGACGATCGCCCATCGTGTCGAGGGCGTGGTGCATGCCGATGCCGAGCTCGTCGAGCTGGTCTGGGTCGAGATCGGCTCCGAGCCGCTCGCCGACGCGCATGCCATGACCAAGAACGTGCTCGCCGAGCTCGACCGCCGTCTAGCCACCGGCCCGCTCCGCCACGACGCGCCCGTGCCGTTCTTCCATTTCTACGGCGGCAAGATGCAGAAGGATGTGCTGGGGACGTAGTAGCGCCCCGTCCTTGGGAGAAGCTCGCGACGAAATTGCAAAGCAATTTTGCGCCGAAGCGACGAAGCAATCCACGGTTCAAGAAGCGGTGAGATGGATTGCTTTGCTTCGCTCGCGATGACGACCGTAAGGCGAGCGTGGACTTATCCTCTGACCGGCCCTCAAATTGCAAAAATCTTCTGGCGCCGTCAGGATGGCGCGCCGCGAAACGCCTCCCTATCTGTTCCGCTAACGACATCAAGGACGGAACGGGGCAATGGCGAAGCGTCAACTCAAGCTCGGCGCGTTCATGCGGCCGATCAGCATTCACACCGGTGCCTGGCGCTATCCCGGGGCCTGGCCCGACGCCAATTTCAACTTCGACCACATCAAGACGCTGATCCGCAAGCTCGAGGCCGGCAAGTTCGACGCCTTCTTCATGGCCGACCATCTGGCCGTGCTGAACATGCCGATCAACGCGCTGAAGCGCAGCCACACCGTGACCTCGTTCGAGCCGTTCACGCTGCTGTCGGCGCTCGCCGCCGTGACGGAGAATATCGGCCTGATCGCGACCGGCTCGACCACCTTCGACGAGCCCTATCACGTCGCGCGGCGCTTCGCCTCGCTCGACCACATCTCGGGCGGCCGCGCCGGCTGGAATATCGTCACCACGTCCAATCCCGATGCAGCGCTGAATTTCGGCCTCGACGACCATATGGAGCACGCCGAGCGCTACAAGCGCGCCCGCGAGTTCTACGACGTCGTCACCGGCCTGTGGGATTCCTTCGCCGACGATGCGTTCGTGCGCGATGTCGGGTCCGGGCTGTTCGTCGATCCCGACAAGATGCATGTGCTCAATCACAAGGGCAAATATCTCTCGGTCCGCGGTCCGCTGAACATCGCCCGCCCCGTGCAGGGCTGGCCTGTCATCGTGCAGGCCGGCGCTTCCGATGACGGCAGGCAGCTTGCGGCCGAGACCGCGGAAGCCGTGTTCACCGGCGGCGGCAGCCTGGCCGACGGACAGAAGCTCTACGCCGACATCAAGGGCCGCATGGAGAAGGTTGGCCGCGATCCGGAGCATCTGAAGATCCTGCCCGGCGCCTTCGTCGTCGTCGGTGACAGCGTCGAAGAAGCAAAAGAGAAACGCGCGCTGCTCGACAGCCGCGTGCATTACGACAGCGCGATCGCCTCACTGTCGGTGATCCTCGGCACCGATGCGTCCGGCTTCGATCCCGACGGACAGTTGCCGCCGATCCCCGAAACCAATGCCAGCAAGAGCGGCCGGCAGCGCCTCGTCGATGTCGCAGCGCGCGGCAAGCTCACCGTGCGCCAACTCGCCCAGCGCGTCGGCGGTTATGGCGGGCTCGCCTTCGTCGGCACGCCGCAGACCATCGCCGACCAGATGGAGGAATGGCTGACCGGCCGCGGCAGCGACGGCTTCAACATCATGTTCCCCTATCTGCCGCAGGGCCTGTTCGACTTCGTCGACAAGGTGGTCCCGGAACTGCAAAAGCGCGGGATTTTCCGCAAAGAGTATGAGGGGCGGACCTTGCGCGAGAATTTGGGCCTGCCGCGGCCGAAAAATCAGTTCTTCGAGGGGTAATAGGCCCGGAATCGGGGTGATCTTGGCTCAGAAATCCTTGACTTTGGGCTGTTTCTGGCTAGTTTCCGGGCAAACGCGGGCCGATTTGGCCGGCTCCCGAATTCCCCCGATTTTCGAGGTTTTGCACATGGCCAAGGCGGTCACAATCAAGGTCAAGCTCGTGTCGACGGCCGACACCGGCTTCTATTACGTTGCCAAGAAGAATTCGCGCACCATGACCGACAAGCTGGTCAAGAAGAAGTACGACCCGGTCGCGCGCAAGCACGTCGAGTTCAAGGAAGCCAAGATCAAGTAAGATCGGCTACTTCCGACGTTCAAACGGGGCCCCTTGGGCCCCGTTTTGCGTTTCTATGCGACTTTGAGCAGTGGCGGTTGCGCCGGCCGGATCAGCGCGAAGGCGAGCTGGATGATGCCGCCGGCAAGACCCAGCGCGACGCCGATGCGCCAGGCCATGGCGTAGGAGCCGAGCGAGTCGTAGATCAGCCCTCCTCCGTAAGCGCCGAGGAAGCTGCCGACCTGGTGGCTCATGAAGGCGAGGCCCTGGATCATCGCCTGCCAGCGCAAGCCGAACATCTCGGCCACCGCGCCCGCGACCAGCGGACCGACGCCCATCCAGAGGAAGCCCATGATGGCGCCGAACAGCAGCGTCGAGCCGGGCGTTGCCGGCAGCATGAAGTACCAGGCGAGCGCCAGCGAGCGCAGGATGTAGATCGCGCCGAGCAGCGCCAGCTTGTTCCAGCGCTGGCCGGCCCAGCCGAAGAACAGCGAGCCCAGCACGTTGAAGCCGCCGATCATGCCGAGCGTCTGCGCGCTCAGCATCGGATCGAGCCCGCAGATCGCGAGATACGACGGCAGATGCGTGGTGAGGAAGACAAGCTGCATGCCGCAGACCATGTAGGCGCAGGTCATCACCACGAAGGCTGCGTTGCTGAACGCGGTCTTCGCCGCTGTCGCCGCGGTGGCGTTGCCGATATCGTCGGCCGCGGGCTTCGGCAGCGGGATCTTGTCGACGCGGCCGGCGTACAACGCAGCCGGAATCATGAAGACCGAGAGGATCACGAAGCCGGCAAGTCCGACGCGCCAGCCGAAACCTTCATTGAGCATCTGGCCGATCGGCGCCGACAGCAGCGCGCCGAGCGAGCCCGCGGCGGAGACCATGCCGAGCACGGTCGAGCGTACCGTCTCCGGCACCGCGCGCGCCGAGACCGACATTGCGATCGCATTCGCGGTGCAGGCGAGCGAAAGGCCGATCAGGACACCTGCGCCGATCATGATGGCAACGAGCCCATGCGCCGTGGTCATCAGTACGAGGCCCGCGATGTAGGCCAGCGCGCCGACCACCATGATCGGGCGGAAGCCGTAACGCACCGTCATCGCGCCGGCGACCGGCTGCAGAAAGCCCCAGGCGAGGTTCTGCACCGCGAGCGCCAGCGTGAAGTGGGATATCGAGATGCCGATGTCGTGCGTCAGCGGCTGCATGAAGATACCGAGGCTCTGCCGCAGCCCCATGCTCAGCGTGAGCATGATGGAGGCGCCGATCAGGATGGGAAGCGTGGGACGCAGGACCTGAAACAGGGACATTGTTCTTGTTCTCCCATAACGGCACGGCACGCGTGCCATGGCCTGCGATTCATGCATGTTTTGGTTACACAGACCTGTGTACTTAGGCTATACAGGGGGCCGACTGTCAAGCGAAGAGGATCACGGCTGGCGCATGGCTTCCCCGCCTCCCAAACAGACCATGAAGGAGCGGATCCTCGAGACCGCCGACAGACTGTTCTACCTGCAGGGCATTCGCGCCATCGGCGTCGACACCATCGCGGCCGAGATCGGCATCAGCAAGCGCACGCTCTACAACCACTTCCCATCGAAGGACGCGCTGATCGAAGCCTATCTGCAACGCCGCTTCGTGCAGCCGCGTCCCTCCGACAAGCCGCCGGCCGAGCAGATTCTCGCGACTTTCGATTCGCTGGAGCGGCGCTTCTCGGCGAAGGACTTTCGCGGCTGCCCGTTCGTGAACGCAGTGGCCGAGCTCGGCCCGGAGGACGAGGACCGCACCTTCAGAAACATCGCAATCGCCTTCAAGGAAAGCCGCCGGCTCTGGTTTCGCGACCTGCTGCGGCAGCTCGGCGTCACGGACGCCGAGGGACTTGCGACCCAGCTCACGTTGCTGGTCGACGGCTCGATCGCGCAGGATCTGGTGCGCGACGATCCGGCGATGGCGCGCGCGGCCAGGGAAGCCGCGCGCGTGTTGCTGGCAAATGCAGGCGTCAAGGTCGGCAGCCCCGCCCCCGCGGGCAAGAAACGCGCCGGATAAATCCGGTTGCGTGCCGAAGTCAGGTTTGGTTGTTAACACCGACCGCAGGCCACGGCATTCCCGATTGGATATTCCGTCCGGCGAGATTGACAGCGACCGCGCAAAGACCTGCTCCACAGAAGATCTGCGGCACAACAGGGAACGACCATGGAAGATCTGAAAGTAACGGCCACCGGGTATGATTTCGCGCCGGCGCGCGCGGCCATGCAGCGCTATATCGACAACGATCTCCTGTCCGGCATCTCCTGGACGGTTCTGGTCGGGCGCGACGTCGCTGACACGGGCTGCGTCGGATGGGCCGACAAGGAAGCGCAGATTCCGCTGCGCACCGATCACATCTTCCGCGTCTTCTCCAACACCAAGCTGATCACCTCCTGCGCAGCGCTGCTGCTGGTCGAGGAGGGCCGCTTCCGGCTCGACGATCCGATCGAGACCTTCATCCCGCAACTCAGAAACCGGAAGGTGCTGCGGCCGGGCGCGACGTCGATCGACGACACCGGGCCGGCACAGCGGTCGATCACCATTCGCCATCTGCTGAGTCACTCGGCCGGCCTCAGCTACGGCCTGTTCGATCCAGGCACACCGATCTTCAAGGCCTACAACGAGCGCAAGATCCTCAATCCGATGACGACGCTCGCCGACATGGTCGACGGTCTGTCCGATCTGCCGCTGGTGTTCCATCCCGGCTCGTCATGGGAATATTCGGTTGCGATCGACGTGGTCGCACGACTGGTCGAGGTGGTGAGCGGCCAGCCGTTCGACAAGTTCATCAAGGCGCGCATCCTCGATCCGCTCGGCATGGTCGACACCGGCTTCCATGTTCCGGAGAAGGACCACAACCGGCTCGTCGCCTATTACGCCGGCGCCGATCTGATGGATCCGATGAAGCCGGGCCTGACACGCACCGACAATGCTCCCTATCCGGGCGCTTATTTGCGGCCGGTGCCGCGCTTCAATGGCGGCGGCGGTCTCGTCTCGACGCTCCATGACATGGTCGCGCTGATCCGCAGCCTGCTGCCCGGCGGACCGACGCTGCTGAAGCCGGAGACGATCGCAGAGGCGATGACCAACCAGCTCACACCGGGCCAATGGATCCGCTTCGCGATGATGGGCGAGCAGCCCGGCAAGACCTACGGTCTCGCCGGCGGGTTGATCCTCAACCCCTCCCCGATCGATCATCCCGACGCCGCCGGCGAACTCTATTGGGGCGGCGTCGCAGGCACGCAGTGGTGGATTTCGCCCAAAACGGGCATCGCCGGCGTCATGATGGCGCAGCGCCAGATGGCGTTCGTCCATCCGTTCTCGTTCGAGTTCAAGCGGATGGCCTATGACGCGGTGAAGCGCGGCAGATAGTGCAACTGGGTAAGCCCGGATGGAACCAACGGGTCGCGCGAATGCGCGCCCGATGACAGGCTCCGCGAAATCCGGGTACCGCGCCACATGCACCGGCGTCCCGGATTACGCTTCGCTCCATCCGGGCTACGAGATGCGGCTAGGCTGCGGCCGACACCACGCGGTTGCGGCCGTCGTGCTTGGCGCGATAGAGCGCGGTGTCGGCGCGCTTGAGCACATCGGTGACCTGCTCGCCCTTGCGCTCCAGCGTGGTGAGACCGATCGAGATCGTGACGGTGATCCGCTTGCCGCCCTTGTCGACGGTGAAGGGCTCGCCGGCGATCGAGCGGCGCAGCCGTTCGGCGACCATGCCGGCGACATGCAGGTCGGTCTCGGGCATCACGATGACGAACTCCTCACCGCCATAGCGGCAGGCCAGATCGATGCCGCGGATCGACTTGCGGATACGGACGGCGAATTCGCGCAGCACGTCGTCGCCGGCATCGTGGCCGTAGGTGTCGTTGATCGCCTTGAAGTAGTCGATGTCGAGGATCATCAGCGCCAGCGGCTTGCCGCGGATCGAGGCCTGCTCCGCCAGCGTCGCGAGATGGCTTTCCATGTAGCGCCGGTTATTGAGACCGGTCAGCGCATCCGTGATCGCCATCTCGATCGAGTTCTGCACATTATCGCGCAGATGATCGGTGTAGCGGCGGCGGCGGATCTGGGTGCGCGCACGCGCCAACAGCTCGTTCTTGTCGACCGGACGCAGCAGGTAGTCGTTGACGCCGATCTCGAGCCCGCGCATCAGCCGCGTGTTGTTGTCGGCATCCGAGATGGCGAGGATCGGGACCTGGCGCGTGCGCTCCAGCGAGCGGGCCTGGCTGCACAGCCGCAGGCCATCGTAATTGTCGAGGCTCAGCGACACGATCAGCAGATCGTAATTGCCCTCGGCGGCGTGGAACAAGGCTTCCGACGGATTGATCTCGACGTCGACCGTGTGTTCGGCGGAGAGGATCGGCGCCAGCTTCTCGTAGGACGACGGCCGGTCGTCGACGAGGAGAATGCGGCCGCCGGTGCCCTTGTCGGCGATCGCGCTGCGCTCGGGCGCCTGCATGCCGATCTCGAGCGAGGTGATGGCGCGCATGCGCAGTTCGTCGGTCATCATCTTCAGCCGCGTCAGCGAGCGCACGCGCGCGATCAGCACGACGTCGGATACCGGTTTGGTCAGGAAGTCATCGGCGCCGGCTTCAAGGCCGCGCACGCGATCGGCCGGACTGTCGAGCGCGGTGACGATGACGACCGGAATGAAATGGGTCGCCGGATTCGACTTCAGCCGGCGGCAGACCTCGAAGCCGTCCATGTCGGGCATCATGACATCGAGCAGGATGATGTCGCATTCGGCGCGTGCGCAAATTTCCAGTGCCTCGGTCCCGTTGGAGGCAGTCAGTACATCGAAATATTCGGCTGACAGACGGGCTTCCAACAACTTGACGTTCGCCGGAACGTCATCGACCACGAGGATACGCGCGGACATTGCACCACAACTCCCCTATCCGATAAAGCGTCGGACAGTCTCAATAAATTTGCCGACCGAGATCGGCTTGGACAAATAGGCTTCGCAGCCGCCCTCGCGGATGCGTTCTTCGTCGCCCTTCATGGCGAAGGCGGTGACTGCGACCACCGGAATTGCGCGCAGATCGGGATCGTCCTTGATCCAGCGCGTCACCTCCAGGCCGGAAACCTGGGGTAGCTGGATGTCCATCAGGATGAGGTCGGGGCGCAGCTTGCGGACAAGATCGAGCGCTTCGAAGCCATTGCTGGTGCCCGAAGTCTGATAGCCGTGCGCTTCCAACAGATCGCGAAAGAGCTTCATGTTGAGCTCATTGTCCTCCACGATCAGGACGGTTTTGGCCATCCCGTCCCTCCCAAACCCAGGAGACGGGCCCGGCTGCGGCACCTCACGCACCGCGCTCGGGGCGCGTCGAAAATGTGAATTCAAACTAGCGCCAGAATCGCTCTAACCCGTTAACCCGAACTCCAACTTCCACAGCGTGGTTTCCGTTGCTTGAACACACGCGGAAGACTCGGGCATGATGGGCCTCTCAATAGAGACCATAAGTTAACGGAAAGGCAAACCGGCGCGTTGAAAAAGCCTGTTCACAACCCCCGGGAAGTTGCTGAAATCGTTGCGATTCAGGCGCTCGGCTTCATTGCCGGCGATCCCGAGCGGCTGGGCCTGTTCCTGGCCGAAACCGGAATCGGTCCAGAGACGCTGCGGAACGCCGCGTCCGATCCTCAATTTCTTGCGAGCGTGCTCGATTTCGTGATGCGCGACGACGCCACCGTGACGGCGTTTGCCAAGGCCTCGGAACTGCACCCGACCAACATCGCCGCCGCCCGTCAGGCGCTGGGCGACCCGAAATGGGAGCGCGACGTGCCGTGACGACGGCAGCGGCAGCTTCCGACGGCCCCCTCAGTTTCTGCCGAGACTGCCTCGGCGACCTCGATATCAAGGTGAAGCGGTGCGGCCATTGCGGCTCGCCGCGGCTGGTGCGTCATCGCGCCCTCCCCGCACTGGCGCTGGCGCACATCGACTGCGACGCGTTCTATGCCACCGTCGAGAAGCGCGACAATCCTGACATCGCCGATCGCCCGGTCATCATCGGCGGCGGCAAGCGCGGCGTGGTGTCGGCCGCCTGCTACATCGCCCGCACCTACGGCGTCCGCTCGGCGATGCCGATGTTCAAGGCGCTGGAACTCTGCCCGGACGCGACCGTGATCCCGCCGGACATGGCGAAGTATGTCCGGGTCGGACGCGAGGTGCGGCAGGCGATGCAGGCGCTGACGCCGCTGGTCGAGCCGCTGTCGATCGACGAAGCCTTCCTCGATCTCGCCGGCACGCAGCGCGTCCACGGCATGATCCCGGCCAAGGTGCTCGCCAAATTCGCCCGCGAGGTCGAGCGCGACATCGGAATCACGGTGTCGGTCGGCCTGTCCTGCAACAAGTTCCTCGCCAAGATCGCCTCCGACCTCGACAAGCCGAGGGGCTTTGCCGCGCTCGACCAGGACGAGGCGCGCGAGATGCTGGCCAGCAAACCGGTCGGGTTCATCTACGGCGTCGGCCCTGCGACCCAGGAGAAGCTGGTGCAGCGCGGCTTCCGCATCATCGCCGACCTGCAGCGCGCCGACGAGAACGAATTGATGAAACAGTTCGCGAGCGAAGGCCGCCGGCTGTGGCGGCTGGCACGCGGCATCGACGACCGGAGCGTGGTGGCCGATCGCGGCGCGAAGACAATCTCGAGCGAGACCACCTTCGAGACCGACATCCGCGACTTCGCAACGCTGGAAAGACTGCTCTGGAAACTGTCCGAGAAAGTCTCGGCGCGGCTGAAGACCAGCGAGCTCTCGGGCTGCACGATTACGCTGAAGCTGAAGACCGCGGACTTCCGCCAGCGCACCCGTTCGCAATCGATCCAGACGCCGACCCAGCTTGCGGCCAAGATCTTTGCGGTGTCGCGCGAGATGCTGGTGAAGGAAATCGACGGCACCGCCTTCCGCCTGATGGGCACCGGCGTCAGCGCGCTGCGCCCGGGCGCGCAGGCCAACGATTCCGACATGCTCGACCGCCGCTCGGCGCACGCCGAACGCGCGATGGACAATCTGCGCAAGAAATTCGGCAATGCCGCCGTGATCAGGGGCATTGCCTATGAGGGGCCGCAGAAGAGCGCGGAGGAGTAATCGGTCGTCATGGCCGGGCTTGACCCGGCCATCCATCAACAAGGACTCTTTGAAAGGCGATGGATGCGCTGGTCGGGCCCGCGCATGACGACCGCGCAGCCCGTCAATCCGTGACCGCAATCGCCTCGATCTCGATCAGCCAGTCCGGCGCCGCGAGCGCGGTGACGCCGACCAGCGTAGAGGCCGGCGGCTCCATGCCCTCGAAGAATGCCGAGCGCGCCTTTCCGATGATGGGACGGAGCTCCGGCTTGTAGCCGACGACGAAGGTCGTGATCTTCACAATATTGGAATAGCTGGCCCCGGCGGCCTTCAGCGCCATGCCGAGGTTCTGCATCACCTGCGTCGTCTGCGCGGCGAGATCGCCGGCGCCGACCACGCGGCCCTCCTCGTCGACGGAGACCTGTCCCGAAATGTAGATCGTGCGCGCGCCGGAGGCGACGACGACGTGGGAGTAAGCCGGATTGTGATGCAGGCCGCTGGGGCGAAGATGGTCAAGCTTGCTCATGAGGTGCCTCCCTGACAGGTGCGTTTTGGGAAGCGTACTCGTGTCGGACGGCTACGGCCAGTGCGGTCTCGCGGGGAGCTTGCTCCGCTGTCGTCCCGGCGAGAGCCGCGACCCACAACCACAGGGCCGTGTTGCAACACGACGCTGCGGCCCCAGCGAAGCCCAACTACAAACAACGGTGATTATGGGGCCCGGCTTTCGCCGGGACGACGCTGGGTGGGTGGCGATAGCCAGCCCGTCACTTGCAGGGCTTGGAATCCCTGACGTCGAACTTGTCCAGCGCGCCCGAGATCACAAAATCGTTGTAGTCCAGTACCAGCGCGCGGGAGACGCCGTTCTCGTAAAGCTCGAACGACATCGCGTAAACCGGCGTCTGCTCGCCGTCCTTCGCGCGCGCGTCGCTGTCGTAATAGCTCACCGTCACCGGCCAGCGCGTCATGGCCTTCAACGCATTGCTCGCCGTCGACGGATCGGGCGATGACGGCGCGCGGTCGCCTGTGATCGGCCGGCCGATCACAGTCAGCGTGTTGTAGATCTTCTCGCCGTTGTCGGAGCCGTCATAGACGGTCTGCTCGAGGACAGATTTGCCGTCGCGGGCGGCAGCGATGATGTGCTGGATCTGCTCGGTCGGGAACACGATCTTGCCGTCGATATTGAACGTCTTCTTCACCGGCTGGGTCAGCTTCACGGTGATATGATCGCCGACCCGCTCAGCGATGCCGTCGACCGGCGACGATTCGCTGTCGTTCATCCGCGTGTCGATCTTGAAGCGGTAGCTTTTGCCCGACGCGTCCTCCCAGGACGTGGAGCGAAGATCGGACAGCGTCACCTTGCCCTCGCCGCTGTCGAGCTCGGACACCTGGCGGAATTCGGAGGTGTAGCCTTCGCAGGAGTTGCCGGAGAAATTGTAGAGGATGCGCCCGCGGGCATCGCTGACCGAGTTGGAGCCGCGCGATTTCACCAGGCTGAGGTCGTAGAGCGCCTGATGCGCGAGAAACGGCCCGCTTGCCGCCGCGACCGCGGGCCCCTGAACCAGGCCGGATCCTGCGGCAACGGCGATCGCAAACACCAGGGCACGCGACGGAGTCCGGAACGGCAGGGTCATGTGGTTTCCTCAAGGAGGCAGGGATTCGCCACAATAGTGACGGTGGTATTGCGCCGCAACTGGGGCAAGTCTGACAAAATGGCAATGTACGCAGCGAAGTTGCCGTCATTTTCGGCGGCTTACCGTGCGAATCCGCACCTCATGGCGGCACTATCCTCCCCTTACCGTCGCTTGCAACCGGCGGCACGATGCGCGAAACAATCGAAACAAACTTGGCCCTGACCGCGTTTCAGGCTTCGTGCAATCCAATTGGGGGACCAAAAAATGGCGGGTACCGTCGAACAAAAACTGGCGTCACAGGGCATCACACTTCCCGAGCCGACCTCCCCGGTCGCAAACTATGTTCCCTTCGTCCGCAGCGGAAACCTGCTGTTCGTGTCGGGCCAGGTCTGCTTCAACGCCGAGGGCAAGCTAATCGCCAAGGGCAAGCTCGGCGCCGGCGTCACGCTCGAACAGGGCGCCGCTGCCGCGCGCGGCTGCGCAATCAACCTGCTGGCCCAGATCAAGGCCGCGCTCGGCGACCTCGACAAGGTCGTGCGCGTGGTGCGGCTCGGCGGCTTCATCAATTCGGCGCCCGACTTCTTCGACGGGCCGAAGGTGCTGAACGGCGCCTCCGACCTGATGGTCGAGGCGTTCGGCGACAAGGGCCGCCATGCCCGTACCACCGTCGGCGTCGCCTCGCTGCCCGCGGACGCCGCGGTCGAAGTCGAAGGCGTGTTCGAAGTCGCCTGATCGATGCGCGCTCCTGATTGGCTGACGAAACGGCCGGTCGCCCATCGCGGCCTGCACGATGCCGCACGCGGCATCATCGAGAACATGCCGGCCGCGGCCACCGCCGCGGTCGCCGGCAACTTTGCCATCGAGTGCGATATCCAGCTCACCGCCGACGGCGAGGCCATGGTGCATCACGACGATGCGCTCGGCCGCCTCACCGACGGGGCGGACCTGCTGGCCACCAAGACGGCGGCCGAACTGAAGGCCGTCAAGTTCAAGGACACCGCCGAGCAGATGATGACGCTCGGCGATCTCTGCGCGCTGGTCGCCGGCCGCGTGCCGCTGGTGGTCGAGGTGAAGAGCCATTTCGACGGCGACCGCAAGCTGGTGCAGCGGATGGCCGAGGTGCTGGCGTCTTATTCCGGCCCGGTGGTCGGCATGTCCTTCGATCCCGACCAGGTGCTGGCGCTGCGCGAGATCATGCCGAACCTGCCGCGCGGCATCACCGCCCAGCGCACCTATGACGACGGCCACTGGGACAAGCTGACGCCGGCGCAGCGCGACAGCATGCTGTACCTGCGGCATGGCTTTACGACCGAGCCGCATTTCGTCGCCTATTGGGTCAACCAGCTGCCGGCACCGGAGCCGTGGATCGCCCGCAACGTGTTCGGCTGTCCGCTGCTGGCCTGGACCGTGCGGACGGTGGAACAGCGCGATCGCGCAGCGCGCTACGCCGACCAGATGATTTTCGAGGGGTTCGTGCCGGGAACCTGACATGTTCGAGACGTGCCCTTGCCGTCTTGAACTCGTCGCCGCGACGCACGATGTTGGCGAGGGTTGGTCGTCATCGGCGATGGCGGAATGCGGGGCATGATCCGGAAGTGGAGCCAGCTGTTCCGGAAAGATCATGCTCAAACGAGGCACCGGTCTTCATTCTCGATGGCGTCTTCTGAAATCACCCTAGAGGCTGTAGCTGACATCGGCGGCATTCCGGCCGCCGAATGGGACGCTTGCGCCAATCCCAAGGCGGACGCGGACAGCATCCATCACCTCGACACGCTGGCCTCGCCCGGTTCTGCAAACAATTGCCAGACCGCCGCAAGTTCGAGCTATAACCCATTCGTTTCCCACGCCTTTTTTGCTGCCGCCGAAGCCTCCAACTCGGCCTGCCCGCGGACCGGCTGGGGCCCGCGGCATCTGATCGCAAAGCTCGATGGCCGGATCGTCGGCGTCGTGCCCTGCTATCTGAAATCGCACTCGCAGGGCGAATACGTGTTCGATCGCGGCTGGGCCGAGGCCTATCACCGTGCCGGCGGCAGCTATTACCCGAAGCTTCAGGTGTCCGTCCCCTTCACGCCCGCGACCGGGCCGCGGCTGTTGATCCGCGACGGCGTCGACCGCGAGGTGATCGGCTCGGCGCTGGCACGAGGCCTGCGGGCACTCTGCAACGCCACCGAGGCCTCCTCCGTGCATGTGACGTTCGCCCGCGAGGACGAGGCCAGGTTCCTCGGCGCACACGGTTTCCTGCAGCGGACCGACCAGCAGTTCCACTGGCGCAATGAGGGCTACAAGACCTTCGACGATTTTCTCGGCTCGCTGAACTCGCGTCACCGCAAGGGCATCAAGCGCGAGCGCCGCGAGGCGGTTGGCGCCGGGATCACCATCCACTGGCTCACCGGTTCGGACATCACCGAGGACGCCTGGGATGCGTTCTTCGAGTTCTATATGGAGACCGGCTCGCGCAAATGGGGCCGGCCGTATCTGACCCGAGAATTCTTCTCGCTGATCGGCGAGACGATGAGCCGGGACGTGCTGCTGGTGATGGCCAAGCGCAACGGCCGCTGGATCGCGGGCGCGATCAACTTCATCGGCTCGGACACGCTGTTCGGCCGCAACTGGGGCGCGATCGAGCACCACCCGTTCCTGCATTTCGAGGTCTGCTACTACCAGGCGATCGATTTCGCGGTTCAACGCGGGCTCAAGGTGGTCGAGGCCGGCGCGCAGGGCGAGCACAAGCTGGCGCGCGGCTACCTGCCGCAGACAACCTATTCGGCGCATTTCATCGCCGACCCCGGACTGCGCCGGGCGATCGCCGATTACCTCAAGCGCGAGCGCGACTATGTCGCCGAGGTCGGCCGCGAGCTCACCGAGGCCGGCCCGTTCCGCAAGACGGTCGACGACGACGCTTGACGTCTCCGCCGCCACCTAG
This sequence comes from Bradyrhizobium sp. USDA 3256, assembly GCF_054058275.1. NCBI lineage: Bacteria > Pseudomonadati > Pseudomonadota > Alphaproteobacteria > Hyphomicrobiales > Nitrobacteraceae > Bradyrhizobium > Bradyrhizobium sp. USDA 3256. The sequence continues at coordinate 3,782,368 of NZ_JBSSAE010000002.1, forward strand.
GCAATAAAGCAGCATCATCGAGGAGCCGCCGCCATGCCCGCCGCCTACGACAACAACAACATTTTCGCGAAGATCCTGCGCGGCGAGCTGCCCTGCTACAAGGTCTATGAGGACGAGCACGTGTTCGCGTTCCTCGACATCATGCCGCGCTCGCCGGGGCATACGCTCGTCATTCCGAAGGCCTCTGCCCGCAACATCCTCGACATCAAGCCCGACGACTACGCCCATGTCGCGCGCGCCTCGCACAAGATCGCGGCCGCTGCGATGAAGGCGTTCGAAGCCGACGGCATCACGGTGCAGCAATTCAACGAGCCAGCCGGTGGCCAGGTCGTCTTCCATCTGCACATGCACGTCATGCCGCGCAAGGACGGCGTCACGCTGCTGCCGCCTGCCAGCCACAAGGAAGATGGCAAGGTGCTGGAGGCCAGCGCGGCGAAGCTGATCGCAGCGTTGAAGTGACGCCGAAGGCGTCGCTGCGTAGCCCGGATGGAGCCTAGCGCAATCCGGGAATGTTGCAGCCGATGTAAGACCGCCCCGGATTTCGCTTCGCTGCATCCGGGCTACGGCATCGACGAATCTCACTCCGTCTCGAAGTCTCCAGCCTGCGGCGGGGTCAGCGGCGTGAACTCGCAGCGGTCGGGCTTGACGTCGATCAGCGGCGTCTCGTCCAGGCAGTCGAGGCCGCGCACCAGGATGACGTTGCCCTCGACGCCGACCAGCTTGACGATCGAGGTGCCGATCGGGTTGGGGCGCACCGGCGAGCGCAGCGAGAAGGTGCCGCGGGTGTTGCCGTTGTTCTTCGGGCTCTGCAGCACGATGTCGCGGCGCGACTGGTGCAGCCAGTACAGCACCTCGAGATTTGAATAGAAATCGACGCCCTTGATCGCGGCGACCCAGGGCTCGAAAATTTCGAGCCGGCACACCGGGCCGTCATGCCGCCCCTGCCGCGGCGTCGCCAGTCGCGAGGTCCAGGGCGTGCGGATGCGGCCGATGAAGACGAGCCCGGCATCGCGCGCCGTCGGCATGTCGATGGCGACCTCGCCCTGGCGCAGTTCCATTTCACGTACCATGTGTCAATCCAGCGATATGTTCAGCGCCTTGATCACGCCCGCCCATCGCGCGCGATCGGTATTCACGAACTTGTCGATCTCGGCCTGGCTCTTCGCGCGCAGCGGCGGGAAACCGATCTTGAGCAGCGAAGCGCGGAACGCCTCATCGTTCAAGGCCCGGTCGAGGCTTGCCTTGATCTTGTCGGCGATGTCGTCAGGCACTTTCGACGGCGCTGCGATACCATACCAGACGCTGACCGCATAATCGGGATAACCGCTCTCGGCGATCGTCGGCAGATCGGGCAAATCGGGGATGCGCTCGGTCGAGCTGACGCCGAGCGCGCGCAGCATGCCTGACTTGACCGGCGGCAGCGCGGTGCCGAGCGTGTCGAACATCAACTGGATGTTGCCGGACAAGAGGTCGGTCAGTGCCGGCCCGGCGCCCTTGTAGGGCACGTGGGTCATCTCGACGCCGGCCATCTGCTTGAACATCTCGCCGGCGAGATGAACCGTGCCGCCGGTGCCGGCCGATCCGAAATTGAGTTTTCCGGGATTCTTCTTGGCGTAGGCGATGAACTCCGCGATCGTCCTCGCCGGCACGGACGGATGCACCTCCATGATCATCGGCGCGTCCGTGATCACGGACAGCAGGCGAAAATCCCTCGCCGGATCGTATGGCAGCTTCTTGTAGAGCAGCGGATTGAGTACGAAGATGGATGCGGCCGTCACGAACAGCGTGTAGCCGTCGGGATCGGAGCGCGCCACGGCCTCGGCACCGATCGCGCCCTGCGCGCCGGCCTTGTTCTCGACCACGACCACCTGCTTGAGATCGCGCCCGAGATATTCGCCGACGATGCGGCCGAGCACGTCGGTCGGCCCGCCCGCGGCATAGGGCACCACGAGCTTGATCGGCCGCGTTGGATAATCCGCGGTACGCGCCGGCAGCGTCGCCGCCAGCAACGCCGTCAGAGCAACAATGAATAGCGATGATGCGCGCCGCTGCATGCCGTTTCCCCGTTGTCTTGTTCTTGGGGAGCAAGAGTAGCGAATAATGCAGACGCCGCAATCAGCCGAGCCAGTATTTGCCTGCGATCATGACGATCTCGCCCGCGATCACGCCGGCGAAGATCGATTTCCTCGCCAGCATGAACACGACAAAGCCCGCGGCGACGGCGCCGTAACGCAGCCAGTCCGGCACGCTGGCGAGCGCGCCCGGCGGCTGCACCACGATCTGCGCGATGATTCCGGCGAGGATCGCGGTGGCGACCGCCCTCACCCAGACCAAGAGTTCGGAGTTCTCGTCGATGCCGCCGCCGAACCACAGGCCGAGCATGCGCCAGATCTGGTTGGGGATGACGCCCGCGACGAACAGGATCGCCAGCGCGTGCCAGTCGCCGATGAAACCGCTCATGCGCGCGCCCCGACGATGCCCGCCCTCGCCCGGTGCACGGCATAGGCGATGGTGCCCGCGACGACCCCGCTGACCAGGATGTCGACGCCGCTGTTCAGCATCGCCGCCAGCGGAAACAGCAATAGGCCGAGCACCAGCGCGATGACGTCGGCGAGCTCGCGGCAGTTGCGCGCCGTGGAGAACAGGAAGGCGAGCGGCGTCAGCATCAGCATGCCGGCGGCGAACAGCGGCGTGAGGTTGGCGGCGAGCATGTAGCCGATCGTGTTGGCGATCAGGCAGACGGTGACCAGCCCGCAGCCGAGTCCGTGGATGAAGGCGATCCGCCGGTTGCGCGGCACCTGCGGCAGGAAGCGGAAGCACTCGACCCACAGCGTGACGGCGGTGAGATGCGCCACGAGGATCAGATGCCGCCGCTTGGTCTGTTCGGTGCGCATCATCGGCAACACCGACACCACCATCGGAAAGAGGCGGATCGCGCTGACGGTGACCGCGATCGCCGATTGCAGCACGGTGGCGCCGGAGCCGAGTGTCGTGATCACGATGATCTGCGCAGGGCCAGCCCATACGAACGCCGTGCTCGCCAGCGTCCAACCCAGCGAGAAGCCGCTATCATGCGCCAGCGCACCGATGCCGAGATAGGTCGCAAACAGCACCAGGGTCAGCACGGTCGCGCCGATCGACCGCGCGCCCCACAGGAAGGCGCGGAACGAGGTGTGCCATTGCGGAGAATCGAGCGGAGGAAGCGCCACGGGGAACCGGATGGTTTGCAATCGCGGCGGATTAGGGCGCGGACAACGCAGGGTCAAGCAAGAGACGGCACAGGTCCGGTATGCGCCTTGGTAGCCCGGATGAAGCGCCAGCGAAATCCGGGGCCGCTCTTGCGACCGGCGAGAGCTGTCCCGGATTGCGCTTCGCTTCATCCGGGCTACGGATCCACGCAATCACGCCCTGTTCTTTAGAACAAAACACGCCCCGCCCGCCTTGCGGATGCGGTTGCACAGGCCGTCTGCCTCGGGGCGTGTGTCGGCGCCGATGCGCACCTGGTAGAAGGTCGCGCTGCCGCGGGTGCGTAGCCGCGAAGAAAGCAGGCTCGGATCCTGATCGCCGATCACGTTGGCAAGGCGCTTGATGGCGCGGGCATACATCGCCAGCGCCTTGTCGCGGCTGAAGCCGGCGGCGAGCTGGACGCCCCAGACCTTGGCCGCCGACAGCGTGACGTGCTGCTCGAGCCCTGCGACGAACGGGTTGGGCGCGCGCTTGAGCAACGCCATCAGTTCGCGGCAGCTCTTCGTCGGCGCGCGCTGTGGCATCTTGCCGTTGCGCCCGGCGGCTGCCCAGTCGTCGACGCTGGAGCCGGTGATCGCGGAGACGTAATTGCGCGTCTCCTGCGGCATGTATCCGGAGCCGGCGAGCCAGTCCTGGATCCGGCGCGGGCCGGCATTGTAGGCGGCCGCCGCGAGGCCGAGATTGCCGAACTGGTTGCGCAGCTCGCTGAGGAATTCGGCCGACTTCGGCAGCGCCTGCACCGGATTGAACGGATCGAGCAGCCCGCGCTCGTTCGCGGTGCCCGGCATGAACTGCGCGATGCCCTGCGCGCGCTGCCCGTTGCGGGTCATCGGACCAACTGCATCGGCCTGGAAGCGGCTCTCCTGCCAGATCACGCGCGCGAAGAATTCGAGCGGCAGATCGTTGGCCCGCGCCGCCGACTCGATCATCAGGCACATCGCCTCGCGGGTGTCGCTCTCGCGCGCATCATCCGCGGGCTTGTCGGTCGCCGCCGCGGGCGTATCCGCCGGGGGCGCGGCAGGTTTCTCGGCCGATGGTGCGGCCTGCTCTCCCGGCGGTGGCGCAGGCGGCTCCGCCGGGACGGCCGCGGGCTTCTCAGCGGGCTTGTCCGGGGGCGGCGCTGCCGGCTGCTCGGCGGCAGGCGGCGGCGCCGGGGCCGCGGCCGGTGCGTCCTCCGCGCCGACCCGGGCCGGCGGCACCAGCAGCACAAGCATGACCAATGCGGCGCAACGACCGGTTCGCATGGCAATTCTGTTCCCGTGCGGGCGCGGCTTGACACCGCAAGCTCGTGATCTAGCTATGGACTGAAATGATGGCGCGCAAAAGGGAGCGCAAAATGGCCGCAGCATCCGACGATCAACTCGGCTTTGCCCCCGATGACGACGCCCCGATCGGCTATATGAAGCGGACCCGCGATTATTACGCGGCGATCGGCTACACAACCCCCTACCGCTGGGCGCATTACACCTCCGCCCCGTTCCAGCCCCTGAAGAAGCCGCTGAACCAGTCCCGGGTCGCCATTATCACGACCGCGGCGCCGTTCGATCCCGCCAGGGGCGACCAGGGTCCCGGAGCGAAATACAATGGCGGCGCAAAATTCTATTCGGTCTATGACGGCGACACGTCAAAGCTGCACGATCTGCGGATTTCGCACATCGCCTATGACCGCACCCACACCACGGCGACCGACAACGGCACCTGGTTCCCGCTGGCGCAGCTCAAGCGCCTCGCCGCAGCCGGCATGATCGGCGACGTCGCGCCGCGCTTCTTCGGAGCCCCGACCAACCGCAGCCACCGCGTCACCATCGAGACCGACGCGCCCGAAATCCTCAAACGCTGCCGTGACGACAAGGTCGACGTTGCGGTGCTGGTGCCGAACTGCCCGGTCTGCCACCAGACCGTCAGCCTGGTGGCGCGGCATCTCGAGGCCAACGGCATCTCCACCGTGGTGATGGGCTGCGCCAAGGATATCGTCGAGCACGCCGCGGTGCCGCGCTTCCTGTTCTCCGACTTCCCGCTCGGCAATTCCGCGGGCAAGCCGCAGGACGTCGCCTCGCAGGCGTTCACGCTGGAGCTGGCGCTGCGCGTGCTTGAGCAGGCGCCCGGTCCGCAGACCACCGTGCAGTCACCGCTGCGCTGGGGCGCGGACCATGCCTGGAAGCGCGACTACAGCAACGCCGATGCGCTCAGCGCCGAGGAGCTGGCCCGCCTGCGCCGCGAGTTCGACGCGCAGAAGGAAGTCGCCAAAGGGCTGCGCGAGCGCGTCGCGTAAGGCTCGGCGTTAGACACGAGCACTTTGCCAACTCAAGGTGTCGTCGCTCGGGCGACCTGTACGGCGGTGAGCATGCCGGTCCGTTCATGGCAGCCGAGATATTCGAAGAACTGCTCGTCGGCGCCTGCCACCGTGACCTCGTGATACAGCCTGAGCTTGGCGTTCGGCCCCAAAGTCGAGAGATACTTCATCGCCGCGCCAAAAATCCTGACATGGGTCGGGTGCGATTCCGCCCAGCGCTCGAGTGCCGCAAGGCTCTTCCACCAGCTCTGGCCGTAGGATTTTTCGGTCGGCCTGCCCTCCGCATCGACGACGCGCATATAGCGGTTGGCATAGCAGCCGATCGGCACACCGTCGTCGCGCAGGAAATCCATGCCCTCGCGCAGCACCGGCTCGACATCGTCGAGATACATCTTGCGTTCCGATGCCTCGGTGTCGCTCCAGTCCTGTCCGGAGCGGATCAGGCAGAGATTGTCATGCGCGACCACACGGATGCGTGCGCCGTCGCGGATCGCGCGCGGCTCGCCGCCCGGCGTCATCGCGTCGGTCTGCGACAGCGGGATACGGTCGCGCATACCGCCCCAATAGGCGTGCTCCTGCACCTCTCCGCTCATGCCGTCGGCAAGCACCGCGACGCCCTCCGGACGGCCGAGCGACGAGAACAGCGTCTCGTAGCGCGCAACATGCGGCCGCAGCGCCTCGATGAAGCGGCCGACGCCCTCAGTGGCGCCGCCACCGGTCCAGGCCTCGCGCGCACCGTCGAACCAGGCGTCGAAACGCCCGGCATCGTCCCAATAGGCGACCGAGACGACGTTGGTGTAGCCGGCCTGGTCGACATATTGCGCACGGTCCCAATGCGTCGGACCGTTTTCTCTGGCGAAGCGCGTTGCGATCTGCGCCAGCGCGTCGGTCGCCGCCGCGCTCCGCTCACCGCGATATTGCACGCCGAAATAGGCCATGATCACGCACGTGACCGCGGGCTTGTGGCGCGCGACGAAGGACGGATAAGGCGGCGCGTAGTCGTCGGGCACACGCCGATGACGCGATCGGGCTGTCTGCAGATGAGATGGAATGGCGGATTCCATGGCAGTCGCCTCCAGTTGGATGTCGTGCTTTCAGCTCGCGGCCGCGTCGATCTCCTCAAGGCTGTCGAGCGGCAGCGCGAAATGCTCGACGCGCTTCGAGGGCTTCCTGTTCAGCAGCAGACGCGTGACATCGGGGCGCGAATAGTGCCCGGCCGGATCGGCGGCGTTCTTGGCGATCCCGATCGCGCCGAGATCGATATCGGCGAGCAGCAGGCCCTCCTGATCGGGCGGCAGCTTCTCGGCGATCGAGCTGCCGTCCGGCCCGTAGATCGCAGCGTGTCCGCCGCCGACATGCAGCAGCGCGTGCTTGTCGTCGCGGTCGCACATCTCGTCGACCATCGCCTGCGAGACCGTGGCGCAGGGCGCCAGCACGAAGCACGAGCCCTCGACCGCATAGACCCGCGAGGCCGCGTTGTTGACCTCCCAGCCGAGCGCCGGCGCGAACGGATCATACAGTGAGAAGCTCGGCCAGGCCGCGACATGGACCTGCTCGTTCTGGGCGTACATCGCGTATTTCGACAGCGGCTGCAGATGCTCCCAGCAGCACAGCGCGCCGAGCCGGCCGATGCCGGGACGATCATGCACCGCAAGGTCGCTGCCGTCGCCCTCGCCATAGACGGTGCGCTCGGCATGGGTCGGCCGCAGCTTGCGCCGCTTCGCGATGGTCTCGCCGTCGGGGCCGATCAACCATTGCGCGAGATAGAGGCTGCCGCCGTCGCGCTCGGACAGGCCGAGCACCGCGGTCATGCCGGCCTTCTTGACCGCGAGCCGCAGCTTCTCGGCCTGCGGGCTGTCGTAGCTCAGCGAGTTGTCGAAATAGCGCTGCACGAAGCCGCGTCCGATCGCCCAGGCCGGCGAGTCCAGCCAGATGTACCAGGGATAGCCGGGGATGAACGCCTCGGGGAATGCGATCAGCTTCGCCCCTTTGGCGGCGGCCTCCTCGATCAGCGCGACCGACTTGGCGATGGACGCGTCGAGGTCGAGCCAGGCAGGTGCGGCCTGCACCACCGCAACGCGGTATTTCGGATGTTCGATGCCCATGATGTCCTCCTCGCGGCCGACGCCTCCGGCCGGTTCGTGCTTGATCGGCCATGGCGGCCTCTGACATCATGCTGCCCCGGGACCGGGCACCCCGTTCGACCAGGACGGAAGGAAAATTCGACTGCGGAGGAGATTCCCCGGCCGTCCCCGGTATGAAGCTTGCTTTGTTTGCGTGGCCAGCGTTTGCACTCGTGAAGGGAGGAAATCATGCCGGCCCTGTTCACCACGGAAGACGCGCCCACCCATCGGCGCCTTGCGCTCTGGCAGGACATCGTCTGCGACGTGTTCGTGCAGCTCGACTGCAAGTCCGATCTCGGCACCGCCTTCCACGGCGCCATCACCAGCACGCAGCTGGGCGCGGTGAAATGCTCCGTTGTCTCGTCGAGCCAGCAACGGGTGCTGCGCACGCCGTCGCGGATCGCACGCGCCAGCGAGGATTTTGTTCTGTTCGCGCTCGGCCGGAGCGGCACTGGCAGCGTGCTGCAGGACGGCCGCGAGACCGTGATCCGGCCCGGCGAGTTCGCATTCTACGACACCACCCGGCCTTATGAGCTGCGCTTCAACGCCGACTTCACGCAGACCATCTTCCAGGTGCCGCGCGCCATGCTGCACCGGCGCTTCGCCGGCACCCAGGGCTTAACTGCGACCACGTTCACATCGGATCGTCCCGTGCAGCGGCTCGCCTGGCAGTTCATCGCGGGGCTCTCCGAGATCGCCGACAAGCTCGATCCTGACAACGCGATCCGCCTCGCCGACCAGGCCGCCGACCTGCTCGCGATGGCGATGAGCGAGCGGCTCGGCGGCGCCGCGCTGCCGGCCTCGACCCACCGCTCCGCGCTGCTCTACCGGCTGAAGGCGCATGTGCTCGCGCATCTGCCGAACCCCGAGCTCAACCTCACCGAGACGGCCGCCGCGCTCGGCATCTCGCCGCGCTACGTCAACAGCCTGCTGGCCGACGAGGACACCTCGTTCCAGCGCTTCGTGCTGGCGCAGCGGCTGGAGCGCTGCAAGCGCGACCTCGCCTCGCCGGCGCACGCGCATCGTCACATCGGCGAGATCGCATTCGCCTGGGGCTTTAACGATCTCTCGCATTTCGGCCGCGTGTTCCGCGACCATTATGGCCTGTCGCCGCGCGACTGGCGGCAAAGCCGGCTGCCAAACTAAAGCTTTTCGAGGGAAGCCAAGGGTCTCTTGCGGCGCAAAATAGCCGGGAATCCACGCCCTCACGGGGGCAAATATTTACACTAACTGCAACGGGTTCCCCGGCGCCCTTCTTTTCGCTGGGGCGGACCGGTACAGTCGTGCCGTTCATTTGGAGGATTTCCCCATGCAGGACCGGCGCCAGAGCGTACGCGAGAAGGTGTTCTATGGTGCGGTTGCGGAGATCAATGAACGCGGCTCGACGATGGATTGCGTCGTCCGCAACATCAGTGAAGGTGGTGCCTGCGTTGAATTTAGCGATGCCGCGCACTTGCCCGAAGAGATGAATCTCAGCGTCGCACGCAAGGGCCGCTCGTTCCTGGCCCGCCTGATCTGGCGCCAGGCCAACAAGGTCGGCCTCGCCTTCCGGATCATGACTTCCGACACGCCGGTCAGCGATCTCGACGAGCGGGTCCGCCGCAGCGAGATCAAGAAGCGGCAGCTGCAGCGGCGCATCAATGAATTGCTCGGCCAGGGCTGAGCCATCTCGGCTCGGAGCCCTCGTTCCCGTCGCGGCCGGCATCCGGCATTCGGGGTTGCAAAGGCCGGGCTAATCCAGCATGCGGTAATCCCCGCAACGCCGGAACCGAGAGCCACTCCACCACATGTCGTCCGCGATCATCGAGCATCCCGACGGGCTGCCGCAACCGCAGCGCAATTGGGCCATTCTCACGATCGCGCTCGGCCTCGTGATGGCCGTCGTCGACGGCTCGATCGCCAACGTTGCGCTGCCGACCATTGCCCGCGATCTGAACGCCAGCCCGGCGTTCTCGATCTGGATCGTCAACGGCTATCAATTGGCGATCACGATCTCGCTGCTGCCGCTGGCCTCGCTCGGCGAAATCATCGGCTACCGCCGCGTCTATCTGGCTGGGCTGTTGCTTTTCACGCTGGCATCACTGTTCTGCGCGCTGTCGCACACGCTGCCGCTGCTGACGGTCGCCCGCATCCTGCAGGGGTTTGGCGCTGCCGGAATCCTCAGCGTCAACACCGCGCTGGTCCGCTTCATCTACCCGCATTCGCTGCTCGGCCGCGGCATCGGCGTCAACGCGCTGGTGGTCGCGATCTCGGCTGCGGTCGGCCCGACCATCGCCTCGTTCATCCTGGCGGTCGGGACCTGGCCGTATCTGTTCGCCATCAATGTCCCGCTCGGCATTGTCACGCTGGCGCTGGGTTGGCGCTTCCTGCCGCACACGAGGCCTGCGGTTCACGCCTTCGACTGGCAGAGCGCCGCGCTGAGCGCCATCGCGTTCGGGTTCGGCATCAGCGCGATCGACAGCGCCGGCCATGGCGGGTCGCTGTATCTCTGCGCATTGGAGTTCGCTGTTGCCGCGGTCGCCTCGCATTTGCTGTACCGGCGGCAGCAGCATCTGCCCTCGCCGCTGCTGCCCGTCGACCTGCTGCGGATTCCGATCTTCGCGCTCTCGATCGGCACCTCGATTGCCTCGTTCTGCGGCCAGATGCTGGCCTTCGTCGCGATGCCGTTCTATCTGGAAAACCATTTCGGATATTCGGCGGTGCAGATCGGCCTGTTGATCACGCCGTGGCCGATCGCGGTCGCGTTCGCCGCCCCGCTCGCGGGCTGGCTGGTGGAACGCTATCCGGCCGGCCTGCTCGGCGGCATCGGCCTGCTGCTGTTCGCGACGGGATTGGGCACGCTGGCCCTGATGCCGGCCAACGCGACACCGATCGACGTGATCTGGCGCATGGCGCTCGCCGGCGCCGGCTTCGGCCTGTTCCAGACCCCAAACAACCGCACCATGATCGCCGCCGCCCCGCGCGAGCGCTCGGGTGGCGCCAGCGGCATGCTAGGGACCGCGCGCCTGCTCGGACAGACCATCGGCGCCGCTCTGGTGGCGCTGCTGCTGGCGCGCTATCCGGCTGACGGCACCCGGATCTCGCTGATGGTCGGCGTCGGCTTTGCCGTCGTGGGGGCTGTACTCAGCACGCTCCGGCTGTCCACCGCCGGCAGCCGCGGCGCCGACCGGGTGCGGGTCCAGGAGGGCCAGCGGCTGAAGGGCGAGTGACGGCGCGGAGACGCGCCTCCCACCGCCAGAAACAAAAAGGCCGGCTGTTCAGCCGGCCTTTCCGTGTGGTTGTTCGCTCGCGCCTCAGACCTTGACCATCGGCCCCTTTGAGGCCGGCCCCTTGGTGCCGCCTCCGCCACCGTTGGGACCACCCTTCGGCGGCTTGCGCTTGCGCGGCGGCAGGTTCTCGGGCTTCGGCGTAACCGGGCCCTCGACATATTCGAAGCCGATCTTGTCCTTGGCGGTCGCCTCGTCCTTGACCAGGATGACGCGGACATGTCCGCCGCCCTTGAGCTGGCCGAACAGCACCTCATCCGCGAGCGGCTTCTTGATGTGTTCCTGGATGATGCGCGCCATCGGACGTGCGCCCATCTGCTCGTCATAGCCATGCTCGATCAGCCAGGCCTTTGCAGGCTCGGACAGCTCGATCGTGACGTCGCGGTCGGCGAGTTGCGCCTCGAGCTGCAGCACGAACTTCTCGACCACCATGCCGATCACCTCGGCATTGAGGTGCGCGAAGGAGACGATCGCATCCAGCCGGTTGCGGAACTCCGGCGCGAACTGGCGATTGATCGCCTCGTGATCGTCGCCTTCCCGCTTCGAGCGAGTGAAGCCGAAGGCCTGCCGCGCAAGATCGGCCGCGCCGGCATTCGTGGTCATGATCAGGATCACGTTGCGGAAGTTGACCTGCTTGCCGTTGTGGTCGGTGAGCCGGCCATGATCCATGATCTGCAGCAGCACGTTGTAGAGATCCGGGTGCGCCTTCTCGATTTCGTCGAGCAGCACGACGCAATGCGGATGCTGGTCCACGCCATCGGTGAGCAAACCGCCCTGGTCGAAGCCGACATAGCCGGGAGGTGCGCCGATCAGGCGCGACACGGTGTGCCGCTCCATGTATTCGGACATGTCGAAGCGCAGCAGCTCGACACCGAGCGACGCCGCGAGTTGCTTGGCCACCTCGGTCTTGCCGACGCCGGTCGGACCCGAGAACAAATAGCTGCCGATCGGCTTCTCCGGCTCGCGCAGGCCGGCTCGCGCCAGCTTGATCGACGCCGCCAGCGACTCGATCGCCTTGTCCTGGCCGAACACCGTGCGCTTCAGGGTCTGCTCGAGATGCTTCAGCACCTCGGCATCGTCCTTCGACACGCTCTTCGGTGGAATCCGCGCCATGGTCGCGATCGTGGTCTCGATCTCCTTGATGCCGATCGTCTTCTTGCGCTTGCTCTCGGCGACCAGCATCTGCGCCGCGCCGGACTCGTCGATCACGTCGATTGCCTTGTCGGGCAGCTTGCGGTCGTGGATGTAGCGCGACGACAGCTGCACCGCCGCCTCGATCGCCTCATTGGTGTATTTCAGCCGATGGTAATCCTCGAAATAGGGCTTCAGGCCCTTGAGGATCGCGATCGCGTCTTCCACCGTCGGCTCGTTGACGTCGATCTTCTGGAAGCGCCGCACCAGCGCGCGGTCCTTCTCGAAGTGCTGACGGTATTCCTTGTAGGTGGTCGAGCCCATGCAGCGGATCGTGCCCGAAGCCAGCGCCGGCTTCAGCAGATTGGACGCATCCATCGCGCCGCCGGAGGTGGCGCCGGCGCCGATCACGGTGTGGATCTCATCGATGAACAGGATGGCGTTCGGATGCGCCTCCAGTTCCTTCAGGACCTGCTTGAGCCGCTCCTCGAAATCACCGCGATAGCGGGTGCCCGCAAGCAGCGTGCCCATGTCGAGCGAGAACACGGTCGCGGCCGCCAGCACTTCCGGCACATCGCTGTCGACGATGCGCTTGGCGAGGCCTTCGGCAATCGCGGTCTTGCCGACGCCGGCTTCGCCGACGAACAGCGGGTTGTTCTTCTGGCGGCGGCACAGCACCTGGATCGCACGGTTGATCTCGGCATTGCGGCCGATCACCGGATCGATCTTGCCGTCGCGCGCCTTCTTGTTGAGGTTGACGCAATAGGTCTCGAGCGCCTCGCCCTTCTTCTTGGCGTCCTCGTTGCCCTTGGTCTCGGTTTCCTCGTCGACCCCGCGCACCGGCCGCGCCTCGGACACGCCGGGCCGCTTTGCGATGCCGTGGCTGATGTAGTTGACGGCGTCGTAGCGCGTCATGTCCTGCTCCTGCAGGAAGTACGCGGCATGACTCTCGCGCTCGGCGAAGATCGCGATCAGGACGTTGGCGCCGGTCACTTCCTCGCGACCGGACGACTGGACGTGAATCACCGCGCGCTGGATCACGCGCTGGAACCCGGCGGTCGGCTTCGCGTCATCGGCGCCGTCAGTCACCAGGTTTTCGAATTCGGTCTCGAGATAATTAACGAGGCTGGTCCTCAGCTTGTCGAGATCGACGCTGCAGGCCCGCATCACAGCCGCCGCATCCGAGTCATCGATCAGCGACAGCAGCAGATGTTCGAGCGTCGCGTATTGATGGTGGCGCTCGTTTGCGATCGCCAATGCACGGTGCAGCGACTGTTCAAGGCTTTGGGAAAAAGTTGGCATTCGCGTCCTCTATGGCCCCCTGCCATCATGATCGCCATTACCGGGTCAGGCAATAACAACCTTCGTGATCGCCTTTGATATAGTTACGACGGATCGTGGCGAAAGACCGGTCCCGCGATGATGGTTTTCTTCTAAATTCGGGGCATCGGGGCGTCGCACGGCGACGCCCGTGATCGTACGGAACGCGGTTCACCACCATCAAAAATCGCGATGCAAGACCCGTTCCGCGTCCCGCGGCGGGTCAGTCGTTCCAGCGACCTATTTCTTTTCCATCACGCACTGCAGTGGATGCTGGTGCTTGCGCGCGAAGTCCATGACTTGCGTCACCTTGGTCTCGGCGATCTCGTAGGTAAAAACGCCGCACTCGCCGATCCCGTGGTGGTGAACGTGCAGCATGATCTTGGTTGCCGCCTCGGCGTCCTTGTTGAAGAATCGTTCCAGCACGTGAACGACGAACTCCATCGGCGTGTAGTCGTCGTTCAGGATCAGGACGCGGTACAGGTTCGGGCGCTTGGTCTTCGGCTTGACCTTGGTGATGACCGAGGTCGACGGGCCGCTGCCCGCCCCATTGCGGTTGTCGTCATTGTTCATTTTCGGCGCCGGCGCGGCGCCCACCGCCGGCATCGACGAAACCGGCTCGGAAATCGGGACTGTCAACGTGGATCGCAACATGGCTCAGGCGTTCGAATTCCCCAAGGGAAGCCGGATGGCGGGAAACCGGATGGCAGTTGGACGGTGGTCGCGATTGCCGCAAGACTGATCGCGGAACCCCCAGCAATGCTTTCCAGATTGCCGCTCCCGGTCCGATCCGGCGGCCGGATCGACCTCCCGAATATGGGCCTCGCGAGGCCCTGCCGCAAGCGCAGACCCGGCGCGGCCCACCGGTCCGATTCCCGGCGCGGCAACCCTCGGAAGGTTAATCATTTCTGCCTGATTTGACAAAGGAGCCGGGCCGCCAATTTAGACGTCATTGAGGATAGCGAGCGGTTGTGCCCTGCTTTTGAGCCTCCCCCGCGCCGCCCTGCCGGGTTTCCGGCGCCCGATTCACCATCTGTTTAGCGGCGCCGGTCGAGATGCCACCGCAATCCATTTCGACGAGAGTACCATGCTTGGTTCAGCCATTTCCGATCGCGTCTGCGCGGTTGCTCGCCGGTTTTCCAGGGCAAATAACGGCAATGTCGCGGTGATCTTCACCTTCGCAATGCTGCCGCTCCTCGCTTTCGTGGGAGCCGCGATCGACTATACCCGCGCCAACAACGCCCGCTCCGCGATGCAGGCGGCGCTCGATTCGACCGCGCTGATGCTGTCCAAGGATCTGACCATGGGCAACATCACGGCCGCGGAGATCCCGAGCAAGGCGCAGACCTATTTCACGGCGCTTTACACCAACAAGGACGGCCAGGGCATTTCCGTCACGGCCAACTATACGACCCCGACCTCTGGCGCGGCGGCCAACATTCTGCTGGGCGGATCCGGCCACATCAAATCCGACTTCATGCAGCTGGCCGGTTTTCCGACGCTGGGTTTCAAGAGCTCGACGACCACCACATGGGGCAACACCCGTATGCGCGTCGCGATGGTGCTCGATAACACCGGATCAATGGCCCAGAACGGCAAGATGGCGGCACTCCAATCCGCTGCCAAAAGCATGATCGATACGCTGTCGACGTACAACAAGCAGACCGGCGATGTTTATATTTCGATCATTCCGTTCTCGAAGGATGTGAATGTCGATCCGTCGAATCTGAACCAGTCTTGGTTGAATTGGACGGAGTGGGAGGGTGAGCCGCCGATTCTCAAGAACAACTATCCGAGCGGCTGGAACACGATCCAAGCAGGATCGGATTGCCCGTTCACGAACAAGACGCACGGCTTTACGTGCACGGACCGGCCAGCGACCGTGAGCGGTGCCAGAAGCACGAGTACAATCCCCTCGAGCGGCACGTATGCAGGTTACATCTGCCCCAGCATGGACAGCGGCAGAAAGCTACCCGGCAAGACCAGCATCTACTACAACGGGTGCTACACGACTGTTACCGTGCCGGGCACGACCGTGGCTTCCGGCTCCGGCGCAAGCTGCGGCTCGACCAGCAATTGCACCTGCTCCGGGAGCGGCAGCAGCAGAGTATGCAGCACGCCGACGACGTATTCTCACCTCTGGCGCGGCGACGGTACCACCGCGACCGCGGCAGCCGCACCCAGCCACAGCACGTGGACCGGCTGCGTGAACGATCGCGATCAGGACTACGATACGAAGAATACGGGCCCCTCCTCCGGCAGCGGGACGCCGTCCACGCAGTTCTATGCCGAGCAGTTCGCGGATTGTCTTCCCGGCACGGTGACGCCAATGAGCAACCAGTGGAGCACGCTCAAAACCCAGATCGACAATATGTATCCAAGCGGCAACACCAATCAGGCGGTGGGGCTGGCGTGGGGATGGCTGTCGCTGAACACCGCAAACCCGCCGATCACGGCACCGCCGAAAGAGAGCAACTACGCATACAAGGACTATATCGTCCTGCTGTCCGACGGACTGAACACCCAAAACCGGTGGAGCACGACCCAGTCGGACATTGACACTCGGCAAGAGCTGCTGTGTTCGAACGTCAAGGCCGATCCGACCAGCAGCATCACAATCTTCACGATTCAGGTGAACATCAACAACGCGGACCCGAAATCGCAGGTGCTGCAGGATTGCGCGACCGACGGCAACTTCCAGATGATCACGTCAGCCGGTCAGACGGCTGACGCCTTTCAGAATATTCTCACGCAGATCTCGAAGCTGCGGCTGGCGAAATAGTCGCCCGCTTCAGGCACAACAAAAAAGCCCGGCCAAACGGCCGGGCTTTTCGCTTGTCTTGGTCCGCTGCGCTTACTGAGCGGCGGGCGCAAACTTGGAGACCAGGCCCTCATAGGGCTTGAAGGTCTGCTTGGCGCAGTCGCTGTACAGGCCGGCGATCTTCTGCGATTCCGCAACGAAGGTCTCGTAGGACGAGCGCAGGTACTCGGTCTGCGCCTCGAGCGCCTTGTCCAGCGACTTCACGCCCGACAGCTTCTCGACGAACGACTTGGTGTCCTCAAAGGACTTCTTGGCATAGTCGCCATAGGCGGTGGCGATGGCCTGAACGCCGCTCTGCAGGTTGTTCGCCGATGCGGTGACCGACTCGAAATGCTCTTTGCCGTAGTGCTGAATGTCTTCGATCTTGACCATGGATGGAATTCCTTTTCCCAGACTTGAAGGCGCAAATTCCCATTGCCGGGAAGCTCCCGGCCCCCTGACGCCGATAGCCATATCGCATCGCACAATAGAGTCAATGAATATTGTGCATCGCACAATCACACAGCCCCGAATCTCCGGCATTCGCGATAAACCCCGGGGGACTACGCAACGGTTGCTTAATCTTTTGGAAACTCGGTCCGCCTAACCTGATTCCCAGACTTTGTTCGCCTTCCGACAGACAGCCTCGAAAGCTGTTTGTGAACAACACCTTAGCTAGAAGAGCGACCTGAGCCGCCATTTGGGCCGACGGTGCTGCCCGAAGTGGTTTGTTGCGCAGGCAAGGATCGATGGCCGCCGGGCACAATTTCGCCTCACGAGCCAGTGATCTAGATAGAAATTGGGACGGGGAAGTAGATGCTTCGAACAACCTTGGCCTCCTCGCGGGCGCTGCGAGTTGGCGTTCTTGGGCTCGTGACCGTCACGACGGCGATCCTGATCACGAGTGATAGCGCCGAGGCGCGCCGTCACCGGCGCCACTACGCCCGTCACCACTACAGCCAGGAAGCGCGCGAGAGCTACAGCCCGCAATTCGCGTCGATCATCGTCGACGGCAACACCGGTTCGGTGCTCACCGCCACGAGTCCCGACGGCCTGCGCCACCCCGCCTCGCTGACCAAGATCATGACGCTCTATCTGCTGTTCGAGCGCCTCGATTCCGGAAAGATGAAGCTCGACACCGAAATGCCGGTGTCCGAGCACGCCTCCGAACAGGACCCGACCAAGCTCGGCCTGCGGCCCGGCTCGACCATCAAGGTCGAAGACGCCATCAAGGGCCTGGTCACCCGCTCGGCCAATGACGCCGCGGTCGTGATCGCCGAGGCGATCGGCGGCAGCGAAGACGATTTCGCCCGGATGATGACCCGCAAGGCTCGCGCGCTCGGCATGAGCCGAACCGTCTATCGCAACGCCTCTGGCCTGCCCAACGATGAGCAGGTGACGACGGCGCGCGATCAATCGACCCTCGGCCGCGCGATCCAGGACCGCTTCCCGCGCTATTACCGCTACTTCTCGACCTCGGTGTTTAACTTCCGCGGCCAATCGATCCGCAACCACAACCATCTGCTCGGCAGCGTCGAGGGCGTTGACGGTATCAAGACCGGCTACACCCGCGCCTCCGGCTTCAACCTCGTGACCTCGATGCGTCGCGGCAATCGCTTCCTGGTCGGCGTGGTGCTCGGCGGCCGCAGCGGCGGCTCGCGTGACGCCATCATGCGCAACCTGCTCGCCGAGAACGTCGGGAAGGCCGCGACCACCCGCACCGCCGCCGCGATCACCGAACGCAATCCGGCCGACGCCAATGTCGAGATCGCCGACGCGGATAATGCGCGCGCGCCGGACACTTCGCCGGTCGCGGCATCGGAGCCCGCCGCCGCAGCTGCCGCGATCCAGGCGCCGCGCCCGGCCAGCAAGCCCTCGCTGATGGCCGCGGCCGCCGCTGCGCTGCCGCCGCTCCCGGCCAAGCCGGAGCCGCAGGCCAAGCCCGAGCCGGCGCCGCTGACCTCAGGCGTGATCCAGACCCAGCCGATCGCCGCGATCCCCGGCTCGGCCGAACCGATGAAGCCGGTCAAGGTGAAGACGGTGCAGGTCAAGGCCGGCCAGATCAAGCTCGCCGCGGCCGGCCCGGCGCAGTCCGCGCCTCCGATCACCAACACGATCCCCTCGCGCGGAGAGGTCCCCGAGACCTCCAATGCGATGATGGCGCGAGCCGCCGAAACCTCGAGGCCGGAAATGCCGCCGCAGCCGGCCAATTTCGGCACCGGCAACGGCATCCTCGGCGTGCTGCCGGCCTCGGCCGTCCATGCACCCGCTGCCCCGGCACCGCAGGCCGTGGCTTCGATCGAACCCGCAACCCGCAGCGTGCAGGCCACTCCGCCGACCAGCGCCGCCAGGCCGAGCGCCGCGCATACCGGCTGGATCATCCAGGTTGGCGCGCTGGAGTCCGAGGGCGAGGCCAACAAGCGCATCGACCTGGCACGCAGCTCGGCCCGCGGACTGCTCAGCAAGGCGGATCCGTTCACCGAGGTGGTCGCCAAGGATAATCGCAAGCTCTATCGCGCCCGCTTTGCCGGCCTCGAGCGCGATCAGGCCGAGGCGGCTTGCAAGACGCTGAAGCGCGCCGAGATCTCCTGCATCACCGTTCGCAACTGATCGCCAGCATCTGCTGATTTCAAACGGCCGGCGCCGCAAGCGCCGGCCGTTTTGTTTTTGCCGCCGCGAAAACGGCCGGCCGGCCGCGCGCGGCGCAACCATGAAACTTCTCGTCAAGATTTTACGGTTAAGTTTTCCCGAAAGAGCGATCGGCCACGCCGGACAGCGGCGGGCCAGACGGGGCATCAATCAGAAACGGAAGGCAGCTCTCGGCTGTGGCGTTGGTAGCGTAGCCGGAGTTAGAGATGCGTGCGAAGCAGAGTGTCCTTGGCCTCGTTCACACGGGCCGCGAGGTACGTCGAGCCCCCCTGGTCGGGATGGAGTTTCTTCATCAGGGTACGGTGAGCCCGGCTGATGTCGTCGCGCGACGCTCCCGGCTGCAGGCCAAGGATCTGATAGGCCTCCTCGTTCGTCATTTTGCCACCCGACGCCGCACGGCCCTGCCCCCGTGCCCGGTCGCCCTGTGCGTCCTGACGCCAGGCGGGAAAGCGGCGGTCCAGATAGCTTTCAAGTAGCGCGACGCTCTCGGCGTCGAAGCTCGGGACCATCGCCAATAGCTGCGACAGGTCGAATTCATCGAGCATGCGGCCGGCCTGCGGTCCGGCCACGATCTGGCCCCTGAGCACGCCGCTGCCGTGATCGAGGGCCATATCGAGATATTGCGAGCGCACCCGCGAGCTTTGTCCCTGGCTGCGCGAACCGCCGAACATGCCGCCGAGATTGGGAAATCCGGTGCTTCCGAACGGCGACCAGCCGAGCAGTCCGGCACCGAAGATGCCGAGCGGAATTGCCACCGCCAGTTCGCCCCGCACGCCGGTAAAGGCTGCGACCGCGAGGGCGAGCACCCCGCCGCCGATCTTGATCGCGCGCGCAAGCACGGCGGGATTGGCCGCACGAAACATCTGCAGCGCGGAATAAAGGACGACAACGGCGATGACGCCGGCGATCAGCGTTGGCATGTCGGGAATATAGGCGGCCCGGCGACAAAAAGCATGCGAAGCTTCGTCTCACCGGCGTCAGGCGGAGCCTGACGCGACGCGGCGCTATTTCATCTGACCGATCAGCTTCGCCGCGCCGCTCGCGGTCTTGGCCAGCTGCAGCAGCGCCTCGCGGCCGCCGGCGGCATAGGCTGCGGCGGCACGCAGCAATTCGCGGAGTTGCGCGGCCGCGCCGGGATCGAACCTGCACCATGCACCGCCGGTCAGTCGCGCGATCTCGCGAAACGTTTGCTCGGCGGTCGCATCCCTGCCCTCCTGGAACATGAAGACCGGCACCTTGAGCAGGCCGAGCTCGCCGGCCTTCGCGCACAGATCGTCGGCGCTCTCCTCCATCGCGTCGCCGACGAACACCAAGGCGCGCACCCCTGCCTCGACCGCTTCGCGACGCGTCTCGGACAGCACCTTGCCGATCTGGGTGTTGCCGCCCTGGCAATCGATCTTGCTCATCAGCCGCGCGAGCTGCGCGCTGTCGGAGATCCAGCCCGACGCACGGCACTCATTGAAGCCGCGATAATAGACGAGGCGGATATCGAGACTGCCGAGCGCGCCGGCTTCGCGGAACATGTCCGCCTGCAGCGTGCACGCCATGTCCCATGTCGGCTGCCGGCTCATCGTGGCGTCGAGCGCGAACACCAGCCTGCCGTGGGCGCCGGCGCGATGCGGCGACATCGCTCGCGCCCTGGCGACGAATGCCGCGATGTCGTTCGCGCTGGATGTCGGCACGCCAGGCTCATGGGCCGGGCGTACATCGCTTCCGGATGTCGGTTTGATCGTCTTGCCGGCCATCAGCGCTTGCCTCGTACAGCAAACACTATGTGGGCCGCGGCAGTGGATTGGTCAACGTGAGAGGCCAGCCTGGACCGCGGGCCGCCCCGTCAGTTCGTGACCGACGGATCCTTCTTCGTCTCGGTCTTGTTCAGCGAGAGCGACTTCTTGAGCTTATCGGTCAAGGTCTGAGGTTTCTCGACCGGCACGTAGAGCGAGACGGGACCGGGCTCCAGAATCTTCGGCGGCGCATTCCTGGTGTCGACCGGCGCGACAGCGCTGTCGGTGTCGGCGAGGAATTTATCGAGCATGGCCTGGATCGAGTCCTTGGCCTTCTCGGGCCCTGTGTCACGCATGTCGTTGTGCTGGAAGTTGGTGTTCACCACGGTGATGCCGGCCTTCTCGCATTCGTCGGCATCGGGAACGACGCCCGGATCCGGCTTGAACTGCGAGTCATGCGAACGGAACGACAGGATCTTGAACTTGCCGTCGGTCATGAACGGCACACGCAGATTGTCCAGCGTCACCACCTTCTTGATCTCGTCCGGATACTGCTTGGCGAAATACATCGCGATATCGCCGCCATTGGAATGGCCGACCATCGTCAGCTTGCTGTAGTCCGCGTTCGGCTGGCGCTTCTTCATCTCCTCGATCGCGAACTTGATGTTGGTGATGCCGCGCTGGTACTGCGGCAGGCGGCCGACATAGAGCTCGCCGACCTTGGTCACCATCGGTCCGTCCGACGGCAGGTCGTTCTGAATGCTGATGGTCAGATAGCCGCGCGCCGCGAACACGTTCGCGAGGAAGGAATATTCGGTGAATTTGACGGTATTGCCATGATTGAGGATCGCAACCGGCAGCGTGATCATGCCAGCGTCGGCCTGCATCTCCTTGTCGAAGCGCACGGCAACGTCGACCGCGACCGGCCGCTCATCGCGCGTCGGGTCCTTGAACATGAGAGTTTCGTGACGGATCGCCCACTTGCTCGCGGTGAAATAGGCCGCCGTGATCACCACGGAGAGAGAAAGCAGAACGAGAATTCCACGCTTCATGACGTCCTCGAGGTGCCCGCCTTTTCAGGGCTATTCTTGGCCGGAGACTCTTCGGCCTCCTTTTGAGAATATATGTCACAGCGCTGTGACAGGAAGTCTAAAAGTTGGGACTTCGCAGCACGTTCATTGTGCGGTGCACACAACCTTTGTGCATTCGCTTCTGGCGCCATGGCTCTGCGGCACGATAATACCTCAAGACCAACCGACAGGGATCGGGAACGCGGCTGGCTTGGGAAAACCGGATCTGGCCAGCTTTGTTCCGGCATATTGGCGACGGAGTGGCCGAAAACCCCGCAAGACTACCGTGCTTCTGGAGCGTCCGGGAAGTGACGATCGTCACTTGCTGCGCGCCCGCCGCCCTGGAACCTGCCCGAGGGAGAGCTTGGCGGCCTAGCTGCCGATGATGTCGTCGACTTCCAGCGGCTTGTCGACCTGGCTGAACCATTCGGCCCGGTTGGCGGCCCGGCGGCGGCCGCGCTCGTCGAGCGGCAGCTTGAGCTGGCGCAGCAGGCTCATCACCTCCTCGCGGGCGGTGACGTGCCCAAGGCTCGGGCGGGTGCCGAGCGTCGCCTCGTCGATGTCGTCGAGCGCCGTCAGCCCGCGCGGGAAGAATTCGCGATAGACCACTCGCTCGGCAAAGCCGTCGACCGCGCGGAACCCGAGCCGCAGCGACAGCTGTTTCAAGCCGTCGGCGACCAGCTGCTTGTTGCGCGAGCCGAGCATCGACAGCCGGTTCCGCACCACGATCCAGTCGGTCGAGGCGCCATCGAGCTGACGGCGCATGCGTCTGGTGTCGCGCACCATCTCCGCATAATGGCTCTCGCCGGTCACCGCATAGGTCGCGGGATCGACGGTGCCGAGCACGTCGAAATCGAGGAAGCTGTCGTTGATCGGGGTCACCAAAGTGTCGGCCATCGAATGCGCGAGCCGCATCAGGTAGCTGTCTGCGCCCGGGGTATCGATGACGATGAAATCATAGGCGCGTTCCACCGCGCTCACCGCGGCCATGAACTGCTGGAATTCCGCGTTCTCGTTCTCCTCGATCTGCATCGTCTCACCGTACTTGATGCAGTGGTGTGCCGGGAGCTCGAGGTCGAGCCCGGTGCGTCGCGCCCAGGCCTGGCGATTGCTGATGTAGCGGGTGAAGCTCTGCTGGCGGCAGTCGAGATCGATGCTGGCGACGCGCTGCCCGGCCTTCAGCAGCGCGACGGCGATATGCAGGGCGGTGGTCGACTTTCCCGATCCACCCTTCTCGTTGCCCAGCACGATGACATGTGCGGAGCCGGATTGACCCTGACGAGCCTGCACCAACATGATTCAAATCCCCGCAATGATCTTCAAAGCGAGCGCCGCTGCGGTCAAGTGAAATGCATCGCTGCGACAGGAAATCAATTGCGGCCATGCTGATGAATCGATCAAGCAAGACTGCTGAGTCGATCGGCGGCTTTGATCCGCGCGCGTTCGAGATCGTGTAAGGCTTATCGGCCGGTTTGCCGATCGTGGTTCGGACTTGGTAAGCTGCGTGACCTGCCGAACGCCAACCCGTCCCGCCCAGATTCGTTCCCACCCGGATTGCCCCACGAGCCGAGACCAGATGCCGAGAAATCCCACCGTCGTCCGTACCGTCCCCGCCCTTCGTCGCGCCGTCGACACCCTGCGCGCCAAGAAGGCAACCGTCGCGCTGGTCCCAACCATGGGAGCGCTCCATGACGGCCATGTGTCGCTGGTGCGGCTCGCCAAGCGCCGCGCCAAGCGGGTCGTCGTCTCGATCTTCGTCAACCCGACCCAGTTCGCGCCGACCGAAGATTTCGGCTCCTATCCGCGCACCTGGAAGGCCGACGTCGCCAAGCTCGCCGCCGAGGGCGTCGACCTGATCTGGCACCCGGAGGTGAAGGCGATGTACCCGGACGGCTTCGCCACCAGGATCGTGCCGGAGGGGCCGGCCACCGCCGGGCTCGAGGATCGCTTCCGGCCGCATTTCTTCGGCGGCGTCGCCACCGTGGTCGGCAAGCTGTTCACCCAGGTCCGGCCCGACGTCGCAATCTTCGGCGAGAAGGACTTTCAGCAGCTCCGGGTCGTCACCCAGATGGCCGCGGACCTCGACCTCGGGGTCAAGGTGATCGGGTCCAAAACGGTGCGCGAGCGCGACGGTCTCGCGATGTCGTCACGCAACGTCTACCTCTCGCCGGAGGAACGGCGCGCCGCCCCCGAGCTTCACCGGGTGATGAAGCAAACGGCCGGCCGCCTGCGCGCCGGCGAGGATACCGCGACCGCAATGGCCGACGGCGCCGCGGCGATCACCAGGGCCGGCTTCGTGCTCGATTATCTCGAAGTCCGCCACGCCGCCTCCCTGGCGCCGATCGGCTCGCTGAAGGACGGCCCGATGCGGATGCTGGTGGCGGCAAAGCTCGGCAGCACCCGCCTGATCGACAACATCGCGGTATAGAGCAGGATCCGGAAAGTGTGATGCGGTTCATGCGCAAACGGGGTTCGAGCCTGTAATGAGGGCTCGGCCTCATCTGCGCGGCCGACGCGTGGATGATCGCGCCTTTCAGAGGCGATCGGAATGAGCGGTTATTTCAGGAAAGGCATTGCTTTCGGCATCGCGCTCGTGGCCGCAGGCCTCGTGCAGGCGCAGACCCGGCCGCCGGTCGGCGGGGTCAATTCGGCGCCCGGCGCGATGATCTTCTATGTCGCGCATGGTGCGCCTGATGCCTGCGGCCCGGGCTGCTCGGACTGGATCGCCGCCGAGGGCGCCGTGCAGTGGGATACCTACAAGCGCCTGCTGGCGATCCTCGACCGGCAGAACGGCCGCAAGCTGCCGGTGGTGATCAACGTCAGAGGGAATTCCAACCTCAACGTTGCCTCCAGCCTCGGCCGCATCCTGCGCGATCGCGGCATCGATGCCGCGGTCGCGGCGACCGAGGTCGAGGCCTGCACCGGGAAATCCGAGGAGGAATGTTTCGCGCTCAAGCGGCCCGGCGGCCCGCTCGACGCCAAGGAGAAGCTGTCCGGCATTGCCTGCGATTTGGCCTGCGTGCTGATGCTGTCGGGCGGCGTGCATCGCAGCCTGCCGGAAGGCAGCCGCGTGGTGCTGAGCGGCATGGCGATCCACAACCGGCTCGCGCCCAACGTCTCGGCCGAGCATCGCGAGAGCCTGACCTCGGTCTTCACCGACCAGTTTCGACGCTATCTCGGCGAGATGGGGATCGATCACGAGCTGCTCGACGTCGCCGTCAGCAATGCGGGCGGCAGCCGCTATGTCGAGATCCCGGCGTCCGAATGGAGCCGGCTGCACCTCGTGACGCAGTAGTTCGCGGCAGTCATCGGCCTCAGAGCAAGCCGAGGTCGCGCAACTCGCGGCGCATCGGCTCGGGCATCGATGCCACGCTGGCGGCGCTCGACTTGGTGAGATCGGCCGGCGCGGAGTCCGCGGTCAGGTAGCGCCAGCCCTGGAACGGCCGCATCGGCCGCGGCGAGACCGCGATCACCTTGGGCTGCATTACCAGCCGGCAGCGTCCGATGCCGTCCTTGTCGCGGAACGGCTCGATGGCGATGATCTTCTCGCGCGCGGCGATCTCGCCGCGGATCACCCAATAGAGCGAGCCGCCGGCAAGGATCTCCTCCTCGCGCTTCGGCGTCATCCGCGTGATGTGGACGTGACGGAGCGGCAGGCCCTTTTTCTTCGCGGTCGCCATCCGCTCGGCAACCCAGCCCTTGAGTTCCTTGACGGAGTCGCAACCGACGGCGAGCTTGATGAGATGAAGCGGCATGCGCCGGATGTAGCCGCCGGCGCGCGCTTTGAAAAGGGAGCGCTCTCCGCGGCGGTGGATATCGGGACTAGAGCGTTTTTCGAGCCAAACGAAGCCGGAACAGTGCAATGACGGCGGCTCAAG
Organism: Bradyrhizobium sp. USDA 3256; assembly: GCF_054058275.1. NCBI lineage: Bacteria > Pseudomonadati > Pseudomonadota > Alphaproteobacteria > Hyphomicrobiales > Nitrobacteraceae > Bradyrhizobium > Bradyrhizobium sp. USDA 3256. Next base: position 3,807,868 of record NZ_JBSSAE010000002.1, read on the forward strand.
CCGCCGCCATCACCCTCATTGCTCGTTCGCAGCCGCCGGTGCGCTGGCGGCGGCAGGAGGCGGCGCCGGCGCGGCCGGGGCCGGCGCGATCTGGACCGGGCGCTTCGCTGCCGGCGGCCGCTTCGGGGCTGCGGCGGGCGGCGCGGCGGCGCGCGCGGCCGGCGCTGGTGCGGCGGCGGCTGGCTTTGCCGGCTCGGGCGTCATGATGCTGACCGGCGGCGTGTTCGCCGAGCTCGGAAACTCCGCATTGGTCGGCTTGCCGGTGGGCAATGACTGCGGCAGCGCCGCGACCAGGCCGGAGGCGGCCGACGCCTGGGCGCCGGCCGGCGCGTTCCACGACCCCGCGTAGCGCGTGATCAGGTTCTCGTAGGTCCGCTCGTTCATGTTGGCGATGATCTGATGGTTGTCGCCGAGCGAGCGGAACGCGGGGCACGCGGTCGGCGTGCAGTGGTCGCGCGCCATCAGCGCATAGGCGACCAAGCCGTAGCGGTCATGCTCGATGGCACGGCGCAGCGCCTGCAACTCGGTGGTCGAATTGCGCTCGGCGGTCGCGAGGTCGCCGAGCGCAGTCAGGCGCGAGATCTGCGCCGCAGCGTAACTGACCGCCGCTGCCGCCGTATCCGATGAACCGAACAGCACCTTCTCGCAGGCGTTGAGAACGGCGTCTCCGGCGAGATCGTCGACGCAGGCCAGCGCCGGCACCGTCTGGCTGGCCAGTTGCGCCGTCCGTGTCTCGGCCGGCGCCGCCTGCCCACCTGGGCCGAAGCCACGGATCGTCGCAGCGACCGCAACCGCGATCGACAGCAGCGTGATCACGGTCAGCGCGCCGTTGGCGACGGATTTTTCCGCACGCAGCAGCGTGACCAGAACGACGATCCCAAAGAACCCCGCAGCGGCCAGCGTCAGCCACATCGGGAAGGTCGGTGAGCGCCAGATCTGATCCAGCGAGGAAGCCCAGTTCATGCGCGATGTCCCTCAACGCAGCGTAAGCACAATCGGCGACGGCGAACGCCGCCACCCCGACGTCCAACCTTCAGCACAATGGATCTGCGAACGGGGCCTTTTGACGGCGGCGGCGCGGAACCCGCTCCAGCCGCCGGCTTGCGCACAACTCCTTCAGGACAGCGCGAGCTGACTCTCCTTGGCCACCCGTTCGAAAGCTTCAGTCGAGCTCTTGATGCGATATTGGCAGTCGTCACCGTCGGTCGGCAGCAGGCGGATCACTTGATAGGTGCCGCTCGCGGCGGGGCGCGCCACGTTGCTGGCCGTGAAATAGACGGTCTCGCCAATCGAGTACTTATGCTTCAACGCCCTCTCCATTTTCTTAGAGATTGCTGGCTGAGCTGACAGTCCCGATAGCTCAGGCCGGCATTTTGAGAACCCTGCGGCAAGCTAGCACATCGCACCTCCCCAAATCCAGCGAGATTGGGGCATGGCGAAGGTGCGATTTTTGCAGGTTTTTCAGGGCGATAGGCAGCAATTTGCGTGCCAGCCGGAAATTGCCCGCCGAGCCCGGCTGGAACCCTGATTCCAGCCGCTCAGGCGGTGTGCGGCAGCTTGCCGTCCGGGCTCGCGCCATCGACCGCAGCCGGAAGTTGCTGGGCGAGCACCTTGGACAGCTGGTCCACCGGAATGTTGAACCTGGCGGCGAGCTGCTTGACGGTGTCGCTGCCGAGCACCTGCTGGAGCTGCTCAGCGGTGATCGGCAGGTTCTGACCGGTACCGATCCAGGATTTGACCTGCTCGCCGAGCCCGGCTTGCTCGAGCTTGGCGACGATCGAGGACAAGCCGCCCTGCCCGCCATTGCCCAGGACCTCGCCGAGCACGACCGGGATCACCGCCGCGCCAAGCTGGCCAAGCATGCCTTTCAGCTCCGGCGAATTCTCCAGGGAATCGAGAATGCCCATGGCCTAAGTCCTTTCACGACTTGCAAAACCAGCCTTTCCGGATTCGACGCCTTCGGCCCCGCGGCGTCAAGCCGCGATCTTTGCGACCGCTGTCACAATTCGGAAGCGCAGCAACCGTCAGACATCCTCGAAACGAGCGATCCGCAGCGTCTCGGCAACGCCGTCGCGGGTCCATTCCTGGAACGCCGGAAGCTGCATCATGGCATCGACATAGTGCTGCGCTTCGGCCTTCACCGGGATCGCGTAGGTGCGGAAACGATGCACCACGGGAGCGTACATCGCATCGGCGGCGGAGAATGCGCCGAACAGGAACGGACCCTGCTTGCCGTAGCGCGCATGGCACTCGGCCCAGATCTCCTGGATCCGCGCCACGTTGGCGCGCGCATCATCCGACAGCGCGACGGCGCGGATCGGGCGGTGCAGGTTCATGCCGCATTCGTTGCGCAGCGGCATGAAGCCGGAATGCATCTCCGCCGAGATCGCGCGGGCATGCGCGCGCGCGGCACGATCCGCAGGCCAGAGCTTCGCCTCGGGAAATCTCTCGGCGAGATATTCGATGATCGCCAGCGAATCCCACACCGTGACGTCGCCATCGATCAGGGTCGGCACCTTGCCGGCCTTGCTGAAAGAGAGGATGCGGTCCTTGTCGGCCTGGTCCGTGTAGAGCGGAATGAAGACCTCTTCGAACGGGATGTTGTTGGCGCGCAACGCCAGCCAGGGCCGCATCGACCATGACGAATAGTTCTTGTTGCCGATGACGAGCTTGAGCATGTCCGGGAATCCTGTTGCCACGGTAGTTTGCCATAGTGCATTGCACGCGTTCAACCTGTACATGACGCGGATGCGGTCCGGCGCGGACAGTCAGCCGCGCGCTCACAAAGGAAGGCAACATGACCGGCTATTGGACCGACATCCTGGCCGTCGGCTTCTTTGCGCTGGAATGGCTGGTCTATACCATCACGCTGGAGCACACTGCGTATGGGCGCGACAGCCTGTCGGCGCGGATGCACGTCTATCGCGAGATCTGGGTGCGGAATCTGCTCAACCGCGACGCACGTATGGTCGACATGCAGATCATGGCCAGCCTGCAGAACGGCACCGCGTTCTTTGCCTCCACCAGCCTTATTGCGATCGGCGGCGGGCTGGCGCTCTTGCGCGCCACCAATGACGCGCTCGCGGTGCTCGGCGCGCTGCCGGTCAACCTGACGCCCTCGCCCGCTTTGTGGGAGGTCAAGTGCATCGGGCTGATCCTGATCTTCATCTACACCTTCTTCAAATTCGCCTGGGCCTATCGCCTGTTCAACTATGTGGCGATCCTGTTCGGCGCGATGCCGCCGGCCGACCAGCGCGATACGCCGGAGGCGGAGGCCCACGTGATCCGCACCACGCGGCTGTTCGAGACGGCGGGCCGGCACTTCAACCGCGGCCAGCGCGCGTTCTTCTTCGCGCTCGGCTATCTCGGCTGGTTCGTCAGCCCCTGGGTGCTGTTCGTCACGACAGCCGCCGTCGTGATCGTGATCTGGCGCCGGCAGTTCGCCTCAAATGCCTGGCAGGCGATGGGAAGCTGAGGCGAACCTCGTCTACGACGCGAAATCGCGCGGGCTGAAATCGAGGTCGAGCACCTTCCATTCGCCATAGCGATCCCGCGGCAGCATCGCATAGGGCTGGCAGGCCTGCAGTGCGTCGGTCGCGCTTTTCAGCAACAGCGGCCCCTTTTCCGAGGCGGTGGCTTCGATCAGCAAGGGTGACGCGGCCAGCTTGCCGTCGGGCTTCATGAACACCCTGAGCTTGATCCTCACGTCGTCGCCCGTGCTCAGCGTCGGCGGGAGTTTCAGGCAGGTCTTCAGGTGACGGCGGAATTCGGCGACCACGCTTGAGCCGACGTCCGCCTGCTCGGTGGCGGCTGCGTCGAAATTGTCCTTGCCGGGTCCGGGGCCGGACGGCGCGGCGGCGGGCGGCTTCACGGAAATATCGGGCGGCAGGCCGAGCATGACATTGTATTTGACCGAAAGATCGGGCTCGGGCTGCGCATAGGCAGGCGACGACGCTGCCGCCTGTTGCTGCGCCATTGGCTGGGGCATCGGTGGCGGCTGAGGCGCCGGCTGCGCAGCCGCGGCTTGTTGCGGAGTTGGGTTGGGCTTGGGCGGCTGCGCCTGCTTCTGCGGCGGTTGCTGTGGCGCGTTCTGCTGTGGCGCGGGCGCCTGCGCCGATGGTTCGGGCTTGGCTGAATCCACCGGCTTATCGAGCGACGGCAACTGCAACTCAGGCGTCGGCGACGGGCTCGGGGCCGGTTCGGGCTTGGTCTCGACCTCGGACTTGGCGACCTCCTGCGGCGTCACGATCTCGACCGGCACCGTGTCAGCGGCGACGGGATCGAACTGATGGACCTCCGAATACAGGAAAATCAGCGCAAGCAGCATCAGGTGCACGAACACCGACGCCATCAGATCCGCGTTTGGCCGAAACTTCATCCCACTCGATCACATCAGTGACGTCTCTCCCCGCCGGGCTACAATACCGGCCGGAACCCGCCTGCCTCAATCCCCATTCGGTCCAAAGCCGCAACCGGCCAGCGGGGCATTAGCATGATCCGGATCAGGACCCAGCCATTTTTCCAAGACTTGATGCTTCCCAAGACCTTGATGCTCAGGCAAAGACCCCATGCGTCGCGGGGCCCGTCATCGCGCGTCAGCTCTCCCGATCGCCGAGATCTCGCGCATGTCGTCAACCGACAGCTCGAAATCGAAGATGTCGATGTTCTCCTGAAGGCGTTCGAGCTTCGAGGTGCGGGGGATCGCGGAGACATTCTGCTGCACCAGCCAGCGCAGGCAGACCTGGGCAGCGCTCTTGCGATAGCGGTCGCCGATCCGCGCCAGCGCGCGGTCGCCCTTGACCCGTCCCTTCGCGATCGGGCTATAGGCGACGAACGCCATGCCGTGGCGCCGACAGGCCTCGATCACGTCGGCCTGATCCAGGTAAGGATGGTACTCGACCTGGTCGCAGGAGAGCGGCTCGGGACATGCCGCCACCGCCTCCTCGATCAGCGCCACGTTGAAATTCGAGACGCCGATATGCCGCGCCAGGCCCGCCTGCCTGACCCGCGCCAGCGCGCCGAGCGTCTCGGCAAGCGGCACCTGCGCATTGGGCCAGTGCAGCAACAACAGATCGACCTCGGTCAGGCGCAGCCGCGCCAGGCTCTCCTTCGCCGACCGCTCGAGATCCTTCGCCATGAAATGCGTGGTCCAGACCTTGGTGGTGACGAACACGTCGTCGCGCTTGATGCCGGAGGCACGCAGCCCCTCGCCGACTTCGCGCTCGTTGTCATAGATCTGGGCGGTGTCGATGTGGCGATAGCCGAGCCGCAACGCCTGCTCGACGATGCGGGCGCAGGTCCGGCCGCGCAACTCCCATGTGCCGAGCCCGATTGCCGGGATTCTGGCACCGTTGCCTTCGACGACATTCATGCGCCCATTATGCGCGCATGACGAAGCCCTGCCAACTCGCGGTTCGGTTCCGCGATGGAACGCCGCGACGTCTTACCGCTCCGGCTGGTAGCCGTCGGTCAGCGTCTTCAGGAAGGCGATAATGTCGGCCTCGTCCTGCGCCGTCATCGCGGGCGTGTCGCCGAGATGGCGCTCGAACGGCGGATCGCTGACGTCGACATTGCCGTGATACTTTTCCGGCAGGTCATCGTATTTGCGCACCGCGCCGTCGGCGCCGCGCGGAAACACCTTCTCCGGATTGGTATCGCGGAAGTTATAGAAGTCGAGCACCTGCTCGAGGCTGGTGAAGACCCCGTTGTGGAAGAACACGCGACGCGTCGCCGTGTTGCGCAAGGTCGGCGTCAGAAACATCCCGCAATATTGCGTCTGCTCGGCAATGTCGGTGCGGTACGGACCGCAGACCCCGAGATCGAAATGATCGGGATCGCGGTTGCCGGCGAGCGCGGCGTTGCGCGGCGCGCCGAGCGCCTCATATTGGTGATCGGTGAACAGCGGCGGCAGACCGTCCCGGGTCGGCTGCGATGTATGGCAGCCGCCGCAATTGGCCTTGTCCGGATCGTTGAACAATTGCAGGCCGCGCACTTCGCTTTCGTTCAATCGCGCCTTGCCTTCCAGCCAGTAATCGAACTTGCTTGTGTAGGGATGGAAGCTCGGCTCCTCCACCTGATAGCGCGCGACGGCAAACATCGCCTCCGCGACCAGCAGCCGCGTATTGTCGAAGACACCGGCACCGAATAGCTCGGCGAAGCGCGGCGCATAGCTCGCCTGACGCAGCTTCTGCGCCACGATTTCGATGCTGCCGCCGTCCATCTCGTTGGGATCGAGCAACGGAAAGATCGCCTGGTCCTGCAGCGTATCGGCGCGGCCGTCCCAGAACAGTCCGCCCTGCGGCACGATGTTGACCGCCGAGGCGGCAGTCCCGGTCGCGACCTTCTTGGCGCGCGGAGCCTGCTGGCCGAGCGCGGCCAGTTGCGCGAAGTCGACGACATTGTCGTCTTCGTCCTTTTCCGGCCCGATGCTGAAATTCGGCTGCCGCTCGAGATAGGTCAGGCCCGGCACGGCGCGTGTCCCTTGCCGGGATTGCGCGGGCCCGCCGAGCATCACCGGCCCATCATTGGATGGCCCGTAGGCGTGGTTCGAACTGTGACAGGACGCGCATGACAATGCGCCCGAAGAGGACAGCGATGCGTCGAAGAAGATCTTCTGGCCGAGCTGCGCCATGGCGGACAGCGGAGCGACAGGCGGACGCCTGAGCTGCACCGGGTGCGGATTGGTCCCCGGAAGTCCCTGCGTCTCGACGGCCGCAACAGTGCCGGCCATGCACAGCAGGCCGGCGCCGAGAAGCCACAAGGTGCGGCCATTCATGTCAGATCCAGTGTCGTTAGAGCATTCTCGCGCGAACCAGAGACCAGTTCGCGCGAGTAACGCGTCAGGCCGGGAAGCAGAGCTTCGGTTCTGATTGGATCAGAACCGAAGGGCTTTTAGTGGTGATGGTGATCATCCGGCGGGCTGACGATGACGGTGCCGGCGGTCGGATCGAGGAACAGCGTGTCCTGCCGGTACTCGTGATCCTGGCCGTGCCCACGCTCGAAGTCGAACATATCAGCGATCGATTCGACGTTGTCGTCGAACGAGCCGCCGCCGAGACGCTGGCCATGCAGCCAGTTGTCCTCGATGAAGCGCACGACGGAGGCCTGCGTAATGCGGGTGTGGCTGACGTAATTCCGCTTGGCGAAGGGCGAGATCACCAGGAACGGGACGCGCGTACCGGGACCGCAGCGGCCGTTCACCGGCTGGCCGTTGAGGCCGTTCGGCTGCGTCTGCTTGCCGATACCGCGACCGCACTGGCCGGGACCGTTGACCTGGTCGGCGGTCGGATCGTACGAGGCGCTGATCGGTGCAAGGTACTGGTGGTCGTACCAACCGTCGGAGTCGTCATAGGTGATGATGACGGCGGTCTCGCCCCACTCCTTCTGCTTCTGCAGGAAGTTGATCAGCTCGACATTGCCGGCCTGCTCGTCGAGCGGATCGGAGTTGCCGGGATGACCGTCCTGATAGGCCGGCATCTTGATGTAGGAGACGGCCGGGAAGTTGCCGGTCTTCACCGAAGCATAGAAGTCCTCGAGATCGTAGGCATGATTGGCCGGATCGAGCGTCTTGCTGCCGGGCACATAGGTGTGTCCGACCGCATTCACCGAGCTCGGCCGCGCATGGGTCGGGTTGGCGGTCGACTTGTAGTACTGGAACCAGGCGTGGTGCGGGATGTAGTCCACGACGGTGCCGTTGACGTTGCTCGAGAATGTGCTGCGGCCGCAGTTGGTGGTGCCGTTGCTGTTCTTGAGCGTCAGGTCGAAGCCGCCCATGAAGCTGCCCCAGCTGATCTGCTCGGCATTGAGCAGGTCGCCGATGTTCTTGCTGGTCATCAGGACCTGGCTGGTCGTGCTCGAGCAGGCATCATAGGCAGGATCGGTATCACCGATCAGCGTCAGGCCGCCCTGGCCGTCGGCGATAGACGATGACGAACCGACGATGTTCTGTGCGCCGTTGGTCTGGCCGGAAACCACCTCGAGCGCGCCGGGCGTCGACGGACCAAAGGTGTCGGTCCAGCTGTTGTCGCTCATCGCGAAGTTCTGGGCGTAATTCCAGAACGCGGTGACGGTGTTGCCGTCGAAATAGCCCATCACCTGCCCGTTGGTGCCGAAGGCGCCGACGCCGCCGGCGGTGCCGCGACCGGTGAATTTCGGAAACAGGTCTTCCTTGCCGTTGTCGACCGCCTGCTGCTCGGGCGTATAGGCGTGGTTCTGCGACTTGGTGTTGGCCTGGGTGCGGTCGAGGCGGAACGGATTGGTCGCGCCGGTGCCGTTGGCCGGGTTGTTGTTCGGGTTATTGGTCAACAGATTGGCGCTGGCGAGATTGTTGACCTTCGGCGTATGCGGCTTCGCCGTGAACGGAATCGAGCCGGTCGGGTTGGTCGCAACCGGGTAGGTTGCGAAGTAGTGATCGAACGAGCGGTTCTCGTTGAAGATGACGACAAGATGCTTGATCGGCGTTTGGGTGTGGATGTCGTGCGGATGATGATCGTGGCCGTTATTGCCCTTGTTGTCGTCCTGGGCGGCGGCGCTGCACATCACCGCAGCGGCAGCAACCAGACAGACTCCGACCGTCGAAAGAAATTTGGCTTTCACCGTAGTGCCCCTTTTATTTTTGAAGGATTTATGACGTCGACCTGCGACAAGTTATCCATCGCCGATGACAGCGCTGTGTCGATCGAATGAATGCGACGAACGATGATGTGCGCCGATGTTTGCGTCGGTTGCAGCGAGCGTCGGGGAATCAATCTTTGCGCGCATGGCAGACGTCACGCCTCTGACACGAGCGGCTATCCGTGGACGCGGCTTCGGTCAGAAGGCTTCGGTCAGAAGGCTTGGATCAGAAGACTTGGAATTGAAGGGATCGCGCTGAAGATGACGGCAGCGGTCATCAATCGCGTGAACTAGTTGTGCGCCGCCGGCAATCGCGGCTGCTCACGCCCGAAATAAATCCGCGCCTTCCGGGATTGTTGTCCCGAAAAGCGCGGATGCCTGGTCTTGTGGCGGGCGGCGCTTCGGCGCGGGCGCATCCGGCCGATACGAGACCGGGTGCTAGGACACGCGCTTGAAACCGGGAGGCTTCCACGTCCCTTCACCAGCCGGCAGAATCGATGGCGGCGTGGTTTTCGGCCAATACAGCCGCATCACCACATAGATCGGACCATCCGGCGCCGGCAGCCAGTTTGCCTCCTTGTCCGCTCCCGGAGATTTGCTCTGGATGTAGATCGTCAGCGAACCGTCAGAGCCGCGCTTCAAGTGCGGCAACATCGGCGAGTTGATCAGGTAGCGGTTGATCGGATTCTTCACCAAGAGCTGCGACTTGCCGTCATACATCGTGACCGACCAGAAGGCGTTGACCGGCGGCAACTGTTCCGCCGGGAAGGTCAGCGTGTAGCTCGACTTCGAGCAGTCGAGTTCCTTGCCATCGGCGTCCACTTTGCCCAGGGGATACATGGCCTCCACGGCGTCGTTGCCATAGATGCCGGCCTTCGCGGCTGCCGCGCGCAAGAGCCAGTCGCCGTGAAAGAATGCCGCGTCACCGAACGCCGAGCTGACGCGCCAGCCGTTGATGTCCTTGCCGAGGCTCGCCACCGTCTCGCTGACCTTGCGCTCGCCCTCCTTCATGCCAAGCAGAATCTCGGCCTTGTCTTCCAGCGAGAGGCTGCGGAAATCGAAGGTCTTCCCTGGCCCTACGCCGATCCGTGCCAGTTGCTCCCGGATCCAGCGTTCCTCCGGCAGCGCCGGCGCGAATTGAAGCGCGAAGTCCAGATATTCGAAGAACTCGGTGCGGACGAGATCCTTCTCGAACTTGGGGAAGGAAGGCGCCGGCGCCGGCGGCGGCGCGGGCCGATTCAGGAAGCTGGAAAGCGGCTGCGCCTTGTAGCCGGCCTGAACCTTCTTGACGGCCTCAATATCGGCCGGGTCGAACAGCTGGGTCCGGAAAAGTGCCAGGCAGAAATCGCTCGTCGACCGGAACACCTTCTTGATGCCGGCCGGTGTCGCGCCGGTCCATCGCGGGCCGGCGACCAGATAACTTCCCGCATCGCTGCCCGTCGCGCGCGAACCGACATAGCCAAAATTATACGTATTAAGGTCGATCAACTGCAGCGAATAGTAGCGCTTGGGATCGACCGCCGGCACCGAAAAGACGATGGGCTCGGCCCGCAAGTCCAGCCATGCAAACGAATACGGCGTGTCACTGTTGGGCGTGACGACGGCGGTATCTTCGTAGGTGTAAACGCGGGCCTCGTTGACCAGCGTATTGAACGGCGCCTTGTACTGCCCTGACGACTTGTCGACGGCGTACTCGTACATCACACCATAGGACATCACGATCGGCAGGCCATAGATGAAGCCGGCCTCGGCAATGTCCTTGGCCTTGAAGAATCCCGGACGCTCGGACTGCGCCCAGGTTGAACTGCTGGCAGTCGCCGTAATCGCCGCCAACGCGGCAGACCGCAGAAAATCGCGCTTCGTCACGGTCTGCGGGCTCTGAGTCGATCGCCTTTGCATCAAATACTCCCTTTCCAATATGACGGACGGCAGCGCGCGCCACCGGCCGGGGCCTGAGCACGGCACCGGCCCACGCGACACAACCTGCCGCAGACATTTCGCCATCTGAATTGATTTAGATCAATGGTGGCTTTCAACTGCATCTTGCAATTGTTACCCTTCAGAAGTGACTGCGGTGATTGTCGGTGGGTTGACGTCCGCTTCCGCTCATCAACGCCGAACCAGGGGCCATGCCAGCAGCGTTGCGTTCGGCCGGCGAGCTTGCGACGCAGAAAGGAGCGCGGGCGTCCGCCGAACAGCAATCGCAGCGATCCGATCTACTTCAACAGGATCAAATAACGTCGTCGGGCTGCTACGCACCACGACTGGCTTGCCGCCGACTACCTTGGCTTCGTTCAACTAGGGGCAATCAGGCTGCGCCTTAATGAGTCCGGGCCTAATCCTTCATTCCCGTGATCGAGGCACTCACCGCGCGCGGATCGCGCTGTGGCCAGCGGCCGCTTTCGACCTGCGACAGAAAATCGCCGACGATCCGGTTGTATTCGTCGGGCTCCTCGATGTTGATGGCGTGGCCGCAGTTCGGCATCACCGCGAGCGCAGCCGACGGGATGCTCTGCTTCATCAGGATGCCCGGCAGCAGGCACGGCCAATCCTCGTCGCCGGTGATGACCAGCGTCGGCACATTGATGCGCCTCATCTCGTCGACCAGCGTGTAGAGCGAGGGACGCTCCTTCTGCACGCCCTGCTGGGTGTTGGCCGATCCCACCGCCGAATGCTCAGCCAGCATGGTCTTGAACTCGGCGTGGCCGCGCGGGTCCTTGTTCTCGTACTGCACGCGGGTCGGCCCGTAGGCGTAACGCTCGGCGAAGGCCGGCATGCCGTCCTTGCGGATCATGTTCGCGATCACGTCGGCCTCGGCGCGAAACGCATCGCGCTTGTCGAGCTCGGCGCCATAGCCGCAGCCGCCGATGCACAGCGACAGCGCCCGATCAGGGTGACGCAATCCGAAATGCAGCGTCGCAAAGCCGCCCATCGACAGGCCGACGATATGCGCCTTGGGCGCGCCGATGTGATCGAGCACGGCCAGGATATCGTCGGCGGCGCGCGCCTGCGAATAGGGACGAGACCTGCTCGGGCACATCCGACGGCGGAAAGCCGCGCGCATTGTAGGCGATGGTCCGGAAGCGCTTGCCGAAGTGCCGCATCTGCGGCTCGTAGCTGCGCAAGTCGCCTGCGAACTCGTGGACCAGGATCACCGGATGCCCCGATCCGGTCTCCTCGAAATAAAGCCGCACTCCGTCGTCTGTCACAGCATAGGGCATGTTGATCTCCTGCCTTCTCTCTTTGCTTGTTACGGGATGGTCGCGTTACGGAATGGTCGCGGCCTTCGGCGGCTTGGCGCGCGGCAGATAGGTGCCGTGGTCCTTGCCGCCAATGAGCGCACCGTTATCGACGACCACCTTGCCGCGCACCATGGTCAGCACCGGCCAGCCCGTGACCTCGAGCCCCTCATAGGGCGTGTAGTCCGCGCCGTCGTGGATCAGCTCGTGACGGATCGTCAGCTTGCGCTTCGGGTCCCACAGCGCGATGTCGGCGTCCGAGCCGACCGCGATCGTGCCCTTGCGCGGATAGAGGCCGTAGATCTTGGCGTGGTTGGTGGCGCTGAAGGCGACGAAGCTGTTGAGGTCGATCCGCCCCTTCACCACGCCCTCGGAGAACAGGATCGGCAGCCGCGTCGCCACACCCGGGATTCCGTTCGGCACCCAGCGGAAGCTGGTACGCCCTTTCGGCGCAAGCTTGCCCTGCGGGTCGTCGTAACGGAACGGACAATGGTCCGACGAGAACACCGAGAACACCTTCTGCTGCAACCCCTCCCAGCAGGCCTGCTGGCTGGCGACGTCGCGCGGCGGCGGCGAACAGACGTATTTTGCGCCTTCCATATTGAGCTGATCGAGATCCTTTTCGGTCAGCATCAGATACTGCGGACAGGTCTCGCCCATTACCCGCAAGCCCCGCTGCTGTGCGCGCCGGATTTCGTCCATCGCCTCGCGATTCGAGACATGCACGATCATGATCGGCACGTCGACGAGCTCGGACAGCGAGATCGCGCGATGGGTGGCCTCGCGCTCGACCGGGATCGGCCGCGAGGTCGCATGAAAGCGTGGTGCGGTGTTGCCGGCGCGCTCGAGCCGGTCGGTCAGGAAGCGGATGGCGTCGAAATTCTCCGCGTGCACCATCAGCATGGCGCCGGTCTCGCGCGCGACCGACATGGTTTCGAGCAGCTCGCGGTCCGATAGCGCGAGGCCCTCATAGGTCATGAAGACCTTTAGCGAGGTGTAGCCGTCCTCGACCAGCGCCGGCAGCTCCTGGCCCAGCACATGCTCGGTCGGATCGGTGAGGATGAGATGGAAGGCGACGTCGACATGGCACTCGCCTTCGGCCAGCGAATGGTAATGCTTCAGCGCCTCGCGCAACGTCTGGCCCTTCTCCTGCAGACAGAACGGCAGCACGGTGGTGTTGCCGCCGAACGCCGCCGATCGCGTGCCGCTGGCAAAGCCGTCGGCCATCACGATGCCGTCGCCGGACGGCTGGGCGAAGTGGACATGGCTGTCGATGCCGCCGGGCAGCACCAGGCGGTCGGTGGCGTCGATGATCGTGGCCGCATCGCCGAGATCATGACCGAGCGCCGTGATCTTGCCGCCGCTAATTCCGACGTCGCAGGCGAAGGTGTCGGCAGCGGTCACCACGGTGCCACCGCGGATGATGGTGTCGAAGGACATCAGTTTGTTCCCTCCTTCGGTGAGCGGTGTTCGATGATTGCGGCGAGTGGCTCGGCCAGCCCGCGCGTCGGCTTCGGATCGGGACGGCGGAAGGTGCCGGCCACCGCCTTGCGCGGCTTGAGCACGGCGAGCGTCTCCGCCTGCCGCACCGCCGCCGCGACCGGATCGACCACCGGCACCGGAATGCGGTCGCGGACTTTTACCGCGAGTCCGGCGAGCGGCGCGCCCGACAGAATGACGACGTCGGCGCTGTCCTGCTCGACAGCGCGGTTGGCCAGCGCGACCAGCAGCTCCTCCTTCTCGGCCTGCACCTCCGAGATCGACTGGAAGCCGCCGTCAAGCGTGCGGATGCCGGCGCAGCGCGAGCTCAGCCCGTGCATGGCGACGCATTCCTCGTACCAGGGCGCCAGCGCGCCGGCGAAGGTGACGATCGCAAACCGGCGGCCGAGCATGCAGGCCGTGAGCATCGCAGCTTCAGCCAATCCCACCACCGGAAAGGCGAACAGCTCACGCGCGCCGAACAGGCCGGGATCGCCGAACGCCGCGATGACAGCGGCATCGACGCCGGGGCCGGCTTCGGCCAGCATCTCCAGCGCGATCGCGCCGCCGATCTGGGCCTCGGCGCGGGTCGCGATATAAGGCACACCGCGCGCGGCGGTAAGCGACACGAGTTCGGTGCCGACCGACGCCGCCTTGCTGCCGGCGGCATGGAGCAGATCCGTCACATCAGCCGTCGTATTGGGATTGAGCAGCAGGATCTTCATGGCGCAACGTTCCTCGTCTTGCGGCCGCGCGGCCTTGCCGGTGCCTCCGGTGCCGCGGCGCCGTCCGCCTCGGCATCCGGCGTCTTGGCATCCAGTGTCTTGGCATCCAGCGTCTCGGCGACGATCTCGCCGGTGCGGCGCACGTGGTGGGCCAGTATCTGCCCGGCCCGCGCCGCATCGCGGCGCTTCAGCGCGGACAGAATCTCCTGGTGCTCCCGCACCGATTCATCCCAGCGGCCCAGCACCGACAGCGCGAAGAAGCGCGCGCGCTCGGCCCGCGCCAGCAGCGCCTCGTGCGTCGCCTTCAGCACCGCATTGCGGGCGAAGCCGACGATCGCCGAATGGATCTGCTGATTGGTCTGGAAATACTCGCGCAGCTCGCCGCGGCCGTGATGCCACTCGATCTTGTCCTGCAGCACCGCGAGCCGCTCGAAGTCTTCCGGCTCCATGCGCAGCGCGGCGAGCTCGGCGGCGCAGCGTTCGATGCCGCTGACAGCCTCGAACAGTTCGGCGAGCTCGGCGCGGCGGAACGGCGCCACCACCGCGCTGTGGTTGAGCCGCAATTCGACCAGGCCCTCGCTCGCCAATTGCTTCAGCGCCTCGCGCAGCGGCGTGCGCGAGACGCCGAGCGCGTCGGACAGGTCCGCCTCCCCCAACGATTGCCCCGGCGCCAGCTCGCCGCGCACGATCATGGTGCGCAGCCGCGCCGCTGCCTGCTCGTGCAGCCCGACCCGCGGCACACGCAGGCGGCGCCGTTGCAGCGCGGTCATCGCGCGCTTGGGTTCCTTGTTCCGTCTGGTCGCCTTGGGTTCAGTCACCGCTTGCCTTCACTGTCATGATTGGAGATCGCGCCCTCCCACGTGGATCGCAGTGGCCGCGCGCAGATGGCTGTTCGAGAACAGGCTGCCCCAGCCCTGCACGCGCGACGGATCGCAGCCGGCCGCGGCAAGGCACGCCCACAGCGTCACCGCTATCGAGTCCAGCACCGGGACGCCAAATCCGCGCTCCAGCCGCTCGGCCGCGCCGGCGCCGCGCATGTTGGTGCAGAGCACGACGGCGGCATCGCAGCCCTCGCGCACCACCTCCTCGATCAGCTTTGCGACCTCGGCCTCGCCGACCTCGGCAAAGGAGAAATTGTCCTGCAGCGACAGATGCCGCTCGGCAAAACAATGCAGCCCTTGCGAATTCCAATTGGCAATGATCCGCTCCTGCACATCCGTGCGATATGGCGTCACCAGCCCGATG
The DNA here is from genome assembly GCF_054058275.1 of Bradyrhizobium sp. USDA 3256. Lineage (NCBI taxonomy): Bacteria > Pseudomonadati > Pseudomonadota > Alphaproteobacteria > Hyphomicrobiales > Nitrobacteraceae > Bradyrhizobium > Bradyrhizobium sp. USDA 3256. The sequence goes on from NZ_JBSSAE010000002.1 coordinate 3,823,169, forward strand.
CGGCTGGCGCCGATCCGCCGCAACAGGTCGCGATAGGCCAGCACCGTGGTACAGGCCTTGATCCCGGTCGCCGCCGTGATCTGCTCGCACAGGCTCTCGTCGCGATCGAAACCGAGCCAGCTCGCCGAGGTGCCGTTCCAGGCGATGACGTCGACCCTGGCATGGGCGAGCAACTCTGCCGCGCGAAGAATCTCGCTGGCGTCGAACTGGCGCAGCGCCTGTTCCGACAGCGCGATCTCGGTCACCTTGAAGCGCGAGAAATGCGCCGAGACGTCGTCGATCCCCGATAGCATCGCGCAGGTGATCGGCTCGAGCGCGGTATTCGACGACGGCGTCAGCATGCCGAGCCTGATAGGACGTGTCATTGGTGAGCCTCATCACGCGGCCGAACCCTTGGCGGATTCGACCGCATCCGTTCTAGACCGGGAGCTTGCGGCTGTAATCGATCAGGGTCGAGCAGATCAACAGCGCAATGCCCGCGGCGGCGAAATACATCAGGGCCAGGAAGTAGGAGCCGGTGGCCTGCACGATGAAGCCGACGATCAGGGGCGTCGTGATGCCGGCGATGTTGCCGCCGAGATTCATGCAGCCGCCGAGGAAGCCGGACTTGCCGCGGCCCGCCAGCGCCGACGGGATCGCCCAGTACATGCCGCACCAGCGCAGGAAGAACAGCGTCGTCGACAGCAGCACCACGACCGCGACCGCGTTGGTGACGTAGGCGACGAGGAAGATCGACACCGTCGCCATGATCGCCGCGATGCCGAACAGCGTGCGGAACACGGTGTTGGGCGACCCACCCCGCTCCCGCCAGTTATCGCCGATCCAGCCGCCGACCAGCTCGCCGACAAAGCCTGCGAAGAAGATGATGAAGGACGCGCCGCCCAGCGCTTTGATGTCGAAGCCGTGCACCTTGAACAGGTAGGTCGGCATCCAGGTCAGCAGCCCGTAGAACGTGGTGTTGAAGAACATCCAGCCGAGGCACATGCACCACACCGAGCGAAACCGGAAATACGCCATCCAGCTTGCGCCCGAGGACGGCGGCGTCGCCGCATCCTCGATCGCGTGCGCCTCCTCGAGATAGCGCGCCTCGGCTTCGTTGACCGAGGGATGCTCGCGCGGCACGTTGCGGATATAGTACCAGGCCCATAGCCCGCACAGCATGGTGCCGACGCCGGCGATGACGAAGGCGACGCGCCAGGAGCTGAACGCCGCCATCAACCAGGCGATCACGATCGAGCCGAGCGCCGCACCAAGCGGTGCGCCGCCGTCCAGCAAGGTGGCGCCGCGGCCGCGCTCGGTCTGCGTCATCCAGATCGCGTTGAGCTTGCCGCCCGCCGGATAGATCGGCGCTTCCGACGCGCCGAGCCCGAGCCGGGTCAGCAGCAACAGCATCCAGCTGGTGGACAGCGCCGCCAGCGCCTGGAAGAAGCCCCAGAACAGCGTCGCGAGCGCGATCACGATACGCGGCTTGAAGCGATCGGCGAGCATGCCGCCCGGCACCTGCATCAGCGCGTAGGTCCAGAAGAACGAGCTCAGGATCAGGCCCTGCATCGCCGGATCGATATCGAACTCCTTGGCGATGACCGGCATCGCGACCGAGAGCGAGGCACGATCGATATAGTTGATCGAGATCAGGAACAGCATGAGCAGGAAGATCTTCCAGCGCACGCCGGAAGGCTTTGCCGTATCTGCCATTGCGATGGTGGACACCTGATCGCTCATTGCTCGCTCCTCCCGACAGATTGTTTTGCCCTGCCGCACCCCTCGTCCTTGACGGTCGCCGGCCTCTCCTGCCCTGCGCGAAGTCTGCTTCAAGGCGGCAAACGGGACAAGCACATTTTGTATTCTGCATGCAATTTTTTATATCATATTGATATTACGTGATATTTATCATTTCATGCATCGATTTTGGTCAGCCGGTGATGAGGGATTGAGCGTCAGATCACCGCTCGAGCCAGGCAATTTCGGGGAATTGGTCCCCGCGGTGCGGCTGCAGCGATCGCACGCACAACGGCGTTCTGCTCATTCCAAAAACAGTGGTCCGCGCTTCCCGTCGGAAGCGCGGACCTGTGGTGAGCCGCTGATGCGGATCGTTCGTCAGCGGCGGATGAAGGCCGCCACCACCGCGCTGGAGGTCGCGCAGACAGCAACCACCAGGAACACCAGCGAGGTCTGGTTATGCTTGTCCATGAAGTGGCCGATCATCGGCTCGCCGAGACCTGCGAACAGGTAGGCGAAGAAGTTCATCACCCCGGTCGCGGTCCCTGCCCGCTTGTGGCCGACCAGATCGGGGCATAGCGCCCAGAACGAGGATTGCGGCCCGTAAGTGAAGAAGCCGCACAGGAACAGCACGGTCATCCCGAGAACGACGTCCGAGGTCGGGATCGCGTACATGCACAGCGAGGTGACCGCGGCGAGCGCCATGTAGAGCACGATGGCGAGGTAGCGGCGCGAGCCGAACACCTTGTCCGAGACCCAGCCATTGCTGAACGCGCCGACCGCCATGCCGACCGGCAGCGCGATGCTGATCCAGCGCGGATCGATCACCGAGGCGGCGCCGGCCTTGGCCCAGTTGCTGCCGAGGAAGTGCACCGGCACCCACACCAAGAGGCCGTAGCGCGCCGCGTTCTGGAAGCCGATCGCAACGCCGGCGACCAAGAGGCGCCAGTTCGACAGCACCGCCTTGTAGCGCGCCAGCGAGCCCTCGTTGGCGCTGACCGCGGCTTCCGCAGCGGCGACGTCGTCGGCCTCGTCATGCGGCGAGGCAAAGCCCATGTCCTCGGGCTTCTCGCGCGCGATCAGATAGAACGCGATGCCGCCGAGCAGCAGCAGCACGACCGGGATGCGGAAGATCCAGCGCCAGTCGAGCTGGAAGTAGCCGACCACGACCAGCGAGGTGACGAACGACAGCACCGAGGCGAGACCGGCCGCGAATGTATAGAGCCCGTAGACCGTGCCGCGCTCGTGGCGGCCCCACCAGTTCGACAGCAACCGGCTGCCCGGAGCCCATCCCATCGACTGGAAATAGCCGTTGATGCCCCAGAACGCGGTGAGGCTGACGATGCCGGTCGAGAGGCTGGTGGCCCAGTTCATGATGAAGGAGAGGATCGCGCCGGCGCTCATCACGCGGCGGCCGCCGAACTTGTCGCCGAGATTGCCGTTGATCGCCTGCCCGACCGCGTAGCACCAGAGCAGCGCCGCGCTGGCCCAGCCCAGCGCTTCCTTGGTGACGCCGAACTCGGCCTGGATGCCGGGAATGGCGAAGCCGAAGGTTTGCCGCCCGGTGTAGAAGAACAGATAGCAGAACATCGCCGCGAACAGCATCCGCCACTGCGCGCGGCGGAACGATGTCGCAAGCTCCGGATTCTGGACTCCGACCGAGCCGACGCCCGACGGACTGAACGTGATCGACATTGAGGCCTCCCCTTGTTTGGTTGATCGCAGTCAGCCGCCGCGTTGCTCTTGTTGTCCGCGTGCGGCCCTCGTCGAACGCGCTGCTCTAGACCGGCCAGGGCAACGAATAGGTCTTGACGTTGGTGAAGCTCTTGATCGCCTCCTGCACGCCTTCCTTGTAGCCAAGGCCGGAATCCTTGATCCCGCCGAACGGCGACATCTCGATCCGGTAGCCCGGCACTTCCCAGACATTGACGGTGCCGACGTCGAGCTCATTGACGAACCGCGTGATGTAATCGAGCCGGTTGGTGCAGACGCCCGACGACAGGCCGAACGCGGTCGCGTTCGAGATCCGGATCACGCTGTCGATGTCGTTGGGCACGCGGATGATCGGGATCACAGGCCCGAAGGTCTCCTGCATCACCAGCTCGCTGGTGTAGGGAATCCGGTCCACCACGGTCGGCGGATAGAGCGCGCCGTCGCGAGCGTTGCCGTGCAACAGCTCGGCGCCGTCGGCGACGGCGGCATTGACGCGGCGCTCGAATTCCTTCGCCGCGCCCTCGTGGATCACGGTGCCGACGTCGACCGTCGGATCCAGCGGGTCGCCGCATTTCAGCTTGCGTGCCTTCTTCAGCACCAGCGCGGCAAAATCGTCGGCGACCGCCTCGACGCAGAGAATGCGCTTCACGGCCGTGCAACGCTGGCCGGAATTCTTGGTGGCGCCGGTGACCGCGAGCTCGGCCGCCTTGTCGAGGTCGGCGTCCTCCATCACGATCAGCGGATCGTTGCCGCCGAGCTCGAGCACCAGGCGCTTGTAGCCGGCCTTGCTAGCGATGTGCTTGCCAACCCTGACCGAGCCGGTGAAGGTCACGAGATCGGCGTCCGGATCGGTGATCATCGCATCCCCCATCGAATGCGGATTGCCCGTCACCACCGACAGCATCTCGGGCGGCAGCCCGGCCTCGTAGAGCACGTCGGCGAGCGCGAGCGCGGTCAAAGGCGTCAGCTCGGTCGGCTTCAGCACCACGCGGTTGTTGGTCGCGATCGCCGGCGCGATCTTGTGGCTCACCATGTTGAGCGGATGGTTGAAGGGCGTGATCGCCGAGATCGCACCGAGCAACGGCGTGCGCGTCGTGAAGATCTTGCGCGCCTTGCCCTGCAAGCTGATATCGCAGGAGAACGTCTCGCCGTCGTCCTTGATCGCGAGCTGGCCGGCAAAGGAATAGACGTCATACGCGCGGCCGGCCTCGTAGAGCGAATCCTTCCAGCACAGCCCGGACTCGGCCGTGATCAGCCGCGCGAATTCCTCCTTGCGTCCGGCCAGGATCTCGGCGGTGCGCAGCAGGATGCGCTGGCGCTCGTAGCGCGTCAGCTTCGGCTTGAACGCGGCCGCCCTGGCGAAGGCGCTGCGCACATGCTCCGGCCGCGCCGCCGGGACCGTGCCCACCACCTTGTTGGTGTAGGGATTGAAAACCTCGACATGCTCGTCGGTGTCGACGAGGCTGCCTGCGATCCGCATCTGCTCGTGGCGAACGGCCGGGCTCTGGATGTTCATGGCACTGTCCTTGGGGTCCGAATGCGTCACTGGATGCGGTTGAGCGCGACGTCGAAGGCGTCGAAATTGCGCAGGGCGTGACCGGCGGGCAGCGCGATCCTGCGGTTGGCGATCAGCGGCACCCGCTCCTCGGTCAGCCCGCCATGCGAGCGCAGCGGCTCGGTCAGGCCCGAGAGATCGTGACGCGACTCGCTGGTGCCCAGCACCTTGTGCCTGGTCGAGATCACGACGATGTCGCCGATCCGGTCCGGCGGCAGCTCGAACCTGGCGCAGGCCTCGTTGCGCGTCAGCGCGATCTCGATGCCCCCGGTCGCACGCAGCCGCGACAGCAGCGTGTCGACGTTGGCGCCCTCCGGCGTGTAGATGGTCGCGAACGAGCCGAGCGAGCCGTGATGGGCGACATAGGGATCGGTGATCGGCAGGATCACCCGCGCCGCGCCCTTTCCGGTCCAGTCGTCCATGACATCCTGGAGGTAGATCACGTCGGGCTTGCCGTCGGGCAGGAACTTGTCGTTCATGCCGTGGTCGGCGGTCGCCACGATGTTGCAGCCGAGCGCATCGAGCTTCGCAAGATAGCCGTCGATCATCGCGTAGAAGTCGTTGGCGATCTTGGTGCCGAGCCCGACCTTGTGCTGGATGTAGTCGGTGGTCGACAGGTACATCAGATCGGGACGGTAGCGCTCGACCAGCTTGACGCCGGCCGCGAACACGAAGCGCGACAGATCGGCCGAGTAGACTTCGGGCAGCGGCAGGCCGACGAAGTCGAGCACGTCGCCGATGCCGTTGGCGGCCCTGGTGGCCTGGTCGGCCTTCTCCGACGAGAAGGCGATGGCGCGGCCGCTGGAATAGTCCAGACCGTACGCAAGCAAGGTGCGCAGCTTGTCCTTGGCGGTGACGGCGGCGACCTTGTAGCCGGCGTCATGGACACCGGCCAGGATGGTCGGTGCGCGCAGGAACTTCGGATCGTTCATCATGACCTCGGCGTTGTTCGCCGTGTCGTAGAAGTAGTTGCCGGCGATGCCGTGCACCGCGGGCGGCCGCCCGGTGATGATCGAGAGGTTGTTCGGATTGGTGAAGCTCGGGATCACGCTGGCGGCATGGACATGCGCGCCCTCCTTCATGAAGCGCGCGAAGGTCGGCGCGACGCCGGCCTCGATCGCCTGCTCGATATAGCCGGGCTCCGAACCGTCGAGGCAGATCACGACGGTTGGCCGCGTCGGCGCTTCGTAACGGCGCCCGTTGACGGTGATTGTCTTGCGCTTGTCTTGCATGATGCCTCTCCTTGTCACTGCGGTGTCGTCACGCGTTCACCGCGCTGGGCGTCCGCTGCGTCTGCGCTGCCTCGATCAGCCGTTCCTTCGATCCCAGGAAGTTGCGGCCGCGCTCGCCCTCGAGCGAGTCCGCGATCAGTGCGTGCCATTCGGCGCGCTCGATCCTGTAGGCGGCCGGATTGCAGGAGATGCCGAGCCGAGCCATGAAATCCTCGAGATCGTCGGCGGCCCGCGCCAGATCGGCGCCGAAGATCTGCCTCAAGCTGTCCTCGCAGAGCCCGCCCGCCCCTTTGACGCTCCGCAGCACCATCGGCAGCGAGAACGAGCAGGCGATGCCGTGCTGCACGCCGTGCCGCAGCGTGATCGGATAGGACAGCGAATGCGCGATCGCGGTCTTGGTGTTGGAGAACGCGAGGCCCGCGAACAGCGCCGCCTGCGCCATGCGGCTGCGCAGCTCGAGATCGCCGAGGTCATTGGCGAGCTTCGGCAGCACGTCGAGGATGCTGCGCGCCGCGGCCACCGCGTGGTTGGCCGACACCGGGTTGTTGTTGAGGTTCCAGATGCTCTCCAGTGCATGCGACAGCGCGTCGAGCCCGGTGCTGATGGTGAGAAGCTGCGGCTTGCCGAGCATCAGGCGCGGATCGATCACCGCATGGGTCGGATAAAGCGACGCACGCGCCAGCGAGTATTTCTTGCCGTTGGCCTCGTCCCACACCGTGCCCCAGCAGGTCACTTCGCTGCCGGTGCCCGCAGTGGTCGGCACCGCGATGATCGGGATCGCCGCGAGACGCTCGGCGCCCTGCTGCGTCTCCAGATAGGTTTTGACGGTCGCGAAGTCGCCGCCGGCGGCCGCGAACACCTTTGCGGAGTCGATCACCGAACCGCCGCCGAGCGCGACGATCACCTCGGGCTGCCTCGCGAGGCCGGCAAAACGCGCGGTCTGTTCGGTGAGCAGGCGGTAGTCCGGATTGGGCGCGACGTCGCGGATGGTCAGGACCGATGGTCCCGCCGCGGCGCGCAGTCGCCGCTCGAGCTCGTCAAAGACCGGCTCGCCATAGGTCACGAGCGCATAGGCGCGCTTGTCGATCAGTCCCGGCAGCTTGTCGAAGCTGTCGACTCCGAATTCGATCCTCACCGGGTTGGAATAAATCCAGTCCATCAGCGCGTCCTCCGTTTGGCGCGAAGGTACGGCGCCGGCTGCTATTGACAAATTCATTCTGCGGATGCGTTCTATTGATTATGTCAATAGTGTTCAGCCAGCTTCGCGCCTTCCACGCGGTCGCCGCTCATGGCGGCTTCACCGCGGCCTCGCGCGTGCTCAATGTCGGGCAGCCGACGCTGACCATCCAGGTCAAGGAGCTGGAAGAGAGCTACGGCGTCGAGCTTTTGATCCGGAAGCCGCGGCACACCGAACTCACCGAGGCCGGCGCCGCGCTGTTCGAGATCACCCGCGGCATCATGACGTTCTGCGACGAGGCCCACGACCTCCTGGCCGCACACGGCAAGGCCACCAAGGGACACCTGCGGGTCGCGACCGTCGGACCGTTTCATGCCACCGAGATCATCGCGGCATTCAAGCGCGATCATCCGGAAGTGCAGATCTCGACCCTGCTCGGCAATTCCGAACGCACCTTCCGCCACATCGTCGACTTCGAGGCCGACGTCGCGATCCTGGCGGAGGTGCCGGAGGATTCGCGCGTCACCATGATCCCCTACCGCACCCACCGCGTGATCGTGTTCGTCAACCGCGATCATCCCTGGTTCAAGCGCAAGTCGGTCAGGCTGCGCGAGCTGGCCGACCAGCCCATCGTGCTGCGCGAGCGCGGCTCGACCACGCGGCGCGCGTTCGAGGCCACGATGCAAGCCGAGGGCATCCGGATCGAGCCGGTGTTCGAGATCGAGAGCCGCGAGGGCGTGTGGAAGGCGGTCGAGCGCGGCCTCGGCATCAGCGTCGTCGCCGACTTCGAATTCGTGCCGCACCCCAATCTGCGCGCGCTGGAGATCAGCGACCGCACCATCAAGACCCAGTACAGCATCGCCCATCACAGCGGGCGAGCCCACTCCCCGATCATCAAGGCGTTCATCGACACGGTCCGGCGCATGAAGGGTACGGATCGCAACTAGCGGGCGACCTTCGCCCCAGCGCTCCATCCCCAGGCGTTAGCAACGATTCCCCGTCCCGCCGGTTAGGCCATCAGCCCTTTCGGAAAGGACAGCAGCCAATGGCCAGCAAGCCGCTCGAGAACCCGACCAGCAAATATCCGAAACCGCCGTTCAGGCGGCAAAGCCAGCCCTGGCCCGGTCTTGCAAGCAAGATGGAGCCGCGGCCGGATCATGGCGAACGAAGCTATCGCGGCTCGGGCCGGCTCGCCGGGCGCAAGGCGCTGATCACGGGTGGCGACTCCGGCATGGGGCGCGCCGCCGCGATCGCCTTCGCGCGCGAGGGCGCCGACGTCGCCATCAACTATTTTCCTTCGGAAGAGCCCGATGCGGTGGAGGTCATCGGCCTGATCAGGGCGGAGAAGCGCAACGGTCTTGCAATCCCCGGCGATCTTCGCGACGAAGGTTTTTGCAAGGAGCTAGTCAAGCGCACGATCGACGGGCTTGGCGGCCTCGACATCATCGTCAACAACGCAGCCCGGCAGCAAGCGCGCGAGTCCATCCTGGACGTCTCTTCGGAAGATTTCGACGCGACGATGAAGACCAATGTCTATGCGCCGTTCTGGATCATCAAGGCCGCGCTGCCGCATCTCAAGCCGGGCGCGGTGATCATCGGTACGGCTTCGGAGCAAGCCTACGATCCCTCGCCCGACCTATACGACTATGCCCAGACCAAGGCTGCGACGATGAACTACGTGAAGTCGCTGGCAAAGCAGCTCGGACCAAAGGGCATTCGTGTCAACGCCGTCGCGCCGGGACCGATCTGGACCCCGCTGCAAGTGTCCGGCGGGGCATCGATGGAGAAGCTGGAAAACTTCGGCGGACATACCCCTCTCGGCCGACCCGGCCAGCCCGTCGAGCTGGCATCGATCTACGTGCAACTTGCCGCTGCCGACGCAAGCTTCGCCAACGGCCAGGTCTATGGCTCGTCAGGCGGCGCTGGACCTCCCTAGGGGTGTCGGCACGATTGAGATCGAGCCGAAGGAGTGCGCGGATCGGCCGCCCTGCCGACACCGATGCCGCCGCCATCCGCTACCGCTAAGCCTTCGGCGCGGCCTTGAGCGCGATCAATGCCAGCAGCGCGGCCAGGCTGAGGGCCGACGTGACCGCAAGCGTATAGCCGCCGAGCGGCGAAATCAGGAATCCGAATAGAAGGGGCGCGAGGGCTTGAGACAGTCGCGACGGCGCGCCGAGCAGTCCCAGGCGGTAGCCGTAGTCCTTCGGACCGAATATCGCCAGCGGCAGCGTGCCGCGCGCGATCGTCAGGATTCCATTCCCCGCGCCGTGCAACAGCGCGAAGATTCCAGCGAAGCCGCCGCCGAACAGGCCGATGACGCAGGCGCCCAAGGGATGTGTGATGCAGGCCAGGCGCGCTGACCAGAGCGGGTGGAACCGCTTCAGCAGGCTCGCTTCGACAATGCGCGCCGCCACCTGCGCCGGACCGATCAGTGCGCCCGCCGCAATCGCCTGCGCCTGCGTCGCACCGAGCGACTCCAGAATTCGCGGCAGATGAACCGCCATCGCCGACGTCACGCTCCAGGCGGCGGCGAAGGCAAAGGCGAGCAACACCATCGCGCGGTCGACGGGAATGTGCGGCTTCGGCGTGTCGGCCGCGATCCGATGCTCCCGCTTCAGCCTGGGAATCAGGAAGCCATTGAGCGGCAAGCAGATCAGAATGTGCGCCGCGGCCCAGCCGAAACAGGTCCAGCGCCAGCCGATGGTTGCGAGCCCCCACGCACTCAGCGGCCAGCCGATGGTGCTGGCAAAACCCGCGATCAGGGTAATGCCTGTGATGGAGCGGCGGGCGGCGCTGCCGTAAATGCGCCCGAGCGCCGCGAAGGCTGCATCATACAGGCCAAGGCCCATGCCGACGCCGAGCAACAACCAGCTCACCGCCATCAGCACGCCGCTCTGCGACAGCCCGAGCAGGATCAGCCCCGACGCCAGAATGAGGTTGGACGCGCAGAGCACCTCGCGTCCCCCCATCCGGTCGATCTGGCGGCCGACCCGCGGACCGAGCAGCCCGGAGATCACGAGCGCCATCGAGAACGCGGCGAACAGCCAGTTCGTCGAGATGCCGAGGTCCCGCGCAATCGGGTCCGCGAGGATGGCGGGCAGATAATAGCTCGACGCCCAGGCAAGGGTTTGCGTGGTCCCGAGCGCAACGATCAGGACGTTGTCTGCACGGCGGCTCATCCGGCGCGCGCACCCGGCGTCCTGGGCGGAACCACTTCTCCGTCTTCCTTGACGAACTGGCCAATGTCAGTGGCGAGAAGTTCAAGCACGGCCTCGGACGGCCGGCACAGTTTCACGCCGTTCGGCGAGACCACGATCGGCCGATTGATCAGGATCGGATGCGCGATCATGAAATCGATCAACTCGTCGTCGCTCCATTTCGGATTGGCAAGGTCGAGCGCCGCATAAGGCGTGCCCTTCTCGCGGAGCAGGGCGCGGGGCGTCATGCCCATGGCCGCGATCAGCGAGATCAGCGTGTCGCGCGCGGGCGGCGTCTTGAGATACTCGACGATCTCCGGCTCCTCCCCGCTTTGGCGGATCATGGCGAGGGCGTTGCGCGACGTCCCGCAATCGGGATTGTGGTAGATCGTGATCGTCATCGGATTGCTTCCATCTTCGTTTCGCTCTGCCGCAGGAGCCACGTCATCAGCGCCAGCGCGACCATCGCCCCCAGAATCTCGGCGACGATAAATCCCGGCAGATCCTGCGCGCGGATACCGGAAAACGTATCGGTGAATGATCGCGCGATGGCAACAGCCGGGTTGGCGAAAGACGTGGACGCGGTGAACCAGTAGGCGGCCGTGATGTAGAGCCCGACCAGCCATGGGATAGCGGCCTCACGAAACCGCAGGCCACCGATGATCGTTGCGACCAATCCGAACGCGGCAACGAATTCCGCAAACCACTGCGGGAACCCGGTCCTCGCCTTGGCGGAGAACTCCAGGAGCGGCAGGCCGAACATGGCATGCGCGACCATCGCACCCAGGATTCCCCCGAGCACCTGCACCGCGACGTACTGCGCGGCGTGCGGCGGGCGGAGTTCGCCCTTGAGCGTGAACACCAGCGTGACCGCCGGATTGAAATGCGCGCCGGATATCGGTCCAAGGATTGTGATCAGCACCACCAGAATGGCGCCGGTCGGCAGCGTGTTGCCGAGCAGCGCCAGCGCCACGTCCTTGGTCAAGGCCTCTGCCATGATGCCGGAGCCAACGACGGTCGCGACCAGAAGCAACGTGCCGAGACATTCAGCCGCAAGGCGCCGTGGCAGATCGAAATCGCGCATCAGGCACGCGCCTTCTTCCCCGTGGAAGGCTTGCACTGGGCAGCGGCGAGCGCCGGCGCGCAGATCTCCGGGTGGCCCGCGCAGCAATCCTTCATCAGGAAGGCGATGAGGTCGCGCAAACCGGTGAAATCCGCCGAGTAGATGATCGAGCGCGCCTCGCGGCGTGGCACGATCATGCCGGCGTGCTCGAGGTCCTTCAGATGGAACGACACGTTGGATGGCGACACCTCGACCGCCTCCGCAATCGCACCCGCGGCCATCCCCTCGGGACCCGCCTGGACCAGCAGCCGCACGATCCGCAGCCGCGTTTCCTGCGACAGCGCGGCAAACGCGGTTCGGGCTTGACGCTCCTCCATCTTTCGATAATCCTACAATTCAATAATCATTGAAATGAAGATAGCAGCCATGGACACGCTTGCCAATACCCGTTCGATCGTCGGCGCCCTGCTTCCGGTGGAAGAGCTGTCATCCGCAGCCTCCTTTCCAGCCTCGAGGCGCACAAGGAGAAGCCGCTGATATTCAGCTACGACGGCCGGGACGTCCGCCCCAGCTACCACGTGACCGAAGTCAAGACCGGTTCGTCCAGGGCGCTCGATTGCGGCGCGAACCCGGAGAGCTGGAGCGAGACCTTCATTCAGCTCTGGGACATCGAGGAGGACAACCGCGGCCACATGCCGGCCGGAAAGTTTCTTGCGATCATCCGCAAGGTCGACGAGGCGGTCGGCTTCGACCCGCAAGCCAGGCTGACCTTTGAGGTGAGCGACGGTGTTCGGCCGATGCAGATCTATCGGGCGGAACGCATGGATGCCGGCGACGCGGCGATCCGGGTCTATCTCTCGGCGCGCCCGTCGAGTTGCAAGCCGCGCGACCGATGGCTGCAGGAACAGCAGTCCTGCTGCGCACCAAGAGCCAAACAGTCCTGCTGCCCGGAAATTGCCGATCACTGAGTTGCCCGACGGGTCAAGCCCTCGGAGCAAAAATATTTCGCTTTATCCGAAAGGCAACTCAATGTATGAATAACCCGTCTCACCCGATCGAGGGGCGCTGCGCATCGTCAGGAGTGTTGCGGTGAGATGCGATGGACGCCGAGGTCACGACCGACGACGCGTGACTGAGGTGGACGGTGAAGTCGTGTGGTCCTGACGCCCTAGCGGCAGGTGTCTCTTCGCATTGCGCGATGCGCGTTGTGAAGACGGTGACAAACAAGCCCAGTCTCACCGGGGAGAGCACGTATAAGCCGTAACCCATCGCGCAGGGAAAGCCGGGTCGTTTCCGGTTACACCTGTGGTCCTACCTCCCGCGTTTATTATTACGCGGGACCCACGGGTGCGATCGGCACCCGGCTTTCCCTGCGCCCTCTGTTTCCAGAGCGGCGAAACGAAGAGCAAAGCTCGGGCAAATCGTGTCGCGAGAATGTGGAAGTTTGACTCCCGGTCGTGCAACACACTCGCTGTCGTCCCTGCGAAAGCAGGGACCCATAACCACAGATCGGCTTTGTTGCGGGACGGTCGAACGACGAGTCCCGTTCACAACACGGGCCGCGGAGTATGGGTCCCTGCTTTCGCAGGGACGACACCGAGATTGCAGCAATGATGGGGGGAGCGCGCCCTAGCCGCTCAAGCCGCCGTCGGCTCGCTCGACAGCGCGGCGAACACCGTCTCCGGCGAATGGGCGATCACGGCGAGCAGCGCGCGGGCAGGTCCGCGCGGCGCGCGCTTGCCCTGCTCCCAGTTGCGGATGGTCTCCACGGGTACGCCGAGCTTGGCGGCGAATTCCAGCTGGGTGAGCTGGGCCCGGCGGCGCAGATCGCGTACGGCCGGTTGCGCGGCTGCAGGCTGCATCGCCTGGTCGGGATGTGCGGGCACGAGCGGGATTTCCTGCCCGTCGCGCAATTCGACGATCCGTCCGTCCGCCTTGAGCCGCAACCGCTGCATGATGGCCCCCGTGATGGCCCCTTGGAGATAGCGGCATCATCGATGAAGCGCGTTAAGTTCGGATTAACGATAAGCGGCCCGGCGCGGCTCGCGCCCGAACCATGCGCCGCCCTGCCCGCGAGCGCGTTACTTGAGGCCGAACCACAGCGTGGCGATGCCGAGGAACGAGAAGAAGCCGACCACGTCGGTGACGGTGGTGACGAAGGTGCCGGAGGCGACCGCGGGGTCGGCCCGCACCCGTTCCAGCACCATCGGGATCAGGATGCCGCCGAGCGCGCCGGCGACCAGGTTGCAGATGATCGCAAGCCCGATCACGATGCCGAGGCCGGGGATCTTGAACCAGGCCACCGCGGCGACGCCGGTGATGACGGCAAAGGCGATGCCGTTGACGAGCCCGACCATGGTCTCGCGCAGCACCACCCGCATCGCGTTGTAGGAGCCGAGCTCGCGGGTGGCGAGCGCGCGTACCGCGACCGTCATGGTCTGGGTCGCGGCATTGCCGCCCTGGCTCGCCACGATCGGCGCCAGCACCGCGAGCGCCACCATCTTCTCGAGCTGGCCCTCGAACAGGCCGAGCACCGACGAGGCCAGGAACGCGGTGGCGAGATTGACCAAGAGCCAGTTGAAGCGGCCGCGGGCGATGGTCCACACCGTGTCGGACAGCTCTTCGTCGCTGGTGACGCCGCCGAGCGCCTTCAAGTCTTCGTCGGCCTCCTCCTCGATCACGTCGACGACGTCGTCGATGGTGATCACGCCGACCAGCCGGTCGATGGTGTCGACCACCGGAGCTGCGACCAGATTGTACTTGCCGAACATCCGCGCGACCTCTTCCTGGTCCTCCAGCGCGGAGACCCGGCGGCGGTCCTCATCGACCAGGTCCTTGATCGGAACCGGGCGGCGCGCGCGCAGCAGCACGTCGAGCGGCACCGCGCCGAGCAAATGCCTGTCGGCGTCGACCACATAGATCTCGTAGAAGCGGTCGGGCAAATCCGGCGTGTCGCGCATGTAGTCGATCGCCTGCCCGACATTCCAATCCGGCGGCACCGCGATGAACTCGGTCTGCATCCGCCGGCCGGCGGAATTCTCCGGGTACAGCAGGCTGCGCTCGATGTCCTCGCGCTCGGCCGCCGGCAGCTTCTCCAGGATCTCTTCCTGGTCCTCTTCGTCGAGGCTCTCCAGGAGCTCGACGGCGTCGTCGGATTCGAGCTCTCGGACGCCCTCGGCAACCGTCTCCGGCTCGAGTTCCTCGAGGATTTCCTCGCGGACGGTCTCGTCGACCTCGTTGAGCGCCGAGAAGTCGAAATCGGCGCCGGTGATCTCGACCAGGGTGACGCGGTCGTCCGGCGCCAGCGCCGCAATCAGGTCGCCGAGATCGGCCTCGTGCAGTTCCGCCACCACCTCGCACAGCAGCGGCCGGTCGGCGGCGTGGATGGCCCGGGTGATCGCCGCAACGAATTCGCCGCGGAGCTCGCCCTCCTCGTCCCGCATCGGCATCCGGGCCAGCGGATCGGCCTCGGCGGGTTCGGCAACGTCGAAATTCTCGGCCATGCCGTGTTTCGCCGGTTTGACAGGAGGGGAAAAACTGGTTGGATGAGTGCGGAACGGATTACCTAATCGGTGGGGCCCAGTGCAATGAGAAAGATGTCGAGCGCACCGCGACCGCTCCGGAAGGCTTTCGCGGCGCTGGTCGCGCTCGCGCCTGTTGCAGTGTTCGGCTCGGCGCACGCCGCCGAATGCCAGCGCAAGGACGCGCTCGGCACCTCACGTGTGCTCGAGGTCGACCCTGCGACCTATCCCCGCGTCGGGCTGAAGAGCTTTCCGCAGACCCTGCCGCTCAGGGATGGCGAGGTCGTGCTGACCTTCGACGACGGACCGACGCCGGGGGTCACCGACAAGGTGCTGACGGCGCTGGCGGCCGAATGCGTGCAGGCAACCTTCTTCATGGTCGGCCGCAACGCAGCCGATCATCCCGATATGGTCCGCAAGATCGCGCGCCTCGGCCACACCATCGGCTATCACAGCTGGGACCATCCGCATCTCAACAAACTCCCGCTGGATCAGGCCGAGGCGAACATCAACCGGGGGATCGAAGCGATCCAGAAGGCCCTACGTGGCACCGAGAGCACGATTCCGAGCACGCCGTTCTTCCGGTTCCCCTATTTCGAATCGACACCCGCCCTGCTGGACCACCTGGAAAAGCGCGGTATCGCGGTGTTCGGAGCCGATTTCTGGGCCAGCGATTGGAACAAGATGACCCCCGAGGAGGAACTCAAGCTGCTCACCGGGCGGCTCGAAGGCCACCGCAAGGGAATTATCCTGCTGCATGATCCGCAAATGCGGACAGCCGAGATGCTGCCCGCCTTCTTGAGGTACCTGCAGGAGCATAAATACCACGTCGTCCACATCGTCCCGGCGGCGCTGAAAACCGTGTCCGACCGGACACATTGAACCCGGGACCCATGGTGGATTACAGACCGTTAAGGCGGCATTCATGGCGCCGCACCTAAGGATTCGTCAGTGCGTTTGGAATGCGGCCGAGATTCGATGATTGCAAACGTCCTGGTGATGATCCGGAAGCGGTCGCGGACCGTGGTCCGCGCGACGCTGCTGGGCTGCGGCTTGATGACGCCGTACGCTGCCCTCGCTGCAGATTGCCCTAACCCCAACGCACTCGGCACCTCGCGGACCCTCGTCGTCGATCCCAAGGAGCATCCCCGGATCGGCACCATGCAGTATCCGGAGACCTTGCCGCTCGCCGATCACGAAGTGGTACTGACCTTCGACGACGGGCCGCTGCCGAAATACAGCAACCAGGTGCTGGCCATTCTCGCCAGCCAGTGCGTCAAGGCGACCTTCTTCACCATCGGCTCCCAGGCCCGATTCAATCCGGAGGGCGTGCGCAAGCTGATCGCGGCCGGACACACGGTCGGCACGCACAGCCAGAACCATCCGCTGACGATGAACAAGATGCCGCTCGAGAAGGTGCGGCAGGAGGTCGACGACGGCATTGCCTCGACGCTCGCCGCCCTCAATGGCGACAAAAGCAAGCTCGCGCCGTTCTTCCGGATTCCCGGTTTGATGCGCGCCGAGATTCCGGAGGCCTATCTGGCGTCCCAGGGCATCCAGGTCTGGAGCGCCGACTTCCCGGCGGACGACTGGCGCCACATCTCGCCGCAGCGGGTCTATGACCTCGCGATCCAGCGGATCGAAGCCAAGCGCAAGGGCATCCTGCTGCTGCACGACATCCAGCCGCGCACCGTTGCGGCGCTGCCGCGCATCCTCAACACGCTGAAGGAGCGCGGCTACCGGATCGTTCATGTCGTGCCCGCAACGCCCGATCGCCCGGCGACGCCGACCCAGCCGCAGCAATGGTACCTGCATCCACCGACCGAGACGGTGGCGACCACGCGCTGGCCCAAAATTCCGAACTTCGTGTTCACCGCGACGCGGGCGCTGCCTGCCCCGGTGTTTGCCGACATGGATTGGCGCGATGCCGATATCCTCGACCACGCACAGCGCACCCGGGTCGCGATGCCCGTCCGCACGCTGTGGCCGCAGCCCCAGCTTGCGCGGTTCGCAACCGTCTCGACATTGCCGGTCCCGGCGTCCGACGTGTTCCGCGTTCCCGAAGCGCTCGATCTGACCCTGCTCGCAGCCCGATCGGCGGCCAATCGCCGCCTCGCCCAGCGTGCGACCGTTGGCGTTGGCGTACCGCGCGCGCAGGCGTTCTCCGCGCGTCAGGCCCGGCATCCGAAGCAGGCCGCGCATCAAGGGCCCGTCGCGGCGCACGGCCGAGCCCACGGCGCCCCCTTGCATGTCGCACCGCCGGCTGCCGACAATGCGTCAGTCCACCTCGCCAACAACATGAAGAAGCGCACGCCGCGCGCCGAGGCGTCGGCGGCCGGCAAGCGCGTGCCTGATTGACGTGATCTAGCCGGCCACGATCTTGGCGACGCAGAGCAGGATCACCAGCGCCAGGAAGAAGATATCGATATAGGATTTGATCTCGCCGGCATGCCTGAGCACGGTGACATCGGCGACGATCTGCCTGCGCGAGGCGACAGCATTGGGCCCCTCGCCGGCCGCCGCGGCGAGCCGTCGCGTCTCGCCCTCCAAGCGCTCGATGCGCTGGAAGAAATAGAACGAGCGCAGGCCGGAAAAGGCGTGCATCGCCGCATAGACCAGGACCAGAATCGCGACCGTCGCGCGCTGCTCGTACTTCTTCGATCAAGCACGAATATCTCCGACTGTTCGACTACATTCCCTGGGTCGAGAGCGAAGTAAACGACACGCTGATCGATCAATACGACTGGGAGACCGCCAACGATACGCGCTCGACCTGGCGCATCGGAGATGGGACGGCTGCTTTCTATAACTACATTTATACGCGGGTCGCGGGCTTCAGCGAGAACGACACCTTCCGCTCGAACCAGATTCGAGAGGGCGTGCTCGATCGAGCGAGCGCGCTTCGTCTCGTCGAAATGGAGAACATTCCGCGCTTCGAATCGATCGCGTGGTATTGCGGCGTAATCGGTCTCGATCCAACCGAGGTGCTGGAGCGCATCGCTCAGATCCCAATGCTCTATCCAAGCAAAGTTAACAAGAGCGATGCACGTTCTGTTTGATATCGGCCATCCCGCGCACGTTCACCTTTTTCGAAACGTGGCGCAGCGCATGCAGGCGCGTGGCGACAAGATCACCGTCACAATCCGTGATCGCGGCATTATCGGTGGATTGCTCGATCACTACGGCCTGCCCTATACCGTCGCCTCGAAGCCGCGCCGGGGCCTTGTCGGCAGCGCCATCGAGCTTGCGATCCACAACTGGCAGGTCCTGAAAGCCGCGCTTCCAGACAGACCGGATTTCCTTGTCGGCACGTCTGTATCAGTTGCTCACGTCGGCCGCGTCATTGGCAGGCCCTCGATCGTCCTGAACGAAGACGACGCCGATTACGTGCCGCTGTTCGCGAAGATTACCTATCCTTTCGCAAATCGCATCGTCATACCGGCGGTCTTGCGGGACAAAAAGACCGCGAAGGTACGGACTCACGACAGCTATCATGAGCTGGCCTACCTCCACCCGAACCATTTCAAGCCCGACCAGGACGTGGTCCGCCTGTTGGGAATAGAGCCTCGCGAGACATACTTCATCATACGGCTGGTTTCGCTGACGGCTCATCATGACGCTGGCGAGCGCGGGCTTTCCGAGGCTCAGGTTCTTCGATTGATTGCGTTGCTCGAACCGCATGGCCGCGTCTTCATCAACGCGGAAAGCTCCATCGCTCCGCGCCTTCAGCCATACGCTCTGAAGGCTCCGCCCGAGAGCATGCATGATCTTCTGGCTCACGCGAAGATACTGATCAGCGACAGCCAGACGATGACGATGGAGGCGGCTTTGCTCGGGCGCCCCGCGATCCGCTGCAATAGCTTCGTCGGGCGCTGCTCCGTGATCGCTGAACTGGAACAGCGGTATCGGTTGGCCTGGGGCTTCAAGCCCCAGCAGTTTGAGGAACTGGTGACGCTCGTGTCGGGTATGGTCGCTGATCCAGCATTGGAAGCAACGATGGCGCAGCGGCACGCGCGGGTACTGGCCGAGAAGGTCGACCTCACCGACTGGCTGCTCAAGCAGTTTGATAGTGGCTTTGCGTGATGGCCGGTCGCGCGTGTTGAGGTCAGGCGTCGAGATCTAGCTTAGTCTCGCCGGAAGCGACCGCTATCGCCGAGGTCCAGCGATTCGATCGGCGCCTCGAACTGTCATCGCCCAAGCCGAGAAGATAGCAGCGCGACCCTGCAGGTCCGCGCGACCAGTCATTCGACAGCGCCTTGCCGGGGCCGGACGCGAACGGCGGCATTCCCGGGCACCACCCGGTAAAAGCCTAATGATTTCAGATGGAAACTTGGGTTTATGGTGCGCTCGGAGGGACTCGAACCCCCACGGTGTTACCCACTGCCACCTCAAGGCAGCGCGTCTACCAATTCCGCCACGAGCGCTTGGGATACCGGATGGAACCCCGAAGGCACCGCCGGATCGACGGGGCCATGTAACAAATCACGGATGCAGGGACAAGGCGATTAATGCGGGAATTAACTGCGAACCCCGGGAGATTTCGGCAGCATTTGCTTGACCTCGACCGCAATCCGGTTGCGGTCGACTAGGACCACGCCGCTGGCCACCGGCAGGTTGTTGGCGAGGATCTTGACCTCGTCGGCCTCGGTGGCATCCAGTTCGATGATGGCGCCGCGGGACAGCCGCATGACCTGGTGAATCGGCATCGTGGTGGTACCGAGGACCACCATGAGATCAACGCTGACTTTATCGAGGGTGGGCACTTCTGAACCGCCGAACGGGAACTAGATTGTGGGTTCACCTGACCACGTTAGGGTTAGCTAATGGTTAACGACCGCCAAAACCTCGATTTGACGACCTTTGCGCGCTCTTCGGGCGGCGAAGCGGTCGAATGGCGGATTTCGGACCGCGCGGTGCCCTACCCCGATTCGCTCGCCGCAATGGACGATCGGGTGGCGAAGATCGCAGCGGGCTCGGCCCCCGAACTGGTATGGCTGCTGGAGCACCCGCCACTGTATACCTCCGGCACCAGCGGCAAGGCCGACGATTTGCTCGCGCCGCGCTTTCCGACCTTCCAGAGCGGACGCGGCGGCCAGGTCACCTATCATGGCCCAGGCCAGCGCGTCGCCTATGTGATGCTCGACCTCAAGCGGCGCCGGCCCGATGTGCGCGCCTATGTCGCCTCGCTGGAAGAATGGATCATCCGCACCCTCGCCGCCTTCAACGTCCGCGGCGAGCGCCGCGAGGACCGCGTCGGGGTCTGGGTGCGGCGCCCGGACAGGGGACCAGGCCATGAGGACAAGATCGCCGCGATCGGCGTGCGGCTGCGCCGCTGGGTCTCGTTCCACGGCATCGCGATCAATGTCGAGCCTGATCTTGCACACTTCCAGGCCATCGTGCCCTGCGGCGTGGTCGATCCGCGCTACGGCGTCACCTCGCTGATCGATCTCGGATTGCCGGTCACCATGGCCGATGTCGACGTCGCGCTCCGGCAGGCCTTTTCCGAGGTGTTCGGCGACACCGCAGCGCGCCTGCCGGAAGCGACGTCATAGGCTTCACGCCGCCTTCTGCGGCGCGACCTCGAGCTTGCCGGCGATGTAGCGGCGCTCCTGGGTGAGGCCACCGAAGCCGTAGGCGTCGCCCTTCACCTCATCGACATGGGCGTAGCTCTCGGTGTGGAGCGGCCCGAGCAATTCGCCCATCCGCTTGAACAGCGCCGCGAGATAGGCCGCCTTCTCGTCCTTGGTGTTGGTGCCCTCGGTGACGTGGATGTCGAGCCAGTAGCTCGCGAGCCCCTGCTCGGCGAGCGACTTGCCACCCGCGAACCAGTCGGCCGCATCGGCGGACTTCACAATGATCGCGGTGACCTTGGGATCCTTGTGCAGAATTCCGGCGGTCAGGTCCGACACGGCGGCGGCGATGTCGGATTTCAGCGACGGCCTCTCGCGCGAGGTCGCGTAGGTGACAGTGATGAGCGGCATGATCGGTCTCCTTGAATCCGGTTGGCGCGGGTCAATTGCGCCTCCTCTAACTAGACCTTCGCGCATCATCTTGGTATCTTATCTAGATTGATAGCAATGATAACGATCATTGATCATGACCACGCTCGATATCGACACCGTGCAGGCCTTCCTCCTGGTCGCCGAGCTGCAAGGCTTCACCCGCGCCGCCGAGGCGCTTGGCACCACGCAAGCGGCGATCAGCATGAAGTTGCAGCGGCTCGAAACGGTGCTGGGCAAGCGGCTGGTCGAGCGCTCGCCGCGCGCCGTGCGGCTGACCGCCGACGGCGCGGCCTTCCTGCAGCACGCCCGCGCGCTGATCGAGGTGCATGATCGCGCGCTGGCCGGCGAGAAGCCGGCGCGGCAGCAGCTCACGCTCGGGATCAGCGATCACGCCGCGGGCCCGGAGCTGGTGCGGCTGCTGGAGCGGCTGCACGCGATGGCCTCCCAGCTTGCCCTCTCCGTGACCATCGGCTTCTCGCGCGAAATGCTCGATGCTTACGATGGCGGCGAGCTCGACGCCGTGATCGTGCGCCAGGAGGGCAGCCGGCGCGGCGGCGAGAAGCTGACCGAGGACGAATTCGGCTGGTTCGCCGCCAAACGCTTCGTCTGGCCGCGCGGCGATGCGCTGCCGCTCGCGACCCTCGCCCCGCCCTGCGGCGTGCGCGCCCTCGCGGTGCGGGCGCTCGACAAGGCCGGCATCGCCTGGACCGAAGGCTTCGTCGGCGGCGGCGTCACCGCGGTGGTGGCGGCCGCGCTTGCAGGGCTTGCCGTCGCGCCCCTCGTCGGCCGGATTGCGCCGCCGGGCCTGGTCGATATCGGCCCTGCCCACAAGCTGCCGCGGCTCGGCACGTCGAAGGTGATGCTGCATTCCAAGGTCGGCGATGCCGCCAAGCTCGCGGCGCTCAGGACGCTGGCTGCGACGTTTCGGAGCGTGGCGTCTGCGGCATAGGTTGAACCTCGCAGCGGTTCACATCGAGTCTTCGCCTGTCGCCAGTTCGCACATGACGCACCAGTAGGTCAGGCCGGCGACAAGCCCGGCCACGACGAACAGGCAAACCAGTCCGGATGTCCAGACAGCCGGGGATCGTAGAAGGACAGTGATGCTCAACGCGCCGATCGCCGCGCCTGCGCAGGCGAAAAATCCCGCGGCCCTGATATGGAACTCCTCAGTGAACCAGACGACGATCGCAGTGGGAATTGCCGTGAGCAGACAAGTGATGATGAAGACCGCGGCCGACGGAAGCAGCATCACGACGATGCCGTAGAGCAGCCGCGCGACATCGCAGTGCGATGTCATCATCAGAACGGTCTGACCGACGGCGGAAATCACCGCGGTCGCGGCGCCACAGCCCGCAAGCCAACCTCCGAATGCACGGGAACAGGTGCTGCACATCGAGGCCTCCTCACAGGATCGCATCGAGCGCGCTGCGCAAGGTTTCGTGCCGGAACACAAAGCCGTTGCTCAGCGCCTTGTTCGGCAGCACGCGTTGGCCGCCGAGCAAGAGCTCGTCGGCGAAGTCGCCACCAACGGCGCGGAGCAGCGCCGCCGGCACGCGGAAGATCGCCGGCCGGTGCAGACGGCGTCCGAGCTCCTCGGTGAATTTCGTGTTGGTCACCGGGATCGGCGCGGTCGCGTTGACAGGACCGGACAGTTCAGGTCTCACAATCACATGCGCGATCAGACGCACGAGGTCGTCGCGCTCGATCCACGACATCCACTGCTTGCCCGAGCCGAGCGGGCCGCCGAGGCCGAACTCGAACGGCGTCAGCATCCGCGTGATGAAGCCGCCATCGGTGCCGACCACGAGACCGATGCGCAAATATGCCACCCGCACGCCGTGATCCGCGGCCGGCTTCGCCGCATGCTCCCAGGCCTCGCACAATTCGTGACTGAAGCAGGTATGGGATTTCGCCGACTCCGTCAGCACCTGGTCCTGCCAGAGCCCGTACCAGCCGATCGCGGAGCCGCTCACGAGTACCGACGGCTTACGTTCGAGGCGCGCGATCAGCTTGACCACATCAGACGTCATGTCGATACGTGAGGCGATGATCTTGTGGCGCTTGGCCTCGGTCCACAGGCCGTTGCCGATCGGCTCGCCCGCGAGGTTGACGATGGCGTCGATCCCGGAGTCGGCGGGCAATTGGTCGAGGCTCGTGATCAGCGTCACCGGCGGCGGCAGCATGTCGGCCTTTGCCGGATCGCGGATCAACGCAATCACCTGATGGCCGGATGCGGTGAGGCTCGCGACCAGGCGGCTGCCGATGAAGCCGGTGGCGCCGGTGACGAGCACGGTCTGCCGCGCCGGCAATTTCTCGACCAGCGTCGCGGCCGGCACTCTGGCCATCCGTCCGAGGCGTCTGGCCGCGGCAAAGTCGCGCGCGCCGAACAGCGCGGCGCCGAAGGCCGCAGCCGTCGCGAACAGACTTAAGGGACCCGCATAGGCCGGCGCGACGGCGGTCGGCAGCATCGCCCAGCCGATCAGGACCGGCACCAGCAGCACGAGGATGGCGCCGTAATTGATCGCCAGCAGCGTGTGATTGATCCGCTCGCTCGGCGGCAGCTTTCGGCTCAGATCCTCCTCGACGAAATCCATCAAGGTGATGACGACCTCGACGACGAGGACGGCCATGATCGCGATCGCAAGGATGCCGTGCACTTGCAGCCAGCCGAGCACGAGAAACAGCAGCGCATAGAGCATGTTGCGCACGCTGTGCAGCTGGAGCTCGTGGCGCTGCGAGGGACGCCAGGCCAGCCGCTCGGTGAATTCGTGGTGATAGAATGTATCGAATGCGCCCATCGCAATCTGGATGGCGACAAGCGTCCAAAGCAGCGGCGTCATGGCGTGGCCTCCCTGAACACGGCGGACTGACGGATCAGCCGGCCGAAACGCGGGTGGATGATCTCCAGCGTGAAGCGGAAGTCACCGCAGCCGAGATCGGAATGGGTCACGGTGAGATCGCCCGGCGTAAGCCATTCGGGCAGCGGCAGGCGAAACGGACCGAGTTGCAGCGAATAGCCGACGCTGCGAAACACCAGCGCCTCGTGCTCGACCGCGATCCGCAGCGCCATGCTGACGCCGAAGCCGACATATTCCTCGAGCCCGGTGGAACCGGCAAAGCGCTTGGCGGAATGAATCACCTGCGGGAAGCCGTCGCGGCGCGCGCAGATGCGGGTCCAGACCTGGCCGCCGCTTGCCGCGTCCTCGGTGACGGTGACGATCATCGGCACGCGCGTTTCGGTACCGGTCGGGAATGGTCCGCCGATCAGCCGTGCGGCCTGCGCCAGCCACCAGCCGATGCGGCTGCACGCGGCTTCCTCGACCTCGCCAACGTAAACGACGGTGTTGCCGTCTTCAAACCGTTTCGAGAAGCGCCGCCAGATCGCAACCGGCAGGCGACCCCAATCCTCGTCCGACAGCAATGCGCGGAAGCGATGGTCGTCGAGCAGCTTTGTATCGGAAGCCGGCGCTGTCTTTAAGGTGGATATCCTTGCTGACGCCATCGCACACTCCCGTTACGCCGCCGCCTTTATTTGGCCCTGCCCGTGGGCAGGAAACTCACGATCTTCTCGCCGAGCTTGATCAGCGCGACCAGGCGCGGCCGCGGCACGTTCAGCATCTGCGTGTACCAGCGGTCGACCAGTTCGGTGAATGTCAGCATCTCCTTCAGCCGCTTGCTCGCGAGCGGGCTGATCGCGGGATCGTCGGCCGCGTCGGAGACGCAGGCGCGCAGCGCTGCAAGCGCGGGATCGATCTCGCGCTCCTTGCGCCCCGCCGCGATCTTGGCCGCGACCTCCCAGATGTCGGTCTCGGCCTCGAAGTGGTCGCGGCGGTCGCCAAGGATCGGCACCCGCCGGATCAATCCCCAGGACAACAGCTCCTTGATCGAGTTGGAGACGTTGGAGCGCGCCATGCCGAGGGTGTCGGCGATGTCCTCCGCCGTCATCGGCGCCTCGGCGAGGTAGAGCAACCCGTGGATCTGGCTGACCGAGCGGTTGACGCCCCATTCGTCGCCCATGTCGCCCCAATGCAGAATGAAGCGCTCGACGACGGCGGGAAGTTTTTTCTTGGCGGTTGTTTCTGTCATGACAGAAATATCAGATAGTTCGGAGCAGAAGTCAAGGCTGGCTATACGGTCCACGACGGCGCACGAGACATGCCAGGTCTCCTGACCTATCCGCGCCCCGGCGAATGCCGTGCGTCACAGGTGAGGAGTTTTCCTTTGTGGCCCCCGCGCTCTTCGTCCAAGCTGATCCGCGGGGATGATTGGGCCGTGCACCGGGTTGCCCGCGTCGCGGCCGCAAGGGAGATTGCGCATGCCAGCGTCCGACAAGGAGTTCGTTGGGTCCATTCCAGAGCTTTACGACCGGCTCCTCGTGCCGATGATTTTCGAACCCTACGCACGCGATCTGGCGCAACGCGCCAAGGCTCTTGGCCCGCGCCACCTGCTTGAGACGGCAGCCGGCACCGGCGCCGTGACCCACGCGCTGTCGTCCGTGCTCGGCAGCGACACCAGGATCGTGGCGACCGACCTGAATGAGCCGATGCTCGAACGAGCGAAGTCACAGATGCCAAGCGGGACCGCAATCACCTGGCGGCAGGCCGATGCACTGAACCTGCCGTTCGACAATGCGAGCTTCGACGTCGTCGCCTGCCAATTCGGCGCGATGTTCTTCCCCGACAAGCCCAAGGGTTATTCGGAGGCGCGCCGTGTGCTGAAGCCGGGCGGCCGTTTCCTGTTCAACATGTGGGGTCGCATCGAAGACAACGAGTTTGCCGACGTGGTGACCCAGGCATTGGCGGAGGTCTTTCCGGCCGATCCCCCGCGCTTCCTGGCGCGCACGCCTTATGGCCACTACGCGGCCGACCCGATCCGGGCCGACCTTGCAGCCGCGGGCTTCAGCAAGATTGAGATCGACGACGTCCGGCTGCAAAGCCGGGCCAATGCGCCTCATGATCCTGCGATCGGCTTTTGCCAGGGATCACCGTTACGCGGCGAGATCGAGGCGCGCGGCGGTATCGGCCTTGATGCTGCGACCGAGCACGCCGCGTCGGCGATCGCGCGCCGCTTCGGCAACGGCGCGATCGAAGGCCGGATTCAGGCGCTGGTGATCTCAGCGGTCGCGTAACGACGCGCTTCAGATCGTGGGCAGGACCGAGAACCGCTCCCCTGCCCGGCGCTGGTTCAAAAGATCGGAATTGCCAGATGCGGCGTGCACGGCAGCGACGCGCGCCGAGAACGGACCGCGGCCACATGCCGTGATCATTTCAGTGACGACGTCGTCGGGGCCGGCGAACACCGCCTCGACGCTGCCGTCACGGCGGTTGCGGACCCAGCCTTCGAGGCCACGCGCGTTTGCCTGCTCGTCGACCCAGGCGCGATAACCGACGCCCTGGACGCGGCCGCTGATGGTGACGTGGCGGATCACGCCGCTCATTTCTTCAGACCGAGGAACTCGCCGCCGCGCGCCTTGGTCTCCGCCTCGCGCATGACGCGGCCGGTCAGTTCGGCTGAGGCAATGCCCTTGAGGTTCTTCGGCGAGGTGCCTTCGCGCAGCGCCTTCAGCGTCTCGTAGACGGCCTGGGTTGCGGCCGCGAATGGCGCGTGGCCTTGCAGCGCGATCCTGACGCGCTGGCTTGCCAGATAGTCGAGCGCGGTCATCTCCTCCGGCGCGCCGCCGAGCACGATCGGCAGCGTCGTCGCGGCCGAGAGCGCCTCCAGCTCGCCGCGCGACTTGATTCCGGTGAAGAACAAGCCATCGACGCCGACCGACTCATAGGCCCTGGCGCGTGCGATCGCATCGTCGAGACCGGTGATCGAGACGGCGCCGGTCCGGCCCAGGATGATGAGCGACGGATCGCTGCGGCCGTCAAGCGCCGCCTTCATCTTGCCGACGCCTTCCTCCAGCGAGATCAGCTGGGTCTTGGCCTGGCCGAACGCCTGCGGCAGCAGCGTGTCCTCGATGGTGAGGCCGGCCGCGCCGGCGGCCTCCACCTCCTGAACCGTGCGGCGGACATTGAGCGCGTTGCCGTAACCGTGGTCGGCATCGACCAGCACCGGCAGCGTCGACGCACGCGACATGCGGCGTATCTGCTCGGCGAACTCGGTCAGCGTGATCAGCGCAACATCGGGATCGCCGAGCACGGCAAGCGACGCCACCGAGCCGCCGAACATGCCGAGCTCGAAGCCGAGATCTTCCGCAATCCGGATCGAGGTCGCGTCATAGACCGAGCCCGGGCGGATGCAGATTGATCCGTTGAGAATCGATCGCAGGGCTTCGCGGCGTTTGCGGAAGGCCATGATGTGTCTCCATCAACGTCATTGCGAGGAGCGAAGCGACGAAGCAATCCATCTCTCATCATATGAGGCTAGATGGATCGCTTCGCTGGCGCTCGCAATGACGGTGCTAAGCGAACTCCAGGATCAGCGCGTCGACCGCGAGCGTGGCGCC
This sequence comes from Bradyrhizobium sp. USDA 3256, assembly GCF_054058275.1. NCBI lineage: Bacteria > Pseudomonadati > Pseudomonadota > Alphaproteobacteria > Hyphomicrobiales > Nitrobacteraceae > Bradyrhizobium > Bradyrhizobium sp. USDA 3256. Next base: position 3,850,799 of record NZ_JBSSAE010000002.1, read on the forward strand.
GGCGGCGGCGTGGATCTTCTTGACCGTGCCGTCACGCTCGGCGCGCAGCACGTTCTGCATCTTCATGGCTTCGACCACCGCGAGCGTCTCGCCGGCCTTGATCTCTTGCCCCTCGGTCACCGCGATCGACACCACGAGACCGGGCATCGGGCACAGCAACTTCTTGCCGGTGTCGGCGGCCGAGACTACCGGCATCAACCGCGCCGAGGTCGCCTCGGTCTCGGTGAAGACATAGACCGGGACCTCAAAGCCCTGATGCGCGAGGCGGAAGCCGTTGTTGATCGACCGCACCTGGACGGCGACAAAGTTGCCGTCGATGGTGCCCTGCCAGACCGGCTCGCCCGGCACCCAGCCCGACACCAGATTGTGCGGATTGCCAGGGAGCCCGTCGGCGGCAATGAAGCGCACCGCGATGGCGTCACCCTCGCGGGCGACATCGAGCGCGATCTCGGCGTGGTCGAGCCACACCGCGCGGCGGCGCTCGCGCAGCACCACGCGGCCGCCCATCTGGCCGGAGATCTGCCGCTTGCGCTCGCCCAGCACGTGGTCGATGGCAGCGCCAACCGCGGCCAGCCGCCGCGCGATCTCGCCCTCGGGCGCGCGCGCCGAAAATCCCTTGGGGAATTCTTCCGCGATAAAGCCGGTCGAGAGCCGGCCCTCGCGCCAGCGCGGATGGTTCATCAAGGCCGACAGGAACGGAATGTTGTGCCGGATGCCGTCGACATAGAACGCGTCGAGCGCGGTCGCCTGCGCCTCGATCGCCGCGGCGCGCGACGGGGCGTGGGTGACGAGCTTGGCGATCATCGGATCGTAATGGATCGAGATCTCGCCGCCTTCCTGCACGCCGGTGTCGTTGCGGATCGTGATGCCGTCATGGCTGGCCTCGGCCGGCGGACGGTATTTCACCAGGCGCCCGATCGACGGCAGGAAGTTGCGGAACGGATCCTCGGCATAGACGCGGGATTCCACCGCCCAACCGGTCAGCGTCACGTCCTTCTGCGCGATCGCGAGCTTCTCGCCGGCCGCGACGCGGATCATCTGCTCGACGAGGTCGATGCCGGTGATCAATTCGGTGACGGGATGCTCGACCTGCAGGCGGGTGTTCATCTCCAGGAAGTAGAAGCTCTTGTCCTGGCCGGCGACGAATTCCACGGTGCCGGCCGAATCGTAGTTCACCGCCTTCGCCAGCGCGACCGCCTGCTCGCCCATCTTGCGGCGGGTGGTCTCATCGAGCAGCGGGGACGGCGCCTCCTCGATGACCTTCTGGTTGCGGCGCTGGATCGAGCACTCGCGCTCGCCGAGATAGATCACATTGCCGTGCTTGTCGCCGAGCACCTGGATCTCGATGTGCCGGGGATCGACGATGAATTTCTCGATGAAGACGCGGTCGTCGCCGAACGACGACTTCGCCTCGGCCTTGGCGAGGTTGAAGCCTTCGGCGACTTCCGCCTTCGAATGCGCGATGCGCATGCCTTTGCCGCCGCCGCCGGCGGAGGCCTTGATCATCACGGGGTAGCCGATCTCGTCGGCGATCTGGACGGCGTGCTTGTCGTCCTCGATGACGCCGAGATGACCTGGCACGGTCGAGACCTTCGCCTTCGCCGCGGCCTTCTTGGATTCGATCTTGTCGCCCATCGCGGCGATGGCACCGGGGTTCGGGCCGATGAAGACGATGCCGGCGGCTTCCAGCGCGCGCGGAAACGCCTCGCGCTCGGACAGGAAGCCGTAGCCCGGATGCACCGCCTGCGCGCCGGTCTTGCGGCAAGCCTCGACGATCTTGTCGATCAAAAGATAACTCTCGGCCGCGGCGGGCGGGCCGATCAACACGGCCTCATCGGCTATCTCGACATGCAGCGCGTCGCGGTCGGCCTCGGAGTAGACGGCAACCGTCTCAATCCCCATACGGCGCGCAGTCTTGATGACCCGGCAGGCGATCTCGCCGCGGTTGGCGATCAGGATTCGTTTGAACATGCTCTTCTTGCTTGGGCGTTTCCGGACTTCGAATTGTCCATTTGGCAGGATTCCTCCCCGCGCAATCTGGCACGGGCGATTGGGCGTAACCACTCCGTTGGTACAGCAAATTGCCCCGGAGGCAACGGTCTAATGCAGACCCTGCCCGCTGCCCGGCCAGTCCATGGTCAGTCCTCGGCGGTAGCCCGAGGGGTATTTCAGCCCGAATAGGTCTTGAAGCGGCCACGCGAATGAGCCTTCGCGACGGCCTTCATCAACTCGCTGACCTCGTTCTCCAGGAATTCATTGGCCACGATCAGCGCCCGGATGGTGGCGCGCAAATTCCCGCCGCAGGCGGAAATGGCCTGATCGACAGCGGCTTCCAGCCCGTCATCGTCGTCAGATTCGGGCCGTGCAGACATGATGGGGTATCCGGGATTCAGGTGGCGCGCCATGTTCCTATTTTGTTCTCATCAAGTCAATTGGATCTTTGATCGGGCGCGGTCTCCTGGGCCGTCTTTCTCTTCCGCCGCCAGCGCGCGAGGCCATGCAGGGTCCAGATGTCGGTGACGATTTCGGCGAGGACATTGATGATGAACTCGGCCATGCACATCCCTTCAATGGCACTGTCCGGCCGTTCTACGTCGCGGAATGCCGATCGGGACGTGACGGTGCGCACGCCCCCACTCGCGAACAGTCCTTGGTTGGATCGTACCGGCTTGTGCTAGAAGTTCGGCTGCCCGCCAAATATCTGAAGTTGAGAAAATGCGGTTTCGAAATCCGGTCGCCACGACGCTTCTCCTGGCCTTCCTGTCTGCAACCACCAGCCCGACTGCAACCGCAGGCCCCACGGCCACTGCGGTCGTCAAGGACGCCGGCACCGTTCAGCTCGGCAACACGACCTATCGGCTCGACGGCATCGACGCGCCGGCGGTCGATCAGCTCTGCATCGACGAGCACGCCGACGTCTGGACCTGCGGGATCGAGGCGCGCGACCAGCTGACCAGGCTGATCGGCGGCAAGCCAATTCACTGCGACGATATCGGCGTCGATCCGACCTTCAAGAAGCGCCGCCTCGGCGTCTGCAAGATCGAGGGCGATCCGACCAGCCTCAGCCAGGTGCTGGTCCAGAAGGGCTACGCCCTCAATGTCGAGGGGTCGGCCACTGGCCGATTCAAGCCGGATGAAGCCACCGCCAAGGACAATCGCGCCGGGCTCTGGAAGGGCTGCTTCGTGGCGCCGCGCGATTTTCGTACGGCCAGGAAGGATGGCGCCCTGCTCGGCAACGCCTGCCCCGCCGACCGTGACACGCAGATCCGCAATGCGCTCTTCCCCGACGACCTGCCGATGCCGGCCAGCTGCAACATCAAGGGCAAATACGCCGTGCGCGCCCGCGTCACCGGCAATGTCGGCATCTACCACCTGCAGGCGTGCCGCAGTTACCCGGGCCTCGGCAATCCGGATCGCTGGTTCTGCTCCGAAGAGGATGCACAGGCGGCCGGGTTCCGCCGGGCCTATAATTGCCGTCCGCCAAAATCCAAATGAAGAACCAGTGAAGGGCAAGTGATCGCGATAAATCAAGCTGGCAAAGCCGCCTCGTCCTGTGTGAGACTGCACCGAGAGGTTGCCGGCGCGTATGACCCCATCCGATCCCGCTGATGTGCTTCCCGAAGCTGCGGCAGCCGAACGGCTGCGGCAGCATCTCGAGGAGATCGCGCGCGAACGCGATCGCGCCCATCGCGAGCTCCAGGAGCGCGAGGCGGAGCTTGCGCGGATCCAGCGCATCGCGCGGGTCGGCGGACTCGAGATCGATTTCCGCGACGGCGTGCGCAACCGCCGCTCTCCCGAATATCTCCTGGTGCATGGGCTGCCGCCCGAAGAGGTCAACGAGACCTATGAGAACTGGGTCGCGCGCATCCACCCCGAGGATCGCGAGCGCACGATCCGGCACCTGTTCGGCGTGCTCAAGGCCGGCGGCGAAGACTACACGGCCGAATACCGCATCATCCGCCCGAACGACGGCGAGAGCCGCTGGATCCGCGTCGTCGCCAAGATCGAGCGCGACCGCAGCGGCCGTGCGCTGCGGCTGGTCGGCGCCGATCTCGACGTCACCGATCAGATGCTGGCGCAGAAGACCCTGCGCGAGAGCGAGGAGCGCTTCCGCCTGATCGCCGACAGCGCGCCGGTGCCGATCTGGGTGACCAAGCTCGACCGCACCCGCTCCTTTGCCAACCAGGCCTATCTCGACTTCCTTGGACTGCCGTTCGAGGAAGCGATCGTGTTCGACTGGCGCAAGGCGCTGCATCCGGATGACCTGCCGCAAATCCTGCAGGAGCAGATCACCGGCGAGCTCTCGCTGAAGCCGTTCGTGCTCGAGGCCCGCTATCGGAACGCCGCAGGCGATTGGCGCTGGCTGCGCTCGGAATCGCAGCCGCGCTGGGACCCGAACGGCAAGCACATCGGCTTCATCGGCGTCGCCCACGACATCACGGCGGCCAAGGAAGCCGAGATCGAGCTTCGCAAGCTCAACGAGTCGCTGGAGCGGCGCATCCTGGAGCGCACCGCGCAGCTCGAATCCCGCGAAGCGCAGACGCGCGCGATCCTGGAAACCAGCCATCAATACCAGATGCTGCTCAACCGCGATGGCGGCCTGCTCTACACCAACCAGACGGCGCTGGCCGGCATCTGTACCGATGCGGCCGACGTCGTCGGCAAGCCGTTCTGGGACACGCCGTGGTTCGCCGCGACCGAGGGCATGCCGCGCGTGATCCAGAATGCCTTCGCGACCGTGATGCGCGGCGAGGAAGTCAAGATCGAGATGCAGCTGCGCCTGCCGATCGGCGAGCGCTATTTCGATTTCGCGATGCGGCCGCTGCAGGACCAGCACGGCACCATTGTCGGCGCCGTGCCGGAGGCCGTCGACATTAGCGAACGGCGGCGCGGCGAGGAAGCCCTGCGGCAATCGCAGAAGATGGAAGCGGTCGGCCAGCTCACCGGCGGCGTCGCGCACGATTTCAACAACCTGCTCACCATCATCCGCTCCGCGACCGACTTCCTGCGCCGCCGCGATCTGCCGGATGACCGGCGCCGCCGCTATATCGATGCGATCTCCGAGACCGTGGAGCGGGCCTCCAAGCTCACCGCCCAGCTATTGGCATTCGCGCGCAGGCAACCGCTCAATCCGGAAGTGTTCAATGTCGGCACGCAGGTCGACAGCGTGACGCAGCTGATCCGCCCGCTAGTCGGCGCGCGGATCCACATCGAGGTCAGGATCGAGGATCCCGACTGCTTTGCGATCGCCGATATCGGCCAGTTCGAGACCGCGCTACTCAATCTCGCGGTCAACGCCCGCGATGCCATGAGCGGCGAAGGCCAGCTGACGATCGGCGTCCGGAAGGTCAAGAATATCCCCGCCCTGCGCGCCCAGGCCTCGCGCAGCGGCGATTTCGTCACGGTCTCGATCCAGGACACCGGCACCGGCATCTCGCCGGAAAATCTCGACGCGATCTTCGAGCCGTTCTTCACGACCAAGGAGGTCGGCAAGGGAACGGGTCTCGGATTGAGCCAGGCCTTCGGCTTCGTCAAGCAATCCGACGGCGACATCGAGGTCACCTCTACGCCCGGGCACGGTGCGACCTTCACCATCTATCTGCCGCAGGCGATGCGCCCGGCGGACGCCAAGGTCGCAGCCCGCGCGGGCACCGAGCAGGCTTCGATCGGCCGCGGCTATCGCGTCCTCGTGGTGGAGGACAACGACGATGTCGGCCAGTTCTCCACCGAGCTGCTCGAGGATCTCGGCTATTCGGTCAAGCGCGCGGCCAATGCCAATGCCGCGCTCTCGATCCTCTCGGAGAACGAATTCGCCGCCGACCTGGTGTTCTCCGACGTGATCATGCCGGGCATCAACGGCGTCGAGCTCGCCGGAATCATCCGCGATCGCTTTCCCGGTCTGCCGGTGGTGCTGACCAGCGGCTACAGCAATGTGCTCGCCGAGAACGCGCACAGCGGCTTCGAGCTGATCCAGAAACCCTATTCGGTCGAGGCGCTCTCGCGGACGCTCCGCAAGGCGATCGCCGAACAGCGGGCGACCGCTTCCAAGCCCTGATCCTGCCGCCGGCCGCGCTCTACTGGATCACGACATGTGCGACGCCGAGCTGAAGGATGCCGAGCGCGCGGGCCGCCGTGGTCGACACATCGATGATCCGTCCACGAACGAACGGGCCCCGGTCGTTGACGCGGCACCGGATCGATTTTCCCAGATACGAGACGGTGATCATGCTGCCGAATGGCCGCTTGCGATGCGCGCAGGTCATCTCGCCACTCCTGCCGATGCCACGATAATAAGACGCAAGGCCACTCTCTGCGTTTGCCATGCACGAGGCAAACAGCAGCATGGCCGCGGACGTTGCTGCGGTTTTCATTGATCGCCTGCCGGTCGAGCCCCGCAAGGGAACGCGGTTCCACGATTTCGGTTCCGCGCCTCAGCGTCGGCAGGTCGGTTTTTAGGAACTTTTCGGCGGAAAGCGTCAGGCGGTCGCGGCGGGATCGATCAGGGCAATGCCGAGCTCGGGCCGCTTCCGCCGGCGAAGCCTGGCGGGGGCTTCCGTGACCACAACCTCCAGCGTCGGCCGAACGATGCCGGCAAGCAGATGGCCGCCGCGTGTCGATCCATCCGACAGTCCGAGCACGATGTGAATATGCAGGCTGGCCTTGCCGTCGTCGCCGGTCGCGATATCGCCGATCGCGCACAGCACCTCGCATTGCTCGTTGATCTCGATCTTCCGGTAGCTCTTGGATGTGAAATCGAACCAGCCGACGGTTGCCCGCTCGAACGCGCCGATCGCGGTGAGCGATGCCGCCGTCACCTTCGCATCATTGGCGAACTTCGTCAGCGCGCCGAACGCTTCCTCGCCGCTATCGAGCACGACGACGTGAACCTGCGCGCTGGGCGCATCGGACACGAGTTTGCTTTTCATGGACCGCCTCGCCTCTCAAGAGCTTCCACTCTCAATCGGAGACGGCGACGATTGTTCCTGACGGACCGGATCGGCAGGCGCTCAGGCAGCGACGCAATCGGCCGCGAGCAGCGTCCGCAGGTCCCGCGCAGGAACCGGCCTGCTGAACAGGTAGCCCTGCATCTGCGTGCAGCCGAGCATCTGCACGGTGTCGCGCTGCTGATCGGTCTCGACGCCCTCGGCGGTGGTGATCATGTTGCGGTCGGCTGCGATCGAAACCACGGCGCGGATGATCGAGGCCGAGCCGCTGTTGCGGGTCACTTCCTTGACGAAGCTGCGGTCGATCTTGATCTTGTCGAACGGGAAGCGTTGCAGATATTGCAGCGACGAGTATCCGGTGCCGAAATCATCGAGCGCAATGTGGACACCGAGCGCGCGGAGCTGGCCGAGCGTGACCAGCGCCGCATCGTCGTCGGCGATCAGCACCGCCTCGGTGATCTCGAGCTCGAGCCGGCGCGGGTCGAGCCCGCTCTCGGCAAGCGCATTCGCAACCTTCAGCGCTAGCGTCTCCGACTTGAACTGGATCGGCGAGACGTTGACCGCGACGCGCACATGCGCCGGCCAGGCTGCCGCCTCGGTGCAGGCGGTGCGCAGCACCCACTGCCCGATCTCCTCGATCAGCCCGGTCTCCTCGGCAACCGGTATGAACTCCGTCGGCGAGATCATGCCGCGCATGGGGTGCCGCCAGCGCAGCAACGCCTCGCAGCCGGTTACCTCGTCGCTGCGCAGATCGACCAGCGGCTGGTAGTGCAGCTCGAAGCCGCCCTCGGCCAGCGCGGTGCGTAAATCGGCCTCCAGCGCGCGGCGCAGATTGGCCTGCGCCTCCATCGCCGGATCGAAGAAGCGATGGGTCCTGCGGCCCGCCGCCTTGGCGGCGTACATCGCAAGGTCGGCACATTTGAGCAGGCGAAACAGATCGGAGCCGTGACGCGGGGCGATCGCAATGCCGATGCTGGCGTCGCTCGACAAATGATGGCCGAGGCAGTCGAACGGCGTGCGCAGCGACTGATAGACGCGTGCGACCAGGTCGCCGACGTCGTCGTCCGAGGTGATGTCGTGCTGGACGATCGCGAACTCGTCGCCGCCGAGCCGCGCGATGAAGTCGCTCGACCCGACCGACTGGCGCAACTTCTCGGCGACGCGCCGGAGAAATTCATCGCCGATCAGATGGCCCAGCGTGTCGTTGATCCGCTTGAACTCGTCGATATCGATGTAATGGATGGCGAACTCGCGCGTGGCGGCCTCGAGCAGCAGCCCTTCCGCGTGGCGCTGGAACAGCGTCCTGTTCGGCAGATTGGTCAGCGCATCGTAATGCGCGAGATACTCGATCCGCGCCTGCGCACGCCGCCCGTCGGTGACGTCCTCGAGCGTGGTGGCCCAGCCGCCGTCGGGCGCACGCTTGTAGATCAGGCGGATGCTGCGACCGTCCGGCGTCATGATCACGGAGTCCCGGACCTCGTCGCCCTTCGGATTGGTGAAGCGGGCGCAGTACTCGTCGACGTCGCCGACAAACGAGCCGATCGCCTGGCGATGCAGGATCAGGTCGCGCAGATGGCAGCCCGGCCTCGCGACATCGGGCGAAAGGCCGAACATGTCGATATATTGCTGGTTGCAGATCACGAGCCGCGCCGAGTCGTCGAACAGCAGCAGCCCCTGCGTCATGGTATTGATGGCGGTGTCGAGGTGCTGGCTCTTCTCGGACAGCCTGCGGCTTGCCGCATCGTGCTGCCGCTGCAACTGGCGGACGATCAGGAAGACCGCGAAGCTGATGATCAGCACCGCCAACACGGCCGCGCAGAATTGCAGTTTGGTCTGGGTGCGCCAGTCCTCCAGCGCGCTCGAATTTTTTGTGGTGGCGAGGATCAGGATTGGAAAATGCGACAGCGATCTGACCGCGCCGACGTTCTCCTCACCCGAAGCGCCAACGAACCGTCCCGACGTGTTGCCGCCAAAGCTGATGACCTTCTGGAACACCGGCAGGTTGATGATGTTGCGGCCGATCACGCTGGCATCCTGCGGATAGCGCGCGATGATGGTGCCGTCGCGATGGATCATCGAAATCACAGTGTCGCCGCTCAGTGCCAGCGAGGCGACGAAATCCTCGAAATGGCTCGGCTCGACGCCGCGGCTCGCAAAGCCGATGATCTCGCCGTTGCGCCCGGTGATCTTGCGCGCAAAGATCGTGGTCCAGTTGCCGGTCACCTTGCTCATTGCGGGCTCGACGATGACAGGAGACGTTGGCCGTCCCGAGGTGAACTCCTGGAAATAGCGCCGGTCCGCAACGCTGATGTCGGGCACCGGCCACATCTCGGATGAGTTGATCAGCCATCCCTTGGCGTTGAACAGATTGAGCCCGCCGACATGCGGCAGCGCCGCCAACCGCGTGCGCAGCATCTCGTGCGCGCTCAGGAGCGACATGTTCTTTTCGAACTGATCGGCGGTCTCGACCTGCTCGGCCCGCAGGTAATTCACAATGTCGTCGTGGACATGCTGGAGATCTGTAAGCTGCTGGTCGAAATGCCGCGACAGCAGCAGCGCGGTGTTGTTGAGCTCGCGCTCGGACATCTCCAGCGCGCGCTCGCGAAACTGCAGCGCGAGATAGCCGGTGCCAAGCGTGATGGCGAGCACCAGCAGCGCGGCGCTCAAGACGAGCCACTGAATCGCGCCCATCCTGCTGGCGCGCAACACACCCTTGATCGACAGCCGCCGGTATTCCGGCACGCTGCTCGTTGAGACAACCGACATTTTCCTGCCCCTGTGGATGCCCTTGTACGGGAACACAACCCAAGGGGTGGTTAGGAAAATCAGTTATCGGGCGGTTAAGGCCAGTGTGGACTCGCGCAGAACCGGTCCCCTCGGCCGCTCCATGCTCACGAGCTGCAGCAAGCCGACGCCCCCGGGCGGCGTGACCTCTGGCTGTGGGCGCAGCACGCGCTCTGTTTGCCTTCCTGTTTCTCGTGCGCGACACGCGCGGTCCGGTCGCCGGTGCCGTCGCCATAGACGATGCTCTCACCGGTCGTGTGGAACGTCTCCCACGCGATCCCCGCGGGATCGTCGATCCACGACTTCTCCGACTTGGCATAGCAGCACACCGTCTGGCCCTGCTCGATGACCTCGCCGCCGGCCTTGCGCAGCCGTCCGTACACCTCGCCGAGCTCTTCAGCGCTCTCGACCTGAATGCCGAGGTGGTCGAGGCCCGGTTCGCGGCCGCGGCTCGAGATCGCGAAGTTGACGCGGGGATCGTCGAGCATCCATTTGGCATAGTCTGATTTCACGACCGTCGGCTCGGCCCCGAACAGCGCCGAGTAGAAGCCGACCGATTGCGGGACATCCTTGACAGCGACGTGAACATGCATGCGCTTCATGGGGCAGTCCTTTCAGGGCGGCGGCGCTGGATGGATATTCCATCCCAAGCATGCTCAGATATCAACAGCGTTACAACAGGAGTTCCGCTGCGGAATGGATGCGCTGACGCTGTTCGGGTTATTCGCCGTGACCATGATGCTCGTCTGCTATGCGGCCGAAGATCGCAGCCCCTGGTTCATCCTGGCCTTCGCCGTCTCCTGCGCGCTCGGCTCGGCCTACGGTTTCCTGCAGGGCGCCTGGCCGTTCGGCCTCGTCGAAGCGATCTGGGCGGTCGTCGCGGCGCGCCGATGGCTGCTGCGCCGAACCGCAGACAGCGCGTAACGTTATAGTATCCGCGGCCAATCTGTCGCGGACCCGAACTTGAATGCGCGCGGGCACGGCGCTAAGTAGACCCCATGGACGCCTCGCGCACCATGATTCAGTCCTCTCCTCACGCAACGGGATCGCGCCGCTGGCGCAGCCTGCTTGCGGGACTGATTTCGCTTGCGCTGGTGCTGTCGTTCTTCCACGGCTGGACCTCCGACGCCGATTCCGACGCGGGTCCCGGCTTCTCGATCGCGCAGCCGATCAACGACGCCAGTGCCGGCGGCAAGGCTCCGGCGCATCCTGCCTCGCCTCACAGCGACCATTGCCTGACACACGTCGCCTCCGTGGCTCCGCAGGAGACCGCGTTCCCGATCGCCTATGCGCCGCACAGCTACGGCGACACCAGCATCGGGCTGCCGGCTTCGGCCGAACGCCTCTCTCCCTTCAAGCCGCCCCGCGCCTGATCCGGTCGACATGACCGGCCGTGCGCTGCTGCCATTCGGCCGCGCGCACCCTTCCGCACAGATCGATGTCGCGACGGCGCAGGGCCATCGGCCTGCGCTGCGGAGAGGCGCATATGAAACGGGTTGTTCTATTTTTCGCCGGTGTTGCCGCCGGCATCGCACTGGTCGTTGTGGCGGCCGGATGGATCGGCTGGCCTGTCAGGTTTCCGGCAGCGATGCAGGAGACTGCGACAACAGACACAAAGACCGAGGCCCGGCACGAGGCCCCCGGGCATATCGAGCTGAGCGAAGACCAGGTTCGCGAAGCCGGCATCACGTTCGCGCAAGCCGGCGGCGGCATGCTGAAGCGGCATTTCCTCGCGCCGGGATCGCTGATCCCCGATGCGGATCACATCGGCCGGGTCTCGGTACGCGTGCTTGCGACGGTCACGGAGCTGCGCAAGCGCCTCGGCGATGTCGTCGAGAAGGGCGAGATCGTCGCCGCGATCGAAAGCCGCGAGGTGGCCGACGCCAAGAGCGAATACCTCGCCGCGCGGCTCACCAACGATCTGCAGCAGACCCTCTACGCACGGCAGAAGACGCTGGTCGAGACCCGCATCGTGTCGGAAAACGAGTTCCTGCGCACGCGGCTTACCGCGAACGATGCCCAGATCAAGCTCGACGGCGCGCGGCAAAAGCTGTTTGCGCTGGGCCTGTCGGAGGCCGAGATCGCCGACCTGCCGAACCAGCCCCCGGAGAGCCTGCGGACGCAGTTCTTGCGCGCGCCGATCAGCGGCCGGGTATCCGAGCGGCGCGTCGATCTCGGCGGATTGATCGGCCGCGAGGGCCAGGAGAGCGAGCTCTACGTCATCGTCAATCTCGACGACATCTGGGTCGATCTGGCGGTCTCACCCGAAGACATCGGCGCGGTCCGCGAGGGCGTTTCGGTGAAAATCCGCGCCATCGGCACCGAAGATGAAGCCAATGCCGGTGTGATCTTCGTCAGCCCCCTGCTCGACCGCGAGACCCGCAACGCGCGCGTGATCGCGACCATGCCCAACAAGGACCACCGCTGGAAGCCGGGCACCTTTGTCACCGCGGAGGTCCCCCTGTCAGGCGCGCCGTCGACCGTGATCGTCTCGAAGAAGGCGCTTCAAACCATCAAGGGAACGCCGACCGTGTTCGTGCGCGATGCCGACGGCTTCGAGGCGAGATCGGTGCGGACCGGCCGCGAGGACGACGACGATATCGAGATCGTTGCCGGCCTCACAGCCGGCGAGACCGTCGCGGTGCAGAACACCTTCACGCTGAAGGCGGAGTTCGAGAAGGACGAGGCGGAGCACGACCATGATTGAGCGCATCATTGGTCTTGCGATCCAGCGGCGCTGGGTGGTCGTCACATTGGCGGCGATCCTGATGGTCCTCGGCGGCCTTGCATTGACGAAGCTGCCGATCGACGCGGTGCCCGACATCACCAACAAGCAGGTCCAGATCAACACCGTGGCCCCGGCGCTGTCGCCGGCGGAAATCGAGAAGCAGATCACCTTCCCGATCGAGACGGCCCTGGCCGGTGCGCCGGGACTCGAGAGCACGCGCTCGCTCTCTCGCAACGGCTTCTCCCAGATCACGGCGGTGTTCAGCGAGGCCACCGACATCTATTTTGCCCGCCAGCAAGTTGGCGAGCGCCTGACCGAAGTCCGCGCGCGCCTGCCGCAAGGCATCGAGCCGCGGATCGGCCCGACCTCGACCGGCCTTGGCGAAATCTACATGTGGACCGTCCATTATTCCGCGCAGAAAGTGCAGGCCGACGGCGCGCCGGGCCTGCAAAGCGACGGCCGCTTCCTGACGGCGGACGGCCAGATGCTGCAAAGCGAGGTCGAGAAGGACGCCTATCTGCGCACGGTGCAGGACTGGATCATCAAGCCGCAGATCAAGATGGTGCCTGGTGTCGCCGGCGTCGATACGATCGGCGGATACCTCAAGCAGTATCAGGTCCATCCCGATGCGGCGAAGCTGATTGCGCTCGGTCTCACCTTTGCCGACGTTGCCAAAGCGATCGAGACCAACAATGTCAGTCGCGGTGCGCGCTATATCGAGCGCAACGGCGAAGGCTTCGTCGTGCGCTCCGGCGGCCGGCTCGAGAACATCGACGAGCTCGGCGCCGTTGTCGTCACCACCCGCGGCGGCGTCCCGGTTCGGATCCGCGACCTCGCCACCCCTTCGATCGGCGGTGAGACGCGCACCGGCAGCGCCAGCGAGAACGGCCGCGAGGTCGTGGTCGGCACCGCACTGATGCTGATCGGCGCCAACAGCCGCACCGTGTCGGCCGCGGTCGACGCCAAACTGCGGACAATCATGCCGTCCTTGCCGGCCGGCATCGAGGTCAAGACGGTGCTGGATCGCACCCAGCTGGTTGATGCAACGATCGGCACCGTGGCGCGCAACCTCAGCGAAGGCGCGCTGCTCGTGATCGCCGTGCTGTTCGTGCTGCTTGGCAATTTCCGCGCGGCATTGATCACGGCGCTGGTGATCCCGGTCGCGATGCTGATGACGGCGATCGGCATGTGGCAAGGCCGGATCAGCGCCAATCTGATGAGCCTTGGCGCGCTGGATTTCGGCCTGATCGTCGACGGCGCCGTGATCATCACCGAGAACAGCCTGCGTCACCTCGCCGAGAAGCAGCATGCGCTCGGCCGCGTGCTGACGCGCGACGAACGGCTGGCGACGGTGCGGGAGTCCGCGGTGGAAATGGTGCAGCCGAGCCTCTATGGCCAGGCCATCATCCTCTTGGTCTATGTGCCGCTGCTGACCTTCACCGGTGTCGAAGGCAAGATGTTCGAGCCGATGGCGCTGACGGTGATCCTTGCGCTCGCGGCCGCCTTCGTGCTGTCGCTGACACTGGTTCCGGCGCTGATCGCGATCGGCATCACCGGCCGCGTGCAGGAGCAGGAAAACCGGCTCGTTGCCGCCCTGAAGCGCTGCTACAGCCCGCTGCTCCGGCGCGCGGTCGCAACGCCTGTCCCGGTCATCGCGGTGGCGGTCGTGCTGTTCGCGACCGCCCTGTTCGGGTTCTTCCGCCTCGGCCAGGAGTTCATCCCCTCGCTCGACGAGAAGAACATCGCCATGCACGCGCTCAGGATTCCGAGCACGGCGCTGTCGCAGTCGCAGGCGATGCAGCTGTCGGTCGAGAAGACCGTCAGCCGCTTTCCGCAGGTGTCGTTCGTCTTCTCCAAGACCGGCACCGCGGAGGTGGCGAGCGATCCGATGCCGCCGAACGCGTCCGACACCTTCATCATCCTGAGGCCTCGCGAGCAGTGGCCGGACCCATCGCTGACCAAGGACCAACTGATCGAGGACATCTCGAAGGCGGTCGGCCGGCTGCCCGGCAACGTCTATGAATTCACCCAGCCGATCCAGATGCGCTTCAACGAACTGCTCGCCGGCGTTCGCGGCGACATCGCGGTCAAGGTATTCGGTGACGAGTTCGGGCCGATGCAGAAGGCCGCCAACCAGATTGCCGCCGCGCTGCGCAGCGTGCGCGGCGCGACCGACGTCAAGGTCGAACAGGCCGGCGGCCTGCCCGTGCTCGAGATCAAGGTCGATAAGGCTGCGATCGCCCGGCGCGGCCTCAGCGTTTCGGCCGTGCAGGACGTGATCGGTGCCGCGGTCGGCGGCCAGGATGCCGGCGTCGTCTACGAAGGCGACCGCAGCTTCGACATCGTGGTGCGATTGCCGGAGAGCGTGCGCTCCGATCTCGAGGCGCTGAGCAATTTGCCGGTCGCGTTACCGAAGGCAACGCCGAGTTCGCCGGTGCAGAGCCTGCCGCTCAACCGCGTCGCCCAGTTCTCCTTCACCGAGGGGCCGAACCAGATCAGCCGCGAGAACGGCAAGCGCCGCATCGTGGTGACAGCCAATGTTCGTGGCCGCGATCTCGGCTCGGTGGTCGAGGAAGCCCAGGCAAAAGTCGCGCAATCGGTGCAGCTGCCGCCAGGCTATTGGATGACCTGGGGCGGCCAATCCGAGAATCTTGCCGCGGCGCGCCAGCGCCTGGCCGTCGTGGTGCCGGCCTGTTTTGCGATGATCTTCCTGTTGCTGCTGGCGGCGATGGGCTCGGCCCGCGATGCGCTGCTGGTGTTCAGTGCGGTGCCGCTGGCGCTCACCGGCGGCATCGCCGCACTTTGGCTGCGCGGCATGCCGTTCTCGATCTCGGCGGCGGTCGGCTTCATCGCACTGTCGGGCGTTGCGGTGCTGAACGGGCTCGTGATGCTGAGCTTTATCAGGCAGTTGCGCGAACGCGGCGTGCCGATGCGGGAAGCCATCGAGCAAGGCGCCCTCACCCGCTTCCGCCCCGTGGTGATGACCGCCTTGGTGGCCTCGCTCGGCTTCGTGCCGATGGCGTTCGCCACCGGCACCGGAGCCGAGGTGCAGAAGCCGCTCGCCACCGTCGTGATCGGCGGCCTGATCAGCGCGACCCTGCTGACGCTCGCCGTGCTGCCGGCGCTCTATGCCCGGTACGGGCATGCCGGAAGCGCTGCGCGCAATGAGAGAACGGCGATTCAACCTGCGGAATGACGGTATGTTGACCGGCATTCCGCGGGAAAAATCCGGCCGTTACAGCGACGAACAAGCGCTGTAACATTTCTGTCATATGACAAAACTAAACGAAGGCTGCGGCGGGCTGCCGCGGGGGCTTCATCACGGGGAACAGCAATATGCGTCGTGCCATTACCTTACTGTCCGCGAGCATGATCGCGCTTTCGGCGGGCGCCGCCTCGGCGCAGAACGCCAAGCCCCGCAACCTCATCCTGTTCGTCCCCGACGGCCTGCGCGGCGGCATCGTGACGCCGGAGACCGCACCGACCATGGCCGAGATCCGCGACAAGGGCGTCAACTTCAAGAATTCGCATTCGCTGTTCCCGACCTTCACGATGGCGAACAGCTCGGCGCTGTCGACCGGCCATTATCTCGGCGACACCGGCACCTTCTCCAACACGATCTATACCGGCTACACCTCGGTGCCCGCCGGCGACACGGTAGTCCCCTTCATCGAGAACGACGCGGTGCTCGCGGATGTCGACGATCACTTCAACGGCGACTACCTCAACGAGGAGACGCTGCTGAAGATGGCCCGCGGCCAGGGTTTCAGCACCGCCGCCATCGGCAAGGTCGGCCCGACCCTGCTGTTCGACCACACCGATCGCGGCAAGAACACGATCGTGGTCGACGATTCCACCGGCGGCAAGACCGGCGTGCCGCTCTCCGACGAGATGAAGGACGCCCTGACCAAGGCCGGTCTGCCGCTCGCCACCCCGAGCCGCGGTGACAACGCCAAGGCGGGCGACGCCAAGACGCCCGGCACCACCGTCGCCAACGTGGCGCAGCAGGCCTACATGGCCGACGTCGCGACCAAGGTCGTGCTGCCGATGTTCAAGGCGCGCAACAAGCCGTTCGTGCTGGTGTTCTGGTCGCGCGACCCTGACGGCAGCCAGCACAACACCGGCGACAGCCTCAACACCATCACCCCCGGCATCAATGGCCCGACCTCGCTGGCCGGCATCAAGAATTCCGACAACAACCTCGCGCAGCTACGCAAGGCGCTCGACGAACTCGGGCTCTCCACCGACACCAACATCATGATCTCCTCCGATCACGGCTTCTCGACGATCTCGAAGGAGAGCAAGACCAGCCCCGCGGCCAAGACCGCCTATAGCGACACGCCGAAGGATTTCCTGCCGATGGGCTTTCTGGCGATCGACCTCGCCAAGGCGCTGGACCTGCCGCTGTTCGACCCCAACGACAAGAACGCGAAGGTCGCCGACAATGCCCATCCGAAGGCCGGCAACGGCGTGCTCGGCCAGGACCCCGCCAAGCCCGACCTCGTGATCGCCACCAATGGCGGCTCGGACCTGATCTACCTGCCGAACCGCGACAAGAAGCTCGCCGACCGCGTCATCAAGGCGCTGCTCGAGCAGGACTATGTCAGCGGCCTGTTTGTCGACGACAAGCTCGGCACCTTTCCCGGCACGCTGCCGATGTCGAACCTCAATCTGAAGGGCAAGGCGGTGACGCCGAACCCGTCGATCGTCGTCAATTTCCGCTCCTGGTCGAGCGGTTGCGAAATCCCGACCAACTGCTCGGTGCAGATCGCCGACACCGTGCTGCGCCAGGGCCAGGGCATGCATGGGAGCTTCAGCCGCGGCGACACCTTCAACTTCACCGCGGCGATCGGCCCCGACTTCAAGGCGGGCTATGTCGATCCGCTGCCGGTCAGCAACGCCGATGTCGGCATGACCGCGGCCCAGCTGCTCGGCCTGCGCGCGCCGAACAATGGCGGCTTGATCGGCCGGGTGATGTCGGAGGCGCTGCCGAACGGCATCGTGCCGAAGATGGCCGAGGGCACCATCATGTCGAAGAAGCCGTCGGCCAACGGCCTGCGCACCGTGTTGAAATTCCAGCGCGTGCTCTCGACCCGCTATTTCGACGTCGCCGGGTTTCCGGGGCGGACGCTCGGGCTCGAGGAAACCGGCGGCAAACAGAAAACGGCGGGGAAGTGATCCCCGCCGCTCTCGCTTGAAGCCGTTCGTTCGGGATGATGCAGGCATCATCCCGCGCGATCACATCATCCCGATGTCGAACACGTTGGGGAGTTGCGCCGCGAGCGGCAGCGCAGTCGCGCCGACCAGCGTCGCCACCATCGCCGCCAGCGCGCGGCCGGTGCGGCGCTGACCGCGCATCTGGCCCGCGATCCACTCCAGGACCTTTGTGTCCATCTTGGCACCCTGCCTCGGCGCCCAGCGATCGATCTCGGTGTCGGGCGACAGCGCCACCGTGCGCGGCGGCACCGGCAGGCCGGACTCGGAGGCGGCATGATGGGCGATCGCCTTGGCGAGCAGATCGTCGAACCGGCCGCCATCGCTGCGCTCGGCAGCGGCCTCGTTGATCGCGAACAGCGCCTCGATCTCGGCCCGGCTGACCGGCTGATGCTCGACCGCGGCCGCCGTCAGGATGCGCGCGCACCAGGCAGCGTCATCGGCATCGAGCGACCGGGAGAAATGGATGCGGCCCTTGGTGGTCGGGCCTTCGCCGGTGATCACGCCGTCGCGCACGATGGTGAGCGCAATGGGCGGCAGTCTTGCGGCAGGACGGATGCAACGCACCGCTGAGAGGCTCAGCGGTCTTGGTACTTGGGGTAGACATTGTGGGAGCTTTCAATTCCTATCTCAGGCCAGCTTTTCCATGCGGGCGTAAACGAGTGGTTAATGATTCGGAACTTGCGTTCCGAGATTTTTAGATGGTTGCTATTTGGTCGCTTTATACGTCGTCACGGTTCAGTCCTATAGCAGCCAGGGCCGGCGTGATGACGGCGATAAGCGGCATTATCTGGGCATTTCCAAGCCTTTGTGCCGCAGCTGATATTTCGCCGCAGGGATCCGGATCAAAACAAGTTGCTTGGAATTCCACCCTCAAGGAGAAATGTTTCACCTTTTTTCAGAACCCGTTCACTTAAGCCTTATCCCGTCCTATACTGGAACAGACAGCCTCAAATACAAATTCAGTCGCAACTTCAAAGAGATGAGGTAAAATCATGGCACTTCAGATTGGCGCCGTCGCCCCCGACTTCGAAGCCGAGACCACAGAAGGAAAGATCAAGTTCCATGACTGGATCGGCAACAGCTGGGCGCTTTTGTTCTCCCATCCCAAGGACTTCACCCCGGTCTGCACCACCGAGCTCGGTGCGCTCGCCCGCCTCAAGCCTGAGTTCGACAAGCGCGGCGTCAAGCTGATGGGCTTGTCGGTCGACCCGGTGGACCGCCACGCCAAATGGTCCGACGACATCAAGGAAACCCAGGGCGCGGCGCCGAACTATCCGATGATCGGCGACACCGATTTCAACGTGTCGAAGCTCTACGACATGCTGCCGGCATCGACCTCGGGCGATCCCCTCACCCGCACCGCCGCCGACAACCAGACCGTCCGCAACGTGTTCGTGATCGGACCGGACAAGAAGATCAAGCTGGTGATGGTCTATCCGATGACCACCGGCCGGAATTTCCAGGAGATCCTGCGCTCGATCGACTCGCTGCAGATGACCGCCAAGCACCGCGTCGCCACCCCTGCCGACTGGAAGCAAGGTGAAGACGTGATCATCGCGGGCTCGGTCAGCGACGACGAGGCCAAGACGATCTACCCGCAGGGCTGGAAGGCGCCGAAGCCTTACATCCGCATCGTGCCGCAGCCGAAGTAACGGCAGGCTCACTGCGTCCGGGTGACCCGCGCACGGCCACTCATCGTCTGGTTTCGTGACGACCTGCGGCTGTCGGATCACCCGGCCCTCCACGAAGCAGCCAGCCGCGGAGCGCCCGTGGTTGGCCTCTATGTCCGCGACGGAGCAAGCCGCACCCTGAAACCTCGAGCCCCGCGCCCCCTCGGGGGCGCGACGCGCTGGTGGTTGGCGCAATCGCTGCGCGCGCTCGGCAAGAGCCTCAAGGCGATCGGCGGCACGCTGGTGCTGCACACCGGACCGGCCGCCTCCGTGATCGCCACGGTGGCGCGCGAAATCAACGCGGGCGCCGTGTTCTGGAACGACATCGCGCAGGCACCGCATCAGGCGATTGCGAGAGACGTTGAATCCGCGCTCGTAAGTGACGGCATCGACTCGCAGATTTTTCCCAGCGATCTGCTCGTCGAACCCAAGGCGATCCGCAACAAGGACAACCGGGCCTTGCGCGTGTTCACGCCGTTCTGGCGGCGCGTCCAAGGCCTCGGCGATCCGCCAAAGCCTTTGCCGGCTCCGAAGAAGCTCAGATCCGTCAGTGGCGTCGCCAGCGAGGACCTCGGCGACTGGCAGCTTGAGCCCGACAGGCCGGATTGGGCCGGCGGCCTGCGCGAGATCTGGACACCGGGTGAAGCCGCGGCGCAGGCGCGGCTGAAGCGATTCCTCGATGAAGGCATCCACCGCTACACCGACAATCGCGACCGGCCCGACCGCGACGGCACCTCGCGGCTGTCGCCGCATCTGCGCTTCGGCGAGATCAGCCCGCGCCAGCTCTGGCACGCGGCCCGCTTCGCCGCCGCGGAAGACTCGCGCCTTGCCGGCGACATCGACAAGTTCCTGAGCGAGCTCGGCTGGCGCGAATTCTGCCGCCATTTGCTGTTCGACGTCCCCGATCTGGCTGAGCGGAACATGCAGGAGCACTTCGATGCCTTCCCGTGGAAGCGCGACGCCCGCGCGCTGAAGGCCTGGCAGCGCGGACTCACCGGCTATCCGATCGTCGATGCCGGCATGCGCGAGCTCTGGCACAGCGGCGCGATGCACAACCGTGTGCGCATGGTGGTCGCCTCGTTCCTGGTCAAGCACCTCCTGATCGATTGGCGCGCCGGCGAACAATGGTTCTGGGACACGCTGGTCGATGCCGATGCCGGCTCCAATCCGGCGAACTGGCAATGGGTCGCCGGCTCCGGCGCCGATGCCGCACCCTATTTCCGCGTCTTCAATCCGATCCTGCAGGGCGAGAAATTCGATCCCGACGGCGACTATGTCAGGCGCTGGGTGCCGGAGCTCGCGCAGCTCTCCAACGAGCTGATCCATCAGCCCTGGACAGCAACACCGATCGAGCTGGCGAGCGCCGGCATCGAACTCGGCAAGACCTACCCGCCGCCGATCGTCGATCACAAGCAGGGGCGCGAACGCGCGCTTGCGGCTTACGCGAAGATCCGTCGCAAAGTCTAAGCGCGGCGATTGACCAGCAGCACCGCCGCGGCGCAGGCGGCCATGCCGGCAATGGCGACATGATCCAGCCGCTCGTCGAACAGGATGTAGGCCATCAGCGCGGTCACCGCCGGCACCAGATAGAACAGGCTCGCGACCGAGGTCGCGGCGTGGTGACGGATCAGCCAGTACAGCAGCCCGATCGAGCCGATCGACAGCGCGAACACCAGCCAGGCCAGCGCCAGCACGAACTCGCCGGTCCAATGCACGACATTGGTCTCGAACACAAACGCGCCAATGCCGAAGAAGATCGTCACCGCGATGTACTGCACCAGATTGCCGGCGCGCCAGTCGATCCGGTTGCAATAGCGCCGTTGATAGAGCGTGCCCAAGGTGATGCTGATCAGCGAGACGCCGGAGGCGAGCCAGCCCCACCCCGCCTCACCCGTCATCGGCCGGTTGTGCAGGATCAAGACGACGCCGGCGAGGCCAAGCACCAGTCCGCCCCATTGCAGCGGCGTGACGCGCTCGCCCAGCCAGCGGTTGGCAATGGTCGAGGTCAGGATCGGCTGCAGGCCCGGGATCAAGGCCGAGAGCCCTGCCGGAACCGAATGCGCGATCGCAATCGCGGTGCCGCCGAGATAGAAGCCGTGCACCAGGATGCCGGCGACCGCGCTGTGGAAAATGCCAGTCCGGTCCGGCCAGTTCGGCCGCGCGATCGCGGCGATGACCGCCATCACCACCACCACGAACGCCATCCGGATCGCCAGATAGGTCAGCGGCTCCGCATTGTTGATGACGTATTTGGTGCCGATGAATCCGGTGCTCCACAGCACCACAAAGATCGCCGGCGCCAGACGAGCGGCAGTTTCCTCGAAGCTCTTGTTCATTGCAGGCTGTCATTGCCTGAAGACGAGGCAGCCAGCAATCGTGAATTTTGGTGGGTGGCCGCGCCCGTTCCGCAAGCACACTGTCGTCCCTGCCTAGTGCGCAATTGCGCACTAGGCAGGGACGACACTGAGTGTGTTGCGCGGTCAGTGGTGTGCGCGAGGGGATTGACAGGTTTTCACTGAGTTGCGCGTCGGGTCGACTTGCCGTGGCAACAGCGGCTCGCGAGCTCGCCGGCCTCGCCAGTCCTCTCACGCGATGCGACGCAAAGCGCCGGCCGCACGCGCTGCCAATCACGACGATTTGTCCTCAGGGATGCCATGCGCGTTTATCGGATGCGACATGCCGCCCTCGCCGATACGCTTCGGTAGAATCTCGCAGCCATCGGTCGCGGCACGTTCCGGATTGCACTGGAATCTACCGTTGCCGAATACCGGCGGCCAAAAACACTGCACAAGAAGAGCCGGCCACGAGCCGGACAAGAAGAAAAACAATGGATCAAGTGGCGTTGGTCGTCGTTCGGGCGGTCGAGAGCGGCGCGACGACGACGAAAGATATTATCGGCGTGACCAGATTGTCGCGTCTCAAGGTCGAGCGTGCACTGAGCACGCTGGAGAAGCAGAAGCTGCTCCTCCGCGAACGACAAGGCTTATGGGCCCTCGGCTTTCCCGTGGCTCCGACCGTCAGGCAATGTGGATCATGCACCCTCTGCTGCAAGGTGCTTGAGGTGACCGATCTCGGCAAGCCGGTGAATACGGTCTGCAGCCACATCCTGGCGGGCGGCGGATGCGAAATCTACCACGAGCGTCCCCGGCAGTGCCGCTCATTCAGCTGTGCCTGGCTGCAAGGCCACCTCGATGATGATTGGTTTCCCGAGACCACGGGCATGGTGCCGCATTTCGGGCTCGATGCGCTGAATGTGCAGGTCGACCTCGATGATCCCGACCGCTGGCGCGAGGAACCCTATTTCAGCAAGCTGTGCGAACTTTCGTTGAAGGGCCTCAGGGTAAGTGAAGGGCGGCCGTATGCCACCCTCGTCATCGTCGGTCAGGACCGCTACCTGCTGCTCGGGCGGACCATCGTGCCCGATCCAACGCTGTTCGGCACCGCCTTCGTGCCGGTTACGCTCGACACCTTCCGCTACTGGAAGGCAACATCGCTTGAGCATCTGCAGCGGTTGAACGATCGGGTCGTGGAGATCCAGCGCATCCAGCAGGAGTTCGGCCATTGCGCCATCCCTGACGACGACGATCCCTCCCCGCCTTACCGGCCGGCTCTTCTCCAACGGTCGAAGGAACTGGGCGTGATACGCACGACGTGACGACAGCCGGACACAGCGCACGTCAATTCGTCATCTCAGGTGATACTTCCTGCCGTTGGTGTTCGGGTCGGTGTTGTCGCTTGTCGAGAACATCAAGGCCGGGCCGAAGTAATTCCAGGTGTCCCGGTAAAATGCGAAGCGGCCGGCACCCTTGTCGATGATCTCTTGCTGGGCGGTGTTAGCGGGGCCGAGAAGCCGGTCGTCTTCGTACAATCGGGCAGTCTCGAGCGTGCCGTCCACGTATTTGACGGGGATGAGATACGCATATCCCTTGTAAAGGCGGAAGGCGCCACGCAGCAGGTTCCTGTCGATCGGACCCGGAGGAACCAGAAAAAGGAATACACTCGACGCCAAGGCAAAGAGCGTCGATCCGATCGCGATGCGCGTGCTGACAGATGTCCTCAACGATGCTCTTCCCTTGGCTCTTGCTTGCGAGGCTTCCCGCCTTCTCTAGCGCGCGCCTGCGACGCAGACAACCGACCGGCCCCCGCCACGCCTTGCTGCGAGCCGGATCTGGCTCGCGATATTTCCGCATCGAACGACAATCAGATTGTCGCCGCGCGGCCGGCTGATCGGCCCAGGATTGCCATCAGCACCGTCGCGACGGCGCAGCACGCGAGCGCAACCTCCCAGCCTCCGGTCGCATCATGGGCAAGTCCGGCGAGCGGCGGGCCCGCAGCGGCGAGCGAGTAGCCGAGGCACTGCGCCATGCCCGACAGCGCGGCCGCCTGGTGGCTGTGCGAGGTTCGCAGGCTGACGAATGTCAAGCCGAGGATGAAGGCTGCACCCGCTCCGAAGCCGAACAGCGCGACCCACAGCATTGCGAGCGACGGACACTGCCACAATCCCAGCAGCGAGACGCAGGTTGCAAGCGACACGGCAATCGCAATCCCGCGCTGGTCCTTCATGCGCCGGACCATCGGCCCGAGGATCAGGCCGGGAAGCGCGGTCGCCAATTGCAGCACACCGTGCAGCGTACCCGCCGTCGTCGCCGCGTAACCTGCATGCACGAGGATGGCGGGCAACCATCCGACGATGATGTAGAACACCAGCGAGGTCAGGCCGAGGAAGCCGGTCACCTGCCAGGCGAGCGGCGAGTGCCAGATGCGCCCGCGATGCGGCGATGAGGCCGGCTCGACCGTCGGGGCCGCGTGCGTCCGCAGCTGGGGTGCCCAGGCTATCAGCGCCATCAACGGAAAGATCAGCGTGCTCGCAAGCGAGAGATGCCAGTTCGATCCCGGCAATTGCGCGAGCGGGATTGCCACGACCGATGCAAGCGCCTGGGCCAATGCGGACGTGATCGCGTAAGCGCCGGTCAGGCTGGCGATGCGAGTCGGAAAGTCCCGCTTGAGCAGGCTCGGCAGCAGCACATTTCCAACGGCGATTCCGGCACCAATGGTGGCGGTGCCCGCGAACAGCGCCCAGACCGGACCGGACGAGCGCAGCGCGATCCCGGCCGCGATGACCAGCAGCGCACCGAACAGCGACCGCTCGATGCCCCGTTCGCGCCCGAGCACAGCTGCAACCGGTGAGATCGCGGCGAACGCCAGCAAGGGCAGCGTCGTCAGGATTCCGGCCTCCGCCGCGCTGATCCCGCTGGTCTCACCGATCATGCCGAGCATCGGCGCGACGCCGGTAATGGGCGCGCGGAGCGTCGAGGCGATCAGCAGGATCCCCGTCAACAACAGCCCCTGCCCGCCCAGCGTGCGCATCGGCGCAATCATCGTCATCGCATGCTCCTGCCCATCTGCATGCGCCAAGCTATCGACTTGGCTGTCGGAAGAATTTACATATCTATTCTATCGATCGCTAAATTCGGTCACTCGACGGGTTTCCAGCTCCGTTATGGGCTTTCAACTTCGCTATCCCTGGCCGGACCTTGATCCGGATGACGTCGCGGCGGCGGCCATCGCCGTGCGCCTCGACGTCACCGACAACAAGGTCGAGGCGGCCGAGCACGCGCACCGGAAGGGACAGCTCGTCTTTGCGCTCGGCGGCGGCGTGATGTGTCGCGTTCCTAACGGATTGTGGATGGTGCCGCCGCATTGCGGCGTCTGGCTTCCCGGCGGCACGCGCCACACCAACATCGCAACCGCCAATGCGCGGATCTTCTTCGTCTTCATCGAGCCCGGTGCCGCCGATCTGCCCGACCGCTGCTGCACATTGTCGATCTCACCCTTGCTGCGCGAGCTGATCATCGCGCTTTCCGACCGCATGCAGCACGACGGCGGCAGCGAGACGCTCGTTGCGCAATTGCTGCTGAGCGAATTGCCGCGCATGCCGCTGCAGCAGCTGCATCTGCCGATCTCGCCCGAGCCACGCTTGCGACGGATCGCGGCAGCGCTCGCCGATGATCCGGCCGATCGCCGCACGATGGCCGAATGGGCTGAACGCGTGGCGCTGAGCGAGAGCAGTCTGGCGCGTCTCATCCTGAGGGAAACCGGCCTGACATTCGGGCGCTGGCGCCAGCAACTTCATTTGATCGTCGCGTTGCGCGAGCTCTCCGCCGGCGCGAGCGTACAGCAGGTCTCGTCCGCACTCGGCTATGAGTCCGTCACAGCCTTCATCACCATGTTCAAGAAGGCGCTCGGCAAGCCACCGGCGAAATATCTCAGCGATATCATGCAAGGTAGCGGCTCGGCGTTCGCGGCTGGTGGGTGAATTTAGGAACACCGGTCGGCAACGGACGTTTTCGACATATCGGGCGAACGAGACACGCGAGCCGCCTGCGTCGAGCCAATGCATCGAGGATGCCAGATGCCCTACGCGCTATTCGATCGCGACAGACAGATCGACAAGGCTTTTCCGACGGAGAAGCAAGCGTGGGAACATGCACTGATCTGCGGGCTGATCTTCGACGTTCCGGTCGCGGATGAAGCGCCGGGCCAGGTGCTGCCGGCCGGCTATCACATGAAGCGAATTCCCGGCGACGGCGAAGTCTTCGAACCAGCGCCCGAATGGAAGTTACCGAACGAAATTTCGTGATCGGCCCGCGGCAGGGTTGCCGGTTGCGATCGTGACGTTGCGCGATAAGTAACGTCGAACCGGACCAACAATTCAGGGTGAGCGCATGGCCGAAACCGGCAAGATTTTTCACGTTCGCTGCGTCGACAACACGTTGCAGCGGGACACGCTGTCGCTCGGGCGCGTCTACGAGGTGACAAGGGATATCGAACGTGACGGCTATTACGAGCTCAGCGGATTGGGCCGCTTCAGCCGATCCAGATTCGAGGTCGTCGAGACGAGCGACGACACGGCCGAAGTCCGACAGACGTCTCGATCAAAATAGACCGGAGAGCGCGATGCCCAGAGGCGACAAGTCGAGTTATACCGACAAGCAGAAGCGGCAGGCCGAGCACATCGAGGAAGGCTACGAGACGCGTGGTGTTCCGGATCGCGAGGCCGAGCGGCGCGCATGGGCGACCGTCAACAAGGAGACCCACGGCGGCAAGAAGAGCGGCTCCGGCTGCGGCACGCGCGAGGATCATTCCCCGTCGCGCAAGGGCGGCAAGCTCGGCGGCAAGGCGGCCGCGAGCCGCCCCGCGGCGGAGCGGTCGCGCTCGGCGAAAAAGGCGGCACGCACCCGCAAACGCCGGGCCGCTTGACCGGCCGCGGGCGCCCCCGCAGACAGCAAGACAATACCGCACGCCCGAGCATGATCCGGGAAAGTGCGCAGCGATTTTCCGAAAAAATCATGCTCAAACAATGAGCTAAAGCGCGATGACGACGGGACCCGATCTCATCGCGCCTTAGGCGACGGCTCGCAAATGCGTGATCGGGCGCCACCACCGGTTGCCTTCATTTCGGCACCTATCGGGAACAGGCTGTCAGGCCAGGAAGCAAAAGCGAAGCAAAGGCGGCCACCGCAGGGGGTGCCTGCAATTGACGTATCGGTCCCATAGCAGCTGGCAGGACGTGGATTTGCGCAATCTCGTCCGGGTCATATCGGCCTGCACCCTCGGGCTTTGGGCATTTGCGGCCGGCCTCCTGATCGGGACCTTCCTGCTGTGACGGATCGGTGCGGCACGCGCCGCCTGCCTACCCGCCGCTCAGGTGATGCGCGGCGACGAACAGGACGAGCGCGCTAAGCACCAATGCCGATGTGGCGCCGGCAACGCTACGCGCGAGTTCAGCCTTCGAAAGATTGGATCTGGTTGCCATCGCAGCCTCCCGTTCGCGCGAGCTGAGCCACAGCCGCTCCGGCGGTCAGGCTCGCTCATGGAGACATTCGCATCACCAGGATGAACGCATCATGAGCGAAACGAACCGCCGGTGCGTCCGTTCCAAAATCTGACCCAGTGGATCACTTTCGGAACCCGGGCGTTGACCGCATGCGGCAAGCCGGCCGAGCCGCGCTGGAATTGGAAATCGGAGATACCATGGTGATCCGCTGGGGGCGGCTTCAACCGGCGATTTGGGCGACCGTCATCCTGCTCGTGAGCATCACGGCAGCCGACGCCGCGGGCGACAAGGCGAGCAAGCCATCCGAGTTCATCCTGCTCGTCCAGATCGCGCTCCTGATCGCGGTCGGGCGCGGTCTCGGCGAATTGATGCAGCGGATCGGCCAGCCCTCCGTGATCGGCGAACTGCTCGGCGGCCTTCTGCTCGGACCGTCGCTGTTCGGCTGGCTGTGGCCGTCGGCGCACGGCGTGATCTTTCCGCCGTCCGGCGAGCAGAAGGCGCTGATCGACGGCATTGCGCAGTTCGGCATCCTGCTCCTGTTGCTGCTGACGGGCATGGATACCGACCTCAAGCTGGTGCGGAAGGTCGGCCGCGCCGCGACCACGATCTCAGTGGCGGGCATCGCGGTGCCGTTCGTGTGCGGCTTCGTGCTCGGCGAATTCCTTCCCGACGGCCTGCTGCCGCATCCCGAAGCGCGGCTGATCGCCTCGCTGTTTCTCGGCACGGCGCTGTCGATCTCCTCGGTGAAGATCGTCGCCGTCGTGGTGCGCGAAATGAACTTCATGCGCCGCAATGTCGGCCAGATCATTGTCGCCAGCGCGATCATCGACGACACCCTCGGCTGGATCATCATCGCTGTCATCTTCAGCCTCGCCTCGCGCGGCAGCCTCGATATCCTCTCGGTCGCGCAGGCGCTGTTCGGCACCCTGGCCTTCCTCGCAGCCAGCTTCACGATCGGCCGGCGGCTGGTGTTCCGGTTGATCCGCTGGGCCAACGACAATCTGGTCTCTTCGGCGGCGGTGATCACCGTGATCCTGCTGTTGATGAGCGGGATGGCGATGATCACGCACCTGATCGGCGTGCACACCGTGCTCGGCGCCTTCATCGCCGGCGTGCTGGTCGGGGAATCCCCGATCCTGACCCGGCAGATCGACGAGCGGCTGCGCGGGCTGATCTCGAGCCTGTTCATGCCGGTATTCTTCGGGCTCGCCGGCCTCAGCGCCGACCTCACGGTGCTGAAGGATCCGTCGGTGCTGGGGTTGACCGCGGCGCTGGTGCTGATTGCGAGCATCGGCAAGTTCGGCGGCGCCTTTGTCGGCGGTGCGCTCGGCGGGCTGACCCGGCAGGAGTCCTATGCGCTGGCGAGCGGCATGAATGCGCGCGGCTCGACCGAGGTGATCATCGCCACCATCGGCCTGTCGATGGGGGTGCTGAGCCAGACCATGTTCTCAATGATCGTGACCATGGCGATCCTGACCACGATGGCGATGCCGCCGATGCTGCGCAGCGCGCTGGCGCGGCTGCCGCTCGGCCAGGACGAGAAGGAGCGGCTGGAGCGCGAGGAATATGAGCAGCGCGGCTTCGTGGCCAATCTCGAGCGGCTGCTGCTCGCGGTCGACGAGAGCAGCAACGCGACATTCGCCGCGCATCTCGCCGGCCAGCTCGCCGGCGGGCGCGGTCTGCCGATCACGGTGCTGCATGTCGGCGTCAACGCCAAGCTGCAGGAGAAGAACCGTGCCGATGAGGAGAGCCCCGAGGCGGCGGTCATCAATGCGGCCAAGGCGAGCGCCGATGCCGATGCCGACGGCGGCGGCAATGTCGACGTCATCAGCCGCGCCCGCGAGGAGACGGCGGCGGAGGCGATCGCCGAGGAAGCCAAAAAAGGTTTCGACCTGCTGGTGGTCGGCATGGACGCGGTCGCCGGCCCCGATGGCGGCTTCGACCGGCAACTCGACGACCTGACCTCCGGCTTCGACGGCCCGCTGGCGATCGCGGCCGCCAAGGGCGTACACGAGAAGGAGCCGACGGCGAATGCGCGGAAGATCCTGGTGCCGGTCTCGGGCAGCAACGTCTCACGGCGCGGGGCCGAGGTCGCGATCGCGCTGGCGCGCCTTTCGAGCGAGCCGCTGCAGGTGGTCTATGTCTCGACCACGCGCGACAAGGGCGCCCGCCGCACCAGTCCCAGTATGTCGCTGGCGCATGAGGAAGCAATCCTGAAGGACATCGCGGCGACCGCGGCGCGCTACGACATCAACGTGACGACGCGGCTGCGCGCCAACACCGCACCTGAGGTCGCGATCCTGCAGGAGATCGCGTCAAGCCGGGCAGACCTCGTTGTGATCGGCGTCGACCGCATCCAGGGCGACAGCCTGAATTTCGGCAGCGTCGCCACGGCCGTGCTCGGCAAGTCGAAGGCGTCCGTGCTGCTGGTGTCGGATGGCGACGTCAGGCCCAGGACCTGAAATCCTAAGACTTGAAGCCCCAAGACAGACCTGAGGAGGTTCGAAGCGCGAGCGCGTCCGCGCCTACCACTCTTCCGGACAGGGATCGACGATCTTCCAGAGATCGACCCCGTTCTTGATCTTCTTCATCTCGGTGGTGAGCCCGCCATTGCGGCGGATCCAGTCCTTCACCGTATCGGGGTAGTAGGACATCAGATCGGAGGTGCCCTCGAGGCTGGTGACCTTGATACCGAAGGTGAAGGCCTTGTCGTAATAGGCCTGGTGGAAGCCGATGCTGGCCCGCGGCGTGACGCAGATCTTGTTCAGCGGCACGATGCCGAACACCAGCGTGCAGGCCGAGTTGCAGATGCCGTCGATCACGACGCGCTCGCGGCGCTCGCGGATCTGCTTGTACTTGGCCTTGTACTCCTCGACATAGCCGCCATGGTCGCGCGTGATGTGCAGCACCGCCCGCGCGGGCGTCGCGGCCAGAACCGAGAGCAGCAAGGCGACAAGGGGCGTGATGCGCATGGATCGTTCGAAACCGCGGGAAAGGCCGGGCCCGGGCGGACCTGACCGCAAGACTCTGGCCGGACTGTGTTGGCAATCCGTTAAGCATCCGCAAAAAGGCAAAATTTGGCGCGCTGTGACTGATTTCCCGCAGCTTTTGGCCCCGATTCCAGGTTAAATGGGCCCCGGGGCGGCCCACAATGCCGATTCCCGTAAATGA
The DNA here is from genome assembly GCF_054058275.1 of Bradyrhizobium sp. USDA 3256. Lineage (NCBI taxonomy): Bacteria > Pseudomonadati > Pseudomonadota > Alphaproteobacteria > Hyphomicrobiales > Nitrobacteraceae > Bradyrhizobium > Bradyrhizobium sp. USDA 3256. The sequence continues at coordinate 3,881,150 of NZ_JBSSAE010000002.1, forward strand.
CCGGAGGCCGCCCATGACCAAGACCAAGCTTTTCGCCGCCCTCGCTCTGGCCGTGATGGCCCTGACCCCGGCGGCTGCGGCCGACCTCACGGCCCATCCGCGCCACCACCGGCATCACCACCACGCCCATTGGGGCCTGCCCTACCACATCAGCTATTTGCACAATTACGGCCCCGGCCCGACTGCCGGCACGTTCGCCTATTACGATGGCTCCCCGCGCAACAAGTGCTACCAGGGCGCGGCCGCCTATATCGGCCAGGACCACCGACGGCATCCCTGCTTCTGACGGCTTTAAGGGAGAGGACCGCCGGGGCGCCGGCACCGCCGGGTGCCGCGCTTCGTGCCTGCTGGCCCTCCCCGCCCAAGTCTGATAATCGACCCGCAACGCGCTCGTAGCTCAGCTGGATAGAGCATCGGATTTCGATTCCGAGGGTCGGGAGTTCGAATCTCTCCGAGCGCGCCATCATTTGGACGCCCCCGTGGCAGCGTGCGACGGCAGCCACGAAACCATTTTCATCAGCGGACGAAACCGGGCGGAAACATTTGACCGGTACCACTCCTCCCAAACAATAATGGGGAAGTGTCATGATGGAAGCGACCATTGTCGCGCTGCTGCTCCTCAGCGCCGCTGTGTTTTTTGCTCACGCCTACGACGCCCTGCATACGCATTGACGGGATCGGCATCGTTTAAGTCTGCGTACCGTCCACCAGGTCTGTGGGCTTGCGCGAGGCGTCAACCGCGCCCTAACCCCGCCCGCCCTTCTCTCCGAACCACCGCCGGCACGCCCGGCTGAAGCTCGTCGCATCGGTGTAGCCGAGCGCGGCCGCCATTTCGTCGCGCGATTGGGTGCCGGCCGCGAGCATGATCCTTGCGCGCTCGCGCAGCACGCCATCGAGCAGCGGGCGGAAGGCGCTGCCGGTCTCGGCGAGCCGCCGCACCAGCGTTCGCCGCGAGGTGCCGACGAGGCGCGCGGCCTCCTCCTCAGCGAGACGCCGCGGCAGGCGGGCCGCGATCAGGCGCTCGACGATCCCCGCCAGCGCCGTGGTGTCGGGCTGCGGATTTTCGATCGCCTCGAGCGCTTCGATGGCCTTGGCGTGCAATTGCGGATCGGCAAACGGCGACGGCCGCGCGCCAAGCGCTTTCGGTACCTCGAAGATGAAGGCGGCAGCGTTGAACTTCACCGCGCAGGAATAATGCTCGAGCAGCCGCTCCGCGCCCGCAGGCGGCGGCCAGGGAAATTGCAGCGTCGCCTCACCGATCGCATCCTCGAGCAGCTGGACGTACACCGCGTGCACGTTGAGGCTGACCGCCAGCGCCACGGCGTGCCACAGCGCTTCGTCCATCGCGACGGCGGGAGAGATTTCGATCTGGATCGCGCGCGCGGTCTCGCGCAGCCGGTTGCGGACGAAGGGCGCGCGGGTCGACCCGAAACGCGCGCCGGTCGCCAACGCATCCGCGATGGTCGGCGCCGTCCTGGTCGCGACGTCGAGCGCGCCTTGCAGCGATGTCGACCACACCGCCGCGGCCGACAATGGCCATAGCTCGCCATGCCGGCGGGTGATGTTGGCCGCCAGCACCACCAGCGAGGATACCGGCATGTGACCACCGGGCTGGTCGAGCGCTTCGAGCCGAATTCCGGTGCCCTTCAGCAGCTCGTCGCGATCGCTTCGCGTCTGGCCAAATGCCCGCACCAGGGCCCGCGCATAGGCCGCGGACACCGGCGTGCGAAGGGCATCGGATTCCGATCCGTGCATGGCGTCGGCGACCTCCCCCTCGCGAACGTCCGGCCGAACGAGGCTTGGCGCAAAATGCCACAAGATTGGCCTGTTGTGAACTGGCGGCGCAGGCCCGCCTCGCGGCATGCTCGGCCCAACAATGGCGAACGCCACCTCGCAAGAGACGCTGGAGGGAATGCGATGATCTTCACGGGCACCAATGCTGCTGGCGAAACGATCACCTACCGGGACGGCAAACGCTATCTCTGGATGCTCTCGTTCATTCCGCCGCTGATCCCACTGTTGTCCTACTGGCTGTTCCTGCGGACGCACAATGCGCTGGTGACGCTGATCCCCTTCGTCTTCATCTTCATCCTGATCCCGCTGCTCGACGTCGTGTTCGGCGAAGACACCCACAATCCGCCGGCGGAAGTGGTCGCCGCGATGGAGGCCGATCCCTATTACCTGCGGCTCGCGCGCATCACCGTGGTGTTTCCCTGGATCAACTACGTCGCGCTGATTGCGTTCTTCGGCACCCAGGATCTGCCGTGGTGGTCCTATGTCGCCTTGCTGCTCGGCGTCGGCACCATCAATGGCGGCGCGCTGTTGATCGGGCACGAACTCGGCCACAAGCCGGACAGGCTCAACATCCTGTTCGGCATGCTCGCCAACTGCGCGGTCGGCTACGCGCATTTCCGCGTCGAGCACAATCGCGGCCATCACACCTGGGTCGCAACCCCCGAGGATCCCGCCAGCGCGCGCTTCGGTGAATCGATCTATGCGTTCGCAACGCGCGAGCTGCCCGGCGCCTTCAAGCGCGGCTGGCGCAATGAAGCCGAACGGCTGACCCGGCGCGGCGAGCCGGTCTGGTCGGTCAACAACGAGATCCTGCAAGGCTTTGCGCTGACGCTCGTCGTCGCGGCCGTCCTGATCGCGCTGTTCGGCTGGAAGGTCGCGCCCTTCATCGTCGCGCACCATTTCCTCGGCTGGTACGCGCTGACCCAGGCCAACTATGTCGAGCACTACGGGCTACTGCGCGAGAAGCTGCCGAACGGCCGCTACCAGGCGGTCGAGCCGCGCCACTCATGGAATACCAACCACATCGTCTCGAACCTGATGACGTTCCACCTGCAACGTCACTCCGACCACCACGCCAACCCGATGCGCCCCTATCAGTCGCTGCGCGATTTCGACGACATCCCGCGGCTGCCGAACGGCTACACCGGCATGTTCGGGCTGGCGGCGATCCCACCGCTCTGGTTCCGCGTGATGGACCCGAAGACCCTGGCCTGGGCCGGCGGCGACAAGAGCAAACTGAACCTCCGCGATCGGCCCGCGAGCTAGTGATCGCGGCGATTGCCCGGCTCCCGGTCCTATATCTGCGCCGATCGCCGCTTCATGGCGCCGATGCCGAGGAATGAGCCATTCACCGACGGATACTGGCCGGTGAATTCGAACGTTTCGAAGCTTGGCGCTTCCAACTGCTTCAGCGCCTTCCAGAGCAGCGTGGTATCGGGACAGGCTTGGGAATGGATGTCATGATGCACGATGATGCGGGCGTGGGAACGCACCAGCAGATGATCCTGTAGCGCACCGCGCAGGCTGTGATCGCCGTCGATGAAGACGCAGTCCGGCTTCAGCCGGTCGACATGCGCACCGACCAGCGGGGAGGTCGAAAAATCCTGCATGTAGATCGGTTCGATAGCGGCCTGCTGCTGCAGCAGATCGAAGTAGGTCGAGATAAAGGGCGTCGGCGCGATCGGATCGAGTGCAATCACGGTCTTCAGGTCGGCGCCGCTGTTCCTGAGCCACTCAGTAACAAGGATGAACATGCCGCCCCAGCGGCAGCCGATTTCCATGTACGAGGAGACGCCGGACGAATTGCGGGCAAGCCAGGCGAGGTATGGCGCAAGCTGGTTCGGGTATTGCCAAAGGTGGAGGCCCTTGCCGAAGTTCGGCGCCAGTTCCGGCGGCTGCTCATGAAGCAGTTCGTCATTGAGCCCCAGTGCCGGGATGAATTCGCGTTCGAGGAAGTCCACGTCGGTACGCTGAGCCGGATTCAACCCGGCGATCGCATCGATCGCGTCACCGACACTGACAGCGAGATCGGCGAAACGCTGGTATCGGTCGGCTTGGTATCGGTCGGCTTGGGCTAGCGGGGCGTTGAGCATCGGCGCAATCGGATCGGTGGGCTGAAGAGGAGACAGAGAGGCCGCAGGTCGTCGTGCCCCGATGATTGAACGGACGGGGCGTCCGTCTCGGGCGCGAAATCTTGCATTCGGTCGCGAATGGTCCGCCTTCCCCCACCGGATGCGCGAGCCACTTCGGCATGGCGCGCCCGGCGTGCATCCATTCCTTCAGCCGCTCGGAATCTTCCGCCGTACCGCCTCCACGCCGGCGTCGGTCACGTTGTATCTGCGGCCCATCTCCGGGACGATCCAGCCCTTCTCGATCATTCCGGCAATGGTGCTCGGACCGACGCCCGCGGGAAACGGACGGCGGTTGCGGATCGCGTCGATCGCGACCCGCTCGAGATGGGTGGCGACATGCGAGGGGCGCGCGCGAAACGCCTTTGCCATGATCAGGACCGACAGGACCTCGGCGCGCCGGCGCACGGCCGAAGCGCTGCGGGTCAGTTCGTTGCTGATCTCGAGAGCGTTCTTGCCGGCCCTGGCGAGTTCTCTGAGCTTCTCGTCCTCGTCAGGGCTCCAGCGCCGCACGATCCCCATCTGCCCCTCACCGCCTGGATACCCATCTCAAACCGATGCATACGCAGGCGGCGCTGATTTGCCATGTGACTTTCGGCACCTCTTGATGTGACGTCGGGGCTGTCGCCACCAGGACTGCCGATCGCGGGTGCCGCGCGATGCAGCACAAAGAGCATGATCCGATTGAATCGGATCATGCTCTCAATCCCCTTGCTTGGTTGCGTTTGCTTGCGCGCGAAAACGCTTCAGTGCTTGCTGGGTTCAAGCGCGATGAGCACGCCGGTCGGCTCCGGCTCGTGCGGCCGAAGCGACGTCAGCTCCGGATCGCTCCATTCGGCGAGACTGACGACTTCGCCGGTCTGCCCCGACATGTCGGAGGTCTGGGCAGGTTCGAGCACCTTGAGCCCGCTGGTGTCGACGAAGAATGTGTGCTCACCGAACACGCTGTTCAGTTGCGCCACGGCCGGGTGATCGTCCGGAAGCACCTGGGCATTCAGTTGCGTCATGGTCTGCTTGACTTGCGTGGAATTGAGTTTCATCCGCTGCTCCTTCTCGTTGGTTCCGGCCGCGATGGCTTCCTTGACAGGTTTCCTTGACAAGTTTTCCTTGGCTGGTTCCTCCCCGCCCGCACCCCACATCGGGGGCTTCAAGGTCTCGAACCGATCAGGCACCGAAACGTTCCGCACGCGCGACGCATTGACCGCCTGCGCAGCGGTTCCCCGCGTATCGGACGTGAAGTGCGACTCTGAAGTCACGCCCATCGCTACGAGACGGGAGGCTTCTTCCTTGCGAGCCCTTCCAGATGCACACGGCGCGCGGCGGATTTGCGCGCGCGCTCCTTGCTGCGGCAGGCCCGGCAGCGCGCCGCCTTGGTGAACACGTCGCCCTTGGCGGTCTCGTACCACCACTTCTGCTGCAACGGCGTCCAGACCTCGGCAACGCCGCAGTCCTTGCAGACGAAAGGCTCGGGTCGATAGGTTCCGCGCAGGACGAAGTCGGGGGTCGAATAGCTGTTCGAAGGCGCCAGCGCGCTCGTCACCACGGCAACCTCGCCGCGCGCCAGCGCAATCTTGTACTCATGGAGACGGCGCTGTTCGGCGGCGCGCTGCGCCTGCATGCGGCGCCACTCCTCGGCCTTGCGCCGCTTGGCTTCGATCTCCCCGCGCTTCCGCTTGTTGCTCTTCACGCCCATCTTCACGCCCACATCCGTCCAGGCCGATGCCCCACAGCGCGTAGCTGAACCAACTCCCGGGCAGCACGACCTCGTCGATGTTGACGTCATTGATGCGCTGCTGTTCTGCCGCCGGCTTGTCATAATTGCCGCAACATTGCGCGACGACAAGGTCGCGTGCGGGGAACGCGTAGAGGCGCTGACGGCCGTCCGAGGCGGATGACTTCGGAATGCCCCTCAGGCCGCGCCTATGCCCGCCCCTGCTCCGCCGGCCGCATGCGGATCAGCGCGTCGAGCACGAGGACAAGAACCGGGCGCTGCTCGTCGTTGACCAGCTCCGTCTTGAAGATCACGACAGCGTCGCGCCGCTCCGGCCTGATGGTGATCTTCTGGATCTGGGATTGGCCGGTGAGCGTGGCGCCGGGCCGAACCGGGCTCGGCAGGCGAATCTCGAAGCTCCGCCCGACGATCCCCGCCACCTTGGTCCAGATCGCCTCCACGACGAGCCGCTGATAGATCGCAATGGTGTTGAAGCCGCTTGCGATCAGTCCGCCGAACGGGCCTGACGCAGCCGCGACGGGATCGGCATGGATCGGCACCGGATCATATTTGCCGGCGAACTCCAGGATCTCGGCCTCGCCGATCGTGTAGCTGCCAAGCCTGAACGTCTGGCCCTCGGTGAGATCTTCCGCATACAGCATCGCGCGCCTCCATCTGTCGCGCGACGATAGACGAATGGTGCGGGCTTTCCATTACCCCGGACGTCATGAACTTCGTGCGCGATACGCGAGCGACACCCGCCGCTCGCATATCGCCGCAGGTATCCCGCGCTATTGCAGCCGGGCCGCCCTCGCCTTTGCGGCCTTCAGCGTGTTCTCCATCAGGCAGGCGATCGTCATCGGGCCGACGCCGCGCGGCACCGGCGTGATCGCACCGGCGACCTGCACCGCCTCGTCGAACGAGACGTCGCCGCACACCGCATAGCCGCCGTCCGGCTTCTCGACACGCGTGGTGCCGACGTCGATGACGATGGCCTGCGGCTTGATCCAGTCGCCGCGCACGAGGCCCGCCTTGCCCACCGCGCTCACCAGGATGTCGGCCTCGCGGCAGATCCTGCTGATGCCGCGGGTGTGGATATGGGTCTGGGTCACGGTCGCGTGCTCCTGCAGCAGCAGCGCGGCCATCGGCTTGCCGACGATGTTGGAGCTGCCGATCACCACGGCATGGGCGCCGGTGAGGTCCGGCAGGGTCGATTTGATCAGCCGGAGACAGCCGAGCGGCGTGCACGGCACCAGCGCATCGTCGCCGTGAAACAGCCGGCCGGCGTTCAGGGCGTGCAGGCCGTCGACGTCCTTGGCGGGATCGACCGCCGCCATCACGCGCAAGGCGTCGATATGCGCCGGCAACGGCAGCTGCACGAGGATGCCGTCGATATCGTCGCGCGCATTGAGCGCCTCTACTCCGGCAAGCAGATCGGCCTCGCTGGCATCATCCGGCAGGCGTGCGACCTCGCCGCGCAGGCCGAGCCGTCCGGCCATCCTGACCTTGCTCTGCACATAGATCTGGCTCGCCGGATCACAGCCGACCAGCACGACCGCAAGCCCCGGCGCGCGGGGCAGCCGGTCGAGTTCGCCAGCAATCTTGTCGATGACAATTTGGGCATGTGCATGCCCATCGAGAATGTTCGCCGTCATGGCACCTCCGTTTCGAAGCGGTGCCCAGGCGCGCGGCGTCCAGTCTCTGCGCTCCCCGATGGTGGTCCATCCAAGCGCCAGTCGCGCAGATGGCGTCGTCATAGCCGCCCCGCCGGGCAAAGGCAATTCACGCTCTCCCGCGGGTCGAGCGGCGACGAATTGCCCTCACTTTTGCCGGTGGATCGGTGCCGGGCGGGTCACCTCTGGGGGTAGGATTCGGGCAAGACTTGCGTTAAGTCTCGGCGCTTGCCGGGCTTTTCCGATCCCCGGCGCCATCCTTCCGGTCATCACGCCATTTCGGACATTTTCGACATGAGACATATCATCCTCGCGCTGGCGCTCTTCTGCCCGGCTGCCGCGCTTGCCCAAGGCACCACGCCGGCCCCCGCCGACGCCGACAAGCCGGCGGCGACCTCGCAGCCGATGGTCGGCGACAAGCCGCTGGTCCAGGTCGGCAAGAAGTCGGCCGCCAAGAAGGGCGAGAAGCCTGCTGCGCCCGGCAAGCCGCAATCGGTTGCCCAGAAGCTTCAAGCCTGTCAGGACATCGACGACGCCACCAAGGAGCGGCTGATCTGCTACGACGAGATCTTCAAGCCGCAGCCGAAGCCGAAAGCCGCCCCGGCCAAGGGCGTTAACGATTGCCGCTTCGTGAAGGAAGAGGACGAGCGGCTGACCTGCTACAACGGCTTCGCGGACAAGATTCCGCGCCTGCCGCGCTAAAGGTAGCGGGCGGCACTCGGACGCCTTCCCGCATCCGGCGAGGTGCCTGATCGCGGACGTGAAAATGCCGCCGCAAGTGTTTGCGGCGGCGGATCGATTGCCGGCTGCGGCAGCCTTTTCTTACCAGGTCCCGAAGCCGCCGAAGAAGCCCATGCGCTGCTGCTGCTGCGCGACGCGGTAAGGCTGATACATGCCGGGCTGCGCCAGCCGCATCGGCTGCTGGGGATGGGCATGGTAGCGCGCGACCTTGCGCTTCTTCGGCGCCTGAGGCTGGGCCTGCGCCGGTTGTTCAGCCGATTTTGCCTCAGCCGCGACCTTCTGCGCATCAGCCTTCTCCGGCGGAATGAACTGGGCGAACGTATTGCGGACGCGGGCTTGCGCCGACGCATCGCCCGTAGCCGACGGGACGGCCGCGGCGACCGCGTTGACCTGCGCTGGAACAATGGTCGGCAAATTGGTGTCGTAGACCACCCGCTCGGGCAATTTCTGGGTCGACTTGATGCGCACCATGGTCTTGTCGACACCCGACGACGACAGTCCCTGGGCCTGGCCGGCGACCACGGCCTCCTGCGGCACGATGGCATTGACGACGAAGAGCAGCGCGAGCAGCACTCCACCAACGAACAGGAAATAACGCGCCACAGGCATTTTGGTAGCTCCCCCCGCGCAGCAGGGCGCGGTTCATCTCGGCGCGACGACATCAGTCATCGCGCGGGCGATTTCATCGTCTGCGCATGATCACCCGGACGCTATCCGCGCTCCCGGGTCGGTCACTAACGGCTGGTTTATTAGTTAGTTCCGGCCCGGCCGTTACGGTTCACCCGGCAGGTCAATTTGCGGTCACTTTTTCGAGATGCCGGGAATTAAAGGCGGCTGGCCGTCACGACCGAGCATTTCGCCTTGTTTGCGTTAACGTTGACGAACCCGACCAACATCTGCGAGTAGGTCTTGCGGCTTTTCATGGCGATGGTGTCGGAGATCAGCCGCTTGCGCTCGGTCAGCGGCCGACCGTCCCGGCGGATGAAGGCGCAGGCGATCTCGATATCCTTGACGGCGAAATCATTGGCATTGCGCAGCGTCAGGGTGACCAGCGCCTTCGAACCCAGCCCGCCGCGCCGCCACGATTGCGAGGCGATCCGCAGCTTGTCCAGCGGCGACCTTTCAGCGCCGGGCCCGGACGGCTTGGCCTCCTCTGCTCCCTGTGGGGCGGCGGCAACGCCGACGGTAGTCGGCTCGTCCGCCGGTGCGGCCAGCGCATCCCTCGCGGTCTGATTTGTGATTTGGGCTGGTTGCGCGCCGGTCGGGGCATTCTGCGCGGTACGGATCATGGAGGACACCGGCCAAATATCCTGGTCTCCGGCGTCGCTCGGCTCGGGGAGCATGAACCATGCGGCGATCCCGGCGAGCGCAATCAGCGGCAGCAGCAGGCTGGCGTAGAAGCCCCCTTCACCGAGACGTCCGGCGGCCAACCTCCGAAACGACGCCAAGCCGATCCGCATCGTCGTGCCCTCACCCTGGCAGCCTGATCGGGCCGCCCCCCACACAGAGAGGAAGCCGCACCGCGCGGCTTCCGGGACGGCCGCAGGTCGAGCGGCCACGCGAAGACAATCGCTGACGGCCGCAATGGTTTCATTCCGGGACGACAATCTTGCGGCCGGCAGCACGGAGGGATGGCCTCACGGCCGGCCGCTCGCTAAGTTCGCGCCGCCCGAGAGCTAGTGCCGCGCGCCGAAGCGGCGCGAGAACAGCAAGGAGATCGCAATGCCTGTCGTCACCTGGGACCACGTCCACCTGCGCAGTCCCGATCCCGAGGCCACTGCGACCTGGCTGCGCGACATTCTCGGCGGCGAGATCATCCGCGGCCCCGGCCGCATCGACGTCCAACTCGGCGGTGCCAAGGTGTTCATTGCGGAGGTGACCCAGGGCGACGGCGTCAACGCCGCGCCGGTGACGCCCTATCAGGGGCTCGATCATTTCGGGCTCACGGTGAAGGACATCGACGCGGTCGCGGCCGAGATCAAGGCCAAGGGCGTCGAATTCACCAAGGAGCCGACCACGATCCGTCCGGGCGTGCGGATCTGCTTCATCCGCGGTCCGCAGGGCATCTCGATCGAACTGCTCGAGCGCGACCAGAAATACGTCTGAGCCACGCGTGCGGCGCTAAGTCATGCTGCCGGGCATGAAGCAGCGGATCGTCACGCCCATGTAGCTGGGAATCGGCCAGACCATGGCGCGGCCGACCCGGTTGGGCTCGGTGACCACGGCCTCGTCGGGGACATCGATCCACGCCCCGTCGAGGCGCACACGATAGTGCCCGTCCTTGGATTCCCAGTCGACATCGCTGACCGCTGTACCGTCGGCATCCGAACAGCACGGCCCTTTGCCGCTGCGCAGGCCGTCGAACCATTCCTTCAGCGGCGAATTGGCGTAGCGGCCGTCGGGATCGCGCGCCTGCGCGATTCGCATGGCCGCGACCAACACCAGCGTTATCAGCACGAGGGATACGATCATGTGGCCCGCATAGCGGGCCGGAGTTCCATTGAGCCTGCGAGGGCGTGCCCAATGGCCGCCGGATTCAATCCAGTCAGACATGTGTTTGCTCCAGCACTCACCGGCCAGTGCAACCAGAGCTATGCATTTCGCGGGCCACTTTGATTCGCGCGTACGGTCCGCTGTCATCGCGCCGTCACACTGCCTGGCAGGAACCGAGGGTGTCACCCGAACGCGGAACACCCGGGAATCAACCTGCCGCATTGCACGAGGTTGCTCGCTTTGGCATAAAAAACCAACTGGCTTGCCGTGGGCGCGGCGGCCAGCAATCGGGACATCATGAAGAACGGACTTTACTCAATTCACGTCACCCTGCTGGACGGTCGCGTCGGCAAGGGCAGCGGCGTCATTCTCTTCCGCGACGGCCAGATTCTGGGCGGCGACGCCTATCTTTACTACACCGGCAGCTACACGGTGAAGGGCGATGCCTTCAAGGGCGAAGTCCTTGTGCAACGCCACACGACGCCGCGCGACACCGACAACCCGCTGTTCGGCGGGCCCGCGCCCGTCGGCATCGGCGTCTCCGGCACCTTCACCGACACCCGCGGCACCATGAGTGGGACCGCGCTGGTCGGCAAGGCGAGCCTGATCTTCGGCGCCACGCTGCACAAGCTCGCGGATATCAATTAGCGGTTTGAAACTCGCTGCTAGATCCGTCATCCCCGCGCAAAGGCTTCGCCTTTGCGCGGGGATGACGGATCTAGAGCGAGCGCGCGGCTGGCCATTTCGCTTCGTGCCTACTCCGCGGCCTGCTCCAGCGGCGCGACGCGCGGCAGGATCATCTGGATGCGTGTGCCGTTGCCCGGCGCGGAATCCAGCGAGAGCCGGCCGCCGAGCCGCGTGGTGACGATGCTGTAGACGAGCCCGGTGCCGTGTGCCGTTGCCCGGCGCGGAATCCAGCGAGAGCCGGCCGCCGAGCCGCGTGGTGACGATGCTGTAGACGATGTGCAGGCCGAGCCCGGTGCCGCCCTGATCGCGCCGCGTCGTGAAGAACGGATCGAAGGCGCGGCGGCGCACGTCGAGACTCATGCCGCAGCCATTGTCGGCGAAGATCACCTCGACATTGTCGCCGCCTGCGGCGTGGACCTGGATCTCGACCTCGCCGGCCTTGCCGTCCGGGAACGCATGCGCGACCGCGTTGAGGAACAGATTGGTCAGCACCTGGCCATACGGTCCCGGATAGGAATTCATGATCAGGTTCGGCTCGCAATCGACATTGAGCGTCAGATTGTGCTTCCGCAGGCCGGGCCTCAGACTCATCACCACCTGCTCGGTGAGATCGCCGAGGTCGAAGGTGCGCTGGTCCGAATAGTTGCGGTCGGCGGCGACCTGCTTGAACGACTGGATCAGCTCCGCGGCGCGGTTGAGATTGGCGACGAGTTGCGAGGAGGCATCGCGCGCCGTGTTCAGGAAATCGTTGAGGCTGGAGCGGCGCAGGTCGCCGCGCTCGACCTGGGTGGCGAAATTCGCGGTCTTGCGCTCCAGCGCGGACGCCACCGTCAGGCTGATGCCGACGGGATTGTTGACCTCATGGGCGACGCCGGCCACCAGACGGCCGAGCGCGGCGAGCTTTTCGGCCTCGATCAGCGAATTCTGGGTTTCCCGCAGATTGCGCAACGCGGCCTCCGCGGAATCCCTTGCCTTGCGCATCTCCTGCTCGGAGCGCTTGCGCTCGCCGATGTCGAGCGCGACCGTGACGATGTTCTCGATCTCGCCTTGCGCATCGAGGATCGGCAGCTTGTTGACCAGCCATTGCCGCATGTTGCCGGCGACGTCCTTGTACTCCTCTTCATAGAAGCCGAGCTCGCGGCGCGCCGACAGGACGCGCTTGTCGTTTTCATCGGTCTTCGCCGCGCCATAGCGCGACATCAGCTCGCCTGTGGTCTGGCCGATCGCGTCCTGCGGCTCGATGCCGAAGATTCCTGCCATGTAGCGGTTCATCAGCACGTAGCGCAGGTCGCGGTCCTTGACGTTGATGACGGCGGGCACGGTGTCGATGACCATCTGCAACAGCCGACGGCCTTCGGCGATCGCGTCTTCGGCGCGCTTCTGGTCGGTGATGTCGCGCACCGTGCCCTCGTAGCGGATCACTTCGCCCGCGTCGTTGCGGACGACGGTCGCCGAATCGGACAGCCACAGCACGGTGCCGTCGCTCGCGCGCACCTGGTACTCGTAGTCACGCACCGTGCCGTCGCGCTGCATCAGCTGCTGGTACTGCTCGCGCGCCGCCGGATCGAGGTAGACGGTGGTGGCGATGTCGTCGATGCCCTTGATCAGGTCCTGCGGCGTGGCATAGCCCATCATCCGTGCCAGCGCCGGATTGGCGTTGAGCAGCGCGCCGCCCGGCGTCGTGACGTAGATGCCCTCCACAGACGCCTCGAACAGCTTGTGGTAACTCTCTTCGGCAAGCCGCTGCTCGGCGAGCGCGCGCAGCGCCGCTTCGCGCGCGCTGTCGGCGTCGACCAGGGTCTGGCGGAACACTTCGGCGGCGCGCGCGATGTCGCCGATCTCGTTGTCGAGGTCGGCGCCGGGAATGAACGCGCTCTTCTCGCCGCCGGCGACCTTGCGGATCGAGCCCGCGATCCTGGCAAGCGGGCGGACGGTGCGGCGAACCACCAGCACCGACGCGAACAGGCCGATCAGCACGCCCGCCGTGCCGAGCACGATGCTCTGCCATTTCGCTTCAGCCAGCGTCCGGGCAAAATCGCGCGACAGCACATGGCCGCGGCGAGAGCTGAGCTCGCGCAGCAGCTCGGTGACCTTCTGGATCAGCCGTCCTTCGGCGCCGAGCACCTCCTTGTCAATGTCGGCGATCTGGCCCTCACGCACCGAGACCGCGATGATCGCCTCGGCATAATTGTCGACGGCGCCGCGCAGCGCGGGATCGGAGATGGCCATCGCCCGCATGCTCTGCGCGGCCTGCTCGGCGGCCGACGTGTTGTGCGCCAGCAGCGCGGTGGCAATCCGGCTCTGGGATTGCGACAGCGCATTGGCCAGCGCCGCATCGTTGCTCGCGGCGACCGCCTTGTCGAAGGCGTCGCGCAGCGGCGGCAGCCCGGCGACCAGCTCGGCGCGGCGGCTGAGCAGCGCCGAGATGCGCTCGATGCCGTTGCGATAGGTCGCCAGCCGCTGGGTGACGCCGTCGATCATGTCCTGCTGCTCGGGCGCCAGCTTGATGCGGGTCTTTTTCAGAATCTCGCTCAGCGACTGGGCCGCCTCCGCAACCTGGACCGACTGGCTGCCCGGCTCGGTGACGAAGTCGCGCGCCGCCAGCCGCAGCTCGTTCATGCGGCGGTCGATATCCTCAGCGATGTCGCCGACGCTCTGCAGCCGCTGCAGCTCGGCGAAGGTCGTATCGATGTGGCGGATCGCGATCACGCTGGCGGTGGATGTGATGATGATCACAGCCAGGACCAGCAGGAAGCTGCCGAACGTGAGCTGGCCAATGGAGAGGGAGAACGCACGCGGCGCTTGCGAATTCGGCGGCAATTCAGCGGTCATGTCATCAAGGCCGGGGTCCAATGCGCCCTAATATACGGGAAATTACGGGCTTTGGGGAAACATGCTGCACGGCCCAACCCGCCGGCGGTGTGACCGGCGTCACCCCGGGGCGGGTGCCGGTGGTCGATTCCGGCACAGGCAGCGTCGGCCTAGTCCGGCGGGATGCCAGCCTCCTTGACCACCCGTGCCCAGAGGGCGACGTCCGCCGCGATGACGTCGGCAAAGCGCTTCAGTGGTGCGCTCCGGGCGTCGCAACCAGCAACATCGAGCTTCTTCCACACCTCGGCGGAGGCCAGCGCGGTTTCCAGCGCCGCGCTGATGCGTTCGACCACCGGCTGCGGCGTGCCCGCCGGCACCACGAAGCCGAACCACGGCGTCACCTGGGCCTCGGCAACCCCCTGTTCGGCCATGGTCGGCACGTCGGGAAAGTATTTCGAGCGGCCGTCGCTGATCGCGCCGATGATCCGGATGCTGCCGGACTGCACCTGGGCCAGCGCCTGGTTGGCCGACAGGAAGCTCGAGGTGATCAGGCCGCTCGCGATATCGGGCACCATCTGCGGATAGCCGCGATAGCCGATCGCGGTGACGTCGATGCCGGCGAGCCGCTTGAACAGCTCGAAGCCGAGATGGCCGGTCGAGCCCTTGCCGGGATGGCTGTAGTTCAGCGTCCCCGGCTTGGCCTTGGCCAGCGCGACATAGTCGGCGACGGTCTTCACCGGCAACGAGGTCGGCACGATGAAGAAGTTCGGGGCGAGACAGATCTGCCCGACCGGCACGAAATCCCTGACCGGATCCCAGCGCAGCTGCGTGTTCAGCGCCGGGCTTGCGGTGAAGAAGGTCGTCACCAATAGCCATGTGTATCCGTCGGGAGTGGCGCGTGCGACCTCCTCGGCCGCGATCGAGCCATTGGCGCCGGATTTAGCCTCGACGACGATCGTCCCCTTCCACTGCTCCTGCATGTCCTGCGCCATGATGCGCGCGAACACGTCGGCGACGCTGCCCGGTGCGTAGGGAATGACGATGCGGATCGGCCGGTTCGGGAAGTCCTGCGCGCGCACCGTGCCCGCCATCGCCAGCAACGCCAGGCACGCACCGGCAATGAGGCTGACCCGCTGCAACATCGTCTCGTTTCCCGCCCAGTGATCTCGTTGCGGGCAGCATGCAGGCATTGGCCGGCGGCAGCAAGGCGCCGGTTTCAGCGGGCGAAACTTCAGGCGGTGGCGGCCCTTCGCGCCGGAATCGTCATCGCGGCGATGACCTCAGGCCGTGGCGACTCTTCGTGCGGGAATCGTCATCGCGGCGACACCGATCACGACGCAGGCGAGCCCGATCCATGCCGTCGGGCTCAGCCGTTCGCCCAGCAACATGACGCTGAGCGCAACCCCGATCGGCACCCGCAAGTAAGCTTGCGCGGTGGTGCCGACCGAGCCGAGGGTCTGGATCAGGCGGAAGTAGATCACGAACGCGATCGCGGTCGAGAACACTGCAAGCGCGAGCAATGCGGCGAGCGACGTCGTCGACGGCGACAGCGTCCAGGGCCGCTCGACGGCAACGCTGAGCGGAACGAGGATCGCAGCGCCCGCGATCAGCGAACCCGCCGCCGGCGCCATCGGATCGAGCCCCTTGAAGCCGCGGCTGAAGATCGCGGCACAGGCATAGCAGATGGTGGCGGCGACGATCGTGACCTCGGCTACGATCCCCTGCCCGAGATCGCGGAACGCATCGACGCCGACGATCAGGCAGATGCCGGCCATGCCTGATATCACCCCGAACAGCTTGCGCGGGCTCGCGGCCTCGTGGCGGGTGATCGCGGTGGTGAACAGGAAGGTGAAGATCGGCGAGGCCGAATTGAGGATGGTGGCGAGCCCCGCATCGACGAAGCGCTCGCCCCAGGCGATCAGCGTCCACGGGATCACGCTGTTGAGGCAGGCCTGGAAGATGAAGCGGCGCCAGGTCGCGCGATCGGTCGGCATCGTCACGCCGCGCATCCGCATGATGACGAGCAGCAGCAGCCCCGCGATCGCGGTGCGCGCCGCGATCAGCGTGATCGGCGGGATGGTCGCGACACCGAGCTTGATAAAGGTATAGGAGCCGCCCCACAGTGTGGCGAGCGCGAGCAGCAAGGCGAGCTCGAAGGCCATGCTCGGCTGTCGTGGAGTGGTGGTCATTGGCGGGATTCCGTCTCGATGGTTGAGACGGAAGCTACATCGATGTGAGTGTGTGATCCTTCGCTACAGACCGAAGTGTGGTTAGAAAGCGCCTCGCTTTCCCATCGTCGTCCCGGCGAAAGCCAGGACCCATTACCACAGGGTTGTGCTGTAAGAAAAAGGTGCGGCCCCAGCGTCGCTCAACAATGAACGTCGGTGGTTATGGGTCCCGGCTCCGTTCGCAATTGCGCACTAGGCCGGGACGACATTGAATGTGTTGCGCCGCCCGTGAGTCACGACACGCCATCTCTCAGGACGACGGACCTACCCCAGCGCTCCGACGTCGAACACCTCGCCGTCGTACCCCGCTTCCTTGGGAATGCGGAGCTGGCGACCGGTGGCGGTTTTGGTCATCACGGGCATCACGGCGACAATCGACTTGCCCTCGCTGTCGGCGAGCGCGGCGCCGACGTTCGGCTGCTTGCCGAGCCGGATCAGGTTGCGCGTGGTCGGGAACGGCAGCTTGAAGCGGCCGCTCTCGCCGCCCTCCAGCGCCTCGCGCGTCGACACCCAGATCGAGTCGGTCGATTCCTTGCCGTCATGGGCGCCGAGCTGCTCGGGCGGCGCGGCGGCGAGGAAGAACCAGGTGTCGAAGCGCTTCGGCATGCCCTCCGGCGTGATCCAGTGCGCGTACGGCACGAGCTCGTCGAGCGCGAGCACCATGCCGTTGTCGGTCAGCACCTTGAGGAAGCTGATCTTGCCTTCGTTCAGCGCCGCGCGATGCGCGGTCGCGATCTCGTTCGCACGCTTGGCATCGACCAGATCCTTCGAGCCTACCGGCCGCGCCAGCAGGATGCCGCTCTCCTCGAAGGTCTCGCGGATCGCCGCGATGCGGAAGCCGAGCGCGTCGCCGTCGAGCCCTTCCCCGCCGGAAAAGAGCGCAGGATCGGCGGCGATCTCCTTGTCATTCTTGTCGACGCTGCCGCCCGGAAACACCAGCGCACCCGAGTTGAACTCGATCTGGTGATGGCGAACCATCATGAAGACTTCGATTTCAGACGACGCTCCATCCCGCAGCAGCAGCACGGTCGAGGCAAGGCGCGGGGCAACGATCTCGGTCATGATTAGCCTGCTGCACTGGATTGCGGTTGCAGATTGGCGCGGCGATCGACGCGCGCCACACGGGACAAGAGATAGTCGACCTCCGCCCTCGCCTGTGGCGTGATGACCGCACCTGGCTTGCGCTGGGCGCTGGAGGAGATGATGCCGCGCTTCTGCAGCACGTATTTGCGCACGGTCAGGCCGACGCCGGGCTGCTGCTCGTAGCGGATCAACGGCAGATGCGCATCGAACAGATCATGCGCGGCATCGCGCTTGCCGGCCTTGGACAGGTTGACGACGTCGATCAGCAGCTCAGGAAAGGCATAGCCGGTCATCGCACCATCGGCGCCGCGCTCCATCTCGAAATCGAGGAACAGGCCGCCATTGCCGACCAGGATCGACAGCGGCCGCAGCGAGCCGTCCTTCTGGAAGTTGCGCAAGGTCGAGATCTTCTCCAGGCCCGGCCAGTCCTCGTGCTTGAGCATCACGCAGGACGGCGAATCCATCACGATCTTGCGGATCACGGCCGGCGTGAACACGACGGTCAGCGTCAGCGGATAGTCCTGCAGCACCCAGGGAATGTCGTCGCCGATCGCTTCCTGCGCCTGCTTGAAATAGCTGATGATCTGGTCGTCGGTACGCAGATGCGGCGGCGGCGCGATCATGACGCCGGCGGCGCCCGCATCCATCGACTTCTTCGCCAGCGAGCGCATCGTGGCAAAGCCGGGCGCCGAGACGCCGACGATGACCTGCAGCTTCTTGGCGCGCTTGACGAAGCGCAGCGCGACCTGCTCGGCCTCGGCGGCGTCGAGCTTCGGCGCCTCGCCCAGGATGCCGAGCACGGTGACGCCGTCGCAGCCGACATCGGTATAGAAATCGGTCAGCCGGTCGATCGATGCCTCGTCGATGCGGCCGTCATCGTGGAACGGCGTCGGCGCAATCGCAAAGGTTCCTGCGGCCTGGGCAGTGAGTTTGGTCATGGCTATCCTCTTATCCGTCATTCCGGGGCGATGCGTCAGCATCGAACCCGGAATCTCGAGGTTCCGGGTTCGTCCTTCGGACGCCCCGGAACGACAGGTAGCATCAGAACCGCCGCGCGCCCATCTTGATCTGCTCCTCGGAGAAGAAGATGTCCTTGGCGTGGGTGACGATGTCTTCGGCCCTCCAGCCGGTAAATGGCGGCTTCCAGCCCTCCATTTCCATCATCCGCATCTCGCGGACCCCGCGCGGGCCCGAGACGCCGAGGACCTTGCCGGTCTGGTCGCCCGACAGGTCGCTGACCATGTAGAGCACGGCCGGCGCGATGCCGTCCGGGCCGAGTGCCGCGCCCGGGTTCTCCTTGTAGCGCGGCAGGTCCGCGGTCATGCGGGTCAGCGCGCCCGGCGCCAGGGTCCAGATCCGGATGTTGTACTTGCGGCCCTCGATCGCCAGCACGTTGGACAGGCCCCAGATGCCGCCCTTGGCGGCGCCGTAATTGGTCTGGCCGAAATTGCCGATCAGGCCCGAGGTCGAGGACGTGTTGACGATGACGCCGCCGCCATTGTCGCGCATCCATTTGAACACCGGCTGGGTGCAGCAGAAGGTGCCCTTGAGGTGCACCTTCATCACCTTGTCCCAGTTCGCTTCCTTGGCCTTGTGGAAGGTCTCGTCGAGCAGGATGCCGGCATTGTTGACCAGGATGTCGGCGCGGCCGAAATGCTTGATGGCATCGTCGAACACCGACTGGCCGCCGGCCAAGGTCGAGATGTCGGCGCCGTTGGCGACCGCACGGCCGCCCTCGGCCTTGATCGCGTCGACCACCTTGTCGGCCATCGACTTGTCGGAGCCCGAACCGTCGCGCGGGCCGCCGAGATCGTTGACCACCACGGCCGCGCCCTCGCGCGCAAACAGCTTCGCATAGGCTTCACCAAGCCCGCCGCCGGCGCCCGTGATCAGCGCCACCTTGCCGTCGAGTAATCCCATGGTTGTTTTCTCCCTTGTCGTTGTCCTGTCATTCCGGGGCAGCCCGCAGGGCCGAACCCGGAATCCGGAGATTGTGGCGCGAGATTCCGGGTTCGATGCTTCGCATCACCCCGGAATGACGGAAAGCTACGCCAGCACCGTCTTGCCGCTCTTGATCACGGTGACGCCGCGCGACTTCACCTTGGCCTCGAACGACACCACATTGCCGTCCTTCCACAGCTCCATGGTCACGGTCTCACCGGGGAACACCGGCGAGGAGAACCGCGCCACGTGCTGCTTGAAGGCGGACGGATCGTAGTCGGCGTAGGTCTGCAGCACGCCGCGGCAGGTGATGCCGTAGGTGCACATGCCGTGCAGGATCGGCCGCGGGAAGCCGGCCTTCTTGGCAAACTCCGGATCGGAATGCAGTGGGTTGCGGTCGCCGCACAGCCGATAGACCAGCGCCTGGTCCGGCCGCGTCGTGATGTCGACGACCTTGTCCGGCGCGCGCTCCGGCACCTTGTGCGGCTCGGGCTGGCCGTCGGACGGGCCGCCGAAGCCGCCATCGCCGCGGGCGAAGCGCGAGGCGACCAGCGTGGCGAGCTTCTCGCCCTTCTCGTCCTTCAGCACGGTCTGGTGGCGGATCACCGCGCCCTTGTCCTTGCCCTTGTCGAACACGTCGAGCACCGTTGAGTCGGCCGTGATGTGGGCCGCGGTCGCGAACGGCTTGTGGAAGGTGATGTCGCGCTCGCCGTCGACCACCATCACGCGGTTGAGGTTCATCTCGCCGGGACCGGCGCCCCAGGCCGCGACCGAGGCAAACGTCGGCACCACCTTGAGCGGGCGCGGCGTCAGCACACCCTCATTGACGAAGGCGAGTTCCTTCTCGTCCATCGGATCGGCACCCAAGCCGATGCCATAGGCATAGAGCATCACGTCGCGGTCGCTGTAGCTGTATTTCTGGCCGAGATTCTTCAGGGCCATCAGCTGTTCGTACACGATCGGCATTGTTGTTTTCTCCCCGAATGTATTCTTAACGGCACGGTGCCCATTACTGCGCCCTCTCCCCTTGTGGGAGAGGCTACGCGGGCGTCAGCCGCAAACTCGCTTGGGTGAGGGGTTGCTTCCGCAGATGCATCTCTATCGCGGATAGAACCCCTCATCCGGCGGCCTCCGGCCGCCACCTTCTCCCACAAGGGGAGAAGGTACTTTCTAGGCCGGTGTGAAGAACGGCAGCGGGGCGCCGTCGGTCGGCTTCCACACCACCTTCACCTTCTGGCCGATCTTCACCTGCTCCAGATCGCAATCGACGATGTTGGTCTGCAGCGACGGACCTTCCTTCAGCGTCACATAGGCGATCGCATAGGGACCGGTCGGCGACTTCCGCATCAGGCTGTAGGTGTAGACCGTGGCCTCGCCGCTCGACTCTTCCCACACCGTCTTGTCGGAGAAGCAGAACGGGCAGATCGCGCGCGGGAAGTAATGCGCTTCGCCGCAGGTGTTGCAGCGCTTGATCATGAACTTGCCCGCCTTCGCCGCTTCCCAGAACGGCGCGGTCTCCGGATTGGTCACCGGGGCATTGTACTTCTTCGCTTCAGACATCACGCACGCTCCAGAATGCAGGTTGAGGCGGCGTGGCGAACGCCGAGCAGACCGCCGGTGCCGTGGGCGATCGCGAGGTCGCAGTTCTTCACCTGCACCTTCGGATGCGCCTCGCCGCGCAACTGGCGCACAGCCTCGAGGATTTTGGTCATGCCGCCGCGATTGACGGGATGGTTGCTGCACAGGCCGCCGCCGTCGGTGTTGAACGGCAGCTTGCCGACGCCCGAGATCAGATTGCCGTCGGCGACGAACTTGCCGCCCTCGCCCTTCTTGCAGAAGCCGAGGTCCTCGAGCTGCATCAGCACCGTGATGGTGAAGCTATCATAGATCGAGGCGTATTTGATGTCCTTCGGCGTCACGCCCGCCTCCTCGAAGGCGCGCGGACCGGACCACACGCCGGCGGAGTAGGTCAGATCGAGATCCTTGCCGCCGCGCGGGCCCTTCATCGCCTCGCCATGGCCAATCAGGCGCACCAGCGGCTTCTTCAGGCTCTTCGCGATCTCAGGCGTCGTGACGATCATCGCGCCGCCGCCGTCGGTGACGACGCAGCAATCCATGCGACGCAACGGATCGGAGATCATCGGCGAGTTCAATACGTCCTCGACGGTGACGACTTCCTTCAGCATCGCATGCGGATTGTATTGCGCGTGATGCGAGGCCGCGACCTTGATCCAGGCGAGCTGTTCGGAGGTGGTGCCGTAGTCGTGCATATGGCGCATGGCACACATGCCATAGGCATTGTGCGTGGTAGCCCCGTAAGCGGATTCGAAATCGGCCTCGGCGCCGGACGCGCGCGGCGGCATCGGGCCGGTGCGCGGTTTGCCCGCCAGCGTGACCAGCGCGACCGAGCATTTGCCCGCGGCGATCGCCTCGGCGGCGTGGCCGAGATGGATCAGATAGGAACAGCCACCGGTCTCGGTGGAGTCGACGTGACGCAGCTTCCTGGTGTTGAGGCCGAGATAATCGACCATCGGCCACAGCCCGCCCGGCGCGTCGCCGGCGCAAAAATAACCGTCGATGTCGTCCTTGGTGAGCCCGGCATCCTCGATCGCGCCCTTGGCGACCTCGGCGTGAAGCTGTGCTGTTGATTTATCGGGTGCGTGCCGGGTGGGATGTTCGTAGATCCCGGCAATGTAGGCCTTGCCCTTGATGGTCAAATCGCTCTCCGCTGGCGTTTCTTCGCTCGAGCGTTTTTCTGAACCGGACGCGCGACCTTGGCAAGCGCGGAAATATTCCGTCAGACGAGACTGCGACTTGCGCGCGAGGCGCGCGCTCAGAACTCACGTGTCGTCCCGGCAAAGGCCGGCAACTGTTATGTCGGCTTGGTCTGCAGGTAGGGCTTTCTGTCGCGCATCATGGCGTTGAGGACCGTTAGGAGCTTCCTGGCGACGGCGATGAGAGCGAGCTTGGCTGGTTTGCCGACCTGTCGCAGCCGCGCGTAGAAGGCCTTGAATGGATCGGCCCGACGAACCGCGTTCAGAGCCGCCATATAGAGGGCGTCACGAACGCGCTTTCGGCCGCCGGCGATCTTGCGTTTTCCACGGAAGGCGCCGCTGTCGACGTTGAAGGGGGCAAGGCCCGCGAGCGCGGCGATCTGCTTCGCTCCAACATGTCCAAGTTCCGGCATCTTCGCGATCAGCTGCATGCAAGCCACGGGACCCACGCCCGGCAGTGAGCGCATCAACCGCGCATCGTCCGCGATCTCCGGCTCGGCCTTGGTCAATGCGTTGATATCGGCCTCGATCTCGGCGATCTCGCCATCGAGAACCTCAATGAGCCGACTGATCCGTTCGGCCATGGCGCGGTCGTCGGCCTCGCTGCGCCGGTTCTTCTCCTGCGCGCGCATGAGAACCAGTTGGTCCCGCCGTTTTGCAAGCCCTGCCAAAGCGTTGCGGGCGGGATTGGCGGCCCGCTCGGTTGCCGGCTGCATGACCCGGCCAAAGGCCGCCAGCATCCGTGCATCGATCGGATCGGTTTTGGCAAGTTGGCCGCTGGCCCGCGCAAAATCGCGAGCTCGAGCCGGATTGATCCGAGCGAAGCGGACACCGGCCTGGCTTAGGGCCTCGCGAAGCGCGAGGTCATAGGCGCCCGTGGCCTCGAAGACGACCAGCGCATCGCATCGCCAACGCGCCACCTGCTGTGTGATGGCCTGTGCCGCGTTGGCGATGCGCCTGGACACGCCGTCAGCTTCATCAAAGATATCGAGATGCTTCTTGGAGACGTCGATTCCGACATAACGAGGGGGTATGATCACGGTGCCTGTCCCTGTGATGCGAGGTCTGTTGGCGCAGCCTCGTGCAACTGTTCAGGTTGGTAATGGAACGGGCGGGAGGCCGAGCCGGCTCACGGCGTCAAGCGCCAAGGACCCAACGGCTTCCCGCCCAACCCATCCTGACAGACTTCCAAGACACAGGGACCCATAACCACCGCTGTTCGTCGTTGCGCGACGTTGGGGCCGCAGCTCGATCCAACAACAGAGCCCTGTGGTTATGGGTCCCGGGTCGCGCTTTCGCTTGCCCGGGACGACATCTATTGCGAGGTGACGCCTACTCCGCCGCCATCTGCCGCGGCGCGGGCGGCGGGTTGGCGAGGTCGGCGGCGAGTTGCGCGTAGCGAACCTTCGCTTCCTTGATCGCCTTGTCCTTCACCGGGCCGTAGCCGCGGATACGGTCAGGCAACGCCAGCAGTTCGACCGCGACGTCGTGATTGAGCGGCGACAGCAGGTTCAGCACCGTCGCGACATCCTTCTCGTAGCCCGCGATCAGATCGCGCTCGAGCTTGCGGTCGGCGTTGTAGCCGAAGATGTCGAGCGGCGTGCCGCGCAGGAAGCGGAATCTCGCCAGCACCCTGAAGGCCGACATCATCCACGAACCGAAGGCGCGCTTCTTCGGCCGGCCCTGCGCGTCGAGACCGCCGCCGAGGATCGGCGGCGCCAGATTGAAGTTGAACTTGAACTCGCCCTCGAACTGATCGCGCAGCTGCTTCTCGAAGCGGCCATCGGTGAACAGCCGCGCCACCTCATACTCGTCCTTGTAGGCGAGCAGCTTTGCGTAGTTGATCGCGACCGCGCGCGGCAGCGCCTCGCCATAGCCGCCCTTGGTCGCGGCGTCGCGCACCTGGTCGACCAGCTTGCGGTAGCGTCTTGCCAGACGCGCATTCTGGTAGTCGGTCAGGAACGCCATGCGATGGGTGATGATCTCGTCCAGCGACATCGCATCCAGCGATTTCGGTGGCACGATCTCGTCGTCGCCCTTCATCATCCCGCTCAGCCGCGCCGGATCGGCGGCGGCCAGGCGCCCGAGCTGGAACGCCTGGGTGTTCATCTTGATCGAGACGCCGTTGACCTCGATCGCCTGCAGGATCGCCTCCGCCGATAGCGGCAGCAGCCCGCGCTGATAGGCAAGGCCCAGCATCATGATGTTGGTGGCGATGGAGTCGCCGAGCAGCGCTTCGGCCGGCTTGGTGAAGTCGAAGAAGGCGGAGTCCTTGCGCAGTTCGGTCTCCAGCACGCTGTTGACCTTGCGGCTCTGGAAGTTGAAGTCGCGGTTCAGGATGAAGTCCGCGGTCGGGATCACGTGGCTGTTGATGATGCCGACGGTGCGGCTCGCATCGCACAGCGTGATGGTGTCCTTCGACGCCGCCACGACCTCGTCGGCCGCGAGCACCAGATCGGCCGTTCCGGTCACGATGCGCGAACAGGTCACGTCGGCGGTGTGCTCGGAGAGCCGGACGTGGCTCAGCACCGCGCCGCCCTTCTGCGCGAGGCCCGACATGTCGAGGATCATCGAGGCCTTGCCCTCGATATGCGCGGCCATGCCGAGCAGCGCGCCGATCGTCAGCACGCCGGTGCCGCCGACACCGCCGACCGCGATGTTGTAGGGCCGGTCGAGCGCGGGCTTGGAGGCCGGCTCCGGCAGATTATCGATGCTGCCGAGCTCGGGCGGCGCGCGCCGCCTGAGCTTGCCGCCGTCGACCGTGACGAAGGACGGGCAAAAACCCTTCACGCAGGAATAGTCCTTGTTGCAGGTCGATTGGTTGATGGTGCGCTTGCGTCCGAGCTCCGTCTCCAGCGGCTCGACCGAGATGCAGTTCGACTGCACCGAGCAGTCGCCGCAGCCTTCGCAGACCGCTGGATTGATCAGCACGCGGCGCTGCGGATCCTCCATCAGGCCGCGCTTGCGGCGGCGGCGCTTTTCGGCGGCGCAGGTCTGCACGAACACGATCGCCGAGGTGCCCTTGTACTCGCGGCACATCTTCATGACGTTCTCGAGCTCGTCGCGGTGGTACAGCTTGACGCCGGGCGCGATGGTGTCGGCCGGATAGGAATCCGGGTTCTCCGAGACCAAATAGATCTCACGAATGCCTTCGGCATGGAGCTGGAAGGTGATCTGCTGCGGCGACAGATCGCCGTCATGGCGCTGGCCGCCGGTCATCGCGACCGCGTCGTTGTAGAGGATCTTGTAGGTGATGTTGGCCTTGGAGGCGACCGCCTGGCGGATCGCGAGAATGCCGGAGTGGAAATAGGTGCCGTCGCCGAGATTGGCGAAGATGTGGTTCTCGTTGGTGAACGGCGCGATGCCGACCCACGGCACGCCCTCGCCGCCCATATGGGTGAAGGTCTCGGTTGACCGGTTCATCCACAGTGCCATGAAGTGGCAGCCGATGCCGGCCAGCGCGCGGCTGCCTTCGGGCACCTTGGTCGAGGTGTTGTGCGGGCAGCCCGAGCAGAAATACGGCGTGCGGCTGACGGGCGCCGTCGCCTGCATCTGCGTCGACTGACGGCCGTTGAACCAGTCGGCCTTGGCGCGCAGCATCTCGGCGATTTCAGGATTGAGATTAAGTCGAAGCAGCCGTTCGGTGAGCGAGCTGGCAAGCGAGGCAACGCTGAGCTCGGCGGCGAAGGTCAGGAAGCGCTTGTCGTGATCGTCCATCTTGCCGACGATGCGCGGGCGCACGTCGTCGCGCCAGTTGAACAGCTCCTGCTTGACCTGGTTCTCGACGATCTCGCGGCGTTCCTCGACGATGAAGATCTCCTCGAGGCCGACGGCGAAGTTGCGCACGCCCTCCGGCTCCAGCGGCCAGGGCATGCCGATCTTGTAGAGGCGGATGCCGATCTTGCCGGCGATCTCGGGCGTGATGCCGAGCTCGCGCAGCGCCTGGCGGATGTCCTCGTAGCTCTTGCCTGAGGCCATGATGCCGTAGCGCGCGTTCGGCGAATCCATGGTGATGCGGTTGACCTTGTTGGCGCGGGCGAAGGCGATCGCGGCAAAGCCCTTGTAGTCCTGCAGCCTTCGGTCCTGCTCGAAGCGGTCGTCGGGCCAGCGGATGTTGAGGCCGCCCGGCGGCAGCTCGAAATCGGTCGGAATGATGAACGGCGTCATCTCGTCGGTGAGGTCGATCTCGGCGGTGGTCTCGACCGTCTCGGTGATCACCTTCATGCCGACCCAGCAGCCGGAGTAGCGCGACATCGCGATACCCAGGAGGCCCATCTCGATCATTTCGTGGATGCTGGAGGGGTAGAGGTAGGGCATCAGCGCGGAGATGAAGGCGTGGTCGGACTGATGCGGGACGGTGGAGGATTTCGCGCCATGGTCGTCGCCGGCAAGGCAGAGCACGCCGCCATGCTTGGCGGAGCCGGCCGCATTGCCGTGGCGGAACACGTCGCCGCAGCGGTCGACGCCGGGGCCCTTGCCGTACCAGATGCCGACCGCGCCATCATATTTGGCGCCCGGCGACAGGGCGAGCTGCTGCGAGCCCCAGATCGCGGTGGCCGCGAGGTCCTCGTTCACGCCGGGCTGGAATTTGATGTTGTACTGCTCGAGATGCTTGCGGGCGGCGAACAGCTGCTGGTCGTAGCCGCCGAGGGGGGAACCGCGATAGCCGGAAATGAAGCCTGCCGTGTTGAGACCCGCGGCGCGGTCGCGCCTGATCTGCGCCATGGGCAGACGGACCAGCGCCTGGATGCCGGTCATGAAGACGTGGCCGGCGCCCTGGGTGTATTTCTGGTCGAGGCTGATAGGCCCTTGGTTGATTCCCATTTAGCCCTCTTTTCGCTGGTCGCGACGACTGCTTTTTAGCTAGTCATCCGAGCTTGTTAGAACCAGTCTATGTCGGATCTTCCGGCCCGCGCAGCACAATTCTGGGCGACCAGGCCCGTCGCTCAAAAATCGCAATTTCGTGCCGGGAATATTGCAGGGCCGTTTCGGTTTCTGTCGCAGGACAGGCCCGCGGCGAAATGGCGTAACGCGTCTTGTGGACCGGAAGGTGATCGGATGCGGCGGCGATTTCGAACGACGGGTGCGATTCTGGTCGCCGCGCTGTTGTGCGGTGCGCTCGCGATCCGAGAATGTGCCGCCGCGCCGACCGACGACGTCGTCGCCCGCGGCAAGGCGCTCACGATCGCCGGCGACTGCGCCAGCTGCCACACGGCCGATCCGGCAAAGCCCTTCGCCGGGGGCAAGCGGATCGACACGCCGTTCGGTGCGGTGTTCTCGCCGAACCTCACCCCCGACCGCGATACCGGCATCGGCGGCTGGAGCGACGACGATTTCCTGCGCGCGCTGCGAACCGGCGTCGCGCCGAGCGGCGCGCATTATTATCCCGCCTTCCCCTACCCCTATTTCACGAAGCTGATCCGCGACGACATCCTGGCGATCCGTGCCTATCTCGCGACGCTGGCGCCGGTCAGCAACAAGGCGCCGCCGCCGGAGCTGCGCTGGCCGTTGAACTACAGCGTGCTGATGCGGGCGTGGAACGCGCTGTTCTTCACGCCGGGCATCATCCAGCCGGACCAGGGCAAGGGTGCGGAATGGAATCGCGGACGCTATCTCGTCGAGGCCCTCGCCCATTGCGGCGCCTGCCACACGCCCAAGAACGCCTTCGGCGCCGACAGGCGCGACCAGGCGCTCAGTGGCAGCATGGTGCAAGGCATGTTCGCGCCAAGGCTCGACGGCGCCGCGCGCAGCGGGCTGAAATCATGGAGCGCGGCTGATATCGCCGAATATCTGCAAAGCGGCCGCAACGGGCACAGCCATGCCGGCCCCCTGATGTCCGAGGTGGTGCTCAATTCGACCTCGAAGATGCGCGACGCCGACGTGCGCGCGATCGCGGTCTATCTGAAGAGCCTGCCTGCCGGTGCGCCGGAGCCGGAGGTCACCCCGCCCTCGCCGGCGCAGATGAGCGATGGCGAACGGATCTACCGCGGGGCCTGCATCGCCTGCCATGAACTCGACGGCTCCGGCGCGCCGCGGATCTATCCGCCGCTGCCCGGCAACGCCAATCTGCAATCGGCCAATCCGACAAGCACGCTGCGCATCATCCTCGACGGCGCACAGACCGTGACCACGCCGCGCGCCCCGAACGGCGGCTCGATGCCGGCCTATCCCAAGCTCACCGACCAGGAGGTCGCGGACGTTGCGACCTACATCCGCAACGCCTGGGGCAACGCGGCGCCGGCCGTCACCGCGGACGAGGTCGCTAAGGCGCGGACGGCGAAATAATCGTTCAGCGTTCCTCGTCGCTGAACACGAATTTCGGCATCTCCCATCGGTAGCGGATGGCAAGCATGCGGAACGTCAGCCCGAGTGCGAAGGTCAGCGCGGTCCAGAGCTGGGCGTTCACCTGCAGCCCGGAGCCGGTCACATAGAACAGTCCGGTCACCACGGAGACGCTGGCGTAGAGCTCGCTGCGAAACAACAGCGGCACCTCGTTGCAGAGGATGTCGCGCAGCACGCCACCGGCGCAGCCGGTGATCATGCCGGCGACGATCACGATCGGCAGCGGGACGTCGACTTGCGAGGCCACGTCGCAGCCGGCCATGGTGAACACCACAAGTCCGATCGCATCGAGCACCAGGAATGCGAGGTTGAGCCGGTGCACCAGCCGTGCCAGCAGAATGGTGGCGAAGGCGCCCGCCGCCGCGACCGCAAGATAGATCGGATGCGCGACCCAGAGTAGCGGATAATGCCCCAGCAGCACGTCGCGGATGGTGCCGCCGCCGAGCGCGGTGATCGCGCCGAGCATGCAGACGCCGGCCCAATCCATGCTGCGCCTGCCGGCCGCCAGTGCCGCCGTCATCGACTGCGCCGCAACCGCAATGAACGAGAGCACGTGCAGCACCGAATCGGTGGGCGGCATGGTCCACATTGAAAAGGCCTCATGAAACAGGTTGGAACCCGAGGAATCGGCGGTTCCTGCATGAACAGGTTGCAACATTGGCGCGGAACATCCTCGCGCGCCAGCCATTGTCCCCTGCGTTTAGCTTTGAGGTGCTAACGGAGGAACTTTGCAATGGCCCATCAACCTGACGATCCGTATCGCGCCAACCTGACCGAGGACGAAATGCGCCGTCAGGCGCGCTTCAACAGCCTGGACAACGAGCTGCAGCCGGATCCGGAACTCCAGGAGGGACCGGCCAGCACCACCAAGATCGCGATGTTTGCAGTCGCGGTGGCCGTGGTGCTCGGTGCGTTGTTCTACGGCTTGAACAATACGTCGGTGCATGAGGCGGGCACCACGCCGTCAGCGCAGACCGCGCAGCAGCAGCCGGCCAATCCGGCCGCGCCGCCTCCGGGCATGCGCGACGTGACGCCGAAGCCGAACAGCCAGCCCGGCACGACCACGGGCGCGGCGCCGGCACAGCCGGCCTCGCCGTCGGCCAACAAGCCGACCGGACAGGAAATCGACCGCTCGGCGGCGCCGTCCGACTCGACCGGCGACAAGAGCAAGTAATCCGCTCGCTATCGTGAGCGACGAAGCAGCGGGCCCCAGCGGCCCGCTGCTTTTTTTGCGTGTGAGTCTACTTGAACATCTTGTTGAGCTCGCCGCCGGGATAGCCGTTGGCGAATTCGGTGAAGGTGCCCTTCTCGGCCATCTCCTTGGCCGCCTTCATCACACCGGTCCAGGCCATCCGCGCCAGCGCTCCGCCGACGCTGATCCGTCGCACGCCGAGATCGGCGACCGCTTGCAGCGTCAGCTCCGACGCACCGCCGATCAACAGATTGACCGGCTTTGGCGCCACCGCCTTCACGACCGCGGAAATCTCCTCCTTGGTCGCGATGCCCGGCGAATAAAGGACGTCCGCTCCTGCTTCCGAATAGGCCTGCAGCCGTTCGATCACCAGATTGAGGTCCTTCTTGCCCCACAAGAATGCCTCACAGCGGCCGGTGAGCAACACACCGCTGTTGTCGGCATCGATGGCCTTGCGCGCCGCCTTGATGCGCTCGACCGCAAGCTTGTGCTCGAACAGCGGGTTGGCGGCGTCTCCGGTGGAATCCTCGATCGAAAGCCCGGCGACGCCGGTCTTGACGCCGCGCGCGACATTGGCGGCGACCTTGTCGGGCTCAACCGCGAAGCCGCCCTCGAAATCCGCATTGACGGGAATATCGACCGCCGCACACAGCGCAGTCAGGTGGTCGCAGACGTCGTCGACGGTGACGCGATTGTCGGCCTTGGCGATGGTCCAGGCAAAGCCCGCGCTGGTCGACGCCAGCGCCTTGAAGCCGAGATGCTGCAAGGCTCGGGCGCTGCCGACATCGAACGGATTCGGAATGATGAAGCAGCCGCTCTCATGCAGCTTCTCGAAGGCGGCGCGTTTGTCAGCAGTTGGCAGTGGCATTGGTCGCTCCCTGGAGTCATTGGCCGCGCACAGATAGGCACCCACGCATCCGCCCGCTAGGTGGTGTTGACACTTATCGCATCCATAGGACGATTGCAGCGAGCGTGACGATGGCTCGGTAATTTCGGGCGGTCTTTTCGAAGCGGGTTGCGACGCGACGGAACTGCTTGAGCTTGCTGAAGCAGCATTCCACGAGGTGGCGCTGGGCATAGAGATGCTTGTCGAGCGGATGTTTGAGGGCTCGCGAGGGGTTGTTGGGGATGACGGCGATCGCGCCTTTGGCTGCGATGGCCTGGCGCAAATGATCGGCGTCATAGGCTGCATCGGCCATGACGACCTCGGCGGGCAATCCCTCGATCAACGTGGCGGCTTGCGGGGCATCGCCCTTCTGGCCTGCGGTGAGGGTGAACCGCACGGGACATCCCAAACCTCGAACGGCCATATGTATCTTGGTGCTCAAGCCGCCGCGCGAGCGCCCGATCGCTTGATCTTCAGACCCCCTTTTTTTGCCCCGGCGGCGTGCTGATGCGCCCGGACGATGGTGGAATCGACGATCAAATATTCGAAGTCCGGATCATCGGACATCGCCTCGAAGATCCGCAACCAGACACCCTTGGTGCTCCATCGACTGAAGCGCCGGAACACGCTGTTCCAATCCCCAAACGCCTCCGGAAGATCACGCCAGGGAGAGCCCGTGCGAACGATCCAGAGCACCCCTTCCACGAACATCCGGTTGTCGCGTCCGGTCGAACCTTTCTGGTCGGGCCGGCCAATGATGAGCGGCGCCATGCGCTCCCAAGCCGCGTCGCTCAACACCAAACGATCCATCACACCCAAGGCCGCCTCCCAAAAGAAGCCTTGAATCTGATTTGGCCTCAAAAGGGAATCCCTAGAGTCCACACCGCCTAGTGCGGCTCATGCGCCGCGCGGCTGTCCTTCGGGGCCTGATCGCGTTCGTTCAGGCCGTAATCACGGATCACGCTTGCCACCCGCAGCCGGTAGTTCTCGAAAATCCGCGCGCGGCCCTTGGCCTGGGTACGGCGATGTTCGATCGTGTTGCGCCAGGCTTCCACCGCAGCCTCGTCGCGAAAGAATGACAGCGACACGAACTTGCCCTTCTCGGTGATGCTCTCGAACCGCTCGACCGAGATGAAGCCGTCGATCTCCTGCAGGATCGGCTTCAGCTCGGCGGCGAGGTCGAAATAGAGATCCCGTTGCTCAGGCTTCGGCCAGACTTCGAAGATCACTGCGATCATGGGCGCCTCCCGCACATTGCTGTTGTGGCCCTACTATACCTCGACCTTGCGGAGAAATGTCCGTTCCTCGGCGAGGATGAAGCGGTTTTCTTCCGCGAAGTTGAAGTTCGCCACGCCCTCCTTGTCCTGGCGCAACCGGGCGCGATAGGCCTCATAGGCGGCAAGGCTGTCGAACGAGATCACCGCAAAGGCGATGTTGTTGGTTCCCTCATGCGGCATCCAGTAGCCGATGAGGTCGCCGCCGCAGCGCGGGATGATCGAGAGCCAGTTTCTCGAATACTCCTCGAACATCGCGCGCTTGAATGGATCGAGCTGGTAGCGGATGAAGACGGTGACGGTCATTGATGGCCTCCGGTCATGTTTCCGTTATCGCGAGCGTCAGCGAAGCAATCCTCGCAATGACGGCACGGTGAACAATAGCGGCTTGTCCGACCTCAATGCTTCGGCTATCATCGAACTATGAAAGCAGGACCCGACATCTCCCGGATCGCCGCTCTGGTCGGCGATCCCGCGCGCTGCAACATGCTGACCGCGCTGATGACCGGCCGCGCGCTGACCGCGAGTGAGCTGGCGCAGGAGGCCGGCATCACGCCGCAGACGGCGAGCTCGCATCTTTCCAAGCTCGAGGCCGGCGGGCTGATCGAGCCCGAGAAGCAGGGCCGCCACCGCTACTACCGCCTCTCCGACCCCGACGTCGCCGACGTGCTCGAAGGCCTGCAGGGCATTGCCGCCCGCGCCGGCCATATGCGGGTGCGCACCGGGCCGAAGGATCCGGCACTGCGCCGGGCCCGCATCTGCTACGACCATCTCGCCGGCGATCTCGGCGTGCAGATGCTCGACAGCATGAAGCGGCAGAAGCTGGTCCGCCAGAGCAAGCAGGCGATCGAGCTCACCGGCGAAGGCAGGCGCTTCATGGCCGAGGAGCTGCAGATCGACGCCGATGCGCTGACGCATCCGCGCCGGCCGGTGTGCAAGGCCTGCCTCGACTGGAGCGAGCGGCGGCATCATCTCGCTGGCACGCTGGGCGCTGCCATGATGGACCGCTTCACGGAACTGAAATGGGCCGCTCGCGACGCGACGCCGGGCAGCCGCGTGGTCAATTTTTCGCGCAACGGCGAGAAGCGATTCGCCGCGCTGTTCGGCACGGACCAATAGCGGCGCGCCTTCGGGCAAGCGTCGGTGAACCGCCGGTCTCGCTTGCCTCGCCTTCCGATGTATTTTCGTACGCTCGCCATCAGCGCGCGGCTGCCCGCGTCCACGAAATATTTCGAAGTGATGCTGAGCCGGCTTGCGGCGCGCTGACGCAGCTGTGAGCTGCAACATTCATGTCGCATTCAGGCCGCAACATTATGGTCGGCGACATCGGGCACGCCTTCTGCAATGATCCGGCCGGGCGAATCGGTAGACGAAAGTTTGTTGCGGTGCCGCAGCGCGGCCCAAATAAAAAAAGGAGAAGACATGAAGTATCTTTTTGCTGCAGCAGTTCTGGTGACGACCGCATTCGCCGGCATCAGCGCCGCTGATGCAGCCGGTGGCTGCGGCCCCGGCTGGCACCGTGGCCCCTATGGCGGCTGCGTCAGGAATCGCGGCGTCGTCGTCGCACCGGGCGCCGTTGTCGTGCGCCCGCCGGTCGTGGTCGAGCGCCCCGTCGTGGTGGCGCCGCGTGTCCGCGCCTGCCCGTACGGCTTTGTCTGGCGCTACGGCCGTTGCCGCCCGATCTGATCGCGGCAGATTGCGAACTAACAAAACCCCGCCTGGCGCGGGGTTTTTCTTTTCATCATGGAGTCGATATCACCAGCGGCGCCAGTGATGACGGCGCCAATGGTGGCGGCGCCAGCCCCAATGCCTGCGGTGCCAGTGCCGGTGACGCCAACCCCAGTGGCGATGATGCCAGCGTACTTGCTCGGGCTTCATGCGGCCGACCTCCTCGCCCGTGGTGACGGCGGGATGCGCATCGCCAGCCGCTGGTGCGCGTGCATCCTGGTTGAGGGGAAGCGGCGCGAGCGGCGCCGCCTGCGCCGCCGCTGCGAAGGTGACGGCTCCGGCGGCGACACCGAAGGCCATCTTCAGAAAATCCCGGCGTTCCATGAGCGTTTCCCTTTGTTGCTGAGTTGGACCAACTGCAGCAGCGAGTTTTTGCCTCGCGAGCTGAACGCTCGCTGAACCGCGCGTTCACGTTCATGGAACTCGAGGGTTGTCGACGTCGCGACGTCACGCAACCATCATGCCGCCGTCGCCTCCTCCGCCAACACCAGAAGATCGCGCGTGCGCGTCACCTCCGGCCAGTCACGGTTGAAGTCGGCGACCAGCCGCTTCATGTCCGCACTGCTCACCGCGCGCTCGAGCGCCTTCTCGTCGGCGAACTGATAGGTCGCCTGGTGCAACGAGGGATCGCTCAGGCTCCAGCATCGCCAGGCGCGCTCGGCGCCGAACGATTTCATCGCGTCCGGCAGATGCTCGCGCGAATACCAAGCGTCGAAGGCGGGACGCCTGGCGGCGTCCGTGACGGTGGCGCGGACGACGAAATAGGCTGCGGGCATTGGTTTTCCTCCATGGTTTCATTTCGCACAGGCGGCCGGCATATGCTCCGTGATATGTCGGCCTGCTGACAATGCCTGATCAGGGGGATCACCCATGCTTGCCCGTCTCCGCACCGCCCTGCTCTCGTTCCTGCTCGCCCTCGGCGCCGCGCTGCCGGCTGCCGCCGGGGAGATCGCGCTGCCGCGCGAGGCGCAGCTCGGGCCGCGCCCGTTCTATCTGGTCGACAGGATGAAGGACGGGCCCCTGAAGCAGCAGCTCAGCCAATGCACCGGGCCGTTCCACAAGACCGATTTTTCGATCGGCCATCGCGGCGCCGCGCTGCAATTTCCCGAGCATAGCCGCGAATCCTATCTCGCCGCCGCGCGGATGGGCGCCGGCGTGATCGAATGCGACGTCACCTTCACGCGGGATCGCCAGCTGGTGTGCCGGCACTCGCAATGCGACCTGCACACCACGACCAACATCCTGACGGTGCCGGATCTCGCCGCAAAATGCACGCAACCCTTCAGCCCGGCCGATCCGGCCGCCGGCAGGAAGGCATCGGCGAAATGCTGCACCAGCGACATCACGCTCGCCGAATTCAAGCGGCTCACCGCGAAAATGGACGGCTTCAATCCGGATGCGAGGACGCCGGAGGAGTACCAGAACGGCACGCCGCGCTGGCGCACCGACCTCTACGCCAATTCCGGCACGCTGATCAGCCATGACGAGAGCATCGCCCTGATCAGGAGTCTCGGCGCAAAATTCACGCCCGAGCTGAAGGCACCGGAAGTGGCGATGCCGTTCGACGGCGACTACACCCGGGAGACATATGCGACCCAGATGCTCGCCGCCTACAAGGCCGCCGGCATTCCGCCGAGCGACGTGTTCCCGCAAAGCTTCAGCCTCAAGGACATCCTCTATTGGGTGAAGACCGAACCCGACTTTGCCGGCCAGGCGCTCTATCTCGAGGACCGCTACGAGAAAGCAGGCCTCGATCCGAACCGGCCGGAGACCTGGAAGCCGTCGATGCAGGAATTGAAGGCCTCCGGCGTCGCGATCCTGGGGCCGCCGATCTTCGCGATGCTGGCGCTGAACGACAAGGGCGAGATCGTTCCGTCGGCTTACGCCAGGGCGGCGAAGGCCGCCGGCCTCGATCTGATCGGCTGGTCGCTGGAGCGCGACGGGCCGCTCAACCGAGGCGGGGCGTTTTACCACAAGTCGGTGAAGGCTGCGATCGACCGGGACGGCGACACGCTGACCGTGCTCGACGTGCTGGCAAGGCAGGTCGGCGTCCGCGCGATGTTCTCCGACTGGCCGGCGACAACCACGTTCTATGCGAACTGCATGGGAATGAAGTGAGCACACCGTAGCGCGGGTTGGGCGCGACCGTATCCCGCGCTTCGCGCCCGCCGCGCGTACCCGTCATGCCCATTCCGACCGTTTCATGGATCGTCGAACAGGACTAGCATCGCTGAACAACATCCCAGGGAGGCCGCCATGAAGCCAGGACAACCGGTCAAGGACGCCAGCCGTCTCTACGAAGTCGAGCGCCGCGCCGAGCACGCCGCCCGCCCCGGCTTCCGCATCATGGAGCTGCAACTCTCGCTGACCCAGAAGGTGCCTTGGCACACCCACAGCAACATCTCCGACACCTTCTACGTGCTGGAGGGCCAGATGCGGCTGTTCCTGCAGGAGCCGAAGGAGGAAGTGAACCTGAAGGTCGGCGAAGTCTACGCTGTCCGCCCGACCCGCCCTCACCTCGTCACCAATGCCGGCACGACGTCGCTGACCTTTTTGATCCTGCAAGGCGTCGGCGAATACGACTACGTGCCGCTGGCGTCGAAGTAAGGCCGCGTGCAGTGCTCTCTCCGCTCGTCGTCCCTGCGAAAGCAGGGACCCATAACCACAGTCTTGCATTGTTGCGGCAAGCTGTAGCCCCAGCACGGTACAATCACGACCAACTGTGGTTATGGGTCCCGGGTCGCGCTCCGCTTGCCCGGGACGACGTCGGTGAGATTCCGATTCACATCTCAAACAGCCTGTACGGTGTCATCACCCGCGTATGCGCATGCGGGTGATTCAGTATTCCAGAGACGCCGGTGCTTGAGCCGAGAAACCGCGGCGTACTGGATCGCCCGGTCCCGTCTTCGCCAAGGCTTCGACGAGGCCATGCATCCCCTTCACGCCGAAGCTTGAGCGGAGGCGGCGAACCTGGCGATGACGGTGCGGGTTCCTCACACACGATCGTCGTCCTGGCGAAAGCCAGGACCCATAACCACCGCATTTGATGATGAACGGGATCGCGGCCCCAGCGTCGCGCAACAATTCAGATTTGGGGCAATGGGTCCTGGCTTTCGCCGAGACGACACTGAGTTTGCGGCGCCGCTTTGCGCGCCCGCCGCGCCTCACATCAGCTTCAGCGGCGCGTCGTGAACCAGGCGCAGGTCGATGTTGCCGATCAGGCGCGCGCGGCGCGCCTCGGCGGTGCTGATCGCGGCCTCGGTCTGCCGCAACGTGCTGACATTCGAGCCGAGCGACACGATACCGCCGAGCACCAGCGCGATCGACCCGAGTGCCGCAGTCTGACCGGCGCCCAGCAGCCCGAGCAGCGCGACTGCCAGCAACGCGAACCCGCCTGCGATCGCGACCTTCGACCCGAGAATGATCCGCCGGGAGCGCTCGGCGCTCTCGGCAAGCTCCTCGATCTGCGCCTCGATCTCGGAGATCTCGTCGGTCGGCTCGTCTTCGGTCATCAAGTTCGAACCTGTAGGGCGGGTCAGGCGGAAGCCGCAACCCGCCACGGATCGTGCGGAGCGAAGATGGTGGGTTACGCTTGCGCTAACCCACCCTATGCTCTCCTCACAACGGCAGATTGTCGTGCTTCTTCGCGGGGATTTCCACCTTCTTGTCCTTCAGCATCGCCAGCGCCCGTGCGATCCGCCGCCTGGTCGAATGCGGCATGATGACGTCGTCGATGTAGCCGCGCTCGGCGGCGATGAAGGGGGACAGGAAGCGGTCTTCGTATTCCTTGGTGCGGGCGGCGATCTTGTCGGGGTCGCCGATGTCAGAGCGGAAGATGATCTCGACTGCGCCCTTGGCACCCATCACGGCGATCTGGGCGGTCGGCCAGGCGTAGTTCATGTCGGCGCCGATCTCCTTCGAGGCCATGACGTCGAAGGCGCCGCCATAGGCCTTGCGGGTGATGATGGTGACGAGCGGCACCGTGCACTGCGAATAGGCGAACAGCAGCTTTGCGCCGTGCTTGATCAGGCCGCCATACTCCTGCGCGGTGCCCGGCAGGAAGCCCGGCACGTCGACGAAGGTGACGATCGGGATGTTGAAGGCATCGCAGAACCGAACGAAGCGCGCGGCCTTGCGTGACGCATCCGAGTCGAGCACGCCGGCCAGCACCATCGGCTGGTTGGCGACGAAGCCGACGGTGCGGCCGGCGATGCGGCCGAAGCCGGTGACGATGTTTTTCGCGAAGGTCTCCGAGATCTCGAAGAAGTCGCCCTCGTCGACGACCTTCAGGATCAGCTCCTTCATGTCGTAGGGCTTGTTCGGATTGTCGGGGATCAGCGTGTCGAGCGACATATCGACCCGCCCGATATCGTCGAAGCTCGGCCATTCCGGCACGCCGTCGGTGTTGTTCGACGGCAGGAAGTCGATCAGCCGGCGCATCTGCAGCAGCGCGTCGACGTCGTTCTCGAACGCGCCGTCGGCGATCGAGGAGCGTGTCGCGTGCACCGAGGCGCCGCCGAGCTCCTCGGCGGTCACCACCTCGTTGGTGACGGTCTTCACCACGTCGGGGCCGGTGACGAACATGTAGCTGGTGTTCTTCACCATGAAGATAAAGTCGGTCATCGCGGGCGAATAGACGTCGCCGCCGGCGCAGGGGCCCATGATGACGGAGATCTGCGGGATCACGCCTGACGCGATGACGTT
Source organism: Bradyrhizobium sp. USDA 3256 (assembly GCF_054058275.1). Lineage (NCBI taxonomy): Bacteria > Pseudomonadati > Pseudomonadota > Alphaproteobacteria > Hyphomicrobiales > Nitrobacteraceae > Bradyrhizobium > Bradyrhizobium sp. USDA 3256. The sequence continues at coordinate 3,919,341 of NZ_JBSSAE010000002.1, forward strand.
GCGGCGGAATACATAGGAATAGCCCGCCAAGGCAGCTACGCCCTCCTGGATGCGCGCGCCGCCGGCGTCATAGAGGCCGATGATCGGCGCCCTCGCCTTCATCGCCATGTCCTGCAGTTTCGTGATTTTCAGCGCGTGGGTCTCGGAGAGCGAGCCGCCGAACACCGTAAAATCCTTGGCGAAGACAAACGTCTTGCGGCCGTTGACCGTGCCCCAGCCGGTGACGACGCCGTCGCCGGGGATCCTGATCTTCTCCATACCGAACTCGATTGAGCGGTGCTCGACGAACATGTCGAATTCCTCGAACGAGCCCTTGTCCAACAGGAGCTCGATCCGCTCGCGGGCGGTCAGCTTGCCGCGGGCGTGCTGCGCCTCGATGCGCTTTTCGCCGCCGCCCAGCTTGGCGCCGGCGCGCCGCTCTTCGAGGGTATCGAGGATATCTTTCATTTGTTTCCGCCCGTGTTAGCTACAGTCCGCGTCCCGGCGCGAGCCGAGGTTCGGAAATGGCTTAGCACGGCCATTTCGGAACCGGAAAGGCGGTTGTGGCCGGGTTCGGGCGCAAAAAACGGTAGGATTTTCCGATATCTGGGGAGATGGCGATGACCGACACGAGCACGGCCACGGTCGAGACCGGCGCACCGACCGGCGGGGTGCGCACCCTGCTTCGGCTGGAGGGCCTCGTACTGTTCCTCGGCATGACCGTGCTCTATGCCCAATGGGAGGGCTCGTGGCTAGTCTATGTCCTGCTGTTCCTGGTGCCGGATTTGAGCTTTGCCGCCTATCTCGCCGGACCGCGGGTCGGCGCCATCGTCTACAACGCCGCCCACAGCTATCTGGCGCCTGTGGCGCTGATGACGTTGGGCTTTGCCGCCGCGGCGCCGCTGGTGCTGTCGATCGCGATGATCTGGCTCGCCCATATCGGGATCGACCGCGCGCTCGGCTACGGGCTGAAATATTCCAAGGGCTTCGGCTTCACCCATCTCGGGCGGATCGGGAAAGCGCAGGAGCCCGCCTAACGCCCGCTTCCTGACGTCACGCACGGCCGGTCAAATTGACAGCGTGCGCGTCGATTGCTGTAGTCGCGGCCAATCAAGACAACATCGGGGGGGAATCGATGCTGACCGACTGGCGCCTCGCCGCGACCGCGATCCTGTTCTGCTGCGCCGTGCTGTTCACCTGCATCGAGACCAGCGCGCAGCAGATTCCGAAGGAGATCGCGGCGCGCACCGAGATCTACGGCATCCCCTCGCTGACGATCTCCGACCAGCAATTCCTGAACGGCGACAGCAACGGCAAGGCGGTCACCGTCGGCGGCGAATTCCGTATCGCGCAAGGCAGCGGCCGGCTGCCGGTCGTGGTCCTGATGCACGGCTCGAGCGGCGTCGGCGCCGGGATGGACGGCTGGGTGCGCCACTTCAACGGCATGGGCATCTCGACCTTCGTGATCGACGGCTTCTCCGGCCGCGGCCTCACCGCGACCGGGCCGAACCAAGCCCTGCTCGGCCGGCTCAACCTGATCGTCGACATCTACCATTCGCTGGAGATCCTCGCGAAGCATCCGCGGGTCGACCCCGAGCGCATCGTGCTGATGGGATTTTCGCGCGGCGGCCAGGCCACGCTCTATGCCAGCCTCGACCGCTTCAACAAGCTCTGGAACAAGTCCGGCGTGCAGTTCGCGGCCTACATCCCGTTCTATCCGGACTGCTCGACCGGCTATCTGACCGACACCGAGGTCGCGGCGCGGCCGATCCGGATCTTTCACGGCACGCCCGACGACTATAACCCGGTAGCGAGTTGCAAGGCTTATGTCGCGCGGCTGCAAGCAGCCAAGCGCGACGTGGTGCTGACCGAGTATCCCGATTCCGCGCACGGCTTCGACGCCGGCCTGATCGGCAACAACACGGTGGTGGAAGCAACGGGATCGCAGACCGTGCGCCACTGCACCATCAGGGAAGGCGAAGGCGGCGTGCTGATGAATGCATCGACCCAGGCGCCGTTCAGCTACAAGGATGCCTGCGTCGAGCTCGGCCCGCATGTCGGCGGCAACCCAACCACCGCGCTCGAGGCCCGCAAGGCGGTCAGCGACTTCCTGCAGGCGCTGTTCAAGCTGAGCTGACAGACGCGGGTGTTCCAGTGATGCTTTACACTGCCGTCATTGCGAGGAGCGATAGCGACGAAGCAATCCATTTCTCCGATTGCAGAGCGATGGATCGCTTCGCTTCGCTCGCAATGACGTGGATGGAGCAATGTGTGCCCCTCTGAAGAACAGTTAAGCGAAGCGGCGCGCGAACACCACGCAGACCACGACCGCCAGGGTCGCCGCGATCATCGACCACGGCACCTGCTCGTGCAGCAACAGGCCGGCCAGCGCGAGGCCGAAGAACGGCTGCAGCAGCTGCAATTGGCCGACGCTGGCGATGCCGCCGATCGCAAGGCCGCGATACCAGAACACGAAGCCGACCAGCATGCTGAAGATCGAGACATAGGCGAGCCCGAGCCAGGCCGGCGCACCGATGCCCTGCCAGCTCGGCGGCAGCGTCATGATCGTCATCAGGAGCACCACCGGCGCCGACAGCACCAGCGCCCAGGAGATCACCTGCCAGCCGCCGAGCCGCCGCGACAGCGCCGCGCCTTCGGCATAGCCGAGGCCGCAGACGATGATCGCCGCGACCATCAGGAGGTCGCCGGTCAGCGACGCCGATCCGTCGCTCGACAGGGCGAACGCGCCGACCGTCGCGCTGCCGATGCAGGAGAACAGCCAGAACAGCGGCTGCGGCCGCTCGCCGCCGCGCAGCACGCCGAACACGGCGGTCGACAGCGGCAGCAGCCCGATGAACACGATCGAATGCGCCGAGGTGATGTGCTGGAGCGCGAGCGCGGTGAGCAGAGGAAAGCCGATCACGACGCCGAGGGCGACGATGGTCAGCGACACCAGGTCCTTGCGCTGCGGCCAGGGCTGCCGCAGCACCGCCAGCAGCGCGGCGCCGAGCAGCGCCGCGATCGCCGCCCGCGCCGAAGTCAAAAACAGCGGCGAGAACCCGGCCACGGCCACGCGGGTCGCCGGCAGCGAGCCGCTGAAGATAATCACGCCGAGCAGGCCGCTGCCCCAGCCGTCGATCGAAGCCTTGTCCATCGTACCTCACTTCCGAACGCCGACCATAGCCGGCGGAGGCTCGCCAAGGCAGCTACAGATCAGTACAATACTGCAAAACTGTATGGGCAAAGGTAGGCATACACTTGCAACAGCAATCCGATGCGCCGCAATCCAACGCAGCGAAGGCGACGCGGACCGCCGACGTGATGAACGCGATCCGCGCCAAGGTGGCGAGCCGCGCGCTGGTCGCCGACGACCGTCTGCCCTCGATCCGCGGCCTGGCCGCGACCATGGGCGTGTCGCCCTCCACCGTCGTCGAGGCCTATGACCGCCTGGTGGCCGAGGGCCTGATCCGCGCCCGGCCCGGCTCCGGCTTCTACGTCTCTTCGGCGGCGCTGCCGCCGCTCGCGCTCGCCAAGGACCAGCCGCAGCGCGACCGCGCGGTGGATCCGTTCTGGGTGTCGCGGCAATCGCTCGATGCCGAGACCGGCGCGCTCAAACCCGGCTGCGGCTGGCTGCCCGCCGAGTGGATGCCGACCGAAGCGCTGCGGCGCGCGTTGCGCGGCCTGGCGCGGGCCGACGATGCCGTGCTCTCCGACTATGGCGCGACGCGCGGCTCGCTCACGCTGCGCCGGATCCTGATGGCACGGTTTGCCGACGAGGGCCTCGAGGTGCCGCCCGAGCAGCTCTTGCTGACCGCGTCCGGCACGCAGGCGATCGATCTCGTCTGCCGCTTCCTGCTGCGGCCGGGCGACACCGTGCTGGTCGACGATCCTTGCTACTTCAATTTTCGCGCGCTGCTGCGCGCGCATCAGGTGAAAATTGTCAGCGTGCCCTACACGGCATCGGGCCCCGATATCGCGAGTTTCGAGGCGACGCTTGCCGCCGAGCGGCCGCGGCTTTATGTCACCAATTCGGCGCTGCATAATCCGACCGGTGCGACGCTGTCGCCGCAGACCGCGCACCGCGTGCTGAACGCGGCCACAGCCCATGATCTCACCATCGTCGAGGACGACATCTTTGCGGACTTCGAGCCCGAGCCGTCGGCGCGGCTCGCCGCGCTCGATGGCCTGAACCGCGTGATCCGGATCGGCAGCTTCTCCAAGACGCTGTCGGCATCGGTGCGCTGCGGCTTCATCGCCGCGCGCGCGGACTGGATCGAGGATCTCGTCGATCTCCAGGTCGCGACCGGTTTCGGCGGCCCCAGCGCGGTCGCGACCGAGATCATCGCCAGCGTGCTGTCGAGCGGTTTCTATCGCAAGCATGTCGAGGAGCTGCGCCGACGCCTTGCTCGCGCCCGCCGCGACGTCGGCGACAAGCTGCAGCGCATCGGCGTCACACCCTGGCTGATGCCGCGCGGCGGCTTCTATCTGTGGTGCCATCTGCCCGACGGGTGCGACTCGGCCGACGTGGCGCGGCTGGCGCTCGCGGACAATGTCGTGCTGGCGCCGGGGAACGTGTTCAGCGCCTCGCAGACGGCCGCCGCCTTCATGCGCTTCAACGTCGCGCAATGCCGCGACCCGAAACTGATGCCGACCTTGCAGCGGGCGATCGGGCGCTGAGGCATGATGAGATCGAACTGGGGCAGCGGCGGTACTTCACCTCTCCCCGGCGGGGAGAGGTGAATCGAACCCGCGACCAAAGCGATTGAGTCCAAACCATCGCGCGCAAGCCAGCAGCGGCGCCCTACTTCTCACCCACCTTGAACGGCTCCTCCTTGCCCGGCGGCACTGTCTCCTCAGCCATCGCCAGGATCATCGCCACCATCACGTAATTGCCGGCGACTGCGGTGAGGTCGACGATCTGCTGATCGTTGAAAATCTTCTTGGCTCGCGCATAGGTCTCGTCGGAGACCTTCTTGGTCGTGGTCAGTTCGGTGACGAAGTCGTACACCACCGCCTCGTCGTCGGCCATCTTCGATGGGCGGTTGCCGGCCTTCAGCTCGGCGATGACGTCGGGCGGCAGACCGGCCTTGGCGGCGAGCGGCGCGTGCGCGAACCACTCGACCTGTGAACGCCACTGCCGGCCGATGATCAGGATCGCGAACTCGTTCAGCCTGGTCGGCACCGAGGTCTGCCAGCGCAAATAGTAGAACAGATCGTAGAGGCGCTGGCCGAGCACCGGGCTCCGGATCATCGGATTGTAGGGACCGCCGATGCCGACGCTCGAGACCTTCATGATCTGCTCGCCGAGCGGTTTTTGCAGGTCGCTGAGCTGCTCCATCGTGAGCTGCGGGAAGCGCGGCTCCTTGCTGGTGGCCGGCACCGAAAACACGGTTGCTGCGAGCCAGCCGCCGGCCGCAGCCAGCGTGAGCGACGAGAGCCAGACTGTTGCTGAATGCATGATTCCTCCGCTTTGATTTATCGGAGGATGCTAGTCGAGCCGCACAGCGTCGACCAGCCGCGGTGCGCGCAGGTCAGCTCGTCACAGCGCGACGATATCGGTGAGGCATTGCTGCGAGACGCTCATCCGCGCATCGATCTGCGCCTGCGTCTTGCAGTCCATGTTCATCGCGAACACGGTGATGTCGGTGCCCTTCTCGGCCCAGCCGACCAGCCAGCCGAGCGAGCCGTGCTCCTTGTCGGTCAAGCCGGTCTTGGCGCGAATGACGGCGGCGCCGACCTTCGTCACCGGGAGAATGTCGCACACCAGCTGCTGGCTGCGCTTGCCGACCGGCAGCACGCCGCGGCGCAGCCGGTCGAGGAAATCGATCTGCTGCACCGGATCGATCCGCAAATTACCGGTTACCCAGAACTGGTCGATGCCGCCGCCGATGTCGCGGTTGCCGTAGTCGATGATGTCGAGATATTTCTTCATCCGCTCCTCGCCGATGCGGCGGGCGATCTCCTGGAACACCGGACAGGCCGACACCGCGAGCGCGGAGCGCAGCGTGTGATCCTTGTTCCAGGCCTCGATGCTGCGGGTTGTGCCGTCCCACTTGAAGACGTCCTTGTCGGGATCCTGCACCACGCCGGTCTCGAGCGCGATCAGCGCGTTCGGAATCTTGAAGGTCGAGGCCGGCAATTTGCCCTCGCCCGAGCGGACCTTGTCGCTGGCGATGATCAGATAGTCCTCGACCTTGTAGCCGACGAAGGTGCCCTCGGTGCCGAGCTCGAAGAAGCGCTTTTGCAGCTCCTCGCGAAACTCGCTGCGCTGATAGGACACGTTGGCGAAGCTGCGCGACGGCAGGATCGCGGCGGCAGCAAGCAGACCGAGCGCATGACGGCGATGGATCACGACAAGTCCTGGGCAGGTTCGCGTTGACGACGATGGTGGATGCCATCGTGGTGAAAGGATGGCAAGAAGACTCACTTGTTTGTCGCGTTTTCTTCACGCGAACCGGTGCCCGCTTCGCTCGAAAACGCGATCGCTAGCGCGCCCGGCCCGACATCCGCAGCACGAAGACCAGCACCTCGGCGACGGCCTTGTAGAGCTCGGCCGGAATCTCGTCGCCGAGCTCGACATTGGAGAGCGCGCCGGCCAAGACCTCGTTCTCCTCGATCGGAATGTCGTTGGCCTTGGCGACCTCGATGATCTTGGCGCCGATCGCGCCCTTGCCTTTCGCCACCACGCGCGGCGCGCCGGCGTGGTCGTAATGCAGCGCGACCGCGAGCTGGTTGTTGGCCTCGCTCATGATGCGCGGTCCAGGAAATGGCCGGCGCGCGCGGGCGCAGGTTGCGGCGGGCTGCCGTCGCGGATCTCGATATCGCCGGGCGTGAGCTCGGCCCTGGTCAGCGCCTGGCTCAGCTCGGAGGCGCCGGCGCGCAGTTGCGCGGCGGTCGAGGGACGCTCGGCCCACATCCGCACCGAGGTGCGCTCGCCGTTCAGCGAGACCAGCGCGTGCACCGGCCCGGCGGGCTCGACGTCGAGCGTGAAGCGCGCGCGCCACACCCGCTTGGCGGCTTCGACCGCGCTGCCGCCGCCATCGCGGGAAATCTCGAACTGCGCCATCGCCGTGCCCTGCGGGGTCAGGAACGGGATCTCGAAATTCCAGCGCGGCAGCATGGCGTCGAGCTGCGGGCGCGTAGCGTCGCCGCGGTCCGGCAGCGAGGCGACCTGCAGCAGCGTCTGCCGCGCCAGCGCGGCGTCGGTGTTTTCCAGCAGGCGATGCGCGGCGGTCGCGAGCGGCGTGTTTGGGGCGATCGACGGCTCGGCGACGGCCTGCGCCGACGGCAGCGCGCCGTGAAATGGCGGCGGCGGTGTGTTGCCGCGTACGGACAACTCACCCGGCAGCATCTCCCTCGGCGCGGCGCCCTGCCGTGCGGGGTTGCCGAGTTCGTGCAGCGCTTCCTGAATGAGATTGAGCGCGCCGCCGGAGGACGGGCCGGCATCGAGCGCATCCGCGAGCGCGCCTGCGAGCCCTGTGGCGCCGCGGCTGACATCCTCGGCGACCGGCAGGCGGGCCTGCGGCAGCAGGATCTCCTGAACGTCGAGGTCTTGCGTGCCTGATGGCACGAGGCTCGGCGCCGTCGCGGCGCTGGCCAGCGCCGGTTGCTGGAGCGATGTGGTGGACGGCGGCCTGCCGGCATCACCGGCGCTGAGCGAGGTCAGCGCCTGGCGCAGCACGATCAGCGCGGCCTTCAGATCGGGCGCGCTGCCGCTCGCGGGCGTAATGCCCGCCGCCAGCATCGCCTCGAACAGCAGGCCGGACTTCTGCAAGCCGGCCTTGACCGCATCGCCGCTCAAATTCTCGTCGAGGCCGGTCTGCTGCGCCAGCACCTGCGCGATCGCGGCCTGCAGCTTCGGCGGCAGATTGGTGGGAGCGACCGCGGCAAGATTGGCGAACAGCGGCGCCTGGCTGCCCTGCACTGCCGCCGCAGTCTGCGCCGCCGCGGTGATGGTGACGCGCTCCAGCGGCGTCAATACAGGCTTCGGTGCCGTGGCGATCGGCTGGGCGGCAGCGGCAGCGTTGGCCGCTGCCGGCGACAGCCGTACGGCGTCGCCGGTGTCCGGGCCCGGCCCGACCAGCTGCAGGCGGATGCCGTCATTGGTCTGCGACACCGCAAGCTGCAGGTTCTGGCCCTGCTGCAGCGGCACTTCGGTCTGGACGTCGATCGACAGGCTCGCGATGGCGATCCGCACCAGATCGGCGGACAGCACCTTCAGCACCTGCGCATTGACGACGCTGCCGGCCTCCAGCGTGAGGTCCGGCGCAACGCTGTCCGCCTCCTTCGAGGCGAGCACCGGCAGCACGGGATTGATGGCGATTGCCATGTCGGAGGTCTCGGCCAGGCGCGAGGAACGAGCCGCAGGCTAGCCCGGCGCCGTAAACCCCTCGTTAACCGGCCGCCGGCGCCAGCTCCCTGAGCACGCCGGCGGCGGCCTTGAAATCGAGCTGGCGGGCGGCGCGGCGGGCGGCGACTTCCTCGTCGACGCCCCATTTCTCGATGTTCCAGTCCTCGTCGACATGGGCCGCGGCCCAGACCTGGTCCTCGTCGCGGATACCGTGCGCCAGCGCCAGCGCCAGCAGCGCCGAGCCGGTCAGCGTCGTCACCACATGGAGTGCCGCGACCGACCATGGGTCAGTCGGGAACGCCGCCCGCGCCGCCTTGATCGCAGGCTCGGGCTGGCCGACATGCATCACCCCCTCGGCCATCACGAAATGGGCGCCGAGCGCGTCGGCGGCCCAGAACAGGATCGGATCCCAGTGCTGGGCCTCGCGCGCCACCAGCGTCTCTGGATGGCCGGCGCGGTAGAACAAGAGGTCGCTGCCGAGGAACTTGGCCGCATCGTCGGCGACCTCGTCGACGCGATCAATCACCCCCTCGATCACGCTGTTGGCAAGGCGCGTCAGCGGCATGGTCATGGGATCGATGGTCTCGCCCTGCGCATTCCATTCCGCCGCCACCGCGTCCGCAATGGGCCGCGTGGGCACCGCGATCGGCTTGCCGGACGGAGAGCGGATCGGCTTGCCGTCGAGCGTGATCGAAAATTCGCCGTCGGCCTCGGCGACGCCGGCGCTGGTGTAGAACCGCTTGCGCTGGGGCGTGCGAATGTGGCGCCGCACCGCCTCCTGCGGATCGAACGGAGATTGTTCTGGGACATCGTCGAAAAGGTCGCGCATCGCGCCGGGTAGCTTTCGTTCAAAGGGATTTCCCTGCAAGATATGTCAGGGGCAACGGCAAATAAAGCTGATGGGACGCGGCAAATTCCTTGCGGGTTTTTCGCTGGTTGCGGCGGTTTTCGCCGCCGCCACGGCCTGTGCCGGGTTCCGTTCGCCGGAATCCCTGATCCGCAACGTCTACGCCTATTATGGGCGAGGCAGCGCCGAATATTCCAACGGCCTGCCGCGTGACGAGGAAACCGCTCGCCGATTCTTCGATCCCACCCTGCGCGGTGCCTGGACCGCGCTGCACGATGCGCCCTACGATTTTCTGGTGCAGAGCCCGACCTGGCGGCTCGGCCCGATCTCGATCGCAATCCCGCGCCGGCAGTTCGACAGGACCGACGTAACGGTGACATTCGACAATGAAGGCCGCGCCGTCACGCTCAACTTCATCGTCGTCAACGGTCCCGACGGCTGGGTGATTTCGGATGTCGAGAGCCCGCACGATTCCTTGCGGATGTTTCTGACGCAGTTTCGGCGGTAGGAGACTGCCCTTGCCGTTCCGGCGACCGCTGCTCCACCGGCCAAGGTCGGCAGCCATATCGGCTTTAACGCTGCCGCTTGGCCCGCCTTGTGATCATGTCCGCCTACCTGTTCCGGTCACCACCAAGAAGATTCTTGTAAACCTTCCCATCTTTCATGATGACCAGGAAGTTCTTCGCCGGATCTTCGATCAGCTTGATGTTGTCGATCGGATTGCCTTCGACCAGCAGAAGGTCGGCGAGCGCACCTTCCTCCACCACGCCCAGCTTGCCCGAATATGGATTGCGAAGCCCGGACAAAGCGAGCAATTCGGCATTCGTCGATGTCGCCATGATGAGCGCTTCAGCCGGCGTGTACCATCGCGTGAGGGCTGCCAGCATGGCGCCTTGCCGGTCAGCGAGCGCTTTCGAGAACAAGACGTCGGTACCGAAGGCCGTCTTCAACTTGTACTTCTTGGCAAAGCCGTAGACCCTGTCGGTGCCGGCAACGACCTGCCGCATCTTGTCCTGCTCCGCAGGTCCAAGAGCACTCGCGCCCGACAGATCGAGGAAGGGCTGGGTGCTCAGCCAAATTCCCTTCTCGGCCATCAGGCGGGCCGACGCGTCGTCCATCAAATGACCATGCTCGATGCATTTGACTCCCGCTGCGATCGATCGCTGGATCGCGACCGGCGTGTAGGCGTGTACGGCGACATAGGTACCCCAGTTCTCGGCAGCATCTACCGCGGCACGCAACTCCGGTTCAGTGAACGTGGACACATCGAGCGGACTGAACGGCGACGCCACGCCGCCGCCCGCCGTGAGCTTGACCTGTGTAGCCCCTTGCATGAGCTGCTCGCGCACGCGCACGCGAACTTCGTCCGGGCTGTCCGCGACCATGGCGCCGCCTATCCTCTCCATGCGGCTGAGCATGCCGCCGATCGTTCTGGGCAGATCGGACAGCTGCCGGAAGTCGCCATGGCCGCCGGTGATGGTGATCATGGCACCGGATGGGTAGATGCGGGGACCGGCGACGAGACCTTCGTCGATCGCGCGCTTGAGGGAAAAGGCCGGCCCGCCCATGTCGCGAATGGTGGTGAAGCCGCGCATGAGCGTGGCCGTTGCCTCGGCGGCCGCAAGAAGATTGGTGTAACCAACGTCGCTCGCCATCACGGCCGCCGGCGTCGGGCGTACCAGCAATGCATGCCAGTGCGCGTCGATCAGCCCGGGCATCAGCACCCGTCCGTCGCCGGCAATCAGCTGAGCCTCGGCCGCGATCGCCGCAGTCGAAATCTTCTCGATCTTGTTGTTCCGGATCAGCACATTGGACGGCCCGGACAGCGCGCCATTCCTGCCATCGAAAATTCGCACGTTCTGGAACAGCACGCCGCCATCCTGCTGGGCTTGCGCCGGCAGCAAGGCGACGAGGCTCATCACAATCGACGCAACCAGCGCCGAAACTCTGACGCCCTTCCGCAAACCTGACATGTCCACTCTCCCCCGATGGCGCATCGCGCGAGACCGTCACTGATCTCGCGTGGAGCCGACTTGATTTCAGACGATTAATGAGAGTTCTGCCGCTCCCTCACAATCGACGTCCTATTGAGCCGCTCTGGCGGCAGGCTGCAAAGCATAGCTCAGCCATCCGATGCCATGAGACAGCAGATCGATCCCCAGCAGCAGCCCGAGCACCCACAGCCCGGTTGCCGGAAATCCCGTCAGAATGACGAGGCCGGCCAGAACGCCAAACAGCCCGGATGCCAGCATGATCCAGCCGGACTGCTGCCAATGGCGGATGCCGATCAGCATACGCACAATCCCGGAGACTAAAAGCATGAGACCGAGGGCATAGGTCAGGAGCAGCGCGCTCGTCACCGGTTGGCTGAGCAGAACGATTCCGCAAGCAAGATAGAGCACCCCCAGCAGAAGCTGCCACACGAATCCGCCCCAGCCCTTGGTCCAGAAGGCGTGCAGGATTTCGAACCCGCCGGCAACGATGGCGGTCCAGCCGATAAAGATGGCGCTGATCACGGTGAAAAGCGCGACATCTCCCAGGACCAGAAGGCCCGCGGCGATCATGACGAGGCCCAGCAGAACGCAGACCCATAAAGGCGGGCCAGGCAGGCCGCGGAGCATCGTGGAACTGTTCTCATAGGTAGCCATGTCGTCCTCCTTGATCCCAGGCAGCCATGGACGGTCGCGGCAACCGGGCCACTCGAACTGCCGGAGCTTGTGCCTGCTCTCACCAGCGCCATCCACAACGGCGGCGACCTCTGTGCCACCAACAGACCCAGCGGCGCCGGCGATGCCGGCGGCGGCGCGGTGGCGGAGGACGCGGGCGCGGTGGTGGTCGGGCGACGACCATATGAAGCGGCCGCTCGGGATCATCCGTCTTCGTGACGAGGGCATCTTCAGGGACGAGTGGCAGCGCCTTGGCCGCCTGCGTCAGCAAGCCGGTTCCGAGACCAACGGCTGCAACGCCGCCGAGCATTCTCCGGAGCACGATGCGACGATCGAGTTCATCCATATTTGACACCCGTCCGTTCTTGCAGAGACCTTCTTGCCCGGCGGCGGCCAACATACGATCAGGCCGATCGCTCGCCCTCGCCGGTCGCTCCGTCGTCCGGTATCTCGCCCGGCCGATAATTCGGCAGCCGTCCTGCGGGAATGATCGCAAGCAGTGCGAGGCCGGCCATGATCAGCAATCCGATCTTCAAAGCGCGCAGGCGCGCTTCGGTATTGACCCGGACGGCTTCCTCGACCTGCTGCGGCGTACCGCTGGTGCCTTCGAGCACGCTGCGCAGCCGGTCATTGCTGACGAAGGTGATGTTGCCGAGATCAACCTGGCTCTGAAGCTCCTTGGTCAGCACCGGACTGGCCGCAATCCTGCCGAGCGCGATCGTGCTCAGAAGACCGACCAGAAGCGCTCCGGCGACAGCGGTGCCGACTGCAGCCGCCAGATTCTGTGTGGTTCCGCGCAACGACCCGACGTCCCCGGCCAATGCCTTGGGTGAGGCCGTGACCAGAACGTTGAACAGCAGCGTCACCAGCGAGCCCTGGCCGATACCGAACAGCACGAGGCCAAGGAGAACGGGAATCTCGCTCCAGTCGTTGCGCACGACGAACGCGAGCCACAGCAACGCGACAGTGCAGAGGCCAAAGCCGAAGCGTCCGATCCGGCGAGGCGTCAGTTTGTCGTAGAGATTGACGATCATCATCGCCGAGAGAAAAACGGTCAGATTGAAGGGCATCATCGCGATCGCCGTCGCAATTGGCGAACGTCCCTGCACAATCTGGATGTAGAGCGGGACCGTGAAGTTCAGCGCTGCCTCGAGCGCCACGACCGCGAACAGCGCGTAGACGGCGCACCTCTCCTCCGGTGAATCGATCACCTCCAACGCCAGCAAAGGCGTCCTCCCCGCGGCCTGCTGGCGATGGGTCCACATCAGGAATGCCTGCCCGAGCACAATGCCAAGCACGATCAGGACCGGTGCCGGCGAGACGCTCAGCAATTCGAATGGCGCGTTAGGGGTCGCCAGGATCACGCCCCAACTGTTCAGATTATTGAATCCGAAGCTGATGAAGATGATCGCGCTCGCGGCAAGAGCGACGCCGATCAGGTCGATCTGGACATCCGGGCGACCGCGGTCCGGCCGCAGGCGGAAACTCAGAGCGAAAGCGATCGCCGAGGCAACGATGAGAATTCCAAACGCGGGGCGCCAGCCGATATAGGTGCCAAGCAACCCGCCGACGACAAATGCCAGCACGCCGGCGGCAGCCCGCGCCGAGCCCAACGCGCCAAGGGCCGTCGCCTGCTGGCGTCCGCCATAATTCTCGGCAATCAGCGCGACGAGCGAGGGCACGATCACCGCGCCCGCGGCGCCGCAAAGCGCCTGAGCGGAAATCATGACGGAGGCCGTGGGGCTGAACGTCATCGCAATCTGCGCTATCAGGAAAAGCACGACCGCAGCACGAAATACCTGCACCGCCCCGAACCTTTGGGCGAGCTTGGCGCCAAGCATCACGAACCCGGCGACAAGCATCGAGTACGCCACGATTCCGGTCGCGACGGTGGTCGGCGGCACGCCGAAGCTGGCCACCATTCCCCCCATCGCAACCGGCAACGACGCGACGTTGAACGACATGATCATCTGACCGAACGCAATTGCGACCATGGGCACCCATGATGCGCGCTCCTCCTGATGAATGTCGCCGATCGAGATTGCTTGCGTTGCCATCGCGTCCTCCAACCTGCCCGACGTTGCGATCGATCGGGCCACAGCTCGACCGATCTTCAGTGCCTCTTGTTCACTCGTCCGGTTGGGACACGAACAGATCCATGCCCAGTCTTTGCGACAGGAACTTCGCGGCGAGCTGCCCTCGCACGCTGTTGCCGGCCGCATCCAGTGGCGGCCCGAAAGTGCCGAAACCACCCTTTCCCGGAGACACCGCGACGATGCCTCCACCAATGCCGCTTTTGCCGGGCAGGCCGATGTCGTACAGCCAATCCCCCGACGTTTCATACAGCCCCGCCGTAACCATGACGGCCAATGCATAGTGGCACACGGCCGCATCGACCACCCGCTGCCGGGTCACCGGATTCACGCCACCATCGGCGAGCGTCGCGCCCATCACGGCCAGATCCCTGGCGCTCACATTCAGCGAACACTGCCGGGTGTAGAGATCGGTCGCCTGCCTGGCGTCGCAGTAGATCCGGTCGTAGCTTTCCAGCAACCGCGCGATGCTTCGATTGCGAAAGTTGGTCTTGGATGCCGATGCGTAGACTTCCTCGTTGAGCGAAAGTTTGCGACCCGCGAAGCGCGACAAGCCGTCATGAATGAACCGCCATTGCTCGTCAGCGCTCGAGCCCGGCACGAGGCTTGTGGTCGCGATCGCGCCTGCGTTCACCATGGGGTTGGTGCGCCCGGCTCCATGCTCGATCGCCGCCAGTGAATTGAACGGCAGCCCGGTCGCGTTCGCGCCCAGTTTTGCACGAGCCTCTTCAGGGCCGATGGCCTCGCACACCAATGCGAATACGAATGGCTTCGATACACTCATGATCGAGAATTCGTATTCGATATCGCCCGCGCCGTAGACACGTCCGCTGGTACCGGCCACGCAGACGCCGAACAGTTCACTCGGCACCCTGGCCAGGGCCGGATAAACCTGCGAATTGGTCCCTTCGCTGTTCGACTTGAAGCGCTGATGCGCTTGAGACACGAGCTCCTGCACCATCTCGGGTTCGGGCAAGTGCCCGGTCGAGATGTAGGGCCGCTCCGCTTGTTCCGCGATCGAAGGCGGCCACATTGGCTGTCCTTCCGGATTTCGACCTTATTGCTTCAGGTCTTCTAGTCGGCAACCAGAAGTAGGCTCCCAAAAAACCACGGAGTCAACGATCCACCAGCACAGCCTTTGCAGTACTTGCGTTGGTCCAGACCACTTTACGACAAATGTGCTGAACGCATCGCGTGTCGCGGAATTGCAGCGCCGTTGCGCGATACGACTCTCGATTGAGTCATGCGACGTTTCGGCGCGGCTAGGTAAGCAAGATTGCCCAATCGCCCGCGGCGCAATTGAATCAAAAGCGAAGTCATCATGGCAGCAACGAGCGATTTCCATCATTGGCAGGCGAGAGTACGATCATCGTGTGCGGATGTGAGCCCGCCGCTTGTCCAAGCAACACCGGCCCGCGGCGACGGTGGAATGACCGCATCACTTACAGAGTGAGGTTGATCATGGTGGCGCGCGCAAGCGACGGACAGCTTCTGTTGGTAAAGAAGCTTGGTGGGCTTATTGCTATCGTTGTCGGCTGCTTGCTGACAGCGGTCGGTGTGACATTCGAATCGACAAGCACGATTGTCGTCGGTGTCCTGCTTCTTGTGCTCGGTGCGGCCCTGCTCACGCTCAAGATCATGAGACGAAATCAAAGCGGTCCGTTTGGATAGCCAGACAGATTCGCACCGTCGACAGCCTCGAACCGGATCGCCGCGCCTCCGCCGGTCGATGCCGCTTGTCTGTTCGACAACGTGCTCGCGCCGGCGCGACGACAATTCCGTCCGTGCGTCAACAAGGCTTGTCTAGCAGACCACGCCCTGCCCTAATCGCGGTGGTTGGCGCAGGATCGCGAATAGGCGGCACGCTCGGCCTGGTTCAGGCCCGCGGCGGCGGCCTCGTCGAGGCACCGGCTGACGCGGTCGCCAAACGAGCTGCGCGGCCGCGAACGCAGGCTCGGCTGCGTCGGCGCGTCCATCCTGGGGATAGCCGGCACCTCGATCCGCGGCGGCGGCGGGGGTTGGGGGACCGGCGGATCCCACGTCGAGCGGCCGGGCGCAAGGATTTGCGCGCTCGCCGCGCCCATGGCCCAGAGCAGAATGCCGGCAGCAATCAGGGATCGCTTCATAGCCTATATGTCGTGACGCCGCAGCAACGGTTCAAGTGAACGCACCATGCGTCAATACTGCCCCCGAGATGCGAGTTCCCCGCCCTCGTCACGGCTTCTGGTAGATCACGTGACCGGCACGGATGGTGCTGCTCACTTTCGAAAGATTGCCGACGTCGCCGAGCGGATCGCCGTCGAGCACCACGAGATCGGCGTCGAACCCCTGCTCCACCCGTCCCTTCTTCGCGGCCTTGAAGAACCGCGCCGGATTGGTCGTCAGCGAGGCCAGCACCTGCCGCCCCGACAACACGCGGTGCATCAACTGAAATTCCCGCGTGGTGTCGTACAGCGTGGTGAAACCGACATCGGTGCCGAACAGCACCGTGCCGCCATTTTCCGAAAATTGCTTGAGCTGGTTGACGGTCGAAGCCACCAAACGATTGGTGACGTTCGGATCGAGCACCACGGTGGTGAACAGCGACAGTGTGGGAACGAGCGCAGTCCCCTGTGCCTTGAACCGCACCAGCTGATCCGCGGTGTAGCCGGGTTCGCCGGGTGTGGTGTGCGCGAGCACATCGACGCCGGACTCGATCATCGTCTCGACACCGACCTTGTTCTGCGGATGCGCGAACACCGGTCTGCCCTGCGCATGCGCGACGTCGACGGCGGCCTTGGCGATTGCAGGGTCCATGTTGACGACGGGCTTGTCCCCCATGAACGCGCCGGTGAACAGCTTGATACCGTCCTCACCCATGCCGAGCCAATCGCGCGCCCATTGCGTGGCCTCCTCCGGCGTCGCGACTTCAGGAAGCTGCACTTCACGCGGGATGTAGACGGGGTGCCCGCCCTTCGGGAAGATGTTGCCGGCGAGCAGGATGCTGGGGCCGGCGACTTCGCCCGCGGCGATGCGCTTGCGCAGCGGCAACGTGTCGCTCGGATCGGAGCCGAGATCCCAGACCGTGGTAAAACCCCAGCGCGTCAGCATCTCCTGCATGTGCTGCGTCAGCGCCGCGGGCGGCGCAGCGCCGGCGTTGCGCCAGACTTTCTGCGTGAAATGGACATGGCTGTTCCAGAAGCCGGCGACGATGGTCTTACCGCTGCAATCGATCACGCGGGCGTCCGGCGGCGCCTGGATGTCGCCGGACTTGCCGACCGCGCTGATGACGCCGTCGGTCATCACGATCACCGCATCCGGCAGCGCTTCCGCATCGGCCGATGCGTAGAGCGTGCCGCCGCGGAGCACGATGGTCTCGGCCTGCGCCGTCGCCGAGGCGATAGCTGAGCCAATCAGGAAAAGCGTGACGCGCAGCCAGGTGCCGATCATGGAGAGTCTCCGTTGCAGGCCGGCAAAGGCCGGCGCGCGAAGATAGCCGCAAAGCGCGGAGCCGTTTGATCGTTGTTGCTGTCCGCGACGGATATTGGAGGCCGCGCCCCGCCCGTCACTCCTCGGGCGCGTTCTCGATCGGGTCGAAGCGGTCGGCCTCGAGCCCGAGCAGATTCCAGGATTGCAGCATGTGCGGCGGCAGCGGCGCGGTGGCATCGATCACGCCGCCGCGCGGGTGCGGAATCACGATACGGCGGGCGAGCAGATGCAGCCGGTTCTGCAAGCCGCCGGGCAGCTGCCAGTTCTCCTTGTTGAAGTATTTCGGATCACCGACGATGGCGTGATCGATATGCGCCATGTGGGCGCGCAATTGATGGGTGCGGCCGGTCACCGGCTTGAGCGACACCCAGGCGAGCTTGGTCGCCGAGGTCTCGACCACGGCATAATATGTCACGGCGTGGCTCGCGCCCTCGTCACCATGCTCGGCGATCCGCATGATGCTGTCCTCCTCGCTCTCCTCCTTGGCGAGATAAGTCGAGATGCGACCCTGCTTCGGCTTCGGCACGCCGGCGACCAGCGCCCAGTAGATCTTGCGCGCGGAGCGATGGCGGAATGCGCCGGTGAGATGCGTGGCAGCGAAACGCGTCTTGGCGACCAGAAGGCAGCCCGAGGTCTCGCGGTCGAGCCGGTGCACCAGCCGCGGCTTCTGCCCCTTGGCGTCGCGCATCACCTCGAGCATCTGGTCGACATGGCGCGTCATGCCGGAGCCGCCCTGCACGGCGAGACCGGCCGGCTTGTTCAGCACCAGCACGTCGTCGTCCTCGTACAGCGTCATGTCCTTCAGCGCCTGCAGCGTCTTCGCCTCGGCTTCGGAAAGCGTGCCGGCCGTCTTCGGCGTATCAAGCCGCAACGGCGGGATCCGCACGCTCTGGCCCTCCCCGAGCCGGTCCTTGGAATCGGCGCGCTTGCCGTTGACCCTGAGTTCGCCCTTCCGGACGATGCGCTGGATGTGGGAGAACGACAGGCCGGGAAAGCGTGCCTCGAGGAAACGGTCGACGCGCATGCCATTCTCATCGGCGGTGACGACAACAGTCTGAACCTTGGTCGGCAATGGCTGTTCGGCCGCGGCAGTCTTCGACATGGCGGGCTCAGCTCGCTCCTGCCGGTCGCGGCGCGGCTCGGCAAAGCGCGCCGGCTTTCCGGCCGCATGGTGTGCGAACGGACGGTCGCCGGACTTGCGCTCACCGAGCTTGCGATCGTCCGGCTTGCGGCCGCGCGGCGCCGATCCGCTCTTACCATGATCCTTGCCACGATCGCCGGCGCGGTCCCGGTCGCGGCCCTTGTCGCGCCCTTTGGCGCGGTCGCCCGGCGATGTGGTTCTCTTGATACGGCGGCTCATGGTGATTTTCGGCTCCAGACCTGCATTGTGCCTAGCGCAAATGCCACGAATCGTCACGGCGAAATCGGTGTGAATCCGATGCAAGATCGGCCATGTTCGGCCGCATACGGCAATCGACGGGGGGCCCTGGAATGCGACTGGCGATATCGGCTTTGGCGGCAGCCCTGATGCTCACGGACCCTGCGCTCGCCCAGCAAAGCCCGATGCCCGAAGCCGCGATGCCGGAAGATCTGGCCTGGAAGCTCTTGGAACTCGGCCGCGTCATCGACCCGCCCAAGACCGCTGCACTCTACGCGCCGCTGCAACAGAAGGGGCCCTATCAGGGCGTCAAGGTCGAGCGCGACCTCAAATACGGCCCCGCCGACCGGCATCTGCTCGACGTGTTCACGCCGGAGACGGCGGCGCCGGAACGGCCTGTGCTGATCTACATCCATGGCGGCGGCCTCATTGCGGGCAACAAGCGCGCGCCCGGCAGCCCGTTCTACGACAACATCATGCTGTGGGCGGTGAAGAACGGCTTCGTCGGCGTCAATGCCACCTATCGCCTGGCGCCGGCCTTTCCATGGCCGGCGGGCGCGGAGGACGTCGGTGCGATCGTGCAGTGGGTTGCGGAGAACATCGCCTCCCGCGGCGGCGAGCCCAGGCGCATCTTCCTGATGGGCCAGTCGGCCGGCGCGATCCATGTCGCGAGCTATGTCTCGCATCCAGAATTTCACAAGGTGAAGGGCGGCGGCCTTGCCGGCGCGATCATGGTGTCGGGCATCTATGATCTGACCGCCTCGCCGGCCGGCGATGCCGAGCTCGCCTATTACGGCTCCGACCCCTCGCGCTATGCCGAGCGCTCCTCGCTGCAAGGCCTAGTCGGAAGCCCGATCCCGTTCCTGATCACCGCAGCCGAGCTCGACCCGCCGCGCTTCGTCGAGCAGTTCGAGCTCATGAAGCAGGCCAGTTGCAAGCGGCCAAGCGGCTGCGCGCGCAGCTTCATGCTGCCGCAGCACAGCCACATGTCGGAGGTCTATGCGATCAACACGCCGGACACGCGGCTGACGGATGAGATCCTGGAATTCGCAAAGAGCGTCAAGTGACGCGCCAGAGCAATACGAAGTTATGGGCCGTTGCAGCGCGCGCTGCCAAAATAGCGAAAACAACCCCATGCAAAGCAGCCAGCGGCGGCCGGCGTTGCACCAAGCAACTTGACACGTCGGGCAACTCAGGGATACTCTTCTAATATTCCGAAATTATACAAGTGTTGCTCGCCCAAATCTCTTGCTCTAGCTCCCGCCCCGTTCCTTGCGCAGCCGCTGCCAGTAATCCAGCCGCTTGCGGATCTCGCGCTCGAAGCCGCGGTCGGGCGGATCGTAGAAGGTCTGGCGACCCAGCGCTTCCGGGAAATAGTCCTGGCCGGAGAACGCGTCGGGCGCGTCGTGATCATATTGATAGCCGGTGCCGTAACCCTCCGACTTCATCAGCTTGGTCGGCGAATTCAGAATGTGCTTCGGCGGCAGTAGCGAGCCGCCCTGCTTCGCGGTCTGCATCGCGGCGCCGAACGCGGTGTAGACCGCGTTCGATTTCGGCGCGGTGGCGAGATAGACCACGGCCTGCGCGATCGCGAGCTCACCTTCCGGCGAGCCGAGGAAGTCGTAGGCATCCTTGGCGGCGTTGCAGACCGCCAGCGCCTGCGGATCGGCAAGGCCGATGTCCTCGACCGCCATGCGCACCACGCGCCGCGCCAGGAACAGCGGATCCTCGCCGGCATCGAACATGCGCGCGAGATAGTACAGCGCCGCATCCGGATCGGAGCCGCGCACCGACTTGTGCAGCGCCGAGATCAGATTGTAATGGCCGTCGGCCGACTTGTCGTAGATCGGCGCGCGGCGCTGCAGGATGGCCTGCAACTGCTCGGCGTTGAACACCTCGCCCTTGCGGGCGGCGCGCCAGACCTCTTCGGCCAATGTCAGCGAGGCGCGGCCGTCGCCGTCGGCCATCCGCACCAGCGCGGCGCGCGCCTCGGCATCGAGTGGCAGCTGCTTGCCCTCGATCTTCTCGGCATTGGCGAACAGTTTCTCGATCGCCGCCGTATCGAGCGAGTGAAACACCAGCACGCGGGCGCGCGACAGCAACGCCGCGTTGAGCTCGAAGGACGGATTCTCCGTGGTGGCGCCGACCAGCACCACGGTGCCGTCCTCCATCACGGGCAGGAAGGAATCCTGCTGCGCGCGGTTGAAACGGTGCACCTCGTCGACGAACAGCAGCGTGCCCTTGCCGGTCTCGCGGCGGGCCCGCGCGGCATCGAACGCCTTCTTGAGATCGGCGACGCCGGAGAACACCGCGGAGATCTGCTCGAAATGCAGCTCGGTGGCGTCGGCCAGAAGCCGCGCCACGGTGGTCTTGCCGGTGCCGGGCGGTCCCCAGAACACCAGCGAGCCCAGCGTGCGCGTCTCCAGCATCCGCGTCAGCGCGCCGTCGGGGCCGAGGATGTGATCCTGGCCGACGACATCGGCCAGCGTGCGCGGACGCAGCCGGTCCGGCAGCGGGTGCGGCGCGTCCTGCTCCATCCCCGCCGCAGCGAAGAGATTGCTGGCTTCGTGCGGTCGCTTTGGGCTCATCCGCCGAGCGTCACGTTGATCTGCTGGCCGCCGCGCACCAGCGTGATGCGCCAGACCCGCGACCCCGTTTTCGAGGCCTTCTCGAGGTCGCTGGTCCGCGCAATCTTCTCGTTGTTGACCGCGAGAATGATGTCGCCCTTCTGGAAGCCGACATTAGCGGCGGTGCCGTCATCGGCCAGCTCGGTCACCACGACGCCCTCGGCGCCCGCGTCGAGATGCAGCTCATCGGCCAGCGCCGGCGAGATATTGGCGACCCTGGCGCCCTGGAACGGCGAGCGCGCGGTCAGCACGATCTCGTCGCGATTGGTGTCGGGCGCGGTCTCCAGCGGCACGGTAAGCTTCACCGGCTTGCCGGCGCGCTGCACCTCGATCTCCGCGTTGCCGCCGAGTGGACGGGTCGCGAAGCGGTAGTCGAACGCGTTGGGATCGTCGATCGGCGTGCCGTCGATCCCGATGATCAGGTCGGAGAGCTTGAGCCCGGCCTTCGCCGCCGGGCTGTTCGGCGCGACATTGGCGACCAGCGCGCCGCTCGGCAGCTTCAGTCCCAGCGTCTCCGCGATCTCAGGCGTGACCGCCTGCAGCCGCGCGCCGAGCCATGGCCGCTTCACCGCCTTGCCGCCGCTCTTGGCGGAGGCCACGACCACGCGCACCATGTTGGCGGGAATCGCAAAGCCGATGCCCTGCGAGCCGCCGGAGCGCGAGAAGATCGCGGTGTTGATGCCGGCGAGCCGGCCGGTCATGTCGACCAGCGCGCCCGCCCGAATTGCCGGGATTGATCGCCGCGTCGGTCTGAATGAAGAATTGATAATCCGTGATCCCGACTTGAGTGCGCGCCAGGGCCGAAATGATGCCGTGCGTCACGGTCTGGCCGACGCCGAATGGATTGCCGATCGCCAGCACGACGTCACCGACCTGCAGCTGGTCGGAGTTGGCGAAGTCGAGCGTTGCGAATTTTTCCTTGTTGGTGTTCTTCAGCCGCAGCACCGCAAGGTCGGTGCGGCTGTCCTTCAGCACGATCTCGGCCTCGTATTCGCGCTTGTCGGCGAGCGAGACCTTCACCTGGTCGGCGCCCTCGATCACGTGATTGTTTGTGACCACGAGGCCGGAGCCGTCGACCATCACGCCGGAGCCGAGCGAGCGCTGCATCTGCTCGGGCTGCTGTCCCGGCACGCCGA
This sequence comes from Bradyrhizobium sp. USDA 3256, assembly GCF_054058275.1. Taxonomy (NCBI): domain Bacteria; kingdom Pseudomonadati; phylum Pseudomonadota; class Alphaproteobacteria; order Hyphomicrobiales; family Nitrobacteraceae; genus Bradyrhizobium; species Bradyrhizobium sp. USDA 3256. The sequence continues at coordinate 3,941,885 of NZ_JBSSAE010000002.1, forward strand.
AGAAGCGGCGAAAAATCGGATCGTCCAGGAATGGATTGCGGTTCTGCACGGTCTTGGCGGCGTAGACATTGACCACCGCCGGCTGCACCCGCTGCACGATCGGCGCATAGGACAATTGCAGCTCGGCCTGCGAGGACGGCACGCGGCGATCCTGGGCCGCGGCTGCGGAAAGATTCCCCATGAAGGCCAACGTGCACAGAGCGGATACGGCAACAAAGCGGACAGGTCGGAGCATTCTCACCTCTCGTGGAAACGCCGGAATATAGGCGTGTTCGCCGGGCAATTGAAGGGCGCCCGGCCGGATAACTGGCCCCCCGCCGGACCGGTGCACAACCCGCGGCAGCCGCGTTGAAGCGCGCCGCCAAGCTTCTATGATGGCTGTCATCTCACTGCGCCGCTCCGCTTGTTGCCTGCGGACCACAAGCGGAACTGCGATGCCCGGAAGCACTGTCGTGCGTCAGTCACGATACGCTCCTAGGACCGTTCAGTGAGTGGGGACTTCAAACACAACAGGGGTGCACGATGGGTGCGACAAAAGTTGGTGCAATCGCCATAGGCCTGGCAGGGGCGCTCGCCGCCTCGCCGGCCTATTCACAATCGGCCGGAGGCGGCAGCGATGCGGAGATCGCGCTACTGAAGCAGCAGCTGAAGATGCTCGAACAGAAGCTCGACAGACTGCAGAAGCAGACCAACGCCAATACCGCAACCGCCGCCAGCGCGAACGCCAATGCGAAGGCGGCGGATGCCAAGGCCGCGCGAGTGGCGAGCGCCAACGCCGCGATCCCGGTGAAAGGCCCGGTCGCGCCGTCCGGCGTCGTTGTGACGATGCCGAACAACCGGCCGACGATCTGCACCGCGGACGAACAGAACTGCGTTGCGATCACGAGTCGCGTGCATTGGGATGTCGGCGGCTACGACTATCGTCCGAACACCGCAGGCACCTCGCCGCAGAAGCTCGACAGCGGCGAGAACGTCCGCCGCGCGCGCATCGGCATCGTCGGCAAATTCTTCGGCGACTGGAATTACTCGCTGATCTACGATTTCGGCGGCTCGTCCGACGGCTTCGGCGGCGCGGCACCGGGATCGCTGCCCGGCGGCGGCACCTCGGGCATCGAGAATGCGTATCTGAGCTACACCGGCTTCAAGCCGTTCGGCGGCAAGATGGCGATCGAAGGCGGCATCATGGACGTGCCGTGGACGCTCGACGAAGCGACCAGCTCCAACGACATCCTGTTCATGGAGCGCGCCTCGGTCGGCATCATCGCCCAGAACATCGCCGCCGGTGACTTCCGTTCGGCCGCCGGCACCCGCTGGTGGAACGACCAGTTCTGGATCGGCGGCTATGTCACCGGACCAACGTCGGGCGCCATCCACTCCGCGTCCTCCGCCTCGCCGGCCGGCACGTCCGAGCAGTATGGCGGGGTCATCCGCGTCGCCGGCAATCCGATCAGCGGCAAGAACTATTCGGTGCACATCGGCGCCGATGCGGAATGGCTGGTGCAGCCGCCACGCAACCAGCTCACGCAGGCGCAGACGCTCACGCTCAGCGACCGGCCCGAGCTGCGCATCGATCCGACCACGCTGATCTCGACCGGTGCGATCGCCAACGTCTCCGGCGCGCAGGTCTACGGCGTCGAGGCCGCGGCGACCTATGGCCCGTTCATCGCGCAAGGCGAATATTACTGGTTCAATGTCGACCGCTCGGCGAACACGGGGCTGCCGCCATTCGGCGCGCCGAGCCTGAAGTTCGACGGCGGTTACGCGCAGGTCGGCTACGTGCTGACCGGCGAGAACCACGCCTACAACCCGGCGACGGCCTCCTATAGCGGGATCAAGCCGCATGATCCGTTCTCGCTCGCCGGCGGCGGCTGGGGCGCCTGGGAAATCGCCGGCCGCGTCAGCACGATGGACCTCAACGATCAGATCGCGCAGGCGGTCGGCGTCGCGGGCGGACGGCAGACCATCTACACCGCCGCGCTGAACTGGTACGTCAACAACAACGTCCGCTTCATGCTGAACTACCTGCACGGCGATATCGCCAAGCAGGCCTCGGCGACCTCGGCTGCGGACGTCGGCTCGAAGTTCGACGCGGTCGCGCTGCGCACGCAGGTTGCGTTCTGAGCTGATCGGAGCGGCCGTCAAGATCAACGGCCGGGAGCGACACCGCTCCCGGCCGTTACGCGCTGCCGAAATATCGAAAACAACCCATGCAAAGGAGCCGGCGGCAAAAGAACTTCGTCGTCCCGGACAAGCGCAGCGAAGCGGAGCGCAGATCCGGGACCCATAACCACAGGATCTGGCTTGACGAAGACTCGTGGTCGCTCGCCCGCGCCGCAACCGCTCCCTGGGGTTATGGGTCCCGGCCTACGCCGGGACGACACCGAACTTTTCATTTGCGAGTAACCTGCCCCTCGGCGCGTGGCCGGCCTGATTCAATTCAAACTTGAGCTACGCCGCGCGCTTCTTCTTCACGACGACCTCAGGCGCCGGCGCGCAAGACAGCCGCTCCTGATGCCCCTCGCCCCAGGCCTTCAAAATATCGATCACCGGGCGCAGGCTCTCGCCGAGTTCGGAAAGCGTGTATTCGACGCGTGGCGGCACCTCGGCATAGACCTTGCGGATCACGAGGCCATCGTCCTCGAGCGCGCGCAGCTGCTTGGTCAGCATGCGCTGGGTGATGCCGGGCATCCGCTTCCGCAGCTCGCCGAAGCGCTGGGTGCCGGCCTGCAAGTGGTAGAGGATCACGCCCTTCCATTTGCCGTCGATCAGGTCGAGCGCCGCCTCGACCGCGCAGCCCGGCCGGCGCGCAAAATTCTGCCGTTTCATCCAGTATTTTCCCAATAGTATACAAACAGGGACTAGTTCCCTGTTTTTACAGTACTTGCCAAATGGACGCCAGCGCGACAGTTAATCGGCAGGCAATCGCCCACCACGGAGACCAGGCATGAAGGCCGTCGGATACCAAAAATCGCTGCCGATCGAGGCGGCGGACTCTCTCGTCGATTTCGAGATCGCCAAGCCCGAGCCGAAGGGGCGCGACATCCGCGTCGCGGTGAAGGCCATCTCGGCCAATCCGGTCGACTACAAGGTGCGCAAGCGCGCCGCGCCGACCGACGGCGGATACAAGATCCTCGGCTTCGACGCGGCCGGCGTGGTCGACGCGGTCGGGCCCGACGTCTCGCTCTTCAAGCCCGGCGACGAGGTGTTTTACGCGGGCTCGATCCTGCGCCAGGGCACCAATTCGGAATTTCATCTGGTCGATGAACGCATCGTCGGCAACAAGCCGGCGTCGCTGTCCTTCGCGCAGGCCGCCGCCCTGCCCCTGACCTCGATCACCGCGTGGGAGCTGCTGTTCGACCGGCTCGGCGCGGTGCCGGGCAAGAGCCTCGACCCGCGCACGCTTCTGATCACCGGCGGCGCCGGCGGCGTCGGCTCGATCCTGATCCAGCTTGCGCGCCGCCTCACCGGGCTGACCGTGGTCGCGACCGCGACGCGGCCGGAGTCGCAAAAGTGGTGCCGCGATCTCGGCGCCCATGCGGTGATCGACCACTCGCAGCCGATGAAGGAGCAGATCGAGAGCTTGAGGCTGCCGCCGGTCGGCCTCGTCGCCAGCCTCACCTTCACCGACCAACACTACAAGTCGATCGCCGACTTCATCGCGCCGCAGGGCAAGTTCGGCCTGATCGACGATCCGCCGGAGTTCAACGTCGCCGCCTTCAAGGGCAAGGCGGTGTCGGTGCACTGGGAATCGATGTTCACGCGCTCCTCGTTCCAGACGCCCGACATGATCGCGCAGCATCATCTGCTCAACGATGTCGCCGACCTGATCGACAAGGGCGTGCTGCGCACCACGCTCGACCAGACCTTCGGTACCATCAACGCCGCCAACCTCAAGCGCGCCCACGCTTTGCTGGAAAGCGGCAAGTCACGCGGCAAGATCGTGCTCGAGGGCTGGTAAGGCTCCTCACGTCCGCTTCCTCATGCCCGGGCAACATCCCGGGCATGATATCCCCACAGGCCGGCGGCTGGCTTTTGCCAAAGCCACGGCATCGCCTGTATGATTTGCGCAACGATCACCCCGTCCTCAATCCGGCCGCGCAGGACGCGGCCGGAGCGGTGGTGACGCCTACGGGGATGGGAGGAAACCGATGAGTTTGCTCACGGCCGATCCGTCGCGGATCGATCCGGAGTGGATGACGCGGGCGCTGCGCGAAGCCGGTGTGATCGACGAGGTCAGGGTCGTCGATCTCGCCTGCAAGCCGGTCGGCAATGGCCTCGTCGGCGACAGCTATCGATTTCGTCTGACCTATGACGGTGACGAGCCGAACGCTCCTTTAAGCGTCGTCGGCAAATTCCCTGCTGCAGATCCCGACAGCCGCCGCTCCGGTTCCGCGCACACGCTTTACGTCCGCGAGGTCGCGTTCTATCGCGAGCTGGCCGCCACCGTCGCCATTCACACGCCCCGGCCGATTCTTGCCGAAATCGATCCGGCGACCGACGACTTCACGCTGATCCTGGAAGACCTCGCGCCCGCACGTCCGGGCGATCAGCTCGCCGGATGCTCGATCGCCGACAGCCAGATGGCCATGACCGAGGCCGCGGCGTTGCATTCGCCGCGATGGAATGACCCGAGCCTCGATGCGGTGCAATGCTTCGTGGTGGCCGCAAGCCGGCGCAGAGACCTTCGCGCGGTGCTGCCCGGCATCATCGGTCACTACAAGGAGCGATATCGCGGCGTGATCGAGTCGGAATTCCTTGATCTGATCGACCGGCTTCCGGACGCGCTATTGCGCTACCAGTCCGATCGATCCGCGCCGCGAACCTTGCAGCATGCGGACTTCCGGCTCGACAACATGCTGTTCGATGTGCGCGGCAACACCCGGCCGATGGCGACGCTGGACTGGCAGACGCTGACAGTGGGCCCGGGAATCGTCGACGTCGCCTATTTCCTCTCGGCCGGCATCGATCCATCCGAACGGCGGCTTCATGAGGCCGACCTGGTGCGGCTCTATCATTCGGAACTGATCCGGCGCGGCGTGCGGGACTATGACTGGGATCGTTGCTGGCGGGATTACCGGCGCTACACGCTGCACGGCATCATGATGGGCGTCGTCTCCGCGCTCAGCGTCCAGCGCTCCGAACGCGGCGACGCGCTGTTCCTGAAAATGACCCGCGGCGCCTGCGCGCAAGCGCTGGACCACGACAGTTTTTCATACTGGCAGGACTGACGCGCTTTCGAGCGAAGTGGATTCAACGCGTCAGGCATCGAAAGGGATCGGCGTGCTCAACAAACTGGACGATTTCCCTATCCACCAGACGCCGGAGCCGATCGCGGTTCCCTCGACCAGCGACCGCAATGTCTATGACCGGACCTGGTTCAACGGCTACACCGCCGACGGCGCGTATTATTTCGGGATCGGCATTGCGATCTACCCGCACCGCAAGATACTCGATTGCGCCTTCAGCGTCGTGGAACGCGGCGGACGGCAGCACTGCTTTTACGGCTCGCGGCGGGCCCCGATCGAGCGCACCGAGATGCAGGTCGGTCCGTTCAGGCTCGAAGTGCTCGAGCCGATGCTGCGGACCCGGGTGGTGCTCGACGACAATGCGACGGGCCTCGCCTGCGACCTGACCTTCTCCGCGCGCACCGCCGCGATCCAGGAAGCGCGCCAGACGCTTTGGTCGGGCGGCCGCCGCGCGATGGATTCGACCCGGTTCGACCAGTTCGGCCGCTGGAGCGGCGTCATCAACCACCCCGATGGCGGGATCAAGGTCGACGATCGCACATGCTACGGCACCAAGGATCGCTCCTGGGGCGTGCGCAATGTCGGCGAACGCGACGTCGGAGGCGCGCCGATGCCGCCGCCGAGCGTGTTCTTCCTCTGGGCGCCGCTGGTCTGGGACGACCACATCTCGCACGCGATCTTCTTCGACGGGACGCAGGGCGAGGCGCTGGTCCGCGAGGGCATTACCGCGCCGCTCTACCGAAGCGAGGCCGAGATCCCCGGCGTGGTCGACGGCCTCGACCGCCGCATGGCGACCGCGCGGCATCGCGTCAAATACGTGCCGAACACCCGGCTCGCGCAGTCGGCCGAAATCGACCTGGTCGATATCGACGGCCACACCACGACCATCGCGCTCAACCCGATCCTCAAATTCCAGATGAAGGGCCTCGGCTACGGCCATCCGCAGTGGGGCCAGGGCATGTGGAAGGGCGAGCTCGAGATCGGCAGCGAGTCGTTCGATCCATCGACGCTCGACCCGCTGGCCCGCGAGAATGTGCACGTGCAGCAGGTGGTCCGCGCCCGCCAGGGCGGCCAGACCGGAATCGGCGTGCTGGAGCAGATTTGCTTCGGTCCCTACCGTCCCGCAGGCTTCAGCGACTTCCTGGACGGCGCGAAGGGATAGCTAGCTAGAGCATGATCCGGAAAAGTGCGAAGCGGTTTTCCGAAAAGATCATGCTCAAACAAAGAGCTAAGGCGCGATGACGATTCAACCTAATCTCATCGCGCTTTAGATCGGCGGCACGCCCTCGGCGAACAGAAGGCGCCGCTCCAGCGCGGTTGCACGCAGCTTCAACGCTTCGGCGTATTCCGGTGACGCGTACCATTCGCGCAGGCGCGCCATGGTCGGAAATTCGACGATGACGATCGCGTTCGGTGGCGGACCGCCCTCCACCACCTCGACTGTGCCGCCGCGCACGACGTAGCGCCCGCCATATTGTGCGATGGTGTTCGCCGCCAGCGTGCGATAGGCCTCGAACGCTGCGGCGTCCCGCATCTCGACCTCGGAGATCACATAGGCCGGCATGCGGCCTCATGCGATCGTGTTGACGATGCCGCCCTCGGCGCGCAGCGCGGCGCCGTTGGTCGCCGAGGCCTGCTTGGAGCAGACATAGACCACCAGATTGGCGATCTCCTCGGTGCTGGCGAAGCGCTGCAGCAGCGAGGTCGGCCGGTGCTGCTTGACGAAGTTGGAGGCCGCCTCCTCGACCGACTGGCCGTTCTGCTTGGCGAGATCCTTGACGAAGGTCTCGACGCCCTCGGACATGGTCGGTCCGGGCAGCACCGAGTTGACGGTCACGGCGGTGCCTTTGGTTAGCTCGGCGAGGCCGCGCGCGATCGCAAGCTGCGCGGTCTTGGTCATGCCGTAGTGAATCATCTCGGTCGGGATGTTGAGGCCGGACTCCGAGGAGATGAAGACGATGCGGCCCCAGTTGCGCTTGAGCATGCCCTGCATGTAGCCGCGCGACAGCCGCACGCCGGACATCACGTTGACCTCGTAGAAGCGGCTCCAGTCCTCGTCGGGAATGTCGAAGAACGGCTTCGGCTCGAAGATGCCGGCATTGTTGACGAGGATGTCGACGTCCGGCAGCGCCGCGAGCAGCGCCTTGCAGCCGGACGCAGTCGAGACATCAGCGGCGATGCCGCGGACCTTTGCGCCGGGCACCGCTTTGGCGATCGCGGCAATCGCGGCATCGACCTTGGCCTGACCGCGGCCGTTGACGACGACCTCGGCGCCGGTCTCGGCGAGGCCCTTGGCGATGGCATTGCCGATGCCCGCGGTCGAGCCGGTCACCAGCGCAGTTTTTCCGGAAAGGTCGATTTTCATCTGTCATCTCCATTGATGTCGATGGACATATCGGGCGCGGCATGCAGCGCCGCAATTGCATCTCACCGACGCGTGAGGAAGTAGAACACGCCTCGTCGTCCTGGCGAAAGCCAGGACCCATTACCACCGCATTCGATTGTGAACGCGAACGTTGCCCCATCGCCGTGCAACAATGAGCAGTTGGGGTAATGGGTCCTGGCTTTCGCCAGGACGACGACGGGGATAGAGCGACGCCACCAAAACAAAAACGGCGCCCGAAGGCGCCGCTTTCAAAACCTGGCTCGAGAGCAGCCTGCGCCGCCTCAGTGAGAGCGGCCTGCGCCGCCTCGGCGAAAGCGGCTTACGCCGCCTCGGCTTCCTTGTCCTGGGTCGGACCGGAATCCTGGCCCTTGGCGTCGACGTCGCGGTCGACGAACTCGATCACGGCCATCGCCGCGTTGTCGCCGTAGCGGAAGCCGGCCTTGATGATGCGGGTGTAGCCGCCCTGGCGGTCCTTGTAGCGGGTCGCCAGCGTGTCGAACAGCTTCCTGACCTGGTCGACGTCGCGCAGCTCCGAGATCGCCTGGCGGCGCAGGGCGAGGCCGCCCTTCTTGCCGAGGGTGACGAGCTTCTCGACGATCGGCCGCAGCTCCTTGGCCTTCGGCAGCGTGGTGACGATCTGCTCGTGCTTGATCAGCGCGGCCGCCATGTTGGCGAACATCGCACGCCGATGCTCGGCGGTGCGGTTGAGCTTCCGATGAACCTTGCCGTGACGCATTGACTTCTTCCTTCTTCAATTCTGCCGCGGTGGTTCAGCGACAAGTTTTGCAGGTGGGCATCCTGCGTTCGCCCGGTAGAATCATGGCCGGGACAGCCCGGCCATGATGATGGAATCGGATCAGTAGTGATCCTCGAAGCGCTTGGCGAGCTCGTCGATGTTCTCCGGCGGCCAGCCCGGCACTTCCATGCCGAGGTGCAGACCCATCTGGGCCAGCACTTCCTTGATCTCGTTCAGCGACTTGCGGCCGAAGTTCGGGGTGCGGAGCATTTCCGCTTCCGACTTCTGCACGAGGTCGCCGATGTAGACGATGTTGTCGTTCTTCAGGCAGTTTGCCGAACGCACCGACAGCTCGAGCTCGTCGACCTTCTTGAGGAACGCCGGGTTGAACGCGAGATCGGGGATGATCTCCTGCGTGACTTCCTTGCGCGGCTCTTCGAAGTTGACGAACACGTTGAGCTGATCCTGCAGGATGCGCGCGGCGTAGGCCACCGCGTCCTCCGGCGTGATCGCGCCGTTGGTCTCGATCGTCATGGTGAGCTTGTCGTAGTCGAGGATCTGGCCCTCACGGGTGTTCTCGACCTTGTAAGACACCTTGCGGACCGGCGAGAACAGGCTGTCGACCGGGATCAGGCCGATCGGAGCATCCTCGGGACGGTTGCGCTCGGCGGCAACATAGCCCTTGCCGGTCGTGACCGTGAACTCCATGCGGATCTCGGCGCCGTCGTCCAGCGTGCAGAGCTGCAGGTCGGGGTTGAGCACCGTGACATCGCCGACGGTCTGGATGTCGCCGGCGGTGACGGCGCCCGGGCCCTGCTTCTTCACGACCATGCGCTTCGGGCCTTCGCCCTGCATCTTGATCGAGATGTCCTTGATGTTGAGGACGATGTCGGTGACGTCTTCACGGACACCGGCGATCGAGGAGAACTCGTGCAGCACGCCGTCGATATGCACCGACTGCACCGCCGCGCCCTGCAGCGAGGACAACAGGATGCGGCGCAGCGCGTTGCCGAGCGTCTGGCCGAAGCCACGCTCGAGCGGCTCGGCGACCACGGTGGCGAACCGGCTCGCGTCCGAGCCCGGCGTCACCTGCAGCTTGTTCGGTCGAATGAGTTCTTGCCAATTTTTCTGGATCGTCACTGTTTCACCCATTTGCCGGTCATAGGGCCAAATCGAATGGCCGAACCCGGCGTTGGAGATCGCGGATCAGTCCGCGCGGTCAATTCCAAAAACCATCGCAGGGCGGCCAAAGGCCGCCCGCGACTTACAGATCAAACGCGCCGACGCTTGCGCGGACGGCAGCCATTGTGCGGGATGGTGGTCACGTCGCGGATCGAGGTGACGGTGAAGCCCGCAGCCTGCAGCGCACGGAGCGCCGACTCACGGCCCGAACCCGGGCCTGCCACTTCAACCTCCAGCGTGCGCATGCCGTGTTCCTGCGCCTTCTTGGAGACGTCTTCGGCCGCGACCTGCGCGGCATAGGGGGTCGACTTCCGCGAGCCCTTGAAGCCCATGGTGCCGGCCGACGACCAGGCGATGGTGTTGCCCTGCGCGTCGGTGATGGTGATGGTCGTGTTGTTGAACGACGAATTCACGTGCGCGATGCCGGAGGCGATGTTCTTGCGTTCGCGGCGGCGTACGCGGGTGGCTTCCTTGCCCATTTCAAACCTTTCCTGTGATCTCGACGCCGCCGTAGTGCCAGCGGCTACACCTCAAAACGCAAATGGCGAGTAGCGAATTTCCATTCGCTACTCCCCACCTGCAATTCGCAAAACTTACTTCTTCTTGCCGGCGATCGCCTTGGCCGGCCCCTTGCGCGTGCGCGCATTGGTGTGGGTGCGCTGGCCGCGCACCGGCAGACCGCGGCGATGACGCAGGCCGCGGTAGCAGCCGAGGTCCATCAGCCGCTTGATGTTGATGCCGACCTCACGACGGAGGTCGCCCTCGACCAGATAGTCGCGGTCGATCACTTCGCGGATCTGCAGGACTTCCTGGTCGGTCAGCTGGTTGACGCGACGGTCCACCGGGATCTTGACCTTCTCCATGATGTCGGCAGCGTTCTTCTGGCCGATGCCATGGATGTACTGAAGCGCGATCAGGACGCGCTTGTTGGTAGGAATGTTCACGCCGGCAATACGGGCCACGGACTTCTCTCCTGTCGCCGATCCATCACGGATACGGGCTTCTCAAGTTCTTGCTCTCTCGGGCTTGTGTTCACAAACGCGAACACGACGCCCTCCCCTCATGTCCTTCGGGGCCCGGCATCGTCATAAAACTATCCAACTTGGATGCGGGGCTTATTAAAGGATTCATGTCGGTTTCGTCAACCGCTCCTAGCGTTTAGCTCGCTTTTTCGTGAGCTTTTTTGCCGCCTTTTTGGCGGTCTTTGCTCCCTTGCGGGCTTTCGCGGCGCTGGCGGCATTCTTTACCGCCTTCTTCACGGTTTTCTTGGGCGCCTTGGCCTTGGAGGGCGCCTTGGCAGCCTTCCGGGCCGATTTGGCGGCCTTTTTGGCTGATTTAGCTACCTTCTTGGCCGGCTTCTTGCTGGCCTTCATGGTCGCCTTGGCGGCCTTTTTAGCCGCCTTGGGGGCGTGATCCTCATGATCCTTCGGTTCCAGCGCGCCGAGCGCGGTCAGGATCCGGTTGATCTCGCGGGTAACGTGCTCGATGGTCATCATGCCATCCACCGTCAGCAGCTTCCGCCGCTCCGAATAATAGTGAATCAGCGGCTCCGTCAGCGAACGGTACTGCGCCAGGCGCTTGGTCAGCACTTCCGGCGTGTCGTCGAGGCGGACTTCCTCGCCGCGCGCGCGGGTTTCCTCGGCACGCTTCTCAACGCGGGCGAGCAGCGCGCTCTCGTTGACGCGGAGCTCAACCACGGCGTCGAGCTTGAGGTGCTTTTTCCGGAGCAGATCGTCGAGCGCCTCGGCCTGCGGCACGGTGCGCGGGAAGCCGTCGAGAATGAAGCCCTTCTTGGCATCGGGCTCCTCGATTCGGTCGGCGATGATTCCCACCACCACCTCGTCGGGAACCAGGCCGCCATTGGCCATGATCTCCTTGGCCTGCAAGCCGATCGGCGTACCCGCGGCGACCGCAGCGCGCAGCATCTCACCGGTCGAGAGCTGGACGATGCCGTGCTTGTGCACCAGCCGCTGCGCCTGGGTTCCCTTGCCCGAGCCCGGCGGCCCCAAAAGGATCAATCTCATATCTGTTTCGCCCCCCGGCTAGGTGGGCGACGTCCGCACACCTGTGTTTTGAGTTCGAAGCCGAGCCGCGATCAGCGGCGGCGGCCCCCCCTGAGCTTCGACTTCCTGATCAGCCCTTCATACTGATGAGCGAGCAGATAGCCCTGCACCTGCGACACCGTATCCATCGTCACGCTGACGACGATCAACAGCGAGGTGCCGCCAAAGTAGAACGGGACCGATGCGTAGGAAATCAGAATTTCAGGAATCAGGCAGACGATCGCGAGATAGAGCGCGCCGAGCACCGTGATGCGCGACAGCACATAGTCGATATACTCGGCGGTGCGCTCGCCCGGCCGGATGCCCGGGATGAAGCCGCCATGCTTCTTCAGATTGTCCGCGGTCTCGGTCGGATTGAACACGATCGCGGTGTAGAAGAACGCGAAGAACACGATCAGCGCGAGATACATGAAAAGGAACAGCGGCCGGCCGTGGCTGAGCTGGGTCGTGATCCACTGGAACCATTCCGGCCCCTTGCCGGCGTTGAAGTTCGCGACCGTGGTCGGCAGCAACAGCAGCGACGAGGCGAAGATCGGCGGAATCACGCCCGAGGTGTTGAGCTTGAGCGGCAGATGCGAGGACTGGCCCTCGAACATCTTGTTGCCGACCTGGCGCTTCGGATACTGGATCAAAAGCCGCCGCTGCGCGCGCTCCATGAAGACGATGAAGGCGATCACGGCGACCGCCATCACGATGACGATCAGGATCAGGCCGGTCGACATCGCACCCTGGCGGCCGAGTTCCAGCATGTTGGCGAGCGCCGACGGCAATTCGGCGACGATGCCGGCCAGGATGATCAGCGAAATACCGTTGCCGATGCCGCGCGAGGTGATCTGCTCGCCGAGCCACATCAGGAACATGGTGCCGCCGGTCAGCGTGATCGCGGTCGAGATCCGGAAGAACATGCCGGGGTCGCTGACGACATTGCCGGCGCCTTCGAGGCCGATCGCGATGCCGTAGGACTGGAACAGCGCCAGGATCACCGTCAGATAGCGGGTGTACTGGTTCAGCGTCTTGCGGCCCGCCTCGCCTTCCTTCTTGAGCGCCTCGAGCTGCGGCGACACGGTGGTCAGGAGCTGCACGATGATCGATGCCGAGATGTACGGCATGATGTTGAGCGCGAAGATCGCCATGCGGTGGATGCCGCCGCCGGCGAACATGTTGAACATGCCGAGGATGCCGCCGGACTGGCTGCGGAACACCTGCTCCCAGATGTTCGGATCGATGCCGGGCAGCGGGATGTAGGTGCCGAGCCGATAAACAAGCAGCGCACCCAGGGTGAACCAGATGCGCTTCTTCAGCTCGTCGGCTTTCGCCAGCTGTCCGAAATTGAGGTTGGCGGCAAGTTGTTCGGCTGCTGAGACCATGTTTCGGCTTTCTCCCGGAGCCCCATTCGCCGGCGCCCCCAAAGAGATCAATTCCCTGGGCGCCGGCAGACACCGGACATTATCTGGTGCTCGGCCTCGATAAGTCCATCATTCGATCTGCGGATTGCCCGCGCGTCGCGGGCAATGACGCAGATGTTACGCCGCCTCGCCTTCTTCCTTGGCGGGGGCCAGGATCTTGACCGAGCCGCCGGCCTTCTCGACCGCGGCAATGGCCGACTTGGAAGCGCCGTGCGCCTCGATGGTCAGCTTGGTCTTGATCTCGCCGCGGCCGAGCAGCCGCAGGCCGTCCTTGGCGCGGCGCAGCACGCCGGCCTTGACCAGCGATTCGACGTTCACCGTCGCGCTCGCATCGACCAGCTTGTTGTCGATCGCTTCCTGCAGACGGTCGAGATTGATCTCGGCGAAGTCGAGCCGGAAGATGTTGTTGAAGCCGCGCTTCGGCAGACGGCGATGCATCGGCATCTGGCCGCCTTCGAAACCCTTGATGCGGACGCCCGAACGCGCGGTCTGGCCCTTGCCGCCGCGGCCCGAGGTCTTGCCCTTGCCGGAACCGATGCCACGGCCGACACGCATGCGCTTCTTGCGCGAGCCGGCGTTGTCGGCGATATCGCTGAGCTTCATCGCCCTTCTCCTTATCTCTGCTTACTCGCCGACGACGCGGACGAGATGCTGAACCTTGCTGATCATGCCGCGAACTTCAGGGGTATCCTGCAGCTCGGCAACCCGGCCGATCTTGTTGAGCTTGAGGCCGATCAGCGTCGAACGCTGCGAGTGATGGCGGCGGATTGCGCTGCCGATCTGCTCGACCTTGATGGTCTTGCTGGCCTTGGCCATGACAGTAACTCCGAATAGCGCTTCGAGAAGCGCGCGTTGTTATTCCGCCACCACTTCGGCGTCGCCGCCGACGCGGCGCGACTGCAGGGTGGAGACCTTGATGTTGCGGCGCGCAGCCACCGAACGCGGCGAATCCTGATGCTTCAGCGCATCGAACGTCGCGCGAACCATGTTGTAGGGATTCGACGAGCCGATCGACTTCGCCACCACGTCCTGGACACCGAGCGTCTCGAACACCGCGCGCATCGGGCCGCCGGCGATGATGCCGGTACCGGCCGGAGCGGCACGCAGGTAGACGCGGCCGGCGCCGTGACGGCCGGCGATGTCGTGATGCAGCGTGCGGCCTTCGCGAAGCGCGACGCGCGTCAGGTTGCGCTTCGCCGATTCGGTCGCCTTGCGGATCGCTTCCGGAACTTCGCGCGCCTTGCCGTGGCCGAACCCGGCCCGGCCCTTCTGGTCGCCGATCACGACCAGCGCCGCAAAGCCGAAGCGCTTGCCGCCCTTGACGACCTTCGCCACGCGATTGATGTGGACGAGCTTGTCGACGAACTCGCTATCGCGCTCCTCGCGCTCCCTGCTCCGTTCGCGTCCGCCGCGTTCGCGTTCACCTGCCATGGTGTTTTCCAATCTCTAGGAGGCCTTGCGCCTCTTTCCTCGTAATCGTTCGTAAAGTTTAGAAGCTCAATCCGCCTTCGCGCGCCGCATCCGCGAGCGCCTTGACGCGCCCGTGATAGATGTAGGCGCCGCGATCGAACACGACTTCCTTGACGCCCTTCTGCGCCGCGCGCTCGGCGAGCAGCTTGCCGACCGCCTTGGCCGCATCGATATCGGCGCCGGTCTTGCCGGCGTCGCGCATGGTCTTCTCCAGCGACGAGGCGGAAGCGAGCGTCTCGCCCTTCTGGTCGTCGATGACCTGGGCGTAGATGTGCTTGGACGAGCGGAACACCGACAGCCGCGGACGGCCGCCTGCCGAGCGGCGAAGCGCAAGGCGCACGCGCTGCTTGCGCCGGGCATTCGTAACCTTGAGTGACATGACCGGCTCCGTTACTTCTTCTTGCCTTCCTTGCGGAAGATGAATTCGTTGGCGTACTTCACGCCCTTGCCCTTGTAGGGCTCCGGCGGACGGTAGGCGCGGATCTCGGCGGCGACCTGGCCGACGCGCTGCGGATCGTTGCCGGTGATCGTGATCTCGGTCGGCTTCGGCACCGCGATGGTGATGCCTTCCGGGATCGCGTACACCACGTCGTGGCTGTAGCCGAGCGCGAGCTGCAGGTTCTTGCCCTGCATCGCGGCACGGTAGCCGACGCCGGTGATCTCGAGCTTCTTCTCGAAGCCTTTGGTGACGCCCTCGACGAGGTTGGCGACCTGCGCGCGCGCGGTGCCGTACATCGCCTGCGCGCGGTTGGTCTTGACCCGCGGAGCAACCTTGACCTGGCCGTTCTCGAACTTCACCTCGACGTCGTCATGCACGACGAACTGAAGCTGGCCCTTCGGCCCCTTCACCTTGACGGTCTGACCTTCGACGGTCGCCGTCACACCCGACGGGATCGCCACCGGCCTTTTGCCGATACGTGACATCGTAAAATCCTTCCTCAGAACACCGTGAAGAGAACTTCGCCGCCCACGTTGGCGTCGCGCGCCTGGTGGTCAGCCATGATTCCCTTCGGCGTCGACAACACCGAAATGCCGAGACCGTTGTTCACGCGCGGCAGGTTCTTCACCGAGGCGTAAACGCGGCGGCCCGGCTTCGACACCCGCTCGATCTCGCGGATGACGGGCTCGCCGTCGAAATACTTCAGCTCGATCTCGAGCTCGCTGCGGCCCGAGGCATGCTCGACGCTGGCGTAGCCGCGGATGTACCCCTCGGACTTCAGCACCTCGAGCACGTTGGCGCGCATCTTCGAGCCGGGGCTCGAGACCTTGGACTTGGAGCGCATCTGCGCGTTGCGGATGCGGGTGATGAGATCGCTGATCGGATCGTGCGTAGACATGGTTCCGACCCTCCTTACCAGCTCGACTTCACGAGGCCGGGAACCAGGCCCTTGGAGCCGAGTTCACGCAGCGCGATGCGCGAGAGCTTGTTCTTGCGATAGTTCGAGCGCGGACGCCCGGTCAGCTCGCAACGATTGCGGATGCGCGTCGGCGACGAGTTGCGCGGCATCTCGGCGAGCTTCAGCGTCGCCGCGAAGCGCTCTTCCATCGGCTTGGTCTTGTCGGCGATGATCGCCTTCAGCTTCTCGCGGCGCGGGCCGGCGTTCTTCGCCATCCGCTTGCGCCGGTTGTTCTTCTCGACTGAACTCTTCTTTGCCATGCTTGGCTCCTGGGTATCCGCGTTTGAGTGGCTTTGGCTCAGCTACTCACTGCCGGAACGGGAAATTGAAAGCGGTCAACAAGGCGCGCGCCTCGTCGTCGGTCTTGGCGGTGGTGCAGACCGTGATGTCCATGCCACGCGCTTCCGAGACCTTGTCGAAGTCGATCTCGGGGAAAATGATGTGCTCCTTGATGCCGAGCGAATAGTTGCCGCGGCCGTCGAAGCTCTTCGGGTTCAGGCCGCGGAAGTCGCGGACGCGGGGCAGCGCCACGTTCACCAGGCGGTCGATGAACTCGTACATATGGGTCTTGCGCAGCGTGACCTTGCAGCCGATCGGCTGGTTCTCACGCAGCTTGAAGGTCGCGATCGCGATCCGCGAATAGGTCACGATCGCCTTCTGGCCGGCGATCTGGGTCAGCTCGGCGGCGGCGGTCTCGGCCTTCTTGCGGTCGTTGACGGAGTCGCCCACGCCCATGTTGAGCACGACCTTGTCGAGGCGCGGCACCTGCATCACGTTGGCATAACCGAACTTCTCGGTCATCATGCCGCGGATCTTCTTGTCGTACTCCGCGCGCAGACGCGGCGTGTAAGCTGTATCAGCCATCGATCTCTGCTCCCGAGCTCTTGGCAACACGAACCTTCTTGCCATCGGCCTGAATCTTGAACCCGATGCGGGTCGGCTTTCCGTCCTTGCCGACATACGCAATGTTCGAAAGGTCGATCGGCATCTCCTTGGAGATGATGCCGCCTTCCTGGGTCTGGGTCTGCTTCTGGTGACGCTTCACCATGTTGATGCCGCGAACGAGAGCCTTGTTCTCGTCCGGACGCACCTCGAACACCTCGCCGGTGCGACCCTTGTCGCGGCCGGTGAGCACCATCACCTTGTCGCCCTTGCGGATCTTGGCAGCCATCACAGCACCTCCGGCGCAAGCGAAATGATCTTCATGTGGTTCTTGGCGCGCAGCTCGCGCGGCACCGGCCCGAAGATACGGGTGCCGACCGGCTCGGACTGATTGTTGATCAGCACGGCGGCGTTGCGGTCGAAACGGATAACCGAACCGTCGGCGCGGCGGATGTCCTTGCGGACCCGGACCACGACGGCCTTCATCACGTCGCCCTTCTTCACCTTGCCACGCGGAATGGCTTCCTTGATCGACACAACGATAACGTCGCCCACGGTGGCATAGCGGCGCTTGGAACCTCCAAGAACCTTGATGCACATGACACGGCGTGCGCCTGAATTATCGGCCACGTCGAGGTTGGTCTGCATCTGAATCATTGATGCACCTCGTCCTCTTTCTGCGCTTCAGCGCGCTCAAAATTTCCCTGAATTTCCCCGGCCAGGCCGAAGTAATCAGGCCGTTTTCTTGTGTTCGCCCCGGACCACGGTCCAGCGCTTCAGCTTCGAGATCGGCTTCGATTCCTCGATCCAGACCATGTCGCCCGGCTTGAACTGGTTGTTCTCGTCGTGCGCGTGGTAGTTCTTGGAACGGCGGATCGTCTTCTTGTAGATCGGGTGGGTGAAGCGGCGATCGACGCGCACCACGATGGTCTTGGCTTGCTTGTCGCTGACGACCACGCCCTGCAGAGTACGTTTCGGCATAGCTGGCCCCTTACTTCTTCTTCGCGCGCTGCTGGGCAGCGATGGTCTTGATACGAGCGATATCGCGGCGGGCTTCCCGCATCCGCGAGGTGTTCTCCAGCTGCCCGGTGGCGCGCTGGAAACGCAGGTTGAAGCGCTCCTTCTTCAGGTTCAGGATCGCGTCTTCCCGCTGGTCGTCGCTCATCGCGCGAATGTCTTCAACTTTCATCTCGGCCATGGCGATTACTCCGCAATGCGCGCAACGAAGCGCGTCTTGATCGGCAGCTTGGCAGCCGCGAGCGACAGCGCTTCCTTCGCGGTCTGCACCGGCACGCCGTCGATCTCGAACATCACGCGGCCCGGCTTGATCCGGACCACCCACAATTCCGGAGCACCCTTGCCGGAGCCCATGCGGACTTCGGCTGGCTTTTTCGACACCGGCACGTCCGGGAACACGCGGATCCAGACGCGGCCGGCGCGCTTCATGTGACGGGTCAGCGCGCGGCGGGCGGCTTCGATCTGACGGGCGGTGACGCGCTCAGGCTCCATCGCCTTCAGGCCGAACTGGCCGAACGCCAACGTCGCGCCAGAGGTCGCAACGCCGTGGATACGGCCCTTATGCGCCTTCCGGAACTTCGTTTTCTTAGGTTGCATCATGGCTTTAAGCCCTCAAATTCCTGCTTTGCCTCAAGCGGCGTCGCGGCGCGAACGCGGCGTGCTGTCGCCCTCGGCCATCTTCTTGTCCTGGGCCATCGGATCGTGCTCGAGGATCTCGCCCTTGAAGATCCAGACCTTGACGCCGCAGGTGCCGAAGGTCGTGAACGCGGTGGCAACGCCGTAGTCGACGTCGGCGCGCAGCGTGTGCAGCGGCACGCGACCTTCGCGGTACCACTCCATGCGCGCGATTTCTGCGCCGCCGAGACGGCCCGAGCAGTTGATGCGGATACCGCCGGCACCGAGACGCATCGCCGACTGCACGGCGCGCTTCATGGCGCGGCGGAACGCGACGCGGCGCTCGAGCTGCTGGGCGATCGATTCAGCGACCAAGGTCGCGTCGAGCTCCGGCTTGCGGATTTCGACGATGTTGATCACGACGTCCGACGAGGTGATGTCGGCAACCTTCTTGCGCAGCTTGTCGATGTCGGCGCCCTTCTTGCCGATCACGACACCCGGACGGGCCGAGTGGATCGTCACGCGGCACTTCTTGTGCGGACGCTCGATCACGATGCGGGCCACGGCCGCCTGCTTGAGCTCCTTGTGCAGGATCTCGCGGATCTTGACGTCCTCGTGCAGCAGCTTGCCGTATTCCTGCTTGCCGGCGAACCAACGGGAGTCCCAGGTCCGGTTGATGCCGAGACGCAGCCCGATTGGATTGATCTTTTGACCCATCGTCTTCTCCTGCGCCCTTCTTAAGCGCTTGCCTCGGCCTCGACCTGACGAACCACGATGGTCAGGTGCGAGAACGGTTTGAACACACGGCCCGAACGGCCACGGCCGCGCGGAGCAAAACGCTTCATCACGATGCCGTTGCCGACATGCGCCTCGGCAACGACGAGATCGTCGACATCGAGGTCATGGTTGTTCTCGGCGTTGGCGATCGCCGATTCCAGGCACTTCTTGACGTCGACTGCGATCCGCTTGCGCGAGAACTGCAGGTCGGCGAGCGCAGCGGACGCCTTGCGGCCGCGGATCAGCTGCGCCACCAGGTTTAGCTTCTGCGGGCTGACACGCAGCATGCGGGCGACGGCCTTGGCCTCATTGTCCGCGAGGCTACGTTCGCGCTTTGGTTTGCTCATCGGTTAATCCTCAAGCCTTCTTGGCTTTCTTGTCGCCCGAATGGCCGTGGAAGGTCCGGGTCGGCGAGAACTCGCCGAACTTGTGACCCACCATTTCCTCGTTGATTGCCACCGGCACGTGCTTGTGGCCGTTGTAGACGCCGAACGTCAGGCCGACGAACTGCGGCAGGATGGTCGAGCGGCGGCTCCAGATCTTGATGACGTCGTGACGGCCGGACGAGCGCGCGGCATCTGCCTTCTTGAGCAGAGAACCCTCGACGAACGGGCCTTTCCAGACTGAACGAACCATGTCCGGCGTTCCTTACTTCTTCCGCTTGTGGCGGCTGAGGAGAATGAATTTGTTGGTCGACTTGTTGGTGCGGGTCTTCTTGCCCTTGGTCGGCTTGCCCCACGGAGTAACCGGGTGGCGACCGCCCGAGGTACGACCTTCACCACCGCCGTGCGGGTGATCGATCGGGTTCATGACGACGCCGCGGTTGTGCGGACGCCAGCCGAGCCAGCGGGTACGACCGGCCTTGCCGATCGAGATGTTCATGTGATCCGGGTTCGAGACCGCGCCGATCGTGCCGCGGCAACGGCCGTGCACCAGACGCTGCTCGCCCGAGTTCAGGCGGACGATCACGTAGTCCTGGTCGCGGCCGACGATCTGGGCGTAGGTGCCGGCGGAGCGCGCCAGCTGACCGCCCTTGCCGATCTTCAGCTCGATGTTGTGCACGATCGTGCCGACCGGCATGTTGCCGAGCGGCATGACGTTGCCCGGCTTGACGTCGACATAGTTGCCGGCGACGACGGTGTCGCCCGCTGCCAGGCGCTGCGGCGCCAGGATGTAGGCCAGCTCACCGTCCTGATACTTGATCAGCGCGATGAAGGCGGTGCGGTTCGGATCATACTCGAGCCGCTCCACGACCGCCGGCATGTCCACCTTGTCACGGCGGAAGTCGACAGTGCGGTAGGCCTTCTTGTGGCCGCCGCCGCGGAAACGCACGGTGATGCGACCGGTGTTGTTGCGACCGCCATTGCCGAGCTTGCCCTCGGTCAGGGTCTTCACCGGCTTGCCCTTGTAGAGCGCCGAACGATCGACCATGACCAGCTGGCGCTGGCCCGGCGTCGTGGGATTGTAGGTTTTCAATGCCATCGTCGTTGCGCCTTATAGTCCGGTAGTCACGTCGATGCGGTGGCCCTCTTCCAGGGTCACGATCGCGCGCTTGGTGTCCGACTGCGAACCGAGATTGCCGCGAAACACCTTGGTCTTGCCCTTGCGAACGAGCGTGTTGACGCTCTTCACCTTGACGTCGAACAGCTTCTCGACCGCTTCCTTGATCTGCGGCTTGGTGGCCTTGCCGGCGACCTTGAACAGCACCTTGTTGTGCTCGGAGGCGAGCGTCGCCTTTTCCGTCACGACGGGAGAGATGATGACGTCGTAGTGGCGCGGATCGATGTTCTTCATTTGAAGCGCGCCTCCAGCGCATCAACCGCAGCCTTGGTCAGCACCAGCTTCTGGCGGCGGAGAATGTCGTAGACGTTGATGCCCTGGATCGGCAGCACGTCGATGTTCGGAATGTTGCGGGCCGCGGTCGCGAAACCGGCATTGAGCTCGGCGCCGTCGATGATCAGCGCATTGGTGAGCCCGAGGCCGGAGAAGTGACCGAGCAGCGCCTTGGTCTTGGCGGCCTCGAGCTGCGCATTGTCGATCACGATCAGCCCGCCGTCCTTGGCCTTGGCCGACAGCGCATGCTTCAGCGCGAGCGCGCGCACCTTCTTCGGCAGGTCGGTCGCGTGCGAGCGAACAACCGGACCGAACGCACGGCCACCGCCGCGGAACTGCGGCACGCGAGCCGAGCCGTGACGGGCGCCGCCGGTGCCCTTCTGCTTGTACATCTTCTTGCCGGTGCGCCAGATCTCGGCGCGGCCCTTGGCCTTGTGGGTACCGGCCTGACGCTTGTTCAGCTGCCACTGCACGCAGCGCTGGATGATGTCGGCACGCGGCTCGAGACCGAAGATCGCGTCCGAGAGCTCGACGGATCCGGCGTCCTTGCCTTCAAGGGTCGTGACTTTCAGTTCCATCTCACACGCCCTCCTTCTCGGCCACAGCCTCGGCAGCTTCGCCACCTGCAACCTTGAACTTGCCGGGCTTCGGGGCTTCCTTCGGCAGCGGCTTCTTGACGGCGTCGCGCACCGAGATCCAGCCGCCCTTGGAGCCGGGAACGGCGCCTTCGACGAGGATCAGGCCGCGCTCGACGTCGGTCGAAACCACGCGCAGATTGAGCGTGGTGATGCGGTCGACGCCCATGTGACCGGGCATCTTCTTGTTCTTGAAGGTCTTGCCGGGGTCCTGACGGCCACCGGTCGAACCGATCGAACGGTGCGAGATCGACACACCGTGGGTGGCGCGCAGACCGCCGAAATTCCAGCGCTTCATGCCGCCGGCGAAGCCCTTACCGATCGAGGTGCCGGTCACGTCGACGAACTGGCCGACCACGAAATGGTCCGCCTGGATTTCCGCGCCGACCGGGATCAGCGCGTCCTCGGACACGCGGAACTCGGCGACCTTGCGCTTCGGTTCGACCTTGGCGACCGCGAACTGGCCGCGTTCGGCCTTGGGCATGTACACGGTCTTGCGGGCGCCCGAGCCAAGCTGAAGAGCGACATAGCCGTTCTTCTCGGTCGTGCGGTGGCCCAGCACCTGGCAGTTGCCCAACTTCAGCACGGTCACAGGGATATGCTCGCCGGTCTCCGTAAAGACCCGCGTCATCCCGACCTTTTGTGCGATCACTCCGGAGCGCATCGGCGTGCTTCCTGTCTTTCTGTCCGCAAGCGGCGGACGTAAAAATCCAAAACCTTAGAGCTTGATCTCGACGTCGACACCGGCGGCCAGGTCGAGCTTCATCAGCGCATCGACGGTCTGCGGGGTCGGGTCGACAATGTCGAGAAGGCGCTTATGGGTGCGCATCTCGAATTGCTCGCGGCTCTTCTTGTCAACGTGCGGCGAACGGTTGACGGTGAACTTCTCGATGCGGGTCGGCAGCGGAATCGGTCCGCGAACCTGCGCACCGGTGCGCTTCGCCGTGTTCACGATCTCGCGGGTCGACGTATCGAGGATTCGATGGTCGAACGCCTTGAGACGGATGCGAATATTTTGGCCGTTCATTGCCGTATTCTTTCTTTAGTGAGTGGCGAGTAGCGAATAGCGAATGGAGTGACCCACTCGCTACTCGCCATTCCCTATTCGCGTAGTTACTCGATGATCGCGGCGACGACGCCGGCGCCGACGGTGCGGCCACCTTCGCGGATCGCGAAGCGCAGCTTCTCTTCCATCGCGATCGGCACGATCAGGTGCACCTCCATCGCGATGTTGTCGCCCGGCATCACCATCTCGGTGCCTTCCGGCAGGTGCACGACACCGGTCACGTCGGTGGTGCGGAAGTAGAACTGCGGACGGTAGTTGGTGAAGAACGGGGTGTGGCGACCGCCCTCTTCCTTGGTGAGGATGTAAGCCTCAGCCTTGAACTTGGTGTGCGGCTTGACCGAACCGGGCTTGCACAGCACCTGGCCACGCTCGACTTCCTCGCGCTTGGTGCCGCGGAGCAGCGCACCGATGTTGTCGCCGGCCTGGCCCTGATCGAGCAGCTTGCGGAACATTTCGACGCCGGTGACGATGGTCTTCTGGGTGTCGCGGATACCGACGATTTCGATTTCCTCGCCGACCTTGATCACGCCGCGCTCGACACGGCCGGTGACGACGGTGCCGCGGCCCGAGATCGAGAACACGTCTTCAACCGGCATCAGGAACGGCTGGTCGATCGGACGCTCCGGCTGCGGGATGTATTCGTCGACATTGCGCATCAGCTCGAGGATGGCGTCGTGGCCGAGCTTCTTGTCCTTGTCTTCGAGGGCGGCGAGCGCCGAGCCCTTGATGATCGGGATCTTGTCGCCCGGGAATTCGTACTTCGAGAGCAGCTCGCGGACTTCGAGCTCGACGAGCTCGAGCAACTCCGGATCGTCGACCATGTCGCACTTGTTGAGGAACACGACGAGCGCGGGCACGCCGACCTGGCGGGCGAGCAGGATGTGCTCGCGGGTCTGCGGCATCGGGCCGTCAGCAGCCGACACGACCAGGATCGCGCCGTCCATCTGGGCAGCGCCGGTGATCATGTTCTTCACGTAGTCGGCGTGGCCGGGGCAGTCGACGTGGGCGTAGTGGCGGTTGGTCGTCTCGTACTCGACGTGCGCGGTCGAGATCGTGATGCCGCGGGCCTTCTCTTCCGGCGCCTTGTCGATCTGGTCGTAGGCGGTGAACGTCGCGCCGCCGGTTTCTGCGAGCACCTTGGTGATCGCTGCGGTCAGCGAGGTCTTGCCATGGTCGACGTGACCGATGGTGCCGATGTTGCAGTGGGGCTTGTTACGTTCGAATTTAGCTTTGGCCATTTGACTCTCCGTTCAATCGTTGACTGCCATCAACGACAATCAGGCAAACTTCTTCTGGACTTCAGCCGACACGTTCGCCGGAGCTTCGGCGTAGTGATCGAACTGCATGGTGAAGGTCGCGCGACCCTGGCTCATCGAGCGCAGGTTGTTCACGTAACCGAACATGTTCATGAGCGGCACCATCGCGTTGATGACGTTGGCGTTGCCGCGCATGTCTTGGCCCTGGATCTGGCCACGCCGGGAATTCAGGTCGCCGATGACCGAACCGGTGTAGTCTTCCGGGGTCACCACCTCGACCTTCATGATCGGCTCGAGCAGAACGGACTTGCCCTTCGTCAACGCTTCGCGGAACGCAGCCCGCGACGCGATTTCGAACGCCAGTGCCGACGAGTCGACGTCGTGATACTTGCCGTCGACCAGCTGCACCTTGACGTCCACCACCGGGAAGCCGGCAACGACACCGGAGCCCATCACGCTGTTGAGGCCCTTTTCGACGCCGGGGATGTATTCCTTCGGCACCGCGCCGCCGACGATCTTCGATTCGAACTCATAGCCCTTGCCGGGCTCGTTCGGCTCGACGACGATCGACACTTCGGCGAACTGACCGGTACCGCCGGTCTGCTTCTTGTGCGTGTACTTGACTTCGGCCTTCTTGGTCACGCGCTCGCGGAACGCCACCTGCGGCGCGCCGATGTTGGCGTCGACCTTGTAGGTGCGCTTGAGAATGTCGACCTTGATGTCGAGATGCAGTTCGCCCATGCCCTTGAGAATGGTCTGGCCGGACTCCTGGTCGGTCGACACGCGGAACGACGGATCTTCCGCGGCAAGCTTGGCAAGCGCCACGCCGAGCTTTTCCTGGTCGGCCTTCGACTTCGGCTCGATCGCGATCTCGATCACCGGCTCCGGGAATTCCATCTTCTCAAGGATCACCGGCTTGTCGGGATCGCACAGCGTGTCACCGGTGCGCGCTTCCTTCAGGCCAGCCAGTGCGACGATGTCGCCGGCATAGGCTTCCTTGATGTCTTCGCGGTTGTTCGCATGCATCAGCAGCATGCGGCCGATACGCTCCTTCTTCTCGCGGGTCGAGTTCACCACGCCGGTGCCCGACTGCAGGATGCCAGAATAGATGCGGCAGAAGGTGATGGTGCCGACGAAGGGGTCGTCCATGATCTTGAACGCGAGCAGCGCCAGCGGCTCCTTGTCGTCCGCCTTGCGCACGACTTCGTTGCCCTCATCGTCGGTGCCCTTGATCGCGGGCACGTCGATCGGCGACGGCAGATAGTCGACGACGGCGTCGAGCAGCGGCTGCACGCCCTTGTTCTTGAACGCGGAGCCGCACAGGACGGGATAGAACGCGCCGGTCAGCACGGCCTTGCGGATCAGACGCTTCAGGGTCGCCTCGTCCGGCTCCTTGCCGTCGAGGAAGGCAGCCAAAGCGTCGTCGTCGAGTTCGACGGCGGCTTCCACCATCTTCTCGCGATATTCCTTGGCCTGCTCGACCAGATCTTCCGGAATGTCGACATAGTCGAACTTGGCGCCGAGCGATTCATCGTTCCAGATGACGCCCTTCATCTTCACGAGGTCGACGAGACCCTTGAAGTTGCTCTCGGCACCGATCGGCAGCTGGATCGCGATCGGCTTCGCGCCGAGGCGGTCGACGATGTCGGACAGGCACTTGAAGAAGTCGGCGCCGGTCTTGTCCATCTTGTTGGCGAAGACGATGCGCGGAACCTTGTACTTGTCGCCCTGGCGCCACACGGTCTCGGTCTGCGGCTCGACGCCCTGGTTGGAGTCGAGAACGCAAACGGCGCCGTCGAGCACGCGCAGCGAACGCTCGACCTCGATGGTGAAGTCGACGTGGCCGGGGGTGTCGATGATGTTCAGGCGCTTGCCGTTCCAGAACGCGGTGGTCGCAGCCGAGGTGATCGTGATGCCACGCTCCTGCTCCTGCTCCATCCAGTCCATCGTCGCGGCACCTTCGTGCACTTCGCCGATCTTGTGGCTCTTGCCGGTGTAATAAAGGATGCGCTCGGTGGTCGTGGTCTTGCCGGCGTCGATATGCGCCATGATACCGAAGTTGCGGTAGTCCTCGATGGCATGTTGGCGGGGCATGAGACTGTTCCTTAAATTCCGTTGTTCGCCTTACCAGCGATAGTGCGAGAACGCGCGGTTGGCTTCCGCCATCCGGTGCACGTCTTCACGCTTCTTGACGGCGTTGCCGCGATTGTTCGAGGCGTCGAGCAGCTCAGCCGAGAGACGCTCCGTCATGGTCTTCTCGTTGCGCTCGCGAGCGGCCGAGATCAGCCAGCGGATGCCGAGCGCCTGACGGCGCACCGAACGGACTTCGACCGGAACCTGGTAGGTCGCACCGCCGACGCGGCGGGAACGAACCTCGATGGTCGGCATCACGTTCTCGAGCGCCTGCTCGAACACGCCGAGCGGGTTCTGCTTGGTCTTGGCCTCGATCATGCCGAGCGCACCGTAGACGATGTTTTCGGCAACCGACTTCTTCCCGGCGTACATCACCGAGTTCATGAACTTCGTAATGATGATGTTCCCGAACTTCGGATCCGGAAGAACTTCACGCTTCTCGGCAGAATGGCGACGCGACATCTGATCGGTTCCCGCTTACTTCGGACGCTTCGCGCCGTACTTCGAACGACGCTGCTTACGGTTCTTGACGCCCTGGGTATCCAGCACGCCGCGGAGGATGTGGTAGCGCACACCGGGCAAGTCCTTGACGCGGCCGCCGCGGATCATGACCACCGAGTGCTCCTGCAGGTTATGGCCCTCACCCGGGATGTAGCCGATCACCTCGAAGCCGTTGGTAAGGCGCACCTTGGCGACCTTACGAAGCGCCGAGTTCGGCTTCTTCGGGGTCGTGGTGTAGACGCGCGTGCACACGCCGCGCTTCTGCGGCGACTGCTGCAGCGCCGGCACCTTCTTACGCGACTTCTGCACTTCACGCGGATTTGCGATCAGCTGGTTGATCGTCGGCATGTAGCCTTCACCCTTTAGTTCGCGCGAAACCTTGAATCGGTCCGCCAATTCTTCTCGGGAAAAGCCGTCCCGTACGGCCCGCTCGGCACGGGACAAATACCCGCGCAAAGCGAAATCGCGCCAACCACTCATCGCTGAGCGGAAAGCGCTTCGACGCCACAGAGGACCGCGATCCCGAACCGTTCAGCGTTCGCTGTTCGGTCCGCCACCGAGGTCATGCATCCGAAATCACTCTCAAGAGGACGTGCTCAAGAGAACCAATATCGTCCTGGCATTGCCTAGCTATCATCGACAGCGTTTGAGCGGCATTCGTCGAGGTTGGTGCCCGTCCGGCTCCTCAAAAAGGGCCTTCGGGTGTTCCGTTCCGACGCTGGCGTAGCTCACCGCCTGTCGTTAAGTGGGCGCCTTGTATAATCGAGAGATAGTGAAGTCAAGCAAAACGACAAGCAAAGAAACGCCTCTGGCACTTGCGGATTTCGCATTTCGCCGCGGTTCGGGCAAGGCGAAATGTGACGGCCGACCAACCTCCCCGCGCCCTCATCCGAATCTTCGGGCGCGTGCGGAATCATATTATATCCGGGTAAAATACGTATAGAAACAACTCTCCCCAAGTTCGTCCCGAAGGCAAACCTCGAAACTAAGCCTTTATTTGCCATTCGCAGCGCAAAAATCAGGGTCACAGCCACGGAATTCTCATGCGGTACACCGACATCGCGATCATCGGCGGCGGTCTTGCGGGCTCGACCGCAGCCGCCATGCTCGGCCGTGCCGGGATACCGACGGTCCTGATCGACCCCCACCGGGTCTATCCGTTCGATTTCCGGGTCGAAAAGATCGGCGGCGACCTCCAGCTCGAGCGATTCGCCAGGACCGGCCTAGCAGAGTCGGTGCTCCGCTCGGCGACGCTGGACGGCGAGAACTGGATCGCGCGATTCGGCCGGTTGCTTGACCGGCAGCCGAGCCGGCAATACGGCATCATGTACGACGCGCTGATCGCGGCGATTCGGAACGAAATCGCCGGGCCGGCGGAATTCATCTGCGACAAGGTGATCAATGTCGCGACCAGTTCCGAGCGGCAGCGGCTCGTGCTTGCCAATGGCGAGGAGATCTCGGCGCGCCTTGTGGTGCTTGCCAACGGCCTGAACGTCGGGTTGCGCCGGATGCTCGGCATCGAGCGGCTGGTCACGAGCTTCTGCCACTCGATCTCGCTCGGCTTCGATTTCGTCCCCGTCGGCCGCCCCGCCTTCCCGTTCGCGGCCATGACCTATTTCTCGGAGCGGCCGAGCGACCGCATCCCCTACATCACGCTGTTTCCGGTCGGAAACCGGATGCGCGCCAACCTCTTCACCTATCGCAAGGCCGACGATCCCTGGCTGCGGGCGATGCGGCGCAATCCGGTCGAGACGCTGAACGCCGCGCTGCCGCGGCTGCGCCGGCTCACCGGCGAATTCGACATCGCCGGCGATATCAAGATCAGGCCCGCCGACATCTATGTCAGCACCGGCTATCGGCAGGCCGGCATCGTGCTGGTCGGCGATGCCTTCGCCAGCACCTGCCCCGTCACCGGCACCGGGACCGACAAGGTGTTCACCGACGTCGCCCAGCTCTGCAACGTCCACATCCCGGCCTGGCTGTCGACCGACGGCATGGGCGAGGAGAAGATCACCGCGTTCTACGACGATCCGGTCAAGACCGCCTGCGACGCCTGGTCGAATGGCAAGGCATTCAGCTTCCGCGAGGTGTCGGTCGGCAACGGGCCCACCTGGCAGGCCCAGCGCTGGGCACGCTTTTTCGGCTATCTCGGCCGCGGCTGGCTGCGCCGGCTGCACAACCCCGCGGCGGCGGCGTCACCGACGCAGCCGGCCAACCACTTCCGGCAGCGTCCGCACGCCGCGGACCGGGCGAAAAGTAGAATCTAGCGCTCGGCCATCGCCCGCGACGCGACGCGGGCCTTACGCCTCCTCATCCTCGTCTTCGTCCTCATCTTCATCATCGTCATCATCCGCGTCGTCGGCGTCCTCGTCGTGAGTCAGATGTCCCTGGTCGTCCCACAGCTTGCGATAGACGCCATTGCGGGCCAGCAGCTCCTCGTGCGAGCCGCGTTCGATCGCCCTGCCACCGGAGATCACGATGATCTCGTCCATCTCGACCACCGAAGTCAGGCGATGCGTCGACCAGATCATGGTGCGGCCCTCGGCGACCTTGAGCAGCGTGCGATTGATCGCAGCCTCTGTGGTCTGGTCGAGCGCCGAAGTCGCCTCGTCGAGCAGCAGCACGGACGGGTTACGGATGATCGCGCGCGCGATCGCGATGCGCTGGCGCTGGCCGCCCGACAGGGTATCGCCGCGCTCGCCGACCGGCGTGTCGTAGCGCTGCGGCAGGCTCATGATGTAGCGATGGATCTCGGCCTTGCGGGCAGCGTCCTCGACCTCCGCATCGGTCGCGCCTTCCTTGCCGAGCCGGATGTTCTCGCGGATCGACATGTTGAACAGCATGTTCTCCTGGAACACGACCGCCATATTGGCCCGCAGCGACTCGCGCGTCACCCGGCGGATATCGACGCCGTCGACGGCGACGCGGCCCTCGTCCGGCACGTAGAGCCGCAGGATCAGGTTGATCAGCGTGCTCTTGCCCGAGCCGCTGGGACCGACGATCGCAATGCTTTTGCCGGCATCGAGCTTGAGGCTGAGATTGTCGAGCACCGGCGTCTGCGCCCCCTCATACTGGAAGGTGACGCGATCGAAGGAGATGTCGTTGGTGATGCGCGGCAGATCCGGCGCGCCGGGACGGTCGGCGCCGCGGGTCGGCTCGTCGAGCAGTTCCTGGATGTGCCGCACCGCCGCCGCCGACTGGATCGACACCGGGATGAAATGCATCAGATGGGCGATGTTGTACGACACCTCCCAGAACGCGCTCTCGAAGGTCACGAAGGTGCCGACGGTGATTTGCCCCTTGGTGGCGAGATAGGCGCCGATCGCCAGCACCACGAGGTGGAGCAGCAGCACCGCGATGGTGACGGTGCGCTCCACCATGGTCGACAGGAACATGGCTGACGCGGCCTTGGCCCGGACGTCGCGGTTGCGCATCGTGAACCAGCCGAGCGCCCGGCGCTGCAGATTGAACGCCTTCACCACCGCCTGCGCGGCAACGTTCTCCTGCACGGTTCCGAGCAGCGCGGCCTCGTTCTGCTTCTGCTCGTAATTGGCCTGCACCGCCTTCGGCGTCAGGATGCGCGGCCCGATCAGGGTGATCGGAAACACCAGCAAGGCGACCACGGCAAGCTGCCAGTTCAGGAACAGCATCAGGATGATGCCCGCGACCAGTTCGAGGCCCGGCAGCGCCGCGCTATTGGCGAAGGTCTTGACCGAGCCCTCGAACGCCGACAGATCGATCGAGAAGCGCGACAGGATCTCGCCGCGCTTGGTGCGCGCGAAATAGGCCGACGGCAGGTTCTGGACATGGTCGAACAGCCGCGTCCGCACGTCGGCGATGATGCCGGCGGCGAGCCGCGCATCCCAGCGCTCGTACCAGACCGCGATGATCGAGGTGACGATGCCAGCCACCGCGAGCACGCCGAGGATCTTGTAGAGGGCCCCGAAATCTTCCTCGCCGAGGGCGTCGTCGATCAGGAATTTCAGGCTGAGCGGCATGATGACGTTAAACAACGTCTCGACCAGCACGCCGAAGGCGACGCAGGCGAACGGCTTCCTGTAGTTCGCCAGGATCGGCCTGACGAAGCCAAAGATCGTGGAGAGCGCGCCGGCGGCTTCCTTGGCGGTGAAGACGACGAGGTCCTCGTCATCATCGTCGTCATCGAGCTCGAACTCGTCGTCCGCGTCGTCTTCCTCTTCATCGTCAGCCGGCGCCGCGGCCGGCTTTGTGGAGGCCGCCGCCGCCGGTGGACCGGACGCGGGCTTCTTCTTCAGCTCGAGATCGTCGGCCGCCGCTCTCGTCGGATCGTCTGATACAGGAGGTCTTGGCGCCATAAACCAACCGATGCTCCACGGCCGGCATGACCGCAAATCGAAACCGCAGCTGATGACACTGCGGCCGTAATCCTATGCGATCATGACGAATTCGGCAAAGCGTTTGGAACGGCCGACGCGCCGCCGCACGCTCGCGCAGATCGCGGAGCGCAGCATTGCCGCCGTTTGACAGCTGTTTGACACGAGGCCGGTCGGCTGGCGGCAAGAGCTTCCGGTCGGTGCCGCTAATCGTCGAGGTCGGCTTCGACCTTGTCGAAGAAGGAATAGCGCAGGCTGTCGGAGTCGGCGTACCACTGCCCCGGCCCCTTGTTGGCGGCCAGCGTCAATGTCCACAGCGCATCGGTGCAGTCGCGGCGGTGCATCGACAGGTCGAAGCCGTTGCCGAAGAACAATTCCGACCACTCCCACCAGGTGCCGAGCTTCTTCACCCCGCGCAGCAGGTCGTAGCGATCGATCACCGCCGGCGCCATGTCGGAGGTCACCGACGCGAACACGACGCCGGTCTTGACCACGCGGTTGAGCTCGCGCACCCCGCGCACGACCTGCTTCTCGCCGAGATGGCACAGCGAGGTCTCGAACACGAAGTCGAACTCGTTGGCCTTGAACGGCATGTCGGCGATCGAGCCGAGCTTGTTGTACTTCTTGAGCGCCTTCGGCGTCTTGCCGTGGATGTAGCGGTTGTTCTCGATGCCCCAGGCATCGATGCCACGTTCGCGCAGCGCGCCGACCAGTTCGCCGCTGGCGGAGCCGGCGATCAGCAGCTTGTAGCCCTTCGCCCTGCCCCAGACCGTCTTGATCAGGTCCGTCAGATAGGCCGGGTCGGTGAAGTTGCGCCAGACCTCGCTGTAGGGCCCGGCGCCGCGATAATTGTCGAAATAGCTGCGATCGATCTTGTCGGACAGCGCGCCCTCGTCCTGCGCGCGGGCGCGGCGCAGCCGCATCATCTCGGTGAGGATGATGTCGGTCGCGGCATCGGAGGAATCGAGCAGTCCGTTCAGCGTCGAATCGAACAGATAGTCGCCGACCACCACGATGCCGGGGTGCTCCTTCGGCTCAGGCCGGTGGTTGGTCATGACGTCGCGCACCGGCAGGCCGCCCGGCAGCGCGTTAACCGACGATAGCCAGCGATGGATCTTGCCCTCCAGGAAATGCTCGCGCGCATCGCCGAGCGAGGCCGGCAGCGACTTCAACGCGGCGTCGA
The DNA here is from genome assembly GCF_054058275.1 of Bradyrhizobium sp. USDA 3256. Classification (NCBI taxonomy): domain Bacteria; kingdom Pseudomonadati; phylum Pseudomonadota; class Alphaproteobacteria; order Hyphomicrobiales; family Nitrobacteraceae; genus Bradyrhizobium; species Bradyrhizobium sp. USDA 3256. The sequence goes on from NZ_JBSSAE010000002.1 coordinate 3,974,021, forward strand.
TCAGCTCCTGGTCGCTGAGATTGGCGAAGGCCAGCGCATCCGAGCCCGCGATCAGCCAGTTCAGCACGCCGTGCTTGCCGACATCGTGGCGCGCGCCCTCATTGTAGACGCAGCAGCCGCCGAACGCTTCCGACATGAACCAGGCGCCCGGGATCTTCTCGCCCCAGAACGGCTCGTCGAACAGGATCGAGACCCGCAAATAATGCGCGGGCCGGTCGAAATAGGCGACGTGCTTGACCATCGACTTGCGCAGCTGCTCGCCGTCCCAGCGCATGGTCGCGAGCCAGGAGTGCGGCAGGCAGACCAGCACGAGATCGAAGTCGCGCGCCTCCGGCCCCTTGCCGTTCATCATGTTGAGCTGGTAGCGGCCACCGGCGGTCTTGCCGACCTTGAGCACACGATGGTTGAGCTGAATGTCGGCGCTGACTTCCGAGCGCAGACAATCGATCAGCTGCTCGTTGCCGTTCTGGATCGAATACAGGCCGATATAGCCGTCGACGTCCATCACGTAGTTCTTCAGCGCATTGAGGCCGTTGGTGTTGTGGCTCTCGGTCGCGATGTCGGAACGCGCCATCACCTTGAAGAAGCGCTTGGCGGTCGCGTCCTCGACCTCCTCGTCGAGGACCTGCTCGGCGGTCTTGTAGGCCCACGGGTGTTCGTTGTCGTGGGCGCCGACGCCCTCGTAATATTCGATCGGCGACACCAGGTCGCTGCAGCGCTTGCGGAACGCCTCGATCGCGGCCGCGGTCTTCGCCCCGTATTTGCGGCGCATGCCGGGAACGTCGGCGAGCAGTTCGCCGTCGAGCTGCACCTGCTCGGCATCCATCGGGATCGTCTGCAGTCCGAAATGCTGGATCAGCTCGCGCAGCGGATCCGGCCCCGTCATCGAGTAATCATAGATTTCGGCGACGCCGGCCTCATACATCGCAGGCGCAGTGTCGAATTTGCGCGTGACGATTTTGCCGCCGAGGCGGTTCGACGCCTCGAAGATGGTAACGCGGCAGAGGTCGCCGAGTTTGCGCTTCAAATACCAGGCGCTCATCAGCCCCCCGGGGCCGCCGCCTACGATAGCCAAGTCGAGCATATGGATTCCGTCGTCTCCGGCGCGAGCCAAACAGCCGGTCTAAGTCACCCTAGCAAAGGCACTTTTTTGCCTGAAGGAAAGATGAACAAACTGCGTCCCTGCACCGCAGCAAGCAAAGAAAGCAGCAAAAAGGCCGGCTAAACGCCGGCCTTCTCGCCATACCCGTAGTCTTGCGGATGCCTATTCCGCGGGCGGCAGCGCCAGCGGCTCCGCTTCCGGAGCCGTCGGCACGATCGCCGCCTGCTGCTTCTCGCGCTCGTCGAGGATCAGCTTGTCGCGCTTGACCGCGACTTCGCGGATCCGCGCCATCGAGGCGCCGGTGCCGGCCGGGATCAGGCGGCCGACAATGACGTTCTCCTTGAGGCCCTCGAGCGGGTCCACCTTGCCGTTGACGGCAGCTTCGGTGAGCACGCGCGTGGTCTCCTGGAACGACGCCGCCGAGAAGAAGGAGCGGGTCTGCAGGCTCGCCTTGGTGATGCCGAGCAGAACCGGCGTACCCGTGGCGGGCTTCTTGCCCTCCTCCTTGGCCTTGGTATTGAGCGCGTCGAACTCGATCTTGTCGACCTGCTCGCCCGAGATCATGTCGGTGTCGCCCTGATCGGTGACCTCGACCTTCTGCAGCATCTGACGGACAATCACCTCGATGTGCTTGTCGTTGATGAGCACGCCCTGCAACCGGTAGACCTCCTGGATTTCGTTGACCAGATAGGCAGCGAGTTCCTCGATGCCCTTGATCGCCAGGATGTCGTGCGGCGCCGGATTGCCTTCGACGATGAAATCGCCCTTTTCGACGATGTCGCCGTCCTGCAAGTGGATGTGCTTGCCCTTCGGGATCAGGTACTCGCGCGGCTCCTCGGTCTTGTCCATCGGCTCGATCGAGATGCGGCGCTTGTTCTTGTAGTCGCGGCCGAAGCGGATCGTTCCCGCGGTCTCCGCGATGATCGCCGCATCCTTCGGCTTGCGAGCCTCGAACAGTTCCGCCACCCGCGGCAGACCGCCGGTGATGTCACGCGTCTTGGCGCTCTCGGTCGAGATACGCGCCAGGATGTCGCCGGGCATCACCTTCGCGCCGACGTCGACCGACAGAATGCCATCGACCGACAGCATGTAGCGGGCATCGCCGCCACGCGCGAGCTTCAGCACCTTGCCGTCCTTGCCCTTGACCACGATGGCCGGACGCAGGTCCGAACCGCCGCGCGTCGTGCGCCAGTCGATGACCACGCGCTTGGCGATACCGGTCGATTCGTCGAGCGTTTCCGAGATCGACTGGCCTTCGACCAGATCCTCGAACCCGATCGTGCCCTCGACTTCGGTGAGGACCGGGCGGGTATAGGGGTCCCACTCGGCGATGCGCTGGCCGCGCTTGACCATGTCGCCTTCGTCGACATGCATCTTCGAACCGTATTGAATACGGTGGGTTGCACGCTCGGTGCCGTCGGCATCGACGATCGCAACGACCATGTTGCGCACCATCGCGATCAGGCTGCCTTCGCTGTTGCGGGCAATCGCCTTGTTCTTGATCACGATCTTGCCGTCGAAGTTCGATTCCACGAACGACTGCTCGTTGAGCTGCGCGGCGCCGCCGATGTGGAACGTGCGCATCGTCAGCTGCGTGCCGGGCTCACCGATCGACTGCGCCGCGATGACGCCGACGGCCTCACCGTGGTTGACCGGGGTGCCGCGGGCCAGGTCGCGGCCGTAGCACTTGGCGCAGATGCCGTTGATCAGCTCGCAGGTCAGCGCCGAGCGGATCTTCACTTCCTGGATGCCGGCCTGCTGGATCGCGTCGACATGGCTCTCCTCCATCAAGGTGTCACGCTTGATGATCACCTCGTTGGTGGCGGGATCGCGCACGTCATCGCAGGCCACGCGGCCCAGGATGCGGGAGCCGAGCGAGGCGACGACCGTGCCGGCGTCGACGATGGCGCGCATCTTGATGCCGAGCGTGGTGCCGCAGTCGGTCTGCGTGATGATGCAGTCCTGCGCGACGTCGACCAGACGGCGGGTCAGGTAGCCCGAGTTCGCGGTCTTCAACGCGGTGTCCGCGAGGCCCTTGCGGGCGCCGTGGGTCGAGTTGAAGTACTCGAGCACCGACAGACCTTCCTTGAAGTTGGAAATGATCGGCGTCTCGATGATCTCGCCCGACGGCTTGGCCATCAGGCCGCGCATGCCGGCGAGCTGGCGCATCTGGGCCGGCGAACCACGCGCACCGGAGTGCGCCATCATGTAGATCGAGTTGATGTCGGCATCCGCGCCCGCCGCCGTCTTCTTGGTGGACGAGATCTCCTTCATCATCGCCTTGGCGACTTCTTCACCGGCCTTCGACCAGGCGTCGACGACCTTGTTGTACTTCTCGCCATGGGTGATCAGGCCGTCATTGTACTGCTGCTCGAAATCCTTCGCCAGCGTACGGGTCTGATCGACGATCTTCCACTTCGACGCCGGCACGACCATGTCGTCCTTGCCGAACGAGATGCCCGCCTTGAAGGCGTTGTAGAAGCCGAGCGCCATGATGCGGTCGCAGAAGATCACCGTCTCCTTCTGACCGCAGTGCCGGTAGACCTGGTCGATCACGCCGGAGATCTCGCGCTTGGTCATCAGCTTGTTGATGATGTCGTACGAGATCTTCGGGTTCTTCGGCAGCAGGTTGCCGAGCATGACGCGGCCCGCGGTGGTTTCGATCCAGCGCTTGGACTGCTTGCCTTCCTCGTCGAGGCCTTCCCACCGGTACTTGATCTTGGTGTGGAGGTGGATGACCTTCGAATGCAGGGCGTGCTCGAGCTCGGCCATGTCGCCGAAGATCTTGCCCTCGCCGGGCAGGCCTTCGCGCATGATCGAGACGTAGTAGAGGCCGAGCACGATGTCCTGCGACGGCACGATGATCGGCTGGCCGTTCGCCGGATGCAGGATGTTGTTGGTCGACATCATCAGGACGCGCGCTTCCAGCTGCGCTTCGAGCGACAGCGGAACGTGCACGGCCATCTGGTCGCCGTCGAAGTCGGCGTTGAAGGCGGCGCAGACCAGCGGATGCAGCTGGATCGCCTTGCCTTCGATCAGCACCGGCTCGAACGCCTGGATGCCCAGGCGATGCAGCGTCGGCGCGCGGTTGAGCAGCACCGGATGCTCGCGGATCACCTCGTCGAGGATATCCCAGACCTCCGGACGCTCCTTCTCGACCAGCTTCTTGGCCTGCTTCACCGTGGTGGACAGGCCCTTGGCGTCGAGCCGCGAGTAGATGAACGGCTTGAACAGCTCGAGCGCCATCTTCTTCGGCAGGCCGCACTGATGCAGGCGCAGCTCGGGACCGACCACGATCACCGAACGGCCCGAATAGTCGACGCGCTTGCCGAGCAGGTTCTGGCGGAACCGGCCCTGCTTGCCCTTCAGCATGTCGGCGAGCGACTTCAGCGGACGCTTGTTGGCGCCGGTGATGACGCGGCCGCGGCGGCCGTTGTCGAACAGTGCGTCGACGGCCTCCTGCAGCATGCGCTTTTCGTTGCGGATGATGATGTCGGGCGCACGCAGCTCCATCAGCCGCTTCAGGCGGTTGTTGCGGTTGATGACGCGGCGGTACAGGTCGTTGAGGTCGGAGGTCGCGAACCGGCCGCCGTCGAGCGGCACCAGCGGACGCAGGTCCGGCGGAATCACCGGCACGACCGTCATGATCATCCATTCCGGCTTGTTGCCGGAAACGCGGAAAGCCTCGACGATCTTCAGACGCTTGGCGAGCTTCTTGTGCTTGATGTCGGAGTCGGTCTCCGCCATGTCGGCACGCAGCGTCGCCTCGAGCTTCTCGAGTTCGAGCCCCTTCAGCAACTCGCGGATCGCCTCCGCGCCGATCATGGCGGTGAAGGAATCCTGGCCGTACTCGTCCTGCGCCTTCAGGTACTCGTCTTCCGACAGCAGCTGACGGTCCTTCAGCGCGGTGAGACCCGGCTCGAGCACGACGTAGTATTCAAAGTACAGGATCCGTTCGAGATCCTTCAGCGTCATGTCGAGCAGGAGGCCGATGCGCGAGGGCAGCGACTTCAGGAACCAGATGTGGGCGACCGGCGCCGCCAGCTCGATATGGCCCATGCGCTCGCGCCGGACGCGCGACAGCGTCACCTCGACCGAGCACTTCTCGCAGATGATGCCCTTGTACTTCATCCGCTTGTACTTGCCGCACAAGCACTCGTAGTCCTTGATCGGCCCGAAGATGCGCGCGCAGAACAGGCCGTCACGCTCCGGCTTGAAGGTGCGGTAGTTGATGGTCTCCGGCTTCTTGATCTCGCCGTAGGACCAGGACAGAATCTTCTCCGGAGACGCGATCGAAATCCGGATCTGGTCGAAGACCTGGGCCGGGGTCGTCGGATTGAAAAGATTCATAATCTCTTGATTCATGGTCTTCTCCTCGCGTGCCGATCGTCACCGGCAGCAAATTCGAAACTTCTATTCAGCCCGCGCCCCCACCCAACGTCCGAGCGGAGTGCGGAGGCCCGGCGCGTCTCGCGCCGGGCATGATCACAGCGTTACTCGGCCGCTTCCGACGTCGGCGCCGGTCCCACCTTGGAATTGTGCAGGTCGACGTTGAGGCCGAGCGAGCGCATTTCCTTGACCAGCACGTTGAACGATTCCGGAATACCGGCCTCGAAGGTGTCGTCGCCGCGCACGATCGCCTCGTACACCTTGGTACGGCCAGCGACGTCGTCCGACTTCACGGTCAGCATCTCCTGCAGCGTGTAGGCGGCGCCGTAAGCTTCCAGCGCCCAGACCTCCATTTCGCCGAAGCGCTGGCCGCCGAACTGCGCCTTGCCGCCCAGCGGCTGCTGGGTGACGAGCGAGTACGGACCGATCGAACGCGCGTGGATCTTGTCGTCCACGAGGTGGTGCAGCTTGAGCATGTAGATGTAGCCCATCGTCACCTTGCGATCGAACGCATCGCCGGTGCGGCCGTCATAGACGGTCGACTGGCCGGAGGCGTCGAAGCCCGCGAGCTTCAGCATCTCCTCGATGTCGGCCTCCTTGGCGCCGTCGAACACCGGCGTTGCGATCGGCACGCCGTGGCTCAGATTGCGGCCGAGCTCGACCAGCTCGTTCTCGTTCAGCGACTTGATGGTTTCATCCTCGCCATAGATCTTCTTCAGGGTCTCGCGCAGCGGCTTGAGATCCTGCTTCTGATAGTAGGCGTCGATGGTCTGGCCGATGCGCTTGCCGAGGCCGGCGCAGGCCCAACCGAGATGGGTCTCAAGGATCTGACCGACGTTCATGCGCGACGGCACGCCGAGCGGATTGAGCACGATGTCGGCATGCGTTCCGTCCTCGAGGAACGGCATGTCCTCGATCGGCACGATCTTCGACACCACACCCTTGTTGCCGTGACGGCCGGCCATCTTGTCGCCGGGCTGGATCTTGCGCTTCACCGCGACGAAGACCTTGACCATCTTCATCACGCCGGGCGGCAGCTCGTCGCCACGCTGCAGCTTCTCGACCTTGTCGAGGAAGCGCTGCTCGAGGCCCTTCTTCGACTCGTCGTACTGCTTCCGCATGGCCTCGATCTCGGCCATCAGCTTGTCGTTCGGCGAGGCGAACAGCCACCACTGCGACTTCGGATACTCGTCGAGCACCGCGCGGGTGATCTTGGTATCCTTCTTGAAGCCCTTCGGGCCGGCGATGCCCTGGCGGTTCTCCAGCAGCTCGGCGAGGCGGTTGTAGACGTTGCGGTCCAGAATCGCCTGCTCGTCGTCGCGGTCCTTGGCGAGACGCTCGATCTCCTCGCGCTCGATCGCCAGCGCACGCTCGTCCTTGTCGACGCCGTGGCGGTTGAACACGCGGACTTCCACGATGGTGCCCTGCACGCCCGGAGGCACCCGCAGCGAGGTGTCGCGGACGTCGGAGGCCTTCTCGCCGAAGATGGCGCGCAGCAGCTTCTCTTCCGGCGTCATCGGGCTCTCGCCCTTCGGCGTGATCTTGCCGACCAGGATGTCGCCGGCGCGGACTTCCGCACCGATGTAGACGATACCGGCTTCGTCGAGGTTCTTCAGCGCTTCTTCCGAGACGTTCGGGATGTCGCGGGTGATTTCCTCAGGACCGAGCTTGGTGTCGCGGGCCATCACCTCGAACTCCTCGATGTGAATCGAGGTGAAGACGTCGTCCTTCACGATCCGCTCGGAGAGCAGGATCGAGTCTTCGAAGTTGTAGCCGTTCCACGGCATGAACGCGACCAGCACGTTGCGGCCGAGCGCGAGCTCGCCGAGATCGGTCGACGGACCGTCGGCGATGATGTCGCCCTTCTTGACGATGTCGCCGACCTTCACCAGCGGACGCTGGTTGATGCAGGTCGACTGGTTGGAGCGCTGGTACTTCATCAGCCGGTAGATATCGACGCCCGACTTAGTCGGATCGAGATCCTCGGTGGCGCGGATCACGACGCGGGTGGCGTCGATCTGGTCGATCACGCCCGAGCGGCGCGCGGCAATCGCCGCGCCCGAGTCACGGGCGACCACGCCTTCCATGCCGGTGCCGACGAACGGCGCCTCGGCGCGAACCAGCGGCACCGCCTGGCGCTGCATGTTCGAGCCCATCAGCGCGCGGTTGGCGTCGTCGTTCTCGAGGAACGGGATCAGCGCCGCGGCGACCGAAACCAGCTGCTTCGGCGACACGTCCATGTAGTCGACCTTGTCCGGCGTCACCGGCAGCACTTCGCCGGCGTGACGGCAGACCACGAGGTCGTCGGTGAAGCGACCCTTTGCATCGAGCGGCACGTTGGCCTGCGCGACGCGGTAGCGCCCCTCTTCCATCGCCGACAGATAGATCACCTCGTCGGTGACCCGGCCGTCCTTGATCTTGCGATAGGGCGTCTCGACGAAGCCGTACTTGTTGACGCGCGCGAACGTCGCCAGCGAGTTGATCAGGCCGATGTTCGGACCTTCCGGCGTCTCGATCGGGCAGATGCGGCCGTAATGCGTCGGATGCACGTCGCGGACTTCGAAGCCGGCGCGCTCGCGGGTCAGACCGCCCGGGCCAAGCGCCGACAGGCGCCGCTTGTGGGTGATCTCCGACAGCGGGTTGGTCTGGTCCATGAACTGCGACAGCTGCGAGGAGCCGAAGAACTCGCGCACCGCGGCAGCCGCGGGCTTGGCGTTGATCAGGTCCTGCGGCATCACGGTGTCGATATCGACGCTCGACATGCGCTCCTTGATCGCGCGCTCCATGCGGAGCAGGCCGATCCGGTACTGGTTTTCCATGAGCTCGCCGACCGAGCGCACCCGGCGGTTGCCGAGGTGGTCGATGTCGTCGATCTCGCCCTTGCCGTCGCGCAGGTCGACCAGCGTCTTGATGACGGCCAGGATGTCTTCCTTGCGCAGCGTGCGATGGGTGTCGGGCGCATCGAGCTCGAGGCGCATGTTCATCTTGACGCGGCCGACCGCGGAGAGGTCGTAGCGCTCGGCGTCGAAGAACAGCGACTGGAACATCGCCTGCGCCGAATCCAGCGTCGGCGGCTCGCCCGGACGCATCACGCGGTAGATGTCGAACAGCGCGTCCTCGCGCGTCATGTTCTTGTCGGCAGACAGCGTGTTGCGGATGTAGGCGCCGACATTGACGTGGTCGATGTCGAGCAGCGGCAGGTCCTTGTAGCCCTGCTCGTTCAGCACCTTGAGCGACTTCTCAGTGATCTCCTCGCCGGCTTCGGCGTAGATCTCACCGGTCTTCGGGTTGACGAGATCCTCGGCGAGATAGTTGCCGACGAGCTCCTCGTCCGACATGCGCAGCGCCTTCAGGCCCTTCTCCTGAAGCTGGCGCGCCTGGCGCACGGTCAGCTTCTTGCCGGCCTCGAGCACCACCTTGCCGGTGTCGGCGTCGATCAGGTCGTTGACGGTCGAATAGCCGCGGAAGCGGTTGGCATCGAACGGCACGCGCCATCCGTCCTTGGTCCGCTTGTAGGTGATCTTCTTGTAGAAGGTCGACAGGATCTGCTCGCCGTCGAGACCGAGCGCGTACATCAGCGAGGTCACGGGCAGCTTGCGGCGGCGGTCGATGCGCGCGAACACGATGTCCTTGGCGTCGAACTCGATGTCGAGCCAGGAACCGCGATACGGAATCACGCGCGCGGCAAACAGCAGCTTGCCGGACGAATGGGTCTTGCCCTTGTCGTGGTCGAAGAACACGCCCGGCGAACGGTGCATCTGCGAGACGATGACGCGCTCGGTGCCGTTGACGACGAAGGTGCCGTTCATCGTCATGAGCGGGATATCGCCCATGTAGACGTCCTGCTCCTTGATGTCCTTCACCGACTTGGCGCCGGTTTCCTCGTCGATATCGAACACGATGAGACGCAGCGTCACCTTGAGCGGCGCAGCGAAGGTCATGCCGCGCTGACGGCACTCGTCGACGTCATATTTCGGCTGTTCGAACTCGTAGCGGACGAATTCGAGCATCGAGGTGCCGGAGAAATCCGAGATCGGAAACACCGAGCGGAATACCGCCTGCAGGCCCTCGTCGAGCCGACCGCCGGTCGGCTCGTCGACCATCAGGAACTGGTCATAGGACGCCTTCTGAACCTCGATGAGGTTCGGCATCTCGGCGACTTCCTTGATGTGACCGAAAAACTTGCGTACGCGTTTGCGACCGGTGAATGTCTGCTGCGCCATCGTGGCCTCTCATTTTCGTCGCCTTTGTGGGGCGAACCTTCCGGGAGCGACTGCCATCGGCCCCGGGTTGAATTTCGAATCGTCTCGAAGGAACGAAGCGTAAAGTCAGGAATTAAATCCCCGTCCCGGCCCCGACCACCTCCAAAACGCAAAACAACGCGCGGGGCGCATCACTGCACCCGCTCGTCCAAACGCTCCGCTTTACGGACTGAAAAAGCCCGAAATCTGACTGTCTCCCAACGGCTTCCGCCGAGGACCCTGCCGTCCCCGCCGCCTACCGTGTTTTTCCGCTGCCAACCCGATATGGGATGGCAATAAAGGAGATTCGAGGGTTAAGTCCACGGATCCCCACACTTTTTTGTGTCCGGCACGCCACGCGACAACCTGTCGCACGCCGTTTGCATGGCCCGGGAGCGCCCTGCGGCGCTCCCGGATCGCGCATTACTTGAGCTCGACCTTGGCGCCAGCCTTCTCGAGCTGGGCCTTGATCTTGTCGGCTTCTTCCTTGTTGACGCCTTCCTTGACGGGCTTCGGAGCGCCTTCGACGAGGTCCTTGGCTTCCTTCAGGCCCAGGCCGGTGATGGCGCGGACTTCCTTGATGACTTCGATCTTCTTGTCGCCGGCCCCAGCCAGCACGACGGTGAAGTCGGTCTTCTCTTCAGCCGGAGCAGCGGCACCGCCACCACCAGCAGCCGGGCCGGCAACCGCAACGGCGGCAGCGGCGGACACGCCCCACTTTTCTTCGAGGAGCTTGGCGAGTTCGGCCGCTTCGAGCACGGTGAGGCTCGAGAGGTCGTCGACGATTTTCTGCAAGTCAGCCATTGTTCAGTTCCTTAAACGTTTGGTTCGAACCAGGTTTGAGATTAGCGAAGGGTCAGGCCGCTTCGCCCTTTGAGGCATGAGCCTGAATGACGCGTGCGAGCTTGGCCGCGGGCGCGTTGGAGAGCTGAGCAAGCTTGGTCGCCGGCGCCACGAGGAGGCCAACGATCTTGCCGCGCAGTTCGTCGAGCGACGGCAGTGAGGCAAGCGCCTTCACGCTGTCGACATTCAGGACGGTTTTACCCATCGAGCCGCCGAGGATGACGAACTTCTCGTTCGCCTTGGCGAATTCGATGGCAACCTTTGGCGCCGCAACCGGATCGTTCGAAGTAGCGATCACGGTCGGCCCCTTCAGCAGGGAGCCGATGGCAGCGACGTCAGTGCCTTCAAGAGCAATTTTGGCGAGACGGTTCTTCGAGACCTTCACCGACGCGCCCGCCTGCTTCATCTGCATGCGCAGCTTCTGCATCTGGGCCACGGTGAGGCCGGAATAATGAGCAACGATCGCAACCGACGTGGTCTTGAAGACCTCGTTAAGTTGTTCGACCGACTCTTTTTTTGCCGCTCGTTCCACAGCAAGCTCTTTCCGGTTGGCGGCCTTTCCGCGAAGGCAGGACCGCCGGGTTGCACCCATCGTCCCGCCCTAAACCTGATCCTTGGGGCGCAAGACCCTTCGGACATGCCGGGCAAGACGACATCTAGAAGCCTGCCCTCCCAGAGCCTTGCGGCCATGGGCTGTCGAGGTTCGAACCAAACCAGCCTCCCGGCCGCGAACTGATCGCGACGTGGAGTGCAAAATCCGGTCTTCACCCGTCTATGCAGGCCATGCGATTAAGCCGTTGAAAACACCAGGTTCTCGCGGGCGCCTGCAGTCTTGGACAGGATCGAGGCACTTCAGCACGCTGAAGGCCCCTGCTCTCATTCCTCTGAAGGCGACGGGTCTCCTTCCTTTCGAGCATCCTTGCGGGCATGCGGAAAGGAATGATCTCCTATCATCTCAGGTTTTCGGATTGCGAGCACGGACATGCCAGCAAGTGCCAGCACGCCCGGAAGGCGCTATGTAGCCGGTCCTGCCCTGCTTGCCAAGAGCAAATTTCAGACCAGTTCGGCGACCTGCCCGGCCCAGCGAAAAATTTCTTCCCCGGACGACGTCACGCTCCAATGCCGTCGCTCGTCTGGGCGCTGGAGGCTCGCATGAAACGATGGATTGCAGGAATTCTCGCCCTCTTCAACCTCGCCAATGGGCTGGTGATGCTGTCGGCCGGTTCCCTCTGGTGGTCGCTGGTGCCCGGCGCCGCCGATACCGGTCCGTTCAACCCTCATTTGGTCCAGGACGTCGGCATTGCCTTCATCGTGGCCGGGCTCGGCTTGGCGGCGCGAGCCTTGTGGCCGGCCTGGTGGCCGGCAGCGGTCGCGGGCGCCGCGTTCCTGGCCGGCCACGGCCTGCTGCATCTCGTGATGATCGCCGGCGGCCACGACCGCCATGCCGCATCCGATCTGGTGGCGGTCGTCCTGCCCGCGGCGCTCGCCCTCTATTCCGCCCTGCCAAATCAAGGAGAACGACATGCGTAGCTTCATCGCGCGCCGCATGCTGCGCGCCTATTCCAGGCGCTACGGCTACGACACCACCTATCTCGAGATCATGCTGAAGGAATCGCCCGCCGCGTTCTTCAAATTCGCCGGCGCGATGAAGGCCGCCGCCTACCGCGCGGTCGCGCCGGTTGAGGCCTTCTACGCCGCCAAGCTCACCGGCGCGCTGGCGGAAGATTGCGGTCCCTGCGCGCAACTGGTCGTCGACATGGCGATCGAGGCAGGAGTGGCGGAGCGGCAGGTCACCGCCGTGCTCCGGCGCGATGTTGCCGCCATGACCGCGGACACCGCGCTCGGCTTCCACTTCGCCGACGCGATCGTGCAACGCTCGGCCGACGATGACGCCTGCCGCGACGCGGTTCGCGCGCGCTGGGGCGAAAAAGGCGTGATCGACCTCGCCATGGCCCTACAAATCGGCCGCATCTTCCCCATGATGAAGCTGGCGCTGGGATATGCCAGGGAGTGTCGCCGCGTGACCGTGGCCGGCCATCAGATCGATGTCATCAAGCAGGCCGCCTGAGCGCGACCCGCTGGCGCCGTATCGGGCGCGGCTGACCGGGCTTGCCTATCGCATGCTCGGCAGCCGCGGCGATGCCGACGATGTGGTCCAGGACGCCTGGCTGCGCTTCGCCGCGGCGGACGACGTCCGCAATCCCGAGGCGTTCCTCGTCACCGTGGTGACCCGGCTTTGCCTCGACCGGCTGAAGAGCGCCCGCGCCCAGCGCGAAGTCTATGTCGGCGCCTGGTTGCCCGAGCCGGTGTTCGACGAGACGCTGTCGGCCGAGGCGGCGACCGAACTCGCCGACGATCTCTCCTTCGCGCTGATGCTGGCGCTCGACGCCCTGACGCCGCTCGAGCGCGCCGCGTTCCTGCTGCACGACGTGTTCGACCGGCCATTCGCGGAAGTTGCCCGCACCCTCGAGCGCAGCGAGGCGGCCTGCCGGCAGCTCGCCGCGCGCGCCCGCCGATCGGTCCGCGACAACCGCCCTGTTCCCGTCGAGCCACCCGAAGGCCACGCACGGCTGCTGACGGCATTCTGCAAGGCCGCGGCCAGCGGCGACGTCTCCGCCCTCGCCAACCTGCTGCGCGCGGATGCCATCGCGATCACCGACGGCGGCGGCCGCAAGCTGGCGGCGCTGAAGCCGATCAAGGGGGCAGAGAAGATCGTCCGCTTCATCATCGGTATCGCCGGCAAGAACGCCGGCAGCGAGGTTCGCGTCGAACCGATGCTGGTCAATGGCAGCGCGGGCGCGCTGATCTTCCTCGATGGCGAAGTCGACCACACGCTGAGCATGGCGATCGACGGCGAGACTGGCCGGATTGCGGCGATCTACATCGTCCGCAACCCGGACAAGCTGCGCCACGCGCCGCGCCGGAGCTGAAGCTCCGGTCAGGACGCCGTCGCCACCGGATAGGCGAGCGGCTTGCCGGCAAAGAACGCGTCGAGATTGGCCAGCACGCAATCCTGCATGGCGACGTGCGATTCCAGCGTGTGGCCGCCGAGATGCGGCGACAGCACCACGTTCGGCAACGCGGTCAGCGCATCGGGCGCATGTGGCTCCCTCGCGAAGACGTCGAGGCCGGCTCCGGCGATCACGCCGTCGGTCAACGCTGCGACCAGCGCCTTCTCGTCGATGACCGAGCCGCGCGCGATGTTGACGACGAACCCGTCGCTGCCGAGCCGGCGCAGGATGTCGGCATTGACCGCATGCTCGGTCTCGGCGCCGGCGCGGACGGCCACCAGCAGCACGCTGCACCAATCGGCGAGCGCCTCCAGCGTCGGAAAGTATTGATAGGGCACCTCGTGCTTCGAGCGGCTGAAATAGCCGACCTCGGTCTCGAAGGCGGCGACGCGGGCGGCGATCTTGCGGCCGATCTCGCCCATGCCGTAGACGCCGACCTTGCGGCCGCGCATGCCGGCCTGCGGCCGCATCATCGGCGAGGGCTTTGCACCGGCCCAGTCGCCGCCCCGCACGTAATCGTCAGCCACCAGCAGCCGCCGCACCGACGCCAGCATCAAGGTGACCGCGGTGTCGGCGACGGAGGCCGCATTGGCCCCCGGGCTGTGGCCGACCGCGATGCCGCGTCTGGCGGCAGCGGCGAGATCGACGCCGTCATAGCCGGTGCCGTAGCAGACGATCGCGCCGAGCTTCGGCAGCATGTCCATGGCCTCCGTGCCGAGCGCCGTGCCGCCCGCGGTGATCATGGCGCTGATATCGGCGAGCTCGGCCGCCGGGAACGCTTCGTCCAATCGCTTGCCCGCCGCGTTCAGCAGCTCATAGCGCTCGCCGAAGCGGATCAGCTGGGCCTTGGGAAAGCGTGAATAAACCAGGACCTTATCGGGCATTGTTGTTCTTTCTTGCGAGAGGCTTCAGATCTTGTCTTGGCGCGTTTTCTTCACGCGAACCGGTAGCCACTTCGCTTGAAAACGCTTTGGCAAAAACAAAGGGCGGAACCGGTTGCCCGGTCCCGCCCCTCTTTATCTCGTCACGGCCAAGGATCTCAGCCGAGGATCGTGCCCGGCTCGACCTTCACGCCCGGGCCCATGGTGGAGGAAACCGCCACGCGCTGGATGTAGGTGCCCTTGGAGCCCGCCGGCTTCGCCTTGGAGACGGCGTCTGCAAGCGCCTTGACGTTCTCGACCAGCTTGTCCTCGGAGAACGAGGCCTTGCCGATGCCGGCCTGCACGATGCCGGCCTTCTCGACGCGGAACTCGACCGAGCCGCCCTTGGCACCCTTCACGGCGTTGGTGACGTCCATGGTCACGGTGCCGATCTTCGGGTTCGGCATCATGCCGCGCGGACCGAGCACCTTACCGAGGCGGCCGACCAGGGGCATCATGTCGGGCGTGGCGATACAACGATCGAAATCGATCGCGCCGCCCTGCACCTTCTCGACCAGGTCTTCGGCACCGACGACGTCGGCACCGGCGGCCTTGGCTTCCTCAGCCTTGGCGCCGCGCGCGAACACGCCGACGCGAAGCGTACGGCCGGTTCCGTTCGGCAGGTTGACGACGCCGCGGACCATCTGGTCGGCATGGCGCGGGTCGACGCCGAGATTGATCGCGATCTCGATCGTCTCGTCGAACTTCGACTTGGCGCGCTCCTTGACCATCTTGATGGCATCCGCGAGCGGATAGAGCTTCTCGCGATCGACGCCCTCGCGGGCCTTCTTCAAACGCTTTCCGATTGACATGGCCCGTTACCCCGCAACTTCCAGACCCATCGAACGGGCAGAGCCCTCGACCATCTTCATGGCCGATTCGATGGTGTCGCAATTCAAGTCCTTCATCTTCTTCTCGGCGATCTCGCGCACCTGCGCCTTGGTCACCTTGCCGGCCTTGTCACGGCCCGGCGCCTTCGATCCGGACTGGATCTTGGCGGCCTGCTTGAGGAAGTAGGACATCGGAGGGGTCTTCATCTCGAAGGTGAAGGACCGGTCCGCATAGATGGTGATGATCACCGGGATCGGGGTGTTCTTCTCTTCCTTCTGGGTCTGCGCGTTGAACGCCTTGCAGAACTCCATGATGTTCAGACCGCGCTGACCAAGCGCGGGACCGATCGGGGGCGAAGGATTCGCCGCACCGGCCGGGACCTGAAGCTTCAGGTATCCGGTCACCTTCTTTGCCATTTATCACTCCTGTTGTGCCGGACGGGCCGGCGGTTTCAGGTTCCGTGGTTCGGTTGAAGGGGCTGGCGACCGCCTCCTCCCTCCCACGGCCTCTCTACTTGACGCGAGGCATATACCCCGCGCCGTCCGGTCAGACCACCTTTTCGACCTGACCGAATTCCAGTTCCACGGGCGTCGCGCGGCCGAAGATCGACACCGCGACCTTCACGCGCGAGCGCGCCTCGTCGATTTCTTCCACCACGCCGGAGAACGAAGCGAACGGGCCGTCGGCCACGCGCACGTTCTCGCCGATTTCGAACGACACCGACGCCTTCGGGCGCTCCACGCCCTCCTGCACCTGGTGCAGGATCCGCATCGCCTCGGCCTCCGAGATCGGCATCGGCTTGTTTTCCGCGCCGAGGAAGCCGGTCACCTTCGGGGTGTTCTTGATCAGATGGAACGCCTCGTCGGTCAGCTTCATCTTCACCAGCACATAGCCCGGGAAGAACTTGCGCTCGGCATCGATCTTGCGGCCGCGCCGCACCTCGGTGACCTTTTCGGTCGGCACGAGAATCTGCTCGAACAGCTCTTCCAGCCCGCGCTGCTTGGCCTGCTCGCGGATGGATTCCTGAACCTTCTTCTCGAAGTTCGAATAGGCGTGAACGATGTACCAGCGCTTGTCCATCAATTGAGTTCCCATGCTCATCAGTGGATGCCCAGTATCAGGGTAATCAGATAACGAATGATCTGATCTGCGGCGAAGAAGAAGACCGAGGCCAGCGCCACCATCACGAACACCATGATGGTGGTGATGGTCGTCTCGCGGCGCGTCGGCCAGGTGACCTTGGCGGTCTCCGAGCGCACTTCCTGCAGGAATTTGAACGGGCTGAAAGCCATCGTGAGATCCGCGTCCGTCTCCGGACGATTGCAACGTTTCAAGGAATCCGAACAGCCGACCTTGCGGACCCAGCCCTCGTTTGGAAGGTTGAGCCGATAAACGAGCTCGAATGTTCGGGGAATTAGGCCGCGCCGGATATCCGCCATCAAAGCGGGCCGGCTGCGAGTGCCGGGTATCTACTGCGAGACCGGCCAAACGTCAAGGTCGACGGGGTCCGACCCGGCGCCCGCCCGGTTCGGGCAGATCGGGCATTGGTCTCTCCAAATCAAGGGCTTAGCCGGCGCCCTGCAATCCCCTGGCGTCCTGGCGCGATCAGCGTCGTCCGTCTCGCCTCCTCTAGGCCAGGCCGGGTTTTGGCGGCAGCAGCATCGATACGAGCAGTCCGCTCGGCTCCCGCAGCCTCAACGCGATGCTGCCGCCATGGCGCTTGGCGATATCCTGCGCGATCGATAGCCCCAGCCCGAAGCCCCCCTCCTGCCGGGCGCTGTCGGCCTTGAAGAAGGGCTCGAATACCTTGTCGTGCAGCGCCGGCGGAATGCCCGGACCGTCGTCGGCCACCTCGATCTCGATGTGGCCGGCCTCCATGGGGCGAAGCGTCACCGCGACCTTGCTGCCGTGCTTGACCGCATTCTCCACGATATTGGTGACGGCGCGCGACAGCGCGCGGGGCCGGCAGGCATAAGGCAGACGCGCCGGCCCGACATAGGATACCGCGTGGCCCATGTCGGCGAAGTCCGAACAGATGGTCTGCAGGAAGCTCGGCAGGTCGATGAAGGACGCCGCCTCCGAGCGAGCATCCTCGCGCAGATACTCCAGGGTCTCGTTGATCATGCGCGTCATCTTGGCGATATCGCCCAGCATCGCAGGGCGCAGGGTGTCGTCGCCGACGCGCTCGGTACGCAGCCTGAGCCGGGTCAGCGGCGTCCGCAGGTCATGACTGATGGCGGCGAGCATGCGGGTGCGGTCGTCGAGCAGCGCTGCGATACGCGTGCGCATGTCGTTCAGCGCGTCGGCGACCTGGGCGATTTCGAGCGGACCGCGCCGGCGCAACACCTCGGGAGCCCGCGGCGAGCGGCCGAACGAGGTCGCGGCACGCGCGACATCGGCCAGCGGCGCAATCACCCAACGCACCGCATAGACCGACAGCAGCAGCATCGAGATCAGCACGATGATCCCGCCTCCTGCCACCGGGCGGAGCAAAAAGGACCAGAAGCCGCCCTTGACCGCAACGTCGGCCATCAACGCGTGGCCGTCGTCGAGCTTCACGAGCACCTGTGACGACGAGCCCGCCGGATGGCGCAGTTCTTCCAGCAACTCAATTCCGGACTCGGCCGCCAGCTGCCGAAACGCTCTTATGGAAAACGGCCGCGTCTCACCGACCGTCCGAGGCACGAGTTCGCTCAACGCGACGCGCCTGGCGTCGAGACCGCCGCGCCTGGCTGCCGCCAGCAGTTCTTCGGCATCGACGGGCGTCTTCGTGAAACGCAGAAGCTGCGTGAGCTCCGCGACCCGCCCGGCAAGAAACTTCTGCGTGTCGTTGACCGAGGGAGAATCGAACAGAAAGATGACGGTCACAGCTGCGAGCATGATGCCGATCAATTCCGAGAGCGCGACGAGGCTCATGAGCTGCGCGGCGATGCTGCGCGGCATCAGCCGCTGCGCCCATCCCATCAGAGCGGCTCGACCGCGGGCGTGAACACGTAGCCGCCGAGCCGCACCGTCTTGATCATCGAGCGGTCCTTCGGATCCGGTTCGATCTTCTGCCTGATGCGGCTGATGTGAACGTCGACGCTGCGCTCGACCGATGCGATCAGGCCGCCGAAGGCCTGCTCGATCAATTGCTCACGTGACAGCACCTGCCCAGGATTGCGGCAGAACGCCAGCAGCAGATCGAACTCGGCACCGGTCAGCGTGATCCGAACGCCCGCGGGGTCATGCAGCTCGCGGGTGGTGGGGTTGATGCGCCATCCGGCAAAGGTCAGCGGACGCGGCCGTGACCGCGACGAGGCGCCGCTCTCGACGCGGCGCAGCAATGCCCGGATGCGGGCGACCAGCTCGCGCGAATTGAACGGCTTGGTGACGTAGTCATCGGCACCGAGCTCGAGGCCGAGGATGCGGTCGATGTCCTCGCCGCGCGCGGTGACCATGATGATCGGAATCGAAGACGACATGCGCAGGCGCCGGCAGATGCTCAGCCCATCCTCGCCCGGCAGCATCACGTCGAGTACGACGAGATCAAAGCTCTCGCGCTTGAGCAGCGCGTCCATCTCCACGGCCGAGCCGACCAGCACCGGTCGGAAGCCGTTGTCCTCAAGCACCTCAGCCAACATGCGCGCGATATCGGCATCGTCCTCGACGCAGAGGATGCGTGCGTTGGTGACGGGGAAAGCCACGAGGTCGTATTCCAGGATTTGCATCACGGCATTTTAGAGGCCTCGGCCCCGGATGCGCAGCGCGCAAATATAGCGTTTTGTTAAGCCTGCACGGCCAAATGTGGCTCAAATAGGTCGCGCGGTTTCGCGAGCTACATCTGACTTAATATCTCTTAATCCCGACCCGGGCGGCCCTGCCCTATCGTGACGTCCGATCGTTCGTGGGGTGAGCGGTCGTTCGAGGGGTACATGAGAATCGAATTTCTGCCGGGCGCTGCGACTGATGCGCAGAGCACGAGCCGGGCGTCGCGCAATGGTCAGCCCAATTGGCCGTCCCTGCTTGCCACCGCTGCGGTAGTGGTGGCGTTGTTGTCGGGCTGTGCCAGCGCACCGATGACGCGGGGCGGGTCATTGGCATCCTACGACAATCTCACGCCGTCCGGCGGAGTGCTGGCGAAATCGCTGGTTCGCGTCAACAAGGACGAGGTCCTCGCTGCGAAGACGGTGCGGATCGTCCCGACGACCTTCTCGCAGGCAGCGTCGCCGACGCTGTCGCAGGAGCAGCGGCACCTGGTGGCCAACGCGATCGATCGTTCGCTGTGCGTCGGCCTGAGCGAGCGGCTTCAGGTCGTTGGTGCCGATCATCCTGCGGATTTGTCGTTGCACGCGCTTGTCACCCAGGCGGCGCCCACCGACGAGGTCGCGGCGGGCACTTCCAAGGTGGTCAGCTTCCTGCCGAGCGCGCTCGGCGCAGGCGTGCCGGTACCGGTGCCGCGGTTGCCGGTCGGGCTTGGCAGCCTGACCGTCGAAGCCGAGGTGCGCGATCAGGCCAGCCGCCAGCAGGCGGCGATGATCTGGGCCCGCGGGGCGAATTCGTTCACCAACTCGCCCATGGTCTCGAGCGCCGGTGACGCCTACGATCTCGCCCCTTCCTTCAGCGACGATTTCAGCAAGCTCGTCGTCACCGGCAGCACGCCGTTCGGAAAGGCGCCAGAGCTGCCATCGTTCGACAAGATTGGCGCGACGCTCGGCGGCAAACCGAAATACGCGGCCTGCGAGGCGTTCGGCCGCAGTCCCGGCCTGGTCGGAATGGCCGCCGGCAAGCTTGGCTTGCCGCCGGAATGGTCGGACAAGGCGCCGGCGACGGCTGGCCAGTAGACCGCCGCCTAGCCGGCGAAGCTCTTCTGCACCGCCTGGTCCAGCGTGGCGCCGCCGACATAGCGCTGGCGCAGCTCACGCTTGAGCAGCTTGCCACTCGGATTCTTCGGCAAGGCATCCACGAAGATGACCTGCTTCGGCACCTTGAAATGAGCCATCGACGCCGCGCAATGCTTGATCACCATATCGGCATCGAGGCTTTCGCCGGCCTTGACCACGACGATCGCGGTCACCGCCTCGATCCAGCGCGGATCGGGCAGCCCGACCACCGCAACCTCCGACACCGAAGGCAGGCGATAGATCATCTCCTCGACCTCGCGGCTCGCGACATTCTCGCCGCCGCTCTTGATCATGTCCTTCACGCGATCGACGACGGTGATGTAGCCGTCGGCATCAATGGTCGCGAGATCGCCGGAATGAAACCAGCCGCCGGCGAACGCGGCCGCGGTCTTGACCGGATCGTTGTAATAGCCGGACAACAGATGCGGCGAGCGATGCACGATCTCGCCGACCTCCCCGACCCCGACGTCGGTCATGTCCGGCCTGACCACCCGCGTCTCGACATTGATCGCGGGCTTGCCGGCCGAGCCCGCCTTCGGCAGCTGGTCCTCCGGCGTCAGCACGGTCGCGAGCGGCGCGATCTCCGTCTGGCCGTAGAAATTCCAGAACTTCACCTCGGGCAGCCGCCGCTGCAACTCGAGCAGCACCTCGACCGGCATGATCGAAGCGCCGTAGTAACCCTTGCGCAGGGTCGACAGGTCGGTGCGGTCGAACGCGCCCGAGCGCAGCATCGCGATCCAGATCGTCGGCGGCGCGAAGAACGAATTGATCTTGTGGGCCGCGATCAGCGCCAGGACATTGTCAGGCACCGGCTTGCCGGTAATGAGACTTGTGGCGCCGAGGTAGATCGCGGGCCCCAGGAAAACGTCGAGCTGCGCGCAGTGATAGAGCGGCAGCGCGTGCAGCACCGTGTCGTCCGTCGCCATGCCGCCGTCGATGATGCAGCTGACATACTGCCACATGACGGCTTCGTGGGTGAGGATCGCGCCCTTCGGCAGCGACTCGGTGCCGCTGGTGTAGATGATCTGCGCGGGATCGCGGCTGTCCACCGACGCCTCCGGCGCCGACGCGTCGCTGTGCAGCAGGCTGTCGAACGTCGTGATACCTTCGGGCGCGGTGGCCGGATCCTCGCCCGGCAGCCAGATCAGGGTCTCGACCGCCGAGCCCTTGGCGGCGGCGGCATGCGCCGTCTCCACGAAGTCGGGGCCGACCGCGAGCAGCTTGGCGCCGGAATTGGCGAGGATGAAATTGATCTCGTCCGAATTGAGCATGAAGTTGATCGGCACCAGGATCGCGCCGATCCGGGCCACCGCAAAGCGCAGCGCGGCGAAGCCGTGCGAGTTGCGCGACAGCACCGCGACGCGATCGCCCTTCGCAACGCCGAGCGCGAGCAAGCCTCGGCCGAGCCGATTGCAGATCGCGTCCATCTCCGCAAAGCTCCAGCTTACCGCGCCGCAGATCAGCGCGGTCTTGCCGGGGTAGCGCTTCGCCGACCGGCGCAACAGATCGCCGATGCTGTGCTCGCGGGCGCGCTGGATGGTTGCTGCGATGTCTCCGCTCATTTGTCCCTCCCGAATGTGCTTGTTGTCGTGGTCTTGTTTTCGTCTTGTCTTGGCCGCTTGTCTTGGCCGCGCCGTCGCTATTGCCGCGCGGCGTAAGCGTGTTCCATGTAGGTGTGCTCGACCGAGCGATCGAGCGAGGCGATCTTCTCGAAGCCACGCCGCCAGTCCTGCAGGTGCCGCCGCGTCCACAGCACGCCGGCCTCCTTGTCGCGCCGCTTGATCGCATCCAGGATATGGCGATGCGCCTCGACGAGGCGCGCGCCGCCCTCCGGCACGCCGCCGACGATCATTTCGGTGGTTGGAAAGAACAGCTGCGCGGCGGGCTCGCGGGCGAGCTGCAGCACACGGTTCTGCGAGGCCTTGGCCATCAGCACGTGGAATTCCACGTCGCACTCGGCAAGCTCCGCCGGATTGCCGATGACATCAGCGCTGCGTTCGAGATTGCCGGCGAGCTCGGCGATGTTCTCGTCGGTCGCGCGCTCCACCGCGCCCTCGACGCTCGCGACCTCCAGCGTCATCGAGGTCTCGAACAGTTCGCGGAACGTCACCTCGTGCAGGATCAGTGCACGGGACAGTCGCGTCGCGAGCTTGTTGTAGCGCGGCAGGCAAGCCTGCAGTCGGCGGCTGGAATCGCGGCGGATCAGCCCGCCCTCCTCGAGCACGCGAATGCCTTCGCGTACCGTCGAGCGGTTGACGCCGAACTGCGCGACCAGCTGCTGCTCGGTGCCGATCGGCTCGCCCGGCTTGATCCGGCCGTTGATGATCTCGCGTTCGATCGCGTCGGCGACCTTCTGATAGGCCGGCGCGACATCGATGCGCCGGAACAGCGGCGTGGTGGGCATCTAAGCTCCCCCGGCTCCCGATTGTCGTTTGTCGGACAAAGGATAGGCGAAGGCCCTTGGGGCGTCAAATGAGCAATATCCGGCCTGATTGTCGCACCCAAGCGGCCGGAATTGACACCGGAACCGGGCAAATCTAGCTTTGTCGGACAAACTGATAAGAACACCTTCGGGGAGGCACGCCATCATGAAATCCATCGTCACGAATCTGTCCGCCGCCGGCCTGATCGCGGCTGTGCTGGCAGGGCCGGCGCTCGCGCAGCAGGCGCCGCTCAAGATCGGCGTGCTCACGGATTTCCAGTCGGTCTATTCGGACATCGGCGGCGCCGGCAATGTCGAGGCCACCAAGATGGCGATCGAGGAGTTCGGCGGGTCGATGTTCGGCAAGCCGATCGAGCTCGTCACCGCCGACGCCCTCAACAAAGCCGACGTCGCCGCCACCATCACCCGCAAATGGTACGAGGCCGAGAATGTCGACATGATCATCGACATGCCGACTTCGGCGACCGCGCTCGCCGGCATGGAGATGTCGAAGCAGTTCGAGAAGATCATGATCGTGACGGATGCGGCGAGCTCCGACATCACCGGCAAGTCCTGCTCGCCCTACACACTGCACTGGACCTACGACACCTACGCCAATGCCCACACCGTCGGCAGCGCGATCGTGAAGAACGGCGGCGATACCTGGTTCTTCATCACCGCCGACTATCTGTTCGGCCATTCGATCGAGCGCGACACCGGCGACGTGGTCCGCGCCGCCGGCGGCAAGGTGCTCGGCAGCGCGCGGCATCCGCTCAACACGCCGGACTTCTCGTCCTTCCTGCTGCAGGCGCAGGCCTCGAAGGCCAAGATCATCGGCATGGCCAATGGCGGCGCCGACACCATCAACACCATCAAGCAGGCCTCCGAATTCGGCATCGTCGCGGGCGGGCAGAACCTCGCCGGCATCGTGATGTTCATCTCGGATATCCACAGCCTCGGGCTGAAGCTCGCGCAGGGCCTGATCATCACCGAGGCCTACTACTGGGACCTCAACGACCGCACCCGCGCCTTCGGCAAGCGCTTCTTCGAGCGCATGAAGCGGATGCCGACGATGAACCAGGCCGCGACCTACAGCGCCACCCTGCACTACCTCAACGCGGTGAAGGCCGCCGGCACCAAGGAGACCAAGCCGGTGCTGGCCAAGATGCGCGCGACCCCGGTCCGCGACGCCTTCACCGACAACGGCGTGGTGCGCGAGGACGGCCGCATGGTGCACTCGATGTTCCTGTTCGAGGTCAAGAAGCCCGAGGAATCGAAGGCGCCGTGGGATTACTACAAGGTGCTCGCCGAAGTGCCCGGCGACCAGGCGTTCCGGCCGCTGAAGGACGGCGGCTGCCCGCTCATCAAGTAGGCAAACATGATCATGGCCGGGGTCGGGGACCTCGGCCAACACCTTCAAATGATTGGGTAAAAGCTGGCAGGAGTGGCAGGGCTCGAACCTGCGACCCCCGGTTTTGGAGACCGGTGCTCTACCAATTGAGCTACACTCCTGCAGGGAACCAGCGTCGCCGCCGGTTCGCGCCGTTTCAAGCACAGGGCATGGCCGGTTTGCAAGGGCGAAGCGGTGAAGCTTCTGTTCATTGCAAAACTTCTGCGCCAGACTTCGGCGATCATCCCAAAGATCACCCCACGTCGGCACCTCGCCGCAAGAATCAAGAACCAGGGAGAGACCATGAACGCCCAAACCGCCACCAAGCACGCCGCCAGCCCGACCACCCCCTCCCTCCCCCTCGCCAAGCCCGAATCGATCGGACTATCGAGTGCGCGGCTGCAGGCGATGTCCGACACCTTCCGCCGCGAGGTCGACAAGGGAACCGTGCCCGGCGTGACGGTGCTGGTGGCGCGGCGCGGCCAGATCGGCTGGTTCGACGCGATCGGCCGGCAAAGCCCGACCGCCTCGGCGCCGATGGCCCATGACACGATCTTCCGCATCTTCTCGATGACCAAGCCGATCGTCTCGGTCGGCATCATGCAGCTGCTGGAGGACGGCCACTTCCTGCTCAACGACCCCGTCGCGAAGTTCATCCCCGAATTCGCCGAGACCAAGGTCGGCGTCGAGAACAACGGCAAGCTCGAGCTGGTACCCGTGCAGCGGCAGATGACGATCCAGGACCTGCTCCGCCACACGTCTGGACTTACTTATGACCACACCGGCAACGGCCCGGTGCAGCAGCTCTACCAGCAGTCGCGGCTGCGCAGCCGAAAGATCACCAATGCCGAGCACGCCACCATGCTCGCCGGCATGCCGCTGGTCTGCCAGCCCGGCGCCGAGTGGAACTACAGCCGGTCCACCGACATCCTCGGCCGCATCATCGAGGTCGTCAGCGGCAAGACGCTCGGCGCGTTCCTCACTGAGCGCATCCTCTCGCCGCTGCAGATGACCGAGACCGCCTTCCATACCGGGGAAGCCAATGCCGGCCGCCTCGCCGAGGCGTTTGCCAACGATCCCTGGACCAGCGAGAAGGTGCAGCTGTTCAACATGCTGGAGCAGCCGGCGATGGAATCCGGCGGCGGCGGACTGGTTTCGACCACGATGGACTACGCCCGCTTCGCGCAGATGCTGCTGAACGGCGGCTCGCTCGACGGCACCAGGATCATCGGCCGCAAGACGCTCGAATTCATGGCCTCCGATCACCTCGGCGCCGGCGTCACGATTCGGGGCACGCTGGTGTCGCCCGGCCACAGTTTCGGCCTCGGCTTCGCCGTGCGCATGCAGCAGGGCATCGCGCCGTTCTCCGGCTCGGTCGGCCAGTATTTCTGGAGCGGCATGGCCGGCACGTTCTTCTGGATCGATCCGAGCGAAGACCTGATCGCGGTCTTCATGATGCAGGGCCCGGGCCAGCGCGAATATACCCGCTCGCTGGTGCGCAGCGGCGTGTACGCGGCGGTGGAGTAATCGCCGCGCTCCCCTCGTCCTCAACACTGTCATGCCCCGCGCATGCGGGGCATCCAGTACGCCGCGGCAGTCGTGATGAATCGAGAGGCCTCGGCGTACTGGATCACCCGCTTTCGCGGGTGATGACACCTTGAGTGCGTGGCGCGCTTTGCGCGCCAACGAAGACGTCAGCTGATCGTCGCGCCGCCGTCGATCACGATGGTCTGGCCGGTCATGAAATCGCCGGCGCGCGAGCCCATCATCACGGCGGCGCCCGCGATCTCGTCCGGCACGCCGATCCGCAGCAGCGGCGAGCGCGCGGTCGAGGCCTTCAAATTGTCCGGATTGTCCCACAGCGCCTTCGCAAAGTCGGTCTTGATCAGGCCGGGCGCGATGCAGTTCACGCGGATATTGTGCTTGCCGTATTCGCAGGCGAGGTTGCGCGCGAGCTGCATGTCGGCGGCCTTGGAGATCGCGTAGGCGCCGAGGATGGTCGAGCCCTTCAGGCCGCCGATCGAGGACACGATGATGATCGAGCCGTCCTTGCGCTCGATCATCTGCGGCACCACCATCGAGATCAGCCAGTTGTTGGCGACGATGTTGTTGTCGAGGATCTTGCGGAACTGATCGTCGGAGATGCCGGCGAGCGGACCGTAGTAAGGATTGGACGCCGCGTTGCAGACCAGTACGTCGATCTTGCCGAAGGCGCGGTTGCTCTCGTCGACCAGGTTCTGCAGGTTTTCCTTCGACGAGATGTTGGCCGCGATCGCAACCGCGGTGCCCTTGCCGTAGCTGTCGTTGATCTCCTTCGCCACCTGCTCGCAGACGTCGGCCTTGCGCGAGGAGATCACGACCTTGGCGCCGTGCTCGGCCATGCGCTCGGCGATCGCGCGTCCGATGCCGCGCGTCGAGCCGGTGATGACGGCGACTTTTCCCTTCATGTCGAACAAGGTCATGTTTCTCTCCCTGATGTTACGGTGTTTGAATTCTGCGGTGAGCTTAAGCAGCGTCGTGGGGTTGCGATAGCAGCAATCACGCAAGCTTGCTCGCCGGCCTGACTTCAGGCCCGGATGGCTGATGCATCGCGGCGTGGCGCGGATCGGCAATCCACGGCTGCTGGTTCACCATCGGCAAGCGCCAGGTCGACAGGCCTGCGCTCGCGATGTGATCAAGTCGCGTCACCGAGACATTATCGATATCGAACGACAGCCCCCTGTCCGGCTGGCCGCCGAGCGCCAGCCCGACCGCGGCCTTGATCACGCCGCCATGGCCGACGGCGATGATATTCCTGCCCGCTTCCGCGGCGGTGATCCGCACAATGGTGCGGCAGACGCGGGTGTAGAGATCCATGTAGCTCTCGCCGCCGGGCGCGGGATCGTTGACGTCGGCGAACCAGGCCGTACCCGGCGGACGACTGGCGAGAAACGCGGCGCGGTTCATACCCTGCCACTGGCCGAGATGCTGCTCGGCGAAGTCGCGTTCCTGCGTCATGCTTTCCGGCTTTGGAAACCCGGCAGCCCAGATCGCGTCCGCGGTCTTGTGCGTGCGCTTCAAATTGCTCGAATACCAGACCGCATCGCGCGGCAGCATTTTGGCGACCGCCTCGAACACTTCGACATCGCCGGTGTCGCAGTCGATATCCTCCTGTCCGTAAATGTTGCCGCCGTCGCTGCGCACCGGCGCGTGGCGAACCCACCACCACCGCGTCACCTTTACGTCAGGCTTGTCTGGATTGGACATCGGATGAGCCCTTCAATAGTGTCCCGTCTCGCTGTACGTCACGCCGCACATCGTCTCAAGTGCTTCGGACGTTTGAAATTTTGTTTGAATTCCGTCGCGCGGCAGAGGCGCCACGGATCACGTGAACAGGGAGAAACTCATGGGTCGCCTCGAAGGCAAATCCGTCATCATCACCGGCGCTGGCAGCGGCATCGGCCGCGCCGCCTCGCTGCTGTTCACGAGGGAAGGCGCCAAGCTGATCGCGGTCGATCGAACCGAGGGCGTGAACGAGACCGCCAAGCTGGTGCGCGATGCCGGCGGCACCGTCGAGGCCGTCACCGCCGATGCCGGCTCGGAGAGCGACGTGAAGGCCTTCATCGAGAAGGCGGTTTCGAAGTACGGCAAGCTCGATGCGATCTGGGCCAATGCCGGTGTCAGCGGCGGCCTCGTCCCGCTCGCCGACCAGACCGTCGAACACTGGCAGGAAGTGCTGCGCGTCAATTTGATCGGCCCGTTCCTCGCGATCAAGCATTCGATCCCGCACATGACCAGGCAGGGCTTTGGCTCGATCGTCTGCACCGCTTCCGTCGCGGGCCTGAAGTCGGGTGCCAGCGGACATCCCTACGGCGCGAGCAAGGCCGGCGTCATCAGCCTGGTGCAGACCACCGCCTACTCGCTCTCCGGCACCGGCGTGCGCATCAATGCGGTGTGCCCGGGCCTGATCGAAACCGGCATGACCAAGCCGGTGTTCGATCGCGCCAAGGAGCGCGGCACCCAGGACAAGATCGGCCAGCTCAATCCGCTCAAGCGCGCCGGCCAGCCGCACGAGCTCGCCGCGATGGGATTGTTCCTGGCAAGCGATGATGCGTCCTACGTCAACGGCCAGGCCATCCCGGTCGACGGCGGCCTCACCGCATCGATGCCGTATGCGGGCAAGCCGATCTAGCGAGGCCGCTCTCCGTTCGCTGGGCCGGTGAAGTCCGAATGGCGTGGTGACGCGGCCACGTCCACCACTGTCGTCCCTGCGAAAGCAGGGACCCATACTCCGCAGCCGGGGTTGTGAGCGGGACTCGTCGTTCCGACGTCGCGCGGTTATGGGTCCCGGCCTTCGCCGGGACGACGGCAGTGGATGGTCTCCGATTCATGATGACAAATGCGCGGTGTCATCACCCGCGCACGCGCGGGTGATCCAGTATTCCAGAGACGTCTGTGCTTGAGCCGAGAGGCCGCGACGTACTGGATCGCCCGGTCCGAGCCGGGCGGATGACAGCCGAGAATGGGGATACGGTTTCGCATTCTCGCGACATGAATCGCCCGAGTCTTGAATCGCCCAAGTCTTGCCTTTCGTTCCGCCCTAGGTCCGCGCAACGCGCGCGACCCGATGATAAGCTCCACGAGACCCATCATCTCGCCGCGCGGATATATTCGATGGGTTTCGCTTCGCTCTCCCCATCCTACAGGCCTGGACCTGCAATAACCGCCGGCAACGGTCCGAATATTGCTTGGCCTTGGCAGGCCAACCAGCTGCTATACTTCGCTGGGAGGATCGCCCGTACACGCGTAGTTCCTCGCACAATCCCCTCGCAAACGAACAGGCAATGCAAAATCAACGTTCCGACCGCATCCGCAAGCTATTGGCCGACCTCGTCGCCTTCGACACCGTCAGCGACCGCAGCAATCTGCCCCTGATCGACTACATCGAGCGCTACCTCGCCTCGCTTGGCCTCACGGGGCAACGCATCGTCGATGAAACCGGTCAGAAATCCTCGTTGTGGGTCACGATCGGTCCCGAGGACAAGGCCGGGCTGGTGCTGTCGGGGCATACCGATGTCGTGCCGGTTGTGGGACAGGACTGGAGCCACAACCCGTTCGAGCTCGTCGAGCGCGATGGCCGGCTGTACGGCCGCGGCACCACCGATATGAAAGGCTTTGTCGCCGTTTGCCTCGCGATGGTTCCCGAGATGCTCGCGGCCGATCTGAAGACGCCGATCAATCTTGCCATCTCCTATGACGAGGAGATCGGTTGCGTCGGCGTGCGGCCGATGCTGCGCGAGGTCGCGCGCAAGCCGATCAAGCCGCTCGGCTGTTTCGTTGGCGAGCCGACCCAGATGCAGGTGATCATCGGGCACAAAGGCAAGCACGGCGTGCGCGCCACCTTCCGCGGGCTCGCCCGCCACTCCTCGATCGCGCCCGACGGCGTCAACGCCATCGAATATGCCGCCGACCTCATCACCGAGATCCGCCGCCGCGCCGCGTTGCTGGCCGCGGATGCCGAACAAGGCAGCCTCTACGATGTCCCGCACTCGACCCTGCTCACCAGCATCGTGCACGGCGGCGCCGCGCTGAACATCGTGCCCGACAGTTGCGTGGTGGAATTCGAATGCCGCGGCATCGGCATCACCGAGTCGAGAGAGGTGACGGACGCGATCATCGCCTGGGCGAAGGCCGAGATCGAGCCTGACATGCGCAAGCGGCACCCGGAATGCGGCATCGACTTCGAGGAGATCCTCGATTATCCCGCACTCGACACCGCCGCCGACGCCGCCATCGTCACGCTCGCCAAGCAATTTGCTGGCCGCAACGACCACGCCAAGGTCGCCTTCGGCACCGAGGCCAGCCTGTTCGTCAGCATGGCGGACGTGCCGTCCGTCGTGGTCGGCCCCGGCTCGATCGCACAGGCGCATACGCCGGACGAGTTCGTCGAGATGTCGCAGCTCGAGGCTTGCGGCGCATTCGTCGCACGGCTGATCGCACATTGTGCGAAGTGATTCGCAAATGATTGCGTAGGATGGGTAGAGCGAAGCGAAACCCATCACCTCGTATCAGCGGCGTCATGATGGGTATCGCTGCGCTCCACCCATCCTACGGATCACGGATGCCTCACAGCCCATCCGGCGGCAGGCCCGGTCCGGTCGCGGCGGGACGGAGCTTGTCGCGCTTGCGCTCGCGGTAGAAGGCATAAAGGCCGGAAGCGACGATGATCGCGGCACCCGCGAGCATCGGACCGTCGGGCTGGTGGCCGAAGGCGAGATAGCCCGTCAGCATCGCCCACGGCAGCGCGGTGTAGCGGAACGGCGCCACCGCCGAGATGTCGCCGGTGCGCAGTGACACGATGATGCACTGATAACCGATCAGGATCAGGACCGCGGCCAATGTGAGCAGGCCGAGCGCATTGCCGGACGGCGCCCGCCAGCCGCCGAGCGGGACAAGGACGACAGCACCTGCCGTCGTCACGGTCACGGTGGTGAGCAGCGTGATGAACACCGTCGGCAGATGCTTCGGGATGCGGCGGGTCGCGAGATCGCGCACCGCGCAGAACCCGACCGACGCCAGCGCCAGCAGCGCAGCCTGGCTGAAGCCTTCCGCGCCGGGCCGAACGATGACGAGCACGCCGATGAAGCCGGCTGCGATCGCAAGCCAGCGTCGCCAGCCGACCGGCTCACCGAACACCAGCGCCGCGCCGAGCGTGATGACCAGCGGCAGCGCCTGGAAGATCGCCGAGGCATTGGCGAGCGGGATCTGCGCGATCGCCGAGAGATAGGTCAGCGTGCCGCCGATCTCGCCAAGAACGCGCAGCCCGACCGGCCAGATCAGCAGCACGCTGAAACTGCGCAGCGCGTCACGGTACCAGGCGAGCGCCGCGACCAGCACCATCGCGACCAGGCCGCGCACCAGCAGGATCTCGCCGATATTGAGCTCCGCCGACACCGCCTTCGTGATGGTGTCGTTGACCGTGAAGCTGGCCATGGCCGCAGCCATGAACAGGCTGCCGCGAAGATTGGAGGAAAGGGTCAAAATGAAAATGTCCGATCAGGACCAGGGCGGGCGTTGACCGGACTGACTTGCCAAAGCGGCAGCGCGAACTCAAGTCACAGATGGCTACAATGCGGAAACATGCCGCACCGTGCAGCGGCGGCGCGAACTTGGAATCGCGATCGGCCTACAGCTCCTTCGCCCCGTTCTTCCGGGATTCGAGACGAGCGAAGGCCGCTCTTCGGGGATTTCGGTGAGGTGTTCTCTCCGCAAGCGATGTGCGTGGATAGTCCGGTACTCCCTCACCCGGATCGCATTTCGCTTCGCTGCATGCGGTCCGACCTCTCCCCGCCGCGAGGCGAGGTAGAAAGAGAAGCGGCGCGAACCCTGAGGACCGCGCCGCTTTCTTGGATCAAGTTGCGCCGGCCTTCTGCGCATATTCCCATGACGCCTGCGACAGCGGCACGGTGCGCTTGGCCGACTCGAGGGCCTTGGCATTCGACGCGGTGCCGTCGCGCACCCGCCCCGCAATGCCCTGCGTGATGCCGGCAAGACGGAAGAGATTGTAGGAGAAATACCAGTTCAGGTCGGGCACCGGGATGCCGGTCACGTCGCAGTAGATCTGCGCCGCCTCATCCTGGCTCGGAATGTTCAATGCCTTGAGGTCGGCATTGACGAGGCCCGGCATGGTCCACTGCATCAAGAGGTAGGTGAAGTCGGCCATGGGATCGCCGAGCGTCGACAGTTCCCAGTCGAGCACCGCCTGCACCCGCGGCTCGGTGGCGTGGAAGATCATGTTGTCGAGGCGATAGTCGCCATGAACGATCGAGACGCGCTTCTGCTCCGGAACGGTTTTCGGCAGCCACTCGGCGAGCTTCTCGAATTCGGGAATGTGCTGGGTTTCGGAGGCGCGGTACTGCTTGGTCCAGCGATCGACCTGCCGCGCAAAATAATTGCCGGGCTTGCCGAAGTCGCCGAGGCCGATCGTCTCGGGATTGAACAGATGAAGCTTGGCCAGCGTCTCGATCTTGCTGGCGAAGATCTTGCGGCGCGCGTCGGGCTCCTGGCTCGGCAGCGTCGGATCCCAGAACACCCGCCCCTCCTCCATCGACATGATGTAGAAGGCCGAGCCGATCACCGCGTCGTCGGTGCACAGCGCGTAGGCTTTCGCGACCGGGAAATTCTGCTTGCCAAGCGCCGCGATCACGCGGAACTCGCGATCGACCGCATGCGCCGACGGCAACAATTTACCGAACGGCTTGCGCCGCATCACGTAGTTGCGGCCGGGAGTCTCCAGCTTGTAGGTCGGGTTGGACTGGCCACCCTTGAACTGCAGGACCGTGAGCGGGCCCCGATAGCCTTCGACGTGTTCCCTCATCCAGGCGTCGAGACTGGCCTCGTTGATACGATGGCGCTCCTCGACTTCCCTTGTGCCGGAAAATTCTTCGTCTTTCCTGACGCCGTCCGCCACGATGACGCTCCCTCAACTCGATTTTTCAAGGAGCGCGTCGGGGCGCTCCCTCAATCAGGCTGGCACGCCAGCCTGATCTCTCTTTTCATTCTGAGCACGATGTGCGCGCGAACGCCATGCGTTCCGCATCATGCTCAGTGCGACGTGTTTGCATACTTCCGAAGTTCAAGTCTGGCAATGGCGCGATTGTGCACCTCGTCCGGACCGTCGGCGAGACGGAGCGTGCGGATGTGGGCATAGGCGCGGGCGAGGCCTGCGTCGTCGGAGACGCCGCCGCCACCAAAGGCCTGAATCGCCTGGTCGATGATCTTGAGCGCCATGTTGGGCGCCGCGACCTTGATCATCGCGATCTCGGCCTGCGCGGTCTTGTTGCCGACCTTGTCCATCATGTCGGCGGCCTTGAGGCAGAGCAGACGGTTCATCTCGATGTCGGTGCGGGCATCGCCGATGCGCTGCTCCCAGACCGAATGCTCGATGATCTTCTTGCCGAACGCGGTGCGCGAGGCGAGCCGCTTCACCATCTTCTCCAGCGCCTCCTCGGCCTGGCCGACGGTGCGCATGCAGTGATGGATACGGCCCGGACCGAGCCGGCCCTGCGCGATCTCGAAGCCGCGGCCCTCGCCGAGCAGGATGTTTTCCTTCGGCACGCGCACATTCTCGAGCAGCACCTGGGCGTGGCCGTGCGGCGCATCGTCGAAACCGAACACCGGCAGCATCTTCTCGACCTTGATGCCGGGGGTGTCGAGCGGCACCAGGATCTGCGACTGCTGCTGATGCTTGGCGGCGTTGAAGTCGGTCTTGCCCATCAGGATCGCGATCTTGCAGCGGGGATCGCCGACGCCCGACGACCACCATTTGCGGCCGTTGATGACGTAGTGATCGCCATCCTTCTCGATGCGGGTCTCGATGTTGGTGGCGTCGGACGAAGCAACCGCAGGCTCGGTCATCAGGAAGGCGGAGCGGATCTCGCCGTCCATCAGCGGGCGCAGCCATTTGCGCTTCTGCTCCTTGGTGCCGTAGCGGATGAACACTTCCATGTTGCCGGTATCGGGGGCGGAGCAGTTGAACACTTCGGACGCCCAGGAGATGCGACCCATCTCTTCCGACAGCAGCGCGTATTCGAGATTGGTCAATCCCGCGCCATGGAATTCGTCGTCCTCATGCGAGGACGGCGGCATGAACATGTTCCAGAGGCCTTCGGCCTTCGCCTTCTTCTTCAGATCCTCGAGGATCGGGATCACCTTCCAGCGCGGGCCCTCGGCGTCCTGCTTCTCGTAGATCGGCACGGCCGGGCGGACATGCGTTTTCATGAAGGCCTGAACGCGCTCCAGCCACTCCTTCTGCTTGGGCGACATCGTGAAATCCATGGGACGCTCCTCGTTTCCTAGACTTGGGCCGCTAACTTGGGCCGTGAACTTGGGCCGCAGCCATTTATCGACATTGTTGACCCCGCCTCCGCGGCTCGCAAGGGCGTTCGCGGAAGGGCGGCGGTGGTGTGCCGGAAGACCGCCCGCGATCAGCGGATTGACATTTCCGGCTCTTCAAACGATAGTTTCATACAAATGTTTGAAATGCAACCTCGCGTTCGTCATTCCGAGGCAGCCCGCAGGGCTGAACCCGGAATCCGGAAATTGTGGAGCGAGATTCCGGGTTCGATGCTGCGCATCGCCCCGGAATGACCGGAGGCTCTCAGCCATGGCCAGCGACCAGACCCGATCCGCCATTCTCGCCGCCGCCGAGCGGCTCTATGCTGACCGCGGCTTCGGCGACGTCACGCTGCGCGACATCGTCGCGGAGGCGAACGTCAACCTCGCGGCGGTGAACTATCATTTCGGCTCCAAGGACGAATTGATCGCGGAGCTGTTCGTCACCCGCAGCATCCAGACCAACCGCGAGCGTCTCAACGAACTGCGGGCGGCGGAGGAAAACGGCGGCGGCCGCGCCTCGATCGAGGACATCATGCGCGCCCTCGTCGGCCCCACCCTGCGCGGCTGCCTCGGGCCGGATCGCGAGGGCTCGACCGCGGCGCGCTTCATGATCCGCGCCTCGATCGAATCCGTGCCGCCGATCCGCCGCATCAAGAATCGCGAGGTCGATCACTTGCGCAAGTTCGCCGCCGCGATGCGCCGCGCGATGCCGGCGAGCAGCGACACCGAGCTCTATTGGGGCCTGCACTTCGCACTCGCGATGGCGCACCACACCATCCGCGAGAAGGAACGCCTGCTGCGGCTGTCGGAAGGCAAATGCGACCTCGACGACGTCCGCGCCATCATCGACCGCGTGGTCACGGTCTCGGTGTTGGCACTGACGATGGGCGACGTGCCGAGCAAGCCGGCGCCGCGAACGGTCGCGATGCACGGGCGGCTGACGCGGCAGGATCTCTGAAGCGAGGATGCCGCTACGGCGCCCTGCCCCTAGACCATCGCGATGCAGTCGATCTCGACGTCGAACGGCCCGGTCCATTCCGGGATGCAGACGAAGATCCGCGCCGGCGGCTGGTGCGGGAAGTACCTTGCATAGACTGCGTTGAAGGTTGTGAAGTGCTTTGCCGAGGTGCAGAACACGTTGCACTTCATCACATTGTCGAGCGTGGCACCCGCAGCCTCGAGGCATTGCTTGAGCTGCTCCATCACCAGCTCGCTCTGCCGCTCGATCGACGCGCCGGCGGCGATCTCGCCGGTTGCGGGATCGAACGGTGGCAGGCCGGAGACGAACACCATGTTGCCGGCGCGCGTGACCGCCGATGCCGGCGCCTTCCAGCGTTCCAGCCAGTTCGAGATCGGCTCGACGCGGACCACTTCGCGTTTCATGATTGGCACCTTCGATGAGGGATCGATGGCGCCAATCTAACAGGCGGATGTCAATGATGGTTCGACATCGGCCGAAGTGTTTCTGCGGAATGACGACCCTGGTCCCGTCACCCTGAGGAGCGCGCCCTTGCGCGCGTCTCGAAGGGTCGACGGCCACCAGCGGGGCTGTTCATCCTTCGAGGCTCGCAAGAGCTCGCACCTCAGGATGACGGAGAAACTCCACCGCCCGCGGCCTCGAAGTCAGCGCCTACAGAATCCCCTGCGCCTTCAGTCCCTCGACCTTGGCGTCGTCATAGCCGATGGTCGCCAGGACTTCCTTGGTGTCGGCGCCGAGCAGCGGGGGGGCGCGGTATTCGGTGATCGGCGTGCCCGAGAAGGTCAGCGCGTTGCGGATCAGCGACAGGTTGGGCTCGAAGGGATGGTCGACCTTGACCCGCATGCCGCGCGACTGCACGTGCGGATCGCTGAAGACCTGCTCGAAATTGTTGATCGGGCCCGACGGCACGCCGGCCTCCTCGAGCTTCTCCAGCCAGTAGGCCACCGGGTGCTTCAGGAACAGCCCGGCGAAGATCGCCATGATCTCCTTGCCGTGCACGACGCGGTCGTTGTTCTTGACGAAGCGCTTGTCGTTCGCGAGCTCGGGCTCGCCGAGCACGGCGCAGGTGCGCTGGAACTGGCCGTCATTGCCGACCACCAGCATCAGCTCGCCGTCGGTGCAGCGGAATACGCCGGCCGGCATGCCGCCATTGCCCCAGGTGCCGCGGCGCGGCGGGGTCTTGCCATTGACGAGGTAGATCTGCAGCCAGTGCGACAGCGACGCGATCACGGTGTCGAACAGGCAGACGTCGATATGCTGCCCTTCCCCGTTGTTGGCGTCGCGATGGTAGAGCGCCGAGAGGATGCCGATCGAGGTGTTCATGCCGGTCATGTAGTCGACGATCGAGGGGCCGACCTTCATCGGGCCCTCACCGGGCTCGCCGTCGATATGGCCGGTGACGCTCATTAACCCGCCCATCGCCTGCAGGATCGCGTCATAGCCGGCGCGCGGCGCGTAAGGCCCGGTCTGGCCGAAACCCGTCACCGAGCAATAGATGATGCCTGGGTTGAGCTGCTTGATGGTCTCGTAGTCGAGGCCGTAACGCTTGAGGTCGCCGACCTTGTAGTTCTCCATCATCACGTCCGCGGTCTTGGCGAGCTCGCGGATGATCGCCTGCCCTTCCGGCTTGGCAATGTTGACGGTGACCGACTTCTTGTTGCGGTTGGCGCAGAGGTAGAACGAGTTGTTGTTGTTCTGCTTGCCTTCAGGATCGGCGAGATAGGGCGGGCCGAAGGCGCGGGCGTCGTCGCCGCCGCCGGGTCGTTCGATCTTGATAACCTCGGCGCCGAGATCCGCCAGCATCTGGGCCGACAGCGGGCCCGCGAGCACCCGCGTCAGGTCGAGAATCTTGATGCCCGAGAGTGGCAGAGCCGACATGAACCTTCCTCCAAATCTTGCGATATCTTGATTATTCGGCGCGCGACCGCTGCCCGGGCGCGCTCAAGCCTGCCGATACACCATTTTGGTGTGGCGAGCACTGCATTGTCGGCATGAAGCCATCCCCGGACGGCCTATGTGCGACGCACCGGGGGGGCAGCCCCGGGGAACCGGCTGCGAGAATCGGGCGATTGCCGCCACGCGAAATTGTGAAGATGGCCGACACCGATTTGCCGCAGCGTCAGCGGTATTTTGCCGCGACGGGGAGGAAACCATGCGGACGATCACGACGGTCGGGCTGCTGCTGACGCTGTTTGCGGCCGCAATGCCGCCGGTGGACGCGCGCGGCGGCCGCGGCCATGGCGGCGGGCACAGTCACGGCATGCACGCGGGCGGCGCCGATAGCGCCGGCGGATTTGCTGAGGACAGACGCCGCGGCAACGATGCCTATACCAAGGCAGCCTCGGATGAGGAGGACCGCCTGCTCAACAGCAAGCTGAAGAGCATCTGCCGCGGCTGCTAGAGCATGATCCGGAAAAGTGCGAAGCGGTTTTCCGAGAAGATCATGCTCAAAGAGGCCTCGGACACCGAGCGGATCAAGCGGCTCAGGATGCGATCGCCTGCCGCGGCTGTGCGGTGGCGCCGATCAGCTTGCCGATCTCGGGCTTGCAGCCGCCGCAATTGGTGCCGGCCTTGAGGCAGCGGCCGATCGCATCGACGCTGTCGGCGCCCTTCCTGATCTCGGCGGTGATCTGGTGCCGTCCGACGCTGAAGCAGGAGCAGACGATCGGGCCGACATCCTCGCCCGCGCCGAACGGCCGTCCGGCGAGCAGCGACATCCGCGCATTGGCCGACAATTGCTGCTCGGCGAACAGCCCGGTCAGCCAGGCCCGCGATGGCAGCGTGTGATCGGGCGCGATGAACACGCAGCCCTCGAGCCGGCCGTCGCGCACCGCCGCGTAGCGGAAGCGTCCCGCCGCCGGATCGCGATAGGCGAGCCATTCGATCTCGACACCTTCGAGGCCGAGCTGTGCCCTCGCCCAGTCGCGCCAGCTCTCCGGGCGAGTGTCGAGCGCGAGCTCCAGCCGCGTGCAATCGCCGGCCTTGCCGTAAACCCAATAGCCGCTTGCCGGACGCCTGATCGCGTCACGGCTCAGGATGAAGGCGTGCCATTTCGGCGCGTAAGGATCGGCCTTGACCGGCGTGTGCTTGGACTCAGGCTGGCCGGACAGCGGATCCGTCGCCGGATTGACCAGCGCGTTGACGCGTCCCTTGCCGGCGAACTCCGCGTTCCAGTGCATCGGCACGAACACGCAGCCGCGGCGCTGGTCGGCGCTGACCACGACGCGCGCGATCATCTCGCCCCAGCTGCTGGTCAGCCGCACCAGACCCTCGTTTTGCAGCCCGGCCTGTCGCGCATCCTCGGGGTGAAACTCGGCATAGGGCTCGAAAACATGCGCCATCAATCGTCCGGTTTTGCCGGTCCGGGTCATGGTGTGCCACTGATCGCGCACGCGGCCGGTGTTGAGCACCAGCGGAAAGTCGCGGCTGGTGGCGTGGCGCGCCGCGCGCGGCGCCACCGGCACGAAGCGCGCCTTGCGGTCCGGCGTTAAGAATTGCTGGCTCTCGAACATCCGCGGCGTGCCGGCCGGATGGTCTGATGTCACCGGCCACTGCACCGGCGCCAGCGCGTCATAAGCGCCGTCGTCGAGCGCCGCCAGCGCCGAGATATCGAAATCGCGCCGGCCGCTATTCTCGAAGCCCGACAGTTCGGCGTGCTCGCGGAACACTTCGGCGACCGAGGCGTAGTCGAAGCCCGAATATCCCATCCGACCGGCGACGTCGCAGATGATGCGCCAGTCGGCGCGCGCCTCGCCCGGCGCCGCGAGAAACGGCCGCTGCCGCGAGATCCGGCGCTCGGAATTGGTGACGGTGCCATCCTTCTCGCCCCACGCCAGCGCCGGCAGCAGCACGTCGGCATGGCGCGTGGTGTCGGTGTCGCGCATGCAATCCGTCACCACGACGAGCTCGCAGGCGTCGAGTGCGGCGCGGGCGCGATCGGCATCCGGCAAGCTCACCACCGGATTGGTCGAGATGATCCACACCGCCTTGATGCGGCCGTCGGCGATCGCGTCGAACATGTCGACCGCTTTCAGCCCGGCCTTCTCCGCGATCACTGGCGCACGCCAGAACCGCTGCACCAGCTCGCGGTGCGCGGGATTCTCGATCTCCATATGCGCGGCGAGCTGGTTGGCGAGCCCGCCGACCTCGCGGCCGCCCATCGCGTTGGGCTGGCCGGTCAGCGAGAACGGACCCATGCCGGGACGGCCGATGCGTCCAGTCAGGAGGTGGCAATTGATGATGGCGTTGACCTTGTCGACGCCGCTCGACGACTGGTTGATGCCTTGCGAATACAGCGTGACGACGCGCTCGGTGCGCGTGAACCAGTCGAAGAACAGCCCGACCGCGCCTTCGGTCAGGCCGCAGGTCGCCGCGGTCTGCGCGACGGTCTGGCCGCCGATTTGCTTGAGCGCGTCGACGATCCCCGTCGTGCAATTGCCGACAAAGTCGCGGTCGACCGCGTTGCTGCCGGCGAGGAAGGCGAACAACCCGTTGAACAGCACGGAGTCGCTGCCCGAGCGCAGCGGCAGATGCAGATCGGCGCCTTCGCAGGTCGCGGTGCGGCGCGGATCGATCACCACGATCTTGCAGGCCGGGTTCTTCTCCTTCGCCGCCAGCATGCGCTGGTGCAGGATCGGATGGCACCAGGCGGCGTTGGAGCCTACCAGCACGAGCAAGTCCGCCTGCTCGAGATCCTCATAGCAGCCCGGCACGGTATCGCTGCCGAAAGCGCGCTTGTGCCCGGCGACGCTGGAGGCCATGCACAGCCGCGAATTGGTGTCGATATTGGCGGTGCCGACGAAGCCTTTGGCGAGCTTGTTGATGACGTAATAGTCCTCGGTCAGCAGCTGGCCGGAAACATAGAACGCGACCGCGTCGGGCCCGTGCTCGCGGATGATCCTGCTAAAGCCATCGGCGACGCGACCAATCGCATCGTCCCACGCGGCCGGCGCGCCGTCGACAACAGGCTCAAGCAGGCGTCCGTCGAGATCGATGGTCTCGGCGAGCGCCGAGCCCTTGCTGCAGAGCCGGCCGAAATTCGCCGGGTGCTGCTTGTCGCCCTCGACCGTGACGGCACCCGCCGCGTCCTTCGACGCGATGACGCCACAGCCGACACCGCAATAGGGACACGTGGTCTTGACGGACATTGCCTGACCGCTCAGCTCACCGCAGCCGCCTGCCGCACCGACAGCCAGACCACGCCGTTCTCGACCTTGGCCGGATGGGTATGCGTGCAGCCTTCGTCGGGCGCGACCGCCTGCCCGCTCGCCAGCTCGATGACGAAATTATGCAGCGGACAGGTCACGCGCTTGTTGTGCACGATGCCCTGCGACAGCGGCCCGCCCTTGTGCGGGCAGCGGTCGTCGAGCGCGAACACCTCGTCGCTCTCGGTCCGGAACACCGCGATGTTGCCGCCCGGCGTGCGCACCACGCGCGAGCCGAGCCGCGGAATGTCGGTCAATGCGCCGATTTCGATCCACTGGGTCATGCGAGCTCCAATTCGGCGAGAGGCGCGAACTCGTTGCGGTCGACGCCGCGGCTGGCACGCTCGGCCCACGGATCGGTCTGCGCGAACTGCTGCGAATAGGCAAAGCGGGCGAACAGCGCCTTGCGGTTCGCAACGTCGTCGACCACCCGCTTCCTGATCTGCTCGAGACCGACGCGGTCGCACCATTTGTACATGCGCTCGAGATACCAGCCCTCCTCGCGGTAGAGCTGGGTCAGCGCCACGATCACCTCGAGGCATTCGTCCTCGGTCTCGACCTTGGTCAGGAACTCGGTGCCCTTGATGTGCAAGCCGGCGGCGCCGGCGAAATGGATCTCGTAACCGGAATCGACGCAGACCACGCCGACGTCCTTGCAGGTCGCCTCCGCGCAGTTGCGCGGGCAGCCGGAGACGCCGAGCTTGACCTTGGCCGGCGTCCACGAGCCCCACATGAACTTCTCGAGCTTGACGCCGAGGCCGGTGGAATCCTGGGTGCCGAAGCGGCACCATTCGGAGCCGACGCAAGTCTTCACCGTGCGCAAGCCCTTGGCGTAGGCGTGGCCCGATACCATGCCGGCGTCGTTGAGGTCGGCCCACACCGCCGGCAGATCCTCCTTCTTGACGCCGAGCAGGTCGATGCGCTGGCCGCCGGTGACCTTCACCGTCGGGATGTTGAACTTCTCGGCGACGTCGGCGATCGCGCGCAGCTCGCTCGGCGTCGTGACGCCGCCCCACATCCGCGGCACGACCGAATAGGTGCCGTCCTTCTGGATGTTGGCGTGGACGCGCTCGTTGATGAAGCGCGACTGCTGGTCGTCGCGATATTCGCCGGGCCAGGTCGCAAGCAGATAGTAGTTCAACGCCGGACGGCAGGAGTGGCAGCCGTTCAGGGTCTTCCACTCCATGAAGCGCATGACCGCGGGAATGGTCTTGAGCTGCTGCTCGACGATCACGCGGCGAACGTCGTCGTGGCTGTGATCGGTGCATTTGCACAGCGGCTTGACCTTCGGCGCCGCCGAATAGTCGCCGCCGAGCGTGAACGCCAGGACCTGCTCGACGAGCCCGGTGCAGGAGCCGCAGGACGACGATGCCTTGGTATGGGCGCGGACGTCGTCGAGCGTGAACAGCTTCTTCTCGCTGATCGCCTTGACGATGGCACCCTTGCAGACGCCGTTGCAGCCGCAGATCTCGGTCTCGTCGCTCATCGCGGCAACCGAGCTCTGGCCGCTGACGCCGCCGTCGCCGAGATTGGCGGCGCCGAACACCAGGCGCTCGCGCATATGCGAGACGTCGGTGCCGTCACGCAGATGCTGGAAGTACCAGGGGCCGTCGATGGTGTCGCCATAGAGCACGGCGCCGACGATCTTCTTGTCCTTCAGGATGATGCGCTTGTAGACGCCGCGGTTGGCGTCCTGCAGCACGATCTCCTCCTTGTCCGGCCCCGGCGCGAAGTCGCCGGCCGAGAACAGGTCGATGCCGGTGACCTTCAGCTTGGTCGAGGTGACCGAGCCGTCATAGGTGGCAAAGCCCTTCATCGCGAGGTGGTTGGCGCAGACCTTGGCCTGGTCGAACAGCGGCGCGACGAGACCGTAGGTCTGGCGGCGGTGCTGCACGCACTCGCCGACCGCGTAGATGCGGCCGTCATAGGTCTGCATGGTGTCGGAGACGACGATGCCGCGCTCGCAGTACAGCCCGGCCTTCTTGGCGAGCTCGAAATTCGGGCGGATGCCGACCGCCATCACCACGAGATCGGCCGGCAGCTCGGTGCCGTCGCCGAACCGCACGCCGGTGACGCGGTCTTCGCCCAGGATGGCCTGGGTCTGCGCCGGCATCTTGAACACCATGCCGCGCTCTTCCAGCGACTTGCGCAACAGGCCGCCGGCCACCGGATCGAGCTGACGCTCCATCAGCGTGTCGAGCAGATGCACGACCGTGACGCTCAT
This sequence comes from Bradyrhizobium sp. USDA 3256, assembly GCF_054058275.1. Classification (NCBI taxonomy): domain Bacteria; kingdom Pseudomonadati; phylum Pseudomonadota; class Alphaproteobacteria; order Hyphomicrobiales; family Nitrobacteraceae; genus Bradyrhizobium; species Bradyrhizobium sp. USDA 3256. The sequence goes on from NZ_JBSSAE010000002.1 coordinate 4,016,336, forward strand.
GCCGCGCTTCATCAGCCCGTTGGCGGCTTCGAGGCCCAACAGGCCGCCGCCGATCACCACCGCGTTGCGATAGTCGGTCGAGGCCTTGATCATGCGATCGACGTCATAGATGTCGCGGAAGCCGATCACGCCCGGCAGGTCCTTGCCCGGCAGCGGCAGCATGATCGGGTTTGAGCCCGTCGCGATCAGCAGGCGGTCATAGGGCACCCGCTCGCCGGCTTCGGTGACGACTTCGCAGGTGCGGCGATCGATCATGGTGATCGTCTCGCCCTTGCGCAGCGTGATGTTGTTGTCCTCGTACCAGTCGACGGTGTTGAGCATGATGTCGTCGACGGTCTTCTCGCCGGCGAGCACCGGCGACAGCAGGATGCGGTTGTAATTGCCGTAGGGCTCGGAGCCGAACACCGTGATGTCGTAGAGATCGGGCGCGCGCTCCAGCAGCGCCTCGACCGTCCGAATGCCGGCCATCCCGTTGCCGATCACCACGAGCTTCTGCTTGGTCACTTTGTCGAGCATGGTCCGCCTTTCAATTCCGACGGCGCTGCGCAGCGACGCGGCGTGCGTCGTTGATGGGCACCGATAAAGGTTTGGAGTTGTAGGAAGCCCAGCCGCGGGCGCAGACCGTCTTCGATGACGACCGATGTTCCGTTATTGATTGATATTCAAAACGCGTGCCAACTCGTGGCGGGCGAATCCGGCTGCAAAATCAAGAGGTTTCCGGCCGATCAAAATCCGTCGGTCCGCGCGCTGCGCCGACAGCCGGCCGAAATTTTAGCCACGCCGATGATCTCTTGTGCATCACAGCATCGCGGGCCGCGATGGCGATCGCGAAATCGCATTTGATGCGCGATCGCACGGACTTGGCGCATCGCACAAAAAAGCACCAGCGTGCGCGTTTGCGCGGCGGCATTTGCCGCAAGCCACGCCACGCGCGGAGGCGGAACGCTGTTCGCGATTGCGCGGCAACGTCTTGCGACTGCACAGCAAAGCGACACGACCGGATCGATGGCACGGTAATTGCTGACCACAGCTGTTGACGGAGTGCGTCTCAACGACGAGCGCACTCACCATTCACCAACATTCCATTTGTCTGCGCCCGAGATGGCCGCGCTTTTGCGGCTGCCTCCGCCGCATCAACGCGAGATGCTTGCGATGAAGCTAGCCGAGTTCAAGAAGGCAGGTCACTGGCCGACACTGCTTGCCGCGTTCCTGTACTTCGACATCAGTTTCATGGCGTGGGTCGCGCTTGGACCGCTGATTGTCTACATCGCGCGAGACATGAATCTGGCCGTGAACGAGAAGTTCACCCTGGTTGCCATTCCCGTGCTCGCCGGCGCGCTGCTGCGCGTGCCGATGGGCATTCTCGCCGACATCATCGGCGCCAAGCGCACCGGCATCATCGCCCAGCTCGTCGTGATCGCCGCGACTGCTGCAGTGTGGCACTTCGGGCTGACCAGCAAGCTCGCGATCGAGCTGTTCGGGCTTGCGCTCGGCGTCGGCGGCGCCTCGTTTGCCGTCGCCCTGCCCCAGGCGAGCCGCTGGTATCCGCCGCAATATCAGGGCGTGGTGATGGGCATCGCCGGTGCCGGCAATATGGGCGTCGTGCTCGACACGCTGCTTGCGCCGACCATTGCCGAGCATTGGGGCTGGCAGGCCGTATTCGGCTGCCTGCTTATTCCGATGCTGATGGTGCTCGCCTATTACGCGTTTGCAGCCAAGGACGCGCCGGGCGAGCGTAAGAAGGTCTCGCTGCAAGCCTACGGCGCACTTCTGAAGGATTCCGACAGCCGCTGGTTCATGTTCTTCTACTTCATCACCTTCGGCGGCTTCGTCGGCCTCGCCAACGCGCTGCCGCTCTATTTCACCGTGCAGTATCATGTCTCCGGCGTCGCGGCGGGCATGCTGGTCGCGCTGATTGTCGCGTTCGGCTCGGGATTCCGTCCCGTCGGCGGCATGATCGCCGACCGGATCGGCGGCATTCGTTCGCTGTCGATCCTGTTCGGTGTCGTGGTCGCCGCCTATCTCGTCATTGCCTTCATGCCGGAGGGCCCGACCGCGCCGACGCAGGCCGGCTGGGCGTTGACGGAATTGCCGCGCATTGCCTGGATCTCGGTACTGCTGTTCTCGATCGGCGTGCTGGCGCTCGGCATGGGCAACGGCGCGGTGTTCCAGCTGATCCCGCTGCGCTTCCGTCACGAGATCGGCCTGATGACCGGGCTCGTGGGCTGCGCCGGCGGCGTCGGCGGTTTCTTCCTCGCCCAGACGCTCGGCGCCGCCAAGGGCATGACCGGCGGCTTCGGGGCCGGCTTCCTGTTCTTCGGCGGGCTGGCGTTGCTTGGCTTCATCGGACTTGCCATGGTCAAGGTCCGTTGGCGCACCACCTGGGGCGCGGTATCGGGAGCGCGCGTCTGAGGACTCCGCTCCGCAACGTGACGGGGCTCGGACGTGGCGAATGGTTCGCAACGGGACTTGGGGGTGCGCGTCGGCTTCGCCAGCGAGACCGGCAAGCGCGCCGCCAACGAGGACTATGTCGCGGCCAGCCTCGGCCAGCCGGGCGCGGTTCACCGCGACGTCGTGGCCGCGGTCGCCGACGGCGTGGGCGGCCACAAGGGCGGACGCGAGGCCGCGGAGGTCGCGGTCCGCAGCTTCATCGACGCCTATTATTCGTTGCCCGAGACGCTCGGCGTCCGCCGCCGCGCAGCGCGGGCGCTGGAAGCCGCCAACAGCTGGATCTACGGCCAGGGCCGCGTCGATGCCGCGCGCAGCGGCATGGCCTGCGCGTTCTCCTCGATCATCCTGTCACGGCGGCAATGCCATGTGATCCATATCGGCGACACCCGTGCCTATCGCCTGAGCGACGGTCGGCTGGAACGCCTGACGCAGGATCATATCGCCGGCCGCGGCGACCTCGCCCACATGCTGAGCCGCGCCATCGGTTTCGAGGAGTTCGCCCGCTTCGACTACACGTCCCTCGGGCTCCGGCAACATGATCGCCTGCTGATCTGCAGCGACGGGGTTCACGGTGCGCTCGGCGATTTGCGCCTCCAGCAATTGCTGGAGGAGCGCACGCCGCCCGACGAGTCAGCGCGCGGCATCGTCGATGCCGCCCTCGCGGCCGGCAGCAGCGACAACACGACCGCGCTGGTGCTCGACGTCGTCGACCTGCCGCCGGCGGATCGCGACGATCTTACGCACGCGATCGCGACGCTGCCGATCCTGGATTTGCCGGTGACCGGCGATACGATCGACGATTTCAGCCTCGGCGACGTCCTGTCCGACGGACGCTACAGCCGCCTGTTCAAGGCGACCGACAAGCGCGCCGGCCGCGAAGTGGTGCTGAAGTTTCCACATCCGCGGGTCGCGAGCGAAGGCTCCTACCGCCTCGCCTTCGTGCGCGAGGCCTGGGTCGCCGCGCGCGTGCGCAGCCTCTGGATCGGCGAAATCATCGAGGTGCCGGCGGAGCGGCAGACCAGGCTCTATTCGGCGATGCCGCTCTACGAGGGCGAAACGCTCGAGCAGCGGCTTGGCCGCGCGCCGCGGCTGTCGCTCACCGACGGCATCGCGATCGCGACCAAGCTGGTGCGCGCGGTCACCGCGCTGCACCGCGCCGGCATCATCCATCGCGACATCAAGCCCGACAACGTGATCCTGTTGAAGGACGGCGGGTTGCGCCTCGTCGACCTCGGCGTCGCGCGGGTGCCGCTGCTGGAGGATTTTCCCGCCGAGGACATTCCGGGCACCGCAAGCTACATGGCGCCCGAACTGTTCGGCGGCAAGGCCGGCGACGAGGCCTCCGACCTGTTCGCGCTCGGCGTCACGGTCTATCGCATGTTCACCGCGAACTATCCGTTCGGCGAGATCGAGCCGTTCTCGCGGCCGCGCTTCGGCAAGCCCGCGCCGCTGTCGCGCTACCGGCCGGACCTGCCGGCCTGGCTCGACGCGGTGATCGGCAAGGCGCTCAGCGTCGACCCGGCACAACGCTTCGGCGACGCCATCGAGTTCGCACACGAACTGGAAAACGGCGCGACCTGGGCCGGCCCCGCCGTCACCACCCGCAAATCGCTGCACGACCGCGATCCCGTGACCTTCTGGAAGGTGCTGTGCGCGATCCTGGCCCTGATCATCGTGGTGCTGCTGGCGCGGCACTGAAGCAGGATGATCTTGCTTCGAGCCGCGAGCACCGGACTCCGCTTCACCTCGCCCCGCCTGCGGAGAGAGGTCGGAACGCATCGCTCATCACGCTCAGGACCCGGCGCGGCGGATCGTGATCCGGGTCTCGTCGGTCATGTCCTTCAACTCCTTGCTCGGCTCGCGATAGAGATGACGCTCGATCTCGACCGTGCGGCCGTCGATCGTCTTGGTGCATTTCTCGTCGACAAATACGCCGCCGACCTCCTGCTTGTCGGCGCCCGGCTGTGCCTTCGAACAGGTCCAGCCGTCCTCGCCATAGCGCGACCTCGCCTGCAGGCCCAGCAGGAAGGCCTTCTTGCGCAGATAGAGGCGCGCCTTCGGATCGGTCTCGATCATCAGCGCCGCGATCTTGGCGTCCTTGTCGATCATGACGGTCAGGATCGCGGGATGGCCGCCGACCATGGTGCCTTCCCGCCCGCTCTCGCGATCATACTCGAAGCGGATGCCGCGCAGCTGGTCCGGTCCGGCCTGGCAAGCCTGCCATTGCGCCCAGTCAGCCAATCTGTGGGTCTTCTCGCCGACGCAGGTCAGGTTGATGTAGCCCGCGTCCGGCACGCCGCTGATCGCCATTCCGACGCTGATGTCGCGCAGGTCTCCCGCGGTCGCCATCGCCGGCACCGCTGCCGTGACGGTGACAGCGAAGACCAAGCCACGGATTGCCGATCCTTGCTTGCTCATGGCTTTGCCTTCTCGCTCTGGTCGGACGGCGCGGCGGCGTGGCCGGCCTCCTTGTAGATGTTGCAGACCCGCGAGCCATCGCCGAAGAACGCGATGCATTCATCGTAGGTCGGCTCGCCCTTGCCCTTGACGCGGGCGAGCACGTAGTCTGCGACGGCCTCGATCTCGTTCGGACGCAGGAACACATTCGCCTCGGGCGGCATGCGGTCCGCGACGTCCTGCCGGGTCATCTCATAGCATTTCGTGGTGTCGTAGGAGCCGCGCACGAAGAACGGCATGCCGGTGCCAGGCCGCCCGCACGTCACGGTCTCGATGATCTGCTCGCGGGTCAGTTCGGTCTTGCGCAGCGACAGCGCGTCGCCGCCATAGCCGCCGCCGCCATTGCCATGCCATTTGTGGCAGCCGACGCAATTGCCGCGCTTGAACACCGCCTTGCCCGCATCGGTGGGATCGCTCGCCGACTGAGCTTGCGCGGTACCGATAAATCCCATCACTAGCGCGCAGCCGAGCCACGCGCCAACCAGCCAATTTTTTTTCATTTGTCTTGTTTCTTGTCTTTCTCGGCCAAATCGACGCGGGAGGCCTCGGTGAGAGACCTCCCGCGCTTGCGATATCAGAGGGCGAACACGTAGAGCATCGAGCCCGGCTGCATCCGCTTCAGCTCGGGCGTGGCATCGATGAACCACTTGTCCCAGGCTCCGCCGAGGCCGACCAGGATCGCGACGTACTGCTTGCCGTCCACCGAGAACGTCATCGGAGGCGCATTGACGCCGCCGCCGGTGTTGAACTGCCAGAGTTGCTGCAGCGATTTCGCGTCATAGGCGATCACCTCGCCGGACGGCTGTCCGGAGAACACGAGGTCGGGCGTTGCCAGGATGCCGCCGAGGTTCGGGAATTCGGTCTCCGCCTTCCCTGCCACCTTGCCGGTGGTGACGTCGATCGCGGTGACGCTGCCGGTGATCTTGACCGGCTGGCTCGGTCCGCCACCGGTGAAGAACTCGCGCTTCTTCAACTTGTCCGGCGTCGTCTCCTCGACCGTGATCCGGTTGCAGCTCTCGATCACCGGGATGTACCAGAGCTTCAGGTTCGGATTATACGCGGTCGGCGGCCAGTTCTTGCCGCCCATGTTGCCGGGGCAGATGTCCGTCACCTTGTTGGTACGGCTTGGCGTGACCGCCGCGTTGTAGCGCTGCACGCCCTGCTTCGGATCATACTCCACCGGCTTGCCGGACTCGGGGTCGAGACCCTTGGTCCAGGTCACCTTCTTGACGAACGGCAGACCCCAGATGAACTTGCCGCTGTTGCGGTCGATCGCATAGGCAAAGCCGTTGCGGTCGGCCTCGAGCGCGAGCTTCTGCGTCGTGTTGTTCGGACCGGGGACGTCGACCAGCACGTTCTCCGCCACGCTGTCATAGTCGTAGGGATCGTTCGGCGTGTGCTGGTAGTGCCACTTGATCTTGCCGGTGTCGGCATCGAGACCAAGCGAGGAGTCGGTGTAGAGGTTGTCGCCGGGCCGATACTCGTTGTCCCAGTCCGGTCCGGGATTGCCGACGCCCCAGACGATGGTGTTGGTCGAGGGGTCGAAGCTGCCGGTGACCCAGGTCGATCCGCCGCCGCTCGCCTTGGCATCCTTGTCGTCCTTCCAGGTCTCGTGACCGGCTTCGTCCTTGCCCGGGATGGTGTGGGTGCGCCACACTTCCTTCTGGCTCTTCAGGTCGGTCGCGGCGATCCAGCCGCGTATGCCGTATTCGGCGCCCGCCACGCCTGTAATCGCCATGTCTTTGACGATCAGCGGTGCGCCGGTGATCACCTCGCCCTTGTCGGGATCGGCGACCTGGCGCTGCCAGGCGACCTGTCCGGTCTCCTTGTTGGTTGCGATCAGGCGGCCATCGAGCGTGTGCGAGACGACGAGGTTGCCCCACAATGCAACGCCGCGGTTGTCGACGCCGCAGCAGGCGACCGCGCCGGCCCAGTCGTGGTCGGTCTTCGGATCCATCTTCCAGAGCAGCACGCCTTTGCCGCCGTGCGCATCGATCTTGTAGACCGAACCCCAGCCGTCGGTGACATACATGAAGCCGTTCTCGACGATCGGCGTCCCCTCCAGGCCGCCATGCGACCAGATTCCGCCGCCCTCGACGCCGCCGAGATGCATGGTCCAGGCGACCTTGAGGTTTTTGACGTTGTCCTTGTTGATATCGGCCAACGACGAGAAGCGCGTCGCCGAATAGTTCTTGTGGTGGTGCAGCCAGTTGCCTGCTTCCTTGTCAGCATTGAGCAGACGGTCCTGGCCGACATCGTCGGCGAGCGCGAAAGAGCCCGCGAAGGTCGCTGCGGATGCTACTGCCGCGGCGAGCATATGTGACTTTACCCAATTCAACCTTGTCATGAGTTCATTTCCTCCGGATCTAGCATTCTTCATTGATCGAACCGCCCGTCACACACGGGCGATCACGCGAGAAGCCTTGAGTCCCGGCGCATGGCTGTGCACCACCCGCCGTCTTCTTGAGTCACTTGTGTGAGGTCACTTCTGGACCTGTACCTCCGTCTCGATGGTGCCTGCTTTCTGAAAAACGATCGCGCATTTGAAGGTCTCGCCCGGCGTGAGCGCCTGACGCATCTGCAGCAGCATGACGTGATAACCGTCACGCTTCAGCTCGAGCATTGCCTTTGCCGGCACTGGTATATTGGATATCGAGCGCATCGCCGGTGCGCCCTCGCCGCGATCCACAGTATGACGCTCGGAAAAATTCGCAACCGGGCAGCGGACACGAAGCAGCGCATCGGCGCTGTCGGCCTCGTTCTTGATCGTCATCGTCAACGGAAGGTCCCCGCCCGCTTTGTCGACCGCCGGCACGCGCGCGTCCACAATCTGCAAGGACTCGTTCGCGGCGGCGTTATGCATCACTCCGAACGTGCTGATCAGGCAGAATAATGGCAACGCGATCCATGATCGGCACGCAACGGCGCAATGCAACTCCCGCTCGAACGACATCAAGTTCTCTCCCAACATGATTTTTGCAGCATTGTTTCACGCTTCGTCGTACGCTTCCAGCAATAGATCGCGAACGCTGCATCAACGCGATTTTGGGCACGCATAGCGGCCATGCTAACTTCCTGCGCATGAGTGCTCTCGATAAACTTCCGCCGGCACAGCGCGACGCAGCACATGCCGCACTGCATCAGGTGATCGGCACCGCAGCGATCGAGGCCGTCACATCGGTCTCGGGCGGCGCAACGTCGGCGCAATTGTTCCGGATCGATGCAGGCGGCGAGAATTATTTGCTCCGAATCGAAGGAATGCCGAGCCCGCTGCGCAATCCGTTTCAGTATGTGTCGCTCAGGATCGCCGCCGAGGCCGGCATCGCGCCGCGACTCCATTACGTCGACGAGGCCTCGCGCGTCGCGGTGACGGATTTTGTGCAGCGGCAGCCGCTCGGCCGCTATCCCGGCGGCCTGCCGGCGCTGGCGAAGGCGCTCGGCGAATTGCTGGCGCGCCTGCAGGCGACGCCGACCTTTCCCGCCTTCGTGCGCTACCCCGACATCGTGGCCCGGCTGTGGGCCCATGTCGGCCGCACCGGCCTGTTCGCGCCCGGCGTGCTTGACCGCTGCAACGCGCATCTCGCGCGGATCCGCGCGGCCTATGCCTGGGATGAGGCCAACTCGGTGTCGAGCCACAACGACTCGCTCCCCGCCAACATCCTGTTCGACGGCAACAGGCTCTGGATGATCGACTGGGAATCCGCCTATCGCACCGATCCGCTGGTCGACCTTGCGATTGTCGGCGACAGCCTGGCGAGGACGCCGGAGCTGGAGCACATCTTGCATCGTACCTGGCTCGGCCGCCCGCTCGACGAGGCGCTGCGCGCACGGCTCGCACATGTCCGCGCGCTCACCCGGCTCTACTATGCCGGCGTGCTGCTCAGCGCATCGGCGACGGCGCCGCGCATCACACCCGACACGAGCCTTGCGGCACCGACGCTTGCCGAGCTCGCAGAAGCCACACGCGCCGGCCGGCTCAAGGCCGGCACGCCGGCGGCCAAGCACGTGCTGGGCAAGATGTTCGTCGCCGCGTTCCTGACCGAGGTCGCAACGCCCGGCTTCGATCTTTCGGTCTGACGTTCAACCCGGCGGATTGAACGTCGACGGAAAGAACTGCGGCGCAGCTCACTGCGGCACCGGGTGCAGCCTTGCGAGCTGGTCGAGCGACAATTCGGCCTCGCGATCGCTCAGGGGAAAACGCACGATCACATCCTGACGCGCCAGCTGGCCCCATAGCGCGTCCGACGACCATTTCTGCGGCTCGGGTCCGCGCGGACCGTCGACCCAGATAAAATACCATTCCGGCATGGACGCGACCAAAGCTCCCTCGCCGGAACATTGGTCCTTCGCCGGCCGATCCGCAACGCCCGATTTCGTGCGCGGCGCGACAGGCGGGGCTATTCGTACGGCGTGCCGTCCTTGTGCAGGAAGCTGTCGTCGGAGCTAGGGCTCATCATGTCGATGTCGGAGCAGGTGATGACGTCGGCGCGCGAGCGCGAGCCGATCTCGAGATAGGTCGCCGTCATCTGCGACCTGTTGATCAGATGATGCCCGTTGCCGGAGTTCTTCGGAAACGCCGCGCAATCGCCGGCGCGCAGCACCGTCTCGCCGCCGTCCTCCACCAGCACCACTTCGCCCGCGAGCACATAGACGAATTCGTCCTCATCCGAATGCCAGTGGCGCTGGCTCGACCAGTTGCCGGGCGGCAGCCGCATCAGGTTGACGCCGAAGTCGGCCAGCCCGCCGGCATCACCGAGACGCTGCCGCACCCGCTCGGCGCACGGCGCGGCGAACTCCGCCGGATAGCCGGTCCCCTTGCGCTCCGGCACGTTTGCAAGATCGATCCTGGGCATGGCATCTCTCCGGCGGGTGGCGGGCGAACGAGCGATCGGGCCGGCTGTAAACGGTTTCATGGAAGTCGGCAGCAGGAGGTTCCAAGGTCAGCCGCCAAATCGCTTCACCAGTTTTGAACTTTTGGCCGTGCTGATCTGCTGACTGGTCAAATCGCTTCCCACGCTCAATCCCTTCGTCATCAAGTTGCTGCGCAGGGCGGCCTGCTTCTCATCGGCGTAATCTACGTCGACGTGGTCGAGACTCATCAAATGCCCAAGTTCATGGGCCCACGCGCGTCCGTTGGCAAAGTCATTGCCATACCATTGGACAAAGCTTGCCGGCTCGGGATCGCTATGAAGATACGAGCCGCCACCGGCCGAGAGATTGACTATCGGATTGACGAGATAGATGTGGACTGCATTGTCGGGAGCATGCCGGAAACTGAGAACATCCAGCACGCGCTGATCATTGTTGCGCGCGCTCTTCGCCATATCGAGCGGCTTATCTTCCACGTAATCATTGATCACGAACGCGATCTTGGCCTTCGCCCAGATCTTATTGACTACATCCAGTGCCTTTTTGGCTGTCTCGCCACTCCATTTTTGCGGCTCGGCGACACCTTTCTCGGCAAATGGCGTAATGTAGATTTTCAGCGGAATAGACATGTGCGTCTCCAACGCTATAGATTTCGACGACACCTGCGGTGGGCGTCCACACGTCGACGGCCAGATCCCGAGTACGCAGATTTCGATTCTTTCGGGACTCGCACGTCTCAACTCGAACGGATCGGCGTTGCTTCCAGATAGACGCAGTTCGCGCTCCTATGGAAGTGGCCCGCGGCTGCGACAAACAGCCGAGACGCGCGGGCTGAACCTTGTCGATGCCACCGAGACTAACGACGCGGCCGTCACACCCCGACGATCCTGCACGAGCATGTGAGTTCAATCCGAGATCACTATCGAGAGATGGAACTTCGCCTGGCGAAGCCCAGCCGACTGCCGGCATTTGCCGGCCATTCCAGCGCTAAGGATAAAATGCAGCTATTTCAATATCTTACATGTCGACTGACATTTGTTCGGCCGTGTACCATCGGCCCTACACGCTTCGGTGTATCCTTGAACAATCTCGCTGCCCCGGACGACAACATCAGGAATGGATTGGACTCAGGTTTGTTCTCTACGGAGGTATGCCGGCGCCCGTAACGCTTGACGCAGTGGAGTTTGCGCGCGGCCACCTTCGATAAAGCTGCCGTTGTTTCGAGCCGATTTTTGGACGTTCGCCATGCGCTTGTACACGCTCCTCCGAGTTCTTGTTGTTGTTGCTGCTTCAGTTCTCCTGGCGTCTCAGCCAGCCTGGGCAACGAAGCGAGTGGCTTTGGTGGTCGGAAATTCGAACTATCAAAATGCGCCACTACTTCCGAATCCTGCCAATGATGCCACCGCTATCGCCGCGACCTTGAAGGGCGCCGGGTTCGATTTGGTGGAGTCTCGGCTGAACCTGACCTCGAGCGACATGCGGCGGGCACTGAGGGATTTCGCCGATCAAGCTCGCGATGCAGACATCGCCATCGTCTACTATGCAGGTCACGGAATCGAGATCGACGGGACGAATTATCTGATCCCGACGGATGCCAGACTTGAACGCGACACCGATATCTATGACGAGGCCTTCTCGCTCGATCGTGTCCTGCTGGCCATCGAGCCCGCGAAGCAGCTGCGCGTCGTGATCGTTGACGCCTGCCGCAACAATCCATTCGCCGACACCATGAAGCGAACCGTCGCTTCGCGCGCGATCAGCCGCGGGCTCGCACGGGTAGAACCCGCCGTATCCAATACGCTGATCGCGTTTGCGGCGAAGGCCGGACTGACGGCGCTCGACGGCAACAGCAAGAACAGCCCCTACGCGACGGCGCTGGTGAAATATATCGCAAAGCCTGGACTGGACCTGCGCAGGGCTTTCGGTTTCGTCCGCGATGATGTCTTGCAAGCTACCGGCAACCGACAGGAGCCTTACGTTTACGGCTCGCTGGGCGGTGAGGACGTTGCGCTCGTGCCAAAGGCAGAAGAGCCGGCGCCGCCGCCGGCTAACGCCTCGTCGGAGATTCGTCGCGACTACGAATTGGCCCTGCAGGTCGGCAACAAAGCCGCCATGAGCGCGTTCCTCGCCCAGCATCCCGACGGCTATTACGCAAACCTGGCCAAGCTTCAGCTCAATCAGATCGACGCGGAGGACGCGCGCGTTACCGCCACCAGGAAAGCGCAGGAAGCGGAGCAGCAGAAGGCTCGGCTTGCGTCCGAAGGTGCGCAGCGAGCGGAGCAGGAAAAGGCGGCCGCAGATTTCAAGGCCGCGGAGGATGCTCGTATCGCGGCAGAAAGAACAAAGCAGGCGGCGCAGGACCAAGCTGCTGAGGCTGAACGGAAGCGGACCGCATCGCAAACCTCAACGGTCGCCATGCTTTCCGCGAACGGACCCGCGCCCGACAGCGCCAAGCCGGATAGTATTGCAACCGCTACCCCATCGCTGAATAGCGAGGGCGCGAAGGTGGCCGCCTTGAACACGGCGCCGCCGCAGGAGGATCTTGCCAAATCGGTGCAGAGCGAGTTGAGCCGGGTTGGCTGTTTCACAGGCTCCATCGACGGTGAGTGGAACGCGGCCTCGCGTCGCTCCCTGACCCTGTTCAACCGGCACGCCGGAACCAAATTTGACGTCAAGCTTGCAAGCCTCGATGCGCTCGATGCAATCAAGCTGAAACCGGCCCGGGTTTGCCCACTGATCTGCGAGCATGGCTACAAGGCAGACGGCGATCAGTGCCGCAAGGTCACCTGCGCCGAAGGCTCGTTCCTGAACGAGGATAACGAATGCGAGAAGCGGCGCGGGAAAAAGCCGGTGGCGAAGCGTTACATGGACGAGCGCCCGTCGCGCGCCGATCGTCCGGTTCGCGAGAGGCCTGAGCCGCAAGCCGACACTCCCCGCCGACAGGCGACGGCGAGACCCTCGGGTGGCAGCGGCCAGATCGTGTGTGATGCTTATCTATGCCGCCCGGTCCGTCGCGGATGTCATCTCGACTACCGTGGCGGCGGAGGTCCCGGCGGCGGTACCGGCAATGTTGAGGTCTGCAACTAGGACGGCATGCACGGCGGCGCGCTCGAGATCGTGTACGGGCCGCCGTCTCCTCCCCGCAATCGGCAATGCCGGGGCAAGGGAGCCAAACCGCAGGGCCCTGCGCGCAAGACACCGAACAGCAGCCTCCGCCACACGGATATTCACCACATGATCGCTCGGGACGGTCTCCTCAACCGCCCGGGTAGCCGGTGCAACGCGATCGCTTACCTACTTGATGGAATATGATTTGATGTCGAACGACCAATTGTTCGGCAACAGTCTTCCGCCGCCGCTGTCCGGTATCCGCAGCTGACTGGTCCAATCCGACAGATAGCTCAACGTGTCGGCCGGCCCTTGAAGCTTGCGCTGAATGTCCGGCAAATCGAGCAATTGCACACGTCGCTCGCTCAGGATCGCAACGATCACGGCGGACCCGGCCGGCGGCGCGACGACATATTCAAATCCACGTTGCTGTGCCGCCGGGGTCGGAACGATGAATTGGACGCCAGGCTTGACAAGATTCATGTCGGGTCCGACCGACTGCGCCAATAGCTCGGCAGTCGGGAAGATCTGGCTCATCCGCCCTTCCGCATCAACATCCACCAGCATCAGATAGCCGGGCTTCCTGGCGGTTACGCCGAACGACACCTTGCCGCCAATGTTGACAGTTGGACCCGGCAGGATCTCAAGCGACACGCCGGCAGCATTTGCCGGGCCGCGCGGGGCCTGTACGCGCCAGAGCAACGGAGCATTCGTCGCACCCGCCGATGAGGCCGATGGCGGCGGGCGCCGCCGACGCGGCCCCGCTTCCCGCCAGCAGCAGCACGAACGCGAACCATGATTGCTTGCGGCAAACCAGTTCCGCTGGCGACATGGCCCGCTGCCCCAGGATTGTCAGGGAACGCTGAAGAAGCCGATTGACGCGATCCGCGCATCCGCCGGCAGGTAGCGCTCCAGACTCTTGATCACCTGCCCCGAGGCACGGCGCCGGTTGAGCTGCATCAGGACCGTCTCCAGATCGACCATCCGCTGCTGCGAGGTCACCGCGACGATCTGCTCGGCGCCGAACGGCTCGCCCACCCGAAGAGGCAGCCGCAGATTTGCTGATCGAGCCATCGCGGCATCGGAACCCACCGGATACAGCATCTGGATGGTTCCATCACCGGACACGTTGAACAGCAGCACCGCCCGCGAACCGACGTCGGACAATTCGACCTCGACGGTCTGTCCGCTGCGCTGCTGTCGATCATCCGGCCAAATACGCATCAGCTGCGGCGACTGCGTCGCCATGCGCTTAAGCTCCCGAATTGCCGCGGTTCGGTTGACCACTGTCGTCAAGCCGCCAACGTCAACGCCATAGGCGACGACGTCGCCCCAGGCGATCACGTCATGGGACACGGGGTCCCAGATCAGGTCGGGATTATCAGTCGGTTGAACGGCCTGCACGCTGGCGTCCTGCGGCTTGACGCTGGTGAAATAGCCCATCTTGCCGTCAAGCGCCGCCAAGCGGATCGGCGTGGTGAGGCGGAAGGGCGGCAATGCGGCACTGGGCGCGGCCGGGGCGGTCGCGGCGGCACTGGTTGGAGCGGTTTGCGACTTGGCCGTAACGGCCGGCGGCGCAGGATTCTGCTTCTCGGCGGACGCGACGGTAGCAACCTGGCCGGAGGCAGCTCTCGCGGCCGTCCCCTGGATCAGGACCACGCCGCGGGTCAATTCGAAGGCGACCTCGGTTTCCGGCATCCGTGCCGGCGACGATACCGTCACGATGTTCTGGCGCTGGTCGGACAGTTGATAGACCACCTGCCGAACATTGCTGAAAAGCTCCTTCAGGGTCACCTTGCCATCATGATTGATGTCCGCGTTGCCCTCCACGGCCCGCGCAACGGCATAACTCAGGGCGCCGCGCAGGCCATCGATCCCGGGAATCCGAACTTCCGGAGCCTTGGTGTGACGATCGACCGCGGCGATAAACGCGGTGTGGTCGAGATCGAGTTCGGACTTCGGGTCGTCGCTGCTCGACACCGGCTTCAGTTCATCAACCAGCAGCGTGTAGCGCGGCACCTGTCGAAAGCTCATCTCCGCCGCCCGCGGGTCGATATCGCGCACCATTCCGCCGCCATGGCAGGTATCCGCAACGAAGATCACCCTTGCGCCGCGCAATTCGAACTGCCGGATGAAATGATTGAATTCGCTTCCCAGAATGCGCTCGACCGACCCGGACGGCGTGGTCGCGAATTCGGGCAGCAGGAACACGTTCTCCATTCCGTCCGGTTCGGAGCCCTTGATGCGCTCCGGCTCCTGCGTGCCGTGCCCTGCGATCGACAGGAAGACAAGATCGTTGTTTTTTGTCCGCTCCACCAGTGAGCTGATCTCGCGCAGCACGCTTGCCCTGTCGGCCTGTGCATTGGTCAGCTCGACCACATCGCTGACGCCCATGGTCCTCAAGCTGGACACGATGTCATTGGCGTCGGCGACCGCGCCCTTCAATTTGCGCACATGCTGGTAGTCGTCGATCCCGATGACGAGCGCCCGGAGAGCCGCACCGTCGGGATTGCTTATCGACAGTTCAGCCGCCGCATGCGCGGGCTGGAGCGGCAGGCCGATCAACGCAGCGAACAGGAGGGCTGCACACAGCCAACCGGTCCTTCGATCAAAGCCCCTGAGCGTTCGCATCGCGATCCACCTCGATATCAAGCAGGTCCGCCCTGGAACCGCACTGGTAAGGCAGAGCGGCAGGAATGCCGTTCAGGCCTCCGGAAACCAGCGCGCAGGCGGTAATCCATGTTCATCTGTAGCCTTTGTTCATCTGTAGCCTTGGCAAGACCTCAGGTTCAGCGCCGTTTATTCGCCGTCTTGCGGCCTGTCGGCGCCTCGGTCTCCTGATAGGCGTTCGCGGAAACGGTCGTCTGATCATCTGCGAACGCCCGAAAGCGGACGGGCCCGTATCCGCGCGCAAGCAGGCTCGCGAGCGGGTAGACGTTGCGGCAGACCCGACCGTTGCAGCCACCCGTCGAGGATTCCATAACCTCGGCCTTGCGATCCGGCGTGAACCGCAAGAACAACATCACGTGGGAACCCGGCTTGTTCAGGGCGTCACCAGGCTTGAGGTCCCAGGGGTTGGTCACGGGCGCGGCGATCGCGGGGATGGCGGCGGTCGTGTAATGGACGGAAAGCCCCCACGTGGCACTGACGAATGCCGAACAGTCGACACCGGCCACGTCCGGCCGTGGCTCGTTACGGGTGCAGACATTGCCCGCCAGCGTCCCGCTTTCGATGCGCTGCCGGAAATTCGCGAGCGAACCGTGGCAGCCCCAGCAATAGGGCACGCCCCGCACTTCCTGGTTTACCTTGCCCTGCAGGTACCACGGCCGGCGAATACGGCTGAAACCGGAGCATTGGCTGTCGGGATCGCTGCCGTAGTTCGCCGGTGTCAGCTTCCACTGAATGCCCTCAAAGGCGAAGGCCGTCTCAATCGCCTGCTGACGATTGGACGGCCGCACGGCGGCGGTCGCATTGAACCTGATATCCGGCCGCGCCGCCGGCTCGGCCGCCGTGCGCGACGGCCTGACGTCAATGACGGATACCTTGCCCAGGGGGCGGAAGCCGACACCGACCACCTCGACACCATCCGGCTTGGTGCGCAGAAAATAGACGTCGCCATCGCCCGAGACGGTGACGAACCGCCGGGTCACGGGCGTGTTCTCCAGCGGCAGCTCGTAGATGCCCTCAAGGCGTCCGTTCGCGGCATAGCGTGCGACGAAGGTGGAGGCATTCTTGCCCGACGAAGGAATGTCCTCGGCCAGCACGTAGAAGCGGTCGCTGTTGTCGATCTCGAGAAACTCCACGGCGCCGAGCTGGTTGCGGACGCGCAGGCCGAGCTGACCGATGGTCTCGTTGGAGACCATGGTCTGGATTTCGACCCGAACGCCGGCATTGCCCTTGTCGGGAATGATATCGGCGATCACTGATCCCTTGCTGCGCGAGGCGATATATTGCCGGTCGGGCTGTCGCGTCGTCCTCACGATGGCCGCGCGCGTATTCTGATCCAGCAAGTCGGTGGGGCTGCTCAGCGCCTGCGAGCCCATCTGTGCGAAGGCCGAAATGGCGACCTGGTCGTCCGTTCCGCGGGATGAGACTTCCTCCAGCTGGATCACGTCGCCGCCCAACCCGCGTGTGGACTGTCCTGGTGCCGCCTTCAGCATCCGCACGCCGCCGTCCCAAACCATGATGTCGTCGTTATGGACGACGAGGTCGGTGGGCTGCACATCGCCAGGCATCTTCAGGATATCGGGAGCCGTGTTCGGTTGTTTGGGGTCGAACTGCAGAATGCGGCCATTGATTTGATCGAGCACAAACAGGTTTCCCTGTCCGTCAGCGCTGAGCGCTTGCGGGCCCGCGAGCTCGACGTCCTGGCTGGCCGCGACGATCCCCACCATGGATGCAGCCGAACCGCCGGCAAAGCTTCGCACAACCGCATCGTCGGCCCGTGCCCCGGTGGCAGCTATGACCACGCCGACGATAGAGAGCCAGATCCAGCTAGATCGACGAAGCATATCCGCCTCAATGTAACCGAACCGAATGCGGCGTCAGTCCGACTAATCCAAGACTGCCTAATCCAAGACTGCCTAATCCAAGACTGCGCGAATGCAGCGTCAATTAGTGGCGAGCAACCCCGATCCCGTTCAACTCTTTCACTGGACGGTGATAGTCCGAACTCCTTCAGCTTGCAGTGCAAAATCATGGCCAGAAACAGATTTGAGCAAGTCAGCGAAATCCAGCCCGACGCGATCACTCTGGTTTTGAGGAGCGACAATGCCGGCGCCTCCGGGTCAATCGTGTTGCCGGCCGCCGCAAGCGGGGGACGCCTGAGCAGCGACCAGGTCAGCGCCCATATGCCGGCCCAGGATGCCTTTCGCGGCGCAATCCGTCTCGCCAATGACATGAAGCTCGCGATCGTGGTTTGCGACCCCGATGGCGTCTGGAAGCCGGAATGGGGCGACCTTTACCAGGCGATCGATTGACCCACACGGGCAGACGCTGCGGCGCCGCATGGAGGCCGGCATGGCAATTGGAGTGTTAAGCGGGCTGTCGTTGAGGTCGCGAGCCTTGATGATCGTCCTGTTGGCCGCAACCGGCTGGCCTGCGCGGGCAAACGATTCCGCGGCCGAATTGTCCATCGGCGGGCTACAATTCGTCCGCACCAAGGACGTGGCCATGGCGAGCGAGGAGCTTCATATCGGGCTGGACCGGGTCAGCGTGCGCTACCAATTCGTCAACCAGACAAGCAAGGCGGTTGCGCTCACGGTCGCCTTTCCGCTGCCCGACATCGACCTGTCCGAAGCCGAGAGCATTGCGCTTCCATCGAGCGATCCAGTCAACTTCGTCGAGTTCGAGACCAGGATCGACGGCAACCCGGTGCCGCTGACCATCGACCAGCGCGCCATGGTCGGCAACAAGGATGTCACGGCTCTCCTCCGTCAGTTCAAGCTGTCCCTGCTGCCACTCGGTGATCGGGAGATCCGGGTGGCCGACCTGCCGGCGACAACCCGCACGAAGCTGATCGATGATGGCCTTCTGATACCTGCCGGCATGAGCGACAACGGTCGCCAGCAATACACGCCCGGCTGGATAACCAAGACGTCCGCCGTTCGCGAGCAAGTGTTTCCAGCGGCGCATACCGTCACGGTCGAACATCAATATCGCCCGAGCGTCGGCTCCAGCCCTGACACCGTCCTTCGCTCGGGCCTGCGTCGCAGCGCGGCGCTAGGTCCGGAGGTCGAGCGATACCGGAGAGACTATTGCATTACGGATGCGTTCCTTGCCGAATTGGACAAGCGCACAGGTGACAGCAAGGCCAATACCGCAAAGCTGCAGGAGCGGCGCATTTCCTACGTGCTCAAGACGGGCGCGAACTGGGCGGGTCCAATCCGGTCCTTCACGTTGACGATCGATCCGGGCGGCGACGACCGTCTGGTCAGTTTTTGTCCGGGGCGGCTCAAGCCGTCATCTGCCGACAACGCGCGGCAGTTCACGGCAAGCGACTTCAAGCCGGATGCCGACCTGAAGATCCTGATGATCGGCAGGTTCTGAACGGCAGCTCAATTGGTGAGCATCACATAGCGTCCAGCCGCGGTGATGGCCACGTTGCCGCGTTGTGCTTCGCTCGTCGCCTGCAGGAAGAATGTGTCGGCAGCCATCGGTCGCGGCTGGCGCAATGAATCCAGAACCCGCGGGGCTGCGACGGCCAACAGGAGTTGCGGGCCGGTCGTACGCTCCATCGGCAGGGCAAAGGAAAGCGAGTCGACGCCCGGCTTCAGGAGATAGGACAAGCTGCGCACCTCGCCGCGATCCGAGACCATGAGCAGTTCCACCACACGGTTGGCAAAATTCTCGACGGTCCCATTGAGGGTCTCACCAGCCTTCAGCTCCGTCGCCGACAGGTTGATGCGGGGCGCACGCGCTTGATCGCTTCCGACCTGACTGAGGAACTTGACGGCCGGACATTGCGCCTGATTCACCTGCCTGACGCCGACCGAAGCCTCAAATCCCTGCTCCTTTCGAAACGCCTTGTCGAAGGTATCGAACGGGGCGGTCGAAGCGCCGAAGCCTTCAATGACGGCTGCGCTTGAGCTCACGGCAACAGGCAGGATGAAGAAGCAGTCGCCGCCAGCATATTGGGCAACATATTTGCGGATGCGCTCGGCTCGCCCCGGCCCGTCGGGGGACGGAGACGGCGTCACCGTCGGCTGAGACGGCAGCTTCGCCGGCTCCTGACGTGCTGGCGGTGGCGGAGCAGGCTCGCTCGGCGGTGTGGATGTCCCGGCGAGTTTCGGAGGTGGCGGCAAGGCCTCCAAGCCTGGTGCCTTCCAGACAAATCTATAGAAGGTGTACCCACCGCCCCCCAGCAGAAGCAGCAGCCCCGCGACGCAGGCGCCGAGCCAGATGCGGCGGGAGCCCCGCGTGGTTGATGGCGCCCGCTCCTGCGGCGCAGACGTACCAGCCTGCGACTTCGCCAATGGATCGAAGCCGTAGAGCGGTGCCGCGGACGGCTGAGCCGAGCCCGCCGGCGTCCAGTTGGCGACCTCCGCCATGGTCGGGCGCAAGGCCGGGTCCGGCTGCAGCATCCTCTCGAGAAGCGGCCTGATGCGCATGTCCACTGCGCCGAGATCGGGCACGCGCCGACGCTTCTCGACCAGCTGAAACTGGCTCCCGCCCATATCGAGCTTCTGTCCGGTCAGGGCATGGAACAGCACGAGACCAAAACTGTAGACGTCGGATTTCGCGGTGACATCATTGCCGTACAGGCCGACCTGTTCTGGCGACGCGTAGTTGTCCTTGCCGGCGAAGCCGGAGCCGATGATGGTCTTGTCACCCATCTGCGTCGACCGGGCGATCCCGAAGTCGATGATCTTCGCCCGCCTTACATCGTCGAGCGGCACGATGATGTTATCGGGGGAGACATCGCGATGGATAATGCCGTGCTCGTGAGCGGCCTGAAGGCCCGATGCGACCCGCCGCATCAATTTGATCAGCGCTTCGAAGGTGAGCGGCCCATCGTCGAGCATGTTCGACAACGAGCGTCCGTTCACAAACTCCATCGCCAGATACGGGCGCTGCAGTGCGGGTTCGACCGTGAACAGGAAGTAGCGAACGATTGCTTCGTGCGGAAGATTGTGAAGCGCGGCCGCCTCCCGGCGGAACAGCGCAAGCGCCGCCTCGTTGTCGACCATGTCAGGGAGCAGCATCTTGACCGCGACGGGCGATCCGGTCTGGATCTCGCGGCATCGGTAGACCTCCCCCATGCCGCCTGCCCCGATCATCGCTTCGATCTCGTAAATGCCGTTGAGCCGGGTGCCGGCCGGCACACCGCGGTAGGATGACCGAGACGGATCGTTCGCGGTCATGGTCGCGGCTCCCGATCAAGCGGTGTCCTCGTCGGCTCTGACGGTCGTGGCGCGAGCAATCGCACGATCACGATCGTGACGTTGTCGAGTCCGCCGCGATCAAGCGCGAGCGCGAGCATGTCGTCGCAGGCGGTCTGGGCAAGGCGAGTAGCCACATGCTGCTCGATCTCGTCGTCCCGCACGTGTCGGGTCAAGCCGTCACTGCAAATCACGAAGATGTCTTCCGGTTCGGCCGGACCGGTCACCACCTCGAGCTCGGGGTCGGCGACGACACCGACAGCCCGGGTGATGGCATTGCTCGGCCAGTCCTGAACCTCTTCGCGCGATAGCGCGCCATCGGCGATCAGCTCCTCCAACTCGCTGTGATCGTGCGATACCTGTGTGATGCCGTCGCGGTTGATCAGGTACACCCGGCTGTCACCCGCCCAGATACAGGCATAATGGCCGTCGCGTACGAGCAGGACTGCCGTTGTGGTCCCGACAATGGCACCCTGCCTTTCATGGCTGAGTGCCAGGATCTCCTGATTGGCGCTGAACAGACGCGCCTCGCATTGCGCCAGCAGGTCCGCCGCGGAGTCTGGCGCGCCGATGGAATCAAGCGACTCTACCACGATGCGGCTGGCAAGATCGCCCGCCTCGTGACCGCCCATGCCGTCAGCGACGGCCCACAGGCCGACGTCGGTCCTTACCAGGCATGCATCCTCGTTCCGCGCCCGCACCCGTCCGGCGTGAGTGACGCTACCGACATCGAACAAGGAGGGGACGTGTGCCATCGCGCGTCATCCCGTCCCGGATACTTCGCGACCAACGTCGCCGGTCAGCAACGTGGAATAGCGAAACGGATCCGGCAATCCGCGGCAACAGAGTGCGACCGGCGAGAACCCTTCGCCCCCGGCGGTCCACCAGAAACTGGCCGCGGCATAGACTTGAGGGTTGGCGCCGCAGAGCGTGCCGAACGACCCGGCAAACCCATCGACCGTCGAAACCATTCCCAGCGTCGCGTCACCCAGCGACACGACCGGCGGTCCATCAGTCCCCGGCGTCCGCAGACGCGGAAGCGCGAGACGATCCAGTGCATCGGAGATCTGCTCGAACGTCGCAGCCCGGTCCAGGGTCGAGAGCAGGAACGTCTCCACTTGCCCATACCACTCGTCCTGCGGATCGATGTGCGGCGGCGACAGCGCAGCGTCGCCATCCGGCACTGCATGCAGCGTCAACGGATAGTATCGCCCCACGCCGTCAAGCGACGGCATGATCGCTCCTGCGACGGCGGTGCCGCAGATCGCGGCGCCAAGCCAGAATCGCCAAATCGGCGCGGTCAGGAATGCTTCCTGCCAGGCGGCGCCGAGTTGGTGGCGGCTCGCGGAGATGGCTGCCTGCACCCACGGCTCCCAGACTTCCAGGAAGCTTCGCGGCGTCGCGATCGCGATGAAATCACGCTTCGCGCCGATCTTGCCGAATAAGCCGCATCGCATGGTCATATTCCGGTCGGGCAACGAAACTCGCGGAGCACTGACAGGTTTAGCGGATTGCGCAACGATCCGGTCGAAATCTGATAGTTGAGCTCGCGTCCGGCAACAATGAACGTTGCGCTGGCGGATTCCGCCTTGGCGACCAGCGAGCCAGCCTCCAGCATTCGGAACAACGACCAGGGGCCGATGCGCTCGAGTACGGATGGCGAGCCGGACTCGTTGCTGACCGAAATTGCCGTCCGCGGCGATGGGCCGGGCCAGAGCACCGTCGTCGGTGAATTGCTCTGCGGCGGCGGCGGCGGAGGAGCGGGTTGCGGCGCGCCAAACATGGAGGGGGTTGCGGCTGGTCCTGGTGTGGTCGGGCTGGTGATCGTCGTGCCGCCGATCTCGGTCTTGACTGTGATGCCCGGTCCGGCCGCAGCCGGCGGCCGGATCGCAAAGGACACCGCCGGCACACCGCCGCCAGTCTGGAAAAACGCGTCGCGGATATAAGCGGCATTCTGGAACTGCTTTAGCGTATCAGGCGAGAACGATCGGCCGACGGGGCTCTCCTTCCGCCAGACCCATTCGGATCGCGACGTATCTGCATAAGGCGCCAGAAACTGAGTGAAGAACTTGTCCATGACGCCGTTCGGGCTGAACAGCTTGGCGAAGTCCGCGAGCGGGACTTCCTGACCGCTGCTCCGCACGAACGGATAGCGGTTGGTCACCGTCTGCTGACAGACCGGCGTGACCTGATCGCGTAACGACTGCAGGATCTGGCCTGCCGTGGAGGCGGCGATGCTGCCTTCGAACTCCGCGGCCGCCGCCCGCAGCATATCGGAAAACGGTGGCGGCATACGCGAGGCATTATTGCGCAGCGCTGCAACCTGGGTCTGAAGCCCCGCGGTTGCTTGTGCCGTCAGTTGCGGATTCTCGATCATCAGCGTCAGATTCTGCGCGATGTCGTTCAGGTTTGCGATCGTCGAGTCGATCGGCCGGCGGGTGCTCTCCCCTTCAAGCACTGCATGGTAGGGTTTGAACTGCGACTCGATCGCCGCGCCGGGCGTACCATCCTGGGCATTGTTGAACAGCGCTGGCGTGGTCACCGCAGGCGGCGCGGCCGGCGTGCCGCCGCTCGCCGGCTTGGGGCGTTCCTTGGTCAGCATCGTCTCATCGCGCACCGACTCCAGGATTTGCCGCATCGGCGAGGTCGGCGCCGAAAGCGCCCTCAGCACCTCGTATTTCGGCTTGTCCGCGAGCAATTTCTTCAGACGCAGACTGCCGAGCGCAGTCCGCCAGGTCGTCACGAACTCATTGGAGTAGATGCTGAGCAGATCGCCAGCCAGATTGTCATACTGCTGGTCGATTGCCGATTGCTGGCCGGCGTCACCCAAGACCCACCGCTCCCGCTTCATGCGCTCCGACAATCCGGGCAGTCGAGCGATGAACTTCTGATTGAAGCCGTTGTAGGTGAAGAACTCGGGTACCCGCACGTTGTCCAAGGGCTGCCCAGTCGTGGTTTCGAAGACAACTGTCACGTCCGGACCACCTCGGCGGCTGGCGATCCAGTCGCCGGCGGTCGATCCACGAGCCTCCGACTTCAGGAACTCGTAGGCGCGTTGCGACACGCTGAGGCGCGCCAATGAATTCTGGGCCTGCTTGATCAGCCGGCCGTCAAGCTCGACCAGCGGCGGCTGCTCGGTTTCGAGGTCGAACATGGCGACGAGATTCTCATCGAGCAGACGCCGTCCCTCCGCGTTGGTCGCGCCAGGATACAGGTTGTCCGCCCAGTCGCGCTGCATCCAGGAACGGATGAGCTCGCGGTCCGGGGATTGCAGGCCGCCGAGCATCAGGTAGACCTTCAGCGCCTCATAGACGAAGGCAGGCTCGTTGATGCGCGCATTGAGCTGCTCTTCCAAACGGTACAGCAAACGAGGCCTGAACATGCGCTCAAGCGCGGTGTGATAGGCCGCCTTCGCGGGCGACAACAGGCGCGCGTGCTGACTGAGCCCGTAGCGCGCCGACAGTGCTACCGGCTCATTCCGTGAGGCATAGCCGGCCGGGGCGTTCCGCAGCCGATAGAGCAGCGGCAGCACCTTGTCGAGATCATGATCGGCAATCAGCGTTTGCTTGATGAGCGGCGCCCCGGCGGCCGCATACTCGTTGTCCGCCTGCAAGCTCTGTTCGATCAGGTCGGAGTTGCGCTTGTAGCTGGTCAGCCACGCACCGATCAGCCCGATCGCCACCAAACCTATCACCGACAGCGCCGCGGTCTTGAGGATCAAGGCGCGGCGCACCGCAGCGCGGTCGGTCGAGACCCAGTCGGCCTCGCCGATGATGACCTTCGAAATCAAATCGGCAAGGAAATAGCTCTTGCCGGTCCCGGAGTACGATCCGGCACCGACTTCCTCCGCGCCGAACGTACGCGCCAACGATCCGATCAATTGATCGATCGGCGTCCCCTGCTGGGTGCCCGACGTGAAATAGAACCCGCGCAGATTGGCGTTCACGTGATACCGTGTCGGCTCAAAAATCTGGTTGAGGAAATCGTGGATCTGCGGCTTGAGCCGCGCCATCTGCGCCGGGAAACCAAACAACTGCACCCGGTGCTGCGGCGTCGGCTCGTCCTGCAGACGGTCGAGCGTTTCCTCGCTCAGACGCTCCAGCAGGCGATCGAACTCGACCGGAACCTGCCCCACCAGATTCTGGGTCTTGTCGGCGGTCTGGAACGTGGCGCCCCAGACCTGGCGCCGGCCGGCCTCGCCGAGATAGGCGAAATATTCGGTGAAACCGGCAACGAGATCGGCCTTGGTGAACAGCGCGTAGACCGGGAAGCTCACTTTCAGCCTTTGATGCAGTTCGAGGAGCCGCATCCTGATGGCATCGGCATGAAGCGCGAGTTCCTGCTTCGGCAGCGTCAGCACGTCCTCCAGACTGATTGCGACGAGAACGCCGTTGATCGGCTGGCGCGACCGATTTTTTTTCAGGATGTCCAGGAAGGACAGCCAGCTTTCCTTGTCGGCCTTGCTGTTTGAATCCTGGGTTGTGTAGCGACCGGCGGTATCGATCAGCACCGCCTCCTCGGTAAACCACCAATCGCAGTAGCGGGTCCCGCCGACCCCGGCGATCGCCGCCGGCGTCGCCCCGCGCGCGAGCGGAAACTTGAGCCCCGAATTGACCAGCGCGGTGGTCTTTCCCGCACCGGGCGGACCGATGATGACGTACCAGGGTAGATCGTAGAGATAACCGGACTTGTTGCCGCTCGCAGTCTTGAGTGTTGCGAGCGCATCCTTCATGCGCTCCTTGAGCACCGGCTCGTCGCTGACAGCCTGGTCGGCAGCGCTGACGCCGTCGGCGATCTCTTTGGCATTCTTGCGTCGCTTGAAGAAATGAAGACCGGTGACGCCTGCGGCCGCAGCGCCAAGCAGCAGGATCGCGATCTGGCGGACGATGTGATTTTCCAACGGATGCCAGTCGCCGAACGCAACGAAGGGACCGGCAAGGTAGATCACCGCCCCAAGCGAGCTGAGCCCGACTCCATAGAGAACGATGCGTAGAATGTCCTTGGCGAGCATATTGACCGGTACCTGTCGCTTATCGCGTGAGCTTCTGGCGTCCGCCTATTCGCTACGTTCGATGAAGATTTCGACCCGACGGTTTTTGGCACGCCCCTCGGGTGTCGAATTGCTGGCAATTGGTGAATCCGATCCCTTGCCGTCGACATCGACGCGCGAACCATCGGCCAAGCCGGGCTTCAGCGCGGCGGCAACCGCCTTGGCGCGCTCGACCGACAATTCGAAATTCGAGGGAAAACGCACGGTGCGGATCGGCGAGCTGTCGGTATGGCCAACCACCCGGATTCGCCCCGGTTCCTTGTCGAGCGTCGCCGCGACGCGGGCCGCGATCGGCTTGAAACCATCCAGGATGGTTGCCTGGCCCGAGGCAAACAATGCGAGATCGCACACCCTGATCACGATGAAGCTCGCCGTCTGATCCGCGGTCATGGCGCAGGCCGTCTTCTCCTGCGCAAGCGCGTTGCGAATGCGCTGCAGCTGGGTGATGCGGTCCGGCGGTGGCGGCGGAGGCGGTGGTGGCGGCGGCGCAACGACGCGGCGCTTGAGCTCGATCGGATCGCCGGGATGCAGCGCCAGCGCTACTTGCGCAGCATTCTCTGCACGGCCAGCCAGCAATGTTCGCAGAACGAAATAGGATCCGGTTAACAGCGCGGCGACCACGGCCGCCACCAGCCAAACCGGAATGCGCAAGTGCTTCCGCCGACCGGCCAAGGCCTGTCCGCGCCAGTGCGGCGACAAATCGTTGGTCGGCTTGGGCCGAACCCGGCGCAGCGTTTCATAGAGGTTGCGCTGGATCACCTGGAGGTTCGCAAGTCCGCCCGGCGACGTCCGGTGGATGCCCTGGAATCCGAGCGCAAGGCAGGCGTGCTGAAGCTCGAGCACCGGATAGTTGACGAGCGGATCAGTCTTCAAATGATCGAGAATCTCGAAGAAGCGTACGCCGCCCACGCGTTCGCCGAAGAACCGGCTGAGCATCGAATATTGGGCCCAGACGTGCCGATCGTCGGTCGGAATGTGCTGCACAATATCGTCGGCGGTCGCGCACAGGATATACTTCGCCGTATTGGCCTGGTGCTCGGAAATGCCCGCCGAGCGGATATCCTTCTCGAAGAACTTGATGGCGTCGGCGACCTGCTCCATCAGGCTCGCGAATGACGCCCGCATCAGCGCGACGCGCAGCCGGCCAAGCAACTGCAGCAAAGGGCCGCCGGCGCGCATCACCGGATTGGCGTTTGGCGCAACCAGATCGTCGACACGCAATGGGGGTCCGGGCGGCAGGATCGGTTGCGGCGCCTGAGCCGGCGCCGGTGTCGAAATCCATTCCTCTGAGGGCTGGCTGGTCGGCGGGGCGGCGTAGCTTGCGCCCTGCGGTGTGGGAGAAAATGAGGGCGTCGGCGAAGGGGCGCCAGGCGAAGCCATGGGCGATGGCGAGTACGCTGGACGGCTGGCAGGTCCCTCGCCTGCCGGAGGTTGCGGAGCCGGAGCCGGCGGCATCTTCCCGCCGGGGTTCGGACGGATGATGGTCCGCTCACCCCGACCGAAAGGATTAACCGGCTTGTCCCTGTCGGTCATGGCCGCTCTTCCAGGATGGCCCAAAGGTACAACTCAAGCTCCGGCCAGTCGCCGGAAAAATGCATCCCGATCGAGGCCGCTGTGCTGAACTCGGGCCACAGCGGCGACTTGCGATCGAGATAGAAATAGACGTGGTCTGTGATGGCTCGGATGTGCGGTGGCGGCGTCGGCAGATGCACCAGGGTCAAACCCGGCAGGTTTGCGTGCACGATCTCGGTCATTTTCGTGTTGGGCCCGACCTTGAACAGGTGCGGGAATTCATTCTGGATCTCCACGAGAGGCCGCCGCGCGGCGACCTCCAGCACCAAGGTCGCATTTCGGAACAACGCGCGATCGCGGATCGGCGATACAAATGCGTTCTGGGCGCGTTCAATGATCTCCAGACGAATCGCCCGCCTGCCCAGCCGCGCGCTCAGGAAATCCTGGATGTCGCGCACCAGCGGCGTGAAGACGTATTCGAGGTTGTCGTGATCGTATGCCGGGTAGTCACGTGCGCGTCGCTCGGTGGTCGCGAAGGTCGCAAGCTCACCGGCAAACCTCAGCAATTCCTCGTACAGCCGCTCGGGATGCACGCTGCCGGACCGCTTGAAATGAGTCAGCACAGGAATGGTCCGGTTCAGTACCTGCAGCACGAGATAATCGACGCTCTGCAAGCCGCCGCCGGACGACGGATCGACTGCGTAGCGTGCAAGCTCGTCGAGCTTGGTCTCGACCCAGCCGATGATTCGATTGAGCCAGCCATCGACAACCGGATGCGCGGCGCAGACCAGCATCGGCGGCACAAACTTGTCGTCGAACAGGATATTCTTGTCGCGCACTTCGAGGATGCGAGCGATGCCGAGACCCATGTATCCCGGCTTGCTCGTCTTGCGCAGCTCGAACGACAGCCGTGGATAGACAACGTCGATCTCTTCTTCGATGCGCAGCGCCGAGGTTGAATCGATAAACGTTTCGGCAGTCCGAACGTAGCGACTTGCGCTGTCGGTGCGGTCCTCATCCACCTCCCGCGTATTGGGAGCCGCGACCGGCATCATCAGCCAGACGATCTGGCCTGCGGCCGAATCCGGCACTTCGATGGCTTCCGGGATCGGACTGTCGGCGGGAATATCGAACGGCGTTCCGTCCGGCATGACGCCGGTCGCACTGCGCACGGCGAATTTGCTCTGCTGAGTAAGATCGTTATCGATCTCGAGCTGGGCAAAGCCCCAGGGATATGGTGTCGTGTAACGAACGCGCTTTTCCAGCAGATGCTCGAGATAGCGATCGTTCTGCTGCAAATGATGCGGCCGCAGGAACAGACCTTCCGACCAGAAAACTTTGCTGTACCAAGACATTCCTACATCCACTTGGCAATGATCGGTGACTGCATCGTCACCGACAGTTCACTTTGACCCCGACTTGTCAGCGCGGTCGTAATATTCGGAGAAATGCAGCATGAAGGTATCGATCGGCGCGCTTTCGTCGCGACCGAGATGCGCGTTCCAGCGCGTCAAGAATTCGTCCCAGAGCTTGCTCTTGTTCGAGCCAAACAGGGATCTTGCGCCGCGCTGAAGCTCGAGCTCGCGCGCCATCAGCGTCGGATCGATGCTGGCAATCAGTCCCCGGACGGCATGCTGCATTGCCGCATAGGTCTTCAATTGATGGGATTTGAGGTCCTTGAAGCCCTGGGCGAAGGCATGCGGCGCATCGAGGTAACTGCGGGTCGGCGGCCCGAACAGGATACGCATCGCGTCTTCCGCGGTCGGCGAGAATTTCAGCGGGTTGTTCTCGATGGCCTGGATGGTGGTTTGGCTGGTGCTGCGCGTCAGCTGCTTGGCCTGGGTGCGCGCCTGCAGCAGGGCCATCAAGTTTTCCACCGTCATGCGCAGGATGACGCCGAGCTGTTCCGCAAGTTCAGCTTCGGTCTTGTCGGCAAAGAAACCGTCCGGCAGCCCGGCAGCACGGGCGACCAGGCGCGCAAACTCGGGATTGCCGGTCGACGCCGCCGTGGCCGGTGCCGGCTCGGCCAGTTGCGGCCGCGGCGCTCCCACATGCCCTGTCGGTGAAGGCGGCGGCGGCGGCGGGGCAGCCGCTTCGTCGTCGGCCCATACCGACGGTCGGCGCGGCGTCGGCATCGCGTGCAGCACGTCGACCGGCGGTTTTGGCGTGGCAACCGGACCGGCTGCCCAGCTCATGTCGTCGTGCAGCGGCGGCTCGCGTTGAGGCATCTGCGGCGAATGCCGGACGGGATCCACACCCGCCGCGGGAACGCTCGCTGCCCAGTCCAGGAATTCCGGATTGACGGGCCGCGCGGCCTCGCGCGGTTTTCGCAACTGCTGCGGGTCGATTGGCGGCGGCACGTCGCGACCGGGAGCCCACAGTTCGTGGTAGTCGGCGTGCTGCTGAGCGAGCGGAGCTTGCTGCTGCGCACCATGGCTCGGAGTGCCCTCGGCAGGCTCATCCAGGTCCAGCGAAACGCCAATGACATAGTGGCCGATGACAAGCCGATCGCCATTGCGTAGCCGATGCGCTCCCCGCATACGCTGGTCGGCACCATTGAGAAAGGTGCCGTTGGTCGAGACGTCGTGCAGCCAGTAGCCGCCGTCGCGATAATGGACCTCGCAATGCTTCCCCGAAATCATCCGTGCCGGATCGGGCAATGTCCAGTCGAGATGGCGGTCCCGGCCAATGTCGACCGAACGCCTTCCGGTGACAGTGAATGACACAGGGCCGCCGTCTGGAAGGTTCGGCTCGTTCTCGATGTTGAAGCGAAGCACCATCACATCGTCTCGTCAGCGTGGAGGGCGCGGTTCGCCGCGTGCCAATTGAATACCATCCTCCAGGCAGGCCGTCATTATCCGGTCCCTGGACTCACGGGTAAGCCGGCAGAGCCCGATCAAAAGGGCTGCGCGAACCGCGCGCGCCGTCTGATCCGGCTTGGCTTCGACCGGCGCAAATTCCGCGGGAACCACGCTTCCACCAGACCAACCCGCCGCCAGCGCCAGCCAGGTCGCCGGCTGCTCAGGATCGTTGGCATTGCCGACCGCCAAAGCCTTGTTGCGCGATTGCTCATCCGGTTGCCGGACCCAGGTCTCGGCAAAATCGAGCGACCTGCCTTCATTGCCGTCGAAATGGTCGAACATCTGCCGCAACGAGCGACAGCCCCAGGCGACGGCCACGCGCCTGGGGAGCAGATACGCGCAGAAGGATACAGCCTGGTGCCAGCTGCCCGCATCGGCCGCCTCCTGCAGGAAATCCAACGACAGCTTGTCCGGAGCGGCCTTGCCGACGTCGTAGCGCGCCAGCGGATAGGCTTCAAAGAGATCGTGGACTGTGCTGAACCGAACCTGATTCATGGCTGTCAGCCGACAATGGTTGGCGTGCCGTGGGCAACCAGCGGGCCGCCGGCCGCGAGCGCCATGGCGGCCTGCGCGGTCATGGTGATGGTTGGCGCGTTGATGACGATGCCGGCCGGAGACAGGATGATCTGGCTTGGACCAACCTGCAGGGTGATGTTGACGTTGGCCGTGAGGGTGATGCTCAGGCCCGCATCGACGGACTGATCCATCGCCAGCTTGACGTGCTGACCGCCCAATTCGATATCAAGCTTGTCGTTGCCGTTCTTGAGCGTGGTCTTGCGGGTGTCGCCGCCGAACGCCGCCTCACCGATGGTCCTGGTCTCGGTGTCGCGGACCGTGACGTCGTAGTCCTTCTCGGCATGCAGGGTGATCTTCTCGGACCCTTTCTTGTCCTCGAAGTTCCATTCGTTGTAGCCGCCTCCTCCCTTGGTCGAGTCGGACTTCAGACCCGCAATCGTCTTCTTGGACGGCAGGTCGTAAGGCAGCTTGTATTCATCGTTGTATACGGTCCCTATCACCAAGGGCCGGTCGGGATCCCCTTCCAGGAATTCCACCACCACCTCCTGCCCGACGCGCGGGATGATCTGACCGCCCCAGCGCTTGCCGGACCAGACTTGCGCCACGCGCAACCGGCACGACCGCTTCTTCTTCCGATCCCAGAAAAAGCGAACATAGATTTCGCCCAGCGACTCGACGTCGATTTCCTCGCTCGAATTGTCGTCCTTGGTGACGACCTTGGCCGTCTGGATACCATTGATCCTCGGCTTCGGCGTCGTCATGGGAGATCGAAACGGCCGATCGCTCGGCAGAAATTCGTAGCTGCCAAAGTAGACGTGCTGTCCGGCGTCGCCGGGGCCGCCAGTGCGATAGGACTCGATGGAAAACGAATGAGCTGCCCGTACCACGAGATATTCCACGTTCTGCGAGTCCTTCGAGTGCTTCTCGAGCTTGGTTAGTCCGCCCGGAAACAGATTGACGGCGTCGCCATTGCCCCGGCGGCGCCGATCCATCGCCTGCTCGGCCTGGAGCTGGATCTTCGCGTATCGCTCGCCGTCGGATTTCTCCTTGAACTTGCCGGGATAGTCGTAGAACTCCATCTCGGATCGTGTGTAGTGCTCGGAGCCCTTGGCGTCGCTGATCATCTGCGCGTTGGGCTTCTGGTAGTTGTAATCGTTGAGCTCGATCTTCCCGGTGCGGAACCGGCGCTCGGAAGCCCATTCATAAATATGCTGCTCGCCGCGACGATCGGAGCCGGTGAGCGGGATGTAGGGGATCTTGGCGAGACCGTTGATGGGGCTGTGCGAGGACTTGGAATCAGCCAGCACCAGCGTGTGCTTGCCGCCTTCATGCTTGAAGAAGTAGTAGATCCCGTGCTGCTCCATCAACCGGCACACGAAATCCAGATCGGTCTCGCGATATTGAACGCAGTATTCGAGCTTTGGACATGAGCCCTCTTCGGTAAGCTTGGACTCATAGTCGGTGAAGCCGCGCTCGTTGAAGACTTCCTTGATGATGTCGGGCGCCTTCTTGTCCTGAAAGATCCGGCAATCGGTGGTCCGCGACAGCAGCCACAACCAGGGCCTCAGCACGATCCGGTAACTGAAATAGTCGTTCTTCACCCCCAGCCATTGGGCTTCCGTGAGAATGCCGCTGAACTCGCGTTCCTTCTCATGCAGTTTGATGGTGAGGGTGCACTGCTTGCCGATAGCCCGATCGAAGTCGAGATCGGCTTCCTCGCTGAGACATTCGATGCGATATTCGAACAGTTCACTCAGACCTTCGGCGGCCTCGAACCGGGCAAAAACCAGAACGTCCTTGCCAAGGGGGGTCTTGAGCTCGCAGAGGCGGGTATCCTGGGTAAGCTGGCCCATGTGGGCGTTAAACTCCCTCGTTGACCGCACGAGCTGCGCAACCGGCGCATCGGGCGGTCAAGCACGAACGATCGAAATCCGAGCCGTCCATCGGTGGGATGGCCGACAGGTCCGCTCGGTGTCACCTCTCCTGGCGCGGCAACGCACCCGTCCGGGGAAGCCACTGCGGCACTCATGTAGTCGGTTCCAAGCGCTTGCTGGTTCACGGGAAACCGCCATCATCGCGGGAATGAACCGAGGCCCGCGTTGATCTGACCTAACAGTCAATCGGATCATGATCCCCCGCGTGATCCGCCAGATGTCACGGACCTGGTAGAGGGGCCAGGGCCCCGCAGACGGATCCTCTTTGCATGCTCGACGTCGCATCCCTGACCCAGCCCATCGACCCGGACGATCCCTGCGGGCCTGACCTCGATGCGGCCGGCGACGTCCAGTACCTGAATTTCTTCGCAGCTGCGGAATCGCTGTTGCCGATGTCGTATTTCGAGGTCGTCAATGCGAACGGAGAGCGCGGACGCTTCGATCCAAAAGCCATCGATATTGCCGGCCAGTTCGCCGCTGCCCAGCCCCTGTTGGCTCGCACCCGCGATCTGCGCCTGACCATGCTGCTCGCCAAGTTTTCCATCCTGAACCGCGATCTCGATGGCTTCCTCAGCTGCTTGCGGGCAACCACCCTGCTGCTCCGCGAACAATGGGAAGCGGTTCACCCAAGGGGCGAGGACGGCGACTATGCCTTTCGGGCCGTCACCATCGAGGCGATCGACGTGTTTCCGACGGTGATCAACCCGCTCCAATTCCTTCCCCTGATCGAAAATCGACGGCACGGCAGCCTCAACTACCGTGCCTATCAGATTGCCAAGGGCGAAATTCCCGCCGGCGATGCCGACGTCGACATGCCAGATCTCGGAACCATCGAGCGCATCATCGGCGAGACCGATCTCGACACCCTCAAAGTGGTGAGCGCCCGCTGCTCGGCGGTCGCTGCCGAGATTGCCGGCATCAAATCGGTTTGGCACGAAAAGTTGAACTCGGGGCAACCCATCAGTCTCGACAGGCTGGCGGGTGTCGCGAACGGCATGGCCGGCTGGCTCGCGACTCTGGTCACTGCACGCGATCCGGCCGCAGTTGCCTCATCCCCGGAGGAAACCGCCCAAGACGACCGGCAGCCTCCGATCGAAATCGCCGGCGCAGTGACGTCACCCGGACAGGCATCCGCGGCACTGGCGGCGGCTGCCGACTACTTCGCTCGGAAGGAACCGTCGAGCCCGGCGCTGTTGCTGGTCCGGCAGGCGCAGGACATGGTTGGCAAATCGTTTATCGAAGTGATGCGGATGCTGATGCCGGCCCACGTGGAGAGCGCCGCCATCAATATCGGTCGCGACAAGGTCTTCGACCTGCCGATCGAGCGCATGGCGGAGTTCGCCACCGCGCTCCCATCCGCGACCGAAAGTGAGGCTCAAGATGCTGTTTTTTCAGCCGAAAACAGAGCCCAGGCGTTGGACTTGCTGAGCAAGGTTGCGTCTTTCTTCCGGGCCGCCGAGCCGTCCAGCCCGATCCCGTTCCTGGTCGATCGCGCACGCGAACTCGCACAGCGAGACTTCCTCAGCCTGCTGAACGAAGTGCTGCCAGAGGGCGCTCTGAAGGCGATCGATAAATCGAATTGAACCCGCCTTCCGTTCGAGGGGACTAACTGAACGGAAGGAAGCTCCGCCGACGAAAGACCGAGGCACTTCCCTGCCTGCGTCGCGCAAGTCAGCTTCCGCAGAGATTTTTTTGTGAAGAGGGCAACCCAATGGCAACCGACAGCGGTCAAAAATTCATTCGCCGAAACCGCGCACCGCGCGTGCACATCACTTACGAAGATCCCTACGACGCCGAGCGGCTGATCGAGCTGCCGTTCGTCATGGGCGTCCTGTCCGATCTTTCCGGCAACAACCCCGGCATCGAGAAGACGAAGGTCGAGGAGCGCAAGTTCCTCGAGTTCGACATGGACAATTTCGACAACCGCATGGCGGCGATCCAGCCCGGCGTGACGGCCCGCGTCGCCAATCGTCTCAGCGACGGGTCCGACGAAAAGATCTCCGTCAACCTGCGCTTCAACAAGATGTCCGACTTCACGCCGGTGGCGGTCGCCCGCCAGGTGCCGGCGACGGCCAAGCTGCTCGAAGCGCGCGAACAGCTCGCCAACCTGCTGCGCTACATGGATGGCAAGGTGGGCGCCGAGGACCAGCTGAAGAAACTCCTCGCCGATCCTCAACTGATGGCCGCACTGCGCGAGCGCGCGAGCAGCCAGTCCACCGAAGCCGACAGCAACAGCTAAGGGAAGGAATGGGGACCATGGCAAAAGAAGCAATCCACAAAGAGACCACCACCAAGGTCGGGACCGTCGAGGCTGACGAGTTCGCCGCCCTGCTGAAGCAAAGCTTCAAGCCGCGCACCGAACGTGCGGCGACCGAAGTGGAAAACGCGGTGTCCACGCTCGTTCAGGAAGCGCTGAAGGATACGAGCGTCATCAAGTCGGACGTGCTCGACACCATCGAGGAGATGATCGCGCGGATCGATCAGAAGTTGACCGCGCAGATGAACGAGATCCTGCATGCGCCCGAATTCCAGGCGATCGAGAGTGCCTGGCGCGGCCTCCACTACCTCGTCTTCAATTCCGAGACCGACGCCAACCTCAAGATCCGGGTGATGAACGTCTCCAAGAACGAGCTGTATCGGAACCTGCGGCTTTATCCCGATGCGCGTTGGGACCAGAGCCCGCTGTTCAAGCAGATTTACGAGTACGAATTTGGCCAACTGGGAGGCGAGCCGTTCGGCTGCCTGATCGGCGACTACTATTTCAGCCACCTCCCCACCGACGTGCAGCTGCTCCGCGATCTCAGCAAGATCGCCGGCGCCGCACACGCCCCCTTCTTCAGCGGCGCCGAGCCGACGCTGATGGGAATGGACTCGTGGACCGAATTGTCCAACCCTCGCGACATCGGCAAGGTGTTCGACACGCCGGAATACGCCGCATGGAAAGGGCTGCGCGATCAGGACGACTCGCGCTATCTCGGCCTGTGCATGCCGCGTGCGCTGGGCCGCCTCCCCTACGGCGCCAAATCGGAGCCGGTGGAAGAGTTCGCCTTCGAAGAGGAGACGGACGGGCACACCGGTGACAAATACGGCTGGATCAACGCCGCCTATGCGATGGCGGTCAACATCAATCGCGCCTTCAAGGAGTTCGGCTGGTGCACCCGCATCCGCGGCGTCCAGTCCGGCGGCGAGGTCATCAACCTGCCGACGCATACGTTCCCGACCGACGACGGTGGCGTCGACCTGAAATGCCCCACCGAGATCGCCATCAGCGATCGTCGCGAGCACGAGCTTGCAAAGGCGGGACTCATCCCGCTGATCCATCGCAAGAACACCGACAAGGCTGCCTTCATCGGCGCCCAGTCGCTCTATAAGCCGAAGAAGTATTTCGGCGACAAGGGCGTGGATGCAACCGCGTCCGACAACCTGTCGTCACGCCTGCCCTACATGTTCGCGGTATCCCGCTTTGCGCATTATCTGAAGTGCATGGTTCGCGACAAGATCGGATCCATGAAGGAAAAGGATGAGCTGACGGTCTGGCTGCAGACCTGGATCAACGAGTACGTTGATGCCAATCCGGCCCTGTCGTCAGAAGCTCAGAAAGCGCGCAAGCCGCTGGCCGCTGCGAAGGTTGAGGTCATAGCAAACGAGGAGAACCCGGGATATTACAACGCGCGCTTCTTTCTCCGTCCACACTTTCAATTGGAAGCGATGGACGTCGGTCTCAGTCTCGTTTCGCGCCTGCCAGGCCCGAGCTCCTGACGCCGCGCTATCGCAACCGTCTATCATCAGAGAATTTTGAAAGGGCTATGCTATGGCTGTCGACATCTTTTTGAAACTCGATCCGATCAAGGGCGAGTCGCTCGACGACAAACACAAGGACGAAATCGACATTTTGAGCTGGTCGTTCGGCGAGAGCCAGAGCGGCACGTTCCACAGCGGGTCGGGCGGCGGCGCCGGCAAGGTCGCGGTTCAAGACCTCCACTTCACGCACTTCGTGGACAAGGCGACACCAGAGCTTTTCAAGGTCTGCGCGAATGGAAAGCACATCGACAGCGCCATTCTCACGGTACGCAAGGCCGGTGAACACCCGCTCGAATATCTCAAGATCGAGATGAAGCACGTTCTGGTTTCCAGCGTCTCGACGGGCGGATCGCACGGCGAGGATCGCCTCACCGAAAACGTCAGCCTGAACTTCCAGAAGGTCAAAATGACCTACAAGACCCAGACCGAAAAAGGCGGCGCCGGTGCGTCTCCGGTGTTCGGATGGGACGTTGCGGCCAACAAGGAATGGGCCTGATCGCAAGCTTCCTGCCCGGCGTCGGTTGCCCATAGCGGCAATCGGCGCCGGCTGTACGGGGACCGTCAATGACCGTTACGCCAAGGAAGGACCGGCTCTCTCCGCCATTGATGCTGGCCTTTCGTGCGGCTCATGACGCTCGCGATGCCCGCAAAGCGCTCGAATTGCGGGATCAGTTCGGTGAGCGAGTGATAGCGGGACGGCGCAGCGCTGGTCGTTTCCCGATCTCGGAGACGCTGCTAAGGCGCGAGGTTTCGCAGGACGTCGAAACACTCCTCAATACCATTGCCCTCGAATCGACGCTTGACCTGACCGGTCGCGGCTGCGTCCGCACCTCGATCCTGAACTATGGTTTCCCCGATATCGCAAACCGTTCGATCGACGAAGTCACCGACGAGGAGCTCAGCGATGCCCTGCGCATGTCGCTGACGACCTTCGAACCGAGACTCGATCGCAAGTCCATCCGGGTGCGGCGCGACACCTCCGTGGGCCCCGAGCAGCTCAAGCTGCGCTTTGTCGTGCATTCCGACCTGAAATGCGAACCGCTCAACGTGCCCGTGGAATTCGTCGCAGACGTCGACCTCGACAGCGGCGATATACAGATCAACCGATTATAGCATGAACCGCGAGTTCCTCGACTTTTACAATCGTGAACTGTCGCTGCTGTACGAGCACGCGGAAGGTTTTGCCGAGGAATATCCTGGTATCGCCGAGCGCCTCGGCGGCCTGGTCCGCGACCGCTCGGATCCGATGATCTCAGGCCTGCTGGAAGGCGCTGCATTTCTCGCCGCGCGTGTTCAGCTCAAGCTCAAGCACGAGTTTCCGGAATTCACGGCGAACCTGCTTGAGCAGTTGGTTCCGAACTATCTCGCGCCGACTCCGTCCGCCATGCTGGTCAAGATTCAGCCGACCTACGCGGATCCGGCTTTGCGCGACGGCAAGAAAATCGCGCGCGGCGCCTATTTCGACGCGAACTATCGCGAAAGGGAACGGAGCCTCGCCTGCCGATTCCGGCTCTGCCGCGATATCGTGCTTTGGCCCTTTGACGTCACCGGCGCCGAATATTTTGCGACCGCGGGCGCGTTGCAGGCCCTCGGGATTCCAGTCGGCGGAGAGGTCATCGCCGGACTCAGGCTCTCCTTGACGCACCGTACCGCCGCGCGGCTCGACGAGGAGCCGGCGGACGCGGAGACTCGCAACAAACCGGAGACATGGTTCGCCGGCTGCCGCGCCAGCGAACTGCCCATCTACCTGACCGGCGCCGAGTCGGATGCCATCGCACTTTACGAACAACTGACCTCGAACTGCGTCGGGCTCTATTTTCGCTATCTCGACGATTTCGGCGATCCGGTCGTCATCCGGGCTCCGAACGACTGTGTGCAGCAGGTCGGCTTCAGCGAGAACGAATCCCTGTTTCCGAACGACAACCGGGTCTTTCGCGGCTCGGAGCTATTGCGGGAATATTTCGTGTTTCCGCGCAAGTTCCTTGGCATCAATCTGACCCAGCTTCGCGCTGTGATGCCGCGGTTACGCAGCAAATCCATCGATATCGTCTTCGCGTTCGATGAGCACAACTCGCGGCTCGCCGCCTCGGTCCGGGCGGATACGTTCAGTCTCTACACCGCCCCGGCGATCAATCTGTTCGAAAAGACCAGCGATCGCATCCCAATCAAGTCGAATACCTACGAATACCACGTGGTGCCCGACCGAAGCCGCTATCTCGAATATGAGCCGCACCAGGTGCTGGAGGTTTACGCGCACTTTCCGGCGGAAAAGGACAAGCGCCGCGTGCGTCCGTTGTACTCCGCCGCCGTCGACCGGACGGCCGGATCGGTCGAGGGACTTTATTATACGGTTCGTCGGCTGCCGCGGCGGCGCACCGTCGAAGAGAAGACCTATGGCGCGGCCTCGGACTATACCGGGACGGACGTGTTCCTCTCGCTGCTCGAGCCCGGCGACCCGAGCGGCGACGGATCCGCCGCCGAGCTGAGCGTCCGCGCGCTGTGCTCCAACCGGCATCTCACGGAACATCTGCCCGTCGGCCAGGGCGGAGTCGACTTTCGCCTGCTGGACGACACCTCGCTCGAGCTGATGTGCATAGCCGGCCCCACCCGACCACGCGAGCCGGTGGTGGCGCAGTTGCGCAGCCGCAGCGAAATCGCCAATAGCGGCGTCGTCAGCTGGCGCCTGATCAACATGCTGAGTTTGAACTA
Source organism: Bradyrhizobium sp. USDA 3256 (assembly GCF_054058275.1). Classification (NCBI taxonomy): domain Bacteria; kingdom Pseudomonadati; phylum Pseudomonadota; class Alphaproteobacteria; order Hyphomicrobiales; family Nitrobacteraceae; genus Bradyrhizobium; species Bradyrhizobium sp. USDA 3256. The sequence goes on from NZ_JBSSAE010000002.1 coordinate 4,055,484, forward strand.
TCTCGGCCTCGTGGAACGCAGCGGCGGCAAGAACGCCGGAGCACTACGGGAGATGCTGTCATTGTTCGCCGACCAGTTCGACGACGCGACGGAACGAAAGATTCGTGGCGTGCGCAGCGTCGAGAGCAAGCCCGTGGTGCGGCGGGTGCGTGAGCGTACCGGCAGTGGCGCGGCGCGCGGCCTGGAGATCACGGTCACGCTTGACGAGAAGGCATTCGAGGGCAGCGGCGTGTTCCTGCTCGGGGCTGTGCTGGAACGCTTCTTCGCCGACTATTCGGGCTTCAACACCTTCACCCAGACCGTCATCTCGACTCCGGAGCGCGGCGAGATCATGCGTTGGCCGGCCCGCATGGGCACCCGGAGGCCGCTGTGACGCTGATCGACCAGATGAAGGCCGAACCCTGGCGGTTCGATTTCTTTCAGACGCTCCGCCAGCTCGAGCGGTGCAATCCGGATCGGCCGCGGATCGGCGACAGTGCAGCGCGTCGCGAGGAGTTTGTCGACCTCGGTCAGACCCCCTATCTGGAATTTCCCGCCTCCAATCTGAGCTCAGTCGACGATCGTGACGGCAGGCTCAGAATTCTGGTCAAATTCCTCGGCCTGCTCGGACCGCAGGGCGCGCTGCCGCTGGCCACCACCGACGAGAGCGTCGGCTGGCAGTTGATGCGGGACGACGCTTTCCCCCGTTTTCTCGACCTGCTGAACGGACGCTTTCTGCAATTGTTCTTTCGAGCCTGGGCAGACGCACGGCCGATCGCCCAGCATGATCGGCCATCCGACGACCGCTTCATCGCCTATGTCGGCTCCTTCGCCGGCCTCGGCTCCGATATTTTTGCCGAGCGGGATACCGTGCCTGACATGGCGAAGCTGAGCTTCGCCGGACTGGTTTCGCCGAGAGCGAAATCCGCGTCGCGACTGGCGCGACTGCTGCAAGGGCTGTTCGATGTCCGGGTCGAGATCGACGAGTTCGTTGGCACCTGGCTCCCGTTCGACCCAAGCCACTGCAGCCGGCTCGGCGGGACGCACGCCAGGCTTGGTCACGACGCGCTCCTGGGCTCGCGCGTGTTCAGTGTCGAAGACAAGATCAGGGTTCGCGTGTTCGTGAAGGATTTTGCTCAATACGAGCAGTTCCTGCCGACCGACGCGCCGAACCTGTCCGAGCCCCTGGCTGACGCCGTCTACTTCTATATCGGCGACGAACTCGAGTGGGAGGTGGAACTTGCCATTCCGGCGGGAGCGGTTGTCCCGATGAAGCTGGGGCAGAGCGGACGGCTTGGATGGACCAGCTGGGTTTCGCCGAACTGGGCCTCGACCGAGGAGTATCGGCGCGATGCACGCTTTCACCTTGCCGAGCGTCTGAGAGCCCGGCGAAGCGCTGCCACTGATCAGCAGCCGATTTGAACCTAAGCATCGCTCCGATTGTCCTAACATCATGGGAATTCGAGCCGATTTCCGCGACGACCCGGCATCGCCCGGGGATTGAGCAGGAGGCGCCATCGTGACCGATATCAGCCTTGAGGCCGTGACTGGCAAACTGAACCGGGCCGGCTACGATGCCTTCATACAGGCCCTGCGCCACGCCAAGAGCGCCAGCAACCGTAACGTGGAGCTTGCGCACTGGCTGTTTCACATCCTGCAACAGGAGCGGACCGACCTCAGCCTGTCGGTGGATCACTACAAGCTCGACCGCGCGCGGCTGCTGTCGGACCTCGCGGGCGTCATCAACGGTTTCCGCAAGAACGAAACCGACATGCCGGGCGTCGCCAATTCGGTCATCGATATTCTCGACCGTGGCTGGCACTATGCCACGCTGTTCTTCGGCGAGACCCAGATCCGCACCGGACATCTCCTGGTCGCCGGATTGAAGTCGAACGAGATCCGTCGTGCGCTCAACAACATCTCGCAGGAATTCGCCAAGATAAACGTCGACGCATTGGCTGCGGAGCACCGCGCCATTTGGGCAGGCTCCGAGGAGGAGACCATGCGTCCGATGGACGGCTCCGGATTGGCCGGCGCCGGGACGGACGGTACGGACCGCGCGAATCCCAAAGGGACGACACCGCTCGACCGGTTCTCCCAGGATCTCACCGCCAAGGCCAGATCGGGCGAGATGGACCCGATCCTCGGTCGAGACGACGAAATCCGTCAATTGATCGACGTGCTGATGCGCCGGCGGCAAAACAATCCGATCCTCACCGGCGAGGCCGGCGTCGGCAAGACCGCCGTGGTCGAGGGATTCGCCCAGCGCATTGCCACCGGCGAGGTGCCGCCGCCACTGCGCAACGTCAGGCTCTGCGCGCTGGATATCGGCCTGATGCAGGCCGGCGCCTCGATGAAGGGCGAATTCGAGCAGCGCCTGCGCTCGGTGATCGACGAGGTACAGAACTCGCCTACCCCGATTATCCTGTTCATCGACGAAGCGCACACGCTGATCGGGGCCGGTGGCGCGGCCGGCACCGGCGACGCGGCCAACCTCCTCAAACCTCCCCTCGCCCGCGGCACGCTGCGGACCATCGCCGCCACCACCTGGGCGGAGTATCGCCAGTACATCGAAAAGGACCCCGCACTCACACGGCGCTTTCAGCCGATCCAGGTCGATGAGCCGGATGTCGAGACCTGTTGCATCATGCTGCGCGGTCTCCTGGGCCCGATGGAGAAGCACCACGGCGTTCGCATCTCGGACGCCGCGATCGTGACCGCGGTCAACCTGTCGCATCGCTACATTCCGTCTCGACAGCTGCCGGACAAGGCGGTCAGCCTGCTGGACACAGCCTCGGCGCGGGTAGCCATCAGTCAGAGCGCGACGCCCGCCCTGATCGAGGACGCTCGCGTCGCCATCGCGGCCCGCGAGGCCGAACGATCGGCGCTGGTCAGCGACGGCGATCTCGGGGACGAGAACAGCGAGCGCATCACCGCGATCGACGGCGACATAGCGGCGCTGAAGGACAAGCTGACCGGGCTGGAGGCCGACTGGGCCAAGGAACAGGAGCTCGTCAAGGACATCCGCAGCATTCGCGAAATCCTCTCCGAGAACGGAGACGAAGATCGAGCCACCAAACGCGTCGAGTTGCGCGGCAAGTTCGAGACACTGGAGTGCATCAATCCGGAAAAGCGGATGATCTACGCCCATGTCGACCAGCAGTCGGTCGCCTCTGTCGTGTCCGACTGGACGGGCATCCCGACCGGCAGAATGATGCGCGACGAAATCGAAACCGTCCTCAAGCTGCCCGAAATTCTCAATCGCCGCGTGGTCGGCCAGTCCCATGGACTGACGATGATTGCGAAACGAATCGAGACCAGCCGCGCCAAGTTGGACAACCCGTCCAAGCCGATCGGCGTTTTCATGCTGGCCGGACCGTCCGGGGTGGGCAAGACAGAAACCGCCCTCGCGCTTGCCGAAACCCTTTATGGCGGCGAGCAGAACATGATCACGATCAACATGTCGGAGTTCCAGGAGGCCCATACGGTCTCGACCTTGAAGGGCGCCCCTCCGGGCTACGTCGGCTATGGTGAGGGCGGCCGGCTCACCGAAGCGGTCCGGCGCAAGCCCTACAGCGTTATCCTGCTCGACGAGGTGGAGAAGGCCCATCCCGACGTCCATGAGATCTTCTTTCAGGTGTTCGACAAGGGAGTCATGGAGGACGGCAACGGCCGGCGAATCGATTTCAAGAACACACTGATCATTCTGACCACGAACGTCGGCACCGATCTCATCATGAGCCTGGCGCGCGATCCCAAGTATCGCAACGAGCCGGAAGAACTCGCCAGGCTGCTGCGGCCGGAATTGCTGAAAGTGTTCCCTGCCGCGTTGCTTGGGCGCATCGTCTCGATCCCCTACTTTCCGCTTTCGGACGAGATGCTTGCCGGCATCGTCAGATTGCAGCTCGACCGGATCGGACAGCGTCTCCGCGATAATCACAAGGCTGCCTTCGGCTACGACGATGCAGTCGTCGAGCACATCGTATCCCGTTGCAACGATCCGGACTCCGGCGGGCGGATGATCGATAACATTATCACCAACACGCTGCTGCCCGAACTGTCGCGCGAATTCCTGAGCAAGTCTCTCGCCAAGGAGGAGGTCAAGCAGACGCGCGTCTCGATCGTGAACGACAAGTTTGCATATTCGTGGAACTGACTGCGATGAACATCCAGACCGAGCACCGCCAGCCGACCACCGGTACCACACCATACGATGAGGTGTATTATCCCGGGCATGTCTACGGGCTCACCCACCCGAACCATCTGGCGACGATCGCTGCGGTCTACGGCCTACAGCCGGCTCCGGTCGAGCGCTGCCGGGTCCTGGAGCTCGGCTGCGGCGTTGGCGGCAATCTGTTGCCGATGGCTTTTCAATATCCGGACAGCGAGTTCATCGGTATCGACCTGAGCGGCGTCACGATCGAACGCGGACAGCGGAACATCGCCGCATTGGGCTTGAGCAATATCAGGCTTCTGCATTGCGACATCATGGATGTCGACGCGGCCTTCGGACAGTTCGACTACATCATCGCCCATGGCGTGTATTCTTGGGTACCACCGATCGTGCGCGAGAAGATGATGTCCATCTTCAAACGGAATTTGGCGCCACAGGGGCTCTGCTACGTCAGTTATAACGCGCACCCGTTCTCGCATCTTCGCGACATGGTCCGCGACATGATGCGCTACCACACCCGGCGCATCACCGGGATGAAGGAGAAAGTGGGACAAGCTCGCGCCATCGTGAAATTTCTCAGCGAAGGATCGAAGTCCAACTCGGTGCACGGTACAGTCATGCGCGATCAGTGCAACCGCGTCCTCAAGGCTCCGGACGAGTTGCTTTTTCACGACGATCTCGATTCTGGCGCGACAGCCTTCCTGCTGCACGAAGTCGTCGAAGACGCCGGCGGACACGGGCTGCAATATCTGGGCGACGCCGATTTCTCACGGCGCTATCTTGCCGGCTACACCGAAGAGGTCCGCGCCACGCTGCAGCGCTTTCCCGAAAGCGAGTTCATGGCGCGCGATCAATACCAGGACTTCATCGACGGCAACGGGTTTCGGCGTACGTTGCTCTGCCACGAAGACATCTCCCTTGACCGCAAGGTCGATCTCGACTTCATCACCGCCTTCTATCTGCTGAGCACCACCAGCCCACGTCGCCCCGACGCCTGCCTGACCGACGATTCCGAGATGGAATTTGAAAATCAGGACGGCAGCCGAATCACCGTGACCAATCCGCTCCTGAAGGCGGCACATCTTTGCCTCGGCCGGGCCTGGCCGCGCGCACTCTCATTCACTGAACTGCTCGATGGCGCCCGGACGCTGCTGGAAGGCCGGCAAACAGCCGATGACCAACGGATATTGACGGAAGCGCTCTATATCCTGGCCTGCAGCGGCGAGGTCTCCTTTCTGAAATCACGGCCCTTTCTCGTGAAGGAAGTCACGGATTGTCCGCAGGCGAGTCTGCTCGCCCGCAGGCAGGCGCAGAGCGGCCCGCTGGTCACCAATCTGCTTCACCAGACCGTGCAGTTGGAGGACGACAGGACGCGCCACTTCCTGCAGTTGCTCGACGGCTCCCGGACGATCGAGCAGATCACAGCCGAAATGACCGAAACCTTCGGGCCGACCGTCCAGGTCAAGCAAATGGATGATGCCGGCCAGCCCGCCGAGCCGTTGCTGCTGTCAACCCGACAGAGCGTTGACCGTTCGCTGGCAACTGTCGGCAAACTGGGTCTGCTGGTGGCCTGAGGACGGGCGGCAAGGAGCCGGCCCGTCCTTCTGCGGAGCGGACACAGTCTCAGCGATCAGCCGTCGTGGGTGTATTGTTGGCCGAGCAGCCACCCGGTGACAATGCCGCCGGGTCCGCTGGCATAGACCGTACTAAGGCCGACACCGGCGCGCAGCATCCGCCATTCATGCTCGCCGACCCATGGAATGCCGGGATCACCCTTCTGATATTGCGACAGCAGCGTTCGGGCGACCTCGGCGGCATTGGCGTAGATCGGACCATTCGCCCAGCGGGGTCGCGGCAGGCCTGTCATGCGGCAGTAGAGCGCAGTGCAGACATAGGCGGACGCCTCCTCCGCATTGCCGTCAAGGCCGGTACGCAGCAGATCGTATGCCGCATGCAAGGCCTCGTGGACGATATAGGCTTCGTCCATTCGCCCCGTCGCCGACACGACCTCCAGCGTATTCGCCGCAACGACCGTACCGTCCGCCCGGATCCGCGCGACGTCGTTATATTGTGCCGCAACATTTGCCGCGAGGTCCGTCGGAACTCTGACGCTGACCTGTCCCAACCGGATCGCGCGAGCGACGTGATGGAACGTTTGCGGTGCAATCGTCACGTGGCTGCCACGGATCGGAAACCGGAAGCGAATGCGCGCGACCGCCGGGCCGTTGAGTACGTCTAGCACCCTGCTCCGAAGCGACATCGGACCGTCCTTGCTCTTTACACTGCTCCACGAATGGTGGTCGGCGTTTCCGGTTGGGAGGTTCAGTTGAACCCGGCCCCGGCCAGACCAGACAAATCGGGGACTGGCTTTCACTCGGAGGGCAGCCCCGTGACGACCACCGACCCGACCACAACCGACACTTACCGCAAGATCGCGGCGCGGCTGACCATGCTCCGGCCGCAGATCGATCTGTCGAAATATTTCGCGGGGCCGAATCCCAATGTCCGCCTCTATGACGAAAAGGCCTATATCCGACGCCAATTGGAGAAGTATGGCGTCGCGGCAGCGACGAGCACGCTCGACGGCGTCACGTTCCTGCCCAAGGACTGGGAAGACCTGATCAAGACGCTGCGCATTGCCAAGACGTCGGACGGATTCGACGCCTTCGCCGAAGGCAAAAGCCCGGAGAAGCCGTCGCATTGGGCCCTCGATCTGTCGATGGCAGCCACAATCGGCAAGGGATTCCGGGAGATCTGGCGCCCAAAGCTATCCGACCGGCCGCTCTCGACGCGAGACCTTCCGGGCCGGCACGGCTTCGGGCTGGGGCGCGGCCGAGGGCAATGGAGCGACGACTATAGTGCGCAGTTCGGCAAGGACCCGCAGCCGCAAGACATCACGTCGCTACATTTCGCGGTAGCACCGGACCGGGTCAATGTTCACATCGACGAGACCGGCTTCGTGTTCGAGGGCGCAGACGGCGCCCTCACGGTCGGACCGAATTTCGGGCACCACGCCGTCAATGAACTGTTCTGGAAGAGCAATCCTCACCTGCCGCGCTGGGCGATCGATCACATCGACCTGATCCTGCCGAACAGCGCCAATGATTTTTCGCGATTTGGCGTTTCGGTCGACCTGTATCAACGCAAGGACTTGCGCGTCACCGTCACCGGCTCCTGTGGAATTTTCGGGGGATTCGAGTGCTCGGGAACGCTAAGCGTCAGTGGGACGCATAATCTGCTTGGCTCCAAGCCGAAAGGCGCGCGCTGACGATCGCATGTCTGCGATCGGGGGTGCGGCGGACGTCTGGCCTGCAATGGAATCTCACCGTTGGTGAAGCCGATCGGAAGCCGCCGGCCGTTCTACCCACGAGCCCTGCAAGGGTGGCGAAGAGCGCGCCGACATTGTCGATGCATCGCCGAAGTCGTGGGATCGCGCCAGCACCAAAGCAAGGTCGAACTTGCATGGCGATATCGAAAGCCGCTTGAACCGGCACTTCGGCAGATGCGACTGAGGGATAGGCTCGCCGACGCAAATGCGTCCTAGGCCGGTTTATGCCAATGGTGTTGTCGCAATGGCGCCTTTAAAGCCCCCCGTCTGGCTCGATACCAACATTCTTATAGACATACAGAACGGACAAAGAGCTGCGGCGAGCGCCGCCGAGAAAGCGCTCAGCCGACGTTTTGAGAATGAAATTCTCAATCTGGCCAAGGACGGTCACGAGGTTCTGATCTCACCACGCGTCAAGTTTGAATTCTTGAAGGGAGCGCGCGCTCAGTCCGGCGAAAAATTGCTCACCGACTTGCGGATCGTCGAAGACAGAATGATGACCCAGGTCCCTCGGGCGCAAGTTTGGAAGTGGGGCAATGAGGGTTTGAATCACGGGCTTTCCGCGTTCGATTCCGATGTGGTCGCCCAGGTCAGGGCAGGCGGAGTGGCTCGCGGCATCAAGAATCCGGTGTTTCTGACCAGGGACAGCGGAGGAACGCTCGTTGCGATGCGCAGGAGAGGCGTTCAAGCGCTCGACTTCCGGGCACCGGAGGTGAGACTGAAGGTCCCGCGGAACACACCGACTCCGCCAGAGGTCCCACCGCCGCCGGCAGGCTCCGTCGCCGGCGAAGGATTTTGGAGCGCGGCCAAAGCTGGCTTCAAGGCGGGTTTAAAGGAGGCTTTCAAGGCCGAGAATATCGCTGCGATGATTCCTGATCTGGTCCTCATGGTGGCCGACAAGGTCGCGGCTCGGGAGGCGTTCAAGAACATTCAAGTCAAGTTCATCAAGGAGGGCTTCGCAAAGGGCGTTGCAGCGGGCGTCATGGGTTGGTCCGAGGAGGAGGTTGCATCAAATCTGATGAACCGCATCACCGCGTTCAGAGTTCAAGGTCTGGAAGACCCTGCTGGCATCCTGACGCGCGCGACCATTCTGCAAGTGGCCGAAGCGTACGAAAACTATGCGGTGGTGATTGGATTTCAGTTCAGCTCTGCCAAGGACCTGAAATGGAAGCGCGAGATGGTCGCCAAGGGCTCCAAGATTCTGCATCAGTATGGATATTATTTCGGAACCGATCCGCAGGCGCTATTTGAGTACGAGTTCATCGACAAGCTTGCTTGGACACTTCAGCCGACCACCAACGCGATAGTAGAGCCCGCAATCCGCCACTGAAAACGATCATATTGCTGGTGATTGCTCATGCCGCAATTGAAAGACAAAGTCGGTCGGTTTGCCGCGACGGGTCGCAGCTGCCAGAACTGGAAGCAAGACCAGGAGCTGGTCATCTCGCTGCTCAACAAGATCGCCATTTCCGACGGAGGAGCCGAGACCACGCTCAAACCGCAAATGGTCGTGACGGGTCACGCCAGCGACAGCCTCTACAACTCGATCCTGTATTTCCAGAAAAAGAACTTCCCGGGCACGCCGGACGGCTATATCCGGCCCGGCGGGCCAACATTCACTCGGCTCGTCGACCTCGCGACAAAGGCAGCCGCCAAGCCTCCTCCTCCAAAGGGTCAATGGGACGGGATCGCGACGCCATCCGTCGATGCCGCGCTTCGCAGGGGTCTGCTCGACGATTCCAAGCTGGACTACGCGGAAGTCGTCGACATCATCAGGGCGACCGTCACGGACGGCATGGTCACCGCATTCGAGCTGGACGACCTGACCACCATCGCAAACACCTCCAGAACGCTTTCTCCGACTTCGAAGAAACTCATCACGCTCTTCGTCGGCGACGAAAAGAAGAAGTGGCTCGGGGTTGGACCGTACGACCTCAACTCGGATCAAAAGAAGCTCGCCGCGGAGATGGTCTGCGATTTCCTCAAGAACACGAGGACCACATTCTTTCCGAAGCTCGACCCGCACCGCGTCGGGATAGGCATTCTCAGGCGAATTGCGAAGCCGAGCCTCATAGATCAGGATCAAGCGAGCATGTGCGGCCCCTCCGCGCTGATGTTCAGCTACGCATCCGACAAGCCGGGGCAATATGCTCGGTTCGCCATCGACCTGTATCAGAAGGGGCAGGCGAACCTCGGCCGCCTGCTGATCAAGCCGGGAAAGGACGTGAAAAGCTATACGCCGCCCTACTCGCTGGACCACGTCGATTGGCTGACTTGCGCCTCCATTCGCGACTCCGAAAACTGGTTCCTCGATTTTGACGACACCGGCAGAATAAGCGACGTCGCGGGGATCACCTTGCCGAGCGAAATGGAGCAATGGTTCCGCAAGGCCGGATACCAGGACGTGCGCGAGGAGACCAATCTGAAATTCAGCAAAGGCATCGACAGCGTCAACGAAGCCAACGCCCTGCTCGCCAGTGGATATCGCGTATGCCTGTTCATAAGCGCCAACATGATCGAATATGACGACCAGTCGGATGAAGGCTCGGTGTTGACGCGGCACTGGGTCGTCTTGCGTGACAGGATACAAGTGTCGAGCGGAAACGTGACGACAACGATCTTCACATGGGGCAAAGGAGATTACGCGATCCCGCATCCGGGCAAGGGTGGCGCTCAGAAGCCTCTCTCGATTGGAGACTTCCTTATGAATTATTACGGGTACATTGCTGCCAAAGCGTGAGCGGAGAACAAGCGCTCTCACCACGCGTTGAGGTCGGTGACGAGTTGCTTGTCCAGGGACAAGCTTTCCATGCCGCTGGAAAGCAAAATGCCGCTTCGATTATGGTGCCACTTCCGGGAATGTTCCGCTTGTGGTGCAGGAAGTGACCACCTCGTGCGCCATGACGCCAACGAACGCCTCGCCATAGTCGCACACGGGTGGATTGCCTTGATCGACAACCACGAAGACCTGCTCGTCGGGCAGATATTCCCCAGCCGCCTCGTTATCCATTGCGTCATAGTCGCCGACGAGAAAGCACGTGAGATCGGCGCCGCGCACCTTGAACGGGACGATTTCCTTGCGGAAAGCATCCCGCGAGATTTTTGGCCCCAGGGCTTTCTGCCTTACAAAAATGCGACCGATGAAAGAACGGCCAATGGTCATCGACCAAAGCGATGGCGCACGACCTTCCTCATGACGACGAGGCCAAGCAGCACGCACAGATCAAGCCCATCAGGCGGGGCAAGCAGGCGGCCAGAAAGTGAACGCTTGTCGGAATGGATTCGGCGTTCTTGTCGGAATGGAAATCAAATATTTCGATAAGTACCTGAAATTATTGGAGCGGGTGAAGGGAATCGAACCCTCGTATTCAGCTTGGAAGGCTGCTGCTCTACCATTGAGCTACACCCGCATCTCGGGTTCACCTAACACGGCCGGGCGGCGGCCTCAACTGCCCCGGGGTGCGTTCTGTTCTCCGGTAAACGAAACCATTTCGCCGCAATCCGGCCGGTTTCCCGGCGCGGACGGGCCGGAGGCGGCCTTAACAGCGGCGGATTCGGCACCTATATTCGAAGTCCCATCAACAAAGAAAGGAGGTGATCTAGTGTCTTGTCTCAAGCGCTGTCACCTCGCTGGGATCGCCCGCTAGGCCCTGAGCAATCAGCCTGGCATCGGGGCGCTCTCAGCCCTGGACCAGCGAGACATCAAAATCGGGGGCGCGGCGGAAGCTAATCCGCCGCGCCTTTTTTGCTGTTTTGGCCTGCGCGATTCGCCGCCGCCATGCCAGACGGCGGGATACCTTGTCGCAACACAAAGACCGTCCGATCCGCTACAGATGAAATGTCGGCTCGGATCGCCGCGAGACGTCCTTGGGCCAGTCGCATCAGAAATAAGGAGCCCATCAGATGCTTTATGCCATCCTGGCCTATCACGTCGAAGCCGAGGTCAAGTCGTGGAACGCCGAGGAGGACGCTGCCGTGATGACGGGTCTGCGCGAGGTCCATCAACGGCTGAAGGGCAAGCTCGGCCCGGCTGCGCGGCTCGGCGATACCCGCAACGCCAGCACGCTGCGTGGGCCCGGCCACGGCATGGTGATCGACGGGCCGTTCTCCGAAACCAAAGAGCAATTGCTCGGCTTCTACGTGATCGATTGCGCCGATGAGGCGGAGGCGATCGCCGCGGCGCGCGATCTGCGCAGCGTCAACCCGTCGGCGGTCTACGAGATCCGCGCGCTGAAGCTCTACATCCCCGGCGCGCCGTTTCCGGAGACTGCGGGCCCGCGCGACGCGTAGCGTTGCTCAACGGCTGGAGCGTTTCGGCAGCTTCGGAAGCTTGCTCGGGTCGAACTTCGGCAGCGGCAGATCCGGCGGCGGCTCGGGTGCCACCTCCTGGCTCGGGATCAGCGTCACCTCGAAGGCGAGATCGGGCACGGCGTCCGCCCTGCCCGTGCAGGTCGCGATCGCGCCGGTCCAGATGCCATCGAGCCGCACCACGAGGTCGTCGGTGCCGAACACGGTCGTGCCGTCCCTGGAATGCCGCTGCGTGGTGAGCACGGCGGAGAAGCGCTCGCCGTCGACCTCATAGGTGCCGCTGTAGAGCATGACCGCGTCGCTGCCCCACAGCCTGCCATCGGCGACGTGCACGATGCCGGTGCCGTCCGCAAGCGGCGTTCGAAACCACGCCGCGTAGGTGCCATTCTTGAGCATGGAGCCGGTCTCCATCTGCTCCCGTTTCACAGCGCACGATCTGGGCACCGCTGCGTTAACAGGCGATGAAGGAACTCACGCCTGCGCTCATTGGCCGTCGATCTGCCGCCCCATGATGGCGATCGCCTTCTGGTAGACGCCTGCCGCGTTCCACGCCTCGATCGCGGCGAAGTTGGGTTCCCCGGGCTGATAGCCGGCGCCGGCGCGCCAGCCATGGGCGCGCAGGAAGTTCGCCGTCGAGCTCAGCGCGTTGGCCGCGACGTCGAGATTGCCGGTGCCGTAGGCGAGGACGTTCTTCGGCATGAACTGGGTCTGGCCGATCTCGCCATGCATCGAGCCGCGCGTGCTTCCGGACAAAGTGCCGCGGTCGACGAGCTTCAGCGCCGCATAGAGCTGGTCGGTGAAGAACTCCGGACGGCGGCAGTCATAGGCAAGGGTTGCGATCGAGGACAGCATGTTCTGATTGCCGCGCTGGCTGCCAAAACCGCTCTCCATACCCCAGATCGCGATCAACGGTCCCGGCGGCACGCCATAGCGCTGCTGGATCGAGGCGAATAGCGCCGCCTGCGACTGCTTCAGCGATCGGCCGCGCGCTACGATGGTCGCAGATCCCCGCTTGGCCATGAACTGCTCGAGCGACAGGCCGAAGCTGCGCTGGCCGCGATCCGCGGCAATCGTCGCACCGGCATAATGGGTCTGCATCAGCGCGGCGATCGCGGTGGCGCCGATGCCCTTGGCGCTCGCCTCGCCCGAGAACTGCTGCTTCCAAGCTTCGAACCCGCCGGGCCCGTTGCCACACTGCGCCGCGTTCGCCTCAGCCCCCAGCGTCGCAACCATCACGACGATGGCGAGCGCCGACGTCGCAACCTGCCAGCCCCTGATCATCCAAGACCTCCTCCGCAAATATGCCGCCGCCCTCGCGGGCGCGGCGCTGACGATGGCCGGATTGACATGACCCGGCGATGAACGATCCGCCTCAGATTCGGCCGCGAACCGTCACGATATGTCGCCGGCAGCGGATTGGCCATCCCGGCCGCCTCAGGCAGGCCGGGACATTTGGCCCCTGCGCCCGGAAGGCGTCATGCGCCGGGCATGACGACGAACACGGCGTGCGTGACGATGTGTGACGATGCAGATCGCGCGTGAGAAGTGCGAAATCCGGTGGTGAATGGCGTGCGATGTAGTAGGTTCTCCGCGGGGACGGCGGCCCCGCTGTCCTCCAACTTGGGAGGCGATGGCTATGATGAAGACCCTGTCACTTCTAGCGGTCCTGCCCTTTATCGGCGTCCTGTCGATGTCGACGGGCCACGCCGCATCCACATGCTCGACCAGCAATTTCGGCATCTCTGCGGTACCGTGCGGAAAGCGGTATGCGGTCAGCTACGAAGCCTGCCGGAAGTACGTGATCGAGCATGGCGCATCGCCCGCCGAATCCTGGTGGTACTGCAGCAGTCAAGGCTACACGAAATAGCCGGCCCTTCCTGAGCGAGGCCTTATTTCCTGAGCGAGGCCTTTCGCCGGCGCGGACAGCGCGTTGAGCTGCCGCGACGTCGAACACGCGTGCCTGCCGATCAGCGTGTTAGGGCACGTCGCCTCTTCTCACTGGACCGACGGTCTGCGGCCGGTTGAGGAAGAACTCGCGGTTGCCGAGCGCGGCCTCGGCATACTGGTCGATCGCCACGATGATCGCCTGCACGTGGTGAAAGCACCAACCTTCCCGCGTCGCCATGTGCCGGACCTCGGCCAGCGCCTTGATCCAGGGCGCGTGATCATCGCTGTCGTGGAAATACCGAAGCGGCTCTCTCATCTTTCCTCCGGCACATCACGTCTTGCAGCTCGGCGCGCAGCCGCCGCATCCCGAGCACTCGGTCATGCACGCGCTTCGCCGGCGACCAGCTCTTGCTTCACCGGGTGAATGAAGGCCGGGGTCGCGGCGCGACGGCGCGGTGCAACGCTCGCATGCACGATGATCGGATCGCGGTCGCCCAGGACGCCCAGGACGCCCCGCTCCTCGACCAGGCGGCTCATGACCAACCGCATCTTCAAGAGGTCCCCGGCGACGAAGGCGCAGTCCTCATCGCGGTTGATCTGCTGGCGCATGATGGCTTCGGCCTCGAGCATGCTGACGCGCAGCGCCCTGATCTGCCTGCGAATTTCGCTGATGCGGTTGTCCATGGCGTCCTCCAATTCCCGGTGGAGGACAATTAGAACAAAACAAGAACATTGAGTCAAGCGGTGCACCCGTCCTGGGGTATCGTTATCACGACGCAACCGGGTGAGTTCCGGTCACGGCCGTAACAGCTTCACGAATTCAACGTGAGGTGCCGGACATCAAGCGAGATCAAGGAAGCTACGGCGAGCGCGCGCCGCGAGGATCGCAGCCGTCAGAGACAAACGGCCGACATACGACTGTGGAACAATGCGGCATCGAACTTGTCTACACAAATAGACAAGTTAAAATGGGTCGATTCTATTTCGATCATTGCGCAGCAAATGCCCAAGTCTTCCAATGCCCAAGTCCTCCAAGCTGGTAGCCGCGAAGCGCGGCAAGGTTCTTCTGGTTAGACGCCGATCTGACGGGCTGTGGATGTTCCCCGGCGGGCGCAGGCGCGCGCGAGAGACCGGGAAGGATTGCCTCAAGCGCGAGATCAAGGAGGAACTGCCGAAGCTCAAGCTCGGCAGGCTCAGCCTGTGGAAGGAAGTGACGGCCAGGAACAAGCGTTCCGGCCGCAGGATGAGCGACGCGATCTTCATCGCCAAGAACGCCAAAGGCCGACTGGCGATCGGCGACAAGAAGGAGATCGACCGCGCCGCCTGGCAGAAGCCGCGGGGCC
Source organism: Bradyrhizobium sp. USDA 3256 (assembly GCF_054058275.1). Classification (NCBI taxonomy): domain Bacteria; kingdom Pseudomonadati; phylum Pseudomonadota; class Alphaproteobacteria; order Hyphomicrobiales; family Nitrobacteraceae; genus Bradyrhizobium; species Bradyrhizobium sp. USDA 3256. The sequence continues at coordinate 4,070,503 of NZ_JBSSAE010000002.1, forward strand.
TTCGCCTGACGCCGACCTCCCGCTACATCCGCGACCGGCTGTTTCCGAGAAAGCAGCGGCGCCGGAGATAGGCGGCGGGATCATCAAAGGCCGCGCTTCCACCTCAAAGAAACGGCCCCAGCGAGGGGGCACAAGCTGGGGCCGCGAGTTACTGTGATCGTCCGGGCGCTGCCGGCAGGGACAGCACCGAACCTGTGACAATCATGCTCCGCGGCGTCGGTTCCTGGACGGAGGGCCTGGGCTTTTTATCCGGGCGACATCACACGTTATTTAATTTATCCGCGCTCGCCTGACCTGCAATTTGACGCGACGTAAGTTTGTTTAATCGTTGCGTGGAGTCATGGAACCGAAGACCGAGATTTGCCCGAAGTGCGGGCACAAACTGGAATTGGCATCGCCTCCGGGCGGCAAAGGCAACCGCCTCTATCGGTGCTTCAATTGCGGAGGCCCGGACCCTCTGAAGGGTCACACGGCGGACGGATATCTGCGCGGTCTGAAGTCCCCGGAAAAATAACACAGGTTAGTCAGCAACACCGTACTGATCCGGATTTCTGAAAAGATAGGACGGCCGTAATACAACCCTGCCGGCGTTGCCGTTCTTTGCAGAGCATTTTTTCACGACTGAGTTGTTACAGACCTATTGTAACCGGCAGAAAAGGGCCGTCGATGCGACGGCCCTTTTCGATTCAGCGCCCGTGTCTTTCGGGCGGCATCAATCCCGGTGACGACAGCCATACTCCGGGAATATCTGTTCTACCCAACTCGGTACCGGGCAAAGAATGAGGCCGCGAACCGGCGGTCTCCTTAATTGAGTGGCCCCAGCAACCTATGGGGGCCTGGGAGGGCAGGCGCTGGGGCCGTCTACCGGCCCGGTTGGCGCGGTCGGGCCAGGTGAGCTTCCATCAAATGAATAGAGCAACGGCAACCATTGCGATTGGGCAAAGTCCCAATACGACGATGCCCGCTCGAACAATCACTTCGGACATGACATGCGCCCTTCAATGGGGCGGTCAAAATACGCCGCGGCGGAAGCCGCGCAAAGTGCAGTTTGTGCCAGATTTTCCGCGTCCCTCAATCATGCGTCACGGCGGGAAAGGACGCGCCAAGGCGGAGTCGTTGAGACACCAAAACTCACGCGCGAGCCTCCTTGAGATCGCCGAAGAGTGAGGCCTCAGGCGGTATCGCGGATTTCGGCCCTGGAGTTTGGCGGCTGCGCCGGCACACCGTGCTGATTTCTTCAGCTTCGCCTACCGCCGACGCGTGCTAGGAATGACGCGATCCGCTTCGTATCGGACCACGACATGAGCTAAGAATTCGTCCAAAATGACCTTCCCCTCCAACCGCCAGAGGCGGCTGCTCAGACTAGTCTCCGCGCGTTGGCAGCGCCGCGCCCTGTTCTTGCTGGGCGGCATTGCGGTCGGTGCTGCGGCCGTCGCGCTGGCACAGCTCGCCGATCTGGCGCAGATTGCGTTTGGCGCGGTGGTATCCCGTTTCCATTATGCCTCGCTGCTGCTGACGCCGGCCGGGTTCGCGCTGTCGGTGTTTTTGACCAACCGCTTCTTTCAGAACGCGCAAGGCAGCGGAATCCCGCAGGCGATCGCCGCACGCCATCTGACCGACCAGACCGCGCGCGAAAGCCTGGTTTCGCTGCGCGTTGCGGCCGGCAAGATCCTGCTGACGCTGTTCGGCCTGTTGTGTGGCGCGTCGGTCGGGCGCGAGGGACCGACGGTGCAGATCGGCGCCTCGATCATGTTTGCGCTCGGCCGCTTCTCGCCGCGGCGCCAACCCGGCCTGATCCTTGCCGGCGCGGCAGCAGGTGTCGCGGCCGCCTTCAACACCCCGCTGGCCGGGATCGTGTTCGGCATCGAGGAAATGAGCCGTGCCTTCGAGACGAGAACCAGCAGCCTGATCATCGGCGCGGTGATCGCTGCCGGCCTGACCTCGCTCGCGCTGATGGGCAACTATACGTATTTCGGCACCAGCGCGACGGCCTTGCGCAACGGCACCGACTGGCTCGCGGTGCCGCTCTGCGGCGTTGCCGGAGGTCTTGCGGGCGGCCTGTTCAGTCGCATTCTGATCGCGATGGCGCGCGGATTTGCCAATCCGGTCGGACGCGCGATCAAGCGTTATCCAATCGGCTTTGCCGCGATCTGCGGATTTGCGGCTGCGATTTGCGGGATTGCGTCCGACGGCGCGATCTATGGCACGGGATATCAGCAGGTCAAATCCGCGCTCGAAGCCGGAACACAATTGCCGGCGAGCTTCAGCGTCTGGAAATTCCTGGCGACCACGTTCGCCTCGATCAGCGGCATGCCGGGCGGCATCTTCGCGCCCTCGCTCGCGGTCGGCGCCGGGCTCGGCTCCAACATCGCGCCGCTGTTTCATGGCGCGCCGCTGTCGGCCATCATGCTGCTCGGCATGGTCTCCTATTTCGCCGGCGTGGTTCAGGCGCCGATCACCGCCTTCGTGATCGTCACCGAGATGACCGACAATCACGCGATGGTCGTGCCCTTGATGGCCGCGGCCCTGATTGCGCACGCGAGCTCGCGCCTGATCTGCAAGGAAGGCGTCTATCACGCCCTCGCCAAGGGCTTCGTCGAGCGCGCTGCGCCGGCGCAGATCACCTCGATCTGAATTCCGGGCACCACGGGAAAACGGCCCCGGCATCTCGCGTTGCCGCGGCCGTCCTATTCCCATGCTCACGCCGAACCGCCGGTGCCGATAATCAGGCGGGCCCTCTGGGCCTTGAAAAATTACCTTAATGAAAAAGCCTGCCCAGCGCCCGAATGATTCGCGCGATCCGGCGTTCCGGAAAATAACGCGTGTGAATCCAGCCTGAATAAATTTCGCTCGAAACAAACGGAATGTTTCAGTGACTCTTCATGCGTGAACGGAGTTCCGGGGTTCCTCGGGGAGCGGACTTGTCGCGGCGACGTTGGTCTATGGGCAATCCCTGAGAAAGGGGGAAGCGCCATGGTCGAGAACGTCATGACCAACGCCACTTATTGGCGGGACCGAGCCGCCAAGACACGTGCCAAGGCGGATTTGTTCAGATATCAAAACTCACGCGCGAACCTTCTGAAGATCGCCGAAGAGTACGACCGTCTGGCCAACTATGCCGAGCAGCAATTGCTGCGCGCACCGACGGCGAAACTGTCCGGCCAGTCTCCTTAACGGCAGGAGCCTTTTGGACATTGGGCCGTCTCAGCCGGTGCGTGCGCCGCACGTCACGCTGCTTTCGGCCAATCGAGCCTCAGCCCCGATAGGCAAACAGCTCGATCGGCTCGCTGAAACCGCGCACCGAATGCTCGCCGACATGTTCGAGCGCGAAATCGTGCGCGACCAGATCGGCGAAGGCGCGCGACAGCAGCACGTTTCGTCCCAACTGCTTGGTCAGAGCCTCGAGCCGCGAGGCCATGTTCACCGCCGGGCCGATCACCGTGAAGTCGAGCCGGCTACGCGATCCGATATTGCCGTACATGACGTCGCCGACATGGACGCCGATGCCGTAATTCATCGGCGCCCGGCCCATCATGCTGTTCTTTTCGCTCAGCGCCGCCATCGCCTGCCGCGCCTCGGACACCGCGTGAAGCAGGTTGGCGCAGGCCCTGGGATCGCTGAGCGGGAAAATCGCAAGCAGACCATCGCCGATGAACTTCAGGATTTCCCCGCCGTGCCGCGCAATCGGCTCCGACATCGCGTCGAAATAGTCGTTGAGGAGATCGATGACGTCGTCGCGCGGCCAGGAGTCGGAGATCCGGGTGAAGTCCCTGAGATCGCAGATCATGATTGCGGCGCGGACCGTGGTGCCGCTGCCCCGCCGCGTCGCGCCCGCCAGGATCATCTCGCCGGCATGGGTGCCGACATAGGTCTCGAGCAGCGTCCGCGCCAGGCGGTTCTTCATCCGGATTTCGCTGACCAGCGCCAGCACCGGCAGCACCTTGCGCAGCTCGGCGATGTCAGCGTCATCGAAACCGCCGGACCGGTCGGTCGCGAACGTCACGACATGCCGCTTGCCGAGCGTATGCAGCAGCGGCCACGCCACATAGTCGGTCAGGCCTTGCGCGCGCATCTCGTCAAAGAGCGCATGCGTGCGGCCAGGCGCCCGTTCGAGTCGCTCGCGCACTTCGCCGGCGCCCTGGTGGATTTCGTAGACCGGGCTGCCGATATATTCCGAGCGCTCCCTCACCTCGTAGTCGACCCGCGTGATCTCGGCCTCGCGCTTGCCGTCGCCCCAGATGATCCGGGCGCCGAGCCATTGCGGATGCTGGATCAGCAGATTCATCGTCGCCCGCTTGAGGGGAATACCCGTTTGCTGCAACCGGATGCACAGCTCGGCGAAGATATTGTCGATGAAGCGCTCGTCGCGGGTCTCGTTGGTCAGCCAGGCCACAACGTCGCCGCCAGACTGCGGCGTGACGGACTCGATGTTGGGGGCGTTCATGGCTTGCTCCGGAGCGGCGGGTGGGATCGGCACGCGATATGTCGTGCTTCTGCCCGGCAACGTCAACGCCGCCAGCGGTAACGTGATCGGGCGTGCCGGGTGGCCCAGGCGGTAGCCCGACCACTGCAGGGCGCGTTGCCAAAATATCGAAAACAACCCCATGCAAAGTAGCCGGCGGTGGCCGGCCCTCGACTAGGCTCCTTGACACGTCGGGCAACTCACGGGTACTTTTCCAATATTCCGAAATTCCGCGGACGCACGCTCGGCCCCGGCAGGCATATGGCATTTGCGTGCTTCTGTAACCAGACGTTTCCACGTCGTCATGGCCAACAGCCACATGCGATAGCCCTGCCTTTCAGGGCGGAGCCAGACGCCGCTTGCGCACGAAACCGCGCCCCGCACGCACTCAACTGGTTAGCGATCGATTAATTGCAGCGCGCGGACGTTGCATCGCGGGCACAGTGCTTGCTGTTTCGCATGGGGAACACCAAGCTTCATTTGTCGGCTCACAGTAAGTCACATAGCGTGACGCCCATCCGCGGCTGGCGAAGGTTTGCCGGAATGCAACCTGCCTGGCGGCGGCAAGAACAAGGGGCTGAGCACCATGCGCGAATGCATCGGGGCTACGACGATCGCACGACACGTTGGTGACAATCCACCCAATCCACGCCTGACGTCCCGCACGCGTGCGCACTTCCACCGCCTGCTGCTGATGAGCGCCTCGGTGGTCGCGCTCTCGGCGCTGATGCCGGGCTCAGCGGCGGCGCAGACCTGGACCGGCGCAACCAGCAACGACTGGACGGTGGGCTCGAACTGGAACACCGGCACGGCCCCGGCCGGCGGTGCGGTCAATATTGTGCCCGGCTCAAACGTCGTCCTCGGCGTGAGCCCAGGGGCGACCGGCACGACCAGCACGCTGAATGTTCGCGACCTGGTCGGAGGCACGACAAATCTCACGATTCAAAACGGCGGCACGCTGACGAGCACTTCCGCTTCGATCGGCGATGTCGCAGGTGGCATCGCCACGGTCACCGTGACAGGGGCCGGCTCGCGGTGGAACGCCAGTACGATCAGCCTGTTCGCTGGCGCCACAAGCGTGCTCAACGTTACGGACGGCGCGACCGTCTCCGTCACAAGCAGGCTCATCGTCGGCACGCCGGCCGGCACTAGCACGGCCACCCTCAACATCAGCAACGCCACGGTGGAGAATCGCGGCTTCGGCATCAGCGTCGGCAACGCGAGTGGGCGAGTGAATTTTGACAACGCCACTTTCCGTGCGGCCATTAACACCTCCAACATCTCCAACGGAACGGCCGACCAGAACAACATCGCCGCGGGCGGACTGACCGTCGATAGCAACGGGTTCCTCGTCCTCCAGGCGAACGGCTTCAGCGGCGTCGGCGGATTGACCAAGATCGGCGCCGGGACCTTGCGGCTCAGTGGCGCCAGCACCTACATCGGCGACACGGTGATCCAGCAAGGCACGCTGGCACTGACGGGCGCAGGCACGATCAGTCTCAGCCGAGTGGTCGACAACGCAACCTTCGATATCTCGGCAATATCCGCCGTGCCAGGTATAGCCGGCATTCAAAGCCTCGCGGGCACCGGCACCGTCACGCTCGGCACCAGGACGCTGGGCATCATCAATGCGAGCGACAATTTCGCCGGCACCATCAACGGCAGCGGCGGGCTGAGCCTCACCGCCGGCACGCAATTGCTGTCCGGCGTCAACAGCTATAGCGGCGTGACCTTTATCGCAGGCGGCACCTTGGCGCTATCAGATGCGGGCTCGATCGCAACTTCCAGCCAGGTGATCACGAACGGCACGTTCAGCATCGCCGGCCTCTCCGGCGCAGGCACCAGCATCCAGCGGCTGTCGGGCTCAGGCAGCGTCGATCTCGGCGCCAAGACGCTGACGCTGACCGCCGCGAACGACTCGTTCGCAGGCGTCATCGGCGGCAGCGGCGCCCTGACGCTTGCCGGCGGCACGCAGACACTGTCCGGCGCCAACACCTATAGCGGCGTGACCACGATTTCCGCGGGAACGCTGGCGCTTGCAGGGGCTGGCGCGATCAGCAATTCCCGCGTGGTGGCGAATGCCGCGTTCGACATTTCCGGCCTCGCCGGCACCTCGACCAGCATTCAGGGCCTCGCCGGCAGCGGCAATGTCGCGCTCGGCGCCAAGAGCCTGACGCTCACCAATGCCAGCGACAATTTCGCGGGCGCGATCGGCGGCACCGGCGGGCTCGCCCTGACCGGCGGCACGCAAATCCTGTCCGGCGTCAACACCTATAGCGGCGCGACCACGGTGAACGGCGGCACGCTGCAAGCCGGCGCGGTCAATGCGTTCAGCGCCGCCTCCGCCATCACCGCCGGCGCCGGCACCACGATCGACCTCGACGGCTTCAACCAGACCATCGGCGGCTTCAGCAATGCCAGCACGGTGCGGTTCGGCGCGGCGCCCGGAACGACGCTGACGGTCGCCGGCAATTATACCGGCAACGGCGGCACGCTGCTGTTCAACACCGTGCTCGGCGGCGACGGCTCGGCGACCGACCGCCTCGTCGCGGGAAGCACGTCGGGCACCTCGACCGTGCGGGTCAACAATGCCGGCGGCGGCGGCGCGCAGACCGCCGACGGAATCAAGCTGATCGACATCACCGGCGCCTCCAACGGCGTCTTCGCGCTTGCGGGCGACTATTCGCTGCAAGGCCAGCAGGCGATCGTCGCCGGCGCCTATGCCTATACGCTGCAGAAGAACGGTATCGCGACGCCGGCGGACGGCGACTGGTATCTGCGCTCCAGCCTGGTCAATCCGCCTGGTGATCCGTCCGCACCGGCCAAGCCCGCGGGCCCGCTGTACCAGCCCGGCGTGCCGCTTTACGAGAACTACGCCCAGGTGCTGCTCGGCATGAACGCGCTGCCGTCGCTGCAGGAGCGTGTCGGCAACCGCTATTGGGGCGGCAGCGGCGGCCCGAGCGAAGCGATGGCGCGGATGGGCGTCACGCCGGCGGCGCAGACAGACAGTTCATGGACGCAATCGGCGTTCTGGGGCCGCGTCGAGGGCGGTCAAACCAGCCTGCGGCCGTCCAACAACACGGGCTCGAGCATGAACAGCGATGACTTCAAGGCGCAGGCCGGGCTCGACGGCCTCGCGCTCGAGAACACCTACGGCCGCCTGATCGTCGGCCTCACGCTGCAATACGGCCTGACCACGGCTTACGTGAATTCGTTGTTCGGCAACGGCCGCATCCGCGCCGAGGGCACCGGCGTCGGCGCCACCGCGACCTGGTATGGCGACAACGGCGTCTACATCGACGGCCAGATGCAGACCATGTTCTATCGCGGCGACCTGACCTCCGATCTCGTCGGCAGCATGACCCACGGCAATGGAGGCCTCGGCTATGCGTTCAGCGTCGAGGGCGGCAAGCGCTTCACGATCGGCAACGGTTTCTCGCTGACGCCGCAGGCGCAGCTCGCCTATTCGAGGGTCGACTTCGATGGCTTCACCGACCGCTTCGGCGCGCTGGTCTCGCTCGGCAATGCCGACAGCCTGCTCGGCCGCGTCGGGTTGTCGCTCAATCACCGGAAGAGCTGGAGCGACGGCGCCCGCTCCGACCTCTACGCGATCGGCAACCTGCACTACGAATTCCTCGACGGCACCAACGTCGATGTTGCTGGCACCGGCTTCGCCAGCGCCAACGACCGGCTCTGGGGCTCGATCGGCGGCGGCGGCAGCTACAGCTGGGCGGACGGGCGTTACACCGTGTTCGGCGAAGCGACCTATCGCGCCAACCTGGAGGATGCCGGCGACAACCACAGCTACAAGGGCTCCGCGGGTCTGCGCGTCGTGTGGTGAGGACGGAAGGTCAAGGCGCGATGAGATTGGGTCGTAAGGCGACGGCAGTTTGCTCCCTCGCCCCGTTCTTACGGGGTCGAGACCAGCGAAGCTTGCTCTTTGAGGGTTGGGGTGAGCGGCTCGCTTCGCACATATGGTGATAGCTGCGTCCGCGGAGACTCCCCCTCACCCGGGACGCATCTAGCGATGCGTCATAGCCGAAGCTCTGCTTCGGCGTTCTTGAGAACGGCCGCCGAAGGCGGCCTATGCCTCTCCCCGCACGCGGGGCGAGGTGACGAAGCCTACCCGCCCAACCGATCGACCTCGGCCTTGCCGGCCTTCATGACCAGCGGGATGTGCTCGCCCTGGTCGAGCAGACAACTCATGTCGCGCAGTGGATTGCCCTCGACCACCAGCAGATCGGCGAACGCCTCCGGCGCGATGCGGCCGAGCTTGCCTTCCATGCCGAGCACCTCGGCGCCGATGATGGTCGCGCTGGCGATCACCGCCTGCGGTCCGAGCAGCTCGGCGCGAATCCGGAATTCGTCGCTCTGCAGGCGCTGCGACGGTCCGAGCAGGTCGGAGCCGTAACCCATCTTGACGCCGGCCTCGCGGTAGATCGCGAGCGAGCGCAGTCCGGCGTCGCGCACGTCGGCGATCTTGGCGACGCTCGCCGCCGGGAGGCCGTATTTCGCACCCTCATTGGCCAGCGCCTCATAGGTGACCAGCGTCGGCACCACATAAGCGCCCTGCTCGGCCATCAGCTGCGCGGTCGGCAGATCGACCAGATTGCCGTGCTCGATGGTGCGCACGCCGCAGCGGATCGCCCGCTCGATCGCCTCCGCGGTGTAGGCGTGCGCCAGCACATAGGTGTGCCGCGCCCTCGCCTCGGCGACGATGGCGCGGATCTCGTCCTCGGAATAGCCGTAGGCGCCGATCGGATCGGTGGGCGACGCGACGCCGCCGGACGCCATGATCTTGATCTGGTCGGCGCCCATCTGCAGCTCCTCGCGCACCGCCTTGCGCACCGCGTCGACGCCGTCGACGACGCGCGCGATCGCACCGACCCGCACGCAGCAGGAGCAGGTCGGGTCGGCCAGATAGTCGGAGCGGGCGCGCCCGTCGCCATGCCCACCGGTCTGGCTCAGCGCGCGGCCGGAGACGAACAGCCGCGGACCGTCGGTCAGGCCGGTGTCGATCGCCTGCTTCAGCGCATAGCCGGCGCCGCCGGCATCGCGCACGGTGGTGAAGCCGCGCTTCAGCATGCCGCGCAACAGCATGGTCGAGCGTAGCGTCACCAGCACGTTGGCCATGCGGGCCTGCTGCGACAGATCGAGCTCGACCGCGACCGCATGCACATGCAGATCGATCAGGCCGGGCATCAGCGTCTTGCCCTTGAGGTCGATGACGCGATCGGCCGAGGTCTCGATCGGCCGGTCCGAGACCTCCTTGATCAGGCGATCCTCGACCAGCACGTGGTGGCCTTCGAGCAGATCGGAGCGCAGGGGATCGAGCAGCGCGGCGTTCTTGAAGAGGGTCGTAGCCATGATGGTCTCCTGAGCGCCGCGATCACGCGGCTTCGCTTGCGATGTCTTCCAGCGACCGGCCGCGCGTCGGCACGCCCATCAGCACGACGGTCAGCGCGCCAATCAGGAGGACGGACGTGGTGACGCCGAACACGCCGGCAAAGCCGAAATTCGGATAGAGGTAGCCGACCAGGATCGGCGCTGCGATCGCGCCGATCCGGCCGATCGCGGATGCGAGCCCGGCACCCGTGGTCCGGATCGATGTCGGAAACACTTCGGCCGTGTAGGCATAGACGCCCGCATAGGTGCCGTTCATGAAGAACGACAGCAGCAGGCCGGCCGCCATGATCTCCGCATCGCTCTTGGCAAAGGCGAGCCCGAGCGCGCTGACGCCACCGAGCAGCATATAGGTCGCGATCGTCGCCTGCCGTCCGATCCGCTCGTTGAAAAAAGCGGCGGTGAAATAGCCCGGCACCTGCGCGCAATACATCGCGAGCGAATAGCCGAAACTCTTGGTGATGCTCATGCCGTTCTGCACCAAGAGGCCGGGGATCCAGACGAAGAAGGAATAGTAGCTGAAGGTGATCGACAGCCACATGATCCAGGTCATGGTGGTGATGCGCGCCCGCCGGCCGGCGAGCAGCGCGGCAAAATTGCTCAACAGCGTTCCCGACGAGGCGACAGGCGCGGCCGGCTCGGCAACCGCGGGCGGCAGCGCGCGGCCCTCGCGCGCGAAGCCGGCCTCGATCCTGTCGAGCACCGCTTCGGCCTCCTTCGCCCTGCCCCGGCTTTCCAGCCAGCGTGGCGATTCCGGTAGCGACCGGCGCCACCACAGCAGCATCACGACAGGCACGGCCGTGATGACCAGCACGATGCGCCAGCCGTTCTCGTAGGCGGGCACGATGAAATAGCCGAGCAAGGCGGCGGCGACGAAGCCGAACGAGAAAAAGCCCGCCAGCGCGCCGGTGAAAGCGCCGCGGTAACGCCGCGCCACGAACTCCGCGAGGTACGGCGCGATGATCGCGCTCTCCGCGCCGGTGCCCATGCCGGCGACGACGCGGGCGGCAAAGAACGCCGGCCAGCTGTCCACCGCCGCGCTGACCAGCGAGGCCGCGCTGTAGAGCGCGAGCGCCGACATCATCACCGCGCGGCGGCCGATCAGGTCGCCCAGCGTCCCCGCGAGCAGCGCGCCGAACAGATAGCCGACGAAGGTGCTGCTGCCGAGCACGCCGGTCTCGACATTGGTCAGCCCCCAGGCGGTGCGCAGCACCGGCAGGATGAATGCCAGCACCGCGGCATCCATCGCGTCGAAGAGATAGCCGAGGCCGCCCATCAGCAGCAGGTGCACATGGAACCGCGCGAACGGCAGGCGCTCGATGCGCGCCGAGATCATCGACATGAAAGTCCCCCCTCGCCCCGCGGCGGCACGCGCCACAGGGTCGGCCGGGGAATGATAGACAAACCAATATTATCCGAATAATTTATAATCGTTATCTAGCACATCACCCTTGTGAATATTGCTCGTGTCCTTCCGCACGCTCGACCTCAACCTGCTGAAAGTCTTCGAGGCGCTGATGACCGAGGGCAGCGTCACGCGCGCCGCCAGCGCACTGACCATGACGCAGCCCGCGGTCAGCAACGCGCTGGCGCGGCTGCGCGACGCGCTCGGGGATCCCCTGTTCGTGCGCACCGCGAGCGGGATCCGCCCGACGCAACGCGCCGTGGCGCTGTGGCAGCCGATCGGCGACGCCCTGGAACATGTCCGCCACGCCCTCGACGAGGATGCCTTCGATCCGCGACAGACCCAGGCCGAATTCATCCTGTCGATGTCCGATTACGTGGCCTCGCTGGTGATGCCGCGGCTGCTCAACCGCTTCAGTGAAGTGGCGCCGTCCGCGCGCATCCACACCGTGCCCAACACCATCCTGGAGATCGGCGACCGGCTCGAGGACAACCGGGTCGATTGCGTGCTGAGCGTCTATGTCAACGAGGCGCAGCAGCCGCCGGCCGTGATCCGCTCACGCTCGCTGTGGACCGTCGAATATGCCTGCATGATGCGGCGGGACCATCCGCTGGCCAGGCAGAAGCGGCTCAACACCCGGAGCTTCCTTGCCGCCAAGCATGTCGATGTCAGCCTCGCCGGCAAGACGCTGCCGACCTACGACCAGTTTCTCGCCTCGCGCGGGCTGTCGCGCAATCTGGTCGCGACCGTCAACCACTACAACGCCGCCTACGAGATCGTGCGCCAGTCCGACCTGATCGCCGTGCTGCCGCGCGATCTCAGCGCGCAGTCCCGCCACGCGCCCCATCTGCACGCCATGCCGGTGCCGCTGCCGGCGCCGCCGCGCATCGTCAGCCTGTTCTGGCACCAGCGCAACGACACCGTTCCCGCGCAACGCTGGCTGCGCGAGACGCTGGTGGAGATGTTCGCAAGGATGGAGTGAGCGGGTGGATTGGCGCATGCAGACAAATCCGGCTCCCCGGACACCCGTGATCCCCGTAGCGGCACGGGGATGCTGATTAACGCTCCCACAATTCGGGTTTGGTTTCCGATTGACGCCATCGGGGACCGGGGTGGTAGGCTGTCGCCATTTCACGTGGCCATTTGAATGCGCGAGTTATTGGAACAATATCAGCTTTTGCTGGCGCCCTTGATCTTCGTGCCGTTCGAGCAACTCTTTGCAGCGAGGCCGCAGAAGATCTTCAGGCGCGGTCTGCTGACCGATATGGCCTTCCTGTTTCTCAACGGCTGGCTGGTGTTCATCGGCGTGACCGCGATCATCGCGGTGGCGACGCTGGTCAATCAATCGATCCTGCCCTCGGCCGTCAAGCAGGCGGTCGGCGATCTCCCGTATTGGGCTCAGGCGCCCATCGCGATCGTGATCGGGGACCTCGGCGTCTACTGGACCCACCGCATCCTGCACGTCGTGCCCGCCATGTGGCGCATCCATGCCGTTCATCACGCCGTCGAGGAGTTGGACTGGCTCGCCGCGATCCACCAGCACCCGCTTGACGTGACCTTCATGAAGGTTGGTTCGCTGTTTCCGCTGTTCGCGCTCGGTTTCTCCGCTGAGGCGATCGGGACCTATCTTGCGATCTACTACTGGCAGTCCTGGCTCGCGCACGCCAACGTGCGCCTGGGCTACGGTCCGCTACGCCGCATCCTGGTGTCGCCGGAGTTTCATCACTGGCACCACAGCAGCGAGCGGGAAGCCAGGGACAAGAACTACGCCGGGCTGTTCTCGTTCTACGATGTGCTGTTCGGCAGCCTCTATCTTCCGGATGGGCAGAAGCCGACGGCATTCGGCGTCGATCATCCGATGCCCACGAGATACCTGGCGCTTTTGGCCTATCCATTTTTCGCCTGGGCCTCGATGCTCAAGCGCGACGATCCGTCGGGCACCAGGCACCCGGTTGGCGCGGAGGCTGTGCCCGGCACGGCAACGCCGCCGGCGCACCAAGACGGCTGATCCTGATGGATCTTCGCCGCAGACTGTTCGCGATCAGGACACTAAAGCGCGATGAGATCGGGTTGAATCCTCATCGCGCCGGATCATGCTTTAGCCGCCGACGGTCGCAGATTTTCGCAACCTCTCGCCTGTAGCCGTCTCGCCGGCCTCTTGCCGGTATCTCATCCAGATCAGCGCGATCACGGTTGCGCACATCATGGGGCCGAGAGGCGTGCGCACGAACGGGAAAGCGTATCCCAATACGAAGACGACGCTGACAGCGATCCGGAACGCGCTTCGACCCGAACGCGACGCGAGGCGGCCCGCGCTGGCGTTCATGAGAAACACCAGCGCGACCACCAGGACCGGCATATCGTAGATCGCGAAGTAAGGAGAAATCAGCGGCGTTGCCGCCAGCAGGCTTGCAGCCTTTACGGCGAAGCTGACATGGCCGCGCCACAGGATCAGCACCCCAATCGCAACCACCGATGCAATGGCGACGTGGAATGCCATCGCCAAACCATAGCCGAGACCGGCGTCTCTCAAGAGCCCATAGATACTCTGAAGTTTGTACCATGGCAGCCCGCCACTGAGGTGGAATTGCGTCGTGGCGAAGGTGGCGGCCGCGCGGAATCCATCGAAGGTATCCCAACCGAAGATCAGCCCGGCGAGCAGCAGGAGGACCGGAATCACCAAAGCGGCGGTGATAACGACGCGCCAACGCCCGGTGGCGATCAACACGAAGGGAAGCAGCACGCCATATTGCGGTTTGAAGATGAGCAGCGCGATCAGGATTCCACTGAGAAGCGGACGCCTGTCCAATGTCAGCAGGATGCCGCCGAGTAACGATGCGGCGAGCAGCGCGCTTTGGCCGGAGATGAAATCGTAGAATACGGGCGGAGCAGCGAGTGCGAGCAGCAGCGCGCCGGAGCGTGGCCGGATGGCATGAACGACGAGCAGCCAGCAAGACAGCTTTGCCGCGCTCCAGACCCAGAACGCGATCGGAAACGGCAGCAGCGCCAGCGGCGCCACAACCAGGAAAAACACCGGCGGATAAAAGAACGGAACCGGCACCTGATCGTAAGGATACGGAGCGTGATTGAGGGATTGCAGCCGGAGAACAAGTTGCTGATGCAGCTGCTCCCAATCGTACGCCGCCGCCGCATGGCCTTCGAGCGCCATCGTGCCCGCGCCCCAGAAACACGAAAAATCGATTCCGGCCTGGCCGGCACCACCGAAAAATGCCGGTATCGAAACCAGGATGGAGACGCCGAGCAAGACAGCGCAGGCAACCATCAGCGCCGGGTCGTCTCCTGCAGAAGCGTCCCAGTGCAAAATTTTCTTCATGTCGTCTGAAACGGCTCAATCATGAAATGGCGCAATCTACCATTGCGCTCGCGGGCCGAGCAATGGAACGCCGGCGGCGGCTGGAGATGTTTGCGCGGATAGGGTGAAGACGCAGGCGTCGAATGGGCGATTGGTTGTGGCCTAGCTTCGCTGCGATGAAGTTTTCTGGGCTTGCCGAGCCGAGGGTCGCGGATGTCAGTCCGTCTACGCTCGCTGGCGCTCAAGCTACGCCGGACACGCTTCGCCCTGACGGGCCCCGGCGCGCCACGCGTAGCCCGTCAGGGCGAAGCGTGGTGGGGGAGGCAGGACTCGAACCTGCGAAGCCATGAGGCGGCTGATTTACAGTCAGCTCCCTTTGCCACTCGGGACACTCCCCCGTCCAACAGCATCAGACCGGCCGCGCGAGTGGCGGCGGACCGGGTCATCGAAATGACGCTGATAACCGGCCGACCCGAAGCGGGTGCGCGGTCGGGCGCGTTTATGGGGGAAGGCGGTCCCCAAAGTCAACCAAGCCGGCCGTCTATTTGGGATACTTTTGCAGGCTCGGGCGATCTCTGTTCCAAAGTAGTGAGTGTTGCGGCCAGATTCTTGTTTTGTCGCGTTTTCCTCACGCGAACCGGACCCCACTTCGCTCGAAAACGCTGTGTAAAATTGCCAATATTCGGGAGCCGTGACACAAGCCTCACATGAGCGATCGCGACCGCAAACCCAATTTCCGAGGCAAGGGCGGTAAACCCTTCCAAAAAGGGCCGAAATTCGGCCGCCCGCCGGCCCGGCGGGAACGCGAATCCGGTTCCGACGGGCCGGTGATTCTGTATGGCTGGCACACGGTGTCGGCCGCGCTCGCCAACCCCGACCGCCATATCCGCAAGCTTTACCTCACCGAGAACGCGGCGAAGCGCCTCGCCGACGAAAACATCGCGACCCGCGTCGCCCCCGAGATCGTCCGGCCCAGCGAGATCGACCGGCGCCTCACCCCCGATGCGGTGCATCAGGGCCTCCTGGCGGAGGCCGATCCGCTGCCCTCGCCCGGCATCGACACGCTGGCGCTGGAGGGCATCGTGCTGGTGCTCGACCAGATCACCGATCCGCACAATGTCGGCGCCATCCTGCGCTCGGCCGCGGCGTTCGCGGTGAAGGCGATCGTCACCACCGCCCGCCACAGCCCGGAGGCGACCGGCGTGCTGGCGAAGTCCGCCTCCGGAGCGCTCGAGCTGGTGCCTGTTGTCACCGTGCAGAACCTGGCGCGCGCGCTGAACGAGTTGAACGAGCGCGGCTTCCAGACCGTCGGCCTCGACAGCGAGGGTACCGAGGATCTGGGCAAGGCCGCGCTGCAAGCGCCGCTCGCGCTGGTGCTCGGCGCCGAAGGCAAGGGCTTGCGGCAATTGACGCGCGAGACCTGCCGCGTCGTCGCCCGCCTCGACATGCCCGGCGAGATCAAGAGCCTCAACGTCTCGAACGCCTGTGTGCTCGCGCTCTATATCGGCGCCAGCCGGCTCGGGCTGATGTGAACGACAAACGCCCGCTCGCGTGGCGCGAACGGGCGTTGATGTCTCGAACTGACGATCGGATCAGTAGTAGCGGCGCAGCACCGGGTGGCCGTAGCGGCCGTAGCGATAGCCGTAGTGCGAACGATAGCCGTAGTGCTGGCGGTAGCCGTAGCGACGGTAGCCATAGTGGCGATAGCCGTAATACGGGCGGCCGTAGCCTTCGCGGTAGTACGGACGCGGTGCCCAGTTGCCCGGACCGGTGTAGGTCGGTCCCTGGTTGACGTAATAGTACTGCTGCGCCGCGCCGGGATAAGCGGCATCCGGGTCGGGCAGACGTTCGACTGCGCCGTAGCCGTAACCGCCATAGTAGCCACCGCCGCAACCACCGCAGCCGTAATTCACGACGGGCGCGGAATAGCCGCAAGGGTTGAAGCCGCACGCCATTGCGGGCGCGGCCACCATGACGGCCACCGCCGCAATCAGTCCTTTGATCATTTGACGCATTACTCTCTCCTGTAGGTCTCTCTGTTCGTCGCGTAGCTCTTGATGGCTATTCAGGATCCCCGTTCGAGGGGCTCTTGATTTCGGGCAGTTGACTTTAGAATCGTCGAGGTCGCGGTGGCCGCGGGAACGGGCCCGGCAACGGCCGCGGCCCGTTGAACTCGGGCGCGTAGATCACCGGCGGCGGATCGACCGGCACGTTGGACTGTGCCGGCAGCGGAGCCGATTCCGCGCCCCACGATTGATGATAGCTCTCGGCCGGCTTGGGCAGGCGGCGGTTGGCCGGCGGCTCGATCTCGAGACGGCCGTAACCCGGCATGCGGCCGAGGCTCGGATAATAGTGGCCGACATTCGGCTGGGGATCGATCGGGCGGCCGCCATAGACGGTCGGCACCATCGACTCGTTGCGGGCGAGCCCCATCGCGCTTTCGACCACGGCGTAGGAGGCGTCGACGCCGTTAATGATGATCGGCACGCCGGGCCGCACCGGCACGACAATGTCGAAGCCGCCGCCGGCCAGCGCCGTCGAGCTCATCGCAGCCAATATCGCCAGCGCAAGACTTGCGCGCATGTTCACCCAGCGTCCCGAATTGTTCCACCACAACCTAATCCAACGGCTTGGCGGAAGGGTTAAGGACGCCGGCCAAACTGCCGGTAAGCCTAACGCGTAAGCATCGGCATCCGGTCAATGCGGCCGTGCGGAATCAGAAATCGTTAACAGGCGCCCGGGAGCATGAGCCGGAAAAGTGCGAAGCGGACTTCCGAAAAGATCATGCTCAAACAAAGAGCCGCCTCCCCGTCAGGTGAAGGCGTTCTCGACGATCGAGTGGACGCCGATCGCGATCGTGACCGCGCCGACCGCCACTTGCAGGCCGCGATTGGCCCAGGTCAGCCAGCGCGCCGAGGCTGCGAGCGGCACCGCGATCACGCTGGACAGCACGCCCATGCCGATCATCGAGCCGATCCCGAACAGCGCGACATAGCCGAGCCCGATCACCGGACTTGGGGCCTGCGACACCGTCAGCACCAGGAGCGCCGCCGAGCCGGCCATGCCGTGCATCAGGCCGACCAGGAGCGTGCGCCAGCGGAAGCCGTGCGCGTGGCTGTGCGCGGCGCGGACGTGCGGCACGGTGGACGCAGGCGCCACGGTGGACGCAAGCGCCACGGTGGACGCGAGCGCCACGGCTTCACCGGCATGGCTGTGGGCGTGGAAGTGCGTGGTGCCGTCGCCGTGCGAATGGGTGTGGAAGTGCACGCGGTCACGCCACAGCCGCCACCACACATGCACACCGAGGCCGACCAGCATGATACCGACCGCGGTCTCGATCGGCTGAGATACCGTTTCGGGAATCGCGCGCCCGAGCAGGATCGCGGCGCCGGCAAAGATGAACAAAGTGAGCGTGTGGCCAAGTCCCCAGGTCAGCCCGTGCTTGACGATGTCACCGACATGGGTGCGGCGGGCCGCGATGCTCGATACCGCCGCGATATGATCCGGCTCCAGCGCATGCTGCATGCCGAGCAGAAAGCCAAGACTCAAGATTCCGAACATCAATCCCCCGCGTCGGCACCGACATCAGTCCGTTCACCGCTGTACACGCAATTCTCGTGAAAGGCAGCATGCTCCGGAACGCATCATGCGCACGAACCTGCAGAACTTCACACTGCTTTGAACACGGGGCAAGGCCGCGCTGGAACAGGCACGGCACCGCGAGATTAGCTCTCGACGACGACGAGAGGAGATCTCGCATGACACAATTCAAGATCCTCGGCGTGGCAGCCCTGCTCGCCTCGGCACTGGCGGGCCCGGCGATGGCGCAACAGACGATCGGCACCGCCGCGCGCTGCTCGAATGCCTGGCCGGACGCCCCATGCCAGGCGATGGCACCGGGCACCACCCGCACCGCCTATCACCAGCGCATCGATCGGCGGGACCAAGGCTGGCAGGGCAGCTACAACCGCTATGATCCCGGCCCGTTCGCGCCCGTCGACGCCGCGGCCCGCGTGGCCGGCGGCGCGGTCGGCACGGCGGCTGCGGTCGCCACCGCCCCGTTTGGCGGCCCCGACTATGCCCGCGCCCCGATCGGCGGCGCCGAATATGCGCGGCAGAACGGCTTTGTCTGCACCCCCGGCACCCGGTTCCGCGGCAGCGACGGCCGCCAGCATCCCTGCCAGTAGCTCAGCTGATTAGGCCGACGGCGCAGAAGGCGGCCTGCGGGCCGCCTTCTTGCTGTCGGGCCGACACGGGGACGCGATCGCTTCTCGCCTGCTCGGTTCAAGCCTTGGTTCTGGCTCTGGCGCGCCAAGTCTGCTATGCGAGCGCGCAAATCATTGCCAATTCGCCGGCTTAGCTCAGCGGTAGAGCAGCAGTTTTGTAAACTGAAGGTCGGGGGTTCAATCCCCTCAGCCGGCACCAATTGGCTTGGATTTCCGCCATCCTTGCCGCCGCGACACAGCTTCAGTCTGCCGAGATCGACCGTCGACCGCGGCAGCCCCTCCAACTCGCAGGCGAATACGGCAGTTCCGAGCATGGGGAAGCGTGCTTCGACGCTGCAGAGCTGTCCAGAGCATGCTTCTTCGATGCCGACGCCGAAGCAGTCCGCTGCTGCAAATCCCTTGATGACCCCGTGAACGCCGACCGTCCTGCGGCCGATGCTGCCTTCAAACCGAAGTGCCTGGGCATCGCGTCCTCCATTCAGATATGCGCGGCTTTGCGCCGCGCGTCTTTCCCGGCTGCGATTCGAACACGTCGTCGCGATTCAATCAAAGCGCTTCGCTTGATTGCCCACAATGTACGGAGTGAGCCGTAGTATTCCGGGTGTCGGGCGTGCCACATCGTCGATCGCGTTCACCGATAGCCATGCAACGACCTCTGCGCTTCCCAATGTCTTGCATGAAGCCCTAGCGAGAACGTTGAGTCCTCTCGCGACGACTACTTGTGATTTTGTTCCCGCTGGCTATTGTTCCCGCACTTTCACCTTCGGGAATTTCAAAATGAAGATTGTTTTCTGCACCGCGATTGTCCTGTCCACGCTGGCCGTCGCTCCGGCGAGCGCCAGGGAGCGCAATGACAGCCCTCACTCCCAGGCCTGCATGGCCAAGAACGGCTTCAATCTCGATATGTGGCGCGCTCACTCCGCGGGCACCGACGCGCAGGTCCTGAGGTACATTCAGTGTCGGGATCGGGTGTCCGCAGCACAGGCCAAGGCGATCGGCATCCGCGACCATAACTTCAGCGCGGGCTATCGATGAGCCTTGAGGGTGACGCGAAAATCGGACGCGCCCTCGCCTTCCTTGCCAGCGGCTGCATCCCGGCAAGCGCCGCAGGCTGGACCTGCTCCGCCGCGGGTCTGATCTCGGGTCGTATGATGGCGGCGATAGCGCCTACATCCATCTCACCGGTTTCTCGAACGGCAACAACTATCCTGTCGCCAAGAAGGGCAGCCGGGCCACCGGCACGACGAAGAACGGCACCCGCTTCGTCTGCACGCAACGCTAGGGCACATCGGCGGGACAACAGGAACCGCCACGTCGACGTGGTGGTGACGCGCTGAGACAGCTCGCCCGTCCGGACCGATGCCGCGCCGCAGGGCCGGTACGGAAGGCCGTTGCGACACTCCCCTGGCAGGAATCGTGGGATCCTTCCCGTAGGATCACCCATCCCTCGCCTTGCTTCTGTTCTTGCGGCCCCAAACAGGGTATGCAGAATGCGGGGTGGGACTCAGCCAATGACCTATTTGATCCTTGCCCGAGATGGCACCAGCCAAATCGTGCTGAAGCGCGACAGCGAAGACGCGGCCGAGAAGAAGGCGCGCGAGCTGAAGGAGATGGGCTGGTTCGAAGTCGAGGTCCGCGAGGACAAGACGGCGCCCGTCACGTCGGCTCCCCCGACGGATCGTCCACCGACGCTGCAATGACGCCTTGATGAACCTTTGCCGGGTGGCCCTTACAGATATGTGAGGAGCCGCCACCATGTCCGACACAGCACATTACCGCTTCCAATCCGATCAGGCGCGACGGCTGGCCCGGCAGGTGACCGACGCCGCGGTGCGCGAGAAGCTGCTCGAAATGGCCGAGGAATATGGCCGCTACGCCGACCTGATCGAGGCGCGCAGCGCCGAACAGATGCCCGCCGCGATGGCGGCCTATTAGGCTGAACCCCGCCCCGTTCCGGCCGGCTCACCGGTTCGTCCTCTCCTGATGCTCGTTCTCAAGGTGAGGCCCGATCCGCTCGACAACGCCTGAGGATTTGTTTGGAACATGATGCCCCCTCACGCGATTTCCTCGCACGAGGGTCCGCGAATCCGACCGCAATTTGCTGCTTCTGGGCACGTTCACGCTGCTCGGCGTGGTCGCTGCCGGCCTCGTCGCCCTGCTTGATCCGGCGCCCGCGCCGGCGAATGCCGCGCCTCGGCCGGCCGCGAATCGCGCGGCGGCATCGGATCAGGGACGGGCCCAGACCCCGGTCCGGATCGTCGGTACCCCGTTCGTCCCCAACACCAATCCCCGTCAACGCTGACCGTCCACGCCCGCCGGGCGTGTCACAATTATGTCACCGCGCCTACCAAACAGGCGTCTTCGTCAACCATCATGATGGCGAGCGCTTGATTCCGCGCGGTTGCTTTGCTGGAATCCGCGCGCTCAGGGTGCGCCATGAAGTGGATGAAAGAACGCGATCTCCTGATCGCGCAGACAATGGCTTTCGTACAGTCGGTGAAGGGCAAGCTGCCCGACGCCGAGCCGCCGGTGCCTGCCCCGCAGACGGCGGTGCCGCCTGCCGCAAAGCCGACCGCCACGGCGCCTGCCGCTACACCTGCCCCCGCCGCGTTGCCGACCGCCGCTGAACAGGCCTTGGCCGAGGCGATCGCCACGTTCAGCGTCAAGCCTGCGGCCGAGGTGCGGGCTGCGGTCGTGCCGCCTCCGCTTCCGGTGCCGACCGTGATCGAGGGCCTGCCCCCCGCTCCGTCGCCGTTACCGGTGACGGCCGTCGAAGTCCCGCCTCAACCGGCGCAGTTGCCGCATTTTGCCAGGCTCGACATCAGCGGCGACTTCGGATCCGAGGTGCGGGAGCGGGTTGCCAATTTCCGCGCACAGCAGCAGCGCTTCCTGAAGGAGCGCGAGGAATATTGCACCACGACCATGGCCAAGGTCCGCGCCGCGATCAACGAGCTGCCGCGCTCGGGCAAGTAACGCAGCCCCATTAGACCCCCGGACCGTGCGTTGGGCATCAGCCGCGCGCGCCCGATTTCACCGGCTCGGTCAGGAAGCGCCCGCTCGATCGCGTCAACGCCGGCTCCTCCACTGCATCGAGAGCAGGCCGCTTTCCTTCCAGCATGGATCGCAAGCCGGCGATCGCCTTGGTCATGCGTTTCCGCGTATTTCACCGCGGCGCCGTCGACGAACTCTCGATCCTTTGGCTTAGGTTTGGCGACCCGCAGCTCCAGATGTGTCATTCCGTTTGGACCGTCCAGAACGGCGCGAGTCATCACGATCCGCGGCGCGCCGGGAATCGGAAGCGTGATGCCCACCGTGAAATAATCGGTCGGGCGCCAATCGAGCATCTCCTCGACGACGGTATGGTTGCCGTGCATACAGTGGTTCCTGGTGCCGGGACCACGTCGTCCCCTGCCGGAATCCTCGACGATGGTGTCGGCGTCCCACCATTTCTGCCATTGCCCGGGCACGGTGAAAAACTCCCAAACCGTCTGCCGGGGCGCGGCGATGTCGAATTCCAGCATGACGTAGGCATCGTCGCGCGTCACCTGCATCCGGGTTTGCGCGTCTTCCTGCCGCCACGCCGCTTCGAGATCGCGCGCCCACAGCGTCACGTCGCCGATGACGTCGATGGTTTCGCGATGGGCGATGAGACCCTGGGCGACCGGATCGACACCCATCGCGCGGATGGCCGCGTCGCTGTAAAGCGCGTAGGCGCGTCCGCCGACCTTCTCACCAACCGTGTTCTTGAGCAGCCGGTGGACCAGAATGACGTCGCGCCCGGCGAGCTCCTCTCTCCCGCCCATCTTCTGCTTCACCATCTCGCCATGATGGATAACGAACTTGAAATCGAGATCGCCCATCGCGACGCAGGCCTGACACTCGCAAGTCGAGGCCTGGCGCACGTTGCGCAGGCGCCGGCGGAATTTGAAATAGGCGCCCTCGATCGCGTCCTGCAGCAGCGAGCCGTCAATCTTCTCGGCGGTGGTGTAGACGAACGCGGCGTCGCCTTCGAACTTGGCGAGGCGGAATGGCGGGCGCAGCGCTTTCACCACCGTATCCATGAAATCGGCGATGATGTCCTGCGCATGGTCAAGCTCGACCGCCGCGAGGAAGTTGGTATAGCCGGAGATGTCGGCAATCGCGAAATAGGCCGCTTCAGCCTTCGGAAGCATGGGGACCTCCTGCGCAACCGGTTCACGCCCAATCGTGCGGACGCGCAGTCTGTCATACCTCGCCGCCCGAGGTCGAGGAGCAAAGCGACCCCAGGCGTGCGCTAGCGGCCGCCGATCTTCTCCAGCACCGGCAGCAGGTGTGTGAGAAACTCGGCCGAATTCTCGCTCATCGGGAAATGGCCGAGGCCCTTCATGATGGTGGCCTCGGCTCCGGCAATGCTGTTCGCCACCGCCAGCGTCTCTTCCGGCGTGCAGGAATAGTCGTACTCGCCCGACAACAGAAACAGCGGGCAACGTCTCGTGTCGATCTCGGCGACACGAGCGCGGATGTCGCCGTCGATCTTGTAGAAATAGAGGTCGCCCTTGAACACGCCGGGCCCGCTCTGCATGTAATGCCACAGCGTCTCCCACCGCTCCTTGTCGGGCGCGTCAGGGCCGACGAGGCCCGAGACGATGGCGGAGGCGACCTCGCCGCCATGCACGTCCGGCCGGTGCAGGAAGTTCAGGTCGTAATAGGGATCGACATGCGCGCCCGCCTGCAGGCCGATGATGGCGCGGAAACGTTCGGGATGCTCGAGCGCGAGATGCAGCGCGATCCGGCCGCCGATCGAGCAGCCGATCACGATCGGCCTGTCGAGGTCGAGCGCGTCCATCACCGTCAGGATCATGGTCGTGTATTGCGCGGAGGTGAGCTGGTACTCCTCGTCGTGCCAGCCCTGCGGCGGCGACGACTTGCCGTGCCAGGGCATGTCGAAGGCGATGACGCGATGGTTGCGCGTGACGCGCGCATCGTTCATCAGGCCGCGATATTGCCGCCCGTCGGCGCCCGCGGTGTGCAGGCAGAGCAGCGGCGTGCCCTCGCCCGCCTCCTCGACATAGACGCGGTGGGCCCGGCCGAACAGCTCCAGATGCATGTAGCGGCCGATGATCGGTTCAAATCTGGCGCTCATGCGGCCACTCCCTCGCGGCGCAGCTTGCCGAGCGCCTCCTTGAAGTAGCGCAGGTTCGCCATGAAGATCTGCAGCTCGCCCTCGGCCTTCAGCACGCGGCGCTTGATCAGTGCCATCAGGTCGTTCGAGCCCGGCGGCGGCCGCATTTCGCAGAACCGGTCCCACTCCGCCTGCGAGGTGCGCAGCGCGAACGACGACGAGGGCATCACGAACGGGCCCTTCGTCACCGCGACGATCCGGCCCTCATGGATCGCGATCAGCCAGGCGGCCGCGCCGATCTCGAGCAGGAATGTCGTGGTGAGGTAGCGGCCGCGCCGCACCAGGCCGGCGTCGCCGTTGACCCGTTCCTTCAGCGTGTCGATCATATCAGCTCCCCGATCGCGGCCCGTCCGCGCAGCGCGCGGCGGGCGCTTGTTCTGCCGGCAATGATGGAAGGAATGGTGTAGCCGTCAATCGCCGGCGGCGCCGCGCGGCTCCGGCGTTTTCGCGTGGCCGCCACATACGAATTTTAGCGAGAGCCGGGAGATCTAAAGCCAGGATATCTAAAGCCAGGACCAGACCAGCGCCACGTTGGCGGCGCAGGCCGCGAGCAGCGCAACCGCAAGCGCGAGTTGCACGCGTTCGTAAGTGGGCTGGTGGATCGCTCTCATGGGCCGGAGCATCCGGCGATTCTACCCGGAGAGTCCCGGGGATTCTTTTTTCGGGGGTTTACCACCCGTTAAGGACTCAAGGCCCTTCCGCGAAAGGGCCGAAATGACTCATATTTTCAGATGCTTGCCGCGGATGCTCGCTCACGGTTCCGTGACCGGAACGGCGATATTGCCTGAAACCCAAAACGGGGGCTGGCGTTGTCGGTTGTTTGGGGAACGACGAATGCCGTACGCGCTGTTTTATCAGGACGCCAAGCTGAGCAAGGCCTATCCGACCGAGGCGGATGTCTGGACGCTGGCCAGGAAATCCGGCCTGGTGGTGGATGCCATCTCCGGGGAGGAGAAGTCCGCGCCGCGCCCGGTGCTGGATAACGACTACGAAATCCGGCCCTGTCAGCTCGAGCCGAACGAGGATCCGGCCAAGAACAAGGCCGATGCCGATCGCGAAGCGCGTCTGGAGCCGCGGTTGAACTAATCAGACGTTGGGCCGGCCGGCGCGCAGCGGCGGGCCGGGATGCAATGGGTGCGGTCGCCCCGCGCCTACGGCATTGCCGTCGCCAGCGAGGCCTGTTCGGCGGCGAGCGAAACGCAAATCTTCCGCCGATGCAGACCCCGGATCGCGCCGGTGACCTTGAGCACCTTGCCAGCCGAGCAGGACGCGTCCTGCACGAACACGACCTCGTAAGGCGCTAGCGCCAAGGGTTCGGATTTGAGGATCGTCTGGGCAAGGCACGGCATGGAGACCGCAGAGAGGATCAGCCCTAACGCAAAACTACGCATGTTCGTTTGTCCACCAGCCCGGCGATCGCATAATAGCGCAGCACGATGAAAGTTCCGTGCAATGCAGGAATTATTTTTGCATTGCACGATCAGGCCTGAACATCAGGTGAATGTGGGGTCGTAACCCGGATGGAGCGGAGCGAAATCCCGGGACTTCGTTCGTCGGATCGGCTGCCCCGGATTGCGCTGCACTCCATCCGGGCCACGGGTCACCGCATCCGTCGTCATTGCGGGGCGAGCGGCTGGCCAACAAAAAGGCCGACCCGAAGGCCGGCCTTTCGATTGATGCGATGAAGCCGCGATCAGTAGCGGGAGCCGACCGGACCACCCCATCCGAAGCGGTAGTTGACCCCGAGCTTGACGGTGTGCTCGTCGTTCCGGAAGCTCGTCCCGACGAGGTCGGCCGGGCCGCTGGTGAAGTTGGTCTTGCCGAAATTGTAGTACTGGTACTCGGCCTTCGCCGACCAATTGGGGGCGAACATGTATTCGAGGCCCGCGCCGACCGTATAGCCGTCCTTGTGGCCGCCATCGGTGGTGAAGGACGCCGGCACGCCGCCGACCGACGCAGTGATGTTGTTGCTGTCGCGCCAGGCATAACCGCCCTTGGCGTAGAGCAGCGCCGGACCCCAAGTGTAGCCGAGGCGGCCGGTCACCGAACCGATCTGGTCGGTGTTGCCGGTCACCAGCGTTCCGCCCGGGAGCAGCACGCCATTGTTCGAGGAGCTGGGCAGCCAGGAATACTGCGCCTCGGCGCCCATCACCCAGTTCGGGGCGAACTGATAGTCGAAGCCGCCCTGCACACCACCCATGAAGCGCGCGTCGCTGCCCATCAGGTTGTTGCCGTCGGTGAACGCGCCGCCGACATGGCCGCCGATATAGAAACCGGTCCAGTTGTAGACGACGGCGGGGGCGGTATAGGGCGGCGGTGCCTTGGTATAGGTGCGGGCCGGCATGTCAGCCGCAAACGCAGGGCCCGCAAGGGCGGCCAGCGCGACTGTGCCGAGCAAAAACTTCTTCATTTCTGATCCCCGTTACTAACGCTGCGCTGTTAAGCCAAACAACGTGACCTCAATTAGGTTGCTTTGGGGCAATGCCGCACCCGTGATGTTTCCGAGCTGTGACAGGGTCGCAACAACGCCCGTTTGTTCCCTGGCACAGAAGGTTTTTTTCACCGGTTAAGCAGCCGCATCTCGGCTGGATGTAAGTCGCAGACGGCTAAAGTGAAGTTCAACGCTCCCCGAAAAGTGATCGGAGTTGGCTAACGTTTCGATCAGGCTTGCGACAAGCGGCCGCGCAGAAGCGCGATCAGATCGCGCTTCTGCCACTTGTTCGGGCATGATCTTTTCGGAAAAACCGCTTCACACTTTTCCGGACATGCCTTAGCGCGACATCTTTTCCAGTTCCGGAAATGCCGCGTAGGACGCGCCGGCGCAGGGCTCGGCGGGGTTGTCGAGGATGCGATCGAGCCGGCCGTCGACAAACAGGACACCGCGCTCCCGGGCGGGGCGGTAATTGCCGTCGGTATCCTTCGCGCTGTAGCGCAGGCACACGACGTAGCGCAGCCGGCCGCCGACCGTGCGCTGCGCCGGCTCGGCGATAGCAGCCTCGCGGACCCCGACCGGATTGTTCAGGTAGGTCCGCATGAAGGCGAGGATCTGGTCGCGGTAGCGGTCCGGGAACGGCTGATTGGCGACGCCCCGGTCATCGGTGAAGGTGGTCGGCCCGCCGCCGTCGTCGCTGGTGAGGCAGCCGGCGAGCGGAAGCGAGAGCAGCAGGATGGCTGCCAGTTGTGATGAAATCCGCAAACGACGTTGTTCCCTGAGTCCCCGGAGGCGTCTCATAAACTGCCGGGCGGCCAAAGGGAATTCGCAACTCGGTTATTCCTCGCCCGGGTTCACAACCGGAGCCAGACGCACTCCGGCCCGTCGCCATTGGGGAAGCAATGGACGGACGGGCCGGTTCTGCATCCAAAAAGGCGCAGCGGGGCAATGTGGATCGAAACTACGCCCTTCGGATCAGATTCAACCGCGCCTGGGTCAGCCGCGTTTGGCCGGCGCGACGTGCTTGGTCGCGACCTTTGCGTGGACGTGCTTGGTCGCATGCTTCGGCGCCTTCACCTTCAACATGCCCATGTGCTTGTGGTGGCGGTGATGGCGATAGTGCTTGTGGTGCATCTTGGCGTTGGCATTGCGCACCTTCGACGGCAGCTGCTCGCTCTTGATCACGGGAGCGGCCTTGGTCGCCGGGGCAGTCGTGGTCGCCGGCGCGGGTGTTGCGGCCTTGCCGGTCTCGGCGGCGAGCGCGGGCGCTGCGATCACGGACATGGCGAGCAGCGCGGCGGAAATCGTCTTCAGCATGATGGTCCTCCTCGTCGGGATCGAGAGGTCTCCGGCCGGATGGTCGGCCTCACCGATCAATGCACGTGACCTTATGGGCCGCGCACTGAACCCGTTCTGAAGGACCCTGACGGACTTCATTCATGTGCATGACATCTCTGTCATGTTCTCTTCTACCGGCGGAAAGCAGGATCACGCAATCGTGGGATCGGCCGGGAATGTTCTGCACCCCTGGGTGTTCAAGTCATCAGGCTTCGGTGTACGATTACCGAGCACGATCAGGAACGATCAGGAGCAACCAGGAATGAGCAGGAAGACGAAGTTTTTGGGCCTCGCAGTGCTCTCGATGACGCTCGCCTCCGGGCCGGTCATCTCGGCCTACGCCGCGGGCAGCGACAATCCCTCGCCGCCGGCTTCCGACAGCGGCAGCAGCAAGGGCAAGAAGGCGAAGAAGGACAAGAGCTCCGCGATCGACGATCAGAAGTTCCTGGCCGGCTATCGCGCCGCCTACACCACGATCTACGACAAGCACGACTATACCGCTGCGATCGAGCAGTTGAAGGCGCTCGGCCAGGATGATCGCGCCGACGTCGCCAACCTGATCGGCTACTCCTATCGCAAGCTCGGCGACTACAAGGTCTCGCAGATCTGGTACGAGCGCGCGCTGAAGGCCGACCCGGCCCATGTGCGCACCTGGCAGTATTACGGCCTCTGGCAGGTCGAACAGGGCAACCGCGATCAGGCGCAATACCACCTGAACCGCATCGCCCAGCTCGCCGGCACCAACAGTGACGAATATCGCTCGCTCGCCGCAGCGCTGGAGAAGCCCCCGGGCACCGGCCTGGTTTACTGAGTTAAGGCAACCGCTTCCTACATCGAGCCGGCGTGGTCGCGACGACTGCGCCGGCTTTTTGCTGCGTAGGATGGGTAGAGCCAACGGGTCCGCGCAAAGCGCGGCCCGACGATAAACTCCGCGAAACCCATCATGCTTCCGCTCGGATCAGAGGTGATGAGTATCGCTTCGCTCCACCCATCCCACGGATCAGCGTAGTCGTTACGGATGGAGATTACGGATAATGCTCGAGGCGACGATCGGGCTTTTGCGGGCGGCTCGCCCCCACCGTGTTGCCCGCAGCACCGGCATCCGGCTTGGCCGGACGCGCGGCCTTCTCGACCGGCGGCCCGCTGTCGCCGGTTTTCTTGGCGCTGTTCAGCGCCTCGCCGGTGGTGGTCACGTTGGCGGCCTGCCCGGCCCCCGCCGAGCCGGCCGAAGGGCCGGAGCTTTGCGCCAACACGGTTCCCGATAGCACCAATGCCGCCATCAGTATTGCCGCGTTGATTGTCATGGAGGGGGCCTTCTGCGCTCGAATGATGCACAGCAACGCGCCGCTGCCACGGACGTTCCCACGGAGCCATCATTTAAGGTAAATGCGCGGCAAATTTCGGCCCTGGTGCGGCCTGTCGCAGGAAGCACCGCGCGCTTGCGGCTTCCTCAGCCATGCGCTGCTGACGGGCTACGTAGTGCCGCCTCGCGATATTCGGCCCATGCCTGCCGCAGGATTTGCACCGACGAGGCGAGGAATATCACCGCCATCACGGCGGCGACGGCAAGGTCAGGCCAGGCCGAGACCGATCCCCACACGCCGAGGGCGGCCGCCATCACGATGAGATTTCCGATCGCGTCGTTGCGCGAGCAGAGCCAGATCGAGCGGACGTTGGCATCGCCGTCCTTGTACGGCAGCAGAAGCAGAACCGAGCCTAGATTGGCCGCGAGTGCCAACGCGCCGATGGCGCCCATCACCTCGGCCTTCGGCACGCCGAGCACGAACGTCTGGTAGACGGTCGAGCCGAACACCCACAGCGCCATCAAGCTCAGCGACCCGCCCTTCAACAGCGCGGCGGAGGCGCGCACGCGCAGGCCGGCGCCGATCACCGCAAGGCTCAGTCCATAGATGACCGTATCGGCAAGGAAGTCGAGCGCATCGGCCTTGAGCGCCTGCGATCCGGCAAGCTGACCCGCGATCATCTCGGTCAGGAACATCGCGCCATTGATGCCGATGACCGTCCAGAGCACGCGCCTGTAGCGCGGATCGAGACCGTCAAAGACGGGAACGCCGCCCGAGCAGCCGCACGAATCGGCCGCGCGATCGCGGTCCCCTGCCCGCGCGCCGGCCTTGATCGGCAGCGCCAGCGGCGGTGGTGCGCAGCATTCGGTCGTCTTCTGCCCGCAGCAATCGTTCATGGCTCGTCCTTCCAGACGACAGGATAAGGCCGGCCACGCAACGCATTCAAGCCGATCCATCCGGAACAGCTCCGGCGATCATGTGTCGCGGGTTCAAGGGCTGCCGGCTGCGTTTAGCCGACAGCCCAACCTGCTGATGCGAGCCGTCGCCTCACTTCGCCTTCTGGATCGCGGTGACGGTGTAGCCGCCGTCGCCCTCCTGGGCCTCGAACCGGATCTTGTCGCCGACCTTGACCTGCTTGAGCAGCGCCGGATCCTTGACCCGGTAAACCATCGTCATCGGCTCGTCCATGCCAAGGCTCTTGGCCGGGCCGTGCTTGAGCGTGATCTTGCCCGCGCCCTCGTCGATCTTCTTGACCTCGCCATTGATCGCGGCGGCCTGCGCGAGCGCCGCGCCCAGGGTCAGAGCCAGCGCGAACGCGCCGGCGCCGGCAAGTTGGATCATCCTGTTCATCATTGTTGTGCTTTCTTTCGCAGCTGGTTTCATTTCACGATGACGCGGCCGGTCATCCCGTAGTCGCGGTGATCCGGGATCAGGCAGGAATATTCAAACGTTCCGGCCTTGGTGAACTTCCAGACGATCTCCGCACTCTTCTTCGGTGCGAGGCGAACGCCGTTCGGATCGTCATGCTCCATGTGCGGATGCTTCTTCATCACTTCGGCATGCTTCAGATTCTCTTCGGTGGTCGCGAGCAGGAATTCATGATCCTCGGTGCCCGCGTTGCGGATCACGAAGCGGATCTGCTCGCCGCGCTTGACCTCGATGCGGAACGGCGTGAACTCCATCTCCTTCATCTCGACCTCGACCGTGCGCGAGGGCTTGCTCGGATCGCCGGGCTCGCCGGCCGAATAGGATTCATGGCCGTGCTTCTCGTGACCGCGCGACGGCACTGCGGTAACGGACAGCGCAATCAGCACGATGCCGATGCTGGTAAGTTGCTTCACTGGATTCTCCATTCTGTGTTTGATGCTTGTCGTTGGTGAGTGAGCCGGATCCGCTACATCTTCATTCCCTTCATCGATGGGCTTGGCTTTTTGCCCGGGCGCCGCCGGCGGCTGGCGCGCAGGCTCGACGGCGGGCGCCTCGACCTCATAGGCAACCGTGCCCGGCGGATATTTGTACGGTCCGGGGTCGGCGTAATCGTCGCGGCCGAGCCCCTCGCGGATCTTCATCACCGTGAACATGCCGCCCATCTCGATCGGCCCGAACTGCCCGGTTCCGGTCATCATCGGCAGCGTGTTGTCGGGCGCGGGCATCTCCATGTTGCCCATCGCCATGCCGGTCGATCCCATCACCATGGCGTCGGGCGCGAGCTTGCCGACCGCCTTGGCCAGATCTTGGCGCGACACGCCGATGAAGTTTCTGACGTCGTGGCCCATCGCATTCATCGTGTGGTGCGACTTGTGGCAGTGGAACGCCCAGTCGCCCGGATTGTCGGCGAGCATGTCGAACGCCCTGACCGCGCCGACCGGCACGTCGGTCGTGGTCTCTGGATACTGCGCGCTCTCCGGCACCCAGCCGCCGTCGGTGCAGGTCACCGCGAAATTATGCCCGTGCACATGGATCGGATGGTTGGTCATGGTCAGGTTGCCGATCCGCACGCGGATCCTGTCGCCGAGCCGGATCGGCATCGGATCGATGCCGGGATAGACGCGGCTGTTCCAGGTCCACATGTTGAAGTCGGTCATCTCATTGACCTTCGGCAGATAGGTGCCGGGGTCGATGAGGTAGCTGCTCATGATGAAGACGAAGTCGCGGTCGACGGCACGGAACGCCGGATCGCGCGGGTGCACGATGAACATGCCCATCATGCCCATCGCCATCTGCACCATCTCGTCGGAATGCGGGTGGTACATGAAGGTCCCGCTGTGCTTCATCTCGAACTCGTAGACGAAGGTCTTGCCCGGCTTGATGTGCGGCTGGTTGAGCCCGCCGACGCCGTCCATGCCTGACGGCACGATCATGCCGTGCCAGTGCACCGTGGTGTGCTCCGGCAGTTTGTTGGTGACGAAGATGCGGACCTTGTCGCCCTCGACCGCCTCGATGGTCGGTCCCGGAGCCTGACCGTTATAGCCCCAGAGATTGGCCTTCATGCCGTCGGCGAATTCGCGCACCACGGGCTCGGCGACGAGATGGAATTCCTTCCAGTCGCCGTTCATCCGCCACGGCAGCGACCAGCCGTTGAGCGTGGCCACCGGCCGGTAGTCCGGCCCGCTGGTGGGACGTAGCGGCGGCTGCATCACCACCTTGTCCATGGTCGGCGCTTCGGGAATGGCGGCGGCCTGGACGCGGCCGCTGACCGCGCTTGCCGTGACCAGCGCCGCGCTGCCCAGAAATCCTCGTCGCGAAAACATGTGCTGCTCCATTCAATGACCGCCGCCGGCCGCGGGCTGCGCAGCCGAGGCGATGGAAGACGGTGTCGATGCTGCGCCGGCCGAGCCGCCGCCGTTGATCGCGGTCTGCAGCTCGGACTGCGCCAGAAGGAAGTCGCGCCTGGCGTCGATCGCCGCGCGCAGCGAGGCGAGCCGCTGCCGCGCTTCGGTCAGCAGCGCGAACACGTCGACCTGCATGCTGGAGAAGCGCAGCTGCATCTCCTCGGTGATGATCTGCCGCAACGGCAGCACCTCGCGCTGGTAATGGCGCGCGATGTCGTAGGTCGAGCGGTAGACGCGGTAGGCGTCGCGCGCCTCGGAGCGGACGTTGATCGCCTTCTCGGTCAGGCGGTTCATCGCCTGGCGGTAGGTCTCCGCCGCCTGGCGTACTCGCACCTCGCCGCCGTCGAAGATCGGAATCTGGAACTGGACGTCGAAGCCGCGCTCCCTGAACGGCGGGGCTTCGGGATCGTGCGTCCGCTTGTCGATGCCGGCGACGTCGAGCAGCGTGACGAACCGCGTCGCCTCGGTGAGATCGAGCGCCTTGGCGAGCGCGACGATTTCCATCCGCGCGATCTGCAGGTCGACGCGATGGCCGACCGCGGCGATCTCGATCGACGGCTGCTGCAGCGGCCGCTTGGGCAGCGGCGGCAGCCGGTCCGGAATCCGGAAGCCGAGATCGCCGTCCCACAATCCGAGCAGCCGCGCCAGCCGCTCGCGCGAACTCGCCGCATTCTGCCGCGCGCTGGCGAGGTCGGCGGTGATCTCGGCGTAGAACACCTGCTCGCGGGCCTGGTCGAGCTTGTTCATGCCGCCGGTCTCGCCGAGCTTTTTGGCGAGCTGCGCGGTCGACTCCGCGGTCGCCTTAGCATCCGTCAGCAGCGCGACCGTCTCGTTCGCGGCCACCGCCGCGACGTGGCTGCGCCGCACCTCGGCGGCAAGCCGCAAGGTGGCGAGTGCGGCCTTGAGCTGCGCCTGGCGGAAGCGCTCGCGCGCGATCTCGGAGCGGGCCGGAACGGTCGCGAGCGCCAGGATGTCGCCGACCACCTGCCGCTCGAGCTCGCTGGCGCCGTTGCCGGCGATGCGGGAGACCGAGAAGGTCGGGTTCGGCGGCAGGCTCTCGGCAACGTAATCGGTCTCCGCCAGCGCCAGCTCGTTATAGGCGGCCTGCAGCCCCTTGTTGTTCAAGAGTGCAACCTGCACGGCGGCATCCGCCGTCAAATTGCGCGCGAGCAGCCGTTTCACCGCGGCGTCGACGGTCGCGGCCGCGTCCGTGCTGCGAACGAAGGCGACGTCCTTGCCGATCGCCTGCTCGGTCACCTCGGAGACAACGCCCATGCCGGTGTCGGGCGAGAACGACGCGCATCCCGCGAGCGCGGATGTCAGCAGCAGGATCGGCGTGATGGCCAGATATCGCATGGCGCCCTCCTACCGATCCGACTTCGAATTGGCCGGCGGCGTCACGCCGTCATTGCGCTCGCGCCAGGGCAGCGGCGTCGACGGACGCAGGCTGCTGTAGGGCGCGATCGTCGAGCGGTAGCCGACCCCGGCCGTCCCCGCCGCCGGATTTGCCGGATCGCCTGCGACGGCGACCGGCCGGCCGTCGGCCATGCAGCCGGCGAGCGGCGCAGATGTGAGGATGACGGCGGCCATCCGCGACAAGAATATCGATGGCGCGCGCCGCCCAAGCCTGTTGCCAAGCCTGTTGGCCACGGCGGCGAGCCTCGCCCCGAGATGCGAAAACATGGATCTGTCCCGATCAGCAAATGAATCACAGGCATGCGCACGCGAGCGCGCGGCGCAGCCACGATGTCAACGAAAGATCAGGCGATGGGGGGACGATAGAGCCGCGCCGGCGCCTCGCTCCGCAGGCTCTGACGGGCCTCGGAAAGGCGTGTGGCGATCGGATGCTGGGGACCAGCGACGAATGGAAGATCAGCCGGCAGCGCCGATACGCACATCAACGCGCAGCACGGCCCCGGCGCATTCTTGCCGTCGTGGCTGTGCTTCGCAGGCGGCGCAGCATCATCGGCTGCGTGATGCATATGCATGCCGCCATGATCGTGGGCGGCATGATCGTGCGCGACGCCTTCGGCAGGCGCCATCGGCATCGACGCCGCATGCACATGCGCCACGGCGTCGGGCTGCACCTCATCGGTCAGGCACGGAAACGGCGCCCCGAATGCGAGTGCGAAGGACGGCGCGAGCACGCAAAACAGATAGGCCAGGATGATGGAACATCCTGCCCGCACCCGCCCTGCCCTCGTCAATCGCACCAACACCCGCCTCGCGTCTCCAACCACCCGCAAGCTAACCGCAAATCAGCCTGCCGCAAACCGCCATCAGCTATATACCCCCTCAGGGTATCATTCAATCCGGTTTGACTCCACGAACCGACGTCATGTTTCCATCACATCCTTGCCTCACGGCGTGCGGCACAGGAAGCAACTTCGCGTACCGACACTTCCGCTTTTATCTTGATGCCCTTCACGACGGCGAAGATCGCGGGAATCACGATCAGCGTCAGCAAGGTCGACGAGATCATGCCGCCGATCATCGGCACCGCGATGCGCTGCATGATCTCCGAGCCGGTGCCGGTGCTCCACATGATCGGCAACAGCCCGGCCATGATCGCGACCACCGTCATCATCTTCGGCCGAACGCGCTCGACCGCCCCCGCGATGATCGCGCGATTGAGATCGTCACGATCGATCGTGCGTCCCTCGGCAGCGCGGCGCGCCGTGACCTCGCCCAGCGCCTGGTTGAGATACATCAGCATCACGACGCCGGTCTCGGCGGCGACGCCGGCGAGCGCGATGAAGCCGACCGCGACCGCAACCGACAGGTTGAAGCCGAGCGCCCACATCAGCCAGAAGCCGCCGACCAGCGCGAACGGCAGCGACAGCATCACGATCATCGTCTCCGCCACCGAGCGGAAATTGAGGTAGAGCAGCAGGAAGATGATCGACAGCGTCACCGGCACCACGATCCTGAGCCGCGCGGCGGCGCGTTCCAGATATTCGTACTGCCCGCTCCAGACCACGTAGGTTCCAGGCGGAAACTGCACGCCGGCCTGCACCGCGCGCTGCGCGTCCGCGACATAGCCGCCGAGATCGCGATCGCGGATGTCGACATAGATGTAGGTCGCGAGTTGCCCGTTCTCGGTCCGGATCGTGGTCGGCCCGCGCGCCGGTTTGATGTCGGCGACCTCGCCGAGCGGCACCGCGCCGCCCGCCGGCATCGGCACCAGGATGTCGCTGGCGATCGCGCCCGAATTGTCGCGCAAATCGCGCGGATAGCGCATGTTGACGGTGAAGCGCTGGCGTCCCTCGACCGTCGTCGTCACGCTCTGGCCGCCGAGCGCGGTCGCGATGGTGTCCTGTACGTCCTGCACCGCAATGCCGTAGCGCGACAAGGCCTCACGGTTCGGCGTGATCTCGAGGTAGTAGCCGCCGAGGCTGCGCTCGGCATAGGCCGACGAGGTGCCGGGCACGCCCCTCACCACCTGCTCGACCTGTCGGGCGAGCTTGTCGATCACGGCAAGATCGGGACCGATCACCTTGACGCCGACCGGCGTCCTGATCCCTGTCGAGAGCATGTCGATGCGCGCCTTGATCGGCATGGTCCAGGCGTTGGAGACGCCGGGAAATTGCAGCGCCTTGTCCATCTCCGCGATCAGGCGGTCGAGTGTGAGGCCGGCGCGCCATTGCGATTTCGGCTTCAGGTTGATGACGGTCTCGAACATCTCCGACGGCGCCGGATCGGTTGCGGTCGCGGCGCGGCCGGCCTTGCCGTAGACCGAAGCGACCTCCGGAAAGCTGCGGATGATGCGGTCCTGCATCTGCAACAGCTCGGCCGCCTTGGTCACCGAAATCCCCGGCAGCGTGGTCGGCATATAGAGCAGCGTGCCCTCGTTGAGGTCGGGCATGAACTCGGTGCCGAGCTGCCGCGCCGGCCAGATCGAGACGGCGACGGCGCCGAGCGCGAGCACGATCACCAGCGTCTTCGCCCGCAACACGCCGTTGATGACCGGACGGTAGATCCAGATCAGAAAGCGATTGATCGGATTTCTGTGCTCGGGGACGATCCTGCCGCGGACGAAGATCACCATCAGCGCCGGCACCAGCGTCACCGACAACAGCGCCGCCGCCGCCATCGCGAACGTCTTGGTGAAGGCGAGCGGCGAGAACAGCCGCCCCTCCTGCGATTCCAGCGTGAAGATCGGCATGAAGGACACGGTGATGATGAGCAGGCTGAAGAACAGCGCCGGCCCCACCTCCGCCGCGGCCTCGATCAGGATCGCGACCCGCGGCCGGCCGGGCTCGGCGCGTTCCAGGTGCTTGTGCGCGTTCTCGATCATCACGATCGCCGCATCGATCATGGCGCCGATCGCGATCGCGATACCGCCGAGACTCATGATGTTGGAGCCGATGCCGAGCAGCTTCATCGCGCCGAACGCCATCAAGACGCCGACCGGCAGCATCAGGATCGCGACCAGCGCGCTGCGGACATGCAGCAGGAACAGGATGCAGACCAGCGCGACCACCGCGCTCTCCTCCAGCAGCGTGCGCTTCAGCGTGTCGATCGCCGCATAGATCAGATTGGAGCGGTCGTAGACCGGCACGATCTCGACCGATTTCGGCAGGCTGGTCGCGATCTCCTTGAAACGCTTCTTGACGTTCTCGATCACGTCGAGCGCGTTGACGCCGAAGCGTTGCAGCACGATGCCGCTCGCCACCTCGCCCTCGCCGTTCAGTTCAGCGATGCCGCGCCGCTCGTCGGGGCCGAGCTCGACGCGGGCGACATCGCGCAGCAGCACCGGCGTGCCGCTGTCGGTCTTCAGCACGATGTTGCCGAGATCGTTGATGTCCTTCAGATAGCCCTTGCCGCGGATGACATATTCGAACTCGGAGAGCTCGACGGTGCGGCCGCCGACATCGGCGTTGCTGGCGCGAATTGCATCGCGCATCCGTTGCATGGTGATGCCGCGGTCGCGCATCCGCTGCGGATCGAGGATCACATTGTACTGCTTGACGAAGCCGCCGACGCTCGCGACCTCGGCCACGCCTTCCGCCCGCGCAAGCGCGAATTTCAGGTTCCAGTCCTGGATCGTGCGGGTGTCCGCAAGGTTCAGCTCTTTCGACATCACGGCATACTGGTAGACCCAGCCGACCCCGGTCGCATCGGGCCCGATGGTCGGCGAGACACCGGCCGGCAGCCGCGACGTCGCACCATTGAGGAATTCGAGCACGCGCGAGCGCGCCCAGTAGATATCCGTGCCGTCCTCGAAGATGACATAGACGAAGGAGACGCCGAAGAACGAGAAGCCGCGCACGACCTTCGACTTCGGCACCGTCAGCATCGCCGTGGTCAGGGGATAGGTGACCTGGTCCTCGATCACCTGCGGCGCCTGGCCGGGATATTCGGTGTAGACGATGACCTGGGTGTCGGAGAGATCGGGGATCGCATCGAGCGGCAGATGCAGCAGCGCGTAAAGGCCCGCGGCTGCCGCAAAGCCGGTGCCGAACAGCACCGGCAGCAGGTTGCGCGCCGACCAGGCGATGACACGGGCAATCATCGCCGCTCCCCCGTCTTGTCGCCCTCGCCCGCCTGCGCAGCACCGGCCTCGGCGAAGCCCTTGATGGCCGCCTTCAGGTTGCTTTCGGCATCGATCAGAAACGTCGCGGAGGTCACGACCGCGTCGCCCTCGGCGATGCCGTCGCGGATTTCGACATAGCCCTCGCCGCGCCGCCCGAGCTTGACCTCGCGCGGCTCGAACCGCCCGTTGCCGCGGTCGATCAGCACGCTCTGGCGGCTTCCGGTGTCGAGGATGGAATTATCAGCTACCGTAAGTACCGGCGCCGCGCCGCCGGTGTCGATCTCTGCGTCGACATACATGTCCGGCAGCAGCGCGAGGTCGGCATTCTGCAATTCGATCCGCACCCGCGCGGTGCGCGTCTCCTTGTTGACCTGCGGATAGATCACGCTGATCCGGCCGACGAAACTGCGGCCGGGATAGCTGCGCGCGCGTACGGTCACGTTCTGCCCGACCACGATATTGCCGAGATCGCGCTCGGCAACGTCGACCAATGCCCACACGACAGAGACGTCGGCAATCCGGAACAGCACGTCGCCGGGCTGCGCGCGCATGCCCTCGATGGCGGCGCGCTGCAGCACGATGCCGTCGCGCGGTGACAGCCACTGGATCGCGATCGGAACCGTTCGGCTCTTCTCCATCTCGACGATAACCGGTTCGGGAACGTCGAGATTGGTCAGCCGCTGCTTGGAGCCGCGTCCGTAGGGCTCGATGTTGGCAGTCGCCTTCGACGTGATGGTCGCGACATATTCGGCCGCAGCGGACGATATTGCCGGGCTGTAGATCTCCATCAACGGCTGGCCCTTGGTCACGCGGCTGCCGGTCGTGACGTCGGCAACCTTCTGTACGTAGCTCTCGGCGCGCATTGCAATCACCGACACCCGCCGTTCGTCGAGCTGGATCGTGCCGGGTGCGCGGACCAGCGTGCGGATGCGGCGCATCTGCGCAGGCTCGGACTTGACGCCGCTGCGCTGGATCCTGCCGGGCGACAGCGTGATCGACCCGTCGTCGCTGTCATCGCCGTCATAGACGGCGATGTAATCCATCCCCATGGAGTCCTTCTTCGGCACCGGCGAGGTATCGGGAAGTCCCATGGGATTGCGATAATATTTGACCTTGCGCTCGCCTTTCGCGGCAGGCGCGCTCACGTCTGCCGATTGCCCGGGCCCGCCGGCACCGCCCTCGTCATCAGCAAACACCGGCAGAAAGTCGCGCCCGTCAGGCGTCTTCTTCGGTGTCGCCGAATAGAACGACTTGCCGTCGGGATCGCGGTAGTAGATCGGCGCAGCAGTCTCCGCCGCCCGCGCGGCGGAGACGATGGCAGCGGTCACTGGCCGCGGCGACAGGTCGCGGCCGATCCATGCGGCGCCTGTCGCTGCCGCGATCGCTGCGGCAGCGCCGGCCCATGTCAAGGCGCCCATTGCCCGGCGGCTCATTGCTCGGCCGTGACGACAAGCTTGTTCTCGACCG
This sequence comes from Bradyrhizobium sp. USDA 3256, assembly GCF_054058275.1. Taxonomy (NCBI): domain Bacteria; kingdom Pseudomonadati; phylum Pseudomonadota; class Alphaproteobacteria; order Hyphomicrobiales; family Nitrobacteraceae; genus Bradyrhizobium; species Bradyrhizobium sp. USDA 3256. Next base: position 4,109,881 of record NZ_JBSSAE010000002.1, read on the forward strand.
CGCCGGTCTCGCCCTGCACCTTGGCGCCGAGCGACAATTGCCAGCGCCCGGCCATGCCGAAGGTCGCCTTGAACCGGTAGGTGCCGGCTTCGGTGCCCGGCATCGGCGTCACCTTGGTAGCCATCTCCTGCATGCCGTCGGGCGCCATGTCGAGCCGGGTCGAGAAGATGACCGCGTCGGGCACGGCTTTCCCGCTCGTCTTGTCGACCAGCCGCACCGTGACGATGCGATCGGTACCCGCCTTGACGGTCGGCTGCACGAGCTGGAATTCGTAGTTCTTGATCTCGGCGTGGGCAGACATGCCCGTCACGGCAACGCCGATCAGTGCGGCGGCAGTGGCGCGCGCCAGGTGGAAAGTCTTCATCGTGATGATCCTCGATACGTCTGATGAACCGCGTGAACGGCATGCAAAGGCACGCGCGCCATGGGCGCACGCGTCAGCGATCAGGCGCTGGCGCGCCCGTCAGACGTTGGTTCGAGGCGGATGATCGGGAGGTTTGGCGCCAAGGCCGTCGAGCAGACGGTCGTCATGGGCGGCGATCCGGTTACGCAGCGGATCGCGCTCGATCAGCGACATGGCGCCGGCGGGCACCGGCAGCGAAACGCTCAACATGCAGAGCGCAAGGAACGGACAGTCGTCGCAGCCCTTGCTCTTGCCCTGCTCCGGACAGCACGGCATGTCGTCGGCCATCGCCTGCCCGGACACGGCCTGTCCAGACATGGCGTGATCGTCCGGCATCGCCTGCATCGCAGCGGCCGAGGCATCCGGCATCGTCCGGGCAAATGCCGGCGCCACGGGCGCGAGCAACAGCCCGGCCGCGATGAGCAGCAGAATCCAGAGATTGGCGAGCCGCCTCAGATGCATGCCCGTTTCTCGCACGGATCAGCGCACGGCGCAAATCCGTCCGGCTTCACGATCGCGCCAGCACCCGGGGGAGACTCTCACTCGCCCCCTAGGTTTGCTTCAACAGCGCCGGATCGACCGGCATCTTGCGCAGCCGCTTGCCGGTCGCCGCGAAGATCGCGTTGCTGATCGCCGGCACGATGCCCGAGGTTCCCGTCTCACCCATGCCGCCGGGCGGCTCGGTGCTCGGCACGATATGGACCTCGATCGCCGGGGCCTGATCGATGCGCAGCATCTGGTAGCTGTCGAAATTGCTCTGCTCGACGCGACCGTCCTTGAGCGTGATCTCGCCGTAGAGCGCCGCGGTGACGCCGAAATTGATGCCGCTCTGCAGCTGCGCCTGCACCGTGTCGGGATTGACCACGGTGCCGCAATCCATCGCGCAGACGACGCGGTGGACACGGACCGAACCGTCCTTGGCGACCTCGACTTCGGCGACCTGTGCGAGGTAGCTGCCGAACACGAATTGCAGCGACACGCCGCGTCCGCGCCCGGCCGGCAGCTTGCCGCCCCAGCCGGCCTTGGCCGCCGCGAGCTCGAGCGCCGCCTTGGCGCGCGGCGACTTGCCGAGCAGCGCGCGGCGGTAGTCGACCGGATCCTGCTTCGCCGCCGCCGCCAGCTCGTCGATCACGCTTTCGGTGACGAACACGTTGTGCGAGGGCCCGACGCTGCGCCAGAACGCGGTCGGAATGCCCGGCGGCTCGACCCGGACATATTCTACATGGAAGTTGGGGATGTCGTAGACGAGATCGATCGCGCCCTCGGTCGTGTCGGGGTCGAGCCCGTTGCGAAACGCCGGCGGCGCCCATCGCGCCAGCACCGACGAGCCGGCGAAGCGGTTGTTCCAGGCGACCGGCTTGCCGGATGCATCGAGGCCGACCGCAATCCGGTCGCACCAGTAGGGCCGGTACATGTCGTGCTGGATGTCCTCCTCGCGGGTCCACACCACCTTGACCGGCGCATCGACCTGCTTGGCGATCTGCACGGCGCGGATGACACCATCGACCTCGAGCCTGCGGCCAAAGCCGCCGCCGAGCAGATGATTGTGCACCACCACCTTCTCCGGCGCCATGTTCAGCACCTTTGCGGCTACCGCCTGCGCACGCGAGAGCGCCTGGCTGCCGACCCAGATCTCGCAACCGTCGGAACGCACATGCACGGTGCAGTTCATCGGCTCCATCGTCGCATGGGCGAGGAACGGCAGTTGATAGGTCGCCTCGACTTTCGTCCCTGCGCCCGCCATCGCCTTGTCGGCGTCGCCAATATTTTGCGCGACCGCGCCCGGCTTCGTGGTGACGGCTTCGAGCTCGCGCGCGATATCCGATGTGGCGAGCTTCGCGTGGGGGCCCTCGTCCCACTCGATCGTGAGCGCCGCCAGACCTTTCTTCGCCGCCCCCATGTGGTCGGCCACCACCGCGACTGCGTCGTCGAGCGTCACGATCTGGCGCACGCCCTTGACGGCTTTTGCCGCCGCATCATCGACGCGCTTCACCCGCCCGCCGAACACCGGCGACTGCGCCAGCGTCGCGACCTTCACCCCGGGCGGCCGCGCGTCGATGCCGTAGACCGCCGTGCCGTTGATCTTGGAGGGCGTATCGAGCCGCTTGGCCGGCGTGCCGATCAGCTTGAACTCGGACGGGCTCTTCAGCGTGACATTCTCCGGCACTGGCATCTGCGCCGCGTCAGTCGCCAGTTCACCGTAACCCAGCTTGCGTCCCGAGGCTGCATGATGCACCTCGCCGTTCTCGGCGCGGCATGTCCCAGGCTCGACGTTCCAGCGCTTCGCCGCGGCCGCGACCAGCATCGCCTTCGCGGTCGCGCCGGCCTTCCGCATCGGCTGCCAGGCGCCGCGCATTGCGTTCGAATTGCCGGTGGCCTGCACGCCGAGCAGCGGGTTGGCGTAGAGCTTGTCGCTCGGCGGCGCGTGTTCGAGCCGGACCTGCGTCAGGCCGATCTCTAGCTCTTCGGCGATCAGCATCGGGATCGAGGTGTAGGTGCCCTGCCCCATCTCGACATAAGGCATGGTCAGCACGACCTTGCCGTCGCCGCCGATCCGGACAAAGGCGTTCGGCGCGAAGCCGTCGGAGGCCGCCGCCTCGCTCTCGCGGCTCGCGAACGGCAGGCTCACGCTGAGCAGCAGGCCGCCGCCCGCGATCGCGCCGGCGCGGAGGAAGTTGCGCCGCGACAGGTCGGCGGCGCGCTCGGACAGATTGTCGATCAGCGTCATGGCTCAACCTCCCGACTGCGCGGCTTGCTTGATGGCTTCGCGAATGCGCACATAGGTGCCGCAGCGGCAGATATTGCCTGACATCGCTTCGTCGATATCGGCATCGGTCGGCTTCGCCTTGCCCGCGAGCAGCGCGGACGCCGACATGATCTGCCCCGACTGGCAGTAGCCGCATTGCGGCACCTCATGCGCGAGCCAGGCGTCCTGGATCTTCTTGCCCGCCGGCGTTTTGCCGACCGCCTCGATGGTCGTGATCTTGGAGTCGCCGATGCTGTCGATGGTCGTGATGCAGGAGCGCACCGCGGTGTCGTCGAGATGCACCGTGCAGGCGCCGCACAGCGCCATGCCGCAGCCGAACTTGGTGCCGGTCATGCCCAGCACGTCGCGCAACACCCAGAGCAGCGGCGTGTCGCCGTCGGCATCGACCGAATGACTGGTCCCATTGATCGTGATCTGGAAGGGCATCGTGACACTCCTGTCCTGGTTCGAGACGTGCGCGGACGACGCCCCTCCGGGCGCGTCCGGGCCAGATTCCAAGGGCATGGCGCAAGATCGCGCCAATTGCTCACTCATGGTAATAAATGCAGTTCCCACGCCCTATAAGGGGCGCTTTCATCCGCAGTGAAATAACCATTGGTTTATAATCATGGACCGACTGACCAGCATGTCCGTGTTCGCCCGCGTCGCCGATCTGGGCTCCTTCACCGCGGCCGCCAAGGAGTTGCGGATGTCGCCGACCATGATCGGCAAGCATATCCGTTTTCTCGAGGACCGGCTTGGCTCGCAATTGATCAACCGGTCCACCCGACGGCAGGGCCTCACCGAACTCGGCCGCAGCTATCTCGATCACTGCAAGCAATTGCTGGAGCAGGCCGAGGCCGGCGACGCGCTGGTCGAGGAGGCCCTGAGCGCGCCGCGCGGCAAGCTCCGCGTCGCGACCTCGGTTGCCTTCGGGTCGTACAGCCTGGCGCCCGCGCTGGTCCGCTTCATGAAGAAATATCCGGAAGTCTCGGTCGACCTCATCCTCAGCGACAGGATGGTCGATCTGCTCGAGGAAGGGCTGGATGCAGCGATCCGGGTCGGCACGCTGACCGACTCCACCATGATGTCGCGCTCGCTGTCGCCCTATACCGGCGTGGTTTGCGCAGCGCCGAGCTATCTCGCCGAACGCGGCACGCCGACCCATCCGGCAGATCTCGCCCGCCATGAATGCCTGCGCTACCCGGGCTGGTCGGACGGGCAGCGATGGACATTCTCGGGGCCGGAGGGCGAAGTGCATGTCGATGTCGCGAGCCGCCTCTTCATCAACAGCGCGTTCGGCATCCGCTATGCGGCGCTGGCGGGCGCCGGCATCGTGCTGATGCGCGACGAGCTGCTGGCCGACGATATCGCCGCGGGGCGGCTGCAGGTCCTGCTGCCAAACTACACGACGCAGACCCGCGCACGCCAGATCCTGTGGCCGAAGCACCGCAAGATGACACCGAAGCTGCGCGCGCTGATCGACTTCATCGTGGAGACGTACGGGTGAGACAGATCGCCGCGGCCAAACCGCTCAACGCGACTGGCCAAGGTTGTGACATCGCGACGGAGCGCGTAGGATGAGAATGTGCAATGAGGCCGTCGCGCCGATGCCGGGCGGCTTCCGTTCAAGTGAGGCGCGACATGCTGCCTGCCGAGGTTTGGACGCGCCTTCCCAGCTCGAGAATTGAAGATCCAAGCGACGCCGTTCGCGGCGCGCGCCTTGACGCGCCCCAGATGTCCAGCGGTCATCTCTCGGGCAGTCTCGTCTTTTCGAACTCGGACGGCATCGAGTCCAGCAGCGGGCTGATCGACGGAGGACAGTGCCGCGCCCACCGGATCGATCGGTGGACGTAGCCGAATTTAGCAGGAGATACACTGATGCTTGACTTGAAGCGTACTACGATGCTTGCAGCGTCCATCCTGACCGCCTCGATCATTGCGGCGATGCCGCTTGAATCGGCGTCCGCAACGCTGCTCGGCGCGATGCCGATCGGTAATCACGTCGCGCAGTCATCCGACGTCGTTGCAGTCCGCGCGGCCGGCCGCCGTGGCGGCGCAGCGGTCGGTCCCCGCGGAGGTGCCGTCGTTCACCGTGGCGGCGCGGCCGTTGGGCCGCGCGGTGGCGCCTATCGCGGCCGCACCGCCGTCGTCGGGCCGCGCGGCAACGTCGCGGTTCGCGGCCGAACGGTGGTAGGAGGTGGCGGATGGGCGCGTCCGGGCCGGTATTACTGGCCAAGGGGCGGCGCAATCGCGGCCGGCGCTGCCATCGGGGTCGTGTCGGCGGCAACGGCTGCGGCGTGGGCCGGTGCCGCGCCGGCACCCGGCATGTGCTGGTACTATACCGATCCGTCCCGGACGCAGGGGTTCTGGGACTACTGCCGGTAATCGCCGCAGCGGGCGAGCCGATGTTGCGCCAGTGATGTCTCGCGCCTGCCCTGGCGGAGGCACCACTGGTTGGGTCACGAACATTCGGCTCTCGCGAATGCGCGCCCTATAGATCAGCCTGTCGATGCAGACGAGCACGGCTCACTCGGTCAATCCCGCTTTCCGAAAACCCTCGATCATCAGCTTCGCCGTTTTCGATAGCTGGCTCCGGGCGATCCACGCCGATATCGTGAACGCAGGATCGATCTCAAGCATGCGAGCCGCCGCCTCACGGGCTTCAGCGTCCCGTCCGAGATGGGCGAAAGCGGATGCGAGGCAGCGGTATGGTCCTGGATAGGAAGGGTTCTGACGGAGGGCTTTCTTCCCTGCAATGATGGCCTCGTCAAAGCGACGAAGCTCGATAAGGGCAAATCCCATCCCGGTAAACGCTGTGTATAGTTGCGGGTCTACCGGGCTCATGCGCATGGCGCGTTCAAAACTCCGGATCGCTTCCTCTGGCTGCCCCGCAATCTTGTAGACCCAGCCTCTGCAGTTCCACGCGCGATATGAATTCGGGTTGAGCTTAACCGCCTGGTCGGACATCTCGATCTCAGTCTCACGATCGCCGACCAAAAGTGCCGAGGTCAAGGCAGCACTTGCCAACGTGCTGGGATCACCATCGTCGAGGCTCAATGCCAAGCGCATCAGCCGAATGGCTTCCTTGCGGTCGAATTGAGGATCGATAGCATAACCCCTAACCACGTTTTCCGTGTGAGAGGCACCTGCCAGGACAGCGGCCTCGGCAAACCCAGGGTCAAGCTCCAAGGCCCGCTGGACCAGTCGGACCGCCTCGGCCAACCCTTCGCGGGTCGCTGGCCGCACCTGCTGTATGGCTCGCAGATAGAAATCATATGCGGTGAGGTCTTCCGGTCGCCGCCGCGTTGTCATTGCAATTTCTGCTTGAAACAACTTTGGCTGAATGGCTGAGACAACGGCGGCCGTGACTTCGTCCTGCAACGCGAAAATATCCGTCATGTCGCGCTCGAACTTGTCCGCCCAGATGTGTGCGCCCGTAGCCGCTTCAATCAACTGGCCGGTGATGCGGACCTTCCCCGGCGCGTTGCGCACCGCGCCCTGAAGGACATAGCGCACGCCAAGCCGGCGCCCGACTTCCTTGACGTCGACGGCCTTGCCCTTGAAGGTGAAGCTCGAATTGCGCGCGATCACGAACAACCATTTGAACCGCGAGAGCGCGGTCGTGATCTCCTCAACCATCCCGTCCGCGAAGTACTCCTGCTCGGGATCGCCAGACATGTTCGCGAACGGCAGCACGGCGATGGAGGGCTTGTCGGGTACCGCAGGGGCGCTCTCGGGCGCATCGCCCGGATCCGGACCTGCAACCTCTCGCGCCTCCTGCACCTGTCCGACGAAACGGAATCCCTTGCGTGGCAACGTCTTGATCAGCCGCTGCTCCTCCCCGGAATCGCCGATTGCGCTTCGGGCGACATTCAGCCGGGTCGTCAGTGCCGCATCCGAAACGCTGCGCCCGTTCCAAACGGCATTGATGAGGTCGTCCTTGCTGACGACGCGCTCCCTGTTGCGGATCAGATAATCGAGCAGATCGAACACCTGCGGTGCGATGCGGACGACGTCCGCCCCGCGATACAACTCGCGCCGGTCAAGGTCGAACGCGAAATCCTCGAAGAGATAGCGCAAGATGCGAATCCCCCTGGATGAGAGCACCCCGACAACTGGGTGGCGCCTTGGGCTGGCCGGAAATCGCAGAATAAGCTGCAGGTGAGGAAAATGTAAGCCACCGGTCAAGCCTACCCGCCGCACTCGCGGCGACCTCGTGCCGGCTATGACGCGCCCTACTTCGTGCTTGCTATGATGAGAAGATTATTGAGTACGGGCGTGCAGCAAAACGCCGCCACGATCGCGATATTGTAAGGGTTGTTGCTGCGCCAAAGCAGCCACATCATGAAATAGGTCAAACCGAGCTTCGGGATCAGCCACCAGGGGCCGAGCCATGTCTGAGCGACATGCATGAACGGGTTCAACTCGCCGAGGCCGAGATTCAGGATCGTGTTGGTGGTGTAGAGATCGGCGATGCCAAGAAGCAGCACGGACAGCACGAGGAGCGTCTTGGCCAGGTAACGTGGCCCCAGAATAATCTCGTAAGCAAATGCGACGCCCTCCGGGACGTTTCGCTTGAACCACGACTGCGCGGCGTCATTGGTCGCGAAAATCTTCAGATGCTCCGGCTCGCCAACGGGCTTGCTTGTGTCGGTATAGACCCAGACTTTCATACGATTGCTCAAGTATCTCTTTTCAAATCACAAAAAAGTATCATCTGCCGAGATGGTCATCTCGGGAGACCAAGGTAGCTCTGCCGTCGCCGTAAGGGGAGTGGCGTTGCGTTGGCCTCGAGGTGCCGCCTCAGGGCGGTTCAATCGTTGCGGCGCTTCAGGTCCAAGCGTCCGATGCGTTCATCAATCAGTCGATTTAGCTTCTCGTCCCGCAGTGAATTCTTCCTAAACAGCCCGCCATGCAGCCGATAGGCAAGAAGGAGCAGGACAATAGCAGTGCCCCCGAGATAGTAGGACCAGTCCATTCTTGAACCGCGCCTGGTTGCTGCAATGGGCGAAGCTTAGGGCGAGCCTGTCCTGCTTGTCCAACGCTATCCTGTGCGCCGCACCTCTCCGTGCCCGAATGGATTGGCCTGATTTATGCTTGGAAATGACCGCATGCGGAGGACGCGCGATGAGGCGGGACCTTTTGGTTATTTGCGGCGGAATGCTGGCCACGGGCGCTATCGCCTGGATCCTATTGGGCAACCCGGCGAGCGGGCCACATATGCACGGGCTCCAGACGATGTCGGCAGATCAAGACTTGAGACTGGTCTCCCAGCGAAGTCCATATATGCGGGACGAGCGCTAGGAGCGTCCCTGGCGGGTGCTTCGCGAAATTCAATCACTGAGTTGCCCAACGGCGCAGGCCCGCTCGGCAACAATACTCGCTTTTTCCGAATATTGTCCTGCGGGCTGTCGATTCGAATGCGTTCAGTCAGTGGGACTGAGCGTAGGGAGCAGCATTCATCAGCAGCCCCCCGAAAAGCAGGACCAGATAGAGCATCGAAAACACGAACAAGCGACGAGCAGGCCGCCTTTCCTTGTCGTCGCTCCGGCGCAACTGCCATGCGAGAAAAATCATGATCGCTCCCAGCGTCGCCGCGGCCGCGCCGTAGGCGGCTCCCGCGAACCCCAGCGCATAAGGCAGCAGTGAGATCGGAACCAAGAGCGCGCAATACAGAAGAATCTTGCGCTTTGTTTCGGTCCTGCCAGCCACGACCGGCAACATCGGCACACCGGCACGGGCATATTCTCCAGCAAGATTGAGCGACAGTGCCCAGAAGTGGGGTGGCGTCCAAAGGAAGATGATCAGAAACAGGATGAGCGGCTCGAGCCCGACATGTCCCGTGACCGCAACCCAGCCAATCACCGGCGGAAGCGCACCGGCGGCACCGCCAATGACGATATTCTGCGGCGTTCGGCGTTTGAGCCACATCGTGTAGACGACGACGTAGAAGAAGATTGTGAAAGCAAGCAGCGCAGCGGCGGCCATGTTCAGCAAGGTGCCGAGGGCCAGGACGGCGCACGTGCCGAGCATCAATCCGAAGACCAATGCTTCCGGGCGCGATACGCGGCCGCTGGGAATTGGACGGATGGCGGTACGCGCCATCACCGCATCGATGTCGGCGTCGTACCACATATTGAGCGCACCTGCGGCACCGGCTCCCGCGGCTATGCAAAGAAGAGCAGCGAACCCGGTGAAGGGATCGATGCCGCCGGGTGCGACCATGAGACCGACCAGTGCGGTAAAGACGACCAGCGACATGACGCGCGGTTTCGTCAGTGCGACGTAGTCTCCGATGTTGGCATAGCTCCGGCGAATTGAACGATTGATTTGCACGAGATTAATTCCTCGTCAGTTCGAAAAAGCCATCGGTGGAAGGCCTGCTTCGCAGGGTGCTGGAAGATGCGGCGAGTCCTCCGCCTTCATGACGCCTTGCCTTGTCCGGCATGACCCACGGGGTCATGGCCGTCCCGTTCTTAGCTTGCTGACGCGAAGAACATGACCCGAAGCAAGTGCGTATAGTCGGATTCGAACATCATGATCCCGACAAAAACCAACACCAGCACCGGCGGCAACAGGATGGCGTAGGCCAACGCCAACCGCTCCCAGGCCATGTGCATGAACACAGCGACGATCAGCCCGGCCTTCAGCACCATGAACAGCAGGATCAACGACCATCGCAGGTGGCCGTGGATACCGAAATAGTCGACGAGATAGGAGCAGGTGCTGAGCACGAACAGCCATCCCCAGACCACGAGATAGAGCTTGATCGGGTGCTGCTGGCCCTCCGCATGCGCGGCGCCCGATGCCACCGCACCATGCCTATAGCTGTGTAGCGCATGCTGTGCTGCCTGCCCTTCCACATGTACCGCTGCTTCTGCCATGCGCGACCTCACCAGAGATAAAAGAAGGCAAAGATGAACACCCAGACCAGATCGACGAAATGCCAGTACAGGCCCATGATTTCGACGATCTCGTAGTAACCCTTGCGGCTCGTGAAAAAACCGCGCCGCTCGACGTCGAAGTCTCCCCGCAAGACCTTTCGCGCGATAGCGATCAGGAAGATCACACCGATGGTCACGTGGGTGCCGTGGAAGCCGGTGATCATGAAGAAGCAAGCGCCGAATTGCGGCGCGCCCCACGGGTTGCCCCAGGGGCGCACGCCCTCCATGATCAGCTTGGTCCATTCGAAGGCCTGCATTCCGACGAACGTCGCGCCGAATGCCGCGGTGGCCAGCATCAAGGCTGCCGTTTTGACGCGATCCCGGCGGTAACCGAAGTTGACGGCCATCGCCATCGTCCCGCTGCTGCTGATCAGGATGAAGGTCATGATCGCGATCAGGATGAGCGGGATGTGCTGGCCGCCGATATTGAGTGCGAAGACCTCGCTGGGATTGGGCCACGGCACGGTCGTCGACATTCGCGCCGTCATGTACGACAGCAGGAAGCAGCTGAAGATGAAGGTGTCGCTCAGAAGGAAGATCCACATCATGGCCTTCCCCCAGGACACGTTCTTGAACGCGCGCTGGTCGGAGGCCCAATCGGCGGCGATGCCTCGCAATCCGGGTATCGTTCCGGGCAGCGCCTTGGGAGTTGCGAGCGTGGTTTCGGTCATCGCTTCCTGCCTCGCTAGGTGAGCAACTGGCGACAGATGTCGACGAAATTGTCGGTCCAGCCCGTCAGCAGACCGAGCAGGACCAGCCACACCAGCAACAGGAAATGCCAGTAGATGGTACAAAGCTCGACGCTCAGGCGCATCTGCGTCATCGGCGCGCCGCGCCACAGTTTTACGGTCGCCCTGCCGAGCGCCACCAGGCCGCCGGTCACGTGCAGCCCGTGGAGCGCGGTGATCAGATAGAAGAAGGAATTGGCCGGATTCGACGCCATGACATAGCCGGCGATGTTGAGCTGCTGCCACACCACGAGCTGCCCGACCAGGAACATCACGGCCGATGTACCGCCGACCAACAGGCCCGCGATCAGGCCCTCATGGTCGTCGTGGCGAGCGGCCGTCAGCGCCCATTGCAGCGCCACGCTGCTGATGACGAGGACGCCGGTGTTGAACCACACCAGCCTCGGCAGCGGCAGCTCGCGCCAGTCCACCATGGTGGTGCGCATCGAGTAGGCGCTGATCAGGAGCGCGAACAGCGAGCCGACCACCGCGAGGAAAACACCGAGGCCGATTTTCGCCGCCGGCACCGAAGAGCCGCGATCGCCGCGAAGATCAACGGCAATGCCCTGCTCCAGCCACGGCTTGGCGGCCAGCCGTTGCTGCGAGAGCCACCATCCCGCGATCGCTGCAATCGTAGCAATGAACAGGACGATGGCACTCACGGATGGGCTCCCTGGGCCAGTACCTTGGCCGGCGGTTCATTCTGCGGGATGAAGTCCCTCGCGGCACCGGGCACGCTGTAGTCGTAGGCCCAGCGATAGACGACTGGGAGCTCCTTGCCCCAGTTGCCGTGGCCCGGCGGGGTCTCCGGCGTCTGCCATTCCAGCGAGGTGGCACCCCAGGGATTGCCGCCCGCCTCTTTTCCTTTGAACAGGCTCCAGACCAGATTGAACAGGAAGACGAGCTGAGCGAAGCCGACAATCAGCGCCGCCACGCTCATGAACGCATTGAGGTCATGGGCGGATGCCGGGACGAAGGTGGTCTCGCCGATGTCGTGATAGCGGCGCGGCATCCCGAGCAGGCCGAGATAGTGCATCGGGAAGAACACCGCATAGGCCCCGATGAACGTCACCCAGAAGTGGAAGCGTCCGAGCGCGTCATTGAGCATCCGCCCGGTGACCTTCGGATACCAATGATAGATCCCGCCGAACACGGCCATGATCGGCGCAATCCCCATCACCATGTGGAAGTGCGCGACGACGAACATCGTATCGGACAGCGGAACGTCGACGACAACGTTGCCGAGGAACAGCCCGGTCAGGCCGCCATTGACGAAGGTGACGATGAAGCCGAGCGCAAACAGCATCGGCACCGTGAGATGGATGTCGCCGCGCCAAAGGGTCAGCACCCAGTTGTAGACCTTGATCGCCGTCGGAATCGCGATGATGAGCGTCGTGGTGGCGAAGAAGAACCCGAAATACGGGTGCATGCCGCTGACATACATGTGGTGCGCCCACACGACGAAGCTCAGCGCCCCGATCGCCACAATCGCCCAGACCATCATGCGATAGCCGAAGATGTTCTTGCGCGCGTGCGTACTGATCAGATCCGAGATGATGCCGAACGCCGGCAGCGCGACGATGTAAACCTCGGGATGGCCGAAGAACCAGAACAAATGCTGGAACAAGATCGGGCTGCCGCCGCCGTACTTGGTCAGCTGGCCCATCTCGACCAGTGTCGGCATGAAGAAGCTGGTTCCAAGGAGGCGGTCCAGCAGCAGCATCACCGAGGCCACGAACAGCGCCGGGAACGCCAGCAGCGCCATCACGGTGGCGGTGAAGATGCCCCACACCGTCAAGGGCATGCGCATCAAGGTCATGCCGCGTGTGCGGGCTTGCAATACTGTTACCACGTAATTGAGCCCGCCCATCGTGAAGCCGATGATGAACAGGATCAGCGAGGCCAGCATGAGAACGATGCCCCAGTCCTGCCCGGGGGTACCGGAGAGAATCGCCTGGGGTGGATAAAGCGTCCAGCCGGCGCCGGTCGGTCCGCCCGGCACGAAGAACGTCGCGGCCAGCACCAGTACGGCGAGGAGGTAGACCCAATAGCTCAGCATGTTCACGTAGGGGAACACCATGTCTCGCGCGCCAACCATCAGCGGGATGAGGTAGTTGCCGAAGCCGCCAAGGAACAATGCCGTGAGCAGGTAGATCACCATGATCATGCCGTGCATGGTGATGAACTGGAGGTACTGATTGGCATCGATAAAGGAGAATGTGCCGGGAAATCCCAGTTGCAGCCGCATCATCCACGACAGCACCAGCGCAACCATTCCGATCGACATCGCCGTGATCGAGTACTGGACGGCGATCACCTTGGCGTCTTGCGAAAAGACGTACCTCGTCCACCAGCTGTGCGGATGATAGAGCTCGACCTCAGCGACTTCGGCGGGCGGAATGCCTGCGACCTGATCAAACGGGATATCGACCATCGGAATACCCTCCTTGGTCTTCCGCTCAGCGACGAGTTCACTTCATATCCGGCCGAACATCCGGCCGATCCTCGTCGGCATGCTCATTCACTGCCGGTCTTGTACGCGGCCTTCGCAACGTTGCGCTGGCCGGACAAGGCGGCGAACGTGTGCTGCTTGTCCAGCCACGCGTGATATTCCTTCTCTTCTTCCACGACGACCTTGCTGCGCATCTGTGCATGCGCGGCACCGCAAAGCTCCGCGCAGAGGACGTCGAAGGTTCCGGTCCGGGTCGGCGTGAGCCAGTAGTAGGTCACCGAGCCAGGGATCATATCCATCTTCGCCCGGAATTCGGGCACGTAGAAATCATGCAGGACGTCGATCGAGCGGAGCAGCACCTTCACCGGCTTCCCGACCGGCAGATGCAGATCCTCGTTTTGCACGACGATGTCGTCCTGCCCGTTCGGATCATTGGGATTCAACCCGAGTGGATTGTCGGAGCTGATCAGGCGCGCATCTGACGTGCCGAGCCGGCCGTCCTTTCCCGGAAGCCGATAACTCCACATCCACTGTTGTCCAACGACCTCGACGTCGGTCGCGTCGGCGGGAACGGTGACGAACTGGTGCCAGACGATGAGGCCCGGCGCCAACATGGCGACGACGCCGATCGCGGTGCCGATGCTGAGCCACCATTCGAGCTTCTTGTTCTCGGGATTGTAGTGGGCGCGCCGTCCCTCGGTGTGGTGAAAGCGCAGCACGCAATAGGCCATGAACGCGATCACCGCGCAGAACACCGCTCCGGTGATCCAGAATGTCAGGTTGATCGTGTGGTCGATATAGCTCCAGTTCGAGGCAATCGGGGTCCACCACCAGGGGCTGTAGAGGTGGAACAGCACCGAGGCGACGGCAACCAGGAGCAGTAAGATCGCTACAACCATCCCTCATTCCTCCTTGCCATTGAAGGCTGCGGAGACGAACGAAAGGGCGGAGCTCACGTCAGAGGGATGGTCTCACGTTCACCATCACCGTGGCTTTTGCCTCGCCCATTCTGCCGGTCGCGATGCTGGGACATGACAAAAACTCAACGTCACGGCCGCAACCTCATCGGAGCTGGGGGCGTCAAGCATCAACATGGTACCCATCGAGCCAGACGTCAATAGAGGAGTAATGCCCGCCGCTGTCGGGCGCGTGTCGGCGGGAATGCATTGGATGCCGCGAAAACTGATCGGTCCTCCCCTATCGTATGGTGCATCGCAAGACCTCGTTTGTGCATCTGCACAATTCTCCCGACCGCATTCGTCACCTTGCTTCTGCCGCGCATCGGACTAGTTTTACTGGACCGGTTGCGACAGATGTCGTCCGGCAAGCTCCTTCTGGTTGAATCTGATTTGCCGGACTCAGTCGCGATTTTCGCGCATGAGGCGGATGTGCGTGTATTGATGGCGCTCCGTTCCCCTGCGGCCACAAGCAAGGAGACCGGAGCCATGACCACGGTGTTCGCACGACCCAAACTGCAATTGTTTGGAGTCTCTACCGCCTTCGTCGTTCGCAAGATCAGCCTTTCCGACCTGGGTGACGCGCTGCGCCTCGGCTGGGAAGACTTCAAGGCCATCCCGACCCACGCAATCGTCCTGTGCGTGATGTATCCCGTCCTCGGACTTGTCCTGTTCAGACTTGTGCTTGGCTACTCGGTGCTGCCGCTGCTGTTTCCGCTCGCCGCCGGCTTCGCCCTGATCGGTCCTTTCGCCGGACTCGGCCTCTACGAACTGAGCCGACGACGCGAACGTGGAGAGGAGCCAGGAGCCTGGGACGCGATGCAAGTGCTGCGCGCGCCGTCGTTCGGCGCCATGTTCGAACTTGGCGTTCTCCTGCTCGTTCTGTTCGGGGTCTGGATCGCCACCGCGGACGCGATCTACATCATGACGTTCGGCTATGCGCCGGCTGCGAGCATCCCTGATTTCGCAAAGCGCGTGTTGACGACGCCCGAAGGCTGGTCGCTCATCATCGTCGGATGCGGCGTCGGCTTCCTCTTCGCCCTGGTTGCCCTGTGCGTCAGCGTCGTCTCATTTCCACTGATGCTCGACCGACATGCGACCGCGATCGATGCGATCCGCACCTCGATACGGGCCGTGATGTTGAATCCAATTGAGATGGCCGCGTGGGGATTGATCGTTGCGGTATTGCTGGCCGTCGGCTCACTGCCATTCTTCGTCGGTCTCTGCGTCGTTCTGCCGGTGCTTGGTCATGCGACCTGGCATCTCTACAGGAAGGTGGTCGAGCCTGACCGGAATCCTCCGCAAGAAGAGCCCCGCCCGCCGATCGGTCACCGCTACGCGGCCGATTTCCCGGCCTCCCTCTTCCCGTGGAGCCGTGAGCGCTAAGCGTTTCGCGCGAATCATGTCGCGAGAATGCGGGTGCATGGCACCAATGCCGCAATAATTCAGTGTCGTCCCGGCCTTGTGCGCAATTGCGCACGGGGCCGGGACGACAAATGTCGATGTCGGCCGTGCCACACAATCGATGTCGTCCTGGCGAAAGCCAGGAGGTAGATTCACATTCGAAGTGCAACACTTGAGCAAAGGCCTCGGCAGGCGTGCGGTAGTCAAGGCATTTGCGCGGGGTGTGGTTGTAGGCGGCGATGAACTGGCGGAATCTGGCGGTCGAGAGGGTTACGAGATCGGTCTTGCGGGGAATAAAGCGGCGCATCCTGCCGATAGCGTTCTCGATGCCGCCCTTCTGCCAGGGGGCGTGGGGATCGCAGAAGAAGGTCTCGATCGAGAGGCGGTGCAGCGCCAGGTGCCCGGCGAACTCGGTGCCGTTGTCGAAGGTCACGGTCTGGCGCAGCTCCTGTGGCAGGGTCGCGAAGAAGCCCACGAGATGGCGGGCGACACCGCGCGCGACCTTGCTGGCAAGGCGGATGCCGAGCAGCAGACGCGAGGTGCGCTCGTGCACGGTCAGCACGGCCTGACCGTATTTCGAGAACATCATCAGGTCGGCCTCCCAGTGTCCGGGCACGCTGCGGTCGGCCACTTCGATCGGCCGATTTGCCAAGGAAACACGGCCTTCGATGAAGCTTGCGGGGCTGCCGCCCCTCTTGCCGCGGCGGCCGCGCTTGCTCTTGGCGCGCGGCAGATAGCGCCGCCAGTTGAAATCCGTGGTGCGCCTGAGTTGGGCATAGATGAAGCGGTAGATGGTCTCGTGCGAGATCACCTTGCGCCCGGACTCGCGGGCCAGCCGGCCGGCGACCTGCTCGGGCGACCAGCCCCGGCGAAGGCGTTCCAACACCGCGCGGCGCAGGCCGGGCTCCCGTTCGAGGCGTCCGCCCGTCCAGCGCCGCGCTCGCATCTGGTGCTGGGCATAGTTTGGCTTGTAGCCGACCTGGCTCCCCCGATTGCGCCTCAGTTCCCGAGAGACCGTTGATGGCGAGCGATCCAGAGCTGCCGCGATTTGCCGGACCGAGCTGCCATTGGCCGATAGGCAGGCAATCTCGCATCGGTCGTCCAGAGAGAGCTGCTTGTAAGTCCGCCCCATGGCAACACCTCCTCAAGGAAGTGTTGCACTTCGTTTGTGAACTCAGGGGACCCATTACCCCAAACCGAATTTGTTGCGCGACGTCGGGGGCCGCGATCCCGTTCACAACCGAATTCGGTGGTGATGGGTCCTGGCTTTCGCCAGGACGACGAGAATATTTTGCCCCGGGCATCCCAACAAACTCACTGTCGTCCCTGCGAAAGCAGGGACCCATAACCACAAATGTTGATTGTTGCGCGACGTTGGGACGACGAGTCCCGATCACAACACGAGCCGCGGCGCATGGGTCCCGGCTTTCGCAGGGACGACGGCTGCGGGCATGGCGCAGCTGACTTTATCCAAACTGCCACGCCCCCTCACTTCATCAGCGCCTCGACCTCCTTGCGGAACGCCTGGCGCGAGCCGTCGCGGGAGTAGAACATGTGGCCGCCGGGATAGACCGCGAGCCTGGTGCGGCTCGGGCCCGCGAAGGCCGGCAACTGATCGAGGATGATCTTCGAGGCGAAGTACGGCGTGGCGAGATCGAACAGGCCGTGGCCGACCAGGAGTTTCAGGTTGGGGTCGAGCGCCAGCGCCTGGCGAAGCTGCGTCACCGACTCCGCCGGATTGATGCCGTGACCGAACTCCCAGGCCTTGTTCACGCTTTCGCTGAGCAGATGATAGGAGCCGTCCGGCCGCCAGTTCAGCTTGCGCGTGGTGAGGTCGACGGCGGCGCTGGTCAAAGGCGCCATCAGCGGATCGCCGGACGGATCGTTGAAACGGAAATAGCTGGAATCCGGATAGGGATCGAAGCCCTCGATGGAGGCGTCGTAGCGGCCGGTCACCTTGCCGTTCTTGCGATCGAACTCGCGGCGGAATTCGCCGATGTCGAAACGGCCGGCGAGCCTGCGGCTCACCGCCTGATCGATCCCGGTCAGGCTTGCGACCTTGTCGGCGAGCCGCGTGGTGGCGTCGGTGTCGGCCTGACCCTTGACGAGGTCGAGCAGGAAATCGCCGCGCGCGTAGCTCTCGACGTCGGCGAGATCCTCGCGCGTCACCGGCCCCTTCGTCTGTCGCGCGACCGCGGTCATTGTCGGCAGGCTTGCGACATATTGCAGGAGGCTGGAGCCGGTATATTCGCGGAAATCGAGCACCGGCGAGATCAGCACCAGGCCGCGGACGCCGACGCCCTGCTGCATTTGCAGATTGCGCACCACCTTGGGCCCGCGAATGCCGCCATAGCTTTCGCCGACGAGATATTTCGGCGACGTCAGCCGGTCGTATTTCTCCAGCCAGCGGCGGATCACCAGCGCGACCGAATTGGCGTCGCCGTCAACGGTGAAGAAGCGCTTGCGCGCCTCCTCCGAGGTGGTGACGAAGCGGCTGTAGCCGGTGCCGACGGGATCGATGAAGACGAGATCGGTGAAATCGAGCCAGGTGTCGGCATTGGCCTGCAGCTCGGGCGCGGCCGAGGACACCGCGCCGTCGAACGGCAGCCGCCACGGCCCGACATTGCCGAATTGCAGCCAGGCCGACGCGGAGCCCGGACCGCCGTTGAACAGGAAGGTCACCGGCCGGTTCGCCTTCTCGGCGCCGTCGAGCTGGTAGGACGTATAGGCGATGTCGGCGAGCGGCTCGCCCTTGTCGTCGAACACGCGGATCGAACCCGCGGTCGCGCTGAAGTTCAACGTGCGGGAAGGCAGCGCGACCGATTGCTTGGTCGTGGAGTCCGGCGGCAGGCGGTGTTGCTCGGCGGCAGGCGGATTGGCAGCAGTGCCAGCGCCGGGGCCGGACTCGCCGCCGCGCCCTGCCCGCCCCTTCTGGCCGCTCGGGTTCTGACCACCTGGGTTCTGGCCGCTTGGGTTCTGGCCGCCTGGGGCCTGCGCGCTCGGCGACGGCGATGGCTGCGGGACGTCATCGTCGGCTCTCGCCGCGGTCGCAAGGCAGGCCACCAGCAACGCCGCGGCGAGCCGTGTCGCAAGACTGTTAGCCATATTGTTCACTCCCTGCGCCCCGATTTACGCAATCCAGCAGCAAACTGCGCTAGTTTGGCGGCGCCGGCGTGGCATGCGGTCCGTTCCCGGACCATCTCGACAAGGCCGCCCGGGATGTATAGACGAGCGCGGCGTGTTCCGTGCCAAACGAGTTCGTGAGCGAATGGCCAGCTCCAAGCGGTATGACAAGATCGCCTTCGTCGCCAGCGCGAGCGTGGAAGCGCAGTCGGCGCTCGAGCAGCTGACGGAAATGTACGGCAACCATCTACCCGCGGATGCCGACGTCGTGGTCGCGCTCGGCGGCGACGGTTTGATGCTGCAGACGCTGCACGCCAACATGCGCAGCGGCAAGCCGATCTACGGCATGCACCGCGGCACGGTCGGCTTCCTGATGAACGAATATTCGACGCATGATCTGCGCACCCGGCTTGCCGCCGCGCGGGAGTCGCTGATCAATCCGCTGTTGATGCGCGCGACCGACATCCACGGCGCCGTGCATCTGCATCATGCCATCAATGAGGTCGCGTTGTTCCGGCAGACCTACCAGGTCGCCAAGCTGCGCATCCTGATCGACGAGCACGAGCGGATGCCCGAGCTGATGGCCGACGGCATCCTGGTGGCAACGCCGGCCGGATCGACCGCCTACAACCTCTCCGCCCAGGGGCCGATCCTGCCGATCAACGCGGCGCTGTTGGCGCTGACCCCGATCAGCGCGTTCCGGCCGCGGCGCTGGCGCGGCGCGCTGCTGCCGAATTCCGCCTTCGTGGTGATCGAGGTGATCGAGGGCGAGAAGCGCCCGGTCGCCGCGGTCGCCGACCATGACGAGGTCCGCGACGTCCGCCGGGTCGAGGTGCTGTCCGACAAGACGATCGCGATGCGGATGCTGTTCGACCCCGGCCACTCGCTGGAAGAACGCATCCTGCGCGAGCAGTTCGGCTACTGACGGCGCCTGCCCCCCGCCCGGCAACCAATCATTAACCCCGGACGGGATATGGTTAACGTCGGGTAATACCGCATTGGCCCGGTATGCCCTATCAGGGCCGGACCATGTATCGCATCGACTTCAACAAGCTGCGATTTTTGATTTGCGACGACAATCCGCACATGCGCCGCATCCTGCGGACGCTGCTGCATTCGTTCGGCGCGCGCGAGGTGTATGAGGCCGAGGACGGCGCCACCGCGCTCGAGATGTATACGCACTACGTGCCCGACATCGTCATCACCGACTGGTCGATGCCGATCTTCGACGGGCTCGAGCTTGCGCAGATGATCCGCCAGCCGGAATCCAAGGGCAACCCCTACGCGCCGATCATCATGCTGACCGGACATTCCGAGAAGCGCCGTGTCACCGTGGCGCGCGATGCCGGCGTCACCGAATTCTTGGCCAAGCCGATCTCGGCCAAGGGCCTCTACCAGCGCATCATGAACGTGGTTGCCAACCCGCGCCCCTTCATCAAGACCAAGACCTATTTCGGCCCAGACCGCCGCCGGAACACCACCAACACCTATATCGGCCCCGAACGCCGCGGCAGCGGCGAGGTCGAGGTGCTGCAACAGCCGTCGCTGCTCGAAAAGGCGCGCTCGGCCATCTAGGACATCGCCATGGCGAAAGACAAACCCGGGACGATCGAGGTCAAGAGTTTCGGCACGCACCACGTCATCACGCAGCCCAATCCGCTGCGCAAGATGTTGCTGCGCGTCCCCGAGAGCGATCTCGACGATCCGGTCGGCCGCGCCGAAAAGGCGCTCGCCGGGCTGTCGGGCGAGTTCAGGGAGTGGATGACGATCGAGGCCGACCGCCTCTCCGCCGCACACGCCACCGTGCTGCGCGAGGGCTTCAGCGACAAGACGCGCGAGGAGCTGTTCCGCGCCGCGCATGACATCAAGGGTGATGCCGCGACATTCGGCTATCCGTCGGCGGCCGCAGCCGCGGAGAGCCTGTGCCGCATCATCGAGCACGCGCCGGATCTCGGCGCCGTGCCGCCGCAGCTGATTGCGCACCACATCAACGCCGTGCAAGCGATCGTGCGCAACCGCACCAAGCTCGACACCGCGGTCGTCGCCGGCGTGCTGAGCAAGCAGCTCCGCGGCATCGCCGATGAATTCCTGACCCACGCCAACCGCGACCGTCCCGAGCACCTCGAGGCGATCCTCGCGCCGAGCATCGTGCCGGGCGAATAGCTGCGCGGCCGGCTGCTCGCATTGCGGCAGCCACTCAAGCATCCATCAATGGGAAGGAAACGCGGCCTTCAGGCCGCGATGAGATCGTCGTCGTAGGGCAGCACCGCGATCGCGTCTTCCGCGGCGAGCTCCTCGCAGAACATCCGCGCGTCCTCGCGGGCCGATTCCGTCGCGAAGCGGCGCAGCAGGATCAGAAGCGGCTCGGCCGCCGAATGATCGGTCTCGCAATGCGTCAGCACCCGCTCCACCATGCGGCGATGCAGCCGCGCCGCGCCGTCACCGCTGTCGACATAGCCGACCTCGTGGCTGGCCTCGAGCGCGACGCGGAATGCGGCGTAGGTGGATTCCGGCAAGCCGGCACGGCGCAGCAGCGCCTGCAGGCCGTTGCCGCCGCGGTCGTTCAACAGTGCGGAGACGCGGCCAAAGGGCAGCCCGGACAGTTCGGCGAGCGCCGCCCCGAACAGATCGAGATTGCCCGACAGCAGCGCGCGCAGGATCAGCCCGGCGGTCAATTGCCCGGTGGCGCGCAGATGCGTGATCAGGTTCTGCATGTCGTCGCCGAAGGCGCGCGCGGCGATGTTCACCGTGGAGCGTTCCCTGGCCTCGCCGGCGATCCGGTCGGCCCGATCGCTGCCGAGCCAGTTTCGCGCGACGACGAACTGCGCCAGTGTGTCGGAGAGCTTTGCGACCAGCGCCAGCCGCGTTGCCGACGGCAGGTCTTCCAGCTGCAGCATCGATTCCCTGATGGCGGCGAGATGGCCGTGGCGCTCGACGATGCGATCCCAGGAGAACGGCGCGAGGCCGGCGTAAGGATTTTCGATCAGCTCCAGCGCGGCGGCCGCCGAGCCGACCTCGGCAATCGCGGCGGCGACGGAGGCCGGCAGATTGATGCGGCGCGCGATCGCGCACTGCATCTCGTCGGAGCCGGTGGCGACGATGTCGACGAGGTCGGCATCGATCAGGAGCGGTGAATGCTCCAGCACCGGCAGCGCGATCGCCGGCTGGTCGGCCGACAGCGCCTGCACGATCGCGGCAGGCGCGTCGGCGCTGCGCGCGAACACCTCGGCCATCGCCTGCCGTACCAGCGGCGAGGGGTCGTCGAGCAGCATCAACAGCGCGCCTTCGGCTGCGATGCGGTCGTCCTCGGTGAGATCCGAGATGAGCCAGGCCCGGGCCAACGCCCGTGTTGCCTCTGCTCGCTCACCTGCTGGAGCGGTCCTAATCCAACTAATAAACTGCCGAACGATCATGGTCCTTCCGGCTTACGCAACGAAACGGCATCGACATACGACGCCACTGCAAGGAAAAATAAACCATGACGCTTAACAAAGGGTTCACCATAAACGTTTGGGATTATTGACGTTTCGTTAAAGCCGTAACGACGCGCGGCTTCGCGCGCGCAGCAAGGCAGCGCTAGCCGTTGCTGTAGGTGCCGCTCGGATCGCTGAACAGGTCAAGCCGCCCGGGCGCGCGGACCTTCGGCGTCGCCGACGCGGTCAGCGAAGCGGAATTGCCCCACAGCTCCTGCACCGCCGGCGAGATCGGCTCCGAGCGGTCGCCGGCCTGATAGAGCGAGCGGAAGGTCGGCGCCGGCTGCGCCGATGCCACAGCCGAGGTCGCAGCGACGGGCGCGGCCGACCGGGAGTCCGGGAAGGTCGAGAGATAGGACGCGGTATCCATGGTCAGCGCCGTGGTCGGCGCGGCGCTTGCGATCGCGTAAGGCGACATGGCGTCGCCGCCCGCCGCCGCGAAGGCGGTGCGCGTGTCCTTGGAGTTTGCGGCCGCGGCGTACCGCGTGGTCAGCACCGAATAGACCTGACTGACGCTGCGCGCGCTGCCCGACCTGTCGTAGAAGATCGACTGGTTGGCGGCCGCCGCCTTCGGAAACATCGCGGCCGCGTTGGCGCTCGGGCTGTCCTCGGCGCTCGAGATCAGCTTGCCGGCGCCGCCGACGCCCATGAAGTGGGCCATGTAGAGTTCGGCATCGGTCGGACGGCGGCCGAGCTTGCCGGTAAGCTTGAAGCTGTTGGACTGCGTCAGCACCGCCGCCATCGAGGACGCCGCGTCTGGATCGTCGCGCAGCTTCATGACCGCAGCGCGCGCCGAGGGATCGCTGACCGAATAGCTGCCGTCGGAATTCCTGGTGATGGCGTCGGCATACTGGCCATAGCCGAGCTGGCTTCCGGCCTCCTTGACGGTGCCGAGCCAGGTCTGGTCGATGAATTGATAAAGTCCATGCGCCGACGAGGTCGTGGCGCCGGCCCGCGGATTGAAATTGGATTCCATCTTCGCGGTCGTGAGCAGGTATTCGAAGCTCGTGCCGGTGGTCGCGGCCGCCTGCTTGATCGAGCTCGCGACCTTCAGGCGCGAGGGATCGACACCTGCCGAAGCCGTCGCGTTGAAGAGGTCGACCGCCATCTGTCCGGGTGCCTTGCCGGGCGCCGGCAATCGGCACCCATGTCCCGTCAAGGTGCCGTAATTATGGTTAATGGCGCGTTAATAGCGTCGGTTCAGGGCTGGGCCTCGTAGTAATGCGCGACCTGGTCGATCTCGTCGGCCGTCATCTGGCGCGCGATGTTGCGCATCTGCTGGCTGATGTCATTGCGGCGGGCTCCGGATGCAAAGGCCTCGAGCTGTGCCTTGATGTAGACCGCCGACTGGCCGCCGAGCCAGGGGCTTCCCGCCTTGTTGTCGACATCGCCGTGGCAGGAGCCGCAAGGCGCGATGTTGCGCATCGGGGCGCCCGTCACCACGATCACCGGCGCGGGACGCCCGGTATCCAGATTGTTCGAAGGCACCCGCGGCAGATAGGCGTAATAGGCCGCAACGTCCTTCATGTCCTGATCGCTCATCGCCGCGGCGAACGGGCTCATCACCACGCTGACCCGAGCGCCGGTCTTGAAGTCGTTCAGTTCCTTGTAGGTCACCGCGGCAAATTGCCCGGCGAGGTTCGGTGAATGGGCGTCGCTGACGCCCTGCGGTCCATGGCAGATCGCGCAGCGCTGCGCCAGCGTTGCGCCCCGCCCGATCGAGACCTGATTCACCTTGGTCAGCATTTCCGACGTCATGACGACATTGGACGTCTTGAAATCCGGCTTGATGCCGGTCTCCTGCACGGCGGCACGCGGAACGCCGGCCGCGCTGCAGATGGCATCCCAGACCCCCGCAAGCTTCAAATTGGGTTGCGCCAGCGGCAACCAGATCAGGCCTGCGACGGCCGACAACACGGCGATCGCGGCCGTGATGCCGACGCTGGCGCCGAACCACGGATTGCGCAGCGAGAACAGCGGCTGGTCGCTCATCGGCCTGCTCCGACATAGACCGCGGGCACGCTGGTCTCGTTCAGCGCCATCAGCTGTGCGATCGGGAAACCATAGTTCACCACCGTGAGACCAACCATCAATGCGAGCCACAGGCCGAATGAGTTGAGCGCGACCGGAATTCGCTCCGGCATGTGCAACGGCACCGCGAAGCGGTACGCACCCGCCTCGCCTCGCGCGCCGAACTGCCCGCGGATCAGCACCAGCAGGAACAGCAGGCCCGACAGCAGCAGGATGAAGCCGCCGATTGCCGACATCGTGACCGACAGGGCCTGCGGCGAGATCGCCGGGTTGGCATAGTCGTAATAGGCCATGCGGCGCGGCATGCCGAGGATACCGACATAGTGCCACGGGAAGGTGGTCACGATCATGCCGATGAACCACAGCCAGAGCTGCGTGCGCATCAGGCCAAAACTGTCCAGCGCACGGTCGGTCAGATGCGGCCACAGATCATAGGCGATGGCAAAATACATGATCACGATGGCGCCACCGAAGATCAGGTGGAAATGGCCGGTGATCCACTGCGTGTTGTGCACGGTGGCGTCGAGCTGATAGCTCATGTTGATCAGACCGCCGGCGCCGCCGAAGCCGAGCATGACCAGCGACAGTGCCGTCGCCAGCATGATCGGATTGGACCACGGCAGCGCGCCGATCCAGCCGAAGGCGCCGCGGCCGCCACGCAGGCGGCTGGCAATCTCCGCCGACGCGCAGATCGTGAACACCGTGAGCAGCGTCGGCAGCGCGACGAGGCCGGTGAACACCGAATGCATGAACTTGAATCCGGCACCGACCTGCGGGTCGGCAAACAGGTGATGCACGCCGATCGGCATCGCCACCACGACGAACAGGATGAACGAAATCCGCGCCATCGCGTCGCTGAAGAGCCGGCCGCCGATCGCCCGCGGGAAGATCGTATAATAGGCGATGTAGGTCGGGATCAGCCAGAAATAGACGATGGCGTGCAGCGTCCAGGAGAAGAAGACGCGGGCCAGCCCGGCATCGATCGTCGACTTCAGCCCAAGCGCCACGGGCAGGATCTGGAACAGGATCTCGAGCGCCGCGCCGACCGCGGTCCAGCCCCAGAGCAGTGAGCCCGCGACGTTGGCATACATCGCAAGCGGCACCGGCTTGCCCGGGTTCTCGCGCTTCCAGATCACGAAATTGGTCACCATCAGCGCGACCCAGATCCATGAGCCGACCACGACCATGACGACGCCGATGTAGTAGAACGGATTGCCGACCATCGGCGGATAGAAGGTGTAGAGCACCGAGGCGAGCCCGAGCGACACCGGGATCATCGCGACGACGGCACCGACGGCGACCAGGAAGAAGCCCACCCAGGCCCAGCGCCGTCCAACCAGCTCTTTCTCGAGTGAGGCTTCGGTGATCGCGTAGCCGAATCCCATCGCAATCAGTGTCGGGAATACGTATCCCATCGCCGAGCCATGGGCGGTAACCGAGCGATAATAGAACTCCGGATTGAAATGCCAGGCGTTCAACGGGCTGCGCACGAACATCTGCCAGGCGCCGAGCACCAGCGCGACGCCGAACACGATGAAGGCAAGCCAGAAATGCGCCGCGATCAGCCGCTTGTTAATCAACACAGGTCAGCCTCCGCTTCGCTGCCGCCATGTCACGGAACGCAGCCTTGTCGATCACCTTGACCTTGCCCCACATGCCCTGGTGGCCGATGCCGCAGAATTCCTGGCACGGCATCACGTGATCGCCCGGCGCCTTGAAGCGCACCGGCAGGTCCGTGACGTAGCCCGGCACCAGCATCGTGTTGATGTTGGTGCCCTCGATCAGAAAACCGTGGACGACATCGGCGCTGGTGGCGCGGAAGGTGATCGGCGTTTCCGCGGGCACCACGATGCATTGCGGCGTGAAGGAATATTGCTGGCCAATCGCGCGCACGGTGACCGATCCGTCGGCCTGCATTTCGCTGCCGAGATTGCTCTCGACGAATTCACCCGACAGATGCAGCGTCTTGGGATCGGCGGTTTCGACCCGGCCCTGCGGCATCGTCGCCTGATGGATGCCGATATAGGTCGCCATGCCGACCAGGACGCCGACAATGACGATCGACAGCGTCGCCCAGCGCCGCTCGATCCGTGCGGCAACGGCCTCGCCGAGGCTGTGGTCGGTCTCGCTCGCCATCAGGGAACGCTCCGCGGCAGGAAGACCAGCAGATAGAAGGCAAACCACAACCCGACCACGACGGCCGTCGCAATACCCGCGACCGCGACCGCGCCGCCCGGACCGGCGCGCACGATGGCCTCGACATCATCGTCTTCCGAGCCCGATGCCGGCGGTTGCGGCGAAGACGAGTTGATCATGATCGCACCCCTAGTTCAGCGTTGCTGCCCGCAGTTCGTTGGCCTGTCGCGCCGACACCGGCTCGCCGCGATTGCCCCAGGCCGTTCGAATGTAGGTCACGACAGCCGCGACCTCGTCATCCGACAGCTTCTGCGCGAACGGCGGCATGCCGTGGGGCATCGGATTGCCCGACGTCCCCGGCGGATATCCGCCATTGAGCACCATCCGGATCGGGTTCACCGCGGAGACCATCTGGATCGACTGATTGCCGGCAAGCGGCGGATAATCCGGCGGCATGCCCTGCCCGGTCGCGCCATGACAGCTTGCGCAGTCGCGGTCATAGATCGACTTGCCGAAGGACAGCAGCAGACTGCTCTCGGCCGAAGGCAGCGAAGTCGACGCCTTCTCCGGAGGACCGCCCTGCGCAAGGCCCTTCAGGTAGACCGCCATCGCGCGCGCATCATCATCATTGAGAAATTGCAGGCTGTTGTAGACGACCTCGGCCATCGGCCCGTACACGGCGCCCTTGGCGGACACGCCCTTGCGCAGATAGTCGACGATCTCCTCGATCGTCCAGTCGCCGAGCCCGGTCTCCTTGTTGGAGGTCAGCGACGGCGCGTACCAGTTCTGCATCGGGATCAGGCCGCCCTCGAAGGCCTGCGACTGCTTGCTGCCGCCGAGCGCATTGATCGGGGTGTGACACATCCCGCAATGACCCAGCCCCTCGACCAGATAGTTACCTCTGTTCCACTCTGCCGACTTCGTTGGATCAGGCTTGAACTCGCCTTCCCTGAAGAACAGCGTGCGCCAGCCGAGGATCAGCGAGCGGTTGTTGAACGGGAATGTCAGGTCGTGCGGCTTGTTGAGCTGCCTGACCGGCGGCACCGTGCGCAAATAGGCGTAGATCGCGTCGCTGTCCTCGCGCGTCACCTTGGTATAGGAGGCGAACGGCATCGCCGGATAGACCAGGCCGCCATCGGGGAAGCGGCCATTGTGCATCATCTGGTAGAACTGATCGGAGGTCCACGTGCCGATCCCGGTTTGCGGGTCGGGCGTGATGTTCGACGTGTAGAGCGTGCCGAATGGCGTCTTCATCGGGAGGCCGCCGGCGAAGGTCTTGCCTTCGCGCGCGGTGTGGCAGGCGATGCAATCGCCGGCGCGTGCGAGATACTCGCCCTTGGCGAGGACGGCCGGATCGGCCGCCTTCTGCTGCGCCGAGGCCGCAACGGGCGAGAATGCCAGCATCAGTCCAACAAGCAGTCCTGTTAAGGTTCGCGACATCGGCACGATCCCTTCAATGCGGTTCGCTGCCGCATTCGAGCGGCATCGGAAGGCTGCCTCGCGGCGCGAAGGATGGATCCGCCGGCGCCGGACGCGAGGACAGGTAGGCAGCCACCGCCTTCACATCGTCCTCTGTCAGCAGGCTCGCGACGATCTGCATGCAATCGGGAGCGAACGCGGTCCGCGTGCCGTAGCGCCAGCCGCCGAGCTGGCCGCTGATATAGGCCGCGCGCAGGCCAAGCAGGCCGGGAATGCCGGGCTCCATGCCGCCCAATGTGGGACCATGGCAGGCTGAACAGGGCGGAATGCCGTGCTGCGGATCGCCGTTCTTCACGATCGTCTCGCCGCGCGCCAGAATCTCCTTGCTGTCGACGGGCGGGACCGGCGGCGGAAATGCCGGCCTGAGTGAGGCGAAATATTCGGCGATCTTCTTCAGGTAATCGTCGGTCTGAAACTCCAGCAGGTAGTTCATCGGCGGATATTTCCGCCGTCCATCCCGGAATGCGACGAGCTGGTTGTAGAGATAGCCCGCCGGCTTGCCGGCCAGCCGCGGGAAATAGGCGTCGCTGGTGCCCTCGCCTTCGGCGCCGTGACACGGCGCACAGGCAAGGACGCGCGCGGCCATCGTATCGGGTGCGCGCTCGGTTGTTTGCGATTGCGCTGCACCGATCGGCAACACAACCCAGGCGAGAAACCCAACAAGCGGTATCAGACGATGCGCCACAACTCACCCCCAGCGCGACGACGATGTGCAATTACTTGCACACAGCCGAACAGGAGGCAACGCAGTGCACCACTTCGATGCATCGCATTTGATCTAGGTCAACGCTCTATTTGCGATAGACCTGCGCCGGATCGAACAGCTGCTCGGCGTCGACAAAGGACAGGCTGACATTGCCGCCCTCGTCCTTCACCGCGCGATAGAAGCAGGAGCGCCGTCCGGTGTGGCAGGCGGCGCCGATCTGCTCGACCTTGATCCACACCGCGTCCTGATCGCAATCCATCCGGATCTCGACCACGCGCTGGGTCTGGCCTGAGCTCTCGCCCTTGCGCCACAGCGCATTGCGCGAGCGGCTGAAGTACCAGCCCTCGCCGGTCGCGATCGTCTTGCGCAGGGCCTCGTCGTTCATATGCGCGACCATCAGCACATCGCCGGTCGCGGCATCGGTCGCGACGCAGGTCACAAGGCCTGCCGCGTCGAACTTGGGCTGGAAAGCCAGCCCCTCCTCGCGGTCGTGATCGTGGGTCGCTGCGGACACGGAAAACCTCGCTCGGGAAAATGCGAGGTTACCGGTTCGGTCCTCGCACCAGGGACAGGAAACGCTGCTGCTCCGCCGGATTGTCGCGGAACATGCCGGTGAAGCGGCTGGTGAAGGTCGATGCACCATGCTTGGCAACGCCGCGCACCGACATGCAGGTATGCTCCGCCTCGATCAGCACGGCAACGCCGCGCGGCTTCAGCACCTCGTCGATCGCAGCAGCGACCTGCGCGGTGAGATGCTCCTGGGTCTGCAGACGGCGGGCGAAGATGTCGGTCAGCCGCGCCAGCTTGGAAAGGCCGACGACGCGCTCCACCGGCGTATAGGCAATATGCGCCTTGCCGTAGAACGGCATCATGTGATGCTCGCACTGCGAGGTGAACTCGATGTCGCGGACAAGGACGAAATCGTCGTAGCCGGCGGTCTCGCCGAAGGTGCGGTTCAGCACCTCGGCCGGGCACTGGTGGTAGCCCTGATAGAGCTCGTCATAGGCCTCGACGACCCGGCGCGGCGTGTCGAGCAGGCCCTCGCGGCCGGTGTTCTCGCCGATATAGGCGAGCAGCGTCTTCACGGCGTCCTCCGCCTCCGCCCGCGACGGGCGCGGCTGGTCGGCACGAACGGCCGCCGTCATGAATTCTGAGGGGTCGAGCTCGCCGGGCTTGGCGTCGGCCGGCTTGCTGGGGCGAATCGATTTGATCAAGGCGTCCATGTCTTCTCCGTTCGACCGGCCCTCGGATTTGACCTTGGTCCGGATGTGTCACCGGGCAGACGGGGCGGATGGTTCGACCGCCGGGCGCCTGAGTCCCACAATTGTAGCACCGCCGCGGCGGAGGTGGGCCGCGGTGGCTGCATGGCCGGGCTATGTTTCCGGCGTTGCCGTCCATATATAGGACGGTGCAACCCAGCCGCCAAGAGCGCCCGGCACGGCCGGAACCAGGCATCTGTCCCCATGCTGAACGACATTTACAACAAGCGGATCATCGAGTTGGCCGGCAATATTCCGCGCCTCGGACGACTGGCCGACCCGGACGCCAGCGCTACCGCCCACTCCAAATTGTGCGGTTCGACCGTCAAGGTCGACCTCAAGATGGACGGTCCCGTGGTGACGGACTTCGCCCATGACGTGAAGGCCTGTGCGCTCGGCCAGGCCTCATCCTCGATCATGGCGAGCCGGGTGGTGGGCTCGACCGCGGACGAGCTGCGCGAATTGCGCGAGACGGTCCGCAAGATGCTGAAGGAAAATGGCCAGCCCCCGCAGGACGGCAAATGGGCCGATATCGCGCTGCTCGAGCCGGTGCGCGACTACAAGGCCCGCCATGCCTCGACCATGCTGACCTTCGATGCCGTGGTCGATGCGATCGGCCAGATCGAGGCCAAGGCGTCGCAGCCGGCGTAAGATTCCACCTCGAGGTCCCCGATGCGCAATTGCGCATCAGAGGTCCGCTTACGCATCCACGAACGAGACGAAGCTTACTGCGCGGGCTGGACCGGCGCCGGCGCTGCGCTGCCACCGGTCGGCACCACGGCCTCGGCGGTCTTGGTCGCCCTCGCCGCCTGCGACGCCTCGCCCTCCATCGCGCTGCTCACGAAGCGATCGTTGTTCTTCGGCTTCGCCTCGGCGACGGGAATTGCGTTGTCCTTGGTGTTGTCCTGCCGCGGCAGCACGTCGGCAACCGCCTCGGTGGTGATGAGATTGGTCAGCCGCAATTCGGCCGTCGACAACTCGTGCAGGTCCTCCCACGGCGGCACGCTGAGCGAGAGCGCCAGCAAATCCCCCGCGCCGCCCATATCGAAGGTGTACTTGGCAAGACGGCCGATATCGCGCTCGACGATCATCAGGTCCTGCGCGGTGTAGCTCGCGGCCTTGGCGTCGTCAGCGCGATCGCCCATCCAGATCTGATGCACGCGGACATGGGCGGCCGGCGGAACATAGCGCGTCTTGCCCGACAACAGCAGGAACACGCACATCGACTCGCAATAGGCATCCGGCAGAACGCTCGCGCGGCCGCTCTGCGCGGCCTGATTGACGACGCTGGTGCCGACCGTGGTCAGCACGCCGAGACCGCGGAAGCGGCGGCCGAGCGCGATTGCGTCGTTGACCGAGCCGCCGCTGGAATCGAGCACGATGGTGGCGCCGTTGAGCTGGCGGCCGCGCGCGAACTCGTCGAATTCCCTCGGACTATCGGCCGTGATGATACCGACCGCGGACACCCAGCCGCGGCAATTCGGCTGGCAGGCGATCCAGCTGAACTTCATCGGCAGCTTGCGCTCTTCGAGGGTCGAATTGGCCTGCGCGGAACCGCCCGCCATGGCGGCGGTGCCGGAAACCGCGAAGCAAAGAGCAACGGCGCCGGTAAGCGCCCAACTGCGCAACGAGAGCGACTTGACGAGCCTCAATTTGGTTCCTTCCCCCAAGCCCTTGGTGATGCGAGCGGTGGCAATGGCCCCATGGCAATGCGCCACGATTCTGTCAGCGGCGCGTTATGGGAACGGTAGCGTTGCTGACCCGGACCGTCCATAGAGCCCTTGCTGCAGCGCCATCGGTGCTGTGCAATAATAACGAACTGTGGCGTAAATATCTGCAACAAAACAGTTCCTTGGCTTGGAACCCCCGCAAGACTACGTACATACTTGCGTATGCCGCCGACAGACCATTCAACGACTCACCATCCACGATGCATGGACTGTGCCAGCACCATGCGCCGCTTGCCGCGCAACCTCGGCCGCGCCCTGATCTGGATCTACCGGCACACGCTGTCGCCGCTGGTCGGCTACAACTGCCGGCATCTGCCGACCTGCTCCATCTATGGCGACGAGGCGATCGAACGCTTCGGCCTGTGGGGCGGCGGCTGGATGACGCTGGCAAGGCTGCTGCGCTGCCAGCCCTGGGGCACATCCGGGATCGATAATGTCCCGCTGACGAAGCCGCCCGGGGCACGCTGGTACCTGCCCTGGCGCTATGGCCGCTGGCGCGGCGTCAACGAAGGCTGACGCGGCGTCAACGACAATTGATCGATTGCTGCGGCACGTCCAAGCGCGGCGCGCATTGCTGCCCGGCGGAACTGTGGCGATAGTTGGCGCATTGTTTCATTGCCCCCCTTGGGGAGGAAACAACAATGCGCTGGAAAATCAGCCACAACGGTCATGATCCCCGGCAGATCGACTTGCTGGCCGTGCTTGCCTTGCTCGTCGTGATCGTCGCCGCCTACGGCTACTTCACCCACAATCCGAACAAGCCGAGCACGACGGCGTTCATCGTGCCCAGTCAAAGCGTGAGGTGGTGACGCGCAGTCGAGTTCCCGGATGTTCCTCACGCGGATCGTTGCTTGGGATGCTCTCGCGAACACAAGCGTGAAAGCCAACCGTTCACTCGGCCGCGGCGGTTACAGCCGTCCGTCGCGGCCGCGTGATGACCACGACCGCAAGCGCCGCCGCGACGAAGGCCGTGGCCACGTAGCCCGCGCTGTGCAGCCATTCGCGGGCGAACAGCAAGCCACCGATCGCGGAGCCGATGGCCTGGCCGATATACAGCACCGAGGTATTGAGCGAGACCGACGCCGAAGCGAGCGCCGGAGCAGCACCGACCAAGCGTACCTGCTGCATCGAATTGGTCGACGCAAAGCCGAGGCCCCACACCGCGACGGAGGCGGCCATCAGGGCGTAGGCGCCGGCGCTCAGCGCCCAGCCGGCGACGCCTGCGAGCAGCAGCACGGTGAACAGGACCGAGGTCTTCCAGGCGCCCCAGGAATCCACCACGCGCGTTGCGATCACGATGCCGACGAACCCGAAGATGCCGTAGAGCGCGAACACGATCCCGACGGCGTCCGCATTGGCGCCGGTCAGCTTGGCGAGCAGCGGCCCCATGAAGGTGAACACCACGAACTGGCCGGACATCTGCAGCGTCGTGATCGACAGCAGCAGAATGACCATCGGATTGCGGCCGAGATCGACCCAGGTTCGGAGATCAACCGGCGCGCCGTGCAATCCGCCTGGCAGCCGCCACCACAGCAGCAGGGAGCTGACGAGCCCGGTCAGCGCGATCGCGCCATAGGTCGCGCGAAAGCCGTAGCGGCTTGCGATGAAGGTGATCAGCGGCAGCCCGATCGCGGCGGCCAGCGACCAGCCGAGGAAGATGTAGGCAATCGTGCTGCCGCGCTTCTCCACCGGCACAATCAGTGCCGCGGTGCCTGCCGCCTGCGGCGTGTAGAGCACGCCGACCGCGAGCATCACCAGCCGAATGATCAGGAGGCTGTCGTAGTTCGGCACGAAGGCAGAAGCAGCATTGGTCAGGGTCAGCACCAGCAGCGTCGCCGTCAGCAAGGCCCGCCGCTCGGTCCGGCTGGTCAACCACGCCGTCACCGGCGAGCCCACGCACAGCACGATCGCGCCGAAGGTGATCAGGAGACCCGCGGTGTGGATCGTGACGCCTAGTCCGTCGGACAACTCCGCCAGCATGCCGGCCGGCGCGAGCACCGAGCAGCCGGTGACGATGTTGCCAAGCATCAATGCGGTGGGAGCGAAGCGTTTCACGCCGCGTTGTTAGCAGACGCCGAGATCGATGCAACTGCATCTAAATGCATGGCACCTGATCGAACGGCGCCTCTTGCGCTCATGGCGACGGCGATGCCGCCGGCACCGCACTGACGCTCGGCGACACGGCGGCCGGCAACGGGCTCGCAGGCTTCGGAGCGGCGGTCGCCGCCGGGCATGATGCCAGAAGCTGCGTCCAGCCCCGCTCCAGCCCGATGGTGCCGATATCGAATGTCGCAAGGCCGGACTTGGTGTCAGACTTGACGTCAGACTTGGCGTCAAGCTTGGCGTCGGCTGCCATCGGGCTTTCGCCGATCTGCAGATGCGGGGCCGCGAGCATCGCCTTGACGGCGTCCGATGTCACCGCCTCGCTCCAGACCTCGTATTTGCCGAACCGCGCCGACCGGCCGAATGCGACGGTTCTGGTCGCGCCGGCCATCATCAGCACCGTGCCCTTGCCGGCTGCCCCCTCCTCGAACTCGCGCACGAACATCAGCCGTCCGCGATCCTTGCTCTCGCAGAACAGCCGCCACTCCATCATGCGGAACGCGCTGCCGTCGGCCCTTTTCTGCTGCACGATCTTGCGAACATAGGGCCGTGTCTCCTTCTCCACCGCCCACAGGGTTTCCGGCAGCGGCCGCGTATCGATGCCGAATTGATAGAGCTCCGGCCGCGTCAGCACGTGCAGGTCCTCGAACTTCACGGACTTGATGAGGTCGCTGAGCTCATGGCTGATGCCCATCGCCGCGAGGAATACATTGCGGTCGCGATCGGCGCTCACCATCTCGCGCCGCCTGAAGTCCGCGACGGCCTGCGCAGGCGGATGCCCGTGGACGACGAACATCAGCTTGGAGTTATGCACCGCGAGCACCGAATCGGGCGCCACTTCGCGGCTGGTCGCGCCCAGGAACAGATAGGCGCAGGCCGAGACGCACATCGCGTTGCGCGTGGTGAGTTCGGCCTCGACCTCTCCCTTGGCGGCCTTGATCTTCAGGCAGGCGGCGTCAATCTGTGTGCCTGTGGAACAGGCCGGCACGATAGTACGGCCGACCCGGGCGATTGCCTTGTGCGCGCGCAGGAACCGCGCGATCCCATAGGACTGCTCGACGTTTCCGCCCGGCGAATGAAGGTAGATCGGAAGCTGCCTGTCCTTGTTGGCAAACAGGAAGGTGCGAATCCGCTGCGCGGCTTCCCGATCGATCTCGCCTTCGATCGCGATCCAGCGATCGCAGCCGGCGCCGCAGGCGTTCGCCGGCCCATGGGCGAGATAGATGGTCAGCTTTTTCGCAAATCCGGCCTTCTGGACCGGTGTTTCTTCCGCCCGCAACACGCCCGGGATCAGAAGCAACGCCACGAAAAACAGGAAACGGGAAAACATGAACCTTGCGGATCGCGCGATGGCGGAAAACGGACGCCGGACGTTAGACGATGATCGGCAGCGTCGCAACGATCCGTGGCGTCAGCTGCAGCCGAGCCTTGTTCAAATCCGCGCGGCCGGAGGCCCATTTTCTTGATATTGCCGGATTGCAGGCGTCAAATCCCCTGCTATACCGCTGCTTTCCGCTTACCTGCGCTCGTTCGCAGGAGTGAGCTACAGGAGACACCATGGCCGATACGCCACCCAAATCCGAATCCGGATTCCAGTACAGCCTCTCTAACCTCAAACCCGCAGAACCCGTGAACAAGATCGCCCTCACCTTCCCTGATGGAGCGAGGCGCGATTTCCCGAGAGGGACCACCGGTCTCGACATCGCCAAAGGCATTTCGCCCTCGCTCGCCAAGCGCACCGTCGCGATGGCGCTCGACGGCACGCTTGCCGACCTCAATGATCCGATCGAGGCCGACGCCAAGATCGAGCTGATCGGCCGCGAAGACCCGCGTGCGCTGGAACTGATCCGGCACGATGCCGCGCATGTGCTGGCGGAAGCCGTGCAGTCGCTGTGGCCGGGCACCCAGGTCACGATCGGCCCGGTGATCGAGAACGGCTTCTACTACGACTTCTTCCGCAACGAGCCGTTCACCCCGGAAGATTTTGCCGCGATCGAGAAGCGGATGCGCGAGATCGTCGCGCGCGACAAGCCGTTCACCAAGGAAGTCTGGGATCGCGAGAAGACCAAGCAGGTGTTCCGCGACAAGGGCGAGGCCTTCAAGGTCGAGCTGGTCGACGCCATTCCCGGCAACGAGCCGATCAAGATCTACTTCCAGGGTGACTGGTTCGATCTCTGCCGCGGCCCGCACATGACCTCGACCGGCAAGATCGGCAACGCCTTCAAGCTGATGAAGGTGGCGGGCGCGTATTGGCGCGGCGACTCCAACAATCCGATGCTGACCCGCATCTACGGCACGGCATTCGCCAAGCAGGAAGACCTCGACGCCTATCTCAAGCAGATCGAGGAAGCCGAGAAGCGCGACCATCGCAAGCTCGGCCGCGAGCTCGACCTGTTCCACTTCCAGGAGGAAGGCCCGGGCGTGGTGTTCTGGCACCCCAAGGGCTGGACCATCTTCCAGCAGCTGATCGCCTATATGCGGCGCCGGCTGCTCGGCGATTACGACGAGGTCAACGCCCCGCAGATCCTCGACAAGGCGCTGTGGGAAACCTCGGGCCATTGGGACTGGTACCGCGAGAACATGTTCGCGGCGCAGTCCGCCGGCGACGAGGCCGAGGACAAGCGCTGGTTCGCGCTGAAGCCGATGAACTGCCCCGGCCATGTACAGATATTCAAGCACGGGCTGAAGAGCTACCGCGACCTGCCGTTGCGGCTCGCCGAGTTCGGCGTCGTGCATCGCTATGAGCCGTCGGGCGCGATGCACGGCCTGATGCGGGTGCGCGGCTTCACCCAGGACGACGCCCATGTGTTCTGCACCGAGCAGCAGCTCGCCGACGAGTGCCTCAAGATCAACGACCTGATCCTGTCGACCTACGCCGATTTCGGCTTCGACGGCGAGCTCACGGTCAAGCTCTCGACGCGGCCGGAGAAGCGGGTCGGCACCGACGAGATGTGGGATCACGCCGAGCGCGTGATGGCGACGGTGCTGTCGGAGATCAAGGCCAAGGGCAGCAACCGCATCCGGACCGAGATCAATCCGGGCGAAGGCGCGTTCTACGGACCGAAGTTCGAGTATGTGCTGCGCGACGCCATCGGCCGCGACTGGCAGTGCGGCACGACCCAGGTCGACTTCAACCTGCCGGAGCGGTTCGGCGCGTTCTACATCGATCATGACGGCTCGAAGAAGGCACCCGTCATGGTGCACCGCGCGATCTGCGGTTCGATGGAGCGCTTCATCGGCATCCTGATCGAGCACTATGCCGGCAACTTCCCGCTCTGGCTGGCGCCGACGCAGCTCGTGGTCACGACCATCACCTCCGAAGGCGACGAGTACGCCAAGGTGGTGGCAGCCGCCGCGCGCCGCGCCGGGCTGCGGGTCGAGATCGACCTGCGCAACGAGAAGATCAACTACAAGGTCCGCGAGCACTCGCTGGCCAAGATTCCGGCCCTGCTCGTCGTCGGCAAGAAGGAAGCCGAAACCCATTCGGTCTCGGTCCGCCGCCTCGGCAGCGAGCGGCAGACCGTGATGCCGACCGATGAGGCGATCGCCGCGCTGGTGGATGAGGCGACGCCGCCCGACGTGAAGCGGGCGCGATCCGTCGCCTGATCTTCACAATCGGTCTAAACTGGCTTTCATTGGCTTGGTCGTGCCCCCATCTTGGGGGCACGACTCCCCTTGAAGGACATTTCCGTGCCCGATGCCATTGAACTCCTGAAGACGCGCCGCTCGATAAAACCGCGCGAGATGACCGGCCCGGGCCCGTCCGCGGCCGAGCTCGAGACCATTTTGACGATCGGCGCGCGCGTGCCTGACCACGGCAAGCTCGCGCCCTGGCGCTTCATCGTGTTCGAGGGCGATGCCCGCGCGCGGGCCGGCGACGTGATCGCAAAGGTCTTCGCCCGGAAGAATCCCGGCGCGCCGGCCTCCGACATCGAGGTCGAGAAGAAGCGGCTGACCGACGCGCCGCTGGTGATCGGCGTGGTCTCCTTCACCAAGCCGCACCCGAAGGTGCCGCCGTGGGAGCAGGAATTGTCGGCGGGCGCCAGCGCGATGAACATCGTTACCGCGGCGACCGCGCTCGGCTACGGCGCCTGCTGGCTGACCGGCTGGTTCGCCTTCGACCGCGACGTGCTCGACGGCCTCGGCCTGAAGCCGGACGAGAAGCTCGCCGGGCTCATTCACATCGGCACCCCGACCAGGCCGAGCGAGGACCGCCCGCGCCCGGCGCTATCGGATATCGTGACGCGGTTCTAGGGTTACAGCCTTGTAGCCCGCATGAGCGCAGCGATATGCGGGACGCTCGTCCCGGGTATCGCTGCGCTCACCCGGGCTACGAGGGCCCTCGGGCTTGGCAATCGCAGAAGCGACTCAAGCCGCCTTCGACGCACGCTCGGCAAAGCCGCTCAGCAAGGCCGCGATCTCGCCGGCCGGCCTCGCCGCGCTGAACAGAAATCCCTGCACCTCGTTGCAACCTTCGGCGCGCAGCCAGTCGAGCTGGTCTGTCGTCTCGACCCCTTCCGCGGTCGTGGTGATCCTGAGGCTGCGGCCAAGGCCCGAGATCGCGCGCACGATCGCAAGGCAATCGGAGCGCCGCGCCAGATCCTTCACGAAGGAGCGGTCGATCTTGATCTTGTCGAACGGGAAGCTGCGCAGATAGCTCAGACTGGAATAGCCGGTGCCGAAATCGTCCATCGAGATGCTGACGCCCAGCTCGCGCAGCTGATGCAGGATCGCGAGGTTGGCCTCGGTCTCCGCCAGAAACACCGACTCGGTGATCTCGAGCTCGAGCCGCCGCGCCGGCAGCCCGGAATGCGCCAGCGCCGAGATCACGGCCTGGACCAGATTGCGGCTGCGGAACTGCACCGGCGACAGATTGACGGCGACCTTGACGTCGGCCGGCCACTTGATCGCCTCGGAGCAGGCTTCGCGCAATACCCATTCGCCGAGCGCGACGATCAGGCCGATGTCTTCGGCAACCGGGATGAACTCTGCAGGTGAGACCATGCCCTTCTGCGGGTGCCGCCAGCGCAGCAGCGACTCGAAGCCAGAGATGCGGTCGGCTGCGATATCGACCAGCGGCTGGTAGTGCAGCTCGAACTCGCCGTTGCTGAAGGCCGCGCGCAGATCTCGCTCCATGTCGCGGCGCTTCTGCGCCTGCTGATCCATCTCCGGTTCGAAGAAATGATGCACGCCGCCGCCCTCGGACTTGGCGCGGTATAGCGCCATGTCGGCATTGCGCATCAATTCTTCCGACGTCGTGCCGTCACCCGGTGACAGCGCGATGCCGACGCTGGCGCCGACCACGACCTCGAGCCCGTCGATGTTGTAGGGCGCGCTCAGCGCTTCGATCAGCCGTTCGGCGAAAGCGCTCGCTTCGTTCGGCGAAACGTCGGCCGCAAGCACGATCGCGAATTCGTCGCCGCCGAGGCGGGCCGCCACATTGTCGTCGCGGACCACCTCGCGCAGCCGCTCCGCCACCAGCTTGAGCAGCCGGTCGCCCATCGGATGCCCGAAGGAGTCGTTGACGTTCTTGAACAGGTCGAGGTCGATGCACATCACCGCGACGCGCTTGTTGCCGCTGCGGCCGCGCTCCAGCGCCTCGCGCAGGCGCTCCTGGTAGAAATCGCGGTTCGGCAGATTGGTGAGACCGTCATGGTGCGCCATATGCGCGATCCGCGCTTCGGCGGCGCGGCGCTCGGTGATGTCGACCACTGCGACCAGATAGCCGTCGCGGCCCTCGAACGCCACCTTGCGTCCGAAGGTCAGCACATGGATCTCACTGCCATCGGCCCTGATGTGCCGCCAGTCGCGGCTCGATTGATAGACGTCGCCGATCTCGCGCAAGGCGGCGCTGTGCACGCTCCACTCATCCACCGGCCAGATCTGGCGCAGCGTCATGCCGAGAAACTTTTCCCGGCTGTAGCCATAGTGCTGAACGGCGGCGTCGTTGACGCTGAGGAATTCCATCGTGCCGGCGTCGAACACCCACATCGGCATCGGGTTGTTCTCGAACAGCAGGCGGAACGACAGCTCGCGCTGCTTCAGCGCGGTGACGTCGGAGACGGTCAGCGACAGCATGTCGCCGAACGCCGTGACGCCGAGCCGCAGGCAGCGATCACCGCTGTCGATCTCGAACTGCCCGCCCGCGCCGCCGCCGACAAATCCACGCAGACGGCTCATCACCGATGACGCCGCAAGCGGGTTGCCGCCGACGCTGAGCCGGCGCCACAGCAATTCGGTCGCAGGCTGCATCAGCAGCCTTGCGGCGCCCTGGTTGAGATGCACGATCTGGAAGTCGGCCGGCTCGCCGCGCGCATCGCGGATCGCGGCGAGCGACAGCACGCCCTCGTCGGTGGCCGAGAAAATCGTATCGAGCAGATTGTACTGCGCATTGCGCTCGTTGACGTAGACGCCGACCAGGATACCGCCCCAGCGCGACCGCGTCGGCAGCGCCAGCACGTCGAAGGTCCGCACCAACCCGTCGCGGACGCAATGCGCTGACGCCAGATAGGGCCGGCAGTTCTCGCGCGCGTTTGCGGCGGCTTCGGTCAACGCAGTGGCGCAATCCGGCGGCAGCGCGCTGAGCGGAATGTCCCAGCGCTCGTCGTTCAGCCATGTCTGGACATAGCGGCCGGCGTGCGAGACGCTGAGCATGCCATCGACGCTCCGCAGCAGCACGATATGATCCGCGAGCCGGCCGAGACTGCCGAGCATCACGTCTTCATAGTGCGGCAGCTTTTCGCCGGGACGGACCGCGGCCTGCCACTTGCGTTGCAGAACCGGTACGTCGGCGAACATCTCGGAATTGAATTTGGCCGATGCTTTTGCTGATTTCTTGTTGGCCATGACCATGGCGCGCCCCACGCAAACTCTAGTCCCCACGACATCCAAGTCATGCAGCGGCTTAACGTCATGTAAAAATAGGCAGGCCCGGCATCGCCGCGAGCGATTATGACGGCTCAAATTCGCGCGATGGTTAGTTCACATTAGAGACTATGACAGCTGCATGAAATGCAGGCCAGTCGGACGTCAGCGCGCCACGACCTCGACTTCGCCATCGACACCGTTGACGACATTGAAGGGACGCTCGAACACCTTGCCTTCGTTCTTGGCGATCGCGCGATACTCGCCTTCCGAGAGCACGACGCGCGGGAACGCGCCGATCGATTCCTTGATCACGTCGCCGCCCGGCGTGATCACCGACCAGGCGGTGTTGGCAAGCGCCTCGCCGCCACGCTCGCTGACCAGCTTGAGGGTGATGACGGCGGCGCGATGGGTGACGGTGACGTCGGTCAGCTTGCCCGCTGCGACGCGAATGTCGGAGCGCACCACCGAGTTGGCGTCGCCATAGTTGGAGACGATGTAGTAGGTGCCCTCGGGCAACAGCGCGACGTCGCCGGCGGCAACGTTCGGCACCATCGGTCCACGGTCCGAACCGTCGAACTGGCTGCCCTTGTAGATCGCGAACGAGATCTGGTTGGCGGGGATCTTGCTGCTGCCGACGCGGCCCTCGATCCGCAGGCCCCCGGCCGGCAGCACGAAGGACTCGCGGTCGGTCTCCGACTTCAGGTTGACAGCGCGCACCGCGCTGACGAGCCCGAGCGCGACATGGACGACATAGTTGCCGGGCGGCAGCACCACGTTGGGCGTCGCCCCGCGCTCTTCGCGGATCAGCTTGTAGGTGCCGTTGTCGTCAGGCTTGTCGGCGAACACCCGCCACACCAGCCCGGCATTGATGACCGGCAGGTCCTTGCCGTACCGCGCCGTCAGCGACAGCACCGCCTGCCCCGCGGCCGGCGACCCGGCCGGCGGCGCTGCTAACACCGGCGGCACCGTCGCAGTCGAGGGCTGGACGATGGTCGGCTGGTTCAGCGGGCCGGGCAGAACGGGCCCTGAACCACCGCCCGATGGCGGCGCCAGGTTGAGCGCCGGACCGGACGGCACCTCCGGGACCGAGGCGGGCGGAATCGGCGGCGGCCGGTCGCTGAAGAACTGTGCAGATACGGAACCGGGGATCAGGGCGAGCAAAAATGCCGCAAGCGTCAACAGCGGAAGGAGCCGCATGCCCCGCCCGCATCCGCCGATGCCGTTGCCCCTCGAAGTCATCACCATGCTTTTCAACGAAAACGCGGCAAATTCAAGCCTTCGTCCAAGGTGCGTCCAAGGCTTTGTCACAGTCCGGGCGGGCGCCCTCCGCCATTTGGAACCGCGCGATCAAGCCGATGTTAGCCCTATCGTCGCGGTCCAGTCACATTCCCTGCCTACCGCGGACTACCCGGGGCATGAATCATGCCTGTGGGACTAACCATGAAGACGGACGACGCTGGCGCAGCCATGCTGCGCAGCCTAGTCTCGCGCTGGCAGGAGATTTGTCGTGTTGGATAGCTGGATGGGCCGAGGCCACAAGAGCTCCGACGGCCTCGACAAGGTAGGCCTGGGAACGGTTCGCCGGCCGGTCATCGGGCTTGCGCTCGGCGGCGGCGCCGCGCGCGGCTTTGCCCATATCGGCATCATCAAGACCCTGCTGGCCCACGGCATCGTCCCCAATGTGGTGGTCGGCACCTCGATCGGCTCCGTGGTCGGCGGCGCCTATGCGGCCGGCCATATCGAGACGCTGGAGCAGTGGGCGCGCGGCCTGCAGCCGCGCAGCGTGCTCGGCTACCTCGACATCCGCCTCAACGGCTCCGGCCTGATCCGCGGCGCCAAGCTGGCCGCCGAGATCGAGGCCGCGCTTGGCCAGGTCATGATCGAGGACCTCACGGTCAAGTTCGCCAGCGTCGCCACCGAAGTGCGCACCGGGCACGAGATCTGGCTGACCCAGGGCCGCGTGGTCGACGCCATGCGCGCCTCCTACGCCCTGCCCGGCATCTTCGCGCCGGTCCTGATCGGCGACCGCTGGCTGGTCGACGGCGCGCTCGTCAATCCGGTGCCGGTCTCGGCCGCGCGCGCGCTCGGCGCCGAGATCGTCATTGCGGCGAACCTCTCCAGCGACGTGTTCGCGCACTCGACCACGATCTACAATCACGGCCCGTCCGCCGCGCCCGAAGTGACGGTTGCCGTGACCGCCGAGGCCGAGCTCGAGCCGGAGCCGCCGAAGCGCCGGTTTGGCCGCTTCTTC
This sequence comes from Bradyrhizobium sp. USDA 3256, assembly GCF_054058275.1. Taxonomy (NCBI): domain Bacteria; kingdom Pseudomonadati; phylum Pseudomonadota; class Alphaproteobacteria; order Hyphomicrobiales; family Nitrobacteraceae; genus Bradyrhizobium; species Bradyrhizobium sp. USDA 3256. The sequence goes on from NZ_JBSSAE010000002.1 coordinate 4,152,675, forward strand.
TCCGCCGAACGTACCGTGAAGCGGGAGTTTTTCGGCAGCGCCAGCCGGCCCGGCATTTCGAGCGTCATGGTCGACGCCTTCAACATCATGCAGGACCGCATCACCCGCGCGCGCCTTGCCGGCGATCCGCCTGATATGCTGATCTCGCCGCGGGTCGGTCAGATCGGCTGGTTCGACTTCCACCGCGCCGACGACCTGATCGCGCACGGCATCCGCGCCGCCGAACGCTCCATCAGCGCAATCGAGGAGGCGATCGACATCCTGGTGCCGCCGTCGAGCAGCGCGGGCAGCACCGGCAAGTAGCGCTCAAGCGGTCTTGATGTAGTCGCGCAGCGCCTCCTGCTCGCGCTCATATTCCTCGACGCGCCGCTTGACGATGTCGCCGATCGAGATCAGCCCGACCACCTTGCCGTCCTCGACGACAGGAAGATGGCGGAATTTTCCCGTGGTCATCATCTCCATGATGCCGCTGACCGTATCGGACTCGCGGCAGCTCACGACTTTCTTGGTCATGACCGCGCTGACCGGTTCGTCCAGCGCGCCTGCGCCGCGCTCGCTGAGCACGCGCACGATGTCGCGCTCCGACAGGATGCCCTCCATGCGGCTCTGCTCCATCACAAGCACCGCGCCGATCTTGCGCTCGCCGAGCAGCTTGACCGCGGCCGAGAGCTTCGCGCCGGGCGCGACGCTCATGACCTGATGGCCTTTTGCATCGAGAATGGAACGTACCGTCATTGTCGGCCTCCCTGAATCCGCTCGTGCCCCGCGCCTTGGGCGGGTCGAGCCTGTTCGCCAGAGTCTTCAATCAACAGTTCCGCGCCGATTTCGGTTCCGGGGCGCGGCGAGTAGCAGGGCTCGATTGTCGGCCCGCTTTGTTTCTGCGTCGCAAAGATGATGGAGGAATTCGATCCAGGCCGCAAGCGGCGATCAGACGCGCCCCGACTGATCCACCGATGACGCATCTGCAGCATCGTCCCGCGTGCGTGGCACCGGATCGAACAACGAGAACAGCAGCAGTCCGGCGAGGAAGCCGCCGATATGCGCCTGCCAGGCGACGCTCGCGCCCTCGCCGCCGAGCGACAGCGAGGTGGCGCCGAACAGGATGTTGACGCCGAACCAGATCGCCAGGAAAGCGAGCACCCGTCCGTTGCGCAGCGCCCGCCACAGCGACAGCGCAGGCACCTTGGCCGCCGCCTCGGCATCGCCACGGCTGAACGACAGGAAGCTGCCCTTCACGAAGGCAAAGCGGATCGCCGCCGCCATCGTCCCCGACACCGAAGCCGACGCTCCGATCATCGGCGCGATCGCGTGCTCATGGGTCAACAGATGCGCAAGCGCGCCGGCGGCCGCCGTCACCGCCATGAAGACAAAGAAACGCAGCGCGCCGAACCGCCGCGCCAGCGCGCTGCCGAACGGCAGCAGCCACAGCACGTTGAAGCCGATATGGGTGAGGTTGGCGTGCAGCAGCGAATAGGTGACGAAGGTCCAGACCTTGGCGCCTTCGCCGCCCGGAAAGGTGATGTCGAGCAGCGTCGAATCGTAGCGCTTCGGGATGAAGCCGAAGACGTCGATGGTCCAGTTCTCCAGTTCCGGCGGCAGCAGCACCCGCAGATGGATCGCCGCGACCAGGAGGATGTAGGCGGTGAGCGCCGGCGGCAAGGTCAGGATCGGCTCGCGCGGCGCCTCCGGCGGCGGCGCGAGCGGGGATTCGGGATGGGAGTCCAAGGGGTCGGCGACCTCGATGCGGCGGTGGATCAGAGATAGGCGGCTTTCGCACCCCTGTGCAAGTGCACAATCCCAAAATCGGACACCGAGTCTCGCGCAGCCCGGAATCGGGACAAAAGAAAAGGGAGGGCGCTGAGAACGCCCTCCCTGATCGGCTGGTCTTCTCGTGCCCCGGAGGGATCGGGAGAACGTCCCCACCCCTCCCCGCACGGTGACCAAACTGTTTGACGCCACCTGTGTACCAACGGCGCCGGCGCTTGGGGCAGCCGGCGCGAACGGGAACGCGCGGACCCTACCCACTGGTTCCGCGGGGGCCAAGGACATAGTTAAATTTACGTTAACAACACAAAGCTGCCGATAAGCCGCCCAAAGCGCGGCCACGGCATGGACGCTGCACAGCCTTCCCTGCACAACAGAGAAGGGAAGGCGCCTGAGCAAAACCGGGACAGATGTGTCCCGCCGAGACAGGTGCCGGGCAAGGTTTAGATGAAACACAGCTCAAGCCGCGAGTTCTTCGCATATTGGAATGCGAAGCGCGGCACCGCACGTGCACCTGACCGGAGTGAGTTCGAGCCGTCCGCGATACGCGAACTGCTGTCCGACATCTTCGTACTGTCCTATGACGGCGAGACCCGCTTTCCGTTCCGCGTGGCCGGCACCCGCACCTCCGCCCTGCTCGGCTGCGACCTCAAGAACCGGAGCTTTTCCGCCCTGTTCACAGGTGCGAGCCGCGGCGAGATCGAAGACATCATCACCTGCGTCGTCGAAGAGACCCTGCCGGCCATCGCCGGCATCACCGCTACGACCGAGACCGGCGCCAAGGCGCATCTCGAACTGCTGCTGCTGCCCTTCACGAGCCGCGTCCATATGCCGGCGAGCCTCACCGGCCTGCTCGCCCCGTTCGAGGACGACGTCAGCCGGCTGCACGACCTGGTGCTGACCTCGTGGCGTTACCTGCATCCCCAGGAGCGGTTCGTGCCGCGGACCCTGCGCAAGCTCGCCATCGCGCGCGGCTTGATGGTCTACGAAGGCCTCCGCTAGCCGCCGGCGCCCGCCTCGGGACGGGATGGCAGGCGCCGGTCGCTTGCACCCCGCCCCGCGGAACTCTATTAGCTGTCTGGCCGTCACGGCGGGGTGGACCCGCTCATTGCAGCTGCGGCCGGGCTGGGCATGTTTCGGAATTCGATCAGGCAGAAGATCGTCGGCATTGCCGCGGGACTCATCATCCTCGCGGTGATCACCTCGCTGCTGTCGATGGTGATGGCGGGCCAGGTCGGCCATCTCCTCGACGAACTCACCAACCGCTACATCCCCGCCTACGGCCACCTCGCCCGCGTCAACATCCGCGCGCTGGAGCGGTCGCTCGCCATGCGCCGGATGATGATGGCAAAGATGCAGGCGCCGGGCGAAGACTCCGGCTATGAAAGCGCGCGCAAGGCCTTCGAGGAGATCGAGCCCCTGATCAAGCGCGAGGCCGACGCCGCACGCGTGCTGATCGATGCGATCATCGCCGATCCATCGACGCCATCCGACAACGCCGCGCTCGGACGCCTCGATGACCGCATCGACAATGCCGTCAACGACCTGTTGATGCGCCTGAACGCAGAGAACAAGACGCTGCTCGAGCAAATCGAGGCCAAGGACTTTGCGGCGGCGAAAGCGACCACGCTCCGCGCCGACGCCCTGCGCGACGACTTCAACACCAGGATCGAGGGCATCCGTGCCGACATGCTGGCGCAGGTCGCTTCGGCCGCCGCGAAGGTGATGAGTGCCCAGCAGCGGGCGATCATCATCTCCGGCGTCGTGACCGCCATAGCCGCGATCCTCGGCTTCGTGTTCGCGATGCTGGTCGGCAGCGGCATCACGCGTCCGGTGATGCGCCTGCTCGAAAGCACCCGCGAGGTCGAGGCCGGCCGCCTCGACGGCGCCATCACCATCACGACCCAGGACGAGATCGGCCAGCTGTCGGCCGCCTTCAACCGCATGATCGAGACGCTGCGCCACAACCAGCGCATCCGCGAGACGTTTGGCCGCTACATCAATCCGCGGATCGCCGAGGGCCTGCTCGAACAGCCGGCGATCGCCGCGACCGCAGGACAGCGCCGCGTCATGACGGTGATGTTCTGCGACATGAAGGGCTTCACCAGCCTGAGCGAGGGCGTGACGCCGAGCGGCCTCGTCAAGATCATGAACCTCTATCTGTCGACGATGTCGGCGCCGGTCCATGCGCATCGCGGCATCATCGACAAATATATCGGCGACGCCATCATGGCCTATTGGGGCGCGCCCTTCGTCGAGGAAGCCGAGCAGACCCATCTGGCCGCGCTCGCCGCCATCGACATGATCGGCCAGGTCAACCAGCTGCGCAAGGATCTGCCGGAACTGCTCGGCGTGCGCGTGATCCCGGCCGATTGCGACATCCGGATCGGGATCGCCACCGGCGAGGCCCTGGTCGGCAGCATCGGCTCGGAGTTCATGATGAGCTACACCGTGCTCGGCGACACCGTGAACCTCGCCTCGCGGCTGGAAGGCGCCAACAAGTTTTACGGCAGCCGCAGCCTGATCTCGGAGGCCACCGCCGCGGCCTGCGCCGCAACCATCGAGCTGCGCGAGATCGACCGTCTCGTCGTGATGGGGCAGACCCAGCCGGTCGCGGTGTTCGAAATCCTCGGCAAGAAGGACGAACTGACGCCGGCGCAGGCCGAGTTGCGGCAGCGTTACGCGGACGGCCTCGCCGCCTATCGCGACCGCCGCTGGGATGACGCCGAGCAAGCCTTCGCCGCGGCGCTGGCGGCGGCGCCTGGCGACGGCCCGTCGATCGCTATGAAGGCGCGCGTCGCAGCTTTTGTGCAGAACCCGCCGGCGGCGGATTGGGACGGCGCCTGGCATCCGGAGCGGAAGTAGCGGCGTCACGCTCATCCAGGCTCCGCCGCTATAGCTGGGCCTCGATCGCAGCCTTGTCGATCACCGACCAGACCTGCACGATCTTCCCGTCGCGGAATTCATAGAACACGTTCTCGGCAAACGAGACGCGCTTGCCGTTGACGCCGAGACCGAGGAATGCGCCGTTCGGCGAACAGTCGAACGCCAGCCGGCTTGCGACATGGGACGCATCCGACACCAGCAGAACGATGTTGAAGCGAAGGTCCGGGATGTCGCGAAAGTCCCCTTCCAGCATCTCGCGATAGCCGGATAACCCGAGCCGCCGGCCGTTGTGGCACACGTCCTCGTCAACGAACTGACCGAGTTGCGGCCAGTCCTGGCGATTCAAACAGGCAATGTAGTTGCGGTAGATCTCGGCGAGGTCCGTTTTCATCATCGATCGTCCTCCTTGCCGCGGGTCCAGCTGGCCATTGGGCATTTGAGTTTGATTCTGACACCGATGTCAGTTTCGACTCCGATATCGATGGCGTGAACAAAACGCTCAGCCGGCGTGCACGTGAAAGCGCGACGTCCCGATGAGACAGTGCGATTGCCGCTTCGGCAAACAATTTCTCAAAACGCGCGGAATGTCTCCCGCGATCGGGAGTTAGTGCTTCAGGTCAATAACTGTCCTTGTCAAATCGGGAGGCGTACATGATCAAGTCACCGATGATGCTTGCGGCATTTCTGACAGCGCCGATCATTCTGTTCCCACCGCAGACCGCCATCGCGGCTGGCGGAGGTGGCGGCGGTGGTGGTGGTGGCGATCCATACGGGTCGAGCTACGGCACTCCCGCGCCGTCCTATCCCCAGCAGAAGGACAGAAAGACCACGCACAAGGTCAAGAAACCCGTCAAGCAGTCCGGCTTCGAAGACCCGGCATTCCGCGACGGCTATCGCGCGGCCTATGCGACAATCTACGAACGCAACGACTACGCCGCCGCGATCGATCAGTTGCACGCACTCGGCCGCGATGATCAGCCGAACGTCGCGAACCTGATCGGCTATTCCTATCGCAAGCTCGGCGACTACAAGCAATCGCAAGTCTGGTACGAACGTGCGCTCAAGGCCGATCCGAACCACGTCCTGACGTGGAACTACTACGGCCTGTGGCAGATCGAACAGGGAAACCGCGACCAGGCGCAGTATCATCTGCAGCGGATCGCCGAGATCTGTGGCACCGACTGCGAGGAGTATCGGACGCTGGCGGCGGCACTGGAAAAGCCGCCAGGTACGAACCTCGTCTACTGAGCGCGTCGCGTAGCCCGCATGAGCGGAGCGACATGCGGGGAAGGACCGCCCCGGATGTCGCTGTCGCTCGTCCGGGCGATGCCTTCGAGCCGCTTTGTTCGCGTGTCCGTTTTTGCGGGAATTTCGCCGTTTTGGTCGACGTGACCGGCGAGTAGCTTGCGTGCCGGGCGACGCACGCGGATATTTTGAGATCGATCATCATGACCTGGCGGCTTCTCGCGTGGAGCGGCATCGCCGTTGCCGCGCTGGTTCCAATCATCGGCGGCATCTGGCTCTTCAGCCTGCCCGCCACATCGGCGTTCCGCCTTCCGCCTCCGATCGCCAAGGCCGAGCAGGATGCAACGCTCGCGGCGCTGACGCCGCCGAAGCGGGCGCGCCCGCTGATCGCAATGCTCGGCATCAACGACATGACCGAGACCACCGATTACCTGATGCCCTACGGCATCCTCAAGCGCGCCGATGTTGCCGATGTCGTCACGCTGGCGACGGGACCCGGTCCGGTCGCGCTGTTCCCGGTGCTGAAGGTCGAGCCTGATGCGACCATCGCCGCATTCGATACCGCACATCCCGACGGCGCCGACTACGTCATCGTGCCGGCGATGAGCCGCGACGACGATCCGGCGGTCATGCAATGGATCCGGCAGCAGGCGGAGAAGGGCGCTGTGATCGTCGCCATCTGCGCCGGCGCCAAGGTGCTCGCCTCGACCGGCTTGCTCGACGGCAGGCGCGCCACCACGCACTGGTTTTACGTGAAGAACTGGCGCAACAAACATCCCGAGATCCAGTACATCGCCGACCGCCGCATCGTGGTCGACCGCGGCGTCGCGACGACGACGGGGATTTCGGCGTCGATGCCGATGTCGCTGACCCTGATCGAGGCGATCGCCGGCCGCACCAGGGCCGAGGCCGTCGCGCGCGAGATCGGCCTGCCGGGTTGGGATGCGCGACATGACAGCAACGCCTTCAAGTTCACGCGTCCTTTCGCGCTGACCGCCATCCGGAACACGCTGGCGTTCTGGAACCGGGAACAGCTCGGCCTCGCGCTGGCCGGCGGCGTCGACGAGGTCTCGCTGGCGCTGGTCGCCGACAGCTGGTCGCGGACCTACCACTCGCATGCCGTGACGTTCGCCGCGACCGGCGACGTCGTGACGACACGCAACGGCCTGCGCGTATATCCGCAAGTCGTGGCGCCGGATTGGTCCGCAGATCGTCTGCTGCCCGCGGTCGGCACCGCGCCGCCTGCGCAGGCGCTCGACCGGGCGCTTGCCGGGATCGAAACACGCTATGGCCGTGATACGGCCGATTTCGTCGCCATGCAGCTCGAATATCCACGGGCTGACGCCGTGCAGTGAGGGATTGCGTCCCCAACAACGTATTCGATCCTCCATCCGCCCCATTGTCATCTGCCTGTCATGAATTGTGCCGACACGTCAGCGCCGGACCAGTTCGGGGACACGCATGGACTATTTCAAACGCTTCAACTTCCTGTTCGCAGCGCCGGTGTTCGAGGCCGACGACCTCGAGGGCATCCGCTTCAACCAGATCATCGCCGAGATCGAGCGCTCCGGCTTCGAGGTGGTCCGTGCCCGCAAGCTGGAGGATGCCGAGATCGCGGTGCAGACCGACGCCGCGATCGGCTGCATGGTGGTCGATTGGGGCAAGAAGGGCCTTGAAGGCAAGACCGCGGCACTGATCAACCTGATGCGCCGGCGCGGCCTCGACTTCCCGATCATCCTGTTGATCCGGCGCAAGCGGTTCGAGGACCTGCCGGTCGAGGTGCTCGACTTCATCGACGGCTACGTGTTCCTGTCCGAGGAAACCCCGCCCTTCATCGCCAAGAACCTGATCTCCAGGCTGAAGCAATATGCCGAAAATTTGAAGACGCCGTTCTTCGGCGCGTTGGTCGATTATGCCGAGGAAGGCAACCAGCTCTGGACCTGCCCAGGGCACAATGGCGGCGTGTTCTACAGCCGCAGTCCGATCGGACGGGTGTTCGTCGAACATCTCGGCGAAGCCGTGTTCCGCGACGACCTCGACAATTCCGTGCTCGACCTCGGCGACCTCCTCACCCATGAGGGGCCGGCGCTGCGGGCGCAGAAGGAGGCGGCACGGATCTTCGGCGCCGAGAAAACCTATTTCGTGCTCAACGGCACCTCGACCTCCAACAAGGTCGCGCTCGGCTCGCTGGTCACCGACGGCGACCTCGTGCTGTTCGACCGCAACAACCACAAGGCCGCGCATCACGGCGCGCTGCTGATCGGCGGCGGCATCCCGGTCTACGTGCCGACGGTGCGCAACGCCTGGGGCCTGATCGGGCCGATGCGCTGGGACCTGCTCGACGAGGGCACGCTACGCGACCACATCCGCAAGCACCCGCTGGTCAAGGACGAGAACGCCTGGAAGAAGGAGCGTCCGTTCCGGGTCGCCGTGGTCGAGCAGTGCACCTATGACGGCACCATCCACTCGGCCGAGATGATCCTCAAGCGGATCGGCCATCTCTGCGACTACATCCTGTTCGACGAGGCCTGGGCCGGCTTCATGAAATTCCACCCGATCTATGCCGGCCGCTTCGCCATGGGACTGTCCGATCTCGGCCCCGAGGCGCCCGGCATCATCGCGACCCAATCGACCCACAAGCAGCTCGCGAGCTTCTCGCAGGCCTCGCAGATCCACATCCGCGACCGCCACATCAAGGGCCAGAAGCGCCGGGTCGAGCACCGCCGCTTCAACGAAAGCTTCATGCAGCACGCCTCGACCTCGCCGTTCTACCCGATCTTCGCCTCGCTCGATGTCGGCGCACAGATGATGAAGGGGCGTTCCGGCGAAGTCTTGTGGGACGACACGATCCGGCTCGGCATCGAGCTGCGCAAGAAGATCCGGGCGGTGAAGCGCGAGTTCGAGGAGAAGGAGACGCGGCCCGAGCGGCGCTGGTTCTTCGAGCCGTTCGTGCCGGATCGCGTCATGATCCCCGACGTCGCGCGCGAGAACGGCGTGCACAATGTCGCCTGGGAGACGATTTCGACCGACCAGCTCGCGACCAACCCGTCCTACTGGCAGCTCAATCCCGGCGAGACCTGGCACGGCTTCCCCGAGCTGACGGCCGGCTTTGCCATGACCGATCCGAACAAGCTCACATTGCTGACGCCGGGCTTCGATCATGCCACCGGCGCCTATGCCGATCACGGCATCCCCGCACCGGTGGTGGCGCAATATCTGCGGGAGAACCGCATCGTCGCCGAAAAGAACGACCTCAACTCCCTGCTGTTCCTGCTGACGCCCGGCGTCGAGGCCAGCAAGGCCGGCACGCTGGTCTCCGGGCTGGTCGCCTTCAAGAAGCTGCACGACGACAACGCGCTGCTCGAGGACGTCATCCCGGAATTCTACCGCCGCCGTCCGGGCCGCTATGCCGGGGTGCGGCTGCGCGACCTCTGCGGCGACATGCATCGCTTCTTCCGCGACGGCGGCGTCAGCACGCTGCAGGCCAGGCAATTCCTGCCCGAGCATCTGCCCGAGATCGCGATGTCGCCGCGCCAGGCAGCGCAATATCTGATCCGCAACGATGTCGACTATCTGCCGATCGACCAGATCTTCGGCCGCGTCGCCGCGACGCCGTTCGTTGTCTACCCGCCCGGCATCGCCACCATTGTGCCCGGCGAGCGGCTGTCGGAACGCAGCAAGCCGATGATCGATTATCTCAAGATGTTCGAGGCGAGCTTCAACGCGTTCCCGGGCTTCGAGGTCGAGGTCCAGGGCATCTACAAGGAGATCGACGACTCCGGCCGCGTCCGCTTCTACACCTATGTCGTGTCCGAATAGGCGAACGGACGCAACACAATGGAGAATGATCACAAGATCACCGTCCGTCCGTCCCGCGACGGCGACGTCGACGCCATGCTGTCGATCTACCGCCACCATATCCGCCGCGGCGTCGAGGAGAGCGTCGACGACAGCGGCACGCCGGAGCCCGACGATCTGCGCGACCGCCGCAAGAATCTGCGCAACACCCGCCTGCCCCACCTCGTCGCAATCTGTGACGGCGAGGTGGTCGGCTATGCCTATGTCGTGCTGTTTCGCAAGCGTCCGGCCTACCGCTACACGGTGAAGCATTCGATCTATGTGCATCACCGCTTCACCGGCCAGCGCGTCGGCGGCCGGCTGCTGCAGGAGCTGATTGATACCTGCGCCGCCGCCGGCTTCCGCCAGATGATCGGCTACATCGACAGCGACAACGCCGCCTCGCTCGCGCTGCACGACCGCTTCGGCTTCGCCCGCGTCGGGCATTTGCCCGGTGTCGCCTATCGCTATGGCCGCTGGTCCGACACCGTGATGGTGCAGCGCTCCCTCGCCGCCGGCGCCACCGCCCCGCCGCCCCCCGCGCCGCTGTCGCGACGGTGATGGGCACGACACTTTCCATTCGTCGTCCCGGCGCAGGCCGGGACCCATAATCACCTAATTCGGTAACGAACGGAGTCGCGGCCCCAGCGTCGCGCAACAATCGAGATTTGGGGTAATGGGTCCTGGCTTTCGCCAGGACGACGATGAGGATGGTTCTCGATTTAAGACGTCAACGCAGTGTCGCCTCCCGCGCATGCGCGAAAGCGGATGATCCAGTATTCCAGAGACGTCGGTGCGTCACCGAGAAGCCGCGGCGCACTGGATCGCCCGGTCGAGCCGGGCGATGACAGATGAAAACGGGGACACAGCTTCGCGTTCTCGCGACATGATGCTGAGTTGCCCATCGGGCTAATTTGTCGCACCTCTCCCCGTACAGCGAGCGAAGTACGCCGTTGGCTCTACCCATCGTACAGGCTGCAAGCGCAAGCGACCTGAACGCGCTACTCCAGCGTAAAGCCGACCCGCAGCGCCACCTGGTAGTGCCGGATCTTGCCGTCCTCGATATGGCCCCGCGTCTGCACCACCTCGAACCACTTCATTTCCCGGATCGTCTTTGACGCGCGGCTGACGGCGTTCTCGATCGCCGCCTCGATGCTCTTGTCCGATGATCCGACCAGTTCCAGGATTTTGTAGACGTGATCCTTGTCGTGCGTGGCGGGCATGTCGACCTCCTCTGTGGATGCGCGATCCGGACCGCTTGCGCTGCGGTCCGGACAGTCCATCGTCCGATGCGGGCCGGCCGTCGTCAAACCGACGAATGCTGCGCGGCAACACAGCGGACGAACTGAATCAACGTGTCGCGGCGCCTTTGGTGCCAGCATGCAGTTCGTGCCAGCTGCGCACCCGCCCTTGTCCGTGCCTTGACCTATGGTAGCATGGTTTCATCAAGTATTCGGGAGCGATACGATGTCCACTGCGTCCAGCTCACCCGCCACACCTCCTCACAGCCTCGGATCCGGGCTTTCCAACCTCCGCGCCAAGTGGGGCTGGATCGTCGCCCTCGGGGTGATCTACCTGATCGCCGGCGTGCTCGCCTTCGGCAGCGTCTTCTTCGCCACCGTCGTCAGCGTGCTGTTCGTCGGCGCCATGATGATCGTCGCCGGCGTCGCCGAGATCATCAACGCGTTCCAGTTCAAGACCTGGGGCAAATTCCTGTTCTGGCTGCTGCTCGGCGCGCTCTATGTCGTGGCGGGCTTCATCACCTTCGAGAACCCGCTGCTCGCCGCGGCGACGCTGACGCTGTTCCTCGGCATCGCGCTGGTGGTGTCGGGCATCGTCCGCATCTTCCTCGCCTTCGGCATGAACTCGGAAGCGCCCTGGGGAATGGTCGCGATCTCCGGCCTGATCACGCTGGTGCTCGGCGCCATGATCCTGGCGCGCTGGCCGGTCTCGAGCCTCTACGTGCTCGGCATCTTCCTCAGCGTCGATCTGATCTGCGCCGGCGTGAGCTGGATCAGCATGGGCATGGCGCTGAAGCGCAGGACGTGAGGCGCGATCGTCGCCTCAGGCACGATCGACGGGTGGGTTAGCCAACGGGTCCGCCCGCAGGGCGGCCCGATGGCAGGCTCCGCGCAACCCGCCGCATGTTTCGCGCGCGGAGAGATGGCGGGTTACGCTTGCGCTAACCCGCCCTACCCTCAATCCACCTGCAAGCCTCAGGGCTGTGCGAGGTGCCAGGCGCCGTTGAGGAAGCCGTCGCCGGTGATGTCGCCGGCCTTCTGGTCCTTGGCGAAGGTATAGAGCGGCTTGCCCTTGTAGGCCCACTGCTTGGAGCCGTCGTCACGCGAGATGATGGTGTAGCCGCCTTCGGCCTTGTCGCTGGCGTCCGCCTTCAAGACCGGCCAGTTCGTCGCGCACGGGCCGTTGCAGGCCGACTTGCCTTCGGAATCCTTGTCGAAGGTGTAGAGCGTCATACCCTTGGCGTCGGTGAGGACGGAGCCTTTCGCGGTGGTTCCGGTCTTGGTCGGCGGCGCGGCAAAGGCGGCTGAGGCGAACACAAACGACACGGCGGTGGCGAGCGCGAGCGAGATCGACGTCTTCATGATGTCTCCTGTTCGAATGCAAATGGCTTGCATGCGTTAGGACGCCGGAGGGCGCGCACTATTCCGCTGATGGCGCGCGAAGAATTTTCGAAACAGCCGTCAATGCGAGGGGAATAAAGCCGCAGGCGCGTGCCGATACCTTCCCGTAGCCCGCATGACCGCAGCGACATGCGGGAGACTCCGCCCCGGATGTCGCTTCGCTCATCCGGGCTACATTACCGCTTGATTTCCTCGACCGCGCGGACCAGCGGGCGGTCGGAGAGCTGGATCGGGCCGGAGAACGGCGTGCTCATTTCGAGGATCAAGTAGATCGCGGCCGAGATCAGCGCCGCGGCAGCGACGGTGGTCGAGATCACCACCGCGTTGCGCGGCGCGCGAAAGCCGAGGGTTGCGAACATCAGCGTCAGCCACCCGACCAGGATGCAGATCAGCGGTGACGGAAACGAGCCGTCGGACTGCTCGACAAAGGTCCAGCGCTGCTGCACCGCCTGCCGGTAGACCGACCGCGCGTCGTTCCACAGCGCGACCTTCTGCTCGTCGTCGAACCTGAGCTCACGGAGGCTGTTGCCGACCTCGTCGAGCAGATGTTCGGACACCTCGTTCGCCCGCGAGATCGGGACATCCTTGAGCACCTGCTCGACATAAGCGAGCAGCCGCTTGCGCGGCTCGTCGGCGCTCGGGCCGAGCGGCCGCATGCTGCGGTCGAGCAGGATAATGTCGGTGGCGAACACATGCAAATTGCGGTCGACCGCGACATAAGTGTTGGCGGCACTGTTCATCATCAGGCCGAGCAGCAGCGACGGCATGGTGACGAACAGCGTCGCGACCAAGCGTACCGAGGTATTGGTTTCGTCGCTGCGGTGATGATCGGCGAGCCGGGCATGGATCGCCATGGTCGCAAGCGCGGCGCCGCCGAGCAGGATGAAGATCAGGACGGCGACGATGAATGCGACCACGGCTTGCGAGAACCTGCGAGAGAATCAGGTCCGCAGGATAGCAAGGGACGCCCGGCGGTGCATGTCCGGTTGACTAGCCGTCCCCACGCGCTATCCAGTCCGCACAGGTTTGGGGGGACGTCCGGCGAGAGCGCGAGGGGCGCTCCAGAGGAGATACCACGTGCATATCGTCGACGACAGCGAGGTCAACCGCGTCCTGAGCTTTCCGGTCCTGATCGAGGCGATCGAGGCCGCGCACCGGCGGCCGAAGATCGCGGTGCACGACGGTTATCTCGGCGACGACAAAGGCCAGCAGCTGGTGACGCGCAGCGCGGTCGATGCCGGCCGCTTCATGATGACCAAGCTCTACACCAGCTTTCCCGGCAACCTCGCCCACGGCAAGCTGCCGGCGGTGCAGGCGGTCTGCGTGCTGTTCGACGGCAATGACGGGCGTCCGCTCGCGGTGATGGACGCCGCCGAGATCACCCATTGGAAGACCGCCGCGGATTCCGCACTCGGCGCCAAGCACCTGGCGCGGCCGGATGCCGAGACGCTGCTGGTGGTCGGCGCCGGCGAGATGGCGCGCTGGCTGGTGCGCGGCCACCGCACCGTGCGGCCGCAGCTGAAGCGGGTGCGGGTCTGGAACCGGACCGTGGACCGCGCCCAGGAGCTCGCCGCGCTGCTGGAAGCCGACGGCATCGCGGCCGAGGCCGTCACCGACCTCGACGCCGCGACCCGCGAGGCCGACATCATCACCACCTGCACCCGCTCGCGCGAGCCGCTGGTCAAGGGCGCCAATTTAAGGCCCGGCACCCATCTCGACCTGGTCGGCGGCTTCACCCCGGAGACCCGCGAGTCCGACGACGAGGCGGCGCGGCGTTCGCGCATCTTCGTCGACCGCCGCGAATCCGCCTTCGACGGCGTCGGCGACATCCTGCAACCGATCGCGAGCGGCGCGATCACCGAGAGCGACGTGCTCGGCGACCACTACGATCTTGCCCGCGGCACCGTCGCCGGCCGGCTGTCGGATAGCGACATCACCTTCTTCAAGAACGCCGGCGGCGGGCACCTGGATCTGATGACCTGCGAGACGGTGTTGGCGCAGTTGGGGAAGGAGCTGCGGTGAACGGAACTGTTCTGTTGTCCGGATGAGCCAACGGGTCGCACGAACGTGGGCCCGATGACGGGCTCCGCAACATGCGGGATCACCTCCCCGGATATCGCTTCGCTCATCCGGGCTACCCGGCAACCGCTATAGAACCGTAGGGCGGCTTGCGAACCGCAACCGCAACCCGCCCTACGTTCCCTACTCCGCGGCCTGCTGCGCCGGCGCATCCAACGCCTCCGACACTTTCGGCGGCGACATCGGCAGGCTGTAGAAGCGTTTGCCGAGCGCGTTGTGGACGGCGTTGGCGACCGCGGCCATCACAGGCACCAGCGGCACCTCGCCGACGCCCTTGACGCCCTGCGGATGCTTCGGGTTCGGCACCTCGACCAGCGCGCAATCGAGCATCGGCAGGTGTCGGAGCAGACCGGCATGCGATAATCGAGGAAGCCCGGATTATCGACCTTGCCGTCCTTGTTGTAGATGTACTCCTCGTTCAGCGCCCAGCCGATGCCCTGCGCGACGCCGCCCTGCAGCTGGCCCTCGACATAGCTCGGATGCACGGCGCGGCCGACATCCTGCACGGCGGTGTAGCGAATGACGCGGACGATGCCGAGATCGACATCGACCTCGACGTCGCAGATATGTGTGCCGAAGCCACCCTCCGCGCCTTGCGTGTTGAGCTGCACGCTGGCGCCGATCGGGCCGCCCTGCGACGGCGCCTTCTCGGCGAGGTCGGCGAGCGTCAACGGCTCGAACTGGCCGGCATTCGGGCTCACCGGATGCGCGGCACCGTTCTCCCACTTCACGGCTTCAGGGTCGATCTCCCAGAGCTTCGCCGCGCGCTCGCGCAAGGTCGCGATCACCTTGTCGGCCGCCTGCGTCACCACCATCGAGGAGGCGAACAGCACCCGGCTGCCGCCGGTCAGGTTGGAGAAGCCGACCGTCTGGGTGTCGCCGATGATGACGGAGACGCGCTTGTAGTCGATGCCGAGCAGTTCGGCGCAGATATTGGCGATGCCGGCGCGCGAGCCGCCGATATCGGGATGCCCGGTCGTGACGACGACGTTGCCGTCCTCGGTGATGTTGACCTGCGCGGAGGATTCACCGCCGGCGTTGAACCAGAAGCCGGACGCGACGCCCCTGCCCTGCAGCTTGCCGAGCGGCGCGGCATAATGCGGATGGTTCTTCGCGGCTTCCAGCGTCTCGATATAGCCGATCCGCGGGAACACCGGGCCGTGCGCCGCCTTGGTGCCTTCCTTCGCCGCATTCTTCAGCCGCAGCGCTAAGGGGTCCATCTTGAGCGCCTCGGCAAGCTCGTCGAGCACGCACTCCACCGCATAGGCGCCGATCGGCGCGCCCGGCGCGCGATAGGCCGCGACCTTGGAGCGGTTGGAGCAGACGTCGAACCCCTCCGACAGCACATGCGGGATGTCGTAGGGCGCGAAGCTGCATCCGACTGCACCGCGGATCGGCGAACCCGGGAAGGCGCCGGCCTGCAGATAGAAGCTGCCATGGGCGGCGACGATGGTGCCGTCCTTCTTGGCGCCGATCTTCACCGTGCTCTTCGAGCCCGAGGTCGGCCCCGTGGCGCGCATCACCTCCTCGCGGGTCATCACCATCTTCACCGGGCGACCGGATTTCCTGGCGAGCAAGGTCGCGAGCGGCTCGAGATAGACGATGGTCTTGCCGCCAAAGCCGCCGCCGATCTCGGCGGGGATGGCGCGGATGTCGCTCTGCGGGATGCCGGTCAGCATCGAGGTCATCGCGCGCACCATGAACTGGCCCTGGCTCGACGACCAGATCGTGGTCTTGCCGTCGGCCGCGACCGAGATCAGGCAGGCATGCGGCTCGATATAGCCCTGATGCACCGGGCGCGTGGTGAAGGAGCGCTCGATGACGACTTCAGCATCCTTGAAGCCCTGCGCGATGTCGCCCTTCCTGGATTCGAGACGGCCCATGATGTTCGAGGGCTTGCCGTCGAATCTGTTGAACTCGTGCAGGATCGGCGCATCCGCCTTCAGCGCGTCGTCGATCTCGATCGCCCAGGGCAACACCTCGTAGTCGACCTCGATCAGCTTGCAGGCTTCCGCCGCGATCGCCTCCGTGGTCGCGGCGACGGCGGCGACGGGATGGCCGGGGAACAGCGCCTTGTCGCGCGCCATCACGTTGCGGCACATCCAGCGCATGTCCTGGATGCCGAGCATCACCGCGCCCTTCTCGATCGTGAAGTCGACGATGTCGCGCGAGGTGACCACCGCCTTGACGCCGGGCAGCGCCTCGGCCTTGGCGGTGTTGATCGACCTGATGCGGGCGTGGGGATGCGGGCTGCGCAGCACCTTGCCCCAGATCATGCCGGGCATAGTGGTGTCGGCGGCAAACGCCGCGCGGCCGGTCACCTTGTCGACGCCATCGGGCCGGATGGTGCGCTGGCCGATCCATTTGTTGTTGACGACGTTCATGGGCGCATCTCCCGCATTTCGGCAGCGGTCTCCATCACCGCGCGGACGATCTTGTCGTAACCGGTGCACCGGCAGAGATTGCCGGCAAGCCAGAAGCGGACTTCCTCTTCGGTCGGGTTTGAATTCCTGGCGAGCAGCGCCTCGGAGGCGACCAGCATGCCCGAGGTGCAGATACCGCACTGAAGCGCGGCGTGCTCGAGGAACTTCTGCTGCAACGGATGCAGCTTCTCGCCCCTCGCCATGCCCTCGATGGTCCTGATCTCGTGGCCTTCGGCTTCGGCCGCGAGCATCAGGCAGGAGCAGACCAGGCGGCCGTCGAGCGTGATCGAGCAGGCGCCGCAATCGCCGGACGCGCAGCCCTCCTTGGAGCCGGTGAGCCCCAATTGCCCACGCAGCGCGTCGAGCATGGTCTCGTAGGGCTCGCACAGGAATTCGACCGGCTCGCCGTTGACTGAGGTGATGACGTGCAGTTTCGCCATGGTGCTAGTGTCCTCCCGCGCGCTGGGCGGCGATCGCGGCGGTGCGCTTGAGCAGCACGCCGGCGGTTTTGGTCCTGTAGGCGATGGTGCCGCGCTTGTCGTCGATCGGACGGCAGGCGGCGCGACACGCGGCAGCGGCGGCTTCGAGCGCAGCATCGTCGAGCTTCGAGCCGATCAGCGCCTTTGCCGCCGGTTCAACCAGCAGCGCGGTCGGCGCCACCGCGCCGAGGCCGACGCGGGCCGCGGTGCAGACGCCATCCTTCAAGGTCAGGCTGACGCCGATGCCGACCACCGCGATATCCATCTCGGTGCGCGGGATCATCCGCAGGTAGGCGTCGCCCGAGCCTTTCGGCCGCGGCGGCAAGGTGAAGCTGACGAGGATCTCGCCCGGCTTGAGGTTGGTGCGGCCAGGTCCGGCCGGCACATCCTCAACCTTCATGTCCCGCCGGCCGTTCGGACCCTGCACGGTGACGACGGCGCCCGCCGCGATCATCGCCGGCACGCTGTCGCCGGCCGGCGAGCCGTTGCAGAGATTGCCGCCGGCGGAGGCGCGGCCCTGCACCTGCTTGGAGCCGATCAGGTTCACGGCCTCGAGCACGCCGGGCCAAACCTTGCCAAAGCGCGCATGCTCGGCGAGCTCCATGCCGGAGACGGCGGCACCCACGCGGAAACCGCCATCGGCGGTTTCGCTAATCTCGGTCATCTCGCCGATCTTCTTGATGTCGACGATCAGTCCCGGCCGCACCAGGCCGGAGCGCATTTGCACCAATAAGTCGGTGCCCCCTGCCATAATGCGGGCGGCACTCCCGGCGGCAGCAAATGCGCCAATCGCTTCGTCAAGCGTGCGCGGTGCTACGTATCGGATATCGGTCATGACGGTTCTTTCGGTCTCCCTTGACTGCTTGTTCCCTTAAGATTTGCGGGATGTGGCCTTATTGCTGGCCGGCAGACCGCGAGCCTACACGGCGGATCGGGGTCCGAACAGCCTGCGAGGTGCGGCAGGAAGCGCAGGCTCCTATGCAGGATGCGGACTTGTGCGGTGCCGGCGGCGGCGCGCGACCTTCGCTTTGCGGCGCGCTCGCGACCCGCCGCGACCCGCCGCGACGAGGCCGCCGACAGATCGATCAGGCCCGACCGCGTTTGCCGGAGCCGATCCCAAGCATCGAGAACATCCCGATGACGAGCAGCGCCGCCGGAATGCACCACCACAACACATAGCCGAACATGTATTCGAAGATCGTGCGCCGGTAAGGGGGAAGCGGATTGGGCAGCGCGCCGGCACGCTGCATCTGCTCGATCTTCTCCTGCGACAGCTCGTGGTAAACGTTGAGCGGGCGGCCGTTGAGGTCCTTGCCGGAGCCCTTGACCATGAGGGCATAGTAGCCCGTCATCTTGTAGGGCAGAATGAAGGAGTGCGTGAGACTCACATAGCCTAGGGCGAGGGCTTCGCCCTTGGGACCCTTCTCGGTCAGGTCCTGCAGCTGCTGGTAGCTGTATCGCGTGCCGAACTCGGCGGCGCGCACGTCCTGACCGGACACCGCCATGCCGGCGAACACGAGAAGAACGAGCAGACCGCGGCGCATGGCGTCTTGCCTCTCAAAGGGACGCGGCGGTTCGACCGCCGCACGTTCATCGAGCAAGCTACCGGAAAGGTGTCCAACCCCGGCTAACCCAGGCGATACAAGTGTCAGCAGCCGGTTAAGTCCTCCTCAACCTCGTCGGCACGTGCTGAGCGCGGCGAAGCCCGGAACCAATGCCTGCTCGGCGATGTGCTCAAGCCGTGAGCGCACACGGCTGCGCAACCTCGCAACCGGACCGAACGCGATGGCGCGGCTCTTGCTTGCTTTCAACAACGGATTGGTGAAGCATGCCGGCGCAACGGCAGATCGGGAGGCGGCGAATGGTCGAATTCTCGCGCAGAACGCTCCTCAAATTTGCGGCCGGCGTGCCGCCGGCGATCGCGGCGCCGGCCATCCTGTCATCGCGCGCCTTTGCCGCGGGCAAGGGCAAGACCATCACCGCAGTGATGCATTCGGACCTGCGCATCATCGATCCCGGTTTCACCACCGCCTACATCACCCGCGACCATGGCTACATGGTCTACGACACGCTGCTCGGCATCGATTCGAGCTTCAAGGTCCGCCCGCAAATGGCGGACTGGACGATCTCGGACGACAAGCTCACCTACACCTTCACGCTGCGCGACGGCCTGAAATGGCATGACGGCGCGCCCGTCACCGCGGAGGACTGCATCGCCTCGCTGAAACGCTGGACCGCCGTCGACGGCATGGCGCAGAAGCTGGCCGAATTCACCGCTTCCCTCGAGGCCAGCGGGCCGAAGGCGATCGTGCTCAAGCTCAAGGAGCCGTACGGTCTCGTGCTGGAGTCGCTGGCAAAGCCCTCCTCCTACGTCGCCTTCATGATGCCGAAACGGCTCGCGGAGACGCCGCCGGGCAAGCAGATCGCCGAGCAGATCGGTTGCGGACCGTTTAAATTCATACAGGCGGAATTCCAGCCGGGCGTGAAAGCCGTCTATGAGCGCAACGCCGACTACGTGCCGCGCAAGGACAAGCCGGATTGGCTGTCGGGCGGCAAGGTCGCGAAGGTCGATCGCGTCGAATGGGTCACGATGCCCGACGCGCAGACCGCGATCAACGCGCTGCAATCCGGCGAGATCGACTTCCTGGAACAGCCGTCGGTCGACCTGCTGCCCGCGCTGGAGGCGAACTCCGATCTCACCGTGGCCGTGCTGAACAGGTTTGGATTCCAGATCGAGGGCCGGATGAATTTCCTGCACCCGCCATTCGACAACGCCAAGGTCCGCCGCGCCGCATTCCTGGCGATGAACCAGAAGGACGTGCTCGACGCCACCGTCGGCAACGCGAAATATTACGAGATTTGCGGCTCCTATTTTGCCTGCGATACGCCGCTCGCCAGCGACGCCGGCGCCGAGACGCTGATCAAGGGCAGCGGCATGGCCGAGGCGAAGAAGGCGCTCGCCGCCTCGGGCTATGACGGCACGCCCGTGGTGATCATGATCCCCGGCGACGTGCAGACGCTGAAAGGACCGCCGACGGTCGCGGCGCAGCTGTTGCGCGCGGCCGGCTTCAACGTCGACGCGCAGGTGACGGACTGGCAGACCGTGGTGAGCCGCCGCGCCAGCCAGAAGCCGCCCAAGGAAGGCGGCTGGAACCTGTTCTTCACCTTCACCGGCGCGACCGAGGTGATGAACCCCATCGTCAACAACCAGATCGCTGCGAACGGCAAGAAAGCGTGGTTCGGCTGGCCCAAAGACGCCAAGCTCGAGCAGATGCGCGACGCCTATGCGCGCGCCACCACGCCCGAAGAGCAGAAGAAGCTCGCGGTCGAGATTCAAAAGCAAGCCTACGAACAGGTGATCTATATCCCGCTCGGCCAGTTCCGCTTGCCGAGCGCCTGGCGCAAATCGCTCACCGGCGTGCTGGAAGGCCCGGCGCCGCCGGTGTTCTGGAACGTCGACAAGACCGAATAGGACCTGCGGCGCGAGCGACGCGCCGCCGATCATCTGTGGGCCAGCCGAGGCACGTCGGAAGGTTCATCGTTCAGCCGCCGAGGCGCTTCACCGCTCCCGCTTACGGGCGCTGCAAAATATCGAAAACAACCCCATGCAAAGGAGCCGACGGCCACCGGCGTCTTGACACGTCGGGCAAATCAGGAATACATTTCCAATATTCCGAAATCGGCGCGAACCATTGGCTGCGATTGCGCATCATTCGCAGCACCTCAGCCTTGCCGATAACGAGGGCGTGGACTCACAGAGGTCCGCTTCTGACGGCGGCGCAGTAATTGCCGTGCTCGATCGTCGTTGACTGCTTTTG
Source organism: Bradyrhizobium sp. USDA 3256 (assembly GCF_054058275.1). Classification (NCBI taxonomy): domain Bacteria; kingdom Pseudomonadati; phylum Pseudomonadota; class Alphaproteobacteria; order Hyphomicrobiales; family Nitrobacteraceae; genus Bradyrhizobium; species Bradyrhizobium sp. USDA 3256. The sequence goes on from NZ_JBSSAE010000002.1 coordinate 4,173,848, forward strand.
ACCTAGAACGGAAATCAGAGCTCGATCGCTGGTGAAAATCACCGAACGCAGCAGCACGCGCCGTGCCGGGTTGCTCGCGGCCGCGCGTTGCGGTCGGGCAACACTTTCTGGAAAAGCGTGGCGCCAACTGCTTCCCCCCATTGCGCGTTTTCATTTTGATCCGAATGATCGATGCCGTCGCGTGCTGGGCGGTGCAACAGGGCTCGGATCGAGCCTTTGGAGGCTACGGGGTGATGAACCCGCGGCGAATTGCGACTCCGGAGTTGTGCGGGACGGTCATTCTCGCAGGTTGGCTCCTTGCCTGGCTTGCCGGCTCTGCCGGCATCGGGAACAGCGGCGCAGTGTCCATCAAGGACCTCGCACCGTCTCTCGCCGCCAACGCCGAACTGGCTGATACGCGACAGGCCCCGGCAGTCGACAACGTCACCAAAGTGAATGCTGAAGCAGCGATGGCTGCAGAACCCGTAACGGGGCCGGCGTCCGACACGATGGCCCCGCCGCAGGCAGGCGTCATGGGTAACGCCGTCGCTAACGCCGATGCGGCGATAGCGGTTGAATCGGTGCCGGCGACGCCCCCTGATGCGACAGCGGCCTCGAACGAGCCGAAGTCAATCGTCGTGGCTGCGTTGCCCGATTCGTCGCAGACACTGCCGGCCGAAACATCGCCGGTGAAAGCGGCGACGGCGAGCCCGCCTCCAGTGTCGAGCGACACCGAGGAGGCCGCGAGACCCCTGGATATTTTCGAGGAGTGCCTCGTCGTCGATGTCTGCATCGACCGGTACCTGTGGGCGCTCTACCAGCGGACGCCGAAGGAAGACACGATCAGCGTACAAGAGCAGCGGAAAGTGACCGTCAAGAAGAAGCGCAAGACGGTGACTGTCACCAGGACGTTCACCAGGCGCGTCAATAATGATTTCACGTGGAAGGATCCGAAGGCGGCGGAACGAATGGGCATGCCGATGATCGACTACGTGATTGGAGGGGTGGATCGGAGCTTCAAACTCAAGCTGTTTCACGCGCTTTACGCGGCGGAGCAGGCCGGGTTGGCGCCCGGCATCACCAGCGCGTTCCGCGATGACTACCGTCAATCGATCGCGAGCGGCCTGAAGGCGGCGTCCGACAAGTCATACCATGGAGGGAGCTTCCGCGGCGGCTATGGCCACGGGCTTGCCGTCGATGTCGTGAGCGTCAAGGGCGCGACGCGGGCGGAGCGTTGGGTCTCCACCGATGCGCTTTGGAAATGGATCGATGCGCGTGGACCGGATTTTGGAATCGGGCGACCGTATCTCGATCGAGATCCACCGCATGTCGCGCCGATAGACGGCAAGGAATACGCCGCTCACCGCGGCGGGACGAAAGCTCAGCACGCGGAAGCGGATCGCAAGAAGCGCGACCGGGGCGCTGTGCGGGTCGTGGCAAAACGATCAAAGACCGCAAAAGCGTCGAAGGGGAGAACGATCTGATCGGGTTCGGCTGCGGCTTCCAACACGACGCGGGCAAGAATGCCTAGCAGTCCCATCATCGTGCAAAAATACGGCGGCGTCTGTCTCGAAACACCGGCAAAAATCCGCGCGGCCGCGAGCCGTGTCGCCGATTTGCATGGCCGTGGTCATCGTGTCGTGGCGATCGTTTCAGCGATGGGCAAGACCACCGATGAACTCGTCAGGATGGCCTATCAGGTCAGCCCGCATCCCAATCGCCGCGAACTCGATATGCTCTTGACCACCGGCGAGCGCATCAGCATGTCCTTGATGAGCATGGCGCTGTCTGATCTCGGCGTGCCGGCGATCAGCTTTACCGGCAGCCAGGCCGGTGTCATGACCGACGGGTCCCATTCCTCCGCACGCATTCTGGACGTGCGGCCCATTCGCGTGCGCGAAGAACTCGATCGTGGACGCATCGTGGTTTTGGCGGGCTTTCAGGGCGTGAACCCGCTGACCAAGGAAATCACGACGCTTGGCCGGGGTGGCAGCGATACCACCGCGGTCGCCATGGCTGCGGCGCTCAAGGCGGAGCGCTGCGAGATTATCAAGGAGGTCGACGGAGTTTGCTCGGCTGACCCGCGCATCGTCGCGGACGCAAAACCCTTGCGTCAGCTGGATTTCGCATCCCTATCCGAAATGTGCTTCTGGGGCGCCAAAGTCCTGCACTTTCGCAGCGTGGAGCTGGCCCACAGCCAAAACGTGCCTTTGGTCCTGAGAAAGTGGGGCGGCGCTCGACACAGCACGCAAGTGATGAAGGAGGTCGCAGACATGGAGAACGGAAAAGTCCTGGCCGTCAACTCGATGGCTCGCATTGAGCATGTGGAGATCGATTCCGCGGACCTCAATCAAGGCTTTGAGAAGTTCGCGCAGCATCTCCAGCAAAATGGCTTGCCTTGGCCGCAACTCCTCGCCTCGGCTTTTACCGCCGAAAAAACCCGCATCATGATGACTTGCGATTCTGAGACACTCGACGCGTTGCTGCGCACACTGGAACGGAGCAAAGACCTGCGCAAACAGCGCGAGACGCTGAGTTCGGTGAGCCTTACTTGCTTCGGCGGCATTTCCTCGGACCTGCCATACAAGGCGGTTCAGATTCTGCAACGTCACGGAATCATCGCCGACAAGTATGTTTTGTCATCGCATTCGGTAAGCTTCTTTGTTCCGGTGGAGAGCCGTGAGGCCGCGGTCATGGCTTTGCACTCGCTGATCTAGGCCGTGAACCAATAAACGCGCCGCGCTGACGCGTTGTCAGTGTCCGCTGTGCCCCGATAGCCCACGCATTGTTGCACAGCAGCTTGGCGAACAACGCTGCAAAGTCCCTAGTCCGAGCCAATTCCAACATAGCTCGCGCAACAATCTTGCACCCTCATGAGATCAGTAACACACTTCGGTGCCCTGCAGTCGCGGGATGTCGCGACCATTATGCGTTTCATTCTCTGATCGTACCATCATAAAAATGGGAGAATTGACACCATGCCAGACAATTCCGAAAAAGGTCTCGATCGCCGCAACTTCTTGATTGCATCTATCGCCACCGCTGGAGCCTCGGCCGCCTTCGCTGTCAACGCTAACGCTGCTGGCGAAGCGTCGGCTGCGTCGGCGGGGACCGTCTATACCGGCGATGTGATCCAGGGGAAGAAGGTCATCAGCGCGCTGGACGTCAACGACCTTGAGCCCGGGCAGAAGCATCTCTTCTATTTTCGGGGCGTGCAGATGCCTACGGGCAAACACTGGAATGTGTCGGTAGTGGTCGCGAAGGGAGTAAGGCCGGGCAAGCGCGTCCTTCTGATCAGTGGTGTGCACGGCGACGAGATGAGCTCGATCCATACGGTCATGACCGTGATGAACCAGCTCGACCCCAAAAGTATGTCGGGCACGGTGATGGCGGTCACCGATGTGTCTCGCCCCGCCTTGGAAAGCATGCAGCGGCGATGGCCCAACGTGGGGTTGGGTGCCGACCTCATAGACATGAACCGAGTATGGCCGGGAGACGAAAACGGCCCCACCCCGACCAGCCGACATGCGGGGTTGCTGTTCAATCGTCTGCTGCGACCGAACGCCGACTTCGCCATCGATTTCCACACCGGAGCAACCGGCTTTAGTGCCAGTGCCTTCAATATCGGCGATATGAATATTCCGGAGGTCAAGGCGATGCTGGAACTCTTTCCCGTTACCCAGATCTTCAATAATCCGGTGTATCCGGTTGTTCTCCATAACGCTCTGATTGACGTGGGCATTCCTGCGTTCTGCTCTGAGATTGGCCCCGCTCGGGTACTCACTCCTGATATGATCGATCTGTTCGTTGAGGGTACGATGAACGTACTCAAACACCACGGTATCGTATCCGGCCCGATGGGCAAAACCGGCAAGGACGTGACTGTTTTCATTGGCAACAGTGGCTTCCCGATTGTTGCGACCGAAGCCGGCTTCGTCGAACCTCTGGTTAAGCTTCACGACAGGGTCAACCCTGGGCAGAAGGTCGCTGTACAGCGCAACAGCTTTGGCGAGATTGTTGCCGAATATATGAGCAGCGTCACGGGGGAGGTCTTTGCACTGCGTACTGACGTGACATCTGAGCCGGGCAATCCTCTGCTGTTTATTCTTTTCGAGAAGCCGACGCGGGAGGGCATGGAGTCTTATCCCGAGTAGTTCGCCCGAGCACGTTCCGTCGTGCGCGTGCACCAGCACGGAGCCTGCATCGCGGACAACGATCGCCAAGATATGGGTCGCTCGCGAGGGGGCCTGACGAGTCCGCGCCCTAGTTGAAGTTTGGCAAGGGACGACGTCGCCCGTCGGCCCTTGGCATCCAGACCGGCTTCGCTATCGCCTGCTTGAGAACGAAGCGGACGCGGTTTTGTGAGTACGTGCCCTATTTCGGATGCCACCAGCGTCCGCCGATCACGACGCCTTCGGATGCGATCTTGCGATCGCCCGTCAGATGTTCGCCGACCACATCGACATAGTCGAACGTCCCCCTGCCGGACCGAGATCAGCGTGGCGTCGCCGACGCCGCCCGGCTTGAGGCTGCCGAGCTCCGGCCGCCGCAATGCCATCGCGGCATTGACGGTGGACGCCGCGATCACGTCCGGCAAAGGCATCCCCATGCAGAGGAGTTTCGACATCGTCGTCACCTGGTCGAATGCCGATCCGTCGATGCAGAGATGCAGAGCTGATGGATGCCGGAGAAGATGGTGTCGGGGTAGAAGCAGTTGGCGAGCATCGCGCGCGCCGTCTTCACGCGGCGATGGAGCGCAAGGAGCGCAATGTTCCCGGACGAAGAACTCACGCCGCACAGGAACGTGGCTCGCCGATCAGTCGGGAGTATTTCCACGCCGCTTCGGGCAAAACGCCCGATGACATTGCGAGACCGCCTGCACGCGCGAATGCTAGGAGTCTGTTACGAGGGAATGCTTGCGCGGCAGCAGGCAGCCAAGCGCCGGCGCCTCCTCGACGGCCGTACCACGCCTGCCACAACCCGGTGCGTGGATGACTCGCCATCATGACTGCCGACCGTGGAGCCACGCGATGCGCAAGGGCTGGTTCAGGCCGACAATCGGAGTTGCGATCATCAGCCTCGGTCTGCTTGCTGCGGCCGACCTGTTTGCCGAAGGCCGCAAATACGATCCCGGTGCCAGCGATACCGAGATCAGGATAGGACAGACAATGCCCTATAGCGGCCCGGTGTCGGTATTCTCCGTCATCGGCAAGGTGCAGGCCGCCTACTTCCGGATGATCAACGAGCGGGGCGGCATCAACGGCCGCCGGATCAACCTGATCTCCTACGACGATGCCGCAACGCCGGCGAAGACGGTCGAGCAGGTCCGCAAGCTCGTCGAAAGTGACGAAGTCCTGTTCATGTTCCAGTCGGTGGGCAACGCCCCCAACATCGCGATCCAGAAATATCTCAACGACCGCCACGTTCCCCAGCTCTTCGCGGGCGGGCGGTCCATGCGGTTCGAGGATCCCGTCAACTTTCCCTGGACCATGGGATTCGCGCCGAACCTGCAAACCGAGATCCGCGTCTATGCGCGTTTCATTCTCGACAATTACCCGAACGCCAGGATCGGCCTGCTCTATCAGAATGACGAGAGCGGAAAGGAATATCTCGCGGGGCTGAAGGACGCGCTCGGCGCGCGGGCGCCGGCCATGCTGGCGTCCGAAGCCCCCTATGACATGACGGACCCGACCATCGACTCGCAGGTGGTCCGGCTCAAGGCTGCTGATGTCGACGTGCTGATCGACATGGCCGCGCCGAAATTCGCCGCGCAGGCCATCCGCAAGACCGCCGAGCTCGGTTGGAAGCCGCTGCATTTGCTGGGTGTCGGCTCGTCCTCGATCGACGCGGTGCTTGTGCCCGCGGGGATCGAGCACGCTCGCGGGCTGATTTCGGCGAGTTCGTTCAAGGAAGCCAGCGACCCGACCTGGGCCGACGATGCCGGCATGAAACGATGGAGCGCCTTCATGGCCTCCTATTACCCGGAAGGCGACCGGAACAGCCTCTTCACGACCTACGGCTACAGCGCCGCCGAGCTGCTGGTGCGCGTGCTGCAACAATGCGGCGACGATCTCTCGCGCGACAACATCATGCGCCAGGCCGCCAGCCTGAAGGATGTCAGACTCGATCTGCTGTTGCCGGGCCTTGCCATCAATACCAGCCGCGCCGACTATCGCGTGGTGAAGGAGTTCCGGATGATGCGCTTCACCGGTGAGCGATGGCAGCCTTTCGGGCCGATCGTCGCCGACTAAAGCATGATCCGGAAAAGTGCGAAGCGGTTTTCCGAAAAGATCATGCTCAAACAAAGAGCTAAGGCGCGATGACGATTCGATCTAATCTCATCGCGCTTTAGCACGCCGTTCCGATGGAATCGGAACGGGATTCCATATCCATGGTTCAAACACGTTTTCTTCACGCACACCGGTACCGACTTCGCTCAGGAGCGCTCAAGGTCGGATCATCGGATTGATCGATCAGCCTTCCCTGAGGAAATCCGAACCTTTTATCAATGCCCGAGCCGCGCCTCCGTGCCGGCCAGCAGCCGCTGAATGTTGGCACGATGGCGCACGATCACGTAGATGCCGCCTGCGATCACCAGCAAGCGATAGGGCAACGGTTGCTCCAGGCCGCAGACGAGGACGATCGCCGTCAATGCCGCCACCATCGAGCCGAGGGAGACAATCCGAAAGACAGCCACCACAGCGCCGAAGGCCGCCGCAGCGCCGAGGCCTACCGGCCAGGACATCGCCAGCAACACGCCGAGCCCGGTCGCAGCGGATTTGCCGCCGGTGAAATTCAGCCAGATCGAACGGCCGTGCCCCAGCAACACGGCAAGCCCGGCCAGGCAGACAGCCCAGGACACGCACGTTTGCGGATCAAGCGCTGCCGGCGGCGTGACGGATGGCAAGGTGTACAACCAGGGATAAAACCAGCGGGCGAACAGGATTGCCGCTACGCCTTTCAGCACGTCGACAAGGAGCACCGCCAATGCGGGCCACTTCCCCAGGGTTCGCAATACGTTCGTTGCCCCGGTGGATTTGGAGCCATGCTGGCGGATATCGATGCCCCTCAGCAGCTTCCCCGCCAGATACCCCGTCGGCGTCGAACCGAGCAGATAGGCGATCGCCAATCCAGCCACACCCGCGATCCAGAAGATCATGTCAGTCACCTGCCCTCGGCGGCGCGTCCATCAATCCTAACGCGGATGCCACCAGCGTCCGCCGATCACGACGCCTTCGGATGCGATCTTGCGATCGCCGGTCAGATGCTCGCCGACCACGTCGACATAGTCGAACGTCCCCTGCCGGACCGAGAGCAGCGTGGCGTCGCCGACGCTGCCCGGCTTGAGGCTGCCGAGCTCCGGCCGCCGCAACGCCATCGCGGCATTGACGGTGGACGCAGCGATCACGTCCGGCAACGGCATCCCCATACAGAGGAATTTCGACATCGTCGTCACCTGGTCGAATGCCGGTCCGTCGATGCAGAGCTGATGGATGTCGGAGGAGATGGTGTCGGGATAGAAGCCGTTGGCGAGCATCGCGCGCGCCGTCTTGAAGGCGAACGAGCCCTTGCCATGGCCGATGTCGAACAGCACACCGCGCTCGCGCGCCTCCAGCACGACCTTCTTCACCGTGCCCTGCGCGGTCGCGGGCGTGTTGGGGAACGGACGGAACGCATGGGTCAGCACGTCGCCCGGACGCAGGCGCGCGAGCACCTCCTCATAGCTCGGCGGCGGATGGTCGATATGCGCCATCAGGGGCATGCCGACCTCCTCGGCAACCTCGAGCGCGATCTCGAGCGGCACCAGCCCCGAGGTGCCCGAGGCGAACAGGCCGACCCGCACCTTGATGCCGACGATCAGGTCGCGGTTCTCGTCGGCGACGCGCGCCGCGTCGATCGGATTCATCAGCCGCAGCTCCTCGCTTTCGCCGACCATCACGCGATCCGAGAAGCCGAAGATGCCGGCGTGCGAGACGTGCAGATAGGCGAGGATACGGACCTGGCTCGGCTCGATCACATGCTTGCGGAAGCCGGCAAAGTTGCCCGGGCCGGCGCTGCCGGTGTCGACCGAGGTGGTGACGCCGGAGTTGCGGCAAAACTCCTCCGCGTCGATGCCGAGCGAGGTGCCGCCCCAATAGACATGGGTGTGCAGGTCGATGATGCCCGGTGAGACGATCAGCCCCGAGACGTCGCGGACCTCGGTGGCTGGATCGGCTTGCAACTCGCGGCCGAGCGCAGCGACCTTGCCCGCGGCAAAGCCGATATCGGTCACGGCATCGAGTTTCTGCGACGGGTCGATCACCCGTCCGCCGCGCAGGATCAAATCGAAAGGCATCGTGTTCTCCGGATTCGGTCCGGCACGATGGTCGACTTCGCCGGCGCCTGCAAGCCGCTCAACCGACGCGGGCCTGCTAAGAAACCGGCGCGGTCGCTGTCGCGCGATCCGCGCCCTTGTCAGCGACCATGTCCGATCCCTTGTCCGCTCCGTTGGCCGACGCGACGATGGCCGCAATGGCGGGATTATGCGCCGCCTCCGAGGCAGCAATGGTCTCGCGAGCCCAGCGGTACGAGGATTCGAAGATTTCCTGATGGCGGTCGAAATCGGTGACGTCGATGCCGTCGGGCGTCGGCGGACGCATCACCATGTCGAGCGGCGTGGTCGGCAGCGTATCATAGCGCTGATGCGCGACGAGGCTTCGCCACAGCACGTTGACGGCGCTCGGCGCGGCCGGAAGCAATTTCTTGCGGAACGGCGTCAGCAGCGATGCAAGCAGCTCAAGCCGCCCCGGCAGCGCGGCATAGTCGACGTCGAACATCTCGGTTGCCGGGTCGCCGAAATGGACCACGAGATTCGGTCCGCTCTTCATCTGGTGCATCTGCGCCAGCGGAACGTTGTCGACGAGGCATCCGTCGACCAGCATCGAGCCGTCCCTCGTATAGAACGGCGGCAGCAGACCGGGGATGGCGCTCGACGCCCGCACCGCCTGCCACAGCAGACCGGTGCGGATCAATTCGAGACTGTGCGTCGATAGATTGGTCGCGACCGCCGCGAACGGCCGCCAGCAGTCCTCGATCCGGCAATTGTGGCCGTACTGATCGGCGAGCGCGGCATCGAACGCCTTGTGGTCCAGCAAGGCGTAGCGCGGCCAGGTCGGGCGGCGGAAGCTACGGCTGGAGACGAAGATCTCATGCGTGCCGCGCTCGAGATGCTCGGCGTCGTAGTTCTTGGCAAAGCCCGCCGCCATCGCCGAGCCGACGCTGGTGCCGACAAAGATGTCGAACATCGCGCCGCGCTCACGAAACGCCTTGTAGACGCCGACATGCGCGGTGCCGAGGCTGCCGCCGCCGCCGGCGACAAATCCGACCGCGCGACCGCACAGGAAGCGAACCAGGCTGTCGATGTCGAGCTGGTCCTCGAGCGCGACGTGATGATGCATGAAGCAGGGCAGCCGCGCCAGCCACGACGCGGTGCCGCTGACCTCGTGGCGCCTGACGTCATGAACCCGGACGAGGCGCCGCGTCGACGCCGGATGCACGGCGCAGGCGAAGCGTTCGATCTCCGTCAGATCGGGCGTGGGCGCATGGCCACGGCAGGCGAACACGACAAGATCGGCCTGGCGGATGGTTTTCCGCGCCCACTCCGATGCGTCAGGACCACCGAAATAGGCCACCAGCGGCGCGTCGTACTCGATCCTGTTGAGCCAGTCGGCGACCTCGGATGCGTCGAGCGCGCGGCCGGGAAACATCGCCTGAACCCGCGCGAGGTCGACGATCTCGGCACCCGCAGCGGCAAGGCCTTCGCGCAACCTGTGCTCAAAGGCGGCAGGCACCGGTTCCCGTCCGCCTGGGATCAGCGCGACGGTGCGCGCCTTCGGCGACGCCCGGAGCGGCAACAGGCGCGCGGTCTCGGTGGCAAACCGCCGTGCAAGCGCAGCCAGCAGCGCCTCGACGATCTCGGGCGTTTCCCGCGCCAGCGTCGTATAGGCGGCGCGCGTCAACACCAGCACGCTGGTATCGCGGATCGCAATCACATTGGCCGTGCGCGGGATATTGGCAAAGAACCCGATCTCGCCGACCAGTTCGCCGGCGCGAAGTTCCGCGATCGGTTCGGGATGACTGGTCCGGTACACCGCGAGCGCGCCATGCAGCACCAGGAACAGCGCGTCGGAGGCGCCGCCCTGCTCGACCAGCAGTTCGCCGCGCACGAGGTCGCGCCGGGTCATTGCGCCAAAGGCGATCAGCCGCTGCTCCGCGCTGAGGGTTCTGAACAGCGCGAAGTCCTCGGACACGTTTCCCCACGCAAACGTCGCGCTCGGCGGCACACGGTTCGAATGCATGATCCGATGTTAGCGCCGGGCCGTCGTCCCGGCGAGCGATATCAGGGCCCAATCGGCCGCACCCTGAAGCCTTTTTCCGTTCCGATGGAATCGGAACGGGGCTCTGGATTCTTGTTTTGACGCGTTTTCTTCACGCGAACCGGCATCCACTTCGGCTCGAAAACGCTCTAGCCACAATCCTTGGGAGCACTGCAACAGGATTTGCAGCATCCGCGATCTGCTTCACCCGACCAATTCCGGCCACGGCACGATGGTCGACTTCACCGTCTTCATCGCCATTGCGTCGGCAACCGCGCGGGCGACGCCGTCTTCGGTGAACGGATAGATCGTCTGCATGTCGAGCCAGGGATATTTGTTGCGCGTGCGGTAGAGCATGTCGACGCCGAGCGGCAGGTCGTTGCCGGTAAAGCCCCAGGAGCCGAGCACGTTGAGATCCTTGGTGCAGATGCGGTGCCACGAGGTGTTGATCGAGCCGGCGTCGGTGAACTGCCCCATCTCGACATAGGTGCCGCCGTCGCGCAGCATCTCGATGCCCTCGGGGCCGGCGGTCGGATGGCCCGAGCAGTCCATGACGAGGTCGGCGCCGAAACCGCCGACGATGTCACGCACCGCCTTGATGCGCTGCTCCGGCGTCTTGAGCTGCTCGATATCGACCGTCGCCTCGGCGCCGAACTTGCGCGCCAGCGCAAGGCGCGGTGTCTCCGGCGCGCCGACGCAGATCACGCGCCCCGCGCCCATTTCCTGCGCGGCGGCGACCGCGAGGATACCGATCGGCCCCGAGCCCTGGATCACCACCGTGTCGCCCCAGCTGAAACCGCCGGCGCGGGTGGCGCGGTTGAAGGCGCGGATGCAGGAGGTCAGAGGCTCGGAGAGCGCGCCGAGCCGCAGCGACATGTCGTCAGGCAATTTGTAGATCTTGGTGCCGGGCAGCATGTCGAGATCGACATAGACATATTCGGCCCAGCCTCCCCACATGTGCGGCGCCTTGTCGAAACCGAGATAGCGGCCGTAATAGACCGGCGTCAGACACTTGTTGCCGCTCTCGGGATAATGGATGCAGTAGTAGCAGCGGCCGCACGGCATCAAGGGCGGGATCATCACCTTCGATCCTACCTGCAGCGGCTTGCTCATGAAATCATCGGTGAACTCCGCGCCGCATTCGACGATCACGCCACCGAGCTCGTGGCCGAGCGTGAACGGCCACGGCAACGGCTTCGGCCAATGCCCCTTCAGGATGTGCAGATCGGTTCCGCAAACGCCACAGGCACCCACCTTGATCAAGGCCGCCTTTTTGCCGATTTCCGGCCATGGCACTGTCCGGATTACCGGCTTGGCTCCAGGTCCATCATGCGTGCAGACGCGGATCTGCTCCATCGGTTCGCTCTCCCTTTCCTTGTCGTTGGGCCGGGTTCGGCCGAGCCGACTTTAGGTCAGGACGATTGGGATGTCATGAAGGCCTGTCATGAAGGTCTTCATGACAGACCTTGGCGGAACGAGGCGCTTCGAGTCCTGGCGGAGTATTTTCCGCAAGGAGGCATCGATTGTGAGGGCAGCCGAAGGCGAATTGGCTGGTAGCATTGCGGGGAACGACACCATGAATCCTGGTATCGAAGGCATCGTCGGCATGTACGTCAAGTTGGGCGAACTGGACACGCTGCAACGAATGAAGGAGCATCGACAGGGCTTGCTCGACCAATGCGTCGATACGGCGAATTTCAGCTTCGATGTGACGAGATCGATCTACAGGAGCGACCTCGAGGTGATCGAGGCGGGCATCGAGAGCCTGTATGGCGAGATCACCGGTCATGTCGACGTCGTCAACGAGAAAAGGATTGCCGGCTGGGCCCTGTACAACCAACACCCCGACAAAAGGGTCGCGATCGATATCTACTTCAACGGCAACCTCGTTGGCGAAGTCGTCGCCGATGAGTTCCGCAACGATCTTCTCAAGCTCAACAAGGGCGATGGACACCATGCCTTCGTCTTCGTGCCGCCGAGCGGGTCCTATCAGCCGCCGCTCCAGATTGAGGTCCGCGCCGCGAAGCGAAAGGTGCTGAAAACCGTGGCTGTTAAACCACCAGCGGCGGCTGTCGAACCGGAAACGGCTGTCGAACCGGAAATGGACGCCGAGGCCAAATAACCTCACCGCATCGCTTCCGCGCGCCCCGGATCCGCCGGGCGCCGCCACCGTGGAGCTGGCCGGTCTGGGGCATCTGATCGGTCATTACTCGCATCGCAAGGGCGGACAGACCTGGATCATCGAAGGCGTCGCGGCCCAGGGCTACAATGTCGGCATCGCGGGCCTGATCAGCATGGGCGAAAGCTTGCACAACAATCACCACGCCTATCCTGGCTCCGCGAAGCTCGGGCTGCTGCCGGGTCAGATCGACCTCGGCTGGTGGTTGATCAAAGCATTCGAAGCTGCAGGGCTCGCGAGCAACATCAAGACGCCGGATAATCTTGCGCCACGCCCGGGCTCGCGCCGCGTCGACGAACCGGGCAACGCCGGCGCGGTCGCGCCGCGACATCGCGGCCGCGCATTGTTCCAGTAATCCGCAGCCGCGCATCTTCCGTTGCGGATCGAACACCACGCAGCTATATACGCCGCGTCGGAAAAGGCAGACTTGGTTTGGTAAGCCCAAGTCCTTTCGAAAACGAAGGTCCTTTCGGATCGAAGTCCTTTCGAACGAAAGCTCTGGTCTCGCGCCTCGTGCATGAGATCCCCACGACGAACACCGGACGCTACCCAGGCGCCCATTGTGTTCGTCCGTGTGGTTCTCGACCCGACGAACCGCTCCGGTCGAACACCGACAAAGGAGCGGTTCATGCACAACCACCACCCCATCCCCCATGATGTCTTGATTGCCGGCGCCGGCCCCGTCGGCTTGATGCTCGCCTGCGAGCTGCGGCTCGCAGGGTGCTCGGTGCTGGTGCTGGAGCAGGCCGCCGATCCGCATTCGCCGCTGAAGCGGCTGCCCTTCGGGATGCGCGGCCTTTCGGCGCCAAGCATCGAGGCGTTCTATCGTCGCGGGATGCTGGATGACATCGCGGCACGACAGCACACGAGAGATGGCTCGGGCAGCAGCGCATCGAATGGCACGCATTGGATGCAACAGCCGCGCCGCCCGGACGGGCATTTTGCCGGCATCCAGTTTTATCACGATGATATCGACACGTCGAAATGGCCGTTTCGCCTGCCGAGCCCGGCAGGCACCAGCATGGCGGTCGAGATGGCGGCGCTCGAATCCGCTCTCGCCGCGCGCGCAACCGCGCTGGGGGTTGAGATCAGGCGCGGCCTGAGTGTCGATGCGTTCGATCAGTCGGACGACGGCGTCACCGTTCGCACCGGGGACGTGACTTTCCACGGACGCTGGCTGGTCGGCTGTGACGGCGGCCGCAGCATGGTGCGCAAGGCCGGCGGCTTTGAATTCGTCGGCACCGATCCCGAGTTCACCGGCTATTCGGTCGAGGTCGAGATCGCCGATCCGGACAAGCTCCGCGCGGGCCGTCACTACACGCCGACGGGCATGTATACCTACGCACGGCCCGGCACGATCGCGATGGTGGAGTTCGACGGCGGCGCCTTCCACCGAACCCGGCCGATCACGCGCGAGCATGTGCAGGCGGTGCTGCGCCGCGTCTCCGGCACGGACATCACGTTGACGGCGCTCCGGCTTGCCACCACCTGGACGGATCGCGCCTGTCAGGCGACGGATTACCGCAAGGGGCGCGTGCTGCTCGCGGGCGATGCCGCGCATATTCATTCTCCGCTCGGCGGCCAGGGGCTCAATCTCGGGCTGGGCGATGCGATGAACCTCGGCTGGAAGCTCGCGGCTACGATCCGCGGCGACGCCCCAGCGGATCTGCTCGACAGCTATTCGCGTGAGCGGCATCCGGTGGGCGCGCAGGTGCTGGACTGGTCGCGCGCCCAGGTCGCGCTGATGCGGCCAAGCCGAAGTTCGCGCGCGCTCGAGACCATCATCCGCGACCTGATCGCGACATCAGACGGCACGACCTACTTTGCCGAGCGCGTGTGGGGCGCTTCGCTGCGCTACGATCTTGGCGGCAACCATCCGCTGGCGGGACGCAGCGCCCCCGACTTCGAGCTCGCCTGCGGCACGAAGCTCGGCGAACTGCTCAGGAACGGGCGCGGCCTGCTGCTGGACCTCGATCCGCACTCTCCTCTGCAAGCACTTGCCGATCGCTGGCGTGGCCGGATCGGCTATGTCGCAAGCGACGCGCGGGATCGGCTGGGCCTCAATGCCGTGCTTGTACGCCCCGACGGCTTCGTGGCATGGGCCGCCGACACCGCCCCCCATCTCGATGAAGCCGCTCAGGTCATGTCGCGGTGGTTCGGCGAACCTGATGCGCGGCCCTGCCCCCTTCGGGGCCATGCGGGATCCACTCACGCTTCTCTTGCACCGTGTGCGGGTTCCCCGCCTCAACCGTAACGCCCCGTTAACCCTATCAGCCTTAGGGTCGTCGGGGCTCCGAATGGACGGTGGCCGGGTTTGTCGTGATGTCGTTTGCACAGAAGAAAACTACCGTCGTCCCCGTAGCCGAGGAGCGGCGGCGCTTCCAGCGCGTCAAGGTGCACCTGCTCGGCCGCTACATGCTGCCCGACCGGCGCGAGTTTCCCTGCCAGATTATCAACATGTCGCCGGGCGGCCTCGCTTTGCTGGCGCCGGGCATCGGCAATGTCGGCGACCGCGTGATCGCCTATCTCGACCATATCGGCCGGGTCGAGGGGCGCATCACCCGCATCATCGACAACGGCTTTGCGATGACGATCGGCGCCACCGCGCGCAAGCGCGACAAGCTCGCCGCGCAGCTGACCTGGCTCGCCAACCGCGACATCCTCAATCTGCCCGAGGATCGCCGCCACGACCGTATCGTGCCGCGCAACCCGATCGCCCTGCTGACCCAGGAAGACGGCACGCGGATGACCTGCCGCATCATCGACCTTTCCTTGTCCGGTGCTGCGATTGCCGCCGAGAACCGCCCGCCGCTGAAATCGCTCGTGATGCTCGGGCGGGTACAGGCCCGCGTGGTGCGAAATCTCGAGGAAGGCTTCGCGCTCGAGTTCGTTCACGAGCAATCGGCGGAAACGCTCGAAGAGAGCGTTACCGCGAGGTAAAGCGAAAAAGCGCTCAAGACCCCCGTTTTGGCCCGCGAAGGCGGTCACCGGTGCACCGGTGGCCGCCTTCGGCGCGTTTGGCCCGGTGAAAATCGGCGGTTAACGGCCACAGCGTTTGACGCAACAAACCGCGCTGGCGCAGCGCTCGCCGCGTTAATGCATAAAATTTGAATCAATTGCAGTTGTTTCAAATTTTACGCGAATTCGATTCAAGTACAGTTCGAATTCGCCGCAGGTTTTACCAGTATTCGCGTCAAATCTACTTTGCGTACTTAGCGGCGGCGCAAAAGCTTTGTGCGAAACGTGGTCCCAACAAGAAGAACGGGGGCCACGATGTTTGGGTTCAGGGGACAGGGGAAAGGTTTGGCGGTTGCCGCCATTCTGTTTGCGACGTGCGTGTCGGCCAAGGCCGGCGACGTGGTCTACGCCAGCCTGGGTGACGTTGCGCGTTCGCCGATCGGCTGGGTCGAATTCTGTGCCGACAATCCGGGCGAATGCCGCGGCGGCGCGACGCAACCACGCGACATCGTGTTGTCGCAGACCGCTTGGCGGGACCTCGTACGTGTCAACAAGTGGGTCAACGAATCCATCAAGCCGATGACCGACATGGATCATTGGGGCGTGATCGAGAAATGGTCGTTGCCATCAGACGGTTACGGCGACTGCGAGGACTACGTGCTCCTGAAGCGCAAGATGCTGATGGACGCCGGCTGGCCCCGCGAGGCGCTGTTGATCACGGTGGTCCGCGACAAGAAGGGCGAAGGCCACGCGGTGCTGACGGTGAAGACCGACAAGGGCGAGTTCGTGCTCGATAACCAGAACGAGAGCATCGTCGCCTGGACCGACACTGGCTACCGCTTCGTCAAGCGGCAGTCGCAGGGCGATCCCAATGTGTGGGTCTCGCTCGGTGACAACCGCCCGGCCGTTGCAACGGCAAGCTCGCGCTGAGCAGAACAGGAAATTTCGAGTTCGCGACCCGGTCACATCCCCACCCCTCCCCGTCCCAGACCGGTTCGCGCGCGGCCAGCCTTCCCCCAAAGGCTGGCCGCACCCTTTTTGAGCGGCGTCGATCGACGCCTAGAAGAACCGCTCGAGAAACGCCGCGGTCTCGTCTGAGATGCCGACGATCTTGTTGGTGGCCTGGCGATAGAATTTGAAATTCAGCTCAGTCTCGGGCCGGCCATCGCCCCAATCCTTGAAGCGCTTGAGTTGGTCGCGCCCGAACAGCCGCGCCGCGGATGCGGTGCGTCTGACCGTGATGCTGACGCGCGGCGTCTGCCTGATGACGCCGATCTTGCGCGGTGTCGCGTCGGCCGACGCGACGATCGCGCGGGCGATCAGGCCGCTGCCGCCCTCGTTCTCGCTCGCGAACACGAACACGACATCGTCGGCCGCGATGTGCTTGCCGCCATACATGGTCTTCTGTGCAGTGAAGGTGAACACCTTCGCCCGCGGATTTCGGATCTCGGTCTTGATTGCAAACGCCATCGCATCCCTTCACCGGCTCGCTCTGCCATCCGCGTCGGCGGCTTGACATCCTAGCATCGACCATATTGAATTGAATTCAATTCAGCAAATGGGCCCATGATGGACGCGGCGAGCTTGGGGACACGGGAACGATTGCTCTCGGCAGCGCAGGCCGAGCTCATCGAGGGCCACGGGCACCTCGAGATGCAGGCCGTCGCAAGGCGGGCGCAGGTCTCGGTCGGGCTCGCCTACCATCACTTCGGATCGAAAGCCGGCTTGATCGCCGCCGTGGTCGAAGGCTTCTATGAACAACTCGATGCGGCGGCATTCGGCGGTGCCAAGCTGTCCGCCACGGACTGGGCCGACCGGGAGAAGGCGCGGATCGGCGCCTATGTCGCCTTTCACTACGATCACCCGTTTGCGCCCCTCGTGATCGGACCGCTCAGCCGCGCGCCCGAGGTGCTCGATGTCGAGACCGCCTTCACCGGCCGGCAGCTTGCAGCCGGCGCCCGCATGCTCGAGGCGGCCCAGCGCGACGGGATCGTGCCCGGCGGCATCGACCCTCACCTCACCATCGCGCTGATGATCGGCGGCATCCGCCAGGCGCTGATCGGCGCGCTCATGAGCGAAAGACGGCCTGATCCGGCGAGGCTGACCGGCGACATCTGGGCCTTCATGGCCGCCGCGCTGCGCCTGCCTGCCAAACCCCCATCAGGGCGGCCAAGGGCCACGCGGCGCAGCCGCAGCTAAGCTTCAGCCAGAACCCAAACATCGATGGCCATCCTGTTCAATCCGCACGATTTTCACGCTCCGCAATCGTCCTACAGCAAGCAGGATCTGCTGCGCTCGAGCGAAGGCGGCTATTTCGGCCCGGGCAATGCGCAGTTGCCGGCACCGCCGATGCTGATGATGGACCGCATCACCGAGATCAGCCTGGACGGCGGCGCGTTCGGCAAGGGCCACGTCGTCGGCGAACTCGAGATTGCACCGGACCACTGGTTCTTCGCCTGTCACTTTGCCGCCGACCCCGTGATGCCCGGATGCCTCGGCCTCGACGCCATGTGGCAGATCATCGGTTTCTGGCTTGGCTGGTCGGGCTCGCCGGGCAAGGGCCGCGCGCTCGGGGTCGGCGAGGTCAAGTTCAGGGGGCACATCACGCCGGATGTCAGGCTGGTGCGCTATGAGGTCGACATACGCCAGGCCAGGCGCGGCCGGCTGGTGCTGGGCATCGCCGACGGCCGGGTGCTCGCCGATGGCGCTTGCGTCTATCTGGCAAAGGACATGCGGGTCGGCCTGATCGCGCCCAGAGGCTGAATTCGGGGAGCTTGAGTTCGGGTCGGCCAGAGCCGATCGTGCCTCGCGCGGGCCGGGCAGCACGGCCGAAGACTAACATATGATACAAATTTCGCTGCTGCCGCAGTGGTCTACACACCCCCCGGTTTTGCCCGCGCCGGGGTTTGTGCTATTTCGAACCTTTCAATTGACGTCCGGTTGTTGGTCGCATGGTCGAACTTGCCCCCCGGAATTCACAAGCCAGCAGCCTGATTGGCGTGCAGCCGATCGCGATCGGCGCCGTGGCGCTGGTGCTCGTGCTGTTCGGGATCGGCTCGATCGCGCTGTGGCGCGCCTACACCGGCAACGTGCCGGAGACCGACCGCACGGTGGCTGCGCGGCAGTTGCAGGCGCGGACCGCGCAGGTCTCCGAGGCCCTGGTGGAAAAGACCAAGGGCATGGAGGTGACCCAGCAGGAATCCATCGACCAGCTCCAGGAGGTGCAGGACCAGCTGCTGACCATGCGCAAGCAGTTCGCCTTGCAGGCGGCCGATGCGAAGAAGCTCTCCGACCAGGTCGCCGCGCTGACCGAACAGGTCGAGGGTTTGCGCCAGTCGCTGGCGAGCGCGCAGGCCAACGAGCCGGCGGCCGAGCCGTCGCCGCGCAAGCGCTCGAAGGCCACCCGTAGCGCCAACCGGAAGCGCCACAGGTCGCGCGGTTGACGCCTCCCGGAAAAGCCCCTGCCCGGCGAGGTGACCAGTCATAAAAATGCGCCAAATCCCCAGCAAGATCATCATCTAATGGGGAACTTTCGGGCTCGAGGGCGGCCGGCGGCGGCCGATCATGAGTGCCCGTTACCGTGAATTAATCCTGACTTTGTGAACTGGTTCACACATCGGCCTTCGAATCCGAGTCATCTTCGAATGACCGGATGGCGTGAGCCGATTTCAATATCCGGGGCTGGCAAGGTCGTTGACGGTATACTACGTCGACGGCCTTGTTTTTTGGGGTCCTTGAATCCCGCTCGGGACCGCCCAGCAGGAAAGCTCCGGCTCGAGATCCCGAAGGCGGCCCTCGCCGCGCGAAAGATGCAGACCAGCTGAAGAAATACGGCGTGCTCTGCTGACGACTCTGGATGCGCAGCACCACCGCGGCCAAAGCTGCGGCGAACGGAATTGCCGCGCTATTCGGTGCGATCGCGTAAGGCGCGACCACTTCGCAGTCGCAGCCGCGCAAGCTTCGGCTCGAGCTCGCGCAGCATGTAGATCAGCGCAACGGCAAGGCTCGCAACAACCACCATGAGCAGCAATGTCAGGTCAGGAATGGTCAGCATCGTTGATGTCCTCTGGGCCCGGCTTCAATCGCAGCCGGGCCATTTGTTTTCGCGGCGCGCTCACGCACAGACTGCTGCAAGGCGGTGCAAGCTGCATACCAGTGCGGGACCCAGCGCGGCGGCCGGGCATCGAAACGCCGGCAGCGCCGATCATTGCAAGACCATCAGCATGGCGACCGAATGGACCGGCCATGCGTGAGCGAATGGCTCAATTGCAAACCTGCACCGGCCGAACGCGCCAGCCATACGGTGTCATCACGCCGCGGCGCACGACGTAACAGCCTCCGTAACCGTAGCCGTAGCCATCGTCGTAGCCGTAGCCCGCGTAGTACGGATTGCCGTAGTAGCCGTCATAGTAATCGTAGGCGCCATAGCCCAGCCCGAAGCCGACCGCTGCCGCCGCGAGCGGATAGCCCCAGCCGCCCCAGCCGCGCCGATAGTAGCCACCGTTCCAGCCGCCACCACGCCAGCCTCCGCCGTGCCAGCCGCGGCCGGCCCAACCGCCGCCGCCGATCGCAGCCGACCGGAAGCCACCGCCTCCGCCCATCGCCCGGAATGCAGCGCCGCCGCCGTGGAAGCCGCCAAATCCGCCACCGCCGCGGAAGCCGCCACCACCATGAAAGCCGCCGCCACCGAAGCCACCGCGTGCCGACGCAGCATCGACGGTGAACAGACCGACCGAGGCCGTCGCCAGCAAGGCAATCATCGTTTTACGCAACATCACCCGTTACTCCTTTTTTCAAAGGCTTTGTTTTCAAGCCTCCTCCGCCGCGTCCCGCGCATGCTAACCCAATCTAGGACCGCGGCTTCCACCGCGCGCCTATGTCGCGCTCACATCTGCGCGACCCGCGTTCATCGAAGCGCGGCCGTCAGAAGTTAACAGCCGCGGCAGATACCTTTCGTACGGCGCTCGACCGCCTTGTTCTCGTCGGCGATGGCCTTGTCGACGCTCTCGGTCGTCGTTGCCGATCCGGTGGTAACGCCTCTGCCGGCGTTGGGGCCGCCGGAGGATTGCGCGGTCCCGGCGCTGTTGGTCCCGGCCGGCGGTGAAGTGGCTTGCGGCGATGTCGGGCTGGCTGACGAAGGGCTGCCGGTCCCGGCGCCGCTCCCGGTACCTTGGGCGACGGTAACCGCCGGCGCCAGCACAATCGCGATTGTCGCGAGCGCGGTGGTGACAGATAGTTTGCGCATGGCAATTCTCCTTTGCGGACGTCAACGAGTCCGCAAAACGCCGGTTCCGACAGGCGTTGGAGCAATACAGTTTGGGAGCAATGCAATTTGCGCAAGCTGATCGAGTTTGACGACGACACTTTCGACAAGCTGAAGCAGCTCGGGCGCGACCGGATGGCGACCTTGCAGGAGCTCGCGGACGAGGCTTTCGCCGACCTGCTCAAGAAGCACGGCATTCCGATCGACCTGAAGGATGCGCTGCGCAAGAGCGCAAGACTTCAGGAAGCAACGAGACCGCAGGACGCAGCGAAGCCTCGCACTACGGCAGCGAACGCCGCGCGCAAGCGCGGCCGCAAGCGCTGAGGCCTCAGCCGATTTTCTTCAGTCCCGCTTTGTATTGCGGACCCCTGATCGCGTAGGACTTCGCCGGCCGCGACAACGCCTCGGCCTGCGCAGCGTCAAGCGTACGTACCACGCGGGCCGGTGCACCGATGATCAGGGAATTTTCCGGAAACTCCTTGCCCTCGGTGATGACGGAGCCGGCACCGACCACGCTGCCGCGCCGGATCCGCGCACCGTTCATCACGATCGATCCCATCCCGATCAGCACGCCGTCTTCCAGCGTGCAGCCGTGCACGATCGCATTGTGGCCAATGGTGACGTTGTTGCCGATGCTGAGGGGAAAGCCGGGATCGACGTGCAGGGTGGAATTGTCCTGGACGTTGGAGCCCTCGCCGATCTCGATCCACTCATTGTCGCCGCGCAGCACGGCGCCGAACCAGACGCTCGCGGCGGACTTGAGGCGGACCTTGCCGATCACAACGGCATTGTCGGCGATGAAGTAGCTGCCGTCGGCGGGAAGATCGGGCGCCTGCCCGTCGAGTTCGTAGATCGCCATTGAGGTCTCCCTGGAGCGTTTTCGAGCGAAGTGGACACCGGTTCGCGTGAAGAAAACGCGTCGAAACGAAAATCCAGAGCTTCGGTTTCTGATTCAATCAGAACCGAAGCTCTGATCGCAGGAGACCTTGGCACGACCACCGACATGGTTTCAAGCAAGCGCGACCGTGATCGGCCGCGGATCACGATCGGATCAGGCCAGCACGCCCGCAGCGCGCAGCGTCATCACGAAGAAGGTGCCCGACATCAGGCTCCAGAAGCCGGAGATGACGGTTGCCATCATCACGAATTCGAAGCGGCGGCGCTCGATGCGTGCCCCGCGCAGCGTGTTGCGCATGATGATGAACGGTGCGGCGAAGACGAGGAACGGGACCGCGGCGAAGGTCTTCGGCGCCGCGCCCTCCTGCAGCAGGCCGAAACCGGCCGGGCGCTCCGCCATCGCCTGGTAACCGTTGGCCAGCGCGCCCGCGAGCGCGAAACCGATCAAGAGCGAGAACAGGGAATTCAAGGTATCGGGCGACATCGGAACTTCCGCTACGCAACAGGCCACCCGCCCTGCTTCGCAGAATTGGCAGCCTGCCGCCACATCATCCTTAAGGAAAGGTTAACCGGACACGTCAGACGCGGTGTTTGCGCATGGCCATTCGGTCCCGGATTCCATTGGAATCGTACGGAAATTCCCCGCCACGTGGCATATTCGGCAGATGATTCGGCCACTCCCGACCTGATCTCAGCCTCGCTCATGACGCTTCTCTCGACCGCCCAGCATCTCGCCCGCGACACCCGCCGCAATCCGCGCGCGCATCTCGTTCCGATCATCGCCTCGGCGGTGATCGCGGCCGGCGCGGTCGCGCTTGTCGCCTATCTGCTGTGGCCGACCTACACGACCATCCCGCCGAGCGATCCGTCGCGGCTGCCGGTGAGCGTCGGCGGCACGCTGTTCAACGTGCCGACGATGGCCGTGCGCATGAAGATCCAGCGCCACTCCGGTCCGCAGGAGCGCGTCGATTTGAGCTTCCTCTATCCGTCGCTGGAAGCGCCTGCCGCGCCGAAGCACTACAGCGCCGATACGGTCGAGGACAAGGTACAGCCGATCGACAGGATCTTCGTGTCGATCGCGGCGCATCACGATTCACTCGCGCCGGACATGCGGCTGCGCACGATCTATCCGCGCTATCTCGACGAGCGCGCAAACATTGATGACGGCCTGACGGCGCGCGCGTTCCGCGACGGCACGCCCTATGGCGGCGAGGACCTGTTCACCGCGAGCGCGCCGCAGCTGACCGCGCGCTGCACGCGCGATACCTCGACGCCCGGCATGTGCCTGAGTGAGCGGCGCATCGACGGCGCCGACCTGATCTTTCGCTTTCCGCGCAGCTGGCTTGCGCAGTGGCGCGACATCGCCACCGCGATGAACCGTCTCTCCGCGCAGATGCACAGCGCGAAGGGGTAACGCCGTCAACGCGTGCCATTTGGTCGACGCGCAGCGCCGCCGGATGACAGGCTCCGTGACGCATTCCATGGCGGTACCGGTCGGCGCGTATTGCCTTTGTCGCTTCGCTGGACTAAAACATTCGCAGGGGAATTACGGTCTCCCCTTGAGGCTTCGGTCCAAGAACTGTGCAACGCTCGACTTGTCGAGGTCATGCGCACATGGACAAGAGCAAGCCTCCAACTCTCCCTGATCAATTTGCCAAGGATTCCACATTGCATTACGCGCAATGGGAATCGCGGGACTCGACCAACTTCCCGCCCCGGCGGAGCCTCCCGTTTAAGGGTCCAGGCTCGAATGATTCAGCGCTCGGTCAGTACGCATTTCACAACACGTCCGCATGCCGGAATTCTCGACCTGACGGGAGCCGGGAAATGCCCCATCCCCAACGGCTCATGGCCATCGTCGCAGCTACGCTGCTCGTCTTGGGAGTGAACGACATGTCAAGTTACGCAGTCGGTTTTGAGAGTACCCAGATCGGCGTCGCGCCCGACGGCTGGACTGCCACCGTCACGGGATCGGGCGAATCGAGATGGACGGTCGAAAACGATGCGACGGCGCCGTCGAAATCGAAGGTGCTCAAGCAATCTGGCCGAGCGACCTACCCGCTGCTGTTGAAGGACGACACCAGCATCAAGGACGGCTTCGTCGAGGTCAGGTTCAAGGCTCTCGCAGGATCCCAGGACCGCGCCGCCGGTATTGTCTGGCGAGCGAAGGACGCGAACAACTACTACGTGACCCGCGCCAACGCACTTGAGGACAATGTCGTCCTCTACAAGACTGTGAACGGCGTGCGGAGCCCGCTCGACATTGTCGGCCGCAAGGGAGGCTATGGAATCGATATCAAGGTGCCGTCCAATACCTGGCACACGCTGCGGATCGACTTCAAAGCCTCGCGCTTCATTGTATCTTTCAACGGCAAGCAACTGTTCGAGGTCGAGGATTCCACGTTCGGCGATGCGGGCAAAGTGGGGCTGTGGACCAAGGCCGACAGTGTGACACTGTTTGATCAAATCACCTACGGAGAAGCAGATAGGTAAGCCGGCGATCAGCCGGCAACAGCCGGTTAGCAAACTCGGGGATCCGCATCCTCCCCGTCAGATGGAATTGACATCCAAGTGTGCGTCACCTCGCTTTTGGGGGAGTGACCGATGGATGGAGTGGGTCTCGTTCTTTTTGTTCTCGCCTCTCTTGCCGGCGGGTTCGTCAGCGGCCTTTCGGGGTTTGCGATGGGCCTCGTGGTGTCAGGTGTGTGGCTGCACATCATCACACCGATCCAGACAGCGGCGCTGATCGCGGGCTACGGCCTGCTCACGCAGGGGTACGGCATCCTGAAATTGCGTCGGGCGCTGAATTGGCACGCCATCTGGCCGTTGTCGCTTGGCACGACGATTGGCATCCCGACTGGAGTGGTCCTGCTCACCTATCTCAGCCCGGTCCACTTACGATTTGGCGTCGGGACATTGCTGGTGCTTTATGCGATCTACAGCCTGGCACGACCGGCGTTCAGGCCGATGAAGATCGGCATCGCGCCGGACATCGCCATCGGCCTCGTCAACGGGCTGGTCGGCGGACTCACCGGACTTGGCGGCATCATCTCGACCATCTCCTGCCAATGGCGCGGCTGGACGAGGGACGCGCAGCGCGCGGTGTTCCAGCCGGTCCTGTTCGCCGCCTTCGTCGTGATCTCGATTTCGATGGGGATCACCGGCGCCTTCACGACGGAAACCTTCAAATTGTACGGGCTGGGTCTGCCATTTCTGCTCGCCGGCCTCTGGAGCGGTTTCAAGCTATACGGAAAGATCGACGACGAGATATTCCGCAAGGTCGTGCTTACGTTGCTACTGCTCGCGGGCCTGTCGTTGATTGTGCCGGCATTGCTTTCACGCGGCGCCTGAGTCGCGTTCCCTGGTCGCGTTCCCTGGACCCGGCGACCGGTGCGCTTCGCCATCGCGAAGCCCCGGGCTTGTCGGACCGCTGATCCGCGCGGCGGTGCGCGAATGGCCACCGGCGCCAGCGGTCATACGACGGCTTGGGCCGGCAGCGAGGCTGTTCGGCCCTATTCAGCCAGATCTTCTTCCAGGATGGCCATCTGGAACTGGAACGAGCGATCATCGTCCTCGTCGTCGACGAACAGCACGCCGATGAACTCCTCGCCAATATAGACCTCGGCCGAGTCGTCCTTCTTGGGCCGCGGCACCACGCGGATCTTGGGATTGCTGAACACGCGCTTCAGATACGCGTCGAGCTTCCTGACTTCCTGAACGTCCACGGCCGTCTCCAATCGGGTCGATGATTTTCGGGGGAGTTTTAGGACGAGACGGCCAAGATCGCCAGAGCCTTTTCAGGCTTTGGCGACGTGATGTTGCGCACACGACTCTTGTTTGGGCGCGTTTTCGCCGCGATCAGAAAGCGAATGAAATCAAAGCCCGATCGCGCTGAGCATCTGGTCCATGGTGCGCGACGGCTCGGCACAGCCGGCCTCGCCGACGATTTTCGCCGGCACGCCCGCGACCGTGACGTTGTGCGGCACCGGCTTGACCACGACCGAGCCGGCCGCGATGCGCGCGCAATGACCGATCTCGATATTGCCGAGGATCTTGGCGCCGGCGCCGATCAGCACGCCGTGGCGGATCTTCGGATGGCGATCCTCGTTCTCCTTGCCGGTACCGCCGAGCGTGACGCCATGCAGGATCGAGACATCGTCCTCGATGACCGCCGTCTCGCCGCAGACGAAACCGGTGGCATGATCGAGGAAGATACCGCGGCCGATCCTGGCGGCCGGGTTGATGTCGGTCTGGAACACGGCCGAGGAGCGGCTCTGCAGGTAGAATGCAAAATCCTTGCGGCCCTTCTGATACAGCCAGTGCGCGAGACGATGCGTCTGCAGCGCGTGAAAGCCCTTGA
The DNA here is from genome assembly GCF_054058275.1 of Bradyrhizobium sp. USDA 3256. Classification (NCBI taxonomy): domain Bacteria; kingdom Pseudomonadati; phylum Pseudomonadota; class Alphaproteobacteria; order Hyphomicrobiales; family Nitrobacteraceae; genus Bradyrhizobium; species Bradyrhizobium sp. USDA 3256. Next base: position 4,199,839 of record NZ_JBSSAE010000002.1, read on the forward strand.
AGTAGAGCAAGGGATCGATGAAGCGCGAGGTCGCCGGATCGCGGTCATAGACGGCAACGAGGTCGGCGCGGAACGCGTTGCCGATATCGGGCGCATCGCGCAACGCCTCGCCATAGGTCTGGCGGATCAAATCGCCCGACAGCGCGGCGTGATCGAGCCGCTCGGCGATGCGATGGACCACCGAATCTTCCAGCCGCTCATGATGCAGCACGGTCGCATAGATGAAGGATGCGAGTTCCGGCTCGCGCCGCAGGATGTCCTCCGCCTCGCCGCGGATTCGATCCCAGATCGGATCGAGCGCCGCAAGCTTGCCTCCCTGCGGATTGACCTGATGAACTGCCATAGCTGCTCTCGCAATTCGGTTGTTCTGATGTGCGTTATAGCACGATGGACCCAGCGCGTCCCGGGATGGCTCAGTACGGTAAACCCCAGCCGAACACCCCCGGGGCCGGCGTCTAGGGGAATTGGTCGGGATTTTGCCGAAATCAAGCCGTGCTTCTGCAACTATTGGCGGATTTCGTCCCCAGTGTGGTTTTGGGCATGGTCGGCCCCAATAAAAGGGGGAAACATCATCAATACCCAGAGTTTAGGTGCCCGCCTGACCGACGCACGGTCGGTCTGGATCGCGACCATTGCCATCCCCCTCCTGCTGCTCGCCCCCGCCTTTTGGAACGGCTATCCGCTGCTCCAATGGGATACCGGCGGCTATCTGGCGCGCTGGTATGAGGGCTACCTGGTGCCGAGCCGGTCCACGGTATTCGGCATCTACCTCCATGTCGGCGAGACATCGGATTTCTGGCTCAACCTCGGCATCCAGACCCTGGCGACGCTGTGGATCCTGCAACTGACGCTGCGCGTGCTCGACCTCGCCCGGCCGGTCCGGCTGATTGCGATCAGCCTCGCGCTGATCGCAACCACCGCCCTGCCCTGGCTGGCCAGCATGCTGCTGACCGACATCTTCGCCGGCCTTTCGGTGCTCGCGCTCTTCATCCTCATCCTGCACGGCGAACGGATCTCGACGCTGGAGAAGGCGGTGCTGTTCGCGTTCATCGCGTTTTCGGCCGCCACGCACAGCGCGACGCTGGCGGTGCTGCTCGGCCTGTGCTGCGTCGGCTGGATGCTGCGTCCGTGGCTCGGCCGGCGCATCCCGGTCGCGGGCTTGGTGCAAGGCAGCCTGACCACCGTCGTCGGCGCGGCGATGCTGCTGGCCGCGAACTTTGCGCTGTCCGGACAGCTGGCCTGGACGCCCGGCGGCTATGGCGTCGCCTTCGGACGCATGCTGCAGGATGGCATCGTCGCGCAATACCTGCACGATCATTGCGCGACGGAGCAGCTGAAGCTCTGCCCCTATCGCAACGAATTGCCGCCAACCGCCGACGACTTCCTGTGGGGCAACAGCATGTTCAACACGCTCGGCCGCTTCAAGGGACTGAATGACGAGATGGGCACCATCGTGCTGCGCTCGCTGGCCGAATATCCGGAATGGCAGGCCAAGGCGGCACTGGCCGCAACCGCCGACCAGCTCGTGCATGTCGCGACCGGTGAAGGCACCAATGGCTGGATCCCGCATACCTACGGCATCATCGAGCGCTACATTCCCAAACAGGTCCGGCCGATGCGCGCGGCGCGGCAGCAACGCTGGCACCTCGACTTCACCGCGATCAACCGCATCCACGTGCCGGTCGCGCTGGGCTCGATGCTCCTGGTCGTCATCCTGTTCGGCCGCGGCCTGTGGCAACGGCGGCTCGACGATCTGACGCTGCTGGCGGGCACGGTCACGCTCGCCTTGCTCGGCAATGCCTTTGTCTGCGGCGTGATCTCGGGACCGCACGACCGCTACGGCGCGCGCATGGTGTGGGTCGCGACCTTCGTGGTGCTGATCGCGGCCGCGCGCGCCTTCGCCAGGGATGAAGCCGACGATCTATTTTCGGCGCGACAGGAAGTCGATGACCCCGGTCTTGTAGACCTTGTCGCCGACCGCCCGCATGTGATCGCGGTTCGGAATGTCGAGCACCTCCGAACCCGGAATGATCCGGCCGAGCGCTGACGCCGAGCCCGCGATCTCGTCCTTGCTGCCGACCGCGATCAGAACCGGCACGCGGATGCCGGCCGCCTCATCGCGCGTCATCAGGCGGCGCGAGCCGCGCAGGCAGGCGGCGAGCGCGCGGCGGTCGGATCGGGTCTGATCGGCAAAGGCGCGGAAGGTACGGCCGACCGGGTCGGTGACATCGTCGAGCGACGGCGCCTCCAGCGCCAGCGCGACCGCCTCGCCGGGGCCGCCGCCCTCGATCAGTCCGATGCCGATCCCACCGAGGATCGCCGAGCGCACCCGATCGGAATTCTCTCGCGCCAGGATCGCCGTCATCCGCGAGCCGAGCGAATAGCCCATGATGTCGGCGCGCGCGATTCCGAGATGGTCCATCAGCGCGATCACGTCGCCGGCCATGGTCGCGATCTCGTACTGCGCGGCATCGTAGAGCTTGGCGGATTCGCCGTGGCCGCGATTGTCGAGCGCGATCACCCGACGGCCGGCCTTGACGAGATCGGACACCCAGGTCGGGTAGATCCAGTTGACGTTCTTGCTCGAGGCAAAGCCGTGCACCAGCACGATCGGTTCGCCCGCGCCTTCGTCGATATAGGCAATTTCAACATCGCCGTGATGGAAACTCGGCATCATCCATTCCGTTTGTTCTTGGGATTTGCGATTGGCGATCGACCGGCGACCGCAAGCCTAACCCTGGGCGGGCATACTCGCCAAGGTAGCCTGAGCGGCCATCTGCCGCTTCAGGCGCAGCACCTTGCTTCGTCTGAGCCACCAGGCGGTGGCCCGTTCGGTGGTGGCCTTGATCGACGACAGGAAGCCGAACAGCGCCAGCAGGGCGCCGAACAGCCACATGGTGAGATTGAATGCCCCGGCCGCCAGCAGCAGCGCGCCGCGGCCGAGCAGCTTCAGGATCGCGCGGGTCTGTCCGCCTTTGACCTCGGCGATCCGCGCCGCCCGCGCGATCTCCTTCGGGTTCTCGGCGACCTTGAGCGTATCCCGCGCAGCGCGAACCCCGGCCGCCTCGCCGATGCGCCCGACGTCCTTGGCGACGCGCACCAGGGCGCCGGCCTTCTCGGCGCGGAAGGCCGCGCGGATCGCGGTTGCGGTTTCCACCGGCCGCAGCACCGAGCCGGATGCGACCGCCTCGCGCAGCGCCGGCTGGTCGACGACCTCGCGGGTCGAACGCCCGGCCCATTCGATCATCCCCTCGCTCAGCCGTCCCGCCTTGCGCGTATCCTTGACCAGCGTCAGCCCGGCGCGCAGCGGCCCGGCACCGCCGACCGACACATAGGTGGCCGCGGTCACCGCAAGCCCGGCGGCGGCGAGGCCGAGCACCAGCTGGTCGGTGTCCTCGCCCATCACGAGGTGCTTGCCCTCGCGCACGACGTCCCTGACATCACCGAACACGAACAGGTCGCCGGCGACGGTGCCGGACAGGCTTGCGACATCGTGGGCGTTGCCGGTCACCAGGCCGGTGGCAAAGCCCTTGGCGAAATGCACGCCGGATGATTGCTCGGCGCGCGCATCATCGACGCGCTTGGTGAGATCATCACTGAGCGCGATGTTCTTCTCGCCGGCGAGTTCGACAAAGCTGGCCGCAAGGTCGGCATCGCCGGAGGCCAGCGCCGCCTCGATATTGTCGGAGATCAACGCCGGGTTGTTGCGCAGCACGGAATTGAGCCTGATGTCGGCGAGCGCAGCGGGATCGTCCCGCGCCGCCAGCACGGTGCCGGCATCACGGGCGTGCGGCCAAATAGCCGCGCCCACGGCAGCACTTGCTGCCACGCCGACCACCGCCAAGCTGACGCGCACCCGATTCATTCCGCTAAAACCTCTAGTTTTATTCGCCTTGGAGATAGTGTGCCGTTTTTGCGACACAACGGCTCCGACCAAAGGAGGGCTTCTCTGGGACGACAAGATTGTGTCGAATTTGCATGAGCAAATGAGCCATCGGGGCTCTAGGAATCAACTGTTCCCGCCAGTATGGTGCGCGGCATTTCGCGATGCCGCATGCTGTTGATTGCGTCTGCCCATCGTTGCCATCAAGGTGAGAATATGTCCGACCACGTCGTCCCGCACTTCCATAACGATGCCGGTGTCTCGGTGATCGAAATCGGATCGCAGGAGTTCATGTGCGTCGGCGCCAACCCGCCGTTCGACCACCCGCACGTGTTCCTCGACCTCGGTAACGACAACGAGATTATCTGCCCGTACTGCTCGACGCTCTATCGCTTCGCGTCCGACCTCGCGGCCGGCGAAGCGCGGCCGCCGGAATGCGTGCTGAAAGACAAGGTCGCCTGACCGCTCCGTGGCGCTGACGCGAACCGTCATCGTTGCAGGCGCCGGGATCGGAGGACTGACGGCGTCGCTGACACTGGCGGCACAGGGCTTTCGCGTCGTCGTGCTGGAGAAGGCCGAACGGCTCGAGGAAGCCGGCGCCGGCATCCAGCTCTCTCCCAATGCGAGCCGCATCCTGGTCGAGCTCGGGCTGAAGGAACCGCTTGCGCGGCGCGCGGTCACGCCTGAATCCGTCAACATCCTGAGCGCACGAGCCGGTGGCGAGATCGCACGGATGCCGCTTGGCCAGGCCGCCGAGTTCCGCGCCGGCGCACCCTATTGGGTGATCCACCGCGCCGATTTGCAGGCCGCGCTGCAGGCCGCCGCGAGCGACCATCCCGATATCGATCTGCGGCTCGGCTGCCAGTTCGAGGATGTGACCAAGCATGCGCGAGGCCTCACGGTCGTCCAACGCCGCGGCAATTCACGGCAGGAGGAATTGGCCGTTGCGCTGATCGGCGCCGACGGCATCTGGTCGTCGGTGCGCGGGCATTTGTTTCCGGATGTACAGCCACAATTCTCCGGCCTGATCGCCTGGCGCGGCACGCTGGACGCCACCGCCCTGCCGCATGAATACACCGCACCGCGCGTACAGCTCTGGATGGGACCGGACGCGCATCTCGTCGCCTACCCCATCTCGGCCGGACGCCAGATCAACGTGGTCGCGATCGTATCGGGCACCTGGAACCGGCCGGGCTGGAGCGAGCCCGGCGACATCAACGAGATCAAGGGTGCATTCGCCACCGCGCGCTGGCCCGCGACAGCGCGGATGCTGATCGGCGCGGTCGACGGCTGGCGCAAATGGGCACTGTTCACCCTGCCCGACATCGGCCGCTGGAGCGAAGGCGCGGTGACGCTGCTCGGCGATGCCGCGCATGCGATGCTGCCGTTCGCCGCGCAAGGCGCCGGCATGGCGATCGAGGATGCGGCCGTGCTCGCCAAGGCGTTGAGGGACAGCACCGGGGAAAACACCGCAGGTATTCCCGCCGCGTTGAAGCGCTACGCACGGGTGCGGCGCGGGCGCGTGCTGAAAGTGCAGCGCCTGGCGCGGCAGCAGGGCCGCATCTATCATTTGCGCGGGCCGGCGGCGATCGCGCGCGATCTGGCGATCCGCGCCATTGGTCCGGAGCGCATGCTGGCGCGGCAGGACTGGATTTACGACTGGCGCGCCTGAGCTCGGCCAATCGCAACAACGCAGGCTTAGTGGACGAGGCCCCGTGGCGCGCGCGGGCCCTTCGCCGCCGGCGTGGGAGCAGCGGGGGCAGCGGCCGCAGGCGTGTCCGGCGGGCTTTCATGGCACTTGCCTTTGCGCCAGGCCTCATCCGCCAGCTTCTGCTGAGAGTGGATCGAGATCAGCTCGTTGCGATAGACCATCTCGGAGACGACAGTACCGCCGACGCCGGTCTCCGCCTTGGCCATCAATTTTTCCTGATCCGCCGCGCGGGTCTTGAGATTGCTGCGCTCGTTCTCGAGCTGCTTGCAATCATAAAGCTCGTACTTGGCGGGGTCGGCGAATGCCGACGGCACGGTGTCGCCGATCTGCGCGCAGCCGGAAACGCCCGCGGCCGAGGCGAGCAGCGCGATGACGGCCGCCGCGCGCGACAGCATCAGGCGGCGTGGGAAACGAACAGACATTCAGCTTTCTTAACCGGACAGTGTTGAGATTGCCTAAAGCAGCCACCGGTGTCCGGATTGAGGCTCAATCGCGGCGGCGCGCCGCTTATCCCAATGCTCGGCCTCCGAGGCAAATGGAATTGCGGGCCGCCGCTTAAGCCTTTGAAAGCTCACTTGTTAGCACCGGATAATGACAATTCCACTCGGCGCCCAAACGCGCTAAAAATCGGCGCGCCTGGCGCAACGCGGACGTGGCGGAACTGGTAGACGCAAGGGACTTAAAATCCCTCGATGGCAACGTCGTGTGGGTTCGACTCCCACCGCCCGCACCAGCCTTCGCATGCCGTGCGCGGACCCACTACTCGGGAGGGCCAGTGTCGCGGTGCTCGCCGCGTCGTGTCTTCCGGCGGTGGCGTGGTTCACACGCCGCAATCGCTGACTGTCTTACTCTTCCCGCATTGGAAATTCCGGCCGCGCAGTTCGCGGCCGTCGCATTTCGAAATCAATTTTGGTCGGAGATCGGCGATGGAGATTGCAAACTGCAATCGGATCGACGCTACGCCCGACGACCGCGCGCGGCGATGGATCCGCGCCGCGATCATGCTGTACGGACTGCTCGCGTTTGCCGCTGGAGCGGTGGTCTGGATGAACGGAACCGGTATCGGACCGACGCAGCTCACGAGCCTGTCGAGCCCGAGCAGCATGAGACCAGAGCACGGCGATTAGCGGTCGCCGGTTCGGAACCCGTGCACTGCATATTCGTTGTCATGCCGCAATTGGAGCATGACGATGACGAACGACGATCCATCCGCGCAGCGCGCAACCGACCAATGCGATCAGCGCAAGGAGCGTCCCTCCCCGCCGCAGAACGCACCACAAGGCGGGCCACCGCTCAGCGACGGACTGGAGCAGCTCCGCGACAGCCACACCTGACACGCGACAGCGCGAAAAGAAAATGGCCGGGACACGTCCCGGCCATTTGTTTTGCGCCAAGCCGCAGGCTTACTCGGACTTGTCGATGTTCCAGAAGATCGGCGTCGCCGGGCCGTCGAGCACGCCGGTCAGCGACTTCCGCCACGCGCTCGGAATGGTGTACTGGCCGAGCGGAACGTAGATCACCTGATCGTAGGCCTCGGTCTGGATTTCCGTGGCGATCTTCTTCTTTTCCTCAGCCGAGCCGGCGCGCGCGAACTTGTCACGCAGCTCCTCGATCTTCGGGTCTTCGGCCCAGCCGAACCAGCCGCCATTCTTGCCGCGACCGGTGATCGACGCGTTGACGATCGGATCGGAGACGTCGGCCGCGACCCAGTTTGTGAAGAACATGTTCCAGCCGCCCTCCTTGGGCGGCTTCTGGCTGGCGCGGCGGGTCACCACGGTCTGCCAGTCGGTGGCCTGCAGGTCGACCTTGAAGCCGGCCTCGCGCAACTGCTGCGCAGCCACGACCGGCTGGGCCTTCAAAGTCGTGACGTCGCCCGGCGCCATGATCACCACGGGGGTGCCGTCATAGCCGGATGCGGCGAGCGCCTTCTTGGCTTCCGCCAGGCCGTTGCCCTTCACCAGCGTTTCGGCCCCGACGTCGGTCTCGAGCGGCGTGCCGCAGACGAAGAAGGCGCCGCAGATCTTCTGGTACTTGGCGTTGCCGACCAGCGCGTCGAGCACGTCCTTCTGGTTCATCGCGAGGAACGCAGCCCGGCGCACCTTCGGGTTGTCGAACGGCGGATAGAGGAAGTTCATGCGTCCGAGGGTCTGGAAGCCGAACTTGTTCAGGACGTCGATCTTGAGATCCGGATTGGCTTCGAGCACCGGCAGCATGTCGAACGGAAGGTTCTCCATGAAATCGATGTCGCCGGATTGCAACGCGTTCACCGCGGTCTGCGCATCGGCCATCGTGACCCACTCGACGCGGTCGACCTTGACGACCTTGCCGCCCGCGGTCCAGCTCGCCGGCTCCTTGCGCGGCACGTAGTCCTTGTTCTTCTCATAGACCGCCTTCACGCCCGGCTGGAATTCCGCCTGCACGAATTTGAACGGTCCGGAGCCGATCTGTTCCGGGATCGGCTTGTCCGGCGGCGTCTCGGCAAGACGCTTCGGCATCATGAACGGCACGCGCGACGACGGCTTGCCGATCGATTCCAGCACGAGGCCGTAGGGTTCCTTCAGCTTCAGCGTGATGGTCTTGGCGTCGGTCGCCTCCAGGCTCGCGACGAAGTCCATCAGCTTCTGGCCCATGCCGTCGACTTTGCCCCAACGCTGCAGCGAGGCGACGCAGTCTTCCGCGGTGACCGGCGCGCCGTCGTGCCACTTCAGGCCGTCGCGCAGCGTGAACGTGTAGGTCAGCTTGTCGTCGGAAACCTTCCAGTCCGCCATCTGCGGCTGGATCTTGAAATTGGAATCCGTCGCCAGCAGCGTGTCATAGATCATGTAGCCATGATCGCGCGTGATGTAGGCCGTGGTCATGATCGGATCGATGACGCGCAGATCCGAGTGCATCACCGCGGTGATGGTCTTGCCCGCGGCCATCGCCTGCGGTGCGAATGACAATTCCTGCGGCGCGAACGACAGCGCGAGCGCCGTCAACGCGGCCGCTAGCGTGCGGTGTTTCCAACGCGAGATAGGGAACATGCAATCTCTCCTGACGTGTAACTGGTCAAAGCCGGCTTATTCGTTATGCACGCGGTTCGTTATTTAGGCGAACTAACATGCTGTATGGCTTGTGAAATCGAGACTTGCACCAAGCGCCAAGCGCGTCAATCGGTTTCAGGTCGCATCGGACGTACACAAACGAATGAGGCCGCGCGCCAGATTTTGGCTTTACAAAATCGTCGGCTGAGATTTTCGTAACGCGCGCGCGATGCCGGCGCCGTCAGAACAACAAGAGAGAACAACGATGAACCCCGCCAATCTCCCGTTTGATTCCGAAGCGATGCTGCAGGGCCTGCGCAGCTGGGTGGAATGCGAAAGCCCGACCTGGGACGCCGCCGCGGTCGAACGCATGCTCGATCTCGCCGCCCGCGAGATGGCGATCATGGGTGCGACGATCGAGCGCATCGCCGGACGCCAGGGCTTCGCGGGCTGCGTCCGCGCCCGTTTTCCCCATCCGAAACAAGGCCAGCCCGGCATCCTGATCGCCGGCCATCTGGACACCGTTCACCCCGTTGGCACCATCGAGAAGCTGAAGTGGCGGCGCGAAGGCAACAAGTGCTTCGGGCCGGGCATCTTCGACATGAAGGGCGGCAACTACCTGTCGATCGAGGCGATCAGGCAGTTGGCGCGCGCCTCCTTCACGACTCCGCTGCCGATCACCGTGCTGTTCACCCCCGACGAAGAAGTCGGCACGCCGTCGACGCGCGACATCATCGAGGCGGAAGCCGCGCGCAACAAATACGTGCTGGTGCCGGAGCCCGGCCGTCCGAACAACGGCGTCGTCACCGGCCGCTATGCGATCGCGCGCTTCAATCTGGAAGCCACCGGCAAGCCCAGCCATGCCGGCGCGACGCTGTCTTCCGGCCGCTCCGCGATCCGGGAGATGGCGCGGCAGATCATCGCCATCGACGGCATGACCACCGAGGACTGCACGTTCTCGGTCGGCATCGTGCATGGCGGCCAGTGGGTCAATTGCGTCGCGACGACCTGCACCGGCGAAGCGCTCAGCATGGCCAAGCGCCAGGCCGATCTCGACCGCGGCGTCGAGCGCATGCTGGCATTGTCGGGCACCGCCAACGACGTGAGCTTCAAGGTGACGCGCGGCGTCACTCGCCCGGTATGGGAGCCCGATGCGGGCACCATGGCGCTGTATGAAAAGGCAAAAGGCCTTGCGGCAGCGATGGGTCTCGATCTGCCGCACGGCAGCGCCGGCGGCGGCTCGGACGGCAACTTCACCGGCGCGATGGGCATCCCCACGCTCGACGGCCTCGGTGTACGCGGCGCCGATGCACATACGCTCAACGAGCATATCGAGGTCGACAGCCTTGCCGAACGCGGCCGCCTGATGGCGGCGCTGCTGGCGACGCTGGACTGACATCGATTGCACTGCACAACACGTTGGCACTGCCGGATCGAAATTTAGCCTTGTCCATTTTTAAGGCTTCGCCTACGGTCCGGCCGTCCAACGCGACGATGCGGGAGAGATCGAAGCGACAACATTCGTGTTGTTGCCTTCGGCGCCGACGGAGCAACCGCCCCGGAAACTCTCAGGCAAAAGGACTGTATCGTCAGGACGATCTGGAGAGAGACGAACATGGCCGCACATCAAGGGCCATGACGTCCACCGAAGGGGATAGTTCGCTTCCGGCCCCGGCCCGATGCGGATCAAGCTCTCAGGTACCGTGACAGATGGGGCGCCGATGCCGGTTTCACCGGCGGTTCGGCGACTCTAACCCACGGGAGCCTGAAAACCATCATGCCACACATCGCGATCATCGGCGCCGGCATCACCGGCGTAACGACGGCCTATGCCCTGCTTGAACGCGGCTACAAGGTGACTGTCCTCGACAGGCATCGCTACGCCGCGATGGAAACCTCGTTCGCCAATGGCGGACAGCTTTCCGCCAGCAACGCCGAAGTCTGGAACAGTGCTGCGACCATCCTGAAGGGGCTGCGCTGGATGCTGAGAAGCGACGCGCCGCTGCTGATGAACCCGAAGCCGAGCTGGCACAAATATTCCTGGATCGGCGAGTTCGTAGGTCACATCACGCGCTATCGCGGCAACACCATCGAGACCACAAAGCTCGCCATCGAAGCGCGCAAGCATCTGTTCTCGATCGCAGAGCGCGAGAACATCGCCTTCGATCTCGAGCGCTGCGGCATCCTGCACGTCTATCACGACAGGGCCGGCTTCGAAGCCGGCCTCAAGGTCAACACGCTGCTGCAGCAGGGCGGGCTCGACCGCCGGCCGGTGACCCCGGACGAGATCCGCGTCATCGAACCCGCGTTGCAGACGGCCTGCTATGGTGGTTTCTTCACGCCGTCGGACGCGACCGGCGATATCCACAAATTCACCCGCGGCCTCGCCGACGCCTGCATCCGCCGTGGCGCGAGCTTTGTCCATGAAGCCGACGTCGACACGATCGCGCGCGGCGATGACGGCTTCCGCATCGGCTGGAACGAAGCTGCTTCACATGATGCTGCGGTCGCGACGCGACGGCAGTTGCAGGCGGACGGGATCGTGATTTGCGCCGGCGTGGCGAGCCGCCACTTCGCCGGCCTGCTCAACGATCGCGTCAATGTCTATCCGGTGAAGGGCTATTCGATCACGGTGCAGCTCGATGCGCCGCAAAGCCGGAATGCCGCGCCCACCGTCAGCCTGCTCGATGAAGCTGCGAAGATCGTCACCAGCCGGCTCGGCGCCGACCGCTTCCGCGTCGCCGGCACCGCCGAGTTCAACGGCTTCAACCGCGACATTCGCGCCGATCGCATTCAACCGCTGGTGGACTGGGTGCGGCATCATTTCCCAGAGATCGATACGTCGAAAGTCGTGCCATGGGCGGGCTTGCGCCCGATGATGCCGAACATGATGCCGGTGGTTCGCGCCGGACGGATTCCGGGCGTGTTCTACAATACGGGCCACGGTCATCTCGGCTGGACACTGTCGGCCGCGACGGCGCAGATGGTGGCCCAGGCGATCGACGATTGGCGCGACCTCGACACGCCGCCGATGGCGCCGTCGATCGGTGCCGGGCTCGACGTGGATTCCAACGCGCGCAAAGCTGAAATCAATCCACCTTCCAGTGGACTGCTTCGAACTTCACCGGAGGAATAATCGCGGCCAACAGGACTGATTAGCTGCACCGCAAAAACCGCAGCACCGATGGCATGGGACTTGCTCAAGTTCTACCGTGAGTCTGCTACCATCTGTGCTACGGTCTGGTGTGCAACGGTCCCGCTGGGGACTTCATCGACCACAACCCAACGGATCAAATTTGCTCGGATATCTGCTTCGCCGCATCCTCGCCGCCATTCCCGTGATGGGCGTGGTGGCTCTGTTCGTGTTCCTGTTGCTGCGGCTGACGCCGGGCGACCCGGCCGCCATCCTCGCCGGCGACAACGCGACTCCCGAACAGCTCGAACGTATCAGGACCTCGCTTGGTCTGAACGAGCCGATCTACATCCAGTTCTACACCTGGATCGCCAAGCTGCTGCACGGCGACCTCGGCGTCTCCCTGATCTCGAATAAGCCGATCCTCGAAATGATCGTCCCGCGCCTCGAGCCCTCGATCTCGGTCGCGCTGGCCACCATCATCCTCTCGATCCTGGTGGCGGTGCCGCTCGGCGTGATCGCGGCCTGGAAGCACGGCACCTGGATCGACCGCTTCGTGATGGGGCTCTCGGTGCTCGGCTTCTCGGTGCCGGTGTTCGTGATCGGCTATGTGCTGATCCAGATCTTTGCGATCGATCTGCGCTGGGTTCCGGTACAGGGCTTCAAGAGCATCTCGGCCGGCTTCGGTCCGTTCTTCCAGCGCCTCATCCTGCCGACCTGCACGCTCTCCTTCATCTATGTCGCGCTGATCGCACGCATGACGCGAGCCTCGATGCTCGATGTGCTCGGCGAGGATTACGTGCGCACCGCGCGAGCCAAGGGCATCGGCGAGACCGGCGTGCTGTTGCGCCATGCGCTGCGCAACGCGGCCGTGCCGGTCATCACGGTGATCGGTTCCGGCTTCGCGCTCCTGATCTCGGGCGTCGTCGTCACCGAAAGCGTGTTCAACCTGCCCGGCATCGGCCGCCTCACCGTCGATGCGGTGCTGGCGCGCGATTATCCGGTGATCCAGGCCATGATCCTGTTGACGTCGGGTATCTACGTCGCGGTCAATCTGTTGATCGACCTCGCCTACACCCTGCTCGATCCTCGTATCCGGTACTGAGCAATGGCGATCGAAACCCTTCCCGAATCCTCGCTTCCCGTCACCCGGCCGTTCCGCGTCAAGTTCGGCTTCCTGACGTCGACGCCGATCATCGCGGTTGCGACGATCTGCCTCGCCCTCATCATCCTGATGGCGATCTTCGCGCCGCTGCTTGCGCCGCATGATCCTCTGCTGCTGACGCCGTCGCAGCGGCTGAAGCCGTCGAGCGCGCAATATCTGCTCGGCACCGACGCCTATGGCCGCGACCTGTTGTCGCGCATCGTCTACGGCGCACGGATCTCGCTGGTGATTGGGCTCGGCGCCGCCGTCTGCTCGATCGCCATCGGCCTTCTGATCGGTCTCGTCGCCGGCTTCTTCCGCTGGGTCGATGCGGTGCTGATGCGCGTGATGGACGGCTTGATGGCGATCCCCGCCATCCTGCTCGCGATCGCCGTGGTGTCGCTGTCGGGTGCCAGCATCTGGACCGTGATGGTCGCGATCACCATCCCCGAGATCCCGCGCGTGGCGCGGCTGGTGCGCTCGGTGGTGCTGACCGCACGCGAGGAGCCTTATGTCGAGGCCGCGATCTCGCTCGGCACCAGCCTGCCGAAGATCATGTGGCGGCATTTGATGCCGAACACCATCGCGCCGCTGATCGTGCAAGGCACCTATGTCTGCGCGTCCGCGATCCTGACCGAGGCGATCCTGTCGTTCCTCGGCGCCGGCATCTCGCCGGAAACGCCGACCTGGGGCAACATCATGGCCGAGGGCCGCGCCTACTTCCAGGTCAAGCCGTCGCTGATCTTCTGGCCGGGGCTGCTGCTCTCGATCGCCATTCTCAGCGTCAACCTGATCGGCGACGCCGCGCGCGACGCGCTCGATCCCCGCATGAAGCAGCGTGAGGGCAAGTGACGGCTTCAATGCCAATTGAAGCCGTCATTCCGGGATGGTGCGTGAGCACCAGACCCGGAATCTCGAGATTCCGGGTTCGATGCTTCGCATCGCCCCGGAATGACGCAAGACGAAAAACATCACGGTCGCTCCTCGTATTGCCGGTGGAATCAGTCCTATGACCAACGTCGTCCTCGACATCAGCAATCTCGTCGTCGGCCTCGGCCGCAAGGCGGATGCACATCGCATCATCGACGACCTCTCGCTGCAGGTCCGTGAAGGCGAGACGCTCTGCCTGGTCGGCGAAAGCGGCTCGGGCAAGTCGGTGACATCGCTCACCGTGATGGGCCTGCAGCAGAAGGGCACGCTGGTGCCGTCTGGCGGCAACGTCAAACTGGTCGGCGAGGAACTGCTCACCGCCAGCGACCGGCGGCTGCGGCAACTCCGCGCCACGCGGATGGCGATGATCTTCCAGGAGCCGATGACCGCGCTCAATCCCGTCGTGCCGGTCGGCCGCCAGATCGACGAGGTGCTGCGCGCCCACACCGATCTCGACTCCCGCGCGCGGCGTCAGAAAATCCTGGCGATGATGGAGCATGTGCGGCTGCCGGATGTGGAGCGCATCTTCTCCTCTTACCCGCATCGCCTCTCGGGCGGCCAGCGCCAGCGCATCATGATCGCGATGGCGTTGGTTCTGGAGCCGAAGCTCCTGATCGCGGACGAGCCGACCACCGCGCTCGACGTCACCACGCAGAAGCAGATCCTCACCTTGATCCGCGACCTGCAACGCGATCACGGCACCGCTGTTCTGTTCATCACCCACGACATGGGCGTGGTGGCCGAGATCGCCGACCGCGTCGCGGTGATGCGACACGGCCGCCTGGTCGAAACCGGCCCGCTGCAGGACGTGCTGCGCACTCCGAGGATGGAGTACACCCGCAACCTCTTGTCCTCGGTGCCGAGCCTCGTGCCGCGCGCGCCGCGCCCGGAGACGACCGAGCCCGTGGTGCTGGAAGCCAACGAGCTCAGCAAGGTCTACCGGGAGCGGTCGCTCTACGGCAAAGCCCGCGAGGTCGCCGCCGCCAGCAACGTCACGCTCACTCTGCGCAAGGGCCGCACGCTCGGCATCGTCGGCGAAAGCGGTTCCGGCAAGTCGACGGTCGCGCGCTGCATCGTGCGCCTGATCGATCCGACCTCGGGCGGGGTACGCCTCGCCGGCCGCGAGATCTCCGACCTGTCGCGCCGGCTGTTGCAGCCGCATCGCCAGAAAATCCAGATCATCTTCCAGGATCCCTACCGCTCGCTCAATCCGCGCGTCACCGTCGGCGAGAGCATCGCGGAAGGCCCGGTCAATTACGGCATGCCGCGCAAGGATGCGCTGGCGCGCGCGCGCGAGCTGCTCGAGCTCGTCCATTTGCCGCCCGACGCGATCTCGCGCTATCCGCACCAGTTCTCCGGCGGCCAGCGCCAGCGCATCGCGATCGCGCGCGCGCTGGCGCTCGATCCCGACGTGCTCGTCGCGGATGAGGCGGTGTCCGCGCTCGACGTCTCGGTGCAGGCGCAGGTTCTCGATCTGCTTGACGAAATCCAGCGCCGGCTGGGCATCGCGCTGCTCTTCATCACGCATGATTTGCGCGTCGCCGCACAAATCTGCGACGACGTCGCCGTGATGCAACATGGCCGCGTCGTGGAACAGGGACCGGCCGCCGAGGTGCTGACCAATCCGCAGCAGGCCTATACCCGCGCACTGCTCGATGCGGCGCCCGGACGCGGCTGGGACTTCGCCAACTTCCGCCCCGTTTCGGAAGGCATTGTGGCGACGGCCTAGGTCTTTAGCCTCAAGCCTTTCCGCCCACAGGGCATGCAAATCCGCTGGTGCTCCCCGGCTTGCGCTTGGCGTGACGACACGCTTAACGTCGCGCGCTAGAGCGTGGCTCTGAAGGCGGACACCGGTCTTCCCCGAAGATCACGCTCCAACCAACGAGGTGAGATCATGACGCGCGTCGTCACGATCGCATCATGATCGAAGAAACGTATCGAGACCGACTTGATGACCCGCATTGCCGTTGGCGGCTTCCTGCACGAGACCAATACCTTCGCACCGACGAAGGCAACCTATGACGATTTCGTGCATGGCGGCGGCTGGCCGTCGATGACGCATGGCGCCGACGTGCTCAAGGTCATGCGCAAGATCAATGTCGGCCTCGCCGGCTTTGTCGAGGCGGCGGAAGCCAATGGCTGGGAACTGGTGCCGACGATCTTCGCCGCGGCGAGCCCGTCGGCGCATGTCAGCAAGGATGCCTATGAGCGGATCGTGACGGAGATGGTCGACGGCATCGCCGCGGCCGGACCGATCGACGCCGTCTATCTCGACCTGCACGGCGCCATGGTCACCGAGCATTATGACGATGGTGAAGGCGAAACGCTGGCCCGCGTGCGCAAGGCGATCGGCAACGACCTGCCGCTGGTGGCGAGCCTCGATCTGCATGCGAACGTCTCGCCAAAGATGATCGAGCATGCCGATGCGCTGATTGCCTACCGCACCTATCCGCATGTCGACATGGCCGAAACCGGCCGCGCCTGTGCCCGGCATCTGGCGCTGATGCTCAAGTCCAGGCAGCGCTTCGCAAAGGCATTCCGGCAATTGCCGTTCCTGATCCCGATCAGCTGGCAGTGCACCAACGACCAGCCGACCAAGGGCATCTATCAAAAGCTCGCCGCGCTCGAGAGCGACGTGGTGCCGACGCTGTCGTTTGCACCGGGCTTCCCGGCTGCCGATTTCAGGGATTGCGGACCGAGCGTATTCGCTTACGGCCGGACCCAGGCCGATGCGGATGCCGCCGCCGACAGGGTCGTCGCCCTGGTCGAAGGCCATGAGGATGATTTCGACGGCCGGATCTATTCGCCCGACGAAGGCGTGCGGCTGGCGATGGAACTGGCGAAATCGGCCAGCAAGCCGATCATCATCGCCGACACCCAGGACAATCCCGGCGCCGGCGGCGATTCCGACACCACCGGCATGCTGCGCGCGCTGGTACGCAACAAGGCAAGTGCCGCGACCGGCGTGATCTACGACCCGCAATCCGCGAAGGCCGCGCACACCGCCGGTGTCGGGGCATCAGTCACGCTCGAGCTCGGCGGTAAGTCCGGCATTCCCGGCGACGCGCCGTACCGGGAGACTTTTGTCGTCGAGCAGCTCTCGGATGGAAAATTCGTGGCGCCCGGTCCCTATTTCGGCGGCCGCGACATGGATATGGGCCCCTCGGCCTGCCTGCGGGTCGGCGACGTCCGCGTCGTGGTCGGCTCCTACAAGGCCCAGCTTGCCGACCAGGCGATGTACCGCTATGTCGGCATCGAGCCGACGGCGCAGAAGATTTTGGTCAACAAGAGCTCGGTGCACTTCCGCGCCGATTTCGAGCCGATCGCCGAGAAATTGCTGATTTGCGCCGCCCCCGGCGCGATGCCCGCCGATACCGCCACGCTGCCGTGGAAACATTTGCGTGCCGGCATTCGTATCAAGCCGAACGGCCCTACTTTCACACCCACCTCCCCATCACGCACAAACGGATAGAGAGCCATGCCGACCATTGAGCGCATCGACAGTTTTGCCGACGAACTCACCGCCATCAGACGGGATCTGCATGCGCATCCCGAGATCGGCTTCGAGGAGGTCCGCACCTCGGGCATCGTTGCCGACAAGCTGACGAGCTGGGGCATCGAGGTGCATCGCGGCCTCGGCGGCACCGGCGTGGTCGGTGTGCTCAAGGGCAAGGGCAACGGCACCAAGAAGATCGGCCTGCGCGCCGACATGGACGCGCTGCCGATGGAGGAGAACACCAATCTGAAGTGGCGTTCGACCATCCCCGGCCGCTTCCACGGCTGCGGCCATGACGGCCACACCACGATGCTGCTCGGCTCGGCACGCTATCTCGCCGAGACCCGCAACTTCGACGGCACCGTGCATTTCATCTTCCAGCCGGCCGAGGAAGGCCTCGGCGGCGCCCGCGCCATGATCAAGGACGGCCTGTTCAAGCAGTTCCCCTGCGACGAGGTCTACGGCCTGCACAACGCGCCCGACCTCAACCATGGCGAGATCGCGATCCTGCCGGGCCCGGCAATGGCCGCAGCCGACTTCTTCGACATCAGGATCCAGGGCTACGGCGCGCATGGCGCGATGCCGGAGCGCTCCAAGGACGCGGTCGTGATCGCAATGACGCTCGGACAGGCGTTGCAGTCGATCGTCAGCCGCAACGTCGATCCGCTGCAGGCTGCGGTGCTGTCGATCACGCAGATCCATTCCGGGTCGGCCTACAACGTCATTCCCGGCGAAGCCTGGATGTGCGGCACGGTGCGCTGCTTCTCCGACGAGATTCGTGAGCTGATCCGCAAGCGCATGCGCGAAATCTCCGCCGGCTTTGCGGCGGCATATGACGCCGAAATCTCGGTCGAGATCCGCGACGGCTTCAGCGTGCTGGTGAACCAGGAAGAGCAGTCCCGCGTCGTCGAGGAAGTTGCGCGCACCGTCGTCGATCCGGCCAAGGTTATCACCCGCTCGACGCCCAAGATGGGCAGCGAGGATTTCGCAGACATGATGCAGGCCATTCCCGGCGCGTATTTCTGGGTCGGCCATGACGGCTCCGTGCCCGTTCACAATCCCGGTTACGTTCTCGACGACAAGATCCTGCCGATCGGCGCCAGCATGTTCGCCCGCATCATCGAAAAACGCATGCCGGCAGGTGCGCATGCATAAGCCCAAAGGGGACGCCATCACGTCGCTGCACGATCTCTCCGCCGTCGACCTGCTCGCCGGCTATCGTGCCAAGCAGTTCTCGCCGTCCGAGGTGCTGGAGGAAATCATCTCCCAGGTCGCAACCTGGGAGCCGCACATCAAGGCGCTGTATCTGTACGACCCGGAAGGGGCGCGGAAGGTCGCCAGGACCTCGACCGAGCGCTGGCAGCAGGCCGAGCCGGCCGGCACGCTGGATGGCGTTCCCGCCACCATCAAGGACAATGTCGCAACCAAGGGGCAGCCGGTGCCGCTGGGCGCGGCGAGCGTCAAGCTGGCGCCCGCGGAGAAGGATGCACCGCCCGCGGCGCGGCTGCGCGAGGCCGGCTGCGTGATCTTCTCCAAGACCACGATGCCGGACTACGGCATGCTGTCGTCGGGCCTGTCGTCGTTCCATCCCCTGACCCGCAATCCCTGGGATGTCAGCAAGAACCCCGGCGGCTCGAGCGCCGGCGCGGGCGCGGCAGGCGCTGCCGGCTACGGTCCCTTGCATCTCGGCACCGATATCGGCGGCTCGGTGCGGCTGCCGGCCAACTGGTGCGGCCTCGTCGCATTGAAGCCGAGCCTCGGCCGCGTGCCGATCGACCCGCCCTATGTCGGCCGCATCGCCGGTCCGATGACCCGCACCGTCGACGACGCCGCGCTGATGATGAGCGTATTGTCGCGTCCCGATCGCCGCGACGGCATGAGCCTGCCGGCGCTCGAGGTGAACTGGAAGGCGCTGGAGAAGTCGCCGCGCAAGCTGCGCATCGGGCTGATGCTCGACGCCGGTTCCGGCCAGAAGGTCGAGAAGGAGGTTCGCGAGGTCGTCGTGAAGGCCGCGAAGGCGTTCGAATCCGCCGGCGCCGTCATCACCGAGATCGACGGCATCCTGACGCCCGAGATGCTCGAAGGGCTCGACAATTTCTGGCGCGCCCGGACCTGGGATGAGCTGTCGAAACTGTCGCAGGCCGACCGCGGCAAGACCCTGCCCTACATCCTCAACTGGGCCGAGGCCGGCGCAAAGCTCTCCGGCGTCGATGTGGTGCGCGGCTTCAACATGACGATGGCGATCCGCGCGGCCGCCGCGAAATTGTTCTGCGAGGTCGACTACGTGATCTCGCCGGTATCGCCGGTGGTGAACTTCCCGGCCGAGTTCGCAGCGCCGCTCAACGATCCGGCAAAGCCGTTCGAGCACATCTGCTTTACCGTGCCGTGGAATATGTCGGAGAACCCGGCGCTGTCGATCAACGGCGGCTACGACAAGAAGGGCTTTCCGATCGGTGTCCAGATCATCGGCCGCCGCTTCGACGACATCGGCGTGCTCGGCATGGGCAAGGCGTTCGAAAGCCTGCGCGACCCGCAGAAGCCGTGGCCCGCGCCGCCGAAGAAGTAAAAGCAGCGCCTCAACGCAAGTCAGGATGCGCGGGGCCAAGCCTGCGCATCCCTCTTCTTCACAAGGGATGATTGCCGGGTTAACTGGATGGAGACGCGCGCCAGCGCCGTTCATTCAAGAAAACCGAGAGGAAATCATCCCCATGGCGTATGAGACGATCAAGTACGAGGTCGCCGAGCAGATCCTGACCATCACGCTGAACCGGCCCGACAAGCTCAACGCCTTCAACGCCACGATGCAGCAGGAGCTGATCGACGCGTTCGACAAGGCCGACAAGGACGACGACGTCAGGGCCATCATCGTGACCGGTGCGGGCCGCGGCTTCTGCGCCGGCGCCGATCTTTCATCCGGCGCCAACACGTTCGACCGCGATGCGCGGCGCGGTCCGGTCAAGCGCAATGCCGACGGCAGCGTCGACTACAGCGATCCGCAGGTGCGCGACGGCGGCGGGCAAGTGACGCTGCGCATCTTCAAGTGCCTGAAGCCGGTGATCGCCGCGGTGAACGGCCCGGCGGTCGGCATCGGCGTCACGATGCAGCTTGCGATGGATATCCGCATCGCCTCCGACGCCGCGCGCTTCGGCTTCGTGTTCTCCCAGCGCGGCATCGTGCCGGAAGCCGCATCGAGCTGGTTCCTGCCGCGCATCGTCGGCATCTCGCAGGCGCTGGAATGGTGCTATTCCGGCCGCGTCTTCCCGGCGCAGGAAGCGCTCGCCGGCCGGCTCGTCAGCAAGGTGGTGCCGCCCGACGATCTGCTGCCGACCGCGCGTGCGCTCGCCAAGGAGTTCGCGGCCAAGACCGCGCCGGTGTCGGTGGCGCTGATCCGCCAGATGATGTGGCGCATGATGGGCGCCGACGATCCGATGGAGGCGCACAAGGTCGACAGCCGCGGCATCTATGCCCGCGGCCGCTCCGACGACGTCAAGGAAGGCGTGGTGTCGTTCCTGGAAAAGCGCCCCGCGCAGTTCAAGAACAAGGTGTCGTCGGACATGCCCGACTATTTCCCATGGTGGCAAGAGCGCGACTATAAGTGAGCGAACGGCGCCCCGCGGCGTCCACACTTGACGGCGTCGTCCTGTTGCATGGCATCAGCAGGACGGCGCGCTCGTTTCGCAGGATGGAGCTGGCGCTGAGGGCGGCCGGCTTTGCCACCCTGAATCTCGACTATGACAGCCGGCGCAAGCCGCTCGACGCGCTGGCCGAGGACATCCACTCCTCGCTCGATCGGTTCGCGCAGAGCCTCGACGGCTCCGTGCATGTCGTTTGCCATTCGATGGGCGGTCTTCTGGCACGCGTCTATCTGGCAAGGCATCGCCCGGCGCGGCTCGGCCGCGTCGTGATGCTGGGGACACCGAACGGCGGCAGCGAGATCGCCGACCGCCTGAAGAACCTCGCGGCCTATCGCGCCTATTTCGGTCCGGCCGGCCAGCAGCTCGTCACCCGCCGCGACGCCGCGACCAGCGCGCTGCTGCCGCCGATCGATTACTCCACCGGCATCATTGCCGGCAACCGCTCGGTCTATCCGATCACCTCCATCGGCCTGCCGCGGCCGCATGACGGACGGGTGTCGGTCGCCAACACCAGGCTCGACGGCATGGCCGATCACATCGTAATCCGCACCTCGCATCCCTGGCTAGTGCGCAACGCCGAAGCGATCGCGCAGACCATCGCGTTCCTGCAAGATGGGAAATTCAGCACAAATCGTCAGGTGGACTAGGACGCGGACTCATTAAGGCGCAGCCATAACCTGATTGACGCGAGTTGAATTTTGCTCGTTAAGCCGCAGCGTGACCTCCCCATCGATTGGCGCAGGTTTCGTGTGATGCAGGCTCCATGCTGATGGACACGGACAATGGAGGTGTCGATCATCTGGACAGCGGCGGCGTGGGCAACGGCAAGTGCGTCTATGATGCGGCCCCAGACACGAGCCCGCCGCCAGCGGACGAAACGGTTATAGCAGGTCGTGTTGGGGCAAAAATGATCCGGCAAATCGCGCCAAGGTGCCTTGGATCGCAGGACCCAGAAGATGCCGCCGGTCGTTTACCCGAGGAACGCCACGCGGCTTGTTCGGCAGCAGGGGCTTGATGGCAACCCATTCATAGTCGGCGAATTCGTAGCGTATCATTCGCCCCCCAGTTTGGGAGTTTGAATCACAGGGTCCGTCCAAGCGCAACGCTTCCGGCCCGGCCCCGGTTCGGCCCTCACGGGGTAGAAGCGGACATCAACCTGCCGACAACCCCGCTGAATCCGTCGAAAATGACCCGAGCCGGACATCGGGTGGGAGACTTTGGATGTCAGCTCCGACAATTGTCAGGTCGAAAACGACGGATGAGCGAAATGCCCTTCAACGTCAGCATCACTGACGGAAGCGCGAACACCGCGTCGCAACCTGCATTCTGTGGTTGTTCGGCTTGATCTGGATCAAGAGCAGAAACTTTCGAGAACTAGAAGTTTGCTTCCGGTGGATGACGTGCACTGCAACCGGGAGAGTGACCATGTTTGATTGCATTCTCAAGAACAAGTCACGAGCTAAAGCGAACGTGCCGAAGACGACTGGTTGGCACAAGCGGGCCACCACTACATTCCTTGGAGTGACGACGCTGGTGTCATTGTCGTTGACGGGGCTGACGAGTATGCCCGCTGCGGCACAGCAGCAGCAGCAGCAGCAGCAGAAGCCCAACATCCTTTTCATCATGGGTGACGATATCGGGTGGATGCAGCCAAGCATCTACCACCGCGGATTGATGGTCGGAGAGACGCCGAACATCGACCGCATCGCCAATGAAGGCGCGATGTTCACGAACTATTACGCCGAACAGAGCTGCACGGCAGGGCGTACAGCCTTCATCACCGGCATGCAGCCGGTTCGCGTCGGCATGGTTTTGCCAGAAATTCCCGGCAGTCCATCTTATCTGCGGACGGGGACGCCGACGCTTCCCAAGTTCCTGCTCGATCTCGGCTACACCACCGGCGAATTCGGCAAGAACCATCTCGGCGACCACACCGAGTCGCTGCCGACCGCGCAAGGCTTCCAGGAGTACTGGGGCTATCTCTATCACCTCGACGCCATGCAAGGCGTGAGCTTCCCGGACATCAACAAAACCCCGACCCTGCAGACCCTTGCCCCGCCATGCCAGAACACACCGATCCCGGGCGTCGCCGAGGTCCCTGGCGCTGTGGATCCGAAGACCACGATCTGCCTGACGCCGCCGCGGCCAATGTTGGCGTGCAAGTCCTCCGACGGCACTGCAAAAAACATGATGTGCAAGGATGAAGGCCCGCTGACCCTCGAGCGGTCGAAGACCGTGGATGAGGAAATCTCGGCGAAGGTCGTAGACTTCCTCGATCGCAATGACCCGAAGAAGACCAACAAGCCTTTCTTCGTCTGGTACAACCCGGCGCGCATGCACATCACGACCGTGCTGCCGGACAAGTACCTGGCGATGGTGGGCGAGCCCGGCGGCAAGGATTGGGGCGTCAACGAAGCCGGCATGAAGCAGATGGATGACAACATCGGCGTCGTGCTGAAGAAGCTCGAAGACATGGGCCAACTCAACAACACGATCGTCGTATTCACCACCGACAACGGCGCCGAGACCATCACCTTCCCGGACGGCGGCACCACGCCGTTCAAGGGCGGCAAGCTCAGCACCTGGGAAGGCGGCATGCGCGCTCCGATGGTGGTCCGTTGGCCTGGCGTCATCAAGCCCGGCACGATCAAGAACGATATGTTTTCCGCCCTCGACTGGCTCCCGACTTTCGTCGAGATCTGCGGCGGGCCCAAAGGCGACGCACTGAAGCAACAGGTCGAGGCCGGCTATCCCAATATGGTCAAGACCACCCTCGACGGTATTAATCAGACCGATTACCTAAGCGGCAAGTCCGACAAGTCGCCTCGCGACCACTTCTTGTATTACTCCGGCAAGGAGCCGTCGGCGGTCCGCTACAAGAACTGGAAGATGTACTTCGCGATGGTCTCCGACGCACCGTCGGGCTTCATCAATGGTGTGCGGCCCTATTCCTGGACCCAGGTCGTCAACATCAAGCGTGATCCCTTCGAGACCTCCGTTGGCGAACAGCAGAAGACGCTGTTCGGCATGGCCGGGGCGATCGCGTCTCCGTCGACCGCCTATGTCTATGACTGGAACATGCTGCCCATCGGGCAGCAGTTGTGGTTGAGGCACCTTGAGACTTTCATCAAATTCCCGCCGCTACAGGACCCTGCCAGCTACAACCTGGAACAGGTCATGCAGCGAGTAAAGGACATGAGGACGGCCGGCGCCAGCGACTAGTCGCATGCCCGCACCGCGATCCGAGATCGCCAGAGCAAGCGGCCAGCCTAAGGACCGGCCGCTTGTCCCAGAGTATCGCACAAACTCTCCAACGACAGAATTTGGACGGGCAGGCCGACGTCGCTTTTCTGCCCGCCGTCAAGCGCTAGGTTAAACGGAGGATTCCTATGAAGGTCGGACTCACGTTATGTGGTGGTCTGTTTGTGGGCGTCGCTGCGGCAACGATGGTTACCATGCCGGCTACCGCGCAACAGCAAAAACGGCCCAATATCGTCATGCTGATGACTGACGACACTGGTTGGAACGATTTCGGCGCCTATAGTGGCGGCGGCTCTGCACTTGGCCATCCGACGCCGAACATCGATCGCATCGCAAAGGAAGGCGCGACGTTCACCAGTTGGTACGGTCAAGCAAGCTGCACCGCAGGGCGCGCCTCGTTCATGACTGGGCGGATTCCGATCCGCACCGCGCTGTCGATCGTGGTCGTCCCGGGCGACGAAAATGCGCTTAAGAAGGAGACGCCAACCATCGCCGAGTTCTTCAGTAGGAATGGCTACTCGACTTACTTTTCCGGCAAATGGCATCTCGGCGACAAACCTGAGGCTTATCCGATTGAGCATGGCTTCGATGAGATGAAGGCTTTCGCGGCATATTATCCAGGCGTCTACACTTATGCCGATACCTCGAAGTGGTTTCATCCGTGGTTCCCCTCCTACAACCCGGAGTTCGCAAAAGAATATTTTGAGATTGTGAACATGTACGAATGGGAGGGAGCGGCGGGGCAGCCGGCGAAGCGAGACGAATACATCACATATGACCGTCTTGCCGACTTCGATGTCCGCCAGGCCGACTATGCAATCGACTACATCAAGAAACACGCCAAGGACTCCAAGCCGTTCTTCATGGATGTAAACTTCATGAAGATGCACAATCCGACCAATGCTTCAGCGAAATTTGCTGGCAAGTCGCGTCTTGGCGACTACTCGGATTCGCTCCTTGAACTTGATGATAATATCGGGCGGATAATGGATGCGATCCGTGCCGAAGCGCCTGACACCATCGTCATCGTGACAGCAGATAACGGCGCGTGGCAGGATGCCTATCCCGACGCCGGCACCACGCCTTTCCGCGGCGAAAAAGGTACT
The DNA here is from genome assembly GCF_054058275.1 of Bradyrhizobium sp. USDA 3256. Lineage (NCBI taxonomy): Bacteria > Pseudomonadati > Pseudomonadota > Alphaproteobacteria > Hyphomicrobiales > Nitrobacteraceae > Bradyrhizobium > Bradyrhizobium sp. USDA 3256. Next base: position 4,225,161 of record NZ_JBSSAE010000002.1, read on the forward strand.
GCATTTGAAGGCGGTTGGCGGGTACCCGGGTTGATGTGGTGGCCCGCACACATCCCGGCGGGCGCGCAGTACCATGAAATGATGTCGCATATCGACTGCTGGGCGACGCTCGCCAAAATGGTCGGCCTGACCGCGCCGCCGCACGGCGCCTGGACCGACAACAACGGCAAGCCCATTTACTTTGATAGCATCGACAACAGCGAGTACATCCTCGGTCGATCGAAGCACTCAGCACGACGGTCGTGGGTTTATATCGACGGCGAGAACTTTATGGGAGCACGTACCGACATCGCCGGCGATCCAACCAATCCAGACCTCAGCATCGCGTGGAAGTATCTGTGGACTGCAAAGGATACATGGTTGGGACCGGAACAAAACCTCGGCTCAATTGGAGCAGCCTACAATTTGACCATGGATCCGTTCGAGAAGTACGATATGGTGTTCAATGGTGCTGTACCGTCGCGTCTGCCTCAGACCTCACCGGGCAGATATGCTGGACAGGACAACAGCTGGCTCGGGGCGCTAATCGTGCCAGTCGTGATGGAGTTCAACAAGTCCATCGTTGACTATCCCAGCATGAAGCGTGCTCCCGGCGGCGGCTCGAACGATTGGAGGCCCAATCTCCAACGCCCAGACAATCCAGTGCCGTTGCTGGATATGAAAAAACCCCAGCGAGTTAAAGCGATCGGAGCTGACTAGTTCGCCACTCGTTCAGAGTGAAGGCTGCATCAAACGGCCGACGGATTGCCTGTAAGCGATGGCGGGTCGTTAGCTCGACTCGCCACGCGCCGTTCCCTGTGTCCCACGGACTGGTGTGCCACTGAAACGTTCGAAACCACGAGTCAGCTTCTGGCCCATCGCAACGTATTGCGCTGCCGCACGAACTCGGTCGCTGCAGGAGCAAAGCGGACATTGCGTTCGTCGCATCACGTCGCTGGGTTTATGGGTACACGGCCTAGGCGTGGGCGTTACCCATCCTGTGCAGCTTGAGCATGGCATAGACGGCATTGTTGGCTGGCGTAGGAATGCCAAGCGGGCGGGCGAACTCCACCACCTTTCCGGCGAGCCAGTCGAGTTCGAGCCGGTTGCCGCGTTCGAGATCGTGCAGCATGGAAGCCTTGAAGGTGGGCGGCGAGGCTTCCGCGAATTTCATTCTGTCCTCGGCAAAATCCTCCGGGATCGGAACGCCCTTGGCACGGCCGACCGCGACCACCTCGCTCATCAGGCTGTGAAAGAACGCTCGCGTATCAGGGTCGGCCAGGATCGGCCCCAGCGGCCGGCGAGTCGTTGCGGTGGCGCCGGATAGTCCGACGAGGAATACAAATTTCTGCCAGCGCTCCCGGTCAATCCCGTCGGACACCGAGATGTCGATCCCGGCCGCATGAGCGGCGTCGGCAAAGGCCTTGAGGCCCTCATCGGGCTTGCCGTCGGTTCTGCCGCAGACCATGCGCGCGAACTGGCTCGTGTGGGTGACGACGCCAGGCGCGGACAGCACTGTCGCAATGTAGGCACTTCCGGCGACCACATTGTCGGCGCCGAGAATCGGGGCGATCCTCTCCGCGCTATCGACCCCGTTTTGCAACGGGATCACCCGGGTGCGGGGTCCGACCAGAGGCAGAGACAACCTGGCTGCCGTCTCGCTGTCCCAAAGCTTGACCGCGAACAGCACGATATCGACCGGGCCAACCGTGGCAGGATCACCGGTCACCTTGGGCTCGGTCAAATGAAGATTGCCAAGTACACTCTCGACCTTGAGACCGTTTTTTCTGATCGCCTCGAGGTTGGAGCCGCGTGCGATGAAGAACACGTCGTGCCCTGCCGCCGCCATACGTGCTCCGAAATAACCGCCGAGAGCACCGGCCGCCATCACAGCGATACGCATGTCATCCTCCCCCTGTAGCGACGTTCAGCCGGCAGAGGATATCACGCGACGGACCCGGGTTCGATTCCCTGAACGCCGGGCCCTTGGCGTCATTTGGCTGCACCGCTGAATTTGGGCGCTGTGGTTTCACGGCCTCGTCAGCAGCGCTACGCGCCCGATCGCCTTGCGCTCGATCAACAGCCGCATCGCCTTCGCATAGTCTTCCAGCGGCAGCCGGTGCGAGATATTCGGCCGCACCCGGCCGGCCTCGGCCCATTCGCTCAGCGCCTTGAACCTGACCTCGCCGAGCGCGGGATCCTTGCGCACCGCCTCGCCGGCACGGACGCCGAGCACGCTCGCGCCCTTGATCATCAACAGATTGGTGCGGGCAAGACCGATGCCGCCGGTGAAGCCGACGACGAGAATCCGCGCGCCCCAGTTGATGCAGCGCATTGAGTTCTCGAACACCTCGCCGCCGACGGGATCGAACACCACATCGGCGCCGCGGCCGTCGGTGAGCCGCTTGACCGCATCGCGGAACGGCTCGCGCGCGTAGAGCACGAGATGATCCGCGCCGCGCGCCTTGGCGATTGCAAGCTTCTCCTCGCTCGAAGCCGCGGCGATCACGGTGGCGCCGAGCAGCTTGCCGATCTCGACCGCGGCAAGCCCGACGCCGCCGCCGGCGCCATGCACCAGCAGCACCTCGCCCGGCTTGATCTGTCCGCGATCGATCAGCGCGTGATACGCGGTGCCGTGCGCGGCCAGGAAAGTCGCGCCTTCCGCGTAGTCGAAGGTCGACGGCACCGGCACGAGCTGCGACGGCGTTGCAACCGTCTCGTCGCAATAGGCGCCGAAGCGCATCTTGACGATCACCTTGTCGCCGACGGCGACACCGGATGCTGCATTGACCTCAACGACATCGCCGGCGGCTTCCGAACCCGGCGTGAACGGCAGCGGGGGCTTGAGCTGATACTCGCCGGCGGCCATCAGGATGTCGGGGAAGTTGATCCCGGCGGCCCGGATCGCAACCCGCACCTGGCCCGGCTGCAAAGGCACCGAGGCAAAGTTCTCGAGCTGTAGGCGCTCGGGCGGGCCGAGTTCGCGGCAAACGACGGCTTTCGGCATCAGGCGGCCCGCGCCTTGAGGCGTGCCAGCGCCTCGCGGATCAACGGCAGGCGATCGTTGCCGAAATACATGTCGGTCTTGTCGAGATAGATCGTCGGCGAACCGAAGCCGCCGCGCGCCATCACCTCCTCGGTGTTGGCCTTGAGCTGATCCTTGATCGCCTGGTCGCCGATGCCGGCAAGGAATTGCGCCGGATCGATCCCGAGCTTGCTGCAGATCTCGCTCAGCACCGCATCCCGCGAGATGTCCTTGTCGTCACCCCAATAGGCCTCGAACACCGCGCGCGCGAACGGCACCATCTTCTCGTTGCCGAGAAGGATGCAGCCGCGCATCGCCTTGACGCTGTTCACCGGGAATACGGTCGGCGGCATCTTGATCGCAAGGCCTGCCGAGTGCGCCCAGTCGGCGAGGTCCTTCTTCATGTAGCGCGCCTTCAGCGGCACCGGCTTCTCGCGCTGCGCGTAGACCGACGGATTGACGGTGTTGAAGATTCCGCCGACCAGGATCGGCCGCCAGGTGATCGGCGTGTCGAACTCCTTCGCGATCGGCTGGATGTTGTGCCAGGCGAGATAGGTCCACGGGCTGGAACAGTCGAAGAAGAATTCGATCATTGGCGTTTCCTTTGTCTTTTCCACGTTCATTCTCGTCATTCCGGGATGCGCCGCAAGGCGCAGGGCTCGCGACCGTGTCGCGCCGCGGAATAACGGGCATCATTTCTTCTCGACCAGCTCCTTCGCACGCTGGCCGAACATGTTCTTGCGCGATTCCTCGTCAAACGGCTCCTTGACGAATTTTCCGATCGCAAGGCCCGCCTGCACCTGCGGCCGGGCGCGCACAGTGGCGTACCAGCGCTTGATGTTCGGAAAATCGTCGAGGGTGAAGCCCTGCGCCTTGTGGGTCATGGTCCAGGGGAAGCAGGCGATGTCGGCGATCGAATAGTCGTCGCCGGCGATATAGGCGCCGGTCCTGCCGAGCTGGCGGTCGAGCACGCCATAGAGCCGCGCGGTCTCGTCGCGGTAGCGCTCGATCGCGTAGGGAATCTTCTCGGCCGCATAGAGCGCGAAATGGCCGTGCTGGCCGAGCATCGGCCCGAGACCGCCCATCTGCCACATCACCCACTGGATGACGTTCGACCGCGCGCGCAACTCCCGCGACAGGAAACGGCCGGTCTTGTCGGCGAGATAGATCAGGATCGCGCCGGTCTCGAACACCGAGAACGGCCCGCCGCCGTCGGCCGGTTCATGATCGACGATGGCGGGGATCCGGTTGTTCGGGCTGATCGCCAGGAATTCGGGCCGAAACTGCTCGCCGGCGCGGATGTTTACCGGGATCACCCTGTAAGGCAGCCTCAGTTCCTCCAGCATGATCGAGATCTTCCAGCCGTTCGGCGTCGGCGCGTAGTGCAGATCGATCATCGGCGTTCTATTCCCCATCACAAAGACTTTTGTTGTTCTGTACCTCCACTTTAGGACATGGCACACAGGCCCTCAATCAGAACCCAACGGGAGGCACCCATGCTGTTTCCAACCACGATCGCTGGCTCCCTGCCGAAGCCGGAATGGCTGGCGGAGCCGAACATACTGTGGGCACCCTGGAAGTCGGAGGGCGCCGAGCTCGCCCGCGCCAAGCGCGATGCCACCGTGCTCGCGGTCAAGCTGCAGGAGGATGCCGGCGTCGACATCGTCACCGAGGGCGAGCAGGCGCGCCAGCATTTCGTGCACGGCTTCCTCGAGCGGATCGAGGGCATCGATTTCGCCCACAAGGTCGAGATGGGCATCCGCAAGGACCGCTATAAGGCGATGGTGCCGCAGGTGATCGCGCCGTTGCAGCTCAAGGGGCGCGTCCATGAAGGCGAAGCGCGTGCGGCGCGCGCCCACACCAAGAACAAACTGAAGTTCACCCTGCCCGGGCCGATGACCATCATCGACACCATCGCCGACAAGTATTACGGCGACCGCGTGAAGATGGCCTTCGCTTTCGCCGAGCTGTTGAACCAGGAAGCCAAGGCGCTCGAAGCCGACGGCGTCGACATGATCCAGTTCGACGAGCCCGCCTTCAACGTCTACATGGACCAGGTGCGCGACTGGGGCATCAAGGCGCTGGAGCGCGCCGCCGAAGGCCTGAGCTGCGCCACCGCCGTGCACATCTGCTACGGCTACGGCATCAAGGCCAACACCGACTGGAAGCAGACGCTTGGCGGCGAGTGGCGGCAATATGAGGAGACCTTCCCGGTCATCGACAAGAGCACGATCCAGCAGGTCGCGATCGAATGCCGCAACTCGAAGGTACCGATCGAACTGCTCGCGGCGCTCCCCGGCAAGATCGTGCAGGCCGGCGTGATCGACGTCGCCAGCGACGAGATCGAGACCGCTGAGGACGTCGTCAAGGTGATCGAGGCGGTCGCGAAGCACGTGCCGAAGGGCAACATCATCGCGACCACCAATTGCGGCATGGCGCCAATGCGGCGGGACATCGCGGAAGCCAAGCTGATCGCGCTGGGCGCCGGGGCCAAGCTGGCGCGGCAGCGGCTGGCGTAAGGACTCTGCCGGCAGATCAACCCAGAACGGCCATCGCGCTCGGATGCAACACCGGCCGGTAGCCGGCCTGGAAAGCGTGCACCGTCGATGGCGGCGTCAGCAGCATGGCCGGCTCGGGTACGTCGGCCCGGCTATAACCGGCGAACGACCAGCGCAGCGTGGCGCCGTCGGCGACGAGGTAGCTGTCCCCGCTCGCCTGCACCATCGTCCCGTCGGGCAAGTCGCGCAATCGCGTCGGCAGCGGATGCAGCCGCTTCTTGCCGTGGTCGAGCCGCTCGGCATGCAGCACCGCATCCATTGCCTTGGCGCTGAGATCGCTCACGCCGTTGCCCTGCTCCCAGCAGCCGCGAAACCGCTTGGCATCGTCGCGCCGGCAGTAGAAGCACGGCCGGTGTCCGGCCGCGAACGCGGTGGCCTCATCGAGGAAGAACAGCTCGGTCCAGCTCTGCCGGCTCATCACCTCGCGCCGCCGTCCCCTGAACTCGCAGACGCAGGTGAGCCACGCCGGGCTCGACCAGCGCTTGCTCAGAAGCCTGCGCGTCGCGGGATCGTGGATGATGCCGCGATTGCCGGTGAAGGTGCCGCGATGGTCTGAGGCGACGATGTCGCCGGTGGGCGTGACGCGGTTTTGCAGGGGCATGTTTCTTACTTCCCCCTCGCCCCGCTCTTGCGGGGAGAGGGTTGGGGTGAGGGGCTGCTCCACAAAGATAGTGAGAGACGCGCTCGCGGTGAGTCCCCCTCACCCGGATCGCATTGCGCTTCGCTCCATGCAATCCGACCTCTCCCCGCAAGCGGGGCGAGGTGACGATCTACGCCGCGCCGTCGCGGATCGGCGGCTGGAACGACAGCGCGGTGTCCCAGGGAAAGTAGATCCAGGTGTCCTGCGACACCTCGGTGATGTAGGTGTCGACCAGCGGCCGGCCCTTCGGCTTGGCGTACACGGTCGCGAAATGCGCATCGGGCAGCAATTGGCGCACCAGCCTGCCGGTCTTGCCGGTATCGACGAGGTCGTCGACGATCAACAGCCCCTTGCCGGTGCCGCCGCCGAGCTTGGCGGTCTGCTCCGAAATGCCCTTGAGCACTTTCAGATCGCCCTGCTTGTCGTGGTCGTAGCTGGCGACGCAGACGGTATCGATGATCCGCAAGCCGAGCTCGCGCGCCACGATTGCCGCCGGCACCAGCCCGCCGCGGGTGATCGCGATCACCGCATGGAACGGGCCGACCTCGTTGAGCCGCCAGGTCAGCGCCCGGCAGTCCCGGTGGAATTGATCCCACGAGACCGGGAACGGCCTGCCGGCTCGCTCCTGTGCACTCGGTTCGGAATTTCGTTCAACCATATCGTCTCAACCCGCCGGCTTCTTCTGCGCGGCCTGCACTTGCTTCAGCATCTCCTTCACCGCAGCCATCGCGGCTGCGAGCTTTTCCGGATCGCGCGAGCGGACCACGAGATTGGTGTTCGGCTTCTGGTTCTCGTCCTGGAACGGATAGCTGCCGATGATGGTGTCGGGATTGGCTTCCGCGATCGCCCGCAGCGGGCCGCCGATGTCGCCTTCCCGCGCGTCGGCGCGGACCGAGTCCGACAGCATCCGCACGCCGGATTTCAGGGTCGGCGCCACGATATCCATCATCGCCTGCATGATGGTGGGGATGCCGGCCATCACGATGACATTGCCGAGCTTGAAGCCCGGCGCCAGGATGGTCGCGCTCTGGATCAGTTCGGCGCCGTCAGGCACCCGGGCCATGCGCAGCCGCGCCTCGTTGAGGTCCTGCTCGCTCCAGCGCTCCCTGAACCGCGCCACCACCTCGGGGTGATGATGGATATCGACCCCGAACGCCTTCGCCACGCTGTCGGCGGTGATGTCGTCATGGGTCGGCCCGATACCGCCGGTGGTGAACACGTAAGTGTACCTATGCCGCAGCGCATCAAGGGCGGAGACGATGTCGGCCTCGTCATCGGCGACGACGCGGACTTCCTTCAGGTCGATGCCGATGTTGGTCAGGTATTCGGCGATGAAGCCGATGTTCTTGTCCTTGGTCCGGCCGGACAGGATCTCGTCGCCGATCACCAATATCCCCGCCGTGACGATCTCGCTCATGGTCTCATTCCCTAACTTGATCCCCTGACATTGCCGATCCAATGCCTTGATGTCACGGGGTTTTGCCGCCGAATTAAGCAGACCTCAGCCGGTTTTTCGGGCAGGCCTTCCACCTCACCCATAGCAAATGCCGCAAGCCAATGCATATCGCGCTGGCCCGCCCCTTGCTACCATCCCATCAAGTCATGCACTGTGTCACATGGCTTTGGAGGGCAGTCGGGCTATATGGCAGTCGCGTTCGATGAGATGAACGGCCTCGGCGAGGATCTCCGCCCGGCCTACCAGGAGCTCTCCCGCTGGCTCAAAGAGACGCCGCCGGATGCGCTCGAATATCGACGCCAGGAAGCGGAGCTGCTGTTCCGCCGGATCGGCATCACCTTCGCGGTCTATGGCGATGCCGAGGCGCAGGAGCGGCTGATCCCGTTCGACGTCATCCCCCGCATCATGTCGGCGACCGAGTGGACGCTGCTGGAGAAGGGCCTCAAGCAGCGCGTGCTCGCGCTCAACATGTTCTTGAAGGACATCTATCACGGCCGCGACATCCTGCGCGCCAACGTCATCCCCGAGGACCTGATCTTCCAGAACCCGGTGTTCCGGCCGGAGATGAACGGCCAGGACGTGCCGCACGACATCTACGTCCACATCGCCGGCATCGACATCATCCGCACCGATCCCGACAATTTCATCGTGCTGGAGGACAATGCGCGCACGCCATCCGGCGTGTCCTACATGCTGGAAAACCGCGAGATCATGATGCGGCTGTTTCCGGACCTGTTCGCGCGGCACCGCGTCGCGCCCGTGGAGCGTTATCCGGACGAACTGCTGTCGGCGCTGCGGTCGGTCGCGCCGCACAGCGCCTCCGCCGAGCCGACGGTCGCGCTGATGACGCCCGGCGTCTACAACTCGGCCTATTACGAGCACTCCTTCCTCGCCGACAAGCTCGGCATCGAGCTGGTCGAGGGGCGCGACCTCATCGTCAAGAACGACGAGGTGTTCATGCGCACCACCGAGGGGCTGAAGCGGGTCGACGTGATCTACCGCCGCGTCGACGACGATTTTCTCGATCCCCTCACCTTCCGGCCGGACTCCGCGCTCGGCGTCCCCGGACTGATGTCGGCCTACGCCGCCGGCAACATCACGCTCGCCAATGCGGTCGGCACCGGCATCGCCGACGACAAGGCGATCTATTCCTACATGCCTGATATCGTGAAGTTCTACCTCAGCGAGGAGCCGATCCTGAAGAACGTGCAGACCTGGCGCTGCCGCGAAGCGCAGGATCTGTCCTATGTGCTCGACAACCTCGCCGACCTCGTCGTCAAGGAGGTGCACGGCTCGGGCGGCTACGGCATGCTGATCGGCCCCGCCGCCACCAAGGCGACCATCGAGGCGTTCCGCGACAAGCTCAAGCGCGAGCCGGAAGGCTTCATCGCCCAGCCGACGCTGGCGCTGTCGACTTGCCCGACCTGCACCGACAAGGGGCTGGCGCCGCGCCATGTCGACCTGCGCCCGTTCGTGCTGACCGGCTCCAGCCACACCACCATCGTGCCCGGCGGGCTGACCCGCGTCGCGCTGAAGGAAGGCTCGCTCGTCGTCAATTCGAGCCAGGGCGGCGGCACCAAAGACACCTGGATACTGAGTGAGTGATTTGAAGCCAAACGCGCTGCGCGAGCCCTCCCTCCCCCTGCAAGGGGGAGGGTCGGGGTGGGGGTCGGCCGCATACGCCGAATGGAGAGAAGACCCCCACCCGCCGCTGCGCGTCGACCTCCCCCTTTCAGGGGGAGGTGAAACACGTTTCGTCTTGTAGGGACTATCGCATGCTGTCGCGCACCGCCGAAAACCTGTTCTGGCTGGCCCGTTATGTCGAACGCGCCGAATATCTGGCGCGCACCATCGATGCGACGTTGCGCGTCACCGCGCTGCCCGCGGCCTATGTCGGCAAGACCAATGAGTGGGATTCCGCGCTGCTCACCGCCGGCGTCGGCGCGAGCTTCTACGATCACTATGAGGAAGCCAACGAGCGGAACGTCATCGAATATCTGTCCTTCTCGTCGGAAAATCCGTCCTCGATCAAGAACTGCATCGAGGCGGCGCGGCTCAATTCACGCTCGGTGCGCACCGCGCTGACATCGGAGATGTGGGACACCATCAATTCGGCCTGGATCGAACTGCAGGCGGTCTGGAACAAGGGTCCCGCCAACCGCGAGGAGCTGGCCAAATTCCTGCGCTTCGTGCAGGAGACCTCGCTGCGTTTCGACGGCTCGGCCTACCGCACCATGCTGCGCAACGACGCCTACTGGTTCTCGCGGCTCGGGGTCCATCTCGAGCGCGCCGACAACACCGCGCGGATTCTCGACGTGAAGTATCACATGCTGTTACCCGAGGAGGAGCATGTCGGCGGCCCGCTGGATTACTATCAGTGGACCTCGATCCTGCGCTCGGTGTCGGCGACAACAGCCTATCACTGGGTCTACCGGGAAACCTTAAAACCCTGGCTGATCGCCGACCTCCTGATCCTCAACGATACGCTGCCGCGCTCGCTTGCCAGCTGCTACAGCAACCTCGTGCGCAACCTCGACCAGATCGGCGTCGCCTATGGCCGCCAGGGCGCCTCGCAACGCCATGCCCGCGGCATCAGGAACCGGCTCGAGCACAGCAACATGGACGATATCTTCCAGCACGGCGTGCACGAATTCATCCAGGAGTTCATCGCGGACAACTCACGGCTGGGTGAGATCATCACCAAGCAGTACCTGATCTGACCGGTTTTGAGGCAAAATCTCGTCATGGCAGGGCGAAAGCGCGAAGCGCGAAGCGCGTCTTTCGTAACATAGGTGACCCGGCCATCCACATCTTGCTTTCGCGGCCGATTAGGAAGAAAGACGTGGGTGCCCGGGAAGGGTCCGGGCATGACAGTCCTGTCCTGAAAAAAACCGATTGAACACCGGTTGAGCCATGCGCCTGCGGATAGCCCATACCACCACCTATCGCTACGAGCCGGCGGCCTCGGGCGTGATCCAGATTCTGCGGATGACGCCCGGCAGCCATGACGGCCAGTATGTCGCGGATTGGCAGATCGACGTCTCGACCGACTCCCGGCTCGACACCCATGAGGACGCCTTCGGCAACGTCACCCATGTGCTGACGCATGGTTCGATCAGTGACCTCACGATCCATTGCGAAGGCCTGGTCGAGACCCACGACACCGGCGGCGTACTGAAGGGCACCGACGAGCGGTTTCCGCCGAGCCTGTTCCTGCGCACCACACCGCTGACCGACCTCAACCCGGCGATGACGGCCATCGTGCGCGAGCTGCGCACCGAGGCCGGCGGCGACGTGCTCGGCTTCCTGCACGCGCTGATGGTGCAGATCTACGAGCACATGACCTTCGACGAGGACCCGACCAACAGCGCCACCTCGGCCGCCGAGGCGTTCGCGCTGAAGCGCGGCGTCTGCCAGGACTACGCGCACATCCTGATCGCCTGCGCGCGCGCCGGCGGCGTTCCGGCGCGGTTCGTCTCCGGCCACTTCTTGCGCTCCGACGGCATGGTCAACCAGCAGGCCGGCCACGCCTGGGCCGAGGCGTTCGTGCCCGATCTCGGCTGGATCGGCTTCGACGCCGCCAACGGCATCTGCATCACCGACGCCCATGCCCGCGTCGCAATCGGCCTCGACTATCTCGGCGCCGCCCCGGTCCGCGGCACCCGCTATGGCGGCGGCAACGAGACGCTGACGGTCGCGGTCAAGGTCGACCAGGCCGGCCGTCCCGGCCAGTGGCAGAGCCAGACGCAGTCGTAGAGCTGATCCCTCTCCGCGTCCGTCATTGCGAGCCAACGGGTCGCGCGAACGCGCGCCCGATGACAGGCTCCGCGAAGCAATCCATCTGACCGCTTGCGGAGGCATGGATTGCTTCGTCGCTTCGCTCCTCGCAATGACGGCAGGGGTGCTATGATCGCTGCTGCAAACCGAACCAGCGAGACAAGCCATGGCCACCGTAAAACTGCTTTCCGACGACGAACTCTCGGCGGAGGCACGCGCCGTCTTCGACGACATCCGCAAGACGCGGAACTCGGACTTCGTCAACAATTTCTGGCGCGCGCTGGCGCATGATCCGAAGACCCTGCGGCGGACCTGGGAGAGCATCAAGGAGGTGATGGCACCCGGTGCGCTCGAACCGAAGGTCAAGGAGATGCTCTACGTCGCCGTCTCGGTGGCTCACGGCTGCAGCTATTGCATTCACTCGCACACCGCGAGCGCCCGCGCCAAGGGCATGACCGACGCCGAATATCAGGAAATGCTGGCAATCGTCGGCATGGCCGCCGAAACCAACCGGCTGGTTACAGCGCTCGGCGTGCCCGTCGACGAGGCCTTCCTCGTCGATGCACCTGCGGGACGAAGCCAGGAGCCGTGACGCTCCTGCCTGTCTCGCGAATGAGTGATGTCACGAAATGCGCTCAACGTCGGATTTGAGGACAACCAGGAAACGGGCAGCTTCGCCGCCCGTCACCACCCGATGATCGAAGGTCAGCGATAGCGGCAGCGTGCGTCGGACCGCAACCTGCCCCCGAAGGGCGACCACGCGCTCCGAAATCCGCCCGGCGCCGACGATCGCCGTCTGCGGCGGCACGATGATGAGATTAGCAAACCGGCCTCCGATCATGCCGAAGTTCGACAACGTGATCGTCGCACCGCGCAGTTCCTCCGGGGGTATCGCGCGCGCGATTGCGTCGGCTCGCAGGCGGTCGAGTCCGGCCCGCAGGTCCGATACGCTCCGCTCCGCGACATTGCGCAACACGGGAACGATCAGGCCGCCGCCCGTGTCGACGGCGATGCCGAGATCGATGCGCTCGATCAGGCGCCGTTCTCCCGTACCGGAATGATACCAGGCATTGAGCGCGGGCTCTGCCTTGCAAGCAGCGGCGATCGCCCGCGCGAGGCGGATTGTCACGTCCTCGCTCTGCCGCCAATCGTCGATGTCGGCTTCATCGGTGACCGTCGCGGGGACGATTTCCGCGTGCGCTGCCGCCATGCGTTGGGCCATCGCGCGGCGCAAGCCGCGCAGCGGCTCGGCGGGTCCGCTGTGAGACATCCGCTTCGCCGCCCTCTCGACATCGGCCCGCGTGATGGTGCCGCCGGGCCCGGTCGCCTCGACGAGATCGAGCGCGACGTCAAGCTTGCGCGCAAGTGCGCGCACTGCCGGAAACACTTGGGCTCCCCGCCCGCTGGGCGGCGAAGCAGTTGCTGGCGCCGGCCGCTGCTCGCCGGTATCGAGTTCGCCCACAATCGTGCCGGTGTCCTGCCCGGCGTCCTCGGCAAACTCGACGAGCGGCGCGCCGACCTTCACGATATCGCCCTTGGCACCGAACAGGCGCGCGATGCGTCCGCTCGACGGCGCCGGTATCTCGACCACTGCCTTGTCGGTCTCGACCGAAACGAGCGGCTGATCGGTCACGACGTGATCGCCCTCGTTGACGTACCAGGTGACGATCTCGGCTTCTTCAAGACCTTCACCAAGGTCCGGCAACGTGAACTGGCGCATGGCACAAGGTCCGTTGGTGTTCAGTTGTACTGGTGCGCCTTTCGGGCTGCGATCACGATGCGTTCGACCGACGGCATGTAGCGTTGCTCAAGGCGGGCCATCGGGATGATCGTGTCGTAGCCGGTGACGCGGGTCACGGGTGCGAGCAGCGAGGATAGTCCGCGCTCGGCGATCATGGCTGCGATCTCCGCGCCAAATCCGCCGGTGTGCGCGGCCTCGTGCACGATGACGCAGCGCCCGGTCTTTGCGACCGACCTGAGCACGGTGTTTTCATCGTAGGGCTTGAGCGTGGCGAGGTCGATAACCTCGGCAGCGATGCTCTCGTCGGCGAGCGCGTCCGCTGCGGCCATCGTTTCCTTCAGCATCGCACCCCAGCTGATCAGCGTGACGTCGCGACCTTCCCTCTCGACAAAGGCGCGATCCATCGGCAAGGCTTCGCCGTTGTCCTCGACATCGCCTTTCGCGGCACGGTACAACCGCGTCGGCTCCAGGAACACCACCGGATCGGGATCGCGGATCGCGGCGAGGAGAAGTCCATAGGCGCGCTCCGGCGACGAAGGTATCACGACACGCAAGCCCGGAATGTGGGCCAGCATCGCCTCAGTGCTCTCGGAATGATGCTCGGGTGCGCGAATGCCGGCGCCATGCGGCGTGCGCAGAACCATCGGACAAGTGAGCCGTCCCTGGGTACGGTTGCGCATCCGTGATGCGTGGTTCACGAGCTGATCGAGACAGGGATAGATAAATCCCATGAACTGGATTTCGCCGACCGGCTTCAGTCCCTGCGCGGCCATGCCGACGCAAAGCCCGCTGATCAGGAGTTCGGCAAGCGGCGTATCGAGGACGCGCTCCGGACCGAAGCGCTCCTGCAAGCCGACGGTCGCGCGGAAGACGCCGCCATTGACGCCGACATCCTCGCCGAGCACGACCACATCGGGATCATCCGCCATCGCGCGGCCGAGCGCCCGATTGATGGCTTCGACCAACGTGACTTCAGGCATCGTCCTCTCCCGCGAGTTCGCGACGCTGCGCGGCGTACGCCTCGGGCAGATCGGCATAGAGGTTGTCGAACATGGTTTCTGCTCGGCGTGGCGGTGTCTTCAGATAGCGCTCCACCGCCGCCTCGATGCGCTCATGGCACTCGGCGGCAAGCCGCTCCTCGTCCGCCTTGGTCCACATCTTCTGACCCACAAGATAGGACCTGAGGCGCGCGATCGGCTCTTCCTTCCAATGCGCCTGGACTTCTTCGGCCGAACGATAGCGCAATGCATCATCTGACGTCGTGTGATCGCCGAGCCGATAGGTAACCGCTTCGATGAAGTGAGGGCCCTTGCCGTCGCGGGCAGCGGCGATGGCCTCCTCGGCCGCGGCGCGCATCGCCACCACGTCACACCCGTCCACCTGCTCGCCGCTGAACCCGGCGCCGATGGCCTTCTGCGCTAGCGTCTCGGAACCCGTCTGCAAACGCAACGGCACCGATATGGCCCATTGATTGTTGGTGGCGACGAACACGAGCGGCAATTTGTGAACGCCGGCGAAATTCATTGCCTCGTACACATCGCCTTTCGAGGTGGCGCCGTCGCCGAACATGCAGACGGCCACGCGCGGCTCCTTGCGCAACTTCAGGGCGTAGGCAACGCCGGCGGCATGCGGCGCCTGTGATCCGACGGGAACGCAGAACGGGAAATCGTGCACCGGACCGGAGAATTGATTGCCGCGTTCATCGCCGCCCCAGAACAGCAGGATCTCCTCCAGCGCGACGCCACGCCAGAGCAACGCGCCGTTGTCGCGATAGGAGGGCAACAGAACGTCATCCTCCCGCATCGCACTCGCGATGCCGACCGACACCGCCTCCTGGCCGAGCGAAATGGCGTAGGTTCCCAGCCGACCAGTGCGCTGCAATGCAACAGCCTTACGGTCGAACAGACGCAAGAGCACCATCGACCGGTAGAGTTCGACCAGCAGCTTGGCATCGGTGGCGAAGGCAGGAAGCGGCCGTTCTATCGAGCCGTCGGGCGCGAGGTAATTGCGGCGGCGCACCTCAAAGCGCGCAATGACGGGGAGCTCTTCGTTCGCTCTTTTGCTGGCCACGCGCTCACTCCAGGAGCGGTTCTGCCTCCCACGTTCAACTATTTGGTGTTCGGGCCGCGACGATGCAATACCGTGGCAGCATCGCTCTTGGCGCACGCGTCAGCGGCCGGGCCGTGAGGATCGATCGACAGTATCCGTGGAACAGCGCCGCGACTGCTGTATAAGGGAGCATGGCACATGGTCAGGTTGTCCTCGTAACAACTGCGCCGTTGGACGGCGGCCCGCCGGTTCGCTCGGTCTTCTTCGTGGCCGAAGGAGACGCGGCAAAGGCCACGGCGATCATTGCGGACATGATGGCCCCGAATGAAACGGTCGAAGCGTTGGGGCCGCTTCCCGAAGCGGCTGTCAAGGCGCTCGGGTTGAAACCCGGTGACTACACCCACACCTGACTTGCATCGGATAGCTGTCCGGCGCGCGAAGGTCCGCGGCCACATCCTTGCGCAGAGGGTGTGATCTTGACGCAGCGCCCTCGCTTACGCGGTCCCGATCACAACGCGGGGAGCCCTCTTTCTCAAGCAAGGGACATGGCGTAATCTGCAGCGAGCTGCCCTTAGACGGGACGGGCCGACGTCGCCGTTTGAAGGAACGGGCAGCGGTCAGGCCGTCGGCAGGCATCGCAGTCTGAAAGCAGCGCCTGCCTTATGTGGCGCTCCCTCAACTTCAACATGAAGCAGGTTGGCCTGCCGCACGCGCGGCAGACAAGGGCAGTGCTTAACCCTTGGAGGACGACATGGCGACATTCATAGTGAGGATCGACTGGACCGACCAGGGAATTCGAAGTGTCAAGGACGCTCCCAAGCGCAGCCGAGCGGCGAAAGAACTCGCCAAGACGCTCGGTGTCGAGATCAAGGAGGTCTATCTCACCTCCGGCGAGCATGACATCCTTCTCATCGCCGAAGCGCCTCTTGGCGACAACATCACGAAACTCGCGCTTGCCCTCAGTTCTCAGGGAAACATACGGACCTGCACATCACGGGCCTGGCCCGAGGCCGAGTGGACCAAGCTGATATCCGAGCTTCCGTAGCGGCTTCGGGACGTCCCTATGGATCTCTGCGCGGTCTGACTGACGGGCGCCGTCGATCTTGATACCCTGCGATCGGCGCCAGCGTGTGTGCGCAGGAACCGAGACTGCTCCTCGTCGTGTGAACGAGTAAAGTACGAGGCGCACGAGGGCGACGGCGGACGTCGTCGCCGGCGGGGCCGCACATGCCCTATTTATCCAGCCAGACATCCTCGAAACGCAGATTGTTATACTGGCTGTTGTCGTGCGGGTGGAAATTCTTCACGTAAGGCTGCCAGCAATTGCCGGCCGATGAGTGCAGGATGACCAGCCGCGCGGCGTCGTCGACCAGCAGGTGCTCGATGTCGAACACGATCTTGCGGCGCTTGTCCTTTTCGACCTCGCGCGACTGTGCCGCCAGCAGCTTGTCGACCTCGGCGTTGCAATACTGGGTGTAGTTGCGCTCGGAGTTGCAGGAATAGTTCTCGACCAGATTGCCGTCGGGATCGTCGACGCTGACGCCGGTGACGTTGAGGCCGATGGTGTAGTCCTTGCGCTGCAGCCGCGAGTACCAGCGCGGCGTGTCCAGGATGTCGAGCTCGGCTGTGATGTAGATCTTCTTGAGCTGGTCGGCGAGGATCACCGCCGGGTCGCGATAGGTCGGCAGATTGCGGGTCTGGATCTTGATCGACAGCGGCTTGGCGTCACTGTAGCCGAGCTTCTGCATGATCGCCTGCGCCTCGGCGAGGTTCTTCCCGGTATCGGGGCCGTAACCCATCAGCGTCGACAGGATCTCCGGCGGCATGCCCCACTCGCCTTCGGGCTTCGCCTGCATCGCGCCGCCGAGCCGCCCGCTGCCCTCGAACAGGATGCCGTTGAAGGCCTTGCGATCCAGCGCCAGCGACATCGCCTTGCGGATATCCGGATTGTCGAACGGCGGATTGACGCGGTTGACCAGGAGATTGATCTGCAGATTGGTCGAGGTCATCTCGCAGATCGCGTTCGGCGCCCGCGCCTTGACGTCCTTCATCAGGGGAATGCTGACGTCGGACGGAAAGGTGATGTCATAGTCGCCGGTCGCGAATGCCAGCATCCGCGTGGCGCGGCTGTCGATCGAGCGCACCGTGATCTCGTCGAGATACGGCCGGTCCTTCTTGAAGTAATCGGGGTTACGGACCAGACGGATCGAATCACCGCGCCTAAACTCGACGAACTTGAACGGCCCGGTGCCGACCGGCTTGGTGCGCATCACCTGCTGCGGAACGTGGCAGGGATAAACCACGGAGAAGGCGCTCGCGAGCAGCGCCAGCAGGCCGGGCTGCGGCTCGGTCAGCTCGAAGGTCGCCTCATCGTCGCCATTGATGCCGACATCCTTGAGCTTCGAGTACCAGACCTTGCGCGGGTTGCGCTTGAAGTCCTGGGTCTCGCTCTTGCCGATCAGCATCCGCCAGGTGCACTGCACGTCCTTAGCCGTGAACGGCTGCCCGTCATGCCACTTCACGCCGTGCCGCAGCTTGAAAGTGAGCTTTGTATTGGTCTGATCCCACGACCAGCTCTCGGCGAGATCGGGGATCACGGTGTCGATGCTTTCGTGCACCTTGGCCGGATCGAACACCACAAGGTTGTTGAAGACGGCCGCGAACGGCATCACCGAGGCGATGGTGGATTCCTCGAGCAGCGAGGTCGAGGGCGGGTTGTCGTTGTGATAGAGCCGCAGGGTGCCGCCCTTCTTCTGCGCCGATGCAGGGCTCGCGGCCGTCGCCGCGATACCCAATGCCACAATGCACGCGGCCAGTTTGAACGACATTCCCGCCTCCCGAAATTTCTTGTTGTCGTCGGTTGCAGGCAGTCGAGCACAACACCCCGCCCCTCGCAACGACGCGAGGCCAAGATCATTGCCGGCTGCGCGCAACGCAGAGCGAGACCGGGATGCGCCCCGCAACCTGGACGGCCGGAACAGGCGCCCGGCCATCGCTCGGTCGTCCCGCCCCTCTTTGACGGGCCACTGCATCTCCCGTCACGGGGAATTGGGGTTGGATGCATCCTCGAAATTGGCTACTAGTTTCCCGCCGAGAAACTCGGACCGTCTGAGGGCTTTAAATGACCTATTGCTGCGGAATTCTGGTGCGCGACGGGCTCGTCATGATCGCCGATACCCGCACCAATGCCGGCCTCGACAACGTCTCGACCTTTCGCAAGCTGCATATCTTCGAAAAGCCCGGCGACCGCATCATGGCGATCGCCAGCGCCGGGAATCTCGCGATCAGCCAGTCGGTGCTGTCGACCCTGACCGAGGGCATGGAAGATCCGCACAGCGGCGAGCTCGAGACGCTGATGAACGCCCCGACCATGTTCCAGGCGGCGCAGCGGATCGGCCGCGCCATCCGCTCGGTGCACGCCACCGAGGGCGAGGCGCTGCGCGCCGAGGATGTCTCCTTCGACGTCTCGTTCCTGTTCGGCGGCCAGATCAAGGGCTCGCGGATGCGCCTGTTCATGGTCTACACCGCCGGCAACTTCATCGAATGCACCATCGACACGCCGTACCTGCAGATCGGCGAGCACAAATACGGCAAGCCGGTGCTCGACCGCGCCATGCATTACGACGTCGAGCTCTACGAGGCGCTGAAGACCGGGCTGATCTCGATGGATTCGACGATGCGCTCCAACCTCGGCGTCGGCCTGCCGATCGACGTGCTGGTGGTGCGCACCGACGCCTGCGAGGCCGATCTCAACCACCGCATCGAGGCCGGCGAGCCCTATTTCCACGACCTGCGCTCGCGCTGGTCGGCGGCGCTCCGCGCGGCGCACCAGAACATTCCACGCCCCCCCTACAAGAACGAAACCGAAGCAAAAACCAAGTAAGAGGAAACTCGCATGACTGAGGCAACCAGCAAGATCGCGCTCGTGACCGGCGCCGGCACCGGTGTCGGACGCGCGGCATCGCTCGCTTTGATGGACAAGGGCTACACCGTGGTGCTCGCCGGGCGCCGCATGGAGATGCTGGAGGAAACCGCCAAACTCGGCCCCGCCGGCAAGAGCCTGTGCGTGTCGGCCGACATGGCCAACCCGGCCGCGATCGCCGCGCTGTTCGACAAGGTGAAGGCGACCTATGGCCGGCTCGACGTGCTGTTCAACAATGCCGGCATGGGTGCGCCGCCGGTGAACTTCGAGGACCTGCCGCTCGAGCAGTGGCAGGCGGTGGTCAACACCAACCTCACCGCGCCGTTCCTGTGCACCCAGCACGCCTTCCGCCTCATGAAGGACCAGACGCCGCGCGGCGGCCGCATCATCAACAACGGCTCGATCTCGGCACACGCGCCGCGGCCGTTCTCCGCCGCCTACACCTCGACCAAGCACGCCATCACCGGCCTCACCAAGTCGTCCAACCTCGACGGCCGCATGTATGACATCGCGGTCGGCCAGGTCGATATCGGCAATGCCGCGACCCCGATGACCGACCGCATGGTCAACGGCCCCGGCGTGCTGCAGCCGGACGGCACCACCAAGCACGAGCCGCGCATGGACGCCAAGGCGGTCGGCGACGCCGTGGCCTACATGGCCGGCCTGCCGCTCGACGCCAACGTGCTGTTCATGACCGTGATGGCGACCAAGATGCCGTTCGTGGGCCGCGGCTGATCCTCCCTTCTCGCCGCTTGCGACAGGGCTATCTCGACGGCATGGACGGGCTTGTCCCGGGCATGCCGTCACAGAGGCGCACCGTCAAAATATCGAAAACAACCCCATGCAAAGGAGCCGGCGGCTGCCGGCGTCCGACACGGCAACTTGACACGTCGGGCAAATCAGCGATATTTTTCCATTATTCCGAAATCATGAAAGCTTGCCCCGGGGCTGATCCTCCCCTTCTCCCCGCGCGCGGGGAGAAGGTCGGGATGAGGGAGAGTCTCCACGAGGACGGTGAGAGACAAACTCGCGGAGAG
Organism: Bradyrhizobium sp. USDA 3256; assembly: GCF_054058275.1. NCBI lineage: Bacteria > Pseudomonadati > Pseudomonadota > Alphaproteobacteria > Hyphomicrobiales > Nitrobacteraceae > Bradyrhizobium > Bradyrhizobium sp. USDA 3256. The sequence goes on from NZ_JBSSAE010000002.1 coordinate 4,245,345, forward strand.
TCCCCATCACCCGCCGCTGCGCGGCGACCTCTCCCCGCAAGCGGGGCGAGGTAAGGGAAGCACCCTACTCCAGCTTCTCGACGTCCCGCAGCGTCGGGAACAGCTTCATCCAGAGCAGCGCGACCGCAACGGTGGCGACGCCGCCGAGCACGGCCGACGGCACGGTGCCGAGCAGCGCCGCGGTGACGCCGCTCTCGAACTGGCCGAGCTGGTTCGACGCGTTGATGAACAGGAAGTTCACCGCGCCGACACGGCCGCGCATCTCGTCGGGGGTGGCGAGCTGCACCAGAGAGAAGCGGATCACGACGCTGATCGTGTCCGCAGCGCCGAGCACCGCGAGCGCCAGCGCCGACAGCCACATCCAGTGCGACAGCGCGAACGCCACCGTCGCGACGCCGAACACGATCACCGCCTGGAACATGCGCATGCCGACGCGGCGGTTGATGGTATGCCGCGCCAGCACCATCGTCATCAACAGCGCACCGACCGCGGGTGCGGCGCGCAGGACGCCGAGGCTGAGCGGGCCGGCTTGCAGGATATCGCGCGCATAGATCGGCAGCAGCGCGGTGACGCCGCCGAACAGCACCGCGAACAGATCGAGCGAGATGGTGCCGAGGATCGCCGGATTGCTGCGAACGAAGGTGACGCCGGCAAACAGATCGTCCGACGACCCGCCGTTCTTCACCGGCGCCTGCTGCAGCCGGCCGATGCCGCTGGTGAGCAGCGCGCCGAACAGCCAGAACACCATCATGATGCCGTAGGGCGCGCTCGGCATCAGGGCATAGGCGAAGCCGCCGAGCGCCGGTCCGGTGATGGTCGCGACCTGCGCCGCGCCGCTCGAGATCGCGGTCGCCCGCTGCAGCGAGCCTTGCGGCGCGATCAGCGGCAACAGCGCGGCGGTCGCCGGACTCTCGAACGCGCCGGCGATCCCGAGCACGAAGGTCGCGACGAAGATCTGGATCTCCGAGGTGGTGCCGGCAAAAGTGCTTCCGGCGAGAAACAATGCGGTCAGCGCCTCCGCGATCTGGCAGGCCTGCACCACGCGCTTGCGCTCGAAGCGGTCGGCGGCGTGGCCGGCGACGAACACCAAGAGCGCCGTCGGCAGAAACTGCACCAGTCCGACCATGCCGAGGTCGAACGCGCTGCCGGTCAGATCGTAGATCTGCCAGCCGATCGCCACCGCGCCAATCTGGCTGGAGAAGCGCGACAGGCTGCGCGACGACAAGAAGAACAGGAACGGTCTGTGGCCGAGCAGATCGCGGGCGCCGGCCGGCGTGGCGGAGGACATGGATGATTGCGTGGCCGAGCGCCTGCAACTTGTCAATGGATACGAGATGAACGCGCAACAGCATTGCGCTGCGAGGGGCCCCTGCCCATAATCCCGCGAGAGTTCTTGGGGGCGTGATGCTGCAATTGCAATCGGCGTTCGGCGTGGTGGCGTTGCTCTTGATCGCCTGGGCGCTGAGCGAGAATCGCCTGAAGGTGTCGCTGCGCCAGGCGGCGATCGGGCTCGTCGTCACGATCGCGACCGCGCTGGTGCTGATCAAGGTGCCGCTGGTGACGCAGGCCTTCGGCGCGATCAATGACGCGGTCGGCACCATTGCCGCCGCGACCCGCGCCGGCACCGCCTTCGTGTTCGGCTATGTCGGCGGCGGCCCGGCGCCGTTCGATCCCAAGGCGCCGGGCTCGGATTTCATCCTCGCCTTCCAGGCGCTGCCGATCGTCCTGGTCATGAGCGTGCTGACGACGCTGTTGTTCTATTGGCGCGTGCTGCCGCCTGTTGTGCGCGGCATGGCCTGGCTGCTCGAGCGCACGCTCGGCGTCGGCGGCGCGGTCGGGCTCTCGACCGCGGCCAATATCTTCCTCGGCATGGTCGAAGCGCCGCTGTTCATCCGCCCCTATCTGGCGCAGCTCACCCGCAGCGAATTGTTTCTGGTGATGACCGGCGGCATGGCCGGGATCGCCGGCACGGTGCTGGTGCTGTATGCGACGCTGCTGGCCCCGCTGATCCCGGATGCGGCCGCGCATTTCGTCATCGCCTCGGTGCTCGGCGCGCCGGCCGCAATTTTAGTGAGCCTGATCATGGTGCCGGAAACGTCGGACAAGCGCACCGGCGGATCGCTCGACAATCCCGATATCCAGGTGTCGTCGACGATGGACGCGATCGTGAAGGGCACGGCGGCCGGGCTCGAGCTCTTGATGAACATCATCGCGATGCTGCTGGTGCTGGTCGCGCTGGTGTATCTGGCGAACGCGATCATCGGCCTGCTGCCGGAGATCGGCGGCGCGAAGATCTCGCTGCAGCGCCTGCTTGGTTACGTCATGGCGCCGGTGTGCTGGCTGATGGGCCTGCCCTGGCCGCAGGCGATCACGGCGGGAAGCCTGATGGGCACCAAGACCGTGCTGAACGAACTGATCGCCTATGTCGACCTGTCGAAGCTCGGCCCCGACGCGCTCGATCCACGCTCGCGGCTGATCATGCTCTACGCGATGTGCGGCTTTGCCAATTTCGCGAGCCTCGGCATCATGATCGGCGGCCTCGGCATCATGGCGCCCGAGCGACGCGACGAGATCAACGCGCTCGGGCTGAAGTCGATCGTCTCGGGCACGCTGACGACCTGCCTGATGGGCGCGATCGTGGGGATGCTGACGCAGCCGTAGCCGCAGTAGCCCGGATGCAGCGCAGCGCAATCCGGGACGGTTCGGCCGCGTATGGAAGCCCCGGATTTCGCTTCGCTGCATCCGGGCTACGTAATTTCGACCAGGTCGTCATGCCCGGGCATAGCCGTCCGAAGGACGGCGTCGCTTCCGCTCGCCTATGACCCGGGCATCCATCGGCCAAGGAGAATCTTTCGAAGCAGGATGGATGGCGGGTCAAGCCCGGCCATGACGGCCGCGAAAAGCCTACGCCTTCAGCTCCACCGTCTTGAACTCGGCCGGCAGGATCACCTCCAGCAGTTCGACGTCGTCGGAGTAGTCGAGGATCATGTGCTTGATGCGCGGCGGCTGGGTCCAGGCGCTGCCTTGCTGCATCAGCGTCTCGCCCTCGCCTTCCATGTAGGTCTTCACCCAGCCCTTGAGCACATAGACCATCTGGAAGTCGACATCGTGGAAGTGCAACTTCGACACTTCATCGGGGTTGCACGGTCCCTGAAGCCGGATGACGTGCGCCTGCGCGAGGCCATGCGAGGCGGCAGCGATGCCGAGGTCGCGGTACTTGGCGTAAGCGCGCAGCCCGTCGGCCTTGAAGTCGTCTTCGCGGTGATGGCTGATCGCAACGCGCTGTTTCGGCCGCGCCTTGGTCGCAGGTTTCGGCGCGCTCTTCTTCGCCGCCGGGACGCGGCCTTTCGACTTAATGGTCTTGCGCGCGGACGATTTCGCGGACGATTTCCTGGTGCCGGCGCCGAGCCCCGACCATTTCTTCTTCACTGCGGTCTTGGCTGCCGATCTTGATGCCGTCTTCTTGGCCATTGTTTCGCCTCCCGTCTTTTTGTGACGGAGAGAGGCTAACACAAGTCGCGCGCCGCGAGGCGAGCAAAGGCGCACAGCGCGCTTTTGCCCCCTTGCCCGGTCAATGCAGCCGGAACACGCCGTCGACGGCACGCAGCTCGGCCGGCTTGACCAGCTTGGAATGCGCCACCGTCACCGAAAACAGCGGGCCTTCGAGCTTCGCTTGCCAGAACGCGAGGAAATCCTGCAGCGCCGGAAATTTCGGAAACAGGTCGTAGTTCTGCCAGACATAGGTCTGCAGCAACGAGGGATGATCAGGCATCCGATAGAGGATTTGCGCCGTCGTCAGCCCGTACCCCAGCAACTGCTTCCGGAAATCGTCGGAAACAACCCCACCAACTCGCGAGACCATGCCAACCTCCTGTGACGGAGCGCATTCACGTGGTGGCCGACCTCCCCCGCCGGACCACCGGCAATGGATGCGCTCACATGAGAGAAATGTGACGCACGCGACTAACCCATCTCAAGCCTAAATGTTTAATAGGTTGTTGAAATTTCTTGCGTTGGCAGCAGCTTACCGCATCTGCTAATAGCCCCGGCGCCCCCTCTCGGGCGGCATTAAGGATGCCGAAATGATCTCGGCATCCTTCTGGCAGACCGCACTCACGAGTGCCAATTTTTCTGCTAGAGGCACTTGCCCGCCGCCAAGGCTTGGCCTATCTCCTGCCCAACCAGTCTGGCACTCGCTGGACTGGACTGCTAACTCTCCAAAAATCTACAGCATCTACAAATGTTTAGGAGGACTGCATGAAATTCCGTCCGCTTCACGACCGCGTCGTGGTCAAGCGTATCGACGCCGAAGAGAAGACTGCTGGCGGCATCATCATTCCGGACAGTGCCAAGGAAAAGCCCTCGCAGGGCGAAGTCATCGCCGTTGGCCCGGGCGGCCGCGATGAAGCCGGCAAGCTGATCCCCATCGACGTCAAGGTCGGCGACCGTGTCCTGTTCGGCAAGTGGTCGGGCACCGAGGTCAAGATCGACGGCGAAGACCTGCTGATCATGAAGGAAAGCGACATCATGGGCGTGCTCGACGTCCCCGCTTCCAAGAAGAAGGCGGCCTAAGCGCCTCTTTCCCTCCAGTCATTCTCTCAAGGAAAAACTCAGATGGCAGCTAAAGAAGTCAAATTCTCCGTCGAGGCGCGCGACAAGATGCTGCGCGGCGTCGACATCCTCGCCAATGCGGTGAAGGTGACCCTCGGCCCGAAGGGCCGCAACGTCGTGCTCGAGAAGTCGTTCGGCGCTCCCCGCATCACCAAGGACGGCGTCACCGTCGCCAAGGAGATCGAGCTCGAGGACAAGTTCGAGAACATGGGCGCCCAGATGGTGCGCGAAGTCGCCTCCAAGTCCGCTGACGCGGCCGGCGACGGCACCACCACCGCGACCGTGCTGGCCGCGGCGATCGTGAAGGAAGGCGCCAAGTCGGTCGCCGCCGGCATGAACCCGATGGACCTGAAGCGCGGTATCGACCTCGCGGTCGAAGCCGTCGTTGCGGACCTCCAGAAGAACTCCAAGAAGGTCACCTCGAACGAGGAGATCGCCCAGGTCGGCACCATCTCCGCCAACGGCGATGCCGAGATCGGCAAGTTCCTCTCCGACGCCATGAAGAAGGTCGGCAACGAGGGCGTCATCACGGTCGAGGAAGCCAAGTCGCTCGAGACCGAACTCGACGTCGTCGAGGGCATGCAGTTCGACCGCGGCTACATCTCGCCCTACTTCGTCACCAACGCCGACAAGATGCGCGTTGAGATGGACGACGCCTACATCCTGATCAACGAGAAGAAGCTCTCCTCGCTGAACGAGCTGCTGCCGCTGCTCGAGGCCGTGGTGCAGACCGGCAAGCCGCTGGTCATCGTCGCCGAGGACGTCGAAGGCGAAGCCCTTGCCACCCTCGTCGTCAACCGCCTGCGTGGCGGCCTGAAGGTCGCGGCCGTCAAGGCTCCGGGCTTCGGCGATCGCCGCAAGGCCATGCTGCAGGACATCGCGATCCTGACCGGCGGCCAGGCCATCTCGGAAGACCTCGGCATCAAGCTCGAGAACGTCACGCTGCAGATGCTCGGTCGCGCCAAGAAGGTGATGATCGACAAGGAGAACACCACGATCGTCAACGGCGCCGGCAAGAAGGCCGACATCGACGCCCGCGTTGCCCAGATCAAGGCGCAGATCGAGGAGACCACCTCGGACTACGACCGTGAGAAGCTGCAGGAGCGTCTCGCCAAGCTCGCAGGCGGCGTCGCGGTGATCCGCGTCGGCGGCGCGACCGAGGTCGAGGTGAAGGAGCGCAAGGATCGCGTTGATGACGCGATGCACGCGACCCGCGCGGCTGTCGAGGAAGGCATCGTCCCGGGCGGCGGCGTCGCCCTGCTCCGTGCCTCCGAGCAGCTCAAGGGCCTGCGCACCAAGAACGACGACCAGAAGACCGGCGTCGAGATCGTGCGCAAGGCGCTGTCGGCTCCGGCTCGCCAGATCGCGATCAACGCCGGTGAAGACGGTTCGGTCATCGTCGGCAAGATCCTGGAGAACAAGACCTACAACTACGGCTTCGACTCCCAGACCGGCGACTATGCCGACCTCGTCAAGAAGGGCATCATCGACCCGACCAAGGTCGTGCGCACCGCGATCCAGAACGCTGCCTCGGTTGCCGCGCTCTTGATCACCACGGAAGCGATGGTTGCCGAGCTGCCGAAGAAGAACGCCGGCGGCCCCGCGATGCCTCCGGGCGGCGGCATGGGCGGCATGGACTTCTGATCCAGCCATCCAAGGCAATCTACGAAATGCAAAACCCCGGCAGCGATGCCGGGGTTTTTGTTTGGGGCAGGCTCGCCGGGCGACTTACCGCAGCGCGGCCGATGCGAATACGTCCACAACCTCGCACTGATGCAGAGCCTTACGCTGCTCACAGCATGCACGTTATGCACAACACTCTCCGTAAATATACGTTGGTCTGAGTTGACAATTTCAAAAAAAATTTCGTGCGAGAGTCGCAAACCGAACCGACAGTGTCGTCAGCGTCCCGCACAGTAAGCTCGGGACGAGATCGAAGTTCACTCAAAAATCTGAATTGAGCACGGAGCGTCAGCTCCCGTGACGCGAGCAAGCGTTGCGGAGAATGCGTTCACTTGCGAGGGAGGCAGTGCAGTGAGCGAAAGCGACAAGGTTCTCAGCCGAGCCGCCTGAAGAAGCGGCGTTGAAGTCACATCGAGGATTCGTTCAAGGAGGGACCTGGCCGGTTGGAAGAAGCCCCGTGACGAGAGCATGCAGCCCCCACTGCCCGATGCTCCGTCAACCGCCGCAGGTGCGCGATGCCCCCCCAACTACCCCGCGCACCGATCTGGGGCCAATCCAACCGGCCGGACTATTCTGCAAGGCAAACGGCAAAAAGCAAAAGGCAATATGGGAGGGAGGCGCTCATGGGCATGGTGATGGTCAGATGTCCGCAAACCGGACACGCGATTTCCACCGGAATCAAAACCGATCGCGAGAGCTTTCGACGCAGTACCGTGTTCTTCTCGCGCACGCCCTGTCCATTTTGCCGCGCGGATCACGCCTGGTTTGCGCGGGACGCCTGGGTCGATGAGCCGAGCATCCGCGTGCGGCGACGCCGCGGCGGCGGTTCACCGGCCTGAAAATGGCCACCACTTTTGACGACCGCGATGGAGGGACACCATGGCGCAGGTACAGATCTCGACCGAAACGTCTGCCTGGCTGCTGCAGGCCAAGGACTTTCTCGATGAGGCACGACGGCTGAAGCCCGGCCCGAAGCGCAATGAGTTGCGCGAGACCGCAAAGGTGCTGCGCGAGATTGCGAAGCTCGAAAGGGTATCCTCCCCCACGCGGGAGCTTGATCGGCGGCCAGGAAGCTGAACGCGCTTACACGGCGTCATCAGCCTCGATTTCCGGGATGCGCGGATCGTTGGCCGGCGCCATTCCTCGCGTTCGAATCTTGCTACCCGAGAAGATCTCCTCGGCCTCGAGACGCATGACGCGATGGCATTCGCACGCCGCCGCCAATAGCCGCGCCCGGTCGATCTCGATCTGGCCTCGCTGATCTGACCTGATCGCTCCGCGCTTGCGCAGATTACCCATCAGCAAGGTCACCGTCGTTCGTCGTACGCCGAGGATTTGCGACAGCGCTTGCTGGGTCAGCGGGAGGACGTCGCTGTCGACGCGGTCGCGAAGTTGAAGCAGCCAGCGCGCCATCCGCGCCTCGACCGGGTGGAGCGCATTGCACGCGGAGCCGAGCTGAAACTGGATCAGCATCGATCTGACGTGCTTCTGGATCGCCTGCCGAATCCCCGGACTGCGGCCGAAAGCGGCATGAAAGCGCGCCGCCGGGACCCGCGAAGCGGTACCAGCCGCACGAACGACGGCGGTAATGCCTGACGGCGAGGCTCCGAGAACCGAAAGACTGCCCACGGCCCCTTCGCATCCGACCACACCGGTCGCGACCGTCTGCCCATCCGCCATGTCGATCATCAACAGGATCGCGCCGCTGTGAGGAAAGAAGACGTAGTCGATCTCGTCACCGGCGCGCGCCAGGACTGCATCCTGTTCGAGCGCAACGGTCTCAAGTTCGGGTCTCAGGAGGTCCAGATCCGCCGGCGACAATGTCGCGAGAAGGCGATTACAAGTTCCACCGGAAATGCTCACCTGCGGGAACGTCAAGGGTCGCACAGCATACTCACTCAAACACAGGATGAAAAACAAATTCCAAACGCTTGACCGCAAGGCGGAATTCTCCGCAGCGGCGTTTTTAAAGTAGATGCAAATGCGCCAGCGGACGCAATAGCAAAATGCGCATCGTCGCACCGTAGAACTTCGGGAACCCAACAGCTCCAGTTTCGCACCGCTAGCGTCTTGCGCGACATCCGAGCCTGCTCTTTCACCACTTGCGCGGGCGCAGGAAGGTGGGCGGACGCGGTGTGACCGCTCCGCTGCGGCACCCGTCACGATGCGCGCGAGTGGTGGTCCGGCCACCGACGCGCCTGCGTGAGCAGTTCCTGCGCGTCCTTGACCTCGGCAAGATCGAGCGCCGAATCGAAACCGGCGAGCACCGGCGCCAGCAATTGAGATATCTCCTCTGCCCGGCCGCTGCGGCTGTAAAGACGTGCAAGTCCCAGCGCGCTGCGCAATTCGAACGTCCTGGTCTGCTGCCTTCGCGCGATCTCGAGGGCGCGATGGAACGCATCCTCCGCGCCTGAAATGTCGGGGCTGTGACGACGCGACAGCAGCCCACCCTGCACGCGGTACAGCTCGGCATCGAGCCAGTGCTGCCCGGACTGCTCCGTCGCCTCGATCAGCTCATTGATGATGTCGAGCCCGGCATCGACATGCCCGGCCTCCGCATTGGCCACGGCAATCTGTAATCCCCAGAACGGTTCACAGAGGTAGCAGTCGTTCTCGTGAAGCAACGACCAGCCACGCTGCATCTCCGCGAGACCTGCGGCGCGATCGCCGGCACGCCACTTCTCCAGACCATTGAGATAGGTGCCGGCGGCGACATACAACGGCATCGTGTGGTCCCGCGCCAGGCCCAGGGCCAGGATCGTCTCGGTCTGGCGCAACCTGCTGCCGCACAGCCCGTCGAAGACGGCCTTGTGAACTAGCGCATTGGCGCGCGCGAGCGCGCGCTGTTTTCCGACGTCCACCGCGGCGCCCGCGAGCTGCCGGGCCCGATCGATTTCGCCGCGCGGCCAAAGCACCAGGGCGAGAAATCTCATGATGACGAACGGCAAGTCGAGCGTCGACGACTTGAAGGTTGCCGGATCCGGCTCGGTCGCATAGGCCGCGAAGGCCTGCTCGAGATGGATGCCCGCGTTCAGGTACTCGCCCGCGAACCAGGAGGTTACCCCGCTGGCCCAGCGCGCGACGATGGTCGCCACCGGCGAATCCGGATGCCGCTCCGCTGCGCCCATGATCGCCTCCGCCAGTTCCCGCATCGGCGCGAGCTCGCCGTGGGTCAAGCAGGCGTTGAAGAGACCCGACTGGATCGGCGCCAGTTCGATCGGATCATCGATGTCGGAGGCGAACTGCCGGGCGCGCGTCCAGGCGGCGACCGTCTCGGGGGCGCTGTGCCCGAGACTGCCCCGCAGCGCGCGGCCGTAGGCGATTTGCAGATGGAGCCGGCCGATCATCCGATCCGGCTCGTCGGGCAGCTCATCGGCGATGGCGACCGCCTTGCCGAGATGCGCGATCGCCTCGCAATAGGCCGAGCGCTTCAGCGCCTGCTGACCGGCCTTGCGCCACCACGCCAGCGCGGTCTCGCCGAGCCCTGCCTCGGTGAAATGGTAGGCGACGACTTCCGGCTCGATCTCGGCCATCTCGGCAAACTTGTCGCGCAACACATCGCCGATATGCTTGTGAAGCAACTGCCGGCGGCTCTTGAGCAGACTCTCGTAAGCCGCTTCCTGGACCAGCGCGTGCTTGAAACTGTAGCTTGCGTCCGGCGGCACGCCCCGGCGCAGCAGCAGCTCGGCCTCTTCGAGCTGGGCAAGCGCCGCGCCAAGCGTCAGATCATCGCGCCCGGCCACGCTGCGCAGCAGCGCATATGAGAACTCGCGGCCGATCGCCGCACCGATCTGCGCCACCTCCTTGACCGGCGCCAGCCGGTCGAGCCGTGCCATCAGCGAGTCCTGCAGCGTCGCCGGGATCGCCAGCGGCGGCAGCGGATTGTCGAGGCGATAGCGCCCGGCATTCTCGACCAGCAGCCCCGACTCCATGACCATCTTGGTCAGCTCCTCGACGAACAGCGGGACACCATCCGTCCGCTCGATGATCTGCGCCATCATCTCGCCGGGCAGCAACCGGCCGACGGTCACCTGCTCGATCAGCGCGCGCGTATCCTGCCGGTCGAGCCGATCGAGCCGCAGCAGGCTGACATTGGCGAGCCCGGCCCATGGCGGCTCGAACTCCGGCCTGAACGTCATGAGCATGAGGATCGGCAGCCCCCTGATCCGGTCGACCGCGAGGTCGAGCAGTTCGAGCGACGTGGCATCGGCCCAATGCACGTCTTCGCAGACGACAAGCACCGGCTGCTGCCGGGCGAGGCCTTCGAGCTGGTCGAGCAGCGCTGCGAATGTCTGCCGCCGCTGCTGCGCCGGGCTGAGGCCGAGCGGCGGATAGCGGTCGCCGGTCGGGATCGACAGCAGCGCCGCGATCAGCGGTGTCACGCTGGGCACGTGCTGCGTGCCGAGCGCCAGCATGGCTTCGAGCTTGTCCAGCTTCTGCTCCGGCGCATCTTCCGACCTGATGCCGGCGGCACGCTCGAGCTGGGCGACAAAGGGGTGCAGCGCGCTGTTGGTGTGATAGGGCGAGCATTGATACCGCACACGGCGGTGTGCCCCGGGCGCCAGGCTGTCGGAGAGCATCGCCACGATGCGCGATTTGCCGATACCCGCTTCGCCCGATATCAGCACCGCCTGGCCCTGGCCTTGCCACGCCAGTTGCTGGCGCGACAGCGCAAATTCGATCTCCGCCTTGCGGCCGACGAAGCCGATCGAGCGCGCGGTGCGCACCGCCTCGAAACGGCTTTCCGATGCCGGCTCGCCTTCGACGGCCCACACCGCGATCGGCTCGGAGATGCCCTTGACCTCGCGGCGGCCGAGGTTGCGCAGCGTGAACAGGTTGCCGAGCAGCCGGCGGGTCGAGGCAGCCACGACGACCACGCCCGGTTCCGCCAGGCTTTGCAGCCGCGCCGCGATGTTCGGTGCATCGCCGACCAGCGCCTGCTCCTCCGACGCGCCGCCGGAGACGAGGTCGCCGACCACGACGAGCCCGCTCGCGATCGCGATCCGCACCGCAACTCCCTCTTTCGCGCGGGTCTCGAGCTTGCCGATTGCGGCGATGACGTCGAGGCCGGCGCGCACCGCGCGCTCCGCATCATCCTCGTGGGCGCGGGGATAGCCGAAATAAGCAAGGATCCCGTCGCCGATAAATCTGGCAACGGCGCCGTCGTATGTCGTGATCACCTGCGCACAGGCTGCGCGATAGGCGCGGATCACCTCCCACATGTCCTCGGGATCGAGACGTGCCGATAACGCCGTCGAGCCGACCAGGTCGCAGAACATCACAGTGAGGTGGCGGCGCTCGGCATCGTGCGGTGAAACCGGCGCGGCGATCAGTCCGGCTTGATTGAGATCGGCGATCGCGCGCAGCATCTTGCGGCGATGGCCGAGCAGGACGCCGAGCCTGTCGAAGTCTTCATCCGTCAATTCGGGAAGAACGCCGAGGTCGATCCCATTCTCGGCAAAACGCAGCGCGTATTGCCCAAGTCCCAGCTTCTCGAGCCATTCCGCAATCTGCTGCACTGGCTTCACCGACGGGTTGACGGCTGGCCGAATGGACCACGGTGCACGAACGTTATCGCAATCTGACCGGAGTGGCACCTCTGTTTTGCGGCGTGGCGCGGGACATGCGAATTGTGGCCGTGGCGGTGCCCGGTTACAGCCGTCTGCACGCTAACATTCGTACGAGTGCCGGCGGCCCGTCCCGGCGAAAAAAATCGAAGGGCCGCCCGTGGGCGGCCCTTCCTGTCTTACGCGCTCTCGGGCGCCTTGAGACGCACCAGCTTGGTCAGCAGCGCATCGAGGCCCTGGCCCTCGCCCGCATGCAGGTCGATGCGGCCGACCTTCTCGACCAGACGCTCGAGCGACTCCAGCTCCTTGAGCCGCAGCAGCAGAGGGTTCTCCTCCATCAGCCTGGCGGTGTTCAGGAGCGAACGCGTCGCCGCGGTCTCCTCCTGGCGGCGGATCAGGTTGGCCTTCGCCACCCGCTCCGCCTCCACCACCTTGTTGACCAGCTCGCGGATCTCGCCGGGCAGGATCACGTCCTTCACGCCGAGCTCGGTGACCTCGACGCCGCCGTCCGCGACACGATCGCGGACGAAGTCGCGAAGCTCCGTATCGAGCGCCGTCTTCGCAGACAGCACCTCGTCCAGCGTGCGGCCGGCCACCGCCTCGCGGATCGCGAACTGCACCAGGCGGTACAGCCACGCATCGACGTCGGGCACGACAGCCACGACCCGCTCGGGATCGACGATCCGGCGGAACGCGGTCAGCGTCACGCGCAGCGCGATGCGATCCTTGGTCAGCATCTCCTGCGCCGTGATCTCGACCGCCTGGGGACGCAAATCGAGGCGCTTGACCTCGATCTTGCGGCCCGCGATCCAGAACGCGTGCCGGCCGGGCGCGAGCCGCTCGACCAGCTTGCCCTCGACCGTGAGCAGACCGGCCTCGTGGTTCTCGACCACCGCCTCGGTGATGACGCCGGCCCGGTTGGGCTGGATCATCGCGAGATGGCGTGCCGTGACCCTGGGATCGCTGGTGACGTCGATGCGCTCGACCTCGACCGACGTCGCGATCTTCCAGTACACGCGCGTCTGCCAGGGCGTCATCAGCTGCACGGGACGGCCGTCGAGGCTGACGATCGCGATCTCGTTCGCGCGGGTCTCGACCGCCTCGAACAGCTCGTCGGCCAGATCAGGGCGCGCGGCCTTGATCACCGCGAAGCGATCCGCGGGGAATTCGGTCCGCACGACGCTGAACAGCTCGGCCTTGAGCTGATGCAGGGGATCGAACAGGCGGTGACGTCCGGGCGCGAGCACCTGCTCGAGCCGGCCGTCGCGCATCAGCAACGCGCGCTCGCCATCCTTCACCGTCAAATTGGTCGTCAGGAAGTGCCAGGTCCTCTTCAGGGTCACGACACGCCTCCATCGTTTGCCGTCAGGCCCATGGGCCTGAGAGCGGGTTTCATTTTGCAAAGGACGTGAGGACGCGAACGCGGCTTCCTGTCAGCCAAGCGGGCCGTGGCTTAGAGCTTGCGCGATGACGGGCGCACGCGCGCGTTCGCGCGACGAAGGTCGCGCGGCCGTGCGGAGCCACCCGGCATCAGCGCAAGCGGTATCCACCGCGGCGCAAAGCCGGTCTCACAGTGTCGATGTTCGGACGAAATGCCTTGCGGCAGGACGGCCGGACTGCGACTGAAGCGCGCGTCCGGTCCCCTTCAGAGGTATCAGCTTTTCAGGCTGAACGGAGCGCTTGGAGCGGGAATCGAACCCGCGACCCGATGAGTATCATTCACCTGCTCTAACCAACTGAGCTATCCTTTGTGAGAGACCGGATTCGAACCGATACCTTCGGGATTTCATCCCCGACGCTCGACCATGAGCTTCATCTCGCGATCTTCATTTCGGCGGAACACGACACCGCAGGGCGGCACGCGCCGGTCGGGATCTCAACGAGCCCGAACCCGTGGCCGAAGCGAAGGAGCGGGCTAATAGACGAAGCACGTCCGGGTTGCAAGAGGGCTGCGTGTGATTTTTTCATGACGGGGCGGTGCTGTGACCCAAGCGTCGCAGCACGTCCCGTCATTGCGTGGGCGCGTCATCCCGTCTGCGCGGCATCCTGGAAGCAGGCGCGCAGCCAGTCGATGGTGACGCGCGTTGCCGCGTCGCGCTTGAGATGGTTCTGCACCAGGAGCCAGACGTCGCGTCGCTTCGGCAATAGCGTGGCGCGCAGACGGCGGTCGGTCAGCAGGCCGGCGCAGCTGTGCTCCGGCAACACGCCGACCGCGTGATGCGATTGGATCAGCGTGTGGATGATCCGGACATTGTCGGTGACGCAGCGTGCGCGAAGCCGCTTCGCGCGCAGGAACTGCATCTCAGGAATCCCCCCGAGCTCGTCGGGATAGGCGCACAGCATCGCTTCGCCCGCTGTCGTCGCGGCCGGCTCGAAGAAATACGACCTGATCTCGGCGAGCTTCGAGATCGCAAAGTCTCCCTTGTCGGGCTTGCGCAAGCGGATCGCGAGATCGGCTTCCCAGCGCGAGAATTTTACGTTCTCGCTGGACGTCAGAAACTGCAGCGTCAGGCCCGGATGGGCGCGCAGGAATTCACTTGCACGCGGCGCCAGCACCTCCTCGGCGATCGCGCTGGTGGAGGCGATGCGCAGCCGCCCGACCGGACCGGGCAGGCTTTCGCCGATCCGGCCGATCTCCTCGGCATGCGCGGCCATCGCCTCAATATGCGCGAGCACCATGTCGCACTGCCGGGTCGGCTTGCGCACGCCATCGACGGCCTCGAACAGGCGCAGGCCGAGCGCGCGCTCGATCCGCGCCAGCCTGCGCCCGACCGTGGTCTCGTCGATGCGCAGCCGCGCGCTGGCGCCGGCGTAAGTGCCCTCGTCCCTGACGGCCGCGATGATGCGAAGATCGTCCCAGTTCATGGCGCCAGGCTACATCGCGCGGCCGCCACCTGCAATAACGCAGCCACCGGCTGCAATATCCCTGCATAACAGCAGGCCGATCTCAGGCTATGTTTTCGGGGGCACATCCGCTGGAGAACGACCATGACATCAGCCAAGACATTGATGCAGCTTGCCGGTATCGACCTCACCCCGCCCCGCCTCGGCGACAGCTGCCTGGTGCTGATCGATATCCAGAACGAATACCTTGCCGGTCCGCTGGCCCTGCCCGACGCCAACCCGGCGATTGCGCGCGCGACGGCATTGCTCGCCCGCGCCCGGGAAAGCGGCGCCGCGATCATCCACATCGCGCACAAGGGCCAGCCGGGCAGCCTGTTCGACCGCAGCGCGGAGCGTGGCGCGATCGTCGCGCCGCTGGCGCCGCGGCCGGGCGAGATCGTGATCGAGAAGCAATTGCCGAACGCGTTCGCCGGCACCGACCTCAACGCGCAGCTTGCCGCGACCGGCCGCAAGGAGCTGGTGCTCGCCGGCTTCATGACGCATATGTGCGTGAGCTCGACGGCCCGCGCCGCACTCGATCTCGGCTTCCGCACCACGATCGACGCCGACAGCTGCGCCACCCGCGACCTGCCCGACGGCGTCGGCGGCACGATCGCCGCGAGGCTCATTCACGACGTCGCGCTCGCCGAACTGTCCGACCGCTTCGCGATCATCGCCCGCGGCAACGCGCTCGCCTGAGGGCCGTTCCGCCCAGCGTTGCGCTACTGAAACGCGACCTCGGCGAAGCTGCGCAGCTTGCGCGAATGCAGGCGTTCGGATTCCTGCTGCTTGAGCCGCTCCAGCGCCTTGAGACCGATCTCAAGGTGCTGTCCGACGCGCTGGCGGTAGAATTCGCTGGCCATGCCTGCGAGCTTGATCTCGCCGTGCAGCGGCTTGTCGGAGACGCACAGCAGCGTGCCGTAGGGTACGCGGAAGCGATAGCCGTTGGCGGCGATCGCCGCCGATTCCATGTCGAGCGCGACCGCGCGCGACTGCGACATGCGCCGGATCACCTGCGGCCCGCTGATCTCCCAGTTGCGGTTGTCGACGCTGGCGACCGTGCCGGTGCGCATCAGCCGCTTGAGCTCGAAGCCGGAGAGCCCGGTCACCTCGCCGACGGCTTCCTCGAGCGCGACCTGCATTTCCGCAAGCGCCGGGATCGGCACCCAGAGCGGCAGCTCGTGATCGAGCACGTGGTCCTCGCGCACATAGCCGTGGGCGAGCACATAATCGCCGAGCCGCTGCGTGTTGCGCAGCCCGGCGCAGTGCCCGATCATCAGCCAGGCATGCGGCCGCAGCACCGCGACGTGATCGGTGATGTTGCGCGCATTGGACGGACCGATTCCGATATTGATCAGGGTGATGCCGCGATAGCCGGGCCGGACCAGATGAAAGGCCGGCATCTGCGGGACGCGTTCGGACGGGGTCCCGGTGGTGCCGCCGCCGAGCCGCGCATTGTGCGTGGTCACATTGCCGGGCGTGACGAAGGCCTCGAGACCGGCCTCGCCCGACGCAAGCCGCTGCTGGGAGAGCTGCACGAAGGCATCGACATAGAACTGGTAGTTCGTGAAGATCACGAAATTCTGGAAATGCTCCGGGTCGGTGCCGGTGTAGTGGTAGAGCCGGCGCAGCGAGTAATCGACCCGCGCCGCGCGGAACAGCGCGAGCGGCTCCGGAACGCCCGGCGTCAGCTCAAAGGTGCCGTCGGCGATCGCGTCGTCCATCGCCGCGAGATCGGGCGTATCGAAGATGTCGCGCAGCGACCTTGTGAACGCCGAACTGTCGGCGATGGTCAGCGCCGCCTCGATATTGATGTCCCGGCGGTAGGCGAAATGGATCGGGATCGGCTCGTTCGACTCGCCGATCTCGACCGCCACGCCATGGTTCTTGATCAGGAGCCCGATCTGTTCGGTGAGATACGTCCGGAAGATATCGGGCCGCGTGATGCTGGTCTCGTGGACGCCGGGTCCTGCGACGAAGCCGTAGGCAAGCCGCGAATCGAGCCGCGCATGCGACGAGGTCGTGATGCGGACGAACGGATAATGCGCCCGCACCCGCGTCGTGATAACAGCGCCGTTGACATAGGCCTCGAAACGATTGCGCAGGAAGCCGGTGTTGCGCTCGTAGATCTCTTCGAGACGGACAACGGCGGCTGCGGCATCGACGAACGCTTCGGTCGTGATCGGCGGCGGGGTTTCGATGGAGGGTGTGGGAGACATGTTCGCGTTGCACCAGATCCGTTGCCGAGCTTGGACTCGCCTGGATCAGCACAATATAGCGACAATGGCCTCCAGTTCCAGATCGACGCCGATCGCGACAGGCTGCCCTACTCCGCCTCGCCGGGCGGCAACGCGCAGATTTCGGACCGGGTCAGGAACCGGCGCTCGCGCCCGTTGTCGAGCGAGAACATGCCGCCGCGTCCGGGAACAACGTCGATGATCAGATCGGTGTGCTTCCAGACGCCATACTGCGCGCCGCTGATGTAGAACGGCGCGCCGCCGATCTCGCCGAGCTTGACGTCGTGGTCGCCGATCAGGAATTCGCCTTGCGGATAGCACATCGGCGACGAACCGTCGCAGCAGCCGCCGGACTGGTGAAACAGCACCGGCCCGTGATCGGCGACGATCTCGGCGATCAGCTCCAGCGCGGCCGTCGTCGCGGTCACCTTGTCAGCCATCTCGGCCTCTGTGATGGGAGCTTCGGCGGGATACCCCGCCGAAGTGTGTCGTCTTTACGCCCCTGAGCGCAGGGGCAAACCCGGCCTCAGAAGAAGCCGAGCTTCTTCGCGCTGTAGCTCACCAGCATGTTCTTGGTCTGCTGGTAATGGTCGAGCATCATCTTGTGGTTCTCGCGGCCGACGCCGGATTGCTTGTAGCCGCCGAACGCCGCGTGCGCCGGATAGGCGTGGTAGCAATTGGTCCAGACCCGGCCGGCCTGGATGGCGCGACCGAAGCGATAGCAGCGATTGGCATCGCGGCTCCAGACGCCCGCACCGAGGCCATAGAGCGTGTCGTTGGCGATCGAGAGCGCTTCCTCGTCGGTCTTGAAGGTCGTGACCGACACCACCGGCCCGAAAATCTCCTCCTGGAACACGCGCATCTTGTTGTTGCCCTCGAACACGGTCGGCTTGACGTAATAGCCGCCCGACAATCCGCCGCCGAGATTGTTGCGCTCGCCGCCGGCCAAGACCTTGGCGCCCTCCTTCTTGCCAATGTCGATATAGGAGAGGATCTTCTCGAGCTGTTCGGAGGAAGCTTGCGCGCCGATCATGGTGGTCGGGTCGAGCGGGCTGCCTTGCGTGATCGCCGCCACCCGCTTCAACGCGCGCTCCATGAAGCGGTCGTAGATCGATTCGTGAATCAGCGCACGGCTCGGGCAGGTACAGACCTCGCCCTGGTTGAGCGCGAACATCACGAAGCCCTCGATCGCCTTGTCGAAGAAATCATCGTCTTCCGCGCAGACGTCCTTGAAGAAGATGTTGGGCGACTTGCCGCCGAGCTCGAGCGTCACCGGGATCAGGTTCTGCGAGGCGTATTGCATGATCAGCCGGCCCGTCGTGGTCTCGCCGGTGAAGGCGATCTTGGCGATCCGGTTCGACGAGGCCAAGGGCTTGCCGGCCTCGAGGCCGAAGCCGTTGACGACGTTGAGGACGCCCTTGGGCAGGAGATCGCCGACCAGTTCGAGCCAGGTCATGATCGACGCCGGGGTCTGCTCGGCGGGCTTGATCACGACGCAATTGCCGGCGGCGAGTGCCGGCGCAAACTTCCACGTCGCCATCAGGATCGGGAAATTCCAGGGAATGATCTGCCCGACGACGCCGAGCGGCTCATGGAAGTGGTAGGCGACGGTGTCGTGATCGATCTCGGAGATCGATCCCTCCTGGCCGCGGATCGCGCTGGCGAAATAGCGGAAGTGGTCGATCGCGAGCGGTATGTCGGCCGCCATGGTCTCCCGGATCGGCTTGCCGTTGTCCCAGGTCTCGGC
This sequence comes from Bradyrhizobium sp. USDA 3256, assembly GCF_054058275.1. Taxonomy (NCBI): domain Bacteria; kingdom Pseudomonadati; phylum Pseudomonadota; class Alphaproteobacteria; order Hyphomicrobiales; family Nitrobacteraceae; genus Bradyrhizobium; species Bradyrhizobium sp. USDA 3256. The sequence goes on from NZ_JBSSAE010000002.1 coordinate 4,264,073, forward strand.
GGTGGCGAGCTTCTCGAGATTGGCCTCCATCCGGTCGGCGATCTTGTTGAGGATGAGCGAGCGCTCGGCGACGCTGGTCTTGCCCCAGGCGTCCTTGGCTGCGTGCGCCGCGTCGAGCGCGGCCTCGATATCCGCAGCATCCGAGCGCGGGATTTCACAGATCGGAAGTCCCGTGACCGGCGAGACGTTGTCGAAATACTTCCCGGAATGGGGCTCGCGCCATTCGCCGCCGATGAAATTGCCGTAGCGCTTGGCGAACGGCGCCTTGAGCACGGACTGCATGTCCACCTTGTTCATGTGTTCCTCCGTTGGCACGCCGATGCACACGGCGTTGGCCGGAACGCTCGATCAAATCAGGCACACAGAACAGGGGCTCGCCCCAAGGGCCACGAGGGAACTGTCGCAAATCTGAGACAGAGTGCGCCGCAAATTGCACAGGCGCAGCAGCGCTTTGGACGCAGCGCTCCGGGCTTCGTGAGCCAGCCTAACGGTGCAAGCCGAGTTGCTTGAGCTTGCGATGCAAGGTCGCCCGGGACATGTCGAGGTCCTTGGCGGCCTTCGACACATTGCCGCCGGCGCGCGCCAGCGCTCGTTGCAACGCTGCTCGTTCCGCGGCAGCCAGGTCACCCGCGTCGCGAGTCTCGCCGATCAGGTCGGCCGCCGGCAATGGCCGCGCCAGCGACGCCGCGTTGAGGCCGAGCGCGCGGCGCGCAGCCCGCGTCGCACCGATCACGAGATCGTCGCGATCGACCGCCAGCAGCGAATTGACGGCACGCTCGCTCTTCGGCGTCAGCAGAATTCGCGCATCGGGAAACGCGCGGCGAAAATTCTCGGCCTCGATCGTGCGCGCGGCGTCGGTGACCGTGGTCGCGATCAGCCGGGAAAATCCGCCGGTCAAATCCGCCCGGCAGGAAGAGACATCGAGCGCGGCGGCAAGCTCGCCATGCTCATCGAAGATCGGCGCGGTGGTGCAGAACAGTCCGGAATTGCGGGTGAAGAAGTGCTGCTCGCGGTCGATCGACAGCGGGCGCTTCTCGACGATGCAGGTGCCGATGCCGTTGGTCCCCTCGTATTTCTCGCTCCAGACCGCGCCGGTCCAGAGCCCCCAGGCGTCGAAGGTCGCATCATCGGCGCCCGCGCCGCGGCGGTCGACGACGACGCCGTCGCGGTCCGCGAGCAGCACCGAGCAGCCAACCCCGCCCACGGCAAGGAACAGCCGGTCGAGCGTGCTCTGAGCAACTTTCAGGAATCCGCCGAGCCGCTGCTGTGCAGCGGCGATGTCAGCCTGGCTGAGACGATGGGAAGGCAGGCGGCTCGCCGGATCGAGCGCGTGCAGATGGCCGGAACGACGCCACGACGCCGACAGGTCGGATGGCGCCCCACCTCCGGCAAGCACGTCGAGAACCTTGTCCGTATGCATGACGCCCGCCGACCGGCTCATGCTTCCCTCCCCTGCTCCCCGGGTTCTCTGCCCCTCGGGAACGCGGCGCTGTTGGCCCTGGCACCCTTGTATGCGACAGGATATAGCGCGCTCCACAGCCTTTCAAGGGATGGCAACCGGGACCTTCGGACAGGAACTGACGATGGAGCGGTGGCCGTTCCAGGCGGTTGACCGCGGGACAGGCCAAGGGGACAAGCGTCCCCTCCAGCAGAATGCGCCTACTGAATCCGCGCGAGCACCGCGAGACGGCGGATGCCCTTGTTACGGTAGGCGTCGAGGAACGCGTAATAGTCCTTGAACGAGACGCAGCCGTTGGAGTCGCCGTTCGGACCGAGCATGAAGGTGTGCGCGAGCAGGCCGACGCGGTTGAAGATCTTGCCTTCGCCGCCGATCGGATTGAGCCGCAGCGCCGGCACGCCGTGGAACAGTGCCTCGCGCGGCTTGAGCTCGTAAATGTGCGGCGGCGTCACGCCGACCATCTTCAGGTGCGAGGACCTGGGATCGTCGAGCCTGGAGCCGAGGCCCGAATGCGCCTCGAGGCGCGTGCCGTCAGGCAGGTACACGGTCCTGGCCGAGATGTCGTAGACCGCCGTCTGGCGGTCATAGGGCGGCGAGCCGCCGAGCATCGGGTTCTGGTCCAGCGTCGAAGGAATGCTGCCGGTCACGTTCGCATCGGCTGAAGCGAAGGAGAGCAATCCGCCGCTCGACTCCCGCTTGCCCCACAGTTTCTCGACCATGGTCTGCCGTTCGTTCGATGCGATCGACATCACTGCGGCCTTGGCGCGCGCGGCCATGTCGCGAACGCCGCCGGATTTAGTCGCCTGCCTGGCCTCGGCAGGCTTCGCCTCGGCTGCCTTGTCGGCCCCCTTGGGCTGAACGTCCGCAGCGGGATCGTTGAGCGCCACCTTCAGATTGGCGGCGGCCTGCTTCTTGGCGGTCTCGACCGACTTCGGCGCCGGCAACGGCTTCGATGTCTCGGCGAGCTCCGCGGAGGCGACCGCCCTCGCCGCTTCGGCGACCTTTGGCGCAGCGGCCTGCTTGATCGGGTCGATCTGCGATGCGGCGTCAGCCACGACGCTGGACGCGACGCCCTCGGGCGAGGCGGCCGCAAACCGATCGTTAAACATAAGCGACGATGCCGCGGCTTCCGACTTCGCGACCTCGGTCTTCGCGGGCGCCGCTGGTGCCGGCGTCAAGGAGGCGAACACCTCGTTGAAGGCAGGCGTCGGCCGCGCAGCGACCGCGACGGGCCGCTTGATCACCGGCGCATCGAACGACGCATTGCCCACGGAGGGATAGACGCTCGCCGCAAAAATGTTGGCGTAAACGGTCCAGGCGCAGCCAAGCACCAGCCCCGCCACCGCGGCGCTGCCGAGGAAATGCTGTGGGAGGATTTTTCGGGAGGATTTCTTGCGGCTTGGCGCCCCAAGAACATACGCACTCGCACTCGTACCCATACGCCCGGCGCTCAAAACAGGTCCACCTTTGTCCCTCACTCGACGCGGGGTCGAACGGAGTTCGGCTCAACGTCGCGCGGGGGCACAGACGGCCATTAAGGCGACTTTTAGTTAAATGCGACTTAACCGGATGCGATCCCCTGCAGCGCGGGAAGTGCCTGTGGCGTAGGGCTTTTTTAAGATTACATTGGACCGCCAAAGCGGCTTTTCTGTCCCATCATGGGACATTCCGGCATGCCGCTCCAGCGCGGCATGCCGGAATATATTCAGGGGAGAATTTCCTTGTCGATCGCCCCGTAATCGCGCGGGGATCGAGCAAAAACCATCTCTCAGTAGCTGAGCTTCGGATACCAGTCCTTGCCGCGCCCTTCAGGCGTCGTGTCGAGCAAGGTCCAGAGCGGATCCATGTCCGGCGCGCCGCGCGGATCCTGGCCGGGGTCCATCGTGCCCGCCCCCATTTCGCCGGCCCAGAAATGACGCATCGTGCCGTTGTGGCGCGTGAAGACATTGTAGCCCGGCAGATCGCTGTCATCCTTGCTGACATAGTCGCGCGTGTAGTCGCCCGACGCATCCGAGTAGATCCTGTGACGCGTCCAGCCGCGCGCCTTCTTCGCCTCGATCAATCGAGCGATCGGCGAGCGCGCCACGAACACGAACGACACGCGCTGCTCGATATCGGGCAGCTTATCCTCCCAGGTGCCCATGAACGACGTGCACATCGGACACGGCTTCTCGCGCTGCGGACCGTACATGTAGCTGTAGACGATCAGCGTCGGCTTGCTGCCGAAGAGATCGGCGAGCGATGCCGCACCGGCTTCTCCGGTGAACTCATAGGGCTTGATCACCTCGCCGCCCGGCGGCAAGGCGCGGCGCAGCGCGGCGACGCGCTCGATATGCCGGCGCAGCTCGATCTCTTCGACGAGCAATTCCTGGCGGGCGCTGCGATACTCGGCGCTCTCATTGGGAAAGCGCCTGACATTGGTCGTGGCGAGCTCGGCGGCAGGCTTGAGAACGGAACTGGTCATGTTGGAACCTCGCATGGTTGACGGGCTGTCTGGAAGACGACCCGGACCCGGACGATCCGACACTCAACGGCGAGGATTTTATTGCAGTTCCGGCGGCGGGGAACGGTCGAGGACCTCGCCCTTTGCACCTTCCAGCAGGTCGAGCGCGTAGGTCTCGATGGTCAACGGCCCCCGCATGCGTTTGGCCTCGGCCACCGTTTCGACACGGGCGAAATTGTCGCGCAGCGAGGCCGGCATCGCCTGCTCGACCTCGTGCACATAGATCAGCTTGCCGGCCAGTTCCGCCGGGCTCGGCTCCTGCATGTTGACCCAGCGAATGCGCTGGCCCTGCTGGGCGACGCAGGTGCCCTTGGGGAGATAGAAGGCGAGCCAGCCGGTGGTGCCGTAATCCGCCGCCAGCACGCAGCTCGCGCCGGTCCGCACGCGGGTCGCCTCGATCTCGTCCGCAAGCTCCTGCCAGCCGACACCGACGCTGCGCACGGTGGCGTCGCGGCGGTAGCCCGAGAGCAAACCGGTGTTGGCCTGCACGATCAGCAGCGCGAACAGCACGACGCCGACGGGCGCGGCCCAGCGGCGGCAGAAATCGATCGTGCGCCGCTCGCGCGGCGCCCACTGCACCTGGACTGCCGCGACCGCGGCGGCTACGGCAAAGGCGGGATAGACCGGCGCGAACCAGTTGGCCTCGACCCGTGCATGCAATGCGTGCCACGTGAAGTAGACGACGATGGTCCAGAACATCGTATTGACCAGCACGCGCGCCTCCAGCGCGCCGGCGCGGCGCCGATAGAGCGCGTAGAGGCCCATCACGCCGAGGATGAAGACCAACGGCGTTGCGAACGCAAACTGGGTCGGGATCAGCTCGGCGATGTAGGTCGGCCGGAAATCCTCGATCCGCGCGCGCCCCATCTGCTTGATGAACGACACCCAGTGATGCTCGGCATTCCAGCGGATGACCGGGCTGAACAGGCCGAGCGCGACCAGGCCGCCGAGATAGAGCCAAGCCGAGAGAAACCAGCGCCGCAGCTTCGGCACCATCGCAAGCCAGATCAGGATCGCCGGGCCAAAGAACAGCGCCGAGTATTTCGACAACAGCGCCGCGCCGGCGCTGGCGCCGACCGCAAGCCACCAGGCGCCGCGGCCGCTCTCGAGCACCTTTGCCAGCGCGTACAGCAGCAGGCTGGCGGCGACCAGCAGCGGCGCATCCGGCGTCACGATCAGCGTGCCGACGGCGGCCATCAGCGTCACATTGAGCAGGATCGTTGCGCTCGCGGCGATGCGCCGGCCGCCGAACAGGATCTCGGCCGCGCGGTAGATCGCCCAGCTCATCGGCAGTGCGAGCAGGATCGACACCAGCCGCACGCCGAACGGCGTATCGCCCGCGATCATGGTGCCGAGTCGGATCACCACCGCGACCATCGGCGGATGGTCGTAATAGCCGCCGGCGAGCGCCTTCGACCACATCCAGTAATAGGCTTCGTCGAAGGTCAGCGGCGTCCATGCCGCGGCGGCCAGCCGCAACACGACCAGCGCGCACACCGCAAGCGCGGTGTTTCGGGCCAGCCGCGCCTCGTTCGCGTTCATGCCACCGTCATCGCTTGCGCCAGACGAACAGCCCGGACATCGCGTAATTCCACACCACGCCCATCAGTGCGCCGGCCGCGCCCGCCAGCCACCAGATCGGCTCCTGGTCGTAGACCGAGAACGCGACGCCGACATTGGCGAGCAGGCCGACGCTGCAGACCAGATAGAACAGCAGCAGGCCGCGCAGGATGCCAAAGCCCTTCAGCCGCTGGTCGCGATAGGTCAGGAAATTGTTGAGGATGAAATTGCTGGTCATGGCGACGATCGCACCAGTGGCCTGGGCCTCCGGGAATGGCGCCTTGAACAGCTCGAGCGCGATGAACAGCACGGTGAGGTGCACCACCAGGCCGAGCCCGCCGACGGCGGCGAACAGAATGAAGCGCAGCGAGATCAGATCATTGGTCAGCTTCGCCAGCACCAGGCCGAGGAAGTCGAGCGCGACCATGGAATCGAGCTTGCTCTCGCCATGCTGGCGGGCACCGAACGTGTAGGGAATTTCGACCGCGCGCAGCTTGCCCTCCGCGGTCGCCACGACGTCGAGCAGAATCTTGAAGCCTTGCGTGGACAGCTGCGGCGCGAGCTGCTCGAAGCGGTCGCGGCGGATCATGAAGAAGCCGCTCATGGGGTCGGCGATCTCGACCTTCAGCGTGCGGCGCGCGATCTCGGTGGCGAACGCGCTGGCGCCGGCGCGCTGCTTGTTGAAGCCGTCGGCCTTGTAGCCCTCGATGTAGCGGCTGCCGACCACGAGCTCGGCCTCGCCGCTCTGCAGCAGCGTCACCATCTTCGGCAGCTGGGTCTCGTCATGCTGCAGGTCGGCGTCCATCACCGCGGCATAGGGCGCGCTCGAGGCCAGGATGCCCTCGATGCAGGCGCCGGACAGGCCGCGTCGGCCGATCCGGCGGATGCAGCGCACGCGGGAATCCTTCCGCGCCAGCGCGCGCACCACGTCCCAGGTTCCGTCGGGCGAATTGTCGTCGACGAAGATGACTTCCCAGGACACGTCCTTCAGGATCGCGTCGAGCCGGCGGTACAGCACCGTGACATTGTCGCGTTCGTTGAAGGTCGGGACGACCACCGAAAGCAGCGGCAAGCTTGCTGCCTGCGATGAGGTTTCGGGGCTCGGCTTGATGGCTTCGTTCATGAACGCCAGCGTATAGCCGCAGCCTCTCCCGCTGCCAAGGCAGGCCGACCCAAACGCAAGCTCGGAACGCGGGAAAACAGGGCAAAACACCCCTGAAAATGCCAACGACCACGAACAAGGGGCGCGCGTACATCCGGCGCAGCCAATCAATGTCGTGGTCGTCCCAGCGCCGGAGCCCTGAAGCTGCAACGTCGCCGTTGGAAGCAAGATAGGAAGGCCCCAGGCGGTCCGCAAGGGGCGCAAGAGGCGCTAGTTGTTCGGGACTTCCCGGATCACCGGGCCGCGTGGCGCCGGGGCTGCCGGCGCGGCCTCGGCGGCGGGAGCCGCCTGCGGCTGTGCGGCGGACCGGGTCGGGTTGCGGAGCTGGCTCGGCGACGGCCCGTAGATGAACGCCGCTGCCAGCGCGATGGCTGCGACCAGTGCGCCCAGAAAGCCTGCCGTCGATTGTGAGCCCATGCCGATCATCCCTCGCCTGCACGGATTGATATCAAAAATCGGCCGGCCGCAACAGGATTTGGGAACCTATTTGGACGCGGCCCTGCGCCGGGTGAAGGCGGTCACGATGTCCTTCTGCGCGAGCTCGATCGCGCGGTTGGCGGTCGTCAGATTCGCGTCGGCGTCCTGCTTCGGAAATTGCAGCGACAGGAAGTCGATCAGCGACACCCGGAAGTTCTGCCGCTCCGAGGGACAGACATTGGCGATCAGCGAGGTGAATTCCTGGTCGGACATCGCCTTGTTGCTGTCGCGGGGATATTCGCGGGCGAGACAATTCCAGTAGGCGTCGCGGCCGGTGATCGCGAGCTTGTGCGCATCGTCGACCTCGTCGGCCATTGCAGCGGACGATATGGCGGCGGAGGACATGATCAAGAGGGCGGCCGCGACCAGCATGCGCATTGTTGTTCTCCATTTTGGCGCATCGTAGCGAAGAGCGACGGCGACGATAAGCACTGCCGCGCCGATCTGGCAAACTGGCCAATCACGATTATTTTGACTAGTCTTGCTTCCTGTTCCCTCCCTCACGATGAGTGCAGTCGTGGCCAAAGCTCCCACCAAGGCGACCAAGACAGACGCAGGCAACATCTATATCGGCATCGGCGGCTGGACCTTCGAGCCCTGGCGCGGAGTGTTCTATCCGGAGAAGCTCGCGCAAGCGAAGGAGCTGTCCTACGCCGCCTCCAAGCTGACCTCGATCGAGATCAACGGCACCTATTACGGCTCGCAGAAGCCGGAGAGCTTTCGCAAATGGGCCAGCGAAGTGCCTGACGGCTTCATCTTCTCGCTGAAGGGGCCGCGCTTCGCCACCAACCGCCGCGTGCTCGCCGAGGCCGGCGATTCGGTGAAGCGGTTCTATGATTCGGGCGTGCTGGAGCTGAAGGACCGGCTCGGGCCGGTGCTCTGGCAGTTTGCGCCGACCAAGAAGTTCGACGGCGCCGATTTCGGCAAGTTCCTCGAGCTGCTGCCGCGCAAGCTCGACGGCCGCGCGCTGCGCCATGTCGTCGAGGTCCGGCACGACAGTTTTTGCGTGCCCGAATTCGTCGCCCTCATTCGCGAGCACGAGGTGCCGGTGGTGTTCGCCGAGCACGGCAAATATCCGGCGATTGCCGACGTCGCGAGCGACTTCGTCTATGCCCGGCTGCAGAAGGGCAATGACGAATTGAAAACCTGCTATCCGCCGAAGCAGCTCGACGCCTGGGCCAAGCGGTTTCAGGACTGGGCCGCCGGCAGCGAGCCCGACGACCTGCCGAAGGTCGAGAAAACCGCGCCGAAGAAGGCGCCGCGCGACGTGTTCGCCTATGTGATCCACGAGGGCAAGATCCGGGCGCCGGCGGGCGCGATGGAGCTGATCGAACGGGTGAAGTGAGCGAGAACCGATGGCGAAGGCCAAGACGAAGGCATCGAAGCTGTTCACCATCGGCTACGAGCAGACGCCGTCCAAGGCGGTGCTCGACGAGCTCGAGCAGGCCGGCGTCAAGCTCCTGGTCGACGTCCGCGCCATCGCCTCCTCGCGCCGGCCCGGCTTCTCCAAGACCCAGCTCGCGGCGGGCCTCGACGAGCGCGGCATCGGCTACGTCCATCTGCGCGGCCTCGGCACCCCGAAGAGCGGACGGGAGGCGGCGCGCAGCGGGCAATATGCGCTGCTGCACAAGATCTATTCGGCGCACCTGAAGACGGCGCAGGCCAAGGAAGAGCTCGACGAGCTGTCGGCGCTGGTTAAGCAGTCCGGCCCGGTCTGCATCCTCTGCTACGAGCGCGACCACGAGCACTGCCACCGTCGCTGGATCGCCGAGATCATCGAGGAGCGCGACGGCGTCAGGATCGAGAACCTGGCGGCGCCGCAGGTCTAGCCTGCCCCGCCCGGCACGTTCAGCGTCCCCTCCATCATCTTCACGCAGCCGCCGCCGACATGCACCGAATTGATCGCACCGGCCTGCTTGCGCACCCGCGTCAGCAACAGGCTCGGCCGGCCCATGTCGACGCCCTGCCCGATCCGCAGCCGCAATTCGCCATCACGCGCGGGATCGATATCGGCGAGCAGCGCCGCGCAAGCCGCGGTCGCGCTGCCGGTGGCAGGGTCCTCGGACAGGCCGCTGGCACCCGGATGGAACATGCGCGCCTGCAGGTCGAGCGGCTGCTCGCTCGTCGGCACGTCGCTTGTGTAGAAATAGACGACGTCGCGGCCGATCTCGGCCAGCGTCCTGGCGAACGCCGCCGCATCGGGCCGGGCGCGCTTCAGCGCCTCGCGCGAGGCGATCTCCACCACCAGGAACGGCAGCCCGACCGAGACGACCTGCGGGGCGTGCCGATCGGTCTTCACGTCAGCCGCCGTCAGCGACAGGCACGCCGCGGCCGCGGCTGCACTCACCTCGTTGGTCCGCTGCAACGCCTGCGGCGCGGTCAGCTCGGCCCCGATCACCCTGCCGCCATCGGACAGGATCTCGACCGGCACGAGGCCTGCCTTCTCCTCGAACCTCAAGCGCGCCGGCGCCTTCGCCGCCCGGCTCGCCAGCACGAAGGCGGTGCCGACATTGGGATGGCCGGCGAACGGAATTTCCGAGCGCACCGTGAAGATGCGAACCTGGGCGTCGTTGGCCTTGTCCTGCGGCGGCAGCACGAAGGTCGTCTCCGAATAGTTGAACTCGGTCGCGATCGCCTGCATCGCTTCGGTCGAGAGCCCTTCGGCGTCGAGCACCACGCCGAGCGGGTTGCCGCCGAAGGCGCGGTCGGTGAAAACGTCGACGGTGATATAGCGCCGCTGCATCTTGCTTGTCCTTGTGCTCCGGTCATTCCGATGACGTCATCGTAGCACGGTCCGCGCAATGCCCTTCAGAGCACTCGGTACAATCGCGGGCAAGTCACATGCAGGCTGCTCGCGCGGCTTGAGGAGACGTGCGTGATTGCCTCGGACCAAGCGAGTGCTACCGCCTTACCCCAGCTGCCAGACGTGCACCGGGTGCTCGTAGCCCCGCACTGGGATCTCGCCGCGCGACACCGCGTCCTTGCAGTCGTCGCCGAGCGCCTCACGGACCGCGGAGGATATCAAAAACTGCGAGCCGAGATCCTTGTTCAGCGCCTCGAGCCGCGCCGCAAAATTCACGGTGTCGCCGATCACGGTGTATTCCTTGCGCCGGGGCGAGCCGATATTGCCGGCGACGACCTCGCCGATGTGGATGCCGATGCCGATGCGCAGCGGCCAGCTCGTCGCCGCGTTGGTGCGCTCGTTCGCCGCGAGCATTTCACGCGCGGCGGCGACCGCCTGATGCGCGGCGTCGCCGGTCTCGAACGGCGCACCGAACAGCGCGAGAAAGCCGTCGCCCAGAAACTTGTTCACGATGCCGCCATGGCGATCGAGGATATCGACCAGCACGGCAAAGGCGCCGTCGAGCCTGTCGACCACCTCCTGCGGCGAGCGGGTGCGCGCGCCGGCCGTGAAGCTGCGGAAATCCACGAACATCACGGCGACGCGCCGGATGTCGCTCCCGGTGCCGGCACCCTCCGTCATCAGACGTTCGACCACCTGCGGCGAGACGTGCTGGCCGAACAGATTGGTGATGCGATCGCGTGCGGTGGCGGCCGCGATGCTGGCCGCGAACTGCCGGCGCAGCTGCATGCCGACCGCGCCGGCCAGCATGCCGCAGATCAGGATGATCGCGCTGCGCGCGGCGTGATAGTAGATGCTGGTCTCGGCCGCGCCGCCTCCCGAGGGATGGAAGAACACCGCCATGTAGAACAGCTCGACCGCCGCGACGAAGCCGGTGAAGGTCGAGAGCCAGAAGTCGAGCCGCAGCGTCGACAGGATGATGAAGACGAAATAGATCAGCGGCGCCACGAAGCCGAGCGCCTCCTGCGGCCCCATGCTGTTCATGTGCAGCGCCAGCACGACGGTCGGCAGCGACGTCTCGACCAGCACGCCGATGTAGCGCCGGACCACCGGCAGGTCGCGCCCCTTGCGCATGTGCCAGCTGATCGCCCCGTGCACCCAGATCTCGAACAGGATCAGCGGAATGGTGACGTAGAAGACGTAGACGGGACTGAGGTTGCCGTGCCAGACGCGGCTGACCGCCTCGGGCGCAAAGAAATACACCAGCAGACTGATCGCCGCGAGGGCAGCGGCGGTAGCGATCAGCACCTTGATGCGGAGCAGCTCGGTGGTCATCACCTCGCGCATCAGGGCGTGATGGAAATCGGCGGATACGGTCGCGCCTTGCGCCGCCTCGCCTTTCGTCGCCAAGATTTCAGCCATGCCCTCCACCCCGTCATTCCGGGATGGTCCGAAGGACCAGACCCGGAATCTCGAGATTCCCTGGTACGCAGTTGCGTACCATAGTTCGATGCTGCGCATCGCCCCGGAATGACGATCGTTGATGGGATCCATATTGCCTCAATCGAGCGTGCGGCGGAAGCGCGTCACCGCGATCGTCATGGCGAACAGCATCAGGGCGACCAATGCGGCGGTGTCGTATTGCAGGTTCTGCCTCGCCGCGCCCTTCAGCATGATGGCCCGGACGATGCGCACGAAATGGGTCAGCGGCAGCCCCTCGCCGATATATTGCGCCCAGACCGGCATGCCCGCGAACGGAAACATGAAGCCGGACAGCAGGATGCTCGGCAGGAAGAACATCATCGAGAGCTGCATCGCCTGCAGCTGGTTCTGCACGATGGTCGAGAAAGTGTAGCCGATCGACAGATTGGTGGTGATGAACAGCGTGGTGAGCAGCGCCAATAGCGTGAGGCTGCCGAGGACCGGCACGCCGAACAGCAAAATGCCGATGGCGATGATCAGCGTGGCCTGGATGAAGCCGACCAGCACATAGGGGATGATCTTGCCGAACATCACCTCGACCGGCTTGATCGGCATCGACAGCAGGCTCTCCATGGTGCCGCGCTCGATCTCGCGCGTCACCGAGAGCGCGGTGAAGATCAGCATGGTCATGGTCAGGATGGTCCCGACCAGGCCGGGCACGATATTGAGGCGCGAGTCCGCCGCCGGGTTGTAGCGGGCGTGGGCGCGGATCTCGAACGGCATGTCCGGGGGATCGCCGACGTGCAGATCATGCGCCAGCGCCGATTGCACCAGCGGCCCGAGTGCGCCGAGCGCCGAGCCCGACGCCACCGGGTCGGTGGCATCGGCCGCGACCAGCAGCGCCGGTCTGTCGCCGCGCCGCACCGCGCGCTCGAAGCCGCGCGGGATCTCGACGCCGAACAGCACCTTGCCGGATTGCAGCAACTCGTCGAACTCCTCGACGGTGTGGACCTCGCGGACAAAATGGAAATAGGCGGTGTTCTCCATCGCCTTCAGGATCGAACGGCCGAGATCGCTGTCCTCCTGGGTCAGCACCGCGGTCGGCAGATTGCGCGGCGTGGTGTTGATGGCGTAGCCGAACAACGTCAGCTGCATCACCGGCAGCATGATGATCATGGCGAACGAGACGCGGTCGCGGCGAAGCTGGATGAACTCCTTGACGAGCATCGCGTAGCTGCGCCGCCAGAAGCCGAATGCCGGCTCCCTCGCCTCGCTGTTCTGGATCGTTTCCGTTGCGCTCATCACAATTATCCCTGGAAATTATCCTTGAAAGTTATCCTTGAAAGTTATCCTTGGAGCGCCCCATCAGATCGATGAAGACGTCTTCGAGCGACGGCTCGCTGGCCTGCCAATGCCATTTCGAATTGTCCCGATAGGGCGCGATCGCGGCCTCGAGCGCCGCCTTGTCGCGGCCGGAGACGTGCAGGCTGGTGCCGAACGGCGCCACCATGTCAACGCCGGGCTGATCCGTGAGCTCGGCCATCAGGCCGTTGAAATCCTCGCCCGTCACCGTCCAGGTCGACAGCGCGGAGGCGGCGATCACCTCGTCCACCGTGCCGTGGGCCAAGAGATGGCCGTAGGCGATGTAGGCGATCTCGTGACAGCGCTCGGCCTCGTCCATGTAGTGGGTCGAGACCAGCACGGTGAGGCCTTCGGCGGCGAGCGCGTGGATCTCGTTCCAGAAATCGCGCCGCGCCTTGGGATCGACGCCGGCGGTCGGCTCGTCCAGCAACAGCAATTGCGGATTGGGCAACGTGCAGGCGCCGAGCGCCAGCCGCTGCTTCCAGCCGCCGGAAAGGTTGGCGGCGAGCTGCTCCTCGCGGCCCTTCAGCCCGATCCGCGCGATCATGTCGGCCGCAGCCCCGCGCGCGTCCGGCATGCCATAGAGCCGTGCCACGAATTCGAGATTCTCGCGCACCGACAGATCCTGGTAGAGGCTGAAGCGCTGCGTCATGTAGCCGACCTTGCGCTTGATCTTGTCGGCATCGCGCCGGATGTCGTAGCCGAGGCAGGTGCCCTCGCCGCTGTCGGGCGTCAGCAGGCCGCACAGGATGCGGATGGTCGTGGTCTTGCCGCTGCCGTTGGGACCGAGGAAGCCATAGATCGAGCCGCGCTTGACCTGCATCGACAGGTCGTGGACGACCTCGCGTCCGCCAAACGACTTGGTCAAGCCCTTCACATCGATGGCGATGGAGGGTGCGTTGGACTGCGCGCTGGTGGAGCCGCCGTTCATCTGCGCTCCGCCACCGGCGTCTTAGGGGTGGTCTTGGGATTGAGATAGATGCTGATCGGCTGACCGACGCGCAGCACATCGGGCCGGCTTGGCCGCGCCTGGATCAGATAGACCAGCTTGTTGCGCTCATCGAGACTGTAGATGACCGGCGGCGTGTACTCCGCCGTGGTGGCGATGAAGTAGATCTTTGCCGTGAGGTCGGCGGCGCAATTGTCGCAGGTCACCCTCACCTCGTCGCCGAGCGCGAGCTTCGGCAGCTCGGCCTCCGGGACGAAGAAGCGCAGCTTCATGTTGCCGGGCGGCATGATCGACAGCACCGGGCGCTGCGCCTGCACCATCTCGCCCTCGCGGAAATAGATCTGCTGGATCGATCCTGCGATCGGCGCAAAGCCCTTGCGGCGGTCGAGCCGGGTCTGCGAGGTGTTGACCCGCGCCTCCGCAACGCGCAGCGCCGAGACCGCGGAATCCAGATTGGCCTGGGTGCCGGCGCCGGTGCCGCGCAGCGAGGCCGCGCGGTCATAGCTCTGCCGCGCATTGGCGAGGGTCGCGTTGTTCTGATTGAGATCGGCGCGCTGCAAATCGTCGTCGACCGAATAAAGCAGATCGCCGGGCCTGACCTCGTCGCCCTCGCGCACATTGAGCTTGATGACGCGGCCGGATTCATCGGGGCTGACGAAGATCATGTCGGCCTCGACCCAGCCCTGGAAGCCGGGATCGCGCTTCTCCTGGCAACCGGCCAGCGTCGCCGCCAGCACGACTGTCGTCACGAGCTTCATCATGCGCGAGCCGGTCATGGCTTGCTCCGTTCGCCGAAGATCAGATCGAGATGAACCTTGAACATCGCGAGGGCATCGAGCGGCGCGTGCCGGGCAAACAGGCTCTGCCAGATCACCGCGACGATCGCGGGCGCCACGACAAGCTGGGGAAACTGCGCGAGCTGGCGCTGCCTGATTTCGCCGCGCGTGATCGCGAGCTGGATCAGCGCCTGCATCGCGGCCATCCCCTTCGACACCACCTCGCGGAAATAGAAGTCGGCGATCGTCGGGAAGCGCGGCCCTTCGGAGACGATCAGGCGGACGATGTCGCCGCGCCGGGTCGACACGATCTCGCGGATGAAGGTTTCGGCGAATCTCTCCACCGCATCGCGCACCGGGCCGGTGATGGTGGGCGGCGCGGCCATGCGATTGACCAGAGGCACCACTGCGGTGCGGATCAGCTCCTCGAACATCGACTCCTTGTCCTTGAAGTACAGATAGAGCGTGCCCTTGGCGACGCCCGCCCGCTTGGCGACATCGTCGAGCCGCGTCGCGGCAAAGCCGCGTGCGATGAACTCGTCCATCGCCGCCTCGACGATCGCTGCGCGCCGCTCCGCGGATTTCTCGGCGCGGTTCGCGGCAGGCTTCGGCTCGGGCAGCTTTGCCGAGGCCACCTTCGGGATCCTCGCCGCCGCAACCCGGATCGTGGTGGTCCGGCGCTTGGCGGGCCGGGAGCGGTTCGTTTCTTCGATGCGCTTTGTCATGGCCATAATATGACTGACCAGTCAGTCATTGTCAATGCGTTCAGAGAAAACGCCTACCGGCCGGAAGCGTTCCTGTTGGCGTTCCGGGTGCGCATAGATTCGCGATCTCGCGGTGCAAATGCCCGAATTTGCTGCTTATTTCTGCCCCTCTGGGGAACAGAGGACGCAGGGGTGGCATCACAGGTGTAACCGGAGCATACGGCTTTCCCTGCGCGATGGGCTACGGCTCACCTCGTACTCAACCCGGCGAGATTGGGGGGATTTTGATACAAGCGATCGGCTGGGGGGAAACACCTATGAGCGATTGGTTACACAACCTTTCTGTGCCGTGGATGGCCTTCATTGTCTTCGGCTTCACCTATCTTGTTGCCATTCTCATTTTCGCAGGCGTTGCGATCCTGTCGACCAAGGAGCGCGCAACGTCTTTCAAATCGATCTCGCCCGGCATGTTGCCGGTGCTCGGCATCCTTTTCGGCCTGTTTGTTGCATTCACCGCGGCACAGGTCTGGAGTGACAGTGATCGCGCCACCGCGGCGGTGAGCCGCGAAGCCAGTTCGTTGCGGGCGGTCATCTTGCTCGCCGGCGGCCTGCCGCCGGAGCAGGAGGCGCGCCTGCGCGGCCTCGTTCGCGACTACGTCGAGGAAACGGTCGCCGTGGAATGGCCGATGATGGCGCGCCAGGCTGCATCGCTCAAGGCAGCTCCTCCCGCGCTGACCGCGGCGTTGCGGCTTGTCGTATCAACGCCCGCGCAGAACCCGGGCCAGCAGACGACGCAGCACGAGATCATCACCAATCTGAATTCGGCACTCGATGCGCGACGACAACGGATCATCGTCAGTCAGACCGAAGTCGACTCGATAAAATGGTGGTGCCTCTACCTTCAGGCCATCTGCGAGCTATTGGTCATTGCCCTTGTTCACTGCGACAACCGGTTGGGATCCGCCATCGCGATGGGACTGTTCGCGACCGGCGTCGCCACATCGGTTCTGCTGATTGCCGCGCATGATCGACCATTCACCGGCCAGATATCGATTGCGCCGACGCCGTTGCTGCAGATCATGCCGGACAAGGAGGCGAGCCGATAAGCGCCGGACCGCACCACGCGCGCGGTCCGCTACGCGTGAAACTTCAGCCCATCGAGGATCTTGTCGACCACCTTGCGCTCGGCGCGAATGGCGAGGCCGACCAGGTTGAGCTCGCTGCGCACGACCGCCTTCACCACCTCGCGGTTGGCGGCGTCATGCGTGGTCTTGAACATGTCCTCGGTGTAGAGCGCCGGCTGCACGTTGCGCGCCAGCGCGCGCTCCAGCGCCCGCGACAGCGCAGGCCCGTCGGCGCCGTAGATCAGAATCGGCTGGCCGATCAAAGAGAGATATCTGGTCCCCGAGCCGTCCTCGTAATTCTCGCCGATACATTCGGGGAAGGAAGCCGCGATGCCACCGGCAAGAAACGACGCCACGTTGAGCTTCTGCCAGACTTCCAGGTCGGTGCGGATCACGACCGCGATCTTGGTGTCGAACTGCATGATGCAAGTCTAGCGGCAGGCAGGCGGCAAACGCCAGTTCTACAGGTGCAGACCACATCTGCCAGCGAGGCGCTGACGTTAGATTCCCGGGAGACCCGCCGGCGCATCCTGCCGACCTGAACCTGCCATTCCGCGCCGGCGAGAAGGACTTGTGATGAAGTCTCATCATTGGCAGCAGGGCGACGCCGCAAAGGCCCGATCCGTGCCGGGACGGAAAGCGATAGTCAGGTCCTGCGCCGCGTAGTAGGCTTCGGGCGTTCGATGACCATCAGCATATTTCAGGGCATTGCATCATGATCAGCAAGGCCGATGTTGTTGTTATTGGTTCGGGCGGATTGGGCGCAGCCACAGCCTATTACCTGAGCAAGCGTGGAGGTTTCAGCGTCGCCCTTGTCGACAAGCATGAGATCGGATCGCAAACCTCGCCCCGCGCGGCAGGCATGGTGAGTTGCGCGCGCAAGAGCGACCTGATGATTGGCCTCATCAAGGACGCATGCCGCAAGATCGAGGCGTTCACGGAAGAAACCGGCCAGCCGCTCGACTGGGTGCATTCGGGCAGCCTCAAGATTGCGCGCCGGCCGCAGGACGCCGAAGTGATCGAGGACGACTTCGAGCGCGGACGCCGCACCGGCCTCGACGTCGAGCTGATCTCTCCGGAAGAGGCGAGCGTTCTCAATCCGTTCCTGCAGCCGACGGGCGTCGTTGCGGCGATGCGGATCGGCGACGACCGGTATTTCGACCCGGCGCAGGTTGCCGTCGGTTTCGCCACGGCCGCCGCGGCCAACGGTGCGACCTTGCTGCCGAAGACCGACGTGCGCGCCGTCAACATCGTCGGCGGCACCGTGATCGGCGTGACCACCGCAAACGGCGTCATTGAAAGTCCGGTTGTCGTCGATGCGGCCGGTGCGTGGACGCGGCAGGTCGCGGAGGCGAGCGGGATTCGCGTGCCGCTGGTGCCGACCCGGCAGCAATTGATCGTCACCGAGCCTTTGGATGGCGCGCGGGCCGACCTGCCAATGATCCGCATCATGGATGCCGCGGTATATACCCGCCCGTGTCAGGGCGGCTTCCTGTGGGGTGTCTACGAGGAAACGCCGCGCTTCTTCGATATGCAATCGCTTGGGGCCGGCTTCGACGTCAAGGACATGCCGCTCGACATCGGCGTGCTTCATGCCGCCGCCGATGAGGTCAAGGACCAGCTCCCGTTCCTGCAAACCGCCAAGGTGCGGGAGTTTCGCGGCGGCATTCCGACGATGACCGCCGACGGCCATCATATTCTTGGCCCGGCCGCCGGAGTGACCGGGTTCTATTTTGCGAGCGGCTGCAACGTCGCCGGCCTGTCGATCTCGCCGGCCGTCGGCGAGGCGCTCGCGGCCTGGATCGTGGACGGCAAGCCGCCCGTCGATCTATCGCCGATGTCGGTCATGCGGTTCAAAGACCAATCGTGGCCTGAAGACCAATTGGAGCGCGACGCCGCCTGGCAATACCGACACTTCTATGGCGCCGTCTGAGCGCGGCAGCGCGCTTTGCCCACCAAGCGGATTGCGGCGACTGCCTACCCCTTGGCGTCGCAGGCCCAGGCACGGATCACGCATTCCTTGCCGCCATAGTCGTAGCACTTCTTGGTCGCGGCATTGAGCGAGCTCGAGATCTTCGGCGCCACGGCATAGCCATGGGCGCCGCAGGGATTCTTCATGTCGATCGAGAGCGCGGCGCAGGCCCGCTTCATGGTCACGGTGGTGCAATCGCCCTTGCACTGCTTCAGCGCGGCGGCGCGCGCCGCACCTTCCGCCGGATAGTCGTAGGCCTGGCCATACGCCCCGCACTTGCCGACCGCGAACGCGCCGGCCGCGCGCGCCTTGGGCACGAAGGTCTCCACTGAGAAACGCGTGGCGCCGAGCAGCAATGTCAGGACGAGAATCGTCAGCGCGCGACGCTGCGCGACGGCGGTCGAAATGATCAAGCGGAAATCCCCCAAAGCCCGGCGCGGACTGTACGCAGGGGTCGTTTCCAGATGGTGAATGACGGGTTGAGAGCGAGTTCTAGCCTTGCGTCGTCCCGGCGAAGGCCGGGACCCATAGCCACCGAACGCTGTTGTGGGCGAGGCAGCGGCCCCGGCCTCGCAAGACAATCGGCATTTGTGGCAATGGGTCCCGGCCTTCGCCGGGACGACGCGGATGGAGCTAGCCTCGTCTTGCCGCTTCCAGCGCCTGCGGGGTGTCGATGTCGAGGAAGGCGCTGTCGCCGTCGACCGGGACCTCGGCGACCACCTCGGCATGCTTGGTGATCAAGTGACGCGCGCCGATGTCGCCGTCGAGCGTCATCAGCTCCTTGAAGAAGCGCCGCGACCACAGCACCGGATTGCCGCGGCGGCCCTCGCTGACGGGGACCGCGATCAGATGGCCGCGGTCCGGCGCGAAGGTCTCGATCAGGCGATCGATCAGCTTCGCATCGATCAGCGGCATGTCGCCGAGGCAGACGATCGCGCCGTCGGCGCTGTCGGACACCGCCGCAATGCCCGCCTTCACCGAGCTGGCGAGGCCGCCGGCGAAATCCGGGTTGCGGACGAATTTGACCTTGAGGCCCTCGAGCGCCTGCTCGACCAGCTCTGCCTGATGCCCGGTAACGACGATGACCTCGGAGGCCTTCGACGCCAGGGCCTGCTCGGCGACGATGCGCGCGAGCTTCTTGCCGTCGAGCTCGGCGAGCAGCTTGTTCGGGCCGCCCATCCGGGTCGAGCGGCCGGCGGCGAGCACGATCGCCGCAACGTTGCGGTTGCCTTCGGTGTCCGGCACGGTGCGCGGCTGCGGCCGCGTCACGATCTCCATGAGAAGACCGCCGACGCCCATGCCGGTGAGATCCGACCGCTTCACCTTGATGCCGGCGAGCAACCGCATCAGCACCCAGTCAAAGCCGTTCTCGACCGGCGAGCGCGCGCAGCCCGGCGCGCCCAGCACCGGCACGCCGCCGGCGCTGCCGATCAGCAGCAGATTGCCCGGATCGACCGGCATGCCGAAATGCTCGACCGCGCCACCGATCTCGGTGATTGCAGCCGGAATGACATCGCGGCGGTCGGCGATCGCGGACGCCCCGAACACGATGACGAGCTCGGCCCCTAAGCCGAGCAATTCCTTGATCGAGGCGGCGAGCACCGTCTCGTCATGCGGCACGCGGCGCTCGGCGATGATGGTGGCGCCGGCCGGCGCGAGACGCTCAGCGGTGACGCGCAGCGTCTTGTCGATCACCTTCGGCGCGAGGCCCGGCAGCAGCGTCGAGACCACGCCGACCTTCTGGATCACATAGGGCGCGATCCGCAGCGTATCCTTGCCGGCCACCGCGACGGCGGCATCGCGCAAGCGCCCCTCGACGCCGAACGGGATCAGCTTGACGGTCGCGATCATCTCGCCCTCCACCACCGGCTTGAACGCGGCGAGAGTTGCGAAGGTGATGGCCTCGTCGACATCGTTGATGCGGTCGACCGCGGCGCGATCGATCACCAGCACGCCGGGGCGCGCCGCGAACAGGTTGGCTCGGCCGGTGAAGGCGCGCTCGACATTGACGCCCTCGCCGGCCACCGCCTGCGCGATGCTGGCGGCCGCGGCGTCCTCGGAGACGTCGCCCTCGTCGAGCCGCACCACGACGATCTCGTCGACGCCGGCCTTGGTCAGTGCCTCGACCTCAGCGGGGCCGATCGTGGTGCCCTTCTTGAGCACCAGCGCGCCCTGGCGGAGGGTATGCACGGTGACGCCGCCAATCGCGTCGGCCGGACTGGCGGGACCGAACTTCATGCCGCTTCTTCTTTTTGCTTGGGGGGCAAGCGCAGCTGCGCGGTGATCTCGGCCATGATCGCGACCGCGATCTCCGACGGCGACACCGCGCCGATGTCGAGGCCGATCGGCGCGTGGATGCGCGCGATGTCGCTGTCCCTGGCGCCCTGCGCGCGCAGCCGTTCGGCGCGCTTGGCGTGGGTCTTCCGCGATCCGAGCGCGCCGATATAGAAGCAGTCGCGGTCGAAGGCGTGCAGCAGCGCCGGATCGTCGATCTTGGGATCGTGCGTCACCGCGACGAAGGCGGTGTAGTGATCGACGTTGAGCGGCGGCAGCGCGACGTCGGGCCATTCGGCGACCAGCGGCACGTCGGGGAAGCGCTCCGGGCTCGCAAACGCGGTGCGTGGATCGACCACGGTGACGTCATAGTCGAGCGAGCGCGCCAGCGGCGCCAGCGCCTGGCTGATATGGACCGCGCCGATGATCACGAGCTTTGCGGTCGGCGCGTAGACGTTGAGGAACAGCTTTTTGCCTGATACCTCGACATTGCCGCTCTTGCCCATCCGCAGCTGCTTTGCGAGTTCGGCGCGCAGCGGATCGGCGGCGATGTCAGCGGCCTTGACCAGGCGCTGATCGCCATTGGCGGTGTCGGTGACGATGATGACCGGGCGGCGCGCGGCGCGCTCGGCGTTCAGCTCTTTCAGGATCTCGAGTTTCACGGCTAACCGACCTTCTCGACGAACACGCGGATGGTGCCGCCGCAGGACAGGCCGACATTCCAGGCCGTCTCGTCGGCGACGCCGAATTCGAGCATTTTGGGCTGGCCGCTCGCGATGACGTCGAGCGCCTCAGTGACGACCGCGCCTTCGACGCAGCCGCCGGAGACCGAGCCGAGGAAGGTGCCGTCGTCATTGATGACGAGGCTCGAGCCGGCCGGGCGCGGCGCCGAGCCCCAGGTCTCGACCACGGTGGCAAGCGCCACGCCATGGCCCTCTTTCTGCCAGGTCTCGGCGGCCTGCAGGATGTCTTCGTCGCGGTTGAGCATGGTGGCCTCCTGCTATCGGGTCAGGCTTCTTAGGCTACAGAACGGATCAGGCTGCGGTGGTGCGCCGGCGGCGGGGACGACAGCGCCCCGATCAAGCCCTTGATGGACGTCAAGTTATGCACCGGGCGAAATTCGTCAACGTGGGGCAACATCATTTTGATGCCTTGCGCCTTGGCCTCGAAGCCGGAGTAGCGCAGCAGCGGATTGAGCCAGATCAGGCGGCGGCAGGAACGGTGCAATCGGTCCATCTCGAAGGCCAGTTTGGCATCTGCCTCCCGTTCTAGTCCATCGGATATAAGGAGGACGATGGCGCCCTGCCCGAGCACCCGGCGGGCCCAGAGCTGGTTGAAGCTGTGCAGCGAGGTCGCGATCCGCGTCCCGCCGGCCCAGTCCTCGACCGAGGAGGAGCAGCTCGCCAGCGCCTCGTCGGGGTCACGGGCCCGTAACGCCCGCGTCACATTGGTCAGGCGGGTGCCGAACAGGAATACCGAGACCCGCTTGCGGTAGTCGGTGATGGCGTGCAGGAAATGCAGGAACAGGCGGGTGTACTCGCTCATCGAGCCGGAGATATCGAGCAGCGCCACGATCGGCGCCGGTTTCTCGATCCGGCCGAGCTTTCGGATGTCGATGATCTCGCCGCCGGTGCGCAGCGAGTTGCGCACCGTGCGGCGCATGTCGAGCCGCAGGCCCCGCGCATCCGGCTGGTAGCGGCGTGTCACAAGCTCGGCCTGCGGCAGCCGCATCTTGGCGATCTCGCGCGTCACCTCGGCGATCTCCGCCGCGGTCATCTGCGCAAAATCCTTCTTCTGCAGGATCTCCTTGTCGGACACCGAGAGCTTCAGCTCCTGCTCCTGGGCCTGCGGCCGCTCCTCGCTCCGCGCCGGCTGGGCCATCGCCTCCTGGACGCGGCGCGAGGCCGGCGGCGGCTTCTTCCTGGCGTGGTCGGGCAGCGGCACCGAATCCAGCATGCTCTTCCACTCCTCGGCGGCGCGGAAGAACAGCATAAAGGCCTGGCGGAAGATCAGCGCGTGCTCGTGGCGCTTGACGAAGATCGCTTCCAGCGTGGCATAGAAATCGGAGCGATGGCCGACCTCGATCAGCTGCAGCGCGTCGAGCGCGTCGATCACCGAGCCCGGCCCGACCGGGAGCCCGGCCGCCCGCAGCGCGCGGGCAAAGCCGATCACGTTGTCGGCCATGTGGCCGGTCGGAGGCGCGAGGTGGTTGATCGCCATTGTTGTTTGGCCTCGTCATTCCGGACCGCACGAAGTGCGGATCCGGAATCTGGAGATTGCGGCGCGAGACTCCGGGTTCACGCTTCGCGTGCCCCGGAATGACGGCTAGTCGCTCGTCGCTTCCTTCAATGTCTTCTGCAGCGCATCGCCCTGCATGCGCGCGATGTCGTCCTGATACTTCAAGAGCGCGCCCAGCGTGTCGCCGACGACCTGCGGGGTCAGCGAGCGGGCGTCGAGCTCGGACAGCGCGGTGGCCCAATCGATGGTCTCGGCAACGCCCGGCGACTTGTAGAAATCCTGGTTGCGCAGCGCCTGCACGAAGCGGACGACCTGCTGCGACAGCTTGGCGGAGATGTTCGGCACCCGCGACTTGACGATCGCGAGTTCGCGCTCGGCGGAGGGATAATCCACCCAGTGATAGAGGCAGCGCCGCTTCAGCGCGTCGTGGATCTCGCGGGTGCGGTTCGAGGTGATGATCACGATCGGCGGTGCCGGCGCCTTCACGGTGCCGAGCTCGGGGATCGTGACCTGGAAGTCGCTGAGGATTTCCAGCAGATAGGCCTCGAACGCCTCGTCGGCGCGGTCGAGCTCGTCGATCAGCAGCACCGGAGGACCCGCGACATCGGGCTCGAGCGCCTGCAGCAGCGGCCGCTTGATCAGGAAGCGCTCGGCGAAAATGTCGCTCGCGAGCTGGTCGCGATCGGTATCGCCGGAAGCCTCCGCCAGGCGGATCGCGATCATCTGCGCCGCACTGCTCCACTCATAGACCGCGGAGGCGACGTCGAGGCCTTCATAGCATTGCAGACGGATCAGCTTGCGCCCAAGCGCCGCCGACAACACTTTTGCGATCTCGGTCTTGCCGACGCCGGCCTCGCCTTCCAGGAACAGCGGCCGGCCCATCCGCAGCGCGAGATAGGTCACGGTCGCGAGCGACCGCTCGGCGAGATAGCCGCGCGAGGTCAGGAGATCCTCGAGCGCATCGACGGAAGTGGGTAACGCCGATGCACTCATGGAACAGCCAGTCTTCGAACAGAGGTCAGCAAAGTCACGCCTTGGTACTTAGTCCTTGGCGTTCGCGGCTTCCACCGCCCTGCGCGTCAAAACGCCGATCAGATGCGCGCGGTATTCCGCACTGCCGTGCAGGTCGCTGTTCAGCCCGTCGGCCGAAACCGCGATGCCGTCGAGCACCTTGTGCGAGAAGCGCTTCTTCAAAGCGTCCTCGAACGCAGTGACGCGGAAGACGCCGTCGGAGCCCGCACCGGTGACCGCGACGCGCACGTCGGACGGACGCTTGGCCACGAACACGCCAACCAACGCATAACGCGAGGCCTGGTTGCGGAACTTAACGTAGGCCGCCTTCTTCGGCAGCGGGAACATCACCTTGGTGATGATCTCGTCGGCCTCCAGCGCGGTCGAGAACAGGCCCTGGAAATACTCCTCGGCCTTGAGGCGGCGCTTGTTGGTGACGATGGTTGCGCCCAGCGCCAGCACCGCAGCCGGATAGTCGGCGGTCGGGTCGTTGTTGGCGAGCGAGCCGCCGATGGTGCCACGGTGACGCACCGCGGGATCGCCGATCAGGCCGGCAAGCTCGGCCAGCGCCGGGATCGCCTCGCCCACGACCGCGGAGCTCGCGACTTCGGCATGCTTTGCGGTGGCGCCGATGACCAGCGAGCGGCCCTTCATCTCGATCGTATCGAGACCTTCGATGTGGGAGAGATCGACCAGATGCGGCGGGCTGGCGAGCCGCTGCTTCATGACCGGCACCAGCGTGTGACCGCCGGCGATCAGCTTGGCGTCCTCGTTCTTCACCAAGAGGTTGGCGGCCTGCCGCACGGTGCCGGGACGGTGATATTTGAATTCGTACATTGGAATGTCCTGATCGCGCTCGCGATGAATTGCTGACTAGGCGAGGTCCGACTTGTTAAGCGAGGTCCGATTTGGCCATCGCCTTGGCGCCGGCGGCGATCGAAGCGACGATGTTCTGGTAGCCGGTGCAGCGACACAGATTGCCTTCCAGCTCCTCGCGGATCACCTCGTCGGAGAGCTCGTGGCCCTTGCGATGGACCAGGTCGACCGCGGTCATGATCATGCCCGGCGTGCAGAAGCCGCACTGCAGCCCGTGATGCTCGCGGAAGGCCTCCTGCATCGGATGCAGCGGCGCACCGTCGGCCGCAAGCCCCTCGATGGTCTTGACCTCGTGACCGTCGGCCATCACCGCAAGCGTCGTGCAGGACTTCACCGCCCTGCCGTCCAGATGCACAACGCAGGCGCCGCACTGCGAGGTGTCGCAGCCGACATGGGTGCCTGTCAGCCGCAGGTTTTCGCGCAGAAACTGGACCAGAAGGGTACGGGGGTCGACATTCGCGTTCACGGGGTTGCCGTTCACGATCATTGAAATCTTGGCCATCAGCACTCTCTTATCTGCGCCACCGCATATCGGCGAAGCAGGCGGTTTTAAATCATTCCAGACGGCATAATATGGGCGCGCCCCGCGATGGGCAACCTTTCGAGCCACCCATCCAGGACATGGCCGGACCTGAATAATCCAGCCGAAAGGCGGGGCTAACCCTGCACCGCCTTGGCGAAATTTGCAAAGAATTCATCGGCCAGCTTCTTGGCGGCGCCGTTGATCAGGCGCTGGCCGAGCTGGGCGAGCTTGCCGCCGATCTGCGCCTCCACATTGTAGCTCAGAAGCGTGCCGCCATCCTTGTCGGCAAGGCCGACGGTGGCGCCGCCCTTGGCAAAGCCGGCGACCCCGCCCTCGCCTTCGCCCGAGATCTTGTAGCCGTTCGGCGGGTCGAGATCGCTCAATGTGACCTTGCCCTTGAAGCGGGCCGAGACCGGGCCGACCTTCATCTTGGCAGTGGCGCGGAAGCCGCCCTCGTCGGTTTTCTCCAGCTCTTCGCAGCCGGGAATGCAGGCCTTCAACACTTCGGGATCGTTGAGCTTGTCCCACACAGCCTGGCGCGGCGCTGCAAGCTGGACTTCGCCGGTCATTGTCATGGCCATGGGGGACCTCCTCGATCGCTAGAACCTTTTCCCCCAAGTAAAGCAGCCGGGACACAAAGGAAAGGGCACCTTCGGAGGATGAGCGATGCATATTCGCAACCGCAGCAAGCCAAGCCCATTGTTCACGAAATTGCGCAATCCCCGCTGTTGAAAATGCAGGCAGCCCCAGGGCATTGGCATCGACGCGCGACAGTGGTTAGGTCGCCGGCCATGAGCACAGCCCTCTCCCCCCTGCTTGCGCCGATGCTGTCGAGCGCCGCGATGCGCGCGGTGTGCGACGACGCCGCCACGCTGCAGAACATGCTGGATTTCGAAGCCGCGCTGGCCCACGCCGAGGTGGCCTGCGGGGTGATTCCCGCAGCGAGCGCAGGACCAATCGGCGCCGCCTGCAAGGGCGAATCATTCGACCTGGCCGCGCTGGCAGAGGCCGCGACGCGGTCCGGCAATCTGGCGATCCCGCTGGTGAAGGCCCTGACTGCCAACGTCGCCCAGGCGGATGCGGAGGCGGCGCGCTATGTGCATTGGGGCGCGACCAGCCAGGACGTCATCGACACCGCGACCATGCTGTCGCTGCGCGCGGGGATCGACGCGCTGCTGACCGACCTCGACCGCGCCGTTGCGGGCTTCGCCGGGCTTGCGCGCGCCCATCGCGACACCGCCATGGTGGCGCGGACCTGGCTGCAGCACGCGCTGCCGATGCCGTTCGGGCTGAAACTCGCCGAATATGCCGCGGCGCTGCATCGCTCCCGCACGCGCTTGCTGCGCCTGCGCCGCGAGACGCTGGCGCTGCAATTCGGCGGCGCCGCCGGAACGCTCGCCGCGCTTGGCGACAAGGGCCTCGCGGTCGCCGCCGCCCTTGCGCAAGAGCTTGATTTGCCGCTGCCGGATGCGCCCTGGCATACCCATCGCGACCGCATCGCCGAGGCCGCGTCGGTGCTCGCGATCCTCGCCGGCAGTTGCGGCAAGATCGCGCGCGACGTGTCGCTGATGATGCAGACCGATGTCGGCGAGGCCTTCGAGCCTGCCGGCGCCGGCCGCGGCGGCTCCTCCACCATGCCGCACAAGCGCAATCCGGTCGCCGCCGCGAGCGCGCTGGGGGCTGCGACCATGGCGCCGAACCTTGCCGCTACGATCTTCGCCGCGCAGGTGCAGGACCATGAGCGCAGCGCCGGCCCGTGGCATGCGGAATGGCCGACCTTGCCGGCCCTGATGCTGGTGACCTCGGGCGCACTTGCCGCGATCGTCGATCTCGCCGAAAGGCTCGAGGTCGATGCGGCGCGGATGCGCGTCAATCTCGATGCGACTCAAGGGTTGATCATGGCGGAAGCCATCACCTTTGCGCTCGCCGACAAGATCGGCAAGAGCGACGCCCATCATGTGATCGAGGCCGCCAGCAAGCGCGCGGTCGCGGAGAAGAAGCACCTGCGCGAGGTGCTGTCGGCGGATGCCAAGGTCACCGCGCATCTCGACGCGAAACGAATTACGGAGCTGTTCGAGCCGATGGCCTATCAAGGCGCCTCGCAGGTGCTGATCGACCGCCTGCTGGCTTCGCTGGATGACAAATAGCGACGATGTCGTTGCCGGGCAGAAGCGCGAAGCGCGTCTTCGCGCAGATGGCCCGGCAAGCGCATGACGAGAGGGACAAGACGATGCCGATGATCAACGCCGACGGATGCCTGCTCAACGTCCAGGTGGACGGCCGCGACGGCGGACCGACCTTGATGCTGTCGAATTCGCTCGGCTGCACCTTGCAGATGTGGGAGCCGCAGATGCGGGCGCTGACGCAGCTGTTCCGCGTCATCCGCTACGACCGCCGCGGTCACGGCAAATCCGGCGTGCCACCGGGCCCCTACTCCATGGAGCGCTTCGGCCGCGACGTGCTGGCGATCCTCGACGACCTCAACATCGAGAAGGTGCACTGGTGCGGCCTGTCGATGGGCGGCATGGTCGGACAGTGGCTGGGAGCGAATGCCCCGGAAAGATTCGGCAAGATCATCCTCGCCAACACCGCCTGCTACTATCCCGATCCGACCAACTGGCTGAACCGCATCAAGGCGGTGAAGGAAGGCGGCATCGCCGCCGTCGCCGACACCGTGATCGCGGGCTGGCTGACCGCCGATTTCCGCGAGCGCGAGCCGGAGACCACGGCGCGCATGAAGGCGATGCTGCTGGCCTCGCCGGTCGAAGGCTATCTCGCCTGCTGCGAGGCGCTATCGACACTCGACCAGCGCGCGCTGCTGCCCAGGATCAAGAGCCCGACCCTGGTGATCGCAGGAAAGCAGGACATGGCAACGCCGGTGTCGGCAGGCGAAATGATCCGCAGCGGCATTCCCGGCGCCAGCATGACGCTGCTCGATGCCGCGCATATTTCCAATGTCGAGCAGTCGCACGCCTTCACCGAGGCCGTGGTCGGCTTCCTGACGCAGCGGTAACGGTCGTCGTCATTCCGGGGCGATGCGAAGCATCGAACCCGGAATCTCGATCCGCATCCATAACTTCGAGATTCCGGGTTCGGTCCTGCGGACTGCCCCGGAATGACGTAACCGGGAAGGATGCTCTATTGGCGACAATCACTGTGCAGCCCGGATGCAGCGAAGCGAAATCCGGGACAAGTCTTCGGCAGACGCCGCCCCTCGGATTGCGCTGCGCTTTATCCGGGCTACGATTTCATGAGGAGACATCCATGGACGACAATCAGCGCCGCGACGACGGCATGACGCAGCGCCGCAAGGTGCTCGGCAATGAATGGGTCGACAAGTCGATCAAGAACCGCAATGCGTTCAACACCGACTTCCAGGACCTGATCACGCGCTATGCGTGGGGCGACATCTGGACCCGGCCGCATTTCGATCACCGCACCCGCCGCGTGCTTGTGATCGGCACCATGGTCGCGCTCGGCCAGTGGGACGAATTCCGCCTGCATGTACGCGCCGCGCTCGCCGAGGGCGGCTTCACGCCCGAGGACATCAAGGAGATCCTGCTGCAGCAGGCGATCTATTGCGGCGTGCCGGCGGCCAATCACGCCGTCAAGGAAGCCGGCGCGATCATTGCCGAGCTAGGAGCATGATCCGGAAAAGTGCGAAGCGGTTTTCCCTCGCGACAAACGCGGAACGCGTTTGCGCGGAGATCATGCTCAAACAACGAACTAAAGCGCGATGACTATAGCGCTTTAGGGCTGCTGAAGGGATAGCTGGCCTGCGGGCGTTTCGGTGGTCGTTGCTGCATTGGCAGATGCTTGAGCTCGCTTCGGCGAGGTCTCGAACAACATCACGATCGCGGTCCCGAGCAGCATCAGAAGCTCGGACGCATGCATGCGCATCGCTTCGACCTCGCCGACCTTGGAAGCCATCATCATGCTGGCGAAGCTCAGCACGCTGCCGAGGCAGAGCGCCACCGCAAGTGCCTCATCGGCGCCACTGCTGTTCTTGCGCAGCGGCGAGAACGCGGCCATCGCGAGGAAGACCGCGAAGAACGCCACCACGGTGATCCGCGCCAGCGCGAGCAGCCATGCGAGGCGCACCGTCGCCATCTTGCCGAGGTGCAGATAGTCGCTGGCATAGAACGCGATCGACACGCTCGGCCGCTCATAGAGGCCGTGGATCGGCGACACCATGATGCTGAAGGCGATAATGCTCCAGACCGGAATGAAATAGGCCGCAAGCAGCGCGCCGTTGAAGGAGCTGATCCGCCAGTTGTTCGACATTGCCGCTTCCCGTGCATCCGGCGCCTTTCAGACCGGCGACGGTTCAGGGCGCGAGCTAACGCCGATCAATTGCCGGCAGCAATTTAAACCCTTTGTTAAGGTTAAGCGCGATGCGATGGTTCCGGATCGATGCGATCGGGCCCGGCCGGGATCTGCGCAAGATCGGCGCCGGGCGGGAATAAACGGGGTAAAATGACCGAAAGAACGCGCGTTTTCGTCGCAACGCCCTGCTACGGCGGCGATCTGAAGATGGCCTATGTGTTGTCCGCCCTGAAGCTTCAGGCTGCGGCCACTGCCCGGGGCATCGACATCCAGTTTCATCTGATCGGAAACGAATCGCTGATCGTGCGCGCCCGAAATGAACTGGCCCACCAATTCCTTGCATCCGGCGCCAGCCATCTCCTGTTCATCGATGCCGATATCGGGTTCGAACCCGAGTCCGTCTTCCGGCTGCTGGATTGCGGCGCCGACGTTTCGGCCGCGGCCTATCCGCTCAAGCACATCGATTGGGCAAAGGTGCAGCGGGCCGCGGACGCCAAGCGCAAGAACCTCGCGTCATCCTCGCTCGACTATGTCGTCACATGGGAGGGCGACCAGATCACGGCGCGCGGCGACGGCTTCGCCAAGGTCCGCTATGCCGGAACCGGCTTTCTCATGATGAAGCGATCCGCCCTCGTCAGGCTGTGCGACGCCCATCCCGAACTCAAATATCGGGCGAACCACAAGTCCAACGACTTGAACACCGGCGACCTCCTGCGCGCCGACCTCGACCGCGTGTCGCTGTTCGAATGCATGATCGACAAGACGACCGGCGAGTATTTGTCCGAAGATTACGCGTTCTGCCGGCGCTGGATCGATCTCGGCGGCGAAATCTGGCTCGACCTTCGAAGCGAGCTTACGCATTTCGGTTCGTACGCCTTCCGCGGCCGCTTCGCCGACCAGTTGGCCTGAACAAGACAGCCCAAGCGAAAAGGGTCTCAGCCTGAACAAGGAAGGCCTCGCCTTTTGGCGAGGCCTTCCTGCTAGTTCGGCTCAATCGTCCGAATTAGCGCTCCGGATTGGGCTTCTGGCCCTGCCGGCCCGGATCCTGCTGTTGCTGGCCGGGCTTCTGGCCGCCGCCCTGCTGCTGCTGGCCGGGCTTCTGACTCGGGTTCTGGTTCGGCTGGCCCGGATTCTGATTTGGGTTGCTCATTCAGCTACTCCCTTTGCTTTCATGAAGCTGGGGACAACGCGCGCGTCGCAAGCGCAGTTGCTCGGGGAACACGGGTTCCGGCGTGATCATTGCAGGGCAAAGCCATGTCGGCCCTGTGACATCGGAACCGCATCCGCCAAACTAGTTGTGTACAAGCCCTTTCTGCTACTGCCACGCTGTTGCCGCGGCCGGGGTTCCACTGTTAGAAAACGACACGACGCGACGGATCAGGCTGCCGGGGCCCTCGCCGCGTCACCCTCGGCCAAGCGTTTTCAAGCGAAGTGGGAACCGGTTCGCGTGAAGAAAGCGCGTCCAGATCAACACGAGAGCCTGGTCGGTTCTCAACCGAACGGGCTCTGACGGCAGCGCATGGATTATTTCGCCCAGCAACTGATCAACGGCCTCGTGCTCGGTTCGATCTACGGCCTGATCGCCATCGGCTACACGATGGTCTACGGCATCGTCGGCATGATCAACTTTGCGCATGGCGACATCTTCATGATCGGCGGCTTCATCGCGCTGATCTCGTTCCTGGTGCTGGTGTCGCTCGGCCTCACCGCGATCCCCCTGATCCTCCTGATCGTGCTGCTGGTCTCGATGGCGATCACCGCGCTCTATGGCTGGACCATCGAACGCATCGCCTACCGACCGTTAAGGCATTCGTTCCGCCTGGCGCCGATGCTGTCGGCGATCGGCATGTCGTTCGTGCTGACCAATTTCTCTCAGGTGTCGCAGGGCGCGCGGGTGAAGCCGGTGCCGCCGATCATCACCGGCGGCTATACGTTGCATGAAGGCCCGGCGGGCTTCGCCGTGCAGCTCTCCAACATCCAGATCATGGTCGTGCTCGCCACCATCGTCGTGCTGGCGCTGTTCACCTGGCTGGTCTCGCGCACCCGGCTCGGACGCGACATGCGCGCCTGCGAGCAGGACCAGACCATGGCCGCGCTGCTCGGCGTCGATGTCGACCGCACCATCTCGATGACCTTCGTGATCGGCGCCGCGCTCGCCGCGGTCGCAGGCATGATGTATCTCTTGTATTACGGCCTGGTCGATTTCTTCATGGGCTTCGTCGCCGGCATCAAGGCGTTCACCGCCGCCGTGCTCGGCGGCATCGGCTCGCTGCCGGGCGCGATGCTCGGCGGGCTCGCGATCGGCCTGATCGAGACGTTCTGGTCGGCCTATTTCTCGGTGGAGTACAAGGACGTCGCCGCGTTCTCGATCCTGATCGTGGTGCTGATCTTCATGCCGACCGGCCTGCTCGGCCGTCCCGAAGTCGAAAAAGTCTGACAGGCACTTCGTGAGCGCGACCTCAGCCCGCCCCTCGCACGCCGCGCAGCCCTCGGGCAGCGCCTTCATTCTCAAGAAAGCCCTGATCAGCGCCCTTGTCGCGCTGGTGCTGTTCTCGCTGATGATCGGCATTCGCACCGAGGCCGGGCCGCAGGGCGGCCTGATCTACTGGACGCGGTTCGGCGACCTCGCGGCCCTCGTCGGCGCGGTGTTCGGCGGCAGCATCGTCGTCGAGCTGCTGCGGCAATGGTGGGGGCCGGTCGACAAGGACCGCGTCGTGCCGAAGCCGGTGCAATCGGCGATGTCGTTCGCCGGCCGCTGGCTGGCGCCGGCGCTGCTGGTGTTCACCTTCCTCGTGCCGGTCATCTTCTACAACCAGCGCTACATTCTCGACCTTTCGATCCTGGTCCTGACCTATGTGATGCTGGGATGGGGATTGAACGTCGTGGTCGGCCTCGCCGGCCTGCTCGACCTCGGCTATGTCGCCTTCTACGCGGTCGGCGCCTATTCCTACGCATTGCTCGCGACCAATTTCGGATTGTCGTTCTGGGTCTGCCTGCCGCTTGCCGGCATCCTGGCGGCGTTCTGGGGCGTGCTACTCGGCTTCCCGGTGCTGCGGCTGCGCGGCGACTATCTCGCGATCGTGACGCTCGCCTTCGGCGAGATCATCCGCCTCGTCATCATCAACTGGCAGAGCCTGACCGGCGGCCCCAACGGCGTCTCCGGAATTCCCCGCCCGACCATGTTCGGCATTCCGCTGACGGCGGGTGACGACGGGCTCGCCGCCAAGCTCGGCATCGAATTCTCGCCGACCCACCGCCTCGTCTTCCTGTTCTATCTGATCCTGGCGATGGCGCTGATCACCAACTGGGTGACGATCCGGCTGCGGCGGCTGCCGATCGGCCGCGCCTGGGAGGCGCTGCGCGAGGACGAAGTCGCCTGCCGCGCGCTCGGCATCAACACCACGACGACCAAGCTGACGGCGTTCGCGACCGGCGCGATGTTCGGCGGCCTCGCCGGCGCGTTCTTCGCCACGCGGCAGGGCTTCATCAGCCCGGAATCCTTCACCTTCCAGGAATCGGCGCTGGTGCTGGCGATCGTCGTGCTCGGCGGCATGGGCTCACAACTTGGCGTGGCGCTCGCCGCGCTGACCATGATCGGCGGCTTCGAGCTGTTCCGCGGCCTCGATCAATACCGCATGCTGGTGTTCGGCATGGCGATGGTGCTGCTGATGATCTGGCGGCCGCGCGGGCTGATCGGCCATCGCGCGCCGACCGTGTTCCTGGAACGCAACCAGGCGATCTCGTCCGACCTCGTCAAGGAGGGCCACGGATGAGCGGCGACCCCATCCTCACCGTCGACCGCCTGATGATGCGCTTCGGCGGCATCGTCGCGGTCAACGAGCTGTCCTTTGCGGCCGAGCGGCGCAAGATCACCGCGCTGATCGGGCCGAACGGCGCCGGCAAGACCACCGTGTTCAACTGCATCACCGGGTTCTACCGGCCGAGCGGGGGCGCGATCCGCCTCGCCCATGACGACGGCCGCACCATCCAGCTCGAGCGGCTGAACGATTTCCGCATCTCCAAGCAGGCCAAGGTGGCGCGCACCTTCCAGAACATCCGGCTGTTTCCCGGCATGACCGCGCTGGAAAATCTGATGGTCGCCCAGCACAACGCGCTGATGCGCGCCTCGGGCCTGACCCTGCTCGGGCTGCTCGGCCTGCCGTCCTGGCGCGAGGCCGAGCAGCGCGCCATCGATCTGGCGCGGACCTGGCTCGCGCGCGTCGGCCTGCTCGACCGCGCCGACGATGCCGCGGGCAACCTGCCCTATGGCGACCAGCGCAGGCTCGAGATCGCGCGCGCGATGTGCACTGAACCTGTGCTGCTCTGTCTCGACGAGCCGGCGGCGGGTCTGAACGCGCGCGAGAGCGGCGGGCTCAACGAGCTGCTGCTGTCGATCCGCAACGAACAGGGCACCTCGATCCTCCTGATCGAGCACGACATGTCGGTGGTGATGGAGATCTCCGATCACGTCGTGGTCATGGATTACGGCGTCAAGATCGCCGAAGGCACGCCGCAGACGGTGCGCGACGACCCCAAGGTGATCGCCGCCTATCTCGGCGCCGACGAGGAAGAGGCGATCGCCGTGATGGAGAGCGGCACGTGACGAGCGCAGCCAGCAAGCCCCCCACATCCCCCTGCAAGGGGGAGGTCGACCGCGAAGCGGGCGGGTGGGGGTCACGCTTTTCCCGCACGAAAGATATGACGGCACGGGCGCGGTCTCTCCGCGCAAACATGACCGATGCGGAAGCCTGCCTCTGGCGTGCGTTGCGTCGCGATCAACTCAGCGGCTTCTCTTTCCGCAAGCAGCACCCGATCGGCCCGTACACCGTCGACTTCTACTGCTCGCGCCTTGGTCTGGCTGTTGAGGTGGACGGTGGTCAGCATGCCGAGCAGCGGAAGCAGGCCGACGATCGCCGAACCGCATGGCTCGCGGAAAAAGGCGTCACCGTGGTTCGCTACTGGAACAACGACGTGCTGTCGAATTTGGACGGCGTGCTGAGCGACTTGGTCACGCACATGGAGAGATTGGCGCAAGCGGCGACAACCCCCACCCCAACCCTCCCCCTTTTAGGGGGAGGGAGAACCGACACCGCCATGTCGGCCAAGAAGGGGAACGAGTCATGACTCAGCCCCTGCTCGCGGTGCGCGGCGTGCGCGCGGCGTATGGCAAGATCGAGGCGCTGAAGGGCGTCGATATCGAGATCAATCGCGGGGAGATCGTCGCCCTGATCGGCGCCAACGGCGCCGGCAAGTCGACGCTGATGATGACGATTTTCGGCAGGCCGCGCGCCCGCGCCGGCGCCATCGAATTCGACGGCCGTGACATCACCGGCGTGCCGACCCACGAGATCGCGCGGCTGCGGATCGCACAATCGCCGGAGGGCCGGCGGATCTTTCCGCGCATGAGCGTCGCGGAAAACCTGCAGATGGGCGCCGATGCCACCGAATGCAGCGAGGCCGAACGTGCAGCCGGGCTGGAGCGGGTGTTCGCGCTGTTCCCGCGCCTGAAGGAACGCGTCGCACAACGCGGCGGCACGCTGTCGGGCGGCGAGCAGCAGATGCTGGCGATCGGCCGCGCCCTGATGAGCCGGCCGCGGCTGCTGATGCTGGACGAGCCCTCGCTCGGGCTCGCGCCGCTGATCGCGCGCCAGATCTTCGACGCCATCCGCACGCTGAACCGGCAGGACGGCCTCACCGTCCTGATCGTGGAGCAGAACGCCAACCATGCGCTGAAGCTCGCCCATCGCGGCTATGTCATGGTCAACGGGCTGATCACGCTGGCCGGAACCGGCGCCGAATTGCTGCAGCGCCCGGAAATCCGCGCCGCCTATCTGGAAGGCGGCCGCCGCGGCTAGCTTGACGTTCCGTGCCGCCCCCGCAAGCAAGACGCGGCGGATGCAGCGTCGATTTGCCTGAAAATTGCCGGTGACTTCGCCGCGAAATCAGCTGAGAATGCGCGCGGTTTTGGGGGCCCGGCGTGCCGGGCCCCTCCCGCAAGAGGCAACGACCACGAGGGACGTCTCATGAAATCACTGAAGCTGATCGGCCTGGCACTTGGCGCTTCGTTCGCATTATCGGCGAGCGCGTTCGCGCAAGACATCACCATCGCCGTCGCGGGCCCGATGACGGGCTCCGAATCCGCTTTCGGCCGGCAGATGAAGAACGGCGCCGAGCAGGCGGTCGCCGACATCAACGCCGCCGGCGGCGTGCTCGGCAAGAAGCTCGCGCTGGAAGCCGACGACGACGCCTGCGATCCGAAGCAGGCACGCTCGATCGCGGAAAAGATCGGCTCTTCGAAGATCCCGTTCGTGGCCGGCCATTTCTGCTCGTCGTCCTCGATCCCGGCCTCCGAGGCCTATGCCGACGCCAACGTGCTGCAGATCACCCCGGCCTCGACCAACCCGCTGTTCACCGAGCGCAAGCTCTGGAACGTGGCGCGCGTCTGCGGCCGTGACGACCAGCAGGGCCTGGTCGCCGCCGACTACATCATGAAGAACTACAAGGGCAAGAACGTCGCGATCCTGAACGACAAGACCACCTACGGCAAAGGCCTCGCCGACGAGACCAAGAAGGCGCTGAACAAGGCCGGCTTCCAGGAGAAGATGTTCGAGTCCTACAACAAGGGCGACAAGGACTTCAACTCTATCGTCTCGCGCCTGAAGCGCGACAACATCGATCTGGTCTATGTCGGCGGCTACCACCAGGAAGCCGGCCTGATCCTGCGCCAGATGCGCGACCAGGGCCTGCAGACCGTGCTGATGGCCGGCGACGCCATGAACGACAAGGAGTTCGCCTCGATCACCGGCCCCGCCGCCGAAGGCACGCTGTTCACCTTCGGTCCCGACCCGCGCAACAAGCCGACCGCGAAGGCGATCGTCGAGAAGTTCAAGGCCAAGAACATCGACCCCGAGGGCTACACGCTCTACACCTACGCCGCGATGCAGGTCTGGACCCAGGCCGTCGCCAAGGCCGGCTCGACCGACGCCAAGAAGGTGATGGACGCCATCAAGGCCGGCGAGTGGGACACCGTGCTCGGCAAGATGGCCTTCGACGCCAAGGGCGACATCAAGGCGATCGACTACGTGGTCTACAAGTGGGACGCCAAGGGCAACTATACCGAGATCAATCCGAAGGGCTCCTGAGCCTCTCGCGCGTCTGATCCAATCAGAGATACGAGAACGCCCCGGTCCCCACCGGGGCGTTTTTTCTAACCTGATGCCTGCAAGTCTTACCGCACGTCTCCGCCCGCCCGTGCCCGACGGTTGATGCATCCGTCGCGGCTGCTATACCGGATCGGTCGGACAGCAGGCGGATGGACCCATCGTGAAAAACCTTCTCACTGATATTGCCGGCGTTGCCGTCGGCCATGCCGAC
Organism: Bradyrhizobium sp. USDA 3256; assembly: GCF_054058275.1. Lineage (NCBI taxonomy): Bacteria > Pseudomonadati > Pseudomonadota > Alphaproteobacteria > Hyphomicrobiales > Nitrobacteraceae > Bradyrhizobium > Bradyrhizobium sp. USDA 3256. Next base: position 4,300,968 of record NZ_JBSSAE010000002.1, read on the forward strand.
GATCCAACGGTCGCCTCCGGCGTCACCGCCATCCTGTTCGAGCGGCCGGCGGTCGCCTCGATCGATGTCCGCGGCGGCGGTCCCGGCACCCGCGAGGAAGCGCTGCTTTCGCCGCACAACGTCGTCGAGGCAATCGACGCCATCGCGCTGTCCGGCGGCTCGGCGCACGGGCTCGATGCCGCCGGCGGCGTGCAGGCCTGGCTCGCCGAGCGCGGCCGCGGCTTCCGCATCCGCGACGCGGTGATCCCGATCGTGCCGGGCGCGATCTGCTTCGACCTGCTCAACGGCGGCAACAAGGCGTGGGGACGCTTCCCGCCCTATCGCGACCTCGGCTACGCTGCGGCCAATGCCGCGTCCGATGACTTCGAGCTCGGCAGCGTCGGCGCCGGCATGGGCGCGACCACGGCCAACCTGAAGGGCGGCCTCGGCTCGGCGTCGGCACTAACCGATGACGGCGTGACGGTCGCGGCGCTCGCGGTGGTCAACGCGGTCGGCAGCGTCACGGTCGGCAGCGGCCCCTGGTTCTGGGCGGCGCCGTTCGAGGTCGGCCGCGAGTTCGGCGGGCGCGGCCTGCCGCCCTCGTTCACGGCAGACATGCTGAAGGCGCGGCTGAAGGGCGGCGCGGACGCCAGCGCCGCCGAGAACACCACCCTCGTCGTGGTGGTGACCGATGCGCAGCTGACGAAGCCGCAGGCGCGGCGGCTCGCGATGATCGCGCAGACCGGCATGGCGCGCGCGATCTATCCGGTGCACGCCCCGCTCGACGGCGACGTGGTGTTTGCCGCCGCGACCGGCGCCAAGCCGATCGATCCGCTGTTCGGCCTCACCAGGCTCGGTGCGCTCGCCGCCAACACGGTGGCGCGCGCCATCGCCCGCGGCGTCCATTCGGCGACCGCGCTGCCATTCGCCGGCGCGCTGCCGAGCTGGCGGGACAGATTCGGTTAGGCCGCGAAGGCAGTTGCTCCCTCGCCCCGTTCTTACGGGGTCGAGACGAGCGAAGCTCGCTCTTAGAGGGTTGGGGTGAGGGGCTGCCTCAGCATCGTGGGTGACAGACGGACTCGCGGAGACTCCCCTCACCCGGAACGCCTCTGACGATGCGTTCCGGCCTCTCCCCGCACGCTGGGAGAGGCGGAGCTCGCGGCTACGCCGTCTCAGATAGCGTAATGTGTTACGCGCTGACCGAAATCGCAGCGAAGTCCTGCGCCGAGATCGCCTTCGCCTGGCGCTGGATCAGCTGCTCGACGATATTGTAGGACGAGGCCGCGTTGAGGGTCGCGGAGGACGCGGCCGGCGTCGTCATCGACACCTTCGAGCCGTCGGCGTAGGTCGTCGTCGTGGTGGTCGAGCCGTCGCTGTTGGTCACCGACGTCGAGGTCGCGCCGTCCAGCGCCTGCATCAAGGGATCGGAGCTCGATCCGCCCGCGCCGCTGCCGGATTCGTCGGTCGAGCCGCTGGCCATGTGATGCCGATGATGGCCACCGCCCTTGTGACCCTGCAAGGCCTGGGACATCTCGTCGAGGCTGACGTTACCGTCGCCATTGCTGTCGAGCTTGGAGAACACGTCGTCGGCCTGCGCCGTGTTGGTGCCGCCGGCGCCGAGCGCGTTCTCGAATTCGGACTGGGTGATCTTGCCGTTGCCGTCGGCATCGATCTGCGAGAACAGGTCCTTGAGCGCATCCGAGCGGCTGGCCGCCGTCGGGCTGTTTGAAACCGCGGTTTGGGACTGGCTTTGCGCGGAAATCAGCGCGCCCATCGTCAGCGGCGAAATCTGCGCGGAGCCGCTGCCCGAGCTAGTACCGGTGCTGCTGCCGGTCGACGTCGATGTACCGGTCGAAGGGGCGAACAGGCCGGTGGTCTGGCTCCCCTGACTGGAGCTGCCGGTCCGGGTCGTCGACTTCGACGACATCAGCGAGCTCAAGAGGTCAATGGCCGACGACGCAGCGCCAAGGGCGAACAGCATGGCAATACTCCAACAGGGCCGCGCCTGGCGGCTCAAAGCTGGTCAGTGGCTGAGCAAAGGGCGTGCCATGGCAAAAACCCAGCAAAACCAGGCGTTCCTGCATCGAAGCGGGTTCCGCGCACCCGGCAAGAGCTGCCGCCGGCGGAAGAATTTTCCGGTCGCGGAGCGCCGTCCGCTCGCATTGCCCGCCACGCGTCCGCATGTTAGGCGGACTCACCCGTCGCCCCCTGAAGTGTTCCGGAACAGCTGACATGACTCAGTCATTCACCCCGCGTCCCCTCGTTATCGCTCCGTCGATCCTGGCGTCGGATTTCTCAAAGCTCGGCGAGGAGGTCCGCGCCGTCGACCAGGCCGGCGCCGACTGGATCCATCTCGACGTGATGGACGGACACTTTGTGCCGAACATCTCCTACGGCCCCGACGTCATCAAGGCGATGCGGCCGCACACCAGGAAGATCTTCGACGCCCATCTGATGATCTCGCCCTGCGATCCCTACCTGGAGGCGTTCGCCAAGTCGGGCTGCGACCACATCACGGTGCATGCCGAGGCCGGCCCGCATTTGCACCGCTCGCTGCAGGCGATCCGCGCGCTCGGCAAGAAGGCCGGCGTCTCGCTCAATCCGGCAACGCCGGCAAGCGCGATCGAATATGTGCTCGACCTGATCGACCTCGTGCTTGTCATGTCGGTCAATCCCGGCTTCGGCGGCCAGGCCTTCATCCGCTCGGCGATCGGCAAGATCAGCGATGTCAGGGCGATGGTCGCGGGCCGCCCGATCGACATCGAGGTCGACGGCGGCGTTGCGCCCGACGTCGCGGGCCAGCTTGCGGCCGCCGGCGCCAACGCCTTTGTCGCGGGGTCCGCCGTGTTCAAGGGCGGCACCGTCGATGCCTACAAGACCAACATCGCCGCCATCCGCCATGCCGCGGCCGAAGCTCGCGGCGAGGCGATCTGATGATCCGGGGGAGCTAGAACACTGCGGGCGGCGTGGCCGCGGCATTCGCCGCTTGCTCCGCCGCCTCATCGCCCTCGCCGCCGTCCGCTTGCGACGCCAGCCGCGACGGCCGTACCACGGTCACCGTGCACGGCGCTTCCCCCGCGACCCTGGCGGACACGCTGCCGAGCAGCGCGCGCCGCAGCGAGTTCTGCCGCGCGCCGATGATGATGTGATCGACCAGATTGAGCGCGGCGAATTCCAGGATCGCGGCGGCGGGATCGATCGCCTCCAGCACATGCACGGTCAGCCGCCCTTCCTCGAGCCCGAACGGCCGCACCCAGTGCTGCAGCGCCACCAGGCGGTCGACATGCTTGTTCTGGCCCTGCTCGTCGTGGGTGCGGTCGATCGCCAGGCGATTGAGCTTCAGCACGTTCACGCAGGCGAGTCGCGCCGACGGTGAGGTCGACAGCACGCGCTCGGCGGTGACGCGGATGGTGTCGTTCAGTGCCTCGGCACCCTCGCCGATATCGAGCGCGACGGCCACGATCGGGCTCGAGGCGAGCTGGGCCGCGACATCGGACTTCGGTCGCGGCGGCACCGCGCCGAGATTGAAGCGGCGGCGCCAGACCGTGGTGAGCGGGTCGCGGCTCAGCCGCTGCGCCCGCGCCGTCAGCTTCACCTGATCGGGATGGCCGAGATCGAAGGCAAGCTGCGCCGCGGTCGGATAGCGCGCGGCGGGGTCGATCTCCAGGCAGCGCAGCACGATCTCCTGCAGCCAAGGCGGATAGTCGGGCTTCAGCTCGCGCGGCGGATAGGGGTCACGCCACAGCCGCCGGCGCATGCCGCGCAGGCTTTCGGTCTCGCCGAACGGACGGACGCCGGTGGTGAAGAAATAGAGCAGCACGCCGAGCGAAAACAGATCGCTGCGCGGATCGTCGCGTACGCCGAGCAGACGCTCCGGCGCCATGTAGGGCGCGGTGCCGTAAGGCAGCCGAAACTCCTCCTGCAACAGATCGGGCAGATGTCGGTGATGCGAGAGGCCGAAATCGATCAGCACCGCCTCGCCGCGCTCGCGGAACATGATGCTGCTCGGCTTGATGTCGTGATGGATGACGTTCTGCCGGTGCAGGCTGGCGAGCGCGGTGGCGACCTTGCCGCCGATCACCCTCACCTCCTCATACGGCATCGGCAGCTCGCCGAGCCGCTTGTAGAGCGTCTGCCCGGGGATGCGCTCCATCACCACATAGGCCTGGCGTTCGAAGTCGCCGGTGCCGAAACAGGCCGGCACGTGCGGCCCAGACAGCCGCGGCAGGATCATCTGCTCCATCTCGAAGCTGACGATCGCGGCCGGATCCTCGCCCTCCGAGGTGAGCGGCACTTTCATCAGCAGCGGCACGGTGATGCCGGGATGGGTGACGCTCCACAGCGTTGCCATGCCGCCGCGGTGCACGCGTTCGCCGATGGTGAAGCCATCGATCTCGGCGCCCGCCTGCATCGCCAGCGTCGCCATCGGCGTCACCGGCCGAGCGGCAGGCGGTCGGCGAGCCAGTGCGGCAGGCCGTTCGCCTTGATCCGCGCCGCCGCGGTTGCGACGTCGTAGGGCACGCGATGAAAGGTGATCTCGCGGCTTACGGTGTCGAACATCGCAAACGACGCCGCGGGATCGCCGTCGCGCGGCTGGCCGACCGAGCCGAGCACGGCAAGCCAGCGCCGCCCCGGCAGCAACTGAACGGCGATGCCCGAAGTCGGAACGAAGCTCGTCATCTTGGCGGTCGAGGACATCGAATAGAGGCCGGGACGATGGATGTGGCCGCAGAACGTGATCTGCAGCCCGGTTGCCATCATGCTGCGCGCGGCGTCGGCGGTGTCGCGGACATAGCGCCACTTCGTGGGCTCCGAAGCTTCGGAGTGCACGTAGAGCCGATTGTCCTCCTCCCGCGACATCGGAAGCTCGGCGAGGAACTGCTTCTGCTCGCCGCTGAGCCGGCCGCGGGTCCAGTCGATCGCGGCCTGCGCCTCGGCATTCATGCTGTCGCTCGGCACGCCGATCGCATTGTCATGATTGCCGCGCACCGCGACCGCGCCCTTCGCGACGAGGTCCATCACCGTATCGACGGCCCATTCGGGATCGGCGCCGTAGCCGACGATATCGCCGAGGCAGATCAGCCGCTCGGCGCCGCGCGCACGCGCAGCGTCGAGGCAGGCGGCGAAGGCCTGCCGGTTGGCGTGAATATCGGCGAACAGTGCAAGCCGCATCGTGGTTCGCGTTGCTGATCCCTGTCCGATATCAAGCACACGCGGCCCCGGGCTCGCAATCGGGCCAAAGGCATCAGGTGGTCAGAGGGATGTCGGCAGAAAGCTCGGCTAGGGCTTGCAGACCCGCAGGCCCTTCAACAGCAGGGCCAGCAGCGCATCGATCCGCCCCGGGCATTCCGGCTTGGCCCATTCCTCGGCATGCGCCGGGTGATGGTAGCGGACGGTGGCGTCGAACACGGCACGCGCGGTCGCCTTCACATTGTCGATCTCGAACACGCCCTGCGCGACACCGTCGGACAGGATTTTCGCGATCAGGTCGACCTGCTTGTCCTTATAGGCTTCCACCACCTCGCGCGCGTCCTGCGCCAGCGCCAGGTAGGTCGCGAACATCTCGGGATCGTCACAGACCTTCTTCTGCTTGATCGTGAAGGCGGTGCGCAGCCATTGCTCCAGCCGCTCCGGCGCCGGGCCGTCGCCGGCTGCGATCTTGCACAGCGGCTCATTGGCGCGGTCGAGCCAGCGCTTGGCGACGGCATCGCGCAACGAGGCCTTGCTGGGGAAGTGACGGTAGACGCTGCCGTGGCTGACATCCAGCGCACGGGCAACGTCGACAACGGTGGCCTTGGTCAACCCGAAGCGCCTCAAGACATCCTCAGTTGCCTCAAGGATCCGCTCGGGTGTCAAAACCACCGCCTCGTTCATGCGTTTACCGTCTGGTTATCGCTGTCCTGCCCGCGGGTGAACTTGGCGGCCTGGGCGGCCAAGTGGCGGGCGACACGAAGATTGAGCCACTGTTGGATCTGGGCGGTCAATTGAAAGATTTCTATGGTCATGGAGGTAGTCCTTCGAGGTAGTCAAATTAAGTCCGGCTCCCCGGCCAAACGCCGGAATAGCTACTGGGCGCCCTCCTCCCTTGGGCTGGTGAGTATATACACCATCCCGCTGACAGATTTCAATATCTGTCAGACAATATTTTGTGAAATATTTTGTGAAATGACAGCTGCCCCCCTCGGAAAGCCCCGGCCTACAACGTTCCGTGAGCAGCCGGGGCGATCTGCCAAGCCGCGCCTATGTCTCGCTCGGGGCTACCTGGGAGAGACTTGCATGGACCGGCCAATGACCTTGAAGGAGATCGCGAAGATCACCGCGGGCGCGGTGGTCTCGCTCGTCATTGTCGGGTGGCTGATGGTTCTTGCGATCGCATTCCTGACGGTGCTGTGAGCCCGCCTCACCGCGCCGGCCCCTCGCCGGGCCTTGGCGCCGGAATCGAAAGGGGCCGCTTCACGCAGCGGCCCCTTTGCCGGGAAAATGTCTTGGGGATAAAATCTAGCCCCGGTTACCCCCAAGACTACACGCTTCGGGGAATTGAGGAATTCCGGATGATTACTGTCCATTTCGCTGACTGATTATTGCCGATCCCTATTTTTGTGCCATCCTCCCGGGTAGGCATCCGGCTATCGCTGCTCGTCCTTGGGCGGCATCCGGGGCGGTGGCAGTGGCGTGAACACCGACCCTTGCGCGCCGGCCGGCGGGGCCACGAACGTCCCCGTAGTGGAATCGCCGCCCGTCGTCTCCACGATCGTCTTCGGCGTGATGTACTCCCTGACGAAGTCCATGATGGTGCCGTCGCCACCGCCGAAATCCGCTGCCCGTCCGCCCTGTGGATGCCCGGCCTTGATCTCGTTCTCGGCGGTGTGGGTCTGCTCGGCCATTGCGTCGCTATAAGGAATGCGGAAAGCACGCGGGATCGCGCTCGGCCTGTTGTCCTCGTCAAGCTCCTCGACCCAGAGATAGATCGAGCCCGGGTCGCCCTCCAGCGAATGCGGCTCCACGATCCGCGTCGACAGCAGCTTGAAGTTCGCCGGCAATCTTTCCGCAGACGCCCAGCCGAGCAGACCGCGCATGCCGCCGAAGCTGACGAAATAGAACGCGCTGGTCACGACGATGACGATAGCCTTCAGCGACCAGTGCAGCCGCGCGTAGACCAGCACGATCAACAGCAGCGCACCGACCACAGCGTATGCGACCGCAAGCGTGAGGATCACCGACTGCAAGCTAATCATTGCGGAGCACCCTGACGCCGGATTTCGGGACGCCGGTGTTCGGATCGAGGTCGCCGCCGTTGCGCCAGCTGCTGCGGAAGGTCTCGAGCAGCGATTTCGGCCGCCGGTCGACGTTGATCACCTTGCCCTCGGCGTCGAGACGAAACCTGACCGCGGTCTTCTCGTCGCCGGTGTGATCGACGGTCAGCTTGTCGTCGAAGATCACCTGCGCCGTCGGATTGAGCTTCTGCACCTTCACATTGGCCTGCACCGGCTCGCCGGTCGTCGCCTGGAAGTGCGAGACGTTGACGGTGTATTCGCCGGCGACGATGCCGCGCAGCGTGACGATCTCCTCGCGGATCGGAGAGGCGATCTTCTTGCCGTTGACGATGATGAAGTCGTTGGCGCCGCCGCGGTCGTCGCGATCGAGGGTCAGGAAGCCGGCCTCGCGATGCCGGTACCAGGCGATGTTGCCGGCGGGGTCCTGCACGAACAGGTCGAGATCATCGGGGTGGTTGTCCGGCCAGTCCATCGTGATGATGAACTCCGCCTTGGATTCGATCTTGCCTTCCTTGGAGTCGGGTGACACCGCGAGCAGCGCCAGGAAGAACAGGAAGGCGATGACCTGCAGCGCCTTGAACAACATCACGCCGAGCGGATCGAACGGCTCCTCGCGCGGATAGAGCCCGAACTCATCCATCATGACGGCGTACCAAGGCGACGTTCCAGGGCCGGCGTGACGTGCGTCTCGGTCAGCACGACGGCGTCGGAAAACACCCGCTGGGTTGCGGAATCCAGCATGTAGTACTGAATCCGGACCAGGATCGATCCGATCAGCCCGGCCAGCGTCGTGTACATCGCGACCGCCATGCCGTCGCTCATCAGGCCCATCGACGATTTCATCGCGACCTTGTCGGCGGCATCCAGCGAAGCGATCGGCGCCAGCATGATGATGAAGCCGATGATGGTGCCGAGCAGGCCGAGCTTCATCAGCGTGTCGGAGACGAAGGCGCCGAAGCCGTTGGACCCGCGCAGCCGGTCCGCCAGCGTGCGCAGCAGCAGGGTCTGGTCGATGCGCCCCTTGGCCTGCGCCTCGGCCTTCTGCACCAGGCTTTTGATGTGATCGGTGACGAGCCCGCCGGGCAGGCCGCGCGCATCTGATGCAAGCGCCCCTGATGCAAGTATCTTGGCGCCATCGGGCGCGGCGAGGATGGTGCGGCAGGAGCGCGCTACCTCGCCTTCCCGTGCGATCGCCCGCGTCCGCCAGAAGCAATGGATGCAGGTGACGATGTAGAGGACGGCGATGACGCTGGAAATGTAGGTGCGGTCGGAACTGATCATGAGGCGGATCAGCCCGTAGCGCCACAGCAGGAAGGCGGCGAACACCGAAAGGCCGGTGAAGATCATCCAGAGCAGCAGGGCGCTGCGCTCTGCCGCGTCCGTGCCGGCCGATACGGCCGCGACGTCGACCTTGGCATCCATGCTGCGTGAGCTCCCTGTGTTCCACGAGGCTCCGCGCGGGCCTCACTTTCCGTTAGAGCAGAGCCGGCCAGCGCCGTCCAAAGACATCTGCCCAGATTTCGTCGGGCAAATTTCCCGACCTGCACAGCTTTGCATGCTTGCGATTGGCGGGGAACAGCGGTGCTGTTAGCATCGAACCTCTCGTTTGAGCATGACCGGCCGCTTCTCTCCGTTCCGGATCATGCTCTGGCCGTGGAGTGATCGCATGCGCCTCGTGCTTCAACTGGTCGCCCGCCTGCTTGTGATCGTCGCGCTATGCCTCGGCGCAGCCACCGTCTGGGCCACGATCGACGCCTATCGCAGCGTCGATCGTGCCACGGAGGCGTCCGCCGAGCGGGTTTCGCAATCGCTCGAAGCGCTGTACTGGCGCGAATTGCTGCTGCGCAGCAACCGGATGCGCGAGCAATTGCTGCCGGCACCGGACTGGCGCACCATCGAAACCATGGGCCTGATCGCGCCGGGGATCTGCGTACAGTTCGAACCGGCCGGCGCCTTCGAGAAGCCGCTCTGCGGCCAGAGCAAGGGGATCGGCAAGGCGCCGCCGCGCTGGTTCGCGGCCGCTGTGCAGATGCTGCTCGGCGATCACGCCACCGTGGAGCGGCCGATCAGCGCCCGCGCCGCGACCGCGGGAACCGTCCGCGCCATCGCCGATCCGGACGCAGCGATCGCGCTCGCCTGGCAGCACATTCTCGACAACATCCATGTCGCGCTGTTGATGGCGCTCGCCATCGCGCTGCTCGCTTCGCTTGCGATCGCGCACACGCTGGCACCCGCCCACTCGATCGTGTCGGCGCTGCGGCGGATGGCCGACGGCGAGTATCGTACGCCGCTGCCGCGCGTCCGCTCGATGGAGCTCGCGATGATCGGGCGCGCCGTCAGCGATCTCGGCGACCGCCTCGCGCTTGCCGAGGAGGAACGCACGGTGCTGACCAGGCGGCTGCTCGAGATTCGCAACGACGAACGCCGCACGCTGGCGCGCGAGCTGCACGATGAGTTCGGCCAGAATCTCACCGCGATCCTCGCCTTCGCCAACACGATCGAGGCAAGTGCCGGGGACAAGTACGCCGCCGGCACCGAAATTGCGCAGGACGCGCGGATGATCTCGCAGGCGACGCGCCGCATCATGGCGTGCCTGCGCGATACGTTGAACCGGCTGCGCCATCCGCCGGCTGAAGAGCTCGGGCTGGAGGCAAGCCTGGTCGATCTCGTCGACAGCTGGCGGTCGCGCACGGCGCAGCCGATGATCCAGCTCGATCTGCAGGGCGACCTTGCCGACATCAGCGGCACGGTCGCCGCCACCGCCTATCGCGTCGCGCAGGAGTGCCTGACCAATGCGCTGCGCCACAGCTCGGCGCGCGAGATCGTGCTGCGGATCGAGCGGCGGACCGGCAGCGAGAACGCCCTGCTGGTGCGCGTCGAGGACGATGGCGGCGGCGATGCGGCCAAGGTGGCGCAATCTGCGGGCTTCGGCCTCACCGGCGTCAGCGAGCGCGTCACAGCCCTCGGCGGCTCGCTGTCGATCGCGCGCGCCAGCCGCGGCCTGTCGGTCGCCGCCACGATCCCGCTCGCCGCCTGAGATGACAACCGTGACGACGACAACGGCGAAGATTCGGGGCATCTCGATCCTGCTGGTGGACGATCATCCGGTCGTCCGCCAGGGCTACCGGCGCGTGCTCGAGCATCAGGACGATTTCAGCGTGGTCGCCGAAGCCGACAACGCCGCCAGTGCTTATCGCGCATTCAAGTCGCACCAGCCCGATGTGGTGGTGATGGACATTTCGATGCCGGGTGCCAGCGGGCTGGAGGCGATCCGCAACATCCGCGCGCGCGACGCCGACGCGCGCATCCTCGTCTTCAGCATGCACAGCGAGGCGGCCCAGGTGAAAGCGGCATTCGGCGCCGGCGCCAGTGGCTTCGTCACCAAGGGCAGCGAGCCGGCCGAGCTGATCGCGGCGATCCGCTCGGTGGCGCGCGGCGAGCATGCGATGAGCGACGACGTCGCCCGCGTGCTTGCGATGGAAAGCCTGGTGCCGACCCGATCGGCGCTCGACCAGCTCGGCGAGCGCGAGATCGAAATCCTCCGGCAGCTGGCGGCCGGCAGCACCAAGGAGCAGATCGCCGCCAACCTCCACCTCAGCACCAAGACCGTGCAGAACTATCACTACCTCATCAAAGCCAAGACCGGCATGCGGACCGACGCCCAGCTGGTCCGCCTCGCCGTCGAATGCGGGCTGGCGAATTTGTAGAGCTCGTAGCCCGGATGGAGCGAAGCGAAATCCGGGATCTTCCCGCGCGCTCGATCCCCGGATTGCGCTTCGCTCCATCCGGGCTACCGACGTCATTGCCGCGTGACAAGTCGGCGGGTTACGCTACGCTGCGCCACCCACCAAAGCTCACAAGCAACGGACGCTCCCCATGCCCATCGTCAATCGCGTTGCCGCCCTCTCGGATGAAATGGCCGCCTGGCGTCATGACTTCCATGAGAATCCCGAACTGCTCTACGAGGTCCACCGCACCGCCGGCATCGTCGCCGACAAGCTGCGCGAGTTCGGCTGCGACGAGGTGGTGACGGGGATCGGGCGCACCGGCGTGGTCGGCGTGGTCCGCGGCCGCAAGTCCACTTCGGGTAAGACCATCGGCCTGCGTGCCGACATGGACGCGCTGCCGATCGCGGAGGCCTCGGGCGTCGCCTACGCCTCGAAGATTCCCGGCAAGATGCACGCCTGCGGCCATGACGGCCACACCGCGATGCTGCTCGGCGCCGCCAAATATCTCACCGAGACGCGCAATTTCGACGGCACCGCGGTCGTGATCTTCCAGCCCGCCGAAGAAGGCGGCGCCGGCGGCAAGGCGATGGTCGACGACGGGCTGATGACCCGCTGGGGCATCCAGGAGGTCTACGGCCTGCACAACATGCCCGGCCTGCCCGAGGGTTACTTCGCGACCACACCAGGCCCGATGCTGGCCTCGTCGGACACGTTGAAGATTGTCGTCCACGGCAAGGGCGGCCACGCCGGCGCCGCTCCGCACGAGGCGGTCGACAGCGTGCTGATCGGTGCCCAGATCATCAATGCGCTGCAGTCGATCGTGTCGCGCAATGTCGACCCGCTGAAATCGGCGGTCATCTCGATCACGATGTTCGAGGCCGGCACCGCGTTCAACGTGATCCCGGAGACCGTGACGCTGGGCGGCACCGTGCGCACGCTCGATCCCGGTGTGCGCGACCTGGTCGAGCGCCGGATCGGCGAGGTCGCCTCCAGCATCGCCAAGGCCTATGGCGGCTCGGCCGAGACGGATTATGGACGCATGTATCCGGTGACGTTGAACCACGCGCGCGAGGCCGGCGTCGCCGCCGAGGTCGCTCGCGACGTGGTCGGCACCGAACGCGTCAACGACAATCTGGTGCCGGTGATGGGTGCCGAGGATTTCGCCTTCATGCTGGAGGCGCGCCCCGGCGCGTTCGTCTTCCTCGGCATGGGCGACGGGCCGATGTGCCATCACCCCGCCTACAAGTTCAACGACAACATCCTCGGGCACGGCGCCTCCTACTGGGTGCGCCTGGTCGAGAAGCAGATGCCGGCGGGCTAAAGCGCGATGAGATTGGGTCGAATCGTCATCGCGCTTTAGCTCTTTGTTTGATTGTGATCTTTTCGGAAAACCGCTTCGCACTTTTCCGGATCATGCTCTAGACCCGCACGGACGTGCTCTTCACCTCTCCCTCCGGGAGAGGTCGGCGCGTAGCCCCTCACCCGATTTGCTGCGCAAATCGACCTCTCCCCATCGGGGAAAGGTAGACCTTGCGTCAAGCCGCGCGATCGGCGGGATTCGCCCCGATCATCCGCGCGGCAACGCGATCGCGCCTGACGAAATAGTGGAAGGCGACCGCGGCTAGGTGCAGCACGATCAACGCCAGCAGCACATAGGCGAAGAAGATGTGGCGATCCTCATAGGCATCCGCCGCCGCCTTGTCGGGCGAGGTGATCTGGGGAACGTGAAACAGGCCGAAGAAGCTCGAATAATCCTGGGCGCGGGCGCCGGAATGCGCCCAGCCCAGCATCGCCACCAGGATGGTGGCGGCGTAGAGCGCGCCGTGGCTGACCCGGGCGGCGATCCGTTGCCAGGAGGGCATCTCGGCCGGCAGCGCCGGCGTCGGGTTAAGGCCGCGCCAGAGCAGCCGCAGCACGGTGAGCAGCAGCACCAGGTAGCCGATGTCGGCGTGGATCGAGCGGTAGAAGAACTTGTCCGCCCGCGCCGGGACGTGGTTCATCCACCAGCCATAGGCCAGCATGCCGATGATGGCGATGCCGAGCACCCAGTGGAACGCGCGGGCGAGCGAGCCCCAGCTCGCGGCGGTATTGCGGATCATGTCGCGTGGCCCCCTTGCGGCCGCATTTTTGGATTTCACACGTCGCAGCAATAGTTTGCCGTGATACTTGCAGCTATCGGTCAAGGCCATATGAAATTCCCGGCCTCACCGCCTTTTGTCGGCCGCAGCGGCCGGATAGCCAAAAACAACTGAATGGTAACCCTGCTTCGGATAGAGTTTTCGCGTGTCCACTCCCCCGACCATCCTTGTGTTCGATTCCGGCCTCGGCGGCCTCACCGTGCTGCGCGAGATCGTCCGCGCCCGGCCCGACGCGCATTACGTCTATGTCGCCGACGACGCCTTCTTCCCCTATGGCCATCACGGCGAGGACGAGATCATCGCCCGCGTGGTGCCGCTGGTCGGTGAGCTGATCGCGGCCCACGCGCCCGACCTCGTCGTGATCGCCTGCAACACGGCATCCACGCTGGTCATGTCGCATTTGCGCGACGCCTATCCTTTGCCCTTCGTCGGCACCGTGCCGGCGATCAAGCCGGCCTGCGTCTCCTCGAAAACAAGGCGCGTCTCGGTGCTCGGCACAAGGGGCACCGTGAAGCGTGAATATACCCGCAAGCTGATCTCGGACTTTGCGCAGGGCTGCGAGGTGACGCTGGTCGGCTCCGGCGAGCTCGCCTCGCTGGCGGAGGCCGCCCTCAGCGGCGCGAGCGTGCGCGACGAGGATATCGCGGCCGAGCTCGCGCCCTGCTTCGTCGGCGATGGCGCCCACGACCCTGCCCGCACCGACACCGTCGTGCTCGCCTGCACGCATTATCCGCTGCTGCTGGAACGCCTCAGGAGGCTCGCACCCTGGCCGGTCGACTGGATCGATCCGGCGCCGGCGATCGCCCGCCGCGTCGCCGACCTGCTCGGCCCGGCAGGCTCGGAGAGTGACCAAGCCGGCGCAGAGATGATCTTCACCTCGAAGCGCCCGCACGCGCTGACGGAAGCGCTGACGCCATTCTTCGGCGGCCGCGTCCCGGCCTAATGCTTTTCGCCGTCACAACGCCGCTGGAGCGCGATGAGATCGGGTTGAAGCATCATCGCGCACCAGCTCCCTGTTTGAGTATGATCTTTTCGGAAAACCGCTTCACACTTTTCCGGATCATGCTTTAGCCTCTGCTCTCCTTCGAGGGAGGACCGAATTTGACCGCAGCCCCGCTGACACCGCTCAACCGCCTGCGCGAGGCGTGGCGCGACAAGCGCCCGACCTTCGGCGCGATCGCGACCATTCCGAGCATCCAGACCGTGCAGATCATGGCGCAGTCGCTGGACTGGATCATCGTCGATCTCGAGCACGGCCCGATCGATCTCGGCACCGCCCATGCGATGATCGTGGCCACCTCGGGCACGCCCTGCGTGCCGATGGTGCGGATCGCCGCCAACGAGCCGCATCTCGCCAAGGCACCGATGGACATCGGTGCGCTCGGCATCAATTTTCCGATGATCTGCAACGCAAGCGATGCGGTGAAGGCGGTGCGCAGCGTGCGCTACCCGCCGAAGGGCGACCGGCTCTGGGGACCGTTCCATGCGCCGTTCCGCTGGGGCGTCTCGATGAACGACTACATGGCGACCGCTGACGACGACATGATCTGCATGATCACGATCGAGCATGTCGATGCGGTGAACCGCATCGACGAGATCATGGCGACACCGGGCATTGACCTCGCGGTGATTGGCCCCGGCGATCTCGCCACCTCGATCAACAAGCGCGGTCTGCCCGACGATCCCGAAGTGGTCGCGCTGATGCAGCGCGCCGAACACGGCATCATGAAGAGCGGCGTGCCGATCGGCGGCGTCGCGCGCACCGCCGAACAGGCCAATGCGATGATCGACCGCGGTTACCTCGCGCTCGCGCTGGGCTTCGACTGGTCGCTGTTCCAGCGCGGCATCGCGGCCGCGTTCGCGGGGATCAAGCGGTAGGCGTCAAACGCGGCCGCCGCTAGTTCACAGCTGCCGGCGAGCAGGTTCCAGTCACGTCGTGAAGGAACCGCGGAGTGAACGATGCGTGTCGCCGGTACAGCTCGTTCGCCTGAGTAGCTCATGAATAAGCGGCACAAACCCACGCTGTTCGATGAACGGACTAATCCCAACGTCGCAAGTGCACATCACACATCGCACGCTTTCCGCCGCGATTCCGCGCTGCTAGAGTTTTGCGGGTTGGGAGGAAAATCCATGTTCAGGAAATTACTGCTTGGTCTCACCGTAATTGCCCTTGCCGGTGCCGGCGCTGCCTTGGCGCAGCAGAGCGGCATCAAGCGGACGCCGCTGCAGAAGGTCGATTTTCCACCGGGCTACAACACGGTCACCGCGATCGCCGAGGTTCCGGCCGGGGGTGCGTCGGGGCGTCACACCCATCCCGGCGCTGAAACCGGCTATGTGCTCGAAGGCGAGCTCGAGCTTCTGATCGACGGCAAACCGCCGTTGAAGCTGAAGGCGGGCGATTCCTACCAGATCCCGGAAGGCGCGGTGCACGACGCCAAGACGTCCGGCGACAAGCCGCTCAAGGTGCTCGGCGTCTACGTGGTCAAGGCCGGCGAGCCGTTGGCAAAACCAGCGCCGTGAGCAGAACCCCTTGGTCTCCGACCACTTGGTTCATCTGAGCTTCAGGTGCGGCGAGCAACCATTTGAGCTCGCCGGGCCTTTGATTTTTTGCCTGTTTGCTAAGGAACTGAATCGAACCGATGCGCGGTAAATTTCGTCAGATTTCATTGCCGCGCCGTCTCGTCGCCGATCTGATGCATGCATCGGCCGGCGTGCCGCTGGTCTCCCTGAAGCGCACCCTGAACGTGCGTGCAATCGTCGAGGCCCGTGCACGCGCGGCGCAGGCACCGGGCTGGGCCGCCATCTTCGTCAAGGCATTCGCGCTGGTCGCCAGGACCGAGCCGACGCTGCGCACGCTGCACGTCAAATGGCCGTGGCCTTGCCTCTACGAGCTGCCGCGCAGCGTCGGCATGGTGGCGATTGCGCGCGTTGAGAAGGGCGAGGACTGCGTGCTGTTCGAGCGCGTCTGTGCCGCCGACGAGATGCCGCTCGCCGAGGTCGACGCGCTGATCCGCCGCGCCAAGACCGCGCCGCTGCACGAAATCCCCTCGTTCCGCAAGATGCTCTGCGTGACCCGCCTGCCGCTTCCGCTCCGCCGCCTGGCGTGGGCGATCGGGATGAATTTTGGCCGGCAGCGCGCCAATTTCTGCGGCAGCTTTGGCGTGACCTCGGTCGCGGCCTATGGCCCGGGCGAGTTGCACGCACTGAGCCCGGGGCCATTCCTGTTGAGCTATGGGGTGATCAGGCCGGACCACACTGTCGACGTGGTGCTGCGCTGGGACCATCTGGTCTGCGACGCCGCCCTGATCGCGCAGACCTTGATCCGCCTCGAGCAGGTGCTGGGCGGCGAAATCGCCGCCGAACTGGGCGCGGGCCGGCCGCAAGCCGATGCCCGGCTGGTCCGGGCGGCCGGAAGCCGTCTCTGAGGGGCAGAATCGGCTAATTTTGACGCCGATTCGGCCCAAAATGCCCTGCGTTTTGTTTGACAGAACCGGACTTTCTCCTTAAGACCACGTTGCTCGCGGGCCGGTTTTCGGCCCGCGATGCGTTTCGCGACCCGTGGTCCTCCCCGAGCTTTCGAGGCGGACCTGTCGGTACAGGTCTTTTGGCCGGTACACAGGAGGGCGCGTCTCCTCAAACCTGAAACTGACAAACGCCGGCCGCCAGGGTGCGACGGCTATGCAAAAGAGGACGCGATGACAAAGCGCAGTGAGGCGAAGTACAAGATTGATCGCCGCATGGGCCAGAATATCTGGGGCCGCCCGAAGAGCCCCGTGAACCGCCGCGAATACGGCCCCGGCCAGCACGGCCAGCGCCGCAAGGGCAAGCTCTCCGACTTCGGCGTGCAGCTGCGCGCCAAGCAGAAGCTCAAGGGCTACTACGCCAACATTTCCGAGCGCCAGTTCCACGGCATCTATGTCGAAGCCAGCCGCCTGAAGGGCGACACCGGCGAGAACCTGATCGGCCTCCTGGAGCGCCGTCTCGACACCGTGGTCTACCGCGCCAAGTTCGTCTCCACGATGTTCGCCGCGCGCCAGTTCATCAACCACGGCCACATCAAGGTGAACGGCCGCAAGGTCAACATCGGCAGCTACAAGCTGAAGGTCGGCGACCTCATTGAGGTCAAGGAAGCCTCCAAGCAGCTGACCCCGGTGCTGGAAGCGAGCCAGCTCCCCGAGCGCGACGTGCCCGACTTCATCGAGGTCGATCACTCCAAGATGACCGCGACGTTCGCGCGCACCCCCGGCCTCTCGGATGTGCCGTTCCCGGTGCAGATGGAGCCGCATCTGATCGTCGAATTCTATTCGCGCTGATCACAGCACGCATGCGAGATCCGAAAGGCCCCGGTTTTGCCGGGGCCTTTTTGTTTGCCCACAAGATGACTATCATACGCGGGACCTGGCAGATGGTTGCCCGTTGAGGTTTCTTGCCGATGACCCGGTTACTCGAACAGGCCTTCGAGACAGTTTCAAACTTGCCTGACACAGAGCAGGACGAGCTCGCGCGCATCATGCTGCAGCTTGCCGGCGTCGACCAACCACCGCTCCAGCTCACGCCGGAAGAAGACGCCGATCTGGCTGAAGCCGACGCCGAGATTGCACGCGGCGAGCTGGCAACGGCCGAGGAAGTCCGTGCGATGTGGGCAAAGCACGGGCTGTGAACCTCCGTTACACGCGACGGGCTCTTGTCAAGATCGATCGAGCGCTCGCCTACATCGAAGCAAGATCGCCTCAAGGGGGGCGGTCCATGTTCGCGACCGTATCCTGACCCTTGTCACGCTGCTGCAGGAGCAGCCGCGTGCGGGGCGCCCGACAAGTCGCCCCGGCGTCCGCCGGCTTTCGGCCACGCCATACCCCTACTTGATCGACTATCGCGTGACGCCCACCGAGATCATTATTATGCGGTTTCGTCACGCTGCCCGGAGGCCTATACGCTAGCGGCGACTCCGCACGCCAGCGGAGCGATGAGGAAAGCCCATGCACTACACCCCTGCCCGTCCCGATCCCAAGGCACCCGCCGTCCGTATCAACCTGCTCTCGGACACGCAGACCAGGCCGACGCCGGCGATGCGCGAGGCGATGGCGAAGGCGGAGGTCGGCGACGAACAGGTCGGGGACGATCCGACCACCAATGAGCTCTGCGCCCGCGTCGCCGATCTGCTCGGCAAGGAAGCCGCCGTGTTTATGCCGTCGGGCACGATGTGCAACGTCGCGGCGACGCTGGCCTATTGCCGCCCCGGCGACGAGATCCTGGCGCATGCGACCGCGCATATCATTGCGCGCGAGGGCGGCGCCCATGCCGCACTCGGCGGTTTCCAGATCACGCAGCTGCCGGGAGATGACGGCCAGTTCACGCCGGACACCTTCCAGGCCGCGCTGCATCCGCGCACCCGCTACCAGCCGCCGCAAGTGCTCGTCAGCGTCGAGCAGACCGCCAATATCGGCGGCGGCACGATCTGGAAAAAGGCCGCGCTCGACGAGGTCGTGCGCATCGCCAAGGCCCACGGCCTTGTCACCCACATGGACGGCGCGCGGCTGCTCAATGCGACCGTCGCCTCCGGCATCTCGCCGCGCGACATGACGGCGGGCTGGGATTCCGCCTGGATCGATTTTTCCAAGGGCCTCGGGGCGCCGATCGGCGGCGTGATCGCCGGCACCCGGGCGTTCATCGACGATGTCTGGCGCTGGAAGCAGCGGCTCGGCGGCTCGATGCGGCAGTCCGGCGTCTGCGCCGCCGCCTGCATCCATGCGCTCGATCACCATGTCGACCGCCTCGCCGACGACCATGCCAATGCGCGGGCGCTGGCGCGCGGCCTGTCGCAGATCAACGGCATCGCGGTGCAGGCGCCGGAGACCAACCTCGTCTTCTTCAAGCCCGACGGCGCCGGCGTCTCAGGCGACAAGATGGTCGCTGAGCTGCGCAAGCGCGGCGTGACGCTGGCGATGATGGACGGCCGGATCAGGGCCTGCACGCATCTCGATGTGTCAGCGGCGATGATCGAGGAAGCAGTCGGACACGTCAGGGACATCGTGCGCGCGGCGTAGCAACCTCGGCAATCGTAGCCCGGATGCAGCGTAGCGAAATCCGGGACAGCACGATCCGACAGCAGGACCGCCCCGGATTGCGCTTCGCTCCATCCGGGCTACGAAACGACAAGATAAGCGTCTACCGTCCCATCGCCTGGTAGATCAGCGTCTTCAGCTCCTGCTGGATCCGGCCGCGCTGCGACGGCGTCTGCACCATGAAGATCCCGAACAGGTCATCCGCGGGATCGATGAAGAAGAAGGTGCCGCCGACGCCGTCCCAGCGATACTCGCCCAGCGGCCAGTCTGTGTTCGCCGGCACCGAAGTGCGGACCGCGAAGCCGAGGCCGAAGCCGGAGTTCGGACCGGGATAGTAGTTCTGGTCGCGCACGACGCCGGTCTCCGGACCGATATGGTCCCTCGCCATCAGCGCGATGGTCTCCGGCTTCAGATAGCGCCTGCCCTCATAGCTGCCGCCGTTCAGCAGCATCTGCGAGAAGCGCGCATAGTCGCCGATGGTGCCGACCATGCCGCCGCCGCCGGATTCCCATCGCAGCGGCTTGCGCGGATTGCGGACATCGGCGACCGGACTGATGGTGCGATCCTTCGGCATCGGCTCGGCGATCAGCGGCCATTTCGCCCGGTCGGCGACATAAAACGCAGTCTCGTTCATCCCGAGCGGGCCGAGCAGCCGTTCCTTCTCGACCTGAAACAGCGATTTCCCCGTGATCACCTCGATGATGCGGCCGAGCACGTCGGTGGAATGGCCGTAGTCCCATTGCGTGCCGGGTTGTTCGGCGAGCGGCAGCGACGTGAGCCGCGCCACGAATTCGGCATTGTCGGGATCGTTGTTGAACAGGCCGGCATCGGCGTAGGTCTTGTTCACGATACCACCGCCGTAATAGCCGTAAGGCAGGCCGGCAGTGTGGCGCATCAGGTCTTCGATGGTGATGGGGCGCCTCGGCGGCTCCAGCGTCATCGCCATCTTGCCCTCATCGCCGCGCTTTTCCACCCCGACCTTCATTTCGGCAAAGGCCGGGATATATTTCGACACGGGATCGCCGAGCGCGAGCTTGCCTTCCTCGACCAGCATCATCGCGATGACCGTGGTGATCGGCTTCGACATCGAATAGAGGCGGAAGATGGTATCGGCGCTCATCGAGAATTCGGTGGCGACGTCGCGAACCCCGAACTTCTCGCAGTAGACCGGCTTGCCATGTTGCTGCAGCAGCAGGATCGCGCCCGGGATCTTTCCAGTCGCGACCTCGTTCCTGACATAGTCGGAAACCCTGGCGAGGCCTTCCGCCGAGAAGCTGTGCGCGGCCGGCCGCGCGGAGCCGGCCTTCGCAACCGTTGCGACCAACGCGAACGCGAATGCCGCGACGAACGCGCGGCCCCCACGCATGCGAGCGCATGAGCCGATCCGCCTGAATCGGATCATGCCGTCATTCCCTTCTTTTCAACGTGTTTCTTCACGCGAACCGGTATCCACTTCGCTCGAAAGCGCTCTAGTTTTCCATGGCTTCATAGACGAGCTGCTTCAGCGTCCGCTGGATGCGCTGACGCTCGGTCGGCGTCTGCTCCAGCAGGACGAAGAAGAAATCCTGCTTGCGGTCGATGACATAATAGCAGCCGCTGGCGCCGTCCCATTTCAGCTCGCCGAGATCGCCGGGCGGCGGCGGCTTCGCAGTGCCGGGATCGGTACGCACCGCGATCCCAAGCCCGAAACCGAAGCCATCGCCGGGGAAGTAGAAAAAGTCGCGCTCGACGCCGGAGCCAGGCCCGACGCGGTCGGTCGTCAGCTCCTTGAACGTCTCAGGCTTCAGGATGGTCTTGCCGTCGAGGGTGCCGCCGTTAAGCAACATCTGCGCGAAGCGCGAATAATCCGCCATGGTCGAGACCATGCCGCCGCTGGCGGATTCCCATTTCTTGACCTTGGTCGGATCGTTGACCCGGCCGACCCGGAAGTCGCTGTCGTTCGGCATCGGCTCGGCCATCAGCTTCTGCTTCTCGGGTTCGGTGACGAAGAAGCCGGTGTCCTTCATGCCGAGCGGATCGAGCAGCCTTTCGTGCTCGATCGTCGAGAGCTTCTCGCCGGTGGCCACCTCCATCACGCGCGCCAGAATGTCGGTCGAATGGCCGTATTGCCAGAGCGCGCCGGGCTGGTTGTGCAGCGGCAGCTTGGCGATCCGCTCGGCGAATTCGGCGAGATCGAAATCTCCGCCGTAGATATTGGCGTCCTTGTAGGCCTTGCGGACCAGGCTGTCGCCATAGAAGCCGTAAGTGATACCCGACGTATGCGTCATCAGATCGAGGATCGTGATCGGCCGCTTTGGCGGCACCAGCTCGAGCGTCTTGGTGCCGTCCTCGGCCTTCTTCTCGACCCCGACCTTCACGTTGGCAAAGGACGGGATGTACTTCGAGACGGGATCGTCGAGCTTGTATTTCCCCTCCTGCAGCAGCTGCATCGACACGACGGCGGTGATCGACTTGGACATCGAAGCCAGCCGGAAGATGGTCTTGTCCGTGATCGGCACCTTGCTGGCCACGTCCTGCACGCCGAAGGCCTCGTGATAGACCGGCTTGCCGTGCTGCTGGATCAGGACGATGGCGCCGGGAATCTTTCCGGTCGCGACCTCGTTCTTGAAGAATTCGCTGATCTTGGCGAGCTTGGCGGGATTGAAATGGGCTCCCGCCGGAATCTCATAGGTACCCTCGGTGTGCGAGAACGCCGGCGCCGCCAGCACCACCGCGGCGGCTGCGACCGCGCACGTCAGACGAAATGAATGCATTTGGATTATCCCTCCCCGGAAATCACGGGGAAGTGTAGCGGCGGTATCATCAGGCACAAGGGCTGCCAAAGGTGTCCAGGACCTTCTGATGAAGCTCGCCGCTTTGGGCGGAAAAGCAGCAAAAGATCACCTGCGTGAGGCCGGGTGCGGCGGCCAGGGCATCGACGACGGCCTTGACCGCGATGCCGGCGGCGCGGTCCGGCGGGAAGTGATAGACGCCGGTCGAGATGGCGGGAAATGCAATGGAGCCAAGCTGGTTGGCGTGGCACAGCTCGATGCCGCGGCGATAGCAGGATGCGAGCAGCGCATCCTCGCTTTGGGTGCCGCCGTGCCAGATCGGGCCGACGGCGTGGATCACGTGCTTTGCCGGGAGCCGATAGCCTTTGGTGATCTTGGCGTCGCCGGTCTTGCTGCCGTGCAGGGTGCGGCACTCGGCGAGCAGCTCGGGGCCAGCGGCACGATGGATCGCGCCGTCGACGCCGCCACCGCCCAGCAGCGATGAATTGGCCGCGTTGACGATGGCGTCAACGCGCAGGGTCGTGATGTCGGTGACGATGACTTCGAGCCGCGCCTTGCCGATCTGGCGCGCCGTCAAGGTCAGGCAGCCACGTCGACCGGGATGCCCTTGTCGGCAAACAGCTGCTGCAATTCGCCGGCCTGGAACATCTCGCGGATGATGTCGCAACCGCCGACGAACTCGCCCTTCACATAGAGCTGCGGAATCGTCGGCCAATTCGAATAGACCTTGATGCCGTCGCGCAGCTCGGCGGATTCGAGAACGTTGAGGCCTTTGTAGCCGACGCCGATGTGGTCGAGGATCTGCACGACCTGACCGGAAAACCCGCACTGCGGGAATTGCGGCGTGCCCTTCATGAACAGGACGACGTCGTTCGACTTCACTTCGTTGTCGATGAATTGCTCGATGCTCATTTTCGCTTCCTTCGGGGGCGGCGCTCTCAGGCCTTGACGGGCCGGCCCGCCCTTCTAACCCGTGACTGACTATATATGTAGCTCAAACCATTGTGCATCCAAAGCAAAATGGCGGAAATCTGGCATGCACCGGGCGCTGCGGGCGCCCAAAATGGGCCGGGATTATCTGACGGCCCCAATATCATCGCGGGGGGAGGCTTTTTTCCCGTAACGGAGCCCCTATCTAGGACGAACTGTCCGTCAGGAACCAGTTTGCCGAAGCAACGTTCTCTCCCCTGAATTCGGAGACCCCTGTGACGAAACCAGCCTCTGCCGCGGCCGCCGTTCCCGCCGCCTCCCCGTCACTGTCCTCCGAATCCGGCCCGCTCGCCCAGCGGCTGGTGGAGGCCTATCGCGCCGTCCGTGACGAGACCGAGCGCCGGGCCGCACCGCTGTCGCCCGAAGACCAGCTGATCCAGTCGATGCCGGATGCGAGCCCCGCCAAGTGGCACCGCGCCCATACCACTTGGTTCTTCGAGCAGTTTCTGCTCGGCGAGCACGTCAAGGGCTACACGCCGTTCCATCCGGACTACGCTTATCTGTTCAATTCGTATTACGTCAGCGCCGGTCCGCGGCACGCCCGCCACCAGCGCGGCCATTTGACCCGCCCGACCGCCGACGAAGTCACCGCCTACCGCCGCCATGTCGACGCCGAGGTGGTGAAATTCTTCCAGACCGCCACGCTGGAAAAGCTCGAGGCGCTGGTGCCGCTGGTCGAGGTCGGCCTCAATCACGAGCAGCAGCATCAGGAGCTGATGTACACCGACATCCTGCATGCCTTCGCGCAGAACCCGATCCCGCCGGCCTACGATCCGGCGTGGCGCTTCCCGGCGTCGCAGCACGGGCCTGAGGAATGGGTGACGCTCAACGAAGGCATCCACACCGTCGGACATGGCGACGACAGCTTCCATTTCGACAATGAAAAGCCCGCGCATCGGGCTTTGGTCGGCCCGGTCAAGCTCGCGAAGAACCTCGTCACCAATGCCGACTGGCTCGCCTTCATGAAGGACGGCGGCTATTCCACCGCCACGCTGTGGCTGATGGATGGCTTTGGCACCGTGAGCAACGAGGGCTGGCAGGCACCCGGCCATTGGCGCGAGATCGACGGCGAATGGAGGATCATGACGTTGGGCGGCCTGCAGCCGATCGATCCGTCCGCGCCGGTTTGCCATGTCAGCTATTACGAGGCCGACGCCTTCGCCCGATGGGCCGGCAAGCACCTGCCGACCGAGATGGAATGGGAGGTCGCCGCGCGCGCCGGCCTGCTCAACGACGCCTACGGCATCGTCTGGCAATGGACCCGCAGCTCCTATTCGCCCTACCCGGGCTACCGCGCGATCGAAGGCGCGCTCGGTGAGTACAACGGCAAGTTCATGGTCAACCAGCTCGTGCTGCGCGGCTCGTCGCTGGCGACGCCTTCAGGTCACAGCCGCGTCACCTATCGCAACTTCTTCTATCCACACCATCGCTGGCAATTCACGGGGTTACGCCTCGCAGACTATGCCTGATTGAGTCCTGTCGACATCAATAACGCGTCGGTAAGCGCGTTCGGGAGAGTATCATGAATGTGCATGCCGCCGCTTTGGCCAAAGCGTATCCGCTCGACGAAGCGACATCGGTGTTTGCCGGCGACGTGATTGGCGATCTCGCCCGTCACCCGAAGCGGCTGTCGCCGAAATATTTCTACGACGCCACCGGCTCCGAGCTGTTCGAGCAGATCACGGTGCTGCCGGAATATTATCCGACGCGCACCGAGCTTGGCATCCTGCGCGACCGCGGCGACGAGATCGCCGCGATCATCCCTGACGGCGCGGCGCTGGTCGAGTTCGGCGCCGGCGCGACCACCAAGGTGCGCCTGCTGCTCGAGCATTGCGAATTCGCAGCCTATGTGCCGGTCGATATCTCAGGCGATTTCCTGAAAGCCCAGGCCGACGGGCTGCGGAAGGATTTCCCCGGCCTCGGCATCTACCCGGTCGCGGCCGATTTCACCACGCCGTTCACGTTGCCCGACGCCGTCGCCGCGATGCCGAAGGTCGGCTTCTTCCCCGGCTCGACGCTCGGCAATTTCGAGCCGAGCGAGGCCTTGGCCTTCCTGCGCAGCGCGCGGAAAATCCTCGGCCACGGCGCGCAGATGATCATCGGCGTCGACCTCGAGAAGGACGAGCGCGTGCTGTACGACGCCTATAACGACGCAGCCGGCGTCACGGCGCGGTTCAACCTCAATGTGCTGGTTCGGATCAACCGCGAGCTCGGCGGCAATTTCGATCTGTCGGGATTCACGCACCGCTCGATCTACAACCGCGATCGCCATCGCATCGAGATGCACCTGATCAGCCGCAAGGCGCAGACCGTGCGCATCCTCGGCAATACCTTCGCGTTCCGGCCCGGCGAGAGCATCCACACCGAGAACAGCTACAAATACTCGCTCGAGCGTTTCACCGCGCTCGCCCGCAGCGCGGGCTGGACGGTGCGCGAGAGCTGGACCGACGCCAACACGATGTTCTCGGTGCACGCGCTGGTCGCGGACTAGCGCCCAAACCAAGAGACGGGGCACGATCATGGGCAGGCGTCCGCTGCAGGTCGCGACGGCGTTGCTCGCCCTGGTCCCGATCCTGACCGGCATCATCACCATGCTGGGCGTCAGCGATCCGCTCTACGCCTCCGCGGGCGTTCCAGCGCTGCCGGTGCTCGACAGCAATCTGCGCTTCTTCGGTGGGGTCTGGCTCGGTCTCGGCCTCGCGCTGCTCTGGCTGGTGCCGCGGATCGAAAGCGAGAGCGTGCTGTTTCGGGCGGTCTGGGGCGGCATCTTCCTCGGCGGCATCGGCAGGCTGCTGTCGATGCTGATGGTCGGCTTGCCGCCGCTGCCCTTCGTGGGCTTCACCGCGCTCGAAGTGATCGGCGCACCGCTGTTTGTCTATTGGCAGCACCTGGTGGCAACGGCCGGCCGCAAGTAGCGGCGGCCGCTATTCCTCTTCCCCCGTCGAGCGCAGCGAGATCGACTCCCACGCCGCGACCACGATCATGATCGCGGTGGTGACGATCGAGAGCACCAGCGGCGACATCTCGCGGGCGAAATAGGCCGTGATCGCCAGCGCGATGATGCCGACGCCGTGCGAGAGCTGGAGGAAGTTGCGGATCACATATTTGAACAGGATGGTCCCGACCAGGAACAGCATGGGCCCGCCGACCGAGCTGACGATCGTGTTCAGATCGGAATGACCGGACGGGTGCTTCAGCACCAGTTCGTCGGCCACCGCGGTGAGGATGATGCCGCCGACGATCGGCATGTGCAGATAGGTATACGCGATCCGCGCCACGCGGCCGGATTCCTCTGACTTGGAGATCATGTCCGAGCCGGCCTCGGCGCCCTTGTGGAAATAGATCCACCACATCGCGATGCTGCCGACCAGCGCCGAGATGAACGCGGCGACGTTCTCCGGTGTCCAGGTCAGCTCGGCAAAGGTCGCGCCATCGACCACGATGGCCTCGCCGAGCGCAATGATGATGAAGCCGGCGCAGCGCTCGGCCATGTGGCCGCCCTCGACCGACCACGCCTCGATCGAGGAAAAGCCGAGTCCAGGGGTCCAGAACCGCGCGGCCGGCGCGATATATTCGATGGTCAGCGCCGCAATCCAGAGCCACATCCGCGTCTCGTGCTCGGCGAATCCGCCGAGAATCCACAGCACGGCCGAGCAGGACAGCCAGGTCAGGATGCGGATGGCGTTGTGGCGCACCGCCGTCCGGCGCCGCGGCGTCGCCAGCAGCCAGAACGCGGTACGGCCGACCTGCATTGCCGCATAGGTCCCGGCAAACCACAGCCCGCGGCCCTCGAAGGCGGTCGGTATCGAGGTCGACAGCAACAGCCCGCCCAGCATCAGCACAAACAGCAGCAGGCGGACCGGCGTCAGCTCGGGATTGAGCCAGTTAGTGACCCAGGTGGTGTAGACCCACACCCACCAGACCGCGAGGAACAGCAGCGTGACCTGCACCGCCCCAAGTGGGGTGAAGTGGTGCAGCAGCGTATGCGACAGCTGCGTGACGGCGAAGACGAAGACGAGGTCGAAGAACAGCTCGGCATTGGTGACGCGGCTGTGCTGGTTCGGCACGATGACGCGAAACATCGCACCGCGTGGATTGTCCACCATCGCTCGAGGCCCCCGCCCGCAGCTTTGCCGGGCCTAGCCTTCCGGCACGCCGGTCTGCAGGGCCAGCGCGTGCAGCACGCCGCCCATCTGGCCCTTCAGCGACTGGTAAACGATCTGGTGCTGCTGGACGCGGGACTTGCCGCGGAATGACTCGGAAATAACAGTGGCCGCGTAGTGGTCGCCGTCGCCGGCCAGATCGCGGATCGTCACCTCGGCATCGGGAATCGCTGCCTTGATCATCGATTCGATATCACGGGCGTCCATCGGCATCCCAGTCCACCTCCGTCAGGTCGTTCGAATCAGGGCCAGATCGGCCAAGTAAAGCCCAAGGATAAAGCCAAAGGATAAAACCCAAAGATATACCCAAGGAGAAAACCTAGCGCTTGGGGTCTTCTAGGTCATCCCGGGCTCACTATATTCCCATTCCCAGCGATTTAAACCTGCATCAATCGGTCACAAGCCATCACGCCGAAATGACCAGAAGAGGCGCAGAATCATGAAGCTCCCCGGCCCCGATCATCCCATTACGATCACGCCCAATGCCAGGCGCGTCCGCGTCACCGCCGACGGCGTCGTGATCGCCGAGACCACCCATGCGCTGACCTTGAAGGAAGCGAGCTATCCGGCCGTGCAATACGTCCCCCGGCAGGACGCCAACATGGAGCTGTTGACCCGCACCGAGCGGACCACGCATTGCCCGTACAAGGGGGACGCGAGCTACTTCAGCATCAAGGCCAATGGCAAGACGCTGGACAACGCGATCTGGACCTATGAGGAGCCCTTCCCGGCCATGACCGAGATCGCCGGCCACCTCGCCTTCTATCCGGACAAGGTGAAGATCGAGGAAGTCGCCTAGGGGCATCGTCGCCTGCCGCAAGCGCCGGGCCTCGCCCGGCCTTCCGTCGCGCGCTGGCCCAGCCTGCAGAACGGCAATGCCCGGGCGAGGCCCGGGCTTGACGTCGGGAGCGTTCGCGCCCGATCCCAGCTATACCCTGAAGACCGTGAGCCCGAGGATCAGGAGCACCAGGAAGATCACGACGAATACATAGAACAGAAAGCGGGCGATGTCGGCGGAGGCGGCGGAAATGCCGGTGAAGCCAAGCAAACCCGCGATGATCGATACGACAAGGAAGATCAGCGCCCATTTCAGAATTGTCATTGCCCGCTCCTCATAGCCGCGCGTGTCCGCCAGGTCGGACGAGAACGCCGGCACCCGACCGCAGTTCCAAAACCGAAACAGCCTCGCCGAGATGACCGACCTCGATACTTCCCCATCCGGCCGATTGGGCCTTGCTGAATCGGGTTCCCGACTGCAACATCAGGGTGCAGACCCGGCTGGTGGCACCATGAAATCGATTGCTCACGCGGCTCCGGCCGTCGACATCCAGGCAGCACCGAAGCTCCACAAGCGCAATGTCGCCCTCGATCGCGCGCGCACCTTCCTGACCCTGGTCGTGCTGCTGCACCACGCGGTGATTCCCTACACCTATTTCGGGCACACCGACCCGACATCGTGGATCGGCTTCGACTGCGTGGTGCTCGCCACCGACAGCTTCTTCATGGCGATGTTCTTCTTCCTGTCGGGGCTGTTCGTCTGGCCGGGGCTCGGCCACAAGCCGTGGCTGATCTTCCTGCGCGACCGGCTGCTGCGGCTCGGCCTGCCATTCGTGATCTGCGCTGTCACGATCATTCCGATCGCCTATTACGCGATCGCGCTGCGCGCGACGCCGGGGCTGAGCTTCTCCGAATTCTGGTGGAAAACCATGACGGTCGGGCCGTGGCCGAGCGGCCCGATCTGGTTCGTCTATGTCCTGATGGCCTTCGACCTGACGGCGAGCCTGCTGTACCGGGTGTCGCCGCGTCTGCTCGATCCGATCAACCGTCTGTCGATCAAGGGATTTCAACGTCCCTCGAAGTTCTGGCTGTTCCTCGTCGTCGTCAGTGCCGCCGCCTACCTGCCGATGCTGGTCCATTACGGCCAGAACTACTGGTTCGAGTTCGGACCGTTTTCGGTGCAGGCGAGCCGCGTGCTGCTGTACGCGTCCTATTTCTTCATCGGCGCGGGAATCGGGGCGGCAAACCTCGAGGGCGGCGTGCTCAGCGCGCACGGACGGCTGACCGAGCGGCGCTGGTTCTGGACCGGCATCACGCTGATCCCCTACTGTTTGATGTGGGTGATGATCTACATCAAGCGCATGATCATCGGTAACCCCGATCCGCTGCCCGGCTGGTATCTCGCGATCTATGGCAGCTTCTACGTCCTGTTCAGCGCCTCGATCCTGTTCGCGATCCTGGCCTACTTCCTGCAATCGAAATCGTCGGGCCCGACGCTGCTCGACCGCATGCAGGGCGACGCCTACGGCATGTTCCTGGTGCACTATCCGATCGTGCTGTGGCTGCAATACTGGCTGTTCGATATGGATCTGCCGGCGATCGCCA
Organism: Bradyrhizobium sp. USDA 3256; assembly: GCF_054058275.1. Lineage (NCBI taxonomy): Bacteria > Pseudomonadati > Pseudomonadota > Alphaproteobacteria > Hyphomicrobiales > Nitrobacteraceae > Bradyrhizobium > Bradyrhizobium sp. USDA 3256. Next base: position 4,330,455 of record NZ_JBSSAE010000002.1, read on the forward strand.
AGGCCGCGATCGCGTTCTTCGCCACTGTGGCGCTGAGCTGGGCCGCGACAGCCGTGCTGCGCAAGATTCCTGGTTCAAAGTACGTGCTGTAGCGCGATGAAGCCGTAGGATGGGTAGAGCGCAGCGAAACCCATCACCTCCGTGCCGTGCATCAGATGGTGGGTTTCGCTGCGCTCTACTCCACCCTACGCTGCGATCTCGCCCCTCGCCGCCACGCTTTCCAGCCGCGGAGCGGCCGCGGCGCGATGGTCGCGGGCGATCAGGATGTAGAAGGTCGGCAGCACGAACAGCGTGAACAGCGTGCCGATCAGCATGCCCATCACCACGACGATGCCGATCGCGAAACGGCTCGCCGCGCCGGCGCCGTCGGCATAGAGCAGCGGCGCAAGGCCCGCGACCATCGCGGCTGTCGTCATCAGCACCGGCCGCATCCGCACCGCGGCCGCCTTCTGGATCGCGGCGACCCGGTCGAGCCCTTCATGGTGCTGGATCTCGTTGGCGAAGCTCACCATCAGGATGCCGTGCTTGGAGATCAGCCCGATCAGGGTGACGAGGCCGATCTGGGTGTAGATGTTCAGCGTGGTGAAGCCGAAATACAGCGGCAGCAGCGCGCCGCAGACCGCGAGCGGCACCGTGACCATGATCACCAGCGGATCGCGGAAACTTTCGAACTGCGCCGCCAGCACCAGGAAGATCACGATCAGCGCCATGCCGAACGTGACGATGAGACGGTTGCCCTCCTGGACATATTGCCGGCTGTCCGACAGCCAGTCGACGGTCATCCCCGGCGACAGCTTCTGCGCCTGCATGAACGACACCGCCTGCCCCATGGTGACGCCGGGCTTCAGCACCGCCGAGATCGTCGCCGCGTTCATCTGATTGAACTGCGGCAGCCGGTTCGGCTCCGGCTTGACGTTGACCTTGATCACCGTCGACAGCGGAAACATCTGCCCCGAGCTCGAGCGGACGTTGAAGTTTCCCAGCCCTTCCGGCGTGACCCGGTCGGCCTGGCGCACCTGCGGGATCACCTCGTAGGAGCGTTCAAAGAAATTGAAGCGGTTGACATAGTTCTCGCCGACCAGCACCGCGAGAGTGTCGGCGATAGTCTGCATGCTGACGCCGGCCTCGGCCGCCTTGGCGTGATCGATGGTGATCCGTGCGGTCGGGCTGTCGAAGGCGAGATCGCTGTCGACGAAGGCGAACAGCCCGCTCTTCCAGGCGGCCCCCTTCAGTGTCTCGACCTCCTGATAGATGGTGGCGAAATCGCCGGCCGAGCGCACCACCATCTGGAACGGCAGGCCGCCGGTCGCCGCCGGCAGCGCCGCCGGCTGGAACGGCGTCACGCTGGCGCCGAGCACGCCGTAGGACATGCCGTAGAGCTGGTTCTGGATGTCGTTGGCCGAACGCTTGCGCTTGTCCCAATCGGTCAGGGTGATGCCGCCGAAGGCATGGTTCTGCCCGTCGGTACCGTTGATGAACCAACTCGCGTGGTATTCGGGAAACGAGCGAAACAGCTGCTCGATCTGGTCGGAGGAGCGCGTGGTGTAGTCGACGCTGGCATATTGCGGCGCGCGGAGCACGGTGAACACATAGCCCTGGTCCTCGGAGGGCGCGAGCTCGCGCTGGCTGCCGAGGAACAGCACCACGATCGCCGCCAGCACGCCGAATGCCACCAGCAGCACTGCGGCGCGCATCTTGAGCGTCGCGGCCAGCAGCCGGCCATAGCCGCGCGACAGCCTTGAGAACTGATGCTCGACAAAGCGGGCAAACCGGCCGTGCGAGGTGGCTTCGCCGAGCAGCTGCGCGCTCATCATCGGCGACAAGGTCAAAGCGATGACGCCCGAGACCACCACCGAGCCCGCCAGCGTGAAGGCGAATTCGCGGAACAGGCTGCCGGTCAGGCCACCCATCATGCCGATCGGCGCATAGACCGCGGCGAGCGTGATCGTCATCGCGATCACGGGACCGATGATCTCGCGCGCGCCGATCAGGGCCGCGTCGCCGGGGCTCCGTCCTTCCTCGATGTGGCGATGGATGTTCTCCACCACCACGATGGCGTCGTCGACCACGAGCCCGATCGCCAGCACCATCGCGAGCAGGGTCAGCAGATTGATCGAGAAGCCGAGCGCCAGCATCATCGCGGCGGTGCCGACCAGCGACAGCGGCACGGTGACCACAGGGATCAGCACGGAGCGGAACGAGCCCAGGAACAGCAAGATCACCACCACCACGATCGCGATGGCCTCGGCCAGCGAATGCTTCACCTCCAATATCGAGGCCTTGACGAAGTGCACGATGTTGAAGACGTCGGCGACCCTCAAACCGGGCGGCGCCACGCGGTTGAGGTCCTCGATCACCTTGGCGGTGGCGGCGACGATCTCCAGGGGGTTGCCGTCGGGGGTCGGCTGCACCGCGATGTAGACGGTGGGCCTGCCGCTGTCGCGCGCGTTGGAATCGTAGTTCTCGCCGCCGATCTCGAGGGTCGCGACGTCGCCGAGCCGCACCAGGCCCCCGCCGCCGGTGCCGGTCTTGATCACCATTTTGCGGAAATCGTCGAGATTGCGCAGATCGGTCGCCGCGGTGATGTTGGTGACGGTCATCTCGCCGCGCAGCCGCCCCGGCGCCGCCTGCACGTTGTTGGACCGCAACGCGGCGGAGATATCGGCCGCGGTCAGCCCGCGTGCCGCGAGCTTGAACGGATCGATCCACACCCGCATCGCCAGCGACGATCCGCCCGAGGTGTCGGCCGACGCCACGCCGGGCACCGAGGTGAGCAGCGGCTGCGCTACGCGGGTCGCGAAGTCGGTGATCTGCGCCGGCGTCAGCGTGTCGCTGGTGAAGGCGATGTACTGCACCGCCGAGGCGCCGTCGGTGATCTTGGTGATGACAGGGTCGAACACGCCGGCCGGCATGCGGTACTTGACCTGCTGCACCTTGGCGAGCACCTCGGTCATGGCGCGGTCGGCATTGGCGTTGAGCACCAGCTTGGCCTTGATCTGGCTGAGGCCGAGCGTCGAGTTCGAGGTCATGTATTCGATGCCGTTGGCGGTCGCGATCGACTGCGCGATGACGGACGTGACGAAGCCCTGCATCACGTCCTGGGTCGCACCGGGGAACGAGACGTCGACCTGGATCGTCGCGCTCTCCATGTTGGGATATTGCCGCACCGGCAGCGAGACCATCGCTGCGGTGCCGATCAACAGGATCAGCAGGCTGACGACCGTCGCCAGGATCGGCCGGCGGATGAAGATGTCGGTGAAATGCATGATGCTTGCCTTTGGGCGCGCCGCTCGCGGGTCAGCGTCCCTTCTCCGGCGTCTCCGCCATGGTCGTCTGGACGGCCGCGCCGGGCATGACGCGGAGCTGGCCCGCGGTGACGATGTGATCGCCGGGCGCAAGCCCCTGCTCCACCACGACACGCTCGCCGATCCGTTGCCCGGTCTTCACCGCGACGCCGACCGCCTTGTTGTCGCGCACCACAAGCACGCTCTCGCCGGATGCGCTGGTCTGGATCGCGGTAACCGGCACCACGATGGCGTCCGCCTGCGGCGGCAGCACGACGTTCACCATCACGAAGAGGCCCGGCCGCAGCAGCCGGTCGGGATTAGCAAACAGGGCTTGCACGAGGACATTGCGGGTGTCCTCGGCGACCTGCGGCTCGATGGCGTTGATCTTGGCCTCGAACACCCGATCGGGGAAAGCATCGGTACGGATCGTCACCGCGCCTCCCACCTTCAGATTTGACAGGCGCTGCTGCGGAACGGTGAAATTGGCATAGAGCTGGTCGAGCGCGGTCAGCGTCGCGAGCGCGTCGCCGGCATTGACGTATTGGCCGAGGTTGACCTTGCGCAGACCGATCTGGCCCGCGAACGGCGCGCGGATCGTCATCTGCGCGATCTGCGCATCGAGCTGGTCGAGCGAGGCGTCGGCCTGCTTCAGATCCTCCTGCCGCTGCTGCAGCGTCTCCTGGGTCACGAAGCCGGACGGCGCCAGCCCCTGCGAACGCTTCTCCTGCAATTGCGCGAAACGTCCCTTGGAGACCGCAACCGCACGCGCGGCGCGCAGCGGGGCGTCATAGAGTTGCACCAGCGGCGCGCCCTCGGCGACATCGGTGCCGGCATCGAAATTGATCGCGGTGACGCGGCCGGCAACCTCCGGCGCCAGAATCACCTGCCGCACCGCTTGCAGCGAGCCGATCGCCTCGATCGAGCGCGGCAAGGTTTCGGTCCGCACCACCATCGCCGCGACCGGCGTCGGCGGGGCTTCGGCGGTGGGCTTGGCCGAGGCGTTGGATCCGCCTGCGCGCCAGGCAAACAAGCCGGCCGCGGCACAGCCGAGCAACAGAACGGTGATGCCGAGCGGCCTGGCACGAAGCCCGAGCCAGCGGCGCGACGAAAATGATGCGGACGGCATATTGCTTCCAAGAACGAACCCCGGCGCGTTGGCCGGAAGCTTGCCCCTGCAAGCCCGCAACTGATATAGAACCTCAAGTATGATTGAGGTCAAGGCTGGCAGCTTGCAAGACTTCTAGCGCAAGGCTTCCAATGCAGGACCTCTGATCCGGGATTGCTTGGTCAATGACGCTTGCGCAGGAGCTTTCAGTCGGCGAAGTGGCGCGGCGCAGCGGACTTGCCGTCTCCACCCTTCACTTCTACGAGAGCAAGGGACTGATCGCGAGCCACCGCACCGGCGGCAACCAGCGCCGCTACATGCGCGGCGTGCTGCGGCGGATCGCGGTGATCAGGATCGCGCAGCGCGCCGGGATCCCGCTGAAAGAGATCAGGCAGACCTTCGCCGCAATCCCGCTCGATCGCGCGCCGACCGTGCGCGAATGGGAGCGCGCGATGCAGGCCTGGACCGAGACGCTGGAGCAGCGCATCAACGATCTCACCGACCTCCGCGACAAGCTGTTCAACTGCATCGGTTGCGGCTGCCTGTCGGTGACCGATTGCCCGCTGCGCAATTGCGACGACAAGCTCGGCGCCCAGGGGCCGGGCCCGCGCATCCTGATCACCGCAGCCGAACGCCGGGCACAGCGCAAACGGCGGGGCTGACGGCATTTTCGCGGCCGACAAGTTGCGCACAACCTGCCTTTGGTCACATCCCGCCAGGTGATTCTCAGGTATGCTGGCCGGACTGCCTGACCTCAAGGAGAGTCCTGAGATGAACGACCCTCAAGTTGGATGGATCGCCGCCATCATCGTCGGCGGACTGGCGGGCTGGCTCGCCGAGATGTTCATGAAGTCCGGAACCGGCATCTTCATGAATATCATCCTTGGCATTGTCGGCGCCGCGCTGGCGAATTGGTTGTTGGGTCTGCTCGGCGTGTCGCTCGGCGGAGGCTGGCTCAGCTATCTCGTCGCTGGCTTCATCGGCGCCTGCATCATCATCTTTGCCTGGCGCGCGGTCCGCGGCGCGACCTGAAGCGATCATGCTTGAGCAAAAAGCAATAGCGCGATGACGGAGTCATTGCGCTATTGAGATCGTTGCTTCGCAGCGCCTGATCCGTCCGGATCAGGCGGCGGTGCTGCGCATGTAGTTCGGCAGCCAGTGCTCGAAGGCGTGCGACAGGCTTTCGACCGCAACCGGCGACTCCCCAGCCACCGCAATCGCGTCGCCGCCGGTGGTACCGATACGCGCGCAAGGCACGCCGGCGCCCTTCATCTTGGCCAGTACGAGGCCTGCGTCGGCGGCCGGCACGGTGACGATGTAGCGGGCCTGATCCTCGCCGTACCAGTAGGCGTGCGGCACGATCGAGGACGGTGCGGCCAGGAGCTGCGCGCCGATGCCACTTGCGATCGCCATTTCGGCGAGCGCGATCAAAAGACCGCCGTCGGAGACGTCGTGCACCGCGGTCGCGGTGCCGGCGTGGATCATGCCGCGCACCACGTCGCCATTGCGCTTCTCGGCGGCGAGATCGACCGGCGGCGGAGCGCCCTCCTCGCGGCCGCAGACATCGCGCAGATAGACCGACTGGCCGAGCCAGCCCTGCGTGTCGCCAACCAAGAGGATCGCCTCGCCGGCCGCCTTGAACGCCAGGGTCGCGGACCTGGTGAAGTCGTCGAGCAGACCGACACCGCCGATCGAGGGCGTCGGCAGGATGCCGCGGCCGTTGGTCTCGTTGTAGAGCGAGACGTTGCCGGACACGACCGGGAAATCCAGCGTGCGGCAGGCCTCCGAAATGCCCTTCAGGCAGCCGACGAACTGGCCCATGATCTCGGGGCGTTCAGGATTGCCGAAGTTGAGATTGTCGGTGATCGCGAGCGGCCGGCCGCCGACCGCAGTGATGTTGCGCCAGGCTTCCGCGACCGCCTGCTTGCCGCCCTCGAACGGATCGGCCTCGCAATAGCGCGGCGTGACGTCGACGGTAAGCGCAAGGCCCTTCGGTCCGTCCTCGACGCGAACCACCGCGGCATCGCCGCCGGGGCGCTGCATGGTATTGCCGAGGATGACGTGGTCGTACTGCTCCCACACCCAGCGCTTCGAGCACAGCTCGGGCGTGCCGATCAGCTTTTCCAGCGCCTCCGCGATGCCGAGCGGCGGCTTGACGTCCTGGCCGCGGATCACCGGCAGCGCATTCGAGGCGACGTGCGGACGGTCATAGACCGGCGCCTCGTCGCCGAGCTCCTTGATCGGCAGATCGGCCATCACGTCGCCGGCATGCTTGACGACGAAGCGCTTGGTCGGCGTGGTGTAGCCGACGATGGCGAAATCGAGCCCCCATTTGCGGAAGATCGCCTCGGCCTCTTGCTCCTTCTCGGGCTTCAGCACCATCAGCATGCGCTCCTGACTCTCCGAGAGCATCATCTCGTAGGCGCTCATGCCGGTCTCGCGGGTCGGCACCGCGCTGAGGTCGAGCTCGACGCCGAGATCGCCCTTGGCGCCCATCTCGACCGCAGAGCAGGTCAGGCCCGCCGCGCCCATGTCCTGGATCGCGATCACGCAACCCTTTTCCATGATCTCGAGGCAGGCCTCCAGCAGCAGCTTCTCGGCGAAGGGATCGCCGACCTGCACGGTCGGGCGCTTCTCCTCGGAGGCGTCGTCGAATTCAGCCGAGGCCATCGAGGCGCCGTGGATGCCGTCGCGGCCGGTCTTGGAGCCGAGATAGACGATCGGCATGTTCACGCCGGAGGCCGCCGCGTAGAAGATCTTGTCGGCGTCGGCGAGGCCGACCGCCATCGCGTTGACCAGGATGTTGCCGTCGTAACGGGTGTGGAAACGAACCTGGCCGCCGACCGTCGGTACGCCGAAGGAATTGCCGTAGCCGCCGACGCCCGCGACCACGCCGGACACCAGATGCCGGGTCTTGGGGTGCTCGGGCGCACCGAAGCTCAGCGCGTTCAGGCAGGCGATCGGGCGTGCGCCCATGGTGAAGACATCGCGCAGGATGCCGCCGACGCCGGTGGTCGCGCCCTGGTAGGGCTCGATGTAGCTCGGGTGGTTGTGACTCTCCATCTTGAAGACCACGGCCTGCCCGTCGCCGATGTCGATCACGCCGGCATTCTCGCCGGGACCCTGGATCACCCAGGGGGCCTTGGTCGGCAGCCCGCGCAGATGGATGCGCGACGACTTGTACGAGCAATGCTCGTTCCACATCGCCGAGAAGATGCCGAGTTCGGTGAAGGTCGGAACCCGCCCGATCAGCTTCAGGATGCGCTCGTACTCGTCCGGCTTCAGCCCGTGGGCGGCGACGAGTTCGGGGGTGATTTGGGGCTCGTTCTTGGGGTCGTTCTTGGGCGCGTTCATGGGACCCTTAATAGGTAGATAGAACGGGGGCGAAAAGGCCTTTTAGGGCCCATTTCCGGCCTGTCCAGAGCTTTGCGGCAGCTGGCCGCGCCCCGGGATTTGGTCCCGGGATTTGCACAATGGGGATGGATCGGATTTAAGGACCCGAACCCGATAATTGAAGGCCATATTTCGTGAACGAGCTCGCCAAAACCGCATTCAACCGCCGCCCCGACCTGCACGTCGAAACCGAGGGCGAATTCGCCGGCTGGCGAACCTGGACCCGGGACAATTTCGAGACCCATACCGGCCCGTTCTACCACCGCATGGACGAGAACGGCCGCATCAGCTGCGCGTTCCGGGTCGGCAAGAAGCACCTCAACGGCTCCGGCAACGTCCATGGCGGCTGCTTCATGACCTTCGCTGATTACTGCCTGTTCGCGCTCGCCGGCTCGGTGCTGCAGGGCCCCGGCGTCACGGTGTCGTTCGCCTCGGAATTCCTCGACGCCGCCCGCGAGGGCGACCTGATCGAGTGCACCGGCGAGGTCACCCGCGCCGGCATGTCGCTGATCTTCGTGCGGGGCATGCTGACATCGGCGGAGCGGCCGCTGTTCACCTTCTCCGGCACCATCAAGCGGGTGAAGCGCAGGGCGGCGCAGGCAACGGCGTAAAGCGTGTGACGTCTGTGGACGCACGCCGTCATCCAGCCGTTACATCGGCACGGATTGAATCGACAGCACAGCTCTAGGTAGTATTGACACTTATCGCATCCATAGGACGATTGCAGCGAGCGTGACGATGGCTCGGTAATTTCGGGCGGTCTTTTCGAAGCGGGTTGCGACGCGACGGAACTGCTTGAGCTTGCTGAAGCAGCATTCCACGAGGTGGCGCTGGGCATAGAGATGCTTGTCGAGCGGATGTTTGAGGGCTCGCGAGGGGTTGTTGGGGATGACGGCGATCGCGCCTTTGGCTGCGATGGCCTGGCGCAAATGATCGGCGTCATAGGCTGCATCGGCCATGACGACCTCGGCGGGCAATCCCTCGATCAACGTGGCGGCTTGCGGGGCATCGCCCTTCTGGCCTGCGGTGAGGGTGAACCGCACGGGACATCCCAAACCTCGAACGGCCATATGTATCTTGGTGCTCAAGCCGCCGCGCGAGCGCCCGATCGCTTGATCTTCAGACCCCCTTTTTTTGCCCCGGCGTGCTGATGCGCCCGGACGATGGTGGAATCGACGATCAGATATTCGAAGTCCGGATCATCGGACATCGCCTCGAAGATCCGCAACCAGACACCCTTGGTGCTCCATCGACTGAAGCGCCGGAACACGCTGTTCCAATCCCCAAACGCCTCCGGAAGATCACGCCAGGGAGAGCCCGTGCGAACGATCCAGAGCACCCCTTCCACGAACATCCGGTTGTCGCGTCCGGTCGAACCTTTCTGGTCGGGCCGGCCAATGATGAGCGGCGCCATGCGCTCCCAAGCCGCGTCGCTCAACACCAAACGATCCATCACACCCAAGGCCGCCTCCCAAAAGAAGCCTTGAATCTGATTTGGCCTCAAAAGGGAATCCCTAGAGTCCACACCGCCTAGCGCGTTGTGTTCACGCGCGTTCTTCGCGTGAGGCAATACGAACTGCGGTTGTGACGCATCGACGCACTGTCGTTGCGTCGTCGCGCCCGCGTCACATGCCCGTCAGCCAAGCCCCCGAAGATTGCTCGACGTTTCCGTTTGTGCATTCGCGCAGCGATGTTGGGGCATTCTCATGAAATTGAAGACTTTCGTTTCCGTCACATCGGCGATGTCGCTTGTCGCGTCGCTGGCATGGACTGCAACTCCGGCACGCGCCGGTCAGGACGGCGACAATGGCGATCGCGGCTTCGGCGATTCTCGCGGTCACGATGCCGATCAGGATCAGGACCATGACGGTGGTCATCACGGCCGCAAGCCGCGCGTGGTGATGATCTCGCTCGACGGTGCCAAGCCCGATTTCATCCAGAAGTTCATCGAGGAGGGCGTGCTGCCGCGCGACGGCGGCCTCGCCCGGCTCAGCCGGCGCGGCGCAGTGGCGTTGCAGAACGTGACGGCGTCACCGTCGCTCACCGCGGTGTCTCATATTGCCATCGCGACCGGTTCGACGGCAGTCCACAACGACATCCCCTCGAACACGTTCGAGCCGATCGTCGGGCCGATCTCCGGCAGCATCAGCGGCTTTGCGGCGCCGATCGGCGGCTACAGCGAGAATCCGCTCGGGCCATCGCCGCACCCGACGGCGGTGCCGTTGTGGGTGCAGCTGCGCCAGCAGGGCAAGAAGGTCGTCACGGCGACCTGGCCCGGCGGCGACGGCGCCGACATCTCCATCAACAAGACCGTGGTGCAGCCGGCCCAGCCGACCCGCATCACCGACTTCACGGTCCCGTTCGGCGCGTTCGGCGGCATCGGGGCCCAGGGCTTCTCGCTGTCGCGAGGCGACTTCACGGCCGACCCGAGCATCGTGACGGCGCTGCAGGCTGCCGGCCATTTCTCGTTCAGCCCGGTGCTGGTGACCTCCGCACCGATCGAGACGTTCTCCTGCTCGGCCGCGGCAACCGCGACCTGCACCAACGCCTCGACGCTCGACGTCAAGTATTCGATCCGCGTGGCCGCGATCGACACCACCAACGATCGCAAGGTGAACTACGACACGCTGGTGTTCTTCGATGCCAACCGCGGCATCACCGCAGGCCCGTTCCACGCGCCGTCGACCGGACCGGCCTATGTCAAGTTCGGCGGCGAGAACGCACCGTTCTTCTTTGAAGGCAGCGGGGCGAAGGTTGGTGCCGCGTACTTCGTCTCTGCGCTGTCTCCCGATCTCTCGGTGGTGCGCTTCGCCCGCTACGGCGCCAACTACATCCCGCGCAACACGCCTGTTCTCGCCGACGTCGACGACATCAACAACAACATCGGGTTCTGGCGTCCGCAGGCCGACTTCCGTATTCCGGAACGGCTGAGCCCGGGCTTCACCAATTTCCCCGACGTCGAGATCGAGACGATGTTCGAGGACATGGTGAAGACCTTCGTGCGCTACCAGGCCAATATCGGCGAGCGCGCGATCAAGACCCATCCGGACGCCGACCTCGTCATGGTCTATATCGAGCAGCCCGACGGCTCCGAACACCAGTTCCTGCTGACCGATCCCCGCCAGGGCACCAACCCGACCGACCCGAATTCGATCGGCGCCAACCAGGATGCCGCCAAGGTCAAGCGCTACGCGTCCTACATCCGTTTCGCCTACCAGACGGCCGACAAGGCGGTGAAGCAGATCGCCGATGCGGCGGGCCGCGACAGCAACGTGATCGTGGTGTCGGACCACGGCTTCGCGCCGTTCCACACCTCGGTCAATCTCACCAACATCCTGCGCAACGCCGGTATCGACACCAGCAAGGTCGGGATCCGCACCTCCGGTCCCGCCGCCGACATCTACGTCAACCTGCAGAACCGCGAGCTCGGCGGCACCGTTGATCTGGCGACCTACCGCACACTGGTGGCGCAGATCACCGACGCGGTGAAGAACGCGATCGATCCCAATGCCCGCTTCAACTACTCACTCAAGGACCAGCGCATCTTCACCGTCGTCGAGACCCGGCCGCTGCAATGCGACGCCGGAACCGGACAATGCATCAGCAAGACCATCGGCCAGGACTATGGCGACGTGTTCGCGCTGATGGCGCCCGGCTACAATTTCGACGGCATCCAGAACCCCGGCGTCGCGCGCCAGGGCGACGCGCCGTTCAACGCGGCAACCACCATGCTGTCGATGCCGAACTTCTATGGCGCCCACGGTCACGACCCGGAGCTTTCCGTGATGAGCGCGACGTTCATCGCCGCGGGGCCGCAGATCCGCAAGGACACCGTGGTGCGGCACATGCGCAATATCGACGTGGCGCCGACCATCATGCGGATCCTCGGCTCGGCACCGCAGCAGGTCGACGGCGAGGTGCTGGGCCAGGTGCTGCGCTAGGATTCCGGGCAAATTCCGCGCGACGGACGCACACCGGCGTCCGTCGCTTTCTCCATGCTTGCACATATCCGGCGCGGGATTGCGCGCCTGATCCGTCGCCCCTAGCCTTTCGCCCCACCACCAAGCTACATTCGCTCCATCGCGCGCCAATGCGCGAAGGGAGCCAATCAAGGTGCCGCAGAGCACAGCCAGAGAATCATCCGGAAAAGTTCGAAGCGGTTTCCTCTCGCGACAAACGCGGAACGCGTTGACGCGGAGATCATGCTCAAGCAAAGAGCCAGGACGGGCGTGACGGCTCCCGCGAAAGTGCCCACTCCGTCGGTGCCGGGCGCGCGCGGCTGGCGCGACTACGCGCTGCTGCTGGCGCTGGCCTGCTGCTGGAGCTCGACCTACCCGCTGACCAAGATCGGGCTCGGCTCGATCCCGCCGGTCACCTTCATTTCCGCGCGCTCGCTGGTGGCCGCCGCCTTCCTGCTCATCGTGCTGCGCATTCGCGGCATCCGCATCCCGACCGACCTCAAGGCCTGGAAGCTGTTCGCCTTCCAGCAGACCATCAACTCCACGATCCCGTTTTTGGTGATCACCTGGGCGCAGCTTTACGTGCCGGCATCCAACACCGTGGTGCTGGCCTCGACGACGCCGATCTTCGCCTTCCTCATCACCTGGGCGATCACGCGGCACGAGCCGGCCTCGCTGCTCAAGCTGGTCGGCGCGATCCTCGGCCTCGCCGGCACGGTCGCGATCATCGGCCTCGACGCGCTTTCGGGCTTCGGCAAGGAGATCGTCGCCGAGATCGCGATCCTGCTCGCCACCGTCTCGTTCGCCTGCGCCACGATCTTCGGGCTTCGGCTGTCGGATTACGATCCGATGGTGGTCGCCGCGGGCTCGCTGTTGTTCGGCGGCACCGTGCTGCTGCCGGTCGCGCTGATCGTCGACCATCCCTGGACGCTGCACCCGACGCCGCAGGCGCTGGTCGCCACGGTCACGATGGGCATATTCTCCAGCGCGTTCGGCCTGATGCTGTTCTACATGTGCCTGACCCGGCTCGGCACGCTCACAACCAATGCGCAGGGCTATTTGCGTATTCCGATCGGCGTTGCGCTGTCGGTGATCCTGCTCGGGGAATCCGTGCCGTCGAATCTCGCGCTCGGCCTCTTGCTTGTGATGGCCGGCGTCGCCGCGATGACGGTACCGGCCGAGGCCGTGAAGCGTTGGCTCAGGCGGCTGTGAGCACCATAGCAGTCTCAGCAAGCCACGTCATTCCGGGGCGATGCACTAAAGCATGATCCGGAAAAGTGCGAAGCGGTTTTCCGAAAAGATCATGCTCAAACAAAGAGCTAAGGCGCGATGACGATTCAACCTAATCTCATCGCGCTTTAGCATCGAACCCGGAATCTCGAGATTCCGGGTTCGCGTCTAACGGCGCGCCCCGGAATGACCAACAAGAATTACTTCTTGTCGTCCGCCAGCAGGGCGCGGTATTTCGCGACGTCGCGGGTCACGAGCTGCTGCAGCACTTCGGGCGCGAGCTCGTTGGCGTCGGGGGCGACGGTCGACAGGTCGGCGAAACGCTTCTTCACCGCCTCGCTCGCAACCGCGGTGCGCACGGCGGCGTTGAGCTTGGCGATGATCTCGGGCGGAGTGCCCTTGGGGGCGAACAGGCCATTCCAGCCTTGCGCCTCGAATTCGGGCAGTCCGGCCTCGGCCGAGGTCGGCAGTTCGGGAAGCGACGCAAGCCGTACCGTCGAGCCGACCACCACCGCCTTCACCAATTTGTCGTCGATCGCCTGCGACACCGAGGCTGCGGCATCGCAGACCCCGTCGATCTGGCTGCCGATCGCGTCCGTCAGCGCCAGCGCCGCGCCGCGATAGCCGACCAGCTGCACGTCGATGCCGGCGGCATGCACGAAACTCTTGCAGATCAGGTAATTCGAGGAGCCGACGCCGGCATGGCCGAGATTGACCTTGCCCGGGTTCTTCCTGGCGTAGTCGATGAATTCCTTGAGGTCCTTGGCCGGAAAATCCTTGCGCAGCGCGACGATGCCGAAGGTCTTGGCGACCACGGCGATCGGGGTAAAGGAGTCAGGCGTGAACGACAACTTCGGATAGATCGTGTAGGTCGCGGCGTTGGTGCCGGCATTGCCGATCGCGATGGTGTAGCCGTCCGGCTCGGCGCGCGCGGCGCGGGCGAGTGCGGTCGAGCCGCCGGCGCCGCCGACATTCTCGATGATGATGCTCTGGCCGAGCGCAGCGCTCATCTGGTCGGCCACCGCGCGGGCGATGACGTCGGAGGTGCCGCCTGCCGTGAACGGCACGATCATCGTGATCGGACGCTTCGGGAAGTCCTGGGCGTAGGCCGACGTCGCAAGCAGAAGCGCCGCAGCCGCGGCAACGCACCACCGCCGCAGCATGATCGTTACGCCGCCTTTTCGAACTGCTGGACCAGGCCTGCGAACAGGCCGCGGCCGTCGGTGCAGCCCATGATCTCTTCGACGTGGTTTTCCGGATGCGGCATCATGCCGAGCACGTTGCCGCGCTCATTGACGATGCCGGCGATCGAATGCGCAGCGCCGTTCAGATTGGAGGCCTCGTCGACCACGCCCTCCGGCGAGCAGTAGCGGTACAGCACCCGCCCGTCGCCTTCGAGCCGCTTCAGCGTCTCTTCGTCCGCCTCGTAATTGCCCTCGCCGTGGGCCACCGGCACGCGGATCACCTGGCCGGCATTGTAGCCGCGGGTGAATGGGGTGTCGGAGCGCTCGACGCGCATATGCACGTCGCGGCAGATGAACTTCAGCCCGGCATTGCGCATCAGCACGCCCGGCAACAGCCCGGACTCGCAGAGGATCTGGAAGCCGTTGCAGACGCCGAGCACGAGCCCGCCCCTGGCGGCGAAGTCGCGCACCGCGTCCATCACCGGCGCGCGCGCCGCGATCGCGCCGCAGCGCAGGTAATCGCCGTAGGAGAAGCCGCCGGGCACCACCACGAGGTCGGTGCCTTTGGGCAGCGCAGTTTCGGCATGCCAGACCATCGCGGTCTCATTGCCGGATGCGAGCTTGAGCGCGCGCGCCATATCGCGCTCGCGGTTGATGCCGGGGAAGACGAGGACGGCTGATTTCATGTGCGATGCGGCCTAGAGCAGTTCGACCCGATAGTTCTCGATCACGGTATTCGCCAGGAGCTTGTCGGCGGCGGCCTTCAGCGCCGCCTCCGCCTTGGCCTTGTCGGTCGCGGCGAGCTCGATGTCGAACACCTTGCCCTGGCGAACGCTGGCGACGCCATCGACGCCGAGCGATTTCAGCGCACCCTCGATCGCCTTGCCCTGCGGATCGAGGATGCCCGACTTCAATGTCACAGTCACACGTGCCTTCACGGTCGTCCCTTCAGCTTAACTCTTCACCAGCACCGGGCCGCTGCCGGCCGGCCGCTCGTTTTCAATCAGAATGCCGAGCCGCTTCGCGACCTCGGTATAGGCCTCGAGCAGGCCACCCAGATCCCTGCGGAAACGGTCCTTGTCGAGCTTCTCGTTCGACTTGATGTCCCACAGCCGGCAGGAGTCCGGCGATATCTCGTCGGCGACGATGATCCGCATCATCTCGTTCTCGAACAGCCGTCCGCACTCCATCTTGAAGTCGACGAGGCGGATGCCGATACCGAGGAAGAGGCCGGTCAGGAAGTCGTTGACGCGGATGGCCAGCGCCATGATGTCGTCGATCTCCTGGGGCGTCGCCCAGCCGAAGGCGGTGATGTGCTCTTCCGACACCATGGGGTCGTTGAGCTGGTCGTTCTTGTAATAGAACTCGATGATCGAGCGCGGCAGCTGGGTGCCCTCCTCGATCCCGAGCCGCTGCGACAGCGAGCCGGCGGCGACGTTCCGCACCACCACCTCGAGCGGCACGATCTCGACCTCGCGAATCAGCTGCTCGCGCATGTTGAGGCGGCGGATGAAGTGGGTCGGCACCCCGATGTCGTTGAGGTGCTGAAACAGGTACTCCGAAATCCGGTTGTTGAGGACGCCCTTGCCCTCGATCACCTGGTGTTTCTTGGCGTTGAACGCGGTCGCGTCGTCCTTGAAGTGCTGGATCAGGGTTCCCGGCTCGGGGCCTTCGTAAAGCACCTTGGCCTTGCCTTCATAAATACGGCGTCGACGGCTCATTGGGATGTACCGTGTTTTGTTGAAATCCATGGATTTGGGTGCTCCGGATGACTTGGGGTTACGACCCACGACGGAGCTGCCGCGGAGGCCTGGAACCTGGGCAATCCAACTGGAAACAGAACAAGAACCATGCCTGTTGGCAACCTATCCGATTGGCCCATCCAGCACAATCGATAGTGCCCCCTTGAGGGCACTTATACCGCCCTATCATAAAGGGCCGATTCCGCCAGTTTTGCCTGCGGCTTAACGGCTCGTTGTCTTGCCGATTCCTCCCACCTATTTAGGCAGGCATCGGGGCTGCCGCAACGCGCGGCGGCCCTCATTCAGCAAGGGAATTGGAACTTCAGCCATGAGCGAATTCAACAAGCGCGAGGAAGGTTTCGAGAAGAAGTTCGCCCTCGACGAGGAGCAGAAGTTCAAGGCTGAAGCCCGCCGGAACAAGCTGCTCGGCCTGTGGGCCGCCGAGAAGCTCGGCATCACGGGCGATGCCGCCAGCGCCTATGCCAAGGAAGTAGTCGCCGCCGACTTCGAGGAAGCGGGCGACAACGACGTGCTGCACAAGGTTCTGAAGGACCTCACCGCCAAGGGGCAGGCCGCCACCGAGCGCGATATCCGCGCCAAGATGGACGAGCTGCTGGCGGTGGCCGCGGCGCAGGTGAAGGCGGGAAGCTGAGTTCCCCGGACACCCTACCGAGTCGACTTTTACGCGCGCCGGACACTGTTCCGGCGCGACGTGTTTGTGCCCCGCGTCTTGGTGAAATCGGCACGGAGGATGTCGAGCAGGCGGCGTGAGGCGGCGCTGAGGAAACCGCCATGCCGCGTCACGGCGACGACCTCGTGACTTGCGGCGAGATCGCCGACGCGGATCGTCGCGATCCTGGAGCTACCCAATTCCTCCGCTGCATTGCTTTGTGACAGCAGCGCGATCCCGAGCCCGGCCTCGACCAGGCGCTTCTGCGCCGTCAGGCTGTCGACCGGCGTCCAGGCGACCTCGCCGAGCCCGTGCGTCAGGAACAGGGCGAAGACGTGCGATGCGGTGATTTCGCGGCGTCCCGGCACCTCCGGGAAGGCGATCCACCGCTCATCCCTGAGATCGGCAAGCTTGCCGACCCGGCGTCCCGCCAGCGGATGGTCCGGCGCGCAGACCACCCCGAGCGGCTCTGCAAACAGCACCTCGCAATCGAGGTCGCGCGAGCGGTCGCGGTCGTAACGCAACCCGATCGTCGCCTCGCCGCGCCGGATCAGGTCGCTGACCTCGGCGCTGGTGGCGGTGCGCAGCGTCAGCGCAACGTCCGGGTGCCGGCGGGCAAAGCGCTTCAACACGTTCGAGAGCCGCTCGCCGGCGAGCGTGCCGGTCACCGCCAGCGCCACCGGGCCGGAATTGTCGCGCAGCAGCGCGCGCACCGCGTTTTCCGCATCCTGCGCCGCCGCCACCGCGCGTTCGGCATAGGGCACCATCACCCGCCCGGCATCGCTCAGCCGCGTCTTGCCCGCGATCCGCTCGAACAGGGGCACGCCGAGCTCCTGCTCGAGCAGCGCGATGCGCCGCGAAATCGCCGGCTGCGAGCGGTGTAGCGCCTTGGCGGCATGCGAGATCCCGCCGCGCCGATGCACCACCAGGAACGTGTTGAGCGCGTCGCTGTCCATCGCTCTCCTCATGCAAAAAGCTGATGATATCGAAAGAAATAACAAATTTGTCTGATGGGCGAAACCGCCCTATCGCTGCTTTCAGTCGCTTTTGACAACAGCAGGAGTTCACATGCGCACCCAGGCGGACAAGGCAGCACGGTTTCGCGAGCTGCATCAGCGGCCCGGCGCCTTCATCATTCCAAATCCGTGGGACGCCGGGACGGCGAAGCTGCTCGCATCGATGGGTTTCGAGGCGCTGGCGACCACCAGCCTCGGGCTCGCCAACACGCTCGGCCGTTCGACCGTCAGCCTCGACGAGATCATCGAGAATTGCCGGGTGATCGCCGAGGCCACCGACCTGCCCGTCAATGCCGATCTGGAAAAATGCGGCGCCGACATGCCGAAGCTCGCGGCCGAGGCGATCCGCTTCGCCGCCGAGGCCGGCGCGGTCGGCGGCTCGATCGAGGACTCGACCGGCGACCCGCAGCGCCCGATCTATGACTTCTCGCTGGCGGTCGAGCGGGTCCAGGCGGCGGTTGAAGCCGCACGGGCGCTGCCCTTCCCGTTCACGCTGACGGCGCGGGCGGAAAACTTCCTGCACGGCCGCAAGGACCTCGACGACACCATCAAGCGGCTGCAGGCGTTCGAGGCCGCCGGCGCCGACGTGCTGTATTCGCCGGGCCTCTACGATCTCGCCACCATCCAGGCCGTGGTGTCGTCGATCAACAAGCCGTTCAACCTGGTAATGGGCTATGCCGATCCGACCTTGACGGTCGAGCAGCTGTCGGCCGCCGGCGTCAAGCGCATCAGCGTCGGCGGCGCGATGCAGCGCCACGCGCTGGCTGCGTTCCTGCGCTGTGCCCGCGAGATGAAGGACAACGGCGCGTTCAGCTTCGTCCGCGACATGGCGCCGGTGAAGGAGGTCCGCGCGGCATTCAACTGATCGCCCCCTCATGCGTGGTGCGCCGCCGGCCAGCGCGGCGCATGCCTGCGCCGCCCCGGATTGCCTGAGGCGGCGCCTTCTAGAATCTGGTATGCTGGCGCCAGCACCGCAAGCCCGGCCGGGGCGTTATCAGACCTGACGATTCATCGCAGGTCGCGGCTTGCAGCCAGCCTCCGGCAATGCCAAGAGAGCGGGATGTCCCAAGATCACATTTCCAACGTCCTCGCCGAACGTTACGCCTCGCCCGCCATGCGCGCCATCTGGAGTGGCGAAGGCAAGGTCCGCCTCGAACGCGACTACTGGATCGCCGTGCTGAAGGCCCAGCGCGATCTCGGCATCGCGGTGCCGGATGGCGTGATCGAAAGCTACGAGCGCGTCAAGGACCAGATCAACCTGGCCTCCATCATGAAGCGGGAGCGCGTCACCCGCCACGACGTCAAGGCGCGCATCGAGGAGTTCTGCGAGCTCGCCGGTCACGAGCACCTGCACAAGGGCATGACCAGCCGCGACCTCACCGAGAACGTCGAGCAATTGCAGGTCTACCGCGCGCTGCAGCTCATCGAGACCAAGAGCATCGCCGCGCTCATCCGCTTTGCGACGCGCGCGACGCAATTGCGCGACGTCCCGTTCACCGCGCGCACCCACAACGTGGCCGCGCAGGTCACCACGCTCGGCAAGCGCATCGCCATGTCCGGCGAGGAGATGCTGCTGGCGCATCAGAGCCTGGTCAATGTGCTGCAAACCTATCCCGCGCGCGGCCTGAAGGGCGCGGTGGGCACCCGTCTCGACCAGATCACGCTGTTCAATGGCGATGCCGGCAAGGCGCGCGCGCTCGAGCAGCGCGTCCTCGTCCACCTCGGCCTGCCGAAGGCGCTCGACGCCGTCGGCCAGGTGTATCCGCGCAGCCTCGACTTCCGTGCGGTCAGCGTGCTCACCGAGCTCGCCAGCGGACCCGGCAATTTCGCCAAGACCATCCGCCTGATGGCAGGCCATGAACTCGCCAGCGAAGGTTTTGCCAAGGGCCAGGTCGGCTCCTCGGCAATGCCGCACAAGATGAACAGCCGCTCCTGCGAGCGCATCAACGGCCTGCATGTGATCCTGAAGGGCTATCTAGCGATGGCCGCCGGCCTTGCCGGCGATCAGTGGAACGAAGGCGACGTCTCCTGCTCGGTCGTCCGCCGCGTCATGCTGCCCGATGCCTTCCTCGCCATGGATGGCCTGCTCGAAACCCTGCTCACGGTGCTTGACCAGATGGAGGTGTTCAAAGCCGTGGTCGAGACCGAGCTCAACCGCTATCTGCCCTTCCTGCTGACCACCACGGTGATGATGGAAGCGGTCAAGAAGGGCGCGGGCCGTGAAGGCGCCCACGAGGCGATCAAGGAGCATGCCGTCGCAGCCATCGGCGACCTGCGCACCGGCAAGATCGTGCAGAACGATCTGCTGCAGCGCCTCGCCGCCGACAAGCGTCTTGGCCTGAGCGCAGCCGAGTTGCAGCACGTGCTCGACCAGGGCCGCGCCAACTCCGGCGACGCCGGCGCCCAGGTCGATTTCTTCGCCGAGCAGGTCGAGGCCCTGGCCAAGGCCAAGCCTGAGGCGGCGCGCTACAACCCGGGCACGATCCTGTAGCGAATGGTGAGGTGCGAATAGCGAATGGGCAAGAATCCATTCGCTGCTCGCCATTCGCCCCCTCGCCTCACTCTTCCTTGAAGCCGTATTCAGGCACGTTGCCGCTGGCGCCGTAGTATTTGTACGGCAGGAACTTGCCGCTCATGGTGATCTTGACGCGGTCGCCCTTCGGATTGGCGACGCGCTCCAGCGCCATGTCGAAGTCGATCGCCGACATGATGCCGTCGCCGAATTCTTCTTCGATCAGCGCCTTCCAGGCTGGGCCGTTGACCATCACCATCTCGTAGAAGCGGTAGATCAGCGGATCGGTCGGCGGCATCGGCGTGCCGGTGCCGCGCATCGGTACCTCGTTGAGCATCGCGACCTCGGCCTTCGACAGCCCGAACAGCTCGCCGGCATTCGCCGCCTGCGGCTTCGTCAGTTTCATCTGGCCGAGGATCGCGCCCGTGATCAGCACGTCGGAATAGCCGCCGACCTTCTCGCAGATGTGTTTCCAGCTCCAGCCCTTCTCGCGCTTGATGTCGAGCAGCTTCTCGGTGAGGTCTTCGCGTTTCATGAGGTGTCCTCCTTGGGCTTCAGCGCGCAGCGCTCTGCGCGAAATCAGGTTTGCAAACGGCCTGTTCGTGCACGAAGTGTGCCAGAAATCGCACTTCCGAACGACGTCGGAGCCAAGCCCTACAGGTCGAAATTCGTCGGCAGCATCACGACGTCGCGGATCGTCATGCCGCGCGGCCGGGTCAGCATGAACATCACGACCTCGGCGACTTCGCTGGCCTCCAGCAGGCTTCCGGCCGCCTTGGCCTCCGCAAGCTTCTCGGGCGGCCAGTCCGCCAGCAGCGCGCTGATCACGGGCCCGGGCGAGATCGAGCCGACGCGGATGCCGTGCTTGAACACCTGGCGCCGCACCGTCTGGACGAAGCAGTTGACCGCCCATTTCGACGATGCATAGACCGGCTCCCACGGTGTCGGAAAATGCGCGGCGAGCGAGCTTGTGACGATGATGTCGCCGGTGCCGCGCGCGATCATGTGCGGCAGCACGTCGTGCACGTTCTTCATCACGACGTTGACGTTGAGGTTCAGCATCCGGTCGATCGCAATCGTATCCGCATCGACGAGGTCGCCGCCGACATAGATGCCGGCATTGGCGTGCAGGATGTCGAGCTGGCCGGTCTTCTCGAGCACCTTGGGCAGCAAGCTTGCACACTCCCCGGGATCGAGCAGGTCGATCACCAGCGGGATCACCGCATCGCGGTGCTTGCGGGCGAGCGCTTGCAGCGCGGCGGCATCGCGGTCGACCATCACCACGCGCGCGCCCGCGGCCAGCATCGCCGCGCTGCTCGCCAGTCCGATGCCCGACGCCGCCCCGGTCACGGCCGCCACCTTGCCTTCCAGTGCTTTCGCCATCGGTCCACCCTGCTCTGATCATCACGACATCCGCCGCAGTATAGCAATCCCGGGCGGCATGTCGGTAACCGAGGATGGGGAACGCGGCTTCCGCGGCTGACACCGCACGAAAATTTCGGATGGTAGCGACTGCACACAAGTCCCAAAGCACTGCTGTGGAATGCTGCGCGCCGACATGCCCGTCAGAGGCTGCCAAACGGCCAATAATGCCAAAACGGCCAACAAGAAGAAGCGGAGGACTGCAATGACAAGGAACCGTTCGCCCCGGCTATCGCGCCGTCATCTCATCAAGGGCGCCGCCGCTACGTCAGCCACGCTGCTGCTCGGCAGGCCCGCGATCGCCAGAGGCAAGACGGAGGGCAAGACCGAAATCGTCATCGGCAACATCGACGCCTATTCGGGACCGGCCGCGGTCTATTCGTCGATCGGCCGCACCCCCGGCGGCTATTTCAAGATGATCAACGAGCAAGGCGGCATCAATGGCCGCATGATCAAGTACATCACCTATGACGATGCCTACAGTCCGGCCAAGACCGTCGAGCAGGCGCGCAAGCTGGTCGAAGGCGACGAGATCGATGTGCTGTTTGCGCCGCTCGGCGCGCCGACCAACGCGGCAATCATGAAGTACATGAACCAGAAGAAGGTCCCGCACCTCTTCATCGCCTCGGGCGCGACCAAGTTCGGCGACTACAAGAATTTCCCCTACACCATGGGGTTCCAGCCCTGCTACCAGATCGAGGGCCGCGCCTTCGCGCAGCATGTGCTGTCGACACAGAACGACCCCAAAATCGGCATCGTCTACCAGAACGACGATTTCGGCCGCGACGTGCTGAAGGGTTTCAAGGACGGACTTGGCGCCAGGACGTCCGCAATCGTTGCGGAGCTGTCCTATGAGACCGCCGACCCGACCATCGACAGCCAGGTGGTCCGCTGCAAGTCCGCCGGCGCCAACGTGTTCATGAGCATGACCACGCCGAAATTCGCCGCCCAAGGCATCAAGAAGATCGCCGAGCTCGGCTGGCAGCCGGCGCACTACATCGGCAACAACGCCTCCTCCGCCGGCTCGACGCTGAAGGCCGCGGGCTTCGACGTCTCCAAGGGAATTATTTCGAGCGCCTATCTGAAGGATCCCGTCGACGCCGCCTGGGACAGCGATCCCGCCATCCAGAAATGGCGCGCCTTCCTCGACAAATACGATCCGGCGGCCGCCAAGAACGACATCTACGCCGTCACCGGCTATCTCACCAGCCAGATCCTGGTCCAGGTGCTCAAGCAGTGCGGCGACGACGTCTCGTCCGAAAGCATCATCAAGCAGGCGGCCAACCTGAAGGATTTCGAATCCGACATGCTGCTGCCCGGCATCAGGATCAACACCTCGCCATCAGACTATTATCCGCTCGAGCAGTTGCAACTGGTGCGCTTCAGCGGCGAGCGCTACGAGCCGATGGGACCGGTGATCGACGGCGGCATTTCCAAGGCCTGACCGCCTGGGGCGTGCACCGTCAACGTCGGCTTCCGCTGGCAAAGCGGAAGTCGCCGGCTTGGGCGTCATCGGCGGCTCATATGACCAGGACCGGATCTGACCCGAATAGCCATTGTTAGCTCATTTGGCTCAACTGGCTCAGTTGACTAAAGGACCGGCAGGGGAATGCGGCTCTTGTCTCCGGTCGCAAAGTCCTGTTTGATTCAATGCAATGAGCACCACTCGCGAGACGAGTCCCAGCGGCAAATGCAAAACTGACTTCCTGCCGAGCGGGAGCGAATTGAGTGCGCTCATTCGCGCG
Source organism: Bradyrhizobium sp. USDA 3256 (assembly GCF_054058275.1). Lineage (NCBI taxonomy): Bacteria > Pseudomonadati > Pseudomonadota > Alphaproteobacteria > Hyphomicrobiales > Nitrobacteraceae > Bradyrhizobium > Bradyrhizobium sp. USDA 3256. Next base: position 4,353,720 of record NZ_JBSSAE010000002.1, read on the forward strand.
CTCGATTGGTCCACGACCAGTTTGGGACCCATTGACGGATGGCCTGCACATCTCAAGAGCGCGGTCAGCCTTATGCTGCCTGCCAACGCACAAATCGTGCTGTTCTGGGGCGCGGACTTCGTGGCCCTGTACAACGACGCCTACGCACCAACCATCGGTGAGAAGCATCCGAGGGCACTTGGGCGGCCCGCGCGAGAGAACTGGGCGGAACTCTGGGACGATCTTGAACCTCTGCTAAGGCGTGTCCTCGACACTGGTGAGACCGTCTTCGCCAAGGATCGTCCGTTCTACATCGAGCGGCACGGCTATCCGGAGAACGTCTATTTTGACATCTCCTACTCCCCGGTTCGGAACGAGGCGGGCGACATTGGCGGCGTCCTCTGCATCGTGAACGAGACAACTGATCGGGTTGTGGCGCAGCGAAAACTGGCCAGAACGGAGAAACGGCTCACCCAAGCCCTAAGCGCCGCCGGAATGATAGGCACGTTCGACTGGCATGTGCCGACGGACACGTTCTATTCGGATGCGCATCTGGCGCAAATGTTCTCAGTCGATCCCGTCAAGGGCCAAGAAGGCGCACCTTTTTTGGACTATGTTGCCGGTATCCATCCGGAGGACGTGGAGCGGACTATTGCGGCCGTGAATCTTGCGGTCGCCAGCGGGGAAAAGTACATCCAGGAATATCGGCTGCTGCAGCAGGACGAGACCATCCGCTGGGTCGAGGCGCGTGGCGAGTGCCTGAGAGACGAAAACGGCGAGCTTACCAACTTCGTCGGCGTGGTGGTGGATATCACCACTCAGAAGGAAGCGCAGGAGCATCAACGGTTGCTTGCGCGAGAGGCGAACCACCGGGTGAAAAACCTGTTCGCGATCTTCCACGGCATCATTAGCCTTAGCGCTCGATCAGCTCGAACGCCGCAGGAAATGGCTCAGTCGCTTCGCGGGCGGCTGGATGCCCTTATGCGGGCCAAGGACCTCATACGTCCGGGGATTATGGGCACGGAAGCGCATAGCGAACGGACGACGGTGGACGAGGTCGTGCGAACTGTCTTGCAACCCTATGATGATGGCTCTCGCGACCGCATCGTGGTCAGCGGACCCGATGTGCCTGTAGGCGTGATGGCCGTAACAAGCTTCGCCCTTGCGCTGCACGAAATTACGACGAACGCAGCCAAATACGGGGCACTCTCGGAGCCGAGCGGGGCAATCCGTATCAAATGGGAAACGCAAGACGGCGACTTGAATTTTGAGTGGGATGAGACAGGCGGTCCCGTGATCGTCGCCCCGCCGCAAGCCGCCGGCTTCGGCAGCGTACTCACGGAGCGTAGTATTGCTGGTCAGCTCGGGGGCAAGATCGAATACGACTGGCGGCAGAACGGCCTTAAGCTCAGGATGAAGGTTCCTCTGGATCGCCTTGCGGTTTGAGGAGAGAGAAGGACAACAAACCGCGCGCCGAAGCGCGCGGCGGTATCGTCCATCCGGATGCCCCTGCTACTTCGGAGGCGGCGGCTTGGGCATCGCCGACAGCAGGCGAATTTTGAGCTTGCCTCCCTCGGTCACGTAAGTTGCTGTCCAGATGCCCCCTGTCTCGATAGGCGCTCCGCTCTGGTTCTTGCCCGAGAGACGATACCCGCCGATGGCGAGCGCCATGTCCGAGCCCAGCGGCCATGCCTGGTCCACCGTTATTTCCTCATGGTCGAACCCGGCCTTGAAGGCGCCTTGATAAAACTCGCAATGTCGGAGCGCGGCCCCGCGGGATTGACGTGGACGCCACCGGTCGCGAACAGCGCGGCAATTCCCGCACCATCCTGCTTGTTGAAACTCGCCGCATATTCGGAAGCAATCGCTTCGGCCTTCTGCTTTGGATCATCGTCGGCGGCCATTGCAGACAGCGAAAAGGCCGTCACGAACAGGCATGAGAAACACGTGCGCAGCATCGCAATTCCTCCCTGAAAAATATCCGTAAAAAAAATCGCCCGACCAGGGACAAGGACGACAATAAGACATCAACTACGGATTGTAGGCAATCGTTTCAGGCGTTGCGACGCAACACGCGGGCCTGCCTGGCATATCCAACCGAAAGATTCTGAGGTAGCCTGTAGCGACCTTGAACGCGACGGGCCGCCATGCTCACGCTCTATTCCTATCCGCCGTTGTTCGGCGTCGCCGATAACAATGGCTATGGTCTGAAGGTGTTCGCTTTCCTGAAGCTGGCCGGCGTGCCGTTCCGGCACGAGCACATCTTCGATGCATCGAAGGCGCCGCGCCAGCAACTACCCTATATCGTCGACGGCGACGACACTGTCGGCGACAGCGAGACCATCCTCGCCTATGTCACCGGAAGATATGACGTGACGCTGGATGCTGCCCTGACGCCGGCGCAGCGCACGACCAACCTCCTCGTCACGCGGACGCTCGACGATCTCTACTGGGTGATGTCCTATTCGCGCTGGCAGGATGCGCGCTATTGGCCCCAATTCCGCGATGCGCTCAAGCGCGAGCATCCGGGTCTCACCGACGACGGCTTGATGAAGGCCAAGGAGTTCAACGCCCAGCGCTATTACTACCAGGGCATCGGCCGCTTCGAGCCCGACGCCGCGATGGCCCGCGGCCTCGCCGATCTCGCCGCACTGGCGAGCTTGATCCCGAGCCAAGGCTATGTGCACGGCGACAGACCGACGACCATCGACGCCGGCATCTATGGCTTCGTGGCCAACATCTACTTCTACGACATCAATACGCCGTTGAAGCAATTCGTGGCCTCGCACGATGCCTTGGTACAACATTGCCGCGCCATCCACGCGGCAGTGAGCAAGTGAGCCTGGGCGAACTCAACAGCCAGCTCGCGATAGTGACGTTCGCGCGCCGTGAGCGCACAGGCCGTCGCTCCGTCCACGGCGCAGGTGGATATATCTGCGCTGGCGTGTCGCAGCCAGCCTCTCACAAACAGATCGATTTCAGGGATAGTATCCCGTCCAAGCGCTAATTGCGGAGCCGGTCATGGCTTCAAAACTGTCTTCGGGCATTTTCGCGTTAGTCCTCGTTGGAGCAGCCGTACTTTTGATTGCTGCTCCGCCACCTGCATGGGGCCTGCTGTTGCTCGGCGCCTTCGCTCTCGCCGCGCTCTATATTTTTGCGAGAATGAGGTCGCGCTACGATCCGCTCGATCCACGCTTCGGTAGCTGCATCCCTCCGATTTCCAAGCCGAAGGGCGGCGGCAATGAATCCACCACCTGAGCGCCGTCCGGCATCCATCAGATGCGGATCGTGCGAAGACATAGTGATGGCCTAGAGCCGACACGCGAAGCGCGTCGGCTGCGGTTCGCCAGTGCCGGTACGGACATTCAGCCTCGCGTTCGATCCGGAATTTTGTGCAGTTTGTTTCAGACGACACCCCGTCGGATTTTCAGCACCAGGAGATTGATCAAATGCAGACGCCCACGCAAAACCCCCGAGGAGCAGAGTTCTGGAACAGCACCATGGGGCACTCATGGGTTTCGCAGCAAGCCGTGATCAGCGATGTCTTCACCTCGGTCACCGGCGTCAGCCTGGGTGCTGCGGCGGCAAAGCCGGGCGAGCGTGTCATCGATATCGGATGCGGCACCGGTGACACACTGCTGGCGTTCGCCAAGGTTGTCGGTCCGTCGGGTGCTGCGGTGGGTGTCGATATCTCGGTCCCGATGCTGGATCTGGCCAAGCATCGTGTCGCCAAGTCGGGACTTGCCAACGTGACCTGTGCGCTGGCCGACGCAACGATCTACGGCTTCGAACCGCGCTGGGCGGATCTGGTGTATTCGCGCTTTGGCCTGATGTTCTTCGATGACCCGGTCAAGGCCTTCACCAACATCCGCGGCGGCATGAAAGCGGGTGGGCGGCTGGTGTTCGTCTGTTTTCGGACCATGCCGGAGTCGCCGTGGTTTCGCGTACCGATCGAGGCGGCCCGGCCGCATGTGCCGCCACAGCCGCCGCTCGATCCATCGGCGCCCGGGATGTTTTCGTTCGCGCGCGAGGAGCGTGTTCGCGGCATCCTGACCGAGGCCGGGTTTCACGAGATTGCGCTCAAGGCCACCGACGTGCCGATCCACGGCGGCGACATCGCGCAAAGCATGGCCTTCATCACGCAGGCCGGCCCGCTGCCTGCGCTGCTCGAGAATGCCACGGACGATCAACGGCATCGCGCCATGGAAGCGGTACGCAACGCGCTCGCCGCAAGCCTCGGAGCGGATGGGCGCGATCTGCATGTGGGCCTGTGGCTCGTATCGGCACTAGCCTAGCGAGATGCTGCCTTCTGGATTGTGAAGGCAGATAGCACGCCATCCGCGCCGCACCTGCGGTCGGCACCCGGCTTTCCGTGCGCCTTCTGTCATCAGAGCGGCGAAACGAGATGCAAAGCTCGGGCGAAGCGAGTCGCGAGAATGCGTATGTGTGACTCGCCGGCCGCGCAACAAACACAGTGTCGTCCTGGCGAAAGCCAGGACCCATAACCACAAATGCTGATTATCTTGCGATGGTGGAACGACGAGTCCCTTCAACAACACAAGCCGCGGCGTATGGGTCCCTGCTTTCGCAGGGACGACACGTGGAAGAAGCTACGCGCCCAAATGCGCGCTTGCCACGCGGACGGAACGGCAGCGTAAGCTACCGCTCCTGCCGCAGCCCTGCCTCCAGCCGCGCGAGCTCGGCGTCGAGGTCGCGCTCGACATCGGCCACCTGCATGTCGACCACCCGATAGTCGCGCGCCTCGAGCCAGGCTCTGCGGTTGGCGCGGTCGTCCCCGATCGCCTCGCTCTCGTTCGGGTTGACCAGCTCGATCGCGAGCCGGTGCACGAAGGAGACGAAGTCGGGGATGTGGCGGCCGACCGGGGTCTGACGCTTGAACTGGCCGGCGAAGCGGCGGTCCCGCGTCAGCGCCTGCCACAGGATCCGTTCGGCGTCGGTCGGGTTGCGGCGGAGCAGCCGGGCGAGCCCGCGCACGGTGCTGCTGCTGTCGGCGGTCGCGCCGCCGTGCCCCTGCTCGGCGAGCAGCGCCCGCAAGCGCGTCGCCTGGGCGCCGTCGAGCACGCCGCCCTTGGCCGGGCCCTTGCGGCCCTCGGCGATTGCCATCACCACGCCGTGCAGCGTGTGCATGTCCTGCTTGGTCGGATCCATCCTCGTGAAGATGTTGCGCAGGTTCACCAGCATGGTGTCGCGCTTCTCCGCCGGCCGCAGGAACTCGACCTTGTCGAGCTCGGCAACGAGGTTGTCGAAGAACGCCTGCATCTGGTGCTGGGAGGCCGGCTCGGACCGCTCGGGCATCGCGAACGGCAGCGTGCCCGCGGTCGAGAGCTTGAACCACTCGTACCCCATCAACAGCACCGCCTGCGCCAGATTGAGCGAGGCGAAGCCTGGATTCACCGGGAAGGTGATGATGCGGTTGGCGAGCGCGACCTCCTCATTGGTCAGGCCGGAGCGCTCGCGCCCGAACAGGATGCCGGCGCCGCCGCCGGACGCGACATGGCCGACGATCTCGCGCGCCGCGCCTTCCGGCCCGACCACCGGCTTGGCCTGGTCGTGGGCCCGGGCGGTGGTCGCAAACACCAGCGTGAGATCGGCGATCGCCTGCTCGACGGTGTCGAACAGCTCGACGGAACCGATGATGTGGTCGGCGCCCGCGGCCGCCCGCTGGGCCGCAATATTCGGCCAGCCGTCGCGCGGGTTGACGATGCGCATCCTCGACAGCGCGAAGTTGCCCATCGCGCGCGCGGCCATGCCGATGTTCTCGCCAAGCTGCGGCTCGACCAGGATGACGACGGGACCGGCAAGGTCGTGCCCTGCCTTGGTCTTGTCGGTACCGGACATCTCACTTCACTTTCTGATTCAACGTCTGAAGATTTTGAATCAGCTTCCGAGGACGCTGATTCAAAATCTCATGCAGGGACCCAAGACCGCACCGACCAGCTTTGCACCGGTTTTGCGCGGGACCATTTTCTCCAAGGAGATAACAGGGTTAGCGGCGTTTGCGAATCCTCAATCGGAGTCCCAATCGCACGAAGCGAAGGCTGCCGCTTGCGCGCACTTGGCCTTCGGATAGGCTATCAACCACAACCAAAGCGAAGCTGTAAAGGCACGCTCGAGATGCCGGTTTCAACGGCGAAACACTTGGGTCGAAACACTTGGGTCGAAGCACGTGGGTCGAAGCACTTGGGGGGACGAGGATGCGGGGCAGATGGACGCTGGCGATTGTGGGCCTGATCTTGATCGTGGCGGGGGGCCTGCTCGCCCACTTCACGCAGACCGCCGGCGGCATCCGGATCGAGGATGTGCGCTTCAAGGGCGCCAAGGGCAATACCATGAGCGCCCTGCTCTACATCCCGCCGAATGCCACGCCGCAGATCCCGGCACCCGGCATCCTCGCTGTCCACGGCTATATCAATTCGCGCGAGACCCAGGACGGCTTCGCCATCGAGTTCGCCCGCCGCGGCTATGTGGTGCTCGCGCTCGACCAGACCGGCCACGGCTACAGCGACCCGCCCTCCTTCGCCAACGGTTTTGGCGGACCTGACGGCCTTGCCTATCTCCGCAGCCTGCCGTTCGTCGACAAGGAGAATATCGGGCTCGAGGGCCACTCGATGGGCGGCTGGACCGTGCTGGCGGCTGCCGCAGCTCAGCCCAACGACTACAAATCGATGGTGCTGGAAGGCTCGTCCACCGGCAAGCCGTTCGCCGCCGAGGGCACCGCGAGCTGGCCGCGCAACACCGCGCTGGTGTTCGCGCAGTACGAGGAATTCCCCGACCTGATGTGGAGCGTCCCGCTCGCGCGCGACGTCACCAAGAGCCCAAAGCTCTGGGCGCTGTTCGGCACCCAAGGCGCGGTCGAGCCGGGCAAGGTCTATGGGGATCCGGCCAACGGCACCGCGCGGGTGCTGTACACCCCGGCGATGACCCATCCGGCCGAGCACATCTCGCATGAGGCGATCGGCTACAGCCTCGACTGGTTCGCCAAGACATTGAAGGGCGGCACGGCGCGGCCGGTCGATGACCAGATCTGGTTCCGCAAGGAGATCGGCACGCTCATCGCCCTGATCGGTTTCATTGCCCTGGTCATCGGGACGTTCGACGGGCTGCTGGAGGCGCCGATGTTCTCCCGCCTGCGGCTGCCCGCGGTTGCCGACGGCACGATGCCGCCGCATCGGGCCGCGAGCGGCCGGCGCTGGACCGCGGCATTCATCCTGTCCGCCTTCATCCCGGCGCTGACCTATTACCCGGCCTTTGCACTGGGCGGCACCTTCGTCACCCCGAGCGCGTTCCTGCCGCAGGGCATCACCAACCAGATCCTGGTCTGGGCCATCATCAACGGGCTGATCACGCTCGCCCTGATGCGGTTCGCCCCGCAGCGGGCCAGCCGGACCGGCCTCGTCGGTCAATCCGTCGTGATCGCGCTGGCTTCGGTCGCGGTCGGCTACGCCGCGCTGTGGCTCGCCGACCTCGCCTTCAAGATCGACTTCCGCTTCTGGATCGTCGCACTCAAGTTGATGAGCGCGAAGCAATTCCTCATCTTCCTGATCTATCTGATTCCGTTCACGGCGTTTTTCGTCGTGGCGCTGCACGTGCTGCACCGGAATTTCTCGACCATGGATGCGCCGCGCGGGGCGCTGTACCTGACCAACATCCTGGCGCTGACGTTCGGTTTCATCGTGTTGCTGGTGCTGCAATACGGCACGCTGTGGCTGACGGGGAAGCTGTTCAACCCGGTCCCGGACCCCGGTTTCGTGCCGCTCTCGACCATCGTCGCGATCCAGTTCGTGCCCCTGCTTGCGATCGTCGCCGTGATCGCGACCTTCACCTGGCGGCGGACCGGATCGAGCCTGCCGGGCGCCCTGATCGCGGGCCTGTTCGTGACCTGGTACATCGTGGCCGGGACGGCGACGCAGGCGGCGTTTTAGCTGAAAAGATGGGCTTAAAGTGCATACCCCCTCCGCTTCCGCCCGCCCCCGGGCGGTGCTATAGCGCAGGCGTATTTTCCACCCCCGCCGTCAAAAGCGCGCCGTTCCCAAGAGGGCCTCCCCGTCATGGCAAAAATCAAGGTATCCAACCCCGTCGTCGAGCTCGATGGCGACGAGATGACCCGGATCATCTGGCAGTACATCAAGGACAAGCTGATCAACCCGTTCCTGGATGTCGAACTGCTCTATTTCGATCTGGGCATGGAATACCGCGATGAGACCAATGACCAGGTGACCATCGACGCCGCCGAAGCCATCAAGAAGGTCGGCGTCGGCGTCAAATGCGCCACCATCACCCCCGACGAGGCCCGGGTGAAGGAGTTCGGCCTGAAGCAGATGTGGAAGTCGCCGAACGGCACCATCCGCAACATCCTCGGCGGCTGCATCTTCCGCGAGCCGATCATCTGCAAGAACGTGCCGCGCCTGGTTCCCGGCTGGACCAAGCCGATCATCATCGGCCGCCATGCCTATGGCGACCAGTACCGCGCCACCGACATCAAGTTCCCCGGCAAGGGCACGCTGTCGCTGAAGTTCGTCGGCGAGGACGGCACCGTGATCGAGAAGGAAGTGTTCAAGGCGCCCGGCGCCGGCGTCGCGATGGAGATGTACAATCTCGACGACTCTATCACCGATTTCGCCCGCGCCTCGTTCAACTACGGCCTGATGCGCAACTACCCGGTCTATCTGTCGACCAAGAACACGATTCTGAAGGTCTATGACGGCCGCTTCAAGGACATCTTCCAGGACGTCTTTGACCGCGAGTTCAAGAAGGAATTCGACGCCAAGGGCCTGACCTACGAGCACCGCCTGATCGACGACATGGTGGCCTCGGCGCTGAAATGGTCCGGCGGCTATGTCTGGGCCTGCAAGAACTATGACGGCGACGTACAGTCCGACACCGTGGCCCAGGGCTACGGCTCGCTCGGCCTGATGACCTCGGTGCTGCTCACCCCGGACGGCAAGACCGTGGAAGCCGAGGCCGCCCACGGCACCGTGACCCGCCACTACCGCGAGCACCAGAAGGGCAAGGAGACCTCGACCAACTCGATCGCGTCGATCTTCGCCTGGACCCGTGGCCTCGCCCATCGCGCCAAGCTCGACAACAACGAGGCGCTGGCGAAGTTCGCCACCACCCTAGAGAAGGTCTGCGTCGCGACCGTCGAGGAGGGCTACATGACCAAGGACCTCGCGCTCCTGGTCGGCGCCGACCAGCGCTGGCTCTCGACCACCGGGTTCCTCGACAAGGTGTCCGACAACCTCGTGAAGGCGATCGCGGCCTGAGGCCGTCGTCTTTGGAAGACAGGTGCGAGCATGACCATGGCCCTTGTCAGAGCCGTCGTGCTCGCATCGTTCTCGCTCACCGGGTCGGCGGCATTCGCTGCCGATCCCCTGCCCGACGCCGTCGCGGCGCCCGGCGAGTCCCCGGTTCTGTCGGTCCATGCCGAGGGCGTGCAGGTCTATGAGTGCAAGCCGGTCAGCGACGGCAAGCTCGCCTGGTCGTTCCGCGAACCGGTCGCCACCCTGATCGCCGACGGCCGCACGGTCGGCCGGCATTATGCGGGTCCGAACTGGGAGCATGTCGACGGCAGCGCCGTGACCGCCCGCACCGCCGGCAGCATACCCGGCACCACCGCCGCCGATATTCCCTGGCTGAAGCTCGAGGTGATCGCCCACCGCAGCAACGGCCTGCTCTCGGGCGTCGCAACCGTGCAGCGGATCAACACCTCGGGCGGCGAGCTCAGCGGCGCCTGCGACAAATCAGGCGCGCTGAAAGGCGCGGCCTACTCGGCGGATTACGTGTTCCTGCGACGGGACTGAGGCTAAAGCGCGATGAGATTAGGTTGAATCGTCATCGCGCCTTAGCTCTTTGTTTGAGCATGATCTTTCCGGAAAACCGCTTCGCACTTTTCCGGATCATGCTTTAATCGCGGATGCCGCCGTCGGTCTCGCGCGGCGCCTGGGCGATCTCCGCGGCGGCCAGGTCGCCGCCGGCCGCGAGCGGATCGGCAAGCCGCGCCTCCGCGGTCTCCCGGACATGGGCGGCGAGCGCCGGCATGCGCTCGATCAGGGCATGGAAGTCCTGCGCATCGAGCACCAGCAGCTTGGTCTTGCGCGTCGCCGTCACCGTCCCCGAACGGCTGGTCCGCCGCAGCAGCGCGATCTCGCCGAAGAACGCGCCGTCGGAAAGCCGCACAAGCTGGCTCGGCAGGTCGATCTCGACCTCGCCCGCGGTGATGAAATACATCGATGACGCCGCATCGCCGCGCCGCACCAGCACCTCGCCGGCCTCGATGGTCTGCGACCGCAGCAGGCGCATGATGTCGGAAATATCGGCGGCGCCAAGATGCGAGAACAGCGGCACCCGCGCCAGCATGCCCCAGGTCACGACGAAGTCGCGGCGCCGGACCTCGTCGGCGAACGCAGTCGAGATGATCGCGACCGGCAGCGCGATCATCGCGAAGCCGACCACGATCGCGATCACCGTGACGGTCCGGCCGAGCGGCGTAATCGGGACGACGTCGCCGTAACCGACGGTGCCGAGCGTCACGATCGCCCACCACATCGCCTGCGGCATGGTGCCGAACTTGTCCGGCTGCACCCTGTGCTCGATGGCATAGAGCAGCGAGGCGAACAGCAGCACCGCGCCGGTCAGGATCACCACGCAGCCGAACAGCGTGCGCCGCTCGGCGTGCAGTGCCGCCAGCAGCGAGCGCATCGCGGTCGAATAGCGCACCAGCTTGAGGAACGGCAGCATGCCGAACAGCACCAGCGCGGTCTTGTCGCCGACGACAAGCGCGATGGCCGACGGCAGGAAGGCGAGCAGGTCGATCACGCCGAGCGCCGAGAAGGCGTATTCCAGCCGCGCCCGCGCCGGCGTCATGTCGCGCAAGGAGTGGCCGACCACGCTCCAGAGCCGCGCGGCATATTCCAGCGCGAAGGCGATGACCGCCGCGATCTCGATGGTCGTCAGCAGCCAGCCGAACTGCGCGTCGATCTCGGGCACGGAGGCCAGAATCGCCGCCAGCACGTCGACGGCGATGATGGCGACGATGACCCGGGCAAACCGCAAGCCGCCCGAATGCGGCAGATCATCGCGTTCGAGCAGCTCGTAGAGACGGTCGCGCAGCCCGGGATCGCTGATCGTGGGCCTACCCGGAGCCGTCGCCACGATCAGACTCTCCGTCAGGCGCCGGCCGATGCCTGTTGAGTCATGGCCTGTTCGATCGCCGACAGCGCGGCGTCTGCCTTGGCGCCGTCGGGTCCGCCGGCCTGCGCCATGTCGGGCCGGCCGCCGCCGCCCTTGCCGCCGAGCACCTCGGAGCCCTTGCGCACGAGCTCGACCGCGTTGAACCGCGCGGTCAGATCGGCGGTGACGCCGACCACGATGCCGGCCTTGCCGTCCTCGGTGACGCCGACGATCGCGACCACGCCCGAGCCGATCTGCTTCTTGCCGTCGTCGACGAGACTCTTGAGATCCTTGGTCTCGACGCCCTCGACCGCGCGTGCCAGCAGCTTGACATTGCCGACCTCGCGAACGGCGGAGGCCGCGCCGTTCGACGCACCGCCGCCACCCATCGCGAGCTTCTTGCGGGCGTCAGACAGATCGCGCTCGAGCCTCTTGCGCTCTTCCATCAGCGCGGCGATGCGCGCCGGCACGTCGTCGATCGTGGTGCGCAGCTCCAGCGCCGCGGTCTTGGCCAGCGCGATGGTGTCGTTGGCGTGCTTGCGCGCGTGATGCCCGGTCAGCGCCTCGATGCGGCGGACGCCGGACGCCACCGCGCCCTCGCTGGTCACCGAGATCATGCCGATGTCGCCGGTGCGGCGGACATGGGTGCCGCCGCAGAGCTCGACCGACCAGCCGAACGCGTTCTGGCCGTGATCGCGGGCGCCCTTGCCCATCGACACGACGCGAACCTCGTCGCCATACTTCTCGCCAAATAGCGCGCGGGCACCGGCCTCGCGGGCATCGTCGACGCCCATGACCCGGGTCGTGACCTCGTCATTCTCCAGCACGACATCGTTGGCGATGTCCTCGATCCGGGCGAGCTCTTCCGGCGTGATCTGCTTCGGATGCACGAAGTCGAAGCGCAGCCGGTCCGGCGTGACCAGCGAGCCGCGCTGCGCGATGTGATCGCCAAGCACCTGGCGCAGCGCCTCGTGCAACAGATGCGTCGCCGAATGGTTGGCGCGGATCGACGAGCGCCTGGTGTGGTCGACCTCGAGCTGCAGCGCGGTGCCGACGCCGAGCGTGCCCTGCTCCACCGTGCCGAGATGCACGAACAGATCGCCGGCCTTCTTCTGCGTGTCGGCGACGCGGAACTTGACGCCCTCGCCGGTCAGCACGCCGGTGTCGCCGACCTGGCCGCCGGACTCGCCGTAGAACGGGGTCTGGTTCAGCACGATCGCGCCGCTCTCGCCGGCCTTCAGGCTCTCGACCTCGGCGCCGTCCTTGATCAGCGCCGTCACCGCGCCTTCCGCGCTCTCGGTCTCGTAGCCGAGGAATTCGGTCGCGCCGAGCTTCTCGCGCAGCGGGAACCAGGTCGCCTCGCTCGCCGCCTCGCCCGAGCCTGCCCAGGAGGCACGCGCCTTCACGCGCTGCCGCTCCATCGCGTCGGTGAACGACGCCTGGTCGACGCTGATGCCGCGCGACTTCAGCGCGTCCTGCGTCAGATCGAGCGGGAAGCCGTAGGTGTCGTACAGCGTGAACGCGGTGTCGCCGTCGAACATGTCGCCCTTCTTGAGGCCGGCGCTCTTCTCGTCGAGGATCGACAGGCCGCGCGCCAGCGTCTTGCGGAAGCGCGTCTCTTCCAGCCGCACCGTCTCCTCGATCAGCTTCTCGGCGCGGACCAGGTCCGGATAGGCCTGGCCCATCTCGCGGACCAGCGCCCAGACCAGGCGATGCATCAGCGGCTCGCTCGCGCCCAAGAGCTGCGCATGGCGCATCGCGCGGCGCATGATCCGGCGCAGCACGTAGCCGCGGCCCTCGTTCGACGGCAGCACGCCGTCGGTGATCAGGAATGCCGACGAGCGCAGGTGGTCGGCGATCACGCGGTACGACCCGACGTTCTGCTCGTTCGGACCGTGGCCGAGGGTCGACGCGGCGGCATCGATCAAATTGCGGAACAGATCGGTCTCGAACACGCTCTCGACGCCCTGCAGGATGCAGGCCATGCGCTCGAGCCCCATGCCGGTGTCGATCGAGGGACGTGGCAGCGCCACGCGCTCCTCCTTCGTCACCTGCTCGTACTGCATGAACACCAGGTTCCAGAATTCGAGGAAGCGATCGCCATCCTCCTCCGGGCTGCCCGGAGGTCCGCCCCAGATGTGCTCGCCGCGGTCGATGAAGATTTCGGAGCACGGACCGCACGGACCGGTGTCGCCCATCGCCCAGAAATTGTCCGACGTCGGGATGCGGATGATGCGGTCGTCCGAGAAGCCCGCGATCTTCTTCCAGTGGCCGGCCGCCTCGTCGTCGGTGTGGTAGACGGTGACCAGCAGCTTGTCCTTCTTCAGCCCGAAATCCTTGGTGATCAGATTCCAGGCGAGCTCGATCGCGCGCTCCTTGAAGTAATCGCCGAACGAGAAGTTGCCGAGCATCTCGAAGAAGGTGAGATGGCGCGCGGTGTAGCCGACATTGTCGAGGTCGTTATGCTTGCCGCCGGCGCGCACGCACTTCTGCGACGTCGTGGCGCGCTGATAGCCGCGCTTCTCGACGCCGGTGAAGACGTTCTTGAACTGCACCATGCCGGCATTGGTGAACATCAAGGTCGGGTCGTTGCGCGGAACCAGCGGCGACGAGGCCACGATCTCGTGCCCGTTCTCCTTGAAGAAGTTCAGAAATGTCGACCTGATGTCGTTGACGCTGCTCATGTTCATCCAATCGGAAAAAAGGGCCGGCCAGCCGCAAAAAGGCGTCATTTTCCGGCCGAACGCTTTTAGACATTGCCAGCTGCGGTGTCCAGAAACTGTGCAGGCGGATCATGGGCTTGCCGCGGCAGCACAAAGCCCATTGGATAGTTGCTGCAGCTGCGTTGACAGTCTTGGTGGCGCCGTGTTTTCTACCTACCTATACCTAGTCACGTCGGGAGAGACCGGCCTTACCGCCGGCGCCGAAGGAGCAACCGCCCCGGAAACTCTCAGGCAAAAGGACCGCGTGACGTCTGACATCTGGAAAGAGATGCTGGGGTTCGCCCCGATGCGTCCGCCGACGGGATAATACTCTCAGGCACAGCGACAGATGGGGCTTTCTGCAGGTTTCTCAAGGGGAAATGGGTCCCCGCGGGAACCGCGAGGGCCCTGTGATGCTTGCGCACGAAACCTCCCCGCTGAAACAGACCCCGCTGCACGCGCTGCACCTGGCGCGCGGCGCCAAGATGGTGCCGTTTGCCGGCTATGACATGCCGGTGCAATACGCGGCCGGCGTGCTGAAGGAGCATCTGCACACCCGCAAGGAAGCCGGCCTGTTCGATGTGTCGCACATGGGCCAGCTCGTGTTGAAGGCCAAATCCGGTAAGGTCGCCGACGCCGCGCTCGCGCTGGAAAAACTGGTGCCGCAGGACATCGTCGGTGTCGCACCGGGACGGCAGCGCTACGCGCAATTCACCAACAATGATGGTGGCCTGCTCGACGACCTGATGGTGGCGAATTTCGGCGATCACCTGTTCCTGGTGGTCAACGCCGCCTGCAAGGCCGAGGACGAGGCGCATCTGCGTGCGAATCTCTCCGACGCCTGCGAGATCGTCTCGCTGGCCGACCGCGTGCTGATCGCACTGCAGGGGCCGAAAGCCGAATCGGCGCTGGCGAAACTTTGTGCAGATGTCGGTTCGATGAAATTCATGGACGCCGGTCCGCGCCGCGTCGGCGACGTCGACTGCTTCGTCTCGCGCTCCGGCTATACCGGCGAGGACGGCTTTGAGATTTCCGTGCCCGCGGACAAGGCGGAAGCCCTGGTCACCGCGCTGCTCGACAATCCCGACGTGCTGCCGATCGGGCTCGGCGCGCGCGACAGCCTGCGGCTCGAAGCCGGGCTGTGCCTCTATGGCCACGACATCGACACCACGACGACGCCGGTCGAAGGCGCGCTGGAATGGTCGGTGCAGAAGGTTCGCCGCAGCGGCGGCGCCCGCGCCGGCGGCTTCCCCGGCGCCGACAAGATTCTCGCGCAATTCGCAGATGGCGCCGCGCGCCGGCGGGTCGGCCTGAAGCCCGACGGCCGCGCACCGGTGCGCGAAGGCGCCGCGCTGTTCGCCGATGCCGGCTCGACCGAGCAGATCGGCAAGGTGACCTCGGGCGGCTTCGGCCCGAGCCTCAATGCGCCGGTCGCGATGGGCTATCTGCCTACCGCCCTTTCCGCGGTCGGCACCACCGTTTTCGCCGAAGTGCGAGGCCAGCGGCTGCCGCTCAAGGTCGCCGCCACGCCCTTCGTCCCCAATACCTACAAACGCTGAACGCCAAAGGATCGATCCCCATGACGACGCTGTACACGTCCGACCACGAATGGCTCCGCATCGAGGGCGACGTCGCCACGATCGGGATCACCGACTATGCGCAGTCGCAGCTCGGCGACGTGGTGTTCGTCGAACTGCCCAAGGTCGGCCGCAGCCTGAAGAAGGCCGAGGCCGCCGCTGTGGTGGAATCCGTCAAGGCCGCTTCCGACGTCTACGCGCCGATCACCGGCGAGGTGGTCGAGGTCAACGACGCGCTCGCCGCCGAGCCCGCGCTGGTCAATTCGGACGCCGGCGGCAAGGCCTGGTTCTTCAAGCTGAAGATTGCCGACAAGGGCGAGCTCGGCGGCCTGATGGACGAGGCCGCCTACGCCGCGCACACCGCCTAAAGGATCACCCCGAGGATCACGTCATGAACGCGCCCTTCAAGCCGATCAACGAAGCCGCCACCGATTTCGTCCGCCGCCACATCGGACCGTCGCCGCGCGACGTCAACGCGATGCTGGAGACGGTCGGCGCCGCGAGCCTGCAGGCGCTGATGAACGAGACGCTGCCGGCGTCGATCCGGCAGAAGGCGCCGCTCGATCTCGGCCGGGCGCTGAGCGAGACCGAGGCGCTCGCGCATATGAGCGAGCTCGCCGCGCAGAACCAGGTGTTCACCTCGCTGATCGGCCAGGGCTATTCGGGGACCATCCTGCCCGCGGTGATCCAGCGCAACATTCTGGAGAACCCGGCCTGGTACACCGCCTATACGCCGTACCAGCCGGAGATCAGCCAGGGCCGGCTCGAGGCGCTGTTCAACTTCCAGACCATGATCTGCGATCTCACCGGGCTCGACGTCGCCAACGCCTCGCTGCTCGACGAGGCGACCGCGGCGGCGGAAGCGATGGCGCTCGCCGAGCGCCACTCGCAGGTCAAGGCGAAGGTGTTCTTCGTCGACAAGGAGGTGCATCCGCAGACGCTGGCGGTGATGCGCACGCGCGCCGCGCCGCTGGGCTGGGCGCTGGTGGTCGGCGATCCCCTGACCGAGCTCGACAACGCCGATGTACTCGGCGCGCTGCTGCAATATCCGGGCACATCGGGCGCGGTACGCGACCTTAAGCCTGCTATCGCCTCGCTGCGCGCCAAGGGCGCGCTGGCGATCGTTGCCGCCGACCTGCTGTCGCTGACGCTGCTCGCGTCGCCGGGCGAGCTCGGCGCCGACATCGCGATCGGTTCGGCGCAGCGGTTCGGCGTGCCGATGGGGTACGGCGGACCGCACGCCGCCTACATGGCGGTGCGCGACACGCTGAAGCGCTCGCTGCCCGGCCGCATCGTCGGCCTCTCGGTGGATTCGCGTGGGGCACCGGCCTATCGCCTCGCCCTGCAGACCCGCGAGCAGCACATCCGCCGCGAGAAGGCGACCTCGAACATCTGCACCGCGCAGGTGCTGCTCGCCGTGATCGCCTCGATGTATGCGGTCTATCACGGTCCGGAGGGCCTGACCCATATCGCACGCAGCGTGCATCGCCGCGCCACCGTGCTTGCCGCCGGCCTGCGCAAGCTCGGCTTTGCGCCGACCAGCGAAGCGTTCTTCGATACCGTGACGGTCGAGGCAGGCAGCAAGCAGATCGAGCTCGTCACCCGCGCGCTGGCGGAGCGGATCAATCTGCGCGTCGGCGCGACCACGCTCGGCATCGCGCTCGACGAGACCACGACGCCGGAGACGGTCGAGGCGGTGTGGCGCGTGTTCGGCGGCAAGCTCAGCTATGCCGAGATCGAGGCCGGCGCGCACGAGGCGCTGCCGAAGGAGCTGCGGCGCACCAGCGCCTTCCTCACCCATCCGGTGTTCAACACGCACCGTTCCGAGACCGAGCTGCTGCGCTACATGCGCAAGCTCAGTGATCGTGACCTCGCGCTCGACCGCGCGATGATCCCGCTCGGCTCCTGCACGATGAAGCTCAACGCCACCACCGAAATGATCCCGCTGACCTGGCCGGCGTTCGGCAACCTGCATCCGTTCGCGCCCGCGGATCAGGCCAAGGGCTATCACGCGCTGTTCAAGCGGCTGGAGCAATGGCTGTGCGACATCACCGGCTATGATGCGGTCTCGCTGCAGCCGAACTCCGGCGCGCAGGGCGAATATGCCGGACTGCTGGCGATCCGGGGTTATCACCTGGCGCGCGGCGAGCCGCACCGCAAGGTGTGCCTGATCCCCTCCTCCGCGCACGGCACCAATCCGGCCTCGGCGGCGATGGTCGGCATGGAGGTCGTGGTGGTGGCGTGCGATGCGCGCGGCGACGTCGACGTCAATGATCTCCGCGCCAAGGCCGAGAAGCACTCCGCCAACCTGGCCGCCGTCATGATCACCTATCCGTCGACCCACGGCGTGTTCGAGGAACATATCCGCGAGATCTGCGACATCGTGCATGCCCATGGCGGCCAGGTCTATCTCGACGGCGCCAACATGAACGCGCAGGTCGGGCTGTCGCGGCCCGGCGACTACGGCGCCGATGTCAGCCATCTCAACCTGCACAAGACCTTCTGCATTCCGCATGGCGGCGGCGGCCCGGGCATGGGCCCGATCGGCGTGAAGGCGCATCTTGCGCCCTATCTGCCGGGCCATCCCGCGACCGTCGGCGCGACGGCGCACGCGATCGGCCCGGTATCGGCCGCGCCGTTCGGCTCGGCGTCGATCCTGACCATCTCCTACATCTACATCCTGATGATGGGGGGCGAAGGTCTGACGCGGGCGACCGAGATCGCGATTCTCAATGCCAACTACATCGCCGCACGGCTGCAGCCGCACTTCCCGGTGCTGTACCGCAACGAGCGCGGCCGCGTCGCGCATGAGTGCATCGTCGATCCGCGGCCGCTGAAGACGACCAGCGGCGTCACCGTCGACGACATCGCCAAACGCCTGATCGACTACGGCTTCCACGCGCCGACCATGAGCTTCCCGGTGGCGGGCACGCTGATGATCGAGCCGACGGAATCGGAATCGAAGTTCGAGATCGACCGCTTCTGCGACGCCATGATCGCGATCCGCGACGAAATCGCGGAGATCGAGAAGGGCCGCTGGAAGGTCGAGGCCTCGCCGCTGCGCCACGCGCCGCATACCGTCCACGACATCGCCGACGATGCCTGGAACAGGGCCTATACCCGCGCCGAGGGCTGCTTCCCGGCCGGCGTGTCGCGTTCCGACAAATACTGGAGCCCGGTCGGCCGCGTCGACAACGTCTATGGCGACCGCAATCTGGTGTGCTCGTGCCCGCCGGTCGAGGATTACGCGCAGGCGGCGGAGTAAGGAGCTACTGCAGCTATGTGGCGTTGCGTCTCTGACGCCTGATTCACTCGGTGTCATTCCGGGGCTCGCGAAGCGAGAACCCGGAATCTCGATCCACGACCTCTGGATTCCGGGTTCGCGACTTCGTCGCGCCCCGGAATGACGGACTGGCCCGCCCGCGGCAGGAGGAAACATGCGCGAGGAATTCTGGTTCCATTTCCCGTTTCGCGTCCGCTATTCGGAGGTCGACGCGCAGGCCGTGGTGTTCAACGCGCACTACCTCACCTATTTCGACACCGCCATCACCGAATATTTCCGCGCGCTGGGCTACGATTATCTCGGCGAGGTGGCGCGGACCGGGATCGACTTCCACACCGTGAAATCGGTCGTCGAGTACAAGGCGCCGATCCGGTTCGACGAGGACATCGAGGTCTGCGTCCGGGTCGCGCGGATCGGTCGCTCCTCGATCAATCTTGCGCTCGCGATCTTCGCCAAGGGCTCCGATGACCTGCGCGCCACCGGCGAGATCATCTGGGTCGCGACCGACCAGAAGACGCACCAGTCGGTCGCCGTGACCGAGGATTTGCGGGCACTGATCGCGAGCCGCGAAAAGGCGCTGGCGTAACGCGGCCCTGCCGGCGGCGCGGTGTCGATCAAACCTGCGGAGCGACCAAGCTGGGGCTCTCGGTATCCCAGCGCCACAGCCGCTCATTGGTCAATTTGGTGCCGCCCCACCAGCGATGGATCGTGTTGTACTGGCTGAAGTCGAGCTCGCGATCCGACACTTCCTGGCCGAAATCGGTGAGCGACAACCGACTGTACAGGAGTCGTTCTCGTCGGGCCTTCAAATCGTCGGCCCCCTCGATCTCGGCGGGGAATCCGGTCAGGACCGGTGATGGACAATCGGCGAGCCGGTCCAGGATCAGCTCCGCTTCCTGAAAATCGAACACGCCGCGCTCCCTGTTCAGCTCGCTCGAAAGGACCTGTGGGCTTGTCTTGCCGTCGGCGACGAGATCCAGCATCCGCGGTTCGGACGCGCCGAGGCCGGTGTCTCGCCCGGGCAGCTCCTCGAGCAACGCAATCAGCGCCGCGCGGAGCTGCGGGATGGCCGACAGATCCTGCATGAGAAGGTCGAAACAGGGCTCGGGCGTCGGAGCGCGATAGGCATTCCAGGCGCGACTGGCCAATTCCAGCCGATCATCCGTCACCGCAAGTGCAGGCAATCGCCATTTCGCCGAGCTCTCACTTCGGTACCTGCCGATCTCGACATCGGTCTGGACCAGCTTGAGCTTCGCTACGATGTGGCGGTGCGGGCGGAGCACGAGCAACCAGGCCAGCACCAGCTGGTCATTCGGCTGAGGATCGGCCCATAGCTCGACCCTGTCGCAACGCTCACACAGCTCGACAAGTCCGACGTCCCGACCAATCGAGCCGGTCCATCTTGAACTGTCGAAGTCGAGCCAGTGCGTGTCGAAATCGACATGCTTTGCAGAACGCGGTTCCAGCAGGGTCGTGAGGTCAGCCGACGAGGGCATTTTCCTCCAAACGAAGCGCGGCCTCAAGCCGACGACGATATCCGCCCTTCCCGCCTGCCTCAGGCGATAGCTCGCGAGATCGCTTGTCGCCAGGATCAGACTCGTCACGACGCTCTCCAGCTACGCACGGTGGCATCAGCACCGCAAGCTGAGGATCAACTGCTTCACGAAACACACACAAAACCAAACGGGCGCCGAAGACGTCGGCAACTCAACGTCCTCAGCGCCCGCTTGCAGCGAAATAATTGAGCCTTACTCTTCCGTCGGCTCCTCGCCCTCGGCGTCGCGCTCGGGCGTGCCGGCGAGGATCTGCTCGGAGATCAGGCCGGAGTTCTGCCGGATCGCGGCTTCGATCTTGGCGGTGATGTCGGGATTCGACTTCAGGAATGCCTTGGAATTCTCGCGGCCCTGGCCGAGCCGCTGGCTGTCATAGGAGAACCAGGCGCCGGACTTCTCGACGATGCCGGCCTTGACGCCGAGGTCGAGGATCTCGCCCATCTTGGACACGCCCTCGCCATACATGATGTCGAACTCGACCTGCTTGAAGGGCGGCGCCAGCTTGTTCTTCACCACCTTGACGCGGGTGGTGTTGCCGACCACCTCGTCGCGCTCCTTGATCGCGCCGATGCGGCGGATGTCGAGGCGGACCGAAGCGTAGAATTTCAGCGCGTTGCCGCCGGTGGTGGTCTCCGGCGAACCGTACATCACGCCGATCTTCATGCGGATCTGGTTGATGAAGATCACCATCGTGTTCGACTTGTTGATCGAGGCGGTGAGCTTGCGCAGCGCCTGGCTCATCAGGCGGGCCTGCAGACCCGGCAGCGCATCGCCCATCTCGCCCTCGAGCTCGGCCTTCGGCACCAGCGCCGCGACCGAATCGATCACCAGCACGTCGACCGCGCCAGAGCGCACCAGCGTGTCGGCGATCTCGAGCGCCTGCTCGCCGGTGTCCGGCTGCGAGATCAAGAGCTCGTCGATGTTGACGCCGAGCTTGCGCGCATAGACCGGATCGAGCGCATGTTCAGCGTCGATGAAGGCGCAGATGCCGCCCTTCTTCTGGCCTTCCGCCACCGTGTGCAGCGCCAGCGTGGTCTTGCCCGACGATTCCGGCCCGTAGATCTCGACGATGCGCCCCTTCGGCAGGCCGCCGACGCCGAGCGCGATATCGAGCCCGAGCGACCCCGACGACACCGTCTCGACATCCATCGAACGGTCGTTCTTGCCGAGCTTCATCACCGAGCCCTTGCCGAACTGGCGCTCGATCTGGGAGAGCGCGGCTGAGAGGGCCTTGGACTTGTCCATGGAGGATCCTTCGACGATACGCAGTGCGGTGGCGGACATTTGGGATGTGCTCCTTATGGCGGGGATTCGCTAGCGGGAAAAACGGGCGATGAGATCAGGCGGAATGCGTTGTTGATTGGAACCTCGTACCACATTTGTTCTAGGTTCGCAATATGTTCTTTCGGGCAGACCGGCGCTGGCCTGTTTCCATCCCTAGTGGCCTGTTTTGAAAATTGCAGTGGCCTAGTTTGGGGTTAACCCATTTTCAACCAAGGCCCGTCCGCTGTTCTCGGTAGGACTACCTAGTGGTCCAGCAGATGTTCTGGCCCCATAACTTCGGGTGGGTCGCGATGTGTTCTTTGCTTGGAACAAACGTGCTTTGCAGCGCGTCAGTCTCTAGCCTCCAAAGTCAGCCCAGGTAGCTCCGGACTGCTGGAGGAAAACCCGTCCCGGACGGGTTGGCGGCCCCCGATTGGGGCCGTTTAAATTTCAAGGAAAATGTAAGGCCGCCTCAGTTGGCGGCCTCTTCTTGAGGTGGCCTTGAAATCACTTGAAGCGATCCAAGTCCATATCTTTTCCCCTCTCTAACGGCAGACACTCGCAGCCGTCCCTCGCGCTTGATTTCTAGTGGGCTAAATTCAAAAGCCAAGGCGATACCAAGCATAGGGTCATCATTATCCGGAGCGGGCGCTGGTAGCTTCGAAAGGACTTCGCTAGGAAAGGCCTCTGCTCGCGCAGACGGTTTGTCATCATCGTCGCCCGGCATATGAACTTCGAATACGACCGGCCCATCTGGATCGGTTATGCGTTGGCGATAACCGACATGAATGCAGAACTTATAAAGCACAGCCGGCAGAGGCCCCAGTATATTTAGTTCGCTGCCGATGTAGGCCCCAACATAAGTCTGTTTGTTATTTACCTCGTGTCTGATGTCGTCGCAAAAAATGCAGAACCCCTGCGGGCTGGCGTTAGCTTCAAACTCCATCAGCCAACCACCCTAACCAGCTTATCTCCGGCATTGCCGGAGGCTGTTATAGCATATTTCGAGTACGAATACGTTCTAGCTGTGCCCGGCAAAGATTGTTCGGCCTTCGTTGCGGCAAACTTATTTAGGAGATCGGCGTCAAAGCTTCTCTTCTCAAAATTTTCCCGTGATTGATTTTTCATGCGGCGCAGCCAATCGCTCCATTCAGGAAACTGGACGAGCAACGGAAGATCAAACGCCTCCGCAATTTCTAGCAGGGTTTGAAGGGAGACTTTGCCATACTCAGGATCTTCAAGTTTGGAAATCCAGCTCTGCGGTTTGTCGCAGCGCTTTCCTAACTCTGTCTGAGACCACTCCCGCCCCTCTTGTTCGCGCAGAATCCGGATGGCCAGAGCGATATGCGTGCGAACTTGATCAGCCATGTAGGCGTGGCGAAACTCTCGATCAGAAAGCTGATCGATGAATTCCTTAGTCCAAGATGAAGTCATGGGGACAACTTCGTTTGGCATCGGACTGAACCTCACTCTTACGTGCTAATCCAACAGCACAGGCATTACTCGGTACGAACTTTCCGCCCTTTTCGATGGCGCAGAAAACCATCGTGAAGCAAAAGTCGGTACGGAATCCCAGCGGGCGATGCTGAACATTCCCTACCTCGAATCGAATTTCCCCAAGCCCCGCACACTCATGTCGAAGCCAGCGAAAGGGTTTCGGTATCCAGAGTTCAGGATCGAGTTGGCGCAAGGTTTGTAGGCGCGAAATGAATTTGCCTTGGACTGCCCTTGGCTGGCTGTTGAACCAAGCGCGTATTTCATTTGAGCCTGCAGCGTTCACATAACAACGAAAATCCCAGACAACAGGCATGATATATGATTTTTCGTATATTGCGAGTGAAATCCGCTTGTGCGGATATATGAAATTTGATATATATCCCTCGACCTCAAAAAAAGCCCATCCAATCAATCGATTAGATGGGCCTTTCAAAAGGTCGGGGGTAGCAGGTTGCCGGAGAGCCCTTACGAAGTTCACCCGGTCGGTTCAATTCCGACTACCTCCACCGAGAAGTGGGACCGCCTTGGTTGCAGCCTCAGCGGCCCCGATCATACACCCCGGGATTGTGCCCCGAAGCGAATGACCATCTGGGCAATATACGCTTTGCAGAGCGTTTTGCCAGCTTCGCGACGGGCCAATCCCCTAGCACTTTAGAGGATTGTGCCCTCATGAACGTACTTCCCCGCGAAAAACAGATTGAAGTCATTGCCGCGCTTTGCGAAGGCGTCGGCATCCGCACCGCTTCGCGCCTGACCGGCGTCAACCGTGGCACCGTCGCGAACCTGGCCCTGCGCGTCGGCATGGGCTGCATGGAATTGCACGACCGGATCATGGTCGGCATCCGCACCGAACGCTTGGAGCTTGACGAGCTGTGGAGCTTCGTCGGCAAAAAGCAGAAGAACGTCCAGCGTCATGAGATCAACGCCAAGGGTGACCAGTACGTGTTCATCGGCATGGCCGGGACCCAGAAGGCGATCATTAGCTGGGGTGTCGGCAAGCGTAACACCGAAAGCACGATGGACTTCCTGCATGATCTGCGAGCCCGCGTGATCGGCCAGCCCGAGATCAGCACCGATGGCTTCCACCCCTACCGCATGGCGATCCGCGACGCCTTCGGCGACAGCGCGTCGCATGGCGTGATCGTAAAGACCTACTCGGTAACGCACCTCGTAAAGGAAGCGCAGGGCCGCTACTCGCCGGCCGCCGTAGTAGCAGTAGACCGCGAGGTAGTATCCGGCGACCCGGATCAATACGTCTCAACCAGCTACGTTGAGCGGCAGAACTTGACCCTGCGCATGGCATCGCGCCGGTTCACCCGATTGACGAACGGCTTTAGCAAAAAGCTGGACAACCACGTTGCGGCCGTGGCGCTATATGTCTGCCACTACAACCTATGCCGCACCCACGAAGCCCTGCGAACGACGCCAGCGAAGGCGCTGGGCGTGGCGGATAAGGCTTGGAGCGTTGCGCAGCTTGTGGACGCCGCGCTCTCTGTGGCCCCTGCGCTGCCGACTGAGACGCCTCCGGATCGGCGTCGGAAGTTCACGGTAATTGAGGGCGGTAAAACCTAGTTTTATCCACAACCTTGATTCGCCCTGTGGACTCGGAATGGTTGTATTGTCAAGAGGGCCAAGTCGATTCATACTGTGTGTATGAGCGATTTGGCCCTATTCACGGTACGGCTGCTCCGGAAACTGCCCCGGACCGCGAAGTTCGACGCGCACCTCACGGATTGCGCTGCCCTCGCGGTCCTTTACGGACCGATGGATGAGACGCTTGAGAGGTTGAGGCTAGCGCACGTAGTACGACTTGCGCCGCTTCCTAGCTTCTTCCCAAGCCTCGACGACGCGAGTGACAAGAGGGTCAAGCCCACCGTGCTTCGCAACGACTCTATCCGGGGCAACGTGGCACCAGTAGTTCTCAATCGCGCTCATCTCTTCCAGAACCGGTCGCAACCGCGTCAAGAACTCGGTTGAGGTTTCCGAGGTTACGACCACGATTGCGCAACTGCGACGGCAGTGCATCGCGGGACGCGCCCATGCTCGAATGTTCTTGATGACAGCACCGATAGCGCGTTGGCTGTCTTTACTTTCCAGATCGAATTTGAACTCAAGACGCAGCAGCAAAGGCTGGAGCGGCATTTTCTGAATTCTCCGGGTATGCGCCGACAGCCCGCCTTGACGCTACAAACCGAATCTGAACATTAAACAACTGCTAAACGAACTTCCGCCGGGGCTGTCCGACGCGGGATTTAGGGGCTGAGGCGTGTCACCGCCTCAGCCCCTCTGCTTATGTGAGTCGCCATCGTCGGTGGACTCGAAAAAACAGCTTTTCCCCGAATATCCGCAGTGGCCTATTTCGCATCTGCGAGTGGCCTATTTCGGCCAGTACCGTCTGCCACTACAATCTCTGCCGCACCCACGAAGCCCTGCGAACGACGCCAGCGAAGGCGCTGGGCGTGGCGGATAAGGCTTGGAGCGTTGCGCAGCTTGTGGACGCCGCGCTCTCTGTGGCCCCTGCGCTGCCCACGGAGACGCCTCCGGATCGGCGTCGGAAGTTCACGGTAATTCAGGGAGGCCGCAATTAGTGCAGGGGTGCAGGTACCTGGTAAGCGGCAAGCTGAGGCCGTTAGGCGGCGTGGTTCCATGGCATAAGCGCGTCGATTTCGCTGCTCGGCCAGCCGTTGGCGATACGCTGAAGTGTTAGGGCAAGCCAGGCGAACGGATCGACGTTGTTCATTTTCGCCGTCTGCAGCAGCGTTGCGATGGTTGCCCAGGTTCGTCCGCCGCCGTCGCTGCCCGCGAAGAGGCTATTCTTTCTCGTGATTGTTTGTGGCCGGATGGCGCGTTCGACGATGTTGGAGTCGAGCTCGATGCGGCCATCGGTCAGGAAGCGTTCGAAGATGGCACGGCGCGAGACGGCATAACGGATCGCCTCGGCCAATTTTGATTTGCCGGAGATCCGCCGCAAGGTCTGCTGCCAGAGATCGAAGAGATCTGTGACGATCGCCGCGGAGGCTTGCTGGCGCGCGGCAACGCGAGCGTCGGGGCTTTGACCGCGCACGGTTTTCTCGACCTGCCAGAGCTTCGCCATCCGCTCGACCGTCGCCGTTGCCACTTCTGAGCTCCCAGCAACATGCAGCTCGTAGAACTTGCGCCTGCAGTGTG
The DNA here is from genome assembly GCF_054058275.1 of Bradyrhizobium sp. USDA 3256. Classification (NCBI taxonomy): domain Bacteria; kingdom Pseudomonadati; phylum Pseudomonadota; class Alphaproteobacteria; order Hyphomicrobiales; family Nitrobacteraceae; genus Bradyrhizobium; species Bradyrhizobium sp. USDA 3256. The sequence goes on from NZ_JBSSAE010000002.1 coordinate 4,379,932, forward strand.
ACCAGCAGCCAGCCAAGGTGATGCCATCATTGCCGCGATCGGATCGCGCGAGCTTGTTATAGGCGGCATAGCCATCCACCTGCAGGATGCCGCGATAACCATTGAGGTGTCGGACCGCGCATTCGCTGGCGCGGCTGTCTTCGAAGCGATAAGCCACCATCGGCGGACCGTTGCGGCCAAAGGTTCGGTCATCTCGGGCATAGGCCCATAAGTAGGCCGTCTTTGTCGATCCGGAGCCCGGAGCGAGCGTCGGCAAAGTGGTTTCGTCGGCAAAGACCCGTTCGGCCTTCTTGACCTCGCTGAAGATGTAGTCGGCCATGATCTCGAGCTCGAAGCCGAGCTTGCCCATCCATTGTGCCATCAGCTGGCGGTCCAACTCGACATGATCGCGGGCGTAGATAGCCTCCTGCCGGTAGAGCGGCAGGCCATCGGCATATTTGGCGACGGCGATCTGGGCCAGAAGCGCTTCCGTCGGAATGCCTCCTTCAATGATATGGGCCGGGGCCGGCGCCTGGATGACGCCGTCCGCGTTCTTGAAGGCATACTTGGGACGGCGCGTGACGATCACACGGAACTTCGCCGGCACCACATCCAGGCGCTCCGACACGTCCTCGCCGATCAGCACCTTCTGCTTGCCTGCATGCTCAGCCAGCTCGTGCGGCTCAATGACAGTTTCGATCCGTTCCAGATGGGGCGCAAAGCCCTTGCGCCGACGCGGTGCACGCGTGCCATCCGCCTGCGCACGGCCCTTGCCGACCTGGGCCTTGATCGCAGCGATGCCGGTCTCGATCTCCTCGAAGACGAAGGCCTGCTGTTCATCGTCGCCGTTCGCCGAGCCGAGCTTTTCCGATCGTCGGCCGAACCGGGCGCGGTCGAAGGCCTTCAGGATCTGCGTCAGCCGCTCGATGCGCGCATCGGCATCGGCGCTGCGGGCCTTGAGATCGGCGACCTCGCTCTCCAGAGCATCGGCGCGGGCCGCTTTCTCGGCCATGGCAAGAACCATGGCCTTCAGCGTCTCTACGTCATTCGGGAGACTAAGATCAGGCGGCGTCATTGACCCGACCAGAGCACATTTTGCTCCGTTTCTCTTGCCCTTTCAGGCCGCTGATTCACTTCGCCGCAGTGCTTTTACCCAACAATCTCCGGCCGCTTGACCGCCACGGTCCGGACCCGCTTCCAGTCCATCCCATCCACCAGTGCCATCAACTGCGCGGGGTTCATCTGTACCCGATGATGTCCGATCCGCGGCCAGCAGAACCTCGCCTTCTCGAGACGTTTTAAATAGAGGCACACGCCGGAGCCATCCCACCATACGATCTTGATTCTGTCGGCTCTTTTGGCCCGGAACACATAAAGCGCACCGTCGAACGGATCTGAGCCCGCATCGCGCACCAGCGCAACAAGCCCATCGATACCCTTGCGGAAGTCGACGGGATGGCTGGCCAGGAACACCTTCACGCCGGAGGGGATCATGCCGAACGTACCGCCCGGATCACCCGCTGTAGCTGCGCCTCGTCGACGTCCACGCCGGCGCGCACGATCACCTCGCCAATGGCAATTTCGATCACCGCGCCTGACACAGACGCCATCTCACCCCCGCAACTCGAGTGCCGCTCGCGATAATGTCGTTCCGCCCGAGCGTCACGGCGCCACGCGAACAGCTGCGACGGGTGAATGCCGATCCGACGAGCGATCGCCGATACGCTCGCGCCAGGCTCCAGCGCCTCTGTCACAATTTGCGCCTTGAACTCGTCCGACCAGCGTCGACGAAGCTGCCGCGGCGCTCCCTCAAGACGGTCGGCGACCGCTTCGATCATATGGAAGGTTCTAGTTCCAGAACTAGGCGCAGACATAGAAGCTCACATCGGCTCACAAACTCAGCAGCCGATAGCCGATTGCTCACCCCTTGCGCCAGACGGGGTCTCTTTTCCGCTTACGGTACCTGCACGGTATAAAAAACCCGCCGGGCGACGGCGGGTTTTTAAACATCGGTGTGACTGGTTGCTATGCGGCCTTGAGGCCGTCATCCAGATCGCAGTCGTCTTCTAATCCGTTGGAGTCAGCGACAAGCGCCATTTCTTCCGACGCGTCCCATTTCACCCAATCTTCCTTGGAGATTTGGTCAACGAGATTTTGTCCGAGGTTGACTTCCTTGATGCGGAGCATGGCATCTTGGATAGCCTTGGTCATCAAGTCAGTCGTCTCGACTGACAGCGCCCCTTGCTCAAGATTTGCCATGGTCATAACTCCTTAGCCAGATAACTGGCCGTTGCCTTTGCTAGTTTATAGTCCGTGTAGCCGTATCGTTCATACTTCCTAGGGTCAACGGCATCCTTTACGAGAACGCGCTCGCACCCGAGCAGTTTCGCATACTCTTCCGCGCACGCCAATATGGGCAGCAAAATGCCTCCCTTGAAGTACGTTGGAGCGAACGACCTTTCAACCCAGTTAACGACTAAGTGAGTTTTGCCGTTGGACGGCTGCCCTATAGCCAACCCCTGCAAAACTCTAATATTGTCAATGACTTGCCATATAGCAAGGTCGAAATACGCCGGTCTGTGAGCGAACTTATAGAAGAGCCGCTCCCAGCTCACAGGGAACCCATTATGGGTGTTTGCCCCATAGTGTTTTGGCCATTCGGTGCGAGCGTAGTTGACCGCTTCGCTATCGATGGAGCAGAGGGTCAAGGAACTCCAATTCTCCCTCATCCCATATGCTTTTATCTTATTATTCAGAGACTTAACTACAAGACCCCGAGAATGATTTTTTAGTACGTAATAGTAGGGGTGATGATACTCATCAATCACTGGCATCCGCCCAGGTTCCATGCACGCGAAGCGCGATTCGCGACACTTTAACCACTTAGAGGGAAAAAGCACTCGGCGGCATTGGCCTACTTTGGAATAAACAGTGGCCTATTTCGGCCAGTACCGGCAGACCGGGGGCTGCCCGTATTTAAGCTCCCGTGTCCGAACTTGAATTCCAGAGTGTCCTAGTTCGGATTAAGCGAACGGAAACCATGGCTTAGCCGATGTTCTCGGTAGGACTACCGAGCGTGGGCCGGCGGCGTTCTCCGTTTGACCCAAGGCTTTGAGGCACATCAAAGCTTATGCCCTCGCTTCTCGGTGCGAGAACGAAACGCGTATCAAGGGGTTATTGAGGAGTTCAACAAGGTTGATCGTGGAGGCGATCAGTGGTGCGCGGATCTTTCATTCATCGGCCGAATGACTTCATCGATAAAAGAGCCATCGATGAGTCCCGCCGGGTCATCGATGAATCAATCCAAGTCCTCGAAACCCATCCGCCGCCGGATACATTCTTAGGGCGGCGGCAGACCCGCGAACCCGTTCCTCTGCCTGACGATGAACAGTAGATCCCGCCTTCCGCTGGGCCGCATTTTGTAACTGGCATATTCTGGTTTCTGAGCGCACTCTGGTTCCAGCCAGGAACCGGCAATGACGCTGGATGAAAAGATAGCTCAGGCACAGCGCCACGTTGATGGTGGCCGGCGCATCGTCGAGCGCCAGCGGGAAATCGTGGCCCGCAGCGGATTGCCAGACTCAGTCGACCTTCTCGATCTCTTTGAGCGCACCCAACTGATATTCGAGACGGACTTGGCCGATCTGTTCAAGAGGAAGTAAGGCCGCCTCAGTTGGCGGCCCTGTCCTTCAATCTTCATTTCGACGGGCTCGTCGTCTCCATCATAGATTGGGAGACGTTCATTGCGAATATCTTGAACCAACGCACCCGTTGCGCAGCGGGCCAGCCCTTCTCAGGGTCTGGAATCTTTTTCAAGAGCGCAAGCAACAGAGGATCAAGTTGTCATCCTCTCCGCCGCTTCCTCCGCCGCCACCGCCATCCACCACCGCTTGAATCGTTGCTCACGTCGGCGGGCGTGGCTTCGGTTGGGACGAAGCCGGGTAGAACGCGTCGATCTCGTCCAGCCTCGTAAGATCCAGCCTGCTCAGCCGAGCGCTCAATCACACGGCGCGCCGTGTCGGTCAACGTGCTGGCAACGCCAAGGGCAGCAAGCTGACATTCGATGACGCTGTGGAGATCTGGATTCGTCATTGGAACAGCGAATTTCAACATCGAATCGCGGCAACGTATGACGTGAATCCCGGCCGCGTGAATGAGGTGCTGAAGGGCTCTCGACATCGCGGCAGCCGAGAAGCGGCGCTATCTCACAAGTCAGCCTGAACAACGAAGCCCGGCGCGAGCCGGGCTTTTTTCTTTGCCCAAAAGAAACGGCCCCAGCGAGGGGGTACACGCTGAGGCCAAGGCGGTTGGATCATCCATGAGTAGACAGGCTCATCCGATCAACAGAGCGCCGACGCCTACGATGAGCGCTACGAGCGATATTGCCGCCAACGCCATGAAGCTGTACTCGACGCCGTCGTGGTGACTGAGCCTGAACATACAGAGAGCTTGCGCTCCAGCCTTAGTGTCCGCATTAAAGTAGGCATGTCAGCGATGGCGCCCTAATTGCGGTTCCAGGCTTAACTTAAGCGAAGATTTTTGAAACAATTCCCTCGATGCCGCTTTTATTGCTCATGCAACAGGCGACCGAGGTTCATCTAGTCCGCGTGACGACCGATGACGGTGAGGTCCAAATCTGGCTCGCTGCGACTTCGCGCGAAGAAGCTGTTGACCGAGTGCTCGACGCTATCCCGGAGGGATGGGCCGTTAGCCTCATTCAGCGACAGCTCGCCGCCGATCACATCCCAATTCTCAACATGGCGGCCGGAGAAGTGCGCCGGCATCAGGTGTCCTAATTCCCCTCTGCCAGTGTCCTAACTAGGACAGCCCGCCCCCGCGCCTTGTTCCTAAAAGAAACGGCCCCAGCACCCTTGGAGGGCAATGCTGGGGCCGTTCTATATTTCCATTCTCACGCCGAACCGCCGCTCTTCGATAATAGACGGCCCCTCTGGGCTCTGAAAATCGATCTTAATGAAACAGCCCTGCCCAGGGTTTGGATCATCAAATCAACGCCGGAGTTAGTCAACCAACTTGGGTGAATCAAAAGTAAATCAGTTGCCACTCTTTCCCGGATGCTTAACGGGTCTTAGTTCCCGCTGCTGGGCGCTTCCTGATTATCGTTAGCCGCGCACTCACGGCCGCCTCGGTGCGGCCTAGCTTCTGCGCAATCTCGCGCTGGGTTAGCTCGGTTTCGCGCATCATCCGTAGCAGGAGCTGTTCTTCTTCTTCGGCCCAAGCTGGCAAAACAATTCTCCGAATTGTTTCATTTTGGAAATGCCAGCAGGAATTGCAAATTTCGATAGCCGCGTCTGTCCGGTGTTTTCCGGGTTGTCCTAATTCCCCGTGACGAGTGTCCTAACTAGGACAGCACCAGCAGACCGGCGCCGGCCTGTTTCCATCCACAGTGGCCCGCTTTAATTTTTGGAGTGGCCTAGTTTGCCATTAACCCCGACGCAACCAAGGGTTAGCCGGTGTTCTCGGTAGGACTACCGAGAAGGCTCTCAGATGTTCTGGCCCCATAACTTCCTGCGGGTCGCGATCTGTTCTCGCGGAATGTTTACTGGAACAATTGACCCGGCAGTGCCCTTATTTGGGGGCCCCCAGCCAGACAGGTAGCCCCCCGACTGCTGGAGGAAAACCCGCCTCCGGGACGGGTTGGCGGCCCCCTGTCGGGGCCGTTTAAAATTCCGTAGTTCTCCGGCCAAGAACAAAGTTCCGGGCCGGGCGATGCACCTCGCGCCCGAAGTTCCCCTGATAATCAACAAGTTAACCTGACAGGCGCGACGGCGTCCGATAGCGGCTGGCACAATCTGCATACTACCTTCGTACCCCTCCTGAGCCCTGGAAAAACTCCGTAGCCTTCGATGGAAGACTCGGGTTCCGCCAGTGTTCGTAACATTGGCCTGCTCAACCAGCGCGGATGCGCGGCGCTGCGCAGGCAACACGGCTGGCGACCGTTCCGTGGCGACGCTGCCGGCGGACGAATCCTTTCCGGAATCCACAACGACAGTTCGAACGGACGCGGCCTTTCATACGATCTTTTTACGGGCGCCGATCATTACTACAACTAATGGTTTAAATGTCGACGACCGCCCTTCATTCGCGGAACCTTACCGATGATCCACAGGGGCATCGAGTTCAGCGTCACTCAGCTGATGGCCGGCGTCTGGAAATGGCGCTTCCAGATCGGCGATCGCGTCTTCACGGGCAAGACCGAAGCAAAGCTCGATCTGCTGGCGATCCGCCGCGTGCAGCTGCGGATCGATCGCGAGCTGAACAATCTGGGGCGGGAACGGACCCGCGGCAGCAATGGGGACTGAGGCACAGTCTATCGTGCACGCTCCGGTGCCCTGACGGGCTGGCCTGCGCGCTTCGCTCGAAAACGCTTCAATCCGCGCTGGCCAGCCGCCGCATCGTGAACTCGATGTCGCCGCCGGGAAGCTCGCGCCAACTCTCGACGGCGCTCATATAGGCCGCCTTCGGGTAGCGTTTGAGAAAGTCACGCGCCCTCACGCGGGCCTGATCGCGTGGCAGGCTGAAGGTCTCGCGCAGATAGCCGTCGTCCGGCTTTCGCCGCTCGGCCATCCGGCTGGCGAGATCGCGCGGACGAGACACCATGCCGCAACTCCGGACCAACTGACGACACCCCAATATAGGGGCGGCGGCGGAAGAATCCGAGTCTGCGGGAGATGGACGGCGTCGTCCCGAATGGGCGTTACTGGCTGCGCGGCGCGGCGCTTCCGGGCTGCGCCGAGCTTCCGGTCTTGGTCTTCGGCTTGGCGGGATGGGCGGCCGCCTTCGGCGGATCGCTGCGCACGACGCCCCAGGGATCGGACGATCCCTTGGAATCGGGAATCTTGCTGAGCGAGTCCTTGTAGGCCTTGTCCCTGACCGCGTCCTGTTCCTTCTCCTCCTGGGTCTTGCTCTTGACCTCAGGCATCAGGTTGACGTTCGGCATCATCTGCGCATAGGCCGGTGCCGACAGCAGCACCGCAACCGCGACTGCGCACAAAACTCTCATGAGAATACTCCCTGCATTTTCGTCGGCGGTATATCACCCCAAGAAAGCCGCCGCCAAGCGCGCCTGCCCCGGCCCTGGATCATGATGCGTTTCCACGGAATCGCATCATGATCTCATCTCTTTGTTTGAGCATGATCTTTTCGGAAAACCGGTTTCCACTTTTCCGGACCATGCTCTAGAGATGGTCTGACTTGCAGGATTTCGGCGACTGCATCCAGTCGTCCCAGATCGGACCGCAGCGCGTGCAACCGCTGAGCGCAAGCCCGATCGCAACCACGCCGCCCAGCAACACCAACCTGCGGAACATGTACGCCCCCACCTCGTGAGGAGCCGACTGGGCGCCGAAACTGGGGCATTTTCAAGCCGGGCACGGCGCTTGCAGCGCAGCGCAAGTGCGCGTCGGAGCGCAGCGCAAGTGCGCGTCGGAGCGCAACTGCGCGTCGGACGGGCTGCCGGCGCGCACTGGTTTGACCGGGCGGCCGCGCAAATTACAGTGCGCAACAAAGCAGAAAAGGAATCGATCAAATGACTTTGGCGATGAGCTGGGACGAGTGGACGCAGCACGACGGGACGGCGCTCGCGGAGCGCGTCCGGAACGGCGAGCTGACGCCCCGTGAGCTGGCGTCGCAGGCAGCCAGCGCCGTCGCCAAGGTCGATCCCGCGCTCTCCGGCGTCGTCGAGCTGTTCGACGACGTGATCGCCGATCCGACGCGCGACGGCGCCGACCTCGACGGCCCGTTCGCCGGCCTGCCCTTCCTGATGAAGGACCTCGGCCCGACCCTGAAGGGACGGCTGCAGGAGATGGGCTCGCTGATGATGCGCGGCAATCGCGCCGCGGCGGACACTTTCCTGACCGCGAAGATGCGCAAGGCCGGCCTCAATTTGATCGGCCGCACCACGACGCCGGAGTTCGGGGTCTGCAGCTCGGCGGAAAATCCCGCGGTCTATGTCACGCGCAATCCCTGGAACACCGACTACACCACCTGCGGCTCGTCGGCCGGCAGCGCGGCGATGGTTGCCGCCGGTGCCGTGCCGATCGCGCATGCGACCGACGGCGGCGGCTCGATCCGCATTCCCGCCGGGGTCAACGGCAATATCGGCCTGAAAGTCTCGCGCGGCGTGTTCTCGCTCGCGCCGCATCTGTCCGATCTCACCGGGCTGGTCTCGATCCAGGGCTGCCAGTCACGCACGGTGCGCGACACCGCTGTTTTCGTCGATGCCTGCCGTGGCCCCGCGCCCGGCGAGTTCATGCCGTTCTGGACCTCGCCCGAGCCCTATGCCGCGATGATCGCGCGCGATCCCGGCCGGCTCAAAATCGCGCTGTCGCACACATGGGGCGACTATCGCGCGACGCCGCACATCGCAGCCGAGCTCGAGCGGGTCGGACGTTTCCTCGAAGGCCTCGGCCATCAGGTCGATTACGCACTGCCGGCGGTCGACTATCGGGAAGCCTTCGCGGCACAGACCACCTGCTACATCAGCAATTTCGCCGTCGTGATCGGCAACATGCTCGCCGCGCGCGGCCTCGATCGGCCGCCGGCGGAGCTGATCGAGCCGATCAACATCCGCATCTGGGAGCATGGCCGCGACTTCAGCTTCGCCGATCGCGCCCGCATGCAGGCCGTCTTCAACACCACGGCGCGCGGCTTCGGCGCCTTCTTCGAGGATTGGGACATCATCCTGACGCCGATCACGGCACTGCCGACACCGAAGGTCGGCACCACCGAATATCTCACCATCAGCGACAATCCGTCGGTGCTGGACTGGTTCGGCAATCTCTGGCGCAACTTCGCCTTCACGCCGCTCGCCAATCTGTGCGGCATCCCCGCGATCTCGCTGCCGCTCGCGACCAACGAGCACGGCCTGCCGCTCGGCATTCAGGCGATCGGAAAGCAAGCGAGTGACGGGCTGTTGCTGCAGCTCGCCGCCCAGATCGAACGGGCGATCGACGGCAAATGGAACGACGGCAAGAGGCCGGGCGTGCATGTCGCGCCGAATTGAGACATAGATCGAAAACAATCAACTGAGGAAGCAGGACGTCATGCAGCAGGCCAGTGAATTCGGGATCGAGGACGCGCGACGGGTGCTCGGCGACGTCTTTGCGCCGTGGGTGCAGGACCTCAATCTGTCGGTCGAGCAGTTCGATATCGCAGCCCCCGCAGGCGGCGATGCCGACTGGCAGCCCGGCGCGATCCTGCGCATGCCGTTCTCCGAGCGGCTGTGCCGCAATGGCGGCATCGTGTGCGGCCAGGCGCTGATGGCGTTCGCCGACACCGCGATGGTGCTGGCCAATCTCGCCGCCAACAAGGGCTATCGGCCGATGACGACGGTCGACCAGACCACGCATTTCATGCGCGCGGTGACGGCGTCCGACGTGCTGGCCGACGCCCGCGTGGTCCGGCTCGGCCGTACCATGAGCTTCGGCCGCGTCACGCTATCCTCCGCCACCGACAACAAGCCGGTGGCGATGGTGTCGAGCGCCTTCGCGATGCTGCCGGGATAGGCCTCTCTCATCATAGACGGTGTATCTCCTCATCCTGAGGAGCTTGCGCAGCAAGCGTCTCGAAGGACGAGGCCACCAGGCCGGCCTCATGGTTCGAGACGCGCGTTCCGCGCTCCTTACCATGAGGGTTCAGGCTAATCACGCTGCAAGATTTACTTGCCGAGCACGGCCTCCGCCGCGTTGACGATGCTGATCGTCGGATTCTTTCCGCAATAGGTGCCGAACTTCTTGGCGTTCTCGGTGAACACGTCGGTGTCGATGATCGCCTCGTCGGAATCGCCCTTGTACCAGCCGTCCATCCAGACCAGCACCATCTTGATGGTGTCGTCGCCGCCGTCGACGAACTGCTTGCAGGTCATGGTCGAGAGATCGAGGACGGTGGCGCTGGCCGGTGCCGACGACAGCGCGAGCGCGGCGGCAAGCATGAGCGAGGCAGTGATCTTCATCGCAATCTCCATGGGCAATGATCTGGAATAAACCGGTCGCCGGGAAAGCCAGCGTGTCCGCTCGCGACCCGTAAGCGATGCGTTACATCGAACGCAAGCACGGGATCGCGCGGATCAGCCCGCACGTCGTTTCGGTGCACGCATTGAGAATTCGTGTTTCTGATCTGTGACGGCGCCGCGTTAAAGCGGACTCATGCATCGCCGCAAGCCCGGTTCACGTCCAGCGAAGCCGCGCCAGGATCGCGCGGCCCATGATCCAGTCCTTGTCGCTGTCGGTGAGGAACGGAAGCTCCTCTGTGAATTCCGTCACGCGCTGCCGGTAGGTGGCCCGGGCGAACGAATTGGTTAGATCGGTTCCCCAGTGGCAGCGCTCCGGGCCGTAGGCGTCGAATAGGCGGTGGATATGCGGGGTCACGTCACGGAATGGATAGGGCTCAGTCGAAATCAGCGGTACCGACGACAACTTCACCGACACATTCGCAAATTTTGCGAGCGCGACCGACTGGGCAATAGCTTCCGGCACCGCGTTGTTTCTTATGGAATCCGATGAATCAGAACGAGGGCGCAGGCCCGCGCCGACGCCCATGTGGTCGATGATGAGCGTAAGTTGCGGGTGTCGCTCGGCGATACGGGCGAACAGCGACGTCTGGCCCGATGTGAGAAACATCACAGGCAGGCGGGCCTTCTCCGCCGCCGGCCAGAACCAGTCCGCGGTTCCGTCTGTCAGCCACGCCGCTTCGCCGGGGCCGAAGTTCAACCTCACGCCCAGCACGCCGGGCTGGTCGCGCCAGGTCGCAAGCCGTGCCGCGCGGTCGGGCTTGTCGAGGGCTACACGCGCCATGATTGCGAAGCGGCCGGGGTACCGTTTGACCGCCTCCTGGGCATAGTCGATGCGCTCGCCTTCGAGCGACACCGGCGGAACGATGACGACGCGATCGACGCCGGCCTCGTCCATCAGTGGAATTATTCGCTCGATGGTGAAGGGCTCCGGAAGCTGCGGTTTGGCACCGGGGAGCCAGGGTCTCTCCGGGGTGCTCGCCGGCCACAGGTGAACCTGCGAATCAACGATCACTCGTTTTTGCTGCGCGACCGTTGTCGCGGCGTGCTGCATTGACAGCGCCACGCCGGTCGCGACGGTGCCGGTCAGAAAACTGCGGCGTGAAGGCATGTGAAGTCCTTCCTGTTCTATAGTTTTTTGTCACGACATGATGGTGATCGACACGGCGCCCCGCGCTGGATCACAGCAAATTGGCTCGCAATATTGAGGATCACATCAGGAAATTGCGACCATGGAAATCGGGTTCAAAGGTCAATTTGCGGCGCAACAATCTCGAACCGCACATGTCGCAGTCGGGTCAAATGCCGACTGCGGCGGTCCGCTTGACCTTGGTCGGCTTCCATTGCAGTCCTGACGTGGCCAGCGATGCCGTTGGGCTCTCATCTACCTCACGCCTTCGGCATGCCACGTCAATCAACAACTTCGCCGCCGTGACCGCCAGTAAGGCCGGCAAGATCGAATCGCTCGACGAAGAATGGCAGGACGGACACAAGCGCCAGATCGAGATCTATCGGTGGTGTTGCGTCTCCGACACCGGGTATCGGGTGTATGCGAACGCTAGCAAGGATAAGACCGCTTTTGACTGGAAATTAGAATTCGACCTTACCCTCGTTCCGTACACCGGTGACGATTCATGGGAGGAAGGAAAGCTCAAGAAAATAAAAGAGTGCCTGGACAGTGACGCGTTACCGGACGCCGCCGGTGGAACGGTTGGCAAGGAATTACGTTCCATACAAACACAAGGAACACTCCTGGCGGTCAACCGGAAGAAGGCTACGCTTGGCATATGAAAAAGACGTTCTCCGACAAAGTGCGCGATATCGTCCGGAAAATACCGAAAAGCAAGACGATGACGTACAAAGAGGTCGCTTCAAAAGCTGGAAATCCGAACGCCGCACGGGCTGTCGGAGCCGTTATGCGATCAAATTACGATCCGTCGATACCGTGCCACCGCGTCGTTGCGAGCGACGGGAAGATGCGCGGGTACAACCGCGGTGCGCGCATCCGCTGATCGCTCTGCGGATGAACGCGCGTGTGTTCTCTTCGGGTCCGAGGATAAGGTCCACTTTGGCCCAAAGCAGCGACGTCGTTTAGATCAGCTTCAGTTCTTTCAGACTGGCGTGACCTTGCTTGCCGACGATGATGTGGTCCCCGATCGCAATCGGAAGCGGCGAAGTTGGTCCACAAGTCGACATCCCCGCGGTCTGCGCCGCGGGTCCGCATTTCCTCTCGGAAGCGATACCCCGGATTTACGCGTCCACGCCCCAGGTTCAATGCATCCGCGAACAACCTGCGCTCCCTCTCCGGTTGCGGGAGGAGATGCAGCGAATGCCGCCAAGCCGATTCAACCCGACTTCATCGTGCTTTAGCGGAGCGAGGCGACGCTTGCATAATTTCTGAATAGTAGAAATATGACTTGCCCGACGTTTCAAGTTGCTTTTCGAACGCCGGCAGCCGCCGGCTACTTTGCATGGGGTTGTTTTCGATATTTTGGCGGCGCGCACCTGCTGCAGGGAGCACCTAAGCGGATCGCAAGCGGCGGCTCCGCCGCCAGCGCCACAACAGCGCGACGAGGGCGACGAGCACGAGACCGCCGGCCACAGCCTTGGCGACGAACCGTCCGCCCGGGCGATCGATCAGCCGGGCCATCAACGACACGCTCTCGCCCTGGCGCGGCAGGCGAAACGCCACCACGCTGTCGCCGATCGACGTGCCGGCTTCGGAATGGCCGCCGGCGCCGATCACGACGTACTGCTCGCCCTTCCAGAGATAGGTCATCGGATTGGCGACACCCGGCACCGGAAGCCGGCCGAGCCACAACTGCTTTCCCGATCTCGCATCGAACGCGCGCAAGTAGGCATCCATCGCGCCGGTGAACACCAGGCCGCCCGCGGTGATCGCGACGCCGTTGACCAGCGGCGTGCCGGTATCGAGCGCGATGCCGAGCGGCGCGAGATCCTCGCTGGTGCCGACCGACGCATGCCAGAGGATCTTGCCGGCCTTGAGATCGACCGCGACCGTCTCGCCCCATGGCGGCTTGTTGCAGGGCGTCCCAACCGACGTCATCGCCAGCGCCCGCGACATCGCAAACGGCGCACCCTGCTGCTGGCCGAATTCATGGCCGGGCGGCGGGTTGAAGCCCTTGGCCTGGTCGCGCGGAATCAGTGTGACGATGTGCGCCGCGTGACTGACATTGGCGTAGAGTATCTGATTGACCGGATCGAACGCCGCGCCGCCCCAGTTCACGCCACCTCCGGTCATCGGATAGATCACCGTGCCTTGCGTCGACGGCGGCGTGTATAGACCCTCATTGCGGGATTGCGCGAACAGCGTCTCGCAGGCCGCGCTCCCGGTGCCCGGCAACAGGCCGGCGATATCATCGGCCGTCATGCGCTGTGTCAGCAGCGGCGGCACATGGGTCGGGAATGGCTGCGTCGGCGACAGCTGCTCGCCCTCGGCGCCGTTCTGCGGCACCGCGCGCTCCTCGACCGGCCACACCGGCTTGCCAGTGTCGCGATCGAGCACGAACACAAAACCCTGCTTGGTCGGCTGGATCACGACGTCGCGCATGCCGTTGCCGGTATCGATCCGCGCCAGCGTCGGCTGCGCCGGCAAATCGTAATCCCAGACGTCGTGATGCACGGTCTGGAATGCCCATGCGAGTTCGCCGGTCTCGATCCGCAGCGCGACCACGGAATTGGCGTGCTCGTCATTGCCGGCGCGCTTGCCGCCCCAGAAGTCGGGACTGGGCGATGTCGTCGGCAGGAATACCAGGCCCCGCTCCTCGTCGACCGACATCGGCGCCCAGACGTTGCTGTGGCCGGCTTCGACCCCGTCATGCACGAGCGGATCGAAGCTCCAGCGCGGCTGGCCGGTTCGCGCATCAAAGGCGCGCACCGCGCCGAGCGGCGCGTCGACGCGCCGGTTGTCGCCGATCGCGGACCCGACCACGACCACGCCACGTCCCGTCACCGGCGCCGACGTGATCTGAAACTCGCCCGGCCATTCCAGCTTCATGCCAACATCGATCCTGATCTCGCCACCGTTGCCGAAGTCGGCGCAGGGCTTGCCGGTTCTGGCATCGAGCGCGATCAGGCGCCTGTCGTTGGTGCCGGTGAAAATGCGTGACTTGCAGGCGGCGCCTTCCGCCGCACGATCATCCCTCCAGTGCGCAACGCCGCGGCAGACAAAGCGATTGGCCGGCCGCTGCGCCATGCTGATCTTCGGATCGAAACGCCATTTCTGCGCACCGCTGCCGGGATCGAGCGCGATCACTTCGTTGAACGGCGTGCAGAGGATCAGGCTGTCCTCGACGAACAGCGGCGTCACCTCGAACTTGGTGCGCTTCATCACCTCGGGCGGGCGCGTATCGAGATCGCCGGTGCGGAATTCCCAGCCGCGCAGCAGCGTGCCGACATTGTCTGATGTGATCTGCGCCAGGTGCGAGAAGCGCTGTCCGCCGCGGTCGCCGCCCCAATACTCCCATGCGCGCGCCGGCTGACCATACAGCAGCAGCGCGGCAAGCAGGCAAAACAGCGACCGCATCGCGTCCTCCCCCAGGATGCGATCACCAGGCGCCGCATCTCATGCGGGAAAGCATTTACGCGATCGGCGCGTCAGTATCCACCCCGGCGATAGCCGCCGCCGTAGTTGCCGCGATAACCACCGCCGCCACCGATGCCGATGCCGATCCCGATTCCGATCGGCGGTCCGGCAGGTTCATAGACCACGGTTGGAGGCGGACGGCGCACCACCACGACGTCGTCCTCGACCACCACGCGCGGCGGGCGCTTGCCTGCGCGCCGCGGCGGATCGGGATCGGCGCGCTTCTTCGCCGGCGCGTTGACCCTCTGCTGCGGCGGCGGCTGCGGCGTGGCGTTGCACGGGCAGGTCGGCGCCGCCAGCGCGACGTTGGTCGCGGGCACGCTGAGCGCGACGGCGAGCGCCGGATCGGGACGGTAGCGCAGCCGTTCGATCATCTTGCGCGCGGTCGCTGTCAGGTCGGTGTCAGGATATTGCGCGAGGAAGCCGCGATAGGCCGCCGCCGTGTTGGCGAGAACAGCGCTATTCCACGCCAGCATGCGGCGATGCCGGTCGAGCCAGTCGCGCGCCTGCAGGCCGCGCGGCGTGCCGGCGAAGATCGCGGCGAAGGCCTCATAGGATTCGTCGGAGCCATCGATCACCATCAGTTCGTTCGCGGCCTCGATCGGCTTGCCCTGCAACTCGCGCTTCCATTCGTCGACGGTGCGCTTGGCCGCGGCCGGCGGCAACGTTGCTGCGGGCGACGCCGCAGCACCCGCCATGAAGCGGAAATCGTCGGTCAGTGATGAAGAGTCCCACGGCGTCTGGCGGCCGTCGGTTGCCTTGTTCACCGCGAGGCGAACGCGCTTGAAGGTGTCCTCGATCGGGATGCCCGGCTCCTTGGCCGAGGCCAGCAACGCGGTCGTGTAGGGGCTGTTGGCGCCGCTGCCGTCCTCGGCTTCGGCGCCCGGCGAGGTCGAGAACGAGACGAACGTGCCGGGTGCGCCGACCCTGGCATCGACGATGGCGAGGCCATGCCCCGCGGTCTTGCTGAGTTCCGGGAATGGATTGTTGCGGCAGGCATCGAGCAGCACGATGCGCATCCGGCTCGGCACCGAGGTCAGCGTATTCAGGATATCGTTGAGCCGAACCGCCTGGATCGGGATATCGGCCTCGCGCTTCGGATCGACATCCACCGGCACCAGATAGTTCTCGCCGTCGATCTGCAGACCGTGCCCGGCATAGAACACCAGCGCCACGGTGTCGGCGCCCTTCGCCGCCACCTGGCTGGCGAAATCGCTGAGCCGTGCGCGCATCTCGTCCTGCGACAGGTCCGATGCGGCCGTCACCGCAAATCCGGCATCGGTCAGCATCTGCGACACCGCCCTGGCGTCGTTGGCCGGATTCGGCAGCGCGGGCACCGACTTGTAGGCCGACTGCCCGATCACCAGCGCCAGCCGGTTTTCCGCCGACGCCGGCACGGCGCCGAGCAGGATCGCTGCCGGAACGATCAGGCTGAGGAGCGAACGGCGAAGCATGACGGCCTCCGACAATGACATCGAAGATGGGTCGGAGGCCGTCAGGCCAAGGTTCATGCCGTGCGGCAATGTGCTGCCGACCGACGCCGGTTCGGATGTCGAATGGCCGCAGAGATCTCGCGAGCCCGGCTATTTCGGTTTCTTGGCCGGATCCGCGGCCGGCTTGGTGACGCCCCAGGGATCGTATTTCTCCTTGGGCTCGGGGATCCGATCGAGCGCGGCCTTGTAGGCCTTCTCGTCGACCTTGGGCTTCTGCTCCGCCTTGGTATCGCCTCCACCGCCCCCTCGCCGGCCCTGGGCCAGGGTGGGTGTCGCGAGCAGCGCCAGAATGACGGCAGCAACCGTGAAGCGTTTCATGTCAATCTGTCTCCCCCGCCGCCGCAGCAACATCCGGTAATACCTCTACCCCAACGATAACTTGTCGCTCGACATTTGTTGATCGACAAAGCGCCGTCTGATGCGAATTCAGCGCCACCAGGGGGGCGCAATCCTGACGGCAGCACATTAAATGCGCTCAATGGGACAGGGACAAGTACATCTGGCGGCGCTGCTGGCCGGCGCCGCCTTCATATTGAGTGGCTGCGGGCTGGCGGACAGCCACGCGGTGTGGCCGGAGGCCTTGAAGGTCAAGGCTACAGAGCCGGCGCCGCTCGAGACGCCTCCGGACGTCAAACGGCTGGTCGCGGGCAAGCTGGATTCGGTGTTCACGGCCGGTTCACAGCCGACCCATGTGCGGGTCTCCGCCCCGCTGCACGACCCGCGCGGCACCGGCTGGACGGCCTGCGTGCGCGCCGAGCTGACATCGGTGATCGGCAAGCCGCTGGGGACGCAGACCTATCGCGTGTTCATCAATGAAGGCTCGATCTTCGATCGCCGGCAGGTCGGGGCCGACGATAATTGCGTGACGGAGATGTACGAACCGGTCGAGAGCACCGTTGCGGCGGAAGCGCAACGGAGCGTCAAACCCTAGCGCTTGAGCCGGTAGGCCGCCGCGCACCGGTATGCTGAACGGCCCGTTAACGCGACCGCTCAAATTGCGC
The DNA here is from genome assembly GCF_054058275.1 of Bradyrhizobium sp. USDA 3256. Taxonomy (NCBI): domain Bacteria; kingdom Pseudomonadati; phylum Pseudomonadota; class Alphaproteobacteria; order Hyphomicrobiales; family Nitrobacteraceae; genus Bradyrhizobium; species Bradyrhizobium sp. USDA 3256. The sequence goes on from NZ_JBSSAE010000002.1 coordinate 4,397,038, forward strand.
GGTGGCCTCAACGGCATTTTCCATTTCTTTCCGCTAGCGTTGCCCTGACGAACGCAAGGCCCAATCAGCCTCGCGGAGTGGGGAAACAGGAACGTGGCCGATATTGCTGACCAGGCAATGATCCACCGTGCATCGCGCAAGGATGCCACGGACGATCGCACCTTGCCGCCGCTGTCGGCCGCGCCGCTCAATGCATGGCGTGCGCTTGCCGCGCGCGCGATCGAGGCCAATGGCTACTACCAGCCCGACTGGGAATTGGCGGTCGATGCCTCCGCGCGCGGCCGCACCGGCGCGGCGCTGCTCAGCGCCGCCGGCGATGCCGGGCAATTGATCGGCCTGTTGCCGGTCGTTCCGATGCGGCGGATCTACAGCATCGCCCTGCCCGCTTTGGTCGGTGCCGAACCCTATGGCACGCTGTGCACGCCGCTGCTCGACCGCGACGCCGCCGAGGAAGCGGCGGGCAAGATACTGCGGCAGGCACGCAATGCGGGCGCGCATGCGCTGATCCTGCGCACCATGTCGCTCGAGGGCCCGGCCATGGCGGCGATCCGCGCGGTGCTGGCGCGAGACGGATTGCAGCCTCGCATACTGAGCGCCTACCAGCGCGCTCAGCTGGATGCGACGCGCGATGCCGACGAATTGTTGCGCGATGCGCTCGGGCCTAAGAAGCTGAAGGAGCTGCGCCGCCAGCATCATCGCCTGTCCGACCACGGCGCGGTGCGCTTTGATGTCGCCCGCACGCCGCGCGAGGTTGCAACGGCGCTCGAGACTTTCCTTGTCCTCGAAGCCGGTGGCTGGAAGGGAAAGCGCGGCACGGCGCTGAGCCAGCATGCCGGCGATGCGGCCTTCATCCGCCGCGCGACGTCGGCAATGGCCGAAGCCGGCCGCTGCGAGATCGTCATGCTGTATGCGGGCGGCACGCCGGTCGCGGGCGGCATCGTGGTGCGCCACCAGGACCGCGCCTTCTTCTTCAAGATCGGCGTCGACGAGCGCTTTGCGAAACATTCGCCCGGCACGCAGTTGACGCTCGAGCTGACGCGCCATCTATGCGCCGATCCCGCGATCAATTCGGCCGATTCCACTGCGGCGCCGGGTCACCCCATGATCGACCCGATCTGGCGCGGCCGCTTCGCGATCGGCGACGTCGTGCTGCCGCTGCGGCGCCGCGATCCGCTGGTGCCGGCCATTCACGCCGCGCTGACCTTGAACAAATTCGCCTACGAAGCCGCGCGCGGCGCCGTCCGCTTCATCCGCAGCCGGCGCGGCAAGCCCGGATGATGCGGTTTACCCTTTCGTAGGCATGCAGACACATCGGGAAACAACGGGCTGCTGCCGTCAGGTTGGTGTCAGCTGGCCCGACTAGCGTTGCGGCGCGCTGGTTCTCAGACGGCGCGCGCCCTTGCTTCGAAAGCCTCATCTGATGGAAACATCGGATGGGGCTTTTTGCCGGCGCTCGCGACGTCCTGACGGCAAACGAAAGGCCGCCTCAACCGGCGGCCTCTCTGCCTTGCGCTCGGCGCATCATTGGGAAACGCGGCGGGGCCAGCGCCTCCCCTTACTGCAACGGCGAATGCGGTGCCGGCAGCATGATGGTCGAGTGCATCTCCTCGAGCACCTGCGTACCCTTGCTCAAAAATTCCAGCCAGGCCGGATCCTTCATCGCGTTGCCGCGTGCGGTGGCACGGGCGTTGAGATCGGGATAGGCCCAGATGTGGCAGACCTCATTGGGCTGCCCGGCTTCGGTGGTCCAGAGGCCGACGATCTTGGAGTATTTCTCGCGCTCCGGCATCACGCCGGTGATCAGATCGAGCCATTGCTTGGCGCCGCCGACCGGCTTGGCGCGATAGTTGCGGAATTCGTAGATGTTGCCTGATGTCGCCGGCGCCACCGGCGGGATGATTGCATTGAGCAGCCGCACCTCCTGGCGCACCAGCAGCGGACGGATCACCGGAATATACTCGCCGGTCCAGCGCGGATTCTTGGCGAGCTCGGCGCGCAACCGGGTCCGCTCGTTGAGATCGGCATAGCTCCACATGTGCATGACCTGATTGAGCGGACCAATCTCGGTGATCCAGTAGCCTTCCAGCTTGCCGAAATTGTCGGCGCGGATATCGCGCGAGATCGTGCTCGCCGCCTTCACCATCTCGCCGACGGCGCCTGGACGGACCGTATAGGTGCGCAGCTCATAGATCATGGTGGTCTCCCCTGATTGTTTCCGATGGATGATGTGGGCAAACGAAAAAGCCCGGCATCAGCCGGGCTTTCGATAGGGATTGCGGACTACTCCGCAGCCTCTGCGTTGATCTCGGCCGAGACCTGGCGGATGGCGCGGGCGAGCTGCTCGGCCGGCTGGGCGCCGGACACCGCGTATTTCTGCGCGAACACGAAGGTCGGCACGCCGGAAATACCCTTCTCGGCGGCCTCCTGGGCCTGCGCCGAGACCAGGGCGACATCCTCGTCGGTGGCAAGACGCTTGCGCACGTCGTCGGCATCGAGCCCGACATCGCCCGCTGCCTGCACCAGCACGTTGCTGTCGGTGAGGTCGCCGCCGTCGCGGAAATACAGCTCCATCAGCCGCTGCTTCATCTCGGCCGCCTTGCCCCTGGCCTCGGCCCAGTGGATCAGGCGATGGCAGTCGATCGTGTTGGGCTGCCGCTTGACGAGCTCGGGATGGTAGGTGAGCCCCTCCTCATTGGCAGCGGCGACCACGCGGCCGGCGATCCCCTTGTAGGCCTCGACCGAGCCGAACTTGGCGGTGAGATATTCCTCGCGGCTAATGCCCTCGCGCGGCACCCAGTTGTTGAGGAAGAACGGCCGCCAATGCACCTCGACCGGCACATCGGGCACCAGCTTGAGCGCATCCTCGATGCGATGCTTGCCGATATAGCACCAGGGGCAAACGACGTCGGAGACGATGTCGAGGCGAAGCGGCTTCAGATCGCTCATGGCGGGGTTCCCGGCGGAAAATGGAACCCCAAAGGTAGGCCGAACGTGCCCCAAGACAAGCCGCTATTTCATACTGGCTGCCATCTGCCGCATCCGCTCGGCGGTCAGCTCATCGGCCGGGAAGAAGGTCTCCAGCGCCAGTTCCTGCAGCGTGATGTCGACCGGCGTGCCGAACACCATGGTGGTCGAGATGAAGCTCAGGATCTCGCCGTTGAGGCGGAGCTTGAAGGGAAGCGCGACGTTGTTGTCGGTGGTGATCGGGGCCGACCGCGCCGGAATCGGATAGGACTTCAGGTCCTGATAGAGCTTGAGCAGCTCCGGATCGGCCGTTGCCTCGCATTGCCGATGCAGCCGCTCCAGAAGATGCGCGGCCCATTCCGCGAGGTTCACGGTGCGCGGGGCGAGGCCCTCGGGGTGGAAGGCAAGCCGCAGGATGTTGAAGGGCTGGCCGAGCAGTCGCTGCGGCACGCCCTCGAGCAGCGGCGCCACCATGCGGTTGGCCGAGACCAGATTCCAGTGCCGGTCATAGGCCAGCGCCGGATTGGGCTCATGCGCCTTCAGCACGAGGTTGATCGCCTCGCGCGCCGATCTCAGTGCGGGATCGTCCAGCGAGCGTTGCGGGAATGCGGGTGCGAAACCCGCGGCGACCAGCAGCACGTTGCGTTCGCGTAGGGGCACGTCGAGGCGCTCCGCGAGTTTGAGGACCATGTCGCGCGACGGCGCCGAGCGGCCGGTCTCGACGAAGCTCAGATGCCGCGCCGAGATCTCGGCATCGACCGCAAGGTCGAGCTGGCTGAGATGACGGCGCTGCCGCCATTCGCGCAGGTGCTCGCCGATCAGGACGGGTTTTGCGGGCTCGGCCCGCGCCAGGGATGCATGTGCGTTCATGGTGCAAAACCTACCATGCGGAATTCGCCCGTTCCATTACGCCTGAGGTAATCGAATTGGCGCGCCGGCCGGCTCATCTTCCACGGCACAGGAGATGACCATGCTGATGCTGTCCCTTGTCCGCGCCCTCGCCGTCCTGCTCCCGTGGCTGATCCATCTGGTCACCTGGCTGCTGGCGCGCTCGCTCAACATGCCGCAGCCGCTCGTGCACGCGACCGGCGTGTTCGTGTTCGCTCAGGTTTATGCGGTCGAAATGAGGGTCGGCAAGGCGCTGTGTCCGCTCCGGCTGTGGCGTCAGCTGCAGTCCCTATTCCGCTGACCATCCCCATCCCAACCAGAGGAGACACTGCCATGATCCATTCGTCCCAGCTGCTGCGCCGCGCTCTGCTTGCCGACGCCGTCTTCAGCGGCATATCGGCCATAGCTATGGTGCTCGACGCCGGCGCGCTGGCATCGCTGCTCGGCCTGCCGGAAGCGCTGCTGCGCGAGACCGGCCTGTTCCTGATCGCCTATACCGCGCTGGTCGGCTGGCTCGGCACGCGCATGTCGGTGCCGAAGCCGCTGGTGATGCTGGTGGTCGTCGGCAACGCGGCCTGGACGCTCGCCAGCATCGCGCTGCTGCTGTCGGGCGCGGTGTCGCCGAATCTTTTCGGGACCATCGTGATCCTCGCCCAGGCGATCGCCACCGGCGTGTTCGCCGAGCTGCAATATGTCGGGCTGCGCCGCAGCGGTGAGGCGGTCGCGGCGTAAACTGAATGCCGGACGTGACGAGCGGCCGTCGCGGCAAACGCGGCGGCCGTTTCCGTCAGCTCAGCACCACCGCGACGATCATGCCGGCGAAGGTCAGCGCCAGGCCGATGATCAACATCGGCACCAGGCTGCTGCCGGAAAACGGATCGGCCTGATTCTGATGAAACCACGCGCCGTCGATGGCGCGCGCAATTGCCTTCGCCCTGTTCCTCATTGCACTGCTCCTGCTTCGCTTCGCCTGTAACGCTCGCCGACCGCCAGCATCACGCCCTGTCCGCTGGCGACGCCCATCTCGAGGCTCGAGGCGATGCGCCGCGCACGATCGATGAAATGCGCCGCCGCGTCAGGCGGGCACAGCTCGGCCGCGGTCGCCTCGAACAGTTCGAGCCAGCGGTCGAAATGCGCGGCGTCGATCGGCAGCGGCATATGCTTGACCATCGGTGTGCCGTGATAGCGCCCGGTCATCAGCGCGACCGAGGACCAGAACGCGCACATCTGGGCCAGATGCGGCTCCCAATTGCTGATCCTGGTCTCGAACACCGGTCCGATCATCGGGTCCTTGCGGACCTTGGCGTAGAAGGCGTGCACCAGCTGCTCGATCATGGCCTCGGTGATCCCAGTCCGCGCGACAATCCCGGCGGTGATCTGCTCGCGGCGCTCTGCTGCTGTCATGACTCACATCCTAAATAGGTATTTCAAATGCCTATTTAGCCTGCTATAGCTGATCCGCCAAGTGCTGATTTCGAAGGGCTTCCATGCGCCTGACATCATTCACGGATTTTGCGCTCCGCGCCCTGATGCGGCTGGCCGGCGAGCCGGACCGGTCGTTTGCGACCAGCGAGATCGCGGCCGAGTTCGACATTTCCCGCAATCACCTTGCCAAGGTGGTGCGCGACCTGGCCGACGCCGGCTTCATTGCCACCCAGCGCGGCGCCGGCGGCGGGTTCTCGCTGGCGCGGCCGGCGGAGACCATCACCCTCGGCCAGGTGGTCCGTGCGCTGGAAGGCGGCAGCGCGCTGGTCGAATGTTTCAGGGATGATGGCGGAGATTGCCTGCTGCTGCCGCGCTGCCGGCTGAAGGCGAAGCTTGCCGCCGCACGCGAGGCCTTCATGCGCGAGCTCGACGGTACGACGCTCGCCGAATGCGCCTACCTGCCGCGTTCCGTCCGCCACCCCGCGAGGGCATCATGACGACGATCGCATTCGCGAACGGCGCGTTCGAGGTCGACGCTAGTATCGTCGCCGAAGGCCTCGGCATCGCGGTCCCGCTGCTGCAGGCCGGGATGCGCTCGGGCGCGATCACGACGCGCTCGGAGCGCGGGTTCGACGCCGATCAGGGGCGCCATCGCCTCACATTCTTCTCGGAGAGCAAGCGTTTCCGTCTCGTCATCGACGAGCACGGCACGATCATCCAGCGTTCGACGCTGGATTTCGGCAATTCCCCGTTGCCACGCGCGGCGCACCGGCCGGGCGGCTAGAGCGTTTTCGATCGACGTTGGTATCAGGCCTGCAGCGCCCGGGCGGTGCCACGCTTCGACGATGCGGCCTTCTTGCCCGCCGTATTGATCAGGCTGTGGCCATTGAGGTGCTTGCCGTTCAGCGCCGTGCCGTTGGCGAGCTTGCCGTTGGCTTTGGCAGCCTTCTTCGCCTTCCTCTGCCGGGCCCGCTCCTCGGCGAGTTTCTCGGCCTTGCGCTGTGCCTTCCGCTCGGCCCTTTCCTTCAGCCGCACCCGCTCCGCCCTCGCCTCCGCACGCTTCTTCTTGCGCTTCTTCTCGCAGGCATCGCACTTGCAGCCGATCGGCTTCAGATAGGCTTTGAAATAGTCGGTTCCGTAGTCGTAATTGATTTCGTCGCCCGGCTCGATGTCCTTGATGGCGCGGATGAACACCTTGCGCTTACGCGGCTTGACGTCGGATTCCGCGTTCGGCCTGCAGGCGTGGTTGATGTAGCGCGCGACGTTCTCGCGGATCGAGCCGTCGATGGTCCAGCGGTTGGTGAGCTCGAACAGATATTTGTTCTCGATCGCGTCCTCATCCTTCTTCTTCGAGTCGAGCAACGGCCCGAAATAGCGGATGATCTTGGTGCCTTTCTTGATCGGCTTGGTGGCGAAAAGGCCAAGACCGGTACGGGAACGGCCGACGCGATAGGGCTTGTTGGATGATATCGTGGGCATGACGATCGAGGTTACGGCACGCTGGGTGCACGCGACAGAAGTTGCGAAGCCGCCCTTCTAGGACGATTCCGCGCGCCTGTCAGGTGTTTCCCGCGTGTCTATTGAACCTTCCCCAGATTGCATATGTCAGACACAAAGTAACGTCCGGATCGCAGGTTTCCCCCGATGAAATACCTTGCTTTTGCAACAGTCGTTATGGCGGTTGCCGGCGCAAATCCCGGTCATGCCGGCTCTGAGACGATCAGCAGCAGCTACACATCGACAGCGCCGAAGGCCTGCCGCATGATCGGCAAGCCCAGCGAGGAGGACGGCGACACCACCAGGGTCTGTCCGGGAAAATCCGGACTTGTGGTGCTGATCAACGAGGGCGACCTGCGCGAAGTGGTCTCGGTCGGCCGAAACCGCGAGGCGGCAGCCAGGGAACCGGCGGCGCAGGCCTGGTTCGGCCCGTTCAGCTCGACCGGCGATAGGGTCGAATGGCGTGCAGCCGGCGGCAAGCCGTTTGCGATCATCCAGCGTTGGCAGATCGCCGACAACAGCGAGCAGGACAAGCGCGGCGGCCCGGTCTCGCGGGCAATGCTCGCCGTGACCCGGCTGCCGCCGGGCGATGTCTGTCATGTCGCCTATGTCGACGTCGCGGCCAATCCCAACGCCAACGAGCTGGCGCGGCAGGCTGCCGATGATTTCGCCCGCGATTTCAAATGCGGCACGGATACGGTGAAGACGATCGGACAGAGCGGCCGGACCACGTCGCTGACCAAACGCTAAAGCGCGATGAGATTAGGTTGAATCGTCATCGCGCCCTAGCTCTTTGTTTGAGCATGATCTTTTCGGAAAACCGCTTCGCACTTTTCCGGATCATGCTTTAGCGCGCACGGCGTTACGCTCCCTCTCCCCTCACGCGGAACGCATCTAGCGATGCATTCCGACCTCTCCCCGCAGGCGGGGCGAGGTGAAGAGAACCTCAGCCCTTCTGCCTCGCGCGCTTGTAGCGTTGCAGCAGCCGTTCGCCCTTGGCCGCGATGCGGCGCGCGGCGGCCACTGTCTTGGGAACGGGTTCACCCCATGCATGAGCCGACAGCGCATGCCGCGTCGGCCGTCCCCGGTCGTCGACCAGCGGCGGCAGCTTCTTGCGGCCATAGAAACGCACCGCCCAGCTGCCCTTGCGGCGCATGTCCTGCGACGTCATCTCGGACTCTTTCTTCATGACGCCGGGCTTCAGATGCGCCCCCTGCTTCTCGGCGAATGCCTTGCGTCCCGCCGCAGTGAGCCCGCCGCGCGGATCCTTTTCGCGTGCACGGCCGGCGCGCTTCCGCGTCGAGGTTGTTGTTGTTGTCGCCTTGGCTTTAGCCGCCTTGCGCTTTTTCGCTGTGCTCTTCTTCGCGGCCGGGCGCTTGTACGCCGCCCGCTTGCGTCCGGACGTCTTCGTCCTGCGCTTCGTCTTTGCTGCCATGCGCATGTTGTCCACGAGGTTGGGATAACGCCGTCCAGCACGCCGCGCGGCGGCCTTGGCGGCCGCCTTCTTCCGCGACGACAAATGCTCGGACGCCTTGCCCGCCCGCTTGCGCGGGTTCGGACGTTTCCAGGGAACGCGCGGTGATCGTGCCATGCCGCGTCAACGCGCCGGCACGACAAGGGTTGCTTCGTTACGGCCGCGCCGAGCGGCCCGCGGACAATCGCAGCATCGCGGTCAACAGCGTTTCCGCGGACGTGCCCTCGGGTGACCGATCCAGAATCGTCTTGAGGCGTCCGTCGAGCAGCAGCATGGTGAAACCATGCACCAGCGACCAGGCGGACGCGATCGCGGCGGCCTGATCCAGCGTAAGCTGCTCCTTGGAAATCTGCTCGTGCCGGCTGGCGCCGACGCCGCGGGTCAGCCCTGCGAACGAAGCCTCGGACGCCTCGTGCAGCGACGGCCGCGAATGATCGAGCCGCTCACTGCGGAACATCAGCCCGTACATGCCGGGATGTGCCTGCGCATAGGCAACATAAGCCTTGGCGCTGGCCACACCCTTCTCGGGCGTCGTGGCCGCCGAAGCGTCCGCAGCCGCCATCGCGAGGCCAAATTGCCGGAAACCGATCGCCGCAAGTTCGCTGAGCAAACCGGTGAGATCGCCGAAATGATGCGTCGGCGCGGCGTGCGACACGCCGGCCTCGCGCGCCACCGCACGCAATGTCAGCCCCGCCAATCCATCACGCTCGAGCACGCGCTCGGCGGCCTTCAATAGCGCCTCATGCAGATCGCCGTGATGATACGGCGTGTCGTTGGCGCGACGCCGTTGGACCGGACGAGCTGGCGCAGTCCGTGCAACCCGGCGGGTCGGAGCCCGTGCCGGGCGAGTCGCCTTGTTTTCTTTGGAGATTCTTGCCATGCGGCCCTTATAGGTCGCAATTTTTACACTGTAAAGATTTTGCTTGACGATCGGCGGCGTCATCCCTACTGATATCTTTACGATGTAAAGATCATAATGCAGGGAGATGCGGAATGCTCGACCAGGTCACATCCAATGCGGCGCGAACCAATCTGGCGCCGATCCCCTTCGAAGCCGACACCCCCTTCCTGAAGATCTCGGGAGAATTGCCGCGAGAGCTGAACGGCACGCTCTACCGGAACGGTCCCAACCCGCAATTCGAGGCGCCGGGTGCGCACTGGTTCGTCGGCGACGGCATGCTGCACGCCTTCCATCTCGAGAACGGCCGCGCCAGCTACCGCAACCGCTGGGTCCGTACGCCGAAATGGCAGGCCGAGCACGATGCCGGCCGCGCCCTGTTCGGCGGCTTCGGCCGCAAGATGCCGGATACGCCGGCCACCACGACGACGGACGGCGGCGTCGCCAACACCAACATCATCTTCCATGGCGGCCGCCTGCTCGCGCTGGAGGAAGGCCATCTGCCGACCGAGATCGAACCCGGCACGCTCAATCGCCTCGGCTATTGCGACTACAAGGGCGCAATCACGGGCCCCTTCACGGCGCATCCCAAGATCGATCCGGCGACCGGCGAGATGGTGTTCTTCGGTTACAACGCCGCGGGCCCGCTGACGCCGGCGCTGTCGTTCGGCGCGGTGAGTTCGTCAGGCGTGGTGACGCGGTTCGAACGCTTCGAGGCGCCCTATGCCAGCATGGTGCACGACTTCATCGTCACCGAGAATCATGTGCTGTTTCCGATCCTGCCGATCACCGGCAGCATGCAGCGCGCGATGCGCGGACAGGCGCCCTATGCCTGGGAGCCGGAGAAAGGCGCCTATGTCGGCGTCATGAAGCGCAGCGGCGCGTCAAAGGACATCGTCTGGTTCCGCGCCGAGACCTGCTACGTTTTCCACGTGATGAACGCGTGGGAAGACGGCAACCGCATCATCGCCGACGTGATGCAGTTCGAGGAAGCGCCGCTGTTCAATCATCCCGACGGCTCGCCGACGGACCCGCGGAAGAACCGCGCGCGCTATTGCCGCTGGACCTTCGACCTCTCCGGCAACACCGCCCGCTTCACGCAAACCTATCTCGACGACCTCACCGGCGAATTTCCCCGCGTCGACGATCGCCGTGCCGGATTTGCCAGCAATCACGGCTGGTACGCCTGCGCCAACCCCGATCTGCCGATGTTCGGTGCACTGTCTGGCATCGTGCATGTCGACGGCCGTGGCAAGCGGCTCGGCCACTATCTGCTGCCCGCCGGCGATACGATCTCCGAGCCTGTGTTCGTCGAGCGCAGCGCTGACGCCGCGGAAGGCGACGGCTGGCTGCTCGCGGTGGTCTGGCGCGCCCGCGAAAACCGCAGCGACCTCGCCGTGTTCAACGCGCAAGATGTCGAAGCGGGCCCGACCGCGCTGGTCCATCTCGGCCACCGCGTGCCCGATGGATTCCACGGCAATTGGGTAGGGGCGGAGTAATCGCCGATCTTCCCACGCGTCAGAGCAGCAATTCCTCCGCTCGTCATGCCCGGCCTCGTGCCGGGCATCCACGTCTTTATCGCCAGTTGCGGGAAAGACGTGGATGGCCCGGACATCGGCGAGCAGAAGCGACGCCGTCCTTCAGACCGGCCATGACAATGCGGGACGGCGGACGCCAAGCGCGAGACGCTTATGTCCTTGCCGAAACTTGATTTTTTTCCATCACTTAACGATTTTGACACTGTAAAGATTTCGCTTGACGCTTCCGTTGCTCACCGTTAGTGTATCTTTACACTGTAAAGATAAGCCGATGAGGCTCACCATGACGATCTTCCTGATCCTCGCTCCCTACGGCGCCTTCGCCATGCTGATGCTGGTGACCTCGGCCACGGTGAGCCTGCTCTGTGCCGCACTGATCTGCCTTGCCGTCATCGCATTCGACATCGCACGCGGCCGCAGCATCAAGATCCTCGGCGTCGGTTCGGTCGTCATATTCGCCGCGATCGGCTCCTACCTGACCTTCGTCGATGCGACGCTGAGCAACACCGCGGTGAAGATCGCGGTCGATGCCGGCATCCTGCTGGTGTCGCTCGGCTCGATCATGATCGGCCACCCCTTCACGCGGCAATATGCGCTGGAGCAGGTCGATGCCGAGACCGCGAAGCTGCCCGGCTTCCTCCATGCCAACTACCTGATCACCGGCGCCTGGATCGTCGCGATGCTGCTCATGCTGATCGGCAACATTGCGGTGCTTTACGTGCCGGCGCTGCCGCTGTGGACTGGCCTGTTGATCGCCTTCGCCGCACGCAATGCCGCGGTCGGCTTTACCCACTGGTATCCGCACTATCGCGCGGCCAAGGACGCGACGCCGCCGGCCGGCGCGCTGCCCTTACGCTAGACGCTGCCACCATCACAACCATTATCCCGAGGAAACGGAAACCACGACGATGAAGAGCGTATTTGCCAGGCTTGCGAGCGACTTCCTCTCCACCATCGTCTTCCTGGTGGTCTATTTCGCCACCGACAATGTCCTGATCGCCACTGGCGTTGCGATCGCGGGCGCGATTGCGCAAGTGGTCTATGCGCGCGTCAAGGGACAGTCGCTCGGCTACATGACCTGGGCGAGCCTTGGGCTGGTGATCGTGCTCGGCGGCGCGACGCTTTTCACCAACGATCCGCGCTTCGTGCTGGCGAAGCCCGCGATCGGCCACATCGCGATCGGCGCGATCATGCTCAAGCGCGGCTGGATGCTGCGCTATCTGCCGCCGATCGTGACCGAGACGATTCCGGAATACGCCACCCTCGCCGGCTACGCCTGGGCCGGGCTGATGTTCATCCTCGCCGCCGGCACCATTGCGATCGCGGCGACCGGCGACATGAAGCTGTGGGCGTTCTACGTGTCGGTGGTGCTGGTCGGCGCCAAGATCGCCGCCTTCGCGATCCAGTATGTCGCCTTCCGCGTCCTGGTCGGAAGCCGGCTGCGCGCCGCCGCCCGCGCCTGATCGCCGCAGCCGCGAACTAGGCGCGCGCAGCAAGATGGGCTATACCCGCGCACGCGTTTTCTTCGCGCGAACGGTAGCCATTTCGCTTGAAAGCGCCTTACCTGGAGGGGAGATATCAATGGCGGTGGACGGAAACTGGAATCTCACGATGACGACGCCGATGGGCGAGCGCAAGGCGACGCTGTCGCTGGCAAGCTCGGGCGGCACGCTCACCGGCACGCAGGGCGCCGAGGGCAACTCCACCGAAATCTTCGACGGCACCGTGAACGGCGACGACGTCGCCTGGAAGGTTTCCATCACCAATCCGATGCCGCTGACGCTCGAATTCACCGGCAAGGTCTCGGGCGACGGCATCTCCGGCGAGATGGGCATCGGCCCGATGGGCAGCTTCCCCTTCACCGGCACGCGAGCGTAACCGCAGCACGCGCACTACGCATGCGCATCCTGGCATCCGTTGCCGTCATGGCGTTATCAGCCACGACGGCTTCCGCACAGCAGGCAAGCGAAGCCGAACCGGCGTGGCGCGCGAGCGCGGTCGCGCTGGTGCCGGCCGGATATGTTGCGGGCACCTCTTCCAGCACGGATGCCGCCGGCACCACCGGCTACCTCGCGGTCTATGCCGCGAGCGCAGACGACCCGAAGACGCCGGCAAGCGTCTTCGCGCCGCGTCAGATGATGGTCGTGACGCTAAGCAAGGATGGCACGCGCGCGCTGTCGGCCGAACTGAAGCCGCGCGGTCCGAGCGACATCGCTGCCGGAAACGCGGACGGGGCGGACAATGACTTTGCCGCGCGCCAGGCTGAACTTGACGCGAACCGAAACGCATTGCCCGCTGGCACCGAGCCATGCGACCTCGGCGCCTGGTCGGAGGATAAGGACCTCGCGGGCCTCAACGTGCGCGCTGAGCCGTCGGTGAAGGCACGCGTGCTCGGCAAGCTGCCGCCACCCTACCATCTCAAGATGGGCGGGGCCGAGAACACGCCGGAGAGCGGCTGGCTCACCGAGTTTCGTATCATCGGCTTCAAGGACGGCTGGTTTCTGATCGAGGGCGCGATGCCGCCGGGCAAAGCCTACGAGGATGACAAGCGCTATCCGCGCAACGCGCCAAAGCCTTATGCCGGGCGCGGATGGGTTGCCGCCAACAAGGTCGGCGCGAGCTACGCCAACGGCTACACCCGCATGGGCGGGCTGTTCCAGGCGCCCTTCGTCGATGCCAAGTGGACGCCGGCGCTGCGCAAGCTTGGCGGTGAGTTCGATACCGACGATGGTCCGAAACGCATCCTCGCCTGCAGCGGGCACTGGGCGCTGGTGGAGAGCCATGACGGCGTGCGCGGCTGGTGGCGCAGCCTGTGCTCCAACCAGGTGACGAACTGCAGTTAGAACCAGATCTGCATCGGCAGATCGTGCGCGTCACGCGGCGGCGCTTCGGGAACGCTTCCGCTTGGTTCGCGCGCAGCCAGCGCCACTGCACACGCATCCAGCACATCGTCGCGCTTCGCGCCGGTGCCGATGCGCACCTCGGTGAGCCAGCGATCGATCTCGCGGAAGCCTGATCGCTTCAGCAGCCTGCAGCGCAGCGCATCGCCCTCCTCCGACTTCTTGCGCGGCAACGGCTCGCCGCCGTTCAGCTGCAAGAACACCAGTTCGGGATGCACCTCGCGGATATCGCGCGCGGCGTTCGCGCGCACGAACGCGTCGACCTCCATGATCTTCTTGCCGAGATGCCAGAGCTGGCGCGACACGCGGGTCTGGCCGCGGCGCAGTGCTTCCGCATTCGCGAGATCGGGATCGTCAAACTGCTGCCACAGCCAGCGCCGCGCGCCGGTGAAGACGCGCGAGGTGTGCGGGCGCAATCTCACGCGCGCGAGAAGGTCGCAATCGCGCTCGCCGTCATCGGTCAGACCGATCGGGATATCGATCCCGGCGCGATCGAACGGACGCGAAAGCGCGTCCGCAATGTCGGTGTGAAAGGAAATCGTACGCCGGTCGCCGTCGATGGTAACGGCGACCCAGCCTTTGGAAAATCCGTCGAGGCCGACCGCAATCAACCCCGATCCTCAACCGAGATTCAATTCCTTGAAGAAGTCGTTGCCCTTGTCGTCGATGATGATGAAGGCCGGGAAATCGACCACCTCGATGCGCCAGATCGCTTCCATGCCGAGCTCGGGATACTCGACCACCTCGACCTTCTTGATGCAGTGCTCGGCGAGGTTCGCCGCGGCGCCGCCGATCGAGCCGAGATAGAAGCCGCCATGCTTCTTGCAGGCCTCGCGCACCGCGACCGCGCGGTTGCCCTTGGCGACCATCACCATCGATCCGCCCGCGGCCTGGAACTGGTCGACGAAGGAATCCATGCGTCCCGCCGTGGTCGGGCCGAACGCACCGGAGGCGTAGCCATCGGGCGTCTTGGCCGGACCCGCGTAGTAGACCGGATGGTTCTTGAAATAGTCGGGGAGCGGCTCGCCCTTCTCCAGCCGCTCGCGCAGCTTGGCATGCGCGGAGTCGCGTGCGACGATCATGGTGCCGGTCATCGAGACGCGGGTCTTGATCGGATATTGCGACAGCGTCGCGAGGATCTCCTTCATCGGCTTGTTGAGGTCGATCTTGACGACCTCGCCGCCAAGCGACTGCTCCACCGCGGGCAGATACTGCGCCGGATTGTGCTCGAGCTCCTCGAGATAGACGCCATCCCTGGTGATCTTGCCGAGCACCTGGCGGTCCGCCGAGCATGACACGCCGAGCCCGATCGGCAGCGAGGCGCCGTGGCGCGGCATGCGGATCACGCGTACGTCGTGGCAGAAATATTTGCCGCCGAACTGCGCGCCCACCCCCAAGCTTTGCGTCATCTTGAGGATTTCCTGCTCCATCTCGAGATCGCGGAATGCATTGCCGTCGGCCGAGCCGTGGGTCGGCAGCGCGTCGAGATAGCGCGCGGAGGCAAGCTTCACGGTCTTCATGCAGAGCTCGGCCGAGGTGCCGCCGATCACGATCGCAAGGTGATACGGGGGACATGCCGCGGTGCCCAGCGTCAGCACCTTCTCCTTCAGGAAGGCGAGCAGGCGATCCCTGGTCAGCACCGAGGGCGTCGCCTGGAACAGGAAGCTCTTGTTGGCGGAACCGCCGCCCTTGGCCATGAACATGAACTTGTAGGCGTCGTCGCCCTCGGCGTAGATCTCGCACTGCGCCGGCATGTTGTTGGCGGTGTTCTTTTCCTCATACATCGACAAGGGAGCTACCTGCGAGTATCGCAGATTGCGGCGCAGATAGGCATCGCGCGCGCCTTCGGACAGTGCGGCCTCGTCGTCGCCGTCGGTGATGACGTTGCATCCCTTCTTGCCCATGATGATCGCGGTGCCGGTGTCCTGGCACATCGGCAGCACGCCGCCGGCCGCGATGTTGGCGTTCTTCAGGAAGTCGAAGGCGACGAACTTGTCGTTATCGCTGGCTTCCTTGTCCTCGAGAATCGAACGGAGCTGCTTCAGATGGCCCGGCCGCAGATAGTGGTTGATGTCGCCGAAGGCGGCCTCGGAGAGCGCGCGCAGCGCCTCCCGCGACACCACGAGCATGTCCTTGCCCAGCACCTTCTCGACCCGGACGCCCTCGCTCGTCACCTTCTTGTAGGGCGTGGTGTCGGCACCAAGCGGGAACAAGGGTGTGTGCTTGTAGGGCGGAACGGGCTTCTGCTGGTCGGGAAAGGCTGAGGGGGCGTTCATGAGCTGCTCGTCGGTTTCGAAAGGCCGGTGCCGGCCGCGGCGCCGCCGGCAATGTAGAGCCGTTCTAAGCCTTTTTCCGACAAAGGAAAGGGAAGCGGGCCGCCTTCCAGCCATGCGCGGGACTGGCAATCCACGTGCTATGTTTCATGCCATCGTAATCCCAGGTTGCCACAACGCCGGCAAGCCGCGGAACGGCCAGGGAAACCATCAGGAAGCCATCAGGAGACCTTCATGAAGACAGCGCTTTTCGTCTGGCTCGCGGCGCTGGCCATGTTGATCGCGATCCCGACCGGCGCCGATGCCGCCCGCCTCGGCAAGCCGTGCGGCGGCCTTGCTGGACTGCAATGCAGCGGTCGCGGCCAGTTCTGCCAGTTCAAGCCCGGGACCTGCGGCCGCTTCGACCAGACCGGCACCTGCGCGTTCCGCCCGACGATTTGCAACAAGATCTTCAAGCCGGTATGCGGCTGCGACGGCAAGACGTATGGCAACGATTGCGAACGCCGGGCCGCCGGGGCTTCCAAAGCGCCGGACGGCAGGTGCGCGTCCTGACGTCGCCGTATTGACGCGCTCCGCGGGAGCCTGCATGTAACTTCGCGTACTTTCATACCGCGGGGGGTATTTCGTGACAGCATCGTTGCGCCGACGCTTGCCTTTGAGCATCCGCTCCACTCTGCCGGCCGCGCTGTTCGCGCTGGCGGCGGTTTTCGTCGCAGCGCCTGCGCATGCCGATCCCTGCGTGGACATCGCCAAGCAGCTCGCCGGCCAGATCGACGGGCTGAAGGTCAATTTCAGCGCCGCCAACATCACCTACCTCACGCACCCGGCGGCGAAGGAATTGTCGCTCGGCTGCCGCGGCAAGGATTATTCGATCGAGCTCTACGCCAAGACCGATCGCAAGATGAAGCCGGAGTTCTTCAACCTGGTGGGCTCCGCCACGGCGCTGATCTTCACCGTGCCGAAGGACGACGCCGTCACCGGCACCTCGCGCTGCCTGAAGCGCATGGGCATCTTGCGCGGCAACACCATCACGATGCGCTATCGCCGCCTCAACCTCGAATGCACCCGCAACAAGACCGACGCCTCGATCACGGTTCGCCGCGGCAACAACGAGTGATCAGGCTTCGCCGGTGATGCGCGCGATGGCGTCGAGCACCCGGCCCCATCCCGGGCTCATCATGTCGAAGGCGAAGCGGTTGCCCGGCAGCACGAAGCCGTCATGCACCATCCGCAGATGGGTACCGCCTTCGACCGGCGTCAGCGTCCAGGTGACGATCGTGTCGAGCTTCGAGCCGTATTCCGGATTGGTATCAGCGCCGCCCTTCCAGGAGTAGCGCAACAGGCGCGGCGGATCGCAATCCAGCACCTCGCAATGCACGACACCATCCCAGTCGCCCATCGGCCTGGTGTGGAAGTTGAAGCGATGGCCAACGGCCGGCACGAAATCGTTCGGCATCAGCCACTTCGCGATCCGATCGCTCGTCGTCAGCGTCCGCCAGATCTTCTCGGCCGCGTAGGGCAGCACCTTCTCGACCGTGATCGCGTGCGTCTCACCTATCGCTCACTCTCCTTCAACAGCCGTTCCAGATTTGCGAAGCGCTCGGCCCAGAACGTCTCGTAGTGGCCAAGCCAGTCGATCAGCGGACCGAGCCCCTTCGGCGCGATGCGATAATGGATATGTCGGCCCTCGCGCCGCTCGGCGACCAGCCCGGCATCACGCAGCGCGCGCAGATGTTGCGACACCGCTGGCTGCGACACCTTTGAACCCTGCACCAGACCGGTCGCGGCGATCTCGCCTTCCCGCGCAATCCGCTCGAACACCGCCCGCCGCGTCGGGTCCGCGAGGGTCTTCAACACATCGGTCAGCTGCGTGGCGGCAGGCATGAAAATATATAAGCAATTGCTTATATGATTGTCAATACAGTCGCGACGCAGGAACGCCTCGCCTGCTCCGAAAGTTGATCGCTGCGGTCGCATGTTTGCCGGGAAAACGGTGCGATAATATCGACTGGAATCGCGCGGAGCCGCTCATGATCGCAAAGCTCCTTCTGCAGAATACCTTCTTCGTCATCGCCATGGCCGTGCTGCTGTTTGCCTGCGCCGGTACGCTGCACTGGACCGGCGCATGGGCCTATCTGATCGCCTCGGCCGTGATCGGGCCGGCCTGCGGGCTGTGGCTCGCCAAGGTCGATCCCGGGCTGCTGGCCGAGCGCATGCGCCTCACCGCGCGCGAGGGCCAGCCCACCGAGGACAAGCGGTTCATGCTGGTGTTCCTGGTCGTTGCCGTGCTGTGGTTCGTCGCGATGGGGCTCGACCGGCGCTTTGGCGGCGTCAATGACGGCGTGCCGCTGATCGTGCTCGGCCTTGTGCTGTACCTGTTATCGACCGTGCTGATCCTCTGGGTGTTCCGCACCAACTCGTTCGCCGCCCCGGTCGTGAAGGTACAGACCGAGCGCGACCATCACGTCATCTCGACCGGTCCCTACGCGCTGGTCCGCCATCCGATGTATACGAGCGTGATGCTGTTCTTCATCGGCGTGCCGCTGACGCTCGGCTCCTGGTGGGGCCTCGCCTTCGTGCCGGTGTTCTTCGTGATGTTTGCGATCCGCACAGGGATCGAGGAGCGCACGCTGGTGACGGGATTGTCAGGCTACGCCGATTATGCGGCACGGGTGCGCTACCGCCTCGTGCCCGGGCTGTGGTGAGGGATCATCATGGCGGAGAGCAAGACCTACACCGGCGGTTGCCATTGCGGACAGGTCCGCTTCGAATGCACCACCGATATGGCCATGGTGACGGCCTGCAACTGCTCGATCTGCACCAAGAAGGGCCTGCACTTCGTGTTCATGCCGCCGTCGAGCTTCCAGCTTCGCGCCGGCGCCGAGAACCTCAAGGAATATCTCTTCAACCGCCATGCGATCCGCCATCAACTCTGCGTCGATTGCGGCGTCGACGTGTTCGCGCGCGGCAAAAAGCCCGACGGCACCGACATCGTGGCGCTGAATGTCAGCTGCATCGATGGCATCGACCTGTCGAAGATCGCGATGACGCCGGTGGATGGGCGGAGCCGGTGACGACAGTCATTCCGGGGCGGTCCGCAGGACCGAACCCGGAATCTCGAGATTCCCCGATGCGCAATTGCGCATCATCTGAGGTTCACGCTTTGCGCCCCGGAATGACGGTGCCTACAAATCCAGCGCCTTGTAGCGCCGGAAAATGCCCTCTTCGTTGAAGGGAATCCGCCGCTCGCTGGCCAGATACGCCTTGATGTTCGGCCGCTCGGCGACGCGACCGCGCAGCGCGATCAGCCGCGGGATCTTTTTCTCGAACGCCGCCATCCGCTTCGGAAACGCGTAGCGCAGGCCGTCCACGATCTGGAACAGCGACAGGTCGGCGTAGGTCAGCCGGCGGCCGGTGACGAACGCACCGCGGTTGGCTTGCACGAGGTCCTCGAAATAGCCGAGATATTTCGGCACCCGCGAATCCCAGAACTCCCCGGTGCGCTTCTTCGCCGGAGCCCTCTGGTCCTCGTAATACAGCGATGGCCCGAGCGGATGATGGGTATCGTGGATCTCCACCACGAAGTCCGCGATCGTCAGCTGCAGCTGGTGCACCCAGAGCTTTCCGCCCTCAGCCTTCGGCGCCAGACCGTGGCGCGCGCCGAGATAGAGCAGGACGTTGGCGGTCTGTCCGATCACGAGACTGCCGGCCTTGAGGAACGGCGGCGCAAAGGGCGGCGTGCCCTTGTGTGCCTCCATCATCTTCGTCATGGCACCCATGCCGCCCTTGGCGCGCGCGACATCGGTGTAGCCGGCGCCCGCATCCTCGAGCGCGAGGCGGACATATTCGCCGCGGCCCTGGATCATCGGCCAGTAGTAGAGCTGATAGTGCATGCACTTACCTCCGAAAACTTCGCCGCATCGGTTCGCTTCACCTCGATCGTAGCCACGCCGCGATCAGATCGTCCATCGCGCACCGCTGCCTGTGCGAACCGCACAGAGGCTGCTAAGGTTCCAACGTCGAATCTTCGATGAAGGATCATCTTATGGCGGACAGCAAGAAGAAGCGGGGCGCGGCGGATCGCGCTCTGATCGCGTTGAGCGAGTCCTACGAAGTTGCGTACTGGTCCAAGAAGTTCAAGGTCACGCCGGCGAAGCTGAAAGCCGCCGTCAAGAAGGTCGGGCACTCCGCCAAGAAGGTGGAAGCCCATTTCAAGGAGCAGCGCCACAAGGCCGCCGACCGCGCGCGGATCGCGATCAGCGAGCCCTACGAGGTCCGCTACTGGTCGAAGAAGTTCAAGGTGACCCCTGCCCGGCTCAAGACCGCGGTCGCAGCCGTCGGACATTCCTCGAAGAAGGTCGAGGCCTATTTCACGGCCAAGAAGAAAACCGCGAAGAAAAGGAAGGCTGCCAAGAAGACCGCAAAGAAGACCGTCAAGCGCAGGAAGAGCGCGATCGCACTATCCCGTCATTGAGAGGAGCGAAGCGACGAAGCAATCCATCGCTCCGCACCTACGTGCAGGATGGATTGCTTTGCTGCGCTTGCAATGACGAAGCAGATGGGCTCCCTCAGTTCGCCGCGAAGCAGTACAGCAGGCCGTCGCCGCCGGTGCTCTTCAGGTCGGCCTGCGAGCAGCCGCCGTCGGAACCGCGCGAGGGATGCGACGTGTTCCAGGATTTTGACGGCTCGTCGTCGCGCAGGCCCTTGCGGTCGAAATGCCCGAGCATCGCGGCGCCTTGCGTGCTGCTTGTCCAGTTCTTGCAGGTGCGGTCCTCGCCGGCCGCAAACGCCGTACCGTCTGCTTGCGATCCCGTCAGCACGTCGTGGCGGTTCGGCGTGTCGCCGGCACCGTTGACGACCTCGCCCTTCTCGGACAGGGCGGTCTGCTTGGTGAGATTGTTGCCGGCGCTGTGCAGGTCGGCGACGTCCTTGGCGACCACGACGCCCTTTACATTCTTCCACGGTCCCTTGCCGATACGATCGCGCGCATTCTCTGCTGCCTTGCCGTCGGCCGCCTGGGTCGAGAGATAGGCGCGCCAGGTCTTCGGCGCCCCGAAGCCGGCGGCCTGCGCCAGCGTCTGGCAGTGATTGTCGGCGCCGGCGAGCCCGCCGAGATTGCCGCCGTTGCCGATGCCGTTGCTGGTCAGGAAGAAGCTGGTGTCGGCGGTCTGCGCCGCCGCCGGCGGCGCCGCCACGACGACGAACGCAAGACAGGCCGGAACCGCAATATGCGCAACGATCTTCATCTCAATCCTCCCGATGGTTGTTATGGTCCGCTGAGATCAACCCGCAGGCCCTCCGGATATTCCGGCGCCGCGACATGTGACTGAATGCACAAAACAAAGGCGCCGCGGACCAGGCCGCGGCGCCTTGTATCTGTCATCTCCGGCAACCGATCAGTTGGTCTGCTGGATCGCCGAAAGCTCCCAATTGCCGCCGCGCTGGCGCACGAAGGTCCAAACCTCCGTGACCTCCTCCGGCTGCGTGCCGCCGCCGACCTGACGGCCGGTGCCGCGCTCGAGCACGGTGTCGACCAGCGAGTAGCGCATCGCGACCGTCGCATACTCGCTGTCGCCTTCGCGCCAGGCTTCCGCCAGATCGCCCTGCAGCAGCTTCACATTGGTCACCTTGTTGGTGACGTTGCGCGCCTTGTTCTCCTCGAGATCCTTCGAGAAGTACGACACCATCTCCGGAGTCGCGAGCGTGTGCAGCTTCGCGATGTCCTCGTTCGACCACGCGGTCTGGATGTCGCCGAGCAGCCGTTCGAACGTCTCATAGTCGCCCGGCGCGATCTCGACCGGCGCATTCGATCCGCCGCCGAGGCCGAAGCCGAAGCCCGAGCGGGCGTTCGCCTGCGGACCGGGGCCGACGTCGGGGCCACCCGCATAGGCGGCGGCCGGCGTGTTGCGGCGCTGCCACCACGACATAGCAAGGCGAACCACGAGCACGATCAGACCGATCTGCAGCAAGAGGCCGAGCATCGACGACAGGCCGCCGAGACCCGAGAACAGCCCGCCGCCGAACAGCATGCCGAACAGGCCGGCGCCAAGGAAGCCCGCGGCCAGGCCGCCGAGCAGGCCGCGGCCCATTCCGCCGCGACCGAACAGGCCGCCGGAATTCGCCGCCGCCGGCGAGCCCATGTTCGGGCTACCAGGCTGGCTGAAGGTGCGGTTCATCGGCGCAACCGAGCCCGGCGCCGTGTTGGTCGAGGGCGGCGCGGAGAATGTCCGCGAGCCGCGCGAGCCGCCGCCGCCAACGCGGGCGTCGGCCGCCGAAACGGTCATCATCACGGGCAGCGCCAGCGCCATCGCGACGGCGATCGCCCGAACAATTCCACGCGTGCGTTGCGAGAAATTCATGTTGGTTTCCTCAAAGGATTCCCCGGCATGGGGAAACGCCCCTAAGATGGGCAGGGCCGGTTAAAAGTGAAGCGGGAAACGGGAACCACGGCTGCGGCCCTCGGTCGCGGAGATGTGACACTATGGTCCTTGTGGATGCGACGCCGCGTCCTACCTCGAGATGCCGTCGAGATTCAACCGGAACAGCACCCGCCCGCCACCTCCCTGGAACAGGTGAATCCGCAACCCGCTTCGCCGCGCGGCTAATTCGCCGTCATGGTTTCCTTCACCGCGGCGACCAGCTGCGTCAGCGTGAAGGGCTTGGGCAGGAACGCGAACTGCTGGTTCTCCGGCAGGCTCTTCTCGAACGCGTCCTCGGCATAGCCTGAGACGAAGATGATCTTCAGCTCCGCGTTGCGGCTGCGCATTTCCTTCAGCAGTGTTGGGCCGTCCATCTCCGGCATCACGACGTCGGAGACGACGAGATCGACGGCGCCGTTCTTCTCCTCGAACGCCTCCAGCGCCTCGACGCCGTTCGCCGCCTCGATCACACTGTAGCCGCGCGAACGCAGGCCGCGCGCATTGAGCGAGCGCAGGCCGTCCTCGTCCTCCACCAGCAGGATGGTGCCCTGCCCGGTCAGATCCGGCTTCGGCTTGGCGGCCTCCGTGGCGGCGGCGGTTTCCTTGGCCGCACCGTTGCCGACCTGGGCCTCCGGTGCGACCTCCTGCTCCTGGCGATGCCGCGGCAGGTAGATCCGGAACGTGGTGCCGCCGCCCGGCACGGAATCGACATAGACGAAGCCGCCGGTCTGCTTGACGATGCCGTAGACCGTGGACAGGCCGAGGCCGGTCCCCTTGCCGACTTCCTTGGTCGAGAAGAACGGCTCGAAGATCTTGTCGATGATCTCGGCCGGAATGCCGGTGCCGGTGTCGGCGATCTCGATCTTCACATAGTCCGCCGCCGGCATGCCCTTGTTGGCGAGCTGGGCGGCCTCCTCGGTCGGCACGTTGGCGGTGCGGATGATCAGCTTGCCGCCATCGGGCATCGCGTCGCGCGCGTTGACCGCGAGATTGACCACCACCTGCTCGAACTGCGAGACGTCGACCTTCACCGGCCACAGGTCGCGGCCATGCACGAGGTCGAGCTTGACCTTCTCGCCGATCAGCCGGCGCAGCAGCATGGTGAGGTCGCTCAATGCATCGCCGAGATCGAGCACCTGCGGCCGCAGCGTCTGGCGGCGCGAGAATGCAAGCAGCTGCCGCACCAGCGTCGCGGCGCGGGTGGCGTTCTGCTTGATCTGCATGATGTCCTGGAACGACGGGTCAGTCGGCTTGTGCGCGTTCAGCAGGAAGTCGTTGGCCATCATGATGGCCGACAGCACGTTGTTGAAGTCGTGCGCGATGCCGCCGGCGAGCTGGCCGACCATCTCCATCTTCTGCGACTGGTTGATCTGGTTTTCCAGCGCGCGCCGCTCGGTGGTCTCGAGCATGTAGACGATCGCGGTCTCGGCGTCGCGCTCGTCCTTCTCGACGGTGGTAACGAAGAACTGGGCAAAGCGCTCCTTGGGCCCGTCGAGCATGACCTCGACCGGCGCGATGTCGCCCTGGCCCTCGGCCGCCTGGTTGATCGCGGCGATCAGCAGGCCGCGGTCGCGCGGATTGACCGCGCGGAAGATCGACTTGGCGGCGCCGCCGTCGCCGTTCAGGCCCTGCGCCAGCTTGGCATAGCGCGCATTGGCGCCGACCACATTGCCGCCGCGATCGACGGTCGCGATCGCCATCGGCGTATGGTCGAAGAAGCGCATGAAGCGCACCTCGGCGGCGCGCTCCGGATCGGAATGCTCGTCGCGGGCGCGGCTGATCACCAGCGTGCGCGAGGCGCCCGCCGCGCCGTCGGCGCCGAAGGCAAGCTTGTGATAGAGCCGCACCGGCACGGTCTTGCCGCCCCGCATCCGCAGGTCGATGTCGAACACCTCGGTCTTGACCTCGCCCGGCACCGCCGCAATCGAGGTCAACAGCGCCGCACCGTCGCCCGAGACGATGTCGGTCAGTTTCAGGCCGCCCGAGCCGATCTCGGCCAGATCGTAGTCCAGCCAGTTGGCCAGCGTGGCGTTGACATAGGCGATCTCGCCGGCCGGATTGACCGAGAAGAAGCCGCACGGCGCGTGATCGAGATATTCGATCGCGTGCCGCAGCTCCTGGAACACGTCTTCCTGGCGCTCGCGGTCGCGGGTGACGTCGGCGATCGACCAAACCGCGTATTTCGCATCGCGCTTGCCCTCGCCGAGCGGGCGTACCCTCAGCCGCAGCCAGCGGCCCTGGCCGGCCTCGTGGCCGGCGACGCGGACCTCCTCCTGCTGCCGCTTGCCCTCGCGGGCAGCCTTCAAAAGGCGGAACACGGCCTCGGAGACATCGGGGTTGCCGATGAAGACGCGCTCGACCGGACGGACGTCCTGCGGCCCGGCCGCGCCGGTCAGCGTGAGATAGGCGGCGTTGGAATAGACCACGTGGCCGCGGGAGTCGGTGACGACGAGCCCTTCCTGGGCCTGGTCGGCGATCCGCGCCATCACCGGATCATCGGTGGCACGGTCGGAGAAGCGGATGATGCCGGCGGCAAGGGCGAACAGGTTGAACAGCCCGACGGTGGCGAGCAGCGCCAGCACGCCGAGGATATAGGGCTGCGCCTCGGTGCGGCCGATGGTCATCAGCCAGACCGCCACCGCGACGATGCCGGCGGCGATCAGGACCACCAGCAGGATGCTGCCATTCCGCCGCGCTGGCCCGTGGGCCACGAACGGCTCGGTCACGGAAGGATCGTTGCTATCGGCGGTCATCTGGAGAGACATGGCTCGTCTGCATCACGAAGGCGACCGGCCGGCCACCTCGCCCCTGAGTGCCTGAATCGGACCCGAAAACGCAAGTCCATCAGGCGTCAATTTCGCAAGTTACGCGCATTTCAAGCGGGTTTTCCGCCCCTTACTGCCGCAGGCCGGACAGGCCGCGCCTCAGCCGCATCACGTAGCCGATGATTTCGGCAACCGCGTGATAGTGCTCGACCGGGATCTCCCGGTCGAGCTCGACCGTCGCATAGAGCGCCCGGGCCAGCGGCACGTTCTCCACGATCGGAATGTCGTGCTCCTTGGCGATCTCCCGGATCTTGAAGGCAAGATTGTCGACGCCCTTGGCGACGCAGATCGGCGCCGACATGCTGCGGTCGTAGGCCAGCGCCACCGAGTAGTGGGTCGGGTTGGTGATGATCACCGAGGCCTTCGGAACCTGGGCCATCATGCGCTTCTTGGCGCGCTGGACCCGCAATTGCTTGATCCTGCCCTTGACGTGCGGGTCGCCTTCCGACTGCTTGAACTCCTCCTTCATCTCCTGCAGCGACATCTTGTGACGCTCGTACCAGGTCCGGTACTGGAAGAAGTAATCGGCGATCGCGACCGCAGCGAGGATGGCCACCACCGCCGCCAGCAGGTGCACCGTCATGCCGGTGATGGCGGGCAGCAGCTCGGCCGGATCGACCCGCAGGAAGGATTCCATCCGCATCCGGTCGGGCCACAGCACCGCGACCATCACGGCGCCGAGCGCGATCAGCTTGAACAGGCCCTTCAGGAAATTCGCCACCGCCTGCTTGCCGAACAACCGCTTGAAGCCGGCGGCCGGCGAGATCTTGGAGAATTTCGGCTTCAGCTGCTCGCCCGACCACACCAGCTGGTGCTGCACCATGTTGCCCGCGATCGCGGCCAGCGCCAGCATCAGGAACGGCACGCCGATCGCGGCAACCACCGCGTAACCGAGCGACTGGGTCAGCGCCAGCAGGCCGGCGCCGTCGGTGCGGATCATCCATGAATTGGCGATCAGGTTGCGCAGCGGCATCAAGATGCCGCTGCCGATCGAGCCCGAAAAGGTCGACAGCACCAAGGTGCCGCCGGCGATCACGAACCAGGTGTTGACCTCCTGGCTCTTGACGACGTCACCTTTCTCGAGGGCTTCATCGAGACGTTTTTGCGTAGGGTCTTCTGTTTTGTCTTCGGTATCGTCCGCCACTTCTTCTCCTCCTAATTCATCGGAGCGAGCTGGCGCATGACGCCGAGGAAATAGTCGAGATAGGTGTTCATCATCGCGGCGAGCACGACGCCGAAGATCAGGAACCCGACCATGATCGAGAGCGGCACGCCGACGAAATAGACCTGCATCTGCGGCATCAGCCGCGCCAGCACGCCAAGCCCGATGTTGAAGACGAGGCCGAACACCAGGAACGGCGCGGACAGCTGCAGGCCGATCTTGAAGGCAGCGGAGAAGGCCGACGTCGCAAGCGCGGCGACATCGCCGGTCGGCATGATCTCGCCCGGCGAGAAGATGCGGTAGCTCTCGCTCAGCGCCGCAATGACGAGATAGTGGCTGTCGGTCGCAAACAGCAGCGTGAGGCCGAGGATGGTGAGGAAGTTGCCGATGATCTGGCCCTGCTGCCCCTGGGTCGGATCGACAGCGGTGACGAAGCCGAGGCCGAGCTGCTGCGCGATCACGGAACCCGCGACGTTGAGCGCCGACAGCGTCACCCGCGCGGTCGCGCCGAGCACGATGCCGATGATGAGCTCATGCACCATCAGGACGCCGAGCGAGGAGATCGACGTCAGATCGACATGATAGGCGTTGCGATGCAGGGGAAGGATGATCAGCGTCAGCAATAGCGCGATCGACAGCTTGACCCGCGCCGGGATGTTGCTCTCGCCGAAACCGGGCAGCAGCATCACCATCGCGCCCACACGCGCGAAGACCAGCACGAAGATCGCGGCCAGCGCCGGCAGCAGGGAGACATCGATGCGCATGACCGCGGCATTAGTGCATCAACCGCCGATGATTCGCGATGAAATCCGCATCATGTGGCTGGAGAGCGAGTCCGCCATGAACGGCAGCGCCAGCAGCAATGTGACGAAGATCGCGAGGATCTTCGGCACGAAGATCAGGGTCTGTTCCTGGATCTGCGTCAGCGCCTGGAATAGCGACACCACGACGCCGACCACGAGGCCGACCACCATAAGGGGCGACGACACCACCACGATGGTCCAGATCGCATCGCGCGCCACGTCGAGGGTTTCGGGGCCGGTCATTGTTGAGTTCTCGCTGTCAGTTGTTTGCACCGTCGTTCCCGGGGCGATGCAAAGCATCGAACCCGGAACCTCGAGATCCCGACTCGATGCTGCGCATCGCCCCGGGATGGCGTCGCAAGTGACGTCAGATCGGCATCTTCATGATGTCTTCATAGGCCTGGATCACGCGGTCGCGCACCGAGACCAGAGTCGACACCGCAACGTCGGTGTCGGCGACCGCCGTCACCACGTCCATCACGTTCGCCTTGCCCGAGGCCATCGCCATGGTCTGCGCGTCGGACTTCTTGCCCGCCTCCAGGACGCTGCCGACGGAGTCCTTCAGCAGCGCGCTGAAGGATGGGCCGGCGACGGCCTGCCCGGCCTTCTCGGCGCCGCCGCGCTCCATCATCTTGGCGAGGTTGGCGTAGGCGTTGGCGGCGACTGTCGGTGAAGCCATGATTTACGTTCCCTGTTCTTGTTGCGTCAGGACTTGAGGATGTCGAGCGTGCGCTGGATCATCCGCCGCGTCGCGCTGATGATGTTGAGGTTGGCCTCGTAGGAGCGCTGGGCGTCGCGCATGTCGGTCATTTCGACCATCGCATTGACGTTCGGATATTTGACGTTGCCCGAGGCGTCCGCCGCCGGATTGCCCGGCTCGTGCTTGACACGGAACGAAGACTGGTCGGGGCGGATCCGGCCCAGCGCCACGACCTGGGCGTCGAGCGTGCGATCGAGCGTGGATGAGAAGGTCGGCACCTTCCGACGGTAAGGATCGCCGCCCGCGGTCTGCGCCGTCGAATCGGCATTGGCGATATTTTCCGAGATCACCCGCATGCGTCCCGCCTGCGCGCGCAGGCCTGAGGTTGCGATGCTCATCGAGCGGGCGAAATCGCTTGTTCCATCTGCCATGGGATCCTCCTGCCGCCGTCAGGCGGGCTAACCCTTGCTCTAGCCCTTGCCGATCGCAGTCTTCAGCAGATGCAGGCTACGGCTGTAGAGCGAGGTGACGGCCGCATAGTCCATCTGGTTGGCCGACACTTTCAGCATCTGCTCCTCGAGATTGACCGCGTTGCCGGCCGGGCGGGTCTGGAACCCGCTCTTGCCGCGATCGTTGTCGAAGCTGTCGGGCGCCCCGGACGCCGCCATGTGGGTGGCGCTGGTCTGCATCATCGGCAGCGTCCCCACGCCGCCGCCGACCGTGGCGCCGGCCCGGTCGAACTTCGGCTCGACCAGGTCGCGCGGCCGGAAGTTCGGGGTGTCGGAATTGGAAATGTTCTCGGCGAGCACCCGCTGGCGCTCCTGGTGCCACTGCATCTTGGTGCGCAACGCCGACAGGATCGGGAGATCGTTCATGGCCATCGCCGCGGCTCCGTTAACCTCTGGGCTCTTCCGAGGTAGGCAGAATTTGCCCGGTGTATGGTTAACGGGTGGTTAAAATGCCGGACGGATCCGTGGAGAACGCCGCAACTGCAGCCTGCGAGCGCATTTTCGCCACGAATGCTGCGTTAACCAGCACAAACCAAGACAGTGTGGGGCACTGAGAAGTCGTTTTGGGACAAGCGATTCTTGGTTTATTAATAGAACAGTGGGCTGCAAGCCGCTGGGAATTAAGAAATAAGGCGAATCTCGGGCGCGATTCGCTGGGCAAACCGCACCTATCAATCCGCGCTCGTTGATGGCGAAAGCTGAGGAAGGCCAAGATGGCCGGGGACTCCAATATGCAGGTCATTACATTCGTCTTGGCATTCGTTGTCGTGCTGGCGCTGATCGGCGTGACCGCATGGCTCGTCCGCCGCTTCGCCGGAAACCGCCTCGGGGCCAACGCCAACCGCGGGCGCATGCCGCGCCTGGCGGTGATTGACGCTGCCGCCGTCGACGGACGGCGCCGCCTGGTGCTGGTCCGCCGCGACAACATCGAGCATCTCCTGATGATCGGCGGTCCCACCGATATCGTCGTCGAGCCGAATATCGTCCGCGCGATGCCCGCGCGCGATCAAATGTCGACCCGGCCCGCGGTCGCAGCCGATGCCGCGCCGCCGCGCGTGGCGCCGCTTCCGGATGCAGCCTGGAACGAGAGCGAAGCCGCCCGCTCCGACAATTTCGACCTTCCCGAGCCGGAGCTGCCGCCGCGTCAGACGCGGCCCTCCTTCGCCGACGAGTTGCGCCGGCCCCCGCCGCCGATCGCCGAGCGTCGCAGCGATCCGCTCGCGGGCTTCACGCCCGAACGCGGCGAGCCGCGGCCCGATCCGATGCCGCCACGTCTGCCGCCGCGCTCCGAGCCGGTCGTCCCGCGTCCGCCGCGCGCCGCCGAGCCGCCGAAGGCGCCGCCGCCGCTGCGCACAACCGAGCGCGCCGTGACGCCGCCGCCACCGCCTCCCCAGGCACCGCCGCCGGCTGCAACGCAGGGGCCTCCAGCTCCGCCGCCTCCATCGAACGCCGACGCCAATCTCGCCGAGATGGCGCAACGGCTCGAAGCGGCGCTGCGCCGCCCGACCGGCGCCGGCGAGACCGTCGCGCCGCCGGTTGCGCCCGAGGCGCCGCCGGCGCGCCCGCAGCGCAGCGAGCCGCCCGCCCCGCCCGCCGGCGGACAGAAGAGCGGGTTCGAAAATCTCGAGGACGAGATGGCCTCGCTGCTCGGCCGACCGAAGAATCCTTCGTGAGGCCAGGGGCAGTCCCGCGTAGAGTTTTTTTCATCGCTGTCCTGATCGCCGCCGGATCCCTCGCTGATCCGGCGATCGCGCAGGATATCAGCATCAATCTCGGCGGCGGCAATGGCGGCGTGACCGAGCGCGCGATCCAGCTGATTGCGCTGCTCACGGTGCTGTCGATCGCGCCGTCGATCCTGATCATGATGACGTCGTTCACGCGCATCGTGGTCGTGCTCTCGCTGCTGCGCACCGCACTCGGCACCGCCACCGCGCCGCCGAACTCGGTGATGATCGCGCTTGCGATGTTCCTCACCGCCTTCGTGATGGGGCCGGTACTGCAGAAATCCTATGACGACGGCATCAAGCCGCTGGTCGCCAACCAGATCGGCGTCGAGGACGCGTTGCAGCGCGCCTCGGTCCCCTTGCGCGGCTTCATGCAGAAGAACGTCCGCGAGAAGGATTTGAAGCTGTTCATGGACCTCTCCGGCGAGCCGCCGCCGGCGACGCCGGAGGAGATGTCGCTGCGCATCCTGGTGCCGGCCTTCATGATCTCCGAGCTGAAACGCGCCTTCGAGATCGGCTTCCTGCTGTTCCTGCCGTTCTTGATCATCGACCTCGTGGTCGCCTCGGTCCTGATGTCGATGGGCATGATGATGCTGCCGCCGGTGGTGGTCTCGCTGCCGTTCAAGCTGATCTTCTTCGTGCTGGTCGACGGCTGGGCCCTGGTCGCCGGCAGCCTGGTGCAGAGTTACGGGGGGTAGCGCCCTGCGAAACATTCATGGCCGGTCAGCTGGATCGGCCACACCGTTGCACTATCATGCGCGGCACCGCATCCAGGGAGCCGCGCCGTGCAGCAGCCATTCGACCGCGCCGCAGAAGATCTCGGCAACGCCATCCATCTCGAACATGTCAACGTGCAGGTGCCGGACCA
Organism: Bradyrhizobium sp. USDA 3256; assembly: GCF_054058275.1. Classification (NCBI taxonomy): domain Bacteria; kingdom Pseudomonadati; phylum Pseudomonadota; class Alphaproteobacteria; order Hyphomicrobiales; family Nitrobacteraceae; genus Bradyrhizobium; species Bradyrhizobium sp. USDA 3256. The sequence continues at coordinate 4,427,905 of NZ_JBSSAE010000002.1, forward strand.
GCGCCTCGCCACGCTGTTCTACGTCGCCGGCATCGGGCTAACCCGCGATCCCTATCTGATGGTCTCCGACAGCAACATGTGGGTGAATGTCGGCCGCAGCCAGTTTCATCTGCCGAGCGGCCGCCAGCAGGTGCTGCGCGGCCACACCGGCATCGTGATCGCCGGGCGGCAGGCCCTGCTGCAGCGGCTCGCCGCCGTCGCGCCCAAGCTCGAGGGCACCGCGTTCAGCTATCGCGAGCGCAATGATCACGTCGAGGCCATCTGCCCCTGGGGCAACCGGCTACGCTGCTTTGAACCGGACGCCGAACGGTTCGGTCGCATCGCGCTCGGCATGCCCTATGTCGAGTTCGAGGTGCCGCGCGGCACGGCCGAGGCGATCAGCAGGTTCTATCCTGAGATCATGGGCATCCCTGCCAGCATTCTGAACGGCGACGACGTCGTCGCGCGCGCAAAAGTCGGCAAGGATCAGTATCTGCATTTCCGTGAGAGCGACGCGGCGCAGGGCGAATTCGACGGCCATCACATCCAGATCTACATCACGGACTTCTCGGGCCCCTACCAGCGACTGCGCGAACGCAATCTGGTCTCCCGCGAGGACAACCAGTACCAGTACCGCTTCTGCGACATCGTCGATCCGGCCGACGGCCGGCATCTGTTCACCGTCGAGCACGAGGTGCGCAGCGCTACCCACCCGATGTATCTGCGGCCGCTGGTCAATCGCAACCCGGCGCAGACCAACCGCACCTTCGCCAACGGCTACGACCAGGCGCCTTGGGCGATGGGGCCGGACCAGTACGACGGCTGAGCGCGCGCTCTTCCGCGTCACGTCATGATCCGCAAATTCCAGCCGCGAGACGACATGCTTCCCTCCCAGCGCCATCTGTTCGAGATTCCACACGAGGTCTGCTACCTGAATTCGGCGTCCTACAGCCCGCTGCCGCTGAAGACGCTCGAGGCCGGCCGCGCAGCGGTCGGACGCAAGGGCCAGCCCTGGACCATCGATCCCGGCTTCGCCGGCCGCCAGCATGAGCGCGCCCGTAGCGCGGCGGCCCGCCTGATCAACGCCGCACCTGACGATGTCGCGCTGATCCCCGCGATCAGCTACGGCGTCGCGACGGTAGCAAAGGCGCTGAGCATTCCGCGCGGCTCACGAGTCATCGTGCTTGAGAATGACCATTCCTCGCCGGTCCTCGAATGGCACGCCCGCGCCGAGGCGCAGGGCTTCGTCGTCGACACCGTGCGCCAGCCCGCCGATGGCGACTGGACATCGGCAATGCTTGCAACGATCGAGCGGCCAGGCGCGCCGCCGGTCGGCGTCGCCTCAATCTCCTCGGTGCACTGGTCGGACGGCGGCATGATCGACGTCGACAAGGTGCAGGCCGCGCTGCGGCGGCACGGCGCAATGTTCGTGATCGACGCGACGCAGAGCGCCGGTGTCGTGGCGATGGACGTGACAAGGCTCGACCCCGACGCCGTGATGTTTCCGACCTACAAATGGCTGATCGGCCCCTACGGCCGCGCCTTCCTCTACATTGCAAAACGCCACCAGAACGGCGTGCCGCTGGAGCAGACCTCCAGCGGCCGCCGCAACGTGAATTCCGAGAACCCGGTCTATTTCGGCGATCTCGCCTATGTCGACAACGCCACGCGTTACGACATGGGCGAGCGCGATCATTTCATCACGCTGGAGATGGCCTCGATCGGCATGGAGATGATGGCGGAATGGGGCGCCGCTGCCGTCAGCGCGCGGCTCGCGATGCTCAACGAGCGGATCGCGGGCGGCGTGCGTGACCTCGGGCTCAATGTGCCGGCGCGCAGCGTGCGTGCGCCGCACATCCTGAGCCTCGGCATGGCGGGCGGCATCCCGAAAGAACTGATCGCGCGCCTCGCCGCCGAGAACATCCATGTCGCGCTGCGGCTCGGCCGGATGCGGATCTCGCCGCACGTTTTCAACGACGAGGCCGATGTCGATCGCCTCGTGGCTGTCTTGACCAAAACGTTGCGCGGTTAGCTGGACTTGTGCCGCAGTCCGACGACGCCGAACAGTTCGATCGCTAACGCGACGGCCACTCCGGCCGCGCCGATCACGAACAGCAGCGCATAGTCGCCGCCGCCGCGCGCGAACAGCCAGGACAGGCCGTAGGCGCCCGCCGCCTGGAACAGCGCGAAGGTCGTGGTGGCCTGCGCCCAGGCTGAACGCTGGCTCGCCGCGGAATGCGGGATCAGTTCGTGGATGCGGCCGATCACCAGCGGCACGATGCCGGGCGTGAAGCCGCCGACGATCAGGCTCGACACAATCAGTGCGGCGGGCGAATTCGTCACGGCAGGCAGCGCAACCGCAACGGCCTCGATCAGGAACGCCGCGCGCAGTGCTGCGGCGAAGCCGGCGCGATCGGCGAGGTGTCCCGTGAGCAACGGTCCGACCACGGCGCCGATGCCGTACAGCACCCAGTAATGCGATCCCGCCGCGATCCCCTGCCCGAGCCCACGCGCGACGAAATCGACCAGGAACACCATGTGCGGCACCAGCGCCAGCGCGTTGAGGCCATATTCCAGGCACAGCGCGATCACCAGCGGCGAGCGCACGCCGTGCGACGCGACGGACTGTTCCGCAACGCCTCGCGCGGCGGGAGCTTCGGCGGGCCACGCCTTCCAGCTGATCAGTGTCAGCACCGCCGACAGCACGCCAAGGCCGTACCAGGCCTGCTTGACGCCCTGTTGCAGCAACAGCGGCACCAGCGTGCCGGACGCGGCGACGCCGAGGCCAACGCCGGCGAAGATCACGCCGCCGATCAGGCCGCGCTTGCTCGGCGCGGTATGCGGCAGGATCGCCGTTGCCGCCAGCACCATGATCACGCCGCCACTGACGCCGGCGAGAAAGCGGAAGCCGAAGAACCAGACGAAGGAGATCGGCACCGCGCAGGCAAAGCAGGTGATCGCGGCGAGCACCATCATGCCGCGCAGCGCCCACACCGAGCCGATCCGCGCGCCGAGATCGCGGGCGATCAGCGCGCCGGCGAGATAGCCGGCAAGGTTGGCGGCACCGAGATAGACTGCTTCCGCCGGCGTGAACCACTTTGCGGCGATCAATGCCGGGATCAACGGCGTGTAGGCGAAGCGCGCCAGTCCGAGCCCGACCAGCGAGGCGCACAGCCCCGCGGCCGCGGACAGCCACAGCGGCCCGCCGGCATCGCGGCGCGGCTCGGCGTGATGGCGCCGGTGGTGATCGACATTGGCTGACATGGACATCGCAGTAGGCCCTCCGGCCGTTCATGAAAAATGATTAGTTGCGATCGCAGCAATCGCTCGCAGCGATCACGGCTCACCTCTCCCGATCGGGGAGAGGTGCACATTCGGTTTGGGGAAAGCCTTCAGCGGGAAGATTTGGACGCCGCAGCTGCAGCGAGCTTCTTGCGATAGTCCAGCGCGGGCAACCCGCCCCAACCCCAATTGTCGGTGTCGACTTCCTCGATGACGACGAACGTCGACTCCATGGGCTTGCCGAGCACATCGCGCAGCAGCTCGCTGGCGCCCTTGATCAGTGCCGCTTTCTGCTCCGGCGTGGTGGACGAGGCACCCGGCGCCGTCCCCTCACGCGTGACCTGGATGGTGACGATAGGCATGGCACTCTCCGGACCGTGCTCGTTAATGACCGGCGCTCTGGCCGCCGTCGACATGCAGGATCTCGCCGGTGACGAAGCCCGCGCCTTCCAGGAACAGCACGGCGTCGACGATGTCCTTGGCTTCGCCCATGCGTCCGACCGGATGCTGCTTGGCGAGGAAGTCGTGCGTTGCCGGCGCGTGCATCGGTGTCCTGATCACACCGGGCGAGACCGCGTTCACGCGGATGCCCTTGGCGGCATATTCGATCGCGAGTGACTTGGTGGCGGCGTTCAGGCCGCCCTTGGTCAGCGAGGCCAGCACCGAGGGAACGTTGCTGTTGGCGTGATCGACGAGGCTGGTCGTGATCTGCACGATGTGTCCGGATCCCTGCTTCACCATCTCCCTGGCGGCGCGGCGGGTGATGTAGAAGAAGCCGTTGAGATTGGTCGCCAGCACCTGCGCGTAGTCCTGGTCGGTGTAGTCGGTGAACGGCTTGGCCAGGAAGATGCCGGCATTGTTGACCAGCGTGTCGATGCGGCCGAAGCGCCCGAGCGCCTGCTTGACGATGCGGTCGGCAATTTCGGGATCGCCGATGTCGCCTGCGACGGTCAGAACGTCGCTGTCGGTCGACGGCTTGATGCTGCGGGAATTGGCGACGACGCGCCAGTTGCGGTCGCGATAGCCCTTGACGATGGCCTCGCCGAGGCCCTGCGACGCACCGGTGATGATGGCAACCTTCTGCTCTGCACCCATGATCTCTCTCCATCTGTTGCTGAAGCGACCCAGTGCCGCTTCGATGGAGAGCAAGCTAGATACATCCGCTTTCCGCGCGAATGCCCGCTATTCGGCAGACACTCTTCCGCGGCGCGAACGAATGGCGCCAGCCTTGCTGGCCTCGCGCGACAGCCGCTCGAAATAGCGTTTCAGCCGCGGCGTCGCGAAATCGACGAAGGCGCGCACCTTGGGCACGTCGAAGCGGCCCTGCGGCGCCAAAAGATGCACCGGCAGCGGAGGATGCTCGTCGCCGGCGAGCAGGATCTGCAACCGCCCGTCACGGATTTCCTCGGCGATGTGATACGAGAACAGCCGGGTGACGCCGTGTCCTTCGCTGGCCGAGGCCACCGCCGCGCGCACCGTGTTGACGACCAGCCGCGGCGTGAACTGGACCGCGCGCGCGATCTTCGACTTCGCGGCCGGCGGGAAGCTCCAGGAGTCGAGCCCGAAATGCGTCATGGCGATGATCTGGTGCTTCGCCAGATCAGCCGGCTCGCTGATCAGCGGATGCTGCGCGAGATAGCCGGGCGATGCCGCGACCACGCGGCGCACCTCGCCGAGCTTGATCGCGATGAAACTGGAATCGGCGAGATGGGCGATGCGCAGCGCGACGTCGATCCCCTCGTCGATCAGATTGACGGTGCGATCGAGCATCACGAGCCGTACCGACACCGCCGGATAGTCCGTCATGAAGGCATCGAGCACCGGCCGCAGCACGTCCTCGCCGACCACGACGGGCGCGGTGACGGTCAGCGTGCCGCGCGGCACCGACCGCTCGCCGCCCGCCGAGATATCGGCTTCCTCGAGCTCGCTGAGGATACGACGGCATGCGGCTGCATAGCGCTGGCCGGCATCGCTCAGCTTCAGCGAGCGCGTCGTGCGATGTAACAGCTCGGCGCCGACATGATGCTCAAGGAAAGCGATCGCCCGGCTGACCGCTGCCGGCGAGCGCCGCAACTTCCGCCCGGCACCGGCGAGGCTGCCCTCGTCGACCGCCGCAACGAAGACCTTCATGGCGTCGATGCGGTCCATCGATCCCCCCGCTTCGCGGTCGCCGTTACTCCTTCACGTCATATTGCTTGCTGAGGTGGTCGCCGATCTGCACCAGCATCGCGACGCATTCGGGATAGCCGGGCCTCGCCGCCGTGGCGTCATTGGCGCTGGCGCGAAACTCCCAGCTGTCGCCGTCGCGCAGCACGGAGATATCGATTCCGTCGGGGCAGTCGGCATGGGCCCTCAGCTCGGCCCGCGCCATCGCGATGAGTTCGGCTTCGGTCTTGGTCGGCTTGCTCATGTAACGACGTCCTCCCGGCGCTGTGCAACGGACGCCATGGTTGCCGATTTGACGGCAGGATGTCGAGAGCACGCGTGCGATCACAACCAGTTGCAATTGACAAAAAGCTCGTCCCCGGCGAACATTTGGCAGGGTCGATACCACCCGCCGCTTGCACCCCGCCCCGGGGACGGTGAAGGTATCAAGCCATGTTTCAGGCTTCCTTTGCCCGCACGAACGGGTCAGCAACGCAAGCCCCTGACGCTTTCCGTTCGTCGATGCAAAGGTTGATCCCATGCGCGACTTTCGTGATGCCAAGACCATGGCGCAGACGCTACGCGATGCGCTCGGCGCCAAATCGATCCCCCTCACCCACAGCGACAGCCTGGAGCTGATCGCCAAACTGTTCGGCCAGCGCGACTGGAACACGCTGGCGGCGCGGATACAGGCCGCCGGCGGATCTGCCGATGTGCCGGCTTCCGCTCCGAGATCGCCGCCGGCCGCGGTGCGGCAAGAGATCGCAGTCGCTGCGGCGGTGCTCGACCGCTATGCGGGCTTCTACCAGCTCAGCGAGCAGGCCGTCCTCAGTGTGATGCGCGAGGATCACCACTTGGCTGTACAGCTCACCGGGCAGCGTGCCGTACCGTTCTTTGCGGAGAGCCAGACCGAGTTTTTAGCCAGGGAGGTCGACGCGCAGATCAGCTTCGTCATCGCGGCTGACGGTCAGGCGACGTCACTGATCCTGCATCAAAATGGCGACAAGCCGATGCCTCGCATTAGCGCTGCAATCGCGAAGCAGATTGCGAATCGCACCGCGGAGCGTGTGAAGAACCAGTCGCCGGCTCCCGGAACCGAGGCCGCGCTCCGCCGCCTGATCGAGGGGGTCGCCTCGGGACAGCCCGACTATGCGGACATGGCCCCCGCGCTCGCCGCGGCGACCCGCGAGCAATTGCCACACCTGCAGCCTTTCCTCGCCGACCTCGGCGCGATCGAATCGACCCGCTTTCTCGGCGTCGGCGCGCAGGGCGAGGATGTCTACAGTGTGCGGCACGCCGACGGTGCCTCGCATTGGCGGATCGCGCTCGACGCGAATGGGATCATCTCGACCGCGTGGGTGTCTGCCGGGCCGTGAGCCCTGCGTTGCTACGGCGCCGCGCTGGCGCGGCGCTCGCCCTTGATGACCGGCAGCGCGCTCACCGGCGCGACCTTTGGCTTGTCAGCCACCGATCCGGTGGCGACCGGATCGGGCAACGGCGCGCGGGCGGTGGCGTCGGGGAAGCGGGTCTTCATCTCGCGGATGAAGCCGTCGAGCGTGTCGACGCTGGCGGCCATTCGCGCGATCTGGGCGAATTCGGCGCTGGACGTCGCGACCGGCTTGCTGGCCGAGTCGAAGGCGAGCTTGTCGGCATCGCCGGACATCAGCGGCGCGTATTTCTCGCGGAACCGGGACAGCCCGATGGCGTCCTCGGCAAGCGCGTAGCCGACCACGGCGCGGATGATGTCGGCCTTCTCGCCCGGGTTGAGCGGGGTGAAATCGCGCCAGCGGTCACCATAATAGAGCTCGATCTGCTCGGACGCCTCGCGCCAATGCCGCGACGCCCAATAGATGTCGGCGCGCAGCCGGATTGCCTCGCGGCCGGTGATGTTCGAGATGATGTCGAGCGCGAGATCGTGCCGGCCGACGTCGCTCTGCGCGCGCGCCTCGAGCAGCAGCCGCTGCTGGCGCAGTTCGCCGGAGAGATCCGCGATCCGGGTCGAGCGCAGCGCGGCAATGGCGCGGTCGGGCTTGCGGTTCATCAGATAGACCATCGCGAGGCGCGCCGCGACCTGGGCGCGGGCCGCGCCTTCGAGCCGCTTGTCGACCTGGTATTGCAGGAGGTCGGCGGCCTGGTCGAGCAGATCGACACCGACCAGGCGGTCGGCGAGACGGCGGATCATCTCGTCACCGCGGCGGCCGATCGGCGTCAGTTCGCGATATTCGTAGAAGGTGCCGAGCGCATCGATCGGCGACATCTCGTCGCCCCTGGGGCCGAGGTAGAGATGCACGAACAAGGCCGAGGCGGCATCCTGCGCCTGGCGCGATTCCGGCGCATTCGGCTGCAGCCGGGTCGCGGCACGCGTCACCGCGAAGGCGTCGGCATAGCGCGTCGTCTCGGCGTAGATCTTCGACAGCACATACAGCGTCTTCAGCTCGATATTGTCGCCGCGCCACAGCATCGACAACAGCTCGAGTTCCTTCAGCACATCGTCGCGGCCGATCTCGCCGCGCTTCTGCTTGAGCAGCGTCTCCAGCAACCTGCCTTCGGCGGCGGCCTGGCGATCGGCCGAATTGGCGGCGAAGCGATAGGCGTCGAGCGCATCCTTCTCCTGGCCGAGGGCCTCAGCGAGCCGGCCGCGCAGCACCGCAACCGCGGGCTTGAGCTCACCGGGAACGCCGACCACGTCGAGATCGCTCTTGCGCCGCGCGGCACCGGCATAGTCCTTGACCTCGAGCGAGGCCTTCATCGAGTCCATGGTGACGATGCGCTGCAAATCGGGCGGCAGCGTCGCCACCGCGAATTCGGCGTTCTTGAACTTCTCGCGCGCCTCGGCCCATTTTCCCTCGCGGGCGAAGGCGAGCCCCTTCCACAATTGCGAATCGTAGCCGTTGCCGATGACGGGATTGGCGAGATCCTTCAGGCCCTGTGCCGGGTGCCCGATCAGGATACTGGCGACCGCGTGCACCATCACCACCGACGCCGTCTCGCTGCCGCGCTTGCTCTCGGACAGGATCAGATTGGCGACACCATGGGCTTCCTGGTACATGCCGCGCGCCATGTAGAAATCGGCGAGATCGAGCCGTGCCTGCGGCAGCTGCTCCGCATTGGCCGTCGAAGCCGCCGCAATCAGGCCGTCGAGCTGCTTGAGGAACGTGTCCGACTGGTTCTTGCGCCACTCGTCCGGGTCGAACAGCGGCTTCACCGCCGCGGTGGCGCGCTCGGCGGCGACGTCGGCCGACGACAGCGTCAGGCCGCCGGGCCGGCCCAGCATCACCTTGTCGGCGCCGACCTCCGCCTTGACGTCGTCGGCGTTGGGATGAACCACGACGCCGTGGATCGATTCCAGCAGCGAAAGCTCGACGAAATCCTGCCGCTTGATGATGCCGCGGGTCGGCGGCGGTGCGGTCACCACCCAGAGCGTATCGCCGGCGTCGGGATCGACCAGTCTGTGCAGCTGGCCTGGATTGGCGAGCGGTACGCTGACATTGGCGAGTGAGGGCTCCGAGATGTTGCGCACCACGGTGAGCGGCAGCGGCGGCTTCTGCACGCGGTCGGCAAAGGTCAGCGTCCAGCTCACTCCGCGCGAGCGGTCATCGCTTTCGAGCGACGGCATCTGCGGCCGGTTGAGGCGGAAGCGCACCGCCTGGCCCTTTTCCAGCGCGATCCGGCTGACATCCGATATCAACGAGCCGGCCTTGGCGCGGACCGGATCGACGTCGATTGCCTCAGCCGCGTCGAACACCATCCACACCGTGTCGGCGCGGCGGAACAGCGCCGCCGGCGTCGCGCCGGGGAATGAGAACGTCACGCGCAAGCCGTCGCTGTCGCGCTGGGCTTCGACCGCAGGTTTGCCGCCGGTACGGGCGTCCGCAGCAGGCGGCGATGGCGCCGCAGCCGCCTTCGGCGCTTCCATCGCCGGCGCGGCGGCGACAGCGGGCACCGGCTTCGGCGCGTCGGTCACCGGCGCCGTGCTCTGTTCCGCCGCAGAGCCGGCGCCACCCTCGTGCGGCGGGGTCGGCACAGCAGCGTTCTCGGCGTTGACCGCAGGTGCGGCCGCGATTTTCGGCAGCTCCGGATCGGACAGTTCCGATCGGGGCTGCTCCGTTTTGACGGGCGCGGCCGCCGGTTGCTCGCTCGTGGCTTGTTCGGGTTTGAGCGGTTCGGAGCGCTGCGGTTCGGACTTGGCAGGTTCGGACCTGGCAGGTTCCGACTTGGCAGGCTCGGACTTCGCCGGTTCGGATTTGGACTGTTCAGGCTTGATCTCGATCTTGGCCTGCTGGGCGATGCTTTCCGATGTCACCGGCGCGATCGCCGCGGCGCCTTTCGGTTTGGCGCGCGGCGTCGGCAACAATGAGCTCAGCGAGGGCTTTGCCGCCTGCTGCTCGTTCTGCTGGAAGGCGACGTCGACGATGTAATTCTTCTCGTCGCGGAACGAATGCACGTCGACATCGCCAATCAGCGATACATCGACTGCCGAGGTATCCGTGTCGGCGCGCGCGCTGATCGACGCGACATTCGGCGGGGCGGCGACTTTGGCATCGGCAAGGTCGAAGGTCAGGACCGAATTGAAGGACAACGTCAACTTCTGCTCGTTCAGCACCGAGGAGACGCTGACCCCGTCGGGCACCTCGAACACGAAGCGGACGAAGGTGGGTTGCACCAGCGCCCGAACGCGCACCGGCGGCTTCTTCTTGGCGGCGTCGGCCGCACGCTGCATGCGCAGCAGGCGCTCGGCGGCGCGGGCGCGCTCGGCAAGCTCGCGGATCACCTCCTGCGGCAGCGATGGCGGTGGGCCGGTCCAGCTGTCGGGCAGGAAGTCGATGAAGATGCGCTCGCCGGCGGTCATGGTGTTGATGGAGACGCGGCGCGCCAGCGACAGACGGATCGCCGAGCCGTCGGGATCGCGCCGCGCGGCGCCGACATAATCGGGCACGGCATCCTGCAGTTTCTCGACGGGGATATCGACCGGACGTTTGAAGCGGATCACGATGATCGAGCCGGCGGTCGTGACCTCGGACTCGACATCCTCCTTCAGCCTCAGCACCAGCCGGGCATAGCCGTTCGCGGCAGAGAATGTCGCTTCACCGGGTACCGGGTCTTCGGCATGCGCCGCGGTCGAAAATGTAAGGGTTGTGAGCGCGAGGCCGCTGGCAAGCAGGCACAGACGCGCGGTCCGCGCCCAGGCGCGGCCTAGCGACCATGTTCCAGCGGCAGCCGTTCGCGCCATCTCGAAACGTTTTCTCGGGACCCCAGCCATACCAAGCGCGAAGCGCCCTCGCCCACGCCTCCCGATCTTGGATCGGGCGGCGTTAAGGACCTGTTAACGTCAACGGATTGTTTCGGACTGGCCACTGCCACGGAATGGCGACCAAAACGCTCGGTTTGGAGCTGAAGCTTGTTCCGAGCGCCGCCGAGCGCCACAGCTGGCGGGGCGCGCTATCCTTTGGAGTCAGCCGGGAGCCCGCTGCGCGGCTGTGACCGGACAGGATTTGTCCTTGCAACGAGGCTTACTCCGCGCTGCCGGGTACCGTGCGCAAATACGCCACGATGGCATCAAGGTCATCGGGACTGATCCGGGCGTAGTAGTGGTATCCCATCGGTCGACCGAGACGGCTGCCGTCGCGGCTGACACCGTCGGTGATCGCACGCTTGATCTCGTCGTCGCTCCATTCGCCGATCCCATTGGTCTTGTTCTGCGTGATGTTGCGTGAAACCGAGATTCCCCACGGCCCGGAAAATTTGACGCCACCCGCACCAAGACTGCTCTTGTATTCTCGTCCCCTCGGTCCAATCGGCGTATGGCACGCCATGCAATGCGCGATCGTGACGAGATAGAATCCCTTCTGCACCTTGTCGCTCATCATCGGTTCGGCGAATGGGTTCTCGCCGCCCGGCGGAACGTTCTCGACCTGAGGCACCTTGTAGATCGGATCGGGCACCTTGTTGTGGACCGGCGTGATCGTACGCAAATATGCGACGACCGCATCGAGATCATTTTCCGTCAGGATGTGATAGAAGCTGGTCGGCATGACCATCGCGGTATGCACTCCCTTTGGGGTCTGCCCGGTCCGCAGCAGTTTCTTGATATCGGCATCGCTCCAGCTTCCGATGCCTGTTTCCTTGTCTTGTGTAATGTTGGCGGCATGCACTGTGAACGGCGGCTCGTCCCAGTAACCTCCGCCCGAGAATGCCTTCTCCAAAACATCGCCGTTCGGTCCCTTGGGCGTGTGGCAATTGCCGCAAGCCAGAATGCCGTTGACAAGGTAATCGCCCCGTTTGACCAGTTCGGATTGGGCCCATGCCAGATTGGTGGTGGCGATGACGACAAGCATCATGAACAGGTTACGCATATCGGTTTCCTTGAAATTTCTTGGTGATCAAAAATTCAATTTCTGATCGGGCGCAGCTTCGCGTCCGGCACAAGAGCAATTCAATCAATCAACTCAAGCGGCGGTCCATGCGACCGCAATCACGGAAGGCCAAAAGTAGCGAAATCGCGCTCGCCTTCCTCGCGCCGATGCTAGACTCGCATCAAGCACTTTGGCAATGTCTGCGATGGCTCTGTTGCAACGGTCTTGGCGCCGTTCGGCGCGGATCTGCGCCGAGGCGCCACAAGAGGGGGTCACAAGCCGCCCTGCTCCGCTTATGCCGGCGAAGGATCGTGACCATCAGGCCGGCGATTTGCGGAAGGCTTGTGGCCTGCTTGTCCATTGCACCGGATCGGGGCGACTTGGCGAACTCGGCCGGACGGACATCGAAGCGGTCAAGCCGCCCTGTTGATTGGTAATGATGATTTATCGCAACGCGGAAGCAGCACTGCTGCCTCACTCGATTTCCGATTGTTCGGCAATAATTTCTTTTGAGGATCACCCATGCGAAAGCCACTATCAATTCTTGCTCTTTTAATGAGTGTCCCGATTGCCCAAGCCGGTCCGAAGGAGGACGCAGCGCAGCTCGTTGAGCGCTGGAGCAAAGCCTTCGCTGACGCCGACCTTGACGGTATCGTCAGTTTCTATGCCCCGGAAGCGACCATGATCGGGACGTTCGGCAAGGTCGTCATGACGAAGCCGGAGCAAATCCGCAAATACTTCGAAGCGACAATCCTCAATTCGCCCCCCAACACCGTGGCGCTGCAGAGCGCAGAGACTCTCCTGATCGACGAGAGGACGGTGGTGCTTTCCGGGTTCGACACCATCTCCGGCGTCATGAAGGATGGCCAGCCTTATAGCAGCCTCGGCAGCGTCACATTCGTGATCGCGAAGCAAGGCTCGGATTGGAAGATTGTCCATCTGCACCGGTCTCCACTCCCGAAAACCTGACGACAGCCCCCGTCAGTTCGTCTTCGGCGTGAGCATCTTGCCTTCGATCTTGGGAAGATCGTCGATCGAGGCCGATTTGTCGCCGCCGGCACGGCAATTGGCGACCGAGCGGTTCTGCTCCTTTGCTCCCGCGCCGATGGCAAAACCCGAGAAACTGGACACTCCCGCGATATTACGGAGGTTCGAGTGAGGTGCTCCGAACTCAGACCGTCGCGACCTCTCGCTCGCTATGCGCCGCTTGCCGCGTCTGCGTGCTCTCCCGGACCAGCAACCAGCAGAACAGGATGATAACCGGAGAACCAAAAGGCAGCGGCTTCACGACCGACAGTTGATAGAGGACAGGTAGGTAGAAGACCATCGGCGCGAGAAACGTCACGCCAAGCACCATTTTCGACCAGGCCGGAAAGCCGACCCTCAACCATTCGCGGAGCATCCAGGCCAGCGGCAGCGCCATGATGAGCATGTCGTAGAACAGGCAGAACGGCGTAACCAGAAGGCAGGTGAGCACGATGATCGAGCGTTCAGTCGCAGCAGTGATCTTCTGACGCAACATCCAGATCAGCACACACGTCATGCCCAGCGCCACGAGGCCGTGAATGATAAAGGCCGTGTTGACGCCGGCGCCGAGCAGGCGCGCTGTCGCGTACACGCTCTGCAGCAACGAAAACTCGACGTCGCCGTTCTCGAGAGCCTGACGGGCCGAGTGAGAGACGTCGAGGAAGTTGAGCCATGTATCCAGGCCGAACAGCAGCGCGGACAGCACGACGAGCGAGATCGACGACATGCCTGCCCAGATCAGCGTGCGCCAGCGACCTGTGACGATCAGGGCGATCGGCACGGCCAGCGCCAGGTGCGGCTTGATCACCATCAGCCCGAGGATCGCGCCCGCGAGCTTCGGCCTCCGGTCCATGATGTTGAGACCGCACCCAAGGATCGATGCCGTCAGAAAGGCGTTCTGCCCTGCCACGGCATTAAGATAGACCGGCGCATAGGCGAGGATCGCGACCAGGCACCAAGGCGTTCGCAAGATACGCCAGATCACCGCGGCGAACGACGCCGCCGTCATACCAATGAACACGAACAGCGAGACGAAATACGGCGCGAGCGCGAGCGGCAGGCACACGAGCAGCATCGTCGGCGGATAGAAGAACGCCTCGTAGCCCTCTCGCAGGTATGGAGCTTCCGCGAGCAGATGCAATTCGGGCACATAAACCTCGGCGGGATGGCCGGCCAGAACCTGAAGCGAGGCCGCCCAGAACGTCAGAAAGTCCGAGCCGAGCAGAAAATTATTCGCGCCATAGCCGCCATCGCGGTAAAATAGCAAAAGCGACCTCGCGAGAGTCAGCACCAGCACAATTGCGACGCCACTCACGTACAATCGGGCGCGCGGCGCGGTGAGCCATGGCATGTCTTTCAGCATTGGCAATTCCTAAAGCACCACCTTGAGACATAGCGACTTCAATTCCAGAATGACAAATCGGTTGCAGCTTAACGCTACCGTTTAAGGCTACCATAACCGGCGTACACTTCTCGGCGTCGATAGGCGTTTGGCTTCGCGGAGACCCCGTCGAGCCCACACCATCGGAGGCGGCGAACATCCGCGTCTGCATCGAGAGGATTACCCCCGGTCCACCGGACATGCGCGGAACTCTCAGCGATTAACCGAACGCCCAATGGAGATCGGCCACTCGCTTGCGCCACCGCCAGTTGCGGTATACAACCGCTTACATTTCAAGCAATTCTTAGTTTCTGGCAGTTTCATGAACGGATTTGGAATGGTGCGCGCCCGTGCGGAGCGCAGCGGATACGACCGTGCATTGGCCATTGCCTGCCTCATCGTGTTGGGCTTTACCCTTTACTGCGTGGTACCGAAAGTCGTTGACGGTACCGGCGCGACCGGGCTCGACTTTTCATGCTTTTGGAGCGCGGGGAAGATGGCGCTCGATGGCCATGCCGCCACCGCCTACGATTGGCCGCAGTTGCGGCAAGCGATCATTCAAATACATCCCAGCTTGAACGATGCTCCGTTCCCCGTTTACGAGGTGCCGATACCGTTTTTCTACCCGCCGTTTTTTTTCTTTGCGGCGGCACTGCTGGCACTGCTGCCGTTTCCGAGCGCGTTCTGGGTCTGGAGCACCGCAAAGCTGCTGTGCTGGGCGCTCGTTGTTTCCGCCATCCGGCCACGCTTCGCCGTACTGCTGCTGGCGTTCGCCGTGCCGGCCGTCCTGTACGATTTCATCGTCGGCCAAAGCTCCCTGCTCGCGGCATCGCTGCTCGGCGCCATTCTGCTGACGCTGGACCGGCGCCCGATCGTCAGCGGCTTCCTGATCGCGCTGCTGATCTTCAAGCCGCAATATGGCGTCCTGCTTCCGCTCATTCTGATCGCTACTGGACGCTGGACCGTCTTCATCACGGCCAGTTTGGTGACACCTGTGCTCTTGCTGCTCACCGGGCTTACCTTCGGCTGGGATACTTTTGAGGGGTTCCGTGAGGCAGCCGTCTTCGCGACGACGCAGTTCCATCTCACCGGCACGCTGGCCTGGTACAAACTGCAGAGCGTCTACGGAGCGCTTCGGTTTGCCGGTTTTGGCTATGGATCGGCCATGGCACTGCACGTCGCGGTCGCTGCGGCCGCCGCGACGTGGACGCTGATCATATGGCGCCGCAACGTCAACTTCGCCGTCAAGGCCGCGAGCCTGCTCGTCGCGACATTGCTCGTATCTCCCTACTTCGCGATCTACGATACGGCGCTACTGGCTCTCGCACTCGTCTTTCTCATGAACGCGCCCATGGCCGAACATGGCTCGCTTCTTTCGAATCGCTCCGAACTCCGGATCGGGTTCGGCGTGCTTGTCCTGGCGGGGTTCACCTACCCGGTCGCACTCGTGCCGGTCGGTCCGTTCATGTGCGCGACCCTCATCGCGATGATCTGGATGCGATGCAGGCAACCCGGCGTTAAGTCGGATCTAGCTTACGGCTGAGGAGTCCACCGCCAGTTGGCGGACTTCCCGATAGCCCCCGTCAGTTCGTCTTCGGCGTGAGCATCTTGCCTTCGATCTTGGGAAGATCGTCGGTCGAGGCCGACTTGTCGCCGCCGGCGCGGCGGGCGAGTTCGACCGTGAGCCGTTCGGCGGCTTCCGGCTGCATCAGGCCGAGGATGTCGGACATCTTGCGCGGCTGGATCTGCGAGGCGATCTGGTAGAGCACGTTCATTTCCAGACGATCGAACACTTTTGCGGCGTCCTTCGGCTTCATGTTCTCGTACATGGTGACGATGCCCTTGAAGCGCGCTGCATCGGCTTCCGCCTTTGCCGCGGCATCGGCATTCGCCTTGGCGTCATTGGCCTTGGCCTCCTCGACCTTGGCCTCGATGCGCTTCTCGGCAGCCTTCAACAGGCTTTCGCGGATCTCGACCTCGCGCGCGCGCGTCTCGAGCTCCTGGCGGCGCGACTGCAACCGTTCCAGGATCGCGCGCTCCGACGCCGATACCGGCGCGGGTGCATCCAGATTGACGACAACGCCATCGGGCTTGGACGGCTCCGCGGCCGGTGCGGCCGGCTTCGGCGCCTCGTCCTTCTTCTCGTCCTTCTTGGCGTCCTTGTGCTCGACCGATCCCGTGATGTCGCCGGGATCGGCCTTGATCTTGCTGTCAACCACCGCCTTGCCGGCGCCGGGGAAGTTGAAGTTCTGCTGCGCCCAAGACGGACCGGCCGGGCCGGCCGGCGGCGTATCGTCGGCAAACACGTAACCGCCATCGAGCACGAGGCCCGCGACCTTCAGCACCATCAGGCCGAAGATCGCGACCAGCACCACGGGCATCACTCTGATGTCACGAAGCAACTTCATGCAGCGAGGCCGCCGGCCCTCCTGCGCTCGGTGAAGGCTTCAGCCGCCGCGGCGACCGCGTGCGCGGCCGAGACCCTGGGCGCCGGCGCCACTGGCGCGGCTGCTTGTGCCGGTGCCTGCACGGGCTCGGACGGCCGCGCGGCCAGCGCGATCTTGGACAGGCGGCGCACCACGTGGTCGCCTTCCGCCAGCTGGTCCTTGAGCAGCGCCGACATCTGCGTCGCCGCATCGAGCTGGTTGCCGAGATTCTCGTTGACGTCGCGCACCGCGTGCTTCAACCCGCCGATCGCCCGCTCCGCGATCTCGGTCGCGGTGATCAATTCGGCGATCGTCGCCTTCAGCGAATGCTCGTCGGCCTTCAGTCGCTGCAGGCGCTTGTTGAGCAGCCAGCAATAGCCGATCGTCAGCATCAGCAGCACGGCTACCAGACTCTCGATCGCTAATCCAAGCACATGACTCATGGTGCCTCCATCATCTTGGTCCGCTCGTCCGCCTTCTCGAACATCGCGAAGGTGGTTTGGGGTTTACGCAAATTCTTGGTGACGCGGATCGCGACACGGTCGCCGACCCGGCCCATGCGCCCTTCCGTCAGGGTGACGTTGCCGCAGCGCACCGATACCAGCGCGTCGGAGCGGATATCCAGCGGCAGCGTGTCTCCGACCTTGAGCTTCATCAGCTCCTTCAGCGGGATATCGGCTTCATAGAGCACCGCGTCGACCGAGATCTCGGCCTGCGCCACTTCGGTGGCGAAATGGCCTTCCCAGATCGGGTCGCGGCCGAATTTCTCGCCCATGAACATCTGCAACAGCACGTTGCGGATCGGTTCGATGGTGGCGTAGGGCAGCAGCAATTCGACATTGCCGCCGCGGTCTTCCATGTCGATGCGCAGGCGCACCAGGATCGCGGCGTTGGCCGGGCGGCTGATCGCGGCAAAGCGCGGGTTGGTCTCGAGCCGGTCGATCGTGAAGGTTACCGGCGACAGCGGCCGGAACGCCTGCTCGGCATCCGACAGCACCACCTCGACCAGGCGCTTGACGAGATTGGTCTCGATCGTGGTGTAGGGCCGGCCCTCGATGCGCAGCTGGGTCTGGCCGCGGCGGCCGCCGAGCAGCACGTCGATCATCGAATAGATCAGGCTGGAATCGACCGTGGCGAGACCGAAGTTCTCCCACTCCTCCGCCTTGAACACCGAGAGCACCGCCGGCAGCGGGATCGAGTTCATGTAGTCGCCGAAGCGCACCGAGGTGATGCGGTCGAGCGAGACCTCGACGTTGTCGGAGGTGAAATTGCGCAAGCTGGTCGTCATCAACCGCACCAGGCGGTCGAACACGATTTCGAGCATCGGCAGACGCTCGTAGGACACCATCGCGGAATCGATGATGGCGCGAATGCCGGAATGGTCGTCGAGGCTGACGTCGCCGACCGTGAAGCCGAGGAGATTGTCGATCTCCTCCTGCGACAGCACGCGCTCGCCATTGGTGTTCTTGCTACCGAAGTCGCGGCTGCCGTCCTCGACCATGGCGGCCCATTGCAGCGCCATGTTCTCGGTGAGCTCGTTCTTGGCGGCTTCCGCCGCGGCCGCCGCGGGATCCTCGGAATCGAGTGAGGCTTCCCACTGCGCCGCAATGGCGTCCTGGTCCATCTGGTCGTTGCCGGCCATGGCTTTACATCCACCCCGTCACTGGATCACGACTTCCTTGAACAGCACCGCGTTGACCTGGTTGGGTGCCAGCGCGAGGTTGACGCGCTTGGTCAGTTCTTCCTTGAGGCGGAACAGGCCGGCCGAGCCGTTGAGGTCGCTCGGGCGCAGCTCGCGCATGTAGGTCTGGAACAGGTCGGTGACGCGCGGCAGCGCCGGCTTGATCGCCTCGACCTGCTTCTCTTCCTTGACCTCGAGCACGAGCTTCAGCTTGAGATATTGCACGCGCTCGCCCGGCGCGCCGACCAGATTGACCAGCATGTCCGGCACGTCGACGAAGCTCGGCGGCTTCGGCGGCGGCGCTTCGGCGTGCTGCTCCTCACCGTGGCCGCGCATGAAGAAGGACCAGCCGCCGGCGCCCGCGCCGAGCACGACGAGGAAGCCGACGACGGCAATGATCAGCTTGAGCTTGCCCTTCTTCGGAGCGGCCGCGCCCTCGCCGGTCTCCGTCTTTTCCTCGTCCGCCATCGTCCGCTCGCTTCAACCCGAAGGATGCGAACGCGATTTGCCCCAGCTTTGGCCTGAAGACGCGATACAAATGCCGCCGGCGCACACGCGCCCCAATGCCGGCAACACTGGGGTCATAATGGTTAACGGAAGCTTAGGATTTACCTTCCACTAGGAAAAAACTGCCGGGCAAACATGGTCAACAAGACCTTTCTGCCGCCCCGGGCCGCACCCGGTAAAACAACTAAGCCATTCAAATAACACACCATTTTAAGTTGGCACGGCTTTCGCTGAGAGGACGGCGTAACCCGCGGGTTTGGGAGAACCCAATGGTTACCGACGGATCCGGCGTGAAGGTTTGGGAGAACCTGCATTCGGATCGCCTCACAGGGGAGAACCACCGATGCAGAATACGCTTCTGGTCGGCCTATCGAAGCAGATGGTGCTGGAACGGCAGATGGATGTCGTCTCCAACAACATCGCGAACATGAACACCAACGGCTACAAGGCCGACCGGTCGCTGTTCCAGGAATATCTGTCCTCGAACGCGCATGAGGACAATTTCGCCTCCTCCGACCGCCGCGTCTCCTTCGTGCAGGACCGCGCGACCTTCCACGATTTCTCGCAGGGCCCGACCGAAGAGACCAAGAACCCGCTCGACGTCGCGATCGACGGCAACGCCTTCCTGGTGGTGCAGACGCCGGGCGGCGAGCGCTACACCCGCGAAGGCAGCCTGCAGATCAACAATCGCGGCCAGCTGGTCACCGCCTCCGGCTACCAGGTGCTCGGCACCGCCGGCCCGATCACCTTCCAGCAGACCGATCACGACGTCTCGATCGCCGCCGACGGCAACATCACCGTGCTCGAGGGCACCTCCCGCCTCGACTCGATCCGCGGCAAGCTGCGCCTCGTCTCGTTCGCGCAGGCCCAGCGCCTGCTGAAGGAAGGCTCCAACCTCTACGCGCCGGGCGAAGGCACGCAGGCGCTGCCGGACACCAAGGCCCAGATCCGCCAGGGCTTCATCGAGAAGTCGAACGTCAATTCCGTCGTCGAGATGAGCCGCATGATCGAGATCACGCGGACCTACACCCAAATCGCCTCGCTGCTGCAGCAGGAGAGCGACCTGCACAAATCGGCGATCGAAAAGCTCGCCGACGTGCCGAACTGATCCGGGGGATTGACCGATGCGCGCACTTTATACAGCTGCGACCGGAATGGCGGCACAGGAACTCAGCGTTCAGGTGATCTCCAACAACATCGCGAACCTGCGCACCACCGGCTACAAGAAGCAGCGCGCCGCGTTCCAGGACCTGATCTACGACCATGTGCGCCGGGTCGGCGCGCAGGCCTCCGACCAGAACACCATCATGCCGATGGGCATCGACCTCGGCGGCGGCGTGAAGACCGTCGGCACGCCGCGCATGATGACCCAGGGCACGCTGTCGCCGACCGGCAACGATCTCGACATCGCGATCCGCGGCGAAGGCTTCTTCAAGATCCTGATGCCGGATGGCACCTTCACCTACACCCGCGACGGCTCGTTCCAGATGGACAATCAGGGCCGCATCGTCAATGCGCAAGGCAATTTGCTGCAGCCGACGATCACGATCCCGCAGAACGCATCCGGCCTCACCATCAATGCGCAGGGCCAGGTCTCGGTGACGCTGCCGGGACAGACCGCATCGACCAACATCGGCCAGATCGGCCTGACCCGCTTCATCAACAAGGCCGGCCTGATGCCGATCGGCGACAATCTGTTCCAGGAAACGCCGGCCTCCGGCCAGCCGCAGGACGGCACCGCCAACACCGACGGCTATGGCGACATGCAGCAGAGCAACCTCGAACAGGCCAATGTCGAGGTGGTCTCGGAAATCTCCGACCTGATCGCCGCGCAGCGCGCCTATGAGATGAACTCGAAGGTGGTTTCCGCCGCCGACCAGATGATGCAGTCGACCTCCAACCTGTTCCGCTGAGGATGATGTCGATGATCGCCCGCTCACTCCTGATCGCAGCCGCGCTCCTCGCCGTCGCCGTGGCGCCGTCCGCCGCGCAAAGCCGCCGCGAGGCCATCGCGGTGCCGACGCTGCGCGCCAGCATCACGGTCGCCGACGACATCGTGCGGGTCGGCGACCTCATCGACAATGCCGGCAGCGCCGGCAGCGTCGCGGTCTACCGCGCGCCGGACCTCGGCACGACAGGCACGCTGCCGGTCGCGCAAGTGCTCAACGTGTTGCGCTCGCACCAGGTGATCGGCGTCGATACCCGCGAGCTGAAGGAGATCACCGTCACCCGGCTGGCGCGCACCATCGACAGCAAGGAGATCGAGCAGCAGGTGTCGCGCGCGCTGGAGGGCCGCCACGGGCTCGGCAGGGCCGGCAACATCGCGCTGACCTTCGACCGCGATCCCGGCGACATCCGCCTCGAGGCGACGAATACCGGCGTGATGCAGCCGGTCGCCGTGCGCTACGACCCGCGCTCGACGCGTTTCGACCTGACCTTCGAGATCGGCAACGATGCCGGCGCCGCGCCATCGAAGCTGCGCTTCACCGGAACCGCGATCGAAACCATCGAGGCCGCCGTGCTGACGCGCAATGTCGAGCGCGGCGACGTGCTGAAGGCCTCCGACGTGATCGTCGAACGCCGTCCGAAAGCCGAAATCGGCAACGACGCGGCGGTGCGCGACAGCGCCGTCGGCATGCAGGTCCGCCGCCAGCTCCGCCCCGGCCAGGCGCTTCGCGTCGCCGACCTCGCGAAGCCCGATCTCGTCACCCGCGACCAGAACGTCACGCTGATCTACCGCACCGCCGGCCTCTACCTGACGATCCGCGGCAAGGCGATGGATGGCGGTGCCGAGGGCGACACCGTCAGCGTGATGAATCTGCAGTCCAAGCGCGCCGTTTCCGGCGTCGTCACCGGCCGCGGCGAGGTCTCGATCTCAGTCGCGACCCCGCGCCCGGCGCCGACCGCCGACGCCACCGAATCCAATTCCGCTTCCGTCAAGCTGAGTTCAGTCGCACCAAACGCCGAGTAAAGTTCATGTCCCAGTACCGCATCAACCGCCTCGTCCTGACCGGTGCGCTGCTCGCGCTCGGAACGATCGCCAGCGGTTGCTCGTCGATCGACCGTCTCTCCCAGATCGGCGAGCAACCGAAGCTGTCGTCGATCGACAATCCGACCACCCAGCCCGGCTACAAGCCGGTGCAGATGCCGATGCCGAAGCCCGAGGTCGCCTCCTACAGCCCGAACTCGCTGTGGCGGAGCGGCTCCCGCGCTTTCTTCAAGGACCAGCGCGCCGCGCGCGTCGGCGACATCCTGACCATCACGGTGAACTTCACCGACAAGGCCGCGATCGCCAACGAAACCCAGCGCAGCCGCACCAATTCGGAAGACTCGGGCGTCACCAACTTCCTCGGCTCGCAGACCATCACGCAGCCGAACAAGATCCTGCCCGGCCGCATCCTGACCGCCGACTCCACGGCGTCGAGCGACGGCAAGGGCTCGGTGAACCGCCAGGAAGCGTTGCAGACCAACGTCGCCGCGGTCGTCACCCAGGTGCTGCCGAACGGCAATCTCGTGGTCGAAGGTAAGCAGGAGATCCGCGTCAACTTCGAAATCCGCGAGCTGATCGTGGCCGGCATCGTGCGCCCGGAGGACATCCAGAGCGACAACACCATCGATTCCTCGAAGATCGCCCAGGCCCGCATCGCCTATGGCGGCCGCGGCCAGATCACCGACGTGCAACAGCCGCGCTACGGCCAGCAGGTTCTCGACGTGCTGCTGCCCTTCTAACGGCATGATCCCGCAAAGCGGAAACCGGTTTACGGAAACGGATCATGCCTGAGTAGGACTTTTACGAGCTCCCACATCTCGTCGCGAACCTAGGCGCGGCGCGGTGTACCAACACGGCCCTCGCTAGCTCCCCTGGCGAGGGTCGTGGCTTTTTGTGACCGGTGGCGTGCGCCGGCACGATCGCCGCGCATCAGTCCGATACCGCTTCACGAAAGTCGCGCCATCGCCTTGTCGGTTCGTTAACCCTCGCAGCAGCGCACAGTAGAAGTCCCGGCGCTTGCAACGTAGGGAGACGACAACGCAGGGTTTTCTGTTTGTATGACGGTCATGCAAAGAGACGGACGATATGCGGCGTGGTTCCGGACGCCGCGGGGCGAAGGCACCGGAATAGTCCAGCTCGCAAATGGCAGGATCTCGGGCGGCGACGCCATGTTCATTTATGGCGGCACCTATCAGCTCGATGAGGACCGCTTCACGGCGACGCTGACGACGCACCGCTATGCCGACGGTCCGTTCACCACCGTGTTCGGATGCGACGAGGTCGAGGCGCAGCTGACGGGCTCGTTCAACGGCAACCGGGCGGTGTGCTCGGGCACGGCCAAGCAGGCCCCCGGCGTGCTGTTCGAAGCCACGCTGTTTCTGCAGCAGCAGGAGCCGGAGCCCGCCCCCGGCCCAAGGACCACGACAACGCGCGCGGGTGTGGCGAGGCTGCCGAAGCTCCCCGGCCGGCGCACGACGGTCGTGAGCAG
This sequence comes from Bradyrhizobium sp. USDA 3256, assembly GCF_054058275.1. Taxonomy (NCBI): domain Bacteria; kingdom Pseudomonadati; phylum Pseudomonadota; class Alphaproteobacteria; order Hyphomicrobiales; family Nitrobacteraceae; genus Bradyrhizobium; species Bradyrhizobium sp. USDA 3256. The sequence continues at coordinate 4,451,163 of NZ_JBSSAE010000002.1, forward strand.
GCGTTTCAGCTAAACCGTCCGCAATCCCGATGGCGTCGCCACCCGGTCCGGCGTACGATCGCGCATGCGCGAAGCGCAGCCCGATCGATGCAGCCGGAAGGAGGAACGAATGTATGCCGCCATCCGTCACGCCAAGGCGAAGACTGGTAGCGCCGAGGAACTCGCGCGCCGGATCAAGGAAGGCGCGATCCCGATCATCAGCGACGTCGAAGGCTTCATGGCCTATTACGTGGTCTATGCCGGCGACGATACGGTCACCGCGATCAGCGTCTTCAACAACCATGCCGGCGCCGAAGAGGCCAATCGCCGCGCGCTGGCCTGGATCGACGACAATCTCGGCCCATTGCTGGTCGGCCAGGCCACCGCAGTCGCAGGTCCCGTGATCGTCCATACGAAGGCCTGACGGCCGCGCCCGGCAAACTTCGCCCGGCAGAAGCTGCCCGCTGCCCGTCGTGCGCGCGCGGCGGCATCGCGATCCCCTTGAAATCACGGCTGCAACGGATGGCACGCCATTTGCTCCACGATTGCAACATTGCAATGGGGACTGCGCGCAGATGACGTCGATCTCGGCCCTTGGATCGGTCACCGCCAGCATGACGACTGGCACATTGAAGAAACCGCTGACCGCCGACGCCACCGGCGGCAGCTCGCTCGGCGATACCGTCGAGCAGAAGTTTCTCAAATACGCGCAGATGAGCCCGATGGACCGGATGCGCGCGAACATCCTCAAAAGCATGGGCATGTCGGAAGAAGACCTCAAGAACATGACGCCGGATCAGCGCGCCGCGGTCGAGCAGAAGATCAAGGAGCTGATCGAGCAGGCGTTCCAGAAGAACGCCGGCAAGGCCGGCCAGGCGGTCGACATCTCGGCCTAGCACGCCGACCATCGACGATGGCATCGCCGAGCTGATCGCCAGATCGGACACCGCGAGCGCGAGCCCCTAGTGTCCCGAATCCGAAGTTCGCATCATTTGCCGCACCTTCGGAGCGAACTTCGGATTCGATAAGGACACTAGCAAACTTATGATTCTAGTGTGCTTTATGAATGCGAAGTTCGTGAAAGTGGCTGCCGCGAAATCGCACGAACTTCGCATTCAGCACACTAGGCGGACGCTGCCTCCGGCACCGGCATTCCGCGCATGGTGGCGTACGATCTGCCGAGGATCGCCTCGATCGCCATCGCAGCCAGCCATAGCAGTCCACCGCAGGACAGATCGATGACGTAATGCCCGCCGATCGGAACGGTCGCGATCAGCACAAGCGCATTCCAGATCAACGTAACGGCGAGCAGCCATCTCGTCCCTGTCGTCGCACAAATCGTCATCAGGACGAGGCAGGTGTGAAACGACGGGAATGTCACCACGCCTTGCAGATTTTCGAATGACACGTTCGGAGACAGAGCATTGCGAAAATACTCGAACTTGGCGAGATGATAGATTCCTGCGCCGTCGGGAAGCTGCTCAAGCACCTCTATCGGATGGTGGAAATAGGCAAAAGCTCCCCTGGCGGGCCAGAACACTGAAAACGTTGCAGCGACAACCACGGTCAGGCTGAACACGAATACCAGCTGCCAGAGCTTGTCGAAGCGTCCCATCATGGCCAGGAACGGCAGCAGTGCGGCAAGCTGGAGCAACCAGCTGTCGTAAGCCACGGATAGCAGATGGGACAGCAAGGGATGATCCGCAAACCACCGGATCATGGACGGCAAATCGACCCCGACCGCACGATCGGCGTTGCCGAGAACGTCATCGATCAAGGGGAACTTGTACCGCAAACCGACCAGGCTGATGACCGCGGCCGCCACGATCGACCAGCAAGTCGCAGCGACGGCGCCACCCAAATGAGAGAGTGTCGGCGCGGTGCGCCATCTGCCGTAGACGACATGGACGATGATGAGGAACGCCATCATGCCGGAAAACAGCGCCAGATCCCTGGCGTCGATCGCGATCCGAAATCTCCAAAGCAGGAAGCCGGTGAAACCGCTCGCCGCGAGGGCAACAAGCCATGAGCCGAGCATGCTCCATTTGTAGGGGTGGGTTCCCTGAAGTGTCTCTGCCGCAGCTTTCGCCTCTGGAGAGACCCTTCGCGGGGCAGGGAGATCCGCCGACGACGCGATCCGTGACGGACCAAGCAACTGACTGAGCATTCCGACTGCCATTCCAGCGGGCGGCTCGACACGAGACCCGCTCATTCCACAGCCACAGGTTTAGCAGTCACTCGTTAAGTTGCGTCGGTACACAGCTACAACCGGACAACCTTCATGTCCAATGGTGAACGGTTTATTTCGCTATATCTCTGAAAGGGGGAGTTGGGTTCCCAAATGCCCGAAGAGCCGGCTACTGACGGAGATCCGGCCTGTCGCTCAGGACAATGAAGACCTTGCCGCCGAAGTCGTATCGCGCGACCTCGCGCATGCCGAGCCGCAGATGCGCCTTCAGCGAGCGCGGATTGTCTTCCCTGATGAACAGGATTGCCTCGCGGCCGCGGAACGTCGCTTGAAGCTTCGCGTACAACGCCTCCAGCACGCCAAGGCCGCGCGCGTTTCGGGAGACGCACACCGGGCCGTAGACATATGCATCGGGACTGCCTGGCCAGGCCGTCAGCATGGCCTGCACCGGCGGCGCCTCGCCATATCCCTTCTCCGACGTCAGGAGCGCGCCGAGCAGCCTGCCCTCATCATCGGTCGCGATAACGATCGGCTGCCCGTTTGCAATGCGCGTCTCGATCACCTCGCGCGGCCATCGCCCGAGCAACATGCCGCCGTGCTCCCCGCTCTCGGCCGTCAACAGCGCGGAGATGGCGTCCGCATCGGACCATGTGGCGAGCCTGGTCTTGATCATCGCGGATGGATCGCGAGCACCATGCCGGCGCAGCTCACGCCTTCTTCTTTGCGGTCGCGCGGGTACCCGCGGCCTTCGTCACTGGCTTGTTCGCCGGCTTCCTTGACGGCTTCTTTGACTTGGCCTGGTTGAGTTCGATCGCGGCACGAATAAGCGCTTTGAGGGCGCGATCGTTGATCTTGTCGCCCTCGAACAGATCGATCGCACGCCGCACATTGCCCTCGAAGCCGGTGTTGAACAGTCTGTCGGGGTCCGGCAGCTGCGCGCCATACATGAAGGTCAGCTTGACCTTGCCCTTGTGGGCATTGCCGACCGCAATGATGCCGTCGCGCGACCACACCGGGCTGCCCATCCACTTCCACTCCTCGATGATCTCAGGATCGGCGGCGAGGATGCTCTTGCGCAGATCGGCGAGCGTCTTGCCGCGCCAGTCGGTGAGGTCCTCGATCATCCGGTCGATACGTTCCGATGCCGTCATTGCTGTCTCTCGCGCCTCATCCGCCCCAAGCCGTCACGTCATGCAATCACACTTGGGACGCGGACGTCGATCCCCCATGCTGACGCCGCGGCGACAGATAAGGCAACGCGAACAGATAGAGGCCGCTGAGCAGCATGAAGATCAGCGGGAACAGCGCCAGCAGGCCGATCCAGACCGCCTGTTGCTGCAGGATCATGGCGACGATGTTGATGATGACGGCAACCGTGAAGGCGATCGAGAGCCAGCGGTGCGATTGCCGGATCCAGTTGTTCCAGTTCAATGTGACCTCCTGTTGGATGAATGTTGCGGGTTCGCGAACGCGCCTCACCCCGGCCGCGCCATCAGCTGATCGAGATTCTCGAGGAACTGCTTCCATCCGGCATGGGCGCCGCCATAGGCCTGCTTCTGATGCGGCTGGAAGCCGGACTGCTCGACGCGCAGATGGGTGCCGGTCGCCGTCGGCGTCAGCGTGAAGACCACGACGCTCTCGAGATTGTAGGCGGCATCCGCATGCGCAAAATTCCAGGTGTAGGACAGCGTCCTGTGCGGCTCCACAGTGAGCACCTTGCAGTCCAGCACGCCGCCCCACTCGCCGCGCAGGTTGAAGCTGTGCCCGACCTCGGGCTTGAAGTCGTTCTTCATCAGCCACTCCTCCATCAGATGCGGTTGGGTCAGCGCGCGCCAGAGCTTTTCCGGCGGATGCGGAAATTCACGCTCGACGATCGCGGAGCGCGTTTCAGCGGTGGTCTTGTTCATTGGTCCATCCTTTTGAGGAGATCTTCGAGGTGGTCGAACCGGTTCTGCCAGAAGCCCGCCATCTGGCTGGTCCAATCGATCAGTGGCGCCAGCGCGCCGAGTTGCGCGCTGTAATGGGTCTGCCTGCCTTCATGGCGATCGCGCACAAGCCCGGCCTGCTTCAGCACGCCGAGATGCTTCGACACCGCCGGCTGCGAGATCCTGGCACGGGCCGTCAGCGCGCCGACGGTCTGCTCGCCCTCGCGGCACAGGCGCTCGAAGATGGCCCGGCGGGTCGGGTCTGCGAGGGTTCGAAACAGGATGTCGTGAGCGTCAGGCATTTGCGATAAATAACCCATTGGTTATGGATTAACGTATAACCAGCCAGCTATGGATAAGTCAACCGCAAACTTCGGCGGCTCGACAGCGGCCGCGCCACCTGAGGTTTCCGGCGCGATGGCGCAACAAGACCGCCCGCGCCTTTCATAACCCACAGGTTATCCGGTGGCGCCGATCGGCCCGTCGGGCAAATCAGCAAAACCTGTCAATCCTGGCGCGTGAAGATATTTCGCTTTATCCGAATATGACAGCACAAACACTCAGTGTCGTCCCGGCGCAGGCCGGGACCCATAACCACCGAAGCAAGTTGTTAAGCGCTATTGCAACGACGAGTCCCGCCTACGATATCCGCCGCGGCGTATGGGTCCCTGTGTCTTGGAAGTCTGTCAGGATGGGTTGGGCGGGAAGCCGTTGGGTCCTTGGCGCTTGACGCCGTGAGCCGGCTCGGCCTCCCGCCCGTTCCATTACCAACCTGAACAGTTGCACGAGGCTGCGCCAACAGACCTCGCATCACAGGGACAGGCACCGTGATCATACCCCCTCGTTATGTCGGAATCGACGTCTCCAAGAAGCATCTCGATATCTTTGATGAAGCTGACGGCGTGTCCAGGCGCATCGCCAACGCGGCACAGGCCATCACACAGCAGGTGGCGCGTTGGCGATGCGATGCGCTGGTCGTCTTCGAGGCCACGGGCGCCTATGACCTCGCGCTTCGCGAGGCCCTAAGCCAGGCCGGTGTCCGCTTCGCTCGGATCAATCCGGCTCGAGCTCGCGATTTTGCGCGGGCCAGCGGCCAACTTGCCAAAACCGATCCGATCGATGCACGGATGCTGGCGGCCTTTGGCCGGGTCATGCAGCCGGCAACCGAGCGGGCCGCCAATCCCGCCCGCAACGCTTTGGCAGGGCTTGCAAAACGGCGGGACCAACTGGTTCTCATGCGCGCGCAGGAGAAGAACCGGCGCAGCGAGGCCGACGACCGCGCCATGGCCGAACGGATCAGTCGGCTCATTGAGGTTCTCGATGGCGAGATCGCCGAGATCGAGGCCGATATCAACGCATTGACCAAGGCCGAGCCGGAGATCGCGGACGATGCGCGGTTGATGCGCTCACTGCCGGGCGTGGGTCCCGTGGCTTGCATGCAGCTGATCGCGAAGATGCCGGAACTTGGACATGTTGGAGCGAAGCAGATCGCCGCGCTCGCGGGCCTTGCCCCCTTCAACGTCGACAGCGGCGCCTTCCGTGGAAAACGCAAGATCGCCGGCGGCCGAAAGCGCGTTCGTGACGCCCTCTATATGGCGGCTCTGAACGCGGTTCGTCGGGCCGATCCATTCAAGGCCTTCTACGCGCGGCTGCGACAGGTCGGCAAACCAGCCAAGCTCGCTCTCATTGCCGCCGCCAGGAAGCTCCTAACGGTCCTCAACGCCATGATGCGCGACAGAAAGCCCTACCTGCAGACCAAGCCGACATAACAGTTGCCGGCTTTCGCCGGGACGACGCATGCAGAGAGCCGCAACGCACAACTCGAATACCGTCATGCCGGCGCAAAGGCTTCGCCTTTGCCGCTGGAGATGCGAGCGCAGCGAGCCTCGAAGGATGCACGGCCCGCTAGGCGGTGTGGACTCTAGGGATTCCCTTTTGAGGCCAAATCAGATTCAAGGCTTCTTTTGGGAGGCGGCCTTGGGTGTGATGGATCGTTTGGTGTTGAGCGACGCGGCTTGGGAGCGCATGGCGCCGCTCATCATTGGCCGGCCCGACCAGAAAGGTTCGACCGGACGCGACAACCGGATGTTCGTGGAAGGGGTGCTCTGGATCGTTCGCACGGGCTCTCCCTGGCGTGATCTTCCGGAGGCGTTTGGGGATTGGAACAGCGTGTTCCGGCGCTTCAGTCGATGGAGCACCAAGGGTGTCTGGTTGCGGATCTTCGAGGCGATGTCCGATGATCCGGACTTCGAATATTTGATCGTCGATTCCACCATCGTCCGGGCGCATCAGCACGCCGCCGGGGCAAAAAAAGGGGGTCTGAAGATCAAGCGATCGGGCGCTCGCGCGGCGGCTTGAGCACCAAGATACATATGGCCGTTCGAGGTTTGGGATGTCCCGTGCGGTTCACCCTCACCGCAGGCCAGAAGGGCGATGCCCCGCAAGCCGCCACGTTGATCGAGGGATTGCCCGCCGAGGTCGTCATGGCCGATGCAGCCTATGACGCCGATCATTTGCGCCAGGCCATCGCAGCCAAAGGCGCGATCGCCGTCATCCCCAACAACCCCTCGCGAGCCCTCAAACATCCGCTCGACAAGCATCTCTATGCCCAGCGCCACCTCGTGGAATGCTGCTTCAGCAAGCTCAAGCAGTTCCGTCGCGTCGCAACCCGCTTCGAAAAGACCGCCCGAAATTACCGAGCCATCGTCACGCTCGCTGCAATCGTCCTATGGATGCGATAAGTGTCAACACCACCTAGTGGCCGTCGATCCCTCGAGACGCGCGGAGCCTGTCATCGGGCCGCGCTTCGCGCGGACCCGTTGCCGCGCCTCAAGATGACGGTTCTGCTGGTTTCGCAGAGACGACAGCGAACGCGGCGGCTCGGAGCGCGAAACCGCGTCGTTGCGGTGGCACTGCGCATGATCTACAACCTTTGCACGGACGCGATTGCTATTCTCGGATAATTTTACGGAGATTTTTGATGTGCCAGCTTTGCGAAATCACAGCTCCGACCCGGACCTCCCGGCGCCGCTTCCTCGCTGCCGCGGCTTGCACCGCAGCCGGCCTCGCCCTTGCACCACCGGTTTCCGCCAAGGAAACCAAATCGCCGCCGAAGCCGCAGAATGTGCTGGCGCCGGACGCGGCGCTGGAGCGGCTGGTGAAGGGCAATCTCCGCTATGTCGAAGGCGTCTCGCGGCGACATGACTTCAAGCACGAGCGCGAGGCGCTGGCCGGCGGACAGAATCCGTTCGCCGGCATCCTGAGTTGCGCGGACTCCCGGATCGCACCGGAATACGCCTTCGACACCGGCCGCGGCGATCTGTTCGTCTGCCGCGTCGCCGGCAATTTCGCCAGCGACGAGACCATTGCGAGCCTGGAATATGCATCGGCCGTGCTGAACGTGCCGCTGTTCATGGTGCTCGGCCACGACAGCTGCGGGGCGGTCGACGCCGCCATCAAGTCGCTGAAGGACAACACCACCCTGCCCGGCCATCTGCCCTCGCTGGTCAATGCGATCGCACCGGCGGTGAAGGCGACCGAGGGCAAGGGAGGCGACCGCCTCGCCAACGCCATCAGGCAGAATGTCATCGACAACGTCGCGAAGCTGAAATCGGCGACGCCGATCCTCAGCGCCGCGGTCGATCAGGGCAAGCTCAGGGTGGTCGGCGCGGTCTACCGGCTGACCGATGGCAAGGTCGAACTGGTCACCGACGCCAAGACGGCCGGCGACTTGAAAGTCAGGTGAACGTCGCAACTCGGTGTCGTCCCTGCGAAAGCAGGGACCACGAATGCTAATTGTTGCACGGCGCCGGAACGACGAGCACGGTTCACGACGGCCGCCGCGGGGTATGGGTCCCTGCTTTCGCAGGGACGACATCTTTATGTGGAGGCAGGCTCGCACAACGTCACCTCACGTAAAGGTCGCTTCCACCTTGCCGAGGCCGTCGAGCTCCATCACGACCACGTCGCCCGCCTTGAGCCACACCGTCTTGACCAGGCTCCCGGTCAGCACGATCTGGCCGGCATGCAGGCCACGGCCCTCAGTGGCGAGATGATTGGCGAGCCAGGCGAGCGCGTTGTGGGGATGCCCGAGCACGTCGGCGCCGGTGCCGCGGCCCTCTTCCTTGCCGTTGACGATCGCGCGTCCCGCCACCGCGCGCAGATCGGGCACGGTGATGCGCGGCACCGCCTCGCCGAGGACGCAGCCGGCGGCGAAGAAGTCGTCGGCAATCAGCGTCGGCGCGCCCAGCGTCTCCCATTTGACATAGCGGTCGTCGACGATCTCGATCGCGGGGAAGTAATCATCGATCGCTTCCGCGACCCATTCGGCGGTGAACGGCGCCTCGCTGGGAGCGAGATTGCGGGCGAGCCGCACCGCGATCTCGCACTCGACGCCGACATGGACGAACTCGGCCGCCGGCAGCCGCACGCCGCTGTCATGCACGACCTTCTCGAATACGCCACCGCCGCAGGGGTGCGGGATGTTGATATATTCCTGCATCACCGCGCTGGTGCAGCCGATCTTGTAGCCGACGAGGCTGCCCACGTGTGGCTGCATCAGATCGTGCAGCGCGTACTGCACCTGATAGCCTTCGGCCTCGTCGCGCGGCGCGACGTCCTTCGGAAGCGCCTTGAGCGGCGCGCGGCTGCGACGCGCGCTGGCGATCGCCTTTGCGGCCGCGAGGACCCGATCCATCTGCGCAGCCTCCCTGATGTTCTCGGCGGCGCGGTGGCGCCTCCGTCTGCTCACTGCAATTCAGCACTCGCCGACGCGTCTGGCAAGCACGCTGGACGGGAGCTGCCGTCAGCCCTTGACGAGACCGAGCCGGATCAGGCTCTCCGCGGTCGCGACGATCATCTCCTCATTGCCGCGGGGGCGCCAGCCGAGCAGGTGCTGCGCCTTGGCGCTGGTCGAGCGGCGCACCTTGCCGAGCAGCGGCAGCGCCGCACGGGCCATCGGGTTGCGCCGTGCGGCGAGCCGCATCATCCAGTCCGGCGCCTGGAACCGCGGCACGCGCCGCGCCTTGCTGCCGAGTTTTGCGCGCAGCACCCGGGCGACCGCGAGGATCGACATGGTCTCGCCGGCGACCGCCAGGAAGCGCTCGCCGCTGGCCTCGGGCGACATCATGACGCGCAGATGCAGGTCGGCGACATCGCGGACGTCGACGAGGCCGAAATGGATTCGCGGCACCGCCGGCATCGCGCCGTCGAGCAGCGCCTTGATGATGCCGATCGACTCGGAGAAATCGGCACCGAGCGCCGGGCCGAACACCGCGGTGGGATTGACCACGGCAAGCTCGAGGCCATTGCCTTCGCGCGCGACGAAATCCCAGGCGGCGCGCTCGGCCAGCGTCTTGGATTTCGTATAGGCCTGCACGCCCTCGCCATCGAGATTGGACCACACCGTCTCGTTGAACGGCGCCGCCTGCGGCGGATGGCCGTAACCGATTGCCGCGAACGACGACGTCATGACCACGCGCCTGACGCCGGCGTCACGCGCCGCGCGCAACACCCGCAGCGTGCCTTCCCTCGCCGGGACGATCAGCTCGTTCTCGTCCTCGGGCACATAGGCGCCGAGCGGCGATGCGACATGCAGCACGTAGTCGCACCCGGCGGCCGCCTCGCGCCAACCGTCGTCGCGCAGCAGGTCGGCGATTACGAAGCCGACCTGGTCGGGCGCCGACGCACCGCCCTCGCGCAGCATCGCGATCACGTCGTTGGTGCGACCCGGATTGCGCACCGTCGTTCGCACCGCATGCCCGTCGGCGAGCAGCTGCAGGATGGTATGCACGCCGATGAATCCCGATCCGCCCGTGACCAAAACCTTGCTCATGCGCTGCCCTCTTCATGGTTCGGCGGATGGGCCCAACATTGCACTGCCCGCCATGCACAGGCCGCATCTGGTCACTATCTGACCTTGGACAAGTAGGATGAAATTCGAGACCGGTATGGAAAACAATACCAGCGATATGTGTGACGGCGGTGAATGCGAGAGCTGCCCCACCGACCCCAATGTGCTGATCGAATTCAAGCACGCGATCCACGCGCTCGGGGGAAAATGGAAGCTCGAGATCCTGTTCACGCTGATGAATGGCGGCGTGCGGTTCGGCGCGCTGCGCCGCGCGCTCGCGCCGATCACCCAGCACATGCTGACCGCGCAGCTGCGCGAGCTCGAGCGCGACGGCCTGGTGGCGCGCAAGGTGCTCGCCGAGAAGCCGCTGCAGGTCGAATACGAGCTGACGGATTCAGCCTGGAGTCTGACGCCGGCTTTCCGCGAATTGCTGGCATGGTCGAAGACGTTCGGCCCGCGCCGTCACGCGGCAGCAAGCGAGATGCCAATCGGAGCCGGACTCGCCTGAATGACGTCCCGCCATAAACCGTTTCGGCATAGGAATTACATTCCCTCTCCCGCAAGCGGGAGAGGTGCAACGAATGCGTGGCAAGGCCTGAGCACGCATCATCGACTTCACTCCATGCCAAGTGCGCGCCGGATCGCGATCTCGACCGGCGAATACGCACCGTCCGCGCGTTCCAGCCGGTACGGTTCGCCGGCAGCGAGCGACGGCTGGGCCATGAAGCGCGGCGTCGTGCCCCGATGCTTCTGCGCGGCATGCACTAGCAACGGATGGCACAGATAGACCGTGCCGGCCCCGCCCGTCGCGAGCGCGACCTCGCAGTCGGCGCCGACATCGTCGAGCACCATCCGTGCGCGCCCGGCCTCGCCCGCCGGCGCGAGGTAGCGGGCCATCGGCCAATGCGAGCCGACCCTGATCCGGGTCGGCGCGTCGTCCTCGCCGACGTCGGAGAACAGGAACAGCAGCAACAGCGCCCGGCCATGCGAGACGACATTGGCCCGCCAGGCGGAGAAGTCGCTGCGCTCGTTCGGGTCGCAATCCTCGCCGGGGAAGCTGACGTCGATATGCCAGCCGGCATCGCCGGGATCGTCCGGATGCGGGAAGCGCACCGGAAAGGTTCCGATATCGTCGCGCGGGCGCCAGCGGCCGGGACCGGCGATCTGGTCGAACGCCCGGTGCAGCAGCGGCGTGTTGATCGCCTGCCGGAACGGCGCACCGCCATAGCCGGGCAGCCGGATCACCGGGCGCGTCCAGGTCGCAGGATCGTGCTCGCTGCATGGCAGGTCGCGCCACATGATGGCGCGTCCCTGGTCGGCGAGTTCCCGGGGAAAGGCCCTGTCGATCCGGACAAAGCCCTGTTGGATGAATTGCTCGATCTGCGCGCCGTCAAGCGCAGGCGCGTCGTTTCGATGGGTCATGATTGTCTCTCAAACTGTCGCCAGCCATCGATGCTCCGCTATGCGCGGAACCTGACCGGCTCATTCGGTTTCACTGGAATCCCAGGAGCGAAAGCTCGTGGGGCCGCTCAGCGCTTCCAGGAGGAAGCGGGGTCAGCCCAGGAAAAACACCGAAGCGATGTGGAGAGTGCGTGTCATCATGGCGGCGCGAACGTACAACCGGTACGCGCCGGTAGCAATCCGTGGCGATCCGTCGCCACTATTCGTCGCGATAGACCTTCTCGCGCTTCTCGTGGCGTTCCTGCGCCTCCACCGACAGCGTTGCGATCGGGCGGGCTTCGAGCCGCTTCAGCGAGATCGGTTCACCGGTCTCTTCGCAATAGCCGTAGGTGTTGTCTTCGATGCGCTGGAGCGCCGCGTCGATCTTGGAGATCAGCTTGCGCTGACGGTCGCGGGCACGAAGTTCGATCGCGCGGTCGGTTTCCGAGGACGCTCGGTCCGCGAGGTCGGGATGATTGACGTTCTCTTCCTGCAACGTCTGCAACGTGACCTTCGATTCGCGGAGGATCTCATCCTTCCAGGCCAGCAGCTTGGCGCGGAAATAATCGCGCTGCCGCTCATTCATGAAAGGCTCTTTTTCAGTCGGCCGGTAGTTCTTCAGCTTTTCCAAAGGCAGCCATGTCCCTGTCAGGCGGAGGGAACACAACCCCTCCGCGCGGCGCCTTATATAGCCACGTCATGTGACAGACAATATCTGCCACCGCGAAAGGCGGGCCGCCCCCAAGGCCTTGCACAGGCAAACTTATCCGCCTTGCCCGGGGACGGCCCTGCCCCCTCAATAGCCGACCGTGAAACGCTGGCGGATATGGGCCGGGCGCTCGATTTCGTCGGCGAGTGCAACTGCGAAATCCTCGAACGAGATCGAGCTTTTGCCGTCGGCGGCGGTCAGCAGCTGGTCGGTTCCGAGGCGGAACTTGCCGGTCCGCTCGCCCGCCACGAACAGTGCCGAGGGCGACAAAAAGGTCCAGTTCAGGTCCTTTTCCTGGCGCAGCAGGTCGAGGAATTCAGCCCCCTTGGAGGCCTCGGCCTTGTATTGGGGCGGAAAGTTGGGGGTGGTCACCAGGCGGACGCCCGGCGCCACCTCAAGGCTGCCGGCGCCGCCGACCACGAGATAGCGACCGATCCCGGATGCCTTGGCAGCCCCGATCAGCTTGGCGGGGTCGCTGACCAGGAAATGGATCGAACTGATCGCGGCATCGTGGCCGGCCCAAAGCGCGGCCAGCGCGGCCTGGTCGTTCGCGTCACCCTTGCGGGCGGTGACATTGGGCAGGCTGGCGATCTTCTCCGGGTTGCGGGCGATGGCGGTGACGGCGTGGCCGCGGCGGGCGAGTTCCGCGGCGATGCGCGAGCCGGCCTGGCCGGACGCGCCGGCGATGGCGATCTTCATCTCAAGTCTCCGATTGGTAGTTTCCAATGGTGACTAGATAGCGAAAAGGATGTAGGTGTGAAGAAGGCACTCTCGCCTCACCTGATCACGCCGGAGTAACCGCGATGAAAGCCACGAGCCTCAAGCCGGACGCCTATGCCGCCAATTGCCCGACGCGCCAGATCCTCGACCGGGTCGGCGACAAATGGGCGGTGCTGATCCTGCTGCTGCTGCGCAGCGAGCCGATGCGCTTCAACCAGCTTCGACGCGCGATCGAAGGCATCTCGCAGAAGATGCTGTCGCAGGTGCTGAAAAGCCTGGAGCGCGACGGGCTGCTGCGCCGCCGGGCGATCGCAACGGTGCCGGTGACGGTGGAGTATTCAATCACGCCGCTCGGATCGACGCTCGCCGAAGCCGTCGATCCGCTGCGCGACTGGGCCGAACGGAATCTGAAGGACGTGCTGGCCGCGCAGCGCCGCTACGACGCGCAGCGCAAAGCACTGGCGGCCTGAGGCACTGCGGCCCGAAAGCACTGGCGGCGTGGGACAGGTGAGTTGATCGAGAGGAGCCTAGTATTGCCCGGCCTTGGCGAGCTCGACCTCGACGCGCAGTTCGATCTCGCCGAGCACGGCATCGAGGCCGGGGTCGCCGGAGGATTCCTTCAGGCTCGCCGCGGCGTCACGCAGCCGGTTCACTGTCGAGGAATCGAAATTGCCGGACAGCAGGCCGAGCTTGAGCGCATCGAGCACGTCGAGCGCGCCCTTGCCGCGGGCCACCGAGCGCTTGCGGCGTTCGGTCGGGTCCTCGACGCCCTGCAGCGCGAGCAGCGCATCGAGGCTGGCGGCGGCCTTCGGCGCCGCGGTGGAGCGCACCTCCTCCTGCGCGGTCGTCGCATCCGGCAGCGAGAAGCCGCTCGACGAGGTGCGCCGCGTGGAGCTGGTGGACGTGCCAAGCGTGGTGCCGTTCGGTCCGTAGATGCGCATGGTCGTGATCCCGCAGGCCTGAATGGGCCGAGCATCGCTGTTTTATGGTTAACGGCGCGTAAACGACCCGGCAATTTCTGCCGCCGCGCGGCAGTTTCGCGCTCCCCGGCGAACCGGAGCAAAATGACGACCCAACAATTTCGATAAATATATCAAAGCATTGCCCAAACGAGGCGGAGTGGCACGCAGCTCGCATGGTTAATGGCGGATCGCCGTCATGGGAGTGTCGTGTGATCCGCGAGTTCAGTTCGAGGGGAGCATCGGGATGCCCGGCATCCGCATCGCAAATCTGTTCGGAGTGGCCTGCGCCGCGCTGCTGGCGCTGGCGGCCTCCGCCATGCCCGCGGCCGCGACGTCGCGGATCAAGGATCTCGCCAATATCGAGGGCGTGCGCCAGAACCAGCTGATCGGCTACGGCCTCGTGGTTGGCCTCAACGGCACCGGCGATACGCTCAACAACATCCCCTTCACCAAGCAATCGCTGCAAGCGATGCTCGAACGCATGGGTGTCAACATCCGCGGCGCCACCATCCGCACCGGCAACGTCGCCGCCGTGATGGTGACCGGCAATCTGCCGGCGTTCGGCACCCAGGGCACGCGCATGGACGTCACCGTCTCGGCGCTCGGCGATGCCAAGAACCTGCAGGGCGGCACCCTGCTCGTCACCCCCCTGCTCGGCGCCGACGGCAATGTCTATGCGGTGGCGCAGGGATCGGTGGCGGTCGCCGGCTTCGCGGCCGAGGGTGCCGCCGCCAGCGTCGTGCGCGGCGTGCCGACCGTCGGCCGGATCGCCAACGGCGCCATCATCGAGCGCGAGATCGAGTTCGCGCTCAACCGCCTGCCCAATGTGCGCCTCGCGCTGCGCAACGCCGACTTCACCACCGCCAAGCGGATCGCCGCCGCGGTCAACGACTATCTCGGCGTCAAGACCGCCGAGCCGATCGATCCCTCCACGGTGCAGCTTGCGATCCCGACGGAGTTCAAGGGCAACGTCGTCGCCTTCCTGACCGAGATCGAGCAGCTGCAGGTCGATCCCGATCTCGTCGCGAAGATCGTGATCGACGAGCGTTCCGGCATCATCGTGATGGGCCGCGACGTTCGCGTCGCCACCGTCGCCGTCGCGCAGGGAAATCTCACGGTATCGATCTCCGAGAGTCCGCAGGTCAGCCAGCCCAATCCGCTGTCGCGCGGCCGGACTGTCGTGACGCCGCGCACCAGCGTCGGCGTCAGCGAGGACGGCAAGAAGTTCGCCGTGGTCAAGGACGGCGTCTCGCTGCAACAGCTGGTCGACGGCCTCAACGGCCTCGGCATCGGACCGCGCGACCTCATCAGCATCCTGCAGGCGATCAAGGCCGCTGGCGCGATCGAAGCCGACATCGAGGTGATGTGATGGCGAGCCTGATCAACAGCACCACCGGCAGCATGCCGAACAAGGCGTTGATGCCGATGTTCAACGGCCGCCCCGATCCCGTGCTGCAGGACGCGCTGAAGAAGGTGACGCCGCAGCAGGCCGCCAAGGCGAAGGCGACCGCGACTGATTTCGAATCGATGTTCCTGAATTCGATGTTCTCGCAGATGACGACCGGCCTGAAGGGCGACGGCCCGTACGGCGACACCGTCGGCACCGGCGCATGGCGGTCGATGCTGACCGACGAATACTCGAAGAATTTCGCCAAGGCCGGCGGCGTCGGCATTTCCAACGAAGTGTTCCGCTCGCTGATCCTGCAGCAGGCGAACAAGAGCTAGGGTTTCAAGGAGCAGCGCGATGAACCAGCGTCCACAGCAGCCGCGGCCAGTAGCATCCGCCTCCGCCGCGCGGTCCGCGACGTCGACGCCGCCGGACGTCGCGCGTCTCGCCAACGAGCTGACCGAAGTGATGAGCGGCCTGCTTGCCGTCATCGAGCAGGAGACCGAGTTCGTCCGCGCCGGCAATATCCGCGAAGGCATGCGGCTCGAGCCGCAGAAGTCCGAGCTGTCGCGGCGCTACATGCTCGCGGTGGAGCATCTGAAATCGATGCAGAAGATGCTGTCGCAGACTGATCCCGAGCTGCTCGCGACACTGCGCCGTCATCACGAGACGTTCCGCGCTATGCTGCAGGTGAATTTGACCGTGCTTGCAACGGCGCATGCCGTCTCCGAAGGCATCGTGCGCGGCGTCAATGCCGAGGTGCAGCGCCGCAACATTCCGAACACCTATACCGCAAGCGGACAGCGCGCCACGCCGGGCCCGCGCAACATGACGCCGATCGCGATCAGCCGCACGCTCTGACGCCTACGCTTACAATTTAGCTCAATTCGACGCCGCCCCGGCAGCGCGGCATTCAGCGTGTTTTCTAACAGCCTATTGAGAGGTTCCCCGTAGAGTTGCGGATCGTGAGGGGTTGGGATTTGACTCAAGCGAACTAGTGCCTGTGCACTACGAGGCTGCCATGAGTACAGATTTCAACATCAAGCCGGTGGGGGCACCGGTCGCGGCGCCGATGGTCTCTCCCACGAGCGATACGGCGCAGAAGGCGGTGAAGACTGAACTGCCGGCGAGCCAGAGCGTCACCGCTCCGGAGCCGAGCGTGCGCGTCACCATCGATCCCAACGCCGTCAACGCATCGATTTCAAATCAGGCTCCGTCGGTCAGCGACCAGGTCATCATCGACCGCGACGCGCGCGCCGTGGTCTATCAGGTGGTCGATAATCGCACGAATTTGGTGGTGAGGCAGTTTCCCGAAGAAGCCGTATTGCGCCGCCGCGCCTATTTCCACGCGCTCGATCTCAGCAAGGACGCGCCGACGCGGGTGCGCGCCACCGATCGCCGCGCCTAAAGCATGATCCGGAAAAGTGCGAAGCGGTTTTCCGAAAAGATCATGCTCAAACAAAGAGCTAAGGCGCGATGACGATTCAACCTAATCTCATCGCGCTCTAGCGCGGAGCAACGACCGCTCAGGTCTTCTGCGTGGCATAGGCCTTGTCGAGATAGGTCGCCCCGGTGGCCGGATCGGTGACGACATTGGCGATCAACGCCGTCCCCTGCTGCACCAGCGCGAACTTGGTATCGCCGATCCGGAACCCGCCGTCCTTGATCAGCACGTCCTGATACTTGCTGGTGCCGTCGCTTTGATAGTGGACCTTGGCGCGGAAGCCATCGACGTTGGACACCGAGATGTTGAACGACTTGTTGTTGGCGTACTTGCCGCTCCAGCTTCCCTCATAGAGGTTCGGATCGACGGCCACATAGGGCGTCTTCGACGGGACCGTCAGGCCGGCGGCCTTGTAGTTGGCCGACAGGATGCTCAACACGTCGGCCATGCCGAGGGCTCCGTCAGGAATCGATCGATCAGCCGCGACCCGAAAGGCCGGCGGCGATATTGCAGTTGATATCGATCAGCGACTTCAGTTTCGCCGGATCCGGATTCATCTGGATGTCGACGGTCTGCTTCATCACGAACACGCCGATATTGGCGATGTTCTGGCGAATCTCGAGCGGCTGCGGATTGTCGTCGCCCTGCGCGGCGCTGAGAAAGATCGACCACAGCCGGCGGTTGAACAGCAACGCGTGATCGAGCGCCTTGTCGGGACCGTTCCAGTTCGTCTGGACTTCCTGCAGCTGCCGCGCGGCCTTCAACAGCGCCTGCGCTTCGATTTCACGTGGGGACGCCGTCGTCGTGGAGGTACGAGCGTAGGCCTGGGCTGCATTCGACATTCAATGACCTCGATGGGATGCGGATTTCTCGAGCCGCGAAGACGCAATTCTAGCGCCCGATATTTATGCATCCGGCGCCTTTAAATATGGTTAGCAGCCGTTACGAAATGCGTCGTTCTGACGGCATGGACAGACACCGTAATATCCCGGAGACAAAAGAGAACGGCGGGGTTTCCCCCGCCGTTCTCGAAGCACTTGCCGGCGCGCTTAGCGGAGCAGCTGCAGCACGCTCTGCTGGCTCTGGTTGGCGAGCGCCAGCGCGGAGACCGCGATCGACTGGCGGGTCGACAGCGCCTGGCTGTTGGCCGCTTCCTCGTTGGTGTCGGCCAGCGTCAGGTTGGACGAACCGGTCTGCAGCACGTTGATCAGGTTCTTCGAGAAGTCCTGACGGATCTGCACGATCGACAGGTTCGAACCGAGCGTCGAGGCTTCGCTGCGCAACGCGGAGCTCGCTGAGCTCAGCGACGAGATGACGCTGTTCGCCGAGTTGTTGTCGAGGAAGTCGGTGCCGGCGGTCAGCGCCTTCAGACCGAGGCCGCTGGCATTGAAGGTGACGCCGGTGATGCTGAGCGTCGACTTGCCGGTCTCGTTGAAAGTCAGCTTCAGGCTGTCGCCGTTCAACAGGTTGATGCCGTTGAACGAGGCGTCCTGCGCCGTGGTCGTGATCTGCGCGATGGTGTTGTTGTATTGCGTCACCAGAGCGGCGCGCGCCGACTGCGAGGCCTGGTCGGCAACCGGGGCCGTGCCGGCCGCGCTGAAAGTCGCGGTGCCGCCGCCGGTGTTGGTGAAGGTCACCGCACCGATCGTCGAGGACGCCGCGTCATTGGTCGTGGTGATGACGAGCTTGTTGGAGCTGTCGAGGCTCGCCGTCAGGTTGCTGGCCGCCAGCGACGTGTTCAGCTGCGCCAGCGACGTGCTGGCCCCGAAGGTGAAGCTGAAGGCGGGTTGGCCGGCCGAAGCCGCGATCGCCAGCACGTCGCCGCTCTTGATCGTGGTGCCGTCGACGAGGTTGGCAGACGTACCGCCGAGCGCCGCGGTCGAGGTGACCTGCGACCTGGTGGTGTAGCCGGTCGGGCTCTGCAGCACCTGGTTGGCGATCGACTTCGCGGTATCGACCAGCTTCTGCAGCGAGGTGATGCCGGTGTTGGCGGCCTGCAGCACCTGCACACCGTTACCGATGCCGTCGAGCAGGTTGTTGATGTCGCTGGCGCGGTTGTCGAGCGACTGCGCGGTGAAGAAGTTGGTCGGGTTGTCGAGCGCCGTGTTGACCTTCTTGCCGGTGGCAAGGCGGTTCTGCGTCGTGGAGAGCAGATCGGCGGTGGACTGGAGGGAGAGGAGGTTCTGACGAACGGAGGACGAGAGAATGATATCGGACATTTCATACCTTTCTGGTGTGAAACTGAGGAAAAAGCCGCTCCAATCCTTTCTGATCGGGCGGATGGCCGATCCTGCGGTCAAGCCGCGAAGGAAAAAGAAATCTCCAGCACGGCATTTGAGACAAAGGCCGAAGAATAAAATTGTCGCCATTGGGCGAGGTCCGCCCCGAAAACTACTGAGGCGACTGACAATTCCGGCCAGATAACGACGCTCGCGCCCGCCCCCTCGTTCACCAAGCATTAACCATCATGGGAAAGGATCACTGTCGCATCGGCCCCGGGCCGCAACGGCGGCTGCTAAGCAGTGCCGAACCACTTCGTTCCGCGAGCGAAGACGTCGCGCGACTGCCGGCAAAGGAGAACGGTCATGGCCCTGAAGGTCGAACTCAAACCGAACGAGCGCATCATCGTCGGCAATTGCGTGATCACCAACACCGACCAGCGCGCCCGCCTGCTGATCGACGGCGACCGGATCCCGATCCTGCGCGAGAAGGATATCCTGACGCCCGAGACCGCGGACACGCCGGCAAAGCTGATCTATCTCGCTGTACAGCTGATGTATCTGTCGCCGGACCCGATGGCGCACCACCCGACCTATTTCAGTCTGGTGCGCGACATCATCACCGCGATGCCGAGCGCCTGGCCCTTCATCGAAAGCGTCAACAACTTCATCCTCAACGGCGACCTCTATCACGCGCTGAAGGAATCCAAGAAGCTGATCGCACACGAGGAGAAGCTGCTGGAAACCGCGCGCGACCAGCAGAACGCCGAGCGGGACGACACACGCAAGAGCGCGTAGAGATTCTTGTTTTGACGCGTTTTCTTCGCGCGGCCCGGCGTCCACTTCGCTTGAAAACGCTCCAGCCCCACTCGCCTCAACGAAAAAGGCCTCCGCGCGGAGGCCTTTTTGCTGGCTGGAGACGAGGGGCGCGCGATCAGCCGATCGGCAGATATTTCAGCAGCGTCGTCTGATACAGCATCGACGTGGTCTGGTACGACGCCTGCAAGCTGGTTTGCAGCGCCAGGATCTTGGTCGCGACCTCGTCCTGATTGACGCCCTCGACCGAGTCGAGCATCGTTTCCGCCATCCCCTTGAGCTGGGTCTGCCGATCGGTGGCCGCCTTGGTCGCGGTCTGGGCACCGGCGAATTCGGCCTGCACGTCCTGGATCTGCTGCTGACCGTTTTGCGGGGCGAGGTTGGCGCTCACGCGCTGCGCGAGCGCCGTCACCTGCGCGCTCGCATTCGGGTTGCTGGCATTGGTTGTGACGGCTGCGTACACCGCGACGTTCTGCAGCAAATAGCGGAAGGCCTGTTCGTTGGCGCGCGCGCCATACTGCACGGTGATCGACTGATCGACCTGCGCGACCGCGGTGCCGCGCGCCGACCCCGGGCCATTCTCGCCGGTGTACCAGTAGACGGTGTTGTCGGGCGTGCCCGCGACCAGGTTGGTGGCGGTGTCGAACGGCGGTCCCCCTACCCTCAGCGGCGCCGGCGCTGCGGTGGTGTTGTTGGCGATGCCGAGCGCGCCGAGTGCGGCCGTGTTGGAGCTCGAGATCGACAGGCTCTCGCCATCGGCGCCGTGCAGGGTGATCGCGCCGTTGCTGATGGTCGACGGGTTCTTGGTGCCGCTGATCTGGTCGATCTTGGCCATCAGCGTCTGCACGCTGTCGGTGACGTTGACCTGGTTGCCGGTGGCGCCCGAGGCCACGAAAGTGATCGGCGTGCCGTTCACCGTGATGGTATCGCCGGCGGCAAAGCTCGTCGACAGCGAGTCGGTGCCCGCCGCCCCCGACAGCGCCGTGGCGCCGTTGATCGGCCCCGGCGGCGTGTTCCGGTTGTTGACCGCGGCGCCCGACACGGTCGCGACCGGATTGAAGAAATTGTTCGACGCCGCAACCGCGGACGCCGCGACCAGCGACGCGTCGCTCAACGTCTTGATCGACGAGGTCAGGGTCGATTGCAGGTTGGCCGTCGTCGCCGCGGTGTCGGCGCCGATCAGGAACGAGCCGGCGGGCGGCGGGTTCGTCGTGGTTGCCGTGAGTTCGATCGCTTCGGTGGTGCCGTCGGGCAGCGTGAAGTTGAACTTGATCTTGTCGCCGTCCTTCGGATTGACGGCGCCGAGATCGACCGAAGCGGTCTTCGGCGTACCGGCCGGCTGCGTCACCGTGGCGCCACCCGTCAACGACGACTGCACCGACAAAAGCTTCAGGCCGAACGGCGAGCCGTCCTCGGCGATACTCGTGACCGTCGTGGTCGCCGGCGGCGACGAGACGCTCAGGCGCCCCATCATGCCGGCACCCTGATCGGCCTGCTTGCGCTCATTGATGAGCTGCGTGAGGCCGGCCTGGGTTGCCGTGCCCTTGAGCATGGTATCGGCGGACACCGTGGCCGGCGTATCCATCGCGCGGCCGGAAAACAGGTAGCGGTCGCCCGACTGGCTGTTCAGCATCGCGACCGCGTTGGCGAAGGCCGCCTGCGCCGTGATCTGGCCCGAGGTCTGGCCGCTGTCGTTGAGCGTCAGCGTCGCTGTCGTTGCGGCGTTCTTCACCTGGGTCCCGACGTCGGATAGGCCCTGCAAGGTGAGGTTCGCGACACTCAGGCGCGTGTTGAGGTTGGTGGCGGTATCGGAGAACGCGTTGATGCCGCTGATCTGCGCGCGCAGGCTGAGCGCGAAACCGCGATCGAGTCCCTGCCCCGCATAGGTGGTCGATACCTTGCCGGTCGCAAGCTGCGTGGTCAGGTCATTGAGCTGATTCCGCAGGTTGAGGATCGTGGTGCCGATATAGGAAGTTCTGCCGCTTACGCCGTCGATCGACATGTTACCCTCACGTGAGCTGCAGCAGCGCGTCGTACATCTGCTTGATCGACGACATCACGCGCGCATTGGCGGAATAGGCGTTCTGCAGCGAAAGCAGATGCGCCATCTCCTCGTCCATGTTGACGCCGGAGGTCGAGTCCATCTTGGTCTGCAGCGTGTTCAGCACGACGTCCTGGCCGTCAGCCAGTTGCTTGGCGGCGGTCGCCGACTCGCCCTGCTGGCTGATGAACTGCTTGGCAAAGTTCAGCAGCGTGCCGGTGAACGGCGCGCCGGTGGTGCCAAGGCCGGTCTGCGGCGAATAGCTGTACGAGGCGTTCGACAGCTGGTTCAGAACGAGGTTGGCGCGCGTGGTGTCGCCGGCCGGCGTCTGCGGATTGGTCGAGTACACCACCATGCGCGAGGGATCGCCGATCAAGGCGGTGTTGACGCTGATGCGTGCGGCAAGGCCGGTGGTCTGCGAGCCGTTCGCGGTGATCGCGCCGGTGTAGAGCCCGCCATTGTCGGTGAACAGCGGAAGGTGCGGATCGCCCGAGGTCAGCGACGAAACCGTCGTGGTGACCGACGCCGCGGTCACATCGGCCTTGTTGGCGGCGCCGTCGTCGAGCACGCGCAGCGTCGACCCGGACGGATTGGAGAATTGCAGGCCGGTTCCACCGAGCGCGCCGTTGAGCTGCGACAGCACCGAGCTCATGCCACCGGAGAAATCGATGCCCAGCACCTCGTCGTTGGGATCGACGGTCGCGGTATTGCTCAGCGGCAGCACGCTCGGATCGTCGACGCGGATGATCGACAGATTATGCGTGAGGCCGGTGGTGTTGTCCTTGTAGGAGACGTGGATGGTGTTGCCGTTCTGCAGCCCCGAGAGATCGAGGTCGAAGCCGGACTGCGCTCCCGCCGTCGCCGCGGTGCCCGCGGTGGTCTTGTCCGACAGCGCGCTCGACATCGCGGCGGCGAACTGATCGATCTGGGTCTGGGCCTGCGCCAGCGTGTTGTCGCGCAACTCGAGATAGGCGGCGATCTTGCCGGAGCGAATCGAATTGGTCGACACCATGTCATAGGTGCCGCCATGCGGGAACGTGATGGTGATGGTCCCGACCGTGCTCTTGGTCGGGTCGGTATTGTACAACGTGTTGGGCGTCATCGTGCCCTGGGCGTTGAAGCTGAGCGTCGCGGCCTCGGTGCCGACCAGCTGCACGCCGGAATTGGTGAACACGCTCACCTGGTTCTGGCTGTTGGTGACGGTGCGGATGTCCATCAGCTGCGAGAGCTGCGTGACGTAGCGGTCGCGCTGATCGAGCAATGCCGCGGTCGAGGCATCGGTCGTGCCGCCATTGGCCGCCAGCTGGACATTGAGGCGCGCAATCTGCTGCAACGCATTGTTGGCGCTGTTGATGGAGTCGCTGATGCCGGCCTCGGCGTTGGCGCGCAGCGTCTGGATTCCCTGCGACGTCGCGTTGAGCTGCTGCGCCATCGATTGCGCGGCATTGATCACGCCGATGCGGGCCGACTGCGATTCCGGGCTGGTCGACAGCCCCTGCAGCGCGGTCAGGAACTTGTTGTAGGCGTCCTCGATCGTGCCGGTGGAGTCGGGATTGCCGTACACGCCCTGCAGATTGGCCATGAAATCCGAGCGGACATCGGCGTAGGCCGCGCCCGAGGTCTCGGTGCGGAGCTGGGTCTGCAGGAATTCGTCGAGCTGGCGGTTGACGCCGGTGATGAGGACGCTCGAACCGTACTGGCCGGTGGTGCCGGTGACCTGGTTGAGCGTCTTCCTGACGTAGCCGGGCGTCTCTGCGTTGGCGACGTTCGACGACACGAGCGAGAGCGAGGCCTGCGTGGCGCGCAGGCCCGACATCGCGGTGGAAAGGGCTTGGCTCAAACCCATGATGTGTACTCGCCTTTACTTCTTCACACGTGCAGCAACGATGCGATCAGCGCACCACGTTCAGGAGATCCTGCACCATCGAATTGGTCGTGGTGATCACCTTGGTGTTCGCCGAATAGGCCTGCTGGGTCACGATCAGCTTGGTGAATTCGTCGGCAATATCGGTGTTCGAGCTCTCGAGCGAGGAACCGACGATGGTGCCGGCCTTGCCGAACAGCGCCGCGCCGGACTCGTCGGTCGCCTCGAACGCACCGCCGTCGATGCGCTTGAGGAAGTTGGTGCCGTTGAAGGTCGCCACCGAGATTTCGGCGAGGTCGATGTTGCGGCCGTTGGTGTAGTTGCCGACGATGCGGCCGTTGGTGGAGACGCTGACCGACTGCAGCTGGCCGGCGGGGAAACCGTCCTGCTGGATCTGGTTGACCTGAACGTTGCCGTTGGCGTCGGCGAACTGGGTCACGCCACCGGAGCCGAAATTGATCACGGGGCTGCCGAGCGACACGCCGTTGACGACGGCATTGGTGAGCGCCACCGAGGAGATCGCCGGCGACATCTGGCCGTTCGAGGCGAAGGTGAAGTTGACGTTGACGTTCTGCCAGGAGACCTGCGTGCCGGTCGCATTGGGATTGACCTGATAGAACAGGTTCCAGGTGTCGGTATGTGGGCTGCCCAGCGAGGAGCTGTCGGTCTTGGCCCAGCGGAATTGCAGGTTCACCGGCGCGCCCGAGACGTCGTAGGCCGTGACGGCGCCGCCCGAGACGGATTCGTTCAGGAAGGTCGAGTTGTCGTTGCCGATAACCTGGCCGGTGCCGACCGTGCCGCCGCCGCCGCGAACCGCAACCGCCGAGCCGGTGAAGCCGAGCGCCGCGAAGGCGGTCGAGTTCGAGCTCGTCACGTTGAGATCGGCCAATTTGCCGGAGTGCAAGGTGATCTTGCCGCCGCTGATCGTCGATGGCGTCGTGGTGCCGGTAATCGCGTCGATCTTCGCGAGCAGCGTTCCGATGCTGTCGGTGACGTTGAGCTGGTTGCCGGTCGCCCCCGACGCCACGAAGGTGATGACGGTGCCGTTGACCGTGATCGTGTCAGCGGGCACGACGGGCGGGCCGGCCGAGCCGGCGCTGAAGCTGGCGTTGATCGAGTCGGTGCCTGTACCGCCCGAAAGCAAGGTCGCGATGGTATTGTCCACCGATGGCGTCGCCTTGTTCTTCTGCTCGGTGCCGGTGATAGCGGAATCGGTATACGGCGCAGCCGGCGTGCCCAGCACCAACGGATTGTTTCCACTGCTGAACGCGCCCGGCCTGATCAGCTCGGAACCGGGAACCGAAGTGTCGTGCGCGGTGGTCAAGGGATAGGACGCGAGGTTGGCGCGATAGTCTATCTTGGTGGTCTGCTGCGCCGGCAGGAAGTCGTTCTTGAATTGCAGCACCTGCGGCGATGAGCCTGCCGGGTTGCCGGTGGTCGGGTCGATCGGCACGCCCTCGAGATAGTAGCCGGCGCCGTTGACGAGATAGCCGTCCTTGTTGAGCTGGAAATCGCCGCGGCGGGTGTAGCGGTCGACGCCATCAAACACCGGCGCACCGTCGGTGAAGCTGCCGGGCTTCTGCACCGCGAAGAAACCGTTGCCGTTGATCGCCATGAAGGTCGCGACCGATGCCGACTGGACGTCGCCCTGCACCGAGTTGGTCGAACGGGACTGCGCGGTGACGCCGCCGGCAAGCTGCGCGGTCAGCGCGGTCTGCGGGACGAGGTCAAGGAACGAGGTATCGATGCGCTTGAAGGCGGTGGTCTGCGAGTTGGCGATGTTGCCGGAGATGTTTTCGAGCGCGTACGACCCCGCGCGCAAGCCACCGACAGCCGTCGTGAGAGCGCCGAAGATACCCATGACATGTTCTCCAATTCGATTCCCGGCGGCTGGCAATCACAGGAATGGCCGCATCGGCGGAGCATGTCGCAAAGGTCGTGCCACGAAACAAAACGTAACAAAATCATCCGCTTGAAAAAAATGCCCCGGTCGTTCGACCGGGGCACATTTGCCGGGAGCGGCAACAATTGCCGGGAAGGAATGTCAGGTCGCCGATGGCGCCGCCGGGTGAAACACCAGCGCGAAACCGTCCATGCAGTAGCGCAGCCCGGTCGGTTTCGGGCCGTCGTCGAAGACGTGGCCGAGATGGCCGCCGCAGCGGCGGCAATGCACCTCGGTACGGACCATGCCGAAGGTGCGGTCCGACGTGGTGCCGACCGCGTTGTCCAGCGGCTTGTAGAAGCTCGGCCAGCCGGTGCCGCTCTCATACTTGGTCTCGGACGAGAACAGCGGCAGGTCGCAGCCCGCGCAGGCGAAGATGCCCTTGCGGTGCTCCTTGAGCAGCGGGCTCGATCCCGGCCGCTCGGTGCCCTGGTTGCGCAGGATCTCGTATTGTTGCGGCGTCAGCTGCGCGCGCCATTCGGCGTCGGTCTTCTCGATCTCGAATTTCTCGGCGGCCTGCGCCGGCGAGGCGCGCAGCCAGCGGAAGGCGGCGAAGCCGAACAGGCCGGCGACGGAAGCAAGCAGGATGCGGCGATCGATCATCAATCATCTCCGGTGCGGGCGGCTCGGGGGGCGTGCCCGAGGTTCGTCAACAAATACGAACCCCGCCGGCGGACGTTACATCCGCCCGTCGGAGATCCGCTCACTTTCTTGCGAGGCATCCGGATACGGCGCCTCGCCGTCCTCGATCTGCCTGGGCGCGGGCGGACGCGCCGGCCGCACTGCCGACGGGGGCGGACGGCGGGGTGCCGGTCCTCTGGTTCCCGCCCTGAGATTGGCCTCGGCGAGCCGCGCCTCGCGCAGGCGCTCCTTCGCACGTGCACCCTCGCGGTAGCGCGCCAGAACACCCGCCACGGACGAGGCCCCCCTCGCCCACAGGCTGACGAAATGACCGGCGACGCGGCCGGTGGCGCCGCCGGCCCAGACCAGCTCGAACGGCGAAAACAGCCGCCAGCGATCGTCGCCCCACAGGATGCTGCGCGCGATCAGCTGCCCGGCGAGCGCCGAGGTGTTGAGTCCCTGCCGGCCGAAGCCGCTCGCCACCCACAGGCCCCGGCGCAACTGACCGATCTGCGGCATGCCGTGCACGGTGACGCCGACCGCGCCGCCGAACATCTCGGCAATCGGAACCTTGCCGAGTTGCGGAAACACCGTGGCGATGCGGCGCTGCACCGCCCCGCCAAGCCGCTTCGGCCGTGCGTCCCAGGTGGTTTCGGGGCTCGCCCACAACAGCCGATCGCCATCGACGACACGGAAATGGTCGATGCCGTCGCTGTCGACGACCGAGCCGGGAAAGGCGATGGTCTCCGCCAGCCGCTCCCCGAGCGGTTCGGTCAATGCCGCGTAGCGCCACACCGGCAGCAGCGTATCGGACAGCCGCTTCAACGGCGCACCGAGATGGATATTGCCGGCGAGGACAATATGGTTGGCCCGCAGCCGCGCCGTCGGCGTCACGATGCGCTTGCGGATGCCGGAGAAATCGATGCTGACGACCGGCGTCTCCTCGAATATCCGCACGCCTGCCCGCATCGCCAGCGCGGCGAGGCCGTGCACATATTTGCGGCCATCGATCTGGAACGCCTTCGGATAATAGATGCCGTGGAAATAGCGGCCGGTCCTGAGCACGCTGCGCACGCGATCGACCTGCCAGCCCTCGACCTCGGTCGCCAAATCCTCGCCCAGCGTCCGCAGGCGGCCGATCAGCGCCTCGCCGACATCGACATTGGAGACTTCCAGCGCGCCGTCGCTCGGCTTGATGCCCGGGATCAAATCTTCGGTAGCGGTGGCGCGGACATAATCGGCGCCCTCCTTCGACAGCGCCCATAATGCGCGGGCATCGTCGAGGCCGACGCGCTCGATCACATCTGTTATCGGCAGGCCGAATCCCGGCATCACGGTGCCGAGATGGTGACCGGAGGCGTTCCAGCCGATCTGGCGGCCCTCGAGCACCGCAACGCTCGCACCGAGCCGCGCCGCCTCACGCGCCACGGTCAGGCCGGCCAGCCCGGCCCCGACCACGCAAATATCGACGTCGAGGTCGAACGCCAGACGGTCGCGGAACGGCGAGGCCGCCTGCTCGGGGCCGTCTGCCGCACTTGTGGAACTCTCGCTCATGGCGTTTCTTACGAACCGCTGCGGCGCTTGTCACCTTGTCCAGGGCATGAGCCTGTAGAATTAATTCGACCTGGCCGAATCGAGAATGGAAGTCCATGCGCCGTTTGCTGCTGCTGCGTCACGCCAAAACCGAACACGACGCGCCTTCGGGGCACGACCAGGACCGCCGTCTCGACGAGCGCGGCCACCGCGACGCAGCGGAGATCGGCGGCTGGATCGCCCGTCATCCGCCCCTGCCCAATCTGGCGCTGGTCTCGCCGGCGGTCCGCACCAGGCAGACCTGGGAGATCGTGCGCGAGGCGCTGAAGGGCGCCGGGCCTGCGCCGAAGGTCGAATTCGTGCCGGACCTCTACGGCGCCGATCCGGTGCAATTGCTGACCGCGATCCGGATGGCTTCGGTCAGCGATCCGAAGCGGCTGATGCTGGTCGGCCATAATCCCGGCATGCACGAGCTCGCGCTGACGCTGACCGGCAGCGGCGACGAGGCCGCAAAGCGCGCGCTCGGCGACAATCTGCCGACCTCGGGGCTCGCCGTCTTCGACTTTGCGACCGACGACTGGAACGACGTCTCGTTCCGGCGCGGCAAGCTCGTCCTGTTCGTCAGCCCTAAGCTGTTGAAGCAGGCCTCGCGCAGCTGACGCAAGCGGACAGCGCCGCGCCGCCATGCTATATTGGCCTCTGCGCGACAGGGGGACCGGTTCGCGTCGAGACCAGAACGACTTCAAGAAAAAGAAGGCGCGCGTCCCGGGCACAGGGACCAAACGGCTCCAGACCAATCGCGGACAGGAGGCGCAGATGTACAAATCCATTCTCGTTCCGATCGACCTCGCCGATACCGATCTGGCGAAGCCGGCGATCGCAACCGCTGCAACATTGTCGCAAACATGGAACGGGACGGTTCGTCTGCTCAACGTGCTGCCGATGACGCCGGTGATGCTCGCCGAATACGTGCCGGCGGATTTCGACAGCCAGCAGCGTGAAACGTCGGAAGAAGCGCTTGCGATCGTCGCGCGCGAATCCGGCATCGCGCCCTCCCGCATCTCGGGCGTGGTGCGTCAGGGCGGCATCTATCACGAGATCCTCGAGGAGGCCGCGACCATGAAGGCCGACCTCATCGTGATGACCTCGCACCGGCCGGCGATGCGCACCTACTTCCTCGGCTCAAATGCCGGCCACGTGGTGCGCTACGCCAAATGCTCGGTGTTGGTGGTGCGGCACTAAGGCGGGATGAGTTATGGGGCCGCCGCAGGCGGCGCTGCCAAAATATCGAAAACAACCCCATGCAAAGTAGCCGGCGGCGGCCGGCGTTCGACCAGGCAACTTGACACGTCGGGCAACTCAGGGATATTCTTCTAATATTCCGAAATTGCGCACGAAGATGCCGTTGAGGACGCGGCGGTCGTTCGCTCGTGGCACGCCGCGCGGCTTGTTGGGCAGCATCGGCTCGATGGCAGTCCATTCGTTGTCGGAGAGTTCGTCGCGCATGATTCGGCCCCTTCGGTCAGGCGCTCGAAAGACGGCTCGGCAGTCAGCTCAATGAGGCACTGACCGACGGCGATTGGTCGCTATGCACCCGAAAGCGCACGCATTGTGCTCACGTTGAGCTCTTCACCTCTTGACCCGAAGCGGTCGTCGGCCATGCCGGACAGTGGCTCAACATACTGCTATAAGCGTTGAGCTTCCCAAGATGCTGTCAGAACGGGCAACTTGCCTGAGCGCAGCCGAGGCGCCCGCGGTCGATTGCCCGACGATGCTATCCGCGTATTCCCGTCCTTCGATGTGTTTGAGGGTTCTGGGAATTGACTTCACCAGCTCAGGATACGGAGCGACATTGACGAAGAGGGGCGGCGTTGTCGAATATTGTCAAGGAATTGCGGAAAGGTAACGCACGCAAGGGCGCCGGAAGACGCCCCTTTCCGTGCGTTCGAGACCTCCTCGCCGACCACGCGGAAACTGCGCCGGAGCGCTATGCCATTCTGGCCCCGGCGCGCCGCCCGATGACGTATGGCGCGCTATGGACGCAGGCAAATGAAGTGGTTTTCGGGTTGCGGAACGTCGGCGTGCGCCGAACTGACAGGGTCGCGGTCGTGTTGTCGGACGGACCAGAGGCTGCAGTAGCGGCGATCACGGTTGCGGCCGGCGCGGTTTGTGTACCTCTCAATCCGGGTTTCACCTGTGATGAATACCTGCGTTATTTCGGCGAATTGCAGCTGGCGGCGCTATTGACGCACGCTGACTTGAATTCGGCCAGCCGACGCGCCGCCCAGATCCAGGGCGTGCCCGTGATCGATGTGTCGATGCGGCCGAACGAGGGAGCCGGCGCGTTCAGTGTTGCCGGTCGGGCACCGCAGCTCCTGGTTGACGACGAGTTTGCGTCCGGCGCTGACGACGCGTTCATCCTGATGACATCTGGCAGCACGTCGCGGCCCAAAACGGTCCCTCTGACCCATGCGAGCGTCTGTCTGTCGGCCGACAACGTTGGCGCCGCCTTGGAGCTGGAGGCTCGCGACCGATTGCTAAGCGTACTGCCTCTCTTTCATGGGCATGGCTTGATCTCGGGACTTCTGGCCGCGCTTGCGGCAGGCTCCAGTACGGTCTGTCCGCCTGGCTTCGATGCAACAGCGTTCTTCGGCTGGCTGATGGAGTTCCGACCAACCTGGTACACGGCGGTACCGGCAATCCATCGCGCACTATTGGCGGCGGCGGATCCCTACAGGCAGGCTGCGCAGCGGTCCTCCTTGCGGCTCGTTCGTTCGGCTTCGACGTCTCTGTCGTCGGAAGTGCTCGACGGACTAGAAGCGCTGTTTGGTGTTCCCGTTATAGACACCTACGGCATGACGGAGGCCGCGACCCAGATCGCTGCTAATCCCTTGCGGCGGCGAAAGCGTGGTTCCGTCGGCCGGCCGGCCGGCCCCGAGATCGGGATACTGGACAGGAGAGGCCGTCGCTTGCCATCCGGCAAACGTGGAGAGATCGCGCTGCGAGGTCCCACCATAACCAGAAGGTACGACAATGATGCCGCCGCTACAGCGTCCGCATTTCAGGACGGCTGGTTCCGGACCGGCGACCTCGGATACCTGGACGCCGACCGGTATCTCTTTATCGTCGGTCGCATCAAGGAGATCATCCATAAGGGCGGGCAGAAGATTGCCCCCGCCGAGGTAGAGAGCGCATTGCTGAGCCACCCGGCTGTGATCGAAGCCGCTGTTTTCCCTGTCCCCCATGAGCGACTGGGCGCGGACGTCGCCGCCGCTATTGTGCTGCGTCAGGACGCAAAGGTGAGCGTACAAAGTCTCCGAGACTTTGCCCGAGGACGCCTGGCCGGGTTTAAGGTCCCTGGCCTCATCGTGATTGTACCAGAGATTCCGAAAGGCCCCGGCGGGAAGATCAAGCGCAATGAACTTGCGGCCGGCCTTTCAAAGACTCGACCAATCCAGGACGACGGCAAAGGAGTTGCGCCCAGCTCGGAATTGGAGCGTCAACTGGCCGGTATCTGGAAGGACATCCTGGACATCGATCGGATCAGCGTTGATCAGGATGTCTTCGCGCTCGGCGTGGATTCACTTGCCATGACCCAGTTGATCTTGCGTGTGGAAGAGTACTTCGGCGTCATGCTGTCGTTCGAGGATATCTTCAATTCGTCGACCGTTGCAGCGCTTGCGCTTCGCCTTGAATCATCAAAAGAGAGCGCCGGCTCGTTGGCGCGCCCGCACGATCCGCCATCGCAGATCTCGCGCGCTGATGCAGATGGCGCACAGTCAATCTCCATCGTGCAGGAGCGCATGCTACGCATCGAGCGAAAATTACCCGGGCTACCCCAGTTCAACCTGCCGTTCGCTTATCGATTGCAGGGCCGACTAAGCATTCCCGTGCTCGAGCGGAGCCTTGCCGAGGTCGTGCGTCGGCATGACATGCTGCGCACGGCGTTTATCTGGCAGGATGAGGTCCCCCTCGCTCGCGTCGTGCCGGACGTCGATGTCAGATCAATCCTGGCTGTGAAGGATTATGCAGTCCCGGTGCATACCGGAGATACCCGTGCCAAGGAACTTCTGCTGGTAAAGGCGAAGCTGGAAGCCGAACGGAGCTCCCTGGCGCCGATCGACATGAACAATGCGCCACTGTTCCGGGCCTATCTCTTCAGGCTCGATGCCAGGGATCATGTTTTGCTCCTGGTCATGCATGATATCATCATCGATGGCTGGTCGATGGCAATCTTCATGGAAGAACTTCTGGAGATCTATGCCGCTGCGATTTCCGGTGCGAAGGCGCAGCTGCCCAAACCATCGCTTCAGTTTTCCGATTTCGCTCGCTGGCAGCGTTTGTGGTCCAGCACCGAGGAAGCAAACAGGCAGTTCGCTTACTGGAAGCGGTGCCTCGACAAAGCCTCACCTCCATTTGCAGCCCCGAAAAGCAGCGTTGGAGGCGAATTGACTT
Source organism: Bradyrhizobium sp. USDA 3256 (assembly GCF_054058275.1). Lineage (NCBI taxonomy): Bacteria > Pseudomonadati > Pseudomonadota > Alphaproteobacteria > Hyphomicrobiales > Nitrobacteraceae > Bradyrhizobium > Bradyrhizobium sp. USDA 3256. The sequence goes on from NZ_JBSSAE010000002.1 coordinate 4,483,259, forward strand.
CGCGCGCTCTCCAGGAATCATTTCAAATATCGAACAATCTGGTGACGCAGCTGAACGCCATGAGCCGCGACCGGGGCGTAACTCTGTTCATGAGTTTACTCGCCGGTTTCAAGACCCTGCTGTTGCTCCGGAGCGAACGCAACGACATTTGTGTCGCGACTTTGATGGCCAATCGGCCTCAACTCAGGACAGAACGCGTGATCGGTCCGTTCGCGAACACAACGATCATCCGCACCCAACTTGATGCTGATCTGACCTTTAGCGAAGCGCTTGAACGCGTGCGCAGGGCCGTCTTGGAGGCTTACGCCAGACAAGAACTTCCCTTCGATATAATTGCCAGCCGACTGGCGGAAGAGACCGGCTTGTGCCCGGCATCACTCGTCCAAGTTTATTTCGTTCTCCAAGTTGCGTTCCGCCGAGCGCTCCAGCTGCCCGATCTGACGGTTCGCCCGTTCGGCTACCAGGAAGAACGGTCTGCCATGCCGATTGATCGCGCTTGGCTCTCGATTACCCTTAAGGACACCCCGTCGGGAATGACCGGCATATGCGGGCGCAAGGACGACTTGTTCGAGCCAAACACCGTCCAGAATTGGATTGCCGATTACACGGCAATCTTGGTCAATGCGGCCGCAAACCCCAACGAGCAGCTTGGCCGATTGATTGATCCCTGAAACGATCAGGTCAGTCGCACCAAGCCGGTGAAATAAAGTGCAACGCCTGTGCCGGTGTCCTGCCACGCGCAAGGTCGTCCAAAATTCGTCCGATCCGAGGTTCATCCAGCTTGATTATCCACTAGAAATTGTCGACAATTCAGGGGTGCATTGGACGAGGGATTGATCAAATCTAATTTTGCCACTTGGAGGCGGCGATGTGTAGATTTGCAGTGGATCTCATCGATTTTGAGGAATTGACCGCGGCGCAAAGGAAAGCACTGCTGAAGGACCTACAGAAGCGCAGGGATGCTCTGCAAGCGCAGCTGGAGGGGGTCAATGAATCGCTGAAGGGCGTCAATCAAGCGCTCAAGACGGTCCAGAAAGTATCAAAGCGCCGTTAGCGCCCGGGCCGTCAGCGCCCGAACAGGCTGTAGTCTGGTCTCCGCGCTTCATCCGTGCAGGGGCTTCCGCCGAATGCGGAAAAGACAGCGGAGGGCCTGACCAAAGGGCACGTAAAATCGACGCGGCTCCGGACGGCGGGGTGTGAAGCCCCCGGTCACGTCATGGCCACCGTTGCGGCCGTGTCAGGGTTGAATTCCGAGCACCTTAAGTATCGGCGTCCACCGGGCGTAATCTTTCTCGTGCATCGCTCGCGCCTCTGCACCGGATCGCCATACTTGCTTAAATCCGACATTCTGCAGTTTCTCCTGAGAACGTTGCGATGCTTGCCGAAAAATCTCGGAGAGTCGGGAGACTTCCTCCGCTGATGTTCCCGGCGGAGCGAAGATGCCGACCCATCCTTCCGTCTCAATCCCGCTGCCGGTTTGTGCAAGAACGTGAAGTGAATCTTGAAACGGGAGAAAGTCCGGAAAAGGAACAATCGCAACCGCGACATGCCCCCCAAGGACACTGAGGATCGCTGGCGCCGACCCTTGATAAGGTACGTGCACCATCGGCACTCCGTAGTCGTTGAAAAGCGTTGTACCTATGAGATGGGGAATGCTCCCGGCGCCTGCCGTGGCCACGGTGCGATATTTCTCCTCGCGCGAGGCCTCCCGCATGTATTCGGCAAGCTGCGCGGCAGCGTCTTTTCTCGCGACGGCAACGTATGAGAAGGTCGCCAAAATTCCGATGGGCACGAGCTCGCTTTGAGGAGACGTTCTGAGCGACGACGTGGAGGACATGAACAAGAGTGTCTGAGTCCCCTTTTGCCGAAGTACCCAATCTGCCGCTATTGCTCCTCCCGCGCCAGGTCGATTTTCCACGATCGTCGACGTTCGCGCGATCTGCTCTGCTGCTTCAGCAACGATTCTGGCTGCGGTTGAAGAGGTTCCCCCTGCCGCAAATCCTACAACCAATGTAATCTGTCCATCATTCGGAAGTGCGGGACTGGAGAGCATCACAAGCGCAGCAAGAAAAAGTGGCGTGAATCTCGTCATTCGCTGATCCCCTCTTCAACGAGTATCGCGATTTTCAAGGACAGCTGGACCACGTTCCCTTCGAGGGCGCAACCTCCGAAAGAACGTCATTTGGCCGGCTCGGCTCTCCGGCGCGCTGCGGGCGCGCCTCCGTCCGTACCTCGCACGCGGTTCGCCATCGAAGCGAGCAGAATCCGATACTGAGGTCGATCTCCCCGAGCTCGTACGCGGGCTGGCACTATCTGAATGACACCGGTGTTCGGAGCCCGATAGACACCTCCTTCTTCTGACAATAGACTTTGACTAAAGATCGGATCGGATCAGGGCGAGCTTTTATGGCCGCAGACCGTGTGGAACGGCGACTGAGTGCTATTTTCGTGGCCGATGTGGCTGGCTATAGCCGCCTAATGGGTGCTGATGAGGAGGGTACGCACGCCCGGCTGAACGAACATCTGTCTGCGCTCCTCCATCCCGAGATCGAAAAGCACGGCGGGCGGCTTATCAGGAGCGCCGGCGACGGAGTGTTGGTGGAGTTTGCCAGCGTGGTCAGCGCTATGCGATGCGCCGTTGCGATACAGCGCGGCATGATCACTCGAAACACCGATGTGCGAATTGAAAAGCGGATCGAGTTCCGCATCGGCATCAACGCCGGCGACATCATCACAGAAGGCGGCGATATCTTTGGGGACGGGGTAAATGTTGCGGCTCGGCTCGAGGCGCTTTGTGAGCCGGGCGGCATCTGTGTATCGCAACGCGTACGAGAAGATACGCAGGATAAGCTTGACATCGAATTCGAAGATAGTGGCGAGCATCAACTGAAGAACATTGCACGGCCGGTGCGGGTCTATCGCGTGTCGTTCGGCAACGCTCCGGCGCGACCGGCGCTTGCGCTTCCCGACAAGCCATCGGTCGCCGTCCTGGCTTTTGAGAATATGAGTCGCGACTCGGAACAGGAGTACTTTGCGGATGGAATTTCGGAAGACATCATCACCGAGTTGTCCCGCTTCTCGGACTTGTTCGTGATCGCACGCAATTCGAGTTTTCGATACAAGGGCAGAGCGGTTGATTTGCGTCAGGTGGGTCGAGAACTCGGCGTGCGCTATGTTCTGGAGGGTAGCGTTCGTCGGGGCAATGACCGGGTTCGGATCACGGCACAGCTGATTGATGCTGCAAGTGGCGTCCACCGCTGGGCCGAGCGCTATGACCAGAAGTTGAAGGATGTATTTGCGATCCAGGACGACGTGGCGCGGACGATCGCCGCAATTCTGGTCGCGCATGTGAACATGGCGGAAGCTGAACGCACCTTGCTCAAGCCGCCCGCGACCTGGCAGGCCTACGATCACTACATGCGCGCAGCTGCGGCGTGGATATCGTTCCAGTCCTCGTGGCAAATGGCGGAATTATTGAGGACACGAGGGCACCTCGCAGATTCGCTGGCCATCGATCCGAAATATGCCCGTTGCTATACAATGCTGGCCAGCACGCACCGGGTGGCTTGGCTCAATCCCCTGAATGATGAATATTTGAGCCCGACTATCCTTGACCTGGCCATCAAATTGGCGCGCACGGCAATTGCCCACAATCCGGGCCTGCCCGAAGCCTACGCCGAGTTGGGTTATAACATCATCCGGAAGCGTGACTTCGACGCAGCGACTGGCGCCGCCGAAAGAGCGCTGGCGCTAAACCCCAATTTCGCGGATTACCGCCTCGCGCAAATATTCTACTCGGTGGGAGACCCGACCAGAGCTATTGCCATCGCCAAGTTGCAAATGCGCCTAGATCCATTCCATCCGCATTTTGCGCCGTTGATGGTCGGCGTAGCTCACTACCACCTCAAAGAATACCACGATGCCCAACATTGGTTGACTGAAGCCATTGGCCGCGCGCCCAATCACCAGTATGGCCACGCCTTCTTGGCTGCGACGTACGCTCAGCTGGGACGAATGGAAGATGCTCGCGCAGAGGCAAACGAAGTTCTACGCTTGAATCCAAGATACAGCATCAGCGGCACCCAGCAGCAGGTATCCATTCTCAAACGCGCCGAAGATTTGGAGCACCTGGTTGACGGGCTGCGAAAGGCTGGCCTTCCAGCATAGTCTCGGCGAATGCGCGGGCAAGACAGCAGCTCGCCGTCCTGCGCGGTGGTGCTCGTCCGAAGTCCGGTTGTGGCCCTTCTCGAACCTCCGGCAAGGTCCGCTTTCTCGCGGCTGTCAGGGTGAGAGCGAACATCAGCGCCCCTCATCCAACTCCGCGTTATGACTACACGGCCCAGCTGATTGGTCAGCTGCCACCATCGAGGCAAAGCCGCGGGCAATGAATGCCGCCAAAGCGGAGTTCGGCTAGCGCGCGATGAGATTAGGTTGAATCGTCATCGCGCCCTAGCTCTTTGTTTGAGCATGATCTTTTCGGAAAACCGCTTCGCACTTTTCCGGATCATGCTTTAGAGGCGATTCCGTTGCGGCTGCATCCGGCGTGCCTCGCGCTCGATGCTGGCGGCCACCAGCGGCGCCTTGTCGGCGGCGATGGGCGGGGAAAACACGAAGCCCTGCACCAAATCGCAATCGAGCCCGCCGAGCACGTCGAGTTCGGCGGACAATTCGGCGCCCTCCGCCACGACCGTCATGCCCAACCCATGCGACAGGGCGATGATGCCGCCGAGCAGCTTGCGCTTCTCCGGCGCGGTGGAAATGCCATCCACGAAGGCCCGGTCCACTTTCAGGCAGTCGAAAGGCAGGCGCGTCAGGTAGCCGAGCGAGGAATAGCCCGAGCCGAAATCGTCCAGCGCCAGCCGGGCGCCCAAGCCGGACAGCGCCGTCAGCGTGCGACTGATCCGCTGCTCGGTATGATCCACGAACAGGCTTTCGGTCAGCTCCAGGCAGAGCAGCTCCGCCGGAAAGCCGGTCTCTGCCAGGATGGCCGAGACCGCGGTCTCGAAATCCACGCTCCAGATCTGCGCCGGCGAGACATTGACCGAGATGGAGCGCGGCGGCAGCCCGGCATCCAGCCAGGCGCGGCCCTGCCGGCAGGCCTCGCGCAGCACCCACAGCCCGAGATCGACGATGAGGCCGGAGCTTTCGGCGATCGGGATGAACTCCGCCGGCGAGATCGGCCCGCGCTCGGGATGGGTCCAGCGCAGCAGCGCCTCGAAGCCGGTGACGCGGCCGGTCTTCAGGTCCACCTGCGGCTGGTAATGGGCCTCGAGGGCGCCGGCCTCCACGGCGTGGCGCAGATGGCGGCCGAGATCGAGCCTTTCATCGACCGCCTGCGCATAGACCGGCTCGAACAGTTGCGCCCGGCCGCGCCCGGCCTCCTTGGCCATGTAGAGCGCGAGGTCCGCGTTGCGCACGGCGGTCTCCGCCGTCGCGCCGTGCTCCGGCAGGCGGGCGATGCCGATGGTGGCGCCGACCGAGGCCTCGCCCTCGGCGAGATCGACGGGGCCGGACAGTTTGCCGACGAGCCGATCGGCAAGCCCGGTCAGCGCGGCGTCGGACGTGTCGCATCCATCCGCCAGCACGGCGAATTCGTCGCCGCCGAGCCGGGCGATGAAGGCGCGCGGCCCCAAGTCCTGCCGCAACGCAGTCGCCACCTTGATCAGCAATTCGTCACCGGCGGCATGGCCGAGGGAATCATTGACCTCCTTGAAGCGATCGAGGTCGATGAGCAGCAGCGCACCGGTCCGGCCTCCCTGGGAGCAGCCTTCGGTCAGGGCGGCGAGCTGGCGCGTGAACAGCGCGCGATTGGCAAGGCCGGTCAGCGGATCGCTGTAGGCGAGCTGCTCGAGCTGGCGCTCGGCCTCCTTGCGCTCGGTGACATCCTGCACGGTACCGATGATGCCGATGACCTTGTCGTGGGCAACCTCCGCCTTGCAGATCACGGCCAGATCGCGGGGCATGCCGTCCGCGTGCAGGATGCGTAGATCCGTGGCCTCGGTCCTGCGGGTGCGCAGCACCCGTTTCTGCACGTCCCGGAAGCGGTCGGCGTCGCCGTGCAGGAAATAGGGTCCCATGTTCTCATCGGTCGGCTCGAACGTGTCGGGCAAGCCGAGAAGCTGGTAGAGCTCGGGCGCCCAGATCGTGCGGCCGCTGTCCAGCCGAAAGCTCCAGGTGCCGATCTTGCCGAGGCGGTGGGCCTCCTCCAGCGCCCGCGTGCGCTGGTCGAGCAGCGCCTTGGCCGCCCTGAGCTGGGTGATGTCGCTGGAGGTGCCGCGATAGCCGAGAAAGCTGCCGTCATCGGCGAAGATCGGCTTGCCGCTGGTGCAGATACTGACGCGCGAGCCGTCCTTGCCGATCAGCGTGTAGGTGAAGTCACGAAAAGGGCGATGGGCCTCCATATCGGCCCGGTGTCGCGCCATCGCCTCCCCGTCCTCGGGCGCATAAGTCAGTTCCCAGCGCGCCTTCCTGCCAGCGGCGACCGTCTGGAACGCCGCATTGCCGGCAAGCGATTTGGGATAGGGCAGCAGCCGATGCTCGGCGTCGCTCTCCCAGCACCAGTCCGAGGCCGTGCTGACGAAATCGGCCAGCCGTTGCTCGCTCTCCGCCAGGCGTCGCAGCGCGGAGGTCTCCTCCGTGACGTCGCGGACGATGCCGGACACGCGTCGGACCTGGCCGTCCGCGTCGAATTCCGGCTCGCCATGCACCACGCAGTCGAGCAGGCTGCCATCGGAACCGCGGAGTCTCGTCCGCACCGCATAGGGCTGCCCCTCCGCCCAGCAGGCCGCGTAATGCGCCTCCAGGAGCTTCCGGCTTTCGGGCAAATAGCGCTCGCGCACCGTGGCGATGGGGATGTAGCCGTCGGCGGTGTCGAATTCGTAGAATGCGGCGAGCTCAGGCGATATCCAGAGATCGGTCGCGGCGGCACTCTGCGACTCCCAGTAGCCCATGCGGGCCAACCGGATCGCACAGCGCAGCGATCGCTCCTCATGCCAGCGGCGACGCGCTTCCCGGGTCGGGGCCTGCCCTTGCGACAATTTGCGAGCGGCCATCGGTCCCCAACTCAACGCTAGCGTACGCAGCTAACAGGCTAGCATAGAGCGTCACAACCTTGGAGCGACGGCGGTGACGCGATCGGGCTCTTCCGCTTCTTTGGTGTAGTTTCGGTGAATTCTGCAATCGGCAGTCGGCGCCCGGCTCGAGCGCCGCACCGGCATCTTAACGGATCCGCACCAGCTCCAGGTCGAAGTCGCCGGTGACGGCGGTCTCGATCTGGCAGCGCGAGAGTCCGATATCGCGCAACGCCCGGTCATCAAGCTGGCGCAGCGTCTTGATCGCCTCGCGGCGCACCCAATAGGTCGCGAGCGCATCGCCCCACACTCGGAGCAATCGGAGCAATCCGCCTAATGTACCAGACCGCGCGGGCACTGCAGCGGCTGAGGATATCGCTGACATTGTCATCTCCTTCGCTGCCCATAGGCAAAGCTACGCCATTGACGCAAATACTGTTTCAGCGGCTGCGCCGTCGGGACCTCGGATTGCTTGTGCGCTCCTCGGTGCAATGATGGGCTTGTTCCCTCTTAAATGATCCGGTACATTCCTCGGAGCAAGTAAAACATTGCTCTCGGTGCAATAATGTCGAGGTTCGAATATCTGAAGCTGGCGGATGCGGTGGCCGCCGAGATCGCCAGCGGCGCGCTGAAGGCAGGCGACCGGCTGCCGCCGCAGCGTCATTTCGCCTATGACCGCAACATCGCCGTCTCGACGGCGAGCCGGGTCTATACCGAGCTGTTGCGGCGCGGGCTGGTGGTCGGTGAAGTCGGCCGCGGCACTTTCGTGTCCGGCGAGGCACGCCGCGGCATCGCGGCCCCGACCGAGCCGCGCGGCGCCCGCATCGACCTCGAGTTCAACTATCCGCTGCTGCCGCACCAGGCGACGATGATCGCCAAGAGCCTCGAAGGACTGGAGCGGCCCGAGGTGCTCGAGGGCGCGCTGCGGCCGGCGACCAGTTTTGGCACGCGGGCGGCACGAACCATCTCCTCCGAATTCCTGGCGCGCAAGGGCTGGACGCCAAATCCCGACCAGATCGTGTTCACCGCCAACGGCCGGCAATGCATCGCCGCCGCGCTCGCCGCTGTGGTGCCGGCCGGCGGACGCTGCGGCGTCGAGGCGCTGACCTACCCGTTCGTCAAGGGCATCGCCGCACGGCTCGGCATCTCGCTGGTGCCGCTCGCGATGGACGAACACGGCGTGCGACCGGATGCGGTGCAGAAGGCGCATCGCGAGGCGCATCTGTCCGCGATCTACGTCCAGCCGACGATCCAGAACCCGCTCAGCATCACCATGCCGCCCGAGCGCCGCGCCGAGCTGTTGCGCGTGGTGGAGAAGCTCGGCCTCGTCGTCATCGAGGACGGCGTCTACGGATTCCTCGACGATGAGGCGCCGCTCGCCGCGCTTGCGCCCGACAGATGCATCGTGCTCGACAGCCTGTCGAAGAAGGTCGCGCCCGGCCTCGCGCTCGGCTTCCTCGTGTCGCCGCCGCGGCTGCGCGAGAGCATCATGGCCGCGGTGCGCTCGGGCGGCTGGACCGCGTCGGGCTACGCCTTCGCCGCGGGGCAGCGGCTGATGGCCGACGGCACCGCTGCCGAATTGTCACGGCTGAAGCGGATCGATGCCGGCCGCCGCCAGCTTCTGGCGGCCAAGCATCTGGCCGATTTCGAAATCCAGACCAATCCGAAGTCGTATCATCTCTGGCTGACCTTGCCGCCGCATTGGCGCTCGCAGACCCTGGTCGCCGCTGCGGCGCGCCGCGACATCGCGCTGACGCCGTCGACCACCTTTGCCGCCACGCCGGGGCACGCGCCCAATGCGGTGCGACTCGCACTGGCCGCACCGCCGATGGAGCAACTCGACCTCGGCCTGCGGACGCTGGCGGGAATGCTGAGCGCGACCGAAGAGGATTTTGACTCGACCGAGTGAGTGCGACGCCGTCGCACATCATCGGGCATGATTGCGAACCGCCTTCGGCAGCAGCGCATCGGGCAATTGATCGAAGCTGTAGCGCCGCGGCCGGTTGCGCGTGACGAAACCGCCGACCTGCCATGTGAACAGCGCCGCAAAGCCGACCAGGAACAGCGCGCCCATCCAGTTCGACGTCAGCAGCGCCGTTAGCAGCAATCCGATCATTGCCACCGCAAGGCAGGCCAGCAGCGCCAGCGCGGCGGTGTACGTCTTCGGTCCGAGGCCTCCGACCAGCCTGGCGTTGCTGCCCGCCGCCTGCATCCGCCGATGCAGCTCGACGATGAAGTCGCGGTAGAGATGGCCCTGCGGCGCCACCAGCGTCGCGGTCTGCCAGGTGGTCGAGAGGATCGCGATCCGCCCGCCCTTGGCGTTGTCGATGTCGGCGCGAAATCGCTGCTGCTGCATCGAGACCGGGCGATAGGACAGCTTCACCGCGGAGATGTCGGCATAATCCCACACGCCGGACCGGCCGGCGATCCGCCACGACAGCCCGTCCTCGGTCAGCTCGAACTGGTGCGCCGAGCCGATCAAGGAGGCCTTGTAGGCGTAGCGCACCGCCGTGCCCTCGCCTGCCTCCGACCGGTCCTGCAACGTTGTTGGCAATTCGCCGTTCCACCTGTTCAAACGTACGCGCAAGCTTGCGCAGCCTGTCGCGCCTATCCTACAAGCGAGCCATGCCCGAGACGACCTATTTTCCGCGTTACCTCATCCTCGGCGGCGCGATGATATCCGGCGTGCTGCTGGCGCTTGCCGTGCACATGCTCGGCGCGCGTTACGGGCTCGACCTCGGCGGCCTGTGGCGCTCCGATAGCCACGAGTTCATGCCGGCAGGCGCGGCGATCGCCTGGTGGCTGATCGCGACCGTCGGATTTTCGGGCGGCTACTTCACCGCCAATCTGATGCACAGCGCTGTGGCCGGCCAGATCCCGCACCGGATGCGTAACTTCCTGATCGTCGTCGGCGTGCTGATGCTGGCCGGCGCCGGCCAGGCCGCGTCGGCGCCGAGCACGGTCTCGACCATTTCCGCCGTGCTCGCGGGCCTTGCCGCCCTGTGCCTCGGCGCAGTGATGGCGTTCTGCGGTGCCTATTTTGCCCTGCGCAAGAGCTAGTGCGTTTTCGAGCGAAGTGGACGCGGTTCGCGTGAAGAAAACGCGTCCAAACCAGAATCCAGCTCGCCGGCCTTCCCTCAGGCGACCGACCGTTCCGGCACCCTGCGCAACATCTTGGCGACGTCGGCTGCCGGCCGCGGCGGACTGAACAGATAGCCCTGCGCCTGCGTGCAGCCCTCCCGACGCAGCAGGTCGAACTGGGTATCGGTCTCGACCCCTTCGGCTGTCGTGACGATGCCGAGGCTCTTGCCGAGGCCGGTGACCGCGCGCACGATCGCCATCGAGTCCTCGCGTGTCGCAAGGTCAGTGACGAAGGAACGGTCGATCTTGATCTTGTCGAACGGGAAGCTGCGCAGATAGCTCAGCGAGGAGTAGCCAGTGCCGAAATCGTCCAGCGAGATGCGGACGCCGAAGCCGCGCAGCTCATGCAGCACCGCGAGCGTCGCCTCGCTGTTCTGCAGCAGCACCGATTCGGTGATCTCGAGCTCGAGCCGGTCCGCCGACAGGCCGGATGCTTCCAGCGCCGCCTTCACCGACGACACCAGGTTGGGGTTCTTGAACTGCACCGGCGAGAGATTGACGGCAACCGCGACGGCCACGGGCCAGCCCGCGGCATCCGCGCAGGCCTTGCGCAACACGATGTCGCCAAGCGGAACGATCAGCCCGGTTTCCTCGGCGACAGGAATGAAATTGTTCGGCGCGATCAGGCCACGCAGCGAATGGTTCCAGCGCGCCAGCGCCTCGAAGGCGACGATCTGATCGCCCGCGACATCACGGATCGGCTGGTAGTAGACCTCGAACTCGTCATGCTCGAGCGCGAGCCGCAGGTCGCGCTCCAGCAGGCGGCGTGCCTGCGCACGCGCATCCATCCCGGTCTCGAAGAAGCGATAGGTGCCGCGGCCGTCGGCCTTGGCGCGGTACAGCGCGAGATCGGCCTTCTGCAGCAATTCGTCGGGATCCTTGCCATCCTCAGGCGCGAGCGAGATGCCGATGCTGACGCCGATCACGAGCTGATGGCCGCCGATCTCGTAGGGCGCGGCGATCCGCTCGACCACGAGACTTGCCAGCGACGACACCACCGACGGATCGCAGTTGCTGCAGAACTGCACGATGGCGAATTCGTCGCCGCCAAGCCGCGCCACGGTGTCGTGCTCGGTCACGCATTCGCCGAGCCGGCGCGCGACTTCGCGGAGCAGCGCGTCGCCGATCGGATGTCCGAGCGTGTCGTTGATTTCCTTGAAATGATCGAGATCGAGACAGAGCACGGCCAGCTGGTCGGAACGCTTGGCCAGTCTCGAGGCCTTCTCGAGCTGCTCGCGGAACAGCGTCCGGTTCGGCAAATTGGTCAGCGCGTCATGCCGCGCCATGTGCGAAATCTGTTCCTGGGCCTGCTGCCATTCGGTGATGTCTTCGAAGGTCGCAACCCAGCCGCCGCCCTTCATTGGCTGGTCGACGACGCGGATCGCGCGCGCGTTGCGGCTGACGATCCGTGTCGCGCTGTGGCCGGCCTTTGCCTCGGCGACGAGAGCATTGCAGAACTCCTCGGGATCGCCGTCCCACTCGCCGATGGAATGGAGGTCCTGCAGGACGTCGATCAGCAGACGTCCCTGCAGCGGCACGCGACTGCGCCCCATCATCTCGCTGTAGCGCTCGTTGAACAGCATGATGCGGCCGTCGGCATCGAACATGCAAAGCCCCTGCGACATGTTCTCGAGCGCGGTATCGAGCACCACCTTCTGCTTGTGAAGCTCGGTCTTGGCGCGACGGTCGAGGATCGAGGCGATCAGCGAGAGGCCGAGGATCGCGAAGGCCGCAACGGCGGTCATGAATGAGAGCACGCGCGGCGAGACCGTGAGTCCGCCGGAAACGATCGTCGGATCCGGAACGAGCGTCACCGCGCCCATCGCGGTGAAATGATGCGAGACGATCGCGACGGTCAGAAGGCCGGTCGCGGCGGCCGTGGTGCCGAAACGTTCGCCACGGGTGGCAACGACGAGCGCGAGCGCGCCGAACAGACTTCCGAACGCGATCGATGAGGCGACGATGCCGGGCGACCAGACGATGCGCGCGGGCAGCTCCAGCCCGAGCATGCCGGTGTAATGCATCGCCGCGACGCCGGCGCCGACGATCGCGCCACCGGCCGCAACCGTCCGCCAGCGTCCATCGAGCGTGGCGACGGCCAATCCGACGGCCAGGATCGCAACCGCGAGCACCAGCGACAGCAGCGTGATGGGAATGTTGTATCCGGCCTCGATGCCGGGATCGTACGCCAACATGGCGACGAAATGGGTGGCCCAGATACCGCAACCGCCGACCGCCGCATCGAGGCCGATCCAGATCTCGCGGGCACGCCCCTGTGCGGCGCGGGCGCGGTGAAACAGGCTGATCGCGACGGCGCTGGCGAGCAGGCAGATCACCCCGCCAAGGACAACCAAACGCCAGTCATGTTCCAAAGTGAGACAGGTCAGAACGCGATACATATAGGCCCCCTTTATGGACCCATAAGAACAGACGCATTCGTGTACGAACGGTAACCGCACTGCAGCAAGGTTCCACCCATGGTGAAGAAGCCTTGAATGCAAGCGATCGGGTCAGGGCGAGCGGAGATCCCTCGCTGCGGTTCGTCTCAACGCCGAGTCCGTGACCAAGCGCCGATCCAGATCAGCGCAGCGGCCGCAAGCAACGCGCCGGCGGAGATGACGAGGGCCGCATGCAGGCCGGCGATGAAGGCCGCGGACCGGCTGACCATCGAGCCGAACAGCGCGACACCAAGCACGCTGCCGGTCTGCCGGGTCGCGTTCAACACTCCGGCCGCGATGCCGGCATGCTGCGGCTCGGCACTGCCGAGCAACGCCGATGTCAGGGGCGGCACCAGCAGGCCGAGGCCGCCGCTCATGGCCAGCAATTGCAGGCAGATCGCGAGATAGCTCGTGCCGGGGCCGATGAACAGCAGCGCCAGACATCCGGCGGCCGAGAGCGCGGCGCCGAGCGCGATTGTCGCCGGCGCGCCGATCCGCTCCGCGACACGCGGCGCGATCAGGTTGGCGGGCAGCACGGCGCCGAGCATCGGCACGAACGCCAGGCCGGTGGCGAACGCCGACAGCCCGTTGACCTGCTGGAAGTAGAGGCTGAGCACGAAGATCAGGCCGTAGAACGCGACATTGACCAGGAGGCCGACCAGCGAGGTCAGGGCAAACATCCGGTGGCGGAACAGCGAGAGCGGCAGCATCGGCTGCGGCGCGCGCGCCTCACGCCAGACGAACAGCACGGAGAAGACGGCGGCGAGAACGAAGCCTGCGACCACGAACGGGCTGCTCCAGCCGAGCGCGCCGCCTTCGATCAGCGCGCCGGCCAGCGTGCCGAGCGCGGCGATCGCAGCGAGCTGCCCCGGCAGATCGAGCCGGTGTTGCTGATGACGCGTGGTTTCGCTGGCAAAGCGCCAGGCGAGCCACAGGCCGGCCAGGCCGATCGGCAGGTTGACCATAAAGATCGCGCGCCAGCCGACCAGCGCGATCAGTCCGCCGCCGACGAACGGACCGGCGGTGAGCGCAAGGCTCGCGCCCGCGGCCCAGACCCCGACCGCGCGTCCCCGCGCCTTCTCGTCTTCATAGGCATGGCGGAGCAGCGCCAGCGAGTTCGGCACCAGGATGGCCGCGGCCAGCCCCTGCACGCAGCGGGCGGCGATCAGCGTCGCCGCATCAGGCGCGACCGCGCAGCCAACCGATGCCGCGGTGAAGATCGCAAACCCGGCCATGAAGATGCGCTTGGCGCCGATCCGGTCGCCGAGCGCGCCCGCGGTCAGGATGAAGGCCGCAAATGCGATCGTGTAGGCGCTGACCACCCATTGCAGTTCGGCAACGCCGCCGCCGAGCGAGGCGCCGATCGCGTTGAGCGCCGTGTTGACGATGGTGACGTCGAGCTGCACGACGCCATAGCCGAGACTCATCGCGGCGAGCGTCAACGTCGCCGCGAGCCCGCTCGTTTGCTGATGCGACGTTGCGCGGCGGTCCGGCATGTGCCGGACGTTCAGGGATGTCTGTTGCATGGTCTCGTCCTTGCTCTCGGCAACCAATGCGAGACATAGGCCTTCGTTTCGCCGCAACACTTCGGCACGGATCGAAGTGTGAAATCGCGTGCCTGGCCGATCTGTCCGACGGCGGCGCGCTTGCGCGGCGTTTTGCCTCAATAGACCTACGGACCGCCCTCGCGCGCCTCACCCGGCCCGAGCGCAGGGCGGATCATGTGCACCCGCGCGTCGACTTCACACTTTGGTAAACGTCACAGCGGGCTCAGGCGTCCCCATGCTGATGCATATCGTCTATTCGCCCCGCGCCAACTAACCCGCATCGAGGCCGGGACCGCCGCAAAATCGGCAAAAAAGCCGACGAAACCGCTTGGAACGGCGGAACATGCAGCGGCCCCGTCGCTGTCCCGCGACTCACATTCCGCAGAGCGAGAACATATGTAGCCAATATGACAATGACGCTGGACGAGGGCCGAAGCTTGGCTTGTCAAGGGCTGCACAACGCATCGGTTTTGCCTTATGGGTCATCGCGTACGGTGCGTTTGCCCGTCACCCGTCGCCGTCCGTGACCGGGTCCCACTGAAATTTGCCGCCCCGCCGGGAGGATGAATGCTTCGGCTGCTGACCACGCTCGGGCGTGGTTTCAAGGAAAAGATCGGCTGGAAACGGCTCGGGATCGCCGCGAGTGTGTTGATCATCGCGTTCGCGATCACGTCGCTCGTTCACACCCTGAAGGGCGTCGATACCGGCATCATTCTCACCGCGCTCACCAACATCGCGCCGCACCGGATCGCGCTGGCGGCGCTCTGCGTGGTCGGGGCGTTCTGCACGCTGACCTTCTACGACTTCTTCGCGCTGCGCACGATCGGCAAGATCCATGTCCCCTACCGCATCGCGGCGCTGTCGAGCTTCACCAGCTACACGATCGGCCACAATATCGGCGCCACGGTTTTCACCGGCGGCGCGATCCGCTTCCGGATCTATTCCGATTATGGCCTCTCCGCGATCGACGTCGCCAAGATCTGCTTTCTGTCGGGCCTGACCTTCTGGCTCGGCAATTTGTTCGTGCTCGGCTTCGGCATGGCCTGGCACCCGGCGGCGGCGTCGGCGATGGACCTGCTGCCGCCGGCGATGAACCGGCTGATCGCGCTCGGCTGCCTTGCCGGCATCGGCGCCTATTTCGTCTGGCTCCTGACCGGCGAGAAGCGCCGCGAGCTCGGCCAGAACGGCTGGAAGGTGGTGCTGCCCTCGGCCAAGCTGACGCTGTTGCAGATCCTGATCGGCGTGGTCGATCTCGGTTTCTGCGCGCTCGCAATGTACCTGCTGATGCCGACCGAGCCGCATATCGACTTCGTATCGCTGGCGGTCGTGTTCATCCTGGCGACGCTGCTCGGCTTCGCCAGCCACGCCCCCGGCTCGATCGGCGTGTTCGACGCCGCGATGCTGGTGGCGCTGCCGGAGTTCAGCAAGGAGCAATTGCTGGCGACGCTGGTCGTGTTCCGCATCCTCTACTTCCTGATCCCGTTCGGGATTTCGATCTCGATCATGGGCATGCGCGAGCTCTGGCTCAACGTGGTGCAGCCCTGGCAAGAGCGGAAACGACTAAGCCAAGCCTGCACGGCTTCGGCGACCGTGCGGCAACCGATCGAAAGCCGGCAGCAGCGGGTCAGGCAGCTGAAACGGTAACGGACAACGTTATCGGCCCCTGTGCGGGCCCATCGATCCCGGATTTTCGATCCTCGCGGCCGCTTCTCTTATTTTCGCCGTACCGCTCGCGTCAAACCGCGCCATGATTGGCTTTTTGGTTCGATTTTCGTTTCGCGTGACGGTCTGCAGCGTGCTGCTCGGCAGCGCGCTGGCCGCGGTATTCGCATCGGCCGCGGACGCGCAGGACAACCAGCTGCAGATCTCCTGGGAGGTCCGCAACCGCTTTCGCCTGTTCCGCGAGGAACGCGACTTCCGCCTGCATGTCGAAAGCGGGCTTGGCCGCAGCGTGCTGGCCTCGGAACAGACGCTGGAACTGCAAAGCGACGGCCGCGGCTGGGCGCGCAACACCGTGAACCGGCTCTGCATCGACCTGCAGGGCCGCGTCAGCGAGCCCTGCACGCGCGACAACGTCAAGGAAAGCTATCTGACGCCGATCGATCATCCGATCGTCGTACGGCTCACCGGGCCGGTTCCGGTCGGCGCGACCTGCGCCTGGTCGTTCGACGACGGCGACGGGCCGCAATCCTCGACATTCGATTGCGCCGAGCCGATCAACCTGCGCGTCCGCTACGGCCGCACCACGGTCGCGACCGTCGACGTCGCAAGCGGCTCGGAGGCCAACCAGCGCGTGACGACTCAGATCGAGGTGCGCGACTTGCTGATCGCGGGCCTCGGTGACAGCATCGCATCCGGCGAGGGCAATCCCGACCGCGCGATTGCGCTCTCCGACGAGGGGTTCTGCTTCCGCTCCTATCTCGGCGGGGCGCAATATTACCGGCCGAGCCGCGCCGGCTACAAAGGCGGCCGCGCCTGCGAAGCACCGGACACCCTGATCAACTGGCAGCGCCAGAGCGCGCTCTGGCTCAACTCGGCCTGTCACCGGTCGCTGTACAGCTATCAGACCCGCACCGCGCTCGCGCTCGCCGTGCAATATCCGCACATCGCGGTGACCTATCTGCCGCTGGCCTGCACCGGCGCCACCATCGCCGACGGCCTGCTCGGCTCGCAGCAGGCGCGGGAATGCCTGCCGACGAAGACAGCCAACACCTGCTCGGGCACCGTCAACGGCCAGATCGCGGAGCTGCGCACGGCACTCGCCGCCGCCAAGCGCCGTCAGCCCGACCGCACCCTCGACCTCGTGCTGCTCTCGATCGGCGCCAACGACATCTACTTCTCCGGCCTCGTCGCCAACGTGATCGTCGACACGCCGACCGAGCGCACACTGTTCAGCCGCGGCGGCTCGATGGCCAGCGTCGACGATGCCCGTTCGGCGCTGGCGCGCGACCTGCCGGCCGATTTTGCCAAGCTGCGCGATGCGCTGAAGCCGCTGGTCGGCGGCGATCTCTCGCACGTGATCTACACGGCCTATGCCAATCCGGCGCTGGCCAATGGCGGCGCGCCCTGCCCCGGCGGCCGCGCCGGCTTCGAGATCCATCCCTCGTTCAACGCGGATCCCAACCGCCTCGCGTCGGTCTCGAGCTTCGTGCAGAACGAGTTCCTGCCGCAGCTCAAGGCGATCGCGCAGTGCCAGTCCGGCATCATCTGCCGCAATCCGCAGGCCGACCGCATGACCTTCGTCGATGCGCATCAGGACGCGTTTGCGAGCCATGGCTTCTGCGCACGCGCCTCGACCGATCCGGAATTCGACCGCGACTGCTTTGCCGCCAATGGCGACAGCTTCGTGTCGGACATCGTCGCCGCCGCCAACCAGCCGCTCAAATGCGGCCGCAGCGCCGGCGAATACCGCGCCTATCTGCCGCGTGCGCGCTGGATCCGCGACGCCAATGACAGCTACTTCACCGCGATGACCTACCCGCAGGGCCTGCCGTCCTCGATGCAGCCAAGCGACATCCACGACGCGACATGGGGCATCCTGTCGGCGGTGTATGGCGGCGCGGTGCATCCGAGCGCCGAAGGCCATGCCGCGATGGCCGATGCCGCGGCCCCCGCGGCCGCCACCGTGCTGCAGCTGAACACCGCTGTGCCCGAGGTGATTACCGAGCCGGTCGCGCCACTGCCGATGCCGATTGCACCGACGGGACAGCGCTGAACGCTTACGCTGCCACGCAAGAGCGGAGCATGAGCGTGCGCAGATCGGAGCGTTAGCCGGAGAGAAGTGTTAGTGCCGCTTCGTCGCGGGCACTGGCGCCGCCGGCTTCGCCACCGCGGCTTGCGCCGGCAGATATTTGGCGACGATCGCGGGATCGAGCTGGGCCACCGCGGTGTCAGGCAGCCGGGTCCAGACCTCATCCTTGCCGAACAGCGAGATGCCGAGAAAGCCGCGCATCGTCAGCGTCTGACCATCGGCGCTCAACGTCATCTTGGCCTTGTAGACCTTGCCGTTGCGCGGATCGAGCACGTTGCCGCCTTCATAGGCGAGCCCGTTGCGCTTCATGTCGCGGATGAGGGGAATGCCGAGCCACGGCATGTCCTTGCGATCGTCGGTGCATTTCGAGCAGACCGGATTGGGCGGATCTCCGGGCGATGAGAACATCTTTGCGATCATGCCTTCGAACAGACCATTGCGCTCGATCACCAGGAACCAGCCCTCGGGCTTGCCGTCTTCGACCTTTTGCCACAGGCCGGCAGCCGACGGGTCGGCCGCCGAGGCCGCAAGCGGAGCAGCTAGCGCAAAGGCCGTGGCGATCGCGAGGATCAGCCGAAGTCTGGATAGCGTGTTCCGCATCATCATCACCTGATCAATCGACCAACTCGAGTACAAGCAGAAGACTACGGCCATTTGACGGAGTGTTCCAGTACCCGCGCCGCGCAGGCAATGGCCCATGCCCCCGGCATTGGTCGCTGCTCGAGTGGAATCAGTTCACCCCGAGCTTCTTCTGCAGACTCGATGACGAGGTTGTGTACTGGAACACCAGCCGCTTGTCCGGATACACGTAGCGGTGCGCCTTCTGCGCCATCAGCGCACCCTCGTGGAAGCCGGAGAGAATGAGCTTGAGCTTGCCCGGATAGGTGTTGATGTCGCCGATCGCGAAGATGCCTGAAACGTTGGTCTCAAACGCCGCGGTGTCGACCGGCACCAGATTGTTCTCCAGTGCCACGCCCCAGTTCGCGACCGGGCCGAGCTTCATGGTGAGTCCGAAGAACGGCAGCATCGTATCGCAGGCGATCGTCGAGACCGCATTGTCGTTGCCCTTGAGCGCGGCACCCGAGAGCTGGCCGTTGGCGCCTTCGAGCCCCGTGACCTGGCCGATCTTCAGATCCATCCTGCCGTCGGCAACGAGCGCACGCATCTGCTCGACGCTGTGCGGCGCCGCGCGGAAATCGTCTCGCCGGTGCAGCAGCGTGATGCGCTTGGCGATCGGATGCAGATTGAGCGTCCAGTCGAGCGCGGAGTCGCCGCCGCCGACGATCAGAATGTTCTTGTCGCGGAATTGCTCCATCTTGCGCACGGCATAAAACACCGACGTGCCTTCATAGGCCTCGATGCCCGGCACCGGCGGCCGCTTCGGCTGGAACGAGCCGCCGCCGGCCGAGATCACGACGACCTTGGCCTCGAACTCCCTGCCGGCATCGGTCTTCACCCGGAACAGGGGATCGCCGATCTTCTCGATGCTCTCGACCATCTCGTTGAGATGGAAGGTCGCGCCGAACGGCTTGATCTGCTCCAGCAGCTGGTCGGTGAGGCCCTGACCGGTGACCAGCGGAATGCCCGGAATGTCGTAGATCGGCTTCTCCGGATAAAGCTCGGCGCATTGCCCGCCGATCTTGTCGAGGATGTCGACCAGATGCACCTTCATGTCGAGCAGGCCCAGTTCGAACACGGCGAACAGTCCGCAGGGACCCGCGCCAATAATCAGCACATCGGTTTTGATCGCTTCGCTCATATCCGTTTCTTTTCAGTTGAAATCGACTGGACGGCTCTCGCCTGCCCAGCCAAGTATGGCCGGATCGGGACATGCATAATAGGGACAGCGGCTGGCGCGGCAACCCCTTGCCGAGCCTGCGCAACTCGGCTGTATGGGCGGGAAACCGACGGAGATCCCCCTCGTGAATGCCCCTGTTCGTGCTGACGATGCGCCGCGCCTGGAAGACTTTCCCTATCGCCTGTCCGACAATGTGCGCTTTGCCGATCTCGACCCCAACGGGCACGTCAACAACGCCGTCTATGCGAGCTATTTTGAAACCGGCCGCGTCACGCTGGTGAAGGACCTCAGCATGGGGCTGATGCCGGCAGGGCTCGGCTGGATCATGGTGCGCCTCGACATCCATTTCCGCGCCGAGCTGCACTGGCCGGGTCAGATCGAGCTCGGGCTCGGTCTCGTCAAGTTTGGACGCACATCGACCACCTTCGACCAGGTGGTGTTTTCGGAAGGCAGATGCGTGGCGTCGGCGAAGGCGGTCACGGTGATGATCGATGAGGCCACCCGCAGGCCGACGCCGCTGCCGGCGGAGGTCAAGCAGAACTTCCGCCGCTGGGTCCGTCGCGGAGTGAATCCGGACGGCGAATAAGAGATCCTAGGTGTTTAGTCCCGGCATTTTCTGGAGCGGGTTGAGTTTGAATCGTTCTGGCTGGGAAGTCCAGGATTTGCAGATGTATTCGTAAGGAGTGAGACCCTTCAGGGTCTTGAGCCGCCGAGCGTAGTTGTAGGCGTTGATGAAGTCGGCAAGGTGAGCTTCGAGCTGATCGTGTCGATCGTAGTGATAGCGTTGGACGGTCGCTTCCTTGATCGTGCGGTTCATGCGTTCGACCTGGCCATTGGTCCAGGGATGCTTGATCTTAGTCAGCCGATGTTCGATGCCATTCTCTTGGCAGCGCATATCGAACATATGTGTCACATATCTTGCCGTCGGGCCGTCTGCGTAGCGCGGCGGGAAGGTGAACTGGATCCCATTGTCGGTGAGAACCGTGTGGATCTTGTAGGGGACAGCCGCGATTAGAGCTTTGAGGAAGGCCGCGGCGGAGGTCCTTCCCGTCTTGCTGACCAATTGCACGAAGGCGAACTTACTGGTGCGATCGATCGCGACGTAGAGGTAGAGCTTGCCTTCAGCGGTCTGGAGCTCAGCAATGTCAATGTGGAAATAACCGATCGGGTAAGCCTTGAACTTTTTCTTCGGAGGCTTGCTGCCTTCGACCTCCGGCAATCGGCTGATGCCGTGGCGCTGGAGGCAGCGATGCAGGGATGATCGCGTCAGATGCGGGATGGTCGGCTGCAGCGCATAGAGGCAATCGTCGAGCGGCAATAGCGTATGCCGCCGGAAAGCGACGATGATCGCCTCCTCCTCGATGGAAAGGGTAGTCGACTTGGCTTCCTTTGGGCCAGTCGGAAGATCAGCGACGGTGTCGCGCTGCTTCCACTTCGCGACAGTCTTCTGGTTGATCCCGTAGCGCTTGGCGAGTGTTCTCAGGCTCTCTTGACTATTCTGTATTGCTCGACGGACTGCCTCCGTCGTCCTGGCGCAGCCGTGTAAAACTTGTCCCATAGCGCTTCCTTCGAATCGTGCGATAAGGATGCACCATCAAAGCTTGGGACAAAACACCTAGGCCTGCCGTTCCGGCGTCGACACGACCAGTCCGTCGAGATCGTCGGTCACCTTGATCTGGCAGGACAGCCGCGAATTCGGACGCACGTCGAAGCCGAAATCCAGCATGTCCTCTTCCATCGGCGACGGCGCGCCGACCTTCTCGCGCCAGGCTTCATCGACATAGACATGGCAAGTCGCACAGGCGCAGGCGCCGCCGCATTCGGCTTCAATGCCGGGAATGGCGTTGCGGATCGCGCCTTCCATCACCGTCGCGCCGTTCTCGATGTCAACTGTGCGTTTCTCGCCGGAATGGTCGATAAAGTGGATTTTGGCCATGATTGCTCGTGCTGCCGGAATGCGCCGGACGATGGATGGAAAGGTCCCGGGCAGTCGTATAACGGGTCGATCCGCACAGCGCTAGCGCGGAGACCGAAAACCTGCCCGCCGGTTGGGAAGCCGCCCAAGCCTTCGCGGCGGGCCGCCGAGACGCCGGATGCCTAGGAGCGGCCCAGGATCAGCTCGATCGCGGTGCGCGCCTCGGCGATCGCGGCGCCGAGCGCGGCAAGCGGCTGGGCCGCATCGGAACCGCCGGTCAGCGCGGTCTCCAACTGGGCAGCAGCCTCGGCGACGCCGAACGCGCCGATCGCCCGCGCCGATCCTTTCAGGGTGTGGGCATGGGTCGCCGCCTCGGGCGGCAAGGCGGCCAGTTCACCCAGGATCCGGGCCGACTGGGTCGAGAACATGGCCAGCACTTCCCGCTCGAGGCCCGGATCGCCCAGCGTCATGCGCTGAAGATGATCGACGTCGATCGGCCCGGCGCCGGGCGCCAGCGGCGGCGATTGCGTCCATTCGACCCGTTCGAGGTGAAGCGGCATGGCCTGTCCCTGTCGTCTCCGCCGGGCCCTCGCCGGCGGATCGTTGCCCCAGCCAATCACGAAACTGGTTAACGGATTGTTGTTGGGATGATCGGCAAAACCGCCCGATTCTGGACAATTTCCGGACACAATCGACGCTCTACAGCGGGAATTTCGAGTGCCCATAAGGCCTTATGGCGCAAAGCTGTTAACGATGATTAAGAAAGTATTAATCGCAAGCATTTCATTCGCATCGCTCTCCCAATAGGATGTTTGCGGATGTAGCGGACAAGCCGCCGAGGGGGCCGGCTTGCGCTCCGCTTGTGGGCACCGGCTTCGAGCTTGCGTGGGGACGATCGCAGGCTCGCCGACGCGTAAAATAGTGAGAGGGCTCAGACTGAACATGGCGAACACTCCCAAGAAGGTCAAAGATCCCACCGAAGTCGCGCTTTCTGCCATCCAGGAAGCCCTCAACATCAGCGAACAGGGCGCGGAGAATCGCAAGCCCCCTCAACGAAGGCGCCGCGCCGCCGAACCTGCCGCCCGCCGCGGCCGATTTTTCAGCCACATCGTTCGAGTCCCGTCCGAGTAATTCCGATCGTTCGGCGTTCGAGCCGATCGAAGAACCGCGCGCGCCGCGCCGCGCCGCCAATGATGATCGCGAAACCATCGGCCAGATGCTGCAGACGCTGCAGGGAGGACGCGCGCGCAACGCCTTCACGCTGTTCTTTGTCTGCTCCGGCGCATGGCTGCTGGGCGGCGTCATCCTCACCATCGCGTTCTGGCCGGCCCTGCAGGCCTCGATGGCCCAGGGCACCGGCGTCCTGGTGCTCGCCGGCCTTGCCGCGCTGTTCGCCGTGCCGATCCTGCTGTTCTACTATCTCGCCAGCCTCGCCTCGCATGGTCAGCGCATGCAGATGATCGCGCAATCGATGGCGCAGGTCGCGATGCGATTCTCCGAGCCGGAAAACGCCGCCGCCGATTCCATGGTGACGGTCGGCCAGGCGATCCGCCGCGAGGTCGCGGCGATGGGCGACGGCGTCGAGCGCGCGATCGCGCGCGCCGGCGAACTCGAGACCCTCGTCGCCAACGAGGTCGCGGCGCTGGAACGCGCCTATTCCGACAACGAGGTGCGCATCCGCGCGCTGCTGCAGGACATCGCCCACCAGCGCGACAACCTGGTCGGCCAGGCCGAGCAGGTGCGCAGCGCGATCTCCGGCGTGCAGATCGACCTGCGCCACGACATCGCGCTGATCTCCGACGCGATCGCATCGCGCGTCGACGAGGTCGCCAAGAGCATCACCGGCGCGCTGGAAGAGCGCGGCCAGCACATCACGACCGCGCTGAGCCATGCCGGCGACAACATGATCCTCGCGCTCGGCGAGCGCGGCGGCGACCTGCTCGACCGTCTCGAGGAAGCCAGCGCCGAGACCACGCGCGCGGTGATGGACGCCTCAGAACGGCTGACCACCAGCCTCAACTTCAAGACCGGCCACGTCCATGACGAGTTCGTCGATCTGGCCGATCGCGTCCACGAGTTGCTGAACGAGCGCATCGACCGCATCACCGGCGAGTTCGAGCAGCGTTCGTCTGTCATCGTCGACGGCATCTCCGACCGCACCGAAGAGGTCCACGACTCCCTGAAGAACTCCGCGGACTCGCTGCTGCTCGAGCTCGAGCTGCGCAGCAACGACCTCGTCAGCAAGATCGACGACGCCGGCAACCGCCTCGCCGGCCAGATCATGACGTCCGGCGACAAGGCAAGCGAGGCGCTCGACGTCACCGTCAATTCGCTGGTCGCCAAGGTGGTGGGCCAGACCGAGACCGCGCACGATTCGCTGTCGCTGCAAATGAGCGCATTCGACGACCTGGTGAAGAACCATGGCAGCGAGCTCGCCGAGAAATTCGCCCGCGACTCCGGCACGCTCGGCGCGCTGATCACCCGCCACATCTCGGAATTCGACCGTACGGTGAAGACCTTCGGCGGCGACATCGTCGAACGCATGGGCCAGCGGACCCAGGACATCGCCGACAGCCTGAAGACCTATGTCGACACCTTCGACCATCGCGTCACCACCAACAGCGGCGAGATCACCGCCTCGCTCGACCAGCGCCTGCTGCAGTTCGAGACCACGCTCGGCAGCCGCGTCACCAATCTCGACGCCTCGCTGACCGACAAGCTGTCGTCGTTCGATAGTTCGCTCGCCAGCAAGATCGGCTCGTTCGACGGCCGTCTGCAATCGCTCGATGACGCGATCGACGGCCGCATGAAGTCCCTCGAAGTCACGTTCGAGAGCCGCGCCAAGTCGGTCACCGAGACCATCGACGGCCATCTCGGCACGCTCGCGACCCAGCTGACCGACGGCGCCTCCCAGGCGATCCAGTCGATCGACTCGCGGCTTGGCCTGCTCACCACCACCCTGACCGAAGGCACCGTGCAGGCGATCGCCGCGGTCGACCATCGCATCAACGGCGTCACCGAGACCATCGACGGTCACAACATCCGCCTGGTCGACACCCTCAACGGCCACAGCACCCGCCTCGCCGACACCATCAATGGTCACAGCGCGAACCTGACCGACACCATCTCGGCACGCTTCGCCGACATCCAGCAGGGCATCGAGAGCCGCGTCGGCGTCATCGCCGGCGACATCGACACCCGCGTCGCGCAGTTCGAGGACCTTCTGGGCTCGCGCGTCGAGGCCGTCGCCGGCCGCATCGAGAGCAGCGGCCGCCAGGCAAGCGACGACCTGATGTCCCGCGCCGAGCTGCTGTCGTCGAGCATCAAGTCCCATGTCGAGGACGCCGAGCGTTCGCTGACCAACCTCGTGGTCAACACCAGCGAAACCATCCAGACCGGCGCGCGCACTGCGCAGCAGGCGCTGCTCACCGTGTCCGCGGACGTCGGCAACCAGCTCAAGCTGAGCTCGGCCGAAGTCGAGAGCGTGCTGACCGCCGTCGGCACCAGCGCCGCCAACTCGATCCTCACCAGTGCCCGCGACGCCCAGGTGTCGCTGGTCTCGGCCTCCGGCGACGTCGCCTCGCAGATCAAGGCGCTGTCCGAGGATGTCGAGCGCACGCTGCAGGCGGCCGGCAGCGCCACCGCAGCCTCCGTGCTGTCCGGCGCCCGCGACGCGCAGACCACGCTGGTCAGCGCCTCGGTCGAGGCCGCAAGCCAGGTCAAGTCGCTGGCCACCGATGTCGAGCAGTCGCTGTCGATGGCCGGCTCAGCCGCCGCCGAGGCGATCATGACCGGTGCCCGCGAGGCCCAGACCACGCTGATCTCGACGTCGACCGACGTCACCGGCCAAGTCAAGTCGCTCGCCAGCGACGTCGAGCGCTCGCTCACGATGGCCGGCACCGCGACCGCGGAAGCCGTCGTCGCCTCCGCTCGCGAGGCCCAGAGCACGCTTGCCGGTGCATCCACCGAAGCCGCCACCCTGGTCCGCACGCTCGCGGCCGACGTGCAGCACTCGCTCTCGACCGCCGGCACCGCCACCGCGGAATCCATCGTCGCCTCCGCTCGCGAGGCCCAGAGCACGCTGGCCGGCGCGTCGACCGACGCCACCAATCTGGTCCGGACACTGTCGGCCGACATCGAGCGCTCGCTGTCGATGGCGGGCTCCGCCACCGCGGAAGCCGTCGTCGCTTCGGCCCGCGAGGCCCAGAGCACGCTGGCCGGCGCGTCGACCGACGCCACCAATCTGGTCCGGACACTGTCGGCCGACATCGAGCGCTCGCTGTCGATGGCGGGCTCCGCCACCGCGGAAGCCGTCGTCGCCTCCGCCCGCGAGGCCCAGAGCACGCTGGCCGGCGCATCCACCGAGGCCACCGACCTGGTCCGCTCGCTGGCGGCCGATATGGAGCGTTCGCTGTCGATGGCCGGCTCGGCCACCGCGGAATCGATCACATCAGGTGCGCGTGAGGCCCAGAGCACCCTGGTCAACGCGTCGACCGAGGCTGCAACCAAGGTGTCGGCGCTTGCCGCCGACATCCAGCGTGCGCTGTCGATGGCCGGCTCCGGTACCGTCGAGGTGCTGACGGCCGGCGCCCGCGAGGCGCAGAACACCCTCGTCACCGCGTCGACGGAAGCAGCCGACCACGTCAAGTCGCTGGCCGTCGATGTCGAGCGCACCCTGACCTCGGTCGGCACCAACACCGCGCAGGCGATCCTCGGCAGCGCCCGCGACGCCCAGAGCTCGTTCGTGGCGACCTCCAGCGAAGCCGCAAGCCAGATCCGCGAGATCTCCGCCGAGATCGAGCGCTCGCTGACCACGGCCAGCGCGGAGACTGCGCAGACCATCCTCGGCAGCGCCCGCGAGGCCCAGAGCTCGTTTGCGGCGACCTCCGCCGATGCCGCCGCCCAGATCCGCACGCTCTCGACCGATATCGAGCGCGCGCTGGGAGCGGTCACGGTCAAGACCACCGACAACATCCAGACCTCGGCGCAGAATGCGCAGGCTGCGCTGATCACCATGTCCAACGAGGTCTCGACCAAGGTCAAGACGACCTCCGCCGACATCGAACGTTCAGTGCTGTCGGCCTCCAGCGCCTTCGGCTCGGCAATGACCGGCAAGACCGACGAGATCGTCACCTATGTGCAGCAGCAGACCGAGCGTCTGTCGCAGATGGTCGACGGCCGCCGCGGCTCGCTGGTCGAGGCGCTGACCGCCAAGACCACGCAGCTGTCGAGCGACATGGATCGCGCCACCGCGGATGCGCTGAAGGCGATCGAAACCCGCGGCCTCGCCTTCTCACAGTCGATGGCGGCCCACGGCAGCGATGTCGCGCGCAACATCACCTCGGCCGGCGATCAGGCGACCGGCGCGGTGGCGAAGTCGCTCAAGGAGCTCGAGCAGGCCTCGCGCACGGCGATCGACCAGTCGCGCCAGGTCTCGATCTCGGCCGTCACGGAGATGCAGGAGACCAGCAAGATCCTGCGCACCGATACGGTCGCGCTGTTCGAGCGGCTGCGCGAAGGCAACATCCTCTTGCAGGAAGTGTTGACCGGCGCCCACGACAACCTCAACTCGCTGGAGCGCGCGCTGGTGACCCGCGTGGCCGACTTCGTGTCCGCCATGAACGACGTCACCTCGCGCAACGGCGTGGCAACCCAGACGCTGGAAGACCAGCTCACGGTGTTCAACAGCAAGACCGGCAAGGCGCTGGAAGATCTCGGCGCGCTGTCGAGCCAGTTCGAGACCCACGGCAAGGCGCTGATCGATGCGGCTGCCGTGGTCGAGCAGGCCAACCGCTCGACGACGGCCTCCGTCAGCGAGCGCAAGTCGGCGCTGGAAGCGCTGGTCACGACCATCGACCTGCGCACCACCGATCTCGACCAGCGGCTGTCGCGCTTCACCGGGCTGCTCGATGAATCGCTCGGAGCGGCCGAGGAACGCGCCCGCGACATCGCCCGGGTGGTGGCGGAGACCGCAGGCGCCGGTTCGGCTGCGATCAGCAAGCAGTTCGAGGCGGTGCGCCTGGCAGCCGAGAACGAGCGTCAGCAGACCGTCGACGCCATGAACGACCTCTACCAGCAGAGCAACGCCGAGACCGATGCGATGTTCAGGGAATCGACGGAGAAGTTCTCCGCGATGGTCACGGCGATGAAGCAGATGGCGAGCGAGATGCACAACGAGCTCGAGGCCACCCGCAACGAGCTGCGCCGCGGCGTGCTCGAGATGCCGCAGGAGGCCGCCGAGAACACCGCGCAGATGCGCAAGGTGATCGTCGACCAGATCGAGGCGCTGGCCGAGCTGAACCGCATCGTCGCTCATCACGGCCGCGGACTCGACGTGGTCTCGACCAGCCGCGCCAGCGTTCGCCACGAGGAGCCGGTGGTGGCTGCCGCCGGCGGCCGCGGCGATGTGCGCATGCGGGACAACGGCAACAGCGCCTCGACGCTGCCGCCGCCGGATCTCGGCATGACGAGCTCGCGCCGCACCGAGGCCCCGTCGGTCAGCCCGGCAGGCTCCGACAACAACGGCGACGGCTGGCTGTCCGACCTGCTCAACCGCAGCGACGCACCGCCGCCTGCCCCGCAGAGCCGCGACGCCCAGCAGCGCCCGCGTCCGCAGCAGCAGCCCGCCAATCCGCTGGAATCGCTGTCGCTCGACATCGGCCGGCTGATGGACCGCACACTTGCGGCCGAGATGTGGGATCGCTACCAGCGCGGCGAGAACAAGGCGTTCTCCAAGCGCCTCTACACGCCGGCCGGCCAGAAGGCCTTCGACGAGGTCGCCCGCAAGTATCGCGCCGACCGCGGCTTCAAGCAGACGGTCGACCGCTACATCGCGGAGTTCGAGCGCCTCCTCGACGAAGTCGCCCGCGACGGCCGCGGCCAGCAGGAGCTGAGCAGCCACCTCACCTCGGAGACCGGGCTGGTCTACACCCTGCTCGCGCATGCCGCGGGACGGCTGGGATAAGCCGGCGAAGTAAGCGAGTAGCGAATAGCAAATGGAAACGGAGGCCGAAGGCCTCCGTTTTATTTTGGGCGGGATTGGCAAATTCGCGTCGACGAAGACTCGACAGCGTCATTCCGGGGCGATGCGAAGCATCGAACCCGGAATCTCGAGATTCCGGGTTCGGTCCTACGGACCGCCCCGGAATGACAGTGCGACCAGCGGGCAGCGAAACTGTTCGCCATTCGCCCTTTATTGCCGCCGCCGCGGCCCGGGTGCCGCTGGTGCCGGCGCGGGCTCGGGTGCGGCGTTGTTGCTGCCGCCGAAGATCACCCGGCTCGGGTTGCGGTCGAAATTATTCACCGCGCGGCTGATGTCGGACAGCGTCCTGCGGCCGTCGTTGATCAGGAGATTGGAGCGCTTGTCGAGATCCTCGGCGAGCTCGCGGATCGACTTCACCATCAGGTTCAGCTCGCTGCCATTGTTGCCGCCCGCGATCGCATTGAGGCCCAGCATCAGGCTGTCGGCCTTGCCCATCACGCCGTCGACCTTGAGCATGACGTTGTCGATCTTCTCGGAATTGCGCGCCAGCGCCTGGGTGAAGACCTCGAGATTCTTCAGCGAATTCTTCACCGACTGCTGATTGTCGGCGACGATGCGGTTGACGTTTTGCAGGGTGGCGCGGATCGCCTCGGTGACGTCCTGCAGCGCATTCGGGTCGGCGGTCAGAACCGGGATGCCGTCCTCGTCCAGCGGCACCGGCGGGGCGGCCTCCTCGCCGCCCTTGAGCGAAATCGCGGCGACGCCGGTGAGGCCCTGGAACTCGAGACCGACCAGGGTGTCCTTGCGGAGTGGTGCGTTGTTCTCGATCATCGCCAGCGCAACCACGCGTCGCGGGTTGTCGAGCTTCACCGAGACCACTTCCCCTATCCGAATACCGTTAAAATTGACATTGCCGCCGTTGCGCAGGCCTGACGCCGGCCCTTCGAAGATCACCCGCAGGGGGCTGCGCTGCTTGGTGGTGTGCAGGCTCTGGAACCACAGCATGAAGCCGAATGCGGCGGCGATCACCGCCAGCGTGAAAGCCCCGATCAAGACGTAGTTCGCCCGCGTTTCCATCAATTACTCGCGTTGATCACTCTTGGGCCCTCGCGCAGCCAGCTGCGTTCGAGCCCGTCGAATTCCTGTTGGCGCATGATCTCGCCCGAAAATCGGCTCCAGGTTTCGGGATCATGGGCTAGGCCACAACGGCACGGGCGCGCTTGCCGTTGAAATATTGCTGCAGCCATGGATGCTGCGACGCCTTCATGTCGGCGATTGATCCTGCAGCAATGATCTTACCGTTCCCTAAAACGGCGATACGGTCGCACGCGGTGTAAAGACTGTCGAGATCGTGGGTTACCATGAAAACGGTCAGCCCCAAAGTGCGCTGCAGGGTGCGCACCAGCTCGTCAAACTCGCCGGCGCCGATCGGATCGAGACCCGAGGTCGGCTCGTCGAGAAACACGAGCTCGGGATCGAGCGCGAGTGCGCGCGCCAGCGCGACGCGCTTGATCATTCCGCCCGACAATTCCGACGGATAACGATCGGCGACTTCCGGCTTCAGCCCGACCATCACCAGTTTCGCCACCATGATCTCGTCGAGCAGCCGCTGCGAGACGCGCAGATACTCGCGCGCCGGAAACTGGATGTTCTGGCGCACCGTCAGCGAGGAGAACAGCGCGCCCTGCTGGAACAGGATGCCCCAGCGGCGCTCGACGGCACGGCGCTGCGAGGTGCTCGCGGCGTCGAGATCGACACCGAACACCTCGATGCGGCCGGCAACTTTCGGCACGAGCCCGATGATGGTGCGCGTCAGCACCGACTTGCCGGCGCCCGAGGGCCCGACGAAGCCGAGGATCTCGCCGCGCCTGACGTCGAGGTTGAGGCCGTCGAGCACCCGCGTGTTGCCGAATTGAACCGTGATGTCGCGGACCCGGATGATGGCGTCGTTGTCCTCTTCCGCCATGATCACATCCCGATCGAGGCGAAGAAGATCGCGAACACGCCGTCCATCACGATCACGAAGAAGATCCCTTTCACCACCGACGCGGTGGTGTGCTGTCCGAGCGACTCCGCCGAACCCTGCACCGCCAGGCCTTCGACGCAGGCGACGATACCGATCACTGCCGCCATGACGGGCGCCTTGACCATGCCGACGATGAAATGGTCGATCGATATGGCATCACGAAGGCGGAGCAGGAAGGCTTCCGGATCGACGCCGCCATAGAGCCAGGCCACCAGCCCGCCGCCATACAGCGCGGCCATCGCACCGAGGAAGGCCAGGATCGGCAGCGCCAGCACCAGCGCCAGCATGCGCGGCAGGATCAAGACCTCGATCGGATCGAAGCCCATGGTGCGCAGCGCGTCGATCTCCTCGCGCATCTTCATCGAGCCGAGCTCGGCGGTATAGGCCGAGCCGGAACGGCCCGCGACCATGATCGCGACCAGCAGCACGCCGATCTCGCGCAGCACCAAGACGCCCAGCATGTCGACGACGAAGATGTCGGCGCCGAACCTGCGGAAATGGAAGATGCCCTGCTGCGAGATGATGCAGCCGATCAGGAAGGTGATCAGCACCACGATCGGCACCGCGCGCCAGCACACCTGCTCGAGGTGATGCACGGTCGAGGTCAGGCGGAAGCTGCGCGGATGGATCAGCACCTTGCCGGCGGCCACCAGCACCGCGCCGAGCATGTCGACGAGGCCGATGATGGTGCCGCCGATCCCCGCCACGGTGCGCCCGATCTGCTCGAGCATGCCCGATATCGACAACGGGTCGCTGACGACCCTGGGCGCGGGGCCGACGCGGCGGACCTCGTCGACCAGGCTGGAATAATTGGCGGAGAGGCCCGCGATCTCGGCTTCGGCGGAGGCGTCGCTGAGGCTGCGGCGCAGGCGCTCGATCAGCCAGGCGCCAAAGGTGTCGAGGCTCGCGACCTGCGAGACATCGATGAAGATGTGCGGCCGGCTGCCGCGCAGCTTCTCCGCGTCGGAGACGATCCGCTCGAGCGCAGGAGCAAAGCGGGCCGTCCAGTTGCCCGCCGCGCACAACGCCAGTCCTTCGCCTTGGGCTATCCGCTCCAGTGTCGGGTCGCCGCTCACCTCTAACCCACCCCTCAAGCCGGCTGGCTGCCGCTAACGCTGATCTCCGGCGCTGCCGGATCGGCTTGTCGAATCTGTCGCTAAACAGCCATAGTTGGTTGCGCGTCGCAAGCTACGGTTCAGGAAATAGTAGACTTTAAAATGACTTCCACCCCTCCCGGAGCGATTTCCCTGAGCAGCCGGATCGAGCGCTGGCCGATCGCGGGGACCTTCACGATCAGCCGCGGCACCAAGACCGAGGCCATCGTCGTGGTCGCCGAGGTAAGCCAGGGCGGCCTCACCGGCCGCGGCGAATGCGTACCCTACCCGCGCTATGCCGAAACGCCCGAGGCGACGCTCCAGGCGATCCAGGCGATGCAGGCGCCGCTCGCCGGCGGCATGGACCGCATCGCCTTGCAGGCCCGGATGCCCGCCGGCGCCGCCCGCAATGCGCTGGATTGCGCGCTGGCGGACCTTGAGGCCAAACGCGCCGGCAGGCGGATCTGGAACCTGCTCGGCCGGCCGGCACCGGAGCCGCGCACCACCGCCTATACGATCTCGCTCGGGACGCCCGAGGCGATGGCGGAGGCCACCGCGAAGGCTGCGCATCGTCAGTTGCTCAAGATCAAGCTCGGCGGCGATGGCGACGGCGCACGGATCGCCGCCGTGCGCAAGGCGGCGCCTCGATCCGAGCTGATCGTCGACGCCAACGAAGCCTGGACCGAGGACAACCTCGCCGCCAATCTCGCGGCCTGCGCCGATGCCGGCGTCACCCTGATCGAGCAGCCGCTGCCGGCGGGCAAGGACGAGGCGCTGGGGCGGATCAGGCGGCCGGTTGCGGTCTGCGCCGACGAGAGCGTGCACGACCGCGGCTCGCTTGCCGGCCTGCGCGGCCGCTATGACGCCGTTAACATCAAGCTCGACAAGACCGGCGGATTGACCGAAGCGCTGGCGATGGCGGATGCTGCTCGCGCGCACGGCTTCGAGATCATGATCGGCTGCATGGTCGCGACCTCGCTCGCGATGGCGCCGGCGATGCTGATCGCGCAAGCCGCGCGCTTCGTCGATCTCGACGGCGCGCTGCTGCTGGCGAAGGACCGCGACCACGGCCTGCGCTACAAGGGCAGCCTGGTCTATCCGCCGGACGCCGCGCTCTGGGGCTAATCGGTGAGGCGCCTACGCGCCAGCCACATCACGAGCCCGCCCGTGGCCGCCATTGCGGCCATCATGTCGTAGACGCCGAGCCCGAAGCGCGCATAGACCATGCCGCTGACGATCGCCGTGGTGCTCGCGACAATGCCGCCGCAGGCGGTGAGATAGCCCTGCGCGCGCGCCATCACGTGAACCGGCACGTGGTGCACCATCAGGCCCATGATGCCGACCTGCGTCAGGCCGAAGCTCAGCCCGTGTCCGAGCTGCACAACTGCAAGCACCGCAAGCGGCGGGTCCTGCGCGGTGATCGCCCAGCGCGCCGCGGCACTGGACGCCGCGATCATCACCAGCACAGCCGACGGCAGCGTGAAGCGCGGCGAGGCCGCAAACAGCACGATCTCGGCGATCACGCCGAGCACCCAGAGACAAGCGATCGTCAGGCCGCTGAAGCCGGCCTGCTGCCAGGCGATCGATGCGAAGATGTAATAGGCGCCGTGGCTGCCCTGGATCAGCGCCGAGGAGACGATGATGGCGAGGAAGGAGGGATTGCGCAGCAGTTTTGGCGCGCCGGCGGTCGGCGCGGCGGCTGCCACTGGACGGCCCAGCGGCCGCAGCGTCAGCCCGACCAGCGCGCCGAGCACCGTCACGGCCGTGATGATCCGGATCAGGTCGACCTCCGCGACATAGCGGAGCAGGAAGCCGCTCAGCAGCGCGCAGACCGCGAAGGCGGCCGAGCCCCAGAGCCGCAGCGGTCCGTAGCTGAGGCCGAATTGCCTGACGCCGCGCAGCGCATAGGCATCGGTCAGCGGCACCATTGGGGTCCAGACGCAGCAGGTCAGCGCATAGATCGCGAGCAGCACGAACGGCTGGTGTTGGGTGCCGATCACGGCAAAGCCGAACGCCGTGGCGAATCCGGTGGCGATGATCGCTCCGCGCAGCATCTGACGCCGCTCCGCCGCTGCGGTGACCAGCGGCAGCACGGTGAAGCGCGTCACCGGTGGCACCGCGGTAATGATGCCGATCCAAGTGGCGTCGATGCCGACCGCCTTCAGCCACACCGTGAAAAACGGCAGGTGAACCCCGGTCATGCCGAACAGCGTGGCATAGAATGCCGCTAGGCTGCGCGCGAATCGCCGCGATGCAACCTTTGCTGCAATGGGGATTTGTGATTCGGAAGACATCAATTCAATTGCGATTCGCGCGATATCGTGGTGATCGTTAGCGTAACGCGCAGTGATTTGCGCGGAGAGATTGTGATGGCCGAAGAAGCATTCGCCCTGTCGCCGATATCCGCCCGCGCGGCCCTGCCGAGCGAGGAGGACTATGCCGCGATCAGCGCGGCCTTCATGGAGACCTCGAGGGGCCGCTGGTTCCTCGGCGAATACGCCAAGCGCAACCGCAATGCCGATACCCGCATGGTGCTCGATGCCGTGGCCCGGATCGAGGAAAGCCTCAGCGCGCAGCGGCAAGCCGCCGCAGCGGCGATCAGGGACGAGCAACTGGCGCAGGCGCTGACCGCCCTGCGCGGCGCAATCGAAGCCACCCAGGCCTCCGCCATCGCCGCGCTCGACGGCGTCAGCTTCGAGCAGAGCCTCGCGCCGGTGCGCAAGGGCGTGCGGGTGATCAGGGAAATCTCCTGGCGGCTGCGCGAGATCGGCAATGACGGCCGGATCTGCGACATCATCGATTCGCAGGTCAGCGCGATCGAGGCCGGTGCTGCCGAGGTCTCGATGGACGATGCCAAGGCCGTGCTGGATGCCGCCTTCGCTGCGCTGGCCCGCCGCCTCAGCGAGTTTGATCCGGACAATGCGGCGACGCCTGCGGCTGAGCCAGATGTGGCCGAGGCGCCGGTTGCGGAGCCGCCGGCAGCGGCTCCCGCGCCGCCACCGATGGGCGAAGGTGCAGCCCTCGATATGGCTGCTACGTCGCCAGCGCCGCCTCAGGAGGCCGCTGCGGCGCCGAACGTCGAAGCCGCGATTCCCACCGCGGTGCCCGGCACTACGGCCGTCACGCCGCAGCCGAGCGAAGCATGGCTCAAGGCTGAAGCCGCGCTGGCCGAAGCCGAAGCCGCGGAACTCGCCCGCGTCACCGACGAAGCGGCGGCCGACGCCCATGATGAAGCGGTACTCGACCTGATCGCGATGGAGATGGGCGCGCCCGATCCGATCGACGAAGAGGCGATCGCCGAGGAAATGCGCGCCGCCGAGGAGATGCGCGTCGCCGAGGCGATGGCGGCCGAGCCCGAAATGGTTGCGCCGGCCATTCAGCCCGAGCCTGCACCGGCGCCCACGCCGAAACTCGCGGTCAAGATCGCGCCGCCGCCGGTGGCTGCGGCGCCGATTGCCGAAACTCTGGTGATGCCGCCGCCTCTCCCGCCCGGCGTTGAGCCTGCCCATGCTCCTGCAGCAGAAATCTCACTCGGTTCGACCATCATCGCCAGCGGCCTTCTGAAAAAGCCGAGTGCGGCGGCCAACGACCCGCTCGCGCCAATCCGCCGCATGAGCCAGGCCGAGAAGATGGCGTTCTTCTCGTAGGCGCCGGCGTTCGTACTTCGTCATTGCCGGGCATACCATCCGAAGGAAGGCGTCGCTTGAGCTCGCCTATGCCCCGGCAATCCATCGATCAAAGAGCTTTTGAGATGGATGCACAGTCCCGGCCAAGCCAAGGGCTTCGCCGAGGCATTGTTGCGATGGCGTGCCGAAGCGTGAGTGGAGGCGGCAAGCCCGCGCGTGACGAGTGGCGCGAAGCATTCATGTCCCATGAACCGCACGCGCAACGCGAGCCAGCTCATGTACCGCGGCAGCATCTGCGCCTAACCCGATGTCAGGCGACGAGTTTCGCGAACAGGTCGGCGTCGACATTGCCGCCCGACAGCACGATGACGACGTTCTTGCCCTTGGCATCGATCCGCCCGGCCAGCAGCGCCGCGAGCCCGACCGCGCCGCCAGGCTCGACCACGAGCTTCAGCTCGCGATAGGCGAAGGCGACGGCGGCGCCGACCTCGTCGTCGGAGGCGCTGACGCCATTGGCGAGCAGCTTGCTGTTGATGGCGAAGGTCAGTTCGCCCGGCATCATCGCCATCAGCGCATCGCAGATGGTGCGCGCCGCGACCGGATGCGCCTCGCGATGCCCGACCTTGAGCGACAGGGCGTGATCGTCATAGCCCGCGGGCTCGGCGACGATCACCTGGGCCTGCGGGTATTTCGCCTTCACCGCGGTCGCAACACCCGCGATCAATCCGCCGCCCGAAGCGGGCGCGACCACGATGTCGGGCGTCAGTCCGAGCGCGGCCATGTCCTCGGCGATCTCGCGGCCGGCGGTGCCCTGGCCCGCGATCACGAAGGGATCGTCGTAGGGGCGCACCAAGGTCGCGCCGCGCTTGCCGGCAATGCCGTTGGCGATCGCCTCGCGGTCGTCGCGATCGCGGTCGTAGAGCACGACTTCGGCGCCATAGGATTTGGTGCGCTCGCGCTTGGTGATCGGCGAGTCCGCAGGCATCACGATGGTCGCCTGCATGTTGAGGATCTTGGCCGCAGCGGCGACGCCCTGGGCGTGATTGCCCGAGGAGAACGCGACGACGCCGCCGCTCCGCTTGTCCTGCGGGATCGAGGCGAGCTTGTTGAAGGCGCCGCGAAACTTGAACGATCCGGTCCGCTGCAGCATTTCGGGCTTGAGGAAAATCTGGCTGCCGACGCGTTCGTTGAGAACGGGGAAGGTCAGGAGCGGCGTGCGCACCGCGAACGGCGCGACCACCCTTGCGGCGGCATCGATGTCCGCGGCAGCGACGGGTGGATTGAGAACGGTGTCCGTCATTCGCGATTTGTATCGCGGCGCCGGGCTGGCGGGCAAGACGCTTTAGCGTGACCTGACTAGCGTGAGGTCGGCTGGGTCGCCGGCAGCGCCACAAAATGGTGCTCTTCGGCACCGAATTCGAGCGCCTCCCCCTCGCCGTCTGGCGGCGCGGGGCGGACGTTCATGCAGCGGTCGATGAACACCCGGGCTGAGGCTTGCCAGGTGTGAAGCGCGGCAAAATCGACGCAGGCCTGCCGCGGGATGCTGAGCGCCTCCAGGCAGGCATGGCGCAGATCCGCGTCGAGCACGCCGACCGGCGCCGCGCCGATCACGTCGCGGGGACCGGTGACCGGAAAAGCGGCAACCGGCAGGCCGCTGGCCAACGCTTCCAGCAGCACCAGACCAAACGTATCCGTACGGCTCGGGAAAACGAACACATCGGCCGCGGCGTAGATCTCAGCCAATTCTTCCCCATGGCGGGCGCCGAGGAACACGGCGTCCGGATATTTCCGCTCCAGCGCCGCCCGCGCCGGGCCGTCGCCGACCACGACCTTGGTTCCCGGCAAATCGAGATCGAGGAACGCCTCGAGATTCTTCTCCACCGCCACCCGGCCGACGCTGAGATAGACCGGCTGCGGCAGGCAGAGATCGACGTCGCGCGGATGGAACAGCGCGGTATCGACGCCGCGCGACCAGAGCACCACGTTGCGGAAGCCGCGCTGACGCAGCTCGGCCGCCAGCGCCGGGGTCGCCGCCATCACCGCCCGGCTCGGCCGGTGGAACCAGCGCAGCGCCCGCCACACCCAGGCTTCCGGGACCGGCGTCCGCGCCGAGACGTATTCGGGGAAGCGGGTGTGGAAGCTCGTCGTGAACGGCAGGCCGCGCTTGCGGCAGTAGCGGCGCACCGCAAGCCCGATCGGGCCCTCGGTCGCGATATGGATGCTGTCGGGCCTCGCCGCCTCGATCAGACTTGCGACCTTGGCCCGGTA
Organism: Bradyrhizobium sp. USDA 3256; assembly: GCF_054058275.1. Taxonomy (NCBI): domain Bacteria; kingdom Pseudomonadati; phylum Pseudomonadota; class Alphaproteobacteria; order Hyphomicrobiales; family Nitrobacteraceae; genus Bradyrhizobium; species Bradyrhizobium sp. USDA 3256. The sequence goes on from NZ_JBSSAE010000002.1 coordinate 4,520,915, forward strand.
CGGCAGCGCCAGCCTCAGATCGCGGTAGCTCGGCATCGCGAAGGTGCGGAATTCGTCCGGCGTCAGGAAGCTCACCTCGACGCCGAGCGATTTCGCCGCCTGTGCCATCATGGTCAGCGTGCGGACAACCCCGTTGACCTGGGGATGCCACGCATCGGTCGCGACCAGGATATGCGTCATGCAGCGCGTGCCGTCACTCGCGGAACCGGCGCGATCCGGCGCACCGGGTCGGTCCAGGTGATGATCTCGAAATGGCCGTCCTCGTGCTCGGCGAGCGCGGTGCAGCTCTCCACCCAGTCGCCGCAATTCATGTAGCGGATGCCCTGCTCGTCATGAATCGTCGCGTAGTGGATGTGGCCGCAGATCACGCCGTCGCAGCCGTGGCGCCGCGCCTCGCCGGCAAGCGTCGCCTCGAACGCGCCGATATAGTTCACCGCCTTCTTGACCTTCAGCTTGGCCCATTGCGACAGCGACCAGTACGGCACGCCGAACATCTTGCGGAAGAAGTTGACGAAGCGATTCATCTGGATCGCGAAATCGTAGGCCTTGTCGCCGAGGTGGGCGAGCCAGCGCGCGTTCTGCACCACGAGATCGAAAATGTCGCCGTGGATCACAAGATAGCGCTTGCCGTCGGCGCCGGTATGAACGGTGTTCTCCACCACGTCGATGCCGCCGAAATGCGTGCCGTAATATTTGCGCAGGAACTCGTCGTGGTTGCCCGGGACGTAGATCACCTTGGCGCCCTTGCGCGCCTTGCGCAGCATCTTCTGCACGAAATCGTTATGGGTCTGCGGCCAGTACCAGTTCGACTTCAGCGCCCAGCCGTCGACGATATCACCAACGAGGTAGATCGTGTCGGCATCGTGAGAGCGGAGGAAGTCCAGCAGGCGGTCTGCTTGCGAACCGCGGGCTCCGAGATGGACATCGGAGATAAACAAAGTGCGAAAGTGCCGCTCGGGACTTTCTTCACTCAAGGAGTCGCTTCCCATGCCTGTGCACCTAACAGATTCCTGTGACAAGGCGATGACGATCCCCGCGACCCAAGGCCCCACAAACAGTTAACGAGAATCAGCAGTACGCCGCTTCCCTGCGGATAACAGCAGCGTGCGACAATCTGGCGACATCGGCGGTCGCGACTGTGTGGAAGAGGCACTGAAATGCACAGGAACGCTGATCTACCGTCATTGCGAGCGACGCGAACCAATCCATTGCGCCGCAAGCGGGGAAATGGATTGCTTCGTCGCTATCGCTCCTCGCAATGACGGGCTCCATCTTCAGTGAACGAAGACGACGTAGCCCGGATGAAGCGAAGCGTAATCCGGGGTTCTGCGTCCGCGGATGATCTGTTCCCGGATTTCGCTGCGCTCCATCCGGGCTACGCAGCTCCGGGCTTCAATAATATTTGTGAAAGTGATGCACCGGCCCATGGCCGTGGCCGACGGCAAAACGATCTGCGGCGGCGATTGCTTCGGTGATCCAGGCCTTGGCGTTGCGCACGGAGGTCTCCATGCTCTCGCCCTTCGCGAGCCCTGCTGCGATTGCCGAGGACAGCGAGCAGCCGGTACCATGCGTATTGGCGGTCGCAATCCGCGGCGCAGCCAGCGCGATGCTGCGCTCGGCGTCGATCAGATAGTCGATGCTGTCGGCGCCATGGCCGTGGCCGCCCTTGACCAGTACCGCACGACATCCCATCGTCAGCAATCGCTTGCCTTGTCGCTCGACGTCGGCCTCGCTTGAGGCGACCGGCTCGTTCAAGAGCGCCGCCGCTTCGGGCAGGTTCGGCGTGATCAGCGAGGCCAGCGGAAACAGCAGGGTCTTCAGCGCATCGACCGCCTCGGCGGCAAGCAGCCGATCGCCGGAGGTAGCGACCATCACCGGATCGAGCACGATGTGGCGCGGCGCCCAGCGCCTCAGCCCATCGGCGATCGCCGCAATTGTCTCGGCCTGCGCCACCATGCCGATCTTGACCGCGCCGACCTCGAGGTCAGAGAACACCGCATCGATCTGGGCGGCGACGAATGACGCGGGCACCGGATGGATGCCGCTGACCCCCGTGGTGTTCTGCGCGGTCAGCGCCGTGATCGCGGAGGCGCCATAGACCCCGAGCGCCGCAAAGCTCTTGAGGTCGGCCTGGATGCCCGCCCCGCCCGAGGAGTCCGAGCCGGCAATGGTGAGCGCGACCGGCGTCATCTTGCAGCACCAGCGGTTGATACGAATGAGAGCATCACGAACAAGACCATGGCCTGTCCTAGCCCGGCCGCCGATCGGCAGCAAGTTCGCCTGACTTTACCGCAAGTTGGCCTCGCCTTGACCCCTCGCCTCGCCCCCTTGCCTTGGCCGCCCGTTTTGGGCCTATAGTCGCGGAAATCCCCGGAGACGACTTTGATGGTTCCTTTCTTCGTCCAGATCAAATGCAAGCTCGGCCAGTCCTACACCGTCGCCAATGCACTGGCGGAGGCCGAGATTGCGTCCGAGATCTATTCCACCGCGGGCAATTACGACCTCCTGGTCAAGTTCTACGTCGACCACGACACCGACATCGGCCACTTCATCAACGAGAAGGTTCAGGTGATCCCGGGCATCCAGGACACCCTCACGATCATCACCTTCAAGGCGTTCGGCGCGAAGTAGGACGCGCCCGCGAGAGCATGATGAGATCAGGTCGAGCTTGAACGGCGTCGAAAGTTCACCTCTCCCTTGGGAGAGGTGAACCGAAACCGCGGCGAGCCGATTCAACCAAGACCCATCCCGCTTTACGACCCCTTCTCCTTCTTCACCGGCTTCGGCGGCCCCTCGACCGGCGGCAGCGACTTGATGTACTCGGCGATCGCGTCGCGGTCGGACGACGACAGTTGCGAGGTGTTGCGGATCACGCGCACCATCGGCCCACCGGCGGAGTCGCCGTCCGGCGTCTGGCCGCTCTCGAGGAAATAGGCGATATCCTTCACACTCCAGTCCGAGATCCCCCTCGGCGTGATGTTGGGCACCCAGCCTTCGCCCTCCGGATTCGGACCACCGGCGAAGCGCTGCGCGGTGACGATACCGCCGAGGACATTGCGCGGGCTGTGGCACTCGGCGCAATGGCCGAAGCTGTTGACGAGATAGGCGCCGCGATACCAATGCGCCGAGCGGCTTGCATCCGCGATGAACGGCTTGCCGTTCATGAACAGGAATTTCCAGACGCCGACATTGCGCCTGACGTTGAACGGAAACGGCAAATCGTGGTCGCGCACCTTGCCGGCGACCGGCGGCAAGGTCTTCAGATAGGCGAACAGGTCGCGCACATCGCTGACCTTGGCGTGCTGATAGGACGGATACGGAAACGCCGGGAAATAGTGCGCGCCCGATGGCGAAGTACCTTTCATGACCGCGGTGACGAAATCGGCCTCGCTCCAGCGGCCGATGCCGTCGTTCGGGTCGGGCGAGATGTTCGGCGCATAGAAGGTGCCAAATGGCGAGGGGATCGCGAGCCCGCCGCCGAGCCGCGTGCGGTCGTCCTGCTTCGGCACGGCATGGCAGGAGGAACATCCCCCGGCATTGAACGTTGTGAGGCCGTTGGCCAGGTCAGGCTGATAGGCAGGCAGCGCGCCGGCGGCAACGGTCGCGGGGATCGTCAGCCACCAGAACACGCCAAAGCCGATTACGCCGGCCAGAATCGCCAGGAGGAAAATTCGTCGCAGCATTCACCGATCCGTCATTGGTCGCGTCAGTCCATGGACCAGTATGATGGCAACCTGTCGGACAAGCTCGCATCAAATTTGCCGCACCCACGATCATTTGGGGAATAAACCCGAAAAGCTGCTGTTTGAAGATTGCAACCATCCTGTGACGTCAAAGGGGAGAGAACCATGTCGAACAAGACCTTGCTTGCCACGCTGACGCTCGGCGCCGCGATCGCCCTCGCCGGTCCGGCCTTTGCCGAGAAGTTCACGGCGAAGCTGGACAGCAAGAGCGAAGTGCCGCCGAATACCAGCACCGCCACCGGCACCGCCGACATCGACTACGATGCCGCCAGCAAGAAGCTGAGCTGGAAGCTGACCTATTCCGGCCTGTCGGGTCCGGCCACCGCCGCGCATTTCCACGGCCCCGCCGAGGCCGGCAAGAATTCCGGTGTCGCGGTCGCCATCCCGAACGCGACGTCGAGCCCGGTCGAAGGCAGCGCAACATTGACCGACGCGCAGGCCGCCGATCTGCTCGCAGGCAAGTACTATGTCAACGTCCACACTGCGGCCAATCCGGGCGGTGAGATCCGCGGCCAAGTGACCAAATAGCAAGTGACGAAGTAATCCGTCACCAAGCAATCCTGACCAAGCAATCGTCGCGAACGCGCTCCAACAAGAAACGGCCGACACAAAAAAGGGCGGACGCCTCGAAGCGTCCGCCCTTTTCATTGATCGAACGACGATGAGCCGAACGGCGATCAGCCCTTCTTGAGGCGATAGGTCTCGTGGCAGCCGCCGCACTGCTTGAACAGCGGCGGCATTTCCGCCTTCAGCGTGTCGAGGTCCTTGACCTTGCCTTTGGTATCGGCGACGGCCTTGGCGAAGCTCGCGATGTGCTGCTCGAAGCCGGCCTTGTCTTCCCAGATCTTCGGCGCGGCGGAATAGTCGCCATCCGGCTTGAGGCCCTTGCTGCTTGCCGGGAACAGCGTCGGCAGCTTCTTGGCGGTGTCTTCGAACTTCACCAGCGCAGCATCGACCGCCGCCTGGTCGTAGGGCTTCTCGCCCTTGATCATTGCCGCGATCGCGCCCGCGTTCTTGCCGGTCTCCTTCATCTGGGCCTGGGTCTGCTTGACCTGATTCTGGTCGGCCACGACAGCACCAGCACTCAACGCAAGCATTGCAGCAACGACGACAATCCGCTTCATCGGCAAAACCCCTCAATTCCGCTCTGTCCCGGTCCGCGATCTGCAGCCGGCCTAGTTTGCAAAACACCGCAGGCGGAATCTTCATTCCGCCTGCGACAAATTTATCAGAGATTATGGCGGCGCTGCGCCTCGCGGATCGCGATCCAGACCCGTTCCGGCGTGGCGGGCATGTCGATGTGGTCGATCTTGTACTCGCGATGCAGACCCTCGACGATCGCGTTGACGACCGCCGGGCACGAGCCGATCGCGCCGGCCTCGCCCGCGCCCTTCACGCCCATTGGGTTGGTCGTGCACGGCACGTTATGGGTCTCGAACACGAAGGACGGCCCGTCGGAGGCGCGCGGCAGCGCATAGTCCATGAAGGTGCCGGTGACGAGCTGACCGTCGGTCGGGCTGTACACGGCCTGCTCCATCAGCGCCTGCCCGATGCCCTGCATCGCGCCGCCATGAACCTGGCCCGCCAGCATCAGCGGATTGAGCGTGACGCCGAAATCGTCGACGATGACGTAGTTGATGATCTTGATGATACCGGTGGCGGGATCGATCTCGACCTCGGCAAGATGGGTGCCGTTCGGATAGGTGCCGTCGGCGCTGGCGAAGGTCGCGCTCGCATTCATCTTCGACGTGTCGCCGCCGGGACGTTTGGCGAGATCGGCAAAGCTGATCGAGCGGTCGGTGCCGGCGATGCGGATGCGGCCGTCGGCGATCTCGAGGTCGCCGGCGCCGGCCTCCAGCGCCTGCGCCGCGAGCTCCTTCAGCTTGTTGCCGAGATCATGCGTCGCCCGCTGCACGCTGACGCCACCGGACGGAATCGATGCCGAGCCGCCGGTGCCGAGGCCGGTCGCGATCTTGTCGGTATCGCCCTGCAGCACATGGACGCGCTCGGGCGGCACGCCGAACTGCTCGGCGACGATCTGCGCATAGGCAGTCTGGTGACCCTGCCCGCTCGACTGCGTGCCGATCAAGACCGCAATATCGCCATTGGGATCGAGCGCCACATTCGCGGTCTCCTCGCCCATCGTGCCGCAGACCTCGACATAGCTTGCCATGCCGATGCCCCGCACCAGGCCCTCCTTCCTTGCGGCCTTGGCGCGCTTCGGAAACTCCTTCCAGTTGGCAATCTCCATCGCGCGCTTCATATGCGCGACGAAGTCGCCGGAGTCGTAGACCTTGCCGGTCGCTGTCGTGTAGGGCAGCGACTTCGGCGGAATGAAGTTCTTCCGCCGGATGGCGTCCGGCGTCATGCCGAGCTTGCGCGCGGCGGCATCGACCAGGCGCTCGATGACATAGGCGGCCTCCGGGCGGCCGGCGCCGCGATAGGCGTCGACCGGCACCGTGTTGGTGAACACGGTGCGGACCCGGCAGTGGAAGGCCTGGATGTCATAGAGGCCCGGCAGCATGCCGGCGCCGCCATGCGGGATGTAGGGCGCGAAGGTCGAGAGATAGGCGCCCATGTCGCCCATCAGGTCGACATCCATGCCGAGGAATTTGCCGTCCTCGGCGAGCGCCATCTTCGCGGTCGTGAGATTGTCGCGGCCCTGCGCGTCGCCCATGAAATGGTCGGAGCGCTCGGCGGTCCATTTGATGCTCTTCTTGAGCTTGCGCGCGGCGACCGAGATCAGCGCATATTCGCGATAGGGAAACAGCTTGGTGCCGAAGCCGCCGCCGACATCCGGGCAGATCACCCGCATGTTCTCCTTCGGCATCTTCAGGATCATGTCGCAGAGGATCTCGCGCAGGCGGTGGCTGCCCTGGCTGCCGATCGTCAGCGTCAGATGATCCTTCTTGGCGTCGTATTCGGCGACTGCGGCGCGCGTCTCCATGAAATTGGTGATGACGCGCGGGTTGACGATGGTGATCTCGGCCACCGCATGCGCCTTGGCGAACGCGGCCTCGGCGGCGCCCTTGTCGCCGATCGAGACGTCAAACAGCACATTGCCGGGCTTGTCCGGCCAGACCTGCGGCGCGTCCTTCTTCACCGCATTGACGAGGCCGACCGCCGCCGGCAGCGGCGTCCATTTGACGTCGATCGCCTCAATCGCGTCACGAGCATGATCGACGGTGTCGGCGACCACGAAGGCCACCGCGTCGCCGACATGGCGCACCTCGTCCTTGGCGAGGATCGGATAAGGCGGTGCGGTGAACGGATCGGTCTCGAGATTGAACAGGCACGGCAGGCCGCCGAGCTCGGCGACGTCGGCGGCGGTCAGGATCAGCGCCACGCCGGGCATGCCGCGGGCCTTGCCGGCATCGATCGTGTAGGTCGCGTGCGCATGCGGCGAGCGCAGCATCAGCGCGTGCAATGCGGGAGACGGTGCGACGTCGTCGGTGTAGCGGCCCTTGCCGCGAATCAGGGCGTCGTCCTCCTTGCGCCGCACACTTTGTCCGACGCCGAATTTGATGGGAGCTGCCATCGTCTCTCCAATTGCCTTGGTGTGTTTTGCGCATATTGGCGTGGTTGTCGGCGAAGCGCAAACCGCTTTCCGCCGCGCGCGGCGCTATCACACAGCGGCCTCCTATGCTTTTGATTTGACAGGTAAAACTATACGCGCCGGAGCGCAAACAGCCAGCCGCGGCCGAACAGAGTGAGGATCGAGAGGGCATAGACGAAGACGCCGACCGCAATCAGCAGCAGCAGGATCAGCTCGTCGCGAAAGATCTGCATCGGCGCGAACCACACATAAGCGAAATGCGAGGTCAGCCACAGCGCGACCGCGAGCAGCACGCCGCATAGCGCGAAGGTGCCGAAGGAGCGGATCAGCGCCCGATCGAGCGCGAGGTAGCCGCGGCGCACGGCAAACATCAGCACCAGCAGCAGATTGACCCAGGCCCCGATTGCGGTCGCGAGCGCGAGCCCGACCTGCGCCAGCGAGCCGACCAGCGCGATCTTCAGCGCGACGTTGACCGCGACCCCGGTCAGCGCCGCCTTCACCGGGGTTGCGGTGTCCTTGCGGGCGTAGAAGGTCGCAACGGCGCTGCGGATCATCACGAAGGGAATGAGCCCCACCGCGTAGGCCGCGAGCGTGGCCCCGGCGCTTGCCGCATCGGCCTTGGAGAACGCGCCGCGGGCGAACATCGCGCGCATGACCGGATCGGCCACGGTCAGGAACGCCGCCACGAACGGCACCGAGAACAGCAGCGTGAAATCGAAGGCGCGGCGCTGCGCGGCCATCGCGCCGGCGTGGTCGTCGGCGCTCAGTCGCCGCGACATCTCCGGCAGCAGTACGGTGCCGATCGCGATCCCGATCACGCCGATCGGCAACTGATTGAGGCGGTCGGCATAATACAGCGCCGACAGCGCGCCTGCGGGCAGGAAGGTCGCGATGATGGTATCGGCGAACAGCGCCACCTGCGTGCCCATCGAGCCCAACGTCGCTGGCCCCAGCGCGCGAAAGAAGCCGCGGACGTCCTCGTCGAGCTTCAGGGGCGCGAACCGCGGCAGGCCGCCATGGCGCGCGAGGTCGCCGGCGAGCAGGAAGAATTGCAGGAAGCCCGAGATCAGCACGCCCCAGGCCGCGGCATGGCCCGCGCTCGGGAAGAACGCCGCGAGCGCCAGCGTCATCATCATGGCGAGGTTGAGGAAGATCGGCGCCGCGGCCGCGCTGGCGAAGCGATGCATCACATTGAGCATGCCGCCATAGAGCGTCACCAGCGTGATCAGCAGCAGATAGGGAAAGGTGATCCGCGTCAGCTCGATCGCGAGCTTGCGCTGCGCCGCGTCCTCGGTGAAGCCCGGCGCGAGGATGCTCATCGCCTGCGGCATGAACGCCATCGCCACCGCCAGCAGGATCACCTGCGAGGCGAACAGCAGCGTGAAGATGCGGTCGGCGAACAGCCGTGCCGACGCTTCGCCGCGCTCGCCATGGACATGGGCATAGGCCGGCACGAAGGCGGCGTTGAAGGCGCCTTCGGCGAAGATCGCGCGGAAATGATTGGGCAGCCGCAGCGCCACGAAGAAGGCGTCGGCGATCGGCCCGGCACCGAGGATCGCCGCGAGCATGATGTCGCGCGCGAACCCGGTGACCCGCGATAGCAGGGTATAGCCGCCGACCGTGAAGATGCGCCCAAGCATGCGCTGCTTCTAGCGCATGATTGCGGTCTGAAAAAGTTTCCTATCAGGCCGAAAGCGCGCTGCGCACAGCCTGGATGACGCGGTCCTGGGCCGCCTCGTCGAGATAGGCGTGCATCGGCAGGCTGATGACGTCGTCCGAGAGGCTTTCGCTGACCGGCAGGCCGCCGTCGGTGACCGGGAAGTCGCGGTAGGCCGTCTGCTGGTGCATCGACTTCGTGTAGTAGATTGCCGTCGGGACGCCCTGCGCCTTCAGCACCGCGGCGAAGGCATCGCGGTCGGTCCCCTTCGGCAGGCGGATGGTGTATTGCGCCCACACCGAGGTGCAGCCGGAGGCGAGCCGCGGCACGGTCACGATGTTGCCGAGCCCGCGCGCATAGCGCTCCGCCACCCGATTGCGCGCCACGATCTCGTCGTCGAAAATCTTCAGCTTTTCGAGCAGGATCGCCGCCTGCATGGTATCGAGCCGTCCGGTCAGGCCGAGGCGGACATTGTCGTATTTATCCGAGCCTTGGCCGTGCACGCGGATGCTGCGCAGTGTATTCGCAAGCTCGTCGTCATTGGTGAAGATAGCGCCGCCATCGCCGAAACAGCCGAGCGGCTTTGCCGGGAAGAAGCTGGTCGCGGTCGCGAGCCCGAAGGTGCCGAGCTTGCGGCCCTTGTAGCTGGCGCCAAAACCCTGCGCGGCGTCATCGAGCACGAACAGGCCTTCGGCCTCCGCAACCGCGGCCACCGCATCGTGATCCGCGCACTGGCCGAACAAATCCACCGGAATGACGCCAACCGGCTTCAGGCCGCGCGCCCGCGCGGTGGCGATGCCGCGCTTGATTGAGTTGACGTCAATATTGAAGGTCGCCTCGTCGACGTCGACGAAGACAGGTGCCGCACCGGTGAGCGCCACCGCTTCGCCGGTCGCGCAGAAAGTGAACGATGGGCACAGCACGGCGTCGCCCGGCCCGACATTCTTCGCCATCAGCACCATCAACAGCGCATCGGTGCCGCTCGCGCAGCTCACCACGTGCTTGGCGCCGCTGTAATCCGCCAGCGCCTTCTCCAGCGCGGTCACTTCCGGGCCGTTGACGAATTGGCAGTGGTTGAGCACGCGGGCGACCGCATCATCGACCGATTTGCCGAGCCGCTGGCGCTGCGCGGCAATGTCGATGAAGGGAACGGGCTCTGGACGCATGTGCTGGTTCATGAAGCTTTTCGCGCGTGGTTTCAGGTTACGGTCAGCCGGCGACGCGGCGCGGCCCCTTGCGGATCGTCGAGGCGGCAGGCCGGGCCGGCGATTCCAGGCAGCGGATCGCGATCTCGAGGCTCGCCACGCCCTCGTCGCCGGACACGGCCGGCAGCTTGCCGCCGCGTACGGCATCGAGGAAGGCAATCAGCTCGGCGCGCAGCGGCTCGTCGTGACCGACCGGCAGATGACGCATCGAATAGCTGCCGTCCGGCTTGAAGCCGAAACATTCGGTGACCTGACGCGTGAGCAGATCGCCCATCACATACTTGCCGCGGGTTGCGACCGTCACGTTGCGCGCCTTGAACGGCGTCAGCCAATTGGTGTTGATGTGGGCGAGCACGCCAGAAGCGGTACGGAATTGCAGCAGCGCGATATCCTCGCGCTCGGCGACGGCGCTCGAAAGCTGCGGCTGCACCTCGACGATGTCGGACTCAGTGAACCAGCGGATCAGGTCGATGTCGTGCACGGCAAGATCGATCACAACGCCGACATTGGACATTCGCGGCGGGAACGGGCCGACCCGGGTGATACCGATCGACAGGATGTCCTCGCCTGAGATCGCCTGCTTGATCGCGGCGACCGCAGGATTGAAGCGCTCGACATGGCCGACCATCAGCGTGACGCCGGCCCGCTCGGCGGCCGCAACGATCTCGCGGCCCTCTTCGACCGTGGACGCGACCGGCTTCTCGACCAGGATGTGAATGTTGCGCGCGATGCAGGCGAGCGCGATCTCGTGATGCAGATGGGTGGGAGCTGCGATCGTCACCGCATCGATGCCCTCGGCGAACAGCTGATCGAGGCTTTCGAAGGCGCGGCAGCCGACCAGGTCGATGGCGCGCGTGCGATGTTCCGGCAGCGGATCGACGATGCCGATCAACAGCACCCCGGGCAGTCCGGCCAGCACGCGGGCATGGTTGCTGCCCATCACGCCGGCGCCGATCACGCCAACGCGCAATGCGCGGCCGATATCGGCCTTCGCGCCGGCTGCGGACACTTTTGCATTCATATCGTAGACCCCAAGTAACGTTCTGGCGGTTGTCCCGGCTTCTCAGGGAGCCATCCCGGCTCCGAGGGAATCAGCACCAAGGCCCCTCTGCCCGATCCGCGCCTTTGGCGCAAATCACGACCCGCTTCGTTGGCAGCCGCTATAGCACGGCGTCACAAATGTGGCGAATGCCAACGGCGAAATCCGGACACGTTTTGATTCAAAGAGTTACATCGCCCGCGACCCGATCTTGAGCGCGGGCCCCGTTCGCCTCAGGTGCGCCGATAGTCATCCTCGATGCGGATGATGTCGTCCTCGCCGAGATAGCTGCCGGTCTGCACCTCGATCAGCTCGAGCTGGATCTTGCCCGGGTTCTCCAGCCGGTGCACCGCGCCGATCGGGATGTAGATCGATTCGTTCTCGTGCACCGTCTTGATCAGCTCGTTGACGGTGACCTGCGCGGTGCCGCGCACCACGATCCAGTGCTCGGAGCGGTGATGGTGCTTCTGCAGGGACAGCCGTCCGCCCGGCTTGACGACGATGCGCTTGACCTGGTGGCGGTCGCCATTGTCGACCGACTGATAGGAGCCCCAGGGGCGATGCACCTTGATGTGGTTCTCGGTCACCTCCGGCGCCGCCACTTTCAATTTCGCGACCAGCCGCTTCAGCCCGTTGGCGTCCTTCTGGCGAGACACCAGCACGGCGTCCTGGGTCGCGACCACGACGAGATCGTCGACGCCTTCGAGCGCAACCAGCGCCCGGTCGGTCGAGACGTTGCAATTGCGAGAGTCCTCGAACACCGCCTTGCCGCGCGCCGCGTTGCCGAGGCTGTCCTTGTCGGCGAGCTCCCAGACCTGGCGCCACGAGCCGATGTCTGACCAGCCGCACGCCACCGGCACCACCGCAGCATGCGATGTCTTCTCCATCACTGCGTAATCGATCGAGATCGCCTTCGCCGCGCCGAAGGCCTGCGCATCGAGCTTGACGAAGCCGAGATCGCGTGCCGCCGACGCAACCGACAGCTCCACCGAGGCCACGCTGTCCGAATCGACATTGCGGTACTCGTCGAGCAGCACGCTTGCGCGGAACATGAAGTTGCCGCTGTTCCAGAGATAACCTGCATCGATATAGCCTGCCGCCGTCGCGGCATCCGGCTTCTCGACGAACTTCGCCACCGCGCGCACCTCGCCGGCGACCACCTCACCCGGATTGATGTAGCCGTATTCGGTGGCCGGCCGCTCCGGCTTGACGCCGAACGTCACGATGCGGCCGGCGTCCGCAGCCACCAACCCGCCGCGGCACGCGGCGACGAAGGCCGCGGTGTCCCGCACCAGATGGTCGGCGGCCAGCGCCAGCACGATCGCTTCGCTGTCGCGGCTCTGCGCGAACGCCGCACCGGCCGCAATCGCCGGCCCCGAGTCGCGGCGCATCGGCTCCAGCAGCACGTCGGCCTCGCGGCCGATCTCGGCCAGCTGCTCCAGCACCATGAAGCGATAGGCCTCGTTGGTGATCACGATCGGACGCTCGAACAGGCCCGCGTCGGAGACCCGCAGCAGCGTCTCCTGGAAGGTCGAGCGGGCCCCGAACAGCGACAGGAACTGTTTCGGATGCACCTCGCGTGACGCCGGCCACAATCGCGTGCCTGCGCCGCCGCACATGATCAGGGGAATAATTCGTCGATCCATCGATGCCTCAAATCCTGTCGTGCAAGTCATGTCGTATCCCGCCTGCGGACGACACACCAAATCGGACCGGGCCGTCGCGGCCGGAGGCCCTGTCGCCTCGGAAGCACTATCCAAGCAGTAGCACGCGCTCCCGCGCGTCTGGTCGGATTTTACCGGTAACGTAAACCCCCGGTGAGTGGCCGGCCGTCCCCCGTTCCGGCTTCTTTAGCCACCCCTTCGCGCCTGCCGCAATAGGGACCAGTACGGGTATTGCCAGATCGGCGCGGAAACCATACCAAGGCGACGAATTTGGGCGCGCGAAAGCGTTTTGCGCTGTTTTTGACACATTCTGAAACCTGGCAGCCGAACGGAAATGCGCCGAATCCTGCTTTCGACCGTCAAGATCCTGATCTCGGCAGCGCTGCTCTATTTCTCGCTGCGCAAGGTCAATCTGTACGACCTTGCCTCCCGTATCCAGGTCGAGAGCCTGGGCTGGCTCGGCCTCGCGATCGCGGTCACGTTCCTGCAGATCTTCCTCGGGGTGTTGCGCTGGCGGGAGATCAGCGTGGAGTGCGGAGCCCCGCTGGAGACAGGCCAGGCCATGCGCTTCAACGTGATCGGCACCTTCTTCAACCAGACACTGCCATCCTCGATCGGCGGCGACGCGGTCCGGCTTTGGCTCGTCGCGCGCGCCGGTGCGGGCTGGCGCGCAGCCACCTATTCGATTTTCGTCGACCGCGCGATCGGGCTGATCGCCCTCGCCGTCGTCATCGCCGCCACCCTGCCCTGGAGCTATCGGCTGATTTCTGATTCCCACGGCTGGATGGCGTTGCTGCTTCTCGACCTCGCCGCACTCGCGGCCGGATTTGGCTTCCTGCTGATCGGCGTGTTGCCTTGGGTCTGGCTGAAGCAATGGTGGGCGACGCATCACATCCACGCCTGCGCGGTCATCGCGAACCGGGTGTTGTTCAGCCGCAAGCGCGGATTGAGGGTCGCAATTCTCTCCATCGCCATTCACGTCGTGACCGTCGTGATCGCCTGGTGCGTGGTGAAATCGATCACCGCGCCCGTCACCTTCGGCCAGATATTCCAATTGTTGCCGCCGGTGATGCTGATCACGATGATGCCGATCTCGATCGCCGGCTGGGGCGTACGCGAGGCCACGATGGCGCTGGCCTTCGGCTACGCCGGATTGATCGCCAATGAAGGCGTCAACATCTCGCTGTTATTCGGCGCGGTATCGTTCGTGGTTGGCGTGTTTGGCGGCCTGGTCTGGATCCTGAGCCCGGAAAAGGCCGCCAAGGGCACAGAACCGATCGAAGTCCCGGGATCGCAATCGCGAGTCCCGGGATCGCAATAGCCGGACCAGAATGAGCGCTTTCGAAATCCTCCTGTCAATGATCGCGGCGGTTCTGGCTGCGTCGATCTCGGCTGTCCTGATCCAGGCGACGCGGCCGCTGCTGCTGCGTGTGGCGCTGGCGAAGCCAAATGCGCGCTCGTCGCACCGTATTCCAACGCCGCAGGGTGCCGGCATCGCGGTCACGGCGGCGACGCTGCTGGCGGGCGGAATCGTCATCGTCCTAGCCGGATCGCAGAACCTGACTATTCCCTTCGTCGTCTTCGCGGCCTGCCTGTTCATCGCGGTGGTGGGTTTTGCCGACGACATCCGCTCGCTGCCCGTCGTCCCGCGGCTGCTGCTGCAGGCCGCCGCCGTTGCGGCCGTGGTGTTTTCCGCGCCTGATGGTCTCAGGCTGGTTCCGGCCGGCCCGCTCTGGCTCGAACGCGGCCTGCTGCTGATCGCCGGCCTCTGGTTCGTGAACCTCGTCAATTTCATGGACGGGCTCGACCTGATGACCGCGGCCGAGGCCGTGCCGATCACCGTGGCGATCGCCCTGCTCGGCAGCTTCGGCTATGTCCCCGCAGCTCCCGCGCTGGTCGCGGCGGCGCTGTGCGGCGCGCTGCTCGGCTTCGCGCCGTTCAACCGACCGGTCGCAAGGATATTCCTCGGCGATGTCGGCAGCCTGCCGATCGGCCTGCTGCTCGGCTGGTGCCTGCTCGAGCTCGCCCTGCACCGGCAGTTCGCCGCCGCGCTGCTGCTGCCGCTGTATTATTTGACGGATGCGACGGTCACGCTGTTTCGCCGCATGGCGCGGCGCGAGCCATTCTGGGCCGCGCATCGCTCGCACTTCTACCAGCGCGCGACCGACAACGGGTTCACGGTGTGGCGCGTCGTCGGCGAGGTGTTTGCGCTTAACGCGGCGCTGGCGCTGCTCGCATTCACCTCGGTCGCCCTCAATTCGCTCACTGCGGACATCGCGCTGCTGCTGGCCGGCGCGCTCACCGTCGCCTGGCAGCTGCGGCGGTTCTCCCGACCGCTCTGATCGCCTCAGCGGTCCGTTTGACGCAGCGCGCGCCGCAGCCCCTCGTCGAGGCTGATCGGCTGCTGCCATCCGGTGCCCGCGATCTTGGAAAGATCAAGCTCGAGCGAGGCGAACAGGCTGTCATAGGCTTCCTTGCGGCCGCTGATCCCGAGCGCCATCTTCAACAGCAGCGGCGGCAGCCAGAACAGACGCGGCGAGGTGTCCGCCGCCCGGGCCAGACGCTCGACGAATTCCCGCGTCGAGACCTGCTCGCGGTCAGCCACCAGGAACACGTCGAAATCATCTCCCGGGTGCGACAACCGGTGCAAGATGAACGACGCGAGGTTTTCCGCCGACAGGAACGCGCGGCGATTCTTCACATACGCGAGCGGTAGCGGCAAGCCATTGAGCACCGCGCGCTTGAGTAGGGCGAAATTTCCCTTCGCACCGGCCCCGTAGATTAGCGGCGGCCTGATGACGGTCACCCTCATGCCGCTGCCCGGCACAATTTCCTTCAAGCCGACCTCGGCGGCCGCCTTCGAATTTCCGTAGAGGCCGCGCGGCGTCAGAACATCGTCCTCGCGAAACGGAGGACGCCCGTAATTGCTGCGCCCATGCACCAGGATCGTGCTGACGAAAATGAAATCGCGAATGCCCGCAGCGACCGCGGACCGCGCCAAATGCAGCGTGCCCTCGATATTGACGTTGCGATAGAGCTCTATCGCGCGTTCGTCGGACTGCTGATGAACGCGGGCCGCAAGATGCACCACCGCCTCCACCCCGTCGAGCGCGGCGCGCCAATCGGTGGCGGGACTGAGCGAGCCGATCATCACGTCGTTTGCATCGCGCGGTGGAGTTCGCACCCGCGCGTCGCACCACCCAGCCGCTGCGCGCCAGCGCGGGCACCACATGGCGGCCGACAAAGCCGCTGGCGCCCGTGACCAGAACCGTCCGGTGACCATTATTCATACCGTCCGCTCCACATCGCGATTGGATAGCAGCTCCCGGACCAGCGCAGCGTAGCTCGCGAGCGCCCGCTCGGGACTGAAGTTCCGCGCGGTCGCGACGGCGCGCTCGGCCATCGCGGCGTCCTGCGATCGCGACGCCAGGCGGATGGCTTCGGCGAGTTGATCGGGCCTTCCCGGTGTGACGACCCAGCCGAGCCGGTTTTCGCTGACGGTGAGCGCAGCCTCGGCCTCTGGCTCGGAGACGAGAATGACGGGCCGGCCGGCAGCGAGCAGATTGTAGAACCGGCTCGGCACCGACACGCCGGCGACATCCTTGCGATAGGGAATGAGCCAGACGTCTGCGCTGGAGAGTAGCGCATCAAGCTCGCTGTCCGCGACGCGGTCGACCAGCGTGACGTTGGCAAGCCGCGCGGTGGCCCGCAGCTCCTTGAGCCGCGCGAAGCCGATGCCCCACCCCGAGAGCAGAAAATGGATCTCGCCTTCGTCACGCAACAGCCGCGCGGCCTCGAACACGATGTCCGGATCGTGGGTGAAGCCGAGATTGCCGGACAGCCCGACGACGAAGCGCGCAGCGATGGCCTTGCGAAACGCATTGTCGGGGCTCACGGGACGGTTGCCGGGCGCGAGCGTGGCCCAGTTCGGGATGAACCTGATCTTGTCCTGTGTCATTCCGCCATAGCGTAGCAGCAGCTTCTCGGCGTCGCGGCCGATCACGATGACAGCGTTCAGGGCCCGGAACATCAGCGCGTTGATCGCGCGTATCGCCCGCGCGACCAGCGAGGACGGCCGCAGCAGCCCGGCCATCACGAGCACATCTGGAAACAGGTCGTGCAGGATCAGCGCCGACTTGGCCCCCTTCAACCTTGCCGCGGCGGCAACCGCATAGGGCAGCGCGAAGGGAGCGGTCACCGTCAGCGCCACGTCGCCCCGCTTCAGGCGCGACAACAGCGCAAAAAAGATCCGGCCGGTGAACAGCGCCTCGGCCAGCGCGCGCTTGATCAGCGCCGCCTTTCCAGGCAGCCAGTTCCTGATCTCGACGACGGCGGGACGCCCGGTCGCCGGCGCCCGCGCCGAGCCCGGCATCCCGGAGACCACCATCACCTCCGACTCCTGCGCGATCCGTTCGGCGATCGCAGACATGATCGCGGCGGTCGTGCTGTGGTCCGGCGGATAGTGCTGGCTGACGACCACGACTTTTCGAGAACTACGCATCAATGGCTTTCGAAACGGTCCTGTCTCGGCGTCCGCAGAACGGCGCGGTCAGGCGGCATTCGATCCGAACTCGGGCACGGCGTCCTGAAGGACGGCGCGGATGGTCACACGGTCATCTCTCTCGATCGCATCCTCCAGCGCCGCGAGCCACTTGCGCAGCGTCGACATCGGAGGCTGGTTGGGCTTGGCGGCCATGACGCCGGCGACGCCGATTTCGAGCGTCGGCTCCTGGCTCGCGAACAGGATCTCGTTCAGCCGCTCGCCGGGGCGGATGCCGCTAAATACGATCTCGACGTCGACGCCGGGTTGCAGGCCCGACAGACGGATCATCCGCTCGGCGAGATCGACGATCTTCACCGGTTGCCCCATGTTCAGCACATAGACCGAGACGTCAGGCCGCGCCGGCGTCACGGCGTGCGTCGCTGCGGTGATCACGAGATCGCAGGCCTCGCGGATCGTCATGAAGTAGCGAACCATGTCCGGATGGGTCACCGTGATCGGTCCGCCGGCCTCGATCTGCGCCTTGAATTTCGGCACCACCGATCCGTTGGACGCCAGCACATTGCCGAACCGCACCGAGATCAGCCGCATGTGCGGCTTGCCCTTTGCCTCGGTCATCAGGTCATGGTCCAGCGCCTGGCAATACATCTCGGCGAACCGCTTGGTCAGGCCCAGCATCGACACCGGCTCGATCGCCTTGTCGGTCGAGATCATCACCATCGCGCTCGCGCCCGCGGCATGCGCGGCGTCGGCCACGTTCACCGACCCGAAGATGTTGGTCTTGACCCCTTCGCTCCAGTCGCGCTCCAGGATCGGCACATGCTTGAGCGCCGCGGCATGGAACACGATGTCGGGCTTGAACTCGCTCATCAGCCGCGTGATGCGCTCGCGATCCCGGATATCGGCGATCCGGCCCTCGATCTCGGGGCCGGAGTCGCGCGCGGACAGCGCCTCGGTGACCGCATAGAGCGCCGGCTCGGAATTCTCCACGACCAGGAGGCGCGCGGCGCCGAAGGTCGCGACCCGTTCGCAGATTTCGGCACCGATCGAGCCGCCGCCGCCGGTCACGATGACCGACTTGCCCCTCACCAGCGTCTCGAGCCGCGCGTAGTCGATCTTCTGGCTTGGGCGCAGCAGCAGGTCCTCGACGGCGACGTTGGTCAGTCGCGGCGCGTCGCCGCCCTCCAGCGACGGCAGGCGACTGACCATCACGCCGAGCCGCCTGGCGCGCATCAGCACGCTTTCCGGATGCGCTTCGGGTTCGAAGGCCGACGGTGTCATGACCACGCGCTTGATCGGCCGCTGGCGGGTCTCGAAATCCCGAATCACGGCCTCGATGTCGTCGACGCCGCCGACCACGGGAATGTTGCGGATCATCTGGCCGCGGTCGGCGTCCGACGGCGAGAGCACACCGACCGGCCAGAGCCGCTTGATGGCACCATTCTCGATGCCGCGCAGCACTACTTCGGCATCGGCCGTACGTCCGACCAGCAGCGCCGGCGCGGCGTTGTCAGATCGGGCATGCAGCCGCGTGCGCGAATAACGGAAATAACGGTAGCCGAGGCGCAACGCGCTCAGCGCGAACACCTCGAGGAAGAAGAACAGGATGATCGTGACCCGGCCGAGGAACACCGGGCTTTGCGAATTCGTTCCGGTGAAGAAGTAGACGTAGTCCAGCACGACCAGTGCCAGCGTCAGCACGGATGCGACCCGCAGGATATTCACCGCGTCCGGCAGCGAGGTGAAGCGCCATTTCGCCGTGGTCAGATTGGAGAAATAGCTGACGAAAATGCTGAACAGCACGAACCAGGGCAGAATCAGCAGCAGATGCGGCAGTCGATCAGTAAGGAGGCTGCCCTCAAAACGCAGATAGAAGCTCGCCAGCAACGCAAACGTCGTCGCGAGCGCGTCATGCAGCAAAATCAGGAAGTTGCGCAGGGTAAATTGTGAAAGACGCGTCATCTAACGGACGGGTTGCCGGCAACTGGGAGTTTGCGGTGAGACATTTGGCAGGCTGATAGCGTATCTGCAGCGCCCTTGCCAGCGATCATGGACGAGCAGGAGGTTCGGGTTCCATATCGGCCCCCAATTGCCCCTTCAACGCCATGCCGCCCGCGACCCCGACGCCCAGCACATACATCCAGCCTTCGTGAAAGTCGAAGATGTGTGAATTAAACAACGAACTCGTAATATTCTGTACCACGACGAGAAGCCCGATCCAGTTGACGAGACCGTCGCCGCGGAACAGCAAGAGGTGCAGCAGCCACATCGCATACAGGATCGCCACACCCACAATGCCCCACTGCACGGCGACGTTCAACGTTTGATTGTGAGGGTTGCCGATCACTTCGCCGGAGGCCTGGGTCACACCACCCGTTGCCACGCGCTCGAATAGGCCCCGGGTCGCTCCGGTGCCGTGGCCGATGACCGGGGCCTCGGCGAAGAAGCCGAGCGACTTTCGCCAGAATTCGAGCCGCAGACCGACCGAGGTCGGCTCGTTGCGCTCCATGTAGAGCTTGTAGTCGCGCTGGAATGACTCGGCCGTCCAGCGCAATTGCGGTGAGCCATACCACGCCACCACGGCTAACGCGGCGGCCGCGCAAAGGATCAGGACGATGCTGCGCCAGCGCAGATGGAGCAGCGCAAACACCGCGAACATAATCGGAACCGTCACCAACGCAGTCCGCGACACCACCACCATCGCCATGTTGGCGAACAGGGTGAGCGCGATCGCGATCAGCAACATGGCCGGCAGGATGCGTTTGGCCCGCAGCAGCATCACGACCGGATAGGCCAGCGCGACCGCGCATAAGGTGAATTCCTGGCTCTGGTCGATGTAGTTCTTGACGAAGACTCCCTGCTCGCCAGGCGCAGGCGCCCTCAGCGCGAGGTGCGGATAGGCAAGCACCAGCCAGGACATCAGCATCAACAGCGTGCAGGAGACGAGGAAAGCGACGAACACCCAGGTCCCGCGGGCCGAGCGCTGAAAATGATAGAGCAGGACCGGCAGCACGAGGAGCTTTGCGGTCGGCCCGACCGCGTAGAATCGCGCGCCCCAGGCCGCGTCCGACCAGAGCGTGCCGACAAGCGCGAGGCAAAACAACGCGACCGGCGCCAGGCAGATCGGCCGCTTCAGCAGCGCCCAGAACGCCTTCAGATCGACCGTCGGCGCAATCGCGATCAGCAGCACCACGCCGAAGATGCCGACCAGCGAGGTCGACCACGGCAGCGACAGCGCGATCAGGACCGCGACCACATCGGTCGCGGTCTGCCAGCGCGCCGGATCGCGCCAGGCCGGACACGCCGCGGCGCCTGCCGGGGATGCCATGCTTGCGCTCACGCCTTGCCCTCACGGGCCCGCGCAACCAGCGACGTCGTGCTGTGGCCGGGCAGGATCTCGACCAGCACCACCTCGCCGCCGGCAGCTTCGACGATCTCGTGGCCGACCACCTGCTCGCGGGTATAGTCGCCCCCCTTGACCAGCACGCTCGGCCGCACCTGCGTGATCAGATTGATCGGCGTGTCCTCCTCGAAGATCGCGACGAGGTCGACGGCTTCCAGCGCCGCCAGCACCTCGGCGCGGGCGCGCTCGTTCTGCACCGGACGCCCCTCGCCCTTCAGCCGCTTCACCGAGGCGTCGCTGTTCAGCCCGACGACGAGGCGATCACAGGCGCCGCGCGCGGCGGTCAGCACCTTGACGTGGCCGGGGTGCAGGATGTCGAAGCAGCCATTGGTGAAGCCGATGCGCAGATCCTGCCTGCGCCACTCCTCGAGGCATGCACCGATGTCGCCGCCGGCCGCGACGATCTTCTCCTCGGCCGCCAGCGAAGCGTGCGGCAGAATCCTTCGGCGCAATTCGGCGGACTTGACGATCGCGGTACCGGTCTTGCCGACCGCAACCGCCGCCGCCGCGCTCGCGATCCGCAGCGCGCCTTCCCAGTCGGCGCCGCCAGCCAGCGCCAGCGCCAGCGCCGCGGCAACGGTATCGCCGGCGCCGGAGACGTCGCGCACCTTGACCGGCAGCGCCGGCACATGGATCGACTCGCCGCCCCTCGTCACCAGCGTCATGCCGCGCTCGCCCTGCGTCACCAGCATCGCCTCGCAATCCGCGAGGTACATCGCATCGGGCGCGGCCTGCGCAATGCTGTCCTGGCTGTCGGCGCGGCTGCGGGTCGCCTCGGCGAATTCCTTGCGGTTCGGCGTCAGCACGGTCGCGCCGCGATAGATCGCGAGGTTGGCGCTCTTCGGGTCGACGATGACGCGCTTTTGCGCCTGGCGTGCCGCGTCGATCACGTTGCGGATCACGCGCGCGGTGAGCACGCCCTTGGCGTAGTCCGACAGCAGCACGATGTCGGCCCGCGCAAGACGCGGCAGGATCGCATCGATCAGCTGCTGCTCGATGGCCGGTGCGGCCGGCGCGGCGAGCTCCCAGTCGGAGCGCAGCATGTGGGTCGAGAATTGCTCGGAGACGAAGCGCACCTTGCGCGTGGTCGGACGCGCGGCATCGCGCAGCAGCACGGTCTCGATAGCGGGCTCCTTCGCCAACGCCTCGGCCAGCACCGCGCCGGCAGCGTCCTCGCCGATCAGGCCGACGAAGATGCAGCGCCCGCCAAGCGCGGCGATGTTGCGCGCGACGTTGCCGGCGCCGCCGATATTGGTCTCGTTGCGCCTGACCGCGATCACCGGCGCCGGCGCCTCCGGCGAGATTCGCGACACCTCGCCATAGACGAACTCGTCGAGCATGAGGTCGCCGACGCAGAGCACGGTCTGGCCGGACATCGCACGCGAGATCGCTTCAAAATCGAACATCAGTCACCGTATCCGCTCTAGCGATAGCGATCCGCGCGATCGAGGAAGCCCGTCACATAGGCCCCGACAGCGTCTTCCAGGCGGGTGAAACCGCCATTGTATCCGGCGCGTCCGAGACGATCGACAACGCTCTGGGTGAAGTACTGGTAACTGCCGCGAATCTGCTCGGGCATGTCGACATACTGGATGTTCGGCTCCAGCCCGAGCGTGCCATAGGCCGAGACGATCAGGTCCTTGAAGCTGCGCGCCTTGCCGGTACCGACATTGAACAGCCCGGAGACCCGCGGCGTCGCGATCAACCACATCATCACCCGCACGACGTCGTCGACATAGATGAAATCGCGGCGCTGATCCCCGTCGGCGATGCCCTCGCGATGCGACTTGAAGAGCTGCACTACGCGGCCCGCCTTGATGTCGTCGAAGCGCCGCGCGAGCACGCTCATCATCGGGCCCTTATGATATTCATTGGGGCCGAACACGTTGAAGAATTTCAGCCCGGCCCATTGCGGCGGCAGAGGCGCGCCCTTCACCGCACGCTCGGCGACCGCAAGATCGAACAAGTTCTTGCTCCAGCCGTACAGGTTCATCGGCCGAAGCCGCTTCAGCGCCTCGACCGATGCGTCGTCGTCGAACCCCTGTTCGCCGTCGCCGTAGGTCGCGGCCGACGAGGCATAGATGAACGGCGTGGCATTTACCGTGCACCAGTCGAGCAGCCGCATCGAGAGACGGAAATTGGTCTCGATCACCAGGTCGCCGTCGGCTGCCGTGGTCTCGGAAATGGCGCCGAGATGGATCACGGCGGTAAGCCGCCGCCCCTTCAGCCAGTCGCCAAGCTCGGCCGGCGGAACGACATCGGCAAGCTGGCGCTTGGCCAGGTTCCGCCACTTGCCGTCCTGCCCAAGCAGATCGCAGACCGCGACGTCGCTGCGCCCGGCGTCGTTCAACGCGGCCACGACGTTCGATCCGATAAAACCGGCGCCCCCGGTTACCAGAAACATGATGAAATCCCGCCAGATTCCTTTGCAGCCGTCAGCTTTGCCCCACTCCCGCGTCGCAGGCAACGACGGCTTTACCTCTCATCGCGAACCGGTTACCGACTTGGCCGCGCCCGATCGGCCTTGGCCTAGTTAGAAATGAATATTGATTCAATATCTGACATCGAAACACAGGATGCCGAGGATACCAGACCTATCCTCGTGGTGCCCTATGTTTGGATCGGCGATTTCGTGCGCGGCCACACCGTGGTCAGGGTGCTCCGCAAGCGCTGGCCGAACCGGCCGATCGACCTTCTGACATCCAGGCTTTGCGCCCCTTTGGTCGATTATATGCCCGATGTTCGCGCCGGGATCGTGTCCGACCTGCCGCGCAGCCGGCTGGCGCTGGCCCAACAGCAGGCCCTCGCGGCCGAGCTTCGCCGACGGAACTACGCCACCGCGCTGGTGCTGCCACGGACCTGGAAGGCCGCTCTCGCGCCGGCGCTGGCGGGCATCCCGGAACGGGTCGGCTTCTTTGGCGAGGTGCGGTTCGGCCTCATCAACGCGATGCGATGGGGAGAAAAGCGGCAGCCGCGCTTCATCGACAAGAACGCGATCCTGGCGCTGTCCGACGGCGCCGCCCGCCCGCCGGAATGGCCGGTGCCGCAGCTTCGGGTTCCCGCGGACGAAATCGAACGCTGGCGGCAAGCCAACGGCCTCGGCCGCGGTCCCGCCATCGCGCTCGGCCCCGGCTCGGTCGGCGCCTCGAAACGCTGGACCTATTATCCGGAGGCCGCGCGGCTGTTCGCCGAACGCGGCTTCGACGTCTGGGTGGTCGGCGGCCCCGGCGAGAAGGCGCTGGCGCAGGAGATCACGGCAGCCGGCGGCGCGCGGGTCCGCGACCTCACCGGCACCGATCTGCGCAACGGCATCGTTGCGATGGCCGCGGCCAGCGTCGCTGTGACCAACGACTCCGGCTTGATGCACATCGCCGCCGCAATCGGCACACCGACCATGGGCATCTTCGGCCCGACCGACCCTTATCTCTGGGCACCCCTCAACGGCCTCGCCGCGACCGTGCTGCAGACCAGGAGCAAGTTGTCGTGCCAGCCGTGCCAGCGCACGGTCTGCACCATGAACGACCATCGCTGCATGCGCGATATCGCCGCCGAAGAGGTCGTGGAGATTGCGCAGCGCGTGCTGGCTCAGGTCAGCGCGCGGTAGACCGCCGCGATCGCTTTTGCCTCGGCATCGAGGCTGAACTTATCCACAACTCGTTGCCGCGCCCGCGCGCCCATCGCCGCGGCCGATGCCGGATCGCGCATCAAGGGCTCCAGCGCGGCCGCCAGCGCGTCGGCGTCGCCGGGCGGCGTCAGCACGCCGGTGACGCCGTCCTCGACCACGAACTCGGCCGCGCCCGCGCGCGCCGCAACCAGCGCGGCGCCCGCCGACATCGCCTCGATCAGGGTCAGGCCGAAACCTTCATTGCGCGAGGTGAAGGCGTAGATCGTCAGCCGCTGGTACCAGCGCACGACGTCCTCGATCGGCAGTTCGCCCGTGATGATGATGCGCGATTGCAGGCCGGCGGCCTCGATCTTTCGCTTCAGCTCGTTGGCAAAGGCCAGCTGCTCCGGCACCACGGCGCCGACGATGACCGCGGTGAAATCGGGATAGCGCGGCAGCAGCCTGCACATCGCCTCGACGAAAACGTCGCTGCCCTTCTGCGCGCGCACCCGTCCGAAGCAGCCGATCGCATCACGTCCAGGCAATCCGCTCTCGGCGAAGGCTGCCGCGCGATCGGCGGGCGGCGCATAACGATCGGTGTCGACGCCGTGCATCACCACGGTCGCGTCGCGCTTCAGATAGGAAGCCGACAGCGGACTGGTGGCAATGATCGCATCCATGTTGCGGATCAGCCAGCGCGTCAGCCAAGTGTGATGGCGCTGCGCGGCCGAGGTGAAGATCAGTTTCAGCGGCCAACCAAGCGCGCGCAGCATGAGCCCGACGATCATCTCGTCGTTGCGCCGCGCGTGCCAGATCAGCGGCGATGCGCGCCGCCACAGCCGCAGGAGATCGGCAAATCCCATCGCGTCGATGCCGTCGGGCCGATGCGAGCCGAGCCAGCCTGCGCGGAACATCTTTGCAAGTTTCGGCGCGACCATGCGGTTGGTCGCGGTGACACCCGAATAGCGTCGGTGCAGATTGGGCACGATGAGCTCGAGCTCGCCGGCAGGTGTGTTCTCGATCGGCACTCAAGTCTCCGTTTCGTGCCAGTTCCTATACGCAACATTAAGCATAGTGGCCAGTTCGGCCACGGCGAAACCCCCTCTTCACCGCACTCCCGCTAGCATCACCTGTTAAAGAACATCGGGAGAGCTCCATCCATGACCGTGCTCGTGACCGGCGGCGCCGGCTATATCGGAAGTCACATGGTTCATGCGCTGGTCGATGCCGGCGAGAGCGTCGTCGTGATCGACAACCTTTCCACCGGCTTCTCCGCGTTCCTGCCCGAAGGCGTGCCGCTGTTCATCGGCGATGCCGGCGACGAGAATCTCGTCGAGGGCGTGATCGCGCAGCACGGCATCGACAGCATCATCCATTTCGCGGGCTCCGTCGTGGTGCCGGACTCGATGCGCGATCCGCTCGGCTACTACCGCAACAACACCATGACGACGCGCAGCCTGCTCAACGCGGCGGTGAAGGGCGGCGTCAGCCGCTTTATCTTCTCCTCGACAGCGGCCGTCTACGGCAACCCGGACCAGGTGCCGGTGCCGGAGATCGCACCGACCCGTCCGCTGTCGCCCTACGGCTCGTCGAAGCTGATGACCGAGATCATGCTGCACGACGTCGCGTCCGCTCATGGCATGAGCTACGTCGTGCTGCGCTACTTCAACGTCGCCGGCGCCGACCCGAAGGGCCGCGTCGGCCTTGCCACCATCGGCGCCACCCATCTGCTCAAGATCGCGGTCGAGGCCGCGACCGGCCAGCGCGCCAAGATCGACGTGTTCGGCACCGACTATCCGACCCAGGACGGCAGCTGCATCAGGGACTTCATCCATGTCAGCGACCTCGTCGAGGCGCATCGCTCGGCGCTGTCCTATCTGCGCGCCGGCGGGCAATCGGTGACGATGAATTGCGGTTATGGCCGCGGCTATTCCGTGCTCGAAACCATCGAGGCGGTGCGCCGGGTCTCGATGCGCAATTTCGCGGTCGCCTACGCCGCCCGCCGGCCCGGCGACATCATGACCATGGTGGCCGACACGACCCGGATCCGCTCGCTGCTCGACTGGACGCCGCGCTACGATGATCTCGAGACCATCGCGAGCCACGCACTGGCCTGGGAGGAGAAGCTGTTCCGGGAGCGCGCCGGCTCCGCGCGACAGGCGGAATCGGCCTAAAAAACAAACCGTTATCAAGCAGTTATTGTGCTTGAAAAAGCCCCGCCAAGCGGGCAAGGAGGTCCCGCAACCCTGACGGTCGGCGCTGCCCGCCGTCAATGGAACGCGGATGGCCCAGTTTCCAAAGAAAATTACCGACGATCCCTATGGCGCGGCGATCCTGATTCGCCGCCTGGTCATGGAACAAGGGGTTACCTATTGGCGGCGCTATCTGACCGCGTTCGCCCTGATGGCCGTGGCGGCCGGCTCGACGGCCGGCGCCACGTACGTGCTCGGCCAGGTGATCAACCAGGCCTATGTCGACAAGAACATCCCCGGCATCGCCATGTTCGCCGGGATCACGGTGGTGCTGCTGTTCATCAAGGGCGTGGCGACCTACGGCCACATGGTGATCCTGAACAAGATCTCCAACGCCATCCTCGCCAGCAACCAGCGGCAACTGTTCGCCAAGCTGATGAGCGAGAGCATCGGCTTCTTCTCGCAGCGGCACTCGTCGGAATTCCTGGCGCGGCTGACCGCCGGCGCCAAGTCGATCACCGACGTACTCAACATGCTGGTCAATGCGATCGGCCGCGACTTCCTGATGCTGATCAGCATGGTCGCCGTCATGGTCTGGCAGGACCCGCTGATGTCGTTCATCGGGCTCGTGGCGGTACCGCCGGCAATGCTGATGCTGCGCAGGCTGGTGAAGCGGATCAAGGGGCTCGCCTACAACCAGTTCACCGGCACCGCCGACATCATGGAGACGATGCAGGAATCGCTGCAGGGCATCCGCACCGTGAAGGCGTTCACGCTGGAAGGCACCATGCAGCAGCGGATCGACGAGCACATCGCAACCGTCGAGAGCAATGCCAACAAGATGGCGCGCGTCGCCAACCGCTCCAATCCGCTGATGGAAATGCTCGGCGGCTTCGCGGTCGCCGGCTGCCTGATGTATGGCGGCTACAGCGTGGTTGCGCTCGGTTCCACGCCGGGCCAGTTCTTCACGTTCCTGACCGCCTTCCTGATGGCGACCGAACCGGCCAAGCGGCTGGCGCGGCTCAACATCGACCTCAACAGCCAGCTGGTCGGCGCGCGGATGCTGCTCGAGGTCGTCGATAGCCCGGCGAGCGAGCAGACCGACGACGACAAGCCGGCCCTGAAACTCTCCGACGCGCGGATCGAACTGCGCGACGTCAGCTTCGCCTATCGGCCGGGCGAGCCGGTGCTGAACCGCATGAGCTTCGTGGCCGAGCCCGGCAAGGTGACCGCGCTGGTCGGCCCCTCCGGCGGCGGCAAATCGACCGTGCTGGCCTTGCTGCTTCGCTTCTACGAGACGCGCGAGGGCGACATCCTGATCGACGGACAGCCGGTCTCGTCAGTGTCACGCAAATCGCTACGACAGCAGACCGCCTATGTCGGACAGGACGTCTATCTGTTCCGCGATACCATCCGCGCCAACATCGCCTTCGGCAAGCAGGGCGCCACCGAGCAAGAGATCGTCGACGCCGCCAAGGCCGCCTGCGCACACGACTTCATCATGAGCTTCCCGCTCGGCTACGACACGCCGGTCGGCGAGCACGGCACCCAGCTGTCCGGCGGGCAACGCCAGCGCATCGCGGTCGCCCGCGCGCTGATCAAGAACGCGCCGATCATCCTGCTCGACGAGGCCACCGCCGCGCTCGACTCGGAGTCCGAGAAGCAGGTGCAGGAAGCGATCGAGCATCTCTGCCAGGGCCGCACCACGATCGTGATCGCGCACCGTCTGCACACCATCATGCATGCCGATGCGATCCTGGTGGTCGAGGGCGGCGAGATCGTCGAGCGCGGACGGCACGAGGAACTGCTGCGCCGCGGCGGCCGCTACGCCTCGTTCTTTCGCCTGCAGCACCACCACGACCCGTCGCCGCTGGCGCTGGCGCCGATCAGCGCCACCGGCTAGGGCCTGTCATCCCCTCGGGGCAATGCCTGCGCGCAGCACGCGCAGGACATTGCCGCCCATGACCTTGCGGATTTCGTCCTCCGAGAACCCGCGCGACATCAGCGCCTGGGTCACGGCGACGATCTCGCTGGCATCGAAGCCCGTCGTGGTCGAGCCGTCGAAATCCGAGCCGAGGCCGACATGGTCGATCCCGACCAGGTCGCGCACATGGGCGATCGCCCGCGCGACGTCCTTCGGATCGAGCGAGCAGACCGCGCCTTGCCAGAAACCGATGCCGACCACGCCGCCGGTCCGCGCGACACCCCGGACTTCGTCGTCGGTGAGGTTGCGGTTGACCTTGCACGTCGCCTGAACGCCGCCGTGGCTCGACACCACCGGGCGCGTCGCCATCGCCAGCACCTCGGCGACCGCCGCGTGGCTCGAATGCGCGAGGTCGACGATCATGCCCATCGCCTCCATCCGCTGCACCACCTGCCGGCCGAGCGGCGTCAGGCCGCCCTTTGCGACGCCGTGCATCGAGCCGGCGACATCATTGTCGAAGAAGTGCGCGAGACCGGCCATTCTGAATCCGGCGGCGTAGAGCACGTCGAGATTGGCGACATTACCCTCCATGTCCTGCAAACCCTCGATCGACAGCATGCCGCCAACCACCGTCGCACCGCTCTTGCGGTCGGCGAGCAGGCGGTCGAGGTCGGCCGGCGTCGCGATCAGGCGCAGCCGCCCGGCGGAGTGCTCGGCGAAGCTCCGCAATTTCTCGGCATGCCACAGCGAGCGCTGCAGCAGCGAGAACCACGTCCGCGGCGGCTGCAGATCGATGATGGCGAGGTTCGTGATGGTATCGGTGTCGGCACCGTTGGCATCATAGTTCTG
Source organism: Bradyrhizobium sp. USDA 3256 (assembly GCF_054058275.1). Classification (NCBI taxonomy): domain Bacteria; kingdom Pseudomonadati; phylum Pseudomonadota; class Alphaproteobacteria; order Hyphomicrobiales; family Nitrobacteraceae; genus Bradyrhizobium; species Bradyrhizobium sp. USDA 3256. The sequence goes on from NZ_JBSSAE010000002.1 coordinate 4,550,252, forward strand.
GCCCTTGGGCGACTTGGTGACCGACGAGAACACCTGTAGCACGTAGTGTCCCTCAATCAGGCGCGGCAGATCGATATGGCCGCGATCGGATCGCGCGATCAGGTCGCGCTTCCACAACAGGCTGTCCGCATGCATGTCCGCCACGTCGAGCGTCGCCTGCAAGTCCCTTGCGGCGGGCGTGATATCCAGCGCCACGTGCTGGACCCTGTTCTGCGCCCGGTCGATCCGCTCCGGGACGACCGTGAAAAACCGAACGGCGGCGGCGATCAGGGCCACAACGATCAGCCCCAGGCTGACCGAAAGCCATTTCCTCATGGGCAGCACCGCCTTTGTCGACCAAAGGCGGTCGCGCTCGGCGGAAAGCTGGCCTCACCTCTGCGCCGGATGCAGCCGCGGCCACTAGCCCTGAGCGGCGTAAGCGCGTAAATACCGCCCGCGCTCCCTCCTTCAACCCTCCGGGACCCGTTCATGAACGCCGCATCCACCGTCATTCCGCTTCCCCCCCAGCCCTCGCTTCCCGTCGTCGGCGAATCCGGCAGCTATCCGGTCCGCCGCATCTGGTGCGTTGGCCGCAACTACCTCGAGCATATCAGGGAGATGGGCAATGACGAGCGCGCGCCGCCGTTCTTCTTCGGCAAGCATGCCGACATGCTGGTGCCCGACGGCGCGACCATCCCCTATCCGCCGCTGACCAAGGACCTGCATCACGAGGTCGAGCTGGTGGTGGCGATGAAGAGCGGCGGGCTGAACATTCCCGCCGACAAGGCGCTCGAGCATGTCTACGGCTATGCCGTCGGCATCGACCTGACCCGCCGCGACCTGCAGATCGCCTCGCGCAAGAAGGAGCGGCCCTGGGAGATCGGCAAGTCGTTCGACTATTCCGCGCCCTGCTCGGCGATCCAGCCGGCCGCGAAGATCGGCCACCCGACCGCGGGCAAGATCTGGCTCACCGTCAACGGCAAGGAAGCCCAGAAAGGCGACCTCACCGAGCTGATCTGGAACGTGCCTGAGATCATCTGGCAGCTCTCGCAGCAGGTGAAGCTCGCCGCCGGCGACATCATCATGACCGGCACGCCCGCCGGCGTCTCGCAGCTGCAGGTGGGCGACAAGCTCGAATGCGGTGTCGACGGCGTCGGCAAGCTCGCGGTGACGATCGGCAAGCCGGAATAGACGACCTCGGGAACGAGGCAAGGCCCAAAGCCCCGGACCTCAGGTCCGGGGCTTTTTGCTGTGCGCGCTCAGCGCATCGTGCCGGGCATGCAGGGCGGCTCGGTGAAGGGAGCGGTCGCGAACGATCCAACCTTCGGCGCGCGCACGCAATCGGTGGTCTTGCTGCTGACCGTCGTTGTCGTCATCGAAGCATTGGCGCGCCGCACCGCAGCGTTGTTGCCGGCGGCGGACACCTGGGCCGAATAGGCGGCCGCCGCAATCAGCGCAAGCGCTGCGAGGGTCAATCTGGTCATGGGATTTCTCCGTACGGTGGGTGAAGCCGACCTAGCTCGGCTCCTGTGATCAAGGACCGCGAGTGCCCGGAAATTATTTCATCACGCGCGATCACCGCGCCGCGAGCGCCCGATCACATCGGATGGAGCGGGGAATACCGGAGCGACCGGAGCACTCCATGTCATCAAGGCCGCGCACAAACGCGGCGACGAATGTATGGAGATTTTCATGATCGATCTTCGACGACCCGGCGTACGACTGGGCTTGGCTGCGATTATGTCCGCGGCAATGGCGACCGCTTGCTTTGCACAGGCGGCGGTCCAGCAGCCCCGCGCCTACGCGTCAAACGAAACCGCGAGCAGGCCGTGGTCGGCGCCGGTCGGCCATCGTCAACCGCGCGCCGCCGATATTCCGGCGACGACATCGACATCGCAGCAGGTCATCGATCAGGAGGACGCTATCGTCGACCGCAAGATCAAGGGGATTTGCCGCGGCTGCTAGAGCATGATCCGGAAAAGCGCGAAGCGGTTTTCCGAGAAGACCATGCTCAAAGACGAAGAGCAGCACCTCGGTCTCTCCGGCGGCGGAGCTTACTGCCTTTCGGCAGCCTGCGGCGTGTCCGGGCCGAAATGCGTCTTCTCGTATTCGAGCCATAGCTCGAGCAGCGCCATGAACGCCACCACCGCGCCTGCGGCGATGGCAAAATGCATCGCGCGGGTATGCGTGAAGCCGAGCAGCCAGGGCGAGACGATCAGCCAGCACCCGACGACCAGGTTGATCCATTCTTCCCAGATCGAGAACGCGACGATCGCCGCCAGCGACATGATCGCGATCGCCGCGCCGCTGATCCTGAGATCGATCGCCGCGGTCGGATTGGCCTGCACGAACAGCCACGGCGCAGCAAGCAGGAAGATCGCGGCGACGAGGTTATAGAGATCGAGCGCCGATTCTTTTCGCCATTTCATCATCTGCTGCTCCATTGCTGTCTCAAGCCCGACGTTCATGCGCGCCGGCCGCATTGATGTCCTTTCCGGTGAAGTCGGTCATCAGCGCAGTCGCGACCAGCGTGATGACGGCGCAGAGCGCGATGTAGATCGCAATCGCGACCCACGAATGATAGGTGCCGAACAGCCACGCCGCGATGAGCGGCGCGGGACCGCCGGCGATGACGGATGCGAGCTGATAGCCGAGCGAGGCGCCGCTGTAGCGCAGCCGTCCGGTAAAGCTTTCGGCGATCAGCGCTGCCTGCGGCCCGTACTGCATGTCGTGCGGAATGAGCGAGAGAATGATCGCGAGGAAGATGATCGACTCCGATCCGGTATTGAGCATCGCGAAGTAGATGAAACCGAAGATGCCGGTCACCAACGCGCCGATCATGTACATGTTCTTGCGGCCGATCTGGTCGGACAGGTGCCCGAACACCGGGATCGAGACGAACGACAGCACCGAGGCCGCGAGCACCGCGGTGAGCAGGAAGTCGCGCGAGACGTGCAGCGTGCCGGTGCCGTAGGAGAACACGAAGGCGGTGAAGATGTAGAACGGCGCCTGCTCGGACATCCGCGCGAAGGCGGACAGCAGGATCTCCTTCGGATGGTCGCGGATCACCGTCAGCATCGGCGTGCGGTCGAGCTGTCGCTCGGCCAGCAGCTTGCTGAAGACAGGCGTTTCCAGAATGCCGAGCCGGATATAGAGGCCGACGCCGACCAGGACGATGCTGAGCGCGAACGGAACGCGCCAGCCCCACGCCAGGAACTGGTCGCCCGACATCTGGCTGAAGGCCAGCACGGCGAGATTGGCGAGGAACAGCCCGCATGGCACGCCGAATTGCGGCCACGACGCGATCAGGCCGCGGGAGCGATCGTTGCGCGCCCATTCCATCGACATCAGCACCGAGCCGCCCCATTCGCCGCCGACGCCGACGCCCTGGATGAAGCGCAGCACGGTCAATATCACCGCGCCCCAGATACCGATGCTGGAATAGGTCGGCACCAACGCGACCGCAGCGGTGGCAAGGCCCATCAACAGCAGCGTCGCGATCAGCGTCGACTTGCGGCCGATGCGGTCGCCATAGTGCCCGAAGATCGCGGCCCCGATCGGCCGCGCGACGAAGCCGACCGCATAGATGGCGAAGGCCTCCAGCGTGCCGACCCAGGGATCGGAATGCGGAAAGAACAATTTTGCGAAAACCAGGCCGGTGACGGTGCTGTAGAGAAAGAAGTCATACCACTCGATCGCGGTCCCGACCGTGGAGGCGATCACCGCACGGCGCATCTGCAGCTGATGCTCGGATGGCGTGAGCTGGTTGGCGTCGAGGCCGGGGGTTGGACGAAGCGTTGAGCCAAATGTTGCCATGGGGGTGTCTCCCTCGCAGGCCCCCGGACGGATATTGACTGTGGTTCGTTTGAGTACGAACGATAACGCGCCCCGGAAAGTTCCACCGGAACGGACCGTCGAGGCTTGAACTTTAGTCGGCCTTCAGTCGGCCATGGCGAGCGACAGATCTGAGCGCGTCGAGGGCGTCGTCCGCCACCGCTCGCCCACCGGGGGACCATGCTTCGCAGATGGCTGCCGGATATGCCCGGCAGTCGCCGGGCGGCTCCGTCAATCTGCCGCGCTTCGTCTTATGACAACCCGAGCGCCCGTCCGTCGCTGCGCGGATCATGCGCCCCGGTGATGCTTCCGTCAGCGTCGATCCGGATCGCACCCGGATGTCCCGCGAGCGGGCTCTGGGCTGGTATCGGACTTATCTCGTGGCCGCGCTCGGCGAGCGCCTTGAAGACCGCTTCACCGGCATCCTTCTCCAGCTTCAGGCTGTCGCGCGCATCGGAGAACGTCTTGCCGAGCAGGAAGCGCGGCCGCGCCAGCGCGGTGAGCGGATCCATGTTGTAGTCGATCAGCCTGGTCAGCACCGCCGCGAGCGTCTGCGGCTGGCCGTCGGCTCCCTGCGTGCCGCACAGCAGATGCGGCCGTCCGCCCTTGAGATAGATCCCCGGATTGAGCGTGTGGAACGGCCGCTTGCCCGGCTTGAGGCAATTGGGGCTGGCCGGGTCGAGGTTGAACGACGCACCGCGGTTGTGCCAGATGATGCCGGTGTCGCCGGCCACCATGCCGCTTCCCCAATCGTAGTAGACGGTTTGCAGCATGCTGACGCAATTGCCGTCCCGGTCGGTCGCGGCGAGATAAACCGTGTCGCCCTTCTGGAACACGTGCGGCCACGGCATCGCCTTCGCCACGTTAATCGCCTTCGCGCGCGCGTCGAGGTAGCTCGCGGAGAGCAGCTGATTGACCGGGACGTCGACGAATTCCGGATCGCCGATGTAGCGGCTGCGGTCGATGAAGGCCTGCTTCACTGCTTCGACCAGCAGGTGATAGTAGTCCGCGCTTCCTTCCGGATATTTTGCGAGCTCGAAGCGGTCGAGGATGCCCATGATCTCCAGCGTCGTGAGACCTTGCGTTGGCGGCCGCAGCCCGAGCAGCTCGCCGCCGCGATAGCTGACGCGCAACGGCGTCTCGTCGCGAGCGCGGCAGCGCGCCAGATCGTCGGCGGTCAGCGGCGAGCCGATCTGCTTCAGTCCGGCCGCAATGCGCGCGGCGAGCTTTCCTTCATAGAAATCACGCCCGCCATTCGCCGCCAGCATCTCCAGCGATTTCGCGAGCTCGGCCTGGACCAGCGGCTCGCCGATTTCAGGCATCCGGCCGGCGGGCATGAAGATGCGCTGGATGTCGGGCCAGTCCTTCAGGTTCTTCGCTTCCATGTCCTGCCAGAAGCGCTGCGACGGCGTGACCGGGAAGCCCTTGCTGGCGCATTCGATCGGGCGCGCGAACAGCGACGCCCAGCTCTGCTTTCCGCCCCAGGACTTGCGGCTGAAATCGAACGCCTGGTCCCAGACGTCGACGGTCGTGGCCGCGGTCAGCGCCGACCCCGGCCCCCGGATCGGGACCGAGCCGCTGTAGTTCGGCAGGTTGAGCGCGGCCTGACCTGCGCCGGACAGCGTCCGGACATTTCCCTTGCGGTCACTGATCACCATGAAGCTGTCGCCGCCGAGGCCGCTGAAATGCGGATAGGTCACGCACAGCGTGGCACCGATGGCGATGACCGCCTCGATCGCATTGCCGCCCTTGCGCAGCACCTCGAGCCCTGCCTGCGTGGCGAGCTCGTGCGGGCTCGTCACCATGCCGGTCTTCGATCGCGCCAGCGCACCCGTGTTGTCGAGGGCCCAGAGCGGTCGCGGCGCCGCCGCGGCGACCGCCGTGAGCATGGACCCGACCAGCAACTCCCTGCGCGACATGCCAAGATTGGCCATTCGACTTCCCTCCCCGTTTCCTCGTTGTGTCGATGTTGTGCGATCGCGGGCTGCGGACACCGCGACGTCCAAATCCCCGAGGATCGCCACTGGCATTTGGCATACCAAGATTGAAGAAAATTCTTACTTCGGTCAAGCCCGTTGAGAAGGCGCAAGCGAGGTCGAGCCCACCCTGACCCGATCATGATGGTCATAAAATCGGTGCGGGGCCGCGCGCGGCCCGGAGGATCGCGCCGCGCCGACGCGCCGAGCTCTAAGCCCGATCGCTGCGGCGGTACGGCACGTAGCGCGGCGTCCAGACCTTGGCGTGAATCCGCGCCTCGACCTGGTCGATCGGAACGTCCCTCGCCAATCCCTCCTTGTGCGCCTGCAGCGCGACCGCAAGCGCCACGGTCTGCGAGACGTCGCGCAACGCGCTGACCGGCGGCAGCAGATTGTGCTTCGGGTTGTCGCGCGCCGGCGAGACGCTGGCGAGCGCCTTGGCGGCGGCCATGAACATGCCGTCGTTGACCCGGCTGGCACCGACCGCGAGCGCGCCGACGCCGACCCCCGGGAAGATGTAAGAGTTGTTAGTCTGGTCGACCTTGAAGCGCGCGCCGTCGCGCATAATCGGCGGGAACGGGCTGCCGACACCGATCAGCGCCCGCCCCTCGGTCCACGCCTCGATATCGACCGGCGTCGCCTCCTCGCGCGAGGTCGGATTGGACAGCGGGAAGATCACCGGCCGCTTGTTGCATTCGGCCATCGCGCGGACGATCGGCTCAGAGAACGCGCCGGCCTGGCCGGAGACGCCGATCAGCACGGTCGGCCTGGCATTGCGCACGACGTCGAGCAGCGCGATCTTGTCGGGGTGGCTGAGCTGCCAGCCCGCGATCGCCTGCCTGTCCTGCACGAACGGAAGCTGGAACGCGGCGAGCCCGCCCATGCCCTCGAGCAGCAGCCCGTCGCGGTCGACCATGAAGAAGCGCTTCGCCGCCTCGCTCTCCGGCAGGCCGGCATCGACCATCGCGGCGCGGATCAGGCTGGCGATGCCGCAGCCGGCCGAGCCCGCGCCCAGCACGGCGACGCGCTGCTCGGTGAGCGGCACGCCGGTGACGTTGATGGCGGAGAGCAAGGCGCCGGTCGCCACCGCCGCGGTGCCCTGAATGTCGTCATTGAAGGTCAGGAGCCGGTCGCGATAGCGCTCGAGCATACGCGTCGCGTTGTTCTTGGCGAAATCCTCCCATTGCAGCAGGGCGCGCGGCCAGCGCTTCACCACCGCCGCGACGAAAGCCTCGATGAAGTCGTCATAGGCCTGGCCGCGGACGCGCTCGTTGCGCCAGCCGACATAGAGCGGATCGGCGAGGCAATCGGGATTGTCGGTGCCGACGTCGAGCATGATCGGCAGCGTCGTCGCCGGATGCAGGCCGCCGCAGCCGGTATAGAGCGCGAGCTTGCCGATCGGGATGCCCATGCCGCCGGCGCCCTGGTCGCCGAGGCCGAGGATGCGCTCGCCGTCGGTCACCACGATCGCCTCGACGTGATCGAAGCGCGGATGGGCGAAAATGCGGTCGATTCGGTGCTGATGTGGGATGCTGAGGAACAGCCCGCGCGGCTTGCGGAACAGCCGACTGAATTTTTGGCAGCCCTCGCCGACGGTCGGCGTATAGACGATCGGCAACAGCTCTTCCAGGTTGCCGACCAGGAGCGCGTAGAACAGCGTCTCGTTGGTGTCCTGCAGCTCGCGCAGAAAGGCATAGCGCTCGATGTCGGTCTCAAAGCCGCGCAGCGCCTCGAGGCGGCGCGAGACCTGCTCGTCCAGCGTCAGGATATTGGGCGGCAACAGGCCGTGCAGGTCGAACGCCTCGCGCTCGGCCTCGGAGAACGCCGTGCCCTTGTTCAGCTGCGGATCGGCCAGCAGCTCGTAGCCGCTCAGCGCAGTGGTCGCAAAAGCTCCTGATGACTCCGACATGACAAGGTCCCCTCAATGCGAAACGCCAGAAGGGACGTTATCACGCCCATGTAACGCATCGGAGCGCGAAGGCGCGCCGCCGCGCAAAGTTGAACGGCCCCGACGCTGCGGCTGCACCTGCGGACCGACACCAACATACCTTGGTATAGCCCGCCTGATTCCTTGTGATGGCCCGTGCTTACGCCCGTACAGTTGAGCGATGGCGAGAGATTTTTACACTCGCGTCTACTCCAACGTGATCAGGATCACTGCTCCGAGCCGTCAATCACAAGACTGTCACGCGTAGCAGGTGTCGACTGGAACGCGGGTTTCGAGGACCACTCAGATGATCGTCAACATTCAGAAATTGAACGGCCTGTGGCACCTTATCGTCGGGTCGTGCAAGATCCGAACTCCGTTCCTGGAGACCCAGGACCGGGAGTGGGTCGTCGCCTACGCCAGGCGAATCTACCCCGGCGCCAAGGTTTTCGAGCGCGACTGACGCTGTTGCGCCTCACAGCTCTCGTCGCAGACAGAAAGCCCTGGAGCATACTCCGGGGTTTTTGCTTTCAACGCAGCAACCCCGCCGCGATCAGTGCAGCGCCGACATCACGATCAGGCCGAGGATCAGCGCGGTCGCGGAATACTTGAGCGTGTAATATACGTTCCGATTCCACTCCTTGACCTTGCGGCTGGCGAGATGGACCTCGTAGAGCTTGCCGAACACCTTGTTCAGCGCGCCGACATGCTCGCCGTCGACGTTCTGGGTCGCCGACGCCTTGACGATGTTGTGGCTGACCCAGCGGTTCATCGCCGTCATGAAGCCGTACTTCATCGGGCGCTCGACGTCGCAGAACAGGATGATGCGGTTGACGTCGGTCTTGTTCTCGGCGCTGTGGATGAAGGTCTCGTCGAACATGAAGGCCTCGCCGTCGCGCCAGACGCATTCGACGCCGTCGACGAGGATGCGGCACTGGTTCGAGTTCGGCGTCACGAGGCCGAGGTGATAGCGCAGCGAGCCGGCGAAGGGATCGCGGTGCGCCCCGAGCTTGCCGCCCGGCGGCAGCATCGCGAACATCGCGCCGTGCACGCTCGGGATCGAGTTGAGCAGCTCCACCGTCTTCGGGCAATGCGTCCGCGCCGAGGGCAGAAAGTCGTCGTACCATTTCAGATAGAAGCGCTTCCAGCCGCTTTTGAAGAAGGAGTAGAAGCCCCAGTCGTTGTTCTTGGCCGCGGCACGGATGAAGCCTTCGTCGAACAGGCGCGTGGCCTCGTCGCGGATCGTCTCCCAATTGTCGGAGAGCTTCTTGAGCTCGGGAAACTGCTCGACCGGAATCACCGGCATGTTGGGCACGGCAGAGCCGGCATACATCAGCACATTGTAGGGCGCGAGGTAGGTCGAGTGATCGCCGAGCTGGCGAGCGAAACGCAACCGATGCTTGCCGCGGAAGTGGACGTAGAGCGTAGAGGCCACCAGCACGTAAAGAATGACGAGCTGCGGCGCGAAGAGCTGTCTCAACATGATCCGTCTATGAATATCGCTGCCCGCCGACGCTCTTCATGCCCCGCCCCGTAGGAGCCTTGCCCTTCACGGGTGGCCCAGTCCGGGCGGCGAAACGCGTCGCCGTCCGCGAAAATTCCCCTGTTTCATAGTGACTTGGCACTGCGGCGCGGTCTGGCAAATGAGCCGGAATCGTTGCCGCGGTGCCGTCCCGGACGAGCCATGTAAGCGTTCGCTCACCAAATGTGAAGCATCGCGCCGCACGGGCGCCAACTTTGTGACACTATTCACACATCTAATTCGCCATTGACAAACTGATTATACAATTCCTAATCCTGAGTCACCCGCCGAAGAGCGCGGACGCCCAAAGGGAGGAATGATGAGACAGTTTCTGGCGGCAGCCATTGTCGCGGCGATGACCACGGCCGCTCACGCCCAGGTTTCCGATGATGTCGTGCGCATCGGCGTGCTGACCGACCTGTCGAGCTGGGGCCGCGACAATTCGGGTCCGGGCTCGGTCGAGGCGGCCAAGATGGCGGTCGAGGAATTCGGCCCCACCGTGCTCGGCAAGCCGATCGAGATCATCTCGGCCGACCACCAGATGAAGACCGACGTCGGCGTGCAGATCGTGCGCGGCTGGTTCGACAACGGCAAGGTCGACGCCGTCGTCGACATTCCGAATTCCGGCATCGCGATCGCCGTGCACAACATGGTGCGCGAGCGCAACAAGATCGCGCTCTTGTCCGGTCCTGGCGCGAGCTCGCTGACCGACGAACTGTGCAGCCCCAACACGGTGCATTTCGCCTACGACACCTACGCGCTGTCCAAGGTGACGGCCTCGGCCGTGATCAAGGAAGGCGGCAAGTCCTGGTTCTTCGTCACCGCGGATTACGCCTTCGGCCAGCAGCTCGAGAAGGACGCGACGCGCTTCATCAACGAGATGGGCGGCAAGGTGCTCGGCAGCGTCAAGCATCCGACCAACACCGCCGACTTCTCCTCCTTTGCGCTGCAGGCGCAGAGCTCGAAGGCCGACGTGGTGGCGTTCGCCAATGCCGGCCAGGACACCGACAATTCGATCAAGCAGTCCGGCGAGTTCGGCCTCGTGCAGGGCGGCCAGAAGCTGGTCGGCCTCTTGATGTTCGATACCGACGTGCATGCGATCGGCCTCAACGCCGCGCAGGGCACCTACATGACGACGGCATCGTACTGGAACATGGACGAGAAGACGCGCGCCTGGTCGAAGAAGTTCTACGCCCGCGCCAATGTGATGCCGACCATGATCCAGACCGGCGTCTACGGCTCGGTGCTGCATTATCTCAAGGCGATCCAGGCCGCCGGCACCGACGATCCGAAAGCGGTGATGGCCAAGATGCGCGAGCTGCCGATCGAGGACACCTTCGTGCATGACGGCAAGCTGCGCGAGGACGGCCGCGTGATCCGCGACATGTATCTGGCGAAGGTGAAGAAGCCTTCGGAGTCCAAGGAGCCGTGGGACTATCTCGACATCGTCAAGACGGTGAAGGGCGAGGACGCCTATCGTCCGGTCTCCGAGTCGAAGTGCCCGCTGCTCAAGAAATAGGATCGATCGCGTGGCCAACGAAGAAACTCATGATTGCGACGCCCTGGTCGTCGGCTCCGGCTGCGCCGGGCTGTCGGCGGCGGTCACCGCCGGCCATCACGGACTGAAGGTCCTGGTGGTCGAGAAGGAGCCGCGGTTCGGCGGCACCACCGCGCGCTCCGGCGGCTGGCTGTGGATCCCCGGCACCTCGCTGGCCAGGGCCTGGGGCATCGAGGAGAGCCCCGATCAGGCCAAAACCTATCTGCGCCACGAGGCCGGCAACAGCTTTGATGCCGCGCGCGTCGATGCGTTCCTGACCGAAGGGCCGAAGGCGGTCGACTTCTTCACCACCAGCACCGCGGTGCGCTTCGACATGCCGCTGACCTTCCCGGACTATCATGCGGAAGCGCCGGGCGGCGCGCAGGGCGGCCGCTCGATGGTGACGCGGCCGTTCGACGCCCACGAGCTCGGCGACGCCCTCAAGAATCTCGGCAGCCCCCTGCCCGAGCTCACCGTGTTCGGCATGATGCTCGGCTCCGGCAAGGAGATCGTGCATTTCATGCGCGCGACGAGATCGCTGACCTCGGCGGCCTATGTCGCCAAACGGCTGTCGAAGCACGCCATCGACGTGATGCGCAACGGCCGCGGCATGACGTTGACCAACGGCAACGCGCTCGCCGGACGGCTGGCGAAATCCGCCTTCGACCTCAAGATCCCGCTTTGGCTCAACTCGCCGGTGCGCGAATTGATCGTCGAGAACGGCGCGGTGCGCGGCGCGGTCGTCGTGCGTGAAGGGCGCACGATCCGCGTCAACGCCAAGCGTGGCGTGGTGCTCGCCTGCGGCGGCTTCCCGCATGACGTCGCGCGACGGCAGAAGATGTTTCCGCACGCCCCCACTGGAAAAGAGCATTATTCGCCGGGCCCGACCGGCAACACCGGCGACGGCTTGCGCCTTGCGGAATCCGCCGGCGGCCGCGTCGACGACTCGCTGCCGAACGCCGCGGCCTGGGTGCCGGTCTCAGTCACGACGCGCAAGGACGGCTCGAAGGGCGTGATGCCGCATTTCATCGATCGCGCCAAGCCGGGCGTGATCGCGGTGATGGCCGATGGCAGGCGCTTTGCCAATGAAGGCAATTCCTACCACGACTTCGTGCAGGCGATGATCAAGGCGGCGAAGCCCGACGAGGAGATCGCGGCGCATCTCATCTGCGATCACGAGACGCTGCGCAAATACGGCCTCGGCTGCGTGCCGCCGCGCCCGATGCCGCTCGGCCATCATCTGAAGACCGGCTATCTCAAGCGCGGCGCGACACTGGCGGAGCTCGCCGCGCAGGCCGGCATCGACGCCAAGACGCTCGAGGCGACCATCGCGGAGTTCAACACCACCGCGGCGGAGGGACGCGATCCCGCCTACGGCAAGGGCTCGCGTGCCTATAACCGCTACCAGGGCGATGCGCTGCACGGACCCAATCCTTGCATCGCGCCGATCCGGCACGGGCCGTTCTACGCCATCAAGATGGTGATCGGCGATCTCGGCACCTATGCCGGCATAAGGACCGATGCCCATGCCCGCGCGCTCGACGCCGACGGCCAGCCGATTGCCGGCCTCTATGCCGCCGGCAACGACATGGCGAGCATCATGGGCGGCAACTATCCCGGCGCCGGCATCACACTCGGGCCCGCGCTGACCTTCGGCTACATCGCGGGCAAGCACATCGCCGGCGTGGCGGCGGAAGGAAGCGCGCCATGAGCGCAATGGCGACCCTGCTCGCAGGCAAGCGCGCGCTGGTGACCGGCGCTGCGCACGGCAACGGTCGCGCCATCGCGCTTGGCCTCGCGGCGCATGGCGCGGACGTTGTTGTGACCGACATCGATCGCGCCAGCGCCGAGCAAACCGCGGCCGACATTCGCCAGCACGGCCGCGCGGCATGGCCGTTCGAGCTCGATGTCACCGATGCGGAGGCGTGCTCCGCGCTGGTGCAGCGTGCGGCGCGCGAGGTTGGGCCGATCGCGATCCTGGTCAACAATGCCGGCATCATCATCCGTGAGGGCATCGACTCGCCCCGTGCACGCGAGAATTGGCGGCGGGTGCTCGACGTCAACCTGACCGGCACGTTCAACGTCACCCACGCCTTCCTGTCGGCATTGCGCGAGACGCGCGGCACGATCATCAATCTCGGCTCGATCGCGTCCTTCCTCGGCGTTGCCGATACGCTGGGCTATGCGCCGTCCAAGGGGGGCGTCAAGCTCCTCACCCAGGCGCTCGCCCGCGAGCTTGCCGCCGACGGCATTCGTGTCAATGCGATCGCGCCCGGCGTGATCGAAACGGCGATGACCGAAGCGACCCCCAACGACCCGAGCCGGCTCGCCGGATTTCTGGGCCGCACACCGCTCGGCCGCGTCGGGCAGCCGGAGGAGCTGGTCGGCCCGGTGGTGTTCCTCGCATCGGAGCTGGCATCTTATGTGAACGGCGTGACCATGCCGGTCGACGGAGGGTTTCTCGCCGTATAAGCACATTGTGGGAGCTGGCAGGGCCACATGACGAGAGAGAGCCGCGGCATACAGTCGATCGAGGTCGGCGGAGAATTGCTCCGCGCGCTGGCCCGCAGCGGCGAACCGATGATGCTGCGCGATCTCGCCCGCGAAGCCGGCATGCCGCCGGCCAAGGCGCATCCCTATCTCGTCAGCTTTTCCCGCATCGGCCTGATCGAGCAGGACGAGACCACTGGCCGTTACGAAATCGGGGCGCTGGCGCTCGAGCTCGGCCTGATCAGCCTGCGCCGGCAGTCGGCGGTACGGATCGCAACGCCGCGGATCGCAGCGCTCGCCGACAGCATCAATCACGCGGTGTCGCTGTCGGTCTGGGGCACCCACGGTGCGACCGTGGTGCGGCTCGAGGAGCCGAGCCATCCGGTGCATATCGCGATGCGCGTCGGATCGGTGGTGGCGCTGCTCGAGACCGCGACCGGCCGCGCCTTCGCCGCCTTCATGCCGCCGAACGCGATCAGGACCGCGCTCGACAGTGGCCTCGATCGCCTCGGCGTCGGCTACAATCCGAAGCGTCCGCCGGCGGACGCGAAGACGGCCGATATCCTCGCCGAGGTCCGCAGCCGCGGGCTGGCGCGGGCGATCGGCGATCCCTTGCCCGGCGTCAACGCCTTGGCCACGCCGGTGTTCGATCACGCCCGCCACGTCGCGCTGGTCATCACAGCGATGGGCCCGGAGGGCACCTTCGACGCCAGCTGGGACAGCGCAATTGCAACTGCGCTGCGCGATTGTGCGGCCGAGATCTCACGGCAACTGGGGCGCGGCACAGCGCCGGCGACCGAAAGACCGTGACGTAAGCACGCTCGTCCGGCTCCCTCCTCGCGCGCAAGTGCCACTGAGTTGCCCTACATGGCAAGTCCTCCGGTGCTTATCCGGAGCACAACTCAGTGTATGATGTGTGTCCGTCTCACCCGATCGAGGGGGGCTGCGCATCGTCACGGATGTTACGGTGAGATGCGGTTGACGCCCGAGCGCACGTAATGGCTGGTGTCTTCAAAGCGCGCAGCGCCTTTGGGAAAGAAGGTACGTCCGATCGGCGCATCAAGCTAACATCGAACCAGATTTAAGACTTGTCGGCAACACTCTCCGAATCGGCGCGCGGCACTCCAGCCTCCACGACCTCCCGGGATACTGCGCGGCTGCATCCAACAGCGAAACACGACACCGACCGGTGACGAAATGACACGATTGATGAAATCAGCGACCATCACTGAGCGAGCTGTGGTGCCGTTCACTCACGCTCTGTTCAAGCTATTTAGATTAGGACTGCGAACGGATCGGGAAGCAATATCGATACGTCCGCAGCCAGCTCGAGACGGTGCTTCATCAGGTTCTTCCAGTAAACTCGTCCGCGTGACCAATATATAGCCGACTCGCTCACAGCTTGCAGAGGTATTGACGTCCATTCGTATTTGGATCAGATCCGTCGCTAGACGACAAGAAGAGCGCTCCACCCCAATGCGAATATGCGCCTCGCCCAATTTTCTGGATCGTGTCATGAGCTGAGTGGGGTGGTCCAAGGAGCTTACCATCCTCGAACAATGCGAGGCTAGAACTTATGGGGCTCGTACTGTCGTCACCCCGCGGAAGATAATCCGGCAGTGTCGCACCCCACATTAAGCCGCCGTTGCTCGCAAACGACTCGATACGAAACTCGGTCGGTTTACCGGACTCGATCCGGCGACCGTTCTCAATCTCGAAGGGACTGAACCACTCGATCGCGTCGGATAGATGGCGTTGACCTGTAAATTTCCGGCCGTACAGGCTTTGGATTGGGATTGCCCAATCGAGGGAATCGGGACGCTTGCGGGCGACGAGCATGTGGAAGGCGATTCTTTGGTCGAAGGTGCCGATAAGGCCTTCGCCGTACGAGCCGAGCAGGGCTGGTTTAACGAGCCAGCGCGGCGACTGCGGAGAGAAGTGAAGCGAAATCGAGTTGAGGAGGTCGAATTTCGCCGCCGCATAATAGTCAAGCATGAGCGTAGGGCTGAATTGATAGAAGCCATGATCAACGCAATTGCTCATCGGCAAGATATGGACGGCAAGGCCGCCGGGACGCAGCATGCGCGAGATGTTGGTGAGCGCGTTCGGAACGTGAAAGACGTGCTCCAGCGTCCCGCCGTTAAGCACCACGCCGAAGCGGCCGATCAATTCAGGTGGAAGACTTTCATTGTTTAGATCAAACTCGAAATCGGCGCCCTCGTATTTGCTGATGTCGATGCTTGACAGATCATTTAGCCCTCCGCACATTTGAAAATAACGAGCCGCGCTCATAGGGCGATCGGCGGATGCCCATAGCGAAACCTTCTCTATGGCTTTAGTAAAGGCTTTCTCTGAGAAGCCGCAGTCCATCACACCAAGCGTTGCGACCGGCCCATTGGCATGGTGTGCCAAAAGCCACCCGCGCAATAGGACTGCAACGTTGAGCGCCAAACCCATGATGATGCCTCACTTTGGAGGGGCAGCGCATTTGCCTCCCCTACTGACTAGCCGATTGCGGGGTAAGAGCCGCAGGGCAAGTAGCTCTGTAACCCGAGAGAGCCGACCCTAGCAACCCGAGCCTTGGCAGGCCATCTCTGATTTCCCGAATCCGAAAAGGACCTTATTGCACGGCCCATCTTGGTATGACCGGTTCTCGACCGGTGCACGGGGGCGACCAGTCAAATTGCGTGCGGCATCCCAGCTTGATGCACGAGCCTGCCTAGCAAAAAGCCCCGGGCGAGGCCGGGGCTCTTCACGTGATCGATTGCTGCGGGCGCGGATCAGTAGCGGTAGTGATCCGATTTGTACGGACCTTCCTGCTTCACGCCGATATAGTCGGCCTGATCCTTGCGCAGCTCGGTCAGCTTGACGCCGATCTTGGCGAGGTGCAAGCGGGCGACCTTCTCGTCGAGCGTCTTCGGCAGCACGTAGACCTTCTTGGCGTACTTGCCGTCCTTGTTGTTGGCGAACAGCTCCATCTGCGCCAGCGTCTGGTTGGTGAAGGACGCCGACATCACGAAGGACGGATGGCCCATCGCATTGCCGAGGTTCACGAGGCGGCCTTCCGATAGCATGATGATGCGGTGCTTGTCGGGGAATTCGATCTCGTCGACCTGCGGCTTGATGTTGGTCCACTTCAGATTGCGAAGGCTCGCGATCTGAATCTCGTTGTCGAAGTGACCGATGTTGCAGACGATGGCGCGATCCTTCATCGCGCGCATGTGCTCGATGGTGATGATGTCCTTGTTGCCGGTGGCGGTGACGAAGATGTCGGCGCGCGGCGCCGCGTCTTCCATGGTCACGACCTCATAGCCTTCCATCGCCGCCTGCAGCGCGCAGATCGGATCGACCTCGGAGACCATGACACGGCAGCCGGCCTGGCGCAGCGAGGCGGCCGAGCCCTTGCCGACGTCGCCGAAGCCGGCAACCATCGCGACCTTGCCCGACAGCATCACGTCGGTGCCGCGGCGGATGCCGTCGACCAGCGACTCGCGGCAGCCATAGAGGTTGTCGAACTTCGATTTGGTGACGCTGTCGTTGACGTTGATCGCCGGGAACAGGAGCGTGCCCTTGTTCGCCATCTCGTAGAGGCGATGCACGCCCGTGGTGGTCTCCTCCGAGACGCCCTTGATGTTCTTGGCGATCTCGGCGAACCAGCCCTTCGGCTTCTCCTTCAAGAGGCGCTTGACCAGCGCGTAGAAGATTTCCTCTTCCTCGGAGCCCGGCTTGTCGAGGAAGGCGGTGTCGCCCTGCTCGGCGCGGTATCCGGCATGCACCAGCATGGTGGCGTCGCCGCCGTCATCGAGGATCATGTTCGGCGTGCCGCCGCCGTGCCAGTCGAACAGCTTTGCGGTGTAGTCCCAGTACTCGGTCAGCGTCTCGCCCTTGACGGCGAACACCGGAATGCCGGCGGCGGCGATCGCGGCCGCGGCGTGATCCTGGGTCGAGTAGATGTTGCAGGAGACCCAGCGGATATCGGCGCCGAGCGCGGCCAGCGTCTCGATCAGCACCGCGGTCTGGATCGTCATGTGCAGCGAGCCCGCGATGCGCGCGCCCTTCAGCGGCTGCTTGGGGCCGAACTCCTCGCGGGTGGCCATCAGGCCGGGCATCTCGGTCTCGGCCAGCGAGATCTCCTTGCGGCCGAAATCGGCGAGCGCAATGTCCTTGACGATGTAGTCGGTGAAGCCGGGCTTCGTGGGGGCGTTCATTTGAGCGTCCTGTTGTTAAACTGGTCGTTCCGGGGCCCCTCGAAGAGGCGAATCCGGAATCTCGAGGTGATGATTAGGGATTCCGGGTTCGCTCACTCCCGCGAGCGCCCCGGAATGACGCAAGTATCAGAGCGCGCGCTTCAGCTGCTCGACGAGATCGGTCTTCTCCCAGGAGAAGCCGCCCTCATTGTCGGGCGTGCGGCCGAAATGACCGTAGGCCGAGGTGCGCGCGTAGATCGGGCGGTTGAGATCGAGATGGCTGCGGATGCCACGCGGCGTCAGATCCATCGCCTTGGCCGCCGCCTTCTCGAGCTGATCCTCCGACACCTTACCGGTGCCGTGGGTGTCGATGTAGATCGACAGCGGACGCGCCACGCCGATCGCATAGGCGAGCTGCAGCGTGCAGCGGTCGGCGAGACCGGCCGCGACGATGTTCTTGGCGACATAGCGCGCAGCATAGGCGGCCGAGCGGTCGACCTTGGTCGGATCCTTGCCGGAGAATGCACCGCCGCCGTGCGGAGCCGCGCCGCCATAGGTGTCGACGATGATCTTGCGGCCGGTCAGGCCGGAGTCGCCGTCGGGACCGCCGATGAAGAACTTGCCGGTCGGATTGATGTGCCAGATCGTCTTGTCGCTAATCCACTCCTTCGGCAGCGCCTCGCGGACATAGGGCTCGACGATGTCACGGATCTGCTTGGACGAGAGGTCCTCGACCAGATGCTGGTGCGAGACGACGATCTCGCGGACGCCGACCGGCTTGCCGTTCTCGTACTGCACCGTGACTTGGCTTTTGGAGTCCGGACCCAGCACCTTCTCGCGGCCGGAGTGGCGCGCTTCGGAGATCAGCCGCAGGATCTTGTGGGCGTAGAAGATCGGCGCCGGCATCAGGTCCGGCGTCTCGTTGGTGGCGTAACCGAACATGATGCCCTGGTCGCCGGCACCCTCTTCCTTGACCTCGCCCGGCTGCAGCGCGTCGACGCCCTGCGCGATGTCGGCCGACTGCGGATGCAGCAGGATCTCGATGTCGCAGTTCTTCCAGTGGAAACCGTCCTGCTCGTAACCGATGTCCTTGATTGCAGAGCGAACCACGCTCTCGATGTGGTCGTTGGTGACCGAGCTCGGGCCGCGCGTTTCGCCGGCGATCACCACCTTGTTGGTGGTCGCGAGCGTCTCGCATGCCGCGCGGATCTGCCACGGGTCGATGCCCGCTTTCGGTCCCTCGCGATAGAACAGATCGACGATCTCATCCGAAATACGATCACAGACTTTGTCCGGATGGCCTTCCGAGACCGACTCGCTGGTGAACAGGTAAGACGCGCGCATCAAGCAAACCCCTTGTTAAGTCGAAGTCCGACGTTGGTTGGTGAATATGTCCCCGGCATGTCAGTCTCGTCGCCGCGAGATGACGTAGGATTCGTCGTAGAACCACAGCCCGTTGTGTTTGCGGAGAACTTCGCGCGTGGCCTCGAGAGCTCGTCCATTTTCGGTCGTTTCGGTCAACCGCTCATCTTCGATCTGCGCGACATACACCGCCGCATTCCACGCAGCAAAGGCCGTCGAAGTTCCGATCGAACCGGTCACCTCATTGGGCAGCGCTTCCATATCATATCGGAAAATCGAGCGGTTATCGGCGTAGGCGTTGAAGTTGAGCTCGCGCCCGGCCGACCCCAGTTCGTATTTCACCGCGCGCAGTATCTCATGACGGCTGACCGCGAAAGGATTTTCTCCGGGCCAGACGGCTTGAATCATTTCAAGCCCGGGATCGCCGCCGTGGGAGTGGATTCCTATCAGCCGTCCGCCGCCGCGCAGCGCTCGGGCCAGCGGCGCGATGATCCGCTTAGCGCGGAAGTTCACCGAGGATTTGGCACGGTAAGGCTGCGAGGCGATCACAAGATCGAAATTGGCTTCGGTGCGGCCGGCCCGCGGAATGATGGAATCGAGCAGGAACCGGTGATCGTCCCGGTACAGGACCAGCGCCACCGGCCGCTCATAGATCGGCATCGCATTGCCGGGGCTGAGATTGGCGCGCCAGTTCTGCTCCAGGAACGGACCGAGTTCGGCGATCTGGGCCTCGAACTCACCCGAGGACGCTCCGCGCAGGGCCACCTCGTGCCAGATCATGCTGGCGGCCGCCGCGGAGTTCTTGGGCGTCAGCCAGGGAGCCTCGGCGTAATACATGTTGGTGAACACGAAGACGCTGGCCGGATGCTCGAACAGGCGGTCGGGAACCTTGTCGAGGGTCAGGCGGACGTCCTCCAGGCTCAGTTCCTTGCCGGCGACATAGAACGGCATATGTGGGAAGCGGCCATGCATGGCGCGCAAGACCCGCGCCAGCACCGTGCCGTCGCCCATTCCGGCATCGAACACCCGCAGCGCCGGCGGCCGCGGGTGGATGGCCGCCAGCTCCAGCGCAACCCGGTCGGCGATCACCCGCTTCTCGCTGCAGGTGTGGACGAACAGCAAATAGCGCTGGCGGTTCTCGAAGAACCGGAAATTGCCCCGCGGATCGCGCTTTTCCGGCGGCACCACGAGGCCGCGCGGCGGCGCCACGCCGCCCGGCGTCGAGGTCGCGATGAAGGCGTTGATGCGGTCGAGCGTATCGATGGTGATGCGCTTGCCCTCCCGCAACCGGTACACCAGCTTGCCGTCATTGACGGCGCGGCGGCCGAACGTCGTCTCCGCCATGTCGGAGCGACGGCAGAAATCCGTGATCTGACTGAGGATTTCGTCGTTCTTCATGGCGCCTTGAGTGGGCAGCGGCAAGTGGGATAAGAGTGGGCAGAAGATATACGTGGTGAATTGATATCATCATCTTCCCACCAAGGGAAGGCCTACGCGCTATCGGAGGACCATACCGCGAGGCACGACCGCCCCCCTGTTTGACCGCTATCGCCCGGTCCACACGATCGGATGCGCTCTCTCGCCGCTCTTTTGCGGCGCGAATTGTCACAACCACCGATTTTCAAACAAAAGTTCCACAGCCCTTCGCATCGAGGAGCCGAGCTCGACGAGCGACCCAATCCGCACGTTTTACAACCGCGCCGACGTTCGTTAAGAGTGCCGGCTTTAGGGACACCAAATTCGCCAATGAAAACCACTCACAAGATCGGTGCCGCTCGCTTGATGTACCGCGCCGTTCGCGCTGGACGGTCACTGCTGGGAAGATCCGATCGTCAGATCGCCGTCAGAAACGGCATCAACTACGATCTGGACCTGGCGCAAGGCATCGATTTCGCGATCTATCTCGGCAATATCTACGAGCGCCAAACGAGGGCCACGCTGCGCGAGCTTGTGAAGCCCGGATCACTGGTCCTCGATATTGGGGCCAATGTAGGAGCCCACACGCTCCATCTGGCTCACCTCGTTGGTCCGGAAGGACGCGTTCTCGCCTTCGAACCGACCGACTTCGCCTTCCGCAAGCTCAATCGCAATCTCGAACTGAATCCCGAGCTGCAGAAGCGCGTGATCCCTCTGCACTGCTTCCTGACCAGCAAGGACGCCGAACCCGTTCCGTCAGCCATCTATTCGAGCTGGCCGCTCACCAATGAAAGCGGCTTGCACGCAAAACACCTTGGGCGTGAGATGCGCACGGAAGCCGCGCAAGCTCGCAGACTCGACGATGTTCTGGCCCAGTTCCCGGATCTGCGGGTGCAGCTCGTCAAGCTGGATGTGGATGGCTACGAGTGCGACGTTCTCCGCGGAGCCTCAAAGCTCATGAAGGACGTGAAGCCGATTTTCGTCATGGAACTGGCGCCCTACGTGCTCGAGGAACGAGGGACCTCCCTAGAAGAACTCTTTTCGTATTTCATTCCAAACGGGTACCGTTTTTTCGATGAAAAGCACGGCAACGCGCTGCCTTCCTCGGCCGCCGAACTAGGCCGAATGGTTTCGGACGGCGCCTGCATCAATGCAATTGCCCGTGTGCAATAGCGTGACTGTCGGAGATTGCATTGGCTTCTTATTCATCCCAGGCGAACACAGTGGCGACTTTGTCCAGCGAGCCGCGGCCGCTCAGCAACCGTAAGCGCGAATTCCTGGAGCGCATCGAGGCCACGCTTGGGGAACAGGAGCGCTGGCGGAAGATCAATTCGGCCTACTATGCCGAAGACCTTCAGTACATGCGCTTTCTGATTCCTCTTGGGAAGCGTGTGCTTGAACTGGGTTGCGGCCGCGGCGAGCTGCTCGCCGCGCTTGAGCCTTCTTATGGAGTGGGCGTCGACTTCAGCCAGGCGGCGATCACGCGGGCGCGCGAGCGATTCCCCAATCTGCAATTTCATGAAGGCGACGTGGAAGATCCGCAAACGTTCGACGCGATCGAAGGTCCGTTCGACTACATTGTCATCGCGGACACGATCGGGATGTTCGACGACATCGATGGAACGCTTGGGCTGATCCAGAGGATCTGCTCACCATCGACGCGACTGGTGATTTCCTATTATTCCCCCCTCTGGGAACCGATCCTCAAGATCGGAGAAATGCTCAGACTGAAGAGCCGGCAGCCGAAGATCAATTATATCGCCACCTCGGACTTCCTTAATCTGATGGATCTTGCCGACCTTGAGGTCATCAGGCACGAGCAAAGGCAATTGCTGCCGCGGCGGTGGCTCGGGCTGGGGCCTTTCATCAACCGGTTCATCGCGCCGCTGCCGGGCATCCGCAATCTTTGCTTGCGGACATATTTTGTTGGGCGCCCCATACGGCAGTTTGCCGACCGGAAGCTCTCGGCGAGCATCCTCATTCCTTGCCGCAACGAACGTGGCAACATCGAGAGCGCCATCAAGCGCATGCCCAGGTTCGGCAGCGCGCAAGAGATCATCTTCGTCGAGGGCAACTCAAGTGACGGCACCTTCGAGGAGTGCGAGCGGGTTCGCGACGCCTATCGGGGCGTTTGGGATATCACGGTGCTGAAGCAGGACGGCAAGGGCAAAGGTGACGCCGTACGAAAAGGCTTTGCGGCAGCCAAGCAGGACGTCCTGATGATTCTCGATGCGGACCTGACCATGCCGCCCGAGGCGTTACCAAAGTACCATGCTGTGATCGAAAGCGGCAAAGCTGAATTCGTCAATGGCAGCCGCCTCATCTATCCGATGGAAAACGAAGCGATGCGGCCGCTCAACCTGATTGCCAATCGATGCTTCGCCTACATCTTCAGCTATCTGACCAACACGCGATTGACCGACACCTTGTGCGGTACCAAGGTCCTGCTGCGAAAGGACTACGAGGTGCTGGCGCGCGAGCGATCCTATTTCGGCAATTTCGATCCGTTCGGTGACTTCGACCTGATCTTCGGTGCGGTGAAGCAAAATCTGAAGCTGATCGAAACGCCCATTCACTACAAGGCCCGCACGTTCGGCCAGACTCAGATTTCGCGCTTTCGCGACGGCTGGCTGCTACTGAAGATGGTCGTATTCGCCTATCGCAAGCTCAAAGCTGTATGATCGGTGAGCCGTGACAGACAATCCAGCCGGCTTGAACCAGCGCCAGATCGTCCACCGCGAAGTGTGGGAAACAAAGGAGGCGATACGCCTTCTGTACCAGGACTACCATCGGCAGCTCTTTGAGAACTGTCCGGAGGGTGCAATTCTCGATATCGGCGGAGGCACCGCTCATATCAAGCAAACTCGCCCGGACGTCGTCTCCGTCGACATCCTGCGCTTTCCCGGCATCGATGTCGTGGCCGACGCTCACCGACTGCCATTCCAGAACAGCGTATTTGGCGGCGTGGTGATGCTCGACGTCTTGCATCATCTGGAGCGCCCGATCGAATTCCTCAACGAAGCGTCACGCGTGCTGAAACCAGGCGGACGGCTGGTGATGATCGAGCCCGCGATGACGACGCTGGCGCGCCGGTTCTACGACCACTTTCACGAAGAGCCGGTGGATATGAAGGCCGATCCATTCGCTCCGGTGCCGATCGATCCCAATCGCGACCCGTTCGACGCAAATCAGGCCATTCCCACGCTGCTGTTTGCCACGGAGCCGGCGCGTCGGCGCGTGGAACAGACCGTTCCCTCGCTGCGTGTGCGCAGCGTGGACTGGCACAGCCTGTTTGCCTATCCCATGAGCGGCGGATTTCAGAGGTGGTCATTGATTCCAGCGGCTCTGGTCAGCCCGACGCTACGGTTCGAAAGGATGGTGCCAGCGCCTGTTCGAAGGCACCTCGCGTTCCGAATGATCGTCGTGGTGGAGCGCGTATAGGATGCAGCACCTTCTGGGGAGGACCGGAGCTGCGGTGGAGCCAGGTTCTACCCGCCATGTCAGCGGCTGGAAGTCGATCGCTGCGAGATCGGTATTCTGGCTACTCGCCCTCTTGACGCTGGCAGCGCTCGCGCTCCAGCTCGGCATTAGGCAGAAGGAGTTCGAATTTTCCGGCCCATTCGGACCGGAGACGAATCCGCCGCAGGCCTCCCTCATCCTGGGCGTTCCGCAGGAACCGCCCGCTCCATGGTGGCGCCAACCACTGCTCGGCGACAGCGGCGAGAAACCCCTTCAGTCCTTCCTCGAGCTGCGCATCGACGGCCGCAGGATGGGTCCCCCGCACACCCTTCACGAAATCATTCGATCGGGCACGACGACCGGCTTCAGCCATTGGGGGGATCGCGTGATCTTCGCGCTTCCCCCTGACGTCAACAACGATGCGACCGCGACAGTGACACTCCGGTACAGTGTTCGACCGAGAAGCTGGTTGACCGCCGCCCTTGCGATTTTGACAGCCCTGCTAGGCTCTTACGCGTACTCTGGTCCGCTCGGATCGTTCGCGAAACGGTTTGGAAAACAGTCGAGGGCCTTTGCCTTAAGAGCCCCTTACTGGATCTTGGCTGGACTTTGCGGCACCGCATTGGCTGCCTCGGCGGTGTTCGCGCTTACCAGTCTCTATGCCTTGATGATGGGCTACGCGCTGCCAACGACCGCGCTCATTCGTTGGTCGCCAATCGCCAGGTGGGCGGCCAACAACGAGCCATATCTCGCGTACCCGCTCTTGATGCTGGCTGGGCTCGGAGCCGCCACGACATGGTCGATGGGCTCGAACGCATTGCAACAGACGCTCATCAGGTCATACGAACAATTCTCGCGACGGCTGCTCACCTGGTGCGGGCTTCCGATCGTCGCATGTGCCTACATTTTTTGTATTAGCTCCATGTGGGCGGGAATCGTCAGGCCAAACGATCCCAACACCACGAGCCTTGGCGGCCTGCTTCCGTTTTCAGACGCAAACGGTTACTTGGCGTCCGCCTTCGGTCAGGTGACCAATGGGACGTGGAGTTGGTTCGCCCTTCGGCGGCCCTTGGCTGCGGCTTTCAGATCGGTTCTGCTGATTTTTGGCAACCTTTCATTGCAGCAAATGCTGATCCTGCAAGCTTGCCTGCTGGCAGGTGCGATTTGTTTCGCGACCCATGCGATCATGAAGTGGCGCGGCGTCTGGGCTGGAATAGCCTTCTTGGCGCTGGCCTATATCTACAGCCGGTACTTCGTGCCGACGACGCTCACCGAGCCGCTCGGATTGTTCTGGGCGCTGCTGTCGATCCCGTTCTTCCTCAAGGCCTTCCACGATCGCTCTGTCAGCGCCGCGCTGGTCGCATTTGCGATGACAGCCGTGGCATTGATGACGCGAATGGGGAGCATGTTCACGCTTCCTGCTCTGGTGGTCTGGCTGGTCTGGCAATTCGGACGGGACGCCAAAGCAAAGCTCAGGATTGGCCTGGCAGCATTCTGCATTCTACTCGGCGTTCTCGGATTGAATTCGGTGCTGCCACGGGTCTATGCGGCCGGCCCCGGTTCAATGACGACTGGCAATTTTGCCTACGTGCTCTGTGGCCTTTCGATGGGGACGACCTGGGACGGTTGCCTCAAGGAGCTCGCCGCGGAAGGTAAGCCTATTGTGGGCACCGAAGAAGCCATGGTCCGGCAACTTTACTCCGCCGCCTGGACGCATTTCCGCGCGAACCCTGGTGTTCTCTTCCGACGACTGGGCGAGAGCGTCGCGGAATTCGCCACGACGTTTCCTGGCCTGCTCTGGAGAGGCTACGGATGGGTCGTCCAGCCTGATTGGCTCGCTCAGAACGTGCTGACGGCGATATGTATCGCCGGCCTTTTGTACGGCGCCATACGACGAACGAAAGCTGTTGAACTCACATTCTGGGCCCTTCTCTGGGCGAGCATCGTGGCATCATCCGCATTCATTTACTTCGATGACGGTGCACGAGCTCTCGCTGCCAGTCAGCCGATGATAGCGCTGTTCTTTGCGCTGGGAATGAGTAGCCGGGTCGGGTCATTGACCGAGCCTGCGGCGCATTCTCGATTGCCCCGGAACGGATTGGTCGGGTTAGCTGCGGCGGCAATGCTTTTCGTTTGCGTCCCTTGGGCAGCCTATCGCCTCGCGCCTGGCAAACAGGAAGGCGCAAACCTATCGCAACTGCCGAACGAGACCTTTGTCTTCGGCGGCCGTCGGATGTCTGGCTTCCTCGTCGTCGATGACGGCCAACCTCTTCGCAGCGAGATTCCGTCCATTCATCTTTCGGACTTCGCGGCCATCATCGCCCAAAGCGGGGTCGAGCACTTTCAGGATCTAATCCACCCCATCATGCCCCCCTTACCCTTTGGCTTCGTGTTTGCTCCGCGCCTGGAGAAGGACGTAATTGGCGAGCCCTTGTATATCGTGCCAGCGGAGGTCGTTGAACGTCGCGACATTGAGGTATGGCATCTCGACGTGAAACAATGGGGCCAGCTACATGCCGGCTTTGGGATGCCGTATTGGCTCTACGTCACGAAGGCGGAGCCGTGGCCGGCAGCCAGGCGGTAATATTTTGCCGGTTCGCAGCGTAAGGTAGCTCCAGCGCTTACCCGCCGCAAACGTCCCATCATTGGGAACGGAAGGCTTCCGCGCGGCGCGGATATCGATTGCCACGTCCGTGTTCCCACCCATTGAACCCGCTTCGCTGCCCGATCACCAAACAGTCATGACCGCTGCCTGGACCGCCGCGCCGTCGCCGATCGCCGTGACGGCTCTATCCCCTGGATGACCGATGCGCCGCCTGCTCCTGATCCCCTGCGTGCTTGCCGCCATGCTGTGGTCGGCGCCCTGCTTCGCCCAGGCGCGCTCCCAGCTCGGCCCGCTCTGCACGACCGAGACCACGCCGGCCGACCAGTTGATCGACGCCTGCACCAAGATCATCGCGCTGAAGGTATTTTCCGGCGAGAAGCTCGCGACCATCTATTTCTGGCGCGCGGTCGGCTGGAACAAGAAGGGCAATTACGCACAGGTCATATCGGACGCCACCGAGGCGCTGCGGCTCAAACCCAGCACCGCCGTCTACAATCTGCGCGGCTCGGCCTATTTCGACAAGGGCGAGTACGACCTCGCGATCGCCGACTTCAACGATGCGCTGCGCATGGGGCCGCCGAGCGGCATCATCTTCCACAATCGCGGCAACGCCTATCGCAGCAAGGGCGACTATGCGAAGGCGATCGCCAACTACGACGCCGCGATCAAGGCCCTTCCGAAATCGGCCTTCTCCTACCAAAACCGCGGCTCCTCGAAGCAGGCGCTCGGCGATCTCGACGGCGCGCTTGCCGACATCAACGAGGCCGTCAGGATCGATCCGTCGCTGCCGCAGCCGCTGATCAGCCGGGCCGTAGTCTGGCGCGCCCAGGGCGCTATCGCGCGTGCGATTGCGGACACGTCGGAGGCGATCCGGCTCGCCAAGGCGAAAGCGCCCGTCAACATCATGACGCCGCCGGGCAGCGTACTGATCTCGGCCTATACTCAGCGCGGCCTCGCCTATGAAGCCAAGGGCGACGCCGCCCACGCCAAGGACGACTACGCCTCGGTGCTCGAGGGCGTGGCCTCCGACGCCGGCAGCAAGGCTAACCAGGCCACCGCCAAGGTGCGGCTCGCGCTGCTGAGGGAGGCCGACGCAGCGCCGCGTAAGGCTGCGGCTGCGCCTGTCGCCGAGAGCAGCCCAGCCGCGCCGCCTGCGGCTTCCGTCACGGCACCGGCCCCGCCAGCCACACGGGCGCAGGCGGCGGCGACCGGCCGGCGCGTCGCGCTGGTGATCGGGAACGGCGCCTATGCGCATGTGAAGGCGCTGCCCAATCCGCCCAACGATGCGCGCGCCATCGCCAAGAGCCTGCGCGACATCGGCTTCACCGTCTCGGAGGGTCTCGATCTCGATCGCAACACCATGCAGAAGACGATCAACGATTTCCTGCGCGATGCGGCGCGGTCGCAGATCGCCGTGGTCTACTATGCCGGCCACGGCCTGCAGGTCGATGGCCGCAACTATCTCGTGCCGGTCGATATCGCGTTCAGGGCCGGCGGACGCATGACCGACGCGATGGTCGATATGGATGTGATCATGGCCGGTCTCGACGATCAGATCCGCACCAACATCCTGATCCTCGATGCCTGCCGCAACAATCCGATGGCGCCGCAGGTGGCATCCGCGGGCCCAAGCCGCGGCATCGAGGCCGGATCCGGCCTTGCCGCGCCCGCCTCGCTCGGATCAGGCTCGACGCTCGGCGCCGGCACGCTGATCGCGTTCGCGACCGCGCCGGGCCAGGTGGCGCTCGATGGCGAAGGCGCCAATAGCCCGTTCTCGGCGGCGCTGTCCCGCCATATCGGCACGCCCGGCCTCGAGGTGCAACAGATGCTGACGCGGGTCCGCGCCGAGGTCGTCGCTGCGACCAAGGGCAAGCAGGTGCCGTGGTCGAACTCCTCGCTGCTCGGCGAGGTCTATCTCGCCGAGCACTGACAGCGCTTACGCGTCACTTGCCCCAGACCTCGCTCGCGACCTCGACGGCGAGCCGCAGCTTGGCCCACTGCTCTTCCTCGGAGAGGATGTTGCCTTCCTCGGTCGAGGCAAAGCCGCACTGCGGCGACACCGCGAGCTGCTCGATCGGGGCGAATCTGGATGCTTCCTCCAGCCGCCGCTTGATAGCGTCCTTCTTCTCGAGCTCGCCGAACTTCGAGGTGATGACGCCGACCACCACGACCTTGTTGCCCTTGGGCAGGAAGCGCAGCGGCTCGAAGCCGCCGGCGCGGTCGGAATCATATTCGAGGAAATAGCCGTCGTAATTGGTGCCGGCGAGCAGCGTCTCGGCGACCGGCTCGTAGCCGCCGGAGGAGATCCAGGTCGAACGGAAATTGCCGCGGCAGACATGGGTCGTGATCACCATGTCGGACGGACGGTCGGCGATCGCGTAGTTGATGACCCGGGCGTAGATCTCCTGCAGGCCCTCGGGATTGTCGCCGCGGTCGCGCGACTTCTGCAATTCCTCCTGCGAGCACAGATAGGCCCACACCGTGTCGTCGAATTGCAAATAGCGGCAACCGGCATCGTAGAACGCCCTGACCGCCTTGCGATAGGTCTTGCCGAGGTCCTGATAGAATTCCTCGAGGTCCGGATAGACCTCCTTCGAGATCAGCTTGCGGCCGCCGCGGAAATGCAGCACCGCCGGCGAGGGGATCGTCATCTTCGGCGTGACGTGCGCCTGGTCGGCGTACTTCTTCAGGAAGCGGAAGTGATCGAGCATCGGGTGGTGATCGGAGAAATCCAGCTTGCCGGTCACCCTGATGGCGTCGTGCCGGGTCTGCACGCCCGCGAACTGGATGCCGATGTCGGGATGGAACAGCTCGCAGCCGGTCAGATGGCTGAGGAAATCGAAGTGCCACCAGGAGCGGCGGAACTCGCCGTCAGTCGCAAGCTTCAGGCCGACCGAGGCCTGCTTGTGCACGACCTTCTCGATCTCCATGTCCTCCACCTTGCGCAGCTCGTCGGCGGAAATCTCGCCCTTTTCCAATCTGGCGCGAGCCTCCTTGATCTTCGGCGGCCGCAACAGACTGCCGACCTCGTCGGCGCGGAACGGAGGCTTGGTTCGCTGCATGGTCAACTCCCGGACGTTTCTAATGTGCCGTCTAATGTGCCTTGGCCCCAGAGACGCCGAGGTGGCGCTCCAGGACGGAGGGATCGGCTTTTAGCGCGCTGCTTGCGGCATCGTGCACGATCGTGCCGCGTTCCAATATCACAACGCGGTCGGCCAGCCCCAGAATCTTTTGCGCGTTCTGCTCGACGATGATCGAGCAGATGCCACCCGAGCGCGTGATGGGTCCGATCGCCTTTAATAATTCCTCAACGATGATCGGCGCGAGGCCTTCGGTCGGCTCGTCGAGCAGCAGCACTTTCGGATTCAGGGTCAGCGCGCGGCCGATCGCCAGCATCTGCTGCTCGCCGCCGGACAGCTGGTTGCCGAAATTGCGCCGCCGCTCCTGCAGCCGCGGGAACATCTCGTATACCCGCTCGACCGTCCACGGCCCGGGCTGCGCCACCGCGGTCATGTTCTCTTCCACCGTCAGCGAGCGGAAGATGTTGCGCTCCTGCGGCACCCAGCCGATCCCGGCGCGGGCGCGCTGGTCGGGCCGCATTGCCGTGATGTCGTAGCCTGCGAGCGCGACGCTGCCGCCGAAGCGCCTGACGATGCCGACGATCGAATTGATCAACGTGGTCTTGCCGGTGCCGTTGCGGCCGAGCAGCGCGAGCACCTGGCCCTCCGCAAGCGCCAGCGACATATCGGGCAGCACCACCGCCTCGCCGTATCCGGCACGCAGGCCCTGGATGGAAAGAAGGTCAGGCATCGGCGGCCTCGCCGAGATAGACCGCCCTCACCTGCGGATCGCGCGCGACCTCGTCGGGCGCGCCCTCGGTGAGCAGGCCGCCATTGACCAGCACCGAGATGCGGTCGGCGAAGGAGAACACGAGGTCCATGTCGTGCTCGATCAGGAGCACGGTGACGTCGCGCGGCAATGCCGCCACCGCCGCCAGGATGTCGTGGCGTTCGCTTTCGGGCACGCCGGCGGCGGGCTCGTCGAGCAGCAGCACCCGTGGCCTGGCGGCGATTGCGACCGCGATCTCGAGCAGCCGCTGCTTGCCATAGGGCAATGTCGAGGTGAGTTCGGTCATCACGTCGAGCAGATGAAAGCGCGTCAAAATCTCGGCGATCTCGGCGTTGACGTCGCTGCGCGTCCCCATCCGCCGCCACCAGTCGCTGCCGCGGCCCATCCGTTCGGAGACCGCAAGCCCGATGGTTTCGAGCGGGGTCAGATCGGGATACAGCTGGTTGATCTGGAAGGTGCGCGACAACCCGCGCAACACCCGCTTGTGCTCGGAGAGCTCGGTGATGTCGCTGCCTTCGAGCAGGATGCGCCCGCTGTTCGGCGTCAGCACGCCGGTCAGCTGATTGATGACGGTGGTCTTGCCGGCGCCGTTCGGCCCGATCAGCGCGTGGCGGGCGCCCTGCATCACCTTCAGCGACAGATCGCGGGTGACGCGAAGGGCGCCGAAGGATTTTTCGAGGCCGCGTGTTTCAAGCGCGATCGTCATGACGCGTCGCTCTCCGGCACGGCAACGGCAGCCTTGCGGCCGGCGAACTGGCGGATGATCAGGTTGGGCACGAACAGCACCCAGCGATGGATGCGCACGCGGCCGACCAGCACGATCACGACCAGCACGAGGCCGATCCAGAACAGCCAGTATTGCGGGGTGATGCTCTGAAACAGCTCCTGCAGCATCTTGAACACAACGGCGCCGATCAGGCCGCCATAGAGATAGCCGGTGCCGCCGATCACCAGCACCAGCATCAGGTCGGCGGAGCGCTCGAAGGAGAAGACGTCGAGCGAGGCGAGCGCCGTGGTCTGGGTGAACAGCGCGCCGGCGATCCCGGCATAGAAGGCGGCGAGCGTATAGACCGCGATCAGGCGGCGGTTGACCGGCACGCCGATCGCGGCCGCGCGCAGCGGATTGTTCCTGATCGCGCGCAGCGACAGGCCGAACGGCGAATGCACCACGCGCCGCGCGAGCAGGAACAGGATGAACATCATGATCAGCGAGTAGAAGAACCCGGTCTTGCCGAACATGTCGAAGGTGAACAGACCGAGGATCGGCTGCATTTCGATGCCCTGCAGCCCGTCGGTGCCGCCGGTGATGTTGGAGAAGCGCTCGGCGAGCGCTTCCAGCAGCAGCGCGATGCCGAGCGTCACCATCAGCCGCGTCAGATCGACACCGCGGATGACGAGAAAGCTGGTCAGGAAGCCGAGCAGCGCCGCAACCAGACCGGCGGCGACCAGCGCGATGACGGGCTCGTTGATGATGCCGTGCAGCGCCAGCAAGCCGGCCGAATAGGCGCCGATGCCGAAAAAGGCCGCGTGGCCGAGCGAGACGATGCCGGCGTAGCCGAGGATCAGGTCGAGCGACAGCGCGAACAGGCCGAGCCGCACGATGTCGGTCATGATCAAATAACGCGACGGGAACAGGAAGGCGCAGGCGAGCGCCAGCGCCCAGAACGCGACCTCGCTGACCCGCCAGCGCGCGCTGGCCATCGCGTGAGTGGATACGTCAGACAGCGCCGTCATGACCGCCTCACCGTGCCGCGGTACGGCCGAATAGGCCGTTCGGACGCCAGAGCAGGATCACGATCATGACCGTGTAGATCACGAAGGAGCCGAGCTTGGGCACGTAATACTTGCCGGCGACATCGGCGATGCCAAGCAGCAGCGACGCCAGGAACGGTCCGGTGATCGAGGAAGAGCCGCCGACGGTGACGACGATCAGGAAGTAGATCATGAACTTCAGCGGGAAGTACGGATCGAGCCCGAGGATCTCCGCACTCAGCGCGCCGCCGAGACCGGCCAGGCCGCAGCCGAACGCGAAGGTGAAGGCGAACACCTGCGGCACGTTGATGCCGAGCCCGATCGCAGCGCGCGGATCGTCGACCGCGGCGCGCAGCCGGCTGCCGAACCGGGTCTTCGCCAGGACCAGTTGCAGCGCCAGCGTGAGCAGGCCGCAGATCACGACGATCATCAGCCGGTAACGCCCGATGCCGACGCCGATCAGGTCGATCTGGCCCTCCAGCGCCGCCGGCAGCTTGATGAAGACCCGCGACGATCCCATGATGTAGTCGACCGCCGCGACCGACATGAACACCAGACCGACCGAGAACAGCACCTGATCGAGATGGCTGCGGCTATAGAGATGGCGGTACAGCGTGCGCTCCAGCGCGACGCCGATCACGGCGCTACCGACAAAGGCGAGCGGCAGCCCTGCGAAGAACGGCCAGCCGGAATTGTTCACCAGCACGGCGCAGATATAGCCGCCCGCCATCGCGAAGGCGCCATGCGCGAGATTGACGAAATTCATCAACCCGAGTGTCACCGCAAGCCCGCAGGCGAGCACGAACAGCAGCATGCCGTAGGCGACGCCGTCGAACAGGTTGGTGAGGATAGAGGCCATGGAAAGACGATGAAATCCCGATATTAGCGCGTCATTCCGGGGCAGCGCGCACGCGCGCTGAACCCGAAACCTTTTTCATAACTTCGAGATCCCGGGTTCGCGCTCATGCGCGCCCCTCGATGTGCAATTGCACATCGGGGATGACGCGCTTTCGCGCGTCACTTCTTGGTCTTGCCGGAATCCTTGACGGCCTCGAAGGTCGCGAACTCGACATTGTAGAGCTCGCCGTCGACCTTCTCGACCTTGCGGATATAGATGTTCTGCACGATGTCGCGGGTTTCCGGATCGATCGAGATCGGGCCGCGCGGGCTCTCCCACTTCATGCCCTTCATCGCCTCGATCAGCTTGTCGCCGTCGGTCGCACCATTGGTCTTCTTCAGCGCCTCGTAGATCAGATGGATGCCGTCATAGCCGCTGACCGCCATGAAGCCGGGGCGGTTGCCGAACGCCTTCTTGTATGCGGCGACGAAGTCCTTGTTCATCGCGGACGGATGCGCGGCCGAATAGAGATGCGCCGTCACCGCGCCGAGCGCGGCATCGCCCATATTGTTGAGCAGATCGTCGTCCATGACGTCGCCGGGTCCGATCACCCTGATGCCGCTCTTGTCGAGCCCGCGCTCGGCATATTGCTTCATGAAGTTGCCGCCCTGCCCGGCCGGCACGAATACGAACATCGCGTCGGGCTTGGAATCCTTCATGCGCTGCAGGAACGGCGCGAAGTCCGGATTGGCGAGCGGGACCTTGACCTCTTCGACGATCTCGCCGCCGCCGGCGGTGAAGTGCTGCTTGAAGAAGGTCAGCGCATCGTTGCCGGGCGCGTAGTCGGAGGTCAGCGTCGCGACCTTCTTGATGCCGTTCTTGACCGCCCAGTCGCCGATGATGGTGGAGGACTGCGCCAGCGTGAAGCTGGTACGCACGATATAGGGCGAACGCTCGGTGATGATGGAGGTGCCGGCCGCCATCACGACTTCCGGGATCTTGGCCTGCGTCGCCAGCGGCGCCGCGGCGAGCGCCGCGGGCGTCACGCCGAAGCCGGCGATGAAATTGACCTTGTCGTTGACGATCAGTTCCTGCGCGAGCCGCTTGGTGTTGTCCGGCACCGCGGCGTCGTCCTTCAGGATGATCTCGATCTTCTTGCCGGCGACGGTGTCGCCCTTCTGCTGCATGTAGAGCTTGATGGCGTTATCGATCTGCTTGCCGGTCGACGCCTGACCGCCGGTCATCGGCAGGATCAGCCCGATCTTGACGGCGTCGTCCGCCCACGCCGGCACGCTGGCGCACAACCCGGGAAGCACGGCGGAAGCGGCGCCCCACAGCAACATTTTGCGACGATTGAACATCGACATCCCCCTCCCCCTTCTGATCTTCGGCGCTGAGCTTTAGTTCCGGTTGTTGGCTTATCTTAACCCAACCATGTCACCGCCAAGCCGCAACGCGACAAGGCGTCTCCCCGTGCCCTCTGTCAATCGGACGATGGATGTGTGTCGCGCGGGACGCGATCGGACCCAACTCAGAAAATGGTATTAAAATACCAAGAACGCCACGAAACTCAATGCCTAAGAACCGATCACGCGCCACCAGAGCACCTTGGCGGTCCCGATTCATTTGTACGATCGTGCAAACAGCGCCGCGATGTCAACAAACAAGCACAATTGCAGCCGAACGGTCGCGCCCAAGATCATCATCCATAAAGACCAGGGCTGTATCCTGCCTCACATGCCGATCTTCTCGCGCCCTATCTCTGTCCTGACTGCCCTCGCGTTCGCGGCCTGTACGCTCGGAGGATGCGGCACCGTGAACCGGAAGCTCTCGTCCGGCATGGCCGACTACATTCCGGCCTGGGCCGGCGGCCTGCCCGCCGACGCGCCGCCGCGGGCAGGTACCCCCGAATACGACAAGTTCATGCAGGAGCGGGAGCGCAAGCGCCTGATGCCTGCGGCCGAGCGCGGCGATGACGCCAAGCCGGCAACGCCACCGCAGGACGCTGCCCACTGAGCGTACGGCCGGACCAGGACAGGCACCGGGTTGTGCCGTGCACGGGATAAGCGACAGCCCGACAGACTAGCTGGAGTGATCCTCGCGGATGATTTCGCCGCGGTAGCCGAACTCCACCATGTGGACAGTGACGTAGTCGTCGCCGACGAACGCACCCAGTAGGAATCCGGCAGATCGGCGACGGTCAGCACCTCAGCGAATACTGAATAGCTGCCGTGGTTCGGCGCAGCGAAGGTCATGGGAACGCCCGCACCGAACCGCCCGGCACGATGTGGCAGTGACCGAAGAAGGTGTGCCTGATCTTGCTCCGGTGCTTCGTGACGATCGATCGGAACCTGCATCATCGAGCAGGCCGATCCGGTCCAGCGGCGCGATGCGGGTCGGGATTAGATTGTGATGCATGAGCAGGAAGAACGGGCCGTCATGCGCTGGCGTTCCAGCCAGGCCTGCCGCGCCGGGCAAAAGCTGCCGGCGGCCGTCTGCAGGTCGTAGGTGTCAAGCAGCAGGCAGCGGCCGAACGAGGTGTCGTGAACGCCTTGCGCGAACTCGTCCGCGTCGGCGCGGGAAACACGCTGAGACACCTCTCGCGATGATCATGATTGCCGATGCAGAGCCGCACCGGGATTGAGAACCCGTTCAGGCGTTCGCGCGGCAAGTGATAGTCAGCGAGCTCGCCGATACCCGAAAGATCGCCGAGATCACCATCAGCTCGGCGTCGCGGTGATCGGCAAGCACCTGATCCAGCGCGCTCGAAGTTCTTGCATGGGATCACGGCCAAAGATCGTTCTCCCCGGCGTCGTCAGATGGATGTCGCTCATGTGGATGAGTTTCATGCAGCACCTCGATGCAGGGCGACACCCTAGCCGTCAAAGCGCGACAACCGAAGTGAACGCGGATCAGTCCACGAACACCACGGTCTTGCGTCCGTTGAGGATGACGCGATCGGCGAGATGGTAGCGGATCGCGCGCGCCAGCACCCGGCGCTCGATGTCGCGCCCCTTGCGCACGAGATCCTCAGGCGTGTCGCGATGGCTGATGCGCTCGACGTCCTGATCGATGATCGGGCCTTCGTCGAGGTCGCACGTGACGTAATGCGCGGTGGCGCCGATCAGCTTGACGCCGCGCTCATGGGCCTGGTGGTAGGGCCTGGCGCCCTTGAAGCCCGGCAGGAAGGAATGATGGATGTTGATGCAGCGGCCTGACAGCCGCGCCGACATCTCGTCCGACAGGATCTGCATGTAGCGGGCCAGTACCACGAGATCGGTCTTGGTGTCCTGGGCCAGCTTCCACACCGCGTCTTCCTGCTGCCGCTTGGTCTCCTTCGTCACCGGCAGATGATGGAACGGGATATCGCCGAAATCGAGCGAGCCATAGGTCTCGCGCGGATGGTTGGAGACGATCGCGGTCGGGATCATTTCGAGTTCGCCGGTACGCCAGCGGTAGAGGATGTCGACCAGGCAGTGATCGGACTTCGACACCAATAGCATCACCCGGCGGCGGCTGGCGCGATCGCGCATCTGCCATTCCATCCCGAAACGTTCGGCGATCGCGGCAAATCCGGTCTGCAGCGCCGCGAGCTCGACCGCGAGGTCGGCCGCGGTAAACACCACGCGCATGAAGAACTTGCCGGTCTCCACGTCATCGAACTGCTGGGCGTCCAGGATGTTCTGGCCGTTATGGGCGAGAAACGTCGAGACCGCCGAGACGATCCCTGGACGGTCCGGACAGGACAGGGTCAAAACGAACTGATGGTCGGGCATGCCAATTGACCAAAGCTTGAGCAGATGCGTGGAACAGTCATTTTTCGGCCTTCGTCTACACCGCAGCCGGCCTTGCGCCAATCCCGCCGCGGGGGTCAAATCGAACAAATGACGACAATGTTTGTTAGGGACCATCATGGCTGACCGGCTGAACGGCTACCGCATCCTGATCCTCGAGACGCGCGAGGAGGCGCAGTTTTCCCGCCTGCTCGCCGAGCAGGGCGCCGACGTGCTGCAATGCCCAGCGTTCACCATCCACGATGCGCGCGATCCGGCGCCGATCGAGGCCTGGATTCGCCGCGCCATCGAGCGACCGCTCGACGACCTCGTGCTGATGACCGGTGAAGGCCTGCGCCGGCTGATGAAAGTCGTGCGCCGGATCGGCGTCGAGCGGGAGTTCGGCGATAGCCTCGCCAAGGCGCGCAAATTCGCTCGCGGCCCCAAACCCGGCCGGGCACTGCGCGAGATCGGCCTGGAACCGCAAATGACGACCGAGAAGCCAACCTCGGAAGGCGTCGCCGAGATGCTGTCGAAGCTCGACCTGACCGGCCATCGGCTCGGCCTGCAGCTCTATCCGGACAAGGATCACGCCAGCCTGATCGGCGCGATCAAGGCACAGGGCGCCGAGGTCGATACGGTGCTGCCCTATGTCTATGACGCTCAGGCCGCCGACGCCAACATCGTCACCGCGATTGAGGAGATGGCGCAGGGCCGCATCGACGCGATCGCTCTGACCAATCTCGGCCAGGTCCGCCGCCTGATCGAGGTGGCACGGGCGCGCGGTTGCGAGGACAGGTTACGCGAGGGGTTCGAGCGTACGCCGATCGCGTCGGTCGGACCGGCGGTATCGGACGAACTCAAGTCCCAAGGCCTGCGCACCGACATCTACCCGGCCGAAGACGCCTTCTTCATGCGGCCGCTGATATCGGCGATGGCGGCGGCGCTTTCAAAGAATCCGCCGCGCGCGACGGCGCGAAGCTAGAACCTTTTCCGTTCCGATCGAATCGGAACGGAGCTCTAGATTCTAGTTTTGACGCGTTTTCTTCACGCGAACCGGCGTCCATTTCGCTCGAAAACGCTCTAATCAACCTTGGCGCCGGCGAACTTGACCACCTTGCCCCATTTCTCGGTCTCGTCGGCCACCAGTCTGCCGAAGTCGGCAGCCGAGCCCGGCAGCATGATCGCGCCGATCTCGGTAAAGCGCGCCTTGGCCTTGGGATCGGCGAGGATTTCATTGACGGCCTTGTTGAGCCTGTCGACGATTTCAGGCGGCGTGTTCTTCGGCGCCGCGAGGCCGTACCAGGCGCTCGCCTCGTAACCCGGCAGGAAGTCGGCGACCGGCGGCAGGTCCGGAAGCACGTCCGAACGGGTCGTGCTGGTGACCGCAAGTCCGCGCAGCTTGCCGGATTTGACGTGCTCGGCGCAGGTCGGAAGATTGTCGAACATCACTTGCATCACGCCGGACAGCATATCGGTGAGCGCCGGCGCGCCGCCCCGGTAGGGCACGTGCTGCATGTTGATGCCGGTCAGCATCTTGAACAGTTCGCCCGACATGTGGATCGTCGAACCGTTGCCTGAGGACGCCATGTTGAGCTTGCCGGGATTGGCCTTTGCATAGGCGATCAATTCGGGAATCGACTTGATCGGCAGCGAGGGGTGCACCACCACGACGTTGGGAAAGCGAATGATGCCCGCGATTGGCTCCATCTCGCGCATGAAATCGAACGGCAGCTTCTGGTAGAGCGTCGCATTGATCGCATTGGCCGGCGCGACCAGCAGCAGCGTGTAGCCATCGGGCGCCGCGCGCAGCGCCTGCTCGGTGGCGATGTTGGTCCCGCCGCCCGGCCGGTTCTCGACAATGAAGGATTGCCCGAGCTTTTCCGACAGCCACTGCCCCATCAGGCGCGCCGTCAGGTCCGCCGAACCGCCGGGCGTATAGCCGATCACGAGGCGAACCGGCCGCGCCGGATAGGCCTCGGCAATCGCTTTCCCAAATGTGAGCGGCAGCGCAGCCGTAGCGGCTGCAAGTTGCAGGAACTGGCGGCGTAGAACCTTCATGATGTCTCCTCCGACGCACTGGCGGCTCTTGCGGCACGCTTGGGCACGCGCATCCTAGCCGCGCGGCGTCGCCAAGCCGACAGATATTCTCAGTCGGAGGGCGCGAGGTTCACCGCGTCACTTCGTCTCGCGCAGATAGGCCTGGTACGCGAGGGCGATGCCATCCTCGAGCGAGGTGGTGGCGCGCCAGCCAAGCCTGGCCAGCCGGCCGACGTCGAGCAGCTTGCGCGGCGTGCCGTCCGGGCGCGACGTGTCGAAGCTGATCTCGCCGCGATAGCCGACGGCGGCCGCGACGACGCGCGCGAACTCGGCGATGGTGATGTCCTCGCCGGTGCCGATATTGACCAGTTCGGGCGATGAATAGGTCTTCATCAGATGGATGCAGGCGTCGGCGAGATCGTCGACATAGAGGAATTCGCGGCGCGGCGTGCCGGTGCCCCACACCGCGACGTTGCCGGCGCCCGAAACCTTGGCCTCGTGGAAGCGGCGGATCAGCGCGGCGACGACGTGGCTGTATTCGGGGTGATAATTGTCGCCGGGGCCGTAGAGATTGGTCGGCATCACGCTGATGAAATCGGCGCCGTACTGGCTGCGATAGGCCTCGGCCATCTTGATGCCGGCGATCTTGGCGATAGCGTAGGGCTCGTTGGTCGGCTCCAGCGGGCCGGTCAGCATCGAATCCTCGCGCAGCGGTTGCGGCGCTAGGCGCGGATAGATGCAGGACGAGCCGAAGAACATCAGCTTCTGGCAGCCATTGGCGTGCGCCGCCTGGATCACGTTGCTCGAGATCGCCAGATTGTCGTAGAGGAATTCCGCCCGCAGCGTGTTGTTGGCGACGATGCCGCCGACCTTGGCGGCGGCGAGGAATACGGCCTGCGGCCGCTTCGCGGCAAACCATGCGTTGACCGCGGTTTGGTCGCGCAGATCGACCTCGCTGCGCGACACCGTCAGAAGGTCGGCCTCCTCGCGCGCCAGCCGGCGCATCAGCGCCGAGCCGACCATGCCGCGATGGCCGGCAACGAAGACCGTCTTGTCCTTCAGCTCAAACGCCGTGCTTGCCATTGGCCGCGTCCTGCCTGGCCTCGACGAGATCGCTGGCGACCATTTCCTTCACCAGCTGCGCGAACGGCGTCTTCGGCGCCCAGCCGAGCTTGGCGCGCGCCTTGCTGGCGTCGCCGATCAGAAGATCGACCTCGGTCGGGCGGAAATAGGTCGGATCAATCTGTACCAGGGT
Source organism: Bradyrhizobium sp. USDA 3256 (assembly GCF_054058275.1). Classification (NCBI taxonomy): domain Bacteria; kingdom Pseudomonadati; phylum Pseudomonadota; class Alphaproteobacteria; order Hyphomicrobiales; family Nitrobacteraceae; genus Bradyrhizobium; species Bradyrhizobium sp. USDA 3256. Next base: position 4,590,053 of record NZ_JBSSAE010000002.1, read on the forward strand.
GTTGCCGGACGCCTTGTCGATACCGACCTCCTCGACGCCCTTGCCGCGCCATTCGATGCTGCGGCCGACCTCGGCAAACGCCAGCTCGACGAACTCGCGGACCGACCGCGTCTCGCCGGTCGCGAGCACGAAGTCGCCGGGCTCGTCGACTTGCAGGATCCTGTGCATGCCCTCGACATAGTCGCGGGCGTGGCCCCAGTCGCGCTTGGCGTCGAGATTGCCGAGATAGAGCTTGTTCTCGAGGCCGACCTCGATGCGGGCAACGGCGCGGGTGATCTTGCGCGTCACGAAAGTCTCGCCGCGGATCGGGCTCTCATGGTTGAACAGGATGCCGTTGCTGGCGAACATGCCATAGGCCTCACGGTAGTTCACCGTGATCCAGTAGCCGTAGAGCTTGGCGACGCCATAGGGCGAGCGCGGATAGAATGGCGTGGTCTCCTTCTGCGGCACCTCTTGCACGAGCCCGTAAAGCTCCGAGGTCGAGGCCTGGTAGAACCGCGCCTCCTTTTCCATGCCGAGGATGCGAATCGCCTCCAGCAGCCGCAGCACGCCGATCGCGTCGGCGTTGGCGGTGTATTCCGGGCTCTCGAAACTGACCTGGACGTGGCTTTGCGCCGCGAGGTTGTAGATCTCGGTCGGCCGGATCTGCTGCACCAGGCGGATCAGATTGGTCGAATCGGTCATGTCGCCATAGTGCATCAGGAACGGGACGTTGCCGACATGCGGATCCTGGTAGAGATGGTCGACACGCGCGGTGTTGAGTGAGGACGAGCGACGCTTGAGCCCGTGCACGGTATAACCGAGGCCGAGCAGATATTCGGCGAGATACGCGCCGTCCTGCCCGGTGACGCCGGTGATCAACGCAACGCGCCGCTTCGAGTCCTGAGCCGCCGAATCCTTAACTGCCATGTCATCTCCAGAGATCGCGCAAACAGCGCGCCGACGAGGCCGGTCTGTAGCATCCGGCCTGCTCCAAGTCTAACATCACAATTGCTGAATCGGGGCTTCAGCGCCCCCGAAAATGGTTAAATGCGGCCTGGATCCCATCATTCCCCGTAGTGGCGCAACCGGTCGAGGTTGAGGATGGTCACCCCGCCATAGTCGAGCCGCAACAGCCCCTCGCGCTCCAGCCGCTTCAGGCACTGGTTCGCGTTCTGCCGAGAGATCCCCGACAGCGCCCCGATCTCCTCCTGGGTGATCTCCAGGTGCAGGGTGAGGTCGGGGTAGAGAATCGGATTGAACAGCGAGGCGATCGAGCGCGCCAGCCGCGCGGTGGCATCCAGCGTGCGGCCATATTCGAGCAGCGCAATGAACTGGCCGAGCCGCTCATTGAGCGAGCCGACCAGGAACCGGTTGAAGCCGACACTGTTCTCGAACAGCCAGACGAAGGTCCGGCGATCCATCATCGCCAGTCGCGTGTCGCGCAGTGCGACCACATCGTAGCGCCTGGGCTCATTTTTGAGCACGGTCCCCTCGCCGAACCACGCGCCTGCGGTGAGACCCGCGAAACTCGCCGCCTTGCCGCCGCGCGAGACGATGCCCATGCGCGCCAGCCCGGTGACGATGCCGGTCCAGTACTGAAAATTGTCGCCGCGCATGAAGATGAATTCGTTGGCGCGATAGGATTTTTCGGAAATGCCGGCGCGCGCGATTTCGATTTCTTGCTCGCTCAGTTCGCGCGACCAGGCCGCGATGTGCCTCAGGTAATCAGCAGCTATCATGCTAGCGACGGCGTCCTCCCCCAAGATACTGCAACGATATTGCACCGCAGCAACGCCGTGCGCGAAGCCAGGGACCCGAGGCCTGGAATGCCAGCGAAAATTCCTGACTAAATGTCGGGCACATGACAATTCAACCTATCGCTTTCTCGTATTCAGAGCCACCTCGCGTAACGTCGCGCAGCTCCTTGATGGATCGCTGAAGGCGGACGACGCGAGAGACGGGCTTGCAGGCGGGTGCGGCGTTACCGCGCATGACGCAGGCGATCGGGTCAAGCGATGCTCCCGAACGCAGGCATCATTAGTCGGATGGTCTCCCTTCGGCGGCCCATGTAAGATCGAAGCGAAGATAAAGAGCGCGCCAAAGCGCCCGTATCTGGAGGGAACAGGGTGGCTAATAGTCTCGAGGTGCGCGGAGTCTCATTGCGCTTTGGCGGCGTCCGCGCGCTGACCGAAGTGAGCTTCGGCGTCAACGAGGGCGAGCTGTTCTCCATCATCGGCCCGAACGGCGCCGGCAAGACCTCGATCGTCAACTGTATCTCCGGCCGCTACCGGCCGACCGAAGGCCAGCTGTTCTATCGCGGCCAGGACATTACCGGCCTCAACCCGAACGCGCGGCCCCGGCTCGGCATCGGCCGGACCTTCCAGAATCTCGCGCTGTTCCACCACATGAGCGTGCTCGACAACATTATGGTCGGCCGCCATCACCTCCTGAAGAACAACTTCATCACGGGATCGCTGTACTGGCTGACCGGCGCGCGCCGCGAGGAGCTGGAGCACCGCCGCAAGGTGGAGGAGATCATCGACTTCCTCGATCTGCAATCGGTGCGCAAGGCGACCGCCGGCACTTTGCCCTACGGCCTGCGCAAGCGCGTCGAGCTAGCCCGGGCGATGGCGCTCGAGCCGCAACTGATCCTGCTCGACGAGCCGATGGCCGGCATGAACTTCGAAGAGAAGGAAGACATGGCGCGCTACATCGTCGATCTCAACGAAGAGTTCGGCATGACGGTGATGATGATCGAGCACGACATGGGCGTCGTGATGGACATCTCCCACCGCGTCATGGTGCTCGACTTCGGCCGCAAGATCGCCGAGGGCGATCCGGCCACCGTGCTCGCCGATCCCCATGTCAAGCGCGCCTATCTCGGCGAAGAGGACGAGGCGCTGGTCGATCCCGACGACAAGCCGGCGGTGCGGGAGAGCGCCGCATGATGGACTATGCCGGTCGCGCCGCGCAGGCCGACACCTTTCCCAAGATGCTGCGCCTGAACGCGAAGGAACACGGCCAGGAGATCGCGCTGCGCGAGAAGGATTTCGGGCTGTGGCGCGAATTCACCTGGAACGACTACCAGACCCGCACCCATGATTTCGCGCTCGGCATGGTCGAGCTCGGGCTTGGCCGCGGCGACGTGATCGGCATTATCGGCGACAACCGGCCGGACTGGGTCGCCGCCGAGATCGCGGCCCACGCGATTGGCGCGATGAGCCTCGGTCTTTATCGCGACGTGCTCGACGAGGAAGCCGCCTATCTCCTGACCTATGGCGAGGCCAAGCTGGTCTTCGCCGAAGACGAGGAACAGGTCGACAAGCTGCTCGGCCTGGCCGATCGCGTGCCCCACCTCAAGCACATCGTCTATTCCGACCCGCGCGGCATGCGCAAATACGACGATCCGCGATTGATGGAGGCGAGCAAGCTCGTTGCGCTGGGCCGCGACCGCGCCGCGCGCGAGCCTGGACTGTACGAGCGACTGGTCGACGCTACGAAGGGCGAGGACGTCGCGATCCTCTGCACCACCTCGGGCACGACGGCCAACCCGAAGCTTGCGATGCTCTCTGCCGGGCGCGTGCTGCGGCACTGCGCGACCTATCTCGCCTTCGATCCGAAGGGGCCCGACGACGAATATGTATCGGTGCTGCCGCTGCCCTGGATCATGGAACAGATCTACGCGCTGGGCAAAGGGCTGCTCTCCCGGATGAAGGTCAACTTCGTCGAAGAGCCCGACACCATGATGCACGACTTCCGCGAGATCGCGCCGACCTTCGTGCTGTTCGCGCCGCGAGTCTGGGAATCGATCGCGGCCGACGTCCGTGCCGGGGTGATGGACGCCTCGCCGTTCAAGCAGCGGCTCTATGACCTCGGCATGAGGACCGGCCTTGCGGCGCTCGCCGAGGGCAAGCGTTCTGTGTTCGCCGACCAGCTCTTGTTCCGTGCGCTGCGCGACCGGCTCGGCTTCACGCGGCTGCGCTCGGCGGCGACCGGCGGCGCGGCGCTCGGGCCGGATACCTTCAAGTTCTTCCAGGCGATGGGCGTGCCGCTGCGCACGCTATACGGCCAGACCGAGCTGCTCGGCGCCTACACGCTGCATCCCGAAGGCAAGGTCGATCCCGACACCACCGGCGTGCCGATGGCCGACAGCATCGAGATCCGCATCGACAATGCCGACGTCAACGGCGTCGGCGAGATCGTGGTGCGGCATCCGAACATGTTCCACGGCTATTACAAGAACCCCGAAGCATCGGTCGCCGATATCAAGGACGGCTGGATGCATTCGGGCGATGCCGGCTACTACAACGACAACCGGCAGCTTGTCGTGATCGACCGCATCAAGGATCTCGCCGAGACCTCGCGCGGCGAACGCTTCTCGCCGCAATATATCGAGAACAAGCTGAAGTTTTCGCCCTATGTCGCCGAGGCGGTGGTGCTCGGCGCCGGCCGCGACGCGCTCGCGGCGATGATTTGCATCCGCTACTCGATCATCTCGAAATGGGCGGAGAAGAACCGGATCTCGTTCACGACCTACACCGACCTGTCCTCGCGGCCCGAAGTCTATGCGCTGCTCAAGAATGAGGTCGAGACCGTCAATGCCACCCTGCCGCCGGCGCAACGCATCTCGCGCTTTTTGCTGCTCTACAAGGAGCTCGATGCCGATGACGGCGAGCTGACCCGGACCCGAAAAGTCCGCCGCGGCGTGATCAACGAGAAATACGCCGACATCATCGATGCGATCTACCGCGGCAAGGCCACCATCCCCGTCGACACCGTGATCCGCTTCCAGGACGGCTCGACCCAGCGCGTCCGCACCACGCTCGAGGTCGTCGACCTCGGCCGCGCCGTGATCGCGGAGGCCGCGGAATGACTGTGTTGCGCGACCAGAACGCGGTGCTCATGAATGTGCCCTCTCCCCTTGTGGGAGAGGGCTACACCGTTAGTCGACACGAACTCGCTTGGGTGAGGGGTACCCTCTCCACGATCCCGATGCGGAGACAACCCCTCACCCGGCTTCGCTTTGCGAAGCCACCCTCTCCCGCAAGGGGAGAGGGTGCTGGCGCCGCAGTCCGGAGCGACCGTACCCCATGAACACCCAGTTCCTGATCCAGTTGATCGTCAACGGCCTCGTGGTCGGCCCGCTTTACGGCGTGGTCGCGATGTCGTTCGTGCTGATCTACAAGGCGACGCAGGTCGTGAACTTCGCGCAGGGCGAATTGCTGCTGGTCGGCGCCTGGGTGTGCTGGGCGCTGCTGACGAAGTATCAGGTGCCGTTCTGGGTCGGCATGCCAATCACGCTGGTCTTCATGTTCATCTTCGGGATCGCGATCCAGGTCGTGATCCTGCGTCCGATGATCGGCGAGCCCATCATCTCCGTGATCATGGTGACGATCGGCCTGTCGACGGTGTTCCAGGCCGCGCTGAAGTGGATCTTCGGCGTCAACCCGCAGCCGTTCCCGCGCGTGTTCCAGAGCCAGTCGGTCAGCCTGTTCGGGCTGCAGATCCAGACCGTCTATGTCATGAGCCTCGTGGTCTCGCTCGCCATGATGGTCGGCATGGCCTGGTTCTTCCGCGCCTCCAAATATGGCCTTGCGATGCGCGCCACCGCTTTCAACCAGCAGGTCGCGCAGTCGCTCGGCATTTCGGTCAAGAACGTGTTCGCGATGGCGTGGGCGATCTCGGCCACCGTCTCGGCGGTCGCCGGTGTCGTGGTCGCGGTGGTCAATGGCGTGTCGTCCGGCCTCTCCGCCTACGGCATCAAGGTGTTTCCGGCCGCGATCCTGGGCGGGCTCGACTCGGTCGGCGGCGCCGTGCTCGGCGGCATCATCATCGGGCTGTTGGAAAACGTCGCCCAGTATGTCGACAGCCAGTACCTGCACTGGGGCAATCTCTACGAGATCGCGCCGTTCTACGTCCTGATCATCATTCTGATGATCAAGCCGTACGGCCTGTTCGGCACGAAGGATATTGAGCGGGTCTGATCAATGGCGACAAGCACACTCATCCCCTCGGGCGATTTCCGCACGAGTTACGCGGCCGACACCACGATCTTCCCGACCGCGACCAGCCGCAATTTCGCGATCCTCGGCATCGTGCTCGCCTGCTTCGCGCCGATGCTGCTGTCCAACTACCTGCTCTCGATCGCGATCCAGATCGGCATCTTCGCGATCGCGGCCCTCGGCCTCAACGTGCTGGTCGGCTTCACCGGCCAGATCTCGATCGGCCACGCCGCGTTCTTCCTGTTCGGCGCGTTTACCTCGGCCTACATCTCCAACAACGCGCCGATCCCGGTGTTCTTCGCCATTCCCCTCGCCGGCGTCGTCACGGCACTGGTCGGGCTGATCTTCGGCGTGCCGGCGGCGCGGCTGAAGGGACTCTATCTCGTGATCGCAACGCTCGCCGCGCAATACATCCTGCTCGACTTCTTCTCGCGCGCCGAATGGTTCTCGGGCGGCTCGGTGCCCGCCAGCGCCAACCCGTTCTCGATCTTCGGCTACACCCTGCGCGGCGACCGGCAGTATTTCTACGTCGTGCTCGCCTACGTGGTGATCAGCTACCTGCTCGTCACCAATCTGATGCGCACCCGCGACGGCCGCGCGCTGGTCGCGATCCGCGATCACTATCTCTCCGCCGAGATCATGGGCATCAACCTCACCAAGTACCGGACGCTGTCGTTCGGGCTTGCCGCCTTCTTTGCCGGCATCGCCGGCGCGCTCTACGCGCACTATCAGCTCGTGGTCTCGCAGGAAGGTTTTGGCATCGAGCGCTCGGTGCTGTTCCTCGCCATGGTCATCATCGGCGGCACCGGCTCGGTGATGGGCACGCTGATGGGCACGGCCTTCGTGGTGCTGCTGCCGGAGTCGATGGAATGGCTGAGCGCCTGGCTGAAGGGCGGCGCCATCGACAAGGCGCTGCAGCTCAACAACAACATCACCTTCCTGCGCGAGATCGCGATCGGCCTGATCATCATCGGCTTCTTGATGTTCGAGCCCGACGGCCTCGCGCATCGCTGGCGGCAGATCAAGGCCTACTGGAAGCTCTACCCGTTCTCGCATTGACGCAAGGCACGGAACGCAACTCAAAATTCGGTTCAACGAATAGGCAGGAGGAAAGAAAAAAATGACGATTAGATCCCTTTTGAGCTCGGTCTCCGTTGCGCTGCTGATCAGCAGCGCGGCCACCACCGCGCAGGCGCAGATCGCCATCGGCCATCTGCAGGACCTCTCGGGCGGCACGTCCGACGTCGGCACCCCCTATGGCCAGGGCGTCGCGGACACCTTCGCTTGGGTGAACAAGAACGGCGGCATCGGCGGCAAGCAGCTCAATGTCGACAGCAACGACTATGGCTACCAGGTGCCGCGCGCCATCGCGCTGTACAAGAAATGGTCAGCGCCCGACGGCAAGGTCGCGGCGATCATGGGCTGGGGCACGGCGGATACCGAAGCCCTCACCGGCTTCCTGGCGCAGGACAAGATCCCGGACATCTCCGGCTCCTACGCCGCCGCGCTGACCGATCCGGAAGGCACCAGCGGCAAGGCCAAGCCCGCACCCTACAATTTCTTCTACGGCCCGAGCTATTCGGACTCGATGCGCGCGATGCTGACCTGGGCCGCGGAGGACTGGAAGGCCAAGGGCAAGCCCGGCAAGCCGAAATTCGTCCACATGGGCGCCAACCATCCGTATCCGAACGCGCCGAAGGCGGCCGGTGAAGCGCTGGCGACCGAGCTCGGATTCGAGGTGCTGCCGCCGCTGGTCTTCGCGCTGTCCCCCGGCGACTACTCGGCGCAGTGTCTCAGCCTGAAAAGCTCGGGCGCAAATTATGCCTATCTCGGCAACACGGCGGCCTCGAACATCTCGGTGCTGAAGGCCTGCAAGACCGCCGGCGTCGATGTCCAATTCCTCGGCAATGTCTGGGGCATGGACGAGAACGCGGCGAAGACCGCCGGCGATGCAGCCGACGGCGTGATCTTCCCGCTCCGCACGGCGGTGAGCTGGGGCGGCAACGCGCCCGGCATGAAGACCGTGATGGAAATCTCCAAGATGTCCGACCCGTCCGGCAAGGTCTATCGGCCGGTGCACTACATCGCCGCGGTCTGCAGCGCGCTCTATCTGAAGGAGGCGCTCGACTGGGCCGCCAAGAACGGCGGCGCCACCGGCGAGAACGTCGCCAAGGGCTTCTACCAGAAGAAGGATTGGGTGCCGGCCGGCATGGACGGCGTCTGCAATCCGTCGACCTGGACCGAAAAGGATCACCGCCCGACCACGAAGGTCGACCTGTATCGCTCGAAGATCTCGGGCGCGACCGATGGCGACATCAACGACCTGATGGGCAAGGGCACGATCAAGCTCGAGAAGGTGAAGACCGTCGACCTACCGCGCAAGCCGGAATGGTTTGGGTGGTAAGGCAACGGCTGATCACGTCCACAAATCGTCATGCGCGGGCTCGACCCGCGCATCCATCAAGCGAAGACGTATTCCGATCGATGGATTGCCGGGTCAAGCCCGGCAATGACGTCGAAGGGTAACACAGACCATGAACGAAACCCTCGAAGCCACCCGCCCGATGCCGACGGCCGTCCCGCCGCCGCCGCTGCTCAGCGTCAACAACATCGAGGTCGTCTATGACGACGTCATCCTGGTGCTGCGCGGCCTCAGCCTCGAAGTGCCGAAGGGCGCGATCGTGGCGCTGCTCGGCGCCAACGGCGCCGGCAAGTCGACCACGCTGAAGGCGATCTCCGGCCTGCTCAAGACCGAGGACGGCGAGGTCACCCGCGGCGAGATCCTGTTCGAGGGCCAGCGCATCAACGGCATCGATCCGGACAAGATCGTCCGCCGCGGCATCTTCCAGGTGATGGAAGGCCGCCGCATCGTCGCCGATATGACGTCGCTGGAGAACCTGCGGCTCGGCGCCTTCACCCGGCGCGACGGCGAGGTCTCCGATGACATCGACATGGTGTTCAAGTATTTCCCGCGCCTGAAGGAGCGCACCGGCCTCGCCGGCTATCTCTCCGGCGGCGAGCAGCAGATGCTCGCGATCGGCCGCGCGCTGATGGCGCGCCCGAAGATGATCCTGATGGACGAGCCGTCGATGGGGCTATCGCCTCTGCTCGTCAAGGAAGTGTTCGCGATCATCAAGGAGATCAACCGCGACCTCGGCGTCACGATCCTCCTGGTCGAGCAGAATGCGCGCGCCGCGCTCTCGGTCGCGAGCCATGGCTACATCATGGAACAGGGCAAGGTCGTGCTCGACGGCTCCGCCGACGAGCTGCGCGACAATGAGGACGTCAAGGAATTCTACCTCGGCGGCGCCGGCGACCAGCGCAAGAGCTTCAAGAACCTGAAGAGCTTCAAGCGGCGCAAGCGCTGGCTGTGAGGATAGCGAGCGTTTTCGGGCGGAGTTGCGTGTGCAGAAAACGCGTCAGACCAGGAAGGCGGTTCTATCCGAGCACCTGCTCCGCTTCAGTGACCGCGCAAAGCACATGATAGAACGACGACGCCGGGATCGTGGCGACCAGCGAATTGCCGTCGCGGTCGAACTGATCGTACCAGCCGCCGGCCACGGCATGGCCGAGATAGTGCCGCTCGAGCAGCACCAGCGCCGCACGCGCCTCGTCCGCCGCGCCGGCTTCGCCCGACTCGGCTTGCGCGATCCACGCCTTCGCCAGCTCGCTCTGCGGCCAAAGCCGCCGTGTGTGGCGGCGGATATTGCCCTCTGCGTCGCCCTCGTCGACCAGGCAGCCGGTGGCCGCATCGCAATAGCGCAGCGCCGACGCCAGCAGCTCGCCGCGCGGGCGCCCGGTCGGGCAGCCGGTGATGCGCTCGAATCCCTTCAGCAGCCAGACCCATTCCGCGAGGTGTCCAGGCTCGACGCTGACCGGCGGGATCTTCGACCAGTCCTCCTCGAAATATTCGCCGAGGGTGCGCGTCTGCTTGTCGTAGAGGTTGGCGAGGAACAGCGCGAAGAAATCGCCGGCGCGGTTCTGGAACGACAAATCGTGGGTCGCGTCGAAGCAGGCGATCATCGCCTCGAACAGATGCATCTGCGGGTTCTGCCGGCGCGGCATCGAGGGCGGCAGGCCCTCGTGAAAGCCGCCATGGGGCGAGCGCAGCTGGGTATCGAGGAACGACAGCAGCGCGTCGATCTCGGCGCGGATCTGGGCGTCCTGGTCGAGGCCGTAGACGGTCGCGAGCGCGAGCAGCACGAAGGCGTGGCCGTAGGTGTCGCGCAGCGGATCGTGCACGCCGCCCTCCGCGGTCAGGCTGTAGACGAAGCCGGGCCGGCCGTCCGGCGCCTTGGCCTTGGCCAGCAGGTAGTCCAGCCCCTTCAGCGCGATCGCGCGTCCTTCCGGATACCAGCCGAGCTGGGCCGCCTTGGCGTAGCAATAGATCTGGCGGGCCTGCACCATGATCCGGCGCGGGGCGGCGCGGTCCGCTGTCCCGTCCTGGTGCAGCCGGTCGACAAAGCCGCCGGCGCTGCTGTCCCAGCCTGCGGTCGACCACAGCGGCAGGGCCTGGTCGACGATGCGGCGCTTCAGCCTCGCGACGACGTCGGCGGCCCCGTCCGCCGCAACGCTCTCTGCCTCAGCCATTGTGCTCCCTGGAACCGTCCCAATGTCAGCGGTCACCGTCTGATAGCACGGGCGGACCGGCACGCAACCCGCGCATATCCTCTCAAGGACCTGCCATGACCGACCATTACGACGCCCTTGAAACGCGCGATCCGGCCGATCGCGAGGCCGCGTTGTTCGCCCGGCTGCCCGAGGTGCTGCGCAAGGCGATGGCGGCGCCGGCCTATGCCAACCTGTTGAGGGGCACCGACCCCGCCTCCATCACCAGCCGGGAGGCGCTGGCCGGGCTGCCGGTGCTGCGCAAGTCGGAACTGCCGGCCCTGCACAAGGCCGCCCCGCCGTTCGGCGGCTTCGTGGCCGACACGCCTGGCTCGTTCGCTCGGCTGTTCACCTCGCCCGGACCGATCTTCGAGCCCGAGGGCCGTCAGGCGGACCCCTGGCGCGGCGCCCGGGCGCTCTTTGCGGCGGGCTTTCGCGAGGGGGATGTGGTGCTGAACACCTTCAGCTATCACCTCACCCCCGGCGGCTTCATCTTCGACGCCTCGGCGCGGGCGCTCGGCTGCGCGGTGATCCCGGCAGGCCCCGGCAATACCGAGCAGCAATTCGAGCTGATCGAGGCCTATCGCCCGATCGGCTATAGCGGCACCCCGGACTTCCTGAAGATCCTGCTCGACGCCGCCGCTACCGCCGGCCGCGATGTGTCCTCGATCAAGCGCGCGCTGGTCTCAGGCGCGGCATTTCCGAAATCATTGCAGGAGGAGATGAAGTCGCGCGGCGTCGAGGCTTACCAGGCCTTCGGTACTGCCGATCTCGGCTTGATCGCGTTCGAGACGGCGGCGCGCGAGGGAATGACGGTCAACGAGGACCTGATCCTGGAGATCGTCAAGCCCGGCACCGGCGATCCGGTTGCGCCGGGGGACGTCGGCGAGATCGTGGTGACCTCGCTCGATCCGCACCATCCCTGGATTCGCCTCGCGCTCGGCGATCTGACCGCCGCCCTGACCGGCCCAAGCCGCTGCGGACGCACCAACATGCGAATCAAGGGCTGGATGGGCCGCGCCGACCAGACCACCAAGGTGAAGGGGATGTTCGTGCGACCCGACCAGATCGCGGAGATCGGCAAGCGCCATCCCGAGCTCGGACGGCTGCGCCTTGTCGTCACGCGCGCCGGCGAGGCCGACGCCATGACGCTGAGGGCCGAATGCGCCTCGGCGGCGGATGCCCTGCAGAGCGACGTCGCGGCAACGCTGCGTGCCGTGACAAAGCTCGGCGGCACCGTCGAGCTGGTCGGCACCGGCTCGCTGCCAAACGACGGCAAGGTGATTGCAGACGAGCGCTAGGCCTTGAGATCACCCGGCGTTTGATCAGTCCGCATTTGTCGCGCGCGGCGTTGTGAACTATTGAGCTAGCTCGTGCCCCGTGGAGATGGACGGATCATCACCTCATGAGCAGCGCTTCCGGAGATCAGCCGCGAAAGCCGGCCGTCTTCTTCGATCGGGACGGCGTCCTGAACCAAGACATCGGTTACCTGTTTGAAAGCCACAGGCTGGTCTGGATCGACGGCGCGCGCGAGGCGGTCAAGGCGGTCAACGACATGGGGTATTTTGCGTTCGTCGTAACCAACCAGTCAGGCGTCGCAAGGGGTCTCTACGAGGAGACACATGTCCAGGAGCTTCACGACTGGATGGCCGATGAGCTTCGCAGGATCGGCGCGCATATCGACGCCTTTGAATACTGCCCGTTCCATCCTGAAGGGACGGTTGAACGATATCGGCAGGTCAGCCACCGGCGCAAACCGTCGCCGGGCATGATCAATGATCTGCTGGAACGCTTTCCGGTCGACGTCGAACGCAGCTTCCTGGTCGGCGATCAGCCGACGGATCTCGAGGCGGCACGAGCGGCCGGGCTGAAGAGCTACCTGTTCTCAGGCTCCAATCTGGAAAAGTTCCTGAGGCCTCTGCTGCTCGGGAGCTGAAGACCACAGCGTCAAGCGCGAGGCCGCGCGATCGCGGTCAGAACTTCCGGATCAGCTCGATCACCTCGTCCTGCTGCCGGCGCGTGATCTCGGCGAACATCGGCAGCGAGAGAATCCGGCCCTGATCGCGATGCGCGTTGGGGAACTGCTCCGGCCGATGATCGAACCGCGCATAGGCCGGCAGGAACGGCAGCGCAGTGGGATAGTTGATGGCGGTCTGCACGCCATTGGCGTTGAGATGAGCGGCGAGCGCGTCGCGGCGCGGATGCCTGATCGTGTAGAGGTGATAGACGTGGCGGCGCGCCGGCGCGACTTCGGGCACCACGACATCCTCGATCTGATTGAGGCCGGCATCATAGATCTCGGCGGCGGCCTGCCGGGCCTCGGTCCAGGCGGCAAGATGCGGCAGCTTGGCCGAGAGGATCGCGGCCTGCATGCCGTCGAGCCGGCTGTTGATGCCTTCGATGTGGTGCTGGTGCTTCACCAGTCCACCATGGCGCGCCAGCATGGCCATCTGCTCGGCGAGCGCCGCGTCGTTGGTGACGACCGCGCCGGCATCGCCCATCGCGCCGAGATTCTTGCCGGGATAGAAGGAATAGGTCGCGGCCTCGCCGAAGGTGCCGACCATGCGGCCCTTGTAGCGCGCGAGATGGGCCTGGGCGCAATCCTCGATCACCCACAGCTTGTGCTTCTGCGCGATCGCCATGATCGCGTCCATATCCGCGGGCTGGCCATAGAGATGCACCGGGATGATGCCGACCGTGCGCGGCGTGATGGCGGCCTCAATGGCCGCCGGATCGATCGTGAACGTCGCCTCGTCGGTGTCGCAGAAGACGACGGTGGCACCGGAGTGGGTGATCATCGCAGCGGTCGAGATCCAGGAATGCGCCGTCGTGATCACCTCGTCGCCCGGCTTCACCTTCAGCGCGCGCATGGCGAGGTAAAGCGCGTCGGTGCCGTTGGCGCAGGACACGCAATGAGCGACCTCGGCCGCCGCCGCAAATTCGCGCTCGAAGGCGTCGACATAGCTGCCGCGAATGAAGGCGTTGTCACGGATCACGCCGGCGATCGCAGCGTCGATCTCGCCCTTGATGGACTGGTATTGCAGTTGCAGGTCGGCATACGGCACCGCCATCGATATTCCCCTATTGCCCTATTGGCTTGTCAGCAGCCGGCGCGCCGGATTGCCGGCATAGGTGCCAGGCGTCGTGATGTGCTTGGTCACCACCGATCCGGCGCCGATGACGACGTCGTCGACGATCCTGACCGGCATGATCGTCGCATTGGAGCCGATCGACACCCGGTTGCCGATCACCGTCTCGCGCCACAGCTCCTTGCGTCCACGCGCCGGGCCGCCGGTGGAGAACGTGTCGTTGACGAACATCACACCGTGCCCGATGAAACAATCCTCGCCGATGGTGACGAGCTCGCAGACGAAGGCATGCGACTGCACGCGGGTGCGCGCCCCGACGATCACGCCCTTCTGGATTTCGGTGAAGGGGCCGACGAAGCAGTCGTCGCCGAGCTTGCAGCCATAGAGGTTGCACGGCTCGACGATCTTGACGCGTTCGCCGAACGCGACATCGCGCACGCTGGCCTGATGCACCTCCGGCCGATTCACGAAACGACGCCCAGCCGGCTCAGCCGTGGCGTGAAGCGCAGCGCGACTTCCTCGCCGGTCTCGATCGACTCGTAGAGGGCCGAGATCAGCTCCAGGCTCTTGCGGCCCTCGAGCCCGTCGACCAGCGCGGCGCGCTGGTTCTCGAGGCAATCGACCACATGGTGATAATAGGCCTGATGGCCGAAACCGTAGACGTTGGGCGGGTTGACCGAGAACTTCTCCACGACGTCCTTGTCCGACGGCAGCTCGTCGACAAAGCGCCAGTGCCGGATCTGGTTGACCGCGAAGCCCGAAATCTCGACCGTGCCCTTTTCGCCCAGGATCGAGAGCGAGCCCTCGAGATCGGTCGGGCGCGCCGCGGTGGTCGCCTCGATGATCCCGAGCGCGCCATTGCGGAACTTCAGCGTTGCAACCGCCGTATCTTCGGTTTCGATGTTGGCCAGCGCCGTTGCCGCGCGCGCATGCACGCTCACGACGTCGCCGAAGAACCACTCTAGCATGTCGACATGGTGGCTCGCCTGATTGGTCAGCACGCCGCCGTCATAGGCCCAGGTGCCGCGCCAATCGTCCTGGTCGTAATAGGCCTGGTCGCGGCACCAGCGCACCCTGACCGTCCCCAGGATGAGCTTGCCGAAGCGGCCGGCGTCGAGCGCCTCGCGCGCCTTGACTACCGGCACGTTGAAGCGGTTCTGCTTGACGATGAACATCTTGACGCCGGCCTCGTCGCAGGCCCGGATCATGTCGTCGGCGTCCTGCAGACGCAGCGCCATCGGCTTCTCGACCACGACGTGCTTGCCGGCCCTCGCGCAGGCGATCACATGCGCGGGGTGCTGACCGCTCGGCGTCAGCACGGCGATGGCATCGATGTCCTTCCGCGCCAGGAATTCGTCCATGTCGTAATGGGCCGCAACGCCGAACTTCCCGGCAACCGCATCGGCGCGCGCGCGGATCGGATCGCAGACCGCGACCAGGCTCGCTCCTTCGATGTGATTGCCACCCAGGAGATCCGAGTGACGCTTGGCGATGCGCCCGCACCCGAGCAGGCCAAATCTGATCATGCAACAGGCCCTGTCTTGTCTCGTGGCTGGCCAGTGCAACCAGCCGAAGAGCCGAGGGAACAAGCGGCCTTGCGAGCCGCACGGTAGCGTTCCATTACCCAGAAAACCCGGGATAAAGCAAGGCCATGCGCCGATCAGGTGGCGGACGGCACGCCGATTCCGCCATGTTCGTCGCCGGGCAGTGGGGAGCAAGCCCGATCCGCGCCGACGCCCGAATGTCGGCTCCCTGTCAAACCTTGTGGTACTCGCGGTACCACTTGATAAATCGCGCGATCCCATCCTCGATGCTGGTCGCAGGCCGAAATCCGATGTCCCGCGCCAGATCTTCAATGTCTGCATAGGTCGCCGGCACATCGCCGGGCTGCATCGGAAGCAGTTCCCTGATTGCTTTCCGGCCGAGCTCCTTCTCCAGCAGAGAGACGACGTGCAAGAGCTCCTCGGGGTTATTGTTGCCGATATTGTAGATCTTCCAGGGCGCCCTGCTGCTCGAAGGATCGGGCGCGGCTGTGGGGGGGATTGATTGCCCCTGAGGTGGCCGCGCCATGAGGCGGATGATCGCTTCGGCGATATCGTCAACAAAAGTGAAGTCACGGCGCATATCACCGTTGTTGAACAATTTGATCGGCGTTTCACTCAAAATCGCTTTCGCGAAAATGAACATGGCCATGTCCGGGCGGCCCCACGGACCATAGACCGTGAAGAACCGCAGGCCGGTAGCAGGGATGCCGTACAGATGGCTGTACGAGTGCGCCATCAACTCATTGGCCTTCTTTGACGCGGCGTACAGGCTGATCGGATGGTCGACATTGTCATGCACCGAGAAGGGCAGTTTTGTATTGCTGCCGTAGACCGATGACGATGATGCAAACAGCAAGTGTCCGCACCCGTTGTGGCGACATCCTTCAAGAATATTGATGAAGCCTTCCAGGTTTGCATCCACATAGGCATGTGGATGCTCCAGCGAGTAGCGCACGCCGGCTTGGGCGGCGAGATGGACAACGACAGGAAAACGATACGCGGCAAAGAGCGACTTGATACCCGCGCGATCAGTCAAATCGAGCTTCACAAAAGTGAAGTTCGGGTCGCGCTTCAGGATCTCGAGACGTGCTTCCTTCAGTTGAGGATCGTAATAGTCGTTCACGATGTCCAGGCCGACGACCTTGCGGCCCGCCGCCAAGAGGCGCTGGGCAACATGAAAGCCAATGAACCCGGCAGCTCCAGTGACCAGTGGTGTATCGTGCGACATCGCTTTCTCAGCCATTGTTCTATAGCCGCCAGAGCTCGATGCCGGCGGGAGCTACGCTACGGTCGAGCTTCGCTTTGACATCCAGAATGAGGCCCGTGCCGCCATCCAATAGGCGCTGAAAGAGCGGCCAGCCACCGGCGAGATAGCTATCATGCGCGACGGCCAGGATAACCGCATCCGCCGGGCGCAGGTCATCGAGATCAGTCAGCGTCAGCCCATATTCATGGCTTGCATCCTCCGCATTCGCGAGAGGATCGTGCACCTGAACGTGAATACCAAATGTCTCAAGCTCACGAATGATGTCGACCACACGGGAGTTGCGCGTATCCGGGACATTTTCCTTGAAGGTCAGGCCAAGTACCGTGACGGTGCTTTTGCCCCCCTTGCCCTTCCCGCGAAGCAGCATTCGAACACATTCACGCGCAATGCGCTGACCCATGCCGTCATTGATCCGGCGACCGGCCAGAATCACCTCCGGATGGTAGCCCGCTCGCTCGGCACGAAAAGTCAAATAGTAGGGGTCGACGCCGATGCAGTGGCCGCCAACGAGGCCGGGCTGAAACGGCAGAAAATTCCATTTTGTGCCCGCGGCCGCCAAAACGTCGCCAGTGTCGATATTCAGCACCTGAAAGATCAGCGATAGCTCGTTCATGAACGCGATGTTCAGATCGCGCTGCGTGTTCTCGATGACCTTGGCAGCCTCGGCCACCTTGATGGAAGGTGCGCGATGGATGCCGGCCGTTACGACGGACCCATAGACATTAGCAACGATGTCGAGCGTTTTCGGATCCTGAGCAGAGACGACCTTCATGATGGTCTCGAAACGGTGCAGTTTGTCACCGGGATTGATCCGCTCGGGAGAGTACCCGACCGTGAAGTCCACGCCCGGCTTCAAATGGGAGACCTCGGCCAGGATGGGGATACATTCCTCCTCGATCGCGCCCGGATAAACCGTCGATTCGTAGACGACGATGTCACCCTTCTTGAGCGCACCGCCGACCGTGCGCGATGCGGCAATCATTGCCCCCAAATCCGGCCGGTGCGCATCGTCGATTGGCGTCGGCACAGTGACGATGAAGAAATCCGAGTCCCGGATCGCCACCGAATCCACGGAGAACGTCAGCGACGGATGGCGAAGATCTTCGGCGTCGACTTCACGCGTACGGTCATATCCCTTGCTGAGCTCGGCAACACGGCTGCGGTCCACGTCAAAACCAACGACGGGTATTCTTTTGCGGGCGAAGGCAACCGCAACGGGAAGGCCGACATAGCCCAACCCAATAACTGCAATCTTTCGGAAATGTGACATAAAGGAAGTTCCGGCTCAGGCGTACCATCGAGGCCGGTTGTTTAGCCGCCATACAGCCGACGTCGCAAGAGCGAAAGTCCTTAAGTTACCAAGGATTCTGCCGCAAAAAATGCGCGCTATTGCCAGGGCGACCTAAAGAGAATACGAAGGCGTATTAACCTCCTCGGCCCCTCTTGCGTCCTTTGAGACACCTGCGACACGGCCAAAATGCGTCGGCTCTGAGCTTCGTCGACCCAATACCGGCGTCGCCAACTTTGCCTTATCCAGTTCCCTCGGGATAACCTTCGCGGCTATTGGTTCGCGCCTGAGCCAGGTCATCAACCGTGGATGCCGTCTTATTGTCGTGGTTTAGATGCGATATGAGCTAATTCTGCTGGACGGGCAATCTCCCTGGCTCGGCCCCTGCCCGCTGACCGATTTGCAAGCCTTCCAGTAGGGCACGATGTGCGGAATCGCCGGATTTCTCGCGGACCCCAGCAGTCGGACATCGGTCGACCAGCTTAAATCCATCGCCGACGCCATGGACGTCAGCCTGGAACATCGCGGTCCCGACGACCACGGCATATGGGTCGATGCCGAAGCTGGTGTTGCCCTCGTTCACCGCCGCCTGTCGATCGTGGATCTTTCGCCCGCCGGACACCAGCCCATGCACTCGGCCGATGGCCGCTTCGTGATGGTCTACAATGGCGAGGTCTACAGCCACCTTCCAATCCGAGCCGAGATCGAAGCGACCGGCCACCGTTTTCGCGGACATTCGGACACCGAGGTCCTGCTCGAATCGTTCGCGCGATACGGAATCCGCGCCACGGCTGACCGACTGATCGGCATGTTTGCGATCGCGATCTGGGACAGGCAACAGCGAACCCTGAAGCTCATTCGCGATCGACTCGGCATCAAACCGATCTATTGGGCCAAGATCGGCGGGCTGTTCATGTTCGGCTCGGAGCTCAAGGCGCTGCGCCGGCATCCGGGATGGACGCCGCGGATCGAACCGGCGGCGGTCGCCTCGTTCATGCGACACAATTATATTCCGGCTCCGCACACCATCTATCGGGATGTCTACAAACTCGAGCCGGGGACTATTCTGACCCTGGAATTCGGCCGCGAACTACAAATTGACAAGTTCTGGGATGCCCGGCAGGTGGCTCTCGACGGCCTGAGCAACCCGCTCTCCGGAGACGAGGCGTCGCTGGTCGAACAACTCGAGACGCTTCTTGTCGATGCCGTCCGCAAGCGAACGATGGCGGACGTGCCGCTCGGCGCATTCCTTTCCGGCGGAATCGATTCATCGACCGTCGTCGCGTTGATGAAGGCCGCAAACGTCGGACCGGTAAAGACGTTCTCGATCGGCTTTGAGCAAAAGGCCTTTAACGAGGCACCTCACGCCGCTGCGATCGCCAAGCATCTCGGAACCGAGCACACCGAACTCATCGCAACCTCGCAGCAAGCGCTCGAGGTCGTACCGAAGCTTTCCGAAATCTTCGACGAGCCGTTCGCTGACTCGTCACAGATTCCGACCTACCTGGTTTCGGCGATGACACGCAAGCACGTCACCGTCGCACTTTCGGGCGATGGCGGCGACGAACTCTTCTCGGGCTACAATCGATATCAGCTGACCCGGCGTTCCTGGAGGATGCTTTCGCTGGTGCCGACCCCCGCGCGAAAGGCACTCGCAGCGGGCCTGACTTCGGTAAGCTCGGAGCGATGGAACGCGATTTTCGACTACCTTCCGGAGCACAGCTATCCACGACTGCCGGGCGACAAGATTCATAAATTCGCGAACGTGCTCGGGTTGAACGATGCCGATGAGCTGTACAGAAAGCTGATCAGCCATTGGGACCCGGATAGCATCGCGCCCGGCGTGGCGGAAGCCCGTGGGGTCTTGTGGGACAATTCCGTACGGACTGACTTTCCGAACTTGCTCGATCGAATGCAATTCCTCGACTCGGTGACCTATCTTCCCGACGATATCCTGACGAAGGTCGATCGTGCGAGCATGGCGGTCGCTCTTGAAGCGAGAGTGCCGCTGCTCGATCACCGCGTTGTCGAAATGGCCTGGCGGCTCCCGCACTCCGTCAAGATCCGGCGCGGCGTCAGCAAATGGCTGTTACGTCAGGTTCTGTACCGTCACGTCCCGAGAAATCTCGTCGAGCGTCCAAAGATGGGCTTTTCTGTTCCACTCGACGAATGGCTGCGCGGCCCGTTGCGGCAGTGGGCGGAAAATCTGCTTTCCGAGAAGCGGTTGCGGGAGACGGATCTCTTCGACGTCGCGCTCATTCGCCGGCACTGGACCGAGCATCTGTCGCGCAAGCGCAACTGGCAATACGCGCTCTGGGACGTCTTGATGTTCGAAGCCTGGCGTGAACGGTGGGGATAGATTACTTCGAAAGCCGGATGCTCGGGATATCATTCGGAATCTTGCCCTCCAGCAAACCGCGATAAAGATCCTCATAGCGCGACACACAAGCATCCAGGCTGAAGGTCTTTTCAGCCCGGTCTGCCGCCTTCATGCCCATTCTGGCGCGCAATGCCCCGTCCGCGGAGAGAAGAAGTATCGCCTCGCTCATCGCCTTGGGGTCACGCGGCGGCACAATGACCCCGGTTTCTCCGTTGATGTTCGCCTCCGGGTTCCCTCCCACGTCAGTTGCGATCACTGGAAGTCCGGCCGCCATGCTCTCGAGCACCGCGTTCGAGAACCCCTCCTCGTGCGAGGACAGAACACCGATGTCCGCGCCACACAGGAGGTCAGGCACGTCGCTTCTTGAATCGAGAAAGAGCACGTTGTCAGCTATTTTGAGATTCGTCGCTTGTTCACGCAGCGCCCCGCCGATTCCGTCGTCGCGCCCCACCACTAAGAGCCTCCAGCCGGCGGGCAAATGGGGGCAAGCCATCGAGAAGGCCACGAGCAAATCCTGATGTCCTTTGTAAGGGATGAGGTTTGCCACCATAATGAAAACAAGCGCGTCTTGATCGATTTCGAGGGAGGCACGCACGCCCTGCCGCACCATCGAAGACTTTTGATACTTTGCGAAATCGATGCCGTTGTAGATCAGGCCGAGCCGATCTGCCCGGACGTTTTCGTCATCATGCAGTTGGCGCACCACGCTGTTTGAATTGCCGAGAATGGCCGTCATATGTGGATGCAGCCAGCCTTCGATCGCAGGACTAAAGCGAATGTTGCGCTGATAGTAATTGAGGCTTCGTCGGCTCATGATCCGAACGGGAACGCGAGCCAGAATCGACGCCGGAGCCCCCAGGATGTATGCCCCAGGCAAAAAGAAATGAGCGATTGCCGGACGAAATCGGCGCATGACCCGGCAAAGCCAGAGTACCGTCTCAGCGAGACGCACGAAGCTTCGTATCCGAGACGCGCCGCCGGAACGCCGCGCGACCGGACGGGCTATCACCTCGAAGCCGGCCGCCTCCAGACCGTCTGCGAGCTTGCCTCTTTCGGTCAAGCAACAAACGACTGGCTTCCATCGGCCGCGATCAAGTCTCGGGATGATCTGTGCCAGATGCCGCTCGGCTCCCCCGACATCGAGGGAGCCGATCACGTATATGATCGGGAGTGGGCTCATTGTCTGAAAATCAATGACATCCTCGCCGCGACCGCGAACGCCTTGTCGCGATCCCATGCGGCAGAGCACATAGCATCGTTCCTCTACGCATTCCGAACAAACAGGAATTCGGAATTTGCTTCGCCGGTTGCGATCTTCTCGAGCTTGAAGCCCATCTTCTCGACAAAATCGATGGCGTCCTTGTCGTAGACGAACTCCATGGGCCAGCCGCCGAGCCAATCGCGGATGTCGGTAAACTTGTTCATGCCGCGCATTTTCTTGTATTCCCGCACCCGCCGCAGGAACGCGGGCAAATTGCGCGGATCTCGGTACATCTCGAAACGCCAGACGTACCAACCGTCCATGAGCCTGCGCCGCAGCCAACCGGAAGCAACGTATCGGCGCTTCACATCAAGCCAGAACTCCGGAGTCGGGTCTTTCTGCACGTCGGCCGAGTAGAGTGCGATGTAGAACAGTCCTCCCGGCTTCACTCGGCTGGCTGCATTTTGAATCGCATGCCAGACCTCGCCCGTGTGATGCAGCACACCCCACGAATAGACCAGATCGTAGAGCGGCAATTTGGCGACGTAGGCATCGTCGAGAACCGACCCCTGCTCCGCGGTCCAATTGGCAGGGTTGCCCGCTTGCGACTGGACAAATTTGCTGGCCCGGACCGAATCCGGATCATAGTCGAAGCCGTCCACCCGGGCGGCGCCTGCATCCAGCATGGCAATCGAATGCAGCCCGCTGCCACAGCCAATATCGATAACCGTCAGGCCATTGAGATCGGAACGCCCCATGAACTGAAGGATATGACGCTTCGAAGTCTGAACCTTCTCCGCGTCAAAATTCTTCTGAATGAAGTCATGCCAATTCTTTCCGAACTCGAAGCGCTTCTCTTCTACCTGGTCCATCAAATTGTCCTCTGGAATCCGTTTAACCATACATCGCGAGCGTTTCATCGATCGCACGCTGAACCCCGAAGCGCTTGAACGCGAACTCAGGACCATCTTTCGCCGCGGCTTCTCGCCAGTGGCCGTCTCGCAAAAGGCGCACGATTTGGCAAGCACTCGATGCCGCGTCCCAGCCTTGGAGAACCCACCCTGACTTGCCGTGATTGACAGCCTCTGGCGCGCCGCCGGCGGGCGTCGTCACGGCGGGCACCCCAAGGAACTGCGCTTCGACCAAAACGTTCGGAAGCCCCTCCGCACGGGAGGTCAGAAGCATCAGGTCCATGCTGGCAATAGCGGCCATCGACTCCTTCAGATGGCCCGCGAAAAACACGGCTCCTGCCAAATCGTCAGCAGCCGCGCGAGCCTCCATGACCGCGCGCAAAGGTCCATCTCCAACGATCAGAAAACGCACATCAAGCAGTTCCCGGCGGATGAGCGCTGCGATCTCCAGCCACAGCATGGGGCACTTTTCCTCGGTGAAGCGCATCACGGTCCCCACAACCTGCGCGCCGGGTTCAATCCCGACGCGCTGTCGGAGCTTGGCGCAATCCGCCTTGTACCCCGCCAGCTCGGACTCATCAAAGGCATAACCATTGCGGACAACGCCAATCGAGTCCTTGGCCAATCCAAGCCACGCCTCGTAAGCCCTCGCGCCGGCCGCACTGTTGTTGATCATCTTGACACCCGGCTGACGCGCGAGCCAGCGGTAGCTTTCACGCATGTATGGCTGATGAAAAACGAAATTGATCGGCGGCAAACTACGTTGCGAGATGATGATCTTTGGCACGCCGGTCAGCACCGCCGCGATACCCCCTTTGATGTTGACTTCGTCGAGCCACAGATGGGCAATCTCGGGGTTCTGCGCCGCCAATGTCTTGGCATAGAGGGCCACGTCGTCCCGCAGTTCCGGCGGCAAGGCATCGACGACGGCCCGCCGCGCCGGTTCGAGGTTGCTGTCCACCTCAGTGCCGATGACGCTGGCTGCAATATCCCTGGACTCCAGCTCCGGCAGAAAAAACCTGCTGACTGGGGAGGATAGATTGACGCATGCCACGCGGATGCTTGGCTTCCGGCCTTCGCGAAGCCCCCGCGCCGTGACCACCAATTGGCGCTCTGCACCGCCTGGGCCAAGCGTGCCGATCATCATCGTCACACCGTGCTGCTGCGCAATCGATCTCCTTGCGGCCGAGACACCTTGCCTCTCCAGCTGGATACCGAACTGCCTGAGCGCGCGGCGATGTCGTCCATCAGGCATCGCCAGGACGAGCTTGAGAATTCCACGCTCGACCCGCTCCACCATGCTGAGTTCTGCCGGATCGCGCGCCAACAAGGGACGACAGCGAGCCATCTTCGACCAGGCGAACAAATACGCATCTTTGAACGTGACGGTTGGAGGTCGACGCGGCCGGTACTGCCGAATACGAGCCATCTTCGACCAGGCGAACAAATACGCATCTTTGATGACGGTTGGAGGTCGACGCGGCCGGTACCGCCGAATAAATGCAATCGTGCGGTGCGGCAGATTGCGACGGACCGCCACGGCGAATGCCCTCGCCACGAATTTTGGACCTATTGCAAACATGGAAGAAACGGTCCGCGCCGGCGGCCGCCATGCAGCATTGCCCTTCGATGTCGCTTGTTCCTCCTTGCCCACGTTCTTCGCCCCCTAGACAAATGGCCTGGCCGGCCCCCGTTCAAATCTTGCGGTCATGGGTTTGCTCGATCCTGCTAAATACGCACGATGGGTTCGGCACTACCTTCGGCCCGGTCGCCCGCTCACGATCGATAGATCCAGGACGGGAGCTTGGCTGCAAACCACCGCAGCGCCCAAGGTCGTTGCGGTCGATCTGCCTTCTCCACAACAGGATCAGCCGACGGACCCGCCTCAGCAACCTCGCTATCAACTGCCGAACCGACCGCAATTTCATCGCGGGCGGCCAGCATCCCGTCGGCCATGAGCTCAATATTAAAAGAAGTCTTGACCTGTCGCGGGGCCAGTTGCGCAGCTTTTTCTCTCCAGCGCAAGTTGCCTAGCAAGTCAACGATAGTATCAGCCATAACCCGCGCTGTCGCATCGGGCTTGAATATCTGCCCCGTCTTGCCATCCAGCACAGCCTCGGGAGCGCCTCCAGCGGAGGTCGTAGCGACGGGAACCCCAAGGGCCTGAGCTTCGAGAATGACGTTTGGAAGCCCCTCGATACGAGACGCCAGAAAGAACAGGTCCATTGCTGCGATTGCCGCGGCCGGGCGCAGTTCCAGATCGGCAAATATCAATGCGCCGGTCAACCCAAGCTGCTCGGCGCGAGCGCGAACATCATCGAACCGCGCGCCATTGCCCACCAGCAGGAAGCGCACATTCGGCATCTTCTCACGTATCATCGCGGCGACATCGAGCCAGAGGAACGGACGTTTCTCCGTCATCATCCTGAAGACACCGCCAACAATCAGCATCTTCTCATCGATGCCCAACGCGGCTCGGTATTGTTTTCTCAGGACCTTGGGTGCAGCATCATTGTCGAGGTCAATTCCGTTGTGCACGACCTTGATCGCTCCCTCTGGGAGCTCCAGCCACGCGGCATACGCGCGCGCACCAGCATGGCTGTTATTTAGCATCTGCAGGTTCGGTTGCTCTGCCAAGAACCGATAACAATCACGATGGTACCCGTGATAGTAAGGGAAATTGTAGGATGGCATATTGCGAAAGCAGAGCAATGTTCGGGGAATCTGCAGTACGGTCGCCGCAATGCCTCCTTTGATGCACACTTCGTCCATCCAGAGATACACCGTCTCGGGATTTACATCCGAGAGAACGTCGTAGTAGGCCCTTACGTCAGCGAGCTCCGGCGACAACACTTCAAATGGATCGGGATCCGCCGTCTTCCCGGATCCGGTCGGAGATTTGGCGGCAGAGAAGCCGTCGATGATTTTGACGCCCGCCTTCTGCAGCCTGGCTCTGAAGAAATTCTCCCGTTCCGTCGCCGGCGGATGGACGAGCGCCACAGTAACTGAATCAATCCCTCTCGATACGATCTGTTCGACCAAGGCGACCATTTGCCGTTCGGCGCCACCCGGGCCCAACGAACCAATGATCATCAGGATTCCACTGCGATGCGGCGACGCCTTTGCCGACGCGCTCGACATCGCCTGCGCAGCAAGGGCCTGAAAGGCCGTTAATTGCTCCTGATAGTCGGTCGCTCGTCCCTTCTGCCCAATGTACAGAAGTCGATTCCCCGCCCCAGCCTGAGTTGGCTTGTTCTGGCGCATGTTCTCAAGCCAATCCGGCAGAGGATCAACGAGCGGCTTTCCGCTCCAGAAGGCATCGTTCGGGACAAAGATGTTATCGTCGAACCCCACCTGATGCGTCACCACCTCATCGAAGCCGAACCGGGAGAGAAGCGTTTTCAGTGACGATTGATCGAGTGAGCGAACGTGCTGCCAGCGATGGAACAGCAAATTGCTGACCGGGCAGTACGCCATGTCCAAATCGAGGTCTTCGTTGTTGGGCGTCGTGATGACCAACACGCCCCCGGGCCGCACAAAGCGCGCCAGACGATCGAGCGTGACGTCCATGACCTCGTCCAGAACATGCTCGATGACCTCGGACATGATTACGACATCAAAGGTCTCCGTCGAGTCGTCGCCCACGACGCCCAGAAATCCATCGAAATTCTCCAGCGCACGCTGCAGATTTGCCGCGCGTCCTTTCGACGGCTCGTATCCCGCCACGGTCAGGCCCCGCTGGGCCATGAAGCGAAGAAGGTGGCCATCGCCGGCACCGAAATCGAGAATGCGTCCGTGCTTTGGAAGTATGTGATCGATAGCCGTAATGACACTACGGCCGCCAAGCTTCGCGAAACTGAGTTCGGTCAGCCGGGTTTGCCCCACATTGTCCCAGAACCGGTTGACCAGTTCGGGGGTCCACTTCAAGCGTTCCGCAGCCATGTCAGAGCTTTCTCACCATTGTACGAAGCAGCTAAGCCCCATCCTACTGCTTGATCGTGAAGGCCTGCCCCGTTGGCAAAAGCGCGAGATTCTCGGCCTTCGATTCGAAGAATTCGTCAGCTGCTTGTTTCGCACCTGGGCATGATTTGAACCCGTGGTCATCAAGCAGGATAATGCCACCTGCAACCATGCGAGGATAGAAGAACTGAAGCGAGTCGAGCGTGGGCTGGTAGAGATCGACATCGACGTGCACAAAGCGAAACCTGCAGTCGGCCGCTTCGGCAAATCGCGTGGGAATCCAGCCCTTGTAAATCCGATAGTTGTCGAACTCTCGCAAGCTCTGCGTCAACTCATCTTCGGCCGCGGTCAGAGAGCCCTTTCGCCAGTACGTGCCATCGACGGAAGCCGGCTCGGACAACCCCTCGAAACTGTCGAAGAGATGAATCGACATCGGTATCTTCCTGAAGGCCTGGCACAGCAAATAGGCCGTAGCGCCCCTGTACGCGCCGCATTCGGCGGCATCGCCTTCGAGATGAAGCACGAGCTTCAGCAACTCGTTCATCGCATATTTGCGATCAAGCGAATGCCAGTTCCCTACATCCATGAACCTCATGTAGTAGGCAAGGAATGCTTCATCCTCGAGGAATATCCGAGCAAATTCGGAGAATTTGAACTTCGGATAGATGGCCGTCGTCAGCGCCTCCGCCGAAAGATAGCGTTCGAATTCGGAGGATTGAGACTCCAGCCCACGCTTCAAGAGCGTAAGAAGCTGAACAGCCTTGTCCGGCGCAAGGCTCTCGATCTCCGCCGCCAGCCGCGCAGCATCAGAACTGTAGACCGGGGCCGGAGCGGGTTGCACTGGGGCCTCGCTCTCGGTCTTCGCGCGCGGTCCCAGCAACGGCGCCATTATTCGCTTCAACATCCTCCGACAGCTCCGCTTACCCGGGCGACATCCTCTTGTTCAGAGGAGATCACGATTTCACTCTCCAGATTGACCAAGGCTGTCGTGAAAGCCCCTTTTGTGCCGACAACCCGGAATTGAATGGCATCCTCGACGAAATCGATTTTTGCACCATCGTGGAGATGCGCGGCGCCGAGCGTCAGAAAGAAGTCGCCCGCCGCCAACCACATCGTGCAATCGCACGCTATCGTCAGAACATCACCGGCACGGGCTTGCCACGCCACGCCATGGCTGGTCAGGTTGGTTGCCCCCCATACGACAGTTCCCCTGCGGTCCTTGATTGCAAAACCACAGGACAGTGCCGGAATGTCCGCATCGCACCGAAACCGCATCGAAAAGCGATAGTTACTTCCACTCTGAAGGAGCGTTGCGCGCCGTCCGTGCTCATCGAATACCCCCCAATCGAGCAAACGCCCCTCACCCGATCCATATCGAACCTTCGGCGCGATCTCCTCCGCCGGCAGCTCGGAATCGTCGGCATTCTCGACGGTTCTTTGACTGATCGCGCTCTCCAGCCCCGGCGACGACGCCTCTTCGGCCGAGGTCGCCGTGCTCGCTTCCGATTTGCCAAACAGCAGATTGTGATAGACCACCGATATCGGCCCGGCCTCGCCTTCCGCGAAGACTCGTCCGCCTTCCAGAATCAGGGCGCGATCGCAGAAAGTCGTAATCGTGTTGGTATCATGGGACACGAGCAAGATCGTCGCGTTCTTCTGCTTCAGCCGCTGGATCCAGCCGAAGCACTTCATTTGAAACCGCGCGTCGCCAACCGATAGAGCTTCGTCAACGATCAGGATATCAGGCTCGACGCTGATCGCCGTGGCGAACGTGAGACGCGCCTGCATCCCGGTCGAATAGGTCTTGAATGGCTGGTCGATCACGTCCCGCAACTCGCTAAATTCGATGATCGAATCGAGCTTGCGTTCGATTTCCGCCTTGGGCATGCCGAGGCACAGCCCACCCATGAAAATGTTCTCTCGGCCGGTGTAGTCCGGGTGAAAGCCGGTTCCCAGTTCGAGGATGGCAGTGATCCGGCCGTTGACGTCCAAATCACCCGACGAGCGCTCGAGTGTTCCGGCGATGATCTTGAGCAGCGTCGATTTTCCGGCCCCATTGCGCCCAAGAATTCCGACAATCTCTCCACGCTTGAGATCGAGATCGACGGCCTGAAGGGCCACGCGCTCGGTGTGGCGCGGAACGCGGCGAATAACTTCCACCAGCGGATCGATTGCATGCTCATAGACGCGGTACGCCTTTCGCAGCCCGCGCGCACGGATGGCGATTTCGGATCCGGTCATAGCGCGTCACCAAAGCCGTGCTGCAGGCGAGAGAATACCGCGTAGCCGATTGCCAGGCAGGAGACCGCCCCAAGGGGAAAAACAATCCAAGCCGCCGGATGTTGAAAGGCTCCGAAATAGAGCGCGTCCTGCCAGCACCAAACCTGGTAGCTGAACGGATTGAAATGAAAAACCCAATTCATCCAGCTCGGCGTCACATACGGGTTGAACAAGATGGGTTGTGCGAACAGGTTGACCGCACAGAAGATCGTCACGATGTCGCGCAAATCGCGAAAGAAGATGCCGAGGGCCGATAGCATGAGAGCAACGCCGGTCATCGCAATGAGTTGGATCGCAATCAGGAACGGGACGGTCAGAACCATGAAGGTCAGGGTTCCGCTGACCGCAGCGTAGCCGATCGTGAACAGAAGCGCGATTGAGTATGGAAGCGCCGAAGCGATCGCAGTCTTGATCGGCAATACCACGACCGGAAAAATGATCTGCTTCACGAGGCTTGCATGAGCGGTCAATATCGTGGTGGAGCGCGCCAGCAAATCCTGAAACGCCAGCCACGAGACTATTCCGATCAAGACATTGACGGCAAAATCGGGATGCCCGCCGCTGCTACCGACGCGGGTCGGGAATACGTAGGCGAACAGGAGCGAGTACATCAGCATGAGCAGCAGCGGATGGCCGTAAGCCCACAGCGCGCCCAGCAGCTGTCCGGTGTGACGATCACGCAACTCACGCTTCACGAGTTCAGCAACGAGCTCGCGGTGTCCGTACACCGAACCAAGAAGTGACTGCGCCGCGATCACAGCGAGACCTCCGGATTGGCCGACAGCCACGCTTGCGCCATCAAGACATTCCACAGCGGATAGGCCCAGTTCGCGCCAGCCAGATGCGCTTGCCATCGCTCTCGGATCGGTGCGGGAGTGAACAATTCCTGGTCCTTCAATCTTTTCTCAGCCAACAATTCTTCCGCCCAGTCCCTCAGCGGTCCCCTCAGCCACTCCGCCAGCGGCACGCCAAATCCCATCTTTGGACGGTCAAGCAGTGCACGCGGGACACGGCGATAGAGCACCTCGCGCAACGCCCATTTGGCAACGCCATCGCGATACTTCATATGCCTTGGAAGGGTCCAGGAGAATTCCACGACCCGGTGATCCAGTAGCGGAACCCGCGCTTCGAGGCCGACGATCATGCTGGCGCGATCGACCTTCGTCAGAATGTCGTCAGGCAGATAGGTGAGAGTGTCGATAAGCATCATCCGGTCGAGAAAATTCGGAACGCCGGTCGGGAGATGCGTATCCCAAAGCACCCCCTTGGTCTCGGAAGCTCCGATCACCAGATCGTCCGGTGTGTGCCAATGGCTCAGCATCCCGCGATAGAGCGTGTCGGGATCACCCTCGAGAATGGCCGGGGCGTACCGTTCAACCTTCGAACCAAGACCGTTTATCCGCCAGCGGCCCGGCAGCACCTCGCCGATCTGATCCAAGGCACGCCTCGGAACCGCACGGAGACCTCGAGCCAGCACATTGCGCAAAGCCCCTGGGGCGGGGCTGGCGACCTTTCGCATATCCAGCGCGTAGGCATAGCGGGAGTAGCCCGCGAACAATTCATCGCCACCATCTCCCGAAAGCACGACCTTGACATGCTGACGGGTCAGCTCGCACACCAAGGCGGTCGGCAGTTGAGAGGAGTCGGCGAACGGTTCGTCGTACCATTGCGGGAGATGCTCAACCATATCCAAGGCATGCGAGGCATCAGCATACAATTCGGTGTGGTCAGTTCCGAGATGGCGCGCGACCTCGCGCGCAAAGGGCGCCTCGTCAAATCCCTTCTCCGCAAAACCGATCGAGAATGTATTGATCTTTCGATCTGCGGTCTCTGCCATCAGCGCAGTCACGAGCGAGGAGTCTATCCCTCCCGACAACAGCGAACCAATCGGCACGTCGGCAACCAGCCGGCGCCTCACCGCATCGGACAGCAGAGCATCAAGGCGATTGATCGCCTCGCCCTCGTCGATTTTCGATTTGCCGCCTACCGACGTCTCAACGAGGCCTCTGAGATTCCAGAAACACTCAGTCGAAACTTCGCCGCCAAGCTTGGTCTTGAGCATGGTGCCCGGTTCAAGCTTGTAGGTATCCTTATAGATCGTAAAAGGCGCCGGGATATAGTTGTGGCGCATGAACGAAGCCATTGCGTTGCGATCCAGGGCTGGCGCCCAGCCCGGAACAGCGCGCAGCGCTTTCAATTCCGAGCCGAACGTCAGCACCCCGTCAATTACGCTCCAGTAAAGCGGCTTGATTCCAAGGCGGTCGCGCACAAGAGTCAGGTCGCCAGTCTGCTTGTCATAGAGCGCGATGGCGAACATGCCGATCAGGCGCGGCACCACGTTTTCGATGCCCCATTCCGCGCAGGCCTCGAGGATAACTTCAGTATCCGAGTGACCTTTGAGCCGACGATTGGTCCGCTCAAGATCGGCCGCAATCTCGTTATGGGAGTAAACTTCACCATTGTAAACAATGACGAACCGCCCACATCCCGACGTCATCGGTTGAGCGCCCGTGGGGGTCAAATCACGGATCGCCAGACGTCGGTGACCGAAGCCCACAGCTCGTTCGCTGTCGAGCCAAGTGCCGCGCGAATCCGGCCCACGATATGCGAGGCTATCAGTCATTTCGTCGAGGACCCGCTGCGATAGAGGCCCGCGGCCGCCTGGCCGAAGTCGCATGAAACCCGCAATGCCGCACATTACTGCGCCCCTCTCCCCCTGGCCGTAGACACTGTTCAGATCACTGAAAAAAGCAGAGCAGCAAGGAACGTGTATTTGACGCAATCATTGCGCTGCATCCTGATGCTCCTGGTGATTCAAGCCCAGCAAGCTTGGAGCCAGTACACGGCCTGGTCCGTAGAGGCGTACCGCTTCATCGAAAGCCCGACTGGGATTGGCTACATCGGTGATCATCACAGCATCAAATGGAATGGCAACACGATCGTAGCCAGCAACGACCTGGACCCCGACGAAACGCGTGTCGCCTGCATTTTCATCAACAATTGCGACGATCGAGACACCGCAATCGACAGCCGACAGCATGGCAATCTCGGCCAAGTCCGACCTTCCACAAAGCACCAGATTCTGGAAATGCTGCGCCTTCGCCAATTGAAGGACCTGCGCACAATCGGCCTTGGCCTGACGAAAAAACGAGAAAGAGGACGACAGATATTCCACGGTCAGGCGTGATTTCTCAGCGAAGCCCTTTGGCGTCAGGTAATAGGCGTAGCGACGCGCCGGCGCCTGGCTGACTTTGACAAGGCCCTTCTTGATGCATCGCTTGAGGTAGGCGTTAACGAGGCCAAGCGCGATACCAAGCTCCTCCGCGATGCGGCGCTGCGATTGCGCGCCGTCATCGACGGAATTCAGCAAATTAAGGACGATCCGTTCATCCTCCCCGCTAGAATCCGGCAACGTGCGGTCCATTGAGACTCCCCCTCCGTCGGCGACAGATAGTCCGTTCATGCCGTGAACGTCAAGTCGAACGTTCACGACATGAACAATTCAATCCGTTGAATTTGTTGTAGAATTTTAGGACCAGCTAATTGAGCCAGCAAATTGGTATGTTTGGACGGGCGCCTTTTCTTAGCCCGGATGCAAATGCCCGCTCACTACGGCGTACCGATAGTATTCGCTCTCGGCGCTGCCACACCGGCCGCGTTCGAACGCCGCCAAATGGACTGACCATACCCCTGCCCCCAGTAGTTGCGTTCGATGAATAACATTCCAGAGTGCGCTGACCGCAATGTCGACGAACAACGACGCCTCGGAATGAGCGGTCACCACATCCGATAGGCGCCTGTAATGGGCGGTTGGAGCTGGCGCAAATCAAGAGCAACCGCGTCGAATCGTCCGCGCAGCAGCAGCCGGCTGCTGTGATAGACCCAGGCGGCACAAGCAACGCATCGCTCGAACTTCGTACCCACCAAATCTTGATGATGTCGCACCCGAACCATGCGGCAGGCCGCCGCACTGCTGGTGGACGCGCGTCATCCCGTGGTATGACTGCGGCCCTTCGTGACGTTGGCGACGATGCTGATGGCCTACTTGCGGTCCTGCCGCTCCCTTCGAGACGACACAGATTTTTCATGCGCCCGATTACCCATGACATCCGGGCTTCCGACAATCCTGCTTCGACTGATCAATGAATCCCCTAGAAATCAAGCTGAAGGGTCGCATCCTCTACATCGCTAACGAGGACTGGGCGTTCTTGCTCAATCGCCTGCCAATGGCGCGGGCAGCGCGTGACGCCGGCCTTGAGGTTCATGTGGCGACCAATGTGAGCAGCGGCGCCGCCTCCATCAAGGCGGAGAACTTTGTACTTCACCAGATCCCCTTCCAACGTGGTCAACGGGCGATGCTCACGGCTGCTGCGGCGCTGAAAGCTATCCGGGAGGTGGAGCGCGCGATCAAGCCAAGCATCGTGCACCATTCCGGGGTGCAATGCTGCGTCTTTGGTTCGCTGGCTGCGCTCGACCGGAGATTCCCCGTCGTCAATGCGATCACCGGGCTCGGCTATATCTTCACGTCATCGAGTTCGCAGTCACGTCTGCTGAAGCGCGTCCTGACCCGACTGCTGCCTTGGCTGCTCAATCGTAATCGCAGCTACACAATCGTGCAAAATCCCGACGACCGCGAGGCGCTGATGGCGCTCGGTGCCAAGCCCGACCGCATGACGTTGATTCCGGGATCTGGCGTTGATGATGAATCATTGCAGCCGCTACCTGAGCCGGCAGGCCCGATCACGATCGGATTCGCGGGGCGGCTGCTGGTCGACAAAGGCATCCGCACTCTGGTTCGCGCCCACGGTCTGCTGCGCGATCAAGGACACGATATCAACCTTATCATCGCAGGAAATCCGGACCCGGCGAACCCATCGTCCGTGTCACACGAAGAGATCGAAGCCTGGATCGCACGACCGGGCATCACGTGGCTCGGGCACATCGACAACATCGCCTCGCTGTGGCGCGCTTCACACATCGCGGCATTGCCTTCGTATCGTGAGGGGCTTCCGGGAGCGTTGATGGAAGCAGCCGCCTGCGGCAGGCCCCTGATTGCGACGGACACGCCTGGCTGCCGCGAGATTGTGCTTGCTGATCAAACCGGCCTCTTGGTACCACTCGAGGACCCAATAGCCTTGGCAAGCGCAATTCTGCGGCTTGCTGAAGCGCCTGAGTTGCGGGCGAGGTTCGGTGCTGCGGCGAGACGACGCGTGTCGGAGCGATTCTCTGCAAGGATCATCGGCTACACGATCACTCAGCTCTACGGTGACATATTGGCGCGCAGTGAGACACCACTGACTGCTTCGAACGCCCGAACCGATCGATAACCGCGACCTCGCCGATCGCGGCCCACTGAACAAGCGAACTGACGCAGCCGGCGTCAAAGCGATGTCCCTCACAGGCTGCGGCCAACGTGTCGTGCCGTGCTTGATATCACCACTATTCTCCGGGCTCCTGCGCCGGCGGCCGGCCTGTGAATGCGGCAGTTGCCAAGGAAATCTCATGAACTCCTCCATGGGACTCGCCCACAGAAACGCCCGCGCAAGCGGAGGCTGGCTGAATTGCTTTGCTGCTCGTTCGACAATTGGCGACTTGTCAACCTGCTTCCTGGTGTTTACAGGACAAGGCAATCGTCAAGCACGACCAGAGATTTCCGCCCATGGAAGCAACTCGGCTCACTCGAAATCTTGGATGCCTTCGGTCCCGGGACCAGCCATACCTGTGATGACCGGGAGAGCCCAAGCGAACGAAGCAAGCACGGCGTCGCCGCGGAATTGCGGCGCGGTTCGTTGATCCGGCCCAGCCGCGCAGCGGCGCCGGCCGAACTCAAGATACGCTGCGCCACGTTCGCAACGCTCCGCATCCGCGAAAGATGACGAACGTCATCACGGCAATTGTTGGCAATTGTTGCTTCGTTGAGATAACAGAGGCTTACTCTTGGCACCAAGCAGGTTAAGTTCTCGACTCTTTGAATCCGCAGGCCGCCAGCCACACTCACCGGCCGCGTATGACCTGCAACGGGACTGGCAGCATGAATACGAACGAGATCGCGGTAGCGGGCAAGATTTCAACGCGCGTGAGCTTGGGCGTATTGATCAGCTTCCATATCGTCGCCTGCTGCATCTCGCTCGGCTATCTCAGCCGCAGCTACGGCAACTTCCATATTTTTTATGATGCCGAACTGCTCAACGGGGCGATCGCAACGATCGCCGCGTTTGCTGCTCTCTCCTACCTTTTCCTCCTCGTTCCATTCAGCTTTGGTTATTTTCTCAGCTTTTATTTTTACACCATGATCCTTGGATACCTCTGGCTAAATTGTTTCTCCCGCTTCGAGTACAATCACTGGCTCAGCGGAGCCTCTGCCGTCGCGTCCATGATAGCATTCATGGCGCCATCACTCCTCGTGACATCTCCGATCCGACGAGTGTTCACGATTAGCGAAACAACCTTCTACCGCGCATTGACAATTATCTTGGCAGTCGGCGTGGCCACGATCCTGATAGCCGCAAGCTATAGCTTCAAAATGGTCTCGCTCGGGCAGATGTACGACTTCCGCGACAAGATCAACATGCCCTCCCCGCTCGTCTACTGCATTGGCGTCGTTTCGAACGCCCTGTTGCCCTTCACCTTTGCTTGCTTTGTGGAGCGGCGGAATTACTGGCGAGCTGGACTGACGCTTGTCCTATTGCTGCTTGTCTACCCAATCACGCTCAACAAGATCGCGTTCTTCACACCAATGTGGCTTCTGGCCATGGCTGTACTGACGCGCCTGCTCGATTGCCGAATTGCAGTTGTGCTCTCGCTATTCGTACCGCTGATTATCGGCGTCGTCTTGTACGCCATCCTCGGCATCAGCGACACGCGCTATCTCGATATCGTCAATCTTCGAATGATTGCTACGCCTTCAAATGCGATGGATATCTACAACGACTTCTTCTTCAACCACCCTCTCACATCCTTCTGCCAGATTACATTTGTCAAAACCCTCGTCTCTTGTCCCTATACGGTTCAGTTGGGAGAAGTGATGCAGCAGGCCTACCGGCTCGGTAATTTCAATGCCTCCCTTTTCGCGACCGAAGGGATCGCTTCGGTCGGCGTTCTCCTGGCGCCGATCCCGGTTTTGGCATGCGGACTTGTAATCGCTCTCGTCAATCGATTTTCCTCGGGCCTTCCTCCTCGCTTCATCCTTGTATCTGGTGCGATCCTTCCTCAGATCCTCTTGAACGTGCCATTCACGACAACCCTCCTCTCTCACGGCGCCGCCGTACTTTTTCTGCTATGGTATCTGACGCCGCGCTCAGTCTTTGCATCGCAGAGTGGGTCTGTCGCCGTCGAGAGGAAGCTTGAAGAGCACCTCGCATGACCATCAAGCGGTCGATGTTGGTTAGCGATCGCATTTGGTGCGAGCCAACACTGCATTTTGCCCTGATCTACGCCGCATCCTGATCTGCAAACTGGACACGACATGTCGAAGCGATTTCAGCGGAGGCTCGTTCTCGCGACCATTTTTGGAGCGATCTTATACATTCCGCTCGGGCTCTACCTCGATACGCTTCCGCCTTGGCGTGAGCCGGACCCGGGCCTCATCCGCCCGCCATTCAAACATTTTGGCGGCAACGCTTGGCAATATCTGACACTTATCCCAGGCGCCGTCTCGGACAGCAATGAGGCACCCAGTCGGTCTCGGCTTGAAGTGACAGAAGACCGTCACGCTCTCGGACCAGCTCATACGACGCACGTCGATATCGCCGAGAAAGGAAACGGACGATACTCTCATTGGCAATCGTCCTTGATTTTCTCGACGAGCGACAACAGCGACCCGAATACAAACGGGCGAGCCTACCGAGTCATTGATCCAGACGCGAAGGACCCCTTCGTTTCGCTCCGAATTCCTCATCGTCCAAGTTTGTTGAGCCGGCTATTCCCATCGAGGTTCGATCACTGAACCTCTCGCCCCTCCAACTTGCGCGTTTTGCATCTGGAAGCAGATATTCACGAGCGGTCAGAACACGAGGTGACCAAGAAGCGGATCGAGCGATCTTTGACCGGACACCAAAAGCAGCGCACGGAGCCAGCAAGATCAATCCAATTGCGATTGCATTGGCATAGTGGAAAACGACGTCCTGCATGTTCTCAATGTGCAAAACGTACTCGGGATTCAAATAGTCCTCATTGTCGGACCGACTCGATACGTAGCGGTAGATCTCGTTGGCGTTCGCCCAACCTGCTTTTGTGTACCTCGCGGCAATCTCCGCTCGCAAGACGCCGCGCCGCACGTCGTACCTGTAAGCCGAAATCCCATAGTCTGGATCAACCAGGTAGTCGTGCCCACCAACGGCAAACTTTACGAGCACATGGCCACCGACACCGAACGCCCACGCTTGAATTCCATTTTTGCGAAGAATCTCGGAAGTGATCACTGCGCGCTGGCCACAGAACCCGCATATCAGCGTACGTTTCTGAAGAAGGCCCTCGCTCCAAATTAGGCTCGCGTCGATTAGTGCTAACTGAGCAAGAGTTGCAGAAAGAACACGCTCAATTGGTGTCAACGAGAAGTCGCCCGGTTCGCAGTTGTAGCTGGTGTAGTGCACCGCGAGCGCGATCCGGTTCGCGTAGGCGACATCGTCGGTCTCAGAAGGACGTCGGATGAGTTCGGCGTCCGGAATCTCGCTAAGTGTGCGCCCGCTCACATAGTCGTATCCGGGTACACCAACTTGCCTGCCTCGCGATTGCCTAGGCAGAAGCTGCGAAGCAGAGACGGCCACCAGCAAGATTGCGACGACGGTCCGCAGCAGGGTCGGCCTTCTGAGCCTCGGCAGGGTCCTCAGCCAGTTCATCGGCGGCGACGCTCTTTGTTGAGGGCGCTCTTAAGCTCCGTACTGCACCCGCATGAGACGCAAGACGCTTCTTGTGCTTGAACACATTATTTTCAAACGGTGAGAGCGTGAATAGCTCAATTGAGCTATTCACCATGCAGATTTGGCCCGCCAGAAACCTACAGAAACACTGATGCAATCTGAAACCCAAGAACCACATTGGCTAACCAGGTGACGGAGCGCTTGGTGACTCTGCCGGCGCGCCTGGAAAATCGTGGAGGGCTAGCAGGGAGCAAGGATTGCTGCCGAGCGCAACTCAACTATCAATCGATGAAGGGCAAGCTATCTTCCTGAATTGCGAAGCTCAGCAGCGTCGATGGCCGGCTCGGCGATCATGATGGTCGCTTATGAGGTAGCGAGGGGTCACGTCTTGCCGCCCCCAGGAAGCTGGCCTTCAACTCACGGCGGTTTGCCGGATAGCGTCCGAAAAGCTTCGCGCGAACGCACGGACATTGTCGTCCTGATGCGGGACAATGTTTCGTACCGTCGGAGGGCTATTCATCTCCGAAATCTGCATCAGATGATCCGCCAGCGCGACCGGGTCATCGACGCCGAAATAGCGGGCGGCGCCTGCAGTCTGCTCCCGGTGCACGTCGATATCCGACAGGATCATCGGAACGCCGAACGATTTCGCCTCCTCGACGGTCGTGCTCCATCCCTCAAAGCGCGACGGGTTGAGCAATGCAGTTGAAGCCCGCAACAGCGCGTAGACATGCGGCAACGGGATAACGCCGAGGTGACGGAAGTTCGCTTCGAGGCCACGCCTTTTGATCTCGGAATTGACCAGATCATAGTAGCCCAGCTCGCGCCGATCTTCCGTGCTGCCGGACGCACAGACCACCACGTCGGCTCCACGACGCTTCAGGATCGTCAAGGCGTCGACGACGAGCTGGTGGTTCTTGTGGCGATAGAACTGGTTGGGCAAATAGAAATAGTTCGCCGGCAGATTATGCATCGCGATCACTTCCGACGGATCTGTATTCAGGAACGCTTCCGGCGGCTGGGTCGCAAAGCGCACGACGCTGACCCGATTTCCTGCACGCGGATAGCAAGCCCTGAAATCGCGCAACGCGCTTTCGCTGCTCAGCATGATGGTCCGCCCGGACGCGATCTGAACGCGAAAGCCGATCTCGCGGCGCCAGCGCGCCGTCGTTGGAAACAGCTGAGGTAGCGAACGGTGTTGCAGATCCGGAATCCACGCTACCGTCGGGACAGGCAGCCGCCAGCCGAAGAAGCGTGCTGCTTCAACAACCACATCGACGCGCGCTGAGTGAAATGCTGCCGCCGCTGCGCGATCCAGACCAAGCGCGAGCGCGGCAGCCAAACCGGGCTGCCCATCGAATGCTTCCGATCGGACGACTTCGACCGCCGGTACTGCGGCAAGCTCCGAGAGTTCATTCTCGTCGGCGCCCGTCCCGGCAAAAACGACCGGAACGAATTCGCCCGGCAGAAACTGAGCGAGCGCCGCGAACAGATTGCGCTGATAATTGTAGCCGCCGGCCCAAAGCCGTCGCGAAATGTGACTGAACGCGAACCGCAATGGGCGCGGCGTCACGAAGCCTGCCCCTTGAACCAAGCCACGTAATCGGCAAGGCCCTGATCGAGCGGAATGCACCAATCGAACCCGATCTGGCGCAGCATTGCATCGTCGGCCAACAGGCTCACGGGATCACCGGGCCGGCTTACGCCGGAGTGTCGCACGACGGTGCTGCTGCCCCACTGGCGGACGAGGCCGGCTGCGATGTCGGCAACGCTTGTCCCGCGGCCCGAACCGCCATTGATGACCCGGAAGGTCTCCTGCGGCGGCGGTTCCGCCACACCGACAAGCAGCCTCGCGACATCGCGAACGTCGGTCCAGTCACGAATCTCGTTGCCGGTCCCGCCAAGCGTGAGCGCCTGCTCCTTGGCCTGCAGCCGCGAGCAGATGTCCCAGAGCAGCTGTTTACGCAAATTGGGTCCATAGACAGAGAACAGCCGCACGATCGTGCAGTGGATACCGAATGACTGCGCGTAGCTCCGGCACAATTGCTCCATCATGAACTTGTGCTGCCCATAGGGCGACACCGGAGTAGCGATGGCGCTTTCAGCGATCGGGCCGAAATGATCGGCCCCGTAGACGGCCGCACTCGACGCCGCGATCACGGCGCAGTCCCGCGCGGATCCGCGCAGCCATTCCAGCAGCCGCGCGGTGCTCGCGACGGTGCGCGAGAAATCCTCGAACGGCCGCTCGATCGAGATGCCTACCGACGATCCGCCGGCGAGATGAACGAGATGCGTCGGCAGCCCGTGCGCCGCCGCCAGCGCATCGAGATTGGCCGCATCGATTTCACCGTTGATCCAGCTTCGCAAACCGAGCCGCCGGGCTTCCGTTGCGTCAAGCGCTCCGTGTCCGATGCCATGCACCGCATGGCCCGCCCCCGCCAACTCGTGCACGAGATGGCGGCCGATGAACCCGTTTGCGCCTGTAATCCAGACGATCATGCGTTTGACCCAGCCAAACTAAGTTTCAAGGACTGATCTTACAACACGCGCCGGGTTGCCGGCGACGACCGTGTCCTCGGCAACGTCTGCGGTGACGACCGAACCGGCCGCCACAATCGCGCGGGCACCGATCCGAACACCCCGCATCAGGAATACGCCTGCCCCGATCCAGGCATCATCGTCGATCACGACAGGGCGCTCATCGAGATCCAGTTGACGCGGATGGCCCCTAGTAAACATCTCCTGAATCTGCCGGTGCCGCGCCACATGGTCCACGGGATGGGTCAGATTGTCGAAGACGTTGACGTCGTGCGCGATCAGCACCCGGTCTCCAATACGGATCGATCTAGCGGACCATATCCGCGAATTCTCCCCGACATAGCACCATGATCCGATTTCAATCAGCCCGCCATGGGCGAACGTCAAGAGCTCGCCCCGGATAATGCTGTTCGAACCGATGACGATGCAGTCGCTGTCACCGCGGATATTGCGGATGCGTGCAGTCGGCATCAGCCTGGCATGCGACCCAAGGCGACAGGTCGCGCGCCCCAGTATCCGCTGCAGCCAGTAATCGAGATTCATCTGATCAACTCGATGCAGGCAATGGCACGCGCACAGCCCGCCCTGTCGTCGAGCCGACCGCGTCCGCTATGCGGGTCAAATGCAGTCGCATTCGCAACATCGGCCTCCGTTGCCCGACGCCAGCCCCTCTTGTCATAGCCGAAGAATTCGAGCTCGTGGGACGAAGGCGCAAAGGCGTCGATCAAGGCCTGGATCATCGCCCGGTCGAAGACCTGAAACCACTCGAAATTCTCATATCGCCCGTATGGCACCGTGATCAGGCAGCGTCCGCCGGGAGCCATGATCCGTCGAAACTCACGCATCGCATCGGCAAAGCCATGCTTGTTGGTTTCGGATTTGGCCGGATCATCAGTGTAGAGCATGGTGTTGTCCAGCCCGACATGCTCCAGCGTGGATATGCTGATAATGGTGTCGAAGGCACTATCCTCGAACCTCGTCTTGCGAAAATCTCCGAAGACGTAGGAGTAGCCCTGATACCAGAAGCACCGCTTTTCCGGCGCCAGCGTCATGATCGTGAGATCCGCCTTGCGCAACGGATCGCGGCCGAGAATGTATTCGTGATTCAGCGTCGATCCCGCATCAAGCATTCGTCCCAGTGGGACACCATCGCGGCGCAACCGGTCGAACAGCCATGGATATTCGACGACTCGTTCATCGATGCCGATGCCAAATGTCTCGGGCAGCG
Source organism: Bradyrhizobium sp. USDA 3256 (assembly GCF_054058275.1). Lineage (NCBI taxonomy): Bacteria > Pseudomonadati > Pseudomonadota > Alphaproteobacteria > Hyphomicrobiales > Nitrobacteraceae > Bradyrhizobium > Bradyrhizobium sp. USDA 3256. Next base: position 4,631,189 of record NZ_JBSSAE010000002.1, read on the forward strand.
GGCGCCCCGATCGGACGGCGGCCGTGTCGATTGCAGTCTGAATGGCGTTCTTCTTGCGCGTAAAATAGCCGACCGACCAGGGCCGACCGCCTCTCGCAAAGTAGACAGGCAATGCAAGCGCGTCAGCCATCTCCTTGATTTTGAAAACGAGACCGTCAACGTGCATGCCTGCTCCTAGATGCGCTCCAAGAGGTTTTCAAATAGAACCCACTGGCGCTCTTTGCTATACAAATCTCCCACCGCTCGCCGCCCCCGCTCGGCTTTGGCCTTCATGTCATCCCAGTTCCGCAGGCTATTCTCGATCTGGGCGAGGCAGTCATTGCCCGCCTCGTAGGTCACAATCGTCTGCCCTGGATCCATTCCCTCCGGATAGTTGCCCGCATCCGACACGAGCAGCGCCCCGCACCCCATCGCCTCGAAGCAGCGCATATTGCCGCGATCCTTGCCGGCCATGTCGATTGCGCCGTTGAGCACGATCTTCGCTGATCCGAACAGCTCGTAGAGGTCCCGGCCGAACAGCGGCAGCCTTGCGATGCGCGCGATGGCGTCGGGCCGCCGGTGCTTGTGCAACGGCAGCAAGCGGCCGACCGCGCTTTCGGCAAGCCGCGTCAGCCGCGACGCATCGAGGCAGAACACGACGTTGCGGTCACCAGCGAGGGCCGCAACCTGTTCGAGGGTTCTGCCCCGCGCGCTATGATGCCGCGAATATCCACCGACAAACGCCACGTCGATGGGCCGTTCGCCGTGGCCGTACTGCTCCATGACGGGGTCGATCGCGGGAAAGAAAAGCTCCGCCCGGCACCCCTTGCTGCTCCACGCCTCGAGGATCGAGGCGAAGTTTCCAAGCACCGCGCCATAGGCGGTGAGATCAGCATTTCCGGAAGGCGCGGCGCGCCAGCACAGCGTCTTCTTCACGCAGCCGGGAAGCTTGGCGACAAACGCACTCGGATAGCGCACCGGATCGAGATTGTAGAACACCTCGGTTCTATGATGCTCGATCTGCGCGAGCAGAATGGCCTCGAGCGTCGGCGATTCCTTCATGCCCCGTTCACGCGCCCAGTGGCGCTGCAGCACTTCATCGTCGCCATTCGTGAAGAAGGCTTCAGCTGCGCCGTCGAGCACGGGCTTGAGAAAATGCGCGGCGCCAAACCGATCGTGCAGAAACACTTCGCGGCGCGCGTCGAAACTTGACGCCTTTGCCGCGAGCTGGTTCAGCCTCGGCAAATAGGACGGATAGAGACCGCTATTCTGGAACAGACGCATTGGTTACGCGGACCTTGCCAACATCCATTTCATGTTCAGATAAGGCCAGATCCGGCCGACACTCTTCCAATCCCAGCTCTGCGACGCCGTCAAGCGGCCGACCGCCTTTCGAAGGGGCGTTTCGTCGACGAACTCGGCAAATGCCGGAACATTCCGCTCGAGCAGCTCTGCCGTCCAGCCCGCCAATGGCCCGTTCAGCCATTCCGGCATCGGCGAGTTGAAGCCTACCTTGCGGCGCGCGGTGCGGATGCTTTCGGGCATCAGGTTCGCCATCGCCTGCCGCGCCACCACCTTGGTCAGGCCGTCTGCCGACTTGCTCGTTTCCGGCAGCGCCATCGTGTAGGTGACCAGCCGCCAGTCCATGAACGGCATGCGGACCTCGATCCCGTGCGCCATCGAGAGCCGGTCGAAATTGCGCAGGATGGTGGGCAGCGTGGTCGAATGGAACATGCGGTAGAGGCGCCGGTTCAACGCACCCCATGTATCAGGCAATTCGTCATCCTCGGCGACCAGCGGCAGCGGCGCGGGCGCGGCCGTAGCGCCTCCGCGCAGGAAGTAGTGCCCCTCGCGCCTGATCATCTGCGCGCGCAGGAAGTCGATGCCGCGTTGCGCCAGCTGCGATCGTGAGGTGAGCGCGGCTGCTGCGTTCCGGATCCGGAATGCGACCGACTGTCCCTCCTGCAGGTAGGCGCCCATCAATTCGTCCGCGCCGTGGCCGTCGAGTGAAACGGTGACGTTCTGGCGCCGGAGTTCGCGATAGATCAACCACGGCGCGCTCGGCAGCCCGATATAGACGTCGTCATTGTCGTCGAGGATGCGGTCAAGGTCGGTGAGCGCGTCGGAGCGCCCGATCTCGAGGAAGCTCGGTGCCACCTCGGCCCACGCGGCCGCTTCCTCCGCCATCGGCCGCTCGTCATTGCTGGCGCCGGGAAAGGTCGCGACAAAGGCGTGCCGCCAGGAGGTCGAGTCACGCGGCCCCATGCCGGCTTTCTCATGGGTCGCCATGGCGCAGATCACCGCGGACGAATCGAAGCCGCCGGACAGGCAGGTCCCGATCGGAACGTCGCTGCGCATCCGCAGCGCGACGGAATCCTGAAACAGGTCGCGAAAGCGCTCGACGCGCGCGGTCTCGGTGTCCGGGATTGCCGGCAGATGGTCCACGGTTCGCCACCAGCGGCGCACCTGCACACGCCCCTGGCGCAACCACATGCAGTGGCCGCCCTGCAGGCGGCGCAGTTGCGCGAACAGCGTCCGCTCGCTGCCTTCGATCCCGAACGGGTCAAGCAACAGCCGCCGCGCCACGTCGACATCGAGCGACGTCTCAACCAGCCCACTCCGCGCCAGCGCGCGCTGCTCGGACGCGAACACGAACCGCTCGGATGAAAACGCATACAGCATCGGCTTGATGCCGAAGCGATCGCGCGCCAGGAACAAATCATCCGTGGCCGTGTCGTAGATCGCCAGCGCCCACATGCCGTTGAAGCGCAGCAGCATGTCCTCGCCCCACGCCTGCCAGGCGGCGAGGATCACTTCGGTATCGGACCGGCTGCGAAAGGCTGCGCCCTTCGCCTCGAGTTCGCGGCGCAATTCGAGGAAGTTGTAGATCTCGCCATTGTAGACGATCACATGGCGGCCGTCGCCTGATGCCATCGGCTGATAGCCACCCTCGCCTGGATCGATGATGGCGAGCCGGCGATGGCCGAAGGCGACGTTTCGCTTGGCATTGAACCAGGTGCCCTCGCCGAACGGACCGCGATGCGCGATCAAATTGGTGAGCCGCGAGATGTCAGCCGGCTCCACGGGAGCGCCGCGCAGATTGACGATGCCTGCGATACCGCACATGTCTAGACGGCCTTGAGGGGCAAGAAGCGAGTGATGATGACGTGGAGATCGCGCCAGCAGACGGCGCGGTAGGGACCCAGTTGCGACACGGCAACGGCGGCAACAAAGATCGCCGCCGCCGACATACCGTACAGCGACACCACATACCACCATGACGGCGCGTGGTCGAATGACGCGTGGCCGAGCTGCGAACGCAGCGCCAGCGCGATGGCTACTCCCGTGCCGAGCGGCATCAGGACGAAATGCAGCATCCGTGACCACATCCCCGAAAGCCTGAAGGTACGCCGCAACAGCAGCACGGTGATCACCATCTGGGCGACCATCCCGACGCAGGAGCTCCAACCGGCCGCCTGCCAGCCGAAATACGGCAACGCGACGGCGCTGGTCGCCAGCGTGAAGATACCCGTGACGAGCGAGATCAGCGCGTTGGAACTGGAGCGCCCCTGCGACAGCAGATAGAACGCAAACACATTGGCGCTGGACCCCAATATTCCGCTGATCGCAAGCACCACCAGCACCAGCTGAGCCTCGGCGGCGACCTCGGCGCCGGTCCATCGATGCAGCAATGCGCCTGCGACCGGGATCAGGCCGCCCAAAGCGCTCGCCGCAAGCACATTGAGAATCCAGGACGAGCGAAGCAGCAGGTCGACCTTGCGATCGTCATCCTCCTTCTGCAGGGTGCTGAAGAACGGGAACAAGATCTCGCCGATCTTCAGCACACCGATATAGACCGCCTCCTCCAGCCGCTGCGCTACGCTGTAAAAGCCGACGAATTGCGGCTGCAGCAGCGCGCCGAGCAGATAGCGGTCCGCCTGCCCGGCGAACAGCGCGCCGCTTTGCGCCGCGAACTGCCAACCGCCAAGCTTCACCAGTGCACGCAGCGCGCCGCGATCGAGCGCCGGCCGTGCCACCCAGTCACTGATGGCGTGGCGCGACCAGGCAAAGGCCATCAGGAGATTTGTTGCAAAACCCAAGGCCTGGCAGCCGAGGAAGGTCGAGGCCCGCGGCGCGTAGGGGATCAGCAGCAGCATCGACATCGTCGTCACCACCGTGCCCGTGATGCTGATCGACGCGATCCGCCGATAGTCCTGACGCGCCGTGAACAGCGAGAGGAAGACGGCGAACAGGCACTGGAACAGCCAACCGGCGCCGGCCAATGCGAAGGCGAGCCTGAGGTCGTCGGCGGCCGGGCCGCCGAGGTGAAATCCCAGTCGTGCGAGGGGCGCGCCGGCAAAGGCAAGCAACGCCGCGATCACGCCGCCGAGGACGATGGCAAGCGCGAGAGCGGTCGCGAAAAATCGCCGCGCCAGGTCGCGATCGGACGGTTCCAACCTTTGCGCGAGCTCGCGCGCCGTCGAAAGGCCGAGCGCATTGCTGAACATCAGCGCCGGCGCGACACAGGCCGTCACCAGACCCGCAACGCCGAACGCGGCGAGACCGAGCCGGAAAATCACGAACGGCAGGATCGCGAGGTTCAGCAGCACCGCAACCGCGAAGGCGGTCGCGTTCCATGCCGAGTTACCGAGCAGATGGGATGGACCCTTTTTCACCGCCATGCCCGCTTTCGGTCCATCGCTCCGATACGCCTCAAGTGCCTCTTCCGTAAGGGCAAAACCCATTCGGCATGACGACGGGCTAGCAGCCGGCGCGGTGATTGTCGAGGGTTGGCAGACGGCGGGGAGCCGTGAGACCAGGCTAGGGCCGCAGCAAAGGCACGAGCCGATCTCCACGGAACCATCGCTGGTTGCTTGCGGCCTGGCTTGTCGTTCAAGCAACAATTGGAAAGGCCTGTCTAAATTCTAGCAGATGAGCACAGACCCAAAGCCGCCCGTTCAAACAAGAGGTATCTAAATGCCCTTTCCGCCACATCCCGAGCCCTGTCGGGCTTCGGCATGCTCGATCTGACCCAGGCACGTTCCGGGCTCACTGCGCGCGCCAGCTCGAGCACCGTCATCACGCGGCGGGCCTGCGCGCGTGACGAAGGTCTCTCGGCCGCCGCGCAAGGACCGCCGTGAGGCCGTAGAGGCTGCCAGATGATGCAGAGATAGAACGAGAAGTGACCGGGTTCGAGCCCGGTCGCATCCCGGGACGCGCCTGTACGCCAATTGTCGCAGCCGCGCGCTGACGGCGAGCGCGCGCAGCAGAACAGCCATCGACCTAACGGCAGGTCAAGCTGGCGAAGCGCCTCAAGCCCAACCGCTCATCGAGGGGCTCTCAGCCAATGTGCTGACGGCGATGCGACCTACGATTCGGATGCGTTGCGATCCGCCATCGGCGCAAAAGGCACACAAGCCATCTCGCCCCCTCATGGGCAATCAAACATCCGTTCAACAAGCCTCTCCATGCCGAGCGTCACGTGATCGAACGCTGCTTCTCAAAACTGCAGCAGTTCAGGCGCGTCGCAACGCGCTACGAAAAACCGCCCGAAATTACTTCGCCATCTTAACGATCGCTACCGCTCCGCTCTGGCTAAGGCAACTGTCCACACGGCCTAATTGTTTAGTCCCGGCATTTTCTGGAGCGGGTTGAGTTTGAATCGTTCTGGCTGGGAAGTCCAGGATTTGCAGATGTATTCGTAAGGAGTGAGACCCTTCAGGGTCTTGAGCCGCCGAGCGTAGTTGTAGGCGTTGATGAAGTCGGCAAGGTGAGCTTCGAGCTGATCGTGTCGATCGTAGTGATAGCGTTGGACGGTCGCTTCCTTGATCGTGCGGTTCATGCGTTCGACCTGGCCATTGGTCCAGGGATGCTTGATCTTAGTCAGCCGATGTTCGATGCCATTCTCTTGGCAGCGCATATCGAACATATGTGTCACATATCTTGCCGTCGGGCCGTCTGCGTAGCGCGGCGGGAAGGTGAACTGGATCCCATTGTCGGTGAGAACCGTGTGGATCTTGTAGGGGACAGCCGCGATTAGAGCTTTGAGGAAGGCCGCGGCGGAGGTCCTTCCCGTCTTGCTGACCAATTGCACGAAGGCGAACTTACTGGTGCGATCGATCGCGACGTAGAGGTAGAGCTTGCCTTCAGCGGTCTGGAGCTCAGCAATGTCAATGTGGAAATAACCGATCGGGTAAGCCTTGAACTTTTTCTTCGGAGGCTTGCTGCCTTCGACCTCCGGCAATCGGCTGATGCCGTGGCGCTGGAGGCAGCGATGCAGGGATGATCGCGTCAGATGCGGGATGGTCGGCTGCAGCGCATAGAGGCAATCGTCGAGCGGCAATAGCGTATGCCGCCGGAAAGCGACGATGATCGCCTCCTCCTCGATGGAAAGGGTAGTCGACTTGGCTTCCTTTGGGCCAGTCGGAAGATCAGCGACGGTGTCGCGCTGCTTCCACTTCGCGACAGTCTTCTGGTTGATCCCGTAGCGCTTGGCGAGTGTTCTCAGGCTCTCTTGACTATTCTGTATTGCTCGACGGACTGCCTCCGTCGTCCTGGCGCAGCCGTGTAAAACTTGTCCCATAGCGCTTCCTTCGAATCGTGCGATAAGGATGCACCATCAAAGCTCGGGACAAAACACCTAATGGACAATGAAGTAGCCCGTGTTCAGGTCGGCCATACGTACGTTGGTTGTATCCCGCCCCATGACGGCATCATGAAAATCGCTCCCTAACTCAGACATGGCGTGGGATTGATCGCTCGGCGTTTCGTGCAAGAGCTCCATCAGCTGTTTACAGGCAGTAACCAAAGAAAATCCATCAGGTGCGACAATTTCCGCGCTTCCGGCATTCACTACACCGCCCCCATCGATGTCCCGGTGAAATACGAAACTATCATTGCCAGCTGCGATCCAGGCCCCTTGCGATGCAGGACATGGAGTCACCGATGTCTGGCCGGTTACAGCAATCATAAGCGTGGAAATGCCAATCACTCCGTTGCCATCCAAGTGCTGTTGGACACTTGGCTCCAAGTGTTCCAGCGCGGCGCTACTTCCGGACACCACACCAATAGTATCCGAGATGGCGTTGCCGCTGCTGTCCGTGTTCCAAACGGTATGCCGATCGGCGCCCGAAACTTTCCAAGCAATTTCATATCCGTTTGCCGTCTGCTCCGCCCCGGTCGGCGTCCAGGCTCCGACCTGAGTGGATGCAGCAAAAGGCGTCCCGGCATGTTTGACTGATGGGCCCGTACCGCCGCTGACGGCATCGAGAGAATAGTAGCTGCCGATCTGGTCCAGTTTGGTCGAGCCAGCGGCTTCGACCACGGTTACGCTCGCCGCAGGTATGCCGCTCACGCCGTCGGCGTTGAGGTCCTGATGGAAGCTGCTCTCAAATGTTTCAAGGATTGTACTGCTTCCTGAGACAACCGCGGTCGCAGAGGAGACGTAGTTGCCGTTGCTGTCGGCGTTCCAGACCAAGTACTGATCCGAACCGATCACCTTCCACGCAATCTGATATCCGTTTGCCGTCTGCTCCGCCCCGATCGGCGTCCAGGCTCCGACCTGAGTGGATGCATCAAAAGGCGTCCCGGCATATTTGACTGATGGGCCCGTACCGCCGCTGACCGCATCGAGAAAATAGTAGCTGCCGATCTGGTCCAGTTTGGTCGAGCCAGCGGCTTCGACCACGGTTACGCTCGCCGCAGGTATGCCGCTCACGCCGTCGGCGTTGAGGTCCTGATGGAAGCTGCTCTCAAATGCTTCAAGGATTGTACTGCTTCCTGAGACAACCGCGGTCGCAGAGGAGACGTAGTTGCCGTTGCTGTCGGCGTTCCAGACCAAGTACTGATCCGAACCGATCACCTTCCACGCAATCTGATATCCGTTTGCCGTCTGCTCCGCCCCGATCGGCGTCCAGGCTCCGACCTGAGTGGATGCATCAAAAGGCGTCCCGGCATATTTGACTGATGGGCCCGTATCGCCGCTGACCGCATCGAGAAAATAGTAGCTGCCGATCTGGTCCAGTTTGGTCGAGCCGGCGGCTTCGACCACGGTTACGCTCGCCGCAGGTATGCCGCTCACGCCGTCGGCGTTGAGGTCCTGATGGAAGCTGCTCTCAAATGCTTCAAGGATTGTACTGCTTCCTGAGACAACCGCGGTCGCAGAGGAGACGTAGTTGCCGTTGCTGTCGGCGTTCCAGACCAAGTACTGATCCGAACCGATCACCTTCCACGCAATCTGATATCCGTTTGCCGTCTGCTCCGCCCCGATCGGCGTCCAGGCTCCGACCTGAGTGGATGCATCAAAAGGCGTCCCGGCATATTTGACTGATGGGCCCGTACCGCCGCTGACCGCATCGAGAAAATAGTAGCTGCCGATCTGGTCCAGTTTGGTCGAGCCAGCGGCTTCGACCACGGTTACGCTCGCCGCAGGTATGCCGCTCACGCCGTCGGCGTTGAGGTCCTGATGGAAGCTGCTCTCAAATGCTTCAAGGATTGTACTGCTTCCTGAGACAACCGCGGTCGCAGAGGAGACATAGTTGCCGTTGCTGTCGGCGTTCCAGACCAAGTACTGATCCGAACCGATCACCTTCCACGCAATCTGATATCCGTTTGCCGTCTGCTCCGCCCCGATCGGCGTCCAGGCTCCAACCTGAGTGGATGCATCAAAAGGCGTCCCGGCATATTTGACTGATGGGCCTGTACCGCCGCTGACCGGATCGAGAAAATAGTTGTTGCCGATCTGGTCCAATTTGGTCGAGCCGGCGGCTTCGATGACGATCGGCGGGATCACCGAGGAGCCCGCGATCGTGCGATCGGCAAACTGGAAATACTCAACGCCAGTGACGTTATCAATGCCCTCCGGTGAACCGGCGCGCTGGTCGCTTATCGTGAAGGTCTGCGAACTTGCGTTGTAGCTAACTGTGTAGTTCGCCCTGTTGCCCAAATACACAGCGGTGTCGGTGCCGGAGCCGCCGAAGATGGTGTCGTTGCCGCCGCCGCCGGTGATCGTATCGTTGCCCGAGCCGCCGTTCAGGACGTTGCCAATTGCGTTGCCCAAGATCGTGTCGTTGCCGGACCCGCCGTTGGCATTGTCGATGTAGGAACGCGCGTCGCCGTTATAGAGATAGGCGTTGTAGACGTTGCCCGATGCGTAATGGCCATCGCCAAGATAGGCCAGTTGAACGGAGGAGAATACCGACGACGCACCGGGGTTGAGGTTGATGCTCAGGTTCGTCGTGTAGTTCGACAGATCGTAGGTGTCGACGCCGCCGCCGTCCCACACAGTCTCGTAGATCCGGTCGGCCGAGCCGCCGACGCCCCCGCCGGGCGCGAGCTGCCCGACACCGTTGATGAACTCCTGCCCCGTGGTCGGATTCCAGGTGTAGACAGTGTTGCTGCTCTGGGTCGTGAAGTTCGCGCCGTACATCGTCTGGAGCGCGAGGATATCGTTGGCCATAAAGGTCTGCGGATATCCATAGGCCTCATTGGTGTAGCCGCTCGTCGCGGACGCCCCGACATAGCTGCGATAGCTCATGACGGTGTATTCGCTGTCGTCATGTGCGCTCGGCACGGCCACGTTGGCAACTCCGCCGGTCTCCTGGCTGTGCTTGAGACCAACGGCGTGGCCGAGTTCGTGGAGCGCGGTCGTGAAATAGTAGTTGCCAAGCTTGGCGAGCGAGTAATTGTATTGGGTCCCGAACCAGATGTCGCCGCCGGACGCATAATTGCCGGGGTAGTAGGCGTAGGAAGTCGGGTTAGCCGACGGCGATTGCGCGATCATGATGTCGGCGCCGTTCGTGCCCGCGTATTGGATGTTGGCGTTGGCGTAGCCGTTGATCAATCCAATGGCGTAGTTGATCGCAGCCTGCATTTGGGTCGGCGCCGAGGCAAAGCCCGACGTGGTCGGCTCGCTGCTGCCGCCAGCGTACGGATTGGCGTAGTCGCTGGGCGAATCCGGGAAACTATAGGTTATCGGGCCCGACCATTTGTAGCCCGACAGCAGGCCGTCTATGTCGGCGTCGTTGGTCTTGGTGACCGTGACAGCGGTAGCCAAAGGGAAACTCCGAAGCAGCAAGCCCATCCGATGCGAGGCGCTAACAGATGATTCTAGCTAGAGAGTTGAACGTTTGGTTTAAATGCGGCGAGAGCGCCCGGACCTCTGCCATAATTGCGCTGTTAGCTATCAAACCCCGTACTCATACGAGGCGCAAGCAAGAACCTCGGTTCCCGCGGCGTCGGTAATTTCAAGAGTTTCATGAAACGATCTTCACTCGCGGCCGGCCTGTTTGGCGCCCTTGCGGCGCTCGCCGGATTCAATCACGCGCAGTTCGGAGGACAGCCCGTCATGGTGGAGAAGGCCAATGCGGATGACAGCGGCAAGCCGGGACGCTCGCCCATCATGCCAATGGCCCGCGATCCTGCTGCCGCGGTGGCCGAGGAATACGAAGCCGCCCGCCGGAAAGGAACGCGGGAGGCCTTTGAGCTTTTCATCGCGCGCCACGGCGATGACCCGCTGGCCGAGAGGGTGCGTGCGGAACTGAAGCGCCTGTCGCGCTGATCCCTTCACGCACCGCAGCAAACCGCGCCAGCCATTGCATTTCGACAGGCGGCATCCGCGCTGGCCCCGGCTTGCCGCGGGGTCTTTCGGCGCTATGGTAGGCTCGCAATCTGTCCCGGAGCCCTTTCACGATGCCCTTTCCGCATGCCTCGGTAGCCCTGTCACGCTTCACCGTGCTCGATCTGACCCGGGTCCGCTCCGGGCCGACCTGCGTGCGGCAGCTCGCGGATTGGGGCGCCAATGTCATCAAGATCGACGCGCTGACCGAGGATGCCGGTGGCGAGCAGCCGGGCGGCCCCCGGCGGGGTTCCGACTTTCAGAATCTGCACCGCAACAAGCGGGCCATGACGCTGAACCTGAAAGACGATCGCGGGCTCGCCGTTTTCAAGCGCCTCGCCGCCAAGGCCGACGTCGTGGTCGAGAATTTCCGCCCCGACGTGAAGAGGAAGCTCGGCATCGACTATGAGAGCCTCGCCGCGATCAACCCGCGCATCGTCTATGGCAGTATCTCCGGCTTCGGCCAGGACGGCCCCTATCACAAGCGGCCGGGCTTCGATCAGATCGCGCAGGGCATAGGCGGGCTGATGTCGATCACCGGCGCGCCGGGCGGAGGACCGATGCGAGTTGGCATTCCCGTCGCCGACCTCACGGCGGGCCTGTTCTGCGCCATGGGCATTCTCACCGCGCTCCTCGAGCGCGAGGTCTCCGGCAAGGGCCAGTGGGTGCAGACCTCGCTGCTCCAGGCACAGATCTTCATGCTCGACTTCCAGGCCGCGCGCTGGCTGATGGAGAGAGAGGTGGCCAAGCAGGCCGGCAACAACCACCCGACCTCGATCCCGACCGGCGTGTTCAAGACCTCGGACGGCTACATCAACATCGCCACCACGGGCGGGCGGATCTGGGAGCGTTGCGCGCAGGCGATCGGTGCGCCGGAGCTCTTTGGCCATCCCGACTACGCGACGGCCTCTGCCCGTTCAAAAAACCGCGACGCGCTCAACGCCGAGATCGAGAGGTGCACCGTGACGAAGTCGACCGAGACCTGGGTCCGCGAGCTCAACGAGGCCGGCGTGCCCTGCGGGCCGATCTATGCCATCGACCAGATGTTCGAGGACGCGCAGGTCAAGCATCTCGGCATCGCGCAAGACGTGCCGAACGATGAGGACCGCCACATCCGCCTGGTCGGCCAGCCCGTGACGCTGTCGCGCACGCCGAGCAAGATGGTGGTGCGGCCGCCGGAATTCGGCGAACAGACCGACGAGGTGCTGAAAGAGTTCGGCTTCGGCTCCGACGAGATTGCAAAGCTCAGGGACGCCAAGGTGGTGTGAGCCAGGTCAGAAACAACAATGCCCGGCAAGATTGTCGGACATCGAAGGGAGTTCGCGCTGCGCAGGTCAGTATTTGCAACGACCGGTGTTGGAGTGAACGCATAGTTGAAGCCGACACACAGAATATGATTGTGGAAAGCTGACGTCCGCCTGGTTAGCGGTTCCGACGAAGTAAGTCTTACTTCCGAAATGCGTATTCGAGCTTCGCCGACCAATTCCGGGTGAACTTACGCTCGACGCCCGATCGAACCGACTCGGGTATCGGTGCTACTCACCGCCGCACCGATTGAAAAGCTGAACGCGCCGAACGGAGTCGTGCCGCCGAGATCCGACCCGAAGACTTGGATCCCAAGGTTGACCGCGGACGAATACTTGAGCTCCCCAACAGCGAGACCACCGGTCGCATACCAGCGGGTCTGCGGACTAGATAGAAATCACCATTTGAAAAAGATAAGAAGTCCCACAAGAATCCAGAGGGGAGAGAAACTGAACAACAACGATGCCCAATAATAGAACTCTTTTCGAGTAGTCGCACGCCCACTCATACGCTTACTCCCGCTCACCGATTCACCGTAAAAATACGGTAGTGACCGCCTCCGCCAAGGGATAGGAGTCCTTATATTCAAAAAACTCTTTCACCGCTATTATGTTCGAGCTGCCGTCGACGTTGGTCGACGCCTTACCATTGGCTGGCCTGCATGATGACTTGGCTCATTCTCGCGGCAATTTCGATTTTGATCCTCGCACTGTGCGTCCGGGCGACATATCGATTTGCCTTTCGCGAGGGCCGCGAGCAGGGTTTGTCGGAGTCGTTTCAACTCTACGGAGGTACCCGGCGGGCACTCGATAAGGCTCCCCCACAGCGAGATCCTGATTGAGGTGTCATTCTCTAAAATTACACGGTATGTCATACAGCGCTGGTGGCGACCGGCTCACACCGTTCGCTTTTGCTGCTGTGGTCTATCTGATCGCCTTGCTGCCTTCGATTGCCGTCATTGCGCATCTTCTGCCTCGGGCAAGGAAACTGTTCATGACAATTTCTACGCGAGCTATCGTTACTGCTGCCGTCGTTATTAATATCATCTCGATTGGCTTGTCTGAGGTGCAGCGAAGGCAATTGGGCTCGACAGCGATAGATGCCACACTCGAGTTGCGTCGAATTGAGCAACAGCGGCTAGCCCAGCAGAGCATTGAGTTGGACCGAACCTACAAACTGATTGCAGAGGTCAACAATCGCATTAGCATGATCCAAGCTCAATTGCTCGGCCTTCAGGCGAGGGCGCAAGCCGTAAATGATGCCAAATAGCTATCAAGTGAGTGCCCTGCTTTTTGATTGGGAGAAGATGGTTCCGGCTCTCATGATCGCCGCGGGCCTCGCGCTGGTGCTGATAGGGTCTATTGCCGCGGCCCGGCACAAGCGATCGGAGAAGACTTGGGAAGACGGGGAAGCTGCAGCGCCGCGCCCCCGGATGGCGCCGCTGCCGCGCCTGCTATCCACTCAACGGGACCGGGGCGAGTAAATTGCCATTTTTTCCCGTTCTCGTAATTTCGCGGAGATGCTTCTCTAAGTTGCATCGTGTTACGAGCAATCCGGGCCGGATACGGGACCACCGGCGCAGGTGTTGATAGACCAAAGTTATTGTTGGGTGGAAAACAATGCCTTCATTCAAGCTGCTCGCGCCATTTTTCCTTATCTACGCGCTGGGCATACTGGCCACGGCGGGGCACTTCTACCGCAAGCACGAAGGACGCTTAGGTGCACGCCAGACCTTGTGCGTACTCTTTTGGCCGGCTTGGTGGTTCCTGGAGCATAGCGTCCGAGAGACTATTGACGTCATTTCAGACGCGACCATAGGAACGGACGAGCGAGCGACACTTTCCTTCGGAGTTGGATTATTTGCGGCAGGACAATTTATATTTTCTAATTGGGAAATGTGCAGTGGGGTAACATGCACCGGCGTTCTATTGAAAAGCTCTGCCATGCTCTTCCCGCCGGTCGGCGCAATGTATCTGACTTGGCTCATCGCGCAGCTTGCATAGCACTCAGATGACGACACGGATCATGAACACGCCTGAAGAACTTCGGGGCAGACCATTTTCAGGGCACTTGATCCGACGCTTCAAAGCCTTTCGTCTACGGACCACCCTGGAAATCCCGTGGCCCCCCCTCTTCAGGACGTGACGACGCGGATACTGAAAATCAACAAATGGCACGCGCTCGCCGCGGTGCTGGTCATATACATCCCGATCGGGCTCTATCTAGACACTCTACCGCCCACCGATCCAACAATCATGTACGGGCCGTTCGAGTACTATGGCGGCTACGCTTGGCGCTACCAGCCATCCGTTTCGCGAGCAATAGCCGATACCGCTGAAGCACCCCATCAATCGCGACTTGAACTGACCGAGGATGGCCATCCCCTCGGGCCGGCCCACTGCGCGGACATCGAAATTGGAGACATAGGACACGGTCGGTTTTCCTACCGGAAGGATGATTGGGTTTTTCTCTATTTCTCGACAAGCGACAACAGTAATCCAAACACAAATGGTCGCATATATCGCGCCGTAGAACCGGCAGCTGTTGACCCGTTCCAGTCGATTAGAATACCTCCGCGTAGGCCCTGGATCTTCTGGCTGCTAGAAAAGATCCATTTTCATTCTTGAAGATCAATATCGAAGCGAAGCACTAACGGCACCGCTAGAAGCGCGGTATTATGGCGCAAACGCCACAAGCCAAAAGAAGCGTGTCACCCCGGCGGGAGCACTTGGCCTAGTTCAAATTTGAAGTCGGCTTGTTTTGAGAAGAGCGATTTGACCGGATCAACAACACTATTGGCAGAGCAACCATCAGAGCCAGTACCGGCAGACCAATCGTCAGCACGGCGAAAACCGCCGGGTTGACAGTACCGAACAGCCACATAGCGCCTATTACAAACTCAACCGCGGCTAAGCCGATCAAACGGCCCTTGATTGCTGTGCTCATTTTGCTCCCCAAGGGCCCCCACTGAGGCGGGCAATGGCAAATAACAACAACAAGCCGACAATCTCGCCGATGGCGGCATATAATCCCTCGGCCAAAATCGCGACGAGAAAGATCAATACCCCGACAATGGCGATAGAGACGTATCCAGCGATTTCCATCCAGCGCGGGTACATGTCCGCAACTCTAGGACCCCGCCTAGATTTCTTCCAGCGTCACCTGTTCAAGTTCTAGTGCTGCAACGCAAGCAAGGAAGAAGATCGCCGAAAACGATGCACGTTTCACCTTCATAGTGATCCCGGCTTCGGTCTCATCCTTGAGGCCGTGCTTCTTCAGCCGCTTGACCAACTCGGCGTAGGTCACGTCGGCTTTCTTCATCTCGGCTTTCAGGAAGGCGCTCGCGCGCTCCCGGTAAAGTTCCGGGTCAGCTTGGCTTTGGCCCAGCGAGCCTCATTCGCCACCTTCAAGCTGCGAGGTCGGTCATTGAGGCACCTTTCAAAGAAAAAGCCGCCCGAAAGGCGGCTTGGTGTGTCTTAGTGGTCACGCTCAGCGCTTGCTCGGGCGGGTTGTGCCGAGTAAGTTGCCGCACCCAGTTAAGAACGGGCGGGCACTAATCTTGAAATACCGCGCTGACATCGATGGCTTGCGGGCCATCGCCGTACTGTCTGTGTTGGCCTTCCATTACAATGCAGCTCTGCCGGGCGGCTTTACCGGCGTCGATGTTTTCTTCGTAATCAGCGGGTTCCTGATAACGCAGCAACTCGCTGGCGAGATCGCAAGCGGCACCTTCTCTATCCTCAACTTCTACGACCGTCGCATTCGACGCATTGTGCCCGCGTTGGCTGTAGTTTTGTTGACCGTCTTATTGCTCGGCAAGTTCCTCTTGCTGCCCGGCGACTACAAGGCGATGGCCGCCAGCGCCGCCTACGCGGCATTCGGCGCTTCGAACTTCTTCTTCCTGTCGAACACCGGCTATTTCGACCAAAGTTCCGATTTAATGCCGCTCCTTCACACCTGGTCGCTTGGTGTCGAGGAGCAATTCTATCTGGCGTGGCCGCTGCTCTTGGCCCTCGTCGCTACCGGTCGAAAGCGGATCGACCTCGCCGCCATCATCGGCACCGCAGTTGTGATCGGTTTCGGCGCGAGCCTGCTCTGGCTCGACGCGGATCCCAAGGGCGCATTCTATCTGGTGCTGCCGCGCGCGTGGGAGCTCGCACTCGGCGCGTTGCTCGTGTTCCTGCCCCCTCTTTCGCAACGCCTCGGCGCCGTGGCAATCGCGACCGGTCTCGCGTTGATTGGCGCCGGCTTCATCTTTGTCAGCGCCAGTGCTTTCCCAGGCGCGGCCGCGGTCTACCCATGCGTCGGCGCTGCGCTCGTAATCTGGCCGCGTCGGGACGAACCAAGGTTCAGCTATTGGCTCGGCAAGTTGCGTCCGATCGGGCTGATTTCCTACAGCCTGTATCTCTGGCATTGGCCCGTGTGGGTGCTGTTCCGCCATTACATCAATAACGCCGAGCCAAGCCGCCTAGAGGCAGTCGTGCTCGCAGCCGTCTCGATCGGCTTAGCAGTGGTGTCGTTTCGCTTCGTCGAGAAACCTTTCCGGCAACGCCGCTGGTTGCCGACGCGGACAGTACAGACAGGACTCGCGACGGGAATGGCCGTCTTTTGCCTCGGGATGTATGTAAACAGCGCCGACGGACTTCCGGAACGCATCGCACCTGCCGTCTATTCGATGCGCAGCCTTGATGCGATGTGGGAATGGCCATGCAAGTACGAACCAGAGAAGACCTTAGGCGCTTCGTTCTGCACCTTCGGCCAGTCATGGAAGAAGGCTGGCTCGAAAGCATTCTTGTGGGGCGATAGCCACGCTGGGCACTTCGCCCCGATCATGGAAGCCGCGCAGCCAGATATGGGGTGGCTCCTTTACGAGACATGCCCGGCGTTCTTCAACGAGCATATTTACCGAACGTATACCGGTATTCCGAACTACCGGACGCAGTGCGCTGAACAACGCCGCAAAGCGATTGAGCTCATCAACAGCGATCCTTCAATTGACCTCATAGTTCTCGCTTCTGCGTGGGCTTACTATCCAGCGATTGCGCTCCAAGACGGGACGCTTGGAGAATTGAGCGGATCTGGCCTGATAGAGGCCGGAATAGAGGACCTCATGGCGAAGACGGCGAGACGCGGCCGTCGATTCGTCTTGGTAGGAACGGTTCCGCAACACTTAGTTGATCCTATTCCGTGCGCGATGGCGCACCTTAACGGCTTGTGGCGCCGCGAGTGCACGCCCGATCCAAAAGAAATCCAGCAAATGAAGACCCACACAGTGACTTCGGACACGCTGCTCAAGAAGATCGCCGCGTCTCGATCTGACGTGGCCGCTGTCATACCGCGCGACGCGCTTTGCGATAAGGCCGGCTGTAAGGGCTATCTGAATGGCGAATTTCTGTACCGCGATGGTGGCCACATTCGCCGAAACCTATCGATGGAGACGAGACACCAGTTTGCAGACCTGATCGGCCTGACGAACGCACTGATGGAGAAGCCTGCTCGCGCTGAAGCTTCGGCCGCTCCTTCAAGTAACTAAATGTGGCCCGTTGCGGACCAGGCAACAACGACCGTCGTTCCCGTGTTATTAATCGAGAAGCCTGAAGTGGCAGCGGAAACTGCGTTCACGGGACTCGTTGTACCGCCAGCGGTGCTGCTGCATACGATAGTCGGAACTGCCGTGAAGGCGGCCGGAGAGGTTACCGCTGTATTGGTGGCGCCCGCGGCTGTGGTTAGTCCCCAAATATGCAAACCGCCGTTGGGTAAGCGCCGATAGGCGGCGTAGCCTGACGCGCCTGGCGTTCCGACTTCATTGAATGATTTGATCGAGCCTAGCGTCACGTTGTCGGACACGTCGAGCAACTTCTGTGGAAGCGTACCGAGCCCCGGGGGACCTTCCGCGTACACATTTTCGAATTTGAAATTGCGGTCAATACAGGCGCTGTTGACGTTAAACGGAGCTGTCCGAGATTTTCATCGCGTTCGGTCCGGCTTTGCAGTGACGTTCGCCGCGCTGGTTTCGGTTTACGGCGTGATTGAGTTCGTCGTTTGGCTCGTGATGCGCCGACGCTCTCGCATCCGCACACGTGGGGTAACGCACGCCAGCTTGGCCAATAATTCATACAGGAGATGAACTATGTTTCGTAAGGGGCAGAAGGTGGTTCGGTTTAGTGGTGGCCCAGCGTCATCACCAACCATCTGAGCAGGAAGGACTACACGCATCCAGAGCTTGTCTGGCCGGCATCGCGCAGCGGCAACATTTGGAACCAATGACGACGCGCCTGGATAAGACCATCGCGACATAAGAGAACTGGGACACTGATCTAATTCAGTTCTCATGGTGTCTCCGTTTTGCTCCGCTGCCTCCAACTGACACGGCCGACCAAACCATCGATCAAGGGCCAAAACAGCAGCACGATTGCCAACGTCGTGATCGAGCCGACCAGTCCGTTCGACCAGAACACCTTCATGTCGCCGCCGGAGCCGATCATCGAGAGGCGGAACGCATCCTCGGCGCGGTTGCCGAGCACCAATGCGAGGGTGAACGGCGCGAGCGGGATCCCGATCTTCTTGAAGACATAGCCGACGACGCCGAAGCCCAGCATCAGCCAGATATCGAACATCGCGTTCTGGATCGCATAGGCGCCGATCGCGCAGGACACCGCGATCATCGGGGCTACGGCCGCGAACGGCACGCGCAGGATCGAGGCGAAGATCGGCACCGTGGTCAGCACCAGCACCAGGCCGACGACATTGCCGAGATACATCGAGGCGATCAGGCCCCAGACGAAATCCTTGTGCTCGACGAACAGCAGCGGCCCCGGGTTGAGGCCCCACACCATCAAGCCGCCGAGCAGGATCGCAGCGGTCCCCGAGCCGGGAATGCCGAGCGCCAGCATCGGCAACAGCGCCGAGGTGCCCGAGGCATGAGCGGCGGTCTCGGGCGCGAACACGCCCTCGATACGGCCCTTGCCAAAGCTCTCCTGATCCTTGGCGAAGCGCTTGGCGAGGTTATAGCCCATGAAGGAGGCCGCGATCGCGCCGCCCGGCGTGATGCCGAGCCAGCAGCCGATCACCGACGAGCGCAGCAGCGTCACCCAGTATTTCGGCAGGTCCTTCCACACCGAGAGCACAACGCGCGGGCTGATGCTGGCGGCGTGTCCGCGCAGCGCGAGGCGTTCCTCCATTGTGAGCAGGATCTCGCTGATGCCGAACAGGCCGATGACCGCGACAAGGAAGTTGATGCCGCGCAAGAGTTCCGCGGAGCCAAACGTCATGCGCAGCTGCCCGGACACCGTATCCATGCCGACGCCGGCGAGCAGCAGCCCGAGCGACATCGAGATGACAGTCTTGTGCTTGGCCTCGCGGCCGAGGCCGACGAAGGAACAGAAGGTCAGGAGATAGACGGCGAAGAATTCCGGTGGGCCGAACCTCAGCGCAAACGACGAGATCATCGGCGCCAGGAAGGTGATCAGCAGCACCGCGACCAGCGAACCGACGAAGGAGGAGGTGAACGCCGCGGTGAGCGCTTCGGCCGCCCTGCCCTGCTGCGCCATCGGATAGCCGTCGAACGTGGTCGCGACCGACCAGGCTTCGCCCGGAATATTGAACAGGATCGAGGTGATGGCGCCGCCGAACAACGCGCCCCAGTAGATGCACGACAGCATCACGATGGCGGAGGTCGGATCCATCGTGAAGGTCAGCGGCAGCAGGATCGCCACCCCGTTGGGGCCGCCAAGCCCGGGCAGCACGCCGACAAAGATGCCGAGCACCAGCCCGACCATCATCAAGAGCAGCGTCTTCCACGTTAGAAGGACGACAAAGCCGTGCAGCAGGAGACCGAAAGCTTCCATGTTTCGAAATCCTGTCGGTTCGCTAGCGGCCGAGAGCCGCTTCGAGCGGTCCCTTCGGCATGATGACGTCGAAGACGATGTCGAAGGTCACGAACATCACGGCGGTGAAGACGAAGGCGGTGAGCAGCGACTTCCACAGCGCGATCTTGCCGACGAGGCGCATGAAGCCTGCGATCAGGAGAAAGCTCGCGACATAGAGGCCGAGATATTGGGTGGCGAGGCAGAACAGCAATGTCGGCACGAACACCGCCATCACCCGGCGAAGCTGGGACCGGGTGACAAAGGTCTCGGCGGCTTCCCGGCGCGAGAGGAAGGCCGCGCCGAGACCATAGAGGCTGGCACCGCCGAGGATGACCGAGAGGTAGAACGGAAAATAGCCCGGTTGCGGCCCGGTCGAGTCCCACGACGCACCGGTGCGCCAATTGTCCCAGCCGAGCACCACGGCGAGCGCAAGCAGAAGCAGCGACACGACGACGTCGACGACGCCGGTGCTGACGACCGCCGGCGAGTTGTCTTCAGGTGCGGTCGGATCGTCGACGACGATCTCAAGTTCGGTATTTGACATGGATGAGACGGTCAGGGTTGCGAGGGCAACGATTGGGATAGCGTGCAGATGCAACCACCGTCAATGCAGCCTTCAGCTAAACGGTGGAACGCTCGGGAAAGGCGCTCGCAAGTGCAGCACGCTCCGGCTTGAGAACGCCGCGCTCGGTGATCAATCCGGTCACAAGCCGCGCCGGCGTCACGTCGAAGCCGAAATTGGCGACCGACGAGCCGTCCGGAACCACGCGCACGGTCTCGATCCGGCCATCCGCCGTGCGTCCCGTGAGGTGCGTCACCTCGTCGGCCGCGCGCTGCTCGATCGGAATCTGCCTGACACCGTCATCGATACTAAAGTCGATGGTCGGTGACGGCAGCGCAACATAGAACGGCACGCTGTTGTCGTGGGCCGCGAGCGCTTTCAGATAGGTCCCGATCTTGTTGCAGACATCGCCATTGGCGGCGACGCGATCGGTCCCGACGATCGCGAGATCGACCATGCGATGCTGCATCAAATGGCCGCCGGTGTTGTCGGGGATCACGGTGTGCGGCACGCCGTGGTGCCCGAGTTCCCAGGCGGTGAGCGAAGCGCCCTGATTGCGCGGACGCGTCTCGTCGACCCAGACATGGACCGGAATGCCGCGATCGTGCGCCTGGTAGATCGGCGATGTCGCCGTTCCCCAATCCACGGTTGCAAGCCAACCGGCGTTGCAATGCGTCAGGACGTTCACCACCTCGCCCGCCTTCTTGGTCGCGGCGATCGTCTCGATCAGGCCGAACCCGTGGCGGCCGATCTCGCGGTTGATCTCGACATCCTCATCGGCGATCTCGCGCGCGCGGGCATAGGCCGCCTCGGCGCGGGCCGAAGCCGCGAGCGGCGCCAGCGCGCGCTGCATCTCGTCAACGGCCCATTTCAGATTGATCGCGGTCGGCCGGGTCGCAAGCAGCATCTTGCCGGCGCGCTCGAGCGCCGCATCGGAGGCATCGGCGCGCATCGCGAGCGCCATGCCATAGGCTGCGGTCGCGCCGATCAGCGGCGCGCCGCGAACCAGCATCGAGCGGATCGCCTCGCCGGCCTCGTCCGCAGTGGTGAGTTTGGCGACGATGAATTCATGCGGCAACCGGCGCTGATCGATCGCGCCGACCGACCAGCCGTCGGGCTCGAGCCAGATGCTGCGAAAATGTCGTCCATCGACTTTCATGTCCTACGCCCTTCGCGTCGCGCGCTCGCTAGAGGACTTGCTCACGACCGTAACACCCGTCCGGCGACGGCATCGAGCTTGGCCAGCAGCTGCGGATCACGGGCCGCGGGCGCCGTGATCAGCGCGGTATCAAGTGCCCGATCCGAACCGACCGGGCACGGCTCGTGCTCGCGAGGGAAATCCCGCGCCAGCCGCGCGACAAGCGCCTTTGCTTTCTCGGCGTTCGAATTCAGCACACGGATGATATCCTGCACCGTCACGGCATCATGCGCCGGATGCCAGCAATCGAAATCGGTGACCATCGCCACGCTGGCGTAGCAGATCTCGGCCTCGCGGGCGAGCTTGGCTTCCGGCATGTTGGTCATGCCGATCACCGAATAGCCCTGCGCCTTGTAGGTCAGGCTTTCGGCGAGCGAGGAGAACTGCGGCCCCTCCATGCAGAGGTAGGTGCCGCCGCGGGCGAACGCGATGTCTTCGGCCTCGGCAGCGGCGGCGAGATGCCTCGCCAGCAACGGCGACACCGGATGCGCCATCGAGACATGCGCGACGCAGCCCTTGCCGAAGAACGAGCTCTCGCGGTTGTGGGTGCGATCGACGAACTGGTCGACCAATACAAACGTGCCCGGCGGCAGCTCTTCCTTGAACGAGCCGCACGCGGACAGCGCGACGAGGTCGGTGACCCCTGCCCGCTTCAGCACATCGACATTGGCGCGATAGTTGATGTCGGACGGCGACAGGGCGTGTCCATGGCCGTGGCGCGGCAGGAACACGATCGGCAGCCCCGCCATCTCGCCGCGTCGGAGCGGCGCCGACGGCTCGCCCCAGGGGCTTGTGATCGCCTCCTCGCGGACATTTTCCAGGCCCGGCAGATCGTAGATCCCGGATCCACCGATGATCCCCAACACGGCTTTGGTCATGATCGCTCCACACGGTCCCGCAACGGCGCCGGAGGGGTGACCCAGCCCGATCGGGCTCGCCGGACGTTCGGCCATACTGCGGCGCAGTAATCACTGCGCGGCTGCCACTTGCAAGGCAATTCCAAGCTAACAGGAAAGCAGCCGGCCCAGGCACCCGAAGGGTGAACCCGGAATCTCGAGATTCCCCGATGCGCAATTGCGCATCTGAGGTTCGCTGCTTCGCATCGCCCCGGAATGACGGCGAATCCGCTATTTTGCGACGAACCCTGCCGCATTCATCAGCGAGGCATTCTGCTTGTCGTCATCCTCGAGGAACTCGACCATGTCCTTGCCGGTGAGGAAGATCGGCTTCAGCGCCTGCTTCTCCATGTAGTCCTTGTATTCAGCCGTCTGCGTCACCTTCTGAAACAGGTCGACATAGAACGCCTGCTGCTCCTGCGTGACCTTGCCCGGCAGGAACATCGCGCGCAGCATCAGATACTGCACGTCGAGCCCCTCTTCCTTGCAGGTCGGGATGTCGTTCCAGGATTGCGTGTCGGTGACCTTGGTCTTGTAGGAGATGCGCTCCTTGTCGAACACGCAGAGCGCGCGAACCTGTCCGGCGCGCCAGACTTCGAGGTTCTCGCTGGGATTGTTGACGTTGGACTCGGTGTGGCCGCCGACCAGCTGGGTCGCGGCCTCGCCGCCGGACTTGTATGGCAGGTAGGAGAACTTTGCGCCGGTCTTCTGCTCCATGGAGACGGTCAGCACGTGATCCTCGCGCTTGGAGCCCGTACCGCCCATCTTGAACGGCGCGCTCGCCGCCTTCGCGGCAGCGATGAACTCCTTCACGGTCTTCGGACCGGAGGCGTTGTCCCACAACACGAACTGGTCGAGCGCGATCACCGACACCGGGGTGAGGTCGCGCCAGTTGAACGGAATCTTGGCCGACAGCGGCAGCATGTAGATCAGCGAATAGGCGATCAGCACCTTGTTGGGATCACCCTCGCTGGACTTCATGTACATCAGCGCTTCCGCACCCGACGCGCCGCCCTTCAGCGACACCACCATCGGCTGCTTCATCAGATTGTTCTTCTGGATCGCCGCCTGCATCATGCGCGCCATCTGGTCTGAGGCGCCGCCGGCACCGGCCGCGACCACGATTTCGACCGGCTTGCTCGGCTCCCAGCCGGCAAAGGCCGGCGTGCTCAGCAAGAGGGCCGCGATTGCAGCCGTGGTTTTTACAATCTGTCCCACGTGTTTCTTCCCTATCTATTTGTTCGGCTTGGTAAAACCTGCGAGGTGGCGGGCTCGCGTCATTGTGCCGAGAATGAAGGTGAGTTCAAGCCGCGAACTGCCGCATGGCCTATGACTTTGGAATGAGGTGGGGACGCTCAGGACCAACAATCAAAACAGCGCGGAGTCCGTCTCGGGCCCACGCTTTCTGACAACGGGGATCAATGCGAAAAGCGCGCTTTCCGCCAGGATTCCAGGACGACCGTTACTTGCCCTTGAAGTTGGGCGCGCGCTTGTTGAGGAAGGCGTCCATGCCCTCGCGGAAATCCTCGCTCATATAGGCGCGCAGGATCAGGTCCTCGCCCTCCTCACGCAACAGCGTGCGGCGGATGCGGCGCACCGCTTCCTTGGTCACTTCGAGCGTGATCGGCGCGTGGCCCGCGACGAGCTTCGCCGTCTCGGTGGCGCGGCGCTGCAACGTCTCCACATCGGGGACGACTTCGTTCAACAGCCCGAGCGCCAGCGCCTCGGGCGCCTCGACGAGGCGCGCCTTGAAGATCAGATCCTTGGTCCGCGCTGGACCGATCAGTGACACCAGCCGCGAGATGTTGGACATCGAGAGGCAGTTGCCGAGCGTGCGCGCGATCGGGAAGCCGATCCGCGTCGCCTCCGTGCCGATCCGGATATCGCAGCAGGCGGCAATGCCGGCGCCACCGCCGGTGCAGGCGCCGGCGATCGCCGCGATCACGGGCACGCGGCACTGTTCGAGCGTGCCCAGCACGCGGTCGATCCGCGCCTCATAGTCCAGCGCATCCTGGGCAGTCTTGAAGGCCCGGAACTGCGAGATGTCGGTGCCCGAGGCGAACGCCTTGTCGCCGGCACCGGTCATGATCAGCGCCTTGATGGAGTGATCCTGATTGATGTTCTCGCAGATCGCCGCCATCTGCTCGTACATCGCAAAGGTCAGCGCATTGCGCGCCTGCGGCCGGTTGAACGTGATGCGCGCGATCCCGTCCTCGACGGAATAGATCAGGTCTTCGGTCGAAGTGACGGGCGCGTTCATGTCTCGCTCTTTCTGTTGTTTGCGATTCGATTTCAGGCGACAGCCTTTTAAGCGACAGCCTTCGACTGCGAAGCGTCGCGTCCCTTCAGGACCTCCATCGCCGCCAGCACGCCGCCGCTGCGATGCGGCACCTTGGCCAGATCAAGCCCCATCTCGACGCCGGACAGCGTGCCCATCAGCATCAGGTCGTTGAAGTGCCCGATATGCCCGATCCGGAACACCTTGCCCTTGACCTTGTTGAGGCCGGTGCCGAGCGACATGTCGAAATTCTCCAGCACGATCTTGCGGAAATGATCGGCGTCGTGGCCGTCAGGCACCCGCACCGCGGTCAGCGCCGGCGAGTGTGCGCCCTGCTCCTGGCATTGTGTCTCGAGGCCCCAGACCTTGATCGCCGCGCGGGTCGCCTCACTGTGGCGCTTGTGGCGGGCGAAGACGTTCTCGAGGCCCTCCTCCTCCAGCATCTTCACGGCCTCGCGCAGGCCGAACAGGAGGTTGGTGGCGGGCGTATACGGCCAGGTGCCGGCCTTGTTGATGTTGATGACTTCCTGCCAATCCCAATAGGAGCGCATGCCCGGATTGGCCTTGGCCACGGCGAGCGCCTTCTCCGACACGGCGTTGAAGCCGAGGCCGGGCGGCAGCATCAGCCCCTTCTGGGAGCCGGCGATGGAGACATCGATGCCCCAGGCATCATGCTCATATTCCAGCGAGCCGAGGCCGGATATGGTGTCGACCATCAAGAGCGCCGGATGCTTCAGTGTGTCGAGGATCTTGCGGACGTCGCGCGGATAGGTGACGCAGGCGGTCGAGGTCTCGTTATGGACCACGCAGACCGCCTTGATCTTGTGCGCCTTGTCGGCGGACAGTCTGGCCTCGATCTGCTCGAGGTCGGCGCCGTGGCGCCAGTCGCCCGATATGAAGTCGACGTCGAGCTTGAACTTGTCGGCAATGCCATGCCACAGCACGGCGAACTGCCCGGTCTCGCACATCAGGACCTTGTCGCCGGGCTGCAGCGTGTTGACGATCGCGGCCTCCCAGGCGCCGGTCCCCGACGACGGGTAGATGATCACGGGCTGCTTGGTCCGGAACACACGCTGCATCGCAGAAAGCACGGCAAAACCGATCTCGGCGAACTCGGGACCGCGATGGTCCATGGTCGGCATATCCATGGCCCGCAGCACCCGGTCCGGCACGTTGGTCGGTCCCGGAATCTGCAGAAAATGCCTTCCAGTATGCACGGTCATGAGCGTCTTTCCCGGTCTCGTCTTGGTCGTGGTGAGCCGCTCGCATATCACTATTCGCCGGGTTTGTCCTAGGCCCGGCGGGGGTCGGTCATGCATATCTGACGGCGCTCCGCCGGGCCGGCAGCGCCTCATTCGGCGGCCACCACCTTGCCCGGCACCACCGATTCGTTCGTCTCCTCGAACGGCCGCTCGGGATGCATCAGGAACGCCGAGAAGCCGCCGACCAGCAGCAGGCCCATCGACATCAGGAACGGCAGGTACCAGTTTCCGGTGGCGTCGATGACGAAGCCGGCGACCAGCGGCGACACGATGGCCGCGAAAGCCGAGCCGGTGTTCATGATCCCCGCGGCGGTGCCGGAATATTTCGCCGCGATGTCCATCGGGATCGACCACATCGGCCCGATCACGAGCTCGGCACAGAAGAATCCGGCCGACAGGCAGAGCGCCACCACCGTGATGTCGTGAACGAACAGGATCGGCATCAGCGACAGCAGCGCGCCGGCGAAGCCCACGACCGTCACGCTGAGTCGCGCCAGCCGTACATTCCCGGTGCGCTCGAGAATGCGGTCGGAGATGACGCCGCCGATGCTGTCGCCGACGACGCCGGCAAAGAACACGCCGGATGCGAACAGCGCCGAGTTCTTGAGATCGAGGCTGTAGTTGTTCTTGAAGAACAGCGGCAGCCAGTTGAGATAGAGCCACAGGCACCAGCCGTAGCAGAAATAGGTCAGCGTCACCGGCCACATCCGCTGCAGCAGCGGTCCCCACGGCACCTTCGGCCGCTCGCCCTGCGGACGCGTCGGCAATGTCGCAAGCTCGGCCGCGGTGATCGAGCCATGGTCCCGCGGCTCGTTGCGGAAGTACCAGACCCACGCGATGCCCCAGATCAGGCTGACGACGCCGAGCACGACGAACGCGCCGCGCCAGGTCAGCCAGAGGATCAGCAGCGCGACCACCGGCGGAGTGATGGCATTGCCGAGCCGCGCGAATGAATGCGTCAGGCCTTGCGCGAAGCCGCGGCGGTTCGCCGGCGTCCAGTACTGCATCGCGCGCGTCGCGGTCGGAAACGTCGCGCCTTCGCCGAACCCCAGCGCCAAACGCGCGACAAACAGCGCGGCAAGGCCATGGACAAAGCCGGTCATGATGGTCGCCGCGGCCCAGATCATGCCGCACCAGAACAAGGTCTGGCGCGGCCCGAAGCGATCGCCGACCCAGCCGCCGATCACCTGAAACAGCAGGTACGGATAGGCGAATGCCGAGAACACCAGACCGAGCTCGGTATTGGACAGGCCGAGCTCCTTCTGGATCTCGCCGGCCGCGGTGCCGATGTTCACCCGGTCCACATAGGTGATGAAGTACATCACGCAGAGCATGGCCAACACGACATGGGTGGCCTTGAACCGAAGCCTCATATCCCCTCCCCCGCGATTTTTTTGAAGTTTGTTGACGCGCTGGCTGCTAGGTGCCGACGACTTTCAGATGCGGCGGTGTATTGCGCTGGTCGCGCTGTTCGAGAAGCTTCATCGCTGCCTCGACGCCGCCAGAGCGGTGCGGCACACCGGCGACCGACAATCCCATCTCGACGCCGGTCAGCGCGCCAAGCAACGTCAGCTCGTTGCACTCGCCGAGATGACCGATGCGGAACACCTTGCCCGCGACCTTCGACAGGCCGGCACCGAGCGACATGTTGAAATTGTCGAGCACGACCTTGCGGAACTGATCGGCGTCATGGCCAGGCGGCATCATCACCGCGGTCAGCACCGGCGAGAATTCCGAGGGCTCCTGGCACAGAACCTCGAGCCCCCACTGATTGACGGCGGCGCGCGTGGCGGCGGCCAGCCGCTGATGGCGGGCGAACACGTTGTCGAGCCCCTCCTCCAGCAGCATCGCGATCGCCTCGCGCAGCCCGTAGAGCAGGTTCGTCGCCGGCGTATAGGGGAAGAAGCCCTTGGCGTTCAGCTTCAGCATTTCCTCCCAGTCGAAATAGGAGCGCGGCATCCGGTTGATGCGCGACGCGGCGCGCGCCTTCTCCGAGATGGCGTTGAAGCCGAGGCCAGGCGGCAGCATGAAGCCCTTTTGCGAGCAGCTGACGCTGACGTCGACCTTCCACTCGTCGTGCCGGTAATCGACCGAGCCCAGCGAGGAAATGGTGTCGACCATCAGGAACGCCGGATGCGAGGTGCGGTCGATCGCGGCACGGATGTCCGAGATCCGGCTGGTCGCGCCGGTCGAGGTCTCGTTGTGGACGACCATCACCGCCTTGATGCTGTGCGCGGTGTCGGCGGCAAGCCTGGCTTCAATCTGGATCGGGTCGGCGCCACGGCGCCAGTCGCCGGGCATGAAATCCACCTCGATGCCGAACCGGCCGGCCATCTGCCGCCACAGGGTGGCGAAGTGGCCGGTCTCGACCATCAGAACCTTGTCGCCCGGCGACAGGGTATTGACGATCGCGGCCTCCCAGGCGCCGGTCCCGGATGACGGGAAGATCACCACCGGACCCCTGGTCTGAAATACCTTCTGGCTGCCCTCGAGCACGGCGCGGCCGAGCGCGGCGAATTCGGCGCTGCGGTGGTCGATGACCGGCATGTCCATAGCCCGAAGAATGCGATCCGGGACCGGGCTCGGCCCTGGAATCTGCAGAAAATGGCGCCCTTGATGCATGAGAACCTCCCAATCGCCGGATTTCGGCTTCTCTGTGAGCTATTTTGCATTCATTTTTTGTCCTCTTTTCAATCCAAATCTGGTATTCAATCGAGAGCATCGACGCGACCTCGCCGGCAAATTATTGTTCAGAATATGAAATCCGCGATTCCCGAAGCCGGGGTTCCGATCAGCCCGCCCACCGCCGGCAACGGCGGCGACCGCCAGGAGGCCTCGCTTCACGGCGAGATCCTGCTGCGGCTCCGCGACTATGTGGTGGAAGGCAACATTCCCGAGGGCGCCCGCGTTCCAGAGCGGCAGCTCTGCGAGATGCTGGGTATCTCAAGGACGCCGCTCCGCGAGGCGCTCAAGGTGCTGGCCGCCGAGGGCCTGATCGAGCTCTTGCCCAACCGAGGCGCGCGGGTGCGCCGGCTCAGCCCGCGCGACCTCGAGGAATTGTTCGACGTCATGGCCGGGCTCGAGAGCCTCGCCGGACGGCTGGCGTGCGAGATCATCACCGACGAGGAAATCGTCGCGATCGAGCGGCTGCACTACGAGATGTACGGCCATTATCTGCACCGCGACATGCACGGCTATTTCCAGACCAACCAACAAATCCACGAGAGCATCGTTGCGGCCGCGCGCAACGATGCGCTGAAGGCCACCTACGCCAACTTCGCCGGCCGGATCCGTCGCGTGCGCTATTCCGCCAATTTCGCCCGCAAGCGGCAGCGCTGGGCCGAGGCGATGCGCGAGCACGAGGCGATCCTCGATGCGCTGCGCCGGCGCGCGGCAAGCGAGCTTAGCGACATCCTGTTCCAGCACCTGCGCAACAAGCGGGCCGCCGCCATCGATCACCTCGCGGAGGGGCCGGACAGCGGCCTGGAGACGACGCCCCAGAACGACTAAAGGGGCGGGCACAAGGATGGCTGGAGGGCAGCCCATCCTTGCCCATTATGAATTCATAATGTAATTCTCACGTCGAGAGAATGCATAATCCATGAGCAACCCTTTGTTGCGTCATGGATCACATCGGATCTGGGATGAAGAACGCCACCTCGCTCGAACAGCGCCTGCGGTCCGAACTGGCCGGCGACGTGTTTTTCGACGCCTTCAACCGCGGCCGCTACGCGACCGACGCCTCATTCTACCAGATCATGCCGGCCGGCGTGGTGGTGCCGCGAACCGTCGACGAGGCGCTGCGGACGCTCGCGATCGTCCGCGACGCCGGGCGGATCGTCACCCCGCGCGGCGGCGGCACCTCGCAATGCGGCCAGACCGTCAATAACGGCATCGTCGTCGACCTGTCCAAGCATCTGAACCGGATCATCTCGCTCGACGTCGATAATCGAACCTGCGTGGTCGAGCCCGGCATCGTGCTCGACGATCTCAACCGCCAGCTCAGGAAACACGGGCTGTGGTTTCCGGTCGACGTCTCGACCGCATCGCGCGCCACGATCGGCGGTATGGCCGGCAACAACTCCTGCGGCGGCCGCTCGCTGCGCTACGGCACGATGCGCGACAACACGCTGTCGATGGATGCTGCGCTCGCCGACGGCACGCTGCTGCATTTCGGCGAGGTGCCGCGCGACCTGACGCGGGTCAATTCGTCCGACAGCGGACTGAAGCTGTTTCGCGACATGCTCGATCTCGGCGAGCGCGAGGCGCTCGAGATCGCCGACAAATTCCCCAAGGTGCAGCGCCGCGTCGGCGGCTATAACCTCGATGCGCTGGTGCCGCGCAACGCGCCAAACAATCTGGCGCATCTTCTGGTCGGCTCGGAGGGCACCCTCGCCTTCACGACGCAGGTCGAACTCAAGCTGTGGCCTGTAATCCGCAACAAGGCGCTCGGCGTCTGCCATTTCGGCAGCTTCTACGAGGCGATGGACGCGGCCCAGCATCTGGTCAAGCTGCGACCCATTGCTGTGGAGCTGGTCGACCGCACCATGATCGCACTCGGCCGCGAGATCGCGATGTTCCAGCCGATCATCTCGGCTGCGGTGCGCGGCGATCCGGACGCCATCCTGGTGGTCGAGTTCGCCGAAGAGGATCACGCCGACAACCTCGCCCGCCTCAAGCAACTCGGCGAGCTGATGGCCGACCTCGGCTTCGGCTGGGACAAGCCGCAGCGCAAATGGGGCGGCGTGGTCGAGATCGTCGAGCCCGCGTTGCAGACCGGCATCGCCGATTTCCGCGCCGCCGGCCTCAACGTCATGATGTCGATGAAGCAGGAGGGCAAGCCGGTCTCGTTCGTCGAGGATTGCGCGGTGCCGCTGCCGTATCTCGCCGACTACACCGAGCGGCTCAATGCCGTGTTCGCAAGGCACGGCACCCGCGGCACGATGTATGCGCATGCCTCCGAAGGCTGCCTGCATGTGCGCCCGGTGCTCAATCTCAAGCTCGAGAAGGACGTCAAGGCCATGCGCGCCATTGCCGAGGAAGCCTTCGCGATGGTGCGCGAATACAAGGGCTCGCATTCCGGCGAGCACGGCGACGGCCTGGTGCGCTCGGAATTCCACGAAGCGATGTTCGGGCAGCGCATCGTGGCCGATTTCCGCGAGGTCAAGCAGCGCTTCGATCCGACCAATACGCTCAACCCGGGCAAGATCGTCGATCCGCCCAAGATGGACGACCGTTCGCTGTTTCGTTTTTCGCCGGATTATCGCGTCGGCGACTTGAAGACGGTGCTCGACTGGTCGGCCTATCCCGGCGCCGGCGGCGGCTTCCAGGGCGCCGTCGAGATGTGCAACAACAACGGCGCCTGCCGGAAGCTCGAAGGCGGCGTGATGTGCCCGTCCTATCGTGCCACGCGCAACGAGAAGGACGTCACCCGCGGCCGCGCCAATACGCTGCGGCTCGCGATCTCTGGCCAGTTGGGTGCGGACGCGCTCGCCTCCGACGAGATGATGGAGACGCTGAAGCTCTGCGTCTCCTGCAAGGCGTGCCGCCATGAATGCCCGACCGGCGTCGACATGGCCAAGATGAAGATCGAGGTGCTGGCCGCACGCGCGGCGACGCACGGCCTGTCGCTGCGCGACCGGCTGGTCGGCTATCTGCCGCGCTATGTCGATCTCGCCTCGCGCTTTGCCCCGATCGCGAACTGGCGTAACCGCAGCCCGATGCTGCGCGTGCTGTTCGAGAAACTCGCAGGGATCAGCGCCAAGCGCGCATTGCCGGAATTTCGCAGCGACACATTCCGGCCCGACGCCACAGCGCTCGGTCCGGTGGATGGCCGCGAAGTCGTGCTGTTCGCCGATACGTTCAACCGCGGCTACGAGCGGGAGAATCTCGACGCCGCGATCGAGGTGCTTGTCGCCGGCGGCTATCGCGTGCATCTGCCGAGGCCATCGGACGGCGGGCGGCCGCCGTGCTGCGGGCGAACGTTCCTGTCGGCCGGACTGGTGGAGCAAGCCCGAGCCGAGCTTGACCGGCTGGTTGCGACCTACGTCCCGTTCGCGGCCCGCGGCGTGCCGATCATCGGTCTCGAGCCAAGCTGCCTTCTCACGTTGCGCGACGAGCTGCTGTCGCTGCGCTCGGATGAGGCCGCCAAGACTGTCAGCGCGCACGCGCTGCTGTTCGAGGAATTTCTGGCGCGCGAAGCGGAAGCCGGACGACTGGCGTTGCCGCTCGGCGCCGTCGCCGGCAAGGCCGTGGTGCATGGTCATTGCCACCAAAAATCCTTCGGCGCGTTCAAGCCGGTGGAGAAGGTGCTGCGCCTGGTGCCCGGCCTCGACGTCAAGACCATCGAGTCGAGCTGCTGCGGTATGGCCGGTGCGTTCGGCTATGGTGCCGACACCTATCAGGCCTCGATCGAGATGGCCGAGCTGTCGCTGCTGCCGGCTGTCAGAGGCGCCGATCAGGACACGCTAATCGTGGCCGACGGGACCTCATGCCGCCACCAGATCAAGGACGGCAGCGGACGAACGCCGCTACATGTCGCCAGAGTATTGGCGATGAGCCTGAAACGTGCGAAATCGAATTTCGACAGATTGTTACCGACAAAGGAAGAGGCCCATGGCTGAGCTCACTCTCGAAACTGCCCGCAAGATTCTGGATGCCGCGCTGACCAAGGGGGTCGAGAAGAAGTTCAAGCCGCTGGTCGTCACCGTCCTCGACGCCCGTGGCGCCGTGAAGGTGACGGCGGCACAGGACGGCACCAGCCTGATGCGGGCCGAAATCGCCCATGGCAAGGCCTATGGCGCGCTGGCGCTCGGGATGGGATCGCGGGCGCTGTTTCAGCGCGCGCAGGAGCAGGCCTATTTCGTCGACGCCGTGAACACGCTCGCGCAGGGGCGGATGGTGCCGGTGCCCGGCGGCGTGCTGATCCTGGATGGTGCTACCCTGCTCGGCGCCGTCGGCGTCAGCGGCGACACCTCGGACAATGACGAGATCTGCGCCGTGGCGGGCATCGAAGCCGCCGGCCTGAAGGCCAACGCAGGCTAGAACAGCCCTGCTCGCGCGCTTCCGAGATTGGTTTTTGAACGGTGATGCACTTAGGTTGAAAGTCGCTGATTGGAGACATTGGCACCCCGTCGGGGGTTCAAGTCGCTGGACCGCTACAGCCCGAAACCCACTATTTCCGAAGCCCTGTTTTTCTATCGGAGGGCAGCCTAAGTCGCGACGTGGGCCCTTGGTAGCCCATCAACGGCCGCCGTTCGCACGCAATGCCTCTCTTTCCGGCTGCGGTTCGGGAGGCCGAGCTTCCATGAGCTCGAGCACCGCGCGCCCAAACAGCTCGCTTCTAGCCCTTAGCGCGGCCCGGAGTGCGCTTCGACAAAGGCGCGAAGGTGTGCGTCGCGTATATCGAGAACATCGAACAGCCCCAAGGACTGCAAAGCCGGAAGCGCCTCGATCACATCGCGCTCTGCCGTTTGCCTATCCTCAACGCTAGTTTCGGGCGCAGCCAGCATCCGGGCGTTGGCGAGAAACGCACCCACAGAACCTTTGCGAACGTTAACTCCATTGATCACAGCCTGGTCGACGTCGTCCGGCATCACTTCTTTTGCACGCATCGTATTTCTCCTTCGATCACAACCCGAGAATAGCATGTGACGCTGGCGTTGCTGCGCGATCTAGGCCATACAATACGCAGTTGAGGCCATGTCAAAGCCACTGATCGAACCTAGTCGCGCCGATACGGACGCGGGCCCTCCGCTGGTCGCCGTCTTGGCAAACGGTGGCGAACCGCGGGTTACTCCCGTGCATCAACATGCGCGCGGACAACTTCTCGGGGCAACGCATGGGCTCGTGACCGTCGGCATGGACTCGGGCCATTGGGTTGTACCGGCGATTCATTGCGTATGGATACCGCCGCATCATTCTCATGCGCTGTGCTCTCATGGACCTTTCGTCGGGTGGAGCGTCTATGTCACTGAGGACTGCTGCGTGGACTTACCGGCGGCACCCAGAACGATGCAAATGTCGAGCTTGCTGCGCGAATGCGTGGCGCGCGCGGCAACCTGGTCAGATAGCGACCAAGGCTTGGCCAGAACTCATCTCACCGAGGTAATCCGTGACGAAATCGGCTCGCTTCCGCGCGAGCAATTCGGTTTGCCCATGCCAACCGATCCGCGACTGCTTCGGGTTGCCCGCGCGCTTGCGGACGATCCTGCCGATAAGCGACGCCTAGACGACTGGGCCATCCTCGCCGGAAGCCCAGTGCGGACGCTGACGCGACGATTTCCAATCGAAACCGGGTTCAGCTTCACCGAGTGGCGGCAGCGCGTACGTCTGATGCGAGCGCTGGAAATGCTCGCCGACGAAATTCCGGTGACCACCATCGTCCTCGATCTCGGCTATGAAACGGTGAGTGCATTCATCGCGCTGTTCCGGCGCACATTCGGGACAACGCCGGCGCGCTATTTTCCCCGCGCCCCAGACCGGCAGCGGTGACGCCTCCGCACGCCCGTCGTCGCTTGCCAAACCATTTTCCAGCGGGCGGAAGCGTCCAAGCCATTGTCTTGCCGTGCCGCAAGTCGAGAGACGATTTATACTGTTTCGGAAGGCGCATCATTCCATCGCTGGCCGCGGTCGACGATCGGGCGGGAACGACGCATTTGACGGTCGCCTGCAACTCCGCAGCCCTTTTGGCGCCCCGCTTTTCAAGATTGCGGATCGCGTCGCGCTTAACGCCGCTAGTCTGGATCTTGCGGACCGAGGCGTAGATCCGGGCTCATAATAATCGCGCGCCCTTGGCCCTAGGAAATAGGCCATGAAGACGATCGCAGCGTTTTCGTGGATGTTGTCGAAGCTGGTGGACACGGGATCGCTGATCTCGAAATCGACCGCTCCATCGCCGAATAAACGCGGCCTGCCCATTAGCGCTACGCTTGGCTCGCCCTACCGGTTGGCGGTGCAGAGGAGCTTATCATGCCGATCATTGAAGAAGGATCGCAGAGCGTCGGAAAGCGCGCGGTGCAATGACGCTTCTGTTGGGGAACCAAAGGGCATTTGCGAGCAACTCTTCTCTCGAGAATTCATCTATTATGGATAATCGAGTTGGCCTTGCTCTGGGTCGAAGCCATTTGATACGCCTTTTAAAGCCAGTAGGGGCGCTGCGTCTAATCCTATCCAAGATGATCTGCGGAGTTGTCAGTCACCGGCCATTTGGGTGCATACTTCGCAGAGGCGACGATCAACATCCATCGCTTGGCCCCAGCGGCTGCTGTGTGCGTCTAGTTCATGGACCGCGCGATCTTCACGTGTGCGCCCTATGCCTCAGTAGCGCCCTGATCGTCCGCCAAGGCGTCTTTCAATTGCGTGAACGCTTGTTCGACCTCGGCGAGTTGGCTGGCGAATGTGGCGGCCGGATCGATCTGGCCCGCATTGGCTACGATGAGTTCGTGGGGCAGCATGAGCGCCGGCCGAATGGCGACCGGCTTCATTTTGACGTATTGGCAGACCTGCACGAGTTGTTCGGCGCATTTGCCACCGCCGTGGCCACCGTAGCAGACGATCATCGCCGGCTTTCCGGCCCACTCCTTATAGAGGTGGTCGATCGCATTCTTGAGCGGCGCTGGATAGCCGCCATTATATTGGGGCGTCACGAACACAAACGCTGGCGCGGCGGCGACCTTGTTGCTCCATGCACGTGTACGCTCGTGCTCATACTGACCCGTGTTCGGCATTGCGGATTCGTCATCCATCGGCAGCGGCCAGTCCGACAGGTCGACGACTTCGAATGATAAGGACGTCGCGTCCCGCCCGAGCGCGGCGATCCAAGCCGCAACCTGCGGCGCAATGCGTCGAGGCCTTACGCTTCCAACGATGACGAGAACGGGTGATTGCAAGATACATCTCCTTTTGTTTCTAAGCTCGGTTTATCGGGCCGAATGCGCGCTACGCCTTTACGAGCATCGTCAGCATCCCAGTTTGCAACAGCCGGCTGGACCGATTCCCGGATACCGGGCGCGAGCTAAGGTCGGTCGGCCGATCGACTTGGCTTCTGGAACGGTGCTTCATGGCATGGCCGAATCCGCCACGACGTGAGTCCGCTGGGCCCGACGCAAACCGGGCTGACAGTTCCGCAGTTTCTCGACCCTTGCGAAGTTGCGCGAGGTCGGACCTTGCTCGTATCACCTTGACGCTTGATCTACTATGATTCCGCCACGATTAACGGTGTCATCCCACGTCTAACGGCCCGCGGCCTGATCACGAGTTACCAAGAGCCACTGGATCAGCGACGACGGGAAATCGACCTGACCGAGAAAGGTCGGCGAATAGCCAATGCCGCGATCGAGACCGTCGGAGAGATTTCCAGTAAGACATATTCCCCGCTAAGCCAGCAAGAGTTTTGAATGCTTGCGGAGATACTGAACAAGGTCATCCTTCGGTGAGAGACAAGAGAGGCTTGACGGTACGATAAGCTATCGTATGCGCACATCCGCTTAAGAAAAAGGGCCCGGCGATAGTCGGCCGGGCCAGGGGAGGAGCGGAAGACAACGTCTGCGGCCGACAGGCCGTCGATCGGATAAGAGTTCAGCAACTAACCCGCCGGACCGGCATCCTCAAGGATCGGGCCGAACAGATCCCAGCGCTCGCCGTTGAAGCGCATCATCTGCAACCGTTTGTGGAGGCGGTAGTCGGTCGGCGAGGTGTTGATCTTGATCCCAGGCAGCGCGAGGTCGCCTACGACATCCTTGAGCGAGGCCGCCTGCTTCATGACGTTGTCGCGCGTCAGGTCGTCGCCGCACTGCCGTAGTACGTGGACCAGAAGCTGGGCCGCGCCGTAACCATAGGTGTTGAAGTTCGAGCTCTTATCCCCGTCCGGATAATACTTCTCCATGAAGGTGAGATAGCGCTTGACGCCCGGATCGTCCTTCCATTGAGGATCGAGCGGCTCCTTGCCGTAGTTGGTGCTGATGAGATCCTTGGCGTTTTCAAGCCCAGCCGGTTTCAGGACGCTGCCGACCGAGCTAGCCTTCATATCGACGATCTGCACCGGATGCCACCCGATCTCGGCGGTCTTCTTGATCGCCTGCGCCGCCTGCTTCGGGGTTGCGGCGATGAAGAACAGGTCGGCGCCGGCATCCCTGATCCTGAGGACTTGCGAATCGACGATCGGATCGGTCACTTCGTAGGCAGCTTCCGCGACCACCATCTTGGCGGCCATGTCTCCGAGCCCCGCCTTGATGCCGCTCAGATAGTCTCTGCCGAAATCGTCATTCTGATAGAGCACGCCGATCTTCGCGTTCGGATGCTCATTCAGGATATACTGGCCGTAGATGCGCCCCTCGACAAAGTTGTTTGGATCATAGCCCATAGTCCATGGATAGTTCTTCGGATCGGAGAACCTCAAGGCGCTTGCGGCCGCGAACAGCTGCGGCACTTTCTTGGAATTGAGATATTTCTGCACTGCTGCGTTTGAAGGCGTACCGACGATCTGGAACGTCAACAGCACCTCGTCGCTCTCGATGAGCTTGCGCACCTGCTCCACCGCCTTCGGCGGCGAATAGGCGTCGTCATACTGGATCAAGCTGATCTTGCGGCCGTTGATGCCGCCCTGATCGTTGATCATCTTGAAATAGGCAGCCTCTGTCTTGCCTATCGACGAGTAAGCCGATGCCGGTCCCGAGAACGGCACGGTCTGGCCGACCTTGATCTCCCTATCGCTGGCGCCAGGGTCGTATTTTTTCTGGGCATTGGCCGATGAAACCGAAAGCGCAACGGTCAGCACCGTTCCGGTAGCCAGACGCAAAAGCCTATTCCTCGTTCCCATTTATTTCCCCTTGCGCTTCTTCATGTGATGTCTCCTCCAGTGCATTCAAAAGACGAGATGATCGTCAGAAAGCGCTGACTGCCCTGGCTCGGTACGCTACGCGAGCCTTCCGAACTCGCTACGGTGGAAGATGAGGGGCTGCCTGCGGCTATGGACGACGACGGCATGGAGTCGGAGCAGCACGATGACGTGATCGCCCGCTTCCAACTCTTCGCGGACAGTGCAGTCATACTGGGCAATCCCCTCGGCGAGCATCACCGCACCGCTGTCGGTGATCTCGAAGGCGACGCCGCTGAATCGCTCCTGCGCCGGCCCCGCGAGTTGGCGGCACAATGCGCCGTGGTCCTCGGCGAGCACGGTGACTCCGAGGTGCTCGGCCCGGCGCAGCTCGGGCCACGTGGCCGAGCCTTTCGCGACGGCGAACGACACCAGCGGGGGTTCGAGAGAGATCGAGGTGAACGAGGAGGCCGCGAGACCCACCAGCCGCTCGTCGACCTGCGCCGCCACGGCCACCACGCCCGTCGGGAACGCGCCGAAGGCGTCGCGCAGCATCCTGTTGTCCATCTGCTCGCTCATGGATGACATGCGGCTCGCGCTCCCTGTGCAGTGGCATACGCGACGACGAGGTCGGTCACGGCGTCCAAGGCGGCGTCGCCGATCGCCTTCGAACTCCCGGCAGGGTCGCCGAGGACACCATTGGGCGAGACCGCATCGATGCCCTCGACGAACGCCCGACGCAGGAATTCCTCGTCGACCGTGCCCAAGTACCCCGCAGCCGCCCGGTCGGTCCGAACCCTCTCGGGGTGCAGGACGAGCATCACGGAGGTCTCCGCCACGTCTGCATGACCACCAACATGACTACCCAGGCCAGCGGCCGACTGCGCGGACGTCCGCCACGCGTCGAGGATCGCGGCACCGTCTCGATAGACGATGACCTGAAGCGCCGGAGCGAGCGCCGCGGCCAGCCGCGGTTCGAAGTCGCGCATGATCGGGTAATTGCCGATGTGCCCGGAGAAGAGGACGACGCGGGCGAACCCGTGCGCAGCCAGGCTGCTGCAGTAGTCCAGGCAGATCGCCTCCAGCGTCGAGGGACGCACCGAAAGCGAGCCGCAGAAGCCGAGATGGTGGGGCGAGTATCCAACCCTGACGGTTGGCAGGACCAGTGCAGCACCAAGCTTGCGGGCGATGCGGAGCGCCAGCGCATCGGCGTGATCGCTGTCCATTGATAACGGAAGATGGGGTCCATGCTGCTCTATCGCGCCCAGCGGAAGGATCGCTGTGCGGGCACCGGCCGCGACCGCCTCGGCGATCTCGGCGCTGGTCAGGTATTCGATCCGCAGCTCACGCGGTTGCTCGGAACGCATCACGTCTCGCTCCTTTAACCCTGGAGCCGCGCCTGGTCAGCGAACTCGTTGTGCTCCGCTGAGTCGTACATCTCGTCCACAAGTGCACTGAACGAGGTGAGCACCGCAGCCCGACGGATCGTGCCCTTGGCAGTAAGCTCTCCCGCTCCAGGCGAGAGCGCACGTGGCGCGATACGGAAGTCCTTGAGCTGAAGGGGACGCGCAAGCTCGGCGTTGAGATCCTCAATCTGCTTTCGCAAGCCCTCGTGCAGCGCGCCCCGGTCGAGCTTGCTGCCATTCTCAGTCGGCCAGATGAGGACGGTGAGGTATTTCCGGCCGTCGCCGACGACCACGGCTTCCTCGATAAGAGAGCTGGCCTTGAGGCGCACTTCGGTAGGCTGCGGATTGATGGTCTTGCCGCCACTGGTGACGATGATGTCCTTGGCCCGTCCGATAAGCTTGACCTCGCCGGAGGCGTCGATCTCGACGAGGTCGCCGGTGCGGTACCACTCCCCGTCCATCACGTCCGCGGTCGCCTCCGGGTTGTTCCAGTAGCCGCGGAACAGCAGGGGCCCCTTCACCAGCAATTCGCCCTCGCTACTGACCTTGATCCCAAATCGCGGGTTGGGCATGGCCTTGCCTACGGTCCCAGGGGGTGGGAAGGCGCGGTCCCACTGCGCGAGGACCCAGCCGCACGTCTCGGTCGTGCCATACATCTCGCGCAAGTCCACGCCCCAGAGCTGCCACAAGGCATGCACTTCAGGCGTCATCGCTCCCGACGCAGTCCAAGCGACGTTGACCCGGTCCACACCCAACTTTGCGCGTAGCGGCAGAAACACCTTTTCCTGGGCTTGGTCGTGGCGTGCTTGCAGCTCGGCAGGCACGTCTTCGCCGCGGCGACGCGCGGCCGCAACCTCGCGCGCCACGACCATCGCGTCCTCATAGGACTTCTGGAAAGATGCCGGCGCTCCTTTGATCGCGGCCAGCGCCACGCTGAGCAGCTTCTCGTGCAGCCGCGGCGGCCAGACGATTCCCGTAGGACGTACGCCGCGGAGGACATCCGAGAGTTGGTCGAGGCGGCAGAAGGTCACCACCGCGCGGGTCATGATCGGCACGTAGACGCCGGACATGGCCGGAGAAACATGGGACAGGCCCAGGAAGCTGAGCGAGTCCCGGCGCGTGGCAACTAACTCCGGGTTGAGCACGGCCGAGCCGAGGACGGAGTACTGCAGGGTGCGGTGGGTGTGGATGACCCCTTTGGGTGCTCCGGTGGAGCCGGAGGTGTAGAATAAGGCTGCCGGCTGATCGATGTCCCCGCCGAGGAGGCGTTCGTCGAACAGCGTCGGGTTGGCCGCGTCATGGGCTCGACCGGTCTCGCGCAATTCGGCCCACGTCCTGCTGACGATTGTTTCGGGCAGCTCCGACTGGGAGCCATCGAAGCTGATCACGGCTCGCAGCGTGGAAAGCTCTGGCGCCACTGCGGCGACCTTCGCGACCTCGTTGTCATCAGCGACAACGATGGCGACGGCTTCGCTGTGCCCGACCAGTTGCCTCACTTCAGCAGCGGAACTCATGGGGTAGACGCCGACCGGGATCGCTCCGGCCGAGAGGATGCCAAGCGCCGCAATCACCCACTCGCCCCGGCCCGGCGCCATGATGGCGACTCTGTCCCCGGGCGCGACGCCGAGGGCAGCCAGTCCGAGCGCAACCTCGCGTACGGCCCAGGCGTACTGCGCCCACGTGGTCGGGATCGCGCGTGTGCCGTCCCACTGGCAAAATGCGACCTCATCGGGTTCAACCTCAGCTCGGTCCTGCACCATCTGGGCGAAAGTTCGCTCGACGGCCTGGAAGTTGGCGACGCCGATGTCGGTGACGCCGCTCAGGACTGGCACCTGCCGTGCGCCGGCAGTGTGGACGGAATTGGTGGCCATGGTCATCGCTCCGAACCGTGCAGACCTAGCGGCCTGGATGTGGTGAGGTTTGGGGCTGGCGCCCCTTCGTCTGAAGGCTGCGACGACGCCCGCGCCTGTCTCCATCCTTCGCGGAGGCCTCGGGCCACGGGGTCGTTGAACCACGAGGTGGCCTTGGCCAGCGTCAGCTCGGCCTGACGTTGATCAACGACGTCGTCGTAGTCGTTTACGGCCTGCTTAAGCGCCGCATAGAGAACAGGTGCTCGGCGGCCGGCCTCTCGGGCCCGGTCAAGCGCCTCCGCCACCAGTCGCGCAGGCTCGACAATCGCGTCGACGAGGCCCCACCGTGCCGCCTGCTCGGCGTCAACGAGCTCACCGTTCAGCAGCAGGTCACGTGCGCGCCGCATCCCGATCAACCGGATGAGGCGCTGGATTCCCTTATCCGCGGGCAGAAGGCCGTGTCTGATCTCGGGGAATCCGAACCGGGCGTGAGGCGTCGCGAGTACCACATCCGCGAAGAGCGCGTACTCCACGCCGCCGCCGACACAGTCGCCATTAATGGCGGCGATCACCGGCGCCGGGTATCGCTCCATCGAGACAAGAAGGTTATGGAAACCCTGCATTCGGTCTTCGACCGGGTCCGCGGTGGCTCCGTCAGCTTCCTTGATGTCACCGCCGGCGCAGAAGAACCGCGTCCCGGCACCGGTGATCACTATCGGCGCCGGGTCGCTCTGGCCACGATCCCGGAACAGCGCCGTCATAGCGAGCAACAGCGTGCGGCTCAGGGCGTTCGCCGGAGGCCTGTCGAGCGTCGCGACCACGACGCCGTCGTAGTCCGCCGTCCATAGCCCGGCAGCCAGATCGTTTTCGTGCCGTGCGGATAGAGCCGTCATCGGATTTCTCTCGTGTCTGATTGCCTCGGCGGGTGGCGGAGCCACCCTCGCCGTGAGTCGAGGGAAGGCGCGGCGACC
This sequence comes from Bradyrhizobium sp. USDA 3256, assembly GCF_054058275.1. Classification (NCBI taxonomy): domain Bacteria; kingdom Pseudomonadati; phylum Pseudomonadota; class Alphaproteobacteria; order Hyphomicrobiales; family Nitrobacteraceae; genus Bradyrhizobium; species Bradyrhizobium sp. USDA 3256. The sequence goes on from NZ_JBSSAE010000002.1 coordinate 4,673,194, forward strand.
GCTTCTCGCTGAACGCCTGCCAAACTTCGATTTAGCGGGGTATCGTGATGCACCGGAGCCGGGCACCGCTGCATCGCAGCCGGCTCACGTCAGCTTTTGCCTTCCGCGAAGCGCTTGCGTTTCTCCCGAAACGCCGCGACGGCTTCTTTGCGATCGGGACTCTTGAAGGTCAGCGCCTCGAGCGCCATCGCGGTGTCGAGATTGAGATGCACCTGCTCCTTGAGCAGCTTGTTGACGCTGTATTTTGTCCAGACGATCGCGTTTCGGGGACCGCTCGCGAGCAGTTCGGCGTATCCGATCGCATGATTGAGAACAGTACCTTCCGGCACGACCTTGTTGATCATCCCTGCAGCCGCCGCGTCTTCCGCCGAAATGAAGTCACCTGTCATCAAGAAATGCTTGGCCCGCGCCGGACCCAGAAGAAGCGGCCAGATGACAGCGCCCCCATCTCCGGCGACAACGCCGGCCGTAACATGCGTATCGGCGAAACGGGCGCTCGGCTGGGCGAAGATGACGTCGCAAAACAGGGCGAGCGTGGCGCCCAACCCGACCGCCACGCCGTTCACGGCAGCGATCACGGGGGACTCGACTTCGAGGATGTTCCTGATGAGATGCCGGCCCGAGCGCGTGGGCGATATCGGATGCCCGCCGGTATCAAGCGCGTTCTGATCGCCCCCTGAACAGAACCCGCGACCAGCGCCGGTGAGCACAATGGCCTTCACCGCGGGGTCGTTATCAACGTCTACGAACACCTCCTCCAGCGCGGTATGCATGGGCCAATTGATGGCATTGAGGATTTCAGGCCGGTTCATGGTTATTACGGCCACACCGCTCGGACGCATCTCTACGAGCAAGCCTTCATATTTTTTGTCTTTCATTTCAGTCTCCAGTTTTTCAGATAGGCGGCAGGCCTAAGCCGCAGGATTGCGGACGGCGCCATCGACTGTCCCGGCGGCCGCCCTGGCGTTCTCGAAAGCCTCACGCTCGGCATAGTGAGCGGGGCGGGCGGCGCGGATGTCTGCAAGGATCGCATCGGACTTGCGCACGACGGACCGAGGGTTTTTGAATCTCGGGATGACGTACTTGCCGAACAGCTCGATCGACTTCATCAGCTCCTTGTGCGGCATGCCGTCGATGCGCAGCGCGAGCGCGTCGATGCCCATGTCGACGTACCGCTGGACCTGCTTGGCGCAGGTCTCGACGTCACCGACGATGAAGCTCCCCGACTCGTCGAACAAATAGCGCTCGTTCTTGAAGTCGATATCCTTGATCTTGCCGAGCGATCCGTAGTCGGCGGACAGCTTCGACAGCCGCTCATAGGCGTCGATGGACAAGGCGACGCTATGGGCTAGCGTTGTCGCCCACTGCTCGGCCTCCTCGTTTGTATCCGCGCAATGCATTCCGCCGGATATCACTGCCACCTTCTGCGCCTGCACGGGGTATGCGTGCTCGGCGCTCGCAAGCTCCTTGTCATAGAGCTCGGCCGACCTCTGCACCGACGCGAATCCGCTATACCCGCCACCCATCATGGCGCCGATGCCCATGCGCGCCGCGGCGGTGACCGATTGCGGGCTCGAGGTCGCCATCATGATCGGCGGATAGGGCAGCGTCACGTGCTTGGGCGTCAGGCTGCGCGGCGGAATCTTGTAGTGCTCGCCGACAAAAGAGAAGATGTCGTTCGATAGGGCCCGGCGAATAACCTCAATGCCCTCCATCTGCTGCGCCTTGGTCTCCTCGGGGTCGACCTCGAAGGCGCGCAGCGCGAGGGTGGTGTTGCCGCGGCCAACGGCAAGCCCGACGCGGCCGTTCGACAGGATATCCTCGGTCGCCAGTCGCTCCGCGACGCGCAGCGCGTGATTGATCTTCTTGGGAAGCGGCGTGATCAGGTGGATGAACTGGATCCGACTGGTTAGCGCCATCATGTACGGGTAGATCACCTCGGGAGCGGAGGTCGAGGCCGTGCCGATCGCGAAATGCTGTTCGGAGCACCCGAACGCGTCGAATCCGACTCTCTCCGCCAGAATTACTTCGTCGATGAGCTCGCGATAGCGGTGCGCGTGGGTGTGTCCCGGCTGGGTCTCCCCCTCACTGAAGAAGATGAACCGCATGCGTTGTGCCTCCTTCGGGACCACAATGTTAATTCGCACTAACTTTATGGCCGGCAATCACGTCCTGTCAACAACCTTTCGGCGCCGACCATCTAGAACCGTTCTTTGCGATATTTGCTCTGTTACCGATATAATGGCCGATAAGCGCGCAATGGAAATATTCACGCCCCTCGCCTTAGTGATCTGGCGGCGGCCTAGAAAGTGAATATAGATTTACATGAGGATAAAATGAGATGTTCACATGATCCGTTCATTGAGCTCGGGACAGACGATGCTGGCGCGCAGGATGACGCGGTGCTTCGCGCCCGCCACGTGGTACGGTGCGCCTCAATGAATATTCAGCCATTACCGATCAAGCGGGCATACAGCAGCGGGCGGCGCGAGCAGTTGATCGCGGTCGCTGCTGAGCTCTTCCTGCAGCACTCATATGACGCGGTCACAGTTGAAATGATCGCTGCGCGCGCCGGCATCACTGGTCCTGGATTGTATCGTCACTTCCAGAACAAGCAGGCAGTCCTGATCGCGGTTCTGGAGGAACCGACGCAGATCGTGCACGAGGTTGCGAAACGGATCGCGGAGACGACGAAGGACCCAAAGGCCGCCATGATAGCGATGGTCGAGTCGCACATCCGGCTGATCCTTAAAGGACCACCAAGCACGCTGATCTTCACCAAGAACGAGCACGCTCTTCCCGAACACGACCACAGACGGATCCGGCGCGAGATGGCGTTGTACGCCGAAGAGTGGATTTCCGTGATAATCCCGCTGCGGCCCGACCTGTCCGAACCCGAGGCACGACTGCTGACCCAGGCCGTGTTCTCCATGCTCAACACGGCTGCGACGCTTAGGAAGGGCCTCGACGAGGAGTCGATCTTCTCCACTATGCGGCAGGCCGCGCTGCACGCGCTGCTCGGCCGCGGCGACCTCTGATCTACACCTGTTCTGCCGGCGCAAACCCTATCGATCAGGCGGTCCTCGCGGCCGCAGAAACCCACGCACTAGCCATGGCTTCACATGGGAGATCGCACTGTGATTGGCGCGTCCCGCGCGGGCCAGGTTTTGCCTAATTTCCTTCGTCGCTAGCTACGGAGGCGTGTGCTGCTTGGCGTTAGCAGGCTTTTCTTTAGGTCCGGCGGGCCAGGCGTGCTCAAGCGTAACACCGCGACGACGCTACGGTGAGCCGCCTACAAGGCTTCTGCGCATACCGGTCTAAGGGAAAGCATATGCATAGTGTCTTCCAAGAATTCATTGATGCAATAGTAGGCGCCGAAGATGCCGAAGGCTTCTCCAACGCGCTGGCGAAAACAGCATCAGCTTTGGACCTATCGTGTTTCGCTTATCTCTCTCTCCAGAGCGAAGAAAACAGGAAGCCCCGACTCATCTCAACATATCCAACGCGATGGACGACCCATTATCTAGACAAGAAGTATCAAGTCATCGATCCGGTCATTAGAGAAGCCCTTCAGAGCCCGGAGCCCTTTCGATGGGGAATCGATTTTCGATCACGAACAAATTCAAAAGAGCAACTGCGACTATTCGACGAAGCCGCGCAATTCGGAATTCGGTTTGGCTTCACGGTCCCCATTCACGATGGGCATGGGCCAATCTCCGCATTGACTTTCGCTACTGACGAGAGCCGGCCGCAGTTCGATAAATGCATTGATTCGTACACGCATGTCCTTCAACTCATGGCGATGTATTTTCATGCTCACGTTCGTCGCAAGCTCGGAAGCGAACGCGGTCTCGACGGAATTCGACTGTCGCGCCGCGAAGTAGAATGTTTGGAGTGGGCGGCTCGAGGAAAGAGCTCTTGGGAGATCGGCTGCATTCTCGGTATCTCGCGCAACACAGTTGCGTATTACTTAGAGAATGCGAAGGAAAAGCTCGGCGTTCGCACAATCACGCAGGCGGTGACGCACTTGGCGGCTGCAAATAGAAAAAAGCAAAATTAGGGTGCCCTCCCCCTACAACTACAGGTGATGATTTGAGGCGATAATCGCGCTTCAAAGAAGGCTATTCATCACTTCTGGAGGGATTATGATCCAGTTGATCACACCACCTTCGTACGGAGAGCTTTCCGACACCCTCGTTGAGATGCATCGGTTGCGGCATCGTATCTTCAAACTGCGCATGGCATGGGAAGTTGAGACCAGCGGCGACATGGAGATCGACGAATTCGACGCGCTGCATCCTGACTATCTAATCCAGGTGGATGAAAACGGCCAAGTGCAAGGTTCCGTACGCCTGCTCCCCACGCTTGGCCCGACCATGCTTCGCGACACCTTTCCCGCGCTTCTCGAAGGTCAACCCGCGCCGTCAACTTCGCTAATATGGGAAAGCAGCAGGTTCGCTATCGACATTGCAGCCGACGCCCCCAAAGGAAATCACGGCATAACTCGCGCCGCATACGAGCTGTTTGCCGGAATGGTCGAGTTCGGGCTCTCACGACAACTCACTGATATCGTTACTGTCACAGATATCCGGATGGAGCGAATCCTTCGACGGGTCGGTTGGCCGCTGCGACGCATTGGCAATCCGGCCACAATCGGCAACACCGTGGCCTTGGCGGGTTACCTCGCGATTTCGAGCGAAGTTCTCCGGAATCTCCGTAAGGCCGGAGGTCTTTCGACACCGACTCTCTGGACGCCAGTAATCTTCGCTGCCGCCTAAGATAGAAGTCCTCGCCTGGATTGGGGACTTCCTGTCTTGTGGTTTGTTACCGAGCTTCGAAAATGACAGAAACCGGGATCCGACACGATCGGCGGAACACAGCGAGCGCGATTGACCTGCAACAGCTTCGATACGCTGTGGTTGCCAGCGACCACGGGAGCTTTCGACGAGCCGCTGATGTCCTTTCGATCAAGCACACTGTCCTGAGCCGATCCATCGGTCAGCTTGAATATCTGGTTGGGACTTCACTATTCGAGCGCTCCAGCGGAGGAATCAAGCCCACTATCGCTGGCCAAGCGGTTTTGCGAATTGCGCGGCTGATCCTGGAACAGGTCGACATACTCGTTGAAACCGGTAGGTCTGGTGGTCGCGGCGATACCGGCCATCTTGTTATTGGCTTCTACACGTCCGTGTCTACCGGCAATTTGCGAGCGACGATAGGTGAATTTAAGAAGCGGCTCCCGCAGATCGAATTGGCAACGATGGAACGTTCTCGCTTTCATCTGATGACCGCGCTGCGTAACGGGACCGTCGACGTCGTCGTTAGCCCTGGACTTCTGGCTTCAACGGACGTCAAATCACTACTGCTGTGGAGCGAGCGTATCTTGATCTCGTTGCCTCAGGATCACTGCCTAGCGGCGTGCGAGACCATCTATTGGGCAGATTTGCGTAACGAAAAGATACTTCTAAGCAAGATTGATCCTGGACGAGAGCTCGAGGATCTCCTGATTTCGAAGCTCGCCTCACCTGACGACCGGCCCGCAGTAGAGCGCCACGACGTAAGCCGCGGCATTATCAAAAATCTGACGAGTATGGGCATGGGGGTCAGTCTGGTGATGGAATCGGATATCGGCGCAAATTTCGCTGGGCTTGTGTACCGGGAATTGCACGACGGGACGGGACCTAGCCGGGTGGACTTCTTTGCGCATTGGCGCGATGACAATGAAAATCCGGCTCTAAACCGTTTCCTCAATCTGTTGGCAGAGCGCTATGCCTCGCTTCCCTCGGCTCTCGAGAGGTGACCGGCTCGTCTCGCCTTTGCAAATCCGCGGTCCGTAGCCATAAAGCGCGCCAGCATCGGTGCGATCAGTTTCGCCGGATCGATGCGCTGCCCGCTTTCGCTTGCCAAGGCCTCTGCATAGGCAACGAGATCCCGATGTACTGATGCCGGTAGTTCAGTGGCGACTTTGACCGGCTTGTCGTCGAGCAGTGCTGCTATTTTAAGCTTGGGCATGCCGTTACCCTCCGTACGGCACAAGTATGAGGTCACGATTGACGAGAACGCGAACTGGAAAGCCAGATCGCACGGTTAGAGTGGGTTGGATGTTGAGACTGCGCCGAACCACCTGTTGTCCGGTTTGATTCAGCGAATCGGAGGCGCCGTGCCGCAGTGCCTGGATGATGGCGCTGTCGTTGCTATTGGTGTCCGAGCCGGCCCCTAGCTCGGTACCGACCGCCAGAAACGTCGATAGTACCGCTGCCTTGAAGAGTTCGCCCCAGTGATTGTCGACCTGGTCTTCGAGGCCTGCATATCCTGCGGAGTCAGCGCCGGGTGGTCGCTCGAGAACGATTGAACGTCCATTCGGCATGATCAGCCGGGTCCAGACCAACAGAACGCGGGACTGGCCGAACGTGACCTGACTATCATACATGCCGATTAGACGCGCTCCCTGAGGCACAAGCAGAAAACGGCCAGTCGGCGTATCAAAAACATTCTCGGTGACCTGCGCGGTTACCTTCATCGACAATCAGGAGCGTCGGCCGGCCGTCGAGACGATCCCCAATGCGATGGAACAGATAGGCCAACACGGCCGGGGCCGCGCTCGTTCCGATCAGCCCTTCGGTCTCAAACGCCTGGACCGAGGCCTCGCCAAGGCGTTCGAATTCGGCATCAAGCAGGCGCCCGGAGGGACCGCCCAGGCAATAGGGTTGCAGGGCACGTTTCAGGGAATTGGATTGCAGCAGGACCGACAGGCCCGTCAGGGTGCGTTCCTGCATCGGCGCCGAGGCGAGAGACGTTAGAGCCGACCAAAGATGATCCTTGACCTCCGGAGTGATCTCGATTTTTTCCCGCGCCAGGATCGCGCAGATCCATTCCGTCGCCCATCCTCGCTCGGAGGGATCGTCGATCCAGGCCAGGGGTTGCAGGGCGACGGGTTGGTCGCCTCCGTCAGACAACGCACCGCCGAGATCGTGCCAGTCGCCACCCATGGCGAGCGCGGCCGCCCGGATCGAGCCACCAAAATCGAACGCAAAGACCTGAGAGCTCGGGTAACGGCGGAACTGGAGTGCCATCAAGGCCAGCAGCACCGATTTTCCGGCGCCCGTCGGCCCCACCACCAGGGTATGACCGACGTCCCCGACATGGAGCGAGAACCGGAACGGTGTCGATCCCTCGGTCTTCCCAAACAGGAGCGGCGGACCCCTGAAGTGCAGATCCCTCGCCTCGCCGGCCCACACGGCCGACATCGGGATCATGTGGGCGAGGTTGAGCGTCGACACCGGTGGCTGCCGCACGTTGGCGTAGACATGCCCGGGCAAACTGCCGAGCCAGGCTTCGACAGCGTTCACCGTCTCGCTCATGCAGGTGAAATCGCGACCCTGAATGACCTTCTCGACCAGCCGCAGCTTTTCATCGGCTGCACCCGGATCGCCGTCCCACACGGTGACGGTCGCCGTAACAAAGGCTTGTCCGATCTGATCCGAACCGAGTTCCTGTAGGGCGGCATCGGCGTCGATCGCCTTGTTCTGGGCGTCAGTATCGAGCAGCGTCGATGCCTCGTTGGTCATGACCTCCTTGAGAATGGCGCCGATGGATTTTCTCTTGGCGAACCATTGCCGGCGAATCTTGGTCAGCAGCTTGGTGGCATCGGTCTTGTCGAGCATGATCGCCCGGGTCGACCAGCGATACGAGAATGGCAGGCGATTCAGGTCGTCCAGAATTCCCGGCGTTGTCGCGCCGGGAAAGCCGACAATCGTCAGAACCCGGACATTGGCTGAGCCCAGCATCGGCTCGAGCCCGCCCGTGAGCGGCTGGTCGGCCAATAGCGCATCGATGTACATGGGAATTTCGGGCACCCGAACGCGATGACGCTTGGTCGAAATCGTCGAGTGCAGGTAGGTCAGCGTGTCCTGATCATCGAGCCAGGCGCATTCGGGCATGAACCCTTCAACGAGCTGAAGGACGCGATTGGTTTGATCGATGAACCCGCGAAGTACCTCGCGAGCATCTGCACCAGCCGTACGATCGCGACCCTCATAAAGCAGCCGCTCGGCCTTGGCCGCCCCCTCCTCTGGAGGCAAATAGAGGAAGGTCAGGAAAAAGCTGGACTCATAGTGGGCGCCGGCCTCCTCAAATTGAGCTTTGCGTTCGGCATCGACCAGCGCTGACGCGACGTCAGGAAAGGTGTTCGGCGGGTAAGCGCCCGCAAAATGACGCTGCGCCTCAACGAATACGGCCCAGCCTGATCCCAACCGGCGCAAGGCGTTGTTCAGGCGACCCGCGACGGCAACAAGCTCGGCCGGCACTGCGCTGTCGAGGTCGGGCCCCCGGAATTTGGCCGTCCGTTGAAACGAACCGTCCTTATTCAGGATAACCCCCTCGTCGACCAGGGCTGCCCATGGCAAGAAGTCGGCGAGACGCGCGTTCGAATGGCGGTATTCGGCGAGATTCATCATGACTGAGTGCTCAGGCGTTGAGATGGCCGGGAATGCGCAGATGTCGGCGCACCACATCGACGAAGGCGGGATCGCGCTTGGCGGCCCAGACGGCGGCCATGTGGCCGATGAACCAGAGGACAAGACCCGCGATCCAAAGCCGCAATCCAAGTCCAAGGGCCGCGGCAAGCGTGCCGTTGACAATCGCGACCGACCGCGGCGCGCCGCCCACCAGGAGCGGCTCAGTGAGCGCGCGGTGAACGGGCACGACAAAACCTACGACGGGTTCATCCATCAGATCACCACGCCGCCGCCGAAGGAGAAGAACGAAAGGAAGAAGCTCGAGGCCGCGAACGCGATCGACAGACCGAACACGATCTGGATCAGCCTGCGGAAGCCACCCGACGAATCCCCAAACGCGAGCGTGAGCCCAGTCACGACGATAATGATGACGGCAATGATCTTGGCGACTGGCCCCTCCACAGATTGCAGGATCTGATTGAGGGGCTGCTCCCACGGCATGTTCGAGCCGGCCGCCCAGGCCGGCGCCGTCGCCAAAAGCACCACGCCGGACGCGGCCAGCGATGCGGTCTGCCGAAGAACGCGAAATTCCAAACGCATGTCAGTCTCCTGCTGATGAAAGGCTGTAGTCGCCAGCGGCCCCGAGCCCCATGACGAGGGCGAGCTCAGCGAGGCGGCGGTCAGCGCCGCGTCCCGCAAGCACAGCAATGAGGTTGATGGTCTCGGCTATCAGGGCACGCGGAACCGTGATGACAGCTTCCTGGATCAGTTGCTCGAGCCGCCGCAGCGCGCCGAGCCCGCTGCCCGCATGGATGGTCCCGATACCGCCGGGGTGACCGGTCCCCCAAGCCTTAAGCAAGTCGAGCGCTTCGGCACCGCGAACCTCTCCAATCGGGATGCGATCCGGTCGCAGTCGCAGCGAGGAGCGGACAAGATCCGAAAGCGTCGCAACGCCATCTTTGGTCCGCAAGGCTACAAGATTGGGCGCCTTGCACTGAAGTTCGCGTGTATCTTCGATCAGCACGACCCGATCGGTGGTCTTCGCCACCTCCGCCAGCAGCGCATTCGTCAACGTTGTCTTTCCGGTCGATGTTCCACCGGCGACGAGGATGTTCTTACGAGCGGCCACCGCACCCCTAAGGATCTTGGCCTGCTCTAAATTCATGATGCCCTTGGCGACGTAGTCGTCGAGCGTAAACACGGCGACCGCCGGCTTGCGGATGGCAAAGGCAGGCGCAGCGACGACCGGAGGCAGGAGACCTTCGAAGCGCTCGCCGGTCCCGGGCAATTCGGCCGAAACCCGTGGCGCGCCGGCATGCACCTCGGCGCCCACGTGATGCGCTACCAGGCGAACAATGCGCTCGCCATCCGCTGCCGATAGAGTTTCGCCGGTGTCAATCAGGCCACTGGACAACCGGTCGATCCATAGCCGCCCGTCGGGATTGAGCATGACCTCGATGATTGTTTCATCTTCGAGGTAGCCCGCAATCGCCGCGCCAAGTGCGCTACGCAACATTCGCGCACCGCGCGAATTCGCTTCCGATTGAAAGGAATGGATTGCCACCGTCGTCCCCACCGAATGAGGACGTCCAAAGGCGCCCTCAGATGGGATGATTAGAAAAGGCACCAAACGATCTAGAGCAACGAGTGTTTTCGCTGATCGTGGGCTGGCGTAGAAAAAGAAAGACTTAGAACAGGAATTTGAGGCCTGTTGATCGTGCCAGTTCGCTATTGCTCACCACTCGGCACCCTCATCTGTGAACACGGCCGACACCTCATAAAAGACAGTATCGACGGCTTCGGAAACGTTGGCCGGCATGAAGAAAGCAGTTGAACTCATCCACGAAGCGATGGATCGAAGCCAAGGGAGCGTGAACCACGCCAGCGCTGCGATCTGGATTCCCACGTTGACGCCGAACGCGACTTGATAGGCCACAACGGACCTATGGCCGTCCTCCGAGGGCCACTGCTCCAAGACCAGGCCCGTCGCGTACTGGGCCAGAAATGCCCAACCGAAGTGCAGAACGTTCAAGGCGCCATTGGCGCGACCGGCGAGTTCCGGCGGAAAGTAATCCGCTATCACCGCGAAACTGATCACAGTTGCCGTTCCGACAATTGCGACAACGGACCACGACAAGGTGGACGGCAGGGGCGCTCGTAGGATCAAGGCAAGTTGGGCTGCGATAAACAGCACCGTAACCGTCCCTAATATGATCTCTGCTCCGATTCCTCTTCGTCTGATGTAATGGACCACCACACCGAACAACCAGGCGCCGCCGCTAAGGACGATCGACATGATGAAAAGCTGTCTGACGAGACTTGCGCGATCAAACCCCTCCACGTCGGTCAGCCACGGCGATGCCCACAATCCCTGCAGAGACCAGGCCGATCCAACGCAAGTCGCCGACAATGGGGCAATACGCCAAAAGCGCCGATCGCCGAAAACGGCGCTAAGAGTGCCGCCCGCTGTTGATGGGACAATGCCGCGTTCGGGTACCACAACGTAGATAAGAATGGCCGTCGCAGTTGTAGCGACCGCTAGGATCTCGAAGAGTTGCCTCCAGTCCATCCAGGTGAGCAGGTGTTCGGCGGGAGTGGTGGCGGTCACCGCTCCCAGCGACCCCAGCATGATCATGTAGCCGCTTAGCAAAGCTACTCGGTCCCTGGGAAACCAAAGGATGATGGACTTCAGTCCAGCCGTCAGCGCCGCCGCCATGCCGAGTCCGATCATTGCACGCGCGATCAAAAGTGACAGGAAACTGGTCGAGACTGCGAATAGTCCGGCGCCGGTCGCGGCAACCAAAAGCAGTGAACTCTGGACACGACGCGGACCAAAGCGATCCAACAATATGCCCACGGGGATTTGAGCCGCTGCGAAAACGAGGAAGTAGACTGACGTAAGCAAGCCGAGGTCGGCAGTCCCAAGCCCGGCATCCGAACTGAGATGACCGGCGATCAAGGCGTTGATCGTGCGGAACAGATACGAAAGGTAGTATCCAGCGGCAAAGGGAAGAAATACGCGCGCGATTCGACGCCATGTTATTGAGGTCTGCATGCTAGCCCTTACTGCTCTCAGCTCCTTCGAGCCGATAGCGCGACCAGCTTTTTGTCAGTTCGGCTAAATTGCTGCGGTCGCAGGTTCGCGCAGGAAAAAGAAGGAACGGCGCGATGGAATACCTGTAGCCCTCAGTCAGGTTTCGTCGGCCGGTTCCTGACGGCGGATATCTTCCGGAATTTCGCGTAGAAAGCTCTGCCCCTTTTGCAAGCGGCGCCCGAGCGCCTCGACAAATCCCTCAAAGCGCTCCCTGCCCTTTGCCTGCGCCGCCGCCTGCGCATCGTTGGGCAACGGTGGCGTGATCGTCAGCCAAAATCGGATGAAGAGGGCCAAGGTCTCGGCTGTCAAACCGACGTCGCGCTCCAGCCTCTGCATCTGACGCGACAGCCGATCGAGGCGCCGCGTAAACGCCGCCTCCCGCCTGTCCGCCCCGTCCGGCGACAGAAAGGAAGCGACGGCCGCTTCCACGATGGCAGACCGAGAAAGCTTCTTGCGATCGGCGAGTTCCGAGATCTGTTTCAGCAGTTCTGGCGGGAAGTAGACGTTCATCCGGTCGCGCATATCGCCTCAGAGCTCCATACCGTCATTCGGGTCTAAGGCGACTTGACGGGCAACACCGCGCATCTGTTGGCGTATGAGCCGGGACTGACGGACCGCATCCTCGTCATCATCTAGAACGGCAGCAAATTCTTCTGCCGGTGTCGGTTCGGTCGTCTCCTTGGCGATCGCGACGTGATCGGGGAGTTCGGGCTCACGACGGAGTCCGCTGTTCGCCGTGTCCTCCTCGGCCTCCGCAGCTTTGTCAGTTGGACCTGCCGTCGACTTCAGCGGTCCGAGCGCTGACCATCCGTCCGTTCGCTGTGATCGGCTGGCGCTCGCCGGATCGGGCGGCGGCAGAACCCGCTCGGTGAACCGCCGATCCTCGTAGTAGCGGACCTTCTTCGCCCGGATCGGCGGCGTACCCGCCACCATGACAATCTCGTCCATCGGCGGAAGCTGCATGACCTCGCCGGGGGTCAGCAGTGGCCTCGCCGTCTCTTGCCGTGAGACCATCAGGTGCCCCAGCCACGGGTTCAACCTGTGACCGGCGTAGTTCTTCATCGCCCGCATCTCGGTCGCCGTGCCCAACGCGTCGGAAACCCGCTTGGCGGTCCGCTCGTCGTTGGTCGCGAAGCTGACGCGGACGTGACAGTTGTCGAGGATGGCGTTGTTGGGCCCGTAGGCCTTCTCGATCTGATTGAGCGACTGCGCGATCAAGAAACTTTTGATGCCATAGCCCGCCATGAAGGCGAGCGCTGACTCGAAAAAATCAAGCCGCCCGAGTGCCGGGAACTCGTCGAGCATCATCAGGACTCGATGCCGACGGTCTCGGGCGTGCAAGTCTTCGGTCAGCCGTCGACCGATCTGGTTCAGCACCAGGCGGATCAATGGCTTGGTCCGCGAGATATCGGAGGGCGGCACGACGAGGTAGAGCGTCGTCGGGTAGCTATCTGCGATCAGATCAGCGATCCGCCAGTCGCAGCGGCAGGTCACCTGAGCCACGACGGGATCGCGGTAGAGTCCGAGGAACGACATCGCAGTGGACAGGACGCCGGAACGTTCATTCTCCGACTTGTTGAGAAGTTCGCGCGCGGTCGAGGCGACCACGGGATGGGCGCCCTGCCCGCCAAGATGCGCGGTGGTCATCATCGCCTTCAACGTTGCCTCGATCGGCCGCTTCGGGTCGGAAAGGAAAGCAGCGACGCCGGCCAGAGTCTTGTCTGCCTCGGCATAGAGGACGTGGAGGATGGCGCCGACCAGGAGCGAATGACTGGTCTTCTCCCAATGGTTCCGCTTGTCGAGGGAGCCTTCGGGGTCGACCAGGACGTCGGCCACGTTCTGGACGTCGCGAACCTCCCATTCCCCGCGCCGGACTTCGAGGAGTGGATTGTAAGCGGAGGACTTCGGGTTGGTGGGATCGAACAACAGGACACGGCCATGCCGCGAGCGAAAGCCGGCGGTCAGTTGCCAGTTCTCACCTTTGATGTCGTGGACGATGGCCGAGCCAGGCCAAGCCAGCAACGAAGGAACGACGAGGCCGACACCCTTGCCGGACCGGGTGGGTGCAAAACACAATACGTGCTCCGGTCCGTCATGGCGGAGGTAGTGACTATCGAGTTTGCCGAGCACCACACCATCCGGACCGAGAAGTCCGGCCGCTCGAACCTCTTCCGCATCAGCCCAGCGCGCCGAACCATAGGTCTCGATATTCTTGGCTTCACGCGCCCGCCAGACCGACATCCCGATTGCCACCGCGATCGAAACGAAGGTCCCCGACGCCGCGATAAAGGCCCCCTCGACAAAGACGTGAGGCGCATAGGCGTCGTAGACGAACCACCACCAGAAGAAGACTGGCGGGTAATAGATCTTGAAGCCTGACTGTTCGAACCAGGGCCGCCCAAGCTCCGATTGCCAGGCGAGCCGCCAGGCCGTCCACTCGGTTGCGCCCCAGATGGCCAGCAAAACGATCAGGCCGACAACGATCACCTGCCCCCAAAGGATTTTGGTTCCTGACATCCCGAACGCCCTTCCGTAACTGGATTGGTGAGATCGCTAGAGGCCGAGGTCGCGCTTCCGGCCAAAGCCCCATTCGATGCCGCCGCCGTCCTTCACGACGCCGGCAACGTGCTGGCCGAGCCTCTGTTCGAGTTCGCGCGACCAGGGCACGAGCTGGAAGCCGAGCCCATTGTCGATCATGGCGAAGCGTCCCGACGTGAGCGTCAGCCGCTGGCGATACGTGCCCGCCACATGCTCCCCGGACGCGGCGTTCACGTGAGACAGGCCGGTGCCGGCCGAGACCTTTGCTGCCACCTCGTCCAATTCACGTCGGCGCAACGTGTTCAAGAGGTCGCGCTGTAGGATGATGCGCTGGCCCTGCCGCCGCGCCAGGCCCTCCTGGATCAGACGCTCGGTCCGGGCTTCCATGGCTGCGCGGGTCTCGCGACCGAACCCGCCCATTGCGAGCGGCATGGGGTCGCGTTCGACCAGCCTATGGTCGAGCCAGGTCGCTCCCTTCGCGGTGACCTGCGCGGCAAGATCGAGATCGGAGCGGGTCGCCAGCACCATGGTCGGCCGCGGATCGTCGGCTTGACCGAAGCGTCGGACTTCGACGATTCCGCCGACCGGAGGCGCATGTTCGAAGGCCTCGATCCCGCGGAAATGCACGTGGTGCGCGCGTCCGTCTGTTCCGTCGATTACGGCGTAGGCCTCGCCCGTCAGTTCATCATGCAATCCCCGATCGACCAATCGTCCGACGATCTCGGACGCTGGCGGCCCGCCTTCGATGACGTAGTCGGCAACGCCACGCGCCTCTCCACGGTCGGTGAAGGCGCGGTGCATGGTCTTGATGATGTCGCCGCGCATGCCGAGGTCGCGCAAGCGACGCTCGGCCTCGAGCCCGACCAACCATTCTCCTGGTGCGGCGGATGCGGCAAGGCCCATCTTCTCCAGGTGTTGAAGGCGACCGACCATCAGGCGCCGGATCTCGGGATCGGACTTGCCGGGATTCTCTGGGCGAAGATCGATAGTGCCGGTCTCATCGGCCGCCCGCCGAATCTCCCGATCGAGCCGCGTCCATCGTTCCGCGGTAGCTTCCATCTCCAGCGAATTGCGGATTTCGCGCTCTGGTTTTGGACCCAGTTCGATGACGACAAGTTCCTCAGCGCGTGAGCGCAGGCCTTGGCTGATGTAGTCACGGGAGATCACGAGATCCGCCCCTTCCTCGTCTACTCCCCGGACGAGAAGGTGGACGTGAGGGTTGTCGGTATTCCAATGATCGACAGCGACCCAATCGAGCCGCGTGCCGAGATCGGTCTCCATCTGCTTGGCGAGATCCCGGGTGAAGGCCTTCAGGTCGGTCATCTCGCCGGCGTCCTCGGGAGAGACGATGAACCTGAAATGATGGCGGTCATCCTGGCAGCGTTCTGCGAAGGCCGTGCCGTCAGCACTGTCGCTGCCGGCATCGAACATCTCGGCCCGCTCACCACTCCGGGTCACGCCGTCGCGCTTTAAGTATGAGAGGTGCGCGGTCAGTGGTGCTGAACGGAAGGCTCGGCCTTTATGACGAACCATGCGCGCCTTCACCACAACGCGCCGCGTCGAGCTGAACAATCTGGCGCGACTAAAGGACAGCCGGCCACGGCCAAACGTCGAGCGCCCATAGGCCGCCGAACGCCTGCCGGTGCCGGTCTGACCCGTGGTGTGTCCGGCTTTCTTCGCCGCGCGCAGCACCTGGTTGATGAAGCTCTTGGGCTTCGGCGCGCGGGTACTACGGATGCGTCCAGGCCGAATACGCAGATCACTGTCGCCCGCGCTCACGCCAGAGCCTCCAAACGATCAAAAGCGCACACGGTGCCGAAAACGCCTTTGATTGCATTCGTCAAAATGCGAGGCGCGGCACGCGCCCCGACCGACCGGCACGGTAGAACCCAAGCCATGCCAATGGCTTGCGGTTCGACCGGCGAGCCCCTTTTATCTCGCCTTCCTAATCGGGCGTTCAAAGTCAACTCATTCCTACGCTTTTCTTCGACTCCTCGCAGAATAAGCATCGCTGCTTCCCTCCATCTACGACGCGCAAACGTCACCACACCGCGTTGCAGTGGCATTCACCAGGCGGGGTCGATGCGTTCCTTCGCGTTCAGCACTTCGGCCGTCGCATGCTCTTCATCAGGTTCGTAAACAGGGCTGTCCAAGCAGTTTTGCGCTCTCGTCCCCGAAGGGCGGCAGCAGGCAAGAGATAGCGGACATTCCCCGTTTCGCGGCCCCGCCAGGGGACGCTCACCGCGCGCGCGGATCTCTAATTTCGTTCCTCCTCAACATGCTGGGGCATGTCCCCAGCGCCTTCGCATCCTCGCCTGCCGGCCGCTATTGCGCCGGCTTTAAGCGCAGCCGCTGCGTGATCTTGGCACCGAATCCGACGTGGAAATCGGTCTCGCTGACCCACATCCGGTGCAGAATGCATGCGAGCTTCCGAGCGACCGCGGCAATCGCACACAGCATGCTCGACCGCCTGGCGATCCGCAGGCCCCACGCCCGCAACGCCGACCATTTTCTGACCCGAAGCAGCAGGCTAGCCGCCGCCTCACAGAGCGCCTCTCGCACGGAGATATCGCCCTGTTTGCTGATATGGCCTTCAAAATCGATCGATGTCCCAGACTGGTGGCGCTTCGGCGTCAAGCCAAAATGGGCGCCCACCGTGCGTGATCGGGCAAAGCGATGAGGGTCATCAACACCAACTTTGAAGGACAAGGCGACGACCGGACCGACGCCCGGAACCGTCATCAGACGTCGGCAAACGGGATCATGCTGGACCACCTGCAGCAGCACGCGATGCAGCCGATCGTAGCCCTCAAGGAGAGCGCGGCGCACGTCCAACATGACCTCGATAGACATCGCAAAAACCGGGTCGCTGTGTTCGATCAGCTCACGGATCCGAGCTTCGTAAGCCCCCCGGGCGACCGCTCCGACGAGCAATCCATAGGCCCGCAGTGCCCCCCGAACATGGTTCTCGAGGTCGACCAATTTGCGCTTGAGCAGCTTCCGGTTGGTCAACAACGTGCGCATTTTTTGCATGTCGATATTCTTGACATGGACGGCGCGGTACCAGCCCAACCGCATCATCTGCGCGATGCCACGCGCATCGTTGCGGTCGGTTTTATTGCGCATCGTCGACAGCGAAACGCGCATATGGCGCGCTTCCACGACAATGATTGGAAGGCCAGCTGCCTGTAGTTCGCGATACAGCCAGATACCTAGCGATGACGCCTCGACCCCTACCCTATCGAGGCGATCCGCGTAGCCCTCCACAGCGGAGCGGATCGCCTCTGGCTCGGTGTTGACCTTGACTTCGCGGACCGTGAGACCCTCGCTATCAACGATGCAAACGCTGGTTTCATCAAGGCCGACGTCCAATCCAACGTACAGTTTCATCAGAGCTCTCCCTTGTTGCAACGACCTTCCAAGTCGCTGCACCAGGCCCCGGATTTGGCCACGGCCGCCCTATCCCCGTGCACCGGTATCTCGAAGCCCGATTTGAAGAGCCGTCCTGCTGTCGTGCCTCCCCACTGCGCTCGCCTTTCCGCCCATTCTTCTCCAGGCCGCGCCAATGTATGCGAGCTTGCGCATTCGCTCATCGCGAGCCTCCCGCATCGGATCTCACGACGAACAACCCTGTTGGCTGTGGCGCAATGGCCGAAATGTCGTGGACGGAGACAGCCGTTGGAGCTCGGTTCGTTGGGTGCCCAGGCTGCCGCCGGGCCGCGGTCGTTGAACTTTCAGACCGCATAACGAAGAGCGTTCCCCCCGATGGCCGCAAACTCGCGACTACACGTGAACCTCTAATGTCGCCTCCGATGATCGACACAAGCTTCTGCAGATAAATCTGGGTTTCAGCGGGCAATGGACGGCCGGCGAGATGCTCTTCGTAGCGAGCAGGTCCTGCGTTGTAGGCCGCCAGGAAGCCCGGCGAACCGTACCGGTCGTGCAGCTCGCGAAGATACGCTGTCCCAGCAAAGATGTTGTCATGGGGATCATAGGCATCGTCGCCGAGGTCGTACCGCAGACGTAGCTCTGCCCATGTCTCTGGCATTATCTGCATCAGCCCCATGGCACCTTTCGGTGACTTGGCACGCACGTCTTGGGCGCTTTCGACGTCTAGGACTGCGCGTATCCAGCGCACCGGCACGCCGAAGCGGCGCGAGGCCTGCTCGACAAACTCCGCAAACGGATCGCCAGCTCGATGACTCGCTGAAGGCTTCGCGGGTCGCGTCTCGGCGACAACAGCGGCGTTACTCACGGTCAGCGCAATGAACAACGGCACGACAGCGCGCAGGCTCCCTTCGAACAAGCGCAAGCGTGCCGCCGAGTTCGCGCCCGTCCAGGGTAAAGCCGTTTCGCGCCGGCCGTTCGGCCGCCCTGACCGCCGCTGCGCGCAACGGCCGCGCAATCGTTGGTCGGGACGGAGGAATGGTGCAGCACTTGGCCGAAGAGGAATAGCTGTTCGGAAACTCAATACGAGCACCATCAGTCCTCCCAGGTCCACACCGGCCGCGCGCGGCCAATGACAGCCGATGCTGACAAGAGCCCGAAATAGCGGCCATCCAGCGAGCTGGTGGACTGCCAGTTCATGACAAAGAGTTCGCCGTCACCGACGACGCGGCAGCCCTGCCATTTCGGGAGGGGACGGCCACGGCCGTCGCGATCTCGGGCTTGGCCCATTTCGATGGCGTCAACCGAAATGGTGAGCCCACTTCGGCAAACGGTCTGCCCGGGAAGCGCCAGCACGCGTTTGAGCATCGGCAATCCGGCTGGCAGATAGCCGTTCAGGTTGAGGAAGGTCGCGAGCGGCTCCGGTGGCTGTACGGCTAGGAGTTCCGTAATGAATAGTTTGTCCGCCGGCTGCACACGGTAGAGCCCGATCGGCACGCTCTCGGATGCATTCCAGATGTAGGCCGGCGTAATCTCCAGAACGATTGGTGCGATAAACGCGACGGCACCGCAGAGCATCGTGGTCAACGTCTTGAGCCGCGGTGTCATCGCATGACCCTCCGCCGGTGAAGCCACGCCTGGTGGCGGGCTTTCGTGTAGGGGCGCGGGTTTTCGTTGACGGACAGACGATTGTGAATGTGATGCCAATGATCAGGAGAGACGTCGGCGGGATCAACGCCGAGCGCTTCGATGGCGTCGACCATCTGCAGCACCCGTTCGACCTTCGACCAACCGGAAAGCCGCAGCAAAATCTCCCCGCCGGGCTTCACATACGGAATGGTCGAGCAGCGCTGTCCTGGTGCGACCGCGCGCAAGATGTCGATCCGTGAAATGACGGCTCCGAAATCGTTGGATGTCCAGCGGACGAAGGCAAAGATGCTGCCCGGTGCAAATGACAGAACGCGCCGGTAACGATCAATCTTCTTGTCCTCAACGATACGACCGAACCGAATGCGGTTTTCGATACGCTTCTCCAGCCACAAAATTTCGACTTGGGTGAGGCCGCTCATGCAGCGTCTCCTCTGTTCTGTAGGCATGCGTCGCGCGTGGAGCCTTCGCTTGAGGCGAGGTACGGTGCAGGAGCCGGATTGTGAGCGTCAGAACGATCAGGCGCCCGCGGTTGTCGGCAACGCCCAGCGAAGAGAAGCACCTGAAGTAGCTCGAGTTGGTCGCGTTGGGAATGATATCTGCGCCGCATGATCTCAGTCCTCGCGCGGCACTCAGCGACGTTCCTGCCCCGCATACGGGCGCAGCACTGGATGCTTCTTGGCCGGCAATACAGTTCCTTTTCCGGGATCGGACGTCGACGTTTTGGCGCCGAGATCAGCCCAAGCTTTCAGATCATCCAACGCATAAACGACACGCCCGCCGATCTTTCGATAGATCGGACCGGTGCCAAATGTGCGGTGCTTTTCCAGCGTGCGACCGGAGAGGCCAAGATAACGCGCAGCCTCCGGGGTACGCAGGAAGCGCGGAGGTAGACCGGCCATCGGATCGGGCATTCGAGATCTCCAAGGTGAAGGCGCATCACGAAGGGTGGCGCCGGCGTCTGTGCGGTCATCATGGAGAAGCGCAATGTCGGAGGGGGATGCCGAAGATTGAGTGGGTGATTTTCGATACCCCGGCGGGCGCTAGTCGTCTTTGCGACCAGGTCGCAGAAGTCGGCGATAACCACCGCGCACCAATGCGAGACCGGTTTGTACCAAACGGACGGTGCGATTGCGCAGATCGTGCGTCTTCCAGGCGCGGTCGGGGATGCGTTTCTTGCCGAACAGCGCTTCCGCGACGACGCGATATGTGCTGCCGGCAGTTTGCGCATCGAGTGCACGAAGAGCTTCACTCAAGCGCACGCGCTTTTGTTTTGACAGATCACGAAAAGCCGGGCCCGCCGTGCGGCCATTCATTGCGCGCCAAAGGCGTCGCGCTGCATACGCGCGTTGTTCGAAATCGGCATCAAACGGCAGCTTAGCAGTATAGCGAGCGCAGACGGCTGGTGGTTCTTTCGACCAAACACGGTGGTCGACCGCGCCGATGCGCAGTACGGCATGCCAACCGTCAGCGGCGTGCCGGATCTGGCCAGCCGCGAGATCAAGCAGCGGCCGAAACGCGTCGCCATTGCTGAGAGGTGACGCGGTCACAACGATCGGCACAACGGTCGACAGAGCTTCCGGCGCCCAAAAGATCGTCTGTTCCTTAAAGGATCTCACCGGGTCATGGGCGAAAGCAGATGCCCCACCTCCTCCTGAATTCGGCGGTCACTTCGCCATCCGGACTGTCGACGATCATCGCTTCGTAGTCACGCTTATAATCCGCGTTACGACGAAGACATTCCCAGGCAATGCCGGTGATATCTGCATCCTGAAGGCTTTTGTAGGAATCCGGTGACCGCCAGTCGAACTCAGGCATTGCTTCCACCCTATTGCACGCATCCAAAAAGATTGCGGCGCAATAATTATGATCGAATGGGTTGCAGGAAGCCCCTAGTTTGGCACCACGTGGTGCTCCCGGATGACCATGTGTCGGCCAGAGAAGACGATTTCTCGAGAGATGTTTCGGACGGCGAATTTCGTCTAATTCGGCCCCACGCCGCGCAACAGACGCCCCTGTTCGGTCATCCACTTAGCGCGAGAGAGATGACTCTGGTATGCGTTGCGCGCGCGGTCTGGCTCCCGCTCCGGATCTAAATGCAGGACTATTCGAGTCACTTCCTGCCAGTCCACCCCTTCGCCTTCGGCTTGCAGAAGGCGAACGTACGTAACGACGTGCTGTACATCGTAAGATGTCGGCGCTGGCTCGGTTGGAGCCAGGTCAGCCACATCAGGATCGAGCGGCGGTCTATGCATAACCGTTCTAAAAGCCTGCATGGTGGGGCCACTATCTGCTCGGGCCAAGTCTCATTGAAAGCCGCACTGTAGCCGCATTCAGCAAGCCGAGAACAGGGCGCTCGGCGTGAATTGCTCAACGGTGCAACTTCTTCTTTTGTCGAGAATACTCCGTGGTGAAATACTCTGCAAGGCGATGCCCTCTCGGGCATGAACATCCGCGAGGTTTTGGCGCTGAACTTGCGAAAACTCCGACAGGCAAAGGGTCTGTCGCAAGAGGAGCTTGCGCATCGCGCGGATGTTGACAGAACCTATATCAGCGCTCTCGAACGAAGTGTTTATGCGGCTAGTATCGATGTTGTCGACAATTTGGCCCAAGTATTAGGTGTGGAGGCAGCGGATCTCCTTAAGCACCCCTTGCCGTCAACGGACAAGAAGAGGGGCCGTAGTTGATAGGCATCTAAAGTCTGACAGTGCGACACCGTGACATACCGCTCGTCGGGCCGGAGGCCCAGCGAGCGCCGGACGCGGATACGCGCCACTGCCACCGGCCCGGCTTGACGGATCGGCGGCGGTGCAGCAGGCTCAAGTGGAGAGGCCGCGGCCGCTGGCAGCGTGTCTGCACGCGGCCCGACGACGACCTCGTAGTGAATAATCCTTTTCGCGGAAGACCGGGGATTCCGCTCCGGACGGCACGGCGAGCCGTGCTTCACCCTTGCCCGCGCAAGGGCAGAGCCCATAACAATCTCCTCAAGGAATACTGCTCTTCCTCCTGCAAAGCGGCGAACAACGGAAAAATGCCCCGCCTCCGAGGAGGCGAGGCTAACGATCCTTCAGAGATCAGTCGCCGTTGCGACGGGACCAGATCAGGGTGAAGCCCTCGTCGCCGTCGACCTTCACCAGCGAGGCGTAGATCGGGGCCGGGAAGCTCGGATCGTCGAGCTTGACCGAGAGGTATTCGCGATCGCTGTCACGGGCGGTCTTCTTCCAGGCGGCGCCGAACTCGGTCACACCGGCGAAGATGCGGTAATCAGGCGCCTTGTCGTTGTCCTTCTCGGATGCGGCGAACCGTGCCTTGATGTTCAGCGTCAGCGTCTTGATGAAGCCGATGTAGCCGTTGTCCGAAGCGGTGAAGGTGCCGATGGTAGCCATGGTAGTCTCCGTTGGTTGCTCGGGCCGCGCCCATCGCGGCCTCGATGGCGATCCTTGGCCCGGGGAGCGATCGGCCCGCAGCCTTTTGGGCCCGCAGCGCCAGCGGAGGACTGCGACAAGCCTGCTTTTTTGTCTTCCCGCGAGGAATGCCGCCACTTCGCGGCAGGGGAAAAAAGCAGGCTTAAGCCGTTGCGGGAAGGCGATCGAGGCCTTGGCCGTCCCTCGGGCCTGATCAGCCCATTCGAGGTTGCGTTGGACGCGCGCCATGAACGAACTGACGAAGACAACCATGGCGGCCGACACCGACACAGCACGAGGACTCAGGCTAGAGATCGGACATATGCTGACGGTGGCGCATTTACGGCAAGGAAGGCTCACCTGGGAAAACGCCAGCGAACCCAATCGCATTCGTAGCGTACGGGATCGAAGGCTAGGCCGGAGTTGGTCGCCAGAAAGCGATCTCGATATTCGCAGTCATCACACGAACGAGGCATCCGACCTCAATGCTGCTGATTGACCAGCGCGACACAGCATTCCCTTGGCCTGCCGCGTACCTATGCGGAGCTTCGCCGGGTCGTCGCCAGGTCGCAGTGACGGTGCCGCAAGGGCCGCGGCAACAGCGCCGTCGTGGGAATGTGTCGTTCGCATGTTCTTTCGATCTGGCCGTCTTCAAACTCCAGGGGAGTGGCTGCTCTGGAGATGACGCCTTCGGAGAAGCAGCGCACCTGCGGCACGCTCGGCATCGCCGGCCAATCGCCTGCAGGGACTGAATCGCCAGATTGGCGAGCGGAGCAGCCGGTGAATAATTTTCACAAAAATAACAATTTTTGAGTATTTTTCATGGAATGCTCAGACGCCGATGATTTTGAAGCTTTCAGCGAAGAAAATTCAGGAATCGGGAGTATTTTTCATGAATTTTAGCGCAGATGCACGATTTTCAGAGCGAGTGAGCGTTTTTCATGACCGGCGGCTCCCCGAGACAGCGGTTCCGGTCGGCTACGCCGCCCTGATCGACGCCTATGATCTGCCCGTCCCGGTTCCCCGGACGCTTTCGGCGATCGGCACCAAGCACCGCATTGTTGAAAAGGACCACTGGCACATCTATACGCCGCGCCACGCGCCCGAGGCCTCGCTTGAGGGGCATCTGACCTTTGCGCTCAAATACGAAGGCTTGGATCTCGCCCTCCTGAAGCGGCTTTTCCTCGCCGTCAAGGACGAAGACGTCGCCGAAATTGTGCGGCAGAAGCCTACAGGGGTCTACACGCGCCGCATCTGGTTCTTGTACGAATGGCTGCTCGGCCATGAGCTGAGGTTGCCTGCCGCAGACAGGGTCTCGTATGTGGATGCTGTCGACACCGACATCCAGTTCGCAGGTGCGGGGCAGAATTCGGCCCGGCATCGCGTCCGCAACAACCTTCCAGGCACGCCGGAATTTTGTCCACTCGTCTTCAAGACATCTGCGCTGAACGAATTCATCGCGCAGGACTGGAAAGATCGCGCGCGCGCCGTCGTGAGCCAAGTGCCGAAGGATCTGCTCGCCCGCACGGCCGCCTTCCTTCTGCTGAAGGACTCGAAGTCCAGCTACGTGATAGAAGGCGAAAGGCCGCCACAGGATCGAATCCAGCGATGGGGCCGCGCTATAGGCGAAGCTGGTCGCGCACCGCTCGACGAGCAGGAGTTTCATCGCCTGCAGCGCCTCCTGATCGGGGACGAGCGTTTCGTCAAGCTCGGCTTCCGCAAGGATGGCGGCTTCGTCGGCGAGCACGACCGCGACACGCAACGCCCCATTCCGGACCATATCAGCGCGCGGCATGAAGACATCGCGTCGCTCATGGCCGGATTGATCGCTTTCGACCACAGCGCCGAGAATGACCTCGATGCCGTTATCGCGGCGGCCGTGCTCGCATTCGGGTTCATCTATATCCACCCATTTGAGGACGGCAACGGGCGCATTCATCGCTATCTGATGCATCATGTTCTCGCACGTCGGGGGTTCAACCCGGCGGGCGTGCATTTTCCTGTGTCCTCGGCCATCCTCGATCGGATCGCCGAGTACAAGAGCGTGCTTGGGAGCTATTCGGGCAGGCTGCTTTCCTGCATCCAGTGGGAGGCAACGCCAAGGGGCAACGTCAGGGTTCTCAACGATACGGCAGATTTCTACCGATTCTTCGATGCGACACCGCACGCGGAGTTTCTGTACGCCTGCGTGCGTCAGACGATTGAGCGGGATCTACCGAACGAAACCAACTTCCTTGTCAGCTTCGATATGTTCCGCGCCGGCATCGAGAACATGATCGACATGCCGGAGCGGACGCTGAACAATCTATTCGGCTTCCTCAGACAAAATCAGGGCAAGCTGTCGAAGCGCGCAAGAGAGGATGAATTCGCGTTGCTTACGGAGGACGAGGTCTCAAAGATAGAACAACTATATGCAGATTCGTTCGGCCAAAACCGGAGAGTAGCTGATGGCACATCAGATTAGATTCGGAGGCGCGGCTTGCGAAGAATATCTCGATCCGAGCGGCTCTCGATCTGGCGCTGGCAAAGGAAGACACTCGTCCACCGAGTCGAGGCGGGTATCTCATGGAGCCAATCATAACTGCAGCGAAGAATGAGAGGGTCACGAGAGTAAAGGTCAGCCAGAAAAACACTGAGCCCAATAACCTTAAGGATAAATCCAAGGGCCAGCATGGTGGTGGTCTCGCACTCGAAGATGACCGATTATGCCTTCCACCATCACGGCGCATTTCGACACATAGATCCAAACGCGAGACAAGAACCATTTCGCATGAAGTTCGCTTCGATGAGCGGGCTACCGACCTCTCGCGTTGCTTGCGCGAACCGATTTTCGGCTAGAGTCGAGTAAGACGGCGCTCACGCGCCGTCCTTACCGAATTTCCAGACCGGAATCCCGAGTTTCTTCGCCTTGTCGGCGAGGTTATCCTGTATGCCGGTCCCCGGAAAGCACATGATTCCCATCGGCATGACTCCCAGCATGGCGTCGTTGCGTTTGAATGGTGCAGCCTTGGCATGCTTCGTCCAGTCCGGTTTGAAGGTGATCTGCGACACCCTGCGATTGCTGGCCCATTTTGCAGCGATCAATTCAGCCCCCTTCGGCGAGCCGCCGTGAAGCAGCACCATGTCGGGATACTTCGCGTGGACCTTGTCGAGCCGGCCCCAGACGAGCGAAACGTCGTTGAAATCGAGTCCGCCGGTAAGGGCGATCTTGGGCCCCGATGGCAGCATCGCCTGGGTTTCTGCGCGATGCTTGGCGGCTAGGAAGTCGCGGCTGTCGATCATCGCGGCAGTGGGCGTGCGATGGCTGACCAGTGATCCGGCGCGAGGACGCCAGGGCGAGCCAGTGTGAAGCTCAAATTGCTCAGTAGCCAGGTCGCGGAACAGCTCCATGGCGTTGCGGCGTTCGACCAGTGAAATGCCGTCGGCGGTCAGCCTTTCGAGCTCAACGGATCGCACTTCCGAGCCGTTCTGCTCGCGTTGGCTCCTCTGCTGCGCCTGCTCATTGGCGTCGAGCCCGTGCTCGATACGGCCCATCGCGCGATGTAAGAGATTGACGGTCGACCAGAGCAGGCCTTCCAGATCGGGCTCAAGTCGGGTGTCGCTTAAAGTTGCCACGAAGGCGTCGAAGATATCGGCGACGGCGCCTGCGATCGCTTTACCTTCGGGCAACGGCCTTGGGTCGGGCTCGCCGTGGAACGGACGGTACCCGTAAAGCTGAAGTTCACTAAGAATGCGGTCAGTCGGTGATGAGTTGTGTCGGGGTTCGAACTCGATGTCGTCATGGTCGGTCGTCATGGTGAGAGGTCCTTTGCCGGATCGGCCGCACCCATCGCGGCCTTCGTGGCGATCACCAGACGGCACGCGGACCGAGCCAGAACCCCGGAGGCCTAAGCCGAGGGCGCCGAAGCGGAGCGGAGGATGGCCAAAACCCGGTTATTTTGCTTCGCGATGCAAAGGCCCGCAGGGCCGGCGGAAAATAGCCGGGCGCGGCCATTGCCGGGTCGGTGCGCTTGCTGTCCGATCGCCCTCTAGAAGGCCGGGGGCGACCGCTTCCAGCGACACCGAACTTGAGCCGATCGGCATGAAGGTATCGGGACCGAACTCGCCGCCGCTATCCCCGCTTGCTCGCAGCTAAAGACAAGAAGCGGACGGCGTCCTCTGGAACGAGTTGCTCGCACAACGTTGCTCGAAATTCCACGGCGGCCATGGCGCGTAGATCATCGTTGAAATCGTCGAGCCTCGGCGACAAAGTGAGCGCTTCAATGCCTGCGGCCTCGGCGCGGGTGGTCAGGCTCGTCGCCGCGCCCCTTCCGGCCGCATCCGCATCGCGAGCGATATAGAGCCGCCGCAACGACGGCGGGAGGAGGATGCCGGCAAGGTGATTGGCCGAAAGGGCTGCCACCATCGGCATGGTTGGCAATACGCAGCGAAGCGACAGCATGGTCTCGATCCCCTCGCCCGCCACCAGGACGTCATCAAGCGCTCCAAAGCGCACTGCGTTGCCCAAGAGATTACCCAATGCGCGTCGCGGCGTATCGACGAGTGCCAAGCTGCGCCCCGAGGGATGAAGCCAGGTGCGGTGTACGCCTGTGATTTGCCCCTTGAGATCGGTCACTCGGGCAATCATCGCCGGGCCGACCTCGATCTGCGTGTCTTCGTTGGGCCGATAATAGCATCGCGCATGGAAACGGAGCGCGCCTTCGTCATGGACGGGTTCGATACCGCGTTCTCGCAAGTAAAGTTGGGCGATGGTCCGATCAATCGGCTGCGACTTGGCAAACAGGCGACGAGCGGCCTCAGCGGATCTGGCTCGGATCGCCCAGCGACCAGGAATCGATGTCGGTTGGGGATTGGGCCTCGGCATACCGAGAAATCGTCGCGCCTCTTTCGCCACATCACGAAAATGAACCAATCCGCAGCTTTGCCGAATGATGTCTAGAAGGTCACCATGCTCTCCGGTGGCGGCATCCGTCCACTTGCCTGCAAGTCCCTGGAGCGTTTCGTTCAACCGTACGAACAGGGATCGACCGGGAGTGTTTCTGCAGTCTCCCACCACCCAATAACGTCCTTGGCGTCGGCCATTGGAGAGATAGTGTCGACAAACCGCCTCGGCATCACGCGACAGACGATGCGCCAGCTCGGAAGCATCAGGCAACCTTCTATCTTCGGAAACAACACGGGAGCGAAACGGCTTTGCCCTATCGGAAGTCTCTGTCATCTGAGTTCACCACGACGAGCGACCGAGAGCCTCTCTCTCTGCCTCCAACCCGTCATGGCGTTTCTCGCGCGCCTCTTCCTCTCGTCCGTCAGCAGGGCCTCATGATGCCACCTCCTCATTCGCGCCGGCCTGCCTGGTCGATGGGACCGCCGTGATTTCAGGAAGGAAGCCGAGCAGATAGTCAGCGGCCTTGCTCGCCTGCGACGCTGCTCGCAGAATCGCGCGGTTATCCTCACGCAGAACGTCGAGCCACGAACCGATATAATCAGCGTGCCGCACGGTGGGCGCGATGCCAAGTGATGTGCAGCAGAATGCGGCACAGAGTTCGGCGATCAATTCCTCGAAGGCGTATCTCTTGGTGTCAAAGGACCCACCAAGGTCGCGATCGAGGCGGGAAGCGTGGCCGCTAGCGTGGCCAAGCTCGTGGAGCGCAGTGCGGTGCCAGTTGATCGGCTCGAAAAAGGCCGCTGGTGGCGGCACCTGGACGTAGTCCTCCACCGGTGCATAGAACGCTCGAGTGCCTCCGACGCGAAAATCGATACCACTCGCTCTGATCAACGCCTCGACCGTCGGCTCGATCATGCCAAGTCGCCACGGCGGTGCAGTGGTCGCAATTTCTGCTGGGAGTACGCATTGATCGGTATTGAAGATGGTAAAGCGCTTCAGGAATGGAACAGCGTGCGCCTCCTCGCCGGTCTCGGACACACGGCGCTTTTCATCAGATGGTACGAAGCGATCGGCATAAACCACAATAGTACCCTGCTCGCCTTTGCGGACGTGGCCACCGATTGCAAGCGCCTGACGATAGGTCAGCCAGCGTTGGCTTGAAAATCGGCGCTCCCGGGCTGCACTCCAGAGTATTAGTATATTAACTCCGCTATACGGACGACGTGACGCGGCATTCTCGGGCATGGCTAGCGGCGCCGTCCCAGCCGCAGCGTCCCAAGGCTGAACCCAGGGTACATGGCCGGCCTCCAGTTCGGCGATGATTCTGTTGGTAATTTCGTCATACAAGCTCACCCGGTTCTGGCTGGCGCGCACCGAGGGATGATATTTGGACATCGCGGTTCTCCGCGACGGGCGCCGCGAGCCTCTCTCGCAACATTCAACCCGTCACGACCTCCAGCGACCGCACTCTTCCTCTCTATGTTCGTTTTCGCGCTTGCGCGGCGCAGGTTGGTGTCTCCGGTGCCTCCATCGCGTCAGGGATGGAAGCCCGAAGGGTGAAAACCGGGCGAAGCCCGGCGTTTCAGCGCAGCCGACAGCCCGGCCCGAAAGGGCGACGCCCAGCCGGACCGACACAAGAGGCTTCATCGTCAGTCAGTCTGCAGTACGTAGCGCTCGGTACTCATGCCCTGTCTCTCATTCCAATCTGTCCCCCGAGAAGGATCTCGTCGATTGGAGCAGCTACCGTCCCCCGCCATTCCGACAAAGGAGCGCTTGTTTAGACCCCCAAACGTCGGATCATCGATAGGACTTGTCGGAATTCGAACTGACAGCCCGCAAGGATCATATGCCTCTCAACGAGCGGATTATCCGCGCGCGTCGCCGAATTTTCTCTCGACGAAATGCCATCGAATATTTCAAACCTTAAGCAGGGCCTCAACGACTTGAGGCAACGTTGAATACTCGCGTCAATCGATGCCCGGCACTTTTTCGCACTCAAGGCCCGCCGATTACCGCACCAATTGTTGATGGCTCTTTTTCTCGCAGCCTTCTCGTGCTCCGGGAGAGCATCCATGTGACTGGAGGGCAGCATGAAGGCCACAAGGTAGCGGCGAATTTGACTTTGGATATCCGGTTTCGTGCCTTCCGAGGCGTTGCACGAATAAGGCCCCTCATCCAGGGATGATGACGCCATTCTACTGAATTCGGCACCGAGATCGTTGCAGCATTGACGCGCGAGCTAACGCCTATGACATCCCGCTCCGCTCTTCCTGCTCGTTATCCACCCATCGGCGCCTGGCCTGCACTCATGCTTGCCGACATGGCCGCCGCCTATTTGGATTTCGCAAATACCCATGAACTCGCGCGAGCCGTAGGCCGCGGCGAGGCGCCGCCTCCAATCGGCTATCGTGGAATTGGGCGGGCGCGGCAACCGGTCTGGTCAAGAGCCGCGATTGATGATTTTGCCGCGCCCCGTAGAACTACCAATTTGGATAGATCAGAAGGCGAGGATTTGGCCTCCCTGGCAAGACGTTAAGGTTGCGCTACAATGAAGCTTCCGCGCTATTGCAGGCAAAAGTCATTGAAGAATGGTCGACGCGGATATTTCTTCGAGCCACCAACGTGGGCTCGCAATGAAGGCTGCCCTGTCAGAGCTGAAGCACTGGGAGAAGACTATGCAACCGCTCTCAACAGAACCAAGAATATTCTGCTGCCTGCCTTCGACAGCTGGCGTTCGGGCGGATTGACCGACATGGTCCCGGCGTCTCCTGTGCCTGGCACTTTTGATTGGCTTGTTGGCGTTTTCAAAGCCAACCACCGATGGCGTGAAATCGATTTCAAGACCCAACGCTTATACGACCAAGGCCTGGCGCTATTCGCCAACCACGAATTGAACGACGGTAGCCGCGCGGGCTCGAAACAGATTGCTGATTTTTCCAAAGCATTTGTTGATGCGGTTTATGCAAATCTGCTCGTCGTTCAATACAAGGACGCGGATGGAAACATCGTCAAGCGCGAGCGTCGGCGTTTCGCAAACGCTGCCATGACCGCATGCAGGCGCGCCTGGTTCGTTGGTCAGCGCGCCCAGGAAACGAAAGTGCCAGCCATCAACCCATTCTCGCGGATGGGCTTAAAATCGCGCGCCCCTGGTCAGGCCCTGCGAGAGACGCCTACCGCAACCTGGGAAGAGCTTGTCGCCTTCAGGCAAGCCGCAGAGAGACTGGGGTACCACTCGATCGCAACCGCTGCATTGCTGACCTGGGAATGGCTGCAGCGCGAGGAACATATATTCGGAGTCTTCGAAATCGAGCACTATCGACCGAAAGAACGCCCCAACAGCGTGAGGATTATGCACCCAAAGAATGGCGAAGAAGCCTGGTGGCCTTTGGTCGATGAGAACAGTGTGCTGCTCTTCCCTGAGTTGATGGCGGAGCTTGATGCTCTCAAAGACTCAGTCGCTTCAGGACTGGCGTTTCGCCGCGATCATGCTCATCGCAGGTCGCCTACTCCTCTCCCGTGGATCACCGAGCGCAAGGATCTGCGCTACCTTCGGCATGTCGTTAAAAAGATAATCATAGCAGCGGGACTTCGGAACGAGCTCTCATTTACGTCCTTTCGCCACGGCGGCTTCACCGAAGGCGCAGACAGCGATCTTACGGACGCTGAACTGCGTGCCGCCGGCCGCCATCGCTCGAGACTACAACTACCCACCTACGCCAAACGCACGCGGAAGCAATTGATCGTGGCCGCCAAGAAGCGCCGCGAGGAGCGAGCCAGGACGACCCTCTTGTCAGAAGGCGTGCTCGCTCCTCATTCTTCAATCGTTTCGAGCAATCGACACGCTTGATTTTCATGATTCACGCCGGCGCGAGATACCGGGCGGAAGACCAGGATTGGGTTTCCACCTAGCGCCCGGTCCAAGTCGGTTTGCGCTTCTCGCCGAAGGCCTTGAGGCCTTCCTTGGCGTCCTCGGTCATCGCGAGCAGCGCGATCTGGCTTTCGGTGTAGGCGATGCTTTCATCGAATGACATCGAGGCGATCGCCCGCATCGCGTATTTGCCGCGACGGATCGCCGTCGGCGACTTGTCGACGATGCGCCCGATCAGCCAATCGACCTTGGCGTCGAGCTCGGCTGCCGGCACAACGTAGTTGAGAAGACCCGCAGCCTTGGCCGTCGCGGCGTCGAACGGCTCGCCGGTCAGCGCCCATTCGTTGACGAGGCGCGGCGGGGCGATCGATTGCAGCAGGCTCAGCACCTGCATCGGGAACACGCCGACCTTCACCTCGGGCAGGCCGAAGATCACCTGATCGCCGGCGACCGCCATGTCGGTCATGCACAACAGTCCCATGCCGCCGGCCATGCAGACGCCACCGACCCGCGCGATCGCGGGCTTGGTCGCATTCTGCGACAGCCGCAACAAATCGGCGTAATCGACATTGGGACGCGAGAAATCCATCGAGAAGGCCGCGCCGCTGTTCTGCAGATCGGCACCGGCGCAGAATGCCTTGTCGCCCGCCCCCGTCAGCACGATGACGCGGACGTCCTTGTCGTCATGCGCCTCGCGATAGCCCTTCGCGATGCCGGCGATCACACCGGCATTGAGCGCGTTGCGCTTGTCCGGGCGGTTGATGGTGATCCAGAACGCCTGCCCGCGCTTTTCGAAAAGAACGCTGTTGTCGGTCATGTTTCCTGCCTGTTTTCTTGGCCAATGTGCCGGTGTCAGCCGACATTTGCGGCAGGATCGGCGCCGACTGCAAGCAGGTTTTATGCGGCGGCCGATGCCTTCCGGATCCAGACCTTGTTGTCGTGGAACGCGGCGCCGCCGAGCGGTGCGACGGCCTCCGCCCCGGTCAGCATGTTGATGCCGCGCCCGCCGATATGGGACTTGTTCGGATGGATCGACTCGGCGATCAGCACGCCGCGGCGAACGCCGTCGAACAGTTTTGCGGTCAGCGTGGTCTCGCCACGCATGTTGCCGAGCGTCACCGCGTCGCCGTCGGCTATCGACAGGCTGGCTGCGTCGTCGGGATGGATCATCACCGTCGGCGCGCCCTCGCGGGCCTGCGACGACGGCGTCTCGTTGAAGCTGGTGTTGAGGAAGCTGCGGGACGGCGAGGTCGCAAGACGGAACGGATGCTGCGCGTCCGCCTCCTCGATGATGGTCCAGTGGTCGGGTAGCGAAGGCATCTTGTCCCATGCGCCCATCAGCCCGCCGGTGCCGACCGGCACCTTGCCCCAATCGACCTTGAAGTGGAACTTCTTGTCGGCATGGGCGAAACCGTCGAGATAGTGCGAGGTGCGGAAATCCGGCTGCAGGTCGCGCCACAGCTCTGCTTCGAGCGTGTCGATGTCGCCGTGCCCGCTCTTCTTCAGCGTCGCATCGATCAACTGGCGCGGTGTCATGTCGAAGCCGGGATGCACGGCGTTGAGCCTACGGCCGAGGCCCTGCATCACCTCATGATTGGAACGGCACTCGCCGGGCGGATCGATCAGCTTCGGGCCGACCGAGATGTGCTGATGACCGCCGCCGTAATAGAGGTCGTCGTGCTCCATGAACATCGTCGCCGGCAGCACGATATCGGCCATCTGGGCCGTCTCGGTCATGAACTGCTCATGCACCGCGACGAACAGGTCCTCGCGGGCAAATCCCTGGCGCACCAGCGCCTGCTCGGGCGCCACCGTCATCGGATTGGTGTTCTGGATAAGCATCGCCTTGACCGGCCCGCCGCCGTTGAGCGCCTCGGCATCGCCGGTCAGGATGCGGCCGATCTTGGACTGATCGAGCACCCGCGTCGAGGGATCGATCGCGTCATGGCCTTCGATGATCGACTCATCGAAACGCCAGATTGCGGCGTTGTTGAAGAACGCGCCGCCGCCCTCATACTGCCAGGCGCCGGTCACCGCGGGGATGCAGGTCGCAGCGTGCATCTGGGCGGCGCCGTTGCGGCTGCGAGTAAAGCCGTAGCCGAGACGGAAGAATGAGCGCTTGGTCTGTCCGACCAGCCGCGCGAACGCCTCGATCTCCTCGACCGGCACGGCCGAGATCGCCGAAGCCCATTCCGGCGTGCGGGTCTTCAGATGCGCTTCGAGCTCGTCGGGACAGTCGGTATAGCGCGCAAGATAGTCGCGATCGGCAAATCCCTCGCGGAACAGCACATGCATCACGGCGCAGGCGAACGCGCCGTCGGTGCCCGGCCGGAGCAGGATCTTGATGTCGGCCTGCTTCATGGTCTCGTTGTTGTAGACGTCGACCGCCGCGATCTTCGCGCCGCGCTCCTTCCGCGCGCGGGATGCATGCGTCATCACATTGACCTGGGTATTCACCGGATTGGTGCCCCAGATCACGACGAGGTCGGAGACGCCCATCTCGCGGGGATCGACGCCGGCGATCTTGCCGGTCCCGGCGGCAAAGCCGATGCGCGCGATGGTTGCGCAGATCGTGCCGTAGAAGCGCGAATACTTCTTCACATGCGACAGCCGGTTGAGGCCGTCGCGCATCACCAGCCCCATGGTGCCGGCGTAGTAATAGGGCCAGACCGACTCGGCGCCAAACTCCCGCTCGGCCGCGTCGAAGCGCGCCGCGATCTCGTCCAGCGCCTCGTCCCAAGAGATCCGCGCGAACTGGCCGGAGCCCTTCGGGCCGGTCCGGCGCAGCGGATACATCAGCCGTTCGGCATGGTGAATCCGCTCGGCATAACGGGCGACCTTGGCGCAGACCACGCCGGCCGTATAGGTCTGCTGTTTGGAGCCCCTGACTCGACCAATCGAGCGTCCCTCGATCACCTCGACGTCGAGCGCACATGCCGAGGGGCAGTCGTGCGGACAGGTGGAATGGCGGATGTCGACCTTGGCATGCTGGTTCATGGCCAAATTGGTAACATCAAATATCCCCCCCGCCGAGGGGCATTATTGACCCTGCCCGCGCGAAATCCGGGCACGTGCCATGCGGCAGGCGCCCGGACGGGCAGCAGCTATTGGCCTGAGCCGTCCCATCAGACGCGGAAGATGCGGGTGTAGTGCGATTTGATCGATTCCCCTTCCCGCTCGACCGCCACCGGATCATCCTTCATCGTCTTGATGTCCTTTAGCGGCCTGCGTCCAGCCTTCTCCTTGGCCTGTGCATGGACGGATCTGAGGCCGCCGATCTCGACATTGAGCTGCTGGCCCTCACGCCCGAGCGCGAAGGACTGGAACAGCCTGGCGGCATTCGGATGCGGACAGTCCTTGAAGATCCCGTTGGGGCCAACAATGATCGGCGACCCCTCGGTGGCGTAGACCGGCTCGACCGGGCGGCCGGCCTCCTTCATCTGGAAGATGTTGTATTCGTTGCCGTCGGCCATCACAGCACGCTCGCCGAGATCGAGCTTCTTGGGTGGATCCGTCGAGGACTGCACCTGCATGATGTTTTGCTTGGCGAGCTTCTCGAAGAAGCTCCAGCCGAGATCGCGCTGCATCTGATAGGTCGCGGTCATGATGGTGCCGCTATAGCCGGGATGCGCCTTGACGATCTTGCCCTTCCATTTCGGATCGAGCAGATCGGCAAAGCTCTTCGGCGCCTCCTCGGCCTTCACGAGATTGGTGTTGTAAGCAATGATCGACAACCAGACCCGGAAGCTTGCGAATTGCCCGTCCGCGTCGCGATGCTCCTCGGGGTAGTATTTTGCGACCTCCTCCGGAACATAGGGCGCGAGAATGCCGTCGCGCTTCCACACGATGAAATGTGCCGCGTCTGAGGAATTGACGACGTCCACGGCATGAATGTTGCTGGAATATTCCTGGCCGATCCGCTGGAACACACGCTCCGCACCGGTGCGTTCGACGCGCACGGTGATATCGGGATATTTCGCTTCAAATGCCCTTGCCAGCTTCTCGGCAACCGGCAGATCGGTCGAGGTGTAGTAGACGACCTGCCCCTCTTTCTTCGCCGCCTCGATCAGCGTCGGCGTTACCGGTTCGGCTGGCGGCGCAGCAGCCATCACGCGCGTTGAAAGGGCGGCCCCAGCGAGCACGGCGCCCGAGCCCTTCAGCATGTCGCGGCGCGATAGCCCAGGATGTTTCCTCATATGATTCCCCGCACGCGATGGCGAAGTTTGAGTACACCGTTCTCCCGCTCTTATTCCGATGCGCGAAAAACGGAGTCTGTCGTCGACAGAGGCTTCAGGTTGCAGCTAGACTTCTGATCAAGAAACAAGACTAAAGTTGGGGGATTCAGTCAATGGCGAGCCTGCGATACGCCTTGGTGTTTGTCGCGGCGTTGCTGACCGTATCCATGTCAGGCTCATATGCTGACGCCGAAGACTATCCTGCACGGCCGGTCAGGATCATCGTTCCCTTCGGTCCCGGCGGTCCGGCCGACGTCGTCGCGCGACAGATCGGCGGCATCCTGCAGGAAAGCCTCGGCCAGCCCTTCGTGGTGGAGAACCGCACCGGCGCCGGTGGCGTGATCGGCACGCTCGAGGCCGCAAAGGCACCGGCCGACGGCTACACCCTCCTGATGATGTCGAACACCCAGACCGCGAACGAATCGCTGGTGCCGCAGCGCAAATATGAGCTGATGCGCGACCTGACGCCGATCGCGTCGTTGAACGCTTCGGATCTCGTGATCGTGGTCCACCCCGCCGTACAGGCAAAGACCTTGCAGGAATTCATCGCCCTGGCAAAGGCCCAGCCCGGAAAGCTGAACTATGCGTCGTCAGGTCAGGGCACGCCGTACCACATGGCGGCCGAGCTGTTCAAAGCCATGGCCGGCATCGACGTCGTGCACGTGCCCTACCGCAATAGCGGCGAGGCCCGCGGCGGCGTCATCGGCGGCCAGGTCCAGATGATGATCGATGCCGTTCCCGCGATGGCGCCGAATGTCGCCGAAAAACAGGTGCGAGCGCTCGCAACGACCGGCAAGACTCGTTCGACGGTGCTGCCCTACGTTCCGACGGTGATCGAGGCGGGCGTGTCCGGCTATGAGGCGACGATCTGGCTCGGCTTGATGGTTCCGGCGGGCACGCCGAAGCCGATCGTCGACAAGCTCAACGCGGCGGTGAACGCGGCGATCAGGCGGCCGGAGGTCGAGAAGCTCTGGGCCGCGCAGGGCGCGGCGCCGATGACCATGACGCCGGGGGCGTTCGACGCATTCCTGCGCGCCGATATCGTGAAGTGGGCAGGCGTCGTCAAAAGGCTGGACAAGGCCCAGTAAGCACGCAGCGGCAGACCGCGAGCGAAGGAACAGTGCGCATGAAGACGTTGAACATCCTGAGCGGCGGGGCGGCGCAGGGCCTGGTGCGCAGCCTTGCGCCCGCGTTTGAAGCCGAAACCAGCCTCGGCATTGCTGGCGATTTTGGCGCGGTCGGCGCCATGGCCGACAGATTGCGCGCCGGCGTACCGACCGACATCGTCATCCTGACCGCCGCTCTGATCGCGAAGCTTGCCGGCGAAGGGCTGGTTTTGCGCAGCTCGATCACGGACCTCGGCCGCGTTGAAACCGCCCTTGCCGTTCGGGCCGGCGATCCGTCGGTCAGCGCCGACGACGCGGCTAGCCTGCGCGCGGCATTGCTCGCCGCGGACGCGATCTTCGTGCCGGATACCAAGGCATCGACCGCAGGAATTCATGTCGCCAAGGTGCTCGCGCAGCTCGACATCGCTGATGTCGTGACGGATCGACTGAGAATCTTTCCGAACGGTGCGACCGCCATGCGACATCTGGCCGAGTCCAATGACCGGCAGCCGATCGGCTGCACGCAATCGACCGAGATCATCAGCACCAAGGGCGTCGTGCTGTCGGGCACCTTGCCGCCGGAATGCGGGCTCGCCACCATGTATACGGCGGCCATTGCGACGCAGGCATCGTCTGCGTCACAGGTGCAACGCCTGATCGCGCTGCTGACGTCGTCGGAAACGTCTGTGCTACGCAGCCAGGCTGGCTTTGTCCTCGACGTGACGCCGTAGATGGCTCGACCTGGAACGAGATGACTTACCTCGAATCAAGCGGGCGGACTCCAGTTTACCTCGCCCCGCGTGCGGGGAGGGGTCGGAACGCATCGTAGATGCGTTCCGGGTGAGGGGGAGCCTCCGCAAGCGCAACTATCGCCTGATACGCGGAGACGGCCCCTCACCCCACCCCGTAGGAACGGGGCGCGGGGAGCACAGCGCCGTCGTGGTCGCTGTTCGACCCAACCTCGGCGCGCCTTTAGCCTGCCAGCTGCGTGAGACCGGTCGGCGGCCCATCGACCGCGGTCCAGCCGCCATCGACGAACAACGTGCTGCCGCTGACATAGCTCGCCGCGTCCGATGCAAGATAGGCGACGGCGGTCGCGACCTCGTCGG
This sequence comes from Bradyrhizobium sp. USDA 3256, assembly GCF_054058275.1. NCBI lineage: Bacteria > Pseudomonadati > Pseudomonadota > Alphaproteobacteria > Hyphomicrobiales > Nitrobacteraceae > Bradyrhizobium > Bradyrhizobium sp. USDA 3256. The sequence continues at coordinate 4,710,923 of NZ_JBSSAE010000002.1, forward strand.
CGCTGCTCCAGCGATTGAACACGGTATGGCCGGCATAGAGGTTGTAGATATCGGGCCGCTGCTTGAACGGACCGGTCAACGCGGTCTCCGCGATGCTCGGCGCGATCGCATTGACACGAACGCCGGATCGCCCGACCTCGGACGCGAAGCCCTTGACCAGAAGGCCGATCGCCGCTTTGGTCGATCCATAGACTGCAAGTCCCGGCTCGATGGTCACGGCACGCACCGAGGAACATGCAATCAGGCTACCGCCCTGTTGCTTGACCATGATGCGGCCGAATGCTTGGAAGAACCAGACCGTGCCCTTGACGTTGAGGTTGATGACGCGGTCGAGATCCTCCTCGGTGTAATCGAGGACGGTCTTGCGGATATTCAGTCCCGGCGTCGTCACCGCGATGTCGATGCGCTGGAATTCCGCCAGCGCTTTCCCTGCCAAAGTGTCGACGTCGGCACGATCGGCAGCATCGCAACTGGTTGATGTTGCAGACCCGCCCTGCTGTCGGATTGCAGCGGCCGTTGCCTCCGCGCCCGCTTGCGCTCGATCAGCGCAGAGCACGCGCGCGCCGAGTGAGGCCAGCGCTTCGGCCGAGGATTTGCCGATTCCCGAGGCCGCTCCCAGCACGACGGCGGTCTTGCCGGTAAGATCGAATAGCTTGCGATAGTCGGTCACGTGAATCCTCCCTGCGGCGACGCATCCCGGAATGCAACACTTCCCCGATTTGCTTCAGGTTCTGTACCGAGAGCAAGCGGCATCTTGCGCATGCGCTACACGCGTCTGCATTGCGGGCAGAACCGCGCCTGCGTCAGATCCGTCAAGAAAAAGGCGCCCGTCGTGAGGATCATTGACCTGAGCCGAGGGCTCTATCACCGCACGCCGAGCTACCCCGGCCATCCACCAATCATGCACGGTATGTGGAAGAACCATGAAGAAGTCCTCGCGGAATCGAGAAACACCTATCGCCTGGCATCGATATTCATCTCGATGCCCGACTACGGAGGAACCCACATCGATGTAGCCCGGCAGTAAATGCGGCCACCGGGTGGCTGGCGGAACAAGGACATCGTCAATTTTGGCATCGATTCGATGCGGCCGGGTCCCGACAGCGATGAGAGAGCTCGCACAGTCCGCTGGCCCCCACCGGAACCCATCGATGCTTCACTGTGTCGTGCAGGTGCCTCGAAGTGGTCAGTTCTTGGTTTGACTCTGGCTCTGAAGAATGTGCATTTCTGCTCGCGCCAAGTGCCGACGAAGCGCGGCAATTGCTTGAAGGTTCACCTCGAAAGCGATGGGGCCCATCTCCTTGGTCTCTAGTTGAATGGCGGCATGTCCGTCGGAACGCAACATCGTTTCCGAACGGGTGACATTCAAGATCACAAGGTTTCGGTCCATTTTCCCTCCCATCGAACCCGTCTCCTCACGAGGACGTTTCCTTGTTGCCTAGACGAGGCAGTGCTAGCGTCGACTTGGCTTCGGCGTAAGCAGACCCATTTCCGCCTCGCTTCTTTCATTTTAGCATGAAATCGCCGTTCCGTTCCGCCAACGGTGCGGTGCGGTCGTGATATTGGCGGTTGTCGTGTTCGGGGCCTGATCAAAGTCGAGCGAGGGTGACGCATTGCCGATCTGACTGAATACTATCCATTGCATGGCGACTTGCCCGCAAACAGCCCGATGGCATGCACAAACGAATTGCAGACGTAGTGCCGCGACATCATCGCAAAGGCGGGGATCAAGCCGGTCTGAGCAGATCAACATTGCGCGACACGCACAGCGTGTGATCTTGCGAGCACTAGCCGGCATCCCTAGGCTCCCCCTCCATAACAAAACAACCAGGGAGGCGATTGTCATGACCACAAGGCGGGATTTCCTGAAAGCGGGAGCAACGGCGGCGGCAGGCATCGTGTTCTGCGGCTGCGGGCTCGTCCACAACGCAAATGCGCAGCAATCGCGCCAGCAGTTGCCGGTCACGGTCAACGGCAAACGTGTCAAGACGATCGACATCCACTCGCATTGCCATTTCCGCGAGGCGGGCGCGCTGCTCGGCGCGGACGCCGGAAAATATCAACTGCCGCCGGTCAACGGCGCCGCGGAAGCCTTCGTCGAGATCGACAAACGGCTGGCTGCGATGGACGCGCAGGCCGTCGACATGGAGGTGCTTTCGATCAATCCGTTCTGGTACGACCGCGATCGCGACCTTGCTGCGCAGATCGTGAAAATCCAGAATGAAAAGCTCGCCGAACTCTGTGCCTCGAAGCCTGACCGGTTCGCAGCTTTCGCCTCGCTGACGCTGCAGGCACCGGACCTTGCGGTGCAGGAGCTGGAGACGGCGGTGAAGAAGCAGGGGCTGAAGGGCGCGGCGATCGGCGGTGTCGTCGACGGCGCCGAATTCTCGAATCCGAAGTTTCATCCGGTATGGGCCAAGGCCGAGGAACTCAGCGTTCCCCTGTTCATCCATCCGCAGGGCGTGCCCGAGCTCAACAAGCGGCTCTCCGGCAATGGGTGGCTTGGCAACACGATCGGCAATCCGCTCGAGACGACGATCGCACTCTCCCATTTGATCTTCGAGGGCACGCTCGACCGCTTCCCGGGACTGAAAATCATCGCTGCACATGGCGGCGGTTATCTCGGCTCGTACGCCGACCGCTCGGACCATGCCTGTCTGGTTGGACCCAAGGGATGCAATCCAGAGATCAAGCTCCAGAGAACGCCGGCGGAGTACCTCAAACAGATTTACTTCGACTCTCTGATCTTCACGCCTGAGGCGATCAGGCACCTCGCCGCCCAGGTTGGCGCCGGCCAGATCGTGCTGGGAAGCGACTATCCCTATCCATGGCAACTGGCACCGGTCGACCACATCTTCGACTCGTCGTCGCTAAGCGACGATGACAAGGCCAATATTCTCGGGCGGACCGCAGCAAAGCTGCTTGGAGTAGCCGCGTGAGGACGGCTTGCTGCTGGACAAGCGGCTGTCGTCGCGCCTTGCCGCGCGACGACGGCATCAACGATCAGTAGGCCTTCACCGTCCGGATCTCGCTGCCCGGCCGGACCGTTGGTGCCACTTGCGCGATATTGGGTATCGGATCGGTGTAGACGGTGTCGGTTCCGACGAACTCCGCTTGCGCCGCGTCCGATATCCATCTGACTGCCGCCGGATGACTGACCAGCATCCCGATCAAGGCAACGACGACGAGCAGCGGCAACGCGACAAGCTTGATGCTGAAGCTCTGGTAATTGTGCTGTGGGTCCTGCCGCCGCTTGTCGAAAGAGCTCTGCATGGATTCCTCCATATTGTGCTCCCCTGACGCGTCACTTACCGCAGCGCACGCAAGGCCGATGTGAATGGCTTCACAGGCCTTGTTCAGCTCACCGCTTCGTGAAATGCGCGACCGACCGGGCGGCCGACGCGACTACTCGCCGTCGTTCGCCCCGGCGTCGACCAGCTCCTGGAGGGTCTCGGGCTTCAACACGACGATCGCGCCATGCTCGAGCCTGACCCAACCGCGTATCGCCCACGCGCGAAGCTGCTTGTTGATGCTCTCGCGCGTCATCCCGACCATCTCGCTGATCTCCTGCTGGGTGATCGAGATGGTGCGCCCCTGCGGCTTGTGCTTGTCGCTCAGGCGCAGCAGCGCGCTGGCCAGACGGCCGGGCAGGTTCTGCAGGATGACCTGCTCGACCTGATCGCTGGTCCGGCGCAGTCTTTCGCAAAGCAGCTCGATGAACTTCATCGCAAGCGTCGGCTGGCTGCGCACGAACGGAATGAACTCGCGCCGGTCAATGACGAACAGCTCGCAATTGGTGTTGGCGGTGGCATCGGCCGTCCGCGACAAGCCGTCGAGCAGCGCGATCTCACCGAAGATCTCGCCGGCCTCGATCAGGTTCAAAATCGCGTTGCGACCATCCGGCGACGAGATGCTGATCTTGACCGTGCCCGAGATCACCGCAATCAGGCTGGTGCCCGGATCGCCCTTGGAAAAGATCGTCGTGCCCCGCTTCAGCGTGGTGTGCTTGGCGTAGCGGCAGAGCTGATCGAATGCCTCGGGCTCGAGATCGGCGAAATAGGGGTGCTTGCGCAACACCGACAGCTTGTTGTTCGAAAACAACGGCGCGCCGGAAGTTCGTTCTATGGGCGGCGCTCCGGTCATCGTGATCCAGACTGATTATGTTGCGTTCAATCGGCCCGCCAGCACAGCGGACGCCGACAAAGCCATCGATCAATGAAAACAGATAGAAGTATAGCCCCCCCGGGGCCCTACAGCAACAAAGGTCCGAGCCGGCGCAATGGGATAAAAGGCACCCAAGGTACAATTTGGAATAAATCTGCGTCGATGCAACGCTCAATTGCAGCTGCGCGCTGCCCTTGATCTGACATGCCCGGCCCATCCGCGACGATCTCGCCTAGCAGGATCCCGTCTATACGAGGGGTCAACGCGGCCAGCTCACAGCAGCTTGCCGTCTGGCCCAAAGAACGGGTGCGGCCCGTCAAACTGACCGATCGGGACTTGGTGCGTGACCAAGTGTCCAAAATCCGGTCCCGGAAACCACGTGTGCAAGTGAAATGCCGGCGGTTCCACCTTGAACGATGGTTCGCGGAGCTGTCCGAGGTCCAGGTCGACCGCATGGTTCGGCGCGGGGCACAATGTCACGGGAATCCCGGCGAAGGAGGTCAGCATGGCACGATGGACATGCCCGCAGCCGATCAAACGCACCCGCGGGTGATGCCTGACGATTGCTGCCAGTTCTGCGGCATTGAAAAGGTCCTGGCGGTCCATGTGCCAGATGCCGCCCTTGAACGGGGGGTGATGCAGGAAAAGCAGCGCGGGCCGGCCGACTGCTGCCGCCAGTGCCGCTTCCAGCCATTGCAGCGTCGAAGGTTCGAGCATGCCATGAGGCTTCCCGGCAACGCTTGAATCAAGCAGCAGCAGATCGAGGCCATTCACCTCGATTTTCTGGTCGAGCGGGCCTGTGGCGTCAACATAGGGTGCGGCAGGAAACGCGGCACGCATCCACGCACGCGAGTCGTGATTGCCGGGAATTCCGGCAAACGGAACGCGCAGCGGCGCGAGCAGTCGCTTGAGATGGTCGTATTCCTCGACCGACGGCGTATCGACAAGGTCGCCCGAGATAACGACGAAATCGGGCGCCGGCTCGAATCCATTGATCGCCGCCACGCAGCGTTCAAGCGCCTTTGCGGTATCGACCCGACCATAGGCCAACGCTCCCGGCGGCTTGATGTGGAGGTCGGAAATCTGGGCGATGAGAACCGGTTTCGACGGCATCGATCAATCTCGTGGTTCGGAGGGAAGCAGACGGACAGCGTCGGGCGCAATCGAAAGCCCGATGCGATCGCCGATCCTGGCTTGAATCGTGTTGGGAGCGTCGACATTGAGCGGCTTGCTCGATGCATCACTCACGACGAGCCGCTGCCGGTCGCCGATGAAGCTGACGGAATCGACGATTCCCGAGAGTATCCCCTCGCCCGCCTCCGTCACGCGAATGGTTTCGGGGCGGATCATAACGGTCGCGTTCGCGGTCGTCGCGCCACACTCGATCGGCAGCCGCCCGCCGGGCAGGATCAACACGCCGTTCTCGACCGGAGCCTCCACAATGTTCGCCGCTCCGATGAACTCCGCCACAAACCGGTCCTTCGGCGCGAAGTAGACCTCGCGCGGCGTGCCGATCTGGGCGATTGCGCCTTTCCGCATCACGACAATCCGGTCGCCCAATTCCATGGCTTCGGCCTGATCATGGGTAACATAGATCGTCGTGATCCCAAGCGCGCGCAACAGCCGGTTGAGCTCGCTGCGCAGCCGGTCCCGCAGCGCGGCGTCGAGCGCGGTCAAGGGCTCGTCGAGCAGCAAGATGCCGGGCCGGATCGCGACGGCGCGCGCCAGTGCGACGCGCTGACGCTGGCCGCCCGAAAGCTGGTCGATGCGGCGATTCTCCAATCCCGTGATGTTCGTCAGAGCAACCAGCTCGGCGACGCGCGCGGCACGCTCGCCTCTGGCAACACCGCGGATCTTCAGCCCGTAGGCGATATTGTCCGCCACCGTCATGTTGGGGAACAGGGCGTAGGACTGGAACACCATCCCGACATTGCGCCGCTCGATCGGGACCGAGGTCATGTCCTTGCCGTCGAACAGGACCTTGCCGCCGACATCCGGCAGCTCGAGGCCTGCGATGATGCGCAGCATCGTGGTCTTGCCGCAGCCTGACGGCCCAAGCAGCACCAGCGTCTCGCCACGCGCAATGTCGAGGGTTGCGGGATCGAGCGCGCGCGTGCCGTCGGCAAAGGTCTTGCCGCACGCCTCGATCCGCACCGCTGCGCCATGCCCGGCCGTGCTCATCGCTTGTGATCCCTGTCGGCCAGCAGCTGCATCGCGACCAGCAGCGGAATGATCATCACGAAGAAGATCAACGTATAGGCCGACGCCACCTCGAGCCGCATCGAGGCGTAGCTGTCGGCGAGCCCGATCGGTAGTGTCTTCGTCAACGGCGTATGCAGCATCCAGGTCAGGTTGAATTCACCGAGCGACAGCGTGACCACCATCAATGCGCCGGCAAGAATTCCCGGCAGTGCGTTCGGCACGATGACGTCGCGGAAGCGTCGCCATGGCGACGCCCCCAGCGAAGCCGCCCCCTCATCCAGCGTCTTGATGTCCACGGTCGCGAACACCGCCATCACCGACCGCACCATGAACGGCATGGTGAAGATCACGTGCCCGACCAGGATGAACAGCCAGGAGCGGCGAAAGTCGCCGAAGCTGCCGTAGGCGAGCAGCAGTGCGAGCGCAATCGCAAGCCCGGGGATCGCCAAAGGCAACGTGATGATCTCCTCGACGATGCGCGCAAGCCGGCCTCCCCGCGCATGCAACGCATAGGCTGCGGGAACGCCGGCAAGCAGCGTGACGGCAAGGGTCGCGAATGCGATCACGAAGGAGAGCAGGATGGTACCGGCATAGAGCTCCCAGACCTGCGCGACCCATTGCAGGGTCACGCCGGACTGGATGCCCCGGAAGTAGTTCACGGTGACGCCGGCGGAGATCGACAGCCCTGCGGGGACCACCAGGAAGGCGGCAACGAGCAGCGTGAAGATGAACTGGCCGGTGAAGATCAAGCGATCGCGCATGCGTTCACCCGGCCGCCGCGACCGCGCTGCCGCTGAACGAGCGGGCGAGCGCGAGGATGAGCCAGGTGATCAGGCCAAGTCCCACCGACAGCGCGGCCGAGGTCGCGAAATTGGCGGCCAGCGTGAACTCGGTATAGATCAGCATCGGCAGCACGTCGATATTCGTCGCCAGCGTAAACGCAGTCCCGAAGGCCCCCATCGCGGTCGCAAATGCGATCGCGCCGGACGCAACGAAGGCCGGCGCCAGCGCCGGCAGCACGACGTCACGCTGGACCGCCCAGGGGCTGGCGCCGAGCGAACGCGCGGCTTCTTCCAGACCGACATCGAGCTTTTGCACGGCCGCCAAGATGGTCAGGATCACGCGCGGGATCGAGAAGTAGAGATATCCGAGGAACAGCCCGTAGATCGAATAGGCGAAGACGAACTTCTCGCCGAAGATCCGGTTCGACAGATCGCCGATCAGCCCCTGCCGCCCCGCCAGCAGAATGATCATGAAGCCGACCACCACGCCGGGAAACGCCAGCGGAAAGGTCAGCATCGCGATCAGCACGGCCCGCCCTGGAAAGCGGTGCCGCTGCAGAAACATTCCGGCAATCGTCGCCACGATCAGCGTCACGATCGTCGTTGCCGCCGCGAGCAGCACGGTGTTGATCAGCGTCGCGCGATAACGAGCTTCGGTCAGGATGGCGAGATATCCGGCGAGCCCATGCTGTCCTTCGGCACCCGCAACCACCAGCCGTGCCATCGGCAGCAGGAAGAATGCCGTGGTCACGACCGCGAGCGGCAGCAGGCAGAACCAAACGAAGGATTTTTGCGACATCGGAAGAATGGTGCCCCGGCGAAGGGCACCATATTGCCTCAGCGAACCTCGACGAGATAGCGGTCGACGAAGGCTTTTTGCACGTTTTCCATCTCGCCCCAGTCGACGCTCTTGGCGCGGGCATAGTCGCTGTCGGGGAGGAATTTCCCCTTCACGGAAGCCGGCAGCTCGATCGGGCGGGCCGGACGCAGATAGGCATTGGTCCAGATCGCCTGCCCTTTGTCGGACAAGAGATAGTCCATCACCTTCTTGGCCTTCTCCTTGTCGGGCGCGTTCTTCACGAGACCAACGACATAGGGAAACACCACCGATCCCTCGCAGGGAATCACAAACTCGAAGTTGCCCTTCTCCGAGTACTTCGCGCGATAGGCATTGAAGTCGTAGTCGAACAGGATCGGCATCTCACCGGAGACGACGCGGGCATACGATGTCTGCTTGGGTACGATCGGATCGTTCTTGCGCAGTTCCTTGAAGAAGCTGATCGCCGGATCGAAGTTGCCTGGCGAGCCGCCGAGCGCCAGATTGACGGCGACCGCGCCGACATAGCCGACCGCCGCCGAGGACGGATCGAGATAGCCGACCATCCCCTTGTAGTCAGGCTTCAGGAGATCCTTCCAGCAGGCCGGCACCGGCTTGCCGCCAAGCGCATCCTTGTTCACGAACAGGCCGAGCGTGCCGGAGTGGATCGTGGTCCAGTAGCCTTCGGGGTCCTTGAGGCCGGCCGGGACCTGATCCCAATGCGCCGGCTTGTAGGGCTCGAGCGCAGCCTGGGCCTTGGCCTTCATGCCGAAGGTCACGCCGAAATAGCCGATATCACCGACCGGATTGCTCTTCTCGGCCAGGATCTGGGCCAGCGCCTGGCCGGAATTCTTGTTGTCGTGCGGGATATCGTAGTTGAGATCCGCCTTGATCGCCTTCAGCATCGACGCCCAATCTGCCCATTCCGGCGGACAATTGTAGCAGATCACGTCGGCCGCCCTGGCGGATTGCCACGGCGCGATCAGCGTCAGCGCCAGCAACGCAAGGACGAGGCGGACGGTCTTCATGGGAGGCTCCGGTCTGGGAGAGGATGCAATGAGGATTTCAACATCAACCGGGGGACCAAGTATAGGCCGCGTATGAATGTTTTGCGACGCGCTTGCTGCCGTGCAGCAAATGCAACGGCTCCGATGCCGACCATCGGGTGCTCGCGGCAGCCAGTCGTTTCGCGCTAGGCTGTCAACCAAAAGAGGAAACGCCCATGTACCAGCCGCCCGGCGTAAGCACATCGCCCGATCTACCCGTTCCCGGCCTGATGCAGGCCTGGGTCCTTGGTGAGCCCGGCCAGCTCCTGCTTTGCGAAAAGCCGACGCCGGTCCCCTCGCGCGCCGAGGTGCTGGTGCGCATCGACGCGGTTGCGATCTGCGCCACCGATCTCGAAATTATCCATGCCGGGTCGCCGGCAAGCATTCAGGGCGGTCTGCCCTTCAACAAGAACTTCACACCAGGCCACGAATACATGGGCACGGTCGCCGCACTCGGACCGGACGTTGACGAATTCAGGATCGGTGAGCGGGTCAGCGTCGAAATCCATGCCGGCTGCGGTCAATGCAAACGCTGCCGCCAGGGCATGTACACCTCCTGTCTCAACTATGGAAAGCCGGAGAAGGGCCACCGCGCCAACGGCTTCACGACCGACGGTGGATTCGCGGAGTACGCAGTCAACCACATTAATACGCTGGCGCGCGTACCGGATAGCATGAGCGACGCGGAGGCGACGCTCGTGGTGACCGCGGGCACGTCGATGTACGGCTTGACGGAATTGGGAGGATTGGTGGCCGGCGAGAGCGTCGTGGTGATCGGCCCGGGGCCGATCGGACTTCTCGCAGTTGCTGTGGCCAAGGCGCTTGGCGCAAGTCCGGTGATTCTGACCGGCACGCGCAACAAGCGACTGGCGATCGGCCAGGAACTGGGGGCCGACCACGTCATCAACATCAACGACGAAGACGCCGTTGCGGTCGTGAAGCAACTAACAGGGGGGATCGGCGCGGACTATGTCGTCGAATGCGCCGGCACCGAAGCGACTCTCAACCAGGCCATTCACATGGCCAACCGCGGCGGCAAGATTTGTCTGGCCGCCTTCCCGCACGAGGCCGCGACGCTGGATATCGCGTATCTCGTGCGAAACAACATCTACGCTTACGGGATCCGTGGCGAGGGCCGCAGCGCCACGCGCCGCGCCATGGAATTGATGGCGGCAAAGCGGTTCGACGCGACAAGGATCCACACGCATACGTTTCCGCTGGAAGACCTGCCGACGGCGCTCAGATATGCACGGGATCGCGTGGATGACGCGATCAAGGTCGTCGTCACCACAAGCAGGGCCGACGCGATCGCGCGCGCTGCGGAGTAAGGTCCGTTCGCGCCGGCGGGAGACCGGAAAGCGCGCTCACACCGAACAATATCGTTCCTTGATCTCGTCGTCGGCCAGCAGGGCCTGCGCTGACGCCTGGTGCACCACTGCCCCCTGATCAAGGACGTAGGCACGATCGGCGATGCCAAGCGCGAGCTCGACGTTCTGCTCAACCAGCAGCACCGTCGTTCCCTGCGCCTTCATGTTGCGAAATAGCTCGAACATCTCGTCGACCAGGACCGGCATGATCCCCTCCGACGGCTCATCCAGCATGATCAGGTCGGGCTTTGCGATCATCGCCCGCGCGATCGCCAGCATCTGCTGCTCGCCGCCGGACATCGTGACCGCCTCCTGGTCCATCCGCTCGGCCAGCCGTGGGAATATCACCGCGATCTCGTCGATCAGCTCGGCTTCCCGCTTTTTCGCCGGCGACGCCACCAGCCCGAGCCGCAAATTTTCCCGGACCGACAATCCCTGCACAATCCGCCGCTCTTCGGGAACATAGGCAAGTCCCAGCGCGAAGCGCACATGCGCCGGCCGGCTCAGCAGCTCCTTGCCCTTGAAGGTGACCGATCCGCGCGTTCGTCCCATCAACCCCATGATCGATTTCAGCGTCGTCGTCTTGCCGGCTCCATTGCGACCGATGAGGCAGACTATCTCGCCTTTGGTCACTTCGAGCGTTATGTCCTGCAGCGCGTGACTTGCGCCGTACCAGGCATTGAGCTTGCCGATCTGCAGCATTAGTCAATGCTCCCGCTGGCCGAGATAGACCCGCTTCACCGCCTCGTTCTGCCGGACCTCCTGCGGCGTTCCTTCGGCGAGAAGTTCTCCGTGATGCAGCACGAGGATGCGATCGCTGATCCCGAGCACCAGCTTCATCTTGTGCTCGACGAGGATGACCGTACGCTCTTTTGCGAGCTTCACGATCAGATCCATCATGGTCCGGGTTTCCTCCGGGCTCATGCCGGCCGTCGGTTCGTCCAGCAACAGCAACCGGGGTTGGCTGGCAAGCGCCATGCCGATTTCCAGCGCGCGCTGCTCGCCATGGGCCAGCGTCTTGGCGGCACGTTCGCGAGATTCCCACAATCCGACCAGGGCAAGCAGCTCGTCCGCCCGCTCGACCAGCTCGGTCAGGCGCGCGCGGGGACGCCAGATGTCGTATCTCGACACCAGCGCCTGCAGACCGACGCGGATGTTTTCACGGGTCGTGAGCTGCGGAAACACGCTGGTGATCTGAAAGGACTTTGCGATGCCCATATGCGCAAAGCGGTGCTGCGGCAGGCCGGTGACATCTTTGCCCTCGAATTCAACGCTGCCTTTGGTGGGCGCAAACGCGCCGCACAGCAAATTGAAATAGGTGCTCTTGCCGGCCCCGTTCGGACCAATAATGGAAGTGATCGCTCCTCTGGAAAACTCCGCCGAGATATTGTTCAGCGCGACAAACTTCCCGAACGTCTTGCCGACGCCCCTGGTGCGCAGAATGATTTCCTTGGTTTGGCCTTCCGCGGCACTCATCGCCTGCCTCGCGCGATCAGCGTGCCCCAGATGCCGGCGGGGAAGAACAGCACGCAGGCAATGAAGATGGCGCCAACGATCAGTTGCCAATGAACCGTCCACACCGAGACCACGTTCTCCAGGACCAGGAAGACCGCGGCACCGATCATCGGCCCGAAGAACGTTCCCATACCGCCCAGCAATGCGATCATCACGACCAGGCCCGATGTCTCGTAGTGCAGGATCTCGATCGGAACGATCGACAGATGCAACGCCTGCAAGGCTCCCGCGAGGCCGCAGAAGCCGCCTGACAAAACGAAGGTCAGCAATCGGGTCTTGGTGACGTCATAGCCTGACGCGCGGGCACGCATCTCATTCTCCCGCACGGCCTCAATGACGGCGCCGAATGGCGAGGCAAGAATGCGCGACATCACGAAAAAAGCGCCAACCACAAACGCCGCGATGACATAGTAACGGGTCATCGGATTGATGAAGTCGAGCCGCAAGCCGAACAGATCGATGGTGCGGACGTTGATGCCGCGGAGGCCGTTTTCGCCACCGGTCAGGTCAACCGCCTGATAGAACAGGTAGTAGACACATTGCGACAGCGCCATCGTCACCATCGCGAAGTAGATGCCGCGGGTCCTGATCGCGAGCACGCCAATCAACGATGCCATCAACAGGCCGCCGGCGATCCCGGCCGCGATGGCCGCATACCATGGCCAGCCAAAATGCACGATGGCGATGCCACAGAGGTAGGCACCGGTTCCAAACAGCGCCGCGTGACCAAACGACAGCAGACCGAGATAACCAAACACGAGGTTGAAGCCGACGGCGTACAATCCATAGATCAGGATGTTCACCGCGAGGGCCGTGAACGGCATCACCAACGGGAAAATCAGGATCACCGCGGCCACAATGCTGGCGCGATGCCGCGTTGCGAATTCGTACCAACTGCCCGTCGTGGCACGAGGTTGTCTGACGGATTCGGTGGCTCCGGTCATCCTTGGCTCTCAGCTCATCAATCCGGCGCGGCCGAAGAAGCCTTGGGGACGAACGATCAGGACGATCGCCATCAGGGCAAAGATCGAAACCTTGGCCATCTCGGGCGCAAACAGCGACGTCATGCTGACCACCACACCAACGAGGAGGCCCGCCAGTACGGCGCCACCGATCGAGCCCATGCCTCCTACGACCGTAACCACGAAAGCCTCGGCGAGAATCGTGCCGCCCATCTCGGGAATGACGCCTTGAAGCGGGGCAGCTAGCAGCCCGGCAAAGCCAGCAATCGCGGTGCCTATCCCGAACACGATCAACCAGACCCTGGAAACGTCGACCCCGAGGACGCGGACGATTTGCGGATCGCGCGCGCCGGCGCGGATAATGAGTCCGAAGCTGGTCTTCTCCAGAAACAGCCAGAGCGCCAACAAGACGACGGCCGTCGCGCCGATCACGAACAGGCGGTAGAGTGGAAAATATCCGACACCGATGTTGACGGCCCCCTGCAGAAGCTCGGGCGTGTCGAAGGGATAGCCGGTCTTGCCGAAGGCAATGCGCACGCACTCGACCATGACATAACTCAACCCGAAGGTCAGCAGCAGCGGATAATCGATGCCGCGGCCGTAAAGCGGCCGGATCAGCACGCGCTCGACGGCAAGGCCGAACAGCCCGATCAGAAGCGGCACCGCCAGCAAGCAGAGCCAGAAATTGCCGCCGATCGAAATCAGGTACAGCCCGACATAGGCGCCGACCATGTAAAACGCGCCATGGGCGAAGTTGACGACGGTCAACATCCCGAAGATCAGCGAGAGGCCGATCGCAAACAGCACGTAGATGGCGCCGAGCGCCAGCCCGGCGAATAGTTGCAGTGCAATCAGGTCAAAGCTCAGGCCCGCCATTTGTCCCCCTCAGCACGACGCGCACCGCCCCGCGGTGCGCGTCGGCGCATGGCTCAGCTCTTGTGACCAAGCGCGTCGCAGGTACGCAGGTTCTTCTCGTTAGGCTCTTCGGTCGATAGAACCTCGAACACATCTGACTCGTTCTTCACGCCCTTGGACTTCGACTTGATCACGAGCACCGATTGCACCGACTGGTGATCGCATTTGCGATAGTATTGCGGCCCCTTGTAGTAGTCGTACTTCAGAGCCTCCAATGCCGCGACGACCTTGTCGGTCTCCACGCTGCCCGCGCCCTTGACCGCCTCGAGCACCGTCCGAACTCCGCCATAGCCGAGCGCACCGTAGTCGGTAGGCAACTTGCCGTCATACATCTTGCGGAACGCGTCGTTGAACGCCTTGGTCGAGGCGAACTTGTCCTCGATGCCCCAGAAGAACGAGCAGCCGCCGACAACGCCTTCGAATGCCTGGGGGCCCGCCGCAACGCGACTGGCATGCGACAGCAGCGGCGCGATGATCTGGATCGATTTCTTGATGCCGAAGTCGGTTGCCTGTTTCAGTGCGATTTGCTGGTCCCGGCCGAAATTGCTGATGCATAGAATATCGGGCTTCAGCGCCTGGAGACGCGGCAGCAAGGTCGAGAAATCAGTCGTTCCAAGCGGATGACGGATGTCACCGAGGTTCTCGATGTTGAACTCCTTGCCGACCTCGAGAAAGCCGCGAACCATCTCGTGACCGTAAGCATAGTCCGCCGTGAGAAACGCCACCTTCTTGCCGAATTTGGTGAAGGCGTAGCGACCGACCGCCCCTGACGTCATGTGCGGGTTCAGCGCTTCGTGGAACGTGTATTTGCTGAAATCTGCCGCCTCGTTGATGGCGTCGGACTGGCTGATCGAATTGAAGATGACCCCGCGTTCCTTGGTGACGTTGTTGATCGCGAGCTGAACCGCCGCGGACAGACTGCCGACAACGAAATTCACCTTCTCCTTCTCGACCAATTCCAGGGTCCGCGTCGCCGCCTCACCGGGATTCAGCTTGTCGTCGCGCACGACGAGCTCGGCCTTGCGGCCGTTGAGACCGCCGGCATCATTGAACTGGGCGACAGCAAGCTGACCCGCCCGCACCTGGTCCTGGGCCTCGGCGCCGTATGGACCGGTCAAAGGAACCGGGAAGCCGATCTTGATCGGCGCTTCCTGGGCCTGAAGCAGATTGATGCGAAAAGGCGAGACGGCGAGAACGGCGCCGGCGCTTGCCGTCGTCAGCAGACGACGCCGTGATATCGATCCAGCTTTGGTGACCTTCTTCGTCATGACTATTCCTCCCCAAGAACTGTCTGCGTTTTGCTTATCGTATTATCGTTGCCCGGAACGTCTCCACTCAGATCCGTCCCAGGGCGGTCAGGATAACCTGAGGTGTGAGCGGAATCTCGGTAATTATTGCGCCAAACGGCCGGAGCGCGTCATTGACCGCGTTGGCAACCGCAGCTGCCGCGCCGGCCGTGCCCGCCTCCCCTGCCCCTTTGGCTCCCAGCTCCGATTCCTGCGTCGGAGACACGACGTGGCCGACCTCGATATCGGGCATCTCGCCGGACATCGGGACCAGATAGTCCGCCATATTGGCATTGGTCAGCTGACCGCGTTCGTCGTAGATGCACTTCTCGAACAGCGCCGCGCCGAGCCCCTGCACGACCCCGCCCCGGATCTGCTCGTCGACCAGTTGCGGGTTGATGATGGTGCCGCAGTCTTCGACAACCCAATGCTTCAGCAGCTTAACGAACCCGGTCTCGGTATCGACCTCGAGCCATGAGGCCTGAACGCCGTTGGTGAACGCAAAGGGATATTGGCGCGGAACGAAATGCCGGGTCGCCATCAATTCGGGCTGGATACCGGGCGGCAGGGTGTCCGGTCGAAAATAGACGATCCGCGCAAGCTCGTTCAGTTCGATGCGCGGCGCGCCGTCGGCGGCGTTGACGATACCGTTGTCGACGATATCGAGCTCGGCCGGCGTCGATTGCAGGATGGCCGCGGCAACGTTCAGGATATTCTGTCGCAGGGCCTTGGCTGCCCGCAATGCAGCTTCGCCGCCGATGCCGGCACCGCGCGAGGCCCAGGTGCCACCGCCATAGGGCGTGTGCTCGGTGTCGCCCAGGATGACGCGAACGCGTTCCATCGAAACGCCAAGCACGCTGCCGACGATCTGGGCCGTCAGCGATTCCGACCCTTGCCCCTGTTCCGTGATGCTGGTCTGGCAGATCACCGACCCTTGCGCGTCGAGCCGCACCGCAACGCCATCCTGCGATGAAATTTTCGCGCCGCCCACGCCATAAAAGGCAGCGCTGGGATTGGTCACCTCGATGAAGCTCGCGATTCCGATGCCTCGATGGACGTTTCTGGCGCGCAAGGCCGCTTGCTCAGCGCGCAACGCGTCGTAATCCATCATCTGAAGCAGCTTGGTCAACGAGGCGTGATGCGACAGCTGCTCGAACTTCATGCCCGAGGGTGATGCACACGGATAGGCATCGTCGGCGATCAGATTGCGCCGCCGGATTTCGACGGGGTCCATGCCGATCTTCGCTGCCGCCAGATCGACCAGGCCTTCGGTGACCGAACAGGCGATCGGGTGTCCAACCGCCCGGTACTGGCACATCACGTTCTTGTTCTGGAAAACGACGCGCGCCCGCGCCCGATAGTTCGCCGTGGCATAGGGCCCACCCACCAGATTGACCACCTGATTTGCCTCGATGGCGCTAGTGCGCGGATACATCGAATACGGGCCGATCCCCGTCAGGTCGTCGATCTCGAAGGCTGTGATGGTGCCGTCCGGCCTGACGCCGATCCGCCCCCTGCATCGATGATCGCGGGCGTGGATGTCCGTGTTGAAACTCTCGACGCGGTCCGCCACGAACTTGACTGGCCGACGCAACAGCTTGGACAGCGCGTAGGTCGCCATTTCGTCGGCGTAGATATGGACCTTGATGCCGAACGAGCCGCCGACATCCTTGCAGACCACTCGGACCTGCGCTTCCCTTAACCCAAGATGCAGCGCCGCGATGTTCTGCACCATATGGGGCGCCTGCGTGCCCTGATAGATCGTGAGCCGTGTCTCGGCCGCATTCCAATCGGCAACGACGGCCCGCGACTCAAGTGTCACGCCGGTGTGGCGCCCGAATACGAAGTCGGCCTCGACGAGTTCGGACCCCGACAATGCATGATCGACGTCGCCGGCGTCGAGCGTCCGCTCAAAGGCAAGATTGTCGCCGAGCGCAGCATGAATGACGGGAGCTGCCGGATCGAGCGCAGCACGCATGTCCGTCACCGCCTCAAGCTCCTCGTAATCGACCGAAATACGCTCCATGGCATCTTCGGCTGCAGCACGGCTGGTCGCCACAATCGCTGCAACGGCCTCGCCCTGCCAGCACACGCGGTCGACCGCGATCGCGTGTTGTGGCGCAGACTTCAGTCCCTTCAGGTGCGAGAGCACCCCGACCCACGGCGTGATGACCGCTTCAAGTTCACGACCCGTGACGATGGAAACGACACCGGGCATGCGCCTTGCCGCGTCGGCGTCGATCGCTGCGATTTTGGCGTGGGCATGTGGCGACCGTAGAAAAACCACATGCGCCATCCGCGGCAATTCGAGATCACTGACATATTGGCCCCGCCCCTGCAGCAACCTGTCGAGGTTCGGCCGCGGTACGGTCTTGCCGATGTAGGAATTCGGGCGATCAAGCACCGAAAGCGCGTCTGCTGGCGCCCGCGTCACCATCATGCGCCCCGCTCCGCGCGCGTCATGGCTGTCGCCTCAACCGCATCCACGATGGCCTGATAGCCTGTGCAGCGGCAATAGTTGCCGGAAAGATGCTCACGGATTGCTCGACGATCAGGCACGGACACGTGCTTCAGCAGGTCCTGCGCCGTGATCAGCATCCCAGGCGTGCAATAGCCACACTGCAATGCATTGCGCTCGCGAAATGCCGCCTGAAGATCGGCTATTTCACCGCTGTCAGACAGCCCCTCGATTGTCTCAACTGACGCGCCCTGCGCCTGGACCGTCAGCACCAGACAGGAGCGAACGATCTCACCATCGATCCGGACCGTGCAGGCGCCGCAGACGCCGTGCTCGCACCCAATATGGGTTCCGGTCAGCTTGAGATTTTCCCGGAGGAAATCAGCAAGATTGAGCCGCGGCAAGACGAAGGCGTCGATGGGTTCGCCGTTGACCAGAAGCGAGACCGGTACCGGAGCGTTCACTTACCGACTCCCGTTTCCAGTTCTGGCCGTGCGAGCAATGCCGCCACGCAGCGCCGGAGCAAGACCGTCGCGAGGTGTCGACGCATGGCCGCGGTCGCCTGCTGGTCCTCCTGTGGATCGAGTTCATCGGCCAATGCGGCCGCCGCCTCTGCGAGCAAGGCGGGCGTTACCGTGGCATCGATCAGTTTGCCGGCGGCCGCCGCGAGCAATGGCCGGTCGCCAACAGCAAAGAAGCCGAGCCGAAGAGCTGAGAACCTGCCGGCTGCAACAACGGCACGGGCGGCGAGACCAACGACAGCGTAGTCGCCATGCCGCCGGGCATATTCCTGAAAGAAAAATGTCGAGGCTTGGCCTGCGACCGGCACCTCGACCGCGACAAGCAACTCGTCCGGCAACAGCGCCGTTTCGTAAATTCCCCTGAAAAACTCCGTCGCAGTAATCCGGCGCTCGCCGGCCGAGCCCCGAACAACGATCGTGGCGTCAAGCGCCACAACACAGGCCGGCAGCTCCGACGCAGGATCGGCGTGAGCGAGGCTACCGCCGATCGTTCCGCGATTGCGAATTGCGGGATGGGCAACGTGGGCAACGGCATCGCGCAACAGCCGCGCGTGCAGTGCAACCTCCGGCGATCTGAGCAGATCGACGTGCCGGGTCAGCGCGCCGATGACCAGCAGGTCTCCCCTCACGGTGATGCCGCGCAACTCGGCGAGGCCGCCGATATCGACCAGAATGTCCGGAGACAGGAGCCGCAGGTTCATCGCCGGCATCAGGCTCTGACCACCCGACAGAACCTTCGCCTTGTCGCCGTGCATGGCGAGCAACTCCAGCGCGTTCACGACGCTGGTCGCGCGGGCGTAGGCGAAAGCCGCAGCTTTCATGTGGGCGTGGCCTCCCGGGCCCAATTTTGGTTTGCCCGATTAGAGGGCCGCCCTCTTCAAAGGTCAAGCTTGTTTATCGAGTGATTATTTGTGCGGCGGGGCTTGTCTTCGCCTCGGGAAGGCCGCAGGTTCCTTGCCAACTAAAGTTCAAATCGCGGGGAGGCGGATCATGAAGCTCGGTTTTTTTACGATGCCGGTCCATCCTCTCGACAAGGATTGGCGGCAATCGCTCCGGGAGGATCGCGAGGCCTTTCTGCTCGCGGACGAGCTCGGCTTCACCGAGGCGTATGTCGGCGAGCACGTCACCGACAAGGCCGAGAACATCACCTCCAGCATCGCCTTCATTGCCTGGCTCGCAGCCGCAACCAAGCACATCAAGCTTGGAACCGGCACCATCAACATGCCAAACACGCATCCGGCAGCCATCGCTGCGTCTGTCGCCATGCTTGATCACATGCTTGATGGCCGTTTCATCCTTGGAATCAGCCCGGGTGGATTGCTGTCCGACGCGGAGGTTTTTGGCAATCTCGATGCGGACCGCAATGCCATGTTCCTCGAAGCCGTCAATCAGGTTCTTGATATCTGGGCTGGCAAACCGCCCTATGATTTGCAGGGCAAATATTGGAATGTCTCGGTCAAACGGACCCTGATCGAGGACATTGGCCAGGGAATCGTCGCTCGCCCTTTGCAGGCTCCTCACCCGCCAATCGTGGTAACCGCGGTGGCGCCATTCTCAAAAGGCGTCACGGAGGCGGCGGCGCGCGGCTGGGATCCGATCTCGGCAAACTTCCTGATGCCGGCCTGGGTGAAGAGCCACTGGCCGAAATATGTTGAGGGTTGTGCGCGCGTGAACCGGGCACCCGAGCCCGCCAATTGGCGCGTCGCCAAGAGCGTGTTCGTGGCAAAGGATGCAGCAACCGCGAAGGCCTATACCACGTCGCCCGACAGTCCGTACGTGTACTATTATCACCAGTTGTTCACGAAGCTGAAGCGCAGTGGCCGGCTCGAGTTGTTCAAGGCACGACGGGATCAACCTGACGCTGAGGTCACACTGGAATCGATCTGCGACAAATTGATCATCTACGGCACGCCCGAAAGTGTGGCTGACCAGTTGCTGGCGTTCCAGGAAGAGATTGGCACCTTCGGAACCCTGCTTTATGCCGGCAAGGACTGGAAAGATCGGGAGCTTGGCCGTCAATCGATGATCCTGATGGCCGAGAAGGTCCTGCCGCGGATCAATGCCACCGCTGCCGGATCATCGACGTGAAGGAGGTTCGACATGGCCTTTACTGATCGCATTCCGTACCAAGCGCAGGTCGACCGACCCAAACTGACACTACCTGACGGCAAGAAGCTTGCCGTGTGGGTTATCCTCAATGTCGAGGAATGGCGCATCGAGAATGCAATGCCACGCACCGTGCTGAGCCCACCGATGGGCCAACCCCTGCTGCCCGACGTGCCGAACTGGTCGTGGCATGAGTACGGCATGCGCGCCGGCTTCTGGCGGCAGTTCAAAGCCCTCACCGATCGAAAGATACCGGTGACGCTGGCTGCGAACGCCAACGTCTGCAACAGCTATCCGCGTGTGGCGTCGGCGGCGCGCGAGGCGGGCTTCGAATTCATGGGACACGGGTTTGTTCAGGGCCCGATGCACAAGGTCGAGAACCAGGCGGATGCAATCAAGCGCGCGGTCGACACGATTGCTGGATTTAGTGGCAAGCCGCCGCGATCATGGGAAAGCCCGGGCCTGACCGAAACCGAAGACACGCTCGATCTCCTGCGCCTCAACGGGATCGAATACGTGGCCGATTGGGTGATCGACGATCTCCCCCAGGACATCGCCACGCCGCACGGCACCGTGACGACGATTCCCTATTCGGTCGAGACCAACGACATCGTCATTCACGCGCTGCAACACCTTCCGTCGGAACAGTTCCTGACGCGCTGCACTGACCAATTCGATCGGCTGTACCTTGAGGGCGCAGAGAATGCGCGGATCATGGCCATCTCGGTGCATCCCTACATCACGGGCGTGCCGCACCGTATCAAGTACCTGGAGGCCCTGCTCGATTACGTCATCGGCCATGACGGCGTCGCCCTCATGACGGCAAGCGAGATCGGGGATTGGTATCGGGGTCAGATGGCGACAATGTAGCGCGCTCAGCCGGCGACCTTGATCGGCGCCCGTCGACGATCGGTCGCGCTCTCCGCCATTCTCTCAAATCCTGCGAGGAAGATATCCAGCGCGTCACTGATCATCTGCGCCTTGTCCTCGAGGACAGGCGCTTCGTAGATGTACTTGCGTACGCCATAATAGAAAATGCCGCCGTGAAACACCCAGGCCAGCTCGAGTTCTTCTGCGCTGGGCCTGCCCTGTGTCGCGAGGCCGGCGTCGTGGCGGCATTCCCGGAGAATGCGCGTCAGGATCTTGTCCTTGACCATGCCAACATACCAGCGATTGATATCGAGGCCCTTCAGGCCGGAGTAGAGATAGATTCGGAGCCATCTTCGGTTGAAGATCGCGTCGGTATAGATTTCGTAAAACTCCTGGAGCCGCACGCGGAGCGGACGTGACCGATCCGAGAGCACCTTCTCCCAGCCTATTTCAAGTGGTTCGAGATATACCTTGCGGTAGACCTCCTTGATGAGATCGTCCTTGCTCGGAAAATAGCGGTAAAGCAGCGGCTGCGTCACGCCGAGCTTGTGAGCAAGGGCGCGCGTGCCGCCGCCAAATCCCTCCTCCGCAAATAGCTCGGTTGCCTTGGTAACGAATTCACTGCGACGATCGACAGCTGATAGTCGCCTCTGCTTGGCACGAACACGCTTGACGGGCGTCTTTCGATTCATGATGTCTTGCCACCACCGTCAGCCAAAAACCGGCCAAAACCTCCGCGCGCGAACAACAGCGGACTGTTCCGGTTATAGGCGTAGGCTTCCACCGCGCCTAGGAAAATGACGTGATCCCCGCCATAGTAGCGGTTGGCGGCACGGCATTGGAAATTCGCGACCACATCAGCAAGCACGGGAGCATTCCCGAGACCCGGCGTCCAGCTCACACCCGCGAACTTGTCCCCCGACGATCTGGCAAACTGCATCGCCAGCGCCTGTTGCGACGCGTCTAGAACGTTGACTGCAAAATGGCTGGCATTCTGGAAGATCGGCAGTCCCTGCGAAAACATGCCCAGGCTCCACAACACCAGTGGCGGGTTGAGCGACACCGATGCAAAGGAATTACAAGTAATTCCATACGGCCGTCCTTCAGCCGACATCGCAGTGACTATCGTCACACCTGTTGCGAACGTACCGAGCGCATCGCGGAAATCACGGGGATCGATCGCCGAACTATCGCTTGCGAGCTCACTGGCGGGATCCAGCGGATGTTTGGGTGAGTCGGACATCCGGCTGACCTCAAAGCGTCAGGTTTTCAGACGGCAGCCCCAGAGCCACCCGCCCGTAATTGGTGCCCGCCGCGTCGAAATTGAACGCGAGATGCGCATTCACCGCATGCGCGTCGCGAAATTGGCGCTGCAACGCTCCCGAGGTGAACAGGCTGCGTGCGCCGCCCGCCGCAAATAGAAGAGACACCGCCTCGGTGCACAAATTGACCGCGAACGCACCGTCGCGCCGAAGCTTCGTCTTCGCTGCAATGCCCGGGATATCGCCACGCCGGACCTCCGCAAGTGCCTCAACGCAGTTCGTGCGCATGATCAGCCGTGCGGCATCTATCTTCGCCGACGCCTCGGCAATCTTGATCTGTGTGCTTTGCAGGTCCCCGATCTTGGCCCGGTTATATGTCGAAGCGCGGTGTCGCGCGATCTCGACATAGTCATCAAGGCAAGCCTGCGCATTTCCCAATCCAACCCCGGACAACACATAGGGAAACAACGAAAAGACTGGAAGCATGTAGAGCGCATTCGGATTGACGATACTGCCCGGCGTCGCACCTCCCGCAAGATCGCTGACAGCAACGGTCATATGCTCGGGAACGAATGCGTCGGTGACCCGCACGTCGTTCGATCCCGTTCCGCGCAAGCCAGCCGCATTCCAGGTGTCGTCGATGCTGTAGTCCCGCCTGTTCAACAGGAATAGCCGATACTCGACACCATCGGCCTCATCATCCGAGGCGACCACGCTCGCGAGCATGTTCCATCCGCAGGATTCCACCCCGGACGAAAACGGCCAATGACCACTCAGAACGTATCCGCCACCTGCCTTCCTCGCACGACCTGCCGGGAAGACGAAGGAAGACGCGATCAGCACATCCGGATCCTCTCCCCATACCGCGTTCTGCGCTTCGGGCGCGAACATACCCAGCATCCAGTGGTGACTTGCAAGGTTGGCAAAATTCCAGGAGACCGAGGCGTCTCCCTGCCCGAGGGCATCGGCGCAGTCGACCAGGGCAACATAGTCGAGCTCGCTGCCTCCGACCCGCTTGGGCTGCAGGATCCGGAAAAGGCCGCTGTCAAGCAAATCCCGCTCGGTCTCCGGCGGCAATCTGCGCAGATCTTCGGTCCGCGATGCCCGTTCGCGCAATGCCGGAACAAGCGCCCTGGCTCGCGCGACCATGACCGAATAACGATCCATATCCGGGCCTGGCTGTACCTTTGTGTCGAGCCCGCGGCCAACCATGGTCTCTTCCTTCGTTCGATCTCCAAGACATTTGCGCGTGCGATCGAACCGTCAACTCAGTTTATCGATCGATCACCAGAGATCAAGATGCGCAAGCCTGCATTTCGCGAATTCAGCGCTCCGGATCCACGACTGCCGCCGGGTGCCCATTTGAGGAAACGCTTCCGGCGATGCTTCGTTCGCACTGCGCAGGCCATTCTAGCATCCCCACGCCCAAGATTCGATCCCGGCTACGACCGCGGCTTGCCAAAGGGGATTACCCATGGCCAGAAACGCAAAAAAACCCCGGTGGCCGAAGCCACCGAGCGCTCCACGTCATCGATTGTTCGCAACAAGTCGAACCACGTCGCAGGATCTAGACGAGCTCCCTCCGCCAATACAGCGTGTGCTGCCATGCCCAGGGCGAGACAGGCTCGAAGAGCCGATATCCTTGCCGGATAGAATTATTGGCCGAGAAGATGTACTCGCTCGGAGCCGTGTCGCAATCTGGATCAGGATCAGGCAACACGGCACGAAATGCGATCGTGGGAAAGTCCGTCTGCTCGCGTTTGGGATGCGGGCGCGGAATGAACTGGATGATCTCGGCGCTCATGCAAGCTCCCACAATGCGATGGCAACCAGACCCGCGAGCGCGAGCGATATCAGATAGGCGGTCATGCAAACCTCAGCGCGCGATGCGGCCATGGAATGAATGTGCGGCAGATCGCGCACGGGCGGCGATCTTTGGGGCGCGAACCTCATCCCTGACAAGTGGGGCCGCGGGCGGCGCCTGCTTGCGCCGCGCCGCAGGACCGGCGCGTTCGCGCGCGCCGGTCAATTCGTGATCGCTTCAACGGGTTCGGACGGCGGCGCGCTTGCGACGCTCAGGCGACGGGCTGGGAGGATGTGGCGTCGTGACGGGCGGTCGCCGCCCGAAAAACGGCAAAGAAAAAGCCCACCGCGGATTGCTCCGCGCGGGCTCAACAATTTCTGATTTTCGGATAAAGCCCCTGAGTTGCCCGACGTGTCAAACCCTTTTTTCGGGCTGAATGCGATCGCTAAAATGCGATGCGTCGGCTTCGACGGTGAGAAACCGCCTTGAGCGAAAGTTTGGGCATTGATCCGGAATCGCAACGCAGGCCGGCGCCAAGCGCCTATGCTTGCTGCGATGATGTCAGTGTGCCGTTGAGTTGCCCGACGCGTCAAGCGGACAGCTCACAATATTTGGATCGACATCAATACAGTTTCTGGCTTGCGTCGGTCGAACTGACCCGCGCCGCATTTGATTGCAAGGAGGAAGCGTCGATGTATTTCGTTGCTGCCGTGCTCGCGGTCCTGTCCGGCCTGTTCTACGCCGCGGGCCACCATCAGATCGGCTCTCTCGGTGCCACCATGTGCCAGTATGGCGGCATCTTCTGCGACAGCCCGGTGCTGGTTCTCGTCGGTGCGGGATTTGCAGCAGCGTGGGGCATGCTGGTCAGCGTTCGCTGATCATCCCGCGATATTTCCGACGATGATTTTGTGCCGCTGATTTGCCCGACGAGTCAAATTCCTCCGCCCTGCGTGGGGGATGTGATCCCACGAACGCCCGCATCTATCGCGGCGTGCCCGGATTTGCCGGATGAGCGGGCTTTGGGCCGGGTGGATCAGGCTCGATCGGTGCCTTGGGCTCGGTCGGTATGACCTTTGCGCCGGCAGCGCGCGCCGCCTCGCCGGTCGTTGAGTAGTTGGCCGAAGCGGCCGGCTGCACGTTCGGCTTGTTCCACGGACCGTGATCCACGATCAGCATGCCGAGCACGCCGAGGATCGCAACCATGGCCGCGACCAACAGCGGCGTGCCACCATGCCGATTTCGATGCTTGACCGAACCGCCATCCGCAATGCCATGCGCCTGCATTGTCATCATCGCCTCCTCCACGGAAACAAGCCGCGACGCGCGCGTAAGTTTCCGGTTCCCCGATGTGAAAGCGAGGCATGTCGGTGGAACCAATCCGCCGCTGCGGAATTTCTCGGATATGTGGCCGCCACCGCCGTTCAGGACGTGCGGAGAGCAAAGGCGTCTGTCACCTGGCCTTCAAGTAAAATCGCGGCACGACACATGAGCTCCGAAACCCCTGAGTTCCCGCTTCAACCCACACTCGGTGAACGAGCGATCGACACCGCGACGGACGTCTCGCGTACGATCACGGAGGCGTCGGATGGACTTCGAGCCGCCGCCGATCGCCTCAGCTATGCCATCGCGACCTCGCGCCGACCGGGCGGAGCCCTGGCCACCGTGAGTGCGGTCACGCGCGAAGCGCCGCTCGCAAGCCTGTTCGTCGCGTTTCTGCTCGGCGTCGCCGTCGCGCGCCGGCGCTAAAGCGTTGATGGGGCCGCGAACGCCGTCCTAGAACTTGCCCTTGGTCGCGTCCTTGGTCGCCGACATCACGCTACCGCTGATCTGCCGCATGTGTTCGCCGGCATTGGTGAACTGGCTGCGCAGGAATTCCGACTGGATCCGCATCGCCTCCTGCAGATCCGTTGCGTGCACGAGCTTGCGCGCATGCTCGAACGCCGCCTTCATGTTCTGCTCGGTGAACGACAGCGCTTGTTTGGAGATCTCGGTACCGGCGCCCGGCATCGACGTCATCGACTTGCTCGCGGCATCAAAGAACAGGCTGAAGGCCTGTTCGGCCTGGTCGATGGTCTTTTCCGCGAGATCGCGCAACTCGGCGGGAACTTCAAGCTTCGGCTCAATCATGATCGCGCCCCCTGAAATAAGCGTCCGGCGACGTTAGCATAGATTGTGACGGCGTCAGCGCCGGATCGCGAGCTAAGTAGGACCTCACCGGTTCCGGCCAATCGAGGAAAAATTACCTAGCTGCGACCGACAGCCGATTCCAATCGTGTCAGCACTGTGGCATAGTGATTCGGCTTCTTCGTCGGTCGCGTTCGCGTCTCTGGAGAATAAGGGGATCCGATGCTGCGCGCCGTTCGTCCGACACCGACCTGCACCCGGTTCAAGACCAGCATAGAGATGCCGTGCATGAAGTGCGGCACGCAAATGCGGCTTGCCTTGATCGAGCCGCGCGACCAAGTCTACGACGTGCTGACCTATCAGTGCACGCCTTGCAATTCCGGTGAAAGCTTCCTGAACGCGCGGTAGGCTGCGCGCCTGTTCAATCGCTCAGCACGGCGGCCCCCGCCTCCGTCAGCCTGGGCTCGTCGTCATGCAGTTCGACCAGACCGACCTCAGCGAGGATGCGCAGATCCTCGTCGCTGACCGGTGACAATTTGAGCCTGCCGGCCTGGATATCCCGCAAGATCCAGCGCAAGCCGATCGCGCGCTCGAGTGAAAATTCCGCGAATGGATTATCTGCCATCCGCCTCCACTAGTGCGGCATTTGGATCAGACTTTGTCGTTGCCGCGGCGGCTTCATGGACGCCACAGATAGATGGCCGCTGGCGCGATCGAGGCGCACAATGCCTCGACCGCACCGACGCTTCATGCATCGCTCGCAGCGGCTCAGTACCGGTAGGGATCGATATCGAGAAGCGGGAATGCGCTGAACACGCTCGGCAGATTGGTCGGCATAGCGGGATGCAGGTAGGATTTGTCCAGTTCGGCAAAGCTGGTGACGCCGAGCAGACCGAGGCAGCGGATCACCTCGTCCTCCAGCAGTTCAAGCATCCGGACAACGCCGGCCTCGCCGGCTGCGGCGAGCGCCCAGCACTGCAGCCGGCCGATGCCGACAAGATCAGCGCCCGAAATGATAGCCTTCACAATGTCGGTGCCGCGGCAGAACGAGCCGTCGACCATGATCTTGGCACGGCCGGCGACCGCCTGAACGATCTCGGGCAGGACATGCATGGACCCACGGCCATGGTCGAGCTGTCGGCCGCCATGATTTGAGACGTAAATCCAGTCTACCCCGTGGTCGAGGGCGATCTTGGCGTCTTCGGCGGTGGCGATCCCCTTGAGGATAAGTGGAATCTTGAACTTGTCCTTGATCAACTTCACCGTCCGCCATTCCAGACCCTTCTGGAAATCGCCGCCGGTGGCGCGGATGCGGCTCTCGCGAACATAGCGCTTGGCTATGTCGCGTTCGCGCCGGCTGTAATGGGCGGTGTCGACGGTGAAGCAGAACGCGGCGTAACCGTTGTCGATGCTGCGGCTGACCACATCCTCTACAAAGGCATCGTCGCCACGCACATAGAGCTGGAAGATGCGAAGCGCATCCGGTGCCGCCTTGGCGGTGTTCTCCAGACCAGGCTCGGACACCGAACTCAGCATGTGCGCCGCGCCGAACGTCCCCGCTCCGCGCGCGACGGCCGCGCCCGCATCCGGATCGAAGATCTCGAGCGCGCCGACCGGGGCGATCATCACGGGAAGCCGGAGCTTGCGTCCGAATACCTCGGTGGAAGGATCGACGTTGATGACGTTGCGCAGGACGCGCGGCCGGAACGCGATCTCGTCGAGCGCCATTCTGTTGCGGCGCATCGTGGTCTCGGTCTCCGAAGCGCC
Source organism: Bradyrhizobium sp. USDA 3256 (assembly GCF_054058275.1). Taxonomy (NCBI): domain Bacteria; kingdom Pseudomonadati; phylum Pseudomonadota; class Alphaproteobacteria; order Hyphomicrobiales; family Nitrobacteraceae; genus Bradyrhizobium; species Bradyrhizobium sp. USDA 3256. The sequence continues at coordinate 4,738,891 of NZ_JBSSAE010000002.1, forward strand.
GACGATGTAGTCCCAGGCGTTCTGATTCAGCTTGGCGCGGGCCTTTCGCGCGAATTCGTGCAGGTTCTGGAATTCCTCGCCGCTGGCGCCGAGTTCGACATTGCGCGCCTGTCGAGTGGGGGTCCCGTCATTCATGGTGTTTCTTCTCCCGATTTGGCCGGCACATTAGCCGCAGACAAACCGGAAAAGCTACCACCTTGAGCCACGAATCCTGCCAGCGAAGGCCAGCTATTCGCTCGTGAGATAGATCGGCTTTCGACGCGAAGCGGTCCGCCTCGCCCGAGGCGAGCTAGCTGCCCGAAAACCGGTTTCGGTACTCGGTCGGCGATACGCCGAGGTGGCGCAGGAACGCCCGCCGCATTCGCTCGTCATCGCCAAATCCCGCGCGCTTGGCGACCTCGACCACGCCGCCGATCTGGCGGCTTTCGAGCAGCAAGCGCGCCGTCTCCACGCGCAGCGCCTCGACGCCGCTTGCGGGTGTCATGCCGGTGCGGCTGACATAGGTCCGCGCAAAGGTGCGTGGCGTCATCCCCGCCTTTTCCGCGAGGGTCTCGACCTTGAGGTCGCTCGTGATGTTCTCGATGATCCAGGCGTGCAGCGCGCTGAAGCGTCCCTCGACGTCCGATGCCTGGGCGGCAAGGACGGTCGAGAACTGGCTCTGACCGCCCGGTCGCTTCAGAAACACCACAAGTCTCCGCGCAACATCGAGCGCGATGGTGTGGCCGAAATCCTCCTCGATCATGGCGAGCGCCAGATCGATGCCGGCGCTGACCCCGGCCGATGACCAGACCCGTCCGTCCTTGACGAAGATCGCGTTGGGCTCAACCCGGATATTGGGAAAGCTATCCTGCAGACGGGGACAATAACGCCAGTGCGTTGCTGCCCGCTTGCCGTCCAGAATCCCGGTCCAGGCCAACGCAAATGCGCCAAGGCAAACCGACGCGATACGGCGCGCCTTCGGCAGCGCCTCCGCGATCCAGTTCATCAACTTCGCGTCGTTGCGGATCTTCCAGATGCCGGGTCCGCCAGGGATCACCAGCGTGTCGACCTCGGCGGGCGCAATACTGTCGATCGGCGCCGTGTCGATCATCATGCCGACATCGGTCGGCACCAACCCGCCGGAGGTCGACAGGTAGGACAGCGAGTAGTCCGGTCCCGGCAGTTCGATCGCTTCCAGTTCTGCAAACACCTGCGCCGGTCCCGAGATGTCGAGCAAGGTCACACCGGGAAAGGCAACGATCGCGATCCGCCGCGTTGCTTTCTTGTCGCGCGGCTCAGGCCGGGGCGCTTTGGCAGTTTTCGAGGGCATATTGTCCTTTAAGCCATTCGACGCTGCCCTGTATAGCTCGCATTGGAATTCTGGAGTTCTGCCATGTCGCGAAATCTGGGCAGCGGATACGAGGCGATCAAATCGCCTTGGACGGATTACGCGATCTACAGTCTACCCGATGCCTCCCGGGTCGAAGCCTGCGACCGTCAGCCGCTGATGGACGCCATGAATGGCATTATTGCCGTCAACTGGCAGGCCACCGAGCCGCACTGGACAGCAACCTCCTCGCCCTTCGACAAGAAGTATAGCCTGATCCTCGTCTATGATCGGTCCGGCCTCATTGCCTTCTCCGTCTACCGCATCCTGGAGATGTCGGCCGGACTTGGAATCTATCGCAGCGGCACTGAAGTGCTCCCGGCACACCAGGGCCGCGGCTTCTACGGCTTCTTCACATCGGAAGTCCTGAAATGCTCCGGCGCCGCCGCGAGAGCTGAGGGCAACGTGCTCTACGGCTGGCGAACCCGCAACCCGATCGTCTGGGCAGCGAACGCTAAGATTTGCGAAAAAGTGACTCCATCTCTGCTCGACGATACGCAGGATCTCGCCCTGCAGGCGGCCTGTATCGAGATGTGCACCTCGCTCTATCCGGGCAAGCCGCTCGAACTGCCCGACATGATCATGCGTGGCGCTTACGGCCACATTAAGCACCATCGGCAGGCCTATCATGGCGCCGCGTCGCTGGTCGATGCCGCGATGTCGCGGAAGATTCCGAATTCTGCGGATGCCCTTTTCTCGGTGGGTTACGCGAGGGTGTGATGTCGATGCTCGGACAACAAGCTGTTTATGCCCCGACGTCGCGCTTCACCGATCGCGCCTATCTCGCGTGGACGGCGGTGGCCATCGCCTACGCCATCGCCTTCCTGCAGCGCGTATCGCCGCAGTCGGTCAGCCTCAGTTTCATGCACGACTTCAACACCGACGCGGCCGGCGTTGCGATGCTCGCTTCAAGCTACTTCTGGGGCTACACCTTGATGCAGATTCCGGCAGGCCTTCTGGTCGACCGTTACGGCGTCAAGCGCGTCGTCCTCGTCAGCATGATCGCCTCCTCGCTCGGCAGCGCCGCGTTCGCGCTGGCACCGAACCTGCTCGACGTTTTTGTTGCACGCCTGATCGTCGCCTGCGGCGATGCGCTGGTCTTCACCGCACTCCTGAAGCTCGTGGCACAGAGCTTCGCGGATGAGCGGTTCGGCATGATGTCGGGCATCTCGCAGGTCTCCGGCTATGTCGGGGGCGTGATCGCGACCACGCCGCTTGCAGCTGCAGTCTCAGGCTTCGGCTGGCGGGCCTGCTTCCTGTTCATCGCCTGCATTGGCCTCGCCAACCTCGCTTTCGCCAAGCTTGCGCTCAAGCCCGATCCGGCCTCGCACAGCAACAAGACGCTGAAGGGCGTGGTGATCGCCGCGCGGCGATCGCTGGCCCATGTCGCGAACTGGGGCTGCGCAATGACGTTTGCGTCGCACTTCGCGGTCGTGACGACGCTGTCGGGCGTCTGGGGCATTCCGATGGTCGCGCACTTCTTCCATATCTCCCCGACGGCGGCCGGCACGCCCCTGCTCGCCTTCATGATCGGCAATGCGCTCGGCTCGATCTTCCTGGGTCACGCCGCCGATCGCGCCGCGGCGGCGCTCGATCGCGCGCTGATCGGCATTTGCGTGCTGCGCATGCTGCTGATCGCGATGCTGCTGCCACCGATTGCCCAGACGTTTGGTCTCGCCTACGTCACCGTCGTGTTCACTGCCTTGGGGCTCGTCGCCGGCGGCACCGTCCCGCTGGTGCTGAAATGCGTCAAGAAGCTCTACACCGCCGATCTGATCGGTGTGGGCGCATCCGTGAACACCACGGCCGCCGGAATTTTCGCCGGCATCTCGCAGCCCATCATCGGCTTCGCGATGCTCGCCGCCAGCAACGCCGCGGGGACCGACGCCGTACACAACACGGCCGCGATCGGCGACGGCGGCTACAGCGCCTTGATTGTCATTCTGCTTCTCATGTCGCTGCCGGGCATTGCCGGGCCGCTGTTGATGAGAAGGAAGTTGATAGCTCGTTAGTGTCGTTATGAGTGTAGGGGGTGTTATGGAGCGCTTGTTCTTGAGAAAAGGCGAAGTCGCGTCAAACTTTCCGGTCAGCAGCTGGCAGAGCGTGATGTTCTCCGAGTTTGAAGCGCAGATGAGCAGCGAGGCAAGGCCGTTCCCTTGCGTGTTCGGCGTGACCGGACATCGCCAGGATCAGCTCCGCTACCTTTTCCTCGATCCGTATGATGTAGCAGTGCTGGGCGAGCAACTCGGGCAATATGTCTCGCAGGCGCGCTCATTCGGTCCCAATACGTCGTTGATCGTGTTCACGCGGCCTCGCCCGGTGCAGACGCTCGATGCCTATTATCGCAAGATGTGGCTGACGCTCGATCAGCTCGCGCGGTTGGACAAGAACCCGTGGCCAACAGAGATTCCGGAACAGATTGACCACCCGATGTGGGAGTTCTCATTTGCGGGCGAGCCGATCTTCGTGGTCTGCACGACGCCCGCGCATGTGATGCGGCAGAGCCGCCGGTCCAGCGCCTTCATGCTCACGTTCCAGCCGCGCTGGGTGTTCGAGAAGATCCTCGGGACTGAGAAGGCTGCGAACGCCGCGTTCGCGGAGGTGCGCAAGCGCCTGATCCCGTACGACAGCGCGAGCCCCTCTCCGCTTCTTGGCCGCTACGGCGCAACCGACGGCCGCGAGTATCTGCAGTACTTCCTGCACGACGACAACAACGCGAGCTCGGGCTGCCCCTTCGCCAAGCTCGCGCAGAACAAGACACCACCGATCGCGAACAAGGAACAGGCAGCATGACCCAGATCATCGCAGGCGCGAAGACTGAATTTGCCATCGACCCGGAGATCCTGAACCTGCTCCCGGCCCAGGGCTCGGTCGAGCTGCAGCATGATGCGGCCGGCAAGGTGCATCAGTTTCATACCCATCCAGTCGACGAGATCCTGATGATCATCAGCGGCCGGCTGAACTTCATCTGGGATGGCGGCGAGCGGGTGGTCGGCGCCGGCGATACCATCCTGCTGCCAGCCGGCACCCTGCATCAGTCCGAAGCGCTCGAGGGCGGCGCGATCTACGTGATCGCGACGCAACAGCCCGCCAAGCTAATGAACAACTGACGCACAGGAAGATTTGCGAGCACCTCAGGACAGTGAGGGATCGCGCGGCGGCTCAACCGCCAAACGTTCGACCAGCTCGATGACCTCGGAACGCTGGTCGGGCGCAAGTCGAAGGAAAGCCTTCAACAGTCGCAGGCTTTCCAGTGTTTCGCTCGATGGAGCTCCGAGCTTCTTCTGCAGCTCCGCAACGTATGTGGGATTTTTCATCTCGCACCTTAAGTGAGGATTACGAATGGCATACCCAGGTAAACGTGAAGGCTTGGCCCAGAAGGTCGACACCGCAGCACAAGAGGCCGAACGCCTCGGCCTGACCACGGCAACCCTCATCCTCCGGATGGCACGCCTCGAGATTGATCGGGCGGAGCCCGAGGAAGTTGAAAGTATGCCAAGGAACAACTTGCGCAGCAAGCCGAACTGAGTTCCCGAAACGGACCAGCTCCAAGGCCGCCGGCGACGCGCCGGGGCCCGTGACGCCTGAAAGACATCTCGCCAGGCGAGCGGCTTTCCTCTCGCCTGCGGTCAGGTTGTTTTGCGGATAGTTGATCTTTTATGCAGGTTGAGCACGCTGGAGCGTTTTCGAGCGAAGCGGATACCGGTTCGCGTCAAGGAAACGCGTCAAACTGGAAGCCAGAGCCCCCGTTCCGATTCCATTGGAACGTAAAAGGCCCTAACCGGCGTTGCCTGCCTTGCCGAACGCGCCGGCCTCGGACAGCGCGGCGATGCGCCGGTCGTCGTAGCCAAGCGTCCTGCTCAACACGTCCTTGGTATGCTGACCGAGCAGCGGAGCCGCAACAGGATCAACGGACGGCGTCAGGCTCATATTGACCGGCGACTCGATGTTCGGAACCGAGCCGGCGGTTGGATGCGCAATCCTGCTCAGGCGATGCCGGTCGCGCACCTCGGGCGCGTTGAACCCCTCCTCGACCGTCCGCAGATAGCCGACCGGAATGTTCGCCTTCTTCATCTTCGCCATCCAGTTTTCGAGCGTGTCGCCCGCAAACACGCTGGCAATGATCGCGCGCAGCTTCTCCTTGTTGGCCGTGCGCGCCTTGCGGTGAGCAAACTCGGGATCGGTGACGAGATCCGGGCGTTCCAGCACGTCGGTGACGAGCCGGCGATACAGCCGGTCATTGGCGCAGGCCATGTAGAGCGGACCATCTGAGGCCCGGTAGACGCCGACGGTCGGCGAACCGTTCGGAGAGTTGCCGAAACGGCCTGGATTGTTGCCATTGATGAGATAGGCCATGCCGTAGAAGCCGGTCATTGACACCGCGGTGTCGATCAATGCGACCTCGACCTGCTGACCGCGACCGAGCCGATCGCGCGCAATCAGCGCCAGCAGAATGGCGTTGCAGGCCGACATGCCCGTCGCCATGTCGACGATTGGCGGCCCGGTGCGCACCGGCTCGCCATCCGGAAAGCCGTTGAGCGACATGAAGCCACTTTCAGCCTGCGTGATGGGGTCGAAGCCCGGGCGCAGCGCGAAATCGCCTTTGCGGCCGTAGGCGGAGATCGAGCAATAAATCAGCCGCGGGTTGGTCGGCGCCACCGACGCATAATCGAGACCGAATTTCTTCATCACGCCGCCGGAGAAATTCTCCACCACGACGTCGGCCTTGGCAATCAACGCGCGCGCGACCTCGAGCGCCGCCGGATTGTTGAAATCGAGCGCAATGCCACGCTTGTTGCGGTTGAGGCTCAGATACGCCGCGCTCTCCCCGCCGATTTCAGCGTGCTCATAGGCGCGCGTGTCATCACCGCCGTCCGGATTCTCGATCTTGATGACTTCGGCCCCGAAGTCGGCCAGCGTTTGCGTGCAGGCCGGGCCGGCCACGACGCGGGTGAAGTCGACAACCAGCAGGCCGTCGAGCGCCGTCGGAACTCCCTCCCCGCGCGGCGCGCGCCCCGGCAATTCTGGTCTGGTCATGATCTGGCGCTTCCTCTGTTATCTTGTCAGGCGAAATACGACGGTCCCTGCCAAGACCGGCACTGCTCGCCTTTTAGCGGAAGCTCGTCAGCAAAACCAAACCCGGATTTTGCAGGGCGGGACCTTCGTCCGACATGGCTGTCAATGGCCAAAGACGACCCGGCGGCCGCTGACATGGTCGGACGCCTCGCATACGAAGCAAGCCTGCCGGATACCGAACTGTGGGGCGCGAAGCCCATACGCAGGCGGGTGGAGGCACGCCGCCGCCACCCGCTTTCGTGATGGGGAACCTTCGAGCTATTCGGCGATCATTTGGCCGGAGCCGCCGAACTCAGCCGGAAAATCCTTCAACTTCGGCAGGCCGTCGCGTATCTGCAGCACTGCCTCGGAATAGTTGACGTGAACCCCTGGGCTGAATTTCAGCGTCGGGATCGTTGCGGTGAACACGTCGACGAGCCCGAGCGTCGGGTGGTTGGTCATCAGGTGACCGCCGCACTTTGTGCAATATTTGCGCTGGCTCATCGCGGTCTTCTCGAATGTCGCGATGTGGTCGGCGCCCTTGGTGACCTCGACCGCCTCGGGCTTCCAGAGGCTGAACGCATTCACCGGACCACCGGACCAAGAACGGCATGAACGGCAGTGGCAATAGCCCATTGCCTCAGGCTCCCCGCTGACCTTGAGTTCGACGGCGCCACAAAAGCAGTTTCCAGTGTGATTCATCGGTCGGTTCTCCCGTGGGTTATTTTGATTGGGCTCCGCGTCGGCATCGATCCACGTTGCTCGTGGTGTTCGTGATGCAGAGAAGATGTAGACAGGTGCGTAGCCGCGGCGAACTCCCTTGCGTGGACGTACCAGACCCTTCCCGCGCGAGAGGCCTCGAATGCGGTCGGGTCGTCGACGCGACGGAAGTTACATGAGAGTCTGCGCCGCTGTCGACCATCTTCGACACAGCCTGGCCGGGCCCAAGCCCGACCGCACCAAAAAAGGATTCAGTGTGAGGCAAGGCACCGTCATGCGTGAATTGCTGCCGTGCCGGCTTCCTGCGCGGCAACCTGAAAAGACTACAGACCATGCAGACCGACACCATCACTCGACCATTCTTGAACGCTATTTCGCCGGCTTCGCAGAGCGCCCCACCGATGTGTCTGGCTCGGCTCACCTGATCGAACTGGCCGTCACGGCAAAGGCCGCTCCTGAGCCCCTGCTGCGCGATCTGGCGGCCATGCTGGCGGCGCTCGATTCGGAGGCCGTAGCTTCGACCTTGGCCGTGCGCGCCCGCGAAGTCGCCTCGGACGGCCTGCGATGCGACGATGCGACGGATTTCGTCCGGTCTCTGGTCGGCGAGTTGCAGGGCTTTCTTGATGAGCCCGAGGTCATGGCGGCTGTGTTGGCCGAACTCAAACGCCGCGAGCGTGGTACGGTGGACTAAGGCGTGTCGAACTGGCCTTTGGGACGCGAACTAATGATGGTAACCTCCTTGAGGACTTCGTTTCCGGGGGGTGACGATGACAGTGAAGCAGCGAGTGTTCGATCTAATCGTTGCGCGGCCCGACCTCACCGAGGCGGAAATTGCCGAACGCCCGTTTGGAGGAAGTGGGTATCAGCAGCGGGTCAACCCAGTTTGTCGAGAATTAGTCCGCGAACTATGGGTTGAGCGTCGGGGTAGTGGCGGACCGGGCGATCCGTTCCGCTACCGCCGCCGTCGATTTTTGCGAGCCGGATGAGCGTGCTCGGGAATGCCGCACTTTTCTAGTCCCAATCCGATCCGGCCCGGCTCAGGTCCCGAACAACGACTGCGTGACTTGCAGCATCGTTTCCGGGCGATGTCGGCGCGCCATGAGCGCGCTACTAAGCTGCGGTGTGTTATCAGAGCATTGATCGCAATCGTTACCATTTTAATTGCCTATCCGGCTGTTTGGCTCCTTGCTTCAAGTTCTTGGCCGATCACGGCAACGCTCAGACATATTGCGTCCGCTCCCAACTGTGACTTTGCCCGCTTGGTCGGCTTGGCACCCGCAAGACGTGGGGAGCCCGGCTCCTGGAAGCGCAACGATCGCGACGGAGATGGGCTCTCTTGCGAGCCGTGGCCGCCAATGCGGTAACTACCCCTATGTATGAGGATCACTTTGAAACGCGTCTCACGGAAAGATTGGCCCGAATGGCAGGTAGCGGTTGAGACGCCGAAAGCTATTTTACCTCGCTGCTGCTTTCAATTTTTTGAACATCGTGTGTACTGGGGAAATCACATGAAGATAAACCACGACATGACTGCCATGTCGCCAGAGACACTGATGGGACAGGCCGAACTCTTCCGTGAGGAAGGTTCAAGCTTCAGCATCGAGGCCATCCCTGCTTTGGAATTCAAGTCGGAAAACAAAAGCCTACTAGTCGCTGACGTGCATAGCGTTGCCGGGGCGCTCATGAATGCTAAACGAGAGAACGCAAGGGGCTTATCAAATTATCTCAGCTCGAACATGATGTTCTCCGTCCATCCTGATGAGAAATGGCCGCCCGACTATTTCAATTCGAGGGAATGGCGTTCGCGTCACCATGATGCGCACCGACTCCATTGGAGGCCGATTGATGCCAGTCCAAAAGTGGCAGAGTTGTTCATCATCGATCAACTCGCGCAATTGCGGGCCTTTTTTAATATCGGAAGCGCGTGAAAGCGGGGTCCTGTACTCTTACACCAAATGGGGTGTCGCCGTCCGACCAGCGCTGACTTTTTTCCTAGGGGTTGATATTTAAGGGCGTGCAATCTGGGAGGCCGAGGGCGACTGCAGGCTCAGTAAACAACCCTCGGTTCGCTTCCCGCCCCCAACCTCGGGCGATTGAGGTATAAAGCAGAGCGGCAACTGCAATCTCATGTCATGCCACGCGCCCCTGTGGTGCTTCAATGCTTCGTATCGTCAACGACCAGTATTCGCTGCGCGCAAGAAAGCTGATCGAACACGACTCTGTGTCCTGAAACAGGAAAGCCCGCCACTTGCTCGCGGCAATGCGCCTGCATCCTGTGGTCGATGACCGACTAATTGCCTCCGTTTGCCCGTGGACGCCCTACGGTTGCAGTGGTAGCCTTTCGCGCATTTCAGAGGAGGTGTTTTCCTATGAAGCGATTACTCTACGCCGTTTTGCTCGCCGTTGCATCGATCTCACCACAAGCCGCCCGTGCTGAGGGGGCCTACATGCTCGACGAGCGACCTTGTCCCGATCAAAAGCCGGGCCTGGCACCGCCGGGTCCCGACGAATATTGCGACTATGTAAAAAAAGTTCGGACCTGCGACGGCGATCTCGCCGAACGCGTCTTTCAGCAGAAACGGCACCCGGCATATCTGCAGTCGGAAAACGGCTCCGCGCAGCCACGTCGCCTCATCTGCCATCACGACGACGACTAGAAGCAGCCAATAAAAAGCCTCGACGCACCAAAACCCCGCTCGAACCTGCCCAGCCGCTTTTGAGCAAGCAGAAGCGCCGCCTTGCCGAACCGCGCCCGGCCATGAGCCGCGTGATGGGTTAATAGGTCTTTTCGACGAAGCCCCCACCCCGCATCGGCGTTCGCACCGTTACGGATTTCGGTATCGGGTCTTTCGAAGGAAGCGGATCACAGCGGAATTCGTCACAGATCAGTGGGACAAAGGCGCTATCCTGATCGGCACCATAGATCCTGACGAGATGTCCGCCGACCACAATCCGCACGCGCCGGATCACGCGACCGTCAGAGGCCAAGGCCGTCACAACTGTCTGCCCCGGTTCTCCGCCACGGATGCTGAATGTTCGATCAGTTTGCGGCGACATGACCACCGTGTTCTCGCCGCCTGGAGTAAGTATCTGTTTCACGGGCTGCTCAAACTCAAAAACCCGCGTTTCTCCGGGCTGCAACTTGATAGTATCCTCAGGGCTGATATTGATCTCCCTCAGGCGATCATCTTGAGCGGAAACCGAGTGGGCCATCAAAACCAAACCAGCGGACAGGCATAAAAATCGAAAAAGCATGGGTCACCCCCTCTGAAATGGCTGCAGGCTACCATCGCGTGCAGAGATCGGCAACGCCGGTCCGTAGGTTGAAAAAGCACAAAAGTCGTCGCCGCACAGGGCCCCTCCAGCTTGATACAATCAGCGCATGAGGTAAGATTTTAACGAGGTTGGGTGAAGATGCACCCAATGCCACCGCTTGGCAGGACTGCGCCCCAGCAAACGGGCTGCCACGCTCGTCGCCCGGACCTGAAGGCTCTCGACGATCTGGACGGTTGGCTTCATCGCAGTCGGAGTGCTGAAGCTATTGCCAAATCCTGCTCTTTGATCTGATCAATCGTTTTGAGCGGGAATGCTATGCGAACGCTCGACCCACAGTCCGGGACTTTTTGCGGGACTTCTTGCCGCCATCCCTAAAAATTTGCGTTCTAATTGATCGGCTCTTGTTCGCAAAAAGGCTACCGAGCGGCGAGTTAGCCGTTGAGATTAATGGCATTTCTCCGCCGACCCTAAGCCGCTGCTCCACCTACAGCAAAGGTCTGGAAGCTCGTTTCCGAGTTCAGATATCAGCCTTTCATATTCAGATACTTAGCTGGCTCTCGGTCCTCCGACGCTGAATGGTTTTTCTTGGCAGCAGGGCTGGGGCGACCAAGACAATCCGCGCATTGTTACTGACGTCGATCACAATGGACCTTCGGACTATCTTGGCAAAAGAGTCGGGGGCTTGCGAGCGTACATCCCAGAGCAGTGGTCTCGTAAGCGCGGCCGCTGCTCTTGGTCATCATCGTGGTGAGTGTAGTGCGCACAACGTTGCTCAGTCGAGCGGTACCTAGCCGCTCCAGCTCTTTTTTTGTCTGCTTTTGTTTAGCTCGCTCAGACGCGCTCTACTAGCGATCGAGACAGCGCCTCGAAAGTCTGAAAGCGCTCGATTTTGTAGGCCGCGCGTGTGTCCTCGGAAAACGAGAATACATGGCTCTTGAATGAAAGCGACGCCGACGGCAATAATAGATAATCCAGGACCGCCTCGTTGTTCTCACCCATCCTTAGCGCGACGACCCATCCCCTCTGCAATGCCACGTGACGAACCATCGCCCAGCGCAGCGGCTGGCCCCCATACTTGCGCCATTTGGCCAATCGGAAGCAGATATTCACGGCGTTATCTACCCGCAAACATTCGGTCGACAGATCAAGTGTGGCGCGCCTACCCGCACCCTCAAAGGCTTCGCGAAGACGGCTGGCATTGTCGAGGTGGAAATTGACCCACTTTCTGTGCGCGTCAAGCTTCTCGAAGCGGTCTTGGTTGCCCGTGTAGCCGATCAGTCGATAGAGATTTCGAAGCGTGCCAAAGTGAACTAGATACGTGGTGAGCGAAGGTAAACCGGGGCTTGCATCAATAATCGAGGCGTTGAGCTTGCCGTTCTTCATCAGGACCTTACGAAGGCGCACGAGCATCTCCTTCTCGGAAATACGGACGCAACGCTCCTCCATTGTCTTCTTTGCGCGCAGAAATGCATCACGCTTGATGATTGGCTCGATCGCGCCCTTACGTGTGATCCAGAGCTCTCTCGGATTGTGCGTTCGCTTCGCTCCTAGTTTCGCAGTGTCACGATTGTAGATGGAGTTGCCGATATACGCTTCGTTATGAAGAAGTGTACTTATCGCACTTTGCTGCCATCGGTATCCTCGGTTCGTAAGGACGCCTCGTCGGTTAAGCTCACGCGCGATTTCCGCCTGCGACTTGCATCGTAGATATTCTTCGAAGACCCACTTCACGACGTCGACTTGATCTCGCGAGCCTGGCCCGAGTGTTACGCGGTCTGTGGTAAGAGACTTCCGCTCGCCGCTCTTCAGAACTCCTTTCGGCCTACATTTATCGTCGACGAGCCGTCTCTCTAGACCATAAGGTGCCGGGGCACCCATCTTGAATCCGCGACTTGCCAGACGCAAAGCTCCTGCAAGTACCTTGGCTGAGAGCTCCCGGCTGAACTCCGCCGCCATGACCCTCTTGATATTCTTAACAATGCTCGAAAGGAGACTGCCGTCATTGTCGAATTGCTCGGCGCAATAGGCAACCTTGAGGCCGGCCTTTCGACATATGAACTCGTAATGCGCGCTCTCATCAACGTCCTGAAAGCGCCCCCATCGACTGACGTCAAATACCAGCAAATGACCAAACTCAATTCGACCGGACTGAACATCGTCAATCAGTTCGGTTAAGCCAGTTCGATTCTCGATCTTCAGGCCGCTTTCGCCCTCATCGCGATAGGTGCGCACGATCGTGAGTTTATGAAGCTCGGCGTAGGCCGCGATAACCACCGCCTGATTTTCGATAGAGTATTTCTGGTAGTCGGTGGACATGCGGACATATTGTGCCGCTTGATGCATCTTTTGCGGCTGAGGCAGCCGGTCCTTGTGTACAATGAGAGCGTGCACCATAAGGCTGCTCCCGCGCTTCTCTCTGCGCAAAAACAATAGCAAAGCGCAGCAGCCTCGTCAGCGTGGTTGAGGATGCTAATCACGTGAGAGGCAGTTTACCTGACATATCGACCCTAAGCCGTAGCCCCGCTCGCTTTCCGCCTCTATTAGTGCAGTCACAGCTATTAGTGCAGTCACAGCTTTTTTACGAACCACCCAACCATGCGCGTCACGCATTGACCGCTTCGCGCGCTCCGGCGGGATCGTACGGCTTCCGGCGCTTGGCTCGCGGCAATAGTAACCTCTAAGATTTCTGATGATGGGCGCGCGGAGGCTTCCGCGCGATCGCGGTTGATGTCCGTCGGTCAGGTGATGAACTGCCTCAATCGGCGCCGATGGCTTGAAGCCAGGCGACGCTCAATACCGGCCTCGCCGTGGCTTCAGGATCGCTTCAGTGAAGATCTTTGGCTCGCGAAGCAGATCCCGCGTCAGTTCGGCGCGCCCTTCACGCAGCCGCCCGATCCTTGGGAGCTCCGGCAGGGACGGCTCGAGCCTTTCGAGGCCCGCCAACCCCATGCGCTGCGCTCGGCTGAGCGCCGCGTTGCGCGTATAGGCCGTATTGAAGGTAGCGTTGATCGTGTCAGCGATTTCCGAATAGGACAAGCCGCGGGCGCGGAGATCCTGCAGGGCTGCCGAATGCTCCGGCAGCCAGTTCATCATTTCCATTCCAAATTCCCATTTCTGTCATTCCGCCGGCGCCTCGCATACCTTCCGATATTCCGAAGAAAAAGTCAAGCTTGTTTCTGATAATCGTAACGGATATAATGTGTCCGGGTTTGGGAAAGGATGAAACATGCTGGACGCGGCGCTGATCGAACGAGCACTGGAAAAGACTGGGAAGAGCAAAGGCGGGCTTGCCCGCGCGATGGGGGTTCGGGCCGGGGCGGTCTCCGAAATCCTGTCCGGAATAAGGTTGATCAAGGCATCCGAGATTGCCCCGATCATGGAGTATTTGGAGCTGAATTCGGTGCCGATCGTGGGCCGGGTCGGCGCCGGCGCCTCGATCCAGCCGGAGCTCGAGCAGGTCCCGCCGGAGGGTCTCGGCGAAATCGAGCTTCCGTTCCCGATGACGGAGGAGACCGTCGCTTTCGAGGTCTCGGGCGATTCGATGCTGCCGAAATACGAGAACGGCGACGTCATCGTGGTGTATCGCGAGCAGCGCTATCCGCTGTCGAGCTTCTACGGAGAGGAAGCTGCGGTCCGGCTGAAGAGCGGCGAGCGGTATCTGAAGACGATCGAACGCGGCAGTTCGTCCGGCACCGTCAACCTCAAGAGCTTTAACGCCAAGCCGATCAACGGCGTAAAGCTCGAATGGATCGGCGAAATCTGCGTCACCCTGCCCCGCGGCCAGATCGACAGGCTGCGCGGCAAATCGGCGGCGAAGGGTCGCAAATCCGCCCGGACGCAGGGCGGGCGATCGTCCGAGAAGTAACCGCGCCGCTCCAGGGACCGGCCGGACCGATTCGGACGCCTTCGGGATGAATCGGTCCGGCCATGCATGCCTGAATTTCGGTTTTCGACAATTCACCTTGACATACTTCCGATTATCGGAAATAATGGGTGACAGTCAGAACATCGAACGATCAGGCAATGCAGTATTTCGTCGTGATGATCGACTATGGTCGCCGTGGCCGCGAGGCGATCGTCGATCCCGAAATGACACGACGCGACGTCGTCTCACGAATCGCCTCGGGCGAATATACGAACATCAGCTTCATTCACGAGATTGCCGAGCGTTCGGTCGAGGATGTCACGGACGACCTGCTGGCCGAGGCCGCCTTGCCTGAGTTCCCCGTGACCGGCGCGAACCTGCAAGCCAATACGCTGGATCACGCCCGCGACCTGCGCAAACACGAGCCGGTCTGACACCGCTCACGAGTTGATTGCGAAAACGTGATCTTTCTTGAGCCGGCCACTTGGCCGGAACCCGAAACAGACTAGATAGGGTTCACGCAAAGTCTATTCGGACCAGGCGCGGGTTCCCTCTAGATTGGCGATTCGTTTCTCGGGCCGGCAAATTTAAGCTTCAGATGACTTCGACAACAAACGCCGAGATCGCGAAAGCCGATGGCGATCTCAGGATCGCGCTGCTGCTCGGCATCGCAAACTGGTTTCTGTTTCTGGACCATATTCCGCACAACGTCGTCGGCGCGCTGACCATGCGCAACTTCGGCTTCAGCGGCGCAACCGACCTTTTTGTATTCGTCGGCGGCTACGCAGTGACGCTCATCTACGCCAGGATGACGCTGGAACGTGGATTCCTGGTCGCCGCAACTCGCATCTTCAAGCGCGTATGGCAGCTCTATGCCGCCTATATCGTTCTGTTCGTGATCTATGTCGAGTTGATCAGCTATGTCGCTACCCGGACCGCGGCGCCCGAGATCATCAGCGAGTTCAACATCACCGGCTTCATCGATCACCCGATCCGGACGTTGATCTACGGCCTGTTCCTGCAAGCCAAGCCGCTCAACCTCGACGTACTGCAACTCACTATTGCCCTGATGGCGTTCCAGCCCATCATCGTGTTCGGGCTGTTGTACGTGCCGAACGCGACGGTCGTCGCATCCGTGACCCTCTATGCGGCCGGTCGGCTGCTCGACTGGAACCTGTCGTCATATCCGTATGGCGACTGGTACCTCAATCCGTTCTGCTGGCAATTGCTGTTCATGATGGGCGGCTGGCTCGCGCTGATCGGCGCGCGATATGCGCCCGCGATCCGCGCGATGCAGGCTGCTCCCGCGCTGCGCGCCATGGCGTTGCTGTATCTGCTGTTCGCCCTGACGATTGTCTCGAGCAGCGATATCCCGGCACTCGCGCAAATGATGCCGAGCGGGCTGAGCGATGTGCTGCTGCCAAACGACCGGGAGGATGTCGCGCCTCATCGCATCCTGCATTTCCTGGTCCTGACATTCCTGTTCAGCTGGCTAGTGCCTCGCGACTGGGATTACTTGCGATCTCACGCCTTGCAGCCGATCATCAAGTGTGGCGAGGAATGGCTGGCCGTGTTCTGTGCAGGCGTCTTCCTCTCCTTCGCTGCGCACCTGATCCTGATTACGGGTCCATACTCACTGGCAAGGCAGGTCGCGGTCAGCATCGCCGGCATCGCGGCGATGACGGCCGTCGCCTACTACGTCTCGTGGTCGAAGCAGCAGGACGGCAAGTCGGCCGTCGCTCATTCCTGATTCCTGCGGTTCAGTCGATCGCCAGCGACCGCCGCAGCCGCGCCTCGCTATCGCGCAACATCGCGGTATGGAGCCGGCCTCCCGACTATTTCTTGCGCGACGCCAGGATCTTCTCGGCAGCGCGCAGATGCGGCTTGTCCAGCATCTTGCCGTCCATCTTGGCGACCCCCGATGGATTATTGGCGAACGCGGCGATCACCCGCTCCGACCATGCGATTTCCTCATCCGTCGGCATGAAGGCCGCGTTGACGACGTCGACATGCTTGGGATGGATCACGGCCTTGGCGAGGAAGCCATCCTGGCGCGCGGCGACCGCCTCGGCCTTCAAAGCATCGAGATCGTTGATGTCGGTCGCGATGGTATCGATCGCGACGACGCCGGCGGCGGCCGCGCCGATCAGGCAGAGATCGCGCGCCAGGATGAAGGGCGAGTGATAGCGGCCGTCACTGCGGTTGCGCGTTGCCCCGAGCGAGGCCGCGAGATCCTCCGCGCCCCACATCATGCCCCACAGCCGCGGGCTCATGTTCTCGAAATCGAGGATTTTCAGCACCGCCCGCGCCGTCTCGGTCGCGACCGTCACGATCCGCGTGGTGCCCTGCGCGATATCAGAGGCGGCCTCGAATGCGTCGAGATAGAGTGCGAGCCGGTTGACGTCGGCGGCACCGGCGCATTTCGGCAGCACGATTCCATCGGGTTTACCGGGCATCACGGCGGCGAGATCGCCGAGCGTCAGATCGGTGTCGAGCGCGTTGACGCGGATATAAAGCTTCTGCTCCGGATTGCGCGCATCGAGCATCTGGCGCGTGATGCCCCGCGCAACCACCTTCTGGTCCGGCGCGATGGAATCCTCGAGGTCGAGGATCAGTGCATCGGCTGCGGTCTTCTTCGCGCTTTCATACTTCCGGGTGCTGTCGCCGGGAACGAACAGGAACGATCGCATCGCTTACGCCTTCGGCTTGCAGTGCATCAGGCCGGTGCGGCGGCAGCTCGCCACCACCTCGCCGCGCTGGTTGGTCATGGTGTGCTCGAACTCGACGATGCCCTGGGTGGGCCGCGACTTGCTGGCGCGCTTGCCGATGATTCTGGTGTGCGCCTTCAGCGTGTCGCCGTGAAACACCGGCTTCGGGAACTTGACGTCGGTCATGCCGAGATTGCCGACGGTCGTTCCCAACGTCGTATCGTACACGCTCATGCCGATCATGATGCCGAGCGTATAGAGGCTGTTGAACAGCCGCTGGCCGAACTCGGTCTTCTCGGAGAAATGCGCGTCGATATGCAATGGCTGCGGGTTCATGGTCAGGAGGCTGAACATGGTGTTGTCCATCTCGGTCACGGTGCGGCTGAACTCGTGATGGAATTCCCGTCCGATCTCGAACTCCTCGAAATACAATCCAGCCATTTACCGTCCCTTGTAGTTGGGCGTCCGCTTCTCGACGAACGCATTCAGCCCTTCCTGGCAATCTTCCGTCGATGCGACCACAACGAAGCTTTCCGCCGTGTTTTCCACCGAGCGGCGGAAATCGGCATCGACCGCACGCATGAAGGCGTCGCGGCCGATCTTCATCACGATCGGCGATTTCGCCGCGAGCTTGCGTGCGATCTCGCGGGCGCGCGCGAGCGCGGTGCCCTTCGGCACCACCTCGCTGAGCAGGCCCATGCGAAAGGCGGTCGCGGCATCGAAGGGCTCGCCAAGGAACAGCGGGCCGAATGCCTGGTGCTTTCCGACCAGCCGCGGCAACTGCACGAAATGGATCGCCGGGATCAGGCCGACATCGATCTCGGGATAGCCGAAGGTCGAGCCGTCGCCCGCGACGATCATGTCGCAGGAGATCGCGATCGTCATGCCGCCGGCGCGCACCGCGCCATCGATCGCCGCAATCGTCGGCTTGCCCATGCGGTACTGCGTATCGTTCAGCGCGAAATACAGCCGCTCGAGGAATGTCTTGGTCTCGATCGCGGGCTTGCCCCTGACGATGTCGAGATCGAGGCCGGCGCAAAACACCTTGTGGGCGCTGCTGATGATGACGGCACGCACCGCGTCGTCCTCGCGCGCCTTCGCGAGCGCCGCCAGCAGCGCGTCGATCAGAGGAATGCTGAGCGCATTCACCGGCGCCCGATCCAGCACGATCTCCGCAATCTGGTCGGTGACCGAGTAACGAACGAGGTCGGTGCTCATGATGTACTGCCTCCCGTTAGCTCTTGGCCTGTCGCACGGCGCCCGAGAGCAGCAGGCCATCGATCTCGGCGGAACCGAAGCCAGCCTCCGTCAGCACGGCGCGGCTATCCTGCCCGACGTCAGGCGCGGGGCAAAGTTGATCCTCGGACAGGCTCGCGATCCCCGGCGTGCGTGGCGTGTAGACCGCGCCGACGCCGGGTGTGTCCTGGCGCACCGACGCGCTGGTCGCCTCGACATGGGCGTTGCGCAGCCATTCGCCGGGATCGAGGATCCGCTCTGCGATGATATCGGCCGCATGCAGCCGGGTCAGCCAGGCGTCCGTCGCCTGGGTCAGGAACACCTCGCGCAATTGCGGGATCAGCGCATCGGCAGCATCGGCGCGCCGGGCGAAGTCGGCAAAACGCGGGTCGCCGGCGAGGTCCTCACGGCCGATCGCACCGCATAGCCGCTTGTATTGCGGCTCGTTCACCAGGGTGACCATCATCCAGCCGTCCCGGGTCTGGTAGGTGCCGGCCGGAACGTTCAGCGCGCGCGGCGCGCCGCCCTCGAGGATGAACTCCGCCACCTTGTGGCCGAGCAGCGCCGACGTCGACTGGCAGAGATTGACGTCGATCCAGCGGCCGGTGCCGACGGTCGCACGCGCGAATAGCGTCGTGGCGATGGCCTGGAACGCATAGACGCCGGTGACGACGTCGGAAATCGTGGTACCGACCCGATGCGGCACGCCATCGGCGCCGAGATTGACCGAGACCAGCCCCGAGAACGCCTGCGCCACCGAATCCGAGCCGGGCCGCTTGGCATACGGCCCGCTCTGCCCGAAGCCGCTGACCGACAGGTAGACCAGGCCGGGATTGTCGCGCGACAGGCCTTGATAGCCGAGCCCGAGCCGCTCCGCGACGCCGGGACGAAATCCTTCGATGAGCACGTCGGCCTCGCGCGCCAACCGCTGCGCGATCGCGATCCCGTCCTTGTGCTTCATGTCGAGGCACAGGCTGCGCTTGCCGCGGTTGTAGACTGCCGACAGCGTTGTATGATTGCCGTAGGTCGTGCCGAGATAGCGCGACCAGTCGCCCTCCGGCGGTTCGACCTTGATGACGTCGGCGCCGTAGACACCGAGCAGCATCGCGCAATAGGGCGAGGCAATCCCCTGCCCGAAATCGAGTACCTTCAGCCCGCGATACGGCGCTTCATGCGTCGGCGTCAGCTTGCCCGCCATTTGTCCTCCCATCGCTGCCGAAGAGCCCTGTCCCTTGGGCATGATCCCCGCGCAAACGCTGCGCGCTTGTCGCGAGGGAAAACCGCTGCGCGCTTTTCCCGGATCATGCCCTACAGCGCCAGATAGCGCTGCCGGACATTGTCGTTGGCCTTCAGCTCTTCGATGGAGGATGTGTAGACGATCTGTCCCTTGTCGATAACCGTCGCGTGGCTCGCAAGGCCAAGGCAAAAATGCATGTTCTGCTCGGCGATCAATACTGTGGCACCGGTGCCGCGGAGCTGCCGCAGCAACTCGCCGATGCGCTGCACGATGATCGGCGCCAGCCCCTCGCTCGGCTCATCCAGCAGCAGCAGCACCGGATTGCCCATCAGCGTGCGGGCGATCGCCAGCATTTGCTGCTCGCCGCCGGACAGCCTTCCGGCGATCCGGTGCCGCAGCGGCTCGAGCAGCGGGAACACGTCATAGACGCGGCGGATCGACCACTCGTCCTCGCCATCCGGCCCCTTCTTCTGACCGATGACGAGATTGTCCTCCACCGTATGCTCGGGAAAGATCTGGCGGTCTTCCGGCACGAAGCCGAGCCCGGCCCGCGCGATGTGATACGGCCTCATTCCCGAGACCACCTGGCCGCGCAGGGTCACCTTGCCGCGGCGCGCCGGCGCCAGCCCCATGATGGCCTTCATGGTGGTCGACTTGCCGGCGCCGTTGCGGCCGAGCAACGCCATGGTCTCGCCCTGCCGCACCGACAGGCCGACGCCGAACAGGATCTGGCTGGTGCCATAATAGACGTCGAGGTCGTCGACCTGCACCACCGGCTGCGCGCTCATGCCACCGCTCCCGAATGGTCGTCGCTGCCGAGATAGGCCTCGATTACGGCATCATTCCTGCGGATCGCGTCCGGCGTCCCGGTCGCCAGGATCCGGCCGTAGCACAGCACGACGATCCGAGGCGCGATCTTGAACACGATGTCCATGTCGTGCTCGATGAACACGACGGTGATCTTCTGCTTCTCCCAGAGCTCACGCACCTTGTCGATCATGCGCCAGCGCTCCTCGGTGCCCATGCCCGCGGTCGGCTCGTCGAGCAGCAGCACCTTGGGCTCGAGCACCAGCGCGAGCGCGATGTCGAGCAGCTTCTGGTCGCCGTGCGACAGCGTCGCCGCGGTCCGGTTGCGCTTACCGGCAAGGCCGAGCAGTTCCATCGCATGTTCGGCGCGGTCGCGGGTCTCGGCCAGCGGAAACCGGCGATGCATCACGCCGGCGCGGCGCTGATCGGCACAGACTGCAGCGAGCATCGTCTCCTCCACCGTCAGCGACGGGAAGATGCTCGCGACCTGGAAGGCCCGGCCGATGCCATGGCGCACGATCTCCGGCGGGGCCTTGCCCGCCATGTCGACGCCGTTCAGCAAGATCTGCCCGGCATCAGGTTGCAGCGCGCCCGTGATCAGGTTGAAGAATGTGCTCTTGCCGGCGCCGTTGGGACCGATCACGGCGGTGAGCGAACCGTCGACGAAGTCGAGCGAGACGTTGTCGGTCGCCTTGACGCCGCCAAAGGATTTCGAGAGTCCGCGAATCTCCAGCATGGCTAGCCACTCGCCTCCCGTAGACCGCCATAGGTGCTCCATGATGTGCCGGCAAGCCAGCCGCAATCGACCGGCACGTTGGCGCCGGTCATCGCGGAGGCCGCGTCGGAAGCCAGAAATGCGACGACGCGGCCGATCTCCGAGGGGTCGACGAGGCGGCGAAGTGCGGCGTTCGCCGCCAGCGCGGAAACGTCCCGCTCGCCGCGATCGATGGCATTCTTCAGCGCCGGCGTCAGCGTATAGCCCGGGGACACGGCATTGACGCGGATGCCGGAGGTCCCCCATTCGGCAGCGAGGCACTCGGTAATGGCGATCACCGCCGCCTTGGCGGGCGCATAGGCATGCAACGGCATCGAGCGCATGCCGGCGATCGAGGCGATGTTGACGATGCTGCCGCGCTTGCGCGCGATCATCTGCCGCGCAAAGGCAACACAGGCGACATAGGTGCCGCGCTGGTCGACGCGCACGACGTCGTCCCAGGAGGTCATCGGCAGCTCGTGCGGACGGGCCGGCACCTGGATGATGCCGGCGCTGTTGACCAGCACCGCGACCGGGCCGCAGTCGCGCTCGATCGCGGCCGCACAGGCCTCGACGCTGCGCTCGTCCGCCACGTCGGCCGCAAACGCCTTGCCACCGACTTCCGCCGCAACCGTCTGCGCCTTGGCGATGTCGCGGTCGACGACGGCGACGAGATCACCGGCCGCTGCGAGCTCACGCACGCACGCCGCGCCGATGCCGCTGGCGCCGCCGGTAACGACGCTGATCCGCATCTGTGCAGTCATGGCGCCCGCTCCCCGACTTCTCCGCGACGCTGCGCGAACCATTCGACGACAAAGTCCATCAGGCCTTTTCGCAGGCCAATGGCAAAGAACAGGATCACGATGCCGAGCACGATGCCGTGATACTCGGTCAAGCGGGTAACGGTATCGTTGAGGATCAGCAGCAGCACCGTGCCGACCATCGGTCCGAGGAAGGTTGTCACGCCGCCGAGCATGTTGATGAAGATGCCCTCGCCCGAGATCGTCCAATAGGCGAACTCGGGATAGGCGCCGGAGACGAACAGCGCCATGATGATGCCGCCGGTCGACGCGAACAGCGCAGCGAGCACAAAGATCGTCAGCTTGGCGCGCCAGACATCGATGCCGATGAAGCTCGCCCGCGTGGCGTTGTCGCGGATCATGCGCAGCGTATAGCCGAACGGCGATTGCGCGATCTGGCGCATGAGCAGCAGGCCGATCACCAGCAGGGCGCAGCTCGTGATGTAGAGATGCAGATGATTCGACAGATCGATGCCGAGAAACGGCGGCCGCGGAATCCCGCCGCGCAGGCCCTGGTCGCCGCCGGTCAGCGACTGCCACGACAGGATGGTCGAGTGAATCAGCATCTGGAATGCCAGCGTGACGAAGGCGAAGTAGATCTCCTTCAGCCGCACGCAGATCGCTCCGATGACGACGGCGACGACCAGGGTCATCGCCAGCGTGGCGACGAAAGCCACCGGGATCGGCACGCCGGTCTTCTGCATCATCAGCCCGAAACCATAGGCACCGAGGCCGAAGAACATACCGTGGCCGAACGAGATCAAACCGGTATAGCCGACCAGAAGGTTGAGCGACGTCGCGAACAATCCATAGGCCGCGCAGCGGATCACGAAGTCGAGCAGCTGCTTGCTGCCGAAGATGAACGGCAGCAGCGCGAGCACGACAAAGGCCACCAGCGCGATCAGGACATCGCGGTAACGCTGCGGCCTGGCGTCGATCCGGGCAACATCGAGGGGCTGCGTGCCCTGCCCGGCCTGCAACTCGGTCATGCGACCTCCTTGCCGAACAGCCCGGTCGGACGCGAGACCAGCACGATCACCATGAAGAGATACATCAGCCCCTCGGTGAACAGCGGGAAGCCGAGCGATCCGAAGGAGCGGATCAGGCCGATCAAAAGCGCGCCGATCAACGCGCCGATAATCGAGCCCATGCCGCCGATCACGGTGACGATGAAGGACTCGATCAGCACCGAGAAGCCCATGCCCGGTGTCAGCGAGCGCACCGGCGCGGCAAGCGCTCCCGCCAGTCCCGCCAGCATGCCGCCGAGCGCGAATACGCCGCCATAGATCAGCCCGGTATTGATACCGAGCGCCGAGACCATGCCGGGATTATGCGCGGCCGCACGGATTACCTTGCCGATCCTGGAGCGCGCCAGCCCCAGGCCGAGAACCACCGCCGCGGCGAGCGCCACCCCGATCAAGAGCAGATAGTATGGCGGCACTACGCCGCCGGCGATGAACAGCGGCGGCACCTGGAACGCGGCCGGCATGCCCATCGACCTGAATTCCGGCCCCCAGATCATGCGGACGACATCGTCGAAGATCAGCACGAAGGCGTAGCAGACCAGGAGCTGCATCAGCACATCGCGGCCGTAGACCCGGCTCATGAACACGCGCTCGAAGACCAGGCCAAGGATCGCGGTGCCGGCGGCACCGCTCAGCATTGCCAGCGCGAAGCTGCCGGTGAGCTGATAGGCCGTCATCGCGAAATAGGCGCCGAACATATAGAAGGCGCCGTGGCTGAAATTGACCACCTTGAGCACGCCGAAGATCAGCGTCAGCCCAACGGCGACAAGGAACAGCAGCATGCCGATGATCAGGCCGCTGGTGGTTTGCGTCACCAGGCAGGCAGGGCTGGCGAGGCAACTGGCAAGCGCGTCGAGGTCCACGGAGAATCATCCATTACGGCGGGCCGCAACGTCGGCGCGCGACAAACATCAGATGCGAGGCGGAGGCAGCAGATTGCCGCCTGCGCCCGACATGCGGATCAGGTGTAGCCCTTGCTCTTCTTCCACTCGGCTTCAAGCTCGAAGATGGTCTTCCAGTCTCCGGCCTTCACGTCGGGCACGTAGGGCTCCTGTGGGATCGTGGTGCCCCAGCCGATGGCGTAGCCGACCAGCGTGTGATCGTCGGCGCGCATGGTCACGGTGCCATCGGCGCCGAACGGGCATTTGATGGTCAGCCCGGTGAGCGCCTCCGCGACCTTCTTGCCGTCGGTCGAGTTCGCCTTCTTGACGGCCTCGTTGAGGAACATGACCGCCGTGGCGTTCTGCCACGACCAGTTGGTCGGATACTCGTTGTACTTGGCCTTGTAGGCATCGCCCCAGGCCGCATTTTCCGGCGTCGGCGGGAATGTCTTGATATAGCGGTCGCCGGAGTGGATGCCCTTGGGCAGGTTCTTCACCACCGTGAGTGCGGTGTAGTCGGCCATGTTGACCGCGAACACCTCCATTTGGGTGAACATCGCGTAGATGTTGGCCTGGTCGATGTAGGAGGTGAGATCGCCGCCCCACAGGCAGGAGTAAAGCGCCTGCGGCTTGGCCTGCAGGATCTTCGTCACCACCTCGGTGTAATCGGGCTGGAACAGCTTCGGCCAGGACTCGCTGATGATCTCGACGTCGGGCGCGAACTTCTTCAGGTACAGCACGAACTCGCCGGTGGTGTCGCGGCCATAGGCATAGTCGGGCGAACAGGTCGCCCATTTCTTCAGGCCTTTGGCCTTGGCGATCCCTGCCGCGTAGCTGGCGCCGACGATCGAGTCATGAATGCCCTGCCGCACGCAACGGAAGGCGTTCGGGATGTGCTGCTTGGGATCGGCGGTCAGCGATGACGCTTCCGAGCAGGTGTGGATGCAGAGCACGCCGAGATCGCGCGCCACTTCGTGAACCGCGAACGATCCCGACGACGCTTCGCCGTCGAGCAGCATCTCGCAGCCGTCGGTGTTGACGAGCTCGCGCGCGATACGCGCGGCTTCCTGCGGCTGTCCCTTGGAGTCGCGGATCACCATTTCGATCGGCCGTCCGGCAAGGCCGCCGGCGGCATTGACCTTCTCGACCTCCAGCAGCACGGCGTTGCGCGAGGACGTTCCGAGTTGCGCGACGCGGCCCGACAGAATGGTCGGCATGCCGATCTTGATCGTCTTGGCCTGTGCGCGCGCCACCCATGGCGCGGCAAAGCTCACCGCACTGGCGCCCATCAGCGCAAGCGTCGAGCGCCGGGTGATGCCCGGTTTCCGGGTCCTCTTCATCATTCCCCTCCCTGTCGGGTTCGCGTTCCCAAAATCCCTGCCGGAGATCGTTCCGTCTCCATGACCACGATGTTTTCAGAGCAAGGGGGGTGACGTCAAGCCAAAGATGAATTACGACTCATAATTCATCTAGGGAGAAAACGGCGCCGGAATCGGCCCCGCGGGCGGCAAATGATCAACCTTTCCAGCTTCATCGCATTTCATGCCCGGCGGACTCCGGACCGCTGTGCGCTGAAATATCGCGGCGAGGACGTCGCCTACGCCGACTTTGATCTGCGGATCCGGCAGGTCGGCGGCTGGCTCGCGGCGCGCGGGATCGCGCCCGGCGACGTCGTCGCCGTGCTGATGAAGAACAGCACGGCCTTTCTCGAGCTGGTGTTCGCGACCAGCCATATCGGCGCGGTGTTCCTGCCGATCAACTATCGGCTGTCGGCCGATGAGGTCGGCTACATCGTCGGCAATTCGGGCGCGCGCCTCTTGGTCGCCGACGAGGAGTTTGCCGCGATTGCAACCGGCGGCGCACCGGTCGTGCTGCTCGATGAGGTCGCTCAGTCCAGCGTCGCCAACCTTGCGCCCGACATCGCGCCGGCGCCGATCCACGTGCGCCGGCCGCGCGACCTGATGCGGCTGATGTACACCTCGGGCACGACGGATCGTCCCAAGGGGGTGATGCTCACTTACGAGAACGTCTACTGGAAATCCGCCGACCAGACCTTGGTGCTCGGGCTCAACGCCGACACGCGACTGCTCGTCGTCGGCCCGCTCTATCATGTCGGCGCGCTCGACCTGCCCGGCATCGCTGTGCTCTGGCATGGCGGCATGCTGTGCGTTCACCGCACCTTCGAGCCTGAACCCGCACTCGCTGCGATCGAGCGCGAGAAGCTCAACGCGGCGTGGTTCGCGCCGGTCATGACCACGGCCCTCCTCACCTGCCCGAACCGCGAGCGCTACGACGTATCCAGCCTGCAATGGGCGATCGGCGGCGGCGAGAAGACGCCGGAAGTCCGCATCCGCGCCTTCTCTGACTATTTCAAGAACGCGCGCTACATCGATGCCTACGGCCTCACCGAAAGCTGCGGCGGCGATACCTTCATGGACGCAGGCCGCGAGATCGAGAAGATCGGCTCGACCGGCCGCGCCATCGCCCATGTCGAGATCGAGATCCGTGACGATGCCGGCAAGCGCCTGCCGGTCGGCCAGAACGGCGAGATCTGCCTGCGCGGCCCGAAGGTCACGCAGGGCTACTGGAAGGATCCGGAGAAGACCGCATCCGCCTTCTTCGGCGACTGGTTCCGCACCGGCGATGTCGGCTATCTCGACGACGACGGCTTCCTGTATCTGACCGATCGCAAGAAGGACATGATCATTTCCGGCGGCGAGAACATCGCCTCCTCCGAGATCGAGCGCGTCATCTACGAAATGCCTGAAGTGCGCGAGGTCGCGGTGATCGGCCTGCCGGACGCACGCTGGGGCGAGAAGCCGGTCGCGATCGTGGTGCTGGCCGACGACGCCAAACTCGACCTGCCCAGTCTCACCGACCACTGCCGGACACGGCTCGCCGGCTTCAAGGTGCCGCGGCAGCTCGTCATCCGCGACAGCCTGCCGCGCAATCCATCCGGCAAAGTGCTCAAACGCGTGCTCCGCGCCGAACTCGAGGCCACCGCATGACGCAAGCGACAACCGCCAAGGTGACAAAGCTCAACCGGGTCGAGCGCAACGCCTGGACCAAGCAGAAGATCTTCGACGCCGCAACCAAGGTCGTCGGCAAATACGGCTATGCCGAAGCCTCGGTCGCGCGCATCACCGAGGCCGCCGGCGTCGCGCAGGGCACCTTCTACAATCATTTCGAGAACCGCCAGGAGCTGCTCGACCAGCTGCTGCCGAAGATCGGCCTCGACATGGTCCGCTTCATCCATGCGCGCACCGGCACCGCGAGCGAGGCCCGGCAGGAGGTTGAGCGCTTCAGCGCCTTCTTCGATTTCATCCGCGAGGTGCCGGAATTCCTGCGCATCCTCAACGAGGCCGAATTCTTCGCGCCGATCGGCTACCAGAAGCATTTTGACAACATCTCCAGTGCCTATGTGCGGATCCTGCAACGCGCACGGGCAGCGGGTGCGACCAACGCATTCAGCGACGAGGAATTCGATGCCATCGTCCAGGTGCTGATGGGCGCGCGCGGCTATCTCAGCCGCCGCTATTCCTATTCCGAGCGCGGCGTCACCGCGGTGCCCGACTATGTGATCACGGCTTACCAAAAGCTGGTCACCCGCGGCCTGTTCACCACCAGCGACAAGGGAAGAAAATCATGAGCGCTGAGGGCACCATCCTCGTCACCGGCGGCAGCCGCGGCATCGGCGCGGCGACCGCGACGCTGCTCGCCGATCAGGGGCATCGCGTCGTCATCGTCGACATCGCGCCCGAGCCGTTGGTTGGAACAGCCACCGTCCTGTGGCCGGCGCCGTTCGACGTCGCGAGCGAGAGCGCCGTCGTCGCAGGGATTGCCGATATCGAGACTGCGCATGGCCCGATCAGCGGCCTCGTCAACGCCGCCGGCGTGTTCGGCAAGATGCACACGATCGAACGAGTGCGGATGGAGCAATGGGACCGCGAGGTCAATATCGACCTGCGCGGCACTTTCCTGGTCGCGCGCAGCGTCGGCATCGCCATGGCGAAGCGTCGGCATGGCGCGATCGTCAACGTCGCCTCGGTGGCCGGCATGACGTCGGGCCCGATCCACGCCTATACCGCGGCCAAGGCCGGCGTCATCCAGATCACGCAGACGCTCGCCGCCGAATGGGGCCGTTCCGGCGTCCGCGTCAATGCGGTGTCGCCCGGCTTCACCCGCACGGCAGCGCTCGAGGCCGGCATCGCATCGGGCGCCCTGCACAAGGATCTGCTGGCGCGGCCGACCGCGATGAACCGCCTGGTCGAGCCGATGGAAGTGGCGCAGGCGATCGCCTGGCTGCTCTCCCCGCAGAGCAGCGGCGTCACCGGCATCAACCTGCCGGTCGATGCCGGCTACATCGCAGGCACCACCTGGGCCGCCTATGGCGGCCTGCCGGAAGCCCCACGCAGCTGAGGACAACGCATGAATATCGAGCTTCCGCGCAAACACCTCGATCTGTCCTCCGCCATCGCCGAGGGCGACATCCGCGTGCTGCTGATGGTGCTGGTGCACATGACCGGCGACGAGAAGTGGCTCGAGCCGCCCTACAAGCCGAAGCGCGACGTCCGCCTGATCCCGGACCCCGACGCCGGCGTGCCGAAGGAGATCCAGGACGAGATCCGCGCGGCGGTCCTGAGCCTGTTCGCGAACGGTACGCCCAAGCCCGTCATCACCGATCCCGGCAATGAGCTGATGCTGCGGATGATGCGCGCGACGCTCGGCGAGAATGTCGCGCCGGAATATGCCCCGCTGATGCGGGAGGAAATGGGCTTCGTCCCGCGCGACGCGCGCTGGCGCGAGCGCCCTTCTGGCGAGAAGCTCGCGCAGCAGCATGTGCTGATTGTCGGCGCCGGGGTCTGCGCGATCGCGCTTGGTGTTGCGCTCGGCCGGCTCGGCATCCCCTACACCATTGTCGAGAGGCAGGACGAGATCGGCGGCACCTGGTACGTCAACCGCTACCCCGGCTGCGGCGTCGATACGCCGAACCACTCCTATTCCTTTTCGTTCGGCGCGCGCAATCCGTGGACCCGCTATTTCGCGCAGCGCCAGGAGCTGCTCGACTATCTGCTCAAGGTCGTGCGCGAATACGACATCCGCCAGCACGTCCGCCTCAATACCGAGCTCGTCGCCTCGCGCTGGGACGAAGGCAGGCGGCGCTGGATCTCGACGCTGAAGACCGCGCGCGGCGAAGAGACTTTCGAATCCACCGCGTTGGTCAGCGCGATCGGCCAGCTCAATGATCCCCTGCCTGCCCGCTTTGAGGGAGACGAGGCCTTCACGGGTCTGAAGGTGCATTCGGCGCTGTGGTCCGACGACGTCAAGCTCGACGGCAGGCATGTCGCCGTGATCGGCACCGGCGCAACCGCGATGCAGCTGGTGCCGTCGATCGCGGGCCGCGTCGCCTCGGTCACCGTCTATCAGCGCACCGCGCAATGGGCGCGGCCGGTGAAGGGCTATTCCGATCCGATCACCGAAGGCGCGCAGTGGCTGCTCGCCCATCTGCCGTTCTATGTGCAGTGGTATCGCTTCAACATGTTCTGGCGTTACGGCGACGGATTGCTGCCGTTCCTGCGCAAGGATCCGGCCTGGCCGCATCCGGACCGCGCCGTCAACAAGGGCAACGACCGGCATCGCCAGGAGCTCGCCGACTTCATCCTGTCCGAGCTGAAGGATCGCCCCGATCTGATCGAGAAATGCATGCCGACCTATCCACCCTACGGCAAGCGTATCCTGCTCGACAACAACTGGTTCAAGACGCTGACCAGGCCGAATGTCGAGCTGGTCACCGACAAGATCGACCATTTCGCCGCAGACGGCATCGTCACCGCCGATGGCACATCGCGGCAGCACGACGTCATCGTGATCTCGACTGGCTTCAAGGTCTCCGAGATGGCAGCGCGTCTCAACATCACCGGGCGTGACGGCAAGAACCTCAAGCAGGCGTGGCGCGACGACAATCCGACCGCCTATCTCGGCCTCACCGTTCCTGATTTCCCCAATCTCTTTCTGATGCTCGGCCCCAATTCGGGCCCTGCGCATGGCGGCAGCGTCATCTTCCAGTCGGAGTGCCAGAGCCGCTACATCTCCGCCTGCCTTGTCGAAATGATCGAGAACGACATCGCCGCGATCGACGTGCATCCCGACGCGCATGACGCGTATATCCGCGACGTCGACGCCGAGCATGAGCAACTGATCTGGACGCATCCGGGCATGACGACCTACTACCGCAACAGAAGCGGCCGGGTGTTCTCGGCGATGCCGTGGCGGTTCGTCGACTACTGGAAGATGACGCACGATCCGGATTTCACCCAATATCGAAAGACCAAGTCGCGACAGGACTCCTGACCTGAATTCCCTCGCTCGTTAACTTGACAGATGGCCATAACTGCCGCAGCATTTCGGTGACTGCACCTGTTGGGGTGCTGGAGCGCTTGCTCCTCGCGTCGCAGGAATTGACGGACGATTATGGGATCGGCTGTCAGGCAGCAGAAGCGGACAGATGTCCGTCGGCCCACCCTTGGAGAGGAGCATGACGCCACCGGCGCAAGCCAGCGACCTTGCTCAGCGGCAAGGTCTCGGTGCACGTTGAGGCAAACAGCAGCTGCTAGCCGCGTGCGCCACCGACAATCTGAACATATCCGCAGGACAGGAGCGCAAAGGCCACGCGCTTTTAGGTCCCGAAACACGACTGGTCGATACCAGACATCCTTCGCTAAAACGAAGTAGCAGGGCCCCGCGATGCTTGACTGCACCGGGGCCCGTTCGTTTGCCCGCGATCTCCCCTTCGTCACGCCGCATTGCGCCACCGCACGGGATCGGGAACAATTGTCGCGACAGGGATGAGGAAAGATGATGGAAAAGCCGCGGGTCCGAATCTACACCGACTACAAGTCTCCCTATGCCTATGTCGCCAACAAGCGGCTGTTCGAACTCGAGGAGACATACGGCGTCGAGCTGGAATGGCTGCCCTACACGCTGCGCATTCCGGAATTCATGGGCACGGTCGAGGAGCGCACGCCGCACTTCTGGCGCAAGGTGCGCTACGCCTACATGGATGCGCGCCGGTTCGCCAACGCGCAGGGACTGACCATGAAGGGCCCGCGCCGGATATACGACGCCTTCTACGCCAGCGCCGGGATGCTGTTCGCGCAGCGTCACGGGCTGTTCGGGCCTTATCACGATACGGTGTTCCGGAAGTTCTGGAATCACGAGCTGGAAATCGACGACCTGACTGAGATTGCCGGCGTGATCGCCGCGGTCGGTGGTTCTGCCGACACCTTCGAGGCCTATGTTCGCGGCCCTGCCCGCGCCGAACATGATCGCATCATCGACGAGGCCGAAGCGCTCGGCGTGTTCGGCGTGCCCAGCATGGTGTTCAACGGCGAGCTGTTCTGGGGCGGCGACCGCATCGACATGCTGATCGAGCGGATCAAGCAGCCGGAGACGATCGCGATCGCGCTTGGCAGCCGGCACCAGACGTAGGCGCCGACCGTTTCGAATCTGCCTATCGTCGCTGATCGATCAGCCTCCAACCAGAATGGCCCAGCACCCGGTGCGTTCCAGCACCGGCTGCAACGCCGCGCGATCGCCGGCATCGAGCGCGGCAAACTTCTCGCGCAACTGCTGCAGGCACTTGACCTGATATTTGAACGGCGCCAGTGCATAGGGCAGTCCCCAGACATTGATCTCGAGCCGCTCGAGGCCCTTCGCAAACGCATCCGCATTGGCGGCCAGGAACGGCAGATAAAGTTCGCCGGCGATCCGCAGCAGCGCCTCGGCGAACCCGCCAAGCGCCTGCTCACGCCGATACCAGTCGCCCTCGACACCTGACGCATCGTCGAGCCGCCGCACCCAGTGATCGGTGAACGGCGCACGCTCGCGCATGATCCGCATCGGGGTCGGGTCGGTCGCCATCTCGCTGAGTTGGCCGAACCAGGCGAAATCCGCCAGCGACGGCCGGCTGCCGAACAGATAGCTCTTCATGCCGACATGCGGCTCGAACGCCGCAAGCGTGCGCCGGTAGCTCTCCTCCAGCAGCGGCCTGTTCTCATCCGTCGCGCCGAGAATGACCATGCGCGAAATCTGCCGCTGCCGGAACTCTTCGATCTCCTCGCGGCTGCCGGCCTCGGCCTCCGATGTCGACCACTCCTCGCCGGCCCAGCGCGAGACATAGGCCTGATCTTCCGGATCCCACCAGCGATAAAGAAACAGCGGCTTCACCGCCCATTCGTCGGCGAGGTCCTCAAGCAGGTCGCAGACGAATGCGACCGCCTTGTCCTCCGGGATCACCGAGCGTCCCTGGTGGCGCACTTCCAGATCATAGGCCAGCGTCGTGGTCTCGCCGCGGTAGCTGCCGTCGGGATATTGCAGCACCGGGATCAGCATCGGCTTCAGATGCGCGGTCGCCTCGCGCAGCGCCTTGGTCATGATCACCCAATCGTGCGGAATCCGCCGGTAGCGCATCAGCGCGCGCAACTTGATCGCATAGGGCGAGGCGGTCGAGCCGATCAGGCGATAGCGTTCCCCTGTCATGACGATGGCTCCAAAAACGCCGGTTTGCCGTACGGATAGAACTGCGCGAGATCGACGTTCTTGTACGGCAGCTTGTCCAGCCGCGTCGTGCCGAGGAACGGCTCGTCGGGTTCGACCAGGAGGATCGTCTTGGCAAATCCATTGTCGTCGAAGCCGCGCCGGAAATGGACCCGAGACTTGATCGCCATCACGTCGAAGGCGCCGATGTCGGGCACCAGCGCCTTCAGCGAGAACGGCTCCATAACCTGCACCAGATAGGTGGACAGGATCAGCACATTGTTGCGGCCGAAGCGCACGCAGACCCAGAACTGGCCATAGCCCTCGCCCGCCGCCGAAACCGTGCCCTGAATCCGAACCGGATCGCCCGCCGACTCGTCAGCGCGGCCGCCGATCTCCATGTCGAAGGCATCGCCGGCCTTGGCGCCGGCGGCCTTCAGGCTTGCGGTCGCCCTGGCGTCGGTAATGGTCGCGATCACGGTGTTGGCGAGGTCCTGCGCGATGATCTCACGCAGCAGCCAGGTCGCCGACCCCGACCGGTCGCTGTGATCGGCCAGCACCACCGGTGTGTTGCCAGCGGCGACGGCCTGCTTGGCCAGCGCAACACCCTCGGTGATGCCGTACAGCCTGGTCGATTGCAGCAAGGCTTCGCGCTGCCGCCAGATTGTGCCGGCGAGATCGCGCGCGACCTGCTCGGCGAGCTTTGGATTGTCGTTGGTCAGAACCTGCACGGTCATGCCGACATCGGGAACGTCGGCGAACGGGAAGCCGAAGAAGATGTTGACATAGACGTCGACCTCGCGCGCCTCCCAGACCAGCGCGCGCTGCACGAGGTCCATCCACGGACGCGCCCCGGTCCATTGCAGCACAGTGGGCGAGATCACGGGAACCTTGATCGTCCTGTGCGCCGGTTTGTAGTCGCCGCGGATCGCCCGCACCAGCATGCGCGCAGCGCGTTCACCCTGCAGATGCGCGTCATAGTGCGGGAAATATTTGACAGCGAACGCCATGTCCGCCTGCTCGAGGAACGCCTCATCCTCGTTGCCGTGAGGATCGAACGTCGCCGCAATGAAGGCGGAGCGGCCGACCACGTCGCGGACCTGCCGCGCCAGATCGGCTTCGGGACGCGGCACGCCGCGCACGGCCATCGCGCCATGCAGGCACAGATAGACGCCGTTGAACGGTCCCTCCTCTTTCAATCCGGCGATCATCTTGCCGGTGAAGGTGCGATAGGCTTCCTCGGTGATCCAGCCGGATCCGGTGTAGGTCTTCGGCCAGAGCGGGGATTCGATGCCGACCAGCTCGACCTCGGAGAACTCGCGCGCCACCTGCACGAAGCCGCCCATATAGTTCTTGGGATCGAACTGCAGCAGCGCCTCGCCTTTGGCCGGCGAGCCCGGATAGATGAAGTCGTCGAGCGTGGTCTCGTTCGGCAGGAACGAGACGGTTTCGTGGGAGAAATGCAGGACGGCGATACGTATCTTGCGATCGCTCATTTGGTGCGCCTCGGCTGTTTTCCGCATTGTGGCATTGAAGGCGCGGCGCGCCAATCCGCATTCGGTTTTTGCCCGCCAGACCTGCAAATAAACAGGCGCAGCGCAGCTTGCCGCCGCGCGGATTCTGCTATGGTCCGCGGCAAACGATCGGGCCGCGGCCCCGCAGATATCTCAAGGAGAGAACGCCATGAATCCCCCCGTCAGCTCGCCCGCGATCAAGGTCGTCAAATCGGTTCGCGAGCAGGTGAGCGCCGAGGAGTGGCAGGCCCGCGTCGATCTTGCCGCCTGTTATCGGCTGACGGCGATGTACGGCATGACCGAGATGATCGCGAACCACATCTCCTGCCGCGTGCCCGGCACCACCGACCAGTTCCTGATCAACGCCTACGGCATGCTGTATGAGGAGATCGACGCCTCCAGCCTGATCAAGGTCGACGTCGAGGGCAACACGCTGCTCAACGCGACCGACTACGACGTCAATGTCGCCGGCTTCGTCATTCACAGCGCCATCCACATGGCCAAGCACGACATGGATTGCGTCGCGCACACCCATACCCCGGCCGGCATGGCGGTCTCGGCGATGGAATGCGGCCTGCTGCCGCTGGCGCAGACCTCGATGCGCTTCCTGCACATCGCCTATCACGACTTCGAGGGCATCGCCGACAATGTCGACGAGCGCGAACGCCTGGTCCGCGACCTCGGAGACAACGAGGCGATGATCCTGCGCAACCATGGCCTCTTGGTCGTCGGCCGCACCGTGCCAGCCGCCTTCAACGTGCTGTTCCGCCTTGAGCGCGCCTGCCAGACCCAGGTGATGGCGCTGTCCTGCAACACCAAGCTGATCTATCCGCCGCAAAATATCCTCGAAGACACCTATGAGCGGATGCTGCCGAAGCCCGGCCGCGCCGCCCGCAACGGCGGGCTCGCCTGGCCTGCGCTGCTGCGCAAGCTTGACCGCGCGGATCCGTCGTATCGGGATTGAGAGCGAAAACCGGCGCAGGCTTTCTCCATTCGTCGTCCCGGCGAAGGCCGGGACCCATAACCACAGGGTAGCTTTGTTGAAAAACAGGCCGTGGTTCCAGCGTCGCGCAACAGATTCGCATTCGTGGTAATGGGTCCCGGCCTTCGCCGGGACGACGCTGAGTGTGTTGCGCTGTCAGTGCTCATAGCTTTGCATTCTCGCGACATGAATCGTCCGAGCTTTGCTTCTCGTTTCGCCGCTCTGAAAGCAGAGGGCGCAGGGAAAGCCGGGTGCCGATCGCACCCATGGGCCCCGAGCAATGGGTAGAAAGCTCGGGGGTAGGACCACAGGTGTAACCGGAAACAACCCGGCTTTCCCTGCGCGATGGGTTACGGCTTACTTCGTGCTCTCCCCGGCGAGACTGGGCTTGTTTGTCACCGCCTTCGCAAAACGCATTCGCATTTCGCGACGAGACACCTGCCGCTAGGGCGTCAGGACCACACGACTTCACCGTCCGCTTCATGCGCACTCGTCAGTTGCGCAATCGGCGTCCACCGCATCTCGACCCACGTTCGTGACGACCGCGAAGCGCCCCTCAATCGGGTGAGACGGGCGGAATTGGATCACTGATTTGCCCGACGACGGAAGCGGGATTTTGCCCGTCGGGGTGATTTGTCGCAGCCATCGTGCGGTGGGCACGGAGCGTCGCGCCGCTCAGCTTCCGAGCTGAATGGTGCGCTCTAGCGCCGCGGCGAAGCCGTTGAGGGGGACGTTAAAGACGACGGCCTGCCCGTTGCTGATGTTCTGCGCGGCAACGGTGAGCATTTTGGCCTTGCTGATAGTGTCGGTCACGACCGCGGGAAACGATACCGGCAGCAAGCAACCTTGCACCGTGCAGGTGGAAAAGCGCGTCTGCTCCAGATCCCTGCCGTCCAGCCTGAGGACGGCGCCGGCGTCGAACTTCAGCCCGAACGGCATCAAGATGTTGCCTTCGGTCTTTCCGTCCCTGGGAATCAGTTCGATGGCGAAGATTTGCTGATTGGTCTCCTTGGCGAGTTGTGTCTGTCCGAAGGTACACAGCTTGGCCCCGCCGTCGAGCTGGCATTTGACGATCCAGTCTCCGTAGGTTTCGCTGATCGCGGAAGCGCCCTCGGGAAGGCTGGACGGCGCGGACCACGCCATCCATCGCGGACGTCTGGCTCCGCACGTCGGTCGGCATAGAGACGGTGCTCCCACTGGCATCCGACACATCGGGAGTTCGGGCGGCTTGCGCCGAGCCGACGCCGGCCATGACGACGAGAGCGACGATCGCCCGAAGACGCCTGTCTGCTGCGCTGACCGTCACCATTGCATCTCCACCTCGTTACGTCCCGAAACCGATTTGCCTTTTCGGCGTCGTATTCGTGGGCGTAATTCCCACATGAACGATACGTCTACGTGGAGAACCGCTGATATACAAGAGCTGATCGCCGCCGGCGTGATTGTCGCGATCGTTGCATTCTGCGGCGGGTATTTCTGGGCGATTGCACGTGAAGCCATGTCCTCGAACAAGGCCGCGAACAAGCAACAACGCAAATGGTAGTCCGGCGCCTCCACCTTGCTCCCGTGATTTGCCCGCGGGGCGCGTTTTCAACTAAGCTCGCCGGATGGACATGCTCGTCAAGCTCTACGCCCTGCCCGATTCCCGGCCCGCCTACGATCGATTGCTCAAGGCCGGAATTGTCATGCGCCGCGCGCTCGCCCCGGAAAGGCACAAGGTTGTGGCCTGGGTGCGGGAGACATTCAGCGAGGCGTGGGCCAGCGAAACCGAGGTCGCGTTCGGCCGCCAACCGGTCTCCTGCTTCATCGCGATCCAGCAGAAGAAAATCCTCGGATTCGCCTGCCACGACGCGGCCTGTCGCAACTTCTTTGGTCCGACCGGCGTCGCGCCCAAGGCGCAGCAGGGCGGAATCGGCAAGGCGCTGCTGTTTGCCTGCCTCGAGGACATGAAGCACCAGGGCTTCGGCTACGCCATCATCGGCGGCGTCGGGCCGGCGGAATTCTATACGAAAGCTGTCGGCGCGGTGGCCATCGAAGGCTCCGCGCCGGGGATCTATCGAGGATTGCTGTAGCTGTGCCGCAGGTCCAATTCCGGTCTTGTCGCGCGACGAGACAGACTGACAATGTCTGCGTTCACGGAGATCGGGTAACCCAAGGATGGCTGGCGGGTTGAAGATCACGACCGGCATCATCGCCGCGGTGCTGGTCATTGCGGCGGTGGCTCAGGCGCGCAGCGTGCTCGCCCCGCTTGCGGCCGCCCTGTTCATCATCGCGATCGTCTGGCCCGTTCAGCAACGGCTGCAGTCGTGGCTGCCGAAACTGCTCGCGCTCGCCGTTACTGTCGTTGTTACGGTTGCCACCTGCATCGCGTTTGCCTCGCTGGCAGCATGGGGGTTCGGCCGCGTCGGGCGCTCCTTGATTGCGGATGCGGCGCGGTATCAGGCCTTCTACGATGCCGCGGTGATCTGGCTCGACGGCCATGGCGTCTCGTTCGCCGGCGTCTGGGCGGAGCATTTCAATGTCGGCTGGCTGCTGCGCACCACGCAATACGTCACGGGCCGCGTCAACACCACATTGAGTTTCTGGCTCATCGCACTGGTCTATGTCGTGCTGGGACTTCTCGAGGTCGAAGACGCTGGTCGACGAATCCAGCGGTTGGAGAATCGCACAGCTGCGCGCGTCCTGCTCAAGGGCAGCAAAGCGACGGCCGCCAAGTTTCGCAAATATATGCTGGTGCGGACGCAGATGAGCGCGGTCACGGGTCT
Organism: Bradyrhizobium sp. USDA 3256; assembly: GCF_054058275.1. NCBI lineage: Bacteria > Pseudomonadati > Pseudomonadota > Alphaproteobacteria > Hyphomicrobiales > Nitrobacteraceae > Bradyrhizobium > Bradyrhizobium sp. USDA 3256. Next base: position 4,776,417 of record NZ_JBSSAE010000002.1, read on the forward strand.
CCTGGTCGGCCTGTTCGCCGCTGTAACCGGGTTGCCATTCGCATTCGAATGGGGCGTGATCGCCTTTGTCCTCAACTACGTTCCTTTCATCGGCCCTTTCATCGCGACGCTGTTCCCCACGCTGCTGGCCATGACGCAGTTCGAGAGCTGGCCCGCGGTGTTTGGCGTGTTCGCCTGTCTCAACGTCATCCAGTTCGTGGTAGGCAGCTATGTCGAACCGAGGGTGGCCGGCTCGACATTGTCGATCTCGCCGTTTCTGGTGCTGTTTGCAATCTTCTTCTGGAGCTCGCTTTGGGGCCTGTTCGGGACCTTCATCGGTGTGCCGATCACGCTCGCTATTCTGACCTTCTGTGCCGAGAGTCCGTCGGCCGCATGGATAGCCGATCTGTGTGGCGGATCGCACCAAGATAAGCTGGAAGCGTCCTAGCCTGCGGCAATCTCAACCCGCTCGGGCTCGGCGAGGCAGAGCTTCCGGTGCGGGCCGACCATCATTTTGTGGATATAGAAATAGCTGACTGCACCGTCGGCCCCCATCACCGGCGACGGGGCCGAGACGATCCTCGACGCACCACATGTACCGATCCAATCGATATGCCTGTGACCGTGCATCACAACCGAGCGATCGGAGAACCTTTGCAACCTGCGTACAAACCAGCTGCCGTTGATCAAGGCTGTCCCGATGCGCTCGGCAAATGTCTTCACCGGCATGGGATACTCCATCACGTGATGATGTAACGCGATGGTCCAGCATGCCGTCGGAAAATGACGGATCGCAGCCTCCAACCGCCGCGCTTGCGCTTCCGAAACCAAACCGAGCGCGTTGGTGAAGGAGAAGTGGGTTTCGGCATTGGAGTTGAGAATGGCGATCCCGAGGCCGCCGTCCTGGTCCGGCGGCAGGATCATTGGGAATTGATCATCGAACAGGCCACGGAGCGCCGCTGCGCGGCGCACGCCCCCGCGCTGCGCAAACTGTGTTATCCGATCACGATAAGGGGCCAGCGCCTGGTTCAGCGTGGCCGACGGTTTGCCGGAACCGTCGATGACGCGCACGCGATCGCCCTGGACGGCCGCGATCGCCGATAGGGTACGCATCTGCCGTAGCCGCTTGCCTGGGCTGAACGGCAGGTCGAGGCGCGCGGGATTGGCACGATCCACGACGTTAACGTCATGATTGCCCGGAAGCATGATGATGCGTGCTGCAAGCTCGGGATGAGCTGCCAATGCATCGAGAAATTCCGCCCATTCGCCGGGCCGGCCAGCGTCCGTCATATCGCCGCTGATCAACACGTGGTCGAGCGGATTAACGGCGTGAATTTCGGCAAGACGGGCCAGCACGCGATTGAAGTGCTCGTTTCCCTGCGGACCGGCGGTCCCGCTTTCGATGCGGAAGCCGTACCGCTCGCCGACCACGTGAAGATCGGATAGATGCGCAAGGCGCCAGCAGCGGCCTCCGGACGGCGTCGCGTCGAATCCGGCCAGGTCGGCCGGTTGTTCCATACTGGCATCGGCCACGCTCCAGGCCAGTGCCGCGACCGCAAGATAGCAGGACACCAGCACCACGGCGTTCGCGAACGTCGGCAACACCAGACGATGGATCAGAACAAGGTCATTGATGGTCGCAGTCCATTGCGAGGCAGGCCAGGCCAGGGCCGCGATCAATGCCGCACCCGCGGAGAGCAGTATGCCGGCGCCGACCGAGCAACCGCGGCGCAGCCTCGTGCGAGAGGCAGGAGTTGCGCCGGTGCGCCAAAGCAGCTCCGCCAGATGGCCCAGTGCCTCGCGCGTGAAGGCATAACTCGGTTGGACCGCGAGCGCGTTCAGTGACCAGAAGCTTGTTTCCGCGATTTGAAATAGCGGTCGCCCGCCGAGCCATCCCAACCCCGCGATCACAATCAGCGCCAGCACGGCGCCCACTTCGGACAGGGCAAGAGCGTGTTGCGAAAGGCTCGAAATCCAGGCGGATGCGACCAGTGGCGCAAGGCCGAGCAGCACGCCGGGGAGCAGAAGCGAAGCCGTCCAGGCGAACAACAGTTTCGCCGGGCTTATCTCAACCAGAAGGCTACCCAAGATCGCGAACAACGAACGCTGTTCCGGGCTGGCGGCATTGTCCTCAAAGTCGCCGAGGCGGGGATCAAGCAGCACGCCGACGTCCTCCGTTACACGGCGCATTCTGTCACAAACCGCTTCAGACCAACATACGCGTCAGGCTTAGCGCAGCTTCCCGAAGAACTCGCGCATCTCGCCGATGAACAGCTCGGGTTGCTCGAATGCCGAGAAATGTCCCCCTTTCGGCATCTCGCTCCAGTGCTGGATGTTGGTGAAGTTTGTCTCCATCCATTTGCGGACCGGCGTGACGATCTCCTTGGGGAACACGGCAACGCCGGTCGGCACGCTCACCTTGTGCGGGGTTCGCTTGCCCGGCCCAAAACTTTCCCAATAGAGCCGCGCCGACGACGCAGCGGTCGCGGTGACCCAGTACAGCATGACGTTGTCGAGCAGTTCGTCGCGGCTGAGGATGTTTTCCGGATGGCCGTCGCAATCGGTCCAGGCCCAGAATTTTTCCAGGATCCAGGCCGCCTGCCCGCTCGGCGAATCCGTCAGGCCATAGCCTAGCGTCTGCGGCCGGGTGGATTGCTGCTTCGAATAGCCGGAATCCCAGTCGGCATAATACTTGATGCCGTCGAGCGCCCTCGTCTCTTCCGGCGTCGGCTGCCCCTCGACATTGGGCCGGGTCGACATCGCAAGCGTGATGTGGATGCCGGCGCAGTGTGCAGCATCCTGTCCGCCGATCGCGGTGGTGACCGCGGAGCCCCAATCGCCGCCTTGCGCGAAATAGCTGGCGTAGCCGAGCCGCTGCATCAGGACGGCCCAGGATTTGGCGATCCGGTCGACGCCCCAGCCCGTCGCTATGGGCTTGGCCGAGAAGCCGAAGCCCGGCAGTGACGGACACACCACGTGGAAGGCATCGGCCGCGCGGCCGCCATGCGCCACGGGATCGGTCAGCGGTTCGATCACCTTGTGGAATTCAACCACCGATCCCGGCCAGCCATGGGTGATGATCAAGGGCCGCGCCTCCGGATGCTTCGAGCGGACATGAATGAAGTGGATGTCGAGCCCGTCGATTTCGGTGGTGAACTGGCTGAAGCGGTTGAGCCGCGCCTCGCGCTGCCGCCAGTCATAGGTCTCGGCCCAATAATGGCAGACGTCCTTGATCCATTGCAGCGGCGCGCCCTGGCTCCAGTCGTCGACCAGTTCGGCTTCCGGCCAGCGGGTCCGGCGCAGCCGGCTGCGCAGATCCTCGAGGACATCGTCGCTGACGGCGATGCGGAACGGAGTAATGGCGGTCATGGCGTCTCCCCGGGGATGCTGAACTTTCGGGGAAGATAGGCTCGCGATGCCTACCGATCAAATCCGGGCCGCGTCATTTGCGGCGCCTCTCTCCGTCGTCTCCACGAACCCTGCACGACAAAGCGCGAATTCTGCATGACAAAGTCCGTCACGGCCGCCGCCATCTTGTTAAGAGAGGCGGCGATGGCTCGGCGTGAATCGCGAACGATCGAGGCACGCATATCGCAACTCACGGAGATTTCCTGTGGCACTCTATCTGACGAGCATCCTGAACGCGCAACACGTTCTGTTGAAGCTGGGATTGCCGCTGATCATCATGTTCTCAGCGGGGTGGATCATCATCCGGCGATGGATGCTGATGCCTGGCATCGCTGCATCAGAATTTTCGCCGGCCGCATCGGCGGCCCTGTTCGCCCCCGTTCTCCTCGTCATCTACTTCTGCTTGCTGCAATCCAGCATGCAGGACGGCATTGCCGCGCATGCGGAGCTCGTCATTTTATACGGCGCGATTTTCGCACCGACATTTCTTCTGCTCGTTCCATTCGGGGTCGCTTCCCTGATCCGGGTGCGCCGACAAGGCAAGCCGCTCGGCAATGGGCTGCTGTGTATCGCATTTGCCGCCTGGCCGATCCTGCAGGTGGCGTGGATGTGTCTGCTGTTTGGCGAGTGGGATAGCTTGCCGGGCTATTTGCCGATCGCCGCCTCGAGCAGTGCCTGGGCCTGCCTGGTGGCCGCGGCGAAGGCCGGCTGTTGCGGCGCGCGCTCGGTGAAGCAGCGCTTGAACGCATCCTCGCCCTGCTGGTGCAGGTCGCCGAGCTTGTCATAGGCCTGCCTGCTGACCTGCTTGCGCTCGAGCTTCTCGGCCGCCGCATCGGCCTTCTTGTTGTAGTCGGTGCGGATCGCGGTGCAGGCCGGCACTTGCACCGCCGGCTCGATCTCGCCATAGGCGACATACATCTTGCCGCCGGCGAGCGCCGACACGAACACCTCGTCGGCCTTGTCGGGGAACGAATCCTGGGTGCGGCCGGCCAGGAAGCCGTAAGCCAGGGTGGCCGACGCCGGCTTGGCGATCGGCAGGTCGTCGAAATTGACCACCGCGGCATTGGTCGAGATCGCCTGGGTGTAGAGGCCCTCGAACTTCAGAGCGGCATCGACCTGCTGCGGCACGTTCTTGCTGCCCTTGTCCCACCAGGTCTTGTGTTCGTGCAGCCAGCGCGTGAACAGAGACTCGGTGGTGACGATGATATGGGCTTTCGGCTCGACGAAGCTGCCGTCGGCACGCTTTTCTCCGATCTTTTCCCCGTCCCTGCCGGTGTCGGCATCGAAGCGCAGGCCGTCCAGCATGCCGAACCCCATATCGCCCTTGTATAGAGTGTCGAGGTTGAGCTGGGCGTGAGCAAAGCCCGGCGGGGCCGGCTGGGACAGGATGGCCGTCAGCTGCCCCTTCAGCTCGTCGCGCGCGGCCGCCTCGGCCTTGTCGACGGCCTCATTGATCTGTTGTCGTTCGACAGCTTGGCGAATTTGGCGATCGCGGCGTCACGCGCGGCGATATAGCGGTCTTCCGGCGACGCGGCGCCGGCCGGCGAAAGCAGCAGGATCGGGGAAAGGACGAGGGCAAAGCGGAAAATAAAATGCATGCCCTGTGGTCGTCCGCAAGGCATGCAAGGTTCAAGGTCACGGGTACTACCAGCATATCCCCCGCCGGCAGACCCTCTGCCGGCGCAGGATCTCGTAAAGGCGAGTCGGTCAGGCCGCCTTTGTCACGGTGCCGTCGTCAGGCCGCCTTGGACTTCGCCACGTGGGTGGCGATCGCGTCCATCAACGGCGGCGACAGGCAATCATAGGGCTCGAGCCCAAGCTCCTTGAGCCGCGACCTGATCCCGGCCATATCGGCCGGCTTGACGCCGGACTCGATCACCGACGACACGAAGGCGGCAAATCCGGGCGCTGCCGAGCCGGACTCCTGGAACAGCTCGGGATGGATGAAATCGAGGCCATAGAACGGATGGCCCTTGTTCTCGATCCGGCCGTACATGTGGGTGCCGCATCCGGTGCAGGCATGGCGCTGGATCACCGCCGCCGCATCGACGATCTTCAGCTTGTCGCCGTTCTCCAGCACGGTGACGTTCTCGCGCGGCACCACCGCGACCACCGAGAAGGTGGCGCCCGAAGGCTTCCAGCATTTGGTACAGCCGCAGGCATGGTTGTGGGCGACGTCGCCCTTGATGCCGACCTTGACCGGCTTGTCCGCGCATTTGCAGACCAGCGTGCCGCCGGCAAAACTGCCGGAGCCTTGCTTGACGCCATTGTCGACCGACGGGTGGATATGAACAGTCATTGACCTATCCTCCTAGTGCTTGGTATTTTGATTTCAGAATACGACGACCGAACGGATCGATTTTCCCTCGTGCATCAGGTCGAAGCCCTTGTTGATCTCGTCGAGTTTCAGCACGTGGGTGATCATCGGATCGATCTGGATCTTTCCGCCCATGTACCAGTCGACGATCTTCGGCACGTCGGTGCGGCCGCGCGCGCCGCCGAAGGCCGTGCCCTTCCAGACGCGTCCGGTGACGAGCTGGAACGGCCGGGTCGCGATCTCCTTGCCGGACTCCGCGACACCGATCACCACCGAGACGCCCCAGCCGCGATGGCAAGCTTCCAGCGCCTGCCGCATCACGTTGGTGTTGCCGGTGCAGTCGAAGGTGTAGTCGGCACCGCCATCGGTCAGGCCCACCAGGTGCTGCACGATGTCGCCGCCCACCTTGGTCGGGTTGACGAAATGCGTCATGCCGAACTGCTTGCCCCAGGCTTCCTTGGAGTCATTGATATCGACGCCGATGATCTTGTCGGCGCCGACCATCTTGGCGCCCTGGATCACGTTGAGGCCGATGCCGCCGAGGCCGAACACGACCACGTTGGAGCCCGGCGTCACCTTGGCGGTATTGACGACCGCGCCGACACCGGTGGTGACGCCGCAGCCGATGTAGCAGCTCTTGTCGAACGGCGCGTCCTCGCGAATCTTGGCCACCGCGATCTCGGGCAGCACGGTGAAGTTCGAGAAGGTCGAGCAGCCCATATAGTGGAAGACCGTCTTGCCCTTGTAGCTGAAGCGCGAGGTGCCGTCGGGCATCACGCCCTTGCCCTGGGTGGCGCGGATCGCGGTGCAGAGATTGGTCTTCTGGCTCAGGCAGCTTTTGCACTGCCGGCATTCCGGTGTGTAGAGCGGGATCACATGATCGCCCGGCTTGACCGACGTCACGCCGGCGCCGACCTCGCGAACGATGCCCGCACCTTCGTGCCCGAGGATCGAGGGAAAGATGCCCTCGCTGTCGAAGCCGTCGAGCGTGTAGGCATCGGTGTGACAGATGCCCGTCGCCTTGATCTCGACCAGGACCTCGCCGGCCTTGGGACCCTCCAGATCGAGCTCGACGATCTCAAGCGGCTTCTTTGCTTCAAATGCGACTGCGGCGCGGGTCTTCATCTTGGTCTCCACAAAACGTCAAACAGGTTTCTCGTTCGCACCGGACGGGCTCACTTCTTGTCGTTGTGGCCCATGCAGGCGTCTTCCGCCTTTCCATAGGCTTCCGACTTGTCTTCGTGCTTGGCCGGCCGAACACGCCCAACCGCGTCATTGGCGCGGGCGCGCAGGTAGACATAGAGGTCGTCCATGTAGCAGGCAACGTTCGGGTTATCGCCGAACGCCGGCATCACGTTCTCCTGCGCCGTGGAAACGTTCTTGCGTCCGCTCGCGACCACGCCCATGAAATCCGCGTAGCTCATGGTCTTCAGCGAATTCGCCAGCGCCGGAGCATAGGTCGATCCCATGCCGTCGGGGCCGTGGCAGACATGGCACTCCGAATGATAGCGGCGATAGCCGGAGTAGGTGTACCAGTCCGTCGTGCCGTCGGCCGTAACCTTGAACGTCGGGTTTCCATCCTTGTCGAGATACTTGCCGTCCTCGGACTTGACGGCGGTCGGGTCGCCAGCGTCCTCGGCGGAGGCAACTCCACCCATTGCCACGACAAAGATCGCAGCACTCACAAACCAGATCTTACGCAAAAGCATATCCTCGCGTGCAGATTGAAGACGGACCGGCGCATGGAGATCGCTCCATGCGCCGGAACGAGGTTGCTCAGCTCACTGCTGCGGCAGCGAGAACACGGTGAGCGTTCCGCCGAGCGCAGTGTAGTTGCTCAGCGCGGCATAGCCGCCGACTGCGCCGAGACCGGCCGTCGGATCAGTCAGGCCGGCCGCGAGGCCGATGCCTGCCCAACCGCCAACACCCGACAGAATGGCGACGTACTGCTTGCCGCCATGCTCATAGGTGGTGACATTGCCGATGATGCCGGACGGGGTCTTGAACTTGTAGAGTTCCTTGCCCGTCTTGGCGTCGACAGCCTTCAGGTAGCCTTCCAGCGTGCCGTAGAACACCACGCCGCCGGCGGTCGCGAGCGCACCCGACCAGACCGAGAACTGCTCCTTGTTCGACCACACGATCTTGCCGGTCTTGCCGTCCCAGGCGATGAAGTTGCCCATGTTGGTCTCACCGGGAGGCGGATACATCGACAGCGTCGCGCCGACATAGGGCTGACCTGCGGTGTAGCTCACCTTGAACGGCTCGTAGTCCATGCAGACGTGGTTGGTCGGCACGTAGAACAGCTGCGTGTCCGGCGAGTAGGCTGCCGGCTGCTCGTCCTTCGAGCCGAGCGCTGCCGGGCAGATGCCCTTCACGTTGACGTCCTCGCCGGCCTTGTCGGTCGACGCGGCATCAAGAACCTTCGGACGACCATAGGTCGGCGAGTCCTTCTTCATGTCGACGCCGGAGGTCCAGTTCACCTTCGGATCGTACTTCTCGGCGACCAGCAGTTCGCCGGTGGCACGATCGAGCGTGTAACCGAGGCCGTTACGGTCGAAGTGGGTCAGCAGCTTGCGCGCCTTGCCGTCGATCGTCTGATCCGAGAGGATCATCTCGTTGACGCCGTCATAGTCCCATTCGTCATGGGGCGTCATCTGGTAGACCCACTTGGCGACGCCGGTATCCGGGTTGCGCGCCCAGATCGTCATCGACCACTTGTTGTCGCCGGGACGCTGCTTCGGATTCCAAGTCGAGGGATTGCCCGACCCGTAATAGACCAGGTTCAGCTCGGGATCGTAGGAGATCCAGCCCCAGGTCGCGCCGCCGCCGATCTTCCACTGATCGCCCTGCCAGGTCTTCAAGCTCGAATCCTTGCCGATCGGCTTGCCAAGCTCGGTGGTCTTGTCGTCGACCAGGAGCTGGTCATCCGGGCCTTCCGAGAAGCCGCGCCAGACCTGCTTGCCGGTCTTGATGTCGTAAGCGGTCACATGAGCCTGGACGCCGAACTCGCCGCCGGAGATGCCGAGCAGCACCTTGTCCTTGACCACCAGCGGCGCGGAGGTGCCGGTCGAGCCCTTGCTGGGATCGCCGTTCTTCACCGTCCATTCGACCTTGCCGGTCTTGGCATCGAGCGCCACCAGCGTGGTGTCGGCCTGGTGCAGGAAGATCTTGCCGTCGCCATAGGCAACGCCGCGGTTGACCGTGTCGCAGCACATCACCGGAATGACGTTCGGATCCTGCTTCGGTTCGTACTTCCAGACGATCTTGTTGTCCTGCGAAAGGTCAAGAGCATAGACCTTGTTTGGGAACGGGGTGTGGACGTACATGATGTTGCCGATAATCAGCGGGCCACCCTCGTGGCCGCGCAGCACGCCGGTCGAAAACGTCCAGGCGACCTGCAACTTTCCGACGTTCGAGGCGTTGATCTGATTCAGCTTGGAGTAACGCTGATTGGCGTAGTCTCCGGCCGGCATCACCCAGTCTTTCGGGTTCTGCGACATCTTGTGGAGTTCGTCATTGGCGTTGGCCGCTCCGGCGGCAAATACCGCCATTGCCCCAAGACCGGTCGCGTAAAGCATCTTGCGCATCGTGGATTTCCTCCCAGGTTCAAGAGCTCAAGGGTTTCCGCCGAAACGGCCCCACTTCTTCCATTTTGGTGCCCCAGTCGTAGTCCTCTTGAAGCGCGCTGACTTGCCCAAAAGAGAAGAGCCGTTTGCTCAAAAGCGAAGCTTCGTCAGATTTTTGTCGCCCGGCCCTGAATTGGCTGGAAAGCTTGCTTCATGTTGCAGGGCATCAATCGCGGCCGGCGCGATCCGGATGCCAGATTGACGCGTGCTAAGGTTGCGCTTGACGAGCCCAGAACTAAGTCGGAGGATCACCCGACATTAACCGGGAAGAAATCCCGCCGCCTCCCTAAGCTATTCAGAATCAGGGAGAAGGCGCATCATCCCGGGCCAGACTTAAGCTCGGTGAGCAGTCACGTGGGGATCGAATCGGTGGCTGGAAAGATGTCCGATACAGTCCATTCTCTCAGCACGAACGGATTGACGCCCAAGCGGCAGATTCAGCGCTGGTCGGATGCGCTCACTGACCTTTGCGGCCAGTTCGACGTCGATGCGCTGGAAGGATCCTCGCTCGAAGCCCGGGTCAATTTCACGACGGTATCGCGCCTGAAGCTGTGTCAGATCGAGGCAAGCCAGCACCGGATCGCGCACACCATCTCGCGCATCAAGCTGAGCGAACACCCCTACATCAAGATCGTGTTCCAGACCCACGGCGTCTCGCATTTCGAGCAGGACGGCCTGCACTTCGACATCATGCCGGGCGACTGCTTCGCCTACGATGTGTCGTGTCCGCACACCATCATCAGCCCGTCGCTGACGCGGCACGAGGTTGTCATCGTTCCAAAGGACCTGCTCAAGGAGCGCGGCTTCCAGCTCTCCAAGATGGCGCCGTGCAAGCTGTCGGCGCGCAACGGCACCGGCCGCATCGCCTATGATTTCGTCCATGCCGCCTTCGGCGAGGCACCGACGCTGACGCCGGTCAACGCCGTCGGCGTGGCTGATGCGCTGATCGACTTGCTGCTGTTGCCGCTGCGCGAGACCGGCGCGATGTTCGACCGCGGCAGCGCCGAGGCCACCTATGTGCGGGCCCAGGGCTTCATCCGCGAGCACCTCCGCGATCCGGATCTCTGCATCGACCGCATTTCGGCGGCGCTCGGCTGCTCGAAGCGCTATCTGCACATGCTGTTCAGCGATCGCGGCATGACGGTCAGCGACTACATCTGGAAGGCCCGGCTGCAGAACTGCCGGCAGGAGCTGGAGTCCCAGAACGGCAAGACCATCACCGACGTCGCGTTCTCCTGGGGCTTCTCGAGCTCGTCGCATTTCAGCCGCGTCTTCCGGAAGTATTTCGGCATCGCGCCCTCCTCCGTCCACAAGGGCCTGCACGGCGGCATGCCGGCCGATGTGGTGCTGGAATAGCGGTTCCATCCGACGTGCAGGCGTTGAGCCATGCCGTCCGCCAACAGACTTTCTCCGATCAAGTTGTCCTCAACCAAGCTGTCCTCGATCAAGGTTTGGGCACGCAACCTCAAACGGGACAGCGTTGCGCTGTATCTCGCATCGCATGATCCGCGCGTGCCCTGGTATGCCAAGGCCCTTGCCGTCGCCGTCGCGGCCTATGCGCTGTCGCCCATCGATCTGATCCCGGATTTCATTCCGGTGATCGGCTATCTCGATGATCTGATCCTGCTGCCGCTGGGCATCTGGCTTGCGATCTCGCTCGTGCCGGACGAGGTGATGGCGGAATGCCGTGCCAAGGCCGGCGCCGTCTTGCAGCGTCCGACCAGCCGGGCGGGAATGATCGCGATCGTCGTGCTCTGGATCGCCGGCGCAGTGGCGCTGGCGTGGGCGGCTTTCAGATATTGGCGACAGCCAATCGTCTAGGACCGTACGGCCTTTGGCACGAGCGCCTCGACCGTCACGCCATCATCGCTGGAATTGATGTTAAGCGTGCCGCCAAGCGCGAGGATCCGCTCCTGCATCCCGGTCAAACCGCGGCCAAGCCTGTGATCCCTCAGCAGGCCGCGGCCATTGTCGCGAACCCGCACGAGCGCGCAGTCGCGGCTGCCGCGTAGGCCGGCCTGCCGGTCCGCCGGTTCGATCGTGATATCGACCGCCGTCGCGCCGGCATGGCGGAACACGTTGGTGAGCGCCTCCTGGACGATGCGATAGATCGTGAGGTCGGCCATCTCGCCGGTTTCGCCGAGCGCCGGCGAGATGCGGCTCTCGATCTCCACCTCCGGGTGCGTTTCGCTCCACAGCCGCACCAGCGCGCCGAGCGCTTCCGCAAGCCCGAGCTCGGCCAGTCCGACCGGCCGCAATCGCTCCAGAATCCGGCGCGTGAACTGCTGGAGCGCGTTGACCTGCTCGAGGATGGCATTGCCGTGCTTGCGCAATGCCGCAGGCTCCGGCTTTTCGACTTCCGACAGCCGGGTCAGCGCACCGGCATGCGCGCGCAAGGCAAACAGATAGGGCCCGAACTCATCGTGCAATTCGCGCGCGATCTCCTTGCGCTCGGAATCCTGCAGCGAGACCGCGCGCTCCGCGAGCTGCCGCTTACCCTCCACGGCATCGCCAAGGGTCGCCGCCAGATGGTTCAGTTTGGCACAGATCGCGGCCAATTCCGGCGATCCGCCGGGCTCGACGCGTGCGTCGTAGTCCCCGGCCTCGATGCCGGTCATGGCCTGCGACAGTGCCTCCAGCGGCGCCAGCGCGCGGCCGACCACCAGCATGGTGACCAGAAGCAGCGCCACCGCGATCGCGGAGCCGACCTCGAGCTGGGTGACGATGCCGTCCCAGATCTCGGCGATTTCGTCGTCGGGATGCGAGGTAATGACCAGCGATTGCGGCTTGCCGTGCACCGAGATCGGTACCCGCACCGAGGTCTGCTCGGGATGAACCAGCGCGACGAACCACTGCGGCGGAGCGCGCGGATCGCCGGCGCCCTCGGGGCGGTCAGGGGATTTTGCGGTTGCGCCATCCTGCCGCGTGATGCTGACATGACGCAGCCGGCTCAGGTCCTGGACGATCTGATCGAGCCGCGCATCGGGATCCGGCGCCTCGTCGAGACCGGCCACGATCGTCGCAACGAATTCACGCGCCAGACGGATCACGCTCTGGTCCTCGGCCTGGACACGCGGCCCCGCTTCCAGCACGAGCCGCGCAATATTAATGCCGAGGCCAAGCGCCAGGATCAGCGCCAGCAGCAGGTTGATCCGCGCGCGCAAAGATAGCTTTTGCCACATGACGTTGCCCCCGACCGCGATCCCTCCTCCGAGAGGATCGTTGACAGCCAAATTTGCCCGGCTATCTAATCGCACCCTATCGCAATCCCGCACGAGGTGCACAACCGGTCGGAACCGACCTGTCCTTCGCGCAAACCGACGTGATGATGAGTGAATCGAAGCAGGTCGCCGGAACAACGCCATGCGCATTTTGATCGTTGATGATCATCCCATCGTTGCCTCCGGTTGCCGCACCGTGTTCGCCGACGATCCCGAGATCACGCTGCTGGAAGCGGCGGATGCCGAAAGCGGCGAACGGGCGTTCGTCGCGGAGAAGCCCGATCTCTGCGTGATTGACATCAACCTGCCGACGGTCTCAGGCTTCGAGCTGGCGCGCCGCATCCTGACGCATGATGCATCTGCGCGCCTCATCATGTTCAGCATGAACGACGACCCGGTGTTCGCCGCCCGCGCCATCGACATCGGCGCCAAGGGTTACGTTTCGAAGACCGGCGATCCCAACGATCTGGTGGAAGCGGTGCGCGAGGTCGGCAATGGCGGCGTCTATCTGCCGCCGGCGATCGCGCGCAACGTGGCGTTTGCGCGGCCGGGCTTTGCGCAAAATCCGCTCTCCAAGCTCACCTCGCGCGAGATGGAGATCCTGCGCCTGCTCAGTTCCGGCAAGAGCCTGTCGGAGATCGCCTGGCTGGTGCATTCATCATACAAGACGGTCGCAAACACGTCATCGATCATGCGCCAGAAGCTTGGCGTGCGCACTTCGGCAGAGCTGGTGCGGCTGGCGATCGAGAGCGGCGTCGCCTGACGCAGCGCTCCAACCAAGAGGAACACGACAATGCAGACGGTTTCCCAAAACAAGTCGCATGGCGGCACGCAAGGCGTCTATCGGCACCCAAGCCGCGAGGCCAAGACCGACATGACCTTCTCGGTGTTCGTCCCTGAACATGCGGCCGACACCAAGCTGCCCGTCGTCACCTATCTGTCGGGCCTGACCTGCACCCACGCCAACGTCACCGAGAAGGGCGAATTCCGCCAGGCATGCGCCGAGCTCGGCCTGATCTTCGTCGCGCCCGACACCAGCCCGCGCGGCGAAGGCGTCCCCGGCGATCCCGCCAACTCATACGATTTCGGACTCGGCGCCGGCTTCTACGTCGATGCGACGGAGCAGCCGTTCGCGACCAATTACCGGATGTGGAGCTACGTCACCGAGGAATTGCCCAAGCTGATCGCCGCGCAGTTCCCGGTCGACACGACGCGGCAGTCGATCCTCGGTCATTCCATGGGCGGCCATGGTGCGCTGACGATCGCGCTGCGCCATCCCGATCGTTATCGCGCGGCGAGCGCGTTCGCGCCGATCGTGGCGCCGTCGCAGGTGCCATGGGGCAACAAGGCGCTCGGCGGTTATCTCGGCAGCAACAAGCAGGCGTGGCGCAAGCACGACGCCGTTGCCCTGATCGAGGACGGTGCCCGCTTCTCCGATCTGCTGGTCGACTACGGCGATGCCGACGGCTTTCTCACCGAGCAGTTGCGGCCCGAATTACTGAAGGCCGCCTGCGAGAAGGCCAACATCCCCCTCACCCTGCGCCGTCAGCCGGGCTACGACCACAGCTACTACTTCATCTCGACCTTCATGGCCGATCATCTGCGCTGGCACGCCGCACGGCTGAAGGCTTGAGCGTCACGCAGTCCGTTCATCCCGTCATCCCGAGGAGGCCGCGAAGCGGCCGTCTCGAAGGATGCACGGCCCGAATTTCTACGTGTGGCTGAAACCGGGCCGATGCATCCTTCGAGGCTCGCCCAACGGCGCAAATGCGCCGCAAGGCTCGCACCTCAGGATGACGGAGGTCCATTCGTGCGCGCAGGCTACCGCGCCTGCGGCGCGCCGTAGTTCGGCGCGAGCAGGCGGTTGCGCACGAGATAGTCGGTGGCACGCGACCAGGATTCGTCGGTGTTGCCGCGCATGTCGGCGCTCGCCGCTGCCAGCAATTGCCCGCTATGCACGTCCCGCAGATAGAGATTGATGTTGAGGATGAGGTTGGAGACCTTCTGCACCACGCCCGTCATCACGAGATCAGCGCCCAGTTCGCCGGCCAGCTTCACATCGCAGCCGCCGCAGGCCTGAAGATTGCTGCCATGCGCCGCAGCATTGACGGGCGCGATGTCGAGCACGAGGAACTTGCCGGAGTCCGCGAGCTCCTTGCGCACCTGATCGCCGGCCCGGAGCAGCCGCGCCTGCTCATCACTGCGTGGCCCGCTCACTTCCCCCTGCAGGCTGGTGTCGATCATCTCGAGGTCGAACACCGCGAGCTTGGGCGGCTCGGCGCGCGCCACCGTCGCAGACACCACCAGCAAAGAAACGGCGAAGGCAAACGCTGATCTCATGATTGTGAACCAATCGTAATTTGTAACGTCGCAACGACAAAAAGCGGGGTTGCAAGCTAGGCCAATTCCGGCATCTTGCAAGTCAACGGCATGGAGGCCGGATTTCCGAGCGCCATGCCGAGTGAAAAAAGACTGCGGGAGGAGTTATGTTGCGATGGCTGATCGGCACGATCGCGCTCAGCATGGTGGCGACCGGCGCGCTGGCGGCTGATCCCGTCGAGGTTCATATCGGCTATCTCGGCCATGCCGGCGTCAGATCGACGCTCTCGCTGGTCGAGCAGCCCGCCGACAATGACGGCATCGCCGGCGCACGTCTTGCGATCGAGGATAACAACACAACCGGAAAATTCCTCAACCAGCGCTTCGTGCTCGACGAGGTCAAGGTCAAGGACAGCGATGATGTCGCCAAGGTCGCGACCGACCTCGCCGGCCGCAACGACTATATCATCACCGACCTGCCCGCCGATGCCCTGCTCGAGGTCGCCGACGCGCTGCGCGACCGCGGCACCGTGCTGCTCAACGCCGGCGCGATCGACGATCGGCTGCGCGAGCAGGACTGCCGCGCCAATGTGATCCACATCGCACCGACCCGCTCCATGCTGGCGGATGCGCTTGGCCAATATCTGGTGTGGAAGCAGTGGAAGCGCTGGCTGCTGGTCGTCGGCTCGCATGACCAGGACAAGCTTTACGCCGACGCGCTGCGCCGTGCCGCCACCCGTTTCGGCGCCAAGATCGTTCAGGAGCGGACCTTCGAGGACACCGGCGGCGCGCGTCGCACCGACAGCGGCGTGACCTTGATCCAGCGGCAGATGCCGGTGTTCACCCAGCAGGCACCGGCTTACGACGTGCTGGTCGCCGCCGACGAGAGCGAGGTGTTCGCGAACTATCTGCCGTACCGCACCTGGGACCCGCGTCCGGTGGCGGGCTCGGCGGGCCTGGTGCCGACCAGCTGGGATGCGGCGCATGACCAGTGGGGCGCGGTCCAGATTCAAAACCGCTTCGTCAAGCTGAACATGCGCCGCATGACGGCACTCGACATGCAGGCCTGGACCGCTGCCCGCATGATCGGGGAAGCCGCATCCCGCACCAATTCGGGGGACCCCAAGAAGGTCATCGCTTTCCTCAAGGGCAAGGATTTCTCGATTGCCGCCTTCAAGGGCACGCGATTGACCCTGCGAGACTGGAATCTGCAGCTCCGCCAGCCGATCCTGCTGGCCGATGGTCGTATGGTCGTTTCGGTCTCGCCGCAGGAAGGTTTCCTGCATCAGGTCTCCGAACTCGACACGCTCGGAGTTGACCGGCCTGAAACGAAGTGCAAGCTGCAGTGAGGGAGATGAAACGCATGTGGCGCCGCTGTCTGTTGACCGGGATGCTCGTTTGGCTTGCCGCGACACCGGCGTCCGCCTTCGTCGCCTACGTCTCCAACGAGAAGGGCAACACCGTCACGGTGATCGACACCAGCAGCTGGACGGTGACCAAAACCATCAAGGTCGGCCAGCGGCCGCGCGGCATCGAGTTCTCGCGCGACGGCAAGTTCGTGATGGTCGCGGTCGGCGACGACGACACGATCCAGGTGATCGATACCAAGACCCAGGAGATCGTCGACACCCTGCCCTCCGGTCCCGACCCTGAATTGTTCACCCAGGATGCCGCCGGCAAGACCATGTATGTCGCCAACGAGAACGACAACACGGTCACCGTGATCGATCTCGAAAAGCGCGCCCGGATCGGCGACATCCAGGTCGGCGTCGAGCCCGAGGGCATGACGATCAGCCCGGACGGCAAGATCCTGATCAACACCTCCGAAACCACCAACATGGCGCATTTCATCGACACGTCGACGCGCCAGATCGTCGCCAACGTGCTGGTCGATTCGCGGCCGCGCTTCGCCCAGTTCAAGCGCGACGGCTCCGAATTGTGGGTGTCCTCCGAGATCGGCGGCACGGTGTCGATCATCGATCCGGTCAAGCGCGAGGTGACCGGCAAGATTACCTTCGAGATTCCGGGCCTGCGCAACGAGGCGATCCAGCCGGTCGGCATCGGCATGACCAAGGACGGCAAGACCGCATTCGTTGCGCTCGGCCCCGCCAACCGCGTTGCCGTGGTCGACGGCACGAGCCACAAGGTCCTCAAATATCTCCTGGTCGGCCAGCGGGTCTGGCACATGGATTTCACTCCGGACGAAAAATATCTGCTGGTCACCAACGGTGTCTCCAACGACGTCTCGGTGATCGACGTTGCATCCCAGAAGGTGATCAAGACCATTCAGGTCGGCGAACTGCCCTGGGGGATCACGATCGCGCAGCCATGACCGCAACCGACGCCCATATCGCGAGCCAGCTCTCGCCGGATGCAGGCCCTGGAACAGCCGCGGCCGTGCAGCCGGCGCTGTCGATCGGCAATGTCAGCCACAGCTACGGTCCGCGCCGCGCCTTGATCGATGTCAGTTTCACGGTTCAGTCTGCGAGCTTTACCGCGCTGCTGGGCCTCAATGGCGCCGGCAAAAGCACGCTGTTCTCGCTGGTGACGCGGTTGTTCGGCATCCAGAACGGCCAGATCAAGATCTTCGGCCACGACATCAGCCGGACGCCGGGTGAAGCGTTGCGGCTGATGGGCGTGGTGTTCCAACCGCGCACGCTCGATCTCGACCTCTCGCTGACGCAGAACTTGCTGTATCACGCCGCGCTGCACGGCATCTCGCGGCGCGAGGCGCGGCTGCGCAGCGCCGAGGTGCTCGGCCGCATCGGGCTTGCCGACCGCGCCGCCAGCAAGGTACGCGATCTCTCGGGCGGCCAGATGCGAAGGCTGGAGATCGCCCGCGCGCTGTTGCACCGGCCCCGGCTGCTGCTGCTCGACGAGGCCACCGTCGGGCTCGACGTCAAGGCCCGCGCCGACATTCTCGACCATGTCCGGCAGCTCGTCACCGAGCAGGGCATCGGCGTGCTCTGGGCGACGCATCTGTTCGACGAAATCATGCCAAACGACGACCTCGTCGTGCTGCATCAGGGCCGAATGCTGGCGCACGGCCCGGTGTCACGCGTGATCGCGGACGCAGGCGCCCAGGACGTCAACACCGCGTTCATGCGCCTGACCGGAACGGCAACACTCGCGGGGAGACCGCCGTCATGACCAGCACGACGGTTACGCCTGAGCGAAGCGGCTTCTCGCTGTCGGAATACATCGTCTGCCTGAACGGCATTGTTTGGCGCGAGGCGCTGCGCTTCCTGCACCAGCGCGAGCGCTTCGTGTCGGCGCTGGTCAGGCCGCTGGTCTGGCTGTTCATCTTCGCGGCCGGCTTCCGGCAGGTGCTCGGCATCTCAATCATCCCGCCCTACGAGACTTACATCCTCTACGAGGTCTATATCGCGCCCGGCCTGATGGCGATGATCCAGCTGTTCAACGGCATGCAGTCCTCGCTGTCGATGGTCTACGACCGCGAGATGGGCAACATGCGCACGCTGCTGGTCAGCCCCCTGCCGCGCGGCTATCTCTTGTTCTGCAAGCTGCTCGCCGGCACGGCGGTGTCGCTGCTCCAGGTCTATGCTTTCCTGGTCATCGCGTGGTTCTGGGACATCGCGCCGCCGACGATCGGCTACCTCACCGTGCTTCCGGCGCTGGTGCTGTCGGGCCTGATGCTCGGCGCACTGGGCATGCTGATCTCGGCCAGCATCAAGCAGCTGGAAAATTTCGCCGGCGTGATGAACTTTGTGATCTTCCCGATGTTCTTCGCATCGTCGGCCCTCTACCCGCTGTGGCGCGTGCAGGAAGGCAGTCCGATGCTGTATTATATCTGCCAGTGCAATCCGTTCACGCATGCGGTGGAGCTGATCCGGTTTGCGCTGTACGGCAAGATGAACTGGGTTTCGCTCGCGGTGGTCGGCGGCTGCACCGTCGTCTTCATGATCGGCGCGATCCTGGCTTACGATCCATCGCGCGGCCTGGTGCGCCGCGGACCCGGCGGAGGCGAGGCATGACGGGCTGGCGAACAGGACTGGGCGCGCTGCTCGCGATGGTTCTGTCGAACCATGTCGCATCGGCTGCCGACCCGCGCTATCCGGACTGGCCCTGCCAACAGGCCAAGGTGCCCGAGATCTCGCTGGCCGCAGTCTGGGCCGGGCCGCCACTCGGCGATGCCGAGACCAAGTGGAAGGACGACCCGAAAGTCAGCGCGCTCGCGATCAAGCTCGCGGCGCGCCGCGTTCCGCTCGAGGAGGCGCAGAAGGAGATCACCGAATTCCTGTCAGCTGCCGCGGCCGACAAGGCCAATGCGGGAAAACTGCTGTTTGCCGGTCTGTTCGATACGCTGAACGGACAGCGCGCCTCGGTGATGAACGGGCTCGAGCGCGTGATGCGCAAGCAGCGCGAGGCCGCGGAGAAGATCCGCGACGACACGCTCAAGCTGCAGGCGCTGCAGGACGCGACACCGCCGGACCAGGCCAAGGTCGACGAGCTCGGCAACCAGCTGGTCTGGGAGACACGCATCTTCGAGGACCGCGGGCGCGTGGTGAAATTCGTCTGCGAGGTGCCGACCGCCATCGATCAGCGCCTGTTCGCGCTCGGCCGCACCATCCAGCAGGAGCTCGATTGAGGCCTGCGACCGAACGCCCCGGGATCGTTAACGCGCCGCTTTGACGGTCTTTTGGGTAACAATCTCTTGGGCCACACCGATCCGGAACAAACTGCGCTGCCCGCTCGTTGTCCCCAACTATATCTGAAGTTGGGAGACCTCCATGAAAGCAGCCAAGATCGTCATGACCAGCCTTGCCGCCGCGAGCCTGGTCACCACAGCGGCTTTGGCCCAGCAATCCATGTCGGGAATGGTCACCAAGATTGACCGACTGAGTGGAACCATCTCGATCCAGCAGACGCAAAGCGGCACGGTGGGCGCGTCCGGCGGCGCGATCCAGGAATACAAGGTGCCCAAGGGACAGTCGCTGGAGGCATTCCACGCCGGTGACAAGGTCTCGTTCACCACGACGGACAGCGACGGCGGCAAGACCATCAACAAGCTCGACAAGCAGAAGTAACGGTCCGCATGCCGCGAGAGGACGGGCTTACTGCTCTCCCTCGCGCGGCTCGGGCTCGGCGTCCGCCAGCGGCAATTTGGCACGCTCCCATCCGTCGGTTCCCTCCGGATACCACGCCACGTTGCGGTAGCCGTAGGACAGCACGCGCTTGGCGGCGTTCCACGACATCCAGCAATTCTCCTGGCAGTAGATCACGAGCAGTCTGGTCGCGTCGCCGCCTGAGGCGCGGACGAGCCCGCGCCGCAGATAATCCTCCGTGGACGCGGCGAGCTTGCCGTAGCCGGTGTCGGGCAGCCAGATGCTGCCGGGAATGTTGAGGTGCGGCCGTTCGCGCCACACCGTGCCGGCGGGCAGATTTGGCTTCGGCGCGCGCGGCAGCACGTCGACGAAGGCGGCGGACTTGTCGCGCCATATCGCTTCCGCTTCCGCGGTCGTGAGCACCCGTGCGCCGGCAAGCGTCACCGGCACCGGCGCGCGGTAGTCCTCGGTGCGATAGCTCTCCGGCTCTGCGGGTGGGTCCTGCGCGCGGACAGGCGAAGCGGCGACGAACATCACCGCAAGCATGGCCGCGAGCCTGATCATGGTGATTTGGTCGCGGTCTCCGGCCCGATTGGACGGTCGTTTTCGTCGAGCAGCGGGACGCCGTAGTCGAGCAGGATCTTGTTGATCTCGGGCTGGTTCTCCTGGATCAGGCGATTGAGCTGGCGCTTCCAGTTCTGGTCGGACGCCCGCACGCCCATGCCGATGCGATAGACCAGCTTCGGTCCCGTGGTCTCCTTGACCAGCGGCGTGATGTGTAGCGGCGGGTTGGCCTTCTTGGCGTAAAAGCCCGCCATCGGTCCCCACAGGATGCCGGCGTCGATCTCACCCTTGGCGAGATCGTTCATCATCGCCTCGGCCGACGAATCGTAGCGCGTATCGATCATCAGCGGATAAGGCTTCGCATTGGTCATCAGGCCGTTGATGGCCATGTTGGTCGCGGGCGGCGTTCCCGCCACGATGCCGATATGCTTGCCCTTCAGCCGCTGGTCCTCGAGCGTCGTGACCTCGTCGAGCCCACTGCCCGGCTTGGCAACGATCGCATAGGCTGTGCGGTAATACGGATTGGTGCCCTGCGCGAGGTCATCGCCTTGCGGAAACCCCATGATGACGTCGCAGCGATGCGCGCCGAGCGTCATCCGCACGAAGCCGGTGGCCTGCGGAAAGAACATGTAGTCGAGCTTCTTTTGCAGCTTCCCGGCCAGCAGTTCGCCGATCTTGTTCTCAAACCCCTCGCCCTTGTCGTTCGAGAACGGCAGGTTGCGGGGATCGGCACAGATGCGCAGCACGCGGGCATCGATGAGCTCGATGGAAAGTTCGCCCTGATCATTGACCTGCGCGCGCGCAATGTCGCGGCCGGCCAGACAGGCGATGAAGCCGACAAGCGCGAGCAGAACAGGACGGCATCCGACAATTCTCATTACGCGGCCTCCTCTTGATCGGATCGATCGCCGCCATCCAGCAATTGCCCGGCGCACCATGACGTGCAACAGGAATAATGATCGCGACCACGCCGCGTTGCTTGCTGCAGCGCAAACTGGAACGCGACGACATCGATCGCGCGTCCCGGAGTAACTGAGGCGGAAACATGGCTCATGGCGGTTCGGTGCTTGCGCTGCTCCTGATGCTTTGGGCGCCGACCATAGCGCGGGCGCAGGAGGCGGAATTGCCTGTAAGCGAAGTCGCTCCCGGAATATTCGTTCACACCGGGGTCACCGCATTGATGACGCGCGAGAACGAAGGCGCCATCGCCAATGTGGGATTCGTGATCGGCGACAGTGCCGTCGCCGTCATCGACACCGGCGGCAGCGTCCGCGAAGGACGACAGCTGCTCGCCGCGGTCCGCAGTCGTACCGACAAGCCGATACGCTACGTGATCAACACCCACGCGCATCCGGACCACAGCTTCGGCAATGCGGCTTTCGTCGGCGACGGGACCAGCTTCGTCGGCCATAAGTCTCTGCCACGCGCGCTGGCCGCGCGCGGACAATTCTACCTCGACGGGTTTCGCCGGAGCATGGGCGACGCGCTGATCGATGAGGTGAAGATCATCCCCCCGACCGTGCTGGTCGCGGACACGCTGAAGCTCGACCTCGGCGGCCGCGCCCTCACCCTGAGAGCGTGGCCGCCCGCCCATAGCGACAACGACCTCACGGTCCTCGACGAGCAAACCAGGACCCTGTTCGCCGGCGATATGGTGTTTCTCATCCATATTCCCGTGGTCGACGGCAGCCTCAAGGGCTGGCTGCGTGCGCTCGACGCACTCGCGGCGATCTCCACAGAGCGCGTGGTTCCCGGTCACGGACCCGTGAGCGCGTGGCCGGCAGCGCTTGCCGATGAGCGACGTTACCTCGGGGTGCTGGCCGCGGACGTGCGCGCACTGGTCGCAAGCGGCAGGCCGATCACCGCCGCGGCCGAGCACGCCGCAGCCGCCGAGCGGCCGCGCTGGCAATTGTTCGACGATTACAACGCCCGCAACGCAACTGCAGCATTCTCGGAAATTGAATGGGAATAGCTGATCGTCCTATAATGACGCGGCTGCATAGGATTTCGCGAACATGACCGGACATCGCGCCCGCCTGCTTTGCATCGCAAGCCTGCTCACGATCGCGCTGGGCACACCGGCTGCGCCGGCGGCAGAGGCCTATGATCCCTGGCCGGGTCTCGTCCAGGACATCTTCAGCAACCGTCCGATGAATGACGGCAATGACGTCATCGGCATCGAAATGCCGATACGTGCGGAAGACGCTGCGATCGTGCCGGTGACGCTGCGCACCAAGCTGCAACCGAGCGACAGCCGCCGCGTCGTCGCGATCACGCTTGTGATCGACGAGAACCCGGCTCCGATGGCCGCGAAGTTCACGCTGGGGCCGGACGCCAACGTCACCGAGATCTCGACCCGCGTCCGCGTCAACAACTACACCAATGTGCACGCCGTCGCGGAGCTCAGCGACGGCAAGCTCTATGTGAGCAAGGTCTATGTCAAAGCATCCGGCGGCTGCTCGGCGCCGGCCGGCAAGAACGTCGAGGAAGCCAAGAACCGCCTCGGTCAGATGCGCTACCGGCAATTCACCAAGTCCGAACAGGGACCTGCCACCAGCACGCGGGAAGCCCAGATCATGATCGGGCATCCGAATAATTCAGGCCTGCAGATGGACCAGGTCACGCAGCTCTATATCCCGGCCTTCTTCGTCAACGAGCTGCACATTTGGCAGGACGACAGTCCCGTGCTGGCGATGGAGGGCGGGATCTCGATTTCCGAGGATCCCAATATCCGCTTCACCTACGTCTCGAACGGCGCCAAGCGTTTCCGTGCCGAAGCCAAGGACACCGAAGGGCATATTTTCGAGCACGAATGGAAGGTCGAGAATCCCGGCACCTGACGCCTCGCGATCTCACGACGGACGCAAAAACGCGATGAGATCAGGTTGGATCGCTATCGCACTTTAGCACGGTATTTAAGCATGATCTTTCCGGAAAACCGCTTCACACTTTTCCGGTTCAGGCTCTAGAAGCACCTGACTTCGGCTTCAGCCTGGGCGCGCCTGAGGTCGTTGAGCGCGTTCGCGGCCTGCTCGGACGAGCGGAACTGGCCGCCCAGATTGCCGCGCACCTGCGCCATGCTCAGCACGGTCTCGGCGGTGACGTACCGATCGTAGGGGATGATCGAGGCGACGACGTCGATCGAGCAGGAACATTGCTCGATCGACTGCCGGGATTCGCCATTGGCCTTCATGCAGCCGAACACATATTCGGCCCGCGCCGAGGTCGGATAGTCGTTGATCTCCTGGGCCCGCACGCTGACGGCCGTCCCGGTGAGCACCAGGATGGCGACAATCGGTCGTAGCATGCCAGCTCCTGCCATGGTCCTGCTTCCTCTTCTCTTTCCGCAAGCTATGCTATGGATGTTGATCAGAAAAGAAAACATTCGGGGAAGTGGCTCAAGAAACGATGATCATCTCTGTACGCACGGTGTTGGCTGCGGCAGTTCTGGCGGTCATGCAGTTCGGCACCTCGTGCTACGCGCAGACCATCCGCGTTGCAGCGCAGAAGACCGGAACGCTGGCCTGGGAACTGGCCGTCATTCGCTCCCATGGTCTCGACAAGAAGGCCAATCTGTCGATCGACGTCGTCGAGCTGGCCAGCCCCGAGGCCGGCAAGATCGCGCTGCGCGCTGGCACGGCCGACGTGATGGTCTCGGACTGGCCTTGGGTGTCGCGCGAGCGGTCGCTCGGCGCGAAGCTGCAATTCTATCCCTATTCGAGCGCGCTGGGCGCCGTGATGGTCCCGGCCTCCTCGCCGGTCAAGGCGCTGGCGGACCTCAAGGGGCGCAAGCTTGCCGTGGCCGGCGGCGCGATCGACAAGAACTGGCTGCTGCTTCAGGCCGCTTCGAAGCAGGACGGCGTCGACCTGAAGTCGCAAGCGACCATCGTCTATGGCGCACCGCCGCTGCTCGCCGCCAAGACGCTCGGCGGCGAGATGGACGCGACGCTCAATTACTGGAATTTCTGCGCCGCGCTCGAAGCCAAGGGCTTTCGCCGGCTCGCCGGCATGGAAGAGATCCTGCAAAAGCTCGGCAGCAAGGGCCGCATCGCCATGATTGGCTACGTGTTCGACGAAGCCTGGGCGAACGCCAACAAGGATCTGGTGGCCCGCTTCATCGCCGTGACGCGCGCCGCGAAAGAGATTCTGGCGACCTCGGATGCCGAATGGGACGCGATCGCGCCGCTGACCGGTGCGCAGGATGCCGCAACCCTGCATGCCTATCGTGAGCGCTACCGCGAAGGCATCCCGCGCCGTCCTATCGCGGACGAAGAGGCGGATGCGCGCGTGCTCTACCGCGTGCTGGCGCAGCTCGGCGGCCGCGATCTGGTCGGCTCCGCAACCGAGCTCGATCCCGGCACCTTCTATCAAGCGATTCCGGGAGACTAGCGGTGCTGCGTCTCCTGTCATTCACGCTGTTCATCGCGACCTGGTGGATCGCCTCGCTGCTGATCGGCGATGCGAAACTGCCGGCGCCGCCGGCGGTGCTGTCGGTGCTCGTCGCCGAAGCCCGATCGGGCGCGTTGTTCGTCAATCTCGGCGCAACCCTGGCCCGGGTCGCGCTGGCCTTCACCCTTGCCATGGCGCTCGGCTCGGCGATCGGCTATCTGATGGGCCGCGTCTCGCTTGCCAATCGCCTTGGCGATCCCTGGCTGATCCTGCTGCTCAATTTGCCGGCGCTCGTCGTCATCGTGCTCGCCTACATCTGGGCCGGGCTGACCGAGGTCGCGGCAATCGCAGCCATCGCCATCAACAAACTGCCGACCGCCGTCGTCACCCTGCGCGAAGGCGCCCGCGCGCTCGACCCTGCGCTCGACGAAATGGCGACGGCGTTCGCCTTTCCGCGCGGCCGCGCCTTCCGCCATGTGATCCTGCCGCAGCTTGCGCCCTACATTGCGGCCGCTGCACGCTCCGGGCTCTCGCTGGTCTGGAAGATCGTCCTGGTCGCCGAATATCTCGGCCGGCCGAACGGCGTCGGCTTCGAGATCGGCGTCGCCTTCCAGCTGTTCGACATCCCCTTGCTGCTCGCCTATTCGCTGAGCTTTGCCGCAGTCGTGCTCGTCATCGAGACCCTGCTGGTGCAGCCGTTTGAAACCAGGCTAACGCGGTGGCGGCTCCGTGCAGCTTGAGGTCAATATCACCGGCAAGAGCTTTGCGAGCGCGGCCGGGAAGCGGCACGACGTGCTCGACAACGTCACCTTCACGCTGAACGCCGGCGAGGTCGGCGTGCTGTTCGGCCCGTCAGGCTGCGGCAAGAGCACCCTGCTCCGGATCCTCGCCGGGCTCGACGCCAACTACCAGGGCCATGTCACGCGATCGCCGGGCATGCGCCTTGGCATGGTCTTCCAGGAGCCGCGGCTGCTGCCCTGGCGCACGGTCGAGGAGAATGTGCGGCTGGCCGCGCCGCATGTCGGCGACAGCACGCTCTCTGCGCTGTTCGAGGTGCTCGAACTGGGCGCGCACCGCAACCATTTTCCCGCGGAGCTGTCGCTCGGCCTCGCCCGCCGCGTCGCGCTGGCCCGCGCCTTCGCCATCGAGCCCGATTTCCTGATCCTCGATGAGCCGCTGGCCTCGCTCGACAATGCGCTCGCGGGGCGGCTGCGCGACCAGGTCGCAACGCTGGTGGCCAGCCGGAAAATGATGACCTTGCTCGTCACCCACGATCTCGACGACGCGGTTCGCCTCGGCGATCGCCTGTTCTTCCTGTCGTCGCGGCCGGCCCGAATCCTTCACGTCGAGACCATCGCCGCACCACGCGCGACGCGCGGCGAGCCCGAGATCGACGAAATCAAGCGGCAACTCTCACAGTTGGACCTTGCAAATATGTGAGACGCCGTCATCCTTGGACGAAGCATAAAGGAGAGGCTGGATGTCGCGCGCGTTGATCGCTGTTGGTGTTGCGTTGCTTGTGCTGCCGGTGACAGTGTTCGCTCAAAGCAAGGGCAAAGGCATTCGGCTGTGGAATCTGACCAGCGCCACGATTTCGAGCTTTGAGTTGTCGCCGGCAGGCAAGAACGAGTGGGGTCCCAACCAGACGCTCAACGACAAGGACAAGGAAGTCGACCATGACGAGCGCCTGCGGGTCACCGGCGTCGAGCCCGGCCGCTACGACGCGAAGGTCGGCTACAGCGGCGCCAGGCAGTGCTTCGTTCGCGACATCGAGATCAAGGCCGACGCCGTGTTCTCGGTATCCGACAAGGATCTGAAGGACTGCAACAAATAGAAAGGCTAACCCGCCGGCAGCTCGCCGCCCGCGCCGGCCCGATCGTTGCTGTGCGGATATTCGCAACGCCAGCGCACCGCTGTCCATTTCGGATGTTCGCCGACCCACCGCGCGATGTAAGGCGGCGCGGCCATGGCGCATTGCTGCAGAGAGCCGTTCCAGTTGAACACCAGATGCTGCTCCTCGCAGGTGGCGGGCGACAGCACGGCACATACCGTGACGATCAGATCAATCGGGTTCATGCGCGATCCCTAAGCGTGCTCATGCAATAGATAACACGGCGAAATACGTAATCGGCCACGTCCTGGTTTCACAGCCCCGTGACAGGTTGGGGAACCCGGTCCCAGAGGCTTCACGCTCTAGAAGTTCAAACCGTACACCAGCCGCGCCTGATGGCGCTCGAAATTGACGAGGTCGAGAGCGGCATTGCTCCCCGCCCGCTGCCCCCACGCCTGGACGCTCCAGGTCGCGGTCAGGCGTGAACGTTCGGAGAGCTGGAAATAGGCGGTCGGCCCGATGAACAGCGCCTGCCCGGACAATTCATCCAGGCCGATTCCCTCGTACTTCCTGAAATAGCGCGCTTCGCCGCCGATCAGGATATCCGGCTTCACCCTGGCCATCAGGCCGAATGCGGCACCGATGGTGGCATCCTGATCCGCAGCGCCGGTGCGCGGCGTGCGCGTCCATTCCGGCTCATAGCTTAGGTTGAGGGCCGCGATGACAAAATTCGGGATCACCTCGCGGTCGAACGCGACCGTGAGTTCGGTGCCATAACTACGGACGGCTGCGGCCGTCGTCTCGTCGACGCGATCGGCACGCGTCTCCAGCGCGACCGTCATGCCAAAGGGCGCCGCCTCGCGATTCAGAAAGCGATAGCGGAAATCGACCGAGACGCTCTGCCACGACAGCTGGCGCCGATCGTCGAGACCCGGAACGCGGTTGATGTCGTATGCGCTGAATGACGTTCCGAGCTCGACACGAAAATTCGGCGCGGGCACGAGCTCGAGCTCCATTTCCTGATTGAGCGTGCGATACCGGCCGCCGTCCTTGGCGAAGCGCCCGGTGGTCTGGCTCTGGAATTCACGCTCGCCGACATTGCCCACGTCGGAGCCGATCATAAAGCCGAAGATGTGCTCGGTATCAAAGTCCTCGGCATAGGCGCCAGGCGGCAACACCGCCGTGATGCCGGCAATCGCCGCGCACAACGTCCCCGCCCAACGCCCGGTCCTGAGTTTTGGATTCATCGTCCCCGCACCACCGCCTCAGGCCACACTGTAGGACAAAGCAGCAAGGCCCGCCAATCGCGCAGGTGGTGTCGGTCTCAAGGTCTTGTGGGAAGGGTATGAGGGAAGCTGGCCGAGCGGCCGCATCAGCGCCCGCAAAAGACACTTTCCACAAAAGACGCCTGCCCGGCTCGATGCAGCGGGCTGCACGAGCCGGGCAGGCTGTCTCGCGTTACTTGTCTTAAGATTACTTGCGCGCTGCGCAGGCGTACATGTTGATTTCCATGCCCACCGGCACTTCGACGATCTTCGGTGTTTTCCAGGCCATTTCCTTCTCCCAAGTCATAAGTTGGCGCAAGCCTCGCGCCGCGCGGCAAGCTAGGACTGCCTTTTCCAGCGCGCAAGCCGGCCGGGTAAGGACCCGACTTCGCTGCTGGACATGCCGAAGCGGACGACGGCTCGCTAACATCTGCCCGGCATCGGGAACTCCGACACTGATCTGTCGGGCATTTTCCGGCTGCCGGGCGGCGACGCAACGGCAAGGAGACCCGATTCATCCAGCCGCGTCTTGCCCAAGAGCGAAATCGCAACTTTTTTTGTTATGCGCGGATTCCTGCGTCAATATCCGGCAATCCGCCCGGAATGCGCCCGCTAGGCAAGCTATTTGAGCAGGCGCAGCAGGGCCCGGCCGGCGCGCGAGTTCAACTCCTTCGCATCCAGCGTTCCGTCATTGTCGGGATCTGCGGCCTTGAAGCGCTGCTCGACGACCGCGAGATATTCGTCGAGCGTCAGAGTGCCGTCGTGATCCGGATCGGCAGCGGCCAGTTCTTTCGCGGTCAGCCGTCCGCGCAATTCGCGCGCGTCGAGCGTGCCGTCATGGTCGGGATCGAGCTTCGCGAACAGGTCGGCAGCAGCCTTCTTGGCTTCGGCGAGATCGACCGTACCGTCATTATCAGGATCGAGCATCTTCAGCGCGCCCTTGCGGCCGGATGCCGCCAGGGCGGGCGCCGACAGAACGGCCATGGCCAAAGTCAGAGCAAGCGATCGGCGCGAAATCATCATTCATCTCCCTTGCGTGCCGCTCCGGCGACGGGGCGAAGCGCGCCACGAAAAGCGCATCATAACAGCCTTGGCGAACGTTCGACAGCTGGCGCAACGGGCGAGCCCTCGTCGGTTTTCGGGTGGAAAGAGACCTCCCGACCGGTCACCTGTGGAGCTCCGACGTATAGCACCAGGATGATCGAGGTGAACCATGAGCGACATTTGCAGAAGCGTATTGGGCTGTCTGGTTGTGCTCGGTCTGCTTACGCCCGTGTCAGCGCAGACCCGGCACCCTGCCCCATCGGCGGAGGCGGTGCAGCAGCGCGTGCTCACCGGTAAGGAGCGGCTCGGCCGCAAATGGACCGACGAGCAGCGTATCGATAATTGCAATGTGCCGCCGGACAAGCGGGGCGCGAAACCGCGGCCGAGTGTCTGTCCCCCTACGCCGTCCAGCTGACCGTTCGCGCCGCGGCATACCGACGGAGCGCTGGTGTAGCGTATTCCACGCGACGGCAAGCCACGAACGCATCTGCGAAAGACCTGACGCTTCCGATCGGTCTTTTGCGGTTAGCGGGCGCTCGTTCACGTTTTCGTATTGACCCGTTTTGGTTTCAGGCGGATGGTTCCGTCCGCAACGTCAGGAATAGGCGTGCGGAAAAAAGTTCATTGGGAGGATAGGATGAGACGCATTGCGCTGGCCGCAAGCCTCGTGATTCTTGCATCGTATGGTGCAAGCGCCCAGACCAACGAGCAGTTGGTCAAGGGGGCGACTGATACTTCGAACGTTCTCAATTACGGAATGGGTTACAATCTTCAGCGCTTCTCGACGCTGAACCAGATCAACAAGGACACCGTCAAAAATCTGGTGCCGGTCTGGAATTACAGTTTGAACGACGACCGCAGCGAGGAATCGCAGCCGCTCGTCTACCAGGGCGTCATTTACGTCACCACGCACAACGCCACGATCGCGATCGACGCCAAATCCGGCAAGCAGATCTGGAAGACCAAGGTCGAGTATCCCGCCGAGACGCCGCGTATCGTCTGCTGCGGCATCATCAATCGCGGTGCCGCGCTGTATGACGGCAAGGTGTTTCGCACCACGCTCGACGCCAATGTGATCGCGCTCGATGCCAAGACCGGCAAGGAGCTGTGGCGCCAGAAGGCCGCGGATATCAAGGAAGGCTACTCGATGACGGTGGCCCCGCTGGTCGCCGACGGCGTCGTGATCACCGGCATCTCGGGCGCCGAGTTCGGCACCCGCGGCTTCATCGACGGCTGGGATCCCGCCACCGGCAAGAAGCTCTGGCGTACCTACTCGATCCCGACCCCGGACGAACCCGGTGGCGACACCTGGAAGGGCGACACCTGGAAGCTGGGTGGCGGCTCGACCTGGATCACCGGCTCCTACGATCCCGAACTGAACACGGTGTATTGGGGCATCGGCAATCCCGGACCGTTCAACTCGGCGGTGCGTCCCGGCGACAACCTCTACACCTGCTCGGTGCTGGCGCTCGATCCGAAGACCGGCAAGATCAAGTGGCACTACCAGTTCTCGCCGAACAATCCGTTCGACTATGACTCGGTGGCCGAGATGGTGCTCGCCGACATGAACGTCGAGGGCAAGCCGACCAAGGTGCTGATGGACGCCAACCGCAACGGCTTCTTCTACGTGCTCGATCGCACCAACGGGAAGCTGCTCGCGGCCAATCCCTATGTGAACGTCAACTGGGCCACCGGCATCGATATGAAGACCGGACGGCCGATCGAGACCGACATCACCAAGGATGCGCGTGAAGGCAAGAAGGTCACGGTCTACCCGTCGATCCTCGGCGGCAAGAACTGGGAGCCGATGTCGTTCAATCCGCAGACCGGCCTCGCCTACGCCAACACACTCGCGTTCGGCGGCAAGTACAAGGCCGAACCGGTGACGTTCAAGCAGGGCGAATGGTATCTCGGCATGGATCTCACCGATCCCTGGGAATGGGGCACCGGACCGCGCGGCCATCTGAAGGCGATCGATCCGATGACCGGCAAGGCGAAGTGGGAAGCGCCGAGCGATATTCCGCGCTTCTCCGGCGTGCTCTCCACCGGTGGCGGCGTGGTGTTCTCCGGTCAGCTGACCGGCGAATTCGAGGCTTTCGACGCCGATACCGGCAAGAAGCTCTGGCAGTTCCAGACGGGCTCGGGCATCGAGGGACAACCCGTCACCTGGCAACAGGACGGCGTGCAGTACGTCGCCGTCACCTCCGGCTATGGCGGCGTCTATTCGCTGTTCTCGGGCGACGAGCGGCTTGCCAAGGTCCCACCCGGCGGATCGCTGTGGGTTTTCGCGGTCAAGAACTGAGCGCGGAGCACACGTGACTGAACGAGTAACCCTGTTGACGGCGGCGATCTTCGCCGCCGTCGCTGCGGCGGTGATAATGCTGATCCCCGCCGCCGCACAACAATCAACCGCAATCGACCTTCAGGGTCAGGCCGACCAGGGCAAGGTCACCTACGCCAAGAACTGCTCGCATTGCCACGGGCCCAACATGGTCAATTCCGGCACCATCACGCCGGACTTGCGCGCGTTTCCCGACGACAAGACGCGCTTCGTGACCACCGTGAAGCAAGGCAAGAACGGCAAGATGCCGCCCTGGATCGACATCCTGAACGAGCAGGAGATCGCCGACGTCTGGGCCTTCGTGTCCAGCCGGAGGACCCCATGAGGGCCCTGCTCGCGGCCGCGGCGTCAGCCCTGCTTCTTGCCATGTCGGCGGCAGCGCATGCCGCCGACGAACCGCTCAAGGTATGCCTCGACGAGGATTTGCCGCCGCTGTCGGCGCATCATCGCGGCAAGCCCGATGCCGGCTTCGACGTCGCGCTCGCGCAGGCCATTGCCGAGCGGCTCGGACGGCCGCTCAAGATTCAGTGGTTCGAGAGCAAGCTCGATGAAGATTCGAGCCCCGCGCTCGAAGCCAATGCTCTGCTGTCGGACGGGCGCTGCTCGCTGGTCGGCGGCTACGCGCTTACCACGGACTCGCTGAAGGCACCCGGCGTCACGACGGCCAAGCTGCCGGACTTCGACGGCGCTACCCGCGAGGATCGCCGCCGGCGGATTCCGATCGGCGTGCTGGCGCCAAGCCAACCCTATATCTATTCGCCGATGACCGTTGTCCTCGGTCCCAAGGCCAAGGACAAGATCAAGGAGCGCAAGATCACCGATATCGGCGATCTCGCCGGCCTTCGCCTGACGATCGAAAGCGGCACGCTGGGCGACGCCATCCTGATGACCTTCGACAAGGGAAAGCTGATCGACGACATCACGCACCTCGTTCCAGGGCGCAGCGACCTGCTCGGAGAACTGGAACGCGGCGAATTCGACGCCACGCTGCTCGACCTGCGTCGCTTCGATGCCTACCGCGCTGAACATCCCGACACCAGGATCACGGCCTCGGGCTACTATTATCCGATCGGCGCCAACCGCGGCTACGTTGCGCTCGAAACCGACAAAGGACTGCTGGAATCCGTCAACAAGGTCCTCGCCGACCTGCAGGCCAAGGGCACCATCGCGGAGCTCGGCAAGGCCGCCGCCCTTACCTGGCTTCCGCCGCGCGAGCCGATCATCCTCGGCGATGTCTGGCTGAAGATCCTGAACCGGTGATGCCGGCGATAGCTATCGCAAATAGCTTGCCAGATTCATGCTCTGGATCTTGGAGATCGCCGAATAGGACGCCGTCAGCTGCGCCTGATAGGTCGAAAGCTGCGCCGTCACGGCCGCAACGTCGACACTGGTGAGGTCCGTCGACAGCGTCTTCGCAAAATTCTGATAGTCGCTCTGGTTGGTGCTGGCGGTCTCAATCTGCGACGCCACGGTCGACAGCTTTGCCTGCACGGTGGATGTGGCATCCAGCGCACTGCTCGCAAGGTCGAGCGCCTGCGAGACGTCGCTCGACGACAGCGTCGTGCTGTTGCCGACGTATTTCAGCAGCCGCATCACCTGCTCGAACGCCGGATTGTCGGCGGTGACGCCGTAGGAGATCGATTGGCTGTCCGACACGCGCACGGACGCGATCTCGCTGTCGCCCTTGTAATAGCTGGTGTCTGATGTCGTCAGCGATCCGGTGCCGGTGTCAAAGCTCGACAAATCCGCCGGCGCGGTGTCAGTGCGGGCGCCGCTGAAGACATATTCACCGTCATACTGAGTGTTGAGCAGCCCCTGCATCTGCGCCATGGCCTGCCGGGCATAGTTGATCACCGATGCCGTCGCCGTGCTGCTGCCGGTGGTGGCCGCGCTGAGCTGGGTCCGCAGCTGCGTGATGATGTCGGTCACCGAGCCGACCGCCGAATACATCACCTGCACCTTGTTATCCGCGAGTTGGCTGGCATCGATATAGGACTGCGCACGCGTCACCGAGACCTGCAAATTGATGACGCGCCCGGCGCCGGAACCATAGCCGCCGAAATCCTCGGATTGCAGCCCGGAGGACTCCTGCACCTGCTCGTTGGCCATCACCGCTTGCACCCGCAGCGCGCTTGATATCATCTGGTCCGACTGAGCAAAGGTGGCAACACGCATCATCATGACGACGGCCTCGGGCTCAGCTGGCACTCATCGCGGTCATCAGCGCCGAGAACATGGCGTTGATCGCGGTAATGATCTGGGACGCGGCGGCGTATTTGTTCTGCAACGCACTCAGATTTGCGGATTCCTCGTCAATGTTGACGCCGGACTGCGACGACAGCGAATTCGCATAAGTCGACTGCGCGGTTTGCTTGGCGGTGTAGGCCGCCGACGCCTGGGTCGCCTTGCCGGCGACGTTGGCGACGATGGCGGCCGCGTAGTCCGTGAAAGAGCCGGTGGTCGCGCCAAGACCGCCCGCCATACCGAAATTGGTCGCCCCCGTCAGCGCGCTCGAGAGCGCGTTCACCACCGTCGCCGAGCCCGGCGACAGCACCGAAGTTCCGACGGTCAGAGTGGATGACGCATCGAGCGTCGCCGTTGGCAGCGCTGCCGTGCCGTTCAGAATGTCACTGCGCACGGCGATATCGGACGCGCCGGTCCCCGTGATCAGGTCGTTGAACCCGAAGTAATCCGAAAAGCCTTCGCCCGAACTGCCGACCGCGCTCGTCATCTCGTTGATGGCGACGCCGTTGCCCGATCCGCTCGCCGCGATCGTCAAATGTCCATTGGCATCGATCGAGGCTGACAGCCCCGAGATACCGTTGATCGCGGTGGCGAGATCACCGACCGTAGCGTAGGACGACAGATCGAGGTCCTGGTAGGACACGAGGTTCCCGCTCTTGTCCGCTACCGCGATGCGCACCGTGCCGGTCGCCGACAGCGGCGTCGTGCTGCTCACGGTGCCGGTCCCGGTCAGGCTCGCCGGCGGCGGCACCGACGTGCCCTGGTTCGACACCGCATTGACGCTTGCGGAAAGCTGCCTGGCAAGCTCATCGAGCTGCGACTGCGCCGCCGGCAGCGTCTGGTCGCGCAGCGTGATCAGCGCGCTGACCTTGCCCGAGGAGATCTGCGAGGTGATGTCGACGCCGTTGACGGTGATGCCGCTGAAACCGCTTGACGATCCAGCGCTATACGTCGTCGACGCCGTGACGCTGGGCAGCGCCGTATAGCTCAGCGGATGCGCCGTGCTATCGACCAGCGTCTGCCCCGATCGGGTATAAACCTGCAGATCGCCGGTCGACGTGGTAAAATAGCTCACATTCATCATCGACGCGAGATCCTGCAGCGCGCTGTTGCGCTGGTCCTCCAGATCAGCCGTCGATTGTCCGGCCGCCGCCTGCTGCTTGATCTGCTTGTTGAGGTCGGCGATCTGCTGCAGGTCGGAATTGATGTCGGTCACCGACGACGCGATGTCCTGGTCGGCATTGGAGCGCAGCGTCTGGATGCCGCTCGAGGTCTGCTGCAGCTGCGTCGTCACCGCCGCAAGCGCGCTGACGGCGTTCGATTGCAGCGACGCACTGCTCGGCGTGCTCGCCAACGACGACAACGCCGACTCGAACGCCGCGATCGTGTTGGCCAGCGAGGTTCCCGTCGTGGAGCTGTCCGAGCTCGATGTGCTGCCATAGAGCTGCTGGAGCTCGGTCAGAAAGCTGTTGGTGGTGTCGGCGGCGCCGAGATCGGAATCGGCCCCGACCAGCGACTTCAGGAGCAGCTTGTCGACCGCGCTGCTGATCCCCGTGATCGTGACGCCGGTACCGACACCGGAAGTGACGCTGCTGCTCTGGTTGGCGGTCTTCGCGGTATAGCCCTTGGTGTCGGCATTGGAAATATTGGCCGAGGCTACGCTGATCTGCACCTGCGTGGCCGACAGCCCGCTGAATGCGATGCTTCGTGCAATATCGAGCGAGGACACGGCCTACTCCCTCCGGCGCCGGCCCGATCAGGCCCGCACATTGGTGCCATAGGACATCGCCGGCGTGACGCGACGGCCGCCGGCGCCATAAGGCGACACGTTGGCGATCTGCTCGCGGATCGCCTGCATGATCGCCTCGATCCTGCGATTGCTGGCATCGATCGCCGCACGCAGCCGCATCACGTTCTCATCCATCGCCATGCGCAGCTTCAGGATCCGATCCATCAGCTGCTCGCGCAGCACGCGATCCTGGACGTTGAGATTTGCCGTCTTGCCGACCGCCTCCGCCACACATTGCTCGAACAGGGTGGCAAGTCGGTGCTTCTCGTCGACCTGCTTCAGCCGCGAGGCCGGCAAGCCCTTGGCGAGCTCGACATTCTCCTCGTTCACGATCGCGATCAGATTGTCGATCAGCGCGATCAACGACCTTGCGCGCTCGTCATTGCCCGCGGGAATGATCTTGATGTTGCGTTCCGGTGTCATGTCATCGCTCCCGTTCAAGCTAGTGTCCGCGACGCAGGGCGCGAACCGATTGTGCGCTGCGTCCATACGCGGTGATTGCCGTAACCCGGACCGCGGCCCGGTTGAGTTCCTGGTCGAGCCGCGCGCATTCGCGCATCAGCTGGTCCCGCAACGTTCCGACATCGTCGAGCAACGCACGGAGCTGCGCCCGGTCGTCCGGCCGGACCGAGGCGGCCTTCGCCTGCAGCCGCTGAAGCTTGACCAGCAAGCGGTCATTCCACTTCTCGGTCATCAACGCGACACCGCCGAGATCAGCGTATCGAACATCTTATCGACGGTGGTGATCACCTGCGATGCCGCCGAATAGGCCTGCTGCGCCGAGATCATGTTGGAGAACTGACCGCTGGTGTCAGTGGTGCTCGATTCCAGTTCGCTGCCGTAGATCGTACCAGCGCCGTTGCTGCCCGACGTCTGCAGCGTGGCGTTGCCGGACGCTGCCGTCGCGGAGTACATGCCGTCGCTGGCCGCGCTCAATCCGTTGGGGTCGCTGAAGGTCGCGACCGCGGTCTTGTAGATTGCGATCGTCTGCCCGTTGGAGTAGGTCGCGTCGACCACGCCGCCCTTGCCGATCGAAATGCTGCTCAGCTTGCCATAGGGCAGACCGTCCGACGTGATGCTCGTAAGGTCGACGGCCGGCGTGGTCTCGCCTGACGAATACTGCGTGAGGCCATCGGTCTTGCCAGCCGTACCGAGATTGAGCGTAATGGAGCTGTCGGCCGCGCCATCTGTCCAACCGGTCACCGAGATGGTCGGCGGGCTCGGCACCGTCGATTTGAGTGAACCATCGCTATTGAAGGTGATCGCTACCGTATCGGTGATCGCGCCGGCACTGGCCGTCGTGGAGTCCGATGCGAGCTTGGGCTGCTCGAAGCTGGCCTTCCAGGTGTTGTCACCAGTCTTTTCCCAATCGATCTGGATCGTGCTCGCCGTGCCAAGCGAATCGTAGACTGTCATCGAGCTATTGAAGGTCGCACCGACGGCGGCATCGGCCGGCAGGTTCGCAGCGATCGTGGTCTTGGTGGTGGCGCTGCCGCTGGTGGAAGCCACCTGCGTATTGATCGGACCAAGGCTCGCGGCGGAGGTATTGCCGATGATGTTGCCGTCGGCGTCGGTGCGCCAGCCCTCGAGGTAATTGCCGTTGTTGACGAGGTAGCCCAGATTGTCGGTGGTGAACGCGCCGTTGCGCGTATAGGAGGTGGTGCCGCCGGACGTCGCGTTGGTGGTGACGAAGAAGCCGCTGCCCTGGATCGCGACGTCGGTGGCGTTGGTGGTCGCGGACAGCAAGCCCTGCTGGGTGATGTTGGCGCGGCCGGACACCGTGACGCCGCCGGACGTGTATGAGGTGGCGCTGTTCGACGCGGTCACCAGATCCTGGAACATCGCCGACGTGGTCTTGTAGCCCGTGGTGTCGGCGTTGGAAATGTTGTCAGAAATCATCGCCAGCGACTGGCTCTGCGCATTGAGCGCCGAGATCGCCGAGGAAAGAGCACCAGTGAGACTCATGATATTACTCCGGAAGCAATCAGGACGTGACGCCGATAATGTTGGCGGCGCTGACGGGGACGCCGTTCACGAGCAGCGAGGGCGTCGAGCCGGAGGCATCGATGCCGGTCACCGTTCCCGTCATCGTGGTGTAGCTAAGCAGCGAGTTTCCAGCGGAGTCGGTCGCAGTCACCTGAATCGAGTACTGGCCGCCGTCCTTGAGCTGGGTGCCGTCGGAGGTCTGACCGTTCCAGGTGAAGGTGTTGGAGCCGGCGGTTCCGGTCCCCTTGCCGCTCCACACCGTGTTGCCCGAGGAGTCCTGGATCGTGATCGCGACGTTGGACGCGGCCGAGGTTAGCGAGTAGCCGAACGTCGCCGAGCCGTTGGTCAGCTCCGCCGTGTTCGTCTTCGCCTCGACGGTGTGGCCGATATAGTTGACCGAGTTGAGCGTCACGAGGCTCGAGAACGAGCTCGCCAGCGACGTCATGCTGGCGTTGGTCGATTGCTGCTCGGTGAAGTTGGCGTAGGAGGTGAGCTGGTTGATGAAGTCGGTCGTGCTGGTGGCGTTCAGCGGATCCTGGTTTTGCAGCTCGCTGACGAGCAGGTTGAGGAAATCGGTCGAGCTCATCCCCATCGACGCACTCGACGACGCGCTCGACGTGGTAGAGGTTGCAGCAGAGGTTGCCGAGGAAACGGTCATGACAAGGCTCTCTTCGCCGCGGAATGCGCGACGGAACGCGGTGGAACATTGGGGTCGTGATGTCGTTCGCAGATAAAACGGATGGCGCGCCGATTTCAGGCGCGGATTCATCCACCCGGAATCACTTGATGAATCGGCAGAAATTGCCGTGTCCGTGGCGGGTTCGTAGCTCGCAGGCGTGCGCAAGCATCTCGCCGCGAAAGCACGCGGGGAGCTGCAACGGCAATGCGGAGCGTCTTAGAGCGAAAGGCTGATCGGCAGACCCGCCTCGCCAAGCATCAATGCCGGCGGCGTCAATGCGGGCAACAGGCAGAGGGCCAGCAGCAGCGCAGGCAGCACCTTGCCTTGCTGTGCGGATTGGTCCGGTGCTTGGGCATCGTTCGGCTGATCGTCAGCCGAGGCAGGCCCCGAAGCGGGCTTCTGGGGCAATTTCGCCGCCGCGGTCACGATGCGGTCGGCAAGACCCTTGGGTGCGCGAACCGGCGGCGCCGCGAGCGCGCGGCGTACCGCGTTCGCCTCCTCAAAGAGCGTCCGCGCTTCGGCCGAGGATGCCAGGAGCCGGGCGGCGCCAAGACGTTGATCGTCGGGCCAGCGGGACAGATCCTCCCCCAGCTGGTCGATCAGGTCTTCGAATGTCGCAACATCCATCGCGCGCGCAGATCCAGCCTCGTCGCCAAGGCTGTCATAAAGCATTCGCGGGACGGCGGAAATCAATTTCCGCCGCTGTCGCATCAGCATGGTGCTCGCCGGGCGGCTATTTTCCCCAGCCAGGGAGCCCGCCCAGGCCCCTTGCTGCGCCGGCTAAGCGCCCTCGCCGGGTGATTCGCTGGCCTCTCCGGGCTCAGCGGCCGGCGGCTGATTCGAGCGTCTTGTCGAGTGCCCTGGCCTTGGCGGCCTTGCCGGCGGTCGCTTCGACGAACTTCCAGGCGTCGCGCAGTTCCGCAAGGCTCGCGATGATGCGCCGAAAATTCTCCCTGGCCTGCGGCCGGCCATAGGAGCGCAGGCACGCCATGATCAGGGCGTTATAGGTGCGGTAGAGACGATCGGCCATCGCGCCGCCGCGGGTGAAGTCGAGATTGTGGCTCAGCCCGCGCAGGATCGCGGTCGCCCGCGTCAGATAGATGTGCCCTTCCTCGAAGCGCTTCGCCTCGTGCGCTTCCAGCGCCTTTTGCAACAGCGTGATCGCGCCGTCGCACAGCATCACGACCGCCTTCAACGGCGGAACCGCCACCGCTGCGGATCGATAGGCATTGTTGGCTTGGTAGGCGGTCGCGTTCTGGGTCATTAGTTACTCGATGATGCATCTAGGAGTGCTTTCAGGTAGCCCAGCGTGTTGTTCGCGCTCTCGATGGCCGCCTGGTAATTGGCGTACTGAACCTGCAGCTGAGCCTTGAACGTCGCCGCATTGCTCTGAATGTCGCTGACCTGGGACTGCAGGTCGGTATCGCGCGACTGCAAGTTGGTGATCAGCGTCTGCAGCTGACCGCTGGTGCCGGAACTGGTATGCGCGAGCTGGTAGAGCTGCGTCGCCAAACCCGACGACGATGTCACCGTGATCGACTGCGAGGTCGAGCCCGTATAGGTGAAGGCCATGCCGGCGTAGATCGTACCCGAATTGCCGATGATGGTGTTGCCGACCACCGAAAAGCCGGAGCTGTCGCCGCCGACCGAGGCTCCGGTCAGCGTACCGGTGGAGTCCACCGTGAGGTCGAGCGTGAAGGATTGCGGCGATGTGCCGGTGTTGACCACGCTGAGCTGGCTGGACGAAGTGGTGGTCTGCGCCGACAGCAGCTGGGTGACGCCGGCGAGATTTTGCGTCAGCACCGTCGACAGCGTGCCGGTATCGAGCTGGAGCTCGTTGTTCTCATTGAAGGACAGGCCGAGATCGGCCATCGTCATGCCGCCGACCGTGCCGCTGAGCACCTGCTGCAGCTGGGTCATGATATCGCGCATCGTGCTGTCGCCGAACAGAACCGCGCTTGACGCGGCCGTGCCGTCGGAATTCTGCGCCGACTGCGCGATCACCTGGTCGCGAAATGCGTTGTAGTTGGTGACGAAGGTCTGCAGCGCTGACGTGATCTGGCTGGTGTCGGTCTCGATACTGATGTTGAGGCTCGTGCCGCTCGGCGTCGGCTGCAGCAGGTCGAACGTGACGCCGGACAGGACGTCGGAAATGTCGTTGGTGTTGCGCATGAGCGCGATGCCGTCGAGGGTGAATTCCGCGGACTGCGACTTCTGCAGCACGTCGGTGAACGCTCCGGACGTGTCGGTGACGCCGAGCTTGTTCAGGATGTCGTCGCCCGACGTCGACGAATAGGTGATGTCAGCGGCGTCTTGCGTCCCCGTCAGCACCATCTCATAGGACCCGCTCGACACCTGGACGATGGAGGCCTGGACGTTGGTGGTCGAGGTCTGGGCATTGATGGTGTCGACGATATCCTGCATGGACATGCCGCTGGTGATCGAGATCGCCGTGCTGGTGCCGCCGGACAGGCCGAGCGAGAAAGTGCCGGAGAGGCCCAGCGCGGTCGAGCTGCCCGACTGCGAGGAGCCGATCACCTTCTGCGCGGTCGCGAGCTGGGTGATCTGGAGCGTGTGATCGCCGGTCGCCGAGCCGCTGTTGACGCTCATGTTGAGCGCCGACGAGGCGCTGACGTCACCGGTGGACGAGATCGTCGCCGCGCGCGTGGCGAACGCGTTGGTGGCAATCGAATTGATGATTGAGGTGCTGAGCGACGACAACCCGGTCGCCAGCGTCGAAAGCTCGGTCTGCAGCGATTGATAGGCCGTGATCTTGGCCCGGTTCGCGGTGATCGTCGTGGTGATCGAGGTCGCCGCTGCGAGCTTGGCGTTGACTTCGGCCTCGATCAGGGCATCCCAGTCGATGCTGGTCGAATTGGTCGTGCCGGTCGTTGTCACCGTGCTGGCAGAACTGGTCGACGTCGTGCCTGATGTGCTCGAGGTGGCGCTGCTAACCGTCATGTCGACACTTCCGCCGCGATAGGAATCGGGCCGGCATCATGCCGGCCCGATCGATCTTTCGAATTAGCCGAGCAGCTTCAGCAGGTACTGCGGCATCTGGTTCGCCGCGGTTTCAGCCGAGACCGCGGCCTGGGTCTTCACTTCGGCCGAAGACAGCGTCGCCTGCTCGGAGGCGATATCGACGTCCTTGATCGCCGAGTTGGCCGATTGCAGGTTCTGGGTCTGGGTCGAGATCGAGTCAGCGCTGAAGTTGAAGCGAGATTCCTGAGCACCGATCTCGGCGCGTGCGGACGAAACCTTGTCGATCGCGGTGTCGAGAGCCGTCATCGCGCTGGTGGCACTCGACAGGCTGGACACGTCGAGCGACGTCACAGACAGCGACGAGGCCGTGAGGCTCGTCAACGTGATCGTGATGGTGTCGGCCGAGGTCGAACCGACCAGCACCGAGACGCCCGAGGAAAACACGCTCGAACCATCGAGCAAGCTCTGGCTGCTGTAGCGGGTGCCGCTGGCGATCGAGTCGATTTCGCCCTTGAGCTGCGTGAATTCCGAGTTGATGTAGGCGCGGCTGGAATCGGCCACGGTGCCCGAGGCGGACTCGGAAGCCAGCGACTTCATGCGGGCCAGGATGTCCGAGATGTTGGAGGCGCCGCCGTCGGCGGTCTGCAGGATCGATGTCGCCTGCGCCGCGTTGGTGGCGGCCTGCTGCAGCGTCGTGATGTCGGAGGAGATGCGGGTCGAGATCGCAAGACCCGCCGCGTCGTCGGAGGCCGAGGTGATGCGCGAGCCGCTCGACAGCTTCGACAGCGCGCTGGTTTCCTGCTGCGAGTTGATGTTGAGGTAGCGGACCGCGGAGTTCGCGGCGGTGTTGGTGGAGATTGCCGGCATGAGTAGCTCCTGTGCTGATGGGGCATGGCATGCCGCATCGTGAAGAAGAGAGGTGACGCGGATCCAGCCCCCGTCCGCCCGATCAAACGGGTCGGCCGCCGGTGGTCAGGCGCAAAATCTTCAGAAGCCGGAATTTATGGTTAGCAGTCAGTAAACGCGCCGCGCAGGTCGCGCTCGTGCCGCTTCAGCATCTCGCGCAACTGCTGCCGTCCTCGCTTCAACAGCGACTCCACCGCGGCCACGGTCGTGTCCATGACCTCGGCGATCTCGCCGTTGCTCATGTTCTCATGATACGAGAGGATCACCGCGACGCGCTGCTGCTCGGGCAGCCGCTGCATCGCGACCTCCAGCAAATTGCCGATCTCGTTGCGCTCGATCACGGCGGAGGCATCGAGCTGGGTGTCGGCGACCTCGGGCACGACATCGACATTCTCGGTGCGCGGCTTGCGGCGCAGATCGATGCAGCGGTTGCTGACGACGCGATAGAGCCAGGTCGAGAACTTGGCGCGGCCATGCTGCCAGCGGCCGCGATGCGTCCACACCTTCAGCATCGTGTCCTGCACGACGTCTTCGGCATCGGCGGCGTTGCCGACGATGCGCAGCGCGATCGCGTAGGCGCGATCGACGTGACGTTCGACCAGAGCACGAAACGCCGTCTCGTCGCCGGCGGCGAGGCGGTCGAGCAACTCCTTGTCTTCGTCGTGGATCTCGACGGTGTCGAGCGGGCCCGCATCGGCAACGGTGGGGACGTTGCTCCAGGGAGCAGCCGCTTCGGCCGGCGCAACCGCGGCCGGCGTGGCCTCCACTTCGGCCGGTGCCCTCATATCAAGCGCGTAACTCATCCGCCGCTCTCCAACCAACGCCGCTGGCACACATTCCATGCGGCTTCTGAGCGTTGAACGGAGGGGGCCCGCAAACCAGGCGAACTTTTTTCGTTATTTTTCAAATGCTTAGCTGGATGTTTTTGCCGACCGCCCGGCAAAAGCTGCCGCTGCGCGGAGGCGCAGGGAAAAGTTCGACGGAGTTTGGAGCAGTCGTTCAGCATCGCCTCGCATTTCCGCGGAAGAGATCGTCGCGT
This sequence comes from Bradyrhizobium sp. USDA 3256, assembly GCF_054058275.1. Classification (NCBI taxonomy): domain Bacteria; kingdom Pseudomonadati; phylum Pseudomonadota; class Alphaproteobacteria; order Hyphomicrobiales; family Nitrobacteraceae; genus Bradyrhizobium; species Bradyrhizobium sp. USDA 3256. The sequence continues at coordinate 4,819,412 of NZ_JBSSAE010000002.1, forward strand.
CGGAAAACGCAGTTGTCACACCAACTAACGCCACGCGAACACATGCATGCGCGGAGCATGCGAGTGATTCACCGCCGTTGGTCGCCATCTTGCATTCGACGATTGCGACTGGGCAATTTTTTCCGAATCACTGTTTCGACGTTATCGGATTTTTTGAGTCTGTCAGTCGCGAAGCGCGCGTTTTCGAATCCCGCATCAACTTTTTTGAACTGTCGCGCCTGATTTGTCTCACGCGCGCGTTCAACGCTTGAGGACTGGCGGGAATTTTGCGCATGACGATCATGACGGTCGACGCGACGCGTCGAGCGCAGAATGTTTCTGCATGTTCATTCGATGTTTTCGATACATTTCTGTTGCGCGCCTGCACGACGCCGGATGGCGTATTTGAAAGGGTTTTTCAGCGCTCCTGCATTGCTGGAAAATTTCCGAACATGTCCGCCAGTTTCGTTCAGCATCGAACCCAGGCGGAAGCGCGGGCGCGCAAAGTATCGCAGGAGCGGTGCGGCTCAACTGAAGTGCGCATCGCCGACATCTACAAATACTTTCCGTTCAGGCTGTTCGGCCTGAGCCGCGATACGTTGCAGGATCTTGCACAGCTCGAGTTCGAGACCGAACTCGAACTGTGCCGCGCCAATCCCGAAATGCTCGAGCAATATCTGGACATGAAGCGCGGCGGCTTTCGCGTCGGCTTCATTTCCGACACCTACTGGAGCACCGACCAGCTCGCGCAGCTGCTACGTTGCTGCAGTCCCGGGCTGAGCTGGGATTTCCTCTATGCGTCCTGCGATCACGGCAGCAGCAAGAGCGAGGCGTTGTTTAAGGCCTATCTCGCCGAGCAAGGCATCGATGCGGCAAGCTCGTTCCATGTCGGCGACAACCACGCCGCCGATATCAAGGGCGCGCGCCGTCACGGCATCCGTCCGCGCGACTACCCGCAGGCCGGTGCGGCATTGGCCTCCAAGTTTCAACGCGAGACATCGATCTTCGAATTGATGTGCCCCAATCAGCCGTCGCGGCTCGATTGCGGCGCCCGCACGCTGCGGCGTGCGGTGACGGCGAAGAGCGAGGAGCATTCTCCCGTTTTCGATCTCGGCGTGACCGTGCTCGGCCCCGTGATGGCGGCGTTCGATGCATTCATTGCCGCGCGGCGCACCGCGCTTGCTCGCGAGGGCGCGCGCGTTGCGGTCGGATTCCTCGGCCGCGACGGCCTGCTGCCGTATCGGGTCTGGCAGGCAAACCACGGCGAGACCGGCGCCTATATTGAGATCAATCGTCGCGTCAGTCTGGTCGGGTCCGCCGATACGCTCGAACCACTGTGTGAACTGCTACGCCGGGTCGTCAGGATCGACGCGGCGACCTTTGTCGACATCGTCAAGGTGCGGCCGCCCGCCGTGATGAAGTTCTTCGCGCAGTCTCCCGACGGCATTGCGAGCGGCCGCGAACTCGCCGACGCCCTGCCCGATTTGATGGAGTCGCGCGAAATCACCGATATCGCTGCCGGCGTCCGTGGCCGTTTGCTGACCTATCTTCGCGCGCATATCCGGGATTTCGACGGCTGCACCGATCTGATCCTGGCCGACCTCGGCTATTCCGCAAGCGTGCAGAAATCGCTGCGGCGAATTTTCGATCGCGAGGGCATCCGCATCCGCCTGCACGGCGCCTATCTGCTGACGCTTGACGATGCCTTCGACGACATCGCCGATGACGACACCGCGGAGGGCCTGATCTCGGATCGCGTCGTCACGCCGCACGTCAAGCGCATGCTGATCCGCAACGTCGCTTTGCTGGAGCAGCTGTGCTGTTCTACGGAAGGATCGGCGCGGGATTATCGCGACGGCGACGTGTTGCGCGAGGGCGATCAGCGCCCGGCCGCCCAGCTGGCGCTGGCGACCGAGGTGCAATCCGGAACGCTCGCCTATGTTTCGCGCGCCCGCGAGCTGGCACCACGCTACGGATTGCAGCCCGATGCCGACCCCGCGGTCGCGGCACGCTGGACGGCCGCCGTGCTCGGACGGCTCCTGTTGCTGCCGGACGATGATGAGCTCGCGCTGCTCGGCGGCATCAAGCATGACGTCAATCTCGGCACCCAGGCGTTGGCGCCATTGCTCGATGCCGACTTCGTCAATGATTACATCATCGCCCGAGGCCTCATGACCGCCTGCACGGCTCCGGCGCCCCCGATGTGGCTGGCGGGCAGCTTTGCCGCCCTGTCGCCGTCGCATGCCTATCTCTACACGCTGTTCGGCGCCAATTGCTTGCCCGCGAATGTGTTCGGCGAAGCGCTGTGCGGGACGCTGCAGGTCGGTCTGTTCGATCGGAACGGCCAGGCGTCGCTGGAGGCGATCAGCGTCTATCATACCGGGCTCGGCGACCTTCGCCTGCGGATCCCGCTGTCGCGCCGGATGGCGATCGCGACCATCGCACTGCCGCTCGCCAAGCTCACCCGCGACGGGATGCTCCACGGCATCACGGTCCAATACGGCGAGAGCGCCGCGAAAGCCGCCGAGAGTTCGAACGTGACAGCGATCGCCGAGGGACGGCTCATCGATGCCGGCCTCGAACGGCGCGGCCGTCACTTCCGCGCAACCAGTGACGACGGCATGCTGCTGGTGCCGGTCGACGGCTTCGAAGACGATGTTGCCATCTACACGGTCGCGCTGACCGCCTTCGACCATGACCGCATCCTTGCGGTCGCGGACCGCGACGGCAACGGCGCCCCCTCGGCCACGCTGACCTGGCGCAACGCCAAAGGGATGTCGGCAACGAGCAACGACAGCTGATTTGTCCGCCTGATCTGGACGCCCCGCACGTAGAAGGTTAACGAGGGGAAGTGCGGGCATGATTTCGGCTGACACGGCGCAAGCGACCGGCTTGCAGACGAACTTCGACCAATTGCTGGCGGCGAACGGCATCCGGATGAGCGCGGCGCAGCGCCGGCGGCTCGCATGGCTGTCGGAGCGGCTCGGACCCGCGGTCGTCCATCAGGCCGGCTCGGTGCCCGCGAGGGGCCATGGCGTCATCATTCTCGTCGAGCCGCCGAGCGGCCCCGCCGCCGAGATGCTTTACCGGTCGCTTCGCGCCGACTGCGCGGTCGTCGTCCCCTTCGGCGAGAATCCCGCCTTCGACTTCCTGAAATCCAAGCTGACCGACTTCGGAACGATCGGGCCGAGCTTCGATGGCCCGCATGAGATGTGGTGGGGCGGCCTCAATTGGCGCCCGATCGCGCCCGAGCAAGGCTCGAGGTCCGAGGCATCGCTGCGCGTGGTCTCCTGCTACCCTCGCGCTGGCGGCGACGATCATGCCCGCGCCCTCCGCGACAAGCTGGCCGAATTCCGGATCGTCTGCGATATCGCTCCGATCGACACCGCAGACGGCGCGCAGATGCGCGCAGCCGAGAAATCCGGCTTCATGTTGCGGATGTGGGAACAGCACCACGAGCCGCTGCTCTTCATCGAGGCCGACGCAGTCCTCAGCGAGCCGCCACTGCTGCCGTCATACCTTGATTGCGACATCGCGCTCCACAAATGGAACCGGTGGGAAATGTCGGCGCGCACCCTCTATCTCGGCCGTTCGCCCGCCGCCGAAGCGGTGCTGCGCAACTGGCATCACATCGCGAGCGCCTATCCCGCGGTCTGGGAAGGCTATTCGCTCGACCAGGCCTGGAGCCTGACATCGTCGCAGATGGCGCTCGACACCGTCTGGCTGCCGCGCTCATACCACGCTCCGGCCGAAGACGCCGGCACGCCGCGCCACACCACGGTCGTTCACAACCTGCCCACCGACAGCAGCGATCTTGGACCGGACGCCGAATTCGGCGTCGCGATGCGGGCCGCGCGGCGCGCCAGCCGCAGCAACGGCCGTGACGCCATGATCGTGATCCGGTCGCAGGCGGCCTCGCATGATGCGATCACCGTGATCATGCGCGATATCGCGACCAGCGACGCACGCGAAATGGCTGCCAGCATCGAGGCGGTCACCGGCGCGTTCGCAGCCGATTGCGGCGGGTTCGGCCGGCTCGAGCTCGCACTCTGCCCCTGGCAGGACGATATCCGCGCGGCGAAATCGGCCGCGAAAAGCGCGAACAACCGCATCATCGAGATCGCGCCGTGGCAGACGCTGCCGGCCGACCTGTTCCGCACCGTGGGCCAATCCCGCGATGCCGGCAGCGTCGTCGTGATGGCCGGGCAGCGCGGCTGATGACGCCGGGAAGACAGAGCCAGGGAAGGACATCGACATCATGAAGGCAATCATCCTTCTTACCGGCGTCGCCAATCAGCAGTTCGCGCTCACCGAACTGTTGAAGGCGCACAATCCGGCGCTGTCATTCCGCTGCGCGGTGACCGCCGAGGAGCTCGCGGCGATCGAGCCGGAGGTCTTGCGCGAGGCCCGGCTGCTGGCCTTCACCACCAGCGTCATCGTGCCGGAGCACATTCTGGCGACGCTCGGCCATGGCGCCTACAATTTCCACCCCGGCCCGCCGCAATATCCCGGCTGGGCCCCGGCGCATTTCGCGCTCTATGACGGTGCCCGCACCTTCGGCGCGACGGCCCATGTGATGGCCGCGCGCGTCGATTCCGGCCCGATCGTCGGGGTCGAGTCCTTCATCATTCCCGACAAGATCAGCGTGCGCGGGCTCGAACAGATCGCCTATGTGCGGCTTGCCCATCTGTTCTGGCGGATGTCGCGCGATCTCGCCTGCGATCCCACGCCGCTGGCGGAATTGGAGATCGCCTGGTGCGGAATCAAGAGCACCCGACAGATGTACCGCGAGATGTGCGAGCTTCCCGCCGGCATCAGCGCCGGCGAACTGGCGCGCCGGATCCGCGCCTTCCATGACGATTTCCGCGGCATCCCGCTGACCTGCTCGTTGCACGGCATCCGCTTCCAGCTCTCGACGACTGCCACGCAGCCGCCCGAGGCGCCACAGGTGGTCTCGCCGCCGCTCGCCGCGGCCTCCTGAGCAACGGCCTCAACCGCGCGTCGCACGGCCCCGGACCTCGCGGTGCCGCTGCAAGTGCGCCCTCACCGCGCGCTCCGCGGCGCGCGCGGAGCCGAAATAGCCACCGTCGAGGCCGTCAAAGGCGCGGTCAGAGGAGAAGAAGCAGAAGCCGCGGTTGTCGCTGACGACGATACCGGCAGTGCGATCCGATACTTCGATGACATAGGCTTGAGAGGTTTGGGCTTGGGACATGCGTGTTCGATCGCCGGACTACGGCGCTCCTATCTGATTGTCGGGTGCTTTGATTTACTGAAGCGATCAACAACAGACGCCGGTCGCCGCCGAGACGCAGCGATGCTGCATGCGGCTTCGCATGTCGCACATCAAGCTGCAGTGGTCGTGTCTCATTGCGGTGACCTTGGACAACACGGATATCGCGCATCAATATCCGGCCGAACCGCGCGGCGGTCAATGAAATGGCTGACCAAAGATAAGAGCCCGGCGCGACGCCTCATTCGCGGCCAGCGAGAAAACAGCACAGTTTTGGTGGTGACGGTTGGAGCGCTGAATTGGCCGGGTACCGTGCATCCCGATGCCCGGCCATGGTCGCTCAGGGCAGGATCGGCGGGTGATAGGCGAAGGTCGCCATCAGGATCGCGGCCAGCAGCATCACGATCGGGAAATGGATGAAGAACTGCACCGAGGTGTAGCCGATCAGATCCTTCGACTTCAGGCCGAGGATGCCGAGCAGCGGCAACATCCAGAACGGGTTGATGAAGTTCGGTAGCGTCTCGGCGATGTTGTAGACCATCACCGTCCAACCGAGATGCGCGCCGATGTCGTTGGCCGCCTTCATGATGTAGGGCGCCTCGATGATCCACTTTCCGCCGGCCGACGGCACGAAGAAGCCGAGCAGCGCCGAATAGATTCCGACCAGGAACGAGAACACGGTGGAATTGCTGGAGGCGCCGACGAACCAGTGTGCGATCGTGTCCGACAGCGTGGTGCCGCTGCTGTTCGGGACCTTGGTCAAAATCTGCGCAATGCCGGCGTAGAACGGAAACTGCAACAGCACGCCGGAGACACTCGGCATCGCCTTTGAGAACGACTCGATGAGGCTGCGCGGACGCCAGTGCAGCACGATGCCGAGGATGAGGAAGACGAAATTATAGGTGTTGAGGCCCGACAGCGTGATCAACGGATTGCCCGACTGGAACGTCTGCCACAACCAGCCGGCGGCAAGGAGCGCGATCAGGATCGTCAGCAGCGGGCTGAACTCCAGCCAGTCGCCCGGACGCGCCGGCTTCCTGGCCTCGATGCGATCATCGCCGAGCGCAACGCCGAGGTCTTCCGCCGTCTTCGCCTGCTCGGGCGCCGGCGTCGTGAAATAGCAGATCGCAGCAGAGACCACGGTCACCATCACGACGGTGACCATATTCTGCCAGGTCAGAATGGTTTCCGAGAAACCAATCACGCCGGTGATCGGCAGAAGCGATGCCGGAATGCTGCCGGCATTCGCCTGCAGCTGCGCCGCGGAAGAGGTGATGCCGAGCGTGAAGCCGCAGCCAAGCCCGAGGTAGCCGGCGGCGCCGGCCGCCCGGTAGTCGAGCCTGATGTCGGTGCGCCGTGCGATCTCCCGCACCAGAAGGCCGGAGAAGATCAGGCTCAGGCCCCAGTTCAGCAGCGACAGAAAGATGCTGAGCACGCCGACAAAGACCACGGCGCCGCGCCCGGTCTTCGGCACGCTGGCGAGCCGCGCCAGCACGGACGCCACCGGCGGCGACATCGCCACGACATAGCCGCCGATCGCGACCAGCGCCATCTGCATCGTGAAGGGAATCAGGTTCCAGAACCCGTCGCCAAAGGCGCGGCTGACGGCGAGCGGCGAACCGCCATGCAGGATCGCGCCGATTGCGACCGCAATCACCGCGATCAGGACGAAGACGTAGGCATCCGGAAACCAGCGCTCCGCAAACGCCACCAAGGCTTGCGAAAAGCGCGCGATGATGTTGTCCGCGACAGGTTTTCGTAAGCTCACGGTTTGATCGTGTGTTGCATTCGTCATCAATCTGATCCCCTTCCGGTAACGCGGTTACAGCCTTCAATTGTGGTTGGTCATCAAAGCGCGAGCGTGAGATCGGTCAGCGGCACGGCCTGGCAGGCGAAGCACTGTCCCTCGCTGCCATCGACAGGGCCGAGATGGGTGAACTCGCCGTCGACGACCTGAACCGCGCAGCTTTCGCATTGCCCGACACGGCAGCCGCTCGGCAGCGCGACGCCCGCCGCACCGGCCGCATCAAGCAGCGTCCCCTGCTCCGGCCGCCAGGAAAAACTCTGCCTGCTGCCCGCAAGCCGGACGGTCCGCGGCGCAAGATCGCTCGGCACCGACGGCGGCGACACGAAGCTCTCGGCAAAAATGTCGAAGCGCGGCATACCGAGCACCACCGCAGCCTCGATCTGCGCCGCGACGAAGTCCGGCGAGCCGCAGATGTAGACCAGCGGCCGGCGCGCCAACAGCGGTTTGACCTGTCCGAGATCAACCCTTCCCTTGCGCAACGAATGCGAGTCAATCGGGTCCTGCGCGAACGGCGCGGAATAGAACGTCACACGCTTCAGCCCCGGAATACCGGCTTCCAACTCCCCAAGCCGCTCGGCAAACGGATGCTCCGCGCTGCTGCGGCAGCCGTGGAGCAGCAGGATTTCGCCAACGCGATCTTGTGGGGCGATCCGTTGCAGTGTTTCAAGATGGCTGATGAACGGCGTGATGCCGATGCTGGCGGCGAGGAAGATCAGCGGCCGCGGCCCCTTCAATGGCGGCGTAAAGATGCCGCCCGGCGGCTCCAGCACGACCTCGTCGCCGAGGGCCAGGCGATGCAGACGATCCGGCATGAAGAACGGCGCGTCGCCGCTCGGTGCCTCATTGAAGAAGCGTCCCTTCACCGCAATCGACAGTGCATGCGGCAGATCACCCGATCCGGTCAGCGAATAGGCCCGCGCCTCCGTTGCGCCGGGCAGCGAGACCATCACGTGCTGGCCTGGCAGGAAGTCGGGCAGCGGACCGCCGTCAAGCGGCAGCAGGTTGAGCGCGATGACATTAGCTGCCTCGGCGCGACGCGCGCCGACCGTGAACCGCCGCTGACCGCTCCACAGGCCGCGACTGGCAACGCCGTCGCGCCTGATGTCGCAGACGATCGCGCGCAGCGGGACGGAGCCGCTGACCGGATCGCGCGCATCGTCATGCAGCACGGCATTGATGTTGCGAGTGTGGATGCCTTCCGTCGCGGAACGCTCGCGGCCGAGCGGCGGACAGTCTTCCCACCAGCCGAATTCGGCGACGACGACGCGATCGTCGAGCGCCGCATTGAGGCGCACCTTCAGGCGCACGGTGCCGCCATGCGTCTCCACCACGGCCCAGTCGTCTTCGGCAAGGCCGCGCCGCGCGGCGAGCTGAGGACTGATCTCGACGGCCGGATCGGGCGACTTGCGCCGCAGCGAGGCGACGTGCCGATAAGAGGAGTGAACGAACCAGCCGCTCTTGGCGGTGGAAAGCGCGAGCGGAAAGCGTGCGTCCGGCGCTGCCGCGAGCGGGCTGCCGACCGGCTCGACGTGGTCGGGCAAGGGATCATACCCGTGTCCTAGCATCAGCTCGGAATAAAGCTCGACGCGGCGTGTCGGCGTTGCGAATCCGGCAACCGTTCGGTCCTCGCGCGCCACGGCGTATTTTTCGTCGCGGAATATCTGCGGGAAGCGGCGGCCTTCCGGATGGTCGCGCAGATCCTCAACACCGATGCCGAGTGGCGCCAGCTGGTAGTTCCAGCCGGCCATGATGTCGCCGCCGAAGAACAAGTCGCCCATCCCGAGCTTGAGCGCGAGCGCGGCGGCGATCTCGTAATCGGCCTTCACCTCACCGACCGGCTCGACCATGCGCGGGCGAAACTGCACCGTCTCGACAGCTTCCTGCGTGATCTCGAATCCGATCTTGAGCGCATCGCGCTCCCACGGCGTGCTGGCCGGCAGCACGAAATCGGCGCTCTCCGCGGTCGGGTTCATGAACATGTCGATATGAACCTGGAATTCCAGCGCGTTCAGCGCGGCGCGGTTGCGCTCGGAGTGGCCCTGCGAGACGACGAAGTTGGTGCCGAAGGCGACCAGCGCGCGCACCCGGTAGGGCTCGCCGTCGAGCACGGCGCGGCTGAAGTCGCGCGCCGTGATCCAGCCCTTGGCCGGCGGGCCGAGCGGCAGCTCAGCAATGCCCAGCGCCTTTGCCTGCTGCTCCGGTGACAGGATGTTGTAGTCGTTGAGGGCACGGGTCGGCGGCGGCACCGGCCAGCGATTGCCACCGAGCCGATCGCAAGCGCCGGTCAGCGCATACAAGGTTGCGATCGTGCGCTCGATCGCGGTCGCGTTGGTGTGCTGGCCGACGCCGGTCCAGGAATGATAGGCGAACCGCGGCCGGCGAGCGAGCAGCGTGTTGAATGCATCGACGTCCTCGACAGGAAGCCAGGTCAGCTCCGCGACGCGCCCCGGCGTGTAAGGCGCGGCTCGCTCGACGAGCAGTTCGAACGCGGTTGCCGTCGCTATCATCTGGCCGTCGCGTGTGCGGACCTGCAGCGTGCCACGCAGCTGGCCAGGGCTTTCCGGCGCGTAACGCGTGTCGCAAGGCACGGGCGCGCCCGACGCATCGAGACGAACGAAGGCCTCCTGCGCGCCATCCGGCCACAACGCGTCGGCGCGCAGGAAGCGTCCCGTCGCACGATCGACCAGCAGCGATCCATTGGTCCATGCGCTGACGAAATCCGCATCGAAGCTGCCGGTTGCGATGAGGTGACGGATCGCCCCCATCGCGAGCGCACCGTCGGCGCCCGGACGAATGCGCAGCCACAGATCGGCCTGCTGCCCCGAGCCGTTCGGCTTGGGATCGACCACCACGACCTTGGCGCCGCGACGCCGCGCATCGGCGATCCGCGTTGCCTGCGCGAGCCAGGTGCGCGCCGGATTGTGGCCCCACAGGATAATCGCATCCGCATTGTCGTAATCGGGAAAGCCGATGCCGCGGCCGAAGGTCAGCGCGTGCGCATAGTCCTTGTGCCAGCCGCAGATCTCGACCGCATAGATCAGGTTCGGGCTGCCGAAGCCGCGGATGAAGCGCTCGACCCACTCGAAACTGTCGACCATCGGCGTGCCGCTCGGCGTGGTGACGCCGAACGCCACCGCTTCGGCGCCGCTCTCGGCGCGGATCGTACCGAGCCGAGCGGCGATCTCGGTCAACGCCTCGTCCCACGACACCTCGATCCAACCCGGATCGGCGGCACCGCGCGGCCGGGTCCGCTTGAGCGGAACGGTCAGCCGGCGCGGGCTGGCGACGATTTCCGGCGCCGCTCTGCCCTTAGCGCAAAGCGCGCCGCCGGTCGGGTGGTTATTCAATACCTCTACACCGACAAGACGCCCGTCCTCGACCACGGTGACGGCACCGCAGCGCGAGCGACAAAGCGTGCAATAGCCGGGTAGCCGCTGTTTCACCGCCGTCTCACTTTCCGATCGCCCCATGTGACGCATTTTTGTAATGCGTTACACATTTACGTCATACGCTACCAGCCGCGTCAAGGCTAAGTAATAATCAGGGACGAATCGGAGTTCCCAACGAGAGGCGGCCACGACCACCCATGGACCAGAATTTGCGAGAACAGGTGCTGCAGCGGGTGCGGGCCGAGATCATTTCCGGGCAAAGCCTTCCGGGCACGATGTATTCGGTGCCGAGTCTCGCGGCGAGCCTCGGCGTCTCCTCGACGCCAGTGCGCGAGGCGCTGCTCGAGCTCAGCCGCGGCGGCCTGGTCGAGCCGATGCGCAACCGCGGCTTCAAGGTGGTCGAGCCGACGCTGACCGAGTTGCGCAACCTGTTCGACATGCGCGAAGTGCTCGAGCTGCACGCCGCCGTGCTGGTCGCCGCCAATCCGCCAAAGGATCTGGCAGTCGTGCGCGGCTGGGCCGACCAGATCGCCAAGGCCGTCGAGACCGACGACGTCCAGCTCTATCTGGAAGCCGACCGCAACTATCATCGCGAGTTCATCGCGGCCGCCGGCAATGACCTGCTGACCGACACGGTGATGGGCCTGCGCGACAAGATGCGGCTCTACGGCATCAGCTCCCGCGCGGGCCACGAGCGGCAGCAAGCGTCAGTGCCCGAACATTACCGGTTGATCGAGCTCGCGCTCGCCGGCGAGACCGAGGCGCTGACCGCCCTGCTCCGCACGCACATCCGCTCCTGGGAGCCGATCTTCGTCGATGCATTGCTGCGCTCGAAAGAGCATGCGCGCGAGCCCCTGCGGCAGGCCCGCGGCTGATGCGGAGCGGAGGCAGATAGCCGGTCGTGATGACCGGCTAGTCCAGAATGCTCTTGTAGTGCTCCGAGAAGACATCGCGGCCGATGATCAGCCGCATCACCTCGGAGCTTCCTGCCAGTATTCGATTGACGCGCGCGTCGGTAAACATGCGGCTGATCGGATATTCATCCATGTAACCTGCGCCGCCGTGCAACTGGACGCCAAGATCGAGCATCTTCCACTCGACCTCCGACGACATCATCTTGGCCTTGGCGCCCATGTTGCTGGTCAGGCGTCCGGCATTGTGCTCGGCCACGCAGTGATCGACATAGACCTGCACGAGATCAATTTCGGCATCCATCTCCGCCATGCGGAACTGGGTGTTCTGCTGTTCGGCGAGCGGCCGGCCGAACAATTTGCGGTCCATCACGTAAGTGCGCGTGATGTCGAACGCCTTGCGGCCATTGGCGATTGATCCGACCGCGGAGATCAGCCGCTCCTCGGCAAGGCCTTCCATGAGATAGTAAAAGCCCCTGCCGGGTTCTCCCAGCACATTGGCCTTGGGCACCTTCACATTGTTGAAGAAGAGTTCGGCAGTGTCCTGCGCCGGCATGCCCATCTTCTTGAGATTGCGGCCGCGCTCAAAACCTTCCATGCCGCGCTCGACGATCAGGAGCACCATGGCATGCTTCTTCTCGGCGCCCGCGAGCTTGGCCGCGACGATCACCACGTCGGAATTGATGCCGTTGGAAATATAGGTCTTCGAGCCATTGAGCAGGAAATGATCGCCCTTGTCTTCCGCCGTCGTCCGCATGCCGGCGAGGTCCGAGCCCGCGCCGGGCTCGGTCATCGCGATGGCCAGGATGGTCTCGCCGCTGACGCATTTGGGCAGGAACCGGTCGCGCTGCTCCTCGGTGCCGAAGCGTTTGAAGTAAGAACCGACCAAGCGGCTGTGCAGCGTGTTGAACCAGCCCTTGCAGCCCGAGCGCGCGGTCTCCTCGATGATGATCTGCTCATAGCGGAAATCCTCGTCGCCCATTCCGCCGTATTTTTCCTCGGGCCAGATCATCAGGAAGCCGAGGTCACCGGCCTTCTTGAACGCGCTGCGGTCGACGATGCCGGCTTCCCGCCACTCCTCCATGTGAGGCGTGATCTCGCTGGCGAGGAACTTGCGGTAGGAGTCGCGGAAAATGACCTGGTCTTCGGTAAAGCTGCGCATCAATCACCCAATAGCGCTCTCATGGAACCCCGCCGGCGCGCGGCGAAGCATCGGTAAAAAGTTTAGAGCGCCGGTTCTGCTGCAATCAAAACCGACGCTCCGTCATCGAAACAGGCGATGCCCTACTTGCCCTTCCAATTCGGCGCGCGTTTTTCCGCAAAGGCAGCCGCGCCCTCGCGGGCATCCTCGGATACGAAGACAGGACCGACGATCTCCTGCTGCCTCTTCCACATCTCATCTTCCGGCCAGAGCCGTGATTCGACGATCACCTGCTTGGATGCCTTGACGGCGAGCGGGCCGTTGGCACCGATCGCTGCCGCGAGCTCAAGCGCGGCGTCGAGCGCCGGGCCGTCGGTCACGCGATTGATGATGCCGAGTTGATAGGCGCGTTCGGCGCCGAAGAACTCGCCCGTCAATGCGAACTCCATCGCCACACGGAACGGCATCTGGCGCGGCATGCGGATCAGCCCGCCGGCCGCGGCGGCCAGCCCGCGCTTCACCTCGGGGATGCCGAACTTGGCGTTGCGGTTGGCGACGATCATGTCGCACGACAGCGCGATCTCCATCCCGCCGGCGAGCGCATAGCCGTCGACAGCCGCGATCAGCGGCTTCTTCGGTGGCGCCTCGGTGAGGCCGGCGAAGCCGCGGCCGGGGATCGACGGCCGCTCGCCCTTCAGGAACCCCTTGAGGTCCATGCCCGAGCAGAATGTGCCGCCGGCGCCGGTGATGATGCCGACGCTCAGGGAATCGTCGGCGTCGAGCCGGTCGATCGCCGCGGCCACACCCTTGGAGAGGGCGAGGTTGGCCGCGTTCTTCGCTTCCGGCCGGTTCAGGGTGATGATCAGGATAGGTCCACGGACTTCAGTGAGGACCGGGGTTTCTTCGGACATCGTTGGTCTCCTGTTGCCGTGCGCAATTGCCTAGCGCGGGGCCATGCGGATGGCGCCGTCGAGACGGACGTCTTCACCGTTGAAGTAGCCATTGGTGATCATGGTCAGCGCCAAATGCGCATATTCCTCGGGCATGCCGAGACGCTTCGGGAACGGCACCGACGCGCTGAGCGCGGCCTTGACGTTCTCCGGGGCGCCCTGCAGCAGCGGGGTGTTGAAGATGCCCGGCAGGATGGTGTTAACGCGGATGCCTTCGGCCATCAGGTCGCGCGCGATCGGCAGGGTCATGCCGACCACGCCGGCCTTCGAGGCAGAATAAGCCGCCTGCCCCATCTGGCCATCCTCGGCCGCGACCGACGCTGTGTTGACGACCGCACCGCGCTCGCCGTGCTCCAGCGGAGCCAGCGACAGCATGCCCTGCGCCGACTTGGCGATGCAACGGAAGGTGCCGACGAGGTTGATCTGGATGATGCGGTTGAAGGCGTCGATCGGGAAGTGGGTGGGCTCGCCGGTCTTCTTGTCGCGGCCGGCGGTCTTCACCGCGTTGCCGGTGCCGGCGCAGTTCACCAGGATGCGCTCCTGGCCATGCGCAGCGCGGGCCTTGGCGAAGCCCGCATCGACCTGCTCGTCCGAGGTGACATCGACCTTGCAGAACACACCGCCGATTTCCTTGGCGATGGCCTCACCTTTCTCTTCGTTGAAGTCGAAGATCGCGACTTTCACGCCTTGCGCAGCCAGCGCGCGCGAGGTGGCAGCACCCAGGCCGGAAGCGCCGCCGGTGACGACGGCAGCGACCGATGAATCGAGTTTCATGGCAATATCCTTTCGCGATCAGATGCGTTCGATGATGATGGCCGGCGCCATGCCGCCGGCGGCACACATGGTGACCAGGCCATAGCGTCCGCCGCTGCGCTCGAGCTCGTCGAGCGCCGTGCCGATCAGGATCGATCCGGTGGCGCCGATCGGATGGCCGAGCGCGATCGAGCCGCCATTGATGTTGACCTTCTCGCGGTCCAGCTCGAGGTCGCGGATGAATTTCTCGGCGACGACCGCGAAGGCCTCGTTGATTTCCCAGACGTCGATGTCGTCCTTGGCCAGGCCGGCCTTGGCCAGAACCTTCTTGGCCGCCGGAACCGGCGCGTTGAGCATCAAGGTCGGATCGTCACCCTGATTGGCATAAGCCACGATGCGGCCGCGCGGCTTGAGGCCGTGCTTCTCGGCATATGCCTTCGACGTGATCAGCACCGCGGCGGCGCCGTCCACCACGCCCGAGCTGTTGCCGGCATGATGCACGCCCTTCCACTCGAGGTCCGGATAGCGGCGCTGGATCTGTTTCTTGAAGGTCACGCCGTTGCCGAGATCGAAATCGGCAAGCTGCTCGAAGCTCGGCTTCAGCGAAGCCAGTCCTTCGGCAGTGGTTTCCGGGCGGGGGAATTCTTCGCGATTAAGGGCAATGCTGCCGTCGTCGTTGAGGACGGGGATCACAGACTTGGCAAAGCGGCCTTCATCGATGGCCCGCTTGGCGCGCTGCTGGCTCGTCAGCGCCAGGGCATCGCAGGCCTCGCGGCTGATTCCCTCGCGCGTGGCGATGGCGTCGCCGCACACGCCCTGGTGCGACTGCGGATGAATCTCGTCGAGCGCCGGATTGCCCGACCCCATCATCCGCGCCGGCTGCCCGGCCTTGGAGCGCTCGGCTGCGAGGGTCTGTTGATAGCTCATCATCTCGGTGCCGCCGGCGATGACGCAATCTTCCATCCCCGACATCACGGACGCTGCCGCGAGATTCACCGACGTGATGCCGCCGCCGCAGAAACGATCCAGCGTCGTGCCGCTGGCGTTGATATCGTAGCCCGCCGCTAGCGCCGACATGCGTCCGAGATCGCCGCCCTGCTTGCCTTCCTGAGTCGATGTCGACCAGATGATGTCGTCGACGGTCGACGTGTCGAGCTTGTTGCGCTCCTTGAGCGCGCCGAGCACCGTCGCGGCCAGATGCTGCGGATGCAGGTGCGACAGCGCCCCCTTGCCCGGCTTGCCGATGCCGCGCGGCGTGCGAACAGCGTCAATGATGTATGCTTCAGACATGCGTTTCCCTTTGCTTCGGATGTTTCGTTAGCTTGCGCTCGTACCGATAGTCCCAACCGTTTCCGCGAGGCGTCAACGGTGTGGCGTCACTGCAAGCGGCTCGGCAATTGAGTTGCGCTGATCTTCGAAGTACCCGAAGCGCGGTACCTGCCGGAGTTGCTGCTCGTCGGCGCAGACAGGCTTGTCGCAACCCTGCGCAAACAACGGCGCGCCGGGCGCGGCGGCGTGGGGACCGAGAGCATATTTCTGCTCTTGCGGCAGATAGATCAGCTGGCCGATCTGGGTGAGGGTCAGCGTGAGACGCGAGACCGTCGATCGCGGAAGACCACAGCGATCGGCGATTTCGCGATTTCCCAGGCGTATGCTTCGACCTTCGAAGCAACGCACGATGTCGAATGCGCGCGACACCACCTGGATCACGCGCCGGTTGTCCGTGCCGGCAGTCTCTTGCGCCATCAGTACCTCAGATCGACGTCCCATCGTTTACGCCTCACTCCTCATTTTCCATACGGGTGAACGAAGCCCACTCTGCTTCGAGCGGCAGACGCTGATCCGCGACATCACGGCTGGGCGCGCATCGCTCGCGCGCCCGAACTGATGTGCGGGATTTGGCGGCAGGGGTCCGCGGCGTGCACCGCGTGGGCGATTGCAGCGGTGCTGCACAGCTTGTTCCGGGATCGACGGTCTGACGCGATGGCCGGTCGCTCCGGCGTTCGGTCTGCCCGCGGTGATCACACCGACGTTGCGCTCGGCAAGGCGCGCGTCCTGCTCGACAAGGTCATTCTCAGCCTGTTCGAGGCCGCTGCGCACGGAATGCACGAGCATCTGGTTTTCCAGCCAAGCGAAGCCGCGACCGCGCGGGGCAAGCAGCTTCGGATGTCTCTGGCCGGCCAGCATCAGGCGGATTCTTTCCCTAGGGTTTTGGGCTTTAATTAATTGATTAATTAGTCAGGTGATTAAAGTGGGCGCTCTCCCCTGTCAACCGCCCTCACCGCAGGGCGCCCCGCGCTCAGCCCGCACCTGCACCCAACGCCCTGTCAGTGCAGTGATCGCGGACTTGTCGTGATGAACTTCGTCAAATTCAGACCGCTGCCGAACGGCGATCGAAATTCCGCGCGATAGCGGACATGCCCCGACGATTTGCCAGCCGGTGCGAAGCGCACGCGCTAGCATGAGAGCAGGGATCAGGGAGCGGCGTGAGGAAGCAGGCAATAGCGGTTGTCGGAACAGACGCGACCGCTGGCCGGGATGACCGTTACGAGGGCGAACCTAAGCTATGAAAGCTTGGTGGGCGCACCAGGGCTCGAACCTGGGACCCGCTGATTAAGAGTCAGCGACGGCTTGAGAACAATCAATGACTTACTGGTCGCACCACTGGGCTCATCCGGCCGAAAACGGGCTTTCGTCGCACGGTCATAATGCTTCGGTGGATTGTCCGTTACTCTGAACCACCCGTCGGATCGAAAGGCCTATTCCGCGATCGGCGGCATCGCACCCTGCCCTCCGGGCAAAGGTCACACGTTCGAATCGTGTCGAGTGCGCCAGTTTTTCTCTATTTTACAGCGCGATATGCGCGCCCGAACCGAAATTGCAGTTCTGTCCCATTCGAGCGAGTAAGCAATCAGGAGGATTCGTCGCCGAGTTTAGCCAGTTGTTCGTGAGTTTAAGCAAAGGCCTCCGGCCAATCTCAACGCCTGCGGGTTGCCGCCCAGCGTCAGGTCCGCCTTTCTGAGCTAGAAACCTGGATGCGCCAGCAGCGAGCATCACTCTCCACCAAGAACGGTACCGCCAAGGCGATCAACCACCTTCTCAACCGCTGGACAGCGTTCACCCGCTTCCTCGACGACGGTCGTGGCTGCTTGTCAAACAGCGCAGCCGAACGTGCCTTCCGTGGCAGGGATCGGAGACTTTTGCCGGCTCGGACGCTGGCGGTGATCGCACAGCCGCCATCTATACGTTGATCGAGACCTGCAAAATGAATGATGTTGATCCGCAACCTTGGCTAGCCGACGTGCTGGCGCGGCTTCCTGATCATCGCGCCAGCCAAGTCGCCGATCTGCTTCCGTGGATTTGGAAAGCCGCTCAACAATCCAAAACTGCCGCCACAGCCTAAACGCGGGTCTTCGCCGGACGCGTACGAAATGGACGACCACACTGCGATAGGATTGGCTGAAAGGGCACAGATGGAAGCGGCCGTCGCACAAGACCATTTCTACTGCGCGATCTAGGATAAGAACGATAAGTCGGGCAACGAAGGCGACGTGATGCTGTGGACTGGCCAAAACTACGCGGTCCACCGGCAAGGTCTTCTCGCCGCGGCAACGACTGGACCCGCCGCTTCAAAAAGATCGCCAACGACCCCTATTTGCTCAACGCCGGATCCGCGATCGACATGAAGAAACGCGATTGGAGTCTTTGTGACGTTGTGCCTCGCTGGAGCGATTTAGCGGCCGTCGGGAGTATCAAGGTCGCAATGGGCCATAAGGTCCATCGTGCCGCGTCGGATTTCAGCAGTTCGCATCGGCCCCGCTACCCCCTGGACATGGCGCGGCTTACCCGCCCTTGGGGGCGTTTTGGGGTTTGGTTCCCTTCCACGCCTTGGTTTATTTTGTAGCATGTACCGGATTTAGGGCGCACAATCACCATGTCACCGCCCCGTACTGTGGCAAACATCGGTGATGAGAACGCCAGTCGCGCTCCCGCCAATCCCGAAGGGATGGAGCAGCGCATGCATAGTCATCGTCGTATTCAACAATCTGAAACGCGTCAATTTAGACTGGCCCAAGTGGCTGTTCGCTTGCGCCAACAAGCGACGGGCACTCTGCCGCGCATCAAACGCGAGCGCCTTATCCGCAGAGCCCAACAAGCCGACACGGCCTCCCAGATGAACGAGTGGCTTCCTCGCCCCGGGCTGAGCACACTGGGTTCGAGCGGGCCGCCGCACCGCCGCGATGCCTCCTAGAACGAAAAGCCCGGCCACGAGGGCCGGGCTGATCGGAAATATATTCGAAGATGGACAATCCATAGAACTACCGCGTATCGACCCGGCAGTCGTTGCACAAAGCGACGGTAAACGTCCGCAACACGACGGTGTCCTGAACAGGGCGTGAACAAAGTGCTCCCGCCGCCGCTACGACGTCGCCGGTGCCGAGAATGTTGGTGATGGTTACAGCCAGCGAGCGCTTCGGTCCTAATCCTTGACTAAGCGACGCAGGTGGAAAGGAACTGCCATGCATCGTAACCTCGATGTTTTCAAGGACGCCTTGTTTTGGGGTGCAATGGCCTTCGGCGTGTCGCCAATCGTCTTGAGTGGCGCGCTTCTGGTGTGGCTACATTGACAGTCTCCGAATTGGAGCAGCGCAAGGCCGGCTCGGCTGCTGGCGATCTTCCTCTGCTGCTGGCGATCTTCCGGTCCGTCCAGTTCTTCCCGCCGCGTGAACACCATCGCCGCGAGATCGGCGATGTGGTTCTGAACGCGGTAACCGTCGAACTTGTTTTTCGTGAATCCATTGTTTGCCGGACGGCACGCGGTCGATAAAGGGCGCCAGAGAAACGACCTCAGAGCGGGTGGCATCTGAGGCCGCTTGAAACCTTCCGCCGGGCAATGAGCAAAATGTCGACCGGCCAGTAGGCTAGGCTCTCGGAGATAAGATCACCGATTGCTGAGGATCAAGAACTCCAAAGATCGTTCGTTCCGTCGTAATCTGAAATATTTGAGTGTCCTAACTAAATGTGGCCTCACCTCCCCAACTGGGGGTGCGCTCGCGCCTCGCAGCCGCTCGACAAACCAGAACGCCCAGATCATGAAAAAGGAGAGGAGGAAAATTCCTCCACGCGCAAGGAACGTCGACGCAAAATCTGTAACCGCGACATCCTCTCAGGAGGTTGATCGCGTGCAGTCTCGATTCGAATCTAACTGGAGCGCCGCTGCCACAATGTCTTTCGGCGATCGGATCATCGAGACCAGCGTTGCTCCGCCGTTTCGAACCTTTCACCAATCAGGACCGAGGCTTCGCCACAGATACTCGCTCAAAAATTAGCGGCGACCAGATCGTAAGAACCCCTGCTTCCGCGAACGTAGACCTTGGCAGCGGCGGCGCATATCCGATCACGGTTGGAATCGAATGCGTTCAGAAGACCCGACTCGTCAGGACGGGCATCTGGTTGGATGCGCCTCAACGCGCCCTCGTCTATGAAAAACGATGCCTCTATCGCGCTATCGTATCCCCAAAATCGCACGGCATGCCGCGTTCGATCATATGAACGACTGTGATTTGGAAACTCAATCATGTGGCTGTGACCGATCAACTTCTCGGTGCACGAGGCGCCGTGCCCGTCTGCAGACCCGCACCGAGGCGTATTCGACGGCCATCATATCGCTGCAAGATCTGGCGTGGCGAAAGCTCGCGCAGCGCAAGTGTGATTGAAGCGATCCGGTTGCGGTCAAGTATAAATGGCTACACCGGAACCGGATTACAACCCTGCTCGATCCAGCCCCGACAAATAAGTTTCAACGAACCTCGCTATTCGGCGACGTGTCACTATATCTTCCATATCACCGCGCGCTTCCCCGGCTGTCATCGGTGACTGAGAGCATTGCCGCCGCGACCAAAAGGCGGCCGATATGTCCAATCTCTACAAGTTCAGTGTTCGCGAGTGGTTGGTGCCTCCGGTATTGCTGCCGATCTTTTTTGTGCTGCTAATCGCCGCCGCGATGCTCATTCAATGGTAGTCCACCTCGGCTGGCCGACACAATCGGCTCAGGCAAACAGCTCGTTCGCCTCGACGAAACAAACCCGGCCATCGTTGGCTAAGGAGCTGGACGCCAGAGCGGTGGCCGCCCTGGATAACGCTCGCCGGGATACCGCCGGGAGATCAGCGCACGAAGGCGATGAACAAGGCAATGATCCTGCGAAATGCCGCTGAAATGCACGAGCATTTCTTCAGCAAGAGCGGCGCGCCCGCGCAATGACGGCCGTTTAGCGCGACTTCCTTCCCATCCACCGTTCACGCATCGTGATTGGCTCGCGTGTTCAGGAAAAGAGCGCTCTGGCATGGATCATATGGGCGCCGAGATGCTTGTCCCTGATCGACCGCCTGTCCGAGTCGATAGCCGTTCTCGTGGACGCCCATCCGATGGTGCTCGATCTTTCATGCGTTCCAGCCGTCTTACTCATCGTCGAGGACGAGATGTTGCTCCGCATGCGCGCAGTCGACATGGTGGAAGACGCCGGCTACACGCCGGTTGAAGCCCTGGATGCCGACGAAGCCATCGCGATCATGGAATCCAGGTCCGACATCGCGCTGATGTGCACCGACATCCAGATGCCCGGCAGCCTCGACGGCCTGGGACTTGCACGTGCCGTGCATGAACGTTGGCCGTCGATCAAGATCATTGTGGTGTCGGGAAAATTGAACCCGTCGAGCACCGAGCTGCCTGCCTGCAGCAAGTTTTTCGGCAAGCCACTCGACGCCAGGCAAATGATAGCCCAGATGCAGAGCATGATCGGCCAGACCTGACGACGGCAGCCTTCACGTCGAATGCCGGCAACATCGTCTGATGGCGTCGTCAGAGCCCGCCGAAGATCGGTGCGGCAACCAACTCAGAGTGATAGAATTGGGGATGACTGAAGACGATCTCCATACAGACCAGCGCGCCGGGAGCGGCGCAGAACCGCACCAGGACTTTCTGGCGGCGGAGAATGTCGGCCTGCGGCTTCTGCTTGCGCAGGCCGAGATCAATACCCGCAGTCTGCTTGCCAATGCCGGCATTAAGGCGCGGGAGCGCGAGGCATCCGACAAGCTGCAGAGGCTGATCCTTGAAGAGCTGCACCACCGCATCAAGAACACGCTCGCGACCGTGGGGGCCATCGTCTCCCAGAGCCTGCGCACTTTGCAGGGAGCTGAACACGCGCAGCACGCGATCGGAGGCCGGCTGCTGGCGCTCGGACGAGCGCACGATCTCCTTCTACAGACAAGATGGACCAGCGCAGATCTTGGCACCGTCGTCCGCGGAGCCACCGAAGCCTTTGACAGTCCGGATGTACCGAAATTCTCGATTTCGGGACCAGATATCCGGATGACACCGGGTGCCGTCATCGCCGTCGCGATGACGCTTAACGAGCTTTGCACGAACACCACGAAGTTTGGCGCCCTGTCGGTCCCGGAGGGACACGTCGACATCGCCTGGGCGCTGGATCCACAGACACAGCGCTTGCACCTTGCATGGACCGAGACAAACGGTCCGACAACTTACCCTCCGGAAAAGCACAGCTTCGGGACACGGTTGATCGAGACGCTGGGAAAGCAGCTCAAGGGCGACGTGCGGTTAACCTATGAGCCGACCGGCTTCGTGTACGCATTCGACGTGCCGATCGCTTCCCTGACCTCGCCGTCGGCGTAAGTCCGTATTCAGATCGATTGACGGAGCCAGGGATATTGCTGGTCCGGTAAACAACGGCCCCAGGCAGGGGGGAAGAACTGGGGCCGTCATTCATCGGATACCGAGGGGGACGGCATCCGGTCACCTCTTACCAGGTTTGTCTCGTGAAATTGGTTCCAGCCTCCATTCGAGAGCAAGGGGGCGAGCGTGAAACTTGGCACACTCAGTGCAGACAGACAGCTACCGGAGGATTGCAATGTTCGGACTAATACAACGCCGCCAGTCATTATTCGGGCCTGGCGGCGTTGTGCGTCGTAATTCCGGACTCTTGAGCCACCACAGCCATCGGTAGCTGTGCCTCGAGCACGCGCCGCCGTCCAAGTCACCAGCTTTTTCGGCGCGCGCAATCGACCTCAGTCGAATGCGGATGGAAGCTCACCCTTGCGAAAGATGACGGTTGGCTCGTCGTCATAGTCACTCATCTCGGGATCGCCGGTGGATGAGAAGGCAATGACGCCGAGCTTGCTTAACGCCAGTCTCTCTGCCGTCTGCAGTGCGCCCCTTGCCGTCTTGCAGGCGATCGGAGCATCGGCTTTCAAGAATCCTCTCCGGCCGGCGTTGAACGCCTGGACGAAGTAGCTTGTTTCGCGAGCCATGCGCGTCTCTTTGGGGCGCTTCTTTGAGCGCGAAGGTCACACCGTGCGATTTCGGATTCAGGACATCGACTGCAGCAGCGCAGAAATCTTGATGGTCGCGAAATTGGAGAAGGTGTCCGATACAGCGTACGGCAGAATGAGTTGATCGTTGTGGGTCATCGCCCCGCAGGTATAGACCACGTTGGGAACGTATCCTTCGCGTTCGCCTGGTTCGGACCGCAACAACGGCTCGCTCGAACGCGCCAGCACCCTGGACGGGGCGCGCTTGTCGAGCAGCACGGCACCAATCGAATATTTCCGGACCGGGCCGACACCGTGCGTCAACAGCAGCCAGCCTTCCTGCAGTTCGATTGGTGATCCGCAGTTGCCGATCTGCACAAACTCCCAGGGAAACTGCGGCTTCAGGATCGCCTGACCGCCTTCCCACCTGTACAGGTCGTCCGAATAGACCAGATAGAGATTCTCGTTATCCTGTCGCGCGATCATGGCATACTTGCCGTCGATCCTGCGCGGGAACAGCGCCATGCCCTTGTTGCGAGCGGCGGCACCATGCAGGGGCGACATGTGAAATGATAGGAAGTCACTTGTCTCGATCAATTCCGATCGAATCGCCGTGCCCTTGTAGGCGGTATAGGTTGCATAATACGTCGTCCGTCCGCCATCGCTGAATTCCACGAAGCGGGCGTCTTCGATGCCGTTGGACTGGGATTCCGTAACCGGAAAGATAACGCGTTCGCTGATATCCTGCTCTGGCCTGAAGATGACCTCAACTTCGTCGCCGATCGGTCCGGGTGCCCGATATCCGATCCTGGGACTCGAGGCGAGCCGGGCTGTCGGATCGACCGTAATGCTACCGTCGGCCGCGATGGTGCCAGCGCGAAACGTCAGAGACGACACATGTCCTTCGCCGATGGCACGGAGGCTGAGAACGAAGCGCAGGCTGCCTGGGGGGGCCCCCGACTGGTCGGGGTGCGGAACGATGCTGGGATTGAACAGTGCCGATGCTTCGAACGAATACTCATGCAAGAAATAGGCGCCGATGAGCTGGCGCTGGACTTCGGAAAAAATGCCGTGCGTCGTAAGTGCCTCTTCCATTTCGTCGGCCCGGAGCTCAAACGTCTTCAGGAGGTTGAGGTGTCGGCCCTGGAAGTTCTCCAGCACGTCCGCCAGTTGGCTCGCCGCTGTCTTCGCGTCGAGCGCAAGAACGCGCTCGACGATATGGTTGGCGCGCGTCTTGTCGGTCGGATTGAGATCGCGCGGTTCGGTCGCCGGCTTGAACGGGCGCACGATCACGCGGGCGGGGTCGGGACGCAGATGGAGTGCCTGCCGATTCAAAAAAGTGGCTTGCAATGGAGTTCCTCTGTTCGCCCGAGTCATGCCTGATCAGGCGCCAACGGCCCGAAGCGATACCGGGTTTTTTGGGTTGACATCAGCGCGCCCAAGCTGACGGATATCGGCAACCGCCAGGAGATAGGATACGACTGACTCGCCCCCGCAATTTTCATTGGCACGATCGGGGTGCAGACCGTCGCGGCAACTGCCAGTCTCGGGATCGACAAGCGCAACCGACAGATCGTTGCTGCCGAGAAACCAGCAGAACACCTTCGTCGCGAGCGTCTTCCATTCTGCATCGCCGTCCGCGCGCCACGCAGTCAGGCAGGCCGCAATCGTCGCTGTTGCCTCCAACGGCTGTTGATCGAACGCGCGAGGGGGTTTTCGTCGATCGCCGAACCCGGCGGTACCGACCGGCCTGAAATGGCCCGCTGCCCCCTGTTGGGTCGTCAGCCAGCGCAGGGATCTTAGCCCGGCCTCGACATAGCTGGGTGTTTGCGTCGCCATACCTGTGGCGACCAAAGCCTGAGGCAAGCGCGCATTGTCGTAAGCGAGACCCTCCTCGAACCACACCCAGTCCGGCGTCTCGACCGACGACAGACTGGACATCAGCTTGCCGGCAAGAAGATGACGGATTTCCCGGGCGTGAAGATCATCGGGAGCGGTCGCACAATAGGCGTCCAGACCAAGCAACGTGAAGGCCCATGCGCGAGGTGAACGAAACGTTGCCGCGGCAGGTAGTGCTTCGGCAAACAGGGTAGCGGCCCAGCGACGCCGTGACACGCTGGCGTCCTTGCGCGCGCAACCGCCCAGGGCCCACAACGTTCGCCCGTGACTGTCCTCGGACCCCCTGTCTTCGAGCCAGGTTCGGTTGAAGCCCATGAAGTTACGAAATCGTCTGGTGTCGGGATTCCAGGCATGCTGCACGAAAGCTGCAAAGCAGCCCGTCAGAATTTCCGAAAGGGGCTGCTCGCCCGGTTCATTGAGTGCGCAAGCCAATAGCAACGCGCGGGCGTTGTCGTCCACGCAATAACCGTGCGCGCGATCGGGTACCGAATGCACGGCGTGCTGGAACAGGCCGGTATCGTCGCACATCGATAGAAAGTGCTCCAATCGCATGTCAGGCGCTCCCGCGGGGCTGAGCGGCGCGATCGCCTCAGGCGCGGCGCGCGCGATCACCTTCAGCCGGTGGCCCTGCCGCGCATGCTCGAAGGTGGTTATGTAACGCTCGGCGGTGCGCTCCCATGTCATCGACCGGCTGGTGGCATAGGCCCGCTCGCGCATCGCCTGCTGGCGGGGGTCGTCGGTGAGCAATTCAGCGATTTCGTGGCCGATCCCCGCTGCATCCCCAAAGGAGACGAGGATGCCGCGCCCATCGGCCAGTAGCTCGCGCGCATGCCAATAGGGTGTCGAGACGACAGGTTTGCCGAGGCCAAAGCTGTAGGCCAGCGTACCCGACGTCATCTGCGCTTCGTTGAGGTAGGGCGTGACGTAAACATCGCACATTGAGATGAACTCGAGCAGCGTGGCCTGATCAACGAACTGGTTGAGAAATACGACGTGATCTTCAACGCCGAGTTCGCGCACGCGTGCCGTCAGGCTTCCGCGATAGGCTTCACCTTGATCGCGAACCAGGTTTGGATGCGTCGCGCCGAGCACGACATAGACCGCATCCGGTCGTCGTTTCAGGATCGAAGGCATGGCGTCGATCATGACCTCGATGCCCTTGCTGGGCGACAACAGCCCGAATGTCAGAATGACGGAGCGGCCGCTGAATCCTAATCTTGCTTTTGCCGTGTCCGGCGCGACAAATGGAAAGTCGGGGATGCCATGGGCAATGACTTCGATCTTCTCGTGCGGAACCCGATAGACGCTATGCAGTAGCTCACGGCCCTTGTCGGCCATCACGACGACCTTCGCGGACGCCTCGACAATTCGCTCCGTTACCGTGCGCTGGAGTGCGCTGGGGCTCGCCAGAACGGTGTGCAGTGTGGTGACGACCGGTATGGTTAAGTGCGTCAGCAATTCGAGGACGTGGGCACCGGCATCGCCGCCGAAAATCCCGAATTCGTGCTGCAGGCAGACGACGTCAAATCGACCGGCGTTCAGGGAAGCTGCGGCGCTCGCATACTCCCGAGGGCTATTGTCCCTGATCTGCAGAACGACCGACGCAGGATAATCATAGGTCTGATCGCGGTCGGTCATCGCCACGACGCTGGTCTGCAGGTTTGGTCCTGAATTCGAGATCGCGCGTTGCAGGTCGGTCGTGAATGTTGCGATGCCGCAGCGACGAGGCAACGAATTGCCGATCAGCGCAATCCTGCGAAGCGGCGTCACGTGCGCGCCTCTGCAAGGGCTGTCCATTTCGGATCATCGAGCGCGGTTGATTGAGCGGGTTGGGTCGACGGCTCGCAGAGCCTCTGCAAAAGCGAAACGATTGGCCGGGCCGCCGGATACGCAATCAGGGCGGTCAAGCCATTGGCGCCAACCTCGATGCTGCTACGGTCACCGCCAACGAATATCGCCTGCCCGATTGACACCGTGGCCAATCCGATCGCCGCATGGCCGTCGAGAACAAGAACCCACGTCTCCGGTTCGGCAACCAGCGCCCAGCTTGAAGCCTCCTGTAGGTCAACACGCTCGAGCACGAAATGACGGCTGGCTACGAGAACCGTCCGTTCATCCGTTAGGCGGGTCGGATTGGCTGGGGATGGAAGCGGCCACGCGTTGGCAACGGCGACCGCATTGTCGATGTGCAATTCACGGTGTCTGTCATAGTCAAACAGGCGGAACGTGGTGTCGCTGCGCTGCTGAATTTCGGCCAGCACGATGCCGCCACCGAGCGCGTGGATTGTGCCGGCAGGGATGAAGATGACATCGCCTTTCGCAACTGGACGCCAATGAACCAGTTCAACGATCGAGCGGTTCGAGATCGACGCCCGCAATTCCTGCGGCGTTACCCGGCGGTTCAAACCAATGCCGATCTGCGCGCCCGATTTCGCCGAGATGATGTACCATGCTTCGCTCTTGCCGTTCGGCATCCCCATCGCGCGCGCGAAGGTGTCGTCCGGATGGACCTGGATGGACAATGGCCCGCTTGTGAACAACAGCTTGAGCAGCAGCGCAGGAACAGGAGCGTTCTTGTCGGCTCGCTCGAACCACAGCTCCCCCACGGCGTCACCCGTGCCGTCGATGTCGCTCCATGGCTGGAGATCGCTGACGCCCCAGGGCTTGTGCATGGCCCGCAAGGAAGCGTGTTCGATGGGCATGGTTGTCCTGACGCGTGACGCGGACGCCGGAGCGACGTGCCGCTGCTCGATCTCGTCGATTACGATTTGCTTGGCTAAGGCGTCGCGTCTCCGGACACGCCTTCTTGCAGGAAGCCGGTGACGCTATCGATTATATGGAGACTGGTGCATCCAATAGCAAGCTTTTCGCGATTCGCGGTCGCTATAGTAGAAACAGTGCTTACAGCCATTGCCTTGGCGATTTCTCTCGACATCGTGCAGGAAAGGGCGTCTGCTGCAGTTATCACCGTCCGCCCTTGTCTGCTATCGCTGACTGAGAGACCTGTACTCCCGCCACAGAGAGGGAGGTCAGTATGTCCACCATCCCAAAATTCAAACTTCATGCCGGCGCGGTCATTATCCAGGGGTGATGCCGGGGCGGCGGAGAACGCCCTGCGCGATACGCCATCGAGACGCCGCTGCTCGGTCGTGGTGGGCGAAGTCCACGTTCCGCAAGGAGTTGCGGAATGAGCCAGCTTGGCCTTGCCGGCTAGGATGTCAGAAGCCGGCGTTGAGCTCTCGGATCATCTCCGCGCGGAGGCTTTCTGGGTAACTGCGGCCATATCGGTCGGCCACTGAACGTCGCATTCAATAGCTTTCCATCGCACGCAAAAACGCCGCCCGCTTAAATAAAGCGCAGGCGGCGGCTTACCAGCCCCGGGAAGGTGAGAGTAAAATCCCGATAAAGGTTGGTCTCCGCGTGACGTGCTGAAGTTCATCACGTCGGACAAGAACGAGACCAAAATTCAAGATGGCGGCTGTAGTCCCGGCGAGGTCAGCCACTTGTTGAGCTCCCCGGCAACATCGATCTGCCGGGCTTTTCGCAGAAGCTCCGTGCGGCGAACGCCAGCGGGCATTCCCTTGGCCTGTAGGCGGAGATTGATCGCCTCTTGCGAGAGGCGGTATTCGAATGTCGAGGATTGTCCTAGGGACCGTTGAGCCGGCATGTATAACGCTCCGCTGCGGGGTTGAGCGGGAGCGCAACTTGCGTTCACACCACCGATAGATGCTATAGGCCGCTCGATGGCAGTGGGACAGTGCGCCTTTATCTGTCGAATAGCGAGCGCTTTGTTCGGGTCCTGGCAGGAACTATTGCGAATTTCCGGAAGCTAGTCGATGGTCTGTAATGCAGTACTGGCCCGGCAGTAACTCTCTTGCAATTCTCCGCCCTGGCGGCGACCTTTCTGTGATCCGCACTTGCGCCTTACGACGCTGGCGTCGAGAGGCAACGTGCCGAAGACAGAAGCCAAATTCAAATTGAAGCAGGAGCTGCAAACCGAGCGCTTCTATTGGCGCTGCTGATCTCTGAGCAATCGGCTGATCGCTCGTTCAACTTCGCTGACAGCCTCCGCTCGATTGAAGGCAATTCCGGTTCGGGGTGACCGACCGTCTCGCTCAACCATTTCCAGCCGGGCGGATTGATCGTTTGGACCACCGTATATTTAATGCCCTGATGTTCCATGCGCGATCACGACTATGGGGTTAAAGCAACCGTACGCGGCGACAAACCTCGGTTACTCAGCATCGCTTGAAGTCTTCTTCGAACGGTCGACGCGGACCGCTTTGAATTCCGCTGGCCCGTCAAGCAGGCGCTGCTTTCTGGCCGATTGGTCCTTAGAACTTGCAGAGTGGTCTGCCCTCCCATCCAAAACCGTGCCCGCCAGATGAAGAGCGCGCTTTCGTTGGCGGCCCACTCGGCGATCTTTAGCATCGTTCGTCATCTTACAGGGTCTCTTGATTGGCGCGCATGTTCGGAAGCGAAACTCAGCAACCGTGGCAAATATTCTTGAGCTTCGCGGCGGTTCGGGCTTCTTCCGCAAGAAATGGATCCTTGTAGCCTGACGATGAGTCGATGCCGGCTTCGGCGGGCTTCCTGGCTTTTGGAGGAAATGCCGCATCGTAACAGGAGAGACGCGCGCTGGTGCTTTCGATCGCACGGCAGTTCGGCTCCGCGGCAAAAGCTGATGGCGTGTATATGCCCAGTACCGATGCCAGCAAAAGCGCCGCGGTTCATGTGCCGCTTCGAACCATCCTCATGCTGAACACTCCATAGCTATTTGGTTTTACTCGCCCAGGTGGGACTCTCGCCGGTCCAGGCCGGAAGATCATCCCATTCGGCCCAACGCATCCGACGCTCCTCACCTCCGACCCTCACGAAAACAAAGGGCGCATCGTCCCGGCCAGTTTTCGAACCAACGAAGATTGCCGGAACCCCGTAGGCATCCCTGATGATTGCCGTGTTTGCCATTTTGGGCTCCCGTTTGGCCTGAACTGGCTCAACGCCCGGTTTGCAGTTCTGACGCATGGTGATTGAACGGACACCGCTATAAAATGGCCGTCACCGCAATCAGCAGTACGAGGAAGACCGGTACCAACAGAGGTGGTACGAGCCACTCACGAATGTCGAATTTGTCGGAATTTGACATCTGACCGCCTTCTCTTGGGTTGAGGCGGGAGCGCAACGCTCTCAGTCACCGATAACAGCCACGTAGCGCGCGGTGATGCGAACTGTGTAGCAGTCTACTAACCAATTAGCGAGATCAATCTCAGCCGCCTGGTACCCAATCGCCCAAGGCAAGCGCTTTACACAAGTTCATCAGTCCGCACCTTGAAGCTGACGAGCATGTTGGGTCCGAAAGTTTGGGCGATCGGAACATCCGCCGCATCGCGGCCTTGCGCGATCAGGACGCGGCCGATTCGCGGAGTGTCGTTGCGCCTAATCAGGCTACTCTAAACATCTAACTACGCCGCGTACTCATAAATTAACCGCGTGGATCGATGTCCGCTTGTCTCCACAATACCGGCGCGAAAGCGGACGTTGTCGGACTTCTGAGAAGGGCCAACAACGGACCTCCGGGCCGGCTTAGGATTGCTGATTTTGCATAGTCAGCCATCGCGGCATGTGCGAAACTTCTCTAACTACTCAATCTGAGCGTGCGCGTTTTGGCACAAGCCACTGGAAGGACTGCCGAAAATGTTTACTAAACGCGATCTTCTTCGTTCGGCCGCATCGGCTGTCATCATTGCATCAACGGCGAAGTCCGTCCCCCTGTACGCACAGACCAGCGACGACCGCCCAGGTTTCTTCAAAGCAAAAGACATTGCCGAGGAAGGGTTCATCTACGGCCTGCCAATCGTGATGAACTATGCCGTCATGTACGAGTACGCAGTAGATCGGAATTCGGGACAGTTCAAGGCGACGTTCAATCAGATCAAGAATGAACCTAATGTCTTCACCTATAAAGATACGGCAATCGTGACGCCAAACAGCGACACGCCTTATTCGTTCGCGTGGCTGGATCTGCGGGCGGAGCCGGTGGTGCTCTCGGTGCCGGCAATCGCCCCCAAGCGCTACTACTCGGTCATGCTCTGCGACGGTAATACCTACAATTTCGGCTATATCGGCACCCGTGCCACAGGGAGCGAGGCCGGCGACTACATGGTGGTCGGGCCCGACTGGAAGGGCGACACCCCGGCGGGTATCAAGCAGGTGTTTCGTTCGAGCACACAGTTTTCCCTTGCGGGCTATCGCACCCAGCTTTTCGGCCCGGATGATCTCGACAACGTCAAGAAGGTTCAGGCTGGCTACAAGGTGCAGCTGCTATCGGCCTACCTGAAGCGGCCGCCGCCGCCGGCCGCCCCGATCATCGACTTCCCGAAGATCGACAAGGAACTCGTGAAGACCAACTTCTTCGAGTTTCTTGACTTCGCGCTGCGGTTCGCGCCGGCGCAGGGTAATGAGAAGGAGATACGCGCCAAGCTCGCACGCATCGGCGTCGGGCCAGGGAAGACCTTCAACTTCAAGGACCTCCCTCTGGAGCAGAAACTGGAGATCGGCCTTGGCATGAAGGAAGGCCAGCGGAAGGTTGACGAGGCCGTCGCCAATGTCGGCAAAACAATCAATGGCTGGCGGGTTAGCGGCCTTCCAGGCGATAGCGCGCACTACAATGGCGACTGGATGAAGCGTGCCGTCGCCGCTCAGGCCGGCATCTATGGGAATGACCCGGCGGAAGCGACCTATCCGTTCACGCGCGTTGACAGCGATGGTCAGACGCTCGACGGCAGCAAGTACGGTTACACCCTGACATTCGCACCGGGCCAGCAGCCACCGGTGAACGCGTTTTGGTCGCTGACGATGTATGACGGCAAGTCCCAGCTCCTGATCGAAAATCCCATCAACCGCTATCTGATCAACTCGCCGATGCTGCCGAACATGAAAAAGAATGCGGACGGATCACTAACGCTCTACATCCAGAACAAGTCGCCCGGCGCTGACAAGGAAGCAAACTGGCTGCCGGCGCCTAACGACACAATCTATCTTGTTATGCGGCTCTACTGGCCGAAGACCGAAGCACCTTCGATTTTGCCGCCGGGCGAAGGGACATGGCAGCCGCCAGGCATAAAGCGGGTCGCGTAGAGCGACACAGAGGCCAACTAAAAGCACGAGCACCGCGCGGTGGAGAACCTAATTCCCGTGCGCCGGCTCATTGAAGGAATGCAATGTCGCCTTAGGGTCATGAACGACAAAAACTCAAGTCGAGCATAATGGGTCCGCTTTCAGGTGCATAGCGACCAGTTGAACCTGACAGCCGAGCCATGGTTCAAGCCACCAGACGGAGGGGCTGACCCCGGCAGTGGGTCAGTGCCTGGAATTGGTAGGCAGCCAGCCGGAACTATCTCCGCCGTAAGGGTAAGGAAATCTGGAACGGAATGCCTAGGCGCGACTTGGATTCATGAGATCGTCGCTCGCCGTCAACTACACGGCGCATGTCGCGGATAGCCAAAGGTCCTACAACGGGACCCCCCCTGTTCTCAAATACAAGCGCCCGCGCAGATAGCCAAACGTTCCGGTCTCCAGTTCCATTGAATGGAGCACCGTGCTCGCAGGCGGAAAGCCGGCGGGAGGGTAGGCGCGTTTCTCTGCCCAAAGGAGACTTCGCTATGCCCGACCGCATTGACATAGACCACAAGCACAGCCGAGCGATTCTTAAAGTCATTGGACAGCAACTGCGCGCGTCGCTGAAGCTTGAGCCGGAGCAACCGGAGAGTCTCAGAGCGCAAATCGAACGGCTTCGGGATTTGGAGGAACGCCCACCAAATCGTTCCCGTTGACGAGCGTGGTGAAAAGGCCGCTGAAGCCGGCCTTTTTCAGATTGTTCCGTCAAAATGAACAGAGCATCTCGGCCAGGAAAGTGACGCTCAAAAAAGGCGACCGTCGCCTATGGGGCGAGCGGCGATGCTCTTGCTGATCGTATGATTTCCGCTTGACGGTCAGACGCGCTGACATCCGCCGGCACCGTTCCTCGACCCGGGCGGCGGCGTTCACGGATTCGCGAATTTCATTTCGCCTAGCATCGAGAGACGGATGAGTGAATAAGTTCGCCAAGAAGATTGGGAAAGTTGATCCTTGGGAAGGGTCGATCCTTCGCTGAGAACCCGAAGCGGCTTCGAGCTGGGGCGGGAGCGCGATCGGTCTCACCGATAGATGCCACAGAACCGTGCGGCGATGGCGTAAGATACTTGTCGGATTCCGGAGTCGAGCCAAATTGGAAGGGATGCGTAGTCGCAGTTGCAGCGTTGTCGCCATCTAAGTCCTCCCGAAAGCCGAACGGCGATCACCTCCACGCTCGCAGTGCCGTTCCGTGTCGCCCAGCCGGGACATGGCGAGCTCAAGTTGGAATACCCGATCTCGGGCTTCCGCCATGCCCCGCTCGGTTTGTGCCCGAAGCTCCACGCTGCGGTCGATAGCGCGCTGAGCGCGGTCGAATAGCTCTAAGGACTGTTCACTGAGTGGTTCGGCCATGGCGCACTCCCCTTGCTATGTAGGCGGGAGCACGACGGTCTCTCAGTCACGGACGCCCACGGGGCAAGCCTTGACCGGTGATGAGCAGTAAACTACTCGATGTCGCTTCGCTAGGGAAGGTTTTGGCGAACCGGTGCTTCGGCCCCGACGGAAACCAGACGACAGACCAAGATCTTCCAGGCAGCGCCGGATGCAGCGGGCTCGCAGCCAGCCAGAAGATCCGTGTCATCATGATCCAGCCGTCGCATGCTGCGACGGCGAACGAGTAGCGTTGTTCCGAGATATTTCAGCAGCCGCGGCAGATAGTCTTCAGCTTGGCAGCTGTCCGAGCTTCTTCTGCTGCAAACGGGTCTTGGTATGGAGGCCGACCCGCGTCGTTTTCAACGATCGTGGGCTTTTCCAACTTCGGAGGATAGGCCGCGTCGTAGCAGGCCAGGCGTGCGACCGTGCCTCCGATGGCGCGACAGTCCGGCCCCTTGGCGATGGCGCTTTGCGCGCATGTAAACAAAACCAACACTGCAACAATACTTCGCATCGAATTTCCTTCACATGGTCGCTTGCCATATGGGTACGAAACCAAACTCTACTTCCAGGAAGGCCACTCCCATCCGACACTTTCCGAGAAGCCAACGGGCAAAACAGTCACTTGTCCTGTTGTAGGCTCCTGCATTGATCGTTGCGCCACCATCTCGCTGGAATCGAGAGTTAGCTGCCATGATCCGATCTTTCGGGCTCAGCCGCCGCCGTAGTTGTCCTGATCCTTTTCGGCTCAGGCAGAGCGCCTGCCAGTCTACATTGCTGAAGGAGCAGTGACGCAAAATAGATATCAAGGCATCGAATCGAATTCAGCAGGCACCCTACCTGCTCGAAAGAACACAGTGGGCTGGTCGTCATGGTCGCCCGTCTCGGTATCCGAGCTTGTCGAGAAGGCAACGACGCCTGCCCTGCTCATGGCGAGCCTTTCGGCAGTTCGACGCGCACCTTCCTCGCTCCGGCACGCAATTGGCGCATCGGCCTTTAACTGATCGCCTTTCGCAGGGTCAAAGCATTGAACGAGAAAGTGCGTCTGGCGCGACATCTTGACCGCTCTTCAGGACCGTCGTCCATTTTCTACCGAACAGCTATGTACTTTCTAACGCACAGTCTCGGTCCGGCTTGCCGGTGCGCTCGTCAACTCTTTGTCGCTGTGGTTGCGAGCTCGGTTTCGATCCCGGTGGCACAAGCCTTGGCGAACGAGTAGTCCATGCTCGTGGATGCCACATTCTTCACGATTTCGCTGACGACGTTCTCTCTGGAGTAAGCGCTTGCTGCCTTGAATTTGGCGAGAGCGCCGTCCGTGGCTGTAAACTGGGCGACGCAAAGCGGTACCAGAACAGACATCCGGCCGCTGGTCTCCGCCGTGGCGCGCATGATTCTGGCGCTTTCCCCCGTGACCCAACCACCCCAGATAAATCCAATCGCCATGGTTGCCACCGCGCCGAACGCGATTCCTTGAAGGAAGCGGGTCCGTGCCTCGCCTTGCAAGATTGCAGGAAGTTTCATGAAGGTCGCCTTTCTTGAGCGCGCGCAGAGACGCACCTGCGACGCTGACGCGCTGTGATAAACACAATGTTATGATTGCGCCTTCCGATGGCACGTGAGCTGCTGCTACGACGACAGGCGGCGACTTCGGAAGTCGCTACTTCATGGGCAGCTTCGAGGTGAGCATTTTGCTAACCTGTACACGGACGCTATATGGCTGGCTTGATGGTGTAAAGGACGTTCTGTTCTGCGGCGCGCTGCGCCCGCAAATTGTCATTCGTGTCATAAACGTCACGGTATCAGCACCTGACATTGCGAGCATTGAAAGCTGCTGGTCTCCGGATCAATGCAGGCAAACCCGGCCGGCACATGATCGGCGCGTGTAGCGGTGTCCCCCTTCACATAGGCGTAGCCATCCGCCTGTGAGAGCCGTGCCACGTCGAGCCTCCCACAACGTGGACACTCAAGGTCTACGGTCCATTTGTCGCGCAGGGTCTCGCGCGTAGTCATTCGCGGCTTTTCGGGACGGAACCACGCGCCCCCAGCTCATCGGCCTGGCCGGAATCAATGAATTCTTGGGCCTGCGCCTTGGTGGCGAAGGTAATGAGTCCATTGCCGACTACACCACCGTCGAGGAATTCGGCCACTGCGTATCTGCCTCCAATGGAGGGGCGAGTCGTCCAGCCGATGCGTTTTTTCATCTGTTGAGTATGCGCCGTGGCCGGTCAACATACCAGCCCCAACCTCACCACGATCGAACTGACCCATCGTCCAAGATTGAGGAATGCTTGGAAGTCGGCTAGCTTGGCACCATCACCGATCCGATTTGGGCATTTCCGGTGACAGAGAGACGCTACAGCGCTCCCGCCTAATTCGGGAGCGATTGCATGCGTCGGTACTTTTTCGATCAGCGCGAAGGTGACCAGATGATCCCCGACGAACAGGGGATAGATCTCGTTTCGCTGGAGGTTATGCAGCACGAGGCAACCTTGGCGCTGGCACACTTGGCCAAGGATGAAATTCGACGCTGCACGATCGATGCTCCTGCACGCCGTCTTGCAATCAACGTTCGCGACGAAGATGGACCGGTCTTACGGGCGACGTTCACCTTCGAGATCAGGCGTTTCCAGTGAGGCCATATTCGCCTCGCCGGCGCGAGAGGTCGTCAACGCCCGATGCGCCTGCAATAGAGCCCTCACAGTAGTCAAAAGCAGGAGAAACAGTGGGCGCATCATGATGCGTTCGCCGGCGGTACAGCGATCGCTTGAGGCGCTCCGGCCGCGACATCGGACCGCGAGAAAGCGGTAGCTAATGCGGCTGAAAGAGCGCATGGTGGCTTATGGGCGAGCCGACATCGGCGCCCGAGCATCGGCAAAAGGCGGGCGCACATGGCAACTCGCTCGCGACGGGAAGTTGTCACCTTCAAGCATTCGTTCCAGATCAGGGGCATCGATCATCCCCTGCCTGCCGGAAGTTACCAGGTCATCACAGACGAGGAGATGATCGAGGGACTTTCCTTCGCATGTTATCGCCGAGTTGCGACCATGATCATCGTGCCGGCAGGCTCGCATGGTTCCAGGATGGAAATGTTTTCCATCGGCTCCATCGATCTGGCGGATGCACAACGGATCGACGCGAGCACGCCGGATGACTGACGAGCCGCTCGATCTCGACAAGCATCGCGGGATGGTGGCGCAGAAGGCGACGGAAATCCGTCGCGCAATGACGGATGTCGAGAGCCGTGCGCGGGAGCTGCGCGAACGGCAGAGCGTGCTGGAAAGCGGACTAATGTCGGTCGCTACGACCTCTTGGCCGGAAGCCGCCGCCAAGGCACGGTACGTGCTGAATATCTATGCTGCGAGCCTATCGCCGGGCGACACAAGGCATCGCGATCTTGTCGCGGCGATTCTGGCGGACTTTGCCCGGCTCGATGGACAGGGCTGAAGCTGTGCCGGCTTCGGCCAACGGCAACGGATGAGTCGCATGGCACTTGAACAAGTATGTTTCACCAGTTTCGCGTACGACCGCATGATCGTCCGGTTCTCGATGTGCGACGGCGCGAAGGTCATCCCCTGCTCGACTCGACCTCCGCAATGGATGAGCTGGAAGGCGTGGGACGCGCAGCATCGAGCGAGCGCGAAGCACAGTTCATGCGACTCCGAGCGCGCATTGAAGCCCGCGCCACCGTCAAATACATGGCGGGCGAGTTCGAAGGTGTGCCCGCCGGGATCATCCCGAGAAGCATCGACTTCAGGACGCCATGATAGTCGCACACCACCGATGTAGTGAAAAACAAGGGAGTCCACGCTTGAAGGGCGACATAGTCAACAGTGATGGCGTGCACGTCGCCGTAGTGATCGATTCCGTTATTTTCGACCTTAAGGGCCGGAAGCTTTACGATCTGAAGGGCAATAGGATTTATCGGCTCTCCAGTGAACTGGTGGGTCACCTCGACGAAACCGGCGGCTCTTTAAGACGACTCGACAAGTCGGCAGACAGTTTGTTCTAGCAACTTCCGTAATGGAGGCGTAGTCGCTGGAACCGGACGAAGGCGGCAAGAGATCGTGAATCGTAAGGCCGCCGCCGGCGACGGACGAACACACCGAGGCCTAAGCCGAAGTCGTGTCTCCCGAGACCCGTCTCATAACTTAGGGAGGATCGAGTGCCAGGGATAATCAGAGACCGAGTCTTCGGCCGCCAGGGCGCAACCGCCGCGGCGCGAGAAGCCAACAAGATGTTCCGAAAAGTGGAGGCCGCACCGAGCGAGCAAGCCAAAGCTGGCAAAGCATTCCAGGCCAACCGCGAGCGTCTCAAGGCCGAGCGATTGGCGCGAGAATCCAAGCATCCCGTCAAACCGACAACAGGGTCCGCTAGATGACGTCGCGTCATCGCGAAGCGAGGCAGGCGATCGTTCGCGAATGGGACCACTGGATCAAGACGCAGCCGCTTGATGGAAAAGCCTGCGCACGCGACGTGCGGCGATTTTTCCTCGAAATCAAAGCCAGACGCGAGCCAACACTACTGGATTTTCGGTCAAGCGCCGAGGACAAATGGCAGATCGTCCATCAATGGCTCATGGCGGAGCAGCGGATCTCAAGCTAGGCAATTGTGAGCAGACCAGGAACCGACAGCGAGCAACGCCGCCAGCTGCAGCGCAGTTACTGCTTCGTCTCGCTTCTGTCGAAAATGAGAGCGGCTTGGAATACGCGTCCAACGACGGTCTCACCTCAACCGAGAGGTCCGGTCGATCGTCCAGAGTGGCGAGGTCACGCGCTAGGCCCGCCAGCGATTTTGCTGCCTCGACTTCAGCTTCACGCTGCGTTGCAAACTCCATCCCTTCCTCATCGGGATAAATTCCGGTGTCGTCTCTGATGTCGAAGTAGTAGCGGATCATCCGCGTTTCCTTTCGGCGGCAGCAGATGATATGCAGATTTCGCTCCTCGTTATTGACACAGTCAGACTTCTGCTCCCTCGCAATGCCTTTACAAAGGATCTTGTGCGCTGGGTTGGGGTCCTGGACGCTTAGGAGCTATTTCGGGAACCCCACAGAGAGCATAGCGAATAGAGCGTCATCACCCTCAATCTGCGCCGTTTCTCGGCTGGTCGCGTACCCGTAGGCCAGCTCAACGTTTGCTTCGGAAACATGCCATTTCCAGCGCGTGGGCTCTTGAGGCGTCACGGTGACCTCTAGCAAGCGAGGCGTGAAATAGGTTTTCATTTCCTCAACATGCCTCTAACCCATCCGATTCCTAGACATATCCGCTGCCACAATCCAACTGAACGAATTGAAGCTCTGCCTCTCTGAGACCATCCGGCTTTCGATAAGTCTCGCGCGACATTTCGGACCCGTGTTTTACGTCAGCGGAGTCAGCCCGGCCGATATCCTTGCTGGGTGACGGTGACCTGCGGCAAAGGCGGCTTGCGCTCTGGAAGTTTTTTCTTCGGAGGCGCCGGCAGCAATCCTTCGCGGATCGCCTGCTTCCGAGCGAGCTTGCGGGCCCGACGAATGGCCTCCGACCTTTCTCGCGTCTTTCTTTCCGAAGGCTTCTCATAGGCGCGGCGTTGCTTCATCTCCCGGAAGACGCCTTCGCGCTGCATCTTTTTCTTCAGGACTCGAAGTGCCTGGTCGACATTGTTGTCGCGAACAAGGACCTGCATCAAAACTCCCCGGTGGCTGCGAACTGGAATAGTCCTGCACGCAGCCTTCGCGCAGGGACGTTCACGATGTGGGAATGAGAGTAATGGCGAAATTCATCGCCGGCTTCGAACAAGCCGGCCTGCTCGCCGTGCTGATACGGTTGGTAGAATGACCGGATCACTACCGTACGGCCGTGTCAATCGATTAGGCTTCCGTCGGCGGGCCCGTTCGAAGCTCTCGATCGGCGGCGGAGACGCCCAACTGAAACAAATCAGCCCCACCCCTTGTATATGGGCCGCACATAGCGTAAATGTAGACTGTATTCGATGAGCCGCTGTGCCTTGTTGAACGCGCTCGCGGGCTCCTTTTCCAAAGACATCGACGAAGTTGAAATTATCGCGTGGTTGTCACGCGGCATGCTCTCGTGCGCTTTGGAGAACAAGATGACGACAGGTACTGTTAAGTGGTTCAATAGCCAAAAGGGCTTCGGTTTTATCCAGCCGGAAGACGGCAGCAGCGATGTGTTCGTTCACATCAACGCCGTCGAACGGGCCGGTCTTTCGAGTCTCGCAGAGGGACAAAAGGTCCACTACGAGGTCAAGACCGACAGGATGCGGGGCAAGGTCAGCGCTGAGAGCCTCTCGCTGGCGTGAGTTTCGTCGTGTCGTTTCACGGATGTACTGAAACGGCCATGCTGCCCGCTCGATCTCAGGATTGAGCGGGTTTTGCTTGTTGAACGGTGGTGAGCATGAGCGTCAGGAGGCCAGCAGAATCGTCGCCCGAAAGCATGGCGCGTGCCAACCGAAAGCGATTGGCCGCTGAAGAAGGAGCGCGCGCGATAGCGGAGGTCGGAGGGCAAGCCATCGAGGTTCGCAAGAACATGGCGCGGCTTCGAGAGCTCCGCGAGACCAGGGAAGCTGCAACGCGTCTGGCACCCGCCTGCACCATGCGAGGGCGTGGCCATGCACAAGCGCAGGCATATGTATCGAGCGCGCGATCTGGCTTCTGAGCTCATGGAACTCGAAGTTCGAATGCGTGAGATGGTGGCGAAGGGTGTCGACGCTTTGAAAGTGCCCGTCCCCGACACGTTCCTGGGTCGAAAGACCTATGAGCCTTTCCCGCAAGAGGAGAGCCAGTGCGGAGAGGGAAG
Source organism: Bradyrhizobium sp. USDA 3256 (assembly GCF_054058275.1). Taxonomy (NCBI): domain Bacteria; kingdom Pseudomonadati; phylum Pseudomonadota; class Alphaproteobacteria; order Hyphomicrobiales; family Nitrobacteraceae; genus Bradyrhizobium; species Bradyrhizobium sp. USDA 3256. The sequence goes on from NZ_JBSSAE010000002.1 coordinate 4,859,131, forward strand.
TCTTCGTAAGGGGACTTCGGATCCGGTCGGTACTTAGCCTATGACACGGCGAAGCTTGCATGATCGTGCAAAGGTGCTGAGGCCATGGCCGATCCAATGCTTGCCCGCGCTCAGCTAGCCATCGAAGAAGGCGAGCGTCTACGCTCCCAACGGCGCACCCTCACGGATGCTTTTGACGAACATACTGCGCAGCTGCGCCGGGCGATTTATGAGAGCGCCAGCGCCCGCATGGAAAGAAAAGCACTGCGAGACAATAAAGAGTAAAGCCGTGCGGAGCGTTCATGTGCAAGCAGTGCGACGAGCTTCAAATGCAGATCGACATGTTTCGACGCGCACTCGGTCAGCGTTTTGATCCGCTCACCACGGACCGCCTCAAGGTTAGCCTTGCCGAGATAGAAGCGAAGAAGGCCGCGTTGCATCCGGAGACGAAGTAATTCAGTTGGCGAGCCTCTCGTCGTTTCCTTCCTCTTCAAGGAGAGCCGCATAAGCTTCAGGCGCCTCAGCAAACGTTTGGCATCTGCTCCCAAATGCGGCGAAAGCGACTATTCGATCCTCATCCAATGCGCCCCTCACCATTACTGACGTGGACACGAATTGCAGAGATGCGCTCTGACCGTTCGGCTAGAGCGAGAACTTGGCAGACGCAACGAGCATCCGAATTTGTCACCAAACCAACTTGAGAAGACCGACAAGCAGTCCTGACAGACTTATCGTGAGAGCAACATCAACAAGGAGGAGCAGCCCTGCGAGAATGCTCCGGTTCGATCTCACCATGTCAATTCCTTGCGGACTGCAGCGGCAGAATTGCCTACCTTTGCTGTAAGCGAGCGCGCGTTATACCGAGTTCGCGGGCCCAGTATTTGACCTCATCATCCTCGTTCATGTTGATCTTGCTGCGGTCAGGTTGACCCGGCCTGATCAGCTTATCCATGTGACGTCCCTATTCGGGCTGCGGGAATTTTCGTACCCTGCGTTGGAAAACCGGAAATCGCTCTGCGAGTGGCCCGTTCCAAGAATAGGCGATGGCTCATTCACTACGCGATCTCGTCAGTCCAGACCCTAAAACTGACCAGAGAATTCTGCCCGAATGTCTGGGTAATGGGAACATCAGCGGCGTCGCGCCCGTATGCGATCAAGATGCGGCCGATCCGCGGCACGAAGTTGCGGGGATCGAAGGTGTGCCATCGGCCTCCGAGATAGGCCTCAAACCAGCCAGCGAAATCGCCCGGAGCCCAAGGTTTCGGCGCGCTCACATCGCTCAGATACCCAGTACAATATCGAGCCGGGATGTTCATACGGCGGCAGAACGCAATGGCCAGGTGGGCATAGTCGCGGTAGACACCCTTACCCTCGTGGCACGCCTCAAACGCCGTCTTGCTGGAACTGGCATGCTCGTATCCGAACGAAATATGGTTGTGCACGAACTCACAGATCGCCTGCACCCTGGCCAAGCCCGACGGTGTATTCTGAAACAAAGTCCAGGCGATATCGGAGAGACGGTCCATCTCGCAATAACGACTGCCGAGCAGATATAGCGAGGTGTCAGCAAGCAGGTCCTCCACAGCGTGCTGAGCAGCTGATGGAAACACTGGATCTGGCAAGCCGCAGTCACGTACACAGCCATCGGCTGCGAGCCGCATGCGCCCGGCAGGCGCGACAATGCGGCTGCACCAATTGCCGAATGAGCCGCGATACCTCATGATCGGTACCGCAGGCTCTGCTATCAAGAAATCCGGAACGACGATGTCTGAGGCGCGAGAGATGTGAGTGCCCAGCACCATGATCACGGGCGTCGGTTGCGGAAAATCATAGAGCATCTCGAATCCGACATTGATCTTCATTCGAAATGCTTTCTCGGCTGTGTGCGCTCGTTAGAGGTGGCGACCGAGCCACCCGAACAAGGCTTTCACGGCGGGTAAGACAAACGGATGAATGCGTACTGCGCGATCAGGACTATATGACGCAGCGCTTGTTCCAGATCTTCGCCGTGCAGTTACTTTAGCATCGCTACCGGCACACGGCATTTTAGTGCTCGCTATCGGCCAGCCACAGGCGTAGGGTGGCAGGCATCACCGTATCATCAACGGCATCGACCGGTGACTGAGGGTCACGTGCGCTCCCGCCAACGGACTAGCAGGAGCGTTCGATGTCGCGCTTTCGTGCCTCGGAGTGGATCGTCCCACCGGTGATCGTGCCACTGTTTCTTCTGCTTCTCGTATGTGCGGCTGCCATCCTCAATGGCTAGCACGACTCTCTTGGTCTGCTCGATCGCAGGGAGAACTTATCACGCAGACGCCACTTTCGGCGCGGCGCGGAAAGACCGTCATGACGCATCTCGCGCGAACTCGGCACGAGGGCAACATCGGCGTCCGCGTCGTTACGTCGCCCGCAAGGCATATTGCAGCCGAATGGGCTGGAAGAACTCAGACCCCAATTGGAGATAGACATCATGGCCAAGGGACAGCAACGCGGCAATCGCGAAGCCAAGAAACCGAAGAAGGAAAAGGCAAAGGTGATCGCAGCGGCGCCGAGCCGCAAAGAGGCCGCCTGGCAGCCGGACTTCGGTCCTGCAAAGAAGAAGTAGGCAGAGGTTGAAGCTTTGTTTCGATGGCTTCCAAGATCCCGAGCGAGATGGCGCTGGAAGTAGCCCTCTATCAGTCTTGGAACGTCATTTTCGTCATCACAAGCGGCACAACGCCGTCAAGCGTTAAAGCGATCGCTGAGGACACTGAGCTTCTCCTCGATGCCTATCGACGGCGGTACTGAGGACGACAGGCGCTCCCGCCTCCTAGCTGGGGACTCTCCATGTGCGAGAAGTGCATCGAACTCGACAGGAGAATCGAGCATTACAAAAAGCTCTCAAGCTTTGTAACCGACCAGACCGCGCAAGAGGGAATCCGCTTTCTTATTGCAAAATACTGCGCAGACAAGAAAGCGATTCATCCGGATCAGGGATAACGCCGCCTGGCTGTTGGGCGAAGCATTCCGCGGGCTCTTCGCGCCGCCACGACGACGTAGCGATCTTCAAATAGAAATTCGAAGCCCGCCGGTCGTCGGCATTAGTCCATAAGTGCTCGACCAGAGCTTGCGAGAAGATATCGAGATCCGCCACCCGCGCGGCAAGTCGCTTGGTCCTCTCCTCCCAATCGCGTCCGCTCGTTGCAAGGTGGCCATGTCGCGCTTGAGGTCCGCCACAACGGCAAACCGTCCGGATACTTGGTAAAGCTGATAGGACTCTTCTACTTGACCTCGGCGGTCTTCGTGTTTGGCATTCTCGGGCAGATCGCGTGGTGGTCCGGATTCCGCATCCGGATTCCTACTTTACATCAAGGAGGAGATCCTGATCGTGCTCGGGACCTCCTCTCCCGATGCGGGTGCTGCCGAGCTTGATGGAGAAGCTGAAGCGTCTCGGTTGTTCGAAGCCCGTCGTCGGGCTGGTCGTGGCGACAGGCTAATTGTTCAACACCGATGGCTCCTCCATTTACATGACACTCCGGCGCTCTTCGTTGCCCAGGCCGCCACCAACACGGACCTCACTCTCTCGCAGCAGATCGCGATCCTTGCCGTCGCAATGCTGACGTCGAAGGCGCGAGCGGTATCACCGGCGCGTCCTTCATCGCGTTGGTCGGAACGTTGTCGGTCGTCCCGACCATCGCGGTCACAGGCATGGCGCTCATTCTCGGCATCGATCGTTTCATGAGCGAGGCGCGGGCACTTGTGAACGTGATCGGCAACGGCGTGGCGACGATCGTGATTGCGCGGACCGCGGGCGAGCTCGATCCAGTCCGTTTGTATGATGTGCTCGACGCCAGGATGGCGGCGGCCGCCGAAACGATGGGAGCTCCGGCGGCGCTGATCGATGATAAGCCGCTCCCTGCTCACAACTTCGTCCACCTGCCCTCGCGGTCGCTCAATCGCGGGAGAGGGATCATCGACTATTTGCACTTCCTCTCGTAGCTTTTGACGGGTTCGAGCCACTCAAAACGCCGCTCCGACTTCAACATGTTCTTGAGCTTGCCCTCGTATTCGACCCGATACTCTTTTTTCAGGTGGTAATCTTGGAAATACTGCGCGCTGCATGCCCAGGTTTCGTAGAGTACCAGGGTATCGGAATCCTCCACCGAACGGTGAAGATAAGTGTTTACGAAGTCCGGTTCATTCGACATTTCGTCGAGCACCTTTACGAGGCTCGAATAGAGTGCTTCGCGTGCTTCGGCCTTGACGGGCAAATGAACGATGAATGAAATAGTCTGAGACATGGATAAGCTCCCAGAGTTAGACCAAATGTGCTCAATCAGCCGTTTCGGCGGCGTTCAGCTCGGCGCAGCCGTGGCGGACTTAAGCAGCTGATAATCTTCGATGACATCCCTGGCTCCTATTAAACAAAAAAGCGATGCTGCAAGAGCAGAATTGAACGTTTACTCCTTATGGTTGGGATCGCGTTGTCCCTAGATGGGCTGCGAGGTGGACACCTTCAACGAGAAGCGCATAATCTTCGGGGCGCAACCAGGGTGGCCTTTCCTGCCACCGCTCAAGCTGCTCCACCGATTGCGGGGGGACAAGTTCGAGCGCTTCGCGCGCCTCGTCCGAACGCCCGAGATGAGCAAGCGACGCTGCAATGTATTGGAAGGTGACAACGTAACCCGGACGGAGGCGAGCAGCTTGGCGCAACGTCTGCAGCGCAGCCGTGAAATCGCGTGAAAAGAACTGCAAAAGCCCACGCCAGATCAACCAAAGCCAAATCAGGGGATCGTGTGGGCTGGCACGCATTGCCTGCTGCAGCCTTTCGAGTGCTTCCTCTCGATATCCGCCGAACCCGAGCACGCAACCAAGCATGCTGATGACAAAGCCGCTGTTTGGATTGAGGGTAATTGCGGTGCGCGTTTCCGCGATGGCCGCTTCCCATTCGCTACCCCACATCATCATGTGTGCAAGTACGGCATGCGCCGTCGCATCCTTGTCGTCCAGCGATACCGCGATTTGCGCTTCGTCACGCGCGTTTTCTTGAACCTCCACGAAGGGGCGGCTCGAAAAGTGCCAGATATCCCACTGGAGAGCCAACGCATATCCATAGTGGCCGGGCGCGAAATGCGGGTCGAGCGCGATCGCTTGGCGGAAGAAGGCCAGCGCGACCTTGTTCTTCTCCGGCCGATATTTGTGGAGGTGCCAAAGGCCGCGCTGATAGGCTTCCCACGCGTCAAGCCGGTCTGGCGGTTTGCGGAGCACGCGCTCTTGCTCAGCGGCAGCCAGTGCCGGCTCGATAACCGCGGCGACGCTCCCGGCGATTTCATCCTGTACCGCAAAGATGTCGCTGAGGTCGCGGTCGTAGCGCTCGGCCCACAGATGTGCGCCGGTGAGCGCGTCGATCAACTGTCCCGTGATTCGTATCCGGTCGTCGGCTTTGCGTACTGAGCCCTCGAGCACATAGCGAACTCCTAGCTCGCGCCCAGCCTGCTTCACGTCGACGGCACGCCCCCTGTAAGTAAAGCTCGAATTGCGGGCGATCACGAAAAGCCAGCGGATACGCGAGAGCGCGGTAATGATATCCTCGACTATGCCGTCGGCAAAATATTCCTGTTCCGGATCGCCGCTCATGTTTTGGAACGGCAGAACCGCGATCGACGGCTTGTCGGGTAGCGGGAGTACCTGAGGTTGCGGAGATATCGCGTCAGGCAAAACCATCCCGAGATCACCACTCGACCTTGTTGCGTAGATGCGCACAGGGCGATTGATGTTCTTCAGCCTTTGCTCGCCAAGATCAGCGAACTCCACCGCGACTCTGCCACGAATCTGATCGTACACTGAAGCCGAGATACAGATGCCGCCCGGCTCGGCTATGCTCTCGAGCCGGGCAGCGACGTTGACGCCATCGCCAAGGATGTCATCTTCTTCGATCAGGATGTCGCCAAGGTTGACCCCGATCCGAAACAGCATGCGCCGAGCCTCGGGGACCCCATTGTTCCGCTGGGCCATCACCGCTTGCATAGCCGCCGCGCACTCGACCGCATCTACTACCGAGGGAAACTCAAGCAGGACGCCGTCCCCAGTTGTTTTGACGATCCGACCGCGGTTTTCGGACACAAGTGCGTCAATCACTACTCGGTGCTCTCGGAGGGTACGGGCGGTGCCGATCTCGTCGAGGCCCATGAGCCGTGAATAGCCCGCGACGTCAGCCGCGACTATAGCCGCCAACCTGCGTCCGACCCGCGTCTCCGGCATGTGTGCGCTCTGCTCCAGAACTGAGCATGTAGTGGTCTCGCGAGGACAGTCCGATACTCATCGATCGCTCGGCTGACTTCCGAAGAAGTCTTTAAGCCTTCGATCCCCTTCTGTCGGTCGGCGTCGGCTTCGAACAGGCTTGCATCGACTGCAAGTCCATCCCTGCTGACCATTCGCTGTTAATATAGCAGCATACGACGCTCTCGAACAACCGACGGAACAGATCACTCCGCGAAAAAGCATGGCCCCATCGGTCAGAGTGTGCTCATGCCGCCATCGACAATGAGTTCGCTACCGATGGTAAAAGCTGATTCATCTGAGGCGAAGAAGACGACGGCATCAGCTACTTCCTTGGGCGCGCCGCGGCGACCCGCCGGGATTTGGCTGACTAGGCCTTTGATCTCCGCATCACCCATGCCGATCTTGCCGTGCAACGGCGTGGCGATTGGACCGGGGCTCACTGCATTGACGCGAACGCCCCGCGGCAGGAGCTCGCCGGAAAGGGTGCGAGCGAGCGAAATTAATCCCGCTTTCGTCAGCGCGTAGACGCTCGAATTCGGCATGCCGATGTGGGCGTTGATAGAGGTATTCAGCACAATTGATGCCGGGTTAGCGAGAATCGGCAACAGAGCCTGGATCAGAAAAAATGGCCCCTTCAAATTGATCGCCACCGAGCGGTCGAAGCCACCCTCGTCCCACTCGGCCAATGGACGGAAGTCGCCGATGCCGGCATTGATGAAGATTGCGTCGAGACCGCCGAAATTGCTCTGTATCTCAGCGGCTATCTTCTTCTGAGCGGCGACGTCGCCAGCATCCGCATGGATGACCAGCACGTTTCCGAGTTCCTTGCGAGCAGCCTCCAGCGAGGCCAAATTGCTGCCGGTAATGGCTACGCGGGCCCCTTCCTCGAGGAAGCGGCGAGCCGTCTCGAGTCCGATGCCGCTGCTGCCGCCGGTGACAAGAGTGCGCTTCTTATTCAACCTGTTCATTTGTCAGTCCCACTCCTAGACAGCTGTACCGGTTCAACGGAGAAGCGGCAAAATGCGGTTCCACCGATGCTTTCGGTCGAGACCATCAACGCACTCTTTGAGTGATCAATCATGCCGCAGCTAAGTGTAGAGCCGCTACAATTGATGGCTCAATTGTACCATGGTGTGAACAGTTCTTGTGCATACCAGCAGAGCTGAAGGCGTGCGAAGGAAATCGTCGCGCAGTGCCGGCGCAGGATCGGCCTTCATCTAGGCGATAGCATGTGTCGAATGGCGCGGTTCGAACATGCTTTGTGATCAAGGCCCGCCTTGAGTGTAACGCGTTAGACACTTTCTCCTCTTTGTCATTTTGTCGAGATCTCGACACCAATGCCCATGGGAGTATGAATGACTGCTATGGATCAGTTTCGTCGAAAAACTTCAGCGAGTGCACCGGCGGCAGCGATCATAAATCCTAGTGGTTGTACCGCCGTTATGCGCCCTTGAAGGTCCTGCGCGGTGACCGCGGGATGCACTCCTCGCTCGCACAGTTTGGACGCCTTAGCCGTAAATGGTCAAACTTGAGCACTTTAGGTGCACGAACAGCATTACGATCTTCCTACGGAGCCGGCCGGATCAACGTTTATCGGCTCTCAACATACCCCGCAGTCCTGTCCGATCCCGGCATGCGCTTGTTCGGAGAGGATCGGCGGATCAGGCAGCCGTTCAATAGGCTTTTAAGCTCGGCAGCCAATTTCCTCACCTAACAAAGCCATCGAATGGCGTCATATAAATCGGGTGAAAGTCCACGTTCGCCTTCTTGAACTCATCGGAAGGCGTGCCATAGATCACCCAGCGGGTGAGCTTGGCTACGGCGAAGAACTCTTTCGAGAACGGCGCGAAGCTTTCCATTTGATGGGATAGGGCCGCCTGCGAATCCGCGTATCGTTCGAATAAGTCAACCGTTCTCTGGTCCTCACCGATATTACACTCGAACTGCAGCGCGCCCGGCTCCTTCTGTGTCGCTGCAACAATCTTTGGTATCAGCGACGTGAACTTGTTCATCTGATCAACGGTAACAGTGAATAGCCAGTACACCTGTTCGTTCTGCATCAGTGCCTCCATCTTACCGCGCCTCAAGACACGAACACGGGGACAATCGGTCCAATTACCAACCACTAGAATTACAAAACCATTCTTCGCAAGGCCCAATGTGACGTTCAGACAGGCCAATCTCTTGAAGGCTGTTGCCAACTTCTTTGAATCTTTTTGCTGTTTCTTGTTTCGAGAACGCCCCGCACGCCTGGAAGATCAACGCCTCAAGCTCACGCCTCTGGAAGAAGCTATAGCTCATCAGATCCCCGGATTGATTTGGGCCCGAAGGCTGCGGCAACGAAATGGCTTACCTTCGGCTCGGCCTTGGCGTCGTATTGACGAACGGCGTCTTGGACGACGCGGTCGGCATTCGTAACACGCTGATGCTGCCGCAAGTGCTCAAGCCACGATGCGACTAGGAACGTTTCCATGAAGCGCCCCTCCTCGGCGGCGTCTTCAAAGATATCCCAGGCGTACGCGCCGTCCCGTCGACGCTGCTGGCCAAGTTCCTGGAGCGCTGCCAAGAAGGCACCGCGTCGCTCAGAATTGATGTGGTATTCAACGGTTACCAGCACTGGTCCCCGATCCGGCTCCGCGTCGATCGTCAAAACCGGAACGGGCCAATGCATTGAAGGCGTGAGATCAATTTCTGCGCCGCTTTGCAGCTTCCATGGCCAGCTCAACACAATTCCAATCAAGGCACCGGCAGCCGCGATGAAGTGAGCGGCCGGCAGGCTGAGCATCGAGGCAACTTGCCCCCAAATCGCGCTGCCCGCGGTCATGGCACCAAAAAAGACCGTTACGAACATGGCAAGCCCGCGGCCACGCACCCAATCCGGCAGGGAGACCTGTGCTGAGACGTTGAGGGTCGCGAGGACCGCGATCCAGGAAACACCAGCGACGATGCAGGCAACCAGCGCAGCCACGGAGTCACGTGCGAAGCCGAGCAGGATCAAGCTGACCGCTGTGCCAACAGTGCCGAGTGCAACGAGCCGATCAGGCCCGAAGGTGGCTTTCATCCAGGGCAGGCCGAACGCTCCACTGACCGCGCCTGCTCCGATCGCGCCCAGCAATATGCCGTACAGCGCCGGCCCCCCGGTGATCTGGTTGCGCGCGACAAGCGGAAGTAGCGCCCAATAGGTGCTCGCAAAGAAGAAGAAGCTCGCAGCTCTTATCAGTGTTGCTCGCAGATGCGGATTGTACCGGGCATGGCGAAGCCCGATCACGAGGGCGCTTGTCAGACGTTCGGCAGGGAGCGCATGACCGCCGGACGTTGACGGACGCCACCACCACAGGGCTCCGATAACGCCGAAATTGCTAAGCGCGTTCAACCAGAACGGCGCGGCAATTCCCAATCCGCCGATGATCACGCCGCCCAGTGCAGGTCCGATCGCCCTGCTGATGTTGACGCCAACCCCGTTGCTTGCCACCGCCGCCGCCAGATCCTGCCTCGGCACAAGGCTGGGTACCACCGATTGCCAAGCTGGGGCGGTAAACGCTGCGCCCACGCCGAGGAGGAACGTAAACAGCAGCAGGATGGGCGGATTGATGAGGCCCAGCCAGACGAGCACGGCACTCGCCGCCGCAACCAATGTGACAACGATTTCCGTAACGATCAGAAAGCGGCGTTTGTCGACAATGTCCGCCAGCGCGCCCGCCGGAAGCGCAAAGAGAAACACGGGCAGGCTGGTTGCAACCTGAACCAGAGATACACTCAGCGGGTCGGCCTCCAGGCTCGTCATCAGCCAGCCGGACGCCGCATTGTACATCCAGGTTCCGACATTTGAGACCACGGTCGCAATCCAAACCACCGTAAAGGCCGTGTGACGAAATGCGTTCCAAGGCAACGTGCTCGGCGGGTTCGTCGCCCTCTTTAGTTGCTGATCCGTCACCATCTTCATTCGCTCCACTCAGGTGTGGCAGTAACTGGTGCCTGACGTGAGCGTGCAGCATCGCTCCCTGCCCCGCCGCAGTCTGCCAGCTACCGCAAGTACCACTCTTCCTCCAAGAAGGACTCGACCATAATCTGGCCTCACGGAGAGATGCCGGGTCGGAAGGTAGATCGGGTAACGAGTAAACGGCCCGCCCTCACCTCTCGATCTAATGGTTTGTCGGACCGAGGAACGCGCTATCGATCACATCCCCGATTGACTGCCATACATTTCCGTCAAATTGCACAAGCCGCATCTGCTTGATCGGCCGAAAGTCGTTTGGACCAGTGCTTATCGAAATTCCGGGGAGCGTGATCGAACTCTGAAAATCCTTCAACGATGTGGCCTGTCGCATGATGTTCTCGCGCGACAAGTCGTCACCGCATTGTTCGAGCACCCGGGACAGGGTCTGTGCAGCAGCATAACCAAAGAGAACGTTGCTATCCGCCTTGTCGCCGCCGGGATAATACCTGTCCATGAACGTTGAGAACTGTTTGATCCCTTCGTCGTCTTTCCAGACCGGGTCGGTCGCATTTTTCAGGAAAGACGTCGAGATCACCCCCACCGCGTTCTGTACGTCGGCCGACCCCAGCGCGCGCACGGCAGGTGCGGCCACGTTGTTAAGGATGACGACCGGGTGCCAATCGATTGCTGCCAACCGCCCTATGGCGAGTGCAGCCATATTCGGCGAACCCGCGAAAAGCAGGACTCCTGCTCCCGACGCTTTCAGGACATCGATCTGTCTATCGATCGATTTGTCCGACATCTCGAAAGTACTGTCAGCTACGATCATACGCGTCCAGTCTCCCAGGCCTTCCTGCATGCCTATCAATAGATCGCGCCCGAACTGATCGTTCTGCCAGAGGACTGCAAGCTTTTGGTCCGGATAAAACGCCTGCCCAAAATTCGCGTAGATGCGCCCCTCGGCGCGAAACGGAGGCTGCCAGCCCATTGTCCAGGGAAACTCAGCGGGCTTACTCCATTCCTGGTCACCGGAAGCGACGAACAACTGTGGTATTCTATTCTCGTTCAGATAGGCGCGTACGGCCAAATTGCCCGGTGTGCCGAACGAGCCAGAAATTAGCAACACGTTATCATCTTCGATCAATTGGCGGGTCTGCTCCACGGCCTTCCTTGGGTTCGACCCGTCATCACGCGAAATGAACCTCACCTTCCGGCCATTGATGCCTCCGCGATCGTTGATCATGTCGAAATAGGCAGATTCCGTCTTTCCGATGGAGGCAAATTCCGTCAACGGACCGCTATAGGGCATGATGTTGCCTATTCGGATTTCACTATCGCCCCCGTCTTTTGTCTCGGAAGCTGCGAGAGGGAACACCGGGGCGACGAGCAGCGATGCTGCGAATATAGTCTTTAGCATCATGCGCATTTGTTTGGCTCCCCTCGCAAGGTTGGTTTCGCTTCAGTCGCTATCGTCGAGCTATCCGAGACGGATCCAGAGCGGCGTCGACATTGCAATTAGAACTTCAACATCGCCTCGACGCCCACGAAGTGAGCCGTCTTGGATGGGCCTGTGTCCTGTATAAACGGACCGGGCACGAATACGGAGTAGGACAGCGCAGCGCTGAACCAAGGGACCGGTTGCCACCCGAGTATCACATCGGCCTGCGTTCCGATGTAGCGGGAGCGGCTGTCATCCGAAGGTCGCACGAGGTTCCCTCCAGGACCGTAGATTCCGTCGCCAAGACTTTCGCGCCAGTAGAAGACCGTTGCCAGATCGAGGGTCCATTGCCGGTTCAGCTGGAGTGTGAGCGTCGGGTGAGCGTTGATCAGGTTGTACGGCCCGAGCAGGCCGATCTCACCGAAATACTTTCCCTTCGGGAATAGTGGATTGAAGGTCTGAAGATTGGGATCGTCTGGATTACGGTCGCCACTGATAATGTTGGCCCGCAGGCCAAGTCGCGGGCTGAAGGTCACGCCGACGAACGTGTAGCCCGTATCGGAGGCAATGGACCAGGCGCGGATATCTCCGTGATCGAAATGGCCAAACTGAGCCATGCCTTCGAAATTCCAGTCCCAACCATTCGCGGCACCGAAAAATCGACTGCCGATAGTGTGCCGCACTTCCTCTCCGCTCCCTTGATTGTACTCTGCGGCGGCATTGCGGTAGCCGATGTAGTAGACATCAAGTCCCGGCTTGGAGCTGATCTCCGTCAATTGGCGCGTGGCATAGATCGACCAGAGTGATCGATCTGGATCGAAGCGGTCATTGAAGCTGCCGACCAGGTTTCGGACCGGTCGTGCATAGAGCGCGTCAACCCGCCACGGAGCCGATTGAATCGAGGCCAACGCCGTATCGAAGGAACGAAGCACGTTCGGGCCATACCGCAAGCTGATCAATCGCTCAGTGCCATACGACAGGAGTTGTCGCCCTCCCCGCAAGGTAAGATCGGTGCCGCTGGCCAACGGCAGCTTCAGGTCCGCGAAACCCTGCAGCACTTCAATCCCTGTTGCATCGATGCCCCCAACTGTTTCCTTGTCCGTAACCCAGGCGCCAATCATTTGGCCGAACAAACGCAGGTTTGGGCCGAAATGCAGGTCCGCGTACGGCAACATCCGGTACCATTGATACTCGTTGACCGGGAGCTCACCCCAATTGAAGTTGCGATATGCCTCCTCCCTGAACCGAAGCTCCAGGCCGAGCGTGAGGTAGGCGTCATCACCGAAATCCAGCGGGATGTACTTGTATGGCTCCCACCAGGCTCCGGTCCGTTTCGCCGGATCGCGCAAAAAAGAATAGTCCTCGTCATAACGCAGGAGCGTCGTCTTCAGCAGCTCGACATTGGCGTTTTCCGTCACATTGACTTCCGCTGACAGGGCGTTGGCAGGTAGCGCGACGGCAACCGCAACGAAGATGCCCATCGCCGCGAGAACCGCGGTCAAGGGGGCGCCCCCACCGACTAAATTTCGGGCTCCGAAAAATCCGGAAGAGTTAGCATTTCCGACAGCGTCGATCTGCATCTCTGTTGGCTTCGACTTCGTCCTCGAATTTGGAAACAGAATGGAACGTCAGTTTCTCGCTGCTTCTTTCAGCGTCGACTCCGTTAGTCGAGCAAGCAGCGAAAGTCCGCCCAATAGGGGTGGGACCACGAAACACCAAGCGTTGTATTGCGCGTACAAGAGGGCCGCGGCAGCGCAGCCGACGGCGAAAATGATGACGTTCTTGGACATCATCGCGACCCGCGACCTGATTTGGCGCCCTGGCGCGTCGTCCCTTACATAGATCACATCCGCAAGATCGATCATGATCTGTGTCGTCGTGCCGGTCATCAGCGTCGAGGGTGGTGCGCTTCCGAGATAGACCCGATGTACGGCGTTCTGTATCGCCATGGCCGCAACGAGCACCATCCCGGTAAGCACCGCTTGCCAGCTGTCGCTGTTCTGGAAAGGGCCGAACTCGATCGCGAGCACAGCGCCGACGATCAGCAGGAGGACCTTAAGGCTGAGCATGGCTTCGAAAACGAAGCGCCAGCGCGGCGTCAGCGCCGAACTGAGCAAGCGGACAGCCATTACGACCGCACAGAAGACCGGAAGGGCCAGGAGCTTCGCAACGGCTCCCGACGTGCCGAGAACAAGTGACGCGCCAAGGGTCACGAAATTTCCGGTAACATGGGCCGTGAAGAGACCTTGCAATGCGAGAAAGCCCGCCGTGTCGACATAGCCTGCGGTGAGGCTCAGGAGAAAAGGCACGATCATGGAATTTCCGCTCGACACCGGGGGCACTACCATCCCCGTTTGATCTCTACGCCGACATAGTTCGAGTCATGGCCGCCAGCGTTGCGCAATGCGTTACCGATCGAAAAGTGCACGGCCTCGATTGCGAATGAAGTTGCGCGGTCTATGGTCCAATCGAGCCGAATCTGGCCGTAACTTCCGGTATACGCACCCGGCCGCCCGGCAGTGTTCGGGACGGCTATGTTGGGTTGGGTATAGATCGCATCGGCCGTGTTCTGGCGCCATAGAGCCGCGGCTGCGAGCATGATCTTGAGTGACGAAGTCGGGCTCAGCGTCAGGGATGGCTTGATGTGAATGAGGTTGGTGTATCCGGTGTAACCTGCCAGGGTGAAATAGTAACCGTTGGGGAACAGCGGATTGAACGTCCCAAAGGTCCCTTTGGTGTTGCCGTCACCGGACGCCGCGTCGAGTTGGATACCCACCCTTGGGCTCCAGTTCACATCGGCGAAGGTGTAGCCCGCGATTGAACCGACGGCCCAGGCCTCGATCGGCTGGAGGCCGATGCGTCCGGTCTGGTTCATCACTTCGAAGTCAAAATCGAAATGATTAGCGTTACCGTTCAGATGGACATCGAAAATGTCTCTCCGCTCGGCGCCGGAGGCATTTGCAAACTGTGCATTCCCCTGGGTGAAATTGGCATAGTAGCCGGCGATGAAGAGAGACTCGGAAAACTTATACTCTGTCCGCGCCATCCCGAAGGTCTGCTTGGTGACGCTGCTGTAATCATCGAATACCGTAATGTCCCGAACCTGGACCGGCAGGCTGTAAAAGGTGATGAACCGCCAGGCTCCAGTCTCGTAGTCCGCCCAGGCGGCGTCGTAAGATTGTCGGACGTTGGGACCGTCGCGAACGGCTATGAAGCGCTGCAGGTCGAAGGCAAATTGCTGGCGGCCGGCCCGCAGCTTCAGCGTTCCGCCTCCGATGGATTCGGTCAGAGCCACCCAACCCTGCTCAAGATCAAGCCGATCCCGATCGACCGGCGTCAACTGAGTTTTCCAGGGCGCATAGTCGGCCTGAAATTGCACGAACGCCTGTAGTTGATTGTCTACGCGGAGATCGGCATGGAATTCGTTTCGGCTGATGACGTAATTCTGGCTGCTGTTCGCACCGGTGCCGAAGTTTGCGGCGTTATTGGACTCGAACCGTTGGCGCGTGTTCGCACCAAATGAGAGATACGTGTATGGATCGACGCTGGACAGCGGAATGTATTTGAGCTCATCGAAGGGCTCACGCGTCACCCGCGGATCCGCCAGCACCGACCAGTCCTCCTGGAACCGGTTGAACATGATGGCAGGCCGCTGCGGCGCGGAAGCCTGAGACTTCTGATCATCCGCCCACGCCATCTGCGGCGCTGCAGCAAGCAGTACGCCTGCCGCACACACCCTCCGCAAAAGCCATCGTCCCAGCAGGAATGCCATCGCGCCCCCTACTTCGGTGCGGCCGCGTGAATCTCCGCAATATATCCGCCGGGAAACTGTAGCATGGCTTCGGCCCGTCCGTCAGACGTATAGGGCTCGACGAGCACGGTGGCGCCCGAGGCCTTTGCCTTCGTCAGAGTTCCCTGCAAATCGCTCACCTCATAGCCGGTCAGTTCCCGTCCGTACGGGTAGGGCAAGTGGCCATCGGTAACGAGGACCGTCATCTTTCCGAATACCGATTCAATATGGATACGTCGATATGTGTCTTTGGCTCGCCCGATCTCGACCCCCGCGGCATGTGCATCGTCGGAAACAACCTTCCCGTGCGAAAACCGCAGGAAGCTGCGGATAAAGGCATCAGCCCGCTCAGGCGAGACGTAAACGCGGTTCTCGGGAATTGTCTCGAAAGCCGCATAGGAAGGCTTCGTCGTGTGCCAATAGAGTTGCATATTCACGCCGCCCGGCCACTGGATCACCGCATCGCGTCCGATCGGATCCGGGAAGGCCGCCACGAGCACGTCCGCGCCCGAGTCCTTGGCTACGTTGATTGCCTCGTCGAGGTCCGTAACCAGATAGCCAGTTCGCTCGGCGCCAAAAGGATAAGGGACCGGCGTCTTGAATCCGAACACCGAGACGGTGCCAACCGGCGTCTGCAGGAGTTGGCTCGTCGTGCTGCTCGGCGTCGGCGTCACCGTGGCAACGACCTGCTTTGTGCTCTGACCTCCGAACGTAGAGAGAAAGCTGGCCACGAACTTATCCACGTCTTCGGGAGCGACATAGACATGTGTGGTGTCGTATTGCGCGCCGACGCCGACCTGTGGCGCGGTATGCGCTCCCTGATCCCGCGCGATGGCAGCGGACGCGATCGTCAGCAACGATGAAATCAGCAGGATCTCGATCAGATAACGTTTGCGACACATGGAAGCCTCGAACAAGTGAGTTGAGCCGTAGTGATCAAGCGCTTTGCGAGCGCAACGACAGGATTGACACAAGCACCAGGCCGGCGATCAGGCCTAGATGCTCGAAAAAGGCGTTCACGGCCAGGAAGCGATCGTGACCGGCTTTGGCCCAGAAATCGTTTGCGGTGAGCATGGCGACCGCCGTCAGGACGCCGAGCCCGCCGGCTCCCAGCCACACCAAGCGTCCAAGAATGACGAGCGCGGAGCCGCCGAGTTCGACGACAATGGCTGCCGCGGCCCAAAGCCACGCCGGCTGAAGTCCGAAATGCGCCTGTTCGGCAACGGCCCCAGGAAAATCGACGGCTTTTTGAATTCCGCCGATCAGGAACGCCGAGACAAGCGCAATTCTGGCGGCCGCCGCAACCCATCGCCATGACAGGATTGTCGCGACCCAACCCGGCGTATCCGATTTGGCGAACATCTCACACCGCCCAGCAGGCGCAACCGAGGGCACCCCAGAAACTCTTGAGATCCGAAACCGGGAGCCTGCCGGACCATGCGCGCGCGTGATCATGGCCGTGCACAGAGCAGGTATTGGCACAGCCGCACATCTGCATCGCATGCGTGCGGATAGCCTGCGCTTTGCCGCCCTGCTCGGCCCAGTTGCCGTAGCCACCGAAACTGCGCACTGGCGACCAGTCGGGCATGGCGGGCGGCGGCGCGGTGTCGTCGAGAGATTTGAAGTCTCCCGCACCATAGACGATGCGTCCACCTACCACCGTCAGATCGCTTGTGATGTCGTCGATCTCACTCTCGGGACAGGAGAAGAAATCTCGATCGGGCACGATCAGGTCGGCGAACTGACCGACCTGGATACGGCCTTTCTTCCCTTCCTCATTGGAGAACCAAGTGACATTTTCGGTCCACATCCGCAGCGCGGTTTCGCGATCGAGGCAGTTGCGCTGGGGGTACAGTCGCAGGCCACCTACCGTCATGCCCGTTACGAGCCAGGCCAACGAAACCCAAGGATTGTAGGAGGCCACACGTGTTGCGTCGGTGCCGGCGGAGATCTTCACGCCGTTGTCCATGATCTTCCTGATCGGCGGTGTCGCTTCGGCCGCGCCGAAGCCGTAGCGCTCGACGAAATACTCGCCCTGATAGGCCATGCGGTGCTGCACTGCGATGCCGCCGCCAAGCGCCGCGATGCGGTCGATGGACTGATCGGAGATGGTCTCGGCGTGGTCGAAGAACCAGTGCAGACCATCTAACGGCGTGTCCTGATTGACCTTCTCGAACACGTCGAGCGCGCGCGAGATCGTCTCGTCGTAGGTCGCGTGCAGGCGCCAGGGCCATTTGTTCTGAGCCAGGATGCGGACGACGTCTTCGAGTTCACCCTCCATTTCCGGCGGCATATCCGGACGAGGCACGCGGAAATCCTCGAAGTCAGCTGCCGAGAACACCAGCATCTCGCCGGCGCCGTTGTGCCGAAAGTAGTCGGTTCCCTGCTTGTACTTCGAAGTCCTGGTCCAATTCAGGAAGTCCTGCTTCTCCCCATTCGGCTTCTGCGTGAACAGGTTGTAGGCCAGGCGGACGGTGAGCTGCCCTTCGTCCGACAGCTTCTGAATGACCGCATAGTCCTCCGGATAATTCTGGAAGCCGCCGCCGGCGTCGATCGCTCCGGTGACGCCGAGACGGTTCAGCTCCCGCATGAAGTGCCGGGTCGAGTTGACCTGATATTCGAAGGGAAGCTTCGGTCCCTTGGCCAGCGTCGCGTAGAGGATGTTGGCATTCGGCTTGGCCAGGAGAAGCCCGGTCGGATTCCCCTTCGTATCGCGCACGATCTCGCCGCCGGGCGGCTCGGGCGTGTCCTTCGTGTATCCGATGACGCGCAGCGCGGCAGCATTCAGTATGGCGCGGTCGTAAAGATGAAGAATGAAGACCGGAGTATCGGGCGCGACTGCGTTGAGCTCCTCGATTGTCGGCAACCGCTTCTCGGCGAACTGATGCTCGGTGAATCCGCCAACGACCCGCACCCACTGCGGCGGCGGCGTGATCGCGACCTGCTTCTTCAACATGGCCATGGCGTCAGCGAGCGACCAGACGCCGTCCCAGCGTAGCTCCATATTGTAGTTAAGCCCTCCCCGAATGATATGGAGATGATTGTCGATCAGACCCGGCAGCACGCGCCGCCCCTTCAGGTCGATGATTCTTGTCGAGGAGCCGGCGAGCTTCATCACGTCGCCAACGTGTCCCACCGCCGTAAACAGCCCGTCCTTGATCGCCACGGCAGTCGCCGCCGGATTCGAGCGATCAAGTGTCGTGAACAGACCATGATGGAGGATCAGGTCGGGGCCTTGTGCGCTCATGCTTGCTTCTCCGGATTCTTCAGGCCGTCAACGGGACCGACCGTACGTCGGCCAGGCAGCATGCCGAAAATGTGGGAATCGCAGCTCGAGAGGTGGAATGCCTCGGAAAAGCTCGAGCCCCCTATGAGGAGTTTGGTGACCGGAATGATCTGCTCGCCAACCAGGATTCCCAGCAGCCCGACCAACGCCACCAGAGGCGGCGCTGGCGAGCGGACGCTGAGGAGATTGTAGACCACTCCGACGAGGAGGCCTGCAGCCAAAGACAGCACATAAACCTTCATGACAGTCCTCCTAATCTTCGGCACTTTCCGCGCGCTACCGCGGGCCTGCTTCGGAAGCGTGTTCACCGAGCGCCCACTTCGAGAAGCGGACCTGGATGCCGTACGGTGTATGGGCACGGAGGATATCCATGACGCCCTCGTAGGTCTCGGCGCGTGCCCAGTCCTGCTGTAGTTCGAAGACGTATTGGCACGAGGTGATCGGAACGGCGCCCGCCTGCAGCAGACGCTCCATGGAGCGGTTATGCGCCTCGATCGACAGATCACCGCAGGCATCTGCGGGAACGTAGATTTCGTAGCCCTCCTTGAGCATATCGAGGCTAGGAAACATGACGCATGCTTCCGTCCAGAGGCCCGCGATGACGAACTTCTTTTTGCCGGTGGCAGCGACGGCTTTGCGGAAGTTCGGATCGAGCCACGAGTTCATGGAGGTCCGGTCGATGATTTCGTGGTTCGGAAACAGATCGGTCACCTCCGGCATGAACGGACCGGAGAACGAGTCCTTGGCAACCGTCGATATCACCGTCGGGATTTTGAACAGCTTCGCCGTCTTGGCCAGGATTTGGATATTATTGAACACCACCAAGCGGTCATGCGACTGCACGCCCTGGTACATTGCCGGTTGATAGTCGATCAGGGCGATGGCGCTGTTTTGCGGAGTAAGCATATCAAGCTTGGGCATTCGAGGTCTCCTGAGTTTGGTAAATGCAGATCAGTTGGAGGCGGCTTGTAATTGATGCCGTTCAAGCCGTTGCCGGAAGTGAAACGATTTCAGCTAGTCGATGAACACGCTGCATTTCTTTCCTTCAACGCGTAGTGCCGACACAGCGGCGACTGGCGGGACGGCGCCTGCGGCTCGACCTGCAAAACGGCCTGGAGATGCTTGAGCTCCAGGCGTCGATGCCCTCTAGCGTTCGCGACCCGAGATTGTGCGCCGCGACGAGAATATTTGCAGCCATGATGGCCAGCGGCTTCGATGGACCGTCACAAGCCGAAGCGTGGTACGCTTGGCTGCTCTGCCTGTTCATCTCAACCCCACTTCCCGTCCACGTCATGGGAAGGGGCTATAGTATCGGCACCGCGCTCATGTAAATTAGGCACTAGCCCGCTACTAGGTTTCTGATCGGATACCGCACCGTGCAAAATGAAGCTCATCGTCCTGAATTTATCTATCCGCCAGAGCTGGAACTTTGGCCCTTCCCGGCGGATTGTCCGAATCGGGTGCTGATCGAAGAAATCGCCGACAAGTGGACAATCCTAGTGATCGCCGCGCTCTCGCGAGGCCCGACGCGTTTCAACCAACTCAAGCGCGCACTCGAGCCTGTCACTCAGAAATCATTGACGCAGACTCTCCGCCGCCTCGAGCGAAGCGGGATGGTTTCTCGAAAGGTGCTTGATACCTCTCCAGTTGCGGTTGAATATGCAATCACCCCGCTCGGCCGCACGCTTGGCGGTCCGTTCTCCGCGATATACCGGTGGGCCGTTGCATACCAAGATCAGGTCGAGGGGGCCCGACAGCGGTTCGATACGGAGCGAGGAAAGATCCGCAAACAATGAAATCATCGCTTGTGCGGAAAGCAGCCGCATTGCGAAGCCGGATGCACTCCCAAGCGTCGGAAGTCGCTTGCTGCCTATCGATAGCTGGACAGTCCATTCGTTCGCAAGCGCAGCACTTTCGCGTACGTCGACTTAACGCCTCCGCGCCTGACATCTCTAGAATTTGGATAAGGCCGAGTTCGAACGGCGCACCGGCGCCAAACTGCATCAGATTCATCTCGCTAGTGAAATCGTTTCACTTTCGCCTGCTGCTTGAGCTAGTACAGCCGCCGACGGCGCCACTTCCAGCTCTTGAATCAATGACATCGGTTGGTATGATGGACCGATCGGTCCAGTATAATGGTTCAGGAGCGACAATGTCTCGAGTCCGAGAGTTTGATGAAACCGAGGTGCTGGATAAAGCGCTGCGGGTGTTCTGGCAGCAAGGATATGAAGGCACTTCGTTGAATGATCTTCTCGACGCGACGGGGCTTACGAAATCAAGCCTGTACGCTGCGTTCGGCAGCAAGGAGGAACTGTTTCATCGGATCGTCGAGCGCTACTTGTCCAAACACGTTGAATTTCGCCAGGCATGCGCGCTCGCCGAACCAACACCGCGGCGGATTGTAGAAAGTCTACTGTACGGCATGGCCGATCTGCACGCCGGATCGCGCACGCCCCCGGGCTGTCTTATCACGGGCGCTGCACTCGCATGTTCACCGGAAACTGAGCAGATCCGCCAACATCTCGTTCGCAGCCGAAATGAATTCGGACAGATCCTGCGCGACAGGCTCGAAGCTGTGACAAGCGCCGGGCCGTTGCCTCCCGGCATGACGACGTCCGATGCGGCGCGGCTTGTGGTGTTGACCATTCAAGGCATGGCGGTTGAGGCGAAGGGCGGCGCCACGAGGAATGAGCTCCGGCGGATTGTGCAAGCATTTTTGCTCAGCTGGCCTGAGAATTAATATGCGATCTTGAGTACGGCTGGCTGACACGCCAATGGCGCATCGACGCGGCCGCTGTGCTCGATCTCATGCAGATCGGCAATCGCGATAAGCTTCGCGTCGCTCGTCCACTGTGAACGGCTGAAACTGGTGAATGCCCGGAATCGGTGTCTCACGGCTTCTTCGTCGGGTCATCAGCGGGGTTCTCGTAGACAGTATCTGTCGGCCCTGAGCCGGTGATCAACACAGTTACCGCCTCGTCACCGGTCATCGCGAAATGCGCGGCGCCTGACGGTTCGGTGTAAACTGACCCGACGGGAAGCGTCCGGAGTTCTGCCTTGCTGAAACTTGGACCGTAACCAAACATCCAAGTCCCCTGCAGCACCGTGCCGACTCGGTCCCCTGCGTGATGATGCGCGGCAATGGTCGCATGGGGCGCGACCTTAAGCAGTTGGCTGTAGGGCCCTGGCTTGGACGGATCGCCTAGGATCGTAACGACCTGGACCTTGACGTTGCCCGACCCTCCCACGCCACCGGTTGGCGCGATAGCAGTCAATTCGGGAGGCGTCTTGGAGTACTTTGGAAGTTGTGGCGCCGGCGACTGCGCCGTCGCGGCTGCGGCACACATGATCGTGCCGATGATGAAAATCGCTCTGCTTCGAAGCATGGCTTTTCCTTCCTTTCCCGAAATTGGTCGATCGAAATTCAGGGTGTCGCGCCGGGGCTACCTTTTGGATACTCAAGAAACTCCAGAGTGACGCCGTCCGGCCCACGCACGTAAACGAGGCGAAGTCCGGTGCGCTCTCCGGACTCCACCCTTTGGACTCCGCTTAAGGCGTTCCACCCCACAGCACTGATCCGCTCCAATAATGCGTCGATGTTCTCGACCCGGAAGGCCACATGTACGGATCCCACATCACAGGACCGAGGCTTTATTACTTTCCGGTCGTTCGGAGAGCGGTATTCCAGAAGCTCGATCAAATGACCGGGCGCCTTCACCATTGCTATACGTGCCGCTGCCGCATTCACGCCGACCAACTGGTCGAGGAAAGAGCTTTCATCGAAGTCCCAGGTATACAGGTGATCGAAGCCCATGACGTCGACCCAGAACGAAAGTGCCTGATCGAGCGACGAAACCGTGATGCCGGTATGCTCTGCACTCTCGATGCGAAATCGAGTGCTTGGTTCGATCATGTCGATCACAGTCTGGTGCTCTTGTCCCAGAATCGACCGAGTTGCTCGCAAATGAAGTCCGTTTTCTCCTCGAACACCCAGTGACCGCACTCTTCGATGACACCGCCCTCTGCCCGGTCCGAGAGCGCCTTGGCGCTGTCGAAGCAGTGTGATCCAAAGGACCGCCGCCCTCCCCAGCCCATGGTCGGAATCGAAAGCTTATTCTTTGCGAACTCGGCGAGTTGCGCCGCTTTTTCGTCAATGAAGGCGTAGTGATTGAGGCTGGCCCGAAGGTTTCCGGGCTGCTTCATCTGAATAACGTACCGTTGCAGTTCGTCTTCGCCGATCGCGTTGGGATTGTAGGCAAAGTCCCGGAAGAAGTGGCGAAGATATTGTTCTTCCCGCCCTTCAATCAAGAATCTTGCAATATCCATATTCGCGTGCATCGACAAATGCCAATACGGTACTCGCGGATCCACGTAGTCCTTGTAGTTGAGACCGAAGAATGGCGTCTCGATCGTCGCTAGAGACAGCGCGCGCGGTCCTGCCATATAAGCAAGGGCGACGGACGGCGGCCCTCCAAGGTCGTGGCTGAGAATGTGGAATCGGTCGACCTTCTCAACATCGGCAAGCTCGAGCAAATCCTGGGCGATGGTGGCCGGCATATAGTCAGCATAGGGCTTGTCGCTATCGGCGTACCCACGCAGATCCGGTGCTATGAATCGGTAGCGCTCAGCACACTTCTCAAAGATCGGCAGGAACTCACGGTGATTTTGAGGCCAGCCATGGAGGCATAGCACTGCAGGCCCGGAACCGATCGCCACGTAGTGCAGCGTCACGCCATTCACCGAAGCGCGCTTGCTGATCATCTGAGCTTCCACCATTGCCGAGCACCTCCCGTTGCTATGCGAAAGCCAACAGCACCCATCGATGCTTATGGCCGCCGCCGCCCCTAACCGTCGCGAAGTCGGCGTGGATGTTGTGCAATTTAGCGAGCGCGCGGAAGTGAAACAATTTCAGCGCTCGGATGAGCAGGCTGCATTTCGGTCGGTCAGCGCTCGAATATTGGTGAATGCCACGGACGGTCCGCGATAGCGCTTCGTCACCGGCTTGGCTATACTGGCGCGTAACCGAGGCAGCAAAGAGCCAGGCGCTGCGACTCCGCCACGGCTCTCCAGTCAACGCTAAGGATCTAGCTTTGGCGCGATGCTCACCAATTCGGCGAACGAGGTTACGTTCATCTTCCGCATTACCTGGCCTCGATGCGCCTTGACTGTTATCTCACTAATGCCGAGTTCGTGGGCCACCTGCTTGTTTAATACACCACGAACGATCAGACCCATCACCTGCCGCTCACGTCGGCTAAGCAAGGCATAGCGATCTCGTAGCACCTTCATCTCAGCGTCACGGCGGAGTGACGCGTCGCTTCGATCGATGGCATCTCGAATTGCATCCAGCAACAAGGTATCATTGAATGGCTTAGTCAGAAATTCTACGGCTCCGGCCTTCATGGCTTGGACCGTCATCGGCACGTCCCCGTAACCCGTGATAAATATGATCGGCATATCGGGGCGCTCGACTGCTACCTGCCTTTGCAATTCGAGGCCATTAAGCCCCGGAAGACGAACGTCCAAAATCAGACAGTGAGGAACAGACACGCGTGGGCGCGACAGGAAGGCTCGAGCGGACTCGAATGTCTCTGGAAGCCAGCCCTCGTTACGGATCAGCAATTCTAGAGATTCGCGCACGGAGACGTCATCATCGATGACGAACACGATTGCGTTTTCGTGTGACATAGCGAGCAGCCCTTCCGCCATCGATTCCTTTCTAATACCTCTCATTCAGACGCGCGAGTACTTTCCACCTCAACTTACTCCGAAGGCAGCATTGAGCGCTTTCAACAGAGCTTCGTCGCTGAATGGCTTGGAAAGGCACTCAATGGCGCCTTGCTCAAGCATTCGCGGACGCGTGGAATCATCCCCATGCGCAGTGATGAAGACAATTGGAATTCTTTGGTTGAGACGCGTCAACTCTCTTTGGAGTTCCGGACCAGTCATGCCAGGCATCGCAATATCGAGAACGAGACAGCCCGTCTGCCCTACATATTCGGATCCCAGAAATTCTTCAGCTGACGAAAACGCTAGAGCAGCGTAGCCGAATTCCCTCAGCAGGTCCGGCAGAGACTCCCGCACGGACTCATCGTCATCGACTACCGAAACAAACGAACGCGTGACCATCATACATTCCTCGCGACGCCGCCCCTGGAGGGCGTTCCTTTGGCGTCATGACTGTGCGCGTCGCTTATACTCTCTGCGCTTCGGGGGAGTGAAAACGAGAATGTGGCCCCCGCGCCTTCATTCAAGGATGCCCAGATGCGCCCGTGATGATTTTCAATAATAGAGCGACTGACCGACAATCCAATTCCCATACCGTCGTCCTTGGTCGTATAGAATGCGTCAAAAAGCTTTTCTACGGCCTCAACTTCAAAACCATGGCCCGAATCCTGCACGCTCAGGCGAATCCAATTGCTTTGATCCCGCTCCGTCTTGATCGTCAGCGTTCTCGGTCGGTCATTGATCACACTCATCGCGTCCATGGCGTTGTGGAGCAAATTCAAGATCACTTGTTGGAGCTGAACCCGATCACCCGCGACAAGCTGGAGGTCTTCGGCAAACTCCAGCCGCAAGCTGACTCCATCGCGATGGATCCTGTTCAACAATAGCGGAAGGACCTCTCGTGTTGCCTCGTTCAGGTCCACTGGTCGGGCTACAGGCGCCTTCCTATTGAAGAGCGACCGCAGGCGACCAATGATATCGGACGCCCGGTTGCCGTCACGAAGCGTACGGCGCACGGTTTCGAGAGCGCCCACGACGTTTGGAGGGTCCGCGGCTAACATGCGCAAGCAGGTATTTGCATTAGTGACGATGCCGGATAGCGGCTGGTTGACCTCGTGAGCTATGGATGCCGTGAGCTCACTCATAGTCGTCATACGCGCCATATGCGCTAGTTTCGTTTGCGTGTCGCGCAGTTGCTCCTCAGCACGCTTTCGGTCTTCTATGTCAGTATTGATTCCGAACCATTTGATGACATTTCCAGACCTGTCACGTAATGGATTGGCGCTGAACAGAAACCATCGGTATATGCCATCGAAGCGACGTAATCGCGCTTCCTTCTCACCTGCCTGGCGCGACGCCATGAACGATTGCCACGCATGAGCGACACCGCCTCGGTCGTCTGGATGAAGAGCCGCTGTCCACCCAGACCCCTGGATCTGCTCCATACTGAGACCTACATAATCCACGTAGTGCTGATTGAAGAAGTCGGCGGAGCCATCCGCACGAGCAGACCACACGAGCGCGGGAATTGTGTTGATGATGAGATTGAGATTGCGCTCGTTGGCTCGCAAGGCTTCCTCAGCGCGTTTCCGCTCCTCTACGTCGATTTGCAGTACACACCAGCGTACGATGTCTCCGTCCTTGTCTCGTAACGGAAAGCCGCGGACGTTGAACCATCGGTAGACACCATCGCTGCGGCGATGCCGGCTTTCCACTTCATATGGCTCACCAGTTTCGACCGCCCGCCTCCATGTGCTGATCGTCGCGGCTACGTCATCAGGATGGACGGCTCCGCTGGTGTCCCAGCGCTTCAATTCATCGGCGCCCATCCCGAAATATTCAAGCACGGGACGATTGACGGCCTCAACCTCTCCATCCGCCGTCATAATGGCTAGAGGAGCCGGAATTGCGTCCACTACCAACTGAATATCGATTTCTCGTACGCGGAGCGATTCCACAACTCGCCTGAGTTCGACAATCTCTTGTCTTCGATCTTCGCTAAGGGCAACAATCTCTTTGGTTCGCCGCCCCACTTCTTGATCCATAGTTTCGTCAATTTGCGCTCGTTGGCTGAACAGCCGCGCCTCCTGTAGGCCGCTCGCGATTTGATTGGTTGCGATTCTGAGACGAAGCGTCTCTGCCTCTTCGGGAAACTCGGCGCGATGAGACGCAGCCACCAACACTCCGGTATCATCCGGGAGCAACCCCCAGTGCAGCGATACGGTCGAAACCTCTCTGTCGCCGATCGCAATCCGCTGATTCAAGGGCCATGATTTCGGGTCTTGGCCCAGCGAATTGCTCAGAACGCTGCTCACCTCTTGCGGCCCGATCGCTCCATTAGGTGATCTCGCTGTTCGCGCTACTTCAAGATATTCCATCTTGACTGGATCTTTGAGACGAACGTAAGCAAAGTCCAGGTGGAGCATGTCCACCACGATGTCCAGCAAATCCAGAAGTGTCCGTGAGAACGAGCCATCGCTCCAGATAGGAGGATGAGCAAGAATCCTGTTCAGATCGTTGATACAGCCCCGAACGTACTGGTTCTGCTCGGCCGAATGTTTGCTGTTGACCGCCATTTTAGATCGCTGCCCAGGACAACCCGGCGTGCTCAACTTACGCTCGGAAATATTTCCACCTATCCCATTCCAACGGCGGCAAACCAGAGCTGTCCATTCGGAGGCCGTCGACAATGATCGAGCACGATCGCGTAACATAAGCTACCATGCACCTCCCAACCGTCGCAAGTTTGCGCACGCAGAGGCCGGTTGTCGTTACGACGACCACAGCGGCGGCGGCACTCACTGACACTTCGGACTACGGGCCATCGACTCAAAGAAGCTGCGGCCACGGCGCCGAACTGCCATGTCGTCCATCTTGTACTCCGCTGGCCGCTGGCCGGCCACGGATCAATCCTAGCCCGCTCACCGTTGGAGTTGCTAAGGGCCGGCTCGAGCGAACAGGCCACAAATCAAGGTTGCGAACAATGAAAGTTCCTGCGCTAAAATAGAGTTCCTCTTGGGCGAAGGTCCATCGTACCTTGGTGTTGGTTTTCCGGAATACAGACGTGCTTCTCGAAAGTCCTCGGCCTCCCTCACGCTTCCGCGGCGAGCCGCTGCACCGATGGGCTTAAAGCGGGTTGGGCGGGGCGCGCAAACTCAAACAAACGACCCCGCAGGGGCTCGGTAGCTCGACTCAATGTGGCGCGCAGCCACTCTTGCGGCGCATCACCCTCGTTCCGTTCATGCCACAGAACGCTCACGTCCTCTAAAGTCGTTTTGTATGGCAGCTCTTGCATCGACAGTGGGTGCCTGCGGACCAACAACTTGGCGAGCGGCCGTGGCACGATAGCGATCAAATCCGCGTCCTCAAGTAGTGAGGGAAGCGCAAGAAAGTGAGGCAATGAGACAGCTATACGCGGACTCCGCTTTGTCCCCGAAAAGGCCCGTTCGAAGGCGGCCCTATCGAACATTTCCGATCGCCGGGCCAGCCCACGTTCAGATACATAGCCGCCGACGGCTCCCTCATGCTCGCCATTCAACGAGACCACGGCTATGGAAAGGCCAGAAAATGCCTCAAGCGATAGCTTGCCGAGTTCCCGTGAAGAACTCGCGACGAGGACATCATCGTATGCGAAGAGCGAGCTTGCCCCGAATCGCTCAGGCACATCTGAGAAAGTACCGATTGCCGCATCAATCCGTCCGAGATCTATCTCCTCGGCCAGATCGATCCAACTATCCGGCCGGATTACGAGATTAACGAGCGGCGCCTCCCGCCTTAACACGGCGAGAAGAAATGGCAGCATCACCATGGTAGCAAAATCGCTCACCGCAATAGTGAACCCCCTCGTCGAACTAGCTGGCTCGAATTTGGGTGGATCGATCGCCGCCTCCAGTGATTTCCACGCCTGGCGTATTAAAGGCGCCATCGCAACCGAGCGCGCGGTCGGTTGCATCCCCGCGGTCGTGCGAACAAACAATTCGTCGTTGAGCAATTCTCTCAACCGGGCAAGAGCGTGGCTAACGGCCGTAGGGCTGACACATATCCTCTGGCTGGCTCGCAGCACACTTCGTTCCTCCATGACCGCGTCGAACACGCGCAGAAGATTTAGATCAAATCTGTTGAGGGACATGGTCATGGCCAAACTGCTAAAGATGATTACTCGTTGCTGAACTTAGGATGTAGCTCAGTCTCGCTACTTTACGATAGCTTCGTAGGCACACCATTGTTATCGACCTAGATGCTTTCGCTCGGGATCGTCTATACGGTCTCTCAGTCAGCTATCGCGAACAGCCGACAGTAGAGCCCATGAAATTGACGGCTCAATTGCACCTTGGTGTGATCCTTGTGCACGCCGGCGAAGCTGAAGCCTTGCGTAAATCGTCGCGCAGCTTCGGGTGCGCGGTCGGCTTCGTCCTGCGCCACAGCATGCGCTCCCTAAATCTGTGGCAGCCTCTTGTGGCATCAAGTTCCGGAAGGAACTAGGTTGCAGTGACGCCCGTGCAACGACTCAGCAGTTGTTCTTCTTGCTTCCCGACCTCATCCAAGCAGGCCAGTGTGAGCCTGAAGTCCCTGGGCGGACTAGAGCGAGCGAGCGTCGTGTCAGACCGCGGTGCAGGATGAGGTCCGGAACACTCATGACCAGTTCCCTTTCGGTTCTGCCGCATCTGCATCACCGCATCGTCCCGGCAACATCCCGAGCATGTGGGAGGAGCATCCTCCTTCGCGCCACGCAGCCGCGATGCTGAGCCTACGAGCAGCTCCGCCGACAGCAAGCAACTGCTCACGACGAGAATGCTGAACAATCCGACGAGGGCGACCAAAGGGGGCGCCGGAGAGCGCACGTTGAGAAGACTGTACATCAATCCAGCAAGGAGGCCCGCGCCAAGAGAGACAATGATGGAACTTGATTACATGCCGGGCGTACGGCGCCCCGAACAAAGCTCGGCGTCACTTTGCCTGCTTCGCGACCTCCTGCGCCTTCTCGTAGCTCTCCGATACCGCGGCGTAGTTGGGCGCTACAAGGCCATATAACTTCGCGAGCTCTGCTGCTTCAGGGCGGGCCCACGTGCGATGAAGCTCGGACAAGAGCGCATTCGTCGACGTCGGGATAACATTGCCTTGGACGAAGCGGGCCAGCGTCGTGCGCGAAGCCAATTCGCTCGGATCGCCGGAGGCGTCAATCACCGCATAGACGTCGAACCCAGCTGACCGGGCGTCCAGCGCCGGGAACATCACGCAAACGTTCGTCCAGACACCCGCCATGACCAATGTCTTTCGACCGGTCGAGCGCACCTCTTCGACGAAGTCCGCGTTATCCCAAGCATTCACTTCACCCTTACGCGGCACAAACACGGCATGCGGCGCGTACTTATGGATTTCCGGCATAAGCGGGCCGTTCGGTCCCTTCGGCTCAGATGCGGTCGTAATGACCGGGATCTTCAGCAACGTCGCCAGTTTCGCAATCATTTCGACGTTCCGCCGGAGATCGGCGACGGCGATGTCCTTCACTGTTTGAAACAGACCGGACTGGTGATCGAGCAATAGGATCACTGTATCGGCCGGGTCAATCAGGGCCTGCCCGCCACCCGTCGGCAGAACGCTCGACTTGCTCCTCAATGTATTCGCCATAAGTTCTCCTTCACTGCATGGTGTCCCACCGGATCAGCAACCCGGCTCGCCGGGGTGTGCTCGCAGACTCGGTTGAGAGCCGTCCCGCTGAATGCCAATCGCGACTCCAGATGGCCGCCCCGCCAAGAAAGGCTGCGTAGATCAGCAACGATCTCGAGATGGATGTGGAGCCCAAAGCGACAGTCGTCGTTCACGGACTTGATGAATGTTCAAATTCTTGCGCAAAACCGCGCCGTCTTTGGTAGCGAACGCAGATTAGAGCTGGCGACACTTTATCAACTACGCCTATGGTTGAAGTTGTGACCTGTTGCTTGCTGCTGTTGGTGGGCGAACAGAAAGACGTGTCTCGAGTGCGCGCCCGCCATCATGCGAAACGATAATTGACCGCTGGCAATGCTATGGGCGAACGACGATCGACAACCCCTGAGAGTGTGTCAGCGGATTGGGGCATCGCTCCGATTGCAATCGCCTGGCCCGGGCGGACAGCTGGCCTATCGGCCGGCGTGTTCGCGGGTCAGAACGCTCAGAAACTCGAAGTCTCGTCGCCTTCAGATCCGACGACACACGTTCTCGCGGTCTCGACTTGCAGCCACCATGCGACCTACGCCGTGGATGGTCGCGAAGTACATGAGGGAATGTTTGAGGCTGGCGCGATTCAATTGGTCCAAGCAGGCCAAGCACCTGCCGCCATGCTGACGGGCGACTGGCGCGTCATCCACATCTATTTTCCGGCCGCTGATCTCTGGCAACTCGGCGAAGACCTTGGACTCTCGGCAATAGACGCACTCGGGCTAACCTTCACCCTACCTCATTTTGCCCGAGAGCCCGTACTTGGTCGGATCGGACGCAGGCTCGAGCAGCGATTGCGGCGTGGCGATGTGCCTAGCCGCCTTGAGCTGGACGATCTTTCTTTGAGCCTCGGATGCCGTCTCATTCGTACCCACGCAACGACAAAGCCTCCTCGCCGCCCGCGGTCCCGATCGCTTTCTGGACAAGAGCGCCGGCGCCTCTTGACACTTCTTGGCGACGCTCAGGACCCCGGCCTCGAACAACTCGCTCGCGAGCTGGGCAGGAGTGGGACGGAAGCCAGGTCAGCCTTCCATAAAACCTTCCACGCCGCGCCGTACGAGATTCGCGGCATCCTGAGACGAGGCCGCAGGCCGTGAGTATGGTTGATCGCCACAATGCTGAACAGCTGACTTAAGCGCCTTCCGTCGCTGCAATACCAACCCAGACTCAGCATCAGGCCTGCGTAAGGGCCACCCGCAAAGAACCACCTGATCTGCGTCGACGACGTGTACGCCAACGGCTTCGCTGCCATCGCAACAAACAAGCATACACTATGGTAATCGACACGACACCTCTCGCACTGTCCTAGTAAGCGTCGTGAATACCCGCCCATGAGTCACCCCCTGAGCTACGCCGACTATTACCGCTCTATATATCCGTTCGAACAACAGCACAGATCCGTTGGCGGACTGAACTTGTTTCGTTCGCCGCAGCACCAAGCCGGTGAGTACGTCGAATCTGCCCATGGAGTATCGCTTCAGATTAGCCGCGCGCCTCGGGCGGGTCGATCTGTCGTCGATCTGGGCGCAGGCCGTTTCAACGCAGATCTATCCGCACCAAACTACTTCGTCGCGCCTCCCGATCATCCTTGCACGTACGAACTCACTTCCAACATCGACCTTCTCGTCATTGAATTTTCGTCCAAGGTTTTTTGGGACGATCCCTGGCGTCTCCAAGACTGCGGACCGCTCCATCATGGAGCACGCTATGACACCTTGCCACTGCAGTTCGCCGAGCAAGTTTGGGAACTAAGCGCGCATGGTCTGACGCAATTGGAGGCCGACAGCTTTGGCATGGCGCTCGCGACTTTGCTCGCGCGAGCCTCGCAGCCTGCGATTGGGGTCAAACTGGCGAAAGGCGGACTAACACCGAAAGAATTGAAGCTCCTTACTGAGTACATGAGGGGTCAACTCGCGAATGACTTGTCGCTCGCCGAGCTTGCTGCACTTGTTTCTCGCTCTCCATATCATTTCGCACGCGCCTTCAAGACCAGCACGGGAGTTCCGCCCCATCGGTATGTAATGATGCTTCGGATAGAACTCGCAAAGGAATTTCTGGTAGCTGGCCCCCTTAGCGTTACCCAGGTTGCGCACGCCTGTGGCTTTGCCTCGTCGCAGCACATGGCTACTGCGTTCCGCCGCATGGTCGGAACAACACCGACGGAGTATAGGCGACAGAGCGAAATTTAGATCATGCGAACAGCCACCGATTAACAACATGTCCCTCGCTTATGATCATTTCCTCACTCCGTTTCTGGGCGCGCAACGCCGCTATCATCATGCCGCGCAAAGAAGATCATCGAACCTCGGCGCAATGTCGAGAAGCGAGGCTTGCTTCATATTTCTTCCTTAAGAGAAGCAACAAACATTCGGCCTTCACCTGACTGCCCGTGACGCTAAGCGGCCCGTCAGTTGCGAGGAAGTGAAACAACTTCAGCTACTAGATGCGTCTCCTGCACTTCGAAGGAGTCGCCAGTGAGTAGCTTCGGCACAGCCGTACTATTTTGCCTTCAAACGGCTGGAC
This sequence comes from Bradyrhizobium sp. USDA 3256, assembly GCF_054058275.1. Classification (NCBI taxonomy): domain Bacteria; kingdom Pseudomonadati; phylum Pseudomonadota; class Alphaproteobacteria; order Hyphomicrobiales; family Nitrobacteraceae; genus Bradyrhizobium; species Bradyrhizobium sp. USDA 3256. The sequence goes on from NZ_JBSSAE010000002.1 coordinate 4,891,769, forward strand.
CTCGATCCCAGGGTGCTAGGCGCGGATACTCTCGAGATGTTGTCGGCTCTGAAGTCGAATTGGTTTTGTTGTCATAGATCGCGCCCTCACGATTTAAGACGATGCGTCTTTGGTTATGGATACTTCACACCGCCCCAGAGCTTCGGTCCGACTGAGTCGAACTCGCACAACAAGCGCTGAAAGGATTTAATCGCAAACAGCCGGCCTCCTCAATGAGCTGAAGGATTCTGCGGGCGACGCCGCGATCGCCAAGCAGTTGAGCCACTCGTATCTCAGATCGCGACGAGAAGTTTAAACAGTTTCGCTCCCCAGACCTGCAACGTCACACCGCATATATTTAGTCAGGTTATCGCGGAACAGCCTCGTCCGGCGGAGGTAGAGTAAACTGAAATTTGGCACCCCGAGAATCGTTTACGCTAGCCCACAATCGTCCGCGGTGCGCTTCGATGATCGAACGGCAGATCGATAGCCCCATGCCCAAACCGGTCGTCTTAGTCGTATAGAACGCCTCGAAAATGCGCTCAAGCGTGGCGGACGCCAGTCCGGGACCGGAATCTCGAACGACCACAAGCACGCCCCCTGACTCGGCTTTGCCCGTGCTGATCAGCAATTCTCGCTTGCCGTCGCTGATTCCACTCATTGCCTCGACGGCGTTGATGATCAAGTTGAGCATCACTTGTTGGAGTTGCACTTGATCTCCGCGAACGAGCGGTAAGTCTTCGGCGAGTTCAGCCTTGACGGAAATGCGGTTTTTCGTCGCCTCGCCTCGGGTGAGTTCAATCACCTCGCGGATCGGGCCGTTAATTGCCAATAAATCCTCCCGTGGCGGCTCTTTTTTGATTAGATCACGGATTCGGCCGATTACCGCACCTGCTCGTGTGCCGTATTTAGCAATCTGTGCGAACGACTGGCGCACCTCTTCCGGAACGGGCGGTTTACGGTCGAGCCTTCGCAGAGCCGTCTGCGCGGCGATGACCATCCCAGTGATGGGCTGGTTGACCTCATGGGCAATCGATCCCGTCAGCTGGCCTATGGTGGCGACGCGGTTTGCGTGCGCCAGTTCCATCTGCACTTCGCGGTAGCGCTGGTCGCTGTCGCGGGCCGCTGCCTCCGAACGCTTACGCTCGGTCAAATCAAGTACAAAAGCGACGGCCTGGAGTGGGTGCCCCTCGAACGCCGCCGCGCCGAGCAGGACCGGCACCCGGCTGCCGTCTTTCCTAAAAAACTCCTTTTCGCTGGTTTGCATGGTGCCGGTCGTCTTAAGCCCTTCGAGCTCGTGCAGGACGTGCGCTTCTCGCCATTCAGGAGGCGTCAATTCTGACCATCGAAGCCCTGCAGTTAACTCCTCTCGCCCGTACTGAACCATGCGCAAAAATGCATCGTTCGCATCGATGAGGCCTCCGTCCAGCTCCCAGATGACGATGCCGATAATGTCTGAATCAACCAATCGACGAATCTTGGCTTCGCGCTCCGCGAGCTCTCGGTACAAACGGGTATTCTCGAGCGAGATAGCCGCCTGTGAGGCGAGCAGCTTCAACACCGCGATCCGCCCCGGCGCGAACACGTTGGGGGTCAAGTTGTTCTCCAGAAGCAGCACACCAATAACCCTGGCTTGATTGAGTAGCGGCAGGCAGAGAACTGACCGGACTTTCCGCTGGCGAATGTACGGGTCGGCCGCAAACGGTGGTTGAGCGGCGGCATCCTGAAGGATGACTAAGTCCCGAGTGCGTAGGACATGGCGGAGCACCGACTCCGGCAGCATGCCCTTGGCTACACACTCGTCGCGAAAAAGGTGCACGGTCACCAAATCGCCGCTTGTCGTGGCTTCCGCAGCGATCCGCTGCTCACCCCCGTCTGAAAAAATCAACAAGCCTCGTTCGGCGCCCGCTTGCTCAATGGCGGTACGCATAAGGGTTTCGAGGAGCCTCTCCAGGGCGATCTCGCCCGAGACGGCCTGAGATACCTTAAGCACGGTTGCGAGATCGAGATGCTCAACGGGCGCCATGATCGTGCTGGTCGCAGTGACAGCAGGCTCTTCAATTTTGAGTCGTGGATACGCCGCATCAAGTTGCTGCACCTTGCCGTCTGCCCCCCAGCGGAGATAGCAGTACCGAGCGTTTCGCAGATAAGCATGCGCCGCAATCTCGAATCCACGCTTCGCATAGAAGCGTGCCGTAAGCTCACTGGCGAGCGCCTCATCGTGTAAAAAGCCGTTTGTCCGTGCCGAACAAATGGCCTTTTCGTAGAGGTTCATAGCATCGAGTGCGCGGTCTTCAATCCTCGCAAATTCCGCGCCCACCAAATCGGCGCGACTCTCGAAGTTTTCCGGGCAGTTCTCTGCCCATTTCCGAAGTTGGTGATAGTGGCTGGCCAAGTCTCCCATATGCTGGGCACGTTCTGTATCGCTTACCGCATCACAATGCGCAGCCCGTGCCAGCCCAGCGTAAAAATGATACTCAGCAATCTCAAAGCATGACGACGTCCAGAGAAGCCGTCGTGCATCTGATGCCGCCTCAACGGCTGATGCGTAGTCTCCTGCGAAGTAGCGTGCCTGTAACTTGCGGATCGAATACCAGCAGTTGGCGAGCGAGAGACGCGGTTGTTCTCTCAGCTGCTGCTCGAACTGCTCCTCATCGAACTCGGTTTCGTTGAAGCAGCCGAAAATCGGCGTCAAGCCCCGCAGCGTTCGGATGAGCTGGAGCTGGGTGACAATGATATTGATAACGAGATCAAACCGGAAATGGCGCGCGAACGCGAGCCCGGCCTCTGCTTCTCGCTGCACGTCACTGAGCCGATCGCCTGTGGCAAGCAGGCTCGTGATCAGATCGTTGCAGCTGAATCCCGCAAATATAAGGTCACCGACCTTCATCGCGGCGTCGAAAGCGTGCCGCACCATGGAGCGGCCGGTCCGCATATGCTGCGTCCAGGGATTTACATGGCTGCCGAACAGCAGGTAGGCGCGGGCTTTGAAGCGGTCAAGCCCGCGCTGCTCGACCAGTTCCAGGCCGAGCTTCCCGAAACGGAATCCGGTCTGATAATCGCCGAAATGCGACCCAAGAATTACACCGAGCCAGACAAAAGCGGAGCAGGATCCGTCGCAGTTACCGTGCACGCGGCTGAGGTTTGCCATCCGGCAGACCACCAAACACAGTAGGTTTTCATCGGTGAGCAAGGCCGGCGGCACTGCCTCCAGAAGGACGTCTATCGTCCCGGACACCTCCCGATCGACCATTCGCGGCAATTCGAGTAGCGCCTCGACTGGCTGATGAAGGAGCCACTGCGAGATCTGCTCATATTCTTGCTGTACCTCCTCCTTTGTCGGGTGTGCCGACCACTGAACGCCAACGTGTCGAAGATACTCGAGACAAACCTCGACGGCGCGGTCGCTCCGGCCAGCCGTCATGTAGAGCTCCGCCCTCACCCTGGTGACGGCTGCCAGATCCGGAAGGCTGAGGGCGCGCAGGACCAACAACGAAAGGCGCTCCTCCGCGTCGGCTGGTGAAGAGGTCAAGAACTCGCATTCAGCGCGATGCAACTCAAGCGCGAAGGTGAGCTCGTACTGGCGCTCCCAGCAGTCATCCAGCAACAATGCGGCGCCGGCTGTTAGATACCTCAACGCAGAGACATAGCCCGTAGATGCCTTCGCGCGTTTGGCCGCGATCAAGTTCAGTTCGGCCACTTGCACGCGCTCATCTTTTGAGGTGATTAAAGGCGCGCAGCGGTTGAGCTGATTGACAATATCAAAAATCGCTTCCTCGCGCTTTTCAGAAGGTATGCGCGCGGCGAGCAGCCTCCCTATTCGAAGATGCGTCTCGTCCCGCAGATCCTCCGGGATCCGCGAGTAGGCAGCCTCCTGAATGCGATCGTGGGCGAACCGGTAAGCGCTTGGCATTCGCTCAACCAATTCCTGATGGCGGGCTGGCCACAGAGAGGTGTCGATCTGATCTTCCGAGATTCCGAGGACAATCGAAAGTGCCTTGACATCCGCGACATTTCCTAGACAAGCCAGCTGCTGCAACGCATTCTGCGTCTCGACCGGTAAGCGGGTGAGTTTCCCCGCCATTAGATCAATGACGTTGTCCGTATATCCCCTAGCTTGAATACCATCGAGGTCCCAGGACCAGCGCGCGCCGTCATGATCAAAAGTGAGCAGCGCTTGGTCGACGAGCGAAGACAGGAACTGAACAACAAAGAATGGGTTCCCGGCAGTCTTCTCGTGCAATAGATTCGCGAGTGGCGCGGCGCGTTCGGGCGTGCAGCGAAGAGCGTCCACAGTCAATTGCCCGAGGTGCTTGGGGGCAAGTGGAGCCAGTGTGATCTCCGCGACTTTTCCGCCGCCGGTCTTGATGGCCTCGACCTTACGCATGAGTGGATGGGCTGGAGTGACTTCGTTGTTGCGATAGGCGCCGATCAGCATCAGGTGCCGCAGATCCGATCGCGTCAATAGGTGCTCCAACAGATCGAGCGTCGCCGCGTCGAGCCATTGCAAATCGTCCAGGAAGAGTGCAAGCGGATGCTCGGGTCGGGCAAAAACTCCAATGAAGCGCTCCATCACAAGCTGAAAACGGCTTTGTGCCTGCTGTGAGGGGAGTTCAGGCGCGGGTGGCTGGTCCCCGATCACGAGCTTGAGTTCGGGAATAAGGTCGACCACGAGTCGAGCGTTCGGGCCCAGCACGTTGAGAAAAGCGTGGCGCCACCTTGCCAACTCGGCTTTGCTTTTGCCGAGAAGAGGCCGGACGAGGCTCTGAAAAGCCTGCACCAACGTCGCATAGGGGATGTCGGGCTTGTATTGGTCGAACTTGCCGGACGCGAACAGGCCGCGCAGCGGCACCACAGCCTTGTGCAGTTCATTGACGACCGAAGACTTGCCGACGCCGGAATATCCAGTGACCAGCACCAGTTCTGGCACGCCGCTCTTGATGATGCGATCGAAGCTGGCAAGTAAGGTCGCGATCTCACCCTCTCGCCCGTATAGCTTCTCGGGTATCAGCAGCCGGTTGGGGGTGTCGTGTTGGCCCAGCGGAAAGTCATCGATACGGCGCCGCGTGCCCCATTCAGCTACGCAATGTCGCAGATCGCGCTCGACGCCGCCAGCGGTCTGGTAACGCTCTTCAGGTGTCTTCGCGAGCAGCTTCATGATGATCGCCGAGACTGCGGCCGGAATATGCTTCAGCCGTTCGCTCGGCGGCATTGGCATCCTAGCAATGTGACAGTGCACCCACTCCATCGGATCGGCCGCCGCAAAGGGCAGAGCGCCCGCGAGCATCTGATAGAGCGTGACGCCGAAGGCATATAGATCACTACGGGCGTCAATCGAGCGATTCGTGCGGCCGGTCTGCTCGGGCGCCATGTATGCGAAGGTGCCGGCGATGGTCTCGGGTAGCTCCGGCGGCTGCCGTTCGCGGGAGAGGCGTGATGCGATACCGAATCCGGTGATTCGCACGCTTCCGTCCGCGGAGCCAAACATAATGTTGGCTGGCTTGATGTCTTTGTGGATGAGGCCACATTCGTGGACCTTGCCAAGCGCCGCGGCAATACCAACAGCAAGAGCCAAGAAGCGCCCCAACTCCAGGGGCGAGCCGAGCAGCTTGGAGAGCGGCTCTCCGCCCGGATCCTCAAGCACCAGCATAGTCCGGCCGTGGCTACGCTCCAGCGCGAGGGGTCGGACCGCCCAAGCCCCGTCAAGGTCATCTATCAAGCCAAATTCACGGGCGAGGCGATCGAGGCTGGCGGGTGACGGATTCTCCGCCGTGAGGACCACCGCCAGCACCGCCGTCTGATTGGCGCTGGTGTGGCACACTCCTCTGCAGAATACGTGCTCCGTATCCTCCCATAACACCTGGAGGCTGCCGATCCGAAAGGATTGGTCCAACTGGCGCTCCGCTGGCAAGCTGCTTGTATGTGGTCCATCTCGTTGCAGAACGGACGCAATCAGCTTAGACTCGATGATGCCGTTGGCAAGGGGGACTTCTTGGCGGAGAGTGGCAAGAACTGCCTCGTGGACGTTGAACGACGAAGTAGAGATCGTCCCGAATTTCGCGTTCGACTTTGAGCGGCTTGAGCCCTGCCCGCCGAGTGTTCTTCATCGCGACAATCCGTCCTCCGACCCCACGCTCAGAAGCTACGGTTTTCGCGGTGACAAGGGGTGACATCGCCGAACCAGCCGCGACAGGCCTTGTCGCGCGGACTCCATTGTTTTGCTGTCGATTCGAACGATCAGAGACAGTGGAGAACAGTGCAACGGCGGATAGAGTGTCAGTCAATCCCCGTTGATTTTTAAGCCGTTTTTCATTCTGACAGTGGGAACCCTACGGTCTTGGCTACCAGCCAATAGCCCGTCCAAGTTGTGGCCCAATCTATCTGTTTAAGTCGGCGATCGGGGATCGACATCACGAACAATCATAGCGCGATTTCGCAAGGCAACGTAATGCAGCAAACTGTGCCGTAGTTGCCGGGTTCGCAGAAACTCGTTTTGTGGGTTGAAAAGCATTGTTCCGTAATCGGTAGCGTTGGCGTTGCCCTCCGAAGGCAGGTGTCAAGTCGGTTGGTGCAATAAGTGAGGAAGAAAGAGTATTGTAATGTAAAGGCTTGCGTGCGTTGCGCGTTGGGGTTCACTCATACGCGAAATCATTGTAAGCACTGCGTAAGCAGTAAGCACCCGTAGCTCAGCTGGATAGAGCGTCGCCCTCCGAAGGCGAAGGCCACACGTTCGAATCGTGTCGGGTGCGCCACTTGCGAACAAACTTGCGCGCTCCGGACGGGAATGCGCCGCGTCCATCACCGACAGTTCGACCGATTTCCCTGCCTAGAATCACCGCATCGTCTACATCACTCTGATCGGATGACTGAGCAAATGTACGCGCCGTCACTCTTCCGGCCAAACGGCGGGAAGCCCGACCAGCTCATGCATCGGCTTGCCTTCTTTGCGCTGGTATTGGTTGCCCGCGAATATGAACTCTGACGTGCCCAACCCAAGTTCGGGGAGCGGCTTTTCCGCCCAAGGATGAGGGATGAGCAGGCCGGTCTTGCTTGCAAAATTCCACGGATCAATCCGCATCAAGGCCAGCACCCCACTCATGCGCGTATTCTGAGGTTGGCCATCTGGCGGCCGTACCACGCTCCCTCCTCGCATTCTCCAAGAGAAAATAGGGGGATTTGTCCGTGTGCTCAAGCTTGGGTTCGATCGCCAGCAATTTGCAGCCCCGTGCCAGCAACATGTGATAGAGGAAGAGCTCGAAGAACGCGCTTCGATGCTGATCGTCGATGGCCGACCTGAACCGGGCGACAAGGGCGTCGCGATGGCTTTCCGGATAAGCTGAAAACCAAGCGTCTACTTGCTCGCGAACCCGTGCGGCCTCCGCCCGACCCGATCGGCTGAGATAGGCGAACCGCGTTTCATCCTGAGATGGGGGGCCAGTGTCTTCGCGGCGAATGTCGTCGAAAATACTCATGCGGTGAATCACACTGATAAACAATTCAGTTATCAGCGAAGACCTTGTATGTCGAAATCGACGTGGAATGGCGATCAGGCAACTCTTCTTTCCGGCAGATATTCGCGGCCCGCGGCCTCAACATCGTAAGCGATGTTCTCAGGCCACGGGCGAGCGTTCTTGGGTAGTGAGATAGGCCCAGGGTAGCAGTTCGTCGATCTGGCTGTTCGGGTGGTCGTTGACGATGCGGGTGATGACGTCGGCGAGATAGGCGTGGGGTTCGACGCCGATGAGCTTGCAGGTTTCGATCAGTGAGGCGATGACGGCCCAGTGTTCGCCGCCGCCGTCCGAGCCAGCGAACAGAGCGTTCTTGCGGTTGAGCGCGATTGGGCGGATAGCGCGCTCGACGACGTTGGAATCGATCTCGATGCGGCCGTCGGCAATGAAGCGCGTCAGCCCGTCCCAACGCGACAGTGCATATCGAATGGCCTCCGCGAGTTTGGTCTTCTGGCTGATCAGATCAAGCTTGGCGCGCAGCCAGGGTTCGAACTCGTGGACGATCGGCCGGCTCTTCTCTTGGCGGACGGCGCGACGCTCGCTCGGCTTCGATGACGTAGAGCCCGGCGATACGTTCGAGCGCCTCGCTGGCGATCGGTGCGGGACCGGCCGCGGCGAGTTCGTAGAAGCGCCGGCGCACATGGGACCAGCAGAACGCCAGTTCAACGTCACCGCGCTCGGCCAGGACCCGATAGCCAGCATAACCGTCGACCTGGAGGATGCCGGCAAAACCCGCGAGGTGGGCGATCGGCCGTTCGGCCTTGCGATCGGGAGCGTAGACATAGGCGACGGCGGGCGGGTCCGTGCCGCCCCAGGGCCGGTCGTCGCGGGCATAGGCCCAGAGCTGGCCGGTCTTGGTGCGGCCGCGTCCGGGATCGAGCACCGGGGCGGTGGTCTCGTCGGCAAACAGTTTTGGCGACTGCTTCAGCCTCGCGAGCAGCCGCTCATGCACCGGCCGCAACAGGAAGGCTGCCCGCCCGACCCAATCGGCCAGGGTCGAGCGATCCAGGTCGAGGCCCTGGCGGGCGTAAATCTGAGCCTGCCGATACAGCGGCAGATGGTCGGCATATTTGGCGACGAGCACCTGCGCCACGGTGGCCTCGGTCGGTAGCCCGCCCTCGATCAGCCGCGCTGGCGCCGGTGCCTGCACCATGGTCTCGCAGGCCCGGCAGGCATACTTGGGCCGCCTTACGACTAGGACCCGGAGCTGGGCCGGGACGATATCCAGTCGTTCGCTCACATCCTCGCCGATCCGGTGCAGCGCCTGCTGACAGCACGGGCAGGCGTGACCGTCGAGGTCGATCAGCATCTCGACCCGCGGCAGATGCGCCGGCAGCGCTCCTCTGTTCCTGCGGCGCCGTGCGGCTCGGCTTGATCGCTCGGCCGCATTGGCTGCATCGGTCGCGGCATCACCACTCGCCTCGACCTGCTCGACATCCTCCAGGCCGAGTAGCAACTGGTCCTCCGGCAGCGTCTCGGCCCGGCGGCCGAAGCGATGACGCTGCAACTCCTTGATGATCTGCTCGAGCCGCGCGGCGCGCGCCCGTTCGGCCAGCAGCATCGCCTTGAGCGTGCCGGGATCGTCCGGAAGCGTGTCGGCCGTCGTCGCCATGATGCGATTACACCATGCGTCACGGCCCCCCGCGAGCGCGACATGCATACTGATTCACTGTGCCGCAGTTCAATTCGCCTGGATCGGCGACGGTGTCTCGCGCGCAGCGTGGACGCGCTTCCAGTCCAATCCTTCGAGCAAGGCCGACAGCTGCGCCGCAGTCAGGCGAATGACCCCATCCTGCACGTTGGGCCAGCAGAACGAACCGGTCTCAAGCCGCTTGGCGAACAGGCACACACCCGTGCCGTCCCAATAGATCAGCTTCACCCGGTCGGCGCGCTTGGCGCGGAACACATACACGGCGCCGGAGAACGGATCGGCCTGGATGCTCTCACGCACCAGGGCCGCGAGCCCTTCGGCACCCTTGCGGAAGTCGACCGGCCTGGTCGCCACCATCACCCGCACCGTGCCCGTCGGACCGATCACGTGCAGGTCTTCAGCGCATGGATCACGGCCGCAACCGTCGCGGCATCCGCGCCTCCGGCGACCCGAACCGCGACGACGTTGATCTCGAGCTCGATGATGCCGCTGTTCTCGCCGCCCTCGGGCGCCTTCCGGAGGCGTCGGCGCTGCCGCGGTGAGCGCTCCGGCGGCGTGGACGATGGGGTAACGACAGCGGGCACGAACGTCTGCGGCTCGGGAGCCACAGGGATCGCAACCGGTTGTCGCATTTGCCGGCGCCACGTAAACAGCTGTTGCGGCGACAATCCGTGCCGCCGCGCGACCTCCGATACCACGGCACCCGGGGCAAGCGTCTCCTCGACGAACCGCGCCTTGTCGTCGGCCGAGAACTGCCGGCGTCGGCCGATCTCCGTGATGACCTCGACCCGACGAACCGAGGTCCTAGGCTCAAGCATATGGTCAAGCTTAGACACAAGCCGATCTCCAATCAGAGATCGATCATTCTTCGCTCGACGCCTTCAATGGAAGGTGGGGCCGAAACAGCGCTTACTCAACATCCTCGCGTTCCGGCTCGGGCTGACCTTGCGCGGCAGAGAGGGCACGGCCATGCCCGCGCCTCGCGCAGCGTAGGCGATCGGCTGCTCTACGCCCTATGGACGGCGCTCAACCGGCAGCCCCCGTACGATCCGGCTTACAAGAACGTGCAGATCACCCCAACAGGGTGAACCCCATTCCTTTGTTGGGCCGAAGCGACCATTCCTTCGTCCTGACCTGCCGGCCGGCAGAGCGCCGCGCGCAAACGCTCTCAAGAATGCCATCGGCACCGGCGTAGCCGGCGCGAAGCGTCCTGGATGCGTCGAGCACGGCGCTACTCTCGTCTAGTAAGGACAGATCCCCCTTGACCACGGGTAGGACGTCCTACGCCGCCAAAGCCCGCGCCGTCCCCTGCAGCGGAACAAGCCGCCGCAACAGTGGCCGACCGCATTCGTGATGTCGCGGTGCCTGAGAGCAACGATAACCTTCACCCACGCGTACAAGCCTGGATCGCCGCTCACAAGAAACAGCAGAAGCAGCGCGAGCTGGAGAACAGGTATCGCCGTCGGGACATCGGTTGGGCGTCACCCTCGCAGCGCTGGTTCGTGCATGGCATTCCAAAGCCGGCGACGCTCTATTGCGATGGGTCCGACAGTGCAAGCGCGCATCTAGGCCCGCCTGCCGGAACCGGTGCGCTATGACTGTACACAGCACTCTTCAAGAACGCCGCGGATCTTTGCGCCTCACTGCTATCATGACGATTTCTCCGACGATGCCTCGGCGGAACGCAAGCACGCAGATTACGAAGACGCCCCCTTGAATCACGGTGACCCATTGACCGACACTCGCGAAATACTGCTGCATCGCAGTGATTGCGAATGCTCCAATTACCGGTCCAAATATCGTACCGAGACCGCCGACAAGCGTAACCAGAACAACTTCACCTGACATGGTCCAGTGTGCATCGGCTAACGACGCAGTTTGAGATACAATGACCTTCAGGGCTCCGGCGAGGCCGGCCAGGCCCGCCGAGAGCACGAAGGCTAATAGCTTATAGTGGTCGGAGTTATATCCCAACGAAATCGCGCGGAGTTCGTTTTCACGGATTGCCTTTAGAACTTCGCCAAAAGGCGAGTTGATGGTTCGATAGATTACCAGGAAGCCGATTAAAAAGACGGTTAGCACGACATAGTAGAGTGTTGTCGGCTGGCTGAGGTCGAATAAGCCAAATAGCATACCTTGCGGCACGCCCTGTATCCCATCTTCGCCGTGAGTGAACGGCGCCTGGAGATACCCGAAGTAGAGAAGCTGCGAGAGCGCGAGCGTAATCATCGCGAAATAGATGCCTTGGCGGCGGATCGCGACGAAGCCGGCAACAATTCCAACAATAGATGACGCGGCCACACCCGTTACCACGCCGAGTTCGGGACTTAGTCCCCAACTCTTGACGACGTGGGCCGTGACATATCCCGCCGTGCCGAAGAACATCGCGTGGCCAAACGAAAGCAAACCGCCAAACCCGATGAGCAGATTGAAAGCGCATGCGAATAGCGCGCCGCACAGCGCCTGCATCGCAAAAAACGGATAAATTCCGGCGACCGGCACCACGAGCAGCACAATCGTGAGCAGACCAAAGGCCGCCATCTCATAGCGTCCCAAGGTGCTTCCGGCGGCCACGCCAAATGTCGCTTTCATCTACGCATTCCGTCCTGTGAGCCCGTTGGACTTAACCAACAACACGATCACCATCAGGATGAACACGACGGTGTTGGAGGCCTCGGGATAAAGAAATTTAATTAACCCTTCGAACACGCCGAGCGCGAAGCCAGTTACAATCGAGCCGAGAATCGATCCCATCCCGCCGATCACGACCACCGCGAAGACCACAACAATCAGGTCGGCGCCCATTAGTGGCCGCACCTGATTGATCGGCGCGGAAAGCACGCCCGCGAAAGCCGCTAGGCCAACCCCCAGACCGTAGGTCAGCGTGATCATTCGCGGCACGTTGATGCCGAACGCCCGGACAAGTATGGGATCCTCGGTCGCTGCCCGGAGATACGCACCAAGCCTGGTCTTCTCAATCATCACCCAGGTAAGCATGCAGACGATCAGGGAGACGACCACCACCCACCCCCGATAAATCGGTAGGTACATAAAACCCAGATCAATACCGCCCTTGAGCTGGTCCGGGATCGCGTAAGGAAGGCCTGAGGATCCAAAATAATTCTGGATAAGACCCTGAATGATGATTGCTAGGCCAAAGGTGAGCAAAATCAATACCGCCCTTGAGCTGGTCCGGGATCGCGTAAGGAAGGCCTGAGGATCCAAAATAATTCTGGATAAGACCCTGAATGATGATTGCTAGGCCAAAGGTGAGCAAAAGTCCGTAGAGATGGTCGAGGCCAGCAAGCCTTTGCAGCATGGTACGCTCAAGCAAGATGCCGAATGCGCCCACAATCAGCGGCGCCAAGATCAGCGCCCACCAATAGTTCAGGTCGGCGTATTGAAGCAGAAAGTAGGCTACAAATGCGCCCACCATATAGAGCGCTCCGTGAGCGAAGTTTATAATGTTCAGCATGCCGAAGATCACGGCGAGCCCTAGACTCAAGAGCGCGTAAAACGAGCCGTTGATGAGGCCGACCAGCAACTGCGCGCAAATTTTCTGCAACACGTCAATGCATCCGATCTATCAATCTCAAGTAATGGGCCTCAACGGGCAGCCGCGACCTAGACGCCAAGATAGGCGCGCAGCTTTTCCTCGTTGGACGGAAGCTCTTCACTACGAAACGCGTCGACGACCTTGCCGTGCTCTACAACATAGAAGCGATCCGCGACTGTGGATGCGAAACGGAAGTTCTGCTCGACAAGAAGAATCGTGAAGCCGTCCGCCTTAAGCTGAGCGATCATGCGGCCAATCTGCTGCACGATCACGGGTGCAAGACCTTCCGTCGGTTCGTCGAGCATCAAAAAACGTGCCCCAGTACGAAGAACACGCGCAATTGCCAGCATCTGTTGCTCGCCGCCGGAAAGCTTGGTGCCCTGACTGGTCAACCGCTCTTTGAGGTTCGGAAAGAGCTCGAAGATGCGATCGAGACGCATGCCGCCACTCCGGATGACCGGCGGCAGCATCAAGTTTTCTTTTACATCCAGGCTTGCAAATATGCCGCGTTCCTCTGGACACAGGGCAACGCCAAGGCGCGCGATCTTGTCGGACGATAGTCGGATGGTTTCGTCGCCTTCGACAAGAACGGAGCCAGCCCGCTTTCCGATAATGCCCATCACCGATCTCAACGTGCTCGTTTTCCCAGCGCCGTTGCGGCCGAGCAATGTCACGACTTCACCAGGATAGACGCGCAGATTCATCCCGTGAAGTATATGCGACTCCCCGTACCATGCCTGCAGATTGACAACGCTCAGGGCGCTCGCGCGAGAGGCTTCAATCATGACCCAGCCCCAAATAAGCCTCCATAACGCGCTGATCCTTGGTCAGCGCGCTGTAAGGGCCCTCGGCCAGAATACTGCCCCGCGCCAGAACCGTGATGACGTCGGAAATATTCGCGACCACATTCAGGTTGTGTTCGACCATTAGAATGGTTCGATCGCGCGAACACTGCTTGATCAGCGCCGTCATTTTATCGATGTCCTCGTGACCCATCCCGGCCATCGGCTCATCCAGCAGCATGAGCTTGGGATCGAGCGCCAACGTCGTCGCAATCTCCAGGGCCCGTTTACGGCCGTATGGCAACTGCACTGCCAGAACGTCGGTGAATTCTTCAAGGCTCACCTGAGCCAGCAGTTCGCGCGCCCGGGCATCGAATTCCCGCAGCGTTGTCCTCGATCGCCAGAAATCAAACGACCTTCCGCGTCGCCGCTGCAAGGCTATGCGGACATTCTCGAGCGCCGTCATATGAGGAAACGTCGCCGAAATCTGAAAGGATCGAACCAGCCCCAGGCGCGCGACGTCAGCCGGCGTCATCGCCGTGATGTCGCGGTTCGCAAACAGAATCTGGCCGCACGTCGGCTTGAGGAACTTGGTCAGAAGATTGAAACATGTCGTCTTCCCAGCACCATTGGGTCCGATGAGCGCATGGATGGTTCCTTGCCGGATTCGCAGATCAACGCCATTGACGGCAACATAGCCGCTGAATTCTATCGTGAGACCGCGCGTCTCGAGGATGGTATCGTGCATCTGCCTAACAAGCACCAATTGCGGGAGCCGCCCTTGGCAGGCTGCGCCGCGGACCAGAGCCACCGACGTCTCCGCCGTGAGTTGTCAACTACAAAAGTCGGTATGCCGCCCTGTTGTCAGGCAGAGCCGTTCGCAGCCCCACGCGCACTGATTACTGGTGGCCGCCCTCTTTCTGCAGCTCTTTCGGCAAGGTGCGCTTTAGATTACGATAGCTGGTATTCTGCATCGAGGGACGCGCGCTGAAGGCCGCGTACCAGTCCGCGACGTGCTCGTTTCCTTGCCGCCAGTCGTCGTTTGGAAATCGCACTTCGAAGTACCCCAGCGCGCATCCGATTGCCACGCTGCCTATGGTGACCGGCCCATCCAGCAGAGAGATGTTGCGATTCAGCCATGCAATAGCTGACGACACAGCGAGCTTCTGACGCTCGATCCAAGCGGGCGACTGTTCGCCCGGCGGCCGGATGGCCTCATTCCTTCGCGAAATATTGGCATCAAGAATCCCGTCTCCAAGCGCCTGCAGCCTCAATGCGTTCCAGCGAGCCAAGCCTCCCGCTGGAAATAGCTTTGGTCCATCATGCAGGCTATCAAGGTATTCGCAGACGACGCGGGAATCGAACAAGGGGAGTTCGCCATCCTGCAAAAGGGTTGGGATCTTGCAAAGGGGATTGTCAGCTCGCAAGTATTCATCCGCATGCGGGTTGGTCGCTATGAACTGAAAACGCTCGTACAGCCCGACCTCATGCGCGGTGACAAGCACTTTCCGGACGAAGGGCGATGTGATGGTGGCATGAAGGCGCATGCGATACTCCGTATTGACGTTATAATGACGTCGACAGCCGAATCTATATAAGGTCTTTCCAAAATTGGGAAGCCCAATTTGGAGGTAAGCGTGGAAGATTCTAAAGGTGCTCGCCTAGAACGCATTAGGCCGGCTCGCCTCTACGAGACAGTGATCGATTCGCTTGGCAAGTGGTCATCCGCACAGGGCCTTCGCGCCGGTGCGCAGCTCCCAACCGAGCGGGTCTTGGAGGCCGAGTTGGGCGTGAGCCGACCGGTCGTCCGAGAAGCGTTCCGCGTCCTGGAGGCGAGTGGCGTCATTGCCAGCCGCCAAGGCGGCGGCCGCTATCTGCTGCGGAATGAGATCCCGACGAGCGACGCGCTGCGCAGCATCCGTCTTGATAACAGTCGCGACAACCTGCTCAAGCTATGGGAGACGCGTGAAATTGTGGAGTGCAAGGCAGCCGAACTTGCGGCAAAACATGCAACCAAGGAGCAGGTCCGGGATATCTTTCGCCCATTGGAAAATCTCAAGGTGGTGGAGCCAGAGGATTATCGCGCTTCCGATGCGAACATAGAGTTTCACATCGCCGTCGCCCGAGCATCCGGAAACGTCTTTCTGGAGGGTGTTGTGCGCAACTTGGTCGACGAGTTTCGGCGCATCGACTTTAAATACCTGCTACCGCTGGAAACGTGGGATACGCTGCAATCGGATCACTTGCCGATCGCGAAGGCGATTAAGGCAAAGGACGCGCGAGGCGCAAAGCGGGCCATGCAGCACCACTTTGATACGCTGCGAAAGTCCATCGGTTAGGGATCGATCATCGCGTCCCTGCTGTTCGGCTGGCATCCATAGATGTCGCGGATCGCAGAATAGCGTGCGCGAGCGCCTGATGCAAAATGCATCCGCAAGTCCCCTCCCTGTCCGTATCGGTGATGGGTCGCTGCTGCCTGCCCGCCGGACGTGTCAGTTGGCCTTCAGCGTCAGGCCGGAGGCACAGCTTGCGACGGTGCCTCCGCGCATTGTCGGGGTTACGGGCTACGAAGGGCTCCGGTCCTCGGCTGACGCCGCGTAACCGTGTTTCGTCCCTTCCAAGGTTTGCCGACCCTTGAAGGTCTGCTCCGGTCCGCCGGGGGTGTGTATGACTAGATACTCAACCCATTCGGCGCCTATGTTTTGGTGAGAGTGCAGCGTCCGCGGTAGAATTGCCGCCGCATCGCCAGCGCCGATCACGGTTTTCTTGCCACCACTTGTTATCTGCAGCGTACCCTTGATGACGAAGATGATCTCTGTCTCACGTTCTTTTTGATGTTCCTCGTAGCCGCGACCGGGTGGGATCGTCACCCAGCAGACCGATGCTCCATCCACGCCCGCTTCCTTGTCGATTAAAACCTTTGTCAATCGGCAATAACTGACATAGGTCTCCACGTCCGATTGCTTGACCAGGCGAACACCGTCGTTTGTCGAAGTCACTGCGCACCCTCCCCGGTCTGCGTGGTGAGTATTGAATAACCCTGAGGTTGCCGATGCGCGAAGATGTCGGTGTTCCTCGAAACAAGCTTCATTGTCGAGGTCGCCGGGACGATCATGTGGCCGGCGCAGCCAACTCTTCCTGGTCCGATTGTCGCCCTTTGCGCTGGAATCGGGTACGGCCTTGGCGAGACAACTTGCGAGTGCCCCACTCCCCGCTCAGCTGGTGTTGCGGCGACGACATAGACCTGATTCTCGAGAGCTCTCTCCAACGGAAGGACGTCGCTGTGCCGCGTCGATTTCCACCGGGTCGGCCAGGCGATAACTTGGGCACCGTCGAAGGCGAGAAGTCGCGGAACCTCTGTGATTAGTCCTTCCTCACCGAGCATAACGCCTAGCAACCCAATCCGCGTATTGAAGAGCCCCAGATCGCGCCCGGCACTGAAAAGACCCACTTCGCTGCTCTCAAGATGCGACTTATCGTACCAGCCTACGATCTCACCACCGTCAATGACGCAAGCCGAATTGTAGAGCCCTCCATCCGCCGACAGTCGCGGCAATCCGACAACAACAACCGTACCTGTCCTTCTGGAGAATTTGGCAAGGAGGTCCACTGCCGTCTCGGTTAGGCCAATGCGCTCGCGAACATTCTCGTTCGAGACGCCCCCCTGAACCGGAAACAGCTCAGGGAGAACAATAAGGTCCGCCTCGTCCAACAGGAAGATCTTTTCGCACTCGACCACGGCTTGTTCGATGTTGCCAGATACCACTTGGGCGGCGGCCGCATACACCCCTGACACGCTGGTTAGCTGTGAATTTGTGCGCGACTTGGCCGGAGCTAATCCGACAAGCTTTTGATACAATTCGGGGCGCCGCCTCGCGAACCGGTGTTCCTTGCCCCGCCGGTCCGCCAACGATGGTTTCACATCCACCACGAGCAATTCTTCATCGAACTCGCTGGCCTCAGCGGCGACAGCACCGTCAGGTGTCAGTACTTGGCTGTGGCCTGGATATCTGATGCCAGGCTCGGATCCCACCTTGTCGGCCGAAATGATCCAACAATGATTCTCGATCGCACGAGCCGGTGCGTGAATTTCATACTGATCTGGCCCACCCCAATTCGAGACGTTGAAGAGCATCTGGGCACCGCCGAGAGCCGTGCAACGTGCAGGCTCCGGGATTCTCATGTCGGCACAAATGACCATACCGATCGAGCCGAGCGGTGTCGTCGTCGGTTCGAACTTAATCTCTCCATGCTTCATCCAGATCTTGTCTGATCGAATGAAGAATGTCTTCCGATAAACGCCCTCGAGTTTCCCGCTGTCCGACACGAGCAGCGCAGTGTTGTGAATTCCATCTTTCGCTTTGGTCCTCTCAAGAATGCCAAACGACGTCCAGATCTTCAGCTCGGATGCAAGCGACCGGACAGCTGTGACAAACTCCCCATCAGTTGTGGTCGCCGCCCGCAACGCTTCCTCAGTGTCTTTGAACACGTATCCGTTGCTAATCGCTTCGGAGAACACAACAACATCTGCGCCTTGCTTGGCAGCCATCCTCATGTACTGAAGAACTTTGATGAGATTCCGGTCTTCTGCCCAAGGCTCGACATGGACTTGAGCAACCGCCACCCTAACGTTTTCTTTCATTTTATCACTCACGATTTTTGGTTTAGTTTGCCAACAAGCATTTGCCGTCAGACATGGGACGAAACGCGTCCGCTGCTGAAATGACCTGCTTGACTTTGAGAAGATCGTTCGGCCCCTTAGACTCTGCGGGCACTTTGGTCTCCACGAACAGCATCCGATGGAGCGCGCGCCCGTCAGCACGGACTTGTGTCTCGCCAAACAATGGATCCTTCCACGATTTATCTCTCAGATTCCGGATAACGGCCGCGCCGTCCCTCGCCTGCTTCAAGTCCCCCGCGCTCCGGAGGAATGCGAGAACTGACGAGTAGACGCCCGCATGGCCCATGGTGGGCACCGCACCGTTCGTCCTTGCAGCAAATCGCTTGCTCCAATTGCGTGTATCTTCGTCAAAGTCCCAATAGAACGCGTCTGCGTAGCTAAGTCCCCCTGCCGCGTTCAAACTCAGCGACTTGACGTCGGTAATGAACACCAGCAGCCCAGCCAGCTTCTCTTTGCGTGACCCGAGACCAAACTCGGCCGCCTGCTTCATACTGTTTACGAGATCTGCGCCTGAATTTGCGAATGCAACAACGTCCGCGTTTGCGGCCTGCGCCTGTACAACAAATGACGAGAAATCTGAGCTGTTGATGGGGGCTCTTACAGCACCAACGACCTTTCCGCCCGACTCAGCGACCACAGCGGACGCGTCACGCTCCAATGCGTGGCCGAACGAGTAATCGGCAGTAATGAAGAACCAGTTCTTTTTGCCTTCATTGACCAGCGCGCGCGCAGCGATCTTCGAAAGCGCCCACGTATCATAGGTGAAATGGACTGTGTTCGGTGAGCATGCTACCCCCGTGAGCTCGGATGATCCGGCGTTCGACACAAACAGCGCTCGATTCTTGGTGCGCGCTACCTCAGACACAGCGAACGCGATTGAAGAATTCGGCACGTCTACAATCATGTCGACATTGTCGACATCAAACCATTTGCGCGCAATTGCTGCACCAATATCGGCCTTGTTCTGGTGGTCAGCGGAAACGACCCGCACTTGCATCTGATGACTCTCGGGATCGAAGTCTTCAACAGCCATGCGGGCCGCTTCTACCGATCCTGCGCCGCTGTTGTCCTTGTAGAGACTCGACATGTCGGTGAGTACCCCGACGGTTACGACTTGCTGGGCACCCACAACAGTTGTGCTGCAAACAAGAGCAGCGACCAACAGAACGACTTTCATCTTTCTTCTCCCCTGCCGAGTTATCTCCATGATGATGTAACGCCGCTCTGCGATGGAGCATCTGGCTTGAACTCGCCGTCGCGCTTTCGGAGAACATGCCGGGGCGGCTCGCCCGCCGGCTCCTCTCTGAATAGACTATTCGCGCGCGCTAGCAGCGGCAGGTTCTGCATCGAATAGAGGATGGCGTCTTCGGTTTCAGACTCGTTGACATGCTCATGATAGGTCCACGCCGGAGTCAGAACCACATCGCCAAACTCCCAATCGTAGCGCACACCATCAATGTTGGTGTAACCCTTACCCTGCAACGCGAAATGTATCGCCCACGGAGAATGGCGATGGAGCTGGCTCCGTTCGCCGGGCTTCATCAGCTGCACGATGATCGCCAAGTCCTGCGCGACGCTTACATCCTGGACGAGGTCGGGGTGCGACAGGGCCAAGATGCGACGCTTCCAGTCGCGGTCGCTTGCCCGTACAGCGTCGACGAGCTCCCTGTATTTCCACATCGCTGGCGTCAGGAGCGGCTTCTTTGCCATCTCGGTGTATTCTTTATATGGGACGACAGCCCCTTTAAGCACGTGCCCAGTCATCGTGATCCACCTTCAAATTGGACTGTCCAATTTTGGCGCGCCCACATGGCGGTGTCAAGAGGCCGCCGCCTGACAAATCAACGGCGCCTCATGAGCGCACCACCACTTCTTTCGAAAGATCAGGGACTGCGGCGGATCGAAACCGGGCCAATCGGGACACGCGCTCAATCTCGATCTTTGCGAAGACCAGCAAGATGATCCGGCGGGCGCATTCACGACTCAATATTCACTGGCCGCCAAGCACGACACAGTGCGAGCGGACACCTCATGACAAGAGCGCCCGCTCGCTTAGTCAAACTACTTACGGAACGGCGGCTCGACGTAGATCGTTGCAGAGGGGCCGGTACCGGTCAGCTGGTACACTACGTCGTCGCCCTTTGTCATAGCGAAGTGCGGTACATTCGCTGGTTCGACGTAAAAGCTTCCAGGCGGCAATGCGACCAGCTTCGATTCATCGAAATGGTCTCCATAGCCAACGTACCACATGCCAGAAATGACGGTGTAGGTCCGATCCTCAGGATGAGTATGCGCCGCCATCTTGTAGTTCGCTGGAAACTTCACCCTCTGGATGAACGGTCCAGCTTTCGTGGAATCGCCGATGATATCGGCGATCTCAGTGCCCACCGTACGCGGATTTGTCTTCCAGACCAGTTTATCCGGAAGCGTCAGGACAGCCTCCTTTGGGATGCTTTGCGCCGTAGCCGAGCTAATCATGAAGCTCGTAAGCAGAGACATTGCCGAACCTGCCACCACGGCGAGGCGAGCAAGCGAGTTTGGCTTGGTGCGCCCAGCTTTCGCAGGTTCAGCGCTA